>NC_021658.1:0-3602500 GCF_000418325.1 Sorangium cellulosum So0157-2
ATGACGATTCCGAAACACGAGCCGCGCGAAGTCTTCGATCGGGCGATCGAGCATACGCGGACGCTTTCCCCCGCGACTTTCGACCAGTGGTTCGGGGGAGTTCAGTTCGATGATCTGACCGACGGCGTCCTCACGCTGCGCGTCCAGAACGAGTTCGTCCTCGAGTGGGTCAGGGACAACTTCCTGCCGGCGCTGACGGACAAGATCCGAGAGCTCACCGGCTGGTCGGTCCAGGTGGCGTGGACGATCGATCAGAACCTCGACTCGCCGATCGCCCAGCGCGTGGAGCTCACCCCGGTGCGTCCGCGGGCGCTCGTGGTGCGCCCGACGAGCGCGGCGCCGGCGCCGGCGCCCCGCCCCGAGCCGTCGCTCCGGCGCGTCCCGTCGATGCCGGACGACCTCAACCCGAAGCACACCTTCGCGAGCTTCGTCGTGGGCCCGTCGAACCAGCTGGCGCACGCGGCCGCGATCGCGGCGGCGGGCGGCGGGGGCCGCCGGTACAACCCGCTCTTCATCTGCGGCGGCACGGGGCTCGGCAAGACGCACCTCATGCACGCGATCGCGCACCGCGTCTTCGAGGGCAGGCCGGAGGCGCGCATCATCTACGTCTCGGCCGAGAAGTTCACGAACGACTTCATCACGGCCATCCAGCACCACCGCATGGACGAGTTCCGCGCGCGGTACCGGTCGAGCTGCGACGTGCTGCTGGTCGACGACATCCAGTTCCTGGCCGGGCGCGAGCAGACGCAGGAGGAGTTCTTCCACACCTTCAACGCGCTCCACACGCTCGACCGGCAGATCGTGGTGACGAGCGACAAGTACCCCCAGAACCTCGAGCGCATGGAAGAGCGCCTCGTCTCGCGGTTCTCCTGGGGGCTCGTCGCCGACATCCAGGTGCCGGAGCTGGAGACGCGCGTCGCGATCGTCCGGAACAAGGCGGCGCTCGAGGGCATCGCGCTCACCGACGACGTCGCGCTCTACCTCGCGCAGATGGTCCGCTCCAACGTCCGCGAGCTCGAGGGCACGCTGATCCGGCTGGCGGCCAAGAGCTCGCTCACGGGCCGCCCCGTGGACCTGCCGTTCGCGCGCGCCGAGATCACGGCCACGTCGCCGCCGCGGGCGCAGATGATGAGCGTCGAGGACATCCAGCGCGCGGTGTGCCACCACTTCCACCTGCGCTCGATCGACCTCACGTCGAAGGATCGCCACAAGAGCGTGGCCTTCGCGCGCCACGTCGCGATGTACCTCTGCAAGCAGCGGCTGAAGTGCAGCTTCCCGGAGATCGGGCGGGCCTTCGGCAACCGCGATCACACGACCGTGATGAGCGCCGTCCGCAAGATCGAGGCGCAGCGGGACTCCGATCCGCAGGTCCGCGCCCACCTCGAGGCGCTCGAGAAGAAGCTCGCCGACGAGTGAGCCGCGCGCGCCGCGCGGCGGGGCTCCCGCCGAGGGCGGCCATCCCCGCGGCGCGGCCGGCGCCGCGGGGGCGAGCCGTCGCGGCGGCGGTCGGCGCCGCGGCGATCAGCGCTCGGACAGCGCGGCGCGCGCGTCGTCGGCGACGAGCTTGTTGCCGTAGGCGGAGGCGAGCTCGAGCACCTCCGCGAGCTCGCGCCGCGCCTCGTCGACCTGGGCCCGCTGCTTCAGGAGCGCGCCGAGCAGGTACCGGCTCTCCAGGGCGTCCGTCCGGTAGGAGCGCGCCTCGGCGTAGCGCGCGAGCTCGCGCAGCAGATCGCCGGCGGAGGCCGCGCCGTTCAGGCCGTCGAGGTAGGCGAGGTGCGCGCGGTTGATCGCGGCGAGCCGCTCGTGGCCGCTCTCCTCGGCGAGCTCCCTCGACTCGGTGAACGACGCGTAGGCGCGCGGCAGATCGCCGAGCCGCCGGCTCGCGTCGCCGAGGTTGTGCAGCGCGGCGGCGGTCTCGAAGCGCAGGCCCGCCGAACGGGCGAGGTCGACGGCCCGTGCCGAGGTCTTCACCGCCGCGGCGAAGTCGCGGAGGAAGAGGTGCACGAGGACGCGCTGCTTCTCGCGCTCGCTCGCCGCCGCGAGATCGCCCGGATGGCCGAGCGCCTCCGCCCGGTCGAGCGCGCGGAGCGCCGCCTCGGTGTCGCCCGTCGCCGCGCGGGTCTGGGAGATGGCGAGCAAGAGCCGCTCGTCGTCGATGTCGCCCATCGCCTCGAGCTGCTCGACCGCGCGGACCGCGCGGGTGAAATCGCCCGTCCTCACGCCGATCTCCGTCTCGCACGCGAGCGCCTTCCGGCGGAGGTCCTCGCGGTCGCCGGCGAGGGCGTACGCCTCCTCCAGGCGCGCGTACGCGTCGGCGAAGAGGTCCACCGCGCCGAGCGCGCGCGCCACGTCGACGCGCGCCGAGAGCTTCTGCTCCGGGGCGCCGGCCTCGTCGATGCGCCGGAGCGCGCGGGCCGCGACGTCGCCGAGGTCGGGCGCGGAGCGCACGCGCACCACGACGTCGGCGAGCGCGCGGAGCCACGCGGCGAGCTCCGCCGGCGAGCGGTGGGCGTGGTCGCCGAGGTCGAGCGCCTGGAAGATGAGCCGGAGCGCGGGGTCGAGCTGGCTCGCGCGGATCTTGTGGAGCGCCGCCCGCGCGTAGAACGTCGCGGCCCGGTCGCGGTCGCCGGCCTGGTAGAAGTGCTGCCCGATGCGCTCGGCGTGCTCGGCGCCGTCCTCGCCGACGACCGCGACGTACGCCGCCGCGGCCGCGGCGTGCAGCTCCCGGCGCACCTCGGGCGGGATCGCGTCGAGGACGATCTCGCCGTGCATGGGCGACGCGAAGCCCGCCTGCGCGGGGCCCTTGAGCCGCAGGAGATCGCGGGTCGCGAGCCCGGAGATCGCGCGGTTCACGAGCGAGAGCTTCTGCTGGAGCAGCGCCGCGAGGACCTCGGTCGGCACCGGATCGCCGAGGATCGCCGCGGCCTGGAGCACGGCGCGGTCGCTCGGGTCGAGCCGCCGCACCCGGGTGGCGATGAGCGTGCGCAGCGAGCGCGGCACCGCCGACGCGCCGTCGAGCCGGGCCTTCACCGCGCCGCTCACGACGGTGAGCGCGCCGGAGTCGCTGAGCTCCTTGATGAGCTCCTCGAGGAAGAGCGGGTGGCCGCCGGCGCGCTCGCGGCAGAAGGCGACCACCTCGGGCGGCAGGAACGTCGCGCCGATGCGCGCCGACATGAGGCGCGCGCTGTCGCTGTCCGAGAGCTCCCCGACCCGGATCCGATAGAAGTGGGGGTGCGCCTCGAGCAGCGGCGGGGGGTCGCTGCGCGTCGCCAGGATCAGCACGGCGCGGAGCCCGCCGGCGCGGCCGGCCGTGGCGAGGAGGGTCTCGGCGGTGAGCTGGTCCATCGCCTGCGCGTCGTCCCAGGCGAAGCAGTGGAGCCGGTCCTCGCAGAGGCTCTGCACCATCCGAGGGAACGCCGTGCGCAGGATCGCGGTCGTCCCCTGCGGCGCCCGCGGGTCGACGAGCGCCGCGCCGAGCTGGCCGAGGACGGCCGCGGACTCGTCCTCGCGCAGGCCGAGCGCGCGCAGCCGCGGCAGCACGGCGCGGATGCGCTCCTCGTCGTCGCCCTCCTGGATGCCGCAGAGCACCTGCAGCATCGCGGTGAGGCCGCTCCACGGGACGTCGGCGCCGTTGTGCGGGCACGACGCGACGTAGACGCCGACGTTGTAGTCGCCCTTCGAGAGCCGCCGCTCCATCTCGGCGAGCAGCCGCGTCTTGCCGATGCCGCGCTCGCCCTGGATGACCGTGATCTGCGCGCGCTTCCTCGTGGCGGCGGCGAGGATGTCCCCGAGCTGCTTGAGCTCGTCGCGGCGGCCGACGAAGCGCCCGTACGCGCCGTCCGGGGGCTCCGCCGAGGTGACCACGCGCCCCCCCTCGGGCGCGGTCCGGCCCGCGCCGGGCAGCTCCTCGGTCGTGAAGGCGTTGCGGAGGACGCGCCAGGTGAGGTGTGACACGGCGACCTGGGACTCGGTCGCGCGGGCGAGCGCCTGGGCCGAGGCGATGAGCGAGGTGAGGCGCTCGTCGCGGATCGGGGCGCCGGCGCCGTCGACGAGGATGCGGGCGAGGTGGATGCCGGCCGAGGCCGCAGCGCCCCCGCCGCGCGAGCGGAGGATCACGAGGGCGGCGCGCACCGCGGCCTCGGTGTCGCGGCCGTCGGCGTCGCCGAGCCCGAAGACGGCGACGAGCTGCGACGCCTCCTGCTCGAGCAGCAGCGCGCCGTAGCGCGCCAGCACCTCGCGGGCCCGCGCGATGCGCTTCGCCGCGTCGGCCGCGGGGCCCGTGAAGATGAGCACGAGCGCCGTGACCTCGCGCCGCTCGCCGAGCCCGCGCGCGGCCGGGCTGCTGTCGGCCTTGTCGAGCAGCTGGAGGAGCCCCGACGCCGTGATGCGGCTGCGCGTGCTCGTCGTGTGCGGCACCTCGACCGGGGTGCGGTCGTTGGCGCCGAGCGGCTCCTCCTCGAGCGCGGCGCTCGCCTCGAGCTCGGCGCCCGCCTTCTCCTCGTGGAACGGCTCGAGGAACTCGGCGAGGTCGTTCGCCCCGAACCGCTCGCCGGTCGCGTAGAAGAAGCCGAGGAGCGCCTCGTGCAGCCGCCCGGCGTCGGGGAACCGATCCTCGGCGTTCTTCGCGAGCATCGTGCTCACGATGTCGACGAGCGGCCTCGGCACGTCGGGGCGCACGAGCGCGAGCGGCGGGTACTCGCTCGCCTGCAGCCGCCGCATGACCTCGAACGCCGTCGGCGCCGCGAACGGGTTCGAGCCGGCGATCATCTCGTAGAGCACCGTCCCGAGCGAGAAGAGGTCGCTCCTGCCGTCGATGGCGCCGGCGCGCGACTGCTCGGGGCTCATGTAGGCGAGCTTCCCGCGGATCCTGCCGGCGCGCTTCTCGCCGACCTCCTCCTCGGTCATCGACTGCGTCGCCTTGGCGATGCCGAAGTCGGTGACCTTCACCTCTCCCTCCCAGGAGAGCAGGATGTTCTGGGGCGAGATGTCGCGGTGGACGATGCCGAGGGGGCGCGACTGCTCGTCGCGCCGCCTATGGGCGTGGTCGAGCGCCTTGGCGATCTCGGCGGTCATGAAGACGGCCATGGCGAGGGGGATCGGCCGCTTCGACCTCCGGCAGCGGGCGAGCAGCGTCGCCAGGTCGAGCCCGGGGACGTACTCCATCGCGATGAAGTAGCTCGTCGGATCGCCGTTCGGGTGGTCGACGCGGCCGAGGTCGAACACCTGCACGATGTTCGCGTGCGAGAGGCGGACGGCGAGCTTCGCCTCGTGCACGAACATGTCGACGAAGCGCCCCTGCTCGGCGAGCTTGGGGAGGATGCGCTTGATGACGAGGACCTTCTCGAACCCCTCGACGCCGAAGCTCTTGGCCTTGAAGACCTCGGCCATGCCGCCTTCGCCGAGGCGCTCGAGCAAGCGATAGCGTCCGAAGGTCTCGTTCAGCATCGTCGCGTCGAAGCCCCGCGCAGCCCTGCGTCTAGAGCGCGCGCGGCGCTCCGGAGGGGACCGCCTCGGCGCGGCGCGCGCGCCGGCGCTCGCTCGCCGGCCCCGCCGCCGGGCCGCGCGTCACGTCTCGACCGCCTTGTTCGCGCCGGCGTCATCGTCCCCTCCATACATCGACTCCGCGATCCGGAACGCCGCCCCCTCGAGGCGCGCGTACGCCGCCCGGAGCGCGTCGAGATCGCCGCCGCCGTCGAGCAGCTTGCGCAGCGCGGAGCACTCGGCTTGGACCTCGCCGAGGAGCTCGGCGTCGAGCAGATCGCTGTAGCCGTCGAGGGCCTGCTCGGTCGTGTAGACGAGGGTCTCGGCCTGGTTGCGGAGCTCGGCGAGCTCGCGCCGGAGCGCGTCGGTCTGCTTGAACCGCTCGCCCTCCGAGACGAGCCGGTCGACCTCGTCCGGCGTGAGGCCGCTCGTCGGGGTCACCCGGACCTCCTGCACCCTCCCCGTCCCGAGATCGCGCGCCTCGACGCGGACGATCCCGTTCTCGTCGATGCGGAAGGTGACCTGGATCTTGGGCAGCCCGCGGGGCGCGGGCGGGATGCCGGTGAGCTCGAAGCGGGCGAGGCTCCGGCAGTCGGCGGCCATCTCGCGCTCGCCCTGGAGCACGTGCACGGGGACGAAGCTCTGGTTGTCGACGCTCGTCGTGAAGATCTCGCTCCGCTCGGTCGGGATCGTGGTGTTGCGCGGGATGAGCTTGAACATCACGCCGCCGCCGGTCTCGACGCCGAGCGACAGCGGCGTCACGTCGAGGAGCAGCACCTCGTCGACGTGCCCCGAGAGCGCGGCGCCCTGCAGCGCCGCGCCGACCGCGACGACCTCGTCGGGGTTGACGCCCTTGTTCGGCTCCCGGCCGAAGAACTCGCGCACCGCCGCCTGCACGGCGGGCATCCGCGTCATGCCGCCGACGAGGACCACCGTGTTGACGGCGGAGACGGGGAGCTTGGCGTCGCCGAGCGTCGCCCGGCAGACGTCGACGGTCCGCCGGATGAGGCTGTCGCAGAGCATCTCGAGCTCGTTGCGCCGCATCGATCGCTCGAGGTGGAGCGGCCCGCCGCCGGGGCCGACGGCGATGAAGGGGATGTTGATCTCGGTCTCGAGCGACGACGAGAGCTCGTGCTTCGCCTTCTCCGCCGCCTCCTTGAGCCGCTGGAGCGCCATGCGGTCGCGGCGCAGATCGATCCGGTGCTTGGCGTCGAACTCGTCGGCGAGCAGGTCGATGATCCGCTGGTCGAAGTCCTCGCCGCCGAGGTGCGTGTCGCCGCCGGTCGCCTTGACGCTGAAGACCCCGCTCGCGATCTCGAGGATCGAGATGTCGAACGTCCCGCCGCCGAGGTCGTAGACCGCGATCGTCTCGGCCTTCACCTTGTCGAGGCCGTAGGCGAGCGCCGCGGCGGTCGGCTCGTTGATGATCCGGCGCACCTCGAGCCCGGCGATCCGCCCCGCGTCCTTCGTCGCCTGCCGCTGCGCGTCGTCGAAGTAGGCCGGGACGGTCACCACCGCTTCGGTCACCGGCTCGCCGAGGAATCGCTCGGCGACCTGCTTCATCTGGCCGAGGATCATCGCCGAGATCTCGGGGGGCGAGTAGCTGCGCCCCTTGACCTCGACCCAGGCGTCGCTGTTCGGCGCCTCGACGATCTTGTAGGGGGCGAGCAGGATCTGCTTGCTGACCTCGGGCGCGCTGAACTTGCGGCCCATCAGCCGCTTCACCGCGTAGATGGTGTTCTGAGGGTTCGTGACCGCCTGGCGCCGCGCCACCTGCCCGACCAGGCGCTCACCGCTCGCGGGGAAGCCGACCACGGAGGGCGTCGTGCGCGCGCCCTCGGCGTTCGGGATCACCCGCACGTCGTTGGCCGAGGCGACCCCTGCCCCTTCGACGACCGCCACGCACGAGTTCGTCGTCCCGAGATCGATGCCGATCACCTTCCCCATATGCGGCGAAAGATACTACAGGCCTGAATGCTCGCCGGGTGGGGAGACGACCGTGGCGCCCGCGATATTTGGGGAGATCGTGCGGCGAGGTGGCGGGGCACAGCAGAGTGGGCCACCGCCATGATGCGCATGAGGCAGGCGATGTGCGCCGGAGGGAGCCGGCGCGCGCAGCGGCGGTGAAGCTCAGTTCGCCGCGGGGGCGGCCTCGCCGGGCGGGCCCTTCGAGACGACGACCATCGCCGCGCGGATCAGGTAATCGCCCAGCATGTATCCCGGCTGGACCTCCGCGATGACGACGCCGGCCGGGTGCTCGGTCGACTCGATCTGCTGGATGGCCTCGTGCACGCTGGGATCGAAGGGCTTGCCGACGGCGGCGATGCGCTTGATGCCCGTGCGGTCGAGCGTGTCGACGAACTGCTTGGCCACGATGCGCACGCCCTCGGCGACCGACTTCACGTCGGGCGCGCTCTCCGCGTGGGTGGCGGCGCGCTCGAGGTTGTCGAAGACCGGGAGCAGGTCCTTCAGGATCGACTCGCGCCCGCGGCGCTGCGCCTCTTCGACCTCGCGCCGGGAGCGCTTCCGGAAGTTGTCGAAATCGGCGGCGGTGCGCAGCAGCTGCTCGCGCAGCCGCGCGGCCTCGGCCTGCGCCTCGCCGAGCTTGTCTTCGGGGGTGGGGGCTCGCTGCTCCGCCGGCTCTGCGCGTTCCGCCTGCGCCTCCGCCGTCTCCCCGGTGTTCTGGCTCGACCCATTTTGTTCCGAATCGCTCATAGGACGGCCGGCACTATAACCAGCCGCGATCCGCTGGCCGTCGCCAGGCCGAAGGTCGGTCCGTCGCCAGGCCGAAGGTCGGTCCGTCGCCAGGCCGAAGGTCGGTCCGTCGCCAGGCCGAAGGTCGGTCCGCGGCGGGCGAGCGCCGGCGCGCCCCGGCGGCCGTGGCTCACCGGGGCCGGCCAGAGGCGCTTCGGGACCGGCCGCGGGCGCCTCGGGACCGGCCGCGGGCGCTCGCGGGCGGTCGCTCCGGACGCGCTCCGGACGCGCTCCGGACGCGCTCCGGGACGCACGTTTTGCCCGGGTCGCAGCAATCCGCGGCCGGCGTGCATCCACCGTTTGCTCCGACCCCCTGCCCGGCGTTAGATCGGCCCCATGAGCATCGCCCCCAGCCCCGCCGGCGCACCAACCCCGGCGAACGCCTCGACGCCCGCCAGCTCGCCGCTCCTCGCGGCGCAGAAGCACCTCCTCGGCAACTACCGCCAGCCCGCGTTCGTCCTCGACCGCGGCCGGGGGTGCGAGCTCTTCGACACGGATGGGCGCAGGTATCTCGACATGTGCGCGGGGGTGGCGGTGGCCTCGCTCGGACACGCGCACCCGCGGCTCGTGGCGACCATCGCCGAGCAGGCGGGCCGGCTCATGCACGTCTCCAACTATTTCTTCAACGCCGAGAACCTCCGCCTCGCCGAGGAGCTCTGCGCGAAGACCGGCTTCGACCGCGCCTTCTTCTGCAACTCGGGCGCGGAGGCGAACGAGGCGATGCTCAAGCTGGCGCGCCGCCACTTCTTCAACCGGGGCGAGACCGAGCGCTACCGGATCATCGCGTTCGAGAACGCCTTCCACGGCCGCACCCTCGGCGCGATCGCCCTGACCGGGACGCCGAAGTACCGCGAGGGCTTCGGCCCCTCGCTCGCGGGCGTCACCCACGTGCCCTACGGGGACGTGGCCGCGGTGCGCGCCGCCATGGGCCCGGACGTCGCCGGGATCCTCGTGGAGCCGGTGCAGGGGGAGGGCGGCGTCCTGCCGGCCCCTGCCGGGTTCCTCGCCGAGCTGCGGCGCATCGCGGACGAGCACGGCGCCCTGCTGCTCCTCGACGAGGTGCAGACCGGCATCGGGCGCACGGGGCACTGGCTCGGGGCGACGTACGACGGTGTCCAGGGCGACGCGGCGGCGCTCGCGAAGGGGCTCGGCGGCGGCTTCCCGATCGGCGCGCTGGTGCTGCGGGAGCGGCTCAACGGCGCGCTGCCCCCGGGCTCGCACGGCTCGACCTACGGCGGCAACGCGCTCGCCTCCGCCACGGCGCGCACGGTGCTCGCGGTCGTCGAGGAAGAGAAGCTCTGCGAGGCCGCCCAGAAGCGCGGCGAGCAGCTCGGCCGCGGCCTCGCCGCGATCGCCGCGCGGCTCCCGGGCGTGTGCGCCGGCGAGCGCGGGCGCGGCCTGCTCCGCGGGCTCATCCTCGCGCCGGGCGTCGACGCGCGCGCCGCGCTCGGCCGCGCGCGCGACCGGGGCGTGCTGCTCACGATCGCGGGCAGCAACGTGCTCCGGTTCACGCCGCCCCTCATCGTGAGCGAGGCGCAGATCGACGAGGCCGTGGCCGAGGTCGAGGCCGCGCTCGCCGAGACGCCGGCTGCGGGTTGAGGTGGCCGCCTCGCGCGCAGCCGGGCCCGCCGTCGCGCCGCTCCCGTGCTCGGGCTGCAGCAAGCTGATCGATCCGCTCCGCGCGGGGCACGTCGCGATCTTCGATCAGCGCTTCCATTATTTCTGCAACGCCCGGTGCCGCCACACCTTCCTCGGCGAGGCCTCGCCGGCGCCGGGCGACGCCCGGCCGGCCGGCCCCGCCGCGCACGGCGCGCCGCTGCTCGGCGCCCCGGCGCGCGGGATCTCGCCGGTCGCGCCGCCGGTGGCCGCCGGACCGCACGCCTCCGCGCCGCGCGCCGAGCCCGCGCGGGCGGGCGCGGACGACGGCGCCGCGCGCCTCGCCGAGCTCGACGCGCCGATCGTCGACGCGTTCCCGCCCGTGTCGCTCGACGAGAGGCTCCCGGACCTGCCCGTCCTCGACGACGACCGCGCGCTGCTCGAGCCCATCGGGAACACCATCCTGAGCGAGGAGCCGCAGCGCTACGAGGCGGTCGAGGCGCGCGACATCGGCGCGCTCCTGCTCGTGCTCGCGATCATCGCGGGGACGCTCGCGGTCGCGCTCACCCTCGCCGGCGACGCGAAGCTCGTCATCGGCGCGCGCATCGTGCTCGCCACGGTGAGCGCGGGGATGCTCCTCGGCCGCGCCGCCACGACCGCGCGCGACGCCACGGACCCGCACCCGGCGCCGATGCTCGCCCCCGTCCTCGGCGGGCTCGTGGCCGCGGTCTGGGCCCTCTTCGGGGACGATCGCGCGCTGGCGGCCGAGGCCGCCTCGCTCGCCGGCGTCATCGCCACCGCCAGCGCGATCAGCGCGTGGCTCATCGAGAGCGCCCGCCACCGCGTGTTCGCGGAGCGGGCCTGGATCGCGTCCGTGCTCTCCACGCCGGCGCGCCGGCCGCCGGGCGCGTGGGCGCCGAGCCCGGCGCCCGCCGAACGAGCCCTGCCGCGCGGCGACGACGGCGCGGCCGAGGGCGAGCTCTACGAGCTGCGGCCGGGCGAGAGCGCCCAGGTCGACGCGGGGGACGTCGTCCCCGTCGATCTGGTGGTCACGGGCGGCGACGTCGAGGTGCTCCCCTGGATCGGCGCGACCACGCCGGCCCGCCGCCGCGACGGCGACCCGGTCATCGCCGGGGCCACCGTGGTCCGGGGTCGCCTCGTCGGCGCGTGCACCTTCTCCGGCGGCGATCGCGCGGTCGCGCGCGTGCTGCTCGACGCCCGCCGGCGCGCGGACGCCCTCGCGCCCATCGCGCAGGCCTCCCGCGCCCTCACCGAGCGCTGGGCGATCGGCGCCGCGGTGATCGGCGCGCTCTCCGCCTTCGTCGCCGGCCGGACGCCCGTCGAGATCGCGATGACCGCGGCCGCCGTGCTCGCCGCGCTCGCCACGGCGATCACGGCCTCCATCGCCTCGGTGCACGTCGCGCGGGGCATCCTGCTCGGGCTCCGCCGGGGCATCGTCTACAAGAGCGCCGACGCCTGGGATCGCGCGGGCAAGGTCTCGGTCGCCGTGTTCTGCGCCCGCGGCACGCTGCTGCTCGGCGAGCCCGAGCTCGCGGAGCTGGAGGCGACCGGGCAGAAGCTCACGCCGGGCGACGTGCTCGCGCTCGCGGCCGGGGCCGAGCGCACCGAGGAGCACCCGGTCGCCACGGCGATCGTGCGCGCCGCCCGCGCCCGCGGCCTGCGGCCCGACGGCGTGCGCAACCCCAACTTCCACCCGGGCCTCGGCGTGACGGCCGTCACCTCGTCCGGCGAGGAGCTCTGCGTCGGCAACCGCGCGCTCATGCTCGAGCAGCGGATCTCGATCGCCGCGGCCGAGAGCCGCGTCGCCGAGCTCGAGGCGCTTGGGCGCACGGTGGTCCTCGTCGTGGTGGGCGCGCGGCTCGTCGGCCTCATCGGCCTGCAGGACGGGCTGCGCCCCGGGGCGCGGGCCGCCATCCAGCACCTGCTCGACGCGCAGGTCGAGCCCGTGCTGATGTCGGGCGACGCGCGCGAGACGTGCGAGGCGATCGGCCGCTCGCTCGACATCGACCACATCCGCCCGGAGGTGCTCCCCGCGGATCGCGGCGCCGAGGTGCGGCGCCTGATCGACGCGGGCACGAGCGTCGCCGTCCTCGGCCACGCGGGCGTCGACGACGCCGCGCTCGGCGCCGCGGACGTCTCCGTGGCCCTCGGCGCGGCCGGCGCTGCGCCCGCCGACTTCTCCGTCGTCCTCGCCTCGGACGACGTCCGCGACGCCGCGCTCTCCCTCGCGCTCGCGCACCGCACGCGCCTCGAGGCGCGCGTCGGGCTCGCGCTGAGCGTCGCCCCGGCGCTCGTCGGCGCCGCGGTGATCTCCGCGTTCGTGCTCCCGCCGGCCTACGCCCCCATCGCCTCGCTGCTCGGCGGCGTCGTGGCCGTCGTCCACGCCCGCGCGCTCGACGCGAAGAGCTGAGCGCGCGCCGCCGACGGCGCCGCGCCTCGGGCTACGAGATGCCGGAGGCGGCGTCCTTGGAGTCGCGGCAGTCCAGGCAGACGCCGTACATCTCGTGCTTGTGCCAGGTCACCTCGAAGCCGTACTTCGCGGCGATCTCTTCCTGGAGCGCCTCGATGCGCGGCTCCTCGAACTCGATGATCTTCCCGCAGCTCACGCAGATGAGGTGGTCGTGGTGCGCGCTGGCGTCGTCGGCCAGCTCGTAACGGCTGAGGCCGTCGCCGAACCGGCGCTCCGAGGCCACGCCGCACTCCGCGAGCAGCTTGAGCGTCCGGTACACCGTCGCGTACCCGATGCCGCGGTCGTGCGCGCGCACTTCCGTGAGCAGGTCCTCGATGGTCATGTGCGGCGCGCCAGAGAAGAAGGTGTCGACGATCAGCCGGCGCTGCGCCGTCGACCGCAGCCCCTTCTTGGCCATGTACGCCTGGAGGCGGGCGCGCAGCCGGTCGAGGGCAACTTTGTCGACGTGGGTCACGTTGTCCCCCTCTCTCGCAACGACGGCCATGACGAGTTTATCCCGTTCGCGGCGAACCGCGTCAAGGCCGGCGACCGCGCCTGCTGGACGTGACCCGCCCGTCGCAGCCGTTCCCCGTCGCTATGCGCTCGTCACTCGCCGACCTGCGCCATGTAGCTGACCTGCGCGGCCGAGCCTCCCAGGGGGCTCAGCAGCGTGACGGGCGGCGCGACGAGCCCTGCCGCCGCCGTGTTGTCGATGACGACGTAGTAGAGGCCCGGGCGCAGCTTGTAGCGGCGCGTCTCGACGATCCCGGGCTGGAGCGGGCCGCCCGCCTGCACCGGGCCGGGCGGGGGGCCGAGCGGCTTGCCGGTCTGGTAGGCCTCGCGCCACGCGTCGCCCGTCAGCTTGTCGACGATCATGATGTCCACCGGCGCGCCCTGCACGCTCACCTTGAGGTAGAGCGCCTGGTCCGCGTCGGCGACCTCGAACGGCCCGAGGTAGTCGCGCTGGTGCGCGTGCACCTCGACGACCTCGTTCGCGAACGTGTACCGCTCGTCGTCCTCCACCTCGAACGGGTGGTGCGGCCGCTGCGGCGGCATGAGGATCCCCAGCGTGAAGTCCTTCCCGGTCTCCTCGTTGTAGAGGACGGTGAACCCGCGGGTCATCTCGCCCGCCACGAGCTGGTTGCCGATCAGGTTGGCGATCCCGCCGAACGGCGCGACGTTCGCCATCACGTCGATGACGGGGTTCTCGACGTAGCCGAGCTGGAAGCTCGGGCCTTGGACGATCCGGTTCAGCCGCCCCCACACGTAGACGTCGTCGCCCGCGATCTGGAAGTCGGGCCGGTACTCGACGGAGGTGGTGAGGGAGAAGCCCACCCGCTTGGCCGGCTGCATGTAGCCGTACCCGGTGCCGGCGATGTGCACGGTGACCGTCTGGGTGGAGTCGTTGACGTCGTACGAGCACTGCATCGGGAAGAACCGCCCGATGCTCGACGATCGGTCCTGGAGGCGCAGCGAGACGCCGCTCTTCAGCATCTCGGGGCAGATCTTGCTGGCGCCGAAGTTCGAGAACAGAAACCAGCGGAGGCCTGGGCTCGCGTTCACGGGGCCGCTGACGCAGGGGCAGCCGACGAACGTGAACGACAGCGCGACGGCGGCGAGCGTCAGCGCCGCCGATGCGGCGGACGCGCGGGGGCGCGGGGAGCTTCGTGCGGGCACGCGGGGTAACATAGCGGGTCGACCTCGGGGCGAGAGCGGGTTTGCGCCCGGGAGGGCCGCCCCTCCCGGATCAGCGCACGAGATGCCATTGGACGCCGGGGGTCACCTCCAGATGCAGGTGGTTTTTGTGCGCCCGGTCGTAGTTGGGCGTGAGGATCGACGTGAAGATGTGCTGATCCGCGGCCTCGCACACGATGGAGCGCAGCTCGCGCGCCGCCGCGTCCGCGGGCGGGCCGCCGCTCGCGCCCTTGCCGGCCGCCCTGGGACGCCCGGTCGCCTTGGCGCCCTCGCCGCACACCGGCGCGCCGCGCCTGCCGACGAAGTCGCGCTCGACGTCGAGCCACTCCTCCGCGAACCCGTCGCCGGCGCGCTCCTTGACGAACCTGTAAGGATCGATGGCGAGCCCGCCCGGGTGCCTCGTGGCCAGCTTGCCCTCGGGCCACATCTTCGACGGGGGCCGCCAGGCCGAGAACATCAGCACCTCGACGACGTCGTGCACGCGCAGGATCCGGCTGAAGTCCGAGAGCGCGAGCGCGAGGCGGCAGTCGAAGACGTCGTACGGGTTGTCCGCGCGCTGGTGAGCCGGCAGCGCCGTCCGGTAGAGGACCCCGCCGACCCCCTGCATCAGCCGCACCGGCGCGAGCACGCCCGGCGCGCGCGGCACCGGCTCGAACGCGATCTTCCGCCGCGCCAGCGCCGCGCGGCACTGCTCCGCGCTCAGGGCCGCGTAGCGCGCCGACGGGTGCTTGGCCCAGTCCTGGTCGAACCGCACCTTCGGCTTGCCCTGCGCGCTCGGCGCGGCGGCGAGCGGGCCGAGCGCGAGGGCGAGGGCGGCGGCGGCGGCGGCGTGGCGTAAGGACGGCATCGTTGGCGGGGACGGCCTCCGGCGCGGCGAGGTGCCCGCTGGAGCTGAAGAAGTGAAGAAGGAGGAAGACCGGAGGGCCAGAGGGCCGAGGGCCAGAGGGCCGGAGGGCCAGCCACCAGCAGCGGCTACGCTGGACCCTCGGGCGCGGCGGTCGCGTCCATCCTACCGCGCCATTTGACCGGACCGCGCGATCGCCTCAAAATAGCTCTCATGCGCATCCGTGGGTCCAGCGCCCGCACGCGCGTCTTGACGTATGGGAGCAAAGGTCCGGCCCGCATGGCTTCCCGGTCCGGGCGGTTCCTGGTCCAGGTAGCCACAGCGGTGCCGACGCGCCGCCTGCAGTGACATGGGAGATCTTTCCAATCGCGCTCGAAAGATCCTTTTCGCCGCGGTCACCGAGTTCATCGCGACGGGCGACCCCGTAGGCAGCAGGACGCTCGCGCGCAAGTACGGGCTGGATCTCTCGGCTGCCTCGATCCGCAACGTGCTCGCCGACCTCGAGGAGGCCGGCTACCTCCACCAGCCGCACACCTCCGCGGGCCGGATCCCGACCGACCGCGCGCTCCGGATGTTCATCGACGCGCTCGTCGAGCTCCGGTCGCTCTCCCCCGAGCAGCAGGCCGAGCTCAGCGCCAGGTTCGCCGAGATCTACACCGTGGCGAGCGACCCGCTCCGCGAGACGGGGCGCTACCTGTCGGAGCTGTCGGGCGCCGCGGCGGTCGTCGCGGCGCCGCGGGCGGAGATCCGCGCCCTCGGCCAGCTGCGCTTCATCCCGACGAAGCCCGGGCAGCTGCTCGCGGTGCTCGTCTTCGCCGACGGCTCGGTCGAGAACCGCTTCATCTCGATCGACGAGGCGATCAACGAAGGGGAGCTCACCCGGATCCACAACCTGCTCGCCGACGTCATCGAGGGGCGCACGCTGGGCGAGATCCGGGATCTCTTCGCCCGCCGCCTCGCCGACGAGCGCCTCCAGATCGACGCGCTGAGGCGCCGCGCCTTCGAGCTCGGCAGCAAGGCGACGGCCGACGTGACGCGGCGGAGCGAGGTGGTCATCGAGGGGCAGAACCGCCTGATCGATCTGCCCGAGTACGCCGACGTCGACCGGCTCAGGAAGCTGATGAAGGCGCTCGAGGAGCGCGAGGAGCTCGTCGATCTGCTCGACCGCACCCTCGCCGCCGGCGCGGGCGAGGTCACCGTCTTCGTGGGCAGCGAGGCGGGCGACCTCGGCGGCGGTCAGCTCAGCCTCGTCGCCGCGCCGTACATGGAGAACGGGCGCGTCGCCGGCACCGTGGGCGTGCTCGGCCCGACGCGGATGGACTACGCGAAGGTGATGCCGCTCGTCGACGCGACCGCCGCGGCGATGAGCGAGGCGCGCGGCAAGGTCAGGTAGCGTCCTTCGGGCGCCGCTCGCGGAGCCGCTCGAGCACCTCGTCGAAGTCGGGGGGCGGCGGCGCCTGGAAGCGCATCGGCCGGCCGTCGGCGGGGTGGTCGAAGCCGAGCTCGACGGCGTGGAGCATCAGCCGCGGGGCGGGGATCTTCGGCCCGCGGTAGTCCCGCACGTAGACCGCCTCGCCGACGAGCGGGTGCCCGGCCTCGGCGAGGTGGATGCGGATCTGGTGCGTGCGCCCCGTCTCGAGGCGGCAGGCGACCAGCGTCGCGGCCGCGGCGCCGGCCCCCTCCTCGGGCCCGCGGAGCGCCTCGATCGGCTCGACGTGCGTCACCGCGAGCTGCCCCTCGCGCCGGCCTTCTCTGGCCGAGCCGCGCAGCCCGTCGCCCCGATCCTCGACGAGGTAGCTGCGGTACGTGCCGCGCGCGACGGCGCCGTGCGCGATCGCCAGGTACTGCCGGTGCATCGCGCGGACGCGGAGCTGCTGGGCGAGGTGCTTCTTCGCGGCGAGCGTCCGCGCGAAGACGAGCAGCCCGCTCGTCCCCTTGTCGAGGCGCTGCACGACGCCGAGCGGCGCCCGCCCGCGCAGGCGATCGCGCCGGGCCAGCACCTCCCGCACGAGCGCGTCGAGCGTCGCGGCCTGCTCCGCGGGGTCTTCGTCGCCGTAGGGGATGGTGCTCACCCCGGCGGGCTTGTTCACCACCACGACGCTCGCGTCCGCGTAGACCACGAGCTCGCCCTCCAGCTTGCGCCGCCGCACCGTCTCGGGCCGCGGCGCGTGCAGGCGGACCTCGATCAGCTCCCCGCTGAGCACCCGCCGCCGGGCGCTCGTCGCCACCGCGCTCCCGACGAGCACCTTGCCGGTCTCGATCAGCCGGCGCGCGTCGGACCACGAGACCGACGAGAGCGCCCGGACGGCCCCGTCGAGCGGCCGCCGGTCCAGCGCGGCCGGCACGGTCCAGCGGCCATCCTGCGGGGGGCGCACCGGGGCGGCCGGGCCTTCGTCGATCGGATCGGCGGCGTCGTGGGGGTGGGGGCGGGGGCGGGGGGTCGGAGCGGCGGGGCGGCGCGGGCGCATGGGGGCTCGTGGGGGGCGCCTCGGCTCCGCCCACAGGCGTGGGACCGGGCTCTACCGGCGCGGAAAACGCACATCCGCGGGGCCCGCGGGGGCGAAATACACCGCGAATGTTGACACATCGCGCGACCGGAGCCGAAGATATCCAGAGCCGTCATCGCTTTCTCGCCATCTGAGAGGAGACCCGTTCGTGGCCAGCACCCTTCTCGCCGTAGACGACAGCGTGACCATGCGCAAAGTGCTCGAAATCACCTTTGCGGGTCAGGATTTCCGCGTCGTGACGGCGAGCAGCGCCGACGCTGCGCTGCAGAAGCTCAAGAGCGATAAACCCGACCTGGTGATCGCCGACGTCACGCTCGAGCCGAAGAACGGCTACGAGCTGTGCAAGGCGATCAAGCAGGCCTCACCGGCGACGCCCGTCCTGATCCTGTCGTCCAAGCAGAACCCGTTCGATCCCGCGAAGGGCTCGAGCGCGCAAGCCGACGACCACATGGACAAGCCGTTCGACACCCAGCAGATGATCGACAAGGTCAAGAAGCTGCTGGCGTCGCGCGGCGAGGCGAAGCCCGCCGCCGCTGCGGCTCCCGCGGCTGCTGCTGCGACGCCTGCGCCCGCGCGGGCTCCCGCCGCGGCGCAGCCGGCCGCCGCGGCGCAGCCCGCCGCCGCGGGCGCGAGCCCGCTCCAGCGCGCGAAGACCCTCATCTACACGCCGAACGCGCCCGCCACCACCACCGCTGCGCCGGCCCAGGCCTCGGTCAAGACGGCGCCCGGCGGCGCGGCGAACGTGCCGGTCACGACGACGATGGCCTTCTCGCCGACGCCGGTCTCCGGCGTGCCGAAGACGGCGTCCGGTCCTGCGGCGGTCGCGGCCACCGCCTCCGCGCAGGTGAACGGCCAGATGGCGAGCAAGCTCGAGGGGCTCGGGCTCAGCGCCGAGCAGGTCGAGGCCGTGATGGCGCTGTCCCGCGACGTCGTGGAGCGCGTCGTCTGGGAGGTCGTGCCGGTCCTCGCCGAGACGATCATCAAGGAAGAGATCGCGCGCCTGACGAAGTAGCCGCGCGCCGCGCCGGCCGTCCCGGCGCAGCGCGCGATCCGGGGCGGCGCGCCCTCATGAGCGGCCGCTCTCGGGTTGAGCCCGTGCCGACCTCGAGGAACGCCCGCGCGCGCATGCGTCGCTCGAACGGCGTGCGCTGCGCGAGCGCGCGCGACCGCTGCTTTGCCCGGCGACGCAGAGTTGCTACGTCAGGGCCGCGCCTCGTTCCGCGTTCGGCGCAGCCATGAACGACACGCACGACAAGAGCAGCGGCGCGCCCGCGGACGCCCGCGACGGGACGACCGCGGCGGGCGAGACGACCGAGGGCGGCGTGGCGCCACGCGCCGCCGCGCCGGCGGACGAGGCGGCAGCGCGCGACGGCGCGGCCGGCGCGGACGAGGCGGCAGCGCGCGACGGCGCGGCCGGCGCGGACGAGGCGGCAGCGCGCGACGGCGCGGCCGGCGCGGACGAGGCGGCAGCGCGCGACGGCGCGGCCGGCGCGGACGAGGCGGCAGCGCGCGACGGCGCGGCCGGCGCGGACGAGGCGGCAGCGCGCGACGGCGCGGCCGGCGCGGACGAGGCGGCAGCGCGCGACGGCGCGGCCGGCGCGGACGAGGCCACGCCCGACGCCGACGAGGTGCGCCTCGTGCCGCAGGGCAACCCGCTCCGCTGGCGCGGCGCTGCCGTGTCCGCCGCGGGCGCCCTGCTCGCGTTCGTCGTGATGGCGCTCGCGCCTCAGCTTCGCTGGGGCGTCCCGCTCGGCGCGCTCGGGATCGCCGTCGCGACGCTCGGTCTGCTCGACCTGCTCGGCACGTTCGACGATCCGCCGGAGCGCGTCGCCGCGCGCGTCGGGATCCGGGATCTGCTCGGCCCCCTTGCCCTGCTCGGGTCCGGGCTCGCCGCGTTCTTCGTCCTCGTCACGCTCAGCGTCGCGGGTTACCTCTCGCCGAGCTCCCTCGCGGGGGGCGGCGCGCCCACGCTGCTCTCGCTGGCGGTGCCCGCCGTCGCCGTCCCTGCCGCGTTCCTCACGGCCGTGGTCGGCGCGTTCCGGCTCGGCGAGCGCCTCGGCCCCTGCCGCGCCGACGAGACCGGCGCTCCGCGTCCCCTCAGCCGGCGGCACGGCTTCTGGCTCGTCGCCCTCGTCACGCTGCTCTACCTCCCCATGCTCGGGAGCCACTCGCTCACCGACCCGTGGGAGACGCACTACGGCGAGGTCGCGCGCGAGATCCTGGCGAGGAACGACTGGATCTCCCTCTGGTGGGCGCAGGACGGCTGGTTCTGGTCGAAGCCGGTGCTCGACTTCTGGATGCAGGCGCTCGCCATGGCGGCCTTCGGCGTCCGCTACCGGTCGGGCGAGATGCTCTCGGCCGTGGCCGAGGGACGCACGCCGTGGCCCGAGTGGGCGGTCCGGCTGCCCATCTTCGCGCTGACGCTCGTCGCCGTTTACCTCCTCTACAAGGCCGTCTCGCGGATCTTCAGCCGCCGCGCGGGGCTGCTCGCGGGCGTCGTCCTCACCACCATGCCGCAGTGGTTCATGGTCTCCCACCAGACCATGACCGACATGCCGTTCGTCGCGACGATGGCCGCGGCGATGGCGCTCCTCCTGCTCGGCATCCACACCGACGACGCGGAGGAGGCGCGCGTCTACGAGGTCGATCTCGGCGCGCTCAAGGTCGGCCTCTCGCTCTACCACCTCGTGCTCGGGGCGATCGTCGCCTGCGCGCTGCCGCAGCTCCTCTACCTGCTGTCGCGCCACGTCGAGATCCACACGGCTCCCTTCGGCCTCCGCCTCCACGGCGACGTCTTCAGCTCCGGCTCGCCGGGCAACTGCGGGCTCCCCGGCAACGAGGCCTGCCGCGCGGTGCTGCCCGTGCTCCCCGGACTCCAGCCGGCGCTCCAGGCGATCATCTGGGCGCAGACGCTCGGGATCGTCCTGTACGCCAGCTGGGGCGAGCGGCGCGTCCAGCGGCTCCTCTTCCTCGCCGCGTGGTTCTTCGCCGCCCTCTCCACGATGGCCAAGGGGCCGGCCGGCTTCGGGCTCCCGGTGCTCTGCGCCCTCGGTTACGTCGTCGTCTCGCGCCGGTACCGCGACCTGCTCAAGATGGAGATCCCCGTCGGGCTGCTCGTGCTCGCGTGCGTCGCGCTCCCCTGGTTCGTCGCCATGTACGCGCGGCACGGCCAGCCGTTCACCGACCGGCTCCTGTTCCACGACATGTTCAAGCGCGCCTTCACCCACGTGCACGACACCAACGAGGGCGACGACGTGAGCTTCCGCTACTACGTGTGGCAGCTCGGCTACGCGACGTTCCCGTGGACGGGGCTCGTGCCCGCCTCGCTCGTGTGGTGGCTCCGGCGGCGCGAGGGCGGAGCCCCGGACGAGCCGGGCTCGGCCGAGGTCCGGAAGAGCGACGCCTCGGTGTTCCTGGCGATGTGGTTCCTCTTCGGCTTCGCGCTCTTCTCGCTGATGCTGACGAAGTTCCACCACTACATCCTGCCGGCCGTCCCGCCGGCGGCGATGCTCACGGGGATCCTGCTCGACGACATGCTGCGCCTGGAGGCCCGCGCGGGCGCGCTGCGCTCGGGCGCGGCCTCCGCGCCGGCGCGCGCGCTGGCGACGGTCGTCTATGAGCGCGCGATGCTCGGCGCCGTCGCCATCGGCGCCGCGCTCCTCGTCTTCTTCGTCGGGCGCGATCTCGCGATGGCGCGCGAGGGGCAGCCGAGCCAGGCCAGGCTGCTGCACCTGTTCACGTACAACTACAAGCGCCCTTGGCCGCAGTCGCTCGACTTCTCCGCGACCCTGTGGGCCTTCACCGCCGCGGCGGCCCTCGTGTGCTTGCTGCTGGTGGTCGCGCGCCTCCGCCGCCTCGCCCTCTACGCGCTCGCCGCGCTCGCGATCGCGTTCACGGCGTGGGGGCTCGACGTGTACTTCGTGCGGACGTCGCCCCACTGGGGCCAGCGCGAGACCCTGCTCGCCTACGCGCGCGCGAGCCAGGAGATCCCAGGGCCGCTCGTCGCCTACCAGATGAACTGGAAGGGCGAGAACTTCTATGCCGGCAACAAGCTGGCCGCCTTCGTCTCGAGCGGGAAGAAGTTTCAGGACTACATCAACGAGCAGAAGAAGAAGGGCGTGAAGACCTTCTACTTCGTCACCGAGCACGGGCGCATCAACTCCCTGTCGAACGAGCTCGGCAACCCCCGTATCTTCGAGCGGCTCACGTCCATCGAGCTCAACAACAAGTTCCTCGTCGTCCGAGCGACCTTCGAGTGACCGAACAGCGACCGAGGGCCTTTATCTCACCTCCGCTGTCCGGATGTGAGGCTGTACGCCCGCTCCCATCCGCGGAACGCGGTTGTAGATTTACGAGAGCACTTGGACGTCGCGGAATCCCTTGCAGCTATGTCCGTGCGGTAACGCAAGGGCGCAAGACAGGTCCTGCGCGGACGTCCTAAGTGTCCGAATTCACTCCGGGAAGGCCCAGGCACGCCTCCTGCTCTCTCCGGAGCCGAGCGTCGCGGCGGAGACCTTCCCCCCCCAGGTCCGCCGCGGCGCTCTTTCTTTGCGCCGTCGAGCGCGGAGCTCGCCGCACGCCGTGCGATCGGCTCCTCAGTCGGCGGCGCTCGTCGGTGCAGCTTGCAACGCAGCGAAATATCGATCCAGCGCGTCCAGGAGACCTGCTGTGGTGCTCACCTCCGCGGTCACGCCGACCCGGAGCCCCCATTTCTCGGCGGTCGCGGTCGTGATCGGGCCGATGCTCGCGAGGAGCACGCGGTCGAGGCGCGACGCGGCGCCCTCGCCGAGGAGAGCGCAGAGGCTGTCGACGGTGCTGCTCGACGTGAGCAGCACGACGTCGATCTCGCCCGCCGAGAGCGCCCGGAGCAGCTGCTCGCGGCGCTCGCTCGAGGCGGGGCGGGTCTCGTAGACGGGCACGACGTCCACCTCGCAGCCGGCGGCGCGGAGCCGCTCGGGGAGCACCTCGCGGGCGACGAGCGCGCGCGCGAGCAGGACGCGGACCGGGGAGCGCGCCGCCCTGCGCTCGGCCAGCGCGGGATCGGCGAGGATGGCCTCCGCGAGCTCCTCGCCGCGGAACTCCTTCGGGACGATGTCGGCGCGGACGCCGCGCGCGGCGAGCGCAGCGGCCGTCCCGACCCCGATCGCGGCGAGGCGGGCCGAGCCGAAGGCGCGCGCGTCCAGGCCGAGCCGATCCAGCTCCTCGAAGAAGCGCGAGACCCCGTTCTCGCTCGTGAACACGACGGCGTGGTACCCGGAGAGCCCGCGGACCGCCGCGGTGACGCGCGCAGGGTCGGGCGGCGGGTGGATCTCGATGGTCGCGAGCTCCACCGCCTCGCCGCCGCGGAGGCGGATGAGCCGCGACGTCGAGCGCGCCTGGTGCCGCGGCCGCGTCACGAGCACGCGCTTGCCGAACAGCGGCTTCCGGTCGAACCAGCGCAGCGCGTCCCTGAGGCCGGTGACGGCGCCGACGACGATGACCGCGGGGCTCTGGAGCCCCGCCTCCCGGGCGCGGCGGGGCAGCTCGTCGAGGCGGCTCGAGACGACGCGCTGGTCGGCCCGCGTGCCCCACTGGATGGCCGCCGCCGGCGTCGCAGGATCGCGGCGACCCGGCCCCATCAGCCCCGCGATCACCGCGTCGAGGGCCTGCATGCCCATCAGGACGCAGATGGTCCCGCGGACCGAGGCGAGCTCGCTCCAGTCGAACGCCTTGCCCGCCCGGGTGACGCCGCTGACGATCATCACGCTGGAGGCGATGTGCCGGTGCGTCAGCGAGATGCCGGCGTAGGCCGTCGCGCCGAGCGGAGAGCAGACGCCCGGCACCACCTCGAACGGCACCCCGGCCCGCGCGAGCGCCTCCGCCTCCTCCGAGCCGCGCCCGAAGAGGAACGGATCGCCGCCCTTCAGGCGGACGACGCTGCGGCCCGCGAGCCCGAGCGCGACGAGCTCCGCGTCGATCTCCGCCTGCTTCGCGTCCTTCACGACCCGATCGCCGCCGCGCTTGCCGACCGAGCGCACCTCGGCGCCCTCGCGCACGCCGTCCAAGAGCGCCGGGTGGACCAGCTCGTCGTGCAGCACGACGTCGGCCGTGGCGAGGAGCTCCGCGCCGCGCAGCGTGAAGAGCCCCGGGTCGCCCGGGCCCGCGCCGACCAGGTACACGACGCCCGGCCTGGCAGCGCCCGGCCCCCCGCCCGCGGCCCGCAGCGCCGCCGCGCCATGGCCCTCGTCATCGTCGCGCCTTGGAAGCACCGTCAAACTCCCGTCGTTCTGTCGTTCACTCATGGCAGACGTTGATTGTCATAGCGAATCTGCAGTGATGTTGACTCGGTGCGTTAAGGGTATAGAATCGCACCGGTTCGATTCAACGTCCGGCGGTTTCTGGAGTCCATTCAATGAGATCTGTGAAACTGTCCCAGGAGCTGCGGAGCTCGGAGCGCGGCTTTACGGACCGATGGTACGTGACCAACGGGGAGCGATCGGTCGGCCCGGTCAGGCTCGACCAGCTCGCGCGCGGCATCGAGAACGGAGCCGTCCCGCTCGATAGCTTCGTCCGCAATGAAGCATGGACCGTGTGGTGCCCGCTGTCCGACATTGCAATGGTCACGGTCGCCGCCACGGAGACGCCTGCGGAGCAGCCGGACGAGGCCTCGGCGCTGGGCGCGGACGACGACGATACGGTGCCGCTGTCGTCCCAGCAGAAGCCCTCTCCGGTGACCCCGCCGCGTCCGGGGCCGTCGGTGCGCCAGACCGTGCGCCCTGGGGCGGCCCAGCGCTGAGCGATGTCCGCGCGCGGCGGGGCAGGCGCGGCCGGCAGATAGGGAAGTGGAGGGCCGGTCTCATGCGGGCGGTTTCGGGCGAACACTAACCGATTCCAGCGGTCGGGCGATCCACGGATCGCGCGCGGCGAGGCCGGAGCGGTCCCCGCGGGCGAAGGGCTGCTATGCTCCGCCGCCGTGTTCCCCACGAAGCGACCGCGCCGGCTCCGCCGCACGCCCGCCCTCCGCGCCCTGGTGCGGGAGACGTCCCTGAACCCGGGGGATTTCATCCTCCCCCTCTTCTTCAACGAGGCGCTCGACGCGCCGCGCCCGGTCGGGACGATGCCGGGCGTCTCGCAGCTGCCCGTGAGCGCCGCGGCGGCGCAGGCGCGGCTCTGCAAGGAGCACGGCATCGGCGGGACGATCCTGTTCGGGCTGCCGCGCACCAAGGACGCGTCGGGCTCGAGCGCCTACGACCCCGACGGCCCGGTCCCGCGCGCCGTGAAGGCGATGAAGGACGCGGTGCCGGAGCTGCTCGTGATCACCGACGTGTGCGTCGACGAGTACACCGATCACGGCCACTGCGGCCTGCTCCGGCAGGACGCGTCCGGCGCGGTGGACGTCGACAACGACGCGACGCTGGAGGTGCTCGCGCGGGCGGCGGTGGTCCACGCCAAGGCGGGGGCCGACGTGGTCGCGCCGAGCGACATGATGGACGGCCGCGTCGCCGCCATCCGGCGCGCGCTCGACGCCGAGTCGCTGACGGGGACGGCGCTCCTCTCCTACGCCGTGAAGTATGCGTCCGGCTTCTACGGGCCGTTCCGCGAGGCGGCGGACTGCGCGCCCCAGTTCGGCGACCGAGCGGGCTACCAGATGGATCCCGGGAACGCGCGCGAGGGCCTGCGCGAGGCGGCGCTCGACGAGGAGGAGGGGGCCGACATGCTCATGGTGAAGCCCGCGCTCGCGTACCTCGACGTCATCGCGCGCGTCCGCGAGGCGACGACGCTGCCGCTCGGCGCCTACAACGTCAGCGGCGAGTACGCGATGATCAAGGCCGCCGCCGAGCGCGGCATGATCGACGAGAAGCGGGCGGTGCTCGAGCTGCTCACGTCGATCCGGCGCGCCGGGGCCGATTTCATCCTCACCTACCACGCGCTCGACGCCGCGCGCTGGCTCGGCTGAGCCATGCGGAGCCAGGGAGCGGGCACGGGGGCTGCGCGGCGCTCGGGGTGGGCCGCCGCCTGTGCGGTGGGCGCGGCGGCCGCCCTCGCCGCGGGCTGCGCGCCGAGCCGGTGCGACCGATCCGAGAGCGCGAACCCGCCCGTCGAGTTCACCGAGGCCACGCCGGCGGGGGGCATCTACGAGACGTCGGCGCCGGACGGCGAGCTCCTCTATTTCCCGGGCGGCATGCGGTACGCGCTCAGGCACGGCCTCGGCGCGCGGCCGCGATGGCATCAGGTGTACCTGTCGTTCGAGAGCGACGGCACGAGGCGCGGCGGCACGCTGGCGCACGCGGCGGGCAACCAGGCCGAGGTGACGTGCGTGGACGATCAGCACCTGATCGTGATGAACGACAGCTGCTCCGAGTACTGGCTGCGGGTGGTCGCCGGAGGCGCGGACGTCGCCGACGAGGGCGCCGCCGGAGGTGAAGACGGCGCCGACGAGGGCGCGGCGAGCGCCGCCGGCAAGTGCTACGGCGACGACGATCCGACGCCCGCCGATCCCTAGGCGTGCGCCGCCGCCTGCCGGGCGAACTGGAGCCGGTACAGCTTGCTGTAGACGCCGCCGGCGGCGAGCAGGTCCTCGTGCGTGCCCTGCTCGACGACGCAGCCCTTGTGGAAGACGACGATGCGATCGACGGCGCGGATCGTCGAGAGGCGGTGCGCGATGATCAGCGCGGTGCGCCCCTCCATGGCGCCCTCGAGCGCGCGTTGCAGGCGCGCCTCGGTGTCGCTGTCGACGTTGGCCGTGGCCTCGTCCAGGATGAGGAGCGGCGGATCGCGGTAGAGGGCGCGGGCGAAGGCGATCAGCTGGCGCTCGCCGGCGCTGAAATTGCTGCCGCGCTCGAGCACCGGGGCGTCGAGGCCGCCCTCGCGGCGCTCGAACAGATCGAGCGCGCCGATGCGGTTCAGCGCGTTCACCACCTTCGCGCGATCCGGGATCGCGTCGCCGGCCGCGATGTTCGTGAGCACCGTGCCGGGGAACAGGAACACGTCCTGCGGGACGACGGCGAACTTGCGGCGCAGCTCGTCGCGCGCGTATGCGCGGACGTCGCGGCCGAAGACCCGCACGGTGCCGTCCTCCACGTCGTAGAGGCGGAGCAGCAGCGACGCCACGGTGCTCTTGCCGGCGCCGGTCGCGCCGACCAGCGCGACCTTCTCGCCGCTCCTCGCGGCGATCGAGACCTGCCGCAGCACGGGCGCGCCCGGCTTGTAGCCGAACACGACGTTGTCGAGCTCGAACGCGACGCCCTCGTCCGCGGCCTTCGCCGCGTCGGTACAGCTCGCCGTCGCCGTCGCGTCCTCGTCCTTGTTGTCGAGCAGCTCGAAGATGCGCTCCGCGCCGGCCATCGCGGACTGCAGCAGCGTGTACCGGGCCGAGAGATCGCGGATCGGGACGAAGAACATGTCGATGTAGGCGACGAAGGCGAACAGCGTCCCGAACGAGATCTCCTCCTTGAAGCTCTTCACGCCCGCGTACCAGAGCACCGCGGCGATGCAGACGCTCGAGACCATCTCGATGGCGGCGTCGAGCGTCGCGTCGAGCACGATGGAGCGGTTGTTCGCGTTGCGGTAGGCGGCGTTGATCTCGTCGAACTCCTCGGCCGAGCGCTCCTCCCTGGCGTAGGCCTGCACGACGGCCATGCCGGAGACCTGCTCGTTGAGGTACGCGTTCATCCGGGCCGTCTTCGCGCGCACCTCCCGGAAGGCGTCGCGGATCCGGCGCCGCGTCCAGTTGACGCCGAGCGCGACGGGGGGCACCGCCGCGAAGGCGAGCAGCGACATGCGCCAGTCGAGCGACACCATCACCACGATGATGACGGCGAGGCGGAGCAGGTCGCCGAACGCGTTGAGCGCGCCCGACGCGAACATCTCGCCGATGGCGTCCACGTCGTTCGTCACCCGCGTGACGAGCCGGCCCACCGGCGTGCGATCGAAGAACCCGAGGCGCCGGGTGTGCAAGAACCCGAAGACGCGCGCGCGCAGGTCGGCCATGGCGCGCGCGCCGGCGAGCTGCATCAGGTAGAGCTGCGGGAACGCGAGCGACTGCTCCGCGAGCATGACGCCCGTGAGCAAGAAGCCGTTGCGCGTGAGGCGATCGAGCCCGCCGGGCGCGTCGAAGGCGTCGAGCGCGTCGCGCATGATGAGCGGGCGGAGCAGCGCCAAGAGGGCGGTGACGATGAGCAGCGAGAGCGAGAGCGCGAGGTGCTTGCCCTGCGGGCGCACGAACGGCCACAGCCGCAGCAGCATGCGCGCGTCGTACGCCTCGCCGAGCTGCGCCTCCTCGTGGAAGCGGCTCAGCACGTCCTCGGTGCGGCTCGCCTTCTTCGCCGCGCGGCCCCTGCTCGCCGAGGACGGCGCCGGCCGCCGCGGGCTCGCGCCCGCCTCTCCAGCGGCCGTGGCGCCGCTTGGTTTCGCCTGCACCGTCGCGCTTTCTCCTGAGCCTGGCTGCGTCACGAGAGCTCCACCGGCCGCGAGGACGGCGTCGCCTCGAGGGTCGCGAGATCCTCTTCGAGCTGCTGCTCCTCGGCGAACGACGCGTACAGCCCGCCGGCGCGGACGAGCTCGTCGTGCGTGCCGCGCTCGATGACCTGGCCCTGCTCCAGCACGATGATCGCGTCGCACCGCCGCGCGGCCGCCACCCGGTGCGTGATCAGGATGACGGTCCGCCGCGCGGCCTGTCGCTCGATCGCCGCGAGGATCGCCTGCTCGGTCTTCGCGTCGACGGCGGAGAGCGGATCGTCGAGGACGAGGACGCTCGGCTCGCGCACGAGCGCGCGCGCGAGCGCGACGCGCTGGCGCTGCCCGCCGGACAGCTGCACGCCCCGCTCGCCGACCACCGTGTCGAAGCCGTCCGGCAGCGAGAGGACCTCGTTCAGCACCTCGGCCTCGGCCGCGGCGGCGCGGATGGTCTCGAGCGCGGCGGGCGAGTCCGGATCGTCCAGCGAGTACCCGATGTTGCGCGCCACCGTGGTCGAGAAGAGGAACGCGTCCTGCTGCGCGTAGCCGATGCTCGCGCGCACGGTCTCCAGGGGCAGATCGCAGATGTCGACGCCGTCCAGGAACACCGTGCCGCGCGGCGTGGGCATGAGCCGGGCGAGCAGCGTGGCGATGGTGCTCTTGCCCGAGCCCGTGCGCCCCACGATCGCGAGCGTGCCGCCCGCCTCGATGTCGAAGCTCACCCCGTCGACCACCTTCCTCGCGCCGTGGGAGAAGCCCAGCTCCTTGACGGAGATGGCGCCGCGGACGACCTCGGGGGCGGCCATCGGGCCGCTCACGACCTCGGGGATGGCGTCGAAGATGGCCTTGAGCCGCACGTAGCCGGCGCGGCCGCGCTGGACGATCGCGGCGACGAAGCCGAGGGCGAGCACCGGCCACGTGAGCCGCAGCAGCGCGAGCCAGAAGGACACGAAGTCCCCCCTCGTCATCTGCTGCTCCAGTACGAGCTGCCCGCCGTACCAGAAGACGATGAGCACGCCGACCGAGCTGATGGCCCCCATGAGCGGCCCCATGGAGCCGCGCAGCTTGGCGAGCGAGAGGCTCTTCTCGAGGTACGCCTGGTTCGTGCTCGAGAACGCGGCCATCTCGGACGCCTCGAGCGCGAACGAACGGACGACCCGGACGCCCGCGAGGCTCGCGAGGACGCGGTCGCTCATGGCGCCGATCGCCTCCTGGTTGTCGCGGGTGCGGATGAAGAGCTTGGTCGAGAACGACCGGGTGACGAGCATCAGCGCCGGCATCGTCAGGAGCGCCGCGAGCGTGAGCCGCTTCGAGATGTTGAGCATCACGTACAGGGCGCTCGCGAACGCGAAGAGCGAGCCGACGACGTTCAGCAGGCCGAAGCCGAGGAGGAGGCGAACCTGCGTCAGGTCGTTCGTCGCCCGGCTCATGATGTCGCCGGTCGGCATCTTGCGGAAGAAGGCCGGCCCGAGCTTGTGCAGGCGCGCGAGCAGGATCGCCCGGAGCTCGTACTCGACGTTGCGGCCCGCCGTGAAGATGGTGACCCGCGAGAACACGCGCATGATCGCGGCGCCCACGCTCACCGCGAGCATGAGGAGCGCCGCCCGCGAGGCCTCGCCCGACTGGAGCTGCACGGCGGCGTCGACGGCGTCCTTGACGAGGAAGTCGCGCTTGGCCATGAGCAGCTGCTGCGTCGCGAGCAGCGCCGAGCCGGTCAGGTAGAGCGGGAGCTTGCTGCGGAACTGGGCGCCGAGGCCCACGGGGTAGGTTGAAGGATCGCGCTTGACCATTGCGGGGGAGTGCCGCGCGGCGACGCTCAGCGCGCCTTGCGCGGCGTCGGCGCGAGCGGCTTGCGGTGCGATGTCGACAGCGCGGGTCGATCCCGCCCGTCGACCACGAGCTCGAGATCGTCGAGCTCGAGCCTGGTCGCGAGCAGGCCGAGAAGGACGCGCGCGCCTCCGCGGCCATCGAGCTCGCTCACCACGCCGATCTTGTCGCCGAACGGCCCTCGGCGCACGCGGACGCGGCTCCCCTTCTCGAGCGCTCCGCCCTTCGCGGGCTCCGGCGCGGGCTTCGCCGCGGCGTCCGGCTCGCCGGACGGAGCGCGCTGCGCCCGCGGCGCGGGCTCGGCCGGCGGCCTCTGCGGAGCTTCGGCCTTCGCCTGCGGCTCCGCCTCGCCATGCGGCGCTCGCCGGGCCGGGGCGCCGCCCTCCGCGCCGTGCCTCGGCGCGGGCCGCGGCTCTCCTCCGCGACCGGCGCCGCCGCCGCTCGTCGACTTGAACAGCGTCGCCAGGGTCGGCCGGCGGGCGGGGAGGGCGGCCTCGACGCGCTCGTCGCCGCGGGCCCGCGCCTGCTCCATCGATCGCTCGCGCGCCCGGGCCTGCTCGGAGCGCCACCGCTCGTTCTCGGCCTCGAGCTCGGCGTGAGCGCGCGCCCGCTCCTGCTCGATGCCCTCGAGCTTGTGGTCGAGCGCGATGCGATCGTTCTCGCGCGACCACGCGACGAGCCGGTAGATGGGGGCCAGCGCGACGAGCGCGTCCTCGAGCTGCTCGTCGAGGATGTCGGCGTGCTCGATCGCGGTCTCGCGCGGGACCGACCAGCCGATCCAGAGCGGCACCTGACCGTCGGCGGCGCGGCGGAGCATCTCCGTGATCGCGTCGCGCGTGGCCGCGCTGCAGGCCACGCGATCGCCACCGCCGGCGCCGAAGGAGAACTGCTCCGGGAGCGCGCGGAGCGCGCTCGTGAGCTCGGCCGCGAGCGGCGAGGCCGGCTCGCCGGTCGCCTCCTCGGTCGCCGAGAGGCGGGCGCGGAGGTTGTCGACGTCGACCTTCGCGTCCGGGTGGACGGCGAAGCACACCTGCACCTCGCCCTCCGAGATGCGCAGCGCGAGGAACGCGTGCCGCGTGTAGGGGCTCGGATCGTCGATCGCATCGGAGATCGACCGGCCACGATCGAGCAGGCGATCGAGCTCGTCGCGCGCGACCTGATCGCGCCAGAAGAAGACCCACTGGCAGTCGGCCCGGTGCTTGTTGCGGATCGAGGGATGCTCGTCCGAGCCATGCACGTCGACCGAGATGCCGAGCTCGCTCAGCCGGGTGACGACGCCGCGCGCCCAGGCGAGCGCGCGCTGCTTCACCTCGAGTCGGGGGCGCGAGTAGGCCTTCGAGGTCGCCTTTTCGGCGGCGTACGCGTCGAAGTCACGAGCGGTGAGGTGCAGGGAGGGATGGCTCATTGCTTCGACTGGGTGCGAGGCGCGGCGTGGCGTGGCGTGGACGGGCGCAGCCCGCGGTCGGTCACGGGAGGAGCTGAGCTCCTCGTGAAAGTCGCGCGGATGGTATCGTGAGGAGCTTCGAAATCAAAGCCTCCACGCCGCGCGATCGATCCCGGCGATGCGTGGAGGCGGCACGCTTGACCGCCATGACAAGCATGTCACCGTAGGCGCTCCCGTGCCCCCTCAAGAGGGCGATCCCACCCAGTTCATCGAGATCCCCGCGTAAATTGCGCATCTCCGGCGCAGCGGGGCCGCTCCCGGGCGCTCCCGTTTACCCCAGTCACCCCGAGCACCCGAGCCCGTGAGCCTGCGAGGCCCGTCGGCCTGACGAAAGAGGAATCATGGAACAGCATCGAGACGAGCACATTGTCTGCGCGAGCTGCGGCACGTCGTTCCTATTCTCGGCTGCGGAAGCCGCCGTCTACGCCGAACGGAGGCTCGCGGCCCCGCCGAAGCGGTGCCGGACCTGCCGCCGCGCGCGCAAGGACAACCGAGGGGAGCACGAGAGCGCGTCGACCGCCCGCGCGGCGCAGCACCAGCGCCCTGGGCCGGCCCGGAGCGCCGGCGGCGGGTACCGCGGCGCGGCGCGCGGCGATGGTCGGCCTCGGCAGCCCCGCTACACGGGCGACGTGAACGAGTACCGCAGCCCGATGCAGGACGCGTACTCGGGGCTCGCGCCCGCGTGGACGGTGCCGAGCCAGTACCCGCGCGCCTCGCGCGGCCCGCGCCGTCCGCGCGGCGGCGCGCCCGCCCGCGACGACGGCAACTACCGCGCGCCGTCGTTCGCCGGCGAGCGCCGTGCTCCCGCGCAGGGCCGCGCCGCGGCGCAGCCGCCGCGCGCGCCGCGCAACCGTCCGACGTTCTCGATCACCTGCAAGTCGTGCGGCGCCGAGGGCGAGGTCCCGTTCAAGCCGGTCGAGGGCCGCGACGTGTTCTGTCAGGCGTGCTACCGCGCGCGCAAGCCTTCCTGAAGACCCCGCCAGCGCGGCCGCGAGCGCGCAGCAGCCCGGCCGTCCCAGGCCGGGCTCTCTCGGGCGGAGCCAGCACCTAGCTAGAGGCTGATCTCGCAGGCGAGCTCGGAGGTGAAGCCGAGCTCGCCGAGCGTGATCGTGACCTTCACGCCCCCGCCGGACGCGCGCCGCGCCGTCTCCTCGACCATCCCCACGACCCACAGCCGGAGCGGCAGCGAGGCGGGGTCGAAGTCGCCGATGTGGAGCGTCACCCGCCCGGTCGGCCCGGTGGCCACGCGCCACGAGCCGAACGTGAAGAGCCGCGACCAGATCGATGTCCCGCGGCGCATGAGCGACGCGATGTCGGTCAGCGGCCGGGCGAACAACGTGCGCACGAGGCTGTGCAGCTCGCCGCCCACGCCGAGCCTCCCGATGTCGCGCCAGCGCTCGAGATCGCGCAGGACGAGCGACGTCGCGAGCTCCATGTACGCGTCGAGCGCCTCGAGATCGTATCCGACGAGCGCGTTGATCGAGTCGTGCTTGAAGTCGTCGGCGTAGCGGAGCGGCATCTGCGCGACGACCTCGTCGCGCGCGCTCCTCCCGTACTCGTCGACGATGGTGCGATCGACGCTCCGCAGGACGGGGCCGCGCACCTGGTACTGCCCCCCCGCGAAGCGCGCCGGCAGCGGCCGGACCGGGGTGACGTTGGGCCGCCGCGTGTCGCGCTGCCGGTTGATGAGGGCGCCGAAGTCGGCGCTGCGCACGGTCGGCTCGGCCCGGAGGCCGAGGTCGGCGCTGCGCACCGTGGGGAGCGACTCGCCGCGCTGCGAGAGCAGGGTGGGCTCCGAGCCGCGGCTCCGCAGCGCGTTCGAGAGCGTCGCGCCGGGCGCGGGCTTCGCCGGCTCGGACGACGGCCGCATCATGGGCGGCGCCTCGGTGACGCGGCTGCCCGACACGAGCGGCGGCGAGATGCGCATCGGCGGCGCGGGGCTCACGTCGAACGACGTGCCCGCGCGCGAGCGGTCGCGCGAGGACGAGAGCCGATCGCGCTCGTTCTCCGTCGTGTTCCCGAGGCTCAGGGCCATCCGCCGCTGCACGTTGATGAGCCGGCCGAGCGCCGCCGTCCGCCGCGGCGGCTCGGGCGCGACGCGCTCGAGCTCGCGGACGACGTCGCCGGCCGTCTGGAAGCGCTTCGCGGGATCCTTCTGCAGGAGCCGCTGCACGATCGCCTCGAGCCGCGGGTCGACGGTCACGCCCGCCGAGGCGAGCGTCGGCACCTCCGCGTGCACGACGCGGAACGCCGTCGCCACGGCGGTCGGCGCGCGGAACGGCCGCGTGCCCGTGAGCACCTCGTACAGCAGGACGCCCACCGAGAAGAGATCGCTCCGCCCGTCGAGCGGCGACTCCCCCGTGGCCTGCTCCGGCGACAGGTAGTCCGGCGTCCCGAAGACGACGCCCGTGCGCGTCCGCGGCGAGGGGCCGTCGGAGTCGAGCACCTTGGCGATGCCGAAGTCGAGCAGCCGCACGACGGCCGAGCCGCGGCTCGGATCGAAGGCGATGAAGATGTTCTCGGGCTTGAGATCGCGGTGGATGATCCCGGCGCGGTGCGCGGCGTCGAGCGCCTCCAGCACCGGGATCGCGACCCCGACGGCGGCCTCCATGTCGAGGCGGCCGAAGCGCGCGAGCGCCATGCCGAGCGACTCGCCGTCGAGGTGCTCCATCACGATGTACGGACCGAGCTCGCCGACGCCGGCGTCGATCACGTCGACGATGTTCGGGTGGCGGATCCGGTTGACCGCCTGCGCTTCCTGGAAGAACCGGTGGGAGAGCTCCGAGTTGTCCGCCAGCTCGGGGTGGAGGAATTTGATCGCAACGGCGCGACCGGCGAGCACGTGCTCCGCCCGGAACACGTCGCCCATGCCGCCCCCGCCGATGCGCTCCGCGAGGCGGTACTTGTTGTCGACGAGGAGGCCGGGGGTCGGGGGTCGAAACGCCATCTGCTGCCGCTGGCGGGCGAGGGACCAAGGTCATGGTCCCCGAGAACACGCGCCCCTGTAAAGGGTTGGGAGGCACGCCCCTCCCGAAAGCTCGATCCTATTCCTTCGGGTTGCGTCGCGGCTAGGCTACCTGCTCCAGGTGTGGGGCGGATCGCACGCGAGGCCCTTGCGCGCGGGCAGATCACGGTTCAGGTGCATTCTTCCGCAGTTCGGCGATCCGGCCGGCGATCTCGGCGAACCCGCGGCCCATGGGCAGGGAGGCCACGAACCGCGGCGGCACGGAGAGCTTGCCGAGGTGGGCGCGCACGTTGGCTACGCCGAAGGTCAACGCAAATGCAGCGAAAGCGACGCCGTCGTTGCCGCTGTCGCCCACGAAGGCGTAGCGGTACCGCGCGCGGGTCGGATCCTCGCCGAACCGGCTCGAGAGCAGGCGCACGGCGCCCGTCGCCTTGTCGGACGGGTCGCGGGTGAGGTGGAGGTGGACGCTCGAGACGAGCGTCCTCACCCCCCGCTCGCGGAGCTCGGCGCGCATCCTCTGCACGTCCTCGGGCGGGACGCGCCGGTGCTCGCCGATGTCGATGGTGACGTCGGTCACCCTCTGGTCGTTGTCGTCTGCGAGCGCCGCCGCGGGAAAACGACGCACCATGTCATCGGCGAGCGCGACGAGCTCGGCCCGACGGGCCCGCCGCGTGCCGCGGTCGAGCGCGTCGAGCGTGACGACGCGGCTCGCGCCGGCGCTCGGGGCGAGCCCTTCTCCGGGGCCGGCCTGCTCGCGGACCAGCGCGACGGCGCCGTTCTCGACGATCGTCGCGTCGATCGGCCACTGCCGCTGGATCACCTCGCCCCATCCGGCGGGCCTGCCGGTGCAGGCGATCAACGCGAGCCCGGTCTCGCGCAGACGGAAGAGCGCGCCGTAGGCGGACTCGGTCAGGGCGCCGTGATCCAGCACGGTGTCGTCGAGGTCGAAGATCACCCCGGCGAGGCCGCGCGCGGCGTCGGGGGTCAGCAGGGAGAGCGGGTTCATGGGGCGATTCTCAGAGCGCGTCGATGCGCGCGATGAGGCTCTTCAGGTAGAGCCCTTCGGGGAAGGCCGCGGGGACGGGGTGGTCGCCCCCCTGGAAGTGCCGGTCGAACACCGCCGCCTGCATGCGGGCGTCGCGCGCGCCGAGGGCGAGCACCCGGGTCAGGTCGTCGAGGCTCACGGCGCTGGAGCAGGAGCAGAGCACGACGATGCCGCCCGGCCGCGTGGCGCGGCACGCCCCGGACGCGAGGCGCCGGTAGGCGGTGAGCGCGGCGTCCTTGGAGGCGCGCGTGCCCGCGAGCTTCGGCGGGTCGCAGATGACGAGGTCGAAGCCCCCCTGCCTCGACGCGTTCTGCAGCGCCTTGCGGGCGTCGTCGCGCGTGAACTTGATCCGGTCGAGCAGCCCGTTCTCCCGCGCGCACTCGGCCCCGACCTCGAGCGCCGTCGCGCTCTCGTCGATCGCGAGGACCTCGCTCGCCCCGCCGCGTGCCGCCGCCATGGCGAAGGTGCCGACGAAGCAGAACGCGTCGAGCACGCGCCGGTTGTGGGCGAGCTGCTCCACGCGGGTCCGCAGCGTCCGCTGGTCCAGGTAGAACCCGGTCTTGTGGCCGAGCGCGAGCGGGATCGTGTACCGCAGCCCTCGCTCGACGAACCGCAGCTGATCGAGCCCGAAGTCGCCGCGCACCACGCCGGCGTCGGCGGTGAACCCCTCGAGCTTCGCGAGCGACTCCGGCGTCCTGTCCACGATCGCGCGCGGCGAGAGCGCCGCCTGGAGGGCGTCGAAGATCACCCCCTCGCGGCGCTTGATCCCGATCGTCCCGAGCTGCACGACCGCCGTGTCGCCGAACAGGTCGACGATGAGCCCGGGCAGCCCGTCCCCCTCCGCATGGATCAGCCGGAAGGCGTCGGTCTCGTGGCCGGGCGCCCGCGCGGGCAGGCCGAGCTCGCGGCGGTGCGCGATGGCGCGCTCGATCCGGTGCCGGAACAGGGCCGCGTCGATCGGCCTGTCCTCGCGCGTGTACATGCGCACCGGGATGGCCGAGCGGGGGGTGTAGAGCCCGCGGCCGAGCACGCTGCCGTACGGGTCGGTGACCACGACCTCGTCGCCGGCGACGGCGCCGCCCTCGATGCGCGCGATCGCCTGAGCGAACACCCAGGGATGCCCCGACCACACCGGCCGAACATGACCCTGCTTCAACGTAACCGTAGGCATGATGAACCCGATTGCTCTCGATGGTGGCGGGGCTGCCGGCGGGCGGCCCCGCCGTGACGTTTGCCGTGGGAGCTAGTACCCTGCGGGACGGCGCGCGTGTGAACCTTCCGCCACAGCGCGCCGTGGCGGCCGATGCACGCCGGCGTGCTTCCTGGCCATGGTGACGACAATCCAGCGAGATGGTCGATGGCATCCCGGTTGCTAACTTCCCTGCACCGAAGAGGAGTCGCCCGATGCGCCGTTGCTTGACCCATGTCCTTGTTGCCGTGGCGATGACCGCGCCGATGAGCGCGCTCGCGCAGGAGAACAACAACTGTCCTCCCGGCGCGTGGTTCTGTGAGGAAGTGGAGCCGCCCGGCGATCCCGCCGCTGAGCCGCCGCCCGCCGCCGCTGCCGAGCCCCCCCCGGCCGAGGCGTTGCCCCCCCCACCGCCGGCCCCACCCCCGCCACGGGGCAGGCGCGCGACCCGTCCGGCCCCGCCCCCGGTCGTCGTCTACCAGACCTCGCCGTCCGGCCCGCCGCCGCAGGTCATCGTCGTGACGCCCGGGTCCGCTCCTCCGCCGCGCGTGGTCGTGCGCCGCGTGATCCCGCCGGCGCCGCCGCCGCCGCCGAAGCTGCGCTGGCGCCGCCAGTGGGGCGTCAACTTCCGCGTCCAGGGGCTCATGATGGGCCGCGAGCACGGCGGCGCGGAGGAGGCCGGCATGGGCGGCGTCGGGGTCAGCCTGCGGTACCGGCCCGTCCCCGCGTTCGCGCTCGACCTCGGCGCCGACCTCCTCGCGGGCACCGACTACAACGGTCACGAGCGGACGGAAGTGCCGCTCTCGCTCAGCGCGATGCTGTTCGTCAACCCGCGCAGCCGCACGCAGTTCTACTTCACGGGCGGCCTGAACATGTCGCACGCCGAGGTCGAGCGGCCCTGGGGCGAGGCCGCGGCCAGCGGCGAGGAGTTCGTTCCGAACACCGAGTACGACTACTTCGGCGCGCACGGCGGCATCGGCCTCGAGTTCCGGCTCTCCCCCCGCCTCGCCCTGAACATCGATGCGCTCGGGTTCGTGCGCAGCCGCACGGACGACGGCGTCGTCCCCGAGTTCAGGGATCCCGAGACCGGACGCACGACCGATACGTCGGGCGGGGGGCTCTTCCGCGGTGGGCTCACCGTTTACTGGTGACCGTATCGCACCAGGCCCTCCCGGGCGAACGTCGCGAACGGGCCCGAGCGTAGGCAGGGCGAGCGAGGGCTGCTGCAGGGGCGCGAGCGAGCTCGACCGGCGTATCGAGCCGTGCAGCAGCTCGTCAGGAAGGGCCTCGCCTCCCCGTCCGCCCTGACCGCGCGAGGCTCGCGGCGGCTTCGATCTCCTCGGGTTGCCGCCGGGCTCCCGGCGGCTCCCGCGCGGTATAACGCCGCATCGTGCCCCAGGCCTCGACCCGACGCGCGCTCCGCGGCTGCGCCCCGCTGCTCCTCTCCGTCGTCGGCGGTGCGACGTTCGCCCTCACGGCCCCTCCCACGGATCTCTACCCTGCCGTCATCGCCGGCCTCGCCCTGCTGGCGGCCGCCGTGCATGACGCCCCGACGTTCTGGCGCGCGTTCGGGCGCGGCGCCGCCTGGGGAACGGCGGCGGGCATCGTGGGCCTGCGCTTCGTGCCGGAGGTCATCCTGCGCTTCACGCCGCTCGGCGCGGCGGCCTCGTACCTCGCGCTGATCCTGCTCGCGGCCGCCCAGTCGCTGGTCTGGGCGGTCTGCGGCGGCATCACGAGCGTGCTCCTCCGGCGCGTGCGCGCCCCGCTCGAGCTCGCCTTCGCGACGGGCGTGTTCGCCGCCGTGGTCCTCCCGACGGTCTTCGGCTGGACACCGGCGGGCCTCATGAGCCCATGGCCGGCGCTCGTGCAGCTCGCCGACCTCGTCGGCGAGCGCGGCGTCTCGGTCCTGTTCGCCGTGGGGGCCGCCCTGCTCGCCCGCGCGGGCCTCGCGGCCGTCGGGGTGGCGCCCGGCGGGCGCCCGCTCGCGCCCGCGCCGGAGTCGCGGTCCGCCCGCCGTCGGCCGCCCCGCGCGATCCTCTCCCCGGCGCTCGCGAGCGCCGCGCTGTTCGGGGGGCTCGCGGCGCACGGCGCGCTCCGGATGGCCGCCGTGGAGCGCGCGAGCGCGGGCCTGCCGACGGCGCGCGTGGCGCTCGTCAACCAGGCCGTGGGGCCTCACGAGCGCTGGCAGCCGAAGAACCACCCGCGGATCCTGCGCGCCTTGCACGAGCTCACCCGGAAGGCCGAGGCCGGCGGCGCCGAGCTCACCCTCTGGCCCGAGGCGGCGTATCCGTACCCGCTCCCGCACAGCGCCCGGCAGGCGCCGCGCGGCGGTCGAGCGCTCCTCGGCCCCGGCGTCCGCGGTCCGGTCCTCGCCGGGCTCATCACCCAGGCGCCGCCCGCGAAGGCGGACGACGGCGTGGAGGAACGGAACAGCTACAACTCCGCGACCCTCGTGCTCCCCGACGGGAGCATGCAGCCGACCCAGGACAAGCTGCAGCTGCTCTGGTTCGGCGAGACGGTGCCGGGCGGCGCCTACCTGCCCTGGCTGCGGCGCATCTTCCAGAAGAGCGGCGGGCTCGTCCCGGGCGCGGAGCCGCGCGCGCTCACGCTTCGCCGGGAGCAGGGGCCCGCGCTCCGGATCGGGGTGCTCAACTGCTACGAGGACACGCTCACCGGGGTGGCGCGGCGGATCACCGGCGCGCTCGCCCCGAACCTCCTCGTCAACATCACGAACGACGCCTGGTTCACCGGGAGCGCCGAGCCCGAGCTGCACGCGCGGCTCGCGGTCATGCGCGCCGTCGAGCTGCGCCGCGACCTCGTGCGCGCCGTGAACCTCGGTGTGGTGTCATGGATCGACGCCCGCGGCGTGGTACGCGGCCGGGACGAGAGCGCTGCGCCGGGGGTGACCTTCGCGACCCCGGCGGTCAGGGACACACCGCTGACGCTCTACACCCGCGTGGGCGACGCCCCTCTGGCGGCGCTGCTCGCCCTCGCGATCGTCGCGTGCGCGCTCAGGACGCGATGCTCCGCGGCGAAAGCATCGCCCGAAGCTCCGGACGCCGCCGCGGGGGCACGCCCGGCCGCTGGACCTCCGGAGCTCGCGTCGCCGGATGGGGCCGCGCAAGCCGCGGCCACCGACGCGCCGCTCAGCCGTCCTTGAGCGCCTTGACGGGCGCCGCGCGGAGCTTGCGGCTCGCCGGCTTGCCCTTGATGGTCATCGGCTGCTTCGTGAACGGATTGATGCCTTCCCGGTCCTGCGTCGCCGGGATCTCCTTCGCCTTGATCTTCACGAGGCCCGGGACCGTGACCTCGCCCGGCCCCTCCGGACCGAGCTCCTTCTTCACCAGCTCGCTGAGCGCATCGAGCACGCTGGCCACGGACTTCTTGTCGAGGTTGGTGGCCTCGGCAAGACCGACGATCATCTGCGCCTTGGTCAGCTTGTTCGAACCGGGCATGTTTCCTCCAAGTCGAAAGGGGGCGTCCGTTTAACAAGCGAGGTTTCGCATCGCAAGGAATAAGTCATTGCGCCCCCGTCTTATTCGGTCTCGCGACGCCGCTGCGAGGCCGGATTCCAGTGGGACTGCTGCCGCGCGACGCCGCGGCGGCCTCGAGCTCCCGGGTCAACGCCGTCATCTCTCGCTCCTCCGCGTCGGTTTTGTGGTCGTAACCGAGCAGGTGCAGCAGGCCGTGCCCGAGCAGCATCGTGATCTCGTCGAGCAGCGGACGGTCGCGCTCGGCTGCTTGCCGGGCGGCCGTGTCGATCGAGACGATCACGTCGCCGAGCAGGCCGTGCCACGCCGACGGATCCACAGGACCTCGCCGGCCGCGCTTGCGCGACGTGGCGCCGTTCTGCTCCAGCATGGGGAAGGCGAGCACGTCGGTCGGCTTGTCCTTGCGCCGGTACGTGCGGTTCAGCTCGTGGATGGCCTCGTCGTTCACCAGGGCCACGGAGAGCTCCACGCCCTGCAGCGCGAGGTGGGCGAGCATCTTGCTCGCGCGCCGGCGCACGACCGCCGTCGACACCCCCTTGAACGGCCCGCCCTGCGTCGTGATGGACACGACCGCGGGGGCCGCCGGGCGGCTCGCGCGTCGCTTCGTTCCCGGGCTTCCCTTGTCCTTCTCGGCCACGAGGTTCGCTATACCAGCTCGGGGATCTTCTTCGCATCCGCCAAGAACTGCGCGAGGCCGACGTCGGTCAGCGGGTGCTTGGTCAGCTGCTTGATCACCTTGAGCGGCATCGTCGCGGCGTGCGACCCGATCATGGCCGCCTGCACGACGTGGACGGGGTGCCGCACGCTCGCGGTGAGCACCTGCGTCGGGAAGCCGTAGTTCCTGTAGATCGTCACGACCTGCAGGACCAGGTCCATCCCGTCCCCCGCGGCGTCGTCGACCCGGCCGACGAACGGCGAGATGTACGTCGCCCCAGCCTTGGCCGCGAGCAGCGCCTGGGCAGCCGAGAAGCAGAGGGTGACGTTCGTCCGGATGCCCTCGGCGGCGAAGATCCGCACCGCCTTGAGCCCCTCGTCGATGAGCGGGACCTTGACCACCACGTTCGGGTGGATCTTGGCGAGCTCGCGGCCCTCCCGGAGGATCGCGTCCCGCTCGACCGCCACCACCTCGGCCGAGACGGGGCCGTCGACCACCTCGCAGATCTCGGCGATCACCTGCCTCGTCGGCCTGCCGCCCTTGGCGAGGAGCGACGGGTTCGTGGTCACGCCGTCGATGACCCCCATCGACTGCGCCTCCCTGATTTCCGCGATGTCCCCTGAGTCGATGAACACCTTCATGGTCCTGCCTCCCCGAGCCGACGCGTCGGCCCTCAGGCAGTGTCCATGCTGGGATCAGGCGCCGGAGCAAGGGCCCGGCGCGGGCCCTCGACGGCGCGCCGCGGGCGCCTTGCGAGCGGGGCGAGCGGGGCGAGCGGGGAGGACGCGCCGGCTCAGACCGTCGCCTCGTCCTCGGCGCCGTGGCACGTGTTGAACGGCTTGCCGCTGCCGCAGGGGCACTCCTGCTCCTGCGTGACGGCGGGCTGCGGCAGCGCCGCCGCCGGTTTCGCGCCGATCGGGAGCGACTCGTCGTGCTGCGCGACCGCGTCGAGCAGCGCCGCCGCGTGGCGCTGGCGATCCGCCGCCTCGATCTGCGCCTCTTCCTGCTCGGCGCGCCTGACGTTCACGCTGAAGAGCTTCGTGACCACGTTCGAGGAGACGCGGGCCACCATGTTCACGAACATGTTGTAGCCCTCCTTCTTGTACTCCTGCTTCGGGTCCTTCTGCCCGTAGCCGCGCAGGCCGATGCCGTCGCGGAGGTGGTCCATGTCGGTCAGGTGGTCGACCCACGCCTTGTCGAGCTCCTCCAGGTAGAGGTGCCGGAAGATGCGGAGCGACAGCTCGACCCCGATCTCCTCCTCGCGCTTCTCGTACGCCTTCTCGGCGCGCTCGTAGAGCTCGCGCGCCAGCGTCTCCTGATCGCCGATGTGCGCGACGTCGTCCGGCAGCTCGACGCCGAAGTGCTCGCGGAAGCCCTGGAAGATGCCGCCCCAGTCCCAGTCCTCGGGCGGCTTGCGCGCCGGGCACGACTCCTCGACCATCGCGCCGATGATCCGGTCCATCAGATCGAGCAGCCGCTCGCGCTGCTCCGTGAGCGCCTGGGGCACGAGCTCGGCGCACTCGTCGTAGATGTCGAGGACCTTGTCGGGGCGCGACTCGAGCTCGATCTTCACGCCCCAGCGCGTGTAGAGCTCGCGCTGCAGGTTCTCGAGCTCGACGAACCGATCCGTCTTCTCGAAGTCCTTCCGCACGATCTCGCGGCGGTTGCCGTCCTCGTCGAGCGGCATCACCGGATCGTTCGCGAACATCCCGAGCAGGTAGCCGACGTCCGGCCGCACCAGCTCCGCGATCGACGCGAGCGGCTTGATCGTCCGCTTCTCGCCCGTCGGCTTCCCCTCCTCGTCGAGGATCTCGGGGGAGTAGCGGCCGAGGAGCAGCGACTGGCGCATGTCGTAGATCGTCTTGCGCTGCGCGCTCATCACGTCGTCGTACTCGAGCAGGTTCTTGCGGATGTCGAAGTTGCGCTCCTCGACCTTCTTCTGCGCGTTCTCGACGCTCTTCGTCACCCACGGGTGCTCGATGGGCTCGTCGTCCGGCATGCCCATCCGCTCCATCAGGTTCTTCACCCGATCGCCGGCGAAGATGCGCATGAGGTCGTCCTCAAGGGACAGGTAGAACTTCGACGTCCCGGGGTCGCCCTGGCGGCCGGCGCGGCCGCGCAGCTGGTTGTCGATGCGGCGCGACTCGTGCCGCTCGGTGCCCAGGATGTACAGCCCGCCGAGCTCGCGGATCTCGTTGCCCTCCGCGGTGCACTCCTTCTTGAGCTCCTCGACCAGGGCCTCGAACGCCTCGGGCTCCGCCTCGGGCTGGCGGTTCTGCTCCTTGAACTTGAGCTTCGCGAGCATCTCCGCGTTGCCGCCCAGGATGATGTCCGTCCCGCGCCCGGCCATGTTGGTCGACACCGTGATGGCCCCTTTGCGGCCCGCCTGCGCGACCACGTACGCCTCGTTCTCGTGGTGCTTCGCGTTCAGCACGTTGTGCTTCACGCCGCGCTTCGTCAGGATCCGGCTGATCGCGGTGCTCTTCTCGACGCTCGTCGTGCCCACCAGGATCGGCTGGCCGAGCTCGTGCTTCTCGAGGATCTCGTTGATGACCGCCGTGAACTTCTCCTTCTCGGTCTTGTAGACGAGATCCTCGTAGTCGACGCGGACCACCGGCTTGTTCGTGGGGACGATGACGACGTCGAGCTTGTACGTGCTGTGGAACTCCGCCGCTTCGGTGTCCGCGGTGCCGGTCATCCCGGAGAGCTTCTTGTACAGCCGGAAGAGGTTCTGGAAGGTGATCGTCGCCATCGTCCGGCTCTCCTCCTGGATCCGGACGTTCTCCTTCGCCTCGACGGCCTGGTGCAGGCCGTCCGACCACCTCCGGCCCGCGAGGACGCGGCCGGTGAACTCGTCGATGATGAGCACCTTGCCGTCGCGCACCATGTAGTTGACGTCGCGCTTGTAGAGCGTGTGCGCGCGCAGGCACTGGTTCAGGATGTGCAGCGTCTCGAGGTTGACCGGGTCATAGAGGTTCGTGCCCTTGAGCACCTTGAGCGCCGCGAGCAGCCGCTCCGCCGTCTCCACGCCCTCGTCGGTCAGCGTCACCGAGTGACCCTTCTCGTCGACGGCGAAATGCTCCTCGTTCCGGAGCTGGGGGATGACCTCGTTGATCGTGCGGTACTTGTCGCTCGAGCGCTCGCCCTGGCCGCTGATGATGAGCGGAGTCCGCGCCTCGTCGATGAGGATGGAGTCGACCTCGTCGACGATCGCGTAATGCAGCGGGCGCTGCGCGTACTCGAGCGCCGAGAACTTCATGTTGTCGCGCAGGTAATCGAAGCCGAACTCGTTGTTCTGGCCGTACGTGATGTCGCAGCGGTACGCGTCGCGCTTCTCCGCGTCGCCCTGCTGGTTGACGACCACGCCGGTCGACAGGCCGAGGAAGCCGTAGAGCTTGCCCATCCACTCGGCGTCGCGCCGCGCCAGGTAGTCGTTCACCGTGACGACGTGGACGCCCTTGCCCTCGAGGGCGTTCAGATAGCAGGGGAGCGTCGCGACCAGCGTCTTGCCCTCGCCAGTGCGCATCTCGGCGATGCAGCCGTTGTGGAGCACCATGCCGCCGATGAGCTGCACGTCGTAATGGCGCATCTTGAGCGCGCGCCTCGACGCCTCGCGGCAGACCGCGAACGCCGGGACGAGGATGTCGTCCAGCGTCGCCCCGTTGGAGAGCTTCTCCTTGAACTCCGCGGTCTTCGCCCGAAGCTCGGCGTCCGAGAGCTTCTGCAGCTCCGGCTCCATCCTGCCGATCGCCTCGACCCGCGGTCGCATGCGGCGGATGGCGCGCTCGTGCGAGGTGCCGAAAATCTTCTTCATCGCCCAAGTGAACATCTTTACGTGCCTTGGCTCCGCGGCGGTCAGGTGGGAGGAAAGGGTCCGGCCGAGGAACGCGAACGTAGTCGCGCCGCGGGCGTCGCGCAATTCCGGGACCGCGCGCTCCGTCGACGACGCCGCCGAGGCGATCCCTCCGCGGCCCGGATGGCGCCGGCCCCCTCCGCCGTCGACGCGCGTCGCTGCGCGCTCCTCCCCCCCGCGCGCAGCGGACCACGCCCGCGCACCGGCGGCCACGCCCGGACCGAGCCGTCCCGGAGAGCCGCCCCGCCGAAGCGACGGGGCGCGTCGCGCCGCTGGGCGGTCGAGTCGTCCAGGATTCAAGCCAGGGTGCACGAGGGGGGACTCGAACCCCCAAGCCTCGCGGCGCCGGAACCTAAAACCGGTGCGTATACCAGTTCCGCCACTCGTGCGCGCGGACGCTTGTGGCACCCTACGCCAGCCTCATCAAGCGGGAAATTCAGTTTGCCGCGGTGCGCCGAACGCGTCAGGGCGGGGTGCACGAGCGGCCCGGACGTTGGCACCCGCACTGGACGCCGAGCCGGGAGCAACGGGCGGATCGGCGGACCGCGCCGCCCTGGAGGGCTCGCAAACCTGGGCTGGCCCGTGCGCACGAACCGCGCACCGGCGCTCGTGGGCGGGGTAGGCGGGCCGACAGCATGGGGGCGCGCTCGTCGTCGGGGCGGAGGGGCGCCGCGGAGGGAGCGCGAAATGGGCACAGCGGCGGCCCGGGCGTCGGCGAGGCGACCTCACCGGCGGCGACGCGCGAAAGGGCCGCGTTGACGCCGAGAACCGCGGCCGACGGGGGCCGGGCGGCGCCGCCGCCGCGCCGTCGGCACGTGCGTTGCGAAGACGGGGGCCGTCCGCGGACGCGGATGCTGCCGCCGAGCGGTGGGACGCGCGCGCGTCGCCGTCCCCGTCGATGCGGCGCACTTCGACTGCAAGCCGCAGGGAACCCCGATGACGTACCAACCGAACGTTCTCCTCTTCGATCAGGACCCGGTCCTCCGGAGGGCCACGGCGCTCCTCCTCGGCAACCGCGGCGCCCTCGTCAGCCCGGCCGCGACGCTGGAGGAGGCGATCTCCCTCTCCCGCGAGCGCGTCTACGACGTCGCGCTCATCGATCTCGCCCCCGGGACGAAAGGCGCCCGGGAGATCCTGGGCCGCCTGCGGCGCGAGGGCGCGCTGCCGCGGCGGATCGTCTTCTGCGCCGAGGAGCCGGTCTCGTGCGACGGCGCGGACGACGTGAGCGAGGTCCTGCTCAAGCCGTACGCCTTCGGCCGGCTGCTCAGCACGATCTTCGTCGATCAGAGCCCCCGGCCGTCGACGAGGTCCGGGGTCTTCCCTCGCCTCCGGCTGGTCCGCGGCGGCCTCGCGCTCGATCGCCCGGAGCGCGGCGCGCCGGGAGATCGAGGCGCGCGCGCCTCCGGCGGAGCCGCGCAGCTCGATACGGCAGCCCGGCCGGCGGAGCCGCGCGAGGGCGCCGTCGCGGGGGCGAGCGGCGCCGCCGTCGTCCGGCTCCAGCGCAGGGCCCGCAGCGGCGCCTCCGGGCGGACGATCAGGTCGACGCGGCGCGCGCCGCGAGGTGCGCGCCATCCCGGATGACGATCCGCCGCCGGTCGAACGCGATCAGGCCGGCGCGCTTCAGCTTGCCGAGCAGCAGGGTGACCGTCTCGCGGGTGGAGCCGATCAGCAGCGCGATGTCGGCGTGCGTGAAGGGGGCCGACACCAGCTGACCCGACGCGTGCGGCCGTCCCCACCGCCGGGCAGCGGCGCGGAGAAAGTCGAGCAGGCGCACCTCCACCGTGCAGAGCAGCAGGGAGCCGAGGCGCGCCTCGGTCTCGAGCTTGCGCGAGACGAGCGCTGCAGCGAGCGCCTCGCGGAGCGCGGCGTCGGCGGCGAGCAGCCGCGTGAGCTCGGAGAGCGGCACCACGAGCCCGCTCCCCTCGTCGAGCACGATCGCGCTCTCGGACGCGACAGGCGCGCCCGCGAGCGCGCTCTCGCCCACGAGGTCGCCGGGCCCGCGGTGACCCAGCGGGACGATCCGCCCCTCGGCCGTGCGCTCGACCTTCACGCGGCCCGCCCCGAGCAGGATCAGGTGCCGCGGCGGCGCGCCCTGCTGGCAGAGGCACTGCCGGCGCGGGAGCCGCTCGAGCCTGCCGAGATCGAGCAGCGCGCGCCGGCTCGGTGAGGTCAGCTGGGCCAGCGGCGAGCAAGACAGGATCCGCTCCTTCTCGAGATCCTGCGAGGCGTCGTCGCGCACGCCCTCGTTCCCCAGCGCAGGTCCGCGCACCTTCGGCTGTCCCATCGCGGCTTCGCCCAATCTTTCGGGATTTCAAGCCTCCCGATCGGGAACCGATGGTGCAACGATCCGCTGACGGGGGCCACGCCGAACAGACCGAGGACGGCGCTCCGCAGAGGGCGGAGAAATCCCGCCATGGCGACGCCTGATAACGCGTTCAGCGGCGCAGGACGCAGGGTCTGCGCTATTTTTTTGGTACAGACGTGAAAGCAAGACCCGGGCCGCTGCCCCGTTCGATGCTACGTTGGGGGTGAGGCCACCAATGAAACACTCGATGGCACGAACCTCGCGCAATGCCCCGGCCCCCGTTCGGCGGGTGGCGCAGGCGGCGAACTGAGAGAAGGAGCTCCTCATGGGCATGGAGATGAAGCTCCAGTTCAAGCTGTCCCAGCAGCTTGTGATGACCCCGCAGCTGGTGCAGGCCATCCGGCTGCTGCAGCTCTCGCGGCTCGAGCTGGTCGACGAGATCAGGAAGGAGCTGGACGGCAACCCGGTCCTCGCGGACGACATGACCGACCCGAAGGCGCGGGACGGGGAGAAGGGGGATCAGAGGGGGAGGAACGCCGATCTGCCGACGGAGCAGCGGCTGGAGAACGGCGAGCGGTTCGACCGAGACACCGACATCGCGGCGCGCGAGACGGAAAAGCGGGTCAAGGAGGTGGACTGGGAGCAATTCCTGGAAAACCGCCAGCTGCAGCAGGCGATGCCCGCGCACCGGGGCGGTTTCGAGGAGCTGCCGCCGATCGACCAGAACCTGACGAAGCCGTCGAACCTGCGCGACCACCTGCTCTGGCAGCTCCAGATGAGCGATTTCGTCGAGAACGAGCGGCAGTTCGCCCTGCTCGTCATCGGCAACCTCGACGAGAAGGGGTACCTCGACCTCAAGGGGGGAGAACGTCCGGACGGCACGAAGGGCCCTGATCTGAGCCTCGCCGACCTGGCGCGGGAGGCGGAGCTGCACCCCGAGGACGCCGAGGAGGTGCTGGCGATGATCCAGCGCTTCGACCCGGTCGGGGTCGCGGCGCGCGACCTGTCGGAGTGCCTGCGGGTCCAGGCCGAGGTGCTCGGCTTCGACGAGATCGAGATGGCGATCATCAAGGACCACCTCCACAACGTGGAGCGGCGCAACTTCCCCGCGATCGCGAAGGCGCTGAAGATCGCGCTGGAGGACGTCTACGACGCGGTCCAGGAGATCCAGAAGCTGGAGAGCGTGCCGGCGCGCAATTTCGCCGAGGTCGACGAGAAGACCATCGCCATCACCCCGGACGTGTACGTCATCAAGGACGGCAACCAGTTCGTCGTCACCGACAACGACAAGGGGCTCCAGCGGCTGTACATCAACGAGAACCTCGCCCAGCGGATGCTCAAGGACCCGAAGGCGAAGGAGTTCATCAGCGAGAAGCTCCGGAGCGCGCAGTGGCTGATCCGGGCCATCGAGCAGCGGCGGCGCACGATCATCAAGGTGACCGAGTGCATCGTCGAGAAGCAGCGCGAGTTCCTGGAGCGCGGCGTGGGCTACCTGAAGCCCATGATCCTGCGGGACGTCGCCGAGTCGGTGGGCATGCACGAGTCGACCATCTCGCGCGTGACGTCGAACAAGTACGTGCACACGCCCCAGGGGCTCTTCGAGCTCAAGTACTTCTTCAACTCGTCGATCCACAGGGTGGCTGACGAGGACATCGCCTCGGAGAGCGTCAAGCAGGCGATCAAGAAGATCATCCTGGCCGAGGACAAGTCGAATCCCTACAGCGACCAGGCGATCGTCAAGATCCTCGAGGAGACGGACGGCATCAAGATCGCCCGCCGCACCGTGGCCAAGTACCGCGAGATGCTCGGCATCCTGAGCTCGTCGAAGCGCAAGAAGATGTTCTGAGCGGCGCCGGACGCGCCCGCCCGACCCCACGTCCCCGGCCTCTTTCCCGGCCCAACACCATGCCCGCCGAACCGATCACGGCCGCCCAGCTCTTCGAGCGCACCTTCGCGCCGCACTACCCGCCCGACGCGCTCGCCGACCTCGCGGCCGCGCGCTCCACGGACGCGAACCCGGCCGGGAACCCGTCGATCCTGGCCCAGATCGACCACGCGGCGGAGGTGTTCGCCCGGCTCGCGCCCGGGGCGTTCGGCGCGCCCGACCTCGGGCTCGATTTCTCCGACGCGTCGGTCCACCGGCTGGGCGCGGCGCTGACGCGCGAGCGGCGCGACGCCTGGCTCTCGCCGGCCGAGGGCGCCGCCGGTGCATCGGCGGAGGGCGGGGGCGGGGCGCCGCCCATGCTGGTCACCCTCGTGACGCACGGGGCGCTCTACGTCGGCGCGTGCGTGGCCAGGAACCACGGGGGAAAATGGCAGGTCCGGAGGCCGCTGTGGGAGTCGCTGGTCCGGCTCGAGTCGCGCGCGGGGACCGGCGATCTCGCGATCTTCCAGTGGTGGCTCAAGGCGCTCAGCGACGAGGAGATCGGCCGCGGCAGGCTCGCGGACCGCTACCGCACCCACGTGGAGGTGCCGACCTTCGACGCGGAGCGGCTGCCCGTGATCGCGGCGGGCGACCGGCGGATCCCGAGGCTCGCGCGGGTGCGTTACGACACGCTCTACAAGCACCTCCGCGCGCACCTGCCGGAGCTCAGGTCGGTGGGGGAGGATTTCCCGTCCCCGGAGCGCTTCGAGGAGATGGCCTTCAAGAGCCTGGAGTTCGCGCTGCTCGGAGGCGGGCGGATGCTCCTCATGCACGGGGCGACCGCGGAGGGGGTGCACCTGTTCTGGCTCGACGCGGGCGGCTTCGTGAAATCCGTGTACTACCCGGCCGACAGCTTCCCCGCCCACGTGGTCCAGATCGAGGGCCAGAAGATCCGGGTGATCGTGCCGGTCGGCGGCGAGACCCAGGCGCACGAGATGCTCTGGTGGGGGGCGTAGCCGGCCTCGCCCGCGCGCGCCGAGCGCCGGGGCGGAGCGCGCCGGGCTGACGGCGCGCTCCGGCCCGGCGCTCGCGCACGGAGCGCGCCAGGAGTAGGCTCGCCCCGTGCTCTCGCCCGACGTCCGCTTCGAGGGGTTCACCGCGACCGACTGGGTCCGCGTGCTGTCGCTGTTCCGGCCCAGACGCGCGGGCATCGACGAGCGCGAGGTCGACCGGCCGCGCGGCGGCGTCGTCGCGGTCCGCGGGGGCGGCAGGCTCAGGAAGCTCGTGCACACGGACGCCGGCCGGCTCCGGATCGACGACGCGCAGCGCGCCGCCCGGCTCTCCGCCGAGGAGCTCGCCGCGGGCCACCACGCGAGCTGGGCCGCGGTGATCGAGGCGGGCGCCCTCGAGGCCATCGTGGAGCGGTTCGGGGCGCGGGTGCGGCGCGGCGACGACCTCGTCGCGCAGACGCTCCTCTTGCTGCAGCTCGCGCGCGAGGAGCTCCTCGCCGGGAGGATCGATCTCTGGCCGGCGCGGCTGCGCGGCGTGCCGATGCCGTCGCCGGGCGTCGTGCGGGGCACGCTGGAGTCGCTCGCCGGGGCCGGCAAGACGATGGTGATCGGCCTGTTCGAGGGCGGGGAGCTCTGGACGAGCGTCGCGCTCCGCCGCGACGCGCGCGGGATCAACCTGATCCTCGGGCCGGACGAGGTGCGGGAGGACATGGGGCTGCTCGCCGGCGACTGGCGGCGCGACTACCGGCACCTCTCGCGCGCCATCGAGGAGCGGGCAGGGGAGCTGTCGCTCGGCTGCTTCGCCGAGGCGGAGACGATCCGGAAGCTCGAGGTCGACCCGAGCCCGGGCGCCTGGGCGCGCGCGGTCGCGGTGCGCGACGTGATCCTCGCGCCGGTGCCGGCGGCGCTCGCCATCCCGCTCGGGATCGACGCGGGGCGCGCGGCGCTCAGCGCCCTCCGCGCGATCGCGGAGCGGATCGATCCGATGGGGATCGTGGCGCCCGCGATGCGGGCGGTGCTCGAGCGGGCCGGCACCGACAGCGAGATGGCCGCGATGCTGCCGTTCCACCCGCTGGAGCTGCTCCGCAAGCTCATCAGCCGGGATCGCTGACCCGGCGCGGCGCCGCCGCGCCGGGAAGATCAGGGGTGCGCGGTGCTCGAGTCGCCGCCCTGGACCGCGGGCGCGAGCTGGAAACGGCGCTCCTCGCACGCGTACGCGGTGGGGGTCAGCTCGATGACGGTGTGCAGCGGGATCGGCAGCGTCGGGCACGAGGGCGCGGGGCGATCCACGAGGTAGGCGTAGAGCGCGCGCAGCACCGCCTGGTGGCCGATCACGAGCACGGGCGAGCGCTGGCGCTCGAGCTGGATGATCAGCGGGTCGAGGCGCTGGATGACGTCCTCGTACGACTCGCCGCGCGGGTAGCGGTAGCGGAACTTGTCGGCCGCGCGCGCGTGGAAGACCTCGGGCATCTGCTGGCGGATCTCCTCGTAGGTCATGCCCTCGCAGACGCCCGCGTCGATCTCGTCGAGGGCGCGCCACGCGACGTGGTTCTGCGTCATCGGGCGCGCGGTCTGGATGGTGCGGCGCAGGGTGCTCGTCCAGACGTTGACGTGCTCGTCGCCGGCCCGCTCGCGGATGAAGACGCCGAGGTTCTTCGCGTACTCCTCGCCGCGCGCGCTGAGGTCCGAGTCGCCGCCGAGCAGCCCCTTCTCGTTGAACACGCTCTCGCCGTGGCGGGTCAGCCAGATCGGGTGCGGCGTGAGGTGCATGTTCATCAACAGCGGGACGAGCCGCGCCGGCAGGTAGCCGTGGATGCGGTTCAGCACGACCTGGCGGCCGACGTCGATGATCTTGATGTAGCTCTTCTCGGGCTCGCCGAGCGGCTCGTACGCGCGGGCGTAGTGCGCGATGCGCGCGCGGAAGTCGCGCAGCGCCGCCTCGGGATCGACGCCCTGGTAGTCGGGCGAGCGGAGCTTGGTCTCGCGGACGTTCGTCTCGATGATCGACTCGTCGTTGCAGATCGACTCGATGAAGACGACCGGGAAGCCGTGCGCCTGGCAGCGCTCGGTGACGAGGTTCCGGCGGGCGCGGGTGCTGTTGGTGGCGTCGTAGATCGCCACCTCGCCGCCGGAGCTGAGCCAGCCGATGAGGTCGTCGAGCGCCGTCATCGCCATGCCGAGCAGCGCCTGGCGGCCCTGGCTGTTGTCGGGGTCGAAGAACTGGTGCGGCTGCGCGGTGCCGAGGTGCGCGCGGCGGTAGTTGCCGACGTTGAAGAGCCGCGTGGGGTGGCCGAGCCACGAGAGGTACCGCGCGATCTTGCGGGCGATGGATGTCTTCCCCCGCGCGGGCAGGCCCACCATGGCGAGGACGATCGGCGACGAGTCGCGCGCGAGCGAGACCATGAGAGCGTTCTAGCCGATGACGGTACCGCCGGCGACGATGACGGAGAGCAGCCGGCCGCTCCGCTGTCCGTCGCGCCGGTACGAGAAGAAGCGGGCGGGGTCACACGCGGTGCACCCCCGGACGTCATCGACCGACGTTGCGTCGAGGCCGGACTCGGCGAGCTGGGCCTTGAGGATGCGGCGGACGTCGGCGTGCGGGCGCGCGCCGGGGGCGCCGCGGACGATGGCGGCGTCGCCGGCGCTGGAGCAGGCGGCGAGTTCGGCGGCGACGTCGTCGCCGATCTCGAAGCAGCAGGCCTCGATGTGCGGGCCGATCGCGGCGACGAGATCGGCGCCGGGGCCGGCGAGCGACCTGAGCGCGCGGGCCGCCTCGACCACGACCCGGAGCGCGGTGCCGCGCCAGCCGCTGTGGACCGCGGCGACGGCGCCGCTCCGGCGATCGGCGAGGAGGATCGGGGCGCAGTCGGCGCTGCGGACGCCGCAGCCGACCCCGGGCACGCGCGAGAGGGTCACGTCGCCGACCTCGCGGACGACCTCGTCGCGTTCCTCGTCGCCGGTGAGGACGCGCGCCGCCACGCCGTGGACCTGGCTGAGGTAATAGAGCCGCGCCGCCGGGATGCCGAGGCGGCGCGCGGCGCGCTCCAGGTTCTCGCGGACGGCGGCGGGGTCGTCGCCGAGCGCGATGGCGAAGCTCAGGGTGTCCCAGGGGGGGGCGCTGACGCCGCCGCGCCGGGTGAAAAAGGCGTGCGAGAAGCCGGCGGCGGCGAGGAGGGGGCTCTCGAGCGCCTCGGCCGCCCCGGGGGCGTCGGTTTTCACGGTCATTTTCGGTGCCACGACGGATCCGATGCGTCCGCTGCTTCGGTCATAGACGATACGGGTGGGTTGCGTGGTATTTTCCGGCTCCACGCATGGCCGCCGGTCCGGACCCGAACATCGGTCGAGATCTGCTCGGGGGGCAGTTCCAGATTCTTCAGAAGATCGGCTCCGGCGGCATGGGGTCGGTCTACAAGGCCGCCCAGCCGGCGATGAGCCGGATGGTGGCGGTGAAGATCCTCCACCCCAAGCTCGCGAACCGAAAAGATCTCGTCTCTCGCTTCCGCCGCGAGGCGCGGGCGATGAGCCACCTCACCCACCCGAACACGGTGAAGGTGCTGCTCTACGGCGAGCTCGAGGACGGCTCGCTGTACATCGTGATGGAGTACCTGGAGGGCAAGAACCTGAACCAGGTGGTCCGCAAGGAAGGGCCGCTGCCCGTCGAGCGCGCGATCCCGATCCTGATCCAGGTCTGCGGCGCCCTGCAGGAGGCGCACATGCAGGGGATCGTGCACCGCGATCTCAAGCCCGAGAACATCTTCCTGTCGACCAACGGCGGGCTGAAGGACTACCCGAAGGTGCTCGACTTCGGCCTCGCGAAGGTGACGGAGCGCGAGCTCCGGCCGGGGTCGGTGATGCTCACGCAGGAGGGCATGGTCTTCGGGACGCCGGAGTTCATGTCGCCCGAGCAGGCGCAGGGCAAGGTGCTCGACGCGCGCAGCGACATCTACTCGCTCGCGACCATCCTGTACGAGGTGCTCACGGGCAAGCTGCCGTTCGAGGCGCGGACGCCCATGGAGTACATCCAGCACCACGTGACCCGGAACCCGATCCCGCTCGACGAGCGCGTGCCCGGCAAGCAGTTCCCGCCGGGGCTCGGGGTGGTGCTCGGCAAGGCGCTCGAGAAGCGGCCCGAGGATCGGTTCGAGTCGGCCGCGGAGTTCGCCGACGCGCTCAAGCCGTTCGCGGGCGGCGCGGGCAAGGGCTACACGGCGATGATGCCGAAGAGCGCCAACGCGGTGCTCGAGCAGGCGGCGAAACAGCACGCCGCCGCGCTCCAGGCGAACAAGGCGCCCGCGGCGTCGCCGTTCAAGTCGCCGGCGAAGACGGTGAAGATGGTCCAGCAGCCGCCGGCGCCCGCCGCGAGGCCGGCGCCCGCGCCCGCGCCGCTCGCCAAGGCGCCGGCCAAGGCGGAGACCAAGCCGCTGCTCCTCGTCGGCATCGCAGCGGGGTGCCTGATCGCCGGCATCCTGATCACCATCGTGGCGATGCGGCTGTTCCAGGGCTGAGCCCCCGCGGCCGCCCTGAAACGAGGCGAGCCACCGCGGGCGTGCTAGCGTCGCCGCTCCGGCGCGCCGGGCGCTCTGGATGCGCATCGCATGCGCGAGCGTTCACGGGGACGACGTCATGGCCTCGGAGCAATCAGGGAACCCAGGGGGAAACGACAACGATCCGGCCAGGAGGGCCGATCCGCCGCGGCCTGCGTCGGAGCCGCCGCGGCGTGCGTCGGAGCCGCCGCGGCAGGTGTCGGAGCCGCCGCGGCAGGTGTCGGAGCCGCCGCGGCGTGCGTCGGAGCCGCCGCGGCGTGCGTCGGAGCCGCCCGCGCGGAGATCCAGCGCGCCGGTGCGAGGGAGCGAGCCGCCGCAGCGGATCAGCACGGCGGCGCGCACGGCGAGCGCGCCGCGCCTCGAGGGCCCGCCGCCGGCGCCGCCGGACGACGCGGCCGGACAGGACCGGGGCGCCAGGATCGCCACCTGGGCGAAGCGCATCGGGATCGCGCTCGCGGCGCTGCTCGTCCTCGCCGCCGCGAGCGTCGTGCTCGTCGTCCGGCACTACGAGGCGGATCTCCCCTCGACCCGCGAGCTCAAGGATTACCGGCCCCCGCAGGTGACGCGCATCCTCGCGCGCGACGGGACGCGCCTCGGCGAGCTCTTCACCGAGCGGCGCACCGTCGTGCGCATCGGCGAGATCCCGAACCAGGTGAAGCTCGCCACGCTCGCCGCCGAGGACGCGGGCTTCTACGAGCACGCGGGGCTGAACTACCTCGGCATGCTCCGCGCCCTCGCGGTGAACCTCCGCTCGACCCAGACCCGGCAGGGGGCGAGCACGATCACCCAGCAGGTCGTGAAGAACGTCCTGCTCACGCCGGACCGGACCTACAAGCGCAAGGCGCGCGAGATCATCCTGGCCCGCAGGATCGAGCAGGAGCTCACGAAGGACGAGATCCTGGAGCTCTACCTCAACAAGATCTACTTCGGCCACGGCCGCTACGGGGTCGAGGAGGCGAGCCGCTACTACTTCGGCAAGAGCGTGCGCGACGTGACGCTCGCCGAGGCCGCGCTGCTCGTCGCCGTCGTGAAGGGGCCGTCGGTGTACTCGCCCCGCGCGAACCTCGAGCGCGCCGTGGCGCGGCGCGACTTCGTGCTCGACCAGATGCACAAGAAGGGCTTCGCGGACGAGGTCCAGGTCGAGCAGGCGAAGCGGGAGCCGGTGGTGCTCGCCATCGAGACCGAGTCGCTCGCCGAGCTCGCGCCCGAGGTCGTCAGCGAGGCGCAGCGCGTGCTGCGCGAGGTCGTCGGGCCCGCCGCGCAGCAGGGCGGGTACACGATCACGACCACGATCGATCCGGCGATGCAGGCGGCGGCGCGCGCGGCCGTCCGCAAGAACCTCGACGCCTACGCGAAGCGGCACAAGCTGTTCGGCCCGCTCGCGCGGACCAAGAAGGAGCCGCCGCCCTTCGAGGGGACGCCGGCCGGCCACAAGGTCTTCCGGGGGGTCGTGACCGGCGCCGACGACGCCCGAGGCACGCTCTCGGTGCGCGTGGGGACGCTGGAAGGCACGGTCGCGCTCCGCGGCGCGCAGCGGTACAACCCGAACGGGCTCGCGCCGAGCAAGTTCGCCGACGTCGACAAGGTGGTGCGGGTCAGCCTGATCGGGCCCGCGCCGGAGCCGGTCGTCGAGGCGGCCGCGACGGGGCAGGACGAGGACGAGGACGCCGCCGACGGAGAGGCGAGGCGCGCCGCGCCCTCAGGCAGCCCGGCGAAGCCCGCGGCCCCGGTGCCGCTGCGGCTCGAGCTCGGACCCGAGGGCGCGCTCGTCGCGATCGACGTGCGGACGCGCGAGATCGTCGCCCTGGTCGGCGGCTACGAGGCGGTGCGCGGCGGGCTCGACCGCGCGACGTTCGCGCGGCGGCAGCCGGGGTCGACGTTCAAGGCGTTCGTCTACGGCTACGGGATCCACGCGCGCACGCTGACGCCGTCGACGATCCTCGAGACGAACCCGCAGGCCGTCGCCGGGTACAAGCCGCAGAACCACGACGAGAGCGAGGGGCAGTCGCCCGCGCGGCTGCGCGAGGCGCTGGCGCACAGCGTGAACGTGGCCGCGGTGTCGGCGATGTCGCGCGTCGGCCCCTCGAACGTGGTCGCCTTCGCCGGCGCGCTCGGCATCCAGTCGAAGCTCGGCGCGGACCTGTCGCTCGCGCTCGGCGCCTACGAGGTCACGCCGCGCGAGATGGCGGCCGCGTACGCGAGCATCGCCGCCGGCGGCGTCTACGAGCTGCCGGTCCTGATCACGAAGATCGTCGGGCCGGGCGGGGCGGAGATCCCGCTGCCGCCGCGCCCCCCGGCGCGCCGCGTGATGGAGGAGCCGGAGGCGTACGTGCTCACGAGCCTGCTGACATCCGTGGTGCAGACCGGGACCGCCAAGCAGGCGCGCTCGCTCGGGCGGCCGATCGCCGGCAAGACGGGGACGACGAACCAGTCGAAGGACACGTGGTTCGTCGGCTACTCGACCGACATCGCGTGCGCGGTGTGGACCGGCTACGACGACGCGGCGCCGCTCGGCAAGGGCGAGGCGGGCGCCACGGCGGCGCTGCCGGCGTTCGTGGATTTCATGAAGCAGGCGCACGTGAAGCGCCCGGTGGCCGACTTCCCGGTGCCGAGCGGCGTGGTGCGCGTGAAGATCGATCCGCGGACGGGCCTCCTCGCGCGCGAGGGGCAGGAAGACGCCGTCGAGGAGGTGTTCGTCGCCGGAACGGAGCCGGCCGAGGAGGCGCCGGTTCCCGAGGCGGACGCGGAGGCGGCCGACGGCGGAGCGCCGGAGGAGCTGCAGGGGGTCGTGCCGGCGCCGGGCGAGGGGCCGCGGCCGGCGGAGCCGGGCGCGGCAGCGCCGGGGACGGCGCCGGCCGAGTCGGAGCACGCGCCGGAGCCGGGTCCGCTGCCGACCGGCGAGACGGCGCCGCCGCCGTTCTGAGCGGCCGCTCGGGCCGGTCGGCGCTCTACCCGGCGCTCTGCCCGGCGCTCTACCCCGGCGCCCCCGCCCGGGTCGGGCTGCCGGCGCCCGCGGAGATCTCGGGGAACGGGCCCGTGACGGCCAGCGTGAGGCCGTCTTCCTGCATGTTCACGAAGAGCGCCTTGCCGTCGGGCGAGAAGCACACGCCGGCGAGCTCGCTCGGGCTCCGCGCGTTGCGCGCGAAGTCGAAGATCCGCCCGTCCCTCGTCACGCCTCGCAGGTAGTTCCCCCGGCTGCCGTCCTCCGCCATGAAGAGCTCTCCCCAGGGAGCGACGGTGATGTTGTCGGGCGCGTCCAGCTCGTCCGTGCTCGTCGCGTGGGCGAGGACCTCGAGCGCGCCGCCGTCCCCGGCAGGGGCCAGCCGGAAGATCTGCCCGGCGCCGGCCGGGCCGCCGATCGTCGCGGAGACGTACACCACGCCCTGCGCGAGGCAGACGCCCTCCCCGCGCCGGAACAGCGCGGCCCCCTTGGCCTGGGCCTGCTTCCGGACCGTGTCGTCCCGCGGATCGGGATCGTCGATGTCCACCCACGCGATCTCGCGCGGCTCCCGCAGCGCCCAGCCCGAGGTGTCGGCCTTGCGGGCGCCGACGACGGCGAGCGCCTGCAGCTTGCCCTCGAACGGCGCAGCAGGATCCGCCGGCTTGAAGCGGTAGAGGCAGCCGTCCGCCCGATCCTCGGTCAGGTAAGCGATGTTCGTCGCGGGGTCGACGACCGCCGCTTCGTGGAAGAAGCGGCCGTATCCGGTGAGGCGCTGCGGCGGCGCCACCCTCGAGGCGTTCGCCGCGCACACGAAGACATAGCCGTGGCGGGGGTCGACGTTCTCCTCGCACGTGAGCCAGCCCCAGGGGCTCGCGCCGCCAGCGCAGTTCCGGTTCGTTCCGGCGAGCACGAGGTTGCTCGAGCGCCGCTCGAGCGTCGTCGCGTCGACAACGAGCCTCGTGACGCCGCCCATGCTCGCCGCGTCGTACGCCTCCGCCGGCGCGCTCTGCCCGGCCCGGTAAGGCCCGATCTTCCGGTCGGCGGGCCCGTTCTCATGATTCCTGAGCAAGATCCACGTGTTGTCCGGCCCAGGAAAGCACCCCATCCCGTCCGGCCGGCCGGGCACCCGGTAGCCGTCGTCCATGTCGCCGCCGGCGCGCTCGAGGATCCGGTAGGCGAAGCCCGCCGGGAGATCGAGGATGCCCGCGGGATCGGGGAGGAGAGGCCCGAACCGGCCGGCCGCGTTCTTCGTCCTCGGCCTCCGCGCGAAGATCAGGGAGAACGGCAGGGCCAGCGCCGCGGCTGCAGCCCCGCCGATGCGCAGGAACGATCGCCTCGGGACGCGTCGCTTCATGACGATGATTTATGTCGATCGGCCACCGCCCGAAAGCCGTCGGGCGTGAGCGCCGCGAGGCCTCCGCTCGGCCGATGCACGGAAACAATGCCGACCTGCGCGGGGGGACGCCTCGAGGCCGCGACAAGCTCGCCGGCACGCATGCCCCGGCGCGGCGTCACCCCGCTTGGCTTCCGTCGGGGACGGGGCGGACCAGGATCTTCGGGGAAACGCGGCCCACGAGCCGCCGCAGGACCTGCTTCGCGCCGATCGCGCCGCCGGCGCCCACCGCGAAGACGAGCGGCGCCGCCGCGCCGCCGGTGACCGCGACGAGGCCCGCCGCGAGCAGAACGCCGGCGCCGGTCGCCACCGCGCCCGTCGAGGCCTCCTGGGCCGCGTGCACCATCGCTTCCTTCCTCGTCATCTCGCCGCGCTGGTAGGCCGTGACCCCCTCGTACGCGCCGAAGGCGCCGTCGATGACGAACCCGATCCCGGCCGCCTTGCCGGCGCCCTTCAGGACCTCCCGGCCCGCGGTCTTCATCACCTCGCGGGTCAGCGTCTTGGCCACCGCGGCCGAGGCGCCGTCGGTGAGCGCCGCCTGGCCCGCCTGCCGCGCCGCCGCCTGAGCGACGAGCGCCCCCGCCTGCTTCCCGCCTTGATCCACGATGATCTTCGCCGTCGCCTGCGCCCCCACCGAGAGCCCCGGCGCGAACGCGTCCACGACCGCCGTGGTGTTCTCGACCATCGCGCGCCGCAGGCCCTCCCGCGCGCCCTCGTCGAGCAACCCCTTGCCCGCCGCCGAGAACAGCGCCTCGGCCGCCCCGCGGACGGCGACCGCGCCGCTCCCTGCCACCGAACCAAGGATCTTGTTTCGCCGTGAGCTCATCTCGACCTCGCCGTCTGCGCGCGCCCCCGCCTCGTCAAGGGGTAGCGCCCTGGGGCGGAAAGACAAGCTCAGCGCCGCGCGCTCGTTCCGTCGCCACCAGCGAGATCCGTCCCCGGCCGCCCCCGCGAAGACGCGCTCGTCCGGCGGCGCGCAGAGGCCGCGCTCGCCGGCCCGCAGGTCCGCCATCGCGGCGCCGATCGCGCCGTCGCCGCGCGACGGCGGCGCCGACTCAGGCGCTCGCCGCCGGCGTGAAGACGGCGCGCACGCAGCCATCCTGCTTCTTCTTGAAGAGCTGGTATCCGCGCGGCCCCTCCTCGAGGCTCATCAGGTGCGTCACGAGGAACGACGGATCGATCTCGCCGCGCTCGAGGTGCTCGAGCAGGCGCGGGATGTAGCGCTGGCCGTGCTGCTGGCCCATCCGGAAGACCAGGCCCTTGTTCATCGCGGCGCCCATCGGGAACTTGTCGATGAGCCCGCCGTAGACGCCGACGATCGACACCGTGCCGCCCTTGCGGCACGCCATGATCGCCTGGCGCAGCGCGATCGGGCGATCGGTCTCGAGCCGCATCGCCTGCTTGGCGCGGTCGTAGGCGTACTCGAGGCCTCGCCCGTGCGCCTCCATGCCGACCGCGTCGATGCACGCGTCGGGGCCGCGGCCCCCCGTCATGTCGCGGAGCGCCTCGCGGACGTCCACCTCCTCGTAATTGAGCACCTCGGCGCGGCCGCGCTCGCTGGCCAGCCGGAGGCGCTCGGGGAGCCGGTCGATGGCGATGACCCGCTCCGCGCCGAGCAGGTACGCGCTGAGGATCGCCATCTGTCCCACGCCGCCGGCCCCCCACACCGCGATCACGTCGCCGGGCCGGATCCCGCACATGTCCGCGGCCATGTAGCCCGTCGGCAAGGCGTCGGCCGCGAACACCGCGCGGTCGTCCGGGACCGCCTCGGGGACCTGGAAGGCGCCCTGATCGGCGAACGGGACGCGCACGTACTCGGCATGGCTGCCGGCGATGCCGCCGAAGGCGTGGCTGTAGCCGAAGATGGCGGCGGTCGTGTCGCCGAAGGCCTCGTCGAGCACGGTGTGGCTCGGGTTCGAGTTGTCGCAGAGCGACCAGAGCGCGTGCTCGCAATAAAAGCAATGCCCGCAGCCGACGATCGAGCAGACGACGACGCGGTCGCCCTTCTTCAGCTTGCTCACGTCCGGGCCGACGTCGACGACCTCGCCGACGAACTCGTGCCCGAGGATGTCCCCCTTCTTCATCGTGGGCACATGGCCGTCGATGAGGTGCAGGTCCGAGCCGCATACGGACGACATCCGCACGCGGACGATGGCGTCGTGCGGGGCGAGGATCCGCGGATCCGGCACCGTCTCGACGCGGAGATCGTTCACCCCGTTCCAGCAGAGCGCGCGCATGGGCCTCACCTCCCCAGCACGGCCCCGCCCAGCACGGCCGATCTCCGGCCGCTGGGCTGTCCGTCGATCGTCGGTATCTCCCCCGCCTCCATCAGCTGCTTGAAGTGGCGGAGGTCGTCCCGGAGCTGCTGATCCGGCTCCTCGCCGAAGACCTTCGCGATCGCCCGGCCGAGCGCGCCGGCCGGCGCCTTGTAGTCGATCGTCACCCGGACCTCGGTGCCGCGGCCGCCCGGCGCCGGGACGAACCGGACCGAGCCCGCGTTCTCGATGTCCGCCGGCTCGCAGGACCGCCACGCGATGAGCTCGTTCTCCCGGTCCTCGACGATCTCGGCCCGCCACGACACCGAGCCGCCGCCGGGCGCCCTCGTCGCCCACCGCGAGCGGCGATCGTCGATGACCTCGACCTCGGCGAGGTGCTCCATGAAGCGCGGTAAGTTCTCGAAATTGCGCCAGAATCTGTAGAGCTCGTCCGCGGGCTTCGCGACGGTCACGGCGCGCGCGACGCGCGTGGCCGACGGGGCCAGCGCGCCGAACAGGCGGCCGGCGCGCTGGCCCGCGCGCAGGAGCCGCGCGCGGGGTGGAGCGCGATCGTCGGGCGCGCCCGAGGCGCCGCGGCGGCCCGAGACGCCGTGCTGGATCAGCGCCCCGCCCGCGAGCGCGAGGACCAGGCCGGGCACGCTGCGGCGGGCGAGCCCGTACGCCACGAGGGCGCTGCCGCCGATCGTGGAGACCAGGCGCTCCGCCCTGCCCGCTGTTCTGCCCGCCCCGGGCTGGTCGCGCTCGACCAGCGGCGGCACCTCGGAGATCGGTTCGAGCATCGTCATGACACCCCTCCTCGCAACCTGGGCCGCAGCCCGGGTTCGCGGCGAGATCAGGCAAGGCGCGCGCCTGACCCGATCAGAAGCGCACGAGGAGGCGGGAGCCGAGGCCGGCCGGCGACGGCGTGAGGGAGAGCTCCGCCACGGGAGGCTTGCCAGGCGCCGGCGAGGCGGCCTCGGAGGGGCTCAGAAGGAGCAGCGTGACGCCGGCGCCGATGCCGACCAGCCCGACGCCGGCGAAGACGCCCGCGAGCGTCGTGGCGGTCTTCCCCGTGTCGTAGTCCCCCTGCAGCGATCGCGGGCACACGTAGCCCCCGCCGCCGGCAGGGGAGCACCCGTCCTCGACCTTGGACAGCGCGCCGGCGCGCACGGCGAGCGCCACCGCGGTCGCGATCGCGCCCGCGCCGCCCACGCCGAGCGCGATGTAGCCGCCCGTGCGGACGCCGCTGGACGAGGGCGGCGCGGGCGCGGCGTCCGGGGCGCGCGCGTCGCGCGCCGGGAGCGGCGCGGGCACGGTGAGCGTCACGTCCCGGCTCGCGCCCGGCGTGAGCTCGACGCGCTCCAGGATCGGCGCGGCGCCGCCGTAGAAGAGCTCGACCGTGTGCGCGCCGAGATCGCGCTCGAGCGCGACGCCGAGGAGCCGCGGATCGAGCGGCTTGCCGTCCAGCACCACCTGCACCGGCGACCGCCCCTCGGCGCCGTGCAGGCGGACGGTCAGCGTCCCGACCTTGTTGCCGAGCGCCCGGTACCGGAGCTCGGCGTCCTCGCTCCACCCGGCGTACTTCGCCTCGTTGGACTGGAGCGCGGCGCGCCGGAGATCCCACCAGTCGCGCCGCGCCGAGGCGTAGCGGCCCATCTCCTCCTCGCACTCGGCGATGTTCCGCAGCGCGCCGAGCCCCTCCGGGTAGATCTCCAGCGCGCTCCGGAAGGCGATGACCGCCTGCTCGCACTGGCCGGCGCTCCGCAGCTCGCGCCCGCGCGCGAACAGCGTCTTCGCGTCCTCCTCGGCGCCGATGGCGAGCGCCGGCGCCGGCGCGGCCGCGAGCAAGGCGGCGCCGCACAGCGTGATGAGCTGTCGCTCAAAGGATCTCACTCTTGTCGATCTCCTTGCGGCGCCGGGGCACGGTGGGCGGCGCGGGCTTGGCGGTCGCCGTGGCGCGGGGAGCGCCGCCGTCCGCCCCAGGACGCGGCTGCGTCGAGCGCGGCCGCGCGGACGCGGTCGCCGCGGCGGAGGGAGCGGGCTCGCCCGCCGGGGCGACCGCGGGCGGCGGTGCCGTCGCGGCGGGCGGCGCTGCCGTTGCGGGCGGCGGGCGCAGCGCGAGCTCCTGGAGCGCGCCGCGCACGCCGGGGGACAGGTGCCGCGCCGCCTCCGGCTCGGCGCGCGGCCCACCGAGCAGGCGCCACGCGAGCGCGGTGGCGCCCGCGAGCGTGCCCAGGCAGGCGACCGCCACGGCGACGAGCGCGGCCGGCCGCCGCGCCGGCGAGGCCTTCGCGGGCGCGGGCGGCGGCGCCGCGAGCGCGTCGCGGTAGGCCCGGACCATCTCGCGGATCGAGGTGAACCGCCGCGCCGGCTCCTTCGCGAGGGCGCGCGAGAACCAGCCGTCGAGCCCCCGGGGGAGCGACCGCCGGACCTCGGTGGCCGGCTCGAAATCGCGGGTGCTGACCGCCACGATGAGCTCGGCGATGGTGTTGCCCTGGAACGGCGGCCAGTCGGTCAGCACCTCATAGGCGAGGACGCCGAGCGCCCACACGTCGGCCCGCGCGTCGACCGCGAGCGGCGAGGAGAGCTGCTCCGGGCTCATGTAGTTCGGCGAGCCCAGCATGACGTCGGCCTCCGTCTCGCGCGGCCGATCGAGGCCGAGATCGCCGTGCAGCGCCTTGGCGATGCCGAAATCGGCGACCTTCACCGTCAGCTCCGCGCCGGGATCGTCGAGGAGCATCACGTTGGAGGGCTTCAGGTCGCGGTGCACGATGCCCATGTCGTGCGCGACGGTGAGCGCGTCCGCGATCTGATCGAGCATGTCGGCGAAGCGCCGCGGATCGATCGGCCCCTTCTCGCGCACCTCGGCGAACAGCGTCCGGCCCCGGATGTACTCCATCACGAGATAGGGGATGTCGTCGTGCACGCCCGCGTCGTGGACGGCGACGATGTGCCGCGTGCGCGCGCCCAGGCGGGCCGAGATCTGGGCCTCGAACCGGAACCTCTCCAGGACGGTCCGGCTCCGCGTGGGGTCGCCCGTCAGCGAGACGCTGAGGAACTTGATGGCGAGCTCGGTCTTGAGCGTGACGTGGACCGCGAGCCAGACCTCGGCCATGCCCCCGCGCCCGAGCGGCCGGACCAGCCGGTACTTGCCGTCGACGATCTCGTCGGCCTCGTGCTGCCAGATGTCGGACTCGTCCGCGCCGACCGCGCGCTCCGCCGCGCTGAGGCTGACCCTGACGGTCGTCGGCAGGCGGGGCGAGTCAGCGTCCACACGCGAAGGATAGTGGATGCCGCGTGCGAGACTGGCACTTTTTGTCCGCCGGCGTCCGGCCGGCGTGGGCGGCGGTCAGCCGGGTGGAGGCCGCGCGCGCGGGCGCATCACTCGGCGGCGTCGGCGAACAGCTCCGCCGGCGGCTCCTCGAGGCGCGGCGGCGCGCGCGGGGCCGCCCGGCCGACGCCGCGGTCGAGCGCGTCGCCGAGGAGCGCGCCCACGCCGGGGACGACGTTCTCGATCGCCGCGTCGGCCTCGAGCGGGTTGAGCCACCAGAACGGATTGAGCAGCCGGCGGAAATCGCGGAACGAGCGCGCGGGGCGGCTGACCTCCACGGTGAAGGCGAGCGTCCCCAGGTTGGCGTCGAGCCAGTCGTCCATGTCGCCGACCGTGGGGTACCAGTGCGCCGCCTGCCGGATCTCGTACGGCTCGCGCGGCAGCGCCCGGCAGAAGGCGCCGCCGAGCGCGCGGTACAGCGAGGCGCGCGGGTTGGGCGCGCCGGTGTGCGCCCAGGGGTAGAGCAGGAGGTTGCCGCAGCTGTGGAAGCCGAGCGCGAGCGCGGGCCGCGTCTCCAGCGCGACGTCGCGCAGCGCGCGCGACTCGGGCTCCGAGAACGCGTGCGGCCCGGTGTAATGCGGCGACCACCGGAGCCGCGACCCCGCGAACGGGTGCAGCGGCCGCGACGCGGACAGCGGCGCGAAATTCCGGTTCAGATCCACGCCGCGGGCATTGCACCGCTGCGACGCCCATTTCTCGCCGCGGAGGCGCTCCAGGTTGTCGGCGAACGCGTCGGGGTTGACCACCGGCATCACGACCAGCCGCGCGTGCGCGGCGATGCTGCCCCGGCCGCCGGAGAGGAGCGACCGGACCGCGTCGAGCAACGCGAGCCCGCCGATCACCTCGACCCCGTGCATGAGCGACGTCAGCAGGAACGTCGGGCCCAGCGGGTTGCCGAAGTCAACCCGCCGTAACGGTCGTCCCTGGGTGGACGTCCCCACCGTCATTTCACGTCCGCCGTGCGCGCGCGCGAGGCGCGACCAGGCGGCGTCGAGCTGCGGGAGATCGGCGTAACGACCGGAAAGATCGGGCGAGCGTGTCATCCCAGTGTCTCTTATGTGACACCGGAATGGCGATGGGCGCCAGCGGATTGAGGCGCCGCGCGGCGCGGCGGGGCGCCAGTTCTCTCGTCGTCTTTGTCTTCGTCTTCGTCTCCGTCGCCACGCTCGCGCTCGCCGAGATCAGGTGTGCGTCACCCGAGCGGCCGGTTGACCTTCCTCGTCGCGAGCAGGGCGAGGCCCTCGAACAGGAGGTGCGCGCCGAGGTGAAGGGTGATGTCGGCGTGGTCGAGCGCGGGGCACACCTCGACGAGATCCATGCCGACGAGGTTGATCCCCGCGAGGCCGCGGAGCAGCTGGATCGCGTCGCGCGAGGTGAGCCCGCCGGGCACGGGCGTGCCGGTGCCCGGGGCGTAGGCGGGGTCGATGCCGTCGATGTCGAACGAGAGGTAGACGGGCGCGTCGCCGGCGGCGGCGCGGATGGCGGCCGCGATCGTGGAGGCGCCGTCCCCGTCGATCCGGTCCATGCCGTACAGGGTCGCCCCGGCGTGCGCCGCGAAGGCGCCCTCCTCCGGGTGGCCCCAGGTCGCGCGGACGCCGATCTGGTGGAGCGCGCCCCGGCCGATCAGCCCCTCGTCGATGGCGTTGCGGAAAGGCGTGCCGTGGTGGAACGGCTCGCCCCACACCTCCGCCGTGCTCGTGTCGAGGTGGGCGTCCACGTGGACGACCGTGACGGGGCCGTGCCGTCGCGCGAGCGCGCGGAGCACCGGGAGCGCGATGGAGTGGTCGCCGCCGACGACGAACGGCACGGCGCCGGCGGCGAGCACCTCGTCGACCGAGGCCTGGACGAGCTCGCGCACGGACTCGGCGTGGAACGGGGGAAACGGCACGTTTCCGCCGTCGAGCACGCGGAGCGCGCGGAACACGTCGACGCCGTGGCCGGGGTGATAGGACTGCACGAGGGCGCTCACGCGGCGCAGCTCGTAGGGCGCGAACCGGGTGCCCGGGCGGTAGGTGACGCTCCCGTCCCACGGGACGCCGAGGAGCACGGCGTCGGCGCCGGCATAGGCCGACGCGCCGGCTTCCTGGAAGCTCGCGGTCGGGAGGCGGAAGAAGGGCGTCTGCCCGTGCCGCAGGTACGCGGCGGCTCGTTGTTGCGACATGAGATCTCCTAAAGGCTCAAGAGGTCCAGGATCACGGCGCGGGCGCGCTCCGCGAGATCGGCCGCGCCGCCGTGATCGCCGAGCGGGGGGCCGAAGGTGATGCGAGCGCTCGACTCGCGGCGGCTGGAGAAGCGGAGATAATGGGGGACGAAGGTGTCGTCGCCCGCCCAGCAGAGCTCCGGGGCATCGTAGGTGATCGCCGCGGGCACGACGGGGACGCCCGCGATGCGGGCGAGGCCGAAGATGCCTTTGCGGAAGGGGAGGACCTGCTCGCCGCGCGTCGTGGAGCCCTCCGGGAAATTCAGCACCGGGACGCCGTGGCAGAGGGCGCGGAGCGCCGACCGGAGCACGCGCGCCCCGCTCGCCGGGCGCTGCCGGTCGACGAGCAGCACGCCGAGATCGCGCGCCCGCTCGCCGACGATCGGCCAGCCGCCGATCTCCTGCTTGGCGATGGCGGTGCAGGGGGTGAGCGAGGCGAGGGCGATCGGGTCGAGGTAGCTGACGTGGTTGGCCACGATCACGAACGGCGGCGCGGGGAGCGCGCCGGTCACGCGGACGCGCAGGGCGTGCATCGCGCAGAGCTCCCCGGCGATCGCGTGCAGGAGGCGCGCCCGCTCGCGGTCGCGCGAGGCGGGCAGCTCGGGCAAGAGGCTGGCCCGGAACGCGGTGTCGAGCGCGAGCCCCATCACGCCGGAGACCCGGCTGACGACGGAGAGCGCCTCGGTCCACGGCCAGTCGCTCGCCGCCCCGGGGCGGCGGGCGGCGTCCAGCGGAGCGGTGGTCGTCATGAGGTCCGTCCGCCTCAGGCCACCGCGGCGATGCCGCCGTCCGCCGCGCGCGGCTCCCTCGCCTCGGCGGCGCGATCGACGAGCCCGACCCGCTCGAAGCGGGCCCGGAGGGCCATGAACGCGTCGCGATCGATGCGCGAGATGATGCGCGGGTGTCCGGTGCCGTAGAAGTCGGGGCGGACCTCGATCTCTCTGGCGCCGAGCATGGCGTGGAGCGCCCGCGCGGCGTGGTTGTCCTCCTCGACGGTGAACCAGCACGACTCCGCCCACCCGAGGATCGACCCGACGAACGCCCGGAGCAGCGTGTGCGTGGCGCGGGAGCCCTGGTACTCGGGCAGGACGGCGAGGGTCGTGCAATAGACCTCCTTGCCGCGCGCGAAGGAGAGCAGGTAGCCCGCGGGCTTGCCCGCGGCCTCGACCATGAAGCAAGAGTCCTTGAAGAAATCGCAGCAAAGACGGATGTAATACCGCCCGAGCTCGCCCTCGCCCGCGCTTCCGAAGAGCGCCGCCTCGAGATCCATCAGCGTCGAAAAGTCATCGCTTCGGAGCGTGCGCGCCACATAACGGCTCATCGTTGCGCCTCCTTGATTCTCATCGAATCGTTGGTCGGCGCGCAGCATGCCGACCGACGGTGGAGAACGCGTCACAGAATCCCCGAGGTTGGGAGGCACCCCGGGTACGACAGCGCGTCAGGACCAATGGGAGATCGCGTACGGAGGGTGCCAGATCGGCGAGCTCACCGTGGCTTGAGGCGCCCGAGCGCCGCGGACGGGATCTCGCGCGCGAGCCGGGCGGCGGCCCTCGCCGTGTCGAGGAGCGCGGCGAGACGCGAGGCCGCGCGCCAGCCGCCGGTCACGCCGGTCCAGCGCTTCATGGGCGAGAAGATGTTGCCGTCGGTGTGCGGCGCGGCGCGATCCAGGAAGGTCGCGCTCGGGATGTACGCCGCCAGCACCCGCTCGGTGAGGCCCGGGAAGGCGGTGTACGCCGCGGCGGTGACGCGGCCGCCGGCGCCGACGTGCACCTCGCGCCGCGGGCGCTCGGCGAGGGAGACCATCGCGGCCGCGACCCGCTCGGGGTCGAGGACGGGCCGCATCGGCTGGACGGCGCGGCCGGTGTAGTTGCCGGCGTGCTGGTAGATCGGGGTGTCGACCGCCGCGGGCAGGAGGGTGCAGACGTGGATGTCCGGGGTGCCGACGAGCTCCTGCCTCAGGCAGGACGCGAGGCCGACGACCCCGAATTTGGAGCTCACGTAGGCGCTCATCGTCGGCCCGCCGAACTTGCCGAGCGCGGAGACGTTGTTGACGAGCACGCCGGCGCCTTGCGCGCGGAAATAGGGCAGCGCGGCCCGCGCCCCGTGCACGTAGCCGAGCAGGTTCGTCTCGATGACCTGGCGGTAGGTCTCGTAGGGCGCCTCCTCGGCGCGCGCGTAGAGGAACACCGCGGCGTTGTTCACCCAGACGTCGATCCTGCCGAACACCTCGACCGCGGCGCGGGCGAGGGCCCTGACGGCGCACTCGTCCCGCACGTCCGTCGGGACGGCGAGCGCCCGCGCCCCGGCGCTGGCGCACTCGGCGGCGACCTCCTCGAGGGCCGACGCGTTCCGCGCCGCGATGACCACCCGCGCGCCGCGCCGCGCGAACGCGAGCGCCGCCGCCCTGCCGATCCCCGACGAAGCCCCGGTGATGACGACCACCGAATCGCGCACGCACTTCCGCATGACTGACAACCTCCCGCGCGGTCTGCCCCGCACCGGGAGGGGAGCAACCCGCGGGCCACCCTGGCCCGGGGCGCGTCCAGGGATTCCGGGGCCGGCGCGCGGCGCGCGGCGCGCGGCGCCGGCAACGCCGCGACGGGACGCGCGCCGCGCCGGCCCGCTCACGCGCGCGACTCTAAAGAGCTCCGCGCCTCGCGACCGAGCAAGCCCGCAGCGCGATGCCAGCGCTCTCCTGGTGCTCGGTGCGCATTCCGAGCGCGGCGATCATTCTCACTTGCATTCTTTGGAGACCCGGCAATTCCTTCCCCACCGCCTCAGGCCAGTACACAGGCACCTTCGCGTGACCTCCGGTGGAAGAGAGCAGCGCCCGCAATCTCATCTGCCCCATCACCAGCCTTTTCTGGAAATGCCTGTGCTCGAGCAGCGCCCTCTCCGCGTGCGCCTCGATCGTCCTCGCCGGTACCACGCGACTCTGACCCAGCGCCTCGCGCAGCTGCCCCGTCAGCCCCTCCACCACGCTCGTCGCCCCCTGCACCCAGGGCATCTTGAAGACCTCGTGGATCGCCTCCACCGTTTCCTTCAGCTTCTTGTCCGCCATCACGAGCGGGCTCGCCGCGGCCACCAGCGCCTTCAGCATCTCCACCTCATCGAACGGGAGCTCCAGCTCCCCGGCGACCAGCACGAGCGGCGGCACGAACGCCCCGTCCTCGCCCACGGCCTCCATCATCGCCTGCTCCAGGTCCTCCACCCGCATCGGCTGCCCGCGCGCGAGGATCGCCAGCACGTCCCGGCGATCCTTCGCCGACGGCCGCTTGCCCGGCGGCATGTCGTCGTCGAGGTCCTCGTCGTCGGGACGCGGCTTCACGTCCGCGAGGATCTCCTTCCACGCCGGGTGCTTCCGGATTCGCGGCATCGCCGCGGGGCTGAACCAGAGCAGATCGACGATCTCACGCCCGCCGCGCCTCGGCGTGAGCGCGGGCGCGGCCGCCGCCGGGGTCGGCTCCGCCGGCGGCGACGCGGGGCTCCTCGAAGCAGGGCCCGGGCCCACCATGGATTCCACGACGGACTGTCCGATGGAAGGCCTCCCGCCCGCCTCCAGCCGGCTCCACGGCCCCGCCGTCGCAGGCCTGGCGATCGGCTCCGCCGGCGGCGGCAGCACCACGAGCGGCGGGGGCGCCGGGCTCACGGCGGGCGGCGTAGGCGGCGGCGCCGGCTCGGCGGTATGCGGTGGGTGACCACCCGGCCTGAACGGCAACGCGGCGTCCCCCGGCCTCGACGTCGGCGGCGCGGGCGCCTGCCGCGGCTCGCCCCCGCCCTGGAACGGCATCACCGGCGCCACCGCCGCGCTGACCTCGGCCCCCAGCTGGAGCGTCCCCTCCGCGTCCTCTTCCACCCCGAGCTTCTCCGCCGCGTCCCTGGCCTCCGGCGGGGACGGCTTCGCCTCGTCGCTGGAGACGCGGCCGCCGGCGTCGCCCTCGAGCGTCACCGCGATGCGCCCCGCCTCGCTCGGATGCCTGAGCCCGACCCTTCCCCGCCAGACCACCGTGCACAGCCCACGATCGGTGTCGATCCACAGCGTGTCCGCGACGAGCGCCACCTCCTCGCGCTCCCCCGTGGCCCGGTGCGCGACCGCCCTCGGCCGGACGCCCGGCAGGTTCGTCACCAGGCGGGCGTGATCGGGGCTCAGGTTCTCGAGGATGATGTGCTCGTTGGGTCGGAGCTGCTCCACCTGCTGGTCCAGGGGCGCCGCCAGGAAGTACACGGGATCGAGCCCCTCCGGCAGCGGCCGCTCCTCCCACCCGGGCTGCGGGAACTTCCTGGCCAGATGTCCGAGCCACGATGTTCGCCCTGGCCAGCTCCGCCCGATCGGCGCGAAGCACACCGGAGCGAACGTATCCGACGGCTTGACCACGTGAATCCCGGGCGGCTGGAGGTTCGGGATCGTGACCCTGCCATACATGTCCGGGGGCGCGTCGAACCGCACGCCGACCGGGTTGCTCGTGTCGGGGCCGCCGGCCGCGCGCTCCCAGCAGAGAGGCATCTTCGTGAAGCCCTGTCCTTCGAGGAGCTGGCCATCTCGCACCCGGAAGGCCCGGTCGCACCACACCTCGATGGACTTGTCGATGTCCCCGACCGCCACACGGACCATCATCGATCGCATGGGACGCTTGCCCGGAGCGTAGGCGTGCCCGACGAGCATCACGTCGGCGCGCGGTTTGTAGGGCACCCTGTCGCTCGGCGCGACGACGCTGCGCGCCGGATCGTCGTTCCAGTGCTTGTCCTCCTCGTTCGGCGCCTGCTGCTCCGCCGCGAGATACGACGTCCCAGGCACGAGCACGAACGTCGCTTTCACGACGACGGTCTGCGCAGCTCTCCCGTCCTGCGACTGCCAGACGAACCCCGACGCCGGCAGCGGGCACAGCGACACCACGTCCATCGGACGCAAGCGTACGAGGATCGACCCGTAACTTTAAGACTTGAAATCCTACACGTCGCCTCCTCGTGCGTCGTCCCCCGGAGGGGACGCGAGGGGTGTGGCATCGTGGCCGCAGGGCGCGATTCTCGCCGCCACGCGCGCGTTTCGTTCGTGGAAAAGGTGCAATTTTACAGGTTCGGTGATGGGGTGCTTCCGCCCCGCCATCGTCCACCGAGCGGCGCAGTGCGCACACCCTGGCATCGCCTCGCGTCCAACGACCCTCTACGCCGACCCTCTACGTCGAACGGAGCGCGCACGGCCATCCGGCGCCGTGCGCCTGCACAGCAGGCCCTGGACAGTACACCAGATCTCGTGAGACGCTCCCCTGCGTATTCCCAGCCATGATTCGACTTGCTTGGTTCGACAGGAGCCTTGGACGCTCGCGAGCAGACGGAGCGGGCCGGAGCGCAGGAGGGCGCGAGGATGACGTTCGTAAAAAGCCATGGTGAGGATCCCTCGCAGGCGACCGCTGGTGGTTCGGTCAAGGGCGTCGGCAAGGCGGCCGGCGCCGCCGCGAGCCGCGTCGGCGGAAAGAACCTCGAGGTCGAGGTCGCTTCGGGCGACGCGCTCGACGTGCGCAACTTCTCCGTACAAGAGCGGCTCTCGTCCCTGTTCGAGGTCAACCTGGTCGCGGTCTCGGACAACGCCAGCATCGACTTCGACGCCGTCGTGGGCCAGCCGGCGCGCTTCACGCTGCGCGCGGGCGCGCACGACAGGTCGTGGTCGGGCCTCTGCAACCACCTCGAGCAGGTGCGGGTCGAGCCGGGCGGGCTCTCGACGTACCAGCTCACCCTCGTGCCGACGATGTGGCTCCTCACGCAACGGAAGAACTACCGCATGTTCCAGCACGTCTCCGAGCCGGACATCGCGCTCAAGGTGCTCAAGGAATGGGGCATCGAGCCCGAGGTGCGGATCGACGGCGGCGCCTACAAGAAGCGGAAATACCGTGTGCAGTACGCGGAGTCGGACTTCGCCTTCGTGAGCCGGATGCTCGAAGACGCGGGCATCACGTACGCGTTCGAGCAGAGCGGGGACGAGACGAAGCTCGTCTTGTCGGACGCGCCGCACGCGAACGTGAAGCGCGGGGCGCCGCTGATGTTCCTGGACGACGCGAGCCTCTTGCGCAGCCACGGCATCTCGTTCGTGACCGACGTCCGGATGGGCAAGCGCGTGCGACCGGGGAAATACACGCTGCGGGACCACGACTACCGCCGGCCGCCGGGCTACAAGCTGGTGGGCAGCGCGTCGGGCGGGCAGGGGCTCGAGGCGAAGCTCGAGCGCTACCAGTACACGCCGGGCGCGTTCCTCTTCGGCACGGATCAGGGGGACGCGACGCCGAGCGCCGACGACAAGGGCAAGGCGCGCACCGACGAGAAGGAGGCGGCGAGCCTGGCGCAGCGGCGGCTCGACGCGAAGCGCGGGAGCGCCAAGGTCTGCACCTTCGAGACGAACGCTCATGACCTCGCGCCAGGGAGCGTGGTGAGCATCGCGGGGCATCCGCACGAGGCGCTCGCCGAGAGCCGGACGCTGCTCGTCGTCGAGTCGTCGATGAGCGGGACCCATCACGGCGAGTGGTCGCATCGGTGCAAGGCGCGGGGGACGGACATCCCCTTCCGGCCGGAGCTCGTGACGCCGAAGCCGAAGGTGAACGGCGTCGAGAGCGCGACCGTGGTGGGGCCGTCCGGGGAGGAGATCCACACGGACGAGTTCGGGCGGGTGCGGGTGCATTTCCACTGGGACCGCGAGAGCCAGATGGACGACAGCAGCTCGTGCTGGATCCACGTGAGCCAGTCGTGGGGAGGCGCCGGGTACGGCGGGGTGACCTTGCCGCGCGTCGGGCAGGAGGTCCTGGTGGACTTCCTGAGCGGGGACCCGGACCGGCCGGTCATCGTGGGACGGGTGTACACGAACCTGCAGAAGGTGCCGTACAAGCTGCCTGACAACAAGACGCAGAGCGGGTGGAGGAGCAACTCCACGGGCGGGACGGGCGGCTACAACGAGATCATGTTCGAGGACGCGGCGGGGAGGGAGCTCGTCAATGTCCAGGCGCAGAAGGACCTGAACAAGCTCGTCAAGAACAACGAGACGGAGACGACGGGCGTCGATCGGACGCGCACGGTCGGGCACGACGAGGCGATCACGGTGGGGAACGACCAGACGATCGCGGTTGCGAACAATCAGACGATCACGGTCGGGAAGGATCGGGCCGCGGCGATCGGCGTCCAGGACTCGACGCTCGTGGGCAAGAAGCACACGGTCACGATCGAGCAACCCGCCGAGCCGCCGCCGAAGATCCCGCCCACCGGGACGGTGATGACGGATCAGTTCATCTCGCAGACGACGGGGCGGTCCACGCTCACGATGAAAGGGCCGGACGTGAGCCTGACGGCCGAGGGGAGCGTGTCGATCAGCGCCGGCGCGAACATCAGCATGAGCGCGGGCGCGAACATCCAGATCACCGCCGGCTCGACGATCCAGACGTCGGCGGGCGTGACCATCGCGAACGCGGCGGGCGTGACGATCACGACCACGGCGGGCGCCGTCGTGGAGGTCAAGGCGGGCCAGCGCGCGACCGTGGACGCCGCGGCGGTGGAGGTCAACGGGGATACGGTCCTGATCGCGGCGTCGGGGGTGGTGGACATCGACGGCGAGTACATCGACCTCAACTGATCAGCCGCTGGACGGGCGCTGCCATGATCGTACGGAACTACACTCGTTTCTGGCCTTTCCTCTTCGACAGCGTCGATCCGCAGGGGCGCGAGTTCGGCGTGTTCGTGCTGCGCGGGGCGTTCCGCATCGTCCCTGGAGGCGTCGCGCAGCTCGATCCGGAGCAACCCGAGGTGTCCGGAGGGGACGTGTTCCACGGGGACGCGGGCTCGTCGAGCCTGCGCATGGAGGGCGATCTCGCGCCGTTCAAGCAGCGGAGCGACATCCACATCAACGCGACGGCGCACGCGCCGGGGGGCTGGCCCGCGCCGGCGTGGTTCGTCCGCGCGCGCGTCGGCAAGGTGGACAAGAAGCTCCGCGTGACAGGACCGCGGCGCTGGGTGCGCGAAGGCGACGAGCACCGCCTGACCGAGCCCGAGCCTTGCCGCGAGGTGCCTGTCCGGTACGAGCACGCGTTCGGCGGGACCTTCCAGGACGCGTGGGGGGCCCGCCGCGCGTTCGAGCAGAACCCCGTCGGGAAGGGCTATCTCCCCGAGGGGAAGACGCCGAGCGACGTCACGTTCGAGGCGCCGCAGATCGAGTCGCCCGACGACCCCGTCACCGAGCTCGGCCGGCTCCACAAGCCGGAGGGGCTCGGCCCGATCCCGGGCGTCTGGCTGCCGCGGCGCGCGTACGCGGGGACCTACGACGAGGCGTGGCAAGCAGAGCGCTGGCCGCACGCGCCGCTCGATTTCGATTACCGGTTCTACAACAGCGCTCATCCGGATCTCGTTTATCCGGGGTATCTTCGTGGCAACGAGGAGATCGTCCTCGAGAACCTGCACCCGGACGGGGCGCTCGAGCTCCGGCTCCCGGGCTACGAGCTCGGGTTGCTGGCGCTGCTCGAGACGGGCTCGCGCGCGGTGGTCCCGATGCTCCTCGACACGCTGATGATCGACGTGCCGGAGGGGCGCCTGTTCATGACGTGGCGCGGCGCGTACAGCAAGAGACGCAGGATTGAGGCGCTCGAGGCGTGCATGGCGGCGCCGGGAGGGACGACTCGTGGCCGAGAATGAAGGGCTCTGCAAGACGGGCAACGCGTGGGTCGTCTGCATCGAGCCGGACGTCTGCAAGACGCCCATCGGCGACGAGATGAAGCCGGTGCCGTACCAGATCCGCGCCTGCCTGGCCGCCGGCGTGGACGAGGCGACCACGGTGAGGCTCGGGACGTTCGACACCGCGACGATGGCGAGCCGGATCACCACCGTCCAGGGCGACGAGCCGGGGACGGGCGGCGGCGTCAAGAGCGGCGTGAACCTGGGGTACTGCCGGCCGGTCACGCACAGCACGACCGTCCACGCGGGAGGGGCCAACGTCACCTATCACACATCGCTGTACGCGATGAACTGTGCGGGCCCGGACGGGCCGGAGAACACGTTCGGCAAGGCGGTGTTCATGGCCCACGGGTTGGCACCTTATGCAGGGCCGCTCGTGGACCTCAACAAGATGCGCGAGGAGGCCGAGAAGAGCTGGTGGGAGAAGGCCTCGGACTGGGTCCACACCGGGCTCGATATCGTCGGCTTCATCCCGGGCCTCGGGGAGATCGCCGACGGGCTCAACGCGGCCATCTACCTCGCGGAAGGCGACTATCTGAACGCGGCCATCTCCGCGGCGGGGATGATCCCCTTCGGGGGCGCGGCGGCCACGGGGGGGAGGCTGGCCGCAAAGGCGGGCAAGGCCGTCGCGGAAGCGGTCGGCAAGGAGGGGGCGCAAGAGGCCGCGCAGCAGGTCGGGAAGCAGGGGGCGGAGCAGCTGGGGAAAGAGGGGGCGGAGAAGGCGGGGAAAGAGGGGGCTGAGAAGGCGGGGAAAGAGGGCGCCGAGAAGGCGGGGAAAGAGGGGGCTGAGAAGGCGGGGAAAGAGGGCGCCGAGAAGGCGGGGAAAGAGGGGGCTGAGAAGGCGGGGAAAGAGGGCGCCGAGAAGGCGGGGAAAGAGGGGGCTGAGAAGGCGGGGAAAGAGGGCGCCGAGAAGGCGGGGAAAGAGGGGGCTGAGAAGGCGGGGAAAGAGGGCGCCGAGAAGGCGGGGAAAGAGGGGGCTGAGAAGGCGGGGAAAGAGGGCGCCGAGAAGGCGGGGAAAGAGGGGGCTGAGAAGGCGGGGAAAGAGGGCGCCGAGAAGGCGGGGAAAGAGGGGGCTGAGAAGGCGGGGAAAGAGGGCGCCGAGAAGGCGGGGAAAGAGGGGGCTGAGAAGGCGGGGAAAGAGGGCGCCGAGAAGGCGGGGAAAGAGGGGGCTGAGAAGGCGGGGAAAGAGGGCGCCGAGAAGGCGGGGAAAGAGGGGGCTGAGAAGGCGGGGAAAGAGGGCGCCGAGAAGGCGGGCAAGAAGGGCGCTGACGACGCCGCCGGCGGAGGTGCGAAGAAGCCGAAGAAGAAGGGCGACGACGGGGTCGTGGTCAAGGGGACCCCCGGCAAGGGAAGCAAAGCGGGGGGCGGGAAACGGAAAGGGGGTAAGCACCGCCGGAAAGAATCGCCGAAGAAAAAACGTAAGAAGAAGAATAAATGCACGACGGAGGGACACCCCGTCGACGTGGCGACGGGCGAGGTCGTCGACGAGGCGACGGATATCTCGTTGCCCGGCGTCATTCCGCTCGTCATCGAACGCCAATATGCTTCTTCGCGCTGCGACGACCGAGACGCGGCGCTGGGACCGGGCTGGTCTCACAGCCTCGAGCAGTGGATCGAAGAGGGCGAAGAGACGATCGACCTGCACGATGACGAGGGTCGATGGATCTGCTTCGACAAAGTCGGCGCCGGCGAGGCATCATTCGAGCGCGGCGAGCGGCTCGAGCTCCGCGTCGGCCGCGACGGGAGCTATCGCGTTTACGACCCGGAAAGCCGCATCGCCCGCGTCTTCGCCGGGCCGGGGCGCAAGGCGCTGCTCCGCTCGATCGAGGACGCGAGCGGCAACGCGATCACGCTCGATTACCACGAGGGATTGCTCTCGCGCGTGGTCGACACGGCCGGGCGCGAGGTCCTCTTCACGTGGGACCGCGGCCGGCTCGCGCGGCTCGATGTGCGCGTCGACGGCCGCGTCGAGCAATGGGTGGAGTACCGGTACTCGAAGGCCCGAAACCTCGCCTCCGTGGTCGATGCGCTCGGGAACGTCGAGGAGTACGAGTACGACGGCGCAGATCGGATGATCGTCGCCCAGCTCAAGAATGGCGCGCGCTTCCAGTACACCTACGACGACGAGAGCGGGCGGTGCGTGCGGACGTGGGGACCCGATGGCCTGCACGAGGTGGAGCTCTACGCCGACGGGCGGACGCAGACGACGAGGGCGGAGAGCGAGGAGCCGAAGATCTACACATGGGACGACGACGGACTCGTCACGCGCGAAGAGACGACGACGGGCGTCGTCTTGGCGGAGCGCGAGTACGACGAGGACGGCCACGTCGTCGAGGAGCGCAACGGCGCGGGAGACACGACGCGCTTCGAGCGCGATGCGCGCGGCAACCTCGTGCGCGTGGTGGATCCGGCGGGCAACGTGACGACCTGGGCGTACGAGGGGGATCTTCCCGTCAAACGCACGGGCCCCGACGGGCTGGAGACGCTTTACACGCACGACGCGCGGGGAAGCCTTACCGAGATTCATTACCCGACGGGCGTCACCTACAAGCTAACGTACGACGACCGAGGGCGCCTGTGCTCGATCGAGGGGGCCGAGGGGCCCGTCGTGCGGTATGAGTATGACGCCCGGCACAACGTGATCGCCGAGACGGACGCGCGCGGAGCGCGGACCCTGTTCGAGTACGACACACTCGGGCGTCCCGTGTCGATGACGGACGCGTTCGGGAGGGGGACGCGGCTCACGTACGACCGGCTGGGCAGGCCGATCGAGATCCAGCGTCCAGATGGATCCGTCATGCAGCAAGCCTACGACGCGCAGGGTAATGTCGCACGTGTCACGGATGCCCTCGGGCAAGTGACGGCGATGGAGTATGCCGGCACGGGAGTGCTCGCGCATGTCACGCGGCCCGAAGGGCAAAAGTGGTCCTTCCGGTACACCTCGAAGGAGCGGCTCCGGGAGATCGAGAACCCGCGTGGAGAGGTGTATGGGTTCACGTACGACGCCGCAGGTCGCGTCGTCGAGGAGCGGACATTCGATGGACGGGTGCTGAAGTACGACTATTCGAAGGCCGGCAACCTGTCGCGAATCGATTATCCGGACGGGAGCTTTCGAGCGTTCAACCACGACCGGATGGGTAATATCGTCTTCGAGCAGTCGACCGACGGAATCGCGACCTATCCGCGCGACTCGCTCGGGCGGCTGCTCGCCGCGGTCGTGGAAGAGGGGGAGCACAAGATTGTCACGATGTTCGAGCGAGACCGCCTCGGGCAGATCGTGACGGAGCGGCAGGGAGACAAGGCGCTGCGGTTCGAGTACGACGCGCGCGGGCGGCGGACCAAGCGGGTGCTGCCGAACGGCGCGACGACAAAGTACGTGTATGACGCGCTGGATGCGCTGGTCGCCGTGGAGCACGACGGCTACCGGATGGAGATCGAGCGCGACGTGCTCGGACGGGAGGTCTGGCGCGGTCGTCCGGATGAGCAGGTGTCGATCCGGAGCGGCTACGACACGATGGATCGACTGATCGAGCAGCGGGTATCGGCGTCGACTCCCGGGACGGAGATCACCAAGGATCTCGTCGAGCGGAAATGGAGCTACGACGCGCTCGGGCGCGTGACGCGGATCGACGACGGTCGATGGGGCGCGACCACGTACCGATACGACCGGATCGATCAGCTCCTCGAAGCACGACGCGGCTCGCTCCGCGAGGTGTTCGCATACGACGTGGCGGGCTCGCTGCGAACGATGCTCGAAAGCCTAGAGGCACAGGCGGGCTCACCGGAGTGGGAGATCGCGCCGGGGGATCTGCTGCGGCATGCGGGCAAGGCCAAGTACACGTACGACAAGCGGGGACGCCGGATCGTCAAGCTCGACCTCGGAGCGCGCACGGAGGGCGCTGAAGCGGCGGCGACCGAGTACGCGTGGGACTGTCGGGATCGGCTGCGCGAGGTGCGGCGGCCGGACGGGACGCGGGTGCGCTTTTCCTACGACGCGTTCGGGCGGCGGGTTCGCAAGGACGTCGTACTGGCGGGAGCCGAGACGGCAGATCGTACGGTGGAGTTCCTCTGGGACGGGAATGAGCTGGCAGCGGACCTGGAGCGGACGCGCGGAGCACGGGTGTTTGTGCATGATCCGGGGACGTCCGCGCCGCTCCTGCAAGCGGAGCAGGGGCAGGTGTTCGCGGTGGTGAATGACCACCTCGGGATGCCGAAGGAGCTCCTGGGGCCGGACGGGCGGGTGGCCTGGTCGGCGGCGCATTCGGCGTGGGGGCGGGTGGTCGAGGTCTTCAGGGATCAGGCGGCGCAGCACGCGCGGCCGGTGGAGAGCCCGTTCCGGCTGCTGGGGCAGTACGCGGACGACGAGACCGGGTTGTGCTATGTGCGGTTCCGGTACTGGGACCCGGACGTCGGGAGGTGGTGCAGTCCAGATCCGCTCGGAGTCGCGGGAGGGGCGAAGCTGTTTGCGTTCGATGGCAGTCCAACCCTGCTGGTGGATCCGCTGGGGTTGAACACGCGACCGCCCAAGAGGCTGAAGAAAGAGGACCCGGGTCTTCAGGATTTCATTCAGAAGCTTCAGCAGGCAGGCGTGAACGTAACGAATTCGAACATCGAGATCATGGGCGCGAGCGGAGAAATCCTCGGAGAAGTAGACGTCATCACCGATAAGGTGCTTATCCAGTACAAGAATGGCGCTTCGAGCCCCAACGCGATCATCAAGCAGGTCCTTGAGAAGACCGAACCATACGTTACACGGCCGGTAGTGGTGTTCGTCAACGATACAGGAAAATCAGGAGACAGGACCGTCAAGAAGGCTGGCTCAAAGATCTGCGTCACGAACAACTTCGATCTGCTCGTGGAGGTTATCAAATAGCCATGTCCCAAGCCCTCGTGGTGGCATGCTCGCGCCATGTCCAGCTTGACGAGCTGCATGAGATGACGAAATCTCATTTCGGGGCTCAGGTTCATGCGTACGAGGACGAGTTTCAGGTGCGAGTTTGTGATGGGTATGTCCGGATCTCCCTCCTGGGCGACGATGCGGAGGTGGCCGAGGATTATGCAGCCAATGAAGATCTGGACGCGGCGTTTCGTGCGGAGGCTCGCGATAAGACATATGTGTATGTCGTGTTCAATGATTTTGAGCTGGTGAAAAGCGTGATGGCTGTTTTGCTCCGCGGGTTGGGCGATGAGCTGCCTTCCTGCTGGATCGACACGGACTATGGTTGGGTGATGCGAGGCGCTGCCTTTCTGCAGCATCTAGAGCAGGACATTGAGTGGGATTGGCGTCACAAAGCATAAGACGCTCTCTGCGCGCGGCCGCTCTTCGCGCGCGGCGTCATCGAGGCCATGCGCAGCGGTGGACAGCCTCCGCGCCGGGGCGGTAGAACGAGGGCATGGCGAAGGGCAAGCTCGCGGCATGGATAGGGGCGGCGTGGGCTGTCATGACCGGCGGGTGCGGGACGCTCGTGGGGCTGGACGACGGCTATTACCTGCACGAAGGGGCGGGCGGCGGGACCGGCGCTGGAGCCTCCAGCGGGACCGGCGCTGGAGCATCCAGCGGGACCGGCGCTGGAGGGGCTTGCAGCGGAGAGGCGTGCCCCGCTCCGCCGAGCTGCGCCGGGCTGGCCAAGACGTGCGGCCCCAGGGGCGACGAGAGCTGCTGCGCGACCCTGGAGGTGGACGGCGGGAGCTTCAAGCGAGACAACGACGAGAGATATCCGGCGAGGGTGAGCGGGTTCGCGCTGGATCGGTTCGAGGTGACGGTGGGGCGGTTTCGAAAGTTCGTGGAGGCCTATCCCGGCAGCAAGCCAAAGGCGGGCGCGGGGAAGCACCCGCTCATCGACGGGAGCGGGTGGAATGACGGCTGGGACGACAGCTGGCTGCCCGCGAACGCGGCGGCGCTGAAGGAAACGCTGAAGTGCGACTCGACCTGGCGGATATGGACGGACGTGCCCGAAGCGCACGAGCATCTACCGGTGAACTGCCTGAGCTGGTACCTGGCGTTCGCGTTCTGCGCGTGGGACGGGGGCCGGCTGCCCACGGAGGTGGAGTGGAACTACGCCGCGGCCGGCGGTGAACAGCAGCGAGAGTATCCGTGGTCGGAGCCCCGGGACGCGACCATCGATGAGAGCTACGCGGCGTACGACTGCACCGGAGACGGGTCTCCGGCCAGCGACTGTGAGCTCACCGATATCCTGCCCGTCGGGTCCCGGCCGAAGGGCGATGGACGATGGGGGCAGGCGGACCTGGCGGGGAACGTGTGGGAGTGGGCCCTGGACTGGCACGCCGACTATCCCGAAGAAGAGTGCGAGGATTGCGCCAACATGGCCGCTGCCTCGGACCGGGTGGTCCGGGGCGGGGCGTTCGTCAACGACGCCTCGTACCTGCCTACTTCGTACCGCACCTATGACGATCCGGCGGACAGCGAGAATGACGTCGGCGTCCGGTGTGCGAGAGACCTGTAGTGGAGAGCGGCGCCGCGGGAGCGCCTCGACGAGCGCGATGCCGGCGCCCCGCCGTCCAGCCGCGCGATCACCGCGCGCCGGGCCCCACATGCCGCGCGGCGGCGCGGCGAGGCGGGGCGATGCGTGACGGCGGGCACCGAGGGAGACCGCCGCCGCGCTCGCTCGCGGCCGGCCGCCGGCTCCCTGGATCCTTGACGCCGCCAGCCCGGTAAGCGAGCCTCCCGCCGTGTCGGCCACACTCGCGGAGGGGACCGTCTTCGCGCGGCGCTATCGCGTGGTGCGCCTCATCGCTACCGGTGGAATGGGGAGCGTCCACGAGGTGGTGCACCTGGAGACGGCGCGCCGCCGGGCCCTCAAAGCCATGCACCCGCACATCTTCGCGGACGAGGAGATGCGCGAGCGCTTCAAGCTCGAGGCCCGCATCGCGGCGGACGTCGAGAGCGAGTACATCGTCGACGTCTTCGACGCGGGCGTCGACGAGGCGACCGGGACGCCCTTCCTGGTCATGGAGCTGCTCCGCGGCGAGGAGCTCGGCCAGCGCCTGAAGCGCGCCGGCCGCCTGCCGCCCGCCGAGGCGATCACCTACCTCCACCAGACGGCGATCGCGCTCGACCGCACCCACGCCGCATCCATCGTGCACCGCGACCTCAAGCCCGCAAACATCTTCCTGTCGGAGCGGGAGGACGGCTCGGTCCGCGTGAAGCTCCTCGATTTCGGCGTCGCGAAGCTCATCGCCGAGAGCACGGCCGCGGCCGGCGCCACGCGCAACCTCGGCACGCCGATCTACATGGCGCCCGAGCAGTTCCAGGTCGGCGCGAGGCTCACGGGGGCCGCGGATATCTATGCTCTGGGGATGATCGCCTATTCGCTGCTCGTGGGGGTACCCTACTGGCGGCAAGAGGCGAGGAGCGCCGGCGACATGGTCGCGTTCGCGCTGCTGGCCGTCCGTGGTCCTCAGGAGCCGCCGGTGCAGCGCGCGCGCGCGCAAGGTGTGATGTTGCCGCCGGGCTTCGATGCGTGGTTTGCGCGGGCCACTGCGATCGTGCCGGCGGCGCGGTTCGGCCGGGCGGTGGAGGCGGTGCAGGCGCTGGGCGAGGTGCTCGGCGTCCCGGTGGGCGGCGAACGGTGGTCGATCCCGGGGGCGCCGTCCCGGCCCGGGACGGTCGCCGCCGCCACGGCGATGACCCCGGCGTACGAGGCGGCGGAGCCGGCGACGATCCCGGACCCGGCGTGCGACTCGCGCCCCCACGGGCTGACGCTCGCGAGGACCCAGACCGCAACGGCGGTGTCGGCCGGGCCGACCAGGGCGAGGCCGATGCGAGGGCCGATCGCCGCCGGACTGGCGGTGCTCGGGCTCGGGGTCCTCGGCGCCGCGAGCTGGCTCATGCTTGGCGCTCGCGGCGGAGGCGGTCCGGAGGCAACGGCTCCGGACCCTGTTTCCGAGGCGTCGGCAGCGCCCGGGCCGACCGCGGCAGCGCCCGGATTGGCCGCGGCAGCGCCCGCCACAGCGCCCGAGCCCAGCGCCGCGCCGCCCGGGCCCAGCGCCGCGCCGCCCGAGCCCAGCGCCGCGCCTGGGCCAGCGGTGCCTGCGACCTCGGTGCCGGCCTCCTCGGCTCCCGCCGCGGCCTCCCGCCGCCCGAGCGCACATCCGCCCGCGCCGACCAGCACGTCTGCGCCCTCGAGGTCCAGGGCGCCTTCGGCGTCGTCCGCCAACAAGAAGCCACCGCCGCGCGAGCCCGCCTCGACCCCCGACCTGTATGGGCGGCATTGATCTGGAGCTCCGCCGCGACGCCGCCCGCGCGCGCCGTGACCGGCCCGACGCGCCCCGGCGAGGCTCACTGGAGGGGTGATGTTGCACCTCGCCTGCCTGCCCTCCGGCCTTCATGCTCCGCGTCGCTCGTCCCCTTCATGGGCCCGTGTCCCGAGCTCCCTTGCCTGCTGAGCGCCAGATCATGACTCGTTGGTTCCGCCGGCCCACGCAGCTCCTCGCCGCCCTCGGCCTGCTCTCGCTCTCCGCGCCCGCCGCGGCCCAGGACATCGCGGCCGCCGAGGCGCTCTTCGACCGAGGGCTCGCCGACATGAAGGCAGGTCGCTACGAGACGGGCTGCAAGGCCCTCGCCGAGAGCGAGCGCCTCGACCCTCAGCCGGGCACGCTCTTCACGCTGGCCTCCTGCGAGGCGAGGTGGGGCCGGGTCGCCACCGCGGCGGCGCGCTTCAAGGACTACATGGCGTTGCTCGACCGGATGACGCGGGCCGAGAAGGCCCGGCAAGGCAGGCGGCCGCAGGTCGCGGCCCAGGAGCTCGATGCGCTGTCTCGGCGTGTCCCGCGGCTCGCGCTCTCCCTGCCGCCGGGCGCGCCGGCCGGAACGGTCGTGCGGCGCGACGGCCACGCGCTGGGAGACGCCTCGCTCGGCGTCGCGTTGCCGGTGGATCCAGGAGAGCACCGGATAGCGATCGAGATGCCGGGAGGGGCTGTCCAGGAACAGCGCATCACGATCGCCGAAGGCGAGTCGAAGGCGCTGGTGCTGGACATCAAGAGAGGAGCGCCGCCGACCTCCGGCCCGCGGGAGGCCCCGGCGGGCCGTCGCACGGCGGCCTACGTCGCGGGCGGGGTCGGCGTCGCGGGGCTCGCGCTGGGCGGGATCATGGGCGCGCTCGTGCTCGGCGAGAAGGGCGTCATCGACCGGCACTGCGGCGGCGCCATCCAGGCCAGCGACGCGAAGGCCTGCGACGCGACGGGGCTCGACGCCGCGAACAGCGCGAACGCCATGGCCGTGGTGAGCACCCTCGGCTTCGGGGTGGGGCTGGCCGGGCTCGGCGCGGCGGCGGTGCTGCTGTGGACCGAACCGACGCAGGCCGGCGCGGCGACCGGCGCGCGCCCGAGGTGGGTCAGCGCGGGGGTGCTGGAGGCGGGGCCGGCGGGCGCGCTCCTCGGCGCGCGAGGCAGCTTTTGACCGAGGCCGCCGCCCGCCGCCGCGCCCCGGCGCGTCAGTCGTAGAAGCGCTTGCCCGTCCTCGCCGCCTCGACGAGGGCCGGGGCCGGCGTCCAGCGCTTGCCGAAGCGGCGCTCGTAGACCTCGATGCGGCGGAGCACCTCCGCGGGGCCGAGGGCGTCGACGTAGCGGAACGGACCGCCGCGGAAGGGCGGGAAACCGAGGCCGAAGATGGCGCCGATGTCGCCGTCGCGCGGGCTCCGCAGGACGCCCTCGCCGAGGCAATGCAGCGCCTCGTTCACGAGCTGGAGCGAGCACCGCATCTGGATCTCCTCGGCCGCCACCGGCGGCTTGTCCTTCGCCTTCGGCACCGGCAGGCCGAGCACGGCGTACACGCTCTCGTCCGGGTGCTTCCCCTTGCCCTTCTTCTTCGCCGCCGCGCCGTACAGGTACATCCCGCGCTCGTTCTTGCGGCCCTTGCGGTCGTCGGAGACCAGCTTGGCCATCGTGGGCGGCGGGGACATGCGATCGCCGAACGCCTCGATCATGATCGGGCCGATGTGCGCCGCCACGTCGATGCCCACCTCGTCGAGCAGCGCCAGCGGGCCCACCGGCCAGCCCCACGCGACGAGCGCCCGGTCGACCTGCTCGATCGACACCCCCTCGGCCAGGAGCCAGCTCGCCTCGTTCATGTACGGCCCGAGGATCCGGCTCGTGTAGAAGCCGACTCCATCGTTCACCACGATCACCGTCTTGCCCTGCCGCTTGCCGACCGCCACCGCCGTCGCGACCACCTCGGGAGACGTCGCCTCCGTCCGGATGACCTCGAGCAACGGCATTTTGTGCACCGGGCTGAAGTAATGCATCCCGACCACGTTCTCCGGCCGCCTCGACGCGGCCGCGATCCGGGAGATCGGGATCGAGGACGTGTTCGACGCGAAGATCACGCCGTCCTTGCCGCTCGCCTCGACGTCCCGCAGGACCGCGTGCTTCACCGCGAGATCCTCGAACACCGCCTCGATCACGAGATCGGCGCTCTTCAGGCCCGAGCTGTCCGTCGTCGTCGTGAGCAGCGCGAGCTTCTGGTCCCGCTCGAGCGGCGTGAGCTGCTTCTTCTTCACCCGGTCGCCGAGGATGTCGGTCACGTACTTGAGCCCGCGGCCGAGCGACGCGTCGTCGCGATCCCGGAGGCGCACGGCGATGCCGGCGTTCAGGCTCACGTAGGCGATGCCCGCGCCCATCAGGCCGGCGCCGACCATCGCGATCTTCTCGACCTTCCTCGGCTGCACCGACGGGTCGTCCACGCCGGTGTCCTTCTTCATCGCGTTCGTCGCGAAGAAGAGCTCCATCAGCCGGTGCGCCGTGCTCGACACGACGAGCTCGCCGAACGCCCGCGCCTCGACCTCCCTCGACGCGTCGAACCCCCGCTCCGCGTAGGTCCGCAGCACCTCGATGATCCGCTCGGGCGCCGGGTAGTGCCCGCCGGTCTTCTCGCGCGTCTGCTTCTGGGCCTGCTGGAAGAGCAAGGCCCGGCCGATCGGGTTCTGCTCGAGGGCGGCCCGGGTGAGCGCGGAGGCGTCGAGCTTCGGGCCCTTCTTCCCGGCGCGCGCCGGCCGGAACGGCGGGCCGGCCGCAGCGAGCTCCAGCGCGAGCGCCGCGGCCGTCTCCTTCAGGATGGACGCGGGGACCACGTCGTCGGCGACGCCGAGCTGCCGCGCCTTGGAGGGGCGCATGTTCTTGCCGGTGAGGCCGTGGTCGAGCGCCGCCTGCAGGCCGGCGCGCTCCGCGAGCCGCTGCAGCCCGTTGATCCCGGGGAGCAGGCCGAGCTGCACCTCGGGCAGGCCGAGCACCGTCTTCTTGTCGTCGCTCAGCACCCGGGCGTGGCAGGCGAGCGCCACCTCGAGGCCGCCGCCGAGCGCGGCGCCGTGGATCGCGGCCACGATCGGCTTGGGCGAGCGCACGAGCCGCAGGACCGCCTCGTGGCCGGCCCGGCACATCGCCTCGGCCTGGGCCGCCGTGGTGACGCTCTTCAGCATGTCGATGTCGGCGCCCGCGATCCAGGTGTCGGCCTTGCCGGACACGAGGATCGCGGCCTTGATGAGCGGGTTGCTCGCGATCTGGCCCATGATCCGCTCGAAATCGCCGGCGAACGTGGGCTTCAGCGTGTTGACCGCCTCGCCCGGGACGTCGTAGGTGACGACGGCGACGCCGTCGGGGCGCACCTCGAGGGAGACGGGGCTCTTGGCCGCGGGGGACTGCGTCGCGGCGCTCTCGGTCGTCGTCATGCTGCCTCCAGGACCACGGCGGCGCCGAGGCCGCCCGCGGCGCAGACGGTGAGGAGCGCGTGCTGGCCGCCGCGCTTCTTGAGCTCGCGGAGCGTGGAGAGCACCATGCGCCCCCCGGTGGCCGCGAACGGGTGGCCGAGCGCGATCGAGCCGCCGTTCACGTTGAGCTTCTCGGGGTCGACCTCGCCGACGGCGGCGGACCGGCCGAGCTTGTCCGCGGCGAACGACGGCGACGCGAGCGCCTTCAGGTTCGACGCGACCTGCGCGGCGAAGGCCTCGTGCATGTCGACGAGGTCCATGCGATCCAGCGACAGGCCGGCGCGATCGAGCGCCCGCGGCGCGGCGAGCACCGGGGCCATGAGGAGCTGCCAGCCCGGGTCGACCGCCGCGTAGGCCCACGACTTCACGTACCCGAGCGGCTGGTAGCCGAGCGCCTTGGCCTTGCTCTCGCGCATCAGGAGCAGGGCGCTCGCCCCGTCGGTGAGCGGCGAGGCGTTGCCCGCGGTGATGGTGCCGTGGCGGCGATCGAACGCGGGCGACAGCTTGGCGTAGGCCTCGAGGGTCGAGTCGTCCCGGACCACGTTGTCGCGCTCGACCGGCTCGTCGTACGGCGGGGGGATCACGTGCATGACCTCGGCCGCATACGTGCCGTCGCGCCAGGCGCGCGCGGCGTTCGTGTGCGAGCGGTGGGCGATGGCGTCCTGCTCGGCGCGCGAGATGCCGTTCTGCTTCGCCATCTTCTCGGCGGCCTCGCCCATCTGCTCGCCCGTGGTCGGCTCGCGCGAGAAGCCCGGGATCGGGGGCACGATGTCCTTCAGCGAGAGGCGGGAGAGGATCTCCAGCCGGGCGCCGAGCGTCTTGGCCTTCTGGAGGTCGGTGAGCGCGGAGGCGAGCTTGCGGGAGACGCCGAGCGGCACGTCGCTCATGCTGTCGGCGCCGCCGACGACGGCGACGTCGTGCTGGCCGGCGAGCATCGCCTCGGCGGCGCTCGTCATGGCCTGGAGCGACGTGGCGCAGGCGCGCGAGACGCTGAAGGCGTCGATGTCCTTGGGCATGCCCGTGCGCAGCACCACCTCGCGCGCGACGTTGAGCCAGTCGAGCGTCGGCACCACCTGGCCGTAGACGACGAGCGTGACGTCGCGCGGGCTCACCTCGCTCCTCTGGAGGAGCTCCTTGACCACCGCGGCGGCCAGATCGACGGTGCGCATCGCCTTGAGCGCCGTCCCCGCCTTGGTGAACGGCGTGCGCAGCCCGGCAACGACCGCCACCCGGTCCTTGCCGCCCTTCCCATTCTTGCCTGAAGCCATGTCGACTCCTCTGCTGCCGGAGGGCCCGCCGCGGGCCCGCCCCGCGCGCCCCGCGCAACCCCCCCGGATCCCGGCTCGCCGGTTGGAGGGATCCCTTAGGTGCGCTAACGCGGCGTGTCAACCTCGCTCGGTGGAGGCGAGGCGGAGAGCGCGCTCGGAGCGGCGAGGAGGGTGGAAGATCGGTGAAGCGGCCCTGAATGCTAATTGGGTCCACACCGGATCTTCTCGACAGCGTTATCGGCCATGCGGAAGCTCATTCAATTCAGCGCCTTGCGCTGCAGCGCTTCGTCGCTCGCGGGGTGTGCGACGTTTGCCAGCGACTCGGCGCCGGCAGCGCTGCTCCGCGCGGTGTGTCCAGGTCGCAGACGGTCAAAGAAAGAATGGAAGAAAAAACGCAAAGGCGCAAAGGCGCAAGAGGAAGAGAGGAGAGAGAATTTTTTACTGTCTCTTTTTTTTTGCGTCTTTGCGTCTTTGCGCCTTTGCGTTTTTTCTTCTTCTTCACCCCCGTCGCGGCAGGGCAGCCACGCCCGCTCACGCTTCGCGCAGGAACGCCTCGAGCAAGGTCGCCGACACGTCGAGGAGGTCGCGCTCCGTCACGATGCCCACGAGCCGCTCGCCCGCCACCACGGGCAGGCAGCCGACGCGCTGCTCGCGCATGATCCGCATCGCCTCCAAGGTCGGCGTCTCCGGCGTGATCGTCACGGGATCGGCGTGCATGATGGACGCGACCGTGGGCGGCGCGGACCCGCTCGACGCCGCGGCGCCGCGGGCGACGAGCCGGAGCAGCGCGCGGTGCGAGACGACGCCGACCAGCCGGCCCCGCTCGTCCTCGACCGGCACGTGGCGCACGTGCCGCCAGTCCATCACGCTCGCGGCGAAGTCGACGATGTCGGTGGGCCGCACCGTGAAGAGATCGGTCGACATGAACTGGCCCACGGTCCGGTAGCTGTCGCGCAGGAGCTCCCGGTCCGCCTCGAGCGCCGCGGGCTCCCAGGTGTGCACCGGGCGGCCAGCCCCGCCGCTCCCGGACTCCTCCTGCTGGCGGGCGAGCATCGCGGCCGAGAGCGCGCGGCACTGCAGCTCCGGGGTGCCCTGCCCGGCCATCGACGCGAGCGAGCCGAGCGCCCACTGGGCGCCGGTCTGGCCGCGGCGCACGCGCTCCTCGACGACGCCGAGGTAACGGTCGATGTCGGCGGCGTCGATGCCCGCGGCCGCGAGGCCCTCCCGGGCCGCCGGGAGGAGCTCCGTGAGGATGAGCTCCGGCGCGGGGAGGGTCCGCCCGCCGGTCCACGCGAGCTGCGCCTTGAGGCCGTGGCGCGCCGCCGCGAAGAAGTTCGCCTTGGCGTCCTCGAACGGCATCTCCAGGTCGATGCGCGGGTGCCGCTCGGCGAGGCCGGACATGAGGCCGAAGAAGAAGGCGGCGTTCGCGACCTCGTCGAGGAGGGTGGGCCCCGCGGGCAGCGCGCGGCTCTCGATGCGCAGGTGCGCGACGCCGTCCGCGACGCCGTAGCAGGGGCGGTTCCAGCGGTAGACGGTGCCGTTGTGGACGCGCAAGGCCCGGAGATCCGGCGCCTCGCCGCGCGCGAGCGCCGCGTGCGGCGGCTCGCCGGTCTCGGCGGTCATGATCACCCGGAAGCGCGCGATGTCCTCGCGGAAGATCTCGAGCGCGCCGTCGCGCACCCAGCCGTCGCCGAAGTGGACGCGGGGCTTGTGCTGCCGGCCCTCGCGGTCGCTCGGGCGGGTGTCGACCGAGGTCTCGAACAGGGCGATCCGCGTCTCGTGCCAGAGCCGCTGCCCGAGGAGCAACGGCGAGTTGACCGCGGCGGCGAGGACCGGCGCGGTCACCGCCTGCGCCAGGTTGTAGAGCGGCGCGAACTCCCGCGCCCCGACCTGGAGGTGGACCTGGAAGCTCGTGTTGCACGACTCGAGCAGGATGTTGTCGTGCGTCATCTCGAGCTCGTCGAGCCCGTGGATCGACACGCGGAAGTCGCCCTGGCGCAGCTCCCGGAGCGCGCGGTTGAGCTCGTGGTAGCGCGGCACCGGCGTGAGGCTCTCCAGCCGGAGATCGCTGGCGCGCAGCGTGGGGAGGATGCCCGCGAGCAGCACGTCGGCGCCGACGGCGCGGGCGGCCTCGGCGGCCCGGCCGACGACGTCGGCGAGCTCGGCCTCGAGGCGCCGCAGGCAGCCGCCGCCGAACGGCAGGGGGGTGAGGTTCGCCTCGAGGTTGAAGCGGGCGAGCTCGGTCGTGAGCCGGCCGTCGGCGGCCCGCTCGAGCACCTCCAGCGCGACCGGCGCGGGCCGGAGCGCGCGGTCGACGAGGAACATCTCCTGCTCGGCGCCGATCCGGCGCACGCCCGACTCGATGCGATCCTCCTCGAGGAGGCGCTCGAGCGCCGCGACGTCGTCGAGCAGCGCCCGCATGAAGGCCTGGAGCTGCTCCTCGTTCGCCCGCTCGGAGACGTGATGCTCGCCCATCGTGATCCACCCGCCCTTTCGCCCGATCCGCTCCCGCTCCGGCGAAGCCTACGACGGGCGGCGGCGCGCGCGGAGCATTCCCGCGGCGGCGGACGTCACGCCGGTGGACGTCAGAACCTGTGGCCGACCGCGAGCCGCAGCGTGGCGACCTTGTCCTCGGCGAGGCCGAACCCGAGCGGCGCGTCGAGCGCCACGAGCAGCCCCGCCCGGCCGTAGAAGCCGGGCTCCGCCGGCGTGTAGCCGACGAACGGCTCCAGCGCGAGCTGCGCCAGGTCCTCGTGCGCGAGCGTCAGCGCGGCCTGGAGCCGCAGCCCGCCGCCGAAGGCGCCCTTGCCGCGCAGCTCGAGCTCGCTCCCCTGCTCGAGCACGAGGTCGACGTCGCCCCCGCTGGTCGGGAAGGCGACCATCACCGCGGTGTCGGCGCGGTAGACGAGCCGCGTGGCGATCTCGGCCTCGACGCCGCCGCGGGCCCGCAGGGGGAAGTGCTCGGGGATGAGCCGGTGCAGATCGGCGTAGGCGCGCGCCGGGAGGGTCGCCTGCAGCGCGGCGCGCGCGTCCGCGTTGGGATCGGTGATGACGGGGATCGAGAGCGCGCCGCCGCCGAAGACGGCGAGCTTCTTGGACATCGACCGCGCGTAGTGGGCGCCGACCGTGGGGTTGCCGAAGAGGAAGCTGCCGGCGCTGCTGCTCTCGTCGACGTCGAGCCGGGACGACCGGAACGTGGCGGAGACGCTGCCGTAGGCGAGCGGGAGCTCCGCATCGAGGAGGAGCCGCTTGCGCCACGCCAGCTGACCGACGAGGGCGAAGCTCAGGCCGAACGTGCTCACCTCGGACTCGACGTCGGCCATCGACCAGCCGGCCGACTTGCTCAGGACGTCGAGCTCGAGCGCCGCGCGGGAGCCCTGGGACTTGATCCAGCCGTTATTTCCCGCCGATGCGGCGGTCCGGGCCGCCAGGGCGAGGGAGAGGAGGACGGCGGCGGAGAGCAGCGGTTTCGCGTTCAAGCGGTCCCAGCTGCGATGACTAACACGGTCCGGCTCGCCCGTGATCACCGAACGGCGCGCTCGGCGCCCGCGGCCTCCTCGTCCTCTTCCTCGTCGTCGCTGTCGTCCTCGTCGTCCTCGTCGTCCGCCTCGCTGTCGTCCTCGTCCTCGTCGTCCGCCTCGCTGTCCTCGAAGAGGAGCGAGGGGGCGCCGCCGGCGCCGTGCTCCGCGAAGATCGCGTCGGCGGCCACCACGAGCTCCTGCAGGCGCTCCGCGTCCACAGGGCCGTACACGGCGATCGCCATGGCGCGGTCCTGCACGAACAGCCACGCGTCGGGGAAGTCGCGCAGGGCGTCGCGGACGCGCGTCGAGAGCCACCGGCCGATCGACTTCGCCTCCGGCCCTTCGACCAGGAACTGCTCCATGAAATCCGGGTCCTTCTTGAACTGGACGCCGGTGTTGGGGGCGCGCCTGCCGTCGATGATCGGCAGCGGGCACACGGTGAGCCGGGGCGCTGGCTTGGCCAGCTTCGCGGCCACCACCTGGTACTCGCTGCCGTTCTTCGCGTCCGGCCCGACGACCGCGACGTAGGCGAGCTTCGGGACGAGCTCGTAGCGGGAGACGACCGCGCCGCCGCCCGCGTCGTCGAGCATCCGCTCGAGGCTGCTCGGCATCGAGCGCACCGGGCGAGGGCCGTCGATGTCGGCGACGGTCTTCCGGGAGTCGCGCTGCGCCCCGGCCCGGCGCGAGGCCGCCTTCGGGGTCATCAGCACGCGCCAGCGCACGAGCTCGGCGTCGCGCCGGGCCTCGTGCCGGCCGCGCAAGCCGGTCAGGTACCAGACGACGAGCAACGCGAGGGGACCTACGTACCAGAGCCAGGGCATGGGGCGGCGATGCTAGCAAACCTCGCGGACCCGCGGTGGGGTTGCGCGCATCCGAGGTGGGGGTGCGCGCGTCCGAGGTGGGGATGCGCGCGTCCGAGGTGGGGATGCGCGCATTCGAGGTGGGGGTGCGGGCCTTCGCCGCCGGGGCGCGGCGGCGCTCAGGGCGCGGCGGCCGCGGGCGGCGGCGCGTCGTCCCGCCGCTCGAAGATGCACCAGTAGCCGTTCTTGCTGTGGCGGATCATCCCGGCCACCTCGTAGATGCCGCGGAAACGCCGGTCCTTGCGGAGCTTCTCCTGCGCCGGGAACGGGAGCTTGTCGCACGTGTCGGCGCCGCCGACGAACACGAAGTAGCGCGGCGACTTGTCGAACACGCGCTGCACGTAGCCGGGGCCCGTCTTGCGCGTGTAGCCGCCCGGGAGCTTGGAGATCACCGGATCGACGAGGCCGAGGAGGTCGAGCACCGGATAGTCGGTCGCGTAGCCGATGTACCCGATGTCGCCGACCGCGACCTCGCCGGGCTTGTCGTGCTCCTGGAACCACGCGGCCGTGCCGCCGGCGGCGGTGTCCCAGAACCGCTTGTCGTCGTCGAGGATCCGGAACTGGGCGCGATCGAGCTTCTGCGCCCGGAAGACGCCCAGCGCGACGATGCAGCCGACGGCGAGCGCGCCGGCGCCCGCGGCGAGGGCCATCGCGCGGCCCTCGCGCGACGCCGCGGCGCGGGCCGAGAGCGCGGTGAGCAGCGGCTCGAGCAGCGAGCGGGCGCCGAGGCCGGCGAGGAGGAAGCAGAACGGCTCGAACGGGCTCATGAAGCGGTAGAACGGCATCCAGTCGCCGCCGACGAGGAGCACGTAGCCGCCCACCGCGAGCGCGAGGGCCGCGACGCACAGCGCGTCGCGGTGGCGCGCGACGATCGCCACGCACAGGCCGAAGAGCGCGAGCAGGAGCACCGGCGAGGTGTGCGCCGCGTACTCCGCGAGGTAGCGCTGCCCGCCGGCGAGCTGGTCGGTGAGGCTCCCGGTCTTGGCGCTCAGCGTGTTCGGCAGCCACGTGCCGTAGTAGCTGTGCCGCCAGAGCATGTGGCACGCGATCGGCGCGGCGAAGACGACCCCGCGGAGGAGGTTCTGCCGCCCGAAGAAGCGCAGGCCGAGGAACAGCATGGGGATGCCGAGGAACATCGGCGCTTCGGGGCGCGTCAGGCCGGCCAGCCCGAAGACGAGGCCCGAGTACGGGAAGCCCGTCCCCCGGTCGCGCTCGCGGAACATCATCTCCGTGCCGGCGAGGACGAGCAGGACGAAGAGCGGCGTCTCCAGGCCGAAGACGGCATATCCGCTCTGCACGATCGAGGTCGCGAACAGCCACGTGGCGATGCACGGGATCGCGCCGTGCGGGCGCAGCCGCGCCGAGAGGAGGTAGATCGCGCCGAGCGAGCCGCAGGCGGCGAGCCCGCCGAGCACCTTGGCGACGACGTCGGGGTCGAGGCCGACCTTGATGAAGGCCGCGAGCAGCACGGTCCAGAGGAAGTTCGTGTACCCCTCGATGCGCTCGCCGGCGTTGTAGACGAGCCCGAGGCCGCGGGCGAAGTTGCGCGCGTAGCGGTAGGAGATGTACGCGTCGTCGATGGTGAACGAGCGCACCCGCACCATGTTCGCGACGAGCACGATCGCCGGCAGCACGAGGCCGAGCGCGAGGTGCAGTCGACCGGAGAGCGGCGCGCCGCGCAGCCAGTCGCGCAAGCCGCGGGCAGGCGGCGCGTCGTGCTCGCCTTCGGCCGCGTCGTCCACCTCGCCGCCGGCGTCGCCGCCCGCCGCCGCGTCTCCGGCGCGCCCGCGCACCTCTTCGTCCAGTTCCAGGGAAGCCATGTGATGCGTCTCCCTAGCATGGATGGTCCATGAAGGGGTCGTTTCTTGGTCGGGGCGGTCATCCCAGCTATGCTCGAAACATGCGTGCAGTCATTGTCGCTCTTGCCGCCTCCTCCGCGCTTTCCCTCGCGCCGCCCGCGCTGGCCGCGCGGGGCGTGCCGTGCGCCTTCTATGGAATCGACCCGGGGGCGCCCGTCGACGCAGGGAAGGTGATCCTCGACGAGGAGCGGGCAGAGCAGCTGGCGCGCGCGGGCGCCGGCGCTGTGCGCGTCGAGTTCCTGCTCGACGGCGCCGAGGCGTGGGACGAGGACAAGCTCGACGCGTACGAGGCCATCATCGACGCCGTGCGCGGCGCCGGCCTCGAGCCGCTCGGGCTGCTGTCCCACCGCACGCTCGCAGAAGGACAGGAACGCTGGAACGACGATCCGGACGGGGACGGCAACAACGCCTATGTGGAGGCGTTCGCCGAGACGGCAGAAGCGCTGATGACGAGGTTCGCCGGGGACGTCGTGCGCTGGGAGATCTGGAGTCAGCCGAACTGCTTCGAAGACCCCGATTACGCGCTCGATCCCGAGAACGCGGGCTGCACCTACATCCTGCCGCGCGTGCTCGCGCAGATCTTCGCCCAGATCCGCGTCCGCAACGAGGCGCTCTTCAACGTCGGCGAGCTGTCGCTGATCGCGGGCGGCCTGCTCGCCTCGGACGACGCCGCGGCGCCGTTCTCGGGGGTCGACTACCTGCGCGAGCTCTACGAGCAGCCCGTGCTGGAGGAGCTCGCGCTGCGCTACGACGAGCGGACCCCGTGGTCGTACCTCGGCCATCAGCTGTTCGTGAGCCAGTTCAGCGAGGTCGATGCCGTGGCGCTCGGCGGCACCCTCGACGAGGTGCGCGAGCTCGCCGAGGAGGAGGGGGACGAGAGCCCGTTCTTCGTGACCGGGATGGCGTGGTCGTCGGCGCTCGTGGGCGAGGAGCTCCAGGCGGCGAACCTGACGACCTCGCTCGAGCTGCTCTCGCAGCGGGACGACGTCGCCGGCGTGGTCTGGGCCAGCTTCCAGGACGGGCCGCGCGACGACCGGCTCTACGGCCTTGTCGACGAGGCCGGCGCCGCCAAGGTCGCGTTCGCCGCGCTCCGCGACGAGGCCGCGGGCTGCGAGCCCGAGCAGGGCGGGGGGACCGGGAGCGGCGGGGACGGAAACGGCTCGAGCAGCGGCGGCGTGAGCGGCGTCCCGTTGCCCGGCACGAGCGGCCAGGGAGGGCGGCCGATCGACGGAAAGCGGCGCGACAGCTCCTGCAGCTATGCCGCCGGCACGCCCCAGGGCCGCGGCGCGCTGCCCGATGTGGGCTGGCTCGCGTTGCTCGCGGGAGCGGCGATCGCGATCGCGCGTTCCCGCCGCGTCATCTGAAGGCAACACCGGCGCGCGCGGGCATCGCCTACACTGGCGCCATGCCTCACCGATCGATGCGCTTCGCGCGGCTGATGGTCGTGCTCGTGGGCCTGTTGTTCTGGAACGGCTGCGAGGACGACGACGGAGGCGACACCCCCGCCGGCGTGTGCGGCGACGGCGTTGTCGACGCGGGGGAGGTGTGCGACGACGGCAACATGGCGGAGGGCGACGGCTGTTCGCCGACGTGCCATCCCGAGGAGGCGCCGCGGCCCCGCTGCGGGGACGGCGCGCTCGACGCGGGCGAGGCGTGCGACGACGGCAACACGGACGGCGGCGACGGCTGCTCGGCGGAGTGCGAGATCGAGGTGCCGCCGCGCTGCGGTGACGGCGTCGTCGATCCGGGCGAGCAGTGCGACGACGGGAACGTCGCGGCCGCCGACGGCTGCGAGGTCGACTGCACGAAGTCGAAGCTCCTGGAGATCGCGTGCGGGGAGATCCCGCCGGTCGCGCACGGGACGTGCGAGGTGGTCCCCGGCGCGGGCGCCACGCTGATCCAGGGCGTCGTGCTCGCCCCGGGCGCGGTGTACCGCGGCGGGCGGGTGCTCGTGGACGAGCGGGGGACGATCGCGTGCGTCGGCTGCGATTGCGAGGCGGCGGGCGCGACGGTGATCACGTGCCCGAGGGGCGTCATCTCCCCTTCGCTGATCAACACGCACGATCACCTCACGTTCACGCAGAACAGCCCGTATACCCCGACGGAGGAGCGCTACGAGCACCGGCACGACTGGCGCACCGGCCGTGACGACCACACGAGGATCGACACGCCGGGGTCGGCCACGCAGGCGCAGATCCGGTGGGGCGAGCTCCGCTTCCTGATGGGCGGCGCGACGTCGATCGTCGGCTCGGGGAGCGCGACCGGGCTCCTCCGGAACCTGGACCGGGGCGATCAGGAAGGCCTGGGGCAGGATTCGGTCCTCTTCGACACCTTCCCGCTCCGCGACTCGAGCGGCCGCGAGCTCGTGAGCGGCTGCGGCTACTCGAGCGACATGGTGAGAGGGGAGGACATCGAGGGAGAGGCCGCCTATTGCCCGCACGTGGCCGAGGGGATCGAGGCGTCGGCGCGGAACGAGTTCGTCTGCCTGCAGACGGCGCCGAACGACGTGCTGAAGCCGCAGAGCGCGTACATCCACGGGATCGGCCTCACCGCGCCCGACTACGCGGCCATGGCGGAGAACGGGACGGCGCTCATCTGGTCTCCGCGCTCCAACGTCACCCTCTACGGCGACACGGCCGTGGTCACCGCCGCGGCCCGCCTCGGGGTGCAGATCGCCCTCGGCACGGACTGGATCGCGACCGGCTCGATGAACCTCCTGCGCGAGCTCCGGTGCGCGGCGGCGCTCAACGAGGTGTATTACGACGGCTTCTTCACCGACGAGGAGCTGTGGAGGATGGTGACCGGGAGCGCCGCCTCGGTCACCGCCACCGAGGAGGTCATCGGCGCGCTGTCGCTCGGGAAGGTCGCGGACATCGCCGTCTTCAACGGCGCGGAGCGCGCCGATCACCGCGCGATCGTCGCCGCCGAGCCCGAGGACGTCGTGCTCGTGATGCGCGGCGGGAAGGTCCTTTACGGCGACGCGGCCGTGGTGGCCGCGGTCCGGGGCGCGGAGGTCTGCGACGAGCTCGACGTGTGCGGCGTCGCGAAGCAGGTCTGTCTGCAGGACGAGATCGGGATGGGGCTGGAGCAGCTCGAGCGGGAGGTGGGCGAGATCTACCCGCCCTTCTTCTGCGACGAGCCCGAGGGCGAGCCGCTCTGCACCCCGTCGCGCGCGGCGACCGCGCCCGTGAACGCGTCGGTGAACGGCTCGACCGTCTACACCGGGCAGCCGACGGACGGGGACCTCGACGGCGACGGCATCGACGACGGCGCGGACAACTGCCCGAGCGTCTTCAACCCGATCCGGCCGCTCGACGACGGCGCGCAGGCCGACGCCGACGGCGACGGCGAGGGCGACGCCTGCGACGCGTGCCCGATCGACGCGGGCAGCACCCTCTGCTCGGCGCCGAACCCGCACGACGGCGACGGCGACGGCGTCGAGAGCGGCGCGGACAACTGCCCGAGCCTCGAGAACCCCGACCAGGCCGACATGGATGGCGACGGCAAGGGCGATCCGTGCGACCTCTGCCCGGCGGACGCGAACCGGGGAGCACAGGGCTGCCCTGTGTCGATCTACGACATCAAGGACGGCACCGTCGCCGAGGGGATGGTGGTGGCCCTGGAGAACGTGCTCGTGACGGCGAAGCACGCGAGCGGGTTCTTCGTGCAGGTCAAGCCCGGGGACCCGGAGTACGCGGGGCCCGCGTACTCCGGCGTCTACGTCTACAGCCCGGAGAACGCCGTGGTCGCGGGCGACCGCGTGCGGATCGCGAGCGCCGTGGTCACGAACTTCTACGGCCAGATCCAGCTCGGATCCGCCGTTGTCGAGGTGATCGCGTCGCTCGGCGAGGCGGCGCCGGCGCCGGCGCCGGTCGCGCCGGCCGACATCGCCACCGGCGGGCCGCGGGCCGCCGAGCTCGAGGGCGTGCTCGTCGAGGTGGCGGACGTCAGGGTGACCGGGCTCGAGACCATGTACAACGAGTTCTTCGTCACGGGCGATCTGCGCGTGAACGACCTCCTGTACCTGGCCGACCCGTTCCCGGTGGTCGGCGACCGCTTCGCGAGCATCCGCGGCATCCTCGATTTTCGGAACGACAACTCGAAGATCGAGCCGCGCGGCGCGGAAGACCTCGTGCCGGGCCCGCCGCGGCTCGCGGCGTTCGGGCCGGCGGGGTCGTTCGTCTACGCGGGGCAGACCGGGGCGCAGACCGTGCCGGCGCCGCTCGAGGTGACGCTCTCCAGGCCGGCGCCGGCCGACATGTTCGTGGCCGTGACCTCGGGCGATCCGGCGGCGCTCGCGGTGGTGGGCGGCGGCGTGACCGTGCCCGCCGGCGCGACGAGCGCCCCCGTGCTGCTCGACGCCGTCGCCGCGGCGGAGGCGGTGACGCTCACCGCGGCCCTCGACGTCGTGAGCCTCGCCGCGACGGTGCGCGTCCTCGACCCGGCCGAGGCGCCGGCGCTGGCGGCGCTCGACCCGTCGTCGGCCACGGCGGCGCCGGGCAGCACGGTGTCGTTCACCGTGGCGCTCGACATCCCGGCGCCGCCGGACGGCGCGGTCGTGGCGCTCGCGCTCGACCCGCCGGACGCCGGCACCCTGCCTGCGTCGGTCGCGATCCCGGCCGGGCAGCAGAGCGCCACGTTCGACTACGTGGACGGCGGCTCGAGCGCCGGCGTCACGGTGACGGCGACGCTCGGGGAGAGCTCGCTCACCGCGACCGTCGAGGTGGTGACGGTGGCGGGAGCGCTCGTGATCAACGAGGTGGATTACGATCAGGAGGACACCGATGGTGCCGAGTTCATCGAGATCTACAACGGCACGGGCGGACCGGTCGACCTCGCGGGTCACGCGATCGTGTTGATCAACGGCGCGAGAGCGCCTGCCTCCGTGTACCAGACGTTCGATCTGAGCCCTGCCGGGACGCTCGCGGCGGGCCAGTACCTCGTGCTCGGCAGCGCGGCGGTGGTGGTCGGCACCGACGAGGCGCCGGCCATGGTGCCGGAGGGGACTCCGACGATCGCGTTCTCCGGCGCCCAGACCAACCGGATACAGAATGGAGGGGGCGCAGCGCCCATGGAGCCCGACGGGATCGCGCTGGTGAACACGACGACGGGCGCCTTGATCGACGCGCTCTCCTACGAGGGGAGCATCACCGCCGTCACGATCGGGGAGGCCAGCGTGAGCCTCGTCGAGGGCGCGCCGCTGCCCGCCTCCGTGGCGGACCTCAACGATGCTCCGGGCTCGCTCTGCCGCCTGCCCGACGGGACGGACACGAACCAGGCCGCCGCCGACTGGGCGTTCTCCGCGACGATCACGCCGGGCGCGGCGAACGTGCCGTGAGCGAGCCTCGGCCGAGGTGCGCTGCGCTCTCCGGCGCAGCGCGCCTCGGCGGCCGCCATGACCCCGGTGCCGCCGCGCGGCCCGCGCCGCGCGGCCTCCGCCGGTGTCGTCATCCTGTCAGCGGGTCTGGAGGGGGAGGGGCCGCGAGCTTTTGCTCACGGAACGGGCGGCGCGCCGCCGCTCACGGAACAGGCGGCGCGCTGTTGCTCACAGGCAGCCGCAGAGCGGGTCGCCCTGCTTGCACACGCACTTGCCCTTCTTCGCCACCCCCGCGCGGGCGCCTCGCGCGGCCTTGGCCGGGGCCGACCGGCCGCCCTTGACCGCGGCCGCCTTGGGCGAGAGCTTCGACGTCTTCGCGTCGGCCTCGTCCTCGGCCTCGGCCGCAGCCTTCGCCTCCTCCGCGGCCTTGTACGCGGCGAACGCCTTCTGCGCCTTCTCGGCGTCGCTCTTGGCCGTGTCGAGCGCGAGGGTCAGCTCGGAGATCTTCTTGTTGCGCGCCTCGAGCTCCAGGTTGAGCTGCGCGATCCTGTCCTGCTCGGCGATGCGCGCGGCCACCGCCTCGGCCTGGGCCGCCTCGGCCTCCTTCACCTTGCCGGCGAAGGTGGTGACCGCGACCGCAGCCGCGGCCGCGATGATCAGGCCCATGCCGACCGCGAGCCGGCTCCGCCGCTTCTGCCGCACGCCCTGGGCGAGCGCCTCGAGCTCGCGGTCCAGGTCCCCCGAGGAGGACGACATGGGCGGCACGCTGGCCGCCACCGGCGCGATGCTGGGGCTGACCTGGACCGCCGCGTGGACGCCCGTCCTCGTCCCCTGCGCATGCGTGGCGGGGGTATAGGGCAGCGCCCCTGGTGTGACGGGGGTATAGGGCAGCGACCCCGGCCTCTCTTGAGTGTTGATCATCGCGCGAGACCTCCTCCTCCGTGAGCGGTTCCTCGGCAGGCAAATGTGGTGCCCGGTGCGAGGAGCTCACCACCGCGCCGCGCGCGCCCCCCGGAAAGCGCCTGAATGCGGGCAACGGAGGTGATCGCGAGAGGATCCAGAGGCGGGTCGCGCGCGATCCGGTGGATCAGTTGTTCTGGTACATGGAGCTCTCACCGGACCTCCATGTGTCCCCCTGGTCCACTGGATGTCCTGCCTCCGCGCGTCGGAATCTCGTGCTGCTTGCAGGTACGGAGATCCGTCGTTGCTCAATGCAGCACGAGGAGGCCTCGCGCAAGTTTGGTCGACGACCGAGACATGTCAATGGATGTGTACCGGCGCATCTCCACTGGAATGCCGGTCGGCGCATGCTCAGGGCCAGGCCATGGCCCCCCATGGCCGTTCCCGTACGGTTCCCGCGATTCGAGCTTGGCTGCACGAGCATGCGGCGGCGAGCAGACCTCGATCTGCAGGAATGCAGGAAGGGCGCCAGCGGGGCGGCGAAGCGCGCGTCGCCGCGGGGCGGACGTCAGGGCTGCAGCTTGGCGACGAACGCGTCGGCGCCCCCGACGCTCGCCAGCGGGGCTCCCCCGAGATCGATGCTGCCTTCGAAATCGCCCGTCAGCGCGATGACGCCGAGCGCGCCCACCGCGACGTCCGCTGCGCTCTGCGCCATCGAATCGCCGAACGAGATGGCCCAGACCGTCGCGCCGTCCGGTGTGAACTTCGCCAGGAAAGCGTCCCTGTCGCCGCGGGACTCGAGGTGTCGAGAGTCGAGATCGAGCGAGCGCGCGAATTCTCCGACCACGATGACGTTGCCCGCCTGGTCCACCGCCACCCCGAGCGCCTTCTGATCCTCCTGATTCCCGAATTGACGGCTCCAGCGAGGCTTGCCCTCGCGGTCGAAGGCAGCGACCACCGCGTCGGCCCCTCCGCGATGCTGCGACGTGGATCCATCGATGTTCATCGTTCCGTAAGTGTTCCCCGCGACGACGATGCCTCCCTGGGCGTCCACCGCGACCGACACGAACTCCTGCGCCATGTCATCGCCGAAGCTCTTGGCGATGCGCGGCACCCCGTTCCTGTCGAGCTTGACCAAGAAGGCGTCGTAGCCGCGGGGGATGACGGGCTTGTCCCCGAAGCTCATGTCCCCCGCGAGGCTGCCGACCAGGACCACGCCGCCATCGGGCGTGGCCGCGGCGTCGAGGGCGACCTGTTCGCTCCGATTGCCGAAGTTGAAGCTCCAGATGTGGTTCCCCGCCGCGTCGATCTTGGCGACGAAGATGTCCTCTCCGCCGTCGCTGACCAGGCCATTCGCGCCGAACACCCTCGCCCGATCGATAAAACTGCCGGCGACGAAGATGTTGCCCTCGCCGTCCACGGCGAGCCCCTGGACCGTGTCGTCCGCGGGACCGCTGATGCTATTCATCCAGTCGAGGTCGCCGTTCGCATCGAGCTTCGCCACGAACACGTCGTCCGTGCCGGTGTCGTTGTCGAGCGGCGTCCCGTCGATACGGAGGGTGTTGTCGTGGGTCCCGGCCACGATCACGCCGCCGTCCTTCGTGTACGCAAGGCGGGTGCAGGCATCGGAGCCGTTCCCCCCGAACGCCTTCCCCCAGATCCTGGCCCCGGTCGGGTCGAGCTTGACGACGAAGGCGTCGGTCGAGCCCTGGTCGATGGCGAAGCCCACGTTCCCGGTGAACCGCCCCGCGACCAGGAGGTTTCCCGCCGCGTCGAAGGCGATGTCATGGCCGTACTGCGCGCCGCCCTCCCCGATCTTGAGGCTCCACTCGAGCTTTCCGGTGCACTTCGGCTCACCGTCGCAGCTCTCGTCCATGGCCTCCGCGCAAACCTCGGTCGTGGGGACCACCTGATCGACGCACACCCCGTCGCGCAGACAGCCGTCCTTGCACTCGCCGACTCCCAGGGTGAGGGGGGGACCGTCATAACAGGACACACAGGGCTGCTCGTCGCCCGTGGAGGCGCTCGACGTCGCCCCGCCGACGCCGCCGCCCGCGCCGCCGTCGCCGCCCAGGCCGCCCAGTCCGCCCAGTCCGCCCGTCCCGCCGGCGCCGGCCGCGCCGCCGCCGTTCATCGCGATCACGCCCTTGTCGAAGCATCCGCCGAGCGCGCCGGCCACGCCGAGCGCGCCGAAGATCACCAAGTAGCCGCTGCGTCTCATCAGAACACCCCTGTGATCCCAGCGCCCCACGGCGATATCCACGGACGCAACGCCGCGTCCTTGGGCTTCGACGCGGACGGCAGCGTGAGGAGCAGCGCCGCGCCGCCCGCGGCGAGCGCCCCGCCCACGATGAACGCCGGCGCGGGGATGAGGCGCGTGCTGTTGTACGAGCCCAGCGTGTCGCGCGCCTTCGGCGTGTCCGGGCACACGACCTTCTCGGTGCACCCGAGGTCGATGAGATCGCTGCGCAGGGCGAGGGTCACGCCGAGCGTGACGCCGCCGACGACGAGCGCCGCCGCGCCCGTGCCCAGCGCAGACCAGCCGAGCACGCGCTGCGCGACGCCCTGCGACGCCGGGCCGGCGGGCGAGGGGGCGGAGGGCCGGCGGACCTCGGGGAACGCGAGCGCGATCGACGCCTCCTGGCGCTCCGCCAGCGTGACCTCCTGCCGGACGACCCGGCCCGCCCACGCGCCCTCGACGAGGTGCTTGCCGGGATCGACAGGCCGGCTCACCCCCACGAGCGCGGGCGGCATGGGCTTGCCGTCGACGGTGATCTGCACCTCGCGCTCCGGGGCGCCGCGCACCCCGACTGCCAGCTTGGGGATGCGCGGTTTGAGATCGCGATACGCCCTCTCGGCGTCGGCGATGGCCGCCTTGAAGACGTCGCTCGCCGAGGCCTCCAGCGCCGTGCGGCTCACCTGCAGGTAGCGCTCGGAGGCCTCGATGAGGCGGCCGAGCTGCTCGAGGCACCGCGCCGCGTACAGGCCGATCGTGGGGGCCTGGATCAGCTCTTCGGCGCGCCCGAGCTTGTCGAGCGCCGCCGCGTACTCGCCCCGGTCGTAGAGCTCGAGGCCCTCCTCCGCGAGCGCCCGGGCAGCGTTGACGGTGGCCGGGTCGACGTCGGCCGCGCGCGCGGGGGGCGCGGCGGCGAGCGCGAGCGCGAACGCGACGGTGACGGTGCCGAGGGCCCTCAAGCGCGGGTGCATGCGTCTCCTCAGAAGCCGAGGCGGTCGGCCTTGGTCCGCGGCGGGCTTGAGCCCGAGGGGCGCGCCGTGCTGGAGGCCGAGGGCCGCGCCGCGCTGGAGGCGGAGGGCGCGGCCGCGGCCCTGGTCCGCTGCGCGGACGGGGCGGCCTTGCTCGGACGATCGGGCGCCGACGCGGCCCACGACGCGGCCGCGGCGGGCGCTCGAGAGGCCCGCGCGGGGGCGGCGCTGTCGGCAGGGGCCGAGGGCGCCGCGGCGGCCGTGGCGGCAGGGGCCGAGGGCGCCGCGGCGGCCGCCGCAGTCGCCTCGCGGGAAGGCGCGATCTCGGGCGCTCCGCTGGCCGGAGCTGCCTCCGCCGGCGGCGCGTTCGCCGGAGGAGCGGCCGCCTGCGCCTCGAGCGCGGGCGCCTTCGACGACGCCGCGCCGGACGGCTGCTCCCGCGCGGTCGGGTCGCTGCCCAGCGCGCGCCAGCCCACGAAGAGCGCCACGCCGAGGACCGAGGCCGCGAGGGCGAGCACGAGGGCGGTGACGGGCGCGGTGCGGCGAGGCGGCCAGTCGACCTCCGCGCCCTCGTCGACGACCGGCGGCGAGGCCGTACCCCCGCCCGGCGAGACGGAGACCGGCGGGGCGGACGCCGGCGCCGCGGATGCCGGCGCGGCGGATGCCGGCGGGACGGAGCTCGGCGCGGCGCCCGCGGCGGCGGGGGCCGGGGCGGGGGCGGAGATCAGCGACGCCCTCCCGGCCTCCTGCGCCTCGCCGCCCGGCAGGAGCGCCTCGCGCAGCGCCTCGCCCATCGCCGTCGCCGAGGGGAACCGCGCGCTCGGATCGCGGGTGCACGCGTGCAGGAACCACTCGTCGAACGCCGGCGGCACGGGCACGCGCGCCACCTTCGAGGGGACGGGGAGCGGGTCACTGCATATCTCGAGGATCATCGCGCCGGGCGCCTCGGCCGTGATCGCCGCCCGGCCGCACACGCATTCGAAGGCGATGACGCCGAGCGCCCACAGGTCCGATCGGTAATCGACGTTCGCGCCCTGCGCCTGCTCAGGGCTCATGTACGGCAGCGTCCCGATGAGCACGCCGGCCTGCGTCCCCAGGCCCTCGCTGCCGTACAGGCGCGTCTTCGCGACGCCGAAATCGAGGACCTTGGCCACCTCGCGGTCGTCGTCGCGGGCGAGGAAGATGTTGTCGGGCTTGAGGTCGCGATGGACGATGCCGGCGTCGTGGGCCTTGCGGACCGCGCGCGCGACGTCGGCGAAGATGCGCGCCGTCTCGGCCGGCGAGAGCGGGCCGACGCGCTGGAGCCGGTGCGCGAGGTCCTCGCCCTCGAGCAGCTCCATGGCGATGAAGGGGACGTCGTTGTCGACGCCGTGATCGAGGATCTGCACGACGTGCGGGCTGCGGAGCGCCGCCGCCGCCTGCGCCTCCTGGTAGAAGCGCGCGCGCACCGTCTCGTCCTTCGCGTACAGCGGGCCGAGCATCTTGATCGCGACCGGCGAGCCCAGCGTGAGATCGTCCGCGTGCCAGACGGTGCCCATGCTGCCCGAGCTGAGCGGGCGGATCAGCCGATACCGGCCGACCAGCACCTGTCCCTCCAGCCCGAACGCCTTCGTCGTCATTGTCGCAGGACCTGTCGTGCGCGCGTGGCCTACCCTACGCTGGTAATTGTTCAGTGCTGATCAACAAGAACAACGGATAGACCGGAAGTCTACGGGCCATGGTGCGGAGCGTCAATCGACGCCCGTACCTCGGGCTCGCAGGACGCTGCTAGACCACCGAACAGGTTGAAACGCCGCGCAACAGAGAGTTTGAACCACAGAGGCACAGAGGGAACAACAACAAAAACTCTGCCCAACCATGGCGCATTTCTTCGTCTCTCGAGCGGTTCTGCGCCCTAGATCAGCACGAAGTCCTCGGCCACGGAGACCTCCTCGGCCATGATGCTCGTGGTCTCCTCGTCGCGCTGGACGGCGAGCTTGTAGAGTTGCGCCAGCACGGCCGGGTGATCCTCGACCAGACCCATGAACTCGGTGGCCGGCAGGTACAGCGCCACGGTGGGGTGGACGGCGATCACGTCGGCGTTCGCCGCGCGGCGGAGGACCATCGCGATCTCGCCGGCGACGTCGCCCGGGCCGAGCGTGGTGAGCACGAGCGGCTCGAGGTGGGCGTCGTCGGCGGTGTCGCGCCGGACCACGGCGACCTCGCCGGAGGCGATGAGGAACAGGCCGGGGGGCCGCTCGTCCTGCACGAGGAGCCGCTCGTTCTTCTCGAACGTGCGGGTGCGGAACCGCTTCACGAACGCGGGCCGGTCGGCGTCGGGGACGACGCGGAGCACGTCGCTCATCCGGACGAGGTTCTCCACCATGCGGTCGCGGCAGTAGGCGGCGAGCTCCAGGCCGACCTCGGGCTCGCGCTGGGCGATCTCGTCGATCGCGTCGCGCTTCACCTCGAGCACGATGGACGGCCGCGTGGCGACGACGCTGCCGGTGCGCGGCGCCCGCGAGAGCAGCGCCATCTCGCCGAACATGGCGCCGTTCGTGAGCCGCGCGAGGACGATCTCCTCGCTGCCGCGCCGGCGCCGGGCCTCGAGCTCGCCGCGCGCGACGAAGTAGGCCTCGCTGCGCGCGGCGCCCTGCTCGATGACGGTCGTCCCCGCCGCCACCCAGATGGGCGTGAACGCGGCGCACAGGGCGCGGAGCGCGTCGCGCCCGACGGACGAGAAGACCGGCTGGGGCGCGATCCCGGGGTGATCGATCTGGGCGGCGAGCCTGCGGGTGGCGTCGTGGATGATCTCCGTCGCCTTGTTGAGCAGGAGCGTGCCGGTGAGCACGGACGCGAGCGGCTGGAACGCCTCGGCGGTCGGCAGGGGCGGCGGCGGCGGCGCGCCCTCGCCGAGCCGCGGCGAGTCCCGGCAAAAGGCCTCGGCGATGAGATCGAGGCCCGGGCCGGGATCGCCGCCGAAGCGCTCGCTCTCGCGCGCGGCGGCCACGGCGAGCGGCAGGTTCTCCAGATCGATCGCGCGGACGACCGCGGTGGCGCACGCCTCGCGCGCGGCCTCGTGGCGGTTCAGCTCGCCGAGGAGGCGGCCGCAGAGGCAGAGCGCGGACGGCATGGTCGGGTCGTGCCGGACCAGCGCCGCGGCCCAACGGAGCGCGGCGTCGCGCTCTCCTGCGAGCGCGAGCGAGAGCGCTCGGTCGATCGGCGACTCCGCTTGGTGGGTCGAACCCGGGAGCACCGGGGGGAGGGCCATGTAGGCGTCTATATCAGGGTTCGTTGCGCGACGGCAAAGAAGGCCGACCCGGTCGCAATGCGGCGGCTCGGCGGTCCGTGTCTGACCAGCGCGGTGCAGCGGGGCGCGGAGCGCGGCGAGCCGTCTGCGGGGCGGCGGCGTGCGGCGGCGCGCGGGGTGGCGCGCGCGCCGCCGCCCCGCGCGCCGCGCGGATCTCCGGGCAGCGCCGGGGCGCAGCGCTCAGCCGAGGTGCTGCTTCAGGAACTCGATGCTCCGCTCCCACGCGATCTTGGCCGCATCGGCGTTATAGACCTCGGGGCGCGTGTCGTTCGCGAACGCGTGGTCGGCGTCGTAGACGTGGAGCTCCATGGACTGGCCGCGGGCGGTGAGCTCTTTCCGGATCGCCTCGGCGGCGGCGGGCGTCGCCCACCCGTCGCGCGCGGCGAAGTGGGCGAGGATCGGCGCCTTGACGCGCGAGTAGTCGGGCGCGGGGCTCGGGACGCCGTAGAAGGGCACCACGGCCGCGAGCTCCGGGATCGTCGCCGCGGCGGCGAAGCTGAGCGCGCCGCCCATGCAGAACCCGATGACGCCGACCTTGCCGTTCGACCGCTCGTGCGCCGACAGGAAGCGGACCGCGCCGGCGATCTCCTCGAGGGCGCGCGGCTTGTCGAGCTCGGTCATGAGCCGGTTGGCCTCGGTGGCGTCCTTGGTGACCTTGCCGTGGTAGAGGTCGGGCGCGAGCGCGACGAACCCGGCGGCGGCGAGCCGATCGAGCAGCGAGCGGACGTGGTCGTTCAGGCCCCACCACTCCTGGATCAGCACGACGGCGGGCGCCTTGCCGCCCTGCTTCGGCCAGACGATCTCGCCGGTCGCCGAGGACCCATCCTTCACGGGGAACGAAACCTTCTCGGACATGCGACTCCTCCCTTCCAAGGCGGGGCGCGGCCTCCGCCGGCCCCAGCGAACGAGCGGGGCACGGCTTTCGCCGGCCCCTCGGGCGCGGCGCAGGATAACCGCGCATCGCGTAGTGCGCACCGCGCATCGCGAGATGCTGGGCACGCGGTGCACGCCGGCCCGGCGGCGAGGTAACATGAGCGCGTGGATCCGCTGGCGGAGCGATGGAGGCGGGCTGTCTCTTCCGTGAAAGAGCTCCGGCTGCGGGTCGCGTTCCTGCGGAGCGAGATGCTGCGCGCCGAGCCCGCCGCCGTCGCCCGCGCGCTCGACGACCTGTGCCGCGACGCCGAGCAGGCCGACCCCGCCGCGCGCGACGTGCTCGGCGCCGTCGTGCCGGTCCTCGCGGATCCGGCGCTCTCCGAGCGCGTGGCGCAGCTCCGGGAGCTCGCCGGCTCCCTCGCCCTCCTGTCGCTCTCGCGGCTCTTGCGCCGCAAGGCGCGGCGGCGCGAGGCGCAGCCGGCCTCGCCGGCGCCCGACGAGCGCCAGGTGGCCACGTCGGGCGCGGGCCGCGCGCTCACGCTCGGCGAGCGGCGCGCGCTCGCGCGGCGGCCGACGCGCGCCGCCTTCGACGCCCTGCTGCGGGATCCGCACCCGCTCGTCATCCGCAACCTGCTCGCGAACCCGCGCCTGACCGAGGACGACGTCGTCCGGCTCGCGGCACGGCGCCCGGCGAGCCCGGAGGTCATGACGGAGATCGCGCGGCACCCCGAGTGGCCCCAGCGCGCGCGGGTGCGCATGGCGATCGTGCAGAACCCGGGCGCGCCGCCGGAGATCGCGGTGCCCATGGTGCGCCTCCTCCTGCGGCCCGAGCTCCTGCAGCTCGCGGCGGCGGCGGACGTACCCGCGGTCGTCCGCGCCGCGGCGCGGGAGCTGCTCGAGCGCCGTCCGCCCGTCCCGCACAAGCCGGGCGGCGCGCTGGAGCAGTGAGCGGCCCCGCGGCGGCGCCGGCCGCGGCGTCGATCACGGCTCCGGCCCGCAGCGGCGCCCCGCGCGGTCGCGGCGGCGCGCGCGCCGCGCCGCGGCCACGGCGAGCGCCGCCGCGAGGCCGGGCAGGGCGCCGCGCGCGGGGCCGGCGGCGTGCGCGCAGGCCGCCGCCGAGGCGCCGTCCCCGGGCCGCGCGGGGCGCGCGGGCGCGCAGGTCGCGCCGAGATCGGGCGCCGTCCAGGGCTGGTGGAACGCCACCGCGCGCTCCTCGGGGTCGTCCACGTTGCTGAGCTCCTCGCCCGGCGCGTCGCCGAGCGCGAGCCAGAGCCGCACGCGGCGCGCCTCCGGGCTCCACGCGACCAGGTGATAGCTCCCGGTCTCCGGCACCTCCATCCGCAGCTCGAGCAGGAGCCAGGAGCGGGCGCCGGTGACGGGCTCGCGGACCACCTCCGGCGCGTCCGCGCTCCCGGTCGAGAAGAGCCGCGCGCCGAGCCCCGCGGGCGCCTCGAAGGGCAGCGCCGCGGCCCGCGGCAGGCCGGGGCCGAGCAGCGCGAGGGAGGGGCGCTCGCGGCGGAGCGCGTCCATCTCCGGCATGCCGAGCTGCACGCGCAGCGTCTCTCCCTGCGCGGCGTCGAGCGTCAGCCACACCGGGCGGCTCGGACAGCCGAGCTCCGAATACACGATGCGGGAAAGGTGGAGCCCGGAGAACTCCAGGGCCTCCTCGGCGCTCGAGTGGTCTCCGTAATCGAAGAAGATCTCGCGTGCGCGCGCGGGGGGCGCGGACGCGAGCAGGGCCGCCAGCGTGAGGGCCAGGAAGGCGAGGCGCTCGAGGCGCCCGCGGAGCGTCGCGCGGCGGGTCCGGGTGATCATGTCCCTCGACGCGATCTCTGGGGCCGAAGATCGATCTGTCGACGTCGGACGCGCCGCGCCGCGAGGCGGGAAATCGCCCGCTGCGGGGGAGACGCCGGAAAAGCCCGGGAAGGGGAGGACGAGGGCGATGCGCGGCGCCGGCCGCGATCGCGGGCGCGGGCGCGCGCGGCGCTACGCGACCTCGGCCCAGCACCGCGCGAGGCGGCGGATCCCCTCGTCGAGGTCCTCGTCGCGCTCGACGGACGAGAAGCACAGCCGGAGGGCGAACGGGGTGACGGCGCCGTTCGCGCGGAACAGCGACCCCGGATCGAAGGCGACGCCGTGCTCGATGGCGGCGGCCAGGAAGAAGGCCTCGTTCGGCTCGGCGTCGGGCTCGACCCAGATCGCGAAGCCGCCCGCCGGCGGCTCGAACCTCCAGCCGGGCAGGTACCGGCGGAGCGCTTGCTCCATGCGGGCGGCGCGGCGGGCGTAGAACTCGCGCAGGCGCACGAGCCGCTGATCGAAGTCCTCGTTGCGGAGGTAGTCTTCCAGGATCGCCTGCGGCAAGCTGGCCGCCTGCAGATCGGCGGCTTGCTTGAGCTTGAGCACGTCGGCCCGGAGCGCGCGCGGGGGCACGAGCCAGCCGACGCGGAGCCCCGGGCACAGCGTCTTCGAGAACGTCCCGACGTGGAACACGCGATCGGGCGCCTCGGCCAGGAGCGGCCGCGGGGCGGGGCCGTCGAAGCAGAGATCCGCGTAGGCGTCGTCCTCGATGATGGGCCGGAGGGTCGACAGGACCTTGGCCCGCTCGCGGGGCGACATCCTGCGGCCGCGCGGGTTCGAGACGGCGGGCATGAGGTAGTGGGCGTCGACGTGGCGTCCGTCGTCGACGACCGTCGCGTCGAGCGCCTGGAACAGCTCGAGCGCCCCGGGGTAGCTCTCGGGGTCGACGCCGATCCTGGCGCCCGGCCCGCGGAGCATCTGCGCGGCGAGCGACACGGCCTGTTGCGCGCCGCTCGTCACGATGACGTCGTCGGCGGCGACGCTGGCGCCGCGCCGCCGCAGCTGCCCGGCGATCCAGGAGCGGAGGTCCTCGTCGCCCTCGGGCCAGCCGTACTGGAGCGCCGGGCAGCTGGGGGTCTGGAGCGCGCGGACGAACGACGCCGCGAGCTTGGTGCGCGGGAACTCCCCGGGCGCCGGCAGCCCGCCCGCGAAGCTGACGAGGCCCTGCGTGCCTGCGGCGCGCCGCTTCAGCGTCTCGAACCGGCCGAGGCCGAGCCGCGGCCCGCTCCGCGGCGGATCCTGCGAGCTCGGGGCCTGCGACGGCCGGGTGTGGGATGACGGGGGCGGATGGGGGGCGAGCGCGGTAGCGTCCATAGATTTGAGAGTCCGGACGCTGCTTATTCAAGGATGATGCCGCCAGCGCTGTCCGTCTCCAGACGGAGCAGAAACCCTCGGGGCCCACGGCAGGACGTAATTCCCTGGAAATTTGGTTACATCGCGGCAACGCCGGAGAGGCGAGGGCGCGTTGCTGGGTGTGGCGTGCTCGCGCGGCGTGTCAGGCTGCCACAGCGCGACGACGGGCGTGCAGGGGTGTCCCCGAGGCGGACATGATCTGGAAATACGGCCGACGTGGTCTGGTCGGCGAGGGCTCTGCCAGGAGATCCGTGTCCGGCGCGCCGGGCGTGGCGCGCGCTCGCGAGGTGTTTCGCCCGGGCCGGCCGTCGGGGAGGCGGTGTCGTGCCGACTAGGGCTCTACGCCCCAGGCGAGCTCGCCGTCGTAGTAGACGGTGATCTGCATCGAGGGCGTCCAGGCCGTCGTCGCCTCGAAGGAGTAGTCGTCGGTCTGCGTCATGCGATCGTAGACCTCTCTGTTGTAGATGCGGATCTGCGACTCTCCGGACGTGGCGCCCGCATTGATGCTGCCTGCGGCGGCGCTGAAGCCGAGCTCCAGGTAGTGATCCGCGTCCGTGCCCGACGCCGCGTGGAACGCCCTCGTGACGTTGGCGCACCCGCCGGTGACCCCCGAGAAGTCGCATTCGCTCTTGAGATCCACCATCTCGACGTCGGCCGTGAACCAGTAGCGAATCGTCAGATCGCTGAGCGCGATGCGCTCATCGCCCGTGTTCCTGATCTGGACCTTGAACGACAGCTGCTGGGCCTCGGCGCCGGTCTCCCTCGCCGCGTACTGCAGCTCGAGCGCCGGCGTGGTCGCGCCGCCGGTGGTGGAGCTCGCGGTGGTGGAGCTCGTGGCGCTGCCGCCGCCGACGCCCGTCGTGGCGCTGGTCGTGCTGCTCGCGGTGGTGCTGACCGAGCTGCTCGCGGTGGCGCTGGTGGTGCTGCTCGTGCTGGTGCTGCTCGCGGTGGTGCTGACCGAGCTGCTCGCCGTGGTGCTCGTCACGTCGGCGCCGCCCTCGCCGCCGGCCCCGCCGATGCCGCCGGCGCCGCCGTCCCCGCCTGCCGAGCTGCTCACCGTCGTGCTCGCGACACCGCCGCCGGAGCCGGACGTGCCGCTCGTCGCGGAGCCGGTCGTGCTGCTCGAGGCCGACGCCGAGGAGCCCACGCTGCTCGAGCTGGTCACGCCGATCGAGGTCGAGGTGGGGCTGCCCCCGCCCCCCCCGCCGTCGCCGCCCAGGCTGGAGCCTTCGGCGCACGCCGCGAGCATCAGCAGGGAGGCGGCGGAGAGAGCCCTCGAGTCCTTCGACCAGGAGCGCGATTCTCCGACTCGATGGCTGCAACTGCCCGGCAGGAGCGGCGCGCCTGCCCTCGTTGACCTCTTCATCGGAAAACCCCGGCTACGAGCTGCTTCGGACGTCTTCGGGCCGAGCAGCGACGCACACCTTGCTATCGGTCGCATCTTGAGTACTCCTGCGAGCGCCCAACCATGTCCGAAGGTCGAACGGAAGGAAGTTGAGCTCTGGAGTTTAACCAGATCCCCTGGGCTCCAGCAAGAAGTTTGGGCGCAGGGACAGGGTTACCCCGGTACTTTTCTGCTGATGTCGTAGCCAGCTGTGAAGTTTTCGGAGGTTTCCTGTGCACAGGTAGGCGCACAGGTAGGCGAAGAACACGGGCCGATGCCGGGGGAGCCCTCGCGTCCTCGCCGCCTGTGGCCCGGCCCGCGGGGCTGCCTCACGCGTCCTCCAGCGGAGGCGGCGCATGGAGCCAGTTGAGCTCGGAGTCTTCCATGAACCGCGTCTGCCACTGGGCGGGTCTGTCCCAGTCACGAAACGAGAGCACCGCGCCGCAGAACGCCTCGCCGGTGCGCTTGCCCGGCGCGCCGATGAGCTCGTCGGCGAGGCGCAGGAGATCCGCCGGCTTCTCGGGCGCGTCCGCCACGAAGGCCCTCACCCACTTGTGGTATGGATACAGGATGCGGTTGTGCGCCAGGATCAGCCGGTAGCCGAAGAGCACCGCGCGCGCCGCGGCCCAGGTCAGGAGATAGCGGTTGTCGTGCTGCTCCGCCGACTCGAGATAATACCGCATCGCCTCCAGCTGGGCGATGAAGCCAAGCATCTTGTGCGCGCGCTCGTGCTCGGGATAGGCCGAGATCGCGCGCACCAGGCCGTCGATCTCCGGGAGCCGCGACCAGGCGACCGTCGCGCCCAGGAACGCCGAGCGCGCCGGCTCGCTGCCGCGCTCGCGGGTCTTCTGGAGCAGGTCGAGGCTGACGATCTTGCCGTCGACGTACCCGTCCGGATAGTCCACGAGGCCCTCGTCCGAGGCGACGTAGACGAGCTCGCCGGTCGCGTGACGCCGCCTCTGCTCCTCCTCGGTGACCACCCAGAAGAAATCGATGTCGGACGTCTCCTTCGCCAGCCCCTTCGCCTGGGAGCCCCCGATGATGATGGCCACGGAGCACGGGTCCGCGCTCAGCCGCTCGACGAGGCGCGATACGGTCCGGAGATGGTGAGGTCGATAGTTCGGTTCTCGCATTGGGTCATCCACGCTTTCTTGCCCCGAGGAGCTCGCTCCCGGAGGGCCGTCGCACGGTAGCGCGGCCGCTCGGAGACTTCCCGCTCAGAGGCGCCCCGCTCGACGCGCTCGGCGAGACCCGGCTCGGCCTCGCCGAGCGCGTCCCCTCCCCGGGGGGCCAGCGAGCATGGACGGCACGCTCCAGTGAGGGTATACGTCGGCCCCGCCGCAGTTCAGGTGCAGGGGAAAAATTCATGAAGACCAAAGCGTTCAGCGGCGCGAGCGTGCTCGTCCTCGACGCGGTCGACGGCGCGTCGGCGGCCGTCATCGCGAACAAGGCCGAGGCCCAGAAGGTGCCTGTCATCGCCTACGACCGCCTCGTCCCGGGCACGGACGCGATCGATTACTATGTGTCGTTCGACAACGAGGCGGTGGGCAGGCTCCAGGGCGAGTCGCTGCTGAAGGCGCTCGACAACAAGCCGACGGCCCGCGTGGTGATGAGCAACGGCGCGGCGACCGACAACAACGGGCTGACCTTCAAGAAGGGGGCGCACAGCGCGCTCGACGGCAAGGTCCAGGTGGTCAAGGAGTACGACACGCCGGACTGGAGCCCCGACAAGGCGCAGGACCAGATGACCCAGGCCCTCACCGCGCTGAACAACCAGGTGGACGGCGTGTACGCGGCCAACGACGGGACCGCCGGCGGGGCGATCGCCGCGATGAAGGCGGCCGGCATCAAGCCCCTGCCGCCCGTGACGGGCCAGGACGCCGAGCTCGCCGCCGTCCAGCGGATCCTCCTCGGCGAGCAGTACATGACGGTGTACAAGGCCATCAAGCCGCAGGCGGAGGCCGCGGCGGTAATTGCGTACCACCTCGCCACGGGCAAGCCCGTGCCCACGGACATCACCGCGGGCAAGACGGTCAACAACGGGACGAAGGAGGTCCCGTCGGTGCTGCTGGTCCCGCTCGCGGTCACCAAGGAGAACCTGAAGGACACGGTCGTCGCGGACGCGTTCTGGACTCAGGAGCAGATCTGCACGGCCCGGTACGCCGAGGCGTGCAAGGCGGCGGGCCTCTAGGTCCGGAGCTCCCCTCGACGCCCATGAGCGCGGAGCGGGCAACTCCGATCCTCGAGCTGCGCGGGATCGAGAAGCGATTCGGCGCGGTGCAGGCCCTCGCCGGGGTCGATCTCGAGGTCTTCCCCGGCGAGGTGGTCGCGCTCGTGGGGGACAACGGGGCCGGCAAGTCGACCCTGATCAAGGCCATCGCCGGCATCTTCCCGCCCGACGGCGGCGAGATGCGGTTCGCCGGGCAGCCGGTCGCGCTGCGGGGGCCCAAGGACGCGTCGAGGCTCGGGATCGCGACCGTGTAACAGGACCTCGCCCTGTGCGACAACCTCGATGGCGTCTCGGCCAGCTCGCGGGCACGTTCGACTCGCGCGCGGCGTCGCGCGAGCAGGTGGTCGGCAGGATCACGGGCGCGGACGTGGCGGAGCCAAGGAGGGCAGGATGATGGATGTCTCGGGACAGGCCGGCGAGGCCGCGGTCTCCGCCCCGCGGGCACCGGGCCTCTCCGCGCTCGCGCGGCGCCTGCGCCAGGGGGACGCGAGCTGGCTGCCGGTCCTGCTCGGGCTCATCCTCATCTGGGGCATCTTCGCGTCCCAGAACGCGAACTTCCTCTCGGCGCGCAACCTCACGAACCTGGTCCTCCAGATCGCCGCGATGGGACGATCTCGGTGGGGATCGTGCTGGTCCTGCTGCTCGGCGCACGGTGAACGTCTACGATCCGCCGATCTCGGGGCTGGCCGGGACGTTCCTCTCGCCCGGGCTCGGATGGGCGCTCGGCGCGCTCTGCGTCGGGATGGCGATCGTCGGCCAGGTGGTGACCTGGCGGCGGCGGGCCGAGGCCGGGCTGCCGCTGCCCTCCCGGGGCGCGATGGCGGCGCGGCTCGCGGTGGTGGTCGTTTTGGTGCCGGCGATCGTTGGGCTGCTCAACGCGGATCGAGGGGTGCCGCTCGCGCTGCTCATGCTGCTCGGGTTCGTGATCGGGTTCGACCTCGTGCTCCGGCGGACCCGGTTCGGGCGGTACGTCTTCGCGGTGGGCGGCAACGCGGTGGCGACGCGGCGGGCGGGGATCCGCGTGGACGCGATCCGCGTGGCCGTGTTCACGCTGTGCGGGGCGCTGGCGGCCGCGGGGGGGATCCTGGCGACCTCGCGGCTGCTCGCGGTCAATCAGTCGTCCGGCGGCGGGGACGTGCTCCTCAACGCGATCGCCGCGGCGGTGATCGGGGGGACGAGCCTGTTCGGGGGCCGGGGGACCGTGTGGTCGGCGCTGACCGGGGCGCTGCTGATCGGGTCGATCTCGAACGGGATGGATCTGCTGGCGCTCCCGTCGTCGGTGAAGTTCATGGTGACGGGCGCGGCGCTGCTCGCGGCCGTGACGATCGACGCGCTCGCGAGGTCCGGCCGGCAGCCGGCGGGGCGGTCCTGAGGGCGGGTTGCCGGAGGGGCCGCGGGCGCGTCATGCGGCGGGCTTGGGCTGCGAGGCCTCGAGGCGCGCTTTTTCGGCGAGCAGCAGCTCGGTGAACGCCGCGGTGAACAAGCGCCTGGCGAGCGCACCGAGGAGGCCGCCGACGAGCGGCAGCGGGACCTCGAAGCGCGATGTCCAGTCGACCTCGGTGCCGTCGCCGCGCGAGGTGAAGCGGAGCCGCGAGCCGTGGTGCCGGAGCGGCTGGCTGCTCTCGAGGATGTGGTAGTCGAACGAGGAGGGGCGCTCGAAGGCGGTGATCTCCTCGACGTAGCGGATCCGCTTCCCGACGCGCACCTCGCGGAGGGCGCCGAGGCCGTTGCGCTCGGTGAGCCCCGGCCGGATGAGCTTCGTGCGGGTGCCGTCCCCGGAGCGAAGGAAGCTTTCGTGGTCGGCCACCGCGTCGAAGACGCGCTCGAGCGGGGCGTGGATGTAGACGTTGACGTGGACCTCTGCCATGCGGCGACCATCGCATGGATCCCGCGGAGCAAGCACGCGGGGAGGGGTGGGGAGAGGGGCTGGGGGGAAAGGGGCTGGGGGGGAGAGGGGGCTGGGGGGAGAGGGGGGAGAGGGGGGGAGAGGGGGGAGAGAGAGCTTGGGGGGGTGGTGGATCCGTCCTTGACGGGAGTTCGGGGGCGGGGGGCGGGGGGCGGGCGCAACCTGGATGGCGGCTGAACGCAACCTGGGTCGGTCGGCAGAGCGCCGGCTGAACGCAACCTGGGTCCGTCGGCAGAGCGCAACCTGGGTCGGTCGGCAGGGTGGACGAGCTCGGACGTGCTCAACCTGGGTCGGTCGGACGTGCTCAACCTGGGTCGGTCGGCAGAGCGCAACCTGGGTCGGCTGCTCTGCTGCCTCAACCTGGGTCGGGCCGATGCCCAACCTGGGTCGGGCCGATGCCACCCCGACCCACGTTGCGGTCGACTCCAACCACGTTGCGGTCGACGCCGCGGTCGACGGTCACCTTGCCAACCCGCTCGCCCCGCCTTAGTGAGTGAGTACTTACTCACCAAATCGGAGGCGGGTTATGGCAGGAGCACTGGACGCGCTGGTGGTCGGTGGAGGGCCGACCGGGTTGACGATGGCCGGGGAGCTCGCCCGGCGCGGGCTCAGGGTGCGGATCGTGGACAAAGCACCGGAGCCGCCCTCGGATCACTCGCGAGCGCTCGCAGTTCAGACACGGACGATGGAGCTCTTCCGCAGGATGGGGATCGTCGATCTCGCCATGGAGCGCGCCGTGCGCGTGGGCGGCATCAACGTCCTCCTCTCCGACGGGCAGCGCGCCCGGCTGCCGATCTTCGATTTCCCGGAGCTGTCCACGCCGATCCCGGGCATCTTCATCCTCCAGCAGTTCGATACCGAGCGCGTCCTGGCTTCCCGGCTCTCCGGGCTGGGCGTGACGCTCGAGCGCGGCATCGAGCTCGCCTCCTACACGCAGGACAGCGCCGGCGTCGCGTGCACGCTCCGCCGAGCCGACGGGAGCAGCGAAGAGGTGCGCGTCAGATGGCTGCTCGGCTGCGACGGCGCGCACAGCGCCGTCCGCAAGGGCGCCGACATCGCCTTCGAGGGCGATACCTACGACGATCACTGCATGCTCGGCGACATCATCGTCGATTGGCCGCTGCCCGACGGCGACATCTACATCAGCCCCTCGCGCCGGGGCGTCGCCGCAGCGTTTCCCGTGCCCGGCAGCCACCGGTTCCGGGTCATCCTCATCCGGCCCGAACCCCCGCCCATGCACGGCGCGCAGGTCTCGCTCGAGGAGTTCGATGCCGCCATGCGCGAGATGATCCCGGTTCCCTTCCGGGTGCAGCAAGCGATCGTCCTCTCGCGCTACCGGCTCCACCACCGCGTGGCCGCGCGGCTGCGCAAAGGTCGCGTGTTCCTCGCCGGCGACGCGGCGCATATCCACAGCCCGGCCGGCGGGCAGGGCATGAACACCGGAATCCAGGACGCCTACAACCTGGCGTGGAAGCTCGCGGCCGTCGAGCATGGCCGGATGCCCGCGTGGCTGCTGGACACCTACGAGGTGGAGCGGCTCCCCGTGGCGCGCAAGCTGATCGACTTCACAGACCGCCTCTTCGGCCTCCTGGCCGGACACGGTCCGGTGGGCCGGACCCTGCGCGCGATCGCGCCACGCCTCGCGTCCCGCGCCCTCGGCATCTCCGCCGTGCAGCGCCGGATCCTGGGATTCCTCTCGCAGCTCAAGATCCGTTACCGGAAGAGCCCGCTGTCCGTGCAGATCGGGAACCCGCCGGAGCACGGGCCCCGCGCGGGGGATCGCGCGCCGGACGCCGTGGTCCGCAGCGCGGCGGGAGAGCTCGTCCACCTCTTCGACCTGATGCGCGACGCCGAGTTCACGCTGCTGTTCTTCACCGGCCCGCAGGCGGACGGAGGGGCGCGCGAGCACGCCCGAAAGCTTGCAGCGCAGCCCGGCAGGCCAGACCTCAAGGTCCTGGTCATCGGCGCGCTCGAGGACGGAGGCTTCGCAGATCCCGACGGGCACGCCCACGCGGCGTACGGCGTCGCGTCCTCGTCCGCCGTCCTCGTCCGGCCGGACGGCTACGTCGGCGTGCGCAGCGATCCGCTCGACGAGGGCGAGCTCCGGCAGGCCCTCGGCCGGCTCTTCACGCGCGGGGCCGAAGCCGCCTAGCGCGCCGGCCGCTCGCGGCGCGCCGGATGCCAGGGCGACGCGACGAGGCGCGCGCCGCTGGAGAGCGCAGCGCCTCGCGCGCGACGGCGGGCGCCGCTCGCGGTCCGCCCCGCGGCGTCGGCCGAAATCCGTCGGGATCGCGGCCGGGCGGTACTAGAGATGAGCCGAGGGAACGCCGATGAGCCGACGACCGCGCTCGAACGACACCTTGACCGAGGCGCAAAGAAAGATCGTCGAGGCCGCGGTGGCTGCCTTCGCAGAGCACGGCTTCCGCGGGACGGCGACCAGGGACATCGCCCGGCGCGCAGGGGTCGCAGAGGCGACGATCTTCAAGTACTTCCCCACCAAGAGGGATCTCCTCCTCGGGGTGATCGGTCCCGTCATGGAGCAGCTCGTGGGGCCCGCACTGGCGCGCTCGATGGACCCGCTCTTCGACGCGACGTACCCGACCTTCGAGGCTTTCCTGCGGGCGCTCCTCGCCGAGCGCACCGCGTTCGTGCGCGCGCACCCGCAGCTCGTGCGCATCCTCGCGCAGGAGCTGCCGTTCGATGCCGAGCTGCGGATCGGCATCGCCAGCCGGGTGTACGCGCCGTTCCTCGCGAAGGGGATCGCCCAGATCGAGCACTTCCAGCGCGAGGGGCAGATCGTCGGCTGGCCGCCCGCCCTCGTCCTCCGCTGCGTCGCCTCGACGTTCGCGGGGTACATCCTCCACCGCGTGTTCATCGCGCCCGACGCGGCGTGGGACGACGAGGCCGAGATCGAGCGGGTCATCGCCTTCGTGCACCGCGGCCTCTCGCCCGACCAGCCAGCGTGACCTCGCGCGGCCCGGCGCGCCGGCCGCGCGCCGCGGGCGGCGATCAGCTCGTCGTCAACAGCGAGCGGAGCTGCGACGGCGACACCTGGTAGTCCTTGCCGCAGTAGTCGCAGCGGATGTCGAGGACCTTCCCGTCCTCGACCATCTCCTCGATGTCGGTCCGCGGCAGGCTCGCCAGCGTGGTCATGACCCGGAGCTCGCTGCAGCGACAGCTGAAGCTGAGCGGCGAGTCGTCGAGCCGCGAGAACGGCATGCCGTAGAGCAGCTCCTCGAGCAGCACGTCCGCCGAGGCGCCTTCATGCGCGAGCACGTCGTCGAGGCGCTCGAAATCCTTGAGCCGCTCGGTCATCACCATGAGCGGGCCGCGCTCGACCTCCGGGAGCAGCTGCACCAGATATCCGCCCGAGGCGCCGACGCCGTTCTCGCCGATCAGCGTGGCCACCGCGATCATCGAGACGACCTGCTCCGACTCCTGCATGTACGTCATCAGGCCGCCGGAGATGCCGCCCGCGGCCGGGACCTCGACGACGCCTTGGTGGAGCATGCCGTTCGGCAGCGTGCGCATGACCTGCAGCAGCGATCCTTCGCCGATCTCCACCGCGCTCTTGTCGGCGGCGCCCTTGCCCAGGTTGACCAGGCCGCGGCTCGTGCCGTCCGGGTGCGAGTCGGCCACGAGGGTCCCGTGGCCGGTCGCGCCCTTGACGATCGCCTGGACGCGCAGGTTCGGCGCCATCGCCTCGCGCACGAGGATGGCGCCGGTGATCAGCTCTCCCAGCCGCTGCGCGGTCGCGCCGGTGGCCGATTGCACCGCGATGGCTCCGCGCACGGTGTCGGTGGTCAGCGCCGTGATGACGCGAAAAGCGCCATCGATCGTGATGGCGCGGACGACGGAATCAGAAGGTCGGAGCAAGATGCGTTCTCCCGTGGGGAAATATCGTTAAGCCACGGACGGCAGATGGCAACCCGCGGCGCATGCGACCCGGGCGGAGAGGTGGCGATCGGACCTGCTGGCCCCGTCGGCAGCCTGCGGATCCGGCGCAATCCGGCGCAACGTGGGTCGGGTCCGCGCGGGGCGGGGCGGGGCGGCCGCAACCTGGGTGGGTCCGCGGGCAGAGCAGCCGCAACCTGGGTCGCGAGCAGCCGCAACCTGGGTCGGGTCGGGCGGGCGGGCACGGTCGGGTCGGCGGCCGCGGGCGGGGCGGCCGAAAACCTGGGTCGGGTCGGGCTGGCGGCAGCCGCAACCCCGGTCGGGTCGGCAGCAACCGCAACCTGGGTCGGGTAGGCGCGGGCGGGCGCGGGCGGGCGGCCACAACCTGGGTCGGGTCGGGGCGACGCAACCTGGGTCGGGTCGGCGGCGGCAACCTGGGTCGGGGCGGGCGGGCGCAACCTCGCAACCTGGGTCGGGTCGGGCGGGCGGGCAGCCGCAACCTCGGGCGGGCAGCCGCAACCTCGGTCGGGTCGGCAACTGGCAGGTCGGCAACCGGGCAACCGCAACCTGGGTCGGGTAGGCGGGGAGGCGAGGTGGGCCGGGTCGGGCCGGGGTAGGGTCGGCGGCGGCCGCAACCTGGGTCGGGTCGGGTCGGGCGGGCGGCTCCGGGCGGGGGCGCCGTCGTGGAGGGGCTCAGCCGCGCCGACGGCGTCGGTGCAGCGCCGCGGCGCAGGTGCCGACCGCGAGCAAGGCCCACGGCACCGAAGGGCTGCCGTGATCGTCCGCGCCTGCCGTGCAGGCGCAGCCGCCGCCTTGCACCACGATCCCGTCGCCGGGCGGCGCCGTGGGGCACGGACCGATGCTGCCGTCCTCGTTGCGGCAACCCGGGACGCACTGCTTCGTCGCCTCATCGCACACCATGCCGGCGCCGCAATCGCTGTCCTGCTCGCACGTCATGGGCCGGTCGTCCGCAGGATCGTTCGGATCGCGCTCGCCCGCGTCGACCACGCCGTCGTGATCCTCGTCCTCCTCGCCGTCGGTGGCGCCGCCGCCGTCGGTGTCGGCCTTCGTCGGATCCGTCGTCGTGTCCCCGTCGTCGCCGTCGGGCACGCAGGCCTCCGCGTCGGCCTCGGTGTCCTCGTGCGAGCAGTCCTTGCCCAGCTCGGTCCCATCGAAGAGCCCGTCCCCGTCGCTGTCGGGATCGAGCGCGTTGATCTTCCCGTCGTCGTCCGTGTCGGCGCCGGGCTCGCGCTCCTCGCCGTCGATCACCCCGTCGTCGTCGCTGTCCGCGTCGTCCGGATCGGTGCCGAGCGCCGTCTCCTCGGCGTTCGACAGGCCGTCGCCGTCACGGTCGCCGCGGTCATCCCCGGCGTCGTTCGGATCGGTCTCGTCGCTCCCCTCGTCGACCATGCCGTTGTGGTTCTGGTCCTCCTCGCCGTCGCTCGCGCCGCCCCGATCGGTGTCGGGGTCCACGACGCTCGTCGTCGAGGCCCCACCATCGGCGTCCGGCGTGCAAGTCCCGGCGTCGCTGGCCGTGTCTTCGTCCGCGCAGTCCTTCCCCGCCTCGGTGCCGTCGAAGAGCCCATCGCCGTCGCTGTCCGCATCCAGGACGCCCGGCTGCCCGTCGCCGTCGCCGTCGTCGCTGGGGTTCGGCTCGTCGCCGTCGAACAGACCGTCGTCGTCGCTGTCGCGATCTCCGGGATCCGATCCGAGGAACGCCTCGAGGTCGTCGCCCAGCCCATCGCCGTCGCTGTCGACGTTCTGGTCGTCGTCGTCGCCGTGGCCCGCGGTCGGGTCGGTCTCACCGGCCTCGATCGCGCCGTTCAGGTTCGCGTCCTCGGAGCCGTCGCTCGCGCCGCCCCGATCGCTGTCACGGCGCACCGCCGACGTCCTCGTCGCCCCGCCGTCGGCGTCCTCCGTGCAGTGCCCAGCCTCCGCGTCGGTGCCGAGGCCGTCGCAGGCGAGGCCGAGCTCCGTGCCGTCGAAGAGCCCGTCGTCGTCGCTGTCCACGTCGCGCACGTTGATGAGCCGGTCGCCGTCCGTGTCGTCCGAAGGGTTCGGCTCCTGCCCGTCCTGCACGCCGTCGTCGTCCGAGTCCGCGTCGCCAGGATCCGTGCCCAGCGTCTCCTCCAGATCGTCGCTCAGCCCGTCGTCGTCGCCGTCGTCGTTCTCGCTGTCGTCGTCGCCGTGCCCGCGGGTCGGGTTGCTCTCGCCGTTGTCCGCGACCCCGTTCAGGTTCGCGTCCTCGGAGCCATCGCTCATGCCGCCGTTGTCCGTGTCCGCGTCGAGCGGCGACGTCTTCGTGGCGCCGGCGTCCGCGTCCGGGGTGCAGCGCCGCGACGGCGCGTCCGTGCCGGGGCCGTCGCAGTCGAGGCCGAGCTCGGTCCCGTCGAAGAGGCCGTCGTCTGCGCTGTCGACGTCGAGCGCGTTGATGAGCCCGTCGCCGTCGGTGTCGTCCGCCGGGTTCGGCTCGAGCCCGTCGCGCACGCCGTCGCCGTCGGTATCGGCGTCGTCCGGATCGGTGCCCAGCGTCTCCTCGAGATCGTCGCTCAGCCCGTCGTCGTCGCTGTCGGTGTTCTGCCGATCGTCGGCTCCCTGGCCGGCCTGAGGAGCGGTCTCGCCCGCGTCGACCGCGCCGTCCAGATCCGCGTCCTCGGAGCCGTCGGTCACGCCGCCGCGATCGGTGTCCGCGTCGAGCGGCGACGTCCGGGTGGCGCCCGCGTCGCCGTCGGGGGTGCAGTTGCCCGCCGCCGCGTCGGTGCCCGTACCGTCGCAGCCGAGGCCGAGCTCGGTCCCGTCGAAGAGGCCGTCGTTGTCGCTGTCGATGTCGAGCGCGTTGATGAGCCCGTCGCCGTCGTGATCGTCCGTCGGGTTCGGCTCATGCCCGTCGCGCACGCCGTCGTCGTCCGAGTCGGCGTCGCTCGGATCGGTGCCGACATGCCCCTCGAGGGCGTCGCCGAGCCCGTCGCCGTCGGTGTCGGCGACCTGCCTGTCGTCCGCGCCGTGCCCCGTCGTGGGATCCGTCTCGCCCTCGTCGAGCACGCCGTCCAGATCCGCGTCCTCGGAGCCGTCGAGCGCGCCGCCGTTGTCGGTGTCGGCGTCCAGCGGATCGGTCGTCGTCGCCCCGGCGTCGCCGTCGGGCACGCAGTGCCCCGCGAGCGTGTCCGTCCCCGGGCCGTCGCACTCCGTCAGCCCGAGCTCCGTCGCGTCGAACAGGCCGTCGTTGTCGCTGTCGACGTCGCGCGCGTTGACGAGCCCGTCGCCGTCGGTGTCGCGATCCCAGAGCTCCTCGTCGCCGTCGCCGATGCCGTCGTCGTCGGTGTCGGCGTCGTTCGGGTCCGTGCCGGCGGCGATCTCGTCGCCGTCGCTCAGCCCGTCGCTGTCGCTGTCGACGAGGATCGACGTCGGCGGCGCGCCCGGCTGGTCCGTGCCGTTGCCGTCCGTCGGGTAGTTCTGGGAAGATCCGCCCGCCGGGCTCTGCGCCGCGACGATCGCCTGGTTCGCGATCTCGCCGTTCGTGCCCGGGTCGATGGTGACGCGGAACCGCACCGTCGTGGTCTCGTCGACGCCGAGCGACCCGCCCTGGGCCGCGTCCGCGTCGCTGCCGAGCCGGATGCGGACCGTCCTCGTGCCGGCGATGTACTCGCCCTCGTCGTCGCCGGCCGCGTCGGTCACGCCGCCCATGTTCGGGCCCGCGGTGATCTCGAGCGAGCCCGGCACGTAGGTGACCCCGGGCGGCAGCGGATCGCTCAGCACGACGTTCGCGGCGCTGTCGTCCCCGGTGTTCGCGACGATGATCGTGTATTCGAGCGTGTCGCCCGGCGCGACGCCGCCGCCGTTGAGGTCCAGGACCGACTTTGTCGACCTGGTCAGATCCGGCAGGCGCGTCGGCACCGACGTGATGAGGCCGCCGAGCAGGTAGCTGTCGTTGCCCAAGACCACCGCCCCGACCTCGGCCGACGTGTCGCCCGGCCTGAGCAGGTTGGACGGGACCTGGACCACGTCGACGTCGATGCCGCTCATGCTCAGCGGCCCGCCGGTGAGCCGCGGCAGATCGCCCGCCGCCGACGCCGGCGCGCCGAGGAACGACCGGGAGCTGTTGAAGAAGTCGTTCACCGGGTTCACCGCGTCGAAGAGCCCGGTCCCGTTCCACTCGATGCCGTCGCCGGTCGTGCTGTCGCCGTCGTAGCCGATGACGCCGAGCTTCGCGAGGCCGGCGCCCGAGGGGACGACGAACCCCGAGATCGTCCACTCCACCGCCTCGCCGTCGAACACCATGTCGAGCCCGTCGAAGATGGCGAGGTTGCGGGCGGGCGCGGTGGTCAGCTCGTAGAGCACGACCATCCACCAGCCGGCGAACACGAAGGACTTGTTCACGTCGTTGAGGGCGATCGCGTTGGAGATGCCGCCCAGGCGGTAGGCGCCCGCGCCGCGCACCCGCACGATCTCGGTGACGTCGGCCACCGCCTGGGCGTGGATGTCGCTGGAGGACAGCTCGCCGGAGAGCGTGCCGGTCACGCTGTTGCTGAAGGTGCCGGGCCGATCCAGGGTCACGGTGAGATCGGCCGAGCCCGCGGCGCGGCTCGCCGCCCAGTAGAGATAGGCGTGGGTCACCCGCGCGCCCGTGGGGAGGTTGAGGACCGCGGTGGTTCGGGCCGCCGAGGGCGCTACCGTGGGGCTCGCCTCGGCCTCCCCCGCGAGCGGGCTGTCGGCCCGCCAGTAGACGTCGGGCGCCGTGTCCACGAGCGTCGCATCCACGCCGCAGTTCTCCGCGACCGAGCCCACCATGGGCGCGACCTCGGACGGCCCGCACTCGTGCGCGAGCGTGTTGCCGATGAGGACGAAGTCGCCGCGCTGCGCCACCTGGACCCGGCGCACCGGATCCGCGCCCGCGGTCCCCGAGAGCGCCCCGAGCAGCGCGGCGCCGGTCAGCCCCGTGATTGCCAATCGCTTTGCCATCGACGCCTCCAGCCCTATGGCTGCTTCTTTGCCTTCTCGATGATGTTGAACTGGACGCGCCGGTTCTTCTGGCGCCCCGCCTCGGTCTTGTTGTCCGCGATCGGGACGTCGGGGCCGTAGCCCTTCGCCTGCATGCGCTCGGGCGCGATGCCGCGCTCGACGAGCGCCATCAGCACCGACTCCGCGCGCGCCTGGCTCAGCTTCGTGTTGAACTGGCGCGCTCCGCGGTCGTCCGTGTGGCCCTGGACCTCGATCTTGAGGATCTCCGGATGGTCCTTGAGCACGCCGGCGACCTCCTCGAGCAGCTCGTGGCTGACCGGCCGGATGGTCGCCTTGCCGGTGTCGAACTGCACCTGCTGCAGGATGACGATCTCGGTCTCGGTCACCCGGACCGAGGCCGGGCACCCGTGCTGCTTCGGATCCTCGTTCGGCTTGCCCTTCTCGTTCGGGCAGGCGTCCTGGTCGTCGCGGATGCCGTCGCCGTCGGTGTCGCCCGGGCAGCCGTTCGTCGCGGGGTCGGTCGTAGCGATGCCGGGCAGATCCGGGCACGCGTCCGACGGATCGGGGATCTTGTCGCTGTCGCGATCGGGCGGCGGCGGGCAGCCGTGCTTCTTCGGGTCCTCGTTGCTCGGGCCGGCCTGGTCCGGGCACGCGTCGACGTCGTCGGTGATGCCGTCCTTGTCGCGGTCCCCGGGCGGCGGGCAGCCGTTCTTCTTCGGGTCCGGCGAGGCGACGCCGGCCACGGCGGGGCAGGCGTCGACCGCGTCGAGGATGCCGTCGCGATCCGCGTCCTTGGGCGGCGGACACCCGTTCTTTGCGCGGTCCGTGCTCCCCACGCCGGCGACGTCCGGGCACGCGTCGGCGTCGTCGGGGATGCCGTCGCCGTCCCGGTCCTTCACGGGCGGCTTCACCTCGGGCGAGTAGGCGACCATGGCGACCGCGCGGAACGAGGGCGTTCCGACGCCGGCGGTGAGGCCGGGGCCCACGCCGAGCCCGGCCTCGAAGTCGCTGGCGAAGCGGTAGCGCCCGCCGAGCAGGGCCTCCAGGTTGGTCGTGCGCTGCTGGACGTCGGAGATCGTGATCGAGCCGGTGATCTCCGGCCCGATCTGGAGCCGCCGCTCGTCGTCGAGCAGCAGGCCGACGCCGGCGCCCCAGTGCACCATCATCCCCTGCTCGACGTTGGCGAACTGCCTGGTCGACCGGAACTCCGGCCCCGCGGCGAGTGACCACACCGCGCGATCCAGGTGGCCGCCGAGGATGAGCTGCGGGCTGCCGCGCACGTCGCCGTCGCCGGAGTACGCCTCGGGGTCGCCGGTCGGCAGCCACACGTAGCCGCCGAGGGCGATCTGGAACGGATCGAAGTAGTCGCCGAAGAGGGTCGCGCGCGCGCCGAGCCGGAGGTCCCCGAGCGCGCTCGTGGCCGGCTGCGGGAGCACCGCCCCCGAGGCGACCCCGCCGTCGCCGGACTGGAACGCGAGCGGCAGATCGACGTTCACCGTGAGGCGCTTCCAGAGCGAGAGCGAGGCGCTCAGGTGGAGCAGGAGCTGGCTGCCGACGACCTTGCCGTCGCCGATATCCTCGTTCCCCCGGAGCCTCCGCAACACGAGCGGGTCCTGGGCGTAATCGCCGAGGATCATGATGTGGGGCGACGCGTCTCCTGCTGCGTAGGCGGACTGGACACCGAACATCCGGTCGCCGGCCGGCGCGGGCTGGAACCTGTCGAGCGCGAAGCCTTCGGGTCTCGCGGCCTCCTGCGCTTCGGCCTGAGCCGCTGCCCCGAGCAGGCACAGCGCCGCCGCGAGCGCGGCCGTCGGATGGGTCCCCTGTGTACGAGCCGGCATGAACGAGGTCGCCTCCTTAGCGCGAAGGAACAGCAAGCCCCCGGAGTATCGACCGAAACGCCCGCGGCGTTCAACGTTTCACGAGGTTTTTCCCGGCGAGGCGGGCCATCGGGCCGGCTCGAGGGAGGCGCTGTGCGCGTGGCGGCGCGGGCCTGGTCGCCGCGGTTCCGACGCGCATTCACGGTGCGCCTCGCGCGCCTGTACGGAGTTTCCTGCAAGGGCGGTCGGGTCCGGGGCAGGTCCGCTTGCGCCGTGAGGTCGCGCCGTGGCGCCTCGCTCGCCAGGGTTGCTACCGGAGGGCGGCAGCGGTAGAGCGGCGCCCTGACCCCGCGGCACGCGTTGCTCGCGGCACTCGTTAGGAGGCACCATGGCCCGCGAACCGAAGAACTTCGACCATCTCCTCGGCGGCAACGCCAAGGGCTTGAGTGATTTGCAGCTCAAGGCGCATTTCACGCTGTACCAGGGCTACGTGAAGAAGCTCAACGAGATCTGGGAGCAGCTCGGTAAGGCGGATCGCAGCGCGCCGAACTACTCGTACAACGCGTACAGCGAGCTCAAGCGCCGCGAGCCTGTCGCGTTCAACGGCACGGTGCTGCACGAGCTGTACTTCGAGAACATCGGCAGCGGCTCGACGCAGCCGAGCGACCAGACGAGGCAGCTCATCGAGGCCTCCTTTGGCAGCTTCGGCGACTGGCTGGCGGACGCCAAGGCGGCGCTCCTGAGCGCGCACGGCTGGACGGTGCTCGTGTACGACTACCAGGAGAAGAAGCTCTTCAACAACCTCATCCGGACCGAGCACGATGTCGGCCTGTTCGCGAACACGCACATCATGGTCGCGATCGACGCCTGGGAGCACGCGTACTTCGCGGACTACCAGACCAAGAAGGCGGACTACGTGGCCAACGTGCTCTCCGGCCTGAACTGGGACGTGATCAACGCGCGCCTCCAGCAGATCGGCCCGCACACCGCGGCGTAGTCCCGCAGTTACTGCCTGCCTGGGGCGAGCGCCCTCGTTGGCGCGACCCTCCCTTCCTCCGTACTCGCGCTCACGCCCTCACGGGCAGCGCTCGGCCGTGCCGTGCTGGCGCAGGGTCGCCGGCAACGACAGCGCGTGATCGATGCAGGCGCGGATGTCGTCGAAGCTGGACAGGCCGTACCAGAACACCGTCCACTTCTCGTTGCGGTAGCTGCCCTCGGCCTGCTGGAAATACCAGGGGTTGATCTCGTTGCCGTTCCGGGCGCGCCAGAACAGCTTCGGGTTCTCGTTCTTCATCCGCGTCCAGAGCGAGCCGCCGATCCCCACGCCCTGCGCCTCCGTGGTCACCGCGAACTTGTCGAGGTACGGGGTCAAGGGCGCCTTCTCGCCCGAGTCGAGCGTGAGGATCGCCGTCGCCCGGTACGAGTCGGACAGGTAGATGCGGTAGAACGGCTTCTTGTCGAAGTAGTGCTCGTCGAGCTGCCGCTGGAAGCACGCCTCGAGCAGAGCGCGCAGCCGGCCGCGATCGATGCCGTCGAGCGTGTCGTGCCGCAGGATCCGCTCGCCGCGTCGGACGAGCGTGCCAGAGCCCGTGTGCGTGAACAGCTCCTTCGCCAGGTGATCCGGCGACGTGATCGACACCGAGGACGTCGCCGGCAAGCCGTCGAGCAGGAGCTTGATCTCCTGCAGCTTGAGCCGCATGCCCCCCGTCACCGAGGGCTGGGCGATGAGGCCCGCGTAGTCCTCCTCGAGGTTGATGGCCGAGATGATGCGCCCGTGCTCGTCGAGGAGGCCGCCCGCGCTCGTGAGGAAGATCATCTTGAACGGCTGCGTCGCGAGCGCGAGCTCGCGCGCGGCCACGTCGGCGTTGATGTTGACGATCTGCCCGCCCGGCGTCTCGCCGAGGCAGGCGAGGATCGGCAGGTGCCCCGCGCGCAGGCTGGACCTCACCGCGTCGACGTGGACGCGCTCCACCCTGCCGACCAGCCCGAGGCGGCCCTCGTCCATCAGCGACGCCTCGAAGACGCCCGCGGTGATCGGCCGCGTGCGCGTGCCCATCTCCTCGAGCGCCTCGACGAGCCGCAGGTTCTCGCGCAGGAAGACGCGGCGAGCGATCTCCAGGACCCGGGGCGTCGTGACGCGCAGCCCGTTGACGCGCTCGGTCTGGATGCCCGCCTCGGCGAGCGCCCGATCGAGCTGCGGCCCGGCGCCGTGGATCACGATGGGATACAGGCCGACCTGGTTCAGGAACACGAGCGAGGTCGCGAGCGCCTCCAGGTCCTCGTCGAGGATGGCGCCGCCGACCTTGATGACGGCGAACTTCTGCTGATCGACGGCCGCGTACTGCTTCAGGTACTGCTCGACCTCCTTGCGGCTGCCGAGGTTCCTGAGCAGGCGGACGATGACGTCTTGTGTCGAGCCCATCGCGGTCACCACCCGTTGGCCAGCACGTCCATCACGGCCTTCTGAACATGCAACCGATTCTCGGCCTCGTCGATGACCATGGAGGCCGGCGAGTCGATCACCGCGTCCGTGACCTTCACGTTGCGCCGGACCGGCAGGCAGTGGGAGAAGAGCCCACCCGCGGTGAGCGCCATCTTCTGCTCGTCGACGATGAAGTGCTTGTGCCGGTCGCGGATGGGCTTCTCCTGCTCCCAGCGCCCGAAGTAGGGAATCGCGCCCCAGCTCTTCGCGTACACGACGTGGGCGCCCCGGTAGGCGGACTCGATGTCGTAGGTGATCGAGAGCTTTCGCCCGTTGTCGGCCGCGCTCTTCCTGGCGGCGTCGAGGTAGCGCTCGTCGAGGTGGTACTCCTCGGTGGGGCAGAGGAGGGTGACGTCCATGCCGAGCTTGGAGGCGATGAGGACCGCCGAGTTGGCGACCGCGGTGTTGAGCGGGCGCGGGTGGTACGTCCAGGTGAGCACGAACTTCTTGCCGTCGAGGCGGCCGAGGCGCTCCTTCATGGCGAGCGCGAGGGCGAGCTCCTGGCAAGGGTGGGTGATGGTCTCGAGGTTCACCACCGGCACGGTCGCGTGGCGGGCGAACCCCTGGAGCACCTTGTCCTGCCGATCCTCCTCCCAGCGCTGGAACTTGGGGAACGCGCGCACGCCGATGAGGTCGGCGTAGCGCGAGAGCACGCGAGCGACCTCCTGGATGTGCTCCTCCGGCTCGCCGTCCATCACGGCGCCTTCCTCGAACTCGATGGGCCAGGCGCCCCGGCCGGGCTCCAGGACCACGGCGTGTCCGCCGAGCTCCCGGATGCCGACGTCGAAGGAGGTGCGCGTCCGCAGCGAGGGGTTGAAGAACACGAGCGCGATGGTGCGATCCTTGAGGCGCGGCTCGAGCGGCCGGCGCTTGAAGCGCTGCGCGCGCTCGAGGAGGCCCTCGATCTCGGCGCGGGTATAGTCCATCGTGGTCAGAAAGTGCCGCATCGAATGCCTCCTCGTTGGATCAGCGCGGAGCGGGCGCTCGCATTGGAGCAATCCTGGCGGCGATGTCAACGATGCACGCAGGCTGGCGCGGCGCGCTCCGTCGGACGGAGTCGAGCGGCCGCTCCGCGCGCGGCGGCCGCGCTCCCTGGCGCGGTGGCGACCGTGGTTCCCGCGGCGCCAAGCAACGTGGCTCCGGCGGCCCAAGCAACGTGGCCCCCGCGGCCTCAAGCGACGTGGTCGCCTCGGCTTCGAGGTGTGATGCGCGCGACGACGCCCTCCGCCCGAGGAGGTCACGGGCCCGCCGTCGTCGAGCGTCTCGCTTCGGTCGGCGGGCGCCGGCGGCCGGTGTGGCGCCGCACCGCCCCCATCGCCCGCAGCGATCGGAGGATGTCAGGATTGCACGCGCCGGTTTCAGGATCGAAAGGAGTAAGCAGTCCCCTTAAGGAAAATGCGCGGAAAACGAGGGTGCAGCGCTTGGTCCGTATCCTGCTAAACCTGGAGGCAGAGCGCCCGTGACGGTTTCCCCCCCCACCGTCGAATGGGCGCTCTTTTTTTGTGCTGCTGCGGCGGCGTGGCGTGGATGAGGCGACGTGCCGGTGACGCTGGTTGTGATCCTCACGGTGCGATGCGAGGCGCTCGACGCATTCCGCGCGTATGAGAGGAAGGCCGCGGCCGTGATGGCCCGGTACGGCGGCGCGATCGAGCGAACCGTGGTGACGGCGCCCGACAGCGCTGGGCTGAGCCTGAAGGAGATTCACATCGTCACCTTTCCCGACGAACACGCCTTCTCGGCGTACCGTCGCGACGGCGAGCTCGGAGCGGTGGCGCACCTGCGGGACGCGTCGGTCGTTCAGACCGAGATCCTGCGCGGCGAAGAGGGGCCGGACTATCACGCCGTCTCCGGCTGACCCCTCTTGCCGTCGATGACTCGGTGGGCCGAGCTCGCCGGCCTCGCACCGGTCACGGGGCGAGGTCCTCGGCGCGCTCCGCCTGCTCGGGCGGCTCGGCGATGCACGCGGTGGCGACGCGCCGGAATCCGACCCGTTCGTAGACGCGCGCGACATCGTCGTTCTGCGCAGACAGGAACACGGTGCGCATCCCGGCGTCCAGGGCGTGCCGGGCCAGGACCGCGGTGACGGCGGCGGCGAGGCCCCGGCGCCGGGCCGCAGGCAGCGTCCCGACGCCCACGATCTCGGCGACGTCCAGCGCGTGCTGGTAGCTGCCCACGCAGAGCGGCCCGGCGAGCGCGCCGCCGCGGCCCCGGGCAGCGGCGTGCACCATCGTTCCCTCGATCAGCGCCGCGTGCCAGGCCGCCGCGAGCCCGGCCGGGAGCGTCGCTGCGGCGGCGTCGCGCTCGGCCGGGCCAGCAGGGCCCGCCGCGGTGCTGAGCGCGCCGAAGGCGACGTGCGCGACGGCCTGCACGGCGGCGAGATCCGGATCGTGCGCGGCGACGATCGAGAGCGCGATGTCCTCGGGCAGGGCGGCCGGGACGGGCTCGCCGCGGAGCACGAGCAGCGGGCAGCGGCGGACGTGCAGGCCCGCCGCCTCGGCGGCCGCGTCGAGCCCGGGGGTCGTCTCCAGCACCCACTCGAACGCCTCCGGGATCGAGAGCCGCCGCTGACGCGCGCGCACTGCGGCCACGTCCTCGGCCGACACGGTGCCTCGAGCGCCGAGGGTGGGGCGGGCATAGTAGGGCCAGCCGTCGCCGCGGCGAATGAAGAGGGTCAGCGGTCCGTGGTCCTCGGCATCGGCACGACGGCGAGGGACGGCGTCGTAGAACCGTTCGATCTCGGCAAGGAGGGCGCTCATGGGCCGGATGATGCCACCGCGGCTGCCGGGGTGGGCGCCTCCGCGGGGCGTTCCTGGAGGCGCCCGTCGGGGCCGCTGGCAGGGCTCGGGCTGGCAGCGTGGCAGTCGCTCGGACAGTTGCAGTCGTTCTCCCCCGCGCCGCAGGCGCCGTCGCCGCACTTCGCGCAGAGGTGCGCGCCGAGCCCCATGGTCACGCACGTGCCATCGACGCGCTCCATCAGGGGAATGCGCGCGAGCTCCGGACAGCAGACGGTGAACGATTTGCTGGACGCCATCGCTCCCTCTCCCGAGCAGTGCGTGGCGAGCTCCGCGCACGAGCCATCGGCTTGCTGGACGTAGCCAGGCAGGCAATCGCACTGCGGCTGTCGCGGGCGCAGCACCGGCACCGTGCCGGCCGGACCTCTCGGCCCGAGCTCGACCCCGGTCTCCACCGGGGATGGCGCCGGCGCGGCGCCGCTCGGGGGCGCCGCTGCGGCGTCGCCCGGGCTCGTCGGCGGTGGGGGAGGGGACGCGATCTTGCCGTCGGGGGTCTGGGATTCGATCGGGATCCAGTCGATGACCTGTCCGCCCGGCGTGACCGTCGTGGCCACGATGTTCCGGCGGGGAGGCCGCGGCGTTCCACCGGGCGCGCAGGGGTTGTCGGCCCCCGCGCGAGGGGGAGCCGCGGGGGCCGGCTCGCCGGCGACGCAGCCCATCACGAAGAGCAGCAGCGGGCAGAGGAGCAGGGCAGGTGCGTTCATGGGGGCATGGACCACGGCGAGCCGCTGCATCTTACGGCGCCGCGCCGCTGACCGTCATCCGTCCTGCCAGGTGTCGATGACGTAGGGACAGCCGGTTCGACGCCCCGCTCGACATCGACCGAGCAGGCTGACGTACGCGCGCTGCATCACTTCGCGGGGGGCCGGCGCTCCACGGTCCGGGGCGCCGGCGCGCCCGTGGCGCCAGCGCCCGCATCGGCGCTGCCGGCGCCGGGCGGCATCGGCGCCCGCCGCGCTCCCTGCACGCCGGGAGCGGCGGCCGCCTCCGCCACAGGCTCCGTCGCGTCCGGTTCCTGCTCGTCGGTTGCGCCAGGGAGCATCTCCAGCCCCAGCCCCAGCCCCTGCTCTGCGAGCTTCCCGGCCACGTCTTCGGTGGCGCTGCCGGGCTGCACCTCGAGCACCTTCGGCGCGTGCGCGCCATCGCCCGCGTGCGCCGCGGCGCGCGCAGGATCGCCGAGGGCCGCCGCCTTGCCCGCGCCGAGCAGCGCGTCGTCGCCGAGGGCCGCCGCCTTGCCCGCGCCGAGCAGCGCATCCCCCGCGGCCGCTGGCGCTGCATGCTCCGCCGCCCCGATGCCCTTGAGCCCAAGGCGCCCGCAGTCGTCGGCGCCGCGCGCCACCATCATCCCGATGGCCGCAATGGCGGCACCGACGACCCCCAGCTTCTTCCCGCCCTCGTCGCTCGTCCCCATGCCGGCCTCCGCGCCGGCGCGCATCGTACCAGGAACGATCGCCTCCTCGCGGACATCGCCGCTTCTCGACGTCGCTCTGCCGAGGGGCCGCGATGGCTCTCGCCCCGCCGAGGGCGCGCGATGGCTCCTCCGACGTGTCGCCGCCGAGCGCGCGCCTCGACGTCCCCGGGACAACCCCGGTGAGCGCCTCAGCTGCGAACGATCGAGATCCGGGGATCGGAGAGCAGCCAGAAGTACGTGCCCACCTGAGCCGCGGCGAAGGCGAGCGCCACCGCGAGCCCGATGGGCCCGACCTCCTTGAAGACGTCGCGCCCCACCGCGGCGATCAGCCCGACTCCGATCATGGAATACGACTGAAATCGCTGCACTTTCTGCGCATGATCGACGAGCGCGTCCCGGGCCAGGTACGGGATTGCGAACCCGAGCGCGACGCCGGGCACGGTGGGCCAGTAGGACTGCGCGTACGCGGTGAGTATCACGGCGCCCGTGAGCGCGAGGACGAGCGCCACGACGGTGCGCACCACACCCCACTTCCCTGCGTTGGTACGGAATTGCCGCCATCGGTCGAGCATGGCGCCATCCTAGCGCAACCGCGCCCGGAGCGCGTGCTCAGGGCGCGTCGAGGTGAGGCCCCCTGCTCCAGCGCGTGCATGAGCGCCCAGCACCTTCGAATGCGGATGGATGAGCTGACCGAGGCTCCAGCCCGCAATGACGGGTTCGTGTGCGTCGAACAACAGGATGTTTTCGGGGCCGCGATCGCGGTGGGTGAGATTCATCGAGCGCGCCTATCGCAGCGCGTCTGCGACCTTGATGCAAGCTTGAGCACCAATCCCGCGCGATCGCCCCGCCGCGGTCCGCGGAGAGCCTTCGCAGGCCTCGCGGGTAGAGCCGCATCGGGTGATGCTTCTTTTCAGCTACTCCGAGCCAAACACCCAGCCGCCCCGCGGTCGGGCCCATCCGCGGAGCACCTCGATCAGCCAGCTGACCACCGCTTCGTGCAGCGTCGTCGGCACCTCTTCCTCCACGAGGTGGCCATCCAGGAGCTCGCCCGGCTGGTCCTCCTCCAGGCCGGCCCACTGCTCCAGCGTCATCGGCTCAGGTCGGAGGATCTCGGCTGTCGCTCTCGAACCCATGCTGTCCATCGTACCACCCACGGCCTTCCCGCGATGCACCACCCGCGGCGCCCCCTCACACCCGGAGCACCACCCCTCTCGCCCTCTCGCCCGTCGCCTCGGCGATCGCCTGCACGTAGAGCCGCACCTGCGCTTCCTGGGCCGCGTGCGCCGTGCCCGCGTCCGAGCCGGTCTTGAAATCGACCACGGTCCAGACGCCCACGTCGCCCACGCTCTCCCGGAACGAGAGATCGACCACGCCCTCGGCGATCGTCCCGTCCTCGAGCCGCAGCAGCAGCGGCGTCTCCCGCTCGCACGCGCCGCGCGCCGCGCTCTCCGCCGCGCGCCGGAGCAGCGGGTGCTCGAGCGCCGCGACCGCCGCCGCGACCGCCGCGTCGACCTCCTCGGCGGGCGCGCCGAGGAGCCGCGCCTGCGCCGCGGCCACCGTCCTCACCTCGTCCTCGTCCGCCCGGAGATCCACCTCGGCGAGCACGGCGTGCACCAGCGTCCCGAACCGCTTGCCATAGGGCCGGCCCTCGCGCGCGATCGCGGTCTGCTCGAACGAGATCACCGGCAGCGCGTCCGCGCGCGCCGTGCCGGCCGCGCCGCTCCGCTGCTGGGCCCCCCCCGCCGCGCCTGCCGCGGCTTCCGCCGCCGCCTCGTGGCTGATCTGCGTCGCCGTCTTCACGCGGATCGCCGCCACCGCGCCGTCGCGGATCGCCCGCTGCCGCGCCTCCAGCCACACCTCGTACCCGCGCTGCCCGATCTCCCCCACCGCCACGCCCGCGCCCGCCGCCACGCCCGCGCCCGCCGCCACGGCCGCGCCCGCCGTCGCCACCGCGCCCGCCGCGGCGCCCGCGCCCGCCGCCGCGCCGGCCCCGCTCGCGTCCGCCTGCAGGATCCGCTGCTGCCGGAGCCCCGCCTCCGGCTCGCGATCCAGGTCGAGCGTGCTCGGATCCCACCACACCACCCGGTGCGACCCCGCCATCGGCGCGTGCTCCCCGGGCGCCACCGCGTCGCGCTCGTCGGCCTCGCACCGCGCCGGGCGCTCCAGCACCGTGTCGGCCCCGAACGGCGGGCAGCCGAGGTCCTCGCAGCGCCGCGCGCTGCGCCGGTCGCGCGGCGCCGGGTAGAGCACCGGGTGCAGCACGTCCAGCCAGCCGTCGCTCGAGCCGTCCCCCGGGCGCGCGTCGCCCACCGCCGGCACCACGAGCAGCTCGCGCGCCCGCGTCGCCGCCACGTACGCGAGCCGCACCGCCTCCTCGCGATCGCGCCGCAGCACCTCGTCGCGGCGCTCGACGAGCTCCGCGGGCACGCAGCCCGCGAGCGGCTCCGCCCACAGCCCGAGCTCCGGATCCACGTGGCGCGACGGGTGCTGGTGCACCGCCGGCGACGCCGGATCCGCCAGGATCACCACCGGGAACTCGAGCCCCTTGGCCCGGTGCACCGTCATGATCCGCACCCCCTCCGTCCCCTCCTCGACGACCGGCGCCTCCGCGACCTCGCCCCGCTCCGCGTCCGCCTCGAGCCGCTCCACGAACGCCCGGAACGACGTCGCGCCGCCCGCCTCGAACCGCCGCCCGAGATCCATCACCCGCAGCACGTTCGCGAGCGCCTGCTCCCCCGTCGGCCAGATCGCGATGCCGGCGTGCGCGCGCGTCTCGTCGAGCAGCCCGCCGATCGTGTCCGCGATCGGCCGACGGTTGCGCTCGCGGTGCAGCCGCCCGAGCACCGCGAGCGCCTCCGCGACCTCCCACAGCGGCCGCGCCCCGCCCTCGACCGCGAGATCGAGCGCGCCGCCGTCGGGCTGAGCCAGCGGGTGCAGGCGCTGGAACCGGTCGCGGTACAGGAGCAGCACGTCGTCCGTCAGCGCGAACAGCGGCCCGCGCAGCGTCGCGTAGACGCTGAGCTCGTCGTCCGGCCACTCGATCGCGAGCAGCGCGCTCCGCACCGCCATCACCTCCTCGCGATCGTGGAACGACCGCCCGCCCACGAGCACGTGCGGGATCCGCCGCGCCTCGAGCGCCCGCACGTAGGCGCGGGTCGCGTCCTCGCCGAACGTCTGGAACCGCTTGAACAAAAGGCAGATGTGCCGCGCCTCGAGCGGCACCCGCTGGCCCGGGCGCTCGCGCTCGGTCACCGTCCACCGCCGCCCGCCCGCCGCGCCCCGGCCGCCGTGGATGAGGTGGTGGACGAAGGCGCCCACCGCGTCCGGGATCGACTGCCGCACCCGGAAATCGGAGATCTTCCCGAAGTCGCCGTAAGGCCGCGGCACCGGCAGCGCGATCACCGTCGGCTGCCCGACGGGGTCGTCCCGGAACGGCCCGAGCGCGACGTACCGCGCCTGGCTCGCCGCGCCCTCGCCCGACCCTCCCTGCATCAGCGGCGCGAACGCGGCGTTGACGGCCTCCTGGATCGACGGGGCGCTGCGGAAGCTCGTCGACAGGTACAGCACGCTCGCGCCGCACGCGACGAGCCGGGCCTTCGTCGCCTCGTAGAGCGCGACCTCGGCGCGGCGGAAGCGGTAGATCGACTGCTTCGGATCGCCGACGACGAAGAGCTTGCCGGGCACCGGGCGCGCCCGCGTCCAGTCGGTCTCGGCCGGGTCGTCCGCCGCGAGCAGGAGCAGGATCTCCGCCTGGAGCGGGTCGGTGTCCTGGAACTCGTCGACGAAGAGGTGCGAGAAGCGGAGGTTCAGCTCCTCGCGCACGGCGCGGCTCGAGCGGAGGAGGTTCCGGGCGCAGAGGAGCAGGTCGAGGAAGTCGAGCTTGCCGGCGCGCGCCTTGAGCGCGTCGTACGCCTCGATCGGCGGCCGGAGCTCGCGCGAGAGGCAGGCCGCGAGGTCGGCGCTCGCGGCCGTGAGCACCGCGTCGAGCTCGACCTTCACCCGGTCGCGCTGCGCGAGCACCTCGGCGCGCGAGAGGTCCGCGCCGAACGCCTTGCCCGAGCCCTTCCAGCGCCACTCCTTCCAGCGCGCGAGCTCGCCGAGCTCGGCCTCGAGCCCGTCGTGATCGCGCCCGCCCGTGACCTCCTCGCGGCGGCGGAGCTCCGCGAGGTACCGCTCGATGTTCCGGAGGCTCTGCGCGAGGTAGTCGCCCTCCCGGTCGGCCTCGGCGCCGAGGTCGGCGAGCGCCGCGAGGCGGTCGAGGAGCTCGTCGATGGCGCGCTCGCGATCGAACGGATCGCGGCGCCAGGGGCGCGTGAAGTCGCGGTGCTCGGCGAGCCGCCACGCCGCGCTCCGGAGCAGGTCGCGCGGGCCCTGCGCGCCGTCGCGCGGGCGCCGGCGGAGGATCCGGCGCACGCCCTCGGGCGGGTCGTTCAGGGTGCGCTGGAACCAGGCGTCGAAGGCCTGGTCGAAGAGCGCCTCGGCCTGGTCCGCGGCGGCGACCTGGAACAGCGGGTCGACGCGCGCCTCGACCGGCCACTCGCGCAGGAGGTCGGCGCAGAACGAGTGGATGGTGCCGATGCGCGCCGCCTCGAGGTGCGCGAGCGCCTCGTCGAGCCGCGCGCGCTCCGCCGGGCCGGACGCCGCGTCGCCGCGCGCCCGCTCGATCTCGGCGCGGAGGCGCAGCTTCATCTCGCCGGCCGCCTTCTCCGTGAAGGTCACCGCGACGATGCGATCGAGCGTCCCGCCGCCCTCCTCGGGCGCCTTCCGCAGCACGGCGACGATCCGCGACACGAGCGCGGTCGTCTTGCCGGTGCCCGCGGCCGCCTCGACGACGAGCGTCGTCCGGAGGTCCTCGCGGATGCGGCGCCGGGCGGGCTCGTCCGCGAGCTCCCGCGCGCCGCGCGCCCGGGCCGCGTCGGCGCTCATGGGCGCCCCCGCCGGGGATCCGGGCGCTCGCCGGGGCCGCGCCGCAGGGGGGGGCCGGCCGGGCCCGGGGAGGGGCGGGGCGAGGGGGAGACGACGCGCCGCGCGGCGGCGCCGCCCTCGGACCGGAGAGGTCGCCCAGAAAAGCGGGAAAGCATGAAAATCATTGGGCTTTCTTCGTGTCTTCCCGCCTTCGCGCCGCCCGCCGCGCGACGTCGTGCGGCGAGGCCGCCGGGGCATAAGGTGGCTCAGATCGGCGTGGAAGGAAACGCCGCACGGCGCGCGGCCGACACGCCGCGGCGTTACCTCGGCGCGCCCGAGCGGCGAGCGCGCCGAGCCCGGGCGATCTCGTGGGGCCCATGAGCGCGCAGGTTCTTGTGCTAGCAGCAGAAAGACCTGAGCCATGCGCGTCGAGTCGATGAGCCCTGGAGCGCGGTGGTGGTACGCGCTCAAGCCTGCGAGCTGGCCCAAGGTGCTCGTCCCGGCCGTATGCGGGCAGGCCGTGGGCGCGGCCGTCGCGGGCCGGCTGTCGGCGGGCGCGCTCGCCTTCGGCGCGCTGTGGATGGTCGCGGACGTCGCGTTCGTCGTGCTCCTGAACGACTGGGGCGATCGTGAGGTCGACGCCCTCAAGCGGCGCATGTTCCCGGAGGGCTGCTCGCCGAAGACCATCCCGGACGGCATCCTCCCGGCGCGTGCCCTGCTCCTCGCCGGCCTCGGCGCCGGCGCCGCCGCGCTGCTCGTCGCCTGGGGGGCCGGCGACGCGCTCGATCGCCCGCTGCTGCTCCCGCTGGCTGCGCTCGGCCTGCTCGTCTTCGCCGCGTACACGCTGCCGCCGCTCCGGCTGAACTACCGCGGCGGCGGCGAGCTCTTGGAGATGATCGGCGTGGGCGGCGTGCTCCCCGTGATGAACGCGTATGCCCAGTGCGGCGCGTGGGCGCCGGCGTGGCTCGCGGCGCTCCTGCCGGGCCTGCTCGCGCTCGCGCTGGCGAGCGCCCTGGCCAGCGGGCTCTCCGACGAGCAGAGCGACCGCGCCGGCGGAAAGCGCACCGTGACCGCGCTGTTCGGCAACGCGATCACGCGTCGGATCACGGAGGCCCTCGCCGGCCTCGGCCCGCTCCTCTGGCTCGCGGCGCCGCTCCTCGCCGCGGGCGCCCCGCCGATCGGGTCGGTCGCGCCGGCGGCGGCCGTCGCGCTCTACTTCCGGGCGCGGCTCGTCGAGAAGAGCGCGGGCGCGGTGACGAACGCCTTCGCCGCGCAGGCGGCCTACAAGCTCGAGCTGCACCGCGCGATCTGGTGGGGGACGGCGGTCCTGTCGGCGGGCGTGCTCGCCGCCGGGCTGTGCGCCGGCGGGAGGCCGAGGTGACCGGCGCCCCCGCTGCCTGCGCGATCCCCGCCGAGGCGCGCGACGAGCTCGCGCAGCTCACGCCGCTGCTCGGCGCGCGTGCCTCGGTCGCGCCGGGTCGGCCGAGCGCGCCCGCCCCGGTCGCGCTGGTCGAGCAGATCGCGGGCGGCAGCGAGGACGGCGAGCGCGCGCAGGCGTTCGCCCGCGGGCTCGGCGAGGTGATCCGCGCGATCGTCGACAACTTCCCCGACAACATCTTCTGGGACCTCGATTACCTGGCGTGCTGCCTGTGGCAGGCCGGGAGCGCGCCCGCGATCGGCGACTTCGCGGGCCGCGTGGTGTCGCTCTGCGTGGGCTTCGGCAACAAGTCGAAGCTGCGCTTCCGCTACGCGCACGACTTCCTCTACGGCTACGACTGGGCCCGCTGGGTGACGCGCAAGCCGGACGAGCGCGCGGGCGTCGGTCCCTTCGATCTCGCGTTCTTCGACTACCTCGACGGCCGGCAGAAGGCGCTCGTCGAGCTCGTGGCCAGCAACGATCGCAAGTACTCGCAGCTGAACGGCCGGGAGTACCGCAACCCGTTCAGCTTCATCCGTGAGCCGCGCGAGGAGTCGCAGCTCCATTACCTGCTCGCCCAGGTGGACCTCATCCCGCTCAAGGCGTGGCGCCTCGACGGCGAGCGCCGCTGGGACCTCCCGTTCACCGACCTGCGCGCCAAGCTGGCCGAGCGCCTCGGCCTGTCACGGGGCGGCGGGCGATGAGCGCCCGGCCGGGGGCGCTCCGGGCCTGGCTCGCGGCGTCGCGGCTCGCCTCGCAGCCGACCATCGCGCTCCCGCTGCTGCTCGGGCAGCTGCTCGGCGCGCGGGCGGCGGGGCGCCCGCTCGATCTCGGGACGCTCGCGGCGGTCCAGCTCTTCGGCCTCCTCGATCAGCTCTTCATCGTCTACGCGAACGACGTCGCGGATCAGGAGACCGACCGCCGCAACCGGACCGCCACGCCGTTCTCGGGCGGCTCGCGCGTGCTGGTGGAGCGGCGCCTCTCGCCCCGCGCGCTCGGCGCCGCGGCCGTGGCCTGCGCCGCGGCGCTCGTGGCCGTCTCGGCGGCGCTGGCCGCGGCGGTCGGCGCGCCGCTCCTCGTGCTCCTCGCGATCGCGGCGCTCGTGCTCCTCTGGGCCTACAGCTACCCGCCGCTCCGCCTCTCGTACCGCGGGGGCGGGGCGCTGCTCCAGATGGTCGGGGTCGGCGTGGTCCTGCCGCTCTACGGGTATCTGGCGCAGGGGGGCGATCTCGGGCGGCTCCCGCTTGCGCTGCTCGCGTGCTTGCTGCCGAGCCACCTCGGCTGCGCGATCGCCACCGCGCTCCCCGACGAGCCGTCGGACCGGGAGAGCGAGAAGCGGACGCTGGCCGTGCGCGTGGGCGGAGAGCGGGCCGCGCTGTGCGTGGCGCTCCTGAACGGGCTGTCGCTGCTGCTCGCGCCGATCGGTCTGGGCGCGGTCGGCCTGCGGCCGGCGCCGGGGCTGCTCGTGCCGGCGGCGGCGACGCTCGTCGTGCTGTTGGCCCGCCCGGCGCCGCCGGGCTCGCGCTTGCTCCTGGTCCGGGTCGCGGCCGCGGGGGCGGCGACGCTGTCGCTCGTGGCCGCCACCGCCGTCGCGCTCGCCGCGCGCTGAGGAGGAGGGCGTGCGGTGATCCACGAGTTCCTGCTGCTCTCGGTCCTCTTTCTCCTGCCGGGGGTGGCCATCTGGGTGGCGCGCCCGGATCTGCGCGCGCTGATGAAGCGCGCGGCGGTCGCCTCGCTGCCGTTCGCGGCGACCGAGCGGCTGTTCTATCCGACGTACTGGACGCCCAAGTTCCTGTTCGACCTGGCGGATCGGGTCGGGTTCGGCGTCGAGGACTTGCTGTTCATCGTCGGGCTCAGCGCGTTCTCCTCCACCGCGTATGCCGTGGCGTTCCGCCGCGCGCTGGTGCCTTGCGCCGCGCCGGGCGTGCCGCGGACCCGACCGGGGTTGGCGGCGGCGCGGACCCGACCGGGGTTGGCGGCGGCGCGGACCCGACCGGGGTTGGCGGCGGCGCGGACCCGACCGGGGTTGGCGGCGGCGCGGACCCGACCGGGGTTGGCGGCGGCGCGGACCCGACCGGGGTTGGCGGCGGCGCGGACCCGACCGGGGTTGGCGGCGGCGCGGACCCGACCGGGGTTGGCGGCGGCGCGGACCCGACCGGGGTTGGCGGCGGCGCGGACCCGACCGGGGTTGGCGGCGGCGCGGACCCGACCGGGGTTGGCGGCGGCGCGGACCCGACCGGGGTTGGCGGCGGCGCGGACCCGACCGGGGTTGGCGGCGGCGCGGACCCGACCGGGGTTGGCGGCGGCGCGGACCCGACCGGGGTTGGCGGCGGCGCGGACCCGACCGGGGTTGGCGGCGGCGGCGGCGCGGACCCGACCGTGGTTGCGGGCGGCGCGACCGTGGTTGCGGGCGGCGGCGGGGGTCGCGCTCGCGCTCGCGACGGCCGGGGCGCTCCTCGCGGCCGGGGTGCCCGTCCTCTACGCCGCGGTGGCGGCGATGATCGCGGTCACCGCGGCGCTCGTCGGAGCGCGCCGCGATCTGCTCGTGCCCGGCCTGCTCGGAGCTCTCCTGTCGGCGGCCCTCTACCTCGGCCTGTGCCTCGTCTTCGCGGCGCTCTTGCCCGGCGTGTTCGAGCGCACCTGGCGGCCGAGCGTGCTGCTGCCGGGCCGGACGCTCCTCGGCGTGCCGGTCGACGAGATCCTCTACGGGCTCGGCGCGGGCCTGGCGGCCACGGTGTTCCCGGCGTGGGCCTTCGAGCTCAGGTATGCAAAGGCGCCGAGCGCCGACCGACCAGCGGGCTGACCCGGAGACGCGCCCCTCGGCGCCGCGGGCGGCTCAATCGATGGCTTCGACGCACTCGATGTTGAGCGCGGTCTCCAGCAGGAAGACCGAGGCCTCGAAGTTTCGCTCGGCGTAGAAGACCTTGAGCTTGTGGGACGACCCCGGCTTCAGGTGGAGCGCATCGGCCCACGCGTCCAGACGGACGATTCCCCCGTTCACCCCGTCGCTCACGGAGTGCTCGGCCACGATCGTGTCGTCGACGGATATCCAGACGTCGTCGCTCGATTCGTAGGCGAACGAGCTCCCCTGCGCGTAGGTGAACGGCACCTCGAACTCGACGGTGAAGCCGAAGTTGTGCGCGTAACCCTCGTTGCCGAAGCCGCGGCCGTCGACGTAATAGAAGCTCCGGTCGCCCAGCTGTCCGCGGCCGTTCCGGACATCGAGGTGGATGAGCTGGTGGAGCGTCCTGTTGACGGCCGGATCGTCCTGGAACCACTCGTCGAAGCTGTCGCCCGCGCTGGCGCCTTCCTCGGGCGGGTTCGCGACGACCGGCTTGCCGTTCTGGAGCTCGGTCTCGGGCTCGAATTTCTTCCCTCCGGTGGTCTGAGAAGGGCCGAAATCTTGATGCTTTTCGGAGAAGTCGCGCACGGTCATGGGGAAGCTCGCCGTGCAGAGGCTCGCGTCGCGGGGAGGAGGTTTGGCCGAGGCGCTGCCGCCGTCGCCGTCGTCGATGAAGGCGTCGGCGCCGGCGCTGCCGCCGCCGCCGCCGCCGTCGTCCTCCTCCGGCGGACCTCCGCCGACGTTCGGCGGCTCGCTGCCGATCTCCTGGTCCGAGGGATCGGGCGTCTCGACGTGCGAGGCATCCTCGTTGCGACGGCCGATGGAGGCGGTCTGGAGGGGGCACCCCGCGAGCGGCAGCGCCGCGCACGAGAGGAGCACCAGGGCCAGGGGCCGTCGAAAGGCCGGGCAGAAAGATGCTTCTGGGTGGGCCAGGGTCATGGAGCCGCCTCCTGCTCCCCTGGATGCGGTCGGGCCTGGTTGCCCTTCGCGAAATCGTACCGGCCGGCGTCATTCCAGGAGGGCGCGGCCGCGCCAGGCCGCCGCGGCGCCTTCTTGGACCGCTGATACGCCAGAAGCGTCGCAGGGTTGGAATCTCCACGGCGCTTTTGGCGCTTTTCTTTCATCGGACCGATGACGCTCCAGGGGGCGGGCGATGCTGACGCGCTCCCGACACCTCCCGGGTTGAGGTGCCCGCAGGTTGGGGGAGCGACCCGACCTAGGTTGGACCCCGGAGCGACCCGACCTTCGACCACGATCCAACCCAGATTGAGGTGCCCGGCGGAGCGACCAGCGACCCGACCCAGGTTGAGGTGCCCGCAGGTTGAGGTGCCCGACCCAGGTTGAGGTGCTCCGAGGTGCTCGACCCAGGTTGAGGTACTCGACCCACTCGACCCAGGTTTTGAGGTGCCCGACCCAGGTTGAGGTGCTCCGAGGTGCTCGACCCAGGTTGAGGTACTCGACCCAGGTTGAGGTACTCGGCCCAGGTTGAGGTACTCGGAGGTACTCGGCCTGCTTTTCGCTTGAGGTGCTTTGCCGGCGAGCCGCCAGCGCGGCGGCACCGGTCGAGCGCGGGCTACTGCGCGGCGGCGCGCTGCACGTACGGCAGCCGTGCCGCCACCTTCTGGACCTCCTCGGCCCCCTCGAGCAGCTGCGCGATCGGATCCCACGTGCCCCGGAGCAGCGACTCGCGCGCCCCCGGCTTGATGGTGAACGGCACCGCGAGATCGCCCCCGGCCCGCACGACCTGCTCCTGCAGGTCCACCGTGACGAGCGTCGACGGATCGGCGTTCACGCGCGCCGCGAGCGCGGCGCGGTGCTCGCGGCTCACCGACACGCAGGGGATGCCCAGCGTCGTCGAGTTGCCGAAGAAGATCTCGGCGAAGCTCTCAGCGACGACCGCCTTGAACCCCGCCTTCGCGATCGACTGCGGCGCGTGCTCGCGCGACGACCCGCAGCCGAAGTTGCGATCGGCGATCAGGATCGTGGCCCCCGCGAACCGCGGGTCGTTCAGCGGGTGCTCCCGCTTCTCGCCGCGCTCGTCGAAGCGCACGTCCCGGAAGAGGTGCTCGCCGATGCCGTCGAACGTGACGCACTTGAGAAAGCGCGCCGGGATGATGCGGTCCGTATCGATGTCGTCCCCCGGAACATGAACGGCGCGACCGGTGACGGTTTGGATCAAGTCGAGTGCCATGGAAATCTCCCTCGGGTGCGAGCGTCGTCAGATTCCGAACACGTCACGAGCATCCGCGATCTCGCCGCGGACCGCGGCGGCGGCCACCATCACCGGGCTCATGAGCACGGTGCGGCCCGTGGGGCTCCCCTGCCTGCCCTTGAAATTGCGGTTCGACGAGGACGCGCACAGCTCATCGCCGATGAGCTTGTCCGGGTTCATCGCCAGGCACATCGAGCAGCCCGGCTCGCGCCACTCGAAGCCCGCCTCGCGGAAGACCCGATCCAGCCCCTCGGCCTCGGCCGCCCGCGCCACATCCATCGATCCCGGGACCGCCAGCGCGCGCACGTGCGGCGCGACCTTGTGCCCCTTCAGGCGCTGCGCCACCTCCCGGAAATCCGAGAGGCGGCCGTTCGTGCAGCTGCCGATGAACGCCACGTTGATCTTCGTCCCCTCGATCGGCTTGCCCCCCTCGAGCCGCATGTACTCGAGCGCCTCGCGGATCAACGCCCGCTCGGACTCGTTCGCCACGTCCTCGGCCGCCGGCACCTTCTCCTTCACCGAGATCGCCTGGCCCGGCGTGATGCCCCACGTGACCGTCGGCGCGATCGCGCTCGCGTCGATCCGCACGACATCGTCGTACCGCGCGTCCTCGTCCGACGCGATCGAGCGCCAGTACTCGAGCGCCTTCTCCCACGCCTCGCCCTTCGGCGCGTACGGACGGCCCTTGATGTAATCGAACGTCGTCTGGTCCGGGTTGACGTACCCGACCCGGGCGCCGCCCTCGATCGACATGTTGCACAGGGTCATCCGCTCCTCCATCGAGAACCCCTCGATGGTCGAGCCGCCGTACTCGTACGCGTAGCCCGTGCCGCCCGACACCCCGAGCCGGCGGATGATCTCGAGGATGATGTCCTTGGCGTAGACGCCCGGGCCGAGCTTGCCCTCGACCTGGATGCGCCGGACCTTGAGCCGCTGGAGGCTCAGCGTCTGCGTGGCGAGGACGTCGCGCACCTGCGTCGTCCCGATCCCGAACGCGATCGCGCCGAACGCGCCGTGCGTCGACGTGTGCGAGTCGCCGCACGCGATCGTCATGCCAGGCTGGGTCAGGCCGAGCTCGGGGCCGATGATGTGCACGATGCCCTGCCGCCCGGACTCGAGATCGAAGAAGGTGACCCCCTGCTCGGTGCACGCCTTCTTGAGCGCGTCGACCATCCCCTCGGCCAGCGAGTCCTTGAACGGCCGCTTGCGGTTGTCGGTGGGGACGATGTGATCGAGCGTCGCGAACGTCCGATCGGGCATGCGCACGCGCAGGCCGAGATCGCGGAGCATCCCGAACGCCTGCGGGCTCGTCACCTCGTGGATCAGGTGAAGGCCGATGAAGAGCTGATCCTCGCCGTTCGGCAACGTGCGGACTTTGTGGAGGTCCCAAACCTTGTCATAGAGACTCTTACCCATGATGGCCTCTCGCGGTGCAACTGAACGCGGCTGAAGGGGACGGCGTGCGAAGCGGACCGGCCCGAGCGCCGGGGCGCGCCAGCTGGCTCCAGGGAGGCGGCCGGCGCGCCCCCGATCCGGCGGTCCGGCGTCGGGCGGGCGGCATGACTATGCGGGTCCGCGAGCATTAAGTCGAATGAAACTTTTTTCACGATGGGTTAAGTAACGCTACATGGATGCGTCGCTCCTCCCCGCGCTCGAGGATGTCCTCCTGGTGGCCCGGTCGGGCTCGGTCGCCGAGGCGGCGCGGCGGCTGCACAAGACGCCGTCGGCGATCAGCCAGCAGGTGCGCCGGGTGGAGGAGCACTTCGGGGTGGCGCTGTTCGAGCGCGACGGGCGCGGCGTGCGGCTCAGCCCGGCCGGCGAGGCGGCGCTCGGCGCGATCACGCGGCTCTTCGATCAGGCGGAAGGGGTGTTCGAGCTGCTCTCGGAGCTGGCGGGGGAGCCGTCGACGACGCTGCGCCTCGCGGCGAGCGACTACCTCGGCAAGGGGCTGCTCGTGCCGGTCATCCGGCAGATGCTCGAGCAGCGCGCGCCGGTGCGGTTCGCGATCACGACGGCGAACTCGATCGACGCCGCGCGGTGGGTCGAGCGCGGGGAGGTGGACCTGGGCCTCGCGTCGGCGTCCTCGGCGGGCGGCGACCTCGTGAAGCAGCCGCTGTTCGTGCAGCCGTTCCTCTGGGTGGGGCCGCGGCTCACGGGCAAGGCGCCGGCGCTGCGCGAGCGGCTCCGGCACGAGCCGCTGCTCCGGCTGGCGCCCGGCAGCGTGGGGCGGCGGCTGCTCGACGCCTACCTGGATCGCGAGCGGATCCGGCCGATCTCGACGATCGACGTGTCGAGCGTGTCGCTCCTCGTCTCGTACGTCTCGGGTGGGCTCGGCATCGGCCTCGCGCCGGCGCTCGCGCTGACCGAGGTCGCTCGCTCGCGGCTGGACGTCGAGGTCGCCGAGGAGGTCGAGCCGCTGCCCGTCGAGCTGATGATGCGCGAGAACTTCCGACGCAATCCCATCATCGAGCGCTTCATCGAGCGCCTTGCGGCCGAGGGGCGCCGCGCGGAGCAGCGGACGCGGGCGCTCCTCCGGGCGTAGCGAGATCGCTGCGCGCGGCGAGCGTCGCCGCGGCCCCGCCGGGGGCACGGCGTGTCCGCCGAACGCCGCCGGGCTCGGCGACGCTCCGGAGGTCAGGCCTCGCGCGGGCTGCTGCGCGTGTCCTTCAGCATCACGTCGTGGACGCCGCCCTCGTGGATGCTGACCGCCGAGGCGACGGTCAGGCGCGCGCGCATGTACAGGTCGCGCAGCGAGATGGCGCCGCAGTTGCACATCGTCGAGCGCACCTTGGCGAGCGTGACGTCGAGGTTGTCCTTGAGCTTGCCGGCATAGGGGACGTAGCTGTCGACCCCCTCCTCGAACTCCAGCTGGTCCTTCTTCTTGCTGGAGTCGCCGTGATCGTAGCGTTGCCAGTTGCGCGCGCGGTTGCTCCCTTCGCCCCAGTACTCCTTCATGAACTGGTTGTTCACGCGGACCTTGCGCCCGGGCGCCTCGTCGAAGCGCGCGAAGTAGCGGCCCATCATCACGAAGTCGGCGCCCATCGCGAGCGCGATCGTGATGTGGTAGTCCTGGCTGATGCCGCCGTCGGAGCAGATCGGCACGTAGACGCCGGTGCGCTGGAAGTACTCGTCGCGCGCCTTGGCCACCTCGATCACGGCCGACGCCTGGCCCCGGCCGATCCCCTTCTGCTCGCGCGTGATGCAGATCGAGCCGCCGCCGATGCCGACCTTGACGAAGTCGGCGCCGGACTCGACGAGGTAGAGGAACCCCTCGCGATCGACGACGTTGCCGGCGCCGATGTAGATCGGCTTGCCCTGCGACTTCACGAAGGCGATGGTGTCGCGCTGCCACTCCGAGTAGCCGTCCGACGAGTCGATGCAGAGCACGTCGGCGCCCGCCTCCACCAGCGCGGGCACGCGCTCGCGGTAGTCGCGCGAGTTGATGCCGGCCCCGACGATCAGCCGCTTCTCGTGGTCGACGTTCTCGAGCGGGTGCGCCTGGTGCGACTCGTAGTCCTTCCGAAACACCAGGTATTGCAGGTGCTGCCGCTCGTCGATGACCGGGAGGGTGTTGAGCTTGTGGCGCCAGATGAGCTCGTTCGCCTCCTGGAGATCGATGCCGACCTTGCCGCAGTGGATCGACTTGAACGGCGTCATGATCTCGCGCACCGGCGTGCTGAGCGGCGTCTTGCCGAGCCGGTAGTCGCGGCTCGTGATGATGCCGACGAACCTGCCCGTGGGCGTGCCGTCCTCGGTGATCGCGATGGTGGAGTGGCCCGTGCGATCGGTCAGCGCGAGGACGTCGCCCAGCGTGGCCTCGGGGCGCAGGTTCGAGTCGCTCACGACGAACCCGGCCTTGTAGTTCTTCACGCGCCGCACCATGGCGGCTTCCTCCTCGATGCCCTGCGAGCCGTACACGAACGACAGGCCGCCGCAGCGCGCGAGCGCGATCGCGAGATCGGCGCCCGAGACCGACTGCATCATCGCGCTGGTGATGGGCACGCTGATCGTGAGCGGCGCGAGCCTCGGGTCCGGCGGCCCCGCGCTCCGATCGGCCTTGAACCGGGCGACGGGGGCCGTGAGGTCGACGTTCGCAGGGACGCAGTCCTTCGTCGTCAGATTCGGGACGAGCAGGTACTCGCCAAAGGTCCTGCTCGGCTCATCGTAGATGAATGCCATGTCGGCTCGTAGTGCACGCGTTTCGCGCTGTCAAATGCGGCCGGGGCGGGTGCCGGATGAAATGCGAGCAAAATCGGGCGGTTATGCGTGCGTGGAGGGGGCGGCGGGGCCCCGGCCGGGCAGGGCCGGCGGCGCCCGCGCGTGGCGCGGCGCAGAGGTCCGGCCAGGGAGCGCCGGGCGTCGGGCGAGCACAGCTAGAGCGGGCGCACGGGCAGGCAGAGCTCGCAGCGGTAGGTGTTGGTCTTTGGATCGTGGAACTCGCCCTGGTAGAGCTCGAAGCAGGGCCGGTGGTCAGGCTGATAGCCGCTCTGCGGGAGCCACTCGGCGAAGAGCCGGTCCCACGCGGCGCCGATCGTGCTCGCCTCGTCGACGAACAGGCCCGCGGCGTACTTTCCGCCGGCGATGTCGGTCACGTTGACCTCGCCGTCCGCCTTGAAGCCGTCCGGGATCACGATCGAGGCGTCGTGGCGGCACTTGGACGGGTCGGTGACCTTGGGGTTGTCGTGCGCGATGCCGAGGCAGATGCGGTCCGGGGTCCACAGATCGCGCGCGCTCGCCCAGCGGATGAGGCGCTGCCAGGCCTCGGCGACGCTCTTTCCGGGGCCGTAGGGGCCGACGCTCCTGACGTAGGCCACGTGGTAGCTCGGCAGCGTTTTCACGGTCACGTTCATGATCTTCTCCTCGTCTTGGCGGGCGTCCGTGCCCGACGAGGCGTCATCCTGGGCGACCGCGCACGCCGCTGCTTTGCCGGGGTTGCGGTCGACTTCACCCGGCTTGCGATCCGCTTGCCGCGCCTTGCGCGCGGCCGCGGCGCCTCCGTTGCGCCAGGCGGAGGCGCTCATGCCGAAGCGCTCCTTGAACGCGCGGGCGAAGGCGCTCGCCGAGCTGAAGCCGTTCTCGAGCGCGATCTCGAGGACGTCGGCGTGCGGCCGCAACGTGAGATGGCTGGCCGCGGTCTCGAGGCGTGTCCGCTGGATGAACTCGCGGAGGTTCTCGCCGGTCATGGACTTGAAGACGCGGTGGAAGTGAAACGGCGAGAACGCCGCCACCGCGGCCAACGTCTCGAGGGAGAGCTCCTCGCCGGGGTGGGCCTGGATGTAGTCGATGACGCGGTTGACCCGCTTCTGGTACTCGGCTCGGCTCCTGTCGCTGGTCGCCACAGGGGGAGGTTACCTGATGGCTGGTTTGAGAAAAACCGCGACCGGACCCAGGTTGATGCCGACCGGACCCAGGTTGAACGCTGCCGACCGGACCCAGGTTGACGCGATCAGACCCAGGTTGCCGACCGTTGCCGACCGGACCCACGTTGGGCGCGTTGGGCGTTGGGCGCCTTGGGCGCGACCGGACCCAGGTTTGGCGACTCGACCCAGGTTCGGGTGGATCTAGGGACCCGACCCAGGTTGGGCGAGCAGCAGCCGCAAGGACTATCCAGGTGGCGGACCACCTGGCGCCATGGCGGCGCCACCCAAAGGAGCAAGCCAAGGCCTTGAAATCATTCGCCCCAGCCGCCGGCACGGCGTTTGTTGTTGCACGCCAGCCATGAGCCAGCCCCGCGAAATTGCCGCAGGCGCCACCTACCTCATCACCCGTCGCGTCCTGCGCAGGCATCTGCTCCTCCGCCCCGACGCCGCCATCACCCAGCTCTTGGTCTACACCCTCGCCGTCTCGACGCGCCGCTTCGGCATCGAGGTCCACGCCCTCTGCGCGATGTCGACGCACCTGCACCTCGTCGTGACCGATCCGATGGGCGTCCTGCCGCGTTTTTTGCAATTCTTTCATCGCATCGTCGCGCTCGCGACCAAGGTGCTCCGCACGTGGGAAGGGCCCGTGTGGGACCACGAGGCTACGAGCGTGGTGCGGCTGCTGACGCGGACGGCGGTGGTGGAGAAGATCGCCTACGTGCTCGCCAATCCTGTGGCCGCCGGCCTGGTCCGACATGCGCGCGAGTGGCCTGGCGCCAAGGTGGATGTGAACGAGCTCGGCTGCGGCGTGCTGCGCGCGATGCGACCCGCGGCATATCTCGATCCGAAAAATCCGCAGTGGCCAGAAGAAGTAACGCTCGCGCTCGCGCTGCCGCCTGCCATAGAACAGGACGGAGGCGACGGCTTTCGCGGCGAGGTCGCCGCCGAGCTGGAGCGACAGGAAGCGCAGGCCCGTGAGGAGCTGGAGCGGCGAGGGCAACACGTCCTTGGCGCGGAGGGCGCCAGCCGGGTGTCCCCCTCTGAGCGTGCCACGAGCTTCGAACCGCTGCGCGACTGCAATCCGACGTTTGCGGTCGGCCGCGAGCAGGGTGATGCATGGCGAATCGCAGCTGCCGCCGTGCGCGCGTTTCGTGCGTCGTACCGCGCGGCGCTCGAACGGTGGCGCAGCGGGGTGCGCAGCGCCGTGTTCCCCGCGGGGACGTGGTGGATGCGCGCGTTTCACGGGGTCGCCGTGACGGACGCCGTGCTCACGGTGTAGTTGCTGCGCCGGCGGGGCACGGTGAGTGGGTCGGAGAGGCCATCGCCAGGTCAACCCGGATTGGGCCGCTCCGCCAACCGGGGATCAGCCCGACGCGCGTGAGCGGCGCGGATGGGGTGGCGCTCGGCCAACCCGGGTCGGGTCCGCTGCTGTCGGTCAACCCGGCCCGGATCGTCTCAGGTCATCCCGGGTGGCGGCCCTGTCAACCCGGGTCAGGCCGTCTTGTCGTCTTGTCGGTCAACCGGGGCCAGGTCGTCTTCTCAATTAACCCGGGTCAGGTCGTTTGGTCACGGTCAACCCGGGTCAGGTCGTCGCCTCGCGGGTCAGGTCGTCGCGGTCAACCCGGGTCAGGTCGTCGCCTCTGGCCAGGCCCGCCTCACTCGAGATCTAGCTCCACGAGTCGGAGCTCTCCTTCCAAGAAACCCGTCTCCCGGAAATACGTCACGTACTCCACCCGGCCTCCTTCCTGAGCGAGCTCCGCGTGCCCCAGGCCGGCGTACGGCCATGCCTCCGGGGTTGAGGGCGCCTCCGCGGTGAACGCCACCTCACTGTCCGACCACGGGCCCTCCGGCGCGGGGGCCGTCCGCACGGAGATCTCCGACGACACCGGCTCGCTGTAGATCGCGACGTACCTGCCGGCGTGCTCGTTCCAGTGCACCGACATCATCGGCGCTCCCACCATGACCGGCTTCGCCTCGCCGTGACCCTCCACCCAGCTGCCGTCCGAGAAGAACCGCCACGCCCCGCGCTCCGTCGCCTGCGCGAGCGGCACGCGCGCGATGAGGCACGGGCACGTGAGCCCCGAGCACGCGCACGCGTACGCGTAGAGCAGCCCCTCGCGGACGAGCGCCGCCGCCGTGAACGACGGCTCGTCCGCGCCGAAGATCAGCGTGGGCTCCGCGGCGCCCGGGCGCACCGCCGGACGCACGATCGGCGCGTCGAGGCCCTCCCAGACCGCGATGGACGAGCCCAGCGCGTCGACGTTGAACCCCCCGGCACGCCCCATCAGCTTGCTGTAGAAGACCAGCGCGCGGCCCGTCGCCTCATCGACGACGATCGGCCCCGGCCACAGCGCATAGCGCGCCCCGCAGTCCTCCTTGCACGTCCCCTCCGCCTGAGGGCCGAAGTGCGCGGCGTTGAACTCGAGCTCCTCCCCCGTGAACGGCAGGAACTCCCCAGGCGCGCCGGCCGCGTCGAGCGGCTCGGTCAGCGACGAGAGCCCGTCCGACGCGTCCAGGTCGTCGGTCGAGCAGAAGGTGCTCGATCTCCAGAGCGAGCCGTCGGCCCCCGGCGCCTCCAGGGTCGTATCGCCGAACACCCACACCGAGCGATCACCCCACCGCGCGCTGTACCCGCCGTCCCGCCCTCGAATCGATGGCTCGAACGTCAGCGCGCCCAGGTCGCGCACCGCGCGCACCCGAACCTCGGGCGCGTCCGCGCCGCACCCGCCGCACAGGAGCGCGACCCCGGCCGCCCCCGTCGCCCTTCGATAACGCATGCGCGCGAGGATATCACGGCAGCCGATGGCCACCGCCACATGCGTCGCGCTCCGCGGCCGGACCGCGCGCGACCGCGAGCGCGGTCCGGCCGCCGCGCGCAGAGGCCGCGCGCGCAGGGGATGGGGCGATGAGGAACGACAGGGGCCGCAGGGAGGCCAGGAAGCGATAAAGCTGCTCGTCTCAAGGGGAAGACCGCCAGGGCGAAAAGAGCATCCAACAACCTGTTTCGTCGAAGCGCTCCGGTGATCAGAGCCGTAAGTCAATTCAGGTACAGCACCAAGAAGCTCGATGTATCCGCTGGCCGCCCTGCTGTTCCCGACAGAGCATCGCGCGAGCGCGCATGCGCCGGAAGGCGCGACCCGCGCGGTCAGAGCGATCCGACGCCGCGTCGCCTCAGATCTGCCGGCACGCAGCGGCGCAGCGGCGGCACTCGTCCGCGCACGTCTTCATCTGCGTGTCGCCGGTGAACTTGTCGCAGCTCGCCGCGCACAAGTCGCAGAGGCTCGCGCACACGCTCGTGATCTGGGCGCGCTGCGGCGAGCTGCGCAGGAGGAGCTTCGAGGCCGCCTCGCAGATGTCAGCGCAGTCCTGGAGCAGCCGCACATGCGTGGCGTCGGCGTGCCCGCCTCCCATCTCGAGGCAGTACTGGCTTGCATGGGTGCAGATCGAACCACAATCCTGGGTGAACCGAGCCACCTCCCGGAACGATCTGTCCCCCGGAAACCTGCTCATGACAATCCCCCTCGGTCAACTGGGCCGCTCTTCGCCTCGAGGATATCTCGCGACAACGAGGCAACCTTGGTATCCAGAGGTTGAATGGATTGAGCGATCTTCGCACGTCGGGCCATCCCGCATATAGGCCTCGGAGCGGCGACCGACGCGCTCGAGCCCTCGCGTCCCGAACGCGTCGCGCGAACGGCTCGGACGCCCGGGGGCGCGTGCGAGCGCGCGACCGAACGGCCGCGCCCGCCCTGGTCGCCCGCTCCGCGCGATGCCCGCTCCGCGCGATGGCCGACGCGGCGCCGTTCGAGCGACGTCCGGGCGTCGACCGGGAGAGCCTGAGCCCACCCTCGCGTTCGCGAGTTCGCCGCGGGCGACGAGAGCCCCGCGGGTCATCCGCCAGAGCCGCGTCGCGGGCTGGGCGGCTAGCACCCGGGCGCGCGGCAGATACCCATCTTGATACGCGCGATCTCCTGGAGCTCCTCGGCGATCTCGAGCGTGCGCATCGCGGCGGCGCGCGCGAGCGCCTGGGCCTCCTCGGTGGTCGCGAGGCGCGCCAGGAGCCGCCGGCCCATCTCGTGGTGATGACCCTCGTCGGGCTGGATGACGTCGCGGTAGAGGCGCGCCGTCTCGGCGTCCCCCTGCGACTCGCAGTACTCGATGAAGGCCTGGTTGTGCACCTTGGCGAGCGCCTCCCGCGTGAACTGGCCCGCTGCGACGCGCTCGACCGTCGAGCCGAGCCCCTTCAGGTACCCGAACATCGGCGTGGGCGGCCCGAACCTGGCCGGGATCGACGCCGGGTCGACGCCGAGCGCGCGGAGGCGCTCGGCGATGAGACGGTAGTGCCTCGCCTCATCGCCGCACTGGCGGGCGAGGGCGAGCTTCACCTCGACGTCCGTCTCGGTGGTGAGCCAGAGCGCAGCCTCCTCGGTCGCCTCGAGCTCCTTCTTGAGCGCGGTCGCGAGCAGCTCCGGGACGCCGATCCCGCTCCCTGGCTCCGCCGCGCCGGCCGCGGCCCCGATGCGGGCGAGGCGCTCTCCCACCCTGCGGTCGAGCTCGCCCAGGAATTCCTCTGGCTTCATGGGTGGCATGATGGGCGCGCCCCGGGCGGCAGGTCAATAGGCCGCCCTCCCAGGGGCGAGATGGGTGTACCCTCCCCGAATGGCCTGGCGCTTCCTGCCCCCGTGGCTCGATCTCGAGTCGGTCTCGATCTCGTTCGACCTCCCCGCGCGCACCGTCCTGAAGCGCACCGGGATAGCCGCGCTCGCCACCTCGAGCGCCACGGCGCTGCGCTTGACGCTCGCGCCGACGCTCCTGCGCGTCGCCTTCGAGCCCTACCTCGTCATCGACCTGCCGCCGCCGCTCGGCGACATGGGGTTGCAGCAAGTCGAGTACGACTTCCGCACAGGCGCCATGACGCCCAACGTGTTCTACACGGGAGGGCCCGTCCGGGTCGGGAAGGACTCGGCCGAGGACGAGGCCCGCGCCTTCATGCGCGGACTCGTCACCTCGACGCCCATGGCCATACCCCCCTACGACCCGACGAGCGATCCCGATCTCGTCGTGACCGTGCGTCAGGTGCTCCTGAACCTGGAGTCCGACGGCGGTGGCCCCGCCGTCCGCGGCGCCCGCGTGTCCGCGCGGCTGACGCTGCGCGAGGCGCTCGCGGGCGCGGTGGGCTCGGACGGGTTCCGCATCCCGGCGGGCGCCACCATCGCGGCCAGCGTCGACGTCGAGGGCACCCGGCAGGAGATCGAGACGGCGCCGCGCGTGCAGCGCATCGAGGTCGACTGCTCCTCGGCGGTGCTGCTCAAGCGCGGCGTCGAGCAGGCCGACCTCCGCCGCTTCGTCGTGAGCCGCGGCGGGGAGATCGCCGTCGAGCGGGTCGAGCCGCTCGGCGCGGCCGGCCAGGCCGCGGGCGTCGAGTCGCTCGTGCGCCTGTTCAGCGCCCTGGCCGCGGGCGGCGGCGTCGCGTTCGACCCGAAGCACCTCGGACCCAGCGCCGTCGAAGGGCTCGTCAAGGAAGAGATCGCGCGCGCCCTGCGCCCGGCGCTCGTCGACTGGGTGCGGCAGAACGCCGAGATCGTCGTGGGGATGGACCTGCGGCAGGTGCTCGGGATCCCGGAGGACGGCGGCGTGGCGTGAGGGGAGCGGCGGAGGGAGCCGCTGCCGACGCGCGGTCGCCGCCGGAGGGGGCCCATGACAGCGCCGCCGACGCTGCGCCGGCCGAGCGACGACGCCGTCGAGGCGGGCGTGGCCCGCCCGCGCGGGGGCGCGCGACGCCGGAGCCCTCGGCGGAGCCGAGGAGTGTTATAAGTCCTGAATGCGCCTCTCCGCCATCCACATCTATCCCGTCAAAGGCTGCCGTGGCCTCGCGCTCGACGCGGCGGCCGTCGACGAGCTCGGCCTCGTCGGCGACCGGCGGTTCATGATCATCGACCCCGAGGGCAAACCCCTCACCCAGCGCCCGCTGCCGCGCATGGCGCTCATCGAGACGCAGCTCTCCGAGGGCGAGCTCACGCTCGGGGCCGCCGGCCGCTCGCCGATCTCCGTGCCGCGCGCGTCGCAGTCGGCGCAAGGCGCGCGCCTGCTCACCGTCGAGGTCTGGAGCAGCACCGGCCTCGTGGCCGAGGACTGCGGCGACGAGGCCGCCGCGTGGCTCAGCGACTTCCTGGAACACCCGGCGCGGCTCGTCCGGGCCGGCGAGGCGTTCCGGCGGCCCGTCCTCAAGGATTCGGTGGCACGCCCGGAAGATGTGGTGTCGTTCGCCGACGAGTTCCCGTTGCTCGTGATCTCGGAGGCCTCCCTCGCCGACCTGAATGCTCACCTCGAGGACCGGGGCGCCGCGGCGTTGCCGATGGACCGCTTCCGTCCCAGCCTCGTCGTGAGCGGCTGCGAAGCCTTCGACGAGGACCGGTGGGGCCGCGTCCGTATCGGCGAGCTCGTGCTCCGCGCCGGCGGCCCGTGCGCCCGATGCGTCGTCACCACCACCGATCAGCTCACCGCGGAGCGCGGCCCGGAGCCGCTCCGCACGCTCGCCACGTACCGGCGCGATCCGCAGAAGCCCGGCGACGTGAACTTCGGTCAGAACTACATCCACGAGACGAAGTCCGGCGCCTTGCGGGTGGGGGACGAGGTGACGCTCGCATGACGGGGAGCGTGGGACCGCGGCGCGTCCGTGATAGACATGGATCATGAGAAAGCACGCGCCTCGTTCCTGGATCGTCTCGCTCGCCTTCGTGACCCTGTTCTCCCTCGTGTCGCTCGGCGACGCCCACGCCGGTGAGGCCGAGAAGAAGCTCGCCCTGGAGCTCACGCACCTCGTCATGCCGAAGGAGGTCTACAACGCCCTCATCGATCAGCTGATGACCAACATGGGGGCGTCGATGCAGCAAGCGGGCGCGAAGATCTCGGCCAAGGACACCGGCAAGCTGAAGGCGGTCGTCGCCGAGGTCCTGCCGTACGACGAGCTGGTCCAGTGGAATGTCGAGATCTACGCGGGGAAGTTCACCGCCGATGAGCTGAAGGAGCTCATCAAGTTCTACGGCACGCCGGTCGGCAAGAAGGCCGCGAAGCTCCTCCCCGAGATCAGCGGGGAGGTGGGAAAGAAGGTCGGGTCGGTCATCATGCAGCGGATGCCCGCGGCGATGAAGAAGGCCGGGATCCAGTAGCGCGCGCGCCGCGCTCGGCGCCAAAGCCTGCGCTACCGCCTGTAGACCAGGAAGCCGGCGATGGCGTCGAGCAGCGCCCGCGGCTCGTCGGCGCGCACCGAGTGGCCGCTGCGCTCGAAGATACGTAGATCGGCGCCCGGGATGAGGCGCGCGATCTCCTCCGACAGATCGGGCGGGCAGATCCAGTCGTGCCGGCCGGCGATGACGAGGGTAGGGACCTTGATCTCGGGGAGGCGCGGCGTGAAGTCGAATGTCCGCATGAACCGCTCCAGGGCGACGTTCCACGCCTCGACGTTGTAAATGGCGCGCGCGCTGGCCTCGGCGGCCTTCTGCGGGTCGAACGTGGTCGAGTAGAGCGGCCCCATGATCCTGAGGAACTCGGCGAACTGCTCGTCGCTCTCGAGCTTGCCGGCCCAGAGGCGCTCGCATGCGTCTTTCTGCTGGTCGGTGCCGCGGCTCGCCACGATCTGTTTCGATCGGTCGATGAGGCGGTGGCTGGCCGCCGTGGCCACGAGGATGAGATGCGAGATGTGCTGCTGGTACCGGAGCGCATAGGCCATGGCCACCATGCCGCCATAGGAGGTGCCCATCACCACGATGCGATCGAGGCCGAGGTGCTGGCGAAGCGCCTCCATGTCCTCGACGTTGTTCTCGAGGGTATATGTCTCCTTCGGGCCGCGCGCCGAGCGCCCCTGGCCGCGGTGATCGAAGTAAACGAGCTGCGCCCGGTCGGAGAGCGGCGTCATCCCGCCCTTGTGCGAGGAGTGATCGGCGCCCGGCCCGCCGTGCACGACGAACATCACCGGCCGTTCGCGCATCTCGGGGCCCTCGGGGACGAGGCCCATTCCCTCGACGTCGAAGTAGATCTCGGTGTCTCGGATCCTGGCGCGCACGGCGTCAGCGTAGCCGATCGGCGGCGCGCCGGGGGCGCGGGAGCGTCGGCGCGAGGGAGCTCGGGTGCGTGCGGAGGAACAGCGGAGGCGCAGCGTGGTGCCGGGGCAGCAGCGGGCGCCGAGGCGCGGTCGCGTCTGGCGCGCGGTCAGGCGACGCCGTGTCGGGTCAGCCAGTCGAGCTGGCGCTCCCAGCCGTCGGCGGCGGCGTCGGGACGGTAGCTCGGCCGGTAGTCGGCGTAGAAGGCGTGCGGGGCGTCGGGGTAGACGCGGATGTCGGAGCGCGCGGCGCCGGGCGCGCCGCCGGCTTCGGGGGCCGCGCGGAGCGCTTGCTGCAGCTCGGTGACCGTCGAGAGGGGGATGCCCTGGTCCTGGCCGGCGTAGAGGCCCAGGACGGGGACCTGCAGCGCGCTCACCACGTCGATCGGGTGCTTCGGCTGCGCCTCGGTCCGGTCGCCGGTGAGGCGTCCGTACCAGGCGACCGCTGCCTTGAGCGCGGGGTTGTGCGCGGCGTAGAGCCACGTGATGCGCCCGCCCCAGCAGAAGCCCACTGCGGCCGCCTTGGTGGCGTCGGCCTCGCCGGAGGCGCGCGCGAAGGCGATGCTGGCGTCGAGGTCGGAGAGCACCTGGCGGTCGGGCACGCGGCCGGCCAGCGCCCGGAACTCGTCGATGGTGCTGAGGCGGCTCGGGTCGCCTTGGCGGACGAACAGATCCGGGGCGAGGGCGTAGTAGCCGCGCTTCGCGAAGCGGCGGACCACGTCGCGGATGTGCTCGTGGACGCCGAAGATTTCCTGGATGACGAGCACCAGCGGGAACGGCCCGCCGGAGGCGGGGTGGGCGCGGTAGCCGGGGAGGTCGCCGGCCGGCGCGGGAACGGTGACGGCGCCGGCGATGAGGCCGGCGTCGTCGGTGTGGATGGGGCTCGGAGCGTTGCTCTCGGCGATGGGCGTGGAGGCGGTCATGGCCTGGGTCTGAGCAGTGGCCGTGCCAGAGGTGGGAGCGACCGACCCGGGTTGAGGAGCGACCAACCGGAGCGACCGGAGCGACCGACCCGGGTTGAGGAGCGACCGACCCGGGTTGAGGACGACCGACCCGAGGACGACCGACCAGGACGACCGACCCGGGTTGAGGACGACCGACCCAGGTTGAGGTAGCCGAGGTTGAGGAGCGACCGACCCGGGTTGAGGAGCGACCGACCCAGGTTGAGGTGACCGACCCAGGTTGAGGTGACCGACCCAGATTGAGGTAGCTCAGGTTGAGGTAGCTGGAGGTGACCGACCCAGGTTGAGGTAGCTGACTGAGGTTGGGGTAGCCGAGGTTGGGGTAGCCAGGTTGGGGTAGCCGAGGTTGAGGTAGCCGGCCCAGGTTGAGGTAGCTGCCCAGGTTGAGGTAGCTGCCCAGGCCAAGGTAGCTGCCCAGGTTGAGGTAGCTGCCCAGGTTGAGGTAGCTGCCCAGGTTGAGGTAGCTAACCGAGGCACCCGCCTTATGTCCGAAGCGGCATGTGCCCACGGCCGCGCTCCTGTGCAGCTACCCCGCTGCCCGGACGCCCTCGCCGGCGACCGCATACGGCCGCGGCTGCGCGACGACGCCGATACGCTCGGCGAAGAACTCCCGCGTGCGCCGCCACGAGAGCCCCGCCGCATCGGCGTGGTACGCGGGCCGCGTCTCGTTGAAGAACCCGTGCCGCGTCCCCGGATACACGAACGAGATCAGCTCCCGCCCCGCAGCCCGGAACGCCTCCTGCACCGCGCGCGCCTTCGGCGTGATCGCCGGATCCTCCTCCGCATAGTGCACCTGCAGCGGAAAGCGCACGCTCGTCACCTGGTCCAGCGGCGGCGCCTGCCCGTAGAAGACCGCGCCCGCCGCGAGCTCCACGCCGGCAACCGCCAGCTGTCCCACCAGCCCTCCGCCCAGCGAAAAGCCGACCGCGGCGATGCCCCCCGGGCGCACGTCGAACCGCCCAGCCAGGTGCACCGCCGCCGCCCTCGCGTCAGGCAGGTACATCGACGTATCGCGGTCGCTGAACCAGGCGCACACCGCCTTCAGCCGCTCCTGCTCGCCCGCCGGCAGCCGCGCGACCACCTCGTCGCGGTCCGGAGCGCGCAGCAGCCCGACGCCGCGAGCCACCTCGGCCTCGGTGAAGGTCCGGTGAACCGCGTCGTGCGAGTACAGGTCCGGCGCGAACGCGAGGTAACCCTCCTGCGCGAAGCGCCTCGCCAGCTCGACCGTGTGGGCGGTGAGCCCCAGCCCCTCATGGAGGATCAGCACCGCCGGCGCCGGCGCGCGCCCGGCCGACGACGGGCGGACCTGCACCGCCTCGACCGGCCCATGGGGACCCCGGAACGACGTCCTCTCGACGCCTGCGCTCGCGGCGGTCACGCCTGCACCTCCGCCTCGGACGCCTTCTCCTTTCGGACGGGCTTCAGCTTGCTCGGGGGCCGCGTGCCGAACGGCTCGCCGGCCACGATCTCGGAGCGCACCCCGTCGACCCCGACCGGGATGTCCCCGGTCAGCGTCACGCGGTAGAGCACGCGCTCGACGTCGAGGTGCCCGAGGTCCTGCGGGCCGAGGTGCGCGGTGGCCCGGTTGTCCCAGAACGCGACGCTGCCCGGCTCCCACCGGAACCGCACGGTGTACGCCGGGCGGCTGATCTGCTCGAACAGCAGGTCGAGGATCGCGCTGCTCTCGCGCGGCGACAGGCCGACGATGTGGCTGGTGAACCCGGGGCTGACGAACAGCGCGCGCTCGCCGGTCTCGGGGTGGACGCGCACCACCGGGTGGATCGAGATGAGCGGGTTCTCCCGCACCTTGCGCAGGTACGGGCTGTCCTGGTCCTGCGGGGCGAACCTCAGCCCGAAGCGGTGCTCGGCGCGCAGGCCGTCGACGAGCGCGCGCAGCGGCGCGGACAGCCCCTCGTAGGCCGCCACGAGGTTGGTCCAGGTCGTGTCGCCGCCGTAGGGCGGCAGGATGTGCGCCCGCAGGATCGACGCCGCCGGCGGGTTCACGGCCGCGGTGACGTCGGTGTGCCAGCGGTTCTCGTAGCTGAAGCGCTTGCCGTAGCGGCGATCGTAGCGGCGGCTGTCGATGGCGAGGATCTCCGGGTGCTCGTCGAACGGCTCGTCCTCGTGCGGGTGCGCGTAGGTCACCTCGCCGAAGCGAGCGGCGAAGGCGATCTGCTCGGCGTGCCCGAGCGGCTGGTTCCGGAAGAAGACGACCTTCCACTTCAGCAGCGCCGCGCGGATGGCCGCCACGGACTCGTCAGGCAGCGGCCTGGAGATGTCGGCGCCGTGGATCTCGGCGCCGATGTGCCCTGCGAGCGGCTTCACCTGGATGGATGAATCGGATGGTCTCTGGCTCATGGGTCTCCTCCGCGTGGTCCCCCCCGTCGCGGTTACGGGGGTCGGGTATGCGTGCGCCGTGCCAGGGAGCGAGCCGCGGCGTACGCGCCTGGAGACGGCGAGGCGAGGGCACGCACCGAGCGCGCAGCGGGAACGTGTGGACGCGTGACGCGGATGGCGGCTTCACGCGGGCCACCGCGCCTCCCGCTCGCGTCATCACGCTGCGGCGACCGCGTCCGCCTCACCGTGCGCTGCGGCCCAACCTCGCGCGAAGACGATTCAAGTGAGCCTCATCCTGCTGCAGGGCCGTGTGGCCGATCGACCGGAGATACTCCACGTAATTGCGCATTGCACCGGCGGCTCGAGGGATGTTGCCAAGCGCCTCATACATCGATCCCGATGTTCCAGCTCGACGCAGCTTCCGCCTCCCGATCGCCGATCTCACAGGCGATCGCCATCTGGTGCAGCCGGATCGCCTCGCGCGCCTCGCCCAGGCACGCGTACGCGTTGCCCAGGTTGCACAGCATCTCGCCTTCACCGCGTCGACCCCCGATCTGCACCGGGACCGAGAGCGCCTGCTCGCTCAGCGCAATGGTCCTTCGCAGGTCGCCGATCTCGACGTAGGCGCTTCCGAGCAGGCCGAGGTGATAGGCTTCCTCCGCGCGTAGCCCGAGTCGTCGGGCCGCTTCGTCCCGGTCGCGGACGTCGGTGGGCGCGTACGAGATGAAGACGTCGACTGGGGTGCACCGCGCGACCACGGGCGTGAGCGTACCAGGACCGGCGCGAACGGAGCTGCCGTTCCGCCTCCGAGAAGCTGTTTCGGAGGGAGCTCATCGCTCCTCGCGGCGGCCGTTGACACCGCGGCTCGTTCCGCGACCATCGCCTCATGGCGCGCACAGCTCCGGTCCCCGGCATCCCTGCCATCCCTGGAATGAGCCCCGGTGTCTTCATCCTGGGCGGCGGCGCCTCCGGGGGAGGACGGGAACCGCGTTCATGAGCATCGCAATGCGCGACGATCTGCCGAGCGCCCCGGGGCTCGAGGATCTGGGGCCGCTGGGCTCGCTCGCGCCGCGCGAGGAGGCGGTGGTGCGCATTGCACGCTCCGGAAACCCGTTCGAGCCACGACCTCCGCTGCCAGCCGACGATCCTGCCGCCCTCCGCGAGGCGGCGCGGCTGGTCGGCGAAGGGCTCGTCCTCCGCCAGCGTCACAACCACGGAGCGCAGGCCGCGCTCCTGACCGGGTGGGTCGAGGGGGCGCTGGGGCCGCCGCGCAGGGCTCGCGCGATCGGGCCTTCGGAGCAGCTGCTCTGGTTCGACGGCGCGATCGTCCTGCTGCTGGCCGACGCCTTGACCGTGGCGTGCGCGACCACCGAGCGGCTCCGGGCGTTGCTCGCACACCCTGTGCCGTCCGGGCTCTCGCCCGCGCCGGCGAGGTACTCCTACGGCCCGATCGCCGGCCTTTCGCAGCCCGGAGCGCCGCTCGGGTCGTTGGACTCCATGGACCGATACTTCCCGGAGGCGTTCGCGCTTCACGAGGCGGAGGGCGGCTGCTGGGTTCGCGGGGTGCTCCAGGGCGCTTTCGAGACGCAGTTCCAGGTGAAGCCCGGCGGGGGCATCGCCACGGCTCCGCGTCACCCCGATCGGTTCGCGCGGGCCAGCTCGTTCGGCGAGTGGCAGCCGGGGTTGCGGGAGCAGGATGGCCTGCGCGCCCAGCTCGAGAGATTCCGGGCATCGGAGGCGCTCACGAACGCGGTGCTCGCCGTGGACGAGCTCGTGGGCGGGTTCCGCGGGCAGCGAGGGATTTCGATCCTCGCCCCGTGGGCGGCGAGCGTGATCCGTGAACGGACCGTGTCCGGCATCTGGTCTGCGCCGGTTCACCCGTACAACGGAGCCTGGTTCGTCGGCTGGACCGAGAATACTTCGGTGCGCACAGGCATCTACGTGGACGAGACGGGCGGGGTGTGGGCCTCGTGGCAGGAGCCAGACGACGACGAGGTGCAAGTGCGCCTGGTGGGCACGAGCATCGAGCGCTGGTTCGAACGTCAGATATACCTTCTCGAGAACGGCTATGCGTCGGAGGCCACGTGCCAATCGGAGGAGGCGTTGCCGCCCGGGCTCGATCTCCGCGAAGACCTCTCCGACGCCGCTGCGCAGGTCTTCGTGGACGGGGATGCCGTGTGGCTCGTGGAGGAGCGCGGCATTCAGCGGATGTCCCGCCGCGCGCCCAGCGTTTCGGACGTGCTGGCGATCGCAGGACGCTTCGGGGGATGACCTCGGACATCTCGGACCTGCCGGACGGCCGGCGCCCACGACGTCCCCCTCGCACCTGGGTGGGCGTGCCGCCACGAGCAGCGCCGAACCAGCCCGCCGCCGCGGACCCGCCGCCGCGCCCCCGCCGCCGCGCCCCCGCGCGCCCGCGGCGCGATCTCGACGCGCACCGCGATCGCAGCCCGCCGCACGACGGGGTCCGTCGAGTAAGCTGCGCCGCATGAAGGTACCCCGACTCACGGGCCGCGCGCTCACCGCAGCGCGCCTCGCGGCCGAGGCGCCCGGATCGTCCGCCGCGCTCCGGAAGGTGCTCAAGCGCACCCTGGGCATCGACCGCCTCGCGTCGCTCCCGGAAGCATGGCGCGACGAGATCCCCGCGCAGGCCCGCCCGATCCAGGCCGCGGCGGCGCGGCGCTGGGACGACGCCGCGCTCGGCGCGCTCCCGCGCCGCGACTGGCCCAGGACCTCGCTCGCCTACGCGGCGGCCTACCGCCAGGGCGCCGCCGACCCGCGCCGCGTCGCCGAGCGCGCCCTGTCCGAGATCGACGCGCTCGCCGCGCAGCGCCCGTGCATGAACATCGCCGTCGCCGCCGCGCGCGAGGCGGCGCTCCGCGACGCCGACGCGGCGGCCGCGCGCCACGCCGCCCGCCGGGCGCGCGGCCCGCTCGACGGCGTGCCCTTCCTCGTCAAGGACGAGTTCGACGTCGAGGGCCTCGCGACCACGCTCGGCTCGCGCTGCGGCCCGCTCGCGCCCGCGCCGCGCGACGCCGCCGTCGTCGCCCGGCTCCGCCAGGCGGGCGCCGTGCTCCTCTGCAAGACGGTGCTGACCGAGTGGGGGATGTCGCCGCTCGGCAACAACGTCCACCAGCGCATGCCCCACAACCCGCACCACAGCGAGCGCGCCGCCGGCGGCTCCTCCACCGGCTCCGCCGTGGGCGTCGCGCTCGGGCTCGCGCCGCTCGCGGCCGGCGGCGACGGCGGCGGCTCGATCCGGACGCCCGCCGCGCTGAACGGCGTCTTCGGCCTCAAGCCCACCTTCGGCCGCGTGAGCCGCGCCGGCGACGGCTTCAAGGGCTCGGTCGCCCACGCCGGCCCGATCGCCTGCAGCGCGGCCGACCTCGCCCTCTTCCTCGACGCCGTCGCCAGCGAGCCCGACCCCGACGACGACCTCACCGCGTGGGCGCCCCCGCCGCCGCCCGGCGGCTTCGGCGCGCTCCTCGGCGCCGGCGTGCGCGGCCTGCGCATCGGCGTCGACGAGGCGGAGTGGCGCGACGCCAGCGTCCCGATCGCGAGCGCGTGCCGGGGCGCGCTGCGCGCGCTCGAGCGCGAGGGGGCCGTCCTCGTGGACGTGCAGATCCCGATCGCCCGGTACGCGGCGCAGATCGGCTACCTCGTCATCGGCCCCGAGTCGCTCGAGGCCCACCAGCGCGCCTTTCGGGAGCAGCGCGACCTCATCAGCGAGGACCTGCGCGTCACCTTCAGCGTGCTCTCGGGCGTCACCGAGCGCGAGCGGCGCGACGCCGCGCGGCTGCGCGCGGGGATGCGGCGCGAGGTGGCGCGGGCCCTCGCCGGCGTCGACGTGCTCGCGCTCCCGACGACCGCGATCACCGCGCCCCGCTACCAGGAGGCCGAGGAGGGGCGCGCCTTCCTCGATCCCGCGGCCCTCGACGGGGTGTGCCGCTTCGCCTTCCTCGCCAACCTCACCGGCCTCCCCGCCGGCACCGCGCCCGTCGGCATCGACGCCGAGCGCCTGCCCATCGGCCTGCAGATCATCGGCGACGCCTGGGACGAGGCGGCGGTCCTCGCCGTCCTCGCCCACCTCGAGCGGTCCGAGCTCGCCGTCGCCCCGCGGCCCCCGGGAGGCATCGACCTGCTCCGGTAGCGGGACCGCTGACGCTGCTCGACCGTGATAGAGTGTCGCCTCGTTCCATCGAGTCCACGGAGATCTGGAATGGGTCAGAGCGCCGGAAGTCATCGTCCTGACGTCGAGAGCGCTCCGGCGCCGTGGACGCTGACCGGCGACGCCTACATCGCGATGCTCGAGCTCCCGGAGCGCCTGCTCCGGGAGCGGTGCTTCATCCCGGAGGCGCTCCGCCCGCGCTTCGACGGGCGCTACAGCCTGCTCATGGCGCTCGACTACACGTCGTCGAACGTGGGGCCTTATCGCGAGCTCCTGTTCATCCCCGGGCGCTTCCGCACGCGCCGCGGGCTGCGCTGGTCGATCAGCAAGATCTACGTCAGCTCGTGGGAGAGCGTGGTGAGCGGCCAGGTCAACTGGGGTATCCCGAAGGAGCGCGCCGATTTCGAGCTCGCGCGCGAGGCCGACGGCGCCGAGCGGCTCCGGGCGTCGCAGGGGGGCGACGTCTTCGCCGACGTGCGCTTCGCGGCCGCGGGCCCGAGCCTGCCCGCCTCGAGCGCGCTCGTGCCCGCGCGCCTCCGCGGGCTCGTGCACCACCGCGACGGGCGCGATTACTTCTGCACGCCGACCGCGGCCGGGCGCGTCCGCCGCGCGCGCCTGCTCGACGCGCGCGTCGATCCGGCGCGCATGCCGCCCATCGACGCCGGGCGGGTCGTGTTCGCCGTCCAGCTCTCCGGCTTCCGGGCCGAGTTCCCGGCGGCCGACGTCGAGCTCCCCGACGCTGCCTGAGCCCGAGGGCGCGCGACGCTCGCGCCCGGCGCGGCGCGCTCAGCGCCCCGGTGCGGCGCCCACCTCGGCGGGCCCGCCGGCGCTCGCGGCCGCGCTGCGCGGGAACTGCGTGGGCGCGAGCAGCGGAGCTCCTCGCAGCGGCGGTTCACTCTCGCCCGAGCGCCTCGCTGGCGCCGCCCTCGCGCGCCGCGCGGCGCAGGGCCGAGAGGCGCGGGCCCAGCACGTTGATGGCGAGGACCCCGAGGGCGTGCGCATGGGGAGCGCGGGGTCGGCGAAGAACATCACCCCGAAGCGCGAGTAGAGGACATCGCCACGTTCGCGGCGCCGGCCGCCTGCGCCGCCGCGCGCGCCCTGTCCAGCATCGGCGCCGAGACATCCACGCCGATCACGGCGCCCGAGGGGCCACGCGGCGGCCGAGATCGAGCGTCGTGTCGCCGATGCCACAGCCGACGTCGAGGACGCGCTCGCCCGCGGCGATCCCGGCGCGATCCATGGCGAGGGCGCCGAGCGGCCGGATCTGCGCCGAGATGACGTCGTGGAGGGCCACCCACTTCGGTCCGGCGACCTCGTTCCAGTACTGGATCTGGTCGGCGTTCGGCCCGGAGATCGTGATCATCGCTCGAGCTCCTTTCGATGCGCGCGCGGCGGGCTGCGCCGGCGGCCCCCGAGAGCTACCTCCGATCTCGGTCAAATTCCACACCGCCACGGTCGCGGCCTCCGCCGATTGGCCGCCGCGCTCCGGGCCAGGTGTGGCTGCATGGATGCAGGGATGAGCGCCGCGCGCTCTTGCCGGGCGGGGCGCGCGCTCAGCGGCCGAGGGCGAGGAGGAGCTTCAGAGAGCCCAGGATCTCCTCGTTGGTCAGAGCGCAGTGGCCATAGCGGTGGACCGGGATGGGGACCACGACGCCGCGGTCCGAGGTGTCGACCTTGAGCAGGTAGAGCGGCTCGTGCCAGTAGGGGACGATCGGGTCCAGGGTGGTGTGGAGCGTCACCAGCGGGAGCGAGACATCGCCGGTGGTCTCGTGCTCGGCGACGTTCCGGAGCGCGCGCGTCGAGGCGGCGAAACGCTCGACCCGCAGGTTGAGCAAGAGATCGTTGTGCGAGCCGACGTAGAGGCGCCCGCGGTTGTCGTAGGGGTTGCCGCCGAGCTGCTCGACCGCGTCGTTCGTGGCGAAGACGTTGAACTGGAGCACGCTCACGATGGTGATCGCGACGGTCTCCGGGTCATCCGGGTCGAAGGCCGCCTTCGCGGTGCGGACGAGCTGCCGGGCCGCGCCGGGGTTCGCGGCGATGGCGGCCTGCACCCTGGGCCGGTAGACGGTGAACCAGCCGGCGGTCACCTCCGGGGGAACCTGGATGGCGCTGCCGGGGAGCACGCCGGGAAAGAAGTAATCGAAGAGGGCCCGGAAATCGCCGAAGTAATTGAGCTGCTCCCGGAAGCTGCCGATGGGCCCGCACATGGCCAGCCCGTCGCTGTACAGCTCCGGATACCGCTCGAGCGAGAGCGTCGTGACGAGGCCGCCTTCGGAGACGCCGAACAGGTACGTGTGCGCCGGAGCCGCCCTCGCGCGGAACGCCTCGACGAGCTGCCGGACGTCCTCGACCCCCGGGAGGATCGCGAGCCCGTTCCGTCGATAGCTCGTCGTCGCGAAGGCGAAACCACGGCTCAGCGCGGCCTCCTGCGGGTCGAACCCCTCGGGGAACGAGAAGCTGTAGAAGTCGAGGGGCTGGAGAGGGGAGACATACCCGTGCGCCCACACGAGGAGGTCGCCGTTCCACCCGCGACGGGGAATGCAGAGGCGGATGCGCGCGCCGCTCGGGAGCACCTCGTCGGTGCAGCCCTCGGGCGCCGGGCCCAGCACCTGCGCCTCGGCCGGGGCGGCGACGGCGCAGAGCAGCGCCGCCGCCGCGATCGCTCGCGCGAATCGAAGGAACGTTTGCATGGTCGACTCCGTTACTGCGCCGCGCGACTGCGGGGCTCGCGCGGCGGTGTGCGGATGCTCGCCGGTTGCGCGATGGCCATGGTAGCTGTGGTCTCCAGCGAGTCAATGCTTGCGCGCTCGTGCGCTCACGCCAAAGATGGCTTATCGCTCCTGACGCGAGGTTGTGTGGTGAACGCTCGCGCCGGCGGCCGTGGGCGCGGGACGGACAGGTTGTGTGGCGAACGGGCGTGCGAGGAGCCTGTCGACGCGAAGGGCGATGTCGCCGCGCGCAGGCGGCCGTCTCGCGAGGGGCGACGCCGGCCCGCTCGCCTGCGCGCCGATCAGCTGAGCGCGATCATCGCGGCCGTCGCCGCGTAATCGACGCGCTGCGCGCGGTACGGGTAGGTCGGCGGGAAGCGCTCGAGCGCCGTGCGGAGGCGACGGCTCGACGCGCCGTCGAGCGGGTCGAAGCGCAGGCCCACGGCGCGACCCGGGTCGCCCTCGCGCCGGCCGTGCAGGGTGCGCGCGATCGTCGCCGTCGCGTCGATCCAGACGTCCGTGTCCGGGAGCCGGAACGAGACGATCACCGGCTCGCCCGTGAGCGCGCGGGCGCTCGTCAGCACGAGCATGCCGTCGACGGACAGGTCGATCGCCCGGGTCCCGAGCAGCCGGAAGCCCCGCTCGCGCACGGCATGGCACTCCACGATCGCAGCGCGGCGCGTGACGCGGCGCTCGCTGGCGAGCAGCATCTCCATGGTGGTTCTCCTCGGCGCGGTACGCTACGGAGGAGCGCTACAGGTGGGCAAGAAAACTACATGAGAGGGCCCCGCGCCGCGGCGGGGCCCTCTCGCGTTCGCTAGCGGCCCGTGCGGCGCCGGCGCAGGGCGAGGCCGGCGAGGGCGGCGAGCATGGGCAGGAGCGCTCCCGCGCTCCGGGCGTTGCCCGCGGGGCCGGGCCGCGCGGTGCAGAGGCCGTTGCCCTCGGCGAAGATGCCGGTCGGATCGTTCGCCTCGGCGGGCCCGCAGGTGCCCGGCGCGCTGTCGGTCGAGCTGCACACCTGGCCGGACGGGCAGCTGTTGCCGTCGGCGCCGCGGCAGCCGTCCACGCAGGCGTGATCCACGCAGATCGACCCGCTCGTCGGACCGCCGCAGTCGCTGTCCTGCCTGCACGTGTCGGTCTGATCGTCGTCGCCCTCGTTCGGATCGGTCTCGCCCGCGTCGATGGCGCCGTTGTGGTTCGCGTCCTCGTCGCCGTCCTTCACCCCGCCGTCGTCCGTGTCCGCGTCGAGCGGGTTCGTGGTCGTCGTGGGATCGGCGTCCGGGATGCAGGTCCCCGCGGCCGCGTCGGTCGCCGCGTCGGCGCAGTCGCGACCGAGCTCGGTGCCGTCGAACAGCCCGTCGTTGTCGCTGTCGGGGTCGAGCGCGTTGATGAGGCCGTCGCCGTCGTGATCGTCGCTGAAGTTCGGCTCATCGCCGTCGAGCACGCCGTCGTCGTCGCTGTCGCCGTCGTTCGGATCGGTGCCGATCTCGTCCTCGACCGCGTCGCTCAGCCCGTCGCCGTCGGTGTCGGCCGGCATCCCGTCGTCGTCGCCGTTGTTGGGATCGGTCTCGCCCTCGTCGATGGCGCCGTCGAGGTTGACGTCCTCCTGACCGTCGGGCACGCCGCCGTCGTCGCTGTCGGCGTCGAGCGGGTCGGTCTTCGTCGCCCCCTCGTCCTTGTCGGCGCGGCAGTGGCCCGCGTCCGCGTTCGTGCCCTCGCGGTCGCAGGGCAGGCCGAGCTCGGTCCCGTCGAACAGCCCGTCGTTGTCGCTGTCCACGTCGCGCGCGTTGATGAGCCCGTCGCCGTCGGTGTCCTCACCGGGGCTCCGCTCCTCCCCGTCGAGCGCGCCGTCGTCGTCGCTGTCGGCGTCGTTCGGATCGCTCCCGATCATCTCCTCCACCGCGTCGGGCAGCCCATCGCCGTCGCTGTCGTCCGCCACGGCGTCGTCGTCGCCGTTGTTCGGATCGGTCTCGCCCTCGTCGATGGCGCCGTTGTGGTTCGCGTCCTCCACGCCGTCGGCCACGCTGCCGTCGTCCGTGTCCGGATCGAGCGGGTGCGTCTTCGTCGCCGGGTCGGCGTCCGCGATGCAGCTCTCCGCCTCGGGATCGGTGGCCTCGAGGCCGCAGGGCAGGCCGAGCTCGGTGCCGTCGAACAGCCCGTCGTCGTCGCTGTCGGGGTCGAGCGCGTTGATGAGCCCGTCGCCGTCGTGATCGTCGCGGAAGTTCGGCTCGTCGCCGTCGATCACGCCGTCGTCGTCGCTGTCCGCGTCGTTCGGGTCGGTGCCGATCTCGGTCTCGAGCGCGTCGATCAGCCCGTCCCCGTCGGTGTCCTCCGGGGCCGAGTCGTCGTCGCCGTCGTTCGGATCGGTCTCATCCGCGCCGATCGCGCCGTCGCGGTCGAGGTCCTCCTGGCCGTCGGGCACGCCGCCGTCGTCGGTGTCCGCGTCGATCGGCGAGGTCTTCGTCGCCCCCTCGTCCGCGTCGGCGATGCAGTGGCCCGCCTCCTCGTCGGTGGCCGGGTTGTCGCAGGGCAGGCCGAGCTCGGTGCCGTCGAAGAGCCCGTCGTCGTCGCTGTCGACGTCGAGCACGTTGATCAGCCCGTCGCCGTCGGTGTCGTCGGCGGGGTTCGGCTCCTGCCCATCGAGCGCGCCGTCGTCGTCGCTGTCGGCGTCGTTCGGATCGCTCCCGATCGTCTCCTCAAGCTCGTCGCTCAGCCCGTCGCCGTCGGAGTCGACCGGCGGGGTCGCGTCGTCGTCGCCGTTGTTCGGATCGGTCTCGCCCTCGTCGATGACGCCGTCGAGGTCGACGTCCTCGTTCCCGTCGGACACGCCGCCGTCGTCGCTGTCGGCGTCGAGCGGGTCGGTCTTCGTCGCCCCCTCGTCCCCGTCGGCGCGGCAGTGGCCCGCGGCCGCGTTGGTGGCCGGGTTGTCGCACGGCAGGCCGAGCTCGGTGCCGTCGTACAGCCCGTCGTTGTCGCTGTCCGGGTCGAGAGCGTTGATGAGGCCGTCGCCGTCGGTGTCCTCACCGCGTTCCGGCTCCTGCCCGTCGGGTACGCCGTCATCGTCGGTGTCGGCGTCGTTCGGGTCGGTGCCGCCCTCGAGCTCGTCGGGATCCTCGATCCCGTCGTTGTCCGAGTCGCAGCCGTTGTTGAACACGCCGTCGCAGTCGTTGTCGATCGCGTCGCCGCAGACCTCGGCGCCGGTGGGCTCGCAGACGCAGGTGTTGCCCTCATCGCACGTCGGGGTGAGCGGCCCGCAGTTGGCGTCGGTGAGGCACTCGACGCACGTGTTGGGCGTCCCCGTCGTCTCGCAGTACGGCGTCGGCGCCGTGCACTGCGCGTTCGTCTCGCACTCGTCGATGACGCTCTCGGTCGGCGGCACGCCGTCGGTCGGCCCGTTGCCGTCGGTCGGCGTGTCCTCGGCCGGCGCGCCCAGCTGCCCGGCGGCGCTGACGATCGCCTGGTTGCGGATGAGGCCCGAGGCGCCGGCGTCGACCGTCACCTGGAAGGTGACCGTCGACGACCCGGTCGCGGCGGGGAGCGAGCCCCCCGTCGCGCCGTTCGCCCCGGCGCCGAGCCGCACGCGGACCGTGCGCGTCGCGGCGTCGTACTCGCCCTGGTCGTCGCCGGCCGCGTCCGTCTTCGCGCCCATGTTGGCGCCCGCCGTGACCGAGAGCGACCCCGGCACGTACGTCACGCCCTCGGGCAGCGGATCGGTCATCACGGTGTTGACCGACGCGTCGTTGCCGGTGTTGACGACCTGGATCGTGTACCGGATCACGTCGCCCGGGAGCAGCAGCCCGCCGTTCACGTCGACGGCCGACTTCGTGGAGGACGTGAAGTCCGGCTTGAAGGTCGAGATCGACGTGACGAAGCCGGAGAGGAAGTACAGGTCCTCGCTGCTGAACGCCCGGATGGGCGCCGAGGTCTGCCTCGGGGCCACCCTGGAGGTGATGTCGAAGACGTCGATGTCCATACCGGCCATGGTCCCCGCGGTCCCGGCGAGCTGCGGCAGGTCCCCGACGTTCGACACCGGCATGTTGAAGTAGGACCGCGTGCCGTTGAAGAAGTTGTCGACCGGGTTCAGCGCGTTGCCGAGCGGGTCGGTCCCGCCCGGATCGTTGAAGAAGAACTGGTCTCCCGTGTGGGCCAGATCTCCCTCGAACGCGACGATGCCGATCTTCGCGTCGTAGCCCGCGTTGGGCACCACGAACCCCGACAGGGTGGCGCTCCGTTCCAGATTCCTGGCCACCGCGTCGAAGCCGTCGAAGAGCGCGAGGTTGCGCGGCGGCTCGGAGGCGAGCTCGTAGAACACGACCAGCCACCACCCGGCGAAGTGGTTGTTGAAGTCGTTGTTCACGAAGTTCGCGCTGTTGATGCCGCTCACCCGGTACGCGCCGGACCCTCGGGCCTGGACGATCGGGGTGATGTCCGCGACCGACTGGTAATAGAGGTGATCCGAGTTGGGTATCCCGGCGGTCCCGACCTCTGTCTCGACGCTGTCGATGGCGGTCACCGCCTCGGAGAAGCTGCCCGCGCCGACCCGCTCCAGGGTGACGGTCTCATCCGCGGCTCCGCTCCCGGGGAGCCCGAGGTGCGCGGCCCAGTACAGGTACGCGTGGGTCACCGACGCGCCGGCCGGCAGCTGGAGCACCGCGGTGGAGCGCGCCTGGGCGGCGGTGATGCTGGTGTTCGCCTGCGCCTGCCCGTCCATGGGCGAGTCGGCGCGCCAGTAGGTGTCGGGCGCGGTGTCGCCGGTGGAGGTCCCGCAGGGGCCTCGGTCGCCCACCACGGGCGGCGCGATACCGTCGATGCCGCACTCGTTGCCCAGCGTGTTCCCGATCAGGGCGAAGTCGCCCCGCTGATCGACCTGCACGCGCAGCGCGGGGTCGGCGTGCGCAGCGCCGCTCTGCCCGCCTACCGCGGCGAGCCCGACAAGACCACCTATGACGTAACGTCTCTTCACGGCGCCTCCTGCTGCTGCTTCGGCTTCTTCTCGAGGATCTTGAACTGCACGCGGCGGTTCTTCTGGCGTCCCTCTTCGGTGTCGTTCTCCGCGATCGGGACGTCAGGCCCGTAGCCCTTCGACGCGAGCCGCTCGGCCTCGATGCCGCGCTGGACCAGCGCCTTCGTGACCGACTCGGCCCTCGCCTGGCTGAGCCGGATATTGTACGCGCGTCCGCCGCGCGGGTCTGTGTGCCCCTGCACCTCGATCTTGGTGATCTCCGGGTGCTCCTTCAGCACACCCGCGACCTCGTCGAGGAGCTCGTCGCTCGCCTTCTTGATGGTCGCCTTGCCGGTGTCGAACTGCACCTGCTGCAGGATGACGATCTCCTGCTCGGTCACGCGCACCGCCACGGGGCAGCCGTTCTTCGCCGGATCCGGGTCGGGCTTGCCCTTCTCGTCGGGGCAGGCGTCCTTGTCGTCGCGCACCGTGTCGCCGTCGCGATCGCCGGGGCAGCCGTTCGTCGCCGGATCCGAGGTGCGGATCCCGGGGATATCGGGGCAGGCGTCCTCCGCGTCGATCACGCCGTCGCCGTCCGTGTCGGGCGGCGGCGGGCAGCCGTGCTTCTTCGGGTCCTCGTTGCTCGGGCCGGCCTGGTCCGGGCACGCGTCGACGTCGTCGGTGATGCCGTCCTTGTCGCGGTCCCCGGGGGGCGGGCAGCCGTGCTTCTTCGGGTCGTCGTTCGCGATGCCGGCCGTGTCCGGGCACGCGTCGACGCGGTCGAGGATGCCGTCCTCGTCGCGATCCGACGGCGGGCAGCCGTTCTTCTTGGGATCGGCGTCGCCGACGCCGGGCACGTCCGGGCAGGCGTCCTTCTCGTTGGCGATGCCGTCCTTGTCGCGGTCGGGGTCCTCGCGCCGGACCTCGGGCGAGTACGCGAGCATCGCGACCGCGCGGAAGTCCGGGGTGCCGATGCCCGACGTGAAGCCGGGGCCGGCCGCGACGCCGATCTCGAAGTCGCGGACCGCCGGCGCGAAGCGGTAGCGCAGCCCGAGCAGCGCCTCGACGTTCGTGTTGCGCGCCTCCGGCTCCTCCAGCACGGTCGACACCGTCACCTCGGGCCCGATCTGGAGCTGCTCCTCGGGCAGCAGCAGCAGGCCGACGCCCGCGCCGCCGTTGAACATCAGGCCCTGCCGCACCTGCGCGAACGTCTGCGCCGGGCGCAGATCGACGCCGGCCGCGGCCGACCAGACGAAGCCCGGGATCCGGCCGCCGGCGATGAGCTGCGGCATGCCGCGCACCGAGTCCTCGCCCACGAACGAGCCTTCGCCGCCGCCGGTCGGGAACCAGACGTAGCCGCCGACGGCGAGCTGGAACGGGTCGAAGTAGTCGCCGAGCAGGCGCAGGCGCAGCCCGACCCGGAGATCGCCGAGCTGCGCGCCGCTCGGCGAGGCGAACGAGAGCCCCTCGGCCGCCGGGCTATCGCCTTCCTGCAGCACGGCGAGCGGCACGTCGACGTTGATGTGCAGCCGGTCCCAGAGCGAGAGCGAGCCGTTCAGGTGCAGGAACAGCTGGTGCCCCACGATGGCGCCGAGGTGATCTTCGGTGCCCACGCGCGTGAGCACGAGCGGGTTGTGGGCGTAGTCGCCGAGCAGGGCGAGGTGGAGCGTGGGGCTGCCGTCCTGGTGCGGCGAGGCCGCGTACGGCGACGCCACGCTGAACATCCGGTCGCCGGCTGGCGCTGGGTTGAAGCGGTCGAGCGCGAGGCCGCGCGCCGGTCCCGCCTCCTGAGCGGACGCTGGCGCGGCCCACGCCGCCGCCGCTAGTGCGGCGGCGCCGCAGATCCATCGAGGGGGGAAATGGACTCTCATGCGCAGGATCACCTATGGGTGCGTGGGGCGAGCGGCCGTCGACTGCACCGGCGCGCAGGCACGTTGGGGGAAACACCGCGTCCTCGACGTGGAGGAGCGGCCAGCTGCCGCGAATCCCGGGCCGTCTTATATTCTCCGCCGGACGCCGTCGGTGGACTTTTCGATGGGCGGCCGGCCGAATTCGCATCGGCCTCGACAGGTCGGCTCCTGCTGCGACCCGGGCTTCGCAGCGACGTCGCTGCCGGGCCTATGCAAGCGTTGTGCACGCCTCGCCGCGCGCGGCGCCGGCGAGCTCTGGCGACTCTGGGCCTCATGGCGGCTCGGCGGCGGGGCGATAGAGGTCTACAGACATCAGCGCTGCGGCCCAGGTGCATCGGGGGGCGCCGTGCAGCCGCGCCGTCATCCGGTCGCGCTGTCGCCCGCACTGGCACCGATGCTTGGTGGCGTGACGGGATCGAGGGGGCGGCGCGCCGGCGCCGGCGTGCTTTTCTCACGGTCGCGGCGGCCTCCGTGCTACGCCGCTTTCGTGGAGCCGCACCCCTCTCGTCAGCCGGCGGAGCGCCCCACGGCGCCTCCCGACGAGCCACGCCTCGGCAAGCTCCGCTCCGTTCACGCCGTGCACCGGCGCTATGCGCTGTTCCACGCGGGGCGCGGCGCGCTGCTCCTGTCGTTCACGAGCATCTTCGGCGCATTCATCGCCGGCTGGCAAGGCTTTTGGGTGTCGCTCCGGTTCGGACTGGCGGGCTCTACCGTGCTCGCGGCCTCGGCGCTGCGCCACCCGGGCCTGCGGCTCGCGCTCCGTGTTCCCCTGGCGGACGGTGCGCCTCGACCGCGTCCCGCACCCGACCGTGTTTGCCAGGCTGGTGGTCGAGCGCGCCCCGCGCGTGGAGCGCGACGAGGTCTGGGCGGCGTGGACCGGGTGAGGGGGCGACCGGCGGGAGAGATCGGCGTCGCGCGCTGGGCGGTGCGCGTTCGAAGGCGACGCTCGCGCGGATCGTCCAGTCCACCCGTGTCGGCGTGACGTTCCGCATCGGGGCATAGGCGAGTATGCCTATGCCTCGCGCCAGAGCGCTCGGGTACGACGTCGTTGCGGTCACCCGCACCGGGTGATGCGGCGACGGACGTTGATCTCGGGACAGGGAGGCGAGGGCGAATGGAAACGCTTCGAAATTGGGGCGCGATCGCTCCAGGGCTCGTCGCGCTCGCGGCGTTCGCGGCGCTGGCCTGCTCCACCAGCCAAGGAGATGGGACGACCGACGGCGGCGGCAGCGCTGGAGGGCTCACCGGGCCTGGCGCGAGCGGCTCCGGCACGGGTGGCTCGTCGGCGACGGTCGGCTCGTCGGCGACGGTCGGCTCGTCGGCGACGGTCGGCTCGTCGGCGGGGGTTGGCGGCAGCGGCGGGCGCCCCGACTCGGGGGAAGCTGGCGCGGGCGCCGGCTCCGGCTCGGGCGGCTCCGGGGGCGAGGCGCAGAGCGCCGGTTGCGGCAGCGCGACGGCGCCGGCGAGCGGCCGCTTCAGCATCGATGTCGGGGGCACGACGCGCGAGTACATCCTCGCCGTACCGGACGGCTACGATGCGAACCGCGCTTACCGGCTGATCTTCGCCTGGCATCCCCGCGGCGGCTCGGCCGAGCAGGTCGCGACGGGGTTCGGCGGCGGCTACTACGGTCTCCAGAGCCGCGCCGCCGGCTCGGCGATCTTCGTCTCGCCCGAGGGCATCGACCAGGGCTGGGCGAACACGGGGGGCCGCGACATCGCGTTCCTCCGCGCCATGCTCGACCGCCTCCGCGGCGAGCTCTGCATCGACGAGAGCCGGATCTTTTCGACGGGGTTCAGCTACGGCGGCATGATGTCCTACGCGATCGGCTGCGCGATGGGCGACGTCTTCCGCGCCATCGCCCCCATGTCCGGCGCGCTCTACAGCGGCTGCGACGACGGCGACCACCCTGTGGCCATGTGGGGCGCCCACGGCGACGCCGACAACGTGGTTCCGCTCGACAATGGTCGGACCGCTCTCGATGTCTTCCTCGAGCGAAACGGCTGCGGTTCGCAGACCACGCCGGTCGACCCGAGCCCCTGCGTCAGCTACGAGGGCTGCGACGCGGGCTACCCCGTCGTCTGGTGTGAGTTCAGCGGCGGCCACGCCATGCCGAGCAATTCCGGTGAGTCGATCTGGCGCTTCTTTTCGCAGTTCTGAACCAGCGCTCGCCCGAACGACATGCTCTTGCCTGGATAGGTGGATCCGATGATGAAGATCGGGAATGATTCGATAAAGCTCTTGCTGATTGGAGTCCTTGGCATCTGCTCTGGCGGGTGTGGTTCGTCCAGCGAGGATGGCAGCGCAGGGACGACGAGCAGCGGCTCTGGCGGGGCGGCGCCGAGCGGCCCTGGTGGAACGACGGGCACCGGTGACGGCGCCGGCGCGGGCGGCGCGGGCGGCGGAGTCGCCGGGACCGGTGGAGCCATGGAGACCGCTAGCAGCGGCGGCACCGGCGGGATGGTCGGCAACGGCGGCGGCGGCGGCAGCGGCGGCGGCGGCGTCGACGAGGCGACGATCGTCCCCGATCCTTCGTGGACCTGCGGTATGCCCGGCGGCATTCCGCTCCCCACGCGCGGCGAGCTCGTCTTTCGGGCGACGCTCCAGCTCGGCGAGATCCACGATGTCGGGACCACCCAGTTCGGGCGCCGCCGCCTCCTCGACGTGAAGGGCGGCACGCTCGAGGGCGACAAGATCCAGGCCACGTTCCTCACGGGCGGCATGGACCTCGAGCTCACGCTGTCGAACGGATCCGTCGAGCTCGAGGAGATCAACATCCTGAGGGCGAGCGACGGCAGCCTCATCTACCTGCGGACCTGCGGTGTCGCCGCCGCCGGCGATTCGGTGGTCCGGGTCGTCCCGGACTTCGAGGTGGCGCAATCGAGCTCGCTCGCGTGGCTCAACACCGGGAAGTTCGCGGGCACGCGCGTCGTCGACGCCGAGGCGGGCACGATCCAGCTCGACGTCTATGACATCGCCGACGTCGCCGCCGCGGAGCCGAAGGTCCAGCTCAAGGATCCCGAGGGCGTCCCCCATCAATCGTGGGAGTGCTCGACGGCGACCGGCGCGAGGGGCTCGAGCGTGTTCACCGAGACCGTCACGCTCGGCTCTTCCATCTCCGTCGGCGCGAGCAAGCGCGGCACGCGCAACATCATTCCCATCACCGGGGGCACCGTCACCGGTGGCATGCTGCTCAGCGGCCTCTCGGGCTCGGTGCTCCCCGGAGGCGCGGACTACCAGCTCATCGGAGCGAGCACGGTCCTGGACGCCAGGTACGCGCTGTCGTCGAGTGACGGCGAGGTCATCGTGGTGAGGAACTGCGGACCGTTCGGCGCGCTCGTGCCGGTCTTCGAGACGCGCGCGGACGGCCCTTATGCGATCCTCAACACGAAGTCGTACGTGAGCTCCGACCCGGGCGGGGCGGCGGGTGGGGTGAGCCTCACCTTCTACGAACGCAAATAGCACAGCAAGTCGACGGAAACACAGGCGGCAGCCCGCCGTCGCGGACGAACAGCGCCCGCAGGTGCGCCGGGGACACCCTCTCCGGCGCGGCGGGGCGCGGGTCGGCGGCCGGGTCGCGCAGGGCCTCGAGGACGCGGGCGACGCGTCTTCAAGCGCGCCGTCCCTTCGCAACATACCCTAGCATCGTCTCTCCGCGGGCGGCGGCTCCCGGCGGCGCTACACGAGGGAGGTCCTGGCGATGAACTTGTTTCCGGACGAGATGCGGCGCGATCCCTACCCCTTGTACGAGCAGATGCGGAGCAGCTCTCCCGCGCTCCACATCGCCCCGTTCGATCTCTGGATGATCTTCGATTACGACGGTGTGAAGCGGGCGCTGACCGACCACGACGCGTTCAGCTCCGCCGTGACGCCCCCGACCGGCAAGGCCCCGGAGTGGATCGTCTTCTCCGACCCGCCGCGCCACACGAAGCTCCGCGGGATCGTCCAGCGGGCCTTCACGCCGCGATCCATCGCGGGCCTCGAGCCGCGCATCCGGGAGCTGTCGCGCGAGCTCCTGGACCAGCGGATCGAGCATGGGACGATGGACCTCGCGGTGGACTATGCGGGTCCGCTGCCCACGATGGTGATCGCCGAGATGATCGGCATTCCCGCCGAGGACCGGGCGCGCTTCATGCGCTGGAGCGAGGCGATCGTGAACCTCAGCCACACCCTCTCGGGGGGCGAGGAGGCGGCCAGGGTCGTGAGCGAGCACGCCGCGGTCAAGGAGGAGATGAAGGCCTATGTCGCGGACCTGCTCGAGGCGCGCCGGGGGGCGCCGGAGGACGACCTCTTGACCCGGCTCGTCGAGGCCGAGGTGGACGGCGAGCGGCTGAATGAGGACGAGCTCCTGAACTTCTTTCAGTTCCTCCTCGCGGCGGGCACCGAGACGACCACGAACCTGATCGACAACGCGATCCTGTGCTTGCTCGAGAGCCCGTCGGAGCTGGCGCGCGTCCGGGCGGCGCCCGATCTCGTGCCCTCTGCGATCGAGGAGGTCCTGCGCTATCGCTCGCCGCTCCAGATGGTGTTCCGCGAGACGAGGCGTGCGGTCGAGGTGCATGGCCAAGCGATCCCGGCGGGGAAGCTGGTGCTGCCCGTGATCGGCTCGGCGAACCGGGATTCTCGGCAGTTCCGCGACCCTGGCCGGTTCGACGTCGCGCGCGATCCCAACCCGCACGTCGGGTTCGGGCACGGCATCCACTTCTGCATCGGGGCGTCGCTGGCGCGCCTGGAGGCCCGGATCGCGCTGCCGGATCTCCTCACGCGGCTGAGGGGCCTGGCGCTGGCGAGCGACGAGCCGTGGGAGCCGCGCAAGGCGCTCATCGTGCACGGCCCGGCGCGCCTGCCGGTCTGCTTCGAGCCGGGGAGGCGCGCCGGCGCGGGCGCGGCGGGGGCGCACGCGGCCAGTCCATGAGGGAGCCCTCGAGGGCGTCCTGGGGCGGTGGTCGGAGCGTTACGCAACGAGTCGAGTCCCTGCGGCGCTGCTGCCGCACGTCGACAGGCGTGGAGGCGCTTCGGCGCGGTCGTGGGCCGGCAGGGCTCAGCTCAGCCCGTCGAGCACCTCGGCGAGCGACGCGGCGACGATGGCCCGCTCAAGCCACCGTTCCAGCGTCTCCGGATCCTTCTCGGCCAGGATGCGCTCCCGCGCGACGTCCGGCACGGCGATGCCGCGAACCCGGAGCGCGGTCAGCACGGCACGCGCCGCCTCCTCGGCGCGCCCTTCTTTGTGGCCTTCCCTGCGGCCTTCCCTGCGGCCTTCCGTTCGCTCCTCGGCGCGAAGCTTCCTCTCATAATCCTCGAACCACGCCCGGATCTCTGCGCTCACCTCGTCCTCCTTGTCGATCGCCGGCTCCTGGGTGCGCCGGCCGAGCTGGATGGCGGCGAGCAGCCGCAGCAGCGTCGCTCAGCTGCGGCCTTCGTTGTGGCCTTCCCTGCGGCCTTCGTTGTGGCCTTCCCTGCGGCCTTCGTTGTGGCCTTCCCTGCGGCCTTCGTTGTGGCCTTCCCTGCGGCCTTCGTTGTGGCCTTCCCTGCGGCCTTCGTTGTGGCCTTCCCTGCGGCCTTCGTTGTGGCCTTCCCTGCGGCCTTCGTTGTGGCCTTCCCTGCGGCCTTCGCTGCGGCCTTCCCTGCGGCCTTCCGTTCGCGCCTCGGCCCGAAGCTTCCGCTCGTACTCCTCGACCCACGCCCGGATCTCTGCGCTCACCTCGTCCTCCTCGTCGATTGCCGGCTCCTCGGTTCCGAGCCGGAAGTGTATCAGCAGCGGCGTAGCGATGCTCTTCTCCCAGGCATCGTCCGGCAGCGCCGCGAGATCGGCCAGCGCCTCGCGCAGGACGCGGCCCGAGCCGAGCAGGCGCAGCATCAGCGTCGCGCGCGTCCGGGGCAGCTCCGCGAGCACCACCACCCGCGTTACGAGGCCGGGCACGGCGTGGTAGACGCCTGGTTGCGCCGGCTCGCAGCGGTAGGCGTCAAGCACGGTCTCCGGACGGCCCGGGCTGATGACGACCAGCGCAGGGAACGCCACCGGCTGCTGCGGCGGCGCGTCGGCGTCCTCGTCCGGCGCGACGGCGCCGGCGGCGCCGGCAGCGGCGCGGGCGCGGCGTTCGAGCTCGTGATGCCACGTGAGCTGCTTGCGCAGACACCGCCGGACCTGACGGAGGCTCGGCGTGCCGTGGAACGGCTCGAACAGGCTTGGCTCCGCGGCGAGCGCTCCGAGCAGGCCCATCCTGGCGCGCTCGGCGTCTCGCGCTGGATCAGGCACGCTGAAGACGTCGATCTTCTGGGTCGCCGCCAGGACCTCGACCTCGGTCTCCGCCGCCGAGACGAGGCTCAACCCGTCGCGCAGCAAGCTCTTCGCGAACTGGTCAGAGCGGTTGTGCATCGGGGGACGAGGCTAATCCATCATCGCGTCATGCGCCATCTCGAATCGATGAGAAGACGCGAGCTGAGGCATCGTCGCGCCGCCGTGCATGAACGACAATCGCTTACTGGCATGGGGAGCCAGTTGTGTGAAAATCGTTGTCGATCGCTTTTTTTTTAGCTGCGTGGGGAACGAGCGAGTCGCCGGACCGGGGGCAAGGCAGAGAGACTGCAGGGGTACGCGCGCCCGACCGCTGCCATGACATCAACTGCCGTGATGGGGTGGCGTTGGCAGCGGTAAGAAGGAAGAAGGTGTCCGCAACGGCGGCGGCCGACCTTGGTTGGCGTCGCGCAGGACCAGCGGCAGGTCCGGGCCGGCGTCAGCGACGGAGCACGGAGGAGAAGCGCCCGGCGGGGGTGACGATGACGTGATCGGCGAGGGGCACGCCGATGAGGTGCGCGGCGTGCTCGACGGCGTTGGTCAGCTCGACGTCCTCGTCCGTGGGCTTGGGATCGCCGCTCGGATGGTTGTGGCAGAGCACGAACGAGGCGGCGGCCATCTCGAGGGCGGCGCGCAGCACGTCGGTCTGCTGGACGACGATGGCGGTGAGGCCGCCGCGCGAGAGCATGCGGACGCCGCGCACGCCGTGGTGGACGTCGAGCGCGGCCATCCAGAGCTCCTCGTGGACGAGCGGTGCGAGCGTGGGCTCGAAGAAGCGGGCGATGTCGCGCGGCGAGCGCAGGCGCCTCGGGCGGCGGGAGCGCGCGGCGTGGACGCGCCGGCCGAGCTCGAGGGCGGCGAGCAGGCGCTGGGCGTCGTGGAGGCCGAGCTCGGTGCGCTGCGCGAGCGCGTGGGGCGCGAGGCGCCCGAGCTCGAGCAGGCCGTGCAGGCCGAGCACGCGCGAGGCGGCGCCGGGGATGCCGAGCACCAGGTCGACGAGCGTGGCCTCCGGGGCGGTGAGCACGTCGACGAGCGGGGCGGCGGGGAGGCTGTCGACCGCGTCGCTCATGGCGCCCCCGTGGCGGTGTCGATGGGCGGCGGCGCGAGGGCCGCGGGGATGTCGGCGAGCGCGGTCGTGGAGGCGCGCTGCGCGGCGCGGCTCATCGCGGCCACCTCCGGGAGCGGGTGAGGGCGCGGGCGAAGAGGCGGCGCGCGAGGCGGAGGCGGGTGGCGACCGTGGGGCGGGGGAGCGAGAGGGAGGCGGCGATCTCGTGCGACGTGACGCCGGTGGCGGCGAGCGCCAGGATCTCGCGCAGCTCGGGGCGGAGACGGTGGAAGGCGCGCAGGAGGCCGCGCGCGACGAGGCGGGCCTCTGGAGAGGGGGCGGCGAGCGCGGAGAGGCGGTGAGGATCGAGCGGGGGCGCCTCGTGCCGGCGGTAGGCTTTGTCGCGGTAGTGCGATGCCTGTCGCGCGGCGACCCCGGCGAGCCAGGCGCGGAGGGCGTCGGCGGGAGCAGCGGAAGGGGAGGGGCGGAAGCGGCCGGCGCGCATGCTGCGCCAGGCGCCGAGGACGGTGTCCTGGGTGAGGTCGTCGAGATCGGCGGGGAGAACGCCGCGGGCGCGGAGGGTGCGGCGGATGAGCGGGCGCTGTTCGAGGAGCGCGGCGGGGTCGAGGTAGACGGCGGGGGGAGGGGGCTGGTGAGGGGTCCTGGGCGGGCGGGCGAGGCGGTTGCGAGCTGCGGGGCGGGGGCGGCGGCGGGAGGGCGGATCGATCTCGTCGGGGCGTGGGCGTACGGTTTCCATGTCGGACCTCATACCCCCGAGTCCCGTTCAGAATAATGATCTGGCGGATCGGATTTGCTGAATCTGCCAGTTCGTACGTGGCGTGATCACGAAAGCGCCGCCCGCGGGTGGTGGTAATACCGCCGGGCGGCGCGACCGAAACCCGCGTCGAAACCTGAACCGCCCGGCCGCTGATCGGCCGGTCCGTCGCAGGGCCATTCCTCTCGGCAGGGTACGGCATCGAGGTCGACGGCGGAAAGAGCTACCCCGATCGATTCTCTGATTACGCCGCAGGAACCGCGCTCGTCGGAGTTAGGGAGACCAGCACGAGGTTGATCCATCTTCTCGACAAGGACCACAAGGCGGATCGAAACAGAGGGTACGTCCGTGACCCTGGCTGGGCAATCGAGGAGCTCAGGGCGGTGCAGGCACCTCCCTCAGATCAGGCTGGGCTCTTTCCTGGGCCGTCCATCAATCTATGGCACCATCCCGACTCCAGACTTCCTCTGAAGAAGTTATGACCAGCGCGAAGGTTGGTGGAGCCTACCGGGTCGTGGCGCAGCGCGCACGCTCGGACACCTTACCGGGAAAACGCACGCCCCGCGGGCGCCGGAGCTCCCGGGCGCCACGTCGCGGCCTCTCGCCGCGACCCGTGGCTAAGCCCTCCCGCCCGGGCGCGCTCATGGCCTGCGCCGCCGCTCCTCCCGAGTTTGCGATCTGAATGTCGCCGGCGGCGACCATGCACGCTCGACTCACCGAAGTCTTGCGCAACGCCGCAATCCATTGCGGTTCATGACAGGCCGTTGCGCTCCCCTCGTCGCCGTCCTCATGCGCTGCGCCAACACATCACCGTGTCTCGCGCCGGCACATCTGTTGCCGTGTCGCGACGCCGCAACGAAACCACGGCATGTCGCCACCGCGGCAGGCCAGATCCATATGACATCACAGGAGGTTTCGCCCGTGAGTGAATCCCCGATGTTTTCGACCATGGTCCTCCCCCCGGATCTCGTCGCGGACGACGTGATCGGTCTCCGCGATCAGATGAGCGCGCGCATCGCGGCGGTGCTTCGGCCCAGAGGCGGCAAGCGCAAGGAGGCCGACGCGCCGCTGCCCAAGGGGCTCGAGCCCCTCGCGGCGCTGCCGCCGCACATCGACAGACCGTGGAGGCGCTTCGACGCGGCCGCGACAGAGCTCCAGGGGTTCCGCAGCCTGCGGGCGAGCGCGCAGGCCGATCAGCGCCATTCGGCGGCGAGCGAGGAGGAGCGGAGCGCGGCGAACACCGACGTCGACGACCGGTGGCGCGCGTTCGAGCAGTGGAACGCGGGGGCCGCCGGGCTCTCCGACGATGGGCAGACGCCGGCGCCGTCGGAGGCGCGCTGGCTCTATGCGCAGCTCTTCCCGGCGCCCGAGGGGCTTCGCTTCATCACGCGCAGGCCCCGGGTCCAGTGGGCCGCGATGGTCCAGCGGATGAAGACGCTGGAGGAGGAGCGCGCGCAGGCGGTGATCGAGGGGTTCGGCGGGACCCGGCATCACCGGCAGCTCGTCGCCGCCCACGCGCGCTTCGGCGAGGCGTACGGCTTCACGAACGTGGTCCTCGCCAACGAGGGAGCGCCGACCGACGGCCGGCCGCAGTGGAGCGCCGCCCGGGATGCGCTGCGCAGCCTGATCCAGAAGATCGAGAGCCACGCCGATCCGGAGATCCCGGGGAGCGAGGCCCTCGCCGCGTTCCTGCTGGCGCCCTACGTCGAGATGGTCGACGACCTCGCCAGGCCCCGTCGAAGAGCCCCCGCCAGGAAGCCCGAAGCCGTCCCGGCGCCCCCGCCCGAGGCGGGCGGCATGCCGTGAACCCATCCGGGTGACCTGGCTCGTCCACGCGGGAGATGGGTGGCACCCGTCTCCCGGTGGACGTGCCTCCAACAAAAGACGGGTGGCACCCATCTCCGCGGTGGACGTGCCTCCAACAAAAGACGGGTGGCACCCATCTCCGCGGTGGACGTGCCTCCAACAAAAGACGGGTGGCACCCATCTCCGCGGTGGACGTGCCTCCAACAAAAGATGGGTGGCACCCGTCTCCGCGCTGGAGAGGCCTCCCTCCGACCCCGCGATCCTGGCCAGTTCTTCCCGCCAGCGCGCTGGTGCAAGCCCCCCGCGATGCGGCGGCGGCCATCGCCGCCCCCGGCCAGGCTCGAGCGTGCTGGCACCGCCGGCCCCGCTGATGCAGGATCCACCCATGGGCAAGCCCGCGCTCGATCTGTCCAAGCTCACCGCCGACGAGAAGCTCGATCTGATCGATGACCTCTGGCGAAGCCTTTCCTCGGACGACCTTCCCCTGAGCTCCGAGCTTCGCGCTGAGCTCGACCGCCGCCTGGACCGCCTCGAGCGCGAGGGCCCCATCGGTGTCCCCTGGGAGGACGTCCGAGCCGAGATGACCACCCGCGGGTCGTGAGCCGCGTCGTCGTCTTCCTCACCGAAGCTCGCGCCGAAGCCCTCGAGACCTTTCACTGGTACGAGGAGCAGCGCTCTGGGCTCGGCGCCGTCTTCCGAAGAGAGCTGGACGACGCTATCAAGCGCATCCGGAACGCACCGCTCGCGTACCCGCCGCTGTACCGAGATCTCCGGCGCGTACTCGTCGAACGGTTCCCGTACGCGGTCTTCTACCGGATTCTGCGCGACGCGATCGTGGTCGTTGGCGTGATTCACGGCCGCCGACATCCTCGCGAGTGGAAGCGTCGAGCGTGAGATGAGCCCGCTTCGGTCGCGGAGCGGGCCAGGGCCCGTACCCGTGATCTGGTCCTCCCGAGCCAGCGACCCGCGAGGCGCTCGCCTCTCGCCGCGGCGCGGTGGCGCGGAGCCTCTTCCCATGGCTGGACGCCCGGGTAATCTCGGATGCTCGGGAGGTGGGCCACGAACACGAACAGCGCATCGAGCCCGCGCGCGCGGGCGACGACCACGAAGTCCACGGCAGCCAGGAAGAGCAGCGCCGAGAAGCCGAAGAAGGCTGCCGCGCCCCGAAAGGCCGCCGCGACAAAGAAGGCTGCCGCGCCCCGCACGGCCGCCGCGACAAAGAAGGCTGCCGCGCCCCGCACGGCCGCAGCGTCGAAGAAGGCGCCCGCGACGCAGAAATCTACGGCGAGCAAGAAAGTTCCGCCGCCCTCGCCCCTGCCGAAGCTCCTCGGCATCCTCGAGTCCCAGAAGCAACTCGGCGGCGCGTCGTACCCCCCGACGATCGCGCGGCTCGCGGAGCTGGCCGGTGACAAGCCCACGGCGACCATCAGCGCGCTGATCACCGAGGAGGCGAAGGCGCGCGTGCTGCTTTCTCGCGACGCGGAAGGCAAGAAGAAGCCGCCGCCCGGGACCACGCTCGTGCTGCTCGCGGACGACCTCCAGGCGGTCGCGCAGTCCGACCGGCTCCTCGAGCTGCAGCTCCAGTCAGCGCGCAAGCCCGACGCGCCCGCGGTCGATCTGGCGCAGCTCCCCAAGGGCCTCCTGCCTGTCCTGGGCCGCGCGTTCAAGGCGGCGCTCGAGCAGCGCCTCGCCGACCGCCGGCTTCCCCGGACCATCGGCGCCCTGATCGGCAAGAAGCCGCTGTTCTTCTTCCTCACCGACGCCGTCCTCCCGCCCGCCGGCGCGCCGGCGCGCCCCGCCACGACCACGGCCCCAACGGACGGCGCTCCCCGCCCCGCGGCCCCTCGCGGCGCCCGCACAGCGCCTGCCGACGCTGCCGACGCGGCGCCCACCGACGCCCCGTCCAACGGCGCCCCCGCCGTCCCCCTTGCCGGCGCCCCCGCCGCCTCCCTTGCCGGCGCCCCCGCCGCCTCGCTTGCCGGCGCCTTCGCCCCCTTCGCCGCCCGCTTCGACGCCGCCTTCACCGCCCTCGACCGCGTTTCCGGCGGCAACAACTACGTCACCCTCCGCGCCCTCCGCGCCGCGCTCCCCGACGTCCCGCGCGCCACCTTCGACGCCGAGCTCGCCGCCCTCCGGCGCCAGCGCCGCTACTCGCTCGATCCCTCCGACGGCCGCCACCACCAGATGGCCGAGGCCGAGCGCGAGGCCGGCATCCTCGAAGCCGGCAACCTGCTCGTCTACGTCGCGCGGAGGGACGACGCATGAGCGCCGAGGAGCCCACCTTCGAGCGCTTCCTCCAGGCGCTCCGAGGCACCAACCCGTTCCGCAGCCACCGCATCACCGACGTCGGGGGCGGCGAGGCCACGGTCGAGTCGATCCACAAGAACGCCTTCACCAAGCTCACGCGCGTCGTGCAGGACGCCGCCAAGGAGCCGACGAGCATCGGCGCCCTGCTCATCGGCGCGCCCGGCGTCGGCAAGAGCCACCTGCTCGCGCGCCTCTTCCAGTGGGCCGGCGAAGACAAAGCCACCGTCGTCTACCTGCACAACATCCTCGCCTCGCCCGAGCGGATGCTCCGGTACGTGCTCAACGCGACCGTCAGCGACCTCGCCGGCCACCGCGGGAGCGACTACACGCAGTCGCGCCTCTACACCATCCTCAACCGCGCCCTCATCCGGACCGGCGCGTTCAAGGGCCGCAAGATGATGACCGGCCCCAAGGAGATCGAGGCGCGCAAAGAGGCGCTCGCCCGGCTCGGCGCCAAGATCGACCCCCAGAACGCCGTCATCCCCGTGCTCAACGCGTTCCTCACCGGGACGTCGCACGCGAGCCTCGGCGACCCGAGCGCCGAGAAGCGCGCCCAGGCCGCCGTGCTCTGGCTCTCCGGCGAGACGCTCGGGCCCGACGAGGCGCGCCTGGTCGACCAGGCGCGCCTGCTCGACCAGGCCGCCGGCGAGGAAGGCCTCTCCCTCCCGGACGACGCCGCGGTGGAGCGCGTCCTCCACGTCCTCTCCCACCTGTGCGCGCTCGCCGAGCTCCCGCTCGTGCTCTGCCTCGACCAGGTCGACAACCTCGATCCGGACGCCGTGCGCGCCCTGATGTCGTACGCCCACGCGCTGCTCGACCGGGCCAAGCACCTCGTCGTGATCGTCTCCGGCGTGAAGCAGTCGATGCTCTCCCTGCGCACCTCCGAGGTGATCCCGGCCGCCGCGTGGGACCGGATCGCCGAGCGGATCCTCGAGCTGCACATGATCTCGCCCGAGGAGGCCCGCGCCATCCTCGCGGGGCGGCTCGACGCCGCGCTCTCCGGCTTCGAGGAGAAGGAGATCGAGGAGGTCATCGCCGCCCGCAAGCGCGATCGGCTCTTCCCGCTCGGCAGCGAGTGGCTCGAGCGGCGCCTCGACGGCGTGCAGGAGCTCCGGCCGCGCGACGCGATCCTCTGGGCGCGCGACCGCTGGGAGGCGCAGCAGGACCGGCTCGCGGCCGCCGGCGGCAAGCGCTGGCTCAAGGAGTGGCCCGGCCCCGGCGCCGACCCGAAGCCGACCGCGGCGAAGCTCGAGGACGTCATCGACGCCGAGGTGAGAAAGAAGCTCGAAGAAGGCAAGAACCGCCGCCGGCTGCAGCAAGCGTCGCTGCCGCCCGACGAGGACAACCTCGCGAGCCTGACGCACCGCCTGCTCTCCAGGTGCGCCGGCAAGGCCAACGCGACGCTCCTCGGCATCGAGCACCTCACCGCGAAGAAGCGGGGCAAGGCGCCGGCGTATCACCTCCTCGCCAAGGAGCGGCGCGCGGACGGCGTGATCGTGAGCACGGGCGTGACGTTCCTCTGCGCGCCGAGCGGGCACGGCGCGCGGATGCCGCTCCAGCGCATGGCCGAGGACACGAAGCACACGGACAAGCGCATCCTGGTCACCGACGAGGAGCGCCGGCCGCTGCGGCTGGGCGGCGCCGGCAAGGCCGCGTACGACGCGCTCGGCAAGCTGGGCCGCCAGCGCTTCCTCCACCTCCACCTCGACTTCGCCGGGCACGCGGAGCTCGACTCGCTGGTGGGGCTCCTCGGCGCCGCGAAGAGCCAGGACCTCGAGATCGAGCACCCGCGCGGGCAGTACCGCAAGGTGACCGAGGACGAGGTGATGGCGTCCTTCCAGCGCCAGAGCCTGCTGCTCGCGCACCCGCTGCTGCGCGAGCTGCTCACCGAGGAGATCGTCAAGGGCGGCACGGATTCGGTGCCGCCCCCGCCGTGGGATCCGCAGCAGACGCGCGAGCACGTCATGGCCGAGCTGTCGTGGCGCCTCGGCCTGATGGCCAAGGAGCTCGCGCAGATCTTCGCGAGCCGGAAGAAGGTCCCGGAGAAGCGCTTCCCGGAGGTCTGGTCGCACATCAAGAAGACGGCGCAGGCGCTCCACGACGAGGGGCTCGTCCACGCGACGGCCACCGACGACGACCTCTTCGTCCAGCTCCGGGGCAGGAAATGAGGCTCGTCCACGTCAACGTGACCCAGCTCCGCGTCGCGGCGACGTGCCCGAGGCTCCACTGGTTCGACACGCGCGCCACGGCCGAGCGGCAGGACGGGCGCAAGGTGGTGAGCCGCATCTGGCGCAAGGGCGGGGAGGCGCCCGGCTGCGGCGCGCTGTTCCACACCGCGGTGGAGCGCTTCAACGCCGCCGCCGCGAGCTCGGACGAGGTGCTGGCCGCGCTCGAGGGCGCCCGCGACGCCGCGGCCCTCCAGCAGGCGCTGATGCGCTGGTTCAACGCGAGCTGCATCGACCTGGACGCCTTCGCGGCGCGCCCCGTGCCGCTGCGGCTGGGCTTCATCGCCGCGGTCCAGGTCTACATGGAAGAGCTCGCGCGCCTCGCGGTGCACGCCAGGGCGGCCGGCCTGCCGGCCGCGGAGCTCAGGCGCCAGCTCTTCGGGGACTCGCGCAAGCGGGTCGACGTGACGTTCCACGTGGGGGAGGACGTCCACGTCCACGTGACCGGGGCGATCGACTACGTGTACTTCGATCCGCGGCTCGGGAAGCACCGCATCGTCGACTACAAGCTCACGCCGGCGACCTCTCCCAACAGCGATCTGTTCCAGGTCTTCACCTACGCGCTGATGCACCACCACCAGCACGGCACGAAGCCGGACGTGGCGGTGTTCTACCTCCACCCGACCCGCAGCGTGCGGGAGGCGCGCTGGGAGGAGGTCGAGGCGAAGCGCGGCAAGATCCACGAGCTCATCGCCAGCATGGTGGCGTGGTCCGACCACGCGCTCGGCGCCGGGGGGCTCTCGCCGCCGGGCGACCGCACGTACTGCGACGGCTGCAAGCACGAGCGCTCCGGGGCCTGCGTCGCGGAGCTCGGCCACAAGGACAGGGGCGCATGGGACCGGCGCTGGACGGCGCTCGAGGCGGCGCGCGGCGAGGCGCCGGAGGAGGGCGCGCGCGCCGCGGCCGGCGCGCCGGCGGCGGCGGCCGGAGAGCCGCCGGCATCTCCCGCGCGACCTCCCGGAGCGGGACCAGCGCCTTGCGGAGCGATTTCGGCAGCGTCTCGAGCAGCAGGGAGAGCCGCCGGCGGACGAGCCGATGGTGGAGGACGACCCCGAGCTGGAAGACGCGCTGGCGGTCGTGAAGCCGGCCGGCGAGCGCCAGAGGCCGGCGCCGGGCCAAGGGAAAAAGGCGCCGGCGGAGGCGCCGCCGGGCGGCGCGCGCTCGACGCCGGCGGAGGCGCCGCCGAGCCGTGGGAAGGCGCCGCCGAGCGGGAAGGCGCCGCCGAGCGGCGAGCGCTCGACGCCCACGGCGCTCGACGCGGGAGCAGCGCCGCCGGCGGCGCGGACCGCGGACGTCGCCGGCATGCTCCTCGGGTTCGACGACGGCGGCGCGCCCGTCTGCATGGATCCCGCGGTGCTGCGGACGCACGTCTCGGTGGTCGGCGCGGCGGGCAGCGGCAAGACGTGGATGGCCAAGATCATCGCGGAGGAGGCGCTGCGGGCCGGTGTCCCCGTCCTCGCGATCGACCCGCAGGGCGATCTCGTCCAGATGATGGAAGCGCGCCCGCGCCCCGACGTGCCGCCGGCGCTGCTCCGCGCGTGGGAGGAGCTCCAGGAGCGCATGGAGCCGCGCATCCTCACCCCGGGGTCCTCGCACGGCCAGCGGCTCTGCCTCGACCCCCTGCGGCTCCCGAGCGCGAGCGAGCTGTCGCACATCGCGAACCCCGCGCTCCGCGCCGAGGAGGAGGAGGGATTGCTCGTGGCGGTGGCGGCCAACCTCGTCAGCCTGTGCGCGTGCGGCGGCGAGGAGGAGTCGCAGCGCACGTTCCTCTACCAGGTGCTGCAGCGCCTGCCGCGCGCGGCGCCGGTCCGGCTGAGGGACATCGTGGCCGCCGTCACCGCCCCCGAGGACCTGGGCATCGACGAGGTGGACAGCCTGATCCGCAAGTCCGAGCGCGAGCGGCTCGCCCGCCGGCTCAACACGTTCGTGCAGGGCCCGTCCGCGCGGCTGTTCTCGGGGGGGACGCGCCTCGATTTCACCGAGCTGCTCCGGCCCTCGAGGCCGGGGCGCGTCCCGCTGAACATCGTTTACCTGAACGCGCTCAGCAACGACGACGAGAAGCACTTCTTCCTCGCGGCCCTCGCGACGGAGCTCTACCGGTGGATGATCACGACGGTGGACGCGACCTCCGGCGGCGTGAACCTGCTCTTTTACATCGACGAGGCGCGCGACTGGATCCCGGCCGGCGGCAGCAAGCCGCCCGCCAAGCAGCCGCTCATCCGGCTCTTCACCCAGGGCCGGAAGTACGGCGTTGGGTGTTTGCTATGCACCCAGAGCCCTCGCTCGGTGGATTACAATGTGTTCGGCAACACGAGCACGAAGCTTATCGGGCGGCTCGAGGCGGCCCAGGACGTGGAGCGGGTGATCGACTGGTTCACGATCGAGGGCGGGGCCCCTCCCTGGGTCGCCGCGCGCAAGGGGGCGCCGAAGGGGAGCTTCGTCGCGCGCTGGCCCGACATGCCCGCGGCGCTCGCGGGCCGCGCGTTCAAGGGGCGCACGCTGTTCACGCGCCACGCCGGCGCGTGGTCGCCCGACCGCGTGGAGCGGGCCGTCACCGAGGCGGGGCTCCGCGGCCCGGGCGGGTGACGCGCCCGGCGTTTGCGGGGTCCTCGAGGCTGCTGAGTCGAAATGGCTTCCCAAGGTGAGAAGTTCGCCGAGCTCGCCGAGCGAATCGAACGCGAGCTGAAGCGCATGAATGATGCTGCGGCCGCCGCTGCCCGGCTCGGCCCCGCGCGGGCACGGGAAACGGCGCCTTCTTGGTTCGCCCGCGTCTTTTCGAGAGTGCGACGTCGTTCGAAGGAACAACCGAACGCCGGGGATGAGGGAGCTCGCCGGTTCGACGAGGTGGAACGCCGCCTGGAATCCCTCGAGGAGTACGGCGCGGCGCTGGCGCGAGAGGCTGAACAGCATGCCGCGAACGCCGGTGAGTGGGAGCGACGCGCGGAGCTCGCGGTTCTGGCGGGCGATGATGATCTCGCGCGCGAAGCGCTCTCGCGGCAGCGCGAGGCGCTCCACCGCGCATCGTCGCTCGAGCGGCAAGCCGCGACGATCTCGGCGGCGATGGCCGAGTACACGTCCGCTCTCGCCGCCCTCAAGGCATCCTCGCGTTGAACGGCGTGCCAGGCCGGGACGCACGCAATTCCAGGGACTTACGGGCAGCCAGGGGTGGCGGATGCGGCCGAGGGGGTGGCGGCCGCCAGGGGCGCCGGGCCCGAGGCGCTCGCGGGCCCCTCCCGGCACACCCACGTTGGCTCCGCGGCAGGTCAACACGGCCGTTCTCCGCTCTTCCGGCAGGCAGCGCTTGGCGCGTTCTGCACTTCATTACGTGCACCAGACGTGTTTGGTCAGGAATAGCAAGAAAGGATCTCGTGATTGCTCCGGCGGGTGGGCGGGCCTCGGACGAGCATCGATCTCGCGACTTGATGCCTCGCCAACTCTTCTCGCGTCGAGTAGAGAGGAGCGGATGCCGGGAACACCTCACGAGGTGCTCATCGTCGCGCTGCGGGACCGTCCAGCGCTGCTCGCCGACCTCTTCCGGCGGCTCACCGGTAGCTCGTTCGGCACGCCGGCTGAGGCGGTCGATGCCACCGTGCGTTTCACCAGGGCCATCGAGGTTCGTCCGGACCTGCTCCTGCGCTCGCGGGGGCTAGGCTGGGTGATGGTCGAGATCCAGAACTCCATCGATGAGCGCAAGCGGAGGAGCTGGCCGCTGGCGGTCAGCGTGCTCGTCCATCAGGAGAAGGCGATGGGCGAGGTGATCGTGATCACGGCCAGCCGCCGCGTGGCCTCCTGGGCGAAGCGGGCCGCGCGCTTTCGGGGCGAGCTCGGCACGCGTTTCGAGCTGACGCCGCGGGTACTGCTCCTTTCGGGTCGGCGCGTCGAGGCGCTGCTCGATCCGGCGCATCCGGAGCTGGCGCTCTTCGCCGCCTGGGCCGTGCACCACCGCCACGGGCCCGCTGCGCGCAGGATCGTGGTGCGCGCCCTGGAGCTCACCGAGCAGCACCTCACCGACGAGCCGTTGCGAGACGCGCAGGCACGTGCGATCCTGGCCGTGCTGAGCGACGCCATGGTCGCCTCGCTCAGGGAGCTGGCCATGGATCCGAGCAAAGTCCCTGAAACCCAAGCGTCTCGGCGTTTCCGGCTCTTCTTTGAAAAGCGCGGGAGAGCCGAAGGCAAGGCTGAGGGCAAGATCGAGGGCAAGCAGGAGGCCCTGCTCGCCGTGCTCGACGCGCGCGGTCTGTCGCTGACGGCGGAGGAGCGGGCTCACATCGAGGCCTGCACCATCCCGGCGGAGCTCGATCGATGGATCGCCCGCGCCGTAACGGCCGCCTCCATGAGCGAGGTGTTCGCGCCGGAACCGGTCAGGGCGGCACAGCGCTCGATCCCGGGGAATCGCTCGCGCGTCCCGGAGCGGAAGGGGCGTAAGGCGCTGACCCCGCGGAAGCCGACGCGGGCGTCGTAACGAACGCACCGGCTCCCCGGCCGGCATCCGCGGGACCCCGCCCGATCGGCCCACGCCGCTCTCGTCGCCATCGCCTCCTTCGTCAGCGATGGACCTGGCAACGGGTTTCACGCGGACGGTCGCGTTCGGCGCGAAACCTCAAGGTTGCTGTTGCTTCTTCTTCTTCCACTTCTTCTTCGGCTTCGGCGGCGGCTTCATCTTCTTCGGATCCTTGGGCGCCCACGGCACGCGCGTGTCGATCGGCAGGATGTCCTCGTGCGGCAGCGCGCGCTCGCCCTCGCGCTTCACCGCGAACGACGCCGAGACCACGTTGATCCTGTGCGCCCCGACATCCGACAGATCTCCCTTCACGCGGAGCCCGATAGGGATGCAGAAGAGCCGCTTTCTCTCTTCCTCATCCATGTCGGCCGCCGCCGCCGCCCCGCCGCCCAGGCCGCGCCGGTCGCCGAGCATGTTCGGGTTCTCCACCGCTTGCTGGAGCTGCTCGAGCACCTCCTCGGCGCACACGAGCTCCGGCTTGGGCTTCTTCTTGCTGCCGGACGGATACTGCACCTTGGACTGGACCTTGACCGTCACGGTCACCGGCTGCCGGTCGGGCCCCATCTGCAGCGCGCTCCCCGCGAGCGCGCCCTTGGCCGCGTCCACGATGCGATCCCACGTGGGGCCGTCTCCGGCCGTCGCGCTCACAAGCCGGACGCCGAGGACCTGTCCGTCGGCGCCGAGCTTGACCTCGAACGTCGCGCGCGCGTCGAGGGGCGCGGCCGAGGCGCGCACCGTGTCCGCCAGGGTGCTCGCCACCACGCCCGCGGCCGGGACGCTGATCCCCACGCTCTTGTCCTTGCCGTGCAACGTCTCGTTCAGCACCTTGCCCGCGATCGCCGGATCCAGGGGCCGGGCGCTCGGGGCGGCCGTCGGCGCCGCGCGCGGCGCGTCGGGGCCGGGGAGCAGGCCGGGCACGCTCCAGAGGGGCGTCCCGATCCCGGGCGCGAGCGCGACGCCCCCGCCCGCCGCGGGGGGCGGTCCGCCGTACTCGTCGCCGGGCGGCGCCGCCGCCGGAGGTCCCGGCGCCTCGGCCACGGGCCCCGGCGCCTCAGCCCCAGGCGCGGCGGCCTCGGCGGCGGGCGCCGCGGCCTCCGGCGCCGCGGGCTCCGGCACGGCGCCCTCCGGCGCCGCGGCCTCCGGCGCCTCCTTCGGCTCGGCGGCGGGCGCCGCGGGCGCGGCCGGTACCGGCCTCGCGCGCTCCGTCGAGGCGACCTTGGCGGCCGCGGCGCCCGGCGCCGGCGCCGGCGTCTTCTCGGCCGGAGCGGCCTTGCCGACCTCGCCGGCCTCTTCCGGCCCGCGCGCGACCGCCTCGCCTCCCGCCGCCGCACCCCGGGGAGCCGGCGGCTCGAGCTCTATATCGATGCCGTCGACGGCCGCCTGCGGCCCGGCCGGGGCCTCGGGGGCCCGCTCGGGCGTCGGCGCCGCGAGGATCGCGAGGTGCGCCGCGACCGCCATGGCCAGGGCCACGGCCTCGCGTCCCCGCAACGAGATGCTCACCGCCTCCTCGATGCAAGGCGACTACGCATCGAACGAGGCTAGCATGTCCCCCGGCCCGCGGACCGGCTTGCCCCTGCGTCCCCCGCCCGCCGCCGCGAAAAGCACGATTGCGGCGGTGGCCACGCCGGGCGGCTGCCGGAACCGGCGCCCGCCGGTGGCGACGCCGTCGGCTGGATATGTAAATCCTCTTACGAAGCCGCGCGCCCTGCCTTCAGCCCCTCACCGCGCCCTCTGCCCTCGACGGCCCTTCACCCCGAGGTACCGCTGCTGATCCTCCGCGCTCGCCATCATCGCGGCCGACGTCGTCTCGAGCGCGATCCGCCCGCCGACCATGACCGCGAGCCGGCGCGAGAGCGCCGCCGCCACGGCGAGCCGCTGCTCCACCACGAGCGTCCCGATCCCCTCCTGCGACAGCGATCGCAGCGCCGCGACGAGCTGCTCCACCACGAGCGGCGCCAGCCCCTCCGAGATCTCGTCCAGGATCAGGAAGCGCGGCCCGATCATCAGCGCCCGCGCGATGGCGAGCGCCTGCTGCTCCCCCCCGGAGAGCGCGTCGGCGAGGACGCGCCGACGGTCGAGGAGCCGCGGGAACAGCGCGTGGACGCGCTCGCGCGTCCAGCCCGCGCCCGGCTCGCCGCCGCGCTCCGCCATCATCTGGAGGTGCTCCTCCACCGTGAGCGACGGGATGTACCAGACCCCGAGGACGCCCCGACCGCCGCGACGAAGCCGGCCAGGGTGAACGCGGCCACCCGGTACGCGGCGACGTTGAAGCCGAGCGGCCGCATCCGGCGCGGGTTGTCGCGGATCCCCTGGAGCGTCAGGCCGAACGGCGTCCGGACGACGCGGCGCACGAGCCAGTACATCGCCGCGGCCGCGGCGAGGCTCACTCCATAGAACGCGCCCGGGCTCGACAGCGAGATCGCGCCGAACGACGGCGCCCGCACGCCGTTGATGCCCGTGTGGCCGTTGGCGAGGGCGTGGTCCTGGTCGACGAACCGATAGAGCAGCATCGCCTGGGCGAGCGTGATCATGAAGAAATAGATGCCCTGCGTCCGGCAGGCGACGAGCCCGAACACGAACGCCACCGCGCTCGCGATCGCGAGCGCCGCGATCACGCCGGCGTACCACGGCAGCCGGTGCGTCGCGGTGAGGATCGCGACCGTGTAGCCGCTCACCCCGTAGATCGCGATCTGCGCCAGGGAGAACATCCCGGCGAACCGCGACAGGAACACAACGCTGAGCGCCACCGTCCCGAGGAACAGCGATTGCGCCCCGATCTGCACCACGAAGAAGTCGGGCAGCAGCAGCGGGCACGCCGCGAGCAGCGCGAGGATCGCGAGCGCCGCGGGGCCGCTCGGGCCGGCGGCGCTCCGGGGCTCCTCGGCCGTCACCCGGCCCTCCCGAGGAGCCCCTGGGGGCGGAAGGCGAGGACGGCGATCATCAAGAGGTACGTGACGATCACCGAGTACGTCGGGAAGTACGCGAGGCCGTATTGCTCGATCAGCCCCACGAGGAGCGCGCCCAGCGCCGCGCCGCCGATGCTCCCGAGCCCGCCGACGATCACGACGACGAGCGAGGACAGGAGGTAGCTCCCGTCGTCGCCGGGGGAGATCGAGAGGTTGGTGCCGCCGATCGCGCCCGCGAGCCCCGCCAGGAAGGCCCCGAGCGCGAAGACGACCAGGAGGACGGCGTCGACGTCGACGCCGAGCGCGGCGACCATGTCCCGGTCGTCGATCCCCGCGCGGACGAGGCGCCCGAGCCGCGTCCGCTGGATCACGAGCCAGAGCACCACCCCGACGAGGACCGCGGCGCCCATCGTGGCGAGGCGGAGGGTCGGGTAGACGACGCCGGCGAGGCTGGTGCTGCCGTCGATCGCGGGCGGCGGGGTCACGTCGACGGTGTGGCCGCCGTACTGCGCGAGAGCTTCATGGTCTGGTTCACCTCGGGGACGACCTGGAGCAGGCGCTTGAAGAGCGTCCCGTCCTCCTTCTTCTCGACCACGGTCAGGTACGAGTCGGCGATGGCGTTGCGGTTCTTGTCGAGCTTCACCTTGCCGCTCGGCGCCTCGAACTCGAGCTTGGCCAGGGCGTCCTTGAGCTTCTGCTGGCCGTTCGAGAGGTCGCCGCCGGCCTGCTTCAGGGCGAGCAGGGCTGCCTTCATGTTCGTGTAATACGAGTGGAGGGTGCCCGAGGGGAACTTGTAGGCGTCGGGGAACTTGGCCCGGTACGCCTTGACGAACGCCTGCCACCCCTCGCTCGGGTTGTCGTCCGCGATCGGCACCCCGGAGATGGTCCCGACGAGGTGCTCGGCGATGGCCCCCTTCGCGTCGAGGACCATCTGGTCGACGGTGCTCGAGCCGCCGATGAGGGGCGCCTTCCCGCCGAACTGCTTGTATTGCTTGAGGAACGTCAGCGCGTCGGCGCCGCCGAGCGCCACGTAGATGGCGTCGATGTCCTCCGGCAGCGACGAGAGCACGGAGCTATAGTCCTTGGTCCCGAGCGGCACCCACAGCTTCTTCGGCACGCGCCCGCCCACGTGGCAGAACTCGGCCATGAACCCGCCCACCAGGGTGTACGGGTACGAGTAATCCTCGGCGAGGGTCGCGACCCGCTTGTAGCCTTTCTCCTTGAAGGCGTAGCTCCCGACGCCGGTCATCCACTGCGCGCCGTCCGGCGAGAACCGATAGAAGTTCGGCGCCTGGTCGCGGAGCGTGATGTCCTGCGCCGCGGCGCTGCCGTTGACGTGATGCCGGGGAGTCTGACGTGTGCCGGTAATGCAATAAATGTTACAAATTGGATCGTGGCTTCAGAGCACCGGTGTGCCCGGCGCCGCGCCCTCGACCGTGATGGTGCGGACTCGCCCCTCGACCTCGGCGGTCAGCAGCATGCCCTCGGACACGAGCCCTTTGCCGAAGTCGCGCGGCGGCAGGTTGCAGAGGACGACGACCCGCTTGCCGACCAGCTCTTCCGGGGCGTAGCTCGCGGCGATGCCCGAGATGATGCGCCGGGGCGCGCCGTCGCCGGTATCGACCCGCAGGTCGAGCAATCGGTCCTTCTTCTTCACGCGCTCGGCGCTCGTGACCACGCCGATCCGGAGATCCAGCCGGGCGAAGTCGTCGAACGGCACGGGGCCCTTGCCCTCTCGCGCCGGCTGGGCGGCCGCCCCGGCGCCGCCGTTCGCCTCGGGCGCGGCCTTGGCCTCCGGCGTCGTCTTCGCCTCGGGCGCGGCCTTGGCCCCGGGCGCGGCCTTCGTCGCCTCGGCGTCCGCCGGCGGCGGGGCGAACCGGGCGAGCAGCTCGGCCTCTTTCTCCTTCTCGAGGCGCGGGAAGATCGGCGAGCCCTTGCGGAGCTTCTCGCCGGGCGCTCGGGCAGCGGGGAGCAGCGGCCACTGGTCGTTGCCCGGCTCGGGCGCGAGCGGCCGTAGCCCGAGCTGATCGCGCATCCGGCCCGCCACCACCGGCATCACGGGCGAGATCATCACGCTGATCGCGCCGAGCTGCTCGACAAGGGTCGCGACGATCGTCCCGAGGCGCCTCGGATCGGTCTTCTTGGCCACCCACGGAGCGGCCTTGTCGATGTAGAGGTTCGCCGCCGCGATCACCGTCCAGATCGCGTCGAGCGCGCGCGTCGGCTGGTGCGCGTCGAACGCCGCCGCCGCGGCCGCCGAGGCCTGCCGGTGCGCGGCGAGGAGCTCCTCCTCGAGCGGGCCGAGCTCCCCCTTCTCGGGGACCTCGTCGGCGAACGGGAGCACCCGGTTCAGCAGGTTGCCGAGCGCGTTGCCGAGCTCCGAGCCGTACCGGGCCAGGAGGTCCTGGATGCTGAAATCGCCGTCCTGACCGAACGAGATCGCGCGCATGAGGCAATAGCGCACCACGTCCACCCCGACGGGCGGCGCGCCGGCCGCGGCGCCCGCGCCGCCGGGGAGGGCCGCCGCCGCCGTCGCCTCGGAGAGGGCCTCCGCCACCTCGACGGGGCTGATGGTGTTGCGGAGCGTCTTCGACATCTTCTGGCCGCTGTAGGTGAGGAACCCGTGGGCGAACACCTGGCGCGGCAGCTCGGCCTCGCCGTAGCCGGCCGAGAGCAGGAATGCGGGCCAGTAGACGGCGTGGAAGCGGAGGATGTCCTTGCCCATGAGGTGCACGTCGGCCGGCCAGAAGCGCGTGTTGTCCTCGGGCTCCTTGAGCGCGGTGAGGTAGTTCGCCAGCGCGTCGAACCACACGTACATGACGTGCTTCGGGTCGCCGGGGACGGGGATGCCCCACTGGAACGTGGTGCGGGAGACCGACAGATCCTGGAGCCCCTCGCGCACGAAGCTCGTCACCTCGTTCAGGCGGCTCGCCGGCTGCACGAAGGTGGGGTTGCGCCGGTAGTAGTCGAGCAGCGCGTCTCCATACTTGGAGAGGCGGAAGAAGTAGCTCTCTTCCTTGACGTTCTCGGCGGGCCGGTGGTGCAGGGGGCAGACGTTGCCGGGCTGCTTCAGGTCCTTCTCGGTATAATACGCCTCGCACCCGACGCAGTAGAGCCCCTCGTAGTGGCCGAGGTAGATGTCCCCGCGCGCCTGGATGCGGCGCCACAGCTCCTGCACGGCCTTCTTGTGGCGAGGCTCGCTCGTGCGGATGAAGTCGTCCGGAGCGCAGCCGAGCTTCGGCCAGGTGGCGCGGAAGGCCGCGGCGATCTCGTCGGCGTGGACGCCCGGCGCGACGCCGCGCGCCTCGGCGGCGCGCTGGATCTTGAGGCCGTGCTCGTCCGTGCCGGTGAGCATGCGGCTCTCGTGGCCGCGCACCCGGTGATAGCGGCACAGCACGTCCGCGGCGATCGTCGTGTAGGCGGTGCCGAGGTGCGGGACGTCGTTGATGTAATAGATGGGCGTCGTGACGTAGAAGCGGCTCGCCATGGGAGCGCTCTCTTACCATGGGGCGCTCCCCCGCGGCGAGCGGCGCGCCGCGCCGCGGCGCGGACGTCTGGGGCGCGTCCGGCGGCCTACGGCGCGCCCGGGGGCGTTCGAGGAGCCAGAGGATCCCTCTTCGAGGCGCGGGAGGGCCGCTCGGCGGCCTGCGCCGTGGCGCGTCGCCCTCCCGGCTTGCAGGGCGCCTCTCAGATCAGCGCGTCTTCGGGGAGCGCCGCCTGGTGCAGGATGCCATCGGTGAACACCTGGCCGTCGAGCTCATAGTACAAGCGAAACTGCACCTTGCGCGCGTCCGGCCGCGGCGACACCGACCCTGGCGTCGCCGTGGATCCCTGGAAGATCTTGCCGGTGAAGATATACTGCTGGACCGGGCCGAACCCGGCATAGGCCAGCGGGAACGTCTCGGCGTGGATGAGCGCGTCGCCGCCGTCGAACACGTGGACATCGATCCACGCGTTGGCGCCCCATGCCGTGTGGCTGACCCACGCGACGAGGTTGAGGTTCGTCTGGAGGTCCTTCCCGACGCTCGGCCCGTCGGCGGGCCTCGGGAACGCGTTGATCTTCGAGACCTGGGCGGTCTGCACGTTCGCGATGTCGGCCCGCGCCTGCGCCCCCGCCCGGTAGACGACCGGCTGCGCCGGGCTCCGCGGCGGCGGGCCGCCGACGTCGAACCAGTAGTTCTCCCCGAAGCGGCTGTCCCACGCGTCGCAGCGACGGCTGGTCTGGGAGAAATGGTGAAACCACAGCTCCACCCCCGTGGCGTCGTCGGGCACCGCGAGCTCCAGCGGCGCGGCCCGGTGCGCGACCACGGGCCCGGGCGGCCTCCCCTCGGCCCGCACCTCCTCGACGACGCTCCCCTGCACGATCTCGCCGCGGGGGTGGAAGCGGACGTAGGCGACGATGTCGCCGATCTTGGCGCCGCGCCAGGTCGTGAAGCAGCGCGATAGGCGGCTCATGTCGTATTCGATCCTGAGCGCTCCTCGACGCTCGATCTCGCCCTGCTGCGCGTGGATCCAGTCGGGCAAGAACTGGAGAACAGCGGCCTTCGTCATGGGATCCTCCTTGGATGGAGAGGTACAGAGGACCGGGCCGGAGACGCAAGCGCGGCGCGGTCCACCGCGCGATCCTCCCGCGTTCATCGCGCGGTCATCGTACTGGCGTGGGCTCCGCCGGGTCGTTGCTCGTCATGCCCGCGGTCGCGCTCGGCGTCGCGAACACGCCGTGCACCTCGTCCGCCGGCGCCCACTGACCAGCGTTCATCAGCGCGCCCCCCGTGATCTCGGGCGGCGGCCCGGGGCGCGCCTGCACCTCGTCCGCGTGGACGCACACGTTGACGTGCACGCGCGGGTCCGCGTCGGGGCGCTGCGCCAGCGCCTCGTGGAGCGTCGCGGCGGTGCCGAGCGCCGCGCGCCGCTCCCGCAGCTCCTCGGTCGCGTCGCCCGGGAGGAGGCGCACCCCGAGCACCTCGTTGCTGGTGAGCGACGCCAGGACGAAGCCCGCGCGCGAGAGCTGCGCCTCGGCCGTGTCGAGCACCTGCCCGATATCGAGGGTCAGCGCCTCGTCGAGATCGTCGGCGCCGCCGCGCGTCCGCACCTCCAGGTAGACCGCAACCGCCGGCTGCGTCGGATCGGGGCTGCCCGTCGAGGTCGACGACGGCCCGCCGATGGCATCCCGGAGCGCCCGGATCAGCTCCTCGACCGACCCGTAGCGCCGCTCCCGCTGCTTCTCCATGCACCGCAGCACCACCGCGTCGAGCTCGGGAGGCAGCGGGACCCGCACGCTCGGGGGCAGCGGCGTCTCCTCCAGGTGCTTTCGCACCATCTCGTCCGTGTCGGTTGTGTGGAATGGTAATCTACCTACCAGCATGCGATGGAGAAGTACCCCGAGCGCATAGATATCGACCCGCGCATCGATGGGACCGCCCAGGATCTGCTCAGGCGCCATGATCGATGGCGTCCCGGGCATACGTCCGGCGGTGGTGAGCCAGGTCGAGCCCTCCTCGGGGCCCATCAATTTCGCGATGCCGAAGTCGAGCAGCTTCACGGTGCGCGGCTGGCCCGAGCCGATGAAGATGTTGCTGGCCTTGACATCCCGGTGGATGATCCCTGCCGCGTGCGCCGCCCCCAGCGCCGCACAGACGGGCTCCATCAGCTCCAGCACGTCGCGGAGCCCGAGCCGCTTCTCGGCCTTGATGAGCGCGTCGAGCGTCTGGCCCTCGAGGTGCTCCATCGCGTAGAAGGGCCGGTGATCGTCGAGCTCGCCGACCTCGTAGATCTCGACGATGTTCGGGTGGGAAATCCTGCGCAGGGCCTCGATCTCGCGCGCGAACCGATCGAGCACGCGGGTGGAGTGGGCCACCGCCTCGTTCAGCACCTTGACAGCGGCCCGCTTCCCCGTGTGGAGGTGCCGCGCCGAGAACACGGCGCCGCAGCCGCCCTTGGCGATGAACTCCTCGAGAACGTACTCGCCGGCCAGGGTGCCCGGCGGGAGCTCGCTGTGGGCGATAAGCCTTTCAGCATACAACAACGTCCTGGTTTCGTCATCTTCCTCGGTCATGTCGCCTCTTCGCGTGGGTGCGTCGATATCTTACCACCTGCGCGTGCGTTGCGTGCTCCCAGCCGCTGACGCGGCGCTTGTTGGCGTTTTCCCGCTTTTGTTAACGTTAACTTTCGGTTGTTCGAGGTTGTTCAGCCAAGCGATAGATTTTTGATAGAGTGATACATTTTTATTAACTTTTACGAAGTCGTATACAGGGGCGTTTCCAAATGGTAACTTAAACTTTCCCATAGCTCGACCTCGCTTCGAAAACCTTGCGATGAAAGGTGGAGACGATCATGGAACTTTCCTGCACGCGTCTCGCTGCTTTGCTCGTCGTACCTCTGGTTACCACTGCCTGCATCGGTGCTGAGCTCGACTCTGACCAGGAAGCGCTGCTCGCGGAGGCCGAGAGCGCGCTCGTGAGCGACAACGGCTACCTGCCCAACGCGCTGAGCCTGAACGCGCTGAGCCTGAAAACGCGCTGAGCCCTGAACGCGCTGAGCCTGAACGCGCTGAGCCTGAACGCGCTGAGCCTGAACGCGCTGAGCTCGAACTCGCTGTCCGCCATCAAGGATCCGGGAACGAATGGCAGCCTGGCGAGGGAGCTCCTGCGCTACGTCGTGAGCTGTTCGCTGCGCCCCGACCAGACGTTCTCGTTCTCCTGGACCGACGCCAACGGGGTCGTCCACCCGGAGGTCTACCGCGGCGACCTCGGGTACGCGCACTGGTGGACGACCACCCCCCTCGGCACCGCCACCACCAACAACACCTATGTTCAGGGCCAGATCACGGCCTGCCTCGCCGCGCGGATGAACTGGTACGGTGTCTCGGTGAGGATCTCCCTGCGCAACAACGAGATGGCCTCGACGCCGGAGGAGCGCGCGGCCTTTCCGGTGAGGGAGGGCGCGTTCTGGGGCAACGTGTTCTCCACGACGCAGGCGCCCTACCTGCGGGCCTGCTACTCACCAGCAGGCGTCGCGCGCGCGCGCCAGCTGCAACGCGACTGTGCGGCAGGTCACCTCAGCGTCGATCCGGTGACCGGGGCCACAGCCGTTCAGCCGTGTGGTTCCATGCAGATCGTGGGATCCTGCGATACGGTGTGCAACGGGAAGGACTACGTGAACGGCTTCTACAGGGGGTGTATCAGGAATTCTTCGGTCTCGCCGTGGGAGCGCACGGACGAGGTGATCACCACGTTCTTGACGGCCGGCCCCTAGGAGCGTGAATGCGCTCGGAAGCGCTGCGAGGCGAGGCGCAGGAACGCCCGGTCCGTGAGGCAGGGCGCTGTCCGGCCTGCGGGCGCCGGAACCAGGGCGCCTGCCCCGAGTGCGCTCAGTCCGAGCGACCGCCGACCGGCCAGTCGATCATCCCCCCGGACATCACGGAGGTCGTCCCCGTCTCCTTGCCTCGCTTCCCCGGCTACTGGACCCGGAGGACGCTGGGGCAGGGCGGCTTCGGCCTCGTCGTCGAGGCCGAGCCCGAGGGCGGCGGGGCGCGCGTGGCCATCAAGCTCGCGCGCGCGGACCGGCGCGGCGCAGGCCAGCGCCTCCGGGGTGAGATCGCGGCGCTCTCGTCGATCGGCGCCCCCCACGTGCCCGCCGTGTACGCGTGGGGGGCGCTGGACGACGGCTCGCCCTACGCGGTGATCGAGCACATCGCCGCGCCCACGCTCGCCGCCCGGCTCGCGGCGCGCCCCGCGCCGCAGCTCGAGGAGGCCGCCCGGCTCGGGCTCGCGACCCTCGCGACCCTCGAGGCCGTGCACGCGCGCGGCTACGTGCACTGCGACCTCAAGCCCGAGAACATCCTCGTCGATCAGGACAAGGCGACCCTCATCGACCTCGGCATCGCCCGCGTCGTGGGGCGGCGCTACGACGGGCAGGACGAGGACCTGGCCGTCGGCACGGCCGAGTACATGGCGCCGGAGCAGTCCGCCGGGTGGGCCGACCTCGACGCGCGCGCCGACATCTACGCGATGGGCGTCATCCTCTACGAGCTCTTCGCGGGCCGGCCCCCGTTCTGGGGGCCGCGCGCGGTGGTGCTGGAGGATCACCGGAGCCGCAGGCCGCCGCGCCTGTCGGCCAGCGCGGCCGTGCCGCGGGCGGTCGAGGAGGTGGTGCTCCGCTGCATGGCCAAGGAGCGGAGCGAGCGGTTCGCGAGCGCGACCGAGCTCCGCGTGGCGCTGGAGCGCGCGCTCCGGGACGAGGTCACGGCGACCGAGCGCGTGGGGCCGCGCCCCGTGGCCGGCGTCGAGCGCCGCGCGATGGGGCTCCTGTTCTTCGAGAGCGCGGCCGACCGGGTCACCGTGCAGCGCAGCTTCCGGGCGCTCGGCGGCGAGCTCGCGCACGCCTCCGGCGCGCGTTACGTGGGCGTCTTCGCCAAGGAGGGGACGGCGAGCCCCGCGCGCCGCGCCCAGCGGGCGGCCGACGAGCTCCTGCGGCGCGGGGTGTGCGCGCGGGTCCTCATCGATCTCGCGCCCGTGTCGATCCAGGCGCGCCCGGGCGGGACGCAGCGCTTCCTGAGCCCGCTCTTCTCGCGCGCCGAGCGGTGGCCCTCCGCCTCCGGGCCGACGGGGCAGTTCCTCACGCCCGAGGCGTCGGCCGCGCTCCCGGAGCCGCCGCACGCCGCGGCGGGCGACGAGCTCCCGCCGGGCGCCGAGGACGAGTCGCGGGAGGCGACGCGCCCCGGCGCGTTCGTCGGCCGTCGGGACATCCTCGAGCAGCTCCTGCAGAGCGCCGACGACGCGCTCCGGCTGAAGCAGCCCACGGTCGTCTCGGTGACGGGCGGGCCCGGCCACGGCAAGAGCAGCCTGTTCGTCGAGCTCGGCAAGCAGCTCCGGGAGCGCCTGCCGCACGCCCAGATCATCGACCTGCGCGGGCAGGAGCCGACGAGCGGGGCCTCGGACGAGACGCTCCACGAGCTCGTGCGCGAGGCGCTCGGCGCGCCCGAGGAGCCGCCGGAGAGCGGCGTCCGGGAGGCGCTCGCGGAGCGCCTCGGCCCCGCGCTCAACGAGGAGCTCCGCCCGGGGCTCGCGATGGCGCTCGGATGGGTGGACGAGCAGACGGGCGTCCAGGTCTTCCCCGAGCTCGAGGCGCTGCGGGCGGCGCCCGGCGCGCTGCGCTCGGCGCGCGTGCGGGCGGCGGGCGAGTGCCTGCGCCGGCGCGCGGCCGCGGCGCCCGTGATCGTCATCCTCGACGACGCGCACTTCGCGCAGGACGTGACGCTCGCGGCGCTCGAGTACGCGGCGCTCGCGGGCGAGGCCACGTCGCTGTGGATCTGCGCGATGGGGCGCCCGGCGTTCGCCGAGGCGCACCCTTCCTGGGGCGAGCGCGCCGCCCGGCGCGAGGTGCTGCGGCTGGAGCCGCTGGACGACGAGAGCGCGCGGGCGCTGTGCCGGCGGCTGCTCCTGCCCGCGCGGGACGTGCCGGAGCCGGCGATCGATCGCCTCCTCGAGCGCTCGCAGCGGGTGCCGCTGCTGCTCGTGGAGCTCGTGCACGGGCTGAAGCGCGAGGGGATCCTCCGCCGGCACCCGCGGGGCGACGCGTGGTACCTGGCGACCGACGAGCTCGATCGGCTCCCCGCGCTGCCGGCGCTCGATCCGCTGGCGCAGGCGGAGATCGCGGCGCTCGGGCCGGCGCTCGGGGCGCACGCGCGGCTCGTCTCGCTGCTCGGCGCCGAGGTGTCGATCGACGAGATCGCGGGCGTGCTGCGGCAGCTGGATGTCTCCGGCGACGGCGCGGCCTTCCCGCTCGACGCGCGCGTCGGGACCGAGCGGCTGCTGAAGGCCGGCGTGCTGGTCGGCGATCGGAAGGGCGGGCTGCGCTTCCGGCACTCGCTGGTGCGGGAGGCGGTCGCGCAGGACGTCGCCGAGTCCGAGCGGCGGCGGATCCACCTGGCGGCGTACGAGCACCACCGCGAGGCGCCCCACGAGGCCCGGGAGCAGCGGCGCTTCAAGATCGCGCACCACGCGGCCGAGGCGGGGCTCGCGACGGTCGCGGAGGAGGCCTACCTGGAGCTCGCCGAGCGGGCGCGGGCGCGGCACGCCTACGTGGAGGCGGAGCTCCACTACAGCCGCGCGCTCGCGCAGCCGGTCGAGGAGCGCGGCGCGCGGCGGAGGGCGGCGTACCGGGGCCGGGGGCTGATGCGCTACCGCCTGGGCCGCTACCACGACGCGCTCGGGGATCTCGATCGCGCGCGCGCGATGGCGGTCGAGGAGGGCGACGGGATCGAGCAGATCGAGATCCTGCTCGACGAGGCCACGGTGCTCGACTGGATGGACGACTACGGCCGATCCAAGCAGCGCGTGGAGGAGGCGAGGGCGCTCGTCCGCGGCGATCTGCCGCCCGCCCTCTCGGCGCGGCTCTCGATGGCGGCGGCGCGCTCGCTCCACCGCGAGAGCCGCGACGAGGAGGCGGCGCGGGAGCTCGAGCGCTCGGCGGCGCAGGCGGAGGGGCTGGGCGACGAGGGCTACGAGACGCTCGTGGTGTCGCTGCTCCTCATGGGCTTCATCTACCCGGGGCTCGGCAAGCTGGACGAGGCGGGCGCGGTGCTGGAGCGGGCGATCCGCATGTGCGAGGAGCGCGGCGATCTCCTGCACCTCGGCCCGGCGATCAACGCCCGGGCGCTCCTGCGGGCCTGCCTCGGGGACAGCGCGGGGATGATCCTGGATTTCTGTCGACTGCTCACCATCTCGCGCGAGCTGGGCCTCGGGACGGTGGAGCTCGTGAGCGAGTTCAACCTGGGAGAGTACCTTTACCTGATGGGCAACCTGGAGATGGCGGTGCCGCACGTGGAGCGCGCCGTGTCGCTGGAGCGCCAGCGGCGGGGGGAGATGCGGCCGGTGGTGCAGCTCCTTCAGGCGAGGCTGCTCCTGTACCAGGGCGAAGAGGGCAAGGCGCGGGAGATCATCGCGTCCATCCGGGCGCAGCAGGCGAAGGACGCCGCGGCGGGGGGCGAGCACACGGCGATGACCCCCGCCGAAGAGGTGCTGTGGTCGATGATCGACCTGGCGACGCGGGCGGCGAGCGACGAGGAGTGGGACGAGCTCGAGCAGCGATCCGCCCGCCACCTGGGGCAGGAGCAGATCGAGGTCATCGAGGCGCGCGCGCGGGCGCGCTCGCGGCGCGGCCTCGACGAGCAGGCGAAGGCGGCGCTCGAGAGGGCGATCGAGGCGGCGGGGAGGATCCCCAACGTGATGCGGGAGCGGCTCGAGCGGCAGCGAGGGGCCTAGCTCCGCGCGTCAGACCGTCGGCCCGCTACCGGTTCAAAGGCACCAAGCCGGGGGACCATGCCGGAGCTCGCCGTTCGAGCGCCAGCCCACAGCGCGGACACCATCAGAAAAAGAATCGATGCGCTTCAACAAGTTCATATGGTCCCTGTTTTGCGGCTCGAAGGCAGGTCGGGCTGCCATTTCCAGATACGAGTCTTTCCTCGCTCGAGACGAGCGATGGGTCGAGCTCGCCCCGAAGAGCTGGATGGAGAAGCTCCGGCCGCTCGATGCGATGGCCGCGCAGGTGGTGTTCGACGAGGTCGACGGCGTGCGGGTCGCTTCCCAGGATCATGCCGGCGAGCTCTACGAGCGACTGCTGGACGAGGGCTTCACCCTCTCACTCGACGTTGAAGACGGAGACACCATCTACACGGTCGTCGGTGGTGACGACGAGCCCGGCGCCTGGCTCAGTATGATTCAGGGTATTTCTCTGGGACTGTTCAAGGCACACCCGGAGCATTTTGCACTGTACCTCTTCTTGCGACAATTCAATCGCTTCAACGAGATCTGTGACGAGTTCGGGATCGCCGTCCCGGTGCTCCCGGGCAAGGCGAGCTGGCGGGATCGGGCGATGTTCTACCTGCGCATCAACGCGTCCCTCCAAGAATTCCGCCGCATCCACGCCCTGACCCCCGCGGAGCTTTGCGCGTTCCTGTACGACTTCTCGCCGCACCACCTCGCGCAGGAGCGAGGCGAGCTCCCGCCCGCATCGAAGGTCTGGTTCCTCATGGGCGGCGCCGGAGACAGCAACGATTTCGAGTTTCTTGACGCCGCCGGCGACGACTCCACGAGCTACTGGCAGGGGAACGTCGACACTCGCCGGGGAGACATCATGGTGATGTGGTGCGTCTCCCCGCGTAGCTACGTCCACTCCATCTGGCGAGCGGAGACTGACGGCTTCATCGATCCATTCTTTCACTACCATAGCACCGTGTGGATCGGCGCGCGGGTGAAGGTCCCCGAGATCACATTCAGGGAGATTGCCGCAGATCCGGTGTGGTCCAACAAGCCGGCCGTGAAAGCTCATTTTCAAGGCGCGAGCGGCAAGCCAGTGACGGCTGAGGAGTACGAGGCGCTGCTCCGGATGATCAAACGGAAGCGCGGCAAGCTATCGGATCTCCCCCGGCTCCACGGGCCGGATCTGCCGGATCACGTCGACGTGGAGAGCGAACGGGAGGTCGAGCAGAGGCTGCTGGAGCCGCTCCTCCGAGAGCTCGGGTATGTCGAACGCGACTGGATCCGGAACATGCCCGTCCGTATGGGCCGCGGCGAGCGGGTGTACCCTGATTACGCGATCGGCGCCGTGCTGAAGCGCGGTGAGGAGACTGCGCGGATCATCGTCGAGGCCAAGCGAGAGCTCGCGACCGAGAAGCAGATCCTCGACGCGTATCAGCAAGCGAAGTCGTACGCGCAGCGCCTCCAATCTGCCGCCTTCGTCCTCGTGGCCCGCGAGGGCGTCTGGATCTTCTTGCAGGAAAAAGGAGGGTTCCTGAGGAGCCGATACCTGCACCGATCATGGGCGGAGCTCCGCGGCTCGGACGGGCTCCACGAGGTGAAGCTGATGATCGGCAAGGCAAAATCCCGCGCCTGGGCTGTCACGCCGAAGGTGCCTGGCTGAAGCGCGCGCAGAGGTCCTGCCGGCCGAAGTCCTCCGGGGACCCTTCGGGAGGGTGAAGTCCTCGACACCCCAAGGCTGCAGCGGCGTGCCTGGGAACACGCGGTCGCCCCTGGGCCGAGGAGGGACGTCGTGGCCGGGGTGCTGTCGACGCGTGCAAAGTCCGAACGACCGTGCCACGGTAGGCGCCCGCCGCGCAGAGCTCGATGCTGAGGACCCCGCGTACGACAGGCCACCTCCTCGCCCTGTTGCTCCTCCTCGTCGCCGCGCCGGCCCAGGCCGGCGAGGGCAAGGGCATGCCGGGCTCCCCGGCCGTGCCCGCGCCGAGCGGAGCGCCTGCGGCCGCCGCGCCGAGCGGAGCGCCTGCGGCCTCCGCGCCGAGCGGAGCGCCCGCGGCCGCTGCGCCGGCGAGGGAACGCGTCTCCACCGGGCGGCGCGCCCTCGCCGCGGCCGGCGCGGTGGTCCCCGGGGTCATCGCGCACGGCACCGGGCACTTCCTCCTGGGCGAGGCGCGCACCGGCTGGATCCTCCTCGGGCTCGAGGGCGCAGGGGCCGGCCTCGCCGTGGGCGGCCTCGCGGGCGCGGCGGTCTCCGGGGCCTCGCGGCGCGTCATCGCCCCCATCGTGCTCGCCACCGTGACGGGAGCAGGCCTGTTCGGGATCTCCCTCCTCGCGGACCTCTATGGCGTGCTCGCCCCGGAGGGCGGCACCGGCAGCCCTCCTCGGTCGCTGCCCTGGGTCGAGCCGCAGCTCGGTATGGCCTACGTGTACGACCCCACGTTCGCCTACCGCACGTTCCTCGTGCCAGGCATGGATCTGCGCCTGAGCTCGCTCCGCCTCTCGGGCTCGGGCTGGTTTTCCCTGAACGACGACAACGCGCGCCTCCGCGCCGAGGCCGCGTACCGCTTCCTCGGCCCCCGCACGCCGGACAGCCCACGCGCGGCCGACGGCTCGTTCCTCGAGATCGAGGGCGCGATCACCCATCATCGCTACACCTCCGACGACTTCTCGATCACCACCGGCGAGGTCACCCTCCAGGGCCGGCTCGACCTCGCCCACATCGGGCGCACGCTCCGGGGCTCGTTCGCGGAGATGGGGTGGGGGATCGCGGTCGAGGGCTACCGCTACGGCCGCCGCCCGCTCGAGGGGAACGAGCTCTTGATTCCCCATTTCGCCTTCGGCATGTACCTCGGGCACGCCGGATATCCGCGCGGCGAGGCCAAGGTGTTTTACGACCACCGGCACGACGGGTATGCCGGCGGCGCGAAGATCCCCGGCCTCGGCAGCGGCGTCCCGGGCCACCTCGGCCTCGAGGGCCGGCTCTACGCCTCGCCGCGCTGGGGCCTGCTCGCCGACGTGGAGGCCGGCTCCGCGTACGTCGGGCGCCTGTCGCTGCTCTTCCGCCCTGGAGGCTCGCCATGATCCAGAGACACGCTCTCCTCGCGCTGCTCGCCCTCACCGCGCCGCTCACCCTGTCTTGCCTCGACGTCGCCGAGGGCCGCGCGCGCCGCGACCTGGAGGTGGGGAAGGCCTCGCGGGGCCAGGCGCGCGTCGCCGTCGACGAGGGGCTCGCGGCGATCCGCCGCCTCGAGCCGGGCGCGCTCTCGCTCTGGGCGAGCGCGCCCGCGCTCTCGATGCGCCTCACCGACGAGGCGGGCGGGCCGTGGACGATCACGATCGAGAACATGCTCGCCGACGCCGAGCTCTCGGCCCGCGTCGGCGACGAGCGCGTGCCCGTGGAGCTCGTCGAGGCGCCGCATCCGACCCAGCGCACCTTCCGCCTCTCCCTGCCGCCCGGCGCCGAGGCGGCGCTCTCGCTGCGCCCGCCGGACGAGGCGCGGCTCGAGCCGTGGCGGTTCGCGGTGTTCGCCGATGTCCAGGAGAAGATCGACAGCGTTCAGGACATCTACGCGAAGATGAACGAGGCGGAGGGCGTCCGATTCGCGCTCATCAGCGGCGATCTCACCTCGCGCGGCTCGCTCGAGCAGCTCGAGCGGTTCCAGCGCGAGATGAAGACACTGCGTTTCCCGTGCTATGCGACGCTCGGCAACCACGAGCTCGGCACGCGGGACGACCTGTATCACGAGTGGTTCGGCCGAGGGAACTTCAGCTTCCCGTTCCGGGGCGTGCAGTTCACGATGCTCGACTCGGCGAGCGCGACGATCGATCCGCGCGCGTACGGGTGGCTCGACGGCTGGCTCGCCGAGGGGCGGGAGCGCCTGCACGTGGTCACGATGCACCTCGCGCCCCTCGACCCGGTGGGCTCGCGCAACGGCGCGTTCGCGAGCCGCGCCGAGGCGAACAAGCTGCTCACGATGCTCGCGGACGGGCGCGTGGATCTGACGTTCTACGGCCACATCCACTCGTTCTATGCGTTCGAGAACGCGGGGATCCCGGCGTACATCTCGGGCGGCGGCGGCGCGATCCCCGAGCGGCTCGACGGCATCGGGCGACACTTCGTCACGGTCGACGTCGAGCCTCCTGGAAGGATAGCGCAGGTCGCGGTCGTGCGCGTGGATTGAGCTCGGCCCGAGCCTGCGCGCGGGGGCAGCCCGCGCGCTTCCGGGGCTTCTGCCGGGCAACCGAGGTCGGGTCGCTTACCGGGCTACAGAGGCTCGCAGGGCGCGGCGGCGAGGGGTGTTGCGGCGCGCTGCGAGCAGCGCCGCGAGCAGGAGCCAGGGCGCGCCGCTCGTGGGACCGATGGGGGAGGGCGACAGGCTGCAGCTGCCGCCGCCGCGGTCGCCGGGCGGCGAAGCGCCGGATCCGCCGTGCCCGGAGGAGGTGACGCTCGCACCGACCGCGCCGCCGCTGCCAGTCGCCACGGAGCTGCTGGCACCCTCCGCGCTGCCGCCGGCAGCATCGCCGCCGGCCGCCGTGGAGCTGCTGGCGCTCTCCGCGCCGCCGCTCCCGGCGCCAGCTCCGCTCCCGCTCGCGACATCCCCGCCTCCACCGTCACCCGCGCCGCCGCCCCCAGCGACACCGCCGCCCCCGCCGCCGCCGGGGATGTCGTCGCCCCCAGCGCCGCCGGTGCCGCCGCCGCCACCGGTGCCCGACGAGCTGCCGGCGCTGCCCCCGTCCAGCGCCATGCATACGCCCAGCGAGCAGGCTCCCTCCCCGGGGACCACGCTGCCGGGCACATACAGCCGCGCCGCGCAGTCCGGGCGCGGCGTCCAGCAGGACGTCAGCAGCACGCGGCCGTCGAGCAGCCGCGTCAGCTCGTGATCCGCGGGCCCGTTGGTCAATGACGGCGCGAGAGACCATGTGTTGCTCGCGGCATCGTACAACAGCGCATCTGTGTTCGAGAAAGGCGGGCCAGTCGTGTCGCAGCCTGTGACCAGCACCCTGCCATCGGCCAGCAGCTCGGCGCGGAACGTCGCGCAATCTTCTATGAAGTGCGGGACGTCGGTCCAGGTGTCGTTCGCGGGATCGTAGATGTGCTGTGCCGTCGAACGGGTGGCAGAATGGCGGCCTAGCACGAGGACCTTGCCGCTTGCGAGCAGCGTGACCGTGTGCCGGTCGAAGTTAGCAACTTGCGGCCGGTGGCTGCCGCGCGTCCAGGTGTCGGCCACCGGATCGTACAGCTCCGCAGGCCCGGTTCCACGGTTGTTGCTGAGGACGAGGACCCGGCCGTCGGAGAGCAACGTGGCTGCGTGGCCGCTGCGGCCTATGATCATCGGGGCCGCGGGCGTCCAGGTGTTCGTCGCGGGATCGTACACCTCGGTGCTGGCCAACGCGGAAACATAATCATTGACTTCGCCACCGGCGACGAGGACCTTGCCGTTCGCGAGCCGCGTGGCGGTGTGTGCTATGCGGTGCTCGGTGGTCGGCGCGGCCGGGCTCCAGACGCCCGTCGCGGGATCGTAGATCTCAGGCTCCAAGATCCCCTTGTGGCCGCCGAGGACGAGCACCCTGCCGTCCTCCAGGAGCGTGGCCGTGTGTCTCATGCGCGCGTGGATCATCGCGCCCGTCGGCGTCCATGCGCCCGTCGCCGGGTCGTATCGCACGGCGCTTCGGAGCATGATCTGTATCCCGTCCGGCGCCGTGGCCTGGCCGCCGGCGACGAGCACGGTGCCGTCCTGGAGGCGTGTGGCCGAGTGGCCCGGACCCACGCCGTCCAGGGGGGACGCGGGGGTCCACGCGGCCGTGGTCGGGTCCGGGCAGGGCGCGCCGTCCGGCAGCGTGGGTGGCGGGCCACATAAGCTGCCGCCGAAAGGAGAACAGGTCGCTGGCGCATAACAGCTGCTCGGTACGGGGCATACCGGGGGCGCGCCCGCGGCGCAGGCGCCCGCCTGGCAGGTGTCGGCGACCGTGCAGGGATTGCCGTCCTCGCACGGCGTGCCGTCGGGCTGCGGAGACTCGGCGCACGCGCCCGTGGCGGCGTCGCAGGCGGCGGCCCTGCACCGGGCGGCGGTCGCACACACGACCGAGGTCTCGTGGCCGCAGGCGCCGGCATCGCACCTGTCGCCCTGGGTGCAAGCGCTGCCGTCGTCGCAGGGCGCGCCCCACGGCGAGAGCGCGCTCTCGCACCGGCCCGTCGCCGGATCGCAGAAGGGCGCGCGACACCCGTCCGCCGGCGCAGCGCAGGCGACCGGGTTCGCGCCGGCGCAGGCGCCCGCCTGGCAAGCGTCGGTCTGGGTGCACGCGTCGCCGTCGTCGCACGGCGCGCCGTCGCCGACGGGCGCGCCGGCGCAGGCGCCCGCCTGGCAGGCGTCGGCCTGGGTGCACGCGTTGCCGTCGTCGCAGGGCGCGCCGTCGCCCACGGGCGCACCGGCGCAGGCGCCCGCCTGGCAGGCGTCGGCCTGGGTGCACGCATTGCCGTCGTCGCAGGCAGGGCCGGTGAGCGGCGAGCACACCCCGTCCTCCGCCCCGCCAGCGGCGACGGAGCACGCCTCGCAGGCGCCGTCGCAGGCCGCGTCGCAGCAGACGCCGTCCGCGCAGGAGAGCCCGCCGCAGTCGAGATCGGAGCTGCAGGGAGCGCCGGGGACGAACATGCCCGTGAGCCGCTCCGCGCTGTTCGTCGCGAGGTGGACCAGGCTGAGCCACTCGTCAGGGGGCGTGTACCAGGCGGCGTAGCCGCCCGCGACGAGCACAGACCCATCGAGGAGCAGCGTGGCCGAGTGCGCGCCGCGCCCCGAGAGCATGTCCGGTCCCACCGACCAGGAGCGTGTCGATGCGTCGTAGAGCTCGGCGCGCCGGTGATACGCGCCCATCGGCGGGATGGCACGATCGCAGACCGAGGAGGGTGGGGGGCACCAGCTCGAAAATACTTCAATCCCCCCGGTGAGCAGGGCGCGCCGGCCCGGAACCAGCAAGGCCGCCCGGTCCAAGAGCCCGATGCTATCGATGTCCAGGTCCAGCGGCGGTGTGCCCGGGAGCATTCCCGGCGCTGCCATCCATGCGCCGGTGGCTGGCTCGTAGGTCTTGGCCAGCTCCCCAAGTCCCGTCACGAGGACCTCGCCGCTCGGGAGCAGCGTGGCCTGGACAGCGTCGTACGCGTCGGCATGTGCCGGAATCCTCCACGTGTCGGTCGCCGGGTCATAGATTTCGGGGGAGCGATGGTCCCGGAGGACGAGGACCGTGCCGTCGAGCAGCCGCCGCGCGAGGAGGTTCGCCTGGGGCTGGTTCATGGAGCCCGCATCGCTCCATGCGTTGCGCGCCGGATCGTAGATCGCGCAGCTGGAGAGCTCGTCGCCATGAGGCGCCGCGCGTCCCCCCGAGACGAGGATCCTCCCGTCGAGCAGCGGTGTCGCCGCGTAGGCGAACCGCGGGGCCGGCGCAGGCGCGACGGCTATCCATCGGTCCGCCGCCGGATCGTAGATCTCAGCCGTGCCGAGCGGCTCACCGAAGTCCCCGCCGTTCCCGCCGTAGACGAAGACCTTGCCGTTCGAGAGCAGCGCCGCGCCGTGGCTGCTGCGCGCAGCGCTCATCGACGCCGCGGGCGTCCAGGCGCCGGTCGCAGGGTCGTAGATCTCGGCGCTGGCGAGCGGGGGGCCCTCGGATTCGACCTGGCCGCCCGTGACGAGGACCCTGCCGTCGAGCAGGCGGGTGGCGGTGTGGAGCGCGCGCGGGACGCTCAGCGAGGCCGCGCTGATCCAGGTCGGCGCGGAGGGCGCCGTGTCCGCGAGCCGCACCTGCCCGAGCGGCTCGGCGCTCCGGTCGCCACCCTCCGCGCCAGCCTGTGCGCACCCGGCGAGCCACGCCACGCCGAGAGCGGCCACGGCGAGCCACGCGGCGCCGGATCCGCCGCCTGGCCACGCGACGCGCGGGCAGGGCCGTCGCCCGCTGCGTCCGCTGGACTCCTGGAATGAGCGATCCATCGATCCTCCTCTCCTGCCAAAGAGATGCGCGACACACCGCGCACGCGGGGCGCGGAGTCGCAGCGTGCACCTCGATAGGTCCCGTCGTTGGGTGCCGCACACCGCCGCGAGGTTCACCGCGATGCGCTGTCCCATCGCTGGAGCGGGCCTGTCTTCCGACAGGGGCGGACGACAGGCCCCGCGCTATCCTCGGCCCCATGACCTCCCCCGAGACGCTCGCCGCGCAGGCGCGCCACTTCATCGACGACGCCACCGGCGCGGTCGTGCCGCCGCTCCACGCGAGCACGACGTACGCGCGCGACGAGGGCTATCGCCTGCCCGCCGCCCACGAGTACACGCGCGACGACAACCCGACGTACCGCGCGCCCGAGGAGCTGCTCGCCGCCCTCGAGCGCGGCGCCGACGCGCGCCTGTTCGCGTCGGGCATGGCCGCCGCGACCACGGCCGTGCAGGCGCTCGTGCGGCCCGGCGCGCGCCTCGTCGCCTCGCGCGCGATGTACCACGGCCTCCGCCTCTGGATGACCGAGTGGTGCGCGACCTGGAACGTCGATCTCGAGCTCGTCGACGCGACCGACCTCGACGCCCTCCGCGCGGCCGTCCAGCGCGGCCCGACCTCCCTCGTCTGGATCGAGACGCCCGCGAACCCCACCTGGGACGTCGTCGACATCGCGGCGGCGGCCGACATCGCGCGCGCGCGCGGCGCGCGGCTCGCCGTCGACTCGACCGTCGCCACGCCCGTCCACGCGCAGCCGCTCGCCCTCGGCGCCGACCTCGTGATGCACGCCGCCACCAAGGCGCTCAACGGCCACAGCGACGTCCTCGCCGGCGCGCTCGTGGCCGCGCGCGACGACGAGGCGTGGCAGCGCGTCCGCCACCTCCGCCACGTGCAGGGCGCGGTCCCCGGCCCGTTCGAGGCGTGGCTCCTCCTGCGGGGCATGCGGACGCTCTTCGTGCGCGTCGGCCGGGCGAGCGCCACCGCCTTGGAGCTCGCCCGCCGCCTCGCCGCCCACGCCGGCGTCGAGCGGGTGCTGTACCCGGGGCTCGAGTCCCACCCCGGTCACGCGGTGGCAGCGCGGCAGATGCAGGGCGGGTTCGGGTCGATGCTCTCCATCCTCGTGCGCGGCGGCGCCGAGGACGCGCTCCGCGTCGCCGGCCGCGTGAAGGTCTTTCTCCGCGCGACCTCCCTCGGCGGCGTCGAGAGCCTGATCGAGCACCGGGCGACCGTCGAGGGCCCGCGGACGCTCGCGCCCCCGAACCTGCTCCGGCTCTCGATCGGCCTCGAGGCGCTCGACGACCTCTGGACCGACCTCGACGAGGCGCTCCGGGCGCGCTGACGGCCGCCGACGGCGCGGCGACGGCCGCGGGGTGAGCTCGGCCGCCGCGCCGGCGTCATTGATGAACCGCATTCACAGATCTTGGTCTCCGCGGGCCGATTGTGCGCTGCGGCCGCCGGGCGCACCTTGCGACGCGTGACGGGGACCTCTGCCGGTCCCCGCGAGGAGAAGCCATGCGCGCCGTAGGACTCCACCGTTACCTCCCGATCGATCACCCCGAGAGCCTGCTCGACGTCGAGCTTCCGGAGCCGGAGCCGGGGCCGCGCGACCTGCGCGTGCGGGTGCGCGCGGTCGCCGTGAACCCGGTCGACGTGAAGGTCCGCTCGCCGAAGCCCCGGGTCGAGGGCGCGCCGCGCGTGCTCGGCTGGGACGCCGCCGGCGTCGTCGAGGCGGTCGGCGCGGAGGTCACCGCCTTCCGCCCGGGGGACCGCGTGTACTACGCGGGGAGCATCGCGCGGCCCGGCAGCAACGCCGAGGTGCACCTCGTCGACGAGCGCATCGCCGGGCCGATGCCGCGGACGCTCGGGTTCGCCGACGCGGCGGCGCTGCCGCTCACCGCGCTGACCGCGTGGGAGGGGCTGTTCGAGCGCCTCGGCGTCGAGCCCGACGGCCGCGACGCCGGGCGCACGGTGCTCGTCATCGGCGGCGCCGGCGGCGTGGGCTCGATGGTGGTGCAGCTCGCGAAGGCCGCCGGGCTGCGCGTCGTCGCCACTGCGTCGCGCGAGGAGAGCCGGGCGTGGGCGGCGCTCCTCGGCGCCGACGTCCTCGTCGACCACCGCGCGCCGCTCCGCCCGCAGCTCGAGGCCGCGGGCATGAAGGGCGTGGAGCTGATCTTCAACACGCAGAGCACCGAGGCCTGGTGGGACACGATGGCGGACCTCGTGGCGCCGCTCGGGCGCATCGTGGGCATCGTCGAGACGTCGGGGCCGGTCGACCTCGGCAAGCTCATGTCGAAGAGCGCGAGCTTCTCGTGGGAGCTGATGTTCACGCGGTCGCTCCACGGCACCCCGGACATGGCCGCGCAGCGGGAGATCCTCGCGCGCGTGGCGGCGTGGGTGGACGCGGGGCGCCTCCGCACGACGCGCCGCGAGCACCTCGGCCGGATCGACGCGGCGAACCTGCGCGCCGCGCACGCGCGCCTGGAGTCGGGGCAGACCGTGGGGAAGATCGTGCTGGAGGGGTGGGGCTGACCGCGCGCCGGGCAAGCTCGGCCGGCCCCGGCGACGCCCGCGCGCCCGCGGCGAGGCGGTGCGATCCCGGAGCGCTGCTACGCTGAAGGAGCATGTCCGAGCCCACGTGGAAGAAGCTCGTCGATCAGCTCAAGGACCAGGGGCACAAGAGCCCGTACCTCGACCGCCTCCGGCAGCGCCTGCCCGCGGCCGCCCCGTCGGATCTCGCCGGCGAGATCCTCAGGGAGATGGCCTCGGCGCTCGGGCGATCCGAGGACAAGATCAACGTCGCGCTGCTCGAGCTCGAGCTGCAGGGCAAGGCGCTCGATGAGCTCGCCCGCGGCCAGGGCGCCGACGCGCGGGAGCGGGCGGCGATGATCGCGGCCTACAACCGGCAGCGGGAGGCGGCGGCGCAGGCGCTCTGGGAGCTGCGCGTCCACCGGGAGGCGCTCGGGTTCCGACGGAACGACGACCTCGCCGCGATGTACCCGATCCCGCCGAAGCGGGCGTAGCGTCTCCTGTCACAGGGTGTCACCGGACACCCCTGTGACAGTGTGTCACCCGCAGAGATCCGCGGAGAGGGCGCATCGGCGAGCCGGCCGTGCGGAGCGCGGGCGTCTCGGCGCCTCCGAGGCAGGCGGCGCGCGGCCGCGATGGAGCTCGATCCCCGGGGATCGACGCGATCGCGCGCCTGGCCTGCCGGTTGCTGAGCCTGCGTTCGCGAGCGCGCCGTCGCGGTGAATCGACGGCCGCAACCAGAGGAGGACTCACCATGAAGCTCGATCGACGTGTGCTCATCCGCCGGACCTTGATCGCCGCCGCCGCCGTGTTGCCCATCGCCGCCGCGGTCGCCGCGAGCGTGCCGAAAGACGCCGTGGCCGGGTGCCAGATCACGGTGCGCGTGCACAACTCCGGCAGCCAGTCGTTCGCGGTCGACTGGGACGAGAGCAAGGTGAAGGCGAGAGGCGGCACGTGGGACAAGCTCGCGAACAACTCGTCCGAGCAGGTCGACCCCGGTGAGACGAAATCGATCGTCTATGGGGCGCTCTTCAACTGCGGAGCGAATCGCCGGTACCAGATCCACACGACCCGGGGCGGCGACGAGGAGACGACCTACTTCCCGGGCCCCGACTCCTGGACGACCGACCAGACGCCGACGATCAACGTGTCGATGTGAGCCTGCCGAGAGCGCTGCGCGGGCCTCGCCGGAGGTGGCTCGGCGTCAGCGCGAGCCGAGCGCCATCGCGTCCTGGATCGCCGCCACGGGCAGCCGCACGCGGGCGGTGACGCGGGCCGCGCCGGAGCCGAGCACCTCGGAGGAGACCGCGATCGGGATCGCGACCTCGCCGCGCGCCGGCAGCGTCGCGAGCCTGGCGAACTCCTTGGCGGCCTCTTCGATCGCCTCCTTCGTGTCCCCGCGCGCCGCCACCAGCGCGAGGCCTGCGATCGAGGAGACTCCGCCGGCGAGCGTCCCGGGCTGCCGCAGCGCCTCCAGACCGGGCGCCGCGCCGAGCGTGCGCTCGTCGCGCCCCGCGTCGGTCGCGATGCGCAGCCGGGCCACCACGACGGCGTCGTCCTCGCCGAACCCGAGCCACGTCCGCTGACCCGCGGGCACGACGTAGAGATGCGCCGTGTCCGCGGGCGGGGCGCCCTTCGTGGGCGGCTTGGATCGCAGCTCGACGTGCAGCGTCCCCGCGGGCAGCGCGGCGGGCGCGCGGACGATCGCGTACGCGACGGGCCCCCTGTCCTCGCCCTTGCTCGCGCGGCCCACCGGCGCGCCGCCGGGCGTGCCCGCGCCGCCCGCCGCCTGCGGGCTCGCCTTGCGCCTGTCCAGCTCCTCGCCGAGCAGGAGCAGCTCCTTCACCCCAGCGATCCAGGTCTCGGCCGGCTCCTCGACCGCGACCAGGATCCAGCTCTGCAGCGCCCGGCGCGCCGCCTTCTGCGCGCGCGCGGCGCCCTTGCCGGCCTGGTAGGCCGCGATCGCCCGCTCCGCCGCCGCGCGATCCCCGCCCGCGCCCAACACGAGGGGGCCGCCCGTGAGCGCCAGCGCGTCGAGGCGCTGGATGAACCGATCGAGCGTCGCCGCGTCGTAGCCGTCGCTCGCCCAGTCGTCGCGCAGCGCCCGGAGGAGGGCCTCGCGCAGCGGGGTGAGCTCCGCGCGCGACGCGCCCTGGGTGTAGAAGCCGATGGCCGTGTCGCCCGGCAGGCGCAGGAAGGCCGGCGGCGGGGCGGCGTCCGGCGCCACGGCCGGCACGAGGGCCAGCGTGAGGGGCGAACGCCGGCTCGCGAAGCGCATGCTGAAGCCGACGTCGACCTCCGCGCCGCCCCACCTGAGGTCCACGCTCACGCCCTCGAGCTCGCGCAGCAGCGCGCCGCCGAGCTCCCGGCCCAGCGCCCCCGCGCGGCCGCCGTCGTCGTCCGCGTCGGCCTCGCTCTTCATGATCTCGCGGAGGGCCCACTCCGTGATCTCGAGCCGCGCGTCCGCCTCGATCGGCTCCCGGCCCACGACCTCCACGAGGTAGGGCGCGGCGGCGGCGATGTCCTTCGCGTCCTCGGCGCAGAGCAGGCGCGCGCTGCCCCGGCGCTCGCCGAGACCGAAGGCGCAGACCAGCGGCGCGGCCTCCTCGTCGGCCTCCTCGTCGCGCGCGGCCTCCTCGTCGGCCTCCTCGTCGGCCTCCTCGTCGGCCTCCTCGTCGCGCGCGCGCTCCACGCGCAGCAGGCCCCGGTGCTGCTTGAGCACGAAGAGCTCGTGCAGCCGGGGCACCGCCTGCTCCGCGACCGACAGGGAGACCACGAGGCGCGACGTCGCCTCCGTGATGCCGAACCAGGCGGCGTCGATCGGCTTGTCCAGATCGACCACGTCGGCGAGCGCCGGACCCAGCGTTTGCTCGAGCAGCATCTCGGGTGCCATGGGGCCGGCGACCAGCAGCCACGCGCCGGCGGTCGTGCTCGCGACGAGCCGCGTGAGGTGGCTCCAGCTCCGCTGCGGGTCGGCGACCCGCAGCACCGAGGAGAGCCCTTCCGGCGCGGTCACGGGCGGCGCCGCCGCCGGGGCGGGCTGGGCGCGCGCCGGGGGCGGCGCAGGAGGCAGCGTCGCGACAGGGCCGCGCTGGGGGGCCGGAGCGCCGGCGGCGCACGCGGCGGCGAGGGCGATCGGCAGCAGGAGGGCGGCGCGTTTCATGGAGAGCCGGATCGTCGCGCCCGAACGGCCCGCATGGCAAGCGGCCTCGGCAAGAGCAGGCCCGAGGCGGCCGCGGGGCTTATTTCGGGAGCTTCATCACCGTGCCGTCCGCGCTGTTCGTCCAGTAGACGCTCGTGGCGTCCACCGCGATGCCGAGCGGATGATCTTGCCCTGTGGCGAGCGTCGTGATGTCGCCGCCTCCGACAGGCACCTTCTTCACGGTCCCGTCATCGTTCGTCCAGTAGACGCTCTCGGCGTCGATCGCGAGCTTCCGCGGGTTGCGCTGCCCCTCCGCGAGCGTGAAGGGGCCGCCACCATCGAGCGTGGCCTTCATGACGGTGCCTCCGTCGTTGGTCCAGTAGACGAAGTCGGCGTCGACGGCGATGTCCTTGGGCTTCGTCTGCCCTTCTGCCAGCGTGACGACGTCGCCGCCCTCGATCGGCACCTTCATCACGGTGCCCCCTTCGTTCACCCAGTAGACGTGGGTCGCGTCCACCGCGACGCCGAGGGGCGACTCTTGCGCTGTCGCGAGCGCGACGGCGTCGCCGCCCTGGACCGGCACCTTCATGACGGTGCCCTGGTCGGCGCTCGTCCAGTAGACGTTCGCGGCGTCGGCCGCGATGCCCATGGGGTACGTCTGCCCATCGGCGAGGATCTCGAGATCGCCCTCGATCGACGACTTCATGATGATCTCTGTGCCGGAGTCCGTGAAGTAGACCGTGCCGCCGTGGACCGCGACGCTCCGGGGAGAGAAGGGGGGATCCCCCGAGACGAAGACGGAGGCATTGCCGCCGCCGGTCGGCGCCATCATCACCCTGCGAGCGACGGCATCGGCCCAGTAAGCGTTGGTGTCGTCGACCGCGATGTCCACCGGCTCGGTCCCGCCCGACGCCAGGAGGAGGGGCTCGCAGCGCCCCTGGGCGCACGCCTCTCCGAGGCAGTAATGGTCGCAAGCGCCGCAGTGCTCCGGATCGGAGCGCAAGTCCACGCAGAGACCGGAGCAGGAGACCTCGCCCTCGTCGCAGCCGGGCAGGTCGACCCCGCCGCTCCCGCCCCCGCCGGAGGTCCCCGCGCTCGTGGCCGAGGAGCCATCCGGCGTGAATTCCCGAGGCTCGGGGGCACACGCGACGGCCAGGGCCAGCATGCTGATCATGAGGGAGCGGTTCATGCCGCGCATTGTACACGGAACGCGGGCGCCGTCCGGCTGGTGGTAAATCGGCAGGACATCCGCTCGGCGATGGCCGTCAGGCTGTAGAGCGCGCCTCAGCGCGCCGGCTCCGTCTCGCCGTCGTCGAGCGCCGGCCACGCCGGCCGGAGCGGGAGGACGAGCGCGTCGAACGGAGCGGGCAGCGACACGGGGGCGCTCGCGTGCACGCAGAACTCCCGGCCAGGCCCGAGCACCATCTGGCGCATCCACAGGCCGGCGCCGGCCTGGTCCAGGACCGGCGCGAGCCGGGCGAAGAGCTCACCGTAGGACATGCCGTCGGGCTTGCCGAACCAGTGGGCGTAGCCGGGCGCGCGCAGCGCTGCTCCGCCCCGCAGGCGGTACAGTCCCCCGGCCCCGCCGCTGGCGACGGCGGCGGCGGCGTCGTGCGGCGCCGTGCGGCTGGCCGAGACCGCGGCCTCGTTCAACGCGCCGAGCGCGCCGAAATCTCGTACGAGGTACCAGTCCTCGTAGACGTCGCCGCCGCCGGCCGCCCACGGAGCCCCGGAGAGCCCGACGCTGAACGACCGGAGAAAGCCTGGCGACGGCGCTGCGGCGAGCGCCGCATGAAAGGCGCGCTGCCGGCTCTCGTAGTCCTCCGCGGCGGTCTGTGGCTGTCTCCAGTGCCAGAACACGTAAGCCAGCATCTCACGCCTTTTCCGAGGCTGGGTGCTTCATGTTCATGTAAACGCCGCCCGCCTCGAGCTCCTCCAGCATCTGGAGAAGCCGCTTTTCCTTGGTCTCCTGGCGCTTTGCCTGGTTGATCCACCCGATGTAATCGTTCTGCTGGTAGGCGGGGCGCTGCTTGTAAGCATCCATCAAGCCACGCTCGTCCAGCGCAGTCTCGACGAAATCCGGCATCGGGTACCTGGGCCGCTTCAGGCCTGACGAATCGGCGCTCATGGCCTCCTCGTTATACCGATGCCCGGCGTGGACGTGAAGGGGCCCCGTCCGGTCCGGCGGCGCCGCCGGCGGCCCGGCGTCCGCGCCGCCTCGCGCGCGCCCGAGCCGGGACGACGCGAGGGGCCGGCCGACCGGGGCGCGGCCGGCCCCTCCGGGGCGCGTGCGCGGGGACCGCACCCCCGACGATCAAGGCATGCTGACGTTGATGCTCGTGAGGATCTGGTTCTTCGGGAGCGAGCAGGTGACCAGGTACGATACGAACGGCCCCTTCATCGAGGCGGGCACCGTCACCGACTTCCATTGCGATCCGGCCGCGATGCTGAAGTTGAGGTTGCCGACCTCGGTTCCATTCCAGTTGGTGGCCGTCACGGAGCAGAGGGTGGCTGGCCGGGTGGTGTCCCTGACGTTGACTTCGACCTCGTTGATCTGCTCCCCGGTGGTGGCGAGCGGGCAGGCCACGTTGACGCTTTGCAGCGCCTCGATGCCCATGGCCGGATAGTACACCCGATTGGCGTGCTCCGGGGCCTGGGCGCGGCAGATCCCGCCGTGATGGTTCTGGACCGCCGCGTCGGCGACGGCGGAAACGCTGAAGATGGTCCCCATAAGTGCGATGCTGTGAATGGTCTTCATGAGGTCTGTTCCTTGCTCCGTACCGCTTTCGTGCGACGCACGGCTCGTGAGCCTCTCGGTCGGCTCGTGCCGCTCGGGGCTCGCCCGGGCGCCTCACCGTTCGTCGATGGAGGTTTATGCGAGGCACGAGCCGCGGCTGACATCCATCGCGGCCGAGGCGACCCCGGCGAGGTGGTCGCCCCGGGGGAGCGCGGCCCTGGTGGGGCGATGGAACTTTCGATGCCGTGGCGCGTCTCAGCTCGCCGGAGGTTCCGCCCGATGCCCGGACGTCGTGGTCTCTTCCTTGTGTTGTCCCTCCTTGGCCCGGCGCCGCTCTCCGCCGGGTGTGCCCAGCCCATCGACGCCCCGGACGGCACCGCGTACGTGCTGCTCGATCCCGCGGCGCGCGCTCGCGCCTCGTTCTCGCCCTCGGCCTCGCAGGATGCCCTCGACGCGCTCGCCGCGCCGGCCGCGGCCGCCGCCGGCAGCGCGGCCGGCGCGCAGGAGCCTGGCAGCGCGGAGGCGGAGCTGGTCGGCCTCTACGCCGCGGGGCCGCGGGCGCTCCTCCTGGACGCCTCCGGGGGCTTCACGATCGAGGACCGCTGCACCGGCGCGGTGATCGCGACCGGCGAGTACGCGGCCGCGGGCGATCGCGTGACGCTGCGGTCCCGCGGGGCGGCGCCGGTCGTGCTGGGCCGGGATCGGGAGAGGCTGCTCCACCCGGACTGGGCGGAGTTCGCGCCGCTCGCGCCCGAGCCGTCGCGGCGCGCCGAGCCCGAGAGCGAGTCGATCGAGGATGCCGGCGCGGGCGCCGGCGAGGAGTGACCATGAAGCGCAGGCATTTGCTGGGAGCGACTGCAGCTGGGCTCGCGGCCACCGCGTGGCCCGCGTTCCTCCGCGAGGCGTTCGGCGACGGCGCCGCGTGCGACGAGGCGGGCAAGCCGGCGGCCGCCGCGGGGTCGCTGGTCCAGGTCTCGGCCGCGTTCCGCCGCGCGCGGCAGGCGAAACGAGCGCTGCTCGTCTTCGTCATCCCCGCCGACGACGGCGCCAAGTGGGAGCGCGGCCACGCGTTCGGCGAGCTGCTCAACTTCGGCGCGGACAGGGATCTCGCCCCGCTCGCGGGCGTCGAGGTCGTCTGCGCGACCATGGCCGATCTGAAGAAGCTCGTGCCGAGCGCCGGCGACGGGGAGCCGCTCCTCGTGGTGGTCAGGACCGACAAGGTGCCCGTCGCCGCGACGCAGCTCGACGTCGCGCTCCCGAGCTACGACGGGATGCGCGGCCTCGGGGGCGGGAGCTGGGAGGAGCGGATGAAGCGCGACGACGCGATCGCGGCGAAGCGGATCGGCGCGCTCGGCGCGCTGCTCCGCAAGGGCCTCGGCGCCGGCGCGGACAACCTCGAGGCCCGGGCCGCGAGCGTGCGGGCGCGGCTCGTGAAGGCGCCGCCGTCGGGCGCGCATTGGGCGATCGCCAGCGGATGCGGGACCGAGGTCGAGGGGGTCGACGAGACCGGGCTCATGGCGTGCGGCATGGGGCATGTGCCCTCCAAGTCCAGGCGCTTCCTCTACTTCTTCGCGGTCGAGGGGCGAGGGGCACCCCCGCGTTGATCCCGGTCGGCCTCACGCTCCAGCCCGACGCGGCGTTCCTCGATCTGCTCGGCGAGGCGATCCTGCGCGACGCCGACTACTACGAGGTGGCGCCCGAGACGCTCTGGCGCGCGCCGGACGCCGCCGGGGCCGATCTCCAGGAGAACGGCTTTCACCGCCGCTTCGCCGAGCTCGCGCGCCGGTCGGATCGGCCGTTCGTCGCGCACGGCGTGGGCTTCTCGATCGGCGGGGCCTCGGCCGCGGACGCGGGCCGGCGCGCCCGCTGGCGCGCGGCCCTCCGGCGCGATCACGCGATCTTCCGCTTCCGCTGGTACACCGATCATCTCGGGGTCAGCGCGCCGGCCGGGCTCTCGGCCGGGCTGCCGCTCCCGCTGCCGATGAGCGCGCACAGCGCGGCCGTCGCCCGCCGCGCGCTCCGGGAGATGCAGGCCGTCGTGGAGGACGTCGGCGTCGAGAACAGCGTCAGCTACTTCGTGCTCGGCGATCCGCTGGACGAGCCGCGCTTCCTCGGGCGCATCCTGAGGGCGCCGCGGACGCACCTGCTGCTCGATCTGCACAACGTCCACACCATGGCGCAGAACTTCGGCTTCGATCCGGCGGAGTACGTGGCCCGGCTCGATCTCGCGCGGGTGATCGAGATCCACCTGTCCGGCGGCGGCCCGAGCGATCCGGGCTGGCTGCCTTCCGGCCGGGTGATGCGGCTCGACGGCCACGACGACGCCGTGCCGGAGCCGGTGTGGCGCCTCCTGGAAGAGGTCGCGCCGCGGTGCCCCAACCTGCGCGGGGTGACGCTGGAGCGCATGGAGGGCACGGTGCAGGGCGCGGCCGACGCGGCCGCCGTGCGGGAGGAGCTGCGCCGCGCGCGGCGCGTGCTCGGCCGGCGCGGGAGGCGCAGGTGACGGGGCGCGCGGCCGGCGGGAGGGCAGGGGAGCGCGCGCCGGCGCGGCTGACCGGGGCGCAGGCGCACGCGCGTTACGAAGAGCTCGTCGCCCGCGCGATGACCGCCGAGGATCCCGTGGCCGCGCTGCGCGCCGCGGCCGGAGATCCGGCGCTCCCGCCCGCGCTCCGGCGGGCGCTGATCGCCGCGGACGAGGACGGCGTGCGGATGTCGGCGCTGCTCGTGGCGCGGCTCCGCTTCGAGCGGCTCCTGCGCGGATCGCCCGAGGCCGAGGCGTGGTTCGACCGCGAGCCCGCGGAGTTCAGCGCCGCGTTCCGGCGCTACCACGCCGAGGTGCCGCCCACGGCCTTCTTCCCTCCGGGCGAGGCCGGCCTGTTCCGCCGCTGGATCGAGGCGCAGGCCGCCGCGCAGGTCGACCCCGGGCAGATGCAGCCCAAGCGATAGGGCTTCTTTCAGCTGCGCGCTCGAGCGCTGGTACCACGCCTTCAAGCATCGAGGGCTCGACGCCCTCCGTCCGAACTGCGCCGCGAAGGCGGCGCTCGACACCTACTCGCGCGCGCTCGCCGTGGAGCTCGCGTCGAGCGGCGTCCGCGTGAACGTCGTGACGCCGGGGCCGGTGGCGACGCCGAGCTCCGACGATCTGCGGAAGAGTTTCACCGACGAGATGGGCTTGTCGGCCGATGCGTTCGTCCAGCAGGTGCCGCTCGGACGCGTCGGCACCACCGACGACGTCGCGGAGGTCGTCGCGCTCCTCGCGTCGGATCGCGGGAAGTGGCTGACCGGCGTGAACTACCGCGTCGACGGCGGCCAGACGGCGCGCTGACGGTCAGGCCTTCATCGGGCTGCCGACCTCGTCGGCCGCGCGGAGGTCGTTCCAGAACGCCTGAGCGGCCCCCGCGCTCACGGCGTCGCGACTGCCCCGCACGTCTGGCGCGCGAGCTGCTCTTGCGTGAGCGTCCGGAGCGCGTCGGCCAGCGCGGCCACGCCGTCCGGAATCGGGACGCAGTCCGGCGCTTCCCCGCATTCGTACCCCACATCGACGACCGCGCCGTCGACCTGGATCCGGAACAAGCTCCCGTCCACGGGTCGCGCGTCTCTCCCGTACAGCACGGGCGCCGCCGCGAGCGCCGCGACGACATCAGGATGGCCGAGCGCACTCGCGACGTCGCCGGCGCTCACCCCCTCCTCGCAGGCTTCGAGCTCCTGCGAGCACGTCATCAGCAGCCTGTCGCCCCGGATCGCGCGCCGCTCGAACGAGAAGAAACGGCACGGCGAGAGCGCGCTTGTCTCCGCGTTCGGGGTGAATCCACCGAAGTATCCCCAGCGGATCGGGTCCGCCACGCACCCGCAGCCGTCCGAGCCGCCGCTCCCGTCGGAGCTCGACCCGCCGCTCCCGCTGGAGCTCGACCCGCCGTCCCCCGGCAAGCACGCCGTGACCGATCCCCCCAGAAGCCCGCTCGCCACAAGCATCAATCCCCAATATTTCCGCATTTCAAAGCCTCCAACCGCGGCCAGGGCAAGATCCGGACCGGGCGCGCTGCCTCGATGAAGAGCCCGCCCGATCGCTAAGTCGTATGACATCGGCGTCCGGTCGGCCAGATCGCGCCACCACCGCACGAGCGGGCGGAACGCGTCGGCGACCCGTCGCTCCACGCCTCCGTGTGCCGGTTGCCCCAACCCCGCGCTGCGCGCTGTCGCGCGCGCCGGTGTAGCCTGACCGCATGCGCGCCCGCCGCCTCCGCCACGCCCTCGCCTTCGCCGCGCTGGCGGCCGGCGCCGGCATCGCCGGGTGCTCGTGGCGGGCGTCCGAGCGCCCCTCCGCGCCGCACCAGGGCGCCGCGGGCGCGGCCGTGCAGCCTTCAGCCCCGCCGCCGCCCTCCGCCAACTCGGCCGCGGGCGAGCCGGCGCCCGGCGCTGCGCGGCAGGAGAGCGCGCCGGCGGGGCGGCCTCTCCTGCTCATCACGGATCGCGCGGTGCTCGCCGAGCTCGAGGCCGCGGGCCTCGACTTCGGCGCGGTGCTCACCGGATCGCCGCGCGCGCCGGCCGCGCTCTCCGCGCTGTCCCGCACCCCCGAGCTCGCGTCGGTCGCCGGCGTGCTCGCGGAGGATCTGCGGCAGGTCCAGCGCGCCGATCCGAGGAGCGGGACGAGCGTCGCGCGCCACGCGCACCGCCTCTTCGACGCGCGGTGGCTCTCCGCGCAGGGCGCCCGCTTCGAGCTCATCGGCGTGGTGAACCGGATGGATCGCCGCCCGTTCCACGCCTCGGCCTGCGGCGAGACCCGCCTCGTGTACCGGCTGGCCTACGCCGCGAAGCCCCCGGACGGCGCGGCCGGCGCCGCGGCCGCCGCCTCGCGCCTCCCGATGACCGCGGCGTTCGAGCTCCTCGCCCCCGGCGGCGACGCGCCCTCGTGCCGCCGCCTCGCGCAGGCCTGGTCGCGCGCGGCGGAGCTCTCCGGCCCGGCCCTCGCCCGCTGGCTCACCGCGACCGGCGGCCCGCTCGCTCCCCCGGCCGTCGATCGCGCGAACCTCGCGCGGCTCGTGGTGAACCTGCAGAGCGTCCGCTGGCCGTCCACCGTGCGCCCGGACCTCGGCGGGCACGCGGAGTACGTGCTCCGCGCCTTCCGCTGGGACGCGCGCGCCGGTCGCTACGCGCCCCTCGCCCTCGAGAACACCCCCGACGTCGCCCGGATCGCCCGCGACCCGAAGCAGCGCGACCGGCTGCGCGCCTGGCTGTCGGCCCCCGAGAACCTCGCGCGCATCGACGAGGGCACCGCGCTCCTGCCCGGCGAGTTCCTCGCCACGAAGGCGCTGTCGGCCACGCCCCACGGGCTCGCGCGCCGCGCCAACCGGCCGTTCCGCGTCCTGTTCGAGCCCCGCGACTTCGCCGGCGTCGATCTCGGCGGCCTCTCGCGCGTCCGCTCGCCGGAGGGGCTGCTCCGGCGGCTCGACCAGATGACCTGCCCCGGCTGCCACCAGAGCGGATCGATCGCCGGCTTCCACCTGCTCGGGCAGGAGCCTCCCGGCCGCGTCCACGACGCGCTCGCCGCCGCCGAGTCCGCGCACCTCGCGGGCGATCTCCCGCGCCGGCAGGCGGTGGTCGAGGCGGTCGCCCGGGGCGCGGCGCCGGACCACGGCGTCCCGTACCCCGAGCGGGCCGACGGCGCCCGCGGCGGGCACGGCGCCCGCTGCGGGCTGGGCGACCCGAGCTTCGCGGACTGGACGTGCGCGGAGGGGCTCGTGTGCTCCGCGTACGATGCGCCGCGAGAGGACCGGACGACCGTCGGCGTCTGCCTGCCGGCGGCGCCGGAGGTCGGCGACCCCTGCCAGGTCGGCGCCGTGGTCCCCCACGCCGACCCGCACCGCGACCGCGCCGCGGCGGCGCAGCCCGGGGCGTGCCCGCCCGCCGCGGTGTGCAACACGAGCCCTGTCGGGTTCCCGGGCGGCATGTGCACCGGCAGCTGCGGCGCGCTCCCGCCGGAGGGCGTCTGCGGCGCCATCGCCGTGCTCGATCCGTTCAACCGCTGCCTCGCCCGCGGGACGCCGTTCACCGAGTGCTTGAGCCGCCACGTCGCGCCCGCGGGCCTGCGCCGCTGCTCGAGCGAGGCGCCCTGCCGCGAGGACTACGTGTGCGCCAGGACGAGCTCGGGCGAGGGCGCCTGCATCCCGCCGTACTTCCTGTTCCAGCTCCGGGTCGACGGCCACGCGGTGCCGTGAGCCGCCCGGCGCCCGCCATGCTGGGGCCGAGGAGGCAGCCCACCTGGGCACCGAGCATCCGGCCGCGCGCCTCGCCTCCGGCGAGGGCAAAGCGCCGGCGCGATGGCAGCGGGGACAGGTCGCGTTGGTCAACGATGCATGACGCGCGAACCCCTGGGTGGGGATGGGTCATCCGGTCGTCTGCCAGCTAGAGCTCGCCGCCATGCCGTGAGCGGCCGCGAAGCCGCGATCGATCAACGCGATGAACGCGGCGTTCGCCCTCTTCGCCGAGCCTCCGCGCTCGAACACGCGGAGCGCCTCGCCGTACGCCGTGCGCCACGTCAGCACGACCATGCCGGCGACGAGCCGCGCGAGGCCATCGGGCTTGGGACCAGCGAGATCGATCGCGAGCCCCTCGACCACCTCGTCCCCGATCTCGCGGAGGCGCGCCTTGAGCGCCGCATGCGTCCCGTGCCGCAAGAGGCGCTCGAGAAGATCCTGATCGCGCGCGCGACGGAGCTCGGGATCGACATCCGTCGCGGCACCACGGTGGAAGGTCTCGAGCGAGACGACGACGGCGCGACCGTGCAGACGAGCGCGGGCCCGCTGCGCGCGAAGTACCTCGTCGGCTGCGACGGCGGCCGGAGCCGCGTCCGCAAGCTCGCCGGCTTCGAGTTCCCCGGCACGGATCCGACCATCACCGGCTATCAGGCCGTCGTCGAGCTCGATGCGCCCGAGAAGCTCGCGACGGGATGGCACCGGACGCCGCGCGGCCTCGTCGCGTCCGGACCGACGCCGGGGCGCGTCTTCACGGCGGAGTTCAACGGGCCGCCGCCCCGTCGCGATGCGCCGATCACGCGAGCCGAGGTCGAGGCGGCGATCCAGCGCGTGAGCGGCGCCGACGTCAAGATCCTGTCGATGACGATGGCGACGCGCTGGACCGATAACGCGCGGCAAGCGACGACCTACCGGATGGGCCGCGTCTTTCTCGCCGGTGACGCCGCGCACGTCCACTCGCCCTTCGGCGGCCAGGGCCTGAACCTCGGCCTCGTCGACGCCGCGAACCTCGGTTGGAAGCTCGCCGCGGCGGTGAAGGGGCGCGAGCATCTCCTCGACTCGTACACCGCCGAGCGCCATCCCGTCGCCGCGCGCGTCCTCGAAAATACCCGCGCGCAGGTCGCGCTCATGCGTCCTGACCCGCTGACGAGCGCGCTCCGCGCCATCGTGAGCGACCTGATGAAGCTGCCCGCAGGCAATCGCTACTTCGGCGAGATGCTCACGGGCGTCGGCATTCGTTACGACCTCGGTGACGACGACCCGCTCGTCGGCACGCTCGCGAAGGACCAGCTCCTCACGCTCGCCGACGGCAGCGAAGAGCGGCTCTACGCGCTGATGGAGAACGGCGGCGGCCTCTTCATCTCGCCTTTGGAGCGGTCACTCCCGCAAGACGTGCACGTTGCGCGCACCCAGGGCGGCCCGTCGATGCTCGTTCGTCCCGACGGCTGCATCGCGTGGACAGACGCGTCGTCGACGGCGCTCGACGACGCGCTCGCGCGCTGGTTCTGAATCAGAGCGACGCGCCCGCCGCCGCGCCGCCAGGCTCGAGGTCCCGAAGGGGCCATCTCCCCGCGCCAGGATGAGATCGCGGGGTCGTATGTGGGATGCGCTGACGTGTGCGCTTGTGGCAGGAGCTGCCGGCGCCCCCATCCGCTCCAGCGCTGCCGGAGACCCCTTGACGGCGGGAAGGGCTGGTTGACCGAGCGCGTGTCGAAGCGGGTCCTGCGGGTGCGGGCGGAGGACGGCCAGCAGACGACCGCGGTCACCATCGAGGAGGCGTTCCAGTCGGGGGGACAGGACGGGGTGCTGGGGCTGGCCTTGCACCCGGATCTGCTCCAGGGCAAGGGCAGAGACTACGTGTACGTCTCCTTCACCTACGACGTCGATCCCGGCACGGCCGTCGACCGCAGGGCGAAGATCCGCCGCTACACGTACGATCCGGGGACCGGGACCCTGGGGCGCCCGGTCGACGTCATCACCGGCCTGCCCGGGAGCGACGATCACAACTCCGCGCGGCTCCTCTTCGGCCCGGATCGGAAGCTCTACTACACGGTCGGGGATCAGGGGAACAATCAGTTTGGCAGGAAGTGCCTCCCCATCCGCGCGCAGGCGCTGCCCACGGCGGCGGACGTCGCGGCGCAGGACTGGTCGAAGTACACTGGCAAGGTCCTGCGCTTGAACCTCGACGGCTCGATCCCGCACGACAACCCGCGGATCGACGGCACCCGCAGCCATGTCTATTCGTACGGCCACCGCAACCCGCAGGGCCTCGCGTTCGGCCGGGGTGGCAAGCTGTACGCGAACGAGCATGGGCCGAAGAGCGAAGACGAGCTGAACCTCATCCTGCCCGGCAAGAACTACGGCTGGCCGCACGTCGCCGGCTATCAGGACGACCAGGCGTACACGTACGACAACTGGTCGGCCTCGAGCCCCACGCCCTGCGAGGCGCTCGAGTGGAACGACTTCGAGAAGCCTCCCTCCGTCCCGCAGCAGGAGGAGAGCGCCTGGAGCCACCCCGACTTCCGGGAGCCGCTCCTCACCTTCTACACCGTCGAGGACGGCCACGACTTCCGCAATTCGGTGTGCGGAGACGACTTCTTCTGGATCTGCTGGCCCACGATCGCGCCCTCCTCGCTCCACTACTACCCCGCCGGGCGCGGCGTCCCGGGGTGGGGGAACTCTCTCCTGATCACCAGCCTCAAGGGGGGCGCGGTGTTCCGGGTGAAGCTGAGCGGGAACGGGAAATCCGTGGTCGGCGAGCCTGTCCGCGAGCTCGCCACCAGCAACCGCTACCGCGACCTCGCGATCGGCCCGGACCGCCGGACCTTGTACGTGATCACGGACCCGTCGGGGGGCACGGGCGGACCGACCGGTCTGGGGACGACGGTCCTGGACAACCCGGGAGCGATCCTCGAGTTCAAGTACACGGGATCGCACTGATCCAGCGCCCGAGGGGCCGGGCCTGCGTCGTACCGGCGCAGGCCCGGCTCGTGCCTGTTATATTTGTTCTTTTGCGCCTTTGCTCCTTTGCGCCTTTGCGTTGAATTCTCCCTCCGGATCCCTGGCCGGACTCCTGACGCGCGGAGCCAGGCCAGGCGCTAGGGCGCGCCCGCGTGCGTCAGCGTCTCCCAGCCGATGTGGTTGCCGAACCGCGTGGAAGCGCTGCTCATCGCCCTCACCCGTGCGATGAGCGCCTCGGTCTTCGGCATGCTGATGCCGCGCCGGTTGCGGAATTCGTTGTACCCGATCTCCCAGCCCATCACCGCCGAGTGGCCGCCCGCGTTCTTGGAGAAGCTGCTGCAAGGCCAGCCCCGCGCCGGCATCCAGTCCGCGGGGGAGACCTCCACGCCCACCCGATTGCGCGTGTTGTCGAGGTACTGCAGCACGTAGTCGGCGTTCAATTCGAGCGACTCCCGCAGGCGGTTCTCGTCATGCTCCGGGTCGTCGCCGTAGGCGCTGCGAGGGTCGCCTTGGATGCGGAGGGTCTCTGCCATGTTCGCGAGCGAGCTCATGCCCATCTGGGTATGCCCGAGGTCGCGGCAGGTCTCCTGCTCGAGGCCAGCGATGTAGCGCGTCGGGTTGCTCCAGATCGACGCGAGCTCGGTCCCGCTGGTGTAGCGCGGCCTCCCCTGATAGATCGGAGAGAGCGGCTGGCCGCCGTCGCTCGGCATGTAGATCATGGCCTTGCTCGAGTGTTCTACCTGGCTCACGACGTACTCGTACTTTTCGAGATCGTTCGTGAAGATCGCGATATCGAGCGCGGTCTCGTTCATCACGGACGTGCGGTTCTGGCCGCCCGTCCAGCCGTCTTTCACCAGGTCCCAGTAGACGGTCCTGAAGTGGTTCTCTTGCAGCGCGGTGTCCGCGGCCGTCCAGCCGCTGTACGTGTAACGCAAGATCTCCGCGGCGCGCAGGAAGTTGGTGCCTGCCCAGCCAGCGGCGAAGTGACCGTTGGCGTAGACCTGAGAATTGTTGTCCGGGAAGCGGGGTTGATCGAACGAGATGGCGGTCAGCGTGCGCGCCCAGGCGTCGAGGATGCCTCTCGCGTTCTCGGCATACTGCGCGTCGCCGCTGTAGTACCAGAGCAGCGCCTGCGTATAGGCGGCGTTCGCGTCGTTGACGATGCTGTCGCAACCTGCCTGCTCGTAGCCCAGATCGATGGCTTTCTGCTTCGATCCAGGCGTGGAGCACTTGACGACCGGCACCGGGGCGGCGACGTAGCTCCGGTCCGCGGGCTTCGAGCCCCTGGCGAGCTGGTACTCTTTGCTCCAGGGCTGCTCGCCGTTGCGGATCTTCGCTTTGACGAAATCCAGCTGTTCCTTGCTGACCAGGATGCCAGGATGCACGAAGGGGCTGGCGGGGGCCGCGCTGCCGGTGATCTGGAGCTCCGTCACGCTGGCGTAGTCGTTCACGGTGTTCCCGTTCACCGTGAGACGGACGTACCGCGCGTCGACGGACTGGAATTCAATCGGCTGGAGCGACGTGCTCGGCAGGCTCTTCCCCGAGACGAGCGGCGAGAAAATGCGGCCGTCCGTGGATGTCGAGAGCGCGTAGTCATAGATGCGTCCATCGACTCCGCCGTTGTACCATCCCAGAGAGATGCCGCAGATGCTCTGCGTCGCGCCGAGGTCTGCCGTCACGTAGGCGCCCTTACCGCGGCCCGACCAGCGGGTGGCCAGGTTGCCATCCGCGACGTTCGCTGCAGGGTTCTCGGTCTGCGCGACGCTGGCGACGAGGCTCGCCGGCGTGAGGCGAACCGTGCAGCCCGGCGCCGCGAGCGATGATGGCTTCTGGTCGATGACCTGATCGCCGTCTGTCGGCGAGCCCTCGCCAGCGCCTGTGTCGGCATCTCCAGCGCAGCCCGCGAGGACAGCCGCCAAGGCGACGCACACGGTGGGAGCGGTAGTGCGTAAGCTCAAGGTATTCTCCTTCGGGCGGATTATTTGCCCGCCTCAAGACACAAGTGTGCGTAGTGGTGCTACCAAGTAAAAATGAAAGTCTCAAAGAGATAAGATGCGATTTCTACTGGGAATGTCAAGCCCCGCCGCGCGATCGGCTCCGGATGACAGACTCATGCTTTGCTTGCGTTTTCGCCTTTCTCGCGCACATGACGATGTACCAGGCCGCCAAGATGGCCCGCGACAGCGGCTGCAAGCTCTTGAGCTTCCCGCACGACGATTTCGACAGGCCAAGGAGGAGCTGCGGATCACCATCACCTCGGCCAACACCGAGGAGCAGGTGCACGAGCACCTGCTCCAGGGCTTTGCGCGCGTGCGCGACTACCTCACGCGCATCGGCGCGCCGCTGCGCCCCGCAGAGGCCGGATGATCGACCGCGCCCCTCGACCCCGGGAGCGCGCCGCCCACCCCTCGACCCCAGGCCGGCTCACCGCAGGTAGCCTTCGATCGCCTCGTACCAGACGCGCGCCATCCGGGCGTAACCCGCCTGGTTGGGGTGGACGGTGTCGCCGAGCTCGGACGCGGGGAAACCCGTGAACTGATCGGCGAAGACGATGTGCGCGCCCGCGGCGGCCCGCTCCTCGACCATCGCGGGGATGGTGGCGTTGAACGTATTGACCGCGTTCGCGGAGCGCGGCAGAGGGATGATGTTGCTCACGACGATCAGCGCGTCGGGCGCCTCGGCGATCAGCTCGTCCAGGAGAGCGGCGAGGCGGGTGTCGGCGCCGTTCGCGCCTTGCACCATGTCATTCGTGCCCGCGTGGAGCAGCACGATGTGCGGCATCTCGTTGAGCGCCGGGGTCGGCACGCGACCGGCGATCTGCTGGATGGTTTGCCCGCTGATCCCCTCGTGATTGCGGGGGAACGTCACGCCGTCGACCATCGCCGGGCCGTTCTTCTGCTGCGTGCCGGTGAAGGTGATCTCGTGCTCGTCCTGCAAGGCCAGGCGGAAGAGCTCGACCCGGTACCCGCCGTCGAAGCCGAGACCGAAGGTGATCGAGTCCCCGAGGGGCAGGACCTTGCAGGGGCCCGTCGCGGGGCAAGGCTGGAACCCCGGATCGGGAGCACCCCCACCGCCGCCCGAGCCGCCGGAGGTCGCGCTCGTGGAAGAGCTCGCACCGCCCTCGCCGGCGCTGGTCGTCGCGCCGCTCCCCGTGGTCGCCCCCCCGCCGGATCCACCGGTTCCGGTGGCGCTGCCCGCCCCGCTCGTGGTCGACGCGCCGCTTCCGGTCGCCGGAGCGCCGCCGGAAGTGGCCGTTCCAGACCCGCCCGAGCCCGCGGACGACCCGTCAGAATCGCTGGAGCAGGCCAGGGAACCGACGAAGAGGAGGCCCGCGAGCGGAATCGCGCGGGCGAGGGCGCCGAATGCACCACGGCGGACGAGAAGCGGAGACGTCGAAGGCGACATATGAGCAGCGCTCCCGGTCGTAGGCGACCAAGTGGTGAAAAATTATGTTTATGGCCTAAATTCGGCGGGCTCGGCGCATTGCCACACCGCCCGCGCAGCCTCTGCGAGAAGTGGCGGAAGGGTACGAGGCGCTCGCAGCGATGTCGTTCAAATTCCCGGCGAAGGTTTTCAGGATCTCGACGTGCTGGGTCCGATCCGCTCGGCGCGAGCGAGCAGAGCTGCGCGCTGGCGACGCGGCCCGCGCACGAAAGGGGCTTGACCGCTGTGTTCCTCGATGCCGACGATGCTCCGGGCGACCCCGAGCATGACCGCGAAGCTTCCAGCAAAGTACGGAGTGGCGCTCACCGGATCGGACTGGGTGGGGCTGCCTCTGCGGATCGGGCACGTGCCCGAAAGCGGCCGGTTCGAGGCGCTCTCCAACGAATCGGATGCGGTCCTGGTCTGGACGGGGGGCCCCTCGCAGGTCCACATTTGCTTCGCGGACCCGAGCTCGGGAGAGGTCCGGGAGCACTCGTTCGAGCGGCTCTCGGGCATGATGGACCTCTTGCCGCGGAGGACCAGGCTCCACAGCGTCGAGTGGCGGGGGCGGCCGTCCGTGTGCACGGCCGTGAGCTTCCCCGAAGCATCGATGTTGGCCCTCTGCTCGTCTCCGTCCCCCGGCCTGGTTCCGGAGCGGGGCCCGCAGTTCGGCCTGGTCGACGCCCACGTGGTCGACCTGGTCCTCCGGCTCCAGGCGCAGGCCGAGGGGCAGGAGTACCTGGGAGCCGTGTACGTCCAGTCGCTCTCCCTGGCGCTGGCCTCCTATCTCTCGGCGCGGTACGGCGCGGGGGCGAAGGCGGAGAGCTCGCTGCGCAGCACGAGCCTCTCGATCAGCCAGCGCACAAAGATCGAGAAGTTCGTGGACAGCGAGCTCTCCTCGAACTTCGGGCTCGTCGACCTGGCGGGGATGGCGGGCTACTCGCCCGACCATTTCTCGCGCCTGTTCAAGCACGCCTTTCGCCAGACTCCCTATCAGTACGTGCTGTCGCGCCGCATCGAGAGGGCGATGGCCATGCTCCGGGACGAGCGGCTGTCCATCGCCGAGATCGCTCTGGCTTGCGGCTTCTCCAACCAGGGGCACCTCACGACGGCGTTCAAGCGCCGTACGGGGATGACGCCCGGCGCGTACCGAAAGAGGTGACGGGCCGCGCAGCGCCTCGGGCACAGGCATCTCGAAGGACACGCAGCAGCTCGGCCGCGCCGCGCGCGTGGTCGCGCCGATGAACGGATCGCGGGCAGCCCGCTGGCGCTCCAGCGAGGTCCGCCCCTGCCTTGACACGACAATCTACCAAAGGTAACTTACCAAGAGTAACACGCCTTCGCCCGTGATCGGCGAGCAGGAGGTTCTGCATGCACGCGCTCATCGTCGTCTCGCACCCCGAGCCCGGGTCGCTCACCCATGGCGTCGCCGCGCAGATCGCCGAGGAGGTGTCCCTGTCCGGCAATTCCTTCGAGATCGCGGACCTCGCGGCGGAGGCGTTCGATCCGAGGTTCACCGCGGCGGATCTCGCCGTCCATCGCAGCAAGGCGCCGCCGCCCGCCGATGTCGCCGCCGAGCAGGCGAGGATCGACCGCGCGGACGCCCTCGTGCTGGTCTATCCCGTCTACTGGTGGTCGATGCCGGGGCTCCTCAAGGGGTGGATCGATCGCGTGTTCTCCAACGGCTGGGCCTTCGACTTCGGCCTGGAGTCCGGGCTGGTGAAGAAGCTCGGCCGCCTCCGGGTGCACCTCGTCGCCATGGCCGGCAGCGACGCGCGGGTCTACGCGCGGCACGGCTATCTCGGCGCCATGAAGACGCAGATCGATCACGGGATCTTCGATTACTGCGGCGCGCGCGTCGCGACCTCCGAGCTCCTGTTCGACTCGGAGACGCGGGATCCGGCCGCTCATCTGGCCGCCGCGCGCGCCATCGGCCGCGATCTCTTCGAGGCCTCCAAGCGAATCGAGGCCACCGGGACGGCGTGAGCGCGGAGGGCGCTGGGCCGGCGGTCTACCTACGGCGGGCGCCGGCGCCTCGCGCGCCGTTCAGGGCGCCTGGCAGGACACGCGGTGGATCGGCTCCTTTTTCCCTTCGCCGATCATCACGTAGTCCCAGCCGCCGGGCATCCACGCGATCGCCTCGGCCTGCTCCTCGTCGGCCGACGGCAGCATGCAGGGCGAGCCGGCCAGCGCCTGCGCCACCGTCTGATCCGGCGTCATCGGGTAGTAGAACACGTGCGAGGAGGTCCGCAGCAGCACCCCCGCGCCGTCCGGGTGCACGTCGCCGCCCGTGAAGCGCGCGCTGCCGGCGGGCGGCTGGATCGAGCCCGCGCGGACGAGCGTCGCCGGTGCGCCCGCGGCGGGGAGCGCCGGCAGCTCGTAGACCTCCGAGATGCCCTTGTTGACCTTCGTCACCACGGTGAGCGCCCCGGTGGTGGGGTGAACGAGCAGCGCCTCGGCGTCGTGGCTGCCGTCGGGGTACGAGATCACGAACACCTCGGCGGTCGAGGCGCGCGGGGCGCCGTCGAGCGCGTCCGGCTCTCGCACGCTGTAGACCGCGTAGCTGTCGCGCTCGCTGTCGTTGTCGCCGATGTCCGCGAGGAAGAGGCAGCTGCCCTCGCCCGTGCGGCAGGGGCCGCGCGCGATGTCCTCCCAGTCGACCGCGGCCGCGCCGGCCACGTCCACCTCGGCCCGCAGCGCGCCGCCGAGCCCGATCGCGAAGAACCGGGGGTCGTCGCCGTGGTCGTTGTGCACGTAGAGCGCGTCCGGGTGCAGCCCGCTGGCGACCACGCCGGAGCACTCGTCGATGTCGCCCTCCGGGAGCGCGCCGACCCGCGCCACCCCGGCGCAGAGAGGGCAGCCCGTGACCCGCACCTCCGGCGGCGGCGGATCCGAGGCTCCGCAGCCCGCAAGGAGCAGCGAGAGCGCGAGCGCTGGCGCCGCCGTGCGCCGCGCCAGCGCCCCTCTCGCAGGCCCGCCGCGCGGGCGGGGCGCCCGGAGGGGGCGCGGCGGCAGCAACGGGGCGCGGAGGATCTCGGTCGCGGGCATCGGTGACATGAGGTTCCCTGTGGGGTGAGATTCTCGCATGCTTTGCTGCCGCTCGCCGCGGGCAGCGCTAGGGCGCCGCGTTCGCCTCCCCCGGGGTCGGCGCGGTGACGGCGCCCTCGCCGGTCAGATCGGGCAGCCTGCCCCACGTCTCGCCGTCCGCTGCCGCCTCGATCGGGTACTCCAGCTGGGTGAGCACCTGGCCGTTCGCCGCGATGAGGTGGATGGTCTCGCCCCTGGAGGAGCTGACCTTCCAGGTCGCATAGAAGCAGCTGCTCGGGCCGCCGTCCGGCAGACACGTGGTGTGGGGCCCAGGGCCGGCCTCGGCGGCCTGATCGCCGAGGACGAGCAGGTATGCCCCCGGGGCGAGCTGCGTGCCCTCGGGGAACGTGAGCGCGTCGGCCGTGTTGCACGCCCCTGTGTCGTCGGAGTCGCAGAGGCCGAGCCCGCTGAGATCGGCCGACCCCGGGCCCGGGTTGCCGAGCTCGATCCAGTCGCCGTCCTTGGCCGAGATCTCGTTCACCACGACGGTCGTCGACGCGGGCCCGCCGCCCGTCCCCGTCCCCGTTCCCCCGGACCCGCCGCCGCCGGAGCCGCTCGTGGCCCCGCTGGCGCCGCTCGAGGCCTGGGACGACGCGGCGGTCGTGCCGGCGTCCCCGGGCTCGTCGCCCGAACCGCAGCCTCCCGCGCAGAGGGCGGCAAGACAGAGCATGATGAATCGACGTTGTGCCATCGCGATGTTCTCCTCGGCGCGCAGCACACGGCGGCCCGGGCGGTGCGTCAATGGGGCTGCGCGCGCGCTGCGCCCGGCCGCGGGTCCTCCTGCGCGTTCCAGCGCCGCGCTCGAGTCGGCGGGATCACCAGCGCGGCCGCCCTGCGCCGTCGCGCCGCAGCGCCGGCGGACGCGCCCGGTGCGCCATCGGCTCAGGGGGCAGCGCCGCGGAGGTGGGGTACCATGCCCGGCGCCGTGTTGCGGCGAGAGCGGTCTACGCCGCTGCCAGCACGCTCTCGGGGTGAGGAGGACATGATGCGACGATCGCTGGAGCTGATCTTGTGCCTGTCGATGGTGACCGCGCTCGAGGCCTGCGCGGACGACTCGAGCGGAGGGGAGGGGGCGACCGACACGGGAGGCGCCGGAGCGGCGAGCGCGTCGGGCAGCGGCGCGGGCGCGGGCGGCGCCGGCGCGGGATCACCCGCGCACGAGGGCGGCGGCCCGGCGGCGGGCAACCCCGATGGGAGCTGCGCCGTGCCGGCCGAGGCGGAGGCCGCCGACACCTCGTCCCCGACCACGGTGATCGGCGACGGCACGCCGGAGAGCTGCACCTCGGAGGCCGTCGTCAGCGGCGTCGCGGCCGGCGGCATCATCACCTTCGACTGCGGCCCCGACCCGATCACCATCACGCTCGAGGAGACCGCGAAGATCTTCAATGATACCGGCCCCGAGATCGTGATCGACGGCGGCGGGCTCGTGACGCTGAGCGGCGGCGGAAAGCGGCGCATCCTCTACATGAACACCTGCGACGAGGCGCAGGTCTGGACGACGCCGAACTGCGACAACCAGGATCACCCGCGGCTCACCGTCCAGAACCTCACCTTCATCGAGGGCGACTCGACCGACGATGACGACGAGGGCGGCGGCGCCATCTTCGCGCAGGGCGGGCGCCTGAGGGTCGTCAACGCGCGCTTCTTCAACAACGCGTGCGACGCCACCGGCCCCGACGTCGGCGGCGCCGGGATCCGCGCCTTCATGCAATACGACGGTCTGCCGGTCTACGTGGTGAACAGCACCTTCGGCGGCGCCGAGGGCTACGGCAACGCGTGCGCGAACGGCGGTGGCATCAGCAGCATCGGCGTCTCGTGGACGGTCGTGAACAGCCTGTTCTCCCACAACCGCGCGATCGGGAACGGCGGCAACCCCGCCGAGGCCGGGACGCCGGGCGGCGGCAGCGGCGGGGCCATCTACAACGACGGTAACACCATGACGCTCACGCTCTGCGGGACCCGGATCGAGCGGAACGAGGTGAACGCCCACGGGAGCGCGATCTTCTTCGTGAGCAACGACCACTCGGGGAACATCGTCATCGATCGGTCGGTGATCACCGAGAACATCGGCGGATCGTGGTACCCGACCTACCCGCAGATCTCGAACCACGACGACACGCCGATCGCGGTGACGGACTCGGTCATCCAGTGAGCCCCGCTGCCCGCGCGCGGGCCGGCCGGAGCGGGCCTGCGCGTCGAGGGATCGCGCCCGCCGACCGGGCGCCTGCCCGAGCGAGGCCGCTTCGGCGCCCGCGCGCTCAGAACATCACGTACATGGTGTCGGACACGACCTCCCGCTGCGCGCGGTGAGGCACGCGGCCGACGATGCGAACGCCCTTCGCGATGACGGGGGCCAGGGCGCGCGCGAGCTCGGGTGAGCTCCAGCCGCCCGTGATCGCGCGCCCGAAGGCGTCCGGCTGCGCTGGGCGCCTCTCCAGGACGCGCGGATAGGCGGTCTCCGGGTCGATCCGCTCCCACCGGCCGTCCGCCGGAGAGAGCGTGGCCGCCCCTGCCGTGGCGAGCCCTCCCGCGATGTCCGCGAGCGCAGGCAGGAAGTCGCGGTCGAAGAGGCGCTCGAGCGGCCGCGTCAGCTGCTCGGGCGCCGGAGCCCCGACGGACGCCCACTCGTCGTACGCGCCGCCCTTCTCGGGCCACGGCGGCTGCTGCTCCTTGAGGAACAGATGATCCTCGATGAAGAGGGCGTCCATGTCGGTCCGCATGAAGCAGCGGTACGCATCGTAGGGCGTATTGACGATCGGCTCGCCGCGCACGTTGAACGACGTGTTGACGATCACCGGGCAACCCGTCTTCTCGTCGAACGCGTCGATCACGGCCCGGTAGGTGGGGTGCGCCTCGCGGGTCACGGTCTGCACCCTGGCCGAATAGTCGACGTGGGTCACCGCCGGCACATCGCTGCGGGGCGCCCGGACGACCTCGAGCAGATCCTCGGAGCTGCCGCGGGAGAACGGCTTGCGCTTGTCCTCCACGAGCGGCGCCACGAGCAACATGAACGGGCTCTCGCCCGCGCAGTCGAAGTACTCTCCGGCTCGCTCGGCCAGAACGGACGGCGCGAACGGTCGAAACGACTCGCGGTACTTGATCTTCCGGTTGAGCGTGACCTGCATCTCGCCGCTGCGCGCGTCGCCCAGGATCGAGCGCGCCCCGAGCGCGCGCGGGCCGAACTCTGCGCGCCCGCTGAAATGCCCGACGACCCGACCCGAGGCCAGGAGCTCGGCGACGCGGGCAGCCCGGCTGGACGGCTCGAGGCGCTCGCACGGAAGGCCGTGGGTCTGCACGAAGGCCTCGACCTCGCTGGGCGAGAAGGCCGGCCCGAGATAGGAGCCGCGCTGCGCGGAGCCGGGCGAGCTCGCCGGGCGCCGAGGCTGTCCGAAGTGGCTGTGGTAGGCGTCGAGCGCTGCCCCGAGCGCGCCTCCCGCGTCCCCGGCGGCGGGCTGGATCCAGAGCTCGTCGAACGGCCCTTCCCGCAAGATGCGCCCGTTGGCCACGCAGTTGAGCGCCACCCCGCCGGCCATGCACAGCTTGGAGGCCGAGGTCAGACGATGCGCGTGCGCGGCCATCTTGAGGACCGCCTCCTCGATCACGACCTGTACGGAGCGAGCCAGATCCATCTCTCGGCGCGTGATGCGCGCGGCGGGATCCCTCGCCGGCCCCTCGAAGAGCGTCGCGAACCTCGCGTTCGTGATGGTGTCCTCCCCGAAGAAGGTGAAATACTCGAGGTTCAGGCGGATCGAGCCGTCGTCGCGGATCTCGACCAGGTTTTGAAGGATCCTGTCGACGTACCGCGGCTCGCCGTAGGGGGCCAGGCCCATCATCTTGTATTCGCCGCTGTTCACCTTGAAGCCGGTGAACTGCGTGAAGGCGGAGTAGAGCAGCCCGAGCGAGTGGGGGAACCGCATCTCCTGGAGGAGGCGCAGCTCGGAGCCTCTGCCGACGCCGATGCTCGCGGTGCTCCACTCGCCGACCCCGTCGATGGTCAGGATCGCCGCCTCCTCGAACGGGGACGGGAAGAACGCGCTCGCGGCGTGCGAGCGGTGGTGCAAGTTCTCCAGCACGAGGCCTCTGTAGGCGAGCTCGTGCTCCAGCACCTCGGCGATCCGGAGCTTGGTGGACAGCCACGACGGGAGCATGGCCGCCCACTGATCCCGCGCGGATCGGCCGGCCGCAGCGGCGCTCGAGAGGACGCGCTCGAAGGCCAGCGCGCTGTCATCGTAGTAGGCGATCGCGGCCAGATCCGTGAGGTCGACGTTCGCCTCCTCGAGACAGAAATTGATGGCCTGGCGCGGGAAGCCTCGGTCGTTCTTGACCCGTGAAAACCGCTCTTCCTCGGCGGCCGCCACCACCTCGCCGTCGCGCACGATGCACGCCGCGGAATCATGGTAGAAGCAGGAGATGCCGAGGATGTACTTCTCGCGCGGGCGGGCATGCCGCGGCTGCGCGACAACGCCTCCGGCCGCTTGCGCGCTCCGCGCCGGGGCAGGCGCGCCGGGGCAGCCTCCGGCCGCTTGCGCGCTCCGCGCCGGGGCAGGCGCGCTCCGCGCCGGGAGCAAGCCACGATCCTGGATGTGCCGCGCGAGGACCCTCGCCACCTGCTCGTGACCTTCCGGGCTGAAGTGCGGGTCGATGGGGAACGAGATGCGCTTGCGCTCGTCGAACGGGAGCCGCGCCAGCTCCCCGAGCAGGTCGAGGTGCTCGCAGCCGAGATCGCGCGCCGTGTCGGCGAAGAAGGCCTGATAGCTCGCCGCGCTCGGGATCTGGCAATAGTAGCGGACCGGGATCGGCATCAGGACGACCGGACGAGGTCGAGCGGCCTCGACGAACCTGGCGATGATGGCTCGCAGGAGCCTGGACCCGTCCGACGTCGGCTGATCGTAGTGCGCCGAGCAGGGGCGAAAGCCGAGCATCCGCTGTATCCACGGCCGGAATGGCCTGATGTCGTCCCACGATCGCGGCGCCGCGAATCGAACGAGCTGATCGAACAGGGGCTGCCCCTGCAGCCGCTCCATCACGTCCGAGGCGGCCCGCGTGATGGGGGTCATGTTGGCCGGCTCGACGGGGACGCCGCGCAGCTGGCTGTACAGCATGGCCAGCCCGGGCATGCTGGGGAAGTGGTGCTCCCACGCCAGCCCCGCGTCCGGCCTGTCTCGCGGCACCGGCTGCTGGCGAACCACGAGCTCGCCATCGACGAGCTCGAAATAGGGCTTCGGCACCAGGAGCTTGCGTCCGGTTGTGCTGTCGATCGAAACGCGGTGCGTCGAGAGCACGCGCTCGACGTTGTCGATGTACACGGCGAGGACGATCAGGTCGGCCTCGACCCCTGCGGCGAGCTCCTCGAGGATGAGGGTCTGTTGGTCCGTGCCCGACCCGGAGAGCCCGTAGTTGTAGACCTCCGCGGAGAGGAGGCGGCCGAGGTGCTCGGTGTACCGCTCGTGGTTCTCGCAGCCGTCGCCGGCGGTCATCGAGTCCCCGAACACGAGTATCCGCGGCTTGCCCTGCCGCCGCGGCGCGTAGTCGACATCGGAGCGGAAGCCCTGCGCGTTGGTGCGGACCAGGTAGCCGCCGCGTTCATGCGGGATGCGCGCCTTCTGGTTGGGGACGTACAGGTGGCCGATCCGAGGATGATACGAGACGAGCATCCGGTGGGTCTGTTGAGCGAGGAGAAACATGGCGTTGCCCTTCGGGGTGCTGGTACCTGTGCTGGCGCTGGCGTTGCTCGGCTCGCGCTGCGGCCTTGCTGGAGGCGAAGGAATCGTGCTGACCCGCTCGCCGCGGGCGGCGTGGTGGACGTAGGCGCTCCCCGCGCCAGACGCCTCCGATGCGCGGGCGGGTCGCGACATTCACGGACCGCGGCAGCGGGTGAGCGGCGGGCGGAGCGGGGCTGCGCGGGGCGTCCGCTCCTGCGCCCGGCCGGCTGCCGAGGTCGCGGCGCGGGGGTGTCCCCTATGATGGAATTGTCCGTTATCGCGGATGAGACCGGCGGCCACTGAACATCGACCCGCGATTCAGAGGCGAGCGCGCGCGCGACAGCGTGCTACTTCGTCCGCGCGGCCTTCTGCGCCCGGGCAAGGTCGTCCTCCAGGCGCGCGATCACGGCGACGATGCGGTCACGCGGCGCGGCGTCGAGCCACATCTCCAGCCCGTGGCTGCGCGCGAAGTCGACGAGCGCGGGCAATACGCGACCCGGCTCGGCGGTGCTCACCGTGGCGAAGGGGTGGCTCCACCCCTTGTCGGTCGCGAGCTCGTCCTCCGCGGTCAGATAAGGCCGCAACGCCACCTTGAGCGCCTCGGGCGCCATGCTCGCCGTATTCTCCTGGGAACGCCGCCCGAACGTGGCGGAGAGTCGGACCGGGCCGCCGTCCATCCACTCCGCGGTTCCGCCGGCGCGCTGGATCTGGAAGCCGTAGCGCGCCGGGATCCGCGCCGACGTGGCGATGAGGTAGCGGTCCGCGATCACCGCCCTGCCGTCGAGCGAGTCGGCCACGGAGGCGGCCCTCGCGGCGTCCGGGAACGAGGCCCAGAGTCGCGCGCGGTCGGCGCTCGGGGGCCGGGCGGCGAGCCATCGAGGCCAGGGGGCGTCACCGGGGAGCGGGGCCAGCTCGGCGGCCAGATGGGCGCCGTGCCGCTCGGCGATCGCCGCGAGCTGCGAGATGGTGCCGTGGAGCGCTCCCAGATCCGGCGCCCCGGAGGAGAGCGACACGTGGCGGACCGGGACCGGGCCGTACAGGTCGAGGCCGCGCCTCTCGAGGACGGCGACGTCGTCCACCGCCAGCGCGATCTCCGCCGCCTCCAGCGAGGCCGCGTCCTCGAACCGCAGGCCCGCCACGATCTCCACCGGATCGTGCTCGTGGACGGCCGAATAGACCGCTCGCCCGCCCCGCTTCCACAGGAGCGCTCGCAGCGAAGGGAAGTCGTCGTCCAGGGCCATGTCGGTGTGCACCATCACGCTCCGCCCGACGCGCGCGATCGAGTCCGGCGCCACCTCTCCGCCCTCCAGGCGCATCCCCTCGCGCTCCAGGAGCGATCGCCACTCTTTCCCGAACGGCTCGCCCGGCGTCCATCCCGGCAAGAGATCGTCGATGTAGCGGCGGGCGTCGTCGAGCTCCTCGAAGCGCCCGACGAGCACGCAGTCGCCGCTGTTGTTGCCGGAGAACCCCTGCCAGATGCGGATACCGTCGGAGAGCGGTGCCTTGCGCCGCGCGGGTCGGGCGCAGCCTGGGAGCGGCGCGGGCCCGAGGAGCCGCGCTCGCTCGGCGGACCAGGCGGCGAGCACGTCGTCCGCCGACCGGACCGGCGCGCCCCGCTTCTGGAACGAACAGGCCTTGAGCGTGCGATCCGAGGTGATCGTCACGAAGTCGAGGCCGGCCCCGCAATCGCCGTCCACCCCCTCGAAGAGGCGCGGCACGGGCTCCAGCCGGTCCCCGAAGCAGACCGACAGCCGCGCGCGAACAGGGCTGTCTGCGATGATCGCGGCGAGGCGGCGCTCGCCCTCCGGGCCGAGGTGGTTGTCCGGGTCGAGCCCTACATACCGCAGCAGCGCCACGTCGCGGCACCCGAGCTGGGCGAGCCGCGAGAGGAGCGCGGGCAGCGAGGGGAGCAGCGCGGGCGTCGCGAGCACGTTCACGCCGAACGTCACGCCCGCGGCCGCGAGCAGCTCCAGCCGGTCCTCCCAGGGCGTGTCTCGATACACCGAGACGCGGATCTCCCCGACGTGCGGCGCGAGCGCGCGGAGCCGCCGCTCCGTGAGCAGCGTGCCGTTCGTGGTGAAATGGAGAGCGAGCCCGGTCCGCTCGGCGAGGCGCGTCAAGAGCTCGTCGAAGCCCGCGAACGCGAGCGGCTCTCCTCCGCCGAACGCCACCTCGAGGAGGCCGCGGCGCGCGAGGCCCGAGAGCACGTCGAACGCCCCGTCCACCGTCCACTCGCTCCCCGCTTCGAGGTCCCGCGAGCAGAACGAGCACGCGAGGTTGCACCGGTTGGTGATGCCGAACAGCGCGACGCGCGGGGCGCGCCTCGTCAGCCGGCGCGTCTCGGCCCCGTCCCAGCGCACGTTCGTCCCGGTCCGCGGGTGGAACCAGAGGAGCGCCCCGTCGAGCGCGTGGGGCCGGAGCTCATCGCGCGACGGCAGGGGGATCGCGTCTTCCATGGCGCGAAGGATACCCATTTTGCGGGTCCAAAACACGAGCTCGCGTCACCGCAATCCGCCCCTGGGCGGCGCGAACTCAGCTGTCGCCCGGGCGCGCCAGAAAGCCGGTCTCCTCGCCCGCGCGGAAGCCGCACGCCTCGTAGGAGCGGTGCACCTCGGGCCGGCGGGATCCCGTCATGAGCATGACCTCGTCCCGCATCGCGGAGCCCGCCCCCTCCTCGCCGCGCTGTCGCATGCGCGCCCGAGACCATCGCGCCCCGGACGACAGAAGCCCGCAGGTGCGCCGCAAAACAAAGTCCTTGCTTGACGTTTTCCGTTATAGTAGACGTTCGTCCTGTAAAACGGATAGTCGGACGGAGACCGCCGCCTGTCCCCTCCTGGCCTCGCCAGCGCTCGGAGCGCGCGCCGCCGGAAGCTCGTCTTCTGCACTCACCCCCTCCGCTTCCTGGACGAGACGCCTCCGCCCGAGCTCGCGGGCCGGATCTCACGGGTGCTCGGCCGCGGACGCCGCGGCGAGCGGACGCCGACCTCCATGCAACGAACGGAGCTGAACGCCATGACCATCGATTCTCACGATCGCGATCCCCGGAGCGATGCTTCGACGCCCGACGCCGCGAGCCCCGAGGGCGCCGCGCCGCGACCGAGGGCCGACAAGGCGGCTGGCCGGCGCGCCTTCATGGGCGTCGCCGGCTCGCTCGCGGTGGGCGGCGTCCTCGCCGGGAGCCCCGGCGTCGCGCGAGCGGCGCGGGGCAGGGGCGTCGACGACCTGCTCGACGGGATCGGGTCGCTGCGCCGCGATCCGCGCGTCTCGCCGCTCGATCACGAGCTCCGCCTGCGCGCGCTGCGCGTGCGCGTGGAGCGTCCCCTGCAGCGGGCCGCCCCTGACCGTGGGCGGTGAGCTGAACAAGCTGGCGACCAACGCCGCCTTCGGGCGCAACTGGGCGGGCATCCACCGGCGCACGGACGCCGCGGCGTCGCTGGCGCTCGGCGAGGCGGTGGCGATCGGCCTGCTCCGCGACGAGCGCCGGACCTTCCGCGAGCCGTTCGACGGGTTCACGTTCACCCGGTTCGACGGCACGCGAATCACGATCTGAGCCGGCCTCACCGCCCTGGGCGCGGCCCGGCCTCCGAGGCCGATGGTTTGCGCCGCGCCCGCGGCGTGAGATAGGATGCTCGCCGGGTCTCAGGTCCATCCCCGGCGGCACGCGGAGCGGCCCGACTGCAGGGGAGGTCGCGTGGCGGTCGCCGGTCAGGAGCGCCGCGCGGGCAGCCACGGAAAGCTCCGCCCGTCGTCACGCCTTCCTATGCCGGATCCGAAAGATAGAAAGCGCACGCCGCCGTTCCTGCCGGGGCCGCAGCAAGAGCAGCTCTTACGGCACATCATCTCGACGTTCCCTTACAGCATCTGGTGGAAGGACCGCGACTGCGTCTACCTCGGCACCAACGAGATGAGCGCCCGGGGAGCGGGGCTGAGCCGCGCCGAGGACATCATCGGCCTCACCGACTACGACCTGCCCTGGACCCGCGAGGAGGCCGAGCACTACATCCGCCTCGACAAGGCCGTCATGGAGTCCGGCGAGCCGATGCTGAACATCGAGGAGACCCAGCGCCAGGCCGACGGCAGCACCCGGTACCTGCTCACGTGCAAGGTGCCGCTCAAGGACGACCGCGGCGAGGTGTTCGGCATCCTGGGCTCCTGGACCGACATCACCGACCGCAAGCTCACCGAGATGGCGCTCGCCCGCGCCAAGGACGAGGCGGAGCGCGCCAAGGACGAGGCGGAGCGCGCGCCAAGGACGACAAGGACGAGGCGGAGCGCGCCAAGGACGAGGCGGAGCTCGCCAACAACGCGAAGAGCGACTTCCTCGCCACGGTGAGCCACGAGCTGCGCACGCCCCTCACCCTGATCCTGTCCCCCCTGGAGCGGCTCCTCGAGGCCCAGCACGCGGCCCTGCCGGGCGACGTGCGCGACGAGCTGGAGCTCATCCGCCGCAACACGGCGCGGCTCCTCAACGTGGTGAGCGACCTGCTCGACTTCTCCAAGGCGGAGGCGGCGCGCATGGAGGTCGACTGGGAGCCGGTGGACGTTCACCGGTTCACCGCGCTGATGCTGAACGACATCCGGCCGAGCGCGGTGGCCCGCGGCCGCACCCTGTCGATGAGCGGCGACGCGCTCGGCGTGGTCCTCCTGGACCGCTACAAGTACGAGCGCATCCTGCTCAACCTCATCAGCAACGCGCTGAAGTTCTCTCACCCGGGGGGGCACGTCGAGGTCTCCCTGCGCACGCTCGACGACGCCTCGTTCGAGCTCGGCGTGCGCGACGAGGGGATCGGCATCCCGCGGGACGAGCTCGGCAAGCTGTTCTCGAAGTTCACCCAGGTCGACGGCTCGGTGAAGCGGAGGTACGAGGGCACGGGGCTCGGGCTCTCGCTGGTCAAGCAGTTCGCGGAGCTCATGCGCGGCGCCGTCGCCATCGAGAGCGAGCTCGGCCGGGGGACGACGGTCCGCGTGCGCCTGCCGCGGTCGGTCGAGGACGGCGCGCCCGAGAGCGACGAGCCGAGGTCGCGCAGCGAGAACAGCACCGCGCAGACGCGGCGCTGGCTGAGCTCGCTGCCGCCCGTCGGCGCCGCGCCCGACGGCCAGGGGCTGGAGGCGGACGCCGGCGCGCCGCGCGCCGCGCGCACGTCGAGCCGCCCGCCGGGGGCCCCGCGCGCGGCGCGGCCGGCCGCGGAGTCGGAGAGGCCGCTGCTCTTGCTCGTCGACGACAACCCGGACATGCGGCAGTTCATGCGCGCGCTGCTGTCCCCGAGCTACCGCCTCCTGGAGGCGCAGAACGGCATCGAGGCGCAGGAGCTCATCGAGCGCTCGCCCCCGCAGGTCATCGTCTCCGACGTGATGATGCCGCGGATGTCGGGGATCGAGCTCACCGCCTGGCTGAAGGCGCACCCGGTGCTGCGCCACGTGCCGGTCATCCTGGTCACGGCGCGCGCGGACGACGAGGCGATCGCGTCGGGGCTCGACGGGGGCGCCGACGAGTACCTGGTGAAGCCGTTCTCCCCGCGGGAGCTCCTCGCGCGCGTGCGGTCGATGGTGCGGCTCTACCGGTCGTACCAGCAGCTCGGCGCCGAGCAGGCCGAGATCGCGCGGCACTCGGGCATGGCGCAGGTCGCGATGGACGTGCTCCACAGCGCGGGCAACACGCTGAGCAGCGCCGGGGTCACGGCCGATCTGGTGCGGGATCGCCTCGCGAGGTCGCGGCTGCCGCGGCTCTCGAGGGCCCTCGGCGAGCTGCTCGCGGGCGGCGGCCCGGAGCTCGCGGGGCCGGCGGACGAGCCGCGCAGCGAGAGCCTGCGCCGCTACGTGGAGCTGGCGCTGGCCGCCCTGGAGCAGGAGCAGGCGGAGACGGTGGCGGACGTCGAGCGCCTGCGCGAGCAGCTCGACGTCATCCGCGACGCCATCCGCGCGCAGGAGAGGTACGCGTACAGGAACGCGTACCGCACGGAGCGGCTCTCCGTGAGCGAGGTGATCCACGAGTCTTTGCACGCGCACGGGGTGGCGCTCGTGAACGCGCGCGTCGCGCTGCAGCTCGAGCTGCGGCCGGTCGACGACGTCGTGGCGAACCGCCACGATCTCCTGACCATCCTCTACAACCTGCTCGACAACGCGCGGGCGGCGCTCGGCGACGCGGAGGCGCGCGAGCCCTGGATCGAGATCTCGACGTGGCAGGACGGGGCCGAGGTGTGCTGCGCCGTGGAGGACAGCGGGCCGGGCATCCCCGAGGCCGCGCGGATGCAGGTGTTCCAGTACGGGTTCACGACCCGGGAGGGCGCGAACGGCATCGGGCTGCATTTCTCGGCGAACCGGATGAAGAGCTTCGGCGGGTCCATCCGGATCGAGGAGGGCCGCGAGGGCGGGGCCCGGGTCGTGCTCACGTTCGCGGCCGCCCCCGGCGCGGGCGCGCGCGGCCGCTGAGCGCGCCGCGGCGCCGAGGCCGCCGCCGGCCCCTCAGCGCGGCCGCGCGGCGTGGTCGGCGATCACGCTCGCCACGCAGCAGGTGAGCTTCTTCCCCATGCCGAGGTGCAGGAACTCGTTCGGTCCGTGCGCGTTCGACTGGGGCCCGAGCACGCCGGTGATGAGGAACTGCGCCTCGGGGAACTTCTCCCCCAGCATCGCCATGAAGGGGATCGTCCCGCCCTCGCCGATCCCCATCGCCGGCCGGCCGAAGAACGCCTGCGACGCCTTGCGCACCGCCGCCTCCAGCCAGGGCGCCGTCGCCGGCGCGTCCCACCCGGGCGACGGCTCGCTCACGCGGAACCGGACCTCGGCGCCGTACGGCGGGTCCTGCTCCAGCGTCTGCTTCAGGGCCGCCGCCGCCTTCTTCGGGTCGACGCGCGGCGGGATGCGCATCGAGAGCTTCGCCCGCGTGAACGGGCGCAGCACGTTGCCCGCGCTGGCGATGGGCGGCAGGCCGTCGGCGCCGGTCACGGACAGCGCGGGGCGCCAGGTGCGGTTCAGGAGCAGCTCGGCCACGTCGCCGGTCACCGGGCCCGCGCCCTGCACCCACGGCAGCTCGCTCACGACCGTCGCGCCGAGGACCTCGGCCGCGGCCCGCGCCTGCTCGACGCGCTCCCTCGGGATCTCGACGTGCAGCGCGTCCACGAGGACGCGCCCGGTCCGCTCGTCCTCGATGCGCGACAGGAGCTGCCGCAGGATCCGGAAGCTCGAGGGCACGACGCCGCTGCCCACGCCCGAGTGCACGCCCTCGCGCAGGATGCTCACCTCGAGCGTGCCCTGGAGGAGCCCGCGGAGCGACGTCGTGGTCCAGAGCTGGTCGTAGTTGCCGCAGCCGGAGTCGAGGCACACGACGAGGCTCGGCTTGCCGATGCGGTCCGCGAGCGCGTCGATGTAGGCGGGCAGGTCCGGGCTGCCGCTCTCCTCGCAGCCCTCGATGAGCACCACGCAGCGCGCGTGCGGGAGCCGCTGCTCGTGCAGCAGGCGCAGCGCGGCGAGCGACGCGAAGCCCGAGTAGCCGTCGTCGGCGCCGCCGCGGCCGTAGAGCCGGTCGCCCTCGCGCACCGGCTCCCAGGGGCCGAGCCCCTGCCGCCAGCCCGTCATCTCGGGCTGCTTGTCGAGGTGGCCGTAGAGGAGCACCGTGTCGTCGCCCCTGCCCGGCACCTCCATCAGGATGACCGGCGTGCGGTTGTCGAGGCGCACGACCTCCACCGTGAGCCCGGGGATCGGCTGCGCCTTGCACCAGGCGGCGAGGAGCGACGCCGCCTTGTCCATGTGGCCGTTCTCGCGCCAGGCGGGGTCGAAGGCCGGCGACTTGTTGGGAATGCGGATGTAGTCGTGCAGCGCGGGGACGATCTCCTGCTCCCAGCAGCGCTCGCAGGACGCGACGGCTTCACTCTCGTCGAGCTTCGTCAGCATGGACCTCTCCAGGGTTGAGGACGGCGGTGATCTCCGGGGCCGACTCTACAGCGCCGGGGCGCGAGGCGCTCACCCCATGCTGTCGATCCCCGGCATGCCGCGGCTCCGTCCGTCGAGGCAGTCGAGCAGATAGCAGGCGAGCCCGGCGTCGCCGGTCAACAGGCTGTAGCGCCACTGGCCGGCCCGGTGGTGCTCGGCCTCGGACTGCGCGATGGCCCACATGGCGAACGCGCGGGCGCGATCGAGCCAGGAGGCGTCCTGCGTGCGCCGGTAGATCTCGAGCAGGGCGGCGCCGTTGCCGTCGGTGCCGTGGCACAGGGCCACGCCCTTCGCCAGCGGCCCGGCGGCCACGATCGACCGCGCGCCCTTCAGGAGCAGCGGCAACGCCTCGGGCAGATCCGCGTGGCGCAGCGACGTGATGATGCCGGGCGCGCCGTGGCACCACTGCAAGAGCGGCTTCGACGGCGGTCCCGCGTGCGCGGGCCAGTTGGCGAGCTCGCCCTCGATCGTCGCCAGGCGGCCGAGCCCCTCCAGCGTCCGCGCGCGCAGCTGCGATCGCTGCTCCGGGCTCAGCAGGGCATGGGCGCGCCAGAGCGCGTAGAGGTTGCCGGCCCAGCCGTGCGCGGCCCCGAGATAGCGGACCCGGCGGCCGTACAGGTCCTGCTCCCACAGCCAGACGCCGAGGGCCTCGTCGTGCGTCCAGCTCTCCCACAGCGCCGCTGCGCTGTCGCGGATCAGCGCTGCCCAGCGCTCGTCCCCGGTCGCCTCGTGCAGGAACAGCGCCGCGAGCATCGTCCCGGGCGCGCCCCACAGCGCCTCGCGCGCGGGGTTGTCGCGGTTGTCGCGGATGATCTCGGCCAGGCGATCGGCCTTGCGCGCGTCCGGTCGGGCCAGACAGCAGGCCGTCAGCAGGGCGCTCTCGCCGAGGAACCACGACGGCACGCGCTGGCCGTCGTCGGGCGAGCGGAGGTACTCCTCGAGCACCTCGTCGAAGATCTCCGGCAGGCTCATCGGCAGCCTGCAGAAGCCCGCCGCCGCCGCGCGGGCGAGGGCGAGCCAGACGCCGCACGCGCCGAGGTACAGGCCCTGGTACGGGCGGGGCGCCCCCGGGCCCGGGGCGCCCTCGGCGTCGCGCGGGTGCACCGGCCAGCCCTGCCGGCCCCGGGCCGAAAGCGCGTCCGCGGCCCATCGCTCAAGCCACGCCTGCGCCCGCCCGGGGTCCCAGGGCTCGGGCGGCAGCGTGACGTGCCGTGTCGGATCGTAGAGGGTCATGCGGCCTTGGGCGCCGCGACGGCGCGGCGGCCCGGCCGAGGATAGCAGCGAAGCCGAGCGCGACACGCCGGGCGCCGCCCGGGATCACGGCCGAGGTGCGCTCGCGGGGCGCTCCGGGGAGGCCGCCGCCCTCGTCGGGGCGGGCGCCGTGGAGGACGAGGCCGCGCGGGAGGCGGCGGCGCTCGGCGGCGGGCGCGTGGAGTGCGCTCGCCCACCTCGGATGAGGTAGCCTCGGAGCCATGGATCGGAACCTCTTCGCCAGGCGCCTGCGCGAAGCGAGCGTGCGTGCGCGAGATTTTGCGCGCGAGCTCGTCCAGGAGCCGCTCCCTGACGACCTTCGCTTTCGCGTGCATCTGAATAGCTCCTACGACGGCAACCCTCGCGTCGGCGACGAGGTGGTCTATCCGGAGGATGGCGCGTTCGACAAGGCGATGGCGCTGCACGACGTCACCGAGGAGCACGTCCTGGGAGCTCTTTGGCGCGGTGGCCGTGTCCCGGAGTGGATCAACCTCAGCGTCGCCGGTGAGACGGGGACGGCGACGCTGATCGACGTCGTCTCTTGCGGGCGCTTCACCGCGGACGAGGGCCTCCTGTACCACGCGCACGAGGGGCGGCCTCCGTTCCACGTCCTCGGGCCCGCCCTGCCAGTCGGCTACAAGGAAGGTGAACGTTTCAGCATCTACAATCAAGCGGTGTGCTGGACGCCGGCCGATCTCGAGCGCGTCGTGCTCCACTCGAGCGATGTGTGGTCGCTCGACCTCATCGGCCCCGCGTTCACCGATCGGTCGCTGGCGACGATCCACGGCTTCCCGGGGCTCGAGATCCTCGAAATGAAGCAGGTGCCGATCATGGGATCAGGGCTTCATGGGCTGGCCCGCCTGCCTCGTCTGCGCGTCCTGCGGATCGATTTCGCGCCGCTCGTGCGGGTCGATCTCTCGTCCATGCCATCGCTTCCGGCGCTCACGACGCTCGACCTGACCAGGCTCCCCGCGGAGGTGACGGGCGTCGTTGGGCTCGGCGGGGTAGCCGGACTGGAGCGGCTCACGCTGCACGCCGCTCACCGCGTCGAGCTGGACTCACCCCTCGCGGAGCTACCGAGGCTGGAGCAATTCTCGCTGACGGCCCCGGCGCCTCCGCGGTCACCCTGGCCATGCGCGCCGGGTCTTCGTGATCTCGCCCTGCACATCGAGAGCATCTCCGACGCCGAGGTGGTGCGGGCAGCCTCGCCATACCGCCGCCTGAGATCGCTCTCGCTCCGCGACACGCCCGTCACCGACGCCATCCTCGACGAGCTCCATCGCTGGCCGGAGCTCGAGCACCTCGACGTCGTCGGCAGCCGGGTGACGGCAGGCGCGTTGCGAGGGCTCGCCGCGCGCAGACCCGCTCTCCGGTTCCACCCCTCGCCGGCAGCAGCGGCGTGTTAGCGTCCTTGGCTATCTTGATATACAGGGCGCACTAGAACCGAGGGAACGGATGGCATTTGATGCGGATTGCAGCGACGTCGTCGCGGAGAACCAGCAGCTGAGGCAGCGCATCCGGGAGCTGGAGCAGGCCGAGGAGGAGCGGGATCACCTCCGGGCGGCGCTGCGCCGGAGCGAGGAGCATGTGCGCCTCTTCGTCACCTACACCCCGGCCGCGGTGGCCATGTTCGATCGGGACATGCGCTACGTCCTGGCCAGTAGCCGATGGCTGGTGGATTACGGGTTGAAAGAGCGAGAGATCATCGGCCGGAGCCATTACGAGCTCTTCCCCGACATCCCCGAGCACTGGAGGGCGGTCCACCGGCGGTGCCTCGCGGGGGCCTCGGAAGGCAATGATGGGGAGGCCTTCCCGCGGAGCGACGGGCACGTCGACTGGGTGCGCTGGAAGATCTTCCCGTGGCACACGACGAGCGGCGAGATCGGCGGGATCATGCTGTTCACGGAGGTGGTCACCGAGCGAAAGCGGCTCGAGGATACGCTCCGGATGCAGGCGAAGACGCTCCAGGAGCTGTCGACGCCCATCGTGCCCATCAGCCAGGGCGTCCTCGTGCTGCCGCTGGTGGGCGTGCTGGACGCGGCGCGCGCGCAGCAGATCATGGAGAGTTTGCTGGGCAAGGTGGTCGAGCGGCAGGCGCGGGTGGCGATCATCGACGTGACGGGCGTGCCGCACATCGACGCGGCCTCGGCCAGCGCCCTCCTGCAGGTGGCGCGGGCGGTCCGGCTGCTCGGGGCGCAGGTCGTCCTGACGGGCATCCGACCCGAGGTGTCCCGGGCCATCGTCGGCCTCGACATCGAGCTCGGCGGCGTCGTGGTCCGACGCGATCTTCAGAGCGGGATCGCGTTCGCGACCGCGGCAGGCTCACAGGCGGCGCCGCCGCCGACGTGACGCTCCCTGCCGAGGTGGGCTGCCGCTCCAGCAGCCCACCGCAGACGAGCGGGGCGCGGGCTGCCGGACGCCGCCTGCGGCTCACAGCTGCACGACGATGTGCGCGACGTTGAGGTGGTGCTCCGGATCGGTCCCGGTCCAGCCGATCATCAGCTTGTCCCCGAGCCACGCGAGCGACGGCACCGCCGCGCTGGTATCCTCGAAGGTCGCCTTGCTTCCCCACGTCCGGCCGCCGTCGCGCGACGCCATCATGTTGAGGTGTCGCTGCGCGTCGCGCCCCGTCCATGCCATGTAGGTGACGTTATCGCTGGCAGGCGCGAAGACCGGGGCGAGATCGCTCGACTCCCCGAGCGTCACCTTGTTGCCGAAGCTGCGGCCGTCCTTCGACTGAAGGATGTTGAGGCTCCGGTTCGCGTCGGTGCTGCTCCAGCCGAGGTAGATCGTGCCGTTCACGAACGCCAGCGAGGGCGCAGCGCCGCTGGTCTCGCCGAGGGTCACCTTGTCGGAGAACTGGCGGCCGTTCGTCGAGGAGACGACGTTCAAGCGTCCGTCCGTCCCCGTCCAAGCGAGGTAGAGCGTGCCGTTGCCGTAGGCGAGGGCCGGCGCGGCGTTGCTTGTCTCTCCGAGCGTGACCTTTGTCGCGGGCGGGAACGTCCGCCCGCCGTCGGACGAAGCGATGACGTTCAGGTGGCGCGGGTCGTCGGTGCCGGTCCACGCCACGTAAAGCGTCGCGCCCCCCGACGCAACGGCCGGCTGCCCGATGGACGTCTCGGGCAGGGTCACCTTGCCGCTGAGGGAACGCCCGTCCTTGCTCTGAGCCACGTTGACGTGGTGCTCCTGGTCCGTCCCCGTCCACGCGACGATCAGGGGCGAGGCGCCGCCGAGCGTCGTCCCGCCGAGCGCCGTCTCATTGAAAGTAACCCTTTGCTGAAGCGTGATATTCATGTCGAGCTCCTGTCTGTGTCCGTGAGTTGCCGCCACCGCAGACATCAGCGCGTCTCGCGGATTGCAAGCGCATGAATCGACTCGCCTCATCGGGCATGTGGCATCGTCGGATGCATTGACCGATGAGGGGCGCTTCCGCGAGGCTGTGACTCAGCGGTGCCGAGGTCGGGTCCTCGCCGGGCCTCGATGCCCGCGGCGATGACCCTGAGACGCCGCATTGCAGAGCTCGTGCCACGCGCGCGAGCAAGGAAAGCCGCGGCGAAGGCGGCGTTTGCGGCGCTCGAGACGGCCCCCGACCGCTCGGGGGCCTGTGCGCGCCGGCAGCGATTTGCCGGCGGCAAGCAAGGACTTGCCAGGTTGCCGGCGAGAGCACGCTGGCCACCGACGGGTCCAGGACAGGCCGCGAAGCAGGCCTGCTGGAGGCACCCCCGGGGCGGATGCGCCCCTGATCGATCGAGCCCTCGGCCAATCAGGCACCTCCCGCGTTTTTCCCGTGCAGACCTCCGGGGCGGCTCGCCCTGCGCGCGGGCCCTGGCCCTGGCGGCGCGGGCCCTGGCACAACGCGGCGCACGGGACGCTGTGCCAAGCGTAGAAGTGTCCGATATCCATGGTTTTCTTCGCCCTACCAGGCGCCCGCCGGCGTGGCATACGGCATGCTGGCGGAGCGGGGATGACGGCGAGCTCATCCCGCGATCGCCGCCCGCGTCGCGCGCTTCGTGCGCGCGCGGGGGCGGGCCTGTTGTCGTTGGCCACCTTCGTCGGTTGTTCGGGCGAGACGCCCGCGCCGCCGCCGGAGCAGACGTCGACGAGGTGCGACTTCGTGCTTCCGGCGGGCGGCGCGCCCGCGCCGAGCGGCGATCTGCGCATCAACGAGGTGATGACCGGCAACGACGGCGCGTGGGTCGATGAGATCGGAGAGACCGACGATTTCATCGAGCTCGTGAACATCGGCGATCGCGCGCTCGATCTCGGGGAGTACGCCCTCGGGGAGAAGCTCGGCGAGGCGACGCGGCTGCCGCAGCAGACGCTCGGGCCGGGCGAGACGGCGCTCTTCTGGGCCGACGACGCGCCCGAGCAAGGCCCGCGGCACCTGCCGTTCAAGCTCTCGAGCTCGGGCGCGCGCGTGCTGCTCTGGGCGCCGTCGTGCGCGCTGGCCGACGCGATGGACGTGCCGGAGCTGCCGCGCTCCGAGAGCTACGCGCGCTTGCCCGACGGGACGGGCGAGCCGTCGATCTGCCGCTACGCCACGCCCGAGCGCGAGAACGGCGAGAGCTGCGATCCGCCGGAGCCGCCGAGCCTCGGCGACAACGTCAATTTCGCGCCTTACCCGTGGCCCGAGCCGTTCCCGGCCATCGCCGGGCCGCTCGTCATCTCGGAGCTCTCGCTGCGGCCCGCGGGGTTCGTCGAGGTGCTGAACGCGAGCGACGAGGCCGTGGCGCTCGACGGCTTCGCGCTGCGCCTGTCGACGCTCGCGCCGGGGCAGGCGCTGCCCGGCGACGGCGCGGGCGTGCCGCTCGCGTGGCCGGCGCCGTCGGCCGCGCTCGCGCCCGGGGAGCGCGTGAGCGTCCCGGTGAGCGCGGCCGACACCGCCGAGATCGAGGCCTCGCCGGACTTCGAGGGCGTGGTGACGCTGTGGCAGGCCGGCCGGCCGGAGCCGAGCGATCGGATCGACTTCATGGCGTGGCCCGAGGGCGCGTCGCTGGCCCGCGTGCCCGACGCCACCGGGGCGCCGCGCTTCTGCGAGGCGGCGAGCCCCGGCGCGACGAACGAGGGCTGCGCCGAGCTGCCCGGCCGCCCGCTCGCGAGCGGGCGCGCGCGCCGGCTGGAGACCGCCGGCGATTTCGCCGCGCTGGCCAGAGGCGGCACCGAGGTTAGCGAGGCCGGCGTCAAGTTCGTCGTCGACATGGCCGCGGACGACACCGTGCACCTCCTGAGCACGGAGACGTGGGCGCTCCACTACACCTTCATCCGGGAGCAGATCCAGCGGGAGCCGCACCTCGATCGCTGCGATCCCGAGCAAGCCGCGGAGTTCAACACCGGCTGGGGGCTGTTCAGCCAATCCGAGTACTTCCGCGTCGAGGGGCGTCGCTTCCTCCTCGGCACGCTGGTTCAGCACACCAACGGCGCCAAGACCGTCGAGTTCGCCCCCGGCGACAAGATCGTCGGCGCGCAGATGCGGCGCGCGTTCTTCGCGGCGATGAAGGCGGTGCCCGACCCGGAGGCGTGGTCGATCCGCCCCACCGAGGCGCGCCAGATCGCCGAGGCGCGCGCGATCGAGGGGACGGCGCCGCTGGTCGGGCCGAACGCGCCGTACCGGGGGCTGACCTATCAGCCGCTCAACCCGGCCGAGGGGTTCGGCACGCTGACGTTCGTCCCGGGGCGCGAGCTGGAGACGGCGGAGCTCGGCCCGAACGTGATCGTGGTGACGGACGACGTGCCGAACGAGACGGCGTTCATGGGCGGCCTCATCACCGAGGCGTTCCAGACGCCGCTCTCGCACGTGAACGTGCTGGCGCGCGGCCGGGGGACGCCGAACATGGCCCTGCGCGGCGCGCGGGAGGACGAGCGCCTGAAGGGCCTGTTCGGCAAGCTGGTGCGGCTCGAGGTGCGCGCGACGGACTTCGACCTCCGCGAGGCGACCGCGCAGGAGGCCGACGCCTACTGGGAGGCGCGCAAGCCGAAGGGCGAGCGGCTCTCGCCGGCGCTCGACGTGTCCGTGCGCGGCGTCGTGCCGCTCGACGCCGCGACTTACGCGATGAGCGACAGCATCGGGGCCAAGGCGGCGGGCATGGCCGAGCTGTACCGCGTGAGCGGCGTGGGGGCGTATTGCCCGCCCGACCTGATTCCGCTGTACGTGCCGCCCGCGGCGTTCGCGATCCCGTTCTCGCATTACATGGATCATTTCCAGGCGAGCGGCGCGGCGGAGCTCCTGGCCGAGCTCGAGCAGGACCCCGAGTTCCGCGCGGACCCGCGCGCGCACGCCGAAGGGCTGGCCGAGGTGCGCGCGCGGATGCTGGAGCACCCGGTGGATCCCGCGCTCTTGAGCGAGGTCGAGGCCGCGATCAATCGCCGCTTCGGCGGCGACCGCGTGCGGCTGCGCAGCAGCAGCAACACCGAGGATCTGGCGACCTTCAACGGCGCGGGGCTGCACACGTCGACGAGCGGCGACCTGGACGCGGAGTCGAGCTCCATCGAGGACGCGCTGCGGACGGTGTGGTCGAGCCTCTGGAACACGCGCGCCTACGACGAGCGCGAGTTCGGGCACGTCGAGCAGGCGCGCGCGGCCATGGCCGTGCTGGTGCACCAGGCCTGGCAATCGGAGCGCGCGCAGGGCGTGGCCATCAGCCGCAACGCGCTCGACGCCACCCGCGACAGCCAGTATTACATCAACGCGCAGATCGGGGAGGCGTCGGTCACCAACCCGGCGCCCGGCGTGACCAGCGACGAGATCGTGTACACGCCGCCGCCGCGCACGGTCAAGGCGGAGTACCACGCTCGCTCGAGCCTGACGCGCGGTCGCGACGTGCTGTCGTTCCCGGAGGTCCAGCGGCTCGGCTGCGTGCTCGGGTCGATCCACGACCATTACCGGCCGCTGGTCGACCCGGAGGGGGAGAACCGGCTCTACGCGATGCAGATCGAGTGGAAGCTGATCGGCCCGGAGCGGCGGCTGCTGGTCAAGCAGGCGCGGCCCTACAGCTTCGGCGCGCTCGAGGCGCCGGGCGACTGCCGCGAGTACTGATCCCGCGCCGCCCGAGCTCGCCCCGCGTCGGGGCGGGAGATCTCGTCGAGCCGCCCGGCGCCCGCGCGCGGCTCGTGCGAGACGCCTGCGCCGGCGGACATCCCTCCTTCCGGAGAGCGCATGGCCGCCGGACGTGACCGGACGTGATCCACCCGCCATCGCGCACGAGCTGACGCACGGCCACGATGTCATGGCCTCCGCTGCGGCGAGGCGCGTCGAACCATCGCGAGCGTGCCTGTCCGGGTTCGTCCGGAGGGCGGCGTCTCGAACCCGAGATGCAACAAGAGCTCCACCAGGTCCTCCACGTGGAGGCGAGCTCGGCAGCTCCCGTCGTCCTGGAGCCCGGGGGAGAAATGTGAAGAAATGCAAACCGATCGAGAGCCGTCGATTGCGACGATGTGGTGTCCAGGGCAGATCGTTACGCCCCCTCACCGCCGACGAAGCACCTTATGAGTCCTGCTATCCTCGCGAGACGACGATGGTATCTATCGACGGTCAATCTATGTGTTGATGAGGTCGTTGTCGCTATTCGGCCTGCGAGACCTCAAGCTGAGCCTGCCGCGTGATTGCTCGAAGATTCATGTCCTGCTCTGTCTTAACGAAAACTATAAATACTTCGTCTTGCACGTTGAGCGAGGCTCTTCTATGTTCGCCGCATCGCAGGCGCGACGCGCGCATTCCGCGCCCTGGACGACGGCCTGCGAACCAGGAGCTATGTCATGAAGATGCGACGAGCGTTCGCGGGCTTTGGCATCATTGCTGCTGTGGGCATCGCCGGGTGCGTGGGCTCCGAAGAGCCCGCGGAGCCGGAGATCGTCCGCCTGGACCCGAGCGAAGCCGCAGAGAACCCGCTCGGCAGCTGGAGCGGGCCCTCCTCTGGTCCTGCCATCGAAGCGCAGTCGACCGGCGAGACCTCGGATTCCGCCGCATACTGTTGGGTGTGGCTCGACTACTGCGTCGACCCGCGTACCGGGACGGGGACCTGTCACGATAACGGCGGCTGTAGCTGGGAGCAGTTCATCGATGCATGCATTAGCCTGTACGAAGACATCTGCATCTGAGCGTAGCGGGGAGTCCCGCAGCGCGTCTTGAGACCGCTTCCAGCTCGGGCTCGCGCGCCGGCTCCGCCGGCAAAGGCCGGCGCGAGCCCGGCGCTGGCAGGCGTTCCCCTGGTCGATCGCGCCGGATGCCGTGCCGGCGCGCGCCCGCCCGGTGGTAAGGTGGGCGCGTGGTCCTGCGTCCGGCAGCCTGGGTGGGTCGCGACCGAGAGCTGAGCCTGCTCGACGACCTGCTCGGCGAGGCGCTCGCCGGCCGCGGATCGGGCGCCCTCGTGGCCGGCGAGCCCGGCATCGGCAAGACGCGCCTGCTCGAGGAGCTCGCCGAGCGCGCGCGGGCGCGCGGCTTCGCGGTCGCGTGGGGCCGAGGGTGGGAGCTCGGCCAGGCGCCGAGCTTCTGGCCCTGGCTCGAGATCCTGCGCGCGCTGCTCGGGCGGCCGCGGGCGCCCGCGGCGTTCGCCGGTCGGCTGCGCGGGCTCTTGCTCGAGCTCGCGCCCGGGGAGCCCGCGCGGGGCGCGGACGTGTTCCAGCTCTACGACGCGGTCGTCTGCCACCTCTCGGCGCACGCGCGCGAGGAGCCGATCGCGCTCTTCTTCGACGATCTCCACGCCGTCGACCCCTCGTCGCTCGAGCTCATGGAGTTCGTCGCGCGGGGCCTGCGCTCCGAGCGCGTCGCGCTCTTCGGCAGCCGGCGCGACGTCGACGGCCGCCGGCCGGAGGTCGACGGCCGCCGGCCGGAGATCGAGCGGCGCCTCTCGCGGCTCGCGCGGCTCTGCGAGCACCTCGGGCTCGAGCGCCTGTCCGAGGGCGACGTGAGGCGCTGGATCCAGCAGACCACGGGCGACGACGACCCGGGCGCGGCGCGCCGGATCCACGCGGCCAGCGACGGCAACCCGCTCTTCGTGAGCGAGCTCCTGCGGCTGCCCGCGCCCGCCGCGCGGCGCTCCTCCGCGGACCTGCCGGGCACGCTGCGCGCGCTCGTCGGCGAGCGCCTCGCCGCCCTCGAGGCGGGCCACCGCGAGGCGCTGCGCGCCGCGGCGCTGGTCGGGCGCGAGTTCGGGCTGCCCCTCGTGGCCGCCCTGCTCGAGCGGCCCGCCGCGGAGCTCGAGGTCGCGGCGCACGAGGCGTGCGCCCTCGGCGTGCTCGCGCCGGTGAGCCCGGGCCGTTACCGCTTCTCGCACGCCCTCGTGGCCGAGACGCTGGTGCAGGAGCTGCCCCCGGCGCCGCGAGCGCTCCTGCACCAGCGCGCCGCCGAGGCCCTGGAGGCCCGCCACGAGGGCGACCCGACCTCGCCCCTCCACGAGATCGCGCGCCACTGGCTCGAGGCGGGCGTCGCGTCGGCGCCGCGGGCCGCGCGCGCCGCCGAGCGCGCCGCGCGCCTCGCCATGGCGCGCCTCGCGTTCGCGGACGCCGCCGCGCTCTACGAGCGAGCGCTCGCGGCCGAGGCCCTCGCCTCGCCCGTCGATCCGGCGCGGCAGGGCGAGCTGCTCGTCGCGCACGTCGAGGCGCTGGCGCGCGCTGAGCAGCGAGCGAGCGCCGAGGCCGCGTGCGAAAGGGCCGTCGCGCTCGCGCGGGCCCGCGGGGACGGCGCGCTCCTCGCGCGGGCCGCGCTCGCGCTCGGCGCGGAGAGCCGCGTCGGCAATGCCGATCGCGAGGTCGCGCGCCTGCTCGGCGAGGCGCTCTCGCTCTTGCCGCCGGGCGACAGCCCGCTCGCGGCCCGGGTCAGCGCGCGGCTCGCCAGCGCGCGCCAGCCCGAGCTCGATCCGGGAGGGCCGATGGACCTCGCCCGGAGCGCCATCGCCATGGCGCGGCGCTTCGACGATCCGGGGCTCTCGCTCTCGGTCATCCACGCCGCGCTCGGCGCCCTGATGGACTTCGCGCCGCCCGCGGAGCGCGCCGGCCTGAACGCCGAGGCGCTCGAGCTCGCGATCTCGCTCGGCGACGGCCCGCGCGCGCTGCTCGCGGCGCAGCGCCTCGCCTTCGATCGCGCCGAGCTGCTCGACGCGGGCGGCTTCGAGGGCGCGCTCGGCCGCTGCGAGGCGCTCGCGAGCGAGCTCGGCCAGCCGCGCTACGGCTGGGTGCCCGCCATGTTCCGGTCCATGCGCGCCGAGTGGCAGGGCGACCTCGAGCGCGCCCTGCACTGGGAGAACGAGGCGCGCCGCGTCCGCGATCAGGGCAACGCGGAAGGCGCGAGGCTCGTCCCCTCCCGGCCGCTCTCGCGGGCGCTCGGGCGCTACGACCCCGAGCGCCTCGAGCGCTTCCTGGGCGAGCTCTCGAGCCAGGCGCCCGACAGCGCCGCCGTGCTCCTGTTCACGGCGCTGCTCGCGAGCTGGCGGGGCCAGGAAGGGCCCGCGCGCGCGGCGCTCGACGCGCTGTGCGCGCGCGGCTACGCGGGCGTCCTGCGGCGTCCCGAGCCCCCGCGCGGCGGCCCCGGGCCGGACGATCCGACCGTCGCCGGGTACATCCACATGCCGGAGCTGGCCGTCGAGATCGCGTGCGCGCTGGGGGACGCGCCCTGGGCGCAGGCGCTCTACGACGAGCTCGCCCCGTCCGCCGGCACGGCGTTCGTGCTGACCACGACCGCGTTCTCCCTGCACGGGCTGGTCGATCTCGCCCTGCTCAACCTGAGCGCCGCGCTGTCGCGCTGGGACGACGCCGAGCGGCACGCCCGCGCGGCCCTCGCCGCCGCCGAGCGGCTGGGCGCGCGGCCCCTCGCGGCGCGCGTCCACCACGATCACGCCCGCGTCGCGATCGCGCGCCGGCGGACGGCAGGGGCCGGCGAGCGCGACGCGCTCACGGCGGGCGCCCGGGAGCGGCTCGAGCGGGCCGCGGCCCTCGCGGGCGAGGTCGGCCTGAGCGCGCTCGAGGAGCGCTGCCGCCGGGCGCTCGCCGGGCTCGAGGGCGCGCCGCCCGCGCCGCCCGCGCCGCCCGCGCCGCCCGCCCCGGCCGACCCTGCGCCGGCGCCGGCCCGCCCTCGCCCCGGGCGCGCCGAGCCGCTGCGGCTCGTCCGGGAGGGCGAGTACTGGACCGTCAGCGCCGCGGGCGCCCTGTGCCGCGTGCAGGACAGCCGCGGCATGCGCATGCTGGCGCAGCTCGTGGACGAGCCCGGCCGAGAGTTCCACGTGCTCGAGCTCTCGGGCAGCCCCGCGGGCGTCGATCCCGGCGACGCGGGCGAGATCCACGACCCGCGGGCCCGCGCCGAGTACCAGGCGCGGGTGCGCGAGCTGCGCGCCGAGGTCGAGGAGGCCGCGGCCTTCAACGACCTCGGCCGCCGCGAGCGGCTCGCCGCGGAGCTCGAGGCGGTGACCCGGGAGCTCTCGCGCGGCCTCGGCCTCGGCGGTCGCGCGCGGCGCGGCGCCTCGGCGGTCGAGCGCGCGCGCGTCAACGTCCGCCGCCGCCTGACGCTCGCGCTGCGCCGCATCCGCGCCGCGAGCCCCGCCATCGCCGACGAGCTCGAGGCGGCGCTGCGCACCGGCGTGCACTGCGTCTACACCCCCCCGACCTGAGCGCCGCGCCGCTCAGCCGCTCGCACGGTCGAGCTCCGCGCAGAGCTCGGGCGAGAGCTCCAGGTTCACGGCGCGCAGGTTCTGCTCGAGCTGCTCGAGCGTCCGCGGCCCCACGAGCGGGACGACGCGGGGGGCGCGCTGGTGCATCAGCCACGCGAGCACCAGCTGGTGCGGCAGCACCTCGAGCCGCCGCGCGATCGCCGCGACGGCCGCGAGGCGCGCGTCGCTGTCGCTGCCGACGTAGGGCTGCATGGCCCAGTGCCCCTGCCGCTTCGCGGCGCTGTCGTAGATCCCCTTCAGGATGGGCGAGTACGCGACCAGCGTCAGGTCCGGGTGCTCGCGCAGGTAGTCGAGCTGCTCGTCGTCCACGATCGACGTGTGCTCGAGGCCCTGGCGCCGGCGGAGGTAGCTGTGCTGCTGCTGCAGCGCCACCGGCGCGGGCCAGCCCTCGGCCGCGCAGCGCTGGCGGATGCGCTCGAGGCGCCAGGTGCGCACGTTCGACCAGCCGATGAACCGCGCCTTGCCCGCCTTCACCAGCCGGGCGAGCGCCTCGAGCGTCTCGTCGAGCGGGGTCACCCGATCGTCGACGTGCACGTAGTACAGGTCCACGTGGTCCGTCTGCAGCCGGCGCAGGCTCGCCTCCAGGGCGCGCTCGAGCGTCTCGCGGCCGGCGCCCTCGAAGTCGCGGCGCGCGCTCGTCCAGTCGACCTCGCCGCCGCGCCAGTGCGCGTCGGGGGTCCGCACCATCGCCGCGCCCTTGGTCGCGAGGAACACCTGCCCGCGGTTGCCGCGCTGCGCGAGCCAGCGCCCCAGCACCGCCTCGCTCTCGCCGCCGTGGCTGCCCTGTCGCAAGAACCAGCCGTAGCAATTGGCGGTGTCCAGGAAATTGCCGCCCCGCTCGACGTAGCGATCGAGCATCTGCCGCGACTCCTCCTCGCTCGTCAGCGTGCCCATCAGCATGCAGCCCAGGCTCAGCTGGCTGACCTTCTGGCCCGTGTTTCCCAGCTCGACGACCTTCATCGTGCGCTCTCCTGGCTCGAGGTGCCGCATCGGGACCGCGCCCGGCGCATGCCGTCTCCCGGGCCGCCCGCCTCGAGCCGCGCGGGCGCCACCCGAGTGGCGTAACCCGGCGAGGAACGGACGTAACCCGACGGAGGATCAGCGCTTCCGCAGGTACTTGCGGATGTCGACGGAGACGGCCGCCACGATGATGAGGCCCTTGATGATCTGCTGCCAGTAAGGGGACACCCCGAGGATGACGAGGCCGTTGTTGAGCACCTCGAAGATGAGCACTCCGGTGAGGATGCCGCCGACGGTCCCGACGCCGCCGGACGTCGAGACGCCGCCGATGACGCAGGCCGCGATGGCGTCGAGCTCGTACATCAGGCCATAGTTGTTGGTGGCGCCGCCGGTCCTCGCCGCGAGGAGCGCCCCGGCCAGGCCGTAGAGGGCGCCGGCCAGGAGGTACACGAGCAAAAGCGTCTTCGGGACGTCGACCCCCGAGACGACCGCCGCTTCGCGGCTCGAGCCGATGGCATAGATGTTCTTGCCGAGGCGGGTCTGGTTGAGGAGCACCCAGATGAAGACCGTGATCACCGCCGCGATGATGACGAGATACGGCAGCGCCCAGTCGCCGCCGAAGCGGATCGCGCCGGTGCCGATGGCGGTGAAGTCGTCCCGCAGCCCGCCGATCGGCTGGGCGCCGAGCGGCGGGCGGTCGACGTAGAGCGACGCGGCGCCGTAGGCCATGATCATCGTGCCGAGCGTGGCGATGAAGGGCGGCACGTTGAGGAAGGCCACGATCAACCCGTTGATGAGCCCGACCGTGGCGCCGACGCTGACGGCCGCGGCGATGCACAGCAGCACCGGCTGGCTGGCGAGGTGCGGATACATCCGGCTCGCGTAATCGGGCCGCTGCAGCAGCGAGGCGGCGATGCAGGCGGCGAGGCCCACCGTGCGGCCGGCGGACAGGTCGGTCCCGCGCGTGATCAGGACGCCTCCCTCGCCGAGGGCGATGATCACCCGGACGGAGGAGATGATGAGGACGTTGATGAGGTTGGCCACGCTCAAGAAGCTGGGCCGCAGGACGCCGATCACGAGGACCAGCAGGAGGAGGACCAGAGAGATCGCCTGCCGGCTGGCGAACTCTCGAACTGCCCTCAGGTGATCGCGGGCGGCGCCGCCGGCGCTGCTGGTTGCCATGGAGTGGTCCCTCTGCTTTCGATCGGTTCGATGGCTCAATGGAACTGCGTGGACAGCGCCATGATCGCCTCCTGGGTGGCGCTCTCGCCTTGCAGGATGCCCGTGATCCGCCCCTCGCACATGACCATGATTCGATCGGACATGCCGAGCACCTCGGGCAGCTCCGAGGAGATCAGGATGATGCTCTTCCCCCTCTTCGCGAGGTCCGCGATGATCGTGTAGATCTCGTATTTGGCGCCGACGTCGACGCCGCGGGTCGGCTCGTCGAGGATGAGGATATCGGGGCTCGTGAGGAGCCACCGCGCCAGGATGACCTTCTGCTGGTTGCCGCCGGACAGGTCCTGGATGAAGGCGCGCGTGCTCGGCGTCTTGATCCGCAGCGCCTCCGCGAGCCGCCGCACGTCCGCCTCGGCGCGGCGGAGATCGAGCAGGCCGGCCCTGCGCTCATAGTTCTTCCAGCTCGCCGACAGCGTGTTGTCGGCCACGTGGAGCATCGGGAAGATCCCCGTCGAGCGGCGCTCCTCGGTCAGGAGCGCCATTCCGTGCGCGATGGCCCTGACGGGGCTCCCGATCTGCACCTCTTTCCCGTCGACGAAGACATGACCCTTCGCGACGGAGCGCAGCCCGAACAGCGCTTCCATCACCTCGGTGCGCTGGGCGCCCACGAGGCCGCTCACCCCGAGGATCTCGCCCCGCCGGAGCCCGAAGGTCACGTCCTTGAACGATCTCGGGTCCGCCGAGGTCAGCCCCTCGACCCGCATCACCACCTCGCCGGGGTCGTTCTCGCGCGGCGGGAACCGGTGCGTCATGTCGCGGCCGACCATGCGCTGGATGATGAGATCGGTCGTGAGCTCGGACGACGGATAGGTCCCGACGAGGCGCCCGTCGCGCATGATGGTGACCTCATCGGAGATGCGAAGGATCTCCTCCATCTTGTGCGAGATGTAGATGATGGCCACCCCCTCGCCCCGGAGCCTGCCGATGATCTCGAAGAGGTGCTCCACCTCGTGCTCGGTGAGCGACGAGGTCGGCTCATCCATGATGATGATCTTGGCGCGCCGGGAGACCGCCTTGGCGATCTCCATCGACTGGAGCTTCGAGACGGGGAGGTCCACGGCCCAGGCGGTCGGGTCGATGTCCATCCGGAGCTCCCGGAAGAGCGCCTGCGTGTCCCGCAGCATCTTCCGGTGATCGACCAGCTTGAGAGGCCCGAACCGGCGGATCGGGTAGCGCCCCAGCCAGAGGTTCTCCATGACGCTCCGGTAGGCGATCGGCTGCAGCTCCTGGTGGATCATGGCGATGCCGTGATCGAGCGCGGCGCGCGACGACGACAGCGATACGGTCTTGCCGGCCAGCGCGATCGTGCCGGAGTCCGGCGTGTACATGCCGAACAGGCACTTCATCAGCGTGGACTTGCCCGCGCCGTTCTCGCCCATGAGGGCGTGGACGGTGCCCGGACGGACCCGCAGGGTCACCGCGTCCAGGGCCTTCACCCCCGGGAACACCTTGGAGATGCCGCTCATCTCGAGGGCGTAATCGGCGCCGGCCATGACGATCTCCTGTTGCACTCGGCCGGGGGAGGCGGCGCCGGCCGCTCGCCGACCGACGCGCGCCGCGGGCTCGCTGGCCTCACTTGTACTGCTGGTGGTTCTCCTTCGTGACCTTCCGGTAGGGGACCCAGACGTACCTGCCGTCGAGCGGCGCGACGCTGGTCTTGACCTCGGCGCCCGTGGCGAGCGCGAGGGAGATGTCGAAGATCGCCTTGCCCTGGCCCTTGGCGTCGTTGAGGACGGTGCCGAGGAGCGTGCCGCTCGCGATCGCGTCGAGGGCGGGCGGCGTCGCGTCGACGCCGACGACTGGCATGTACTTGCCGCCGGTGAAGTACCCGGCCGCCTTGAGCGCCTCGATCGCGCCGAGGGCCATGTCGTCGTTGTTGGCGAGGACGACCTCGATCTTGTCGTTGTGCGCGGCGATGAAGGCGGCCATCTTCTCCTGCCCCTTGACGCGCTCCCACATGGCCGTGTCCTCCGCGAGCTTCTCCACCTGGAGCCCGGCGCCGGTGATGGCCTTGATGGAGTACTCCGTGCGGATCGGGGCGTCCTGGTGACCGGGCTCGCCGGTCAGCATGACGTACTGGATCTTTCCGTCTTTGTTCCGGTCGGCCTCGGGGTGGGCCTTCCAGTAGTCGACGACGATCTCGCCCTGCATCGTGCCCGACTGCTCGGCCTCGGCGCCGACGTAATAGGCCTTGTCCCACCTGGCCATGTCTTCTTTGAGGGGCTCGCGGTTCCAGAAGACCACCGGCACGTCCTTGGCCTTGGCCTTGTCGATGATGATCGGCACCGCGGTCCGGTCGACCAGGTTGATGGCCATCACCTTGAAGCCCTGCACGAGGAACTGGTCGACCTGATCGTTCTGGATGGGCTGCTGGTTCTGGCTGTCGACGATGTTCAGCTCCGCCTTGCCCTTGGCGGTCTCCTCGATGGTCCGCCGTATGTACGACATGAAGGTGTTGTCGAACTGGTAGATGGCGACCGCCAGCCTGGGCGTGCCGGAGGCGGCCGCGCCGCTGCTCGGGCCGCCTTCCTGACAGCCGGACATCAAGACGGCGACGGCGGCCGCCGCGAGACAAAGCGCCCTCATACAGAGATCTCCTTCCGCATCAGCCGCCGAATGAGCGAGGCTCGTCGTGGTCTCTGCTGGATTCCCCTCGGTCAGACGACGAGCACCGTCGAGCGGTGATCGCTCCCACGACGACCGAGCGACGGAATCGGCGCCTAGACCCGGAGGTCTCGGCGCGCATGACGACCCGCCCGTGGCGAAGCAAAAGCACGCACTTCGTCACCATGTTAACGATAACATATGGGGTGTCAACGCGAATCGACCGGCCCGCGGGCCGCCTCGATCCCGGGGAGGACGAGGCGAGCGGGGCTCCTCCGAAGCGACGCGTCAGGAGGGGAGGGCGCCCGCCCGCGGTCGCGGCGCCCGGCCGCCGCCGCGCGTCCGTCGAGGAGGGCGGCGTACATCGGTCGATTTGGATTGACGCCCGTCATGTTAACGTTAACATATGCATCCTGAGCCGCGATCGCGCGGCTGAGCTTGCCCTTACCTGACAGGAGACGTCGCATGTCGATGAGCATGAAGCTGATGGGTGCCGTGTTGATGAGCGTCGGCATTGGCTTTGCGGGGGCTGCGTGGGCCGCGGGCGGGGCGGACGTCCCCGCTTCGGTCGCCGAGGGGAAGGATTTTGGCTGTGGTGCAAAAGGACAGAAGGCCTGTCCGATGCAGGGCTGGATGAAGACGGTGATGCAGTCGGCGACCACGAGCGGCGACGGCGCGAAGATCGCGTCGGCGCTGGATTACGTCGCGTCGAAGCCGCCGCCCGGGATGCCCAAGTGGGTCGCGATCTCGAAGGAAGGCGCGGAGAAGGCCAAGAAGGGCGACATCGACGGCGCCAAGGCGAGCTGCAAGGCGTGCCATGATCTTTACAAGGCGGAGTACAAGGCGAAGCTCCGCGACGCCGCGTTCTGAGGCGCCTCTCACGGCTCTTCCCCTCTCCGCTGCTCGCGCCGGGCGCGCCCTCTCCTGGCAGCCCTGGCCGTACCCGCCGGGGCTCAGGCCGACGCCGGCCCGGGAGAGCTCCGGTCGATCCCGACGACGTTGCGTTTACAGACGCGCCGCCCGCCACTAGCCTGGCGAGCAGTGAGGTGCCCATGTCCACATCAGCCCAAGGTCCGGAGTTCGACGAACAACTCACCCCCGTGCGCTGGGGCGTCCTCGGGGCGAGCAACTTCGCGCTGACGGTCAGCCTCCCCGGCATGAAGCGGGGGCCCCTCACCCAGCTCGCCGCGCTGGCGTCGCGCGACATCGGCAAGGCGACCGCCGCCGCGCGATCGCTCGGGATCCCGAGGGCGTACGGCAGCTATGACGAGCTGCTCGACGATCCGGAGATCGACGCCATCTACAATCCGCTGCCCAACCACCTGCACGTGAAGTGGACGGCGCGCGCGGCCCGCGCCGGCAAGCACGTCCTCTGCGAGAAGCCGATCGCGCTCAGCGCCGAGGACGCCGAGGCGCTCGTCGACGTGCAGCGCGAGACGGGCAAGCTGATCGCCGAAGCGTTCATGATCCGCAACCATCCGCAGTGGCAGCAGGTCAGGGACTGGGTGCGCCGCGGCAAGATCGGCGAGCTGGTCAGCGTCCAGGCGGCGTTCTCGTACTACAACCGCGACGCCGCCAATATCCGCAACAAGAAGGCGGTCGGCGGCGGCGCGCTCTACGACATCGGCTGCTACGCGGTGAACACGTCGCGCTTCCTGTTCGGGCGCGAGCCCGTGCGGGCGATGGCGCTCGTCGACCACGATCCAGAGTTCGGCACCGACCGCTTGACCTCGGGCCTGCTCGACTACGGCGGCGCGCACCTGACGTTCACGTGCAGCACGCAGGCGGTGCCCTACCAGCGCGTGAACGCGTTCGGCACCAAGGGCCGCATCGAGCTCGAGATCCCGTTCAACGCCCCCGCCGATCAGCCGTGCAAGGTGTGGCTCGATGACGGGTCGACGCTGAACTGCAGCTCGGCCAAGGTCATCTCATTTCCCGCCGTCGACCAGTACCACCTGCAGAGCGAGGCGTTCTCGCGCGCCGTCCGCGCCGGGGGTCCCGTCGAGAACTCGATCGAGGTCGCGGTCGGCAACATGCGCGTCATCGACGCGCTCTTCCGCTCCGCCGAGAGCGGGCGCTGGGAGAAGATCTCGCCCGCGGCAGGCGCGGGAGGGAGACCGCTCAGAAGCGCGCGTTGAGCGCGGCGAGCTCGCCTGGATCGTGGGCTGCCCCGCCCGTCCCCGGCGCGCCGCCGCCCCCCGCGGTCAGGTGCCGTCCTTCACGAAACCTGCACGGATCGCTCCACCAAGCTCCACGAGCCGCTCATGCCGCCCACCCGTCCCGTGAGCTAGGGTGAAGCCATCACTCGAGCACGGCGGTTAAGGCGATGACAGGAACGGCGCACGACGGTGGCGGACGGCGCGGAAGCCCCTGGCGGGTAGCGGTCTGGGGCATTGCAGCGCTCGTCCTGCTGCTGCCCTTGGTCGCGATGCAGCTCACCGAAGAGGTGGCTTGGGATCTGGCGGATTTCGTCATCTTCGGATCCATGCTGGTCGGCGCTTGCGGCGCCTACGAGCTGGCCGCGAGGGTGACGAGCAATCACGCGTACCGAGCCGCGGTCGGCGTTGCGCTCGCGGCGGCGTTCATCCTCGTCTGGATGAACCTCGCCGTCGGCATCATCGGCAATGAGGAGAACCCCGCCAATCTGATGGTTGGCGGGGTGCTCGCCGTCGGGATCGTCGGGGCCACCATCGCGCGCTTCCGGCCACAGGGGATGGAGCGCGCGCTGGTCGCGACGGCGATCGCTCAGGCGTTGGTCGCCGTGATCGCTTTGATCGTCGGATGGGGCTACACCTTGATACTGACAGGGTTCTTCGTCGCGCTGTGGCTCACATCGGCCCGGCTGTTCCGGAGAGCGGCGCGGGAGCAGGCTCACGCGGGCGCAGCGCCGTAGGTTGACCCGCGACGTGCGCTATCGGTCCATAGGGCTATAGCGCACGGTCAGGCCGTCACCTTGCGCGCCAGGGCGAGCTCGGGTGGGTTCGGTCTCGTCCCCGCGGCGCGCGGTCGCTGGTAGCTTCTCGACGTCGGCGGAGCCGGGATCTCGGCGCCGCGCGCGATGCCGCAGAGCTCGCCTCGACGACGCCGAGCGGGTCACGGCCTTGCGCTCGCTCGGGGCCATGAGGTAGCTGACGACCCTCATGGACACGCTCACGCATGGGCTGTTCGGGCTGGCGGTCGGCGCAATGCGTCGCCCCGACATGAGGCCCGGCGAGGGGCGCGCGTCGCCGACCGACCGCGCCGTGCTGCTCTCGTGCGTGATCGCCGCCGAGCTGCCGGATCTCGACTATTTCTGGCCGGCGGGGGACGCCGTGCTGCGCACCCTGCGCGCGCACCGCGGGCCGTCGCACGCGCTCCTGTTCGCGCCGGTGGTGGCGGCGGTGGCCGCCGGGGTCGCCTGGCTCGTCCTGCGGCGTCGGGCTCGGTTCGGTCCGGTCTACGCGTTCAGCGTCCTCTCGGTCGCCCTCGCGCACCTCTTGCCGGATCTCTGGACCGGGTGGGGAACGCGCCTGCTCCTCCCGTTCTCGGACGCGCGTTTGACGCTCGACTGGACTGGCGTGCTCGACCCGCTGGTCACGCTGCCGCTCGCCCTCGGCGCGCTCGTCGCGTGGCGCCGGCGGGCGCGCTGGCGGCGCGCGATCCTCGTCGGCGCCGCCGTCGCCGCCGCGTATGTCGGCGGCCGGATCGCGACGCAGCAGGTCCTCGTCGCCCGCGTCGCCGCCGCCCACCCCGGAGCGCAGCGCGTCGCCGTGTTCCCCGCGATGCTCGGCGTGACGACATGGCGCTTCATCGCGACGCACGAGGACGCTTACGCGGCCGGCACGGTCGACCTGCTCGGCGGCGCGCCGACCGAGGAGCGCCGGGTCGCGCGTGCGCCCAGCGGCCCCGTGCCCGCCCGCGTCGCGGCGGTCCCCACCGTGCGCGAGGCGCTCGCCTGGGCTCGCTTCCCCGTGGTCCGCCACGCCCCCGCCGGCGACGGCGGGACCACCGTGCGCGTCGCCGACCTCCGCTACCACCTGCGCGGCGACCCGACGCTCGAGTTCATCGTCGACATCGCCCCCGACGGCGCGGTGACGCGCGCCCGCCTCGAGCGCGGCGGCTCCGCCCGCGAGCTCCTCGACCGCTGGCGACGGTAGCGCCTCACGCCCTCGAGGCTCGTCGAGCTCATCAAACCGGCCTTCTTCATGGCGTCCGCCCTTCCATCATGTTCGAGGGGGGCACGGGCGACCGCCTGCTCACCACGATCGCGCCCGACACGGAGCTGGCCGTGGTCGCCGTGCAGGACATCGGGGCAGCGGCCGCGGCCGCCGTCCAGGAGCCGTCGCGGTTCCACGGCGTGGAGCTCGAGCTCGCCAGCCAACGGTTGACGATGCGCGAGATCGCCCGTGCGCTGTCCCGCGCGCTCGACCTCCCCATCGAAGCTCCGTCGCTCACGGCCGACGAGGCCATCGCCCGGGGTCTGATGCCCATGATCGCGCGCCCGCACGCGCGGCTGAACCACTACGGCAGCCCGGCCACCCCCGAGGCGGCGCGAGCGCTCGGCATTCCGCTCACCGACTTCGAGACCTGGCTTCGACACCACCGTGTGTGAATCTCGACCCGGAGGCCCTCGGCAGCCGGCGTGTCGAACGATTCAAGTGACGCCGTAGCGTCCGCGCTCCGCCGATCACGATCCGGGCGGACGCAGCTGTTTGCGGACCTTCTTGATGAAGGTCTGCGTGCACTTTCCGTGGGTGGCCTCATGCTCGATGATCTCGAGCGTGAGCTTGGCCTTCGTCCCGCTGGAGAGATGCGCAGCCGCGTTCACCTCCCTGGCGAGCTGGATGCCTTCCAGCGACGCGGGGCCCTGCGGCTTCTCGACGGCCGCCGTCTTGTTCGGCTGCCGGTAGTGGGAAGGCTTCGTCTTGGTGACGTCGCGGAAGCGGGGGTCGTCCGAGCGCCGGCCGGTGCCGTGGCAGCCGGGGCAGGTGGCGGTGCTGCCGGAGAACGAGTTGGCGATGCGGCCGTCGCCGCCACAGACGCCGCAGGATTCACTAGACATGAGCCAGTCCCTCGGGTCGGGGTAGGTGCTTCGGGTCCTTCATGCCGAGAGCATACAGGCGATCGTGGCTCGTGGGAGCTTCGCCTGGGGCGATCCTCCGCTTTGCGCGTGGTTGGCCGCAAGCGCAGCGGCGCGCCCGCCCCCTCGGCACCGAGCCGCCCGTCGGCGCGGTGACTGCGCAGATCGGCGGCCCGGCTCTCCTGGTGATGCTCCGCGAGCGCCATCGCTGGGGCGGAGACGTCAGCCCGGCCTGACCCGCTTCGCCGCAGGACGGCTCGTGCAGCGGGCGATCCACGCGTTCACGTTCGCGAACGGCGAGAGATCCACGCCGAAGCGGGCCAGGAACGGCAGCGCCGTCACGAGCGCCACGTCGGCGAGCGAGAACTGGTTGCCGACGAGGTACTCCTTGCCCTCGAGCGCGCGGTCGAGGATCCCCATCCCGTCCGCGAGGTCCTGCTTCGCGCCCTCGGCGACCTTGGGGTTGCGCTCGTCGGCGGGGAAGCGATCCAGCGTGTTGCGCAGGAGCCGCGTCGTCGCCTCGTACAGGGTGACGTTGGCCCAGGCCATCCACTTGAACGCCTCGGCGCGATCGGCGCCGAGCGGCGGGAAGAGGCCCTTGTCCACGCCGTAGCGCTCGCCGAGGTAGAGCAGGATCGCGAGCCCCTCGAAGATCGGCTTCCCGTCGACGACGAGCAGCGGGACCTTGCCGTTCGGGTTGAGCGCGAGGTACTCGGGCTTGCGCTGATCTCCCGCCGCGAGGTCGAGCTTGACCTTCTCGTAGGGGACGCCGAGCTCCTCGAGCGCCCAGTGCACCCGGTCTGCGCTCGTCATGGGGGCGTAATAGAATTTGAGGTCGGACATGCGGCGAGCAGAGCCCCGCCGCGCGCGAGCCGCAAGGGGGTTCGTTCGTCGCGCATGAGCTCGATCGCGGTGGGCGGCGCTCAACCTGAAGGACGTCACGCCCGCGGCGCCGTGATCCGACCGAGGTTGGGGAAACCAAGCCATGGCCTTTGGCTCCGCATGCTTCAGCTCGTTGGGGCGGCTGCCACTCGCTGCTGGATGATCCGCGCAAGGCTGTTCAAGGGGCTTCGCGCGGGCACCGACGAAGGTCGGCTCCCTCTTCGCCGATGTTCGCGACATGCCGAGCGATCGTTGCGTCTATTGCGGCACCACGCCGCCGCCAAAGCTCCATGGCGATCATCTGATCCCCAGGCATCGAGGTGGCCCCGAATCGGGCGACAACTTGGTCTGGGCGTGCCGCTCCTGCAACAGCAGCAAGAATGCACGAGACCTGCTCGACGTGGGCCGCGAACGGGACGTGCAGCTCCGTGGACACGTGGCGCAGCTCCAGGCCATCGCGTCATCCTCGCGGGTAGGCGTCGGGCGGCTCACTCCGACATGGCGCTGGCCCCGAGCAGGCTCTGGGTGAGCTTGCCGCCTTCGACCGCGAGCTCGCGCAGCGCGGTGTCGATGTGCCGATCCTCGACGACGCGCCCGGCCCCCTCGTCGGCGGCGAAGAGCGCGGCCTTGCGCAGGAGCTCGCGGAGGAAGGCCGCGCTCACGCCCTTCGTCCTCGCCACGAAGGCGTCGAGCTGCGAGAGGCGCAGCTCGAGCCCCCGGCCGTAGAGCTCGAAGAGGCGGCGACGGCAGCCCTCGTCGGGCAGCGGCACCTCGAGCGCCTGATCGATGCGCCCCGGCCGCGCTGCCAGCGCCGGCTCGAGGATGTCGGGCCGGTTGGTCGTCAGGATGAAGAGGATGTCGGCGTCGTCGGAGAGCCCGTCCATCTGGTTCAGCAGCTCGAAGAGCACCGCGTTGCTCCCCGCGCACTGCCGGGTGCGCTCCTCCGCGACGAGATCGACGTCCTCGAGGATCACCGTCGCCGGCTCGAGCAGGCGCGCGAGCGCGCACGATTGCTCGATGAGCCCCATGCCCCGCCCGGTCAGCAGGATCACCGTCCGATCCGGCATCTGCCCCGCGAGGTACATCGCCGTGAGCGTCTTGCCCGTGCCAGGAGGTCCATGCAGCAGCATGCCGCGCTTGAGATGGCGGCCCATCGCCCTGAGCTCGCCGCGGAGCTCGGCGAAGCGGACGGCCTGGCGCTCGATTCGCTCGAGGAGACCTTGCGGTAGGATGATCTCATCCTTGCCGATGGCCGGCAGCCGATGAAACCGTACGTCGATGGTGCCTTGCTGCGGCTGATCGAGGGAGATGACGTGACCCCGGTAGATGCTCCGCGCGCGCATCGTGTTCCGCACCTCGGCGAGCACCGCCTCCGCTTCCGCGCGCTCCGCGGCCATCACCTCCAGCGTGAGGCTCTCGCGCCATCCCGCTGACGCGCTCACGTACACCACCAGGCGCTGCTCGCCACGCCGGACGAGGTGCACGCCGCTGCGGACGCAGGCGATGACCCGGCCCTGATCGAGCGGCAGGTTGACGTACTCCACGGGTCCGACGTCGATCCCTGCGCCGGGCATCGCGCTCCGGGGCGACGCGATCTGCGAGAGCCTCGCCGTGAACATCTCGTGCGTCGAGGTGATCCCGAAGAGCTCGGCCTCGCGCTCCGGCTGACCGAGGTAGGCCTGGAGAGCGAGGTGCAGGTTGGGGTGCTCGTACTTCGCAAACTGCTCGGACACGACGGGCATCTGCGCCGGATCTCCGCCCAGGTGCTCGCGAATGCGCCGCCGTATCTCCGGCTCCTGCGCGGGCGCCTGCGCTGTCATCTGCTCGAGGAACGCCTGAAAAGAAGCGCCGAACGTCGACGGGTCGAGCTTGGGGTCGGTCATCTTCGTCACCACCACCACCGAGGCTACACGAGCCGCAGCGGCCATGGATCCTCTCCTTCGGCGGCGCGGCGCAGGGGGCACCGGCGCGCGTGCCCGCGCCGGACCCGGCGGACCGCTCGGCGGCGCGCCCATTGACCGCAGCCCTCGGCGGCGCGAGTTATCCGTCATGAACGCGCCCACGTACGAGCTGTATTACTGGCCGGGCATTCAGGGCCGCGGCGAATTCGTGCGCCTCGCGCTCGAGGACGCCGGCGCTGCTTATGTCGATGTCGCCCGCCTGCCCGCGGCGAAGCACGGCGGCGTCGCCGCCATGCAGAAGCTCATGAAGAGCCACGCGCTCGCGCTCGAGCCCTTCGCGCCGCCGTTCCTCCGCTCCGGCGACCTCGTGATCGCGCAGGTGGCCAACATCCTCTTCTACCTCGGCCCGCGCCTCGGCCTCGCGCCGGACGACGAGGCGAGCAGGCTCGGCGCCCATCAGCTCCAGCTCACCATCACCGATCTGGTCGCCGAGGTGCACGACACGCATCACCCCATCTCCGTCGAGCTCTATTACGAGGACCAGAAGCCCGAGGCCCTCCGCCGCAGCCAGGCCTTCCTCGCCGAGCGCATGCCCAAGTTCCTCGGCTATTTCGAGCGCGTCCTCGAGCGCAACGGCGGCCGTCACCTCCTGGGAGGCGCGATGTCCTACGTGGATCTCTCGTTGTTCCAGGTGATCGCGGGCCTCCGCTACGCGTTCCCGCACGCCATGGCCGCCTTCGCGCCCAGGATCCCAGGGCTCGTCGCGCTGCACGATCGCGTGGCCGAGCGCCCGCGGATCGCGGCCTACCTGGCCTCGGATCGGCGGATACCCTTCAACGAAGACGGCATCTTCCGGCGCTATCCGGAGCTCGATCCGGCGCCGTCGAAGAGGCGATGAGTCCGGCGCTGCTCGACCTGAAGGACGTCACGCCGACGGGAAAAGCGAGCAGGAGCTCGGTCGCGAGCAGCAGCGAGAAGGCGATCGCGTAGCGCAGCGTCGCGCAGCGGCGACAGGGCGCCCCCGGCGAGGAGCAAGGGAGCGCCACGAGAGATCCGCGCGCGCCATCCCGATCGACGAGCCCAGGGGCGTGGAGAGCGGGTGGGTGGCGCGCCCAGCGCGGGCGGACGGCGCCGTCAGCGCGGCGCGGCCCTTCCCTTCGGCGGGCGCCACGCGCGCAGGCTCTCCACGAGGAGCTCGAGCACCGCGCGCACGCGCGGAATGGCGCGTGCGCTGCGCGGGCAGAGCAGGACGAGCGGGCGTCGGACGGGTGGCAGGTCCCCCTTCAGCTCACAGAGCGGCGGCCGCCTGCCGAAATGCGGGTGCTCGCGCGGGAGCAGCATCGCGCCGAGGCCGAGCTCGCACGCGCGGATCTGAACAAGGTAGTCGTCGGACGCGAAGGATGGGCGCCATCCCGGGATCCGGCGTCTGAGGACGCTGTTCGGCGAGAGGTCGTCGAACGGCGGCGCCCAGCCGATCCAGGCAAGATCGGCCGGGTCGCTCTTGCCCGCCACGCGCGCCGCGTACAGCTCCGACGCGAAGGCGCGCAGCTCGAGGTCAACTGAGGCGACGCTGGTCTCATCGGCGGGGGCGCCCAGCCGCAGCGCGAGATCCGCTTCCCGCCTGATCAGATCGAGCGGGCGCACCGTGGACACCACATGCAGCTGGATGCCCGGCGTGCGCGACGAGATCGCTGCGGCGAAGGGGGCGAGGAAGGCGTGCGCGACGCCGGGGGGCGCCGTCATCCGGACCACGCCCGCGGGCGCGTGTCGCCGCTCGGCCGCGCGGGTCAGCTCGGCGGCCCAGTCGGCCATCCGCTGCGCGGGCTCGATGAGGCCGGCCCCGTAGGCCGTCAACGCGGCGCCAGCGACGCCCCGGTCGAACAGGGGCTCGCCGAGGACCGCCTCCAGCTCGGCCAGGCGCCGGCTCACGGTCGGCTGGGTCATCTGCAGCTTGCGCGCGGCGGCGCTCAGGCTGCCTGCCTCCGCCACCGCGAGGAACAGCCGCGCGTCGTCCCAGGAGATATTCATCTGCGTATATCTACATGCTGGTTTCGTCAGTTTTTATCCATTTTTTCGAGAGCACACTGGCGGCATGTCCATCCACGCCACCCCTCTCGTGTCCCGCACACTCCTCGCCTCGGCGCTGCTGCTCGGCGCCTGTACGGAGCCATCCCCAACGCCGAAGGCCCCACCCGCGTCGACGCATGACGCGGGGAAAGCCACCCTCGGCGAGCCGACTACGCTTCAGGCGATGGAGGCGCTCCTCGATGGCGCAGGCCCCATCACCGTCCAGACCGTCGTCAGCGCGCGGTGGGAGTCGAGCCGCAGCGGGCTCATCAACCTCGAGCACGAGCGCGCCGCCGCCTTGACCGACGGCGCTGAGCCGGTCGAGATCACCTTCCACGCGCTCGCGCACCCGACCCGGGGCCTGTACATCATCGACACCGGTGCGGCGCAGTCGCTCGCGGCGCACGACCATCCCCTGAGGACTGGCGCCGTCGGGCAGGCGTTCAACTTCGGCGCGTTGCGGGTGGAGGCCGGCCTCGGCGTCTGGCGCGGCGACCGGTCGCTGGCCGGAGTGCTGCTCACGCACCTGCACTTCGACCACGTGCTGGGCTTGCCCGACGTGGCGCGCGACGTCCCGATCTTCCTCGGCCCCGGCGAGTCCGCGTTCGAGAACCCTTTCCATGCGCTGACGCAGCCTGTCGTAGACCAGCTCCTCGACGGCCGCGCGGCCCTTCAGGAGTGGGAATTCGACGAAAGCGGCGCGATTGACGTGTTCGGCGACGCCTCGCTCTTCGCTATCGCTGCGCCCGGACACACCCCGGGATCGGTCGCCTACGTCGCGCGAACACCCGAGGGATCCGTGCTCTTCACCGGCGATGTGTGCCACACCGTCTGGGGCTGGCGCAACGACGTCGAGCCCGGGACGTTCTCGTACGACCGCGCCGACAGCGCCAGGAGCCTCGCCTTTCTCCGCGCCCTCGCTGCCCGCCACCCGTCGATGCAGGTGCGCCTCGGGCACCAGTCCCTGTGACCTCGCCCGGCTGCGCGGCGCTGTAGTCCGCGGCGTCATGACCCTCCATCCGTAGGAGGGTGAACGCCTGGCCGTTCGCGATGTCGCTGAACCCGTGCTGGGAGCTTCCGGCTCACGCGGACTCGAGCTCCGCGACGAAATCACGCAGCGCGGACGCGAGCGCGAGGGGCGCCTCGAGGGGCGACAGGTGCCCTGTGCCGGGCAGGACGTGCAGGCCTGCGCTGGCGATGCGTGGCATTCGCCGTGATCTTCATGAGCGCTCCGTCCAGCTCAGCTGTCGAAGGGGGCGCCCTCCAGGAGGGCGCTCGCGTCGAAGGGCTGAAAACCCGGCACGTAGCGGCGGCCGAAGTCCGAGAGGAAATTGCCGGCCGTGGTGTGCGGCTTCCGTCCCACGACGCCGCAGAGGGCGCGCCGGAAATCCTGCTTCATCTCCAGCCGCGGGTAGGCCCTGAGGATCTCCTCGACCGCTCCGCGCGGCAGCGCCTCCAGGCCGACGCCGCCGTAATCGATCCCGATCCCGAGATGGGCGATGGCGACCTCCGGCTCCTTGTGCTGGGCGATGCCCAGGCTCGTGTGCAGCGCGATGGCGTCCCACACGAGGGACGCCTTTTCCCGGGGCAGGCCGCGGTCGGCGAGGAAGGTCCGGGCGGCGTTGGCGCCGTCGACCTCGAAGCGCTCGGGGCCGGCGAAGCGCTCGGTCAGGCCGAGGTCGTGCAGCACCACGGAGAGGTAGAGCAGCTCGCGGTCGCAGGCGAGGCCGCTTTGCCGGGCCGCGAGCTCGCCGAAGTAGTACGAGCGCATCACGTGGTGGAAGAGGTAAGGGGCCGAGACCTCGCGCGCGAGCGCGGTCGCGTCCTGGGCGAGGCGCGTGTCGGGGGCGTGGATTCCTGCGATCGCTGTGGTCATGGCGGGGGCTCCTGTCTGCCGGCGAAGGCCGAGCGAGAGGAGGGTGCGCGCTCGCTGGCCGGGCGCCCCGCCGAACTGCGGTCATTTCCTGCCACGCGCGCGGGCGTTCCCGGAGAAGCGCTCCCGGTACTCGAGCGGTCCCACGCCGAGCCGGCGCAGGAAGGTGCGGCGCAGGTTCTGCTCGTCGCCGAAGCCGCACTGGTGGGCGATCCGCTTGAGCGGGAGGTCCGTGCCGGCGACGGCCTGGCAGGCGGCCTCGAGGCGCATGGCCGCGACCGTCTTCGCCGGCGTCTGCCCGAGCGCGGCCGTGTAGGCGCGCGCGAAGGTGCGCGGGCTCATCCCTGCTTGCGCGGCCAGGCGCTCGACGCGGAGATCGCCGGCGAGGCGGTCCGCCATCCAGGCATGCAGGTCGGCGAAGGTGCCGCCCTCGGCGGCCTGCGCCGCGAGCGGCGCGCTGAACTGCGACTGCCCGCCGGGTCGCTTGAGGAACACGACGAGCAGCCGGGCGACCGCCATCGCCGCGCGGTGCCCGAGGTCCTCCTCGACGAGCGCGAGGGCGAGGTCGATGCCCGCGGAGATGCCGGCCGAGGTCCAGATCGCGCCGTCGCGCAGGTAGACGGAGTCCGCGTCGACGCGGACGCGCGGGTGGCGCTCCGCGAGGAGCGGCGCGGAGCGCCAGTGGGTCGCCGCGCGGCGACCGTCGAGCAGGCCCGCGGCGGCGAGGAGGAAGGCGCCCGTGCACACGGCGCAGGTGCGGCGCGCGCGCGGCGCGCGGCGGGCGAGCCAGGCGACGAGATCGGGCGGCACGGCCGGGGCCTCCGGCGGCCCGCTGCCCGGCACGATCAGGGTGTCGATGGCCTCGTCGTCGAGCGCCGCGAGCGGCTCGGTATAGGCCGCGAGCCCGGTCGTGGTGCGCACCGGCCCGCCGGCCGTCGAGGCGACGATCGCGCGATACGGCGGAGGAGCGCCCGGCGCGCGCAGGGTGTTCGCCACGGTGAAGGCCTCGAGAGGGCCGGCGAGATCGAGCAGCGCGACGCCCTCGAAGGCGAGCAGGACGACGAGGCGGGGGTGGGTGATGCTCGGTGGCATGAGGGGAGAGTAGATAGATCGAGGCGGGCCAGGCGGGGGCGCGGCAGAGCGGGAATGCGCGCGATCTCGCGGGCGCCCGCGCCACGATGCTCCCGCAAGGTAGGAGAGGCCGGCCGTTGCCCCGGTGCTCCCCGCCTGGTATGGCTAGGGTGGCTGTTATGAGCTGGACCAAGGATGACCAGAGCAGGCTCGACCGTCTCCGTGACAAGGAGCTCTCCGGCACGCTGACGGAACCCGAGCAGGCGGAGCTGGCGGCGCTCATGGCGCGGATCGAGGCGGAGGAGGCGGCGCTGCTTGCCCCGGAAATGGCTCGGCTGCGTGCCGAGGCCGGAGACGTGGCGGCCGAGCTGGCTCGGGTCGAGAGCGAGAACGAACAGCTGGCCCAGCTCATGGCCCAGCAACAGGCCCTCGTGGCCGACACGCGCAGGTTCCTCGAGGAGTTCGACCGGCGCCGCGCCTCCATCCTCGACGGATTTGCCCGCATCGCCGGCGGACCGCTGCACGCTGCGTGAATGGCCGTCTCGACGGAAGCGCGCGCCATCGTCCGGGTCGCCTTCGGTGGCCAATGTGGTTACTGCGGCGTTTCCGAAACGTCCGTGGGGGGCGAGCTGGAGATTGATCACTTCCACCCGCTGGCAGCGGGTGGATCCGATGACATCGAGAACCTCGTGTACGCTTGCACCGCGTGCAACCGGTTCAAGGGCGACTATGCGCCCGTACACGATGCACCTGAGAGCTTGCGGCTCCTTCGCCCTCAGCGTGACGATTTCGGCGTGCACGTCGAGGAGACGGTCCACGGTAGGCTGATCGGGCTCACGCCTCGTGGCTGGTTTCACATCCAGCGCCTGCACCTCAACCGCCCGCAGCTCGTCGAGAGGCGCCATTGGCTCCACGTCCTTCAGGCGCAGAGATCCGAGCTCTCGCGTGCACGGGAGGCGGAGGCGCGTCTGCGGCGGGAAAACGAGGTCCTCCAAGGCGAAATCGCGCGTCTTCGGGCAGCCGTAGCCGCTTTGCTTGGTGGAAGCGAGCGCTGAATCCGGCGCCGTGCGCAGCACGGTGGAGCGGCCGAGGTAGGGGGCCTCGTCGGAACTATCTCGTGGAGGGCGCGCGCTACGGAGAAGCGACGGCGTGTCCGCGCCATCGCAGGAGCGCCGCAGCGTGCGCCTTGCGGAGCATGAACAAGTCGCTCTCGTGGCGAAGACGCTCGAGCTCGATGCGCTCCGCCGGCGTGAGGAGCCCCTGGGTGTTCCGGTCGAGCAGCTCGTCGTATCGCGCGAGCTTTGCTTCGGACCTGCGGCTCTTTGCGAGCTGCCAGAGCGCCTGGTCGTCCATCTTGTCCAGGCAGGCGAGGTCGACCTGGAACTCCGGGGGCGCCGTCACCAAGGCCAGGTCGTGCCCGAGCGTAGTAGGCGGCGGCCTTGTTCCGCTCGACCTCAGCCAGGTCGTGAACGATGACCGGGAGCGTCACCGGAGCCGCGCGCGGGCGTCACGAAGGACGTCCTCGGCCGGTCGCCCCCGGGACGGATCTGCGTCAAGCTCTGCGTCCCTGCGCGTCGCTTCCTCGGTCCAGAGGCGCCTGTGCTCCTCCTCGGAGAGCTCATCCAGGCTTTCCAGAAGCGTCTCTGCGAGACGTGCGCGCTCCGCGACGGGCAGCTTCAGGGCTTCGGCTTCCAGCTCGGGAAGGTTCACGGGGGATTGTACCGCGCGGGTCGGAGGCTGCTCGGGCGCGCTTACCCATCGGCGAGGAGATGCCGCGACGACGGCGACGGCCGACGTTGACTGGCGGGCGCTTGCGGTCACCGCGGCCCCGGCTCGGCCGGACGGCGCGGTAGTGCGTGGTTCGCCGTCGGCGCCGCTCGTTCTCGACCGCGAGGGGCGTGTGCTGCGCCGTCGCGGTACCTCGTGGTATCTTGCGGCTCATGGAACGAGCCATCCAGGCCCCGCCGCCCGGCTTCGACGATCTCACCGTGCACGAGCAGATCGAGTACGTCCAGGCGCTCTGGGAGCGGATCGCGGCGAGGGAGGACGAGGTGCCGGTACCCGAGTGGCACAAGGCCGAGCTCGATCGCCGGCTCTCCGAGTACGAGGCCGCACCGGATGCTGGCCGGTCCTGGGAACAGGTCGAGGCCGACCTCCGTGCACGCCTCGCGACGCGTCGATGAGCCGGCTCCTTGTTCGCCCGTCTGCCGAGCTGGACATCCGGGAGGCGGCGGACTGGTACGAGGGCGAGGAGGACGGGCTGGGCGGACAGTTTGTCGATGAGCTATGGCACATCGTCCGCCGGATCAGCGAGCTCCCGTCGCAGTTCCCCGATGTCGGGCGGGGTGTCCGGCGCGCGCTGCTCAAGCGATTCCCCTATGCGGTCTACTTTCTGCTCTGTGGCGAAGGAAACGAGCGGGCAACGGTCATCCTCGCCGTACTCCATCAGCGGCGTAGCCCGTCTGTTTGGAAGAAGCGCGATCGAGACGAAGGTGGAATGGGCTGACCCGGCCTTGGTGCCGGCGGGCGCCGGCGACTGAACTCGACCTCATCGTCTGGGGTCGGCCCGAGAGCGAAGATATCGATCTTCGTCACCATCGGCAGGTGGAAGACGTTCGCGCAGCTTCGGCGGGTCAGGGAGTCCCGAAGCATGTCTTGATCCACCTCGAAGTCCGGGCCGAGCAGCTCCGCGAACGCGCGCACATGGCGGGGCATCATCGCGACGACCAGATCGATATCGTTCGTCGCGCGCGGCTCACCTTGGAGGGAGCTCGCGAGGCTGCCGCCGATGAAGTACTCGCAGCCGAGGCTCTCGAGCGCGGCGGCCACGCGCAACGCCACGTCGAGCGCGGAGACGACATCCGTCGAGCTGCTCATGACGTCACGTGGCGTCGGCCGGCACGTGACCGAACAGCCGGCGCGCGCAGTCGTGCCCGTACAGCCTCACCGCAAGGCGGACGCGAAGCTCCTGGTCGTCCGCCCCGGGGTGGCGAGCACGGACGCTCGCGAGGGCGAGCTCACGGACCGCCTGGCTCAGCCGCATCGCAGCCTCGAGCCGATTTTCCGGAGGCATGCGCCGGAGCAGCTCGTGGTAGCGTGCGTCCGCTTGCGGCGAGGTGTCGACCATCGACATACATCATGAGTCTAGCGGAAATCGCGCGCACGGGAAGGGCTCGCCGCCGGTCCTTCGCGAGGCGGGGTGTTGTTCCGGCGGGGTGCCCTCCCTCGCCCCACGCTCGCTCCCGGCCGACATCGGAGCTCCTTGCCAGATCCAGCGGAGCCGACCTCCCATCATCCTGCCGTGCAGGAGCGGACGGGTCGATCGAAGTCGGCCTTGGATTACCCGCGAGCCCGCCGATAATCACAGAATCGACCTGCTCACCGATGAGCGCTTCAACGACGCGCCGAAAGTCGGTGGCCATGGGCTGCCTTCGCCTCCTCGATGAACTCCAGTGCCTTCCGCATCCGCTCGACTCTCTCGGTGGGAGTCAAGCGCAGGTTCTCGGCGATGAGCGATGCATCAACGCCGGAGGGGACTCTTTCGAGTACCCGCTGATCCCAGCTCTTCTCGGCGTCGGAGGGTTCAGCCGCTGTTCGTTCGGCTTGGCGATCCTGCATCGGCGTCGGGCTCCTGACCCACTGTACCACGGTGGTGATCCCCGACCATAGCGAGCGAGCAACGCTCCCGAGGCCGGCCGGCTGTCGTCGCCCTGAGCGCGTACGCTCGTCGCAGTCCTCCCGCCTTGGACGTCGCAGCGGCCGGGTGGCTCCCACCGCCCGACCTCGCGAGCGCCTTTCTCGCGCGCCATCCAGGTCGAGGTCGCACGTCGGGCGCACGATGCCGGGCCTCGGTGCGGACGCCGTCGCGCCGGTGGTCGCCGGAAGCGATCCGTGAGTGCGGGTCGACCTCGCTGCAGTGCCCTGGGCCGGGTCCCGTGGTGGCGCCATGGGCTCCAGCACCTCGTGCCCTGGCCTGCGGCTCAAGGAGCAGCCGGCCGGGGCGATGCGTGGGACGTTGGCGGCTGGATGCGCAGCGGCGCTGCGGCCCGGCGAGGGCCTACTCGTGGACGGCGGCGTAGCGGCCGCTGGGCGTGACGATGACGTGGGGCTTGAGCGGGACGTGCAGCTCCGAGCCGAGGTGGCGCAGCTCCAGGGGCATCGCTTCGTCCTCGCGGGTTGGCGTCGGGTCGCCGCTGGGGTCGGATCGTTGGCTCTTCGACGATCGAGGATTCATCAAGGCGGCAGCTCACCCCGTTCCCCAGCCAGCGACAGGATCCGCTGGCGGATCTCGCCAGACAGCCACATGCCCGCATCGGCGAGCTTGTCGACCCACGGCCCGACGTTTTGCGTGATCCCCCGAGACTTTGCCTCCAGCAAGATCTTGAGCGTTCCCCAGACGACCAGCCCTGCCGCTTGAGCCGTGCGTCGTGCCAGCGCATCGTCGAGGAGAATCACACGGGATGGATTTTCCAGAGCCAGGGCCATGGCTGCAAGCTCTCCCGCTCCCAGGTCGAGCGCGAGCCATTCCGATGGCATGGATTTGGGGTCGACGATCTTCACCCACCCATAAGTGCTCAGCGTGGGGACTTCATACCCCTTGCGTCGCCCCTCCTTCAACTCGAGATCCACAGCGCTGGGAACCCAGACGTCTTTGAACATCTCGGCGAGCCAGTCGATGGCGCCGATGCGGTGAAGGTACAGCAGGGGTGAGGTATTGCTGATGGCCTCAGCCAACGGCGGCCTCCAGCGCGCGGAGCTCGGCGTCGAGAGGGAAAACCTTGTAGCGGCCCAGGCTCAACAGAAATTCGACCCGCGGCATGCCGGCGAGCTCCGCAGCGCGGCCGGACGAGAGCCGCCCCAGCTCGTACAGCTTGACCGCGGCGAGGGTGCGGAGCTCTCGCGCGAACTCAGCTTCATCCATCTTCTCCGCAAGGAGCACCTTCTCGGGCACATCAACCACAATCTGTCGAGTTGCCATGTTCCGTCCTTGGTTGCTCGGAGGGGCGGGCAAGTCTGTTTTTAGCACGTTTTAGCACGAAAGGTGCCGGACGAGCACGCTCAGGAGCTCAGCAGCCTTCGTCGGCGCGGGCCTGCGGTTCTCGCGCGCGCCAGCTCTCACGGGCGAGCGTGACGAAGTCGATGTGGGCCTGGAGGGTGGCGACTCGATCTGCGGGCGTGAGGCTCAGCATCCAGCGGATGAGCGTGAGGTCGACGCCGTCCTCATTGTAGACCGGAGGTGTCGCTTCGGGATCGACCATCGTGGGCGGAGCGTACCAGGCACCGCTGCGATGGACGAGCCCCGCATCGCGGCGGGCTGTGCCGCACTCCATCCGGGCATGCGGCGCCAGGCGTCTCGCCGGCCGTCATCGCGCGGATCCTGCCCGGTGTTGCGACCAGAGACTTCCGCGATGCCCATCCACCAGGCCGGACCAGAGCGGGTGGGGGGTGCCATCCGCCAGCCGGAGCCGCCGCTCCCGGAGGCTTGGCGAGCAATCGGCCGGCGCGATGGGCTGGGGCTGGCGGCTGCATGCGCGGTGCCGCAGCGCCCCTCGGCGGGGAGCAGCGCCTCGCGAGGGCCTACTCGTGGACGGCGGCGTGGCGGCCGCTGGGCGTGACGATGACGTGGGCCGTGAGCGGGACTTCCAGCTCCGAGCCGAGGTGGCGCAGCTCCAGGGTCATCGCTTCGTCCTCGCGGGTCGGCGTGGGGTCGCCGCTCGGGTGGTTGTGGGCCAGGACGAAGCAGTGGGCGGCCATGTCCAGCGCCGTGCGCAGGACGGTGGAGCGGCCGACGTGGAGGGCGTCGTCGGAACCGCGGGCGAGCAGGCGCGTCTCGCGGACGCGGTCGTGGGCGTCGAGCGCGGCGATCCAGAGCTCCTCGTGGACCAGGGAGGCGAGCCTCGGGCCGAAGTACCGCGCCACGCGGGCGGCGTCGTTGAGGAGCGCGCCCCGGCGCGCGCGGCCGGCGTGGGTGCGGCGGCCGAGCTCGAAGGCGGCGGCGAGCCGGGTCGCGTCGAAGAGGGCGATCTGGGTGCGCTCGGCCAGCGCCGCGGGCGAGAGGCGACCGAGGGAGGGGAGAGCGGCCGTGCCGAGGAGGCGCGGGCCGACGCCGGGCAGGCCGAGCACCATCTCGAGGAGGGCGGCCTCGGTCGCGGTCGGCAGCTCGGCCGCCGTCTCGGCGGGGGCGTCGACGGGGGCGCGGCTCATCGGGCGCATCGGGGCCACCTCCGAGCGCGGGTGAGGGCGCGGGCGAAGAGGCGGCGAGGTGCTCCTCCGGGGCGGGGCTGCAACCGAAGCGGGGTTGCGGACTCTGACCGGTGAGGACCGACCAGGGGGTGTCGAATCCTTGCGGTACGCCGCTTCGCGGTCGTGTGAGAGACGGCTATTTTCTCCGTAGCGAGCTTCGCGTCGACGCTGACAGCAGCCGCCATCAGGTTATCATCACCGCCATGGCCCGCACCGCACCCGTCCCGAACATCCCCGCGATCCCTGGCATGAACCCCGGCGTGTGGATCATGGGCGGCGGCGGCGCGGGCGGAGGGGGAAACGGACGGGGTGGCAATGGACAGGCCGATGGGCAAGGGGCCCATGGGCAGAGTGGAGGCAACGAGGCCAATGGCGGAGGCAAGAACGCCAGCGGCTGCGGCCAAGGCAAAGGTGCCGGTTGCTCCAACCCCGTGCACGGCGGAGGCGGCGGCGCTGCCGCGGGTGACCCCGTCGATATCGTCACCGGTCGCGTCTACACCGAGCCCGTCGTCGACCTGGCGCTGCCTGGCCCTCTGCCGCTTATCATCACCCGCGCGTACTCGTCGACAGCGCGTAGCCGCGATGTCGGCCTCGGCTTCGGGTGGACACATTCGCTCGCGTGGGAAGTCGAAGTGCGGCGCCGCTCGGTTCGTGTGTGGCGCCCTGAGGGAACTTTCCTCTCCTCTCGCCGCCTTGAGGCCGGAGACTCCACCGTGCTCGACGATGGCGCCCTGCTTCTCCACGACGCGACCGGCTACACCCTCATCACCTCGGACGGCCGACGACATGAATTCCCAGGCACTCCCAACCCGGGTCAGCGCCTGCTACTGAGCCGCATCATCGACCGCAATGGAAATGCGATCAAGCTCAACTATCGTGATGGCGTACTCGAGTCGATCATCGACAGCGTGCAGCGTGTCGTCCGTGTACGCCGCCACCAGGGCGGCCGCATCGCGGCATTCGAGGTAAAGAACAGCCCGTCGCAGGGCCGGTGGATCGCCTACCGGACCTACACCTTCGATACAGCTGGGGACCTCGTCTGTGCGACGGATGCAGAGGGGCATACATCGAGGTTTTCTTACTCCGAGCATCTCATGACGTCTCACACGTATCCGGCGGGCCTGCGCGTGGTGTATCGTTACGATGCACAGGGGCGCTGCGTCGAGACGTGGGGGGAGCACCCTGGCGCGCGTGATCCAAGCCTCGCGGACGACGTACCGGCATTCCTGGCAGACAGGACGACGGAAGCGAGGGGCGTGTATCATTGCAAGCTTGAATATGGTGGTGATGGATACACCGAGGTCGTCGACTCACGGCAGGTGCGCCGCTACTTCGGAAATAGACTTGGCAAGATCGACAAGGTCGCCTGGGGCGTCGGCGTTCACACGTCTTCCTACGATCAGTACGGTAACCTGCTCGCCTATACGGATGCGCTTGGCGCGACCTGGCGCTGGGAGCGAGACGCGCAGGGAAACGTCGTCCGCGCCGTCGATCCCATGGGCGCCACGACCGAGTATCGTTACGATGAGGCCGGAAACTTGGCCGAAATCATCGACCCGCACGGGGTCTGGACGCGCTACGAGCACGACGCACGCGGAAACCTCCTTGCCGTCCATGACGCGTCAGGCGACGTGATCCGTTACGCGTACGATGATCGCGGCCTGCTCGTGGAGGCCACCCTCCCCAACGGGGGTGTGACGAGGATCCACCGAGATGCGCACGGCAATCCAACCGAAATCGTCGAGCCGAGCGGTGCCTTCAAGCGCATACGCTACGACTACCTGGGGTGCGTGCACGCCATAACGGACGAGCGCGGGTATGAGCGCCGGTACGTCTACAGTGCCCGGCGCGAGGTCGTCGCGGTGCATCTTCCGGACGGTGGTCAGTACTCGTTCGCCTACGATGCCGACGGCCGGCTCGAGCGCCTTACGGACCCCGTCGGGCGCGTCCACGAGCTCCGCTGGGCCGGGCTCGGCGCGGTGCACGAGCTCCGAAAGACGGACGGATCGCGCATCCGCTACCGCTATGATCGCGAGGGGGCGCTCACGCTCGTCATCAATGAGAAAGGCGAAAGCCACCGGATCGTCCGCAACCCGGCGGGCTGGATCGTCGAGGAGCAGACCTTCGATGGTCGACACGTTCGCTACCAGATGGACGTCGCCGGGCGAATCACCCTGATCGAGAGCGACAGCCGTGACAAGACAGAGTTCGTCCACGACGCCTGCGGACGCATCGTCGAGCGTATCTACTCGGACGCAACGAAGGACAGCTTCGCATACGACGCCTGTGGCCGCATGATCTCCGCCTCAAGCAATGCCGTCGAGTGCGAGTTCACTTACGATGACCGCGGACGGATGACGCGCGAGACGCAGATTTTCGGAGGAGCAACGAACGTCGTCAGCAGCGCCTACGACGCGCTCGGCAAGCGCCGGATGAAGCTCACCTCCCTCGGGTACCGCGAGGCGGTCGAGCACGACGCCATGGGCCAGCCTGTGCGCCTGCTCCTCGGCGGAGTCGATCCCATCGAATTCCGCTGGGATGCGCAGGGGTTGGAGACGGAGCGCGTGCTCCCGGGCGGCGGTGCGGTCCAGACGAAAGTGGACCCCCTCGGGCGCGTCGAGCGACGCCGCGTGATCAAGCAATCCGGCGGTCCCGTGGTCGGCCCCGGGCAGCCCGAGTGGGTCGGTCCGTCGCCGCTGAAGATCACAAGTGAACGCGCCTATCGTTACTCGGCAGCTGGCGACCTTCTGGAGGAGTGGGATCTCTCCAAGGGGCGTGTCATCTACACGTACGATCCGGCCGGGCAGATCCTCTCCAAGCTCCCGGAGCAGGCGCGCGCCGAGGTCTATGCCTACGATGAGGCAGGAAACCTCTTCGAGCAGGGGGCGGGCGCAGAACCAAGGACCTACGAGCTCGGAGGAAAGCTCGTGCGGCGCGGGCGCTCGGAGCTCCTTTACGACCGTGATGGACGCCTCGTCGAGAGGCGCGTCATCGAATCTGACGGGCAGCGACGCGTGTGGAGATACCACTGGAACGCGCGCGGGCTTCTTTCCAATGTCGTGAAACCGGACGGGCAGAGCGTCGACTTCGTGTACGACCCCTTCGCGCGTCGGGTCGCCAAACGCACGGTCGCGAGCGACGGCGTCGCGTCGCTGACTCGGTTTGTCTGGGATGGCGACGAGCTCGTGCACGAGCTCCACGAATCGGCCGGTGCTACCGGCGACCCCGTCGTGGAGCAACGGACCTACTGCTTCCGGCCGGGAACGGTCTTCCCGCTGGCCCATGTTGACGCCATTCCTGATGGCTCGCGCAGCCTGGCGGCCGAGTGGGTTCATTATGTGAACGATCGCACGGAGCGGCCCGCCGCCCTCGTCCGCGGCGACGGCGAGGTCCTCGCTCGCCTCGAGACCCGGGTGTGGGGCGGCGTGGAGCAACAGGAGAGCGCCCTGGCCACCACCCCGCTGCGCTACCCGGGCCAGTACGAGGACGAGGAAACCGGGCTGTGTTATAACCGTTATCGGTACTACGACGCGGAGAGCGGACGCTACATCAGCGCCGATCCGATCGGCCTCCAAGGCGGCCTGCGGCCGTTCGGCTACGCGAACAACCAGCCGTTGCTCGTGATCGATCCGGATGGGCTCGACCCGGTGCTCTCGACGGTGAGCGGCAGCTCCGGCTCCTTCACGAGAGGCAGCCAGGAGTCTCCGGCGGAGATCGGGGGCGGGACGAACCCGGATTTGCATGACATTATCAGGCAATCGCTCCCGCCTACCGTGAACAATAGATATCCCGGCGGTCCCGACCCAAAATCGTGCGCGGAGCCCCGTGCGCTCACGGCTTACATCCGGAAATGGGAGAAGGTCAATCGCGATGGCAAGCCGCTCGATCCGGACAATCCGGAAGATCACGCAGACATCCGGAAATGCCTCGGCTCGATCACGAGCGTCAGCGCCCAGAACCCGGCGAACGGGAGCCAAGAGGCCGTCGACCGCGCCCCCTGTCCCAATTGCAGCCAGCTCCTCGCGGATCTGCACTCGAAGTGGGGTGGACCTACACCAGATAAGATCCAGCGGGGCTATCCTGCGCTGACTGGCAAGCGGGGAGCGAAGAGGGGGATCGGCGAGCCCACGAACTTCTCTAGCCCGAAGGATCCGAGCTGGCTCAAAGACCCGCTTCCCAAGGACGTGAGCTACCAGCGGCATGAAGACTACGGAAGGCCGGTGTGATATGAGCATGCAGGTGGCAGAGGTGCTGAACGTCATCCTGGAGAATTTGTCCGAGCACTCACGACGCACGCTGACTGCTGGGGGCGCGTGTATCGAAGAGGCTGGCCGTGTGGACGAAGCGTCGCTCCGGGCCGTCCTGCGCGGCAAGGGGCTCCCGGAACTCGACACCGCGCTCCAGTTCCACCGTGACGTCGGCGGCCTCTCTGTGCTCGGACTCTCGCTCACCTTCTCGTCAGCGCGCCAGATAGTGCACTGGCCGGCCAGGCGAACGCCCGACGGAGAAGTTGCTGTTCCGGTCGGCTGCAGCCGAGGAGCCGTGTACTTCATCGATGCCCGTGGCGTGCTCTACCGGATGCGCGCCGCACCGCGAGACAAGGAGCTCACCCCGGTCGCGACGGACTCCTGGACCCTGCTCGAGAAGATCGCCCTCCTCGCCAGCCTCGAGCCACTTGCGAAAGGGGCGCTGCGCTTGCGATTCCGCCCGTACGTGGGCGCGGCGCTCGCGGGAGCGCTCGGTGCGGAGCCTGTCGTCGAGGCCACGGACAGCTTCCACCGCTTCTTCCGCCGCGGCTCGCTCGTCATCGCTGACGGACACCCGCTCCGGGACGAGGGGGAGCGCGACACGCTCGTGTGGACCCCCGTCCTGGAGGACGCGGTCGCCGCGCTCCGCGCCGCGGGCTCGGCGTGCAAGGCGATCGGCGCGGAGCTCACGACAGCCGCCGGCGAGTTCCAGATCGAACCGCCGAGGAGCGCGCCGGTGGCGCCGTCACCCGAGGTGCGCCGCGAAGGCGGCGCGGTCGCGCTCCTCGCGGGCGCTGGGGAGGAGGGCACCTCCGGCCATGTGTGGGCGCCGCCAGGGCCTCCGCGCCTGGAGCAAACACGGCTCTTCGCGGGCACGCTGCTGTCCTGGGAGACCGTCGACGAACGGGGTGCGCGCATCCGTGATTTCACCGGCGCTGAGGAAACGCTGGGCCCGCTGCTCACGCCGCGCGCCGTCCGTGGGCTCTTGCGGCTCGGCGCGCGCGTCGACCCCCGGCGCAAGGGCGAGCGGGCCTCGCTCGAGCACCTGCTCTCCTGCTGGGAGCTGCCGGCGCACGAGGCGGCTTTCGACTTCGAAGAGCGCCTGGGCGGCCTTCGCTTCGCCAACTTGCAGTGGGGGCCGTTCGGCATCGTCGGCGCGTGGCCGGACCGGCCAGCCGCGAAGGAGGCCGCGAGCGTGGACGAGGGCCAGCTCGTCCCGATCGGCGCCGAGATCCTGGGCAGCGTGAGCTACGCCGTCGACGCCGAGGGCGCGGTGCACCTGGAGGACGAGCACCTGGAGCCCACGCCGATCGCCGTGTCCTGGCCGCTGTGCCTCGAGCGCCTCGGCGCCGCCAGCGCGGACGAGGGCGAGCTTCCGTGCTCGTGCCAGATCAAGGCGCGTGTCGGCCTGGCGGTTGCGGCTGCGCTCGGTGCCGCGCCGGTGCCGGAGGGCACGGACCAGCATGCGTCGATGTGGTACCGCGACGGCGTCTCGGTGCTCGACGTCGCGGCAGACCCCTACAGCCGCGAGCCACGGACGACGGTCGCTGCGCGCAGCGAGGGGGACTTGGTGATCGCCCTCCAGGTGGCGCTCCAGGCTGCCCCCGATGCCGCCGTCGAGGTGTTCGGCGTGAAGGGAGATCCATCGCCGCCCACGCCGGAGGAGCCCGTCGTGGTGCGTGCGCGCGTCTGGGGCAACACGTGGGACAAGGCGCAGCGGGAGCTCTGCATCTACGGTGGGCCCGAGCGCTACCGCTTCGTCTGGCGCTGAAGCGTCCTCGCGGAGTTCAGCGAGTTTCCGTGGGCAGGATCCCCTCCAGCACCTGGAACCCGGATGTCTTTGAACATCTGGGTGACGTCACCGGAGCCGTGCGCGGGCGTCGCGAAAGACGTCCTCGGCCGGTCGCCCCTGGGACGGATCTGCGTCAAGCGCTGCGTCCCGGCGCGTCGCTTCCTCGGTCCAGAGGCGCCTGTGCTCCTCCTCGGAGTGCTCATCCAGGCTTTCCAGCAGCGTCTCTGCGAGACGTGCGCGCTCCGCGACGGGCAGCTTCAGGGCTTCGGCTTCCAGCTCGGGAAGGTTCACGGGGGGATTGTACTGCGCGGCTCGGAGGCTGCCCAGGCGCGCTCCCCCATCGGCGAGGAGTTGCCGCGACGACGGCGACGGCCGGCGTTGACTGGCGTGGCGCAGGCACGGAGCGCCCTGACCGAGCTCGGGCTAGCCAAGCCCCGGTCGGTTGCTCCACGTGCTCCAGCGCCTCTGCCGCTGCCGGGGCTCGCGGAGCTCCCGACCGGGGCGGTGCGCGGGAGGCTGAGCGTACCAGGCACCGCTGCGATGGACGAGCCCCGCATCGCGGCGGGCTGTGCCGCACTCCATCCGGGCATGCGGCGCCAGGCGTCTCGCCGGCCGTCATCGCGCGGATCCTGCCCGGTGTTGCGACCAGAGACTTCCGCGATGCCCATCCACCAGGCCGGACCAGAGCGGGTGGGGGGTGCCATCCGCCAGCCGGAGCCGCCGCTCCCGGAGGCTTGGCGAGCAATCGGCCGGCGCGATGGGCTGGGGCTGGCGGCTGCATGCGCGGTGCCGCAGCGCCCCTCGGCGGGGAGCAGCGCCTCGCGAGGGCCTACTCGTGGACGGCGGCGTGGCGGCCGCTGGGCGTGACGATGACGTGGGCCGTGAGCGGGACTTCCAGCTCCGAGCCGAGGTGGCGCAGCTCCAGGGTCATCGCTTCGTCCTCGCGGGTCGGCGTGGGGTCGCCGCTCGGGTGGTTGTGGGCCAGGACGAAGCAGTGGGCGGCCATGTCCAGCGCCGTGCGCAGGACGGTGGAGCGGCCGACGTGGAGGGCGTCGTCGGAACCGCGGGCGAGCAGGCGCGTCTCGCGGACGCGGTCGTGGGCGTCGAGCGCGGCGATCCAGAGCTCCTCGTGGACCAGGGAGGCGAGCCTCGGGCCGAAGTACCGCGCCACGCGGGCGGCGTCGTTGAGGAGCGCGCCCCGGCGCGCGCGGGCGGCGTGGGTGCGGCGGCCGAGCTCGAAGGCGGCGGCGAGCCGGGTCGCGTCGAAGAGGGCGATCTGGGTGCGCTCGGCGAGCGCCGCGGGCGAGAGGCGACCGAGGGAGGGGAGAGCGGCCGTGCCGAGGAGGCGCGGGCCGACGCCGGGCAGGCCGAGCACCATCTCGAGGAGGGCGGCCTCGGTCGCGGTCGGCAGCTCGGCCGCCGTCTCGGCGGGGGCGTCGACGGGGGCGCGGCTCATCGGGCGCATCGGGGCCACCTCCGAGCGCGGGTGAGGGCGCGGGCGAAGAGGCGGCGCGCGAGGCGGAGGCGGGTGGCGACCGTGGGGCGCGGGAGCGAGAGGGAGGCGGCGATCTCGAGCGAGGAAAGGCCGGTGGCGGCGAGCGACAGGATCTCGCGCAGCTCGGGGCGGAGACGGTGGAAGGCGCGGAGGAGGCCGCGGGCGACGAGGCGGGCCTCGGGAGAGGGGGCGGCGAAGGCGGAGAGGCGGTCCGGGTCGACCGCGGGGAGCTCGTGGCGGCGGTGGGCCTTGTCGCGGTAGTGCGAGGCCTGCCGCGCGGCGATGCCGGCGAGCCAGCGGCGGAGGGCGTCGGCGGGAGGAAGGGCGGGGGAGGGGCGGAAGCGGCCGGCGCGCAGGCTGCGCCAGGCGCCGAGGAGGGTGTCCTGGGTGAGGTCGTCGAGATCGGCGGGGAGAACGCCGCGGGCGCGGAGGGTGCGGCGGATGAGCGGGCGCTGTTCGAGGAGCGCGGTGGGGTCGAGGTAGACGGCGGGGTGAGGGGGCTGGTGACGGAGGGGTTTGGGCGGGCGGGCGAGCCGGCTGAGAGCAGCGGGACGGGGACGGCGACGGGAGGGCGGATCGATCTCTTGGCCCTGGTCAGGGCGTAGACGTACGGTTTCCATGTCGGACCTCGTGAACGCGGGGTTCGGCCACGCCTCCGGACGGTGCCAGCCGTCGCGGGGGCACTTTGTGTTTTGTTCAGGGTACGTGCGAGGCACGATCCGAGTCAAGTAAAGTCGCAATCCACGACTACTTTTGGCCCTCCCAGGTTCAGCCCGTGGCGATGGAACCCATCGAGACTGATACGGTTTTTCGGTACATCGCGGCGAACGTGCAGCGGCTTCGGGTCAGGCGAGGGCTGACCCAGGACGAGCTGGCGGCAGCGGCGGACGTGAGCCCTGGCCTGCTCCATCGCCTCGAGCGCGCGAAGACCAACGTCAGCGTCGCGGCGCTTGTGGCGATCGCCAACGCCCTCGGCGTGACACCAGCAGCACTGTTCCGGCCAGCCGAGATGCCGGAGACGACGCGCGGGAGGCCGCGCAAGCGTCTCGCCGGCCCTTGACGGCCATCCCTCGCTGCCCGCAGTCGACCGCCTACGGCTATCGCCGGTGCTCCTCACCGTGACGCAGAACTGGCGCATGCTTTGCGCAGACGCTGCACCGCGCCGCGGCGAACTCTACAGGCCGTAGCAGCTTGAGGGCCCCAGCCGATGACTGGCCGGGCCATTGCAGGGCCACTTCTTCGCTTCGGAGGGGTAGGGCATCGAGGAACCGCTCGCGCCTTCGTCCGTTGGAGAGCCCGCTCGGTCCTGCGCTGGCCTCCTTGACGAGGTGGGCCAGCCGTCGGCTAGGCTACCTTTCCACGATGCACGGGGGCGGCACGAGGGGGTGGGGGCGGAGTTCAAGGCGTTCCACGCGGAAGCGGCGGTCAGCGGTCGAGAGGACTGATTACGCCGAGAGGGCCGCGGTCGACGATGTGGGTGTAGATCATCGTGGTCCGCACATCCTTGTGGCCGAGCAATGTCTGGATCGTCCGGATGTCGGTGCCCGCCTCGAGCAGGTGGGTCGCGAAGCTGTGGCGGAGGGTATGGCATGTCGCGCGCTTGGTGAGCCCCGACGCCCGTCCGGCATTGTTCACGGCCCTTTGCACCGCCGATTCGTGCAGGTGGTAGAGGACCTGTCGACCCGTCGCTGGATCGGTGCAAGGGCGAGAGGCGGGGAAGAGGTACTGCCAGGGGAGGCTCGTGGCTGCTCCTGGCATCTTCGCTCGCAGAGCGTGGGGCAGGTCGACCTCGCCGCGGCCAGCCGCGAGTTCCTTCTTGTGCCGTTGCGCCACGGCGTCGAGCTGGGCCTGCAGCTCGTCGCGCGCCCGAGCGGGGAGCAAGGCCGGCCGGTCGTGCTGTCCTTTCCCGCGGCGCACCATGATTTGCCGTCGATCGAGGTCGACGTCTTTGACGCGAATCGAAAGCGCTTCGAGGAGGCGGAGGCCGCTTCCGTAGAGGAGCTCGCCGATGAGTCGAAAAGGTGGGATCAGGTGCTCGAGCAAGGTGAGAGCGTCCTTTCGCGAGAGGACCGTGGGGAGGTGCTCCGGCCGGCGGGCACGCTCGAGCGCTTCGAGCCGGGGTATCTGCAGGTCGAGGACCCGTTTGTAAAGGAAGAGGAGCGCGCACAGCGCTTGGTTCTGCGTGGACGCCGCGCTGCGGCGCGCGACCGCAAGATCGTTGAGGAAGGCCGTGACCTCTTCCGCGCCCATCTGCCGTGGGTGCTTGCCGTGATGAAAGCGAATAAATGCCCGGATCCAGTGGACATACGCCTCTTCGGTACGCGGCGAGTAATGCAGGCGCCGGATGGTGGCGCGCACGGCTCCGATGAGGGTCATGGGGGTGGTTCCGATTGGTTGGGGCCGGTTCGTCGGACCCGCAGTGACCCTTATCGGCGCAGGGCGGGCGCGAGTTGCGGCGGCCAGCGGATATTTGGGCCGCACATCAGTCGCCCGAGGCAATCAATTGCAGGTACGCATCATGCTTCACGGCGCACCGTCGCCGTCCGAAGCCCATCAACGGCGATACGTAGTTGTGCAGCGGCGGCCTATCTCCGGAGATGCGCAGATAGCCTGCGGAAGATCGCGACCTATCCGCGGGGATATCTAGATATGCTGCGGGGTGCCGCGACTCATCCGCGAGAACACGGTGATCGGGCACCGCGGTTCGCAGCCTACATGCAAAAATGCGAAGATATGTCGCGCAGCACAGATGATTGCGATGTTAGGCGGCCGGAGGGCCAAGCAGGCGAAAGGCTGCTGAGGCTCGCGCAGTGTCCCATTCCCAGCTGACCAGCAAGTCAAGCCAGTCGAGCGTAACGCTATCGCATGATATCCGCCTGTACAGCTCGTCTCAGCTCGTCGAGCCGCTGGATCCGAGGCGTACCCTCCCTTCAATGTGCACGCGGCGAGCGCTCGCGCTCCAGCCCTCCTCCTCACCACAGGAAAGCCAGATGAACAACATGGACGACATGAGCCACATGAGCAGCATGAGCAACACGCCGGGGACATCTACGGGCGTGTCGACCCTGGGACGGATCACCGAGTACGACCTCGATTGGAAGAGCACCAAAAAAGGCTCGACTCATGAGCTGGTCACGACACGCGACTTCATCTTCGTGACCGGGCAGGACATGGACAAGGTCGCGAAGCTGGACTACACCGGCAAGGTCCTGGCTCATTGGAACATGCCCAAAGGCAGCGGCCCCCACGGGCTGCTCGTCGACGCTCAGGACAGGCTCTGGGTGTCGCTCGAGATGGCGGGCAAAGTGGTGCGCCTGGACGACGAAGGATGCATCGCCGAGGAGGTGGACGTTCGCATCCAGGCGCACGGCGCCCCTGTGCCCATCAACCCCGCGCCACACGGGATCTGCCTGGGCGCCGACAAGTGCACCATCTGGTTCACCGGCAAGCGCACGAGCACCATCGGGAAGATCAACCCCGATCGAACGGTCCAGCACTTCGAGCTCGAGCAGCTCGGCGGTGTCCCGATCTTCCTCAATGCGGGCCCGGATGGGAACGTCTGGGGCACGGAGTTGAACACCAGCATGATTCTGAACGTCTCCCCCCAAGGGATCGTCAAAGAGCACAAGATTCCCACCACCAACAGCCGACCCATTGCCATCATCCCCGATCCGACAGGGGACTTCATGTGGTTCACGGAGGAGGCCGGCAGGAAAGTCGGACGGGTCGATGCGACCGGCAACATCGTGGAGTACCCCGTACCTGCTCTGCAGCCAAACCACATCCTGGGATCCCTGTCGTTCGACTCCGAGACGAACCTCTGGGTGCAAGTTTACGTCGATTCGAAAAGCCCGGTGCCGGCCGGCCCCGACTACCTCGTGAGATTCGAAAAGTCCATCCGGCAGGTCATCGGGACCCAGCTATCGGGCGTACCTTACAGCACGCATGTGGCGCCCAGCCGGGGGGTCATGTTCCATCGCATTCGGATGGGTGGGGACGGCAACCTCTGGTTCACCGAGATGATGACGGACAGGATCGGTAAAGTGACACTTTGACAGTCCGGCCGCGCTCCTCATCTCGATTACGCCAACGAGCAAGCCGCCCAACAAGCCGATGGATCCGGCCGCGCCTGCGGCGCGTCGGCTCATCGGCAAGCGTTGGGCGGGCAGAGCGCCGTCGGTTTGACAGGGCAGGGCAGCATCACCATCGGCCTCGGACTCCCAGGTACAGTGTAGACATAGGCGCATCCTGCCATACGTCACTGGGCGATACGGATTGCATGCTCGACCTGAACATGCGATAGGGAGAGACCCTCAGTGCGTCCTATGCTGGGTGGGCAATCATGCGTAGACACGCGTAGAATTTTCGCATCGCTGCTCCGGCGCACCGATACGCCTCTTCATCGTGAAGGGTCAGGTATGGACGACGTTCTTGATGATCTCGTACTCATTGCTCGCCGATGTGAGCGAGCCGCGGGCACCTTGGATGCTGACCCAGTTGCGTCGATGCTCGCCCGCATGCGCCACGCGGCTGAAGCAGTTGGGCGAGCGGCGTCGGGCGGCTGGCTCGGCTACCACGCCAACGTCTATGTCGAGGGCCTTCGGCCGACAGGCCCCGGGGATTTCTTCGACACGGAATGGGGAGCGAATGGCGGCTTCATATTACCGAGCCCTCCCAGAAGTGGAGTTCGCCCCGATCTCGATCCCTGTTCGTGATGGCTGTCTGCTGAGTGGTCCGTGCTCCTCCATCATGGAGTCGGTGCGGACCAGGGAGACGGAGCCGGTGTGGATGCAGCAGCTCCGTCGTCAGTCGGCGCTCGCCGTCATACATTCCGTGCCATCACTAAAAATTCTCACAAAATCTTCGACCCAAGGCCGTACCGCTTCGGTCGTCATGCATTCCGGCTCCTTGCCCCCAATTACCAGTGCACTTTGCACCACGCCAGCACCGCCGCTGACGTAAGGCCGGGCCAACGGAGCGGAGCATTGGCGCGAGGCCGGCCACAAAATAGGTGACGAGGGGATGCGTGTTGTGGCGACCCGTCTTCCCCTCGTCGTGCTCCGAGCACCATGCAGGAGCGGAGCTCATGCAGGATCGTTCAAGCCGACGTGGATATCAAGCGCTGGATGACGGTGCTGCCAACGGTTGAGCACCTGCGACCGGCGCGCTGTCCCTGCTGCGACGCGGCCGGCCGTCCCGTGAACAGGCGGTTTCCTCGCAGTCGCCCCGCGGAATCGTATACGCTGCATGCATGAGTCAGGTCGTGATGCAGGCAGCGGAGTTCTCGACGGTCGCTGCGGCGGAGCAGGCCGCGGCGGAGCTGCGGCGGCTCGTCGCCGACTATGCCATCTACGAGAAGACCGCCGACGCGCCGTGGAGCGAGGGCGCCGTGCCCGCGCCGCTGGTCGAGCTCGGGCGGCGGCACGGCGTGCCGTGGCCAGGCGACGCAACGTCGCGGTTCCTGCTCAAGGGCCTGTTCAACGACGAGGCGAACGTGCTCAGCGTCGATCGCCTGGTGTTCTTCTGGGGCGGCGGCTTCGATCTCGGCGGCGCGTGGCTGCGTGAGGTGCTGCTGCGCGGGCTCGGCGCGGTGCATTCCACCGACGCGCCGCGGCTGGTGGTGCGCGTGGACGATCCCGAGGCTCGCGCGGCGGCGTCGGCCGAGTTCCTCGTCGAGGAGGACTACGAGGAGCCGTTCACGACGACGGACGACGCCTTGCTCGATCGTGCGCCGTTCACCATCACGTTCGAGCGCGACGGCGACCGCGTTCACCTGACGTTCGATGACTCGGGCGGGCAGGACTGGGCGTTCGTCGCGATGCTGCCCCAGCTCTCGGGCGACGATCCCACGCTGCGCCCCTCGTCTTGAACCGCGAGCCGTCTGCTGGGGATGATGCCCCGGTGCTCTTCCTGGACGCCGGAGCTCAGGCACCGCGGCGGGCGGGCCTGCGCGGCGGCGTGATGGGGGCGAGGGGTGTCCGCCGGGGAAGAGCACGGCGGCGGCCGAACGCGCGGGCCGCGACCGAGATGCTGTGGCATGCCACGTCGCGGTGAGCAGCAGGTTCACGCTGCGACGGGAAAACTTCGCTCCGGCAATATCTGCTCTCGTGGTGAGCCGGTCCGATGGCAATCTGCTACTGCCATTGGTGAAACCGTTGATTCGCCAGAACGATGCTGGAGTTCTCTGCGCTGCCGGAAGCTCCGTTCGTGGCCTTCGCGATGGCCTCGAACTCCTCATGAAGAATGCCTGTGGTTCGATGAGGTAGCCTCCGTGCGCCCGGAGCGGACGAGGCGTGACAGCAAAGCAGGCGCGTCCTCTCGGGGGCCTCGCTCGGCCATCCCGACGACAGGAGAGAGGGGTATGTCGAAATTCCGCTTGAGCCGACGTGCCATGCTGCGAGGAGCCGGCGCCATCGCCGTCGCGCTCCCGTGGCTGGAGATCATGGGAACCGAGCGCCTGGCGCGCGCGCAACCCGCCCCCGCGAGGCGCTTCCTCGCCGTCTACACGCCCGGCGGGACCTTGATGGACCGCTGGCGTCCGACCGGCACCGAGACGAGCTTCACCCTGGGCCCCATCCTGGCGCCGCTCGCGCCGGTGCAGGACCGGCTGCTCGTCGTCGATGGCCTCGACATGAAGAGCGCGCGCGGTGAGCAGCACCAGGCCGGGATCATCGCCTGGCTCACGGGCACGTCGCAGGAGGGCGCGAGCAACGGCGGCTACGGGAGGGGGCCGTCCATCGATCAGGTGATCGCCTCCCGGATCTCCGCCGGTCGGAAGGCGAAGGCGAGCCTCCAGCTCGCGGTGCGCTGGGCGACGGGCAAGTCCCACGGCCTGATGTCGCCCATGAACGTCGTCAATTTCGAGGACACCGCGCCGCACAGCCCCATCCCGCCGCGCCTGGATCCGGTGGAGATCTTCGCCGAGCTCTTCGGCACGCTGAACCCCGGCGCCAGCGACGACGCCGCCCTCCGCCTCGCGCGGAAGCGATCGATCCTCGACTTCCTCGATGGGCGCTACGCCGCCCTCTCCGCGCGGCTCGGCGCGGCCGACCGGCAGAAGATCGACCAGCACCTGACGAAGATCCGCGAGCTCGAGCAGAGCCTCGGCAGCACGCCGGCTGCGACGAGCGCCTGCCGGGTCCCGACGAGGGTCGACACGTCCGACTACAACCCGAGCGCGGGGCTCAACTCGGACGATCCCGGCTCGATCAAGGACACCTCGACCGACGCGGCGATCCCCAAGGTCGGCAAGCTGTTGACGGACATGATGGTGATGGCGCTCGCCTGCGACATCACCGCGGTCGGCACCCTGCAGTGGAGCGACACCGAGGCGAAGTACACGTTGCCGTGGCTGAACCTGGCCGAGCACCACCATTTCTACCAGGAAATGGGCGGCTTCAGGCCGACCGAGTGCGAGCTCATCTACACCTGGTACTCGGAGCAGCACCTCTATCTCTTGCAGGAGATGGAGAAGGTCGACATGGGCGGGCGCTCGCTGCTCGACGAGAGCGTCGTCTTCTTCGGCTCCGAGATCTCGCATCCGCCGACCCACGCGAAGACGAACATGCCGTTCCTGCTGGCCGGCGGCGGCGGGGGCCTGCGCACCGGGCGCTGGGTCCGGTACCCGAACCTCCCGCACAACAACCTGCTCGTCTCGATCCTGAACCTGTTCGGCGACACCCGGACCAGGTTCGGCGCGCCGGCGTACTGCACCGGGCCGCTCACGAACCTCATGTAGGCATTTCCCGCGATGCCTGGCTGAAGGCGAGCTTCGCCGCCGGCGCGAGCGGCGGGCGCGAGCCATCCTCGACCGTCGAGATCGACGATCGGGTGGATCTCTACGTGCTCGTCGTCGCTACGCGCCCGCGGGTCGCCTTCACGCCCCAGCCTGCGGGCCGCCGCCTCGCGACTGTGGCGCGGACTCACCCGACTTCACCGGCGATGTGGAGCGCCGTATCCAGCGGTGCCCCGCGTCTCGTGGCGCTCGTTGACCGACTGTGGTCGATGGCGCGCGTGGTGAGGCATGCGCGTCCGCCTACCTGGACGACTGGAGAACATCACGCGCCCGCCGCGATCGCATCCTGGAGGCCCTGGCGGGTGCGCTCCACATGCTGCCGTTTGGATCTGGAGCACGGCCCTGGAGATTTCAATACGGCACCGAATGGGCTCTCGAAATCCTCTCGTCTGCGGGGGCGCGCCGGTCATCAACGGGACGCGGGGCACGCTCCGCACGCTGCTCGCCAGCCTGTCGGACGGCGACCTGATCGAGGACATCCTCACCGCGGGCGAGGGCGGCGCCTGAACGCAATCTCATGATGCCGCTGTCCTCGCGACGATGCAGACCGCCTGCTCGCTCGTCGGTCGGGGTGGCCGAATGAGCGTTGCCTGGTCTGCCGCGGGCCTGTACGATCCACGAGCTTCATCCCCGAGGCCCGTGCATGAAACCGAGCGTCGATGTGGAGACCAGCATCGTCAGCTACCTGACTGCCAGGCCGAGCCGCGATCTGGTGCGAGCGGCGCATCAAGAGGTGACCGGCGAGTGGTGGGCAGGGCGAGACGCCTACGACTTGTACATCTCGCAGCTCGTGGTCGACGAAGCTTCGGCGGGCGACCCCGGCGCGGCAGCGCTGCGGCTCCAGGCGCTCGGCGACCTGCCGCTGCTGGAGCTCACGCCGGAGGCTGTCGGTCTCGCCCGGCAGCTCCTTCACGCCGCCGCCCTCCCGTCCAAGGCAGCCGGCGATGCAGTTCATATCGCGCTCTCCGCGGCGCACGGCATGCGCTACCTGCTCACCTGGAACTGCGCGCACATCGCCAACGCCACGATGCGCCCCAAGATCGAGGAGATCTGCCGAGCCGGTGGCTTCGAGCCTCCGGTTATCTGCACGCCTCTGGAGCTCGTGGAGGAGTAACATCATGCGCTATTCCGATTCCATCATCGACGAGGTCCGTGCTACCCGCGACGCCATCGCCAAGGAGCACGACTATGATGTTGATAAGCTCGCCGAGGCGCTCAAGGCGCGTGAGGCCATTAGCGGGCGGAAAGTCGTACGGCTGCCACCGCGCGAGGTAACGGTCGTTCGCAAAGCCTCGTGACGAGGCGGTGCCCGGCGCCCCCCTTGGACGCCGCGCCGCACACGCCGAGCCCGCCCCTGCGGCCGCCGCCTCCGCCGCCGCCCTGGCCCGGCGTGCCCCGGCCCAGTCCGCTTCCCAGCCGGCCTCGCTGATGCGCCCGATGCCCTGGCCGGGGGCGCCGACGGGGCCTCGCGCGCCGTAGCTCCCGTAGCTCCCGTCCGTGCAGCCCACGTCGGCCACGTCCCCGCGTCCTCGCCGTCCGTAGTTGCCAGGGGTCGGCGTCGGGGTCGGCGTCGGCGGCGTCGTCGACCCGACCGAGCTCGGCCCACCCCTGAAACAGCGCGACACGGCGCCTCGCAGCCCGCACGGCCTCGACGACCCTGCGGCCGGTCTGCGGGTCCACAGGCATGGTACCGAAGCCGACGTAGGCGGGCGGCTCGCCGGCGGCGAGGAGCGCTTCCAGCTCGGGTACGAGCGCCGTCTGGTCGGGGAGGAGCCAGGCTCCGCTCTGCGTGGCCTGCAGGCCGGGCGTCGCCGGCAGCGGCCCAAGGGCCGGGGCCGCCGCGAGCCACGGATCCTCGCCCAGGACCCGCGGCCCGGGCCCCGCATCGAGGCGGGTCCCGCTCGTGACCCGGCCGAGCCTGCGGTAAGCTCCCTGCACCATGAGCGACGTCGAGGATGTCCTGGTCGCAGCGCTGCGTCTGTCGGCGGAGGACCGAGCGGCCGTGGCGGCCGCGCTGATCCAGAGCCTCGACGAGCCCGAGCAGACGACCGAGGAGGTCGAGGCTGCGTGGGCCGAGGAGCTCCAGCAACGTCTCGCCGACGTCGACGCCGGGGTCGTCACGCCGGTCCCCTGGCCGGAGGCCCGGCGCCGCATCCTGGCGGCTGCAAGCGGCCGTCGTGAAGCTCGTTGAGGTTCTGCCAGCCGCGCTCGCGGAAGCCGAGGAGGCTGCGGCGTGGTACGCGGAACGGGATCCACGCGTGGCGGCACGGTTCGCCGAAGGGATCGAGACCGCATTGACCCGAATTGCGGAGGCGCCGGACCGCTGGCCCTCTTACCGTTACGGGACGCGTCGGGTGCGTTTGACACGATTTCCCCATCTCGTCGTGTACCGAGACGAGCCAACGCGCATTCTTGTCGTGGCCATCGCACACGCAAAGCAGAGGCCGGGCTACGGGAGAAAGAGGTGATGTGAGCGCCGCATGCGGTCCCACCGAGCTCTGATGGTTGGACGTCCAGTGACGAGCCAACCCCGGCTGTGTACCCGCGGTTGTAGCGGCGGGCCGCTGCCCCCGGGCCTGTGGACGCGCCGGCTTCCACCGACGCGGTTCGCTGGGTGAGCTCCGACTCCAGCTATTCAGCAAACCGGCGCATCTCCACGGCGACCCCGTCCTCCCCCGAGATCCTCTCTCCCTGCTTGTCCCAGCTGATGCCGCCCTTGCCCGGCGGCCCCAGCGTGAAGGTGACTCCCTCGACCGTGAGCCGCTCCTCGTCGAGGTACGCGATGCCGATCGAATCGCCCCCGCGCCCCGGGCCGCCGTAGCCGCCCTCGCCGCCGTCGCCCCCCCGGGCCCCCGTTGCAGGAGTAGGCCGACCTGTCCTCCAGCACGCCGCCCGGTGCACCCCGGCCGCCTCGTCCGCCTCGCTGGGCCTCGCCGCCGTCGCCGCCCGGGCCGCCGTCGGACGTCTCGATCTCGCTGTCGCGCACGGTCATCCTGGCGTGCAGCGCGACGATGCCGATGCTCGGGGAGCCGTTCTCGCCCCCCTTGCCGCCTCGGCCACCGCAGCCGCCGGCCCCGCCCGAACCTCCCCCCGCGCCCCCCTTGGACGCGGCGCCGCACACGCCGAGCCCGCCCCTGCGGCCGCCGCCGCCGCCGCCGCCCTGGCCCGGCGTGCCCCGGCCGCCGTCGCCGGCCCAGTCCGCTTCCCAGCCGGCCTCGCTGATGCGCCCGATGCCCCGGCCGGGGGCGCCGACGGTGCCTCGCGCGCCGTAGATGCCGTAGTTGCCGTCCGTGCAGCCCACGTCGGCCACGTCCCCGCGTCCTCGCCGTCCGTAGTTGCTGGGGTTCGGCGTCGGGGTCGGCGACTGCTGGCGGTCGCCAGGCCTGCCCCTGACGACCTGCCCAGCAGATGCCGCCTTCGCGCTGCAGCCTGCAGGCGGGTCTAGACGCCGAAGGCTCCCACCTGTACGTCGCGTTCGGGAGGGGCGTATGGATCAGTAGATCCTGGGGCGACGCTGAAACGATCGCGCTTGCTGCCGCGCTGCCGGTGCCGTCCGGCTGCTTCGCGCGCGCGGGCCATGAGGGGCCTGGGACGCCGAGGTGACCAGCGACATCGGCGAGGAGATGACGGCTGGCCGTGATGCTTCGGGTGACGCTTGCGTTCCGTTCTGAACTGGAGGAGGTCGTGTCGAAGAAGCTCTTGTCGCACATCGCAGCGCTCTCATTCGTTGGCGCTCTCGGCGTTCTGGTGGTCCCCGCATGCACGATCCGCTTCGGACCAGGGAGCGGTGATGGGATCGACGATACACAGGCCGATCCTGGTGGCGGTGAGGAGGTCGCCGGCGACCAGGATGACAACGGTGGAGACTCCGAAGTCCCGGCCGTGGGGGATGAAGAGGCGGTAGCCGCGCTGGAGGAGGCGCTGGCGATCGCCGATCCCTACGAGCTCGCCCTTACGGAGCTCAAGACGGAGTATGCCAGCTACGCCCTCGCCGCGATGATCGAGTCTCAGGGCCAGGATCCAGCCACTCTGGACCCGGTGTTGGTACAGCAAACCATCGATGCTTACGCGCCTGTTGTTTGGGAGCAAGCGCGACAGTGGATCGAAGATCTCGATCCGGCTGTGATTGAGCTTGCCAAGATCAGTATCAGAGAGGAGTGTGTCGACAAATGGGATTTTGGTTGCAGGCGCAAGCAATACTGTGACTTTAACGATGGCAAGACGTATGCGACATGCCTGGTCACGGGATGCGACAAGGGGAGATGCTCTGTGTGTCCCGACTTTGTCGACCTGTCAAAATATATTAATAAGGGGTGGTGCAGCTATGCCTGTGTTCGCGACAAACAAATTGTAGGAATCAAGATGATCTGGTATGTTCAGATCTTTGGCAAGTTCGAGACCTGTATGCGGCTCGAGAATCCAGTGCCCCTCGAGGAATGAGAGCTCATGGCACGCGATGATGACGCCATTGACAACGACATGATCCTCCGCATGGCGTTCGAGCAGGCGGCGAGGCGCAGGCCCGATGGGAGCTCTGTGCTCTCCGACTTCGAGGATTCCGTGGCGGCCATGATGTGGGTGCACGCCCTCGCCGTTCCGCGGCTCTTCCTGGGGATGAGCCGCATGCCTTCGCGCGAGCACCTGCTCCGCATGGTGGACTGGTACCTCGCGTACGTGCGTCGCGGTGATCGGCATGTGCCGCCAGAGCTCAGCCCGGTGCCCTACGAAGAGCGCGAGCCTCTGGCGATGCGGCTCCGTGTGCTCGTCGAAGCGTGGTCGCCTCCCGGGCTGCCCCCGGAGATCACGGAGGTCGCGCGCGCCATCCTCCACGCGGAAGGGAAAATGGCGCCGCCAGGCGGGTGGGACAACACACCGGAGCCGGAGGTGCCAGCGGAGGAGCTCCTCTACTGGCCGGAAGGCGTGCCTGCGCTGCTGAAATCCAAGAGGCAAGGCACCGGAGACCGCGAGCGCGGGGATTCCTGACCCGCTGGGCAAGAATCCTTTGGCGATCCCGGCCTATTCAGGAAGCCGCAGCGTCTCCACGGCGACGCCGTCCTCGCCCGAGATCATCTTGCCCTCCTGGTCCCAGCTGATGGCGCCCTTGCCCGGCGGCCCCAGCGTGAAGGCGACGCCCAGGGTCGTGAGCCGGTCCTCGTCGAGGCAGGCGATGCCGATCGAGTCGCCGCCGCGCCCCGGGCCGCCGTAGCCACCCTCGCCGCCGTCGCCCCCGTTGCAGAGGCAGGCCGAGCGGTCCTCCAGCACGCCGCCCGGTGCACCCCGGCCGCCTCGTCCGCCTCGCTGGGCCTCGCCGCCGTCGCCGCCCGGGCCGCCGTCGGACGTCTCGATCTCGCTGTCGCGCACGGTCACCCTGGCGTCAGCGCGACGATGCCGATGCTCGGGGACCCGTTCTCGCCCCCCTTGCCCCCTTGCCGCCTCGGCCACCGAAGCCCGGCCCCGCCCCGCGTGGCGCCCAGCCGGGCCGGCGCGCTGGCTGGGGAGCCTCGACCCCTCGCGACGAGCCAGGCGCCCCCCTCCTTGACGCGCCCGCCGCGGCCTGGGGCGATCACCCCTCGCCCTCGCCCGGCGCGCCGTCTTCCGTCGCGCCCTCCTCCGACGCGTCGCCCTCCGTCGCGCCGTTCTCCGCGGTGTCCTCGCCTTCCTCCTCTTCCTCTTCATCTCCGGTGGACGCGGCGCCGCGGGAGACGGGGAAGGGCGCGTAATCCTTCATCCTGTCGGTGCCGGCATACCAGTACTCCGCGGCGGCGCGCAGCCGCCGCTCGGCGTGCATGACGAGCGTGTACGCGGCGTCGCGGAGCTTGCGCGCGCGCTGCGCCTCGGGAGAGAACGTCTTGTCGGCGAGCATGCGCGCGAGCTCGGGCGAGAGCGCGCGGAGGCGGGCCGCCGCGTCGGCCTCGCCGCGAGGCGCCTTGCGAAGGGCCTCCGCGTGCTCGGAGCAGAGCAAGAGCAGGTCGGAGACGTCCTGGACCAGATCCGCGTCGCCGCTGCCCGCGCGGATCGCCATGAGCCGCTTTTGCCCCTCGGGGCTGTTCTTGAAGCGGAGATCGAAGAAGCGGAGGAGCGTTTGCCGGTGCAGGGCGGCCTCGGCGGCCGGCCCCTTGAACAGCGCGACGGCCTGCTCCTGGCGCTGCTGCACGGCTTGCCAGCGCGATTGCGTGACGCGCAGGAGCTCGATCTTGTCGCGGAGCGCGCGGATCTCCTCGCGTGTCAGCGCGGGCTCGTCGTCGGGAAAGGGGGTGCGGACGAGATCGGCCGCGTCGCGCTCGGCGGCGAGCTGGATGCGGCTCGACCAGATGACGCGCCGGGCGAGCTTGCCGGGGAAAATCACGGTGTTGTCGCCCAGCGACTCGGCCTCTCGCAGGAGCTCGGCCTCGCGGGCGGCGCTCAGCGTGTACGCTGCTGCGCCCGTCGAGGAGCGAGGCGCGCCCCGTGTCTCGCGCGACGCGCGCTTCGTTGCGTCCTTGTCGGTCCTGGACGACGTGGTGGTGGATGCCTTTGCCATGGTAAAAATACGCCTCCTGGTCGGGGCCAGCGCCCCTCGGAATGAGGGGCTGGAAGATCGGCGAGGGTATCGGCGAACAAGGCATTGGCCAGAGGAGAGCACGAGTCGGTCGCGCCGCGAAGGAGGCGCTCGGCCCGAGGCTGGGAGAGGCGGTGTGCCGCGCATCGAATCGAGGGGGGCGGCGTGCCCGGCGCCGCGGGCAGCGGGCCGCGGAGGTGGTGCATGAGGGAGGAGGGAAAAAGAGTCGCGCTGCAACCACAAAAGGCGCGCGAGACGACGCCGCGGCTGCACAGGAGACCCATCGGGCCTGCGCAGGAGCCAGACGATGGTGACGAAGGACCCCAACGGGGGCGCGCAGGAGCGTCGCGAGGGCCGCGCAGGACGGCGGATCGTGTAGCGCAGGACACCAACGGGGGTGCGCAGGAGGGCGCCCAGGCCGCGCAGGAGGGCCTGCGGGGCTGCGCAGGAGACCCACCGGGGCCGCACTGGAGGGCGCCGGGGTTTATCCAGGAGGGCCAATGGGCTGCGCAGGACGGCCGACGGCGCTGCGCAGGACGGCCTGCGGGGCTGCGCAGGAGGGCCTGCGGCGCTGCGCAGGACGGCCGACGGCGCTGCGCAGGACGGCCTGCGGGGCTGCGCAGGAGGGCCTGCGGCGCTGCGCAGGACGGCCGACGGCGCTGCGCAAGAGGGCCGGCGGGGCTGCGCAGGAGGGCCAATGGGCTGCGCAGGACGGCCTGCGGGGCTGCGCAGGAGGGCGCCGGGCTTGCCCAGGAGGGCCTGCGGGGCTGCGCAGGACGGCCGACGGCGCTGCGCAGGCGCGTCGGGCCTTGTATCGTCCAGGAGCGCCGACGGGCTGCACAGGAGGACCGCCTGGCCATGGGATTGTTCGACGTCGTCATCGCCCACGCCCGCTGCCCCGGCTGTGGGCATTCCCCGGAATGGCGCATCCAGTATCAATACGGCTATTGCCGGCAGCACGAATACAGCATCGGCGACCCGATCTGCTGGTTCGATCCGCCCGGACGCCCGGCGCCGCTCGACGATCACGGCGAGAACGTGGGCGGGCTCGTCGCCGTCCCCGGGCTCGTCGAAGCCGGCTGTCCTGGATGCGGCCAGGGCGACGGCGCGGTCCTCCTCTTCCGGGACAACATCGTCTCCAGCGTCGAGATCACGCGCTCGGAAGGCGGCGACGCGTGCGCGCCGATCGAAGCTCCCTCGGGCTGGATGCGCTTCTGGTCACGCCGCGTGGCCGGCAGCGCGAACGAGGACCGTCTCGAGCTCTCCTGCCGCGGCGACCGGTGGACCGTGGCCGTCGCCGACGGCGCGGGGGGGCTCGCTGGCGGCGCGGCCGCGGCCCGCGCGGCGGTGAGCGCGATGGTGGCGCTCGGCGCAGAGATGGAGCTCGATGCCGACGGCTGGTGCGAGCGCCTCCGTCGGCTCGACGGCGAGCTGGAAGCAACGTCCACGTGCGGCGAGACGACGCTCGTCGTCGTCCAGATGCGCCGAGGCGAGCTGTGGGGCGCCAGCGTGGGGGACTCGGGAGCGCTCCTCGTCGAACCCGACAGGGTGATCGATCTGACGGCGGCGCAGAGCCGGAAGCCGCTGGTCGGCAGCGGCGCGTGCAGGCCCGCCGGCATCCGACGCCGTCCGCTCTCGGGGCGCCTCCTGGTCGCCACCGACGGCCTCCTCAAGTACGCGTCGCGTGCGACGATCAGCGCGCTCGCGCGCACCGGCGATGTGCAGACGGCGGTGGGAGCGCTGATCCAGGCGGTGACCCTTCCGTCCGGCAACCTGCACGACGACGTCGCGGTGGTCCTCGGCGAGCACGTCGCCTAAGTCCTTGAAGAGACGGTGCTTTCCTGCGACGACCGCCCAGCGAAAGAAAATCTCGTCGGCGTGTCGATCCGCCCCTGGCTCGTTCGTCGCCACTTCAGAAGACGGCGGTCACGACGGTCGCAGGCGATGCCTGCGCCGCAAGGAGTTACGCTCATGTCGAGGCTTCGGGTCAACGCATTTTCAATCTCCATCGATGGTTACGGCGCCGGTCCCGACCAGGATCTGGCCAATCCGATGGGCACCGGAGGTATGGCGCTGCACAAGTGGGTCTTGGGCACGAAGACGTTCCAGCGGATGAGCGCCGACTTCGCCGGATCCCTGATCGGCGACCAGGTCGGCAGAGAAGGCGTCGACGACGACTTCGCCGCTCGCGGCTTCGAGAACGTCGGCGCCTGGATCCTCGGCCGCAACATGTTCGGGCCGATGCGGGGCCCTTGGTCCGACGACGGTTGGAAGGGATGGTGGGGCAACAACCCGCCCTACCACGTACCCGTCTTCGTGCTCACGCACCATGGTCGCGCGCCCATCACGATGGAGGGCGGAACGACGTTCCACTTCGTGACCGAGGGCATCCATGCCGCGCTGAAGCGCGCGACGGAAGCGGCTCAGGGCAAGGACGTCCGGCTCGGCGGCGGCGTCGCCACCGTTCGCCAGTACCTCACCGCCGGGCTGATCGACGAGATCCACCTCGTGATCTCCCCCGTGCTCCTGGGCAGGGGCGAGCACCTCCTCGCCGGCATCGATATGGTGAGCCTCGGCTACACGTGCACGGAGCGCGCCTCCACGGGCGACGCCACTCACGTCGTCTTGACGAAGTAGCCTTACCCCAGGGGGGCCGCCCGGCTGGCCGCGCCGTTCGACGCGCTCGACGACGTGGTCCCTCCGGACGAGTCGCCCCCCGAACCGGTTCCAGTCGGCTGCTCGACGGCATCGGAGCAGGCGAGCCCCTGGAGCAGCGCAACGGGGAGGAGCCATCGCATCAAGGTCTTCATGCCGTGCCCCTGAGGCACGTGACGTGCCAGCCTCAATCGCGAGTTTTCTGCGTGATTGAGGATGTGCCTGTGCCAGGGTGGGTCTTCTTGCGCACCGTCCCAAGCCCGCCCGGGCAAGCCGATGTCCGCAGCCCGCTCCGCCTCAGGATGCAGGTCGCCGAACAAATACGGTGGAGCTGCGTCGCCGCGGCGGCGACGCCGGGCTGCTGACCTGACACACCGGATCCTTGCGGTGGCCAGCCTACAGGGAGGACAATCGGGTGCGATGGTGACCACCTCCTCGTCGGTGCAGGTCGAGCTGCTGGAACGGACGGACGTGTACGCGGTGGCGACCTTGCGGCGGCTCATGCTGCTCGTCTGGCGCGGGCAGGAGAGCGTCGCCGGCATCGAGCGTTCCCGGGCGCACTTCCGGATGTGGGCCGAGCGCCAGCCGGGAGGGGCAGCCTTCTTGATCGTGGTCCCCCGCCAGCACACCGGGCCGCCCAACGAGGAGAGCCGGGCGGCGATGCAGCGGGCGGCGAGCGCTCCCGGGGGATACATGAAGGGCGTGGCCACGCTCGTCGAGGCCGAGGGGTTCATCGCCGCCTCGGTCCGCGCCATCATGATGCGGCTGCAGCCCCGCGGGACGCAGGGGCCCGCGCCGAACATCTTCCGGACGCCGGCCGAGGTCGCGGCCTGGGCGGCGGCGGTGCTGCAGGACCGGGAGATCACGGCAGAGGAGCTGGCGGAGGCGATCCGCGTGGCGCGCGAGGGCTGAGCGCGCGCATCGCCAGATCGCCCGCGGGCCGGCCCGGTGTGCCCGGGCCGCCCCGTGTCGCCAGCCGTCAGGCTCCGTCGAACACGGCTCCGTTGATCTTGTCGCAGAGCGCCGCGTCGTAGCCGAGCTTCGCGTCGTGGAGGCTCACCGCGGGGACCGCGCCCATCAACGAGTTCGTCAAGAACACCTGGTCCGCGGCCATCAGATCTTCCACCGTGAGGCGTCGGTCCTCGACGGCGAAGCCCCACTGCGGCAGGAGCCGCCGGACCTCGGCCGCCATGGTGCCCGGCAACGCGTGCGCTGAAGCGGGGAAGCACGCGGTATCGCCGAACACGCAGCACACGCTCGCGGTGTTCGTCTCCGACACGGAGCGGTCCGCGTTGAGGATCAACGCTTCGTCCGCCCCTTGGCGCTTGGCCCAGTCCCCGGCCACTTTATAGTACATGTAATTGAGGGTCTTGTGGCTGGCGAGGTGCGTGTGCCGGCAGTGCGGATACACCCGGAGGGCCAGCCCAGGCTTCGAGCTCAGGGCGGGGCGCGGCGAATAGGGCTTGGCGCTCGCGAAGAGCACGGGGGACGGCCGCGCGCCGCTCTGCTTGCCCGCGGCCGCCACGAGCTTCACCACGGCGATCGCGCTCGACAGCCCGTTCCTCTGGATGAGCTGGGCGATGACGTCGGCCCAGGTGACATCCGGCGGCGCGGACTCGAAGAACTCCCGCCAGGCGAGCTCGAAGCGCTGCAAATGGGCCTGGAGCAGGATCGGACGGCCCGCTTGGACGCGCAACGTCTCGAAGAAGCCGAAGCCATACGCCAGCCCTTCGCAGTCGAGCGGCACCGAAGCGGCCGCGCTGGGCTTGAAGGCCCCGTCCTGCCAGACCGTGCTGGCGCTCCGCTCGTCGCCGCTCGTCGCGGCCAGGGCGCTCATCAGCGTGCGCCCCTTGTGGAGCGTCTCTTCGAACTCACTCGCTGGATCCGAGTCGAAGACGATGCCGCCGCCGACGGAGAACACGACCTTGCCGCCCGTGAACGTCGCGGTCCGGATCGCGATGGATAGATCCATCGTACCGTCGAACCCGACGTAGCCGATGCTGCCCGTGTAGATGTGCCTGCGGACCGGCTCGAGCTCGTCGATGATCTCCATCGCCCGGATCTTCGGGCACCCCGTGATCGAGCCGCCCGGGAAGGTCGCGCGGAGCAGATCGACGGCATCCATGCCGGGATCGAGCTCGCCCTTCACGATCGAGACGAGGTGGTAGACGTTCTGATAGGCCTCGAGGCGCTTGTGCTCGAGCACGCGCACCGACCCCGGGCGGCAGACCTTGCCGATGTCGTTGCGGAGCAGGTCGACGATCATCGACAGCTCGGCGTCTTCCTTCGCGCTCTCCAGGAGCTCCGTCCGCAGGGCCTCATCCTCGGCCGGGGTCCTCCCGCGAGGCCGTGTGCCCTTGATGGGCCGCGTCTCCACGCCGCCGTCCCTGAGCTCGATGAACCGCTCGGGGGAGGTCGAGACGATCTGGTGGTCTCCGGCGTTGATGTACGCGAAGAAGGGGGCCGGATTGGCCGCATACATCCTGGCGAAGCAGTCGAAGGGGTCCCCCTCGAACGGCGCCTGAAAGCGCTGGGACATGTTCACCTGGTACACGTCGCCGTCGACGATGTACCTGCGGATCGCCTCGACCGCCGAGAGGTACTCCTCCCGCGAGACGATCGAAGCACATTGGCCGCTCGATTGCGGCGCCCGCTCGCGGAGCGCCGCCGCCGGCGCGCCGAGCGCCTCCTTGAAGCGCGCCACGTCCCGGCGAAACGCATCGTCGTGCTCTTGCAATCCTCGCAAGCGCATCGCCAGGAGCGTCGTCGCTCCCGAGACCCGGTCGTGGATCACGAGGATGGCCGGCGCCACGAGGTGCATCAGCGGCAGCTCGAGATCGTCGATGCTCGTCCTCGGCAGCTGCTCCAGGCAGTCCTTCAGGTCGTACGCGAAGTAGCCGAGGAGCCCGCTGGACAGCGGCAGCGGCGCTCCCAGCGCCGGCGCGCTGCAGTGCTGCAGCAGGCGGCGCAGCGCGGTGAACGGGTCCTCGTCGAGCTCGACGCGATGGTCGCCGTCGGCGAGCGTGATCCGCGCGCGGTGACCGCTCAGCGACAGCCAGGGATAGACGCCGAGGATGTGGTGACGGGCCGAGTCGAGCTCCCCGCCGCTCATCAGCGCCACGGTGCCGGGCAGGTGTGCGAAGCGGCGCACCACTTCCACGAACGGCTCCTTCAGGTCGAGGGGCTCGGAATGCACCCCCGTCACCCTCCGGAGCCAGGGCAGGCTGACGTCGACCGCTCCTGTGCTCATGACAGCGCTCCTTTCAGCGGACCCGAGCGCAGGAAGTTCTCGACCAGCGTGAACCCGTGCTGGGTGAGGAAGCTCTCGGGGTGGAACTGGACGCCGAAGAGCGGATGGCGGACATGTTGGATCGCCATCGGCACGCCGTCCGTGGACCGGGCGTTGACCCTCAGATCCTCGCTGATGCCCGTGATGGCGAGCGAATGATAGCGCGCTACCGTGAACGGTCGGGGGACGCCTTCGAAGAGGCCGGTCCCGTCGTGATCTACGGCGCTCGTCTTGCCGTGCATCGGCACGGGCGCGTGCACCGTGCTGCCGCCGAACGCTTCGTTCATGCACTGCATGCCGAGGCACACGCCCAGGATGGGGACCTCGCCCTGGTAGCGACGGATGAGCTCGGTCGAGATCCCGGCGGCGCTCGGGCTCTTGGGGCCAGGGCTCACGAGGACGTAGTCGGGCCGCTGGCGCGCGACGTCTTCCACCGAGAGCGCGTCGGCGCGGAAGACCGAGATGTCCAGGTCGTAGCTGCGGAACATCTGCACGAGGTTGAACGTGAAGGAGTCGTAGTTGTCGATGACGAGAAGCTTGGCAGGCATGCTCTAGCCTCGTGGTTTCGTTGGAGAGAGGGCGCCGCCTTCCCCACTCGGCGCGGCCGCTACAACATCGTGAGCCCACCGTCGACCGGCAGGTACGAGCCGGTCATGAACCGCGACATGTCGCTCGCCAAGAAGAGCACGGCGCCCGCCATGTCCTCCGGCAAGCCGTTGCGGCGCAGCGGGGACTTGGAGGCGATCGCCTCCTTGACCGCGGGCGCCATCGGCATGGCCGCGTCCGTCAGCGTGAGCCCGGGCGCGACCGTGTTGACGCGAACGCCGGAAGGGCCCAGCTCGGCGGCGAGCGCGCGCACGAAGGCGTCGACCGCGGCCTTCGCCGTGCTCTGCGCGAGGAACCCCTCATTGCTGCGCCTGGAGAGGCTGCTCGAGACCGCCACGATGCTGCCGCTCTTGCGCCGGAGCATCTCCGGGACGACCGCCTGGCACGGGTAGAACACCGCCTTGAGCTCATCGCTGACCTTCCGCTCGAGGTCGGCCCAGTCGTACTCGACGAAGGGGCGATGACGAAAGTTGATATGCGCGTTCGCCACCAGGACGTCGATCCGCTCGAAGCGCTGGTGGACCGCCCTCACGAGGTTGGCCACGTCGGCGGCGTCGGTCACGTCGGCCCCGAAGACCTCGGCGATCCCGCCCTCCGCCTCGATCTGCTCCTTGACGCGCCGAGCCTGCGCCTCGCTGTCCCGGTAGTTGATGGCGACCCTCGCGCCGTGCTCCGCGAGCAGCAGCGCGGTGGCGAGCCCGATACCACGGCTGCCGCCGGTGACCAGGGCCACCTTGTCGTGGAGCAGCCCCGAGCCCGCCCGCGTCTTCGGCGCTCGTCGAGCCGTGGAGGAGGGCTGCGCCTTTCGCTCGCCGGGAGGCCGGCGCGCGATCTCGCGGTCGATCGCGGCGGCCATCGCGTCGAGCTTGGGCGAATCGAAGAGCTCCGACACGCCGAGCTCGACCTGGAATACGTCCTTGATCCGCGCCAGGACGCGCATGGCAGAGAGCGAGTGCCCGCCGATGGCGAAGAAGTGCGTCCGGCGACCGATGCGCGCGGCGGGCACGTTCACGACGAGGGACCAGATGTCCGCGAGCGCGCGCTCGGTCGGGCTCGCCGGAGGCTCGTACGGGTCGCCCTGTTGCAGCTCGCCCTGCGCCTCGAGGAGCGCGCGGCGGTTCAGCTTGCCGTTCGGCAGCTGCGGCATCGCGTCGAGCAGGACGAACGCGTCCGGCACCATGTACGCCGGCAGCCTGTTTTGCAGGAACGCGCGCAGCTCCAGGAGGCGCACGGCGCTGCCGGGCGCGCTGGTGTAGAACGCGATCAGCCGATCGCCGTTGCCCACGACCGCCCGGGCCCGGACGCCGTCGAAGTCGCCGAGCACCATCTCCACCTGGCGCACGTCGACGCGAAAGCCCCGCACCTTGACCTGAAAGTCCCAGCGACCGATGTAGTCGAGCGTGCCGTCCGGGAGGTGTCTGACGACGTCGCCCGTGTTGTAGAGGCGATCGCTCGGCTCGGCGCCGAACGGGTTGGCCACGAAGCGCTCGGCGGTCAGGGCGTCGAGGCCGTGGTACCCCTCGGGCAAGCTCACGGAGGCGACGTGCAGCTCCCCGGGGACGCCTTCGGGCACCAGCCTGCCCTGGCGATCGAGCACGTAGACCTTGGTATTGGCGATCGGCGTGCCGATCGGGACGAAATCGCGCTGACCGTCGAAGCTCGACGTATCGTAGTAGCTGATGTCGTTGAGCTCGGTGCAGCCATAGTTGTTGAGCAGGCGCGCGCTCGGGAACACCTCGCGGAACGCGAGCACAAGGGCCTTCGGCAGCGGCTCGCCGGCGGTGATGCAACTCTTCAGCGCCGGCAAGCGCCGCCCGCTCGACTGCAGGTGCTCGATGACGCTCGCGAGGTGCGAGGGCCCGATGTTGAGGCGGCTGGCGCGGTGCTCGGCCAGCGCGGCGACGAAGGCCGCCGCGTCTCGAACGGTGTCGTTGTCGATGAACACCTGCGGGCACCCGTTGAGCAGGCCCGCGAACAGCTCCTTGACCGCGACCGCAAAGACGAACGTCGTCTTCTGGGCGACGACCTCACCCGCCTCGAACGGCAGCCTGGTCTCGAGGGCGCTCAGCCAGTTGTTGAGCTGGCGGTGGGGCACCCGGACGCCCTTGGGCTTGCCCGTGGACCCCGACGTATACATGACATACGCGAGCGCCTCGGGCTGCGCGCGCAGCTCCGGCGGCGTGTCCGGGTGCTTCGACGCGGCGTTCCAGACCTGCTCGAGCCCGAGGCACCGGGCGTCGTCGAGCTCGAGCTGGGCCTGGTGCCGGGCGCCGCAGATGACGGCGCTCGGGCGCGCGTCATCGAGGATCTGCCCCACGTAGGACTTCGGGTATGCCGGGTCGATCGGCACGTACGCCGCCCCCGCCTTCCAGATGCCGAGCAGGGTCGCGAGCAGCTCGCCGCTGCGATCCAGACACACGGCGACCAGGTCCCCTCGCGCGACGCCCCGCGCCGCGAGCGCGTGCGCCACCTGGTTCGCGCGCCGCGCGACCTCGAGGTAGCTCCAGGCGCCCCGCTCGTCCCAGCACGCCACCGCGCCCGGCGAGCGCTCGACTTGCGCGTCGAAGCGCTGGACGAAGCACCAGGCCGGCGCTGGGGTCGCCGGCGCTCGGTTGTACTGCTCGAGCAGCTTCTGAACGTCGGCGTCGCGCAGCAGAGGCAGCTCGAGCACGCGCCGATCCGCGTCGCTGAACATGCCTTCCAGCACCCGCTGATGGTGGGCGAGCAAGCGCTCGATGGCCTCGCGGTCGTACAGATCGGAGGCGTACACCACCTCCACCGCGAGCTCGTCCGCCCCCCCCGAGTACGACAGCTCGATCTCGCATCGCGCCGGGACGTGCTCTCTCGCGAGCAGCCGCCGAACCGCGTCGTCGCTCTCGTCGGGATCGGGGTAAGCGTCGAAGCTCACGTCGCCCGGCAGCGGAGCGCCCAGCGAGGTCTCAGGGAAATTCTGGTGCCTCATGACGATGGGCACGAGCGGGTTCGCGCCGCCGCGGCGCGCGACGTCGGTCGCCTGCAGGATCCGTTCGAAGGGCACGGCCTGCTCGAACGCGGTCAGCACCTGCGCGCGCACCGCCTTGAGCAGCGCGCCGACGCTGCTCTGTTCGTCGATGTGCAGCCGGAGCGGCAAGATATTGATGAAGAACCCGATCAAGGGCTCGAACTCGACGTCCGTTCGGTTGGACGTCGTGGTGCCGATGCAGAGGTCGTCCCTGTTCGTATACCGGCTGAGCGCGACGCCGAGCGCCGCGAGCAACGACATGAAGATCGTGCAGCCGTGCTGGCGAGACAGGCGATCGAGGTTTCGCGCGAACTCGCTCGAATAGCGAACCACGAAGCTCTCGCTCGTCGTGCAGGATTTCGCCTGCCGCGCATGCGTCGTGGGGAGCTCGAGGCTGTCCTCGTAGCCCTCGAGCGTTCGACGCCAGTAGTCGAGGCGAGCGGACGACTCCGAGGCCCGCTGCAAGCGTGCGTAATCCTTGTATTGTACCGTCAGCGGCGGGAAAGCCGGCCGCTCCGCGCGGCAGAACGCAGCGTAAGCGCTCTGGAGCTCCCCCAGGAAGATGGCCTTCAGGGACCACGCGTCCGCCGCGATGTGGTGCACGTTGAACAGGAGCAGGTGCCGGTCCCCCGACAAGCGCAGCAAGCTCACGATGAAGATCGGACCCCGGAGGAGATCGAAGCGGTGCTCGAGGTGTCGCTCGAGGTGCTCCAGCATCCCAGCGCGGTCGACGGCGATGACCGGCAGGCGCACGCGCTCCGGCGGCGCGACGAACTGCACGGGCTCCCCCGCCTCCGTCTGCCCGTAGTAGGTGCGCAAGCTCTCGTGACGGGCGACGATCTCGCTCAAGCTCTGCTCCAGCGCCGAGACGTCGAGGTCGCCTCGGACGAGCAGCAGGAGGGGCAGATTGTAGCTCGTGCTCTCTGGACTGCGCTGGTGATGGACCCACAGTCGCTCTTGAAACAAGGACAGCGGGCTGCCCTCGTCGCCTGACGCCTGCGGTTCGTTCGCCGCCGCAGCTGGTGGCGCTGCCATGGCCGAGGGTGACATCACGACGGGTTGCAAGCTCGCTGCCTCCTCGCGAACGATGCCTCCCTCGTCGTGCACGAGCCCCGAACGATTCGTGACGTGAACACACGAACCCTCATCGACAGCCATACCTGCTCCTCCAGGGAGTGGAACGTCCGAACGCAGCGGCGATTCGCAGACCCTTGGCGATAACTGGGCTACATCTGTGCAAAGCCAAACCCTGACTCAAGCTTCTCGCGTGATCTCCCGTGTCCCAGTGATGCCCAATCGGGGCCGCCTCTCCCGGCGCGCGGTCGGTCGGAGGGGCGCTCACGACTCGGCAGGCCGGCGAGCCGGTCAACCGCCGCAGGTCCTTCTCAAGTATACCAAGAACGGTCGAGCGTGCGCGTTCGGGCGTGCACCGCACCGCTCATTCCCGCAAGTGAGCACAAGGACCTTACCACGATCTGGCTTTGGTCGGAGGGTTTGGTAGGTTCGCGCACACGAGACCACGCTCATGTTGGTCGCGTGGACGTAGTGTTGACCGCAGAGCGTGTCAACGGATTTGAAACAGCGGAAACGTGAATTCCAGAGGGAAGCAGCTTACCGTCTCGAGAAAATGGCGCGGCGCGCTGAGCTGCGGAAGGCATCGGCGCAGACGGTGGCTCCGGACTCGGAAACGCTGTCAACGTCCAAAGAAACGGATTGTTTCATGGAAGTTTCTGATGGACATGGAATTGGCAATCTGATCCTAGTCACCCGGTCAGTAGAACAGGCCTTGCTTCAGTCGCGCACGGTCACCTTGGCATACAGCGCGTCGAGGGCGATGCGCGGGTAGCCGTTCTCGCCCCCTTGCCGCCTCGGCCGCCGCGGCCGCCGGCCCGCCCGGGCGGCCCCCCTTGGACGCCCCCCGGCGCCCCCCTTGGACGCGGCGCCGCACACGCCGAGCCCGCCCCTGCGGCGGCCGCCTCCGCCGCCGCCCAGGCCCGGCGCGCCCCAGTCGCCGTCGCCGGCCCGGTTCGCTTCCCAGCCGGCCGGCGCTCGGGAGCTCGCACGCGTTCACCATGGCAGGCTCGCCCTGCGCGGTGGAGGGCTCGGCGCGCTGCGACGACCTGAGCACCGCCGCCGCTGATCGGCCGGGCCGTCGCAGGAGCGCTTCTCCGCTGCGGAGGGTAGGGCATCGAGGGCCCGCTCGCGCCTTCGTCCGATGTAGGGCCCGCGCGGTCCCGGGCCGGTCTCCTTGACAAGGCGGGGCAGCCGTCGGATACGCTATCTTCCAGCGATGCGCGGTGGCGGCACGAGGGGGTGGGTTCGGAGCTCGAGGCGCTCGGCGCGGAAGCGGCGGTCAGCGGTCGAGGGGGCTGATCACTCCACGGGCGGGCTTCGCCCGCTCGCGGCCGCCCCGCATGTCAACCGTCGGGCGACGCCATCCACCTGAGCACCATGATGAGAAATCGCCTCGCGAGCTGCAGTTGCGGCAAGTTGTCGGCCGAGGTCGAAGGCGAGCCGATTCGCGTGTCCGTCTGTCACTGCCTGGCCTGCCAACGACGGACCGGAAGCGTCTTCGGCGCTCAGGCCCGGTTCAGTCGCGAGAGCGTGAAGATAAAGGGGCACGGGAAGGACTTCGTTCGAATCGGAGACGAAGGGACGAAGAGCACCTTCACGTTCTGTCCTGAGTGTGGCGCCACCGTCTATTACGCGATGGCCGGACACGAGGACGTGATCGCCATACCGGTGGGGGCCTTCGCGGATCCGGCCTTCCCCGGTCCAACGTCCTCGGTCTACGAAGAGCGAATGCATGGCTGGGTTGCCATGCCGCGAGACATCGAGCACATGCGCTAGGCGCTGTCGAACCTCGCCCCGCTCCAGGAGCACATCATGCGATGTCGTCGACGCTCACGCCGAGTCGCTCGGCGTAGAGGTGAAGGGTGCGCTGCCACGCCGGGCGGGCCTGACAGCGCTCGAAGTAGGCCTTGAGCCGCGGGAAGGGATCCATCAGGTCGGTCCTGCGGATGCTGCGCAGGACGCCGGCCATCATGATGTCGGCCGCCGTGAAATCGTCGCAGGCGATCCACGCGCGGTCCGCGAGGCGGCGCTCGACGTGGCCGAGCCAGCGGCGGGCGAGGTTGGGCACCTCCGCGTGGAGCCTGGGCGCGGCCTTGCCGCTGTCGAAGATCCCGATCATGTCGAGGCACACGAGGGTCGGCTCGACGGTGCTGACCGCGGCGAAGCACCACTGGACGACGCGGGTGCGGCCCTGGACGTCGCCCGGGATCAGCTTGCCGGCCTTCTCCGCCAGGTAGAGCACCACCGCGGCAGATTCGGCCACCACGAAGCCGTCGTCGTCGATGACCGGCGCCTGGTGGAAGGGGCTGATGCGGCCGTAAGCGTCGCTGTCGAGCTCGCCGGCGGTGTGGTCGAGCGCGTGGACGCGATACGGCAGCCCGGTCTCCTCGAGCGCCCACTGCGCCCGGAGGTCTTTGGTCTCGCCGATCCCCTCGGGGAAGATCCTTCCGAAGCCATAGAGCGTGATCATGTCGTTCTCCGATCGGTGACCGGATCCACCGGCCGGCTCCGGACCGTGCCATGCCGCGGACGGCGGCGCGAGCCCGGAGCGGCTCGGGGGGCGGCCCGCGCAGCGCCGGCGCCCCCCGTCATGGCGGTCGCTGGCCGGCCGGGGCGAGCTCCGGCGCGTCGACGCGGCGGCTTGCGCGGCGCGCAACGAAGCGCTCGACGGTGCGCCGATCAAAGGGCTGGACGGACTTAGTAAATAGTGCTAACTTACTCTCGGACCACGTGATGCAGGCCGGTGGGAGGCCGCCGTGATGATCCGTCAACCCCGTGGTGCGCCTGGTCAGGGCCTGACGAAGGCGCACGCGAGCCGCGAGCAGGAGAGCCGTCCATGACCGTCGTGATTGGAAACAAAGAGTACTTCCCCGGTGTCGGCAAGATCCCCTACGAGGGGCCCGAGTCCGACAACCCCGTCGCCTTCAAGTGGTACGACGAGAGCCGCGTCGTCGCCGGCAAGCCCATGAAGGACCACTTCAAGTTCGCCGTGTGTTACTGGCACACCTTCTGTGGTCGTGGGCACGACCCCTTCGGTCCGGGGACGATCAACTTCCCCTGGGACGAGGGGAAGGACCCGCTGACCCGCGCTCGCATGAAGATGGACGCGAACTTCGAGTTCATCACCAAGCTGGGCGCGACGCACTACTGTTTCCACGACATCGACCTGGTGGAGGAGGGCGACAGCCGCGCCGAGACGTCGCGCCGCCTTCAGGGCATCGTCGAGTACGCCAAGCAGAAGCAAGCGCAGTCGGGCGTCAAGCTGCTGTGGGGCACGGCGAACCTGTTCTCCAACCCGCGCTACATGAACGGCGCCTCCACGAACCCGGATTTCTCCGTGGTGGCCTACGCCGGCGCCCAGCTGAAGGACGCCCTCGACGCCACCATCGCGCTGAACGGTGAGAACTACGTGTTCTGGGGCGGCCGCGAGGGTTACATGAGCCTGCTGAACACGGACATGAAGCGCGAGAAGGAGCACTTCGCGCGCTTCTTGACCATGGCGCGCGACTACGCGCGCGCCCGGGGCTTCAAGGGGACCTTCTTCATCGAGCCCAAGCCGATGGAGCCGTCGAAGCACCAGTACGACTTCGACGCCGAGACCGTGATCGGGTTCCTGCGCCAGCACGGCCTGGACAAGGACTTCAAGCTCAACCTGGAGACGAACCACGCGACGCTCGCTGGCCACACCATGGAGCACGAGATGCAGGTGGCCGCGGACGCCGGCATGCTCGGCAGCATCGACGCGAACCGCGGCGACTACCAGAACGCGTGGGACACCGATCAGTTCCCCTACAACATCAACGAGACGGTGGAGATGATGCTCATCCTCCTCCGCAGCGGCGGGTTCCAGGGTGGCGGCGTCAACTTCGACGCGAAGCGCCGCCGCAACTCGACGGACCTGATCGACACCTTCCACGGCCACATCGGCGGCATGGACGTGTTCGCCCGCGCGCTCATCATCGCCGACGACCTGATCCGCAAGTCGCCGCTCGAGTCGATGCGCAAGGCTCGTTACGCGTCGTTCGACGGCGGCAAGGGCGCGGAGTTCGAGCAGGGGAAGCTCACGCTGGAGCAGCTGGCCGAGATCGGCAACGCCGGCGGCGAGGTCAAGCTCACGAGCGGTCAGCAAGAGCTGTACGAGAACATCGTCAATCGGTGGATCCGGTAATTCGATAGGGCGAGCGAGCGAACGGCATCCCAGGCGCGTTCCAGCTCGCCCCCGCCCTCGCCGCCGCTCTTCAAAGAGATCACGGCGTCGAGCTTCATCCTGCCGTTACAGGTCGGCTCCGAGAGCCTTGACCCTGCGGAACACGGTTGCTTGTCCCATCCGCCGCGGACGTGCGCCAAGCCCCTGGGCTGGACGGGCGCGCTCGTCCATCGTCGCGGGTGGCGTCAGGTACAGGGGAGTTGAACGAATCAAGTGCGGTCCGCGGACCGCGTCGGACGTGGAGAGGGGTTGGCGATGGAGACGCGCAAGCCGGTCATTCTTGGTTTCATGGGCAACCGGGGGTTCTTCCCCACGGAGTTCGCGGTGGAGGGCGCGCGGGCCACGGCCGGGGTCGTCGAGGCGCTGCTCGGAGAGCACGTCAAATACGTCGATCTAGGCAATGTGGAGTCCTACGCAGACGCCAAGCGCGCTGCGGGGGTGGCTCAGGAGCATCGGCAGGGGGTCGATGGCGCCGGCGCTATCGGCGTGATCTGCTCCATGTACAATTTCTCGGATGAGAACGGCATCCGGGACTTCCTGCGCCTCGCGGATCTGAACATCCCGGTGTTGATCCACACGGAGCCGGACGTGCGTGGCCAGGGGAGGATGGGGGAGCGGGGCCGTCGTGACGGCGCTTGTGGCCGTTTCTCCGCGGCCAACGCCCTGCGCCACATCGGCTATCCCTACACCTTGACGACGAAGCACTGCGAGTCGGTGCGCTCTGCCCACTTCGCGCGGGATCTGCACGCGTTCTATGCCACGTGTGTGCTGGCCTCCAAGTTCCGGCGTCGCGGCCGCGGCGTTCGCCTGGGGCTGGTGGGGTCGGGGCCGGACGCCTTCCAAACGGTCACCCACGTCTCCACGGAGCTCCTGGGGCACATGGGGTTGAGCACGGTGGGGCTGGAGCTGATCGCCCTGGATCGGCAGATGCGCCAGGTCGACGCGGCGCAGCTCTCCGACAAGCGCGACGAGATACGCACCCACTTCGGCGCGGTCGATGTTCCGCCGCCTTCGCTGGACGCCATCGCGCGCATGGGCGTGGTCTTCGACCGCTTCATTCGCGACAACGACCTGGACGGCATCGCCGTGCGCTGCTGGACGGAGATGCAGAAGTACCAGATCGGCGGGACGGTCGGGGTCATGCCGTGCACGTGCATGAGCATGCTCTCGGACAAGCTCTTGCCCGCCGCGTGCGAGACGGACATCGCGGGCTGGATGGGGATGTACATGCTGCAATGCGCGTCCGGCCTGGTTCCGGTCCTGGGGGACTGGAACAACATGTTCGACGACGATCGAGAGGAGGTCGACCTGTTTCATTGCGGCGTCTGGGCCAAGAGCGTCATGCACCCCGGGGCCAAGATCACGGAGCATCAGATCCTGGCCAAGGAGGTGGGCAAGGACAACAGCTGGGGCGCGGTCGACGGCGATCTCAAGCCCGGGACGTGCGCTTTTCTGCGCCCGTGCACCAACGCGCGGGAGGGCAACATCTTCATGTATGGCGGCGTGGGGCGCGTGACGGAGGAGCGCATCAAGACCTTTGGCACGCGCGGCCGCGTCCACATTCCGCGCATCCAGAAGCTCTTCCGCCACGTCACCGACCCCAAGCGGGCGGTGGAGCACCACACGGCCCTCGTCGTGGGCGAGGGCCAGGCTATCGCCACCACCATGAAGGCCGTGCGAGACGCCCTGCCGTACATCAACGCCCAGGCGGGCCTGAGCCAGACAGGCCGCGAGTTGATCGAGTACTACGAGCACAGCACGGTGGAAGAGCTCTAGCGGCTCGAAGGCGGCGCGCGTCGCCCGGGCAGCACGAGCGCCGCGTCGAGCGATCGAAGGCTGAGCGCCTCGTGCCGACGGCAGGGTCGCAGTGTGGGCCCCGCCTCGGCCGGTTACCGCCGCCGCCGGCCCTGCCCGAGCCTCCCCCGGCGCCCCCCTCGGACGCCGCGCCGCGCACGCCGAGCCCGCCTCCGCGGCCGCCGCTCCCGCCCCCGCGAGCCACGGCCCCTCGCCCAGGACGCGCGCCGAGGCGGGTCCCGCTCGTGACCCGGCCGAACTTGCGGTAGGCTCCCTGCACCATGAGCGACGTTGAAAATGTCCTTGTCGTGGCGCCGCGTCTGTCGGCGGAGGACCGGGCGGCCGTGGCGGCCCAAGGTGCCGATGGATCCGGCCGCTCGCATCGGGGCAGGCTTGGCCGGAGGCAGCTGGAGCGAGATAGAGCCCCTCATCGAGCGGAACCTGTGCTCGGCGGGGCTTCGCGTCAATGTCTATGATCTCCCGGGTCAGCGGTGAGCCGCCGCCCCGCCCATCATCAGGTGCAATCGTGTCGAAGGTAGATCTCAAGAGGGAGCTCAAACATCTCTACCAGGCATCCGCGAAGGAGGTGGTCCAGGTCGACGTGCCGAAATTCGAGTTCCTCATGATCGACGGCGAGGGCGACCCCAACACATCACAGGCGTATGCCGAGGCAGTGGAGGCGCTGTTCTCCGTCTCCTACACGGCGAAGTTCATGGTGAAGAAGGGGGCGCGAGGGATCGACTATGCGGTCATGCCTCTCGAAGGCCTATGGTGGTCGGATGACATGTCCGTCTTCACCGCCAACGACAGGTCGAGGTGGAAATGGACGATGATGATCATGCAGCCTCACTTCGTGGAGGAGGCGGTGATTCGCGCGGCCATGGCGGAGGTGAGGCGGAAGAAGGCGCTCCCCGCGGTAGACGCCCTCCGGCTGGAGAGCTTCACCGAAGGACCATGCGCTCAGATACTTCACATCGGCCCCTTCACGGAAGAAGGGCCGACCATCCAGCGAGTCCACGATTTCATCGATGCGCGCTCGGCGCTCGCGGGAAAGCACCACGAGGTGTATCTGAGCGACATACGGCGCGCCGATCCAGCCAAGTGGAAGACCATCATCCGCCAACCCATGGAGTGATGGCTGGCAGACCGTTCGCGCCGACGCCGCTCCGCGGCGCGGCTTGACTCAGGCTTCGCCCACAGAAAACACGCGCTCCCTCACCACCACGACCCGTCCTCGGAGGTTCTATGAAGCGAGTTACTGGCATCGGCGGCATCTTCTTCAAAGCCAAGGACGCTCCGGCGCTGCAGGCTTGGTACAAGCGCCACCTCGGGATCGATGTTCAAGCATGGGGCGGCACGGCTTTTACCTGGACCGACGGCGAAGGTAAGCCGGTCGCCGGCACGACCGTCTGGTCCATCGCCCCGGCGCAAGGCGATCAATTTGCGCCCAGCGCTGCGACGTTCATGGTCAATTACCGGGTCGAGGATCTCCACGCCCTCGTCAAGGTCTTGCGCGAAGAAGGCTGCAACGTCCTCGAGAAGATCGACGACTCCGAGTACGGAAAGTTTGCCTGGGTCATCGATCCCGAAGGAAACAAGGTAGAGCTTTGGCAGCCGCCTGCCGGCCAATGACCAGGGCGATCGGCCTCAGCACGGATTCGCGGCCTGACAGAGGCTCCCCGTCATGTCTGGCGACCGTTCAATCGGAGGTGCGCTGCATGCTCTGGAGGATGGTGTCCAGGTTCCACGTCTCCGGCTTCTGCCGGGGAGGGAACTCCTGGAACGAGGCCACGAACTTCCTGGCGAAGGCGAGGGCCGGGATGATCACGAAGGCATGGTCGATGCGCCACTTGTCGTAGAGGATGCTGCCCTGATCGGCCCTCTCGAAGGGATCGGCCCGGAGGTCGAAGAGCTTGGGCAGGCGGAGCGGCACGAATGGCTCCTGCCAGACGAGGAGCCCCTGGGCGCGCTGCTCGGCGAAGACGACCTTCCAGCGATCGTAGCGGAGGGCGACGACCTGCCCCTCGTCATTCACGTAGAAGAACTCGCGCCGCGCGCTCGGGCCGGCGCCGGAGAGCAGCGCCGTCTGATCGTAGCCGTCGAGATGGACCCGGAACGTCTTGCCGCCGGCGCGGTAGCCCGTGAGGAGCCGCTTCTTCACGTCGCGCACGCCCGCCGCCGCGGCCAGCGTGGGGAGCCAGTCCTCGGACGCGACGATCGACGTGTCGATCCGGCCGGGCGCGATGACGCCGGGCCAGCGCGCGAGACAAGGCACGCGATAAGCGCCTTCGTACTGCGTGTTCTTCTCGCCCCTGAACGGCGTGGTCCCGCCGTCGGGCCAGGTGAACGACTCGGCGCCGTTGTCGGTCGTGTAGATGACGAGGGTGTCCCCGGAGATGCCGAGATCGTCGAGCGCCGAGAGCAGCCTCCCGACGTGCCCGTCGTGCTCGACCATGCCGTCGGCGTAGACGCCGAGCCCGGTCTTGCCCGCGGCCTCGGGCTTGAGGTGTGTCCAGACGTGCATGCGCGTGCTGTTGAACCAGACGAAGAAGGGTCGCTCCGCCTCGTGCGCGCGCTCGATGAAGCCCAGCGTGGCGGCGAGGACCTCCTCGTCGATGGTCTCCATCCGCTCGCGGGTGAGCGGCCCCGTGTCCTCGATCCGCTGCCCGCCACGGCCATCGGCCCAGCTGTGGACCACGCCGCGCGGGCCGAACTTCTCGCGGAACCTCGGGTCCCTCGGGTAGTCCGGGTGCTCGGGCTCCTCCTCGGCGTTCAGGTGGTAGAGGTTGCCGAAGAACTCGTCGAAGCCGTGCATCGTCGGCAGATGCTCGTCGCGGTCGCCGAAGTGATTTTTGCCGAACTGCCCGGTGGCGTAGCCGAGCGGCTGGAGGATCCCGGCGATCGTGGGATCGTCGTCGCTGAGCCCCCGCTTCGCGCCCGGGATGCCGACCTTGGTGAGGCCGGTCCGGAGCGGCGTCTGGCCCGTCATGAGGGCGGCGCGCCCGGCGGTGCAGCTCTGCTGTCCGTAGTAGTCGGTGAAGAGGATCCCTTCGCGCGCGATGCGGTCGATGTGGGGCGTCTCATAGCCCATCATTCCCCGGTTGTACGCGCTCAGGTTGAACCAGCCGATGTCGTCGCCCATGATGATCAGGATATTCGGCTGCTCCCTGCTTCCCTTCCTGGTGCGAGCTCCGCCGCGCGGACGCCGTGCCTGCTGTCCCATGTCCGGATCATGCGCGCGGGCGTCCAGACCGGGAGCAGGGCGGCGCGATGTTCATCCACTTCCGGTGTCGCCCGCGGTCCCGGGGCCGGAGTCTCCGTCGCCTGGGTCGCGTCCCGGATCTCTCGGAGCGTCCGCCGCAAGTCGGGGTACGCCTCGATTGGCGCGAAGGTGCCTGCGTCGGGGAAAATCCGGCTCGCTGGTGAGAGAACTCTGGGAGCGGCACCCTGTCTGACGCCACCACTGGTAAAAGAGCGACTCACCGGGAAGGCGACGGCGCTGCCCGTCGGGGGTCTCATTGGCCCTCGCCGAGCATGTGTTCTCCTCCAAAGAACGTAAGCAGGTGCGTGGCCCGTGGGCTCCGGGTATACGCTTCCCGCGCGATCGTCCGCGTCGCCGAGGCGATCTCGCTCACCTCGCAGCGCGCCCGAGCCAGACCGAGCCCCCTCGCCCAAGGAGATGCACCATGCAAATCACCCTGTCGCCCCAGGACTACGCCACCGCGTTCCGCCTCCTCTCCGCGACCTCCAGGCACCCGGAGAACATCGCGGAGGCCATCCGGCAGCGCATCGTCCCCGACCTGCCCGAGCAGCCGTCCTTGCTCGACGTCGGCGCCGGTCCCGGCGCCATCGCGGCGCGGCTCGCCCCCTGGTTCGGCGCCATGACCCTGATCGAGCCGAACGAGGCGCAGCTCGGCGCGTCCGCGCCGGCCGGCGCCGAGATCTTCCGCGACACCTTCGAACGGTTCGAGTCGCCGCGCCGTTACGATCTCGTCCTCTGCTCCCACGTGCTCTACCACGTGCCCCTCGCGGCGTGGGGCGGCTTCATCGACAGGCTGCTCTCGTTCGCGAAGCCGGCGGGGTACTGCGCCATCGTCCTCGGGGCCGATCGGGGGCAGAACTACGAGATGCACCGCGATTTCACGTCGACGGTCATCGACAGCTCCGTGCTCATCGAGACGCTGCGGGACAAGCAGCTCGCGTTCGACGTGGTGGGGAGTCACAACGCCTACACGGCGGAGACGCTCGAAGAGATGGTCACGCTCTGTCGCTTCTTCGTGCTCGCGGACTGCATCTCCGCCGAGCAGCTCGCCGCGATGACGGAGGGCGAGGCGCGCGCGCTCGACGAGAAGATCCGCGGGCACGCCGCGCGGTGCAGGACCGAGGACGGCGCGTACCGGCTGAGCCAGGACGACGACACGATCATCCTCCGCCGGGCGTGACCGTCCCGCCGCGCCTCGACGGCGTCCTCGGCGCGTCAGCGCGCGACCGCGCCGAGATCCACGGACGCCTTGTCGGTCATGATCACGAAAGGCCGCTCCTCGAAGCTCAGGCCGCCCTTGCCGTCGTGGTCGACGATCTGCAGCTTGCCCATGCCGTAGCCCATCGGGCCGCGCGCATAATAATGGGCTTGCAGGGTGTACCGGCTGGCCCGCCGGTCCCGGGGCGCGCGGATGGTGAAGCACTCGGGCCCGTAACCGGTGGTGACGTCGGCGTGGAGGCGCCCGCCGCTCGGCAGCGCCGGGCTCTCGTAGTAGGCGTGGCCGCCGCGGTCGTCCCGGATGTGGAGATCGACGTCGTTGGCGTCGGTCTCCCAGGTCAGCACGAAGCGGAGCGACGGCGCCCGGTCGAGGGCGGCGCCCGCCCTCGCGAGCCGGGCCAGGATGGCAGGCCGGCGCGCCGGCTCCGCCTTGAGCCACGCGGCGGCGACGAGGCCGAGGTCCTCGCGCAGGATGCCCTCGACGCCGGCGAAGCGCCCCGACGGGTAGCGGCGCGCGAGGCCCGCCGCGAGCGCGTCGAAGGCGGCGGCGTGCTCGCCCCGCTTGAGGCGCGCGAACGCGAGCAGGCGGTGGCTGGAGGGGTGATCGGGGCGCTGCTCGCGCGCCTTCTCGTAGGTGTCCACCGCCAGATCGAGGCCCGCGTCGGCCGGGAGGCGCTCGAGGCGCGCGCCCGCGAAGCGGCGGAGGTCCGCGCGCGCCGGGAACAGGTCGATGAGCGAGCCGTACGCGCGGGCGGCGCCCGGCGCGTCGCCCGCGGCCTCGAGCGCCTCGCCGAGCGCGACCAGCGCGAGCACGTCGCCGGGCGCGTCGGCGTGCCAGGCCGAGGCGTCGCGCGCCGCGGCCTGCGCGTCGCCGCGGGCGAGGAGGTCGTGGACCCGCGCGAAGCGGCCGGTGTACGGCTGGACCGGCGGCCCCGGCTGCTCCGGGGGCGGCGCGGCGGCGTGCGGCGCGGCGGCGGCGTCCGGAGGCGCCAGCTGGAGCGGGTACACCACGTCGACGCTTCCGGCCTCGGGCCGAGGGAAAGTCAGCCCGTAGAAAGCGCGGATCACGCAGGAGACGACGGCCCCGTCGGGCAGATCGGATCCGCCGTCGCGCGCGTTCACGACCGCGCCGCTCGGGTCGATGGTGAAGCGCACGGCGACGCGGCCCTGCAGGCGGGGGCTCCGCTCGAGCCCGCGCTCGTAGCAGAGGCGGAAGCGGCCGAAGCTCTGGCGCACGATGCGCTGGATCACCTCCGGCGGGAAGCGGCCGCTCACCTGGGTTGCGCCCATGCGGACCGAGGGCGCCGCGGTCCGGTGGTGGCCGCCGAGGCGGCCGTGCCCGCTGCCGAAGCCCTGGCCGGCGCCCGCGGACGGCGCGGGCGCGGCGGCGCCGTGGCCCAGGGTGCCGATCGCGCCGAGGCCGATGCCCTCGCCGCGGCCGCCGCCGCCCTCGCCGATGCCCGATAGCCCCAGCCCGCCCGCGCCGAAGGACTCCTCGCGCGCGCCGGGAGGCGGCGCCGGCGGCGCGGGGGGCGGGCGCAGGGCCGCGGCGTCGCCGGCGGCGTCGCCGGCGCGCCGGCCAGCGGGCGGCGCGGCTGCCTGCGGCTGCTCGGCAGGCGGCCACGCGCGCTTCTGCACGGCGATGCGGCCGCCGTCCACGGTCAGGATGTCGGCGAGGCCGCGCCGGGGGATGTCGAAGCGCTCGTAGTCGCCCTCGGTCTCCAGCACGAGCAACGCGGTGTACGGGCTCAGCACCCGGTGCGCGATCGAGAGGTCGACGACCTGCTTGCGGAGGGCGTCCTGGCCGCCGGGCGCGACGTCGCCGGCGAGGAGGCCGTCGATCTTCGCCCGGGCCCAGGCGCGCTCGAGCAGGGGGCGCTCCACGTCGCGGAGGTCGGGCGTGGAGGTGCGGCCGTCCACCGTGATCCGGACCGGCAGCTCGGCCGGCACCTCGGCGTAGACGAGCGCCTCGTCGCCGGGTTGCACGCCGTCCAGCGCGCGGGGCCAGACCCAGCGCGCGCCCTCGACGCTCACCGCGATCCCGGAGCGGGTGGCCGAGGAGAGGCGCCGCTCGAGCTCGGCGACGCCGCGGGCGCCGTCGATCACGGCGCCGTCGCGGGGCAGGCCCGCCGTGACGAGCTGCCGGAGGACGGCCTCGTCGCGGAGGCCGCCGAGCGCGACCGCGTCGAGCCGCTCGACGCCCGCGTCGCGCAGCGCCGCCGCGGCGCCGCGCAGGGCGCCCGGCGCGACCTCGCCCGCGGTGGCGACGCCGTCGGAGAGGAGCACCACGCGAAGCGGCCCGCGGGCGCGCGCGCGCTCGCCGGCCCAGCGGAGCGCGCGGCCGAGATCCGAGGCGCCGAGCGCCCTCCGCTCGCGGATGCGCCGGAGCTCCGCCTCGCCGAACGCCGAGGCCGCGCCGTCGAAGACGGGGGCGACGGTCTGGTCGTAGCAGGCGACGGTGAGCGGCGCGTCCGGGCCGCCCGCGCGCGCGGCCGCCCGCGCGACGGACGCGAGCAGGCCGAGCTGCTCCTCGAGATCGAGCGCCCGCGAGGCGCTTGTGTCGACGAGGACGACGGCGGAGGCGAGCGGATCGGGCCGCGGCTCCACGGCGGGGCGCACGCGGGCGAGCGCGAGCTCGCCGCTGCGCAGGCCGCCCCGCGCCTCCGCCTCCGCGAGGCGCGCGGGCTCCACCACGAAGTCGGCGTCGGGCGCCGCGTCCGTCCGGTGGAGCGCGTGGATCGGCGCGGCGGCGCCCGCGACGGTGGCCTCGAGATCGAGGTAGCTCACGACGGGGAGGCCGCGCAGCGGGACGGTGAAGGGGGCGTCGGGGCGGAGCTCCTGGGAGTACGCGAGGACGATCTCCTTCACGCCGCGCGGCGGGATGGGGAAGACCCGCGCGGTCACCTCGTTGCCCGCCGCCTGCTCGAGCAGCGCCGGATCCTGCTTGCGGTGGAGGAAGTCCTCGTACGCCTGGCGCGCGCGCTGTCGCTCGACGACCTCGCCCTCTTGCCAGCGCTTGCCGAGCCGCATGGCGAGGCGGCCGAGGCTCGCGCCGGGCGGCAGGGTGACGCGGAAGGTGCCTTCGAGCGCGCGATCTTCGGGGTTCTCGAAGGTGAGGTGCAGCTCGGTGAACGCGAGCGGCGCCTCGATCACGGCGCGGCCGGTGAGGGCGACGAGGCGCAGCCCCGTGCCGTCGGCGGCGGTGAGCCGGATCGGCGCGGCCGCGGGGCGGCGCGCCGCGGTGGCGGGGGCCGGCTCTGCGGGCTGGGCGCGCGATGCGGCGGGGTCGGGCCCGCGCCGGTGCGCGCCCGGGGCGGAGGGCGGCGAGGCGCTGTCGGCGCAGTTCGAGAGCGCGAGGACGAGGGCGGCGATCGCGGCGAGCGCAGCGCGGCCGCGGGGGAGGGAGCTTCGCACGAGGGCCTCCGGTCGTGGCGCGGCGGGCCGCGCCTGAACGCGCAGGGCCGCCGGCGTGGGATGGGGCGATCGACAGCGGGGTGGGCCGGAGGTTCCCGGCTGCGCCGCTCGAGCCCGGGTCGCCGCCGGTGCCGGCCCGCCGCGCCGGGTGGCGGTCGTGGCGAGGAGACGACTAGAATCCTCGGCATGAACCATCCCACCACGCCGCGCTCGCGACGCTCGCCGGCCGTCATCGACGCTGGTCCGACGCCGCTGCGCGGAGGGGCGCGCCTCGCCGCGCCGGCCGGGGCGACATGAGGGCCATCGTCTACGACCGGTACGGCGCGCCCGACGTGCTGAGGCTCGCGGACATCGCCGTGCCGGAGATCGGGGACGACGAGGTCCTGGTGCGAGTTCGCGCGGCGTCCGTGAACTCCTGGGACTGGGATCTCGTGACCGGAACGCCGGTGTTCTTCCGCTTCTGGGGCCTGTTCAAGCCCAAGCACAGGGTCCCCGGCGCGGACATCGCGGGACAGGTCGAGGCGGTGGGCAAGGACGTGACCCGGTTCCGCCCGGGCGACGAGGTGTTCGGCGATCTCTGCCAGTGTGGCTGGGGCGGCTTCGCGGAGCTCGCGCGCGCCCGCGAGAGCGCGCTGGCGCTCAAGCCGGCCGGGATGACGTTCGAGCAGGCCGCAGCCACCCCCCAGGCGGGCGCCATGGCCCTGCAGGGGCTCCGCGATGAGGGCGCGATCCGGCCCGCGCAAACGATCTTGATCAACGGCGCAGGGGGAGGGGTCGGCACGTTCGCGATCCAGATCGCGAAGTCGTTCGGCGCCGAGGTCACCGGCGTGGACCGGGCGGAAAAGCTCGAGACGATGCGCTCGGTCGGCGCGGATCACGTCGTCGACTACGCGAGAGAAGACTTCGCGGAGAACGGGAGAACGTACGATCTGATCCTCGACGCCGCGGCGCATCGCTCGATGTTCGACCATTCGCGCGCGCTGAGCCCGGGGGGGACCTACGTGATGCTCGGGGGATCCGTCGGTCGGATCCTCGAGCTCTTGTTGCTCGGTCCGTGGATCTCGAGGAGCGAGCGAAAGAAGATGCGCATCCTGGCGGCGAAGGCAAACCATGAGCTGGGTGTGCTGGCGGAGCTGTTTCAAGCTGGGAAGGTGAGGCCCGTCATCGATCGCTGTTACCCGCTCGCCGAGGTGGCCGACGCGTTTCGCTATTTCGGGGAGGGAAGGGCGTGCGGGAAGATCGTCATCACCCTGTGACCCCGAGGGAGAGGCATGCTCGCGTTCATCCACACGGCCCGCGTCCACGTCGAGACCTTCAGCCGCCTCGTCCGGGCGGTGGACGACGCGATCCCGGTCCGGCATGAGGTCCAGGAGCGCCTCCTCGCGGACGCGGTGGCGGCCGGCGGGATCACGGACGGCGTCAGGTCGGCCACGGCCGCGGTCGTCGAGGCCCTCGCCGGCGACGGCGCGCGGGTGATCGTGTGCACCTGCTCGACCCTCGGCGGCGTCGCGGAGGCGGTGCCCGTCGACGGCTGCGTCGTGATGCGGATCGATCGCCCGATGGCGGAGCAAGCCGTCGCGAGCGGCCGCCGGATCGTCGTCCTGGCCGCGCTCCAGAGCACGTTCCAGCCGACCGTGGCATTGCTGCATCGGACAGCGTCCGACGCGGAGCGCTCGATCGACGTCGTAGAGACGCTGTGCGAGCGCGCGTGGCGGCTCTTCGAGGCGGGCGACCACCCCGGCTATATCGGCGAGATCGCCAGGACCATCGAGACCACCGCGCTCCCGAGCGATCTCGTGCTGCTGGCGCAGGCGTCGATGGCCCCCGCCGCCGAGCTCGTTCGACATCTCGGGATCCCTGTCCTGAGCAGCCCGAGATCGGGCGTGGAGGCTGCCGCGTCGAGGTATCGCTCCACGCCTGCCGGTGGAGCGCCGCGCCCGAGAGGATAGGCGACGAGCTCGGGCACGCCCGAGCTCGTCGCGAGGCGTCGCGGGGTCGAGGGGATGGCCCCCTGCAGCGGCGAACACGGCCGCCATGACGGCGGCCGGACGGCGCGCGAGGCCCCCCGGTGTCACTGGATCGTGCTGTCAGCGTAGTAGCCGGCGCTCCCGCTCGGGACCGTCACGGCGCCGGAGCTGGCCGTGAACGTCCCGTTCGGCGTGATGTTGGCCGGGCTCTGCCCCGTCGGGAGCGTCTGGTACCAGGTCAGCCGGGTGATCTTACCGTTGCCCGTGCCGATGCGCAGGTGCACGTCGCCGCTGTCGTAGCGGTATCCCCCGCTCACCGGGTCGGTCGAGAACGACGTCCAGGACGAGGACAGGGGCATCTGGAACTGCTGCGAGCCGCTCTGCGACGGCGGCGTGCCGTAGCCATCCGTGCGGCTGAAGGTCACGTTGCTCTGACCGAGGTATTGCAGGTTCGCCGTGGTCACGGAGAAATACTCGGTGTTCGCCTGGTAGTTGCCCACGCTGCTCCCCCCGATCGCGAGGACCTGAAACAGCGGCTGACCGTTCGAGAAGGTCGCCGTGTACAGCCGCCAAGCCTTGTATCCAGGGTCGATCTGGGCTTCGCTCACCGAGTCGAGCGCCTCGCTCTCGGCTTGCTCTGCGCCCGCGGTCATGACGCAGCCGGACGCCGCCAGAGCAAGGAAGGCCGCCGTCCCCAACCGCATGATCCTGCTGTGCATCTGCATAGGACTCACACCTCTCTACGTCATTGCGTGGATCCGCTTCGCTGCTTGGCCGCGCTCTGCACGTCGTATGCCACCCAGGGGCTGCTCTGCGCGGCGTGGATTGCGGTCGCGCAGGGCGCCCGCATGTCACGCATCAGCCACGACATGTCACGTGACATGTCACGCTGCAGCCGTGACATGTCACGTGACATGTCGCGACAGCCCCCGCGATGCCCGCGCTGGAGACCGCTGAACCGGCACACAGCGAGCCGCAATCGCATGGTAGGATTGCCGTATGAGACGACATGTTTTCGCAGTCGCTTGTACGATAGCGCTGGGCCTGCCGGGCGTATCGCACGCCGCCGAAGAGTGCGGATCGGTGTTCTTTTCCTGGGGAACTACGGATCTCGACGTCCCTCTCGGAACGCACAACGTGCGCTTCGAAGACATGGACGGAGACGGCGCGATCGACTGGATCTTGACCCGCCCCGACAAGATCATCGTTCAGCTGCGCGATCGCGACGGCGCGCTGCGCGCCACCTCGACGTTCCCGGACGCCGCGGGCGACGACCTGTACGTGCACCAGATGGCGGTGGCCGACGTCACGGGCGATGGTCAGCGCGATCTCGTCGTCAGGGACGAGCACAGCGTCTTCGTCGTCCAGCAATCGTCGGGCAACCTCGCTCTGCTCGGTCACCTCGACGTCACGCCGAGCTCGCTGGATCCGCTGCTGCTCTCCGCCGGACACTTCCTCAGCCAGAGCCAGGCAGATATCGTCGTCGAGACGGGCCCGGGCGAGCTGCGGCTGTTCCATTTCTCTGGCGGTGCGTTCAGCGCAGCGCAGACGCTGACGGACGTGGCCGTCCTGGAGAAGAGCGTCGCCCACAGACACCCGATGGCCGCGTGGGACGTCGACGGCGACGGCTTGCACGACCTCCTGTACCCGACGGCGGACGGCCTCGCCGTCGCCCGGCGGACCGCATCTGGCGACCTTCAGCCGGTACATCGGCTCGCGCTGGACGGGAGCTACGAGCTCGGGGCGTTCGGCGACTTCGATGGCAACGGCCTGCAGGACGTCGCCGTGATCGCGAGGACCCCTGGCTCGTCGGGCGACGGCGCGACGCGGCTCCACACGTGGCTCCAGGGCGCCGCGGGCACCTTCACGGCGCTCGCGCCGCAGGACAGGGGGCGCGGGCGCGGCGGGATCCTCGTGGCCGATCTCTCGGACGACGGCGGCGACGAGGTGGTCATCGGCGCTTCGGTCGGGCGGCTCCGCGAGGGACGATGGCTGTTCACCGAGCGCGATTCGTTCGAGGACATGCCGGCAGGGCTGATCGACCTGACGGGCGATGGGCTGCTCGATCTCGTCAACGCCGGCGGGATCCCCTCGTTCTCTCGAGGCGTCCGCGCGGACCTCGCGCTCGACATCGTGAAGCCGCCCGGCCCTGTCCGGGCAGGCGGCAGCGTCTCCATGACGCTGTCGGTGACCAACCGGGGACCCTCGGCGGCTGGCCGCGTCGCCCTCCTCGCGGAGGGCGGGGAGAACGGCCAGGTGACGCTGGGCTGCGGCCTCGAGGATTGCTCCCGGCTGGAGCTGGACGTCGGGCAGAGCCTCTTGTTCTCGGCGGCGCTGAGCGTGGGGGAGGGCGAGCACGTGGACCTCGGCGTGTCGGCCTGCGGCTCGCTGTTCGACGCCGATACGAGCAACAACCGCGCTTCGCTGAGGGTCCCCATCGACAACGAGGAGCGCGCCGATCTGAGCGGCCACGTGAGCATCATGGTCGACGGCGCGGAGCTGACGCTCCCGCTGAGCGTGGTGAACTCCGGTCCTTCCCCGGCGCGCCGCGTGATCCTGGAGCAGCAGCTGCCCGCGGACATGTCCGGTGTCAGCTGGACGTCGAGCCGCGACGCGGACTGCGCGCTGGAAGGGACCACGCTGTCGTGTCAGCTGGCAGAGCTCCCCGAGGGCGAGATCTGGTCCCTCACCCCGCGCGGCGGGATCGACTATCGACAGCAGCGGATCGAGACGCGGGTGACCGTCCGCAGCGACACGGCGGATCCGGACGAGAGCGACAACACCTTCGGACGGGTCATGCCGGAAGGCTTCCTCGGCGCGATTCCGGGCTTCGGCGCGGGCTCGGACGACGATGCCTCGGGCGGGTGCGGGTGCCGCCTGGGAGCGCCCCCGAGCCGCGCGACACCCCCTGCGCTCGCGCTCGCGGCCGTCGCCGCGCTCGCTGTCGCGGCCCGGCGGAGGGGAGAGCGCCGCGCCTGACGCCGGCGAGGAGAGGAGGCGAATCGATCTTCGCCGTCTCGCCCGCGCGGCCACATCGCCATGACGGGCTTTACCGCGCGCGCGCCCCGTGATGCAGTGACGCCGTGACCACACCGAGCAAACCCAGGGCGCCCGAGGGCGATCTCGCCACCTTCCAGCGCGAGCGCGTCACGCACCACGGGGAGACGCGCGACGTCTATCGGAAAGGGAAGGGCCCCGCGGTCCTCGTGCTGACCGAGATGCCGGGCATCTCTCCCCAGGTGCTCGGGTTCGCCGACCGGGTCGTGGCGCTCGGCTGCACGGCCGTGTTGCCGAACCTCTTCGGGACCGCCGGCCGCGACCCTTTGCAGCCACCCAGGCTGTCGGGCGCGCTCTACGCGCTCTCGAGCATGGCCAAGGCCTGCGTCAGCAAGGAGTTCACCGTCTTCGCGACGGGGCGCTCCTCGCCGGTCGTCGACTGGCTCCGCGCCCTCGCCGCGTCGGAGCACGAGCGCTGCGGCGGGCCGGGCGTGGGCGTCGTGGGGATGTGCTTCACCGGCGGGTTCGCGCTCGCCATGGCGGCGGACGCTCGGGTGCTGGCGCCCGTCATGTCGCAGCCGTCGCTCCCGCTCGGGCTCACCGAGAGCCGGCGGCGATCCGTCGATTGCGACGCTGCGACCCTCGACGCGGTGGCGCAGCGCTGCGACCGGGAGGGCCTCCGGGTCATCGGGCTCCGCTTCAACGGCGATCCGCTGGTGCCCGAGGAGCGGTTCCAGTTCCTGCGCGAGCGCCTCGGCGACGGCTTCGTCGCCGTGGAGCTGGAGCAAGCCGACGGGAACCCCGAAGGCCCCCTCAAGAAGCATCACTCGGTGCTCACCGGCGCGTTGATCGATGCTCCGGGCGAGCCGACGCGCGCCGCGCTCGACCGCGTCCTCCAGCTCTTTCGCGACAAGCTGCTGGCCGCATAGCGCGCCGTCTTGCTCGCCCGCGCGCCGCCGGCGTCTCGATCGCCCCCGGCGCTCAGGCGCCCCGCGAGCGCGCCGGCGGCGCCCGTCGATTCAAGGGATCGCCGCGGACGTGAACGGTATCGGAAAGATCTGACCCGCCCTCCACGCCTCCGCGTGATCCGCGTAGCGGCACGTCCGCGGATCACCGCTCATCCCCGTGCTCATCACCCCGAGCGACCCGTCGAGCGGCGCGAGGTTCCAGATGATCCGCGTCGCGCTCAGCGAGTCCTGATCGAGCGCGGCGCGCACCCCGCCTGCCTCCTCGAACTCGCCAGGCGGGAGCGCCAGGATACCGACCTTCCCGAACCACCCGCCGATATTCACCGTCTCCACGTCGCCGGTCGCGGGGAAGGTGCCGATGTCGAACCGCGCGTCCGCGCCCGCGAGCGGGTGGTTGTAGGTCAGCTCGTGGATCCCGCCCCAGGTCCACGCGCTCACGTCCGAGCCGAGGGACGCGCGGAGCATCGCGTCCGCCTCGGCGAGGGCTGCGCGGACGGCCTGGTCCCGCGCGGCGCCCGGGTCGACGCCCACGCTGATGCCGAAATAAGGCGCGCGCGGGTTCTCGAGCACATCCATCAAGCCGCCGAGCTGGTTCGTGAGGAACACGCTCGGCGCGAAGAACGCGTACTCGTCGGGACCGATCACGTCCCTCACCGTGTTGCGCAGCAGGATCAGCGTGAGCATCTCGTACACGGCTGCCCCCTGGCTGCCCGCCGCCGCGTTCCCGTCCCACTGCGCCAGCGCCGCCGCGGCCGCCGCCGCGCTCGGATCGTCCGCCGGCAGCCCGGCGCGCCCGAGCGCCGCCAGGTAGCTGTCGCGCAGCGGCACCCCGATCGTGGTCTGCGTGTCGAGCTGGATCGAGGCCATGTCCCGCGGCGTGAGCGGCGCCGTCGCCGTGGTGAGGCGGGTGATGATCCGCTGCGCGCGCCACGGCATGTCCCAGTAGTTGGCCAGGTGGACCGGCCGGCCCTGCGGCGCGTAACCGCGCGGAACGATCCGGTGGTTCGCCGTCACGAGGAGATGCGACGGCGGATCGTAGACCGAGGGCAGCTCGGCGTCGGTCGCGTATCCGGTCCACTCGTGCCCGCCCGTCCCCGGCACCGGATAGAGCGAGTTCAGCGGGCTCTCGCGCTGCGGCGCGAGCCCCGAGAGCTGGTAGCCGATGTGGCCGTGGGTGCCCGCGTAATCCGCGAAGATGAAGTTCCACCCGATGCTCTGCTTCAGCGCCGCCGCCCGGAACTGCGCAAAGGTCTGCGCCGCCGGCATCTCGAAGTAGCCGTCGACCCTCCACGCCGGTTGACCCGCGGTCGACTTGAGCGCGAGGGTGCCGAACGCCTCCAGACCCTCCAGGCCGTCGTTGAGGATCGGCCCGTGGGGCGTCGCGCGGAACGTCCGCTGCACGTCCGGCTGCCCCTTCACGCGGAGCGTCTCCGTGCGCGTGGTGACGCGCCTCCACTGGCCGTTGACGAGCACCTCCTCGCCGCCTCCATTCGCCGGGCGGAGCGTCTCCACGTACAGGTCGACGCTGTCGAAGAGCGCATAAGTAGGCACCCAGGCGATGCTCTCCGTGTGGCCGCTGATGAACCCGGGGAAGCCGGGCACCATCCAGCCTGCAACGTCGTACTGCCCGCTCACCTTGAGCTGAGCCACGTAGACGGAGGACGGGGTCGCATGGGGGAAGTGCGGGTCTGTCGCCAGGAGCGGCTTGCCGGTCGAGGTGAGGTGCCCGTCGACCGCCCAGGCGTTGCTCGCGCGCCCGCTCGCGGGCGTCATGCCCAGGGACCGCCCCGCGAGCCAGCGCGAGCCCGCGAGGCACGCCGGCGGGGGCGGATTGATGATGGTCGCGGCCGGCCCGCTCGGGCCAGGCGGCACGAGGAACTGCGAGATCGGGTTCAGGTTGCCCTGCGCATCAAACATCGATACGTCGTTCCCCGCCTCCTTGATCAGCGTCGTCGCGACCTCCGTCCCGGCGATGGATGCCACCGCGGCGCGTTCGAGCTTGGTGAACCACGTCAGCGTGTCGAAGGTGACCCCCACGTAGATGTAGGCGAGGACGCTGTCCTCGGGCGTCCAGGGATCCGGCTGAACGCCGAGGGCTTGGAACTCGAGCGGCAGGCCGGTCTTCGACGCTCTCGCATCCGCGATGTACTGGTTCACGCCCGCCGCGCAGCCCTGCAGCGCGCGCTTCGTCCGCGAGGCCGCCGCCGCGTAGCGCTCCGCGGCGACCGCCGAGAGGTTCTGCGCGCGGGCGAGGAGATCCTGATCGAGGATGCTGTCGCCGTCGCCGGGCCCGTAGATCTCCGCGAGGCGCCCCTTGGCGCTCCGGCGCAGCACGTCCATCTGGAAGAGCCGGTCGCGCGCCATCGCATAGCAAAGCCCGCCGTAGCCCGTCGCTTCGTCCTCTGCGGTCACGTGGGACATCCCCCGAGCATCCACGCGGATGGACGCGACCCCGCGCCCGCTGATCTCGACGGCGAGCTGCCCTTCCCCCGCTCGCTCCTCCAAACCCCCACCCTCCTGGGTGACGCTGCACGCAGCAGCGGATAACAGGAACACCACGCCGGTCATTCGTCTCATCGTGCGCATCTCCTCCTGGACGTTTCACGAAGGCCGCACTCCACAGACGATGTGCGCCGCGCTCACCTGCGCCACCAAGCCCCCTTCAGCGCGCGCGTGCGGAGAGCGGTCGACATTGCAGCATGCCGTCTCGGAAGAACTGGACGGCTGCCAAAACTGGCAACTAGCACTTCCACGGTGTGCGCGCCATGCGCGGAACCCATGGCGAACCGAGCTCTTCAGGACGCCGACCACACCGTTCGCGGAGCTCGCACACGGTACGTCCGGGGCTCGGGCGCGCGGTGCGAGGAGGTCGTCGTCGCGAGGTCAACCCCAAGGCGCCCCTCGGGTCGATGCAGCGTCACCGGCCAGTTAGGTCAAGCACCAAGGAAGCTTTGTCTGGCACGATGCGCCTGCTGCACCAAGCGCATGAACTCTATACATTGGAGGCGAGCTGTCGGCTGCTCCAGCATGCTGAGCCCCGAACGCCACGGCAGAAGGGGAGCGCTGCTCACAATTTGCGCCATCGGTGCGTGTTGGTTGGGGCCATGAATCGGAGCGTCAGATGAAGAAGAGCACGAGCTTGAGCATGCTTGTCGTCGGCCTGGCCATTCCGAGCTGCGCGCCGGCGGATCCTTCGAAGGACGCTGAAGCGCTCCTCGCCGGGGTCAGCGGAGATCCGGCCGCGCGAGCGCCCTCTGCCCCGGTGGGCGGCGCGCACGGCTCGTCACCTGCACGCCCCCGGACGGCGAATCTCGCCGGCCTTGCAGCATGGGCTGCGTGCGCTTCGAAGATCCGGAGGTCGAGATCTACGCGTGCGCGGAGGATTTCCCGCCCGACGAGGGCGATTGACGCAGCGGGGGTCGAGCGCTCCGGCCGGCGATCAAGGTCAGATGGCGCTCGCGGCGCCCGGAGCGAGGGCGCGCCGGGCGCTCACGAGAGAATAGCGCGGGCTCGAGGTTCGCCGCGGCGATCAGCGCGAACACGACCCCCCCCTCGCCACCCTGACCCCGCGGATCAGCTCATCGCAAGCGGGCAGCGCGGTCGCCGGCAGGCGTCACCGCGTCAGCATCACCAGGTTGCCGTCGGGATCGGCGACGTAGGCGATGCGCTCACCCCAGGGCTGGTCGACCGGCTCGAGCACGACGGGCACGCCGGCCGCCCGCAGCCGCTCCACCGTCGCGTCGACGTCGTCGACATAGACGCAGAGCTCGATGCGGTGCCCCGAGGCCGGCCGCTGCGGCTGCCCGTGCAGGGCAGGGCCGTCGCCGAGCGCGCCCAGGCCGATCTCGGACTCGCCGAGCCGCAGCGCGACGAACGCCGCGGGTCCGGCGTCGGGGAAGCGAAACGTCTCCACGCCGCCGAGGAGCGTCCCGTAAAACCCGATGGCCCGGTCCAGGCTCTCCGTCGAGAGCATGGGAAACATCCGTTTCACGGTCATAACGATAGCCCCCCTACCAACTCGCGGCCGCGCGGGCAAGGGGTCGCGTCGACGCCCTCGCCCGCAGGCGCTCGTCACGTCATCGGCCCCGGCGGGCAGCCCCTTCCGCCTCGCTCCCGCCGCGGCGATCCAGCGAGGAGACGTCACCGGCACGCGTTCGGGGCGGCGGAGCAGTCGCCGAGGGCCCCGCATACATTGGAGCGCGCGCACGTCTCGGCGTCTGCCTGGGAGTGCGCCGTGACGTGCAGGGTCGACCTCCCGAACGATCCGGTGGCGCAGATCGCGTACGATCGCGCCGTCACCGCCGCGGCGAGCCGAGCGCCGCGGCGTGCCGCGCTCGCCGCGGCGCAGCCCAGCCCCTCCACTTCCGAGTCCGCGAAGATCACGATGTCGGGGCCCGCGCAGCGCGTGTCCGCCAATGCGGTGCCGAACGTGTAGGCGATCGGTCCGCGGCAATCGGTGAGGCTCGGCTCGTCCCTCCTGGGAGCGTCGTCGCTCACCCCGATGGCGTCGCCGCTGCCGCGCTCGCCGGGGCGGCCGCTGGCCGGCGGCGAACCGCTCGGGGGGGTGACGTTGAACAGCAAGGAAGCGATCTGTAACGCCGTTGCGAGCAGGTTCATGGCACCTCACTTATCAGGCGAGCAGGGAGAGCAGTAGGCGACGCAGCGCCGCCCCCTGTCGCATTCACGGGCTGAAGGCCCGCGCCGCGTCAAGCAACCCGCGGGCCAGCAGGCGCTGCGGCGGAATCGGCTCGGCAGGCCCACGGCCGGTCGACGAGGCGGGCGGTCGCTGCGCGCTTGCGCGCTTGCGCGATCGCGCAAGCGCTGGCTCTGCGAAAGCGCTGCTCGCCGGGCTCGCCGCTCGCCCGTTCAGCCGAGAGCCGCGCGCGCTCCGAGGAGGTCGTGTGGGACTCCTCGCCGCGCGCCCACGCCTCGCACAGGGCCTCGAACAGACGCCGAATTGCCGCCTCGTCGGTCGAACGATCCATGAAGACTCTCCTTGCGATGTAACTCTATTAGTAAGTAAGATAGTTGGCGCGGGTTGTCAAGCCGGCGGCGGCTCGGGTAGAGTGCGGGCGGATCGAGGCGAGAGGCGATGGCCGCGAAACGGGCGAGCGCGAAGGAGGTGAGCGAGCTGATCGACAGCCTGGGCGACCGGCTGGGCCGCGAGCTGAGCACGCAGTCGGTGCTCCTTCACCAGGCGATCGCCGAGCGCCTCGGGCTGAAGGGCACCGACCACAAGTACCTCGACGTCCTCCGGCGGGCGGCGGAGGCGGGGCCGGTCACGCCGGGCGACCTCGTGCAGCTCACCGGGCTGACCTCGGGCGGGGTGACGGGGGTGCTCGATCGGCTGGAGGCGGCGGGGTTCGTGCGCCGCGTGAAGCACCCGAGCGACAGGCGGCAGCTGGTGGTCGAGCCGGTGGTCGAGCGTTACGCCGAGATCGGCGCGCTCTTCGCGCCGTTCCGCGAGCGCTGGGCGGTGCTCTGCTCGCGCTATTCGCTCGCCGAGCTGCGGCTCATCTGCGATTTCTTCGAGCAGGCGACCGCGCTGATGGCGGAGGAGATCGCCCGCATGCAGCGCCCGGCCGCGCCCGAGGCCGCCCCGGCGAGCGCCGCGCCTCGCGCCGGCGCGCGCGCCGGGACGGGCGCGAAGGCGCGCCCGCGCCGGAGCCCCTGACGAGGCGACGGCGCACGGCGCCCCTGACGGGGCGCGCCTCAGAGGAACATGCCGCCGGACGCCTCGATGCGCTGGCCGGTGATCCAGTGGCTCTCGGGCGAGAGGAGCAGGGCGACCACGCCGCCGATGTCGTCGGGGAGGCCGACCCGGCCGAGGGCGGTCTGGGCGGCGATCATCTTGTTCAGCTCGGCGTTGTCGCGCACGCGGCCGCCGCCGAAGTCGGTCTCGATCGCGCCCGGCGCGAGCACGTTGACCGAGATCTTCCGCGGCCCGAGCTCCTTGGCCATGTAGTGGGTGAGCACCTCCACGGCGCCCTTCATCGCGGCGTAAGCGCCGTACCCGGGGAAGGTGAACCGCGCCAGCCCCGACGAGACGTTGAGGATCCGCCCCCCGTCCGCGATGAGCGGCAGGAGCTTCTGCGTGAGGAAGAACGTCCCCTTCAGGTGGACGTTCACGAGCGCGTCGAACTGCTCCTCCGTCGTCTCGGCGAAGCTCGCGTGGACGCCGATGCCGGCGTTGTTCACCAGGAAATCGAGGCGATCGCGCCCGAAGCGGCCGGCGACCTCCGCCTTCACCGCCTCGGCGAACGCGCCGAAGCCGCGCGTGTCGGCGACGTCGAGCGCGAGGGCCGCCGCCTTGCCCCCCTTGGCCTCGATCTGCTTCACCACGTCCGCCGCCTCGGCCGCGCCGCCGCGGTAGGTGATGATGACGCCCACGCCGCGATCGGCGAGGTGGAGCGCCATGCTCTTTCCGAGCCCGCGGCTCCCGCCGGTGACGAGGGCGACGGGGCTCTGCTTCGATGTGGTCATGGTCGGGTCCTTTCGGTGGAGACGCGGCCGCTCGCCGCTGTCTGCGGTGCTCGCCGCTGTCTGCGGTGATAGATAGCGACCCGATCCCGGTTGAGAAAGACGCGGGATTCCGACACACTGTTTCGCCACGCGAAACAATGAGCGTCGACCTCGAATCGCTGAAGATCTTCGTGAAGGTGGCCGAGCTCGGGAGCTTCACGCGCGCGGGCGAGCACCTCGGCATGCCCAAGGCGCGCGTGTCGCTGCGGCTCTCGGCCCTCGAGGCCGAGCTCGGCACCCGGCTCCTCCAGCGCTCGACCCGCGTCGTGCGCCTCACGCCCGACGGCGAGGAGCTCCTCCCGCGGGCGCGGCGCCTCGCGCTCGAGGCCGACGAGATCGGCGCGATGTTCCAGGCGGCGAGGGCCCTGCGCGGGCGCGTGCGGATCGATCTGCCGGTGGTCTTCGCGCGCGACGTCATCATCCCGCGCCTGCCCGAGCTGCTCGCGCGCCACCCGGGGCTCGAGGTGCTCCTCAGCACGACCGACCGGCGCGTCGAGCCGCTCCGCGAGGGCTTCGACTGCGTCCTGCGCATCGGCGCCCCGGGCGACCCGGGGCTCGTCGGCCGCAGGCTCGGCGCCCTGCGGATGGCGAACTGCGCGAGCCCGTCGTACCTGCGCGAGCACGGTACGCCTCGCCGGCTCGAGGATCTCGACCGGCACCTCGTCGTCCATTACGAGTCGACGCTCGGCGCCGACGCGCCGTCGTTCGAGTACCCTCACGAGGGCGGGTATCGCGAGCGGCCGATGCGCAGCGTGGTGACGGTCAACAGCGCCGACGCCTACCTCGCGGCGTGCGTGGCGGGACTCGGCATCATCCAGGCGCCGCGGGCAGGGAGGATCGAGAGCAGCCTCGCCGCGGGCGCGATCGTCGAGGTCCTGCCCGACCTCACGTGCGCGCCCATGCCGGTCTCGCTCCTCCACACGCACGGGAGGAGCGTGCCGCGCCGCGTGCGCGCGGTGATGAGCTGGATCGCCGAGGTGCTCTCTCCGCACGTGGACGCGCTCGACCGCTGAGCCGGGCCACCGCGCTCCCGCGCGCTCGACCCTGCGTGTTCGAGCGAGCTCACCCGATCGGCGCCGGTCGTCGCGGCCAAGGGGCGCGCGCAGCAGGAAAACGACGCGGTCGGGGCGGTTTGCGCGAAGGACGACCGAGGTTGCCCGCATTCACCCGGATAACCGTCCTGTCCCCCAGGGGAGCCAGGCTCTCGTGGCGGTTCGAGTCGCGCATGCAGGGAGAGTGAATCGATGAGACCGTCGTATCTTGCCTTGACGAAATTGTTCTGTGTCGCGGCAATGGCCCTCGCCCCCGTGGCCTGCGGCGGCGATGAGGGCGCCGATGCCGCGCCGGATCTCGACATCGAGCGCTCCGATGGAACGGCGCCGCTCGAGGGAAGCGGGAGCTGCCCGCTGCTGGACGGTCCACACGCGTACGACGAGCTGAAGGGCCCGCTCGCGAACGTGCCGGTCGACTGCGTGCCCAGCTGGACCGAGGCGCAGCTGAGCTCCGGGTTCGCCCTGATCCGCGACACGCGGTTCGAGGAGCTCACCGTGCCGTCTCAGCCCGGCTTCCCGCGGCGGATCCCCTGGCTCGAGCCCGAGAACGGCTGCGAGGAGCGGGCCCCGGCGGCGACCTACTTCCTTCACCAGGAGGGCTATCCGACGCCCTGGTTTGCCAGGGTGACCGGGAATTTGATCTTGCAGACCGAGAACGAGCCGGACGGAGAGGTGTCGTGGAGCGGCCACGTCGCGCCCGTGGTCCGGGTCGGCGGACAGCTCATGATCCTCGACCCCGCCATCGAGCCGGCGGGGCCTCTCCCGATCGCGCAGTGGATCTCTCGCTTCGCCCCCGGCTCGTTCGACACGGCGGTGTGCCGCGACCACGCCAAAGACAGCGGCTGCGTCGACGCGGTGCCCGCGGCGCCGTCGCTCCCCGGCATGGCGTCCGATTACGACGGGATCCGCATGCGGCTGGTCTCCGAATGGCGCGTTCAGGAGCTGCTCGGGCGCGATCCGTACCGCTCCCTCGGCGACTGCCCGCCGTGGGTCACCACCTGCCCCCCCGAGCCCGCGCCCAACCCGAACCTGCCGCCGAGCATCCTGCGGTTCGCGTCGGACCGGACCGACATGCCCGTCTGGTATCCCATCTACGTGATCGGCGACAACTTCGTCCCGGGCTTGACGACCGTGCGCATCACCGGGAACGGTATCGACGTGCAGGCCCCCATCTCCCAGATCAACAAGCGCAGGATCCTGATCGAGGAGGAGTATCCGTTCGGCGTCTATCAGGTGACGGCGTCGAACGGAGCGCACACCAGCCAGCCCGTGTCCCTGACGATCGCGTGGTGATCCCGAGGACCAGGCACGCGCGCCGGAGCCCGGCGCGCGTGCCGCCGTCCGAGAGCGACGCTCGGCCGGGCGCAGGCGCCGCGGCGGCGCGCTGAGGCGGGCCTCCGGGGCGAAGGCGCCACCGCGGCTACGCGGACGCGATGGTGACGCCGATCCCCGGCAGCGCCTCGATCCAGAACACCGACGAGAAGCCCGCCTCGAGGAAGAGGCGCTGGAACTCCTCGCCCGTCCGGTGCCGGACGAAGCCCGGATCGGCGAGCATCGAGATCGGGCGCGCCAGCTCGACGAACCACGCCGGGCCGGCGTCGGCGACGAACGCCCTCCCGCCGGGCGCGAGCGCGCCGCGGAACGCCCGGGCGGCGGCCGCGCCGTCCGGGTAGTGGTGGAACGAGAGGCAGCAGAAGATCGCGTCGAAGTACCCCGCGAACGCCGCCGGCGGCCGCGCCACGTCGGCCTGGAAGAACGCCATGTTGCCGCAGCCCGCGCGCCGCGCGCCCTCGTGGGCCTGCTCGAGCATCCCCCGCGACAGATCGGCCGCGACGACCTCGCCCTCCGGCACGAGCCGCGACAGCCGGATCGCCGCCTGCCCCGTCCCGGCGGAGGGATCGAGGATCCGGGCGCTCGGCGCGAGGTAGGGCCGCATCAGCGCCACCGTCTCGTCCACGATGGGATCCGAGAACGGCCGCACCACGGCCTCATACAGGTGGGCCACGTCGTCGAACGCCCGCACGCTCTCGTAGCCCTCCGGCTCGCCGGGCAGCAGCACCGGCTGCGCGTGACGCAGCGAGAGATCCGGCCCGCCGCCCCGCGGCGCGCCCGCCTCCGGCCGCTCGCCGAGCGTCGCCGGCCGGTAGAGGCCCAGCCGGCGGAGCGCCAGCGCCGGCTGGAACACGTGCAGGTTCCACGAGAAGAGCGCCATCGCCAGGCTGTGGTTCAAGAGGTGCCGCTCTGGGCTCGGCGCGACCATCGATTTTCCTGCCACCCTGCCCGCGCGACTGCGTGGACGTCCGCTTCTCCTCTATACTCTCCGACCCGCGGATGACGAGCAAGAGCGCCTCGTTCCTGGGCACCGGGCGTTTCGAGCTCCGAGCCCACCTCGGCCACGGCGGGATGGGGACCGTCTACCGCGTCCACGATCGCGAGCTCGGCCAGGACGTGGCGCTCAAAATGATGCGCCAGCCGGGGCCGGAGCAGGTGCTCCGCCTGAAGAGCGAGTTCCGCGCGCTCGCCGGCGTGACGCACCCGAACCTCCTCCAGCTGCACGAGCTCTTCGTCGACGACGAGCGCTGCTTCTTCACGATGGAGCTCGTCGAGGGGAAGGACCTGCTCCGCTGGATCCGCGACGATCTCGGCATCCCCGGGGCCTCCGTCCAGGAGCCGACCGCCGAGCGCGCGACGGCCACCCTGACCCTGAGCCCGGCCACCCCCGCGCCCGGCGGCGACACGACCGCCAGCGCGGCGGGGAAGACGCCGCCGCTCGCGCCGCGCGCTTCGTCGAGCGCGGCGGGCGCGCCGCCCGCGCCCGGCGCGCTGGACGAAGCGCGCGGCGCGCCGGGGCCCGTCCCCGAGCAGGCCTGGGCGCGCCTGCGCCAGGGGCTCGCAGGGCTCGTCCGGGGGCTGCACGCCCTGCATGCGTCCGGCCGCGTCCACCGCGACGTCAAGCCCGCGAACGTCCTCGTCTCCGCGGGCGATCGGATCACGCTCCTCGACTTCGGGCTGGTCACGGCGCTCCGCGGCGCGAGCGAGCGTCCGCCGGGCGAGATCGCCGGCACCCCGGCGTACATGGCGCCCGAGCAGGTCCGCCGCGGCGCGATCACGCGGGCGGCGGACCTCTACGCGGTCGGGATCATCCTCTACGAGGCGCTCACCGGCGTGCTCCCGTTCCGCGGGACGATCGACATGATCCTCTACCAGAAGGTCCAGTACGCGCCGAAGCCCGCGCTCGCCCTCGCCCCCGACGCGCCCGAGGACCTCCTCGAGCTCGCGATGGCCCTCCTGGCCCTGGATCCCGATCGGCGCCCGGGCGCGGAGGCGTGCCTCGCCGTGCTCGCGCCGGGGCAGGGCGGCGCCGCGGCCGCCCGCGCCGCGGAGGAGGCCGCGCCGGGGCCGCCGTTCGTCGGGCGGGCCGCCGAGATGGCGGCGATCGCGCGGGCGCTCGACGAGGTCGCCGGAGCGCGGCGGCAGATCACGGTGCACGTCCACGGCCCCTCGGGGATCGGCAAATCGACGCTGGTGCGCGAGCTCCTCGAGGCCCAGCGGGGCGCGGGCGACCTCCTCGTGCTGCAGGGGCGCTGCCACCCGGCGGAGAGCCTGCCGTACAAGGCGCTCGACGCGGCGATCGACGGCCTCGCCGCCCACCTCGAGACGCTGTCCGCCGAGGCGCTCTCGGCCCTCGTGCCCGCGGGGGCCCGCGCGCTGACCCAGCTCTTCCCCGTGCTCGCGCAGTTCCCCGCGCTCCTCTCCGGCCCCGAGCCCGCCGCCCAGCCCGACCCGATCGCCCTCCAGCAGCAGGGCGCCGCGGCCCTGCGCGACCTCTTCGACCGCCTCGCGGCGACGCGCCTCGTCGTGCTGTGGCTCGACGACGTGCAGTGGGGCGACGTCGACTCGGCGCCGCTGCTCGACGCGCTCACCCGCGCGCCGGCGCCGCCGCTCCTGCTCCTGCTCACGTACCGCAGCGACGAGCGGCAGCGCAGCCCGCTCCTGCGGCACCTGCTCGAGGGCGCGGAGGGCGGCGGCGGGGCGGCGCGCACGATCGAGCTCGGCGCGCTCGCCGTGGACGACGTCGCGGCGCTCGCGCGGGCGATCCTCGGCGCGGACGGCGCCCGGCGCGCGGGGCAGATCGACGCCGTCGTCGCGCAGGCCGAGGGCAACCCGTTCATCGCGGCCGAGATGGCGCGCTACCTCGGCGCGCGCGGCGCCGGGGACGAGCGCGCGCCCCTCGACGTGGCGGCGCTCGTGATGGCGCGCGTCCGCGCGCTCGACCCCGGGCCGCAGCGCCTCCTCGAGATCGCCGCCGTCGCGGGCAAGCCGCTCGAGCGCGGCGTCGCGCTCGCGGCCGCGGGGCTCGACGAGCGGCAGCGGCCCCTCGTCGCCCGGCTCCGCGACGCGAACCTCCTGCGCGAGATCGCGGGCGACGGCGCGAGCGGCGTGGCGATCTACCACGACCGGATCCGCGAGGCCCTGCTCGCGGCCCTGCCGGCCGAGCAGCGCGCCGGCAGGCACCGCGCCATCGCGGAGGCGCTCGAGGCGCAGGGGGCGCGCGACCACGAGGCGCTCGCGTACCACTGGGAGGGCGCGGGCGAGCCGCGGAGGGCAGGGGAGCACGCGCTCCGCGCCGCCGACCGCGCGGCCGCCGCGCTCGCCTTCGAGCACGCCGCCGTCCTCTACGAGAAGGGGCTCGCGCTGTCGGGCGACGCGGCCGGGCGCGCGGGCATCCTCGAGAAGCTCGGCGACGCGCTCGTGAACCTGGGCCGCGCGCCCGAGGCGGCGGAGCGCTACCTCGAGGCCGCCGCGCACGTCGGCGGCCCGCCCGCCGCGGAGCGGGCGCTGGCGCTGCGGCGGCGCGCGGCCGAGCAGCACCTCAAGGCGGGGTTCATCGACGCGGGGTGGCGCGAGATGCGGAGCACGCTCGAGGCGCTCCGCGTGCCGATCCCGGGCTCGTTCGCCGGCGCGCTCGCGGCCGCGTCGTGGCGGCGCCTCGCCTTCTTGCTCGGGCGCTCCGACGCGCGGCGGCGGGCCTTCCCCGCGGCGCTGCCGGCCGCGGAGCGCCCGCGGCTCGACGCGCTGTGGACCGCCTCCACCAGCATGTCGATGCTGAGCCCCCACCTCGCCGACGCCTTCCGGATGCTGCACCTCCGGCGGGTGCTGAAGGTCGGCGACGCCTCCGCCGTCTGCCGCGCGCTCGCCTACGAGGCCTCGATGGAGGCGCACCTCGGCGGCGCCCTGCTCGACCGCAGCGTCGAGGCGCTGCTCGAGCAGGTGAGCGCGCTCGTGGTCCGCACGCGGGACCCGTACGACGCGGCGTGGCGCGAGCTGGCCCTCGTCAACGTGGCGTTCACCCGCGGGGAGTGGCGGAGGACGGCGGAGGCGTGCCGGCGCGCGGACACGCTCTTCCGCGAGCGCTGCCCCGGCACGGCGTGGGAGCGCGTCACCGTGGCGATCTTCCACCACTTCGCCCTGGCGTGGCTCGGCGAGCTGCGCGAGCTGCTCCCGCGCCTGTCGGAGCTCGCGGGCGACGCGCGCCGCCGCGGCGACGTGCACGCGCTCTGCGAGGCGCACGTGGGCGAGCCGATGCTCGCGTGGCTCGCCGCCGATCGCGGCGACGAGGCGCAGGCGAGCGCGGCGGCGGCGCTCGGCCGCCAGGCGTCGCGGTCGCGCCGCTGGCCCGAGCACGGCTACCGGCGCCAGGAGTACGCCGCCATGATCGCGTCGGGCTACGCGGCGCTCTACCGGGGCGACCCCTGGGCGGCGTGGGCGGCGGTGCTCGATCACTGGCCGCGCCTGGAAGCGTCGTTCCTGCTGCCGCTGCGCGCGACCGGCCTCGAGCTGCGCTGGACGCGGGCGCGCGCCGCGCTCGCGGCGGCGGCCACCCGGCCGCGCGGCCGCCGCATGGCCGGCGCCGGCGCGGGGTGGACCGAGCGGGCGCTGCTCGACGACGCGCGCGCGCAGATCCGCCGCATCGAGCGGGATCCGCTCGCGGCCGGCGCGCCGATCGGGCAGCTGCTCCGCGCCGGGATCGCGCGCGTCGAGGGGCGCGCCGGCGCGGCGGCGCGCGCGCTCGAGGCCGCGATCGCGGGGTTCGATCGGCTGGAGATGGCGCTGCACCGCGAGGCGGCGCGGCTCGCGCTGGGGCAGCTCGCGGGGGGCAGCGCGGGGGCCGCGCAGGTCCGGCGCGCCGAGGCGTGGATGGCGGGGCAGGGGGTGGCGCGGCCGCGGGCGCTCGCGGCGGCCGTGGCGCCGGGGCTCGATCTCTCACCGGAAGGAAGGACCCATGCAGCAGCGACACACCGATCCGCGCCGTAGGCCCGTGCTGGCGCCCGTGCACCTCTTCGACGGCGGCGAAGGGCGCGCGCCGGAGGTCGCGCCCGCGCCGCGCCCGGGGGCGCCCGCCTCTCCCGCGCTGGAGCGGGCGCTCGGCGCCTTCCGCAGCGACGGCGTGAAGGCGAGGGCGGCCAGCTTCGCGGCCGACCTCGAGCCGCCCAGGCTCCGCCGCGCGCTCAACGACCCGGATCTCTTCCCGGACGAGGGCGGCGCGCCGGACGACCCCCAGGCGATCGCCGGCCTCCTCCTCGACCGGGCGGGCGGCCGCCTCGCCCGCGCCTTCGAGCACGGCGCCTACCGCCGCTTCGACGCGTCCGCGGGCGAGGCGTGGGCGCGCGCCGTCGCCGAGCACCTGACGGGCGTCCCGATCGCGGACCCTGCGCGCGTCTACGCCGAGGGGCGGCCGGCGATCGCCCGGGCGCTGTTCATCGAGGGCCGGGTGCCGCTCGCGGCGCTGTCCGAGGACGCGGTGACGGCGGCCCTGTGCGTGGGCGGCTGGGACGGCGGCAGGCACGGCGACATCGGGCGCGGCCTCGCGGGCCTCGAGCGCTGCCGGGAGCTCGGCGAGGCCATCGCGCCGGCCGACGCGCCGGAGCTGCTCCGCCCCTTCCGGGAGTGGGGCGGCGCCCTCTGGGATCGCGTCGCGCCGGGCGCCTGCCTCTTCTGGGCGGGCGCGGCGGCCGGCGCGGGGCGCGTCGCGCTGGTCCTCCGCAAGCACGACGACGGCGAGCAGCGCGCGCTGCAGCTCTGGGGCACCCCCGGCCTCGACGAGGTGCGGCAGGACGATCCGGCCGAGCCCGAGGCGCTCGTCGAGGGGGCGCTGTGGACGCGCTTCCCCGACCCGCTCGAGACCGAGACCGAGTCGCTCCGCTTCTGCGGCGTCGGGCTCCTCCCCGATCTCGGCGCCGTGCGCCCCGATCTGCGCCCGCGCGGGCGCGCCCGGCTGCTCCTCCGGCGCAGGTCGGACGGGGAGCTCCTCTACCGCTCGGCGTGGCTCTCGATGGAGGCCGAGGGGCTCTCGATCGCCCGGCTCCTCGGCTCGCTGCGCGGCGGCCCGGCCGCCGCCGAGATCGAGGCCGTCTGGCGCGTCCACTCCCTGTGCCTGACGCCCACGCCCGACGTCCCCGACAGCCAGTTCCTGCTCGAGTGCGCGTCCACCAAGCGGGGCCGCGTCGAGCTCCGCGTCGGGCCGGGTCGCGGCGCCGGCGCGCTCGCGGACGAGCCCGGCGCGTACCTCCACGGCGGCGGAAAGGCAGCGTTCTGATGAGCGGCGGGAGCGATGCGGGCCGGCGGCCCACCGTGAACGTCTTCGGCGCCGGGATCGCCGGGCTGACGGTCGCGCACGAGCTCGCGGAGCGGGGCTTCGTGGTGCGCGTCGTCGAGCAGGACACCTGCCTCGACCGGCACGGCCGGCGCCGGATCGCCATGGGCGGCGTGGCGCGGACGCAGTACGCGATCGGCCGGCAGGCGCGGCCGGGCGGGGCCGAGGGGCCCTGGTCGGCGCGGTTCTGCCGCAGCGACGTCGATGGGATGAGCGCCGTCGCCGAGGCGCGCGACCTGCGCCTCGTCCCCATCCACGTCCCGTTCGCGCGCGGGAGCCACGACGCGCCCGGCGGCGAGACGCGCGCCGACGTCGAGGCGCGCGTTCGCGCGCTGCTCGCCTACCTCCGCGGCAAGGACGTCGATTTCCGGCTGGAGATCACCGGCTATGCCGACGCCCACGACGACGCGCCGCCGCCCGGCCCCGGCTCGCGGCCGCTGACCAACCCCGAGGAGCACCGCGAGCTCTGCGTCGAGCGGGCCGAGGCGGCGCGCGCGCTGATCGCCGCCGCCGCGGGCGTCGCCGCGTGCACGATCGCGGCCAGCAGGCAGGGCGAGCGGGCGCCGCGGCGCTCGGACGGCGCGGCCCCGGACCACAACCGCTGGGCCGTCGTCGAGGTCTGCTTCACGGTGCTCCCTGGCGAGCACGGCTTTCGCTTCTTCCCCTCGTATTACAACCACGTCTTCGACACGATGCGCCGGATCCCGCTCCTCGACGAGGACGGGAACGAGAGCGGCAGGACCGTTTACGACAACGTGGTGCCCACCCCGAACCAGGGCATCGTCAGCGGCGGGCTCAGCCCGCTCATCATGCCGCGCTCGCCGCCCGGCTCGGATCACGAGCGCGCCGAGCGCCTCGCGGCGCTCCGCACCATGGGTTACACGGCGGCGGATCTCACGCAGCTCATGCTGCGCGTCCTGCGGTACATGTGCACCTCCGCCGGGCGCCGCGCGCTGGAGATGGAGCGCATCTCGTGGTGGGAGTACCTCGAGGGGTACGATCCCGCGACCGGCGCCCGGCTCTACCATTACAGCGAGCGGTTCGAGCGGGACGCCAAGACGCAATCGCGCGTCCTCGCCTCGTTCGACGCGGTGTGGGGCGACGCGCGGACGTGCGGGAACACGTACGTGCAGCTCTTTTACAACTGGGTCCGCACGCTGCCCAAGGTCGACGGCACGCTGAGCGGCCCGACCACCGAGGCGTGGCTCGAGCCCTGGAGGGCGTACCTGGAGCGCCGCCTCGGGGTGCAGTTCATCCTCGGCGGGCTGGAGCGCCTCGAGCTCGAGGGCGGCGAGATCGTGCCCCACGGCTTCCTGATCCGCCTCGCCACCGGGGAGCGGCCCGAGGAGGACGACCTCACGCCGCGGGAGCGGGAGCTCGCCGAGGCCCTCCGGAGCGCCGATTACCACGTGGTCGCCGCCGACGCGTGCTCGGCGGAGGCGGTCACCGAGCCGCTGCGCCGGGCCGGGGTCGCCGCGGGCGTCCCGAGGGATCTCGGCGGCTTCACCACGAAGGTCCGGCCGGCGCCGCCCGAGGAGGGCGAGGGGGCGCCGCGGCCGGCGGCCGGCGCGGGGCACGCGTTCGGCGTGACGGCCTGGGATCGCTTCCAGACGATGTCGGGTCTCCAGTTCTTCTTCACCCAGGAGCTGAAGATCAACAATGGATATGTCTATTACAGCCAGGCGCCCTGGGGATTGACCTCGATCAACAGCGCGCAGTTCTGGCGGCGGCGCCCCACGCTCGAGCGCGACGGGTTCGTCTCGCTGCTCAGCATCGACCTCTGCGACTGGAACACCCGGGCGCGGGAGGGCGCGGCGGCCGGGAGGACAGCGGCCGAGTGCGGCCCGGTGGAGATCGCCGAGCAGGTCTTCGCGCAGATCGTAACCGAGATGCGCCCGGCGGGCGCGACGGCGGAGGCGCCGATCTACGATCCTCCGTCGCCGACCTGGTTTTACCTCGACGAGCTCCTCGAGTTCGACGAGCGCGGCGTGTTCACGCGCGCCCGGGTCCCGTACCTCGTGCCGATCAAGGCCGATTTCCAGAGCCGCCCCGGCCCGCCGCCGTGGGATCCGACCCCGCGGGTGGTGAGCCCGCCGCCGGCGAAGGCGCCGGATGCGGCGCTGTGGCAGGCTCCCCACGGCGGCTATCTCGTGCACTGGGGCAAGCTGGTCTTCGCCGGTGTGTACCTGAAGACCTTCACCCGCATGTCGACCATGGAGGCGGCGAACGAGTCCGGGCGCCACGCGGTCAACGCGATCCTCGACCACCTGCGGCTCGTGAAGGCGCCCGCGATGGGCGCCGCGGCGGGGGCGCCGGCGACGCCGGGCGCGGGCGGGGGCTACGCCGGCGCCGCGCCCCAGGCGGCGCGCCACATGCGATCGGAGGTCTTCTACCGCTCCACGCCGGCCGGCGATTACTGCGCGATCTGGGACATGGAGCACTGGGAGCTGCCCGAGTTCGCGCTGGCCAAGCAGTACGACGCGTGGTGCCTGGAGCGCGGCCTCCCGCACCCGTGGGATCTCCTCGGCATCGAGCGGATCCCGTCGCTCGTCTCCAAGCTCGCCCATTCGGCCGGGGCGCCGGCGGGCGCCGGACCGGCCGGGGCCGACGGCGCGTCGCTCGACGCGCTGCTCGAGGGGACCCTGCGGATGGCGTACCCGTGGGGCGGGGCGGACGCCGTCCTGGAGATGCTGCGGGGGATCCGAAAGGCGGTGGAGGAGGGGAGCAAGCAGGCCTGAGCGCGCCAGCAGGGAGTAACGTCCAAAACGCCAGTATCTGTCAGGAGGATTCGCAACCTCCAGCCTCGGTCGAGAGAAGCGCGGTCCTGCGATCGCGCAAGCGTTCTGTGATCCCGTGAACCCATCGTGAGCAACATCGGACCGATAGAATTGCCATGAACGTCATCGACGAGCCGCTGTGCCCCAAGTGCGAGACCCTCACCACGTTCTACGGATGCTTCTCTTGCCAGCGGCGGACCCAATGCGGTCGTTGCTTCGCTTGCACCAACCCGGACTGCGCGCGGAACGCGCACGAGCGTCACATGCAAGACAGTGAACGCCTCGTCGGGTTCGACTTCGGATCTTCGTGGCTGTACCCGCAGGTGCCGAACGTGCAGGAGCAGTGGCTGAATTGGAGCTCCTGGTCGATCAAGTTCGATTCGACGAGCACGGAGATCCCGACCGAGAAGGACCCGCCCTCCAGCAAGGCCAAGAGGGCGCGCGCCAAGGAGGGAGAGGGGGAGACCTTCGATCCGAACAAGAGATTCAAACCGGATCCCAAGCTGCTCAAGGTCGCCAAGGCGGGCAAAGGGCACCCGACGAAGCGGTCCGACAACACGCGAAAGCCCCCTCCTCTCAGCCTCGGCGTGGCGACGTGGAACCTCAACCACATCAACCAGGCGGAGGAGAAGACCAGCACCATCACCTGGATCTTCACGCGCCACCTCTGGATCGACGTCCTGGCCCTCCAGGAGGTGAACCTCGCCGGGAGAGACGTGCTCGAGAAAGCCGCGTTCGTGGCCACGCTGGAGGAGGGGGGCCTCGAGTGCCGCTTCGGCCCGCTCATGCGATCGTTCTCCGCGGTCGGCCCCGAGATCGAGGTCGACGACGAGGAGGAGGACGAGGGGGGCACGAAGGGCGAGGACGACGAGACGGACAACGAGGGCGAAGACGACGACGGCTCCCCCGAAGAGGACGCCCCTGAGGCCTACGATCGCGGCTCCGTGAGAGAGGAGACATGGTCGATCTGGGGGAAGGACCTCAAGGTCCGAGTGACGGGCGAGGGCGAGGGCGTGAAGCTCCGCGAAGTGGAGGTGGACCTGGGGTGGTTCAAGACCTGGAAGAGCGTGCGGCTGGGCCAGCCGGAGTACTACCCCGTCGTCGTGCGATCCCGCATGTTCAGGAAGGCTCGCGAAGACGACGCTTGGGCGTCCTACGACGGCAAGCGCCTGGCGCCCGGGGTCCATTACTGGGCAAAGAAACCCTGCGCCCTCAAGCTGTGCGAGCTTCCAGGCGAAAAGGCTCTGTCCATCGTGGAGAGACTTCCACTGAAAAAAACATCGAAGGACGGCTCCGTCTACCTGCCCGTGGCGCTGCTGGAGGAGCTGAACCAGCAGCTCAACAAGAACGGAGGGTCGCCCGTACGGACCAACGCCGGCACCTACGTCCGCTCCATCAAGAGCACCGCTCGCTCCAAAGGAGCGCCCTGGGTGCGCAAATGGGTCTTCACGCTCGACCAGCACCCCGAGGTACAATTGTTGCTCGTGCAGATGAAGCGCGCGGGCGACTTGAAGAAGGTGATCGCCGATTATAGGAAGACGAGCCGCACGGATCGGCCGGACAAGAAGCTCGTTCGCCAGTTCAAGAACTACGAGAAGGCGTGCCGGCAGCTCGACGCCCAGCCCGAAGGGCAGCTCGTCGCCTACCTGCAAACGCGCTTCTGGCCAGCCTACTGCCGGCCCGTCGTCGTCCACGACCTGGAGCTCCTCGAGCCGAAGGGCGAGAAGGTCTCCGTCGGCGTCGTCCACACGACGCCCGCGGGGCACGGGCTCAAGCGACAGGGAGAGTACGAGCAGCTCGAAGGGATGTTCGCCTACGTCGGCAAGGCCGGCGGGCACTGGGTGCTCGCCGGCGACTACTACCTCGATCCCGAATCGACGGTGGTCAAGTCGACCAAGCTGAACCATTGTAAGAGCCAGCTCTTCGAGTCCCATCTGGCCAAGGCGAACCTCGACCTCGCGATCTCGGTCTCGGCGACGAACCAGACCCGTTTGAAGGGAAACGCCCAGAACATCCAGGACCGCACGACCCGGATGATCCTCGCGAAGCAGGAGGACGGGGAAGGGGGAGAGCGGAGGGTCGTCGTCCTCAACAAGCGCGCGGACTTCTTCGCGCACTCGAAGACGTTCGTCTTCCGGCAGGCGGGGATCGTCGCCCCGGGCGGCGGCCTCTTGCCGCTCGACTTCGACCATCGCGCGTTGAACTGGTGGTCGGACATCAGCGACCATTGCCCGGTGGGCGCCCTCCTCTGCACCGGGGACCGCCCCCAATCCTGGCGCCGGTTCGAGATCCAGAAATTACCGAGAGACTTCAGGTCGAAGATCGAGGAAGCCTGCGAAAAGGTGGCGTGCATGCGGAGGGACGCCGTTCGAGGGATTAGCGAGTCGCTGGCCGACCTCTGCGAGCTCGCGAAGCAGCGCCGAGGAAAGAGAGACGACTGGACCGTATGTCTCAAGAGCTTCTGTGTCCTCCTCTCGTGCGTGCTCAAAGATCCCGATCTAACGGATCTCGCGCCCGAGGTGCCGGAGGCGGACTATGGAGCGTTCGCCAAGGAGTCCAAGGGGCTTACCAGCGAGTCCCTGCTGCTGTGGCTCTCGTACTGCCACGACGTCCGACGTCCGACCGACGAGCGGCTCAAAAACTTCATGATCGCTCGGTTGAAAGCCGATCCCATCGACGCGGGGCTGAGGGCCGTGCTCGAGCTTGGCCCCGCTCCCGTGAAAGCGGAAAAGAAGAACAAGAAGGCGAAGAACGTCGGCCCGACGAGCATGGATCTCGAAGAAACGAAGCTGTCGGACGACGATCTCCGCCAGGTGGGCATGGGATGGATCGACAGGGGTCCAGAATCCAAAGATCTATGGGATCGACGAGCCCGGGGGTATCTCCTCGATTGCTGGGTGGCGGGGAAGCCGGAAGGCTTCGAGCAGCTCGTCGGCGCCGACATGGACCTTTGCAACCGCGTGCATAAGGCCAATCGCTACCTGCACCTCCTCAATTACGTCCTCGGCGATCTCGATCTGGAGGACGAGGACGAGACGTACGGCTCGATCACGCCGGGTGACGAGGAGAGCCGCTTCGAGCCGATTCCATACTTCGAGGTCGGTGAGTTCCAGGCGCAGCTCCTCCGATCGAACGACAATTCGAAGGTGGTCTCGAGAGGCGAGGAGAGGACGGGCTCGAAGGACAAGGAGAATTCGTGATGGGCTTCAAGCACCTCGTGAGGCCAGGAGAGTGTCTGTCGAGCATCGCTTTTCGTTATGGGTTCTACCCCGATACGCTCTGGAACCTGCCCGAGAACGCGGCCCTCCGCGAGAAGCGCTCGAACCCCAGCGCCCTCTCGCCGACCGAAGATGTCGTCTTCATCCCCGACAAGCGCTTGAAGATCGAAGCGCGGCCCACGGGCGCTCGTCACACCTTCCGCCGCCGCGGCGTGCCCGAGGAGCTGCGGCTCCGGTTCCTGGACGCGAAGTCCGAGCCGCGCGCCGGCGTGCCCTACGTGCTCGAGATCGACGGCGCCACGTTCGAGGGCGAGACGGACGGCGACGGCTTCATCGTCGTGCCCATCTCACCCGCCGCGGCGAAAGGACGGCTTCTCCTGGGCGCCGGCGAGGACCAGGAAGAGATGGCGCTCTCGCTCGGCCATCTTCCACCCCTCGCCACGGCGGAAGGGCCGCTGGTGCGGCTCGTGAGCCTCGGTTACCTGGAGAGCGAAGAGCAGGGCCGGGAGGAGGGCCTCCTTCGGATCGCCCTGGAAGACTTCCAGAGCGACCACGGCCTGCCGGTGACGGGAGAGGCCGACGGAGCGACGCTCGCAAAGCTCGCCTCCGCGCACGGCTCGTAGCCCGGGGGGACCCCGCGGATCATCGTCTCCTGCCGCAGCGCATGACGACACATCGGGGGCCGGACTTCCCAAGGCGCTTCCCGGAGCACTTTTCAGGCGTGATTTGCGCCGACCAGCGCCAGGAAGTGCGCGATCCTGAGTCGTCCGCGGCCCCCAGCAAACCCGCACACGAAGGTCAATCATGCTCAAAGCAAGCTCGATTCATCGCGGCTTTCTCGTCCCCGCGTTCGCGCCGCTGCGCGCCTCGATCTGGGCCGCCCTGGGCCTCACGGCGTCGGCGTGCGGCGGCCACGTCACGGTGGACCCCGCGAGCGGCGGCGGCGAAGGCGGCGGCGCGACCGGCTCGACCGGCGCGACGGACCCCGCCTTCGTGTGCGACGGCGCCGTGCCGCTGCTCCGGCCGGACGGGGCGCACAGCGGCTACGCCAGGTGCCCTGACGGCACGGTTCATCGCGTCGAGGCCGTCGCCTGTGACGGCTGGTTGCCGGCGTGCCAGGGCCTCGAGGACGATTTCTCGTGCAAGACCGACGCCGACTGCACGGAGAAGCCCGGCGGGATGTGCGGATCGTACCGTGTCGACAACGTCGACGGCCCGGTGTGGCTCTGCGGCTGCGTGTACCCCTGCGCCACGGACCAGGACTGCAACCCCGGCGAGGCCTGCGTGTGCCCCAGCGTCTTCCCGACCGATTTTGCGTTTCCGACGTGCGTGCCCGCGGGCTGCCGCACCAACGACGATTGCGCGAGCGGCGAGTGCGGCGTCTCCTTGTACAACGACGGGTGCGGCGTCGAGCTGGATCTCGCCTGCCGCGCCCCCGGCGATGCGTGTCGCACGGACGCCGACTGCAAGGCCGGATTCGAGCAGTGCGCTGCGCCTGACGGCGAGGGAGAGTGGGCGTGCCGGCCGTCGAGCTGCGCCATCGGCCGGCCGCTGGCCGTCGAGGGCCGGGCGCGCACCGCCGGCGGCGCGGCGCGCTCCGACTGGACCTCTGCCTCGCTCACCCCGGAGACCGCGGGGCTCTGCGGCGGCGTGCGCGCCGCGCTCGCCGCGCACTGGCGCGACGTCGCCGCGCTCGAGCACGCGTCGATCGCGAGCTTCGCGCGGTTCTCGCTGGAGCTGCTCGCGCTCGGCGCGCCGCCCGCCCTGCTCGCCGGCGCGCAGCAGGCGGCGATGGACGAGGTCGCCCACGCGCGCGCCGCGTACACGCTCGCGAGCGCGTACGCCGGCGCCGCGCTCGGCCCGGGGCCGCTCGACGTGACGGGCGTCGCCCCGGCCACCTCGGCCGCGGCGATCGTGGCGGCGCTGGTCGAGGAGGCGTGCGTCGGCGAGACCGTCGGCGCCGCCGAGGCGCGCGCGCTCGCCGGCATCGTGCGCGATCCGGCGCTCGCCGGGACGTACGAGCGCATCGCGGAGGACGAGGGGCGGCACGCGGAGCTGGGGTGGCGCGCGCTCGCCTGGCTGCTGCGCGGCGCCGGCCACGACCTGCGGGCGGTGGCGGCGAGCGCCTTCGAGCGCGCCGTCGCGCGGATGAGCGCCGATCCGGACGTCGCGCCCGGCGCCGTCGCCCCCGAGCACGGCCTGCTGTCGCCTGAGATGATGGGCGCGCTGCGGCGGCAGGCGCTCGCCGAGGTGGTCGAGCCCTGCCGCCGCGCGCTGCTCGGGTAGCCCGGCGGCGAGCCGGGGACGAGCGGGCTTGGCGGCGAGCGCCTTCGAGCGCGCCGTCGCGCGGATGAGCGCCGATCCGGACGTCGCGCCCGGCGCCGTCGCCCCCGAGCACGGCCTGCTGTCGCCTGAGATGATGGGCGCGCTGCGGCGGCAGGCGCTCGCCGAGGTGGTCGAGCCCTGCCGCCGCGCGCTGCTCGGGTAGCCCGGCGGCGAGCCGGGGACGAGCGGGCTTCGCTCGAGGGTTATCCGGCGACCAGGCCGCGCGTGCGGCCGCACAGGCGCACAAGGCCGAGCAAGCCGTCGATGGTCGGCGTGGGCACGCCGGTCAGCTTGCCGATTTCATGCACCACGGTCACCAGCGCGTCGATCTCCAGCGGCTTGCCGGCCTCCGCGTCCTGCAGCATCGATGTCTTGAACGCGCCGAGCTTGCGCGTGACCTCCATCCGGTCCTCTCCGCTCTGCGCGATGGGGCAGCCGATCCTCGCGCCGATCGCCGCCGCTTCCTCCATCGCCTCGAGACAGAAGCCGCGCACCAGCGGATCATCGAGGATCCGGTCGCACGTCGCGCCGGTGAGCACCGACACCGGGTTCATCGTCATGTTGCCCCACAGCTTGTACCAGATGTCCGTCCGGATATCGGCGCTCGCCTCGGCGTCGAAGCCGGCGCGCCGCAGCAGCTCGACCAGCGCGTCCACCCGGTCCGACGTTCCGCCGGCCGGCTCGCCGAGCAGCAGGCGATTGCCGAGCCCGACGCGCACGAGCCCCGGCTCCGGGCTGGAGCCCGACAGATGCACGACGCAGCCGATCACCTGGCGGAGCGGGATGGCGCGCGGCAGGACGCCGCCCGGGTCGAGCGACCGGAGCCGGGCGCCGGCATACGGCACGTTCTCAGGGGCGAAGAACCACCACGGCACGCCGTTCATCGCGGGGACGACGATCGTGTCCGGGCGGAGCAGCGGCGCAATCCGCGCAGCGACGTCGGTCAGCGCGGTGGCCTTGACCGCGATGATCACGACGTCCTGCGCGCCGAGCGCGGCCGGCTCCTGCGCAGCGCGGATCGGCACGCTGGTGATCTCTCCCTGGATTTGCAGCAGCAAGCCGCGTCGCTGCAAGGCGGCGAGGTTCTCTCCGCGCGCCACGGCGCTGACGTCGCAGCCGGCTTTGGCCAGCCGGGCGCCGAGCAGCCCGCCGATGGCTCCGAGACCGTAAACGGCGATCTTCATGGTGTCCCGGCATCATAACCCTCGCTCGGCCCCCGCGCGGCCAGCTCCGGGACGATGGTGGGTATCCTCGCGTCGCCGAGCCGCTGAGCTCGCACGGCCCTACAGGGCGACGCGCTCGGGCCGGCGCGCGGCGGACGACACCTGCGCGAGCGCATCCGCGAGCGCGCCGCGCGGATCCGCCGGCAGGTCGATCGAGCGCCACGCCACGTAGGCGTCCTCGGCGAGCAGCACCCAGGTTCGCTGGAACAGATCGAGCGTGGACAGCCGCTCGTCGCCCTTCGCCACCCACGCGTGCGGCGCGCGCGTGCCCGGCTGACCCGCCCATCGCTCGGACCGCATCGCCGGCGGCAGCCCGTCGCCCGCGCCGAGCACCGCGGTCGATCGGTACAGCTGGCCGAGCTCCATCGCATCGTCGTCGAGGATCGGCACGCCCGCGGCGGCCCCGCCCGCATATGCCTTGTAGTCGGCCCGGGCGAAGATCTGGTCGTGCCGGAGCCACGCGATCGGGCGTCGCTCGGCGTCGTAGGTGTCGAGCAGCTCCTTCGTCGACGCGCCCGACAGGACCGCAGACAGCTTCCACGCGAGGTTGTGGGCGTCCTCGATGCCGGTGTTCGCGCCATAACCGCCGCGGCTCGGCGGCAGGGTGTGCGCGGCGTCCCCGGCGAGGAATACCCTGCCGGACGCGAAGCGATCCGCGATCCGGCCGCTCATCTCCCATCGTCCGGTGGTGACGATCTCGACGTCCAGGTCCGACCTGCCGATCGCCCTCGATATCATCGCCCTCAGCGCGCCCGCGTCGCGCTCCTCGTCGTCCCAGAACATCAGGATCCAGCGCCCATCGCCGTAGGTGGTGAGGAATGCCTTGAACCCCGGCTGCTCGATGGCGAACTGCGTGACCCCCGTCCGGCGGTACTCCTCGAGCGGAGCCCGGAACAGGACGCTGCGCACCGTCTGGATGTGGCCCCGCCCGGAGCGGCCAATCCCGAGCGCCTCGCGGATCGGGCTGCGGTGGCCGTCCGCCGCCACCAGATAGGCCGCGCGCATCGCGTACGCTCGCCCGCCGCGGTCGCGAGCCCGTCCCCCGTCCCGCGCCCGGACCGCTGAGCAGAGAGCGGATCGTGCGCGCCGCGATCGCGCTCGCCGACGCGGAAGGGCTCGCCGCGGTGTCGCTGCGCAAGGTCGGGGCCTCGCTCGACGCCGGTCCGATGCGCCTCTACGGCTACCTGGACACGAAGGAGGAGCTGCTCGAGCTCATGGTGGACGCGGTGTACGGGGAGATGGCGTCCGCAGGGCCGATCCCCGGCGGCTTTCGCGAGGCGCTCCGGACGATCGCCCACCGCACCCGGCGGGCCGCCAGGGAGCATGCGTGGTTCATCGATCTGCTGGGCGGCCGCCCGCATCTCGGTCCGAACGCCCTCGCGCACCTCGAGGCCTCGTTCGCCGCGCTGAGCGGGGCGCCGGGCTTCGAGGACGTCGATGCCGTCATGCTGGCCGTCGGGACCGTCAACGCCTATGTGATCGGCGCCATCCGCGGCGAGGCCAACGAGCTGCGCGCCGAGCTCGCGAGCGGCATGAGCCAGGCCGACTGGCAGCGAGCGTCGGACGCGTACCTCCACCGGATGATCGCCACCGGCCGCTTCCCGACGCTCGCCAAGGTGGTCCGGGACGCCTCGCACCCGCCGGCCGACGTCGTGTTCGACGGGGGCCTCGACTGCGTGCTCGACGGCATCGAGGCGCGGCTCTCGCGCGGAACGAAGGCGGGCGCAGGCGCTCGCGAGCGGCGGTAGCCGCGGCCTTCGCCCCCGATTCCCTCCGTCGGCACAGCAGGAAAACGACGCAGGAGCCTGACTGGGTTTCTGGCCGGGGGAGATGACCGAGCTCCCGGAGGGACCTCGGCTGCTCCCCATTCAATCTAAGAAATAGTGTTTCCTGGCGAAGAGGAACGCGGGTTAGAGTGCGATGTTCATCGCGAAATCGGCAGGTGTATGCAACGCGACCCCATTCTCTCTCAGCCTGGTATCACGTCGTTGCTCGACGGAGCCGAACCGGTCGGGGTGGTGATCGGCGATGACGATGAGGCTCACCTCACGGCAATGGCGTCGACGCGCCCCGCCCGCCTCGCCGGGGGAGCGGCTCCTCCGCCGGGAGCGCGGGGCGACGTGCCGCCGGCCGCGGCGCTCGACCGCCGGGCGCCGCGCCGCGCCGCCGACGTGCTCGTCGAGATGCTCTCCGCCGCCGGCGTCGACGTGATCTTCGGATTGCCCGGCGGCGCGATCTCCCCGGTGCATGACGCGCTGATCGACAGCCCGATCCAGGTCGTGACCACGAAGCACGAGAGCGGCGCGATGTTCGCGGCCGCCGGCTATGCGCAGACGACCGGCCGTATCGGCGTCGCGGTGGTCACCTCGGGCCCCGGCGTCCTCAACGCGATGACCGGCCTGGCGTCGGCGTGGTGCGACGGCCTCCCGGTGCTGGTGCTCGTCGGCGAGGTGCCGCGCGCCGCGCAAGGCAAGGGCGTCCTGCAGGACGGCTCGGCGCACGGCCTCAACATCGTCGCCATGGCGCGCCACATCACGAAGCTCGCCGCCGAGGTCCCGGACGTCAAGCAGCTGCCGGTCCTCGTGCGCCGCGCGATGGCGACGGCGCTCTCGGGCAGGCGGGGGCCGGTCCTCTTGACCTTGCCCATGGACGTGACCACCGCAACGATCTCGCCGCCGCAGATCGGCGGCGAGATGAGCCTGCGCATCGAGGTGCCGCCGGCCATGCTCGACGAGATCGTCGGGGTCCTGCTCGGCGCCAGCCGGCCGCTGATCCTCGCCGGCAGCGGCCTGCGCGGCGGCGACGCGGCGGCGCGCCTGCGGCGGGTGGCCGCGCGCCTCCATTGCCCGGTCGCGACGACGCCCAAGGCGAAGGGGGTCTTCCCCGAGGACGACCCGCTGTCGCTCGGCGTGCTCGGGCTCGGCGGTCATCCGTCGGCCCTCGGCTACCTCGAGGGCGGCATCGACGTGCTTGTCGCGATCGGCACGGGCCTCGGCGACCTGTCGACCGACGGCTTCAGCCCGCTGCTCCAGCCGTCGCGCGCGCTCGTCCACGTCGACATCGACGCCAGGCAGCTCGGCAAGAGCTACGCGCCGACCCACGCGGTCGTCAGCTCGGCCGCCGAGTTCCTGCGCGACGTCGAGGCTCGCCTGCCGGCGTCGATCCGGCCGCGCGTCCACCAGCGCGGCGGCGTGACGCGGCACGCGCTCGCGCCGTCGGCGTCCGAGGCGCTCATCGCGCCGCAGGACGCGCTCGCGGAGATCCAGGAGCTATTGCCGCCGGACACGATTTACACGGTCGACGCGGGCGAGCATTTCCTGTTCGCCACCCATTACCTCGAGGTCGTCGCCCCCGACGGCTATCTCGTGATGACCGGCCTCGGCTCGATGGGCCAGTCGATCGGCGCCGCGATCGGCGCGCAGCTGGCGCACCGCCGCCGCTCGGTCGCCGCGATCGTCGGCGACGGGTGCTTCGCGATGAACGCGTTCGAGGTCGCGACCGCGGCGCAAGAGCAGCTGCCGATCCGCGTCTTCGTGTTCAACGATCAGCGGCTCGGCATGGTCGAGAAAGGTCACGCGAAGCTCTACGGCCGCAAGCTCGAATGTCCGACGGGCCCCATCGACGTCTGCGCGCTCGCCGCCGGCCTCGGCGCCGCGACGGCGCTCGTCGACCGGCCCGGGCAGCTGCGCCGCGCGGCGTCGCTGATCGGCGGCCACCCCGGGCCGGTGGTGGTCGATGTCCGGATCGACCCCGAGGTGCGTTTGCCCAAGAAGGAACGTTTCGGCGCGTTCGCCCCCAAACCCTAGGAGCCGAGGCCGGGAGAGCAGTCCATGAGCGACGTCAGCCATGTTGGGATCTTGGGGATCGGGACGTACCTGCCGCCCGAGGTCCGCACCAACGACTGGTGGCCGAAGGATCTGGTCGAGCGGTGGCGCGTCCAGCGCGCCGCCGGCGTGACGCGCGCGCTCGAGGCCGACAGGCAGGCGTCGCCGGTCGCGACGGCGCTGGCCCGGGCGATGGCGGCCTACAAGGACGATCCGTTCGAGGGCGCGATCGAGCGCCGGGTCATCCCCGACGACATGGAGCCGTCGGACATGGAGCTGGCCGCGGCGCGCGCGGCGCTGGAGCGATCGGGCGTCGGCGCCGATCGGATCGACGCGCTGCTGATCGGCGGGACGATCCCCGATTTCCAGCAGAACTCGAGCGGATGCCGGCTGCACCTCGAGCTCGAGATGCGGCCGGGCGTCTTCACGCTGCAGACCGAGGGCGCGTGCAACGCGTTCGCCCAGCAGGTGGCGGTCGCCCACGCCCTGATCGGATCGGGCCAGGCGCGCTACGTGCTCGCCGTGCAGTCGAGCGCGCAGAGCCGCGTCCTGCGCCAGGAGGACCCCTTCTCGGCGTGGTTCGGCGACGGCGCGACCGCCGTGGTCCTCGGTCCGGCGCCCGCCGGCGAGGGCGTCCTCGGCTTGGCCCACCTCACCGACGGCCGCTTCTACGGCGCCCTCGTGACCGGCGTGCCCGGCAAGCGCTGGACCGACGAGGGCAAGAACGTCCTTTACCTGGCGAACCCGCGGATGGCGCGCGAGCAGTTCTTCGCGATCGTCGAGCACGCCAACCCGATGCTCGATCGGGCGCTCGCCGCGGCGGGCCTCGGGCGCAAGGACATCGGCGTGATCGTCACCCATCAGGCGGCTGCATGGTTCGGGCCCGCGATGCAGGCGATCTGGGATCTCCCGGAGGCGCGCCGGACCGACACGTTCGCGTGGGCGTCGAGCCTGTCGGGAGCGAACCTGCCGATGGTGATGGCGGCCGGCGAGCGCGAGGGGATCCTGCGCCCCGGGGACGTCGTCGCGACCCTCTCGGGCGCGACCGGCATGACCACGACCGTGATGGTGATGCGGTGGGGACGGTACTCCGCGATCTCGTGAGGTCGTACGGCGGTGGCGGCGGGTTGCATTCGTGCCCGGTGAGATGGAGATTGGGATCCCGCGTTGACAGCTCTGGATCGTCGCGTTTTCATCCTTTGATGCGCTTGCGTACGGCCTTCGTCTCGCTTGCGGTGCTCGCGATCGGCTGCTCGGGCTCCGTCAAGCGCACGCCGCCGCCTGCCGACGATGCTGGGAGCGATGCGGGCGTGTCCCCGCCGTCCATCGGTGTCGAGAGCGATGCGGGCGTGTCCCTGCCGTCCACCGATGTCGAGAGCGATGCGGGCGTGGCACCGCCGATCGCCGACGCGGGCGTGATCCCCGAGCCGCCCCTCGACGCCGGCCCGCCGGTGCCCGGATGCAGCGAGCCGATCGCGCTCGCGGTCGAGGACGGCCTCAGCCCGGCCGGGCTCGCGATCAGCCAGGGGCGCTACGCGGTCACCTGGGACTGGTGGCGCTACGAAGGAGGGGAGTACTTCAGGGGGAGCATGCTCGCGATCCTCGACGAGGGCGCGCGCCTCGTCGCGCCGGCGCGCGAGCTCGAGAGCGGGCCGATGCTGCTCGCGCTCGACGACGGGTTCCTCGTGTACCGCTCGTCGCCGGGCGCGCTCCAGGCGCTCGATCTCGACGGGCGCGAGCGCGGGCCCGCGCTGAGCCTGCCCGAAGGCTGGGCGATACGGAGCATCGGGCGCGACGGCGCGGTCGTGCGCGCGATCGGCCAGGAGTCGGTGGCCGACGGCGAGCATGCGCTCTTCGTCGTCGATCTCGCCGCGGCGTCGCCGACGATCGAGCGCCGCGAGCTCCCGGCGCCCGACTGGGGCGCGAACCGCGTGCTCTCGGCGGGGCGCGACCTGGCGCTGCGGGGATCGGCGCCGCTGCAGATGGCGGAGCTCTCGTACCCCTCCGCCGAGATCGCCTTCGAGCACGCGTGGGACGGCGCGTCGATCGACGTGAGCGGCGCGCAGTACGACGCGGCGCGGAGCGAGTGGATCCTGCTCGCCGGCGAGCACCGCGTGATGAACGGGACCTACACGGCGCCGATCGCCGTCTTCCTCGGGAGCGACGGGAGCGGGCACAAGATCGACGCGCCAGACGCGCCGATGCTCCGCGCGGTGCACGGCAACTTCGCGATCGGCGAGGGCTCGATCGGCTTCGCGTTCTGGGACCTCCACACCCCCGCGCTCCTCTGGTTCCTGCGGGGCGACGCGCGCGAGCCGACGGTGCCTCGCCAGATCGACTTCGAGGTCAGACCGAAGATCGCGTGGCATGCGCCGAGCGCGAGCTATGCGGTGCTCACGCAGAGCGACCAGTACGATACGCCGATCACGCTCTCGCTCCGCTGCGGGATCAGGCCCGAGTGACCGCGAGCGGCGGGGAGCTGGCGTCATGGGACGCCGCGCTCGCAAGGTTGCCGTGCGATCAGCTGCCCTTGCAGACGTCGGCGCAGGTGCCCGTCGCAGCGGCGCACGCGGATGACGCGCAGTCCGAATCGGCGGAGCAGGGCGCGCCGGCGGCGCCGAGCGGCGCGCACGTGGCGCCATCGCACGCCGTACCGGCCGCGCAGTCTTGGTCGGACGCGCACGGACCGCCCGCCGGCTCGCGCGCCTGACACGTCCCGTCCTCGCCGCAGCGAAGCTCCTCTTGGCAGTCGAGGCTTCCCTTGCAGGACCCGCCCACGGCGAGCCGTGGCGCGCACGTCCCCTCGTCGGGCGGCGAGGGCTGGTCGCACCGGAGCGCCTCGTCGCAGTCGAACGTCGACGAGCATGGCTCTCCGGCCGCCGCCCTCGCCTTGCACGCCGACGTCCGCTGTCCGCTCGCGTCGCCGGTGTACAGGCAGCGGTCCCGGGCGCAATCCCAGTCGGTAGCGCACGTCCCGCCCTCCGGCACGGAGCCGTCCCACGCAGCGAGGCAGGACGGCGTGAACCCGTCGTTCACCCCTAACAGCACGCCCAGGATTTGAAGCTCGGCGCAGGGGGCCGCGTCCACCTCGGCGAGGCACGCCTCCGCCTTCTCCGGGACGAAGGTGCCGTTCACCTCGCCTCCGCCGGTGACGGCGACGAGGATCGCTTCGAGATCCGAGGCGCACGCGTCGGCAGAGCTCGCGTCCAAGTCATTCGCGGCCCGGGTCGCGGCGTCGCAGCACGCGAAGGTGCGGTCGCAGAGGGCCTTCGCATACCTGGAGAGGAAATCGCTGCCTGTCGGCTCCGGCCCTCCGCTGCTCGCCCGCGTCTCGTCATCCCCGCATCCGGGAACGGCGGACATCGCGACAGCCACGGCCGACAGGAGCGTCGCGAGCAAGACAGGTCGATGCGTGCGCATGATGAACCTCCTCGGTCCGATCTTAGATGGATCCGCCGGAGCTGAGCCAGCGTGAGCTCCATGACAAGCCTCGGATCCTGCTTGCCGAAGCGGGGAGGACCAGAGGTCGAGATGATGCGCAAAAGCCTCAGGGAGGCGGAGATCGTGGGAGGTTGTGCCGACCGCCCCTGGCCTGGCGCGATTTGTCGCCGGTGGCGCGATTTGTCGCCGCGTGGCGCGATTTGTCGCCTTCGCGATCGGTTTACAGCCGAGTACACAGATGTTCGCAATGGGAGAGCGCCTGTCGCTGCGCGAGCACGCCGGGCGAGAGCGGATTCGCGTCGTCTCCTCCCATCAACAAGAGCGTCGAGGGGTTATTCGATGACGAGTCTCAGATCCATACTGTTACGTCAGGTCGCTCAATCACGCGCTGCCCCATGGCGCGCGGGGCGCTTGCCGCTCCTCGCGTGCCTCGGCGCGCTCACGACCGCCTGCACGGCCGGCGCCGACGATCCGGTCGAGCTGGACGGGCCCGTCGGTCAGGCGGAACAGGCGCTGTGCGCGCCGGACGACGTGGCCTGCAACGACACGACCATCCACGACTGGCCGACGTGGTCCCAGCAGCCCGACCGGCCGGACCCCGTCATCGAGGGAGAGGCCCCGGACGCCGGCACAGGCACGTTCCAGGTGCAGGCGTGCGACCCGAGCCAGCTCGGCAAGCTGCCGGAGAACCCGAACCCGAAGGGCGCCGACCTCCAGAACATCACCACGAACTTCCACGTCCTCCAGTCGATCCAGCTCCTCGCGTCGATCGTCAACAAGACGGCCGAGGCGATCAACGGCCTCAAGACGGAGCCGGCCGCGGACGCGGACAAGGGCACGTGCGTCTGCAGCCAGCAGGTGTCCTCCCAGTGCCTGAACGTCATCCAGCAGGACAAGACCACGTACGAGGAGTGCCTCGACTTCTGCGACCCGAGCTCGCCCTCCGCGGACCCGTGCAGCACCGGCGTCCTCGTGTGGCTCTCCAACGACATCCAGCAGACCCAGGCGGGCAAGGCCAAGTGGGCGCTCAGCACGGTCAAGTGGCTCGACAAGATCGCCGACGAGATCGGCGGCGGTCAGTTCGCCAACTTCCTGAGCCAGTTCGGCGGCGAGCTCGACAACATCAGCGAGGTGATGTCGAAGATCCAGTGCTACATCGATCAGTACACCGAGGGGTATCACCTCGGCAGCTACTCGGACCAGCGGCCCGACCTGCACATGTGCATCCCGTGGGCCGGACACGGCGCCTACGCCAACCTGTCGGACAGCGACCGGTGGGGCATCGGCGGCCGCTACACGTCGCACACGCTGAGCAAGGAGCGCCGCGCGCAGATGCGCACCGGCGGCTTCGCCGTGACCGCGTTCGGCGAGACGCTGAGCATCCTGCCAGGGATGGAGTTCAACATGCAGCTTGACGGTTACAAGTGGTTCAACCGTGAAGCTCCCCTCGGCATCGAGGAGCTCGGCCACCTCGCCGGCGGCGGGGTCAGCCTCGACGCCGCGAAGAAGCTCGGCGTCTTCTACCTCGCGGACGAGGACCAGATGACGTCGCTCGACTCCGACGGCGACGGGCGCGTCTCCCCGCAGGAGTTCCTGATCGGCACGTACATGCCGTTCGACTACACGCCGACCGACGGCGTCCCGGCCCAGCTCACCTGGCCCCGCGAGGGCGCGGAGGCGCTCGAGGACTGGGAGGGGAAGTCGGCCGCGCTCCTCGCCGCGGCGCTCAACCTCGACCTGCGGCTGAAGCCGATCGAGAAGGAGCTGACGCCGATCCCCCTCCCGCCGGTCCCCGGCGCGTACCTCATCCCGTACTTCAAGCTCGGCGCAGGGGTGAAGTGGTACGACGAGGCTTATTTCATGCGCAAGCGCCTGCAGGAGGCGCTCAACAAGAACACGTCGCACAAGATCTCCGATCTCGACTTCAACCGCGACATGCACGGCTTCCAGGCGCCGGACGTGACCGCGGAGGCCGGGACGCAGGTGTCGGTGAGGCCGGAGGTGGGCGCGAAGCTCTTCCTCGGCGTGCCGATCGGCAAGCTCCTCAAGGTGGGCGTGGAGGCCAGCATCGGCTTCTCGGTCGATCTCAAGCCGAAGGGCTCCGGCGGCGTGGTCGACCTCAACGCCTCGCTCGAGCAGGCGCTCGTGAACAGCAACCCGAACGAGGACCTCGAGTGCAAGCCCGTCTTCTCCTACAAGGATGAGGCGTCCTGCTCGAACAAGTACATCCCCGAGTCGTCGCTGGATCTCGCCTGCTCCCCGCTCGACACGAAGAACTCCTGCTGCATCACCTTCATCAACGGCAGCCGCGCCTGCCTCGACGACTGGACGGGGATCACGCAGGATCAGTGCAGCCCGTCCAAGCTCTCGTACGCGCTGTTCTCGACCTTCCTGAAGGACAAGGACGCGAAGACGTACAAGAGCATCTTCCAGCAGGGCTTCACGACCCAGTGGAGCGCGAACAAGTCGTGCGAGGAGTGCGCGAACGACGGCACCTGCCCGAACAGCCTGCGCGCGCCCGCGCTGCCCGAGATCTCGGCGTGCGCCAAGCACGGCGTGTGCTGCCTGCCCGCGGTCTCTTCGCCCTACGGTCTGGCCTACTCGCTGTCGATCACGGACGGCACGTTCGGCGGCTCCCGCTTCCTCCAGCCCGCCGACCTCGCCTACGATCGGAGCGGAAACCGCCTCTTCGTCGCGGATCGGACCGCCATCCGCCGCATCGACCTGCAGACCGGCCAGGTGACGACGATCGCCGGCTCGGCCGCGGCAGGCAACGTCGACGGGGTCGGGACCGCCGCGCGGTTCAACACGATCTCGGGGATCACGTACCACGCGGGCTCGCTCTACATCGCCGATCGCGGCGCTCGCTCGGTCCGCAAGCTCAACCTGAGCACGAACCAGGTGACCACGATCGCGGATCGGACGGTGTTCCTGACGCCGCGGGACGTCGCCGTGCACGACGGCGCCCTGTTCGCCACCGACAGCGGCGCCCGCACGTTGATCCGCATCCCGCTCCCGTCGGGCGCGGCCACCACGGTGGCCGGCACGTCGGGCCAGGCAGGCAGCGCCGACGGCATCGGCTCGGCGGCCCGGTTCTCGGAGCCGACCAACATCGTCGCCGACGGGCGCGGCAGGCTGTACATCAGCGACACGCTCAACAACACGCTGCGGCGGTTCGACGTCGCTTCGGCGGCGGTCACCACCGTCGCCGGGACCAGCGGCTCGGCGGGCTCCGCGGACGGCATCGGCTCGGCCGCGCGGTTCACCGCGCCGAAGGGGCTCACCGTCGACAGCTCCGGTCACGTGCTCGTCGTCGACGGCAACAAGCCCGGTCGCGTGCGGCGCTTCGATCCGGAGATCTCCGGCGTGACGACCGTCTCCGGTGCTCCCGGCACCGTGGCGACGGACGGCCTGGCCGACGACGCGATCTTCGAGCTGCCCTCCGGCGTGGCCGTGCTCCCGACCGGCGACATCTACGTGAGCGACACGACCCCTGCGACGGTCCGCAAGATCAGCGGCGACTGCGACTCGGGCATCCCCGGCGCCGTCGTGTTCGACGTCACGGAGGCCGAGTGCCCCGGCAACTTCGACGCGTACAGCTGCCTGTCGGAGACCAAGGCCGACGCCACGGAGTGGCAGGGGCCCGGGTGCCACCCGCTCCAGACGGGCTTCCCGTCGGCGTGCGGCTGCACCTCGAACGCCGATTGCGCGAGCGGCGAGACGTGCGATGTCCAGGCGAAGGTGTGCACCGTCGGCGGGACCCCCGTCGACTGCGTCTGCACCGCGCAGAGCACCTGCCCGAACCAGCCCGGCCGCGCCTGCGTGAACGGGGCGTGCGCCCGGCACTGCACCTACAGCCCCTCGACGGCGAACACGGCCTGCGGCCAGAACGAGGTCTGCACGCCCGGCGGCACGTGCGAGCCGAAGGCGGGCCCGAACGTGCCTTATGCCGAGGAGGTGATCTGGGGCATGAAGAACGGGGATGACCCGACCCACGCGATCGCGACGTACGGCCTGACCGAGATCGAGCTCATCGCCGCGCTCAACGCGGGCATCCACGTGGGCCTCGAGGCGAAGCTGTTCAAGAAGTGGAAGAAGTTCACGCTGTGGAAGTGGCGCCGGACCTTCGATATCGGCTCGGTCTCGAAGTACAAGTTCCAGCCCGGGCTCGAGGCCACCTACCAGTGGGACACCTCGCCGCTCGGCGACATCACCAACTACCAGCCCGGCGAGGTCACGCGGTACGCGCAGGTGAACGCGTCGACGGCCGACTTCCTCGAGTGGTGCAAGGACGAGCTGCCGCTGCACTCGGCGGACCCGCTGCCCCCCACCACCGATGACGTGGTCGGCGGCGTGGAGGACGTCGTGAACTTCGGCTTCGACGTGGGCGAGACGGTCTCGTCGGCCGAGAACCTCTGCATCAACGGCCAGCCGATGACGGACTGGCTGCAGGACCAGGACGCGCTCACCCAGACGTTCGTGACCGGGACCTGCTCGTACGTCGGCCCGCAGACCGGCTCGCGCGGGAGCCTCACCTTCCCGTGCCAGGAGGCGCATCGCCACCTGCTCAAGCACTGGGGGTGCCTCGACACGCAGCGCACGGCCACGTCCTTCCAGCTGGCCATCGGCGACTTCAGCGGCGCGGTGGTCAACCCCGGGACGCCCCACTTCGACCTGACCAAGGTCCTCGTCGACCCGGACGCCGGCCTCGAGGCCGAGAACCTGGCGAAGCGGACCGCCATGTCCGAGGCGTGGCTCGCCGAGGTGGAGACCTGCTTCGACGACCACTACGAGGACACGATCCCCTGCGCGTGCCAGACGGACGCGGACTGCACCACCGGCCCTGGGCAGACCTGCGTGAGCGGGACGTGCCAGACGCCGGAGAACACGGTCGCCGAGTGCTCGGTCGTGGAGAACGCGGGCGTCACCGTCGAGCGGTGCTGCGGCGACGGCGTGCAGCAGGCCTCGGAGCAGTGCGACGACGGCAACACCGTGAGCGGCGACGGCTGCTCGGCGCTCTGCAAGCCGGAGTCGAAGGGCGCGTGCTGCCGGTCGGGCGGCTGCACCGACCTGGGCCAGGGCGGCATCAGCTCCGGCCAGAGCTGCGCGAGCGCCGGCGGCTACTTCGTCAGCGGCTACAGCTGCGCCGAGGTCGACGCGTGCGGCAGCGAGCCTGTCGGCGCTTGCCACGAGGCCGACGGGACCTGCCACGACCCGACGACCCAGTCGCAGTGCGCGGCGGTGCCGGGGGCGGTGTTCACCGTCAACGGGGCCTGCGAGAACCCGGTCCAGACGCTGACGCTGCAGCCCGGCAGCGCCGGCATCGACGCGCACATCACCGACATGACCGGGGCCAGCGGGAACAACTACGGCACGACCGTCAACCTGACCGCGGGGTCCTGGACGGCGAGCGGCGTCTGGTACCGGAACCGGAGCCTGCTCCGCTTCGATCTCTCGCCCATCCCGGCGGGCGCCACGATCGAGCGGGCGCGCCTGAGCCTGTACGCGGACCCCGACGCGCGCATCTACGGCCAGGGGACGTACAACCCGTATTCCCCGGGGCACCTGACGGTCGGCGGCTCCAACGCCTTCCTGATCCAGCGCATCACCGCGGCCTGGCAGGAGAACACGGTGACGTGGAACAACCAGCCGGCCGTGTCGACGGTCCACCAGGTGCTCCTGCCGCAGAGCACGTCGAGCAGCCAGGACTACGAGGACATCGACGTGACCGCGCTCGTGCGAGACATGCTCAGCCCGTCGTCGAGCAACAACGGATTCATGATCCGGCTCGACAGCGAGGCGAACAGCTACCGCGAGGTCTCGTTCACGTCGAGCGACTACGCGACCGCCCACAGGCGCCCGAAGCTCGAGGTCCTGTACCGCAACCCGTGAGAGCCGGCGTCGCCGGTCCGGCCAGATAGGCAGGGTGGCGGGCCGCCGTCCGCGAGGCGGCGCCCGCCACCCGCCCATCCGGGCGCGCCTTGCGGCGCCGACGCGTCGGCCCGGTGACGCCGCTCCCGTTCACGCTTCAGCTTCTGTTCGTGTCCGAGAATGCAGAGGAATTCAGAGGAAATAGAGACGATGAGAACCGCAATTCGAACTTTCGCAGGCATCACCGGCGGCGTCCTCGCGGGCGTCTTGGGGCTGTCCGCGGCGCTGGCTCAGGTCACGCCGCTCGACACGAACCACGTGGTCATCATCGACCGCTCCGGCAGCATGTATGGGACCAACCTCGCCCTCGCGCAGCAGGCGGCGAAGGTCTACAAGAACACGCTCGCCTCGAGCAACGTGCCCGCCTCGCAGTCGTTCACCGAGCAGATCGGCCTTGCGAGCTACTCCGACACGGCCTCGACCTCCTACCCGATCACGCCGATCCCGGCGTCGGGCTACGACGCGGCCGTGGACGCGCTCGTCGCGAGCGGCTCGACGTCGATCGGGGCGGGCCTCGAGGAGGCGCTCGACATGCTCACCGCGGCCAATCCGACCAAGGGACCGCGCGAGTGCGTCGTCCTCCTGTCCGACGGGCAGCACAACACGCCGCCGGCGCCGAGCGACTTCTTCTCGGACTACTTCAACCGCGTGGACGAGGTCCACTCGATCGCGCTCGGGGCGGGGGCGGACGAGGCGATGATGAGCGACATCGCGACGGACTTCGGGGCCTCGCCCGGGCTCTACATGCGCGCCGACACCAGCACCGACATCGACCAGCTCGAGCTGCTCGGCGCTTTCTTCCGCATGGCGAACGACTGCCGCAACGGCGGCATGATGGATCAGGGGCTGACCGAGATCCCGGCGAACATGACGCTGTGCGCCAGCACGCTGGTGACGGCTGCCGAGATCGTGGATTTCACGATGCTCTTCGTCGGCGGCGTCGCCCCCGTGGTGTACCTGAAGCCGCCGTCGCAGCACCCGGAGGACGACATCTCCGAGACGAGCTACGCGGCGTCGATCTCCGACATGACCTTCGTCTCCGCCGACAACTTCAAGCGGTTCTCGCTGAACGTGACCGATCCGCTGATCGAGGACGGCGACTGGGAGTTCTGCGCGGTCAACAACTCGCCGTCGCCCCTCTATCTCTACTCCGCCGTGTCGACCCTGATGGACAACATCCAGCTCAACGTCACGACGAACGGCCTGAACGTCGGCGCGCAGCCGCTGACCATCGCGGCCGAGGTGACCCACCTGGGCAATCCGGTGACGGGCGCCACGGTCAGCGCCGAGATGGAGGCGCCGAGCGGCGCGGTCACGTCCCTCACGTTCTATGATGACGGGCTCGCCGCGCATGCCGACATCGCGGCCAACGACGGTGTCTACTCGACGAAGTTCAGCCAGTTCGCCGAGGGGGGGAGCCACCAGATCACGGTCTTCGCGGACCACGCCGGCAACTCCACCGTCCCGGAGTTCACGCGCCAGCACACGTTCGGGGTCTACAAGGATCCCACGACGGTCGTGACCTGCCAGAGCCTCGGCCAGGCGGGGCCGGCGACCACGGCGACGGTGAACGGCACGGCGTGCTTCCAGATCGACCCGGCGAACTACCCGACGGGGTGGACGCCGGCGAACCTGTGGCTGCAGGTGACCGCGATGGACGGCCTGCCGCTGAACGGCGTCACCGTGTCCGCCAACGGCGGGGCGGCCCAGAGCGCCGCGGCGAACAGCTGGTCGATGCAGCTCTCGACGCCGTTCCCGGGCGCGGCGAGCCCCGTCGTCTACCAGGTGAGCACGACGTCGAGCCGGCAGCTCCAGCTGGCGTGGCATCCGTGATCGCCGCCGCGCCCCCGGCGCGGGCCTGCCGTCGCGGCGCCCGCGCGCGTGGGCGAGGGCGCCCTCGCGGCCACGCCGTGGCGCCGGTGGGCCCTGGCCTGCCGGCGTCGCGGCGGGTCTAACCTGGGTGGCGGCGGGTCTAACCTGGGTGGCGGCGGGTCTACCTGGGTCGCGGCGGGTCTACCGGCGCCGCAGCGCGCGGGACGCGGAGCGGGCGCTCGCGTAGCCGAGCTCGGCGGCGAGCGCGTGCCGCGAGGGGGTGGCGATGGCCAGGTACCGATCCACGAGCGCGGCGCGCGTCTCCGCGAGGAGCGCGCGGTGCGACGTGCCCCGCTCCCGCAGCTGCCGCTGGAGCGTGCGTGCGCTCACGCCCATGCGCTCGGCCACCCGGTCGATGTTCGGGTTGCCCTCGGCGATGCACTCGCGGAGCGCGTGGCGGACCTCGTCGACGAAGCCGGACGGCGCGGCGGGCGGCGGCGCGTCGACCCGATGTTGCTGCTGGAGCCGCAGCTGCGCGAGCTCCTCGAGGATCTCGCACAGCCGGGGGTCGGGGGAGCGGAACGGGATCTCCAGGTGCTCCCGCCGGAAGACCAGCTCGTCGCAGGGGGCGCCGAACTCGACCGGCGCGTCGAAGATCTGTTCGTAGGCGCCTGCGCTCCCTCGGCGGTGGTGCCGGAAGCGCACGGCCAGCGGGCGGACGTGCTCGCCCGAGAACGTCCGCGCCCGGAGCACGGTCATGCCGGCGAGGAGCTCCGACACCGCGGGGAGGCCGTTGGGCGCGACGTGGCGGAAGCGCGCGCGGCCGCCGTCCGCGCTCAAGCTCAGCTCGCCGGAGTCGGCGAGCAGCGGGGCGAAGCGGATGAAGCGGGACAGCGCCGCGCCGAAGCTGTCGCTGTTCCGCGACAGGTAGTCGAGGATGTCGAGCGTGCCGACGTCGAGCGTCTCGGCGATGCGGAGCCCGAGCAAGGGGTCGCCGCTCACCCGTTCGGCGGACGACCAGACGTACCGCGCCGCGCTCAAGGGGATCGGCACGCCGCGCTGGCTGAGGGCCCCCGGCGGAAGCGCCGCGCCCCGCAGGACCGCGTCGAGCGGCAGGCCGAGCTTCGGTGCGGCGGAGATGAGGAGCAAGATGAAGTCGGAAAATGCAGGCGGAGCCGGCTCTTTGCTCACATTTCCTCACAAGTCTAAGGACCTAGACGATAGAGGGATGTGGGCCGCCTTGCAACCTGGGCGGGCGTCGGGAGCGTGCGTTCCCGTGGATGCCACGCCCTCGCCATGCGCTCGCGACGCCCGCTCGTCGTCGAGGCGCCGTGGGCACCCTGATGGCCGGCCTGCGGCGTGGTCCGCGAGCGCGGGGGCGCCCGCGTGCTCACGCTCGTGCGGGTGGCGGCCGTGGTCGTCGGCGCTCCCGGCTCGGACGGCAACAGCCTCGACCTCGACGACCTCCCGACTTTTCAGGCGGGGAGCTGTGGGGGGTGTTTCAAGGTGGGTCAGGCCGTGAACGTGGAAGGCGGCAGCGCTGACCTGACCCCGGGCAACAGCGAGGCTGTTCGCGGGCCGGGCGACACGGAGCTCGGCATGGCGCGCGACCTGCCGGCGCTCGACGACGGCGCATCGCCCTATCCGGGCGTGTCACCTCGTGGCGACTTTGTAAAGAATGTTTAAAAAACGAAGCTCCGACGGCGCTGGACATTGAACGTCGGGTGTCATCCGCTACATCATCGCTCGCCTGAGGTCGCTCCGAGCCATGCTTGGTCGCCCCTGGGCGCGGCATCGCGCGCTGGACGGCGAAGGCTGTCTCCCCGGCGGTTTCCTGCGGGGGAGTGGGCACGAGGCCCGGGCTGCGCCGCTGGGCGGCTCGGCGACCCTGCCGAAGGATTGGATGGAACGCGCCGCTCGACTGCTCGCAGCCATTCGCGGCGGTCGGGCATCGCGCTTGTAACGGAGAATACCTGGATGGGAAGCTCGAAGATGGGGCTGTTATGGGCGTGCGGGGTCGGAGCGGCCCTGTTCGCCGGGGGGTGCTCGGATGCCGAGGAGGAGATGCCGGAGCCGGAGCGCCTCGACGAAGTTTCGCGATCGCTCACCCTGGCGGATCGGCTCGATCAATGCGCGCAGGATCCGCGCGTGGTCGCCGGGCTCGTTTCGCAGGACATCTGCGCGGGCGCGGGGGTCTTCTTCCACGAGACGTTCGAGGGCAACGGCCGCACCTGCGGTACCTGCCACCCCGTGGCCAACAACACGACGCTCGACGTGCAGTTCATCAGGGCCCTGGACCAGACCAACCCCGATGATCCGCTCTTCGTCTTCAGGGAGGTGCCGGAGCTCGCCGAGCTCGAGACCTCGGACCTGCTGGACGACGCGGCCATCCTCGAGAACGTGGACGGCTTCATCGATCCGACGCACCGGTTCGTGTCGCGCGGGGTGAACCACGTCCTGTCGCTGAGCACCAGCATCCGGGCGGATTCGGGGGACGGCACCACCACTCCGCCCGCGGAGCGGACGGGCTGGGGCGGGGACGGCTCGAGCGACGGAACGCTGCGCGGCTTCCTCAAGGACGCGATCACCCAGCATTTTCCGAAGCGCCTCGCCCGGGAGCCGGGCGTCGATTTCCGCTTGCCGACGCCGGACGAAGAGGACGTGACGCTGGCCTTCCAGCTCAGCCTGGGTCGGCTGAACGAGCTCGATCTGGCGAGCGTCCGCATGTTCGACGCGGAGGCGGAGGACGGCCGGCAAGCGTTCATGGACCCGGAGCGCGGCCGCTGCAACGTGTGCCACCACAACGCCGGCGCGAACTTCCAGGACACCGGCAACAACCGCAACTTCGACACGGGCACGCGCAACAGGGGGTCGTCGCTCAATGGGGGCAGCTTCGAGGGCGAGTTCCTCGCGGACGGCGGCTTCGGGGGGCGAGACCTGCCAGCGCCCAATTTCGATGCGACGGGTATCGGTTTCCCGAACTCGTTCGGCAACGGCACCTTCAACCCGCCGCCGCTGATCGAGGCCGCGGACACGCCGCCCTTCTTCCACAACAACCTGCAGATCAACGACAGGGCGGATCCGGGCATCAACGATGCCGTCACGTTCTACGCCTCGACGCCGTTCAACTTGTCGCCTGCCGCCCAGGAGCTCGAGCAGCGCTTCGGGACCCCGCTCAACCTGGCGCCGCTCGACTCGAACGCCATCGCTCGTTTCTTGCGCGCGCTGAACGCCGCCTTCAACGTCGACATCGCGCAGCAACGGCTGGACGCCGCGCGGGTGCTCGTCGATAGCTTCGCGAACACGCGCGCCGACGTGCAGCAGAGGCTGATGGAGCTCGCCCGCGTCGAGATCGACGACGCCATCGAGGTGATGGCGCCGATGGCGCTGTATCCCGCTGCGTCGCAGCAGCTCGACCTCGCGCGCGTCGAGATCGCCCAGGGTATCGCGGCTAGCTCGGCGGTCGAGCGCCGCAACCGCATCGTGAACGCCGTCGCGCGCGTGACGACCGCGCGGGCCCAGTTCGGGCAGAACATCACGTTCGTGCTCGGTCAGGGCAACCTGATGTACTGAGCGCGGCGGGGCTCCCCGGGCGCCGGGCGAGCGGTGTTCGGCTGAGCGGCGCCGGGGGCGGTCACGAGAAGAGCATCTCGGAGCCGTGGGCCGTCATGAACCTGAGCTGGCGCGCGCCCGCGGGGCAGCCGCTGGGCGTCGAGCTTCGCCCGCGGGGCTCGACCGCGGGGCTAACCTGGGTCCGCGCCCGCCCGTGGGGCTAACCTGGGTCCGCGCCCGCCCGCGGGGCTAACCTGGGCCCGCAATCAATCGCAATCAATAACCTGGGTCGGCCTCGGGGGATGGAGCGGTGGGTCGGCTTCGGGGATGGCGGGCTACGTCCGCCATGGCGCCGCCACCCCCCTACGCAGATGGATCATCGTACGTCCCGCCGATTTTGCGTGCATGTCACGGTACGGTTTGTGCTGACAGGAGCCGCATGTCCGCTCCTCGGAGACTCATCGCCGGCGCCACCTACTTCGTGACGAGGCGATGCACCCAGCGGCAGATGATGCTGCGGCCCTCCATGGAGACGAACCAGGTGTTCATGTACTGCCTCGCCGTGGCCGCCGAGCGCGCCGGCATCGAGCTCCACGCGTTCGTCGTCATGTCCAACCACTGGCACGCTGTGTTGACCGATCCAGAGGCCCGCCTGCCCCAGTTCCTGCAGCTCCTCCATCGGCTCGTCGCGAGCTGCATGAATGCGTTCCTGGGCCGAACCGAGAACTTCTGGTCGGCGGAGCACGCGAGCGTCATCGCGCTCGAGAGCGCCGAGGACGTGCTTGACAAGATCGCGTACGTCATCACCAACCCGACCGCCGCCGGCCTCGTGCGGTCCCCCGAGGAGTGGCCGGGAGCGATCACCACAAGGCTCGGCGAGCGCCACGTCGCGACGATGCCTGAGGTCTACTTCCGCCGGCATGGCGCCAGGCTGCCCGAGCGGGCGCGCATCGACTGCACCGTGCCGCCTGTCCTCCGCGAGCAGGACGCGGAGACCATCGATCGACGCCTTCGCATACTCGTTGCGCGCAACGTTCGGCAGGCACGATCCAAGGTCCGCGCTAGCGGACGCACGTTCCTAGGCGCCGACGGGGCGCGGACGATGTCACCTTGGCAGCGGGCGGCCACAGCGGAGCCGCTCCGCCGTCGTCGACCAACTGTCGCGGTGAGCGATCCCCACGATCGCAAGGCAGCCCTGGCGAGGCTCCGCGCCTTTCGGAGCATGTACCGGATCGCGCTGAGTCGCTGGAGGAGCGGCGATCGAACAGCACGCTTTCCAGAGGGCACGTACATGATGCGTGTGTTCCACGGCGCCTGCTGTGACCCCGCGTCGTAAAGACGGTCACGAGGCGTAGTACTCAGGAAGCGGCCGCAAATCGCGGCCAGAGCGCGGCGCACTGTTTACGGGGCAGTTAACGGCGCGATATCCAGCGACGCGGCGGTCAAAGGCTCGCTGCCCGTTCCAGGTCGGCGCAGCCGAGCCGTGAAAGATGCTCGGTAGCGCCGCGCGGCGCGACCGCCCCTGCGGGCTCCGGCGCCTCCCGACGCCTCGTGCCAAACGATCGGGGAAGTAGTAACCTGGGTTCGATTCTCGGGGTTCGATTCACGCCGTTGCTGCAGCCCTCGCCGCCGCACGTCCACACGAAAGAACGTCGTGCTCGCACGGCTCGCGAGCGACGAGCGCGGCAGGATTATCGCGCCAGCGCGGAGGTGGCACGCTCGGAGGTGCCGTGGGGGGACAAGGACGTGTACCTGATGCGGCTGCCGTTCAATGAGGAGGCCCCGGTCGCGGCCGGCGTCGTCCCGATGCACAACCTGATCGAGACCTCTGCGAGCGCACGCCAGGTCACGGCCGAGATGTCGCCGTCGATCTCGCTCGTATGCGCAGACGTCGCCTTCTCGGATCTGGCACCGCCGGTCCGGCGCCGCCGGAGCTCGACCCGGGCGCGGCTGCGGGGCCCCCACCTATTTCGGCGTGCGGATTTGCCGCGCGCCCTAGCTAGCGCGCGCCGATGAGCACGCTGGCCGAGGTCGGCGGGCCGTCAGAGGCAATCGACGAGGCCGTCGTAAATCGACCTGTCCGTCCCGGGGAGCGCGGTGTCGATCGCCCGAGCTCCCGGCGCCGAGAGCGCCGCCAGGAGGTCGACCACGGCGGTCTCCGGGGCGACGGGCACCTCGCAGAGGAAGGTCCTGGCGTCCACCTCCACATCGCCCGTGGAAGGCAGGACCTCCTCGTTGCTCGCCGCGAGGACCCACACGCAGCGGCCTATCGTCCCGGCGTGCTCCTCGACGGAGCAGCGGAATCGAAGCGGCTTATAATTGCTGTACTCGCCTTCGCAGAACGTGTCGCCGCACACGGCGTCGAAATCGTCGTCCAGATCGCGGCGCAGCGCGTACCATGCGTCGATCTCGGCCGAGCTCGCGAAGTACGACTCCGCGTCGATGAAGCTCTGCGTGCCGGTCGAGCCGGCCGGAGCCCCGGTGCCGCCTGGCTGCGGCGCGGTGTCCTCCGGTTGCTGCGGGACGGCGCCGTGCGCGGCAGAACAGGCGAGCGCGAGAACCGGGAGAAGCGTGATCAGGGCGTGACGAACCAACATGCGTGCCTCCATCGAGCGCGACGCGCGGCGCCGGCTCGAGCTATCGCCGCTTCCGGGCCTCCGCGCTGCCCCGCGACGGCGAGGCCGGCGCGAGGTCGGACCTCGCGGCGTTTCGAGAGGCGCTCTTTGCGAGCGGCGTGCCTAGGCTTTTTGCCGCATTTCGAAGCCCCCTCCGCTCTCCGGGGCCTGGCGGCCGCCAGGCGCACCGCCAGATCCGCCACCTCGGAGCGATGCTACCCGCGCGTCGCGAGCCCCCGCCGCCCCCATTCCCGGTACGTCTCCACCCACCCCAAGAGCTCCTCGCGTGACGCGCCGTGCTGCGCGGCGACCGGCTCCGCCTCGCCGCCGCCCAGGTAAGCGAGCACCGCAGCCTCCATCTCCCGCGGATCCCGCGGATCCCGCGCCGCCGCACCTCCGGCGGCCGCGCTCCCCTCCGGCGCGGCCCCGCGGACGGCGACGGCGACCCCCGGCGGGACGCGCGCGACGGGCAGCCGCGCCGCCGGATCGCCGAGCAGCACGTACGCCGACAGATCCTGCCGCTGCATCCACAGATCCGCCCGCCTGGCCCTCCGCGCACCGTCGTCGGCGCCGCCGGGCGAGGCCGCGTCCTTCTCGTACATCGCCGTGAGGTTCCGGTCGATCTCGCCGAAGAAGCTCGCGATCTCGTGGTGCACCACCCCGAAGCGGTGGCCGTTCACCGCCGACCGCAGCGCCTCCTGGAAGCGCTCGTGCCGGGGCCGCGGCGCCCCGCCGCCGGCCGTCGCGATGCCGTCCTGGAAGCTCCACGTCCAGCTCAGGTCGACGTGGCCGATCACCCCGAGCGGCCCGTCGGGGTTGGCGAGCGCCTGCTGGGGCAGCGCCGCCACGAACGGCCGTTCCCCCTCCCGTGGCAGCGCCGAGAGCACGCTCTGCGCGTGGCCGTCGTGGAGCCCCAGGGCCGCGAGCTGCTCCAGCCACGGAAGGTAGGCGCTCCGCGCGGGCGTGCCGCCGCCGAAGCACGCGAAGAACAGCCACAGGCCGCCGGGCAGGAACTTTCGGCCCCGGAGATCCTTCGCCGCGATCCGATCGTTGCTCCGGCTGATCTTCATCGCCCCCTGCAGCCGGCGCTGCTCTTCGGGCGAGGCCCAGCGCCCGCTCGCGGGCAGGCCCAGGCCGTGGCTCATCGAGAACAGCAGCCCGGCCTCGGCGCGCTCGGCCCGCGCCAGCAGGTCGTGCGCGTGATCCAGGAGATCGTCGTCCGAGAAGCGGCCCTCGCCGCCGCCGATCTCGACGAGGTCCGCCGCGGGGAACCTGCCCTTCCGCCGGAGCGCCTCGGCGGCCGAGCGGAGCGGCTTCATCAGGTGCTCGTGCCCCTCGGCGATCGCGCCCGTGCCGTCCCGCGCCGTGTAGAGGAGCGCGGGCGCGCCCCGGGCGAGATCCTCCTCGCCCTGCCGCTCCCAGCGGAGCAGCTTGGCCACGTACGCCTCGTAGGCCTGCTCGTCGACATCGCCCCGCTCGTCGGTGAACGCGAGCCGGCCGACGAACGCCTCGCCTCCGAGCATCTGCTGGAGCTCCCACGAGACCAGGTCGGGGCCTCCGAGGATCAGGAGATAGCGGGGCAGGTCGGCGAGCTGGCGGCCGACTTCATCCCGGTAGTCCTGCCCGATCCAGCGGTTCGCCGCCTCGGCATCCATGCCGGGCTCGACCTCGTAGATCTTAACCTGGGCATGCTGATCCTCGCGCCGCTTGTCCAGGAGCGGGGCGATTCGGTCGACGAGACGCCTGCCGGCGTCGCCCCGGGGGACGATCAGGCCCCAGCGCTGGGCGGGCAGCGCGTCGGGCAGGCCGCTGCGTTCGGCCAGGTGGGTGGGCCTGCGCGACCGCGCCGCCGGCCTCGGCGGCGCGTCGACGGCGTCCTGCGGGAGGCCGCCGGAGAGCACAGGCTCCTGGGTGTCGGCGTGGGCGAGGAAGAGGTGGAGGGGCATGGGGTCAGGGTCGCGGGTCGGCGGGCGCTCCGGGGGCGCGGCCGTGGGATCGCTCGCAGGCCTCGTGCTGCGCGCGGGCCTCGGCCTCGCTCTCTCCGGCGTAGAGCGCGCGCATCTCGGGCGGCAAACAGGAAGGGGTCGCCTCCTGGAGCCGCCGCCGCAAACCGCGGAGGGTGACGGGCCAGAGGCGCGCGCTGCCGTCCTCGGAGACCGTGACCACGCGCTCGCCGTCCAGGCTGAACCTCGCGCCGCGGAGCGGGGCCGCGTGCCCTCGGAGCTCGAGGACCTCGCCCGGACGCTCGAGCTCCCAGACCAGCGCCCGCGCGTCGCTCGAGGCGGTGACGAGGCGCCCGCCATCTGGGCTGAACGCCGCGGAGGTGACCACGCCCGTGTGCCGCTTCAGCTCGAGGATCTCGCCCGCGCCGTCGAGCGTCCAGACCCTCACGGTCGGCTCGGACGCCACGGTGACGACGCGCTTCCCATCCGGGCTGAACGCCGCGTCGTAGACCGGGGCGGTGTGCCCCCTGAGCTCGCGGGACCTCGCCGGGTCGTCGAGCTCCCAGATCCGCGCCGTGCGATCCTCGGACGTGGTAACGAGGCGCTTGCCATCCGGGCTGAACGCCGCGGAGGTGACCGTGCCCGCGTGCCCCTTGAGCTCGCGAGACCGGCCCGAGCCGTCGAGCTCCCAGACCCGCGCGGTCCCATCGCGCGAGGTGGTGACGAGGCGCTTGCCGTCGGGGCTGAACGCCGCGGAGTAGATGCTGCCCGTGTGCCCCTCGAGGTCGATGAATTTCCCCGAGCCGTCGAGCTCCCAGATCCGCGCGATCATCCCCATAGGGTGGGGATCGGTGGCGAGGCGCCTGCCATCCGGGCCGAACGCCACGACGTGCGCGGGCCCCGCGAGCTGCAGCGCCGCGCCCGCGCCGTCGAGCTCCAGCACGTGCACCGCGTCCAGCCCGACCAACACCGCGACGCGCCGGCGATCCGGGCTGAACGTCGCGAGGCGAGCCATCACGGGGAACGCCTTGGCCGTGAGGATCTTGCCCGCACCGCCGAGCTCCCGGACCTGCACCTCGTTGTCGTGCCGGCCCGTGACGACCAGGCACGCGCCGTCCGCGCGGAACGCCGCGGCGTGGATCACGAGCCCCGGCGGCGTCCTCCAGGGCGCCGTGGTCGAGAGCGCGTCGAGCGCGAGCTGGGCGAAGCCGCGCGCCCGCTCCGGCGCCGCGACCTCGAGCAGCAGCTCGCTCACCCGCGCCAGCTGATCGCGCGAGGCGAGCTCCCGCACCCCGGCCATCAGCGCCGCGTCCCGCGCCTCGATGGTCCTTTGCCTGGCCTCCTCCGCGGCGCGCCCGGCCGCCATCGCGGCCTCGGTCGCCGCCCTGCTCTTCGACCACGCCACGAACGCCAGCACGCCCATCACCACCGCGAGGACGCCGGCCGCGATCCCCGCCGCCCGCGCCCGCCACCGCCGCCGCGCCTCGGCCTCCTTGCTCCGCGCGATGAGCGACAGCGCGCCGGGCTCGATCTCGTGCTCGTGGCGGCTCAGGAGCTCCTGCGCGGCGGCGAGCCGCTTGCCCTCGAGCAGGTGATCGTACGCGCTCGCCTCGGCCGTCCACGCCGCGAGCAGCTCGAGATCCGCGGTCATCTTCCGGTCCTCGCTCACCCAGCCGCGCAGCCGGCCCCAGCTCCGGATGAGCTGCTCGTGGGCGATCTCGGCGCTCCGCTCCTCGTCGCCGCCGACGACCACGAGCCGCTCGGCCGCGAGCAGGGCGAGCACCTCGTCGAACACCGTGGCCTCGGCGTCGGGCCCGCGGCGCAGCTCCTCCAGCCGGCGCCGCCGCCGGGTGTTCAGGGCGGCGTCGTCGCGCGCGTCGACCAGCTGGACCAGGAGGCGGCGCGCGGCGCGCCGGCGGACCTCGTCGAGCCCGTCGAGGATCGCGTCGGCCCTCCGGGCGAGCGCGCCCGTGACGCCGCCGAGCCGCTCGTACTCCTCGCGGGCGAGCCGCCGGCCCCTCCTTCGCTTCCACAGCTCGTCGAGCGTGTACTCGAGCAGCGGCAGCGCGCCCGGCTCGTCCCCCGCGTCGTCGACCAGCTGCGCCGCGAGCCCCTCGTCGAGGGCGAGGCCCACCTGCGCCGCGGGCCGCTCGATGATCCCCGCGAGGTCGTCGCGCCGTATCCGCCGCACGAAGATCCGGTGCGCCTCATCGTAGGCCACCTGCTCCAGGTCGGGCTCGCCGTCGCCGAGCCGGAGCTCGCCGCACCGGCCGAGGAAGTCGACGCGCAGCGTGGCGATCACGCTGACGCCGGAGGCGGCGTCCCCCGCGAGCCGCCAGAGCTCGCGGAGGAAACCCTCGCGCGTGGTCTTGTCCGGCAAGATGGTAAAAATCTCCTCGAACTGATCGACGACGAGCAGGAGCGGCGCCGCCGGATCTTGTCGTGCGGCGAGGGCTTGCGCGAGGCGCTCGCGGAAGTCGGGGGTCGGCCGCAGGGCTGGCGGCGCGACCCACCGCGGGTCGCGCGCCTTGAGCGCCGGGACGACGCCGGCCAGCACCAGCGAGGATTTGCCGGTGCCCGAGGCGCCGGTGACGATCAGAAAGCGCTTCGCCCCGCGGTCCGTCGCCTCGACGAGCCGCATCAGGTCCGAGACCGCCTCCTCGATCTCCGCCTGCCGGCCGTGGAAGTAGCGCGCGTGCTCGCGCTGGAAGGCGAGCAGGCCCCGGTAGGGGCGGAGCACCACCGGCCGGTGGTCCGGCCCGTCGGCGGCGCGGGCGTAGAGCTGCAGGGAGGCCCAGTCGACGCCGCCCGCGTCGGCCGCGAGCGCGGCGAGGCGCTCGCGCGCCGCGACGAACGCGCCTTCGAGCGAGCCGTGCGCGACGAGGAGCTCCCGGTAGAGCGCCTCCGTGAGCGCGCCGGCGCCGTCCCACGACAGCGGGTAGCGCGACGCGACCACCGCGGGGATGCCGGCGCGGTGGAGCGCGAGGGCGACGCTGCCGAGGCGGCTGTCGATCTCGCCGGCGTCGCCGCCGTGGCAGGCGCAGAGCACGACGAGCCGCAGCACGCCCGCGTGCGGCCGGAGCTTGTCGGCGAGCCGCTCGGGCTCGACCACCTCGTAGCCAGCGCCGTCCGTGGTGCGGAGGCGCAGCCCGTAGGCGGCGCGCTCCGACGCCAACGATCCGCCGTGGCATACGAGGTGCAATAGGTGCACCGGGGCGTGCGCCGCGAGCGCCTCGCCGAGCGCCCGCAGCGACGCGTCGCCGAGCTCGATCACGCTGCCGCCTGCGTCCGGGTGGCCGCCGTCCCGGTAGGCGCCGCGGATGGAGGCGATCTGCTCCTCGTGGGGGACGCCCATCCCGCCCGCGGACCAGGCGACGAGGATGCGCCCGTGCTCGGGCGGCGGATCCGGCGCCCGCGGCGCTGTTGCGCTGCCCGGCCACGCGTACCGGATCAGGCAATACGGCAGCTTGCCGAGGCGCGCGCCGGACGGGAGCTCCACGGACTCCCACGGCAGCGCGAACAGCTCCGCCGCGCCGAGCTCGAGGGTCACCTGGACCGGATGGCGCGGGTCCTCGAGCAGCCGCTCGTCGGCGTCCCACCCGAGGCGCCCCAGGAAGCGGCGGAGGCGAGCTCCCAGGTTAGGGAGACGCCCCGGGTCCGGCGTCGGGCTGCGGAGGTCGAGGAGGTCGGCGAAGACCCCCTCGTCCCACGCGAAATGCGCGTCCGCCGAGGTGCCGTCGGCGCGGGTCCGGAGGTACCCGACGGTGCCGTGGCGGCCGGGGCCGTAAGGGAAGGAGAAGGGATCGCCCGCGTCCTCGGTGCGCGCGAGGTGGACCTCGATCTCGAGCGGTCCGCGCAGGGGATCCCCGGCGGCGCTCGCGGCGCGCGCGTCGCCCGCGCTTCCGGCGCGCTCCCCGCCGGCGCTCACGGCGCGAGCCTCCGGAACCGCTCGAGCAGCGCCGGGAACGAGGGGCACCGCACCGCGCCGTGCACGTACGCGAGCAGCGCCTCGCGCGCCTCCACCAGCCGCTCCAGCGCGCCCACCACCTCGACCTCGTCCGCGAGCACCGCCTCCGCGAGCGAGCGCCGCGCGTCGAGCACGTCGAGGATCGCGCGCCGGCTCGCCGCGACGCGCACCGCCGCCGCCTCCTCCTCGTCCGCGCGCGCCGCGCGCACCTGCGGAGCGCCGCCGTCCGCCTCGACCACGAAGCGCTCGCCGTCGACCCGGATCGCCACCGCCCGGCCGGCGAGCCGCGCGCTCATCCGCTCGTGGGCCTCCGGCAGCTCGGCGGCGAGCGCCGCGAACGACTCGGCGAGCAGGCGCGCCACCGGGCCCCGATCATCCGTCGCGGAGGAACTCGAAGACACCTGGGCCCTCCATGGCCACCTCCACCCCGCGGACGCGCCCGGAGAGCGCCGCCCGCCCGCTCACCTCGTTGAGCACCGTCACCGCCTCGAGGTCGCGCTCGCTCGGCATCACAACCTGGGCCACGGCTTCGGGCGCGAAGCGCAGGCGGAGCTCGTCCCCGTCGCTGCGCGCGACGACCTCCATCCGGCGCGGCACGTCGCTTGCTGCACCGGAGGCGAGCAACGCCATCACCCGCGGCACCCGGAGCGGCCGCCCCACGTCGAAGCAGCCGTCGTACGCGACGCGGATCTCCTCGTCCCGGAAGACCCGCAGCGGCTCGCTCCCCCGCCACAGGAACAGGCCCTGGTAGCGCGCCGCCGACCGGCCGCGGTCGGTCATCCGCACGTGCACGACGCTCCACGCGTTCGCGGGATCCCAGGGCAGCGCCGAGCCCCACTCCCACGAGAAATCGTCGCCCCAGAGGAAGTGGCCCCAGTTGTGATCGTGGTACGCCGGCGCGGCCTCCACGCGTCGGGTCACGCTGCCGGCCGTGATGGTGCCGCGCGCGACCAGGCGCGGCACGAACAACCACGAGAGGCTCCGCTCGGGGGAGAGCGGCTGGTTCGCCGAGAGCGCCGGGGTGGTGGTCGGCACGAGCTCGAGCTCGGCGGCGAGGGGGCGGTCGCGGAGCGCGATCGAGAGCAGGTAGCGTCCCCGATCGAACCGCAGCCAGCTCTCCCCGAAGCGCGCGTCGATGCGGCCCGGGACCACCTCGACCTCGCCGTCCGCGAAGCGATCGACGCCGCCGTCCCACGCGTCCGTGCGTGCCAGCGCGATGAGGCGCGCCACCTCGGCGCGCCGCGGGTCCGGCGCCCAGCGATCGTCGACCAGGTTGAAGTTGACGAGCAGGTGGGCGCCCTCGGTGTGGACGAGGAAGTGCTGCCACTCCTTGTGGTCGGCCCGCCCCCGGAGCCGCGCGGGCGAGCGTCGGAAGTAGTCGGTGGCGGCGAGCGTCGCCGAGACGCGCGGCGCCGGGGAGGGGAAGGGGAGCGCGGTGGTCACCGGAGCAGGCTCCGGAGCCCGCGACCGGCCGCCGCGGGATGGGGGGCGCCGCGGTCCTCCCGCCGCGTGTCTTCCAGGCGCGCCTGCTCCCGGCGCACCTCCCGCAGCGGGTCGAGCTCCGCGAGGAGCGTGCGCCGCACCGAGATCGCGCCGAGCAGCAGGTAGATCAGCGCGTCGCTGCGGGCGTCAGTCGCCACGCCGCCCGGGGCCGCCGCCGCGCCCGTCGGAGGCGGCTCCACCGACCCAGGTTGCGGTGGCGGCGCCGGCGCGCCCGCCACCAACCCCGGCGCGCCGACGACTGACCCAGGTTGCGTCGCCGGCGCCCCCAACCCAGGTTGCGTCGCCGGCGCCCCCAACCCAGGTTGCGTCGCCGGCGCCCCCAACCCAGGTTGCGTCGCCGGCGCCCCCAACCCAGGTTGCGTCGCCGGCGCCCCCAACCCAGGTTGCGTCGCCGGCGCCCCCAACCCAGGTTGCGTCGCCGGCGCCCCCAACCCAGGTTGCGTCGCCGGCGCCCCCAACCCAGGTTGCGTCGCCGGCGCCCCCAACCCAGGTTGCGTCGCCGGCGCCCCCAACCCAGGTTGCGTCGCCGGCGCCCCCAACCCAGGTTGCGTCGCCGGCGCCCCCAACCCAGGTTGCGTCGCCGGCGCCCCCAACCCAGGTTGCGTCGCCGGCGCCCCCGGCGCCCCCGGCGCCCCCGGCGCACCGAGCAGCCGGTCGAGCCGGTGCGCCAAGGACACCAGCCCGAGGAGCAGGTGGAGCGGCACGTTGCCCTCCGCGGACGCGTCCCGGACGCTATCGAGCAGCGCCAAGCGGATCTCCTTTCGCCGCATCGTAGAGCCCGCGGAGCGCGGCCTCGAGGTCGGGCGACCGCGCCGCCCGCAGCAGCGCCTCGAGGTACGCCGACGGGAGGATCGCGTCCGGATCGTCCTCGAGCATGTTCATCCCGACCGCGTCCCAGACCTGCCGGCCCCGGCGGACCAGGTCCGAGCCGGCGAGCGCCGCGGCCCACTCCGCCCCCTCGGGCGTCGCCGCGAACCGCCGCCCCTCCGCGATCAGCGCCGCGAACGCGGCCTGCGCGGCGACCGGGTGCTTCAGCACGAGCAGCTGCGCCCGGCGCAGGATCGCGGGGATCGCCCCCGCGCCGGCCCCCGCGCCGTCGCCCCCCTCGGCCGGCCGGGCGGCGGGCGCGAGCAGGCGCTCGAAGAGCAGGTCCTGGAGGCGCCTCGACTCCTCGTAGATCATCGCCTGCAGCCGGATCAGATCGAAGAGGGCGGGCCGCTCGCGGTCTTCGCCGCCCTCGGCGGGCGGCGCGGGGTACAGCGCGGGGAGCATCCGGAGCAGGTCGATCATCGTTCGTTCACCTCACGCGCTCGAGCACGTACTGGATCAGGCTCTGGAGCAGATCGCGGTGGACCCCGGGCAGGAGCCACGCCGCGCAGCCGTCGAAGGCGCGCTGGGCCTCGCCCGCCCAGGCGCTCGCCACGGCCCGGGCGTGGTCGATGCTGCCGGTCCGCTCGATCAGCGCCCGCAAGAACCGCACCTCGTCCGGCGTCTTGACGCGGGCCCCCGCTTCGGCCGCCGACCCGTGCCGGGGCAGCGCCAGGATCCGGATCGCCTCCGCGCGATCCTCGGCCGCCGCGTGGCGCAGGGCGTGCAGCAGGATCAGCGTTCGCTTCCCTTCCCAGAGGTCGCCGCCGATCTCCTTGCCGTACTCGCCCACGTCGCCGGCGAGGTTCAGGACGTCGTCCTGGATCTGGAACGCCACGCCGAGCCGCCGCGCGAAGCTCGAGAGCGCCTCGATCCGGCCTGGATCGAGCCGCGCCGCGATCGCCCCGATCGCGACCGGGGTGATGAAGCTGTACCAGCACGTCTTCTGCTCGACCATGGTGACGTAGTCCTCGTCGGCCAGGTCCCACGCCGCCCGCCGCACCCAGTCGAGCTCCAGGGCCTGCCCCTCCACGGACTCGCGCGTCATCCGCGCCACGGCCTGCAGGATGCGCAGCGCGGGGCCGAGGCCGAGCGTCTCGATGTTGTCGAGGAGCGGCTGGAGCGAGAGGGCGAGCATGGCGTCGCCCACGTTCACCGCGACCGGCACGCCGTACGCGCGGTGCAGCGTCGGCCCGCCGCGGCGCAGGAGCGACTCGTCCTCGATGTCGTCGTGGATGAGGAAGGCGTTGTGGTAGAGCTCGAGCACCGCCGCCGAGCGCAGCACCGCCTCGAGCTTCCCGCCGAGGGCGCGGCAGGCCGCGATGCACAGCGCTGGGCGGAGGCCCTTGGCCTCCCGCAGCGGGTAGTCGAGCATGAGATCGTAGAGCGCCGCCCCGCGGCGCGGATCGGCGGGGATGATCCGGCGGATCTCGGCCGTCACGAGCTCGCGGCATTCGTCGAGGTAAAGGTGCAGCTCTGCCGGCGTCATCGCGTCCCGGGCTCGGCGCCGCCGTCGCCCGCGCAACGCCGCCGGATCCGTCCATTCTGGATGGCGCCGAGCTCGGGCGTCAACGCGCCTGCGCTCCCCGCCGGGCCGGCGCTCGAGGGGAGCCGTCCGGCCCCAGGACCCTCCGGCTGCGATCGGCTGCCGGCTGCAATCATCAGGCCTCACTGTAACGAAACTATCTCCGCAGCAACATTACCATCATGCGGTCGAGCGGAGGGGCCCCAGGAAACCCCAGCAAAATAATGTGAAGGCTCGTCCGTCGTGGCGGCATCCAGTCCGGTGAGCTGCCCGAAATCGGGCGGAGGGCTGTCGCTCGTGCGCTCTGGGCCGACGCGCGTCTCCCTGGCTGCTTGCCGACGGCGCTTCTTTCCCTCGAGCCAGCGACCGACCATCTCATCCTGACGAGGGCCTGCATATGCACATGAAGTTTGGCTTGAGGAGACCTGGGCATCACGGCGCTGCCACAGCATCGCTCATCGGCGGGGCCACGCTGGCCGCGGCCGCTCGCCTTTCAGCGATGTTCCGGGCGAAGCGCGGGCCCGCGCCGCGGAAGATGGCGGGGTGGTGTGCGGTTGACTGACTAGCTCCGCGTCGTTCAGGAGGCGGAGGCCTCGACGAGCGGCCCGGCCCGAGGGGCGCGTGTTCGTCGCGCGGCGCGGGGGCGACGACAAGCTCGCCAGAGCCCTCGCTCTCCGGCAGCGCCGGAGAGCGAGGGCTCTAGGTCTCACACATCGGCCCTCCCCGCGACGCGCGACGAACACGCGCCCCTCGGCCTACCCTCCTCCAGAGCCAGAGAGAGCTCGAGGCGCCGCTCGACGAAGCGCATATCCGCCTCGAGGCGTAAGCGCACGCGCGGGATTCCGCTGCAGGGCGCGCCCAGCGGCGCTCGGCGAATCTCCGGTGGCGTTCTGAAGAGAAGCTCGCCTCCGGAGATGAACGATCCTCACGAGTCCGGGAACAGAGCTCCGAAATCGAACGGCGCCCTTCAATCCACATGGCGACGCCCGGCGCGAGCCGCGGGCGAGCGTCGGTGATCCGGGGACGCCCGCACACGACCAGGAGCCGATCATGAAATCCATCGACCATCACTTCACTTCTCCGACAACGCAGGGCGCCGGCGCGGCAACGAGGTGCCTGCGAGGGGTGTTCTCGATGATCCTCGCCTCGTCCCTGCTCGGCACCTCGTCCCTGCTCGCGGGCTGCTCCGACGCTGGCGGGACCCCGGCGAACACGGACGCCGCGAGCGGCACGGGCGGCGGTGGCGGCGAAGGCACCGGCGGCGATGAGAGCGGCGGTGGCGGCGATGACGCCGGCGTCGGCGGTGGCAGACCGTCGGGCGAGTGCGCCGGTGACTCCACGATCGAGGCCAACACCGATCCGGACGATCCCGTCCAGCAAGCCATGGACCGCCTGGTGCGCGACGACAAGTTCCCCGCCGTGCTCGTCGCCGTCCGCGATCTCGACGGGAAGACCCGTCACTACACGGCCGGCGTCGGCGACCTGGAGACGCAGGCGAAGGTGCCTGTCGACGGGCAGGTGCGCATCGGGAGCAACACCAAGCCCTTCACCGCCGTGGTCGTCCTGCAGCTCGTCGGCGAGGGCAAGGTCGACCTCGACGCGCCGATCGAGGCGTACCTGCCGGACCTGATCCGCGGCGAGGGCATCGACGGCCGCGAGATCACGGTGCGGCAGCTGCTGCGGCACGAGAGCGGGCTGCCCGATTTCGTCGGGCTGCTCCTGGGTGAGGACCTCTTCAAGGCCATTCGCACCTACGTCCAGCCCCGCGCGCTGCTCGACCTGGCGCTGACGCAGCCCGGGAAGGCTCCCGGCACCGAATGGGCGTACAGCAACACCAACTACATCATCGCCGGCCTGCTCGTCGAGAAGGTCACCGGCCGCCCTCTGGCCGAGGAGGTCACGCGCCGGATCATCGATCGCATCGGGCTGAGCAACACCTACGTCCCTGAGGTCGGCGAGCAGGGCATTCGGAGGTGCCATCCCAGGGGCTATCACGCGAACCTCGGCGAGCCGCTGCGCGACGTCACCGAGCTGGACCCGTCCATCGCCGGGGCCTCCGGAAACATGATCTCCACCCCGAGCGACATGAACCGTTTCTTCACCGCCCTGCTCGACGGCGAGCTGCTCGAGCCGGCGGAGCTCGAGGAGATGCGCGCCACCGTCGACGCATCCAGCCAGTGGCCTGGCTACCGGTACGGGCTCGGCCTGAGCAGCCTCCCGCTGCGCTGCGGCGGCGTCGTCTGGGGCCACGGAGGCGACATCTTCGGCTACGAGACCAGCGGCGGCGTGGCCGAGGACGGCCGCTCCGTCACCGTCGCCGTCACGGCGCTGCCCTCCGCCGTGCCCGGCGTGCAAACCCGCGAGCACGCCTACGCCGTCTACGAGAACGTCCTCGCCCTCACGGACACCGCCCTGTGCGATTGAGCCTCGAGCGCGCCCTCGCGCCGGTGGTCACGACAGCCGTGCTGGCATGATCCGCAGCGGGGCATCGAAGTAAAAATCGTATCGAGGCATGAACGATCCTCGCGAGTCCGGGAACAGAGTTACGAAATCGAGCGGCGCTCTCCCATGAGACGCAGCGAGGCCCGGCGGCGCGAGCCGCAGGCGCGCAGCGGTGAGCCGAGGGCGCCCGCAACCGAACAGGAGCTGAACATGAATTCCCTGCACCATCGTTTGACCTCTCCGAGGACCCGTGTCGCCGGCGCCGCTGCGAGGCGCTTGCGCGATGTCTTCTCGGTGGCCCTCCTCTCGGCGCTGCTCGGCACCTCGGCCCTGCTCGCGGGCTGCGACGACGACGAGGACCCGGCGAACACCGACGCCACGAGCAGCGTGGGCGGCGGCGGTGACGGCGGCAACGAGGGCGAGGGCGGCAACGAGGGCGAGGGCGGCAACGAGGGCGAGGGCGGCAGCGGCGGCGAGGGCGGCAGCGGCGGCGAGGGCGGCAGCGGCGGTGATGACACCGCGCCGGGCGAGTGCTCCGACGGCGCCACGAACGGCGCCAACACCGATCCTGACGACCCGGTGCAGCAGGTCATGGACAGCATGGTGAGCGACCGCAAGTACCCCGCCGTCCTGGCCGCCGTCGTCGACCCCGACGGGAACACCCACCACTACGCCGCCGGTGTCGCCGACCTGGAGACGCAGGCCAAGGTGCCCGTCGATGGGCTGGTGCGCTTCGGAAGCAACAGCAAGACCTTCACCGCCGTGGTCGTCCTGCAGCTCGTCGGCGAAGGCAAGGTCGACCTCGACGCGCCGGTCGAGACGTACCTGCCAGACCTGGTGCGCGGCGAGGGCATCGACGGCCGCGAGATCACGGTCCGGCAGCTGCTGCAGCACACGAGCGGGCTGCCCGACTACGACGATGTGCTCCTGGCCGAGGGCGTCTTGAAGATCCAGCACACCTATTTCGACACCTACACCCTGCTCGACATGGGGCTGTCGCAGCCGGGGAAGGCCCCCGGCACCGAATGGGCGTACAGCAACACCAACTACGTCCTCGCCGGCCTGATCGTCGAGAAGGTCACCGGCCGCCCGCTGAACGAGGAGATCACGCGCCGGATCATCGACCGCATCGGGCTGCGCGACACCTATCTTCCCGACGTCGGGGAGCAGGACATCCGGGGATGCCATGTGAAGGGCTATCACACGGACGTGCCCCGTGAGCCGCTGCAGGACGTCACCGAGCTGGACACGTCCTGGGGATGGGCCGCCGGACAGGTGATCGGGACCCCGAGCGACCTCAACCGCTTCTTTGGCGCCCTCTTCGGCGGCGAGCTGCTCGAGCCGGCAGAGCTCGAGGCGCTGCGCACCACCGTCGACGCCCCCGGCATGTGGCCCGGCGCCCAGTACGGGCTCGGCGTGGTCAGCACCCCGCTGAGCTGCGGCGGCGCCGTCTGGGGCCACGGCGGCGACATCCCCGGCTACCACACCCGCGGCGGCGTCACCGACGACGGCCGCGCCGTCACCGTCGCCGTCACGGTGCTGCCGTACTTCCTGTATGGCGAAGAGGGCGCCGAGGAGGCCTACCTGGAGATCCTCGACCTCGTCGACACCGCCCTGTGCGAGTGAGCCCGCGCCCGCGCCGCCGGCGCGGGCGGCACACCCGGTCCTCCGCCGGCGCTCAGCCCTGCTTGCGCGGCGCCTTGAGCGAGAGCTTGAGCAGCACGTCGTCGCGGATCAGGTCGTCCTGCTTGCCCGGATAGACGATCCCGAAATCCTTCCGGTTGATCACGAACTCGGCGCTCCCCGACACGGCGTCGGCGCCCTCGGAGATGGTCGCGGGGAAGGTGATGGTCTTCTTCACCCCGTGCAGATCGAGCTCGCCGGTGACGGTGTGCGTCGCGCCGTTGTCCCCGCCGGCCTTGATCTCGGTCGAGGTGAAGCTCGCCTTCGGGAACTTCTCGACGTCGAAGAAATCCGCCGACTTGAGGTGGCCGTCGAGCTTCTCCGCGTCGGTCTTCACCGACGCGGTGTCGGCCTCGATGCTGAGCTTGCCGCCCGCGGCCTTGCCGCCGGCGAGCGTGATCGAGCCCGAGACCTTCTCGAACTTGCCCTCGTGCTTGCCGGTGACCTTCGAGCCGACGAAGCCGACGGTCGACGCGGCCGCGTCGATGGGGAACGTCTCGGCGGCGCCGGTGGGCGCGGCCGCCTGCGTCTGCGCCGGCGCGGCGGACGCGACGGTCGCCTTGGGCTTGTCCTTCGTCGGATCCTCGCAGCCCGCAAGCGAGAGCAGGAGAGCGGCGGGGAGCGCGAGGCGAACGATGCGGGTCGTGATCATGAGAGACATTCTCCTTGTCGGTCAGCCAAACTGCACAGAACGCTTGGTGAACGAGCCGTAGGTGAGCCCCGTGATGGGGAACGCTGCCGCCTCGCTCACGTCGATCGACGCCCCGAGGGCGGCGACGACCGGTACGAAATGCTCGTGCGTCGGGAGCGCCATCTTCACGCCCGGCGCGCGCCTGCGGTAATCGAGCAGCGCGTCCACGTCCCGGCGCCCGAGGACCTCGGCGCACCAGGCATCGAACTCCGTGGCCCAGGGCTGCGCGACCGCATCGCCGCGCCAGTCTGCCGCGCGCAGGTTGTGGGTCAAGAAACCGCTGCCGATCAGCAGCACCCCCTCGTCGCGCAGCGGCGCGAGCGCTCGGCCCACCTCGAGGAGAGGGGCTGGAGAAAGCGTCGGTAACGAGATCTGGAGCACGGGTATATCCGCGTCCGGATACATGCAGACGAGCGGCACATAAGCCCCGTGATCGAGGCCCCGGCGCGGATCCTCGGCGACCGGCCCGACGCGGCCGAGCAGCTCCCGGACGCGCCGGGCGAGCGCGGGGGCGCCGGGCGCGGGGTACGTCACGCGGTAATACTTCTCGGGGAAGTTGTAGAAGTCGTAGACGAGGGGCACGGTCTCGGTGGCGCCGACGGTGGCCGGCGCGTCGACCCAGTGGGCCGAGAGCATCAAGATCGCCTTGGGGCGCGGCATCGCCTGCGCCCAGGCGCGGAGCTCGGCCACCCACGCGCGATCGTCGAGCAGGAACGGAGAGCCGTGCGCGAGGAACAGGGCCGGCATGCGCCCCGCGTGGGCCTTGTCATGGGTCTCGGACATGAAACCTCCCTCGGTCGCGATCGACGTCGCGCCGGTTGTCGAAGCCGAGCTCGATGTCGTCGGCGTCGGGCGCCGGCATGCGGCGCCCGCGATGGGCGCGGCCCCGCCCGCGGCGAGGAGGAGCTTCAACGCGGCCCGGCGATCCATGAGCGAAACCTAGGACGTTTCCGAGAATGGTACAATGCCCCCACAATGAAACGCCAGGTTGTCAAAAAGGAAACCATCGACGCAGATCTGCTTGATCTGCGGGCTTTTTGCCTGGTCGTGGATCTCGGGTCGATCACGGCGGCCGCGAGGACGCTGGGGGAGACCAAGGGCAGCGTCAGCCGCCGCATCACCCGCCTGGAGCACGCGCTCGGCGTGGAGCTGCTCCGGCGCAGCCCGCGGCGGGTGCAGGCCACGGAGGACGGCCTCGCCTACCGGATGCGGGTGGGCCGGGCGCTCGAGCTCCTGGAGGACGCGAACGCGGCGGTGCAGCAGGCGCGCGCCAAGCCGAGCGGGCACCTCCGGGTGACCGCGCCGTTCGATCTCGGGCTGAGCCTGCTGGCGCCGCTCTCCGCCGGCTTCGCGGCGCGCTACCCGGAGATCTCGGTGGAGATGCTCCTCACCGAGGCGCTCCTCGACTTCGACGCCCACCAGATCGACGTGGCCCTGCGCGCGACCGCGAGCCTCCCGGACTCGTCGCTCATCGCCTACAGGCTGCAGCACATCGAGATGGGGCTGTTCGCGGCGCCGGCCTACCTCCGCAAGCACGGGCCCGTGCGCAGGCCCGAGGACCTCGCGGGGCACCGGCTGCTCCTCGCCCAGACCACCCGCGGGCACGCGACGATCGCGCTGCAGGCGCGCGACGGCGGCGACCGCGCCGAACTCCGGGTGCGCGCGGCGATCGCGGCGTCCGACTACTCCTTCTGCCGCGAGGTCGCGCTGGTGGGGGCCGGGATCGCGCTCGTCCCCGCGGTCAACGTGCGGAGCGATCTCGACGCGAAGCGGCTCGTGCCCGTGCTCAAGGATCACGCGATCGACGGCGCTGCTCCCCTCTACCTCGTGCATCCGGGGACGCGCTTCTTGCCGTCGAAGATCCGCGCCTTCCGCGACTACCTGCTCGACGCGTTCGGCGTCCAGGGGCGGCGCGAGGCCTCCGCCGCACGATAGCGGGCTCGTCGGTCGCCGCTCCCGGCCACGTCTCCCGATCGGCCGGACGTCGGCCGTGCTCGCGCCCGAGCAGCGGATCACCACCGGCTGCTTCTGGGGAAGCAACGCGCCCGCAGCCCCGCCGCCGAGCGCCGCGCGGCGCCAGGCGCGGGCCCAGAGACCGCCGCCGCCAGGGGCGAGTCGCAGGGCGGCATGGGTGTTGCTGTCCTGAGGCCGCGCGGCGCTCCCGCGGATGGGTCGCGTCCACCGCCTTCACCGCGGCTCCTCTCAGCGTCTCTCACGGAACCCCCTCCGGCGCCGGCTCGGCGGCGGGGCGGCGCCCGGACGCCGGGGGAGCGGCCCCGCTTCCAGCCGCGCACCGAGGTCCATCTGCGCACGTTCATCGACAGGAAACGCTTTCTTCTGGTGCTCGCGGCGCTGCTCGCCCTGCCCGGGTGCAAGCGCGAGGGCGAGGCGAGCGCCGGCCCGCGGCTCGCCCTGGACGCCGCGATCCCGGCCGAGCTCCCGCGAGAGACGCGGCTCAGCATCGGTGATCCGACCGTGCAGAAGCAACTCCAGCGCTCGGGCGACATCGACCGACTGCCGTTCCGCGTCGACTGGCAGAACATCAGCGGTGGACCGCAGACGGTCGAGGCGTTCCGCGCCGGCGCCCTCGACGCGGGCGCGGTCGGCGACACGCCGCCCATCCACGCCGCCTTCACCGGGCTCGACGTGAAGATCATCACGGTGCAGGTCCGGGAAAAGCCCATCTACGAGCTGGCCACGGCGCCGGGCGTGCGCCTCGCGTCGGTCCAGGAGCTCCGCGGCAAGAAGATCGCGTATTCGCCGGGGCAGGCGCAGGGCGCGCTCGTCCAGCGCGTCCTCAAGAAGGCCGGGCTGTCGCCGCAGGACGTCACGCTCGTCCAGCTGAGCAGCAGCGAGTTCAAGGAGGCGCTCACCAGCCGCCAGGTCGACGTCGCGCCGCTGTCCGGCATCCTCCTCCTGCGCTACCTGAACGAGTACCGCGCCGAGGGCGCCTCGTCGATCCCGCACGGGGTCCGCGACAACCTCGGCTTCCTCTACGTGCGCAGGGCCGCGCTGGAGAACGCCGACAAGGCGGCCGCGCTTGTCGAGTACGCCAGGTGGCGGACCAGGGCGCAGCTGTGGGCGTACGAGCACCCGGAGGCGTGGATCGAGGCCTATTACGTCAAGGATCAGGGCCTGACGGCCAAGGAAGGGCGCTTCCTCATCGAGTCCGCCGGCAAACCGCACTACCCGGCCGACTGGACCGAGGCGATCGCGCTGACCCAGGAGACGGTCGATCTGCTCGCCGAGGCCTCTGGCCAGAAGCGCTTCGAGGCCAGGACGATCTTCGACCTTCGCTTCCAGACGATCGGGGCGGAGGTGGCCGGCGCCGCCCAGGGCGCCGGACCGACGGACCGGCCGGCGACGGCCGGGAGGAGCACCCCATGACCACCGCACTGCCCACGAGGGCCTCATCGCCGCGCCTCGCCAGCATCCCGGATCTCACCGCGACGGCCGAGATCTCCTCGCCGCAGCTCGGCGCGAGCGCGCCGCGGGCCCGCGGCCTGGCCGTCCGCCGCTCGCCGCGCCGGCTCGGCCCTGGCCGGCGCATCCCGTACGGCCTGGCGCTCGGCCCGGCGCTGCTGATCGCCGTCTGGGCCGTCGCGTCGGCGACCGGCGCGCTCGACGCGCGCGTGCTCTCCGCGCCGTGGACCGTGGTGATCACGGCGCGCGACCTGATCGCCGACGGGCGGCTCCTGTCGAACCTGCTCACGTCGGCGCAGCGCGCGTTCCTGGGGCTCGCCCTCGGGGTCGGCTTCGGCACGGTCCTGGCGCTGCTCTCCGGGCTGACCCGCGTCGGCGAGGCGCTCGTGGACGGGCCGGTGCAGATCAAGCGCGCGATACCGACGCTCGCGCTGATTCCGCTGCTGATCCTGTGGTTCGGCATCGGCGAGCAGATGAAGGTGCTCACCATCGCCCTCGGCGTGGTCATCCCGGTCTACGTGCACACCCACGCCGCGCTGCGCACCATCGACGCGCGCTACGTGGAGCTGGCCGAGACGGTCCGCCTGACGCGGTGGCAGTTCATCCGGAAGGTGGCCTTGCCGGGGGCGATGCCGGGCTTCCTCATGGGCCTCCGGCTGGCGGTCACCGGCGCGTGGCTGGCGCTCGTCGTGGTCGAGCAGATCAACGCCACGAGCGGCATCCGCCGAGCTCGATTTCGAGGTGACCGGCTCGGGCGAGCTGCACGTGCCGGAGAATCGAGCGGTCGTGTTCCAGGACACGCGGCTCTTGCCGTGGGCGCGGGGGTTCGACAACGTGATCCTGGGGCTCGACGCGCCGTCGGCGCGGGCGCGCGGGGAGGCGGCGCTCGCGGAGGTCGGGCTCGCGGGGCGGGAGCGCGCGTGGCCTGTCGAGCTGTCCGGCGGCGAGCAGCAGCGGGTGGCGCTGGCGCGGTCGCTGGTGCGCGACCCGGAGCTCGTGCTGGCCGACGAGCCGTTCGGGGCGCTCGACGCCCTGACCCGGATGCGCATGCACGATCTGCTGCGCGAGCTGTGCGCGCGGCACCGGCCGGCCGTGCTGCTGGTCACCCACGACGTCGACGAGGCGATCGCGCTCGCCGACCGGGTGCTGGTGCTCGAGGGCGGCCGCATCGCCGAGGAGCAGCGCATCGATCTGCCGGCCCCGCGCCCGCTCCGCGATCCCCGCTTCCTCGCGTACCGCGAGTCGCTGCTGGCCGCGCTCGGTGTGGCGCCGGCCGCGGACTCGACCGAAGACACCGATTCGAGCTCTGAACTGGAAGGGAGTGCCCCGTGACCCATCGGCCCGGACGACTGCATCTCAACGCGTTTCTCATGAGCGTAGGCCACCACGAGGCCTCGTGGCGCTTGCCGGAGAGCGATCCGTTCGCGAACACGAACATCGAGCATTTCAGGAACCTGGCCCGCATCGCGGAGCGGGGGAAGCTCGACTCGCTGTTCCTCGCCGACAGCCCGGTGCTCTGGAACAACGTCGGCCGCAGGCCGGCCGGGACGCTCGAGCCGACGGTGCTGCTCGCGGCGCTGGCGGGCGTGACCGAGCACATCGGGCTGATCGCCACCGCCTCGACCACGTACAACGAGCCGTTCAACCTGGCCCGGAGGTTCGCGTCGCTGGATCACATCAGCGGGGGGCGCGCCGGGTGGAACATCGTCACGACCGCGGGCGTGGATGCGGCGCGCAACTTCAATCTGGACGAGCTGCCGGCGCACAGCGACCGGTACGCGAGGGCGGCGGAGTTCATCGATGTGTCGTTGAAGCTGTGGGACAGCTGGGACGACGACGCGCCGCTCGGCGACAAGGAGAACGGCGTCTGGGGCGACGACCGGAAGATCCATCCGCCGCGGCACGTGGGCAAGTACTTCAAGGTCGAGGGGGCGCTCAACGTGCCGCGCCCGCCGCAGGGGTATCCGCTGCTGGTGCAGGCCGGATCGTCGGAGGACGGCAAGGAGCTTGCGGCGCGGTACGCCGAGGCGGTGTTCACGGCGCAGCAGACGCTGGAGGACGCGCAGCAGTTCTATACCGATCTGAAGGCGCGCGTGCGGGGGCTGGGGCGCGATCCGGAGTCGATCAAGATCTTGCCGGGGATCGTGCCGGTGATCGGGGCCACCGAGGCGGAGGCGCAGGCGCTCGACGCGGAGCTCGAGCGGCTCATCAAGCCGGAGTATGCGAAGCGGCAGCTCGCGCAGACGCTGCGGGTGAAGCCGGAGGAGCTCGAGCTGGACGCCGAGTTGCCGAGGGACCTGCCGAGCGAGGATCAGATCGAGGGGGCGAAGAGCCGCTACACGCTGATCGTGTGCCTGGCCCGGCGGGAGCGGCTGACGGTGCGCCAGCTCATCGGCCGGCTGGGCGGCGGCCGGGGGCACCGGACGTTCGCCGGCACGCCGGAGCAGGTGGCGGACGCGATCCAGCACTGGTGGGAGCAGGGGGCGGCCGATGGGTTCAACGTGATGCCGCCGGTGCTGCCGTCGGGGCTCGCGGCGTTCGTGGAGCACGTGGTGCCGATCCTGCAGCGGCGCGGGCTGTTCAGGACGGAGTACGAGGGCAGGACGCTGCGCGAGAACTACGGGCTGCCGCGGCCGGCGAACCGCAACCACGGTCAGGAGCTGGTCGAGGCGGCGGAGTGAGCTGAATTACGGTTGGGGCCGCAACCTGGGTAGTGGGCCGCAACCTCGGTCGGGTGGCGGAACCTCAACCTCGGTCGGGCGCGGAACCTCAACCTCGGTCGGGCGCGGAACCTCAACCTCGGTCGGGCGCGGAACCTCAACCTCGGTCGGGCGCGGAACCTCAACCTCGGTCGGGTGGCGGAACCTCAACCCCGGTCGGGCGGCGGAGCCTCACGGAACCTCAACCCCGGTCGGGCTGCGGAACCTCAACCCTGCGGAACCTCAACCCCGGTCGGGCGGCGGAACCTCAACCCCGGTCGGGCGGCGCCCGTGTGAATCGGGGCAGTCGGACTTCAACCCCGGTCGGGTGAGCAGCAGCCGGCGAGCCGCTCAAGCGAGCCATAAGTAAATTAAAATACAAATGCCCCAACCCCGATCGGGTCAGCGCAACCCGGGTCGGGATAACGCGGCATCCCGGGAGCTCAACCCCGGTCGGGCAAGCCCCGTTAGAACAGTCACAACTACGCGATTTTCCTATCAAATCCGGAGGAGTCGAGCGCCGGTTCATGTAGCCTGCGTCCGACATGCGCATTGTTTTTGCTACATGGTTCGCCATCACCCTATCCGCCGTGGCGGCTGCTGCGTGTGGAGACGACGACGGCAGCGGCCGGCCGTCCGAGGGCAGTGGCGGTGCTGGCGGTGCAGCTGGCGCGGGCGGTGGCACCGGCAGCGCGGGCGCTCAGGGGGAGGGCGGCACCGGCGGCACCGGCAGCACCGGCGGCACCGGCCCCACCACCGGCCCCACCTCGCGCGACCTCCTCGATCAGCTCCAGGCCCTCGACGGCCTCACCGCCGTCGAGCACGACTCGACCCTACCGGGCTACCGCTACTTCGTCCTGGAGCTCGACCAGCCCGCCGACCACGACCACCCCGACGCCGCCCGGTTCCAGCAGCGCCTCCTCCTGCACCACCGCGATCCCGCCGCCCCCGTCGTCCTCGTCACCGAGGGTTACAACCTCTACCCCGACGCGCAGTGGCTCGACGAGCCCGCCGAGCTGCTCGCCGCCAACCAGATCCGCGTCGAGCACCGCTTCTTCACCCCCTCTCGCCCCGCGCCCGCGGACTGGTCGCTGCTCACCATCGAGCAGGCCGCCGCCGACCTCCACCGCGTCATCGCGTCGCTCCGCCCGCTCTACGAGGGCCGCTGGATCTCCACCGGCGCCAGCAAGAGCGGCATGACCGCGATCTACCATCGCCGCTTCTACCCCGCCGACGTCGACGGCACCGTCGCGTACGTGGCCCCGCACAGCGCCGGCGTCTCCGACCCGCGCTACCTCGACTTCGTGGCAGAGCGCGGCGACCCCGCGTGCCGGCAGGCCCTCCAGCGCTTCCAGCGCGAGGTGCTGCTGCGCCGCCCCGCCATGCTCGACCTCATGGACGCCGAGGCCGCCGAGCTCGGCGTCACCTATGACCTCCTCGGCATCGACAGGGCCCTGGACGTCGCCGTCATCGAGTCCGTCTTCTCCCTCTGGCAATACAAGGACTCGAGCTTCTGCGCCCGCGTCCCCACCGCCGCCTCGGACGACGCCGCCGTCTGGGCCTTCCTCGACGAGGCGAACGCCCCCCGCCTCTGGTCCGACCCCTACCTCTTCGCCATGGAGCCGTATTACTGGCAAGCCGCAGCAGAGCTGGGCTATCCGAGCTTCGCGGAGGAGCACATCGCCGATCTGCTCCTCTACCCGGGCGCGAACGTGCCCACCTCGTTCGTCGAGGCCGGGCCCGGCAAGACCCCGCTCTTCGATCCCAGCGCGATGCAGGACATCTCCGCCTGGCTCACCGCCGAGGGCGAACGGCTGCTGTTCATCTACGGCGAGAACGATCCGTACACCGCCGCCGCCTTCGACATCGGCGCCGCCCGCGACTCCCACCGTTTCATCGCGCCCGGCGGCACCCACGGCGCCGTCATCCTCTCGCTCGCGCCGGCGGACCAGGCGCTCGCCCTCGGCGCGCTCGAATCCTGGACGGGCGTCGCGCCGAGCCGCCGCGACCCGGCGGCGCTGCGACCCCTGCTCCGAGGCCGGCGCTGGATGACGCGCGACTAGAGAGCGCCGCGTCGCCCGATAAAAACCTGTCCTATCGCTCCTCCCACGGCGTCACCCCCGCGCCGCCGACGCCGCCGCGCACCGCGCCGCGTAGGCGGCGGGCGTGAACCCGACCTGCGCCTTGAAATCGCGGATCAGGTGCGCCTGATCGTGATACCCGAGCTCGCTCGCGAGCGCCGCCCACGCCACGGACGCCCCTGACGCCACGCGCTCCGCGGCCTCCTGGACCCGGGATCGCCGGATGATCCATTTGGGCCCGACCCCGATGTACCGCTCGAACGCGCGGTGCAGCGTGCGGACCGAGACCCCCGCGATCCGCGCGAGATCCTCGGCGCGGTGGACGTCGCGATCCCCCTGCGCGCGGGCGGCGAGCGTCATGGCCTCGTCGAGCCCCGGATCCGAAGGACCCCTGTGCGCCCGGAGCACCGCCTCGATCGCCCGGACCCCGAGGAGGTCGTCCGGTCGATCGAGCACGTCGCGCTCCAGCGCGCTCGCCGCGTCACCGAAGACCTCCGCGAGCGGGACGGCCCGATCGACCAGCCGGCGCATCGGACAGCGCGCGAACGGGAAGAAGCCCCCCGGCTTGAACTTCGTGGCCACGACGCGCCCCGTCCCCTCGAGCCGGGAGACCTCGCGCCGCGTCCCGAGCCCGTTCACGATCGACCCGTTCACCTGGATCGCCAGGTTGACGCAGGGGTGCGGCAGGATCTCCTGCTCGAACGGCGCGGGGAGCGACCAGCGGACCACCCAGTGCCAGTCGACGAGCGCGGCCAGATCGGGCGCGGGCGCGTGGCGGCGCAGCTCGAAGCGCTTGAGCCCCGCCGCGGGGTTCAGGATGCCGAGGGTGCGACCTCCGGGGGGGATGCTCGAGCTCATCGCGTGGCGCTCTTTTACAATACGGGGCCCATCCCGGGCAGTAGGGTCCGGCCCGGAGGCACGACATGGCTGATTCGACCACGCCCACGCGGGGAAACCTCGTCTTTTACCATTCACCGCACACGCGCGCGTCAGGCACGCGCATCCTCCTCGACGAGCTCGGCGCGCCGCACGAGCTGCGCGTCCTCAACATGAAGGCCGGCGAACAGCGCAAGGCGCCCTACCTCGCGGTGAACCCGCTCGGGAAGGTCCCCGCCATCGTGCACGACGGCGCCCTCGTCACCGAGCAGGTCGCGATCTTCATCTACCTCGCCGACCTCTTCCCGGAAGCGGGCCTTGCCCCGGCCCTCCGCGATCCGCAGCGAGGCCCCTACCTCCGCTGGCTCGCCTACTACGGGTCTTGCTTCGAGCCGGCCATGACCGATCGCGCGATGAAGCGCGAGCCCGCGCCGCCGGCCATGTCGCCTTACGGCGACTTCGACACGATGTTCGGCACGCTCGTGGAGGCCCTCCGACAGGGCCCCTACCTGCTCGGCGAGCGGTTCTCCGCGGCCGACATCCTCTGGGGTGGGGCGCTCCGGTGGATGACGCAGTTCAAGCTCATCCCCGAGCTGCCGGAGATCGCCGCCTACGTCGCCCGGATCTGCAGCCGGCTGTCGTTCGCGCGGGTCATGGCGGAGGACGCGCAGCTCGCCGCGGCGCACGAGGCGGCGGTGGCGGCGGCGGCGCAAGCGAGCTGACGCGCCGGCGCACAGCGCGCGAGCGAGCGTCGCCGCCCAGCTCGTCCGCGTCGGAACGAGCGGGAGCCATGCGGCGCTGGGCGCGATCCGGGCCCCACATCGGCATTGCCCGCCCCTTGCCTTCGTGATGAGCTGGGCGGCATGGTCGCTTCGAAGCTTGTTGCGGTCCTCTCCACATGCACCCTCACGCTGGCGGCCTCCGTGACCGGAGGCTGCACCGCTTCAGACGCGGAGCCCGACGCGGACGACTGTTCGACGCCGGGACAGAACCAGTTCCTCTTCGACCTGATGCGGGACGCCTACCTCTGGTACGACCGCGTGCCGGACCTCGATCCCCGGTCCTACCCCTCGCCCGAGGCGCTGCTCCGGGATCTCGTCGACCCGTCGCGGGACCGCTGGAGCTACATCTCGAGCAAGAGCGAATACGAGGCCTATTTCCGGGAGGGGCAGACCCTCGGGCTCGGCTACCGGTGGAGCTTCGACCCGGAAGGCAGCCTCCGGCTCGCGCTTGTCCACCCCGCCTCGCCCGCCGGAGCGGCTGGCCTGCGGCGCGGCGACAGGGTGCTGGCGATCAACGGGATCGATGTCGAGCAGGTGGCGAACGACAACCTCTGGTCGGAGGTGACGGGCCCCGACGAGGAAGGACACGAGATCTCGCTGACGATCGAGCGCGCGGGCAAGGAGGTCTTCACCGTCGCCGTCCGGAAGGCGGTGCACGGCGTCACCACGGTGATGAGCCCGCGGATCCTGCAGGCGGGGTCCGCGACGGTCGGTTACCTCATGCTCACCACGTTCATCGAGCCCACCGCGAAAGAGCTCGACGACGCCTTCGCGATGTTCCGGGCCAACCGCATCGACGAGCTCGTCCTCGATCTGCGCTACAACGGCGGCGGGCGCCTCGCCGTCGAGCGGCACCTCGCGAGCCTGATCCACCGGCCCGCGGACAAGGGCGCGCTGCTCGACATCACCGCGCACAACGACAGGCACGTCACGTGGGACAAGCGGGCTTCGTTCGAGGACCTCGACCAGCCGGCGCTCTCCCTGTCCCGGCTGGTCGTCATCACCACCGGCGGCACGGCCTCCGCGAGCGAGACGCTGATCAACAGCCTGCGCGCCTACATCGACGTCAAGATCGTCGGCTCGACGACGCACGGCAAGCCCGTCGGTATGCACGGGTGGGACTATTGCGACAAGATCGCGCACCCGATCTCGTTCCGGGTGCTCAACGCGAAGCAAGAGGGCGACTTCTACGACGGCTTCGCCCCCGACTGCCCCGTCACCGACACGCTCGAGGCGGAGCTCGGCGACGAGGACGAGGCGTGCCTCGCAGAGGCCCTTCACTTGTTGCAGCACGGCGCTTGCTCCACCCCGGCGCAGCCGGCCGAGGCAAGCGAACGGCGCGCCGCCCCGCCGCCGGAGATCCCCTGGGACGGCTTCCGGCGCGAGGTCGGCGCGCTCTGAGGCGATCTCGCCCTCACCGGATTGCCGCGCCCTCATCAGATTTCCCGCGCGCCGACCCAGGGCCCGTACGGCTGCCCCGCCCGGCGCCGCCCGGCGGGCCGCGGTCGCCGGCGCGCCCATGCAAAAGACGGCAGCGACCGGCTTGACACGATGCGCGGCTTGGCGGACATTCCTCCGCCATAGCGGACACTTGGCCCGCGGCCAGGAGGGACTGTCATGAGCCTGCAACTCGGAAGCATCGCGCCCGATTTCGAGCAAGCGTCCACGCACGGGACCCTCCGGTTCCACGAGTGGGCCGGGAGCTCGTGGGTGATCCTGTTCTCGCACCCGAAGGACTTCACCCCGGTCTGCACGACCGAGCTCGGCGCGGTCGCCAACCTCAAGGCGGAGTTCGACAAGCGCGGCGTCAAGCCCATCGCCCTGAGCGTCGACGACGTCGACTCGCACAAGCGCTGGTCCGTCGATATCGAGGAGACGCAGCGCACGAAGCTGAACTACCCGATCCTCGCCGACGTGGACCGGAAGGTCTCCTCCCTGTACGGGATGATCCACCCGCAGGCGAACGACACGCTCACGGTCCGGTCGGTGTTCGTCATCGATCCGAACAAGAAGATCCGCGCGACGTTCACCTATCCCGCGAGCACCGGGCGCAACTTCGACGAGATCCTGCGCCTCATCGACTCGCTGCAGCTCACGGACAGCCACTCCGTCGCGACGCCCGCGAACTGGAAGGACGGCGATGACGTGGTGATCGTCCCCTCGCTCCAGGATCCCGAGGTCCTCAAGCAGAAGTTCCCCAAGGGCTACAACGCCGTTCGCCCGTACCTGCGCCTCACCCCGCAGCCGAACCGCTGAGGCGGCGCGGCGCGGCGAGCGCTGAGGACTGCATGCGATCCGCGACGCGTCCCCTCGCGGCGCTCGCCGTGACGCTCGCCGCGTGCTCGCGCGCGCCGGCGCGCGACACGCTGGGCGCGACCGGCGACGCCGCGAAGCCGGCGGCGCCGGCCGCCGGCCGCGGATGGCGGCTCGTGCACCACGAGACGTTCGATGCCCCCTTCCAGGAGCCGGCGGCGTGGACCGAGGACCCGTACGGCGACGCGAGCCCCTACCACGTCGACGTCTTCGACGATGACGGCGAGTTCTTCGCCGCGCGCGGCGGCGAGGCGTTCCGCGAGGGCCTGCGCAGGTTCCGCTCGTTCCGGAAGTCCTTCACGTACGGCGAGGGAGGCTGGCTCACGGTCGAGCTGTACGGCCGAGACAGCGACCGCGACGGCGTGCCCGAGACGGGCGGCCGCTTCGAGGCGGCCTCCGGCAAGGCGAGGCTCGTCTCGACCCGCCACTACGACGGCGCGATCCTCCGCTCGACCGCGCCCCTGCCGGCGCGGTACCGCGTCGAGGTGACGGTCTCCAACATCGACTTCGGCGGCCAGCGCGAGGGCAGCTGGACGCACGGCGGCAAGATCAACGGCTACGACGGCGACGAGGTGGCCGACCCGTGGCGGTTCACCGATCGGAGCGCGAAGCCGCTGTCCGCCACCTTCGGAAACGGCGTTTACTTTCTCTGCATCACCGATTACGCGCGGCCGGCGCCTCACAACAACGTCTTCATCCATCATCACCGGAAGGTCGTGATGGACACCGACAGCAACTTCGGCGACGACGGCCCTTGGTCGGAGATCTGGAACCCGGTGACCGGCCGGGCCGAGCCGGACGGCTCGCGGTACGTGAGCATGATCTGGCTCCGCGGCGATGCGTTCGGGAGCCCCTGGACCGGCAACGGGTTCACGTCGTACACGGCCGGCGGGTGGAAGGACGGCCCCGTCTTCGTGGACAAGTACCTCGACAAAGAGACCTACGTGTTCACCGTCGAGCGCGACGGTGAGGGGTATGCGATGTCCGCGGCGGGCAGGTTCCACCACGGCGGCCTCACGACGTACGCGGCGCGGCGGGGGTTTCGCGAGCCGCCGGTGACGTGGCATTTCAACCAGCGCCCCGACGAGCTCGCGGGCCAGGTCCACAACGAGACGGTCGACTTCGGCGAGCCGTTCGAGACCTGGCCGGCGGGGTCGGCGTACCCGGATCACTTCTTCTTCGGCGACCCGCACATCAACTATTACGAAGGCACCGCCGAGTTCGACGACGTGAAGCTGTACCTACCGGACGAGGGGTAGTCCCTCGTCCCGGCCGGAGCGCCGGCGGGGCGCGCCTCGGTGGAGCCCCGCCCGCCGGGGCCGGGTCGGTCGCGTGCGGGACGAGCCGTCGCGGGAGCAGTTTTTCGACGGCACCGCCGTGCGATTACGGCGATAACTCGGCCACGCCTCGTTGAATGAATCACGGCCGGCGTGCACCAGAGGCGGATGAACGAGAACCATGCGACTCATCGCCGTGGCCGCGGTCGCGCTGATCTGCGCGCCTGCGACGCTGCGTGACGGGCGAGGTCCGGGCGGCAGACCCTCCATGGGGCGTCGTGTCGACGATGCGGCCTGTGTCCGTCGAAGTGGCTTTTGTTGCTGATGTGCCCTGTCTGGCCGGTACGCCCGGCCAGGGAACCCGAATTCTCGACACCTGAGGAGAAAACGCGGTGCAGACAAGACTTCGGCGCTCTTACTCTGGTCTCGCCAAGGCAACGAAGCTCCAGCTCGGACCTCTCGAAGATCAGAGCTCGCTGGTGCTGGGGAACCTGAACCACCCTGCCTGGCAGGCAAGCGCTCCCACCATGGCCTTCCGCGTCAAGCCGCTGTCGGGCGCTGACGCCAACAACCTCCGTTCTCTCGTTCACGTCAACTATGACGAGACGAGCCCTGCCGGGAGCTACAGGGAACGGCCCTTCACCTGTCCGGACGGTGTGACAGCCATCGTCATCGAGCTGGAGAACGTGCAGCTCGCCGGCGGCGACTCGAGCACGGAACGCTTTCTGTTGCAGGTCCTGGATGCCTCCGGGATCACGCAAGTCTCCTCTCAGAGCTTCACGCCTGGCTCCGCTGCCGCGCTCGTCGCCACCAGCCCGATCGCGCTCACGGCCGGGGCGGAGTACCGCGTACGGCTGGTGTGCAACTCCACCGGCCAATCGTCTTTCTTGTGCGGCAGGCTGCGCGTCAGGCCCGTATCAGCCACCGTTGAATTCTGGTTGAAGCCGTTCACTCGCCTCGACGCAGATCCGACCGTGCTCCACGGGAACATGGGCCCGGCGTACCCGACGGTCGCGACGTACGCGAAAGATCCTCGGTTCGCCAGCCACACCCAGCTTGCGTACCTGGAGCTCCGCACGACGGCTGCCGAGATCTACGCGCAGTACTGCAACACCATCGCGTCCGTCTCCGGCAACCGAGGTCAGCCGAGCGTCTTCATCGACCAGCGGCCGCTGGACCCGCCGCTCCAGCCTGCCGGCAACACCACGAGCTACGTCCGAGCGGCCCTCCCGAGCCAGCCGCTCGCCCGGAAGAACGTGCGCGTCTTCTCGGGGCCGCAGATGTCGCCGGTCTACCCGAACATGACGGACAATCACGGTAACCACCTCTGTGCGGTGTACGTCCCGAGCGGCGACGACACCGAGGTCGTCCCTGGCCCTGCGCCTAGGCCTGTCGTTCCGTACGGCGACTCGAAGACCGCCGGGTTCTGGAGCCTCAGCGCCGGCAGGGACTCCATCACGTTCCTGCTCCGCGACAGGGGCATCCCTGTCGTCTCCTTCGCCGCAGGAGGGGGGACTCTGCACGCCGAGACGGGCTCGACGCTCTCTGTCGACGCTTGCCTGCCGCTGGCCAGGAAGCTCGTCGAGTGTCTCCCGTCGAAGATCATCGTGGGGATTGGTCGGAACGACTTCAACAGCAGCAAGTTCGCCCCGAGCGACCTCATCACCCAGCTCAACAACTTGCTTCTGGCCATCCACCAGGTGGCTCCGTCGATCACCGTAGAGCTGCTGACCTGGACGCGAGAGGTCACGGAGACCGACAGAGGGGGCGTCTCCTGGGCTGCCATGCGGGCGAGCTTCCTCGGCCTCGCGACCGGCAAGCCCTGGGTCAGCGTCCTCGACGCCGCGAGGTATTGGACCCAGGCGGAGGCCGGGGCGTTCACGTCCGACACGGTGCACCCGAACGATCGCGGCCAGGAGCTGGTCAGCTCGGCCATCGCGGGAGACGAGTTTCCTTGGACGCCCAAGAGGCTCAGCTCGTTGTTCGCGTACTACAGCGCGGAAGGTCGGCTCGGCGGGAGCAGCCTCATCGGGACCGTCACCGCTTACGGCACGTCACCGCCGTCGATCACCGTGTCCGGTGCGGCCGTGATGGCCTGCCGCGTGCGCGTCGAGGTCAACACCGGCGGGACGCCCGGCGGGGCGATGAAGATCAGCTACTCGTTCAACGCGGGTCGGCAGCGTATTCGGCAGAACGTGGCCGTGCCCTCGAACGGCGTCGTCGAGCTGGCGCCCCTGGGCGTCTCCGTCACGTTCTCTTCTGCGACCTACAACAACCTGCATGCGTACGAGTTCAACACCTGCGTCGCCCAGTGGTACGACTTGAGCGGCAACGGAAACCACATGGCGGTCCCCGCCGGAAACAACGCGTATTCTCCTGAGTTCAACCTCTCCTCATCCGCGTTCGGGAAGAGGCCGGCTCTGGCGTTCACGCCGACGCGGCGGCTCCGGCTGACGGGGATCAGCCTCGCAGCGCCCTACACCCTCTTCCTCGTCGGCAGGTGCGCGAGCCAGGCCAGCGTCCGTGCGTTCTTCGGCAGGACCGAGGTGGGCTCAGGGCTCGTCTTTTACGCGAATACGCCCACGTTGGTCGCGATCAACGACGAGGCCAGCCAGATCAACGCGACCGTGAACGCGACGCTGCCGCACTGCTACATCCTCGAAGTGAACGGGGCCTCGTCGAAGATCATCGTGGACGGCGTGTCCCTCCCGTTGACCCCGAACAGCACGTTGAGCAACAAGACCCTCACAGGTTTGTCCATCGGATCCGATGCTATCGAAAACTGGGGTCTGGACTCGGACGTGATGGAGGCAGGCGTCTGTAGCGGCGTCCTGTCCCAGGACGAGATCGACGCGATCGTCGCGAGGGCACGCCACCGGTATCGGCTCCCGTGAGCGCTCGCGGCGAGCGGGGGGCGGAGCGCCCTGCTCGCCGGTGACGGAGGAGCCCGAGCTCCTCGCCTTGCCTCCCGGTCAGCCGGTCACCTCGCGGAGGAACCTCCGCACGTGCGTCAGCACCATCTTCACCTTCGGTACCTCGGCCAGCGCCTCCGGCACCGTCACCCGCACGGCCCGCTCGCGGCCCACGAGCTCCGGCAGCACCGTGACGAGCTCGTCGCCGGTGGGCTCATCGATCATCGCGTCCGGGATGAGCGCGATGCCCAGCCCGGCCAGGCAGCAGTGACGGACGAGGTGGATGTCGGTCGCCAGCAAGGCCGGCTCCACCGGGAACTTGCCGCCGTTGCGGGTGGGCCACGCGGACGCGTCCTCGCCCGGCGCTCGCCAGGAGAGGAGCTCGTGGCGGGCGAGGTCGTCGATCGAGGCCGGCGTCCCCCGCCGCGCGAGGTATTCCTTGCTCGCGCATAGCCGCTCTTGAACGCGCATGATCACGAGCGAGAGCCACGGCCCTCGCGGCGCGCCCTCGCCGAAATGCACGGCGACGTCGACGTCGACGAGCGATTCGGAGAGCGGGTCGTTGCTGAACTCGTAAGAGAGGCGCAATCGCGGGTACGTGCTCCGGATCGAGGCGAAGATCGGCGCCATGAGGTGCGGCGGAAGGCCCACGGGCAGGACCAGGCGCAAGAGCCCCGACGGCTCGCGCCCGATCTCGCGAATCGACGAGATCAGCGCGCTCGCCTCCTCGACCATCGCTTGCCCCCGGTCCGCCAGCGCGCGCCCCGCCTCGGTGAGCACGACGCCCTGCCGGCTGCTCTCCAGGAGCGGAACGCCGGAGCGCGCTTGCAGCGACTCCACGCGGCGCCGGAGCGTCGTGCGCGGCGTACCGGTCACCTCGGCGGCGGCGTGAAACGAGCCTTGCTTGACGACGTGCAGGAAGGCTTGCAGCTCCTCGAGATCCATCGGGTCCCCTCGTCGGCCGGAACGCGGCCCACGGCGGGCCACCCGCGGTCATTGTACGCGTCCAACCGAGCGCATCCTCGCCCGCCGAGAGCTCCCGGAGAGCTCGACGGCGGCACGGTTCGAGGCGAACCCGGGCCGTTCGGACGAGCTCCCGCGGGCCGCGACGTCGAGGCCGCCTCTTCGACATCCGGCTAAGTTCTTGATATGGCGCCAATTTTCCAGAAGGGCCGGACCGCATGGATGGAGGCTCTGCCAGCCCGAGGCGGGCTCCGCAGTTGGGGCTTGACGCCTGGAAGCGGTTGGAATTCCTTCCCCGCCCGCGGCGTCATCCAGCTCGTGGCGTCCTACGCCGATCGAACCTCGCGAGCATAACACACGTGAACTCGCCCACGATGTTCACGCCGAGCACGTCTCCGATAGGACGCGAGCCCGCCAATGAGGACAGTGATGAACTTGCGAATGCTAACGTTTCCGGTCGCATCGTCGTGGCTTGCGCTCACGGCGCTCGCCTGCGCGCCCAGCAACCAGGGCAGTCAGGTCGGCTCGCCCGCTCAGGCGAGCGCGGTCGATCAGGCCAGCAGCGCCGCGCCTGCCAGCACCTCGAGCCAGACCGGCGCGGCTCAGACGCCCCCGGCGGCGGAGCCTGCGCCCCAGGGGCCCCCGCTGCGGCCTGCGGCCAAGGGAGCGTACTTCACGGGCGAGTATCGCAATCTGTTCGCGGAGCTGGGCCACAAGCCGGCCGAGATCGACGCCAAGATCACGAAGGCGTACACCCAGCTGTTCCACGGCGACCCCAAGGAAGAAGCCGTCATGTTCGCGGCAGGGAAGAACGCGAACGGCCCCAAGGCGTACATCATGGACATCGGCAACAACGACGTCCGCTCCGAAGGGATGTCGTACGGCATGATGATCGCCGTGCAGGTCGATCGAAAAGACGACTTCGATGCCCTGTGGAACTGGGCCAGGTCTCACATGTACCACGCGGATCAGCGTCACCCAGGCTTCGGCTATTTCTCCTGGCAGATGCGCCCGGACGGCACGGCCATCGATGAGAATCCGGCTCCCGACGCGGAAGAGTATTTCGCGACGGCGCTCTTCTTCGCGTCCCACCGCTGGGGGAACGGCAAGGGGATTTATGACTACCGGAAGGAGGCCTTGGGCCTGCTCGACGCGATGAAGAACCGCAAGGCCATCGCGGGGGCGGTCAACGCGAACAAGCGCAAGACCACGCTGCACGCGCTCTTCAACCCCGAGCACAAGATGGTGCGGTTCACGCCGGACGCGGACAACTTCGCGAAGAACGGCGACCACACCGATCCGTCGTATCACCTGCCCGCGTTCTACGAGCTCTGGGCGGCCTGGGGCCCCGAGGCGGATCGCGCGTTCTGGGCCGACGCGGCCAAGGTCAGCCGCGATTTCTTCGTCAAGACGACGCATCCGAAGACCGGGCTCGCCCCGGATTACGCCAACTTCGACGGCACCCCCAAGGCTGCCTCCTGGGACGCGGGGACCGCCAACTTCCGTTACGACGCGTTCCGCACCGCGATGAACTGGGCCGTGGATGCGGCGTGGTGGGCGAAGGATCCGCGGGAGACCGAGCTGAGCGATCGCCTCCTCGCGTTCTTCGACGCGCAGGGCCCCGAGTACAAGGCCAACTTCACCCTCGACGGCAAGCCCATCGTCGACCACGGATCGCTCGGGCTCGTGGCGATGAACGGCGTCGCGGCGCTGGCTGCGAGCCAGCCGCGGGGCTGGCGCTTCGTCAAAGACGTGTATTCACGCGAGCCGCCGACCGGCAAGTGGCGGTACTACGACGGCATGCTGTACACGATGTCCCTGCTGCACTTGAGCGGGAAATTCCGCGTCATCATGCCGCAAGCGCAGCCCGCGGCGCCCGCGGCTGCTGCGGCGGCTGCTGGCAAGCGCTAGCTCGGCGGTCAGCTCGCCCTGCTGCTCATCTCTGCAGCGACCTTCCGCATCGCCTGCTCGTGCGGCTCGAGAAAGCTCACGAGACGCTGGGTCAGCTCGGGCCCGGCTGCTTCCGGCGTTCCAGCGCGGAACGGCGGGGCGGGGTCGTATTCCAGCATCAGCTGCGTCAGCTTCGCGACGTCCTCTCCGCGCAGCAGCGCGAGGAGCGTCAGCCCGAAATCGATGCCTGCGGTCACCCCGCCGCCCGAGATCCGGTTGCGATCGACCACCACGCGCGCATGGACGCACTCCACGCCGAACGCCTCGAGGATGTGGCGCATGGCCCAATGCGTCGTGGCCTTGTATCCTTGCATCAACCCTGCTGCGGCCAGGATCAGCGATCCCGTGCATACGGAGGTCACGTACCTGGACCGAGGGCCTCGGTCCCTCAGAAATTGAAGGATCTCCCGGTCCGCCATCGCCTCGGTCGTGCCGATGCCGCCCGGCACGAACAGGATGTCGAGGTCGTCCGGACAGTCGCTGAAGGTCGCGGTCGGCTGGATGGAGACCCCCGTGTCGGACGTGACCAGGGCGCGCGTCTTCCAGAGCAGGTGGGTCTCCGCGTGAACGGCCAGCACGTTCTGCGGACCGATCAGATCCAGCGTCGTGAGACCCGGATAGAGCACCATGCCGATCTGGAGCGGCGCCTGCGGAGATGGCATCTTGAGCTCATGGGCTTCCGTCATTTCTCGTCCCTCTTCCTTTCGTTCGTTCATCAACTGACCTTCCCGGGCGCGTCCGAGCACGACCGACCGGAGCGCGGCCGATCGTCCTCCGGCGCGACGCGGGAGCGCTCTTCGATCGGCGGGGGGCGGTTCACGCGATGACCCTATCCGTCGCGCGCATGGCAATGACGACAACGTGCCTGCATTTCCTGCCAGACGCCCTGAGGCGCGGAGGTGCGCGCGCCGAGTCGCGGCGCGCCCGGGCAGAGACGCTCGGCGCCGCTACCGCGCCGGCGCGATCTCGGTGAACAGCCGCTCGTGGGCCGCGAGCATCGCTCCGAGGCTGAAGCGCGCGTCGAACGCCTGCGCGTTGCGCGCGCCCATCGCGGCGGCGGCCGCCGGATCGGACAGCAGCGCGAGGAGCCGATCCGCGAGCGCCCGGGGGTCCTCGGGGGCGACGAGGTAGCCGCCGGCGCCGTCCTCGATCGCCTCCGGCACGCCGCCGACGCGGGTCGCGACGATCGGCTTTCCGGCGGCCATGGCCTCGAGGACCGCGAGCGGGAGCCCCTCCCAGCGGGACGAGAGGACATAGGCGTCGAGGCCCGCCATGATGTCGGGCACGTCGCTGCGCAGCCCGAGGAAGTGCACGCGCTCCCGCGCCGCCATGCCGGCGCGTCGGGCCTCGAGGTCGGCCCGGGCCGGCCCGTCGCCGGCGATCACCACGTGCGCGCGCGGGTCGCGGCCGAGGACCTCGCCCGCGGCGTCGAGCAGGACGTCGATGCCCTTCTGGCGCGACAGCACCGCGACCGTGCCGAGCACGCGCGCGTCCTCGGGCAACCGCAGCTCGGCGCGGAGGCGGTCGCGGCGGCCGGCGCGGACGCGCGCGCCGTCGATGCCGTTGCGGATCACGTGGACGGGCCGCCGGACGCCGAGATCGCGCCGGAGCTTGGTCGCCAGATCGCCGGAGACCGCGATGATCGCGTCGGCGAGCCGCACGTAAACTCTGAATTTGCGCAGCGAGCGGGGGCTCGCGCTGTTGATCTCGTTGTGCTCCGAGTAGACGACCCGCGGGCGCGGCAGGAGCAGGCGCGACGAGACGCCGCCGAAGATGAGCGGGGCGAAGTTGTGGACGTGCAGGACGTCCGCCCGCACGTCGCGCAGGAAGCCGCGGATCGCGAGGGGCAGCTCGGGATCGACGCGGGCGAAGCCGAGGTTGAGCCGCGGGCGCCGCCGCAGGACGAGCCTGCGCCCGGGCGGGAGGTCGACCTGATCGAAGAGCTTGCCGGGGGCGTCCAGGCAGATGAGCGACGGGTCGAAGCGGGCGCGATCGAGGCCGTTCAGGAGGCTGACGGCGACCTTCTCGAGGCCCCCGACGTCGAGGTTGATGACCACCGTGCACACGCTGATCTTCCGCATAGGGCCCGCCTCCCGCGCTCGTACCACGGCGCCCCGGCGCCGGGTAAACCAGGTGCGGCGCGCGCGGCGATCGTGTAGAGGGAAGGCTCTGCGGCGGCTCCGGCTCCTCCACCTGATGCCCTGTCGCTTCTGGGGCGGCCCGGAGCGGCAGACCGTGCAAGCGGCGAGGATCCTGCGCGATCGCGGCGCGTGCGAGGTCTCGTTCGCCGTGATCCCGCACCGGGAGGCGAAGGTCGCGGACAACCCGCTCGTGGTGGGGGCGCGCGCGGAGGGGTTCGAGGCCGAGCCGCTCGCGCTGGCGCGGGGCTACGACCTGCTCGAGGGGGCGCGGCGGCTCCGCGCGATCGCGGCGCGGCTCCGGCCCGACGTGGTGTGCACGGTGGGGTACAAGGCGGACCTCCTGGCGCTCGGGCTGCGCGGGCGCGGCGCGCCGCGGGTGCTGGCGGTGGCGCGCGGGTGGACGGGCGAGGACCTGAAGGTGCGGCTCTTCGAGTGGGCCGATCGCCGGACCCTGCGCTGGCACGACGGGGTCGTGGTCGTGTCCGAGGCGCAGCGCGCGGCGGTGCGGGCGTGCGGGGTGAGCGAGGCGCGGATCTTCCACGTGCCGAACGCGATCGACCTGGATCGGATGCCGCCGCCGGTCCCCCGCGCGCGGCTGCTCGCGGAGCTCGGGCTCGACGCGTCGGTCCGGCTCGTCGGCGCGGTGGGGCGGATCAGCCCCGAGAAGGGGCAGCGCTCGCTCGTGGAGGCGTTCGCGGCGGTGGCGCGCGCGGACCCGCGGGCCGCGCTCGTGCTGGTCGGGGACGGGCCGGACGAGGCCGCGGTGCGGGCGGACGTGGCGGCGCGGGGGCTCGGCGACCGCGCGCGGCTGCTCGGCCTGCGCCGGGACGGCGCGCAGCTCATCGGGGCGCTCGACGTGCTGGCGCTGCCGTCGCGCACCGAGGGGCTGCCGAACGTGGTGCTGGAGGCGTTCGCCTACGGGACGCCGGTCGTCGCGAGCGCGGTCGGCGGCGTGCCGGAGCTCGTGCTGGACGGCGAGACGGGGTGGCTCGTCCCGCCCGGGCGGCCGGACGCGCTGGCGCGGGCGCTGCTCGACGCGCTGGCGCGGCCGGAGGAGGCGGGGGCGCGGGCGACGCGCGCCCGGGCGCGGCTCCTGTCGCGGTTCACGGCGGAGCGGCAGGCCGACGCGTGGCTCGAGGCCATCGCCGCGGTGACGGGCGCCGTGGCGACCGGCGCCGCCGCAGGGGCCTGATCGGCGCGGGCGGCGCGCCTCCCGCGGCGACGGCGCCAGATCTCCCGGGCGGCTCGGGTCAGCAGGCCGGCGCGGCGAGGCTCGCGGCCGCGGGCGCGAGCGCTTCCGGGGCGCCGCGGCGCTGCTGGTGCAGCTGCTGGTAGATGCGGGCGAGCGTGTCGCCCACCACGCTCCAGTCGTACCTGCTCTGGACGAGCGCCCGGCCGGCCGCGCAAAGGCGCGCCCTGAGCGCCGGATCGGCGTCGAGCTCGAGGAGCGCGCCGCCGATCGCCTCGGGGCTCCGGGTGATGAGCGCGTGCTCGCGGTCGCGCAGCGCGAGCCCCTCCGCGCCGAGCTCGGTGGAGACGACGGGCACGCCGGCCGCGAGCGCCTCCAGGATCTTCAGCCGCGACCCGCCCCCGATGCGCAGCGGCACCACGGACGCGAGCGCGTCGGCATAGTAGGGCCGCACGTCGGGCACGGTCCCGGTCACCTCCACGCCGGGCAGCGCGCCGAGCGCGCGCACCTCCGGCCCTGGGTTCCTGCCGACCACGGTGAGGCGCCACGCGGGCCGCGCGGCGCGGATGGCGGGCCAGAGATCGCGCGCGAAGGCGACGATCGCCTGCGCGTTCGGGCGATAATCCATCGAGCCGACGAAGACGATGCGGCGGCGCGGCCCGGACGCAGCGCCGCCCGCGCCCGCGAATTCGTCCACGTGGACGCCGTTGTCGACGGCGAAGGCGCGCAGGCCGGGGCGGAGCGCGAGCAGCTTCTGGCGATCCCGCTCGCTGACCGTGAGGTGCGCGTCGAACTGCTCCAGCACCTTGCGCTCGAACCCGGCGAGCTGCGACGCCAGCGCGAACGCCGCGAGCCCGCGGAGGCGATCGGGCGCGTTCTTGCTGTAGCGGGAGAGCACCTCCGACTCGATGTTGTGCCAGTCGCAGAGGAGCAGAGGCCGGTTGCGCGCCGCGCGCAGCAAGGGCAGATACCCGGCGAGGTGGACGCTCTCGACCTGCACGGCGTCGAACTGGCCTTCGTCGAGGACGCGCGCGAGCTCCTGGCGCATGGCGCTCGTCGTGTAATTGAGGACGACGAGCGGCAGCGGCCCCACGGCGCCGCGCAGGATCTTGCCCAGGGAGTTCGGCTTCTCCTGCGTGAGGGTGAGCACCTGATCGGTGATCTGCGCGATATCGTTCATCGGCTGCGGGGCGGGGCCGGCCGCGCCCATCCGCGCCCGCCCGTTACGGACGGCGCCGTCGTCGGCGAAGCTCAGGTACGTCACCCGCGCGAACCGCGAGAGCTGCCGGACGAAATGCCAGTTGCGTAGCTTGGCCCCGGTGTCGAGCGGCCAGCAGGCGCGAGGCGCAAAATAGAGAATACGCATCTGTCGCATCGAGGACATAGACACCTCCAGCTCGCGCGGACGTGCAGGCAGGTTGCACCGATGCCTCACGCGTCGCGCGGCACGTTCAGGGCGATGAGCGATCCGAGCCTCCGGCGCCGGCCCGGTGATGGGATTGCATGGCTGACGCCCGAAGAGCGGCGACCATGACCTGGAAAGGTACCATGGCTCTCTGGCGCAATGTAAAGAAATCAGTGCGAGGCGGCGCGCGTGAGCGTCACGAGCGTCACGAGCGTCACGAGCGTTCATTGCGGCGGACGGAGGCGGCGGCGCACCACGGGAGGCGCGCGCGGAAGCGCCCTGCTTTTATCGATTTCGTGAACCCTTCCGGCGCGATGCGCTCGTCGAGACGATGCGGGCTATCGCTGGGCGAGCCCGCCTTTCCTCCAGGGCTGGAATCGCCCGGACGTCCATCTCCAGCCCGCGGCGCGTCCCTCGGAGTCGACCCTGCCTTCGGTGCCGGCAGGGAATCGCCCTTCCGGGGAGGAGCGACCGCGATAACGCACAAGAATGGTATGCCTGGACGATGCATGAGCCCAGCGTGAGCCGGGTGGTCGCCGAGCTGCTCGCCCTCGGCGTGAGGCCGGGCGGCGTCCTCCTCGTCCACACGTCGTTCAGGGCGGTGCGTCCGATCGAGGGCGGGCCGCTCGGGTTGATCCGCGCCCTGCGCGCCGCGCTCGGGGACGACGGCACGCTCGTCATGCCGACGATGACCGACGGACGGAGCGTGTTCGATCCCCGGTCCACGCCGACCAGCGGCATGGGGATCACCGCCGAGACGTTCTGGAGGCAGCCGGGCGTGCTGCGCAGCGGCCACCCTGGCGGCTCCTTCGCCGCCGCCGGCCCCTTCGCCGAGCGCATCTGCGCGCCGCAGCCGCTGTCGCCACCGCACGGGCCGGACAGCCCCCCGGGCCGCGTCCACGAGCTCGGAGGCCAGGTGCTGCTGCTCGGCGTCACGCACGCCGAGAACACGACCCTCCACGTCGCGGAGGCCATCGCGCGGGTCCCCTATTCGGTCGCGCACCCGTGCGTGATCGAGGTCGACGGCGTGGCCCGGACCGCGATGATTCACGAGACAGATCATTGCTGCCGGCGGTTCGGGCTCGCCGATGGCTGGTTGCGCGAACGGGGGCTACAGCAGGAAGGAAGGGTGGGCCGCGCCCACGCGCGCGTGTGTGCTTCACGCGATCTCGTCGCCGTGGCGGTCGAGCACCTCGCGAAAAGCCCGCTCGTGTTCCTCTGCCCGCCCGACGAGGGCTGCGACGAGTGCGACGCGGCGCGCGCCAGCGTGCCGGCCGGCGGGGCCCGCAGAGAGCATGCATGATGGCCGGCCGGCTCCGGCGCGGCGCTGGGGCCCTCGCCAGCGCCGCCACCTCGCTGGACAGCTTTAGTTAGCCTTACTAACTATTGCGGTGACGCTCGCTGACCACCACGCTGCGGCTCGCGCGCTCCGGGCCATCTGCGGCTCGCGCGCTCCGGGCGCGGCGCTGCAATGCGTACCGGAAGAACGCGCCGGTCCGCCGCCACGACTTCGTCTGGGGGACTTCGTCTAGAGATCGAGCGCCAGCGTCAGGCGCATGGCAGGCCCTCTCCACGCGAACGCGGTCGTCCGCGCCGGCTCCCAGCCAGCGGCGCCCGGATCGCCCGTGACTTAACCGGTTTAGCACCGGCTCAGCTCGCCGCGACGATGTCGCGCACGAGCGCGACCACGTCGTCCGGCCGCGACAGGAACGGAGAGTGGCCCGTGTCGAGGCGCCGCACCTGCCGCGCGCGCTGCGACATCGCCTCCTGCGCGAACACCGGGATGGCGTTGTCGCGCTCGCAGATCACGTACGTGGACGGCAGCTCCTGCCAGGCGGCGGCGGTCAGCGGCTGCACGAACGAAGCCCTGGCCTGCAGCAGCAGGGCCGCTTCCGCCGCGGCCGCGACCTCGTCCGCGCAGTCGTTGTAGAAGATGTCCCGCGCGCCCGCGGGCCGCAGCGTCAGGCCGTCGGCGGAGGTGATGCACCACGGCGGCTCCTTGCCGCCGATCGACGAGAGCAGCGACTCCCCCGGGCCGAGCTGGAACGCGCACAGGTAGACGAGGTGGGCGACCTTGCCCGTGCGGGCCGCCACCTCGGTGACCGGCAGCCCGCCGTACGAGTGCGCGACCACGACGGCCTTGCCCGGAACCTCGGCCAGCGCCGCGCGCACCGCCTCGACGTCCGCCGCGAGGCCGCCCAGCCGAGCCGCGTCCGGCCCGGCGCTCGGCAGCGCAGGCGCGCGGACGTCGAGCCCGGCCCCGAGCAACCGGCACGCGACCTGAGACCAGCACGCCGGGCTGTGCCAGGCGCCGTGGACGAGTACGACCGAATCGACCTTGCTCATGAGCTCCTCGCCTCCGCGGCTCTCGACGTTGTCTCGACGTTAAGCGAACGGACGCTATCCGAGGCCCTCCAGCGACACCAGCGAGCGCTTCGCCCGCTCTCCGGCGCCCGAGCCGGCGACGCCACGGCGCCCGACCGGCGCGCCCTGGACGGCGGCCCGGGAACGGAGTAGATCAAATATCGGAACTGGATTCCGAATAATGGAACGGTCTGGGACGGTCGACAAGGCGGTGCGCGCCCTGGAGGCGCTGCGCGAGGGCGGCGGCAGCGCCTCGCTGGCGGAGCTCGCGGCGCGCCTCGGCATGCCCAAGGCGACGCTGCACCGGCTGCTCGCGTCGCTCGCCGCGCACGCGCTCGTCGAGCAGGACGGGGAGGGGCGCTACCGGCTCGGCGTCGGCCTCATCCGCCTCGGGCTCGGGGCGCAGGGGCTCGACCCCGTCGCGCGCGTGGCCAAGCCGGAGCTCGAGCGGGCGGCGCGCGCCTTCGGCGAGACGTTCTTCCTCGTCGCCGCCCGCGCGGGGCGGCTCGTCGTGCTCGACAAGGCCGAGGGCACGGGGCTCCTGCGCGCGGCGCCGACCGTCGGGGCCGAGGTCCCGGTCGACGTCACCGCGAGCGGACGGCTCTACCTCGCGCACGCGCCGGAGCTCGTGGGCGCGCAGGGCGCGGGCCCCGCCGCCGAGCGCGCCGCGCAGCGCGCCGCGAAGCGCGGCTACGACGTCAACGAGGGCGAGTGGATCGACGGGCTGACCGTCATCGCCGCCCCGGTGCTCGCGCGCGGCGGCCTGCACGGCTGCATCGCCTGCGCCGCCGCCGCCCAGAGCCTGCGCGGCGAGCGACGCGACGCCGCGGCGCAACACACGCGCGACGCCGCCGAGCGCGTCGCGCGCGCTCTCGAGGGGGACAGCAGGAGGTGAACGTCATGAAGACATGGATCGATGGGCGAATCGTCGACGCGAAGGACGCGACCGTGAACGTGACCGATCACGGGCTGCTCTACGGCGACGGCATCTTCGAGGGCATCCGCGTCGCGGCGGGGCGGCTCTTCCGGATCGACCGCCACCTCGCGCGGCTCGAGGCCGGCGCGAAGGCGCTCGGCATCGCGCTGCCGCGCCCGATCGAGGGGCTCCGCGCGATCGTCGAGGAGACCGCGCGCGCCCACGCCGCGCGCGAGGCCTACGTCCGCCTCGTGGTGACGCGCGGCGTGGGCCCGCTCGGCGTCGACCCGACCACCTGCGAGCGGCCGGGGCTGTTCTGCATCGTGGGATCGATCCGCCTCTTCGACGACGAGCAGCGGCGGCGCGGCCTCGAGCTCATCACGTCGAGCCACCGCCGGCCGGACGCCGACGCGCTCGACATGCGGATCAAGAGCCTGAACTACCTCGGCTCCGCCCTCGCCAAGCTCGAGGCCAGGCAGCGCGGCGCCGACGACGCGCTGCTCCTGAACGCCCGCGGCCACGTGGCCGAGGCCTCCGTGGCCAACGTGTTCGCGCTCCGCGGCGACGTGCTCGCGACGCCGCCCGCCACCGACGGGTGCCTCGAGGGCATCAACCGCGCGGCCGTGATGGAGCTCGCGCGCAGCATCGGCCTCACCGTGGTGGAGCGCTCGCTCGGGCGGCTCGACTTCTTCGCCGCCGACGAGGCGTTCCTGACCGGCACCGGCGCCGGCGTGATCGCGATGCGGAGCCTCGACGGGCGCACGATCGGCCGCGGCGAGCGCGGACCCGTCACCGCCCGGCTGACCGCGCTGCACCGGCAGCTCGCCGAGCGCGAGGGCGTCGAGCTCATCGCCGCGCCCGGCGCCCCTACCTGAACGGACAAGCAGAGGGAAGGGGAAAACGACTTAACCGGTCCACAGCGCGCTCTCCGCCTCGCCGGCCCCGCCTCCGGGCGACAGGGTCGCGGCGGGCGCGGCGCGCGCGGCAGGTCGAACGAGGGCGCGTCAGCTGTCGCGGGCGATCTCCGCGAAGATCCCTCGCAGCCAGATGTGCGCCGGGTCCTTCGCCTGCCGCTCGTGCCACACCTGATCCAGCGAGAACCCGCCGAGCTCCACGGGCGGCTTCATGATGCGCAGCGCCTCCATCTCGGCGAACACGCGCGCGATGCGCGCCGGCACGGTCAGCACGAGATCCGTCTGCGCGACGATGTGGGCCGCCACGAGGAAGTGGGGGATCTGCAGCGCCACGCGGCGCGAGAGCCCCCGCTCGGCCAGGACCTCGTCCACCCGGCCGCCGCCGTCGCCGCGCGGGCTGATGAGCGCGTGCGGCAAGCTCGTGTAGGTCTTGATGTTGAGCTTGCTGCCCACCACGGGGTGATTCTTCCTCACCACGCACATGTAGTGCTCCTCGATGAGCCTTTGCCGGTAGAACCCCGCGGGCACGGTGGGGAGCAGGCCGATGGCCAGGTCGACCTTCCCGGTCTCCATGGAGCTCCACATGTCGCTGTCGTAGGGGCGCGCGATGAGATCGACGAACGGCGCGTCGGTGAAGAGCTTTTGCACGAGCCGGGGCAGCAGGATGAGCTCCACGTAATCGACCGTGGCGACCGCGAACGAGCGGCGCGCCGTCGCCGGATCGAAGCGGGGGCGGCGCGCGACGGTCGCCTCGATCTGGGCGAGGGCCTCGCGGATGGGGCCGATGAGCTCCTGCGCGCGCGGCGTCGGGATCATCCCCCGCGGCGTGCGCACCAGGATGGGGTCGTCGATCAACGTGCGAAGCCGCCCGAGGGCGTGGCTCATGGCCGACTGGCTCAGCCCGACGCGCGCCGCCGCGCGCGTGACGCTCCCCTCCGCCAGGAGGGCGTCGAAGACGACGAGCAGGTTCAGATCGATCGAGGCAAGATGCACGGAATGCATGTGGCCCATGCTACTAATGAGTTGGAGGGGCGCCACCGGCCGGTCTAGACGTTCTCCGTTGGACCGGAACGGTCGCAGACCCCGCCGAGGGAGCGGTCGGAGGGACGCCGCCGGTCGTCACGCCCATGTCTCGCTTCGATCCCCCGAGCACGCCCGCGGAGCCTGGCTTCCGGCCCCTCCTCGCGCCCGATCCGCCCGTGATCGCAACCCTGTTGCAGATCGAGCCGCCGGTGCGTACCGTCTCGAGGTCGTCTGTGGTAGGTCATGATGTAGTCGGAATCGTGCTGCGAGCGCCGGTGAAGGTTGATGTGCCTGGCCTGGTCCGCTAAGTAGTCGCCCCCTAAGATCGCCCTGGCGCCGGCCCCGCGCGGCTCACCTGACCGCGGGGCGGCTAGCGTGCCCTTGCCGCCCGGGAGCGGATCGGGGGTCTCCGGTACGCCGCGAGGGCGGCATGGGTGACCGAGAGAGGCAGGCCACCTCGTCTACGGCTGAGCCCGCATGGCCGGCCCGGGTCGCGCCGACGGCCGCCGCTCGCCGAGCCGGTTTCCACCGCGTTTCCCCGGTGCTGCACGCGCGGTCGACGCGCAGCACCCATGTGCGTCGCGTTTCGGCAGCTGTACGGAACAACGGTCACAGGAAGAGAGAGCGCTATGCCAAGTTCGAATTGGGGTTCCTTGTTCGTCGCTCCGCTCGTCGCCGTCACCCTCCTCGCCTCGTGCGCCCCTCGCGCGCCGGAGGACGAGCGTCACGCCGGCGTGTCGAGCGCGCTCACCGCCGAGGACAGGATCGCTGCTTGCGAACAGGACCCCCGCGTGGTCGCCGGGCTCGTGAGCAGGGAAATTTGCGCAGGCGCTGACATCTTCTTTCGCGAAACTTTCGAGGGCAACGGCCGGACTTGCGGGTCCTGTCATCCTGTCGAAAACAACTTCACGATTGACTTTCCCTTCATCGACGCTCTCCTCGATATCAACCCTTTTGACCCGCTGTTCGTCTACGAGGAAGACGCCGCGCTGACCGACCTCGAGACGTACGAGCTGAAGACGAACGGCCTGATTCGCGAGAACATCGACGGCTTCGACGATCTCGACGGCAAGTACGTGATGCGCGGGGTCCAGCACACGCTCTCGCTGGCGACGACCATCGCGCCGGACCCGGCGCAGGAGGGGGAGGGCATGCCGCTCCAGCGCACGGGCTGGTCGGGCGACGGCGCCCCGGGCAGCGGCTCGCTGCGCGACTTCCTCACCGGGGCGGTCACCCAGCACCTGCCGAAGGATCTCAGCCGTGAGCCGGGGGTCTCGTTCCGGCTCCCCACCGAGCAGGAGCTCGACCTCACCCTGGCCTACCAGCTGAGCCTGGGGCGGACGAACGAGCTCGACCTCACGCGGGTGAAGCTCACCGACCCCGAGGCGAACGAGGGGCGGCTGGCGTTCCTGGATCCGCAGCGGGGCCGCTGCAACGTGTGCCACTCCAACGCGGGCGCGAACCACCTGGACACGGGGCGGAACCGCAACCTGGACACGGGGGCCCGGAAGGCGCCGGGGACCGGCAGCTCCCCGGGGGCGTTCGACGGCGGGTTCGGGGGCGTCGGGCTCCCGGCGCCCAACATCGACGTCCTCGGCCGCAATATCCTCGACGGGTACGGCGACGGCACGTTCAACACCCCGCCCATCATCGAGGCCGTGGACACGCCGCCGTTCTTCCACTCGAACGCCTTCGGGAACGACATCGAGGCCGCGGTCTCTTTCTACACCAGGGAGGACTTCAAGGGCTCGCCGGCTGGCCGGGAGCTGGAGGCGCGGTTCGGCACCCCGATCCAGTTCCCCGACGCCGACATCGTCACGATGGGGCGCTTGCTCCGCGTCCTGAACGCCGCGTTCAACCTCGACCTCGCGAAGCAGCGCCTGCAGGCCGCCCGGACGCTCGCGCGCCAGTTCCACGACACCCGCGACGACGTCCAGAAGCGCCTGATGGAGCTGGCCGAGGTCGAGATCGACGACGCGACGCAGGTCCTCAGCGTCGCCGGCACGCCGCTGCACCCGGTCTCGCGGTACCGCCTCCGGCAGGCGAAGACCGAGATCGCGGCGGGCCTCTCGGCGGCAGGATGGTCGGCGCGCGAGAGCCGGATCTCGATCGCGCTCCTGCGCGTCCAGAATGCGCGCGACGAGTTCGGCTCGAACATCACCTACCGGCTCGGCCAGGGCAACCTCATGTACTAGCGGCGCCCCGGCGAAGGAGACCACGACCGCCAGGCCGCCGAGGCTGCCGAGAGGCGAGCTCTCTCGGACATCCTGGCGTCCTTGGCAGCCCGGCGATCCTCCCACGTTCGCCGCTGCACAAGCGCCGCCGCTCCGCGCGCGTCAGCCGCTGGCCAACGCCGCGCGAGCCGGTAGGTTACGGGCCCCGGCGCGGCCGGTCTGCCAGGTGCCCTGCTCTGATGTCGTCCGGTTCACGTTCTGATCGCGGCGCGCTCCCCGCGCCCGAAGCGGCGCGCCCCCGCGGCGGGCGCTCGCTCCTCCTGCGGCTCCTCGGGCTGAGCTGGGCGTACCGGGGGCGGGTCGCGCGCGTGCTCGGCTACCAGATCGTCCTGCTCTCGCTGGGGCTCGCGGGGCTCGGCCTGACCGGGCTCGCCATCGACATCCTCCGCCACCGGCTCGATCCGTCGATCCGCGCGCCCGCGCTGCCGCTCGGCGTGGGCCGGCTGGTCGACGTGGAGCGGGAGCCCATGGCCGCGGTCCTCTCGATCGGCGGCGCCATCCTCGCCATGGCGGCCGCCCGCGCGGTGCTCAACTACGGGTACGCGCTGTCGGTGGGCCACCTCGTCCACATGGAGATCGTCCCGGATCTCCGCGCGCGGGTGTACGACAAGCTCCAGCGGCTGAGCTTCCGGTTCTTCGACGCCAACACGAGCGGCTCGCTCATCAACCGCGTCACCGGCGACGTGCAGCTCGTGCGCTCGTTCGTGGACGGCGTGCTGCTGCAGAGCGTCATCATGGTCCTGTCGCTCGGCGTGTACGTCGCGTACATGCTCCACACGCACGCCCTGCTGACCGTCGTGTGCCTCGCGCCGACGCCGCTGCTCTGGATCGCGAGCACGCTCTTCGCCCGCTGGGTGCGGCCCGCCTACCTGCAGAACCGCGAGCTCGTCGACCGCATGGTCCTGAGCTTCAGCGAGGGGCTGCAGGGGATCCAGGTCATCAAGGGGCTCGGGCGAGAGCGCGAGGCCCACCGCCGCTTCGACGAGCGGAACCGCGAGGTGCGCGAGCAGCAGCAGGGCACGTTCCGGAAGGTGAGCGTTCTCAGCCCGACCATCGACCTGCTCGGGCAGCTGAGCCTCGTCCTCCTGCTCGGCATGGGCGGGCTGCTCGTCACGCGCGACCGGATCACGCTCGGGCAGCTCGTGGTGTTCGCCGGCATCCTGCAGCAGTTCTCCGGGCAGATCGCGAGCATGGCGACGATCGTCAACACCGCGCAGCAGAGCTTCATCGGCGCGCGGCGCGTCTTCGAGGTGCTCGACACCCCCGTCGAGATCGCGAGCCCCGAGGCGCCCGAGCGCCCCGCCCGCGCGGAGGGGCGCCTCGTGTTCGAGCGCGTCACGTTCGGGTACGACCCGGGGAGGCCCGTGCTCCACGGCGTCGACCTCGACGTCGCGCCCGGGCAGTTCGTCGCCGTGATCGGCCCGACCGGCGCGGGCAAGAGCACGCTGCTCAGCCTGATCCCGCGCTTCTACGATCCGACCTCCGGGCGCGTCCTGCTCGACGGCGTCGACCTCCGGCGGCACGACCTCGACCTGATCCGCCGGCGCATGGGGGTCGTCTTCCAGGACAACTTCCTCTTCAGCAACACGGTGGCGGCCAACATCGCGTTCGGCGCCCCGCACGCGACGCGGGAGCAGATCGAGCGCGCCGCGGTCGTCGCCCGCGCCCACGAGTTCATCCGGGAGCTGCCCGAGGGCTACGACACCGAGCTCAGCGAGTCGGCGGTCAACCTCTCGGGCGGCCAGCGGCAGCGGCTCGCCATCGCGCGCGCCGTGCTGCTCGACCCGCCGCTGCTCCTGCTCGACGACCCGACGGCCGCGGTGGACGCGCGCACCGAGCGCGAGATCCTCGACGCGATCCTCAGCGCGACCCGGGGGCGGACGACGATCATGGCCACGCACCGGGCCCACCTGCTCCGCCGCGCCGACCAGGTGATCGTGCTCGACCGGGGCCGCGTCGTCGAGCGGGGGACCCACGAGGAGCTGCTCCGGGCGCGCGGCCACTACGCGCGCGCGCTGTCGCTGCACGACGCGCACGCCGCCGCCGCGCGGGCGGACGAGAGCCCGTCGCCGCCTTCGCGGCGCGGCGCGCGCCCCGCGGCGCCGGGCCCGGCCGAGGAGCCGGCGTGAGCCGCGCCGGCGAGGCGACGCGCCGCGCCACGAAGGCGGCGGCGGGGCCGGCGCGCGCCGCGGCCGAGCCGGCGCCGATCGACGTGCGCCTCGGCCTGTCGCGCGCCGCGATCGAGGACGAGCGGGACCACGCCCACGGCCGGCTCGATCTCGGGCTCGTGCGGCGCGTGTTCACGTTCACACGCCCGTACGCGAGGAAGCGCAACGCGCTCTTCGCGCTCGTCGTGGTGCGGTCGATCCAGCTCCCGCTCCTCACCTGGGCGGTCGGCGCCATCATCAGCGGCCCGGTGGCCCGGCGCGACGCGCGCGCCGCGCTGCTCTCCGTCCTCGGCTTCGGGGCGTTCGCGCTGCTCACGGCGGTGGTCTTCCACTTCCGCTCGCGCCTCGCGCTCGAGCTCGGGGAGGCCGTGGTGTTCGACATGCGCGATCGGCTGGAAAGGCACCTCTTGCGCATGCCGATGAGCTTCTTCGTGAAGACGAAGGTGGGGCGCCTCATCGGCCGCATGACCTCCGACATCGACGCCATCCGGGTGGCGGTGCAGGACGTCGTGTTCGTGAGCACGGTGCAGCTCGGCACGATGGCGGTGGCGATGGCGCTGATGGCCCGCGCGCACTGGCCGCTCTTCCTCGTGGTGGCGGCGATGGTCCCCGTCTTCTGGGGGCTGATCGTCTATTTCCACAAGCGCCTCGGGGCCGCGCACCAGCGCGCGCAGGAGAGCTTCACTCGGGTCACGGCGACGCTCGCCGAGTCGGTCACGGGGGTGCGCGTGACGCAGGGCTTCGTGCGGCAGGACATCAACGGAGGGCTCTTCCGGGCGCTGATCTTCGATCACTCGCGCTACAACATGGATGCGGCGCGCCACTCGGCCGCTTTCCTCCCGCTCCTCGAGTTCAACGGGCAGCTGTTCCTGGCCGTGCTCGTGGTCGTCGGCGGTTATCAGGCCCTGCACGGCGCGATCGAGCTCAGCGTGCTCGTGGAGTTCTTCTTCCTCGCGAACCTGCTGTTCAACCCGATCCCGGTCCTGGGCAACCAGTACAACCAGGCCCTGACGGCGATGGCGGGGGCCGAGCGGCTCTTCCGCGTGCTCGACGCCGAGCCTGACTGGCCCGACGAGGGCGGCCTCCCGGCGCTGCCGCCGGCGCGCGGCCGGGTCGTCTTCCAGGGGGTGAGCTTCGCGTACGAGCCGGGCAAGCCGGTGCTCCACGGGGTCGATCTCGTCGCCGAGCCGGGCCAGATGATCGCGCTGGTCGGGCACACGGGCAGCGGCAAGACCTCGATCCTGAACCTGCTGGCGAAGCTGTACCTGCCGACGGCGGGGTCGATCACCGTCGACGGGCACGATCTGGCGGCGACGTCGTCGGCGTCGCTGCGCGCGCAGCTCGGGCTGGTCTTGCAGAGCAACTTCCTCTTCAGCGGCACGGTGCTCGACAACGTGCGCATGGGGAACCCGGCGGCGACCGACGCCGAGATCCGCGACGCGGCGCGGGACCTCGACGTGCTCGACCTCTTGGACGCGCTGCCGGAGGGCCTCCGCACCGAGGTGGGCGAGCGGGGGACGGGGCTGTCGCTGGGGCAGCGGCAGATCGTGTGCTTCCTGCGGGCGATGGTCGCGCATCCGCGCATCGTGCTGCTCGACGAGGCGACGAGCTCGGTGGACGCGCTGACCGAGGCCCGGCTGCAGGCGGCGCTCGGGCGGCTCCTGCGCGGGCGGACGAGCTTCGTTGTTGCGCACCGGCTGAGCACGATCCGGCACGCGGATCGGGTCGTGGTGCTCGACCACGGGCGGGTCGTGGAGCAGGGGACGCACGCGGAGCTGCTCGCCCGAGGGGGGGTGTTCGCGGCGCTCCATCGCGAGGGGACGGGCCCCTGAGCGGTGGTCTAGAGATGCAGGGGATGCCGCTCCGACGTGGGAGGGCGATCGTCGTCGATCAGGCGACTTCCAATCGGACGGCGACGTTGTTGCGGGTGGCGTTCGAGTAGGGGCAAACCTGGTGCGCCTTCTCGACCAGCTGCTCGGCTTGCGAACGCTCGATGCCCGGCAGCGAGATGCGCAGGCCGATGTCGAGGCCAAAGCCGCCCTCGGAGCGGGGGCCGATGCCGACCGTCGCCGTCACCGTGGCCTCGGCGGGGATCCGCGCCTTTTCCTGCGCGGCCACGAACTTCAACGCACCGAGGAAGCAGGCGGCGTAACCCGCCGCGAAGAGCTGCTCCGGGTTGTTCCCCTCGCCGCCGGCGCCGCCAAGCTCCTTCGGCGTCGAGAGCTTCACGTCGAGGGCACCGTCCGCGGTCTTGGCCCGGCCGTCGCGGCCGCCCTGAGCAGTGGCTTGGGTCGTGTACTTCACGTCAACAGGCATCGGAGCGCTCCTTTCGTGACGACAGGCCCGGGCACGGAAGAACCACCCCCGCGGGGGCAGGGCCCGGCCAAGACCGCCGTTCGGATACGCTCCCCATACTGCTCAACCTCACCGTGCGCAACGAAGGAGGCGATCGCTCGGGCGCGCGGCGCGCAGCTCAGGGGCCCGTCCAGGCGTACTCCAGCGCGGAGACCGCCGCCGCGATCACGTCCTTCATCATGGGCGCCATGCTCCAGCTCGGGATCGACGCCGGCGCGTTCGACTTCCACCACGTGTCGGGCGAGCTCGATCGGTGGCTCGCCCCCCCGCCCGGCAAACCGGCGCGCGGCCGGAAGGCCTGATCGCAGCGCAGGAGCCGCGATCCGCCGCCTCGGCGCAGCGAACGCACGTCGCGATCGTGCGCCGCGATACCACTCGGCGCGCGATGGGCGCATTCTGCAGAAGTCTCGTTGGAGAGGAATCGGGGAGATCGAGCGATCAGGCGCTCGCCTGCGCCGACCCTCTCGACCCTCTCCATCGGACAGGTGCGCTGTGCCTTGGGTGCGCGCCGTGAAAAACGACGGGCCACGCGCGATCGCGTGAAGGATCGACGGGCCCGTCGTCATTCATGAGGTCGCGACGCGAGCGACGACTCGGCACGTTCCGCGGGTCGCGCGCGCTCGAACGCGCTCGAAACCATGGATGTCGATGGCGAACGGTAATTTTCTTAGGGGCGTGTCGCGCCCCGCGCTGAGGGTGGGTCGAGGGTGACAGGTGCTGGGGCGATGAAACGTCGTCGTTTTCTTCAGTCCGGGGCGGCGCTCGGCGCGATGGCCGCGGCGGGCACGCTCTTCCGGAGCTCGAGGGCCGGAGCGGCCTTCGGGGAGACCCCGGAGCCGTACCGGCAGATCGGGCTCCCGCCCGAGCTCCGCGCCGAGAACATCCTGGAGGTCTTCCTGTACGGCGGGCTGACCACGTGGGAGACGTTCTATGGAGTCGAGGCGTACGGGCGCCCCGACGATCCGAACCCGGACCTGCGGGGCACGCAGCTCCACACCTTCTACAACCCCGCCGCGCCGGAGAGCTCGCTGCTCTCCTCCGTGCTCTCGGAGTGCGGGCTCGCGGCGGGCGACCTCGGGCTGGTCCCCTTCGCCCGCGACGCGCTCGGGATGAACGTGAGCCTCGGGCCGCTCCTCGCCCCGCTGATCGCCCGCAAGGACGTCCTCGATCGCATGCGCGTCGTCGTGACCCGGCACGATCTGGAGCCGCACGAGGCCGCCATTCCCTACGCGCTGTGCGGCCGCGCGCTCGGCTCGCCGCAGATGGCGTGCCTCGGCGCCCACGTGCAGCGCCACGCGATGGAGCACGGCGATCCGGGGCGCGCCGCCCCCTACGCCTACACGTTCACGGACCTCGGCATCCCCGGCGACAACCTGCAGGCGTCGCTCGCGACAGGGCTCCACCCCGCGACGGCGCGGCCGCTGCTCCTCCGCGCGAGCAGCGAGGAGTTCCTGGGGCTCTTGAAGCGGCCGAAGGTCGGCGCGGCGCCCGAGCGGGCGGCGTTCGACGGCCTCCTGTCGCGCTACGTCGACCAGTACCGCGACCGGGTGAGGTACAGGCGCGAGGGCGATCCGCTCCGCGCCTCGCGGCTGTCGGAGCTGAGCCAGACGATCCGCGCCGTCGCGAGCGCGCACGAGCTCGACGCGGTGCTCGACAGCGCGCTGTTCGAGCAGACGGTGACCGCCCTCTGCGGCATGGAGAACATCAACGCCCCGGCCATCTGCCTGCGGGTCATCGCGCACCTGCTCACGCACCCGGCGGCGCCGGCGCGCTACTGCTGCTTCATCGATCCGGGGCTCGTCATGGCGGACGGCGGCGGCGGTTACGACACCCACGCCGAGACGTGCCGCACGCAGGCGATGAACCTCGGCAACACGCTCACCGAGCTCCTGTCGCACGTCCGGCGCCCGGACGAGCAGGGGCCCGAGGCCGAGGGGAAGCTCGACCTCGACCGGACCCTCGTCATCCTCAACATGGAGTTCGGCCGCTCTCCGGGCGCGCAGAACGAGCTCGGCCGCAACCACTGGCCCTACGGCTACGTCACGGTGTACCTCGGCGGCCCCATCCGCGAGAAGCAGCGCGGCATCTACGGGGCCATCGGGCCGGACGGGCGCGCGACGACGTTCGTGAAGCCGCCGGAGCAGCGGATCGCCGCGCTGCTCGCGCTCGGGATCTGGCCGTTCGCCCAGGAGGGCTTCGGCGTGAGCGACGTCGAGGGGACGCGCAACGAGGGCGAGTCCGCGGAGGCGGCGCTCGCCAGGGTGCTCGGGCACGGATGAACAGGGCGACAACGATGCGACGCGCGACGCTGAGCTCCACGCTGCTCCTTGCGACAGGCCTCGCCGGCGCCCTGCTCGGCGCGGGCGCCTGCGGCCCCGACCCCGCGCCCGGCGCGCCGGGGACGCCCGAGGCGCCGGCCATCGAGGACGACGCGGGCGCGCGCCCGACGCCCGAGCTCCCGGACGCCGGCGCGGACCGGCCGGTCGAGGCGGCGAAGGATCCGCTCGCGCGCTGCCAGGACTCCGACGCGGCGTTCGTGCGCCGCGCCCACCTGGCGACGCTGGGGCGGAGGCCGCGCAGCCAGGACGAGGTGCGCTTCTACACCGACCTCATCCGGCAGGTCGACGGCGGCGCGCCGCTCGCCGAGGGCGCGCCGCTCAGCGCGGGGCGGCGCTACGCGGTGCTCGCCATGATCAAGACGTCGCAGCTCGACTACCTCCGCCGGTGGACGGACTTCTACCTGGACAGCCTGCGCGTCGTGCGCGCCACGGAGAGCTCCGCGAAGTGCTTCTCGACGCTCCTCAGCGCCGACGGCGAAGCCCGCCGGAAGGCCGCCGAGCGCGTGCGGCGCGAGCCGGCGCGCGCCCAGGGCGACGAGTTCTCGATGCTGGATCTGATGCTCGGCTCGCTTGAGGGCGACGATGTCTCGCCGATCTACGTCGCGAACCTGTTCAGCATCGTGTCGCAGAGCTTCGAGGGCGCGAACGCGGACCCGGTGAAGCTCGAGCTCGCGCGCCGGCAGAACTTCGGCGCGCGGTTCAGCGGCGCCTACCTGCACCGGGACATCGTGTGCCTGCGCTGCCACAACGGCGAGGCGTCGGTCACCTTCGACCCGGAGCCGAGCAAGAACCGGTTCTTCCCGCTGCCGGGCCTCTTGGAGAAGAGCCTGTTCACGGACTCGAGCGGCCCCCCGGAGAAGGACGGCCACGACGGCATCGCCCGGGCCTACGGCGTGTTCCGCTTCGGCGGGTTCTCGGTCGCGTCGATGGCCGACGCCGCGCCGCTGCCCGTCGTGCTCCCGAACGCGGTGGTGAGGCCGTGGGGCTGGACCGCGGCGTGCGGCGAGTTCTTCTCGGAGATCACCGACGATCCGGCGGGGGTCGACGCGCTCCTCGGCAGCGTGCGCGGCGCGCGCACGTCGATGTGGGACCTGTCCGCCGCGCTGCAGCGGGGCTTCGTCGGGCTGCGCCAGCACGGCCTCTCGCGCGGCGAGCGCGGCGAGATCCCGAACCCCGACGAGGCGCTCGCGTACCTCGTGTCGGCGCACATCGCCGAGGAGGTGTGGCGCGAGGTCATCGGCACGCCGCTCACCGTCGCGCACTACTACCCCCGCAGCGCCGCGTCGCGCGGCGAGCTGCTGCGCGTCACCGAGGCGTTCCTCGCCTCGGGCTTCTCGCACGTCCGCCTGCTCCTCGAGGTGCTCCGGAGCCCCGGGTTCAACCTGCAGGCGCCGGAGGACGGCTGCGCGGACGAGCCGTACGCGTTCGCCCCCCTGTTCGACCCGTGGATCATCGCCGAGGAGGACCCCGCGCGCCGCAGGAACAGCGTCGGGGACGCGATCGCGCCGCTGTCGGGCCGGACGCTGCTGAGCGCGGCCCACGGCGCGCTCGACTGGCCTGCGCCGATCGCCGTGCCGATCGCCGACGCGGCGTTCCTCGGCGCGATCGGCGTGTTCGTGGACGACGGCCAGCCCGGGCACCGGGGGCTGGACTTCCAGGCGCGCCTCGTCTGGGAGGACCGGTTCGCCGCGTGCGATATCGCCCCGGAGGGCGACCTCGTGGCGCGGCTCCTCGAGGCGGCGTCGGAGCGGCCGGACGCCACCGTGGCCGACCTGATCGCGGCGCTCAAGGACCGCATCGTCGGCGACCCCGGGCTCGGCGACGCGGGCGAGCGCGAGGCGCTCGAGCAGGTCCTCGGCGCCTCGCTCGACGCCGAGGTGGCGGCGCTCGATCCCGAGGAGATCGAGCGCCGGGTGCGCGGCGTGTGCGGGGCGCTGCTCGAGTCGCCGCAGTTCATGTTGGGCACGCTGGTGCCGCGCGGCGTCGAGGCGACCCCGAGGCTCACGCCGCCCGACGCCGCCTACGGCGCGGCCTGCGCGCGGCTCGCGGCCGAGCCGCCCATCGACGGCTTCGAGGTCGAGTGCGCCCCAGGCGGCGTCCGGTTGCGGAGGGAGTGACCATGGCCACCTCGCGGCTCCGTGCACCGGGACGTCCTTGCCTGCTCCTCGGCGCGATCCTTCTCGCGTCGTGCTCCGACGGCGGCCGCGGCCCGCCGTCGAGCGGCGAGGGCGCCTCCGCGTCGACCGGATCGAGCGCCTCCGCGTCGACCGGCGACGACCCGGTCGCGGCGCGCTTCCCGACGCCGCGGGCCCTCTACGAGGGCGCCGTCGCGCCGTCGTGCGCGGGCGCCGAGGGCAGCTGCCACCGCGGCTGGGCGCAGCCCGAGCTGTCGTCGTTCGAGGCGTTCATCGCGACGGCGGGCGCGTTCTGCCAGACCGGCGTCGGCGATCCGCGCGCGATCGTCGACGGCTGCGAGCGCCCGGGCGACCGCCTGGTGTTCGCGGACGGCGTCGAGCGCGCGCTGCTGCGCGTGATCGTCCCCGAGGGCGCGCCGCGGGTCCCCGCCGAGGTGACGGTGGCGCTGGACGGCCCCGCGGGCGACGTGAGCGCGGTGGCGCGGGTGCGCGCGCCGGTCGTGGAGGGCCAGGCCGAGCTCCGGCAGGAGCTCCGCGGCGTCGTGTTCACGCCGCTCGAGCCCGCGTCGCGGCTGCGGCTCGACCTGAGCCGGGCGGGCGAGGACGTGGCGCGGGCGTTCGACCTGCGGCGCTGGCCGCGGCGGGGGGCCGACGTCGTCGTCGGGGACGCGAACGGCAACGGCCGTGACGCCGCCGGCGCCGGGCTGAGGCAGCTCGTGCCCGGGAGGCCCGAGCGGAGCTTCCTCTACCTGCGGCTCCTCGGCGACGAGCTCGGGCCGCGCATGCCGCTCGTCGAGGACGGCTGGTCCGAGGAGGCGACGCGGGCGCTCTACTGCTTCGTGCGCGGGCTGCCGGAGGGCTGGCAGCCGGACACGCGCGTCGCCGACGAGCCCATCGCGTACGCGGGGTGCCCGAGCGGCCCGGAGGACGGCGGTCCTGCGGCGTCGGACTACGAGGCGGTGCAGGCGATCTTCGACCAGCGCTGCGCGTCGGGCCCGTGCCACGGCGCCGAGCGCGCGTCGGGGCTCGACCTGCGGCGGGCCGCGCTCGCCGGGGGAGAGGTCATCGGCGCGCCGTCCCACGAGGTGCCGGGCCGGGCGCTGATCGCGCCGGGCGCGGCGGACGAGAGCTACCTGGTTTGCAAGATCGAGCCCGGCTGCGCCGAGCGGGCCCAGGGCACCGCGCCGATGCCCGTCGGGGGAGCGCTCGGCGCCGAGGAGCGGGCGGCGATCCGCGCGTGGATCGAGGCCGGGGCGAAGCTGGACTGAGCCGGAGACACCGAAGCGATGGCACCCACTCGAGCGATGGAGAGCGGAAGCATGTCTGGGAAGCGATGGCCTGGAGCGCGCCTTGCGCCCGGCGGCGCGGCGGGGCCGGCGCTGCTCGGCGCGCTGCTGTGCGCGCTGATCCTCCCGTCCTGCAAGGGCGACGGCGGCGGGGCCCCTCCCGCGGCCGCGGCGCCGTCGCTCGCGTGCGGCGACCGGACGGTGCAGCGAGGGAACGAGTGCGTGGCCGAGCCGGAGGGCACGCCGCCCGCGGTGCGGTGCGGGCCAGGGACCACGCCGGTGGCGGGCGAGTGCGTTGCGGTGCAGACCTCGGACGGCGGCGACCTCATCGACGCGGAGGTGGACCTGTCCGGCAGCGGGTTCCTCCCGGCGTGCATCGATGCGCCGCCCGGCCCGGCCGCGAGCCACGGGAGCTGCGTCGTGGTCGACGGGGCCATGGTCACCTGCAATCCCATCACCAACGAGGGGTGCGAAGGGCAGGTGGGGCACTGCGGTTACGATGCCTTCGCCGGCTTCTTCCAGTGTCTCTGGCAGGCGGGCGACGCGGAGAGCTGCGAGACCTGCTCCGTCGCGTTCGAGACCTGCGGCCCGGGGCTCACGTGCAGGGGCGGCCTCTACGCGTGCCAGCGATACTGCTGCGATGACGGCGATTGCGGGGAGGGCGCGGCGTGCGTGCCGCAGCCGCCCTTGCCGTTCGGCATCTGCCAGGCGCAGCGCTCCGACGCGTTCGCGCACCTGAGCGACCTCCGCCCGCCGGACCCCGGCGCGGGCGTCGGGGGCTGGTCCGGCGAGGGCGGCTGGTGGGGGGAAGGTGGTTGGTCGGGGGAAGGTGGTTGGTCGGGGGAAGGTGGGTTCGGCGAGGGCGGCTTCGGAGAGGGCGGGTGGTCGGGAGAAAGCGGCGCCGGAGGCCGAGATGCGGGCGCGGGCGGCGCGGCAGGCGGCGAACCGCGCCCTTGAGACAAGGTCCTTCGCTCCTCCGGAATCGAGCGCGCCTGCTCCTCCCGGCGTTCCCGCATGCGACATGGCGCCGCAGGACAACGTGTCGCATGGGCGCGCCGCAGGACAGCGCGTACACAGGCCTCATGAGACGCCGACAAATCTTGGACCTCGCTGCCGTGAGCGCCGCGCTCGCCACCCTGCAAACGCTCGGCGGATGCGCGCAGGACGGCGCCGCTCCTGGGCAGTCGCCCACAACCCCCGAAGGAGAGAGCTCCCCCATGCAGCACATCGCCATGCTGATTTATCCGGGCTTCACCGCGCTCGATCTCATCGGTCCCCAGACCGCGTTCAGCATTCTCGAGGATACGAAAATACACCTCGTGTGGAAGACGCTCGACCCCATTACGACGGACTCGGGCATCACCCTCTCCCCCACGGCGACCTTCGACACGTGTCCCGAGGAGCTCGAGATCCTCTTCGTTCCGGGCGGCGTCGCGGGCACGATCGCCGTGATGAAGGACGGCGAGGTCCTCGATTTCCTCGCGGCGCGCGCCGAGCAGGCGAGCTACGTGACGAGCGTTTGCACGGGGTCGCTCGTGCTCGGCGCGGCGGGGCTGCTCCGCGGGTACCGCGCGACCACGCACTGGGCATTCCGCGAGGTCTTGCCCCTCCTCTCGGCCGAGCGCGTCGATGCGCGCTACGTCGAGGACCGGAACCGCATCACGGGCGGCGGCGTGACGTCAGGCATCGATTTCGGCCTCCGGATCGCCGCCAAGATGCGGGGCGAGGCGGCCGCGCAGACGGCGCAGCTCGTGATGGAGTACGACCCGGATCCGCCGTTCCAGGCGGGCTCGCCCGAGTCCGCGCCCGCGGCGGTGGTGGAGGGGCTGCGCGGCCGCATCGCGCAGCCGCTCGCGCAGGCCAAAGAGGCCGCGGAGCTGGCCGCGGTGCGCTGGTGAGGCGCGGCGCGTCGACCCCGAGACCCCGCTGATGCCTCGCGCGCCGGACGGGGCGCGTCAGCTCGTCCGGAAGGCGCGGTAGAGCTCGTCGCGCCACGCGACAAGGTCGGCGTAGCGATCGCGCAGCTCGGGGTCGGAGAAGCTCCGGCGGCTGGCGGCGCCGAGCTTCAGCGCGGCGGGCGGCGCCACGTTCACGAGCGCCTGGCTCATCGCGATGTCGGCGAACGTGAAGCGGCCGAGGAGCGTCCTCGGCGCGTCGACCGACGGGCCCGGCGGCGCGCTCCGCGCGAGCGTCGCGCGGAGCTCGTCCAGCGCCGCGACCATCGTCCGCAGGTGCGCCTCGGCGCCGTCCTCGTGGCCGCCGTACTTGCGCAGGGTGCGGCGGACGCCCAGCCCGCCGAGCCGCGCGGCGAGGGGGGCGTACGCGCGCCGGATCGGCGGCGGGGCCATCTCGGCGAGCGCCTCGTCGTCGGCCAGCATGCGCGACAGCGCGCGGGCGCGCCCGGCGGCGAGCGCGCGCTCCGACAGGTCGATGAGCCGCGCGATCTCGGCCTCGTGCTCGGCCGGGAACAGCGTCGGACCTGCGCCGCGCCCGTCGGCCCAGCGCGCGATGTCGGCCGAGTCCGCGAGCACGCGCCCGTCGTCGGCGGTGAGCACCGGCACGGAGACGCGGCCGGTGAGCCGGCGGAGCTTCACCCGGAGCGCCGGCTCGCCGACGAGCGGCTGGTAGTGCCGGAAGGTGTACGGCACGCCGCGGACGTCGAGCGCCCAGCGCGCCTTCTCGGTCCACGGCGAGAACACGAGGCCCAGGAGCTCGGTCATGGCGCCGGCAGCCTACCACACGCGCCCTCGGCCGATCGCCCGCCGAGGGCGCGGCTCCTCGCCGGCGGCCCTCGGGCCCACCCCGGGCGATCTCACGCGCCGGCGTCGATCTCGACCCAGATCGACTCGGGCGCGTCGAACCCCTTGAGCCGGAACGCGCCCGCCCGGCGGAAGTCCGCGCGCGCCGCGTCGGGGAGCGCGGCGGCCGCCGCGCGCGAGAGCGTCACCCGGCCGGGGCGCGGCAGGGCGACCCCGGAGCTCGGCTCGTCCGCGCGATCCTCCTCGGTGACCGCCTCGATCCGGAAGAGCCGGTGGACCTCCGCGCCGAGGACGTCGTGATCGCTCATCCGCACCCGGCCCCAGTGGACGATGAGGCGGAGCTCGGCAGCGTCGCCGACGGCGCCGCGGAGCACGCGGGCCGCCTCGACGGCGCGGGCCACCGTGGAATAGACCGCGAGGTACCCGTCGCCGGTCCCCTTGACGAGGCGCGGGCTCGTCGACCCGCGCAGGGCGCCGCGGAGCCGGTGGAGGTGGTCGACGAAGCTCGTATCGCCGATGTCCTGGAGCAGGCGGGTCGATCGGACGATATCGATGAGCAGCATCGCCACCTCCACCCGGTCGGTCAGCTCGGGCTCCTCCTCCCGGCGCGCTGCCGGGAAGAGCTCGAGGAGCGCGATGTGGAGCTCGTCCCAGTGGATGCGCTCCAGGTGCGCGCTGAGGCGGGCGAAGGTGGGGGAGGCGGCGATCGTCCGGCGCGCGGCGCCTTCGCCCTCGCCGTCGGCGATATCGGCCGAGAGGCGGTCGAGGAGGGAGAACACCGCGTCGCCGATCTCCTCGTCGGCGTCCGGGCGCCGGAAGAGCTCGCGCTGGACGTCGACCACGAGGTCCCAGTGGCGGGGCCAGGGCTCCCCGTGGCCGATGACGACGTTGCGGATCGCGTTGAACTGGCCGCCGCCGGGGAGAGGCTCGATCAGCGCGCGCAGGGAAGGGTGGAGCAGGTAATACCGCGAGCGCGGCAGCGCGTGGCGCGAGCCGACCACGGCGTCGTGCGGCTGGCGGAAGCGCTGGACCTGGCGCTCGGCCCCGGGCTCGTCGCCGATGACGCCGAGCAGGCCGCACTCGAAGAGCTCGCGGAAAGGGTGGTAGACGTCGTCGGCGTCCCGGCCGTGAGCGTCGAAGTACGCGCGGTCGACCTGGTGAAACTTGCACCACACCTCGACCAGCTCGTCGTGGGTGAGGACGTCGCTGGGGAGCAGGGCGAGGAACTCGGCCCGCTTGTCGCGGTGGCGGAGCACCTCGAGGAAGACGCGCATCTCGTCGAAGATGTTGGCGACGAGGAGGCCGGCGCTGGTGCTCTGCACGATGCGCGTGAAGGTGCGCTCGTCGAGGGCCTGTCGGTTGCGCGAGATCTCCGAGGCGAGGATCACGAGATCGCGCGGCCGCCCGAGGGTGTGCCGGCAGAGGAAGTCGAACGTCGACTCGCCGCGGGACGAGCGCCCCGCGCGCACCTCGTCGAGGTGGATGAACTCGCGGAGCGGCAGCCTCTCGTAATAATACGTGAGCTTCTCGAGCAGCTCGAAGAGCTCGTGCTTTTCGTAGCGGAGCCTCGCGGTCGCGCCGAAGAGGTTGTTCTTGATGTCGGACTCGTAGGCCGAGAACGCCTCCTCCCGGATCGTGGCGAAGATCTTGACGTGCGGGTTGGCGTTCATCAGGTCCCACGCGGCCTCGATCATCCCGGCTTGCATGTGGATCCACGCGTCCCGCGGCAGCCCCCGGAGCGCCTGATCGAGCTTGTCGATGAAGATGAAGACGCCGCTGTGGAGCGAGCGGAGCCGCCGCTCGAGCGGGCGCTCCAGCGCGTCGACGACCTGGTTGATCTGGCGGACGGTCATCGAGAGGAGCTCCTTCAGCACCATCGTCGGCTCGACCGGCCGGCCCTCGAGGAGCCCGCGCAGGTTCCGGGGGAGCGGCGAGAGGTCCTCGAGATCGCCGGCGCCGGCGCCGGACTGGTAGGAGACGATCGACAGGCGGAGGCTGAAGCTCCAGAGCCGCTTGCAGTCGTGGAGCCGCGACATGAGATCGCGCTGGGGCTGGTCGACGCTGGGCAGGTCGCCCATCAGATCGAGGTACGGCCGCCCTTCCGGGATGAACTGCACGGCGGCGTGGCGGCGCTCGCGGCCGGTCGCGAGGTAGATCTCGCTGAGGACCGAGCGCTTGTACGTGAGGAGGAGGGTCTTGCCGAGCCCCTTGCTCCCCGAGACGAAGTGCTTCTTGGCGCTGTCGAGGAACTCGCGGACCACGGTGTTCTTGAACGTCAGGTCCTTGAGGGCGCCGATGTCGATCTGGTTGCCGTCCGAGATCCAGCTGTGGTCTTTCGGGAGGTCGGGCGGGCCGCCGGGGGGCGGCCTCTGCGCGGGCCTGTCCGGCGGGCGGCCGGCGAGCGCCCGGAGCGCCTCGAGGAGCTCGCCGGCGGAGGCGAACCGGCGGTCGCGGTCGCGGTGGGTCGCCCGGGCGAACCAGGCGTCGAAGCCGCTCGGGACCTCGGCCAGCCGCGACGGCGCCGGCGGGACGTCGAAGCAGATCTTGTGGACCAGCTCGTACAGCGACTCGCCGCGGAAGGGCCGGCGCCCGGTCATGCACTCGTAGGCGATCACGCCGAGCGACCACAGGTCCGCGCGGTGATCGACGCCGCGGGCGTTGGCGATCTGCTCCGGGCTCATGTAGCTCACGGTGCCCAGGGTCGCGCCCGCGTCGGTCTGCGGCGTCCCCTGGCGATCGAGCCCGAGGTCCTCGAGCTTGACGATCCCGAAGTCGAGGACCTTGCAGAGCGGGCGATCGTCGTCGACGAGGAAGATGTTGGCCGGCTTGATGTCGCGGTGGACGACGCCGAGGCGGTGGGCCTTGCCGAGCGCGCTGCAGACGTCGCCGAGGACCGCGACCGTCTCCTCGTAGGAGAGCGGCCCGCGGGCGATCCGCTCGGCCAGGTCCTCGCCGCGGAGGAGCTCCATGGCGATGTAAGGCACCTGCGTCGCGGCATCGACGTTGAAGTCGAGGACCTGCACAACGTTCGTGCCCCGCAGCTTCGCCGCGGTCTGCGCCTCGCGGAGGAAGCGGGCGCGCGCCTTCTCGGTCCCGACGACCCCCGGATCCATCAGCTTGAGCGCCGCCGGCCCGCCGAGGTGAAGGTCGGTCGCCCGGAAGACCCGGCCCATGCCCCCTTTCTTGAGGAACTCCTCGAGCCGCCAGCGCTCGCCAACGACGTCCCCCGGGCCGAGGCGCCTCCGCGACGGGTCGCTCTGACCCGCGGAGGACACCGTGGCTCCTTCCGGTCGGTGGGCACTCTCATCCGACATGTCGCGCAGCGTACCAGCCCCGGCGCTCCAGGAGAACCGGTGTGCCCGCGGCTACCAGCCGAGTCCGATGCGCAGCGGCAGGAACACCGCCATCCCGGTCACGATGGTGCCCAGGATGTCGCGGCGAGAGAAGTAGTAGACGCTCGCCGCGAGGCTCGCGGGCAGCCGCGCGTCCTGCAAGGTCGCGATCAGGTGCCCGTCCGTCATCACCACCTCGGGCACGATCACGGCCGCCAGCGCGGCCAGCGGCGCGTAGCGCAGCCCGCGCCGGAGCCAGCCGGGCAGCGGCAGATCCTGGTCGGGGTACAGGAAGAAGGCGCGGGTGAACGCCGTGATCAGCGCGAGGCCGAGGATGGCGACGAAGATCTCCCAGGGGCTCATCGCCGCGCCTCCTCGGCCCCCTGGCGCGCGCGCCGGCGCGCCCCTTCGGCCGCCTCGATGCCCAGGCCGACCGCGACCGCGGCGGCGATGGCGACGAGGATGTTGAGCTTCAGCGGCAGCGCGTAGGCGGCCACCGCGGCGCTCGCGGCGGTGCCGCCGGCGAGCCAGGTGGCCCTGTCCTGGAGCAGCGAGCACGCCACGCCGAGGAGCGCGAGCACGCCCGCGAAGCCGAGGCCCCACTCGACCGGGATCACGTTGGCCAGCGCGATGCCGCCCAGCGACGAGCCTTGCCATGCCGACCAGTTCGTCGCGACGCCGCCCCAGAAATAGGGCTCCTGCTCGGGCGCCGGGCCGGGCACGGGGAAGCGCTTCATGAAGATCACATAGTTCAGGTCGCCGCTGAAGTAGCCGCACAGGCACCGCCGCCAGCGCGGGAGCGACGCGAAATACGGCCGCCACATCGCGCTGAAGATCACGAACCGCAGGTTCACGCAGGCGGCGGTGGCCCAGACGACCCAGATCGGCGCGCCGGACGCGATGAGCGGCATCGCGGCGAGCTGCGCGCTGCCGGCGAAGACCGCGAGCGACATCAGCACCGCGAGCGGCGCCGTGAGCCCGCTCTTGACCATCGCGACGCCGGTCACGAGCCCCCAGGCGGCGACGCCGAGCGACACGTGCAGCATCTCGCGCGCGCCGCGGCGGAACTCGGGGTGGAGCGCGGTGGCGCGGGCGAAGGCGAAGGCGGCGAAGGACATGCGGTCGCTCGAGGGGGTAGGAACTGTCCAGACGGGCCGCAAAAGTCAAGGCCGCCAGCCCGGCGCCGCCGCCCGCCCAGGGCGGCCTGCTCCGTGATCCGCCAGCGCCCGGCGCCGGCGTGGAGCGATCGCCTTGCATACCGACCGACTGGTCGGTATACCTCCTCGATGCCGGCGCGGACCTACTCCAGCGCGCGAGAGCGCATCCTCGACGCGGCCGAGCGGCTCATCGTCTCGCGCGGGGTGAACCAGCTGACCGTCGAGGCGGTGATCACCGAGGCGGGGATCAGCAAAGGGGGCTTCTTTCACCACTTCGCGACGAAGGACGCGCTCCTCACGGCGATCGTCGATCGGCTGACGGCGCGGGTGAACGACGACGCCGTGAAGCGCGCGGCGCAGGACCCGGAGCCCCGGGGCGCCCGGCTGCGGGCGCAGATCGCGCTGACGTTCGATGAGGACAAGCGCGAGACCGCGGCGCCTCGCGCGTTGCTCCTCGCGATCATCGAGGCGGCGAGCGCTCAGCCCGCGCTGGCGCGCCACGGCAGCAAGCTGACCGCCGAGGCGGTCGCGCGCGACGCGGCCGAGGACATCCCGGTGGGGCGGGCGATCGCGATCCAGTTTGCGCTCGACGGTTTCTGGCTCTCCCAGGCGCTCGGCGCGATGGCGTTCAGCGAAGGCCAGCTGCGGGCGCTGCGCGACGCGCTCCTCGCGCTCGCGCAGCCCGAGGCGGGCGCGGGGCGCCGGCCCAGGCGGCCACGAGCTTCCAAGAAAGGTGGTCCAGCATGATGTCTGTTCCCGATATCTCCAGCGCGAAGCACAAGGCGAACCCTTATCCCGTGTACGCGCGGCTGCGCGCCGAGGCGCCGGTCGTGCGCACCGTGCTCAAGGACGGGAAGCCCGCGTGGCTCGTGACGCGCTACGCCGACGTGGCGTCTGCGCTGAAGGACCCGCGCCTGGGCAAGGACCCGTATCGCGCGCTCAGCCCGGAGGAGCGGGCGAGGCAGGTGCCGTGGACGCCCGGGTTTTTCCGCCCGTTCACGAAGAACATGCTCGATCAGGACCCGCCGGATCACACCCGCTTGCGCGCCCTGGTGCATCAGGTCTTCACGCCGCGGCGGGTGGAGGAGCTGCGCGGGCGCGTCGAGGCCATCACCCAGCGCCTCATCGCGCGGGCGCGGGCGCGCGGCGCGATCGACCTCCTGGAGGAGATCGCGCTGCCGCTGCCGATGACGGTGATCTGCGAGCTGCTCGGCATTCCCGAGGCGGACTGGCCGCGCTTCCGGGCCTGGACGAACCGCATGATCGGGCTCGCCACGAGCGTGGACATGGTGCTCGCGATGCCGTCGCTCTACATGTTCCTGCGCTACCTGCGCGCGCTGTTGGAGCGGCGCCGCCGCTCGGGCGGGGACGATCTCATCGCGGCGCTCGTGCGCGCCGAGGAGGCGGGCAGCCGGCTGAGCGAGGAGGAGCTGCTCGCGATGGTCATGCTGCTGGTCGTGGCGGGCCACGAGACGACGGTGAACCTGATCGCCAGCGGGACGCTCGCCCTGCTCGACGACCCGGAGGCGCTCGACCGCCTGCGGCGCGAGCCTGCGCTGATCAAGCCGGCGGTCGAGGAGCTCCTGCGCTTCACGAGCCCGGTCGAGCTCGCGACCGAGCGGTACACGACGGAGGACGTCGCGTTCGGCGAGCGCGTGGTCCCGCGGGGACAGCGGCTCTTCGCGGTGCTCGGCTCGGCGAACCGCGACGAGGAGGTCTTCGCGAGCCCCGAACGGCTGATGCTCGACCGCGACCCCAACCGGCACCTCGCCTTCGGCAGCGGCGTGCACTACTGCCTCGGCGCGCCGCTGGCGCGCCTCGAGGCGCAGATCGCGTTTCCCGCGATCGTCCAGGATCTCCCCGGCTTGCGGCTCGCCGTGCCGCGCTCGTCCCTGACATGGAAGCCGTCATCCATCCTGCGCGGGCTCGACCGGCTGCCGGTGAAGTTCGCGGCGGCGCCGGTCTACTCCGTCCCCCGGGCGGCGCGACCGCCTGAGGCGGGCGCGCCGCTGTAGAGCACGCTCTTCGCGCTGGGCGTTCGTGCGCCCATGTCGCGCAGTGTCCCGGTGTGGCAGAAAGGTCGTATTTCCTCTGCGCAGCCGGGAAAGCCGGGTGAGGACCCACGTGTTTCTGTCCGTGGCTGGGCCTTTGCCGTCTTCCCGTTCGCGCTCGGGAGCCCGGCGACCGGCATGCTCCATGCACTCACCGCGCCTCATGCGCTCCGGGGAGCCCAGGCTTTGTCCTCGCGATCGTCGGCGAGCGGGTCGCCGGGAGCGCGACGAGCGCGCGACGTGCGGTGTGCCGGCCTCGACATCGGGCCATCGCGCGGCCGTCCCCGGGGCAGGGTAGCGGCGAAAGGAGAGGCGTCCGTGCGAATCCATCATCTCAACTGCATCTCGACCTGTCCGATCGGCGGCGCGCTGATGGATGGCCAGACGCTGGGGCTCCGCGGGCGGCTGACGTGCCACTGCTTGCTCCTGGAGACGGACGGCGGTCTGGTCCTCGTGGACACCGGGCTCGGTTTGCTGGACGTCTCGATGGCGAGGAGGCGGCTCAGCCGGTTCTTTCTGTTCCTGGTACGACCGGAGTTCCGCGCCGAGATGACGGCGTACCGGCAGATCCAGCGCCTCGGCTTTCGGCCCGAGGACGTCCGTCACATCGTGCTGACCCACCTCGATTTCGATCATGCGGGGGGCCTCGACGACTTTCCTGGCGCGGAGGTCCACCTGCTCGCGGACGAGCGTGACGCCGCGGTCGCCCGGCGGACGCTGCTCGACCGGATGCGTTACCGGCCGGCCCAGTGGTCCACGCAGCCGAACTGGATCGCCTATCCCTCGGACGGCGGCGAGCGCTGGTTCGGCTTCGAGGGGGCGCGGCCCGTGGGTGGTTTGAAGGACGAGGTGCTCTTCGTCCCGCTCATCGGTCACACGCTCGGCCACTCGGGCGTGGCGATCCGGAGCGATGGCCGCTGGCTGCTCCTCGCCGGTGACGCGTACTTCTATCACCGCGAGATGGACCCGGTGCGGCCCACCTGCACGCCCGGCCTGCGCGCCTATCAGTTCATGATGGAGAAGGACCGCGGCGCGCGGCTCCAGAACCAGCGCCGGCTGCGCGCGCTTCGCCGGGAGCACGGCCACGAGGTGACCGTCGTGTGCTCTCATGACGTCGTGGAGTTCGAGCGCCTCACCGGGCGGAGCCACGCCGTACCGGCGGGCGCCCGGGAGAAGGGCGCGCCCGAGCCACCGCTGTGGACCCCCGCTGCGGCCCGAGCGCAGCGGATTTGAGCCGCAGCGGGCCTCGGGCTACGCCGCGTCCCGCCGCGGCGCCGCCCCCACCGGCAGCGTGAAATAGAATGTCGTGAACCCCCCTTTGGGGCTCTCGACCCAGATCCTGCCGTGGTGCGCCTCGACCAGCCCCTTCGCGATGTACAGCCCGAGCCCGAGCCCGATCGCGCGTTCCTCCCTCGCCCTCCCCCGGAAGAACCGCTCGAACAGCAGCGGGAGATCCTCGGCCGGGATCCCGCGGCCGCTGTTCCGGATGGAGATCTGCACCTCGTCGCCGCGCCGCTCCAGCGACGCCCGGATCGGGGTCTCCGGATCACCGTATTTCACGGCGTTGGAGAGGAGGTTGCTGAGCACCTGCTCGACGCGCCCCGCGTCCGCGCACACGACCGGGATCTCGCCCCGGATCTCGACCTCGACCGCGTGCCCCTCCGTCTCGCCCGCCATCCGCTCCACGACCGCCTGAAGGAGCGCCGGCAGATCGACGGGAGCGCTCTCGATCGTGAGCCGCCGCGACTCGATCTGGGAGATGTCCGTCAGATCGGACACCATCCGCCCGAGCCGCTTGGCGCTCGCCAGGATATGCCCCGCCCTCGTCTTCACCGCGGCGGCCACCTGGGGCTTGCGCTCGATCTGGGCCGCATAGCCGACGATCGTCGTCACCGGCTGCTTCAGATCGTGCGCCACCACCGACGTCCACTCTTCCTTGAGCCGCTCGAGCTCCTTGAGCCGCGTGATGTCGTCGAACACGACGACCGCCCCGAGCAGCTTCCCGCTCCTGTCGACGATCGGCCCGGCGCTCACGAGCACCGCCAGCGTGCCGCCGTCGGCGCGCCGCAGCGCGAGCTCCCTCGAGCTCGTGACCTCGCCGCGCAGCGCGCTCGCCGAGGGCTGCTCGCCGTCCGGGAGCGGCCGCCCGTCCAGGGAGTAGAGGCCCCACGGGCCCGCCTGTCCGGGCGGCGCGCCGATCCCGGCGAGCTCCTGGGCGCGATGATTCCAGGCGATCTGCGCGCCGGACTGGTCGAGGAGGAGGATGCCGACCGGCGAGCGCTCGATGACCGCGTTGAGCCAGCTCCGCTCGGCCGAGAGCTGCCGGAGGAGCTGCTCGCGCTCCTCGTCGGCGAGCTTCTCCGCCGTGACGTCGCGCGAGATGCCGATCCCGGCGACCGGGTTGCCGTGCTCGTCGCGCTGGATCGTGATGTGGGTCGATATCCAGCGCGTGCGGCCGCTCCTGTCGATGATCCGGAACGTGAGCCGCCCGCCGGCCGTGGCCATCTGCTCGACGAACTCGTGATAGCGCCCCTTGTCCTCGGGATGGAGCAGCGTGAGGAACAGCTGAGGGTCCTCGTACCAGGCCTCGGGCGGATGACCGGTGTGCTCGAGGACGGCGGGGCTGATGTACTCGTATCCCCCTTCCGGGCCGAGCCGCATGCGGAAGATGACGTCGCTCGCGTGCTCCGCGATCAGCCGCAGGCGCTCCTCGCTGAGCCGCAAGGCCTGCTCGGCGCGCCGCTGCTCGGTGACGTCGAGGGCCGTGCCGATGAGCCGGAGCGGGGTTCCGTCGTCGGCGCGGACCACGTCCGCCTCGGTGTGGATGAGGCGCTCTTCGCCGCTCGGGCGGACGATCCGGTACTCGGTGCAGTACGGCCTCTCCCCCTGGAGCGCGAGGTCGACGGCGCGCATGAGGCCCTCGAGGTCCTCCGGGTGGACGCAGGCGAGGAAGCGCTCGTACGTGAGCGCGCCGGCGTCGCGGGACAGCCCCAGCATCGGATAGCACTCGTCGGACCAGAACAGCTCGTCGGTCGGAATGTGCCAGTCCCAGTTGCCCAGCCTGGCGATCTTCTGCGCCCGGGCGAGGCTGTCCTCGCTCAGCCGGAGCGCGGCCTCGGTCTTCCTGGCCTCCGCGATCGCCGCGTTCAGCTGCTCGCGCGTGCGCTCCAGCGCGCGCTTCTCCTGCTCGAGCTCCTCGATCCGCGCGCGCAGCGCGCGGGGCTCGGCGGCGGCGAGCGCCATCCCGAAGAGGCTCGACAGGGCGCTCGCGACCTCGACCGCCTGGGCCTGCGGCAGGATCGGCTGCGCGGCGGCGCAGAGCAGCACCGCGCGCAGGTCGCCGGCGAAGGCGAGCGGGAGCGCGACCGCGTGGGCGCAGCCGCAGCGATCGCGCAGGTGGACGGCGTCGAGCAGCGCCGCGGCGCCCTCGCCGTCGGGCGCGCCCTGCACGACCCCGGCGCGGGCGGCCTCGGCCGCGAGGCTCGGGGTGTCGAGCGGCAGGCGCTGGAGCGCGTCCAGCGAGCGACCGCCGCCCTCGGAGGCGACGAGGATGAGCGCTCGCGGCTCCCCGGCGAGCTCGTAGAGACAGGCGATGTCGGCCTGCAGGAGGCGCGACGCCGCCGCGACGAGCGCCCGCGGGGTGCCGCCATCGCCGGCGCGCAACAGGGCCAGCGACGCGTCGGCCACGGCGCGGGCCAGCGCGCTGCCCGACGCCGGCGGCTCCCCGCGACGTCCCCCCGCGGACGGTCCACCCCGCTCGGTCCCACGCCCTCCGTCGTCGCTGTTCACTCCACCCCTCGCGCCTTCTACCAGGATCCTGGCAGGCGCGAGCTGAGACTATCACGAGCGCTCGGGAGGCACCTCGGTCCGCTCAGCAGCCGTGCGGCGGGCTCGGGGCAGCGCGCCGGCAGCGCTCGCCTCGAGCCCTGCGCAGGGCGCCGGAGGAGCCTTGGGTGCTCTCCGGCTGCGTGACATTCGACCGCGGGAGACAGCGCACGTCGTTACAGTGTGAGCGTCGTGATCTCTGCCGTCGAGCTCGCCCTCGCGGGGAGGACGGAGAGCCTCGCGCTGCCGAGTCGGCGTTCGCCGGAGGCCTTGCCGGATCCGTCGGTCCTCGAAGAGAGCCCTTCGGCGCATCTGTCCGTCGCGCTGGTTCGTCGAGACCTTCACCCGCGGCTGGTTGATCGGCGGCTGGAGGTAGTTCGGGCCGACCCGGTAGGGCTGCGTGTCCGAGTACGAGAACGTCCGGCGCTGGAGCAGCTTGTCGTCCTCCTCTCCTTGCCTGGGGAGGAAATGGTACTTCACGAGGACCGCCTCGCCCTCCTGGGTTCTCGAGGACGGTCGGGCCGCGATCGCCGACGGTGCGGTGGTTCTCGGGGTCCGTCACCGGGGGTCCCTGCCGCGTGGTCAGGGGGTGGGTGCTCTCGTGAACCGCATCCTTCATGGCGCCGCTCCTCCTCGCGCGGTTCAGGCCGCGGGCTTCCTCGTGCTGCGCGATCTGGGCCGAGAGCGACGTCTGAGCGACGCGGCAGGCGGCCGCAGCGCGCCGGAAGCTGCGGTGCTCGGCGACCGCGAGCGCGTACTGGAGCTGGCGGAGCGTGAGGGGATGCGGTGACCAGCGCACGGGCGCAGGGTAGTACGCCGCGCGCGGGGGTGCTCTGGGGCGGAGGGGGCGGCCGCGGGCGAGGGGGTGGGGGGCCTTGGGGGCGGGCGCCCTGGGCGATATGCCCGGCGGTTGACGCCTGCGGTCATCTCTCCATGTTCCCCGCGGACGCGGGTTGTCCGCGCACGGAGGAACCATGTCCAAGACAGCGTCGAACGAGACCAGGAAGATCCGCTACGCCGTCGTCGGGGCGGGCAACATCGCGCAGGTCGCCGTGCTGCCGGCGTTCAAGAACGCCGCCGAGAACTCGGAGCTCGTGGCGCTGGTCTCGGGCGACCCCGAGAAGCTCGCCGCGCTGGGCGAGCGCTACGGGGTGACCGAGCGCGGCGGCTACGACGAGCTCGAGGACGTCCTGAGGCGCGCGCGGGCCGACGCGGTGTACATCGCGCTGCCCAACACGATGCACCGCGAGTACACGGAGCGGGCCGCGGCGGCGGGCGTCCACGTGCTCTGCGAGAAGCCCATGGCCATGACCGAGGAGGACTGCGAGGCGATGATCCGCGCCACGAAGGACCGCGGCGTGAAGTTGATGATCGCCTATCGCCTGCATTTCGAGGAGGCGAACCTGCAGGCGGTCGAGATCGCGCGCTCGGGCAAGCTCGGTGAGGTGCGCGCCTTCACCTCGCTGTTCACGCAGGTGGTGCGCCCCGGCGACATTCGCACCCGGAGCGACGAGGGCGGCGGTGCGCTGTTCGACCTCGGCGTGTACTGCGTGAACGCCGCCCGGTACCTCTTCCGCGAGGAGCCGAGCGAGGTGCTCGCCACGAGCCTGCGGATCGACGAGAGGCGCGCCAAGGATGTCGACGAGACCACGGCGGCCATCCTGCGATTCCCGAGCGGCGCCGTGGCGCAGTTCATGGTCAGCCAGGGGCTCGCGAGCGTGTCGTCGTTCCGCCTCGCGGGCACCGAGGGGGATCTGCGCGTGGAGCCGGCCTTCGATTACACGGCCGACATCAAGCATTCCCTGACGGTGGGCGGGAAGACGGAGGAGAAGACGTTCAAGAAGCGCGACCAGTTCGCCCCCGAGCTCGTCTATTTTTCGCGCTGCATCCTTGAGGACAGGGAGCCGGAGCCGTCGGGACTCGAGGGGCTCGCGGACGTGCGGGTGATGCTGGCGATCCAGAGCTCCGCGGCGAGCGGGAGGGTCGAGGCGATCCCGCCGCTCAAGCTGGAGCAACGGCCTGATATGGGCCAGAACATCAAGAAGCCCGCGGTTGCCGCGCCGGAGCCGGTGAAGGCGCCGTCACCGTCGGAGCAGTGAGGGAGGACCGGGACGACGCCAACCCGGACGGCCTTAACCCGGGGTTGGCAAGAGAAAGGGTCGATCCGATCACGTCGCGCGGACCACGCGCGAACCATCCCGACGTCGCGCGGACCACGCGAGGACCACCAGGACCACCCGACCCAGGTTGCGCGACTGACCGAGGTTGGGACGACCAGACTGGTGACGACCCGACCCCGCTCTCTACCAACCCAGGTCTGGAGAGGAGGCGACCAACCCAGGTCTGGAGAGGAGAGGAGGGCGAGGAGGAGGGCGATGGTGACGCACCCAGGTCGGAGAAGAGGGGAGGGGAGGAGGGAGAACCCAGGTCGGGGAAGGGGATGGGCAGCCCAGGCAGAGGAGCCGCCGCAGGTTAGGCGAGCCGCAAGGTCTATCCAGGTGGCGGACCACCTGGCGCCATGGCGGCGCCACCCAAAGGAGCAAGCCAAGGCCTTGAAATCATTCGCCCCAGCCGCCGGCACGGCGTTTGTTATTGCACGCCAGCCATGAGCCAGCCCCGCGAAATTGCCGCAGGCGCCACCTACCTCATCACCCGTCGCGTCCTGCGCAGGCATCTGCTCCTCCGCCCCGACGCCGCCATCACCCAGCTCTTGGTCTACACCCTCGCCGTCTCGACGCGCCGCTTCGGCATCGAGGTCCACGCCCTCTGCGCGATGTCGACGCACCTGCACCTCGTCGTGACCGATCCGATGGGCGTCCTGCCGCGTTTTTTGCAATTCTTTCATCGCATCGTCGCGCTCGCGACCAAGGTGCTCCGCACGTGGGAAGGGCCCGTGTGGGACCACGAGGCTACGAGCGTGGTGCGGCTGCTGACGCGGACGGCGGTGGTGGAGAAGATCGCCTACGTGCTCGCCAATCCTGTGGCCGCCGGCCTGGTCCGACATGCGCGCGAGTGGCCTGGCGCCAAGGTGGATGTGAACGAGCTCGGCTGCGGCGTGCTGCGCGCGATGCGACCCGCGGCATATCTCGATCCGAAAAATCCGCAGTGGCCAGAAGAAGTAACGCTCGCGCTCGCGCTGCCGCCTGCCATAGAACAGGACGGAGGCGACGGCTTTCGCGGCGAGGTCGCCGCCGAGCTGGAGCGACAGGAAGCGCAGGCCCGTGAGGAGCTGGAGCGGCGAGGGCAACACGTCCTTGGCGCGGAGGGCGCCAGCCGGGTGTCCCCCTATGAGCGTGCCACGAGCTTCGAACCGCTGCGCGACTGCAATCCGACGTTTGCGGTCGGCCGCGAGCAGGGTGATGCATGGCGAATCGCAGCTGCCGCCGTGCGCGCGTTTCGTGCGTCGTACCGCGCGGCGCTCGAACGATGGCGCAGCGGGGTGCGCAGCGCCGTGTTCCCCGCGGGGACGTGGTGGATGCGCGCGTTTCACGGGGTCGCCGTGACGGACGCCGTGCTCACGGTGTAGTTGCTGCGCCGGCGGGGCACGGTGAGTGGGTCGGAGAGGCCATCGGAGGCGACACGTCGCCGGAGGGCACGTGCGTCTGAAGATGGCGGAGCGAGGCGACTCAAGTCGCCGATGAGTCGTGCGCATGACGACGTGGGATGGAGTTGCGGGCCGAGCGACCACGATGGGATGCCGGGGTGACATCGCTATAGGCGCTGCTTGGTCGGATCGAACAGAACCTGGGTTGGCTCCGGTGGGTAGACCGCAGGCGGCAATGCAGGTCGCAACCCAAGTTGAGTCGCTCTTCACGGGTCCGCTTGAAGCTGTCTGCGGCACGTGGGTGTACAAGCGCGAGGTGCTCTGTACAGATTTGTGGATGGCGAGCGGCTGACCTCCACCCGGGTAGCTCGCGGGTGGGCCATGCGGGTCGGGTAAGCCCGGGTGAGCAACCCGGGTCGGGTAAGTCCGGCGGGTAAGTCCCCTCAATCCGGGTCAGGTCCGCGGGGCCGCAATCCGGGTCAGGTCCGCGGGGCCGCGCCGCCGCCACTCAATGGGGGTCAGGTCCGCCCCGCCCAGTGGGGGTCAGGTCCGCCAGGTCCGCCCAATGGGGGTCAGGTCCGCCGGTCCGCCGACTCAGCGTCAGGGCCGCGCCGGCTTACCCGTTGGCCCTGACGACGGCCTCGAGCTGGGCAGCGCACTGGCCCCAGCCTTCGTGAAACCCCATCTTCTCGTGCGCCTCGCGGTCGGCGACCGTCCAGTGGCGGGCGCGGGCGGTGTACTTCGTCTTGCCGCCTTCATCCTCGAACGTCAGGATCACCGTCATGAACGGCTTCTCCGACGGCTCCCATGCCGTGGTGTACGCGTCGGTGAAGACGAGCCGCTCGTTCTCGACAACCTCGAGGAAGACGCCCTTGTTCGGGTATTCGTTCCCTTGTGGGTCGCGCATCACGATCAGGCTGGCGCCGCCAGGCCGCACGTCGAGCTCGGCGAAGGGCGTGGTGAACGGCTGAGGGGCGAACCACTTCTTGAGGAGCTCAGGGTCGGTCCAGGCCTTGAACACCTTCTCGCGCGGCGCGTCGATGATGCGCGTCAACACGAGGTCGCGGTCGGAAGTGGAGGTGGCTTCGGGCTTGGTGGTCATGCGTCGTCTCCTTGTTCGGTGATGGGCGTGGGACGTTCGAGAGAGCCCTGGGCAGGCGCCGCCTCAGACGGCTGGATGCGCGTGGCGTTCTGCGTCCGGAAGGACGCGGGCTCGGCACCGCCGTTCTGGTCCTCGGCTTCCTTGGCTCGTGCTCGTTCGGTCTTCGAAGTGTTGGACAGACCGGCGCACCGAAACTCATCGGTCGCCCCTCGTTTTCGGGGACGCGTGCCGCACTTTCGCGTCGCGCTGGACGACATCGGCGCCGGCAGGGGCGAGGCGCTGCTGGCGCGGGCGACGACGGCGCTGGCGCGTCGCGCTCCGGCGCTTCAGGCATGCCCGTCACCCGAGGAGCCGGTCGCGCGCCTACCGGGCTGGAGCGATCTGGTCCCGCGGGTGCGTCGCGCACCCGGCGCCGGGTGCGGTCTCGCGCGTGTGGCGGGATCCTGCGCATCGCCGAGCCGCGAACCACGTCGCTCCGAACCACGTCGCTCCGTGGTTCGAGCTGCGTCGCTCCGTGGTTCGAGCTGCGCATCGGCGCGCCGCCGACGCCGGCCAGATCGAAGGCTGCGCGAGCGCGTCCTTACCGCGCCCCCCGCTCGACCGAGCGCTGGCGCGGCTTCACGCGCCCTCGCGCGCGCCTCGGCCCCGCGGTCACCCTTCGAGGTACGAGCCGAGCTCTCGTTGCCGCGAGCGCATCCGGAGCTTCTCGAGCAGCTTCGCCTCGATCTGGCGGATGCGCTCCCGCGTCAGCGAGAACGACTGCCCGATCTCCTCGAGCGTCTCGTCCTCGTTGCCGTCGAGGCCGAAGCGGCGCCGCAGGAGCTCGCGCTCGCGCGGCTGCAGCGAGTCGAGCAGCTCGCGCGTCTGCTCGATCAAGCGGCGCCGGGCCAGCATGTCGGCGGGCGTCGGCTCCTCGTTGGCCAGCAGATCGCCGAACCGGGTGTCGCCTTCCTCGCCGACCGGGGCGTCGAGGCTGAGCGGCTCGAGGGCGAGCTCGCCGATCACGCGCACCTTCTCCACGGAGAGCCCGCTGCGCTCCGCGACCTCCTCGACCGAGGGCTCGCGCCCGCGCTCTTGCACCAGGTCGCGCCGGGCGCGCACCACCTGGCTCCGGATCGCGGTGAGGTGGACCGGCATGCGGACGGGCTTACCCTGGTTGAGGATCGTCCGCTTGATGGCCTGCTTGATCCACCACGCAGCGTAGGTGCCGAAGCGGTGGCCGCGGCGGTACTCGAACTTGTCGGCGGCGCGGATCAGGCCGAGGTTGCCTTCCTGCACGAGGTCGAGCAGCGGGACGCCGAAGCGCTGGTGCTCCCGCGCGATGGCGACCGCGAGCCTGAGGTTCGCCTGGACGAGCTCGGACTTCGCCTGGGCGACCGCGCGGCGCCCCCGGGCGATCGCCGCGAGCGTCGCCTCGATGGACGCGCGCTCCGCCTTGTCGGCGGCGGCCGCCGCCGCCGCGCGCAGGCTCCGCTCGATGCGCTCCTCGAAGGCCGGATCGAGGCGCAGCTCGGCGAGGCCTGCGGCCAGGCCCGCGAGGGCGATCTCCACGCCCTCGTCGTCCTGCTTGCGGGCGGCGAGCGCTCGGGCGACATCGAGCAGGCCCGCGAGCCGCGTCGCGCAGGCGTCCGCCTCGGGATCGTTCGCGTCGGCCTCGCACAAGAGGTCCCGGATGCTGAGCGCCCCGCTCTCGACGTCCTCCGCCGTGAAGGCCAGCTCGCGAAGGGCGATCGGCGAGCGGACCCACGCCTCGAAGCACGCGAGCGCGCCCGCCTCGATGCGACGGCCGATCGCGACCTCGCCCTCGCGCGTGAGCGGCTGGCTGCCGGCGAGCGACCGGAAGTAGAGCTCGGTCGCCCCGAGCGTCGCGTGCGCGCCTGCGGTCTTCGCGCGGCGCGCAGGAGCGCGCTCGCCCCCGCGCTCGGCCGCGGAATCGATGGAAACGGGAAAACTCGATTCGGACTCGCTCGCCGACAGCGAGGAACGGAACCTCATTCAATGCGCTCCAGGGTTGCCGCTGCGTCGTGCCTGACCACGAAGGGCGTGAGGGGGCACGATCATCGAGGCGCCTCGATATCCTAACCGCCGAGGACGTAAATAGGAAAACGAATCGCGCGCCGATTTGGCGTATTTTGAAGGCGTTTTTCGTGGGTCTGCCGCCGCTCGGAGCGGCGGCTTCCTCCGCCGGCGCGGGAGCGCGCGGGCGCGGGCCGCCGGACGAGCGGGCACGGCGTGCTGGGCCGTCGGCGGTGCGCGCCGGTGCGGTTTTGTCGTCGGGTACTGTCGCTGGACGTGGCCAAGCCGGCGCCCGACGCACACGGTGGAGCGAGTCGCCGGGCCTTGTTCGTCACGGACATCAGGGCCGCGGTTGCTCGATGCGTTCCCGAGCCGAGCGATCTATCGAGGCAAACGGGGCGCTGGAAGCGGGCGCAGCGGGCTCATGGGTGAGCGCTCCAGAGGCTTCGCTCGGCGCACTGTCGAGGGCCTGTGCTCCGCCCGTGGCGCCGGGGTCCGGCGTCCGCGTAGCGACCCGGCGAACCGTGCGGCTCCCCCGGGGGCTGTGCTTCCGGGGACCTCAGGGGGACGAGCCTCGGCAGAGCCGACCCCCTGAAGCTCGTCCGATCGCTGCCGGCCGCTCCACCGGCAGCCCCACCCGGGTTCGCCTTCGCGGGCAGCCCCACCCGGGTTCGCCTTCGCGGTGCCGCCCCACCCTGCCGTGCCGGTGCCGCCCCACCCAGGTTCGCCAGGTTCGCCTTCGCGGGGGACGACGCGGCGCTCGTGGATGGGTTTCGGCGGAGCGATCCCGGGCGTGCTCCGCCCTCTACGACCGGCGTGCCGTGCTCTACCGGCTGCTCCGCTTCCAGCGCAACCTCGCGGACCTGCACCACGACGTCTTCGTGCGCACGCTCGGGTCGCTGTCGAAGCTCGAGCACCCGAGCGCGCCCGAGGGATGGCTCACGATGATCGCGGGGCACGAGGCGCGCTCGTCGATCGCCTGCATGAAACAGTGCAGCTGGCTCTGGTTCCTGCCGAGCGACGAGCGGCCCGAGGTCGAATCCGGTGTTGCGTCGGGTGAGGTGCTGGACGCCTTGCTGGCGACCTACGCGGCCTGGACACGCTCCTGGTGCGCGGCGGCGCTGCTCCTCGCCGGGACCGCGTTGGTGCTCGTGGCGCGCCGGCGCGCCGACGGCTTCGAGCTCGGGATGGCCGAGCCGGGGGTGTCGGGGCGTGGATCGCGGCGCCCCTGCGGCGGAGCTTCGGAGCCGGTTCTCCGACGGGCGGAGCTTCGGAGCCGGTTCTCCGACAGATAGCTGCTCCGCCTCACGCCGGGTCGGTGCGCCCGCGTTGCCACGGTGGATGCGGATGGCGCAGAGATTGCCGTCGAGGGGGCGCTCGACCTGTCGGTCGTCCATCGGGAGCGCTCGCTCTGGACGGCGCGGGTGGTCCGTTCCAGGTGCACGTGATCGGGAAGCGCTTCGAAATCCGGTGGGATCTGCAGACCGAGCAGTTCGGGGTGGCCCTGCGCGAGGGGGCGTTCTCCGCCTATAGGCCGGTCATGGGAGATGCGCGCGCCATCCGCGCCATCCGCGCCATCCGCGCCATCCGCGCCGGCGAGCGGCTCGTGGTTTCGCCCGCGACAAACTCGCTCGATGTGGGGCCGATCGACGCGACAACGTTGACCGACTCTGCCGGCCGCCGCCGAGAGTGCGAGCGGCCGCAACCTCGGTCGGCGGCCGAACCCCAGTCAGCGCCGGCGGCCGCAACCTCGGTCGGCGGCCGAACCCCAGTCAGCGCCGGCGGCCGCAACCTCGGTCGGCGGCCGAACCCCAGTCAGCGCCGGCGGCCGCAACCTCGGTCGGCGGCCGAACCTCAGCCAGCGCCGGCGGCGCAACCTCAGTCAGCGCGACCTGCGGCGATGCTCGTCAGCTCGATGAGCCGTCTTCGCGATCGGCGCGACCTGCGGCGACGCTCGTCAGCTCGATGAGCCGTCTTCGCGCCCTCCGGGGATTCCATATGAGGAACCTGATCCCGAGAATGAGCGAATGACCCGACGGATGATGGCTCTCGGAGCCGTGGCCATGTCGATCAGCGGGTCTGACGAGATCACCCTTCCCCCATTCCAGGGCGGATGGGCCCACGCCGAGGCCCCCTCGCGCTCCGGCGGCAGCGCCGCGGACCCCGATGTCATCGCGATGAGAGCCGGCGACGTGTCTTCCCCCCCGGGGGGGGACCTCGAGCCTCTGGTACCTCCCGCAGACGACCCTGACGCGCTCGTCCTGTTCTTCAGCAGCGTTGTTCAGCGTTGCGCAGACCCCTGGGTCTCCGTGACGTGCGACTCCGCGCCCATCTGGCAATTCGTCCTGGTCGTGCCGTCCGAGCTCTTCACGGGCGGCGTCATCGATCTGTCGGATTCACGCATCAGCTATCACGAAGAGCTGGCCTACCCCGGTTGCTGGGGCACGGGCGCAGGCGGCTCAGGGGTCCGGGGCACGCTCGAGACCGTCAGCAGCGACGACGCCTCTCTCTTCGTGAAGCTGCGCGGCGCCGCGAACGAGGATCTCTCGCTCGACGGACACTACACGGTCGATCGCTGCGGTGCGGCGACCGTCCCGGCACCTGACGGGTGATCATCAACCTCCCTCCCCCACGATCGAGCGCTGCTGCACAGCGGCCGCACCGGCGCCAGGCGGGCGCTCTTCACCGCGCCCCCGCCCTCTCGCTCCGGCGGTCCGCCTGCTCCTGGTCCGGTCCGCCGGTCCCATCCTCGCGCGGCGCGCAATCCACCGGCGTCCCGCCTCGTTGCCGCCTGGTCGGCTGCCGCGTCCGCGCCTATGCTCCACGCCCGCGCTGCCCTCGGGGCGCGAAGCGGGCCACGCCACGCAGGAGCGACGCGCATGATCCAGATCTTCGGCACCGCCAAGTGCAAGGCGACGCGGGCGGCGCAGCGGTTCTTCGCCGACCGCGGCATCAAGGTGCAGCTCGTCGACGTGCGCGAGAAGGGCCTCTCCAAGGGGGAGCTCGCGAGCGTGGCGCGCGCCGTGGGCGGCATGCGCGCGCTCTACGACGCGGAGGGCGCGCGCGTGAAGGAGCGCGGCCTGCAGCACCTCGGCCCGAGCGAGGCGAGGCTCGCCGAGCTCCTGCTGGACGATCCGCTCCTGCTCCGCACGCCCATCGTGCGCGACGGCGCGCGCGCGTGCGTGGGCCAGGCCGAGGCGACGTGGAAGGCCTTCGCGGAGGCGTCCAAGGCCGGCTGAGGCGCTCACGCGACGGCCGCGGGAGCCCCCGACGGGCGCGCCGTCACGCCGTCACCCCTAAGGCGCGCGCCCGTACTCCTTGAGCTTGCGGTACAGCGTTGACACGCCGATCCCGAGCTCCGCCGCGGTCCGCGTCTGGTTGCCGCCGTTGCGCGCCAGCGCCGCCAGGATGTGCTCCTTCTCGACCTCGACGAGCGTCCGCGCGCGCTCCTCGGGCGCCGGCGCGCGCGGCCCGGCGTCCGACGGCCGCAGGGCCGAGCGCACCTCCTCGGGCAGATCGTCGGCCTCGACCCGCCGGACCTCGGCGAGCGCCACGGCGCGCTCCATGGCGTTCTCCAGCTCCCGCACGTTGCCGGGCCACGCGTACCGGACCAGGCGATCGGCCGCGCCGGGGCTGAGGCGAGGCGCCGGCCGCCGCATGCGCGCGGCCGCCTGCGCGAGCAGCGCCCGCGCGAGCGGCAGGATGTCCTCCCGGCGCTCGCGCAGCGGCGGGAGCCGGAGCTCGACCACCTTCAGCCGATAGTAAAGGTCCTTCCTGAACCGGCCGGACGCCACCTCCGCGGCGAGCTCGCGGTTGGTCGCCGCCACCACCCGCACGTCGACCGGGCGGCTGCGGTTCTCGCCCACCCGCCGCACCTCGCGCGCCTGCAGCGCCCGGAGCAGCTTCACCTGCACCCCCGCCGGCAGCTCGCCCACCTCGTCGAGGAACAGCGTCCCTCCGGCCGCCGCCTCGAAGATCCCCGCGCGGTCCCGCGTCGCGCCCGTGAAGGCGCCGCGCGCGTGCCCGAAGAGCTCGCTCTCGATCAACGGCTCCGGGATCGCCGCGCAGTTGATGGCGAGCATCGCCGCCCGCGCGCGGGGCGAAGCGTCGTGGACGAGCCGCGCCACCCGCTCCTTACCGGTGCCGCTCTCGCCCGTGATCAGCACCGTGGCGTCCACCTGGGCCACCCGCCGCGCGAGCTCCAGCACGCGCTGCATGGCCGGGCTCGACGCGGCGATGCCGCCCGGCACCGGCGCCGCCGCGGTCCGCAGGAGCGTCTCCGCGCGCGCCTTCAGCCTGCGCTCGGCGCGCCCCAGCGCCTCGGCGGCGCGGCGCAGCGAGGTGTCGAGGCGATCCTCCTGGAAGAACGGCAGGTGCGGATCGAGCTCGGCGCCCCATGCCTCGGCCGTGCGACCGGCGAACAGGCAGCTCGCGTCGCCGCGGCCGAGGCAGCGGCGCTCGATCACGTAGATGTCCCGGCCCTCGACGCAGCTCAGGTAGCCGCTCGCGAAGCCCGCGAGCGTCCAGCACACCGGCGACTCCGCGCGACCGAGGTGCAAGAGGTGCTGCTCCGCCTCGTACGAGGCCTCCACCGTCGCGCCCTCGGGCGACAGCGGGCCGTCCGCGCCCGGCGCGAGGCGGATCATCCCCTGAAGCGCGTGGATCCGCCCGCCCGCGTTGCGCCACTCCTCGTCGCTCTCCAGCGGCAGCTCGGCGCGCGCCGCCTCGGCCGTGCGGAAGCCGTGCGCGAAGCCGAAGCGGGTGAGGATCGCGCGGGCGGCCGCGGCCCCCAGCGCGTCGATGAGCTGCTTGCGCAGGAGGCCCATCGCGACGGCATCGAGCAAGATCGCTCGCGCCCCGGAGAAGCGGAGCTCGCCGGCCTGCGGATCGACCGTGAGGAGCTCCGAGAGATCGAGATCCGCTGCGCGCATGCTGCCTGCCAGGTCGGCGTGACGGGAGCATAGGTGGCTCGCCGGGCGCGCGGAAGGCTCGGACGCGCCGCTCGGCGCCCGACCGGGATCGAGTGGCCCGGCGCCCGCCGGATCGCGGCTTCACGACACATCCCGGCGAGCGCGCGTCACCGCCGAGCGTGGTAGTCCTGGATGATGTCGTGATGCGCCTGCGACATGACCGGTCCGGTCGAGAGGCGCGTGATGCGTAGCTGCCTGAATCGCCGCGAGCGCTGAGATGGCGACACGCCGAGGGCCTGCGCGTCAGAGGCGTCCGACCTTCCTGGTGCGCCGCGTCGAGATCAGAGCGGCTTTTTCGCACGGTAGCGCGAGTAGCAACCCGGGCAGCGCCACTCCATCATCCTCTGCCCGTTCGCGTCGACGGTCCGCGTCAGCCGCCAGCCATAACGAGAGCTGATGAGCGTGTAGTTCGTCTCCGTCTTCGGTGCAGGCGTACCGCAATCCACGCACCGTTGTGCGACGCGCTGCTCGCTGTCCGGCGGCTCTCTCGTCCTGTGACCTGACGCGGGGGCCGTGCTCTTCGGACCATCGAGCGTTCCCGGGTAAAATGAATCCCGCCTCGTCGCCGACATCTGAACCTCAGGGGGTGCGCCGAAAGTCCGCTGAGCGTGCCGCCTCGCCCGCCCTCGGGGCGCCCGGAAGCTAGCCGTGAGAAGTGTACCGAAGTACGTCTCGGGTGCCAAGGTCGATCTTGGCGAGACGAGCCCTCACGGGGGAGCGGCCTCTCGTGCATCGAGCGCATGTAGCGGCTCCGGCAGCGATCATCCGGATTGCGGATGGACGCCTACAGCGCGCGAGGTCGACCCCACTTGTCTCCATGATGCGCGCTCCGTGCGCAGCGTGGGTGACGGGCACGTGAAGACCGTCGACGTCTGCATTCCCAATCTCGATGGGCGGTCCGAGCACCCGACGGAGACTGGCGTCATCAACCTCGTCACGCGGGGTTCCACGGGCTCGGCGGGCCGACGCTCGTGGCCACCGAGCTGTTCGTCGGGTTCGGCGCAGCCAGCATGGCCGAGCGCAGGTCGCTCCACGCGCGCAGCGCGTCATTCTGCCACGACGGCAGGTAAGCCGGTGCGTACCCGGTTTCGCGTTGCCGCCTGCTCGCTCGCCGCCGGCGGGGCGGGGCGGGGCGGGGGCGCGCTGCCGCGATCACCGCTCGCGGTGCCGCTCCTCGACGTGGTGCCGCCGACGCTCCGCGCGAGGCTTCTTCGCCGGCCGGGCCGGCGTCGCCGGCCTGGCCTCCGCCCCCGCCTTGACCGTCGCGCCCGCCCTGACCGTCGCGCCCGCCCGGACCGTGACCGCCGGCCTCGCCGGCGCCGCCGGCCGGACCGTGGCCGCGTGGTGCCCGTGGTCGCGGTGCTGCACGTGGCCGCGGTGCTGCACGTGGCCGCGGCGCGGTGCTGCACGTGCCGCGTGGTGCCCGTGGCCGCGGTGCTGCACGTGGCCGCGGTGCCCGTGGTCGTGGCGCACCTGGGGATGGTGGTGGTGGTGAGCGCGGCGGCGCTCGAAGTCGACGCGGTAGTGGACCAGCGCGCGCGGCTCGTCGCGGTAGTAGACCCAGCCGTGGCGCGACGGATAGTACCAGCGGCCGTCCACGTAGTACACGTAGCTCCCGCGGTAGTAGACGCGCGGGTAGGTCTCGACGTGGACCGGCGGCGCTGCGATGTGAACGACTGGCTCCTCGTACACCGCGAACTCGTGGTACGTGACCGTCGCGGGCGCGGCGGCCCTGGTGTGGACCTCCGCCGCGCATCCGGTCGCGCCGAGGAGCGCGAGCGCGACGAGGGCGGCCAGCGCGGCGAGCCTGCTGCGCTGCGGGGAATGCGCCGTGGCTGTGGGGGACGAGTGTTCGAGGACTGGCACGTTCATCTCCATGGGGTTCACAGGAGCAACTGCGATGCCACCCGGCAGCCCGGAGGCAGCCGCCGGCGCCTGGCAGCGCGCCTGCTCCTGGTATAGCGCTTGCTGACCCTCCGCGCATCGGCGCGACAGCGCCAGACTTGGATAAAGGAAGACGATCCCATGAAACTCTCGAAGGTGCTCTCGGGTCTCGCTGGCTGCGTCCTCGCCTCTGCCTCGCTCACGGGGTGCATCATCGTCGCTGATGACGATGACCACGTTCACGTCGCGAGCGGCTCGCTCACCGTCGCGATGACCATCGACGGCAGCGACGACGCGTGGGAGTGCTTCGATCACGATGTGAGCGGGCTCGCGGTCAGCGTCGAGGACGAGGCAGGCTTCCTCGTCGCGGAGGGGGCCGTGGACTGCGAGGATTTCGGCCTCACCATCGACGGCCTCTCCGACGGTTACTACGACGTCGATGTCTGGCTCGTGGATTTCGACGGCTACACCATCAGCGATATCGTGCGCGTCGAGGGCGTCGACGTGCTCGACGGCCACGACACGCTCGTGGACGTCGATTTCCCCTGGACGTGGATCGATCGGTGAGGCGCGCGGCCCGCCCGAGCGGGCCGCGCGTAGGCCCTGCCGTCGGCGGTCGCTCGCGCCCCTCAGAACTTCTCCGCCGACGGGCGCACGTCGATCTCGTGGGTCCAGGCGCTCGGCGGCTGGGCGTGGAGCTGGAAGTACGTCTCCGCCAGCGCCTCCGGGGCGAGCAGCGCGGCGGCGTCTCGGTCCGGCGCCATGGCGCGCACGCGGGGCGTGTCGATCAGCCCGTCGATGATCACGTGCGCCACATGGATGCCGCGCGGGCCGAGCTCGCGCGCGAGCGACTGGGCGAGGGCGCGGAGGCCGAACTTGCCCACCGCCAGGGCCGCGAAGCGCGCGCCGCCGCGGAGCGAGGCCGTGGCGCCGGTGAAGAGGAGCGTTCCCCGGCCGCGCGCGAGCATGTCGGGCAGCGCGGCCTGCGCGCTCAGGAAGCCGCCGAGGCAGTTGATCTTCCAGGCGTCCTCGAGCTCTCGCGGCGTGAGCTCCAGGGCGCCGGCCATGCGAAATACACCGGCGTTGTAGATCATCGCCTCCGCCGGGCCGAGCGCCTCCTTTACCCGCGCGAAGGCCGCCGCGACCGAGGCCGGATCGGCGGCGTCCGCGGGGACGCTCAGGGCGCGCCCGCCGGCCTGCTCGATCTCCCGCTGCACGGCCTCGCAGGTGGCGGCCGTCCGGGCCACGAGCCCGATGGAGAATCCCGCGCTCGCAAAGCGCCTGGACACCGCGGCTCCCAGGCCGGGGCCCACACCGACGACGACAGCTACCCTGTTCGAGCTCATGCGTTGACCACCTTCCTGCCGGGCCTCGCGCCCGGCGAACGCTGGCAGATTACCCTCTCCCGGGGCTCGCAGCCGCGCGCGTCGCACCCGCCTGAGCAGATCCTCGTCAAGGCGCGTGATGCGCCCCGCGCCGCGACGGGGATCCGCCTCGAAGCTCAGCGAGGTCGTCGTCCGGGGGGGCGCTCCACTGACGCACGAAGAAGGGCCACGCGTCGTGGAGATACACGCCGAACGGGACCCACCAGATGAGGTCGTTCGTCAGGCAGAGAACGGCGGACCGGGGCGGCCACTGCCCGGTCGCGAGCAGGGCCGCGAGGCCGATCGGCCCGAGGAGCTTGCCGAGCAGGCCGACGGCGGCGAGGAGAAAGCCGCGTTCCGGGGCGCGCGCGACCTCCGCATAGAGGATGGCGTACACCCCGACCACCATCCCGAGGCAGGCGAAGATCGCGGGGTGGTTGAGGGGTGGCATGCCCGCGAAGCGAAACAGCCATTGCGGGTCGAGCGCCGCGTAAAGCCCCCAGCAGGCGTTGTAGAGGGCGGCGAGCGAGAAGACGGCGCGGTGCAGTCGGCGGCGGGGGATCATGGGGCCTCTCAGGCGTCGGGCGTGAGGGCCAATATATCCGCGGCCCGCGCGAACCTGAAGAACGTGGCCACGATCGGGGAGGGATTCCCCTTACCGCTGATCCTGCTGACTGCCTTGCTGCTGCGCGTACGCCTGCGGGCCTTGCTGCTGGCCGCGTTGCTGCTGGCCGAGCTAGACGCCCTGCTGCTGGCCGCGTTGCTGCTGGCCGAGCTGGCCGCGGCGCGAACCTGAAGAACGTGGCCACGATCGGGGAGGGATTCCCCTTACCGCTGATCCTGCTGACTGCCTTGCTGCTGCGCGTACGCCTGCGGGCCTTGCTGCTGGCCGCGTTGCTGCTGGCCGAGCTGGGCACCCCGCTGCTGGCCGCGTTGCTGTTGGCCGCCATGCTGCCCGAACTGGGCGCCCTGCTGCCCTTGCTGCTGGACGCCTTGCTGCCCGTACTGACCGCCCTGCTGCTGGCCGCGTTGCTGCTGGCCGAGCTGGGCACCCCGCTGCTGGCCGCGTTGCTGTTGGCCGCCATGCTGCCCGAACTGGGCGCCCTGCTGCCCTTGCTGCTGGACGCCTTGCTGCCCGAACTGAGCGCCCTGCTGCTGACCGCGCTGCTGCTGCGCTTGCTTCTGCGGGCCCTGCTGCTGGACGCCTTGCTGCCCGTACTGACCGCCCTGCTGCTGGCCGCCTTGCTGCCGGTACTGGCCGCCTTGCTGCTGGCCGCCTTGCTGCTGCTCCTGCAGCAGCGTGCAGAAGAGCTGCTCGGCCTCTGTCAGGTGCTGCTCGACGTCCGCGCGCATCGCCTTCACCTGAGCGCGCAACCTCGCGTTGTCCGCGCTCGCGACGAACGGCATGTCGAGCAGCTCGAGGGCGCGGCGATGGAAGGAGACCTGCGCCCAGATGTAGGCGATGTCGAACTCGGCGCCTTCCTGGTCTTCCAGCGACTCGCTCAGCTCTGTCGAGCTGGCCTGGAGCTGCTCGCAGCGCGAGCAGGCCTCGATGCCGGCCCTGCCGCCCTTCGACAGCTCCGCCCCGCGCTGCCCCGCCTGCGAGTGCTCCTCGATGATCTGCTCGGCGTAGCGCTGCACCTCCGGAGACTCGGCCTTGTCTCGGGCGATCTCCGACAGCTGGACCTCCTTCTGGTGAATGAGGGAGACCAGCATCGTGATCTCCGCCTCCGACCCCTGCTGCATCGCGCCTTGCCGGCCGGCCTGCCCGCGGTCGCCTTGCCTGTCGACTCGACTGCCGATCTCGCCGCGGCCTCCCTGCCTGCCGCCTTGATAGCCGGCCTGCTCGCCGCACTCGTGCGCGCCGCCGCCGCGCTGCCCGCCTTGCTGGCCGGCCTGCCCGCCGCGCTGCCCGCCGCCGCTCCTGCCACCGCCCCTCGCGCCGTCTCTGCCTGTCTGGCCGCCGCTCCTGTCTGCGCCCGTGGTGCCTCTGCCGGTCCCCTGGTCGCCGGCCGTCCCCTCGCGGCCCGCCTCGGCATCGTCGTCGCCGCCGATGCAGCCGCCAGCCCCCGCGAGGACAAAGCTCCCCGCGAACATGATCGCCATGAGGCGACCTGAACGATTGCCCAACATCTGCTTGCTCCTTGCTCGATATCGGCGCGCTGTCGCGCTCACCTGCCGGTTATCGGCCCCCAACATCTGGGTTCGCGCCGCGGGGATGGTGAGCGAGGGGGAGCCCGAAGCCAGCATCGTCTTTTCCCCGAGAGCACCACGCCTCCGGCGCGATCCGCGCGAGAATCGTAGTCCCGCTCAGCGCCGACCCTGCCCGTCGCACAACGGCCGACCCGCGGCATCGGCTCTCTCCCACGCTCACTGACCTCTCCGCGCATGCGCCCGCCCGGGGCGCCGCCCCGGAGCCGCCGCCCGCCCCCGTCCGCGCCGGCGCGGGCCGGACAGGCCGCCTGACAGCCGAGCCGCCGTGCGCGCCCCCAAGAACCTGCTCGCCGCGCGCCGGCGGGAACCCTCCGGCGCGCGCGGCTGTCACACGGGGCCATGCCGCCGACCGTCGTTCGGTTCTTCGTCCTCGCCTATGCCATCACCTGGCTGTGCCAGCTGCCGCTCCTCCTCCAGCAGTGGGGCGCGCCCATCCCGCCGGAGGCCGCCATGGCGCCGCTCGCGCTCGGCGCAATCGGCCCCTCGATCGCAGCAGCGGTGTGCGCCTGGAAGGAACGCGGCCGCGCCGGGCTCTCTGGGCTGTTCTCGCCGCGCCGCGCTCCCGCGGGCTGGGCGTATGCGCCGCTCGCGCTGTGCATGCCGGCGCTGCTGCACCTCCTCGGCCTCGCGCTGCTCGCGCTCGCCGGCGGGAGCGCGCCGGCGACGCTCCTCTACGCCCCGAGCACCCCGGAGCAGCGCGGCATCGCCGTGCTCGCGCCCCTCGGCGAGGAGCTCGGCTGGCGCGGCTATGCCCTCCCGCGGCTCCTGCCGGCGCACGGGCCCGTTCGCGCCAGCCTCATCATCGGCGCTGCGTGGACCCTCTGGCACCTTCCCATGATGTGCCTGCCGGGCGTCCCGTGGTGGTCGCTCGCGCTGAGCGCGCTCTTCATCACCTCGCTGAGCGTGCTGATGACGGCGCTGCACCTCGCCTCCGGCGGCAGCATGCTCGTCGCGTGGGCGGCGCACCTCGGCATCCACCTCGACAACGTCTCGCGCGCGCACCTGTCCGGCGACGGCGCGACGCCGCTCCTCGTGACGACGATCGCCGCGATCGCCGCCGCCGCGGTCGCGGCGCGGCGCATGCAAATCCGGCAGGCGCGGGCGGAGGCCGCGGCGGCCCAGCCCCGATCGCGCGCGGCGTGAGCCGCTCCGGCCGCGGCCGCGCGCGATCCGGCCCGCGCCGCCCCTCGCTGCGCCGCCTTTCGCAGTGCCGCCGATGAGCGTAAGCTCCGGGCGATAGCCGCCCGAGCGACACCTCGGCCCCGCCCCGAGCCTCCGGTTGCGGTCACTCTATGGGAACCTCCGCGCACCCCCGCCCGTCCTCCGGGCCCTCGATCAGCGTCGACGCCATGGACATCGAAGCCCTGAAGCGCGAGCTCGAGCGGCTCCGCGCCGTGGCTTCCCGCGATCGCGGGTGGCTCAACGCGGTGCTCGAGCACAGCCCGCACGGCGTCATCATCTGCGACGCCTCCGGGAAGCTCGTCCTGCACAACCGATCGGCCGAGCGCATCTGGGCCGGCAGCGCCTCGACCGAGTCGATGCGCGACTGGACGCTGTATCGCGCCTTTCACGACGACGGCCGCCCGTACGAGGCCGCCGACTGGGCGATGGCGCGCGCGATGTCCGCGAGGCAGGTCATCGAGAGCGAGGAGACCCGGATCCAGCGCTTCGACGGGACGCGGGGCATGGTCCTCGGGAGCGCCGCGCCGATCATCGGGCCCGGAGGCGAGCTCGAAGGGGGGATCTCGGTGTTCGCCGACATCTCCCGCCTGAAGCAGGTCGAGGCGGAGCGCGGCGAGCTCGCGGCGCAGCTCTCGCGGCGCCTCGAGGAGCTCGATCGCAGCGCCCGGCTCACGCAGGCGCTGCTCGCGGTCAGCTCCGCGCTGAGCGGCGCGATGACGATCGAACAGATGGCGTCCGCCGTCGTCTGCGACGTCCACCGCGTGCTCGGCGCCTCGACCACGATGATGTACGCGGCGGACGAGGCGGCCGGGGCCGCGACGCTGATCGCCCAATCGGGGCTGGAGGAGCAGCGCGCGAGCCCTTACGCGATCGTGCCCCTCGACGCCCGACTGCCGCTCTCGGAGGCGCTCCGGCAGCGCCGCCCCATCTGGGTGGGCACCCAGAGGAGCTTGCACGCGGCGTACCCCGAGCTCGCGGCGCTCAGGCCTGCTCGCGACGACATCGAGGCGCTCGCCGTCCTGCCCATCGTCGCCCACGGAGAGCTGCTCGGCGCGCTCTCGTTCTCGTTCGCGGCCGAGCGGGCGTGGACCGACGAAGAGCGCGAGTTCTTGCTCAGCGTGGCCGCGCAGTGCGCGTCGGCGCTCGACCGGGCGCGCCTGCTCGAGCAGGAGCGACAGGCCCGGGCGCGCGCGGAGATGCTCGCGGCCGAGCTCGAGCGGCAGCAGGCGACCTTGCGCCTGCTGAGCGAGGCGGGCGCCGTGCTCTCGAACTCGCTCGACGTCGGGGCGCGGCTCGCGCACCTGACCCACCTCGCCGTGCCCACGCTCGCGGACTGGTGCGCCGTCGACATGCTGCACGGCGACACCGTCGAGCGCGTGGCCGTTCACCACTGCGATCCGGCGAAGATCGAGCTGGGCGAGCGCCTGCGGGCGATGTCCCCGCCCCGGCACGACGCCCCGACGGGCGTGCCCGCGGTCATCCGCACCGGTCGCCCCGAGTGGATGGCCGACATCCCGGGCTCGATGCTCGAGTCCGCCGCGATGAACCCCGAGCACCTGCGCCTGATCCGGTCGCTGGGCCTCAGGTCCTACGTCGTCGTCCCGCTCCGGGGGCGCGATCGGAACATCGGGGCGCTCACGCTGGTCCACGCCGAGTCGGGCCGGCGCTTCTGCGAGGCGGACGTCGCGCTCGCCGAGGAGCTCGCGAACCGCGTGGCCCTGCAGATCGACAACGCGAGGCTGTTCCAGCAGGTCGACGCGTCTCGCCAGCAGCTCGCGGGCCTGTTCAACCAGGCGCCGGCCGGCATCTGCATCATGCGCGGCCCCGAGCACGTCTTCGAGCTGGTGAATCCGACGTATCGAGACATCCTCGGCGGACGAGAGGTGCTGGGCAGGCCGATTCGGGGAGCGCTCCCGGAGCTGGACGGCCAAGGCATCTTCGAGCTCCTGGACGGGGTCTACCGGAGCGGTCAACCCTACGTCGGCACGTCCGTGCCCCTCCGCCTGCGCCGCGGCGCCGCCGGACCGGAGGAAGAGCGCTTCTTCAACTTCGTCTACCAGGCGATGCGCGCGCCGGACGGCAGCACCGAGGGCGTCATGGCGTTCGCGTTCGAGGTGACCGACCAGGTGCTGGCGCGCCGCCACGTCGAGCAGCTCGCGATCGAGCTCGCCACGAGCGAGGCGCGCCTCCGGACGCTGGTCCAGGCGACCACGGCCGTCGTGTGGACGGCCACCGCGGAGGGCAAGATCGTCGAGAGCTCGCCGAGCTGGCTCGAGTTCACGGGCCAGGGCGAGGCCGAGTACCTGGAGAGCGGCTTCCTGCGAGCGGTCCACCCCGACGATCGGGAGGCGATGATGCGGGCGTGGGCGGACGCGACGGCGCGCGGCGCCGTGTACGAAGCCGAGTACAGGCTCCGCCGGAGAGACGGCTCGTATGCCTATACGGTGGCGCGCGCGGCGCCGGTCCGCGCCACGGACGGCAGCGTGCGCGAGTACGTGGGCTGCAACATGGATATCAGCCAGCAGCGCGAGGCCGAGCGGCTCACGCGAGAGCACGCCGAGGTGCTCGAGACGCTCCACGAGGTGGGGCAGGTGCTGTCGGCGGAGCTCGAGCTCGACGCGCTCGTCCAGTCGGTCACGGACGCGGGGACGAAGCTCTCCGGCGCGGAGTTCGGCGCGTTCTTCTACAACGTGAGCGACGCGCAGAGCGGCAGCTACATGCTGTACGCGCTCTCGGGGGCGCCGAGGGAGGCCTTCTCGCGCTTCCCGATGCCGCGCAACACGGCGCTGTTCGCGCCGACGTTCCGCGGAGAGGGCGTGATCCGCCTCGACGACGTGACCCGGGATCCGCGCTACGGAAAGAGCTCTCCTCATCACGGCCTGCCGGAGGGGCACCTCCCCGTGGCGAGCTACCTGGCCGTCCCCGTGGTCTCGCGGAGCGGCAAGGTCATCGGCGCGATGTTCTTCGGGCACCCGAAGCCGGGGGTCTTCTCCGAGCGCTCCGAGCGCATCACCGTCGGCCTCGCCGCCCAGGCGGCGGTGGCGATGGACAACGCCCGGCTGTTCCGGGAGGCGCAGTCGCTCATCCGCGCGCTGGAGCGCACCAACGCCGAGCTCGACCAGTTCGCGTACGTGACGAGCCATGATCTGAAGGCGCCGCTCCGCGGCATCGCGAGCCTCGCCCAGTGGATCGAGGAGGACCTGTCGGACAAGCTCACCGACGACACGCGCCGGCAGATGGAGATGCTGCGCGGCCGCGTGCGGCGCATGGAGGCCCTGATCGAGGGGATCCTGGCCTACTCCCGCGCCACGAGGTTCCGCGAGAAGCCGGAGAGCGTGGACATCGAGAAGCTCTCGCGGGACGTGGTCGAGCTCATCGCCCCCAAGCCGCCTGCGCGGGTCACGCTCGACGTGCCGCCCGCGAGCTTGCGGACGTACCGGGTGCCGCTGCAACAGGTCTTGATGAACCTGATCACGAACGCGCTCAAGCACGCTGGCCGCGAGGATGCGGCGGTGTCCGTGTCCGCCCGGGAGCAGGGCGATCAGTACGAGTTCTCGGTGTTGGACAACGGGCCTGGCATCGCCCCTGCGTTTCAGGAGAAGGTGTGGGGGATGTTCCAGACGCTGCAGGCGCGCGACAAGGTGGAGAGCACCGGGATCGGCCTTGCCATCGTGCGGAAGATCGTGGAGAGCCGCGGCGGGCGGGCCTGGGTCGAGTCGGACGGCAAGAGCGGCGCGACCTTCCGGTTCACGTGGCCGAAGCGGGAAGAGGCGCAGGGCGCGGCGTAGCGCCGCGCTCAGTTCGATGGCTTCGGCATCTGGAACACCACGGCGTCCTCTTCGGCTTCCAGGTTGTTGACGTTCCAGTAGATGAACCCGCAGTCGACGGCGATCTCGAAGAAGTACGGCTCTCCGGTCGTGAGGGTGATCGTGTCCCCCTTGCCGATGTGCGCCCTGCGCACCTCGCCTCGACCCTCGCCGTTCATGTAAACGGTCCAGTAGACGAACTCGTCGTCCACCGCGAGCGACTTGGCGACGGCCTGAGCGTCGACCGTGGTGGTGAAGGGCGGGGCGCCCGGCGCCGCGTCCGTCGCCTTGGACTGGACTGCGCCGGTGTTGTCGGTCACCCAGTACACGACGCCGCCCGCGAGGACGATCTCGGTCGGGTTGCCGTTCGTCTCCGCGAAGACCTCGGCGGTCTCGCCGAGCGGCTCCTTCGTCTTGCGCAGGATCTGGCTCGCCCAGTAATCCGACCAGTAGACGTGCGTCGCGTCGACGGCGACGCCGATCGGGTGTTCGCTGGTGGCGACCTGCTCGGCCAGCGCCTGGCTGCCGTCCGCCTTGGCCCGCCACACGGCCGGGGGCGTCTGCGTCGCCCAGTAGACGCTGTCGCCGAACGAGGCGATCCGGCCGAAGCCCGGAATGACGTCCTCGTCCTCCTGCCGAGGGACCTCCGCGATCCGGATCGGGCTGGAGCTCGGCGGATCGATGGAGATCCCCAGCACGTCTCCGTTGCTCCAGTTGATCCACGAGAGCTGCCCGCCCGCGTAGGTGACCCAGGCGGTGTCGCCGAATCCGAGGGTGCCCGGGAGCGTGCGCGCGGCCCCGCCATCCTTCGGGATGGCGACGATGGCCTCGTTGTTGGCCATCAGCACGGCATCCGGGGTGACCGCCATGCCCTTCGGGTTGGACCCGAGCACCCCCGGCATCTGCGTCACGGGGCACTCTCCCGCGGCGCAGCTCGATGGAGGGCACGAGGGCGCGCGCCCGCCCGCCCCGTCGGCGCCGCCGGAGCCCGACGTGGCCTGCGCCGAGCCGCCATCTCCGGAGCCCGTGGTCGCCGTCGCCGAGGACGAGGAGGGGGTCGCGTCCGTGCCGGGCTCGATGCCGAAAATGAGGTTGCAACCGCTGCCCGCCGCTCCGAGCGCGAGCAGGGCGCAGGGCAGAGCGATCTCCTTGACCATGACGAAGTGTATAGAACGCGCGCGCGGCGCTGGCTACGATGGGCGAGTACCGCGCGATGGGAGACGAACCGCGAGCTGGATTCGAGCGTGTCCGGAGCGGCAGCTGCGCCTGCGGCGCCGTGAGGTTTCAGCTTCGTGGCGAGCCTGTGCGCGTGGGGCTCTGCCACTGCACGTCCTGCAGGAAGGAGACCGGCAGCGTCTTCATGCCGTACGCGGTGTGGCCGTGGTCGAGCTTCGAGTCCACGGGCGAGACGAGGTGCTGGGAGGGACGCAGCTTCTGCCCGACGTGCGGGTCGCGGCTGTTCTCGCCGCGCGAGGCGGAGGGCGAGGTCGAGATCAAGCTGGGATGTCTGGACGACGCTCCGACGGATCTCGCTCCGAGCTACGAGATCTGGATCAAGCGCCGCGAGCCGTGGCTGCCGCCCCTCTCGGGCGCGGAGCAGCACGCGGAAGATCCGCCGTGGGTCACCGGCGCCCGGAGCGCGCCGCCGGCTCCTGGCGAGCCCGGGTGACTGGCACCCTCCGCGCGCTCCCGAGCGCGACACCCGCGCTCACGCCAGCCTGCGGAGCTGCTCCAGCCGCCGGCGCTGGTCGATGTCGCGCCGCTTGATCTTCCCGGTCCTGAGCTCCTCGTACGGCCCGCACACGGGCCGGTAATCGCACTGCGCGCACGCCCCCTCCGCCGGCATCGGCAGGAGCGCCGCCCTGTCGATCGCGTCGCCGATGATCCCCGCCACCTGCGCGGCCGCCTCGCGGGCCCGCGCGTCCAGGTAGATCGGCACCTCGGTGAAGCCGCCGGCGGACGTGCAGTAATAGAGCCGCCCCGACTCGACCTGCGTCCCCGGCGGCATGAGCTTCTCCAGCGCGAGCGCGTAGAGGACCGGCTGGAGCGTGCCCCCGCCGCTCACGACCGCGTCGCGCGGCGCCCGCGCCTTGCCCGTCTTGTAGTCGGTGGCCCGCATCGCGCCCCACACGCTGCGCTCGACGAGGTCGATCGACCCCCGGAGCTTGACCCCGCAGTCGAGCTCCACCGGCTGGTCCGAGCTCCCCGGATCCCGGGTGGCGAAGCGGCGCGGCAGCCCGAACGACAGCTCGAAATGGATCGGCTCCCAGTCGCGGTCCTCCGCGGCGCGCCGCAGCCACTCGCGGAGATCGGCCCGCACCGACGCGATGCCGTCGTCCCAGACGCGCTGGATCGCCGGCGCGAGCTCGTCGGCGTAGCGCGCGGCCACGCGGTCGAGCGCCCGATCGAGCTCGGCCCGCGCGTCGTCGAGCGAGGCCACGCTCACCGGCAGCTTGCCCGCGTCGCGCAGCGCGACGAGCACCTCGTAGAGCACGTCGTGCACGAGCCGGCCGCGCTGGAGCGGGTCGAGCTCCTCGATCGCCTCCGGCGCCGGGCGCGGCGCGAGCTTGTGCACGGCGTAGAGGAAGAACCGGTAGGGGCACGCGGCGAAGTGCTGGAGCGCGGTCGGCGAGAACGACCGGCGCCCGAACGCGTGCTTCGCGAGCGCCTCGCGCGCCTCCGCGACCGGCTTGAACAGCCCGTCCGCGCTCGTCCACGCCGGGATCCAGCGCCGCGCCCGGAACCGGAGCGCCCGCGCGAGGTGCGGGTTCGCGCCGAGCAGGTAGCGCGCCGTGCCGATGGTCCGGTCCTCCGGGAGGCTGAAGAGCGTCTCCAGGAGCGCGAGGTCGTGCTCCGCCGCGTCGATGGCGTCCTCGGGCCGCGCGGGCGCGGGCCAGCCGATGCGCGCGGCGCCGCCCTGCTCGGCGCGGCGCTCGAGCTCGCCGAAGCCGGGCAGCCTGCCCTCGGCCGCGCGCAGGAGCTCGAGCCCGTAGAACGACGGCACCCGCGGCCGCGACTGGTCCATGTCGACGCGCGGGTACGACACGACGAGCTTGCGGCGGGCCGCGCCGACCGCGAGCCGGAGCGCGAGGCGCTCGCGCGCCACCCGGTCGTCGCTCGTGTCGAGGCCCGAGGCGCCCCCGGCGATCGCCCGGCGGAGCGCGTCGCGGAGGATCGGGTCCTCGACGACCTTTTGCGGGAAGATCCGCTCGGCGAGCCCGGGCACGAAGACCACGTCGAACGAGCGCCCGCGGGCGGCCTCGATCGGCGCGACGAAGAGGCGCCCGTCGCGGCGGGCGGCCGGGGGCAGCACGAGGTCGGTGAGCCGGTGCGCGAGGCAGAGGCGCACCTCGCCGAGGTCGACGGGGCCCACGTCGGCCATCGGCGCGAGCTCGGCGAGCACCGCGAGCACCCGCTCGGGGCGCCGGAGCGCGCGCGTCGCGAGCGCCGAGAGCCGGTCGCGCCACGCGCCCCACGTCGCGCGCTCGCCCGGGCTCGGCAGCGCCGAGAGGAGCGGCAGCGCGAAATCGCGCAGCGCCGAGAGGTCGGCGAGCGTCCGCGCGATGCGCGCGGCGTCGCGCTCCTCCGGGGCGCGCGTGAGCTCTTGCCGGAGCTCCCGCTCGAAGCCGGAGAGCCGCGCCTTCCACCGGTCGAGCCCGCCGATCACCGCCGCGTCGACGAGGATCCGCTCCCAGCGCCGCGGGGCGCGCAGGGTGCCGTCCTGCACGGGGGCGTCGCGGTCGCCGCCCGGCGCGCCCAGCGGGGCCGGCGGTTCCGGAGCGCCCGTCGGTTCCGGCGCGGCAGGCGGTTCCGGCGCGGCAGGCGGTTCCGGCGCTGCTTGCGGTTCCCGCGTGCCCCGCGGTTCCTGCGCGCCTGCGCGGGGCAGCGCGCCGCCGCGGGAGAGCGCCTCCTCTTCATCTCCGATCGCCGCCGCGTCCCCGAGCTCCTCCGCGCCGTCGTCGAGCTCGCCGCGCAGGAGCGCGGGGAAGAGGTCGTCGTCCGGCGGCACCCACCGGTCGGCCTCCGACGCGGCCGGGGGCGGCTCGCCCGCGGGCGTGGCGTCGGGCACCTGCCCGAGCGAGAGGTACTCGGCGAAGCGCGACGCCGAGAGGTGCTCGGCCGCGCACGCGAGCAGCGCGAGCAGCGCCCGGCCGGCCGGATCGGGCTGGACCGAGCCCTGCGCGAAGTACGCGGGGATCCCGGCCCGGCGCAGCGCCTCGACGAGGTGCGCGCGGTACTGCTCGGGCGCGCGCAGGAGGATCGCCATGCGCTCGAACGGCACGCCGCGGCCGGCCTCGCGCAGCGCGATGCGCGCGAGCTCCACGCACTCCCGGCTCTCCCCGGGCGCGGAGAGGATCTCCACCTCGTCGCCGAGCCCCGGCGCCTCGTCGGTGAGCGGATCGAACAGGTGCTCCTGCAGGCGCGCGAGCGAGGTGCTGGGCGCGCCCGGCGGCGGCCCGTCGTCCGCGTCGTGCGCGTCGTCCGCGTCGCCGCCCGCGTCGCTGGCCGCGCCGGCGCCGTCGTGCGCGGCCGAGACCGCGGTCAGCGAGACGCGCCGCGCCGGCGACCGGAGCGCGGCCTCGAGGTGGCGCAGCGACGCGGCGTCGCCGGCGGGCACGGTGGCGAGCGCGTCGGGCGAGCGCGCGGCGAGCGCCTCGATCAGCTCGCGCTCCAGCGCGAACCGCACCGGCAGGTCGAGCAGGAGCATCGGCAGCCCGAGCAGCGGGTGCCGCGCGCGCGGGTCGCCGCCGTCGTCGGCCCGCGCGCGCTCGGCCGCGAGGCGCAGGACGAGCGCGCGATCGGCGAGCCCGGCCGCGTCCAGGGCGGCGTCGAAGGCGCGGGCGATGCCGTCGAGCTCGGCCGGCGCGAGCGCGTCCGGGTCGACGCCGGCGAGCCGCACCTCGTCGAGCGTCCGCGCCACGGCGCGCGGCAGCCCGGGCCGATCCGCGACGCGGGTGAAGCGGCCGAGCAGCCCGTCCTGCGAGAGCCCGTCGAGGGCGCGCGCGCACAGCGCCTCGATCGCGAGGGCGCTGGCCGGGACGAGGCCGCGCGCGGCGAGCGCCGGCATCGCGAGCGCGGCGGCGACGCGCCCCAGGGTGAGCCGGTGCCAGCCGAAGGTGGCGCGGCGGCCGCGGATCGACGCGCGGGCGAGCTCGCTCGCGGCCTCGACCGACGCGCCGACGAGGAGCACGCGCTCGGCGGGGCGCCGGCGGCGCAGCCAGCCCACGGCGCGATCGAGGCGGGCGGCGGCGCTGGGCGAGGTGATGACGGCGTGGGGCACGAGGGCGATAGGGCGATGAGGGGTGCGGCGGAGGCCGCGGCGACAGAGACCGCTGCACGACGACGGTGCAGGCCGGGAGTGTGAAGCAGAACGGCGGTGGAGGAAACCCGCCGCCGAGCGGGACGGCGCCGGCGCGGGGCCGGTCGAGGCCGCCGGGTTCGGGCCAGTCGAGGCCGCCGGGCGGAGGCCCGGAGCTGCTTGGCCTCGACGGCTGGTCCGCGTACGCTTATTCGGTGCCCATCTTGCGTAGCGCTAGCTCATACGCAGAGGCCGTCCCGAACGATTAACAGATATATCCAGATGGACAAGGCCGTCGGAATACCTCGAATCGTCGCTTGGGCAGACCCTGCGAAGCACACCATTCGGTGGACAAATGCTAATGCAGATGCTCTGCCGAAGTCGAGCTACGACTCGATCCGCAAGCACTACGTGCCCTACTTCGAGAAGGACTTGCGCCGCCTCGGTGCGGCCATCGAGAATCCGCCCACGTGGTCCGCCCTGAAGAACGCGGGCGAGCGCGCCATCCCGGCGGACGTTGCCCCCGACGACGATCCCACCGACGATGAGTGAGCCGGGTCGACGCGAGGTTCGCGTGGAGGGACCCCGGGTCACGTGAGCGTTCGCCCGGCGTCCACCGCGGGCGGTGCAGGGCGGGGAGCGTCTCGGCCTTGCAGGCCGCGGCGTCAGGTGGGATCCTCGGGATGCACCGGCGTGACGTGAGGCAGCATGGGATCGTTCAACCTCGAAATCTCGGACGACATCCTCGACGAGGCACGCATTCCGCCAGCCGAGCGGGAGGCCGTGCTCAAGCGGGAGCTGGCCGTGCAGCTGTATGCTCGCGAGCTCTTGCCCAAGGCCGCCGCTCGCCGGCTGTCGGGGATGGATCGGGTTGCCTTCGACGACCTCCTCGGGCAGCGCGGGATCCAGTCACGGCTCACGGTCGAGGACTTCGATGAGGATCTCGCCAGCCTCGCTGCGTTCCGGCGAGCCGCGGGCAGTGGCGGGGTCCCATGACGACGCCGCTGGTGGTGACGAACAACACGCCCGTGTCGCACCTCCTCCGGATCGGACAGCTTCCGTTGCTCGGGCTTCTGTTCGGGCGCGTGCTCGTTCCCGCCCAGGTGGTCGACGAACTCGATCGAGGCCAGCACGTCCTCGGCGCCTGGCGTGAGGCGCCAGGTGCCGATGCGTTGGTCGTGGCCGCGCCACTCGATGGGCCTTTTCTGCGGCAGCTCCTCGTGCAGCTCGACCCCGGAGAGGCTGCGGCCATCGCGCTGGCGGTCGAGAGGAGCGCGTCGCTGTTGCTCATCGACGAGGTTGACGGCAGAAAGGTGGGCCGGCGACACGGGCTACGGATGACGGGGACCCTCGGCGTCCTGCTCGAGGGGAAACGCCAGGGGCACCTTGGCGAGATTCGATTGTGGATGGACGCGCTCAGTCGTCAAGGTTTCCACATCGGTGCCGCGCTGAAGCAGCACGTCCTCGCGGCCGCCGGAGAAGCCTGAGAATGGGCGTGGAGCTCAAGAGGCGGCAAAGGCCGCGGCGATGGAGACCGCTGCACGAGGGTGCAGGCCGGGAGTGTGAAGCAGATCGGCGGTGGAGGAAACCCGCCGCCGAGCGGGACGGCGCTCGGGCGGGGTCGGTCGAGGCCGCCGGCTTCGGGGTTGTCGAGGCTGCCGCGCGGGGGCCCGCGAGCTGGTCGGTCTCGACGGCCGCTCCGCGTACGCTACCACGCGCGAGATTCCCACCGCCTCGTCGATGGAGCATCAGGCAGGTCTTCCACGCCTGAAACGCCTGGGATTGCCGCGACGTAGCGCCGAGCGGAAGGCGTCCTACGGTATCGCTGTGCCCTGCTGGCGTGCTTCCCGGGGAGGGTCTTCGCTGGGACTTGAGCGCGGCCTGATTGCAGGGTGACAAGACGGCGCGAGCGGTTGACGCGACGGCAGGCCCTGGGTCGGTTCATTGACAGCGGCGCCAGGGGATCACCCCATCGATATAGTTGAACTTGACGAAGGCTCTTCCCGTGCCACCGATCGTGGCGCGGAGTTGCACGTCGACCGTCGCCGAGGTGGCACCACACGGGGCGCTGCCCGCTTGTCCCCCGGCAGGGATAGAGAGCAGCTCGAACACCCCTTCGACTTCCGTGTCGATGTTCTCGAACGTCTTGGAGACGCTGGCCGTGCCGGCCAGTGATCGGCTTGCTTGAACCGTGACGACAGCTGCGTCTTCGGTATACACGTCACCGAACACATCCAAGGACGGCGCGTCGAACGTGTAGCCCGCTGGAAACGTATAGGTGACCTCGACGTCGCAAGCGACCTCGTAGGTGCCAAAGTCGTCGCGGCCCCCGCGGGCGCCATCGAACGTGAGCGCGTATTCCGTGTTGATCGCCCCAACCTGCGCATCCATGGTTCCGCAGCCGGAGGCAGTTGCCTTGATCGAGACCTGGCTCGGGTCAGGCACGTCGCCGCCGTCGAGGGCGGCCCGCTCGCCTTCCACCATCTCGCCTTCGTCGGAGGTGTCCGGCCCGGGACCGAGGCATCCGATTCCGCCCGCGGCGATGGCGACAAGCAGAAAAGACATCCTGGTAGCAGTGAAGATAGAATTATGGATCATGGCAGAACCCTTTCGCACATCGGCCCAGTGCACAGAGGACAGCTCGCCTCCCGGATCCGGGCAGCTCATGGACTTGATGGCGCGACGGGGACCGGCCCTTCAGATTATTTGATCAGGGGGTGATTAGCCCGCTCGCTTGTCCGCCGCGTGATGATGCGATTACGAGCGGGTCAACCATGTACCGCGCGACGCAACACCATCGCGGCCTCGCCCCTGGTGCTGATCATCCGGCCGGCGCGATCGTCGGTCGGCGATTTCTCGATCTTCGCGAGCTGCCCCCGGGACGACGTCGGTGCCGGCCGCCGGAGCGGCCGCTCAGCGCGGGATCTCGACGCACTCCCACAGGGCAGCCCCCGTGGGCTGGAGCTCGCAGGTGCAGCTCCAGGGCGGGGAGCACCGAGCGCAGACCTGCCCGAGGAGCTGTTCGCAGCGCTGGCCGTCGAGCAGCGAGGAATGTGGACGTGCCTCCACCAGAACATGCGTCGCACCCGCCTTCGCGGTGGAGGTTGCTCCGCCAAACATGGGTGGCACCCGTCTCCCGGTGGACGTGCCTCCACCAAAACATGGGTCGCACGCATCTCCCGGTGGCCGTTCCTCCGCCAAAACATGGGTGGCACCCGTCTCCCCGTGGACGTTCCTCTACAAAAACATGGGTCGCCCCCGTCTCCCGGTGGACGCGCCTCCACCAAAACATGGGTCGCACGCATCTCCCAGTGGCCGTTCCTCCGCCAAAACATCGGTGGCACCCGTCTCCCCGTGGACGTTCCTCCACAAAAACATGGGTCGCACCCGTCTCCCGGTGGACGTGCCTCCACAAAAACATGGGTGGCACCCATCTCCGCGCTGGAGAAGCCTCCCTCCGCCGACCCCCGCGATCCTCCGCCACCCCCTCCCGCCGGCGCTCCGGGTCCCACCCTCCCGGCGCGACGCGCCCCAGGGCGAGCCGGCTGCCCGCCGAAGATGGCGCCGCGGCCGCGAACCCGACGAGCGGGCGAGCCCGCTCACCGTCGCTACCCCGACCGCGGCCCTCCGCTATACTGGCCGCGTGATGCAGTGCGATGTTGCGGCGAGGCAGGCTGGCCGCCCCTTCACGGCCCGCCGGGCCGGGTCCCGCCGTTCCCCGGGGCCGGCATGAACGACGTCGACCTTCGCTGGATGGACCGCTGCCTGGAGCTCGCAGGGCGCGCCGCCGGGCGCACCGCGCCGAACCCGATGGTCGGCTCGGTCATCGTGCGCGGCGGCGAGGTCCTCGCCGAGGGGTTCCACGAGCGAGCCGGGCTGGCCCACGCCGAGGTCGACGCCCTCCGCAAGCTCGCCGGCCGCGCCGAGGGCGCCACGCTCTACGTCAACCTCGAGCCGTGCTGCCACCACGGCCGGACGCCGCCCTGCACCGACGCGCTCCTCCGATCCGGCGTCCGGCGCGTCGTGATCGGGATGATCGACCCGAACCCCCTCGTCTCCGGCAAGGGCGTGGCCCTGCTCGAGAGCGCCGGGATCGAGGTCACGATCGGCGTCCGCGAGCTCGCGTGCCGCGAGCTCAACCGCGCCTACATCGCGCGCATGGCCGAGCGCAGCGCCGTGGCCGCTCGAGCGACGCCGACGTCCTGACGCCGCGCTCCGGCATCGCCGACACCCCCGCGAGCGGCGGCGGTCGCGTACCCCACGCGTCCAGCGCCCGCATGCCCCCCTCGCGGGCGCGGCGCCGCGACCTCTCCCCCCATGGACCTCCCGGCCAACCACGCCGCGGCCAGGCGCCCGGCGAATCTCGCCGCTCGCGCGCCATTCCAGGACGCCACCCGGCGAGATCCCCCGCTCGCGCGCCATTTCCAGGCCCCGCCGCGCGTGGATCCGGCTCGGAGGCTCGGAGGCGCGCCGCGCACCGCGCTGGCACCACGCTTGTTATGCCCTCCGCCCACCCGTGGGCCCGGGCAGCGCAAAGACTGTGTGCGTCCTCACGCCATGGCCGTTGTAGACATCATTTGTAGACGGAAAGGTGGCAGTATGAAGAATGCTATCCCGATCGCGATCCTGTGCCTCGGCGGGCTCGGCTGCGCAGTTACGCAAGATGGAGGCGAGGGCGAGCAACCGTTGCTCACGTCCCGACAGCGCATCGTCGGAGGCGCCGTGGACACTGCGCACGCCTATGTCGTGGGCGTGGGCAATCGCGGCCGGGCGTACTGCAGCGGGACCGTGATCTCCCGGCGCACCGTGATCACGGCGGGACACTGCCACGGCGGGCTCACGCGGGTCTTCTTCGGCACGAACCTCGGGCGGCGCTCGGCGAGCGTGCAGGTCGAAACGTCGCGGCGCCACCCCGAGTACGACCCGGGCAGCCTCCAGAACGATCTCACCCTCCTCAAGCTGGAGAGCGACGCGCCCGTGCAGCCTGCGCCGCTCCTGCGCGAGTCGATGGCCAACAGCCGCTGGTACATCGGGCCGGACTACACCTTTGTCGGTTATGGCGTCTCCGACGGGGTCGCCGGGACGGGGTTCGGCATGCGGCGCGCCGTGACGTTTCCCATCCTGGCGATCGGCCCTGCCCAGGTCGGCGGCACGCCGGGGACGATCGACGCGACCCAGTTCTATTACCAGGTCCCCGCCATGAACACGTGCGCCGGCGACTCCGGAGGTCCGGCGTTCCTCGTGCGGTGGGGCGTCGAGCGCCACGCCGGCGTGACGTCCTTCGGCGACGACCCCTGCACCCTCGACGGGGTGCAGGCGCGCACCGATTACGACCAGATCTCCCGGTTCATCCAGCCGACGATCGACGAGTTCGAGGCGGACAACCCGTGCCGCGCGGACGGCCTCTGCGACGCCTCCTGCGATGTGGGCCCCGATCTCGTCGACCCGGACTGCGCCGACCGCCACTGCGGCGCAGACGGGGTGTGCGCGCTCGCCTGCGTGTCCCCGCCCGACCCGGACTGCGCTCCCGACGACGATGGGGCGGGGGAGTGATCAGGGCGTGTCCGAGGGGTCCGCCGGGTCGCTGCCGGCGCCCCGCTCGTCGCCGTCGAGGAAGCCGTCCTCGTCGCGATCGATGCCGGCGCGGTAGCCCGAGCCCGGCGGCGTGCACGTGTACGTCAGCGGGCGGCCCGTCGCGACCGCGATCTGGCGGAGCACGGCGTCCGGGATCGGCGGCAGCGCCAGCCGGTCGGCGGCGAACTTCCCGGCGCCGGTGTAGAGAAAGCCGATCTCCTGCGAGATCACGTGGCTCTTCGCGATGAGGTCGCACTCGCCCGCATTGGCCCGCTGGATCAGGAGATCGACGCGCGGCCCGGCGGCGGCGTGGTTGTCCCAGCTCAGGGTGACCTGCTGGCCGACGATCGGCGCCAGGTTCGAGTCGAAGGCGAGGAGGAACGCCTCGAGCTGCCGGCGGACCGCGTCGCCCGCCGGCGAGTCCGGCAGGCCGTCGGGGTTGTCGGGGAAGGTGCCAAACTGGTTCGTGAAGCCCGTGAACGGCGAGAACCCCATCCCGCGGAAGAACCGGAACAGCGTATCGAAGCTCCCGTCGTGCAGGAAGCCGAACCCCCGCACCTGATCTCCCTTGTGCGCGTTGTCGCCCGGCAGGATGCCGAAATCCGGGGCTTCCATCCCGAACATCCCGACCTTCTGGTAGAGGTTGCGCAGGTGCGGCGTCTTCATGAGCTGCGGCTGGAAGTCGAACGTCATGTTGCCGTCGGTGCCGAAGAAGCCGGGCTTGTCCGTGCCGGGGTTGCTGTCCGGGTCGAGGACGTGGCAGCCGTTGCAGATGGCGGTCCCGTCGAGGTTGCTGTCGAAGAAGGTGTCGCGCCCGGCCTGCTGATCCGGCGTGAGCGCGTTGTCCAGGCGGCGGATCGGGTTGGGCGGATACGTCAGCTGAAGGATGAAGTCCGCGAACGCCTCCATGTCGGCGGCGGGGATCGGGCCGCTCCGGCCGAGCAGGTCGGTGAAGCCGGCCTGGAACTTCAGGAACGCGGCGCGCTCGTCGTACGAGCCGCTGTCCGGCTGGGCGGTCGGGGCGTCGTTGCCGCCCGTGCGATCGCCGCGCCAGTGCATGGGCCCGTGGTTCGCCATGCCGCGCAGGCTCTGGGTCGTGGTCGGGCCCTTCATCGGGTGGAACTCCTGCGGCATCGGCTGCTGCGTGAACAGGTTGAGCAGCGGGCCGACGAACGGGCCCGGGTTGGGCGTGACCGCCGCGTCCGGATTGCCGAGATCCCACCCGAGGCTGTCGAAGTCGCCGAAGACATGGCAGCTCGCGCACGACGAGTCGCCGTGCGCCGAGCTCGATCGCGCGTCGTAGAGGAACCTCCGCCCGAGCGTGACGCTCGGCGGCTCGGGGCTGTACATCGCGACGTGCGCCGTCTCGGCGCCGGTCTGGGTGTCGATGATCGAGATCGCGTTGTCGAAGCGGGTCAGCACGAACAGCTGGCCGCGCGCCTCGTCGAGCGCGAGCCCCGACGGGCCGCCGCCGCTCACCTCGATGTGGTCGGCCGCGTCGGGCACGAACGTGTCGGCCTCGAGCGCGGCCGTGCTGAACACGCCGACCTTGCTCGAGCCGAGCGCGGCCACATAGAGCGTCGCGCCGTCGCTCGTGACGGCCATGTCGACCGGCTGGGCCAGGCTCGCCTCGCTCTCCGTGTTCGGCGTCGGGGCGCAGCAGACCGAATCATCGATGTGCTTGTTGAGGTGCCGCGGGGCGACGCGCGGGGCGCCGCTCTGGCGGAGCACCGTGATCCGGCTCTCGTGCAGGTGGCCCCGCAGGCTCTGCCCGGCGAAGGCGCCCGGGCCCTCGAACCGCTGCTCGTTCCTCGCGTCGGTGTTGGAGACGTAGACCTTCCCGTTCGCCGGGTTGACGACCATGTTGAAGAGGATCGTCCCGACGCCGGTGAAGACCCCCGAGGGCCCGGCGACGGGCCGCGGGGGGCTCGCCATCGCGTCGATGGCGAACACGTCCTTGTCGGGCAGCGAGAGCTTCACCCGGTAGTCCCACGGATTGCCGAGCTCGTCGACCCAGTGCGCTCCGTCGAACTTGACGATGAGGCTGACCGGGGGCGCCGGGTCGCCGTCCGCGTTGGTGGCCGGGCCCGGCGCGCTCGGGTCGGGCACGAGCAGCTCGGTGACGACGGTGGTCTGGTTGCCCGAATGGAAGCCGGCGGCGTAGACGCGGGCGCCGTCGGGCGTGGCGGCGAGCGCGCGCGGCGTGTCCGTGAAGAGGGTGAGGATGGTGAGCGGCGCGCCGCCGAGCGACGTGCCGAGGTGGTTCGCGTCGAACACCCAGACGTCGGCCCGGCCCACGCCGGGCGTCGTGAGCTGCGGGTCGTTCGGGTTGTTCTGGCCGCGGTGCGCGGCCGTGATGAAGGCGCGGCGCCGCCCCGGGCCGGCAAACACGATGTCTCGCGGCTCGTCGCCCACGAGCAGCGTGCGCTCGACGCGGCCGCCATAACCGCCGGGGGAGAGCTGGACGACGCTCACGCTGTCCGACAGGTGGTTCACGACCCACACCTCCGTGTCGCTCCGCGCCGCCACGGCGACCGGCTCGAGCCCGACCGGGATCGAGCTCCGGTGGACGAGCGCGCCGTCGCGCACGCGGAAGACCTCGAGACGGCCGTCCGGCGTGTTGAGCGCGAAGAGCAGATTTCCGCTGGGAGACAGCGCGAGCGGGCGCACCTGCCCGCTCTCGAAGAGCGTGGTCGAACCGGCCAGCGAAGGAGCGCTGGACGCGAGGACGGTCGTGGCCGCCGCGGCGGACAAAAGTCCGGCGGCGACCCTTCGCAGAGCGAACGGTGACTTCATGGGGCCTCCTCGAGCAAGCGACTTCAGGGAGCGATCGGAGATCGGGCGATCATCAATCGATTAACACAACCACGCTCCCTTGAGATCCACGAATCCGCGCGAGTGTTTCAATTTTGAAATGTGTGCGCTGTCTCACGCGCGTTGCGCGTTCCGGCCTTCGAGGTCGCGGCGCGTCTCGAGGCAAACGTCGAATCCTTGCGGCGCGGAGCGCGGCGTGCGCGGCGGTGGGCTCGGCGGGCCAGCGTTCGATCGGACGGCGCGGCGTGACGGGCGCCGGCGCCGGAGCGCTGGCGGGCGCAGGAGGGGGCTGGAAGAGCGAGGGAGAGGCGGTCGGCGCCGGACGGGTCGACGACGCCTGAGCGGGGCGCCCGGGCGGGGGGCGCTACTTCTTTACGGTCACGTACCGGAAGCCGCCGCGCGCGGCGCCCATGTCGAGCGCGCCGGTGCGGCGGAGCCCGATGCCGCGGGGCGCGTTCGCCCTGAGGTCGTCGAGCTGGCCGATCATGGCGACGATCTCCGGCGCGCCGTGCCGCCTCGCAAAGGCCACGAGCGGGCACTCGCGCGCGCCGGAGGCGAGGCGCGCGCCGGCGTCGCTGGCCTTGTCGAAGCGGGAGCCGCCCGGCGAGCCCGGGGCCGTGCTCTTCATGATCAGGCGCCGCGCGGGCTCCAGCCGGAACACGATATCCATCGCGGCGCCGAGGAGCGGGCTCCGGTCCAGCTGCTTGCGGTAGAACGCGAGCAGCATGTCCTCGGCGAGGCGCAGGGCCGGCCCCCGGTCCACGCCGAGGTCGTGCAGGAGCGCCTGGTAGATCGCGAGCACCGGCGGGCCGAGCTCGAAGAGCTTGCGGCTCATGCTGCTCTGGAACTCAGGTATCGTCGCCTCCAGCGCGAGATACCTCTCCTTGGCGTGCGTGTGGAGCTCCGCACCGCACTCTTCGCCGAGCTCGCGAGTCGCGACGAATCGGCCTTCCCTGAGGATCTGAGCAAGACGTTCGGACGGCGACGACATGCTCATAAATTACCACACGCGGCGCAGCGGCGAGAACCATCCTTCGAATTTTTCCCGGCGGAAACGGGCACTCGCGGTGGCCGGACTGGCCGGCCAATGGGCCGTTGAAATGGCCGGCCAGTCCGGCCAGCGGGAGCGGCGGACTCGGCAGGTCAGCCGGACTACGCGTCAGACGGTCCTCCGGCCGCCGGGCCGTCCGGCCATCCCGGCGTCCAGCCCGGCGTGATCGGAGGAGTCCTGCCCGGACGCAACTGCGGAGTCCCCGGTCTCCGGACTGGGCCTCTGGTGGAACGAGACGGAAATCTTTCGGCAATACACCGGGATGGCGCCGGGCCGCGCCCCACCGGTAGAGCGCGGCCGGCGGGGCAGCGCTACGCGGCCGCCGGCCCCCACAGGCCAGGCACGCGCGTCCCGCACGCCGGGCACGCGCCGCCGGAGAGGAGGACCTCCTGCGTCTCGTAGTTGAACCGCCGCACCACGACCTCGTAACATCCCGGACAGCGGGTGTGCGAGAGCTCGCGCACGCGGTCGGCCACGTTGCTGACGTACACGTACCGCATGCCGCGCGCGTACGCGACGCCGGCCACGTCCACGAGGAACGCCGGGTCGGTCGTCAGGCGATCGCGCATCTTGTAGCGCGGGTAAAAGGCGTTGAGGTGCCAGGGGATGTCGGGATCGACGCGGGCGATCTCGGCGCCGAGGGCGCGGAGGCCGGCCGCCTTGTCGTTGAAGCCCGGGACGACGAGCGTCACGACCTCCACCCAGTAGCCGAGGCGGCGGGCCTCGCCGATCGCCGCGAGCACGGGCTCCACGCGGCCGCCGAGCGTCCGGTACTGGTCGGCGCTCCACCCCTTCAGATCGACGCGGAACACGTCGGTGACGGGGCGCATGTACGCGAGCGCCTCGGGGGTCGTGTTGCCGTCCGAGATGAGCGCCGTGACGAGCCCCCGCCGCCGCGCCTCGGTGAACACCGCGCGCGCCCACTCGGCCGTGATCATCGGCTCGTTGTAGGCGCTGGCGAGGACCCCGCAGCCGGCGGCGACGGCCGTCTCGACCAGATCCGCGGCGCTGATGTCGATCGGCTCGCCGTCGCCCTCGGGCTCGCGCAGCGCCTGCGAGACCTTCCAGTTCTGGCAATAAGGACACCGCAGGTCGCACCCGAACATCCCGAAGGTGAGCGACCGCGCGCCGGGGCGCACGTGGAAGATCGTGTTCGTCTCGACCGATCTCACGTAGTGGCGAGCGACGTAGCCGAACGGGACGCGGAGCTCGCCGTCCTGCTCGAAGCGGATCCCGCACGCGCCCGCGCGCCCCGGCGAGAGGACGCAGCGGTGCGCGCACGCGGTGCACCGGAGATACCCCTCCTCGGGCCCTCGCTCGTAGAGATCGCCGGGCACGGTGCGGCGGGCGAGCTTGGCCGTGAGCGGCTCGCCGGGCGCGCCGCCCGCGCCGGGCTCGGCGGGGGCGCGCTCGCCGCCGGCGCAGCCGGCGCCCGCGTCGGCGGGGGCACGCTCGCCTGCGGGCGCCGCGCCGCGCACGAGGTCCTCGACGCGGACGTGCGGGCGGCAGCCCGGGTCGAGCGGATCGCCCGTCGCTGCTTCCGGGGCGCTCTGGCCGTTCGTCTCCATGGGGAGGCGCCCATCCTCGCATCGGCGCCGCGAAAGACAAGGGCCGGCGCCCGGAACCAGGAGGCCGAGGGCCCTCGATCGCCGACGCGAGCACCGGTGGGACGGCTCGTGACCCGTCGCGACGCTCGACCCGTCAGGTGCCGAGACCCGACCGCGCCCGGCGCAGGAGCCATCGCGGGCCGGCGCGCCACGTACGCGGCGCCGACCAGGCCGAAGCTCAGCGCCGGCCAGCGAAGGACGAGCGCGGCCCCGCCGGCGAGGGCGGCGAGCGAGGCAACCGAGGCGCTCAGGACGAGGAAGGTCAGGCCGTAGCGCATGCAGCGGGGATGCGTCCGCTCATCCATGCCCTCACATCGCGTGCTCCTCGAAGAAGTCGAGCAGCCGCTCGCTCGCGTCGAACGTCTCGCTCTTCGGCCCGAACACCGGCGGCAGATCTCCTCCGCCCGGCCACGTGTGCCCGCCCCCCTCGACCGCGCAGTGCTCGACCTCGGCCTCCTCAGCGCAGCGCGACCACGCCCTACACGTCGTGTCGCCGTGCGCGTAGGTGACGTGCGAGACGCGGGCGCAGCCGTCGCGCTCGCGCCAGATCGCGAGGCTCTCGGCCACGGAGATGAACTCGAGGCTCCCCGGCACGGGCACCGGGACCACCCCCGTGCCTCCGTTGTAAGGGATCACGATGTCCGCGGTCCCGTGCACATGCAAAACCGAGATCGGGCGCGCCGGCTCGCAGGTCGCCGGCGGCACGTGCAGGACGCCGGCGACCGGAGCGATCGCCGCGATCCTGTCCGCGAGCTCGCAGCCGAGGCGGTGCGCCATGAGCGCGCCATTGGACATGCCGGTCACGAAGATCCGCCTCGGGTCGACGCGGTGCTCCTCCGAGATGGCGTCGATCAGGTCACGCGTGAAATCCACGTCGTCGACCCCCTCTTGCCACGCTTGACCGCAACACAGGCCAGCGTTCCAGCTCCCGCCGACACCCGCGGGATAGGCGACCAGGAGACCCCGTTCGTCCGCAAGCGCGCTGAGCCCCGTGAGGGCGGCCTCCGCCTCGGGCGTCCCGTTGAAGTGGTGAAAGTCGAACACGAGCGGGACACGCCCCTTCTTCTTGTGAAGAGATCTCGGGACGTGCAGGAGGGCCGAGCGCTCCCGGCCGCCGCTCGTCACATGGATCCAGCGGTCTCCCACGTGGCTGTCCCCGCCGGAACAACCCGGCTCGCCTGCCATGACACGCTCCGCCGCCGTCCCCAGCGGCTCCGGCGAGCCGCAGCCAGCAAGGACGGCAGCAGCGATCATCAGGAACATACCTCTTCCATGGCTGACGATATCCATGCACACCTCCAGAGAGAGAGAGAACAGTACAATGCGCGTCAGGCATGGCTAGCGCCTCCCTTCTCACGATCGCGCGTGCGAACCGGATGTGCGCTGTAGGCGCAAATAGCGCCTCACACGCCCGGCAAAGCCGGCCTCGAATCCGCCGCGACGGCACTCTGGAGGGCGGCGCGCAAGCAGCGAAGGACCGTCTCCTCAGGGCGACGGAGCGCGTACGCCGCTGGAGACTTCGCCCAACGCGCGGCTCAGGGCGCTGGCGAGCGAGGCGGCCACGGCCGCCTGAGGCGAGCGGTCAGGCCGGCAGCGCGCCCGCGCCCTCGGCGAGCCTGGCGAGCTCGTCCTCGCCGAGCTCGCGCTCGCCGGCGAACGCGATCCCCACGACGGCGCGCACGCTCGCCGAGGCGTCGCGCACCGGCAGGGCCACCGCGGCCTGCGCCGCGACCGCCCTGGCGCCCGGCCGCACGTCGCCGGAGGTGTCCGTCTGCAGGTTGCACGTCTGCACGGGCTGGCCGCGCTCCCAGGCGAGCCCGGCCATGCCCTTGCCGCGCGGGACGAGGCGCGTGATCTCCTGCACCTTCTCGGGGATGTTCACGGCCGCGGCCAGCGCGAGCGCGTCGCCCTCGACGAGGTGCACCGTCCCGGCGATGCCCCCGTTCTCGGCGACGAAGCTCCGCAGCCACGGCTCGAACGACGCTTGGCGCGCATGCATGCCCGCACCCTCGGCCGGCGCGGCGCGCGCGTCAACCGCGAGGAGCCAGACGGACCGCGAGGGCGCAAGAGGCGCAACGGGACAGAGATGGAATTGGTTTCTTCTCTTCCCCTGGCGTCCCTTGCGCCCTTGCGGTCCTCCTCCCATGAATCGATTTTCTCACGCGCTCACGCCTCCTCCTTCACGCGCTTCGGCCAGCGCACGAAGAACGTCGCCCCCTCGCCGGGGCGCGACGCGACACCCACGCTCCCGCCGCGGCTCTCCACGGCCTTCTTCACGACGGAGAGCCCGATCCCGGTGCCCTCGACCTTGTCGCGCGACTCGAGCGTCTGAAACAGGTCCCAGATGCGACCATGGTACTCGGGCGCGATGCCAGGCCCGTTGTCCCTGACGGCGAACTCGTAGAAGGCCCCGGCGTCCTTGCAGGTCACCTCGACGCGCGGATCGCTCCGGCGCGCGTGCTTCAGCGCGTTGCTGATGAGGTTCTGAAACACCTGCTGCATCGGGACGAGCTCCGCGACGAGCGTCGGCATCCCGGGGGCGATCTCGATCCGGGCGCCCGCCGGCGGCGAGAGCAGCTCGACGATCTCGGCGAGCAGCTGGCCGGTATCGACGCTGACCAGATCGCCGCGCAGCCGGCCCGCCCGCGAGTAGTGGAGGATCCCGTCGATGAGCGCCTCCAGGCGGCGCACCCGCCCGCGCAGGAGCTGAATCTGCTCCTGCGTCTCGTCATCCATCTTTCCCGTGAGCGACTCCTCGATCCACTCCGACAGGTTCGCGATCCCCCGGAGAGGCGCCTTGAGGTCGTGCGAGGCGACGTAGGCGAACTGATCGAGCTCCTGGTTCGTCTTCGCGAGCGCGGCGATGAGCTCCTCGCGGTGCTGGCTCAGCTGCTCGATGCGGCGCCGCGCGAGCACCTGATCGGTCACCTCGAAGGCGACCACCATGACGCCCGTGACGGCGCCGGACGGGTCGCGGATCGGCTGCGCGACGTAGTTGAAGAAGGCGTCGCTCGCCACGCCCCCGCGCACGATAGGGATGTTCAGCTCGATGATGTGCAGCGGCTGACCGCCCTTCAGCGCACGATCCAGGGTCGCGATCACCTCGTGCTCGCCGAGCTCCGGGAACACGTCGCGCACGCTCTTGCCGACGATCTCCGGCCGGCCGACCATCTCGCAGTACGGCGGGTTCGCGACCTCGTAGACGTGCTCGGGGCCGACGAAGACCGCGATGGGGACCGGCGCCTGCATGAAGAGGTCGTACAGCTTCTCGCGCTCGCGCTCGGCCGCCGCCCGCAGGCGCGCGATCTGGAGGTGCGTCGCCACCCGGGCGACGAGCTCGCGCGCGGAGAACGGCTTCGCGAGGTAGTCGTCCGCGCCCGCCTCGAGCCCCTCGACCCGCGACTCCTCGCCCGCGCGGGCGGAGAGCATGATCACCGGGACGCTCCTCGTGCGCTCGTCGGCGCGCAGCGCGCGCAGCAGGCCGAACCCGTCGAGGTTCGGCATCATCACGTCGGTGAGCACGAGATCCGGCGGGCACGCGCGCGCCGACTCGAGCGCCGCGACGCCGTCGGCGACCGCCTCGACCGTCCACCGGTCGCGCAGCACGCGCCCGACGTAGTCGCGCATGTCGGCGTTGTCGTCCGCGAGGAGGATCCGCGCCGCCGGGCCCGCCGCGAGCGCGGCGTCCACCGGCGAGGTCAGCCCCGCCGGCGCGAGGGGAGCGACGTCGTTGTCGGGCTCGGCCCCGGGTAGCCAGCGCAGCGCCTCGTGCACGAAGGGCGCCGCGCCCGTCGCCGTCGACACGAGCGTCCGCCGGGCGTTCACGCGGTCCTGCGGGAGGTGCGCGGTCCCGAGGGGCATGGAGATCGTGAACGACGTGCCCTCGGCGACCTTGCTCGCGACCTGGATCGTCCCGCCGTGCAGCCGGACGAGCTCGTGGACGAGCGCGAGCCCGATCCCAGACCCTTCGTGGGTGCGGGACCGCGCCCCCTGGACGCGATGGAACCGCCTGAACAGGTGCGAGAGCTCGTGATCCGGGATGCCCGTCCCCGTGTCCCTCACGGTGAGCTCGACGCGATCGCCGTGAGCGCGGAGCGAGAGCGCGATCGTGCCCTCGAACGTGAACTTGAGCGCGTTCGAGAGGAGGTTGAGCACGATCTTCTCCCACATGTCGTGATCGACATAGACGGGCTCGGGCAGCGGCGGGCAGTCGACCTCGAACGCGAGGCCCGCCCGCTCCATCGCGGAGCGGAAGGCGCTGGCGAGGTCCGCGGTGAGCGCGGACAGGTCGGTCGGCTCGTACGACGCCTGGATCCGGCCCGCCTCGATGCGCGAGAAGTCGAGCAGCGCGTTCACCAGCTTGAGGAGGCGGACCGCGTTGCGGTAGGCGGTGTCGAGATCGGCGCCCGACAGGCTCCGTTTCGAGGACGCGAGCGCGTCCTCGAGCGGCCCGAGCATCAGCGTGAGGGGCGTGCGGAACTCGTGGCTCACGTTGCTGAAGAAGGTCGTCTTCGCGCGATCGAGCTCGGCGAGGGCCTCCGCCCGCCGCCTCTCTTCCTCGTAGGCCTGCGCGTTGGCGATGCCGGCCGAGATCTGGCCGGCCGCGAGGTGGAGGAAGCCGCGGTAGTTGTCGTCGAGGAGGCGGAACGGGTTCAACCCGACGATCAGGACCCCCGCGCGCCCGGTCTCGCCCGACGGGGAGATCGTGAGCAGGGCGGCCTTCGCCGGCGGCCTCGGCCACGCGCCGGTCGGGAGATCCCGGAGGTCCGGCGGCAGATCGACGACCCGGCAGGCCTCGTGCCCGCGCAGCACCTCGGCCGCCGGCCAGATCGACCCCTCCGCGAGCGCGATCGTCTCCGGGGCCGCGGCGTGGCCGCGCGCGATCCCCGTGGTCCCGGCGAGCTGCATGCGCTGCTTGTCGGCGTCGACGACGTAGATGAGCGCGAACGGGATATCCTTGGCGTCGGTCGCGAGCGAGCGCGCGCTGTGCGCGCACGCGTCCTCCCACGTGCGCGCGTTCGCGGTCTGCGCCGCGAGGTCGCGGAGGAGCGCCAGCTGCCGCTCCCCGATGATGCGCTGCGTGTCGTCGGTGTTGGCGCAGATGATCCCGCCCGTCCCGCCCTGATCGTTCGGCACCGGGCTGTAGGAGAACGTGTAATACGTCTCCTCCTGGTAGCCGTGCCGCTCCATGATGAGGAGGAGCGCCTCGTCATAGGTGCCCTCGTCGCGGCGCATCGCCGACGCGGCGCGCGGCCCGACCTGGCCCCAGATCTCGCGCCAGACCACGGACGCGGGCTGTCCGAGCGCCTCGGGGTGCTTGCCGCCGACGATCGACTTGTAGGCGTCGTTGTAGAGGTTGATGAGCGCGTCGCCCCACCAGACGAACATCGGCTGGCGCGAGGTCAGGATGATGCGCACGCACGTCTTCAGGCTCTGCGGCCACGACGCGACCGGGCCGAGCGGCGTCTTCGACCAGTCGATCGCGCGCATGCGCGCGCCCATCTCTCCTCCGCCGGCGAGCACGGCGTGGGCGTCGGCGCGATCGGGCGGCGGGCCCTCCTGCTTGAGCGACATGGCTCCTTGTAGCGTGGGGAAGGTGGCCGGAGAAGGGCAGAAAGACCGGTGCGCTCCGGGTGAATCGGCGGCCCGGGGCGCGGCGAACTGGGCAGCCGCGCTACGCGCCCTCGTCCTCGGGAGGCGGCGCGTGGAGGACCGCGCGGAGCGCCCGGCGCGCCACGTCGGGCGCGTAGCCTTGCCGCGCCAGGAACGCGTAGAGCTTCTGCCGCTGTTCCCTCGGATCGAGGCCAGAGAGGGAGCGAAGCTTCTTGCGCGCCGCCCGTTCGGCGACGGCGAGCTCATCCGTCCCCTCGTCGGCCATCACCCGCCGGATCGCCGCCTCGGCCACGTCGCGCGCGACCCCCTTGCGGGCCAGGTCCTGCTCGATCCTGCGGCGCGAGCGCGGCTTGCCCACGATGCCGGAGCGGGCCTTCGCCTCGGCGAAGCGCGCGTCGTCGAGGAGCCCATTCGCCGAGAGCCGCGCGATCGCGGTCGCCACGTGCTCGGGGGGCTCGCCCTTCTCGATCAGGCGCTTCTCGAGCTCCCTGGCCGACCGCGCCCGGAACGACAGGAGCCGCAGCGCCCGCTCGTAGGTCTTCTGCTCGCCCGCGGCGGCCTTCCGGGGCGGCTCTGCCCCGGCGGCGGGGCTGTCCTGCCCGGGCGCGAGGCCCGCGGCGCTCGCCTCGGGGACGGTGGCGAAGGCGACCCCGTCGACGAGAATGACGACGTGGCCTGGCTTGTCCGGCGAGGGGACGATCCCCGTGATGATCGGCATGCGCGGGAGCACGATGGCGCAGCCCGCGCGGGCCGCAAGCGCGCTTCGACCTCGCGCCGCGGCCAGCCGCCCGGCGACCGGTCGCTCGGCGGTCGCGTCAGGGGTCGAGCACGAGCACGCCGAACGCCTCGGGGACATGGAAGTTCGGCTTGCTCGTGCGGGGCGGGCTCCACGCGAGGTAGCGCCGCGGCTCCTTGCCCTCCATCCGGTAGAGGTTCATGGGCAGCCGCGCGTCCGGGGCGAGCGCCTTCACGATCTCCGGCGCCGCGAGCAGCGCCTCGATCACGGCCGTGCGCTCCCCCGCGCTCTGGCGCGCCGCGATCGTCGCGCCGCTCGACCACGCCGTGTCTTCCAGGCGCGCGCCGCGGTCGACCGCGATATCGAAGAAGTGACCGAAAGGCCCGATCTCCACCTCGAAATACCGCCTCGGCGCGCCCGGATCCGGCGTCAGGAACAGCTCGATGCAGTCTTCCCTGTAAAGCCCCTTCCGCTCCTCGCCGACGGGCTTCGATCGATCCGTGTTGAGCCCCGCGTTCGAGAGCTCGAAGAGCGCGTGGAGCCCCGCCTCGGACCAGAGGAAGCGCGCCCGCGTGGGGAACCCGGTGCGCTCGCCGGCATAATCGGTCTCCCACTGCACGGCCTTCGCGCGGCCCCAGGCCGGGTCGTCCGCCTTGCCGTCGAGCACGACCCGCTCTCCGGGCGCGAGCCGAGCCGCGCGCGCCTCCGGCTTCGCCGGGCCCGCGGCGGTCCCGCCGTCGGGCGCGGCGGTCCCGCCGTCGGGCGCGCCCCCGGGCGCCGCTCGCGGGGGCGGCGGCGCGGGCTCCGACCCCCTCGCGGGCCCGCCGCCCGGCAAGGGCGCTTGCCCGGGCTCCCAGTCGAGCCGGAAGGGCGCCATCGCCTTGTAGTGGACCGGCCTCGGGGCCTTCAGGAGGTCGGCGCCGTCTCCCGTGATTGCCGTCGTCTTGAGATCGAGCCCGAAGCGCTTCGCCGCCGCGTCGATGAGCGGCGAGGTCCGGTGGCCGCCGAGCTCGCGCGCGAGCGCCGGGCTGTTCCACACGCCGAGGAGCTCGGCCACCACCCGGTCGACCCGCACCGGGTTCGTGCCGCCGACCGCCACCATCTCCGCCGTGGGGCGCAGGACCTGGAAGCCGTCGCCGCCCATCGCCGGCGCGCCGTCGCCGAGCACGGCGTCCGGCGTCGAGATCTCGAGCACGTCGACCATCCGCTCGGCGAAGACGCGGAGCGACGACAGGTAGAGCGCGCGGTCCTCCTGGCCGGCGGCCTTGGTGTCCAGGTACGGCTTGAGCTCGCGGTGCATTCGCCACTTCTGCTTGTAGGCCGGCGCGCTGTCCGACAGCATGACCGTGCCCTGCATGCCCTTGATGCCGGCCGAGATGACCGAATACCGGTGCATCTTGAGCCGCGGGAGCGACAGGAACAGCCCGCGATCGAGGTGCTCGGCCAGCACCTTGGGCATGAGCAGCGTCGGGACGTGGCTCGCCTCGATGCCGCGGATGGCGAGGGGCTTTCCGGGCCTGTCGCCGGCGACGTCGAAGACCCCGTCGTCATCCATGGCGACGAGCGCGGCGCCCTCCTCCGCGGCCATCGCCTCGTAGCCGGTCCGCTGCACGAGGTCCTTCCAGAACTTGTGCGAGTGGCCGCACCCCTCGGCGATGGTGATCTTCGTGTGCCCGCGCGCCTTGAGGCACTGGACGACGCCGCGGACGAACTCCGGCTGGGTGATGCGGCCGGTCACGCCGTCGTCTCCCTTGTGCTTCGCCGGGTCCTTCACGCTGTCGAACCCGCAGAGGTTCGGCTTGAGGAGCACGGGAGTCTCCGCGGGCCGCCTGGGCACCACCGCCTCGCAGATGCGCTTGCCGAGCTCCAGGGGGCCCTGGCCGCGGAGCACGGTGACGGGCGAGCCGTCGGCCTTGAGGCGCTCGACGTGCCGCTTCCGGAGGGCGGCGCCGTCGATGCTGTCCGACGCGATGACCGAGGGGCCGGGGTCGTACCGTTGGGAGGCGCCCGCGACGACGTCGCTCGACGCGGCGGGCACGGCCGTGGGCACGGCCGGGTGCGCGGCGGCGGCGGCGAACGAGGAGGCGCTCGGCGCGGGCGCGGGCGCGGCGACCGAGGGCGGCGGCGCCGCGTCGGGCGCTGGCTGCGCGGCGGCGGGCCCGCCGTCGCCGGGGCCGCCGGCCGGCTGGGGCTGCGGGGCCTCGCAGCCCGAAAGCAGGGCGAGCAGCGCCGGGAGCGCCAGGATCGCGCGGGAGGACCGCCGTGCTCGGCGGCCGTGGAACGTCGGTATCCGGTTCATCCTCGCGAGCACGATGGAGCGAAACGGCGCCCGGGTGAAGGCAGAACGTCGAGGGGCTCGCGTCTTGCGTGACGCGCGGTCGCCGGGTGCGTGCCTGGAACCGCGCGCGGGATGGATGGATGAGCGATGACGCCGCCTCCGGCGACCGACCCGGCGGGGCGACGTGCACGGTGGGAAGGGATCCGCCGCCCGGATGCGTACAGAGGACGAGCCTCGATTCCTTGTCATCCGAAAGCCGCGCTGCCGCGACGGCGCGATCGGAGGCGCGGCTTCCCATGCCATGACAGCCGCCGCGCCGCGCGCGGAGGGGCCTGGGGCTCTCTTGATGATCCTTCCTGGAGGAACCGATGAAATTCCGTTTTCCTACGTGCTCAATCCTGCTCGTGGCATCCTTGCTCTCGCTGTCCGCGTGCGGCGACGACGGCGGCGACAGCGATGGCGGGGGCGCCGCCTGCGGAGAGCTCGCGGCGTGCGGCGGGGACCCGACCGGATCGTGGACCATCGAGGAGACGTGCCTCGACCCCTCGATGTTCGCGGAGCTCACCGAGACCTGCGGCGCGACGATCGATATCAGCGGCGTCGAGATGGTCGGAACGGCCGAGTTCAAGCCCGACAGCACGTATGCCACGACATCCACGATGGAGGGGCCGATGAAGGTCGTGTACCCGCCGTCGTGCCTGACCATGGAGGGCGTCACGATCACGTGCGCGCAGCTCGACGCGACCATGCAGGAGCTCCTGGCGCAAGGCGTCGCGTCCTTCTCCTCGGCGTCGTGCGTAGCCGCGGGCGCGGGCTGCGCGTGCACCCTGGTCCTCGAGGAGACCACCACGACGGGGGCGGGCACCTGGTCGGTCTCGGGCTCGAGCTTGACGGTCCAGGCCGACGGCGAGGCGGCGCAGGAGGTGCCGTTCTGCGTGGAGGGATCCTCGCTCACGATGGCCATCCAGGCCGGGGAGGAAGGCGGCGCTCCGGGGACGGGGAAGAGCTACATGCGGCTCACGAAGCAGTGAGCCGCGGCGCGCGCGGGAGCCGCTCCAGGCCGCCGCCGGGCTCCGATCACGCGGAGCACGCCTCCAGCGGCCGCGCGACGGAGAGCCCCGGGACGAGCACCTCGAGCCGCGCCCGCTGCCGCCTCGTCAGCTCGCCGAGGGCGCGGATGAGGGCGAGATCCTTTTGCTTCGCCTCCACGAGGATCGCCACCTCGCGGCCGTCCGACGCCGCCGCGACCTCCTCGCAGAAGCGGAGCAGCCCGCGCCCGGCGATGTGCTCGGCGTGCGCCCCGGCCGGCTTGCCCTCCCACTGCTCGCTGTAATGGAGCTCGGGCAGCCGATCGGCCGGCCAGCTGCGGAGGGCGCGCTCGAGCTCCACCTCGAACGGCGCGCTCCGCGGGTTCGCGGCCCAGTGCAGGTTGTCGAACACGATGGGCACCTCGCCCCCGGTGGCCTCGAGCAGCTCGGGCACCGTCCAGCAGCGCTCGTCGTTCTCGAGCGCGAGCCGCGCGAGCGCCGGCGGCGCGAGCCGGGCGATGCCCGCCCGCAGCCGGGCGGCGGTGCGCTCGCGATCGCCGTGGACGCCGCCGCCGTGCAGGGTGATCGAGCCCTGCGCGCCGAGCAGATCCATGACCCAGCCCTGGTCGTTCATGACGGCGAGCGAGTTCGTCAGCACCTCCTCGTGCGGTGAGGAGAGCACCACGAACTGGCTCGGATGATTCGACAGGTGCACGCCGCCCCGCTCCGCTGCGCGGCGGGCGGAGCGCAGATCCGGCACCAGCATGCGCGCCCCCGGCGCGATGTCGAGCAGCGGGAAGAGGTCGCTGGAGATGCGGTGCGCCGTGAAGCCGAGGCCGGCCGAGTGCGCCACGGACCGCCGGACGTACTCGGCGTTGTACCTGTAGATCGGCGTGAGATCGACCAGGCCCTTCAGATAGCGCCCGAGCTGGGCGGTCCTCAGCGAGGGCTCCGGCATTCCGAGCGACTGACAGACGTAGCCGAGTCGAATCATGGCGACAGGGTGTGTCGTCCACGAATCACCGGCATCGGGGGCGCCGCGATTTTATTCCATGCTGTCGGCTGCCGGGCCCCGCGGGGCTGCCCGGGAGCTCCTTTGCCGCGCCGGGGCACGAAGGCCCGTGTGGCGATCGCCGGCCGCGCCGACGGAATGCCGTCCGCCGCGTTCGCCTGCTTCGCTGCGTGCTCCGTCGGGCTCGGTGGCCCCGGATGCGCCCGGCGCGGGCGCCGGCCGCGCCGCGGCGGCGGGAGCGGGCCGATCGCGCCGGGACGAGGCGCGTCGTTCCTGTTGACCCCGCCGGGCGTGAATCGTCTAGTCTCGACGCTCGCTCCTCTCCGAGCGCGCGCGGCGCTGCGCCGCCTCATGCCGCGTTCGATCCGGCGACGGAGCGCACCAGCCAGGCATCACGTCGAATCACGGGTCCTCGTCCAGCGAAATCGTCCGTTCCGACCTTGATTCGACCGGCGGAGCCTTGGCTCCCCATCGAGGTTGACCATGCCCCACGTGCGGATCTTCTTCCTCCTCGGTCTCACCTTCTTCCTCGCAGCTTGCTCGAGCGACTCCCCCGGAGATACAAGCGGCGGAGCACCCCTGTGCGGGACGGGGCAGACATTGTGCGGTGATGTGTGTGCCGACCTCGCCACCGACGCGGCCCACTGCGGGGCGTGCGACGTCTCCTGTGAGGAGGGGCAGCTCTGCGATGGGGCGGGGGAGTGCGCGGTGTCGTGCCAGCGCGGGCTGGTCGCGTGCGATGGGACGTGCATCGATCCGGACACGGACCGCGACCACTGCGGTGCGAGCGGCGATTGCACCGGGAGCGACGCGGGCGTGACGTGCGCGGCCGGGGAGATCTGCAGCGGCGCGGGGCGGTGCGAGCTGTCGTGCCAGAGCGGGCTCGTGGCGTGCGACAGGACGTGCATCGACCCGGACACGGACCGCGACCACTGCGGTGCGAGCGGCGATTGCACCGGGAGCGACGCGGGGGTGGCGTGCGCCGACGGGGAGATCTGCAGCGGCGCGGGGCGGTGCGAGCTGTCGTGCCAGAGCGGGCTCGTGGCGTGCGACGGGACGTGCATCGACCCGGACACGGACCGCGACCACTGCGGTGCGAGCGGCGATTGCGACGGGAGCGACGCGGGGGATGCGTGCGCGGACGGGGAGATCTGCAATGGGGCGGGGCGGTGCGAGCTGTCGTGCCAGAGCGGGCTGGTCGCGTGCGGCGGGACGTGCGTCGACCCGGACACGGATCGCGACCACTGCGGGGCGAGCGGCGATTGCACCGGGAGCGACGCGGGGGTGGCGTGCGCGGCCGGGGAGATCTGCAATGGGGCGGGGCGGTGCGAGCTGTCGTGCCAGAGCGGGCTGGTCGCGTGCGGCGGGACGTGCGTCGACCCGGACACGGATCGCGACCACTGCGGGGCGAGCGGCGATTGCACCGGGAGCGACGCGGGGGTGGCGTGCGCGGCCGGGGAGATCTGCAATGGGGCGGGGCGGTGCGAGCTGTCGTGCCAGAGCGGGCTGGTCGCGTGCGGCGGGACGTGCGTCGACCCGGACACGGATCGCGACCACTGCGGGGCGAGCGGCGATTGCACCGGGAGCGACGCGGGGGTGGCGTGCGCGGCCGGGGAGATCTGCAATGGGGCGGGGCGGTGCGAGCTGTCGTGCCAGAGCGGGCTGGTCGCGTGCGGCGGGACGTGCGTCGACCCGGACACGGATCGCGACCACTGCGGGGCGAGCGGCGATTGCACCGGGAGCGACGCGGGGGTGGCGTGCGCGGCCGGGGAGATCTGCAATGGGGCGGGGCGGTGCGAGCTGTCGTGCCAGAGCGGGCTTTTGGCGTGCGACGGGACGTGCATCGACCCGGACACGGACCGCGACCACTGCGGGGCGAGCGGCGATTGCACCGGGAGCGACGCGGGGGTGGCGTGCGCGGCCGGGGAGATCTGTAGTGGCGCGGGGCGGTGCGAGCTGTCGTGCCAGAGCGGGCTGGTCGCGTGCGGCGGGACGTGCGTCGACCCGGACACGGATCGCGACCATTGCGGGGCGAGCGGCGATTGCACCGGGAGCGACGCGGGCGCGAGCTGCGGCGCGGGCGAGATCTGCACCCACGGCGCGTGCGAGGCCTCGTGCGCGCCGCCGCTCGTCGCGTGCGGCGGGGCGTGCGTCGACCCGTCGACCGATGAGGCGTACTGCGGCGCCGCCGGCGACTGCGCGGGGGCCAGCGCGGGCGTGGCGTGCACCGCGGGCGAGGCGTGCGTCGCGGGGGCCTGCGCGAGCGCGGACGCGAGCCTCTCCGGGCTCGCGGTCTCCAGCGGAGCGCTGAGCCCGGCCTTCGACCCGGGGTCGAAGCTCTATGTCGTGTCCGTCGAGGATCAAATCGCCTCGATCGAGGTGACGCCGACGGCGTCGGTCGAGGGGGCCACGATCGCGGTCAACGGGATCGCCGTCGCCTCCGGGGGCGCCTCGCCGCCCATCCCGCTGATCGAGGGCGGGAGCACGGCGATCACCATCGAGGTGACCGCGCCGAGCGGGGACGTGACGACCTACGGCGTGGTGGTCCTCCGCGGCGGGGTCGCCTCGGCGTACCTCAAGGCGTCCAACACGGACGCGGGAGATCAGTTCGGCTATGCGGTCGCGCTCGACGGGAACACGCTCGCCGTATCCGCGCTCGGGGAGGACAGCGCCGCGACCGGGGTCGATGGAGACCAGAACGACAATACGAAGAACTGCGGCGCCGTGTACGTGTTCGTGCGGGACGGCGGCTCCTGGGTCCAGCAGGCGTACCTGAAGCCGAGCGCCGCCGACGTGAACGACGACTTCGGTTACAGCCTCTCCCTGTCCGGGGACACCCTGGCGGTCTCCGCGCGGGGCGAGGACAGCAACGCCACCGGCGTGAACGGCAATCAGGCGAACAACGGTGCGGCGAACGCCGGCGCCGTGTACGTCTTCCGACGCAGCGGGGCGGTGTGGGCTCAGGAGGCTTATCTCAAGGCCTCCAACACGGAGGGGCAGGACCAGTTCGGTTACGCCGTGGCGCTCGCGGGAGACACCCTGGTCGTGGGGGCGCCCACCGAGGACGGCAGCGCCACCGGCGTGAACGGAGGGCAGGGGAACGGAGCGTCGCAGGCGGGGGCTGCCTACGTGTTCACGCGCGCCGGGACGAGCTGGACCCAGCAGGCGTACCTGAAGGCGTCGAACACCGGCGCGGGCGACGCATTCGGCACCAGCGTCGCGATCTCCGGGGACACCTGCCTACGTGTTCACGCGCGCCGGGACGAGCTGGACCCAGCAGGCGTACCTGAAGGCGTCGAACACCGGCGCGGGCGACGCGTTCGGCGCGAGCGTCGCGATCTCCGCGCACGTGCTCGCGGTGGGCGCGACCGGCGAGGCGAGCGCCGCGACGGGCGTGAACGGCGCGCAGGCGGACAACGCCGCTCCCGGGAGCGGCGCCGTCTACGTGTTCGCGCGCGCCGGGACGACCTGGACCCAGCAGGCGTACCTGAAGGCGTCGAACACCGGCGCGGGCGACGCGTTCGGCGCGAGCGTCGCGATCTCCGCGCACGTGCTCGCGGTGGGCGCGACCGGCGAGGCGAGCGCCGCGACGGGCGCGAACGGCGCGCAGGCCGACGACAGCGCGCCCGGGAGCGGCGCCGTCTACGTGTTCACGCGCAGCGGGACGAGCTGGTCGCAGCACACCTATCTCAAGGCCTCCAACGCGGAGAGCGCCGACGCGTTCGGCGCGAGCGTCGCGATCTCCGCGCACGTGCTCGCGGTGGGCGCGACCGGCGAGGCGAGCGCCGCGACGGGCGCGAACGGCGCGCAGGCCGACGACAGCGCGCCCGGGAGCGGCGCCGTCTACGTGTTCACGCGCAGCGGGACGAGCTGGTCGCAGCACACCTATCTCAAGGCCTCCAACGCGGAGAGCGCCGACGCGTTCGGCGCCTCGGTCTCGATCGACAACGATTTCCTGGCCGTGGGCGCGCCTGGCGAGGACAGCAGCTCCACGGCGTGGGGCTGGCTCGAGTCGGACAACGGCGCTCCCGGGAGCGGGGCGGCGTACCTGTTCGAGCGCTCCGGCGGCGTGTGGTCTCAGGACGCCTACATCAAGGCGTCGAACACCGGGGCATTGGACGCCTTCGGGGCGCGCCTCGCCCTGTCCGGCACGACGCTCCTCGTCGCCGCGGCCTCGGAGGACAGCAGCGCCACGGGCGTCGACGGCGACGGGGCGAACGACGCGGCCGACGGCAGCGGCGCTTGCTACACGGCGAGCTGGTAGCGGCGGTGAGCCAGATGATACGAGATGATTCTGAAATGACGCTCTTGACTTGCCGCAGATCCTTTGGGGGGCCTGCGCGCGGCCCGTAGAACCGGATCTGATGGCTGGCCCGCTGCGCTTGCGGGGGTGGGTAGGCCGCGGTTAATACGCTGTGATGAGCCCGCCGAACGAGTTGCGGCGTGCATCTCTTGAGGTGGAGCTGTATGGCCAATTCGCGGATCGACGTTCTGATAGTTACGGCTCTGCAGGACGAGCTCGACGCAGTGCTCGAACTGGGGGAGGACGGCAAGGCGGGGTGGACCGAGGAGCGCGCGCGACATAGCTTCCGCGTCTTCCGGCGCGAGGTTCCTAATGTAAGTGGGCTAATCCTCCGCGTCGCCGCCGCGTGGTCCGGGGACATGGGCGTCATGGCGGCGACGAGCACGGCCACTCAGCTCATTGACGAGCTGAATCCTGCATGCCTGGCGATGTGTGGGATCTGCGCAGGCCGGCGAGGCGAGGTCTTCCTTGGCGACGTCGTGGTGGCTGATCGCGCCTACTTCTATGATCATGGCAAGCTCGTGGCGCCCGAGACCTGCGGGGGCGAGCTCGAGCTCTTCCAGGACATCAAGACGTACAATCTTGAAGACGCGTGGAAGATGGACGCCGCCTTCTTCGCGAGGGACCTCGCCTGGAGCGCGGAACTCGTTAAGAAGCGCCCTCCATCGAGGGCTGCACAGCAGCGCTGGCTGCTCCACGCCGTGTACGCGCACGAGATTGGCGATGCGGCGCCGCCCCAGAGTCGCGACGATCGCAAGCGCTCCTGCCCAGACTGGCCGGAGATCGTTCAGGCGCTGCGCCGCGAGTCGCTGATGGAGGACAAACCAGGAAAGCTGATCCTTACCGACAAGGGCCGCGAGCGCGTCGAGGAGGAGCGGCTCCTTTATTTCGACGAGCTCCCGGGCGATCCGCCGTTCCGTGTCCACGTTGGGCCCATCGCTACCGGTGCCGCAGTGCGTGAGGATCCGAAGCTGTTCGAGCGGCTGCGGCGCAGCGTCCGCAAGGTCCTCGGGGTCGAGATGGAGGCCGCGTCCATCGCGGCAGTCGCGGATCGGCTCGGAAGGCGGTCAATCATCGCGAAGGCGGTCTCGGACTTCGGGGATCACGACAAGGATGACAGCTTCCGCGCGTTTGCGTGCAGCGCATCGGCGCGGTTCCTGCTAGCGTTCCTCCAGAAGCACCTTGATCCGCTGGATCCGGAGACCGGTGAGCCGCCTCCGCCTCCGCCTCCGCCTCCGCCGCCGTCCAGGCCGCCTGTGGAGAAGAACAGGAGCGTGAGAGGGCGCTTCCGCGGGCCCGGTAGCGACGTGCGCGGCCTGCGGGACGATTTCCTCGCCCGAGTGGAGCGTATATGTCAGCTCCGCTGGCCGGGGTCGGAGATCGCCGCGTACGACGCGGAGCCACCGTTCGCCGGGGTGTTGCTTGCCACAACGCAGGAGGGGCGCTTGCTAAAGCGGCAGGTGGTCGGCGTTCTCGATCAGCCGATCTCGGCCGAACTGCTCGGTCTCTACGTCGCCCGTGTAGAATCGCCCTACCGGCGCCAGGAGCCTTATCTGCGCACGACGTTGGTGCATACCGGAACGCCGGCGCCCGAGGAGCTGCTCCGAGAGGCGGACGCGAAGGGCGTGTACCTCCAGAGCTTCGAGGAATACCAAGGAATCATCGATTTCAAGCGCTACCTCGAGTGGCAGACGTCGCGCCTCGATTCCGATCTTATCTACCCGCCGCCGCTTTACGTCACTCAGCGTGCGACGGTGAGCATCGCTGGGCAGGAGCCGGGCCCCACGGAGGACGCGCTCGCTTCGCTCCGGGATCTGCTGACCGCACCGTACCCCCGGTTCGCCCTGATCCTGGGCGATTTCGGGACGGGGAAGACCTTCCTCCTTCACGAGCTGGCGCGGCGCATGGGCAAGGAGGGGGGCGCGCTGGTCCCCCTCCTTGTAGAGATGCGCTCGCTCGAGAAGCAGCAAAACCTGAGAGCCCTGCTCGCACAGCACGTCGCTCGAGCGGATGTGGGGTGGTTCGATCCCAACGCACTGCTCTATCTGTTGGAGCAGGGGCGTATCGCGCTTTTCTTCGACGGATTCGACGAGCTGGCGCTGCGGGTGAGCTATGAGCGGGCACTTGACCATTTTGATACGCTGCTCCAGGCCGCCCGTGGCAATGCCAAGGTGGTCGTCACGAGCCGGACCCAGCATTTCTTGACCGATCACCAGGTCAAGAAGGAACTGGCGATCCGGGCCGAGACGCTCCCCGGCTATCGACTCGTCAAGCTCCAGCCCTTCGAGCACGTGCAGATCCGCGCCTTCCTCGCGAAGAAGCTTGGTAGCGAGGAGGCCGCCGAGGAGCGCTTCGGCTTGCTCGACGAGGTAAAGGACCTGCTCGGGCTTTCCGCAAACCCGCGGATGCTGGGCTTCATCGCCGCGATCGGCGAGAAGGAGCTACGAGACGCGAAGGAGCGCTTCAAGGAGATCACGTCCGCGAAGCTGTATGAGATTCTCATCGGGAAGTGGCTCGAAGGCGAGCACGCACGCGTGAACCCGCCGGGCGCACCGCCGGGGTTATCGGTCGAGCAGCTCTGGACGGCGGTGGTTTGGACGGCGGTGTACCTATGGCGCACGACCGCGCGATCCGTGAGCTTGCGCCAGCTGCCGGAAGAGCTCGCGCAGGCAGTAAGCGCGCTCGGTGCCGAGCCGATTGACGTCGGGATCATCCATCATCAGCTCGGCTCCGGGTCATTGCTGGTCCGCGACGAGCAGGCGGCTTTCTCATTCATTCACCAGTCCGTCATGGAGTGGCTGGTCGCGAAGCAGGCTGCTCGTGAGCTCATTGAGGCGGGAGCCACGACGATGCTCGATGTGCGGGAGGTGAGCGAACTGATGGCGGACTTCTTCATCGGGCTCGCAGGACACGGCGCGGCGGTGCAGTGGGCGCGTGCGGCGCTCGCCGGTGCTGAAGAGAATGCAGTGAAGGCGAACGCGGTGCGGGTCCTGCGGCGGCTCGGGGAACCGTTGGAGATGATGGGCGAAGCGGCTGGCGCGCACAGGAAGCTAAATCTCGAGGGGCACGATCTCCGCGGGCAGGATCTCTCTGGCCAGGATCTTCGAGCTGCAAACCTGAACCGGGCGAACCTTGCTGGGATGACGCTGGCCGGTGCGAATCTAAGCGGGGCGTCGCTCGTTGACGCGAAGCTCGCGCGGGCGGACTTGCGCGATTGCAAGCTAGAGAATGCTGATCTACGCGGAGCTGATCTGTCCCTCGCGACGCTGGTTGGGGCGGATCTGCGTGGCGCGAAGCTTGACGGTGCGATCGTACGCGGCACGAAGTTCGTCGCTGCCCGTGTGGACGAGGCTGTTCATGACTGGCTCGCTTCGGCCCACGAACTCGGTTCGGCGCCTCCCGCGCCGGACGATGTCAAACCCATGGTTGTTTCCGCGAGTGCGTGCGATGCGGTTGCCTGGAGCCCAAATGGCGATCTGCTGGCGATCGTACGCGATAACGGAGTAATCGAAATCTGGGATACTATCACTGGTATTCCATTGAAGTCGTTGGTTCACGGTGTTGTGGTGCGGTGTCTCGACTTTAGTCCGAATGGAACACTGATCGTCTCGGGGGCATGGGACAATCGTGTGCGATTGTGTGAGATCGCGAGCGGCCGAGTGTTGCGTATATTCGAAGGTCATACGGACTCTATTTCAAGCGTGGTATTTAGCCCCGATGGCTCATTCATCGCCTCGGGATCGTCGGATGATACCGTGCGGCTGTGGGATGCCGCTAGCGGCCGGTTGATACGCATGCTCACTTGTGATGCGGACGGGGTTTCGAGTGTGGCGTTTAGCCCGGATGGTTTGCGCCTGGCGGTGGGATTGGCCAGTGGTACGATGCGAATGTACGAGGTCCCACATGATCGTGTGCTGTGCACATTTAATGGGCATACGGACCTCGTTAACAGTATAGCGTTCAATCCTCGCGGAGTACTCCTCGCTTCAGGCGCAGATGATAAGACGGTGCGACTGTGGGACGCCGTAAATGGTCGGTTGTTGCGCACTCTACGGGGGCATGCGGGCAAGGCTGCCAGTGTTGCATTCAGCCCTACCGGAACGTACCTCGCCTCGGGTTGGCACGATGGTGCAGTGAAGTTATGGGATGTAGATAGTGGCCGATCGATGCACGTGCTCAAGGGCCATAACGGCAGTGTTGCGAGCGTGGCGTTCAATCCGGATGGATCACGCCTCGCATCGGCGTCATGGGATAAGTCTGTCTTGCTGTGGGAGCCTGCAAGTGGCCGGGTACTAAGCTCTTTCGTGTGTCATGCAGATTCAGTCAGGAGCGTAGCGTTCAGCCCGGATGGATCACGCCTCGCCTCCGGAGCTTGGGGAGGCGCATTGCGGCTATGGGACACTAGTAGCGGTCATGCGCTTCAATTGATGGGTAATACGGTTGGTATCACTGGCGTCGCGTTTAGCCCGGGTGGATCCCTCCTTGCGGGGGCGTCGCATGATTGGACTGTGCGCCTGTGGGACGCAGACAGTGGCCAGGCATTGCGCACACTCGAAGGGCATAAGGAGTGGGTCTCTAGTGTTGCATTCAGCCCGGGGGGCGAAATGGTCGCTTCAGGATCTCACGACAAAACGGTGCGACTATGGGCGGCCGTGACTGGTCGTGCGCTGCGGACGTTGAAGGGCCATACCGATGGAGTGGAAGCCGTTGCATTCAGCCCAGATGGAGAACTCCTCGCTTCCGGGGCGCGGGATAATACTATACATTTGTGGAAGCCGGCCACCGGTCCAGCGCTGCATGCGCTCAAAGGTCATACAAACGTGGTCTCATCCGTAGCCTTCAGCTCGGATGGTGCACGGCTGGCCTCGGCGTCGTGGGACAAGACGATTCGGCTGTGGGAACCGGTGAGCGGTCGGATGGTTCAAAGGCTCGAAGGCCATACGAGCATCATCACGAGCGTCGCTTTCAGTCCGGATAGCAGAATGCTTGCTTCGGGGGCATGGGACAATACGGTGCGCCTCTGGGATGCCGCAACCGGAGGCCTCCTCCGCACCATCACCACCTATGCCGGACACGTCACCTTCAGTCCGGACGGCAATCTCCTTGCTGTCGCGTCTGGTAGCACCATTGAGCTCTACGCCGTTGCTACCGGAGAGCACCTCGCCTCCTTCCTCGCCACGGCCGAGGGATGGGTCGCTTTCACGCCTGACGGCCGCTACAGAATGCACGGTGATCTGGCCGGTTCTTTCTGGCATTGCATCGGCCTGTGCCGCTTCGAGCCCGGTGAGCTGGACTCCTATTTACCGAGGCCTCTCCGCCTTCGTGACGTCGAGCCCCTCTTCACTTTTCCTCACTCCTCGCATCTAGCCTCGCCAGGTTGAGGTGGCACCATGCGTGAAGCATGACATCAGGTCGAGCAGCTAAGGTATCGCGATCGCATCAGCACAGCTCATATTTCCTGAGCATGCCAACGCCGGGTAGCCGACTGAACCTGTCCGACCGAAGGTGAACCGCGCCTCGCTGGTGGCCGAAAACCACGTCTACCTACGCCCCGGCGATGCTCATCGGGCCCCTGGCGCCGCTCAGCGCCGATCCAGCCCCACGATCCGGTCGAGCAGTCCCCGATCGAGGCTCGCCTCGACCGGGGGCCCCCCCCCACCGCCGTGGCGAGCCGGTCGTACTCCTCGTGCCGGCTCGGGATCGCCGCCTCCCCCGCGGGCGCGGCGAGCCCCCGCCGCGCGCGCAGGGCCGCGAGGAGCGACCGCCGGAGCCCGTCGTTCTCGAACAGCCCGTGGATCATCGTGCCCACCACCGCGCCGTCCGCCGACACCGCCCCGTCGAGCGCCGCCTCGGCCCGGCCGCTCCTCGACCGGATCGCGAACGCCGCGCGCGCGCCGCCCACCCGCTCCACCTGCCCCATGTGGATCTCGTAGCCGGTCAGCGCTCCCGCCCCCGCGCTCTCTCCCTCTCCGCCCTCCCCATCGCCCCCCGCGCCGAGGAACGACCTCCCCGCGATCGCCGCCCGCACCTGCGCCGTCGTCTTGGTCCGCTCGAACCGCGTCCACACGTCGAGCAGCCCCAGCCCCCGCGCCGACGGCTCGGCCGACTCGACGCCCTCCGGATCCTCGATCGCCCCGCCGAGCATCTGGCAGCCGCCGCAGATCCCGAGCGTCCACCCGCCCCGCCGCGCGCGCGCCGCCACCGCCTCGGCCAGACCGCGCTCGCGCAGCCACGCGAGATCCGCCATCGTGCTCTTCGTCCCGGGGAGCACCACGAGATCCGCCCCGCCGATCTCGTCCGGCCGCTCGATGAACCGCACCACCACGCCCCGCTCGTGCTCCAGCGGCTCCACGTCGTCGTAGTTCGAGATCCGCGGCAGCCGGACCACCGCGATGTCGAGCTCCCCCGGGCCCGCCGGCGCCCGCCGCCGCCGGCCCTCCAGCGACACCGAGTCCTCGTCCGCGATCCGCAGCTGCTTCAGGTACGGCACCACGCCGAGCACCGGGACCCCGGTCCGCGCCGTGAGCATCTCGAGCCCCGGCTCGAGCAGCTTGAGGTCGCCGCGGAACTTGTTGATCACGAACGCCGCGACGCGCGCCCGCTCGTCGGGCTCGAGCAGCGCCATCGTCCCGACCAGCGCCGCGAACACCCCGCCGCGATCGATGTCGCCCGCGAGGAGCACCGGCGCGTCGGCGACGCGCGCGACGTGCATGTTCACGATGTCGCGGTCCTTCAGGTTGATCTCCGCCGGGCTGCCCGCCCCCTCGATCACCACGACGTCGTGCGCCTCCCGCAGCCGCCCGAGCGACCGGGCGATGATCTCCTTGAGCTCCCCCCGGTACGCGAAGTAGTCGCGCGCGTGCAGGCTCCCGATCGGCTTGCCGAGGACGACCACCTGCGAGCGCGAGTCGCCCTCCGGCTTGAGCAGCACCGGGTTCATGTCGACCGTCGGCGGCACGCGCGCCGCCTCGGCCTGCACCGCCTGCGCCCGGCCGATCTCGCCGCCGTCCACCGTCGCGAACGAGTTCAGCGCCATGTTCTGCGACTTGAACGGCGCGACCCGGAGCCCCCGCCGCTGGAACATCCGGCAGAGCGCCGTGCAGAGCAGGCTCTTGCCGACCGAGGACGCGGTGCCCTGCACCATCACCGTGAGCGCTGTCATCGCCAAAGCTCCTGTCCGAGGGAGGTCGCCGCGAGCGCGGCCGCCGCGAGCCCGGCGAAGAGCAGCGCCGCGAGCGCCACGATCCGGCAGGCCTCGTCGATGAGCTCCCGCCGGAGCGGCTCGATCGCGTCGCCGAGCCGGTAATGGCCGCGCTTCTCGAGCTCGACCCGGAGCAGCCCCGCCATCGCCGCCATCGGCCGGCCGGCGTTCGGGCTCTCGGTGCGGCCGCCGTCGCGCCGGAGCACCAGGAGGCCGCGGCGCGCGTCGGCGCCGCGGAGCCAGCCGGCCGCGAGGAGCAGGAGCGCGGTGAGCCGCGCCGGCACGAAGTTCAGCGCGTCGTCGAGCCGCGCCGACGCCTTGCCGAGGTACTCGTAGCGGCCGTGGTAGCCGATCATCGCGTCGAGGGTGTTCACGGCGCGGTAGAAGAGCGCGCCCGGCAGCCCGAAGAGGGCGAAGTAGAAGAGCGGCGCGACGAAGCTGTCCGACGCGTTCTCCGCGACCGACTCGATCGACGCGGCGACCAGCGCGGGCTCGTCGAGCTCCGACGGGTCGCGGCTGCAGAGGCTGCGCAGGGCGCCGCGCGCCGCGGGGACGTCGCCGGCCGCGAGGGCGTCGCGCACGCCGAAGGCCGCGTCGCGGAGCGCGCGCAGGGCGAAGGTGGGCTTCAGAAGGAGCCCTGACAAAGCGACGCCGAAGACCGGGTGCGGGGCGATCAGCGCGGCGGCGAAGGCGCCCAGCGCCGCGAAGAGGCAGGGCACGGCGAGGGCCATGAGCGCGCCGAAGAGGAGCTCGGCCGCGCGGCCGCCCCGCGGCGCGCGGCGCTTCAGCGCGTGGATGGCGGAGCCCATCCACACGACCGGGTGGACGGCGGCGGGCGGCTCGCCGCAGGCGAGGTCGAGCGCGACCGCGAGGAGCAGCGCGGCGGCGGCCGTCATCGCCCGTCCTCGCCGCCGACGAGCGCGACAGGCCCCGGGCGCAGGCGCAGGATCGCGCCCATCACGGCCACGTAGAGCTCGCTCGCCGAGCGGCCGAGCCGCTGGTGCGCGCGGCCGGCGAGGTCGCGGAAGACCCGGCCGAGCCGGCTCTCGGGGACCACGCCCATGCCCACCTCGTTCGAGACGAGGACGACGTGGGGCGCCGCCGACTCGACGGCGGCCGCGAGCGCCTCGATGCGCGCCTCGATCCGCTCGGGCGCGCGGCCCTCGGTCTCGTCGCGGAGCAGCAGGTTCGAGAGCCACAGGGTGAGGCAGTCGACGACGATCACGTCGACGCCGGTGAGCGAGGCGATGCGCTCCGGGAGCGCGACCGGCTCCTCGACGGTGACGAACGCGTCGCCGCGCTCGCGGGCGTGGGCGTCGATGCGCGCGCGCATCTCGTCGTCGAACGGCTCTGCGGTCGCGATGAAGGCGCGGCGCTCCCCGAGCGAGCGCCCGAGCGCCAGCGCGAAGGCGCTCTTGCCGGAGCGCACGCCGCCGCCGACGAGGGCGACCCGCCGCGGCGCCGCGCCGTGCCGGGTCATCGCGCCCGCTCCTTGCGGTGCGCGGCGGCGCTCGCCACGAGCCCCTCCGGGACGCGCGGGTTCGAGGCCCAGTGCGCGTGCACGTAGGAGGCGAGGACGTTCTGCGCCCGGTACCCCTCGCGCGCGACCTGGCCGCCGCGCCGGCGCCGCACCGAGTAGGCGTGCTCGATCGGCAAGGGCGCCTCAGCGGCGGGCGAGGGCGCCTCGGGCACCGCGGGCGCCGCGGGGCGGAGCTCCGAGTAGCGGAACTGGTGCCCGCGGAAGCGCAGCCCCGCGCCGCCGAGGATCGTGCGCGCCTGCGTCTCGACCTCGACGTAGCCGAGCGCCTGCAGCTTCTCGCACATCACGGCCTCGGCCGGCACGAGCCCGACCATGGGGTGCGCGCGCCCGTCCCGCGTGCGGATCGCCTCGGTCAGGTACATGAGCCCGCCGCACTCGGCGTAGATCGGGCCCCCGCCGCCGGCGAACGCGCGGATCTCGGCGCGCAGGGCGGCGTTCTCGGTCAGGCGCTCCGCGTGCACCTCGGGGTAGCCGCCGCCGAGGTAGAGCGCGTCGACGTCGGGCAAGCGCGCGTCGCGGATCGGCGAGAACCGCACGAGCTCCGCCCCCGCCGCCTCCAGACGGCGCAGGTTGTCCGCGTAGTAGAAGTGGAACGCCTCGTCGAACGCGACGCCGATGCGCGCCCGGCGCGGCGCTGCCCCGGCGGCGGCAGCAGCGCCGGCCGGCGCGTCCTCCGCGTCGGAGGCCGCCGGCAAGGCCGGCGCGTCCTTCACGTCGGAGGCCGCCGGCAAGGCCGGCGTCCTACGCGCGATCTCCAGCAGCGCGTCGAGCCCGATCCACGCCTCGGCCTGCGCGCCCCAGTGGTCGAAGCGCTCCTCGGGGATCGCGGCCTCGTCGGCCGTCCGCAGGCCGAGGTGCCGCTCGGGGAAGCGCTGCGCCTCGTCCCGCGGCAGGCCGCCGATCACCGGCGGCGAGCGCTGTGCCTGTCGAAGGATGTCGAGGTGCCCCCGGCTGCCGACCTGGTTGCACACGACCGCCGCCACGCGGAGCGCCGGATCGAAGCCCGCGAAGCCCTGCACCAGCGCCGCGACGCTGCGGGCCATCCCGGACGCGTCGACCACGAGCGCGACCGGCGCCTCGAGCCACTTCGCGATCTCCGCCGTCGAGCCCTCCTCCCCGGTCGGGCTCGCCCCGTCGAACAGCCCCATCACCCCCTCGATCAGCGCCACGTCGGCGCCCGCGGCCTCCGCCGCGAACGTCGACAGGACCGCGTCCCGGCCCATCATCCAGCCGTCGAGGTTGTGCGACGTCCCGGCCACGGCGCGGCCGTGGTACGTGGGATCGAGGTAGTCGGGCCCGCACTTGAACAGGGCGACCCGGAGGCCGCGGGCGCGGAGCGCGCGCGCGATCGCCACGGTCGCGGTCGTCTTCCCGACGCCGCTCGCCGTGCCGGCGACGACGAGCCGGGGGATGGCCGGGGACATCAGAAATCGACCCCGATCTGGGCCTTCATCCCCTGCTCGAACGGGTGCTTCACCGGCCGCATCTCGGTCACCAGATCGGCGAGCGCGACCAGCGCGTCGGGGGCGTTCCTGCCGGTGATCACGACGTGCACGTGCGGGGGCCTCGCGCGCAGCGCCGCGAGGAGCTCGTCCTCCGCGATGAAGCCGTAATGCAGCGCGTACGTGATCTCGTCGAGCACCACGATGTCCTGCTCGCCGCCCCCGATGAGCGCCGCGGCCTCCTGGAAGGCCGCGCGCGCGGCCGCCTTGTCGCGCGAGAGGTCGTCGCTCTCCCAGGTGAAGCCGCGCCCCATCACGAGGAAGGTGAGCCCGGGGATCGTCTCGGCGAACAGGCGCTCTCCCGTCTTCCACTTCCCCTTGATGAACTGCACGACGGCGACGCGCATGCCCCGGCCGAGCGCGCGGAACACCATCCCGAGCGCGGCCGTCGTCTTGCCCTTGCCGTGGCCGGTATAGACGATGACGAGCCCTCGTCGGCCCGCCCCCGCCCCCGCCCCCGCCGCGCCCGCCCCGGCCCCTTGCTCCGCGCTCACGAGCCCTCCTCCGCCGGGCGGGGCGCGCGCGCCTTCTCGGCCTTGCGGAAGCGGTGGCTGAACTCCGGATCGTAGAGCCGCGAGTCGGCGAAATCCGTGGACGTGAGCACGCGGCCCACGAGGATCATCGACTGGCTCTTGATCCCCTCGGCCCGCACCTTCTCTCGGATGTCGGCGAGCGTGCCCGTCACGATCTTCTGATCGGGGCAGCTCGCCTTGTGCACCACGGCGACCGGGCAGTCGGCGCCGTAGGACGGGATGAGCGCCGCGGTCACGTCCTTGAGCAGGGTGATGCTGAGGAACAGGCAGAGCGTCGCCTGGTGGCGCGCGAGCTCCTCGAGCCGCTCGGCGGGCGGCACCGGCGTGCGCCCCTCGGCGCGCGTCAGGATCACGGTCTGCGAGAGCTCGGGCAGCGTGAGCTCGCGCCCGAGCGCCGCGGCGGCCGCGGTGAACGACGAGACGCCGGGGACGATCTCGTAGGGGATGCCGAGCGCCTCCATCCGGCGCATCTGCTCGGCCGTCGACCCGAACAGGACCGGATCGCCCGTGTGCACGCGCGCCACGTCGTGCCCCGCGTCCCTGGCCTCGACGAAGACCTCCACGATCTGGTCGAGGGTCATGCCGGACGAGTCGATGACCCGGGCGTCCGGCCGCGCGGACGCCACGATCTCCCGCGGGACGAGGGAGCCCGTGTACATGACGACCGGGCAGCGGGCGACGAGCTCGGCGCCGCGGACCGTGATGAGCCCGGGATCGCCCGGGCCCGCGCCGATGATGTAGACGCGCATGGGGGTTCTCTCCTCGTGTCGTGCGCCGGCGATCGCGCCGGGGACTGCGGGCGCGCGAAGCTAGAGCGAACGCGCGGCGAACGCCAGGGCTCATCGCGGAGCCTCCGGTCGCGCCGCCGCGGGCGCAGCGCCGCCCGCGTCGCCGAGAAAGATCCTTGACCGCAGTTGGTTCACTGTTATACAAAGTAACACTGTTACGAACCGGCGGCGCGGGGGCCTGCGCCGCCGCCCAGCGGCCACACGACACGGACATGGCGAGCACGCGCGTGAAGACCACGAAGACCGGCGGGGCGACCCAGGCGGAGCGCCTGCAGGCGTCGAGCTTGCAGCGCCGCGAGCAGCAGAAAGAGAACCTGCGGGGCGCGATCCTGGCGGCGGCGGGCGAGCTGTTTTTGGAGCAGGGGTACGAGGCGTTCTCGATGCGCCAGGTGGCCGAGCGCATCGGCTACTCGGCGACGACGATCTACCGCTATTACGAGGACAAGGACGATCTCCTGTTCGCCATCGTCCTCGAGGGCTTCACCGAGTTCCAGCGAGAGCTCGTCGCGGCGGCCGAGAGCACGGCGGACCCGATCGAGCGGATGGTGGCGCTCGGCGCCGCGTACGTTCGGTTCGGCATGCAGAACCCGGTGCACTACCGGCTGATGTTCATGCAGCGGTTCGACTTCGTCTTCGACCAGCGGAAGGACGAGCAGCAGCCGATGGTCGGGTCGTTCGATGTGCTGCAAAAAGCGGTCGCGTCCGCGATGGATGCAGGCGCGATAGAGCGCGGCGACGTGGAGCGCCACAGCCAGGTGGTCTGGGCCCTGGTCCACGGGATCACCTCCCTCGCCCTGGCCAACGGCGGCCGCTTCGGCCCCGATGACGTCGATCGGACCATGGAGATCGCCATGAAGATGATGGTCCGAGGCCTGCGCGCCTGAACGCGCTCTTTTTTTTCTCGCAAAGTTAACACTGTTACGAATGGTTTCAATGTTACTTTTCGTCGATGGAGGGTGTGATGGATCGAGTCTTTGGTCTGAGTGGCTTCCTCGTACTACCGTTCTGGGCCTTGATGATCTTTCTGCCGCGCTCTCGCTGGACGCGGCGGATCATGGAGTCGCCGCTCGTGATCGTCGCGCCCGCGCTGCTCTATACGGCGCTCGTCCTCCCGGCCGTCGGCGAGGTGCTGCCGATCGTCAACCGGCCGAGCCTCCCGGCGGTCGCCTCGCTGCTCGGCTCGCCGGCCGGCGCCACCATCGGCTGGGTCCACTTCCTCGCCTTCGATCTCTTCGTGGGCCGGTGGGTGTACCTCGACAGCCGCGATCGCGAGATCTCGCCCTGGATCATGGCCCCCGTGCTCTACCTGACGCTCATGCTCGGCCCGATGGGGTTCGCGCTCTACCTCGCCGTGCGCGCCGTGGCCGAGCGCTCGGCGCGCGCCCGCGGCGCGATCGCGGCGAGCCTCCGCGCCGAGGAGGCCTGAGATGAGCGCGCGATCGCTGCACACCTCCCTCCAGCTCCCTCGCTCGATCGAGGAGCTCCTCCGGCGAAGCCCGGTCTTGTTCACGGCGGCCGCCGTCCACGTCGCGCTGCTCGTCCTGCTGCTCGGCGTCGCCCCGCTCGACCCGCGCCTCGTGACGGGGTTGAACCCGTGGATCAAGCCGGCGAAATTCGCCGCCTCGATCGCCATCTACCTGCTGACGATCAACTGGTTCGTCGGCGACGTCGCGCTCCCGCCGAGAGGCCGGCGGGCCGTCGTCTGGGGCACGGTGGCGATGGTGAGCTTCGAGATGCTCGCGATCGTCATGCAGGCGGCGCGGGGCGTGGCGTCGCACTTCAACCAATCGTCGCTGTTCGACGGGGCGGTGTTCGCGCTCATGGGCATCGCCATCCTGGTGAACACGGGGCTCGCGGGGTACCTCGCGTCCAGGTTCTGGACGACGCGACCTCCGCTGCCCGCGCCCTATCTCTGGGGCATCCGGCTGGGCTTCCTCCTGTTCTTTCTGGCGTGCGCGGAGGGCGGCTTCATGTCGGAGCAGAACGCGCACAGCGTCGGCGTCGCGGACGGCGGGCCCGGGCTCCCCATCGTCGACTGGAGCACGCGAGGCGGCGACCTGCGCGCGGCGCACTTCTTCGGGATGCACGCGCTGCAGGCCGTCCCGCTGTTCGGAGCCTGGCTGTCGGCGCGGGCGTCGGGGTCGGCGTCGCGCACGCGGCGGGCGGTGCGGTGGGTCATCGCGTTCGGCGTCGTCTACGGCGCCGTCGCGCTGGGGCTCTTCCTCATGGCGCTCGCGGGGCAGCCGCTGATTCGCATGTAGCGCGCCAAGGAGGACGGCGGTCGCACGACGGCGGTCCCGCGCTTCGAGGCGCTGACGCCGGCGATCACCTGTAGAAGGCGACGTCGTCGACGTAGACGTCGAAATCCTGGTCCTGCGCGAACCGGAACTCGATCACGTAGAGCCCTGCGCGATCGAGGGCCTGGGCCTCGGGCTCGGCGCCAAAGCCCTCGCGCGTGAGCTCGTCGAAGGGGATGACGACCTCGGCCCACTCCGCGCCGAGGTGCGCGGTGTAGAACCAGTGATCGAAGCACCGGTTGGGCTCGCCCGCGCCCGCCGCTTCATCGCAGATCCCGCCCGCGGGCTCCGAGACCCTGTCCGAGACGTTGACCTTCATGGTCGCCTCGGCGCCCGCGTCGCCGAGCCTGGCCCAGAAGACGATACCGGCGAACGCAGACGCGTCGTAGGGGAACATCTGCATGTCCTCGCCGTTCAGCGCGAAGCCGATCCCGGCGCCCCACTCCGTGAAGCCGGACCCGAACGTGTGCATCGCCCTCGTGCTCTCGCCGCGCGGCGGCATGAGCGCCTCCGGAATGAAGCCGACGGGCATCTCCTCGGTGTAGACCGGGGGAGATTGCGTGCCAGTTCCATCATTGTAGCTGTACCAGTGGCCGAGCCTGCCACCCGTCCTCGTGATGGCGCTGTCGCCATCTTCCATGTCGTCGATCATGTCGGGGTCGATGGGGGCGGCGACATCACCCCCGCCGGCCCCCGCGCCGCCCGCGCCGCCCGCGGCCGAGGCCGACGACCCGCCGCCCGTCGCGCTGGACGCGCCGCCCGCCCCTTCCACCAGGTGGTAGCGCTCATCCAGCCCCACGAGGGCGGTGCACCCGCCGGCTGTGAGCGTCCACGCCGCCCACATCCATGCTGCGCGCCTCTTCGCCATATCTCCTCCTACCACCGCCGCGCGGGCGCGGTCCACCGGCGCGCTGGACCGCCGGCGGCGCCCTGCTGCCGCACGCGTCCCTCCCCTCGCTCCGCTCGCGCGATGCGCAAACCCGTGGGCCCCGATGTCCCGAACCCAGCAGTCGAATCCCAGCGGTCACGTCCGCTCAGGCCGCAGCTCGGCTGTCGTGACTGTCGAGGTGCCTACCTTTGCCCACATCTCACGGCGCGCTCGGGCGGCGTCGCTTGGACCGGTCGGACGAACCTGATATGGAGAGCGGCGAGGGGCGTTACATGCAGTCAAGCGAGCCGGTTCGGGACGACGCGGGGACGACCTGGACCTTGGAGGCGGGGGTGCCTTCGGCGCTGCAGCAAAGCGCGGCGCTGCGCATCGCCCTCATGTGGCGCCACGCCGGGAAAATCGAGACACGCTTGCTTTCGCCGGACACGCCGCTCGTCGTGGGGCGCAGCGCGCCTGCAGCGCTCTGGATCGACGATCGTACGCTCTCGCGGGAGCACGCCCGCTTCGTCCTCTCCGGCGGGCGGGTGTGGGTCGACGACCTGGGATCCAAGAATGGTACATTCCTCGACGGCCGCCGCGTCTCGCGCGCCAGGATCGCGGTAGGGGATGAGATCGTGCTCGGCAACGTCGCGCTGCGGGTGCAGGCGCTCGGCGCCGGGGGAGAGTCCCTCGATCTCGAGGGAGAGGAGAGGCTCTTGCGCCGCGTGGAGGACGAGCTCACGCGGGCGCGACATTTTCGCCGCCCGTTCGCGCTGCTCCACGTGCGTATCGGCGCGGCGGCCACGGCCGAGGGCTGGATCAAGCTCGTGCGCGCGTGCCTGCAGCCGGTGCACCGCGTGGCGCTCTACGGCACCGGCGCGGCCCAAGTGTTTCTGCCCGAGACCGGCGCCGAGGAGGCGAACCGCATCGCCCAGGCCATCGCGGCCTCGTCCATCGGCGGCGACGCCCGGCTGCTCGTGGGCTGCATCGTCTACCCGGACGCCGGCAGCAGCGCGAACGAGCTCTTCGCGGCCGCGCGCGAGGCCGCCCGCCGCGCCTCGCCCGAGCGCCCGGTCGCGCACGGCCCCTCCGCGGCCGCGGCCACGGTGCTCGCGGGGGAGGACCCGGCCGTGGGAGGGCTCATCGCCGGCCAGCGGATGCGCGCGCTGCTCGAGGCCGTGAAGCGCGTGGCGGCCTCGCGCATCCCGGTCGTGCTGCACGGCGAGACCGGGACAGGCAAAGAGGTCCTCGCGCGGATGATCCATGAGAGCGGGCCGCGCAAGGGGATGCGCATGGTGCGCGTCAACTGCGGGGCGATCCCGAAGGACCTCGTCGAGAGCACCCTCTTCGGCCACGAGCGCGGGGCCTTCACGGGCGCCCTCCAGCAGCAGAAGGGCGTCTTCGAGGAGGCCGACGGCGGCACCGTGTTCCTGGACGAGATCGGCGAGCTGCCGCCGGCGGCGCAGGCCGCGCTCCTCCGCGTGCTCGAGGTGGGGGCGTTCAGCCGCGTCGGCTCGAGCCGCGAGATCGAGGTCGACGTGCGCGTCGTCGCGGCGACGCACCGGGATCTGGAGGCGATGGCTGCGTCCGGCGCATTCCGGGAAGATCTGTTTTATCGGCTGAGCGGCGTCGTCGTCGACATCCCGCCGCTGCGCGAGCGAAGGGACGAGATCGAGCCGCTCGCGCGGCACTTCCTGCGCGCGGCCGGCGAGGCCAACGGTCGGGACGTCGACGGCGTCGCCCCGGAGGCGCTCGCGTTGCTCGGCGCCTACGCGTGGCCTGGCAACGTGCGCGAGCTGCGGAATGTGATCGAACGCGCGGTCGTGGTGGCGCGCGGCGCGATCATCGAGCCGGAGGACCTGCCGCCGAGGGTGCGCGCGGCGGAGCGCGCGGCAGAGCCGGAGCGCGTGCCGAACGCGGGGCGCGCTTCAGAGCCTGGCGGCCTCTCGACGCTGCTGGACTCGAGGTCACGCTCCTCGGCGCCGCCCGCCCCGGAGGAGGCGCCGGCCGAAGCGGGGCGGCCGGCCCGCGGGAAAGTGCAGCAGTACGAGGCCAAGCTCCTCCACGACACGCTCGAAGCCGCGGGCTGGAGCCGGGCCGAGGCCGCGCGGCGGCTCGGGATGCCGGTGCGGACCCTGTCGTACCGCATGAAGGTGCTGGGCGTGAAACGGCCCTCTTGCTAAGAGTTGTTTGCTACCGTTGCCACGGTTGCCGCGGTTGCCGCGGTTGCAACGGTTGCCACGATTACACGATTGCCACGATTGCCAATGTTCGATGCACCCCGGCGGACGCGCCCTGCCGGGAGCGCGCCACCTCACGATGAACATGTCGAACCGTACGATTGCGCGGAAGTACACGCTGATACGTGAGATCGGCCGCGGTGGGATGGGCGTCATCTGGGAGGCGCTCGACCAGGCGCTCCGCCGGCCCGTGGCGCTCAAGGTGATGACGCCAGAGCATGTCACCTCCAGCACGGCGCGGCGCCGCTTCGAGCAAGAGGCGATGGCGATCGCCCGGCTCCGGAACGAGCACATCGTGCAGATACATGAGTACGGTATCGACGACGATTGCCCGTACATCGTCATGGAGCTCCTCGAAGGAGAGGACCTCGAGGGCAGGCTCGTCCGGGAGCGGCAGCTCTCGCCGTCGGCCACGCTCGCGCTGCTCCGGCAGATCGCCGTCGGCCTGCAGGCGGCGAGCTCCGCGGGGATCGTCCACCGCGATCTGAAGCCGGCGAACGTCTTCATGGCCCGGAAGGAGCCCGGGGAGTGCGTGAAGCTCCTCGATTTCGGCGTGGTGTGGACGGTCTTCGAGCGGCCGGACGAAGAGCCGCAGGGGGCGGCCGGCAAGACGATCGGGACGCCGTCGTACATGAGCCCCGAGCAGGTGCGCGCCGTCGTGCCGAATCACCTCAGCGATCTCTGGTCGCTCGGCGTCATCGCCTACCGGGCCCTCACCGGCCGGCTCCCCTTCGCGGCGAGCGGGATCGGGGAGCTGTTCATCAGCATCTGCACCGATCGGTTCCCGCCGCCGTCGAGCCTCGTCCCCGGCCTGCTCCCCGGCTTCGACGCCTTCTTCGAGCGCGCGCTGGCGAAGGACCCGGCGCAGCGGTTCCAGTCCGCGCGCGAGTTCGTCGCGGCGTTCGCGGCCGTGACCGAGGCCAGCAGCGGGCCCACCAAGGTCCTCGTCGCCGACGACGAGCCGGATATGCAGCTCATGATGAAGCTGCATTTCCGGCAGAAGATCCGCGACGGGGTCTACGAGTTCATCTTCGCCGAGAACGGCGAGGTCGCGCTCGACGAGCTCCGGCGCCACCCCGATATCGACGTCATCTTGACCGACATCAAGATGCCTGGGATGGATGGACTCACGTTCCTCGGTCGCGTCCCGGAGGTGAACCCGTTCGCGAAGACGGTGATGATGTCCGCCTATGGCGACATGGGCAACATCCGGAGCGCGATGAACCAGGGTGCCTTCGACTTCCTGCTCAAGCCGCTCCATCGCTCTGATCTCGAGGCGACCATCGACAAGACGGTCAAGCACGTGGCGGAGCTGCGGAGGAACGCCCGCTCGGACGAGGAGAACAAGATCCTCCGCCAGTACACGAGCGCGGCGCTCGTCGAGAGGATCCGGGCGATGGGGCCTGCCATCGCGGTCGCGAGCGAGGCGGTCATGTCCACGGTGGCCTTCATCGGCGTCTTCCAGTTCACGCCCGTCATCAAGGAGAAGCTGCCTGCAGAGGCCATGAGGCTGCTCAGGGCCAACTTCGAGGTGATCGTCCCGGAGCTCGTGGCGAAAGGGGGAGTCGTGGACAAGTTCCTCGGCGACGCCGTAATGACGGTGTTCCAGGGCCCCGAGCACCTGTCGAGGGCGCTCGGCGCGTGCGTGGCCGTCCGCGCGCAGATGGCGGCGGTGGCGCGCCGCGCCGGCGAGGGCTCGCCCTACACGCAGGGCATTTGCATCGGCCTGTCCACGGGGCAGGTGCTCGCCGGCAGCGTGGGCTCCCAGGCGTACGGCCGGCTCGACTACACGGTGCTCGGCGAGGCGGTCAACGTCGCCGCGCACCTCGCCAGGGCGGCGCTGCCGGGAGAGATCCTCGTCGACGCGGCGGTCCGCGACGCGGCGCCGGAGCCGTTCGACTTCGACGAGGTCGGCGCGAGGAGCCTCCTGCCGGACGCTCCGCCCGTGAGCGTCTTCAACGTGGTGCGACGCGATCGGGCCGCCGTCCCCGCGAACAGCGAGGCGACCGTGCGGATCGCCACGACTACCACCATGCGATAGGTCGAGCCGTGCCGACGCTCATCCACAATCCCGGCGGTCCTGAGGAGCAGGTCTTCTTCATCGGAGGCGCCTCCGTCACCATCGGCCGCGCCGAGGATCAGGCGATCTGCATCCCGCACAGGAGCCTGTCGCGCAGCCAGGCGCGGATCGAGCTGTCCGAGGGCAAGTTCTTCATCGTCGATCTGCAGAGCAAGAACGGTACGTTCGTGAACGGCGCGCGGATCCAGCGCAGAGAGATCCGGAGCGGCGACACCATCACGCTGGGCGATCTGGACCTCTTGTTCACGGTAGACGCCGGCGCGTCGACGGAGTCGTCGCTCCGGCCGCAGGCGATCCGGCCCCTGACGCACACCTCGATCAGCAAGCTCGTGGAGGACACCGAGCCCGGCCGCGCCGGGCGGCCGAGCGCGGAGGCTCGGCTACAGATCCTGATCGAGATCGCCAAGCTGCTCCCGGTCTCCGACGACATCGACACCCTGCTCCACAAGGTCCTCGATCTCATCGTTCAGATCCTCGACGTGGACCGCGGGGTCATCCTGCTCGTCAACGAGGCGACGGGGCAGCTCGAGCGGCGCGCGGTGAGGACGTCGCGGCCCTCGCCGGACGACGAGCCGATCTTCAGCCAGAACATCGTCGACTACGTGCTGCGCAACAGCGTGGCGGCGCTGTTCGCCGACGCCGTGCTCGACCCGCGCCTCGGCGCGGCGCGCTCCGTGGTCGCCCAGTCGATCCGAGCCTCGATGTGCGTCCCGCTGAAACCCAAGGACGACATCATCGGCGTGCTTTACGTCGACAACCTCAGCGCGGCGCACGTCTTCACCGAGCCGGATCTGGACTTCCTCGTCGCGTTCGCGAGCCAGGCCGCCGTCGCCGTGAAGAACGCGTCGCTGTACCGGCGCCTCGAGCGCGAGACGGTGGAGCGCATGCAGCTCGTGCTGGACGCGAAGCTCGCGTCGCTCAGCGGGGTGGTCGTGGGGATCGCCCACGAGATCCGCAATCCGCTGAATTTCATGAACAATTTCGCCGACATCGCGGCCGAGCTGGCCCAGGATTTGGCCGAGGGCCTGCGCGCGCAGGAGGCGCGGCTCGATCCTGGGGGGCGCGCGCGGATCGAGGAGAGCCTGGCCCAGCTGCGCGACAGCATGGCCCGGGTCACCGAGCACGGCCGGCGCGCGGACGCGATCATCCGGCGGATGCTCCAGCACGCCCGGCGTCCGTCGGGCGAACGCGCGCTGGCCGATCTGAACGCGGTGGTGGACGAGAGCGTGCGGCTCGCGCTCGCCGGGGCGCAGGGCGGCGACCTCGACGTGCGCGTCGTCGCGGCCTACGATCCGGGGCTCGCGCCGGTGGAGATGGCGACGCTCGACATGGGGCGGGTGTTCCTCAACGTCGTCGACAACGCGCTCTATGCGATGCGGCAGAAGAAGCGCGAGCGCGGGGCTGGCTATGCGCCGGAGCTCCGCGTCCGCACCGCGGATCGGGGCGATCGCGTCGAGGTGCGCATCCGGGACAACGGGATGGGGATACCCAAGAACGTCGAAGCACAGATGTTCGAGCCGTTCTTCACGACGAAGGCGCCCGGAGATGGAACGGGGCTGGGGCTGTCGTTGAGCCGCGAAATCGTGGCGCAGGGGCACCAGGGGACGATGCGGGTGGACAGCGAGGAGGGGGAGTACACGGAGTTCGAGATCACGCTGCCGAAGGCGGCCGGCGCGCCGCCTCGGAGCTGACGTAGACCTCTTCTCGCACGACACACGCAGCCGGCGGGCGCCACCACCACCGGCGCCGACGCTGGCCGAGCGGACACGTGGACGGAGCGCTCCCGCCGCAGCGTGCCCCGGAGCCGCCGCCGAGGAGCAGCCGGTCGGGAGGGGGCTCGCGTCCCGCCCGGACGCGCTGCGTCCGCGGGGGACGCCAGCCAGGTCGTTCCGCCTGGACCCGCCCCCGTTATCCTGCTTACCTGCTGCCTACCGTGACCGTGTCCCTTGACGAGATCTTCACCGCGCTCGTCCCCCGCCTCGTGTCGGCCACGTACTTCGAGGAAGCTGCCACGGCGGTCCTCCAGGCCATGTTCGCCTGCGTCGAGGAGGCGCTCGCCGACAGCCCGCCCGCCGGCCGCGCTCGGGTCTTGCGCGGCGTCGTCCACCTCCGCCCCGAGGGCAGCTACCAGCGCCTCTTCGGCATCGACCGCGCGAGCGGCGCGCGCATCGAGGGCACCGGCTATCTCACCTCCGGCAGCGTCTGGAGCTGGATCGAGCAGCACCGCTGTTCGGTCTCGATCGACGTCCAGCGCGCCTCGATCCGCTCCTGGATGCGCGACGGGGCGATCGAGCTCCGCGACCCGTCGGAGGCGGCCGGCATGCCCGGCGACGCCACGCGCAAGCGCATGCTCGATCGCGACGCGACCCACGTGCACGTCGTCCCGCTGCGCGCGCCCGGCGGCAGCGTCGACGGCATGATCACCCTCGAGGCGAGCTGCAGGGGGACCGCCGGGCGGGAGCTCCCCTGGGCGGAGTGCTACGAGGGGCTGGAGATCCTCGCCAGCATCGCCGGGGCGTTCATCGCCGCCCGCGCGCTGCCGCTCCGCTCGGACGAGCCGGCGAGCCCGGACGAGTTCCTGCCGGTCGTCGGTCAGAGCACCGCGCACCTCGTCGAGCTGCTCCGCGCCTTCGCCCCGCGCGACGACACCATCCTCATCACCGGCCCGACCGGCGCCGGCAAATCCAGGCTCGCGCGCTGGTGCCACGAGCACTCGCAGCGACGGGGCCAGCCCTTCGAGTCGCTGGACCTCCTCGGCGTGCCCGAGGACCTGCAGATGGCCGAGCTGTTCGGCTGGAAGCGCGGCGCCTTCACCGGCGCGGTCAAGGACAACCCGGGCGCGGTCGCCCGCGCCGCGAAGGGCACGCTCTTCCTCGACGAGATCGACAAGCTCTCGCTCAAGGCCCAGGCGGGCCTCCTGCGCTTCATCGAGGAGCGCGCCTACCGGATGCTGGGCGACGACGGGGCGGGGGAGCGCCGCGCCGACGCGCGCCTCCTCGTCGGCACCAACGCCGATCTGCGCGCCGCCGTGCGCGCCGGCCGCTTCCGCGAGGACCTGTATTACCGCATCAACGTCCTGCCGGTGCGGCTGCTCCCGCTCGCCGAGCGCCTCGACGAGCTCCCGCGCTGGGCCGAGTACATGCTGAACCGGCGCCATCAGGAGGCCGACGGCGAGGGCGCGGCGCGCTTCGAGCCCGAGGCGATGAAGCTCCTCGTGTCCGCGCCGTGGCCGGGCAACCTGCGGCAGCTCGACAACATCGTCCGGCGTGCCTACGCGCTCCAGCTCGCGGGGCAGAGCGGCCTGGGGGGCGATCTCGTGATCCAGCGGCGCCACGTCGAGCGCGCGCTCACCTTCGACGGCGACGCCGAGCCGAGCGCGCTCTCCAAGCTGCTCTGGCGGGCGGCGCTCAGCTTCGTGAGCGAGGCCGAGCGGCGCCGGGGCGGCGGCGCCCCGCTCCCGCTCGAGCTGACCGACGCCTTCCGGGGCATGGTCCTGGGCGCGGCGGTGCAGCGGACGGGCAACCGCGACGACGCCTTCACGCTGCTCGGCCAGGAGCCGCTGCTCAAGAACCGCAACCACCACCGGGCGCTGCGCCGCGAGCTCTCGCGGGTGCGCGAGGTCCTGGACCTGCTCGGGGGCGAGATCGATCCGGATCTCCTGGCGGTGCTCGACGCCGACAGGGAGCCCTGACGGAGAGGTGCCGGCGCGCTCCGAGCGCCCCCGGCGACCAGGAGCTCGAGCATGCAGCGCCACGTCGCAAACGATGCCGCCCTCGCGCCGGGCACCACGTTCGCGGGGCGCTACGAGGTCCTGACCAAGCTCGGCGAGGGCGGCTTCGGCGTTGTGCACAAGGCCCGCCAGCTCACCACCGGGCAGCCGATCGCCTTGAAGATCCTGCGCCTCGCCGAGCGGGGCGGCGCCGCGCAGGCCGACAGGCGGGCCGCGCGCTTCCTGCGCGAGACGCGGCTCTGCGCCCAGCTCCACCACCCGAACATCGTCCAGCTCGTCGATGCGGGGCAGCTCGAGGACGGCACCCTCTACACCGCGTTCGCCTTCGCGCCCGGCGACGACCTCGCCGCGCTGCTCGAGCGAGAGGGCGCGCTGGCGCCCGCCGAGGCGCGGCACCTGATGCTCCAGGTGCTCGACGCCCTCGCGTGCGCCCACGCGGCGGGCGTGGTCCACCGCGACCTCAAGCCCAGCAACATCATGGTGATCCCCACGGGCGCCCGCCGCAACGCGCTGGTGCTCGACTTCGGGATCGGCGCCGCGCTCGACGACGGGCGATCCACGCGCCTGACCGGCAGCCACGACGCGCTGGGCACGCCGGGGTACGGGGCGCCGGAGCAGTGGCGCGGCGCCGAGCCTTCGCCGCGCGCGGATCTGTTCTCGTGGGGCCTGGTGCTCCTCGAGTGCCTGACGGGCGCGCCGGTCTACGGCGGCACCGAGGCCGAGATCTTCTATCGGCTGCTCGGCCCCGAGCCCGTCCCGCTCCCCGCCACGCTCGAGCGCCACCCCCTCGGCGACCTGCTCGCCCGCGCGCTCCGCAAGGACGAGGGCGCGCGCGACGTCACCGCCCGCGGGCTCTTCGAGGCGCTCGAGGCTTGCAGCCTGCGCGGCCTGTCGCGCGAGGCGATGCTCGGCGCCGGCGGCGCCGCGTCCCGCGCGGACACGCGGTCGCTCGCCTCGGCCGCGACGGTCGCCACGTCGCCCGACCGACGGAGGGCGCCCGCGCTCGACGGCGAGCGCCGGCAGCTGACGGCGCTCTGCTGTCACCTGAGGGCCCGCGCGGCCGCCGGGCAGGCCGCCGACGCCGAGGCGCTGGACGACCCGCTGCGCGCGGCGCTCGCCCGCTGCGCGGACATCGGGCGCCGGCACGGGGGGTACGTGGCCGCGGCGCTCGGCGACGATCTGCTCGTCTACTTCGGCTACCCCAGCGCGGCGGAGGACGACGCCAAGCGCGCTGCCCGCGCGGCGCTGGCGATGGCGAGCGCCGTGCCTACCGAGCAGACCGAGGACCCGACGAGCGCCGCGTGGGGCGTCCGGATCGCGGCGAGCGTCGGCCTCCACACCGGCCTGGTCGTCGACGGGAGCCTGGGGGACCTCGACGGCGCGTGCCTCGTCACCGGCGCCACGCCGCGGCTCGCCGCGCGGCTCGCCGCGCTGGCGCCGCCGGGCGCCGTGACGGTCAGCGCCGCGTCGCAAGCGCTGCTGCGCGCCTCCTTCGACCTCGAGAGCGAGGGGATCCGCTCCCTGGAGGGGATCGCGGCGCCGGTGGAGACCTTCGCCCTCCGGCAGGAGCACGGCGACGCGGCGAGGTGGCCGACCCCCGACGGATCGAGGGCGCCGCTCTGCGGCCGAGATCAAGAGCTCGGGCTCCTCGTGGAGCGGTGGCGCCGCGCGTGCGAGGGGGCGGGCCAGTCGAGCCTCATCACCGGCGAGCCAGGGATCGGCAAGAGCTGCCTGGCGCGCGCGCTGCGCCATCGGGTCGCGCGCGACGACCACACCTTCCTGGAGGCGCGATGCGCGCCCGACACGCAGAACAGCCCCCTTCGCCCGGTGATCGAGCTCCTCGAGCGCGCGCTCGGGCTCGACCAGGAGCCCGACGCGGGCAGCAAGATCGCGCGGCTCGAGGGGGAGCTCACCGGCCACGGCCTTGCGCTCGCCGAGTCGATGCCGCTCTTCGTGCCGCTCTTCTCCCTGCCCCTCGGCGCGCCGTACGCGCCGCTCGACGTCTCGGCGCAGCGGCAGAAGGCGCTGACGCTCAAGGCGATCGCGTCGCTGCTCCTCGCGATGGCCGACGAGCGGCCGGTCCTCCTGTTGGCCGAAGACTTGCACTGGGCCGACCCCACCACGATGGAGTTTCTCGCGCAGCTCGTTCGCGAGGCGCCCGCGGTCCCGCTGTGCGCCGTCATGACGGCGCGCCCCGAGTTCTCGCCGTCGTTCTCGACGGCCGACGTGCTGCTGCTCCCGCTGAGCCGCCTGGAGCGCCCGCAGATGGAGGAGATGCTCGCCGGGCTGGTGGGCGACAAGGCGCTGCCTCCCGCCGTGATCGAGCAGGTGACGGACCGCGCGGACGGGGTGCCGCTCTTCGCGGAGGAGCTGCTCCGGATGATGCTCGACGCGCTGCTCCTGGTGGAGCGGGACGATCGCTACGAGCTCACCCGGCCGCTCTCGGGCGCGGCGATCCCGGGGACGCTGCGGGCGCTGCTCACGGCGCGCCTGGATCGGCTCGCGCGCGCCAAGCAGACGGCCCAGCTCGCGGCGGCGCTGGGCCGGGAGTTCAGCCTGCAGGTGCTCTCGGCCGCGAGCCCGCTCGGCCCGGAGGCGGTGGCGGAGGACCTGGAGCGCCTGATGAGCGCGGGGCTCGCGCTGCGCCGGCGGCGGGGCAAGGAGGCGGTGGGGATGTTCAAGCACGCGCTGGTGCGGGACGCGGCGTACGAGTCGCTGTCGACCGGCGCGCGGCAGCGGGTCCACGCGCGCATCGCGAAGACGCTGGAGGAGGGGTTCCCGGACGTGGTCCGGACGCGGCCGGATCTGCTCGCGCACCATCACGCGGCGGCGGAGCAGAAGCGGGAGGCCGTGGGCTACGCGCAGAACGCGGCGCAGGCGGCGCTGGCCCGGTCGGCGTACGTGGAGGCGATCACCGGGGCCAAGCAGGCCATCGAGTGGTTGCCGGCCATCGCGCAGGAGCACGAGCGAGCCGAGATGGAGCTCGGGCTGAACGGTATCATCATGCCGGCGCTGATCACGACCAAGGGCTGGTCGGCGCCCGAGGTCAAGAGCATTTACGAGCGAGCCATCGAGCTCGCCACGCAGACCGGCGAGCGGGAGCGGGGGAGCCAGGCGCTGCACGGCATGGCCATGTTCACGCTGTTCCGCGGCGATCTCACGGCGGCCCGGGACATCGCGACCCAGTGCGCGAAGCTGGCGGAGGACATGAATGACGTCGTCGCCCTGACGCAGGCGTCGCTCATCCTGGCGAACGTGACCACGTGGCTGGGGGACCACACCGAGGGCGAGCCTCACCACCGGCGTGTCATCGAGCTCTACCAGCCGGCCGAGCTGCCCGTCTACATGGCGCGTTATGGCTGGAATCCGAGCATCGTCGTGCGCGTGACCCACGCCATGAGCGCGTGTATCTGCGGCGATCCGGACGGCGCGGTGCGGATCTACGAGGACGCGATCGCCGCGGCGGAAGCGACGGAGCACCCCTTCACCATCGCCATCGCCTATCAGATCGGCGCGTGGATCCACCACCTCAGGCGCGAGGTGGCCGACACGCAAAGGTACGCCGACGCGCTGGGGAAGGTCGCCGCCGACCATGGATTCCCCGCGTTCATGGTGCTCGCCGACGCGCTGGGGGGTTGGGCCATGGTCCATTCGGGACAGGCGGAGCAGGGACTCGAGCGCGTCCGAGGCGCCATCGCGCGCTGGCGGCGAATGGGCTCGGGCATGGTCACCACCTTCTACGCCACGCATCTCGCCGACGCCTGCCTGGCCGCCGGCGCCGTCGAGGGCGCCCGCGAGGCGCTCGGCGAGGCGCTCGGCGAGACGTTCACGACACAGGAGCGCTGCTACCATCCGGAGCTCTACCGGCTGCTCGGGGAGGTGTGGCGGGCCAGAGGAGACCCAGGGCAGGCGGCGGCCGCGTTCGCGAGAGCGAGGGACATGGCCGAGGCGCAGAGGGCCCGGCTCTTCGCGCTGCGCGCGCAGGTGGCGCTCGTTCGCCTGCGCAGGGCCGAGGGGCGCGTGGAGCTCGACGACATCGAGCGGCTCCGGCGGCTCCGGTCGGGCATCCCCGACATTCCGGACGCTCGCGAGGCCGACTCGCTGCTGTTTGCGGGCGCCGGATAGCCGAGCACGGGCGAGGGCTCGGGGGGATCGACGACAGGACCGCAACCGACGTGACAAAGGAGGATACGATGAAGGATGAGAATGCAGCCAACGCGATGGACGAGAGTACGAAGGCCGATAAAGATGCGCCGGACGACCAATGCTGGGGTTTTACGATGGTCCTGGCTGTGCCGAACAAAGAGGGCACCGAGACCCTGTACTACGAGGTGTCATCGGACGCGTTGACGAAGAAGCGCAACCGCAGGGCGGCAGATTCAGTGCAAGCGTGGTGCAAGGAGCTGGTGGATGTGGGCGCGCAGATAGGACACGTAGCGGACGAGCCGGACGCCCAGCAACTGGTAGACAGGGACGCGCAGGTGGGACGCGAGAAAGCACCGAAAGTACCGGCGAGCTCGGACTTCTGCGGCACCTACTTGGTCAACCTGACCAGCTTCAGGCGCCGGTAGCTAAAGGCGCCTGAGCCCGCGCCCCTCGCCGCGAGACCCTGACGACATGACCCGGCCCTCCACGCACAAGACCTTTCTCCGAGGCACGCACCGCCTGGTCAGCCCGGCGGAGACCGTCGAGCGGGTGCTCCCGATGACGCGCGCCATGGGGATCACCCGGGTCGCCGACGTCACCGGGCTGGACGTCGTCGGGATCCCGGTGGTGATGGTGTGCCGACCCAACGCCCGATCCGTGTCGGTCTCGCAGGGAAAAGGGCTCGATATCGACGCCGCGCGCGCGTCCGGGCTGATGGAGGCCATCGAGCAGTGGCACGCCGAGCACATCCTGCAGCCGCTCCACTTCTGCACCGCCGCGGAGCTCTCGGCGCGGCACCGCCTCGTCGACCTCGCCGGGCTGCCGCGGCTCTCGATCGGCTCCTTCCACCCTCATCAGAAGATGCTCTGGATCGAGGGCGAAGACGTCATGAGCGGCGGTCCGCTGTGGGTGCCGCTCGAGGTGGTCCACTCCGACTACACCGTGCCGCTGCCGCCCGGCAGCGGGTGCTTCTTGACCACGTCGACGGGGCTCGCCTCGGGCAACGACCGGCTCGAGGCCGTGCTCCACGGGCTCTACGAGGTCATCGAGCGCGACGCGGTGGCGCTGTGGCGCGCGGCCGGGCCGGCGCGCCGCGCGCGGACGCGCCTGGATCTCGACACCGTGGACGATCCGAGCTGCCGCGATGTGCTGGCGCGCTTCGATCGGGCCGAGCTCGCGGTGGGCGTGTGGGACGCGAGCAGCGATATAGGGCTGCCGGTCTTCGTGGCGGAGATCGTCGACCGCGTGCCTCACCCGGGCCGCGTCCTTTACGTGAGCGGCGGTCAGGGGTGCCACCGCTCCCGCGCCGTCGCCCTGGCGCGCGCCCTGACCGAGGCCGCCCAGAGCCGTCTGACCGCCATCGCGGGAGCGCGCGACGACGTCGACCGGGCCGCGTACGAGCTGTTTCGGTCGCCGCCGCGGATCGCCGAGGCGCGCTCGGAGATCGAGCGGTTCGAGGGGCCGTGGCGCTCCTTCGGCGCCGCGAGCGACGGGTTCAGCGAGCGCTTCGACGAGGATCTCGCCGCGGTGCTCGCGGCGCTGCGCAGCGCGGGGCTCCGCCAGGTCGCGGTCGTGGATCTCACGCGGCCTGAGCTCGGGCTGCCCGTCGTCCGCGTCGTCGTGCCCGGGCTGGAGAGCATGTGGGACGCCCCTGGATACACGCCTGGACCGCGCGCGCAGGCGGTGTCGTCGTGATCGTCCTGTTCACCGGGCCCAGCCTGCCGCCCGCGGAGGTGCCCGCGCTCCCGGAGCTGCGGGTCTTGCCGCCCGTCGCCCAAGGAGACGTCTACCGGGCCGCGCGCGAGCGACCGTGGGGGATTGGCATCGTGGACGGCTTCTTCGAGCGCGTCCCGGCGGTCTGGCACAAGGAGATCCTCTGGGCGATGTCCCAGGGCGTCCATGTGTTCGGGGCGTCGAGCATGGGCGCGCTCCGCGCCGCCGAGCTGGCCGACTTCGGCATGGTCGGCGTGGGCTGGATCTTCGAGCGATATCGTTCGGGCGCGCTCGGCGCCGACGACGAAGTCGCGGTCGCGCACGCATCCGCCGAGCACGGCTATCGGTGCACGTCGGAGGCCCTCGTCAATATGCGTGCGACGCTCGGCGCCGCCGTCGAGGCGGAGATCTGCGATCCGGCGCTCGCCGAGCGGCTCGTCGCCATCGCCAGGACCCTGTTCTACCCCGATCGCACCTGGCCAGCGGTGCTCCAGGCGGCCCGAGCCGCGCAGGAGGCCCCGCCCATGCTCGACGCGCTACAGCGGTGGCTACCCGCCGGGCGCGTCGACCAGAAGCGCCTCGACGCGCTCGCCATGATCGAGGCCATGCAGGCCGCCCGCGCCACGCATCGAGGGCCGCTGGAGCCCGGGTTCATCCTCCAGCGGACCGACGTCTGGGAGCGGGCCCTCGATCGCATGCGCGCGACTCGGCTCGACGTCGACCCCGGCGCGGACGTCGACGCCCTGCTCGACGAGCTGCGCCTGCTCGGGGACGAGCCGCTCTACACCCTCGCGATCCAGGGCGCCCTGCTGCGCGGCCTCGCCGAGGAGGCGGCGGAGCGCAACGGGGTGACGGTCGGCCCCGGACACCTCGAACGCACGGCCATGGAGTTCCGGCGCGAGCGAGGGCTGTACGCCGGGCCCTCGACCCGCGCGTGGCTCGGCGAGCAGGGGCTCGACGCCAAGTCCTTCGCCCGCATGATGGCACGAGAGGCGAAGCTGCGCTGGACGGCCGCCGTGTGCGAGCCGGAGGTCCGCCGTCACCTCGTGGACCAGCTGCGCGCCATGGGCTGCTACGGGCGTCTCGAGAAGCAGGTTCGCGCCAAGCAGGCCGTGATGGTGGGTGAGGGGCTGGACGCCCTGGATCTGGCGGGCAGCGGCGTGAGCGACACGGACGCGTTGTGGCGGTGGTATTTCAACGAGCGGCTCGGCAAGCCGGTCCCCGAGGATCTGGAGACCTACGCCGCGCGCTTCGGCTTTGCGAGCGTGGGAGCGCTGCTCCGATCGGTGCTGATCGACCGCTGGTGCACGAGGCTCCGCCGAACACCTGGCATCCGCCCTTCCGATGCCGATGCCGACAACGAGCCTTGAGGGATGGGCGCCGCGCCACACCCTTCTCGAGGTGCGGTGCGCGCCCGACCCGCAACACAGCTACGTCCGTCGGGCGGCCGAGCTCCTCCAGCGCGCCGCTTGCACCTGCTCATGGGCGGGTGAAACCAGGAGCGGCGATGGATCCTCTGGAGCTGAACCAGGTGCTGGCGTTCAAGCCCACCCTGCGCGTCGAGCGCATGGATGCGGGCGTGGTCTTCCTCATCGGCGAGCGCGAGCGCTTCGTCGTCTCCGGCGCCTGCGCCGCCGAGGTGGCCGCGCTCGTCGACGGCCGGCGCACGGTGGATGAGATCCTGCGCGCCGCGGCCGGCCGGTGCTCCGAGCCCGAGGCCCTGTACACCCTGAGCCGGCTCGCGGCGCACGGCTACCTGGTCCCCGCAACACCGGAGCTCCCCTCCGAGAGCGCGGCGTTCTGGCACGGGGTGGGTCTCGACGGCAAGGCGGCCGCCGAGGCGCTGAGCCGCACCCCGGTGTCGGTCCTGGCCGTCGGCGAAGCCGCTTTGGCCGGGTGGATGACCGAGGCGCTCGAGCAGGCAGGCGTACGGATCGACGGCGAGGCGGCCGTGCAGGTGGTCGTGGTCGACGACCCTTTGCGGCCCGAGCTCGCCTCGATCAACCGCCGCGCGCTGCGCGAAGGCGCGCGCTGGTTCCTGATCGAGCCAGCCGGCGTCCAGCCGCTCCTCGGGCCCGCCTTCGAGCCCGGCGCCGGCCCCTGCTGGGATTGCCTGGCGTTCTGGCTGCGCCAGAACCGCCCGGTCGAGGAGCTCGTTCGCCGGCGCCGGGGGCACGAGGGCCACATCGCTCCCCCCAGGGCGGCCACCGAGGCGAGCGTCCGGACCGCCTGCGGGCTCGGCGCCTCGGCCATCGCCCGCGCGCTCGCCCGGCAGGACACGAGCTCTCCTCACGCGCTCAGCGCCCGGGTGCTCGCCCTGGATCTGGCCACGTTCCAGCTCACCGCCCACGCGGTGGTCCGGAGGCCGCAGTGCCCGGCGTGCGGAGATCCGGCGCGGATGGCGGCCGTCGGCGAGCGCCCGATCGAGCTGCATCCGATCGAGAAGGCGCATTTCGAGGACGGCGGATATCGCCGGCAGAACCCGCGGCGGACCTACGAGCGCTATCAGCACCTCGTCAGCCCGATCACGGGCGCCGTGACGCACCTCGTCCCGATGCCGGGGCGGGACACCGAGCTCCGCGCCGTGTACGCGTCCGGTTATCTCGTCTGCCCTCGGGAGGGCGTTCCGATCACCAACGTCTTCGACAAGGTCTGCGCCGGCAAGGGGCGCAGCGCGGACCAGGCCCGGGTGAGCGCGCTCTGCGAGGCCCTCGAGCGCTACAGCGGCGTGTACCAGGGAGACGAGGCGCGCGTCCGCGGCAGCAAGGACGAGCTCGGCGCGGCGGCCCTCGCGCTCGGGGACCTGCTGAACTTCAGCGAGGCTCAGTACCGCGAGCGCGCTCGCCTCAACGCGCGGGCCGCGGATCGCCGGCAGTGGGTGCCGGAGCCGCTCGATGCGGGCACCCGGATCGACTGGACCCCGGCGTGGTCGCTGAGCAAGCGCGAGCGGCGCTACGTCCCGCTGGCCTACTGCTACGCCGAGGCCCCGGCCGAGAGCGGCGCCGCGTTCTGCGGCCCTTGCAGCAACGGCGTGGCGGCCGGCACCTGCCTCGAGGAGGCCGTGCTGCAGGCCTTGCTCGAGCTCGTGGAGCGCGATGCCGCCGCGGTCTGGTGGTACAACCGGCTCGCGCGCCCGGCCATCGCGCTCGACGGCTTCGGGGACCCGTACTTCGAGGCCCTCCAGGCGGACTATGCCCGCCTCGGCTGGGCCGTCTGGGTGCTCGATCTGACGCACGACCTCGGTATCCCCACCTGCGTCGCGCTCGCCCACGAGGCCCGGGAGGATCGATTCACCCTCGGGTTCGGCTGCCACCTCGACCCGCGGCTCGCGGTGCAGCGATCGCTCACCGAGTTGAACCAGCTCTTCCATCCCGGGGGCGCGCGCCGGGCGCCGTGGGACCTCGAGCGGCTGCAGGGCCGCGCGCATCTCTTCCCGAGCCCGGATCTCCCCCGGGTCGCGGCCGAGCGCCTGCCCCGGCTCGGGGGCGCCGATCTGCGCGCCGACATCGAGCAATGCCTGGGGCGCCTCGACGGGGCGGGCCTGGAGCTCGTCGCGGTGGACAAGACCCGCCCCGACATCGGTTTGCCCGTGGTCCAGGTGATCGTCCCGGGGCTGCGCCATTTCTGGCCCCGGTTCGGCCCGGGGAGGCTGTACCGGGTGCCGTGCGCGCTGGGGTGGCTCCCCCGCCCGCTCGAGGAGGGCGAGCTCAACCCGGTCCCTCTGTTCGTCTGACCGCCGAGAGCGAGACCACCGACTAGGCTGCCTGAAGGATCCAGAGCGCCGTCCGGCGCCCGCCGGGGAGCGGCGCCCCGCGCCCATGTCCGGGAGGGACGCAGCGCGTCCGGGAGGGACGCGGAGGCGGCGGCAGGAAGTCCCCTCGACGCCGCCGTCCCGCCGCGCGCTCTCGCATCGCTCGCGCGCGCAGGAGCATTCCCCGCAGCCCGTCTCATTTTTCACGAGCGGCATACATCATGCAATTCGCCGCGTGCGTGGCGCGCTGGGCCCGGTGCGCGGTGCCCGCTCGACAAGATCCGCGAGCGCGTCGCGCGCGCACGGATGCGCTGCGCCCGCGCAGCCTTCTCCGACGCCGCTGTCGGATCGAGGTCATGCGGTGGACATCGATGGATGTGCCCGTCGTCGCGAGGGGCATGTCCCTCGCCGGGCTCTTCATGAATTCGAACGAACGACGGCTCATCGAGCTTCATCTGCAGCACGAGCCCCGAGCGCCCGATTCCGCCGCCTGAGGCCGAGGTCCTCGCAGATGGCACCGCGGCCCCGCGCGTCGCTGCGCCCCGCCTCCTGCCGGATCTGCGCCTGTCACCGGACCGCTCGACGAAAGGACACCCTGATGCTCTCAAGGAAGATAGACAGATCCGTCGTTGCCCTCGCATTCGCCGCGGGCCTCTCCGCGTGCGGAGGCGCCGCGCAGACCTCCACGAACCCTGGCGCCTCGTCGGCGGGAAACGGCGCCAGCGGCCCGCAGGTCCTGGCCTCGCAGCCGTCGTCGCCGGCGGACCAGCGCCAGTCGACGACGGTGCAGGCCGCGCCGGCGCCGCAGCCGCCCATCCTCGTCACGGGCTTCACGGACGTCACCTCCAGGTTCACCGCCAACCGTCCGAAGCTCCAGTCCTTCGCGTTCGCCCGGTTCACGGCCGGTCCCCAGTACTGGATCTTCATCGCCGGACGGAACAGCGGATTCCACGGCTTCAAGCAACCCGACGAGGACTTCCCCGCGGCGAACGCGAACACGAAGATCTGGGTGATCGGCGATGTCTATGGCAGCCCCACGGTGTACTCGATGGATGTCGCTCTGCTTCCATCGAAATTCGATCCGATCAAGCCGCAATGGATGTCGTCGAATCCGCTCTTCTACCAGGACTACTCGAGCGGCCTCCTGTACATCGCGGGCGGTTATGGGCCGGACATCGACGGGACATACAAGACGTTCCCCATCCTCTCTGTCGTGAAGATCCAGGATCTTGTCTCCGCGGTGACGAGCAATGATTCCAGCAAGCTCAATAACTCGATCGCCTACGTGAGCTCACCGCTCGTGCAGTCGACCGGCGCCGAGATGCTCAAGCTCGCGGACGGCAATTTCTACGTCGTCATGGGCCACAACTTCCAGGGCAAGTACAGCGATTTCGTCAACAATAACCAGCAGAACGGCGCAAAAGCCTCGCAGACGTACCTGAAGGCGATCAACCAGTTCCGCGCGACCCCGAACTTCACCACCGGCGCCATCACCCTGACGCCGGGGAAGGTGTTCAGCAACGCGGATCAGTTCGGGCGGCGCGATCTCAACGTGGCCTACACCGTGATGCAGGACGGACAGGCGGGGATCGGGGCCTACGGCGGCGTCTTCACCCCGAACCCGCTGCAGCTCAACTATTACTCCCCCATCTACCTGGGCCCGGGCCAGGGCACGCAGACGCCGATCATCGACACAAGCTACGAGCAGAAGATGAGCGCCTATTCGTGCGCCAAGGTGGTGCTCTACAGCAAGGCCAAGCAGGCGACCTACACCACCTTCTTCGGCGGCATAAGCCGGTGGCGCTTCGACTACACGATCAACGAGTTCGTGGAGAACGCGCGCATCGGCGACCCGAGCGTGCCCAACTTCAGCGACGGAATGCCCTGGATCAACAGCATCACCACGCTCGTGCACACGTGGACCAGCCCGACGACCGGATCGACGTCCGAGGTCGCACAGCCCACGACCACGCTGCCGGGTTACCTGGGCAGCGAGGCCCTGTTCATCCCGCGCACCTCGGGGAGCCCGGTCCTCAACGCCTACCAGCAGGACATCATCGATCTCGACGCTCTCCCGAAGGGCACGCCGTTCTCCCTCGGATACCTCTACGGGGGAATCGTGGCGATGCCGTCCAAATTCTATCAGGGGGTGCAGGTCGACTCAGGGCAGACGCCGAACGCGATCAACGACAAGATCTACGAGGTATTCGTACAGATACCCAGAGACTCGAACTAGTGCGTAAACGAGTAAACGAGAAGAGGAGATAGAGAGGTCGTTCTCATGAACTATGAATACGTGCAGGTCAACGCCTTCGTGCCGAACAGCACGAGCGGCTGGAGCTCCTTCGCCGACGTCGCGTCCTACGAGCGAACGAGCTCGGGGACCGGCTTTCTGCTCCGCGACAGCAACGGTCGGGTGCTCCAGCTCGCCTTCCTGTCGCCGACGGCGCTCCGGGTCCGCTTCAACGCGGGCGCGGAGGGCTATGACGACGACAGCCCGTCGTACGCCGTCGTCAACCGGAGCCTCGGCCCGGTGACGCCGCGGGTCGCCGCCGATACGAGCGCGCTGTTGACGATCGACACGGGCGCCATGCAGGTGAAGGTGCAGAAGCAACCCTTCTCGCTCGCGATCTACCGCGACGGGCAGCTCATCCACGCCGACGCGACGGTGCGCGGCGCGAACAAGGGCCTGCTGTACGTGGACGGGCAGCCGAGCGTCGCGTCGATCAAGGTCGCCCCCGAGAACGCCGTCTACGTGGGGCTGGGCGAGAAGGCGGGCTCGCAGCTCAAGAAGAACGGCTTCTCGATGACGTTCTTCAACTACGATAACTTCAAGTACGGGGGCACCTCGGTCATCCCCGCGCCGCCCGCCGAGGGCTGCGGCGGCCCCCTGAACCCCAGCGAGCCGCTCTACAACTCGATCCCGCTGCTCATCGAGGTGAACCCGAGCCCGACGGGCGCGTACGCGGGGCGGCCGTACAGCTACGGCATCTTCCTCGACAACCCGGCGCAGACCTACGTCAACATCGGCGCGGACGTGGAGACGGTGTACCCGTCCTTCAGCATGCAGGGGATGTATTACTTCGGGGCGCTCTACGGAGACCTGGACTATTATTTCCTCCTCGGCGACGGCGTCCCGTCCGTGGTCGACCAGTACACCCAGCTCACGGGGCGGCCGACCATGGTGCCGAGGTACGTGTTCGGATACCACCAGGGCGCCTACGGCTACTACAGCCGCGAGGTGCTGGAGCAGGTGGCGCAGTCGTTCCGGGACGCGAGCTTCCCGATCGACGGCCTGCACATCGACGTCGACTTCCAGAACAACTACCGCACGTTCACGAGCAGCGACAAGAAGTTCCCGAACGTCTCCGAGATGTTCTCCCAGCTCGCCGCGCAGGGCTTCAAGTGCAGCACGAACATCACGGCGCTCGTGACGTGCAACCCCTACGATGAGGACGGGAAGACCTACGACGAGGGCGGCCTCCGCTACGCTACCCGCGACGAGGGCCTGGCGAACGACTACTTCATCTTCAATACGCGCGTGAACCAGGGGTCGAGCCCCCAGCAGTTCATCGCCCAGGAGAACTACGGGGTGAACTACGGCCTGAACCCGTTCACGTCCCCGCCCTTGCAGAAGGACTCCGAGGGATACACGCCGCTCATCTCGTGCGGCTTCTACCCGAACCTGGGCGACCCGGCCGTGCAGGCCTGGTGGGGCCAGCAGTACGAGGGCCTCCTCTCCGCTGGCCTCGAGATGATCTGGCAGGACATGACCTGCCCTGCCATCGAGTACGATCGCACGCCGCAGTCTGGCGAGTACGTGCCCTACGAGCAGCTCCTCGACTTCAACACGAGCGACCACGACGACTGCGACGAGGTCAAGACGCTGCCGCTGGATCTCATGATGGTGGGCCCGGACGGCAAGACCTATCAGCCGCACGCGCTCCTCCACAACGGGTACGCGCTGTCCCTGTGCAAGGCCACGTTCAACGGCATCAACGCGCTCCGGCCGGGGCGGCGCAACTTCATCATCGCGCGCGGCGGATACGCGGGCGTCCAGCGTTACGCGGCGCTGTGGACCGGCGACTCGGCGTCGAGCTGGGACTTCTTGAAGATCAACATCCCGGAGGTGCTCAACCTCGGCTTGTCGGGCGTGCCCATCTCGGGCTGCGACATCGGCGGCTTCGCCACGGGCTCGGGCTCGACGCAGGAGGGCTACGTGACGGATCCGGCGCTGTTCGTGCGCTGGATGAACGTCGGCGCCTTCCTGCCCTGGTACCGCAACCACTATGACCACTACGAGAAGTGGTACCAGGAGCCCTACAGTTACGGGGAGCCGTACCTGTCGTATTGCCGCAAGTACGTCGAGCTGCGCTACCGCCTGAACCAGGTCTTCTATGACGCGATGTACCGGGCGACGCAGACGGGCATGCCCATCTGCCGCGCCATGTTCCTGAACTTCCCGGACGACGTCGAGGTCTACGACCACCTCGACGACCAGTTCTTCCTGGGAGACTTCCTCCTGATCGCGCCGATCGTGGACGAGGGTGACACGCGAAACATCTACCTGCCGCGGGGCGCGGACTGGTATCCTTTCCCCGAGGAGGGCGCGCTCGGCGCCAAGGTGGCCGGAGGGACGAACATCGGCGTCACGTCCGGGACCACGCCGTACCATGCCCCCCTCGGCGTCGTGCCCATCTACGTCCAGGCCGGGGCCATCCTGCCCATGCGTGAGCTCGAGCAGTGGGTGGGCCAGCTCCCGCAGAACATCTTGACGATCACGGTCTTTCCGGGGCCGAGCTCGTCGTACGCGCTCTACCAGGACGACGGGATCAGCACGGGCTCGTCCTACCGCCTCTCGGCGATCACGCAGGAGACGACCGCGACGAGCCGCAGCGTCCGCGTGACGCGGAAGGTCGACCGATACACGCCGCCCGAGCCGTACTACTACGTCGCGCTGCTCGGCGTGACGGCGGCGCCGTCGAGGGTGACGGCCGGCAAGGCCACGATCCCCTGCGTGGCGGATGCCTCGAGCCTGTCGGCGTCCGCCTCGAACGCCTATACGTACGATGCGACCACGGAGACGGTCACGGTGAAGATCTTCGACACCTCCGCGGACATCACCGTGAGCGCCGCGCTGGCCTGACCGGCACGGCGGCGAGCAACGGGATTCACGGGCCGGGCGGGAGGCCAGCGCGCAGCTGGCGCTCGGCAGCACCACACCACGTCATCGAAGGAGAACATCATGTCCGTACCGTCTGCAAGCTTTCAGATCAACGGCAGCCGCGGGTCGTATACCTTTCAAATCCTCTCCTGCAACCCACAGCAACCCGTCAGCTTCATGCTTCCGAATCAGACCTATGATCCGAGCCGGCTGCAGGACAGCGGGGATATCGGCGTCAGGGGGAGCATCCGCATCATCAACGTCACCACCTTCCCTCGAATCGCCGTACCGACCACCTGGAACCAGAACCCCATCAAGCTGATCATCTCCACTGTCACCACAGGTGAAGGTGATTATACCGGAAACTCAGCCGTGCTTTACGGGTACTACCTCGGCTACGGCGGGGATGGGCTCGGGTTTTATTTGAACCAGGAGCAGAGCACCACGGCTGGTCAATATGGTCGCTCGGGGATCGACTGCGGGATCAACAACGCGACGCAGAAGATTTTCCTGCCCTGAGCCCGCTTACGACGCGCAGCCGGCGCTTCGATAGCGACCTCGCGGCGCTCAGCCTGCGCCACCGCCGCGAGGTTCAGAGAGCGGCGGGCTACAGGCAGCGCAGGACGTTGTCGCACACGAGCTGCCAGAGGGTCTCGGGGATGTCCCCGAGCCAGCGCGCGTCCCGCTCGACCGGCCCCTCGGCGTCGTCGAGCGGGTCATCCGGGCTGTAGACGATCCGCCAGAGCCGCAGCTCGGCGCGGTGGCACCGCCGCCGCTGCCGCCGGTGCCATCATGGCCGCCGGTGCCAGCATCGCCGCCGGTGCCACCGGTGCCACCATCGCCATCGCCCCTCCGTGATAGGAGAGGCCGATGGACCGGCTCGACGCCATGCTCGTTTTCCTGGCCGTGGTCGACACCGGCAGCCTATCCGCGGCGGGCCGGCGGCTGCAGGCGCCGCTGCCTACCGTCAGCCGCAAGGTCGCAGAGCTCGAGCGTCATCTCGGCACGCAGCTCCTGATCCGCACCAGTCGCCGGGTCGAGCTGACCGAGGCGGCGCGGGAGTACGCGATCGCCGCGCGGCACATCCTCGAGCAGCTGCAGGAAGCCGAGCAGGCCGTCGCGGGAGAATATCAGGAGCCCCGGGGGGAGCTGGCCGTCACGGCGCCGACGATGTTCGGCGAGCTGCACGTGCTGCCGATCGCCAGCGAGTTCCTCGCCGCGCATCCGAAGATCGATCTGCGCCTCTTCCTGACGGACGTGATGGTGAACGTCGTGGAGGAGCATGTGCACGTGGCGGTCCGGATCGGAGAGCTGGAGGACAGCTCGCTCATGGCGAGGCGTGTCGGGTCCACACGCTCCATCACCTGTGCGAGCCCGGGCTACCTGCGGGCATTCGGCGGCCCTCGGGCGCCAGAGGACCTGACGGGACGGGACGGCGTGACCTATCGTGGGTTCGTGTCCTCGCCCTGGCGGTACGTCCGGGGCGCCTCCCACGTGATCGCGGAGCCGCGCGCGCGGGTCGCGGTCAATTCGCCCGCTGCGGCGGTGGTGGCGGCCAAGGCAGGCCTGGGGATCACGAGAGCCCTGGACTACCAGATCGCATCGGAGCTGCGCAGCGGAGCCCTCACGCCGCTCCTCGAGGCCTTCGAGGTGCCTGCTCTTCCGATCCACCTCGTCTTCTCCGGTCAGGGCCGCCTACCGCTGAAGGTCCGCGCCTTCCTGGACTGGATGGCGCCCCGGCTGCAGGCCCGGCTTGCGGCCGAGGGCGTCGGGGCGCCGGCGGGGCAGCCGAGACCAGGCGCCTAGCGGCCCGCCGAGGCGACGGCAGCCTCTCGTTTTACGAGAGGGAGCCTCACGAACTGATCCCCTGCAGCGCCGCCGGCGCGACGGCTAAGTCTTCGCAACGACGAATCGCCGTCGATGCACGGGAGGCACGAGATGATCAGTTCAGGTCTCACGACACCGAAGCCCACCGACGCCGGACAAGCGCCGCAGAAGCCGCGGATGCGGCGCTGGGAGCTCGATGCTCCAGGCGTCCGGAGCCTGACGCTCCGCGATGCTCGGAGGCCCGAGCCTGGGCCTCGTGAGGTCCTGGTGAGGATCCAGGCGGTCTCGCTGAACTACCGCGATCTTCTGATGTGGGAAGGCCGCATGGGCGAGCTGGCGCACCCCCATGTGCCCGGAAGCGACTTCGCCGGGCAGGTCGTGGAGCTCGGACCGCTCGCGACGCGGTTCTCCGTCGGCGACCGGGTGGTCGGCGTCGACATCGCGGACTGGATCGACGGGGCGGCCCCGGGTCGTCACACGAATACCATCGCGGTCTCGGGCCGCCTGGCCGAGTTCGCGGTGGTCAGCGAAGACATGCTCGTCGCAGCGCCCCAGACCCTCGGCCCCGAGGAGGCGAGCACGCTTTCGACGGCAGGTCTGACCGCCTGGATGGCTGTCGTGGAGACCGGGCGGGTGAGGGCGGGGCAGACCTGGGTCGTGCAGGGGACGGGCGGCGTTTCGCTCTTCGCGCTGCAGTTCGCAGCAGCGCACGGGGCGAAGGTGATCTTGACCTCCAGCAGCGATGAGAAGCTGGCGTTCGGTCTGGGCCTGGGCGCGCGCGCGGGTATCAACTATCGCGCCCGTCCCCGCTGGGACCGCGAGGTCATGGCGTTCACGAGCGGCCGCGGCGCGGACGCCGTGATCGAGATGGCCGCGGGCGAGAACCTCGCTACCTCCGTCGAAGCCCTGGCCTACGGCGGGAGGATCCTGCTCGTCGGCCTTCTGGACAGCGACCGCATCTCGACCCCGGTCGGCCCCTTGCTCCTGCGTCGTGCGACGATCAACGCGATCGGCGTCGGACCCCGGCGAGCGCTGGAGGACATGATCAGGGCCATCGATAGCCTCGGGATCCGCCCCGTCGTGGCCGCGACCTACGACTTGGGCGATCTCCCGGCGGCCGTCGCCCATCTCCAGGGGGGCGCCGTCGGCAAGGTCGTCGTGCGCGTCCAAGCCTAGGACGCCGAACGGGTTGAAACCCCGAGAAAATGAACCACAGAGGCACAGAGGAAGAGAGAGCTCAGAATCTCTCCTTCATCCCTCTGTGTCCTCTGTGCCTCTGTGGTTCCAATCTCGTGATGGAGCGAGCCCGGGGGCCGGACGTCGCGCACCGCGAACGCGCTTGGACGACGCAGCGCGCGCCTACAGGCAGCGCAGCACGTTGTCGCGCACGAGCTGCCAGATGGTCTCGGGGATATCCCCGAGCCACCGCGCGTCCCGCTCGACCGGCGCCTCGGCGTCGTCGAGCGGGTCATCCGGGCTGTAGACGAGCCGCCACAGCCGCTCGCTCACCGAGCCGTTCCGATCGATCACGAAGCGCTGCACCAGCTTCTTCGCGAGCGCCTCGCCCTCGACGTCGAGCAGCAGCACCGGCGCCGCCACCTTCACCTCGCGCAGCGGCTTGAGGCGCAGATAGGCCCCCTTCACGAGCTCCGCCTCGTCCGGCGGCTCGAACCCCGCCTCCCGGAAGTCGACCGGCGCCTTTGTGTTGCCGACGAGGTAATACTCTCCCTGGGTCTCGGCGAGGATCGCGCCGCCCAGCCTCCCTACGCGTGCCATCTAGACCTCCTCCGCGGTGACGCTCTCGTCCGAGAGCACGAGCGTGCGCCCCGGCGTCTGGCCCGGGAGCGCTTCCCCATCCCATGTGTACTTGTTCGTATACCCGCGCGGCGTGACCATGTACCCCTCGAAGACGAAGGTGTTTGTCGACCCCACGAGCACCGTGGTCAGCATCCCGATCTCGTAGTCGAGGAAGTGATCGACATCGGTGAGCACCGCGCTCTCCAGCTTGCGATACGCGCTCTTCACGAGCGCCACCGGCGTCGTGCCCGCGCGGTGCTGGCGGATGATCTCCTGGGCCCGCACGATCTGGCGCGTGCGCCGCCCGCTCGCCGGATTGTAAAGGCCGATTACGAAGTCGGCGGACGCCGCCGCCTCGAGCCGCCGCTCGATGACCGGCCAGGGGGTCAGCAGGTCGGACAGGGAGATGGCGCAGAAGTCGTGCCCGAGCGGCGCGCCGACGAGCGACCCGCACGCGTTGAGCGCGGTCATCCCGGGCACCAGGCGGAGCTCCGGCGACTCGCCCCGCTTCCAGCCGATCTCCTCGAGCACCTGGAACACGAGCCCGGCCATGCCGTACACCCCCGCGTCCCCAGACGAGATGATCGCCACGCGCCCGCCGTCCCGCGCCCGCTCCACCGCGGCGCGCGCCCGGCCGATCTCCTCGGTCATGCCGGTCTTGATCACCTCCTTGCCCTCGATGAGGTGCTTCACCAGCCGGATGTACGTCGTGTACCCCACGATGAGATCCGACGCGGCGATCGCCTCGAGGGCGGCGCGGGTCGCGTGCTCCTCGGCGCCGGGGCCGATCCCGACGATCGACAGGACTCCTTTGCTGTCACCCATGGCTCTCCTCGACGTTGCGCTTCGCGAACGGGACGCGCGCCACGGCGAGCGTCATCGACCGGCCCACGCCCGGCTCGGTGTACGCCCGCTTCGGCACGAGCAGCTTCGTGGCCCCCGCCGCGCGCAGGGCGGCCGGCTCGGCGACGCCCCGGGCGCCGACGTGCTTCTTCACCGTCTCCGACGGGTTCTCGATCCCCTCGGTCGCGTCGAGCTCCTCGGCCGTGAACGTGACGAGCGGCCACCCCCGCCGCGCCGACAGCGCGAGCAGCGCCTCCTCGTCGGCCTTCTTGTCGATCGTCGCCAGCGCCTTCACCGACCTCGCCGACAGCCCGTGCTCCTCGAGCAGCCGGTCGACCCCGCGCTCCACCATGTCGAGCGGCGCGCCGCGGTCGCAGCCGACGCCGAGCACCAGGCTCTTCGGCCGGTAGACGACCGCGCGCTCGACGACCTCGGGGTGCGAGCGCCCGAGATCGCGGTCGCTCGCGACGAGCAGGATCTCCCACGCGCCCGGATCCACGCCGTCGAGCGACGCCGCGTAGCGCACGCCCGGCGGGAGCGGCGTGCTTTCGGGCCAGAACGAGGGCTCGCCCGTCTCCTGCACGAACAGCACCGGCGCGGCGTTCACGACCGCGGCGCAGCCGCGCGTCACGTTGCGGTCGGGGTCGTCGAGCGTCCACCCGAGCTCGCGGCCGAGGATGTCGACCGTCAGCGTCCCGATCGCGTCGGACGCCGTGGTCACCACCGGCTGCGCGCCGAGGAGCGCGGCCACCTTCTCGGTGAACGCGTTGCCCCGGCCGACGTGGCCGGAGAGCACGCAGATCGAGAACCGGGCCGCGTCGTCGACGCACACGACCGCCGGATCCACCTTCTTGTTCTTGAGCAGCGGCGCGATCATGCGCACGACGGCGCCGACGCTGATCACGAACACGTGGCAGTCGTAGGCCGTGAACGCCTCGGTCAAGAGCGGCCCCATCGGCAGCGGCAGCGGCTTCGCGCCCTCCGGCGCCCCGGCGAAGAGCTTCTGCGACACGTAGAGATCCGCCCCCGGCAGTCCCGGGACGAGCCGGCGCGCGATGTCGATCCCGTGGCGCGTGATGGCGTAGACGGCGTAGGGCTTGCGCTCGGGCGTCACGGGGCCTCCGACTCTTCGTTCAAGCTGCTTCCGAAGCTGCCCGGCAGCGACGCCTCGGCCTCGCCGACGAGCAGCCCGCTCCGCTCCCCGCGCGTGACCACCACCATGGCGAAGCAGTCGCCCCGCTCGCCCTGCGCGGCCCTGAGGTCCCGCACGATCCGCTGCTCGGGCATCGTCGCCTTGGAGACGAACACCGCCCGGTCGAGGAGGCCCGCCCGCGTGAGCGCCTCGGTCACCTTGGGCATCTCCGCGCCGATCTTCATCAGGACCACGGTGTCGAAGCGCCGGAGCACGTCGGTCAGGTCGTCGACGCCGTACGTGGCGGGGAGGATGGCGATCCGCTCCTGCCCGTCGGCGAGCGACAGCCCGCTCACGGCCGGGACCGCCGTGACCGAGGTGACGCCGGGGACGACCTCGACCTCGAGCCCGGGGTAGCGGCGGAGCGCCTCGCGGCGCACGTAGACGAACGTGCTGAACAGCGACGGATCGCCCTCGGTGGCGAACGCGACGGACAGGCCCCGCGAGAGCCGGTCGCCGATCTTGTCGACGGCCGCGTCGACGTAGGGGCGGACGCGATCCGGGTCCTTGCTCATGGGGAAGGTGAGGAGCAGCCGCTCCTTGTCCCGCTGCTTGCCGACGACGGGCTCGAGGATCCGGTACGCCATCGACGCGCCGAAGTCCGAGCTGCGGGGGAGCGCGAGCACGTCCGCGCCCTCCAGCACGCGCACGGCGCGCAGCGTGAGCAGGTCCGGCGCGCCGGGGCCGACGCCGACGCCGTAGAGCTTGCCGAGGCCGCTCATGACGCCTCCGCGGCGCCCGCCGCGGGCTTCGTCGCGGCGAAGACGTGGATCGGGTTCAGCGCCTCGTACCGCATGTACCGCGCGAGCGGGACGCCGCGCGAGACCGAGAGCAGCGTGACCTCGGGGTCGAGCCCCCGCGCCCGGAGCGCCCGGTACGTCTCGGCCACGTTCTCCATCGTGATCGCGTTGACCACGAGCCGGCCGCCCGGCCGCAGCCGATCGAGCGCCGCCGCGATGATCTCCTCCATGCTCCCCTTGCTCCCGCCGACGAACACCGCGTCCGGATCCTCGAGCCCCGCGAGCGCCTCGGGCGCTCGGCCCGCGATCACGCGCACGTTGTCGACCCCGTGCGTGCGGACGTTGTCCCGGCAGATCTCCACGCCCTCCGGGTCGACCTCGATCGCGTAGACGCGCCCGAGCGGGCAGAGCATCGCCGCCTCGATCGAGACCGACCCCGAGCCGGCGCCGACGTCCCAGACGACCGCGTCGGGGCGGATCGCCATCGACGCGATCGAGAGCAGGCGCACCTCGCGCTTGGTGATGAGGCCGTTCTTCGGCATCCGCTTCGCGAACGCGTCCTCGTGCAGGTACGGGACGGAAGGCGGCGGCCGCCACGCCGGATCGCTCCGGAGGAGCAGGAGCACGTTCAGCGGCCCGATGTCCTCGCAGGCGGCGAGCGCGGCGAGGTCGAACGCGCGCACGCGCTCGCCGGCGCCCGCGAGGCTCTCGCAGACCCACGCCCTCCAGCCGGCGTCGCCGTGCTCGAGGAGCCGCGCCGCGAGCCGGGCCGGGCCGTTCTCGCCGTCGGTCAGCACCGCGACCTTCGAGAGCCGGCGGAGGCGCGTCGCGAACCCCTCGGGCGAGCGCCCGTGGACCGAGACGAACGCGGCGTCGTCCCAGGCGATGCCCGTGCGCGCGAACGCCCACTGGACCGAGCTCAGGCTCGGGATGATCTCGACGTGCTCGCCGCCGAGCTTCCGGACGACGAGCGCGCCGATGCCGAAGAACAGCGGATCGCCCGAGGCGAGGATGCACACGTTCTGCTCGGCCGAGAGCGCCTCCACGCGCTCGAGCGCCGCGGAGAGCCCGCCCTTCAGGGCGATCTTCTCGCCGCGGAACTGCGGGAAGAACTCGAGGTGCCGCTCGCCCCCCACGAGCACCTCGGCCCGGGCGACCGCGGACGCGGCGCGGCTCGACAGGCTGGCGCACCCGTCGTCGCCGATGCCGACGACGGTCACGGCGCGGCGGGCGCTCACCGCGCCCCCTGCGCCGGCTCGCCCGCCGGAGCGGGCGCCGCGTCGGCCGAGAGGAGCAGCAGCGCGTGGACGATCGCCACGGCGATGGGGCTGCCGCCCTTGCGGCCGCGCGCGACGATGGAGGGGAGCCCGGACTCGAGCAGCGCCTCCTTGGACTCCGCCGCCGACACGAACCCGACCGGCACGCCGATCACGAGCGCCGGCCGCGCCCCCTCCTCGCGGGCGAGGCGCACGACCTCGAGCAGCGCGGTCGGCGCGTTGCCGATCGCGACGATCGCCCCGTCGAGGAGCCCGAGCCGGTGCGCCTTGCGCATCGACTCGATCGCGCGGGTCGAGCCGGCCGCCGACGCGGCCTGGATGACGTCGTCGTCCGAGATGAAGCAGTGGATCTTGCAGCCGTACGACGCGAGCCGCTGCTCGTTCAGGCCGACGCCGATCATCTTCACGTCGACGAGCACCGGCGCGCCGCCCCGGAGCGCCTCGATCCCCCGCGCGATCGCCTCGGGGTGGAGCCGCATGAGCGACGAGAACTCGAAGTCCGCGGTCGCGTGGATCACCCGGCGGACGACCTGCCACTCCGCGTCCGGGAAGCCATGCGCGCCCGCCTCCTCGTCGATGATCGCGAAGCTCTTGTCCTCGATGCGCCGCCCGAGCGCGGTCATCTGCCGCATGTCGTTCACCGCGCGCGCCTCCTCACCGCTCATGGCTCCTCCGCTCTGTCTCTGCCGCGCCTTCGGCCGGGTACCGGCCGAGCAGCGCCCCGTTGAAATCGACAAGGCAGGCGTGCACATCGAGGCCGCCGCCCGCGTGGCGCGAGGTGTGCTCGACGACGCGCCTGCAGATCCCCCCGGCCACGCCGGTGAGCCCCTCGCGCTGGCACAGCTCGAGCACGTGCCGCGCGGTGTTTGCCTGCCGGATCTCCGCCGCGATCTCCGGCCGCGCGCCGAGCTCCTCGGCGATCTGCGCGAGCAGCTCCATGCTCACCTCCGAGCCGGCGGCGTGCGTCATCATCTTGCCGTCGGCCATCTTCGAGAGCTTGCCGATCATGCCGACGATGACCGCGCGGGCGATCCGCCGCCGCGCCGCGTGGCGGACGCCGGTGCCGATGAAGTCGCCCACCTGGATGAACGCGTCCTCCGGCAGCTCCGGGTAGAGCTTCATCGCGTACGCCTCGGACTTGCCGCCGGTCGTCAGCGCGAGCGTCGCGATGCCGCGCTCGGCGGCGACGTCGATCGCCTGCACCACGCTCGCGCGGAAGGCGGCGGTCGAGTACGGCTTCACGATCCCGCTCGTCCCGAGGATGGAGATCCCGCCGACGAGCCCGAGGCGCGCGTTGATGGTCTGCTTCGCCATCTCCTCGCCCTGGGGGACGCTGATCGTGACCGTGGCGCCGGCGAAGCCCGAGCCCTCGAGCTCCTCGAGCACCATCTCGGTGATGTTCCGGCGCGGCACGGGGTTCACGGCCGGCGCGCCGACCGGCAGCCCGAGCCCGGGCTTTGTGACCACGGCGACCCCGTCGCCCCCGCGGATCTCGACGCCCGGCTCGCGGCGGAGCTCGACCTCGGCGACGAGCTCGGCGCCGTGGGTGCAGTCCGGATCGTCGCCGGCGTCCTTGATGACGCTGCACGTGGCGCGCGGCCCCTCGCGGTCGCAGCGCTTCAGCGGGAAGGTCACCCGCTGCCCGTTCGGCAGGGTCGTCTCGATGGCGTCGACGGCCGCGCCGCGCGCGAGCACGCGCGCCGCCGCCTTGGCCGCGGCGGCCGCGCACGCGCCCGTCGTGAACCCCTCGCGCTGCCCTTTCGGGTCTCTCGGCCGGACCTCTGCCATCCAGGATCCTGAGCGATTACGCGGACTTCTTCAGCGGGTTGTTGAAGAAGCTCTCGAGGAGCACGCTGCCCTCCGGCGCGCCGAGCGCGGCCAGCCGGTCGCGGAGCGGGTAGATGACGGCGCCGTCGCCCGCGCAGAGCGTGGCGTCGTAGGGCCCGGCCGCGAGCTCTCGCGCGCGGTCGCCGACGAGCGCGCACGCGCGCGCCGGACGCTCGGGGTGGCCGACCGGGAGGAAGCCGCCGAGGACCGTCAGGCGGGCGCGTTCGGGGAGGCGCTCCCGGACGAACCGCTCGGAGACGAAGGTGTCGTCGGACTCGACGAGCCAGACGAGGTCGAGCTGCGCCGCGCCGGCCGCGGCCGCGCCCCGCGCGATGCCGAGCGCGGCGGTGATGCCGGTGTCGGTGGCGACGACGAGCGCGCGGCCGGAGAAGCCGTCCGGCAGCCGCAGCTTGCCCCAGGGGCCGCTCCACTCGAGCTCCGCCCCGACGGCGATGTCGTTGAGCACGTTCGACCCCGGGCCGGCGCCGATGCGCTTGACCGCGATCTCGACGCTGCGCTGCTCGGCGTCGCTCGAGAGCAGCGAGTAGGCCCGCTTCGCGAGCTTGCCGCCGGGCAGGGTGACCCCGGTGTTGATGATCACGTACTGCCCGCCGGCGAAGCCGAGCGCGGCGCCGTCGGCGCGCTCGACGCGGAGCAGCCGCGCCCCGTGGCCGAGCGGCTCGGCGTGGACGATCCTGATCTTCGCGCTGCCCTGGGCCATGGGTCTGCTCCTGCTCCTGCTCCTGTGCCTGCTCTTGCTCCTGCTTCTACTTCGCTTACTCCGCCGGGTAGATCTCGTGCACGAAGTCGTGCATCTCCTCGAGCTCGCGGTAGAGCCGGCCGAGCCCGTCGACCTGGGCGCGGAGGTCGAGCTCGACCTGCTTCGTGAGGATGAGGAGCGAGCGCAGGTAGGCGATCTTCTCGTCGCCCGCGGGCGTCTTCGCGACCTTCTCCTGGAGCTCCGCGAGCGACCCCTCGAACAGCCGCGAGAGGCTCTTGAGATCCCCGGCGCGCAGCATCGCCGAGATCGGGCCGGGCGCCTCGGCCGCGGGGCCGAGCTCGGCGAGCTCGTGCGCGCGCTCGGCGGGATCGTCGATGCCGAGGATGTTCATGAGCCCCAGGCGAAGCGCGGCGATTTCGTGACAGGCCATGTCGGCTCCCTCCTAATCCGCCCCCTCCTACCAGCTAGGGAACAGGGCGGGAAGGAGCAGGCGGGAGGGCCCGTGCGCGCGCTTCGACGGGCGCTCGGTCCGTGCTAGGTGGGCCCGCCGCCGCGCGCCCAGCGAGCGCGGCGCCCGCGCGCCCATGCAGAAGATCACCCTCCTCGATCGCCTCCGCTACCGCTTCGATCTCACCATGGCGAAGGGCGCGCCCGCGCTCATCGCCTGGCTGTTCGTGCTCTCGACCGCCCTGGTGGTCGTGTTCGCGGCGGTCGTCGTGCTCCTCGGGCTCGCCCCCGACGGGGAGGACGGCGCGCCGGTGTCGTTCCCCTCCGCCCTCTGGATCACGCTGATGCGCGCCCTCGACGCCGGCACCGTCGCCGGCGACACGGGCAGCCGGGGCTACCTCGCCGCGATGTTCGCCGTCACGCTCGGCGGGATCTTCATGGTCAGCATCCTCATCGGCATCATCACGAGCGGCATCGAGGACCGCGTGACCGAGCTCCGCAAGGGCCGCTCCCTCGTCTGCGAGGAGGGGCACACCGTCATCCTCGGCTGGTCGCCGCAGATCTTCTCGATGATCCAGGAGCTCGCGATCGCCAACGAGAGCCGCCCGCGCGCGGCCATCGCCGTGCTCGCCGAGAAGGACAAGGTCGAGATGGAGGACGAGATCCGCGCGCGCGTCGGGTCGACCGGCAAGACGCGCGTGGTCTGCCGCACCGGAAACCCGTGCGATCCCGCGGACATCGCCATCGTGAACCCGGACGCGGCGCGGTCGATCATCCTGCTCTCGCCCGAGCAGGGGAACCCGGACTCGCAGGTGATCAAGTCGATCCTGGCGCTCACCAACAAGGCGGGGCGCAAGAAGGGGCGCTACCCGATCGTCACGCAGATCCGCGACCGGCGGAACCTCGACGCCGCGCGGCTCGTGGCGCGCGACGAGGCGGCGCTCATCGCCACGGAGGACGTGCTCTCGCGCATCACCGTGCAGACCTGCCGCAGCGAGGGCCTCAGCGTCGTCTACGGCGAGCTGCTCGACTTCAAGGGCCACGAGATCTACACGCGCGACGAGCCCGCGCTCGTGGGCAGGTCGTTCGGCGAGACGCTCTTCGCGTACGACGACTGCGCGGTCATCGGGATCCGGCGGCGGGGCGGCGAGGTGCGGCTCAACCCGCCCATGGACGCGCGGATCGAGCCGGGCGACGCCGTCATCCTCATCGCCGAGGACGACAGCGCGATCGGCGCGCCCTCGAAGAAGGCGCCGAAGGTCGACGAGCGGGCGATCCGGGACGGCAAGCCCGCCGCGCCGCGGCCCGAGCGCACGCTCCTCCTCGGCTGGAACCGCCGCGCCGCGGCGTTCATCAACGAGCTCGATCACTACGTCGCGGAGGGCTCCGAGGTCACCGTCGTCGCCGACGTCCCCGACGCCAGGGAGCAGCTCGAGGCCGAATGCGGCGAGCTCCGGAACCTCGCCGTCAGGGTCGAGCGGGGCGACACGACGGACCGGCGCACGCTCGACCGCGTGGTGGGCGCCTACGATCACGTGGTGACGCTGAGCTACTCCGACGCGCTCGATCCGCAGGAGGCCGACGCGCGCACGCTGGTCACGCTGCTCCACCTGCGCGACATCGAGGCGAAGCGCGGCCAGAGCTTCAGCATCGTGAGCGAGATGCTCGATCTCCGGAACCGCGAGCTCGCCGAGGTCGCGCACGCGGACGACTTCATCGTGAGCGACAAGCTCGTCAGCCTGATGCTCGCGCAGATCTCCGAGAACCGGGACCTCGCCGCGGTCTTCGAGGACCTGTTCGATCCGGAGGGGTCCGAGCTGTACCTGAAGCCCGCGCGCGACTACGTGCGCCTCGCCCGCCCGGCGACCTTCGCCACGATCGTCGAGTCGGCGCGGCGCCGCGGCGAGGTCGCGGTCGGCTACCGCCTCGCGGCGCAGGCCGGCGACGCGGCGCAGGCCTACGGCGTGAAGGTGAACCCGAGGAAGCGCGCGCCGGTGACGCTCGGCGAGGGCGACAGGATCATCGTCCTGGCCGAGCAGTAGCGGGGTCAGCGCGCGTCGGCGCGCTCGAGGAGCACGCCCGCGGCGGCGATGGCGAGGGCGGCGAGCGGGACCGCGATCGCGAGCGCGACCGGCCCGAGCCAGGCCGAGGTGGCGTCGTTCCAGAGCAGCGAGGCGAGCACGACCGCGTCGCGGAGGCCCTCGCGCGCCTCGAACGCGTCGGGCCGGTACATGAACGCCGCCGTGGGCAAGAGCGGCGCGATCCACACGGCCGACGCGACCAGGAGCGCGTGGAAGCTGTCGTGCATCCGCGCGAGGAGCGGCAGGAGCGCCGAGAGCAGCGCGATCGCGAGCGCGATGAGGGCGAGGCCGGCGCCGAGCGCGCCCGCCGCGCTGACCATGTCGTTCTCCGCGAGGTGCGGCGCGACGGCGAGCGCGGTACAGGCCGCGACCGCCACGCCCGCCCCGACCCCGGCGAGCAGCGACGGCGCCGTGCGCGCGGCGAGCAGGACCCGAGCGCGGATCGGCTTGGCGAGCAGGATCTCGAGCCGATGCTCCTCCCGCGCCGTGACCGTCGCGTCGACGAGGCCCGCCAGGGCGACGAAGTAGGCGACGAAATAGGTAGCGAGGAGATCGTTGATCAGGAGCACGGCGGCCATCCCCTCGACGCGGAAGGCCTGCTCCAGGAAGCGGATGACCTGGGCCGGCACGCGGACGAGCAGCGCGTGGGTGCCGAGCACCACGAGCGCGCCCGCGATCGCCGCGACGAGCGAGGTGCGGCGCGGGGCGCGGCGCGCCTCGAGCGCGAAGTAGCCGCGGAGCGAGCCCGCGGCGGGGGCGGTCGCCCGGGTCATGCTTCCATCCTCCGGACGCCCGCGGCGCCGACCGCGATGGTGAGGGCGGTGAGCGCGGCGAGCGCGAGCATCGGCGGGCCGAGCACGGCGGGGCCGAGGCGGTCGAGGCTCCCGAGGCCGAGCGCGCCGAGGGTGATCGGGTTCGCGAGGGTGATGGACCGCCAGGCGGGCTGGTAGAAGCCGATGAGCGAGAGGCCCACGAGGCCCCCGAGCGTGGCGAACCCGATCAGCGCCGAGGCGCCGCGGTACTTCACCCACGCGGCGATCGCGGCAGAGAGGGCGGTCGCGAACAGGGCCGCGAAGGCGTGGAGCGACATCGCGCCGAGGAAGGGGCCGGGGCGGAAACCGGGGACGCGCGCCGCGAAGTAGACGGCCCCGGCGAGCTGGGTGGCGACGTGCAGGGTCCCCATCACCGCGCACGCGCTCAGCGCGCGGAGGACGAAGTAGCGCGGGATCGAGAGCGGCTTGCTGGCGAGGAGCGGCAGCACGCCGGTGTCGCGCTCGCGGAGCACGACGCCGCTGGCGAGCACCACGGGGATGAACGCGATCGCCTTGTTCATCGTCAGGTCGATCCACACGTACATGAAGGTCTGGAACGGCCCGGCGTCGCCGAACCAGGCGGTGATCGCGGCGCGCACGTGCTCGGGCGGCCGCGCGAGCAAGACGGGGATCGCGACCAGGGCGTAGGCGAGCATCGCGACGCAGAGCCAGGTCTTCCGCTCGCGCAGCGTCGCCAGGTAGTCGAGCCACAGGAGGCGGATCACGCGGCCTCCCGGCGCACGAGCGCGAGGTAGAGATCGTCCATGGTGCGGGCGCCGTGCGCGTCCTTGAGGCGCTCGACCTCGTCGCAGGCGACGAGGCGCGAGCGGTGCATCACCGCGACGCGCCGGCAGAGGGCCTCGACGTCGGAGAGGATGTGCGACGAGAACACGACGGTGACGCCGCGCTCGCGCGCGAGCTCGCGGAGCAGCTCGAGGAGCTCGTGGCGGCCGAGGGGATCGAGGCCCGAGGTCGGCTCGTCGAGCAGGAGCACCGCGGGCTCGTTGATCAGCGCCTGGGCGATCCCGACCTTCTGGGCCATGCCGGTGGAGAAGCCGCGCAGGGGGCGGTCGGCCTCGCGCTCGAGCGCGAAGCGGCGCAAGAGGGCGTCGGCGCGCGCGGCCGCGACGTCGCGGGGCAGCGCGAACATCGCGGCGACGTAGTGGAGGAACCCGCGCGCCGTCATGTCGGGGGGCAGCGAATAGGAAGCGGGCAGGTAGCCCGCGCTCCGTCGGACCTCGAGCGTCTCGCGGACGACGTCGCGCCCGAGCACGCGCGCGGACCCCGAGGTCGGCAGGGTCAGGCCGAGGAGCATGCGCAGCGTGGTCGTCTTGCCGGCGCCGTTGTGCCCCATGAAGCCGAAGATCTCGCCGGCGGCGACGGTGAAGCTCACGCCGTCGACGGCCGTGACCTTCCCGAAGCGCTTGCCGAGCGCGTTCACCTCGATCGCTTGGTTCATCGCTTGCTCCTTGCGCGCGACGCGGTCGCGCGGTGTGTCGTGGAGACCGTGGTCGTGGAGGCCGCCGCGGGGCGCGCGGCCAGGCCGGCGCGGAAGACGTCGGCGATCGCGTCGAGCGCGCGCTCGCCGGCGAAGGCGCCGAACGACGTGACCAGCCCGAGGTGCTGGGGCGCGAAGCGCAGCACGCCGAGCACGAAGGGGACCGCGTCGCGATCGACGTCGGGCCGGATCTCGCCGCGCGCGATGCCCTCGTCGACCCAGCCGACGATCTGGGCGACCTGCGCCTTCGCGGCGGCGGCGCTCGCGGCGTCGTCCTGCAGGCGGAGCGCGCGGAGGTCGGGGTCCTCGCGGAGGAGCTTGCCGAAGAGCGGCTCCGCGGCCTGCTGGCGGTAGGCAAAGCGGAGGGTCTCGACGAGGCGATCGAGCGGCGAGTCGAGGCCCATCACCTCGGCGGCGAAGCGGGCGCGGATCGCGGCGAAGGCCTGCTCGACCACCTCGCGCAGGAGGGCCTCCTTGTCGGCGAACTCCAGGTAGAGGGCGCCCTTCGCGCAGCCGGCCTCGGCGGCGACGGCGTCGAGGTTCACGCCCTTGAAGCCGCGCTCGGCGAAGAGGCGCCTGGCGGCCTCGAGGATCCTGGTGCGACGCGCAGGATCGCGCGGCTTTTCGGGGCGGCGGACGGGCACAGAACCGATATGACTGATTTAGACATACGAGTCAAATTCGACGACGCCTCGGCGTGGGGCGCGGGCAGGGCCACGGGAGGGCTATCTCCGCGCGTCGGAGATCCACGCTCGAGCGCGGCTCCGGGCGCCGCGCCTCATTGCATGATGTCGTCGACGATCCGCGCCACCAGCCGGTCGCCGAGCAGGTGCTCCTCCACGAGGTCCTTCGCGTCCTCCTCGCGGACGCCGCGGTACCACACGCCGTCGGGGTAGACGGCGACCGTCGGCCCCTCGCCGCAGCGCCCCATGCACGACGTCCTCGTCACGCGGATCTGCTGCTGCTGGCCGGCCTGCTTCACGCCGCGGCGCAGCGACTCGAGCAGCGCCAGGCTGCCGCGGTCCACGCAGTCGGCGTTGCCGCAGACGAGCACGTGCTTGCGCAGCGGGCGGTGGGCGTGCGGGTGGTTCGACGCCTGCGTGTGCGTGAGCGTGTGGCGCACGCTGTAGAGCATCGCCTTGAGCCCGCCGACCTCCCGGGCGAGCCCCGGCAGGGCCGTGCGGTACATGCACGTGTCGCAGGGGAGGGGAGCCTCGCCGGCGAGCGCCTGGCGCGCGCGCTCGTCGATCAGCCCCGACAGCGCGCTCGACCGGCCGAGGTGGGGCGCGAGCGACGCGCGGATCCACGGGTACGTCGACGCGAAGCGGTCGACCTGCTCGGCGAGCTTCGTCATGAGCCGCCCGGCGAAGAGGAAGTAAGGGAGGACGACGACGCGCTCGGGCCGCTGGCGCGCGACGCGCTCGAGCGTCTCCTCGACCGAGGGCCGCGTGACGCCGATGAAGGTCGGCTCGACCAGGAGCAGCCCCCGGCCCTCGCCGATGAGGCGCGTCATCTTGCAGAAATCGCCGTTCGCGTCCGGGTCGCTGGACCCGCGCCCCACCACGACGAGCGCCGTCCGGGCGCGCGCCGCCGGGTCGCCCGGCAGCGCGGACGCGGCGCGCTCGAACGCGACCTCCGCGAGCGCCGGGTGCACGCCGAGGTGTTGCGCCGCCGAGAAGCGCACGCCCGGGTGCGCGGCCCGCGCCTGCTCGAGCGCCAGGGGGATGTCGTTCTTCACGTGCCCGGCCGCGAACAGGAACAGCGGCACGACCGCCACCCGGGACACTCGCGCCGCGAGCGCCGCGAGCGCGTCGGCGAGGTACGGCGTCGCGAGCTCGATGTAGCCGTGCTGCACCACGACCCCGGGCCGCGACGCGCCGTAATCGGCGACGAGCGCCTCGAACTCGGCGTTCGACGCGGCGTCGCGGCTGCCGTGGCCGATCAGCAGGAGCCCTTCGTCATGCATGCGAGCGCCTCCTCCAGGGTGAGCGGGAGCATTGCGCGGCCGCGCGGGTCGACCGGCTCGGCCGGGCGCATCCGGGTCCAGAGCTCCGCGACCCACGGCCGCCGGAGCCGCGCCCGCGCGAGCAGCTCGCCGGCCGCGAACACCTCCCGCGGCGGCCCGTCCGCGAGCACCTGCCCGTCGCCGAGCAGCACCGCGCGCGTCGCGAAGAGCGGCACGAGGTCGACCGCGTGCGTCGCGGCGACCAGCGTGGTCCCCTGCTGCTCCGAGAGCGCGCGCAGCGTCCGGCACAGGGAGAGCTCGCCCTCCGGGTCGAGCCCCGCGGTCGGCTCGTCGAGCAGCAGCACGCGCGGCTGCATCGCGAGCATCCCGGCGATGCACGCGCGCTTGCGCTCGCCGAAGCTCAGCGCCTCGATCGCGCGGCCGGCGAGGTGCGCGATCTGCACGGCCGAGAGCGCCGCCTCGGCGCGGCGCCGCGCCTCGGGCGCGGGCAGGCCCAGGTTCCGCGGGCCGAACAGGACGTCGTCGAGGAGCGTCGCGCCGAGCAGCTGGTCGTCCGGGTCCTGGAGCACGAGCGCGGCGCCCGCGGCCACGGCGTCCGAGGGCGAGCCCACGCGGCGGCCGGAGATCTCGACGCTGCCGCCGGGCGCGGGGAGGAGCCCGACGAGCGTCCTGAGCAGCGCGGTCTTGCCGGCGCCGTTGCCGCCGAGCACCGCCACGGACTCGCCCTCGGCGACGTCGAGGCGCACGTCGCGCAGCGCGGGCTCGGCGCCGCGGTAGCCCACCCTGGGCGCGCGGAGGGCGATCGCGCTCATCCCGCCGCTCCGGCGGCGACGCTGAGGCCGAGGGCCGCGAGGGTGAGGGCGGCGAACGCGAGGTTCGCGGCGGGCGCGCTCGGCCGGCGGTCGGCGACGGGGAGCTCCCCCCGGTAGCCGCGGAGCTGCATGGCGACGGCGGCGTGCTCGGAGCGCTCCAGGGTCCTGAGCGCCACGACGCCCGCGACGGCGCCGGCCGAGCGCGCGGCGGCGCCCGGGCGCGCGAACCCGCCGCGGAGCGCGGCGGCGCTCCACGCGCTGTCGGCGGCGCGCTGGAGCACGCCGGCGAAGCGGCGCGCGAGCGCGAGCAGCTCGACGAGGGCCGCGGGCGCGCCGAGCCCGGCGAGCGCCGCCTCGATCTCGGCCGGCGCGGCGGCGCTCGAGAGCCACCGGAGCACCGCGGCGGCCGCGAGGACGCGCGCGGCGATGGCGGCGGCGCGGCGGGCCCCGTCGCGCGCGATCGCGTCGAGCGGGAACGGCGCGCCCGCGAGGAGCGGCTCGCCCGGGGTGAGCGCGAGCGCGAGGGCGGCGGCGAGCCCGCCGATCCACGCGGCGGGCGCGAAGGCGCGGAGGATGGCGCCGGCGGTCACGCCCTGGAGGGCGAGGGCCGCGCACGCGACGGCGAGCAGCGCGGCCGGCGTCCAGGGCGAGCGCGCGCCCGCGGCGACGCAGCACGCGGCCACGGCGGCCCCGAGGCGGAGCCGGGGATCCACGTCGCGGAGCCGCGCGGGGGGGTCAATCCGCACGGAGCTCGTCGCCGCCGGGCTTGCCGGCGGGCTGGCCGGCGCGCTCCACGAAGAGCACGCGCGAGAAGTAGCCCAGGGCGAAGCCGGAGAGGAGCCCTGCCCAGAGGAACGCGAAGAGCAGGAGGTCTCCCTCGAGGCCTGCGAACAGCGGCCCCGTGTCGTGGCGGCCGGCGTCCTCGGCGACGCGGCGGACGACGGCCTCGTCGACCCCGTCCCACGAGGCGTTGCCGCACGCGGCGAGCCAGAGCGCGGCGGCGGCCAGCAGCGCGCGCGGCGCGACGGGCGTCACGACGCCCCCGCGGGGAGCGGGACGACGTGGAGCCGCTCGAGGATGTCGGGCCGCCGGGCGCGCAGGAAGACGAGCGCTCCCGCGGTCATGGCGCCCTCGAGGAGGCCGAGCGGCAGCTGGGTGGGGACGAAGGCGAGGGCGACGCCGGTGAACATGGATCCCACCGACCCGTCGCCCGCGAGCCCGAGCGCGAGCTCGAGGGCCGTGGTCGCGTACGTGGCCCAGTCGGACGTCACGCCGGCCAGGAACCCCGCGACCCAGAGGCTCGCGCCGCAGCGCCGCGCGAGCCGGAAGACGAGGTATCCGGTGAACGCGCCCGCGATGCCCATCGACGCGACGTCGGCGCCGAGCGTGGTGAGCCCGCCGTGCGCGAGGAAGAGGGCCTGGATGAGGAGCGCCACCACGGTGACGAGGACGGTCATCCAGGGGCCGATGAGCACCGCGGCGAGCCCGGTGCCGCACGGGTGGGAGCAGGTCCCTGCGGTCGGCACCGGCACGGGCATGCACGAGATCGCGAAGACGGCGGCGGCGACGAGGCCGACGAACGGCTTGTAGAAGGCGTCGTCCCGGGTGCGGCGCCGGAGCAGGTGGAGGGCGACGGCGACGAAGGGCAGGGCGAGCGCGTTCCAGACCGCGCACCAGCCGAGCGGCAGGACGCCTTCCGCGAGGTGCATCGCGGCCGCGGGCCGGGGCGCGAGCAGCGTCGCGAGGAGCACGGCGGCGATGGACACAGCGCGGCCGTGAAGACCGATTTCGGCGCTCCGGGTGAAGTCCGCACCCGAACGCCACGAAGACGTGCGCAAGCTGCACCTCGTGGGGGGCTCGGGTAGGTCTCCCGGCTCATGGGTTCAGGGGGCCTTTCGGGCTCCCAGCGCCGCGTCCACCTTCCCAGGCCTCTTCAATGGCCCAGTGGTCTTTGGAGGCGGCTCCCCACTCACGGTGGCGGTACCGCGCCGGTTTCGCACCGGCTTCCCTGTTATGCCCAGAGGGCACCCGAGGTGTGGATTGTCAGATGGATGCTCGGTAGTCCCGTTTCGCGCCCGGCGTCAAGGACGTCGCGCCGCGGCCGCGGGGCGGGCGCTCGCCCTGCGGCGGCTGCCCCGCGGCGCGCTGGCGCGTTCGCGGCGGCTGCCCCGCGGCGCGCTGGCGCGTTCGCGGCGGCCGTCTGGCGGCGCGCGCGGGCGCGTCTCACGCCGGACCGGGCTCGGTGACGAACCGCGCGCGCGGGCTACCGCCGCGGGCCGTCCAGCGCGTCGCGGGCCGCCGAGCGCTCCGGCGTCCGGAGGTCCGGCGCGGCGTGGTACCCGCGCTGTGCCGCGCCCGCCCTCGCGGCATTGCGAGCGGCCGGTCCGCCGCTGCCGCGGTGTCCACCGCGTGTTGTGCCGTCCCGTCGAGCCGACGGGCTGCGCTGCGCGCGCTCGCGCCCTCCGGGGGGCAACGTGGCTTCCGCGAAATTGACCGAGACGCACGCGGACAAGCTTCCTCGAAAAAGCTGCAAGCGATGTGATTCTGTGGTTAAAGTCTCTTTACTTGTTCATCCCGGGATCGCCGCTCGCCCCCGGGTGCCCGCTCGGAGCGTGCGCCGCCCCGCGCGTGCGGCGCACGTTCCGGTGATTTTCTCGCCGCAGTGTGCTTTGTTCGTCCTGGCTCTTTACTTGTGAGCAAGTGTTCCGTTCCAGGCTCGCTTCGTCGCGGGGCCTGGCGTGAATGCGCGGCGGGCTCTCGTGTTCTCTTGTCGAGGGCGCGGCGAGCGACTCCGCGGGACGCTGCTCCCGCGCGGGTATGCCCGGCTCGAACGCGTATTCGCGGAAATCGGCGGCGTGCGCGCCGCGCTGTCACCTGGCTGTCATCGTGCCGGTAGCAATTCGCTCATCCGCGTGCAGCGGTTGCACTTTGTTATCGACAACCTGCTTCCGGGTGCCACACTCCGATCACCGCATGCGCACCGGCGCGGTTTCCCCCCCCCGGCCCGGAGCGCGTGCGGGCTATCTCGAGCACCGCAGCGGACGTTCTCCGCGCCGCTGCGGTTTCCCTGCCGCGGTCATGTCTGGCCCCCCTCCAGCATGACACGCGGTCTTTTTTTAGGTCTTCTGGCGCGCTGTTCGAGAACTCACTTTCCTGTGAACGTGGCCTGCGATTTCGCCAGGAACGCTTTCATTCCGAGCTGTTGGTCCTCGCTGCCGAAGAGCGCGGCGAAGGCCTGGGCTTCCAGCTCGTTGGCGGCGGTGAGGTCGAGGCTCTCGCCGCGCAGGATGACGCGCTTGGCGGCGGCGACGGCGAGCGGCCCGCGCGAGGCGATCTTGAGGGCGGTCTCGCGGGCGCGCGCGAGGAGCTCGGCCGCCGGGAAGACGGCGTTGACGAGGCCGATCGAGAGCGCCTGCTCGGCGGTGATCATGTCGCCTGAATAGATGAGCTCGCGCGCGCGGCCGGGGCCGACCCGCCGCAGCAGCCGCTGGGTGCCGCCGAACCCGGGGATGACGCCCAGGTTCACCTCGGGCTGGCCGAGCTTGGCGCCTTCCGCGGCGTAGATGAAGTCGCAGGCGAGGGCGAGCTCGCAGCCGCCGCCCAGCGCGAAGCCGTTGACCGCGGCGATGACGGGGAACGGGGCGGTCTCGATGAGGTCGGCGAGGCGGTGGCCTGCTTCGGCGAACCGCTTCGCGGCGACGCTGTTCATGGCGGCCATCTCCGCGATATCGGCGCCCGCCACGAACGCCTTGCCGGCGCCGGTGAGCACGGCCGCGCGCACCTCGCTGCCCTCGGCGGGCGCGAGGAGGTCGTGGAAGGCCGCGGTGAGCTCGCCGAGGACGGCGGGGTTCAGGGCGTTGAGCTTGTCGGGCCGCTGGATGGTCACGGTGGCGACGTGGCCCGTACGCTCGACGGCGACGAGCTGGAGGGCACCGCGAGCAGGGACCCCCGGCTGCTGTTCTTGAGCGGTCATGGCCGGTGGTTAGCAGCGCGCGGCGCCGGGGGGAAGTGCGCGCCGTGCGCCGGGAGATGGGGGCATTTCGTGCCCGCCTGGGCCTGCTATGCTGAGCCCGTGGCTGAGCCGACGAGCGAGCGATTTCCAGAGGAAGTCACGCGCCTGTTCTGGGACACGGACCCGGACGGCGTCGATCTGGAGCGGCATCGAGACTACGTCATGGAGCGGGTGATGAGCCGGGGCGGATGGGCGGCGATGCGCTGGCTGAGGCAGGCGTACTCGGTGGAGGCGCTCGCCGACTTCTTGCGACGGAAGGGGCACCGGCTTGCTCCGCGGGAGCTTGCGTACTGGGCGGTCATCGCCGGCATCGAGCTGCCGGTCCCGCGGGGCGGGGCGCGGCCGGCGTGGACAGGGCGATGAGCGAGATCCTCTCCAGCGCGCAGCGCAAGGCGCTGGAGGTGCTGGCGCGCGCCGTCGAGCCGTCGACCTACCTTGCCGGCGGGGTCGCCGTGGCGCTTCGGCTTCATCATCGGCAGTCGCGCGATCTCGATCTGTTCACTGCCGAGTCCGATCCCGCGAGATGGGTACCGGCGCTCGTCGGGCCGACGATCCGGGTCCTAACGCGTGCAGAAGGGACTTTGTACCTGGAGGTAGAAGGGGTCCCGGCGAGCATCCTGCGGTATGGTTACCCGTTGCTGGGGCCGCCCGAGTCCTTGCCTGGGGTTCCGCTCCCGGTCGCATCGCTCGATGATCTGGAGTGCATGAAGCTGTCGGCGATCGCGGGTCGCGGGGCGCGCAGGGATTTCTGGGATTTCCACGCGCTGCTCACGTCACGAGGGCGCAACGTGGAACAGGCGCTCGAGGCGTACGCGCGGAAATATGCAGCCGAGGATGTGGGCCATGTGGTGCGCAGCCTGGCGTATTTCGCCGACGCCGAAGAGGAGCCGATGCCGGGCGGGATGACAGAGGAGCGGTGGATGCAGATCCGGTCCGATCTCATCGCCTGGGTGCGTGCGACGTGACGACCCAGCCGTGAACCCGCGCGCTATCGAGGGGAGTCGCGCAGACAGGCCCTCTTCCGAACCGCAGCGCAGCCTTTCGATCCACCCCCGTCCCGCCCTGGCGAGAGCCAGCGGAGGAGGGGGTGCCGCGCGGGGGGCCGGCGGGGTAGGGCCCCACAAACCCGAGCGCCGGCGTGCTCCTTGCGGCGCCCTCCGGGACCGACCCACCCATTCCCATGGCAATAGCCCCCCAAGAGGCGCGAGTTTGTGGGAGGGGCCCCCGCCGGCCCCCCGCGCGGCACCCCCTCCTCCGCTGGCTCCGTCGCAGCGGCCCCCCTCCTCCGCTGCAGCCGCGCCCCCCTCCGCTACACCGCCCGCCCCGTCTTCTGCCCCTTCTCGTCGTACACGTAGAACCCCCGCCCGCTCTTCTTCCCGTACCACCCTGCCGCCACCAGGTTCCGCAGCAGCGTGGGCGCCCGGTACTTCGAGTCCCCGAACTCCCGGTGCAGCACCTCCGCGATCGAGAGCACCGTGTCCAGCCCGATCAGGTCCGCGAGCTCCAGCGGCCCCATCGGGTGGTTCAGCCCGAGCCGCGCCCCCGCGTCGATGTCCTCCGGCGTGGACAGCCCCTCCTGGAGCGCGAAGCACGCCTCGTTCAGGAACGGGATCAGCATCCGGTTCACGATGAACCCCGGCTGGTCCTTCGAGGTGATCACCGTCTTGCCGAGCCCCACCGCGAGCGCCCGGACGGCCTCGTACGTCGCGTCCGACGTCTGCACCCCCCGGACGACCTCGACCAGCTTCATCAGCGGCACCGGGTTCATGAAGTGCATACCGATGACCAGCTCAGGCCGGCCGGTCACCGCCGCGAGCCGCGTGATCGAGATCGACGACGTGTTCGACGCCAGGATCGCCCCCTTCGGCATCGCCGCGTCCGCGAGCTTGAAGATCCCGCACTTCACCTCGAAGCTTTCGGTCACCGCCTCCACGGCCAGGTCGACCCCGGACAGGCCGGCGATGCCGTCCGCGACCGCCACGCGGCCGAGGAGCGCCTCCCGCGCCTCCGCCGCCATCTTGCCCTTCTCCACCACCTTCGCGAGGATGGCGGCGATCTGGGCCTTGCCCGACTCCGCCAGCGCCCTCGAGACGTCGCACAGGACCACCTCGAGGCCCGCGGCCGCGGCGACCTGGGCGATGCCTCGCCCCATCTGGCCCGCGCCGATCACCCCGAAGCGCTTGATCGTCGTAGCTTCCATGGCCGCGGTTGATACCCGAAGCCGAGGGCGCGGTGAACCGCCCATGCCGACGGCCCGCCCGCTGGCCGTCCCCGCAGCAGAAGCACGCGAAAGCTCCGCCCGCGCTTCCCGACCCGCGGGGGCGAGGAACCTTGAAACCGCGGCGGCCGCCCGGCTATCTTCGCCCGGCCCGTGAACGGACCGGACCGATCTCGCGAGGTCCGCGGAGAGACGATGAGCGTTGAGACGATTCGGATGGCCCTTGGGCGCCTGCAGGATGAGCCCGAAAACGAGGCGGCCTGGAACGAGCTCGCGGAGGCCGTGACCGCTCCGAACAACGGCGCGGGCGCCGGGGACGTCGAGCGCCTGCTCGGCGCGGCCCGCGCGCGGCACGAGCAGCGGCGCGAGTGGCAGGCCGTCGCCCGCCTGCTCGAGCTGGAGATCGCGCTCGCCGCCGGCAGCCCGGTCGAGGGCGCGATGCAGGCGGAGCTCGCCCGCGTCTACCACGAGGAGCTCATCGACGTGGACCGCGCGACGGCCGCCTACAAGCGGCTGCTCGAGCTGCGCCCCGACGACGACGCCGCCGCCGAGGCCCTCGAGACCGACGCCTCGAAGCGCGAGCGGTGGCGCGACCTCGTGGACCGCTACGTGGCCGAGGCCGAGGCCGCCACGGACGGCGCGTTCAAGAGCGCGCTCACCACGAGCGCCGCCGACATCGCCTACCGCTACGGCCGCGCCGAGCTCGGCGAGAAGGTGACCGAGCTCATCGATCTCGCCCTCAAGCTCGACCCGAAGAACCGCCGCGCCGCCAACCTCGCCGAGATCGCCTTCGCCGCCGCCGGCGACTGGGAGGCCGTCGTCCGCGTCCAGTCGCTCGTCAAGGCCGAGGCCCAGGCCAAGGAGGACCGCGTCGCGGCGGGCCTCCGCTCGGCGCGCACGATCAAGACCCACCTCAATGACGCGGCCCGCGCGGTCGCGGCCTACGAGGAGGTGCTCGACCTCTCGCCCGGCCAGCCCGAGGCGCTCTCGTTCCTGGCCGAGGCGTACTCCGCCGCGGGCGACTGGGATCGCCTGGTCGCGCTCTACGAGGACCAGCTCCGCAGCGGCGGCGTGAAGCCCGGCGAGGAGCTCGGCATGCTCGTGCAGATCGCCATGGTCCACTGGCGCATGCGCGGCCAGCCCCAGGCGGCCGAGCCCTATTTCGACCGCGTGCGGCGCGCCGACGCGGCGCACGCCGGCATGCTCAACTTCTACCGCGAGGTCCTGGAGCAGCGCGGCGACAAGCCGCGGCTCACGACCATCCTCACGGACGCGCAGCGCGCCCTGCCCGACGGCCCCGAGAAGCGCGCCATCGCCACCGAGCTCGCGCGGCTCGCCGAGTCGCAGGAGAACGCCGCCAAGGCGATCGAGCAGTACAAGTCCGTGCTCCGGACCGACCCGGAGAACCGCCAGGCGCGCGACGCCCTGAAGCGCCTCTACCTGCAGACCGAGGGGTACAACGCCCTCGTCGAGCTCTACCGGCAGGACCTCGAGCGCACGCCCGCCGACGACGTCGCCGGCAGGGTCGCCGTGCTCCGCGAGATCGCCGGGATCTACCGCGACCGCGCCAAGAACGACGCGGCGCTCGTCACGGTCCTCACCCAGATCGTCCAGCTCGACGACAAGGACGTGGACGCCGTGCGGGAGCTCACCCGCATCTACGAGGCGCTCGGCCGCTGGCGCGACCTGCTCTCGTACCAGCAGCGCCTCGCCGAGCTGACCGAGAGCCGCGCCGAGAAGGCGGGGCTCTACCGCGCCGTCGCGCGGCGCTGGTTCGACCAGTTCTCGAACGTGCAGAACGCCATCGCGGCGTACGAGGCGCTGCTCACCGTCGAGCCGATCGACGAGGAGGCGCAGCAGAAGCTCCGCGAGCTCTACCTGAAGCGGCGCGCGTGGCCGCAGCTCTACTCGCTCTACGAGCGCAAGCTCGAGAGCGCCGAGGGCGCCGCGAAGATCGAGCTCCTCGGCGAGATGGCCAAGCTCGCGGCCGAGCGGCTCGATCGCGGCGCCGACGCCATCGCGCTCCAGAAGCGGATCCTCGAGCTCGACCCGAGCGCCCCCGGGGTGCTCGACGCGCTGGAGAAGCAGGCCGAGCGCGAGAAGGACTTCGCCACGGTCGCCGAGGTGCTCGAGCGGCGCGTCGACCTCGCGGCCGACGACGCGGCGCGGCTCGTCTCGCTGCAGAAGCTCGGGGCCGTGTACGCCGAGCGCCTCAAGGACCCGGCCCAGGCGGCGCGGACGTGGCGGCGGGTGCTCACGCTCTCGCCGGGGCACGCGCGCGCGCTCCGCGTCCTGCGCGACGCGTACTTCGCCGCGGGCGACTGGGACGGGCTCGAGGAGCTCTACGCCTCGCAGAACGACTGGGAGGGCCTCGTCGACTTCCTCTCGGGCGCGGCGGACAAGGCGACCGACCCCGCGACGAAGCTCGACATCTCCTTCCGCGCGGCGCGCATCTTCGAGGAGCAGCTCAAGGCGCCCGAGCGCGCCGCGCGCTCGTACGAGCGCGTGCTCAGCGTCTCGCCGAGGGACGCGCGCGCCGCGGCGGCGCTCGTGCCGATCTACGAGGAGGAGGAGAAGTGGGCCCGGCTGCCGGCGCTCTACGAGATCCTCCTCGACGCGACCGACGACGCCGAGGCGCAGGTCGGCATGCTGCGCAAGCTCGCGGCGGTGACGGGCGGCCCGCTCTCGGACAAGGCGAGCGCGCTCGGCTACGCGCGCCGCGCCTACGAGCTCAAGCCCGACGAGGAGGGGCTCGACCTGCTCGAGGCCTGGTCGCGGGCGGCGGGCTCCTGGGGGCCGTTCGTCGAGGCGGTCGAGGGCCGGCTCCGGACGGCGACGGACCTCGCGACCGACGTCCAGCGCACGCTCCGGCTGAAGCTCGCCGAGGTCTACGCGCGCGAGATGGGCAAGCTCGACGAGGCGGTGACCGTCTACCGCGGCCTCGTCGAGGACGACCCGTCCGACGACGCCACGGTGAGGGCGCTCGACGCGCTCCTCCGCGCGAACGAGCGGCAGGCCGACCTCCGGTGGCTGTTCGAGCTCCGGGCGAGCCAGGTCGGGGGCGAGGACCGCGCCGAGATCCTCGAGGAGTGGGCGACGCTCGAGGAGGAGGTCTTCGGCGATCCGGCGAAGGCGATCGAGCTTTTGCGCAAGGTCATCGCGCTCGCGCCCGGGCGCATCAACGCGCTCCGGGTGCTCTCGCGGCTCCTGAACGCCGCGGGCGAGTACGAGGCGGCGGCCGAGATCGTGGCCACGCACCGCGACGTCAGCGAGGGCGACGAGCGGGCGCGGCGCGAGATCGAGCTCGCGACGCTCTACCTCGACCGGCTGGACCGGCCGGCGGACGCGTTCGAGGCGGCGGTGCGCGCGCTCGAGCTGACGGCGCACGACCCGGACGCGATCGCCGTGCTCTCGCGGCTCGTCGAGCGCCCGGAGACGCGCGTGCGCGCGGCCCGGGTGCTCGCGGTCGAGTACGCCGAGACGGGCAACCACCGGCGCGAGGCCATGGCCCTGCGGGTGATCCTCGAGGCGGAGCGGGACCCGGAGCGCCGGCGGGAGCTCTACCTGACGCTCGCGAACGTCGAGGAGACGAAGCTGCACGCGGCGGGGACGGCGTTCGACGCGCTGCTCCGGGCGCTGCACGAGTTCTCGGACGACATCGAGCTCTGGGACCGCGCCGCGGAGCTGTCGCGCCGCGCCGGCCGCCCGACCGATCTCGCGGAGGCCTACCGCGTGCACCTCGTCGCGGGGCGCACCGAGGGCGACAAGGTGCTCGGCAGCTCCGTGGAGGTCGAGCTCTGCGAGCGCGCGGCGAGCCTGCACGACGAGCAGCTCGGCGACCCGGAGGGCGCGAAGCCCTACCTGGAGCGGGTGCTGAGCCTCGACCCGAACAGCCACCGCGCCTTCGAGCGGCTGAAGCAGATCCTGACCGCGGCCGAGCGCTGGGGCGAGCTCGAGGAGCTCTACGACCGCGCCGCCAAGGGCACGACCGACCAGAGCGAGCGCATCGAGCTGCTCAACGAGGTGGCGCTGATCGCCGAGGAGATCATCGGCGATGCGGCCAAGGCGATCGGCTACTACGAGCGCATCCTCGAGCTCGATCCGTTCTACACGGCGGCGCTCGACTCGCTGGAGAAGCTCTACGAGCGCGAGGGGCGCTTCCGCGACCTCGCGGCGCTCCTCGAGCAGCGCCTGAAGACGGCGACCGAGTCCGAGAGCGTGGAGATGAAGCTGTCGCTCGGCAGCATCTACCTCGACCGGCTGCACGAGCCGGAGGGGTCGCTCGGGCACCTCGAGGACGTGCTCCGGATCCGGCAGAACGACCCGAAGGCGCGCGAGCTCGTCGAGCGGCTGCTCGACATCGGCGCGCTCCGGCTCCGGGCGGCGCGCGTGCTCGAGGCGGTGTACGAGGCGCGGGACGAGATCCGGCAGCTCGTGCGCGTCCTCGAGATCCGGCGCCAGGGCGCGGAGACCGAGTCCGAGCAGCGCGAGCTGCTCCGCCGGGTGAGCGTGCTCCAGGACGAGCGGCTCAAGGACGACGCCGGCGCGTTCGCCAGCCTGTCGGAGCTCCTGCCGCTCGAGCCGGAGGACCTCGCGGCGCGCGAGCGGCTCATCGAGATCGGCCGGCGCCTCGGCGAGCACGAGCAGGTGGCCGAGGTGCTCACGGCGGCCGCGGACGCGTGCGGGACGGCGTCCATCCGCGGCGAGATCCTGATGGAGGTCGCGAGGATCTGCGAGGATCTCCTCGGCGACGCCGACCGGGCCGAGAAGGTCTACCGGCGCGTGCTCTCCATCGATCCGACCGACCCCTCGCTGGTGATCCCGGCGGCGCAGGCGCTCGGCCGCATCTACGCGGCGAAGGAGGAGCACCAGGCGCTCGCGGGCGTGCTCGCGATCGAGGTGCGCCTCGAGGAGGACGCCGACACGCGGCGGTCGCTCTACGAGCGCATCGGCACGCTGTACGAGACGGTGCTCGACGACCCGACCAAGGCGATCGAGGCGTGGCAGGCGCGGCTCGGCGACGACAGCGCCGACGCGGCGGCGCTCGCGGCGCTCGAGCGGCTCTACGAGCGGACGTCGCAGTGGCGCGAGCTCGTCTCCGTGCTCCGGGCGCGGGAGCAGTCGACCACCGAGCCGGAGGAGCGGCGGCGCGCCATGACCAAGGCGGCCGAGACGCTCGCGCAGCGGCTCGCCGACGTGCCCGAGGCGATCAACGCGTGGCGCGCGGTGCTCGACGAGTTCGGGCCCGAGCGCTCGACCCTCGCGGCCCTCGAGGCGCTCTACGAGCTCGACGAGCGCTGGGTCGACCTCGCCGACACGCTGGAGACGGACCTGTCGCTCGCGGTGGAGACGCCCGCCCGGCTCGACCTGCTCGCGCGGCTCGGCGACGTGCGGCGGCTGCACCAGGGCGACGCGGCGGGGGCGCTCGAGGCGTACCGCCAGGCGCTCTCGCTCGACCCGTCGAACGCGCGCTGCCGCGCGGCGCTCGAGGCGATGCTCGAGCGGGACGACGCGCGCCGGGACGCGGCCGAGACGCTCGAGCCGCTCTACGAGGCGGACGGCGACGCCGAGCGCCTCCTCCGGGTCCTCGAGATCAAGGTCGAGACCTCGGATCTCCCGAGCGAGCGGCTCGCCACGCTGCAGAAGGCGCTCCGCACGGCCGAGGGGCCGCTCGGCGACACGTCGCGGGCGTTCGGCTACGCGCTCCGCGGCGTGCGCGAGGCGGCGGGCGAGCCCGACGTGACGACCTGGATCGAGACGGTCGAGCGGCTGGGCGAGGCCACCGGGCGCTGGGCCGAGGTGTGCGAGCTGTTCCAGCGCATCGCGCCGGACATCCTCGACGGCGACGTGCAGCAGAACGTCCGGCTCCGGGTCGGCGAGCTCGCGCGGCACAAGCTCGACGACCGCGAGCTCGCGGTCGAGCAGTACAAGAAGGCGCTCGAGGCCCACGGCGACGACCGGCGGGCGATGATCGCGCTGGAGGAGCTCTACGGCGAGGCGAACGACGCCGGGCGGCTGCTCGCGATCCTGAAGCTCCGGGTCGAGAACGCCGAGAGCGACGAGGAGAAGACGGGGCTGCTCTTCCGGATCGCCGAGCTCGAGCGGGGCCCGCTCGGGGACCAGGCGGGCGCGATCGCGACCTACGAGACGATCCTCGACATCGCGCTCCACCCGGACGCGATCGCGGCGCTCGACAGCCTCTACCGCGAGGCGGGGCGCTTCCAGGACCTGATCCGGCTCTACGAGCGGCAGCTCGACGTGCGCGCCGGCGATCTCGCCGAGCTGCACGTCAAGATCGCGCTCGTCGCGCACCGGCACACCGAGGACCTGGAGCGCGCGTTCGACGAGCTGTCCGAGGCGCTGCTCATCGATCCGGCGCACGAGGGCGCCGTCTCGCTGCTCGAGACGATCCTCGCGGGCTCGGCCGAGGCCGAGCACCGGGCGCGCGCCGGCGAGATGCTCGAGCCGGTGTACCTGCGCCGGGCGGACTGGAACCGGGTGCGGGTCGCGCTCGAGGCGCGCCTCGCCGCGAGCCAGGACCCGGTCGAGCGCCGCGACCTCCTGCAGCGGCTCGCGACGCTGCACGAGGAGCAGCTCGAGGATTACCGCGCGGCCCTGGAGACGGTGGCGAAGCTCCTCCACGAGGACCTCACCGACGAGGGGGTGTGGGCGGAGCTCGAGCGGCTCGCCAAGGTCGCGAGCGCCGAGCGGCGGCTCGCGGAGATCTACGCGGCGGAGCTCGGCGAGCTCACCTCGGACGACGCGTCGAGCGCGAAGCTCAGCCGGCGCACCGGCGAGCTCTACGCCGAGCTCGGCGACGTGGCCGACGCGCTGAAGTGGTACCGGCGCGCGCACGAGTTCGAGCCGGACTCGCGCGAGCTGTTCGACGCCATCGACGGGCTGCTCATCAAGGAGGGCCGCCACGCCGAGCGCATCCAGCTCTACCGCGCGGCGCTCGACTACCGGAAGGACGAGGACCGGCTCGACGCCCTGCACACGATCGCGCGCCTGGAGCGGACGGAGCTCCGCGAGCCCGCGCTCGCGATCGAGACCTACCGCGCGGCGCTCGACGTCGACGAGGGCGACGCCCGGGCGCTCGACGCGCTGACCGAGCTCTACCGCGAGCTCGACCGGCCGCGCGACCTCGCCGACCTCTACCTGCGCCGCGCCGAGGCGGCGCCGGACGGCCACCGGGCGGCGCCCTACCGGCTGGCGCTCGCGGAGCTGCTCCGCACGCGCCTCGAGGACACCGCGGGCGCGATCGATCAGCTCGAGGCGATCGTCGGCGAGGTGCCGACGCACGCCGAGGCGATCCGGGCGCTCGAGGCGCTGATCCAGGACCCGCAGCACAAGGCGCGGATCGTCGAGATCCTGCGGCCGCTCTACGAGGGGGCGGACGACTGGCGGCAGCTCATCCGGCTCAACGAGGAGCGGTTCGGCCTCGCGTCGGACGCGCGCGACAAGGTCGCCGTGCTGCGCGAGACGGCGAAGCTCTGGGAGACGCGGGGGAGCGACGAGCTGCGCGCCTTCGACGCGATCCGGACGGCGTTCAGCCTCGATCCGGACGACGGCGAGACGCGCGGCGAGCTCGAGCGGCTCGCCGAGCAGCTCGGCGCCTGGGAGGAGCTCGCGGAGAGCCTCGAGCAGGGCGTGACCATCACGTCCGACGAGCTCACGAAGCGCGAGCTGCTCTCGTCGCTGGCCAAGGTCTACGACACGCGCATCGACGACCCGCGCCGGGCGCTCCGCGCCTACGCGCGCCTGTCCGCGCTCGACCCGAGCGACCCCGAGCCGCTCGAGCAGATGGACACCCTGGCCGTGCTGCTCAGCGACTGGGACACGCTGATCTCCGTCCTCGAGAAGAAGAGCGAGATGGCCTCGGACGAGGAGAACGCCTCGATCTGCCGGCGCATCGCCGAGACCAAGCTCGAGATGCTCGAGGACACCGAGGGCGCCATCCAGGCGTACGAGCGGGCGCTCGAGCTCGACCCCGAGAGCGCGATGACGATCGACGCGCTCATCGAGCTGCACGAGCCCCGCGGCGCCGCGAGCCGGCTGGTGGAGCTCTACGGCCGCCGCGTCGAGCTCGCGGGCGCCGACGAGGAGGAGCTGCGCTACGACCTCAACGTCCGCGCCGCCGAGCGCTACGAGAAGGACCTCTCGAGCCCGCGCGACGCGATCACGGCGCTCACCGCGGCGCTCGACGCGAAGCCGGGCGACCCGGCGGTGCTCTCCTCGCTGGAGCGGCTCTACCGGGCCGAGCGGATGTGGGACGAGCTCCTGTCGAACCTGATGCTCCAGGCGAGCGCCGCCGCGGACCGGGACGCGCGCGTCAAGCTGCGGACGGCGATCGGCGATCTCTACGCGCGGGAGCTCGAGAGCCCGAGCGACGCGATCGAGCAGTACCGGCTCGTCCTCGACGAGGATCCGGCGAACGATCACGCGATCCAGGCGGTCCGGGCCATCGGCGAGGGCCGCGAGGAGCTGCGCCTCGACGCGGCCCAGGTCCTCGAGCCCGTCCTCCGCGCGGCCGGCCGCCATGAGGAGCTCGCGGCCGCGCTCGAGCTGCGCCTGCGCGCGCAGACCGAGCCGTCCGACCGGGCCGAGACGCTGCGGGCGATCGCGGCGGTGCAGGACGTGCAGCTCGGTCGCCCGCTCGAGGCGGAGCAGGCGCTGCTCCGCGCCCTGGAGGACGCGCCGGACGACGCGTCGCTGCACGGCGAGATCGAGCGGCTCGCGGAGCGCACCGACGGCTTCGGCCGCTACTGCGACGCGCTCGCGCAGCGGGCCGCGTCGACCTTCGACGCGACGATCGCGAAGGACCTGTTCCTCCGGATCGGCCGCATCGCCGAGGAGAAGCTCAAGGACGACCGGCGCAGCGCCCAGGCCTACGCCAAGGCCGTCGAGCACGCCGGCGACACGCCGGAGCTCCTCGAGGCGCTCGATCGGCTCTACGGCCGCCTCGGCGACGAGAAGGCGCTCGCGGACGTGCTCGAGCGGCGCGTCGCGGTGACGAGCGGCGATCGCGACCAGGCGGATCTCTTCTACCGGCTCGCGGTGATCCAGATCGAGTCGTTCGGCGACAAGGCCCAGGGGCTGAACACCCTGCGGCAGGCGCTCGATCACGCGGTCGATCACGAGCGGGCGAGCGCCGCGCTCGAGGCGCTCACCGAGGATCCGGCGCTCTTCGACGAGGCGGCCGAGGCGCTCGAGGGCGTCTACCGCACGCGGGGCGACAACGCCGCGCTGGCGCGCCTCTACGAGAAGCGCATCCGCTTCGCGCCGACCGGCGTGGAGCGGATCCGGATGCGCCTCGACCTCGCCAAGGTGCTCGAGGTGCGCTCGAACGACCCGCGGGCGGCGCTCGAGACCCTCGAGAAGGCGCTCGCCGACGACCCGTCGGACCCCGACGTGCTCGGCGAGATCGAGCGCCTCGCCCCGCTGACGGGCGGCTGGGCGAGCGCCGCGGCCGCGCTGGAGCGGGCGGTGCGGGCCGGGGCCGACCTCGACAGCGACACGGCGCGCGACCTCTGGATGCGCATCGCCGAGTGGCAGAAGAACAAGGTGGGCGACCCGAAGGCCGCCGAGGCGGCGTACGAGGCGGCGCTCACGCACGACCCCACGAGCGAGCACATCCTGCGGTCGATCGAGGAGCTGCAGCGGGCCCCCGGGCGCGAGCGCGACCTCATCGGCACGCTCCGCCGGATCGCGGCCCTCGACGGCATGGAGGGGACCGCGGCCGAGCTCCGCCGCGAGGCGAAGGAGCTCGCCGAGCGCGCGCTCGCCGACCGGGAGCTCGTCGAGGCGATCCTGCGCGAGATGATCGCCGCGGACGAGGGCGACACCTGGGCGCTCGCCGAGCTCACCAAGGTGCGCGAGGAGGCGGGCGACCACAAGGAGGTCTTCCGGCTGCTCGTGCGCCAGTCCGAGCTCTACGCCGAGGCCGATCGCATCCGCGACGCGCGGCACGCCGCCGCGGCGGTCGCGCGCGAGAAGCTCGGCGACGACGCGGCGGCGATCGAGCTCTACGAGACGCTCTTCGAGGCGGACCCGGGCGACGCGCGCGCCGCGACCGCGCTGCGCGAGCTCTACGCGAAGGCCGGCAAGCACAAGGAGCTGCTCTCGCTCCTCGAGCGGCTCACCGACCTGGCCGAGTCCCCCGAGGCCCGCTCGGCGCTGCGGCTCGAGAGCGCGGAGATCTGCCTCTCGCGGCTCGACGCGGTGAGCGAGGCGACCGAGCACCTGCGCGCGGTCCTCGACGAGCAGCCCGACAACGAGAAGGCGACGGTCCTGCTCGCGCAGCTGCTCGAGAAGACCGGCCGCGATCAGGAGCTGTCGGATCTGTTCGTCACGCAGATCGAGCGCGCGAAGGACCGCGGCGACGTCGCGGCGGAGCTCTCGTACAGCGTCCGCCTCGGCGAGGTCTACGAGACCCGGCTGAACGACACGGCGCGGGCGATCGAGACCTACCGCGCGGTCCTCGAGCGCGAGCCGCGCCACCCCGGCGCGCTCCTCGCGCTGGCCCGCCTGCACGAGCAGCGCGGGGAGAAGGGCGAGGCGGCGCAGCGGCTCGAGGTGATCCTCGAGGACGCGAGCGGCCCCGAGGCGGTGAGCACGTCGCTCCGGCTCGCGGATCTGCACCGGTCCCTCGGCGACGAGGGCGCGGTCCGGCGCGTGCTCGAGCGGGGCCTCGCGGCGGACGCGTCGGCGCAGGACATCCGCAAGCAGCTCCTCGCCCTCTACGAGAAGCAGCAGGCCTTCACCGAGCTCGCCGATCTCATCACCGGCGACGCGGAGACGGCGGCGCAGCCGGCCGAGAAGGTGGCGCTCTACCGCAAGGCGGCGGGCATCCACCTGACGAAGCGGAACGACCCCGGCCGCGCCGCGGACCTCCTCGTCAAGGCCACGGAGCTCGTGCCGGGCGATCGCGAGCTCCTGCTCGCGCTGTGCGACGCGTACAGCGCCTCGGGCCGCGGCCAGAAGGCCGCCGAGGCGCTCCAGCAGATCGTCGAGTCCTACGGCGGCCGCCGCTCGAAGGATCTCGCCGCGATCCACCACCGCCTCGCCAAGGCCTACCTGGCCGAGGGGCAGCGGGAGCGCGCGCTCGCCGAGCTCGACACCGCCTTCAAGATCGACCCGGGCTCGATCGCCATCCTCCGCGACCTCGGCGTGCTGGCGCTGGAGCTGTCGGAGTCGGGCGACGACGCGGCGAAGGCGGCGCACATCGACCGCGCGCAGAAGACCTTCCGCGCGCTGCTCCTCCAGAAGCTCGACGAGGGCGCGCCGATCAGCAAGGGCGAGGTCTTCTATTACCTCGGCGTGATCAGCCACCGTCAGAACGACGACAAGAAGGCGATCCAGATGCTGGAGCGCGCCCTCGACAACGAGAAGGACTTCGCCCCGGCGAAGGAGCTCCTGGCGCAGCTCAAGAAGTGACGTAATCTCGCCGTGTGACGCGGCTCGTCAGCATCGACGGTGTCATCCATCGGCCGGAGGAGGCCAAGGTCTCGGTCTACGACCGCGGCTTCCTCTACGGCGACAGCGTCTTCGAGACCATCCGCACCTACGGCGGCGAGCCGTTCGCGCTGGAGGAGCACCTCGCCCGCCTGGAGCGCTCGGCCGAGCGGATCGCGATCGCGCTGCCGATCCCCCGCGACGAGCTCGGCCGCGAGGTGCGCGCGCTGCTCCGGGCCGCGACCGCGGCGGAGGGCGCCGGAGCGGCGGCGGGCTCGGCTGGCGCCGCGGGCGCGGCCGGCGCCGCAGGCTCGGCCGCGCCGCTCGAGAGCTACGTCCGCGTGATGCTCACCCGCGGCAGCGGCCCGCTCGGGCTCGATCCCGCGCTCGCGGGCGCGCCCCTCCGCGTCATCGTCGTCGAGCCGCTCAAGCCGCTGCCGGGCGCGCTCTACCGCGACGGGATCTCGGCCATCACGACCCCCACCCAGCGGGCCGGCGACGCGGCGCCGGGCGCCAAGGTCTCGAACTACCTCGAGAGCCTCCTCGCCCTGCGCCAGGCGCGGGCCGCCGGGGCCCACGAGGCGCTGATCCTCGACCCGTCCGGCCACGTCGTCGAGGGCACGACGTCCAACGTCTTCCTGGTGGAGCGGCGCCCGCCCGCGCACGAGGGCGCGGAGGACGCGGGGCACCTCTTGATCACGCCGCCCAAGGAGGCCGGGATCCTGGTCGGCATCACCCGGGCCAACGTCATCGACGTCGCGGGCGAGCTCGGCATCCCCGTGTGCTGCGAGCCGGTCACGATGGCCCGCCTCCTCGCCGCCGAGGAGGCGTTCATCACCTCGAGCCTCCGCGAGATCGTCCCGGTCGTGCGCGTGGACGGGCACGCGATCGGCGCGGGCGTCCCCGGCCCGAAGACCCGGGCGCTGCACGCCGCTTTTCGCAACAAGGTGGGCCTCGGTGAGGCGCCTCTCCCGTGGGAGGCGCCCTGAGCCGCGGCGGCCGGCCGGACCGCGTCGAAATCTTGCGATCCAGGATGTGCCGCCCGGAGACCACGTCCAAGAAGCGGGCCAGCGCGCTCCGTGCGCGGCCGGACGGGGCTCGGGCCTCGCCCGCCGTACAATTTGCTCGAGAGGAATCCATGATGAATCGCTCGCTTCGAATCGCCTGCTTCTTGATCTGCGCGGCCTCTGCCGCAGCGTCGGCCGGGTGTGTCATCACCGCAGAGACCCTCGTGCGCTACGAAGGCAACGACGAGAGCGTGCGCGTCAAGTACCTCCCGACCCAGAGCATCCGCATCGTGAGCGACAACGGCGACGTCGAGGTCCGCACCGGGAACGTGAGCGACGTCGAGGTCACCTTCTCCCCGTTCACGATGCGCAAGAAGGACGAGAACCAGCTCGCGGTGCAGGAGATCGAGGAGGATCTCGAGCTCGCCGCGAAGACCGACGGCGACGTCGTCATCACGACCCGCACCAGGGACGGCTCCTCGGGGTACCTCGGCGCCGACATCGAGGTCGTCCTGCCGAAGAAGGACTTCGACGGCGTGCTCCGCATCGAGCAGGACAACGGCAGCATCGACGTCGATCTCGACGGCGCCCCGTCCCGCGGCACCACCATCGTGAGCAACAACGGCAGCATCGACGTGGTCGGCGCGCGCGGCACGATCGACGTGGCCACCAAGAACGGCAGCGTCTTCGTCGACCTCGACGCGTGGAGCAGCTCGGACGGCGCGATCTCCTCCGGCAACGGCGCGATCGAGCTCTCGGTGCCGGCGGGGGTGGACGGGACGATGACCGCGCAGACGCTCAACGGCGACATCGTGGAGCAGGGCCTCCCCTCCACGTGGGCGACCGCCGGAGAGGGCAGCGGCGGCGACCGCTTCGATCACGCGACGTCGTACACGATGGGCGACGGCGACGGCGGCCTCCTCGAGCTCTTCACCGAGAACGGCGACATCACCATCGACGTGAAGTAGCTCCGTCAGGACAAAAGCGGAGAGGCGAGCGCCGGAAGGATCCGGGCTCGCCTCTCCGCTCTTTGTGACCAGCGCGCCGGTGTCGCCGGCGCCCTCGATCACGCGCCGGCGTCGCCGGCGCCCTCGATCAGCCGCCGGCGCCCTGCTGCGCCTCGGCGCCCTCGCCGCTCGGCGCCTCGCCGCCCGCGCCCTCGGCAGGCGCCTCGCCGCCCTGCGCCGGGGCGCCCCCGGCCGGCGCGGCCGCGCCCGCCGGGACCGGCACCCGCAGCTGCCCGCCGCCCTGCTGCGCGAGCACGCCGAGCGCCTTCTGGAAGAACGCCGCCAGGAAGGGGATCTCGCGTGGCGGCGAGGTGATCAGCCCCGCCGCCTTGATGGCGCGCGCCACGGCGAGGGCGGCGGTGGCCGCCGCGTCGCCCCTGCGCGCCCGCAGCGAGACCGCGCTGCTCCGGATCCGCGTCGCGAGCTGCCCGCGCACCTCGGGCGAGAAGAACCGATCGGTCGCGAGCTCAAGCTCCTCCCGCAGCGCCGTGTTCACCAGCGCGGGATCGCGCATCCCGGCGGACCCGAGCCGCTGGCCGACCTTCTGCAGGAGCTCGTCGAGCGCCTGCCGCGCGGGCAGCCAGTGCCGGAACTCCGGCTCGTCGTGCAGCGAGGCGGAGCCGGCGATGTGCGACGCCACCTGCTCGTCCGTCAGGCTCTCCTCGAGGTCGGCCACCGGGTGCCGCGGCTCGGCCTCGGGCGCGGGCTCGACGAGATCGCGACACCCCTCCAGCCCGAGCGGCAGGACCTGCCCCGACGCGGCGTTCTGCCGCTTCGCGAGCGCGATCCGGTGGCGGGCCCACTCCAGGGAGACGGGCACGGGCGCCGTGCCCAGGTTGTCCTGCGCGCGCGCCCGGCCCTCCTTGAGCTGCGAGCCGCTGAGCCACCCCGCGCCGGCGTGCACAACGCCGACCCCCTCGCGCACGATCACCTCCGCGATCCGGTAGCGGCCGCTCGTGTCGCGGCTCGTGATCGCGATCGCCTCGGTCCCGCTCGAGTCCGGCGGGATCAGCGTCGCCTCGACCACCTCGGCGCGCTCCTCGGCGAGCCGCACCACGCGCGGTCGCGTCGGGATCGCCGCCCCGCGCGACTTCAGCACGTTGAGCGCGCGTCGCGCCGCCTTCCGCGCCGCGCCGGAGGCCTCCTCCGACTCGGCGGCCGCCGCGATCGCCTCCGCGTTGGAGGCGCCGAGCCAGGCGTCGACGAGCGCCGGCGCGGCGTCGCCCGCCGACCGCAGCGCCTCGATCGCCCGGTCCCAGCCCGCCGCGAGCACCTCGGCGTCGAACTCGACCTTGGCCGCCTCGGCGCCCGCGCCGCCCTCGGGCCGCGCCCCGCCGTCGGCCTTGCTCTTCGCGGCCGTGGTCGCCTGCTTCGCCTTCGCCTTCGCGGCGAGCGCCTCGCGCGCCGTGAGCGCCGGCTTGTCCGCCGCCGCGACCTGCTTCGCCTTGGCCGCCGGCAGCGCGAACAGCAGGTGCGCCGGCTTGGCCGGGCCCTGCGGCCGGCCGCCCTTGCCCGTCACCACCGTCGCGGCCGCGCCCTGGCCGACCACGGTCACCATCCGGTCGCTCTGCTGCTGCTTCGCCGCCGCGGGCGCTCGTCCCTCGGCCCCCGAGGGCCGCGCGTCCCCGCCGCCCGCCCGTCCGCCTTCCGCGCCCGGCCGCGCCGACAGCCCGCGGTCGGGCCTCGGCCCCCGGTCGGGCCGCGGGCCGCGGTCGGGGCGCGGGCCGCGGTCGGGCCTCGGCCCCCGGTCGAACCTCGGCCCCCGGTCGGGCCTCGCGCCCTGCTCCCCGCCGGCCCCCTGCGCCGCGCCGGGTCCCTGCTCCGGCCTGGGGCCGCGGTCGGGCCTGGGCCCCCGGTCGGGGCGCGGGCCGCGGTCGGGCCTCGGCCCCCGGTCGGGCCGCGGGCCGCGGTCGGGGCGCGGGCCGCGGTCGGGCCTCGGCCCCCGGTCGGGCCGCGGGCCGCGGTCGGGGCGCGGGCCGCGGTCGGGCCTCGGCCCCCGGTCGAACCGCGGCGCGCCGGAGGGCGCGGCGGCTCGCTCGGGCCTGGGCGCGCGGTAGTCGCGCACGACGCGCGGCGCGGCGGTGGGCGGCGGCGCGGCGTCTTCTGTCGTGGGCGGCGTCGTGGGCGGCGTCGTGGCCGGCGGCGGCGCGTCGGCCAGCGCCGGCCGCTTGCGGGGCGCGATCACGTCCAGCAGCGAGCCCTGCGGCTCCTTTGCGGCGGCCTTCGCCGAGGGGCGCGGCGCTTCGCCTGCGGGCTGCGCCGAGGCGCCCTCGGACGGCTCGTCGGCTCGCTTCGCGGAGGCCGCCGTGCTCGCCGAGCGGACGACCCTGCGCGCGCGCGGCTTGTCTCCGCTCTCTGCATCGGGGGCGCCCTCGTGCGCAGGTTCGGGAACTGCGCTGGCGGTCCGCTCCGTGCTCTCGCTCTCGTTCTTTGTGCTCATGTCGAGGCTCCCGGGGACATTTTGGAGAGGGGGGCCGCGGCCGCGGCTCCCCGATTATCGCGATAGATGGGCAACAGCTTCGATCTCGACGGCGGCGCCCTTGGGCAGCGCCGCCACCTGCACCGTCGCCCGTGCGGGCGGCGCGCCGCCGACGGCCGCCCCGTACACCTGGTTGACGACGGCGAAATCCGCGAGGTTCGTCAGGTAGATCGTGGTCTTCACCACGTCGTCCCAGCCCGCGCCGGCCGCGGACAGCACCTCGGTCAGGTTCTTGATCACCTGGGCCGTCTGCGCCTCGATCCCCCCTGCGACGAGCTCGCCCGTCGCGGGATCGATCGGGATCTGGCCGCTGCAGAACACGAGGTCGCCGGCCCTGACGGCCTGCGAGTAGGGCCCGATGGCGCGCGGTGCCCGGTCGGATGTGATGGTGGTTTTGGACATGTCGACCTCTGAATCGTGGAGCGCCCCGGCGTGCGGGAGGCCCGCCGGCCCCGGCCCTCGCTCGCGTGGGTCGGGGGCCGAGCTGCGCGGTTGTCGCTAGCCGAAGCTCTTCCGGCCTTCGATGGCTCGCCCCAGCGTCACCTGGTCGGCGAACTCCAGATCTCCCCCGTGCGGCACGCCGCTCGCAATCCGCGTGACCTGGATCCCCATGGCGCCGAGCTCGCGCGCGAGGAGCAGCGCGGTCGCCTCCCCGTCGACCGAGGGCGGCGTGGCGACGAGCACCTCCCGCACCGGCTGCTCGGGGTCGCGCACGCGCGCCCGGAGCGCCTCCAGGGGCAGCTCCTCGGCCCCGACCCCCTCGAGGGGCGAGAGGAGCCGGCCGAGCACGAAGTAGCGCCCGCGCATCGCCCCGCTCCGCTCGATCGCGAGCAGGTCCTGGACGCGCGCGACGACGCAGAGGAGGGCGCCGTCGCGCCGCGTGTCCTGGCAGATGGCGCAGAGCGCCCGGCCGTCGTCGTCGAGCTCGGCGATGTGGCCGCACCGGGTGCACGGCCGGATGTGGTCGCAGAGCTCCGCGAGCTCGCTGCCGAGGTCGCGCGCGGTGTCCTCGCCGGCGGTCACGAGGAAGAGGGCGAAGCGCTGCGCCGTCTTCTCGCCGACGCCCGGCAGGCGGGCGAGCAGCTGGGCGACGCGCGACAGCCGGCCGGGCAGGCCGCCGGGCGCGCTGCGGAAGCCGGCGGGGCCGCCGTTCGGGAGCTTCGAGGAGCCGGGGAGCGAGGCCGGGGGACGCAACGCGATCAAGTGTGCATGCCGGGGAGCTTCACGCCGCCGGTCACCTTGGCGATCTCGCTCTCGACGAGCTTGTCGGCCGTCTCGAGCGCCGAGTTCGACGCGGCCACGATGGCGTCGAGCGCCATCTCGAGGCCCTCGCTGGCGAGGAAGGCGGGGTCGACGTCGATCCTGCGCACCTTTCCCTCGCAGGAGACCACGACGGTGACCTTGTCGCCGGCGGCGGTCGCGCTCACCTCGCGGTCCTTCAGCTCGCCCTTCACCTGGTCGATCTTGCGCTGCATGCGCGCCGCCTGGCGAACCAGCTCATTCATTCCGCCGCGAAATTGCATGGTCAGACGGCCGTCTATGCCGTGAACCGCGCCGCGCCGCAACCGGGAAGGGGACGCGGAGAGCCCGGCCGGCCCCCGTCCGGTCCGTCTCGCCACGAGCGGGCGCTTCCGCCTCTCCAGGGACTCCCCGGCGCGCGTCGGCTCCAGGGACTCCCCGGCGCGCGCCGGCCGCCCCGGCCCCGGCGGAGCGGGGTGCGTTTCGAGCGATAACTCTGGCAAACTGACCGGAATGCGGGGCGCCGTCCGTGCCGGTCACAGCTGCGGCGACGCGCCCGCGAGAAGGTGCTAGTCGAGCAGCGTATGAGCTACGTCGTCCTCGCGCGGAAATGGCGCCCGCAGTCCTTCGAGGATCTCGTCGGCCAGGAGCACGTATCCACGACGCTCGCCAACGCCATCGCGCGGGATCGCGTCGCGCACGCCTTCCTGTTCACGGGCGTCCGCGGGGTCGGCAAGACGACGAGCGCGCGCATCCTCGCCAAGGCGCTGAACTGCGTGCACGGCCCCACGGCGAAGCCGTGCCAGGCGTGCCCGGCGTGCGCCGAGATCACCGTCGGCGCGGACGTCGACGTCCAGGAGATCGACGGCGCGAGCTACAACGGCGTCGACGAGGTGCGCAAGCTCCAGGAGAGCCTGCCGTACCGGCCGGCGCGCGACCGGTTCAAGATCTTCATCGTGGACGAGGTCCACATGCTCTCGAACGCGGCGTGGAACGCGTTCCTGAAGACGCTGGAGGAGCCGCCGCCGCACGTGAAGTTCATCTTCGCGACGACGGAGGTGCACAAGGTCCCGGTCACGATCCTGAGCCGGTGCCAGCGCTACGACTTCAAGCTCATCGGGGCGCAGCAGATCGCGGCGCGGCTCCGCTGGGTGCTCGAGCAGGAGAAGATCCCCGCCGACGATCCTGCGCTCAGCGCGCTCGCGCGGGAGGCGGCGGGGAGCATGCGCGACGCGATGAGCCTGCTCGACCAGGTGATCGCGTGGGTGGGCACGAGCGGCGATCGCATCACGGCCGAGGGCGTGGCGAAGGTGCTCGGCGTCGCCGATCGCGTGGTGCTGCACCGGCTCGCGGAGGCGCTGGTGGACGGCGATCCTGCGGCGTGCGTGCGCATCGTCGGCGAGCTCGCGCAGGAGGGGTACGACCTGCCGCACGTGGCCCGCGACTTCCTCGCGCACCTGCGCGATCTCGTGGTGGCGAAGGTCTGCGACGATCCGGCGCCGCTGCTCGATCTCGCCGACGAGGAGGTCGCCGACGCGCGGGCGCTCGCGGCGCGCGCGGACGCGGACGATCTCACGCGGCTGCACCAGGGCTTCTCGCGCGCGTTCGACGACATCGTCCGGAGCGGCCAGCCGCGGGCCTCGCTGGAGATGGCGCTCGTGCGGCTCGCCAGGCGGCCGCCGCTCTTGCCGATCGACGAGCTGCTGCGCCGCCTCGGCGATCTCGAGCGGCGCCTGAACGGCGGCGGCGGCGGAGGAGGAGGCGGCGGCGGTGCGCCGGAGCGCGCGCCGCAGCGGCCCGGCGCGCCGTCCGGCGGCGCGGCTGCGCCCCGGCGCGGCGCGGCGGAGGCTGCGCCGGAGGAGGCGCGCGGCGCGGGTGCGGCGCCGGCGTACGGCGCGGCGGCGAGCGGGGCGGCGAGGGCCAACGGCGCGGCGGCGAACGGCGCGATGGCGAACGGCGCGATGGCGAACGGCGCGGCGGCGAACGTCGTCTCCCTCGTGAACGGCGCGCCGGGCGTGAACGGCGCGGCGGCGTCCTTCGCGGGCAGCGCCGCGCCGGCGTTCGCGGGCGCGGCCGCGCCGGCGTTCGCGAAGGCGCCGTACGCGAACGGCGCGGCCGCGCCGGCGTACCGCCCCGACAGCGCCCCGCCTCCGTCGCCGCGCGGCGCGCTGTACTCCGTTCCGCAGAGCGCCCCGGCGGCCCCCGCGCCGTCGGGCCCGGTGTCAAGGACGAGCAGCGCGCCGCCCCCGGCGATGAGCGCCAGCGACCTCGCCACCTGGCGCGCGGTGATCACCGCGGTCCGGGCGCAGCGGCCGGCGCTCGCCTCGGTGCTCGAGCACGCGGCCGTGCTGGAGCTCTCGCCGACGCGCGTCGTCCTCGGCTACGAGGCGAACTCGTTCCTGTCGGGCCAGGCCACCGAGCCCGCGGCCCGCGACATGCTCGCCCGCGTGCTGCAATCCCATTTCGGCGGCCCCGCCGAGCTCGTCTTCGAGACGATCACCCGCGGCAGCGCCGGCCCGTCGCTCGCGCAGGTCGAGACGGCCGAGCGCAAGGCCCGCGTCGACGCCGCCCGGCGCGCCGTGGCCGACCACCCCCTCGTCACGGCCGCGATCGAGCTGCTCGGCGCGGAGCTCAAGGACGTGCGGCTCTCTCCGGAGTTCGCCGACGGGTGAGCGGCGGGCGCCGCCGCCCGAGCGGGCTCAGCCGGGGTTCCGCAGCCAGCCGCGGAACGCCTTGACCGCCTCGTGCTGGTCCGGCCAGCGCACGAACCGCGCGAGCGCGACGAGATCCAGATCCGGGAGCAGCTCGCTGGCCGCGATGGCCTCGTACGCCTCGCCGCGCAGCGCGTGGAGGTGGAAGGCGTCGTTCTCCCAGAACCAGACCTCGCGGACGCCGAGACCGCTATAGACAGACAGCTTGTCGATTCCACCGCTCGTCAGCGCCACCTCGATCGCAATGTCGGGGAACTCCTTGATCGGCTCGCCGACGCAGTAACACTCGTCGGGCTCGAGGCCGCGTGCCTTGGCCTCGCGGCGGAAGGTGGTCGAGCCGTAGCCGTAGAGCGGCACATCCCGCTCCACCGCGAAGAGCTCGATCAGGCGAGCGATGCTCTTCTTCGCCAATTCGTGATCGATGGACGGGCTCATCAGCTCCAGCGTTCCCTCGCAGAAGGTCATCCGCAGGCCGGGCCTGTCCAGCTCGTCCCGCAGCCTCACGTACGTCTGCCAGGGGACTCCGTGGAGCACGAACCGCTGCTCACCCGCGGGAGCGGTCGGGGACGGAAACGGCATGTGCACGGCGGCTACCATGGGCGCTCGCGCAGGATAGCACGCGCGCCCCGCGCGTCGCCGCCCTCACACGCCGCGACAGGCCACCTCAAGCGCCTCGCGCCGTGCCGTCGAGCCGCGCGCGGCTCACCAGGAGCTCCGCCCGCTCTTCCACGGTGCCCGGGCCGACGTCGACCACCTCGAAGCCGGCCGCGCGGTACAGCGCGCCGAGCCGCTGGTTGATCCGCTCCGCCTCGTCGCCCCGCGCCTCGCTGCTCCTGCCCCAGCGCGGCGCCTGCAGCTCCGGCATCACGGCGAACAGGAACACAAGCGCATACCGCTCGAACGCGGGCTCGCCGGGCGGCCAGGGATACGCCGCCTCTCCGCTCGTGCGCAGGTAGTACTCGACCGGATCGAGATACCCGCGCTCCAGCCAGTCCCCATCATTCGCCGACGCCTCGATCGCCTTTTGCGTCTCCAGCACGCGCGCGGCGAACTCCCGCTTGCGGCACAGGGGACAGACGTGGTCCGGCGCGTCGATCGGGCGAAACGGCGCGTCGGGCGGGTGCCCGTGGGTGCGCGCCCCGAGCTCGTCGAGCACGCGCCGGTGCGCCTCGCCGTGCACGCGGTAGCCCCGCGTGGCCGCGAGGTGGCGGAGCGTCGTGGTCTTGCCGCACGAATAGGCGCCGGTCGCGACGAAGAGGCGCTTGCTCGTCTCCGGCGCTCTCATCGCCGCGCCCACCACACCGAGCCGGCGCCGCGCTCGATCGGCCGCCCGGCCACGGACATGAAGTGCGCTGTCGCGTCCACGACGCCCGCGTGCTCCTCGTTGTGATCGTGGCCCCCGACGACGCCGCCGGGCTTGAGCTTCGGCCACCAGGTCTCGAGATCGGCGAGCACGGCCGCGCGATCGTGCGAGCCGTCGAGAAACACGAGATCCAGGCTCGCGTCGGCGAAGCGCGCCGCCGCGTCCGTGGACGGCATCCGGAGGACGTGGGGCCTTATCCCGAGCGCCTCCATGTTCGCCCGGAACGCGCCCGGCACGTCCTCCGCGGCCAGGAGGGCGCGATACCGCTCGTCGTAGGCGTCGCTGGAGCCGTCCCACGTGTCGACGCAATGGAGCGCGACGCCGTTCCTCGCCGCGAGCCGCCCGACGTACGCCGTGGAGAGCCCCTTCCAGGAGCCCACCTCGACCATCGCGCCGCCCCGGAGCGAGCGCACCAGCGCGCGGTACGCGAGGCCGTCTTCCTCGGAGAACCAGCCCTGGATGGGCTCGACCCGCGTCACCGGGAACAGCGCGAGGAGCGCCGCCTGCTTCCGCGCCGGATCGCGGTATTCGTACTGCCGGTCGCAGAGCTTGACGAAGCAGCGGGCGTCGTGCGCGACGAACAGCGGCCGCTCGATCCCGGCGAATTTCTTGAGCGACGTGGACCGCTCGGGCTCCCGCTCTCCCCGCCGGATCTCGCCTTCGGTGGTCGCGAAGATGACGTCCTCGTGCCGGATCGGGCGCCCCTGGTCCGGGCCGTCGGTCCACGGCCGCTCTCCCGGATATCCGGCGCGGTCGGTGCCGTGCTCGAGGAGGCGAGCCAGCTTGTCCGCCTCGCTCGCGCGGAACAGGAGAGGGCCTGTGACGCCGCGCGCGTCGAGCTCGTCCAGCGCCTCCTCGAGGAAGAGCAGGTTCCGGCCGATGTACGGAACGGGAATAACGGGCGGCGTCATGACGGGTCGACGGACCCGCGCGCCGCCGGGGGCGGGCCCAGGATGCCGTCCCAGGGCTGCCAGGTGGACGCGAGCCGCGCGTTCGGGTGGAAGATGAGCTCGTGGACGATGCCCGGGCCCGAGCGCTTCGTCTCCTCGAGCTGGGCGAGGTCGGCCTCCTCGAAGACCACATCGATGTCCTCGAAGCGGAACACCTCGACATAGTAATAATAGCCCACGATCTGCCGCTCGAACGAGAACCGCGCGTCGGCGCTGAGCGCGTCGAGGATCGGCTCGAGCCGGACGCGGCTGCGATCGCTGTATTTCACGACGTGGTTCTCGACCACCGCGGTCGGGTCGGTCTTCATCAGCTGCCGGAAGATCACGTTGTCCACGCCGAGCGACCGGGCGAACCGCAGATAAGAGACGATGGCATCGACCGAGTCGATCTGCCCCGCGAGGAGCACGCAGGAGAGGCGCACGCGGGTGCCGCCCGCCGCTGCCGCCGAGACGACGCTGCGCAGCTCGTCGACGCTCAGGCCGTCTTTCATCACCATCAGCCTGGCGTTCGTGTCGTGATCGGGGTGGGCGCGGCTGATGTTGAGGTGCTGCACGCCGGTGTCGGCGATCCAGTCGATCACGCGCTTTCCGTCGCGCCGCTGGAGCAGCCCCGAGCCGTTCGTGGTGAGCGTCCGCTTGCGCCCTCGGCGGGCCTGCCCGAGGGCGAGGATGCGGGGCAGCCGCGGATCGTGGCTCGGCTCGCCGCCGGTGATGGATACCGTCGGATCGAGCGGCCTCAGCGCGTCGAGGGACTCGGCCATGGCGTCGAAATAGCGAGCGTCGTCGTCCTCGACGGTCTTCTGCAGCGAGAGGCTCCGCCCGCGCGAGGCCGGCCTGAGCTCCTCGACGCAGAAGTGGCATTTCGCGTTGCAGGGCTGCCGGCTGTAGATGGAGAAGTTCGCGTTGCGGTAGATCTCGACCGGCCGGCCCCACAGGTCGAAGCGCACCGTCTCGCCGGCGGTGCTGTTGCCGGTCAGATCGAAGGCGCGGCTCTTCAGGCGGCGCCATTCGTCGCGGAAGGGGCGCGCGCTCACGGCAGGCCCCGCATGGCGTCGGAGCGCGCCACGAGGTCGGGGCCGAAGGCGCGGCCGTCGGGGTTGAGCATCGTGAAATGGGTGCCGACGAGGAACGGCTCGTCCCAGTCCTCGCGCTTCTGCGCGAAGCCGTAGCGCTGGAGGTGGAACACGTTGGCGATCGCGAGGAGCCCCGCGTCGCGCACCGCCTCCACGACCCACGCGTCGCCGTCGGCCTCGGTCTTGCGCAGCCGGACGTTGAGGACGAGCTGGCGATCGCCGCCGAGCGCGGCGAGCCGCGCGTGAATGGCGCGCGCGAGGGGGAGGAGGCCGCTGTCGTGCTCGAGGAGGTGGTGGTTGATCGAGAGCTTGAGGGTGGTGGGCTCGCCGAGCTTCTGGAGCCAGGCGTCGAGCGCTGCCGGATCGCGCGGGATCTCGACGCCGTTGGTGACGACGACGACGCGCGCGCAGCGGGGCTCGGCGCGGGCGAGGCGCACCATCTCGTCGAAGTGCGGGTGGATGGTGGGCTCGCCGCCCTCGAGCTGCACCTCGAAGGGGCCCTCGGGTGGGAAGCTTGCGCGGTAGCGGTCGAGGGCGAGGAAGGTCCGGCCGCGGGGCGACGAGCAGGTGCAGCACCACGGGCAGGCGCGGTTGCAGTGGTTCGTGGTGGCGACGTAGAGGCGGTGCGGGCGCTCCGCCGTGGGGCGGTCGAGCGGGAGCGCGCCGGTGAGCGTGGCGTTCTGGGGTCTCGTCGCGGTCGGCATGGGGCCTCCGGCGAGGAGGATACGGCGGCGGGGGGAGGGGATGAAGGAGATCTGGGGCGGCGGATCAGCCAGCCCGGGCCGGGCGTGCCATGCGCGCCGGGGCGAAGCTCCCATAGCCGCCCTGATCGCTCCGGCGGATCGCAGACTCGAACACGATGGCGATGCCGCGGGCGCGCAGGACGCCCGGATCCACCTCGAAGACCTCCGACGACGTCAGGACGGAGCCGATGACGGGGCGTGAGAGCGGCACCGTCCAGATCGGCCATCGGAATGTGCCTGTCTTCCACTCGCCGCTGCACCCGGTCGTCACGATCCGGTCGCCCACGGGCGCGACCCGGATGAACGGCAGGCCCCGGAACGCGAGCCAGTCCGCGCCGGGCACGCCGAGCTTCTTGTCCTTCGAGGGATCGCTCGCGCGCAGCGCATAGTCGCGCGCCGAGGTGTTGTCCCACTGGAGCACCGGGAGCGGTCGCTCGTAGCGCCACGGCCCAAACAGCGCCTCTTCCAGGTCCTCGACGCGCACACCCTGGATGAGCTCGCTCACCATCGTGAGGAACTCCTGCTGGCCTGCGGTGAAATGCAGCGCGGTCGGCTTCGTGTTGCCGTTGTTGTCCACCGCCACATCCGTCGCAAACGCTGCGGCGAAGGCGAGGCTCCGCCGCAGCTCGTCGCTTACCCCACGGCTCGGGCAATCGCCTAGCAGGCGGCTCAGGTAATCCACGAAGAAGCCAGGAGGAGGCTTGAGATCGTGCGCCTCGGCCCCGTCGCCATCCTTGCGATAATGCAACCACTCGATCGCCGGCTCTCCGCGGAAGCTCGCCAGATCCTGGACGAGCACATCGAGCAACGCGCCGCGATCCGGGCCGCCCATGATCGCCGGCTGGTACGTGCCGCCGGCGCGCCAGACCAGTCTGGGCTCCGGCGTCCCATCTTTCGTCCGGTCGGCGAGCGCGTTGAGCACCCCGAGCGCCGCCAGGAACGCCAGCGGATTCTTGCCATCAAGCCCGGTCAGCAAGAGCTCGGTCATCTGTCGTCCCTCGCCCCGATGTCGCCGCGCTGCTCTTCCTCGCTCCGCCGGTGATCCGCGAGCCGCAGGAGCGCTTCGAGCCACGCCAGGCCGAACCAGCCGTAGCGCTGCACGAGCCGCCAGAACCGCTCGGCGATGCCCGCGTCGAGCCGCGCGAGGCCGTGATCGCTCGATACGCGCACGGGCGTGCCCTCCACCTCCAGGGCGAGCTCGACGGGCTCGTCATCCGCGACGACGGGCGCGAACGGCCGGCACCAGCCGTGATGCGATGCCGTGAGATGCAGCACCAGATCGCGATCGACATCCTTGTCGAACAGCCGTTCGCAGCCCTGAAGGAGCGCAACGGACGAGAGCTCGTGTCGGGCGCCCCGCGGGTATCCAGATCGCTTGATCGCGTGGGCCCGCGCCGCGCGATCCGCAGCGACGAGCGCGCTCTTGGCGAGCGGCTCGGGCGCCACCGCCGCCCGGAGCTCGCTGCCCCCGTGGAGCATCCGCTGGAACCGCGGATCGACCTTCCCGGCGTCGTGCCAGCGCGCCGCCAGCTCGACCGCGCGCGCGACCTCGGGCGGGAGCCCGCACTGCTCGGCGAACCGCCTGGCCCAGGAAGCGACGCCTCCCAGGTGCTCGCGCAGCGTCACCTCGACGCCCGTGTACGACGCGCCGTCGTCCTCCGTCGTCACGTCGCCCGCCCCCTCGACGCGCGTCCGGAAGCGGCCGACGAGCGCGAAATAGCCCTCCTCGACCCGCGGCGCCCCGTCCTCGCCCACCAGCTCCATGCCGTCGAGCCTCACGAGCGCGGGGCGCCTCCTGCCCTTCACCGCGAGCGCCGTGATCACCTGGCCAAGCCACGATGTCGCGGCCGTTGCCGCGCTCATCTCCGAGAGCCACGCGTCGATCTCCGCGCGATCCTGGGCATCCGACCGCTCGTCCACGACCGGGACGGGGATCTTTGGCAGTGCAGCATCCGTGACGCCAGCATGCTGCCGCATGACGTCCGGGTGCAGCCGCAGCGTCGGGCGGCCTGTCTGCTGCCAGCGGGCGCGATCGCCCAGGTCCGAGACAGGCACCTGCGACGAAGGATCCCAGGTGCCGCCGGCGAGGCCTCCGTACGTGCCAGGGACGACGAGCGTGCTGCCTGGGCAGAGCTCGCCGGGCTCGATCACCCGGCTCTCGTCGCCCTTCCAGAGCAGCGCGAGGCGCCCGTCGTGGCGATCTCCTTCGTCATCGTCCATCGCGCGCCCCTCGATGTCGGCGAGCTCGGGGGCCGCGCCGCCCTGGAGCCACGCCCGCACCGCATGGATCGGCAGCGAGATTGCCTCGAGCCCGACCGGCGCGCACGCCTCCACGCGCTTCAACAACGCCTCGCGCGCCTCCTCGTCTCGCTTCGCCTGCGCGAGCAGCGTTCCGGTCACGTCGGCGCGCCAGACGACTTGCACCTCGGGCGCATGCTCCTGGTCGGTCCCATGGAGCCACAGGGAGACATCAGGATCGACCTCCGGGCTCGGCCGCGTCTGCACCCACGCGTCGAGATGCGCGGGGAGCATCACCGGTGCGCGCGATGTCTGCGACAGCATTGCCTCGAGCCTTGCCCCCTCGGGCAGCGCCGCCGCCATCTCCTGGATGCCGAAATCGCGCGTTGCCTCGCCGAGCCACGTCCACGTCGCGGCGAGCGCATTGCCATAGACCGGATCGACGTAATCCTTGGCGAGCGCGTCCGAGCGCACCAGCACCACGCCGCGCGCGTCCTCGATCGCGCCGATCCGGTTCAGGCGGCCGAAGCGCTGCCGGAGCGCGTCGATCGAGGCGCACTCGGTCACGATCGCGTCGAGATCAAAGTCGGCGCCCGCCTCGATGCATTGGGTCGCGACGATGACCACCGGGTCCGCGGCTGCGTCGCGCGCCCGGCCCGTGCGCACGAGCGGGCCGAGCCTTTCGTCGAGATCGTCGCGATCGAGCGGGCGCATGCGGCCCGTGACGAGGATGGGGTCGACGCTGCCGCCGGACCGCTTCCGGATCGCCTCGGCGGCCTCGCGCGCCGTGGCGACGCGGTTGACGATGACGCCGACGGCGCGCCCCGGCGCCACGAAGCGCAGGGCGTGCTCGGCGCATGCCTCGGCGAGGGCTGCTCGCCGCGCGCCCTCCCCGCCGCTCACCTTCACTTCGGCGAGCGCGGCTGGCTTGTTCGCCTGGAGCCGCCGCGCGAGCCGCTCGTCGCGGCGATCGTCGTCGTTCAGTCCGAACACGCGCCCATCGTCGGACGCAGCGGACGTCACGCCGGCGGTTCCCGCCGTGCTCCCCGGCGTGGCCGACATCTCCACGACCTGCCATCGGTCGGGCAGCTTGCGGCTCGTCCACGTGCGATATCGGCACAGCGAGCGCAGCGTCTCGCGGAACGGCTGCGACAGGTGCACCTCGTCGAGCAGCAGGAGCGTATCGTTGCCGAGCAGCCCCGCGTGGATGGGGCGCATGGCGTCGCTCACGCCGTAGCCGCGGAAGAGCAGCCGCGAGCCGACCTGATCCACGGTCGAGACGGCCACGAGCGGCTGATCAGGCCTCCGCGCCCACGCATCGTCGCGCGGCATGCCGCCGCGGAGCTGCGCCAGCGCGAGCGGCGCCTCGTTCCCCCGCAGGCCAGCGAGCGCCCGGAGCCGATCGGCCACGGCGCGGAGGACTCCGTTCCCCGCGCCCGTCAGCGTCTCGGCGATCTTCTTCGCGCGCTCGAACGCCTGATCGACGACCGTCCGCCGGTCCACGACCATCACGATGCGCCGGGGGGCCGTGCGCTGAGCCGGCGGCGCTGCGGCGTCGAGCGCGAGGTGGAAGAGGGCAACGTCGATCGCCGCCGTCTTGCCCGCGCCCGTGGGCAGATCGAGCAGCGTCGGCCAGCCCCCCTCGCGCGCCACGTCGGCGAGCAGCCTCGCCTGCCACGGGAACGGCGCCGCGCCGTGGATCGCCTCGAAGTACGCGGCGAAGTCGTCGGGCGAGAGCTCAGCCATTGGCCCTCAGCGGCCGAAAGAGGCCGAGGCCGAAGTAACGCCCGGCGCCGAGCAGGATGGGTCCCCTCACCGGCGCATCGAACGTGAGCGTCGCGTGCACCAGCACGCGCTGCACGGGAGGCTTGCCCGCATGGAACGGCGGGAAGCGTCGGGCCTTGTCGGCGCCCGCGAGGGGCGCTGCAGGCATGACCGTCACGCGCGATGGCCGCGGCAGTCCGATCCGCTCGCACGCGACGGCGAGCGTCGCCTCGGCTTCGGCGTAGGCGGCGGCCTCCTTCTGCGGGTCGCGCGCGCCGAGATCGCCCGGGTTGCGATCGAGCGCGACCGGCGTGGCGCTGGCCCAGGATGCGGCCTCGGCGCACCAGGTCGCGGGCCTCAGCGTCGTCGCGGACGTCTGCTCTTCCAGCCGCTCGAGCATGAGCTCGCCGGCCTTGCCGAGGTGGACAGGGAGCCTCGGCGGCTCCTCGTCGCCGCCGCGCGCCTGCTGCTCCCACGCGTCCAGCGCGCGGTAGATGGCGAGCCGCTCGTCGCGCGTCACGTCCCGCGGCAGGATCAACGCGACGCCGAGGAGCGCGCCGTCGGCATGCTCGCTGCCGACGAACGGCAGCGGGACGTAGGCGAGGTGGGGGCGCTCGCTCGGTCCGCCCGACGCGCGGTGCCCCGAGAGGATCTCCGGCGCGCCGGGACCGTAGGCCGCCATCATGGCCTTGCGCACCGTCCTGGCGACGTCGACGGCCCGGATCGAGGGGAGGCGCGGGCCGGCGACCCGGCGCAGGACGATCCACCCATCGCCGAAAAGGGGCGCCGGCGCGCTCGCCTCGCTGGCGGCGCGAGGCCGCACGTAGCGCTGGAACGATGCCGGCATGACCCGTCCGGGCGTGTCGGCCTGCAGCTCGAACGCGGCGCCGAGGGCCGCGAGCTGACCCGGGCCGACGACGCGGAGCACCGCCTCATCGCCGGCGCGCCCCGGGCCCGTATCGTCCGGGATCCAGGTCGCTTCGGGGCGGTCGTCGCGCACGCGGGCGGTCACGAGCGACGAGGAGTGTCCGAGCCGCGTCACGCGCGCGGCGAGCGCATCGAGCGCCGCGCGCTGCTCGGGCGTAGGGGTCGCGCTCGGCCACGCGAAGACGATGCGCGGCATGGCGGGTTCCATCTCGGCGGGCGCGCTCGACGGGAAGGTGCGCGGCTGCCGCGTCCTTCGCTCGGGCAGGATCGACGTCGCCTTGACCGGCCCGTCTTTCCCCTCCTTCCCGGCCGGGACCGGTGCGATCGCCTTGCGCACGGCCTCCAGGAAGCGCGCCTCGGCCTTGACCAGCTTCTTCTCGGCGGCGGCGAGCGGCTTTCCGCCCGCGGGCCGTGCGGCGTCGAGCTCGGCGCGCGCCTCGCGCACGGTGAGCGCCTCGTCGTCGAGCGAGCCGACCACGCTCGTGTCGTTCACCGGCACGAACACGGTCACGACCTCCCGCGCGGCGGCTTCGGGCGCCGTGATCTCGGGCGGGCCTTGCTGCTCCAGCCACTCCAGCGCGGCGCGCTCGTCGGCTGACGGATCGAGCGTGTCGAAGTACGCCGCGACGAGGGCCGAGAACAGCCGTGCCGGGTGCGGAGGCCACTCGGCCCGATCGCGGTCGTCGACGGCGGTCGCCACGTAGCGGCCGGTCAGCAGGGCGACCTCGATCGCGAGCATCAGCCCTCGTCCTCGGCCTCGCCGCTCGCCGCCAGCTCACGGCTCTTCCGGATGAGGCCCGCGAGCTTCGGCGCCGGCGTGAGCGTGATGGGCTTCGCATCCCAGCCGAGACCGAGCTTCCGCGCCTTCTGCTCGGCGCCCTTGAGCAGGGCCGCGGCCTCGGCCCGCGACAGCGAGAAGCGCTCCGGCTCGCCGCCATCGCGGCCGACGAGCTCGAAGACGAGGGGCTCTTTCGCGACGAGGGTCGAGCGCGAACGAAGATCGTAGCCCTGGTCGCGCTGGTAGACGACAGCGGCGAGGCCCAGCGCGGCGAGCGCGGTGCGCGCCGCGGTCTCGGCCGCGTCGCGTTGCTCGGTGGGGAGGCGCTCGCCCGAGCAGGCGGTCTGGAAGCGCAGGCGGCGGAGGGCGCCGAGCGACAGCACGGTGGTCTGCACGGCGTGGCTCATCGTGACCCCGCCGGCCGCGGCGTCGATGCTCGGCGGGATGTTGCCGTGGTTGATGGCCGACGGAGAGCCCTTTTTGCCGTCGCCGCCGCTGCGTGAGAACTCGACGGGCTTGCCGCCTTTGGCCAGCTCGGCCTCCTTCGGGTCGACGGTCCAGTCCTGGCTGGGATCCTTGTGCTTGAACACCGGGCCTGCCTTCGTCTGGATGCCGGCGGGGTCGAGGCGACTCGCCGTCTTCACGCCGGTCGCGATGTCGATGCCGACGATCTCGGAGACCAGGCAGCGCTGGAACTTGGCGCCGAGGCCGCCCTTCGGGCCGGTGCTGTCCCACACGCCGAAGATCAGGGCTGTCGGGCAGTACTTGAACATGGCCGTCGCGTGGGTCGGGCGCGCGTCGGTCACCTCCTTGCCGACGGCCGTGTGGCGGAACGGGGTGCCGCCCAGCACGCTGTCGCGGAGGAGCGCGTCGGCGATGCGATGCGGAGCCTGGAGCGCCGTGATCTGCTCGAGGTCCGCGAGCCCCGCCTCGTTCGAGAAGTCGACCTGCACGATGGGGAAGGGGAGCTCCCCGCGCCGGAATCCGTCGAGCAGCGCCTCCTCGAAGCGGTTTGCCTGGGAAGCGACCGAGTCGAGGAGCACTGTCGTGACCTCGCGCCCGTCGATGCGTCGCTGCTCCGTCGCGTACTTCGTGGTCGCGTTGCGCTCCTTCACGTACGTCGGCGGGAAGACCTTGTCGCCGGGGCCGCCTGCGGGCTCAAGGCGCGTGATGGCGCGGATCGCGGCGGCGCCGCCGGCGACGGCGTTCGCGAGGGTATCGAGGTCGAGAGAGCGCATCGGTCCTCCGTGGGCGGAACGTGGGCGGAAAACGGTAGCAAGCTCCAGGCTGCGCGATCCGGGGCGAGCTCATGCGGCTCGGGGCCGGCGTCGCGCGGCCGACGCGACGGTGTTTACCATCGCAGAGGAGGGGGTGGATGGGAAGAGGGCGACGCCTGACTACGCAGCATTGCGTATACCCTGGCGAGTTTACCTGACGACGTGACGACGCAGCCGAGCTCGGCTTGGCGGGCGCAGAGCCGGGTTGCTCGGGCTGTGGTGCCGGAGCTGAACGGGGGAGGCACCGGGACGAGCCAAGGAGGGTCCGGGAGAGGTGGAGTCGCCTCTCCAGGTGGACCCGTCGCGAGCGAGGCCTCCGCGCCGTCGCACGAAGAGCGCTGCTTGCAGCGCTCTGTGGCCGGCGGGAGGTCGCGCAGCAGAACGCCGCGGCTCTTGCTCGGCATTGCGGTGAGCTATTCAGAATTCCCGCATCAAATTCGTGGATCCATCTGCTTGACTCTGCCTGACACGAAGGCGTCTGATGCCGTCCAAAGGGGGTGCCACGAATGGCGCGAGCTCCTGAGCGCGTGACGGACGAATCGAGCGAGCCGCTGATCCGGGCGAAGCCGCTCCCGCGGAGGTTGCCAGTCGCGGGGACGCCGCCGGAGCTGGTGCCGGCGCGGATGATCAACGAGGTGCTCTACTGCGAGCGCCTGCTCTACCTGGAGTGGGCGCAAGGCGAGTTCGAGGACAACGTCTTCACGGTGGAGGGCCGGAGCGTGCACCGGCGCGCGGACGTCGCGGGTGGCGAGCTGCCGCCGCGGCCGGCGGGCGCCGCGCAGGGCGCCGGAGCGGAGCAGGCCGAGGTGGCAGCTTCCCCGGCGCAGCCGCGGCGCGCGCCGGGAAGGCGGGCCGACAGGGACGAGGAGGGCGACGAGCCGGCGCCGTACGAGGCGCGCAGCGTGTGGCTCTCGTCGGAGCGGCTCGGCATCACGGCGAAGATCGACGTGGTGGAGGGCGACGCGTCGGGGCGCCTCCTGCCGATCGAGTACAAGCGCGGCCACGCGCCGGACGTGCCCGGAGGGGCTTATCTGCCGGAGCGCGCGCAGCTCTGCGCGCACGTGCTGCTCCTGCGCGAGCACGGGTATTCGTGCGACGAGGCGGCCGTCTACTTCGCGGCGTCGCGCCGGCGCGTCTCGATCGCGATCGACGACGCGCTGATCGCCGCGACGCACGCGGCCGCGGCGCGCGCGCGGGAGGTGACGCGGGCCGCGGCCATCCCCCCGCCGCTCGTCGACAGCCCGAAGTGCAACGGCTGCTCGCTCGTCGGGATCTGCTTGCCCGACGAGACCAACCTGCTGCGGCGCCTCGACGGCGAGGATCTCGACGCGGCCGCGGCGTCCGAGGGCCCGCCGCTCGAGGCCGGCGGATCCGCGGAGCTGGAGGGCCCGCTGGAGGTGGATCCGTGGGGGATCGCCGGCGCGGCGGCTGTGGACGAGCGGGTGGTGGAGGACAGTGACGACGAGCGCGGGGTGGAGCTCAGGCGGCTTCATCCGGCGCGGGACGACAAGGTCCCTGTGTACGTGCAGGAGCAGGGGGCGCGCATCGGGCTCGCGGGGGAGCGGCTCGTGATCCACACCCGGACCGGGGGGCAGACGGAGGCGCGCCTGTCGAACACGTCGCAGGTGGCCCTGCTCGGCAACGTGCAGATCTCGACGCAGGCGATGCGGGCGCTGCTCGAGCGCGGGATACCCCTGCTCCTCATGACGTACGGCGGCTACTACCTGGGCCGCGCGACGGGGCTCGAGTCGAGGAACGTGGAGCTCCGCGTCGCGCAGCACCGGGCGGCGGCGGACGAGGCGTTCTGCCTGTCGTTCGCGCGCGGGGTGGTGGTGTCGAAGATCAAGAACGCGAGGACGATGCTCCGGCGCAACCACGCGTCGCCCGAGGCGGCGGTGCTGTCGGAGCTCGATCAGCTCGCGCGCAAGGCCGCGGAGGCGCCTTCGCTGCCGTCGCTGCTCGGGATCGAGGGGACCGCGGCCCGGGTGTACTTCGGGGCGTTCGCCGGCATGTTGAAGGCCGCGGGCGAGGTGAGGGGCGAGTTCGATCTGGAAGGGAGGAACCGGCGGCCGCCGCGGGATCCGGTGAACGCGCTGCTGTCGCTCGCGTACGCGCTGCTCGCGAAGGAGCTCGCGACGACGCTGGGCACGGTCGGGCTGGATCCGCTGCTCGGGTTCTATCACCAGCCGCGCTTCGGCCGGCCGGCGCTGGCGCTGGATCTCATGGAGGAGTTCCGGCCGATCGTGGCGGACTCGGTGGTCGTGGCGGCCATCAACAACGGGGTGGTCGCGCCGGACGATTTCCAGCGCTTCGGGGACGCGGTGGCGCTGCGGCCGGCCGGGCGCAAGAAGTTCCTCTTGGCGTACGAGCGGCGGATGGACCAGCTCGTGACGCACCCGGTGTTCGGATACCGGATCAGCTACCGCCGGGTGCTGGAGGTGCAGGCGCGGCTGCTCGCGCGGGTGCTGCTCGGCGAGGTCGGGGCGTATCCGTCCTTCCGGACGCGGTGAGGGAGGGGAGGCGGCGAGGAGAGCGAGCGAGAGGGCGAGAGAGGCGGAGAGGAGGCCGGCGTGAGGCAGAGCTACATCGTGAGCTACGACGTCTGCGATCCGAAGCGGCTGCGCAAGATCTTCAAGGCGATGCGGGGGTACGGCGACTGGCTGCAGCTGTCGGTGTGGCAGTGCGAGCTGAGCCGGAGGGAGCTCGTGGAGCTGCGGCGGGATCTCGGGCAGATCATCGATGCGAAGGTGGACCAGGTGCTGATCATCGACATCGGTCCGGCGAACGGGCGCGGGCTCAGCGCCATCGCGTCGCTCGGCCGGGCGTACGTCCCGTCGGAGCGGGTGGCGGTGGTGGTGTGAGGCGCTGAGCCGGCGGGGAGGCGTCGGCGGCGAGCTGCCTTCAGCGCGCCGCCGGGTCTGCGAGCCAGGCGGTGAGCGCGTCTGCGGAGAGGCCCAGCCGGACGTCGTCGAGACGATCGGAACCGAGGCGGTCGAGCCGTTCGGCCAGCACGGGATGCTCCGCCTCGGTCAGCGGTCGCCCTAGCTTCTTCTCGAACTGCGCCGCCAGCACCCGGAGCTGCCCCTCGGTGAGGCCCTCCTTGCGTCCCTCGGTGAGGCCCTCCTTGCGCGCCTCGTCGCGGAGGGTCTGCTTGAGCTGCTCGAACCACTGCTGAACTTCCGTCACGATCTCCTCCTCTTCCGCCTCTTCTTGCGTGCGCGCCGAGGGGTCGGCCGGGACCTCGAAGCGCAATCTTAGCAGCCAGGGCAGGGCGATGCCCCTCTCCCAGGCGTCGTCGGGCAGGGCGATGAGCTCACGGATGGCATCGCGCAGCACGGCGCGCGCGCCGAGCAGGCGCAGGAGCAGGGTGTCTCGGGTGCGCGGCAGCTCGGCGATGACGACGACGTCGATCCGCCATCCCGGCGCGGCTCGGTAGAGGCCGGGGCGCCCGGGCACCGGGTCGAAGCCGAACGCGTCAAGCACGGTGGCGGGCCGGCCGCTGCTGAGGACGCACAGCCGCGGGAAGGGCACGGGGCCGCCGGCGCGGCGCTCGAGCTCGTGGTGCCAGTGGAGCTGCTTGCGGACGCAGTCGCGCAGCTCGGCCGGACCGGGGGTGTCGTGGAAGGGCTCGAACTGGCAGGGTTCTGCCGCGAGCTCGCCGAGCAGGCCGAGCTCTGCGCGCAACGCGGCGCGGGCGGGATCGGGCACATACCAGATGTCCATGGTCTGGGAGGTTGCGATGACCTCGACCTGCATGTCGGCGCCGCCGACGAGATCGAGGGTCTCGCGCAGGACGTTCTTGCCGAAGGCGTCGAATCTACCGCGCCTCGATGCGGTGGCGAGCATGGGATTGGTCGAGCGTGTTGGCAAGCCGATCTCGGCGCATCGCGTGCTGTTTTTGCGAAGCGATGGAGCGGGACGCCACGTACGCAGCGGAGCGGGAGCAGCGGTATTACGCGCGCCGCGTCGAGGTTGTGCTGATATCGTGTTCCCAGCGTTGCGCGCCGGTGATCCTCCGCCACGGTTGCGGTCTCCGCTCTGCTTCGCTGCAATCCTCGGCGCGCTCGCGAACGCACGCTTGCGCGTCGACACGCCGAGGTGGACGGCTTCACGGTGTGGCAGCGTCGTCCGGGAATGAAAGTCCTGGGCGCGCCTAGACCGCGTGAGCGGTCGCTCACCTCGGGCCCGTGCTTGACTTCGATCACGACGTCGAGGTCGATCGCGACGTCGACGTCGAGCGTCGGCAGCTCGTCCACATCGCCGAGCTCGCGGCCTTCCTTCGGGCCCGCACGCCGGTGCAGGCGCCGGAACCGGGAGAGGGGTCGCACGCCGGCCGAGCCGACGTGCGGCGTCATGAACTGTGACTTCGCCTACGTCGATGCAGAAAGATCGAGAGGTTTTGATGAGCTACAGATCTGCCGACCACAAGGCATCGTGGTCGTTGGCGAGCGCGCTCGCGGGGGGACCAGGTCGCGTCGTGGTCGTTGGCGAGCGCGCTCGCGGGGGATCGGGACGCGCTGGCGATCGCGGGCGAGCGCGCTCGCGGGGGGACCAGGTCGCGTCGTGGTCGTTGGCGAGCGCGCTCGCGGGGGATCGGGACGCGCTGGCGATCGCGGGCGAGCGCGCTCGCGGGGGGACCAGGTCGCGTCGTGGTCGTTGGCGAGCGCGCTCGCGGGGGACCGGGACGCGCTGGCGATCACGGGCGAGCCCCGCCTCGCAGGGTGCCTCGGGAAGGCGGCGGGGTCCGGCCCGGGGGTCGCCGCCGTCCCGGAGCAGGTGAGATGGACCACGCCGGCCTTCAAGACGCAAGTGCCCCACGCAGGCATCGGCGGAGGGGGCGGGCAGCCCCACGGGCCCCGGGTGCAAAAGGAGAAGGAAGAAGGCGCGCCGGTTTCCAGCGTGTGCGCCCTTTCGTGAGGGACGGACCCAACGGGTCCGGGAATCGCGGCGATCGACGGCGGTGCGCGGCGTGGAAGAAGGTAGCAGAGGCGTGTTGGGAGCTGCTGGGCGCGACGGAGATCCGCGGCCGTTGAACCGTTGCTCCGTAGCGTGGACGGTGGGCGAGCGACGCCGAGAAGCTCGTCAGCGCGAGCGGCGCAGCGGCCGCACCCTGGGCAGGGCGGCTGGACGAGCGGACGAGGTGGGGCTGGAGAGGTCCCGATAGGGGCGAGGACGGAAGGGCTGGGCACGGCATGGCGGGGGTGTGGTAGAAGAGGGGGGAGGCGCCGGCTGCGAGCGGTGGAGTGACGCGAAAATCCCGGGAGGCGCTCGCAACGCCGGTAGGTGTTTGAAATGACGATGGTTTTTGAGAGCGCGGGGGGCCTCCGGAGGGCCACCCGGGGCCGGCGAAGGGGGGTCGAAGGGGAACCTCTCGCAAACCGGCTTGCAAGTACGCGAAATGTCAGGTACGTCTGGGAGGCCTCTCTCCGCCGCTGAAAGGCGGCGGCCCCATTGAAGCCCCTCGGGGTCGAGCCTGCCCCAGTGGCTCAGCACGCTCTCCGCCGCTGAAAGGCGGCGGCCCCATTGAAGCATGGCTAGATGACTCGGTCGTTTTCATGGTCCTGCCCTCTCCGCCGCTGAAAGGCGGCGGCCCCATTGAAGCATGGCTAGATGACTCGGTCGTTTTCATGGTCCTGCCCTCTCCGCCGCTGAAAGGCGGCGGCCCCATTGAAGCATGGCTAGATGACTCGGTCGTTTTCATGGTCCTGCCCTCTCCGCCGCTGAAAGGCGGCGGCCCCATTGAAGCGCCAGCACGCCGCCCTGCCCATGACGCCCGAAGCCGTGGCTCTCCGCCGCTGAAAGGCGGCGGCCCCATTGAAGCGAGCCTGACGACCAGGGCAACGGCGCCGGCTTCGTGCTCTCCGCCGCTGAAAGGCGGCGGCCCCATTGAAGCGCCGTGGCGCTCGCGCTTGCGGCGGCGCCGAACGAGCTCTCCGCCGCTGAAAGGCGGCGGCCCCATTGAAGCTCGTCGATTCGCGGTCCAGGTCACGCCCGAGTTCCGGCCTCTCCGCCGCTGAAAGGCGGCGGCCCCATTGAAGCAAGTGCACGTATACTCTTCGCTGACTGGCTCACCCACTCTCCGCCGCTGAAAGGCGGCGGCCCCATTGAAGCACGAGGTACGCGATCGACCGGTTCGCACAGCGCGTGTGCTCTCCGCCGCTGAAAGGCGGCGGCCCCATTGAAGCGAGCCTGACGACCAGGGCAACGGCGCCGGCTTCGTGCTCTCCGCCGCTGAAAGGCGGCGGCCCCATTGAAGCGAGCCTGACGACCAGGGCAACGGCGCCGGCTTCGTGCTCTCCGCCGCTGAAAGGCGGCGGCCCCATTGAAGCCAGATCGAGCCATCCGACCAGGAGGCGGGGGGATCCGATCTCTCCGCCGCTGAAAGGCGGCGGCCCCATTGAAGCTAGACCTGGCGAACGTTGCCAGTGGCCTCGACGATCTTCTCTCCGCCGCTGAAAGGCGGCGGCCCCATTGAAGCTCGTCGATTCGCGGTCCAGGTCACGCCCGAGTTCCGGCCTCTCCGCCGCTGAAAGGCGGCGGCCCCATTGAAGCACGAGGTACGCGATCGACCGGTTCGCACAGCGCGTGTGCTCTCCGCCGCTGAAAGGCGGCGGCCCCATTGAAGCAAGTCTCCGGTGTTAAACATCCGCTCCTCTGCCTCGCTCTCCGCCGCTGAAAGGCGGCGGCCCCATTGAAGCGACCACCGCGAGCACGCTTCCGCCGCCCGGAATCACCTCTCCGCCGCTGAAAGGTGGCGGCCCCATTGAAGCCGCTGTTCCTTGAGCCACCGCTGGACGAGGGCGATCCCGATCTCCGCCGCTGAAAGGCGGCGGCCCCATTGAAGCCGCTCTGCGAACAGCACGGTCGGAGAGGTGTGTTTGAATCTCCGCCGCTGAAAGGCGGCGGCCCCATTGAAGCCGTACGTCAGGACGTGGGCGGAGGCTCTCTTGCCCGACTCTCCGCCGCTGAAAGGCGGCGGCCCCATTGAAGCATCAGCTCGCGCCGATGCGCAACGAACAGCGACCGACTCTCCGCCGCTGAAAGGCGGCGGCCCCATTGAAGCACCTCGACGAACGCGTCGCGCGCGGACTCGCTGCGCAGCTCTCCGCCGCTGAAAGGCGGCGGCCCCATTGAAGCACCTCGACGAACGCGTCGCGCGCGGACTCGCTGCGCAGCTCTCCGCCGCTGAAAGGCGGCGGCCCCATTGAAGCACCTCGACGAACGCGTCGCGCGCGGACTCGCTGCGCAGCTCTCCGCCGCTGAAAGGCGGCGGCCCCATTGAAGCGTCTTGCAGATGACCTCCCACGTGTCTGCGAGGTGGCTCTCCGCCGCTGAAAGGCGGCGGCCCCATTGAAGCGTCTTGCAGATGACCTCCCACGTGTCTGCGAGGTGGCTCTCCGCCGCTGAAAGGCGGCGGCCCCATTGAAGCCTCTAAGGTCGTGTTCGATGCCGGAGCCTTGCTGGCTCTCCGCCGCTGAAAGGCGGCGGCCCCATTGAAGCGATGGCATGCGTAGGAGGGACGAAAAATCCCTGCATCCTCTCCGCCGCTGAAAGGCGGCGGCCCCATTGAAGCTTGAGATCGTCGACGTCGAGTGTAGGGAGCCAATAGCTCTCCGCCGCTGAAAGGCGGCGGCCCCATTGAAGCTTGAGATCGTCGACGTCGAGTGTAGGGAGCCAATAGCTCTCCGCCGCTGAAAGGCGGCGGCCCCATTGAAGCGTAGGACGCCCGGATTACGCGGGCGAAGCCTTCGGACTCTCCGCCGCTGAAAGGCGGCGGCCCCATTGAAGCCGGTACCTGGGCCCCAAGTTCGTGGAGCGCGTCCTCGACTCTCCGCCGCTGAAAGGCGGCGGCCCCATTGAAGCCGGTACCTGGGCCCCAAGTTCGTGGAGCGCGTCCTCGACTCTCCGCCGCTGAAAGGCGGCGGCCCCATTGAAGCGAGCCTGACGACCAGGGCAACGGCGCCGGCTTCGTGCTCTCCGCCGCTGAAAGGCGGCGGCCCCATTGAAGCGAGCCTGACGACCAGGGCAACGGCGCCGGCTTCGTGCTCTCCGCCGCTGAAAGGCGGCGGCCCCATTGAAGCACGAGGTACGCGATCGACCGGTTCGCACAGCGCGTGTGCTCTCCGCCGCTGAAAGGCGGCGGCCCCATTGAAGCCGGAGAGGGGAGCGCTGCGTAATGGCCCTGCCGCGCGCTCTCCGCCGCTGAAAGGCGGCGGCCCCATTGAAGCTGCAAGTTCGGGGAGCTCCCCGTGCGCCCTGTTTCCTTGAGCTCTCCGCCGCTGAAAGGCGGCGGCCCCATTGAAGCTGCAAGTTCGGGGAGCTCCCCGTGCGCCCTGTTTCCTTGAGCTCTCCGCCGCTGAAAGGCGGCGGCCCCATTGAAGCACCTCGACGAACGCGTCGCGCGCGGACTCGCTGCGCAGCTCTCCGCCGGTGAAAGGCGGCGGCCCCATTGAAGCACCTCGACGAACGCGTCGCGCGCGGACTCGCTGCGCAGCTCTCCGCCGCTGAAAGGCGGCGGCCCCATTGAAGCGTCTTGCAGATGACCTCCCACGTGTCTGCGAGGTGGCTCTCCGCCGCTGAAAGGCGGCGGCCCCATTGAAGCTTCGATCTGCCGGAGAGCGTGTACGACGACGCGGTCTCTCCGCCGCTGAAAGGCGGCGGCCCCATTGAAGCTTCGATCTGCCGGAGAGCGTGTACGACGACGCGGTCTCTCCGCCGCTGAAAGGCGGCGGCCCCATTGAAGCATACGGTCCGGGTCTTCAAGCTCTACGTTGTAGCAGGGCCTCTCCGCCGCTGAAAGGCGGCGGCCCCATTGAAGCTACGCCGACCACGTGCGAGGGTTCCGGCCCGCCTTCTACTCTCCGCCGCTGAAAGGCGGCGGCCCCATTGAAGCTACGCCGACCACGTGCGAGGGTTCCGGCCCGCCTTCTACTCTCCGCCGCTGAAAGGCGGCGGCCCCATTGAAGCTACGCCGACCACGTGCGAGGGTTCCGGCCCGCCTTCTACTCTCCGCCGCTGAAAGGCGGCGGCCCCATTGAAGCGCCAGCACGCCGCCCTGCCCATGACGCCCGAAGCCGTGGCTCTCCGCCGCTGAAAGGCGGCGGCCCCATTGAAGCTTGAGATCGTCGACGTCGAGTGTAGGGAGCCAATAGCTCTCCGCCGCTGAAAGGCGGCGGCCCCATTGAAGCATCGCGCAGGCCGCGACGGGCGGCGCCGCCACGGCCCTCTCCGCCGCTGAAAGGCGGCGGCCCCATTGAAGCATGCTCATCTCCATCCTCCCGCGCGCCTCGGCGCTCTCTCTCCGCCGCTGAAAGGCGGCGGCCCCATTGAAGCATGCTCATCTCCATCCTCCCGCGCGCCTCGGCGCTCTCTCTCCGCCGCTGAAAGGCGGCGGCCCCATTGAAGCTCCTATGAGGGAAGCGGCAATCGGGCCCGCTACGTGATAGCTCTCCGCCGCTGAAAGGCGGCGGCCCCATTGAAGCCGGTACCTGGGCCCCAAGTTCGTGGAGCGCGTCCTCGACTCTCCGCCGCTGAAAGGCGGCGGCCCCATTGAAGCCGTTGACATGTCGGTCGCGGCCGGCGTCGCCCAGCGATCTCTCCGCCGCTGAACGTACATTTCGCGCCTACGGGGCGCGAGTGGGCCGAGGGCAATGCGCGAGCGGTGTTCGGTTGAAGAGATGCGGTACCGATTACGATCGGGCGCGTCCAGAGCCTCACGAAGACACACGTCCCCCTCACCCCCACGATGATTTCGGCTGGTTCCGGGCTCAATTCAGCCAGCGGGCGAGCTGCGAGCGCTCCGGCACGTGCAGCTTCGTGCCCCGAGCCGAGCGGGCCAACCGTCCCGGCACGAGGATCAGCGCGCGGCGCAGCCACGGCGTTCGCCAGCTCGCCAGGTGCGGAACATGGTCCAGCACATACCGGCGCATCAGGTTGGCGGTCAGCAGCTTCAGCAGCAGCGCGGCATGATTGGCGTTGAAGCTGTGGCTCGGCACGCGACCGCATCCCCACCCGTGCTTGAGATCGCCGATGAGCGGCTCGATGCCCGCGCGCAGGTCATACCGCGCCGCGACGTCTTCCGGCGCTTCGACCGGCTCGTTGGTCAAGAAGACCTGCACCGTGTAGTCGAGGCCCTCCCAGAGGTAGATCTGCTTGCCGTTCTCCCGGTCGCGTGTGCGTACGGCAATCACGCGGACACTATCCGGCCAATCGCTGCACCGGAACGGGACCTCGGCCACCTGCCGCCGGGGACGACCGTCGGCATCCCAGTCGATGGTACGCCATCCGGTAGCGTGTGCGACCATGCCCACCAGATCGGGGCTCATCCGCGCCTTGGTCAGGAAAAAGCATCCCTTCATGGCAACGGCGTGCATCAAGGCGCTGCAATCCCCCGCGCCATCGATCCGCACGTAGATGACCGCGCTCGGCGCTGCGGCGCGCGCCCGGTCGATGCACTCCTCGACGAAAGGCACATCGGCTTCGCCAAAGCTCGTGTCGCCAGGTCGCAGCTTGGCTCCGACGATCGCGTCGACCTCGGCGACCCGCGCCAGGATCGGATGATAGCTCGGCCGGCCGTGATAGCGCGGGTTCGGGCCCGGCAGCGCCCCCTCCTGCATCCCGAAGAGCGGCTCCACGGTCGTGTCGACGTCGATGTGTACGAACCGGTGCTTTCGGCGCGCAACGAGGGCGAGCCCATGGTCGACGAGCATGGCCGGGAAAAGCTGCGGCTCAGGGCCGCGTCGACGCCGAGCTCGCGGATGAAGGCGCCGAACGGGGCAAGCCCTGCGACCCCCGTCAGGTTCGTCTCCGTGGGTTTGACGTGGAGTGTGGAAGGGTCTGGCCGCCGGATGCGCTTCTGGTGCCGCCCGTCGCCTTTCCTCTTGAACCCAAGCTGGCGCCGGCGCACCTTGGAGGTGCTCGGCGTGCGTCTTCGTTTCGTCATAGCAACCGGGACCGGTCGCCACGCCGAGCCTTTCTTTCAAGGCATTCCGTTTACGCCGCCAGCTTTCTCACCCCTCGGAGCGGCTTCGTAGGCGCGAAATCCACGTTTAAGGTACGTTGGGGCTGCTCGTCGAGGCGCGACGTGCCGGCGTCCTCGGGTCTCTCCGGGCAGTGCTCGACGACCTCGCCAACGCCGGCTTCCGCGTCAGCGCGCTCCTCGTGACAGAGGCGCTGCGGCAGGTCGGCGAAGAGTAGGTTCTGCCCGGCCACCGAGATCAAGCGCCGGAGATCGGACGGCGCTGCGTCCGTCGGGGGGTCGGGCGGTCGACCGCTCATCGGGCTCCAGGCCCCGCTGGAGCGCGACCGTGGCCGCGCGCCCTGTCCGTGATGTCAGCTCAGCCGGCCGGCAAGCGTCTGCAAGTCGCCTCCCAGCCCCCCGTGCTCCCCGCCATCTCGCTCACCCGTCGGTCCCATCCACCGCCCCGCCCGGTCGGCACCGCGCCGGCCGACCCCTCGGCGCTGCCCCCCTGCCGATTCCATGACGACCCCGGGAGGCTCCCCGCAATTCTATGCATGAGCCCTCTTTCTCCGCCCCCTCCGCCCCCTCCGCCCGCTCTCCCCCCTCCGCCCCCCGACCTCGTCCAGCACAGCACCTGGGCATCGATGCACGCGACCGCCGTTCACGTCCTCCCGGGGATGCTCCGGTACCTCGGGGTCGCCCAGGGCGACATCGACGACCTCTCCCAGGAGGTCCTGCTCGGCGCCTACATCAGCCTCCCCCGGTACGACCCCCACTATCCCGCCGGCGCGTACGGCGCGCCCTTCCCGCCGCCGTCCTCCGCGTCGCCTCTGCACGACCTCGTCTTCGCCGCCGTGCCCGTCTCCATCGCCGCCGCCGCTGCCGCCGCTGCCGCCGACCCCGCCGACCCCTCCGAGCCTGCGTACGACCCCGCGTCGCCCCCTCTCCGCTTCCCACCCGCGCTCTCCAGCCGATCGCGCCCGGCCCACCTCGGTCCGCGCTGGCGTTCCGAGTCCGCCTGGCTCTTCGGGATCGCCTGGCGCAAGGTGCGGAGCCACCTCGAGCGCGCTTACCGGCGGCGCGAGGTGCCGGTGGGCCTCGCGGACGCGGCGTGCTTCGAGGGCGCCGAGGTCGCGCCGAGCAGCGAGCAGCGCGTCGTCAGGAAGGAGCGGATCGCGCTCGCGATCCGCCTCCTGGCGAGCATCGCGCCCGAACGGCGCGCCGTCCTCCTCATGGCCGATGCGTACGAGATCCCGATGCGCGAGGTCGCGCGCGCCCTCGAGATCAACGAGAACACCGCCGCGAGCCGTCTGCGCCTCGCGCGCGAGGACTACCGCGCCGCCGTGAAGCGCCTGCGAGCCGAGGAGCAGCACGCGCTCCGATCCCGCCTGCTCATGCTCCCGCTCTTCTCCCTCGCCTCCGCCAGCTCCGCCAGCTCCGCCGCCCCGGCGCGCGCCGTCCTCGCAGGCGCCTCCGCCATCGCCGAGGCGAACGCGCCCGCGACCCTTCCCAGCCCGCGAAGCGATCCCGGACGACACGATCCCGCAGATCGGCCCCGGAACCCGGCACGCTCCGCGCGCTTCGCCCGCGTCGCACACCTCGCACGCCCGCTCGCCCGGTTCGTCCGCCCGGCGCTGGCTCGGGGGACGGCGGCCATCGTCGGCGCCGCCGTCGTGGTCGCGGCGCTCGCTCCAGCGCCGGTCTCCTGGGCCAACCGCCTGGCGCCGATCGCGACACAGCTCGTCGCCGCGCGCGCCGCCCACGCAGGTGCGCGACCGGAGACCGATCCCGGCGAGCCACCGCGATCCAAGGCGCCGCCGCGCGACGCGCTCGCAGCGATCCCAGCCAAAGAAACGTCAGCCGTCCGGACGCCCCCGCCCGCGCTGCCTCCGCCCGCGCCGGCGGATGGCTCCGGCCATCTCAAGCCCGCAGCGCCGCGGCAGCATGCCTCCTCCGAGCGACGTCAGGATCCGCTCACCGAGGAGATCCTGCTGCTCGAGGCGGTCAGGCAGGCGCTGGTGCAAGGCGACCGTGCGACCGCGATGGAACGCATCGCCGCCCACGAGCGACGGTTCCCGCAGGGGCGGCTGAAGCTGATGCGCGAGCGGCTCCGAGCGAAGATGGACCCGGCGCAGCCCGCGCCGGCCGGCAATCCCACGCAGCCCGCGCCGGCGGGCAACCCGACGCAGGCCGCACCGGCCGGCAACCCGACGCACCCGGTACCGGCCGGCAACGCGTCGAGGGAGATGCTCCCGTGACCGCGCGAACGAGGCGTGCACGCCGCACACCGCGCGGCCAGAGCGCGATCACGAACGCGATCGCCACGTGGTTCCAGCGCGCAGCGCTCGCCGCGATGACCGCCGCCGCGATCGCCATTCTCGGGATCGCGCCGGTCCGGGCCGAGCCCAGGGCCACGCCGACCCGCGTGCGGCTCGAGTTCCTCCGAGGACCGGGCGCCGAGGAGTGCCCCGATGAGCGGTTCCTGCGCGAGCAGACGATCCGGAGGTTGGCAGGGGTCGATCCCTTCGATGCGGCGGCGCCGCTCACGCTGACCGCCTCCATCGAGCGCCAGCGCGGCGAGCTCGCCGCCGCGCTGTTCCTCCGCGATCGCTCCGGCCGGGGGCTCTGGGCCGACGGCTTCAGCGCCAGGGTGGACTGCGAGGTGCTCGTCAGCGCCATCGCCCTGTCCATCGCCGTGCTCCTCGACGGCGACGAGCTCCCCGCGATGTCGGGCGCGACGCCCGACCTCCCCGCAGCGCCGGGGGCACCGCCTGCTCCGCCGCAGCCCACCGACAAGGCGATGGTCCCAGGCCCACCCTGCTCACCGGACCGGCCTTGCCCGCCGCAGCCCGCCCCTGCTCCCGTATCGCCCTCGCAGAAAACGCCGCCCCCGCGCAAGACGCCGCCCCCGCGCAAGACGCCGCCCGGGAGCAGCGCGCCGCCGGCTCCTTCGGAGCGCTTCCGCTGGGTGGCCGGCCTCGACGCCGTGGCGGGCCTCGGGCTGACGCCCGGCGTTTCCCTTGGATCGGCGATGTCCATCGGGGCACGCTGGCCGGCCTGGTCCGCGGCGCTGGAGGTGCGCGGGTTGTCCTCTCTACCGGGGAAAATCGATGCCGTGGACATGTCGGTGTCCACCATCACGGCGAACATCGTTCCCTGCCTGAACCGCCGCACCGTGTTCGCGTGCGGCCTCGCCGAGCTCGGCGTGGTCCGCACGGCGCCCAGCACTCCCTTCGACGTGGCATCGCGGCTGCGCTTCCGCGCCGGTTTGGGGGCACGGGCTGGCATCGCGTGGCCTCTTGCAGAGAACCTCTCCATGCGAGCGCACGCCGAGATCGTTCACCCCGTGATCGGCGCCGCGCTCCTTCGCCACCCAGGCGTCCCTGTACGCGAGCGCCCCATGTGGAGCGCCCTCGCTCTCGGTGCGGCACTCGGAATCGGTCTACAGGTAAGCCTGTGAGGGCCAGCGGGCAGTGAACGCAGCGAAGCTCAGTGGCGCTGAAGAAATGAGAAAATTTTCTCGATTCTGGGAATGGTGCTCATGAGAATGTTCGTCAATCGTCCTCCTTGTGCTGCGGAGTCGCGTTTCAGTAAGGTCTCAGCCATGCGCATCTCACGCCTCGTCCTTCCGGGAATGCTGCTCATCGCTGGTTGCGAACTGGAACCCGTCATCATCACGGGTCCCTGTACGCAAGAAGAGATCGATCTCGGGTACTGCGACGTGCCCGACGCCGGAACGACCAGCACCGGCGGCGACGGCGGCGACGCCGGCGCTGGCGGCCAGGGCGGCGCCGGCGGCGACACGCACAGCTCGCTGTGCTCCGGCCAGTGCGCCCCGCCCGCGCCGCTCGGCTGGTTCGGCCCGGCGCTGCTCTGGTTCGGTCCCTCCGAGGCCGTCCCCGACTGCCCCGCCGACGCGCCGACGCTCGGCTACGAGGGCTTCGCCGATCTCCAGCAGCCGCCCCTGGAGTGCGCGACCTGCGCGTGCGATCCGCCCGACGCCTCCTGCTCCCTCCCCACCGACTGGGCCGCAGCATCCTCCTCCTCGTGCCCCGGCGACGAGCCGGGCACCGTGACGACCTCCTTCGCCGCCCCCGATGGCTGGGACGGCGCCTGCACCGCGGCGAACGCGATCCCCGCCGATCACCTCTGCAACGGCGAGCCCTGCGTGCAGTCGCTCACCATCGCCGCCCCCTCGGTCGTCACGACCGGCGCCTGCACGCCGCGCGAGGACGTCCCGCCGCCCATCCCCAGGCTCGATCCGTGGGCGACGCGGGCCAGGGCGTGCCTCGCCGGCGCGTACACCGCGTGCGACGACGCGACGACGTGCGTGCCCTCGGCGCCCTCGGGCTTCACGACCTGCGTCTTCCATGAGGGGGACGACGCAGACTGTCCGGACGGGTACGCCGTCCGGCACCTCTTCTTCGCGGACGTGATCGACGGCCGCGACTGCACGCCCTGCGGCTGCGGCGATCCGACCGGCGCCTCGTGCACCCTCATGGCCTCCGTGTACCGCGACGCCGCCTGCACGGACCTGCTCGCGTCGAACGTCGTCAGCTCGAGCGTCCCGTTCTGCGTCGTGACGCCGCCCGGCGTCGCCCTGGGCAGCAAGTCGGCCGTGATCGCCACGGTGGAGCCGGGCAGGTGCGCGCCGCACGGAGGCGAGCCCGTCGGCGAGCTCCGGCCGAGCGCGCCCTCCACGTTCTGCTGCATCGCCTGACGCGCCCCCACTCACCCCCCACTCACTTCCCACCTCACCCCCCACCTCACCTCAACACCTCGCCTCCGCCGCCCCCCGCGCCAGCCGCGCGGTGAACGTCGTCCCCCGCTCCGCCTCGCTCTCGACCTCGATCCCCCCGCCGTGCGCCCTCGCGATCTGGTGCGCGATGAACAGCCCCAGCCCGAGCCCCCGCCCCGAGCTCGTCCTCCCGCCGACCATCGCCTGGTGGAACGGGTCGAACAGCGTCGCCAGGAGCTCGGGCGCGATCGCCGGCCCGTCGTTGTGCACCTCGATCAGCACGTCGTCCCCGCGCGGCCGGATCGCCACCCGGACGGCGCTCCCGGGCGCGGCGTAGTCGACCGCGTTCTGCACGAGGTTCGTCACCATCTGCGCCACCCGCTCGGGATCCCACTGCCCGGCGCCGCTCCCGTGCAGATCGAGCCGGATCGGCACCCCCGCGTGCATCGCCCCGAGCTCGTCGATCGCCCCCTTGCAGATGAGATGGAGGTCCCCCGGGCTCGGCGCGATCGGGATGCTGCCGCCGAAGCGGCTCCGCGTCAGATCGAGCAGATCCTCGATCGTCCGCCCCATGCGGCGCGCGCTCGCCGCGATCCGCTCGACGCTCTTCGCCTGGCCCGGCGTCAGGTTGCCGTGGTGCATCAGCACGCTCGTCGCCAGCGTGACGGACGTGAGCGGCGTGCGCAGGTAATGGCCGAGCGCGCCCAGGAACCGATCCCGAAACGCGAGCTCCTCGCGCCGCGCGGCCTCCGCCCGCTTGCGCTCCGAGATGTCGATCACCGTGCCGATCATCCGGACGCTCCGCCCCGCGGCGTCGAAGCAGGCGCGCCCCTGCACGCAGACCCAGCGCTCGATCCCGTCGCGGAGCCCCACGAGGCGGTACTCGATGTTGTACTCACCGCCGCTCGCCGGGTCCTGCGAGCGCAGCACGGCCTCCTGCACGCGCGCGCGATCGTCCGGGTGGATCGCCGAGACGAAGAGCTCGTAATCGACGTCCTGCTCCGGACCCACCCCGGACACCTGCCGGCAGCGGTCGTCCCAGCGCAGCGCGCCGGTCACGGTGTCGTAATCCCAGACCCCGACGCCGCCGGCCTCCGTGGCGAGCCGCAGGCGCGCGGCGCTGTCCTCGAGCGCCGCGCGCGTCGCCGTCTCGATCTCGCGGGCGCTCGTCCACATGCTCGCGTCCACCACCGCATGGAGGACCTGCGCCTCCCTCACGCCGAGGCAGATCCCCTGTGCGGCGCACACCTCGATCAGCGCCGCCCGGAGGTGCGACAGCTCGCGCAGGGTCGCCGCGATGCAGCGGACCTGCGCGGCGTGGAGGCGCGCCTGGTCCTCGATGCGCTCGTGGGCGCTCGCCGGCTCCCCGTCCTCGCCGGCGCGGAGCTCGGCGCGCCGGCTCGCCGCGAGCGCCTCGATGAGATCATCGAACAGCCTGGGGACCTCGTCCGCCAGCAACGGACCCCCGTGCTGCTTCGCCATCGCCCTCGGATCGTCGAGCACCCGGCGCGTCCAGCGCTCGATCACGGCGCGCTTGCAGCTGCGCAGCCTGGCGGCGAGGGAGCTCGTGAGGGGCGGACCGGCGTCATCCATCGCCACAAAAGCGAGCGCGCGCCACCGCGGATGTCACGTGAGGGGACTCCCTGATTGGCGCGTCGGTGGCCGTCATACGAGCTCGCGCCGGCGCCGAGCGCTCTCACGGACGAGGACGACGCGACAGCGAGGAGACGGGCCGCCAGGGGACCAACAGGAGAAAAGAAGAGAGAGGGGGAGAAGCCGCCGAGGAGCCGAGAACGCCAACGCGCAGAGCAGAGAGAGATAACCCAGCCATTGAGCCAGGACGACAGAGGAGCGAAGAAGCGAAAGCTGCCCTGGCCGAGAGAACCCGGAAACCTATTCTTAACGTTCTGTCGTTGGCGTTTCTCTCCTTGATCTCCGGATCGCTTCCACCCGGAGCTGCCAGGCACGCCGCTGGTACCCCCTCGGCCAGAACAGGCGACGGTAAGCGCGCACGGCGCCCAATGTGCGACGATCGAGCAGACGCGGCCTTGAAGCTCGGCGCGATCTGTGGCCCCCCACACCGACGTGGCGGAAGATCGCGAGCACGGCGTTCCAACCGCCATGCGCTTCTGATAGACGTCACCTTCGCCGAGGGGGGCTCGCGCGGGAGGGGGATACGGTGAGCGGAACAAACGCTGCTTCGGCGTGGGTGCAACCATTCCTTGCATCGTGCCCAGAGGTGCTCTTCATCGCCGGTGTCGATGGAGAATGATGCATTGGAGCGGCGCGCTCCGCCGGGCGCTGGGGGCTGGGATCGAGCCTATGCTGCTGGAACCCCATCCGCTGTAGGCCCGCAGACCGTACAGTGAAGACAGACGCTTCGGTGGCGCTTCGGTGGCGCTTCGGTCGCTTCGGTGCATCGATAAGCCATCGACAGATCATCGCTTTTTCAAGCAATGAGCGGATCCTCGTCGAGCGCCGATCGCCTGAGATAGGTTGGTGTTTCGCCCTTGACATCATCGAATCTTTGGCGCTCTCCTTCTATCGACCATGACAACAAGACGCCCGGGGGTCGAACGAGGGACGGCTCGAATCAACGGATATCAAATCACCGCGAAGATGGGCGAGACGGCCGCCTCGGTCACGTACCGAGCCCGCCGAGAGGGCGATGGTAGGGAGGTGGCGGTGAGGATGCTCCACGCCGATCTCTCGCGGATCGCCGATGTCACGCGCTTCAAGCACGCCTGTAGCGCCATCCGCCGCATCGACTCGGAGCGGATCGTCAAGGTCCACGGCGTCGAGGAGCACGCGGACGGCCTCTTGCTCGTGACCGAGTATTTTCCGGGCGCCGCGCTGTCCGAGCTCCTGAAAGATCGCGGCGAGCTCGACGTCGGCGGGTTCCTGAGCGGCGCCATCCGGATGACCGAAGCCGTGGCCGACATCCACCGGCGTGGCCTCCTCCACGGCGACATCAGGCCCCGGAACATCCTGCTCGGGGAGGGAGGCCAGATCAAGCTCACCGGCTTCGGCGTCGAATCCATCGTGACGCGCGAGCGGGAGGCCATCTACGGCCGTGAGGTCCTCTCGGAGGTGCTCCCGTACACCTCACCCGAGCAGACGGGCCGGATGAACCGCAGCGTCGACTACCGCGCCGACCTGTACTCGCTCGGGGTCGTGTTCTACGAGATCCTCGTCGGGCGAAGGCCGTTCGAGGCCGCGGACCCGCTCGAGCTGATCCACGCCCACATCGCCGTGAAGCCGACCCCGCCCTCGGAGCTGAACCCGAAGGTGCCCCCGGCGCTCTCGGCCATCACGATGAAGCTGCTCGGCAAGAACGCCGAGGATCGCTACCAGAGCACCGAAGGCCTGAAAGACGATCTGGAGGAGTGCCGGCGGCGCTGGGAAGAGCGCGGAGCCATCGACGATTTCACCCCGGGCCAGCACGACAGGACCGATCTCTTCCAGATCCACCAGAAGCTCTACGGCCGCGAAGGCGACATCCGGCGGCTCATCGAGTCGTTCGACGACGTGCTCCGGGGCAGGCGCGCGATCGTGCTGGTCTCGGGCTACTCGGGGATCGGCAAATCGTCCCTCGTCCAGGAGATCCTCAAGCCGCTGGCGCGCGAGCGGGGCTATTACGTCAGCGGCAAGTTCGACCAGTACAACCGCGACACGCCCTACAGCGCCGTCGTCCATGCGTTCGACGCGCTCGTCAAGCAGCTCCTGTCCGAGAGCGAGGAGCGCGTCCAGCGGTGGCGGAGGGCCATCCTCGACGCCCTCGGGAGCAACGCGCAGGTCATCTGCGACGTCCTGCCGTCGCTCGGGCACCTCATCGGCGCGCAGCCGGCCGTGCCGGCGCTCGGCCCGGTCGAGGCCCAGAACCGCCTGAACCTCTATTTCAAGAAGTTCGTCGCGGTGTTCGCCCGCCCAGCCCACCCGCTCGCCGTCTTCATCGACGACCTCCAGTGGGTGGACTCGGCCAGCCTCAGCCTGCTCAAGTCCCTCCTCGCCGACGAGGGGATGGAGTCGCTCTTCTTCTGCGGCGCCTACCGCGACAACGAGGTGAGCCCGACCCACCCCTTCCTCGTCGCGCTCGAGGAGCTCCAGGCGGCGCGCCTCGGGGTCGTCGACATCGTCCTCGAGCCGCTCCGGCTCGCCCACCTGAGCGAGCTCCTGAGCGACAGCCTGCGGACCGGCGGCACGGACGCGCTCGCGCGCGCGGTGCTGAAGAAGACCGGCGGAAACCCGTTCTTCGTCAAGCAGTTCCTGCGGCACCTGGTGGAGGTCAGGGCCCTGGTCCTCGATCCCGCGGCGGGCTGGCGCTGGGACCTCTCGACGATCAAGGAGCTCGAGCACACCGACAACGTCCTGAGCCTGATGGCGCAGACCATCCGGCGCCTCCCGGAGGACACGCAAGAGGTGCTCCGGCTCGCCGCGGCGATCGGCAACAGCTTCGCGCTGGAGATCCTGAACACCGTCAGCGCAGAAGCCCCCGACGCCACCTACGGCAGCCTCGCCAGGGCCATCGACGATGGCCTGATCGTGAGCGCCGGCGAGGGCTACCGCTTCGCGCACGACAAGATCCAGGAGGCGGCATACTCCCTCATCCCCGCGCGGGACCGGCCGGGGTTCCACCACCGGATCGGGAGGCTGCTCCTCGGCAAGCTCGACCCCGACGACGGGCAGAGCGTGTTCGAGGTCGTCAATCACCTGAACAGCGCCGGCGATCTGATCCAGGCGCCGGAGGAGCGGCTCACCTCGGCCAGGCTCAACCTCCGTGCTGCCGCGCGCGCCGAGGAGTCGAGCGCCTTCTCCGCGTCGCTGAAGTACCTGGAGCACGGCATCTCCCTGCTGCCCGCCGACGCGTGGACCTCCGAGTACGAGCTGACGTTCGCCTACCACACGAAGAAGGGCGTGCTGGAGTCGCTCTGCGAGCGGCACGACGACGCGCTCGCGACGCTCTCCGGCTGCCTCGACAAGGCGAGGGGGCGGGTGCACGAGACCGAGGTCCGGCGCCTGAAGATCAACGTGCAGATCCTGAAGAACGACCTGCCCGCCGCGCTGGACGAGGGGCTCGCCGCCCTGCGCGCGTTCGGCATCGACCTGCCGCCGTACCCGGACGACGCCCTGCTCACCGCCGAGATCGAGCGGACCATGGCCCTGATCGGAGATCGGCCCATCGCGTCGCTCATCGATCTGCCCGCCCTGGCCGATCCCGAGATCGCCGCCCTGCAGGACCTGCTGCAGGAGATGTTCTCGCCCACCTACCAGCTGGGGACGAACAACTTCGGCATCACTGTGATGAAGATGCTGCAGAACACGCTCACGCACGGGATCTCGAGGAACTCGATCTACGCGTACGTCAACTTCGGGACGATCCTGTGCGCCCGGCTCGACGTCGAGCGGGGCTACGAGTTCGGCAGGGCGGCCGTCCGCCTCAACGAGCTCAATCCGGACAAGAAGTCCGAGGCCATGCTGTGCAACATGTGGGGCGCGTGGGTGCAGCACTGGAGAGAGAGCTATGCGACCTACAAGGCGTCGCTGCGCAAGGGCATGCACGTCGGCCTCGAGACGGGCCAGTACATCTGGGCTTTTTACAATGCGTGCAACTCGCAGCTGAGCAGCCTGCTCCTGGGGAAGAACCTCCACGAGCTCGTCCAGGAGGCGAAGGACAGCGAGCACATCTGCAAGCTCGACAGGTTCAACGCGATCACCTGGATCGTCGCCGCCGCCGCCGATCTCGGCGAAGAGCTCAGCACGCCGGCCGAGGGGGACGGCGACAGGCCGCGCGCGCGCCGGGTCGATCTCGACGCCATCATCGCGGAGGCCAGGCGGATCAACAACACCGCGAGCCTCTACTTCACGAACATCTTCACGGTCATCGGCGGCGTCTTCAAGGGCGAGCACGAGCGGGTGGCCGCGGTCTGGGGCGAGACCGACCCTGGCGCCGACGTGATGCTCGGGGCCTGGCACGCGAGCCCTTGCTACTATTTCTATGGCGGCGTGGCGTCCTCGCGGGCCTCGACGGCCGCCGCTCCGGCGCTCGGGAGCGCGTACGTCGAGCGGCTCAGGGCGTTCGCGGGCAAGCTCGATCTCTGGGCGGGGCTCAACCCGCAGATCTTCCTCCACCGCAGCCTGATCCTGCGGGCCGAGCTCGCGCGGATCGAGCGGCGCGAGGGGGCGGGCGCCCTCTACGATCAAGCGATCACCGCCGCGAGGGAGGCGCGGCTCCTCCACGACGAGGCGCTCGCGAACGAGCTCTGCGCGCTCCATTACCGCGACATGGGCAGGGAGTTCCTCGCGCACGCCTACATCGCCGAGGCGCACCGGCTCTACGCGCGCTGGGGCGCCGCGCGCGTGACGGAGCGCCTCGAGCGGGACTTCCCGCAGGCGCTCGGGCGGGAGGCGCCGCGCCAGGCGGGCGCGGGCGACCACGCCGGGGCCGCCCAGCGCGCCTCCCTCGATCACGCCGCGGAGGCGGACCACGGCAAGGCGAAGCTCGACACGCTCGCCGTCATCAAGGCCTCGCAGGCGATCTCGGGCGAGATCCTGTTCCCCTCGCTCCTCAAGAAGCTCATGCAGAGCATCCTCGAGAGCGCGGGCGCCAGGAAGGGGCTCGTGATCCTCAGGGACAACGACAGGCTCGTGGTCCAGGCGGAAGGCCACGTCGAGGCGCGGGAGATCAAGGTGCTGTCGCCCGTCCCCCTGGAGGCGTGCGGGGATGTCGCCGCGAGCGTTGTGCACTACGTCACGCGGACCGCGGAGAGCGTCGTCCTCGGCGACGCCGCCAGCAGCGACCTGTTCGCGAGCGACCCGTACATCGCGAGGACCCAGGCCCGCTCGATCCTCGCGGCGCCGATCCTGCGGCAGGGGCGCCTCGTGGGCGTCATCTACCTCGAGAACGATCTCGCCGCCGGGGCCTTCACGCCGGACCGGCTGGAGGTGACCCGGCTGCTCGCCGCCCAGGTGGCCATCTCCATGGAGAACGCGCTCCTCTATGCGAGCCTCGAGGAGAAGGTCAGGACGCGCACCGCCGAGCTCGAGGTCGCCCACGAGCGGATCGAGATCGAGCTGTCGGAGAAGCTCGCGCTCATCGCGCGGCAAAGAGAGCTCATCCGCACCCTCTCCACGCCCATCCTCGAGGTGTGGGACGGCGTGCTCACCATCCCGGTCGTAGGCGGGCTCGACGACGACCGGGCCTCGACGATCATGCAGGATCTGCTCGAGCGGGTGGTCGATACCCAGTCGCGATCCACGATCATCGATCTCACCGGGGTGAGCGCGATCGACCCCGGCTCGGCCGAGCGCCTCGTGCGCATCATTCGATCCGTGCAGCTCCTGGGCTCCCGGAGCATCATCACGGGCATTCAGCCCCAGGTCGCCCGGACCATGATCTCGCACGGGCTCGACCTGAGCCGCGTGACGACGCGCGCGAAGCTGCGCGACGGCTTGCGGATGTGCATGGGATAGCGGAGCTGAGGGGGCTGAAGCCCGCCGGTCGCGCCGCCTCGTTCTCCGGCATGGTCAATCCGCGATGGGCAGGGGCGCAGCAGGGCTGACGAGATCGGCCCTCCGCAGCTCGCGCCAGAAATCGGCCGGCACGACCTCGTTCAGCGCGGCCCGGTCCTCCGCGATGCGGCCCGGCCGGCTGGCGCCGGGGATGACCGCGGCCACGGCCGGATGGGCCAGCGCGAACTGCAGCCCCGCCGCCTTCATGCTGACACCGTGACGGTCGGCGATCGTCTTGATCCGGGCGACCTTGTCGAGGATCTCCGGCGTGGCGGGCGCGTATTCGAAGTTCGGGCCGCCGACCAGCGCGCCCGAGCTGTACGGTCCGCCCACGACGATGCCCAGGCCGCGCGCCGCGACCTCGGGCATCACGCGCTGCAGCGCGCGCTCGTGGTCGAGCAGCGAATAGCGGCCCGCCAGCAGGAACCCGTCGGGGCGGGGTTCCTCAAGGGCGAGCAGCAGCTCGATGGGCTCCACCCGGTTGACGCCGAGGCCCCAGGCCTTGATCACGCCTTCGTCGCGCAGCCGGTCGAGCGCCCGGAAGGCGCCCTTGCGCGCGCTCTCGAAGACGCCGAGCCATTCGTCGCCGTAGAAATCCTGCGCGACGTCATGCACCCAGACGATCTCGATATGGTCCGTCTTCAGGCGCTCGAGGCTGCCTTCGATGGACCGCGAGGTCGCGTCCGCGGAATAGTCGTTCACGACCTTGTTCGGGCGTCCGTGCTTGAAGACGCCGCCCTTTTCGCCGAGGTCGCGGGCGCTCACATCCTCCACCTGGTCGAGGACGACGCGGCCGACCTTGGTGCTGATCACGTAGTCCTGGCGCGGCCGCCCGGCGAGGGCTTCACCCATGCGGATCTCCGCGAGGCCCGCGCCGTAAAAGGGCGCATTGTCGAAGTAACGGATGCCGTCGTCCCACGCGGCATCCACCGTCGCCCGCGCTTCCGCCTCGGGGATATCGCGGAACATGTTGCCGAGCGGCGCGGTTCCGAAGCCGAGCTTGCCGGGGAGAATGTCCTTGAGCTTCATGGTCGGATCCTCTCAGTGTCCCTTCCGCAGGGCGGCGACGATCTCCCTGGCGAGAGGGCCGCCCGACGCCGGATTCTGGCCGGTGATGAGCCGTCCGTCGACGATGACCTTCGGCTGCCAGGGATCCGTCGAGTCGTACTCGGCGCCCTCCGCGCGGAGCGCGGTCTCGAGCATGAACGGAACGTCGGCCTGCGGCTCCTGCGGGATTTCCTGCTGCAAACGGTACGCCTGGACGAGCGAGCGGGCGCGGGGCCCTTCTCCGCGTCGATGAACCGAGCGGCGTGACGACGAGGCCTCGACGGGCTCGGGGAGCCTCGGCCCGCGTACGACGATACCGGGTTTCAAGCAGGCGACGTGGCGCTGCGCTTAACGGCGTCCGCCGGGCTCGGTCCGGTTTCGTTCGGCGATCCAATCCGATGGAGTTGAATATGAAACTTTATAGTGTTCTTGCTTCGTCAGTTCTCCTTTCGGCGTGCATGGGAGGGGCGGACGACGTCTCCACCCATGGGGCGGGCGACAATTCCGCCGCCATCCTCGGAGGCACCGTCGATGCTCCTGTCGATGACGATGGCGCGCCGCCTTGGGCGCGCCCGCCGACGCGCGAGGAGGCGGAGGCGATCCTCGAGCGCGTGGTCGCGCTCTACCAGGACCACGCCGCGGCCGCGAATCCGGCAGGTACCCACGAGATCTCGTGGAGGATCGACTGGGACAGCGATGCGGTCAGCGCCCATGTGCTGCTCAACCGCGGGGAGGACTGGACGATCGAGGTGAGCAAGGGATGGCTCACGGCCTCGAGCATGACGGCGGAGGTGTTCGCGCTCACGATGTGCCACGAGATGGGGCACTTCATCGGCGGGTTCCCGTTCAAGACCTCCGGCCGCGGGGACAGCACCGGCGCGCTGGGCACGTCGGTCGCCGCCGAGGGACAGGCCGACTACTTTGCCACAAAGGATTGCTTGCCGCGGCTGCGGGCGAATGAAACCGAGGCCAACGCCGCGGCGTTCGCCGAGCTCGACCCTTCCGCGCGCGAGCGTTGCACGACGGCCTACGGCGACCTGGCGAGCCAGCAGCTCTGCGGCCGGATCCTGCGCGCCAGCCTGCAGACGGGGCGGCTGTACGAGGAGCAGGAGGTGCTGCAGGCCCCCAGGGAGCTCGTCTACCCGCGGTTCGACACGCCGGACACGACCGAGGTCGCGGTGACCAAGGAGGGCCATCCTACGTCCCAGTGCCGCCTCGACACGCTGGTGGCGGGAGCCGTGTGCAGCGTGAAGGCCACGGGGACCGAGATCCCGGGGTTCGTGCCGCCGTACGGCGAGTACAGCGATGCGAGCGAAGAAGCCGCGCGCCCGTTCGCGTGCCAGACCGGCCCCGGGGCCCGACCGAGGTGCTGGTTCCAGCCGGACACCGTAGCCACCGACTGCTCCGAGCTCGGTGAGCAAGCGTGCGTCGTCGAGGAGGGGCGAACGGGGGTCCGGTACTGCGACACGACGTTCGGCGTGACCTATTACTGGTGCTTCGGGGACGAGGTGTGCAAGACGAGCAGAGACGGCTTCTCGGACTGCTATGCTCCCGATGTCGATCCCGATGAGGGATCTTTCTGAGCGCGAACGACCGATCTCGGGGCGTCGCGCGCGGCGCCGCCCGCTGGCGCGACAGGCCGCTGTTTTCGTCGCATTCGGCGGATGTGGGGGCGCGCTCGCGTCTTCGTATCCGCCCTCGCGAGGGCGAGCGTGGCAAGCGGCGCCAGGCGATTTGGTTACGCCGAGCTCAGCCATGATGCTTGGGTAGCCGCGCACAGCAAGAAAACGACGCGGTTCGGTCGACGGATGACCGAGACTGCCGGCACTCACGGGAAAGACAGCGCAGGATCCGGCCGGGCTTCGAGCGTCGATGCTGCCGGATCTGCGCTTCCGTTCGGCCGCCGGCAGCGGCCTGGACATCGTCGAGGAGACCATCGCATGTACTGGAAACCTTTGGCCACAATCGCCGTTTTCTCGCTTCTTCTTGGTGCCTGTGGAGATGGCGGAGGCGGCCCCTCGCCCGGAGCGGGCGGCGCACCCGCCTCGAGCTCGAGCGGCAGCGAGGGGGACGTCGTCAGCAGTTCGATCACCAGCACGAACGAATATTGCTATGACCGTCCCAACGTGTCCGCCACTTGTGCGGTCGATCACCCAACGCATCCGAATGGCTGGGTCTGCGCACCGGATGCGAGTGGGTGGTTGGGGCCAAACTGCATCGAGGGTCGGAATTTTGGCGAGTTCTGCTGCAACGACGATAGAACCAGCGGCTCTGGGGGCGGAGGAGCGGGTGGCGGAGGAGGAGGGGGCGGCGGAGGAGGCGGAGGAGCGGGTGGCGGAGGAGGAGGGGGCGGCGGAGGAGCGGGTGGCGGCGGAGGGGGGGCCTGATCGAGGCGCTCTCGCCGGTGGTGCTAACCGACGAGGTGACCCCGATTCGCGCTTGTATGCGGCTTGGCGTTCATGATCCTCTGGCGGCGTGTCCTGACGGCGGCTTCTTTCCTCTGCGTGGCGCTCACCGTCCGGACCGCGGCGGCGCAGGAGCACCCGATCTCGCTCTCGTGGCAGGCGCCCGACACGTGCCCTTCGAGCGCGGCCGTGCTCCAGGAGATCGATCGCCTCCTCGGCGGGAAGCCGCGGACGAACGGGAGGCAGCGGCTCGTGGCCAAGGCGCAGGTCACCCGCACGGGCGACGGCGGCTTTTCGCTCACGCTCCGCACGGAGAGCCCGGACGGCGCGGGCGAGCGCGCGCTCGGCGCGCCGACGTGCGAGGCGCTCGCCGGCGCGGCCGCGCTCGTCATCGCGCTCGGCTTCGACCCAGCGGCGATGACGACCGAGGCGGCAGGAGACTCGCCCGCGGGGCCGCCGTCCTCCTCGCCCGTCGCCCAGGCGCCCGTCCTCCCGCCGCACGCGCTGCCCGTCGCGCCGCCCTCCAGCATTGCGCCCGCGGCCACCGCGCCTGTCGGGGCCACCGCGCCTGTCGGGGCCACCGCGCCTGTCGGGGCCACCGCGCCTGTCGGGGCCACCGCGCCTGTCGGGGCCACCGCGCCTGTCGGGGCCACCGCGCCTGTCGGGGCCACCGCGCCTGTCGGGGCCACCGCGCCTGTCGGGGCCACCGCGCCTGTCGGGGCCACCGCGCCTGTCGGGGCCACCGCGCCTGTCGGGGCCACCGCGCCTGTCGGGGCCACCGCGCCTGTCGGGGCCACCGCGCCTGTCGGGGCCACCGCGCCTGTCGGGGCCACCGCGCCTGTCGGGGCCACCGCGCCTGTCGGGGCCACCGCGCCTGTCGGGGCCACCGCGCCTGTCGGGGCCACCGCGCCTGTCGGGGCCACCGCGCCTGTCGGGGCCACCGCGCCTGTCGGGGCCACCGCGCCTGTCGGGGCCACCGCGCCTGTCGGGGCCACCGCGCCTGTCGGGGCCACCGCGCCTGTCGGGGCCACCGCGCCTGTCGGGGCCACCGCGCCTGTCGGGGCCACCGCGCCTGTCGGGGCCACCGCGCCTGTCGGGGCCACCGCGCCTGTCGGGGCCACCGCGCCCGCCTTGCCTGTGCGGGCCGCTTTCACCCCTGCGCCCGCCTCTGCCCCTCTCGGGAGGCCCGCCGCCTCGCACGAACGCTTCGGCCTCGGCGGCGGCGCGGGTCTCGGCCTCGACGTCGGCGCGTTCGACGCGCCCGTCGCGGTGCTCCGCGTCTGGGCGACGCTCCTCGTCGGCCGCTACCGCTTCGACGCGGCGCTCTCCCACGTGCCGACCACGCCCATCGCGGCGCCTGATCGCCCTGCGGCAGGCGGCCGATTCACCTTCGTCGCAGGCGCGGCCTCGGCGTGCCTGGCGCTGCTCTCGTGGACCAGCGCCACGGCCGCGGCTTGCGCGGGCCTGGAGCTCGGGCAGATCTCCGCGGAGGGGTACGGCGTCACCCGACCCCGCGAGGGCCGGGCGCTCTGGATCGCGCCGCAAGCGAAGCTGGATCTCACCTTGCTGCTCGCGCCGCCGCTCGCCTTGCGCCTCGACGCCGGCGCCGAGGCGCCGCTCGGCCGACGGCCCTTCGTCCTGGAGAACGTCGGCGTCGTCCACGAGCCGTCTCCTCTGGTGGGCCGCGCGGGGCTCGGCGCCGAGCTCCGTTTTTGATCATGGATCCGGGCGGGCGAGGGCACTCACCACATATGGCCTCCTCCAGCGTGGCGCGGGCGCGCCCGCCTCCGCTCGCCGGCTCCCTCGCCGCACCCCCGGCCGGCCGCTGCGCCGGCGCGGGCGGCCGCGCGGCGGCGGAGCCGCCTGCGTGCGCTCCGGATCCGGCGCACCCGCCGGGCGTCGAGGCGCTCTACGATGAGCACTTCGCCTTCGTGTGGCGCAGCCTGCGGCGCCTCGGGGTCGCTGACGCCGCCGTCGACGACGCCGTGCAGGACGTCTTCCTCGTCGTCCACCGGCGGCTGGCCGAGTTCGAGGGGCGCTCGTCCATGAAGACGTGGCTCTTCGGCATCGTGCTCCGCGTTGCACGCGCGCAGCGCCGCAACGCGCTCCGCAGGGGCGCGAGCGATCTCGCGGCCGAAGCGCCCGAGGACCCGGAGACCGTCGCCGGCCCGGAGGCGGATCAGCCGGATGCGCGGACCGAGCAAGCCGAGGCGGTGCGCATCCTCTACGAGCTGCTCGACGAGCTCGATGAGGAGAAGCGCGAGGTGTTCGTGCTCGCCGAGCTGGAGCAGATGACGGCGCCGGCGATCGCGGAGGTCGCGGGGATCAACGTGAACACGGTGTATTCGCGCCTGCGCGCGGCACGGCACGATTTCGAGCAAGCCGTCCTGCGGCACCGGGCGCGGAGCACGTGGAGGTGCACGTGAAGCCGCTCAGCCGCGAGGCTCGCCGGCTCATGGACGCGGCGCTCGTCGCCGAGGGGCCCTCGAGCGCCGATCGCGCGCGCATCCGGGAGAAGCTCCTCCGCCGCGCGGGCGCCCTCGCCGTGGCGACGGCGGCGGTCTCCGCGACGACCTCGGCGGCCTCGGCCACGCTCTCGGCGGCGCCGTCCGCGGCCGCCGCGGGCGCAGGCGCGGGCATGAGCGCCGCTGCGGGCGCAGGCGCGGGGGCGGCGGCGGGCGCGGGGGCGGCGGCGGGCGCGGGGGCGGCGGCGGGCGCGGGGGCGGCGGCGGGCGCGGGGGCGGCGGCGGGCGCGGGGGCGGCGGCGGGCGCGGGGGCGGCGGCGGGCGCGGGGGCGGCGGCGGGCGCGGGGGCGGCGGCGGGCGCGGGGGCGGCGGCGGGCGCGGGGGCGGCGGCGGGCGCGGGGGCGGCGGCGGGCGCGGGGGCGGCGGCGGGCGCGGGGGCGGCGGCGGGCGCGGGGGCGGCGGCGGGCGCGGGGGCGGCGGCGGGCGCGGGGGCGGCGGCGGGCGCGGGGCGGCGCGGGCGCCGTGGCGCCGTTCGTCACCGCCGGCCTCGGCGGGCTACTCATGAAGAGCGGCGCGGCGGCCGCGCTGCTCGCGGCGCTCGGCGGCGGCGCCGCGGTCGCGCTGCGCGAGCCTCCAGCAGCGCCGGCCGCGAGGCACGAGGCGGTCGCGGTCGCGGGGGTCGCCAGGGCTGTCGCGGGGGTCGCCAGGGCCACGGTCGATGCACCGCCCCCTGCGCTCGTCGCGGCGGCTGCACCCTCGAGCACCGCCGCGACGGCTCCTCCTGCGCCGCCGCGGCAGCTCCCCGCGGTGCATCCGGCTGCGGGAGCGTCGTCCTCCGGCGAGCCTCCGCAGGTCACCGCGACGTCCGCGCGGCGCGCGCTTCTGGCGCTCCAGGGCGGATCCGACGCGCCGACGCCCTCCGGGGCCAGCGCGTTGCCGGCGCCCGCAGGGGCCAGCGCCTCGGCGCCCTCGGTGGGCAGCGCCTCGGCGCCCTCGGGGGCCAGCGCCTCGGCGCCCCCGGGGGCCAGCGCCTCGGCGCCGCCGGCGGACAGCACCTTGCAAGGAGAGCTCGCCTTGCTGCGGGCCGCGCAAGGCGCCCTCCGCGCGGGCGACGCGGGCCGGGCGCTCGCGTTGCTCGAGGAGCACGCGGCGGAGTTCCGCGCGGGCACGTTGCGACAAGAGCGCATGGCCGCGCGGGTCTTCGCGCTCTGCGCGCTCGGCCGGATCGATGAGGCGCGGGCCGAGGCCGCGCGTTTCCTCCGCGACGCGCCCCGCTCCCCCTTGGCCGAGCGGGTCAGGGCGGCGTGCCCCCTAGCCGCCGCGCCCTGACCCGCTCGGGCGGCGAACGCACAGCGATGTCTGCGCTCGGGGCTACCTCCCCACGCGAGCATCACGTGCGTCCGGGCCCTCCAGGACGAGGAGAAACAACGCAAGGCCGCGAGGGCGCAACAATGGTTTCGCTGCGTCTCGTCCAGGAAGATCGGCGCCGAGGGCGGCCGGCCGAATCATCGGCTCATTCGAGGAGACACAGAATATGACACGCTCCAGCAAACACGGAATCGTCATGGCGTTCACGCTGCTCGCGCTGCCGATGGTCACCGGCGCCAAGGGGAACGGTTGCAACGAGCCTGTGGTGATCGGCGGCGATGACAGCGGCAGCGCCGGCGGCGTTCCCGCGGGAGGAGCCGGTGGCAGCGGCTCCAACGAGGGTGGCGGCGGCAGCTTTCCAGCGTCAGGCGCCGGCGGCAGCGGCTCCAACGAGGGTGGCGGCGGCAGCTTTCCAGCGTCAGGCGCCGGCGGCAGCGGCTCCAACGAGGGTGGCGGCGGCAGCTTTCCAGCGTCAGGCGCCGGCGGCAGCGGCTCCAACGAGGGTGGCGGCGGCAGCTTTCCAGCGTCAGGCGCCGGCGGCAGCGGCTCCAACGAGGGTGGCGGCGGCAGCTTTCCAGCGTCAGGCGCCGGTGGCAGCGGCTCTAACGAGGACTAGGCTGTTCCAACCCACCGGCACCCTCGCGCGGGCGGCTCAGGCCGGCGAGCGCTTCCGCCGCGTGGGCTTGGTCGCGGCTTTGCGGCTGCGAGACGGCGGCGGGCGGTGATCACGCCACGAACGTGCTGATCCTCGGGTGAGGCGAGGCCGCCGGCGGTGCTCCGGACACCGAAGAATGCGCTTGCCAGGCCGCTCCGTGAGCGCATCATGGCCAGGCCCCCCCGAGGGCCGCACGCATGCCCTCGCAGACCCTCGCGACAAAGCTCGCCCCGCCGGACGCTGAGCAGCAGAAGGCGCAAGCCACGGAGCCCTGGCTCTTCCCGGTGTTCTTCCTCTCGGGCTCGGCAGCGCTGGTGTATCAGGTCGTCTGGCAGCGCGCCCTCTACGCGATCTACGGTGTCGACATCCTGTCGGCCACGATCGTCGTCACCGCGTTCATGCTGGGTCTCGGCCTCGGGAGCCTCGCGGGTGGGGCGCTCTCGCGCCGGCACCCGCGAGCGGCGGTGACGCTGTTCGCGATCGCCGAGCTCGGGATCGGCCTCTACGGCGCGCTCAGCCTCCGCCTCTTCGCCCTGATCGCGGGCGTCACGCACGGCATTGGCCATGTCGCCGCCGGCGGGGTGGCCTTCCTGCTCGTGGTGCTCCCGGTCATGCTGATGGGGGCCACACTCCCCCTCCTGGTCGGGCACGCCACGTCGCGATCGCAGAACGTCGGTCGCTCGCTGGGCAACCTCTACTTCGCCAACACGCTGGGCGCGGCGTTCGGCGCGTTCCTGGCGGCGCGCTACCTGCTAGGCGGGCTGGGCCTCCGGGCCACCACGGAGGTCGCCGCGACGCTCAACGTCCTCCTCGGTGTGCTCGTGATGGCCCTGCGCCGGCGGCGTCGCGGCGAGCCATGAGGCTCCTCGTCGCCGTCCTCGTCGCGGCGCTCGGCGGTTATATCGCGCTCTCGCACGAGGTCCTCTGGGTCCGGGTCTACAGCTTTGCGACCGAAGGCGCGCCGGAGGCCTTCGGCTCTCTGCTCGCGGCCTACCTCGCCGGTCTGGCCGGCGGATCGCTCCTCGCCGGCCGCTACTGCCGGAGCGCCGCGGCGGAGCGCTCCGGGCAGCTCTACCGCGCGGGCTGGGTGATCGTCGCCGGGGCGCTCGCGGCCTTCCTCGTCGCCCCCGCCGTCGCGCACCTCGTCGGCCGCGGTGTGGATCCGGCCTCGACGCTGCCTGTCTTCGCGCTCGCGAGCACCTGCCTCGGCGCGGGGTTTCCGCTCCTGTGCCACTTCGCGATCCCCGCGGACGAGCTGGCCGGAGCGCGGCTGTCCTACGTCTATGTCGGCAACATCGCGGGCTCGACGCTGGGCAGCCTGGTCACCGGCCTCGTGCTGCTGGATGTCTTGCCCCTGCGCGAGCTCAACGTGGCCCTCGCGATCGCGGGCGCCGCGCTCGGCGTGATGCTCATGCTGTCCGCGTCGAGGACGGCGCGCTCGCGCGTGCTCGGCGGCGCGCTCCTGGCCGCCGCCATCGGGTCCTTCGTAGGGTCGGCGAGAGCGCTCTACGGCGACCTCTACGAGAAGCTCCTTTACGCGGAGGAATACCGCGAACACGGTCGCTTCGCCGACGTCATCGAGCGTCGCGAAGGCGTCGTCACGGTCTCCCGGTCGGGCACCGTGTACGGCGGCGGATCCTACGAGGGCATCGCCAGCGTCAGCCCGCTGCCGGACAAGGACGAGAACCGGGTGTTGCGGGCCTACCTGGTGTCCGCGTTCCACCCCGAGCCGCGCGAGATCCTCATGATCGGCCTCGGATCCGGCTCCTGGCTCCAGGTGCTGGCGAACGACCCCGACGTCGAGCACCTCACCGTCGTCGAGATCAACCCCGGCTTCATCGAGGCGGCGCGGCGCGCGCCCGTCGTCGCGAGCGCGCTGGACAACCCCAAGGTGGAGCTCCTCATCGACGACGGCCGGCGCTACCTGGGGCGGACCTCGCGCCGCTTCGACGTCATCGTCGAGAACACGATCGTGTACTGGCGCTCGTACGCCTCGATGTTGCTCTCCCGAGAGATGATGGATCTGTCCCGCCGGCGCCTGAAGCCGGGCGGCGCGCTCTACTACAACACCACCATGTCCACCGCGGCTCAGAAGACCGGGGCGACCGTGTTCCCCTACGCCGTGCGCTACCAGAACATGCTGATCGCGAGCGACGATCCGATCACCATCGACCATGCGCGCTTCGAGAGGAAGCTCGACGCCTGGCATATCGACGGCCGTCCCGTGCTGCCCGCCGGCAGCCGCGCCGCGCAGCTCGATCTGCTGAAAGAACAGGACTGGCGCGGCGGGCCCACCTGGGAAGGCCGGGAGTCGATCCTGCAGCGGACGCAGGGCGACCCGATCATCACCGACGACAACATGGCGACCGAATGGTGGGCGTTCGACACGTACCCTTAGCGCACCGATCAGCTTGGAACGCCCGAGAATGAAGAGATTGGAACCGCAGAGGCACAGAGGGCACAGAGGGATGAAGAAAGATTCTGAGCTCTCTCTTCTCTCTTCCTCTGTGCCTATGTGGTTCAATTTCTCGGGGTTTCAACCTGTTCGGTGTCCTAGTTCCGCCCGCCAGAAGTTCGGCCAGGGATCCGGAGCGAGAGTTCAACGCAAAGGCGCAAAGACGCAAAGACGCAAAAAGGATTTGTACTTTTGCGCCTTTGCACCTTTGCGCCTTTGCGTTTATTTCTCTATCGCTCGTGAGGCAGAACTCTGGCAGGAGTTCTGATCCGCGGAACTAGTCTAGGAGAGGAGACCGGGACGGACCTCTGACGGGCGGGTCTAGACGCTAGAACGCCCCCAGCACGCCGACCCCGCCGCCCTCCGGGCCGAGGAGCGGCACCACGCGCGCGTGCAACCGCCCCGGCGCGCTCGCGCTGGCCGCGCTCGCGCCCTCGGCGCGAGGCCGGCCCGACGTCAGCACCAGGATCGCCCCCGCGCCGATCGCGGCGACGCCCACGCCGATGCCGATCGTCGACACGAGCGCCTTGGTCTCCGCCGCGTCGATCTCCTTGCGGCCCAGGGGAGTGCACTGCTTGCCCGGACACAGCGCCGGGTCCTTCTCCGCGTCGCTGGCCTGCCCCGCGGCGAGGATCCCGAACACCGCGCCCACGCCGAGCACCGCCGCGCCCGCGCCCCCGATCACGAAGCCCGCGGTGCGCAGCCCTTCGCCGCCGCCCCCGCCGGCGCTCCCACCCCCGGCGATCCCGGCGCCGCCCGCCGCCGGCCCCGGCGGCGCCGCGGCCGTCTGCGCGGGCGGCGCGGGCTGGAGCTTCGGGACCGCGATCGTCTTCAAATCCGCGCTCTCGCCGACCTGCACGGTCGTCGACCACACCGAGTAGCCGCTCGCGGTCGCCTCGACCTCGTGCGCCCCCGGATCGATCGGGATCGGCGTGCCGAGCGCGGCCGCCGGGATGTCGTGGCCGTCGACGCGCACCAGGAGGCCGGGCGTGCCCTCCGCCCTGAGCACGATCTTCGAGAGCCTCGGCTCCAGCGCGCCGATGTGCTCCTGCGCGAACGCCTCGCGCGCGGCGTTGCCCTCCTTCTTCGAGGCGAAGAGCGCCTCCTTGAACTGCCCCCACGCGGTCGCCGTCTTGCCGAGCGCCTCGTTGCACAGCGCCAGGTTGAGCAGCGTGCCCGTGCCAGGCCGCAGCCGCTGGCTCTCCGCCAGCTTGGGGCACGCCTCCGCGTACGCCTTCGCCTCCATCAGGCGGCGCCCTTCTTCGAACAGCGTCTGGGCGAGCGTCGGGTCGCTGCTCATGCCCTGCGCCAGAGCGCCCGCGGGCGCGAGCAGCGCGGCCGAGGCGAGGACGACGGAGGCGACGGCGAGTCGAGCGCGACGGATCGCGCGGGGCGCAGGCAATCTCGAGAGGATCATGGTGGTGGGCTCAGTGCGGGTCGTTGAGGTCGATGCCTCGGGAAGGACGCTGGGTCGATGGCGCCGGCGAGGTGCGGGCCGCCGGCCCGCCGCGCCCCCCGGGCGCTCGCGGGGACGCAGCCCTCGTCGGTACCGATGCAGGCGCCGACGCCGAAGCGCTCGCCGGCGCCGAGGCGCTCGCCGCGGCGGCGGCCGTCGCCGCTCCGGTCGGCAGGATCGTCGGCTCCTCCGGCGTCGCCGCCCCGGCGCCGGGCACAGGCGGCTCCGGGGCCGGCGCCGGCGCGGCGGTCGCCGTCGCGCTCACGGCCGCCGGCGCGCTCGCGGCCTCCGTCGCGCTCGCCGCCGCGCCGCCCGCGTCGTCCGCGTCGCGCCCGCGGAGCATGAACACGCCGACGGCGAGCACCCCGAGCACGAGCGTCGCCGAGAGCAGCGCGATCGCGATGACCACGGCCGGCGAGGCGGGCAAGCCGGGGAGCCGGCGCCCGTCCGAGGAGATCCCCAGGTGGGTCGACGAGGCGAACGTCGCCGCGGCGCGCGAGCTCATCGGCGCGCTGTACGGGCCGGGGACGATCTGCTGGTGCGGCGAGAAACCGTCCGGCGGCACCGGGCTCGGCCTGCCGCCGTCGCCGGGGGGCGCCGGGCTCGGCCCACCGTCGCCCGGCGGCACGCCCGGCGACGACCCCCGGGAGAACGGCGACGGCGGGTGCGGGAAGGGTGTCGTCGCCGAGGCGACCGGCGACGGCGGCCGGGAGAACGGCGATTGCGGGTGCGGGAACGGCGTCGTCGCCTGGGCGACCGGCGGCGGCCGCGAGAGCGGCGACCCCGCGCCGGGCAGCGTCGCGTTCCGCGGCGACGGCGCGGCGTCGGCGTGACCGGCGGCCCCGGGCGAGGGGAGCCCCGGCCACGACGGCTCGCGCAGCGCCGGCGCCGAGGCCCGCGGGTCCACCGAGGAGAACGAGGGCTGCGACGCCCGGTGCCCGCCGGCGGCCGCGGCGTGCAGCGACAGGCCGCCCATGCGCGCGATCCGGACGAGCGTCGGGTACGTGCGCGCGGGCGCGAACGGGGCGAGCGCCACGACGAGCTCGGCGACCGACGCGTACCGCTGCTCGCGATCGCGGGCGTAGGCCTTCTCGAGCACCATCGCGAGCGGGACGGGCGCGTCGGGGCGCAGGTCCCGGAGCGGCGTCGGGGTGCCGGTCAGCACCTCCGAGCAGAGCTGCGGCAGCGTCTCCGCGTAGTACGGCTGCCGGCCGGCGAGCAGCTCGTAGAGCGAGACGCCGAGCGCGTAGATGTCGGTGCGGTGGTCCACCGAGCGCGTCTGCCGCATCTGTTCAGGGGACATGTACAGCGCCGAGCCCAGCGCCGCGTCCGTGCCCGTCAGGACGTCGACGGCGGTCGTCATCTTCGAGATGCCGAAGTCGAGCACCTTGACGAGCGGCGAGCCGTCGGCGCGCGCCGTCAGGAACAGGTTCGCCGGCTTGAGATCGCGGTGGACGATGCCGAGCCCGTGGGCCTCGGCGATCGCCTCGCTGCCCTGGACGATGTAGTCGACCGCGTCCTCCAGGCCGAGCACGCCCTGGTCCCGGAGCAGGCGCGCGAGATCGCTCCCGGTCAGGAGCTCCATGACCATGTACGGGGCGCCGTTCTCGAGCGTGCCGACGTCCGAAACCCGGGCGACATGCTCGCTCTTGATCCTCATGCCCGCCTTCGCCTCGCGCAGGAAGCGGGCCGACCCCTCCGGGTGCTCGGTGAACGCGGGCAGCAGGAACTTCAGCGCGACGTGCTCGTCGAGCACGATGTGCCGCGCCTCGACGACCACCCCCATGCCGCCCTGGCCGATGATCCGCTCCACGCGGTACTTGCCGGCGAGCACGGTGCCCAGCTCGACGGGGGCCAGCGAGGGCTGTTTCGTCTCGGAACCCGACACAGCGCGCGATGATCACCGCTTCGCCCTCGGACGGCAAGCGCGCGGCGCCCGCGCGGGGCGCCGCGCCGCACGGCAGGCAGAACAACGCGAAAGATGCAGCAACGCGGGCCGCCGCGCGCCCGCGCCGCAGCACGGTTGCGGCGTTGCTCGCTCGCCGTCGCTCGTCGCGCCGCGCTCGTCGCGCCGCGCTCGTCGCGCGCGCGGCACGGCCGCGCGGAGGCACCGCCGCGCCCGCCACACCGCCGCGCCTCGCGCCGCTACACCGCCGTCTTCCGGCCGAATCCTCCACGAAACGAAGGCGTCGTACGTCCGGAGCGCGTCGCGGAGGGCGAGACGGAACGGGGTCACTTCTGGTTGGATAGGACCACCCCCGGAGACAAACACCGTGCGCCTGCTCATCCAGCACCGGACCCGTTACACGTACGCCCGCCCCGCCTCGCTCGGCCCGCACCTCATCCGGCTGCGGCCCGCGACGCACGCGAAGGCGAAGATCGAGTCGTACAGCCTCAAGATCGACCCGCCCATCGCGGCCCACTGGCAGCAGGACCCGTACGGCAACCGCGTCGCCCGGGTGCTCCTGCCCGCGGGCGAGCGCGTCCCGCACTTCGACATCCTCGTCGAGCTCGCCGTCGACGTCCGCCCCGTCAACCCGTTCGACTTCTACCTCGACGAGCGCGTCAAGCAGGTCCCGTTCGCGTACCCGGCCGAGCTCGAGCAGGACCTCGCCCCTTTCCTCGACAGCGCCGATCCGTCGATCGCCCGCGGGCCGCAGCTCGACGAGTTCCTCGCCGGGCTGCCCTCGAAGGGCGACACCGTGTCGCTCATCGTCGCGCTGAACGCCGCCGTGAACCGGCGCATCAAGTACGTCATCCGCGAGGAGCCCGGCATCTGGACGCCGGAGGAGACGCTCGCGCACGGCCGCGGCAGCTGCCGCGACTCGGCCGTGCTGCTCATCGCCGCCCTGAGGTCGCGCGGCCTCGCCGCGCGCTTCGTGAGCGGCTACCTCGTGCAGCTGACCGACGAGGGGATGATCCCCGACCAGCCGCGCGGCGTCAGCCGCGACGTCGTCGACCTGCACGCGTGGGCCGAGGTCTTCCTGCACGGCGCCGGCTGGATCGGCCTCGACGCGACGAGCGGCCTGCTCTGCGGCGAAGGCCACATCCCGCTCGCCTGCACGGCCTCGCCCGCGCTCGCGGCGCCGGTCGAGGGATCGAGCGACACGCGCGCGACCGACGTGCACTTCGAGATGAAGGTCGGCCGGCTCGGCCACGAGCCGCGGCCGACGACGCCCTACGAGGAGCCCGTGTGGCAGGAGCTCCTGGCCGTGGCCGACCGCGCGGACGAGCGGCTCGCCGCCGCGGGCCTCACCCTGACCATGGGCGGCGAGCCGACGTTCAACTCGCGCGAGTACCCGGACGCGCCGGAGTGGCGCGAGGGCGCGATCGGCCCGACCAAGTGGTCGCAGGGGCTCCGGCTCGCGCACGAGCTCCGCCGCCGGATGGCGCCGGGCGGCGTCGTGCTGCTCCGCGCCGGCAAGCACTACCCCGGCGAGAGCCTGCCGCGCTGGGCCCTCGAGATCATCGACCGGCGCGACGGCGTCCGCCTCTGGACCGAGATGTCCGGGGCGCGCCACGCGGACCCCGCGACCTCGACGGGCCGCTCGCCGCGCGCGAAGAGCGCCGCGCTCTCGCGGAAGTTCGCCGAGGCGCTCGCGGCGCGGCTCGGCCTCTCCGAGTTCCTGCTGCCGGCCCACGAGGACCCCTGGCGCCACCTCCAGGACGAGGCGAGCCTGCCCGTCGACGTCGACCCGCTCACGGCGAACCTCGACGACCCGGAGGAGCGGCGGCGCCTCGCGCGCGTGCTCGACCGGGGGCTCGGCAGCGAGGCCGGCTTCGTCCTGCCCCTCGCGCGCCAGCGGGGCGCGTGGATCAGCGAGCGCTGGAGCTTCCGGCGCGGGCACCTCTTCCTGCTCCAGGGCGACAGCGCCATCGGCCTGCGCCTGCCGCTCCGCTCGCTCGTCGCGGTGGCCCCGCCGCCGCCGATCGAGGAGCTCGTGTCGCCGCCCGACCCGCGGCGCGGCGATCCCGAGGCCGACGAGGAGGCGGAGAAGCAGCGCCGCGTCGAGCTCGTGGAGGGCGACGGCGACCCGGATCACGCCGAGACGGCGCGCGCGCGCGCGGCGCAGCGCCACGCCCACGACGGCGAGCGCGCCGCGCACGCCCAGCGCGCCGCGCCGGCCGCCGGGCGATCGGGCTACGGGGTGCGCACGGCGCTCTGCGTCGAGACGCGCGACGGCGCCGTCCACGTCTTCCTGCCGCCGCTCCTCTCGCCGGCCGACTTCTTCGAGCTCATCGCCGCGATCGACGCGACCCGGCAGGACACGGGCATCGACGTGCTGCTCGAGGGCTACCCGCCGCCGCCCGGCGCCGACGTGCTCCGCTTCTCGGTGACGCCGGACCCGGGCGTGCTCGAGGTGAACCTCCCGCCGACCGACGGGGTGCGCAAGTACGCCTCGCTCCTGGAGACGGTGTTCGACGCGTCGCTGCACAGCGGGCTGCACTGCGAGAAGTACCTGATCGACGGGCGCATGGCGGGGAGCGGGGGCGGCCACCACCTCACGTTCGGCGGTCCGACGCCGCTCTCGAGCCCCTTCCTGCGCCGGCCGGATCTCCTGGCCAGCCTGCTCACCTTCAACCAGCACCACCCGTCGCTCTCGTACATGTTCGCGGGCCTGTTCGTCGGCCCGACGTCGCAGGCGCCGCGCGTGGACGAGGCGCGCCACGAGAACCTCTACGAGCTGGAGATCGCGCTCGCGCGCGCGTTCGAGCGCCGCGAGGACGAGCCGCCGTGGCTCTCGGATCTCCTGTTCCGCCACCTGCTCGTGGACATGACGGGCAACACGCACCGCGCCGAGGTGAGCATCGACAAGCTGTTCGATCCGCAGACGGCGCACGGCCGGCAGGGGCTCATCGAGCTGCGCGCCTTCGAGATGCCGCCGCACTTCCGGATGGCGGTCGCGCAGACGCTGCTCGTCCGGACGCTGCTCGCCTCGTTCGCCGAGGAGCCGTACACCGGCCAGCTCGTGCGCTGGGGCCAGGCGCTGCACGACCGCTTCCTCCTGCCGTACTACCTGTGGCGCGACTTCGAGGACGTGCTCGATTACCTGAAGCAGCGCGGGCTCGCCCTGCCCGCGGACGCGTACCGCCCGTTCATCGAGCTGCGCTGCCCGGTGGTCGGCACGCTGCACGCCGGCGACGTGATGCTGGAGGTGCGCAACGCGATCGAGCCGTGGCACGTGCTCGGCGAGGAGCTGACAACGTCGGGCACGTCGCGCTACGTGGACTCGTCGATGGAGCGCATCGAGGTGCGGGTGAAGGGGCTCACGCCGGAGCGCCACACGGTGCTCGTGAACGGCCACGTGCTGCCGCTCCGGCCGACGGGGACGGCGGCGGAGCTCGTGGGCGGCGTGCGGTTCCGCGCCTGGGCGCCGCCGCACAGCCTGCACGCGCACCTCGGCATCCACCACCCGATCCACCTCGACATCGTGGACACGTGGGGCAAGCGCTCGATCGGCGCGTGCGCCTATCACGTGTGGCACCCGGAGGGCCGCGCCTTCGGCACGCCGCCGCTCACGCGGTTCGAGGCGGCGGCGCGGCGGGCGCAGCGGTTCACGATCGAGGGGCAGACGCCCTGGCCGGTGACGGGGAAGCCGGCGGCCCCCCACGGCGACGCGCCGTACACGCTGGATCTGCGGCGCTACCCGATGGACCGGCCGCCGCCGAAGCCGCCGACGCCTGAAGACGAGGGGTGATCCGACCGACGTGGGAGACGAGGTGAGCGCCTGGACGGATGTCGGGCGCTCACGGTCGAGGCGGGTGTGACATTCGATCTCACCGCGCCCGAGCCGCGCTGAAGCCGGGGAAACCCCGGACATCGGGGGGTCGGGCCCAGCCGTGGCCCGCGCCCATGTGGCGATTTGCCTTGGAGTGACGTGCTGCGTCTACCGGCCGCGGCGGCGCGATGTCCGCCGCCGGGCCCGCCCCGCGCGCGGCGCCGCGCGTCTCCGCACCTCTCCGCGGCTCGCGAGAGCGCGTGAGTCGCGCCGGAAGTGCGGTTGGTACGTCCCCTGCTTGGTGAGTCGATGTCCCCTGCATCGCATGCGGACAGTACACCACGAAGGAGGACAACCCATGATTCGCAAGATGTTGGCTATGCTTCTGGTCTCCACGGTTCCCCTGGCGGCGGGCTGCTTCGTCGACGCGGACGACGACAAGCCGGGCGAGGGCGACGACAGCTGTATCACCGCGTGCTCGACCGAGCGCGAAGACTGCATCTCGGCGTGCGATGACGACGGCGATTGCGTCTCGGCGTGCGAAGAGGATCACGACTGCGATTCTCTGTGCATCTGAGCGGCGAGCGCGCGTCGAGGGCCGCGCCTCGATGGCCCGGAGCGCGCCGTGCTGACGCGCGGCGCGCTCCGCTGGAGAGCTGCCGGCGCGCGTCGCCGTGCGCAGATGGCAGATGGCTGATGGCTGCTGGCTCCCGCTTCCAGGCTGGATGGCCCGGAGGCGGGAGCGCTCCATTTCGGGGCCCGCGGTCCGGGGCTCGCGATCGGCCGGGCGGCGTGCGCGGCTCAGCGCGGCCCGGGCAGGCGCCGCGAGAGCCACGCCGAGAGCGAGGGGCGCTTCCGGAGCGTGAGGCGCATCGGCTTGATCCCGGAGGCGAAGGCCGCCTCGGCGAGCGCCGGCAGGAGCGCCTCGTCGATGTTCTTGAGGGCGACCACGCGCTCCTCCCGCCGCTCGATCCAGACGAGCTCGCCGTCCGCGGCCTGCCCGAGGCGCGGCTCACCCTCGTCGCGCGCCGCGCCGCCGTAGAGAGACCACAGCGCGGACTCGACGACCGCCGCGGCGCTCACGTCGTCCCACGCGGACGCCCACGCGGTCCCGGCCGCGCCCGTCTTCCGGTCGCGCACGAACAGGGCGCGATCGCCGTCCCAGGCCGCGGCGAGCGCGCGCATGTCCCCGAGCTCCAGCGCGCCGTCGAGCGGGCGCAGGAGCAGGTAGGAGAGCCACTCGCCGAGCGAGTCCCAGTCGAGCGCCTCCAGCCGATCGGCGAGCGCGGGCGGCACCTCCTCCAGCCCGACCCGCACCACGGGATCCTGGCCGTCGAGGGTGAGGATCTGCTGGGTGGTCGCGGGGATGCGGTCGGAGAAGAGCGCGTCTTGCCGTGACCAGTCGAACGGGAAGGCCTGGTCGGGCGTGGGCGACGCCGCGCTCGCGCCGGTCAGGTTGTGGGCGCAATACTCGAACCCGAACCCGTAGGCGAACGACGGATAGTCGACGAACAGGGCAGGCAGCTCGTTCTCCTCGAGGATCTGCTCGCCGGCGGCCTGGGCGGCGTCGATGATGACGGCCCAGTTGAGCCGGTCCAGATCGGCGTCGTTGGCCTCCTGCATGAGGAAGCGCACCTCGGCGAGCATCGCGTCGCCCTCGATGGCCGCCCTCAGCGCGAGGTGCGCGTCGCTCGTCAGCGAAGCGGTGAGGAGCTTTCCGAGGTCGAAGTGCTGGTCCTGGAGCCCGTGGACGTACTCGTGGACGAGCACGTTGTCCTCCACCTCGCCGATGAGCGAGATCGCCTTGCTCTCGGTCGAGTACCAGGCGGCGAACACGTCCATCGACTGGCCGAAGGCGCCCTGGAGGTCGGTGTCCGGCGGGAAGAAGCCGAGTCGGCCGTAGGTGGCGGCGAGCGCGGCGAGCGCCTCCTCGTCGATGGCGTCCGCGGCCTGCTCCGCCTCGGCGTCGACCTCGGCCCGCGAGATGGTGCGGACCGGCACCTCGCGCTCGAAGGACAGCTCGCGCACCTCTTCGGCGCGCGTGGCGAGCCAGGCGAAGCGGCTGGGCTCGGGGTCGTCCTCGTCGCCGCAGCCGGCGGCCGCGGGGAGGGACGACATCAAGAGGACGAGCGCTGGTTGTCTGAAGAATCGACGCATGGCCTTTCACCTCGCAGGCTCGCGTGGAGCCGGGCCCGCGGAGGCCTCCGCTTCCGGCCTCCGCGCTCTTGGCAAGCGGCGATCATCGCCCGATCCGACGGCGCGTTCCAGCGCCGCGCCCGCATCGCACGATCCCCACGGGGGCCGGCGCGGCTCAGGCCGTCTGGACGTAGTGGCGCGAGAGGAGATCGTTCTGGATCCAGAGCAGCTTGTTGAAGGCGCGCAGCGTGCGCACCTCGGTCTCCCGGTCCAGGCCGAGGGACAGGATCGTCTGGAGCAGGGCGTCGGAGACGAAGCCCATGAGCGCGTTGATCTGCACGAGCGGGACGACGATCTCTGGATTGCCGGCCTTGGCCGTGTGGATCCGCCCCACCATGTCGAGGTAGGCGACCATCTTCGGGTCGTACGCGTGGGTCACGAGCCGGACGAGGTAGTCGGCGAGGTGCTTCTTGCGGAACTGGATCTGCTCGTGGCTCAGGGTGAGCGACAGGAGGTCCGCCGGCCCTTGCCCCTCGTAGCCGTGCTGCTTCGGCACGAAGTGGCGCTTCGTGGCGTCGTAGAGGAACAGCTTCTCGTACACCGCGTCGACGAGCGCCTGGACCTTCGGGGCGAGGTGCAGCGCGGCGCCGTGGATCGCGGCGATGTCCGCCTCTCCAAAGCCGACGAACTCGATGAGATACCCGAAGCGAACCTCGAGATCCGACTCTAGCAGCTTCTCGTCGATGTGTTTCATGGCAACGGTGCTCCTCTCCGCCTTCGCGCGGGCGGCGTGCTGCGGGACAATGCAGGGCGACGACACCGGAGCAGCTGTCCGCTGTCAAGCCTTGACTGGCGGGCCGCCGCGGGCTCATCAGGGCGGCGCGTCGCGCGCTGCGCGCGCTGGATACCGTCGCGTCGCGCGATCGAGCGCGGAGAGCGCCTGCGCCGCCGGACGCGCGGCGGCGGCGGAGATCACGAAGCGCGCAGCCGGGTAGGGGCAGCTCCGATCCGGAGTGCAGGCTGCGACCGATGGTCGGGCAGTCCGTTCGTCCTTATTGCCAGGTACCGCTGGGAGCGCGATCGGCTTCCCACCACAGGACAGCGGGAAGGAGGAGGCATGCAGAACACTGGACCGAGCGAGGATCCGAAGGGCGCGGGCCCGAAGCCGCCTTTCGAGGGCAAGAGCCAGGACCGGCCGGGCATCGAGGCCAAGATGGATCCGAGGCCCGATTACGGCGAGTCGTCGTACAAGGGCCTCGGCCGGCTGAAGGACCGCGTCGCGCTGATCACCGGCGGCGACAGCGGCATCGGCCGCGCCGTCGCGCTCGCGTTCGCCCGGGAGGGGGCCCACGTGGCGATCGCGTACCTGAGCGAGCACGAGGACGCGAAGGAGACCGTGCGGGTCGTCAAGGAGGCGGGGCGTGAGGCGATCGCGATCCCCGGCGATCTGGCCGACGAGGCGCATTGCCGGAAGGTGATCGAGGAGACGGCGCGCAAGTTCGGGCGGATCGACATCCTGGTGAACAACGCGGCGGAGCAGGGCAAGGCCGCCGAGCGGTTCGAGGAGATCGACGCCGCGCGCGTCGAGCGCACCTTCCGCGTCAACATCATGGCGATGTTCCACCTCGTCCGGCACGCGCTGCCGCACATGAAGGAGGGGAGCTCGATCATCAACGTGGCCTCGATCCAGGCCTACCAGCCGAGCCCGAACATCCTCGATTATGCGTCGACCAAGGGGGCGATCGTCACCTTCGGCAAGGGTCTGGCGCAGGACCTCATCAAGCGCGGCATCCGGGTCAACACCGTCGCGCCCGGCCCGGTGTGGACGCCGCTCATCCAGCAGTCGTTCCCCGAGGAGAAGGTGGCCAGCTTCGGGAAAGACTCGCCGATGCAGCGGCCCGCGCAGCCGGCCGAGCTCGCTCCGGCGTTCGTGTTCCTGGCCTCGAACGAGGCCACCTACATCAACGGCGAGGTGCTCGGGGTCACGGGCGGCAAGCCGCTCGCCTAGCGCTGGATCGGCCGATCGAGCTCGTCCTGGACCCGCGGGTGGGCTCGCCGAGCCGCCCGGCCCCCGGCGAGGGTGTTCGTCGCGCGGGGTGGGCGCGGGCAGAGCTCGCCGTGGTCGTCGTCCAGGAGGACGACGAGATCTTCGTCGCCGGGCTCGACCCATGCCGGTAGACTCCAGCCACCAGAAGAGCACCAGCATGAAGATCGCCAGATCAAAGGACGGCACGCCGCTGGCGTACGATGTCTATGGCAGCGGGCCCGCGCTCATTTACATCACAGGAGCCAGCTGCTTCCGCTCCTTCAAGCCCATCCTGCAAGACGCCAAGGAATTTGCCAAGGAGTTCACCGTCTACAACTACGATCGCCGAGGGCGCGGCGACAGCGGCGACACGCCGCCGTACTCGATAGAGCGCGAGGTCGAGGACATCGAGGCCATGATCGACGCAGCCGGCGGCAAGGCCAACCTGGTTGGCCACTCCTCCGGTGCCGTGCTGGCCCTCGAGGCCGCCCTGCGCCTGGGCGACAAGGTCGACAAAGTGGTGATGTACGACCCTTCCTATGTGCACGACGAGGCAGAGAAGGTCACGTACGGTCAGCTGAGCCAGCAGGTGCAAAGGCTGCTCGATGACGGCAACAACAAGGCGGCGATGCGCGTCTTCTTGAAGGGCATCGGCATGCCTGGCATCTTCGTCTGGCTGCTGCCCCTGTTCCCTGGCTGGAAAACGATGGTCGCGCTCGCGCCGACCCTCGCGTACGACATCGCCTTGACCAAGGACCTCCCGCCGGTCGAACGGGCCGCCAAGGTCGCCGTGCCGACGCAGATCATCGTGGGCGAAAAGAGCCCGGCGGGTATCCGCGACGTCGCGAGCCAGCTGACGAAAGCGATCCCCAACGCGAGGTTCGAGCGGCTCGCCGGCCAAGACCACATGGTCAGCGCGAAAGCCTTGCTGCCCGTGCTCTCGCGTTTTCTGAAGCAGTAATCCCCCGGGCTCGGAATCGACGCGTCCGGATCGTCACGGGCGCGACGGCCCGCGCGGCGCGCCGACGCTCACGGATCGTTGTCGCACGGCGCGCACGGAGGTTCAACGAGGAGCGCCGGCGCTGGCTCCTCGGCCGCCGCCATCGCCGCTGAAGGTCGTTGGAGCGCGGAGGTCGCCGCGGCTCGGCACCTTCAGGAGCGTATGGCTGAACACACCTCCGAAGGACAGGAGCGACCGCTCGCCGACGCGCGGGATCTCCGGGTAGAACGGCTGCACGAGGAGCCCCGAGATGGAGTACAGTCAGGCCTCCAGTCCGTCGAGCGTTCGCGCGCGAGCGCCCATCCTACCGGGAGGTCTGCAGATGAAGAAAACGTACGCAGGGAGCTGTCACTGCGGCGCGGTCCGCTTCGAGGCCGATATCGACCTGAGCGCCGGGACCAACAAGTGCAACTGCTCCATCTGCACCAAGACGAGGAACTGGAACGCGATCATCAAGCCGGACGCGTTCCGGCTGCTCGCGGGGGAGGACGCGCTGAGCGACTACCAGTTCGGCATGAAGGTCGGGCACCACCTGTTCTGCCGGCGCTGCGGCGTGCGCTCGTTCGGGCGCGGGCACCTGGAGCAGATCGGCGGCGATTACGTGGCGGTCCAGCTCGCCTCGCTCGACGACGTCGATCCCGGGGAGCTCCTCGCCGCGCCGATCTGGTACGCCGACGGGCGCAACAACAACTGGCAAGCTCCACCGGAAGAGACGCGGCACCTGTGAGCATCGCCGCCGCTCCCCGCGGTGGAAGAGGTGGGCAGCCCGGCGAGGCGTCCCGCGCCGCCGGCGCCCCTAAGGGCTCTTGAGCTGCGTCAGGTCGACGCGGACGCCCAGGTGGAGGAGCGCGTCCTCGGGCCGGGTGAAGGTGCTCACGGGCGTGACATACCCCCTCGAGAGCCGCCCCACCTGGAGCACCCCGATCGCGCTCCTCAGGATGACCGCCGCCCTCTTGAACCCCTGGAACAACCGCGCGTGCGCCTGCCCGAACGTCACCTCGAACCCATCGTCATTGCGCATCGGCGCGTCCCGGGCGTCGACGAGCAGGAGAGAGCGCGGTCGGGAGATGATCCGGATCGCCTGCTCGATGCGCCGGAAGCTCCGATCGAGCTCCTCGAAGCTCGGATAGGGCAGCGAAGACCGCCGGATGAACACGAGCTGCTGGGTCGGATCGTGATGGACGGCCGTGTACGGGTCCCGCTCGATCTCGCGCAATCCGTGGAGAGGCACGCGCAAAGGTTAGGCGGATCGCCGCCCCCCGTCGACCCCCGCGGCGCCGCGGCGGCTCACCCACCCTCACAGTCGGCGCCGCACTGCGCCCCTCCGCACGCCAACACCTCCGCAGCCGCCGGCGCGCCGCTCTCGTACAGCATCGCGCACAGCTCCCGGCACGCGGCGTCGCCCGCGGCGCACGTGTCGGTGCACGCGACGAGCGCCCGACACGACGGGTCGGCGGCGCACGCGTTCATCTCGGCGGCGCACCGCGCGTACCGGCAGGAATCGCACCGGGACAGCGCAGCGCGCGACGGGCACTGCACGGCGCACCGCTCGGCCGCACAGCCACCTTCGAGCGAGACGCCGGAGATGCCCTCCCGGTGCGCGGTCATGCACGTCTGCTGACAGGGCTCCTCTCCCGGATCGCACCCGAGGAGGCAGTTGGCCAGGGCGGCGCACTCCGCGCTCCGCTGGCACGCGCAATAGCGCTCCTGGCAGCGGAGCGCGAGGCACGTCGTGCAGGGATCGCCGAGCGAAGCGCACGCGTACTCCGCCTCTCCGCCCGCCCCGCCGCCGGTCGCCGCGGAGCTCGCCCCGCCGGTCCCCCCGGCGCCGCCCGCTCCCCCCGCGCCGGCGCCGCCCGACCCGCTCGCTCCGGCGCCGCCCGCGCCGCCGGATCCGCCCGTCCGGGGGCTGTCCGGCGCCGAGCTGCAGGCCGCTGCGAGGAGCGCCACGACAGCGCACGTCTTCCAGGAAGAACAGGTCATGGTCGACGCTACCCCGAAGATCGCCGGCAGCTCAAGGTGGGGTGACAGGCCCGCGTGCTACCGTGGCCCCACAAGGAACCTCCACGATGGCCCACCTCCTCGATCGAGACCTGGAGCGCTACGTCCACGACCACACCGAGCCGCCTCCCGCGCTCCTCGACGAGCTGCGCGAGCACACCCTCGCCAGCGATCCGCGGGCAGGCATGCAGGTCGGGCGGGTCGAGGGCGCCCTGCTCAAGCTGCTCTGCGCCCTCATGCAGGCGCGCCGCGTCCTCGAGATCGGCACCTTCACCGGCTACTCGGCCCTCAGCATGGCCGAGGCGCTCCCGCCCGACGGTGAGCTCGTCACCTGCGACCGCGACCCCGACGTGACCCGCGTCGCCCGGTCGTTCTTCGACCGCAGCGAGCACGGCGAGAAGATCCGGATCGCGCTCGGCGACGCGCTCGAGACGATCCGCGCCCTGCCGGCGAGCCCGGCCTTCGATCTCGTGTTCATCGACGCCGACAAGGAGCGGTATTCGGCGTACTTCGAGGAGGCCCTCCCGCGCGTCCGCCGCGGCGGGCTGATCGTCGCCGACAACACCCTCTGGGGCGGCGAGGTCCTCGCCCCGGAGACCGCGGACGGCCGCGCCATCGCCGCCTTCAACGACCTCGTGGCCCGCGATCCCCGGGTCGAGAAGGTCATGCTCTCGGTGCGCGACGGGGTGACGCTCGCGCGCAAGCGCTGAGGGGAACCGAGGAGAAGAACCGAGGAGCAAGCGCTGAGGGGAACCGAGGAGAACCGAGGAGAACCGAGGGGACCGCCCCGCCCGCAGGCCGCCGCGCGCTTCCGAAATCCCTCCGTGATTTCCAGCGCGCGGCGCTAGAGTCCAGCCAGCATGCTGCTCGCCATCGACGTCGGGAACACGAACATCAGCTTCGGGGTGCTGGAGGGCGAGGCGCTGCGGCACCACCTCCGCTGCGAGAGCGCGCGCTCGCGCACTGCGGACGAGTACGCGGTGCTCGTCCGGCAGATGCTCGACCTCCGCCGCGTCGACCTCGCCCGCATCGACAGCGCGATCATCGCGAGCGTCGTGCCGACGCTGACCGACACGATGGTGGGGCTCGTCGAGCGGGCCTTCGGCATCGAGCCGCTCGTCGTCGGCCCGGGCATCAAGACCGGCATGGCCATCCTCTACGAGAACCCGCGCGAGGTCGGCGCCGACCGGATCGTCAACGCGGTCGCGGCGCACGAGTGGGTGAAGCGGTCGCCCGAGCCCGCGCCGCCGCCCGAGCCCGGCCGGGGCGATCACGCGGCCTCCGGCGTCATCGTCGTCGACTTCGGCACGGCGACCACGTTCGACTGCGTGACCCCGAAGGGCGAGTACCTGGGCGGCGTCATCGCGCCGGGCATCCAGATCAGCGCCGAGGCGCTCTTCTCCCGCGCCGCGCGGCTGTCCCGCGTGGAGATCGCGCTCCCGCCCCGGGTCGTCGGCCGCAACCCCGTCCACTCGATGCAGTCGGGCATCGTGTACGGCTACGCGGGGCTCGTCGACGGGCTCGTGAGCCGCCTCCGGCGGGAGCTCGGCTACCCGTGCCGGGTCATCGCCACGGGCGGCCTGGCGCGGCTCATCGCGCCGCAGACCGAGACCATCGAGGTGGTCGACGACGACCTGACGCTCACCGGGCTGCGCCTCATCTACGAGCGGAACGCCGAGCGCGGCGGCGGGCCGGCCCCGCATCCGGCCGCGGCGGGCGGAGGCGGCCAAGGTTGACGGCGCCCGCGCCCGGCCGCGCTTCTCGGCCCGCGCGCGCGCCCGCGCTCGCCCTCGCCGCGGCGCCCGCGGCGCTCGCCCTCGCGCTCCTCCTCGCCGTCCTGCTCGGCGCCGAGCCCGTCTCGGTCGAGCGCGCCCTCGCGGGCCCGGGCCTCGACCGGACGCTCCTCCTCGACGTGCGCCTGCCGCGCGTACTCCTCGCGGCCATCTCCGGCGCCGGCCTCGCGGCCGTGGGCGCCGCGTTCCAGGCGCTGCTCCGCAACCCGCTCGCCGAGCCCTACGTGCTCGGCGTCTCCGGCGGCGCCGCGCTCGGCGCCGCGCTCGCGATCGCGCTCGGCGTCGGCGCGGCGACCGTCCTCGGCGCCACGCTCCTGCCGGCGGCGGCGCTCGCCGGCGGCCTCGCCGCGACGGTGCTCGTCTACGCCATCGCCCGCGGCGCGGCCGAGGGCACCTCCGGCGCCTCGATGCTCCTCGCCGGCGTGATCGTGAACTCCATCGCCGCCGGCCTCATCACGTTCCTCAAGACGATCGTCTCCCCCTCGCGCTCCCAGCAGCTGCTCCGGTGGCTCATCGGCTTCGTCGAGCTGCCCACGGCCTCGGTCCTCCTCGGCGTCGCCGCCTACGTCGCCGTCGGCTGCGCGGTGCTCCTCGCCGACGCCGCGCGCCTGAACCTCCTCTCGCTCGGCGACGAGTCGGCCGGGACCCTCGGCGTCGACGTGCGCGCCGTCGAGCGCCGGATCTTCTTCGCGTCCTCGTGCGTGGTCGGCGCGATCGTCAGCCGCACCGGCCTCATCGGCTTCGTCGGGCTCATCGTCCCGCACGCGGTCCGCCGGCTGGCCGGCGCGGATCACCGGCGGCTCCTGCCGCTGTCGCTGGTCGCCGGCGCGGTGCTGCTCACGACCTGCGACCTCCTCGCGCGCCTCTCGTTCCGGTGGCTCGGCACGGAGCCGCCCGTCGGCGCGGTGACCGCGGTCCTCGGCGGGCCGCTGTTCCTCGCGCTCCTCCGGCGCTCGCCGCGCCTGTGAGGGCCGCGCGCCGGGCCGCCGCGAGCGGGACGCGTGGCCACCGCGAGCGCGACGCTGGGCCGCCGCGAGCGCCGCGGTCGCGCGCTCGGCCGCCGCGGGCGCGTCAGGTCATGCCGAGGAGCTTGTTCATGCTGGCCTCGTCGGCCGGCGTGAACGGGTAGCGATCGAACTCGGCGCTCGTGACCCACCGGAAGGCGTTCACGGCCAGCGAGGCGAGCTCGCCGCTCTTGATGTGACACTCGTAGAGGTACAGGTCGACGATGTAGCGCTCGTACGGGTGGCTCACGAACGAGATCAGCTGGCCCACCTCGATCTCGACGCCGAGCCGGTGCCGGACCTCGCGCTTCAGGGCGGCCGCGTCGGTCTCGGACTCTTCCACGCGCCCGCCGGGGAACTCCCAGAGCATCGGCAGCACGGCGGTCGGGCGGCGCTGGGTGATGAGGTACCGGCCGTCCTGTTCGATCACGGCGGCGACCACGCGGATGGTGCGGACCATTTCCATGGCGAGTGCCTCAGGGATGCCCAGCGTACGACGGGGCGTGGGGTTGTGCGAGCGTGCCGGTCGCGTCCTCGGAGCTCGGGCCGCGTGGCCTCACACGCTCACGCGGAACAGCTGCTGGCCCATGAGCAGGATGTCGCCCCCGGCGATCTCGGTCTCGCCGAGGACGCGGAGGAAGGTGCCGTTCGAGCTGCCGAGGTCGGTGAGGAACAGCCGGCCGCCCTGGTGCGAGATCTGGCAGTGGAGCCCGGAGACGTAGCCGTCCTCGGGGAAGAGGATGTCGCCGCGCTCGCGCCCGAGGTGCAGGCCGGTGTCGGGGACGGGGAACGCGTTGCCGGTCGCGTCCCTGCCGATGATCAGCGCCAGGCGCGCGACGTAGCCCTTCGAGGGGCTGCCGAGCCGCTCGACCCCGTCGGGCGTCGCGGGCGCGGGGGTGAGCGACTCGACGCGGACGATCTCCTGGCCGATGCGGAAGACGTCGCCGTTCTCGAGCTGCACCGGCGCGTCCCTGCGCAGCCTGCGGTAGACGCCGTTGAGCGAGCTCTCGTCCTTGACGAAGAGGCGCCCGCCCTTGATCGAGAACGTCGCGTGGCGCGGGGAGAGGTAGCTGTCGCCGCCGAAGATCGCGCCCGCGTCGCGCCCCACGGTCGTGGGGTTCGCGGGCAGCGTGTACGAGCCGGCCTCGGTGCCGTCGGCCCGGAGCGCGGTCAGCACGACGTTCGCGGCGCCCGACGTGGACACGACCGGCGCGGGCGGCTGCACCGAGGCGCCCGCCGGCTTGACGAGCTTGAAGCCGCAGAGCGCGCAGAACTTGTTCGACGGCGGGTTGGGCTCCTGGCACTGCGGGCAGACGACCGTCCCCGCGCCGGCCGACGCCGCGGGCGAAGCCGGCTGCGCGGCGGCGGCCGCGGCCTTCCTGCTCGTGCCGGTGTCCTCGCCGCGGACCGGCGTGGCGAACGCCGCCGGATCGAGGAGCGCGGGCGGCGGGGGCGCGGCCGCGGGGCCCTTCTGGGCGCCGGTGCCGATGGCGGTCGGCTCATCGCCGTAGGGCTGGTTCGACCGCGAGGCCGCCGGCACGCCGTGGGGCGGGGTGCCCGCCGCGAACTTCTTCGGCGAAACGTCGCGAGGCAACTCGGCGCCGCAGCCGAGGCAGAACTTGTAATGGTCCTGATTTTCCTTGGAGCACTTCGGACAGGTGATCACCAGGCCTCCTCACAACGAGCGACCGGACAGGGTCTCAAGGCGAACGGCGGCGGGAGCATATTCGCCGCGGGCGCCCTCTGTCGACAGTCTGTCGCTCCTTCATGCGCGGGCGGCCGGCGGCGTGCGCGGGCGGCCGGGCCCCCAGGGGCCGCCGGCTCGCGCCGCCGCGGGGCGCTCACTTGGACAGGAGCGCGAGCGCGTCGCGCACGAGATCCCCGAGCGGGGCGCTGTCGACGCGCGCGCCGAGGGCGGCGACGGCCCGTTCGGCCTCGGCCGGCCGGTAGCCCATGCGGGTGAGCGCGCTGTGCAGGAGGTCCTGCTTCGCGCCGGCGGCCGCGGGCGGCGGGGCCGCCGGCGAGGCCGCGGCCGAGGGGAGGTTGACGAGCTTGTCCTTCAGCTCGAGGACGAGCCGCTCGGCGGTCTTCTTGCCGACGCCGGGGATGGCGGTGAGGCGCGCGGTCTCCCGGCGGGCGATGACCGCGGCGAGCTCCCCCGCGCCGAGCGCGCTGAGGATGGCCACCGCGATCTTCGGGCCGATGCTGGAGATGCCGATGAGCACGCGGAAGGCCGCCCGGTCCTCGCGCGTCGCGAAGCCGTAGAGGAGGAGCGCGTCCTCGCGCACGTGGGTGTGGACGAACAGGGTGATCGCCTCCGAGCCCGAGGCCGCGGCGAGGCCGCGCGCGCGCCCCACGGCGCCGAGCGGGACCGTCACCTCGTAGCCGACCCCGGCGACGTCGAGCACCACCGTGCCCTCGTCGCCCTCTTCCACGACGTGGCCGGAGAGCCGACCGATCAATTGACCTTGGCCCCTTGCTGGATCCACCGGCGGACGGCGTCGCGCTCCGCCGCGGGCAGGGTGTCGCCGGTGTAGGGCATCGGGGCGCCGCACTGGTCGGGGGTGCACTCCAGGTCCCCGCAGCTCAGGGTGTCGTCGAGCTTGTGCATGAGGAAGCTGTTCGCGGGGTCGCCGGCCGCGATCCGCGGCATCCCGGACGGCGCGCGCGACGGGACGCCGACGTTCTGGGCCACGATCGCGTCGATCTGCGCCGGCGTGGCCTGCTCGCTCACCGCCGGGCCGAGGTAGGCGAACCCGGCCGAGCCGGCCTCGGCGCCGTGGCAGGTCGAGCTGAACGAGCAGGACCGCTGGAAGACGGGGAGGACGTCGGTCGCGAAGCTCACCTCGGGGGTCGCGCCGTCGAACTTGCTGTAGTCGAAGCACGCGGTCTCCGCGGGCCCCGGGCCGTCGTCGCCGCCGCACGCGGCGCCCGTCGTCGCGATCACGAAAATCAAGAAGAATTTCCGCACGTTCACCCCTCGCAGCTCGATCCTCGGGGCGCGACCCTAGCAGAACTGCGCGCGCTCCGTAACGCGCGACGTCGCGCCGCGCGTTGGAGCGCGTTACGGAGCGGGCGTCGCTCCGGCGCGGCGGTCGGGGCGCGCCGGAGCGACCCGCGCGCCGCGCGGAGATCGCCGTGCGTTTGGCCGGCCGGCGCGGCGGCGGGTAGGCTGGGCGCCGCATGAGGATTGGCCTGGGCATCGGCTCGATGGGGCTCGCGCTCGCCGCGCTCGCCGCCGGGTGTGGCGGGGGGCGGGACGCGGTCGAACAGCAGCTCGCCGAGCTGCGCGCGGAGCTCGTGCGGGTGCGCGCGGACAGCGCCGTGCTCGCGGACCGGCTGGGCTCGCTGGAGCGCGCGCGGGTCGCCCCGCGCGTCGCCGCGCGCCCGGACGAGGCCGAGCCGCGCGCCGCCTCCCCGGAGGAGCTGGACAGGCCCGACCTCGAGGTCGTGCGGCTCGCGCCGGAGGACGACGGCGCGCGGCCGCCGGCGCTCCGCTCGACCGCGAACGGCGTCGTCATCGACGAGCCGCCGGGCGGCTCGCCGCCGCCGAGCCCGCCACCCTCCACCCCGTCGAGGCGCAAGCGATGAAGTTCCACGCGAAGGCAACGCTGGTCCCGGTCTCCCTGGCGCTCGCCGCGGCGGCGCCGCTGGCGCTCGCCCAGGAGCAGGGGGGCGAGGAGGGCGCCGGCCAGGGGCCGGGCGTCACCGTGGTCCAGCTCCCGCCGGCCCAGCCGACCGTCGAGACGCAGGTCGTGGTGCCGGGCTACCCGCAGCCGGGGTTCGATCCGAACGCCCACCTGCCCTCGAGCTCGCGCGGCACCACGGACACGTCGCGCGCGTCGGACGGCTTCGACCTCGGCCGCCGCAGCGAGGGCCCCGCCTCGGTGCGGGGCGGCGCGAACGGGAGCTACGTCGTCGAGGGGCAGTTCGTGCCCGAGTCGCACTCGGTGCGGCGCGGCGACACGCTCTGGGACATCTCGGGCAGGTACTACACGAACCCCTACGCCTGGCCGCAGGTCTGGGCGCTGAACCCGCAGCTCCAGAACCCGCACTGGATCTACCCGGGCGACCGGATCCGGCTCCGCGACCCGAACGAGGCCCCGACCCGCGGCAACATCGGGCTCGGCTTGACCAAGGGGGGCCGTGGGGGGCGGGTGCCGGCGAAGACGATCTTCCTGCGCGACCTCGGCTGGGTCGACGACGTGAAGAAGGACACGTGGGGGGAGCTCGTCGCCAGCCCCGACGACCAGATGCTCCTCAGCGAGGGCGACGACGTCTACCTCCGCCTCTCGGGCGACCACGAGGTCGCGATCGGCCAGGAGCTCACGATCTTCCGCGAGATCAAGAAGGTGAGGAGCGGCGGCGACGACAAGGGCGAGCTCGTGACCGTGCGCGGCACCGCGCGCGTCGATCGCTACAACCCGAAGACGCACATGGTGCGCGCGCGGCTCATCGAGTCGCTCGACGTCGTCGAGCGCGGGGACCGGGTCGGCTCGGTGGCGCGCCGCTTCGACGTGGTGCCGCCGGCGAGCGCCGACGCGGACCTCGAGGCGCGGATCATCGCGGCGATCTACCCCTACCAGCTGTTCGGGCAGCACCAGGTGGTGTTCATCGACAAGGGCGAGAAGGACGGGGTGAAGCCGGGGCAGCGCTTCTTCGCGGTCCGGCGCGGCGACCGCTGGGTGCAGCAGCTCGGGGGCGCCGGCAAGCTGGCGACGCTCCGGCCGCGGGTGCAGGACGAGCGGCCGGCGCAGGTCGACGCGCCGAAGTTCGGCGTCGACGAGGAGCTGCTCCCGGACGAGACCTACGCCGAGCTGCGCGTGCTCAACGTGCGCGAGCGCACGGCCGCGGCGCTCGTGACCAGCGCGATGTACGAGGTCGAGCGGGACGCGGTGCTCGTCTCGCGCAAGGGCCTCTGACCGCCGCGGCGCGGGGCCTGGCGAGGTCGGCCGCCGCGTCGCCGTCGCCGGGCGAGGTGGGGCCGCCGCGTCGCCGTCGCCTGCGTGGGGGAGCGAACCGCGGCGGTGCGCGGCGGCACAGTCGGGGCGTCGCCGCGCTGCGGCTCGCGACCCGGACGGCGGGGTCGAGGGCCGCGCTGACCGCGACGAAAAGCGCCATCGCGGAAATGTACGGCGACGCGCGGACGCGTGTACGTGGAGGCGTGGAGGGCGAGGAAGGCGCGGAGTCGGAATGTGCATCGACGCGCGGGCGTCGGCGCAATGTCTCCACGAGGGGGGCGCGGTCGCGGTATGATGTTCCGTCTATCATGCGTCGCCGCGCAGAAGCCCAGTCCGAGCTGAAGGGCGTGGATGGAGAGCCTGCCACGCAGCGCTCGTTCGAGAGCGCGTCGGATCGCTGCGCCCCGAAGAGCGGGTCGCTGTCCGAGGTGCTCGGCGACGGCGCGATGCGGGGCCCCCGATCGAGCGGCGCTCCCCCGAGCCTCGCCGGCACGGCGCCGGAGGCGCGCGGCCACGCGCTGCGCGAGCGCGGCAACCTGCTGCTCCGGCGCAACGACTACGCGAGCGCCGCGCGCGATTACGACGAGGCGCTCGCGCTGTTCCAGGCCGCGGGCGACGGGCTCGGCCAGGCCCAGGTGCTCATGGATCGCGGCGCGCTGCGCCTGCGGGAGGGCGTCCCCGTCCAGGCGGTGCGCGACTACGACGAGGCGCTCGCGCTGTTCCAGGCCGCGGGCGACCGCGCGGGGGAGGGGGAGGCGCTGCGGGCGCGGGGCTTCGCGCGCGCCGAGGAGGGCGATCTCGGCGGCGCGGTCTGCGACTACGATCTGGCCATCCAGCTCTTCCTGCAGCTCGGCGATCGCGAGCCGCTCAAGCCGCGCGCCGGGTCGCGCGCGGCCGCCCCCGACGCCGACGGCGCGGGGCCGACGGAGTCGCCCCGCGCCCGCCCGCACGGCGCGGCGCACGCGCGCGCGCTCAAGTCGCGCGGCGATCTGCGCGTCCGCCTCCGCAACCTGCCGGGCGCGGCGCGCGACTACAGCACCGCGCTCGCGCTGTTCCAGGGCGCGGGGGATCGGAGCGGGCAGGCCAGCGTGCTGAAGGCGCGCGGCGACATGCGGCTCGGCCAGGACAACATGACGGGCGCGGCGCGCGACTACGACTGGGCGCTCACGCTGTACCAGGCCACCGAGGACCACCTCGGCCATGCCGGCGTGCTCAAGGCGCGCGGCGATCTGCGGACCCGGCAGGAGGACCTCGCGGGCGCCGAGCGGGATTACGATCAGGCGCTCGAGCTGTTCACGGCGACGCGCGACGTGCTGGGGCAGGCCGCGGTGCTGAAGGCGCGCGGGGACATGCGCTCGCTGCAGGAGGACCTCGTGGACGCGGTGCGCGACTACGACCGGGCGCTCGCGCTGTTCCGCACCGGCTTCGAGCGCCGCGGCCAGGCCGCGACGCTCAAGGCGCGGGGCGATCTCCGCCGCAAGCAGTTCGAGCTGGTGGCCGAGCTCGTGGGCGTCGCGGCGGCCGACGCGTCGGATCTGGAGGACGCGCTCTCGGACTACGAGCAGGCGCTCGCCCTGTTCGAGGTGCTCGAGGACGGCGCGGGGCAGGCGGGGGTGCTCCGGGCGCGCGGCGATCTCTCGCGCATCCAGGGGGATCTCGGCGCGGCGCTCGAGCTGTACCTGAGCGCGAAGCGGCTCCTGGACGTCTCGGGCAACGCCGCGGAGCTCTCCGCGACGCTCGCCGAGATCGCGCGGACGCACGCGCTCGCGGGCCGCGCGTCCGAGGCCCGCGCCGCGGCCGAGCAGGCGCTCGCGCGCGCCGATCGCGCGACGAGCCCCGAGGTCCGCGAGCTGGCGGAGGCGGTCCTCTCCGGCCGGATCGCGGCGCGCCCGGAGGAGGGCGCCGCGCGCGACTCCCGGGTGCCCATCAGCCCGGGGCGCTTCGAGCGAGAGAGGTTTTGAGAGACCGAAGGGCAGAGGTTCTACTTCACGTGGCGAAAGTCTGACCACCACAAGCGTGCTGATGTCGCGGTACGAATCCCGTACGTGCGCAGCGCTTCGATAAGGCTCTCTCGGTTGGGGCTCCAATTGCTGACCGAGATCGTCGGAGGCTTTGCAATGTACTCTTTCGCTCCGTTGATGATGTCAACGGCTCGCGCGACGCTGTCGCTCCTCAGGACTAGAAATGATCTTCCAAATGGCGGTGAGAGCTGCCGCAGCCAGAGCCCATCACCTACGTAGCTCGTGACGCGGTGATCGCTGCACTCGTCCATACGTCGCAGATGGAGCTGACGAACGAGTGCATCTGCGTATCTTCTAGATCGCAACGGGAAGGCGAATTCTTCACGGAGCTGTCCGCTCTCCTCCAGCTGTTCTTCGAACGCCAGTGTCTCGAGCCAGGTGAGGACTTCCCCCGCCTCGAAGCTCATTCGCTCAGGCAGGTACGCGTACGTCCAGACGCCAGCGGCGCTTCCCCAGAAGACCATCCTCCAATCTCTCCAGCCTCCCACGGAGATCAGATCGAGCCCTCGCCAAGACCAATGGGGCCAGTGACGCAGCTCGATAGTCGATCGGCTGCTGGAGCTGGTCGGAAACCCTCTCCTTCCCTCGAAGTCGAGCTGGCTTGCGGTGCCAGGATCGAGGGACGATTGCTCGAGGAGCCCAAGCCAGAGGTATGGGGTCGGGGCGCATTCGTTGGAATACAGAAATAGGCTGTTCAGAGCGCCGAGGGCCGAGTCTGGTTCGCTCGTTGCCGTCTGGTGAAGGGATGCGATCGCGACCGGAGCTCGCACCGCGCTGTGCTTGCTTAAATACCAATGCAGCCGGGGTGAGCCGAGTTGAGGGATAGGAAGGCGATGTCGCGTCGTCGTATCTTGAGTGAATTCGATCGCCTCGATGTTACTCCCAACGGCCGAGGTCACCTGAGAGACGCGGGACTCGCGGATCCATAGCCGCGAAGAGCACATCGCGTTTTCCCATGTGTATACGGGATGGTGCGACGCTTGAGGTGCGTCGATGACGTGCGTGAAGCTCGCTCTTAGCTCTGGGCCAACCTCGACCCGTACGCACAACCCACACTCTCCGCATGACGCTGCTGCGCTGCGGAGAGCATCCACTGAGCGTGCTACGAGCATACCACGGTAGAGAGTCACGCCTGCTCCCGCATACCCATCGCCGGTCGGGACCATCGGTGCGAGGCCAAGACGCTCTGCGAGGGCTCGTTCGGAGCCATCCACGCGCAGAATCGGCCACCAGGATTCGTAGCCGTCCGCCCGTACAATAAACTCCAAGTAGTCCCGCCAATCCTCAGCGCTCAGGTACACTGGGCCGAGGCGGTTGCACCACGCCGATAGTTGGAAATAACCGTCGTTTCGAGATCGGACGACACCTGTGCCGGCTGATTTTAGCGCAGCCGGCTGCCCGAGCGCCACACCGCGGACAATGGGGAAGCCGCGATGTCCGGTGAGCTCGATGAGCTCGCGATCCATCGCATGCGTGGGTGAATCATCATGCGGGCTGACGTCGGCAACGACAGAAGCCCGCGCGAGGGCGTCGCGCACAAAGGAGGACCACTCACGGGTCACAGCTTCACCCACCCGCTGCCATCATGATGCCAGGCTCCCGGCTGAACAACGTTTCCATCCTTGTCTTTGTATGTCCCCTTGGTGGTAGGAGACTGGGCATCGCTCTTGCCGGGTGACCATGCGGGGTTCCACTTGGGATCCGCTGGCGCAAATCTCGTTCCTCCTCCGGGTACTTTGCTGCCAGGGGGCGGTAGCCCAGCCAGACTCCATAGGCGAGCGATGGTTTGCGTGCAATTCGGGCAAGCTTGCTCGAGGCTGTCCTTATTGCTTCCCTTGTAGGATTTTATGCTCTCGATCCCACCCAGGGCCTCCTGGAGATGGTTCTGCCAGTTTGGGTCGTCTGGATGGCAGCTTTTTCCCGTTTTCTCCTCCCAGCGATTGAGATAATCACTGAGCGCCTTCGGCTCTGAACAATCCTCGGGGTTGCCTGCGCTCCCCGGCGGCCGTGCTGGCGTGGGAGGTAGCGCTGCTTGCACCGCAGGGTGCAGCCTCTCGCGTTGGGCTTGGCCGGAGTGCGCTTCGCGCGTCAGGGAGCCTGCTTTGCCGTTCTTGCCGGTGTAGGTTCCGGCTACCTCCGTATGCATCTTTGCCAATGCATCCGGATCGACCAGCTCTGTCGGCCAGTTGTCGACGTAAGCATACGCCTTGAGGCTCCCCTCGAGCCCGATCGGCTCCGGGCTCAGGTACGTGCCCGTCTCCGGGTCGTAATACCTGTGCCCGTTGTAGTACAGCCCGGTCTCCTCGTCGGCGTACTGTCCCGGAAACCTGAGCGGCGTCAGCGCCGCATGCTCCGCCGGCACCTCGCCGTAGAGCCCCGCCCCGAGCTCCGCCGCCACGCTGCCGTCCCCCTCGACCAGCGCCTCCGGAAACCCGTTCACCCCGTGGACGAAGTACCGGAGCGCGCCCGCCGCGCCGTCCCGCTGCGCGAGCGGCAGCGCGCTCTCCGGCAGCGTGACGTAGCTGCGCTCCTCCACGATGCGCGCGCCCGCGCCGTCCGCCCGCTCGCGGCGCTCGTGCACCAGCGCGCCGCCGCGCCACGCGTAGCGCGTCACGCTCTCCACCTCTCCCATCCGCGCCACGCGCTTCTCGATCCTGCGGCCGAAGGCGTCGTACGCGAACGCGATCGTGCGCCCCTCCGGCGTCCGTGCCTCCATCAGCCGTCCATCGCCGCTCCATGCATAGGCCCACACGCGCTCGCGTTCCTGCTCGCCGGCGGCGCCCGATCCGGTCACGCGCTTCCGCACCACGTCGCCGCGCTCGCCGTGCTCGTACCGCACGATCTCTCGTCCCGCCGCGCGCGCCGTCAACCGCCCCCCCGGCGCATACGTCCGCCGCTCGTCTGCGCGCTCCAGGTCGCCCGCCGCCGTGAACCGGAACCGCTCCGCCGCCTTGCCTGCCCTGCGCCGCTCGATGACGCGGCCGTTCGCGTCGCGGAGCATCTCCCCCGTCGCGCCGCCGCGGTCCTGAGCCGCGCGCAGCAGCCCCGCGGGCGACCACGCGTACGTCCTGCGCCACGTCGCGGGCGCCACGAGCGGCCCGACCCACGGCGGCTCGCCGGGCCGGATCCGCGGCGTGGCGGGCTTGCCGAGCACGCTCTGGCGCGCGAGCAGCCGGTCGGCGTTCACCTCGGTCGCGATCGTGCCGCCGCCGGGCAGGACCCGCTCGACCTCGAAGCCCCGCGCGTCGTAGGCGAGCCGCAGCGGCTCGCGCTCATCGCCCACCAGCGCGGCGACGGGCCGACCCACGACGTCGCGCTGCACGGCCACCTCGCCGCCCGGCCCGCGCACGCCGATGGCCTTGCCCATGGCGTCGTAGGTCCACGCGAACGCCGCGAGCTCCTCGCCGCCCCGCCTCGTCACCTCCGTGAGCACCCGCCCGCGCCGATCGTAGGAGTACACGCACTCCACATCGCCGCTCGCGGCGCGCTCGAGCCTGCCGAGCGGATCGTAGTCGAACACGTCCTCTCGTCCGTCGGAGGTGGCGCGCTTGACGAGCCTCCCGACGGCGTCGTACTCGAAATCGACCGTGGCGGGGCCGCACCGCATCTGCGCGATCCTGCCCTGCAGGTCGAGCCGGTACGCGATCTCCCGGCCATCGAAGGTCCGCTCGCCGGTGATACGCCCCTCGCCGTCGCGCTGGATCCGGTGCTCGTCGCCCGCCTCGTTGACGATGCGCACCAGGTCTTGCTCGCGGTCGTAGCGGTAGAGCACCCTGGTCCCGTCGGGCCGTACGAGCTCGGTGACGACATGGAAGCCGCCCCAGCGCAGCGTCGTGGTGCGCCCGTCGGCGTCGGTGATCTTCGCCAGATTGCCATCGGCGTCGAAGTCGTGGCGCGTCACCGCGCCGCCGGGCCCGAACACGGCGCAGAGCCGGCCGCACGCGTCGTAGGCGTAGCGCGTCTCGTGGCCGGCCTCGTCGGTGAAGCCCACGACGCGGCCGAGGAAATCGTAGCGGATGCGCCGCTCGGCGCCGTCGGGCTCGACCACGCGTACGCGGTTCGCGAGCGCGTCGTTGCCGTCGCGGTGGCACCATGCCTCGACGCATCGCCCGTCCTTGTAGCGGAACTCCGCGACGAGCCCGCCCGGCTCCTCGCGCCGCAGCAGGCGGTGGTCCTCGTCGTAGGCGAAGCGGTGCGCGTGCCCCGCGGCGTCCTCGGCCGCGACGAGGTCTCCGCGCGCGTCGAACGCGTAGCGCCGCCGCGCTTCCCAGCGCCCTTGCGCCGTGGCGTTCTTGACCTCGAAGGCGGCGATGCGGCCGTCCTTGTGCCGTCGCGCGCGCACGACGCGGCCCACGCTGTCGATCACGTGCGCGAGCCGGCCGTCCTCGTACGACAGCTCGATCAGGTTGTCGTGCAGATCGACGATCCGGCTCAGCAGCCACCGGCCGCCCCGCGCTTCGGCGAGGAGGTACGCCAGCCCGCCCGCGGCGAGCGCGTAGCCCCACGGGTACCGGGTCAGCACGCCGCACGGCAGCCGCGCCGACTCGCCCGGATCGAGCCGCGATTCGACGCATCGCACGGCGGGCGCGCCCGGAGAGCGCTCAGCGCCGCCGTCTGCCGCGCGGCGCCGGTTTGCCCCCGCCGCCGCGCGGCCCCGGCCTGCCGCCGCCGCGCGGCCCCGGCTTGCCGCCGCCGCGCGGCCCCGGCTCGCCCCCGCCGCCGCCACGCGGCGCGGGCTTCTCCGGCGGCGCCTCCGTCGTCCGGACCACGAGCAGCGCTCGCCCGCGATCGAAGGTCGGCGTCACGCTGACGTAGCCGTTCTCGCGCGCGAAGCCCGCCATGTCGCCGCGGTGCTCATCCATGTACCGGCTGAAGCGCGTCCAGAGATCGCGCGCCTCCTCGTCCGGGAGGGGCGCACCGTCGATGGAGGCAGCGAGGTTCGATCGATCGCTCACGGGATCCTGCGCGCGTCTCGGGGTGGCGTACCGGCAGGGCGCGCCCGCTCCGCGCGGCACAAGCGTGCCCTCGCGCGCGCGGCCCGGCAAGACCGCAGCGAGCGCCGCCCCACCCCGCCGACGCCCGGGGCGCGGCGGCGAGCGCTCACTGGATCCCGTACTCCTTCAGGCGCCGGTAGAACGTCCGGCGCGGCAAGCCAACGACCTGCGCCGCCTTCACCCGGTTCCAGTTGCAGCTCGACAGCGCCACCAGGATCCGCTCGCGCTCGCTCGCCTTGTGCGCGTCGAGCGACGTCTCGACGCGGAGCGGCTCGCTCGACGGGGGGGCCCGGCCTGCGCTCGCTGGAGCCCCGCCGCCGCCGAGCGGCGCGCGCGTCGGGGGCGGGGCCTCGGCGCCACGGAGCGACCGCGGCGCCGCGTCGGGGAGCTCGAAGTCGTCGCTCTCCAGCTCGGGGCGGTCCGACAAGACCCACGCGTTGAGCAGCACGTTCTCGAGCTGCCGCACGTTGCCGGGCCAGCTGTACGCCGACAGCCGCTTCAGCGCGGCGCGCGAGACGCTGCGGCGATCCCGGCCGTAGCGCGCGGCGAAGATCCCGAGGAAGTAGTCGATCAGCAGCGGGATGTCCTCGATCCGCTGGCGCAGCGACGGGACCCGCACCTCGACGACGTGCAGCCGGTAATAAAGGTCCTCGCGGAACGTGCCGCGCGAGACCATGTCGGCGAGATCCCGGTGCGTCGCCGCGATGACCCGCGCGTCCACCGGCTCCTCGCGCGCGCCGCCGACCGGGCGGACGACCTTCTCCTGCAGCACCCGCAGCAGGCCCGCCTGCATCTTCTGCGGCATCTCCCCGATCTCGTCGAGGAGGATCGTCCCGCCGGTCACCTCGCGGAAGAGCCCCTTGCGGTCGCGATCGGCGCCCGTGAACGCGCCGCGCACGTGCCCGAAGAGCTCGCTCTCCAACAGGTGCTCCGGGATCGCGCCGCAGTTGACGCCCACGAACGGCTTCTTCGCCCGCGGGCTCGCGTTGTGGATCGTCCGCGCGACGACCTCCTTGCCCGTCCCGCTCTCGCCCGTGATGAGGATCGGGATGTCCGTGTCCTTCACCCGGTCGATCAGCGCGTACACGCGGCGCATCGCCTCGCTCGTGCCGACCAGGCCCTCGTAGCCGAAATGGCCGCGGATCACCGCGCGCGCCGAGCGCAGATCCCGCCGCGTCGCGGCGAGCTGCGCGGTGCGGTGGCCGAGGAGCTCCTCCAGCTTCGCGCGCGCGGCGCGCAGCTCCTCGTTCGCGCGCTCCAGCTCGCGGGCGCGCCGCTCGTTCTCGCCGACGAGGCGCGCTGTCTCGATCGCGATCGCCACCTGGTCGGCCAGCGCCGTCAGCGTGGGGAGCTCGGCCTCGAACTTCGCCGCCGCGCTCAGGCGCGTCTCCAGGTAGAGCGCGCCGATCACCTGCCCGCTCCGCTGCCGGATCGGCACGCAGGCGACCGACTGCAGCATGAGCTGGTGGACCGAGACGTAATCGCTCATGCGCGCGTCGTCCCGCGCGCTCGCGGTCACGACCGGCTCGCCCGTGGAGATCACCCGCTCGGCGATCGAGCTGGAGAAGCGCGCGTGCGGATCGTCCCCGGCCTGGTCGCGCGAGGCGTGGATCGAGAGATCCACCGCGCCCTCGCCCGCGGCGGGCGGCGGCTCGCCGCGCGGCGGCCGCTGCAGGATGATGAACCCGCGCTCCGCCTGGAGCAGCGCGATCGCGTGATCGGTCACCTTCGCGAGCAGGCGCGTGAGGTCGTGCTCGCCCGCGATCTCCCGGTTGATCTCGAGCACCCGCGCCAGCCGGTCCTCGCCCGGCGGCGGCGCCGCGGCGGCCTGGGACGCCGCGCCCTGCGTGGACCCCGCGCCGGGCGCCGGCCCCGCGCCCGGCTGGGCGAACGGCACCGTGCGGCTGCTCATCAGCTCGAGCATCGCCGCCGCCCGGATCTCCTTGCGGCGCGCGTCGTTCCAGAAGACCTCCCGGAGGTCGCGCGGCAGCTTCGAGGCGATCTCCTCCAGCGTGATCAGCGCCTCCTCGCGGTCGTGGCGCGCCCGGATGAGGTGCCCGCGCTCCGTCTCGAGCTGCGCCCGCGCCTCCAGCGCGCGCCAGATCCAGTCGCGCTGGCCCGCCGCGCGCGCCGCCTCGAGCGCCTCGTCGTACGCCGCCCGGGCCCGCCGCTCGTCGCGCGCGAGCGCCGCGACGCGCCCGCGCGCGAGCGCGAGCAGCGCCCGGTGGGCGCCGGTCGTCCCGAGGCGCTCCGCCGCCACGTCGATCTCCTCGCCGAGGGCGCGCGGGTCCGCGCCGGCGCGCGCCACCGCGAAGAGCACGCGCTCGAGCCGCGCCTCGACCCCGTCGATCCGCCGGCCCATCGCCTCGTACGCCTCGGCGCACTCCAGGCAGAGCCGCTCGGCCTGCTCGAGGTCGCCGGAGCGCGCCGCGTGCTCCGCCTCGAGCGCGAGCAGCTGGGCGTGCTGCTGCTGCGCGAGATCCGCGCGCTGCGCCGCGAGCGCGTCGAGCGACACCCGGGCGCGCGCGAGCCGCCCGAGGTAGAGGTCGAGGTTCGCGAGGTTGAGGAGCGCCTGCCGGATCGTCGTCACGCGGCCCGAGCGCCGGCCCAGGTCGACGGCCGCCTCGAGGTGGCGGATGGCCGCGCCGAGGTCGCCCTGGAGCTTCGTGAGCGCGGCGAGGTTCAGGCGGGTCGTCGCGAGCGTGCCCGCGTCGCCGGCCTGCTCCGCCGCCGTGAGCGCCTCCTCGTAGACGGCCTTCGCCTCGCTGAGCCGGTCGTCCCGCTGGAGCGCGAACGCGAGCGAGACGAGCGCGACCGAGAGGATCCGCGGCTCGCCCGTGAGCCGCGCGAGCCGCACCGCGTGCTCCAGCGTGCGCTTCGCGTCCTCGTGCCGCGAGGCGAAGCTCTGCGCGAGCCCGCGCGTCGCCACCGCCTCGGCGACGATCGCCTCGGGCGAGGCGCCGAACGCGGCGGCCGTCGCGAGCTCGGGGCGCGGCTCGCCGGGGAGCTCCGCCTCGAGCTTGAGCGGGCCCAGCCGCTCGACGGCCTCGCCCGCGCGGCGCTCCGCCTCGCCGTAGTCGCCGGTGCGGAGCAGCGCCCGGGCCATCTGCAGCGACCAGAACGCCGCCTGCGCGCGATCGCCCGAGGCCTCGACCTGGTCCTTCGCGCGCGCGAGCTCCGCGAGCGCCCGCGCGGTGTCGCCGCGGTTCATCGCGAGCCGCGCGCGCGCGATCACCACGACGGGCACCACGACGGGCGAGCCGTCGCCCTGGAGCCGGCCGAGCGCCTCCGCGGCCGCGTCGAAGTGGCCGCGGTCGAGCAGCCGGTGGATCTCCGCGGGCGGCAGCGCCGCGCCCTCGGCGCCGGCGCCGCCCGGCCCGGACGCCGCCGCCCCCGAGGCGGGGGGCGCCTCGAGCAGCCGATCGACGTCCTCGGTCGACGCGACGGGCGCGCGCGCGATGCGCGCGACGATCTCCCGGATGCGCCCGGGCCACCGGCCCGCGCGCGCGACGACGTGCGCGGCCACCGCGTCGCTCAGCGACGGGATGGTGCGCTGCACGAGCTCGCGGGCGACCTGCTCGTCGAGCGGCGCCATCTCGAAGCGCTGGAACCCGCGGGCGAAGGCGGCGGCGCGGCCGGGCGAGGGCGCGCCGGCCGCCGGAGCGCCGTCGGCGCCGCCGGCGCCGCGCTCCCGCGGGTCTCCGAGCACGAGCACGAGCTTGCCGCCGGCCCTCCGGACCTCGTCGAGCCGCTCGATCTCCGCGTCGCCGAGCCGATCGGCGTCGTCGACGAGCGCCGTCACCCGGCCGGGATCGTGCGCCGACAGCTCGATCGCGAGCGCCTCGCGCGGGTCGGCCACGCGGGCCGCCTCGACCCACGCGACGGCGTACCCGCCGACCTCGAGCGACCACGCGATGCGCCGGAGCAGCGCGCTCCGCCCGGACGCGGGCGGCCCGGCGATCGAGAGCCCGGAGCCCGCGGGCAGCGCCATGATCTGCGCGAGCAGCCGGCCGGACGGCGCGTCCAGCCCGACGATCGGCCAGACCACCGCGCCCGCGCCGGCGTCGGGCCGCGCGCCCGGCTCGGCGGGCCCGGCGGGCTCCTCGCTCGGCCCGCAGGGGAGCCGCGCGGCGCGCCGGAGCGCGTTCGCGAGCTCGTCCGCGCTCGGGTAGCGCGCGTTCGGCTCCCTGGCGGTGGCCCGGTCGACGACCTCCTGGAGCGCGCCTATGACCTTCGGATCGCGCGCGCCCTCGCCCTCGCTCTGGCGGAGCGCCTCGGCGAGGGTCGCGCCGAGCGCGAACACCTCGGCGCGGACGGTGAGCGGGTCGCCCTTGAAGAGCTCGGGGGCGGCGTAGCGGGGCGTGAGGCCCACGGGCCGCGAGCCGTCGTCGCGGAACGGCGTGGCGAGGCCGAGGTCGACGAGCGTGGCGCGCCCGCCCTCGCCGACGATGATGTTCGCGGGCTTCACGTCGCCGTGCAGCAGCAGCGCGCGGTGCAGGCGCGTGAGCTGGTCGGCCGCGTCGGCGATGGCCGCGAGGTTCCTGGCCAGGTCGCCCTTGCGCGCGAGCAGGTCGGCGAGGCTCGTCCCCTCGACGAGCTCGCGCACCATGAAGGGCCGCCCCGACGCGGGCAGCCGGCCGAAGCGCAGCACGCGCGGCACGCCGAGGCCCTCGACGCCCGACAGCGCCGCCGCCTCGCGGACGAGCGCGAGCACCTCCGGCTCGTCCGCGTCCTCGCCGAGCGTCTTCAGCGCGACCGTCTTGCCGGTGATCCGGTCGCGCACCGCCCACACCTCGCCGCCGCCGCCCTTTCCGAGCGTCCCGATCGGCTCATATCGCGGGGGAAACAGCGGGTGTGACGTCACGCGATCCCTCGATCAGAGGCCATATCCGGCGGACAGCCCGAAGAAGAAGCCCGTGATGGAGAACCCGGCGTCGAGCCGCGTCTGCAGCTGCTTGATCGGCTTGTACCGGAAGCTCACCTGCGGGAACGAGATCCACGGGAACACCGACGGCTTCGAGCCCCCGTTGACCCAGCTCGGCTCGCTGTAATCGCCGTAATGGTTGTTGGAGCCGTCGCAGTAGGCGCCGCCCGGGCCGCCCAGGCCGGAGCACTTCCTCCACGCGCTCACGTCGTCGGGGCTCGGGTTCGACCCCGCGGCGCCCGGGTACGCCTGGGCGCGGTGGAGATCGCCGAACACAAGGCCGATCCCGACGCCGCCGCCGACGAGGAGCGAGAAGCGGCCCTTGTCGTCGATGGGGACGTCGAAGAGGAGGTCGCTCGTGAAATAGAGGAGCTTCATGTCGCTCGACACCATCTCCCAGGCGAACTGGTCGTCGTTCTTCCCCTTGAAGAGGAAGGGATCCATCGAGTAGTCGGCGTAGGACAGCGCGAGATCGATCTCGAGCCCGTTCTTGCGCGAGGTGAACTCCGGGCCGATCATGAACACGTTCACCGTCGCGCCGCCGTCGGCGAACAGGTTGATCATGAACTTCGGGACGATGACGTTCCGGAGCCGGAGGCCGATGAACTTGTGGGCCTTGCCGTCCTTCTCGAACGGGCTGTTGTCGTCCGCGGCCTCGGGCGGCGCTTCCGGCAGCTCGTCCTTCCCGGCGGGCGCCTTGTCGTCCTTGGCCTGCTCGTCCTTGGCCTGCTCGTCCTTGGCCTGCTCGTCCGCGGCGACGGCGTCGTCCGGAGCGCTGCCGCCGCCGTCCTTCGACTGCGCGCGGGCCGTCCCGGCAAAGCACACGGCGCCGAGCAACGCGGCGAGCGCAGCGGCCCTGGCAGGCACCCCGACCGCGAGCTGCCGACCCATCTTCAAGTGGTACATTGTAGGTCACCTAGCGATGCGTAAGGTCAGGGCCGGATCCGGGCACGCACGGAACGAACGCGCCGAGGCCAAGCTCCGGTTCTCCGCGCGCCCCGGTGCACCGGGGACCAGCCGAGGGGGAGGGTACACGAGACGCCGCGCCGTGTGGCGCCCGCTGGCCGCCCATGGCGGAGCTTTTTCGGGCGCTGGGGGTGCGCGGGATGCGGGGGGAGGGCTCCGCGTGGGCGCCGGGTGCGGTCCGCGGGCGCGGTGCGGCAGAGCGCGGCCGTCCGCGCCCGGTATGAGGTCGTGAGAGACCAGCGCGCGGGGTCGTGAGAGCCGGCATGGGGCCCTCCGGCGGGCCGGCGCCCCCTGCACGGAGCGGCTGAAGCGCGAGGTTGCGCACAGCGAAATGATCCGCAATAGACGGAAAGGATGATCCTCCATCAGTCCCAGGTCGAGCAGACGGTCGACCGCGATGAGCGGGACAGGTTCATCAAGGAGCTCGTGGTGGTGCGGGTCCGCAGCACGGCGGTCGAGGTCGCGCCGGCGAGCCGCGGGATCGAGGGGGCGCGCGCGCCGGGCGGGGAGGACCCGGCGGTCGACCGGGAGACGGTGGCGCACGACGTGCCGCTCGCGATGATCCGGAAGCGCAGCGCGCGGCTGCGGAGCACGGTGGCGAGCGTGCTGCTGATCCACGGGTACGGCCAGAACCGGTACATCTGGCACCTGCCGTCGCGCAGCTTCTCGAACTACCTGGCGCGGGCGGGCTTCGACGTCTTCAACCTCGACCTGCGCGGGCACGGGCGGTCGCGGCACCTCGGCGCGCGGCGGCCGGGTCACGTGACCGACTTCGTCCGCGAGGACGTGCCGGCGGCGATCGAGGAGGTCCGGCGCATCTCGGGCCCGCGGCCGGTGTACCTGGTCGGGCACTCGCTCGGGGGGCTCATCAGCTACGCGACGGCGCCGACGATGGGCGACGCGGTCGGCGGGATCATCACCCTCGGGAGCCCTTATCTGTTCACGCACGGGTCGCGGGTGCTCGAGCTGGTCGGCCGGCTGATGCTGACGGTCGATCAGCGGGTCCCGCTCGGGCAGGGGGCGCTGCCGCTGTCGGCGTGGGGGGAGCCGTTCCGGTTCGTGCGCGCCTTCATCGAGAGCCCGATCTTTCCGCTGCCGATCCGTGGGTTCGTCCCCGGCTCGATGGAGACCCGCGTGCTCACGCAGCACATGTCGCTCGCCATGGACAGCGGCAGCATCACGGTGCTGCGGAACATGTTCCTGGACGCGGCGGCGTCGCGGAAGAGCGGCCAGCACATGGGGAGCCTCTTCGGGTACGCCAAGGCGTTCGAGGGCCTGGATCTGCCGCTCCTCGTCGTCGCCGGCACGCTCGACGACCTGGCGCCGCCGGCGTCGGTGAAGCCGGCGTACGATTTCAGCCGATCGTCGGACAAGACGTACCGCGAGTTCCCGCGCGGCCACCTCGACATCGTCGTCGGGAGGGACGCGCCGCTCACGGTGTGGCCGCTCATCGAGGCGTGGCTGAAGACGCGCGTGCGCCGGGCGGCGGCGCGGGAGCGGGAGCGGCTGAGCGCGTAGGGGCGGTCAGACATGGTCTTTTCGCGGACCTTGTCGCCCTCTCCTTCGCTTTGTCACAGAGCGGCGCGAGGCCGAGCGGACCGGCCGTGTTGGCTGGATCCACCTCCCACGCAAACAAGCTCAGCCCGCCGAGCAGCGTTACTGAATCCCGGCTGCACCATCGTGGGATAAGGAATCGACACCGGCGTCGCTTCCCCGCGACCCGCGGGCGGGAGGGCCGAGATGCTCGCGACGATCCCTGAGCCCCGCGGGCGGGAGGGCCGCAATGCTCGCAATGACCCTTGAGCCCCGCGGGTGAGAGGGCCGAGATGCTCGCGACAACCCCTGAGCCCCGCGGGCGGGAGGGCCGAGATGCTCGCGACGACCTTTGAGCCCCGCGGGGGGCCTCGCGTCTTCGCTCGCGACAACCCCTGAGCGCCGCGGGCGGGAGGGCCGAGATGCTCGCGACGACCTGTGAGCCCCGCGGGCGGGAGGGCCGAGATGCTCGCCGCCACCGTGCCACCTTTCCGCGGGCCTCGCGTCTTCGCGTCGAGCTCTCCCCGCGGCGGCGCTCGGAGCACCTCGGACGGCATCGTCGGCGATCTCTGCGCCGGGGCGCGCCGCTCCTTTGCTATCGTGCCCGCATGGATATCGAGCTCCGGCAGATGGCGGCCGACCAGCACGCCGAGTTCCGTCAGCCCATCCTCACCGCGTTCGGCATGCCCACGACCCCCGAGCGCCTCGAGGGCATGAAGCGCCTCCCGGAGCTCACGTCGCGCATCGGCGCCTACGAGGGCGCGTCGGTCGTCGGGGCGGCCGGCTCGTTCTCGTTCTCGATGACATCCCCGGGCGGCGTCGTGCCCGTCGCCGGGCTCACCATGGTCGCGGTGAACCCGACGCACCGCCGCCGCGGCATCCTCACGCGCCTCATCCGCCGGCACCTCGACGACGCGCGGGCCGAGGGGCGGCCGATCTCCTCGCTCTGGGCCACGGAGGGCGGCATCTACGGCCGCTTCGGCTACGGCATCGCGTCCCAGGCGTGCTCCATCTCGATCGAGCGGGATCGCGCCGCGTTCCGCCACGAGGCGGGCGCAGAGGGGCGGGCGCGGCTGCTCGACGAGGCGGCGGCGCTCGAGGCGTTCGCGCCGGTCTGGGAGCGCGCCCGCGCGTTCGCCCCCGGGATGCTCGCGCGCTCGAAGGTGTGGTGGCAGGTCCGCCGGCTGGCCGACAACGACTACACCCGCCAGGGGGGCGGCCCGCTCCAGCGCGTCGTCATCGAGGTCGACGGGCGCGCGGAGGCGTACGCGCTCTACTGCATGCACCACAAGTGGGACGCTTCCAGCATTCCGGTCGGCTCGATCCGCGTGATCGAGGCGATCGGCGCGACGCCGCTCGGGACCCGGCTCGTCTGGCGCTACCTCTTCGACATCGACCTGGCGCAGCGGATCGAGGCGAGCCTCCTGCCGCCGGATCACCCGCTCGGCCTGCTCCTCGTCGAGCCGCGGCGCCTGCGCCTCACGGCGAGCGACGGGATCTGGGTGCGCATCGTGGACGTCGAGGCCGCGCTCGCGGCGCGCGCCTACGGCAGCGCCGAGGCGCTCACGCTCGAGATCGTCGACCGCGATTGCCCCTGGAACGCCGGCCGGTTCCGGCTCGACGGCGGCGAGCGGCGCGCGGCGCGGACCAGCGCGGCGCCGGACCTCCGCCTCGACGTCGCGGCGCTCGGCTCGGCGTACCTCGGCGGCGTCTCATTCCGGTGCCTCGCCGACGCCGGCCAGGTCGAGCAGCTCTCCGAGGGCGCCGTCGAGCGCGCGGATCGGCTGTTCCGCGCCGCGCGCGCGCCGTGGTGCCCCGAGATCTTCTGAGGGCCCGCCCCCGATGACGCTCCCGCTCCGCGGCGTCTACGCGGTGACCCCCACGCGCCGCCGCCGCTTCCTGTGGGCCGCCTGGTGGACGGCCGAGCCCGCGCGCGAGCCGTTCCGCCCGCCGGACGCGAGCCAGGGCGGCGCGCGGACCGTGGAGGAGGCGAGGGCGCAGGCCGAGCGCGCCGCCGGGCGCCCGCTCGTCGAGATCGAGCCGGCGTGGGCGACGGCCTGGACGCGCATCCTGCGCGGCGAGCCCCCGTGGCCCAAGCCGCGCGGGCGGCGGGAGGCGCCCCCGCCGCCCGCGGCCGAGCCGTCGGGGCGCGCCCCGTCGCGGCCCGCGTCCGCGCGCGGCGTGTCGCCGTTCGCGGTGCTCGGCCTCCCGGAGGCGGCCGGCGCGGCCGAGGTCCGCCGGGCGTTCCGCCGGCTCGCGCTGGTCACGCACCCCGATCGCGGCGGCGACGCCGGCGAGTTCATGCGCGTCAAGTGGGCCCACGACGAGGCCATGTCCAGGCTCACGCGCCCGAAGCGCCGGGCGTAGTGCCGCGGGTCAGAGATCTCGCCAGGGATCTGCGTCGCGAGAGGAGAATTCAACGCAAAGGCGCAAAGGCGCAAAGACGCAAGAAAGCATAATAATTATTCTTTGTTTTTTTGCGCCTTCGCGCCTTTGCGCCGTTGCGTTGAATTCTCCCTCTCCGGATCCCTGGCCGGACTCCCGATAGGTGGAGCTAGCGTTTCACCGCCTCCGCGACCTTCCCCGCCTCGTCGAGGAGGGGCGCGTACTCGCGGCCGAGGAGGGGGTTTTTGCGGAGCGCCCGCTCGAGCGCGGACGCGGCGCGCAGGGAGAGCTCCCGGCGCTGCGCCGGGTCGGGCTCCGCCTTCGCCTTCAGCAGGAGCAGCGCGCCCTGCTCGGCGCTCGCCGCGGGGAGGGCCGGGTCGATGGCCAGCGCGCGATCGATCATCGCGAGCCCGGCCTCGACCTCCGCGCGCGCGTCGACGAGGCTCGGCGCGGCCGAGGTCGCGCGCAGCCGGTGGACCTCGGCCAGCGCGCCGACGATCCGCGCGTTCCGGTCGCTCGACTCGAGGGCCCGGAGCAGCGCGCGCTCCGCGGCGTCGAGCGGCGGCGCCGGGCTCCGGCCCCCGGACGCGAACCACCGCGCCGCGAGCAGGTCGACCTGGCCGAGCGCGAGGAGCGCCCCCGGGCTCGCGGGCCTCGCGGAGAGGACGCGCTCGACCGCGCCCCGCGCCGCGCGGAGCGCGGCCGCCGGATCCTCGCCGCGGTCGAGCGCCCAGCGCGCCGCCTCGAGGCGCGCGAGGCCGGCCCCCTGCTGCGCCTCGAGATCTCCCGGGCGGAGGCGCATCGCCGCGCCGTACCCGTCGAGCGACCGCGCGAGCGAGACCTCGGGGCTCTCGCCGGCGAGCCGCTCGTACCGGCCCTGGATCAGGTAGGCGAGGGCCAGGGCGCCGTGGGCCGGACGGCTGTCCGGGCGCAGCCGGAGCGCCGCCTCGAGGTTGTCCTTGGCGAGCTCGAGCGACTCGTCGGGCGGCGTGCCGTGGTCGAGCTCGTACTGCGCCCGCTGCGCGTAGAACCAGCCCTGGTTGAGGTGCAGCGGCGCGTCGTTCGGCGCGATCTCGATCGCCCGCGCGGTGTGCGACGCGCTGAGCTCGAAGAGGGGGAGGGGGTCGGCGCCGCGGGACGCGCTGTCCTCGGCCATCATGCCGTAGGCGATGCCGGCGTCGTTCCACGCCCAGAAGGAGCTCGGGTCGAGCGCGAGCGACCGCTCCATGCTCTCGACCGCGCGCCCGAGCGAGGGCCGCACGTCGAGCCCGAGGGAGCTCTCGTGGGACGCGAGCAGGAAGATGCTCGCCCCCATCGCGCCGTGCGCGGTCGCGTCCGACGGGTCGCCCAGCACCGCCTGCTCGCTCTCGGCGATCGCCTGCACGAGGTCCGGCCGCGGATCCGCGCCGCGCGCGAGATCGCGCCTGGCCCGGTGCACGAGGGCCCAGGCCTTCTTCGCGTGGGCGCCGCTCGCGCGCGGGTTCGCGCGGAGCGCCTTGTCGCAGCGGGCGATGATCTGCGCGAAGAGCTCGTCGGCGCCGCCGCCGCGCTGCGCCTCGATCAGCATGATCTCGCTCAAAGCGCGCGCGGCCGCCTCGTGGACGTCGGGATCGCTCTCGGCCATCTCCGCCGCGACCTCGTACGAGGCGACGGCGTCCCGGAACTCGGCGAGCGCCGCCTCGGGCTCCCCGAGGTCGCGCGCCGCCGCCCCCTTCGCGAGCAGGATGTCGCCCTCGAGCATCTTCGCCTCGTACTCCCAGGGCGATCGCGCGAACGCGCGCCGCGCGTCGGCGAGCGCCTCGTCGAAGCGCCCCTCGTAGAGCTCGATGAGCGCCGCGGTGTACGAGGACGGCTCGGCGGCCGCGCGCGCGCTGTCCCGGAGGTGCTTGAGCGCCGGGAGCCGGTGCCGCTCCTCGAGCTCGAGCCGGTGCGCGGACCGCTCCCCCTTGTCGGCGAGGCGCCGCGCCCGGTCGAGCCCCTTTCTGTAGAGCATCCCGTGCACGAGGCCCGCCGCGAACTTCGCCTCCCGCGCGGCGTACCCGCTCGCGAGCGCGGCCTCGAGGTGCGAGAGCGCCTCCTCGGGCTCGTGCAGCGCGAGGTGCCCGCGCCCGAGCGCGTAGTGGCCCGGGCCCTCGACGAGATCGCCCCCGGCGTCGCGCATGGCCTGCATCTTCCGGTCGATCTCGCCCATGCGCGCGCGGATGACCTCCTTTTCCCGCGACACCTCGTGGAGGGGGAGCGCGTACGCGTAGCGCATGAAGAGCTCCATCTCCTTCACGTCCTGCCCGAAGCCCTGGGCCAGCGACGCCATGTGCGCCGAGCGCTCGGCCTGGCGCGCGGCGGCGAGCTTCGCGCGCAGGGCGACGGCGCCCGAGAGGGCGAGCACGAGGAGCGCCGCCGCGGCCGCCGCGACCGCGAGCTTGTGCTTCTGCGCCCGCTTCAGGGCGCGGTAAGCGAGGCTCGCGGGCCGCGCGTCGATCGGCTCGCCCTCGAGGTAGCGCCCGAGATCGAGCGCGAGCATCTTCGCGGAGTCGTACCGCCGCTGGGGCTCCTTCTCGAGGCACTTCATCACGATGGTCTCGAGATCGAGCGGGATCCGCCTGTCGATCTGGCGCACCGGCACGGGCGGCTCGTTCGCCACCCGGGCGACGAGGCTCGTCACCGATGGGTCGACGAACGGCGGGCGCCCGGCGAGGATCTCGTAGAGCGTGGCGCCGAGGGCGTAGACGTCGGTGCGGCGGTCGAGCTGGCGCTGGCCGCCGGACACCTGCTCGGGCGCCATGTACGCCGGCGTCCCCTCGCCGCTGGTCGTCGCCCGGCCGTCCGCGGCGATGTCCCGCGCGAGCCCGAAATCGAGGAGGTAGGGGCGGAAGGCGCCGTCGGCCGTCCGCTCGACGAGGATGTTCGCCGGCTTGATGTCGCGGTGGATCAGCCCGAGCCGGTGGGCGGCGTGGAGTCCGTCCGCCACGTCGGCCACGATCTTCACCCGCTGCTCGAGCGACGTCTGCTGCGCCACGCGGTGGAGCGGCAGGCCGTCGATGTACTGCATGGCGATGAACGGCTGACCCTGCGCCTCGCCGACCTCGTACACCTTGCAGACGTTCGGGTGCTCGACCCGGGCCTGGGCCTGCGCTTCCCAGATGAAGCGCTGGGCGAGATCCGGGTCGTTGCCCCGGATGAGCTTGAGCGCCACGTACCGCTGGAGCCGCGGGTCCTTGGCCTTGTAGACCGTGCCCATGCCGCCCCGGCCGATGAGCGACACGCACTCGTAGCGGTCCCAGTCGCGGATGGGAAACCGGCTCGGCACGCGCGACGACGGCGGATCGACGCACGCGAACACGGTGTCCTGCGAGGCGCCCGAGCCCCCCGGCGCCGCCGAGCGCGACGGCCCGCTCTCGGGCGCGAGCGGGACGGGCCTCGACGTGGGCTCCGGGTCCGCCGGACGCGCGACCTTCGCGCTCTCCGGGCTCGCTCTCCCCGCTCGGCTCATGATCCGGACCCTCTTCAACATCGAAGGCGGAGCCCCCCGGGCTCCGGGCGCCGATCCCGCCCGAGGAGGGGCGCGACGACCGCGCGCGAACCGCTGCACGATTCATAGCTCATCGCCCGCGAGCGCACCGACATGAACCTTCGCATCCGCACCTGCCTCGGCAGCTCCCAGCGCGATGGCCTCGACTCGCCATCTCCCGAACGCCTGGTCGCCAGCCAGTGAGCGTCTCGCCTGGGGCGTGAGCTACGAGCGATGTCGTTACAGAACTGTCGTGCAACGGTAAGCTGTAGTTTATGTCCATGTCAACACCCGGGCGGCCCGAGCCTCGGTGTCATGCGGTCGTTCAGGACGGCGCCGAGGTGCGATGCTGGCCGCGGGGCGATGTCCGCGCGGCGGGCGCGCAGGTGCGGGGGGCGCGCTGCTCAGGGCGGACGCAGGAAAATGACGTGAGCGACAACGTCCGTGGCGATTTTGGTGGGGCGCGCGACGTGACGCCGGGGTGGGTCCAGATGCGATGCTGCGGATGGGCTCGGTTCCGGGGCGCTCAATACTTGACGGTGCAGCCGAACGCCTCGGTCTCTTTCGTGGAGACCGGCTTTCCGGCGGTGAGCTCGGCGAGCGCCGCGTCGACGTAGTTGGTGACCTGCTCGTCCGGCTCGGGCTCACCGCCCTTCGTGCTGTCGATGGCGCCCGCGTAGACGAGCGTGCCCTGCGGATCGATGACGTACATATGCGGTGTGCGCTGGGCGCCGTACGCGCGCCCGACATCGCCCTTCTCGTCGATGAGGAGCGGGTAGCTCATCCCGAACTCCTGCTTTGCTTTCACGTTCTCTTCCCGGGTGGTGCCCTGCTTGCCCGGAGCGCCCGAGTTGATGGCGAGCCACACGACGCCCTTCTGGGTGTGCTGCGCCGGCACGCCCTTCAGGCCGCCCTTCCTGTGGGCGAGCTGCACGAACGGGCAACCGGGGTTGAACCACTCGAGCACGACCGTCTTGCCCTTGTAGTCGGCCAGCTTGACGGGCTTCCCGTCGAGGTCCGGCAGCGTGAAATCGGGCGCGGGCTGGCCGATCTTCGCCTGGGTCGCCGGCGCCTGGGCCGCCTTCGCCTCGGCGGGCTTCGCCTCGGCGGGCTTGGCGGGCTGCGCCGCCGCGGCGCCGTTCGCCGCCGGCGCGCTGGGCTCGCCGGGCTGGGTGCACGCCGCGAGCGCCGCGGCGAGGAAGGTCAGGGGAATGAGCTTGTGCATGCCGAGACGCTTACCACGCCCCAAGAGGAGCGCATGCGTCAGGGGAACTCCGGCCAGCGATCTCCCGTCGCCCACCGGTACCGCAAGCCGAGCTGCCCGAGATCCGCGCCCAGCAAGCCGAGCCGATCGGGCGTCGCCGCCACCACCATCGCCGTCCCCACCGCGTCGAGGTGGTGTGTCAGCGCGATGGCCAGCATCGGGCCGACGCGCACGATGACGCTGCCGCGGCCGGGGTTGCCGATCACCTCGGCGGCGGCGCCGAACCGGAGCTCGCCGAACTTGTCCATCTCCCCCATGAACCCGAGCCGCGCGCGGTAGAGGTACGGCGGCTTCATCACGGTGTGGAGCGCCTCCTCGTAGAGGTAGAGCCCCTCGGGCGCGCCGAGCACCGCGTAGCCCGTGGCCACGCCGAACAGGCTGCCTCCGAGCAGGGGTATCGAGCCCGACACCTCGATCTCCCCCGCGACGTAGCGCGACAGGGGACCCTCCATGAGCTCGGTCTCCCTGCGCGTGTACGACGCCCGAGGCTCGAGGAAATACTGGCTCGTCGAGAAGGCGTATCGCGCGCCGCCGCGGATCTCCACGCCGGGCAGCGCCGCGCGGAGGCCGACGTACTCCGCGCCGCCGCTCGGCGACACGCTCGCGTAGCCCTCGATCCCGAGCCAGGACCAGTGCGGCTTGCCGAAGCCGAGCGCGAGGCTCGGCCGGTAATAGATGACCCCGAGCTCCAGCACCGCGGAGACGAACGGGCGCGCGCCCGCGCTCCGCGCCCAGTACGAGCGCTTCTGGAGCAGGTCGACCCCCGAGGACACCGGCGGCGCATCGGCGGCGGGCGGCGGCAGGTCGGCCGGGTCCTGGGCGCGGGCCGCGGCGGGCGCGAGGGCGAGCGCGGCGAGCGCCGCGGCGGCGGCGGGCGTGCGGCGCAGCGCCATCGCTAGAACCTGCCCACGAGGTACCCGCCGAGCGGCGCGGGCACGAAGCCGATCGAGACGCCGTCCCCGCGCGGCGCGCGCGCCGACGTCGAGGCCGGGGCGCCGCCGCGGTAGTGCAGGAGCCACGGGAGCCCGAAGCCCGTGAGGGCGCCGACGGCCGCGCCGGTGAGCGCGTCGGTCGCGAAATGCTGGTCCGAGACGACCCGCAGCGTCGCCACGGCGGTGGCGGTGCCGAGCGACGCGGCGCACGCGAGCGCGTCGGGCGCGCCGCCGCCGTACAGGGGCAGGTGCGCGTGGTGCGAGCACACGAGGCCCGCCGCCGTGAACGCGGTCGAGCTGTGGCCGCTGAAGAAGCTCCGGTAGCGCTTGCTCCCCCGGCAGTCGTGGTCCTGCTGCTCCTCCGGCCCGGTGCACCCGGCGCGGTAGGGGCGCTCGCGGCTCGTGAGCCCCGCGACGACGCCGTTCAGCGCCGCGTTGAACGCGAGCGCCTCGATGTCGATCATCGCGATCTCCCACGCGACGCTGCCGCGCCCGTGCCCCCACCAGGTCACCAGCAGGGCGTCCACCGCGAGGTGGTTGGTCATCAGCGTGAGCAGGAGATCGCTCGCGTCCCGCGCCATCTCGCGCTGGCGGTCGCTCCGGATGCGGAGCGCCCCTCGCGCCGAGCCGTCGAAGCCGTTCACGGTCGTCCACCGGCCCTCCGAGGGCGGGATGGCCAGCGTCCCGAAGGCGGTCGCGGCCAGGAGGCCCGTGGCCACGTACTCGCTCACGCGGAAGCGCGGCCAGCGCGGGTCCCACGCGACCTCGCGCCGCGCGCGATCCGGCGGCGGCGCGGTCGTCCATGCGACCGGCGCGGTCGTCCATGCGACCGCCGCGGCGCCGGGCGTCGCCGGGGCCGGCTCGGCCTGCGCCGCGCCGGGCGCCGCCGGGGCCGGCTCGGCCTGCGGCCTGCGCCGCCGCCGCGCCGAGCGTCGCCGCCGCGGCGAGCGCGCCGGCGGCGGACCGTAGGGCAGCGGTGCACCTCAAGGGGCGGACCGCGCGATCAGAAGTCGGGGTGGCCGATGACGAGGAACTCCAGCGGCCCGGCGCCCGCGTTGCGCAGCCCGTGGTGCACGTTCTTGTCGACGTGCATCATCTGGCCGGGGCCGAGCGGCACCTCGCGGTCGCCGACGATGCCGAGCGCCTTGCCGGAAAGAATGTAGATGGTCTCGGTGGTCTCGGCGTGGAGCTCGCGCGAGATCTCGCAGCCGGGATCCATCGTGCCCTTGTAGAAGCCGAAGGCCTGCCCGAGCCCCTTCCCCAGCAGCTGCGCGAAGAAGACGCCTCTGTTGGGCAAATACTCGGTGGCGTCTTCGTCGGCCGCGGTCAGCACCACGGCCCCGTCGATCTGCTGCCTCATGGCGATCCTCCTCCTCCGCGGGTGAAGCTGCTGGAGAATCCATCAGTTACAGAAGCGCACGGCGTCCTGTCAACGGCGCTCCGCGCGAGGATCGCGACCGTGACGGTGGCATTTCAGAACGGCAACACCACGCTCGCGGCGGCGCGGAGCTCGTAGCTGAACGACATCGTCTTCAGCCCCTTCGGCGGCAGCTCGACGCGGCCCCGGAGGAAGCCGTCCTCCGCGTCGAGCGCCCAGCCGGGGGCCTCGCCGAGCGCGATCTCGACGTCGGCCACCTCGCTGACCGGGATCCGCTCGGTGACCAGCACCCGCTTCACGTCGCTGGAGAGGTTGGAGAGCGAGAGCTTCACGCGCCGGCGGATCTTGCGGCTGCCGGTGATCGCCGAGGTGTCCTGCTCCTCGTCCACGGTGCGCCGCACGCGCACCGCGTCGTCCACGCCGAAGCCGAGCTCGAACGGCTCCCCGGCGCCGACGAAGTCGAGCCGGGCGCGGCCGATGAGGCTGCCGCCCCGCGCGACCTTCACCGGGCCCGCGAGCAGCGGGCGCGGCCGCCCGCCGCCGCCGTCCAGCGTCACGGTCGCGCGCAGGTGCGCCGCGGGGTGGGCCTCCGGGTACAGCACGAGCGCGAGCTCGGCCGGCAGCGAGCGCCGCGCGATCTCGATGCGCGTCGGGCGGCCGTCGGAGGGCAGGGTCACCGGCTCCGCCGCCTCGAAGATCAGCGGCTCGCCCCCGTCGTCCACGCCAGGCATCTCGTCGACCGCCCGCGCCCCGCGGCCGAGCCCGGCCGTGGCGATGGCCTGGTCGCGCGCCTCGACGACGACGCGGCGGCGGTCGACCTCCGCCCTGCGCCGCGCGCGGAGGACGTCGTCCGCGAGCAGCGGCGCCTCGGCGCTCCGCGACGGCCGCGCGGTCGAGAAGCGCGCGGTGACGTTCTCCCAGGCCTCGCCCGTCGCCTGCCACGCCGCGGCCCAGGTGGTGAGCTCGACCGAGCCGCCGGCGCCCTGCGCCCCGGCGCCGCCCGCGCCGGCCGCGGCGGCGCCCGCGGGAGCCACCGAGAGCCGCGCCAGGTGCTCGGGGCGCCAGATCGCGCACGCGACGCGGTACGTCAGCTCGATCTCGACCGGCTGCGGCGCGGGCGCGTGCACCTCGACCTCGACCACCGCCTCGTAGCGCGGCTGCTCGATCGACCCCTCGCGCAGCCGCGCCGCGGCGCGCCGGGCGTCGTCCTCGGCGTGCGCCCGCGCCCCGCGCGCGTCGGCCGACGCGCCGAGGGCCTCGGCCAGCGCCGCGTGCAGGGCCTCGACGCCGGCGCGCCACGAGGCGAGCCGCGCGGGCTCGCCGGCGTCCTTCGGCACCTCGCTCATCGCCTGCGACCACGTCGCCAGCAGCTGGTCGAGGTGCGCCTCGCGGCGCGACGCCCGGTCCCGCGCCCGCTCGGCGGCGCCGGCCCGGCGGGACGCCTCGCGCTGCTCGCGCGAAAGCGCGTCGATCGCCTCGCGCCCGAGCGCCGCCTCCCGGTGCGCCCTCCACCGCACGCGCGCCGCCGTCACCCGGACCGCGCCCTCGGCGCCCGCGCCCGCGACGCGCGCCTGCACGGTGCGCTCGTCGACGAACACCGACACCCCGCCGATCGCGATCCACTGCGCCCCGGCCCCGACCTCGACGCGCGCGGCGCGCACGACCTCGGCGCGATCCTCGAACAGCGTCACCACGCGCGCGGCGCTCGGGTGAGGCGCCCCCGCGGCGGCGCCCGCTCCGCCGGCGCTCGCGCCGCCCTCGGCCCCGCCGCCGGCGTCCCCGCCGCCGGCGTCCCCTCCGCCGGCGCTCCGCTCTGCCCGGTCCGAACCGCTCGCACTCGTTGCCGTCGCCATGGCGCGCCTATTTCTCCTGTTATTCTCGGCGGTTGCCGCCGACGATCTCGTTCTTGGAGGAGAGCGCCACGCGGTAGGTGAAGGCGACCGAGGCCTTGCCGCCGGGCGCGATCGGCACGCGCCAGCGCAGCCCGCCGCGCACGGGCTCGCCGAGGTCCTCCTGGGTGTACGGCTCGGCCCTCGGGTGCGACGAGACCAGCTTGATCTCGACGTCCTTGTCGTCGGTCACCGGGATGCGGTCGAGGACCTCGACCTCGACGCCCACGCCGAGCGACGAGGAGAGGTCGATGGTGATCGCGTGCTCGACCGAGAGCGAGCCGCCGAGCAGGCCGGCGCTCGACTCCTCGACGCGGGCGTTCCTCGCGACCCGGATCCGCTCCTCGACGCCGAGGCCGGCGCGGAGGAGGCCGCCCCGATCGACGTGCCCGAGCGAGGACTGCGCCGCGAGGGCGCCGTCGACGAAGATCTCGACCGGCCCGGCGAGCAGCGGGGCGTCGAACGGGTTCTCGACCCGCGCCTCGCGGTAGACCTCGGCGGCGTCGCGCGGCACGGCGACGAACCGCGGCGCCGCCGGGGCGCGCGCGGCGCTCAGCGCGACGCGGTGGAGCCTGCCGTTCGACGGCACGTCGGCGGCGCTCTCGCCCGCGTAGAGGTGGTCGAACTGCCCGCGCGAGTCGCGCGGGTCCACGGCCCGGGGCGGCGGTCCGACGTCGTCGATGGCCATCTGCGCCCGCCGCGCGGCGCGCCGCGAGGGCCCCGGCTCGTCGCGCGCGAGCCGGCCGCGCTGCGGGCCCGTCCCGGGGAGGTGCAGCGCGTCGAAGTCGAGCCACCCTTCGACCTGCGCGGGCTCGACCGGCGCCGGGGCCCCGCCGGCGCCCTCGAGCTCGCCGCCTGGGTCGAGCAGCTCGTCGGCCGTGCCGGCCCAGCGCTCGCCGCTCGCGTCGTGGGCGAAGGCGGCCATGGGCGCCTCGGGCGCGCTCGCCTGGAGCGGGGGGGGGGGGGGCGGGCCCGTAGCCGCCGCCGAACGAGGGGAGCGACAGCCCGCGCGACTTGCGCGCCGCGGCCGGCATCGGCGCGGCGGCCGGCATCGGCGCGGCGAGCGGCATCGGCGCGGCGGCCGGCGCCGGGGGCGGGGGCGGCCTCGGGGCCGCGGTGCGCTCGCGCCGCATCGGCGGTGGGGCGGCTCCGGCGCGAGGAGGCGGCGGCAGCGCGGCCCCGCGGAGCTGGCCGGCGGCGCCGTCCGGGCCATCGCCTCCCGCAGCTCGTCGCTGGCCTGGCCCGGCGCGGCCCGGCTCAGCGTGGGCTCGTCGTCGTCGTCGGGCGCGGGGGGCGGCAGCTCCGCCGGGGCGGCCGTGGTCCTCGCGGCCGGCGGGGGGAGGGCGGCGACGAAGCGGTCGAACCCCTCGAACATGGCGTCGAGGCCCTCCGGCGCGGGGCGGTAGCCGCGGCGCGGCGGGCGCTGCGCGCGGCTCAGCCGGAGCGAGGCGAGCTCCGGCAGCCGCGTGTCCTGCACGAGATCGGCGGTGGCGAGCGCGACGCGCACGCCCTTCCAGTCCTCGCCGGACGCCTGCGCGACGAGGGCGTCGAGCTGCAGCGCGACCTCGGTCGCGCCGCGCGAGAACCGCGCCGCGTAGGCGGGCCACCACCGCGCGGCGCCGACCGCGTACTCGAGCCGGAGCGCCGGCTCGCCGCCCGACCCGTCGCGCGTCGGCGCGAGCCGCACGACCACGTCGAGGCGCGCCGGCGCGCGCTCCTCGAGCTCGCCGCTGGTCGCCTGGGCGGCGTCGAGCTGCGCGGAGCGGAGCGCCTTGCGGGCGCGCTCGAGCTCGTCGTCGAGCGCGGCAAGGCGGGCGTCGAGCGCGGCGAGCTCGCCCGAGAGCAGGCCGCTCACCGCGAGGGCGTCGCGGATCCGGGCCGCGGGGTCGCCCGGCCGGAAGCGCCGCGCGAGCTCCGGGTGGAGCGCGACGGCCCCGAGCTGGTCGCGCCAGCGGCGGAGGTGGTCGTGCTCGGCCGACAGGCGCTCGATCGCGAGCTCGAGCGCGCGGAGCTCTGCCGAGAGCGCGCCCCGCGAGACGGGCGCCGGGGGCACGACGAGCCGCGCGCGCACGCCGACGACCTCGCGCGGCGCGGCCGCGGCCGCCTCCGGCGGGCCGCCCGCGGCCGCCACGAGCGCGCGGAAGCTCCCCGGCTCGGCGAGGGGCGTGACCCCCGGCACCGAGATCTCGAGCGCCCCGCGGGGCAGGGGCGCCGCGAGCTCGACGCGGCGGGTGACGATCGCCCCGCGCGCGTACACGACGACCGCCTCGATACGGCTAGCGCACTCGATCTTCTCCGCCGTCATCCGTTCGTCCCTCGCCCGCGAACGTTGTGTGGAGGCGCGACGGTATCACGCCGCGCCCGGCGCCCGATAGCGGGCTATCTCCTCCTGTCGAGGAAGCTGAACCCCGGGAGCGCGTCGATGCCGTACGCGCGGAGCGCGAGCGCGTCGAGGCGGTGGAAATCGCGCTGCCGGAACGAGCCGCGGAGATCGCCGATCAGCTCCTCGGGGACGCTCGCCGGCGGAGGCAGGCGGATCCGCCGCAGGTACTGGGCCTGGAAGCGCAGATAGCCGCCGCGCATCTTGACCGCGTAAGACCACACGAAGAAGAGGGCGACCCTGGAGCTGAGCAGCCCGCCGAGCGCCTCCATGTCCCAGGCCTCGGACGTGACGAAGTAGAGGTTGTGGTGCGGGAGGAACCGGCCCTCCTCGTAGACCACCTCGTTGGATCCTGCGATGTCGGGGATGAGGAGCTTCGGGGCGGAGGCGAGCTCGGGGACCACGCGATCGATGGTGCGAAACCAGCTCGCGGCGCTCCTCTGGGCGATGTAGCGTTTCCTGATCTCGGCCTCGTGGGCGCGCAGGTATCCGGCGAGCTTCGGATAGTCTTCCAGATTGACCACCTTGCCGTCGTCGTCGAACGTGTTGATGACGAACCGCCCGGCGTCCCGGACGCGGCCGCCGTCGAGCTGGTCTCGCATGACGAGCGGCACGAGGCGGTCGCGCTCGATATCGACCTCGTCGCCGACGATGTAGATCCGGTCGCTCCCGGTGGCGACGCCGATGCCGACGCGGGTCCCGCCCACCTCCTCGATCGGCGCGAACCGCGCCTCGAGGGCGCGCAGGGCCTCGAGGTGCTCCGGGGAGCTGAGCACCCACGGGTCGTCCCCCTCGAACCAGGAGGGGTACTCCGCCACGGCGACGCCGGCGCCGCGCTCCGGCGCGCCGCGCAGGGCCGCAGACGCGGCCTCGCACTCCTCCGGAGAGGCGGTGTGCAGCGTCGCGACCGGGACGCTCCCCGTCTTGCCGGGCGACACGGCGAAGATCGACGGATAGGCGACGACGTCCGACTCGAACGGCGAGGCGCGGTGCAGGTCGACGTAGCACTGCACCCGGAACCACGTCGAGAGCATGCGGCGGAGCGGGGCGCCGTACCGGTTGAGGGTCCACCGGTCGGCGCAGATGAAGGAGAGGACCCCGCCGGGCGCGAGGAGATCGAGGCCGCGCTCGATGAACGCGACGTAGAGATCGGCGCGGTCGTAGAGCGACCTGTACCGCTGGCGATACTCCTCCTGAAGCTCGGGCGAGAGCTGCTCGATCCGGACGTAGGGCGGGTTTCCGACCACCGCGTCGAAGCGGCGGCCCTGGCTGGTGAGCAGGAAGTCGCCGTGGGCGATCCAGGCCTCCGCGAGGCGCTCTGCGTCGCCGTGGGGCAGCCCGAGCCGGGCGAGCGCGCGGGCGACGGCGAGGCGGGAGCGGTCGACGTGATCGCGCGCGACGTCGTACGACCGGATCGCGGACGCGATTTGCAGGAGGTCGCGGTCGTGGCGCCGCGCCGACTGGATCAGGCGCTCGGCGGCCGGGACGAGGAACGCGCCGTGGCCGCAGGCCGGCTCGAGCAGCGACAGCGACGCGAGATCCCGGTCCGCCGTGTAGCCCGCGAGGTCGAGGATGAGATTGACGACGTGGGGTTTGGTCAGCACCACGCCGTGGGTCTCGCCCGACGAGCGCTCGCCGTAGTCGTAGGCGCTCGGCGGGAGCATGACCGTCAGATCGAGGGCTGTCTGCATGGGCGCCGCGTGGAGATGCTAGCCGCGATCGGCGCCCTCCGGCGATGCCCGCCGCCGCGCTCGCCGCGCTGCGCCGGCGCCGGAGGCCGCGGCCGCCTGCCGCGCGCCGGGCCTCTGCCCCGCCGGCGCGCGCCCCGCGAGGGCGGTTCTCCGCGATCGGGGGAGACGCGGATCGCGTTTCACGGGGCGTGGCCATTGAATAGGGTAGAGTCGCCCCCATGGCCTTCCCCCCGTGTCTCCGTTCCGGCGATGGCGCCGCGGCGAGCGCCGCCTGCGAGGGCGCCCCGCCGCCGCCGGCGGCCGCGCCCGTGGCGGGCCGCCGGCCGGTCGAGGTGGCCGCGTGATCCTCGGCATCGGCATCGACGTCTGCGGCATCGGACGTATGGAGGAGGCGCTCGCGCGGTGGGGGGATCGGTTCTGGGAGCGCGTGCTGTCCGAGCCCGAGCGGCGCTCGCTCGCGCACCGGGTCGACCGGGCGACGGCGCTCGCGGGCCGCTTCGCCGCGAAGGAGGCGGTGGTGAAGGCGCTGGCCGGGGCGCCGGGGGTCGGCTGGCACCACCTGGAGGTCCGCGGCGCGCCGCGCACGCCGCCGACGATGGCGCTCCACGGACCGGCGCGCGCGCTCGCGGATCGCCTGGGCGTCACGCGGGTGCACCTGTCGATCACGCACGACGCCGGGGTGGCGGCGGCGGTGGTGATCCTGGAAGGGGACGGCGAAGGCCGATCCCCGACGACGGATGACGAGGACGGCGAAGGCCGATCCCCGACGACGGATGACGAGGACGGCGAAGGCCGATCCCCGACGACGGATGACGAGGACGGCGAAGGCCGATCCCCGACGACGGATGACGAGGACGGCGAAGGCCGATCCCCGACGACGGATGACGAGGACGGCGAAGGCCGATCCCCGACGACGGATGACGAGGACGGCGAAGGCCGATCCCCGACGACGGATGACGAGGACGGCGAAGGCCGATCCCCGACGACGGATGACGAGGACGGCGAAGGCCGATCCCCGACGACGGATGACGAGGACGGCGAAGGCCGATCCCCGACGACGGATGACGAGGACGGCGAAGGCCGACCTCACCTGGACGACGAAGGGAAAGAGCGCTCGTGATTCCGGTCCTCTCGCGCGCGCAGATGCGCGCCTTCGACAAGCACGCGATCCACCATTGCCACGTCCCCGGCGTGGTCCTCATGGAGAACGCGGGCCGCGGCGCCGCCGACGTGATCTCTGCGATCATCGAGGCTGGCAGCGCCGCGCCCTCCGGCGCCGCCGCGCTCCCCGGCCACGCCGCGCGCCCTGCGCCGCCGCCGCACCTGGCCGCGCCCGCCAAGGCGCTCTGGCCCGCGACGCTGGCCTCCGGCGGCGGCCCTCGCGCCGGGAGCGTCCCGCCGCCGCCGAACGGGCGCCGCGACGCCGACGACGCCCGCGCCGCGCGGGTGCGCGCCTTTCCGGTGCGGCACGTCCCGAGCCCTGGCCAGCCCGCGACGTACCCGCTCCACGCCCGCGTCGTCGTCGTCTGCGGCGCCGGCAACAACGGCGGCGACGGCTTCGTCGTGGCGCGCCACCTCCTCGCCCGCGGCGCGGAGGTCCAGGTCTTCCTGGCGGCGTCGTCCGAGAAGGTCACCGGCGACAGCCGCATCAACCACGACGCGTACGTCGATCTCGGCGGCGCGCTGACCGAGCTCCCCCCTGGCGCGGCGCTCGTCCCGCTCGAGGCCGCGCTCGCGGAGGCCGATCTCGTGGTCGACGCCCTCTTCGGCACGGGCCTCGACCGCCCGATCGAGGGTCACCTCGCCGACGTCATCGGCGTCCTCAACACGGCGACCTGCCTCTGCATCGCGCTCGACGTGCCCTCGGGCCTCGACGCCGACAGCGGCGCGCCGCTCGGCGCCGCGGTGCAGGCCGACGAGACCGTCACGTTCGGCCACCTCAAGATCGGCCTGCTCACGCCCGAGGGCGCGCGGCTCGCCGGCAACGTCCACGTGGTCGATCTCGGCGTCCCGGACCGGCCGATCCTCGCCGAGGTGGGCCACGTCGCGGAGGTCATCCGCAAGGAGACGGTCGGCGCGTCGCTGCGCCCGCGCGAGGCGAGCGTCTACAAGCACCAGGCGGGCAACGTGCTCGTGATCGCCGGGTCGTCCGGCAAGCTCGGCGCCGCGCTGTTGACGGCGCGCGCGGCGATGCGCACGGGCGCGGGCCTCGTGACGATCTGCACCTGGGCCGACGCCGCGCCCGCGATGGAGTCGCGCGTCGTGGAGCTGATGACGACCTCGATCGATCCGGACCGCATCACCGCGTCGCTCGACGGCGCGCTCGCCGGGCGGCGGACGGTGGCGATCGGCCCTGGCCTCGGCCTCGACGAGCGGGCGCGGGCCGCGGTGGATCACGTCGTGCTCGGCTGGGACGGGCTGAAGGTCGTCGACGCGGACGCCCTGACGCACTTCGCCGGTCGCCCCGAGGCGCTCGCGACCGCGCGCGGGCGCCTCATCCTGACGCCGCACTCCGGCGAGCTCGGCCGGCTGCTGGGTCGCAGCGCGCGGGCCGTCGAGGAGGACCGCTTCGGCGCCGTGCGCGAGGCGGTGGCCCGCACCGGGGCGATCGTCCTGCTGAAGGGGGCGCGCACGGTCATCGCGCTCCCGGACGGCCGCATGCTCATCTGCATGGCGGGCAACCCGGCGCTCGCCACCGCCGGCTCGGGCGACGTCCTGACCGGGCTGATCGCGGCGCTCCTGTGCTCGATGGAGCCTTCCGCCGCCGCGAGCGCGGGGGTGCTGATCCACGCGCTCGCCGGGGACGTGTGGCGCGCGCAGACGGGCAGCGATCGGGGGCTGCTCGCGAGCGAGATCGCGGAGCTCGTCCCCGGCCTCATCGCGGCCCTGGCCGCCGGAGTCGATCCGCTGTCCGGCCAGGTCTAGACGGGGGCTCGGGGCGCGTCGGGGGGATGCGCCGCGACGAGGATAAGCAACCGTTCACGGCTCGGATCCCGGCTGCTTCTGTCTCCCGTCTTCCGTCTCCCGTGCTCGTCCGCGTGCGCGTGCGCGATTCTCTTCGATTTTACTCGGATGAGCGCTGTCTCTGTCCTCTCAACTGCAGGGCCTTCCCTGCGAGGATTCGGGAGCATGGCTCTTCTCAATCACATGTCGCGCACGCACACGCGGACGGGAGGACCGGCGCACGAGAAGGCCTTCACGAAATGCGCGTCCGTCGCGAGCCGCTCGAGCAGCGACTCGTTCGGACCGGTGAAGAACTTGAGCACCCCGTTGACGGGCGGCTCGTCCGCGATGGGGTTCGTCGCATCGATGACCGTCTTCCCCGCGAGCGCCTCGGGGCCCGCGAGATCCACCGCTTGCTCCGCCGCCGTCCCCTTCACGGCGAGCACGACGAGCTCGCCGAACTGCGAGGCCTCGCCGAACGTCCCCACTGTCGCTTTCGGGCCCGCGTCGGCCAGCCAGCCCGCGAGCTTCGAGGGCTCGCGCGTTGCGCGCATGACGCTATAACCGTGCTTGAGAAACCCGTCGGCCAGCGTCTGCCGACGATCCCTGATCCGAGAACCGCGATCTTCTTCATGGCAGCATCATCGCACGCCCACGGAGCCGCGCTCCAGCGCTGCTGTCCCAAATTCGAGGCACGCTCGGCCCGCTATCGCATGCAGCGCCGGGCGCAGGAGGCATCATGGAAGCGAACGTCGCAATGCGGATCGTCTCGCTCGCCGCCGCGGCCATCGCCGGATGTGGTGAAACCGGGGAACTCATCGACTATCCCGGCAGCAGCTCCTCTTCGGCGGGGAGCTTCGAGGACGCGACTGGCGGAGGCGTGCCGTCCGGCGAGGGCCCGCCGCTCTCGGAGCCGGCCGCCGAGGTGCCCCCGGTGCCGCCGCCGCCCATCAGCGGCGGTACGCTCCTCGTGACGGCGGACAAGGACCTCGCCGTCGCCGCGGACCCGGACCGCGACAGGGTCTCCATCATCAACCTCGTCACCCTCGAGGTGGAGGCGATCCTCCCCCTGGAGCAGGGCGACGAGCCGGGGGCGCGTGACCGAGGGCGCCCACGGCACCGCCCACGTGGCGCTCCGCCGCGGAGGCGCCGTCGTCACGATCGATCTCGCGACCAAGCAGGCGCACCGCAGGCCCGTTTGCCCCGCGCCGCGCGGCGTGGCGTACGACGCCGCGGCCGACCTGCTCCACGTCGCGTGCGCGGGCGGGGAGCTCGTGACGCTCTCCTCCGACCTCGCGGCGCCGCCCGTCCGCGAGCTGCGCCTCGACCGCGACCTGCGCGACGTGGTGGTCGAGGGGGAAGCGCTCCTCGTGAGCCGGTTCCGGTCGCCCGAGCTCCTGGTCGTCACGAAGGACAGCACCGTGGCCGAGCGCGTGAAGCCGCCGGTGTACGTCCAGAACCGGCTCGGGCTCACGTTCGAGCCGGCGGTGGCGTGGAGGGTAGCGGAGGCGGTCGTGTGCGCGTCGTGCCATCCGGAGGGCCAGGACGACGGCCGGTCATGGTCGTTCAACCCCACCGGTCTGCGCCGCACGCAGTCGCTCGCGGGCGGCGTGCTCGATACGGCGCCGCTGCACTGGGATGGCGACCTGAAGACCTTCCGCGCCTTCCTCCGCGAGGTCTTCGTGAAGCGGATGGGAGAAAGCCACCCCAGTCCCGAGGGCGTCGCCGCGTTCGCGTCGTGGCTCGACGCGATCAAGCCCGTGCCCCTGTCGAAGCCGGCGGACCAGGGCGCCGTGCGGCGCGGCGAGGCGCTCTTCAACGACGCGACCGTGGGCTGCGCCTCGTGCCACTCGGGCGAGACCCTCACGAACGACCAGACCGTCGACGTGGGCACGGGCAAGGCCTTCCAGGTGCCCTCGCTGCGCGGGCTCGCCGCGCGCGCGCCGTACATGCACGACGGCTGCGCCGCGACGCTCCGCGATCGCTTCGGCCCGTGCGGCGGAGGGGATAAGCACGGCGTCACGTCGACGCTCACGCCGGCCCAGATCGACGACCTCGTCGCCTACCTCGAGACGCTCTGACGATCGCAGCCACCCGGGGCAGCGCAGGGGGGCGCCGGGCTTCGCGCTCGCCTGCGCAGCTCCCGCGGGCGCGCCGGGCCCGCGGGCGCGCCGCTGAACGCCCGCGCGGCGCCCCCGCGGGCGCGGCCGCCAGGCCGGCGCGCGCCGCGGGCCTCTTCGCCACTCTGACGGGCCGCGGCGACCTGCTGTCGATTTGACACGCGCCCGCGTGCCTCCGCCCGCGCCATCCAGCGCCTCTCGCGGCCTTCGCGCGATCCCCCCGGTGGCACCTGCCTTGCCAGCGCTCATCGCAGGAGGTCCCGCCATGCTCGTCCACCCCGCCCATGCCCCCGCCCGCTCCCCGAACCCAGCGCCGCTGTCGCCCGGCGTGACACGCGCGGTCGGGCGCGGGCCGTCGCTCGGCGCGGCCCGGACGGCGCCGGGCGCGGGCGCGCGCGCGGCGGTCGACGAGCTGCTCCGGGGCCTTGTCGAAATGACACCGGAGCTCTTCGGCCGCGCGCTCCGGCTCTCCCGATCGCCCGCGACGGCGGAGGACCTCGTGCAGGACACGGTGGAGCGCGCCATCCGGTTCGCGGCGAGCTACGAGCCCGGGACCAACCTGCGGGCGTGGGTGCACCAGATCCTCTTCAGCGTCTTCATCACCCGCTGCCGGCGCAGCCGCCGCGAGCGCAACGCCCTCGACGTGCTCGCGACCGACCCGTGCGCGTGGACCGCGCCCGAGCGCCGCGCCGACATGCACGCCCTGTCGCCCGGCGTGCGGCGCGCGCTCGCGACGCTCCCGCCGAGCTTCCGCGACACCGTGGTGCTCGTGGACCTCGAGGAGCTCTCCTACAAGGACGCAGCGGCGCAGCTGGGCGTCCCGGTCGGCACCGTCATGAGCCGTCTGCACCGCGGCCGGAAGCTGCTCGCCGAGGCGCTGCGCGGCGAGGCCCAGGCGCCGAAGATCGACCTGAAGACCGACGCGCCCACGGACGTGCAGGCCGCCGCGTGATCGGCGGCCGCGCCCGCCGCGCGCCCGGCTTGCCCCCCTGATCGGCGGCCCCTACCATCGGCGTGCCACCGAGGAGGCGTTCCTCGCCAGGAGGCACCATGGCAACGACGGCGAAAGAGCCCCACGTCGTGATCGTCGGCGGAGGCTTCGGCGGCCTGAACGCGGCAAAGGCGCTCCGCAACGCGCCCGTCCGGGTCACGCTCATCGACAGGACCAATCACCACCTGTTCCAGCCGCTGCTCTACCAGGTGGCGACCGCCAGCCTCTCGCCGGCCGACATCGCGGTGCCGATCCGCTCGGTCCTGTCGCGCCAGCGCAACGTCCGGGTCCTGCTCGGCGAGGTCACGGGCGTCGATCTCGCGGGGCGGCGCATCACCGTCGACGCCGACACGCTGAAGTACGATTACCTCATCCTCGCGGTCGGCGCGGCGAACAACTACTTTGGCCACGACGAGTGGGCCCGCTTCGCGCCGGCGCTCAAGAACCTCGACGAGGCGCTCACCATCCGCGAGCGCATGCTGCTCGCCTTCGAGGCCGCCGAGCGCGAGGCGGACCCCGCCGCGCGGCGGCGGCTGCTCACGTTCGTCGTCATCGGCGGCGGCGCCACCGGCGTCGAGATGGCCGGCGCCTTCGCCGAGCTCGCGCGCTACATCCTCGAGCGCGATTTCCGCTCCCTCGACGCCTCGCTCTCGCGCGTCCTGCTCGTCGAGATCGGCCAGCGCATCCTCCAGGCCTTCCCCGAGAGCCTCTCGGCGAGCGCCGAGGAGCAGCTCACGTCGCTCGGGGTCGAGGTCATCAAGGGCCGCCGCTTCCGGACCATCGACGAGCAGGGGGTCGAGTTCGAGGACGGCGAGCGCCTCCCCGCCGCGACGGTCATCTGGGCGGCGGGCGTCCGCGGCACCCCGCTCGCGCGCGCTCTCGGGGTCGAGCTCGATCGCATCGGCCGCGTGAAGGTCGAGCCGGACTGCTCGCTGCCCGGCCACCCGAACGCCTTCGCGATCGGCGACATGGCCATGCTCCGCGACCGGAACGGCGTCGAGGTGCCCGGCCTCAGCCCCGCGGCGATCCAGGAGGGGCGCTTCGTCGCGCGCTGCATCCTCGGCGACCTCGCCGGCCGCCCGCGCGGGCAGTTCGCCTACCGCGACAAGGGGACGATGGCGACCATCGGCCGCTCGCGCGCCATCGCCAGGGTCGGGCACCTGGAGATGTCAGGCACGATCGCGTGGCTCGCCTGGCTCGGCGTCCACGTGCTCTTCCTCATCGGCTTCAAGAACCGCTTCGCCGTCATGTTCGCGTGGATGTGGCAGTACATCACGTTCAAGCGCGGCGCCCGGCTCATCACCGGCCACACCACCCCCGCCGCGCTCCCCGCGGCGGCGCCCGCGGCCTCCCCCCCGGCGCCCCGCCCGTCGGCCAGGAGCGCGGTGGCGGACGCCGTCTCCGGCGGCGCCTGAGCGATGTCCGCGCTCGCTTGCTTGACGCGCGGCCTCCACCATGGCGGATACGCTTCCAGTGAAGGCACGCAGAGCCCAGCCATCCGCGCGAGCGGCGACCGCCGAGCCGCCGCCGCCGCCCCCGCCCCCGGCGAGCGAGCCGGGCGGGGACGACCTCGCGCTCGACGAGTCCTCGGACCTCACGCCGGTCGTCGCCACAAACCTGAAGCGGTTCCGGGCCGAGCGCGGCCTGTCGCTCGAGCGCCTGGCCAAGGCGTCCGGGGTGAGCCGGGCGATGCTCGGGCAGATCGAGCTGGGCCAGAGCACGCCGACCATCAACGTCCTCTGGAAGATCGCGCGCGCCCTCGGGGTCCCGTTCTCGGCGCTGATGAGCCAGGCGACCTCGCCCGTCACGACCGTGATGCAGGCCTCGCACGCGCGCATCGTGCGCTCGCGCAACGGCGACTTCACCTCCCGGGCGCTCTTCCCGATGGACCGGCCGCGCAACGTGGAGTTCTACGAGCTCCGCCTCGCGCCGCGCTCCGTGGAGCACGCCGACGCGCACGCCCCCGGCACCTCGGAGAACCTGATCGTCACGGAGGGCTCGGTGGAGATCACCGTGTCCGGCGAGCGGCGCGTCCTCGAGACCGGCGACGCCATCCTGTTCGAGGCCGACAGCCCCCACAGCTACCGCAACCTGGGCGGCACCGAGGCCGTCATGTACCTCGTCATGACCTACGGATCGCGCGGGTAGCCCCCCACCGTTTGCGGACCCCAGCCGCCACGAGTCCCTCCGGTATCCAAGACATGTCCTCCGTTATATTGTCAGATTCCGCTTGCGCCCTCTGCTGTAGCGTGAGATATGTCCGCTATAGCGGCGGGAGCCCGCTGCTGGTGGCAAGGAGTCGGCGCGATGCGGATCACCTGGATCGGGGGGTTGGATCGCAACCAGGCGCAGCTGGAGCGGATGGCGTTGCAGGCCGGGCACCGTCTGGAGTTTCACACGGGCAACACGGGGGGCCGCGGGGCGTCCGAGATGCGGGCGGCCATCGAGCGGGCCGACCTCGTCATCTTGCTGACCGACGTGAACAGCCACGGCGGCGTGCTGCTCGCCAAGAAGCTCTGCCACAAGCTGGGCCGGGCGGCCTTCATGGCCCGCCGCGTCGGCGCGGCGCGCTTCCAGCAGCTCCTCGACGCGCTCGCGCAGCGGGAAGCGCGGTATCTGGCGACCGGATGACGGAGTGAGTACGACCGATGCGATGCTTGATCATGGTGCTCTGCTGCGTGCTCGCGCTGGCCGGGTGCTCGAAGAGCGAGGCGAGCAAATCGGGCTCGGTGCAGCTCCTGAACGTCTCGTACGACCCCACGCGCGAGCTCTACGAGGAGGTGAACGCCGCCTTCGCGAAGCGCTGGAAGGAGCAGAGCGGGCAGGACATCACCATCAAGCAGTCGCACGGCGGCTCGGGCAAGCAGGCCCGGTCGGTGATCGACGGGCTGCAGGCGGACGTGGTGACGCTCGCGCTCGCCTATGACATCGACGCGCTCGTCCAGACCGGTCGGCTGAGCGAGGGGTGGCAGGCGCGCCTCAAGGACAACAGCGCTCCTTTCACGTCGACCATCGTGTTCCTGGTGCGCAAGGGCAACCCGAAGGGCATCAAGGACTGGGACGATCTCGTGAAGGAGGGCGTCGCGGTCATCACGCCGAACCCGAAGACCTCCGGCGGCGCGCGGTGGAACTACCTCGCCGCGTGGGGGTACGAGCTGAAGCGGACGGGCGGCGACGAGGCCAAGGCGAAGGACTTCGTCGGCCGCCTGTTCAAGAACGTGCCCGTCCTCGACACGGGCGCGCGCGGCTCGACCACGACGTTCGTCGAGCGCGGGCTCGGCGACGTCCTGATCGCCTGGGAGGACGAGGCGCTGCTCGCGGTGAAGCAGAGCGGGCAAAACGGTAAGGAGAAGTTCGAGGTGGTCGTGCCGTCGATCAGCATCCTCGCCGAGCCTCCCGTCGCGGTGGTCGACAAGGTCGTCGACAGGCGCGGGACGCGGGCGGCGGCGGAGGCTTACCTCAACTTCCTCTACACGGAGGAGGGGCAGCGCATCGCGGTGAAGCACTTCTACCGTCCGCGCCATCAGGCGGTCCTCGCGGCGGCCGAGTCGGAGGGCGTCTTCCAGAAGGTCGCGCTCTTCTCGATTGACGAGGTGTTCGGCGGATGGCAGAAAGCCCAGAAGGCGCACTTCTCCGACGGCGGCGTCTTCGACCAGATCTACCAGGCCGGCAAGTAAATTTCTGTGGCTCTCCTTTGGCGGCGACAGAGCGTTCTGCCCGGCTTCGGGCTCGCGATGGGGATTACGGTAACGTACCTGTCGCTGCTCGTGCTCGTCCCGCTGTCGATGATCTTCCTCAAGACAGCGGCGCTGGGGCCCGGCGAGATCTGGGATGTGGTGACGTCTCCGCGCGCGATCGCCTCCTTGAAGATCAGCTTCTCCGCGTCGCTCCTCGCGGCGGGCATCAACGCGGTCTTCGGCGTGCTCGTGGCGTGGGTGCTCGTGCGCTACAGCTTCCCGGGCAAGTCGATCGTCGACGCGCTCGTCGATCTGCCATTCGCGTTGCCGACGGCGGTCGGGGGCATCGCGCTCACGGCCATCTACGCGCAGCAGGGGTGGGTCGGCCAGTTCCTCTACCCGCTCGGGATCCAGAGCGCGTTCAGCCGCCTCGGCGTGGTCATCGCGCTCACCTTCGTGGGGCTCCCGTTCGTCGTGCGGACGGTCCAGCCGGTGATGGAGGAGCTCGAGGTGGACCAGGAAGAGGCGGCGGCGTCGCTCGGCGCGGGCCGCTTCGAGATCTTCCGCCGGATCCTCCTGCCGGCGCTCTGGCCGTCGATCCTCACCGGGTTCGCGATGTCGTTCGCGAGGGCGTTCGGCGAGTACGGCTCGGTCGTGTTCATCTCGGGGAACATGCCGCTCAAGACCGAGATCATGCCGCTCGTCATCATGACGAAGCTCGAGCAGTACGACTATGCGGGGGCGACGGCGCTCGCGCTCCTGATGCTGATCTGCTCCTTCGTGCTCCTGTTCGTGATCAACCGACTCCAGCGCTGGAGCGGCTCGCGCGTCTCGTCGCGGAGCCCGGTCGAGGCGCCGCGGGCGGCGCCCGGGGGGTCCGCGGGGGCCGGCGCGCCCGGGGTCGCGTCGTAATGGCGGGCGCGGCGGGCAAGCTGCGGGTGAGGTCGCGCGGGGCGGTGCGCGGCGCGACCTCCGAGCCGACGGCGGTGCGCTGGGCGCTCACGGCGGCGGCGCTCGCGTTCCTCGGGTTCTTCCTCTTCCTGCCGGTCGTGGCGGTGTTCATCGAGGCGCTGAAGGACGGCCTCTCGGGCTACTGGCGGGCGATCACCGCGCCGGACGCCGTGGCCGCGATCCAGCTGACGCTCACCACCGCGCTCATCGCGGTGCCGCTCAACCTGGTCTTCGGCGTGGCCGCGGCCTGGGCGATCGCGCGCTTCGAGTTCACCGGCAAGAGCCTGCTGGTCACGCTGATCGACCTGCCGTTCGCGGTCTCGCCGGTGATCTCCGGCATGATCTTCGTGCTCCTGTTCGGGGCGCACGGGGTGATCGGCCCCTGGCTCCTCGATCACGACATCCAGGTGATCTTCGATCGCCCCGGGATCATCCTGGCGACGACGTTCGTGACGTTCCCCTTCGTCGCGCGCGAGCTCATCCCGTTCCTGGAGAGCCAGGGGGCGGACGAGGAGCACGCGGCGCTGTCGCTGGGCGCGAGCGGGTGGAGCATGTTCTTCCGCATCACCCTGCCCAACGCGAAGTGGGGTCTGCTCTACGGGGTGGTGCTCTGCAACGCGAGGGCGATGGGGGAGTTCGGCGCGGTGTCGGTCGTCTCCGGCCATATCCGGGGTCATACCAACACGATGCCGCTGCACGTCGAGGTGCTCTACAACGAGTTCCACTTCTCGGCGGCGTTCGCCGTCGCCTCGCTGCTCGTCCTCCTCGCGCTCTTCACGCTCGTGGTGAAGCGCCTGATCGAGCACCGGGCGCAGCGCGAGACCGGCCCGGAGCTGGACGAGACGGCGAAGGCCGGCGTGGGCTGACGGGCTGCGCCCGGCTTGCGATGGGCCCCCAGCGCTCCAGGTTCGAGCGAGGGGGGCACGATGCGGTTCTTGGATGCGATTGGGCGTGCGATCGGGGGAGTCCTGTCTCCGATCGCCTGGCAAGGCAGCCTTCTCCGGGGAGCGAGGCTGTTCCACCCGGACGGCGTGGTCTACTGCGCGGGGGTGAAGCCGCTCGCGGTGGAGGGCGAGGTCGGCGCGCTGGCGCAGCGGCTCGGGGGGCCGGCGCTCGTGCGGCTGTCGGGCGGGATCTGGCGATGGCGGAGCGACAAGGTCGAGCGCCGTCCGGACGTCCTGGGGATCGCGGTGCGCTTCCGGGACAGCCAGGAGGTGACGCCGGCGGCGAGCGCCGGCGATCAGGATCTCATCTTCTTGAGCGCGCGGCGCCTGTGGCTGCTTCCGATCGCGGTCTTCACGACGAAGACGCGTGATTTCTTGGACAACCACTATTACGCGCAGCTGCCGTTCGACGTGGAGGGCTTCGGTCGCGCGGAGTTCCGGCTGATACCGCTGCGCCCGTCGACGGTGAAGGGCAGTCGCCTGGAGAGGCTGGAGCGCTCGGCCGCGGTGGGGCTCGCGCTGCTGCGGCTCGAGGTCCGGCGCAGGGGAGCGCGGGCGCGCTGGATGCCCGTGGCCGATATCGAGCTGTACGAGCCGGTGGACATCGACCAGAACACCCTGCGCTTCAACCCGTTCCAGGCGGGGAAGGGGATCGTGCCGACCGGGTTGCTCCAGTCGACGCGGCTTTGGACCTACTGGGGCAGCTACCTCGGGCGGGTGCTCGGGGCGCGGCTACGGGCGAGGCGGGCGAGCGCGCGAGCGGCGCGAGCGGCGCGGAGAGCGCGGCGGAGGGGGCAGGAGGAGTAAGGGGCGCTCTCCGGAACGCAGCGGCGCAGCGGCCGGCGGAAGGCGGAGGGGGGAGGGCGAAGGAGGGGAGGGCGGGGAGGGAGCGCGGGGAGGAGGGAGGTGGAGCGCACGGCGCGCGCTGGGGCCCCTCCCCACGGCGGGACTCCCGTCGAGGCGGCTCGGACGCATACGTAAATGCTGGTAGGGCGCGGTAAAGGCGTTGACAGCTGGGCAGAAGTGAGGCATGACCTCCCGCCGCTTCGAACAGTCGGTGAGGTAGCCAAGTGGTTAGGCAACGGTTTGCAAAACCGTTATACGCGGGTTCGAATCCCGTCCTCACCTCCGCAAGGACGAAAGTCCGGCCTGAGCGCTGAAACGGCCCGAGGGTAGAGCGATGGGCCAGGCTGGAGCGCGAGCGCCGGTATCCTCGGAAGGCTCATGATCCGTCTCCTGACCCCGGCCGACGAGCCCTTGCTCTGGGAGATGCTCTACCAGGCCATCCACGTCCCGGAAGGCAGCCCGCCGCCCCCGCGCGATATCGTGCGCCGGCCCGAGCTCTCCAGGTACGTGGAAGGTTGGGGACAGCGGGACGATCTGGGCGTCGTGGCGCTCCAGGAAGGCGAGGTCGCCGGCGCCGCCTGGCTCCGGCGGCTCACCGGCGCGCTGCGAGGGTACGGCCACGTCGACGACGAGACCCCGGAGCTCTCCATCGCGCTCCTGCCCCATCACCGGGGGCGAGGGCTCGGCACCCGGCTTTTGACCTCCCTGCTGGAGGAGGCCCGGAACCGCTACCCGGCCATCTCGCTCAGCGTCTCGCCGGACAACCCCGCGCTCCGGCTGTACCGGCGCCTGGGTTTCGTCGAGGTGGGCCGGAACGGCGCGTCGCTCACCATGGTGCTCACGCTCTCGGATCAGCGAGGGTCGAACCAGGTGTACCCGTAATCGAAGCAGAGCTCCTCGCCCTCGTGGATGTCGCGGAGCGCTATGGCAGCCATCGAGTCCGGCACCGGACCGTCGTTCATCTCGATGTTGGGCGTCGACGAGTGGTTGTACAGCGCGAGCAGCCCCCACGCATACGCCTTCTCCCGCCCGGGCTCCTGTCCCCACGTGAACACGTGATGGATCGCCTGACAGTCGCGGTGCTCCTCGGTCTTCAGATCCGACGCCGGGAAGCAGCTGACGGCGGCCCACTCGACGACGGCGCCCTTCGGCAAGGACCGGCGAGCGAAGACCCCGCGGCCCTTGCCGGGGATGCGGCGCCAGACGACGTTCGGATGGAACTGGTTCGCGGCGATGAGCGTGTCGATTTCCTGATCGGTCATGGCAGGCGCCGCGGACGCTACCACGCCCCGCCGCGGCGCAACATCGCCCCGCCGCGAGGGCGCCGGCGGGCCGCGCCGTGCCGGCGCGCACATCGGGCAGGATCTGCGGCGGCGCGCCGCGCTGGTCCCGCCCGCCAGATCCCGGCCGCGTCGAGCCCAGCACGTCAGCGATCCCTGGCGGGATTTCTCAGGCGCTGAACTACACTCGCCGCCGCATGAGACGCCTGCCGCGCGGTTCCGCCGTGGTGATCGCCGCGATTGCCGCCTTCGTACTGCTTGGATTCGTGCTCTTCTCCGCGCCGGGACACGACGACAGCCACATCACCTACTGGGCCGCGCACACCCTCAAGGAGCACGGCCAGATCCTCAATTACAACGGCGAGCGCGTGGAGCAGAGCTCCAGCCTGGCCCATGTGCTCCTGCTCGCGCTGCTCGGCGCCGTCACGCGCGTGTCGCTGCCGACCCTCGGCCCGCTCACGTCGATCGCGGCCGGCGCCGCCGCGATCGCGCTCACCGCGCGGCTCGCGCGCGCGGCCGTCCCGGCGGCCCCGCGCGGCGCCGAGCTGCTCGTCGCGACGGCCTCGTGGTTCATCTACTGGGGCTTCGGCGGCCTCGAGAGCACGCTCGTCGCCGCCGCGGCGGTGTGGCTCGTCCTCGAGCTCGACGGCTACCTCGCGGCGCCCGGCCGGCGCGCCCTGCTCCGCTTCGCCGGCGCCTCGCTCCTCTTCCTGTGCGCGCGCCCCGAGAGCCCCCTCGTGCTCGCGTGCGTCCTCGCCGCCGCGCTCGCCTACGCCCTCCTCCGGGCGCGCTGGGCCGATCGCGCCGCAGGCCGCCTGCGCGAGGCGCGGACGGCGCTCGTCGCCGCCGCGGTCGCGGGCGCCGAGGTCGCGCTCCTCTTCGGCGCGCGGCGGCTCTACTTCGGCGCCTTCTTCCCGAACCCGGTCTACTCCAAGGCCGCCGGGATCGACGTCGCCGACGGCCTGTCCTACCTCTGGGCCAACCTCTATCCGACCGGGCTCTGGCTCATCGCGGGCGTCGCCGTGGGCATCGTCCAGATCGCGCGGGCGGCGCTCCGCGAAGCGCCGTGTTACGCCGCCGTCCTGTCGGCGGCGTTCGCCGTCGCCTACGTGGCCTTCATCGTCCTGACGGGCGGCGACTGGATGACCGGCGGGCGCTTCCTCTCGCACGCGCTCCCCCTCCTGGTCGTCGTCACCATGGTCGGCCTCTCCGCGACCCTGGGCAGCGCGCGCCGCGTGCACATCGCGCTCGTGCCGCTCGTCGCGGTGAACCTGGTCGGCGTGGTCGCGCTCGCCGACTCGAGATCGTCCGGCCGGCCGATCTGGTCGACCTTCGGCCTGCGCGAGGCGCTCAAGGCGCGCGTCGGGGACCGCGACTACTCCTGGTTCGAGCTCGCGAACAAACCGCACCTCCGCGACACGACCATCACCGACGTCGTCCTGGACGCCATGCGGGAGATCAAGGCCAAGAAGCCGGAGCACCGCTTCGTGGTGATGTCGTCGCAGGCGGGCATGACGGCCTACCACGTCTTCAAGGAGCATTACGGATCAGCGGAGTTCATCGACACGTGCTCCCTCGCGACGCGCGATTTCCCGACCTGCTTGCCGCCCGGCGTCCTCAGCCGACGCCGCATCGGGATGGTGCTCAACTTCCGCACCTATTTCGACAAGCAGGCGATGATCGACCAGCGCTGCGGCACCCGCCGCCCGGACGTCGTGTTCGACCACAGCGGCCGTGGGGTGGAGGCGATCCTCGAGCGCAAGGGGTACTCGATCGTCTACCGGCAGCGCGGCCCCATCAAGAACGAGGGGCTCGGCCCCTGGCTGCGGAACACCGTGCCTTCGGACACGTTCGTGGCGATCGACACGGCGCTGCTCGCCGGCACTTCCATCGAGGGCAAGCGGACGAGCTACAAGTGGAACATCCAGTGATCGCCCGCGTCCGCCGCGCCCGGGCCCGTGGTACCGTGGCTCGGCCGGAACACCTCACCCGCGACGCGAGCGCGCTGCGGACTCCGGCGCGCTGACGCATGGCCTCGGATCCCCCGCGACGACCCGCCGTGCTGCCCGAGGCGCAAGGCCCCCGACCAGGGCCGAGCGCCCCGTCGGCGCCGCTGGAGCCCACGCTGCCGTACGACGCAGGCGCGGCGAGCTCCGATCCCACGCCGAGCGAGCGCGCGCCGACGCGGCTCTGGTCGCCGCAGCGCCCCGCGCCGCCGCCGTCGCCGCCCCTGGCCGGCCCGCCGCCGCCGTCGCCGCCCCTGGCCGGCCCTCCGCCGCCGTCGCCGCTCCTGGCCGGGCCTCCGCCGCTGTCGCGGGTCGCCGCGGCGCTTCGCGCGGCCGTCGCGGCGCTCGGCAGGCTCCTCCAGCGGAAGCCCCGCGGCGCCGGGCCCAGGCCGCCGCTCCGGCCTCGGCTTCTCCGCTGGGGCAAGCGGCTCGCGATCGCCCTCGCCGGCCTCCTCGCCGCGGCGGTGATCGCGTTCTTCCTCGTCGTCCGGCGCTACGAAGCCGATCTGCCGACCACGGCGGAGCTGAACCATTACAACCCGCCACAGGTGACGCGGTTCCTCGCGCGCGACGGCACGGTGCTCGGCGAGCTCTTCGTCGAGCGCCGGACGCTCGTGCCCGTCACCGAGATCCCGCCGGTGATGAGCCTCGCGGCGCTCGCGGCCGAGGACGCCAGGTTCTACAAGCACGACGGGCTCAACTACCTCGGCATGCTCCGCGCGCTGCTCGTCAACCTGCGCTCCGCGGAGGCGCGCCAGGGCGGCAGCACGATCACCCAGCAGGTCGTGAAGAACGTGCTGCTCACGCACGAGCGCACGCTGGACCGCAAGATGCGCGAGCTCCTCCTCGCCCGCCGCATCGAGCAGGAGCTCACGAAGGACCAGATCCTCGAGCTCTACCTGAACCACATCTACTTCGGCCACGGGCGCTACGGGGTCGAGGAGGCGGCGCGGTTCTACTTCGGCAAGAGCGTCCGCCAGGTGACGCTCGCCGAGGCGGCGCTCCTCGCGGGCATCGTGAAGGGGCCCTCCATCTACTCGCCGCGCGTGAACAAGGAGCGCGCCGAGAAGCGCCGCGCCTTCGTGCTCGGCCAGATGCGCGAGAAGCGCTTCGTTCCGGCCGCCCAGATCGACGCCGCCCTCGCCGAGCCGATCCGCCTCGCCCCCGAGCCGGAGCACTCGGACGAGCTCGCGCCCGAGGTCCTCGCCGAGGCCGAGCGCGCGCTGCGCAAGGCGGTCGGGCCCGAGGCCAGGTACGGCGGCTACACGGTCGTGACGTCGATCGACCCGAAGATGCAGGCCGCGGCGCGCGCCGCCGTGCGCCAGAACCTCGACGCTTACGCCGCGCGCCACGACCTCGTCGCGCCGTTCGTCCGGAAGAAGGGCGATCCGGCGCCGTTCCAGGGCGCCCCCAGGGATCCGAACCGCGCCTACCTCGGCGTGGTGACGGGCGCCGACGACGCGCGCGGCACGCTCGCGATCCGCGTGGGCGCGGCGCAGGGGACCGTCGACCTGCGGAGCGAGCGCCGGTACAACCCGCGCGGGCTCCCGCCGAGCCGCTTCGCCGAGGTCGGCAAGGTGCTGCGCGTGCGCTTCGCGGGCGAGCCCGAGGCCGGCAAGCTGCGGCTCGACCTCGGCCCGCAGGGCGCGCTCGTCGCGATCGACGCGCGCACGCGCGAGATCGTCGCGCTCGTCGGCGGCTACGAGGGCGCGCGCGGCGGGCTCGATCGGGCGAGCCACGCGCACCGGCAGCCGGGGTCGACGTTCAAGGCCATCGTCTACGGCTACGGCATCCACGCGCGGAAGCTCACGGCCGCGTCGATGCTCGAGACGAACCCGGCGGCGCTCGAGGGCTACAAGCCGGGCAACTACGACGAGAGCGAGGGGCAGAGCCCGAAGCGCCTGCGCGAGGCGCTCGCCCACAGCGTGAACGTCGCCGCGGTGGCGGCGCTCCGGGACGTGGGCCCGGAGGCCGTGGTCGCGTGGGCGCGCGAGCTCGGGATCGCGTCGAAGCTCGGCGCCGACCTGTCGCTCGCGCTCGGCGCCTACGAGGTGACGCCGCGCGAGATGGCGGGCGCCTACGCGACGTTCGCGGCGGGCGGCGTGGTCCAGGAGCCCGTCCTCGTGACGAAGATCACGGGCCCGCGCGGCGAGGCGCTGCCCTTGCCGGCGCGCCCCCCGCCGCGTCCGGCGATGACCGCGGCGGAGGCGTACGTCACGACGGACCTGCTCACGTCGGTCGTGAAGGTCGGCACGGCGAAGCAGGCGCTCTCGCTGCGCCGGCCGATCGCGGGCAAGACGGGCACGACGAACGACGCGAAGGACGCCTGGTTCGTCGGCTACTCGACCGACATCGCGTGCGCCGTGTGGACCGGCTTCGACGACGCCACGCCGCTCGGCGGCCGCGAGGTGGGCAGCAGCGCCGCCCTGCCGGCGTTCATCGCGTTCATGGACAAGGCGCACGCGGGCCGGCCGGCGACCGATTTCCCGGAGCCGCTCGGGATCGTGCGCCTCCCCATCGACCCGGAGACGGGCGCGCTCGCGATGCCCGGCCAGGAGAACGCCGTCGAGGAGGTGTTCCTCGAGGGCACCGAGCCGACCGGGGTGGCCCTGCCCGACCCGTCCGCGATCGGGCAGGGGATCCTGGACCTGTTCAAACCGCAGTGACCGTCGCCCGCGCCGCCGCGCGCCGCCGCGCGCCGCCGCGCTGGCCAGCCGCCCGGCGCCCCGGCGAGCCCTGCGTCACGACGTCGCGTTCCTTCGGCGCGCGGGCGCGCTATGTTCCCGCTCGCCGCATGACACGGTCGCCGATCCTCGCCGCACTGCTCTTGCTCGTGGCCGCGTGCAAGGGGCCGGCTCCCGACGAGGGGGTCGCGCTCTCGCCCCAGGCCGCGAAGGGCAAGGCCCTCTTCTCCACGCTCTGCGCGTCCTGCCACGCCCCCGCGGCCAAGCTGGTCGGCCCGCCGCTCAGCGAGATGGCGGCCCTCTACGCGACCGATCCCGCGGGCATCGTCCGCTGGGCCGTGACCCCGGGCCGCAAGCGCGCCGACGTCCCGCCGATGCCCAGCTTCCGCGGGGTCCGCGAGTCGGACCTCGCCGACGTGGCGCAGTACATCATCGAGGCCGGCACCGCGGCCGGAAAGCAGGCTCCATGATCTATTCGTTCGTCCTCGTCGTGCACTCGTGGCTGCGCTGGGCCGTCCTGCTGCTCGGGCTCCTCTCGCTCGTGCGATCGGTCCAGGGCTGGACCCAGCGGAAGCCGTGGACCCCGGCGGATCGCAAGGCGAGCGCCGCGTTCGTCGGCGCGCTCGACGCCCAGCTCCTCCTCGGCCTCCTGCTCTACGTCGTGCTCAGCCCGCTGCGGCCCACCTCGCTGGCCGCGCTGAAGGCCGCGATGCCCGTCGCCGCGCTGCGCTTCTTCGCCGTCGAGCACGTCTTCCTCATGATCGTGGCGGTGGCGGTCGCCCACGTCGCCTCGGCCCGGGCGAAGCGGGCCGAGGACCCCACGGTGCGGCACCGGCGCATCGCGCTCGGCGTCCTGTTCTCGCTGCTCCTCGTGCTCGCCGCCATCCCCTGGCCGTTCCTGCCCTACGGCCGCCCGCTGTTCCGCTTCTGAGCGGCGGCCAGCCCCTTTCGGGGGCGGTCCAGGGTCCGCGCAGGCATTCCTCTCCCGTGCTTCTCGTGCTTCCCGTGCTCCGGGCCGGGGCGGGAGCGGCCGAAAGCGCCCGCGGCCGCCATCACTCGCGGATCTTCGTGCCCCTGTTGTAGCCGCGCGGGTGGAGCGGCGACAGCTTCTCCAGCCAGATCTGCTCCAGCAAGGTGAGCTCGTCGGCCAACGAGAAGCTCGGATCGTCCTTGGTCTGCACGACCTCGAGCACCTCGAACGTGAAGGCCTCGGCGCCGTGCTCGTTCCAGTCGCGCTGGAGCTCCTGGTTCGTGTGAGCGCCGATCGACAGCATGAAACGGTGCTTGTTGAGCGGCCCGTGGAGGTTCGTGCTGCTGCCGAGCAAGACCTTGCCGTTCACCGTGTTCTTCACCTGGAAGATGCCCGCCTGCTTGGGGGTCTCGAGGTACTTCCGCTTCAGCTCCTTGCGCGTTTCCATCCTGCTCGCTCCCTGGATGGGCTTGCCGGTCGCGGGGGGCTCCTTCCCCGGCTCCGGGGCCTCGATCCGTGTCTCGGGCGCCTTCGCTTCCTGCTCGATCAGCCAGTAGCGCTGGCCGTCGCGCGCCATGTACCCCTCGTCCACGAGCAGGCGCCGGATGGTGCAGTGGTCGGGATACAGGGTCTGGATGATCTCGTTCACCTCGCGCTCGCGGTAGCGCCGGCCCGCCTGGAACTCGCCGACGAACCGCTCGAGCACGATGCGCCGCTTGCGCCATTGCTTCGGCAGCTGGACCAGCGCGCCGTCGCGGAAGTAGGCGCGCATCACCTTGCCCCGCGATCGCTCCACGCGGCGCTGCTCCGGGCCGCCCTCGGCGCGCGGCAGCGCGGCGAGCTCCCTCAGCCGCAGATCGAGCAGATCGGCGCGCAGGGCATAGACCAGGTAATACTGGGTCTTGCGCTTCGTCACGAGGCCCGCCTCGTCGAGCTTCCGCAGGTGGAACGAGACGGTGGACGGCGCGCGCCCCAGCCGCTCGGCCAGCTCCTCGGCGCAGTGAGGCCGCTCGATCAGGGCGCTCACCACCTGGAGCCGCGAGGCGTCGGCGAGCGCCTTGAGCACGCCGATGCGCTCCTCGACGCTCAGGGCGCCCGCAGCGCCCGGCGTGGGCCCCGCGGGATCTGGTTCGACGATCATCGAATCAGAATAGCGAGCGCCCGCGCCGGGTCAATCTGTTTCGATGGATGTCGAATCAGTCTCGGTGGGCTCGACGGGCGTCGTCGCGCCACGTCGGCGGACGCGGCGGGCTCGCCGCCGGCGGGCGGACGCGGGCGGGCTCGCCGCCGGCGGGCGAGCCCCGCCGGCGCTGCGCGTCACGCCACGCTCACGCTGCGTCGTCCCGGCTCATCCTGAGCAGCCACAGCGGCGCGGGCGCCTGCGACAGGCTCGCCCGCGATCGCGTGCTCGGGCCGAGGCCGAGCGTCACGCCCTCGACGTTCGTGGTGCGGCGTTCGAAGAGCGGGAACGTGAAGTGCACGGCGGCGAGCGCAGCGGGCTGCGCAACCGGCCACCGCGGAGGCGTTCTTCCGAAGGCGGCGGAGCGTCAGCGCCCCTCTGGGTTCGCGAGCCATGCCGCGAGGGTCTCGCCGTCCAGGGTCAAGACCACTTCATCCAGACGCTCTTCCCCGAGCCGCGCCAACCTCTCGGCCAGGGTGCTGCGCTCGTCGTCCGTCATCGCCCTGCCGAGCCGCTTCTCGAACAGCCGCGCCAGCGCCAGCCGCTTGCCCTCGTCCAGGCCGAGCCGCTTGCCCTCGTCCAGGCCGAGCTGCCGCTGCTCCGCCTGGTAGCTCTTGAACCACTCCTGGATCTCCATGATGACGTCATCCTCCACGTCTTCCGGGAGCTGCCCGGGGATCTCGTAGCCGAAGTGTACAAAACCGCTGGGTGGGCCGCGGCGACCTCGACCTCGGTGTCCGACTCCGCCATGCGCCGGAGCGCGTCGCGCAGCAGACTCTTGATGAGCTGGTCGGAGCGTTCGCGCATGGGACCAACATCCCCTCTCGATGCAGGCCATCGCGCGCACTGGTAGGGTGTGCGCGACGCGTGGCCAGCGCGGCTCATGCATGGGTCGACAGAGCGCTGCACGAGAAATCGTGGAGGTAGCGAGCGATTTCTGTCGGAGAAATCGGTGAAGGCAGCGACGGATTCTCGAACGAACGAGTGGTGATGCCCGTAAACGTGGATGTTGGCGGTGCAACGCCGCCGGCGGCTGCTGTTGCGTGGGCCCCTGCCCGCGACGAGCTGCGCGCCCGACGTCGCGTCGACGAGCCGCGTCTGGCGCGCGACGTAGGCCTGCATGAGCGCCGTCTTCCCGGCGTGCTCCGGGCCGACGAGCAGGACGCCGAGGCGCTCGTCGCCGTCGAGCAGCGCGGCGAGGCGCGCGAGCTCCGCGTCGCGGCAGGCGAGCGGCGGCGGCGCCGGGCTCCGGCGCCCGCTCCGTCCTCGGGAGCGGGCGCGGATCGCCCCTCGTCGCCGGCGCCCGTGCTCAGCCGAGGGGGCGGAGCCGACCCGATCGGCCCGGTCGGCGCGATCGGATCGGCGCGCCGCTCACGACGGGTCGGCCTTGGGCGTCGCGGGCGTGCTCGCGGGCAGCTCGGGCTTCTTGATGTACTCGGTCGGGAGCTCGCCGGTGAGCGCCTTGAGGAACGAGACGATCGCCTTCACCTCCTCGGGCTTGGCCTCCACGCCGAGCTGGTGCCACGCCATCTTGGTCACGGTCTCGTCGAGCGTCGCGATCGAGCCGTCGTGGAAGTAGGGGAAGGTCTTCTCGATGTTCCTGAGGCTCGGGACGCGGAAGAAGAACTTGTCCTTCTCGTCCTTCGTGTGGTCGAAGCGCCCGTTGTCCTTGAGGCCGGCGTACTCCTTCACGAGGCCGAGCTTCTGGAACGTCGAGCCGCCGACGGCGACGCCCGTGTGGCAGGTCGGGCAGCCGAGCGAGATGAACTTGTGGAACCCGGCCTTCTCCTCGGCGGTGAGGGCCTTGTCGTCGCCGTCGAGGTACTTGTCGAAGCGCGACGGCGTGACCAGGCCGCGCTCGAACGCGCCGATCGCCTTGGCCATGTTGTCGTAGGTGATCGGCTCCTTGTCGTCGGGGAAGGCCGACTTGAAGAGCTTCACGTACTCGGGGATCGACTTGAGCGTCGTGATGACCCGCTTCTCGTCGGGCATGGCCATCTCGACGGGGTTCAGGATAGGCCCCTTGGCCTGGTCCTCGAGGGTGGCCGCGCGGCCGTCCCAGAACTGGGCGACGTGGTGGCCCGCGTTGTAGGCCGAAGGCGAGTTGCGGCCGCCGAGCTGGCCCTTGTGCCCGGAGGAGAAGTTCTTGTTGTCCACGCCGTATTTGGACAGGTCGTGACACGAGTTGCAGGAGATATCGTGGTTCTTCGAGAGGCGCGTCTCGTACCAGAGCATCCTGCCCAGGGTCACCTTCTCATCGGTGATCGGGTTCTTGTCGTACTCGAATTTGGCGGGCAGGACCTTGAAGGACTTGACGTCGTCCGGATTGAAGACGAGAGGCTTCACGTCGCCCGTCGTCGCGGGCTTTGCCGTGGTCGAGGCCGGGGGGGCCTGATACTCGTACTCCGCGGATCGTTCGCAGGCGCCGAGGCCGGCGGCGACGAGGAGCACACAGACGAGAGATGAGGGCGAACGCATGATGTCTCCTGGCTCGTGAGGACGAAGTCCACGGTAGATAGAGCCGCCTGCCACGTCAACGCGCGCCTCAGCCGCGCCGCCGCCGCGACCGTCGGCCAAGGCGCGCTGCGCGGTCGCGCGGGGCGCCCGGCGACGCGGTGCGTGTTACGGCCAGGTTGCGACTCCTGGTCTCGAGGGTAGCGCAATGGGCGCTGAGGTGCTGCCTTCGCGTCCATCTCCCCCGAGGTGCGCATTTTCGTTTCATTCAATTTATCCAGGCGACCGCGGGGCGCGCTCGCCGGCGCGGCGCAGCGGGCGCGGGCCGCGGCGGGCGATCCGGGGGGTGGCGAGGGCGCCCGGCCTCGGGGCCCTTGCGCGGCCCGGGCGCGCTGGGCAACCCTTGCGGTCGTGCAATCGCCGATCGACAGCGGGGTCGTGCTCATCACCGGCGCGTCGTCGGGCATCGGCCGCGCGCTGGCGCGCGAGGTCGCCGGCCGCGCCCGGGCGCTCGTGCTGGTGGCGCGCCGCACGGATCGCCTGGAGGCGCTGCGCGCCGAGCTCGCCGCGGCGCGTCCGGGGCTCACCGTGCTCGTCTTCGGCTGCGACGTCACCGATCGGGCGGCCGTCGACGCGATGCTCCTCGCCGTCGCGGCCGAGGTCGGGGGGGTCGACGTCCTCGTCAACAACGCCGGCTTCGGCGATCTCAGCCTGTTCGACCTCTCGGCGTGGTCGCGCACCGAGCAGATGATCGCGCTGAACGTGACGAGCCTCGCGTACCTCACGCACCGGCTCGTCGGCCCGATGGTGTCGCGCGGGCGCGGCGTGATCGCGAACGTGAGCTCCGGCTTCGGGCTCACGTTCGGGCCGGGGATGGCCGCGTACATCGGCACGAAGCACTTCGTCACGAGCTTTACCGAGGGCCTCCGCATCGACCTGGCCGGCACCGGCGTGCGGGTGACGCAGGTCTGCCCCGGGCCGGTGCAGACCGAGTTCGCGGAGATGGCCGGCAACTTCACGGGCCTCGAGCCCCCGCTGCTCCTGTCGATCTCTCCGGAGCGCTGCGCGCGCTCCCTCGTCCGCGCGGTGGACCGGGGTCGCGCGCTCGTCGTGCCCGGGGTGGTGGCGTGGTTCGTCGTCTACCTCGGCGTCCTCTGCCCCCGCTGGCTGCTCCGGCTCGTTTACCGGCCGATCGCGCGCATGCTGCGCAAGAAGCAGCTCGCCGTGCGCGGCGCTCCGGCGCCTCCCTGAGGCGGATCGCCGCCGCGTCCGCGCGCGGAATCGGCGCGCGGAAGACGCGGAGCGGAGCGCCGCTGGGCTGGCCGTCGCGCCGCGCGGCCGCGGCGCGCCAGGTTCATCTCCGGGGCGATAGCCCTTGTGGTAGCGTCGTGCGCGGCTCGCCAAGCCCCTGAGGAGAACCACGGATGAAGAAATATCGGTGCCTGGTCTGCGATTTCATCTACGACCCGGCGGTCGGCGACCCCGACAGCGGCATTGCGCCGGGGACTTTGTTCGAGCACCTGCCCGACAGCTGGGCTTGCCCGGAGTGCGGCGCGACCAAGGCGGACTTCGAGCCGATCGAAGACTGAGCGCGCTGCCCCGCCCGGTGCCGCGGCGGGGCAGGTGCCACGGTGGCGCGGGCGGGCACATCGATGGTCCACCCGCCGTGCCCCCTGTGCTTCGTGACACCGTCCGCGCGTCCGCGCGATCGACCTCGGGTCGGGCGAGCTCGGCGCCTCGGATGGGCCAGCCGCAGCGCTCTCGCGGTGCGCTCGGCTCGGCACGACGCGGCGAGCGCGGCAAGCAGCGCGCGGGAAGCGCTCCGCGGTGACCGGAGTACGCGCCACGACGAGCGAGATGCGTCCTGCGGCGGCCGAGAGGCACGGCGCCCTGGCCGAGAGGCACGGCGCCCTGCGTGAGGACGGCGCAGCGCGGTGCAGCGGAGCCGACCGCGGCGCAAGCTCGGTGCGCGCCTGCGAGCGACGATACCGAGGGTGGAAAGAAGAACTGCTAAGAAAGAGAATTGAGCGACTTCGAGGGTGGACCTGACAGGGATCGAACCTGCGACCTCTAGAGTGCGATTCTAGCGCTCTCCCAACTGAGCTACAGGCCCTCGCTTTCGAGAGCGCGGACTCTACCCGCCTGGGCGCTGCTGTCAAGCGGAGAAAGCAGTTTCTGTCCGGGGTCGCCGCGCCGTGCCTGAGCGGCGCCCACGTGCGCCTTCGCCGGAGCCTCTTCCTCCTCGTCGCCCGGGCTCGTTTCTGGTTCGGAGGAGGGTAGGCCCGCGGCGGGGGAGCTCGGCACCGCCTCTCGCGCGACCCTCGCGGGGGTCTGCGCCGCGAGCGATGCCTAGTTGGCCGGGCTCTGGTCCGTCTGCGCGGGCTCGCCGGGCGGCTCGGCCTGCGCGCGCGCCTGGGCCTTCGGGTTGTGGAAGGAGAAGAGCCGCTCGCGCTCCTCCCCGTAGCTCTGGGTGCTCCCCCACTTCGGGTTCCAGTCCTTCACCCAGTACACGTCCCCCGAGACGATCGCGTCCTCGGGCCGCCCCGTGCGCTCGGGGTAGCGGTACATGTACTCCTTCATCGCGTCGCGGTACGAGGTGTTCGCCGGCAGCTTGATGCGGGCGAAGTAGTCGCACCAGATCTGGGTGTACGCGAAGCTCTTCGCGTTCAGGAGATCGAAGTTCGGCGGCTTGCCCGTGAAAGGATCGATGTGGCGGCCGTCGACCGTGACGGCGTCGACGACGATCGTCCCGTCGTCCATCACCGGGTTGGGCGAGAACATGAACCAGCCCTGGAGGAACCGGAGCTTCTGCGCGAGGACCCGCGTCTCCTCGGGGTGCGGCACCTTCCAGCGGTTCTTGATGACCCAGAGCTCGACCGCCGCCTGGTTCACGGCGCCGGCGAACATCACGAGCGCGCCGACCTCGCGCAGCGCGACGAGCGCCTTCCGGCCGGCGAGCCGGAGCGGCGCCGGCGGGGGCGCGACCTCCGAGCGCTCCGGGATCCGCGCGCCGAGCGCCCGGCCCAGGCTGCGGCGGTGCGCCGCCGCCATCGCCGTCGTGACCGCGTCGCGCACGAGCGGCAGGCGGAGCGCCCACGCGACCGCGGGGCCGAGCGGGATCGCCGCGACGAGGTCCGCGAGCGCCAGGGCGCCCTCGACCCCCTTGCCGTCGGGGCGACGCGCCGCGAGCCCGTGCGCCGCGGAGCTCGACGCCTCGAACGTCAGCAGCCCGAACCGGTCCATCCGCTTCAGCACGCGGCAGGCGAGGACGGCGCCCGGCGACCGCGGGTCGAACAGCACGACGCGGGCCCGGTGCGCGCGCCGCATCGTGCGCGCGGCGATCTCCCAGTCCTCGCGGCCGAAGAGGAGCGTCGAGAACACGCAGAGCGCCCACGCGAACGGCCCCAGCACGAACGTCGTGCCGAAGCCGACGTGGAGCACGTTCATCATCACGAGCGCGAGCCGCCGCGCCCACACGCGGCCGAGCGGCGAGAGGAGGCACACCGGCATGGCCGCCTCGAACGCGATCACCATCTTCGTCATGAACAGGATGAGGAACTTCGGCGCGTAGTCGCGGATGTCCGCCACGATCGGCGTCACCATCCGGTCGACGTAGAGCACGTAGTGGATCGCGGTCCCGTTCTTCCAGGCGGGGCCGGTCTTGTGCACCACGTTGAAGAAGTAGATCGCCGCGATCTGGATCAGCAGGATGGGCCCGACGAGGGTCACGTGATCGTTCGGCTTGCGCGGGTCGTCGACGGCGGTGCGATCGTTGAGATCGTCGGCGGTCCGCTCGCGGCTCCGCTTCATCGACGCGAGGAGCGCGTCGAGCGAGAAGCGATCGCCGAGCGGCAGGAAGCACGTCCAGAGCAGGAGCAGGTTGTGGACGACGTAGCCGCCGTTCTCGATGAGCAGGACGCGCCCGTTCATGCTCGTGACGAACACGAGCGAGAGCACCTGCATGAGCTTCGTCTTCCAGCCGATGAGCAGGCAGACGTAGGTCGCGAAGATCACGACCCAGAGGACCGCGAGCTCGCCCGGCGTGGAGAAGGCGTTGACGAGCGAGAAGTTCCCGCTGCCCTGCGGGCGCCAGAGGTTCACGTGGTTCGGCAGGACGCCGATGTCCGCGAACATGTCGTTCCACGCCCACGTGCGGCGGAACAGGTCGCCGATCAGGAAGAAGCCGAGCAGGATGCGCGTGAAGCCGAGCGTCCGCCGATCGAACGTGAAGAAGCTGTCCCGGAGGATGTCCCACATCGATGGCCCGCGCGGCGGGGGAGCCGCCTCCGGCTCGCCGTCGTCCGCCGCGGCGCCGTCGTCCGCGGCGCCGTCGTCCGCCGCGGCGCCGCCCTGCTCCTCGTCGCGCGCGGCGCCGCCCGCGGGCGCGCCCTCGCCTGCGCCGGAGCTCCCCTCGGCGGCGGCCTTCCGGCCGGCCGCGTGGCTCCCGCTGGGGTCCTCGTCCCGGAGCGCGCCCTCGGGCCCGCGCTCGTCGCGATCGTCGTTTACGTTCATAAGGCGTCGAGGTCGGTGCTGCGCGAGCGGAGCGCTCGCCGCTGTCGGTCCCTACCTACCGCAACCGCGCGGGCGCCGCACGAGGCGACCAAGGTCGCGACGCGCGGGCGGCGCCGGGGCCCAGGGCGCCTCGCGCGGCGCGCTCGATGCGCGGGGGCTCACGCGGCGGCGGCGCGGCGCGCTTGATGCGCGCGGCGCGGGGCGGTAACGAGGAGGGGAGGTGCCCCCGATGCCCGACGCGGAAGAGCGCCTTGCGCTCGCGGCCTGCGCCTTCCTGGCCGGCTGCCTCCTGCTCGCGCCGCGCGAGTGGGTCTCGGCGGGGCTCGCGCTCGCGCTCGCGGCGGCGCTCTTCGCCTGGCACTCCCGGCTGCGCGCGGGGGCGCGTCGGGGCGGGCCGGCGGCCGCGACGGCGGCCGCGTGCGCTCCGGTCGCGTCGGCCGCGTCGGCCGCGCCGGTCGCGCCGGTCGCGTCGGCCGCGCCGGGCCTGCCGGTCGCCGCCCGGGGCTCGCCGGACGAAGCGGGCGCTCAGGCCTTGCCGGGCGAGGAGCGGCGGGAGTCCGGCTGAACGCGCAGCGGCGGGCGGCCGAAGCGGGCGCGCACGCGATCGGCGACCGACCGCATCTTCGGCGCCCCGAGGAGCCGCCGCTCCAGCCGCCGCTTGCCAGGGATGTCGAGGAGCATCACGCCGATCAGGATCACCAGCGCGCCCGGGCCGGGAATGCCGGGCAGCGAGAGCATGATCCCGAGCGCCACGGCGACGACGCCGAGCAGGTTCTTCCCGATGCGCGCCGACACGCGCATCCAGGCGGGGCGCCCTGGCAGGAACGGCTCGTCCTCCTGTTTCTGCAGGTAGTCCTCGGGCAGGCGGACGAGCACGAACGCGACGAGCGCCGTGCCCGCGACGAAGCTGGCGGCGCCCACGCCCGCCCCGATCGCGATCTGCTCGCGATGCGCCTGCACGAACGAGATCGCGGAGTGGACGGCGTCCATCATCGAGGAGGCGAGGAGCATACGGCGCGCGGCCGGCCGGGGCGAGGCCGGCCGCGGTCGTCACGGGACGAGCACGGTGCCGATGGCCCCGGGCGCGCTCGCCTCGCGCTCGAGATCGCCCGGGCGGAGCCGCCCGAGGATGTGGATGCGGCGGACGCCCTCCGCGAGCGCGGCGAACGACTCCTCGAGCTTCGGGATCATCCCGCGGGTGACGGCGCCGCTCGCGATGAGCGCGCGCCCCTCGGCGACGGTGAGGCTCGGGATGCGCGACGCGGGGTCCGAGACGTCGCGCAGCACGCCCGGCACGTCGCTCACGAGGAAGAGCCCTGCGGCGCCGAGCTCGATCGCGACGCGGTTGGCGACCGTGTCGGCGTTGATGTTGTAGACCTGTCCGTCCGTGCCGGCGCCGAGGCAGGCGAGCACGGGCACGTAGCCGCCGCGCCCGAGCAGCTCGAGGAGCCCGCGGTCGACGCCCGTGATGTCGCCGACGAGGCCGAGGTCGACCGGATCGGGGCCGGCGCTCCGGTAGACCTGGGGCGGGCGCTTGACCGCCGAGAGGGCGGGCCCGCTCGCGCCGTGGAGCCCGACGGGCCGCGCGCCCGCGGCGACGAGCGCGGCGCAGAGGTCGACGTTGAGCTTGCCGGCGACGACCATCTTCATGACGTCGAGCGTGTCCGCGTCGGTGACGCGCTGGCCGGCGACCTGCCGGACGGGGATGCCGAGGCGCTCCTGCAGCCGGGTCGCCTGCGCTCCGCCGCCGTGGACGACGACCGCGCGCGCGCCGGCGCGGGTGAGCGCCGCGAGATCGCTGGCGAGGACGGCGAGGGCTGGGCTGCCCACGACCTCGCCGCCGAGCTTGATGACGAGCGGGCCTTCCGACGCTGTCACGGGTGCCTCCGCGTTGCTCTGGGACGGTTCATGGGCGGACACGTATCACTTCTGCAGCGGGCAGGGCAGAGGTCGCCGGTCCCCTGCGCGCCCCGGCTTCCGCGGCGCGGCGGCGCCCGCTCTTCCGTGGCATGCTGGCGCGGTGATCGAGGCCCTCCGACAGGCGCTGTCCAGCCGCACGGCGCCGATGCTCGCGCTCCTCGAGCGGCTGGTGAACCTCAACTCGTTCACGGACAACCCGCGCGGCGGCGACGCGGTGGGCGAGGTCCTCGCCGACGAGCTCGCGACGATCCCGGGCCTGTCGGTGCGCCGGTTCCCGAGCGCGCGGTTCGCGGCCCATTGGGTGGCGGAGAGCGAGGCGGCGAAGGCGTCGCCGGCGGGGCACGTCGCCCTCGTCGGGCACCTCGACACGGTGTTTCCCCCGGGCGTCTTCGAGGGCTTCCGCCTGGACGGGGAGCTCGCGCGCGGGCCCGGCGTGCTCGACATGAAGGGCGGGCTGGTGGTGGCGATCGAGGCGCTCCGGGCGCTCGAGCGGATCGGCGCGCTGGCGGAGATCCCGGTGCGGCTCGCGATCGTGTCGGACGAGGAGGTCGGGTCGCCCGAGGGTCGCCCGCTGCTGCATCGCGAGCTCGCGGGCGCGGCGTGCGCGCTCGTGTTCGAGGCGGGGCGCGAGGGGGACAGGATCATCACCGCGCGCAGGGGCACGGGGGGGGTGACGGTGCGGGCGACGGGCAAGGCGGCGCATGCCGGCAACGCGCACGAGCAGGGCGCGAACGCCATCTGGGCGCTCGCCCGCTTCATCGACCGCGCGCAGCGGCTCACCGACTACGCGCGAGGGGTCACGGTCAACGTCGGCAAGGTGAGCGGCGGGCAGGGGAGGAACACGGTGCCCGACGCGGCGGAGGCGGCGGTCGATTTCCGCTTCGTGAGCCTCGCCGACGGCGAGGCGATCCTGTCTGCGCTCGCCGCTGCGGCGCGCGAGGCGGCGTTCGAGGTGCCTGGCACCTCGGCGCGCGTGGACGGCGAGGTCGCGCGGTCGCCGCTCGTGCGGACCGAGGCGAGCGCGGCGCTTTACCGGGAGTACGCGGCCTGCGCGCGGGCGGCGGGGCTCGGCGACGCCGAGGCGCCGCTCATCGGCGGCGGCTCCGACGCGAGCTCGACGGCCGAGATCGGGATCCCGTCCATCGACGGTCTGGGGCCGCGGGGCAGCGGCTTTCACACGAAGGACGAGCTCATCGAGGTGGGGACGCTCGTGCCCAAGGCGGAGGCGCTGGCGGCCTTCCTGCTGGGTCGGCGCGCCTCGGCGAGGGGATAGCGCGAGGGCGCACCTGCGGGCGAGGAGCGAGTCCCGCCGTGTGGCGTGTCGCCCTACGCTGACTGCGGCTCCGCGCGATTCCGTATCTGAACCACTCTGGATCTGTCCTTCGAGGGCTTAGAAACAGAGGACCACGGCAACGACAGATGCCCACCCCCGGCCCGTGCTCGGCCCTTCGGGCCTGCGCGCGGGCCGCCCCTCCCAAGTCCCGCGCTCCGCGCGTGACGGGAGGGGTGCGTCCGCCCAAATAACATGATGACTCTCACTGCCCGCGGCTCTTGCCGGTCGTGAAAGTCTCAGCTGGCGTATCCGCCACGGCCGCCGCCGGGCCGCCGGATCTGCCTCGGCCGCACCCGCGGCCCGCTGGCGCGCTCACTCCAGCACCACGAACTTGAGGTACCGCCCCTCCCACCACGCCGGCAGCGTCGGGTGATCCTCCGGCTGCCCGTGGATCGCCCGCACCCGCAGATCGTCCCGCTCCAGGGTCGCGTCGTCGAGCGTCGCCAGGAAGTCCTCCGCCGTGATGTGGCTCGAGCACGACGCCGCGCACAGCACGCCGCCGCGATCGAGCACGCGCGCGACCGCGGCGTGCAGCCGCCGGTAGGCGCCGAGCGCGCGCGGCTTGGCGCGCTCGCTCGGCGCGAAGCTCGGCGGGTCGGAGATGATGAGATCGTACCGGTCGCCGCGGGCGCGGGCCTTCTCGAGGAAGTCGAACGCGTCCGCCGTCACGAAGTCGTGCGCCGCGGGATCGACGCCGTTCTCGCGGAACGTGCGCTGCGCGGTCGCGTGCGCGGCCGGCGCCGAGTCCACCGAGGTGACCCGCCCCGCGCCGCCGAGCGCCGCGGCCACCGAGAAGCCGCCCGCGTAGCTGAACAGGTTGAGCACGCGCCGGCGCCCGGCCGCGAGCGCGCGCACCCGCGCGCGGTTGTCGCGCTGGTCGAGGAACGCCCCCGTCTTCTGCCCGCGCGCGAGATCGACCTCCATCGCGACCCCCGTCTCCCGCACGAAGAGGCGGTCCGGCAGCGGCGGCCCGTGCACGTGCGCGAGCTTCTTGCCGTCCGCGTCCCCGCGCGGGGCGTCCCCGCTCGGGGCCTCCCCGCGCGCGCGGAGGCCGATCGAGCGCACGCCGCGGGCGCCGAGCGCGCGGGCGAGGTGCGGGAGCAGGCGGTCGAGCCACGGCGCGAGCATGCCGCCGTCGAGGCGGACCACCGCGACGCGGTCGTACCGATCGATGACCAGCGAGGGCACCCGGTCCCCCTCGCCGTTGCACAGGCGGTAGGCCGTCGTGTCGCCGCCGGCGAACCAGCCGTCGCGCAGGGCGAAGGCGCGCTCGAGCCGCTCCGCGATGGCGCGCTCGTCGAGCGCCGGCGCCTGCGCGCGCTGGAAGACGCGGACGGCGATCGGCGAGTCGGCGTCCCAGAGCCCCCGCCCGAGGAACGGCGCGCCCTCGGCCGACAGCTCGACGACGTCGCCCGTCGCGGCGGCGCCGCCGCCACCTCGAGGCGCGCGCTCCCCGCGCCGGCGATCCCCGGCGCCGGTCGCGCGCCCGCCGCCCCCCGCGATGCCGTCTCGGTACACCCACGGGTGGCCGCGGCGGACGGCGGCGGCGGCTGTCGCGGTGAGATGGACCCGCATCGACCCCGCCTAGCACGGTAAGCTCCCAGCGTGCTGCACCGTGTTGTCTCGATCGGTTGTGCCTGCTTCGGGGGAATCCTGCTCGCCGCGCTCGGCATACCCGGCTGCACGCAGGACCACGACCTCCTCGGCCGGGATCCGCCGAGCGCGGCGAGCACGTCCGGCGCCGGCGGCGGCCCGGGATCGACCTCGAGCAGCGCGACCACCACGGGGACGGGCGGCGGCGGCGTCGTCGAGCCGCCGGGGCCGACCAGGCTCACCGTGGTGAACGGCGTCGCCGATCACGACGCGGTCCGCTTCTGCTTCCTCGCCTACCCCGACGGCACCGGCGCCGGCGTGGCGCCCTGGCCGGGCGAAGGCGCGGGCCTCGGCTTCGCTCGGTCCCGGGCGATCGAGCCGCTCGGCGCGGCGATCCCCGAGGGGGCGAGCGTGCGCGCGCACGTGATCGCCGGCGACCTCGACGCGACGGAGGGGCTCGACTGCGCCGAGATCCTCGCGCTCGCCGCGGAGCCCGCCGCCCCGATCGTCGCCGCGGGGCTCCCCGTGGTGCCGGCGCCGGTGTTCGCCGAGGAGAAGAGCCTCCTCCTCGTCGCCACCGGCTGCCTCGGCGGCGAGGGACACACGCACGCCAGGGAGAAGCAGGGCTGCGGCGACGCCTACACGGCCGACACGCCGACCGCCGGCCTCGTGGCGGTCGCCATGTCGCGGCAGACGAGCTTCGGCAGGCTGAGCTTGCAGGTCGCCCACGCGAGCGCGGCGGCGCCGCCGGTCAACGTGCGGCTCGCGCCCGGGCGCGCGGACGTGAGCGCGGTGCCCGTCGCGCAGGACCTCTCGTACGGCGCGATCTCGCCGTTCCCTCCGTTCGTCGGCCTCTCGCGCGGCGACCTCGGCGCGCTCGAGGAGGTCGAGATCGAGACCTACGAGCCGCTCTCGGCGACGGTGACGTCGTCGGTGTCGATGCGCGAGATCCTGGCGAACAGCGATGTGCCGGCGGACGACGTCTCCGACGGTCAAGGGCTCGTGCTCGTGGCCATCGGGGCTGCTCCGGGGACGGAACGCGGCGGGTTCTGGCACCCCCTGACCTACGCGCTGTTGTGGGCGGATCCCTGAGCCGTCCCGATCATCCCATCTCCCGTATCCCGCGCTGACCGCCCCCCGCCGGGGAGCCTGGCACACTTCGTCCGGTCGCTCTCCCAGGGCCACGAGGTGCCGCAATTCCGCCTTGGGCATCAAGGTGACGTCGAGCGTGGTCTGCACTCCATGTTGCCCGCGTGGTGCGCTGCGTTGTCCGGCGCGCGCGGCGCGACCTCGGTTGCTTCTCTGCAATCGGCTCGGGTGTGTCCGCCGTGCCCGACGAGCTTGCAGGGGACGTGGTCGTATTGAAGGATAAGGATTCTGCTCCCTCGGTCTCGGGCACCTCTGTCTCCCCAGCAGGTCTCCTCCTCGCGGGCCCGCCGTGGCTCTGCCCGGCGCTTCATTCGAGGTTGTCACGCCGGGAAAATCGCGAGTCGCTTGAGGAGCGGGAGCGCCCTGTACGGACGACATGACAGGAGAATGCGCGCGCCGTGACGTTCGGATGAATCTCCAGTATAACGCGAGTGCCTAGATTCCGAGGGGGGGAAGAGAACATGGCGACACAGGTATTTGTCGGCGCGAGCTCCACGGCGGATCCAAAGAAGGCTGCCTCGGAGGCCGTGGCTGCGGCGCTCCGCGAGTCGGCGCGCTTCGATCACGCGGGTTCCGCGGCGCGACCCGCGTTTGCGCTCGTCCTGTCGACGGATCAATACGACGCTGACGCGCTCGCGGCGGCCACGACGAGCGAGCTGCCCGGCGTCCCGTGGGCGGGGTGCTGTACGGCCGGGGTCTTCGCGGGCAGCCGCCTTCTCCGGCAGGGGCTCGTCGTGGGGCTCGTCGTCTCGGAGACCGTGCGCGTCGGCATCGGGGTCGCGCAGCCGGTGAGCCAGGACGGGCGGCGCGCCGGCGTGCTCGCCGCCTCGCGCGCGCTCGAGGGGTTCCCGCCGTCCGTTCCGTCGGGGTGGAGCCGCGCGCTCATCGTGCTGCCGGACGCGCTCACGGGCAACGCGGCCGACGTCGTGCGCGGCGCGGTCGAGGTCGGCGGCACGGGCGTCGTCTGGGCCGGCGGCGGCGCGGGCGACAACCTCCGCTTCGTGCGCACCGCGCAGTTCGCGGGCGGCCGCGCCTACTCGGACAGCGTGGTCGTGGTCGCGATCGACTCGCCGGCGCGCATGGCGACCGGCATCCGCCACGGCTTCCGCCCCTATGGCCCGCCGACGATGGTCACCCGCGCCGAGGGCACGGTCCTCGCGGAGCTCGAGTACGAGGGCGCGTTCTCCGTCTACCAGCGCACCGCCCGGGCGAAAGGCCATCAGGTCAACCTCGACGGCTTCGCCACCTTCGCCATGACCCACCCGCTCGGCATCCCGCAGGCCGACGGCGAGCACGTCATCCGCGACCCGCTGCGCGTGATCTCGCCCGGCGGGCTCTACTGCGTCGGCGAGGTTCCGGACGGGTGCCTCATCCGCGTCATGGAGGGCGACCCCATCGGCCTCGTCGGCGCCGCGCGCGAGGCCGCGATCACGGCCCGCGACGCGGTCTCCGGGCCGATCGCCGGCGCCTTCGTGTTCGACTGCATCTCGCGGTGCATGATGCTCGGCGACACGGTGCGCGACGAGCTGACCACCTTCGAGAGCGAGCTCGGCCAGAGCGTCCCGGTGATGGGCTGCCTGACGTTCGGGGAGGTGGGCACGCTGGGCCGGGGGGTGCCGCAGTTCCACAACAAGACCGCCGTCGTGCTCGCGCTGGGGGCCTGAGCCCCGGAGCGGCTGGAGCCCCGTCATGGCGAGCGGCGAAGATCACGAGATCCAGGAGGAGCGGCTGGCGCTGCTCAGCGTCCTCCAGGAGCTCACGGTCGCCGCGCTCGACCTCTTCGATCCCCGCCAGTCGATGGCGATCTTCCTGGAGCGGCTCGCCGAGCGGCTGAGCTGCATCGCGGTGCTCGTGCTCGTCGAGCCGACGCCCCTCGCCCCGCGGCTCCTCGACGCCGCGGGGCTCTCGGCGAGCTCGCGCGCGCTGCCCATCCCGCCGCGCTCGCCGGCCGTGGCCGGCGCGCCTCTGGGCGAGGGCGCGGGCCTCAGCTTGCCGTACCCGGAGCTCGCGCGGCCCGGGCTCGTCACGTGGCACTTCTCGCTGGAGGGGCAGGGCGACAGCGGCGCCTCCGGCCTCATCCTGTGCTTCGAGGGCGAGCCCCCGTTCGCGCCGCGGTACCGGGGCATGATGCGCAGGCTCGCGTCGACCTTCCGCACGGCGCTCGTGCACCGCCTGCTCTACGCGCGCATGATCGAGAACGAGCGCGAGCGGGCGCGGCACCTCGCCGCCGCGGAGGCGGGGCGCGCGGCGGCGGAGGCGGCGCAGCGGCGCGCCGCGTTCCTCTCGGAGGCGAGCCGGCTGCTCTCCAGCTCGCTCAACTACGAGGCCACGCTGGTGCGCGTCGCGCGGCTGCCGGTCCCGTTCGTCGCGGACTGGTGCATGGTCGACATCATCGAGCGCGAGGCGATGCTCCGGCGCGCGGTCGTCGTCCACGCCGACCCCCAGAAGAGCGAGCTCGCGCGCCTCTTGCAGGGCCAGACGCCGATGGACGCGATCCTCCCGGCCGGCGTCTCGCGCGTGCTGCAGACGGGCGAGGCGGTGCTCTGCGAGATCGCGGGCGCGCCTGCCCCCGAGCGCGAGCGCGCCGCGTACGACGGCGAGCCGCCGGTGTCCGCCAGCGAGGCGCTCCTCCGGGAGCTCGGCCTCCAGCGCTACATCTCCGTGCCGCTCGTCACGCGCGGCACGATGCTCGGCGTGCTCACCATCGCCTCGGGCCGCGACGACCTGCCGTACGGCGTGGAGGATCGCGCGCTCGCGGAGGATCTCGGGCGGCGGGCCGCGCTGGCGATCGACAACGCGCGGCTCTACGAGAGCGCGCAGCGGGCGATCCGGGCGCGGGAGGAGCTCGTCGCGGTGGTGTCGCACGATCTCAAGAGCCCGCTCGCGACCATCGTCATGAACACGAGCCTCCTGCGCCGGAAGCTGCCGAGCTCGGACGAGGCGGCCGAGCTGCGGCGCCCGGTCGAGCGCATCCAGAAGTCGGCCGATCGCATGAACCGCCTCATCCGCGATCTGCTCGACCTGGCGAAGCTCGAAGGCGGCCACATCTCGGTCCAGCCGGTGACGCACGACGTCGCCGTCCTCCTGGGCGACGCCCTGGAGCTCCTGCGCGAGGAGGCGGCGGAGAAGTCGCTGCGCCTGGAGCTCGGCGTCGAGCTCGGCGTCGAGCGGGCGCTCTGCGATCGCGAGCGGATCCTGCAGGTGATCGCGAACCTCGTCGGCAACGCGATCAAGTTCACGCCCGCCGGCGGCGAGGTCGCGGTCCGCGCCGAGCCGTGGGGCAGGGAGGTGCGCGTGTCGGTGCGCGACACCGGCCCGGGCATCCCGGACGACCAGCGGGCGAGGATCTTCGAGCGTTACTGGCAGGCGAAGGAGACCGCGCACAAGGGCACGGGGCTCGGCCTCTCGATCGCGAAGGCGCTCGTCGAGGTGCACGGCGGGCGGATCTGGGTCGAGAGCAAGGTGGGCGAGGGGAGCACGTTCTTCTTCACGCTCCCGACGGCGGAGGCCCCGGGCGCGACCACGGGAGTCGTGGCGGGCACGCGGCTCGGGGCCTGACAGCCGTCCTCGGGTTTCGCCGGACATCGATCTCATCCAACCACCGAGGCCGATCTGTCCATGATTTCGCGTCTTGGCGGGCCGATCCCTTCATCGCTATACCTACCGCGATGAAGGACGCCGGGAACGACAGGGGCGACGTGGCAGAGGCCAAGGCTCGAGCGGACGAGGACGAGCGGGGGCTCGTCAGGGCCGCATTGCAGCTCTTGGGCATCCGCAACCTGGTGCTCGCGATCCACGATCCGAGCTTTCCGTCGGACGACGACGAGGACACCGGGCGCGGGTCCCCGTATACGGAGGGCGGGCGCCGATTCCTCCGGTTCGCGCGCGATCTCGGGTTCAACGGTATCCAGCTCGGGCCCCAGGGGGAGACCTCGGCCGACAACGCGTCCCCGTACGACGGCACCATCTTCTCGCGGAGCACGCTGTCGATCGCGCTCGCCCGGCTCGCGGAGGACGGCCCCTTCGGCGCGCTCCTGCGCCCCGAGTCGGTGAGGAGGATCGTGGCCGAGAGGCCGGCCGGCAGCGAGGGGCGCGCGCTGCACCGCTATGCCTACCGCGCGCAGCGCGCCGCGCTCCGCGAGGCGTACGCGTCGTTCGTCGACCGGCGGAGGCGCGGCGAGCTCGGCGCCCTCGCCGAGCGGCTCGACGCGTTCAGGAAGCGGAACGCGGCGTGGCTCGAGCGCGACGGGCTCTACGGTCCCCTCTGCGAGGAGCACCAGAGCGGCTGGTTTCACGGCTGGTCGGGCGAGCCGGCGCTGGATCGCCGCCTCTTCGCGCCCGGCCCTGGTGAGGTGGTCGCCTGCGAGGAGCGCAGGCGAGAGCTCCTCGATCGGCACCGCGACGAGCTCGAGCTCTACGCCTTCTGCCAGCTCCTCGCGCACGAGCAGCACGCGGCGCTCCGGGCGGTCACGGGCGAGCTCGGGCTCAAGCTCTACGGCGATCTGCAGATCGGCTATTCGCCTCAGGACGCCTGGGCGCATCAATCGGTCTTCCTGAAGGGCTATCTGATGGGGGCGCCGCCGAGCCGCACCAACCCGGAAGGTCAGGTGTGGAACTACCCTGTCCTGGATCCGGCGCAGTATGCGGACGGCTCCTCCGGCGCGCTCGCCCTCGTGCGCGCGCGGATGGAGAAGATGTTCGACGAGTTCGACGGGGTGCGCCTCGATCACCCGCACGGCCTCGTCTGCCCGTGGGTCCACGCCGCCGACGCCCCCGATCCGCTGCGCGCGGTCCAGGGCGGGGCGCGCCTCTTCTCGTCGCCCGATCTGCCGGACCACCCGCTGCTCGCCCGCTACGCGATCGTCTCTCCCGCCCAGCTGAACCGCGCCGTGCCCCGGTACGCGGACGACTGGGTCTCCGCGCTGACGCCGGAGCAGGTGGGGCGATACAGCGTGATCTTCGACACCATCGCGAGCTGCGCGGAGGCGCGCGGCCGCGCCACCACCGACATCGTGTGCGAGGTCCTGAGCACGCTCCCGTACCCGCTCAAGGCGGTCCTCGAGCGGCACGGGCTCGGGCGCTTCCGGGTCACGCAGAAGGCCGATCTCGACAACCCGAAGGACGTCTATCGCAGCGAGAACGCCGCGCCCTCCGACTGGATCATGGTGGGCACGCACGACACGCCGCCGCTCTGGCGGCTCCTCGACGTGTGGGCGCGCTCCTCCGCGCTCGAGCGGCAGGCGGCGTACCTCGCCGGCCGGCTCGCGCCCTCGCCGGCCGAGGAGGGCGCGATGGCGCGCGCGCTCGCGTCCGATCCGCGCGCGCTCGCGCAGGCCAAGTTCGCCGACCTCTTCGCGAGCCAGGCGTCGAACGTGATGGTCTTCTTCTCCGATTTGTTCGGGGTGAAGGAGATCTACAATGCTCCCGGGACCATCGGCGATCACAACTGGTCGCTGCGGGTGCCCCGCGATTACGAGCGATCGTATTCGGAGATGCGCGCGCGCGGCGAGGCGCTCGACCTCCCGCGCGTGCTCGCGCTCGCGCTGCGCGCGCGGGGAGGCGCGGAGTCGCAGGAGCGCCGCGACCTCGCCGCGCGGCTAGAGCGCCGGTCCGGCGCGACGCGCGGCTAGAACGCCGTTCCGGCGCGGCGCGCGGCCAGCGCTGACCGCCCGCGAGCGCGGCGAGGCGAGCCCGCGCCTCGCGCGGCGGCGTTCGCGCGAACGTCACCCGGCGTTTGCGTGCAAGTAACAGGCTGAGCGCATCCTCGGGCCTGGCTTTTCCCTCGGGGATGGAGCCGGCCTAGGTCGAATGAGCGCTCCCAGCGACCCCCAAGGTTGGCGCAAGTACCGCCCGATCGCCGAGATCGGCAGGGGCGGGATGGGCGACGTCTGCCTCGCGGTCGCCCGGGGGCCGGCCGGCTTCAACAAGCTGGTCGTCCTCAAGCGGGCGCGGGCCGAGCTGTGCGAGGACGCCGAGATCCTCGCCATGTTCCTCGACGAGGCGCGGCTCGCGGCCCGGCTCAATCACCCCAACGTCGTGCAGACGTACGAGGTGGGCGAGGACGGCGAGCGGCTCTTCATCGCCATGGAGTACCTCGACGGCCAGCCGCTCAGCCAGCTCCGCGCCCGCGTGGGGCTGGCCGAGCTGTCGCTCCCCGTTCAGGTGCGGATCCTGACCGACGCGCTCGCCGGGCTCCATTACGCGCACGAGCTGCGCGATTTCGACGGCTCGCCCATTCACGTGGTCCACCGCGACGCGAGCCCGCAGAACATCTTCGTCACCTACGACGGCGTCATCAAGGTTGTCGACTTCGGGATCGCGAAGGCGGCTGACTCGCTGTCCGAGACGCGCGCCGGCATGCTCAAGGGCAAGGTCGCCTATATGTCGCCGGAGCAATCGCGCGGCGAGCGCGTGGACCGGCGCTCCGACGTCTTCTCCGTCGGCGTGATCCTCTGGGAGGCGATCGCGCGGCGGCGCATGTGGAAGGGCTACAACGACCTCGCCATCCTCGGGCGGCTCGGCCTGGGCGAGCTCCCGGACCTGCGCGTGGCCGCGCCGGACGCCGATCCGGAGCTCGAGCGGATCTGCCACAAGGCGCTCGCGCACGCGCCCGGCGACCGCTACGCCACCGCGGCCGAGCTGCACGCGGAGCTCGAGCTCTGGCTCCGCGAGCATCACCACGGGATGAGCGCGCGCGAGGTCGGCGCGTTCGTGGCGAGCCGGTTCGCGGACGACCGCGCGCGGATCCAGCAGCTCGTCGAGGAGCAGCTGCGCGACGTGCGCTGGTCGGGCAGCTACGGGAAGGTCGCGATCTCGGACCTGCCGAAGATCGGCGCCGGTCCGGTGTCGATGACGCCGACCTTGACGGCCCCCGCGGCGTTCAGCCCCTCGGACGCGATCTCGACGCCGCCCGCGGTGAGCTCGACCGAGACGGGGCAGACCCGGCGAACCGGGCAAACCGCGCGCGGCGAGCGCGCCTCGCGATCGAGCCGCCGGCTCGCCGCGGTCGCGATCGCGTTCCTCCTCGCTGCGGGCGTCGTGACGGCCGGCATCCTGCGTCCGCTGCCTCGCACGGCGCCGGCCGGGCCCCTCCAGGCGTTCACCGCTCCTCCCGCGGACGCGCCTCCTCCGCAGCTGGCCCCGCCGCAAGAGGAGGTGCGCCTCGTGGTCCGCGTCTCGCCCGCGGCGGCGCGGCTGTTCCTGGACGGAGCGCCGCTGTCGCGCGGCGACTATCAGGGCCAGCTCGTCAAGGACGGGCGCGAGCACGTCGTCCGCGCCGAGGCGCCGGGTTTCCTGGCGCAGGAGGAGACGATCGCGGCGACGAGCGATCTCGTCGTGAAGCTCGCGCTGGAGCGCGATCCGGGCGCGCCGCGAGGAAAGCCGGCGCCGATCGCGCGGAGCACGCCGGCGATCGCGCCCGCCCCGGCCGCGACGCCGCCGCCCGCCGCGCCGCGCGGCGGCGAGAGGCCGGGGCGCGGCATCGACCTGGAGAGCCCCTACGCCCCATGACGACCTCGCGCGCCCTCGCCCTCGCCGCCGCGGCGATCGTCTCCGGCCTTCCGGGCGGCGCGCTCGCCCGGCCCGCCGACGAGACCGCCGAGGCCGACGCGCGGTTCCGGCGCGGCGTCGAGCTCTACAAGGAGGCCGACTACGGCGCCGCGCTCATGGAGTTCCGCCGCGCCTACGCGCTCGCGCCCGCGTACCAGGTGCTCTACAACGTCGCGGGCGCGTGTTACCAGCTCAGGGACTACGCCTGCGCGCTGCGCGCCTTCGAGCGGTACCTGGCCGACGGCGGCGCGCAGATCGCGGCCGACCGGCGGGCCGAGGTCGGGCGGGACATCGCCGTGCTGCGGGGCCGTGTCGCGACCGTCGCGCTCTCGACCTCGGCGCCCGACGTGGAGATCGCCGTCGACGACGTCCCGGTGGGCAGGACCCCGCTCGCCGAGCCGCTGCTGCTGAGCGCCGGGCGGCGGCGCATCGTCGCCACGGCGGCGGGCCGCCCGGCCGTCACGCGGATCATCGACGTGGCCGGCGGCGATCACGTCGAGCTCCGGCTCGAGATCCCCGACGCCACGGCCCAGCCGGCCGCGAGCGCCGGCCCACGCGTCGCCGCGCCCCCGCCGCCGGGGCGGCCCGGCGCCGTGGCCGACCGCGCTCCTCGCGGCGAGCGGGGCGCGCCCGTCCTGCCCTGGATCGCGACCGGCGCCCTCGCCGCGGGCGCGGCGGTCACCGGGGTCCTCGCGCTCGGCGCGTCGAGCGATCTCGACGCCGAGCTCGGCACCTTCCCGGGCGACGCCCGAGCGATCGAGCGCGCGCGCACCCGGACCGCGACGCTCGCGCTCACCGCCGATCTGCTCGCGGGCGCCGCCGTGGTCGTCGGCGGGGTCGCGCTCTACCTCACCGTCGCCGGCGGCTCGGAGCGCCCCGGCGGAGCCCGCGCCGCGTCGCCCTCGATCCGGGCCGCGGTCGCTCCGTCGTCCCTCCGGCTCCTCGGCGCCTTCTAGGGCCGCGCGCGCCATGCAACGGCAGCCCTCCAGCGCGCGAACGCGGAGCCCCACGCGGCGGCCTCCGCGCGCGCTCCGCGCCCGCCTCTGCGCGGCGCTCTCGCTCGCGCTCGCCGCGCTCGCCTCGTGCTCGGTGCTCGTCGAGCGGCGGGATCGGCAGTGCGCGACGGACGCCGACTGCGCGCGGTTCCCCGGCGCCCGCTGCGACCCGGGCGGGCGCGTCTGCGTGCCCGCGGACGGCGTCCCGCCGGCCGGGTGCGACGGCGACGACGGCTGTTACAGCTGCGCGCCGACGACGAACGAGCAGCTCCTCAACGCGTGCACCGACGCGGCGTGCCGGCCGTTCGACGACGCGAGGCTCACGAACCTCCGCGACGGCGGGCTCCCCCCGCTGCCGGAGCCAGGCGCGAGCGGGGGTCGCTGACCCACGCCGCGGACGCGAACCGACGATGATGCGCGACGGGATGTTCCGGTCTTGCCCGATCCTCTTGCCTGCTGCGGCGCTGTTCGGCGCCGCCTTGGCCGTCGCGTCGCCCTCGGCGGCGCAGCAGGCCGCGCCGTGCTCCTCGCGGCCCTTCCCGGTCTACGTCACCGGATCGAGCGCGGTGAAGCCGTTCCTCGCCGAGCTCGCGAAGGTGCTCAGCGCGTCGACGCCGCCCATCTCGGTCGTCTATCAGGGGCAGGGCTCGTGCTCCGGGGTCGCCGCCTTCTTCGAGGGCGCGCCGCTCACGGGCGCCGGCCTCAGCACCTGGGACACGGACACCGAGCTCTTCTGCGACGCCGATCCGGACGGGAGCCCGATCGACGTCGCGGTCTCCGACGTGTTCGCGACGACCTGCGACGCCGCCTTCACGACCTCGAGCACGATCAGCGACTTCACCGGCCCCATCCAGCCGATGACCTTCGTCGTCCCCAACGCGTCGACGCAGGAGTCGATCAGCGCCGAGGCCGCGTACTTCGTGTACGGGTTCGGCCAGGGCTCCGGCGTCGCGCCCTGGGTCGACGAGCGGTTCATCTTCCAGCGCAACGCCGGCTCCGGCACGCAGCAGATGATGGCGGCGGCGATCCGCGTCCCGGCGTCGCGCTGGCTGGGGGCGCCCACGGCGTCGAGCGACGACATGAGGAGCAGCGTCGCGTTCTCGACGGAGCCGGAGCGCACGATCGGCGTCCTCGGCGCCGACGTGGCGAGCGAGAGCGCCTCGCTGCTCAAGGTGCTCGCTTACCAGCACTACGACCAGCGCTGCGGCTATTACCCCGACTCCGATCCTCTGAAGCGCGACAAGCGCAACGTCAGAGACGGCCATTACGCGATCTGGGGGCCTCTCCACTTCCTCACCCACGTGAGCATCAACACCGGAGCTCCGTTGAGCGACGGCGCGGCGCTGGTGATCGACTATCTCACCGGCAGGAAGCAGCCGCCCGCGGGGCTCGATCTCATCAAGCTCGAGGCGCAGCACGACGTCGTCCCCGAGTGCGCCATGCGGGTGCGGCGCACCGAGGAGATGGGGCCGCTCGCGTCGTTCATGCCGACGCGCTCGTGCTGGTGTTACTTCGACGCCGTCGCCGGCGGCGGCGCCGACTGCGCGCCTTGCGACAGCGACGCGGACTGCCCCTTCGAAGCCCCGAAGTGCAACTTCGGCTACTGCGAGCCGCAGTGATCCGGGCGCCCCGCGCCGGCGGCGGCGCGACGCCGCGCCCGCGGCGACCAGCGGCGCCCCGCCGGCGCTGACGTCGCGCGGCCGGCGCGCGCACCGGCGGGGCCGCGCGACGCAGGGCGTCGCAGGGTCGCGGCGGTCAAAAAGCTTGCATCCAGGGCGCTCGGGCTGCATTGATCCGAGCGAGCGCCGCGGTCATGGGGCCTCTCCCGTGCGACGCGGCGGCACAGTGCGACAAGGTGGTTCATCGCCCGCAGCGCCCGCGCGTCGAGAACGAGATGGGAGACACCAGGTGAGCACGACCAAAGCCTCTCTTGGCACCCTGTTCCTCATGCTCTCCCTGGCCACGCCCGCGCTGGCGCAGGAGCCGCCGGCGTCGCGGCAGCCCGTCACGGACAAGACGAAGGAGCGTTGGGCGAAGAGCCAGGGAGGCCGGTTCGGGTTCGAGGTCGACGTCCTCAGCTCATCGTACCAGGAGCAGGTCCTCGACGTGCGCCCGGGCCCGGACGAGGTCAGGCTCGAGGAGTCCGATCGGCTCGGCATCGCCATCACCGCCGCCGCGCAGTACAAGATCGTCGCGGGGCTCCACCTCGACGCGGAGATACCGTTCGTCTACGGCGACGTCTCGGGCCGCCAGGACACGGACCTGTTCGGCAAGCGATTCTGGAGCGAGGGCGAGCACAGCCATTTCTTCTTCGGCAACCCCACGTTCGGCCTGCATTACGCTGGCAACGCGCTGCCGAACCTCGCGCTGTTCGGCGGCATGAGCCTGACGATCCCGCTCCATCCGCACCCGGGCTCGCGCCTCGAGGCCGCGGCGGTGGCGAATTTTCCCGCGCGGGCCTACTTCGACGCGCAGCGCGTGCTGCTCGGACACTGGGCCCTCCGGGCGCGCGTGGGGACCGAGATCCACTTCGGGAAGATCCTGTTCCTCACCCACGACGTCGCGACTCAGATCTTCCTGCCGACCCGTGATGGGGATTTCACGAAGACCGTCATCGAGCAGGGCAACGAGATCGAGTTTCGCCCGTTCGGCAACTTCGGCATCGGCATGCGCCTCCAGGCCGCGTTCCCCCTCTCCTCGAGCAACTCCGCCCAGCTGGCGGCGGAGCCGTTCATCGGCTGGGAGCCGCTCGTGAAGGGCTCCTTCGCCCGGGTCGGCGCGCTGGTCGCGCTGGACGACGATCTCGGCTTCGGCCTGAACCAGGGGAAGGTCGCCACCATCCGCGTCGCCCTCGGCAGCAAATGGTAGGAGGCGGGCGCGGCGGCGGCGAGCTACGCTGAGCGCCGTACGATGACCACGAGCTCAATCTCCGACACGTGGGTCGGCTGCCCGCGGCCGAACCCCGGCGCCCGGCTTCGCCTCTTCTGCTTCCCCTACGCGGGCGGCGGCTCATCGATATACAGCTCCTGGTGGCGCGAGCTCCCGGCGGACACCGAGCTCTGCGCGGTCAAGCTCCCCGGCCGGGAGGCGCGCCTGAGCGAGCCCCCGTTCGATCGCCTCACATCGCTCGTCCAGGCCCTCGCCACGGGGCTCGAGCGCTGGCTCGCGAAGCCGTTCGCCTTCTACGGCCACAGCCTCGGCGCGCTGGTGAGCTTCGAGCTCGCGCGCGAGCTGCGCCGGAGGGGCGCGCCCCTGCCGCGCCACCTCTTGCTGTCGGGCCGGCGCGCGCCCCACCTGCCCGGCGCTGCTCCGCTCCACGGCCTGTCCGATCACGAGTTCCTGGAGCGGATCCGCCGCATGGGCGGCACGCCGGACGAGGTGCTGCGCGAGCCGGAGCTCCTGGCGCTCTTCCTGCCCACCCTCCGCGCGGACGTGGCGGTCAACGAGGTCGAGCCGTTCGTCCCCGAGCCCCCGCTCGACTGCCCGATCTCCGCCTTCGGCGGCGTCGACGACGAGCGCGCGAGCCGCGCCGACCTGGACGCCTGGCGCGAGCACACGCGCGGGGCCTTCGGGGTCGAGATGTTCCCCGGCGGGCACTTCTTCCTGCGGACCGCCCGGGCGCCGCTCCTGCGGTCGATTTCGGCCCACCTCGACGGCGCCCTGCGCGAGCTGCCCGCGTGAGGCGGCCGGCGCTGGGTGGGTGTTGAGCCCGGGGCCGGAGCCATGCAAAGAAGGGGGACCCGCAGCCTCCCGCCCCCGGAGACCCGAACGATGACCGAATTCCAGTACCAGGACATGCTGCCCATCGGCCATGACGAGACGCCCTACCGCCTCGTCAGCCGCGACCATGTCTCCACCTTCGAGGCCGCCGGCTCGACCTTCCTCAAGGTCGAGCCGGAGGGGCTCACCCTGCTCGCGCGCGAGGCCATGCGCGACATCGCCCACCTCCTCCGGCCCGGCCACCTCGCGCAGCTCGCGCGCATCCTCGGCGATCCCGAGGCCTCGTCGAACGATCGCTTCGTCGCCCTCGAGCTCCTCAAGAACGCGAGCATCGCCGCGGGGGGCGTGCTCCCGTCGTGCCAGGACACCGGCACGGCGATCGTCATGGGCAAGAAGGGCCAGCTCGTCTTCACGGGCGGCGGCGACGAGGCGGCCATCGCGCGCGGCGTCTTCGAGACCTACCGCGCGCAGAACCTCCGCTACTCGCAGCTCGCGCCGCTCGACATGTACAAGGAGGTCAACACGAACGACAACCTCCCTGCGCAGATCGAGATCTTCGCGACGGACGGCGACGCCTACAAGCTCCTGTTCATGGCGAAGGGCGGCGGCTCCGCGAACAAGAGCTATCTCTACCAGGAGACCAAGGCGCTCCTGAACCCCGAGAGCCTGCTCTCCTTCGTCGAGGCCAAGATCCGCGCGCTCGGCACGGCGGCGTGCCCGCCGTACCACCTCGCCATCGTCGTCGGCGGCACCTCGGCCGAGCACACGCTCAAGGTCGCGAAGCTCGCCTCGGCGCGCTACCTCGACACGCTCCCGGCCGAGGGCAACGCGCGCGGCCGCGGCTTCCGCGACCGCGATCTCGAGCAGAAGGTCCTCGAGATCGCGCAGCGGACCGGGATCGGCGCCCAGTTCGGGGGCAAGTACTTCTGCCATGACGTGCGGGTCATCCGCCTGCCGCGGCACGGCGCCTCGTGCCCGGTGGGCATCGCGGTCTCGTGCTCCGCGGACCGGCAGGCGCTCGGCAAGATCACGCGCGAGGGCATCTTCCTCGAGCAGCTCGAGGCCGATCCCGCGAAGTACCTGCCCGACACCACGGACGCGGATCTCGAGGGCGAGGTCGTGAAGATCGACCTCCGCCGCCCCATGCGCGAGATCCGCGCCGAGCTCTCGAAGTACCCGATCCGGACGCGGCTCTCGCTGACCGGGCCGATGATCGTCGCGCGCGACATCGCGCACGCGAAGATCAAGGAGCGCCTCGATCGCGGCGAGGGCATGCCGAGCTACATGCAGGAGTTCATGGTCTACTACGCGGGGCCCGCGAAGACGCCGGCGGGCTATGCCTCCGGCTCGTTCGGGCCCACCACGGCCGGCCGGATGGACGCGTACGTCGATCTCTTCCAGGCGCACGGCGGCAGCTACGTCATGCTCGCCAAGGGCAACCGCTCGCCCGCGGTCACCGCGGCGTGCAAGAAGCACGGCGGCTTCTACCTCGGCTCGATCGGCGGTCCGGCCGCGCGCCTCGCCAAGGACTGCATCAAAAAAGTCGAGGTGCTCGAGTACCCCGAGCTCGGCATGGAGGCGGTCTGGAAGATCGAGGTCGAAGATTTCCCCGCCTTCATCGTGGTGGACGACAAGGGCAACGATTTCTTCGCCGACATCAACAAGCCCGCCGGCCGGAAGCTCGACGTCGCGGGCTGAGCTCCAGCGCCCGGGGATCGCGGCCGGGCAGCTCCTCGGCCTGTGTCGGCGCGGCCACCGATCGGCCGCGCCACGCCGCGCGCGCCAGACCTTCCAGGACGTGCGGATGTTCCGCGCCGGCCGACGGGAAATAACGAGTTCGACTGACGATCTTGTCCGCCGGACCGATCGTGGAAAACCCCTGTTCCATCCGTTCGTGACAAGGTCCTAGACCCGCGCTTCGCCGGGATCGAACGAGGCAAAAGGTCACACTCGGGGCGTCTTTGCCCCTGCTCAGCCCGCTCTCGGCCCCGCGATCATCTCTGGATCTGCGGTTCGCAGGGGCACGATCCGTGCTTTGAGCCCGTGCGGAAGGAGCTGAGCATGACAGTTCGACCTGATCGCACGGTGTCCCATGGCCATGCCGGGAACGGGCACCACCGCTTCGAGGATCGGCACGGTGGTCCGGACGGGGCTCGCCATCACCTGGAGGAAGAGCGCCTGGAGCGGCTGGTGCGCGCCGCGCAGGAGATCTCGGGCCAGGCCGAGCGCGGAGAGCGCGACGGGCGCCGCGATGCTGGCCAGGCTGGCCAGCATCGACAGGGCGGCGTCGAGGCGCGGCCGGCTCCGAGGACCGCGAGCATCGCCGATATCGAGCGCGCGGACGACGAGGGGATGCCCCCCATGGAGGGGACGTGATGGCCGCGCGCGCGATGAGCCTCGATGGGGTCGTCGATCGATTCCGCTTCGTGCCGAGCGCGCTCCGCCGGCTGGAGCGCGCGCCCCTCGCGGCGGCGCTCGACGCGGAGATCCGGCACGTGGACACGTGGAGCGCCGGGCGCCTCGCCTATTACGTGGACACGCGCGCAACGGGGCGCCCCGTGGTGCTGCTGCACGGCGTCGACGCGGCCGCCTCGTCCAAGGAGGTGGCTCCCCTGTTCGATGCGCTCCGCGGGGAGCGGCCCGTCTATGCGCTCGATCTCCCGGGCTTCGGCCTCTCGGAGCGCGCGGACCGCGCCTACGATCGCGAGCTCTATCGCGCCGCGGTGCGCCGCTTCCTCACGGACGTGGTCCGCGAGCCTGGCGGCGCCGACGTCATCGCGCTCTCCCTCTCGTCGGAGTTCGCCGCCGCCGTCGCCTGCGAGGAGATGAGCCTCGTGCACAGCCTCGTGCTCGTCTCGCCGACGGGGCTCGGCCGCGAGGCGCCCGGCGCGAGCGCCGTCCTCCGGACCATCGCGCACGTCCCTCCGGTCGCCGGGGCGCTCTATCGCATGCTGGCCTCGCCGCCGAGCATTCGCTGGTTCCTGAAGAAGAGCTTCGTCGGCGCTCCGGATCCGGGCCTCGTCGACTACGCCATCCGCACGTCGAAGGAGCCTGGCGCCCACCGCGCGCCCCTCGCGTTCATCTCGGGCGCCCTGTTCACGGAGGACGCCTTCGAGCGCCTGTATGCGCGCCTCCCCGTCCCCACCCTGATCGTCCACGATCAAGACCCGTATTCGCGCTTCGAGCGCCTCGGCGATCTCCAGCAGCGGAACGCGCGCGTCGAGGTCGCCCGCGTCGCGCCCACGCGGGGCCTCCCCCACTTCGAGCAGCTCGACGCCACGCTCGAGGTCGTGCGCAGGTTCTGGGCGCAGGACCCCTGGTAAAACCCCTCCCACGAACGACCGGGACAGCGCGGAGGCGACTCCGCGCTGGGCGGATGTTGCGCTCTCGCTCAGCGCAAGCTGAGCGAGCGACGAGACTGCCGGTATCCCAGGCGATCAAGGACGTATGCTGGATTACGGAAGCGCGCTCTCCGGGTGCGCCGGCGCCCCGCCGGCGGAAGCCGATCGAGCCGAGGAGCGACCAGGCCCCTTGCGTTCCGGGTCGTGAAGCTGCTGTCGTACAACGAAGCCGTTGCCGGGCGGCGGGCGAGATGACATCGCCGCACTGTGTGCACGGCCACACATGAACCGCTCACATTCGATCCGCTTCGTTAGGACCCTGACATCTGCTGCCGCGACCGGGTTTGCCCCCGGCTGCGCCCGCGGTGGCGATGGAGCGCTGCGCAAGAATGCCACGGTGTGGCGGCGAACGATGGAGCGGCGCGCCAGGGGTCCGGGAGGTGCTCCGGGAAGTGCGCGGAGTGTTTCCAAACCATAAAAGTCTTTGCAAACTCGGGGTCAACGGGGTAATTAAGCTCTTATAGCGGGGGATGTCGTGAATGCAGGCGGCCAAACCATCTCGACGAACAAGCAAGCGAGCAATAGCTTGCTTGGTCGATACCGCCTGGTTGCAAAATTAGGCCGTGGGGGAATGGCGGATGTGTTCCTCGCCGTTTCCCGCGGGCCCGGATCGTTCAACAAGCTCGTTGTCGTGAAGTGTCTCCGCGTCGGGATGGCGGAGGACCCGCGCTACGTCCTGATGTTCCTGGACGAGGCCAAGCTCTCCGCCCGGCTCAACCACCCGAACGTCGTCCAGACCTACGAGATCGGGGGCGAGAGCGGCGGGTACTTCATCGTGATGGAGTACCTCGAGGGCCAGCCGCTCAAGGACATCGTGAGGGCGGTGGTCAGCGGCTGTCCCGGCGCCGCGAACTTCTCGCGCGCGGTGTGGGTCAGGATCATCGTCGAGGCGCTGCGCGGGCTGCACTACGCGCATGAGCTCACGGATTTCGACGGCCGCCTGCTCGGCGTCGTGCACCGCGACGTCTCGCCGCACAACATCTTCATCACGTACGACGGCGCGGTAAAAATCGTCGATTTCGGCGTCGCGAAGGCGTCCCTGAACGCTGCGCACACCGAGAGTGGGACGTTCAAGGGCAAGATGGCGTACGCCGCGCCCGAGCAGGCGATGGCGAGCGGCGACGTCGACCGGCGGGCCGACATCTTCGCGCTCGGCATCGTGCTCTGGGAGCTCCTGGCGATGCGGCGGCTCTTCGACGGCGACCATATCGCCGTGATGCACCAGCTGCTCACCCGGGAGATCCCGCGGCTCTCCGCCGTCGTTCCGGACATCGATCCGGCGCTCGACGAGATCGTGGCCCGGTCGCTCCAGCGGGACCCGGCGCAACGGTTCTCCACCGCGCAGGAGATGGGCGACGCGCTGGAGAGCTACCTGCGGGCCTCGGGCGAGGACGTCCGCACCGAGCAGCTCGGCGCGCATGTGCTCCAGATGTTCGCGGAGAGCAGGGCGCTCGTGCGCCAGCAGGTCACCGCGCAGTTCGAGTACCTGACCTCGCTGGACGTCGCGGGCGACATCCAGCGCGCCTCGATGGTCGGCGAGTTCCCGCGCGCGTCGATGGTCATGGGGATGAACCGCTCCATGTGGCCCTCCGCGACCGCGGCGTCGCTGCCCGTGCTCACCGATCACAGCAGCCCCGCGAACCACCAGTACGAGCCTGCTGCCGTCGACCCCGACAGCCTGGGCGCGACGGTGGGGCGCGTCTCGTCGTGGCGGCAGCGCGGGTATCTCGCCTCCGGGCTCGGCGTGGCGGCGCTGCTGGCCGTGGGGGCCGTCGCGATGCTCCGCGGGAGACCGGCGGAGCCGGTGGATCCTGTCCTGTCGACGCAGCCACCTCCCGATTCCGCGGTCGAGCAGGTGGTCGAGCCCAACGTGGCGAAGGCCAAGGTCACGATCCGGAGCGAGCCCGCGGACGCGAACGTGAGCTGGAACGGCAGCATGCTCGGCACGACGCCGCTCAGCATCGAGCTCCCTAAGGGGATGCAGGTCGTCGTGGTGTCCAGGTCCGGCTGGTTCGACGAGTCGATCTTCCTGCAGCTCTCCGCGTCCGACGTCGTCGAGCGCACCGTGACCCTCCGCCGTCAGGAGGTCACGGGGATGCCTCCGAAGTAGAGACTCCGAGCCGCGGCTCGATTGGCGTCCTTGGCGTCGTGGCGGTCCTCGTCTCCGGGTCGCCGCACCCGGCGCGGCCGAGTCGCACGCTGGCGCGCCTGACGGACGCCGCGAGCGGCCCGGGCCCGGAGAGCGCGCGCCTGCCGGGAAGCGGCGCGCCCCTCGGCGGGCCCGGACAGAAGAGCTCCACAGAAGAGCTCCGCGGAGGGGTTACTCCAGCTCGATGAGGCCGCAGCCGATGCGGCCGCCGGCGTTCGGATCTGCGGCGGCGTGGACGACGATCGAGTACTTCGTCACGTCGGTGGCCGGGTCGCCGCCGACGGTCCAGACGTCGGTCCCGCGCTTGACCGTGTGCGTGCCCTGGCCAGCGTCGTCGCACGTGAAGCTGCCGAGTCCTTCGCCGTTCGGAATCCAGTGGGCGCCGGCGGCGTCACCGTTCTCCTCGCAGCTCTTGTTCTCGTGGATGTGCGCGGAGTGCTCGCCGGCAGGGCAGCCGGACACCGTGATGGTGAGCGTCACCTCCTCTCCGGACTGCGCGAACGTCGCAGTCCCGCTCAGGCCGCTCGAGTTGAGCTCCACGAGCTCCGCCTCGGCCTGCAGCCTCTCGCCGCCGCTCCCGCCGTCGCCGCCGCTCCCGCCGTCGCCACCGCTCCCGCCGTCGCCGCCGCTCCCGCCGTCGCCACCGCTCCCGCCGTCGCCGCCGCTCCCGCCGTCGCCACCGCTCCCGCCGTCGCCGCCGCTCCCGCCGTCGCCACCGCTCCCGCCGTCGCCGCCGCTCCCGCCGTCGCCACCGCTCCCGCCGTCGCCGCCGCTCCCGCCGTCGCCACCGCTCCCGCCGTCGCCGCCGCTCCCGCCGTCGCCGCCGCCGTTCCCGCCGTCGCCGCCCGAGCCGGTCGTGGCCGACGTGCTCGCGCCGCTCGACGTGCTGCTGGACCCAGCGGGCGACTCTCCGTCGTCTCCGCACGCGGCCAAGAGAGCGCTGGCACCAAGGGCAAGCAACGAGAGCTTCAACCAACGTGACATAAGTCTCCTTTTCTCGGCGCGACCCGAGCGGGCACACCATTGCCCCCGGATACGGCCAAGCCATCGAGGGCACGAGTATGTCCTAACACGGCGAGCGTCCAAGCAGCTACGCCACAAAAAATCATTCAATGACCGCCTTTTAGGCAAAGAAATTGCGCTGATGATAGAAATGTGTGGCCCTACTCGCCGGCTCCAGCGCTCCGGCCGCGTGATGGGCTATGGGGCCCGGAGCGCTCGAGTGGCGGACGCTGCAGCGGCAGCGGCAGCGCGGCGATCGTATTCTCGACCGAGCCAGTCGAGAAAATCCTGGTTCCACGTAGGGCCTTCTGGCCAGCCTTGAAGGATGAGCGCGGCGAGCTCCAGATCCCAGCGCCCGTAGAGGTCCACGAGCGCGTCCTGGGCCCTGCGGCCGGCCAGCGCTTCAGGGTCGCCGCGCGCCTCGCCCCCGTGCGCGAAGGCGTCGTCGCAGACGTAGTAATTGCACGTCGCGGCGCGCCGGTCGGGCGGGATGGTGCACCCCTCGGGGCCGTGGAAAGCGCACCGCTTCGGCAGGGCGTGGCCGTCGTCGCCCTGGGGCTCGACGCGCAGGATGAGCAGGCCGCGGCGGCCGGGGCGCAGCTTGCCCGCGGTCATCTGATCGAGCAGCCAGCCTGCGCCGCCGAGCGACACGATCCGCCCGATGTCCGACCACTCGACCCCCGGCGGGCTGGCGCAGCAGCCGGTCGGCCCCTGCGGGCAGGCGCCGCACAGCGTCGCGTGCACCCGCGTATGCGCGCCTGCGAGCTCCAGCCGGATCATCGCCCCACCAGCGCTCGAGGATAACGGCATCGCCCGCGTCGTCCAGCGCGCCGGCGGGCTCAGCGGAGGGGCTGGCTCACCACACGCCGCGGAGCGAGATGCCGCTGGCCGACGCGGTGACCTCGGCGCGCGGGCTCGGCGACGCCTCGGTGAAGAGAGCAATCCCGAGCGTGCCGGCCGCCAGCACGCCGCCGGTGATGAAGCTGGCGGCGCCGAACTCGCGCGCCGTGAACATGGTGTCCTCGTACCTGGCGGCCCGCTTGCATTCCGGCGCGATGAGGCGAAGGCAGTTGTTGCCGCCGGCGCTGCGCGCGGTCTCGTTCCGGCTCATCTCCGCCTCGTGCGCCACGATCATCAGCCCGCCGCCGAGCGCCAGGAAGAGCGTCGAGGCCGCGGCGCCCCCGAGGATGAGGCCGGTCCGCAGCCTGGAGGCGGGCGGCGCGCTCGCGAGCGCAGGGGCCCGCGTCGCCGTGGGCCTGAGCGCCGGAGCCGGCACATCGAGCCGGATGTCGCGGAGCTCCCCGCGGCGGACATCGACGTCGACCCGGGCGGCGGCGCCGTTCAGCATCGCCACCACGGCGTGGCGCCCCGGGGTGACGGGAATCGGCTTGTCGCGCTCGATCGTGACCTGCTCGCCGTCGATGGTGCAGGTCGCCCCGGCGGGGATGGCGATGCGGAGCTCGCCGACGAGCTGGCGCGCGCGCGCCAGGTCGAAGAGCCGCGACTCGTACAGCTCGCGCTCCTCCGGCGTGCGCGGCGGCCGCATGATCTCCTTGCAGAGCGACAGCCAGCGCACCGCCGCGGGCGCGTCGCCGATCCGGTAGGCGAGCGCCCCGATATTGCAGGCGGCGACCTGCGAGCGCTCCATCGTCCAGATCGCCTCCCAGATCTCCCGGGACTCGGCGAAACGCCCCTCCGCCTGGGCGGCGTTCGCCTGCGCGCGCAAGCGGGTCACCGCGTCGCTGGCGGAAGTTGCGGGCTCGGCGCGCACATTGAATGAGAAAAACAGAAGCGTGGCGGCAATGCCTAGTCCCAGGCCGAGTTGCGATCTCCTGCTCACTGGTAGGACCTCCTGGCCCGAGGTTCAGGCCAACCGCGCTCCTGGTGCTGTCCGTCAGCCGCGCAGGCCGCCAGCCTAGCAGAGATACCTGCCGTCCGACTCGACTCTTCGCCTGCCGAGCAAGCCAGTCGCCCCACGCCAAAGCACCTTCTCCTCGGGGGAGCCGACGCTCGCGGCCGCCGGACGGGCCGTCGCGGTCGCGGTGGGCGCGGCCCGCGCGCGCAACGAGCTGCAGTCCGCGCGCGAGCCGGGGCTCCGCGAGCGCCGTGCATCAGGCGCGCGCCGGCGGGGCGGCGCCCGATGCGGTCGGACCGGCTGGAGGGGAAGGGAAGGGAGGGAGGGAGGGAGGCGCGCCGGGAGCTGATTACACCCCGGGCGTAATCAGACGCTCCAGCCCGCGCAGCGGGATGTCCAGCCAGTCGGGCCGGTTGTTGAGCTCGTAGCCGACCTCGTAGATGCACTTCTCGAGCTGGTAGAAGTCGAGCAGGAGCGCCGTATCCGCGTCGCTCGCGGGCACGTACGGCGCCGTCTCGTCCGCCCGCGGCTCGGCGCTCGCCTGAGCGCGCGCGATCGTCTCCAGGTATCCCGCGAGGTAGCTCGCGGAGATCCACGCCACCCAGGCGTCGGTCCACGGCTTGAGGACGGTGACGTCCTCGGGCCGGAGGCGAGCGTCCCGGAGCGCCGAGGCGCCGGCGTAGTCGAACGAGCGCACCATCCCGCCCACGTCCCGGAGCGGGCCGCGCTTGTAGCGGCGCTCGCTCAGCGGCCGCGCCGGCTCCCCCTCGAAATCGATCAGGATGAAGTCGTCGCCCGTCGAGAGCACCTGGCCGAGGTGGAAGTCGCCGTGCGTCCGGATGCGGGCGACGTCGAACTTCCTCGACACGATCTGCTGGAGCTTGGCGTTGATCTCGGCCTCGCGCTGCAGCATCGCCGACACCTGCTCGCGCACGTTCTCGGGGAGCGAGCGCTCGCGCTTCCGGAGCAGCGTGAAGGTGCGCGAGAGCATGCCGTGCGCCGACTGGAAGATCGACTGCTGGTGCAGCGTCGTGAACGGCTGCTGCCCGAACGCGGGGTCCTTGCTCTCCCCGCCGAGCGTGAGGTGGAGCTGCGCGGTGCGCTCGCCGAGCAGCCGCATCCTCACGAGCTCGGTGCCCATGAGCTGGTTCACGACCGGAGGCGGCGCCGCGCGCGACGCGTCGACGAGCGTGCCGGCCGGCATCGGCGGCACGCTCCCCTTCACCGACCCCTCGTCGGTGAGCACCCGCTCGAAGAAGCGGTTCAGCGACTCCAGCGTGCTCGTCCACGCGTCGCTCTGGCTCTGCACGTACTCCTGGAGCATCGCCACCGTGGTCGGCTCGCGACCGCGGCCCTTGTACTCGATCGCCCCGGCGAGCCGCGCCGTCGCGGGGAACTGGTGGTCGGTCAGGAACCTGCCGATCTCGAGCTCCGGGTTGATGCCCTCCTCGACCTGCCGGAAGATCTTGAGGAGCAGCTTGTCGCCGTAAATGATGGTGGTGTTGCTCTGCTCGCTCTCGGCGACGCGCGCCGGGAGCTCTCCCCCGGCGCCGAGCGCCTCGAGCGTCGCGCCGAACGGCAGCGCCTGGAGCTCGCCGGCGGCGCCGGTCGCGACGCCCTGCGCGCGGATCGCGGCGAGGATGAGCGCGGCGAACTCCGGGGTCGTCAGCGCGTCGTACAGGACGCCCTCCGGCGCCGCCGCGGCCTCCGGCTCCGGATCGCGCACCGTGACGTCGGCGATCACCGCGTGGCGCGTCCGCGTGGCGAGCGTCCGCGCGGAGTCGCCCGTGGCGAAGCCGATCGGCACGACGTACGTCTCCGGCGAGCCGTCCGTGTACTCGATGCGCACGAGCAGGAGGTAGTGCTCCGCCGCCGTCTGCTCGCTGCGCTGGATCGGGATGACGTCCGCGAGCGTCGTCGCGCGCCGGGTGCGCGCCTTGCCGCGGAACCAGCGCCGCGCCGCGATGAACTTCCCGAGCGCCGGCTCGAGCGCCCTGCGCCCCTCGGGCGAGAGGAGCGCCCGCCACGAGCCCCTCGTCGAGATCGCGGGCACCGCCTGGGCCTCGCCCACGGACGTCGCCGGCGTCGCCGGCTCCAGCGCGAACCAGAAGAAGTCGTGCGGCCCGAGCGACAGCGGGTAGCAGCGGCTCGTGATCTCCGGGAAGCGGCTCCGGCCGAACAGCTCGACGGGCACCATGCCCTCGAAGCGCGCGAGGTCGAGCTCGACGTGCTGCGCGTACCGCGACAGGTTCGCCACGATGAGCAGCCGCTCGTCCCCGTACGCGCGGATGAACGCGAGCACCTTGTTGTTGTCCGGGTGCAGGAACTCGATCGTGCCGCGGCCAAGCACCTTGTTCTGCTTGCGCAGGGTGATGAGCCGCTTCATCCACCAGAGGAGCGAGGCGGGGTTCTGCTGCTGCGCCTCGACGTTGATCGCCTCGTAGTGGTACTCGGGGTCGATGATGATCGGCAGGTAGAGCTTCTGCGGGTTCGCCCGGGAGAAGCCGGCGTTCCGGTCGGCGCTCCACTGCATCGGCGTGCGAACGCCGTCGCGGTCGCCGAGATAGATGTTGTCGCCCATCCCGATCTCGTCGCCGTAATAGAGGACGGGCGTCCCCGGCAGCGAGAAGAGCAGCGCGTTCATCAGCTCGATCCGGCGCCGCGTCTTCATGAGCGGGGCGAGCCGCCGCCGGATGCCCAGGTTGATCCGCGCGGTGTGCTCCTGCGCGTAGACGCGGTACATGTAGTCCCGGTCCTCGTCGGTCACCATCTCGAGCGTGAGCTCGTCGTGGTTCCGGAGGAACGTCGCCCACTGGCAGGTCTCGTGGACCACGGGCGTCTGCTTCAGGATGTTGACGATCGGGAAGCTGTCCTCGAGCTCCACCGCCATGAACATCCTGGGCATGAGCGGGAAGTGGAAGTTCATGTGGCACTCGTCGCCGTTGCCGAAGTACGCCGCGGCGTCGGCGGGCCACTGGTTGGCCTCGGCGAGGAGCATGCGATCGGAGAAGTTCGCGTCGATGTGCCGCCGGAGCTTCCGCAAGAACTCGTGCGTCTCCGGCAGGTTCTCGCAGTTCGTGCCGTCGCGCTCGTAGAGGTACGGCACGGCGTCGAGCCGCAGCCCGTCGACGCCCATCTCGAGCCAGAAGTCGACCACCTTGAACACGGCGGCGTGCACCTCCGGGTTCTCGAAGTTGAGGTCGGGCTGGTGGGAGTAGAAGCGGTGCCAGTAATAGGCGTTGGCCACCGGATCCCACGCCCAGTTCGACGTCTCGAAATCCTTGAAGATGATCCGGGCGTCCTTGTAGCGGTGGGGCGTGTCGCTCCAGACGTAGAAGTCGCGCCAGCGCGAGCCCTTGGGCGAGGTCCGCGCCCGCTGGAACCACTCATGCTCGTTCGAGGTGTGGTTCAGGACGAGCTCGGTGATGACGCGGATGTCGCGGCGGTGCGCCTCGCGCAGCAGGCGGGCGAACTCGCGCCGCGTCCCGTAAGACGGGTTGATGTTCGCGTAGTCCGCGATGTCGTATCCGCCGTCGCGCAGCGGCGACGGGTAAAACGGCAGGAGCCAGATCGCAGTGACGCCGAGATCCTGGAGGTAGTCGAGCTTGTCGACGAGCCCCTCGAAGTCGCCGATGCCGTCGGCGTTCGAGTCGCTGAACGCGCGGACATGGAGCTCGTAGATGATCGCGTCCTTGTACCAGAGGGCGCTGCCTTCGGCGGGAGGGGGCTTCTGATCCTGGCTCATGGCTGCTCCGACGGATGCGCGTTATCCGCGCGACGACGCCGGGCGCTCAGGACACAGCGGGACGGCCCCCCGCGGCGTGAGCACGCCGCCTGGGCCGGAGGAGGCCAGGAGGCAAGGCACGCTGGGGAGGTCCACCACTGGGCGCGCACTGCCGTCCCACGCAGGTGACGCGAATCACGTGTATAGTTTAACTACTTGGAATTGCAAGACCGCGCAGGCCAACCTCGGATAGCACGCCGCGCGCTGGGCGCAAAGCGGCGCGGCGGCGGCGGCGGGCGCCGTCCGTTGCCGTTCGTTGCCGTCCGTTGCCGTTCGTTGCCGTTCGTTGCCGCCGCGCTGTCGAGGCCGCTGCGTCGCGCGCTCGGCCCACACGTCGAACCGCAGCCGGTGTAAGAAGCGTCGGCACCTCGTTCAGTGATCGGGCGAGCTCATGCCCATCGAAGGAGCATTCTCATGATGCGTGTCTTCCACGTACTCCCGCTCTCCCTGGCCGCGCTCGGAGCGCTCGCTTGCTCGTCGACGCCTGAGCCGACGATCGACCCGAGCAACCCGTGCCCGCCGGGCCAGTGGTGCGCGTCGGCCGTGCCGACGACGACCGCGACGACGGTGCCCACGACGACGGCCACGGCCGCGCCCGCGGGCACGGCCGCCACGCCGATCCCGCCGGTCGCCGCGGTGGCCGCGACGCCCGTCCTGCAGGGGATGGGCGCGACGGAGGCGCCGGGCATGAAGGCGGACGGCGGGCCGTTCGCGGGGCAGTTCCAGGAGGGCCAGACCCTCGAGCAGGACATCACCATCTCGGCCGGCAAGTGCTACACGGTCGTGGGCATCGGCATCGGCGTCCAGGAGCTCGACCTCCAGCTCGTGTCGCAGCCGGCGCCCGGGCTGCCGCCCGTCGTCCTCGCGCAGGACAGCACGACCGGCGCCGCGGCGACGCTCGGCGGCAAGGCCTCCGGCTGCTGGAAGAACCCGCTGCCGATCGGCGGCCCGGGCAAGGTGATCCTCAAGGCGACGAAGGGTACGGGGATCGCGGCCGCGCAGGTCTTCTCCAAGTAACGCCGCCGGAGCGCGCGGCGGGGGGGCGCCCCGCTCCTCTTCTATTCCCCCCGCCTGCGTGCTCCCCTAGAGGCTGGCGGGCGCGGCCGTGCGCCGCGCGCGACGCATGAGCGAGACCGTCTTCCTCGGCCCCGACGCCAGCAATCCCTGCGCGAGGGCGCGCTGGGAGTGGCTGTCGCCGCGGCTCCCCCCGGACCTCGAGGAGGAGGCGGTGCGGCGCATCGCGTGGCTGGCGCTCTTCACGATCGTCGTGGGCGCCGCCGGCTTCGTCGTGTCGGAGCTCTTCCCGGGCGTCGCGCTCGGCCCCCGCCCGATCCGCTTCGCGGTCTTCCTGCCGTTCGTGCTCGTCTCCGCCGCGCTCTTCGTCGTCGCGCGGCGGCGGCTGCTCTCGCCGCCGCGGATCGTCGACCTCTCGTTCGCCTACAAGGTCCTGGGCGCCGCCTCGATCGCCGTCATGACCAACGCGCAGCCGTGGCCCGAGGGGCCGATGCTGCCGGGCTGGCCGCCGGTGGCCGTCTGGGTGCTGGTGTTCCCCATCATCATCCCCGCCCCGAGCGTTCGCACCCTGCTCACCTCGACGCTGGCCATCCTCACCGATCCGGCGTGCCTCTGGGTGCTCGTCCGGTCGGGCTTCATGGAGATGCCCGATCGCGAGGCGATGTTCCGCCGCTTCTTCCCGAGCGTCATCGCGCTCGCGCTCTCCGTGTTCGTGTCGCGCGTGGTCTTCGGCCTCGGGCGCAAGCTCGACGCGGCGCGGGAGCTCGGCAGCTACCGCCTCGTCGAGCGGCTCGGCGGCGGCGGCATGGGCGAGGTGTGGCGGGCGAAGCACCGCATGCTCGCGCGCCCCGCGGCCGTGAAGCTGATCCGCCCGGAGGCGTTCCAGGGCGAGGCGGCGAGCGGCGGCAACGCGAAGGCGCGGTTCGAGCGCGAGGCGCAGGCGACCGCGGCGCTGAGGTCGCCGCACACGATCGGCATCTTCGACTTCGGCGTCGCCCGCGACGGGTCGTTCTACTACGTGATGGAGCTGCTCGACGGCATGGACCTCGACACGCTCGTCAAGCTGGACGGCCCGCAGCCGCCCGCGCGGGTGGTCCACCTGTTGCAGCAGGCCTGCCACTCGCTGCACGAGGCGCACAAGGCCTTCCTGGTGCACCGCGACATCAAGCCGGCCAACCTCTTCCTGTGCCGCTACGGCGCGGATCTCGACTTCTTGAAGGTGCTCGATTTCGGGCTGGTCGCCGTGCGCAAGAAGGACGCGGCCCCCTCCACGCTGACGGCGGACAACGCGATCACCGGGACGCCCGCGTTCATGGCCCCGGAGGTGGTGGTCGGCGACCGCCCCATCGACGGCCGGACGGACATCTACGCGCTCGGGTGCGTCGCCTACTGGCTGCTCACGGGCGCGCTCGTGTTCGAGGCCGAGACCGCGATGAAGATGGTGCTGCTCCACGCCACCGAGGCGCCCGTCGCGCCGTCGAAGCGCGCGGGGCGCCCGATCCCGCCGGCGCTCGATCGCCTCGTGCTCGACTGCCTGGAGAAGGACCCGGCGAAGCGGCCGCAGTCCGCGCGCGAGCTGTCCGAGCGGCTCGCCGCGCTCCGCCTGGACGCCGAGTGGACCGAGCAGCACGCGGCGGCGTGGTGGGAGTCGGTCGCGCCGCCGTCGCTGACGGGCCGGGCGGCCAAGGCGACGCTCGACGCCCTCGGCTGAGCCGCGCGGGGCTCCGCCCGAGGCGCCGACGCCGTCAGCGGATGTTGAAGTCGACGGTCATCAGCTGACCGCCGCGCTCGATCGCCACGGACAGGTGGTTCGCGGTCCGGAGCCGCGCGTAGGCCTCGAGCGCCTTCTGCGGATCGGTGACGTCGAAGCCGTTGATCGACCGCAGCGAGTCGCCGCTCTCCAGCCCGAGCGACTCGAGCAGCGAGCCCCGCTTGATCCTGAGCTTCAGCCCGACGACGCGGCCCCCTTGCCGCTCCGGGATCACCCGGGCGGAGCGCATGAGGAGCGCCTGCTGCTCGAGGATCTGGTCGACCGCCGCCCGGTCGACGTTGAACTCCGTGGCGCTCACCCGCCGGATGCGGGCGGCGATCTCCGGCGGGATCGAGCTCATGCCGCCCTCGGCGCCGACCGGCCTCGCCTGGGGCCGCGGCGGCGGCGGCGGCTCCGGCGCCGCCGCGCGCGCGCTCTTCCCGAGCATCAGCTGGCAGCGCGCGCCGCCCGCGGCGATCCAGACGCGGTCCCAGGCGATGCGCGCGAGCGTGCCCCCCGGCGCGTCGCCGCCGAGCCGCCGGAGCTGCGTCCGCCCGTCGGGGCCCTCGATGGCCGCGAACGACCACGCGTCGTCCTGCGAGGCCGCGATGAGCACCACGCGCCCGGCGTCGCAGATCGGATCGCGCCACGGATCGCCGCCCGCCGCTGCCGCGGGCGCCTCGGGGGCGCCGCCCGGCGCCGGCACGAGCGGCCCCGTCGCCGAGTCGAACGGGTTGCGCTGCAGGATCGCGTCGGCGTTCGTCGCGTGCAGGTCGTTCCGCTGCGCGTGGCCGGAGGGCCGCGGCAGGGACGCGACGCCCGCGGCTCTGTCCGGGATGATCGTCCTCCCGAGCAGGTGCGAGACCCCCGCTGCCTGGAAGTAGGCGGCGGACGCGATCAGCGTGCCCGCGATCCACGGGAAGTGATGCTTCACGGCCGCATCCAGGTCCACGGATCCTGCTCTTTCTGGGCGCGCGCGCGCCGCCGCCGTCGAGGCGAGCGCCGCGCGCACGCCGGCGTGGGAGGCGACCGTGCACGATGTCGCCACCGGCCCCGCCCCCGGGGACGCACAGCACCGCGCATGCCGGCGTGCGCGCCGGGGCGCGCGCGAGCGCCGGCCAGCGCGCCGCGACCCGAACGGATCAGCGCGCGCCGGCGTTCATCGAGAGGAGGAGCGAGCGGAGGGAGGTCTGGGACGGCGGGGGCCCGAGCGCGGCGCGCTCAGGGCTTCTTCTCGGGCGCCTTGGCGCCGGCCGCGGCCTCGCCGCGGCCGCGGCGGTACACCCAGGCAGCGAGGATCTTCCGGTCGTTCGCGGAGATCTTCTCCTCGAACGCCGGCATGTGGCCCTCGAGATCCTTGGCCATGGCCGCCGGCGGGTAGGCCTTGCCGCTGCCGGGGTTCGCGATCTGCGCCTCGATCCACGCGACCGAGGCCCAGCCGCGCAGCTCGGGCGCGGCCGACTCCTCGTCGTCGGTCTTGCCGTCGAGCCGGTGGCAGCTCGTGCACCGCTGCCGGACCAGCTTCTCTCCCTGGCTCCCGGCGCTCGGCTCCCCGCGCGCCTGCGCCTCGAGGAACGCGGCGATCGTCTCCTGGTCGGCCGCGCTCATCGGCGTGAACACCTTCGCCGCCTCGGGATCCGCGGGCGGCTTGACCACCGACGGCATCATCTCCTTGAACGGCGTCTTGCCGAAGAGGTGGTCGGCGTCGGGATCCCTCAGCACCTCGAGCGCCCAGGCCTTCGTCCCGAACCCGGTGAGGTCCGGCGCCGTCTGCTTGTCCTTGGGCGGGCCGAGATCGTTCAGCCGGTGGCAGCTCGCGCACTCCTTCTTGTAGAGGTCCTCGCCGCGCGTCTCCGGATCGTTGCGCAGCATCGCGAGCGCGCCCTCGGGCGGGACGCCCTGCTTGAACAGCGCGATCGCGCGCGCGGTGCGCTGGGCGTTCTGCGCCTGCGAGCGCTGGTAGCCCTCGTCCTTCGCGTCGGACGCGAACGATTTCGCCAGGAGGCCGGCGGCCCCGAGGCCGATCAGGAACAGCGGCGCGAGCGCCGGCAGGCGCGCGCGGAGCGGGCCGGGCTTCCTGTCGATGAACGGGAGCAGGGCGAGGTACAGCCCGATCACGCCCGGCAAGCCGACGGTCGCGATGAGCTCCAGCGAGCCGGGGAAGAACTTGCGCAGCTCGAAGAGCGGGCGGAAGTACCACGCCGGGCGGGCGTTGTAGTCGCTGACCGGGTCCGCGGGCGCCTCGAGCGGCGCGCCGTGCTCGATGGCCGCGAGATCGAAGAGGACGACGAGCGCGACCGCGGCGGCGAGGAGGATCATGCCGAGCTGCTTCGGGAAGAACCGGTCGGCCTTCGAGAGGTTCGCGCCGTGGGGCGCGCCGAAGCCGTGCTTGCGGAACTGCGCGAAGCTGCCGGCGAGCAGCAGGGCCGTGGCCGCCGGCAGCACGAACACGTGCAGCGCGTAGAGCCTCGTCAGCGTCATGTGGCCGAGCGAGCTGCCGCCGACCATGAGCTCCTGCGTGAGCGGCCCGACGACGGGGACCGCGCCCATGATGCCCGTCTCGACGCGCGTGCCCCAGTAGCCGTCCTGGTCCCACGGGAGCGGGTTGCCGGTGAAGGCGAAGCCGAGGATCATCAGCAGCAGGCCGAGCTTCAGGAACCAGCCGACCTCGCGCGGCGCGCGGTACGCCCCGTGGATCGCGATCTGCGCCACGTGGATCCCGATCAGGATGACGAGCGCCTGCGCTCCGAAGTAGTGGAGGCCCCGGATGAGCCACCCGGCGCGCAGGGTGAAATTGATGTGCGCGACGCTCGCCCACGCCGTGGTCGCGCTCGGCGCGTACGCCGACATGAGCAGCGCGCCCGTGACGGCCTCGATGAGCAGCAGCAGCGCGATCGCGCCGCCCCAGACGTAGCCGATGCGCGCGCCGCCGGGGATGGGCTCGTCGAGCAGGCGGCGGAGGGGCTCGCGGTAGCCGACGCGCTCGTTCAGCCAGTCGCCGAAGCTCATCCTGCGATCTCCTGGAGCTCGGCGGTCCCGTCACGGTAGCGCCGGAAGTCCACCTCGACCCAGCCGTCGACGACCCGCGTCGCGAGCGCGTCCATCGGGCGCGGGGACGGCCCGGTCTCCGGCACGCCCGACAGGGCGAAGCGCGAGGCGTGGCACGGGCAGTTGAAGCTCTTCTTGTCGTCGTTGAGCTCGATGCCGCAGCCGAGGTGCGGGCACGTGGCGCTCATCGCGCGGATCTTCTCGCCCTCGCGGATGACCCAGATGGCGCCGAGCATCTGATCCTTCGCGACGGTGAAGGCGTCGCGCTCCTCGCCGATCACCTTGAGGCGTCGGGGCTCTCCCGGCGGTAGATCCGCGAGCCGCCCGACGCGGACCCAGCGCTCACGCCCGCTTGACGCGCCGGCGTTGCCGGCAGGACCGGCGATGAAGGTCGCCGCCGGCACGGCGATCGCGCCGGCGTAGGCGAGGCCGCCGATCGCCACGAGCGCCTTCAGGGCGCCGCGCCGCTCCTCGGGGGGCGGGGCTCCGAACGGCGCGCCGGCGCTCGCGGGCACCCCGTGGGCACCAGGTTCGTGCGGCAATCCATATCCCGGGTACCCACCGGCACCAGGTTCCTTTTGCGTCGGCTCTGCCATCTCGTAGGCTCTCCCTCGCTCGCGCCGCTCCGAGGGCCCGCTCAGACTCGGAGCGGGCCTCCGGCGGCCGAAGTGGACGGCAGCATATCGAAAACACGGGCCTAACGTTGAATCCTCGCCATCGCGGACGCCGGGGCGATCGCATCGTCGCCGGCTCAACCGAAAGTTCTCTTTCAGGTGTTCAGGTCCCGCCGTCGCGATCCGCCGCTGTAGCGCTCACGGCGCTCGCAGCGCTGGGGGTCTCCGCCTGTGCCGCTTCGCGTCAACCGCCGGCGTGCACGCGCCCGGACCTCAGCGGGTGCGCCATCGAGGAGGTCTCGTTCGACGGCGACGAGGTGATCAGCGGCGACGAGCTCGCCGATCGGATCGCGACGGCGGAGAGCTCGCATCTGCTCGGCGGCGCGCTCGAGCCCGTGCCGATCCTGAGCATCTGGGACGCGCTCACGGTCGAGTACGAGCGGTTCGACCGGTTCGTCCTCGAGCGGGACATGGCCCGTATCGAGCGGTACTACCGGGCGCGCGGGTTCTACAACGCGCGGGCGCGCGCGGCGCGGGTGCAGCGGAGCGGCGGCCCCGGCAAGGAGGGGCGCGTGCGGGTGCGCATCGTCGTCTCCGAGGGGCAGCCGGTGAAGATCGCCTCCGTGGATCTACAGTGGCGGGACTGGACCCTGGAGAAGGGCAAGGACGTCGTCCGGCCGGTGACCGACGCGAAGGCCCGGCTCCGGGTCGGCGAGCGCCTGGACGAGGAGCAGTACGAGGAGCTGAAGAAGGCGCTGCTCCGGGTGCTCACCGATCGCGGCTTTGCCTACGCGACGGTCGAGGGGCACGTCGACGTCGACCTCGTGAAGAACGAGGCGCGGGTCCGCTACACGATCGAGCTCGGCCCCGAGTGCACGTTCGGCAAGGTGAAGCTGGAGGGGCTCGGCGAGCTGCCGGAGGGGCCGGTCAGGACGGCGATCGGCATCGAGGAGGGCGAGCGCTTCTCGACCGCGGCGCTCGCGGAGGCGGAGCAGGCGCTGGCCGATTTCGGCGTGTTCGGCGCCGTCGCCGTGAAGCCCGAGCTCGCGCCGCCCGGGCAGCCGAGGAGCCCGGTCGTCCCCGTGACGTTCTCCGTGGAGCCGGCCGCGCTGCGCGCCGTGAAGCTCGGCGGCGGCGCCGAGGTCGGCTCGCGCGTCGAGGCGCACCTCGTCGCCGGGTGGGAGGATCGCAACTTCCTCGGCGGCCTGCGCCGCTTCAACATCGAGGCCCGGCCTGGGCTGGTCTTCTATCCGGTCGAGTTCTCGACCCTGCTCGGCGAGGATCTCGGGGACACCTTCCGCCTCCTGCCGGAGATCCAGCTGCGGTCCGAGCTCCGCCAGCCGGGGGCGTTCGAGCGGCGCACGGCCGCGGTGCTGCGCGGCTCGTTCAAGCTCTATTGCCCACGGACCGGTGAGTTCTGCACCAAGCCCGATACGGCAGAGAAACCGGAAGAAGGGGAGCCAGGAAGTGCAGAAAACCCTCCTCAGGAGCCGCCGGAACACGCGATCGTCGGCTACCGCGAGTACGTCGGTTCCATCGGCCTGGAGCGGCCGTTCCTGAAATCGGACCTGAACGCGGCCCTCCTCTACAACGTTCAGCTCAACAGCCCGTTCTCCTACAACGACGTGCCGCTGCCGCTGGGGTTCCAGTCCATCTTCATCCCTTATTTGCAAGCGCTCGTGTCCTACGACCGCCGCCTGAACCGGGCGGGCAAGCCGGACCGGCTGACCCCTCACCATGGCTACTACGTCTCGCTGGACGCGCAGCTCGCCGGGTACTTGCGATTCGACACCGCGCTGGCGAACGCCATCGTCGGGCACGAGGTCCGCGCCGCGCGCGACCTCCGCCTCCAGCCCGAGTTTCGCGCCTACCTCCCCGTCTCGAGGAAATGGACCCTCGGCTTTCGCATGACGACCGGGTGGCTGTTCCCGAGCGGCTACGGCGACTCGTCGTCGGCGGATCTGACCCGGTGCGACACCCTCGCGGAGGGCGATCCATCCCGGGCGGGCTGCCGGGCGGACGTGGGGGCCGACGTCCAGCTCATGCAGTTCCGCGGGTTCTTCAGCGGCGGCGCGACGAGCAACCGCGGCTACGGGTTCAACGAGGTCGGTCCCCACGCCCGCGTGCCGAGCCTGACCGGCCAGCGGGATGCCCAGGGCGATGAGGCCCCGCTGGTCCCCATCGGCGGCCGGTTGCTCTGGGAGGCGAGCCTGGAGCTCCGGATACCGCTCGGCGAGAGCTTCGGCACCGTGATCTTCGCCGACGCGGGCGACGTCACCCGGGAGCTCAGCCTGTTCCGCTCGGGGGCGCAGCGGCCGCACCTCTCGGCCGGCGTCGGGCTGCGCTACACCACGCCGGTCGGCCCGCTGCGCTTCGACGTCGGCTACCGCGTCCCGTGCATGCAGGTGTTCGGCAAGTGCACGCCCGGGGAGGATGGCTGGCCCCTGGACGAGCGGACCCCGGACGCGCTGTTCGGCGTGCTGCCCATCGCCGTGAACCTGGCGATCGGCGAGGCGTTCTGAGGGGATGCCGAGGTGGAGCGAGCCGCCGGGCGGCGGCGCGGCCCGCGGCCGTCGCCCCTCGACGCGGCCGCGCAGGCGGGCTCAGCCCTCTTCTTCCTCGACGTTCCAGGCGGACAGCGCGGTCATTCCGATGGCGACGGCGCAGCCGCCGCACAGGGCAGGCTCCTCGAGCCGGAGCTCATCGCCGCGCGACCACACGTAGAGGCCGCGCCCGGCGGGCTCGCCCTCGATGGCCGCGTCGCACACATCGCAGCGGAGCTCGGTCGCGCCCGAGGCTGCTTGACGCGCGCGCAGCGCGCTGTCGGCGATCGCGTCGACCGAGATGCAGATCGGGTGAGTCAATGTCCCCCTCAGCCGGTGCTCCGCATTCGCGGCTCCCTCCAGCGTAGGGCGGGGGTCCAGGTTCGCGGTCCCCTTCAGAGCGCCTTCAATCACATCCACCTCCGGCGGCACGGCCGAATCTAGCTCAGGCCGAGACGGGACGCACGAGAAGGCTGCGCCTGATCCTCGTCAGGCTTGCTCCAGGGCGCAAATGTAGGCGAACACGCGGGATCGTACGCCGTGGTCTCACGGCGCATCGGTCCCGCGTGCGTTCGCAACGGAAATCTAGGGGAGCTAGGCGGTGGCGGCCGTCTCGGAGCCGGCGGCCTCCTGGGCGGCGCGGTCGCTGGCCGGGCGGTCGAGGGCGCAGCTCTCTTCGAGCAGCTCGACAACGTCGAGCTGGCGGATCGAGTCCTCCTTGGACTGATCCTTGAGCCCGTCGGTGATCATCGTCTGGCAGAACGGGCAGGCGGTCGCGATCGTCTTCGCCTCGGTCTGGAGCAGCTGCAGCGTCCGCTTGACGTTCACGCGGTCCTTGTTCTGCTCCTCCATCCACATCTGCGCGCCGCCGGCGCCGCAGCAGAGCCCCTTCTGCCGGTTCCACCCCTCGGCCTCGACGAGCTGCACGCCGGGGATGCGCTTCAGGATGTCGCGCGGCTGCTCGTACACGTCGTTGTAGCGGCCGAGGTAGCAGGAGTCGTGGAAGACCACCTTCCCCTCGACCGGCTTCTTGGGGACGAGCTTCTTCTCGGCGACCAGGCCGAGCAGGAAGTCCGTGTGGTGCACGACCTCGAACTTCGCGCCGAAGTCCGGGTACTCGTTGGCGAGCGTGTTGAAGCAGTGGGGGCAGGTCGTGACGATCTTCCGGATGCCGCCCTGCTCCTTGTAGCCGTTCAGGGTCGCGGCGTTCTGCTCGGCCAGCATCGCGAAGAGGTACTCGTTGCCCGCGCGGCGCGCCGGATCGCCGGTGCAGGTCTCCTCCTGGCCGAGGATCGCGAAGTCGACGCCGGCCGCCTTCAGGAGCCGCGCGGTCGCGCGCGCGATCTTCTTCGCGCGGTCGTCGTAGCTCGCCGCGCAGCCGACCCAGTAGAGCACCGGCGCCTGCGGCTTGTCGGCCATCGTCGGGATCTCGAGCCCCTCGGCCCAGTTCGCGCGATCGAGGCGCGCGAGGTTCCACGGGTTGCCGTTGACCTCGATCGCGTTGAACGGATTGCCGAGCTCGGCCGGGAACTCGCCCTTCACCATGACGAGGTGGCGGCGCATCGAGACGATCTTGTCGACGTAGCTGATCATCACCGGGCACTGCTCCTCGCAGGCCCGGCACGTGGTGCAGGCCCAGAGCACGTCCGGGTGGACGACGTTCGCCACGAGGTCGACCGGCTTGTACCCCGCCTCCGGGGTCGGGACCGGGTTCTCCGGCGCCGCCTGCTCCGCGTGGCCGGCGCCCTCCTGCGCCTCCGCGCCCTGGCCGTCCTGCGCCGCCGCCCCGTCGCCGGCGTGGCCGTTCGCCTGCGCCGCGTGGCCGTCGCTCTCGCCCCGCGGGCCCCCGGGCCGGTTGAGGAACTCGACGTCGCGGCCGTACAGGTGGTCGCGCAGGTCGAGCGTGAGCTGCTTGGGGCTCAGGATCTTGCCCGTCTTGTGGGCCGGACAGTTGTCGCTGCAGCGGCCGCACTCGGTGCACGTGTAGAAGTCGAGGATCGCCTTCCAGGTGAAGTCCTCGATGCGCCCGATGCCGACCGGCTCGGCCTTCTCGGGCTCCTCGGCGGCCTTCATGACCATCTCGCCGATCGCCTCGGCGCTGCCCGCGACGAGCGGCAGCCGGCCGCGCGGGTCGAGGTTGCGCGCGAAGACGTTCGGGATCGACGTGATGATGTGGAAGTGCTTCGAGTGCGGGAGCAGATTCAGGAACACGAGCACCAGCGTGACGTGCGTCCAGAACCCGACGTGCGCGAGGACGACGAGGGCCCCCGGGCTCGCGCCGCTGAGCAGCACGGCGAACAGCGAGCCCGCCGGGGCGGGGAACAGGTGCCAGCGGATCGCCGCCGGGTCCGCGGGGACGCCCGCGAACGGGGCGGTCACGGTGGCGACGCGCTCGCAGAGCGCCGCGTCGCCGGAGGCGCACGCCGCGGTCGACCAGCGGTGGTGCAGCACCAGCGAGGCGCCGTCATAGAGCATGTCGCTCACCATCATCGTGAGGATGATGCCGAGGATGAGCAGCCCCTCGCCGGACAGGGTCATGCGCCGCTCGCGCTTGACCGCCCGGTAGTAGATGAACACGAGCGCGCCGGCGACGACCAGCGAGGCCATGACGTCCTTCACGAACTCGTAGATGCCGCCGAGCGGCACCGCGCCGATGCCCGGCAGCCGCACCGGGTCGTGCCCCAGGATCCACAGGTCGAACGCCGGGTCGAAGCCGCGCCCCCACAGGATCAGCGTGCGGAGCAGGAGAACCAGGAATCCGAAGAAGATGAGCTTATGCGCCAGCCCGGCGAGCGGGTAGTAACCCATCTTCCGCTGGCGGAAGGCGTACTCCCAGGTGCCTTTGAGGCGCTCGGCGAGCCGGTCGAGCCGGTTTTCCCCGCGCCCGACCTTGAGGAGCTGCCAACGCCGGTTGGCGCTCCACGCGAAGGCGGCGAAGAGGCCGACGAGCAATGTGAGCATCCAAATGGGATTCATTCGCGGGACGTCTCCGGGTGCAAAATGGCCACATCTTTTAAGGTGGGGGGATGGCGGACGTCAACCGCGCGGCGGCGGTGAAGCGCGCGGATCGCTGTCGCTGGATCCCGTTCCTGCAAGGGCGGAGTCGCTGGTGCGCGCGCTCGCGGATCGCGCTCGGGCCGGAGGCGTGCCCGCCGGGGCTCAGAGCGTGAACTCGACGCTCTTCTCCTCGCTCGCGGGCGAGGGAGACAGGTCGAGCGCCATGCTGTACGAGCGCTGGCCGACCCGCGCGCTCAGGCGGACGCGGACGGGCGCCGTCGCGTCGTTCAGCTTGTCGAGCCGCACGACGACGCGGTAGCGGCCCCGGGCCGGCTCGCCCTCGGTGAGGAAGACGTTCTCCACGTTTTGCTCCTGGCACTCGCCGCTCACGCGCGGGCAGTCGCGATCCTTCATGAGGCCGCTCGCCGTCGGCTCCCCGACGCGGGCGAGCTCTCCCGCCGGATCGTAGACGTTGAGGTCGACGTCGGCCTCGGCTTCTTCCCAGGCGATCGTGAACTGGAGGATCCCGGTGTGGAGCCCGCACCCCTCGTCGATGACGCCGTTGCAGTTGTTGTCGCGCGCGTCGAAGCAGAGCTCGACCCCCGTCGGCGTGCACGCCATCTCGAGCCCGACGCCCTCGGGGACCTTGAGGTTCTTCGGCTCGAGGGGCGGCTTGGGCGGAGGCGGCGGCACCTCGATGCAGCCGGCGAGGAGCAGGGCCGCGAGCGCCGCGCCGAGCGCGCGCCTCGCCCCAGCGCGCGCCCCGCGCACGCCGGCGAGGCGCGCGCCCGGGCCGGGGGTCGCTTTCGGGATGGCGCCGCGGGCTCGGCGCTCGCGCCGCGGGGGACCGGGGCTTCGCATGGGGGGCTGCATGCTAGCCGCCTTCCGGCTCCTGCGGGGCGCTGGCGCCGCGCTCTTCCCGCGCGCCGCGCTCTTCCCGCGCGGGGCGCTCTTCCCGCGCGGGGGCCGCCGCCGGCCTCCGCGGCTTGGGGCCGCGCGGCTGCGGCGGAGGGGGCGGCGTTCCCCCGAGCGGCGGCGGCAGGCGCATGCCCCGCGCGGCCAGGATCTCCGCCGCGTGGGGGACGGTGAGCACCAGCGCGCGGGCGTAGAGGCTCGTCTGGTAGGGCTCGGGCAGATCGCCGGGCCGGCCGCTGGTCGCCTGCTCGAGCAGGATCGCCGCGGTGACGCTCACGTTGAGGCTCTCCGCGAAGCCCCGCATCGGGACGCGCACGGCGCGGGCGCAGGCGGCGGCCAGGTCGGGGCGGATCCCGTCGCGCTCGTTGCCGAGCACCAGCGCGAGGCGGGGGATGCCCGCGAGATCGCGCGGGGTCAGCTCGCCGTCCGGGCGGGTCGCGACGAGCTCGTGCCCCGAGGCGCGGAGCGCCGCGACCGCGGCCTCGGTGGTCGCGTGCGTGCGCACGTCGACCCAGCGCTCGGAGCCGCGCGAGACGGTGTTCGACACGAGGAACTGCTCGGCGCGCTCGATGATGTGCAGCCGCTGCAGGCCGAACGCGTCGCACGACCGGAGCACGGCGGCCCCGTTGTGCGGGTCGTGCGGCGCGTCCATGGCGACGGTGACCGCGTCGAGCCGCGCCGCGATGACGCCGCGCAGCCGGGCCTTGCGCTCGTCGGTGACGAACTCCTCGAGGATGCGGGCGACGGCGGCGACGTCGAGGGAATCGAGCGCGGCGAGCAGCCTTCGCTGCTCCTGCGCGACGAACGAGCAATTGGGGGTCGAGCGGCGCATGGGATGGGTCGGGGGCGCCTCTATAGCGCGGCCCGCCCCCGGAGGCTGCGGCCCATCGCGGCCCGGAGGGACCGCCTCCGCCGCGGCCCCGCCTGCGCCGGCGCGGGCCGCAGCGCCTCGCCGGGGCGGGGCGGAGCGGCGGTCAGGGCTCGATCGCGATCGCGACCCGCTCGCCCTCGGCGTACTCGACGACGGCGCAGTCGCCGGGGGAGCCGTCTTCCCAGACCAGACAGACGAAGTCGGCCTCGGCGTCGAGCGCGATCATGGGGTGGTGCCACACGCCGGGGCGGTAGGTGATGCCCTGGGCGCCGTGGGCGATGAACGCGGCGAGCGTCGTGAGGTCGGGCCGGTCGCCGCCCAGGGCGACGACGACGAGGTAGCGCCGCGCGTTCATCGGCACGAACGCCTGCGTCGAGCCGGGGTGCTTCTCGAGCAGCGCGAGCGGCAGCGGAAAGCTCGATCGCGGAGCGCAGCGGAAGACCGAGACGTTCAGCGCCGCGTGCCCGGGGCGGAGGTTCTCGATCGCGGCGAGGTGATCGAAGCGGCGGGCGGTCCCCTGGTTGGCCGGCCTGCCGGGCTGGCCGTGCGGCGAGGCCATGAGGATGTCGCCGTACGGCGCATAGGCTGCAGGGCTGAGCGAATGGGCTGCGATGCGTGGGCGGTGGCTCATCGGAACGGGCGGCTGTGGCGGTGCGCCACGCGTGTGGCCCTCCTGCGGCGAGCGCCCGGGCCGCGGGCGCGATCGCGCAGGCGAAGGGTACCACGCCGCCGGGGCGGCCGGCGGGACGCCCCGCGACCGCCACGAGGCCGAGGTTTTGCATGACACGGCGCGACGCCTTACCCGTCGGGTAACGCGAGCGACCCTGGAGTCAGTCATGCGGATTGTTCACAAATCGACATTTCGGAAGCGCCTCGCGATGTTTTCCATTTTCTTGGCGGTGCTCGCCCTCATGACGTCTGTCGTCGGCTGCCAGCGCTACGACGTGCTCGTCGAGAAGGATCAGATCGCGGCCCAGAAGTGGTCGGATCTCGAGGCGAACCTCCAGCGGCGTTACGATCTCGTCCCGAACCTCGTGGCGGTGGTGAAGGCGTCGGCCAAGCACGAAGAGCAGACGCTCGCGAGCGTCGCCGAGGCGCGCGCCCGCGCCACCAGCGTCCAGCTGAAGGCCGAGGACCTGACCGACCCCGAGAAGGTGCAAGCCTTCCAGAAGGCGCAGGAGCAGCTCAGCGGCTCGCTCTCGCGGCTCCTCGTGGTGCAGGAGCAGTACCCCGATCTCAAGGCCAACCAGAGCTTCCACAGCCTGCAGGTCCAGCTGGAGGGCATCGAGAACCGCATCCTGCGAGCGCGCGAGGAGTACAACCAGGCGGCGCGCGAGTACAACGCGGAGCTCCTGAAGATCCGGGGCCAGGTGGTGAACAAGGCGACGGGCCAGCCGTTCAAGCCGCGCGTGTACTTCACCGCCTCCCCCGAGGTCCAGTCGGCGCCCAAGGTCGCGCTCTGAGAGGAGGGAGGCGGCGATGCGCCAGGCAGTCTCGGGCGGAGCGCGGCTGCGGGCCGTGGCGAGGGCGGTCGCCGTCGCGATCGCGCTGGTCTGCGCGCTCGTCGCTCGGCCCGCCCTCGCCGAGTTCACGCCGCCGAAGCTCACGGGGCACGTCGTCGACACCGCCGGGCGGCTCGGCCCGTCCGACCTCCTCTACCTCGACCAGAAGCTCGATCGCCTCCGGCGCCAGACCGGCTTCGAGATCGTCGCCTTCGTGGCGGGGTCGCTCGAGGGCGAGACGATCGAGGACGTCGCGTACGAGGCCTTCAACGCGTGGCAGCTCGGCCAGCGGGGGGCCGACAACGGCGTCCTCCTGGTGATCGCCCCGTCCGAGCGGCGCGTCCGCATCGAGACGGGCAAGGGCGTGGGCGGGGCGCTCACGGATCTCCAGTCGAACGACATCATCCGGCAGACGATCAACCCGCTGCTACGGCAGGATCGGTTCCGCGACGCCATCGATCAGGGGACGACCGAGATCGCCCGGGCGCTCATCGCCGGGACGCCCGAGGAGGAGCGGCGCCCGGCGCCCGGGCCGGCGCCCACCCCGGTCTCGCCCATCAAGGTCGGCGTCACCCTCGTCGCCATCGTGGCGGCGCTGCTGCTCGCGCTCATCTCGCCGTCCTTCCGCTGGTTCCTGTGGATCGTCCTGCAAGCGCTCCTCTTCCGCGGCGGCGGCGGCGGTCGCGGCGGCGGTGGATCCGGGTTCGGCGGCGGCGGCGGCGGTCGCTCCGGCGGCGGCGGATCCAGCGACAGCTACTGAGCCGCTGCAGCGCGCCAGCGCCATGCTGCGCCGCGCCAGCTCGCTTGCGCCGCGCCAGCACACCGTCGGGAAGCGGATCGGGTCGCTCGTCCATCGCGACGTCGGCCCGCGGCGCTGCGCTGCGCCGGCCGTGACCCGGCGGGCAGCCGCGACCTCGTCGCCGCCCGGCGCGGACGAGGGGTCGAGCGCGCGCGATCTCGGAGCGGCGCCGCGACCGGGCGAAGCTACGCTCTCCTGATGGCTGCTGCCCTGCGCCCCGTCTTCGTCGTCGACGCCGTCCGCACCCCGATCGCACGTTACGCCGGCGCCCTGGCGACGGTCCGCCCGGACGACCTCGCGGCGCATGTCCTCGAGGCGCTCGTGCGCCGCCAGCCCTCGCTCGCGCCGCGCCTCGACCAGGTCGTCCTCGGCGCGACGAACCAGGCCGGAGAGGACAACCGCAACGTCGCGCGCATGGCCGCCCTGCTCGCCGGCCTCCCTTACGAGGTCCCGGGCGTCACGGTGAACCGCCTCTGCGGCTCGGGGCTCGAAGCGGTGGCCGACGCCGCGCGTATGATCGCCACCGGCGAGGCCGACTGCGTGATCGCCGGCGGCGTCGAGAGCATGACGCGCGCGCCGTTCACGATGCCCAAGCAGGCCGAGCGCTTCGAGCGGAGCGCGCCGACGGTCTACGACACGACGCTCGGCTGGCGCTACCCGAACCCGAGGATGGCCGCGCGGTTCGAGCTCCAGTCCATGGGGGAGACCGCCGAGAACGTGGCCAAGAAGCACGGCGTCAGCCGCGAGGATCAGGATCGGTTCGCGCTCTCGTCTCACGAGCGCGCCACGCTCGCGTGGGAGTCGGGCGGGTTCGCCGCCGAGGTCGTCCCGGTCCCCGTCCCCCAGAAGAAGGGCGCGCCCGTCCTGTTCGAGCGCGACGAGTCCGTGCGCGCCGACGCCTCGCTCGAGGCGCTGTCGAAGCTGAAGCCCGCCTTCCGCGAGGGCGGGACGGTGACGGCCGGCAACGCCTCGCCCCTCAACGACGGCGCCGCCGCGCTCCTGCTCGCCTCGGGCGACGCCGTGCAGTCCGCCGGGGCGACGCCGCTCGCGCGCGTGGTCGCGACCGCGACCGCGGGGGTGGATCCCAACCTCATGGGCGAGGGGCCGATCCCCGCCGTGAAGAAGCTGCTCCAGCGGACCGGGCTGCGCGTGCCCAACGTGGACGTCTTCGAGCTCAACGAGGCGTTCGCGGCGCAGGCGCTCGCGTGCTCGCGCGCGCTGGAGCTCGATCCGGCGCGCGTCAACGTCCGGGGCGGCGCGATCGCGCTCGGGCACCCGATCGGCTGCTCGGGCGCGCGCATCGCGTGCACGCTCGTGCATGCGATGCGCGCGCGCGGCGCCAAGGTCGGGGTCGCTTCGCTGTGCATCGGCGTGGGCCAGGGCATCGCGACGCTGTTCGAGCGCGCCTGAGGCGATTTCGCCGCTCGTCCGCGGCGCCAGATGCGATAAGACCGCCGTACCAGGACGCAGGAGGGGGGCTCGCGGCTCTCCTCCCTCGGCTGACGGCGCCGCCTCGGCGGCAAAGAACAGGAGAAGGCCCGATGGAGTTCCCCCCGATCAATGTGCCCGGCACCGGCCAGCTTCACGCTCGACTGAAGACCTCGCTCGGTGAGATCACCATCCGCCTCGAGGAGCAGCGCGCCCCGAACACCGTCAAGAACTTCGTCGGCCTCGCCACGGGCGCGATCAACTGGATCGATCCGACGACGGGCAAGGGGATGCAGGGGACGCCCTGTTACGACGGCATCCGCTTTCACCGCGTCATCTCGGGGTTCATGATCCAGTGCGGCGATCCGCTCTCGCGCTACCCGGACATGGCGGCGCGGTGGGGCACGGGGGGCCCGGGCTACAAGTTCGCCGACGAGTTCAACCCCGAGCTGCGGCACGACGGCCCCGGCGTGCTCTCGATGGCGAACTCCGGCAAGAACACGAACGGCGCGCAGTGGTTCATCACCGAGGGGCCGACGCCGCACCTCGACAACCGGCACTCGGTGTTCGGCAAGGTCGTGAGCGGGCTGGACGTCGTGAACCGCATCGCCAACGTGGCGACCACGCGCGACCGGCCGAACCAGGACGTCGTCCTCGAGCGCGTCGAGATCTTCCGGCAGTAGCCGCGTCGAGCGCCGCGCGATCGCGCCCAGCGTCGCGCGATCGCGCCCAGCGCCGATCGCGCCCAGCGCGATCGCGCCCAGCGTCGCGCGATCGCGCCCAGCGCCGCGCGATCGCGCCCGGCGCCGCGCGGCGCTCGTTCAGCGGGCGCAGCAGACGGTGATCTTGTCGTCGCCTTCCTCGACCTCGCCTCGGGGGGCGCCGCCGCGCGGCTGGCAGCTGCCGGCACCGGTCACCTCGATCGACACCGAGGCGGCGGCGGGCGGATCGTCGACGCAGGACCCGTTGAACGGCACGGTCTCGATGGGCTCCCGACAGCGGGTCTCCCCGAAGAGCGCCAGCGTCGCCGCGCAGCGCACGCCGTCCGCGTCGCACGTGCATCGCGCGCAGCCACGGTTGTCGACCATCGAGCTCGCGAACACGTGTTGCTCGCCGAACCCCTCGGGGCAGCGCCGCTCCCCCTCGCGCCAGATGCAGACGCCCTGCTCGAACGGCGCGTCGACCTCTCGCGGGGCGCAGGCCTCGCCCGCGTCGCATCCGCCGGCGTCCGGCCCGGGGGCGCACACGAGCCCCTCGATGCCGAAGCGCGGCGGCGGCAACGTCGGCTCGCCGCCCGACGCGGCGCACGTCGCCGAATCCACGTCGGGCGCGTCGGCGCTGTAGCTGCCAGGCTGGAAGCTGTCGCCGAGGTTGATGCAGTTCTCCGACGCGACCGGCAGCGTCACCCTCGCCCCGGCACACCCCTCGTCCCCATACACGGTGACCGCCGGAAGCTCGCACTCCACGTCCGGCGCGCCGCACGAGCACGGGCTGCAGGTCGCGGGCGTGTCGACGGGATCGCGGCCGCCCACGTCCACCCGCGTGGAGAAGCCCGCGGGACAGGCGACGTCCGCGGCCTCGGGGCCCTGATACAGGAGGCCGGGCCCCTGCCAGTCCTCGGGCACGGCGACGCAGGCGAACCCGCCGCAGTCGTCGTCGGCGCAGTCGACGGCGCCGTCGCCGTCGTCGTCGTCGCCGTTCGAGCACTGCTCGCCGCCGCCTCCGCCGCTGCTCGTGGTGCTCGCGGTCGCCGTCTGGCCGCCGCCGCTGCTGCCGGAGCCGCTCCCGGACGACTGCGGGAAGAGCTCGGGCGCGAACTGATCGAAGTCCTGGGTGCAGGCGCTCGCCGCGAGGAGAGCGACGATCGCGGTGACGCTTTGGACGGCAGAGCGGCGCAACACGACCTCCTGGATCGGCGACCTTCGCCTCGATGAATGCAGCCACCGCGACGGTATCACGACCGCCTGCCGTCATGGCGAGCTCCGCGGTCGGCGAGGCTCGGCCTCGGTCCGCGGCTGTCTTGCTGCGGCGCTCCTTGCTGCACCGCGCCCGCGCGCCGCGTCACCCCGGCGGGGGCGCCGGCGGCGCGTCGGACCAGAGCGACGCGAGCGTCTCGAGCTCCTGCGCGAGCTCTTCCGTCGCCTTGCCTGCGAGCCGCGCCCGCTCAGCGCCGAGCGCGTCGACGACGGCGGCGCGATCGTCGGGGGACAGCTCCTCGGCCCTCGTCATCTGCGCGAGCGCCTCGTCGACGTCGTGCAGCTGGCCGAGGCGGCGCTGCAGGCGTGACGCCGATTTGGCGGTGCGCTCGGCGCGCTCTCCGAAGAGCGGCGAGAACGTCTCCGCGGAGTAGCGCAGCCGCTTGAAGCGGATCCGGAGCGCGTGCATGGCCGCGCCGTCGCCCGGATCGCTCGCCGCGAGCGCGCGCACGTCCTGCAAGGCGTCGCGGATCGCCCTTCGCGCGAGCGCCTCCGCGCCGCGCTTCTTCGCCTTCTTGCGCGAGATGCGCCGCTCGAGGCGCGCGAGGTACGGCTCCAGCCGGGGCCGCTCGCCCACCACGGGCGCGCCGGCCCGCGGCTCGTCCGCGTCGCCCGCCGCGGGCGCGCCGGCCCGCGGCACATCCGCCTCGCCCGCCGGCGGCGCGTCGGCCCGCGGCACATCCGCCTCGCCCGCCGGCGCATCGGCTTTCGGCGCGCCGTTGTCGCCCGGATGATCCCGCCGGAGCAGCTCGACGATGTGGGCCCTCGCCTCGTGCTCGCGGCGCGAGCGCTGCGCGACCCAGGCGGCGACGGCCGCCCGTGGCGCCTCGCCCAGCTCGAGCGCGGTGAGCGTCTCGCGCAGCACCTCCTCGTCGCGCAGCGTCCCGGTCGCCCGCGCGAACTCCCGCAGCCCATCGGCGATGGGGCGGATCCGCTTCTTGCCGTAGATGCGTCGCGCCGGCTTGAGCAGCGTCCGGAGCCGGCGGAGCGACACCCGGAAGTCGTGCACGGCTTCCTCGTCCGGCTCGGCGCCGTGCGCGCTCGTGGCGACGACGCGCCGCGCATCGGCGCGCACGCTCTCGATGTGGGTGAGCAGCACCGGACCCAGGAAGCCCCGCGCCGAGAGCTTCGCCCCGGCGCCGCCGCCTTCCGGCGGCGCGCTCCCCTCGAGCGGCGTCACAGCCGCGTGAGCGCCACCGTCACCAGCGGTCGCCTCCCGAGCTTCGCCTCGAGCGTCCGGCGCGCCGCGAGCCGGGCGACCTCGATGATGTCGTTGTCCCGGCGCCGCGCGCGCGGCTCGCAGTCGTTCACCGCCTGCGCGACCGCGCGCGCCGCGGCCCTCAGCGCGCCGCCCTCGAGCTCCCCGGTGACCCCGCGGGCGACGACCTGCGGCGGCGCCGCGAGGGCGCCGTGCACGTCGACGACCAGCGACACGAAGGCCACCCCGGAGCGACCGAGGTTCGCGCGCTCCCGGAGGATCTCCTCGCCGAGCTCCTCGCCCCCCGCCGTCGCCACCCGACCGGTCACCGCCCGGCCGCTCCGGCCGAGCGGCTGCGTCTTGCCGATCTCCACGACGTGGCCGTTCTCGGCGACGAGCACCTCGGCCACGCCGCGCTCCCGCGCGAGCGCCGCGTGCCGCGTCAGGTGGTGCAGCGCGCCGTGCACGGGGAGGAAGCTGCGCGGCTGGGTGAGATCGATCATGCGCTCCTGCTCTGTCCGGTGCGCGTGCCCGCTCGCGTGCACGCGCCGATCCGTCGACCACGTCACGAGCTCGACGCCGAGGCGGAGCAGCCCGGTCATCATATCGACGACCGGACGATCGTTGCCAGGGATCACGCGGCTCGAGAGCACGACCCGATCCCCCTCTTCGAGGCGCAGCAGCGGGTGCGTCCCCGACGCAAACCGCGTCAAGGTGGAGGCCCGCTCGGCCTGGGTGCCGCTCGCGACGACGAGGAGCCGCTCGCGCGGCATGGAGGAGGCGACCTCGGGCGGGACGAGCAGGTCGCTCGGCCACGGGAGCCGCCCCACGGCCTGCGCGGCGCGCACGTGCGTCTGCACGCTGCGGCCGAGGAGGCAGATCTTGCGGCGCGCGCGGACCGCGGCCTGACCGAGGGCGAGCAGGCGCTGGACGTTGGAGGCGAAGACGCCGACCACGACGCGCGCCGGCGCGGTCTCGACGAGCTCCGCGAGCGCGTGGGCGACGTCGCGCTCGCTCCCCGCCTCGCCGGGCGAGTCCACGTTCGTGCTGTCGGACAGGAGCAGCCGGACCCCGGAGTCGCCGAGCGCGCGGAAGCGGGCCTCGTCGGTCGGCTCGTTGTCGAGCGGCGTCGGGTCCAGCTTGAAGTCCCCGGTGTGGACGACGAGCCCCGCGGCCGTGTGGATCGCGAGCGCCGTGGCGTCGACGATGGAGTGCGTCACCCGGAGCGGCTCCACGACGAAGCCGCCGATCGCGACCTCTCGCCCGACCTGCGTCGGCAGGAGCCGCACCTTGTCCTCGAGCGCGTGCTCGGCGAGCCGGTAGCGCACGAGCTCCAGCGCGTGCGGCGGGCCCCAGACGGGGACGTCGAGGTGGCGCAGGAGGAAGGGCAGCCCGCCGATGTGGTCCTCGTGGCCGTGCGTCAGCACGACGCCGCGCACCCGCTCGCGCAGCGCGAGCACGTGATCGAAGCGCGGGTGGTACACGTCGACGCCGAGGTCCGAGCTCGGGAACGTCACCCCGCAGTCGATGAGCAGCATGCCATCGGCCTGCTCGAGCGCGAGACAGTTCATGCCGACCTCGCCGAGCCCCCCGAGAGGCACGAGCCGCAGGGTGGACGGGGCTGGCGGGGGGAGCTGGCTCGGGGCGGGGGCGCTCTGCTCGGGATGCACGTTCGGTGAAGGGGGGGTCTGCCACCCAGGGCGCCGGAGGCCTACGGCCCACGGCTTGCTGAGCTGGTCTGTAAGAGAGAGGACGACTTCTTCAAGACCTAACCGACATCGGCTCGCCGTCCCCTTCGAAACTTCGAGCGACAGTGTAGCCACAGGGTGGCCCCTTGCGTCACGCTCTCTCTTTACCAGTGGCGGCGCGAGGCCCGGGGCCGCCGGGCTCGCGCGGCCCGGTCCCAGCGCACCTTGCCTTCTCCGCCGTCTCACCGCCCCCGATGCCGGACCCCGAGCCGCCTTTCCCCTGAACGTTCCGAGGAGCCACCGGTGATCGCTGCCCTGCTCGTCAATCTCCTCCGCCTGCTGCTGCTCCCGGTGAGCGCGCTTCGCTGGGCGTTTGCTGCACCACGGGGCGGGTATGTCGTCCTCGAAATCGACGGCCGCGTGGTCGATCTCCAGCCGCCCCGGGTCCGCCTCGCCCTCTGGTGGCGTCCTCGGAAGAGGGCCCCGCTCTCGGTGGAGCGCGTCCGGGAGCTCGGCAAGCACCTGATGAAGGACCCGCGCCCGGCGGGGCTGCTGCTCCGGATGCGATCGGTCCACGCGGGGCCCGCGGTGCTCGCCTCGCTGCGGGACGCGCTCCTCGAGATCCGCGCGGGGGGCAAGGACATCGTGGCGTACCTGCCGATGGGCGCCGACAACGCGACGCTGCTGCTCGCCTCGGCGGCGCGCGCCATCGTCGTGGGGCCCGAGACGCTGGTGTCGCCGCTCGGGTTCGCGGTGGAGGGCCGCTACGTGCGCCGCGCGCTGGAGCAGGCCGGCGTCGAGCCCGAGGTGTTCGCGAAGGGCATGTACAAGAACGCTGGCGAGGTGCTCGTGCGCGACACGATGAGCGCCGCGCAGCGCGAGCAGGTCGGCGCCCTGCTCGACGCGCGCCTCGGCGACCTCGTCGCGGCGCTCGCCCAGGGGCGCCGCGTCGATCGCGAGACGGCCGCGCGGTGGATCGACGAGGCGCCCTACGGCGCGGAGCAGGCCGTGGCGCGGGGCATCATCGACGCCGTCGCGTACGAGGACGAGCTCGAGCACATGCTCGCGACGGGGCTGCTCCCGGGCACGACCGCGCCGCGCCGCGCCCAGGTCGGCGCCTCGGGCTCCGCGGGCGAGGGGGCCCTCGCGTCCGGGCGGCACGGGAGGGCCCGCCTCGTGGCGGCGGGCCGTTACCTGCGCGCGCGGCGCGCGCTCTCGCTGCGGCCGATGCTGCCGCGGCCCATCATCGGCGTCGTCGAGGTGCACGGCGCGATCGTCAGCCGCGCCCACTTCCGGGGCGCCTCGCTCGCCAGCGAGGAGCGGCTCGTCGCGAGCCTGCGCGCGGCGCGGCAGAACCCGCGCATCCGGGGGGTCATCCTCCACATCGACTCGCCGGGCGGGTCCGCGCTCGCGTCCGACCGGATCCACCACGAGGTCACGCGGCTCGCCGAGGTGAAGCCGGTCGTGGCGTGCATGTCGAACGTGGCGGCGAGCGGCGGCTACTACGTGGCGGCGGCGGCGCACGCGATCGTCGCGCAGCCGCAGACGATCACGGGGAGCATCGGCGTGGTGTCGGCGCGCTTCGCGCTCGGCCCGCTGCTCGAGCGGCTCGGCGTCTCGACCGACGTCGTGAAGCGCGGCGCGCGGGCCGATCTGTTCTCCCCGTCGCGCAAGCTCGACGCCGGGGAGCGGGCGGTGATGGAGCGCGAGCTCGACGCGATCTACGCGACGTTCCTCCGGGTGGTCGCGCGCGGGCGGCGGCGCCCGGTCGAGGAGATCGAGCCGCTCGCGCAGGGGCGCGTCTACAGCGGCGCCGAGGCGCAGGCGCGCGGGCTCGTCGACATGCTCGGCGGGTTCGAGCGGGCGCTCCACGAGCTGCGCCAGATGATCGGGCCGAAGGCGGCGGCCATCGAGCCGGCGATCGTGCGCGCGTCGCGGTACATCCCGCCGCCGCCGCTGCTGCCGGCGCCGGTGCCGACGCTGCTCGACCTCGTCGGGCTGCACGGGGTCGCCGAGGAGGTGACCCTCGCGATCCACTGCCAGGGGGAGCGGGTGCTCGCGTACTGCGCGGAAGCGACGGAGCTCGACTAGAGCTGCGACGGCTGTGGGAGGTGTGTGGGCGTGCGCCCGCGCGCCCACACCTCGCCCGGCCCTCCGGATTCTCGGAATCCCTTCCGGAAGGGGTCGGATTTTTGCGGGGGAAAGCTGTGCGTAATCTGTGCGCCCGGTGGGTAGCACCTGTTCAGAACTGATCAGAGATCGCGACGAATCCCGCGCCGAACGGACGAGACGCTATATGTGGGCCCTGTTCGGCCCGGGATCCCAAGATGTAGCGGTTCTCCTTGACGCACGGGCCCTTCGCGGGTTTGACTAGCTGGCGGTCAGGCGCTCCCGAATGTCGGCGCACGCCTTTCAGGCATGGCACCTGGACCTATGCTCACTGGCCGGAAGACGGAACGTTTGAGCAGGTAGCAGGGAGAAGCAACGGGACCTGTGGAGATCCGAGGCGAACGAGCCTCAGGTGTTCTCCCGGGAACTATTTGTGCTTTCGGTACGATCCGAGTCACCGACCGGTGCGGTGGCTTACAGGAGGACTTGGAGATGGCCCAGTCGGCAGTTGTGGGTGACGGCGGTAAGCTACCCGCCGGGAACGGCAAGATGACGGCGCGGACGAAGGAAGATGCGGGGGCCCGTCCGGTGACCGGCGGGGCTGCCAGGGCGCAGGTCAACGGCGCGGCTGCGACGAAGGCCGCGAAGAAGGGGGCCTCGCGCCCGCGCGGGCTCGGGTTCGAGCGGCGGTTCACGCACCGCGGCGTGGACCCGCTCGACGAGGTCACCTGGGAGCGCCGCTCGAGCGTCATCACCAACCCCGACGGCTCGGTCGTCTTCAAGATGGAAGGGGCCGAGATCCCCGCCGGCTGGTCGCAGCTCGCGACCGACATCGTCGTCTCCAAGTACTTCCGCAAGGCAGGGATCCACGGCAAGAAGGAGCTCGGCGAGACGAGCGTCCGCCAGGTCGTCCACCGGCTCGCGCGTACCATCCGCGAGGCGGGCGAGCACTTCGGCGGCTACTTCTCCTCCACGAAGGACGCGGACACCTTCGAGGCCGAGCTCGCGTACCTGCTCGTCCACCAGTACGGCGCGTTCAACTCGCCCGTGTGGTTCAACTGCGGGCTCTTCCACCGCTACGGCATCGAGGGGTCGGGCGGCAACTACGCCTGGAACGAGGCCTCGGCCGACGCGGGGAACGGGAGCGCCGTCGCGAAGGGCGCGTCCACGAGCCGGGCGAACGCTGCGGGCGCGGTCGACGAGATCGTCGAGACCCGGAACGCGTACGAGCGGCCGCAGTGCTCCGCGTGCTTCATCCAGGCGGTCCAGGACGACCTGATGAGCATCTACGACCTCGTCAAGGCCGAGGCCCGGCTGTTCAAGTACGGGTCGGGGACGGGGACGAACTTCAGCGCGATCCGCGGGAAGCAGGAGAAGCTCTCGGGCGGCGGGACGAGCTCGGGGCTCATGAGCTTCCTCGAGGTGTTCGACCGCGCCGCCGGCGCCACCAAGAGCGGCGGCACGACGCGGCGCGCCGCCAAGATGGTCTGCCTCGACATGGACCACCCGGAGATCGTCGACTTCATCCAGTGGAAGGTCCGCGAGGAGAAGAAGGCGATGGCCCTGATCGGCGCGGGGTACCCCTCCGACTTCAACGGCGAGGCGTACCACACGGTGAGCGGGCAGAACTCGAACAACTCCGTGCGCGTGAGCGACGATTTCATGCGCGCGGCGGCGACGGGCGCCCCGTGGGAGACGCGCTCCCGCACGACCGGCGAGGTCGTCGACACCCTGAGCGCCAAGGACCTCTGGCGCCAGATCGCCGAGGCGGCGTGGGGCTGCGCCGACCCGGGGGTGCAGTACGACACGACCATCAACCGCTGGCACACGTGCCCGAACACGGCGCGCATCAACGCCTCGAACCCGTGCTCCGAGTACATGTTCCTCGACGACTCGGCCTGCAACCTGTCGAGCCTCAACCTCACCCGGTTCCTCCGCGAGGACGGCTCGTTCGACATCGAGGGCTACCGCCACGCGGTGCGGGTGTTCTTCGTCGCGCAGGAGATCCTCGTCGACTTCTCGGCGTACCCCACCCGGAGCATCGCGAAGAACTCGCACGACTACCGCCCGCTCGGGCTCGGTTACGCGAACCTCGGCACCCTGCTCATGCTGCAGGGCATCCCGTACGACTCCGACCAGGGCCGCGCGGTCGCGGGCGCGCTCACCGCGATCCTGTGCGGCCACGCGTACCGGGTCTCGGCCGAGATGGCCGCGGCGAAGGGGCCGTTCGCCGGGTTCGCGAGGAACCGCGAGCCGATGCTCCGGGTGATGGGCATGCACCGCGACGCCGCCTACGCGATCGATCGCGACCGCTGCCCGGAGTCGCTCTGGCGGGCGGCGTGCGCCGACTGGGACGAGGCGGTGCGGCTCGGGCAGGAGCACGGCTACCGCAACGCCCAGGCGACCGTGCTCGCCCCGACCGGCACCATCGGCCTGCTGATGGACTGCGACACGACGGGCATCGAGCCCGACTTCTCGCTCGTGAAGTTCAAGAAGCTCGCCGGCGGCGGCTACTTCAAGATCGTGAACCAGTCCGTGCCCGAGGCGCTCCGGCGGCTCGGCTACCCCGAGGCCGAGGTGCAGGAGATCGTCGCCTACGTCTCCGGCACGAACACCCTCCTGGCGGCGCCGCACGTGAACCGGGCCTCGCTCAAGGCGCGGGGGCTCACGAACGACGACCTCGCGAAGGTCGAGGCCGCCATCCCCGGCGTCTTCGATCTGGATCTCGCCTTCGGCCCGTGGATCCTCGGCGAGGAGACCTACGACCGGCTCGGCGTCTCCAAGGAGTCGCGGGCGCGCTTCGGCTTCTCGCTGCTCCAGCACCTCGGCTTCTCGCCCGCGGAGATCGAGGAGGCGAACGAGACGATCATCGGCCGCATGACGGTGGAGGGGGCGCCGCACCTGCGCGAGGAGCACTACGCGGTGTTCGACTGCGCCAACCGCTGCGGCAAGAAGGGCCGGCGCTACCTCGCGCCGATGGCGCACGTCCGGATGATGGCCGCGGCGCAGCCGTTCCTGTCCGGTGCGATCTCGAAGACCGTGAACCTGCCGAACGACGCGACGATCGAGGACGTGCAGCGGATCTACGAGGAGGGGTGGCGCCTCGGGCTCAAGGCGGTCGCGCTCTACCGCGACGGCTGCAAGGCGTCGCAGCCGCTCTCGTCGACCTCGAGCTCGAGCGACGGCAAGGCGGACGCCAAGGGCAAGGCGGACAAGGCGGACAAGGCCGAGATCGCCGGGCCCGTGCTCCAGGCGGCGACGGCGCTGGCGCGCCCGCGCTCGCCCTCGGCGGCGGCGCCCGAGCGGTTCCGCCTGCCCAGGAAGCGCAAGGGCTTCACGCAGGAGGCGCGCGTCGGCGGACACAAGATCTACCTCCGCACCGGCGAGTACGACGACGGGACGCTCGGCGAGATCTTCATCGACCTCCACAAGGAGGGGGCCGCGTTCCGCTCGATGATGAACTGCTTCGCGATGGCGGTGTCGATCGGGCTCCAGTACGGCGTGCCGCTCGAGACGTTCGTCGAGCAGTACACCTTCACCCGGTTCGAGCCGCAGGGCGTGGTCGAAGGGCACGACTACGTGAAGTTCTCGACCTCGATCGTGGACTACCTCTTCCGCGTGCTCGGGGTCGAGTACCTGAACCGCTACGATCTCGCCCACGTGCAGCCGGTCACCTCGGCCATGGAGGATCCGGTCGAGTCGCGGGCCCAGGAGAGCGGCGTGGCGTCGTTCACGCAGGGCGCCTCGGCGTCGGCGGTGCTCGACGGCGGGGGACGGGCGGCGAGCGCGCTCGACGCGCAGCTCGAGGACATGATGGGCGACGCGCCGGTCTGCGACGGCTGCGGGCACATCACCGTGCGCAACGGGGCCTGCTACAAGTGCCTCAACTGCGGCAACAGCATGGGTTGCAGCTGAAGAGCGACGGGCGGGGGTGGGGGGATGCGGGAGGGGCTGGCGGGGGGCCCCTCCCACGAACTCGCGCCTCTTGGCGGCTATGGCCTCCTGAACCGGTGAGATGGGGCCGGAACGCCCCGCTGCGCTGAAGGCCGGCGCTCGGATTCGTGGGGCCCTACCCCCGCCAGCCCCTCCCGCATCCCCCCACCCCCGCCGACCCGGGGGGGGAAGGGGGGCGAGGAGCGATCGCCGGGACGATCGCTGACGGTGGGCGCTCACCACAGACTGCTGGAGGATCGCTGACGGCGACGGCGCTCGCTGATCGCTCACGGTGACGATGATCACCGGCGGCGCTCGTCGACGGCTCACGATGAGCGCTGCGCCGTCGCGGAGGTCGTGCTGCGCGGGAGGTCTGCGGGGACGTCCGGACGCGGTTCTACTTTGTCGGCCGGATGGCTGTGCTCCGCGAAGCTTTGTAGAAGACGACGCATGATCCGGTCGCGTTCGTCCATGGCCTTCGTCGTCCTCACCTGCGGCATCCTGTCCAGCGCCTGCCAGAAAGAAGAAGCAGCGCCGGAGACGATCCCCGCGCCCGCGCAGACGGTCGCGCCGGTGGCCGCCGATCCGGTGCCCGCTGCGACGCCGGATCCGACGCCGACGCCCGCTGCAACCCAGGAGCCCTCCGCGGCGGCCTCCGCCGAGCCCGCGGCCGCCGCCGCAGATGCAGACGCGGGGACGGCGACCGCCGAGCCGGCGGCGGGGGGGACATCCCGCGGGGGAGGCGCCTCCATCCAGGCGTGCTGCACGGCGCTCCACGCCGTCGCCACCAAGTCGGGCAAGTCGCCGGAGGCCAAGTCGAAGGCGGCGACGGCATCCCATCTCTGCGCCGGGATCGAGAAGCTCGTGAAGAGCGGGAAGACCCCGCGCGCCAAGGCGCTCACCCAGATCCGAGCGAGCCTCGGTGGAACCACGCCGCCCGCGGAGTGCAACTGAGCCAGGGCGGTGCGGAGGGGATTTAGGCCCGCAGCACCGTCACGGCGCGCCCCGAGGGGGTCGTGGCCTCCTCGAAGCGGGTGCGGTCCTCGGTCGAGGGCGCGCCCGCGCGGCGATCGAAGATCACGAGCACGCCGGTCGCGAGGCCCAGCCGCTGGAGGTACTCGTCGAGCTGCGCGAGCCCCTTCGGCAGCGGGTCCCTGGCGCCGTCCTTCCACACCTTGAGCTCCAGCGCCTCGCGTTGCGTCGCCCGCTGGCCGCCTTCGCCCGCGTGGGGCCAGCGCACGAGCAGGTCGATGCGCCCCCGGCCGACGCCGTACTCGCGATCGACGTAGCCGCCGCCGTTCACAACGCGCTGCAGGTAGGCCATGAGCACGAGCTGCGGCGCCACCTCGTGGTAGGGCATCCCGGCCGCGATCACGTCGCCGTGCTCCCGCCAGAAGTCGGCGAACTCGCGCAGGATGCGCGAGAGATCCAGCCGCCCGTCGGGCTGGATGAAGGTGCGGGCGGGCGGCGCCGGGACCTTCGCCTCGGCCGACGACGCGAGCACCCGGACGATGACCTCGCGGTAGATGGGGTTCGCGATCCGGATCGGGTTGTCGAGGGCGATGAGCCCGAGGTCGCGGACGTACGACAGGTCGTCGTCGTACGTGTCGCCGCCGCCCTCGTAGGTGCCGGCGACCACCGGCTCCAGCACCCGCCGCACGCGCGGCTCGGTCAGCCGGTGCACGAGCGAGTCGAGGTGCGTCGCCCGGGCCAGGATGAGCCGCTCCTTCGCCTGATCGACGTGCTCCATCGTGATGGGCTCGGCCGGCGGTACGGCGATCTTCTCCGTGATCTCCCGGCCCAGCGCGTTGACGAGCCACGGCTGCCCTCCGGTCACCTCCAGGCTGCGCGAGAGCGCCGCCTCGGTGATGGGCTGCCCCGTGTCGGCCGTGTGCTGGGCATAGAGCTCGCGCACCTCCGCCGGGGTGAACGCGCCGAGGCGCAGCGACTCGAGCTTGATGTTGAACGGGCTCGAGGTCCCGAGGCGGTTCGGATCGCCGCCGCTCGCCGCCTTGTAGTCCCGCACGTCGCGCAGGCCGCACAGGATGACCGACCAGGGGAAGCGCTCCGGCCGGTTGGCGAAGCCGGCGCGGAGCTGCCGCAGCACGCTGATGAGGCTCGCGCCGCGCAGCGCGTCGATCTCGTCCACGAGCAGGACGAGCGGCCGCGGGCACGCCTGCGCCCACGCCGAGAGCGTGGCGCCGAGCAGATCTCCGGGCGGGGCGGACGGCGGCGGCGGCGGCCCGAGCTCCGGCGGGAGCACGGCCGCGGCGTTGCGGAGCATCTCGCTCACGATCGTCCGCTCGGCGGACGCGATGTCCTCGCCCCACGCCTCGCCCGCCTCGCAGGAGAAGAGCACGGCAGCATAGCGGCCCGAGGCGTTCAGCCGCTCGGCGAGGCCGCGCAGGGCGGTGGTCTTGCCCGTCTGCCTGGGGGCGTGGACCACGAAATAGCTGCTCTGGTCGACGAGGCCCGGCGCCTCGGGGAGCCGCCGCTCGGCCGGGATCATGTAGTGCAGGTCGGGGCGGCACGGTCCGGCGACGTTGAAGCGGCGCTTCATCCCGGCGGAGCTTGCGCCGCTGCCCCTGGGCTGCGCAAGCGCCCCGGTCGCGCCGGGCGACCGGGGCCGTGCCGGAGCAGCCGCGCCGCGGAGCACCCTCCACCGCGTGGCTCAGGCGAAGTGGTCGTACCCCCGCGCCACGAGGCTCGTGAGCTGCCCGTCCGGGCCGAGCAGCGCCACGTCGCTCGCGCCCTCCTCCCGCGGCGCGCAGCGGCCGATCGCCACGAAGCCGGGGAGCGCCCCGACGTCGGGCCCCGCGACCGCCACCGCGTAGTCCTCGCCGCCGTAGAGCGCGAGCTCCAGCGCATCGGCGCCGAGCAGCGCGGCGGCCTCGCGGAGCTCGGCGCTTACGAGCGCCCCGGGGTCGAGCAGCACGCGCACGCCGCTCGCGGCCGCGAGGTGCGCGAGATCCGCGGCGAGGCCGTCGGAGACGTCGATCGCCGCGCGGGCGGCCGCGGCCGCGCGGAGGCCCGCCTCGATGCGCGCCACCGGCCGGCGGAACGCCCGGATCGCCGCGGCGGCCGCCGCGCCGGCCGGAGAGACGCGCCGATCGAGCAGCGCGAACCCCGCCGCGGCGAGGCCGACCGGCCCCGCCAGCGCGAGCGCGTCGCCGGGGCGCGCGCCGTCGCGCCGGAGCGGCGCGGCCGCGACGCCGAGCGCCGTCGTGGTGATCGAGATCTCCCCGCCCCGCGAGAGGTTGCCGCCGACGACCGCCGCGCCGATCTCGTCGCACGCGGCGCGCTGGCCCGCGGCGATGGCGCCGAGATCGTCGTCGCTCACGTCCGGAGGCAACACCAGCGCGGCGAGCAGGCCGAGCGGGCGCGCCCCCATCGCGGCGAGATCGCTCGCCGCGGCCATCGTCGCCCGGTAGCCGAGGTCCTCGAAGCTCAGGAGATCGCGCCGGAAATGCACGCCCTCGACGGCGCTGTCGACCGTCCAGACGAGCGGCGCCGCGCCGCCAGGGAGCGCACCGCCCTGCGGGGCCACGGGCGCGAGGATCGCGGCGTCGTCGCCGATGCCGCAGAGCACGTGCTCGCCGGCCGCGCCGCCGAGCACGGCGCGCAGCAGCGCGATGCGCGTCCACTCGGAGCTCCCGCTCATCGAGGCCCGCTCATTGGAATCATTGGAAAATGGGCGGCACGAGGCTGTTCGACGACGAGCCGGCGACCGTGGGCAGCTTGACCACGAACACGGTCCCGCGCGGCTCGTTCGGCTCGATGCGCACCGTGCCGCTGTGCGCCTCGACCAGTCGCTTGACGATCGAGAGGCCGAGGCCCGTGCCGCCGTGCTCCCGGGTCGAGCTCTGATCGATCTGGTAGAACGGATCGAACACCTTCAGCCGCTCGCCAGGAGGAATGCCGATGCCCGTGTCCACGACGCGGATCTCGACCGCCTGCTGGAGCGGCGCGACCAGCACCAGCCCGGGGAGATCGTCCGTGTCCTCGCTCACGGCGCGGGCGACGAGCTGCACCTCGCCCCCCGGCTCGGTGAACTTCACCGCGTTCTCGACGAGGTTGACGAAGACCTGGCGCAGCCGGTCGCTGTCCCCGAGCACCGGAGGGAGATCGCTCTCGGCGTGGATCCTGAGCTCGACGCCCTTCTTCGAGGCGGCCGGCGCCATCGTCGACGCCGCCTCCACGAGCACCGGGCCGACCGCCACCTCGGTGCGGTGCACGATCAGCGTGCCGCTCTCCAGCTTCGAGAGATCCAGGAGGCTCATGATGAGCCCGAGCAGCTGCTCGCTCTTCGACCGGATCGTGTCGATGAACTCGCGCTGCTCGCCCGTCAGCGGCCCGCCGATGCCCTCGGCGAGCATCTCGCTGTAGCCCATGATCGACGTGAGCGGGGTCCGGAGCTCGTGCGACACCGTGGCGAGGAAGTTCGACTTGAGCCGGTCGAGCTCCTTCAGCCGCTCGTACGCCTGCTCCAGCTCGGCGTTCTTCTGCGAGAGCTCCCGGAAGCTCTCGCGGATCGACGCGACGTGCATCGTCGACGTGAGGAGCGACTTGTGCCCGCTGAACAGGATGAGATCGAGGACGGCGCGGAGGTGATCCGCGATCTGGCCGAGCCGCTCCGGCCGGAGCCGCGGCAGCGGCGGCAGCCCCTCCGCCGCGCGCGCCTGCTCGAGCCGCGCCGCCGCCGCGAGCTCTGCAGCGGGAGGCTCGTCGAGGCCCTCGGGCAGGTACGGGCCGAGGATCGACCGGCCGATCGCGCGGCCGTCGTACTCGATCGGGAACACCTGGTAGAGCGCGCCGGGGGAGCGGGGATCCGCGAGCCCGCCGCCGGCCGCCGGGCCGCGCCCCTGCGCCCGATCCGGAGGCGCCGCGCCGGTCCGCTGGGTCTCCTGCGCGTCGCCGCTCGCGCCGCCCGGCGACGCGAGCGCGCCGGCCTCCGCGAGCGTCGCGCCGTCGGTCGACTGGATACGGATGGGCAGCCCGAACAGCTCGTGGAACGACGCCGCCATCTCGCCGAGGGCCTGGCGATCGACGAGATCCTCGAGCGAGAGCGGGCCGATGCCGACCAGATCGACGACCGGCGCGGCCGCGGGGGGCGGCAGCGTCGAGGGCTCGGGCGCGCTCGCCGCGCCGTCGCGCTTCGAGGAGCTGGGCGCGTCCGCGACGCGCGCCGACGGCATCGGCGCGGAGCTCGGCACATGGAGGAGGTCCTCGTCGTCGAGGCCGAAGTCCGCCGGCGTCCCCTTGTGGGCGTCGGGCCTCATGGAACGATCCGGGAGCTCTTCTCGAAGCTGCCGCCCATACGCCTCGCCAGGAGTTCGCCCACCGAGCTCGTCACCCCGAGCTGGCGCGCCGCGCTGTTCAGGAGCTCCTCGCCGCTGATCGACAGCCGCTTCGAGAGCTGGTGCGTCTGATCGAGCGTCTCCCACGTGAGGTGGAGCAGGCCCATGAACGTCTCCACCGTGCCCATGCCGCGGGTCGCGATGGCCCGGTACACCGGCTCCTTGCCCCGCGCGGCGAGCCGCGCCAGCTCCTCGTCGCTCCGGATGTCGGGGAGGTCGCGCTTGTTGAACTGGATGACGAGCGGCATCCGCGCGAGATCCAGGCCGTTCTCCCGCAGGTTCTGGCGGAGGTCGAAGAACGCCTCGGCGTTGCGCTGCGTCTCCGTGATCTGCGAGTCGGCGATCAGCGCGACCCCGTCCGCGCCCTGGAGCACGAGCCGCCGGGTGGCGGCGTGCATCGGCTGGCCAGGCACGGTGAACAGCTTGATGCGGAGCGAGACGTCGCCGTCCTTCGCGCGGAAGGTGAGCGGCAGGAGATCGAAGAACAGCGTGCGATCGTCCTGCGTTTCGAGCGTCATCAGGCGTCCGCGAGCGTCCGACCCGGCGAGCCCGTGCAGCGAGACGAGGTTCGTCGTCTTGCCGCTGAGCGCCGGGCCGTAATAGACGAGCTTGATCGTCACTTCACGGGCTGCGAAGTCGAGCTGCACGGCCGCATTCTCGCATGAGCGCCCGACGATTGGATATGGCTACGGCGCCCGGCCGACGAGGCCGGCATGGCCACGGCGCCCGGCCGACGAGGCCGGGCCGGGCAGCGCCTCCCCCCGTGTCAGGAGGCGTGCGCTCGCTCAAGCCGAGTTCAGGCCGAGCCGCCGGGCGCGTTGGGCACGCTGGACACGGGCGGGGGGATCGGCTTGCTCTCGCCGTTCTCGACGGTCCAGAGCGCGCTGCGCAGCCCCTCGAGGCGGGCGGTCAGCGCCTTGAGCGCCTCCGCCTGGTCGTCGCACGCCTTGAGCTGGCTCTCGCTGCTCGGCTCGGCGCGGACCCGCTCCTCGCGGGCCGCCTTGAGCACCTCGATGACCTCCCGGTGGAGCTCCTGGCCGGCCGTGACCACCCACGCGTCGAGCCGGCTCGCGAACTCCTGGATCATCTCGTCGAGCTTCGGCCCGATCCGGGTGGCGGCCTCGCGCAGGGCGATCGGCGCCATCTCCTTCGCCTTCTTGCGGGTCTCGGCCTCGACCTTGTCCTTCACGTACACGGCCAGGACCGGCGCCGCGAGCGCCAGGATCCCGCCGAGCAGGGCGTTCGTGAACATGACGCCGAGGCCGATCGTGAAGAGCGCGAAGACCCCGACGTCGTAGCCGAACGTGTCGACCTCGACGTTCGGCGTCTTCACGTCGCCCCCGAGCGCCTCGCTGACCCGCTTGGCCACGTCGTGCGCGTCCTCGCGGACGAGCGCGATCGTCTTCTCGGCGAGCGCCTCGAGCGCCGTGGCGATCTCCTTCGTCTCGGCCTGCGCCCACTCGGCGAAGGTGCGCTCCAGGAACGCGCCGAGGTAGACCTTGATCTCGTCGGTGTGGGCCTCGTCGATGATCGCCGGCAGCTGCCGGAGCACGTCGTCGACGAAGCGGTCCAGGTCGCGGCGCACCCACGCCCGGATGGCGCTCACCTCCTCGCGGATGCCGGCGCGCCGCTCCTCGATGGTGCGCGACTGGCCGGCCAGGTCCTTCTCGATCATCTCGATGCGGCGGCTGAGCTCGTCGCGCGACATCGCGGTCGCCCGCCGCCGCGCGTCCACGCCCTTGCCGAGCAGCCGCGCGGACTCCAGGCCCTCGCCGAGCGCGTTGTCGAGGAGGATGCGCCCGCGCTCCTCGGCGAGGAACCGGGTCAGGTGATCGAGCAGCTCCGGCATGCCGCTGCCGGCCCGGTCGCCCTCCAGCGCCCGCTCGCTCGAGATCGGGAACACCACCGGCGATTTCACGAGCTTGCCGAGCTCGCCCCGGATGTAGGCGAGCGCCTCGGCCTCCTCGTCCTGGCTCCAGATGTCGCGCTTCGTCACGACGAAGAGGATCTTGTCGCGGGACTGCCCGAGCAGCTTGTCCTGGAGGAAGACGCGCTCGCTCTCCTTGAGCGGCTGGCCGGCGTCGATGAGGAACAGCACGGCGTCGGATCGCGGGATGTAGCTGTAGGTGATGTCCGCGCGCTGCAGCGAGAGGTCGTTCACCCCGGGGGTGTCGACGAGGACGACGCGCTCGCGCAGGAGCTCGGCCGGGTACCCCACCTCGAGGAACTTCACCTCGCCGGCGCTCGACGAGCGCTCCCCGCCGACGGTGAAGGCCCGCACGTCCTCGAACGGCAGGCCCGCGCGCTCTCCCGACGCGTAGACCACCTCGGCGCGCGGATCCGCCGCGTACTCGAGGTGGTGGATCACCGCCGTCGTGGGCGTCACGCCGACGGGGAGGATCGATGCGCCGAGCAGGGCGTTCACGAAGGTCGTCTTGCCGTGGTTGAACTCGCCGACCACGACGAGGTGGAACCTGTCGGCCTCGAGCTTCTTCACGAGATCGTTCGTGATGCGCGTCGCGACGCTCTTCGCGCCGAGGCGATCGGCGAACTCCGAGAGCTCCCGGAGCGCCCCGGTCACGTCGTCTTTGCGGCTGTGGAAGGATTCGAGCATGTGCGTTGACCTCGGCCTTGGGTCGGTAACCAGGAGGAGCGAGCCCCTCAGCCCCAGATCTTGATGACTTCGTGCACCTTCTCGTCGACCTCCTCCATGGAGAGGCCGCCCGAGCCGAGCCCGGCGTGGCGCTGGTAAAGCTCGCTCTCGGCGAAGGCCCGGAGCGCCAGGACGCGCTTCGGCAGCCACGGGTGGCTGGCCGTGAACTCGGCGAACCGGCCGATGCCGCCCTTGCCCTCGTCGTGCTGGGCGATGAACGCCTCGAGGTTCAGCTCCTCGTAGAGCTTGGTCGAGCCGAGCGCGAGCTTGGTGAGCGCGCGCGTCGAGACGTCGAGGCTCTTCGCGCAGAGCAGCCCGGCGCGGTCGCAGGTGACCTCGGCCCGGCGCGACCAGCCGGAGAGCGCGAGCATCGCCGGGCCGACGATCCACTTCACGAAGACCGACGCCATCCGCGTCAGGTAGTGCATCGCGGTCAGGTAGACGACGTGGCTGTTGTGGATGTGGCCGCACTCGTGGCCGATGACGCTGAGCAGCTCGTCGTCGGTGAAATGGTCGACGAGCGCCGAGTGCACCATGATGAACGAGTCGTCGTTCGTGCCGTAGGTGGCCGCGTTGAGGGTGGGGCTGTTGACGATGTAGAGCGTCGGGGTCGCGATCCCGAGCGTCTCGGCGCAGTGGACCGCGAGCTTGTGGACGCGCGGGAACTGCGCGGGGCCGACCTTCACGGCGTGGCCGAGGAGCTCGTTCTTGCCGACCGTCTTGAACAGCCTGACCGCGGCGGTCACGGCGAGCTCGACGGGACGCATCTTCTCGAACGCGAGCCGCGTGTTCTTATCGGACACGTAGGCGTACGCGTTGCCAGCGCCGTCCCCGCCGCCCGCGCGCTGGCCCTTCCGTCTCTCGATGAAGCCCTTGAAATCGAGCGTTCCGACCTGTGCCATCCGGCGAAGGTAACGGTCGGGCCGCGGGCGCGCAACGCCGCCCTCGCCCGGCGCCGTGAACTTCACGCAAAATCACGAGGCGACGTTCGCGCACACCCGAATCGGACGAGAGCGAACGAGAGCGAACGAGAGCGGACGCAACGCAGGCGATGGCGGGCGCGATCAGACGCGGAGCAGCGCGAGGAGCCCCTCCGGGCCGAGGCGCTCGATCGTCCGCTGCCGCGCGAGGAAGCGCCGGAAATCCTTGTAGACGCCGCTGCCCTTCGGGCGGAGCTCGAAGTCGGTGATGCGCGTGATGGAGAACCGCAGCGCCGCGACCAGGCTCTCGTGGAATAGACGGCCGCGCTCCTCGGTTGAGAGCGGCCGCACCGACGTGTAGCCGGCGGCGAGCGCGGCCGCGAGATCCGGGTCGAGGTCGTCGCCGTAGCACCACGCCAGCATCGTGACGGCGAGATCGAAGGCGGCGCTGCCGCGCGAGGCGCTCTCGAAGTCGAGCAGCGCCGAGATCTCGCCGCCTTGCCAGAGCACGTTGTCGCGGAAGAGATCGCCGTGGATCAGCGTGTCGGGCCCGGGCGCCCGCGGCGCCGCGGCGCGGATCCGCTGGAGCCGGCCGGTGAGCTCGTCCACCGCGGCGGCCACGTCGGGCGGGAGGGCCGCGGCGGCCTCGCCGGTGGGGCGCGCGGGCGCGCGGAGGCCCTGGAGCCGCTGGTCGAGGCTGTCGAGGTCGAACCGGCTCGCGTTCGCCCCCTCGAACGACGCGCCGACGAGGTGGACCCGCGCCAGGGCGGCGCCGACGCGTCGGGCCGCGTCCGGCGTGACGCGCGCCTGGCAGAGCGAGTCACCCGCGACCCACGGGAACAGCGCGACCGGCTTGCCGGCGTGCTCTGCAATGAACGCGGTTTCCTCCGACCCGGACATTCCATCCTGGCGCCGGAGCGGCTGCGGCGTGGCCACGCCGCCGGCCGCGAGGTGCGCCAGCATGCGCGCCTCGCGCGAGGCCGCGCCGAGCTGCTGCTCCTCGTAGATGCGCAGGAAGACCTGCCCGCGACCGTCGGCGAGCGTCAGCGCGAAGTTCGAGTTCACGCTCCCGGCGAGGAGGCCGCGCACGTCGGCGACCTCGAGGCCGTAGAGCGCGCCGATGCGGCGGGCATCTGCGAGCGAGAGGGGGGTCAGGATGGCCATCGTGGGCAGCGTTGCCACGGCTCGGCCGCGGCCTCTACAGGAACGTGGCGCCGCGCGCAGGCGGGAGACGCGAAGCGCGGGAACGGGACGCTGGAAGGGGAGATGGAGGCGAGCGACGAAGGGGAAGACGAAGGGGAAGACGAGGAGGAGGGCGCGGGAGGCGCGGGGATCGGAAGAGGGAGAGGGAGACGGGGGAAGAGGACCTGACGGCGCTGACGGCGGACGGCGATGAGCGACGAGAAAATGCGCGATCCCCGTGAGATCCGCGGCGGCCCAGGTCGCGGACCGGCCCTACGTGCGTTATGAATGAGCGGGAGCACCACTCCCCTCAACTATCGAATGCCCACCCTCTACGGAAACACCACCGGACTCAGCCCCCTCGCCACCAAGACCCTAGAGCGCATCTACCGCCGCAAGGTCCCGCTCGGCAGCATCGCCACGCCCGAGCTCATCAAGGCGCTCGCCGAGGCGTCGCACGAGACGGGGCGCCAGGTCGGCGCCCTGGTCCACCGCTCGGGCGAGATCGACTATGTCGTCGTCGGCGACGCGACCCGGCTGATGCTGCCCGACATCGGGCGCCTCCGCGCCGCGCAGGGGCGCTTCAGGGCGCTCCGGCTCGTCCACACGCACCTCTTCAACGAGCCGCTCACGCGGGACGATCTCGTCGACCTGGTCCGCCTCCGGCTCGATCTGGTGGCGGCCGTGCAGCTCTCGCCGCAGGGAGAGCCGCGGACCCTCCAGTACGCGTACAACGTGCCGGTCCACGGGAAGGAAGCGGTCACGGTGACCGTGGACGACGAGGGCGGCGACGATCGCGGGAAGGCGGAGCTGCCGTACCGGACCGTGGGCCCCGTCGCGGTCGGCCGCCTCGACGTCGATTTCGGCGCGCTCATCCAGGCGCTCGAGGACGAGTTCGCGAAGCGATCGCGCACGCGATCGGTCGCGGCCAAGGACGGCCGGGCGATCCTCGTGCACGTCGCCGAGAAGGCCAAGGCGGGCGCGCTCGCGCGGGCCGAGGAGAGCCTGCGCGAGCTGACCGACCTCGCCGGGACCGCCGGCGTCGACGTCGCGGACAGGGTCCTCCAGCTGCGCGACCGCATCGATCCGCGGCTCGTCCTCGGCAAGGGGAAGCTCGACGAGGTCGTGCTGCGCGCCTCGGAGCTCGACGCGGAGACGCTGGTCTTCGACCGGGATCTCACCCCGTCGCAGGCGTCGGCGATCGCGAAGCACACGGACCTCAAGGTGCTCGACCGGACGCAGCTCATCCTCGACATCTTCGCCCAGCGCGCGGAGTCGTCGGACGGCAAGCTCCAGGTCGAGCTCGCTCAGCTGAAGTACACGCTCCCGCGCCTCGGGCAGAAGGACGACTCCCTGTCTCGCCTGACCGGCGGCATCGGGGGGCGCGGCCCCGGCGAGACGAAGCTCGAGATCGGGCGCCGCCGCGCGAAGGAGCGCGTCAGCTTCCTGGAGGCGCAGCTGAAGCGGCTCTCCCGGCAGCGCGAGCAGCGCCGCCGGCGCCGCGCCCGGCTCGGCGTGCCGGTGGTCTCGATCGTGGGCTACACGAACGCCGGCAAGAGCACGCTGCTGAACACGCTGACCGGCGCCGACGTGCTCGCCGAGAACAAGCTGTTCGCGACGCTCGACACCCGCTCGAGGCGGCTGCGCTTCCCCGAGGAGCGCGAGGTGGTGATCACCGACACGGTCGGCTTCATCCGGGAGCTGCCGAAGGACCTGTTCGCCGCCTTCAGGGCGACGTTCGAGGAGGCCGCCGACGCCGACCTCCTGCTCCACGTCGTGGACGCGAGCGATCCCGCGCGCGATCAGCACATCGAGACGACCGAGGCGCTCTTGACCGAGCTCGACCTCATCGGCATCCCCCGCGTCGTGGTGTTCAACAAAGCGGACCTGATCGCCCCGGAGGAGGGGCGGCGGCTGCTGCTCGGGCACCCGGACGCGGTGCTCCTGTCCGCCACGGACCGGGAGACGACGCGGGAGCTGCTCACGAAGCTCGCGGATCGGCTCAAGAGCCGCTGGGAGGAGGCCGCGATGGTGCCCGCCTACGAGGCGGAGACCGAGGGCGGCGAGCTGGAGGAGGACGGCGGCCTGTTCGACGGGGAAGCCGAGTCGATGACGGTGCTCGGCCCGCCCTCCGGCGCCGGGGCCGAGGCGATCAGCGCGCGCGCGCGAGGGACATTCGGGGCGTGAGCTCCGCCGGGCTCCGCGGGGAGCCCGGCGGGAGCCGGGGAGAGCTCAGGGATCCGGGGTCGGGATCTCGTCGCAGGCCTTGACGTCGCTGACGACGGTGATGCAGTTGCCGCTCGCGCACTGCTCGTCCGTGGTGCACCTCTCGCCCTCCACCAGCTTGCAAGCGCCCTCGCCGTCGCAGACGTTGACGTCGCTGCAGTCCATCCCGTCCTCGGCGCCGAGCGGGAGGTTCGAGCACGTGCCCGCCGAGCCCTCGATATTGCAGGCCTGGCAGGGCGAGTCGCAGGCGGTGTCGCAGCAGACGCCGTCGACGCAGCTCCCGCTGCCGCAGTCGGCCGCGTCCGTGCATTCCTGACCGTTCGCGGCCTTGCACTCGCCCGCGGCGTCGCACGCCTGGTCGTCCTCGCAGCCGAGGCCCGGCGTGCCCGCCGGAGCCAGCGAGCAGGTCTCCGCGTCCGCGTCGCAGACGTGGCACTTGGCGCACTGCGTGTCCTCCGAGCACGCGGCGAAGCACGCGTTCTCGTCCGGATCGCAGGCGAACGTCTCGCACGACGTCTCCTCGCCGGGCGCGCAGTCCACGCTCGTCCCGTCGCAGGTGCCGCGGGCCGTCTGGACGCCCTCGGAGCACGTCGCCTCGCCGCACTCGGACTCGGCCTTCGAGGCGCCGCACGAGCCGTCCTCTTCACCCGACTCCTTGAGATCGGCGGTGCAGGCGTCGCACTCCGCGTCGCACGCGGCGTTGCAGCAGACGCCGTCGGCGCAGAAGCCGCTCGCGCAGTCGTCTTTCGCGGTGCACGCCTTGGCGAGCTCGCACTGCGGGCAGGTGGAGCCGCCGCAGTCGATGTCGGTCTCGTCGCCGTTCTTCGTGCCGTCAGCACACCCGTCGGTGACGCCGTCGTCCCCGGGGATGCGCGAGCGGTCGACCGTGGCGATGAGCTCGCAGCCCATCCCGAGGGTCGAGAGCGCGCCGGCGCAGAGCGCGATCGCGAGAAGGTACTGGTTCTTCCACATGGTGTAGTCCCCTTAGAAGGTAAACCGCGCGGCGGCGCCGCCGCCTGTCGGGCTGACGTACGGAGTGACGAACGCCTTCTTCTTCGAGCTCGAAGCAGCGGCCTTCGGCTCGGCCGGCGCGTCATCGGTGAGGAGCAGGACCGCGCCGGTGACGCCGAACGTGAGCGCCACCGCGAAGGACATGTCCGAGATGAGCGCGAACCGGTCGACGCGATCCGCGTTCTTCGTCGTCGGCTGCTCGTCGAAGTCGCCCTTCGCGCCGAGCGCCTGGATGCCGAAGATCGTCCCGACCACGACGCCGGCGCCGGCGAGCCCGAGGGTCACGTAGGCCGGCACCGGGGAGCGCGGCTCGGCCGCCGGCGCGGGCGGCGGCGGCTGCGCCGGGGGCACCTCGGCGGCCGGCGGCGGGGCCGGGGGCTGCGCCGGCGTCGCGGCGACCGGCTCCTGCGGCTTGGGCGTCAGCGTCACGCTGACCTCGCGCGCCTCGGCGAAGTTGACCTCGAGCTCCTGGCTCGAGTCGATGAACCCCTCGGCCGAGACGGTGAGGGTGTGCTTGCCGGGCGGGACCGAGAGCTCGGTGCCCGTCTGGGCCACGCCGTCGATCGCGATCTTGAGGCCCGGCGGCGCCTCCGGAGCGGTCGCGACCTTCACCTTGGCCGGCGTCTTCTTCAGGGCCTCGACGCGCCCCTGCGCCTCGGTGATCTTGTCCTTGAACTTCTCCGCGTCCGGCTTCGAGTCGAGGAACGCCTGCCACGCCGCGACCGCCTCGGTCGCGAGCCCCTGCTTGTCGAGCGAGAGGGCGAGCTTGTACTTCGGCGCGGCGCCGGGCACGTGCTCGTCCGCCTGGCGGTACAGGTCGGCCGCGACGGCGTACTCGCCCTTCTCGAACCTGGCCTCGGCTTCCTTGTAGAGCTTCTTCGCCTCGTCCTTCTTCTGCTTCTCCGTCAGCGGCTTCTTCGGCTTGGTGGTGGTCACCTTCGCCGCGGGCTCGGCGGTCTTTCCAGGCGCCGCCGTCGCGGGCGTACCGGCGGCGGGCGGCGTGGCGCCAGCGGCGGGCGGCGTGGCGCCGGCGGCGGGCGGCGTGGCGCCGGCGGGCGCCTGCCCCGCGGCGGCGGCGGGCTTCGCAGGACCCGGCGTCGGCGCGGCCGCGGCGGGCGCCTGCGCGGCCGCGGCGGGCGGCTGCGCGGCCGGCTTGCCCGCCGGAGGCGGCGCCGTCTGCGCAGATACCGGACTGACGTTCGTCAGCGTCAGGAGCCCAGAGACCATCGCCGCCGAGGTCAACATCGTCAGCCGGCCCGATCGTGAACGCATACCGTAAGCCCTCCTCCGCGGATAGTGTCGCGTGGGCGCCCACTTAAGCCTTGAAGGCCGCTCTACACAAGGGTTTTCGCGTCCGTCGGGGTCGCGTGCGCCCCCTCGTTCGCGGCGCCCCCGGCTGTGCGTGCGGCATCTCCGGACATCAAGGCTCGTCGCCTCGCTCCAGCCACGCAGGGAACCGCAGCCTCGCCTCCAGGCCGAAGCCCGAGGTGGCCTTCCGCATGCGCGCGGCCCGCGCGGCGCCCCGCGGGAGGCTCTCGCGGAGCCGCCGCAGCGCCTCGATGTAGCGCGCGAACCGGGGATCCGAGAAGAGCGCGCTGAGATCCTCCCGGATGCGCCGTATCGTCCCCGGGCTGACGCCGTGGCTGCTGAAGCTCATGGTCAGTCCGGAGGCGGAGACCACCGAAGGGTTGACGAAGTTCGACACCTCCGGGCGATCCAGCGTGCAGACGAGTCGCCCGGCGTCCGCGAGCTCGCGATGGAGTCGCCGCGAGAGCGCGTCGTCGCCCGGCGCGAGGAACACGATCGCCGCGCCGTCGAGGTCGCCGTCCGCGAACGGCCGCCGGTGCAGCTCGAGCCGCCCTTCCTGACCGGCGCGCTCGATCGACGCGTCGACCTGCCCAGGCGCCACGACGGCGACGCGGGCGCCCGCCGAGAGGAGCCGCTCCACGGTGTAGGGCACCTCGCCGTCGGCGCCGATGACGAGGGCCCGCCGGCCGTTGAGGTCGAGCGCGATGGGAAAGAGGCGCATGGGGGTGGAGTAGACACGAACCGGGGGCGGCCGCGCAGCGATTGTCGAGTATCGGACGCGGCGACGCGGCGGCGGGCGAGCGCGCCGCGCCTCAGCGGCTCGGGGGGCTCTGGGGCGGCGGGGGAGGGCTCGGCGGCGGAGCCGGCGGGAGGAAGGCCTGCGTGCGGAACGCGAGCCTCCGGTCGGCGTTGCCGATGCGCGTCACGAACAGGCCGACGAAGGAGCCGAACAGCGAGTCGCTGGGCCCGATCGCGGTGGAGCCGGGCGGGCGCGTGACCCACCGCTTGATGCGATCGAGCATCTCGGCGCTCATGGGGTTCACCTCGACCAGCACGGCCACGAAATAGCGGTTGCCGTCGCGGACGAGCGACCGCTCCACGAGCGGCAGCCTCCGGGCCTCGGCGCAGTTGCGGAGCACGCCCTCCACGTTGACCGCGACCGTGCTCGACTGAGCTCCGGCCTGGATCAGCTGGATCCGGAACACCTCGTCCCAGAGGTCGTAGACGATCCGGCAGCTCTTGGCGGCGAGCGCGACCGGGTTGCCCCCGCTCTCGTGGAAGAGATAGCCGCGCATCGTGATGACGGTCGGCAGCCCGCTGAGCAGCTTCTTCGAGATCTCGCCGTCGACCACGTCGCGGAAGCCGACGGTGAGCTGCACGATCGTCTTGTCGAGCGAGAGGCTCGCCACGCGCGTGGGCAGCGCGGCCGGCGTGCCGAGCGCCTGCTGCGCGTCCGCGTCGGCGATCTCCTTCGTCTCCTGCCGGCCGCCCGCGTCGCCGGGCCGCTCCTGGGCCGCCGTCCGGCCCGCGCCCAGGGAGAGCGCCGCGAGCAGCGCGATCGAGCGCCAGCGCGCCGCGCCGCGGCCTGCGCCCGGGCAGGTCATTTCCGCTCACCGCGCCGCGCCGGGATCAGCCCGAGCAGGTTCGAGAAGGCGAGCGTCACGCCGCCGACCGCCGTGTCGACCCGCAGACCGAGGTTGTACGTGATGTCCACGGGCACGCGGGCGAAGCCCTCGTACCCGGTCGGCGGGTCGGTGAACTCGCGGCGGGTCGCGAGCCCGTACAGGCCTGCGGCGCCGAAGAGGTCGACGCCGAAGATCGAGCCGCGGCCGGCGTAGACCGGGATCCGGTACTCCGCCTCGAGCTTCGCGGCGAAGTCCCCGTACCGGACCTCGATGATGTCCGTGCTGAGGAAGTTCGGCGGCTGCCTGCGATCGGGGGCGAGGTCGAGCAGCCGATCCGGCAGGAGGTCGGTGAGGTCGCCCACGTAAAATTTCTCGAAGAAGGGGGCGTCCCCGGCGACGGCGCCGGCGAACGCCTCGACGCGGAGCACGTGCCGCATCGGGAGGCGGAACCAGCGTTGCGCGGCGAACTCGAACTTCTGGTAGCCGTAGTCGCTGCCGAACGGCGGGACGCCCACCGTGACCGCGACGGAGGCGAGCGTGCCCTGCGTCGTCAGGAACGGCGCGTCGCGCGTGTCGTAGTCGATCGCGGCGCGCAGCGACGAGAGCACCGTCCTGCCGCCCAGGATGTCGAAATCGATGGGCTCGCGGCGGTCTCCGCGCATGTGCGAGGCGACCGTGGGCACCGTCGCGTCGAGTTGCTCGAGGTGGTAGTCGAGCGACAGCTGCGAGGAGGAGGAGACGTCATGGCCCGTGCCGAGCGTCGCGCCGAACCGCTTGTAGGCGACGACCGCGTAGCCCGTGACCTCCCGCTGCTCGAGCAGCGGGGACTCGAACGAGACGTCCCGGTTGCCGAAGAAGTCGCGCGCGTCGTTGTAGAGCACCGTCACCGCGGCCGACCAGCGGGTCCCGACGAACGCTGGATCGACGAAGCGGGTCCTCAGGGCGAGCTGGTCCGCCGCGAGGCCGACGCCGGCGCCGAGCGTGATCCCGGTCCCCGCGAGGTTGGTCTCGGCGGCCTGCACGCCGGTGAACGCGGAGAGCGGCCGCGCGTTGCCCGCCGTGTCCTCGTCGGCCGCGATGCCGAGCCAGAGGTCCTGCACGACGAACGTGTTGCGCTCGACAACGTCGATCACGAGCGTCGCGCTCCCGCGCTCGGCCCCTTTGCGGAGCGACAGCCCGACCGAGGCGAAGAACCCGGTCCCGAGGAGGCGGTAGCGCGTGAGCTCGATCTCCGGATCCTCGACGTCGAGCACGCCGCCCGCGCGAAACCTGACGTAGCGGAGGATCACGCGCGCGGCGGTCCGCACGTTGCCCCGGATCTCGATGCCGTCGAGGGTGTACCGGACCCGGTGTCGCTCCTGCGGCGTCGCGCCGGCGGACAGCCCTGCCGCGCGGTGGCGCGTCGCGCGAGGCGCCGGCTCGGGCGCCGCGCCGGCGGCCGCATCCGCGCCCTGACCGAGCGCAGGGCCCGGGCGCGACCCCACGAGCAGCGCGCTACAGAGCGCGAGGAGCGCGCGGCGGAGCACAGGGGGCAGGGGGATGGCCGGGGAGCGTGACGCGCCCCGGAATCGAGGAGGATTCACAGGATCGCTGCGACACCGCCGGAGCCTGCTGCGACGTCAGCGACGCACCCTTCGACGACGCATCGCTCAGCGCGGCACCGTTCAACGGCGCACCATAGCACGGCCTCCTGCTCCGCCGGCGGGATCGGCCGCGTCGAGCTCGGCGAGCGACGCGGCGTCCGCGGCGTCGTCGCCGGGAAGGGCCTCGGGCGACGGCGCCCCGCGGCGGATCCGCGCCGCTGCGGGCGCGCGCTGCTGCCGCCGCGGCTCGCGCGAGATCGGGGCGGCCTCGGTGTGCTCCGCCAGCGTGAGCAGATCCAGCCGGGCCGGCGTCGGCTCGATCAGGTGATCGGCCGCGGCGAGCAGCAGCGACCGGACCTCGTCCCGGACGCCGGCGTCGCGCGTCCAGCGCGCGCCGGCGCTCGCGGCGATGGCGCGGGCCAGGAGGAGCTCCGCGCGGCCGCGCACGTCCGCGGGGATCCAGTCGGCGATGAGCGGATCGGCGAGCATGGAGAGCGTCTTGCGCAGCGCGGTGACGCGGCGGGGGCCGAACCGCTCCGGCGCGCGTGCCGCCCGGCGCGCGAGGCGCAGTGCGCTGCGGAGCGCGCGCCTCGCCGCCCTGCCGACCACGGCGCCGCGCACGGTGAGCCGCTCGCGCGGCGCATCGAGGGCGCGCAGCACCGCGGCCAGCGAGAGCCCTCCCGCGATCACGAGCGCCACCGTCGCGGCGGTCGCACCGACGCCGCTCAGCTTGAAGCCGCCGGTCGCCGCGACGAAGGCGCAGGCGGCCACCAGCAAGAGCCCCAGCGAGCCCAGCGCGCCTGCCGCGTGCGACCGCCAGCGGAAGGAGCCTCCCTCGCCCTGGATCAGCCGCGCGTAACCGTCGGGCGCGATGAGCCTCCCGCCGCTCGGGATGAGGCCCACCATCGCTCGCCGCGCCGCGCGCCCGAGGCCGACCTCCAGCGGGCCGAGCTCGACGCCGGGCGGCTCACGGAACGGGCTCACGCCTCCAGGATAGCCCATCCCTCGCCGGCGCGGAGGGCGCGCCGCGGCGCAGCGGCGACGGCGGATTGCGCCCGCTTTTCACGGCCTATACGCTCGGCGCGCGAAGAGCATCGCCGCCTGCAGCCTCGCCGCCGCCGCCGCCCTGAGGCGGCGGCCCGTCACGGCGCTCCCGCCCGGTCCTTCTGCGCCCGCTGCGCCTTCTCGACGAGGCCGCTCGTGCCCATGCGCGACGCGAGCGCGGCGAGGACCGCGCGCAGCGGGACGCCGCGCGACGCGACGCCGACCAGCAGGTGGTAGATGACGTCTGCCGCCTCCGACGCGACGCGATCGTCGCTCTCGCCGGAGATCGCCTGCGCGAGCTCGCCGGCCTCCTCGCGCAGCTTCGCGCCGATGAGCGGCGCGCCGCCGTCGAGCAGCTTGCGGGTGTAGCTCTTCGTCGCCGACGACGCCTTGCGCGCCTCGATCTCCCGCTCGAGCGACTCGAGCACCGCGGACGCGTCCTGCCCCTCGTCGGCGGCCTCCGGCTCTTCGTCGCCGCGGGCCTCGACCTGCCGGAAGAAGCAGCTCGCGCTGCCCGTGTGGCACGTCGGGCCGCGCGGCTCCGCAAGCACGAGGAGCGCGTCCCCGTCGCAATCGGCGTGAATGCTCGTGACGGCGAGCGTGTTGCCGCTCGTCGCCCCCTTCTCCCAGAGCTCGCCGCGCGATCGGCTGAAGAACGTGGCGCGCCCCGTCTCCAGCGTCCGGGCGAGCGACTCGCGCGTCATGTACGCGAGCATCCGGACCTGTCCAGTCAGCCGATCCTGCACGACGGCCGGAATGAGCTTGCCCTCTCCGAATGCGATCTTCACAGCCTATGCCTCTCCGGTGGTGTCGGGCGCCTCGGCAGCGGCGCCGCGTTCGCGGGCCGTCGCCCGGCCTCCGTCCTTCGCGCTGCCGCGCTTCCCCCGCGACGCCTCGTCGCCGGCCTTCGCCTTCGCGCCGCGCTTCTCGCTCGGCGCGCCCTCCTCGTCGTCTCCGTCGCCCGGCGCGTCGTCCTCGTCCTCGTCCTCGTCCTCGTCTTCGTCGTCGCCCTCATCGTCGGCGGCGGGCTGGCTCTGCGGGAGGTTGAGCGCCATCGCCTGCTCCGGGTGGTCGAGGGCGGCCTTGTAGTAGATCGCGAACGCGATCGACGCGGCGAGCCCAGTCGCCAGCGCGACCGCCTGGGAGGTCGAGTACTGGAGCGCCGTGGACGCGCCGAACGTCTCGGGCTTGAGGGCGAGGTACAGGGCGACCGCGGGGACGAAGGCGAGCGCCTGCGTCACCTTGCGCGCCACGTCGTTGCGGATGACGCGGGAGAACCCGATCGCGTACGCCACGGCGAAGACGAGGAGGCCGGCGGGGAGCAGCACGTGCTCCGGGAGCGTCGGCGGGATCGAGCCGCGCTCCGCGTCGTCCCGCAGGAGCTCGAGCAGGTAGCGGCAGACGCCGTAGGAGAACGTGAAGAGCAGGAAGATCTCGCCGCGGAACCTCTGCCGCCGCCGCGCGAGGAGCAGGAGCGCGAGCAGCCCCGCGCCGACGAGGGACTCGTAGATCTGCGTCGGGTGCACGGCGAGCGACGCCTCGGAGGCCGGATCCAGCCCGCGCTCCTTGACGTGCTGCACCCACGCCGGGGACCCGCTGCCGTGGTCCAGCGTGCCATCGGCCCAGTGGGGGAAGGTGCCGAGCTTCTTCAGCCAGGCGGGCGCCGTCTCGCCGAGCGGCCGGCCGAAATCGCAGCCGAAGAGGTAGCAGCCGATGCGCGTGATCATGAGGCCCGAGGCGAGGCTCGGGACGGCGACGTCGGCCCAGGGGAGCAGCGGGAGCCGGTGGGACCGCAGGAACAGGTACGAGCCCAGGAAGCCGCCCAGGAACCCGCCGTACGCCACGAGCCCGCCGCGGCGGATGTCGAACATCGCGCCGAACGAGTCGAACTCGTCGAGGTTCGTGAGGATGTAGAGCACGCGCGAGCCGAGCACCGCGGCGAGCGCGGTGACGACGTAGCAGTTCGCCATCGTCTCCTTCGGCAGGCCGTCGCGCTCCGCGAGCCCGAGCGTCAGGTACCAGCCGACGACGAGCGAGAGGCCGAGCATGACCCCGTAGCTGTAGATGGGGATCGGACCCAGGGTGTAGGTCTGCTCCTTGAACTGGGACGCGAGCACGGCGAGCACGACGCCCGCGACGCCCGCCGCAGCGGCGCCTGGCTTGTTCTTGCCGATGAGCAGCCCGATCGCGCCCGCGAAGGCGATGCCCGCAGCGATCAGGAAGACCCAGAGCAGGGGCACGGTCCAGACGGGCAGCGGGACGCGGAACAGGATGGGGTGCATGGCGCCTCTCCTTACGCCCGGGATTGGAGCCCATCAAGCGCCGTCTCTCGGGCATGACGCGGCGAGCCAAGGCGCTTTCCGTTGCTGGTCCGGCCGCGTCGGGCGCTCGCCATGCGCCCGGGCTGGCAGCGCGGCGGAGGCTCGACTCCCTCCCGGCGATGGCGTCCGCCAGCGGCCTCGAAGTCCGCGCGCACCGCTGCTAGCATCGATTCCGTGCTGTCTGGCCGTGCCACCGTCGGCGTGTTCGCCGTGCCTTCGCTGCTCGTGAGCGCGTCGTGCGTGCCCGAGGGGCCGGCCACCGGCGATACGAGCGCGCGGCCAGCCGGGACGGTCGCGGCCTCGGCGTCGATCGCCGCGGGCGGCGTTCAGGGCGCGCAGCGCGCGGGGGTGTTCGAGGACGATTTCGATCGGCCGGCGCTCGGCCCCGACTGGAACGCCCTCAGCCCCAAGTGGAAGATCGAGGAGGGTCGGCTCTGCGTCCGCGGCGCGAGGAACCGCGGCGTGTGGTTGAGACGGCCGTTGCCCGAGAACGCCCGAATCGAGTTCGACGCCATCGCCGAGGCCCCCGACGGCGATCTCAAGGTGGAGCTCTGGGGCGATGGACGGAGCGGAGCGACGGCGGCGAGCTACACGAACGCGACGAGCTACCTCGTGATCCTCGGCGGATGGAAGAACACGAAGCACGTGCTCGCCCGGCTCGACGAGCACGGCGCAGATCGCCTCGAGATCGACGTGGATCCGGACAGCGACGACGAGCGCGCGCGCCCGGTCGCGCCGGGGCAGCCGTACCGCTTCCGGATCGAGCGCCGTGACGGCAGGACGCTCTCCTGGTCGGTCAACGGCGTCGACACCTTGGAGCTCAGCGATCCCGCGCCGCTCGCCGGCCCTGGGCACGAGCACCTGGGCTTCAACGACTGGGATGCGCCAGTCTGCTTCGACAACCTGCGCATCACGCCCCTCTAGCCGCGATGGAATCGAGCGACGTCGAACGGGAGCTTGAGGAGCTGGAGACGCGCATCGAGCGGCTGCGCGCGCTGTACGAGCAATACTTCATGGGGATCGAGCGGATCGAGCCGCTCATCCCGCGCAAGGACGTCGAGCGCCGCATCTGGGTGATGCGGCGGGAGCAGATCAGGAACACCGGGCTCCGGTTCAAGTTCCAGATGCTGATCCAGCGCTACAACACGTTCCAGCAGTACTGGGGCCGCATCTCGCGCGAGATCGAGAACGGGACGTACCGTCGCGACGTCATCCGCGCAGCGAAGCGGGTCGGAACGAAGGAGGCGCTCACGATCGTCGGCCGGAAGCGGGCGGAGCGCTACGCGGAGCTCGCCGAGCAGCAGGCGGCGCGCGAGGCATCCCACCGCGACGACACCGGCGACCACGAGGAGATCGACGTCGACGACGAGGCGGTCACGCTCGCGCCCCCGCCGCTGCCCGCCGCGTCGTCGTCGCGCAAGCAGCCGCAGGTCGAGCTGGCCGTCGACGAGGCCTCGCCGCGCGAGCCCGCCGCGCCGCCGATCGCACCGCCGGAGGCCGCGGCGCCCGCCGGCCCGCAGGTGCGCCCCGCCCTGGTGCCGCCCGCCACGCCGCAGGCGGCGGCGGCCGTGAAGCCGGCCCCGCTGGGGGGCTTGCCCCGGGGGCTCGGCCTGACCAGGCCCCAGCAGAAGCCGCCGGAGATCAAGCCGGCCGAGGCGAAGCCGGCCGAAGCAAAGCCGACCGAGGCAGCTCCAGCGGGGGCGAGGACCTCCGCGCGCCCCGCCGCCGACCGGGCGCCGCCCGCGGCGGGCACCGCCAACCGCCAACCCGCCAGCGGCTGGCCGAGCTCGCGGCGGAGATGCGCGCCCAGCGCGCGCAGAGCGCCAAGACCGGCGACGCGGCGGCGGCCGCGGCCGGGTCTCCCGGGGCCCTGACGGACGTCGCGCCCGAGCCGCCGCCTGCTCCGCCGAAGCGACCGCCGCCTCCGCTCCCCGTCCGATCTCCGCCGAGCGCCGCGGCCGCGCCGGCAGCCGCAGCGCCGCCGGCCGCATCGGCCCCGGGCGCCGCGAAGGCGGCGGCAGCGGAAGCATCGAACAATTGCGCCGGCGGCCACCGCGGCGGCGGCGGGCGAGGCACGGGGCGCTGGAGCGAGGCGGCAGGACCGCGTGCACTCGGAGCGACCGCCGCCGAGCCGACGCCGTCGCTCCACCGCGCCGCCCGCGGCGGATACGGGTACGGCGAGCGGCGGAGCGCGGCACGCGGCGCCGCGCGCCTCCTCGCGCCCGCCGGAAGCCGCGCGCGCCGGCCTGGACGCCGCGACGCGCCCGCGGCCCGGGCCGCCCCCGCAGCGGTCGGCCGCGCGCGACGACGAGCTCCCGGAGCAACGGCTGCGCCAGATCTACGCGAAGTACGTCGAGACCAAGCGCGCCGCGCGGGAGTCGACGGCCGGCGTCACCTACGAACGCCTCGCCGAGAGCCTCCGCGCGCAGGCCGCGAAGCTGCGCGCGACGAACCCGGCCAAGTCGGTGGACTACGACGTCGTCGTCAAGGACGGCAAGACGCTGCTGAAGCCGATCCTGAAGTAGCCGGTCGTCGTCGCCCAGCCGGGCGCCTCCGGCGCAGATCCAGGCGTTCCGGGGGGCGCGGCCGGCCGAGGCGGGCGCTGGCGCGCGCGCGAATGCCACCGCGGCGAGCTCCAGGAGCTCGAGCGCGCCGGGCCGTGCCCGGCGCGCCGTGTCGCTCCGGAAGCGCTCGCTACGTCAGGTGGCGGGATGGATGAGGTGGTTGGTTGTGGCCGATCAGTGGTGCGCGACGCGGCGCCACAGCTGCGGCAGTCGCTGGACCTGCGCCGGAACCCCGGCCTCCTCCTCGACGAAGAGGATCGCACAGGCCGTGCGGTCGGCTTCGCGCATCCGCGCGCATAAGTCGGCCAGGTCGTCGTCGGCGTCCACGACGTCGGCCTCGGCCGGCTGGCAGCCGCCCGTAACGTATCGGACGTTGTCAAGGGCGATCCATCGCCCAGCAAACTCTTCGGATCGACATATGTCGCGCCAGGTCATTCGAGGCGCGGCCAAACGAATCTTACTGCCCATTTCCCGTGAGCGACCTTCTCCCCCATGTTCCAAAGTCAAGCGCCGACCTACCAAGCCAGGTCATGGCGTTCACTGAACTTTCAGAACCCGTCGAGGCAGGATCTAGCATCGGTCAAAATCGCGCGTCAAGGCAAGCCTGGAACAGGCCGGACCCGCCCGGCGTTGCGCCCGATCGTCCACAGCCGTCGCAACCGCGCCGCTCCGTTCGCCTCGTCGCGTTCGTCATGTTGGCCACGTCGGCGCGGCATGGTCACTGACACTTCGCCGGCAGCTGGGACATCGCCTCGCCGGCCCCGATGCGCGCGGCTGCCATGGCGTGGGACTTGGCCGCGCACCCCTTGGAGGCGACGGCTCGCTTGGCGCTCGCGCCGATCGCGGCCCTCGCCTCGGCCTTCCTGGGGCCGTCGCAGGCCGCGAAGCGCTTCACCGCGAGATCCGTGTTGCCGCCGTTCGCCAGGTTGATCGCGGCCCTGCACTCCTGCTCGGCCTTCTCGTTGCCGGGGGGCGGGTTCTTGGGCCCGGCGGTCGGGGTCGGCGTGTTCTTCGCGGTGTCGGTGGGCGTCTTGACCTGACCCGCCTGCTCGGGCGGGGGCTCCGGGGTGGAGGGCTCGCTCGTCGGCGGCGCCACGGTCGGGTCCGACGCGACGGAGACGGGCGGCGCGACGGACGACGCGCCCGAGGGCAGGGGGATCGCGGTCGACGTGCTCTCCTCGGTCGCGCCGCCGCTGCCCCCCTTCGTCATCATGACGACGCCCACGACGCCGAGCACCGCGACGGCCGCGACCGCGGCGAGGATCGGGGCTGTCTTGTTCTTCTGCGCCGGCGGCGGCGGCGGCGCGGGGAAGACCTGACCGCTGCCCGTGTTCACGGGCGGGTGGGCCGGCACGGCGCCCCCTGGCATCGCCGCCTGGTCCATGACGGTGGCGGCGTGGTGGGGGACGACGGTCTTGCCCGGTCCCGTGGGCGGCCCCGCGACGAACAGCGGCTCGCCGATCTGGGTCTGACCTGAGCGCGACGGCATCAGCGCGGTCCCGCTGGTCGGGGCCTCGAGCCCGACCTGGGTGCGGGGCGGCGTCCCGAGCACCGAGAGGCGGGGCCCGGCGCCGATGGTGAGCTCCTCGTAGAACTCCCGCGCCGACTGCTGGCGCTCCTCGCGGTTCTTGCTGAGGGCCCTCATGACGGCCGCCTTCATCTTCGGCGGGGCCGCGGCGCCCATCGGCACGGCCTCGAACGGGAACGGCTGCGCCGTCATGTGCTGCGTCGCCCACGCCCACGGGGTGTCGGCCTCGAACGGCAGGCGGCCGGTGAGCATCTCGTAGGTCAGCACGCCGAGCGAGTAGATGTCGCTCCTCGCGTCGAGCTCCTTGCCCGTGAACTGCTCGGGGCTCATGTACGGCGGCGTGCCGAGCACCGTCCCCTGCTGCGTCAGCTTCTGCTCGGCCCTCGCGCTGCGCTCGTCGCGCTTCGCGATGCCGAAGTCGAGGACCTTGACGTAGTCCTCTTCGCCGGCGCGCCTGGTCAGGAAGATGTTGGCGGGCTTCAGGTCGCGGTGGACGATCCCCTTCTCGTGGGCCTCCTGGAGCGACCCGCACGCCTGCGCGAGGATGCGATCGACCCGCTCGGGCGCGAGCGCGCCGCCTCGCTCGAGCGCCGTCTCCAGCGACTGCCCGGTGAGCAGCTCCATCGCGATGTAGAGCTCCCCGGTGTTCGTCTGCCCGAAGTCGTAGACCTTGATCGTGTTCGGGTGCTCGAGCTCGCTGACCGTGCCGCACTCCCGCATGAAGCGCGCGACCACCTGCGGGTCCTTCGCGTGCTGCGAGAGGAGCGTCTTGATGGCGACCTTCCGCACCGAGGTCCCCATCGGCTGCTCGCCGTTGTAGACGCGGCCCATCCCGCCCTCGCCGAGCACCCCGACGATCCGGAACCGGCCGCCCACGATCGTGCCGATGAGCGGGTCTGCCTCCACCGGCGCGACAGGGAGGAGCGCGCCGCACGTGGCGCAGAAGCGCGCCCCATCGATGTTTGGCTGATGGCAAGCGGGACAGTCCATGCGATCGAACCTCTACCCCCCCGAAGCGTGACGAACCGCGACGACGCCCGGCGCTGCTCCGCTGCGCGCCCGAGCGAACGTGCGCCGGGCAGGATCGCAGCAGCCGCGCGCCGAGCGCAAGGGAGCTCTTGCTCGCCCGAGGCGCGGCCACGGCGAGGCTCCCGTGGCTTCGCGCGCCTCCCGTGGCTTTCCGCGAGCGCGCGGCGCGACGGCGTCGCGCTGCGGGGCGCGTCGCGACGGCGTCGTGCTGCGGAGCGCGCCGCGCGTCGCGACGGCGTCGTGCTGCGGAGCGCTGCGCGCGACGACGGCGCGGCGCGGGCTCGCCGCCGTGCCCGCGCTGCGCCATCGTGCGGCTTGGGCCCGCCGCCGTGCCCCGGCGACGGCGCGGCTCGAGCCCGCGCCGCGCCGCTTCGCACGCTGGGCGCGACGTCCGCCTTGAAAACGGTCGTCACTCGAGCGAGATCGGCGCTGCCGGACGAGGCGGGAGCGCCTGCCCGCGGCAGCTCGACGGTGCGCTCGACCCGCGCTTCCGCAGCCGATTCCAGCGAAACGGACGAAAACGGGACGAAAACGATGCACACCGCTTGACACGTCTCTTGCAGGGGGCTAAGAGCCTCCTCCCTTCGCGGGACTCGTCTACCTTCGGAGCGACGTGAGCAGCACCAGCCGCTTCACCTCGCTGCGGTCCAGGCCGGCCGGGATGCCCCGAGCCGCGCAGGCAGACGGTCCAGCAGGGCCGGGAGTTGATTGCTCGTACAGAAGTGATCGATCTTGGGACATGTCGCTAGGTCAGCACGCACGCCTCCCGGAGCCCGGGGGCGAGCAGCGGGTCGATGTCGCTGGCGTAGCTCAATCGGTAGAGCACCTGCCTTGTAAGCAGGGGGTTAGGGGTTCAAGTCCCCTCGCCAGCTCCGATGCAAGGCAGCAGGTCGACGGTTCGGGAGGCCACGGGACGGACAAACGCGGTACGATAGAGAAAAGATAGAAAATCTGGAGGGTTGCCCGAGCGGCCAAAGGGAGCAGACTGTAAATCTGCCGGCAATGCCTACGATGGTTCGAATCCATCACCCTCCACCGGAGCGGTCGTTCGCTCCGACAGCGGTCCGACCAAGATGTAGATCCGCTGGGAACACTCCCGGCGGAGCCCCGCGGGCGTAGCTCAGTTGGTAGAGCGTCAGCCTTCCAAGCTGAACGTCGCCGGTTCGAACCCGGTCGCCCGCTCCGTGGTCGGTCGTTTGCCCACCTAGCTCAGTTGGCAGAGCACGTCCTTGGTAAGGACGAGGTCGTCGGTTCAATCCCGATGGTGGGCTCCAGCGAGGACAGCGCAACGCAGTCGCGAACTTCATTTCGGCAGGAGACATCTCGATGGCCAAGGAGAAATTCACTCGTACGAAGCCGCACGTGAACGTGGGCACCATCGGCCACATCGACCACGGCAAGACCACGCTCACGGCCGCGCTCGTCAAGGTGCAGTCGAAGCGCCAGCTGGCGAAGGCGATCTCGTACGCCGACATCGCGAAGGGCGGGACGGTCCGTGACGAGACCAAGACGGTGACCATCGCGGCCGCGCACGTCGAGTACGAGTCCGAGAAGCGCCACTACGCGCACGTCGACCGCCCCGGGCACGCCGACTACATCAAGAACATGATCACGGGCGCGGCGCAGATGGACGGGGCGATCCTCGTCGTGTCGTCGCTCGACAGCGTGATGCCGCAGACGCGCGAGCACGTGCTGCTCGCCCGGCAGGTCGGCCTGAACCACATCGTCGTGTTCCTGAACAAGTGCGACGCCGTGGACGACCCGGAGATGCTGGACCTTGTCGAGATGGAGGTCCGCGAGCTCCTCTCGAAGTACAAGTTCGACGGCGACAACGCGCCGGTCGTCCGGGGCGCGTCGCTGCCGGCGCTGCAGGGCGACCCGAAGTGGGAGGAGACGATCCAGCAGCTCCTCAACGCGCTCGACAGCTACATCCCCGAGCCGGTGCGCGACATCGACAAGCCGTTCCTGATGGCGATCGAGGACGTGTTCTCGATCAAGGGCCGCGGCACGGTGGCCACGGGCCGCATCGAGCGCGGCGTGATCAAGGTCGGCGACGAGGTGCAGATCATCGGCTTCAAGGACACGAAGAAGTCGGTCGTGACCGGCGTCGAGATGTTCCGGAAGCTGCTCGACCAGGGGCAGGCGGGCGACAACGTCGGGTGCCTGCTCCGCGGCGTGGAGAAGGAAGAGATCGAGCGCGGCCAGGTGCTCGCGAAGCCCGGGTCGATCACGCCGCACACGAAGTTCACCGGTGAGGTGTACGTCCTCAAGAAGGAGGAGGGCGGGCGCCACACGCCGTTCTTCACCAACTACCGGCCGCAGTTCTACATCCGGACGACGGACGTGACCGGCACGGTGAACCTCCCCGAGGGGGTGAAGATGGTGATGCCGGGCGACAACATCACGATGACGATCGAGCTCATCGCCCCGGTCGCGCTGGAGGAGCAGATGCGCTTCGCCATCCGCGAGGGCGGCAAGACGGTGGGCGCCGGCGTCGTCACGAAGATCCTCGCGTAGGAGGCCGACGTGGGCGAGCAGGCCGGTGGGTGGCGTGCGGCGCGCATCGCCGTCTCACTGGCCTGCTGCGAGTGCAAGTCGCGGAACTACAAGACCACGAAGGCGCCCGACCAGGTGGTTTCGCTCAAGAAGTTCTGCAAGCAGTGCAAGAAGCACACGGTTCACAACGAGACGAAGTGAACGGGTGCACAGGAAGGCGCAGCGATTCTAGGGGTATAGCTCAGTTGGTAGAGCAGCGGATTCCAAATCCGCAGGTCGGGAGTTCGAGCCTCTCTGCCCCTGCCGGGGAATGCGGGCGCCCAGGGGGCGCCCTCGGAGCCCCATCGAGCAGGCTTCTGTCTGCCGCGGGCCGGCGCGTTTGGTGTGGTTATGGCGAAGAGTCAAAAAGACAAGCAAACGCCGAAGGTCGCGGAGGATGGGGAGCCGGACGAATCTGGAGCGCCCGCACCCGCCGAAGCGTCGTCCCTCGTGACGCAAGGCGAGGAGCCGGAGGCCGCTGACGCCGAGGGCGCCGAGGCGCAGCGCGCCGGCGAGCGCGAGGACGCCGAGGAAGCCGAGGAAGAGGTCGCGGCCACGCAGCTCGGGACCGAGCGCTATGTGCTCGCCGGCTTCTTCGCCTCCGGGATGCTGCTCGCTTACCTGCTCGGCAAGGTCATCCACGGCGTCTGGGCGACCCTCTCCAACAAGGACTGGTTCAGCCGAACGCTGCCGGCGGTCTCCGCGGTGGGTGACGACGACAAGGCGACCTACGGCATGGTCGTCGGCGGCGTCATCGCGCTCATCGTCGTGCTGCGTGCGTTCCGCAACGCGGAGCTCCGCACCTGGAGCGACGAGGTCGCCTCCGAGCTGGCGAAGGTGAAGTGGCCGACCAAGAAAGAGGTGACGAACTCGACGTTCGTCGTGATCGCGACGACCACCGTGGCGACCCTCTACCTGGCGCTGCTCGACCGCTTCTGGGCGTTCGTGACCAACATCGTTTACGGCGATGGAAGCTGAAGCAGGGGGATCCTGAGGGAATCAAGCGCCATGGCCAAGAAGTGGTACGTCATCCATACCTACTCGGGATACGAGGCGAAGGTGCGCGACGCGCTCCAGCAGCGCGTGAAGCAGTACGGACTGGAAGATCGGTTCGGCGAGATCCTCATCCCGAGCGAGACGGTCACGGAGAACCGTCCCGGCGGCAAGACCCGCGTCCGTCAGAAGCTCAGCTTGCCCGGCTACATCTTCGTCGAGATGGAGATGAACGAGCAGGTCTGGCACCTGGTCAAGGACACGCCCAAGGTGACCGGCTTCATCGGCAACCAGACGCCGCAGGAAGTCCCGCTGGTGCAGATCGACAACCTCCGGCGGGGCATCGTCGAGGGGTCGGTCAAGCCGAAGCCGCGGCTCACGTTCGAGGTGGGTGAGGAGGTGCGGGTCCTGGACGGGGCCTTCGCGAACTTCACCGGCACGGTCGACGACGTGAAGATGGACAAGCAGAAGCTCAAGGTGAAGGTCAGCATCTTCGGCCGACCCACCAGCGTGGAGCTCGACTTCTCAGCCGTGGAGAAGCGCTAGCCGGGGGCGAACGGCTGCAAACCTGCGGGCGAGCGCCGCGCCTCCGCGGCGCTCCGCTGTTTCTCTGAAAAGTAGACCGCCCGTCGGGCGGCGGTTCGATAGGGTGCGAGATTCATCATGGCGAAGAAAGTCACTGGGTACGTGAAGCTGCAGCTTCCGGCGGGCAAGGCCAACCCGTCGCCCCCCGTCGGTCCGGCGCTCGGCCAGCACGGCGTCAACATCATGGCGTTCTGCAAGGACTTCAACTCGCGGACGGCAGCGCAGGGAGACATGATCATCCCGGTGGTGATCACGGTCTTCTCGGACCGCTCGTTCACGTTCATCCTGAAGACGCCGCCGGCCTCCGTCCTTCTCAAGAAGGCGGCGGGGCTCGAGACCAAGAAGAAGCCGGGCGCGGGTTCCAAGGAGCCCAACAAGGTCAAGGTGGGCAAGGTCACGCAGAAGCAGCTGCAGGAGCTCGCCCAGCTCAAGATGCAGGACATGAACACGACGAACCTCGAGTCCGCGATGCGCAGCATGGCGGGCACCGCCCGCTCGATGGGCATCGACATCGTCGACTGAGGTGCGTCGCAGCGCTCCCCGCGGTCGGGGATGCGCGGCCGCCTGGCGGCGCTCCGAGGAGGGCGCCCCGGCGGACGGGGTAGAAGACTTACCACGGTAGTTTTAGGCGCACCGTGGGAGGCGAGAGCCGTTAAGAAGGAGGGCATGTGCCGAAAGTCGCCAAGAAGAAACTCGCAGCGCGGGCAGTCGTCGACCGCGCTCGAAAGTACACGTTGCAGGAGGCCTGCGCGCTCGTGAAGCAAGCCGCGCCTGCCAAGTTCGACGAGACGGTGGACCTCGCGGTCCGGCTGGGGGTCAACCCGCGGCACGCAGACCAGATGGTCCGCGGCGCCGTGGTGCTCCCGCATGGTACGGGGCAATCGCTCCGGGTGCTGGTGTTCGCCAAGGGCGAGAAGGCCAGGGAGGCCGAGGCTGCCGGGGCCGATTTCGTCGGCGAGGCGGATCTCGTGAACAAGGTCCAGGAAGGCTTCATGGACTTTGACCGCGTGATCGCGACGCCCGACATGATGGGCCTGGTGGGCAAGCTCGGCCGTATCCTCGGTCCGCGCGGCCTGATGCCGAACCCCAAGGTCGGGACGGTCACGTTCGACGTGAAGACGGCCATCACCGAGGCCAAGGCCGGCAAGGTCGAGTACCGCGTCGAGAAGGCGGGCATCGTGCACGCCCGGATCGGCAAGGTCTCCTTCGCGGAGGGCGCGCTCCAGGTCAACGCGGACGCGCTGATCCAGGCGCTCGTCCGGGCCAAGCCGGCGACGGCCAAGGGCATCTACCTCCGGAGCATCACGATGTCCTCGACGATGGGCCCGGGGGTTCGCATCGACCCGGTCCACTTCATCGGCAAGGCAGAGGAGGCGTAGCCCATGGAACGGTCCCAAAAGGAAGAGGTCGTCGGCTCCGTCCGGCAGAAGTTCGAGCGGATGTCTTCCGCGGTCTTCCTGGACTTCAAGGGGATGAACGTCGAGGCGGTCACCAAGCTTCGCGATGAGTTCCGGAAGTCCGGCGTGGAGTACCGGGTCGTGAAGAACACGCTCGTCCGCCACGCCATCAAGGAGCACCCCTGGGCGAACACGCTGGCGAAGAGCCTGACCGGCATGACCGGCGTGGCCTGGAGCTACGAGGATCCGAGCGCGGCAGCCAAGGTCGTCAAGGCGTTCCGCAAGGACAACCAGAAGCTCCAGATCAAGGCCGGGCTCATCGAGGGGCAGATCCTCTCCGGCGACGCCGTCGAGACGCAGCTCGCGACGATGCCCGGCAAGGATGAGCTCCGCGCCATGCTGCTCGCGACGCTCCAGGCGCCGCTCCAGCAGTTCGTGCAGCAGCTCAACGCGCCTCTCCAGAATTTCGCCTATCTCCTGAAGGCGAAGGAAGACGCGGCGGGCACATCGGGCTGAGCGGCCCGTTTCGTAAAAATGGGCCTTGCGCCCGTCTGGTTTTGGTTTACATGGCCCCCTCCCCGGGGCGCGCAGAAGAGTTTGAAGGAGTCTTGCAATGGCTGAGATCACGCGCGAGCAGGTCGTCGATTACCTCTCCAACCTCCCTGTCATCCAGATCGCCGAGCTCATCAAGGACCTCGAGAACAAGTGGGGCGTCAAGGCCGCCCCGGCGGCGGTCGCCGTCGCGGCCGGCGCTGCCCCCGGCGCCGCTCCGGCCGAGAAGCCGCCGGAGCAGACCGAGTTCGACGTCATCCTCGCGAACGCCGGCAGCAACAAGATCGGCGTGATCAAGGCGATCCGCGAGATCACGGGTCTGGGCCTGAAGGAGGCGAAGGACCTGGTCGAGGCCGCGCCGAAGACCGTCAAGGAGCAGGTTTCCAAGGCGGACGCGGAGGAGATGAAGAAGAAGCTCGTCGAGGCAGGTGCTACCGTCGAGCTCAAGTAACGATCACCGCTCCCTGCCAGGGGAAATCGGGATCCGCCGGAGGACGGCGGCAGGGCGGTCGTCCCTGCCGCACGTCCCGCTTTTGTCTGAAGAAAGGGGCCGCACATGCGGGCCCTCGCGCAACGCTGAAGAGGGCCGCGAATACGGGTCCTCGGTCAATTCTGAAGAGGACCGCGGGTGCGGGTCCTCGACCAATGCCGGAGCTCAATGGGTCGCCACGCGGTCCGCTCTGCCCCCACAGCCAAGATGTTTTGGGTCCCCACATGCTGGGGACGCTCGCTCGCCATTGGTGCGTAGCTTCGTGTTCGTTGCTCGGTTCGAGCCGTGCGCCCGCCCCGCGCGGCTCGTGTGAGCCGGAGGAAATCGATGCCGTCGGTCGTCCAATCCAACTTCCGCGTCCGTAAGAACCTGGGTCGCGTTCGTCGCATCATCGACGTCCCCAACCTGATCGACATCCAGAAGTCGAGCTACGACAAATTCCTCCAGATGTCCGTTCCGCCGAACGAGCGGGAGGAGGTCGGGCTTCAGGCGGTGTTCCGCTCGGTCTTCCCGATCAAGGACTTCAACGGCACGAGCGAGCTCGTCTTCGTCTCGTACAACCTCGAGCCGCCGAAGTACGACGTCGACGAGTGTCGCCAGCGCGGCATGACCTACTCGGCCCCGATCAAGGTCACGAACCAGCTGATGATCTACGACACCCGCGACGGCGGGGAGCGGATCGTGCGCGACATCAAGGAGCAGGAGGTCTACTTCGGCGAGCTCCCGCTGATGACCGAGACGGGCACGTTCATCATCAACGGGACCGAGCGCGTCGTCGTCAGCCAGCTGCACCGCAGCCCCGGCGTCTTCTTCGACCACGACAAGGGCAAGACGCACTCGAGCGGCAAGCTGCTCTACTCCGCGCGCGTCATCCCGTACCGCGGCTCGTGGCTCGACTTCGAGTTCGACCCGAAGGACATCATCTACGTGCGCATCGATCGGCGGCGGAAGATGCACGCGACCGTGCTGCTGCGCGCGCTCGGGTACTCGACGCAGGACCTGCTGAACTACTTCTATTCGACCGAGACCGTGTACCTGGAGAAGGGGGGCAAGTACTCGAAGAGCATCGAGTACGATCTCCTCGCCGGTCAGCGGACGACGCGCGACATCAAGATTGGCAACGACGTCATCGTCAAGAAGAACACGAAGTTCACCCGCGCCGCCATCCGGAAGATGAAGGAGGCGAAGCTCGAGCGGCTCAGCCTCGAGCCGGAGGAGCTCGTCGGGAAGGTCGCCGCGCACGACATCGTCGACCCGGAGACGGGCGAGGTCGTGGTCGAGGTCAACGAGGAGCTCACCGAGGCGAAGCTCGAGCGGCTGCGTGACGCGAACATCGAGCAGTTCCGCATCCTCTTCATCGACGGCCTGAACGTGGGCTCGTACCTCCGCGACACGCTCCTCACCGACAAGGTGAAGACGATGGAGGACGCGATCCTCGAGATCTACCGCCGGCTGCGGCCCGGCGATCCGCCGACGCTCGAGACCGCGAAGACCCTGTTCCACAACCTGTTCTTCAACGCCGAGCGCTACGACCTGTCGAAGGTCGGCCGGCTGAAGCTGAACTACAAGTTCTACCGGGACGTCCCCGAGGACGAGCGGCCGGGGCTCGATCTCACGGTGCTCACGCCGCAGGACATCCTGGAGACGGTGCGCCACCTGATCGAGCTGAAGAACGGGCGCGGCTCGGTCGACGACATCGACCACCTCGGCAACCGCCGCGTCCGCGCGGTCGGCGAGCTGATGGAGAATCAGTATCGCATCGGCCTCGTCCGCATGGAGCGCGCGATCAAGGAGCGCATGAGCATGTCGCAGGAGATCGACACGCTCATGCCCCACGACCTGATCAACGCGAAGCCGGTCAGCGCGGTCGTGAAGGAGTACTTCGGGAGCTCGCAGCTCTCGCAGTTCATGGACCAGACCAACCCGCTCTCCGAGGTCACCCACAAGCGCCGGCTCTCGGCGCTCGGGCCGGGCGGCCTCACCCGCGAGCGGGCCGGGTTCGAGGTGCGCGACGTCCACGCGACCCACTACGGGCGCATCTGCCCGATCGAGACGCCGGAAGGCCCGAACATCGGCCTCATCGCCTCGCTGTCGACGTTCGCCCGCGTGAACGAGTTCGGCTTCGTCGAGACGCCGTACCGCAAGGTCGAGAACGGCCGCGTGACCGAGGACGTGATCTGGCTCTCCGCGCTCGAGGAAGAGGGCAAGTACATCGCGCAGGCGACCGTGAACCTCGACGAGAGCGGGCGCTTCAAGGAGTCGCTCGTCTCGGCCCGCTACAACGGCGAGTTCAAGATCGTCACGCCCGAGATGGTGGAGCTCATGGACGTCGCGCCGAACCAGATGGTGTCGGTCGCCGCCGCGCTCGTGCCCTTCCTCGAGCACGACGACGCGAACCGCGCGCTCATGGGCGCCAACATGCAGCGCCAGGCCGTGCCGCTCGTCCAGTCGCACGCGCCGCTCGTGGGCACCGGCATGGAGGAGCGGCTCGCCCGCGACTCCGGCGTCTGCGTGATCGCGCGGCGCCCCGGCGTCGTCGAGAGCGTCGACGCGACGCGCATCGTCGTCCGGGCCGAGGGCGAGGGCGCCGAGGTGCCGGACATCTATCACCTCATGAAGTTCCAGCGCTCGAACCAGTCGACCTGCTACACGCAGAAGCCGGTCGTCCGGACGGGCGAGGTGGTGAAGAAGGGCGACGTGCTCGCCGACGGCCCGTCGACGGACATGGGCGAGCTCGCGCTCGGCCAGAACGTGCTCGTCGCGTTCATGCCGTGGCAGGGCTACAACTTCGAGGACTCCATCCTCGTGTCCGAGCGCATCGCCAAGGACGACGTGTTCACCTCGATCCACATCGAGGAGTTCGAGTGCGTCGCCCGCGACACGAAGCTCGGCAAGGAGGAGATCACCCGCGACATCCCGAACGTCGGCGAGGAGGCGCTCAAGGACCTCGACGACTCCGGCATCGTCCGCATCGGGGCCGAGGTGCGCCCGGGCGACATCCTGGTCGGCAAGATCACCCCGAAGGGCGAGACCCAGCTCTCGCCCGAGGAGAAGCTGCTCCGCGCGATCTTCGGCGAGAAGGCCGGCGACGTGCGCGACAGCTCGCTCAAGGTGCCGCCCGGCGTCGGCGGGATCGTCATCAACGCCCGCGTGTTCTCGCGCAAGGGGACCGAGAAGGACGACCGCGCGCGGGACATCGAGGACCAGGAGCGGGCCCGGATCGAGCGGACGCGCGACGAGGAGATCAAGATCCTCCGCGACTCGTTCTTCCGCCGCATCCGCGAGCTCCTCCTCGGCAAGGAGGCGACGGGCAAGCTCGTCGACGACAAGGGCAAGGTGCTCTTCCAGAAGGGCGCCATCATCGACGAGGCCTCGCTCGCCGAGATCCCCCGCAAATACTGGGGCGAGATCCCCGTCGACGACGCCGAGCGGGTCCAGCAGATCCTGCGGGACCTCGAGGAGCTCGTCCGCACGCGCGAGGAGCACTTCCGGGACAAGATCGATCGCCTGTCCAAGGGCGACGAGCTGCCGCCGGGCGTCATCAAGATGGTGAAGGTCTATATCGCCATCAAGCGCAAGCTCCAGGTCGGCGACAAGATGGCGGGCCGCCACGGCAACAAGGGCGTCATCAGCCGCATCCTCCCCGAGGAGGACATGCCGTACCTGCAGGACGGCAGGCCGGTCGATCTCGTGCTCAACCCGCTCGGCGTGCCGAGCCGCATGAACGTCGGTCAGATCCTCGAGATCCACCTCGGGTGGGGCGCCTTCGAGCTCGGCAACCAGCTGCAGAGCATGCTCGAGCAGCAGCGGGCGACCGCCGAGATCAAGGAGCACCTGAAGGCCATCTACGCGGGCGACGAGTCGATGGCCGGCTTCTTCGACGACCTCGACGACGGCGACGTCAAGCGCTTCGTCAAGACGGTCGACGAGGGCGTCTTCATGGGATCGCCGGTGTTCGACGGCGCTCATGAGTCGGATATCAAGGGCGCTCTCGAGCTCGCGGGTCTCCCGACCTCGGGCCAGGCGATCCTCTTCGACGGGCGCACGGGCGATGCGTTCGATCAGAACGTCACGGTGGGCATCATGTACATGCTGAAGCTCCACCACCTGGTCGACGACAAGATCCACGCGCGCTCGATCGGGCCCTACTCTCTCGTCACGCAGCAGCCCCTCGGCGGCAAGGCGCAGTTCGGCGGGCAGCGGCTCGGCGAGATGGAGGTCTGGGCGATGGAAGCCTACGGCGCGGCCTACGCGCTGCAGGAGTTCCTCACCGTGAAGAGCGACGACGTGATGGGCCGCACCCGGATGTACGAGGCCATCGTGAAGGGGGATTACACCCTGGAGGCGGGGCTGCCGGAGAGCTTCAACGTGCTCATCAAGGAGCTCCAGTCGCTGTGCCTGAACGTGGAGCTGGTCGAGACGAGCGGAGGCGTGGAGGCCTCGGCCGCGGAGGAAGAGGAGTGATGCAGTTCGTCACGTCGCGAGCGCCGCGCGCCCGGTCGGTGATGGGGGGGGAGGCGCGCCGCGCGGGCGGCGCGCCCCCGAAGTCCGACTCGGTGGGCGCTGGCAGGTTCATCGGTATCGTTTCCGTCTCCGGAGGTCTCCATGCGTGACATCTTCAGCTTCTTCGAGAAGCCCAAAGACCCGCTCTCGTTCAGCGCCATCCGCATCTCGCTCGCGAGCCCGGAGAAGATCCGCGAGTGGTCGCACGGCGAGGTGAAGAAGCCGGAGACCATCAACTACCGGACGTTCAAGCCGGAGCGCGATGGTCTGTTCTGCGCCAAGATCTTCGGGCCGGTGAAGGACTACGAGTGCAACTGCGGCAAGTACAAGCGCATGAAGCACCGTGGCATCGTGTGCGAGAAGTGCGGCGTCGAGGTCATCCAGTCGAAGGTCCGCCGCGAGCGGCTCGGGCACATCTCGCTGGCCACGCCGGTCGCCCACATCTGGTTCCTGAAGAGCCTGCCGTCGCGCATCGGCAACATGCTCGACATCACGCTCAAGGACCTGGAGAAGGTGCTCTATTGCGAGGCCTACATCGTCATCGATCCGAAGGAGACCGGCCTCATGAGGGGCGATCTCCTGAGCGAGGAGCGCTACCTGCAGCTGCTCGACGAGTACGGTGACGACAAGTTCAGCGCCGGCATGGGCGGCGAGGCGATCCTCGAGATGCTCAAGCAGGTCGACGTGCACGGCCTGGCCGAGCTGCTCAGGACGGAGATGCGCGCCGCGACCAGCGAGGCCAAGCGGAAGAAGCTCGCGAAGCGGCTCAAGGTCGTCGAGGCCTTCCGCGAGAGCGGCAATCGGCCGGAGTGGATGATGCTGACCGTGATCCCGGTGCTGCCGCCGGATCTCCGCCCGCTCGTCCCCCTGGACGGCGGCCGCTTCGCGACCAGCGATCTCAACGACCTCTACCGCCGCGTCATCAACCGCAACAACCGCCTGAAGCGGCTCCTCGAGCTGAACGCGCCGGAGATCATCATCCGGAACGAGCGCCGGATGCTGCAGGAGGCCGTCGACGCGCTGTTCGACAACGGCCGCCGCGGCAAGACGATCACCGGCCCGAACAAGCGCCCGCTCAAGTCGCTCTCCGACATGCTGAAGGGCAAGCAGGGCCGGTTCCGCCAGAACCTGCTCGGCAAGCGCGTCGACTACTCGGGCCGCTCGGTCATCGTCGTGGGCCCGACGCTGCGCCTGCACCAGTGCGGCCTGCCCAAGAAGATGGCGCTCGAGCTCTTCAAGCCGTTCATCTACAACAAGCTGGAAGAGCGCGGCTACGTCAACACCATCAAGAGCGCGAAGAAGATGGTGGAGAAGGAGCGGCCGGAGGTCTGGGACATCCTCGAGGAGGTCATCAGCGAGCACCCGGTGCTCCTGAACCGCGCCCCGACGCTGCACCGCCTCGGCATCCAGGCGTTCGAGCCGGTGCTCATCGAGGGCAAGGCGATCCAGCTGCACCCGCTCGTCTGCGCGGCGTTCAACGCCGACTTCGACGGCGATCAGATGGCGGTCCACGTGCCGCTGTCGGTCGAGGCGCAGATGGAGGCGCGCGTGCTCATGATGAGCACGAACAACATCCTCTCGCCCGCGAGCGGCAAGCCGATCATCAACCCGACGCAGGACATCGTGCTCGGGCTCTATTACGCGACCCGCGAGCGCAAGTTCGAGAAGGGGTCGTACCGCGCCGACACCCTCTCCTTCGGCGAGGACGGCGTGGCGCAGGGCTACCTGCGGGGCATCTACGCCTCTCCCGAGGAGGTGCGGATGGCCTACGACAACGGCGAGGTCGCGCTGCACGCCGGCGTCCGCGTCCGCGTGCCGATCATCGACGACGACGGCAACCCGCAGCTCGACGAGTTCGGCCACGTGAAGCGCCGCATCGTCGAGACCACGGTGGGCCGCGTCATCATCTCCGAGGTCCTCCCGAAGGGGGTCGCGTTCGAGTACGCGAACAAGACCCTCGACAAGAAGGCGCTCTCGGCGCTCATCGACGTCTGCTACCGCATCCACCGCAACAAGGAGACCGTCCTCCTCGCGGACCGGCTCCGCACGCTCGGCTTCGACCACGCGATGCGGGCGGGCATCTCCATCTGCATGGATCACATGGTGATCCCGCCGGCGAAGAAGGTCCTCCTCGGCGAGGCGCAGAAGGAGGTCGAGCGCGTCGTCGAGCAGTACCAGGAGGGGCTCATCACCGACGGCGAGCGGTACAACAAGATCGTCGACATCTGGGCGAGCATCGCCGACCAGGTCACGACCGAGATGATGGCCGGCATCGGCAAGGAGACGGTCGTCGACCACGAGACGGGCAAGGAGTCGGTCGAGCCGAGCTTCAACCCGATCTACATCATGGCCGACTCCGGCGCGCGCGGCTCCACGCAGCAGATCCGGCAGCTGGCCGCGATGCGCGGCCTCATGGCCAAGCCGTCCGGCGAGATCATCGAGACGCCGATCACCGCGAACTTCCGCGAGGGTCTCAGCGTGCTCCAGTACTTCATCTCGACGCACGGCGCGCGTAAGGGCCTCGCCGACACCGCGCTCAAGACGGCGAACTCGGGTTACCTCACCCGCCGGCTCGTCGACGTGGCGCAGGACGCGGTCATCTCCGAGTTCGACTGCGGCACGCTCGACGGCATCCGCGTGGCGAAGCTCGAGGAGGCCGGCGAGGTCATCCAGCCGCTCGGCGACCGCATCCTCGGCCGCGTCGCGCTGGAGGACGTGGTCGACCCGCTCACCGGCGAGGTGCTCATCACGGCGAACACCGAGCTCGACGAGCAGGCGGTGCGGTCCATCGAGGACGCCGGCATCGAGGAGGTCGTCATCCGCTCGGTGCTCACGTGCCAGCTCCGCCGCGGGGTGTGCGCGCTGTGCTACGGCCGCGACCTCGCGCGCGGCTATCGGGTCAACATCGGCGAGGCGGTGGGCATCATCGCCGCCCAGTCGATCGGCGAGCCGGGCACGCAGCTCACGATGCGCACCTTCCACATCGGCGGCACCGCGGCGCGCGGCAAGATCGAGGCGAGCTACCTCGAGGCCCGCACCGAGGGCACCGTCCGCCTCCGCCGCGCGGTCGTCCAGAAGAAGAAGGACGGCACCATGGTGGTCATGAACCGCCACGGCGAGATCGTGGTCGTCGACGAGACGGGGCGCGAGCGCGAGCACAACCGCCTCGTCTACGGCGCCATCCTCAAGAAGGCCGACGGCGAGCGCACGAAGCCCGGCGAGCTGCTCGCCGAGTGGGACCAGTTCGCGACGCCGATCCTCACCGAGGTCTCCGGCGTGGTGAAGTTCGGCGACCTCATCGAGGGCGTCAGCGTTCAGGATCGCCTCGACGAGGTGACGGGCCTCTCGCGAAAGGTCGTCATCGAGTCGAAGGCGGCCGACGTCCGCCCGCGCATCTCGCTGAAGGACCCCGAGTCCGGCAGGACGCTGAAGCTCCCGAACAGCGAGCTCGAGGCGCGCTACCTGCTCCCCGTCGGCGCGCACATCGTCGCGCAGGAGGGGGATCTCATCGAGGCCGGCGAGGTCATCGCGAAGATCCCGCGCGACACGACGAAGGTGCAGGACATCACCGGCGGTCTGCCCCGCGTCGCCGAGCTGTTCGAGGCCCGGAAGCCCAAGGATCACGCCATCATCAGCGAGATCGACGGCGAGGTCACGTTCGGCAAGGACACGAAGGGCAAGCGGAAGGTCATCATCACGCCGTACTCGCCGGACGGGCATGCGCTCGGCGATCAGGCGCGCGAGTACCTGATCCCCAAGGGCAAGCACATCCAGGTGCAGCCGGGCGACCGGGTGCGCGCTGGTGATCCGCTCCAGGACGGCCCGCCGAACCCGCACGACATCCTCCGGGTGAAGGGCGAGAAGGAGCTGTCGGCCTGGCTCGTGAACGAGATCCAGCAGGTCTACCGGCTCCAGGGCGTCGGCATCAACGACAAGCACATCGAGGTCATCGTCCGGCAGATGCTCCGGCGCGTCCGCGTGCGCGAGGTCGGCGATACGAACTTCCTGGTCGACGAGCAGGTGGAGAAGCACATCTTCGAGAAGGAGAACGAGAACGTCATCGAGCGCGGCGGCAAGCCCGCCATCGCCGAGGCGCTCCTCCTCGGCATCACCAAGGCCAGCCTGTCGACCGAGTCGTTCATCAGCGCCTCGTCGTTCCAGGAGACGACCAAGGTGCTCACCGAGGCCGCGATCAACGGCAAGACGGACGATCTCCGCGGTCTGAAGGAGAACGTCATCATGGGTCGCCTGATCCCGGCAGGGACGGGTCTGCCCGCCTACAAGCGCCTCCAGGTCGTGGTCGAGGGCGAGCCGGTGGTGCAGGCGCCGTACGTCGCCCCGCGGCCGCGCCCCGAGGAGACGGCGCCGCTCACGGCGGTGAACGAGGAGTGACGACCGCCGGCGCGCCCAGGGCGGGGCCTACCCCCGCCCGCCGGGCGCGCCGTCTGGCATCCAGTAACCGAGCGCGCCGCCCGGTACCCCAGTCACCGGGCGTGCCGCCCCGGCCCGCTTTCCCTTCCCAGCCCTGAGCTTGCCGGTCTGGCGGAACGCGCCGGACGTGGCGTGAGCGCCTACCCGGGGTCAGTCTTCATCTCCACGTAGCAGCGCGTCGGGTCGAGCGGGACCTCGGGGGCCAACCGGCGCTGGCCGGGATGTTCACGGGGCTCGCGCACCGCTCCGAGCTCTGCTCTCATTCATCGAGCGCACCCCATGGCGGATACGCCGCGAGCGGCTGGCCAGCTTTCCCCGCGTGCTTTCGTTCCGCGAGGGTTCTTGGGCGCGCGCCTACCTCCAATTTCTGAGTAGAATCAGGGTTTCGATGGCTTCCGTTCAAGGATTGAACCAGCGGATTGCCGATCGCCTCGTCCTCGAGGGGCGCATCACCCCGGACGACCATCGTCGCGCGGTGGAGTACGCGATGCGGACCCGCGGCCGCATCGAGGACGCCATCATCGAGCTCGATATCGTCAACGAGGCCGAGCTCCTGAAGTTCATCGCGACCGTCCACAACACCCGCTTCGTCTCGACCGAGAAGCTCTCGAAGGCGATCATCGAGCCCCGCGTGCTCGCCAAGGTCTCGGCGATCACCGCGACGTTGCACGGCGTCTTTCCGGTCCTGCTCGATGAGCGGAACACGACGCTCTCGGTCGCGACGGCGGATCCCGACAACGACGCCGCGCTGCACGAGATCCGGCTGGCCGCGGGCGTGCGGGACGTACGCGCCATCGTCGCCCGGCCGGCGGCGGTGCGCGCGGCCATCGCCTACCATTACCGGGGCGACACGACCGCCTTCAATTCGCTGCTGCGGCCGGTCAGCTCGTTCGACGAGATCCTCTACAACAACAACAGCAATCCGTTCGAGCGTACGTCGATGACGTACGAGCGCGCGTCGATCCCCGATCGCACGTCGATGACGCACGTGCCGGCTGCGCATCCGCAGCCGATGCACCCGCAGGCGACGATGCACGGCCAGCCGGCGCACGCGACGCCCGCGCACCCGCAGACGACGATGCACGGGCAGGCGACGATGCACGGTCAGCCGATGCACGCGCAGCCGATGCACGGGCAGGCGACGATGCACGGGCAGCCGGTGCACGCGCAGCCGATGCACGGCCAGCCGGCGCTCGCCTCCATCCCTGCGCCGCTCGCTGTGACGCCGCAGCCTCCGGCGGTGATGCGGGGGCCCGCCGCGCCCGCCGCGCCGCGCGTGGCCCCGGCTGGCCCCCCGCCCACGCCGGTGCCGCCCTCGCCGCCCCCTCAGCCGCAGGTCGCCCCGGTCTCCGCGCCGGTCGCGGCGCCCCCGCCGCCGCCGCACCCGACCACGAGCCACGCGTACGTCGAGACGCTGAACGTCCTCGTGAGCCTGCTCGAGAACGCGCGGCAGGACCTCCGGGGCCATTCCTCCACGGTCGCGCGCATCGTCCGCAAGCTCTGCGAGCGCATCGGCCTGCCGCCGACGACGGTCGCGAGCTACGTGGCCTCGGCGTACCTGCACGATCTCGGCAAGAACGGCCCGTACCACCTCACCGCGCTCAACGTGGCCGAGTACGAGGGGCACCGCCTCGCCGCGACGAAGAGCGTCGATCTCCCCGCGCACCTCATGGAGTCGGTGGGGCTGCCGCAGGAGGTCGTCTCGGCGATCAGCCTGATGTACGAGCGCTACGACGGCAGCGGCTTCCCCGACGGCCTGTCCGGCAAGGAGATCCCGCTCGGCGCGCGCATCCTCGCGGTCGCGGACACCTACGCCGACCTCACCCAGAACCCGCGCAACCCGTACCGCAAGGCGCTCCGCCCGCCCGAGGCGTGCGACGTGCTCGCCCAGTACCGCGGCACCATCTTCGATCCGAACATCGTCGACCTCTTCCGCCAGGTCATGACCGGCGACGACATGCGCGCGAAGCTCCTCTCCGACCGGCACCAGGCGCTCATCGTCGACCCGGATCCCGAGGAGACGACGGTGCTCGAGCTGCGGCTCCTCGAGCAGGGGTTCGAGGTCTCGATCGCGCGCAACGTGGCGCAGGCGCGGCGCGAGCTCGAGACGAAGGACATCGAGGTGGTCGTCAGCGAGATCGATCTCGAGGAGCCCGACGCCGGCCTCGCGCTCCGCGCCGACGCGCTGAAGCTCGGCTTCGGCCGCGACAAGACGTGGGTCATCCTCACCGCGAAGACCGACCGGCAGACCGCCCAGCGCGCCTTCGATCTCGGCGTCGACGACTTCGTCTCGAAGCCGGCGTCGACCGACGTCATGGCCGCCAAGCTCCGCCAGCTCATCGAGCGGCGCTCCTCGACCGCCGCCCCGCGCGGCGTGTCCGGCTCGCTCGCCGAGATGGGCCTGCCGGACATGATCCAGATCCTCTGGCACGGCCGGAAGACGTGCGCGCTCAAGATCCAGGCGAACTCCATGGCCGGCGAGATCCACTTCGCCGACGGGCAGGTCGTCCACGCGCTCTGGGCCGGCGCGCAGGGCGAGGACGCGTTCTACAGGATGCTCACGCTGCGCGAGGGCGACTTCCGCCTCGACCCGACCTTCTCGCCCAGCACGCGCAGCATCACCGCGTCGCCCGAGGCGCTGCTCCTCGAAGGGATGCGCCGCCTCGACGAGGGGACCCTGTCGTAGGCGCGCCGCGCGGGGAGGCCGGGTTGAAGAGCTCCGTCTGCATCGAGACCCCGCGGCTGCGCCTCCTCCTCCCGCCCCTCGACTTCGCCGGCCGCTACCTCGCCTATTTCGAGCGCAACCGCGAGCACCTCGCCCGGTGGGATCCGCCGCGCCCCGAGGGCTTCTACACCGAGGCGTTCTGGCGCGAGCGTCTCCTCCGCGATCAGGACGACTTCGCCGCCGATCGGGCGCTCCGGCTCGCGCTGCAGTGGCGCGGCGCCCCTGACGGCGAGGTGATCGGGGTCTGCAACTTCACCCAGTTCGTGCGCGGCGCCTTCCAGGCCGCGACGCTCGGCTACTCGCTCGACCAGCGCGCCGTGGGCGCGGGCGTGATGTTCGAGGCCCTCGAGGCGGCGATCGCGTACATGTTCGACGCGCTCGGCTTCCACCGGGTGATGGCGAACTACCTGCCGCACAACGAGCGCAGCGGGCGGCTGCTCCGGCGCCTCGGCTTCGTCGTCGAGGGCTACGCCCGCGATTACCTGTTCATCGACGGCGCCTGGCGCGACCACGTCCTGACCGCGCTGACGAACCCGAGGTCCGCGCCGCCGGGCGCGTCGCGGGCGCCGGCAGCGGCGCTCCCCTCCGGCGGCGCCGGGCACCGCCGCGGATGAGCGGCCAGCGCAGGATCGGGCGCGCCGCGCCTGCGCCCGCCGCGGCTGCTGCGGCGGATAAGTGCCGAGGATGCTTGGGGATGTGACGAGCTAGGCCGCGGCCGGCGCGCGCCGCGCCTTGCCCGGAAGCGGGCGTGGCCCTAGCCTCTCCGGAGGCGTGGACCGCAGGTGCGGCCGCGACCCGGAGGAACATGTACGGTCCGCAAGGCAACGGTGGGGGCGGCGCGCGCAGGCCAGCGCAGCGCTCGACGAAGGTCACGGTCCCCGAGATCCGCGCCCGCAAGGGGATCTCGCCGATCGCGATGGTGACGGCCTACGACTTCACGATGGCGCGGCTGCTCGACGAGGGCGGCGCCGATCTGCTGCTCGTCGGCGACTCGCTCGGAATGGTCGTGCAAGGGCACGCGACGACCCTCCCCGTCACGGTCGAGGAGATCTGTTATCACGGGCGCGCGGTGGCGCGCGGCGCGCGGCGCGCCCACGTCGTGGGCGACATGCCGTTCATGAGCTTCCAGCTCTCTCCGATGCACGCGCTCGAGAACGCCGGGCGGATGATGAAGGAGGGCAGCTTCGAGAGCATCAAGCTCGAGGGGGGCGCCGAGATCGCGGAGCACGTGCGCCGGATCGTCGCCGCGGGCATCCCGGTGATGGGCCACCTCGGGCTCACGCCGCAGTCGGTGCACGCGATGGGCGGCTTCAAGGTGCAGGGCAAGGGCGACGAGGCGGCCGAGCGCCTCATCGCCGACGCGCGCATCCTCGACGAGGCGGGCGCCTACGCGATCGTGCTCGAGGCCATCCCGCCGGATCTCGCGCAGGAGGTGACGGCGGCGGTCTCCGTGCCGACGATCGGCATCGGCGCCGGGGCGGGCTGCGATGGGCAGGTGCTCGTCTGCTACGACCTGCTCGGGATGTTCCGCGAGCTGACGCCGAAGTTCGCGAAGCGCTTCGCCGAGGTCGGCGATCAGATCGTGGAGGCGACGCGCGCCTACGTGGACGAGGTGCAGTCGCGCACGTTCCCGGCCGCGGAGCACAGCTTCAAGCCGAACGGGCCCCGCCGAGCGGCCGTCGTGCCCGCCGCGCCGGCCAAGCCCGAGTTCGCGCCGCCGGACGAGATCCCCCCGCACTGGCAGACGCACTGAGCGCGGCGTCCGCCGGCCTCAGCCCGCCCGGAGCTCCGCCGCCTCCCGCCGCCCGCCGAGGGCGCGCAGCAGGAGCTCGGCCGCGAGCAGCGCGAGCAGCAGCAGCGCGACGTACGGCGATCCGTCGATCGAGGCCGACATGCCGCCCAGCTCGGCCGCGCGGGCGCTCTCGGCGACGCGCCGCGGGCGGAGATCGATCTCGCGCTCCGGGACCGAGACGACGCGCGTCGAGCGCTCGCCGTCGAGGGTGAGCTCGTAGAGCCCGGCGAGCGGGGGCGAGACGCGCAGCCGCCGCTCGACCTCCACGACGGGGAGCGCCTCGCGCCCCGCGGGCCCCTCGGCGCGGTCGACCCGCACGCGCTCGACCTTGACGTCGCGGTAGCCGTCGAACGTCCACGTCTCGCCCGCGGCGAGCCGCCGCGCGCCGCCGCGGGCGCGCGCGGCGCCGACGAACCCGTCGAGCAGCGAGAGGAACGCCGGCCGCAGCGCGACGTCGCTCTCCTCCGTGCTGAGCGGCAGCGTCATGAACAGCACGACGCCGCGCCCGAGCGGGCGGCGCACGAGGAACGGGGCGCCGTCCGACCACCGGGCGAGCACCTCGGCGCCCTCCGACGCCTCGGCGCCAAGCGTGGCCCGGCCGCGCGGGGCCACGTCGGCGAGGCTGGCCGCGGACGGGCCGAGCCAGCCCGCCGTGGCCGGATCCACCCCGCGCGCCGGGGACGCCGACCAGCGGACGACGCCGGGCACCAGCGGCTCGAACCCGGCGCCGAGCGGAGCCGCGGCGGCGCGCTGGCCGAGCGTGAGGAGCGCGACGCCGCCGCGCTCGACCCACGCGGCGAGCGAGCGGCGCACCTCGGGCGTGAAGCCGGGCGCGTCGTCGACGATGAGCCCCGCGTGCGCGGCCAGCTCGTCCGCGTGCTCCGGGACCGAGGGCAGCGGCCTGATCTGCGCGTCGAGATCGAGCGCCGACAGCGCCTGCTCCAGCGGCGGCGGGCCGCCCGTCTCGACGTGCGTGGCCGCGGGGTCGACCACGACGGCGATCGACAGCGGGCCGCCCGCGGAGATGATCGGCGCGCGGTCGTCCTCGGCGATCGCGTCGCCGCCGGTGAGCGCGGCGATGAGGTACTCCGGCGTTCCGGCGGGCAGGTCGATCGTGAGCTCCTCGGCGTGCAGCGCCGGATCGAGCGCGACCTTGCCGATCACCGCGTCGCCGGCGCGCACCTCGAGGGATCGCCCCGCGGCGGCGGACGCGCCCGCGGTCGGGGCGGACGGAGCGGCGGAGGCGGCCGGCGCCGCCGCGCCGCCGTCGCGCTCCGCGGCGGGCACGTCGGGCCCGGGCGCGGCGGCCTGCGCGGCGGTGCAGACGACGCGGATGCGCGCCTTCTGGCTGGATCGATCCGCGCGCACGATCCCGCAGTCCTGCCCCGCCGCCTCCAGCTCCTCGAGCGGCACCCACGTGGCGATGTCGGGGGTGCCCGCGATGGGCGGCGCGCCGGGCGCGCCGTCCGCGAGGTCGCTGAGGAGCACGATGCGCTTGTCGCTCTGGGGCAGCCCCCGGAGCAGATCGCGCGCGAGATCGAGGGCGCCGTCGAGGTCGGTGGCGCGGTCCGACGGCGTCACCGCGTCGAGCGCGTCGGCGACGGCGGCGAGGTTGGTCGTCGACGCGAGGGCGACGCGGGCCGGGGCGCCCGCGAGGACGAGCGCCGCGGCGTCGCCGGGCGCGAGCCCGCCGGCGAGCTCGCGCGCGGCCGTGAGCGCGCGCTCGAAGCGCGAGGGGCCGGCGCGCTCCGCGCCGTCGCCGCCCGGGCGCGCGCGCATGCTGAGCGAGTCGTCGACGACGATGGCGAGCGCGACCGACGCGCCGGCCCTGCGGCTGAGCGACAGGTGCGTGCAGCGCAGGAGCGGCGTGGCGCCGAGCACCGCGAGCGCGAGCACCGACACGGCCCGGGTGGCGAAGAGGGCGCGGTCCTCGAGGAGGCTCCGTCGCCGCGCCGTCGGCGGCGTGGGCGGGACCAGGCGCGCGGGCGGGAACGGCCGCTCCTCGGCGCGGCGGCGGCGCAGGAGGTGCGCGGCGATCGGCGCGCCGACGAGGAGCGCGACGAGCAGCGCGCCGAGCGTGACGAAGCTCATCGCCGCACCTCGGCGATCGCCTGCACCAGGGCGCGGACGACGTCGGTCGGGGGATCGGCGCTCGTCGCGCGGAGCAGGCGGCCGCCGCGCGACGCGAGCGCGCGCGCCCAGCCGTCGCCGAGGGCGGCGAGGCGCGCCTTGTACTGCGCGCGGACCGCGCCCGCGTCGGCCTCCACGACGGCGCCGCCCTCGAGCGCGCGGAGGCGCACGTTGCCCTCGAAGTCGAGCTCCGCCTCGCTCGGGTCGAGGACCTGGAGGGCGATCAGCGTGCGGCCGCCGGTGCTGAGCGGCGTGAACGCGGAGAGGGCGCGCTCCGCGCCCGATTCATGAGCGAGATCGAGCAGATCCGAGATGAGCAGGACGACGGCGCCGCGGCGGGCCTTCTTCGCGACGGGCGCGAGCGCGCGCTCGATGGCGCCCGCGTCGCCGCTCCAGTCCTGGGCGGCGGAGGTGGCCTCGAGGGCGCCCACGATGCGCTCGAACGCCTCGCGCCCCGCCATGGCGGGCAGGCCGTGGGTGCCGGCGCCGCCGAGCCACGCGAGCCCCACCGGGTCGCCGGTGGCGAGCGCGACGCGGGCCATGGCCGCGGCGATGAGCGCCGCGTAGGCGAGCTTGGCGCCGGGCGCGCGCCGGCCGCGGTAGGACATCGAGGCGGTCGCGTCGACGCACAGCCAGAGGGCGCGGTCGGTCTCGGTCTCGAACTCGCGCACCATGAGGCGATCGTGGCGGAGCAAGGCGCGCCGATCGAAGAAGCGGAGATCGTCGCCGGGCACGTAGGGCCGCTGTCCGCCGAACTCGACGCCGGCGCCCTTGCGGATGCTCCGGTGCATGCCGGCGTAGACGCCCTCGGCGACGGCGCGCGACTTGAGGCGGAGCGGGGCGAGCCCGCCCCAGTCGATGGGGAACGCGGCGAGCGAGGCGCGGTCGGAAGCGAGCGGCACAAGGGCGCTTCTTAGCCTGGATCCCGGGGGCGATCACCCGGCGGCAACCGTACGGCGGCGAGCGGTGGCCGAGCGGTGAGACCGGCGGCAGGAGCGCGGTGGAGGCGCGGAGCCGGGCGGCAGAGGCGCCGTGAAGCGCGGCCAGGCGGCTCCCGGCCGGGCTCCCTTTCCGCGCCGCTTTACCGTGTGATTTCCGGGTCTTCCGGGGCCCGGGGCTTGCCGTGGTGACGTCCGCCACACATCAGCTCCATGGAATGGCTGACGAAACAAGGCCGGTGTCGCGCACGTGGCTCGGGTACCTGCTGATCGCCGCCGCGATCCTGGTCTTTTCCGGGATCGTCAAGCCGCCGGGGCCCCCGCTCATGCCCTACGACGAGGCGGTCGCCGCGGTGCGGCGCGGGGAGGTCGGCGCGGCGGTCGTGAAGCCCGACGAGATCGAGCTCGTCCGCCACGCCGGCGCGCAGCGGACCGAGGAGCACGTCCGCGTGACGCGGCTGCCCGGCGTCGAGGACGAGCCGCTCGTGCGGGCGCTTCTCGAGCAGCAGGTCCGCGTCGAGGCGAAGAGCGCCCGGTCCGGGGCGTGGGCGCAGGCGGCGATCTGGCTCCTGCCGCTCCTGCTCCTCAACGCGGCGTTCTTCATGATGCTGCGCCGGGTGGGGCAGGGGGCCGGCGGGCCGCTCGGGTTCCTGCGCAGCAAGGCGAAGGTCTACGACCGGTCCAAGCAGGAGCCGGTGCGCTTCTCCGACGTCGCGGGGGTCGACGAGGCCAAGGACGAGCTCGTCGAGGTCGTCGACTTCCTGAAGGAGCCGTCGCGATGCCGGTCGCTCGGCGGCCGGATCCCGCGCGGCCTGCTGCTCGTCGGGCCGCCCGGCACCGGCAAGACGCTGCTCGCGCGCGCCGTGGCGGGCGAGGCGGACGTGCCGTTCTTCTCGCTGAACGCGAGCGAGTTCGTCGAGATGTTCGTCGGGCTCGGGGCCGCGCGCGTGCGTGAGCTCTTCGAGGAGGCGCGCAAGAGCGCGCCCAGCATCGTGTTCATCGACGAGATCGACGCCGTGGGCAGGACCCGGGGCGGCCTCAGCGCCCTGTCGACCCACGACGAGCGCGAGCAGACGCTCCACCAGCTCCTCGCCGAGCTGGACGGCTTCGACGCGCGCACCACCGTGATCCTGATGGCCGCCACCAACCGGCCCGAGGTGCTCGATCCGGCCCTCTTGCGGCCCGGGCGCTTCGACCGCCAGGTCATCGTGGATCGCCCCGATCTGCAGGGGCGCGAGGCGATCCTCGCCGTGCACGCGCGGCGGGTGCCGCTCGCGAAGGACGTCGACCTCGGGCTCGTGGCGCGCCGCACGCCGGGCATGGTCGGGGCCGACCTCGCCAAGATCGTCAACGAGGCGGCGCTCGCCGGGGCGCGGCGCGGCGCGAGCGAGATCGTCCAGGCCGACTTCGACGAGGCGCTCGACCGGTCGCAGCTCGGCCTCCGGCGCCGCGGGCAGATCATGACCGCGGAGGAGCGGCGGCGCGTGGCCTACCACGAGGCCGGGCACGCGCTCGTCGCGCTCGCGCTGCCGGCCGCCGATCCGGTGGAGCGGGTGTCGATCGTGGCGCGCACGATCGGCGCGCTCGGCGTCACGATCCAGGTGCCGCGCGGCGAGCGCCAGCTGGTCACCGAGCTGGAGCTCGAGTCGCGCGTCACGGTGATGCTCGGCGGCAGGGCGGCGGAGGAGATCGCGCTGGGCCAGGTCTCGAGCGGCGCGCACGACGATCTCGGGCGGGCCACGGCGCTCGTCCGCGAGATGGTGACCCGCCTCGGGATGAGCCGGCGCCTCGGGCTGCCCGCGCTGTCGCGCAACGTCGGCGCGCCCATGCTCGGCGTGATCCAGGAGGAGCGCACGTGCAGCGAGGAGACCGCGCGCGAGGTCGACGAGGAGGTGAGGGAGCGGCTCGGCGAGATGTACCTGAAGGCCAAGCAGCTGCTCGTCGATCGCCGCGAGGGCCTCGAGGCCGCCGCGGAGGCGCTCGTGCTCAAGGAGACCCTGCGCGGCGAGGAGCTGGAGCAGATCGCGGCCGTGTCGACGCGCCGGAAGATCTCCGTGGGGTCGCCGAGCGCGGCCTGAGGCGCGCCCCGCGCGGCGCCGGGACCCGTGCCTCAGGCCGCGCGGCGCCGTCGCCTGAGGCCGCCCGCGAGCGCGGCGAGCGACAGCCCGGCGGCCGCCCACGCCCGGTCGCCCGCGCGCCCGGCGGCGCGGCAGCCGCAGCCGCCGTCCTCTTCCGCGAGCTCGCCGCCGTCCGGCCCGTCGTCCGGCGGCGCGACGCCGAGCCCGCGCACCGTGATCTCCTGCACCGGATCGCTCGGGTCGTTCGACGCGACGCGGACGGTCGCCGCGAACGCGCCGGCCGCCTTCGGCGCGAAGCGGATCGCGAAGTCGACCGCCGTCTCGGGGTCGATCTCGAGCGCCTCGTCGGCGAGCTCGAAGCTCTCCGGATCGTCGGTCGTCACGGCGACGTCGAGCAGCGCCTCGCCTGCGTTCGACAGCTGGACGATCTCCGCGTTGGCCTGCCCGACCTCGACCGGGCCGAAGTCGATCTCCCGCTCGTCCAGCGCGAGATCCGGGAGCGGCACATGGACGCGCTCGCTCTCGAAGATCCACGCCCGCTCGGTGAGCGGGAAGTCGAGCGGGATGTCGGCGATCGGGATCGACCACTCGCGGCCGAGCAGGCTGACGCTGAACGCGGGGATGAGGTGGAGCGTGCCCTCGTAGCGCACCGAGCCCTCGGGGCGCACGTTGAGCTCGACCGACGGGCCGCCCAGGTACTCCGTGAACGAGGCGCTGCGCTCCTTCGTGATGTCGCCCCCGCTCACCGTCGCCTGATCGAGCGTCTCGACGGCCACGCGGTGGGTCACGTAGCGAGCGTCGACATCCATGGCGACGTCGAGCTCGAACCTCCCCTCGATCCCGGGGATCGATCCGCCGATGAGGTCGCCGAGGGAGACGGCCGCGAGCCGCTGCGGCGCGGTCGAGCTGGCCATCGCGATGCCCGGCGCCCAGCCCCAGGCGTCGAACGATTCGCTCTCGTGCACCTGGAAATCGATCTGGGGCACATAAGGGATATCGCCTGTCCACGCGAAGTCCTGGCCGAGGACGGAGATGCCGACGCGCCCCTCTGCGCCGACGTCGAGCCCGTAGTCGCAGCTGAACGTGCCTCCGCCCTGGTCGCCGGGGGCCGCGAGCGCGAGCGCCTCTGGCCACGATGCCTCGAGCGCCCCGCTCAGCGAGATCTGCGTGTTCGCGTACACCGCGGCCCGGAGCTTCACTTGCAACGGCGAGCCCGGAGGGACCCAGCCCGTATCGAAGTCGAGCTCGAGCGGGATTCCGTCTCTGCGCTGGAAGGTGACCGCGCCTCGCTCGCAATAGAACGGGTCGTCGGCGCACGGCGCAGCGAGCGAGTCGTAGGCCGACGCGGCCGCGGGGGCGAGGAGGGTGAGCGCGGCGGCGGCGCAGGGGAGCGCGCGCCGGGGCCGGGTGGGGCGGGAAGCCCCGAGAACAGCGTCGCCGGACAGCAGAGAACGCATAATAGCGATTACCACGATCCGCGCGCTCCACGCCATAGCGCCATTCCAGGGGTACAGCGTCGCTAACGTGCCCCGAACAGCGTGCCGACCACGATGCCGGCGGCCGCGCAGAGAATGGCCACCACGGTCCAGAGGAGTCGCTCGCGCGAGGCGCGCTCCGGCGTCGCCGCGGCCGCCGCGCGGCCGCCGAGCGCCGCGGATCGGCCCGGGGACAGCGCGCCGATCCCCTGGCGCTCCCGGGGCGGAACCGCGGGAGCGACGTCCGCGGTGGAAGCGTCGTTCTGGGGCGACGCGGCGTAGTCCAGGCCGGTGCGCTCGAGCCCGAGCTCGGTGATCGAGACCGCGTCCGCGAGGCTCGTGGGGGTGTGGCCCACGACGCGCCGCTCGCGGCAGGCGCGCAGGGCGTCGGCGAGGGCCCGGGCGCTCGGGTGCCGCTCGGCGGGGTCCTTGGCGAGGGCCCTCAGGATGACGGCCTCCAGGCCGGCCGAGATGAGCCCGTCGCGCTTGCCGGAGCGCGGCGGGAGCGGCTGCTCGGTGATGTGCGCCGTCATGACGGCGATGGGCGTCCGTTTGCTGAACGGCACGGCGCCGACCACCATCTCGTAGAGGATGCAGCCGAGCGCGTAGATGTCGCAGCGCGGATCGACGTCCTCGCCGCGCACCTGCTCGGGCGCCATGTACTCCGGCGTCCCGAAGATCATGCCCTGCTCGGTGAGCCCGGTCGTCATCAGGTCGCCGTGCACCACCTTCGCGAGCCCGAAGTCGACGACGCGGACGCGGCCCGCGAGCGGCGACGGCGCGCCGCCGCCGGGCGTGGACGACGGCGGCGCGCCCGGGCGCTCGATGAGCACGTTGGCCGGCTTGAGATCGCGATGGACCACGCCCGCCGCGTGCGCGGTCTCCAGCGCGGCGCAGATCTGGAGGGCGATCTCGATCGCCCGGTCGACCTCGATCGGCGCGTGCTCCCGCAGGAGCTCCTCCAGCGAGCTGCCGTCGATGTGCTCCAGCGCGATCGTGAGCAGCCCGCCCTCCTCGACGAAGTCGAGCATCCGGACGACGTGCGGGCCCTCGAGGCGCTTCAGGATGGCGGCTTCCCGGTGGTAGCGCCGGAAGATCTGCGGCGCGCCGGAGAGGTGCCGGTGGATCACCTTGAGCGCGACGCGCTGGCCGTCCTCGTCGCGGGCGGCGCGGTAGACGACGCCGGAGGAGCCCTCGCCGACGACCGACTCCACGGTGTACCGCGACGCGACGCGGTGCCCGGGGGCCAGGCGATCGGGCGCCTGCGGCGGCGAGGTCACCGCGCACCACCCGCGTCCACGGCGTCCCCCGGCGCCGGGTCCGGCGGAGGCAGCCGGAGGTGCTGCTCGGTGAACGAGGTGCAGGCGCGCACGATCTTCGGGCTGAGCTCGATGGGGTCGAGCCGCGCGGTCGGGTCGTGCTCGCGCCACGCGGCGCAGGCGGTCTCGGCGAGCCCGGTCGCGTCGAGCGCGACGTAGGCCTCGAGCAGGTGGCGGTGCAGCGTGGCGATCTGCATCCGGGCGAGATCGCCGTAGCCGAGCAGCCGGCTCGCCCGCGCCACCGCGTCGATGTAGCGGCCGCTCCGCACGTCGCTCGCGAGCTGCGGCAGCTCGGCGTCGACCCGTCGCTGGGCCTCGCGCGCGCGGCCCGCCCCCTCGGAGCGCACGAGCGCGCCGGCGCTCGCGGCCTCGGCCTTGCCCTCGGTCGTGAGCGGCAGATCCGTGAGCGGCACGAGGATCACCATGCCGCGGCGCAGCGTGTCCTTCTTGAAGTGGTTGTACTTGTGGAGCATCCACGCCTTGTCCCGCTTGCCGAGGAAGCGATAGGCGATGGTGAGCAGCGTGTCGTGCTGTCCGACGACGTACCGGAGGTTGTACGGCACGATGATCTCCTGCCCGTCGGTCGGCTCGATCCAGGGCATCGTGTCGTTCGAGAGGGCGAGGACGTCGCTCCGGTCGGCGGCGCCGAGCAGGCGCTCCGCGAGGATCGCCCAGGTCTCGCCGGCGGTGACGCGGTGGTGGCCGAGCGCGGGCACCTCCAGCCGCAGGCCGGGCATGATCGGCACGCCGGCGCCGGCGTCGAGCGCGTTGGCGGCGACGAGCACCTGCTCCATCTGCACGCGCCCGTAGGTGCGCTCCGCGATCTGCGCGAGGGTCTCTCCCTCGCGGACGACGTGCGGGAACGCCGCCGCGGCGCTGGCTACCAGCGTCGTCGCGGCCAGGGCGCCCGCGGAAAACCAAGTTCGCCGAGAGCTCACGCCGGCGAGGGTACCAGGGGATCGCCCGGGGTGGGGCGGCTCGTTCGGGGGCGGCCGCGGGACGTTCGCCGCGATTTCGTCGCGCCGACGGTTTCGTGCCAGAGTGCGCGCGACGCATGAACAGCACGACGCCGGCCGGTAGACTCCCGGCGTGGCTGTCGCGGCGCTTGCCCGCCGCGGCGAGGCTCTTCACGGCCGCCCTGCTCGCTCTGGCGACGCCGGGCTGCCTCGTCCGGCAGGACCTGTACGACCAGGCGCGCGCGGAGATCCAGAGAGAGCGCGAGGCGGGAGAGCGGGCGCGCGCCGACGTCGAGCTCGCCCGCGCCGAGGCGGCGCAGCGGTCGGCGCAGGCCGCCGCGATCGAGGCGGAGCTCTCGCGGCTCGCGGACGATCTCCGGGCGCGGGATCTCCGGCTGTCCGAGGTGACGACGACCGAGGCCGATCTCGCGCGGCGGCTGGACGAGCTCGCCGCGATGAACGAGGAGCTGTCGGCGCGGCTCCGGAGCGCCGGGCAGAGCGTGGGACAGCTCGCGAACGAGCGCGGCAGCCTGTCGGCCGAGCTCGCCGAGGCGCGGGCCAAGGTCGACGAGCTGCGCCGCCACCAGGCGGCGGCCGAGGCGCGCGCGGCGCGGATGCGCGACGTCGCGAGCCGGCTCCAGGCGACGGTGGACGGCGGGAAGGTCCGCGTCGGGATCCGCGGCGGGCTGCCGCTGCTCGAGATCTCGAGCGACGCGCTGTTCGACGGCGCGAAGACCGAGGTCAAGCCGGCCGGGCGGAAGCTCCTGGCCGAGGTCGCGGGGGCGCTCCGGACGATGGCGGATCACCGGTTCCAGGTCGTGGGGCACACGGACGACCGGAAGGCGAGGGGCGCGAAGCGCGCGTCGAGCTGGGACGTCTCGACGGCGCGCGCGGTGGCGGTCGTCGAGGTGCTCATCGAGGGCGGGGTGTCGCCTCAGCGCCTGTCCGCGGCCGGGGGCGGGGAGTTCGCCCCGGTGGCGCCGAACGCCTCGGAGGAAGGGCGGGCGAAGAACCGGCGCATCGAGATCGTTTTGCAGGCCGAGCAGGAAGGGGCGGGGAAGGCGCCCGGCGAGGCGGGGGCGGCGGCGACGCCCTGAGGGGCGCGGGAGCGGCGCCTTCGCTCATCGGCCGGCGTCCCGGCGCGCACCGCGGTGAGGCCGTGCGCGTCGTTGGAGCCGGCGGCGGGGTGAGCCCGGTGCCCGGCGGCGCTCAGCTCGGGTCGTCGAACACGTCGGTGAGCGCGTCCGCGGTGGCGGCCTTCTCGAGCCAGCGCTCGAGGCGTTCCGGGTCCTTCTGGGCGAGGATGCGCTCGCGTGCGGCTTCTGGCACGGCGATGCCGCGAGCCCGGAGCACGCTCAACAGGGCGCGCACCGCTTCTTCCACGCGCCCCTCGATGCGCCCCTCGTCACGGCCCTGCGCGACGTACTTCTTCGCGAAATCGCTCTGGTACTCGTAGCCCTTCATCATGGCCTCCAGCGCCCGGCGAGCCGCCTCGTTCAGGGAATTGTACAGGAGATCGTAGTAGAGCCGGGCGCGTTCGTCATCGAGCCCCTCGATTGCGGGCAGCACGGCGCCGGCGATCGTGGCGCCTTGCTCCGTCTCACCGTGGGCCATTGCGGAGAGCACCCCCAGCTCCGGTCGACGGACCGCTTCCGCTGGGTCCGTCACGACCGGAACGCTGTCGGAACGCTGTTGCGACCGATTTTATTCCCTTGCTGGCCGGCGGCACGCACGTAGAGCGTATCGCCGTCGTGAGACCTACGCAGGTTCAGCGTCTGGCTCCCCTGCCTCGTCTTGCTCCCAGCCCTCGTCCTCTTCCTCCATCCCATACTTCCTGGCGATTTCTGGATTCGTCGTGACCAGATACGCGTAATCGTCCGCCGTACTGCCATTGGGATCCAGCGTGACGCCATCGTTGCGCATGGCCTGGAGCTCGGCGACGGCCCCTTGTAGGGCCGCAATCATGTCATCGAGATTCGTAGCGTCCATCGTCAGGAATTTGTTGCGCCAAATTCGCACATAGCGCTTCGTCACCTGTCGATTCGCCGTCCAGAGCTCGACAAACTTCTCGCGAACGTAAGGCGCCAGCTGGAGCGCGAAGTCGCTCGGTAACGCTAGAATTTTGATCAATTCGAGCACATCGGCGAGATCTTTCATTCGGTCCGGGTTGGTCATCCCCGAAGCGAGTTTAAGCTCGACGAGTGTCGGGAGGTTCAGATACTTGACTCCCTCGTGCTCCACCGCCGCCGACGAAGGGTCGGGAAATGCGACCGGCTTTGGTTTGCCGTCTCCCGGGTAGTCGCCCGTAACGAGGAATTCGACCTTCACTCCTAGCTCCGTGTCACGGAGGTGCTTGCTCTTCGGGAACGGTGGCAGGTAACCGCGACCTTCCAGTTGAGTGTGAATGGCGGTGAGCCCCTGACGTGTCACCAGAATGTCGACATCCTCGGTGAACCGCCGGTAACCATGGTTAAACAAGGCCATCCCACCTGCGACGGCATATGGAATTCCAAGCTCGTCCAAGCGCGCGGTAATCTTACGGAGCGCCTCTTGGACCGCGCTCTTTCCTTCGAAAAACTTGCTGCCTTCACTCAAGGCCCACCTCGCATCGGACGCCAGCTGCTTTTCATATGGGATGCCGCGCTTGGCTATGGCCCGGCTCTCATACGCAGGTGCGGGACTTGCGTGGCCTTGCCTCATCGTCATCGTCGCTCGGGAACCCATGCCATAAGCATAGCGCGAGCGCCTCGTGAAGGGAACCGAATGGTGCTCGCGATCGCCCGAGCGGTCAGCGGCTGCCCGATCGATCGCCCGCGGGGCGCGGCGCCGTGCGAAGCTCGACACCGCGCCCCGTCGGATGCGTCGGGCTGTTCGGCGGCTCTGGTGGCACATCGCCCCATTGTTCGACCGCAATCAACCGGGGTCGCCTGCGCAGCGAACCAACGCGACTAGCCGGCGAAATTCGTCGTCCTTCGTGTCGCTCTTCCACCTATTTACGAAGCGGCACACGATTTGGAGATTTCCTGGCTCATAGTGGCCGTCGCTGTCGATCCGATCGAGAGAGCATAGGAGCTGAGGGTCATCCTCTCTGCCAAAGTGCTGCATTTCGATGCCGGTGATCGCGCACCGCCCCTCCTGATCTTTGATGAGGGCTTCGATGTACTTCTTGAAATCGTCCGCGGGGGCAAAGCGAAGATCCTTGTTCTTGACCGTGCGCGATACCTGCTGGCCATTCGAGCTGGCGACGGTCGCGCGCGCCTTGTTCGCCAGGTTGACGGCTGTGATCTCGATGACATCAGCCCAGCGGACGGCGCCCTTCCCAGCTTTGTCCTCTTTCATCTTCCAGCCCGGACGCCTGTGCCAGCCGTGTAGATCGTCGCCCTCGATCAGTGCGAGCGCGTAGTCGGGGTTATCGCCTCGGAGCCGCTGGAACGTTGCTTCTGTAAACAGAAATTCGCGTGCCTTTGGATGAATGGCAGCCCACGTGAGGACGGTGCCCTTCTTGTTCTTGTTTGACCACCCGGTCGTTGGCTTCCGCAAGACGTAGACCCGCTCGCCGGGATACTTCGGCTTGTGGGCCGGTTCGAGTGACGCTTCCATCTCGTCGGCACGCGAAACCGTCCACCAGATCTCGTTGTTCTGGCGATGGATCCAGACGTCGTTATCGGTTGCGGCGAGCTCCGTCGCGAGGTTGAACCATCGTCCAGCCACTGGGGGTATCGGAGTAATCCCACTGGATGTCTTCTTGGTTGCGAGACAATGAGCGATGTATCCCGCGCGGTCACCGGCGAGCCAGAACGGTTGTAAATCTTCGTCCTGGAATGTTGCGATAGTCGACCGCTTGAAGCAGTCCGGCCAGAGGTAATTCTCATGGCCAAAGTTTGCGATGAAGACCTTCTTTGAAGATGCTGCGGACATCGCGCGCTGCTCCTTCCTCGCGGTGGCTGCAAGTTCCTGCGACATGGCCGGACTGTGACGGGGTGCGCGGGGTCCTGGTGCTTGTGGTTGGCCGCCGCGAGGCCGACCTGCCCCACGCCCTTCGCGCAACTTGGAATTGCGACGCCCACCCCGTGGCCCCCTCCCGCTCCTCGCAGGGAGCTAGCGTAGCAGACGGCTGATCCGCATGGTCAACGCCTCCCGTGCGTCGTCCCCCCGCCCCGCAGCCGGCGCCGCCTCCCCGCGCCGCAGCGCGCACGCCGCCAGGATGCACAGCGCCGGGGTCACGACCATGTGATACCGATCCTCGCCGAAGAACACCGCGTGCGTCAGCGCCACGGAGGCGACCGCGAACGCGAGGTAGCCGACGACGCCCCCGTTCGCGGGCCGGCCCGGCAGCGGCAGCGCCGCGAGGAGCGGGATCGCCACCGCGAGCGGCCAGAACGCGTGCTCGTCCCCGACCACCCCCCACGCGACGAGCCCCAGCACCGCCGCGAGCGAAAGCAGCTGCGCGACGAGCGCCCGCCACGGCCTCGGCCGCGGCAGCGCCACCACCCCGAGCCCCGCGACCGAGAGCAAGGCGAGGTGCGACGTCGTGAGCACGCGGCGCCACGCCGCGCGCCGCCCCTCGGGCCACGCCGCCGGGTTCGCCTCGCCCAGGTACCCGACCGGGAACGACTCGTGATCGAACGTGAAGCTCAGCTTCTTCGGGATCAGGCCCAGCCAGCGGGCTGGATCATTCTTGATCCACCGCAGCCCCTCGGCCATCCAGCAGCGGTCCTGGGCCACCTGCCCGCGCGCGATCGGGCAGCCGTCGCCGGCGCGCAGCGTCTCGAAGCGGCCCGTCGCGCGCGGGAACGCGCCGATGGCGAGGTTCCAGCCGCCGTTCGTGGAGACGAGCGCGCAGCCGTCCATCACGCGGCAGTTCCGGATCGTCCACGGCGCCACCACGGCGAGGGCCGTCGCGGTCGCGAGCGCCGCCGCGAGCGCGCCGCGCCGCCACGCGGCCCGCGCCCCGCCGGTCGCCCCGCCCGGGCCGCCGCGCGCGAGCAGCGCGAACGCCGGCGCGCAGAGCAGGCTCTGCGGCCGCACCAGCGTCGCCAGCCCGAGCGCCGCGCCCGCGAGGATCGCGCCGCGGACCGGCCGCCCGCGGGCCGCGTCGCGCGCGAGCAGCCACGGCGCCGTCACCAGGCCGAGCGCCGCGAGCGGCTCGGTCATCACGAGCGCCGCGTAGAGGACGAGCCCCGGCGAGAGCGCCGCGAGGAGCGCCGCCGCGCGGGCGCGCGCCGGCGAGGTCGCGTACCGGGCGAGGCGATGGACCACGACGACGAGCAGCGCGCCGGTCACCGCGTTCGCGACGGTCGCCACGTGCGGCCCGGCGCCGAACAGCCTGTAAATGAGGCCCAGGAAGCCGCTGTAGCCGACCGGGTAGTGGCACCACGGGTGCCACACCGCCTGGCCGCCGACGACGAGATCGTCCGAGTAGCCGAGGCCGGCGGCGATCCGGCGCGCGCCGAAGTCGTAGTAATGGCCGTCCCACACCGGCTCGCGCGCCCACGCGATCGCCACGTAGAGCCGCGGCAGGAGCGCGAGCACGAACGCGAGCGCCGAGAAGGCGAGATCCCCGCCGGCGCCCGCCGCGTCCCCGCCCACGCGCGGGGGCGTCGAGGCCGCGCGGCCCGGTCGCGCCGCCCCGGCGCCGGCGCGCGCGGCCTCGACGCCGGCGCGCGCCGCCTCAGCCATGCTGCCTGGCGCGTGTTCCGGCGGAGATCTCGCGCAGGCGGCGCATGTACGTCTTCGCCACCTGGGCCGGATCGAGCCGCAGGAACTTGGCGATTTCCTGAACGAATCCCTGGACATAGACGGGCGCCGGCAGGTCGCCCATCGCCTCGTTCTCGATCGCCTGGAGGTGCGCGAGCGAGATCTTCGTCCGCTGCGAGATGTCGGTCAGCTCGACCCCCTGCGACTCGCGCACCTTGCGCAAGAGCGCGCCGCTGAACTGCGTCTCGGCGTTGATCTCGCGCGCGAGCTCGGCCTGGAGCATCGCGAGCTCGGCCGCGGCGGCGGCGTTCTCGGCGCGCGCGGGGCCGAGCGGCGTGCGCGGGTCGTCCGGGTAGGTCGAGAGGTCGTAGGCGCGGCGGCGCACGGGATCGAGCAGGGTGTCGTGCGCCTCCTCGATGCGCGCCTGCTCCTTCTGGAGCACCGCGGGGCTCAGCACGCTGACCACCGGCAGGCTCCCCTCGCGGTAGATGTCGCGCTGCCGCTTGTAGGCGCGCCGGATCTCGTCGTCGGCGGCCGTCCGGGCCAGGCCGAGCGCCTCGTACAGGGTGGCCGGCGCGGCGCTCTTCGAGGCGGCGGCCAGGGCGCGCGCGTGCGCCTCGGCCGGGCGCGAGTCGCGCGCGGCGAGCAGCGCGAGGATGCGCCGGGCCACGCGCTCGAGGTTGCGCGCGCTCTTCGAGGTCGGGCTGTCGATGAGCAGCGGCTGGCGGCGCCGCGCGGTCAGCCACACCGCGTCGTCGTGCTCGATGTGCCCGAGGTAATCGAGGGAGATGCCGAGGAAGCGCTCCGAGACGGCGCTCATCGCCGGGCCGAGCTCCAGGTCCGAGCGGTGCCGCGTCTGGCTGACGACGAGGTGCGGCTTCACCCGCGGCAGCTGCGCGGCGGCGAGCGACGCGACCCCCTCGTCGAACCGCTTCACCTCCATGATGAAATCGCGCGGCGTCGCGAGCGCCGGGAGGGACGAGGCCACCTTCTCGACGAGCCGGATCTTGAAGCGCTCCTTCATGAGCGCGCGGCGCAGGGTGCGCTGGTAGAGCGCGCGGCAGAAGCGGTAGGAGTGCTCGACCGCGAGCGGCTCGGGCGTGGTGACGCAGATGCCGACGTCGGCGTGCAGGAAGAGGTCGAGCGTCGAGGAGCCGGTCGCCGCGCCGAGGCTGACGATGACGTAGTCGACGTCGAGCTCCTGGATCATCTTCATCCAGTAGGCGGCGCGGCTCGGCCGGAGCGGCGTGGCCGTCATCGGGTCGTACGCGGTCGGGACGAGCCGGAGCCCGGGCACCGTGGTCGCGATCGGCTCGGCCTTGCCCTCCTCGATGTCCTCGCGCGTGACGAGCGGCGGCGCCTCGATCCCGAGCGCCGCGTGCAATCCCGGGCTGTAGGCGTCGGTGTCGATGATGATCACGTCGCGCCCGAGCTGCGCGAAGTACACGCCCAGGTTGACCGCGAGCGTCGCCTTCCCGACGCCCCCGCGGCCGCCGCCGACGGCGATCACCCGGCGGGATCGCGAGCTGGAGAACGACGGGAGCTCGCCCGGCAGGGCGAGGTCGTCGTCCGACGAGCCGGGCGGGAGGGTCGAGAAGCGCGACGGAGGGTAGGACTCACCGGAGCTGGACAAGGTTCCTCTTCGTGCGGCGTGCGGGCGATGTCGGGCGGCTGCGGGCTGCTCGCGGGGCGCGCGTGTCCCTCCTAGCACGCGCCGCGCGCCGCCATCAGCGCCGACGTCGCCGGGGCCGGCGCGGGCGCGCACGTCGGTTCGCCGCGCCGGCGTCCGCCGCGTGAGCCGTCTCGACGCGCCCCGGCCGTTGGGCTAGTCGCTCGCCGTGTCCACCGTCCGACCCTTCCGCGCTTACCGACCTCCCCAGGCGCACGCGGCCCGCGTCGCCAGCCCGCCGTACGACGTCATCTCCACCGCCGAGGCGCGCGCGCTCGCGGCCGGGGGCCTGCACAGCTTCCTCCGCGTCTCCCGGCCCGAGATCGACCTGCCCGAAGGGACGGACGAGCACGACGACGCCGTCTACGCCCGCGGCGCGCAGAACCTCGCCGACCTCATCGCCAGCGGCGATCTCGCGCAGGACCCGGAGCCGCACCTCTACCTCTACGCCCAGAAGATGGGCGATCACCGGCAGATCGGCGTCGTCGGCTGCGCCTCGGTCGCGGAGTACGAGCAGGACGTCATCAAGAAGCACGAGAAGACGCGGCCCGACAAGGAGGACGACCGCACCCGCCACATCGAGGAGCTCGGCGCCCACGACGAGCCGGTGTTCCTCACGTACCGCGCCGACGCGGGCATCGACCGCGCCGTCGCGGCGGCCACGCAGTCGCCGCCCATCTACGATTTCACCACCGCCGACGGGGTCGAGCACAAGCTCTGGGTCCTCGGCCGCGAGGCGACCGCCGACCTCGAGGAGCGCTTCCAGGCGATCCCGACGCTCTACGTCGCCGACGGCCACCACCGCAGCGCCGCGGCGGCGCGCGTCCACAGGAAGCTGCGGGGCGACGGCGGCGAGCACGACGTCTTCCTCGCCGTGGTGTTCCCGCACGACCAGATGAACATCATGCCGTACAACCGCGTCGTGCGAGATCTCGCCGGCCGCAGCGCGGACGCGATCCTCGCCGCCCTCGGCGAGCGGCTCGACGTCGCGCCGGCGCAGGACGGCGCGGCCGCGGCCCCCGCCGGCCCGCGGGCCTTCGGGCTCTACCTCGGCGGCCGCTGGTTCATCGCGAAGGCCCGCCCGGGGTCGTTCGACGCGGACGACCCGGTGGCCTCGCTCGATTGCTCCATCTGCCAGGACCAGATCCTCGGCCCGATCTTCGGCGTCAGCGACCCCCGCCGGGACAAGCACGTCGATTTCGTCGGCGGCATCCGCGGCATCGCCGAGCTCGAGCGGCGCGTCGACTCGGGCGCGTTCACGATGGCGATCCGCCTCTATCCGACGCAGATCGGCGAGCTGTTCGCGGTCAGCGACGCGGGGCTGCTCATGCCGCCGAAGAGCACGTGGTTCGAGCCGAAGCTCCGCAGCGGGCTCTTCATCCATACGTTCTGACGACAGCGCCGCCCGAGGGGTAGACTGCGCCCATGGCGGACATCAAGCGCGTATCACCCGAACAGGCAAAGAAGCTCATCGACGAGGAGGGGTATCTCTACCTCGATGTCCGGAGCGAGCCGGAATATGCGGCCGGGCACCCGAGCGGCGCGCACAACGTGCCGCTCATGCACGCCGCCGCCGGCGGCATGAAGCCCAACCCGGACTTCCTCGACGTTGTCTGCTCCCTCTATTCCAAGGACGCGAAGATCATCGTGGGCTGCCGGTCCGGACAGCGCTCCCTGCGCGCGGCCGAGGCGATGGTGTCGGCCGGCTACACGGCCGTCATCGATCAGCGCGCCGGCTTCGAGGGGCCGCGCGACGCGTTCGGCGCGCTCAGCGAGAAGGGGTGGGGGCCCGCCGGGCTGCCCGTCGCGACGACCACGCCCGGCGCGTCGTACGCCGAGCTCCGGCAGAAGGCCGGCAGGTGACGGCCCCACCGGGTCCCCGCGGGCGATGACGACCGCGCGCGCGGCCGTGAGCGCCGCGCGCGCGGTCGTCATCGCCGCAATCCATCGTAATCCAGCGCCGCGCGCTCCACGACGTCCCAGTCGAGGGCGGCCCGCTCCGCCTCGGCGAGCAGCTCCGCGGTGAACATCGACAGCCCCCAGAGGCCGCCCTCGCGCCGCTGGAACACGTAGCGCGTCCCCCGCGCGGTCTCGACGACGGCGCGATCGCCGTCGACCTCGACCCGCGCGACGCCGGAGAGATCCCGGCGGAGGCGGGCGATCCAGCCGAGCCGCGTCGCCATTTCGACCCAGACGTCCGCGCCGTCGGGCGCCTCGGCGTGCGCCCTGTACAGCGCGAGCAGCTTCGAGCGCTCCGGCTCCGGATAGCTGGCCTGAACCCGGTCGCTCGCCTTCTGTCGATGGTCGCGGATCGCATGGCAGGCGCGCTGCGCTTCATCGTCGAGGGCGGTGAAGGCGGGTCGGACGTCGCCGCGGCCGAGCGCGCTCGCGAGGCGGAGATACGCCCCCTCGGGGCTCGTGTCGCCGGGGTGGCGCATGACGGTGAAGCCCGTGAGCCCGCACGCGGCGGCGGCGATCCCCAGGGCGATGGCGGTGCGACGGTTCATGGCAGGAGCGGCGTGGCGCGGAGCGCGCTCCCTCTACCACGCCCGGGCGCGCAGGGGCTCGCGGCGCGCGGCGCGGCGCGGCGCCGAGCGGCGTTGCCGAGGGCCGCGCCTTCCGCTACGAACCCGCGTGCTCCACGGTGCGCGCGTCGCAGTGGTCCTCCCCGCGCGGGACGAGGCCCGGTGGATCGCCGAGGCGGTGGGGGCCGTCCCCGCCTTCGTCGACCACGTGATCGTCGTGGACGATGCCAGCCGAGACAGCACGGCCGAGCTCGCGCGCGGGGCCGGGGACGAGCGCCTCGAGGTGGTTGTGCACGCCGAGTGCCGCGGCGTCGGCGCGGCGATCGTCTCCGGCTACCGGCGCGCTCGCGCCCTCGGGGCCGCCGCCGTCGCCGTCATGGCCGGCGACGGGCAGATGGACCCGCGCGACCTCCCGCGCGTCGTCGCCCCGATCCTCTCGGGAGAAGCCGATTATGTGAAGGGCGATCGGCTGCGGCACCCCGACGTCTTCCGCGTCATGCCCCTCCCGCGGCTCGCGGCCACGGCGGCGCTCGCCGCGCTCACCCGCCGCGCGGCGGGGCTCGACGCCCTCTCCGACAGCCAGTGCGGGTACACCGCGATCTCGTCCCGCGCGATCGACGCGCTCGACCTCGACGGCCTCTGGCCCCGCTACGGCTACCCGAACGACCTGCTCGCCGCGCTCGCGGCGCGCCGCCTCCGCGTCCGCGAGGTCAGCGTGCGCCCCGTCTACCGCGGCGAGGCGAGCGGCCTGCGCGCGCGCCACGTGATCACCATCCTGCTCCTGATCGCCAGGAACGCCATAAGGCGCCGCCTGAGCTCATCAGGGAGGCCGAAAGATCGCCCAGGCCAGGACGGAACGCGTGAGTCGGAGTTCATCGAATCGACATGAGCCATCGCTCAAATAGGTCGACAATCCGCGCGTAGGTTCCATAGCAAAGCGGCCTGGCGACCTGACTCATCGGCTTGGCGCGGCGGACCCCACAGGCGCGGACGCCGCAGCCATGCTTCAACATGGGGGGTGACGGACGTGGCGATCAGCCGAGCCGCCTGGTCTAGAATCTGGAATCCGGGGAGGGCGCGGACTCCATCCTTCACACCCCGGGTCGTGGCCTATGCGTTCGGCATCGAGCTGCCGTATAGCCTGCTCGTCCCGGTCGCTCACTTGCGGCTCCTCGGCGTCGTGGATTCAGGGGTCCAGGCGCGCATGCTCGGGATGATCGGGCTCATGTATGTCGTGAAGACGGCGGGCCTCGTCGCGCTGCTCGTCCACATGCTCCGTCCGATCGAGCACCTCCGGCGGTACGCCGTGGCCCACCCCCTCCGGAGCGGCGCGGGCGTCGAGGAGCTGGGCGGCGGCGCGGCGCCTCCGGAAGAGCTCATCCTCGCCGCGGCGAACGCCGCCTACGACACGCCGCTTTCGTTCGCGACGGTCTGGGCCGTCTCCTGGGCGCTCCTGTACCTGCCGGTCACCGTGGCGCTCTACTACATCGCGCCCGACCAGCGCCCGCTCGACGTCCAGCGCGGCGTCGCGCTGGCCCTGTTCGCGCTGGCGCTCTTCGCGGCCGCGCTGCCGCTCGCCTACAGCATCCTCGGCCGCCTGCTCTCGCCCGCCGCCGGCGTCATCTCGCTCATCGCCCGCGAGCGCGGCCTGTCCGTGCCCGGCAAGGGCTACTCGCTCGCCGTCCGCCTCGTGATCCTCGGCGCCTGCCTCGCCATCGCGCCGACGAGCTGGATGGCGGCGATGGTGCTCGGCGAGACGGCGGGGCCCGCCAAGCCCGGCCTGAAGCTCACGCTGGCCATCTTCTCGATGGTCGCGGTCACCTGGGCGCCCGTCTGCGCCGGCTTCCTCGCGGGCGCCCTGGCGGGCCCGTTCCAGCAGGTCGCCGCGGTCATCCAGAAGATCGTCCAGCGCGGCGAGGTCGACCGGCTGGAGCGGATCCCGGTCTACTTCAAGGACGAGATCGGCGCCCTGGCGGGCGGCGTCAACGCCATGGTCGATCGCCTGGAGGAGTCGTCCCGGCGCATGCGCAGCTACCTGGCCGAGCGCGAGCGCCTCTTGCAGGACGCGGCGCAGCGCGCGGCGCAGCTCGGGGCCGTGCTGGACAACCTCGTCGAGGGGGTGTTCGCGTGCGACCGCCAGGGCCGGCTGACGATGATCAACGCCTCGGGGCTCAGGCTGCTCGGCCTGTCGGGCCGCTCGGAGGAGGCGGGCCGGACGGTCGAGGAGGTGATGGACCTCAGCCGGATGCGCCACACCGACGGGCGCGCCTTCACGCGCGACGAGCTGCCCATGGTGCGGGCGCTCGCCGGCGAGACCATCGTGCAGGAGGAGCAGGTGCTCGCGAACGGCCGCGCGGGCCGGGACGTCTTCCTGCGCACCAGCGCGGCGCCGATCCGCAGCGAGGGCGGGGCGATCCTCGGCGCGGTCACGGTCGCCCGCGACGTGACGGAGCTCATGGAGCTCGATCTCGTCAAGGACCAGTTCATCCGGGTCGGCGCGCACGAGCTCAAGACGCCGGTCGCGATCATGAAGGGCTACGCGCTCGCGCTCCTGCGCAACACGAGCGACCTGCCGGCGCCCCGCCGCAAGATGCTCGAGGCCATCGACCGCGGCGCGGACAGGATCAACCGCATCGTCGACGATCTCCTGGCGATCTCGCAGGTCACGCTCGACGTGCTCCAGGTCTCGGAGGAGGACGTCGATCTGAAGGAGCTCCTGGAGGAGACGGTCGACCGCGTGGCCAAGTCGGCGAGCCGCCACCGCGTGCGGCTCTCGCTCGGCGCCGAGCGGCCGCCCGTCGTGCGCGCGGATCCGGAGCGGCTGCGCCAGGTGCTCGCGAGCCTGCTCGACAACGCGGTGAAGTACTCGCCGGACGGCGGCGACATCGACGTCAGCGTCGCCGTGGCCGAGCGCGCGCCGGCGTCCTCGCCCCCGCGCTGCGACGCCGCGCTCTTCTCGCAGCGCCACGGCTCGGCCCCCGGCCTCGAGGCGGTCGTGTCGGTGCGCGACCGGGGCGTCGGCATCCCGGCGCACAAGCAGGAGCGGATCTTCGAGCGCTTCTTCCGTGCCCATACGGACACCCGACACGACTACGGCGGGATGGGCATCGGGCTGTTCCTTGCGAAGGACATGATCACCCGTCACGGTGGTCGCATCTGGTTCGAGAGCGAGGAGGACAAGGGCAGCACGTTCTATTTCACCGTCCCACTCAGCAGCGAGGCCCCCGCGGCGGACCGACGATGAGCGAAAGACATGCAAAGACGGTGCTCTTGGTGGAGGACGACGCGGACCTCGTGGCGCTCGTCTCCCTCGTGCTCCAGGAGGACGGCTACCGGGTCAAGATCGCGTGCAACGGCCGCGAGGCGCTGGCCAAGCTGGAGCACGATCTCCCGGATCTCATCCTGCTCGACATGAAGATGCCGGTGATGAACGGCCCGGAGTTCGCGCGCGAGCTCGAGGTCCGTCACGGTCGGCAGGCGCCCATCATCGTGCTCACCGCCGCGGCCGACGCGCACCGGCGGGCGGCCGAGGTCGGCGCGGACGCGTGGCTGGGCAAGCCGTTCGACCCGGACGCGCTCCTCTCGACGGTGAGGCGTTATGCGGGGTGAGCGCGGGGGAGCTGCCGCCGCTCGGCGAGGTCGCGCCGCACCTCGGCCCAGTACCGCGCGGGGAACCGGCGGTGATCGAAGCCGGTCGCCCGGAACACCCGAGCGATGCGGGCATAACGGCGCAGGCTCCAGTCTCTCATGATCTCGAGCGAGGGGTGGAGGCCGCGCGCGTCGATGAACGGCGCTGCCCGCGCGTAGAGCGACGGCATGACCTCCTCGAGCCAGGACCGCATCAGCCGCTGGTATCCGGGCAGCTCGACGCACCGTCCGGAGATCACCTGAGCGCGCGTGACGCCGTGGCGCGCGAGCTCCTCCTCGGGCAGATAGCAGAGGCCGCGATCGGCGTCTTCCTGCATGTCCCGGAGGTTGTTGAAGAACTGGTCGAGCCGGCCGAACTCCCCGGCTGCGTCCCAGTGCTCCTTCGTCAGGAACGGAACCAGCTGGAAGATATGCCCTGACAGCCGCGCCAGCATGGTGTCGTGCTCCTTCATCGTGCGGATGAGGAGCCCGGGAGCGTGGTAGTCGGCGAGGGCGCGCAGGTAGGCGTCCCAGGCGGCGAGCGCGCGCGCTTGCATGTCGTCCTGGTCGCGCCCCGCGCGCCCGGGGCGGTCGTGCCCTGGGCCGCTCGCGTCCCGGAGCCACAGCGCGCGGATGGCCGAGAGCTCGCTCGCGAAGGGGCAGCTCGGATCGACGAAGCCGCGTGAACGGAGCAGCCTCCAGGCCTCCATGAACCGGCTGAAGCGCCGCTCGTGGGGCTCGATGCGCTCGTTCTCGGCGAGGCGGTCGACGATGCGAATCCAGCGGATGCGGTCGAGCCACGCCTGCTTCACGTCCGGCTCGAGGCCGAGCACCCAGGCGGCGTTGTCCTCATCCTTCAAGGCGTCGTCGGACAGCGCGCGATAGTGCGATGAGCCGACGACCGCGGAGATGGTCTGGTAGGTAGTCCGCTCCGACGCCGGCGCCGCGGGGGGCAGGCAAGGCGGTCGGGGGGAGATGGGTTGAATAGGTTTCACGAGGTCGAGTGCCGAACGTTGATGTTGCCTGTTTCCGGTGTCGCCCCGGGCTCGCGCGTGAGCGTCGGTGATTATGGGCATGGCCCAATCTGGCTACTTGGGATCACCTGTGTTGATGATGCTTGTGGCCCTCGGTCTTGTAGAACTTTCCGCTCCTCCGCCGGATGCGGGGTGACGCGTGCTCGCCTTCCTTTATGAGACCTTATAGTCTCCCAGTCGACGCGGAAATTCGTCGTCCAGGGCACGGGCTCCGCAGATAATGCACGGATTCCCTGTGTGTTTTGCCCGTGTGTTGGGAGCGCGCCGGCAATGATCGTCGGTGTATACCCTGGGCTCATACGTTGTCCAACGGATAAGGCCGGGGTTGGCTCGAGGTTTTCGCTTCTTGGTTGTCCGTCGCGGCGGCCTCTCGGTCGTCCAGGGCAGATGACCTTTCCGGAGTTCCGGGTGGATGGCTGCTCTGCCTACATGACGTCATGCGCGGGCGCGCGGGCGTCGCGCGGCGAGCCCCCTTTTCCTCGTCGCTCAGCCCGCTGAGCCGCGCGGCGCGATCGGCTCGATCCGAGCGCGATCCGGCGCGGTGCTAGACGCACTCGTGAGCTGGATGATTCAGCGTTTGTTGCCACACAGCTCGTGCTGCGGTGAACGCGGCGACTCTGTGGTTGTGGTTACGACCCGATGCCATCGTCCGTGTCTGTACGGCCATCCGCTCCAGACATAGGAAGACGACGCCTCCCCGTCGAGGGAGCAGGTCGTGCGGCACGGGGGATGGGCCGACGTCCGAGCTCGAAATCCATCGAGGGAGACGGTAGGCCGCCCTGCTCCCTCCCGGGCGGCCGCGCCTCCTCGACTACCGCTCTCGCAGCCGCGCCACCCGGCCCCGCCAGTACTGCAGATCGAGCGCCGAGAAGAGCGCGACCGCGCGCGCGATCTGCCGCTCGCGCCGCGGATCGCCGCGCTCGAGGTGCCGCGCGAGCTCGAACCGCGCGCGCGCCTCGTCCACGGGCAGGCCGCGCCGCAGCGCCTCGCCGATCGCCGCGACCCAGAGCCGCCGCGCGCGCGCGCGGCCGCCCGCGAGCCACGCGGCGAGCCCCCGCAGGCGGAGCGAGGTCGAGCGCCCGAGCGGGAAGACGCGCGCGTACCGGACGAGCGCGCGGCACGCCTCCGCCGAGAGCCGCCCGAGCTCGAGCCGCTCCGACGGGGCGCGGGCCTCCTCGAGCAGCGCGAGCAGCACCTCGCACGTCGCCGCGTAGCCGTACAGGCAGTGGTAGCCGGCCGGCTGCCCGTCGCGGATCATGGGGAGCGTCCGCTCGGCGGCCGCGCGCGCGTCGTCGCGCGCGCCGCGGAGCAGGTGCCCCAGCGCGACCTGCCCGTGCGTGATCTGCTGCGTGCGGTCGCCGATCCGCTGCACCTCGGCCGACAGCGCGTCGAAGATGGCCGTCGCGCCCTCGCCGTCGCCGAGCAGCAGCCGGCACTGCGCGCGGCCGCTCTCCGCCCAGAGGTGCCCCTGCGCGTTGTCGCTCGCGCGCGCCGCGTCCGCGAGCGCCCCGTACCGCTCGAGCGCCTCCGCCCAGCGGCCCTCGGTGTGCGCCACCCCGGCCAGCAGCGCGAGGCACTCCTCCTTGCGGCGGCGGTCCTGCAGCGCCTCCGCGAGCCGCTCCGCCTCGGTCAGCAGCGCCCGCGCGTCCCGGCACCGGCCCTCGCCGAGCGCCGTCAGCCCGCGCAGGAGCGACACCGACGCGACGCCCCGCGGATCGTCGAGCGCCGCGGCGGCCTCGGCCGCGCGCGCGGCGTAGGCGTCCACCACGGCCTTCCACCGGACGTACCCGAACGCGACGCTCAGGGTCGCGTAGCCGCGCGCGAGCGCGAGCGACGGCCCGAGCCGCGCCGCGGCGTTCGTCGCCGCCAGCGCGGCCAGGAAGGCGAGCGCCGGCTCGTTGCGGAACAGGTACGTCTCCGACAGCTTCTCCGCCGCGAGCGACGCCTCCGCAAAGCGCTCGCGCTCGGCCGCGTCGCTCGCGACCGGGATCGGCAGGCCCGCGACGTGCGCGAGCTGCAGCCCGAGCTGCTTCATCGAGGCCGCCGCGGCGCTGAGCCGCGCCCCGAGCGGCGCGCCGCCCGACGCGCGCAGCCACCCCGCGCCGCCCTGCGAGAGCAGCTCCAGCGCCGCCGCGCAGTGCCGCTCCGCGCCGATCAGGTCGCCCATGTTGTAGTGCGCCTGGCCGAGCCGCTGCTCCCAGCGCGCGCGCCGCAGCGGCGACGCGCGCTCCTCCGGCGAGCGCGCGCCGTCCAGATCGAGCGCCCTCCGGTAAAAGTCGACGGCGTCGCCGGACGCGCCGGTCGCGAGCGCCTGGGCGCCCGCCTTGTCGAGGTACTCGAGCGTCTTCTGGACGACGCCCGCGGTCGCGTAGTGGTGGGCGAGGAGCGGGTACGACAGCGCGAGGTCCGGCGCGTCGCGGTGCCGCTGCTCGATCGCGCGCGCCGCCGCGCCGTGCAGGGCCCGCCGCCCCGGCTCGGGGATGCCGGCGTAGACGACCTCGCGCAGCTTGTCGTGCACGAAGCGGAGCCGCCCCGGCTCGGCCTCCTCGAGCACGTGGCGGCCGGCGAGCTCCGCGAGCGCGTCCATCGCCTCGGCGTCGGCGAGGCCGGCGGCGCCGAGGAGCAGGCGCTCCTCGAGCTCGCGGCCGAGCACCGAGGCGAGCCGCGCGAGCGCGAGCGCCCCCGGGCTCAGGCCCGACAGCCGGCGCGCCACGAGCTCGCGCAGCGAGCCCGGCAGCGGCAGCGACGGGGGCGGCTGGCTCGCGCGCGCGGCGCGGGCGAGCGCCTGCGCCGCGGCGCCCTCGGCGCTCGCGCGGATGCGCCACACGTAGGCCTCGTCCCGGTAGATCATCCGCTCCTGGATCGCGGCCCGGAGGTACTCGGCGATGAAGAACGGGTTCCCCTCCGACTGCTCGGAGAGGTAGCGCACGAGCGCCTCGGGCGGCTCGTCCAGCGCGAGCATGTCGCGCACCATCCGCCCGACCGACGCGCGATCGAGCCGCCCGAGCTCGATGAGCGACGCCCAGGGCGCGCCGAGCAGCGGGGCGAGCGCGGGCGCCGCCTCGTCGGTCCGGTAGGCGCCGAGCAGGACCACGGGGTGGGCGGCGAAGTAGGCGGCGTCGAGGTGCTCGAGGACGTCGCGCGAGCTCTCGTCGGCCCACTGGAGGTCGTCGAGCACGAGCAGGACGGGCCTCGTCGCCGCGAACGCGGCGAGCGTGTCGGAGAGCGCGGTCCGCAGCCGGTAGCGGGCCGCGTCCGGCGAGAGCTCGGGCGGCTCCGGGGTGCGCTCGTGGCCGCGGAGCTGGGCGAGCGACGGCTCGTACGGCGCGAGGACCCGGCCGCGCGGGCCGAGCAGCGCGTCGTAGCCGCCGGGCCCGAGCTCGTTGCACCGGTCGGCCACCGCGAGCAGGAGGGGGCGGAACGGGTGCAGCGGCGCGGCCCTGACCGCGCCCTCGCGCTCGCCCTCGGCGGACACGGCCGCGCACGCGCCCGTGACCACGGCCATGTGGACGAGCGCCGCCTGGTGCACCGCCTCGACCGCGAGGCGCGTCTTGCCGACGCCGCTCTCGCCGCCGACGAGGACGAGGCTGCCCTGGCGGCGCTCGTTCGCGCGCTCGATCGCCGCGCTGATCCGCCCGAGCGCCTCCCCGCGCCCGGCGAGGCGCGGCCGGTACAGGTACGGCTGCGCCGGCGGCGCGGGCGCCTCGTCGCGCGGCGGCGCGTCGTCGGCGCCGAGCGCGGCGAGCGCGTTCGCGACGTCGTCGGCGTAGCCCAGCCGGTCCTCGGGGCGCTTCTTGAGGAGCCGCGCGATGAGGGCGTCGAGCTCGGGGGGCACGTCGGCGACGAGCTCGGAGGCCGGGAGCGGCTCGGCGTAGAGGTGCATGGACAGCACGACCGCGCTCGAGTCGCCGAGGAACGGGACCGCCCCGGTGACGGCCTCGTAGAGCATGCAGCCGAGCGCGTAGAGGTCCGCGCGCGCGTCGACGAGATCGCCGCGGATCTGCTCGGGGGACATGTAGTCCGGGCTGCCCATGAGCCGGCCGCCGGCCTGGAGCTCGTCGCGCCCCTTCTGGCCCTCGAACCGGAAGGCGAGGCCGAAGTCGAAGAGCACCGGCGCCCCGTCGTCGCGGATGAAGACGTTGTCCGGCTTGAGATCGCGGTGGACGACGCCCCGGCCGTGGACGTACGCGAGCGGCCGGCAGATGGCGCGGAGGAGCGTCAGCGCCTGGCGGAGCGCGCCGCCCGCCGCGCGGTGGAACGGGCGCGGCGCGAACGGCTGGTACGAGCGCGGGATGATCGAGTCCGGCGCGATCTCGGCCGTGGCGGTGCTCGTCTCCGCGTCGAGGATCGCGGACACGCTCACGGTCGCCTCGGTGTTCGAGGTCCCGGGGCGCCAGCGCTCCTGGTTGTGGTCCCGGAGCGTGCGCCCCTCGAGCAGCTCCATCGCGTACCACGGGATCCCGCCCTGGACGCCCTCATCGAGGATCCGCACGACGCCCGGGTGCTGGACGCCCCGGAGCGCGTGGATCTCGCGGCGGATGCTGGAGACGAGGCTCGCGTCGCCGACGCAGACGGTCTTCAGCGCCGCGAGCGCGCCGGTCCCGCTGTGCTGGGCGCGGTAGACGACCCCCATGCCGCCGCGGCCGAGCTGCGCGAGCACCCGCCATGGCCCGATGGACACGGGGAGATCCGGAGCGTGCCTGGCCTGGCCCGAGCTTGGCGTCGTGATCATCGGGGGACCGCGGCCCCCCGGGCCTGGGCTGGGATTCGCTCCAGGTGGTAGGCCAAAGGCGGTCTCCCCACATCGCCGCTGGGACTGAGTACATCCACCCGAGGGGCTGCGATGATGTCACGGGGCGGCCGATCCTACAACAAGTCCGTGTCGAGCCCCGATCATCGCACGAGCGCCTGACGGTGAGGTCACCGCACCGACAGGCGACTACACGCGAGCGCCCGGGCGCCGGCGCCGCGGAGCGCCTCCCGGCGCGGCGCTCGGCGCGGCGCTCGGCCAAGGACGTCTCGGCGCCCTCGAGACGCTCGGTTTGTCGAGAATGGTTCTCTTTTCTCGCTCGCTGGATTCCGCATCTCCGCGGTCGATGTCCTGTTTTGCGGGGCCGCCGCCCCGTCGAGCGGCTCAATCGTGCACAACTGAGAACGAGGTACATGGCTTGCTCCCGAGGTGCCCCACGGTCGCGCCCGCGGCCGCACTTAGAAAGGAAGATAGCGAATGAAGCGAACGACTCATCTCGGGGCACTTCTGACCGTCCTCTCCCTCGCCGCGTGCGGCGGCGAAGGTGCAGATTCCGCCCCGACGGACACCGCCATGAGCAGCAAGCAGCTCAAGGACCTGACGGCCGATGACGTCCAGTCCACCTGCGATTCGCTCGAGGCGAGGGTGAAGCTCACCAAGGAAGATGCCTGTGAATACCTGGGGCTCCTCGCGTCCTCCGCCCTCGGGAAGCCGTGCGGCACGCTGAGGGACGAGTGCGTCTCCGCGGAGGAGCCGGCCGAGCAGGAGGGCGCCCATCCGGACTGCATGCCTCCGACCGATCAGCGCGCGGGCTGCACCGCCACCGTGGCCGAGTACGAGGTCTGCTTGATCGCCCAGACGCAGCAGGTCCGGGCGCTCACGTGCGACTCTTCCTTGAGCGCGCTGGACACCGTTCCCACGGATTGTGACGCGGTGGCGCGCAAGTGCCCGCAGCTCATCGCGACGCAGGCGACAGAAGACCAGGGCTCCGAGAGCCCCTGACCGCGGCGCCGCAGCGCGCGTGATCGGGAATCGGTCGACGCGCGGCCCGCTGCCTGAACGAATTGCGGGTAGGCCCGACACGGCCGCTCAGCGGCCGTGAGCCCCGTTGTCCCACCTCCGTTCTCGTGGATCTTTTGATTCCCACCGATATTCGCGCTCGTCCGCGCCTTCCGGGGCATCTCGTCGTATGATGCGTCCCGACGCCGGCGCGTCCGGGGAGCTTTCGGCTCCGGCGCGCCGGCCCGAGCGAGGCCGCGGCTCACCGCCGGGGGCTCGCTCGCACCGAGGAGGATTTCATGAAGATCACCAAGCTTTCCGGAGTGTTCGCCCTGCTGCTGATCGCCCTTGCCGCGCCCGGGTGCGGCAAGGAAGAGCAGCCGGCCGAGGCGAACGCGACGGTCGAGGTGACCGCCACCGCCGAGTCGGCGATCGGCGAAGGCGCCTACGTCGAGGAGCACGAGAGCGGCAAGGCCGCCTTCAACGTCGCCGCGGACGGGAACGTCAAGGCCGTGGTCAGCGGTCCGGACGGCAAGCCGATCCGCGAGGACGTGAGCGGCACGCTGCTGTGGAAGGACGCGTCCGGGGAGAAGACCTTGCCCCTGACGCTCGACGCGAAGACCGGGCTCCTGGTCGCCGCCGGCCCCAAGCTCGAGGCGGATCTCACGGAGATCGGCTACACGCTCAACGTCGCGGGCAAGCCGTGGAACGGCACCCTGCACGTCCCCGCCGGCGGCACCGCAGAGCTCTACGCCAACGCCAAGGGGTCGGCGGACCTCGGGCTGCCGGAGGGCAAGCTCGGCCCGCACGGGGGGCGCATCGAGATCGTCGGCGACGACCGCCTCGAGCTCCTGGTCGACGAGGCGACCGGCGACGTCCGCGTCTACGTGCTCGACGCCGATCTGAAGCCCATCGACATCGGCGAGCGCAAGGTCACGCTCGGCGTGGTGGCCGAGGCGCCGCAGGTGGTCGTCCTGGCCCCGGTGGCCGCGACCGCGGGGGTCGCCGCGGGGGCGTACCTGACCGGCAAGCTCGCGCTCGCGGCCGATCCGCTGAAGGTGACGGTCGCCGTGCGGAACGCGGGCCGCTCGGCGGTGGCCCTCTGCGGCTACCGGGCCGGGGCGGCGTTCGCCGTCCACGCGCGCGCCCCGCGCGTGAAGGTGCGCGTGAAGACCGACTGGCACGCGCACGCGCACGCGCACGCGCACGCCGACCTGAAGGCGAAGGCCGATCTCGACCCGAAGGTCCACGTCCACACCGGGGCCGGCGCGAAGGCCCACGCGAAGGCGAACGTGAACGTCAAGGCGCCGAGCGTCCGCGTGACGCCGCCGAGCGTGAACGTGCAGATCAAGGCGCCCAGCATCTCGATCCCCAAGCCGAGCTTCAAGGCGTCGGCGTCGGCGCGCGCGAGCGCGGGCGCGAAGGTGGGGACGCGCTGACGGGCGCCCCGGGGGGAGCGGCGCGCGGCGCGGGCCGCGCGGCGGTCGCTCCCTCCCGTTCTTCCCGCCGGTTTCTTCAGCGGCGCCGGAGCTCGCCTCGTTGACGCGGACGACCTCGACGAAGGCGCGGACGACCTCGACGAAGCTGCGGACGACCTCGACGAAGCGGCCGCGGCGGGCCTCTCCGCCCGCCGGCGCCGTGACCGCCGTGGCGCTCGACCCGGCGTCGAGCGCGCCGCTCCACCGGCAGGTCTACGAAGCGGTGCGCGGCGCGATCCTCGCCGGGCGGCTGCGATCCGGGAGCAAGCTGCCGTCGACGCGGGCGCTCGCGGCCCACCTCGGCCTGTCGCGCAACACGGTGCTCGGCGCGTACGCGCAGCTCCTCTCGGAGGGGTACCTGCGCGGCCGGATCGGCTCCGGGACGTACGTCGCCGACGCCTTGCCGGAGCGCCTGCTGCTCGCCCGGCCGAGCCCCGCGCCGCGGCCTTCGCCCTCGCCGGGCGCCGGGGCCCTGTCGCGGCGCGGCGCCCTCGTGGCGGGCGCCGCGTCGCCGTTCCGGCGCGCGGCCGCGCCGCTCGGGCCTGCCGGCTGGGCGTTCCAGGTGGGCGTGCCCGCGTTCGACGCCTTCCCCGCCGCCGTCTGGGGCCGGCTGATGAGCCGGCGCTGGGATCGCTCGTGGCAGGCGCTCGTGCCGCGCTGCGAGCCGCAGGGGTACGCGCCGCTGCGCCGGGCGATCGCCGACTACCTCGTCACCGCGCGGGGCGTGCGGTGCACGCCGGAGCAGGTCATCGTGGTCGGCGGCGCCCAGCAGGCGATCTCGCTCGCGGCCGAGGTGCTGCTCGATCCGGGCGATCCGGTCTGGGTCGAGGATCCGGGCTACACCGCGGCGCGGAGCGCCCTCGTGGCGGCCGGGGCGGCGCCGGTCCCGGTGCCGGTGGACGAGGAGGGGCTCGACGTGGCGGCCGCCCTGCGGGGCTTGCCGGCGCGGCTCGCCGTCGTGACGCCGTCGCACCAGTTTCCGCTGGGCGTGACGATGAGCCTCGGGCGCCGGCTCGCGCTGCTCGACTGGGCGCGGTCGTCGGGCGGCTGGGTCTTCGAGGACGATTACGACAGCGAGTTCCGCTACGCGGGCCGGCCGCTCGCCGCCCTTCAGGGCCAATCGCCGGGCGCGCGGGTGATCTACGCGGGCACGTTCAGCAAGGTGCTGTCGCCGTCGCTGCGGCTCGGATACCTCGTGGTGCCGGAGGGGCTTGTCGACGCGTTCGTGGCGGCCAAGGCGCTGGCCGACGTGTCGTCGCCCTCGCTGGAGCAGGCGGTCCTTTCGGACTTCATGGCCGAGGGCCATTTCGCGCGCCACGTGCGCCGCATGCGCGTGCTGTACGAGCGGCGCCAGGCCGCGCTGGTGGCGGCGGCGGCGCGGGAGCTCCGGGGGCTGCTCGAGGTGCGCGCCGCGCCCGCCGGCATGCACCTGCTCGGCTGGCTGCCGGAGGGGCGCGCGGACGGCGCGGCGGCCGAGCGGGCGGCGGCGAACGGGGTGCGGTGCGTCGCGCTGTCCGAGCTCCGCGTGCGTTCGGCTGGGCCGGGGGCGCTGGTGCTCGGCTATGCCGCGGCGGGGGAGGACGAGATCGATGAGGGGGCGCGCCGGCTCAGGGCGGCTTTGCGCTAGTTCCACCCGCCCAGGAGCCCGGCCAGAGAGCCGGAGGGAGAGTTCAACGCAAAGGCGCAAAGGCGCAAAGGCGCAAAACAACAAGGATGATGCATTGGCGTCTTTGCGTGAGCCCCGGCGCGCGCACGAGCGCGCCGCGCGCGGTGGATCCAGTCCATCGTGGCGAAGTGGCCCTCGTCGCGGCGCCGCGCGCCGACTAGAGGGTGGGCTGTCGCGCGCCGTGTCCGGCGCAGAAGGGATGCCCACGGAGGATGAGCATGCAATCACGCATCGATTACGCGAGCGTCAACCCGGAGGCCTACAGGGCGATGCTGGCGCTGAGCGCCTGTGTGAAGCGCAGCGCGCTCGAGGAGCCGCTCAAGCACCTCGTGCTCCTCCGCGCCTCGCAGATCAACGGCTGCGCGTTCTGCATCGACATGCACTGGAAGGACGCGCGCGCGGCCGGGGAGGGAGAGCAGCGGCTCTACGGGCTCAGCGCGTGGCATGAGGCCCCCTACTACAGCGAGCGCGAGCGGGCGGCGCTGGCCTGGACGGAGGCGGTGACCCTCGTGGCCCAGGAGCACGCGCCCGATCACGCGTACAAGGCGGCGCGTCAGCACTTCTCGGAGCGGGAGCTCACGGATCTGACCTGGCTCGTGGCGACGATCAACGCCTGGAACCGGATGGCGATCGCGTTCCGGAAAGAGCCGGGCTCGTACGAGCGCCCGGCGCGCTCGAACGCCTGAAGCGGCGCGAGGCCGGGCGGCTCGCGACGCTCAGGGCCGCGTGCGCGGCGCGCCATGGGGCCTGCGCGAGCATGCCTGTCCCCGGAGCGCCGCGCGCGCTCAACCGGGCAGCGCGCGATAATCGATCTTCCCCGTCGGGGTCCGCGGCAGCTCGTCCATCGTGACGATCGTCTCCGGGACCATGTACGGAGGCAGCCGCTCCGCGAGGTGCATCCGGAGCGCGCGCTCGTCCGCGTCGCCCGCGAGGGCGACGAAGCCGCGGAGCGTCTTGCCGAGCCGCGCGTCCTCGACGGCGATCACGGCGGCCTGGCGCACGGCGGGGTGCGCCGCGAGCGCCGCCTCGACCTCGCCCGGCTCGACCCGGTAGCCCCGGATCTTCACCATCCGGTCGATGCGGCCGCGGAAGTAGAAGAGCCCGTCGGCCTTGCGCTCCACCCGGTCGCGCGTCCGGTACGGGCCGCCGCCCACGGTCGTCGGCCCCGAGACCACGAGCTCGCCCGTGCCGGGGCCCTCGATGACGCGGCCGCCCTCCTCGTCGGCGTCCAGCGCGAGCAAGGCGCAGGCCGCGTAGGGGCACGCGACGCCGATCGGGACCTCGCTCACCCCGTCCAGCGCCGCGCGGTCGACGCGGTGGAACGTGCAGACGTTCGTCTCGGTCGGGCCGTACAGGTTGTAGAGCGCCGCGCCGGGGGCGCGCGCCGCGAGCGCCGCGAGCTCGCGCGGCGGGAACACCTCGCCGGCGAAGAGGATGGCGCGCACCGGCGGCGAGAGCGCCCCGGCCGGCGCGCCCGGGCCCGCCGCGGGGAGCGCCGCGGCGAGCTTCATGAACATCGACGGCACGCCGTAGATGACCGTCGGCGCGAGCGCGGCGACCGCGTCGCGCAGCGCGCGGCCCGAGGCGAGATCGCGCCGCGCCATGGTCGCGAGCGTCGCGCCGGCGCGGAGCGTCGCGAGGTGATCGAACCACGCGAGATCGAAGACCAGCTCGGCCACCCGGAGCACCCGATCCGCCGGCGCGAGGCCGATGAGATCGATGCAGAAGGCGGTGAACGCGTCGAGCCCGGCCCACGTGATCGGCACCGGTTTCGGCTCGCCCGTGCTGCCGGAGGTGTGCAGGATGCACGCGAGCTCCTGCGCCCCGGCGCCGCCTTCGCCGCCCGCGCCGGAGGGGCCGCCGTCGCCCGCGCCGGAGGCGCCTTCCTCGCCGCCCGCGCCATCGCCGCCGCCCGCACGGGCGGGCGCCGCCCCGCGCACCACCCGGCCCTCGGCGTCGAGCTCCACCCGCGCGAGGCCGCCGCCGAGCGCGGCGTCGATCCCGTCCGCGAGGCCCCCGGCCGCGGCGTCGAGCACGAGCGCCCGGCACCCCCGGGCCCGCGCGATCCGCCCGAGCCGCGCGGGCGGCGCGGTCGCGTCGAGCGGGACCGCCACCGCGCCGGCCGCGAGCGCCCCGACGAGCGCCACCGGCTCGTCGTGCGCGCGGCCCGAGGAGAGCAGCGCCACCCGGTCGCCCGGGCGCACGCCCGCCCCGGCGAGCGCCGCGCCGACGGCCGCCGCGCGCGCCGCGAGCTCGGCGTAGGTCACCGCGGCGGCGCGCGACGCGAGCGCCACGGCGCCGCCGCGCGCCGCGAGGTCCTCGGCGCGCAGCCGGTAGGGGGCGGCCACCGCGGCCCCGCTAGCCCCGCGCGGCCGCGATGCGGCCGGCGACGAAGCGCGCCATGCGGTCCACGGTCGACACCGCGTCGAGGTCCACCTCCTCGTCCGGGATCTTCACGCCGAAGCGCTGCTCGATGAACACGAGCACCCGCGTCAGCGACATGGAGTCGAACCCCGACCCGCCCTCGAAGAGATCCTCGTCCAGGGCGAGCGGCGCCTTGCGCAGCAGGATCTCGTTCACGATATGGTCGTGCAGCGCGCGCCGCACCGTCTCGAGGTCGTGTGTCACCGCGGTGTCCCTTTCCTGTCCTGTAAAGCCGCTCAGCCGAGCGCCGGCGTCGCCTTGCGGGCAAGATAATCGATGAGGTCGATCTTGGACACGACGCCGAGCACCGTCTCCTCGTCGACGACGAGCGCGATCTTCGCGTCGCTCAGGACGCCCTTCAGGAGCTCGACCTTCGTCGCCGGCGTCACGGTCGCATAGTCGCTCTCGACGAGCCCGCCGATGCTCGAGTCGAGCGTGCCGCTCCCCTCCACGAGGTGCCGCAAGAGGTCGATCTCGTGGACCATCCCGCGCAGCTTGCCGCCCTCGGTGACCGGGAGCTGGCTTATCCCGTGCGATTTCATCATGTCGATGACCTCGCGGACCCGCGCGTTCGCGTCGGCGGTGACCACCGCGCCGCTCGGCTTGGCGGCGAGCAGATCGCGCACCGTCCCGAGGCCCTTGTCCTCCTCGAGGAAGCCGTTCTCGCGCATCCAGTCGTCGTTGAAGATCTTCGAGATGTACTTGGACGCGCCGTCGGGCAAGAGGACGAGGATGTTCTCCTTCTTCCCGCTCTGCCGCGCATACTTGATCGCGCCGGCGACCGCCGCGCCCGCGGAGCCGCCCACGAAGAGGCCCTCGAGCCGCACGAGATCCCGGGTCATGAGGAAGCATTCCTTGTCGTCGACCCGGACGATCTCGTCGATGATCTTGAGGTTCATCGTGCTCGGGAAGAAATCCTCGCCGATCCCCTCGACCTTGTAGGCGAAAGGCTTCGTGATCCGCTGGGTCTTCACGTAATCGTAATAGAGCGAGCCGACCGGATCGACGCCGACCATCTTGAGGTCCGGTCTCCGCTGCTTGAGGAACTTGCCGACGCCGCTGATGGTGCCGCCGGTCCCCATGCCGGCGACGAAGACGTCGAGCTCGTCCCCGCACTGCTCCCAGATCTCGGGGCCGGTGGAGCCGACGTGGGCCTCGGGGTTCGACGGGTTGTGGTACTGGTTCGCGTAAAAGCAGTTCGGCGTCTCGTCGGCGATGCGCTTCGCGACCTGGTAATAGCTGCGCGGGTCCTCGGGCTCGACGGCGGTGGGACAGACCACGACGCGGGCGCCGTAGGCGCGCAGGGTCGCGATCTTCTCTTGCGACATCTTGTCTGGCATGACGAAGACGCACTTGTATCCGCGGATGGCCGCGACCATGGCGAGGGCGGCGCCGGTGTTGCCGCTGGTCGCCTCGACGATCGTCCCGCCCGGCTTGAGCCCGCCCGCCTCGGCGTCGCGGATCATGTTCAGCGCGACCCGATCCTTGTGGCTGCCGCCCGGGTTCAGGTACTCGCACTTGACATAGATGTCGCTCCCGAGCCCCTCGGTCACCCGGTTCAGCTTGACGATCGGCGTGTGGCCGACGGCCCTCGTGATATCGCTGAGCGCGCCTCGCATCATGGGGAGATCTCTTACCCGCCGCGCGCTGCAGCGACAAGGGGAGCAAGCGGCCGCGGCGGGCCGCGCACCATCGCCTCGCGATCCGGCGCAGCGCGGTGGCTCACGAGCGTTTTCGCGATCGTCGGGCGGTCGATGAGATAGGGTCTTATCCATGATCTCCCGCCGCGTCGTGCTCGCCGCAGCCGGTCTATCCTTCGCCGGCGCGCTCGCCCCGGGCCTGGCCCGCGCCGCGGGGCGCGCGCCCGCGCCGCTCCCGGCGTTTCCCCTGTCGATCGCCGTGGCGGAGGAGGCGGCGGGGACGCCGGTGCGCGACGACGCCTGGATCGACGCGCAGATCGCCGAGGCGGTCCGGCTGTTCGAGCCCGCCGGCGTGGCGCTGCGCAAGGTCGGCTCGCGCGCGCTCGCCCCGCGCTTTTCGCGGCTCGAGACGCGCGCCGACCGGGACGCGCTCGCCGCGGCGATCGAGCCGCGCCGGATCAACGTGATGGTGGTCTCGTCGCTGCGCGACGTCGACGATCCGGGGCGTTTCCGGATGGGCGTGCACTGGCGGAACCGGGCGACGCCGGAGCGCCGCTGCGTCATCGTCGCGGCGAACGCGCGGCCCACCGTGCTCGCCCACGAGCTCGGGCACTTCTTCGGGCTCGGGCACAGCGGCGTCGACGACAACGTGATGAGCTACACGCGCACCGGGGCGCCCGTCTCCTTCGACCCGGCGCAGATCGAGAAGATCCGGTCCGCCGCGCGCGGGTACGCGGCGAGCAAGGCGTTCGAGCCCGCCTAGGGCGGGAACGCCTCATCGAGCGATCGGGGGAGCGGTCTCTGCTGCTGCCGTGCCCGCTCGTCTGGTAGTCTATCGGGAGAGAAAAGCAGGAGAGTTTACGATGAAACCGCTGATGACCCACGTCGCGCTCCACGTGAGCGATCTCGACGCGACGATCGCCTTTTATCGCGAGTTCTGCGGGCTCAAGGTGGTTCACGAGCGCAACGACGCCGGCACGCGCGTCGCCTGGCTCGCCGAGGCGGGGAAGGAGCGGGCGTTCGTCCTGGTGATGATCGAGGGCGGCCGGCGCGCGCCGCAGGCGCCGGAGGACATGAGCCATTTCGGGTTTGCGCTCGAGAGCCGCGACGCCGTGGACGAGATCGCGCGCCGCGGCCGGGAGCACCTCGTCTGGCCGCCCAAGGAGCTGCCCTATCCGGTGGCGTATTTCTGCGCGCTCAAGGACCCGGACGGCAACTACGTCGAGTTCTCGTACGGCCAGCCGCTCGGGCCCGGCGCCGAGGCGCGCGACGCGGAGCTGCTGGAGGCTCGGAGCTGACGTCTGGCAGCGCGCCAGCGGCGCGGTCGGTCAAGGGCTGGCCGCCAGGTCTCGCAGCGCGCGGGTGAGCTCATCGCGGAAGGCGCAGAACGCCGGCAGCGAGCGCAGCGCATCGAGGCGGATCTTCTCACCGAAGAAGCGGTAGAGTCCCTCCGGCCGGCGGCGGAGCCCGCTGCCCTCGAGGAGCCGGCGCAGCGTGAGCTTGGGATCAAGCTCGCGTTCAGGGTTTCTTGGGCACGGGACCTCCACGCCGCCTCGGCGAAGAGGCCTGCGCGGATGTAGATCATTCGGCGGCCTCGGTGTCTGCGGCGTGGAGCAGGGCATCGATCTCGCGCAGGGACACGGTGAGCCTGCCCCGATCGGGCCCGGGCGTGGCTGCGACTTTCCGGGCTCGGCTGACGAGCTGTCCATCGCGTCGCACCATGTCGACGAACCGGATGTGCTGCGGCGCGGAGCGCAGCGCGGCGAGGATGACCGACGAGTGCGAGGTGAGCAAGATCTGCGGCGGTCCGGCCGGACGCCGTCGAATGGCGGGCGCTGCGTCGTCCGGCGCGAGCGCGTCGCACTCCGCCGGTGGACTTTCCCTCCGCTCCAGCGCGGATTCCCGCAGGAATGCGAGCAGCATGCGCAGGCGCCCCGGGTAGACACCGTTCTCCGGCTCCTCGATGCCGATGACAGCCGGCGTCGGGGCAGCGCGGAGCGCCGTGAGCACGGCGAGGAGCCGCAGTGTGCCATCCGACACGAGGCGGGCTGGCAGGCGCTCACCCCCGGACAGCTCGAAGTCGATGCGGAACGAGTCGCCTTCGGGCTCGACATGAAACGAGGAGATGCCAGGCACGAGCGCCACGAGCTCGGCGCGAAGCTCACCGAGGATGGGCGGCGGGAGCTCGGCGAGGACCGTCGGCAGGTTCGAAGCGTCCGGCGCGAGCGAGCCTGCGCCGATGCGCTCGCTCGGCTCACGAAGACGTCCCACGTCGAGCTGGAGGAGGCCGAAGGAGGACAGCTCGTCTGCAACGGCCGAGATCCCCTCTCTCCATGGATCCGGCCCGGACAGGCGCCGGTCCGCGATCGCCCTCCGCTGGATCACCCCGGATTCGCGGCGTGGCAGCTCGTCGCCCAGCGACTCGGCGGCGGCCTCTCCCTGCGCGACGGGCTGAAGGACGTCCCCGAGCCGCTGATGAAGGGAGGCGAGGGCCGTGTGCGTGTGGAACGCTTGATAGTGGATGTCTTCTGGCGTGGCGCGGATGGCGATTCGTCGCCCGAAGCTGGCCTCGAAGCGCTGCACAAACAGGTCCTGACCCTCGTCCACCACGGCCTGCTCGGTCTCCTCGCGAGCTCCGCGTGCGGGGCCGCCTGGTGCTCACCGTCGCGCTCCACGAGGCGCAGCCGTTCGTCGTGAACCACGAGGTGCTCCGCCCCCGTCGGGCGCGCGCGGCGCTCGATGGACAGCTCGTAGCGGTAGCGGCGCGACCGTCGCGGCCGCCTCGCCGCTCTCCGCCAGACCCGGCAGCAGCAGCTCGACCGCAAAGCGAATCACCTGCCCGGCTTCGCCTCTCCGTCGTGTGAACTGATCGATGCTGCGGCCGCGTCCTTGCTTGAACGCTTCCTCGATCGGCCGCGCGGCGAGGCGGGAGAGGAGCGCCAGCGCGTCCAGGATGTTCGACTTGCCCGCGCTGTTCGGGCCGACGAACACCGTGAACGGCTCGAAATCCACCGAGAACTCACGGAGCGACTTGAATCCGTCGACCTCGAGACGGGTGATCATGACCGCCTTTTACCACCAGCGGCGCGCCGGACCACGAGCTCGGTCGGGCCCTACGACCCGACCCTCGTGTGCCCGGCGCCGCTCAGCCCCCGCCCGCGCGCCCGAGGCGGCGCGCGACGCTCTCCGCGGTGCGCGCGCCGCCGATCGCCGACGCCAGGGCGCTCTGCCCCGGAAAGACCGAGTCGCCCACCATCCAGAGCCCGTCCTGCACCGGGCGCGGCCACACCGACAGGTAGTGCCCGAGCCCCGCGCGCCGCGGCACGCCGCCGACGGCGCCGCCCGCGCGCCCGGTGAAGCGCGCGAACGTCCGCGGCGACGCCGTCAGCGCGTGCACGACGTTCGCGCTCCACTCGGGCGCGAGCGCCGCGAGCCCCTCGCGCATCCGCGCCTGGATCGCGCCGATGTACTCGCCCTGCCGACCGGGCGGGAGCGCGCGGAGCTTCGCGAGCGGGACGTGCGTCGACACCGTGATCGTGCGGTGCCCCGGCGGCGCGCGGCCCTCGTCGGCGGCGCCGCTCACCGACACGAACAGGTGGTTGCCCTCGATGAACGGCGCGCCCGGGTCCTGCACAAGCTCCAGGTGGTGCGCCGCGGGCGAGGCGCCCTCGGGCGCGCGCGCCACGAGGTAGAGCATCGCCGCGCCCCAGCCGCCCTCCACGTCGCCCGCGAGCCGATCGAGCCGCGGCAGCGCGCCCGGGGCGGCGCCGAGCAGCGCGCGGAGGTCCTGCGGGAGCAGGTTCGCGATGACGTGGCGCGCGCGGATCTCGCCCGAGCGCGTGCCGGCGCGGAACCCCTCGGGGCCCGGCTCGAGCGAGCGCACCCGGGTCGCCATGCGCACCTCGCCGCCGAGCCGCTCGACCGCCCGGACGAGCGCCCACGCGAGCGCGCCGATGCCGCCGCGGACATGGCCCGTGCCGCGAAAGTAGTAGTCCATCGCCGCCATCGCGAACGGCGCCTCGGCCTCGGCGACCCCGCACTGCACCGTGATCTGGCAGAGCCCGTCGAGGTAGTGCCGGAGCGGGGCGAAGCCCGCCACGCCGAACCGCGCGAGCACGCCCTCGAGCGGCCGGCCGAGCACCGGCAGCAGCGCGGCGTAGCGCGGGACGCCGGCCGCGTGGCGCACGAGCGCGCCCGCGCCGAGCGGCGGCAGCAGGGCGGGGTCGTCGAACAGCGCCCAGAGCGTGTCGGCGATGCGCGCCTGGTACGCGAAGAAGGCGCGTACGCCGGCCGCCGGGGCGCCCGGCAGGCCCGCGAGCGCGGAGACGAGCGCCTCGCGGTCGCGGCCGATCGGGAGGCGGAGCGAGGGCGTCCGCAGCTCGACGAGCGGGTCGATCCAGTCGACCGCGACGTCGAGGCGGTGGCGCGCGATCCACCGGCCGAACAGCTGCTCCGGGGCGAGCCCGGAGAACAGCGTCGCCCCCGCCTCGAAGCGGTAGCCGCCGCGCTCGAAGGTGCTGGCGCAGCCGCCGGGGTACCGGAGCGCCTCGCACAGGACCACCTTCGCCCCCCGCTCGGCGAGCGAGAGCGCCGCCCCGAGGCCGCCGAAGCCGGCGCCGACGACGAGGACGTCCGCGCCCGCGCCGGGGCTGGCCGGGCTCACGCCGCACCTGTGCAGCGCGCCGCGCAATGGCGTCGAGACGGTGGGAACATGGAGGGGAGAGAGGGGGGACAGGGGAGAGTGCCGGCCAGCCCCGGCCATGCGCGGCACCGTCGTGGTAGGCTGGCGCGATGGGCTCCGAGCCGAAGGTTCACCCGAGCGCCGAGACGGCGCTCCTCAAGGTCCGCTCCAAAGAGATCGCGTTCAGCCGCTTCCGCGTGCAGGTGACGAACGGCCCCGACGCCGGGTCGTCTCAGGTGTCGGACGCCACGGAGTTCGTGATCGGCACGGCGCCCGGCAACCAGCTCATCCTGAGCGATCGGGCCGTATCGCGGCACCATTGCGTGATCACCGTCACCCCGCGGGGCTTCTTGCTCCGCGATCTCGGCAGCAAGAACGGCACGACCCTCTCCGGCTTCCGCGTCGAGGCGGCCTACCTCCAGCCGGGCGCCACGCTCGGCCTCGGGCAGTCGACCCTCCGCTTCGAGCCGCTCGCCGAGGAGATCCGCGAGCCGCTCGGCGACGAGGACCGGTACGGCCGGGTGCTCGGGCAGAGCACCGGGATGCGCCGCATCTTCGCGGCGCTGCCGCGGATCGCCGCGTCGGACTCGACGGTGCTCATCGAGGGCGAGACGGGCACGGGCAAGGGCCTGCTCGCCGAGGCGATCCACGAGAACAGCCCGCGCGCGGGCGGGCCGTTCGTCGTGATCGACTGCGGATCCATCCCGCCGACCCTGATCGAGGCGGAGCTCTTCGGCCACGCGAAGGGCGCGTTCACGGGCGCGCAGGCGGCGCGCGCCGGCGCCTTCGAGGCGGCGCGGGGCGGCACCGTGCTGCTCGACGAGATGGGCGAGCTCCCGCTCGACATGCAGCCGAAGCTCCTGCGCGTGCTCGAGGAGCGGCAGATCCGGCGCATCGGCACGATCGAGCCGATCAAGCTCGACATCCGGGTCATCGCGACGACCAACCGCGACCTCCGCCAGGAGGTGAACCGCGGGAATTTCCGGTCGGATCTCTATTACCGGCTGAACATCGTCCGCCTGCGCGTCCCGGCGCTGCGCGAGCGCCCGGACGACATCGCGCTGCTCACGGCGCACTTCTACCGGCAGCTCGCGCAGGGGCCGGACCAGAGCCCGCCGGGCGAGCTGCTGGAGGCGTTCATGCGCCAGGACTGGCCCGGCAACGTCCGCGAGCTGCGCGGCGCGGTGGAGCGCGCGGTGCTGATGATCGATCCGGCGCTGTTCCGCGAGGCGGTGATGGCGGGGGAGAAGGAAGGCGGCGCCCCGGCGGTGGAGGCGCTCCGGGACGACGATCTCAGCCTGTCGTTCCGCGAGGCGAAGGAGCGCGCCGTGGCGCGCTGGGAGCGGACGTACCTCGCGGCCCTGGTGCGCGCGAACGGCGGCAACCTCTCGCGCGCCGCGCGCGCGGCGCGGATGGACCGGAGCCACCTGCGCGAGCTCCTCCAGCGGCACGGCGTCTCGGCGAACGAGGTGTGACGGCGCGAGGCCGCGCGGGAGCCCGGCCGGGGAGGGCCGGGCTCCCGTCGAGAGGGCGCTTTCGCGCCTTCTCGTGCGGGCGAGCAGGGCGCGCACCCTACTGATTGGCCTTCTGCCGGTTCTCTCCCCGGAGCTCCTTGGCCTTCCCTTCGGCCGCCATCTGCTCGTTGTCGACGAGCTTCCCGATCCGGTTCTTGATGGCGCCGGCGGCCTCCTCGAGCGCGCCCCGCGCGCGCTCATCCGCCTTGGCGTCCTCTTGCTCGACCCTTCCTTTGAGCTCCTTGGCGCGGCCCTCCGCTTCCATCTGCTCGTCGCCGAGCAGCTTGCCGAGGCCCTTCTTGAGCTTGCCGCCCATCTCCTCGGCGGCCCCTTCGTTCCGATCGCTCTCGTTGCTCATCGTACCCTCCTCTGGTGAACGCCCGCAGAGCACTCCTGCGGCGCGCCGTTGCCCTCCGGAGTTAGCAACCGCTGCGCCACCGCCGCGCGAGGCGCGTTGTCGAGATCGCGGAGGCGATTGGGGCAGGCTACCTCGCCCGCTCTCTGCTTTTCAGCCCGTCTGAGGCAATCCGCCACGGCGCCGCGACGCGAGCGATCTCACGTCCTGATCCGACCGTCCCGGCTCTCCAGGGCGCATTGCCCGCCGCGGTCGGATTTCGCGATGGAAAGGTGGCCCGGCGCCGCTGTCCGGGCCGTTCAGCTCGCCCGAGGGCCTGTGGAGAGGCCGGACTCCACGGCATGGCGCGGCGCTTGCTGAACAGACTGCATAGCAACCAGGAGCGCTTCGCTCCACGCTGGGAGGTTCATCATGTCGTTCATTCTCTTTCTCCTGTTTGGCCTCGTCGTCGGTGCTCTGGCGCGCCTTATCGTCCCGGGGCGTGAGCCTGGCGGGTGGGTCGTCTCGATGATCATCGGCGTCGTCGGCTCGTTCGTCGGCGGGCTGCTCGGCCGCATGCTCTTCATGTACCGCGAGGGTGAGCCGGCCGGGTTCTTCATGTCCCTGATCGGCGCCATCCTGCTCACGGCCGCCTATCAGGCGATCTCGCGCCGCCGCTCGGTGGTATGAAAGGGTCGATTGACCCTCTCGTGAGGCGCTACGCCCGATGCCGTCTCGGGGCGCGACGAGGAGGAGCTCTCGCTCCGCTGCCGCGCCCCGTGACGTCGGGGATCGCCTTAGCCGACCGCACGAGGAGCGGGGGATGAGGCGTCGCCGTGCATGAGCTCGATCTCGGGCTCGAGCGCCGCGGCGCTCTCCTCCCTCCTCGCGGCAGGCCAGAGGGGGCCCTGTTCGTCGCATGGCTCGCCCCCCCAGGGCCGTGCGACGAGCAGGGCCTCCTCGGCAGGCCGGAGGGGGCCTCGCTCGTCGCATGGCTCGCCCCCCAGGGCCGTGCGACGAGCCGGGTCCCTTCGGGCCGGCAGCCCGCGAACCGGCCCCCGGGAGACCCGGGACGCAGCGGAATGACGTTGGCGCGTCGGCCCAGCGTCCGGCGCGCTCTCAGGCCGTCCCGCGCCATGTCCGGGTCCGCCGCGGGCCCCGCCAACTTGCCCGGTAGCGCTTGACGCCGCAGGATGCATTGGGCTTGCTAGCGCGCTCCGCGCTCTCGCCCAAGGTCCTGGCCATGTCGTTCTCCATCCTGCCCCCGCCGATCACGCCCCTCGCCGCGATCCTGCCGTCCGAGCCGCTGCTCCTCATGGGCGCCGGTCCGGTGCCGATCCCGCAGGCGGTGGCGCAGGCGAACGGGGTCATCATCAATCACCTCGGCCCGACCATGGACCGCGTCATCCAGAACGTGAAGTACATGGCGGCCTACGCGTTCCAGACGCGCAGCGACAAGATCATCGGCATCGCCGGGCCCGCGTCCGCGGCGATGGAGATGGCCGTCTCGAACCTGTGCTGGCCCGGGCGCAAGGTCCTCTGCCTGAAGGTGGGGACGTTCAGCGGCCGCCTCGGCGAGATGGCGCTCGGCGTGGGCGCCGACGTGACCTTCCTCGAGGGGCCGCCCGGCCGGCCCGTGACGCTCGCCGACGCGCGCGAGGCGATGAAGAAGCAGCGCTACGACGTGGTCACGATGGCGCACGGCGAGACGTCCTGCGGCGTCCGCATGGTGGAGCTGCCGGAGATCTGCAAGCTCGCGAAGTCGCAGGGCGCGCTCACGATCGTCGACGCGGTGGTCACGCTCACGGCCATGCCGGTGCACATGGACGAGTGGGGCATCGACGTCGGCATCGTCGGCGGGCAGAAGGCGCTGTCGTCGATCCCGGGCGTGTCGGCCTGCGCGTTCTCGCAGGACGCGTGGAAGACGGTCGAGGAGCGCCCCTCGCCGCGCCCGCACTGGTGCTACGACGCCACGCGCGCGCAGCGGTTCTGGGGGTACCAGCAGTACCACTACACCGCGCCGGTGCCCGGCGTGCTCGCGCTGCACGAGGCGCTGCGCCTCGTCTGCGAGGAGACGCTCGAGCGGCGGTTCCGCCGCCACGAGATGAGCTCGCTGGCGATGCAGGCGGGCCTCGAGGCGATGGGGCTCGAGCTGTTCGCGTCGAAGGACGTGCGCCTCAACAGCGTGCTCGCCATCAAGCTGCCGAGCGGCGTCGACAGCGCCCGGATCCGCGAGTACATGACCAAGGCCTTCCGCGTCGAGATCTCCGGCGCCTTCGGCCTCAACATCGTGCGCGTCGGGCAGATGGGCGAGCAGTGCCGCTCGCACAACCTGTTCAAGACGCTCTACGCGATGGGCATGAGCTTCCAGCGCGAGGGCGTGAAGCTCGACGTCTCCAAGGGCATGGCCGCGCTCGAGCAGGGCCTCGCGGGCGACCGCGAGTACTTCGTCGACTAGCTCCGCCCGCCAGAAGTCCGGCCAGGGATCCGGAGCGAGAGTTCAACGCAAAGGCGCAAAGGCGCAAAAAATATTTGTAGTTTTGCGCCTTTGCGTCTTCGTGCCTTTGCGTTTATTTCTCTATCGCTCGTGAGGCAGAGCCCTGGCCGGAGTTCTGATCCGCGGTACCAGCGCGGCCCGCGCCGCTAGCTGCGCCCGGCAGGACCGTCGGCTGCCAGACCAGCGACGGCGGCGCGGCCGCCGAACCGCCTCGCGGCGGCGAACGCCAGCTCGCGGCGCTGCCCGGCCTCGATCCGGCTCCGGTGCGCGTCGAGCAGGTCGCTGCGCGTCAGCACCCCGATCACCTTGCGCGGCGCCGCCTTGGACACGACCGGGAGCCTGCCCACCCCCTCGGTGACCATGTGATCGGCGGCCTCGCGGAGGGAGCTGTCCTCGAACACCACCGCGGGCGGGCGCCGGAGGAGGTCGCGGACCGAGAGCGCGCCGGGCTGCTCGGTGAGCAGATCGCGCTGGGTGACCACGCCGACGAGCTCGCCCCCGCGGTCCACGACGGGGAAGCCCTGGTGGCGCGAGCCCTCCGACCGCGACAGCAGGAAGGCGCGGGCGGCCTCGACCGTGTCGTCGGCGGCGAGCGTCACGGCCGGGCGGGAGGCGACGTCGCGCACGAGGATCTGCGCCAGGTGGTCGGCCGCGTACTCGACCATCACGCGCGCGCCGCGGCGGGCGAGCTTCTCGGTCATGATGGAGTGCCGCATCAGCAGGCTCGAGACGAGGAACGCCGCGCTGCAGCCGCCGAGCAGCGGGAGGAGCCCCATCGGCTGCCGGGTCGTCTCGAAGGCGAAGACGACCGAGGCGAGGAGCGCCCGGGAGGCGCCCGCGAAGATCGCCGCCATCCCGACGAGCGCGGCGACGCGCGCGTCCACGCCGAGCCAGGGAAAGAGCGCGGCGGCGCCGAGGCCGAGGATCGCGCCGAGCCCGCCGCCGATGGTGAAGAGCGGCGCGAGCGTCCCGCCCGAGGTGCCGCTGCCGAGCGCGATCGACCAGGAGACGAACTTCAGCACCGAGAGCGACACGAGCGCGGCGAGCGCGAGGCGGCCGCTCAGGATGTCGTCGATGTTGTCGTAGCCCACGCCGAGCGTCTGCGGCGCGACGTAGCCGACGGCGCCGATCGCGACGGCGCCGATCGCCGGCCACCACATCCAGTGGATCGGCAGCCGCTCGAACGCCTCCTCGATCGCGTAGATGGCGCGGGTCGCCCCCATGGCCGCGACGCCGAGCGCCGCGCCGAGCGCGATGTAGAAGGCGAGCGCGGGGCCGGTCGAGGGCGCCACGGCCGACATCTCGAACGCCGGCGCGGTCTCGCCGGCGGCGAGGCGCGCGGCGGCCGCCGTGGCGGCGGCGAGGGCGACGGGGATCACCGAGCGCGGGCGGTACTCGAAGAGCAGGAGCTCGATCGCGAGCAGCACCGCCGCCACCGGGCTGCCGAACGTCGCCGACATGCCCGCCGCCGCGCCCGCGGCGAGCAGCGTCTTGCGCTCGTCCGCGGTGATCCGGAGCAGCTGCCCGACCAGCGAGCCGAGCGCCCCGCCGGTCGCGATGATCGGCCCCTCCGCGCCGAACGGCCCGCCGGTGCCGATCGCGATCGCCGCGGAGAGCGGCTTGAGCAGCGTCATCCGCGGCGGGATGCGGCTCTGGTTGAAGAGCACCTGCTCCATCGCCTCCGGGATCCCGTGGCCGCGGATCGCCTGGGAGCCGTAGCGCGCCATGAGGCCGACGACGAGCGCGCCGGCGATCGGGATGACGAGCACGAGCGCGCCCGCGTGGTGATCGGCGGGGGAGGCGGGCGCGGCGGAGAGCCGGCCGAAGAACGCGAGGTTCGTGATGACGGCGATGAGCGCGGTGAGCAGCTCCGCCGCGAGGAACGCGGCGCCGGCGATGGCGATCGCGAGGCCGCTCACGAGGACGATCCGCCGGTCGACGGCGGCGCCCGGGGCGGGGACGCGGAGGTCCTCGAGGGTCGGGCTCATCGAGGGGGCGACCGGGATGCTCTCGCCGGCCGCGGTATTTGGGGCGTGCACGCTGGACATGTCAGCTCTCCTCGCGGTCTGCCGCCGCGGCGCCGGCGAGGGCGCCTTCGCCCTCGAAGAACAGGGGTGGGGCCTCGTCGCCGGCGCCGAGCGCGCGGGCGAGGGTGGTGAGGCTCTGCGCGAGCCCGCGGCGCTCGTCCTCCGGCAGGCGGTCCACGGCGGCGACGAGCTCGGCCTGCACGGTGCGCGGCGCGCGGCGGAGCAGCGCGCGGCCGGCGGGGGTGAGCGAGATCTCGGTCCGGCGCGCGTCCTCCGCCGAGGCGCGCCGGGCGACCAGCCCGCGCTCGGCGAGGCGCGTCACCACGACCGAGACCGAGCTCTGGTGGGTGAGCGTGCGCTGCGCGAGCTCGGCGATCGACGCGGCGGCCGCCTGATCGAGCTGCTGCAGCACGAACAGCTGCGCGCTGCTCAGGCCGAGCTGCCGCTCGCACGCGCGCGAGGAGACGCGCAGGCGCTGCACGATGGCGCGGATCGCGTCCATGACCCGCTGCGCGTCCGGCCCGCCCTGGGCCTGCCGCGCGGCAGCCTTCCGCCGCGCCGCTGGAGATACATGGGACCCCATACAACGCGCCGGAAGCTACGCCACGCGCCGGGCAAGCGCAAGCGGCCGGCAGGACCGCGCGGGCGGCGCCTCGCGGATCGGCGCGGATCGAGGCGGGCCGGCGTGGTCCGAGGCGGGGCCGTCCTCGACGGGGTTACGCCCGGAGGGGCGACCGGCGGCGGTCCGCCGGCGCGGCGCGCCGAAGCCCGCGCCGGCGGACCGCGCGCCGCCCCTCGGGCGGACCGTGCGGGCGATCCTTCGCGGGGCGTCGCCTGCGCGGGCGATCCAGGCTAAGAACCGGCCCTCCCACCATGACCTTCCAAGACCTCATTCTCACCCTGCAGAAGTTCTGGGCCGATCGCGGCTGTCTCATCGTGCAGCCGTACAACTCGGAGGTCGGCGCTGGCACCTTCAACCCGGCGACGTTCCTGCGCGCGCTCGGCCCCGAGCCCTGGAATGTGGCCTTCGTCGAGCCTTCCCGGCGGCCCGCGGACGGTCGTTACGGGGAGAACCCGAACCGGATGCAGCAGTTTCACCAGTTCCAGGTGATCCTCAAGCCGAGCCCGATCGACATCCAGGACCTCTACCTGGAGTCGCTGCGGGCGATCGGCACGAACCCGCTCGAGCACGACGTCCGGTTCCTCGAGGACGACTGGGAGTCGCCGACCCTCGGGGCGTGGGGGCTCGGCTGGCAGGTGTGGATCGACGGGCTCGAGATCTCGCAGTTCACCTACTTCCAGCAGATCGGCGGGATCGACTGCCGCCCCGTGTCCGGCGAGCTCACGTACGGCCTCGAGCGGATCGCGATGTACCTGCAGGACAAGGACAGCATCTACGACGTCGTCTACTCGGACAGCGGCGGGAAGATCGTGCGCTACGGCGACCTCTACCAGCGCGCCGAGTGGGAGTGGTCGACCTACAACTTCGAGGAGGCCGACATCCCCGAGCACTTCGCGGCGTTCGACGTGTGCGAGGCCGAGGTGAAGCGGCTCCTCACCCGCGGCGCGGATCCGGCGGCGAAGGGTGTGGCGATCGATCCGAAGAAGGCGCTCGTGCTGCCGGCGTACGATTTCGTGGTGAAGGCGGCGCACCGCTTCAACGTGCTCGACGCGCGCGGCGCGATCAGCGTGACCGAGCGGCAGCGCTACATCGGCCGGGTCCGCGCGCTGGCGCGGGCGGTCGCCGAGACGTACCTCGCGCAGCGCGAGGCGCTCGGCTACCCGCTCCTCGGGGAGCCGCAGGCGAAGGCGGCGGAGTAGCGCCGCAGGCGAAGGCGGCGCCGCTGCGCCGCAGGCGGCGCCGCTGCGCCGCAGGCCGAGGCGGCGCCGCTGCGCCGCGGGCGGAGGCGGCGCCGCTGCGCCGCAGACCGAGGCGGCGCCGCTGCGCGCCGCCTCGCCGGGCGGGGCCGCTCGCTTCAGCCGAGCGGGCTGTCGGGGATGAAATCGCGGCGCGTGCAGATCGCGACGAGCGGCAGCCCCGCCGCGCGGATCGCCTCGGCGCCGCCCTCGAGGCGGTCGACCAGGGCGATCACGCCGACCACGGAGGCGCCCGCGGTGCGCAGCTTCTCGACCGCCTTCAGCGTCGAGCCGCCCGTCGTGATCACGTCCTCGAGGATCGCGACGGGCATCCCGGGCGCGAGCCCGCGATCGCCCTCGACAAGGCGGCGCGAGCCGTGGTCCTTGACCTCCTTGCGCACGTACAGCGCGGGGAGGGGGCGGCCGCGCAGGAAGCTCGTGAGCGATACCGCGCTCGCGAGGGGGCAGCCGCCGAGCTCGACGCCGGCGACGGCCTCGCACCGGGGGAGCGCGTCGAGCGCCTCGAACATCAGCGCGCCGACGAGGGCGTGGCCCTCGGCCGTCAGCACCGACTGCTTGCAGTCGATGAAGAAGTCGCTCTCGCGACCGGACGCGAGGACGACGCGCTTCTGCTCGAACGATCGCTCGCGCAGCAGCGCGACGAGCCGCTCCCGCTCGGACGTGCCGGCGGCGCTCACCGCCCGCCCCGCTTGCGGAGCGACGCCTTCGCGGCCCCCTTCCGGAGCGCGGGGACGACGGGCGGCGGCGGCCCGCCGGCGCCCTCGGCGGCGTCGGCCTCGTCGGCCTCGCCGCCCGCGGAGGCGGCCGACAGATCGGCCTCCTCGTCGTCCTGCGCCGCCGCGAGGCGCGGCTCGGGCGCGGGCCTCGCCTCGACCGGGGCCGGGCGGGCCGCCGGCGCGGGGCGCGCGGGCGCCGGCGCGGGGCGGGCCGCGGGCCGCGCGGCAGGCGCCGGCGCGCGCTCCGCCGGCGCCCGCGCCGGCCGCGCCGCCGCGGGGGCGGACGCGGCGCGCGGCGCAGCTGCCGCGGCCGGTCGACGAGCGCAGCCCGGACCGGGGCGGGCGCCGCAGCGAGCGGCGCGCCGGTGGTGACGTTGCCGCGCACCAGCGCGCCGGGGTGGATGCCGATCTGCGGCGCGCCGAGGTCGCCGACGACGCGCGCGCCGGGCTCGAGGATCACGGCCTCCTCGCCGGAGATGTTCCCGGCGACCGCGCCGCGGACGACCACGCGCCGCCCCCGCACGTCGCTCTGGATGAGCGCGCCCTCGCCGATGGTCACGTCGCCGGTCATGACGACGCTCCCCTCGACGCGGCCGAGGATCTCGAGATCCCCGTCGCCCTGCACGTTGCCGCGGATGGCCGTCGTCGGCCCGATCGAGGACTGGGCGGCCATCGGCTACACGTCCATGTCGACGTTGCCCTTGAACGAGGCTCCGTCCGCGATGGTCAGCCGCGACGCCTTCACGTCGCCGACGAGGCGACCGCCCGCGAGGAGGTCCACGCGGTCGGCCGCCGTGACGTTGCCGGTCACGTTGCCGCCCACCTGGAGCGACGCCGCCCCGATGTCCGCTTCGACCAGCGCCCCTGCGTCGATGGTGAGAGGCCCCTCGACGGTGAGCTTGCCGCGCACCGTCCCGGCGACGATCACCTCGTCGTCGGAGGTGATCTCGCCCTCGATCGTGAGCCCGTTTCCGATGATCGTACCCGCCACGTTCGTGCTCCTCGTCGCGCCGTCGCGGCGCGGTTCTCCGTCCGTCAACGCGCGCTACCGCCCCGCCGGTTCGCGGCGGGGGCTCTGCGCGCGCCCGCCGGTCCGCTCCGTGAGCTCGGCCGGCAGGTCGAACTCCGCCTCGATGCGGCCGGCGAACGCCGCGCCTTCCTCGAGGATCACCTCGCTGCCGCCCACGTTCCCGGCGTACTGCGCGGTCGCCCGGATGGTGACGGGGCCGCGCGACGTCACGTCTCCCGTGAGCTGTCCGGCGACGACGAGCGAGCTCGCCTCGACGTCCCCGGTGACCGACGCTCCGTCCTCGATCTCGAGATCGCCGGTCAGCTGGATGTTGCCCTCGACGCTCCCCTCGACCCGGAGCGAGCCGTCGCCGTGGACGCGCCCGCGGATGCGGGAGCCCCTTCCGATGAGCGATTCGGCGGCGTCCGATTCGCGGTGCGTGGTTGTCGAGCCTCGGGCCATTCTCGTCTCCAGTGCGCGATGGGGGCCGCGCGAGCCGGGGCGCGCAGCAGAGGCCCGGCTCGTCCGCTCGGGCGGGGCGATCGGCGTCGCCCGGCCCTGCGGCGGCGCGGACGCTACTCCAAGGCGCTGCGCCTCGCAACCGGCGGGCGGGCTCGGTCCAGGGCGGGCTCGGTCCAGGGCGGCCTCCGCGCGCTGCCACGGAGCCCTCGGGGGGAGGGGGTGTCGCGCGGGGGGCCGAGGGGGGCCCTCCCACGAACTCGCGCCTCGTGGTGGCGATTGCCTGCTGTACGGAGGTGCCGAGTCCATGGGCGACCCGCTGCGACGCGGGCCGGCGCTCGGGTTCGTGGGGCCCTCCCCCTCGGCCCCCCGCGCGACACCCCCTCCCCCCGAGGGCTCTCTCCGAGGGAGGGGGGCTGCGGTTGTCGGTCGTCCTGCACCTCGTGGAAGGCTTCCGGCGCCCCTGGCCGAGGTGATACGGTCTCCTTTGACTGGGCTTCCCTTGCTCGCGACGCCTCCGGTGCCCCTGACGGCGGACCGACTCGGACGGCTCGGCGCGCGTCGTCGTGAGACGAGCGCAGACCAACCCAACCCGGGGGTTCCTTATGCGCAAGATTGCTATCGTGGGGTCTGGACAGGCCGGCTTGCTCGCGGCGCACGGCCTGGTGAAGGCCGGCTACGGCGTGACGCTCTACTCGGATCGCACGCCCGAGCAGTGGCTCCACGAATCGAAGCCGACCGGCACCGCCGCCCGGTTCGACAGGGCGCTCCAGTTCGAGCGCGAGCTCGGCCTGGCCTTCTGGGAGGACGCCGCGCCCCCGGGCGAGGGCGTCCAGCTGACCGCGTGCCCCGCCCCGGGCAACCGCCTCCTGACGCTGGCAGGCCGCCTGGAGCGGCCCTTCAGGGCGATCGACCTGCGGCTCCAGAGCCACCGGTGGATGCTCGAGCTCGAGCGGCGCGGGGGCAAGATCGTCGTCGAGCCGGTCACCGTCCCGCGGCTCGACGCCATCGCCGCGGAGAACGATCTCACCATCGTCGCTGCTGGGCGCGGCGACCTGTGCAGCCTGTTCGAGCGCGACCCGGCGCGCAGCGTCCACACGGAGGCGCAGCGCAACCTCGTCATGATCTGCGTGACGGGCCCGAAGCTCGGGTTCGACGGCGTCCCGCTGATTCCGGTCAAGTTCAACCTGTTCGCGGGCCTCGGGGAGGCGTTCTGGGTGCCCTACCACCACAAGGACGTGGGGCCGAGCTGGAACTGCATCGTCGAGGCGGTGCCCGGAGGGGCGTTCGACCGGTTCCAGGGCGCGACGACGGGCGAGGAGATCGTCGCGATCACGAAGGAGCTGGTGAAGGAGCTCATCCCCTGGGACTACGAATGGTTCAGGACAGCCGAGCTGTCGGACAAGCATGGATGGCAGAAGGGGCGCGTCGTCCCGGCGGTGCGCAAGCCCGTCGGGCGGCTGCCCTCCGGCCGCATCGTGACGCCGCTGGGCGACACGGCGATGTCGCTCGACCCGATCGGCGGCCAGGGCGCCAACAGCGGCAACAAGATGGCGCGCAACCTCGTCGAGTGCGTCGTGCAGCACGGCGATCGCCCGTTCGACGCCGAATGGATGACGCGCACCTTCGATCGTTTCTACGCGCGGCACGGCGGGCCCACCGACCGGTTCAACAACCTCCTCCTCTCCGGCGCGTCCGCGGGGATATTCCACCTCCTCTTCGCCCAGTACGGCAGCGACGGGCGGGCGGACAACGCGAGCCGACCGCAGGCGCTCGCGAACGCCTTCGTGAACAACTTCAACGATCCGGCGCAGCTGACGCCGGTCCTCGAGGACGTGGGGCGGGTGCGCGCGTTCATCGGGCAGACGACCGGGAAGCCGTGGCCGGTCGCGCTCGCGGCCGGGGGCGTGGGCGTCGGCCTCGCGCAGGTGCGGCAGCGCCTCGGGCTGCCGCCGGGGCACCCGAGGGCGCCGGTGCACGCGCGCACCGGCAACGACGGAGCGCTCGCATAGCGCCTCGCGGGGCGACCGCCTTCGTCTGTCGTCTTCCGTCCCACTGCTCGTCTATCGTGCGCAAGCGCGTGCTCACGTGACCAGGTCGACACGCTCGGGCAGCGCTGGCCGAGGCGACTCGCCCTGCCACCCCCTCGGCGCTGCTCGCCCGTGACGCGCCCGCGCTCGTCGCGCGCGAACGAGACCACCTCGCCCGCCGGCAGCAGCGCCGCGCTGAAGTCCGGTGTCCGAGTACTCGGTCGAGCCTACGAGGTTCCGACCACGCCTCCAGCTCCCTGCGCGAGGTAATCCTCTCCAGCCTCTTTGATGTCATCGTCATTGCTTTGCACGGCGCGCTCTGCAAGCTTTCTGGCGAGAGCCGGGCTCAGCTGCGCGTAGACTTGTATCAACATGCGGTACTCTTCGTACGTGGCATCTCGAAGTATATTCTCCGCGTGGGCTTCGATGTTCTGGGTGACCCAGTCGCGAGGTAATAGCATGAGGAGCTGTATCGCTTCACCAGAGAGACCATGCGCGTAGCAGCTTAATGCGAGCAGGTCGGGGAAGAGTTTCTTCTGATCTTCCTCGGAGAGGCAGCGGAACACGTCGACTGCCAGGGCTCGATCGGATGGCCTGCTCAAGGCTGAGCGAACCAGCTCAACGATGGAATCCGTCTGTGTGAGCAAGGCTCGTCGAGCCTGGATGAATGCGTGATGTGCTTCAGCGAGGTTACGCCAGAGCGCTTCCTGCTCTGCGAGATTTGAGCTTGTCATTTCTTTCCCCCGTGGCTCCACGGTAAGCTGTTGTATTTGCTCTCGAATTCCGCTGGTGTCATCGGTTCGGTAGCGACGATGGTGTGATGCGTCCTTGCGTGCGTGCCGCCGACGTCTTTGCCGTCGGCGACCACTCCCAATCCTTGGGGGAGCTTTGTGCCGGCTGGAAGTGTGTGGTAATGGCCGGTGATCGGCGCCTGGGAGGGGTCGGCGAATGTCGACGCTCCCTGTGTGACGTTCGGCTGTAGCATCTTGTTTGCGTCGGGGACCATGTCAGCCTTCTGCCCTGGCTTCGTGTTATGCCCTTCGATGCGCGGTGGTCGTGGAGTCGCCTTGTTCCCAAACGCATGCAGGTCTGTCGGGACCGTCGTCTGAGCTTTTTGGCACGGCTTTTCGTCGGTAGCGAGACCGAGGGCATCCACGACGGTTGATGGGCTTCCATCGAAGCCAAATAGATTCCTTCCGCCATGGATCCCGAGCGGATCCGGGCTGCACCAGCCGCCGGTCTCGGGATCGAAGAACCTGAACCTCGTATAGCAGAGCCCCGTCTCGTCATCGGCGTACTGCCCGAGCAGCCTGAACGGCGACTCGACGGTGGTCCTGTGGTTGAGGACGCTGATCGGATCGCGCTAGACGTCGGTGATCTTGCCCCAGGCGGAGTGGGCTGCCGACCAGGCGACGAGCCCGCGCGGGTCGAGCAGCTCCTTGGGCGTGCCGAGGTGGTCGTTGACGTAGGTGAGCACGCGCCCGTCCTGCTGCTGGAGCAGCGGCACGAAGGTCCCCGGCGCGTGGACGAACGTCCGCGCTCCGTGCTCGTTGTCGACGTCGGCCGCCAGCACATCGCCATCCCAGACGAACTCGACCCTGCGCGGCAGACCGACGACGGCCTCACGGAGCACCTCCTTGCTCACGCGCCTACCGAAGGCGTCATAGGTCATGATGACGCGGGTGCCATCCGGAAGCCGCACTTCCCTCAAGCGGTCGCGGCAGTCCCAGGTGTAGCGGGTCATGTCCTGCTCGGTCGCGGCGCCGCCGCTCGGGTGGTTCTCGCGGTAGCGCGCCAGCTCGACCTTGGCGGTGCGGCGCCCGCGCGCATCGACCTCGTAGGCCACGGTCTCGGTCCTGCGCAGCACGCCGCCGGGCCCGAGCTTCCACGACGGCTGCGTCCAGCCCTGGGGCTGCTGCGCCCGCGTCGCCGGCGCGAGCGGCCCCAGATCGTCGTTGCCCGCGAGCTCCTCGAGCATGCGCGTGATCGAGCCGGCCGGGTCGTAGGCGAACACCTCGCGCACGGTCCCCCGCTGCGCGGACAGCAGCCGGTCGACGCGGTCGTAGCGGTACGCGGTCGCGCCCCAGCGCGCGTCGTCGATGCGCTCGACACGACCGCGCGCGTCGTACAGCCACTGCCGCGCGACGAGCACCTTGGGCACGCCCGGCGCCGGCGCGGTCGCGCGCTGCTCGATGAGCCGGTCCATCGCGTCGTAGCTGCTCCGCACCGCGATCGCCGCCACCTCTCCGGCCGCGTCGCCGTCGCGCAGCGCGCCGCTCGTCCGCTGGACCTCGCGCCCGAGCACGTCGCGTTCGATCGCGACGCGGTGCCCGTCGTGCTCGACGGCGCTCAGCGCGTCGAGCGCGTCGTAGGCATACCTCGTCCTCGCCCCGTTCGGCATGACCCGCTCGATGCGCCGCCCGCGCGCGTCGTACGCGTAGCGCACCGCCTTGTCGCCCTGCCGCTCGCACACCACGCGCCCGAACCGGTCGCGCTCGAACCACGTCTCGACGCGCAGCCCGCTCGCCTCCTCCAGCACGGCCCCAAGCAGCCGCCCCATCGGGTCGCGCGCGTAGCCGATCACCCCGTCCGGCGTCTCATCGCCCGTCAGGTTGCCCGCGCGGTCGTAGAACAGGTTGCGCCATGTCCTGTCGGCCGCGAGCTCGATGCGCCCGAGCCGCCCCGAGCTCCTGTAGCCGTAGCGGAGCTTGCGGCCGTCGAACGTCTCTTCCCGCGTCACCCTTCCTGCATCGTCGTAGCCGAAGACGTACTTCTCGCCCTTGGGGTTGGTGATGACGTGCAGCCGCTCCTTGCTCGTATATTCGAAGCGCCACACGCCCCCGCCCGGCTCGACGACCTGCGCCAGCACGCCCGTGCCCTGGTAGGCGAGCTGCGTGGTCTGCCCCAGCGCGTCGACGAGCCGCACCGGGTTGCCCATGCGATCGTAGGTCGCAACAGCCCTCGTCCCGTCGGGCCGCTCCATGCGGATCGGCCGCCCCATCGGGTCGTACGTCACGCGCGTCGTCCGCCCCAGCGCGTCGGTCCTCGACATGGGCCTCCCCATCCCGTCGTGCGCGTACGTCGTCCGCGCGCCGCGTGCGTCGATCTCGGCAATCACGTTGTGCTGCGCGTCGTGCTCGTAGCCGAACAGCAGCCCGCGCTGCTCGCCGCCGTGCGCGTACACGCCCGTGACCCGCCCGCGCTCGTCGCGCCCGAACGAGACCGCCTCGCCCGCCGGCAGCAGCACCGCGCTCACCTCGCCGCGCGCGTCGCGCACCACCTGGGTCACCAGCCCCTCGGGGCTGATCTCGCGCACCACGAGGTCGCCCTCGTGCTCCCACCGCGTCTCGTTGCCGAGCGCGTCCATCTCCCGGACCACATTCCCGCGGGCGTCATGCCAGGTCTGCACGCCCTCGCCGTCGCCGTTGACCTCGGCGACGAGGCGTGCGTCCTCGTCGTACGCCCGCTCCCACAGCACCGTCCCATCGGGCAGCGCCGCGCGCGTGACCAGGCCGTCGGCGTTCCAGGTGTACACCCGCGGCTCCTCGCCGCGGACCTCGGTCGTCCTCGCCCGCTCGTCGCGGCGGAGCTCCACCTCGTAGAACCCGTCCCGCCCTCCCGTCTTCCGGCACCGGTGCCCGTGGGGATTCTCGTAGGCGTACCAGAACCGCTCGCCGTTCTTCAGCGTCGCCGCCGTCATCCGGCAGCGCGCGTCGACCTCGTACGCCTCGACGCCGCCCACGGCATCGACCGCCGCGATCAGGCACCCCGCGCGGTCGTACCGGTAATCCACCCACTGCCAGAGCCGCCGCTCCGCCCACAGCTCCAGGCGCGTGATCCGCCCGTCCTTCCACCGCACCCCGAGCTCCCGCCCCGCCGTATCCACGATCCGGACGAGCCGATCCCCCTCGTAGTCCAGCCGGATCTCGTTGCCGTGCACATCCCGGATCGCGCGCAACAGCGCCCTCGCCGATCCGCCCTCCGCCGCGAACACCCGCACCTGCCGCGACCCGAGCTCCGCCACCCGGTACTCCCGCGCTCCGCCTCGGTGCAGCTCCAGCCGCTCGCGCCGGTGGAACGCGCGCTCTCCGGGCCCGACCTTCTCGAGCCAGATCCACCGCCCCTGGCCGTCCCGCAGCGCGAGGACCTGCTCTCCCTCCTCGATCCATTGCTCGTAAGAAAACGCCCACCCCGGCCCGAGCGCCGCGTCGCGCTCCTCGTACCGAGAGGAGCGGTAGTGCCGCGCCCACACGAGCGGGATCATCCCGGCTACCTCGATGTCCGTCGCCGTGTCGACCACCGCGCCGTCCGTGACGTCGACCGGGTGCCCCTCGGTCGTGCACTGGTCCACCGGCGGCGATGACGACTTGCCCGCCGTCGCCCCCTTGTGGCTCCTCCCGCCGCCGCCGCCCCCTCCGCCGCCCGGCGTGCTCGGCTTCCTCCCGCCCGGCGCCCCCGCGCCGCCCCCGCCGCCCCCGCCGCCCCCGCCCCCGGCGCCCCCCGCCCCGCTCGCGCTCGTCCCGGGGCCGGCGGTGACCGACTTGTTCATCTGCCCCATGCTGCCGGTGATCCCGGCCATCCCCAGCTCGACGAGCACGTTCGGCGCGCCGAGCCACGGGAAGCACGGACCGCCCGTGTTGAGGCTCAACGTCTCCTTCAACGTGCCCGGCTCGTTGCCGTGACACGCCTTCATGCACCCGCCGACCGTCAGGATCTTCTTCCCTTCGATCTTCGTCCGCATCGGCGCGTCGATGACCCCTTCGGCCACCGTGCCCATCGTGGGGTAAGGAATCGGCAGCGGGCTGGGCGCCGCCGGCGTCGTGCACACGCTGACGGCCATGCCGGTCATCTGATGTCCAGAACCTTCGTGGACCGTATCCAGCCCCAGCGCCGTGACCTTGCTCATGGCAACAGCCATTTCGCCCACGCTCTGTCGGGCATACAATCGGGACCCGCCCGACGCGGATGCGAACGCGACGCCGGCCGCGCCGGTCCGGCGGCGACGGACCGTACGCTCCTCGCCCGACCTCTGCGCTCCTGAGGGGTTCTACATGGTCGCGGACATGGCCCCGCGATGGCTACTCCAGGACGGCGGCGTAGCGCCCGCTGGGCGTGACGATGACGTGAGCCTGGAGCGGGATGTTCAGCGCGTAGGAGAGAGCGCGCAGCTCCTGGGTCATGGCTTGATCCACCTCGGTAGGCGCCGGGTCGCCGCTCGGGTGGTTGTGGGCGAGGACGAAGCTCTGGGCTGCCATGTCGAGCGCCGCGCGCAGGATGTCCGCATGGCCGACGTACACGCCATCGGCGCCACCGCGTGCGAGCATGCGCGCCTCGCGTACGCGGCCGTGGACATCGAGCGCCGCGATCCAGAGCTCCTCGTGGACGAGGCAAGCGAGCCTCGGGCCGAAGTAGCGCGCCACGCGGGCGGCATCGGTGAGACGCGCGCCCCGGCGAGCGCGTGCGGCGTGGGCGCGGCGGCCGAGCTCGAAGGCAGCCGCGAGCCGGGTGGCGTCGAGGAGCGCGATCTGCGCCCGCGCGGCGAGCGCCGCCGGAGAAAGGCGAGCGAGGGCGGCGAGGGCGCCCGTGCCGAGGATGCGCGGCGCCACGCCCGGGATGCCGAGCACCATCTCGATCAAGCCGGCCTCCGTCGCGGCGAGGACATCCACCGCCGTCTCGGTGGGTGCATCGACGCTCTCGCTGCTCATCGCGGCCACCTCCGCTTGCGGGTGAGAGCTCCGGCGAAGAGGCGCCGCGCCAAGCGGAGCCGCGTGGCCACCGTCGGCCTCGGGATCGCGAGCGCCGCCGCGATCTCGCGCGTCGTCACGCCGGTGGCGGCGAGCGCCAGGACGTCGCGGAGCTCCGCGCGGAGGCGGTGGAAGGCACGGAGCAGCCCGCGCGCCACGAGGCGCGGCTCCGGAGAGGACGCGGTGAACGCCGCGAGACGGTGAGGCTCGACCGCGGGCACCTCATACCGCCGATGCGCCTTGTCGCGGCAGTGTGACGCCTGTCGTGAGGCGACGCCGGCGAGCCAGGGCGCGCAGGGCGTCGCCCGGCGCCTGCTCGGGAGACGGGCGGAAGCGGCCGGCGCGGATGCTGCGCCACGCGCCGAGCACGGTCTCCTGCGTGAGGTCGTCGAGATTGGCGGGGAGAACGCCCCGGGCGCGCAGCGTGGCGCGGATGAGCGGGCGGTGCGCGAGGAGCGCGGCGGCGTCGAGATGGACGGCGGGGTGAGGTGGCTGGCGATGGGGCCTGGGCGGGCGGGCGAGCCGGCCGCAAACGGCGGGACGCAGGTGGCGGCGCGAGGGCGGATCGATCTCTTGGCCCTCTTCGGGGCGCGGACGTACTGTTTTCATGTCGGACCTCGTTCGTGCGGGGTTCGGCCACGCTCCCCGGACGGTTGCCGCCGTCGCGGGCAGCACTTCGTAGCGGGACACCCGTGACTCTACGCGATCTTACCGACGAACTCCGGAAGGCGGAGCGGGACTGGGCACGCGGGGGACGACGGTTCCTTGAGCAGTTCAGCTCCGCAGCCCAACAAACCCAGGTCGGCCTCTATGTGCTCGTACACGAGAACGCGTCGGAGCACGCAATCTACGACCGCAACGGTGATGGGCGCCTGCTCATCAAACCCAACGCGATCGGAGTCAAGTACGGCAAGTTTTAGAATGGCTTTCTGTCGCGGCGCTTCACAGACCACAAGCATCTTCATCGACGCCTGCCCGATGGTTCTGAGGAGGTCGACGTCTTCGCGAGTGTTCTTCGATATGCACTCGTTCTCGACCTCTCGGAGATTGACCTCGGTCCTGCAAACGCGGCAGAGGTCTTCGAGCCCTACTGGAATTCCGTGCTTGAGTCTGTGCTGGCTCGGAAGGGGTGGTTGACCATCGGTCAATCGTGGCAGTCGGAGTCACGGCACGTCGAGCCGGGTGTCGCATGGGAATCCGTACGCAACGAACTCGATGCAAGGGCGCCTAGTCTCGCACAGCGGATCCGGGACGCTGCCGCGGTGCTGGCGCGGACCGAGTAGTCGATGTTGTACCGGGACGCCCCTCACTGGCCACGGAGCGCTTCCGTCTTGATACGAAGCCAAGTGTAGATGACCTTTGCGGGGAGCTGCCCAACATGGCATTGCAGCTGACGAGCGCCTCGGTCGGCGCTGCGCGCCTCCCTCAGGCGCTCGCAGCTGAATGCCTGTTCGGCGCCAGAGCGCGTGGCCGACGGTCGTTGTCGCCCAACACCTGATGCGGGGCGGGAACGCCGCGGGGCAAAGCGCGTCGTCGCCGATGTCACCGCGCCACGCCACGAAGTCGCCGGCCGGCGACGGTCGTGGTAGCGCTGCTCCTGATGGCGAAGGGCAACCGCACGGCGACGACGCGCGAGGTTCGATCCTCGCAGCGACAGCGGCGTGTTCGCGTCTACACCGCCTGGCACCCGGTGCTCGTCGCGCTCCTGGAGCACGTGCTCCCCGAGGGCTGGTACCAGTGCGTCTCGGAGTTCCAGCTGGCCCGCGAGCCGCTCCGCGTCGACATCGTCATCCTCCGTCGCAGCCGTCGCGGAGCCCCACCCAGGCCGCGCCTGCTCACGAGCGTGGTGGGCGAGCTGGCCGAGCACACGCTCGTGCACTTCCAGGGGCCGACCGACGAGCTCGAGCGCGACGACGCGCGCATGCTCCTCGCGTACGCGCTCCAGTACCTCGTGGTCGCCGAGATCGAAGCTCCCGCCGCGGTCGCCCTCCGCGTGCTCGCGCCCCGCCTGACCCCGCGCTTCACCGAGGCGCTGATGTCGCTCGGCTGCACGCTCACACCGACCGGGCCGGGCACGCACGAGGGGCGGCTCGGTGTCTTCCCGCTGCGGGTGGTGGAGACGGTGCCCGCCAACGCTCGCGAGGGCGAGCATCTGCTGTACACTGTGACCCCTGGGATGGTCGCCGACCCCGGCGGCATCCCGGCGCTCTCCCCCGAGGAGATCGCGGTGTTCTGGGCGCTCCTGGAGCATGTCGAGCAAGTTCGGCACCCCCTCCCGGGGCAGAGGAAGCGGCACATGAAGGACGAAAAGCGGGTCGTCGAGAGCTTCGAGCAGGCGCTGGCACGCCTCGTTGCGCGGCTGCCGCCCGAGCAGCGCCTCGCGGGGCTCGCCCCCGAGCAGGTGCTGCAGGCGTACGCGCCCGAGCAGCGCCTCGCGGGGCTCGCCCCCGAGCAGCGCCTCGCCGGGCTCACCGAGGCGCAGGCGGTGCTCGCGTTGCCGGACGCGATGCTTCGTGCGTTGTCGGAGGAGTACCTCGCGACGCTGCCCCGCCAAACGCAAGCGGCGATTCAGAAGCGCCTCGGGGCGGCATCGGGACGGCAGCCCGCGCGCCGACGAAGGACGCGCAGCCCTTCGAGATGACGACGGGAGAACGCAAGCCGCGGTGGTGATCGCGTGATTCGTTCTTCCTGACCGGGCGCCGAACAAGCCAACGCGGCTGCCGGTTCGGGCAACCGCGCTTCGCGCGGCAGCCCGCCCTGCACCAGATTGGCGAGGCGTTAGGTGTTTCGACATGACGAAACAATGCGACAGCGTTCTTCCGTAAGGAGATTCCCCGCCCGCGTCGCAGCCCCTCGCAGGCGCTCCCGAAGCAGCCTGCGCGCGCACCGATGAGAACCTGGCGCGGCTCGCCGACGTTGTGCGGTGCCTCGCGCGGGGCGCGGAGCTGGTCAACCTGGTCTTGCCGGAGGAGAGCCCGGCCCTGGCGGAGCGCGACCGGCTGGGCGAGGCGCTCCTGCCGGAACGACGGAGGGGTTGCGGCGGGTCCGCAGCGCTAGCGCGCTGCGTTCTCGATCCGGAGCGGCGTCAGACCGGCGCGCCTGTCGGCTCGACCGGCGCAGGCTCGGGCGGCGCCGGCTCGTCGGGCGCGGCGGCGGTGCCGCGGCGCTTTGGGCGGAGCCTCCGCAGGGCGTTGCGGAACGAGGTGGCGCTGAAGCGGCGCTTGGCCTCGGGCATGTCCCAGCAAGCGTTGACGCCGGCGGCGCGCGCCTCGTTCCCGAGCAGCGTGGCATACGTGACGATGGAGTTGCGGAGCACCATCGCCTCTTCCCGGTTCCGCAGGCCGAGGATGCCGAGCAGGTCGCGGCCGCTCACCTAGTCGAGCAGGGCGCTGCCCTCGCGCGGGAAGTCCTCGGTGAGGCCGACGGGCGCGAGGCGGGCCTGGTGCTGCTTGGCGAGCCGGAGCAGCATGGCGAGATCGCTGGTCTCCTCGGCGAGCGTGCCGCTCGTGTTCACGTCGGCGAACTGCTCGGCGACGTCCGGCTCGAACGCGGACGCCTGGTCGGCGAACGCCTTGAGCCGCGCGCGCCACGGCCGGCTCGCCTTGATCACCTGGTCGATGGGCCGCACCTGGTAGGCGCCGGTCCGCTTGCCCTCGCCGAACCAGAGGTTCGCGGTGTCGAGCAGCTGCATGGCGCCGCGGAGCAACGCGCGGCGCTCGGGACGGTAGGCCGTGCTCGCGAGCGCCGCCTCGTACTGGACGACGGCCAGGTAGAGGTCCCGGAGCTCCGTGAGGGTGATCGAGATGGGTTGGCTCGGCTCCATGACCTCGCGGACGATGCGGTCGATCTCGGGCCGCGCCGCATCGAGGAGGGCCTGAAACTCCGCGGGGGTCACGACCGCGCGGGTCTCCTTCAGGACCGTGTGCTGCTCTTGCGACAATTCAATTCCCATGAACCTACCTCCAATGGGGTGGCGAGCGGGCAGGCGTAGCACGACGCCAGAGCTCGCAGCGCTCCAGGCGTGCTCCGGCGATCCGGAGAGCACGGTTGTGCCGCCGCGCAGCTATGCCGGCGCGCCCGGGGAGCGCCCCAGCGGGACGGGGCGCACACCCAGCGGACCGCGGAGCGCGGCCAGCGGGCCGGGAGCGCGGCCAGCAGCGGCGAGACGGCCGGGAATCGTGTCAGCAGGTCCGAGGAGCCGTACCAGCAGGTCCGAGGAGCCGTACCAGCAGGTCCGAGGAGCCGTACCAGCAGGTCCGAGGAGCCGTACCAGCAGGTCCGAGGAGCCGTACCAGCAGGTCCGAGGAGCCGTACCAGCAGGTCCGAGGAGCCGTACCAGCAGGTCCGAGGAGCCGTACCAGCAGGTCCGACGAGCCGCACCAGCAGCTCCGGGGAGCCGTACCAGCAGCTCCGAGGAGCCGTACCAGCAGGTCCGAGGAGCCGTACCAGCGGGTGCCGGCACGCCTCCCGGGGCTGCTGGGGAGTCGCCGGGGAGGTGCTGGCGGCGTTCGGGGCGTTGCTGGCAGTCGACCTGGCCGAGGCGCGCGACAGCCTTCGCTACGGCTCGATCGCTCGTGGCGGCGCCGCTGCCGGCGCTCCGAACGCGTAGGACACGCCCACCTCGGCGCGGAAAGGGACGAACGGGGGCGGCTTGAGGGCGTGGGTGGAGCGATAGCCCGCGCGCAGCCCGACCTCGAAGCTCGAGCCGATCGACAATCCGAACGCGAGGCTCGCGTCGAGGTAGCCCCCCGCGGGCGCATAAAAGCCGTCGCGAATGCCCGCGTAGGTCGCGCGCGCGCGCTCGCTCGCCGCGATGTACGTGCTCAGGATCGCCGTGTACTCCACCTCCAGCGCGATGAACCAACCGCGCTCGAAATACCCGCCCGCGAGCCCGGGGTGCGCGCCCACGCTCACGAACTGGAACGTCTGGTTGTCGCCCGTCTGCACCGGCAGCCCCAGGCGCCCGGCGAGCCCCCAGCCGCCGCGCTGCACGAGCATCGCGCGCGCCGCCGGCTCCAGGCGGAAGGAGTCGAGCTCCGGCACGAGGAAGACCGGCAGCGTCAGCCCGATCTCGAGGTCGAGGCGGCGCACGAGCCGTTCCATCGGGATCGCGCGCCCGTAGGCGAGCTCCAGGGCGGGCGCGGAGTTCCAGCCGAGATTGACGTGCGTCGCGTTCTCCTGCTCCCCTTGATACCCGCTGATGGGCGCGGCCGACGCGACCGCGGAGAGCGCCGTCGCGGAGATCGCCGCGGCGAGGGCGGCGGCCCTCATCTCGCCCCCTCGTAGGCGCCGAGATGGGCGCGCAGGACCTCCATGACACGATCGGGGTGCTTGTTCACCCAGCCGTGGTCCTCGCCCTCGACGCGGACGAGCTTGACGTCGCAAAAAAGAGGGGCATGGCGGCGCTCTTGTTGCTCGAACCCGATGACGGTGTTGATCGTCGTTCCGATCAGGGTCACCGGCTTGCAGAAGCGATCGAGGCCGGAAGAGAAATCGAAGTCCCACTCGCCGTCCGTCTTCGCCGAGCCCTGCAGGTCGCGCATCGCGCGCGCGCCCAAGCGGAACGCCTTGAAGTTGTCGGGATCGTCCGGGTCTTCGTAATACCCTGGCTGTGACCAGCCCTGCCCCAAGGACAGCAGGAAGTCTGCGCGCGCGTCTCCGTCGGGGCTCATGGCCCATTCGGACCAACCGAGATCGTTCAGCCCCTCGGCGGTGAGGCCGAACGTGAAGAGCTCGGTCTCGTTCGCGATCGACGCGTTCAGGAAGCCCGGCTCGCTGAGGACGGCCTCTCCGACGCGGTCGGGGTGCCGCTGGATATAGAGGGCCGCGTACATGGCGCCCCACGAATGCCCGAACAGCGTGACCGGCGCGTCGGGGGAGAAGCGCTGGACGAGCTCGTGGAGATCCGCCGCGTACGTCTCGGCGGTGAAGTCCGAGGAAGGGACGCGCTCCGAGAGGCCGGTGCCTCGCTGATCCCAGTGGACGACGAAGTACCGCTCGGAGAGCGCGCCGAGGCCGAGCATGCCGCGCATGTCGCCGCCGGGGCCGCCGTGCAGCGTGATGAGGGTGGGGTTCTTCGGGTCGCCTTGCGTGCGGAGGTGAATGCGGGCGCCGTCGCGGAGGGTGAAGCGAGGCAGCGCGTCGTCCTCCGCGACCGTCCTCGGGACGAGGTTCCCCGGCGCGTCCGGATCCAGACAGCCCGAGGCGAGCACGACGCACGCGAGGCAAGAGCGGCGGGCGAAGGAGCGCATGACCGGAGCGTACGGACCCGGGCCGCCCTCGGCATTGTGCCGCCACGCCAATCGATTGTCCGGCGGCGCCTCCGGCTACGCCACCGAGCGCCGCTCGCGGAGCTGGCCCGGCGTGCTCCCCGTCCACCGCCGGAACGCTTTGTAGAACGCGCTCACATCGGAGAAGCCCACCAGCGCGCCGATCTCCGCGAGCCCGATGGCGGGATCCTCCAGATAGCGCAGCGCGAGCTCTTCGCGGGTCTTCTCGACGAGCGCTCGGAAGGGAAAGCCGTCCTCCGAGAGGCGCCGTTGCAGCGTGCGCGCGCTCAGCCCGAGCCGCTTCGCCACGGTCGTCAGCCTGGGAGCGCCGCCGTGCAGCTCGAGGGCGAGCGCGTGCCGCGCGCGCTCCACGAGGCTCGCCTGGGCGGGGGGGAGCTTTTGCACGAGGAGGGCGGCGTGGCGATCGAGGACGGCGCAGAGCTCGGGGGCGGCCCCCTTCATCGGCGTCGCGAGCGCCGCGCGCGGGAGGACGATCGCGTCGCCGGGCGCGCGAAATCGGATCGGACAGGCGAAGATCCGGGTGTACGTCTCGAGCTCGGCGCAGCGCGGGTGACGGAATTGGATCGAGGAAGGCGACCACGGCGCGGCGGCGAGCGCGCGGAAGCGCAGGACGATGTTCGCGAAGCCGAACTCGGTCGCGACGCGGTGCGGGGCCGCGCCGGGGACGTGCTCCCGAACGAGCCGGGCCTCCGCGCGATCGACCTGAAGGACATGGCGCACGGCCGTGCTGATGACGGCGAAGTGCCGCGAGAACCTCTGGAAGGCGTCGCCCACCGTGTCGCTCGACGCGACGACGAAGTCCATCACGTCCCAGTGGCCGATCGAGAGCGCCTCCGCGGCGCGGAGCCCGACGCCCGGATCGCCGGCCCTCTCGACGACATCGTCCCAGAGCGCGATCCACCGGCGATAGGAGAGCCGGAAGTCGGGGTTGCGCAGCTCCTCCGGCGCGAGCCCGTGCGCTCGGGCGATCGAGCTCGCGTCGATCCCGGCAGCCTCCGCGGCTCCGAGCACGCTCCGCAGCGCCTTCACGCCGACGCTGAGCGTGCGCTCGCCCTCCGCCTTCGCGAGCGGGTCGAGCCCCCGGCGAGAGCTCACGAGGCGGGACTGCGCGACGCTTCCCATGGATCGATGTTGCGGGATTGTAACGTCATCGGCGTTCCAGAGGTGTAGAGCGCGCGCCCGAGGTACAGGCCATGTCACTGGCGCCCGCGGCGGCGCGCCAGGATCTTCTCCGCGGCGGTGAGCGGCCGTCCTTCCGGCGTCGCTCCTGGCGCCCGAGCCTGGTGCGCTCCCTGGGACGGCGCGGAGCGAGGCGCCGCGGCCGACCCAGGTTGCGCCGTCGAGCCAGGTTGCGGCGCCGACCCAGGTTGCGGCGCCGCCCCAGGTTGCGGCGCCGACCCAGGTTGCGGCGCCGCCCCAGGTTGCGGCGCCGACCCAGGTTGCGGCGCCGCCCCAGGTTGCGGCGCCGACCCAGGTTGCGGCGCCGCCCCAGGTTGCGGCGCCGACCCAGGTTGCGGCGCCGCCCCAGGTTGCGGCGCCGACCCAGGTTGCGGCGCCGCCCCAGGTTGCGGCGCCGACCCAGGTTGCGGCGCCGCCCCAGGTTGCGGCGCCGACCCAGGTTGCGGCGCCGCCCCAGGTTGCGGCGCCGACCCAGGTTGCGGCGCCGCCCCAGGTTGCGGCGCCGACCCAGGTTGCGGCGCCGCCCCAGGTTGCGGCGCCGACCCAGGTTGCGGCGCCGCCCCAGGTTGCGGCGCCGACCCAGGTTGCGGCGCCGCCCCAGGTTGCGGCGCCGACCCAGGTTGCGGCGCCGCCCCAGGTTGCGGCGCCGACCCAGGTTGCGGCGCCGCCCCAGGTTGCGGCGCCGACCCAGGTTGCGGCGCCGCCCCAGGTTGCGGCGCCGACCCAGGTTGCGGCGCCGCCCCAGGTTGCGGCGCCGACCCAGGTTGCGCCGTCCACCTCGCCGCCGCCCCCCCGGCCGCCCGCGCCTGCCCCCCCTCCCGCGCCGTCCTCGCCCGCTCCCGCGCCGACAGCAGCGCCCCCACCGTCTCGCCCGCGCCGGCCGCCGCCTCCTCCTCCGCTCCCCACCGCCGCACCCGCAGCCGCTCCCCGGCCCGCGCGGCCCACGCCCACGCCGCCTCCGGCAGCGCGAGCCGCCGCGCCGCCACCGCGAGCAGCAGCGCGAGCGCCGCCAGGCCCACCAGCCCCGGCGTCGCGTCCCGGTACGCGAACCGCCTCGACGCCCGGTCCTCGAAGATGCCCGCCAGCGTGTCGCGCCGCTTGCCCCCGGTAAACTCCGCGATCCGTCCGAGCAGCGACAGATCGCTGCCCGTCGGGCGCAGCTCCTCGCCGGCGGTCATCGCCGCCCCCGTCGTCCCCACGGCCTCCCCCGTCAGCTCGTCGCGCGCCACCGCCACGTAGGTGCCCGGCCGCGACAGCGGCAGCGTCGCCGTGTACGCCCCCGCGCCCGTCGCCTCGAGCGGGAGCTCCCGCGAGAAGCCGTCCGGCCCCGCCACGTGCACGACCAGCCGGCGGAACGACTGCGCCCGCCCGTCGTCGCCGATCACGCTCGCCCGCACCGACAGCTCGCCCCCCGACGCGTCCGCCTCGAGCCGCACGCGCGGATCCTCCGCCTTGCGCGCCACGTCGCGCGCCGCCTGCGCGATCATCCGCGCCGCGCCCGGCCAGCGCGTCCACGCCGCCCCCCAGCGGCCCTTCAGATCGCTCGTGAACGCCGCGGCCCGGCCGAGCCCCGCCGACCACGCCGCGAGCACCGGATCCCCCTCCGGCCCGGACAGCAGCACCGTCGACCGGCCCTTCGGGACCGTCACCACGTAGCCCCCGAGCGGCGGCGCCTCCCCGAACGGCACGCCGGCCGTGATCGACGACGGCGCGCCCAGCGCCACCTGGAACGGCTCCTCCACGATCGCGCTCCGCGCCGCGAGGATCGTCTCCTGCGTGAACACCGCCGGCAGCCGCCCCGCGTCCTCCACCAGGTAGAAGCGGCCGCCGCCGAGGCGCGACAGCGCCTCCAGCTCCGGCACGTCGCCGCCCTGGCCCAGCGCCACGACGCTCGTCGTGATCCCGCGGCGCATCGCCGCCCCCACCATCGCGCGGCACGGCCCCATGTTCTCCGCGTCCGACCCGTCGGCGAAGAGCAGCACGTGCTTCAGGTTCGTGGCCTCCCGGTCGAGCGCCCGGTACGCCGCGTCGAGCGTGATGTCGACGTAGATCCCGCCGCCGCCCGGCCCCACGGCGCGGATCGCTTTGTCGATCGCCGCCTTGTCCGCCACCGGCCCGAGCGGCACGCTCCACCGCACCGCCGTGTCGACGTGCGCGACGCCGAGCCGGTCGCCGGGGCCGAGCAGCGACGCCGACCGCGCGGCGGCCTCGTTGGCGAGCTCGAGCTTCGTGTGCGCGCCGGCGCTCGCCGCCATCGAGCCGGAGATGTCGATGCCGATCACCTCGGCCAGGCTCGCCCGCCGGCGCTCCTGCTTCAGATCGAACGAGACGGGGGAGACCTCCTCGAGCGGCGTCCGCGCGTAGCCGCCCGGCCCCATGCTCCGGTCGCCGCCCATCAGGATCAGGCCGCCGCCGAGGTCGCGCACGTAGCTCGCGAGCGCCTCGATCTGGTTCGGCGACAGGTCCGCCGCGCGGAGGTCGCTGAGCACCACCACGTCGTAGCCGGCGAGCTCCCCGAGGTCGGCCGGGACGCGGTCCAGGCCGCCCTCGTCCACCCGGAACGCGCCGTCCGCGAGCGCCCGCGCGATGAACGCGCCCTGCCCGGCGTCGCCCTCGAGCACGAGCGCGGACGCGGCCCCGCGCACGCGCAGGAACGCGCTCGCCGCGTTGTCCTCGGCGGCCTCGTCGAGCCGCGGATCCTTCGCGGTGATCTCGACGTCGTAGCGGTGCAGCCCCGGCCCCGGCGCCTTCTCGCGGATGCGCAGCACGTCCTCCCCGGCGGCGATCGAGGCGTCGGCGCGGGCGATGAGCTCGCCGTCGCGGCGCAGGCGGATCTCGACCTCGGCCGGCGACGGCGACGAGGTGACGAGCCGCAGATCGAGCGCCTCGCCCTCGTCGGCCCGCGCGGGCGCGCGGAGGGCGACCACGCGGACGTCGGGGACCCTGCGCTGCTCCAGCGGGAGCACGTCGATCGGCAGGCCGGCGGCGACGGCGGCCGCGGCCGCGGCCATCGTGTCGCCGCGGGTGGCGACCCCGTCGGTCAGCAGCACGACGCGCGCCGCGGAGTCCGGCGGCACCTCGGCGAGCGCGCGCCGGATGCCCGCGGCGAGGTCGGTCCCGTCGCGGCCGAGCGCGACCCGCTGCGGGGCGGGGAGCTGCGAGCGCGGGCGCGGCGGATCCTCGGTGGCGGCGCCGGCGGCGAACGCGATGGTGGCGATCCGGTCGTCCTCGCGCATGCCGAGCTCGGCGACGGAGAGCTCCTGCGCGACGCGCTTGTCGGCGTTCGGCACGAGGTCGATCGAGCGGCTGCGATCGATCGCGAGCAGGACGGTGAGCCGGTCGAGTGGCCGGCCGATCTCCGGGCCGGCCACGGCCATGGCCGCGGCGAACGCCGCGAAGGGCATAAGGAGATCCCCGAGCCGCGTGCGCCACGCCCCCTGCCTGCGGGCGTACGGCGACGCGAGCGCGAGCGCGAGGACCCGGAGCGCGACGAACGACGTTGCGCCCGCCGCGAGCAGCGCGCCCCAGGGCCGCGCGAGCCGGAGCTGCGCGCCCGAGAGCAGCCCGCACCAGGCCAGCCCCACGTAGAGCGCCGGAAGCGCGCCCGCGAGCATCCAGGCGAGCAGGATCGGGCGGCGGAGCGCACCCTGTCGGACGGCGAGGCGCAGCAGCGCGGCGAAGAGGAGCGCGCCGGCCAGCGTGGCGACATGGGGCAGGGCGCGCAGCGCGGCCGCCGGGATCAGGGAGGCCTCCGTTCGGTCCGCATGCGGTCGTGCCGCAGTAAATCATCTTTGCGGCGCTCCGGGGATGCCGCTTCGGCGGGTGTGGCCGAGTGCCCCATCGGGGCAGCCGTGCGGCGTCCCTGTCGGTTTCGAGCGCGTACCCGGCGGCGCTTTGGCCCCGCCTGTTCACATTTCCATGTTTGTCCAAGATGGCACGTTGTCTGCTTCAGCGCGGGCACGGTGCGGCGTGGCCGCGCAGCAGGGGGCAGGAGAGATCATGTCGCGCATCGAGACCACGGACGCCTGGAGCACCTCGGACGACAGCTCATGGGACCTCGACGAGGGGTTCGGTGAGGCCCCGTGCAGCGTGCACTACCAGGAGGGGGATCTCGTCGCGGGCAAGTACCGGCTGGTCCGCAAGATCGGCGAGGGGGCGATGGGCACGGTCTGGGTGGCGACCAACGTCGTGGTCGGATCGGAGGTCGCGATCAAGCTGATGCGGCCCGAGCTCCGGTCGGCGGAGCTGAACGAGTATTTCCTCCGCGAGGCGCGCGCCGCAGGGAGGCTGAACCACGCGGAGATCGTCCGGATCTTCGACCTCGGCGAGACGGCCGAGGGCGATCCGTACCTGGTGATGGAGCTCATCGAGGGCGAGTCGCTGAGGAGCGTGCTGGCGCGCGAGGGGGGGATGGCGCCGGAGCGGGCGATCGCGCTGCTCTTGCCGGTCGCGGGCGCGATGCACGCGGTGCACGAGAAGGGGGTCGTCCACCGCGATCTCAAGCCGGACAACGTGATGCTGGTGCGCCGCGGCGGCGGCCGGCTGCAGCCGAAGGTCGTCGACTTCGGCGTGGCGAAGCTCGTCGCCGAGCGCGAGGAGGGGCAGGCGACGGGGGCCTTCGAGGTGTTCGGGACCCCGGACTACATGCCGCCGGAGCAGGCGCTCGCCGTCCCTGGCGTCGATCGCCGGGCCGACGTCTGGTCGTTCTGCGCGACGCTGTACGAGCTGCTCTCGGGGCGGCCGCCGTTCTCGTCGAAGAACGCGCTGGACGGCCTGCGCGCGGTCCTGCAGGACGCGGTGCCGTCGCTGGTCGACGCGTGCGGCCTCGACGCGGATCTCTGGGCGATCGTGGAGCGCGGGCTGCAGAAGGAGCCGTCGCTGCGCTGGTCGAGCATGCGGGAGCTCGGCGAGGCGCTCGCCGCGTGGCTGAAGGCGCGGGGCGTCCGGGAGGACGTGCGGGGCGTGTCGCTCGAGGGCGAGTGGCTCCCGCGCGAGGAGGCCTGCGCGCCCGTGAGCTGTGGCGTAACGCCACGCCTTTCATGGTTGGAAGAGCGGGGCCGGCCAAGCCGCCGGTGGTCGTCGCGCCGCCGGGGGCACCGGCTGCACCGGGGGCGGCCTCACGTGGAGCAGGCGGCTTGCCCGTGAGGGCGGGGGCGAGCGGCTGAGCCCCCGGTCCCGGAGCCCGCGGCGGTGTATGCTCGCGCTGGTCGCGCATGAACCTCGCCGAGAAGCTCGTCCGGCCCGCCACGCTCGCCGATCTCGACGAGCTGCCGCCCGGCTGGCGGGGCGAGATCATCGACGGCACGCTGTACGCCTTTCCTCGTCCGCGCTTCGCTCACGCGAACATCGAGGACCTGATCACGGCCGACCTCAAGAACCCCTACCAGCGGGGCAGGGGCGGTCCGGGGGGGTGGTGGATCCTCTCCGAGCCGGGCATCCAGCTCGAGCGCGCGCCCGAGATCTCGCCCGAGGTTGCAGGCTGGCGCCGCGCGCGCATGCCCGCGCCGCCGCCGCCCAAGGAGCCCATCGCCCTCGTTCCCGACTGGTGCTGCGAGATCCTCTCGCCGCGCACGGCGGGCTACGACAACCTCGTGAAGCGCCGCTTCTACGCCGAGATCGGCGTGCCTCACCTCTGGTACGTGGATCCCGCCCGGCGGACCTTGCTGGTCAGCCAGCTCGAGAACGGGCGTTGGGTCGAGCTGGGTCTCCACGGGCGAGACGAGAAGGTGCGCGCCGCGCCGTTCGAGGACGTCGAGATCGACCTCGCCGAGTGGTGGGAAGGGCTCGACGAGGACGAGGCAACCTGAGCCCGCGCGCCCGAAGCCGCGCCCCGGCAGCGCCCTAGCCCGCGGGGCTGTCGCCGCCCCGCAGCGGCCGGGGCACGCGCGTGAAATACCAGACGTCGACGACCACGAACGCGAGCGCCGCGAGCGCCACGAGCCAGGTCCACTCGGTGTGGGCGTCCGGCTCCCCCGCCGCGCTGGAGACCGCGACCTCGCCGCCGCCCTCCGCGAGGATCGGCCTCGGCGCGAGATCGCTCTCGGCGACGCTCGTGAGGTTCGCCGGCACCACGACCGACCCCGCCTGCGGCCCCTGCCAGGCGAGGCGGTAGAGCCCGGCGCGCGGCGTCTCCGCGACCACCGCGACGCCGGCGCGCTGCGCCACGTCGAGCCGCTCGCCGGCGGGGCCGATCGCCTGGAGATCCCGCGCCGTGGCCGGGACGCTCACGCGCAGCGGCTCGCCGGTGCGCGCCGGGCCGGTGATGCCGTGCGCGCGGTGGGCCCGCGCCTGCTCGAGCAGGTTGCGCACGAAGAGCACGAACGACGCCTTGAGCGGCCAGTCGCTCTCGCCCACGTCGAAGCCGAGCAGCGTGCCCGTCCGCGACGACGTGGAGATGTCGGTCGCGATCGTGCCCTCCTGGGCGCGGATCAGCGCCTGCGCCGCCGCCTCCGGGGCGAGGGACGAGGCGGCGCGCAGGTGCACGCCGTCCAGCGTGAGGAAGCGCAGCCGCGGATCGGCCGTGTCCCACGACGTGAGCGTGGGGCGCTCGAGCGCCTGCCCGACCACCGTGCCGAAGCAGCGCCCGGGCGGCGGGTTCACGATCAGCAGATCGCCGCCCGGAGGGTCGGGCGGGCAGGCGCCGTCGATCACCACGAACGTGTCGGGATCGAGCCCGGGCGCGCTCAACAGATCCGCGAGCCCGCCCGAGGTGACCGAGGTCATCGGGTCGGACGCGAGCGCCCGCTCGAGCCAGGCGGCGCCGCCCGAGGCCGCGCCCGGCTGCGCGCCCGCGCCCGGATCGCCCCGGTCCGCGCCGGCCGACGCGAGGAAGACCGGGAGCCTGTCGCCGGCCGGCACGCGGCCGTAGGCGACGTCGTCGAGCGGCATCGCGTCGCGCGGCGAGAGCTCGAAGACGAGCCCCTTGCGGTAGTCGCCGGGCGACGGGCGGAACGTGAGCACGACCGGCAGGCGCTCGCCCGGCTTCACCAGCACGCGCCGCGAGCCGAGCACGTCGAGCGCGCTGTCCTGCCGCATCGTCACGTAGACGTCGCGCGGCTGCGCCCCGAAGTTCGCGACCACGAGGAAGGCCTGCACCTCCTCGCTGGCCTCCGGCGCCTCGCCGCCCGCGCTGCCGGAGCGCACGTCGACGCGGACGATCGCGGCGTTGTCGATAGGGTCGCCGACGGTGATGACGTCGAGCGGGAGCGACACCCCGCGCAGCGCGCCGGGGCGGGCCAGGTTGCCGTCGGTGATCACGACGATGCGGCGGGCGCCGCCGAGCTGGCGGAGCCGGTCGACCGCGAGCGCGACCGCGGCGCCGAGATCGCCCTCGACGTCGCGCGCGGCGACGGGATCGATCGCCGCCCTGAGCCGGACGAGATCGCGATCGAGCGCCGCGACGAGCCGCGCGTCGCGCCCCGCCTCGAGGATCAGCGCGTCGCTGCCCGGGGCGAGGCCGGAGAGCAGGTCCCTGGCGACCTGCTTGGCGAGCTCGATGCGCGTCGTCGCCTCGCCCGACGGGCCCCGCGCGGCCGCGGACATCGAGGCGCTCGCGTCGAGGATGATCGCCACGTGATCGCCGGTGAAGTCGCGCCCGCGCGAGGCGGGGCGGGCGAGGGCGAGCGCGAGCAGCGCGAGCGCGAGCGCCTGCAGAAGGAGCGGCAGCTGGGCGAGGAGCCTCCGGAAGGGCGCGCGCGCCATGAGGTCGCGCTGCGCGGCGGCCCAGAGCCACGTCGAGGGGACGCGGCGGCGGCTCCGCTTGATCTTGAGGATGTAGAGGAGGACGAGCGGGCCGAGCAGCGCGAGCAGCCACAGGCCGGTCGGGGAGAGCAGCGCGAGCGGGGCCCCCGCGGAGGCCTGGGCGAGCGGTGCGGCCACGTCAGTCGACGCTCCTCGCGACGAAGCGGCGGACGGCGCCCTCGAGCGGCTCGTCGCTCCGCGCCCGCACGTACGTCGCCCCGTGCCGGCGGGCCCAGCCGCGCAGCGCCTCGCAGAGCCCGGCGAAGCGCGCCGCGTAGGCGGAGAGGGCCGCGGCGTCCATGGTGACGTCGACGAGCGCGCCGGTCTCGGCGTCCTCGAGCGTCAGGTCCCCCTCGAAGCTCGGCGCGAGCTCCTCGGCGGCGACGACCTGGAGGAGCGCGACGTCGTGGCCGGCCTGCGCCGCGCGGCCGAGCGCGGCGGTGACCGGGCCGGGATCGAAGAAATCGGAGACGACGCAGAGCAGGCCCGGCCGGGCGCTCCGCCGCACGACGGCGTCGACGGCCCGGGCGAGGTGCGTCCCGCCGGCCGCCTTCACGCCGTCGAGCGCGCGGAGGAGCGCGGCCAGCCCGGCGCGCCCGCGCACGGGCGCGTGCTCGCGGGCGATGCCGTCGCCCGCCACGAAGAGCTGCGCGCGCTCGGAGCGCGCGAGCGACATGTAGCCGACCGCGGCCGCGAGCCGCCGGGCGGCGTCGAGCTTCGTGGGCTCCCCGAAGTCGAGCGACGCCGAGGCGTCGCACACGAGCCGGGCGATGACGTCCTCCTCGGCGCGGAACAGCTTGAGCACCGGCTCGCCGGTGCGGGCGTAGGCGGCCCAGTCGATGCGCCGCAGGTCGTCGCCGGGCGCGTAGGCGCGGTGCTCCTTGAACTCGGCCGACCCGCCGCGGCGCCGCGCGAGGTGCTCGCCGGCGCCCCCGGAGCGGGCGCGGATCTCGAGCCGCCGCTGCAGGACCTCGAGCTCGCGGACGAAGCTCGCGCCGAGGAGCGGCGCGGGACCGGGACCGGGACCGGAACCGGATGAAGACGAGGGGAGCATCGGAGACGAGTAGACCTCGGCGCCGGCGAAGGGGCCAGCGGCGTCGCGAGGAACGGCCGCCCGCGCGCGCCGCGTCGACGAGGGCGGCGGGCGGGCCCGGCCCGCGGCTGCCGGGCGGCTCCGAGACAAAGCGCCACCCTGGGGCACCGCGCCACATTCGGATTCTCCGCAGCCCTCCGAATTCCGTCCTCGGGCGCGCGTTCCCTCCGTGGCTCGCTTTATGCGAGCCAGCGCTCGTGTCCAGGTGTTCGTGCGTGGGCTCGACCGGGTAGAGCCGTCGATCGCCCTGTACCGAGGGTTCACGAGAGGAGGAGGCATCGTGAAGGCGCTTGTTTTCCACAGACCTTCCGACGTCCGCGTCGAAGACGTTCCGGATCCCAGCATCAAAGAGCCCACCGACGCCATCGTGCGCGTCACCGCCACCGCGATCTGCGGCTCCGATCTCCACATCTACAACGGCTTCTTTCCGCAGCCGCGGCCCATGGTGCTCGGCCACGAGTTCATGGGCGTCGTCGAGGAGATCGGCCCGCAGGTCACGAAGCTGAAGAAGGGTGATCGCGTCATCGTCCCGTTCCCCATCGCGTGCGGACACTGCTTCTTCTGTCAGGCGGCGCTCCCGGGCCACTGCGAGCGATCGAACCCCAAGCACTATGGCCCCGAGGGCGGCGTGATCGAGAGCAAGGGCGGCGCCCTGTTCGGGTATACGGATCTCTACGGCGGTTACGACGGCGGCCAGGCCGAGCTCGTGCGCGTCCCGTACGCCGATTTCGGGCCCCGGAGGGCGCCCGAGGGGCTCACCGACGAGCAGGTCCTCTTCACGACCGACGTCCTGCCCACCGGGTGGACGGCGATCGAGTGGGCCGAGCTCAAGGGCGGAGAGACGGTCGCGGTGTTCGGGTGCGGGCCGGTCGGGCTCGCGACCATGAAGATCGCCTGGCTGCGCGGCGCGGGGCGCGTCATCGGCGTCGATCGCGAGGAGTACCGCCTGAAGAAGGCCCGCGACGTCGCCCAGGCCGAGACGATCAACATCGACAAGGTCGACGTCGTCGAGGCGATCCGCTCGATGACGGACGGGCGCGGCGCGGACGTGTGCGTCGACGCGGTCGGGATGGAGGCGCACCGCACCGTCCTCGAGAAGGCCGCCAACGTGCTTCACGGCCAGGTCGGGACGATATCGACCCTGAAGCTCGCCTTCAGCGCCGTGCGCCGCGGCGGGGTCGTGCCGATCGTGGGCGTCTACGGCGTGCCGTACGACAACTTCCCGCTGGGCCAGTTCTTCGACAAGGGCCTCAGGATGAGGGCCGGCCAGGCCCCGGCGCACAACTTCGTCGATCAGATCCTGCGGCACATCCAGGAGGGCCGCCTCCGCGCGGACGACATCATCACCCACCGCCTGCCGCTCTCGCGCGCCCCGCACGGCTACGAGGTCTTCAACAAGAAGCTCGAAGACTGCGTCAAGGTCGTCCTCAAGCCCTGATCCGGATTCCCCCGCTCTCCGCGCGCCCGCCGCGCCGGGCCGCCGCCCCGCCGCCGGCGCGGTCGCTCCCCGAGCTCACCCCGACGACGCTCGCCCGTCGGCGCGCAGCCCGGCTGCCTGACATCCGCGTCAGGGGGCGCGCCGGGGCGTAGACGCATAAGCTGTTGAATTTATGAATGTTTCTGTGGGGTATGGCCCTTGCTTTGGGCCGGTCCTCGGCAAGCCCCTCGTTCGCTTGCTTGGCCACCGTGCTGGCCCTCATCGCACGGAAGGACAGCCCCGATGCCTCGAGATCTGCGCTCGTATCGATCGCTCCTTCACCCTTTATGGATAGGAGCCCTGGCGCTCCTCGTCCTGAACGATCACGCCCTCAAGGGGTCTGGCCTGCTCCCCGGGTGGGCGACCGGAAAGCTCAGCGACTTTGCGGGTCTCCTGGTCGCGCCCGCGGTCCTCGCCTCGCTGCTCCGCCTCACCTCGCGCCGCGGCTTCCTCGGGGCGCACGTCGCCACGGGCGCTGTCTTCTCGGCCATCAAGCTCGCTCCGGAGGCCGCCCGCGCGGTCGAGGCGCTCATGGCGCTCACGCCGCTCCCGTGGCGCATCACCGTCGACCCGACCGACCTCATCGCCCTTCCGATGCTCGTCGTGTCGTACCGCGTGCTCGGCGAGGCCGCGCGGCGGCCCGAGCCCGCGCCGCGCCCGATCGCGCGAAGGCTCGCGCTGATGGCGGGCAGCCTCGCGTGCGTGGCCACGAGCTCCCCGCACGAGCCGTGCGGCGGCGACGAGGACCCGGCGTGCGATCCGTGGGCACCGCCGCCGCCCCAGGAGGTCGCGTCGCTCCTGATCGGCAACGCGACCGAGACCGAGCAGCTCTTCCGCGTGCGCCGGCTCCGCGGGTCGGCGCGGGTCGACTGCAGCGTCATGCTCGCCGATCCGGGAGGGGCCCTCTCGCGCGATCTGTTCGAGAACGCCGAGACCTGGCTCATCGCGCCCGGCCGCGCGCTCCCGCTCGACAACGCGGGGTGCGACGCCTACCTGATCGACGCCGACGGGCTGCCGCTCACGCTGCTCGCGTGGTCGGCGGAGCAGTTCCCGGAGGAGCTCCTCGTCACCACGACGGACAACTCGCTGCCCGGCCGGGTGATCGCGCTGCAGCGCGACGGGGCCAGGCTCGCGCTCGCCGAGCACCCGGCGGTGTTCGACGCGCCGCCCGTCGAGCCCCGGCCGCCCGCGGAGGCGTGCGGCGCCTCGGTGAAAGGGAGCCGGCTCGACTGGACCGTGCCCGTCTCCGAGGCGGCGGTCCTCACCGGCATCATGTCGTCCCCGGACGGGTGCCACGCCCTCGCGCTCGATCGCGGCGAGATCTTCTTCCTCTGCGCTCCCGCCGAGGCGATCCCGTTCAGCGCGGGCGACCTCCTCCACCTGAGCCCGGTCGAGATCGACGGCGGCGTCTACCCGGAGCGCCCCGAGAACGAGCGGGCGCTCGCGCGCGGCATCCACATCGAGAGCGAGACGCACGCCGTGCTCGTGCTGCGCGGCAACGTGCTCGCCCGCGGATCGATGATCGGCCGGCAGCCGTCCGTCGATTTCCGGGCCGAGCTCACCCCGCTGAAGGGCTGCCGCGGGTTCCACGACGCGTGCGGCAGCCTCGTCGAGCCGCTCGAGGTGTCGCTCCTCGGCGACGGCGTCTCCGGCGTCGTGTCGCTGCGCGCCGGAGAGCGCGCCGAGCTCGCGGAGGGCGCCGAGACGCTCCTCGTCGTGCGCGCCGAGGACATGCCCGTCCGCAACGCGGAGTGCTTCACCGCCCCCATCGATCAACCCCGCCTGCTCGAGTCGATCTGGATCGCCGCCGCGCCGGCGCCCTAGGAGGTCACGCCATGAAGCTTCGAATCCATCCTCTCTTCGCGCTCTGCGCCGCCGCGGCGCTCGGCGCGCTCGGCTGCAGCAGCGACGACGCGAGCGACTCCGGCGGCTTCGCCGATCCGAGCGTGCCGGGGACCCCGCCGGGCAGCGTGGGCGTCTCCCAGGGCGGCTCGCAGGACTTCGGCCTGTTCCGCCAGATCCTGGAGGACGGCGAGATCCCAGGGCCGGACACGCTCGACGACGTCGGCTTCTTCGCCGAGCACAAGCTCGACTACCCCGCCGCGACGTGCGGCGACGACGTGTGCATGCACGGCCTGCTCGGGATCATGGGCAACATGATCAGCGGGTCGCCCTGCACGCTCATCCAGGTCGGGATGAACTCGCCCGTGGATCTCGGCGCGCTCGAGCGGCCGCCGCTGCACCTCGTCATCGCGGTCGACACGAGCGCCTCGATGATGGGCGACCCGATCGAGTACCTGAAGGCGGGGCTCGTCGAGATGATCGACGCGCTCGGGCCGACCGACCGGATCTCGCTCGTCCGCTACTCGAACGCCGCCGAGGTCGTCCTGGAGCACGCGGAGGGCTCGGACCGGGAAGCGCTCGCCGAGGCGTTCGAGGGGCTCGTCGCGGCCGGGTCGACCAACCTCTACGAGGGGCTCTTCACCGCGTTCGCGGTCGCGGAGCGGCACCTCGATCCGGGCTGGCAGAACCGCGTGATCTTCCTGTCCGACGGCGTGGCCACCGCGGGGCTCACCTCCCCGGAGCGGCTCGTCTCGCTCGCGCGCGGGTACGCGGAGATGGGGATCGGCGTCACGGCCGTCGGCGTCGGCGCCGAGTTCGACGTCGACGCGATGCGCGGGATCAGCCAGGTCGGCGCGGGCAACTTCTACTTCCTCGAGGACCCGAAGGCGGTGGAGGAGGTCTTCACGGAGGAGGTGAAGACGTTCCTCGTGCCCCTGGCGCTCGACGTCGAGCTCGACGTCGCCGTGGGCGACGGCTACGTCGTGCGCGGCGCCTACGGCACGAACGGCTGGGAGGGCGGCGAGCGCGGCGGGGCCGTGCGCATCCCGAGCCTCTTCCTCGCCGGCCGGACCAGCGCCGCGGAGCCCGTCGGCTCCGGCCGGCGCGGCGGCGGCGGCGCCATCCTGATCGAGCTCGTGCCGAACCCCGACCAGCAAGGCGTCGAGGACCCGCACGCGGTGGGCTCCCTCGCGCTGTCGTGGAGGCACCCGCTGACCGGCGAGATCCACGCGCAAGAGGTGGAGATCGAGGCGCCGAGCACGCCCGACGCGCCGCCCAAGGGCGGCTATTTCTCCGGCGATACCGTCGAGAAGGGCTTCGTGATGCTGAACCTCTACGCCGGCTTCAAGCTCGCCGCCCAGCTCGCCGCCGACGCCGACCCCCGCACCGCGCGGCGCACGCTCGAGGCGCTGCGCCCGAACGTCGAGGCGTGGCTCGAGGAGCACCCGGACCCGGACGTCGAGGACGACCTGCGCTACGTCGACCTGTTCATCGAGAACCTCATCACGGCGGAGGCGAGCGTGCAGCCCTACACGCCGGCCGAGCCGCCGAACCCCTGGCCCGCCGATTGATTCCGCGCTCCTCCCGCGACGCCGCCGCGTCGGAGACGCGCCGCGGCGGCCTCGCGGGACGGCCGAGCCGTCGCCCGGCATTCACACGGAGCCCATCCACTGGCGTTCACAGGCGCGCCCGATGTCCTGAAGGCGTCCTGAAACCGACGCGCACCGACGTAAACCGACGTGCCCTGAGACGCTCCCCACGCCGCGAACCCGAGCCGAAGATAGCGCTTCCCCGACGAGATTTGCCCTGTGTACCATCCTGTGTTTGCGGCCGTTCGAAAAGGAGAGTTCATCGTGAGAGCATCCAGAATCCTTGGGTTGGCGAGCCTCGCCGTAGGTCTTTCGGCCGCTCTCCCCGCGCGCGCGGGGATCGAGGAGTGCGGCAACATCCGCTTCGACGAGCTCTCGGGCTGCGAGGTGCGCGTCTCGGCCGAGTGCGACGCGAGCTGCAGCGAGCTCGGTATCTACGAGACGGCGTGCGCCACGAAGCTCGTGCCGGTCTGCAAGACGGAGTGCTCCCTGTCGGCGGAGGCGACCTGCACGGACAGCTGCACCACGCAGTGCCAGACGGACTGCGACAGGGGCGTCAACGTCATCTGCTCCCACAACTGCTTCGTCGAGTGCACCACCGAGCGGGACGCCGAGTGCGCGGCCGCCGCCGACGCCGGGAGGTGCTCCGCGACGTGGGACGCGAACTGCGACAGCGAGTGCGACGCCCAGTGCGTGACGGTGGATGGAGGCTGCTACCAGCACTGTATCGAGTGCTGCGGCGGCTCGTGCACCGCCGACGCCAACATGGATTGTCAGACCACCTGCCAGGACGAGATCTTCGAGGACTGCGAGCACGAGTTCCGCGCGAACTGCGATGCTTCCTGCAGCGCGGACGGGGCGCTCTTCTGCGGGGGGAAGTACATCATCTCCGGATCGCAGGTCCCGGCGTGCGTGAAAGCGCTGCTCGCGCAGGGCATCTCCGTCGAGGCCAAGGCCGAGGTCTCCATCGGCCCCGACGGCGTGACCGGGGATCTGTCCGCCGGCATGTGCGCCGTGAGCCCGGGGAGCAAGGCCCCCCTCGCCGCGCCGTTCGCCGCGCTCGCCGCGGCGGCAGGCTGGCTCGCGCGTCGGCGCAGGCGCGCGTCGCGCTGATCGGCTCGGCGTGGTCATGCGGCCGGCCCCCCAGGCGCTGCTCGCGCTGCTCGCCCTCGTCCCCTCGGCCTGCGGGGGCGAGGAGGCCGACGCGCGCGTGGTGGCCGGCCTCACGACGGACATGGCGATCGGCTTCGAGGTCCACGCGATCGAGAGCACCACGAAGGTGGATGGCGCCGTCACGCGCGCCGAGCGCCTCTCGTACGGCAGCGGCGATCTGTCGCTCCCGGCGGAGCTCCCGATCGCGGAAGCGCGAGACGGCGCCGAGATCGAGCTGTCCATCGCGGCGTTCCGCGACGGCGAGGCGGCGCCCATCGTGACGCGGACGGCGGCGACCCGCGCGGCCTCCGGGCGAAGCTTGCTCCTGCCCGTCTCGATCGACGCGGCGTGCTCCGGGCTGGCCTGCGCCGCCGGCGCGACCTGCGCGGCGGGGGCATGCGTCGATCCCTTCATCGCCCCGTCCGCCCTCGACGACCACGATCCGATGTGGATCGCCTCGGCCAAGGATGCGTGCAAGACGCCGTCGTCGGGCGAGCCGGCGATCGTGATTGGGCAGGGGGAGAGCGCGTTTGCCCCCCTGGACGAGGGCGAGGTGGTGCCGATCGAGGCGGGCCCTCAAGGGGGGCACCACGTGTGGCTCGCGCTGCGCGTGACCGGGCTCAGGCAGATGGGCTCGCGCCTGCGGGTGGGGGGCTACCTCCCCGAGCTCGAGCGCGAGCTGCTCCCCTTCACCGCGCTTGTCACGCTGCGCCGCGCAGGCGAAGGCCGCTGCGAGATCTACGGCATCCGCTTCCAGGTGGATCGCGGCCTCTCGGTCGAGGCCGTCCGGGGTCGAGCGCTCGACGTCGAGGTCGCCCTGGAGGACCCGAACGGCGACGCGGCGACGGCGGCGCAGCGGGTCGTCATCGCTCCCTGACACCTGGCGCCTCGCGCCGCTGTCACCGCGACGCACGGAGCCGAACGGGCGCGGCGACACGCTCCCGGCGACGTCGGTCTCGGGAGCGACGGCGAGGCCAGGACGACCGACGCGCTGCCGACGCTGCGATTGCATGGCGATTGCATGGCGGGGAAGGACAGCGGAGGGCGCCGCGACCCGCGACAGGGCGAGCGAGCGGCCGCTCGAAATCGATGGGCCGAGAGGGCGCCGCTCAGCGGGGAGCCGAGCGGGCCGCGCCGGCGGCGCCCGCTGGCGATGCAGGTCCGGAGGATTCCGGGGTTGGGGGTAGATCATGGCGAAGCAACAGGAGATCACGCGTGGAATGGTCGTCCGGAGCTCGGACGGCGAGAAGCTGGGCAAGGTGACGCGGCTCGACGTGGACGCGTTCGAGATCGAAAAGGGCTTCTTCTTCCCGAAGGAGTACGCCGTGCGCTACGACGAGGTGCTCGGCATCCGGGACGGGGACGTCATCCTCACGCACGCCCGCGACCAGCTCGCCGGGGCGCGCGACCAGGGGCGCGGGGCCGACGGCGCGATCGCGGCGAGCGACGAGATCCGCGTGCCGCTCGTGGAGGAGGAGATCACGGCCGGGAAGACGGTGCAGGAGGTCGGTCGGGTCCAGGTCAGGAAAGAGGTCGTGACCGAGGAGAAGCAGGTCACCGTGCCCGTGGCGCGCGAGGTCGTGCACGTCGAGCGCGTCCCCGCGAGCGAGGCGCGCCCGATCGCGTCCGGCACGACGATCGAGGAGGGGTCGATCAGCGTCCCTGTCCGCGAGGAGCAGGTGGAGATCTCGAAGCGGCCCGTGGTGAAGGAAGAGCTCCGGATCAGCAAGGAGGTCGTCCACGAGCAGGAGCAGGCGAGGGCGACCGTGCGCCGCGAGGAGGCCGAGGTCCGGACCGAGGGGCAGGTGCGGCGTGAGGACACGCCGGACGCGGCGCCCGAGCCGATGCCGCCAGAGCTGGCGACCGGGACGGGCGGCAGGCGGCGCTAAGCGCGCCACCGCCGCGCCGCCGCGGCCGCCGCCAGGCACGCCGCGGCGAGCGCGCCGGCCCAGCCCGCGCTCGCGCCGGCGCCCCGCCGGCAGGTCGCGCCCCGCCGGCGGACACCTCCGGCGCTCCGCCCGTGTCCCCGGCGCCGCTCGCCGCGCCCCCGGCCCCGCTCGCCGCCGTCGCTCCGCCGGCGCCGGTCGCGCTGGCGCTCGCGCCGCCGCTGGCCGCGGGGGAGCCGGCGTCCGGCGCGCAGTCCTCGTGGCCCGTCATCATCGCGATGCGCGGCCAGTCGAGCGGGCAGAGCGCCCCGACCGAGGTGCTCGTCGCGCAGTCGAGCGGGCCGCGGATGCACGCCTGCCGGAGCAGCGGCTCGAACGTCGCGCCGCCGTCGAGCGACCGGCCGATCGTGAAGTCGTCCAGGAACTCGCTCGCGCACGCGTAGAGGCCGGCCTCCGTCCAGGCGAAGCAGCGCGGCGCGACGCCCGAGACGCGCTCGAACGAGAGCGTCGACGAGGGCGCGCGGAAGACGCCGTCGATGTCGCTGCCCACCGCCACCTCCGCGCCGTCCGGCGAGATCGCGAACGCGCGCACGAACCCCTGCGTGTCGAACACCGGCTCGAACGTCGCGCCGCCGTCCCTCGAGACGAACAGGCGCCCCGGCGCGCTCGCGATCCGCACGTACAGCACGTCGGCGTCGCGCGGGTCGACCCCCGCGATGTACGGCTCGCGCGACGTCGTGCTCCCCGGCACCACCGAGGTCTCCCACGTCTCTCCGCCGTCGGCCGAGCGCGCGAGCTCCCCCTTGACGGGGCCGCCTCCGGTCGCGAGGCCGCTCACGTAGATGCGCCGCGGATCCGAGGGCGCGACGTCGACGGTCCGCGCCTGGAAGCCCGCCGGGAGGAGCGCCCCCGCGCTGGCCCACCGCGCGCCGCCGTCGCGCGACGCCCACAGGCCGTGCCTTTGCCCCGCGACGACGGCGACGACGTGCGACGGGTCTCCCTGCCGGACCGAGAGATCGAGCACCGCCTTCCCCTCGAGCTCGGCGGCGCGCGCGAAGGCGCAGCCGCCCTCGGCGCCGATCGCCATCCCGTCGCTCAGCGCCGCGAGCACCCTGCCGCCCTCCGCCGCCGCGATGGGCGGAGCGACGCCGCCCGTGTCGTCGTACCCGACCGCGCCCTCGCAGATCCAATGCCAGCTCGCGCCCCCGTCCCGCGTGGCCAGCAGGCCGTACGTCATCCGGGCCACGGCGCGCGCCGGGTCCGCCGGGTCGAAGACGATCTGGTCCGCGGAGGGAAAGACGCCGTTCGCGGCGGCAGGGGAGGGCAGCGCCGAGAGCGCCGCGGCGGCGAGCGCGGCGGCGCGCGCGCGGCGAGAGCGCGCCTTTGCAGCGCGCACGGGGGGCGATCGCATCGAGGATCCATCGTACCGCCGGGCGGGCGCGCGCACGCCAAGAACCGCCCACGCGCTCTCCGCGCCCCGCTACACTCGCCGCCAATGCCGGAGCGCATCGTCGTGTCCTTTCGAGGTACTGCGGCCCTCTCGCGACCGGACAGCACGGACGCGGTCCTGCCGTCGCTCGGCCGCCGCGGCGCCGCGCGCGCGGCCGCGCCGCCCTCGCGCCACCGGGGCGCGCCGCGCGACGCGGGCGCCGCGGCGCGCGGCGAGGGCGCTGCGGCGCGCGGCGAGGAGACCTACCTCGCCCGGGCGCTCGCGCTGAAGAAGCGCGCCGAGGCGCTCGGCGCCACGCTGTGCGCCTGGAGCGCGCAGACCTTCTCCTTCGAGTTCACGCCGGAGGACATCGAGGAGGCGGTGCTGCTCGCCGCGCTCGCCGCGGAGGACGCGTCCGTGCACCCCGACGCGCGCTTCGCGGTCGGCATCGCGCAGGGGGAGATGACGTACGTCGGCGAGGCCGGGCGCTTCACCGCGCTCTCGTGGGGGCAGCCGCTGCTCGTCGCCGTCATGCTCGCCCGCATCGCCCTCCCGGGCGACGTGCTCCTCGACCCCGCGCTGCCCGCCGTGCTCGCGGGCGAGCTCATGACCCTCGGCGCCCACCGCGGCGTCGACGGCGCGCGCCGGGTGCGCGGCCTGCGCCTCGACGCGCAGCAGCCGCTGCGCCGGCAGGTCGCCGAGAGCGTCGCGCGCCTCTCGCGGCCGCCGCTGATCGGCCGCAACGGCGAGCTCGCCGCGCTCGCCGTGCCCCCCGGCTCCCTCGCGCTCGTCCGCGCCGAGCCCGGCGCCGGCGGCTCGCGGCTGCTCCTCGAGCTGAGCCGGGTCCTCGCCCCGTCGCGGAGCCTCTTCGTCGCGCCGATCGGGGCCTCGCGCGAGCCGTTCGGCGCGCTCCGCCGCGCCCTCGCGCGCGCGGCGGCCCGCGCCGAGAAGGGCCGCGCCCGCGCGCCCTCGCTCCCGGATCGGCTGAGCCCCGCGCTCGCGCGGCTCATCGCCGGCGAGGGCGTCGAGCCGTGGACCGCCGCCGAGGTCGTCGCCTCGTGGCTCGCCCCGGAGGGCGCCCGCTCCGGCCTCATCCTCGTCGACGACACCGGCGAGGTCGACGCCGCGAGCCTCGAGGCGCTCGCCATCGCGCTCGAGATGGGCGGCGGCCTGCGCGCCGTCGTCCGGCTCGGGCGCTCGGAGCCGCTCCCCGCGCCGCTCAACGCGATGACCCTCGTCGCGACGGCCGCGCTGGGGCCGCTCTCCGCCGCGGGGGCCCAGGAGCTCGTCCGCCGCCTCCTCGACGGCTGCATCGACGAGGCGGGCGCGCGGAGGTGGGCCGCGCGCGCGCCGGCCTTCCCGCTGGCCCTGCGCGAGCTCATCTGCGAGGCGCTGGAGAGCGGCGCGCTGCGCTGGATCGGCAGGAGCGTGGCGCCGCGCCGGCGCAGCGCCGGGCGGGGCGGGCCCGCGCGCACCATGACCGGGGCCGAGCTCGCGGCGCCGCCCGCGTCCCGCGCGATCGAGGGCCGCCTGCGCCTGCTCCCGATCGGCCCGCGCACGGTCCTCACCGCGCTGGCGACGCTCGGCGGCGACGCGTCGGAGTCGGCGATCGAGGCCCTGTGCGACGGCACGGGCGCGCCGAAGGTCGCCGCGGTCCAGGCGGCGCTGCTCGGCGCCGGCTGGGTCGTCCGGCCGGAGCCGGGCTGGCTGAAGCTCTCCTCGCGCACGCTGCGCGACGTCCTGCTCGCGGCCGTCCCGCCGGGCGAGCGCTCCGCGTGGCACCTCGCCGCGGCGCGCGTGGTCGAGGACCACGCGGGCGTGCTCGGCCTCGCCGACGCCGCGTGGCACGCCGCGAAGGCGGGCGACCGGCGCTCCGCGGCCGATCTCGCCGGGCGCGCCGCGCGCGCCGCCGGCGACGCGCTGCTCGAGTCGTCGGCCGCCGAGCTGCTCGCGTTCGCCGACGAGCAGGAGACCGCGAGGGAGCACCGGCTCGACGCGGCGCCGGACAGCACCTCGAGCCAGCCGCCCACCTTCCGCACGCCGATCGAGGTGGTCGGCGACGCGCCGGATCCGCAGCGCGGCGCGCCCGGATCGGATGGCTCCGCCGCCGACGCGTCGCGCGCGGCGGCCGACAGCGCCGCGCGCCGGCGGGGCTCCACGATGCCGGTCGAGAGCGGCGGCGCGCGCGACGGCGCTCCCCGCGCGTCGCGGCCGGAGGGCGCGGCGGCGCCCCCGGACGTGGCGCCCGCGGGCTTCCCCGACGTGGCGCTGCTGGAGGAGGACTTTCCGCTCGCCGACGCGTCGGGCGACCCGCTCGCGAAGACCTCGGAGTCGCCCGTCCTGTCGATGAACGACATCGCGGTCCGCCTCGCCGACCTGGCCAAGCAGGCGCTCGTCCAGGGCGAGCTCCGCACGCTGGAGCGGCTCGTGGACGAGCTCCGCCGCACCGGTGAGCACCCGGAGCTGGTGGAGCGCATGACCGGGCTGGTCTCGCTCGGGCGCGGCGCCAAGGACGAGGCGCTGCGGCGCTTCCGGAGCGCGGCGGAGGCCGAGGCGTCGCCCGCGCAGAAGGCGCGGGCGCTGCTCGCCTACGGGATCGCGCTCGCCGCCGCGGGCCGCACGGAGGGCGCCCTGCTCGAGGCGCTGAGCGCCCTGGCGCGGGCCCGCGAGGCCGAGGATCGCCGCGGCGAGCAGGCGTGCGCGCAGTTCCTGGCGAGGCTCGCGGCCGCGACCGGGCACGAGGAGGCGGCCCGCACGTGGACGCAGGTGGCGCGCCTCGCCGGCGCGGCGCCCCCTGCCTGACGGCGCATCGATTGACAGCGTCGTCGCGGCTGGCCATACCCGCGGCCATGTCGTCTCGAGAGCCCTCCGGCGAGCCTGCCTCCGCGCCGGGGACCGGCGAGGAGCGCGCCGCGCCGGATGCGAGCGAGGAGCGCGCCGCGGCGGATGCGAGCGAGGAGCGCGCCGCGGCGGATGCGAGCGAGGAGCGCGCCGCGGCGGATGCGAGCGAGGAGCGCGCCGCGGCGGATGCGAGCGAGGAGCGCGCCGCGGCGGATGCGAGCGAGGAGCGCGCCGCGCGTCCGGGCGTCGGCGCGCGTCCGGGCGTCGGCGCGCGCCCCGGCGTCGGGGCGCGCTGGATCGCCGCGCTCCTCGCGCTCGCGCTCGCGCTCTCGCTCGGCGCGATCGCCGGCGTCGCGTACCAGCGTTACGCCGCGGTGCACCTGCGCGAGCTCCCGAAGGTCCCCCGCTGTGTCCGTGGGGCGCGGGTCGCGTTGCGCAGGCCGGTCGCGGTGTCCGGCACGGAGCCCCGCCAGACGGCGTCGGGCGAGACGGTCCACCTCACGCCCGGCGAAGACCGCGCCGTCGCCTGCGCCCTGCAGTTCGACGAGGCGCTCGCCCGCCACCTCGCCGGAGCGCTGGCCGAGCAGGCGCCCGCGCAGCGCGCCGCCCGGCTGCTCGAGCTCGTGCGCGACCGCGTGCCGCCGGATCCGGCGCACGATCGCTCGGCCTCCGCCGCCTACATGATGGCCTCGGCGGCCCTGCGCGGCCTGCCCGAGGACGCGCCCGAGGTCCGCGCCGCCGCCGAGGCGCTCGAGCTGCACCACGCCTGCCGCTTCGCCACGCGGCGCGCCTGCCCGACGCGCCCCTCGCCGCCGGCGCTCGTGTGGCTCGCCGGCGTCCCCGCGGCGCTGAGCCTGCTCGGGCTGTTCGGGATCGGCCTTACCGCGAGCGCCGCGCGCTACCGGCGCTGGACCGCGCGGCGGGGCCGCTGATCGCGCCTCAGTCGATCGCCTCGACGCGGAAGCTCGACTGGACCAGGCGGTGACGCCCCGCGCCGATGTCGGCCACGTCGAACCCGAAGCCCGCGCCCTGGTGGTGGATCCCGCCCGACGTGGCGCCGCTCGGCATCTTCACCGACGAGCTCACCGTCACGTAGACCTTCGCGCCCTTGGCGAACGCGGCGGTCATCGCGAGGACGCGCCCGGCGAGCTGCGCCGCCGCCTCGCGCGCCACCCGCGCCCAGAGCCCGGCGGCTCCGGCCGTCGACGACAGCGCGCGCACCCCGAGCACCGCGCCGGCGCCGCTCAGCTGCACCTCGAACACCGCGCGCGCCGTCTCGGGCGTCTCGGCGGCGCGCACCGCGTCCGCCACCACGGACGCGACCGTGCCGGCGGCGGGCAGATCCAGCCCCAGCGTCTTGTCCCGATCGCGCATCGCCTCGCGCAGCACCTCGCCGCCCCTGGCCATCGGCACCTCGCGCTGCGCGGGGGGCGCGGTCGGCGCCGGCGGCGGCGGGGCGCGGTCCGGCAGCACGCCGGGCAGCTGCCACACCGGCACGCCGCCGAGCCCGGCCACGCCCGGCGGCCCCTCGGCGCTCGGCGGCCCGTCGTACTCGGAAGGCGGCGCCGGCGCCGGAGCCGCGGTGGGGCCCTCCCGCGGCTCGACCGGCGCCTCCGGCGGCGCGGGCGCCTCCGGCCCGCGGCGATCGCGGCGCGCCGTCCGCCCGAGGGCCGGCGCCGCGTCCTCGCGCGGCCGCGCCCCGTCCGGAGCGCGCGGCTCGTCCTGCCGCGGAGCGAGCGGCGCGACGGGCTCCACCTCGATCTCGACCTCGCGGTAGGCGCCGCTCGATCGGGCTGCGAGCACGGCCGGGCGGTCCGCGATCCGCGAGAGCCACGGGATGGCAGCGTGGAGCAGCGTCGCTGCGAGCAGAAACCGGGCCTCACGGGGGAACAAGCGCGGAGCACCTTGCTGGCTGACGGGGAGGGGTGCAAGTGCGCGTTTCATCGCCGCCGTGCTCTGTTCACGGCGCGCACCTCACCCGCGCCGCCGCGAGCACATCGCTCTCGCTCCCCCGCTTCGCCGCCCGGCGGCCTCACCCACGCGTGATCCAGCAGGGCACATCGTATTACGGTCACGCTTAAATCTGCGCGCACGGCACGGTTGCCGCTTGAGCTTGTGGCCGTGCTGGTCGATCCTCCCGCTGCCACGGCGCCTTCCAGGCTCATGGCAGGAGCAGAAACGCAGCGCGGCGCCGCACGTGCAACGCGCTCACCGAACAGAAGCAGCGCCTGGCAGCGAAGGCCGAGCGCTACGTCCCCGATGTGAGGAGGCGTATCAAAATGAAGGGAAACGTGAGCGCTGACAGGTCGCCTGCGGACCTCTCGACGACGCCCACGCCGCCGCCCGTCACCGTGGTCCAGGGCTCCCCGGATCGCGGTCTCCCCCTCGACACGCCGCCCCTCGGCGCGGCGTCCGGTCCGCTGGAGCAAGGGCTGCTCTTCGATCCGCCGCCCCTCGGCGCCGAGCCCGGCCCGCCAGGGCCTCTCTTCGAGGGTCTGCCGCCCTCCGGCGCGGCGCCCGGCCCGCTCCCGCCGGGGTTCGCGCCCGGCCTCGTCGATCCCGCGCTGTCCGGAGCGCCGCTCCACCTCGCCGGGGTCGGGCCGTACGGCTCCTTTTCCGCGCCGTCGCCGCGCGAGCGCCGCGCCCGCACGTGGCGCGCGCTCGGCGCGTTCGTCCTCGCCGCGGCGACCGTGATCGCCGTCGTCTTCCTCGCCGCGCGCGGGATCGGCGCGAGGATGCCGGTCAACGGCGAGGCCTTCCGCGCCATGACGCCTGTCAGCCGCGCCCTGCTCCTCGCCTCGCGCTCCGTGGCCGAGGGCGCCGCGGCGAGGGTGCTCGTCGCGCCCGAGGTGTTCGCGCGCTGGCAGGGGGCGACGCCGCCGCCCGAGATCCGGCACGACGGCTACGCGTCGATCCGCGGCGGCGTGCTGTTCACGCCCGAGACGTTCAGGCCCACCGGCTCGAGCTACGATCTCGTGATCCATTTCCACGGCAACACCCAGCTCGTCCGCGAGAGCGCCGAGGTCGCCGGGCTGAACGCCGCGATCGCCGTCATCAACCTGGGCATCGGCTCGGGCGCCTACGAGGAGCTCTACGCGCAGCCGGGCGTCTACGAGAGCCTGCTCGCGGACATCGACCGGGCGCTCGCGCAGCGCGGCCTGCCGACCCCGCGCCTCCGCCGGCTCGCGCTCTCCTCGTGGAGCGCGGGCTACGGCGCGATCGCGAAGATCCTGGAGCTCCGCCGCGGCATCGACGCGCTCGACGCGATCCTCGTCACGGACGGCATCCACTGCGGCTTCGTCCCGGACCACCCGAGCGGGCTCAACACCCTGCAGCTCGCCTCGTTCGCGCGCGCCGCGCAGCTCGCCGCCGCGGGGCAGGTGCTGTTCACGATCACGCACTCGGAGATCGACCCGATCGCGTACGCCAGCTCCAGCGCGACGGCCAGCTACCTGCTCGGCGCGGCGGCCGGGCACCCCGTCGAGCGGTCGCCAGCGCTCGAGGCCCCGCCGCACCTGCGCCTGCGCGCGGCCGAGGGCGCCGTCTCGAGGAAGCTCGAGAAGCAGATGATCCCGACCACCGAGGCGACCGTGGGCGAGCTCCGCGTCCGCGGGTTCCGGGGCAACACGCCGGAGCACCACATGGCGCACCTGCTCCAGATGGCCTCGACCGTCCTCCCCGAGCTCGTCGAGCGCTGGCGCGAGGGTGGCGACCCCGCGCCGCCTGCCCGCTGAGCCCGATCGCCCCCGTCAGCTCCGGCTCCGCGCCTCGTCCATCCAGGCCTTGATCGCCCCGGCCATCGGGTGATCCGACCCGAGCTCCGCCTCGGCCAGCCGGAGCGCCCGCTCGTAGAGCGGCAGCGCCGCGGAGGACCGCCCCGCGGCGTGGTGGACCTGCGCGAGCCGGACCAGGGTCGGCCGGAGCGACGGGTGGGCGTCCCCGACGATCGCCTCCCGCGCGGCGAGCGCGCGCTCGTACAGCGCCGCCGCCTCGGCCGCGTCCCCGAGCGCCTCCCGCGCGGCGCCCAGGTTGTGGAGGATCGACGCGCGCAGCGCCCCCTCCACGGCGGGGTCCGCGTCGGCGATCTCGAGCGCCCTCCGGAGCATCGCCTCCCGCTCGGCCGCCGGCCGGTCCTCCTCGAAGAACGTGGCCGCGTTGTAAAGCGCCTCCGCGACGAGCGGGTGGCGGGCGCCGAGCGCCCCCTCGCGCAGCGCGATCGCCCGCTGGAAGAGCGGCGCCGCCTCGGCGCGCGCCCCCTTCCGGCCGAGCAGCAGGCCGAGCCGGTTCAGCAGCGCGGACAGCTCGAGCGGATCGGGGTCGCGCATCCGGTCGTAGCCCGCCAGCATCCGGCGGAACAGCGCCTCCACGTCCTCGGCCGCTCCCTGGCGCTCCAGGATGGCGGCGAGCTGCTCGAGCAGCCTCGGCAGCGGCGGGTCCGCGCCCACCCCCGCCGCCTCGGCGATGGCGATCGCCCGGGCGGAGCTCGCGCGCGCCTCGGAGAGCCGCCCCTGCGCGAGCTGCGCCGAGCTCAGCGCGTAGAGCGGCCCCGTGAGCTCGGCGTCCCCGGGGCCGTAGATCTCCTCGGCGATGGCGATCGCCCGGGCGCACGTCGCCTCGGCCTCGGCGTGGCGGGAGCCGGCCAGCTCGGACGCCGCCTGGTCGAGTAGGCTCCGGTACTCTCTCCCCCTCCACCAGCGCCGCAGGGCGCGATCGGGTCGCATCCTTCTCTACTACCTCGTCCCCACCCGCCGGGGCGAGAGGGCCGGCAGGGACGTCCGGCGCCCGCGGCGGCGCCGCGAGGCGGGGACGATCGGAAGAGCGTTGCGCCGGCGCGGAGCAGTGTAATCTGCTCGCAGGGTCTCGTGGTGCGCAGGTGGGATGCAGACGCTCGGTGCCAGCAACTGGCGGTCCTCGTCGATCGGGGCTATGGCGCTCGGCGCATGGTGCAGCGCCTCCCGCCCGGCCTCGGGCAGGGCTTCCGGAAGGGCCCCTCGCAGGGGACACTCGGCCTCGCGGACGGGGCGATCGAGGAAAGGTCGCCAAGGACTTTTCTTCCGTTTAGACTGCCCCGACGGCCCCACGCACCGACGCCCCCCACGATCATGAGGTCCAAGCTCACGCATCGCGAGGCATCGTTACCGAGGGGAGGGCTCGCCCGCGCCCGCACGGGGAAGGCGACGGAGTTCATATGAGTGCCAACGAAAACGTCGTCGATGAAGTAGCGCGCAGCGAGCCGATCGATCCGTTGCTCGGAAAGGTGCTCAACAGCAAGTTCAAGATCCTGTCCATGCTCGCGACCGGCGGCATGGGCACGATCTATCGCGGCGAGCAGATCCCGCTCGGGCGCCCGGTGGCGATCAAGGTCCTGATCCCGAACCAGGCCTCGCGGCAGCTCGACCCGAACTTCCACAAGCGCTTCTTCCTCGAAGCGAGCATCCTCGCGCGCCTCCAGCACCCGAACATCGTCACCGTCTTCGACTACGGCCGCATCGAGGCCGACGATCAGGACCGGTTCTTCATGGCGATGGAGTTCCTCGAGGGCGAGACGCTCTTCCGGCGCGTGCGCCGGCAGGGGCGCCTGCCGCCGCCCGAGGCGATGCGCATCGCGCGGCAGATCGCGCGCGGGCTGCGCGAGGCGCACAAGCACGGCGTCGTCCACCGCGACCTCAAGCCGTCGAACGTCATGCTCGTCTCCAACGAGGACTCGGAGGAGGCGGTCAAGATCCTCGACTTCGGCCTGGTGAAGCAGCTCGGCGACGACTCGGAGGAGCTCACGCAGCAGGGCGCGTTCCTCGGATCGCCCCGCTTCATGTCGCCGGAGCAGATCTCGCACGGCAAGGTCGATCTCAGGACCGACATCTACTCGCTGGGCGTGATCCTCTACCAGATGCTCTGCGGGAAGGTCCCGTTCGAGTCCGAGAAGTCGATCCAGATCCTGATGGCGCACCTCCAGCAGCCGGTGCCGCGCATGAAGGATCGGAACCCGGACGTCGACATCCCGGAGCCGCTCGAGGCGCTCGTGATGCGCTGTCTGGCGAAGGATCCGGACGGGCGGCCCGCGACCATGGACGCGCTCATCCAGGGCCTCGGCGAGTGCGCCCGCGGCATGGGCGTGACGACCGCCTTCGGCGGCACGCAGATCACCTCGTTCGAGTCGCTGCCCGGCGTGCAGATCTCGTCGCGCTCGTCGACCGTGCAGGCGCTCAAGGAGGCCGTGACGCTCCCGGCGCCGTCGACGGACGACGAGGCGAGCGGCCGCACCTCCGGCGTGGGCACGGGCGTCTCGGCGGCGACCACGGCGGACGCGTCGAAGGGCGCCGCGGGCGCGCAGGAGGCGCGCCCCGGCGGCGGACGCAAGGCGGCGATCCTCGCCGCCATCGGCGCCGTCGTCGTGGCGGCGGTCGCGTTCGTGCTGACCCGCAGCCCCGCGCAGAGCGAGGCCACGACCGATCCCCCGCCCGCCGCCGCGCCCCCGCCGGCGACCACGCCGACCGATCACAAGGGCGCGCCGTCGTTCATGCTCATCATCGAGTCGATCCCGCCGGGCGCCGAGGTCCTCGAGGACGGCAAGTCGCTCGGGCTCACGCCGCTCCAGCTCTCGATCGAGAACGAGCAGGTGCGCGCGGCGCCGCGCCGGCTGACGCTGCAGAAGGAAGGCTTCCAGCCCTACTCCATCGTGCAGGGGCCGTCCGAGATGTCCGTCCAGACCGTCGCGAGGCTCGCGCAGGCGGCGGCGCCGGCGAAGACGGAGGAGCAGCCCTCCAACTCGGGCAGCAAGCGCAACTGGGGCCGCACCGTTCGCCCGGCCGCGCCTCCGCCCACGACGAAGCCCTCCACCCCCGAGAACACGGCGCCCCCGATCCGGATCGACCGCTGACGTTCAGGGCGAGCCCTACGATCCGTATCGGCTCGTCCTGGATTCGCGCCGCCGCGAGGGCGCGGTGCCGTCGCCATGCGCTAGCTTTTTCGCTCGCGCATGTCCCGCCTGCTCATCGTCTCGAACCGCCTCCCCGTGACCGTCCACGTCGATCAGGGCGACGTCTCCGTCGTCCCGTCGGCGGGCGGCCTGGTCACCGCGATGCGGAGCCCCCACGAGCGCCACGGCGGCCTGTGGCTGGGCTGGCCGGGCGACGTCTCGTGCCTCGGCGCGGCGCAGCGCGCGGCGCTCGAGGAGCAGCTCCGGCAGCTCGGCACCGTCCCGGTGCACCTCACGCCGGTCGAGGTGAAGCGCTATTACGACGGCTTCTCGAACGGCGTGCTGTGGCCGCTGTTCCACTACCTGACCGAGAAGGTCCACCTCGACGCCCGGCGCGACTGGGAGACCTACCGCGAGGTGAACGAGCGCTTCACCGAGGCGATCGTCGCGCAGCACAGGCCCGGCGACCGCGTCTGGATCCACGACTACCAGCTCACGCTCGTGCCGGCGATGCTGCGCCAGCGCATCCCGGACGCGCGGATCGGCTTCTTCCTGCACATCCCGTTCCCCGCGGCCGAGGTCTTCCGGAGCCTGCCGTGGCGCGAGCAGGTGCTGCGCGGCATGCTCGGCGCGGACGTCGTCGGGTTTCACACGGCGTCGTATCGGTACCACTTCGTCTACTCCGCCGCGCGCGTGCTCGGCCTCGATCCCGACCTCGAGACGCTCGCGGTCGAGGGGCGCGAGGTGCGGCTCGGCGTCCACCCGATCAGCATCGACGTCGACGAGTTCGTGCGGCTCGCCCGGGACGAGGAGGTCCGCGCCGAGGCGCGGCGCATCCGCGAGCGCGCCCAGGGGCGGAAGATCGTGCTCGGCATCGATCGGCTCGACTACACGAAGGGGATCCCGCGGCGCATGCTCGCGATCGAGCGCTTCCTCGAGCGCGAGCCCGAGCCCCGGAGCAAGGTCCGGTTCATCCAGCTCGCGGTGCCGACGCGCGAGAAGGTGGACGCCTACGCCGACTTCCGGCGCACCGTGAACGAGCTCGTCGGCCGCATCAACGGCAGCTACGCGACGCTCGACGACGTCCCGATCCACTTCCTGCACCGGTCGATGCCCATGTCCGAGGTCGTCGCGCTCTACCTCGCGGCCGACGTGATGATGGTGACGCCGCTGCGCGACGGGATGAACCTGGTCTGCAAGGAGTACGTGGCGTCGCGGATCGACGACACCGGCGCCCTCGTGCTGAGCGAGTTCGCGGGCGCGGCCGCCGAGCTGATCGAGGCGCTCCCGGTCAACCCGTACGACATCGACTCGGTGGCCGCGACGATCAAGCGGGCGCTCGTCATGCCGCCGTCCGAGCAGCGCGTCCGGATGCAGGCGCTCCGGCGCCGCGTCGTCACGCACGACGTGCACCGCTGGGCGCACCGCTTCCTGAACGATCTCGAGCGCGCGTGCAGCGCGGCGCCGGAGGTCGGGGCGGCCCGGCGGCGCACCGACGCGCCCCAGCTGAACACGATCGCGAGCGCGCGCAGCGCCCCGTCGCTGGTCGTGATGCTCGACTACGACGGCACGCTCGTCCCGCTCGCGCCGATGCCCGAGCTCGCGCCGCCGGACGAGGAGCTCATCGCGGATCTGCGCGAGCTCGCGGCGCGCCCGCGGACGCAGGTGCACGTGGTGAGCGGCCGGCCGCGCGAGGACCTCGACCGCTGGCTGGGCGAGCTGCCGATCTGCCTGCACGCGGAGCACGGGTTCTTCTCCCGCGCGGCCCCCGGCGAGCCCTGGGTCGCGCTCCGCGAGGCGTCGCTCGACTGGAAGCCGCGGGTCCGCGACATCCTCCAGGGGTTCGTCGACCGCACGGCGGGCAGCTTCATCGAGGAGAAGGTGGCGTCGATCGCGTGGCACTACCGGTCGGCCGACCCGGAGCTCGCCAGCCAGATGGCGCGCGAGGTGCCCGCGAAGCTCGAGGAGGTGCTGCGCGAGCGCGATCTCGAGCTGATCCCCGGCCGGAAGGTGCTGGAGGTGCGGCTGCGCGGCGTGAACAAGGGGGCGATCGTGCCGCGGGTGCTGGCGACGGTGCCGCCCGAGGCGATGGTCGTCGCGCTCGGCGACGACCGGACGGACGAGGACCTGTTCGCGGCGCTCCCCCCGACGGCCCTGACCGTCCACGTGGGCGGCGGGGAGAGCTCCGCGGCGTTTCAGCTGCCCGATCCGGCCGCGGCGCGGCGCTTCCTGCGCGCGCTCGTGGCGTGAGCGCCCGCGCTGCGGGTCACGCCCCCTGGCGGCGGCCGCGGCGCCGGAGGGCGGCCCCGAGGAGCGCGGTCACCGCGGCGGCGGCCGCGCCCGAGCCGGCGAGCGGGGCGCCTGCGAGGGCCCCGCTGGCGCTGCACGCGCCGGCGCGCTCGAGGGCCTCCTCGTCGGCGGCCGCGGCGCCGGAGGGCGGCCCCGAGGAGCGCGGTCACCGCGGCGGCGGCCGCGCCCGAGCCGGCGAGCGGGGCGCCTGCGAGGGCCCCGCTGGCGCTGCACGCGCCGGCGCGCTCGAGGGCCTCCTCGTCGGCGGCCGCGGCGCGGTCTTCGGCGTCCACGGCGCGGTCTTCGGCGTCCGCGCCGTCGGCGGCGTCGCTGTCGCTCTCCGCGCTGTCGCTCCCCGCGTTGCCGCCGCCGGTGCTATCGGTGTCCGCGCCGTCGCTCTCGGCCGCGGCGCCGCTGTCGGCGGCGGCAGCCCTCAGGGCGATCGTCGCGTCGGCGAGGCCGGGCCCGAACTCGTAGGCGCCGATGTCGATCGCGCCCGCGGTCGGCCGCTGCGGCGCTCCGCTGACCGCGCGCACGCCCCTCGCGGGGGCGAACCGCGGCGCGGCGAGCGGGCTCGGGAACGGGTGCCCGGCCGGGCTCGGCGTCCACCGGGCGCCGGCGTCGACGAGCGGGCTGCCCGCCGACGGGCGGAGGTCCATCGACCCGACGTCGGCGAACCCGGGATCGGCGCCCTGCAGCGTGCCTGTCCACGCCGCGGGGATGGCCGAAGAGCCGGTCGGAACCCAGTTGTTCGCGCCCGCGATGAGCGCCGCCCCCGTCACCCAGCTCGCCGACCTGTCGACGTAGACCTCCACGCCGCCGCCGCCGCGCCGATAGAACACGTTGTTGCTCATCTCGACGCTCTCGATGCCGTCGAACATCCGGATCGCCGGCCGCGAGCCGGGGGCGAGCAGGAACGTGTTGTTGACGAACCGGAAGCGGCCGAACGTCTGCCCCGTCCCGTCGCCCCCGACGCGCGCGACGAAGTGCTGGCCGGTCTTGACGAAGACGTTGCCGACCACGTCCGAGTCCTCGCGCGCGAGCCCCTCGTCCTGGCCGTCGGGCCCGATGAGCTCGATCTCGTGGTATTTCGCGCCCTCGATCCAGTTGTAATAGATCTCGTTCCGCTCGGCGCGGCTCTTCACGTTGTTGCCGCCGTTGCCGTCGTGGACATAGCAATGCCGCATGCGGAACACCGAGCCGAGGCGCGTCTCCTCGTCGGTCGCGATGTAGATGGGGTGCCTGCTGTCGCCGGAGCCGCACGCGTAGACCTCGACGTACTCCAGCGTGAACGAGCCCGACTCGGAGTCGGCGCCTAGGATGCCGTGGCCCGGGCAATCGTGCACCACCGCGTCGCGGACGGTGACGTCGTGCGCGCGGTTGAACACGCAGCGGCTCGCGCCGCCGGTGATCTCGAATCCTTCGAAGGTGTAATGATTGCCACCGAAGACCACCGTGTTCGTCCCTCCGGACAGCACGGGGCGGCGGCCGTTCACGCGGACGCCGCGGATGGTGATCTTCTGCGCTTCGGTGCCGGATTTCTTGAAGATCAGGTCCCCTGGATAGGTCGCGTCGCCCTGGACCTCGACCACATCCCCGGCAGCGAGGCGAGGGGCGACCTCCGCGAGGCTCGAATACGGCTTGCCTCGACCCACCTCGTACGTCGCTCCGCTCGCCGGCGAGGCCGCGAGCAGCACGGAGAGCCCGATGCCCGGCGCGGCGAGAGAGAGCGTGACGAGGTGTCTTGTATTGAGTTGCTGCATCGCCGCTATCTCACGTGCTGCGGAGTCGAAGTGCAAGCTGCTTTTTAATGAAATGCATGATGGGTAATTCAGGCGACACCTTACGGCGGCCAATGTACGCCGTTCTTTCGCGGATCCCAGGGGTTTTGGCCATTGCTGACTCTCCGCGTCCGCAGCAGATTCGATGGAATGAACGCAGTCGGCGACGTTTCGAGGGGCGCGCGGGGCAGGGGAGCCGGTCCCCCTCGGCGCGGGCGTCGTTCCGTGCCATGGATCCGGCCATGTCCCGGATTGTCCTCGCCTCCACGTCTCCTTTCCGGAGGGCGCTCCTCGATCGCCTCGGGCTCGCGTACGAGGCCGCCCGGCCGGCGTTCGACGAGATCGCGCCCGAGGGGCTGCCGCCCGTCGCCTGCGCCCGCGCCTTCGCGGAGGGGAAGGCGCTGAGCCTCGCGGCCGCGCACGAGGGCGCCCTCCTCATCGGCGCCGACCAGGCGCTCGATCTCGACGGCGAGCTCCTCCGCAAGCCGGCGTCGCTCGACGAGGCGGCGGACCAGCTCGGCCGGCTCGCCGGGCGCGTCCACGCCCTCCACACCGCCGTCGCGGTGCACGCGCCTCCGGGGCTGCCGCTCGCGCCGGGCGAGCCGCGGACGCTGGCCGAGGTCGTCACGGTGGAGCTCCGCGTCCGGCCGCTCGACCGCGCGCAGATCCGGCGCTACGTCGCGCTGGATCGGCCGATCGGCAGCGCGGGCGGGTACCTCTTCGAGAAGCACGGGCCGTGGCTGTTCGACGACGTGCGCCACGCCGACGAGACCGCCATCGTGGGGCTGCCGCTCGTCCCGCTCTGCCGCCTCCTGCGCCGCTTCGGGGTCGATCCGCTCGGCCCGCCCGCGCCCGCGTGAGCGCAGCGCCGCGGGAGCGGCGCTCGCCGGCGCGCGCCGCCGCGGGGACGGCGCTCGTCAGCGCGAGCAGCCGCAGGAGCGACGGAGGACGAGCTCGACGGCCAGCCCCAGCCGCGGCTGCGGCTCCCCGGCGCCGCGCTGGCCGCTCTGGATGAGCCGCACGAGCTCCCGGACGGCGAGCCTCGCGACGAGCTCCGTCGGCGGGCGGACCGTGGTGAGCGCCGGATCGAGGTGCCGCGCGGGGCCGATGTCGTCGAACCCCACCACCGACACGTCGGCGGGGACGCTCCGGCCCTCGCTCCGCAGCGCATCCATCGCGCCGATCGCGGCGGCGTCGCACCAGCCGACGACCGCGTCGAACGGCGCCTGCTCGCGGAGCCACGCCATCGTCGAGGCGCGCGCCTCCTCGGCGCTGAGCCCGCTGCGGCAGAGGCGCGGATCGACCGGGAGGCCGTGGCGCGCGAGCGTCGCCCGATACGCCTCCTCGCGCCGCCCCGCGTCCTCGTTCCCCGCGGGGCCCTGCAGGAACGCGACGCGACGCCGGCCGTGCGCCTGGATCAGGTGCTCGACCGACTCCCGCACGCCCGCCTCGTTGTCGATGGCGATGCTCGGCAACGAGAGGCCCGGCGGCGGCGTTCGATAGACGAGGAGCGCCGGGAACCCCTCGGCCGCGAGCCGCCTCAGGCTCGCCTCGCCCATCGCGGAGCCGAAGATCAGGACGCCATCGGTGTTGTGCCGGCCGAGCATCCGACGCAGCGAGCTCTCCGAGCGCAATGCGATGAGGAGATCATACCCCTCCTCGGTGGCCGCGCTCGCGACGACCTGGAGGAAGCTCGACATGAACTCGGTGCCGATGGTGGGCAGGAGAAAGCCGAGGGAGCCTGTCCGGCCCTGCGCGAGGCTCCTCGCGGCCGCGTTCGCCACGTAGCCGAGATCGCGTATCGCGGCGAGCACCCGCTCGCGCGTCTTCGCGCTGCACTTGCCCCGATCGTTCAGGACCCGGCTGACCGTCGCCGGCGACACCCCGGCGTGCCGGGCCACCTCCTCCATGCGCACCGTCGGCCGAGCGCCGGAGTTCATCGTGACAGCCTCAGGCGAAGATTTCATATTGCAAGACAAGCCGAAGGAAAGCGCTTCCATCCTAGTCGTCGCGGCGGGCTTCTGTCAAACCGAACTCCGCGCATCGACACGGTTTGATTGGCCAAGGAAAAATACGAGGATATCGGAACGTGCCGGAGGGCGATTGGGCCGCCCCAGGCGGAGCGCTGACGCGCAGCGCTGGCCGCCGGCGCAGGCGGGCGGCGCCGCGGGCGCGCGCGGCCAGCGTGGCCAGCGCGGCCGTGGCGCGCGCGTTGCTAACCCGACGATCACCGTGGATCGGGGGCCGAGCTTGCCGCTCAGCCCCTCTGACTGAGCACCTTCTGCCGGGCGACGCCGACGGGGCGGGCCAGGCGCTCGACGAGGTGAGGCGATGATGGAACGCCCGCCCATCCAGGCGAACGAGACGCTCTCGGCCGCCGAGCTGTCCGTGTCGTGGCCGGCCCTGGAGAACGAGGAGCGGGTGCAGGCCTATCGCCGCCTGCGGCGCGAGGAGGCGGAGGATTTCTTCCAGGGCCTCCCCACCGCCGACCAGGCCGCGCTCCTCGCCGCCCTCACCAGGGGCGAGCGGAGGCTGTGGCTCCGCCTGCTCGCGCCCGACGACGTGGCGGACATCCTCCTCGAGGTGTGCCCGGCCGCGCAGGAAGAGCTCCTCTCGCTGCTCGACGAGCCGACGCGCCGGGAGGTGAGCGCCCTCCTCGCCTACGCGGAGGACGAGGCCGGCGGGCTCATGAGCCCGTGGTTCGCGCGCGTGCGGCCGGAGGCGACGGTCGACGAGTCGATCAGCTACCTCAAGCGGCAGGCCCGGGATCACCTCGAGACCGTCTACTACGGTTATGTGCTCGACGCCGAGCAGCGGTTGCGCGGCGTGGTGTCGCTGAGGCAGCTCATGATCGCGCCCGGCCACCTCCGGATCAGCGACGTCATGAAGACCGACGTCGTCTCGGTCGACGAGGGCGCCGACCAGGAGGCGGTCGCGCGGCGCTTCGCGGAGCACGATCTCGTGGCGATCCCCGTCGTCGACGGCGAGGGCCGCATGAAGGGGATCGTCACCGCCGACGACATCGTGGACGTCGTGGAGGAGGAGGCGACCGAGGACATCCAGAAGCTCGGCGGCATGCAGGCGCTCGACGCGCCGTACCTCCGGACCCCGCTCTTCAAGATGCTCGGCAAGCGCGCGGGCTGGCTCTCCGCGCTGTTCGTGGGCGAGCTCCTCACCGCCACCGCGATGGGGCACTACGAGGACGAGATCGCCCGCGCGGTCGTGCTGGCCCTCTTCGTGCCGCTCATCATCTCGAGCGGGGGCAACTCCGGATCTCAGGCGACGACGCTGGTCATCCGGGCGATGGCGCTCGGCGAGATCCGGATCGGCGATTTCTTCCGCGTCAGCCGCCGGGAGCTCGCGTCGGGCCTCCTGCTCGGCGGCATCCTCGGCGGGATCGGCTTCCTGCGCGTCCTCGCCTGGGAGCAGCTCTTCGGGGCCTACGGCCGGCACTACGTGCTGCTCGCGCTGACCGTGGCCATCAGCCTGGTCGGCGTCGTGACGTGGGGCACGCTGGCGGGCGCGCTCCTGCCGTTCGCGCTCCGGGCGCTCCGCTTCGACCCGGCGAGCGCCTCGGCGCCGTTCGTCGCGACCCTCGTCGACGTCTCCGGCCTCGTGATCTACTTCAGCGTGGCCGAGCTCCTGCTCCGCGGGATCCTGCTGTGAAGCGGGCGGGCGGGCGGCGCGCGCCGGCGCGCTCTAGGGCTCGACGCGCGACGCGAGGTAGCGGGCCGCGTAGGCGCCGATCACGCGCGCGTCCTCGCGCCAGCGGCCGCCCATCGTCAGCTTGTCCGCCTCGGCCGCGCTCAGGGCCGTGTTCGGGATCGGCGACGGCGTGCGGCTCGAGAACTGGACCTCGTCGAGCACCTTGCCGTCCCGCGTCGTGATCCGCAAGGTCAGCCGGATCTGGCTGGGCGCCGAGGAGACGACCGCGTAGAAGCCGGGGTTCATGTAGCCGATATAGGGCTTGAGCACGAACGGCGCCGACGTCGTGCCGGCCGCCTCCGCGACCTCGATGCCCTCGTCCTTGGCGCCTTCGACCAGGGCCTTCGCGAACTCCTCGTTGATGGAGTCCTTGTCGGACATGAAGCGCTGGTAGTCGTCCCCGTCCTTGCCGGCGAGGTACCGGTCCTCGGACTGGTCGATGATCTGGAGGCCCACGAAGTCGATGGGCATCAGGGCGAAATACCGCTGGCCCACGAACGGAGCGGGGCTCGCCTGGGTCACGACGCGCCAGCTCGGCGCGCACCCGACGAGGGCCGCGGCGCCGAGCAGCGCGGCCGCGATGAAGCTGCGACGGTACATGAGGTCTCCTTCAGGGGGCCCGCCTTGTAGGCCAGGTCCGAGCGCGCTGGCAAGCGCGGCCCCGCGCGCCGGCAAACGCGGCCCGCGCGGGCGGCGGCGCGGCGCCCAGGCGGCGGCGCGGCGGCGCGTCGGGGCCCCGGCGACCGGGCCCGGCGCCTCCTCCGGCCCGGACGGGCCGGCTCCCTCGCTCGGGCGCGCGCTCGCCGCGCGGCCGTGTGCAATGGGCGGACATGCGCCGAGCTGGCCTGTCGAATGCATGTCGATACGACAGATGCACTCGCTACCTCGTACGCGGATGCATTTCCATCGACGTTGGAGGTGAGCTCATGATTCCGCATTTCGTAGCAGGCCTCTTCGGCCTCTTGCCCATCGTGGTATTCCCGGCGTTCGGCGTCGATCCGCCGGGGGACGCCGGCGGCAGCGGCGCCCAGGCGGGCGGCGCGTCCGAGCCGGGGAGCCCCGGCGAGCTCGGAGAGAGCGGCCCGCGGTTCGTCTATTCGATCTCCTGCATCGAGGGCAGCACGGGAGAGAAGGCCTTCCGCACGGCCGACGATTTCTGCAGCGCCCTGCGCGGCGAGCAGGTCTGCTCCGAGAGCGCCGCCTTCTTCGCGCTCCTCCACGGCTGCCCCTGAGCGCCCGCGCGGCCGCGGCACAAACCCTTGACAATCGAGGGGGGCCTTGCTCTTCCTAGCGGGCGCGGACCGCCCCGCGCGGCCGTCCCCCTCGCCAGGTCGCGCGCCTCGGAGGCTCAGATCGTGACGAACCTCTATCTCATCCGGCACGGAGAAGCGCTCGTCAACGTGAACCATATCGTGGGCGGGATGCGCGGGGACACCGGGCTGACGTCGCTCGGGATCCTCCAGGCGGAGCGGCTGCGCGATCGCCTGGCCGCGACGCGCGAGCTCGCCGCCGATGTCCTCATCGCGAGCTCCTTCCGCCGGGCGCAGCAGACCGCCGAGATCGTCGCCCCCTCCCTGGGGCTGCCCGTCACGCTCGACGACGACGTCCAGGAGCTCCGCCCCGGGGAGGCGGACGGGATGCCCGTCGGAGAGGCGATGGTGCGCTATGCGATCGATTTCGAGCGCGAGCCCTACCGCCCGGCGAGCCCCGGCGGGGAGAGCTGGGCTCAGTTCATGCTGCGGGTCTCGGTCGCCCTCGATCGCATCACCCGCGAGCACGAGGGGCGGACGATCGCGATCGTCACGCACGGCGGCTTCATCGACGTCGCGTTCCTCCACTTCTTCAAGATGAACGCGCTCGCGTTTCCGGTGGCGCACTTCGCCACCCGCCACACGTCGCTCACCCACTGGCAGCGCCGGCGGCGCTGGGGTCGCGCGGAGGCCTGGCACCTCATCTATTACAACGACAGCGCCCACCTGCGCGACGTCGAGCGCACCGTGCGCATCCCCTGGGCGGAGCTCTCCACGCTGGCGCCCAGGGGCGCGGAGGATCCGTCGGGGCCGCCGTCCTCGGAGAGCGGGGAGGGGCGCTAGCGCCCCCGCCGGCCCGCCGCGCCCCGCGCTTGCGCCGCTGCCTCGGGGCGAGCACCATGGCCCGCATGACGGGTCCAGTCCACGCAACCTTCCTCGTCGCCGCGCCCGACCAGCCCGGGCTCGTCGCGCGACTCGCGGGGTTCTTCTACAACATCGGCCTGAACATCATCGACGCGAGCAATCACACGGATGCGTTCACGGACGAGGGACCGCGCTTCTTCATGCGCCTCGTCGTCGATCTGTCCGGTCTCTCCTCGCCGGCCGCGGTCACCGCCCTGGGCGGCTCGGCCACCCGCAGCGCGATCGAGGCCGCCTTTCGCGAGCTCGCCACGTTGCTCTCGGCCCGCTGGTCGGTCGACTACAGCGATCACGTCCCGAAGATGGCGATCCTGGTCACCAAGGATCCAGCGTGCCTCTACGATCTCGTGCTCCGGCAGCGCGCGGGCGAGCTCCGCTGCGAGATCCCGCTCGTCATCTCCAATCACCCGACGCTCGAGGCGGTGGCCGAGAGCTTCCGAATCCCCTTCTTCTGTCTCCCGATCACCCCGGAGACGAAGCGCGAGCAGGAGCGTCAGGTGCTCCACCTGCTGAAGAGGCACCATGTCGATCTCGTCGTGCTGGCGCGGTACATGCAAATCCTGTCCGAGCAGATGCTCGGTGAAGGGCCGCCCGTCATCAACATTCACCACGGGTTCCTGCCCGCGTTCCAGGGCGCGAAGCCGTACCATCAGGCGCACGCGCGCGGCGTGAAGCTCATCGGCGCGACGGCGCACTACGCCACGCGGGACCTGGATCAGGGGCCGATCATCGAGCAGGACGTCGCGCGCGTGAATCACCAGCTGGGTCCAGACGAGATGACACGGGTGGGGCGCGACGTGGAGCGCCTCGTCCTCTCTCGCGCCGTCCGGGCGCACCTGGAGCGCCGGGTCATCGTCGAGGGCCGCCGGACCGTCGTGTTCTGACGGCCCGAGGCGCGGCGGATCCAAGGGCGGATCCTGCCCTGTGCGCGGCTCCCCCCCGGGGATCGGACGAGAGGAGATCGGACCGCCGAGACGCCGAGGGCGCGGGGGAGACCGCAAAGGGTCTCCTCGGGTCCTGGCGTCTTGGCGGCCTCGTGTCTCGGATCGCCTTGCGGTGCGCGGCCCATGACGGCTCCGTGTGAGCCGGAGGGGCTCGCGCGCGGGGAGATCAGGGGTTGCGCTGCTGGCCGAACCCGCCGGTCTGGCCCGTGGCGCCGGGCGCGAAGGCCGACTGCTGGCCGACGCCCAGCTGGCCGACGTGGCCGTAAGCGCCCGATTGACCGATGGCCGTCTGGCCGAGGGCGGCGGCCTGGCCAACGCCGGCGTGCTGGCCCAGCATCGCCTGGCCGGATTGCTGGGCGCCGTAGCCGAACCCAGCCTTCGACGGGATCTCGCCCTTGCTCGGAACGAAAGAGCCCTTGCTCGGAACGAAAGAGCCCTTGCCCGGGATCATCACACCCTTGCTCGGGCCGAAAGAGCCCTTGCTCGGGACGAGCCCCGCCTGGCTGGGGACGAGCCCCGCCTGGCTGGGGACGAGCCCCGCCTGGCTGGGGACGAGCCCCGCCTGGCTGGGGACGAGCCCCGCCTGGCTGGGGACGAGCCCCGCCTGGCTGGGGACGAGCCCCGCCTGGCTGGGGACGAGCCCCGCCTGGCTGGGGACGAGCCCCGCCTGGCTGGGGACGAGCCCCGCCTGGCTGGGGACGAGCCCCGCCTGGCTGGGGACGAGCCCCGCCTGGCTGGGGACGAGCCCCGCCTGGCTGGGACCGAGCTGGGACGTGCCCATTCCCACGTATCCGCCCCGCGCCTCTTCGAGCGCTTGCTCGGCCGACGCGATCGAGGCCTCGTCGAGCTCGGCTTGATCGAGATCGGCCTCGTCGGCGCTCACCGCGCAACCGGCGGCGAGGGCAGCGAAAAGAACTGCAGGCACCAGCATCTTGCTATGCATCGACATGATCGGTTCCCCCCGATGTCCGCGAGGGCCCAGCAGGCCCAGACATCTCGGCTCACCGCAGAGCAGAGTGTGTGCCTGTCATACGTGTGCATACGTTTCCGCTCTCGGCATGCTTGACGTTGGCGCGGCGGAAGATGCAGCGCGCGCGATCGGCGTCCGGGTCCAGCCAGGGCGCACCGCTCCTCCGGGGCGCTAGAGATGATCCGCCCGCGAGGCGCGTCGCGCGACGGCCTCGCCCTGCTCGGAAGCTCGTCGTTCGAGCCGCGTGTGCATCGCCGGGGCGCCGGGACGGGACGGTTCGTCCGAGATCGAGCCGTCCGCCCAGGCCGCAGCCCCGGTCACGAGGCGTTGCGCGCCCGCGACGCTCGAGCGCGCCGCCGCGGGGCGCGGAGGCCGCGCCTCACGCGCCCGCGGACGGGCGGCTCACGCCTGGGGCTTCTTGGCGAACAGCCAGCGCTTCGCCTCGTCGTCGAGCGACTGGCTCGGGTTCCGCAGCTCGCTCCCCGCCGCGAGCCCCCGCGCGACGGCCGGCCGCGCGCGCACCGCATCGATCCACCGCTTGAAGTTCGGGAGCTCGTCGGCGGAGACCCCGAACCGCTCGTACAGCATCGTCCAGGGGAAGCTCGCGACGTCGGCGATCGAGTACTCGCCCGCCAGGTAGGGCCGGTCCGCGAGCCGCTTCTCCATCACGCCGTAGAGCCGGCGGACCTCGTTCGTGTAGCGCTCGATCGCGTACGGGATCTTCTCCGGCGCATACTGGCTGAAGTGCCCCGCCTGACCGGTCATCGGGCCGAGGCCGCCCATCTGCCACATGAGCCACTGGGTCGCTTCATAACGACCCCGGACGTCCGAGGGGATGAGCTGGCCCGTCTTCTCCGCGAGGTAGAGCAGGATCGCGCCCGACTCGAACACCGAGATCGGCGCCCCGCCGCCCGGCGGGTCGTGATCGACGATCGCGGGCATCCGGTTGTTGGGGCTGATCGCGAGGAACTCCGGCTTGAACTGGTCGCCCCGCCCGATGTTGACCGGGATGAGCTTGTACGGGAGGCCCGTCTCCTCGAGCATGATGCTGATCTTCCAGCCGTTCGGGGTGGGCCAGTAATAGAGGTCGATCATCGTGCGCTCCGTCTCCGTGGTGTGTCGCCGATCGCGACTGCGTGCCATCTCGGGATCTGGATCGTCTGCAGGGCGCCGCGCCGGCGCCGCCCTGCGCCTCGGGCATCGGTGGCACGTCGACCCGGGGAGAGCAACCGGCGATCGGCGCGTCAGCGCGGAGGCCCCGCCGGGCGGCGCGCCGCCTCGTCGGCGAGCGCGCGCAGCGCCGCGATGTGCGCGGGCCCCGTCCCGCAGCAGCCGCCCACGATCGTGGCGCCCGCCTCGATCCAGCCGCGCGCGAGGTCGGCGTAGCGCGCGGCCGAAGCGCGGCCCTGCCCCTCGGCCCAGCCGAGCCCCTCGGCCTCGGCGCCGGCGTTCGCGTAGGCCCCGAACGGGACGCCGCACGCCGCGAGCCGCTCGACGTGCTCGAGCGTGCGCGTCGCCGGGGTGCAGTTGACCAGGACGGCCCGCGCGCCGCGGGCGGCGGCCTCCCGCGCGGCGGCGCCGATGTCCTCGGGCGAGAGGAGATCCGCGCCCGGTCCCGCCGTGAACGACACCCACGCTTCGACGCCCGTGGCGACGGCCTCCTCGAGCGCCACGAGCGCCTCGCCGACGTGCGGGAACGTCTCGCAGAGCAGGACGTCGACGCGCGCCGCCGCGAGCGCCTGCGCGAGCTCGCGGTGCTCCTGCCGCGCGCTGGCCGGGCTGAGATCCGGCCGGTAGCAGTCCTCGAGCGGCGCGATGCTCCCGGCGATCCGGTGCCGCGGGTCCACCTCGCGGACGGCCTCGCGCGCGAGCGAGACCGCGCGCGCGAGGAGCTCGGCCCACGCGGCGCCCGCCTGCCTGCGCTTCGTGCGGAAGGTGTTCGCCGTGTGCACCGTGGCGCCCGCGCGCGCGTAGTCCCGGTGGATCGCGCGCACGACGTCGCAGCCGCGCGCGTCGAGCAGGGCCGCCGCGCTCCAGAGCGGCGCCGGCGTCTCGACCCCCCGCGCGGCGAGCGCGGTCCCGAGCGGGCCGTCAAGCACCACGATGTCGGCCTCAGCCGTCGTTTCGACTCGCCTGGACCGCGCGCTCTGCTCGTCCACCATGTAGGCTCCGGTATGTCCGTGACCGGCTCTCAAGGCAACCCCCGATTCCCGCAGTGCGCCCGCTGTACTGCGGCAGGTATGCCGGCCCCGCACAGCGCACCGTCCCGACCACTATGCCGCAGAAAGAACGATGGAATTCTCTTTCGCGCCGGGAATTTGCTTGCCAGGTATGGGGGGGCTGCGGCACCGTTTGAAATCATCTTCCCCTCATTCCGATCGACTCGCGGGAGTCGTGGGGTCCAACAGGCAGGCATCGCTCGAAGGACCGACAGGGGTGGAGCTCCCTCTGGTCAGCGCTAGGCCAGGTGACCTCCGTCAGTGAGCCTCAAGAAAGGAACGCCCAACATGATCCGACAGACCATCCGTTCTTCCAAATCGCTCGCTCTCAGTGTTGCGCTCGGCGTCATCGCGGCGGCCGGTTCTACCGGATGCGCCGCGTCGGAGGAGCCGGTCGCCGATGACGCGGTGACACACGAGCGGATCACGCAGGCCGACATCCCGGAGGCGGGGTTCCTGAGCCTCGAGATGGACCAGAAGACGGTCTATGCTTTCGACTACTCGGCGGCGCCGATCGACTACGCGCGCATCAAGCTCTCCACCGGCGACGGCAAGGAGATCCTGCTCTCGGAGCAGATGGCCGCGGTGGAGAGCGCCGACTACGGCGACTACCCGGCGCCCGTGCTGACGGAGAGCTCGGACGACAGGTTCAGCATCGCCTCGGACGCGGCCGCCTTCGGCAAGCTGTCGGAGAGCGAGCTCGACCAGCTGAAGGTCGACGGCTTCTTCTACTCGGAGAAGCCCGTGAAGTCCCCGGGGGCGAGCCCGCAGACCACCGACCCCGACTGCATCCACGCGTACTGCGAGATCTGCACCGACAACACCACCGGCGGGCACCCCGAGACCTGGTATCCGGGGACGTACACCTGCTACCTCGTCGAGCACGTCTGGTGCTGAGCCTCGCCTGACGACATCCTCCCCCCTCGCTCGCAAGGCCCTCGTTGATGCGTTCGCTCTCGGTTTGGTGCGTCGCGCCGCTCGCCCTCGCCGCGGTGGGGTGCGGGGATGATGGACCGGTGCTCCCGAGCGGCCTCCCGCGGCCGCTCGCGGGGGTCTACCTCGACTTCGGCCCGGCGCCGGAGGAGGACCGCTTCCGCGCGCTGATCGGGTTCCCGACCCGGGACGTCCCCGGGCTCGAGAGCGCGATCGAGGACATGTACGATCCCGGGAAGCCGGAGGCGTTCCGGAAGTACATGTCGGTCGACACCTGGATGGAGCGCCACGCCCCGTCCGAGAGCGATATCGCGGCCGTCGAGGCCTGGCTCACCCAGCACAAGATGGAGATCCGGCGCCGGTCCAAGAACCGGCTCCTGCTCGAGTTCGCGGGCACGGTGGAGCAGTTCAACACCGCCTTCGACACCGAGCTGCGCGACTTCGAGCGCGAGAACCCCTCGAAGGGCGGCAAGCCGCTCCGCACGTTCGGCGCGCTGGATCCGCTCAGGCCGCCGCAGAAGATCATCGATCTCACGTCGGGCGTCATCGCGGTCGACGTCCCGGCGGACACCGAGCCGCTCCCCGGCGAGGCGGGCTCGATCGAGAAGACGCCGCCGGAGGGGCAAGAGCAGGGGGTCACGCCCGCGCAGATCGCGCGCGCCTACGCGATCGACAAGCTCCACAACGAGGGGCAGGGGTACCGCGGGCAGGGCGTGAAGCTCGGCCTCGTGGTCGGGGCGACGTTCAAGACCCGCGATCTCCAGTCGTTCTGGCAATCGTTCGGCATCACGTCGCGCGACAACCCGGAGGTCGTGGCCACGGCGGATCCGATCTCGACCCGCTACCTCGAGACGACGTTGGACACGGAGTGGGCGGGCGCGATGGCGCCCGAGGCGGAGCTCATCGCGTACGAGGGGCCGGACGCGCGCACCCTCTCGATCCTCTACGCGTGGAACGAGGCGATCGCGGCCGGCGAGGTGTCGGTGCTCTCGACGTCGTTCGCGCACCGCGAGGAGACCGAGGCGGCGCCGATCCGGCACCAGTACCACGAGGCGGCGCGGATGGGCGCGGCGCTCGGGATGACGATCGTCGTCGCGGGCGGCGACTCGGCGAGGCCCGACGTGCCGTCGTCGAGCCCGTACGTGACGTGCGTCGGCGGGACCCGGCTCGAGTTCGGCGGCGACGGCGAGGTCGCGCGCGAGGTCGCGTGGAGCGGCTCGGGGTCGGGGCGATCGCGGCAGTTCGAGACCCCGTGGTGGCAGGAGGGCGTCGTCCTGGACGCGCAGGGGCGGCGCGCCGTCTCCGATGTCGCGCTGAACGCCTCGGGGGACTCCACGTACTGGCTCTACTACCTGGGCGAGTGGGAGCGGCGCAGCGGCACGTCGTTCGCCGCCCCGGTGTTCGCCGGGCTGATGGCGACGGTGAACAGCCGGCGGCTCGCGCAGGACAAGCCCGTCGTTGGGTGGCTGAACCGGGCGCTCTACACCGACGCGAAGGTGCAGGCGGCCTTCCGCGACATCACCGAGGGCAAGACCGACGACGGGAACGGCGAGGGGTTCAGCGCGGGGCGCGGCTGGGACTATCCGACCGGCTGGGGCGCACCGCTCGCGGACAAGCTCGCCGAGGCGCTGCCGTAGCGCTGCCGTAGGTCGCCGCGCCGCGTCCGCTCGAGCTTCCGCCGGCCTGCGCGTCGTCTCCGAGGCGACGATGCGTCATCCTGGGTCGGATGACGCCCACCGCCGTCTCGCTCTCCCGCCCGTTCATCTGCTGTGCGCTCCTCGCGGCGGCGGCGCTGGGGTGCGACCGCGCGGGTCGCGCCGCCGGGCCTGCGCCCGCGGCGCCAGAGGGCGCGGCGCCGGAGGGCGCGGCGCCCGCCGCGGACGGCGGGGTGACGCTGGCGCTCGCGGGGGATGCCGCCGCGCCCGCCCCGGCGGCGGAGGGCGCCGCGCCGGCTGCTGCGCCGGTCGCGCCGCTCCGCGCGGACGCGCCGTTCGTGGAGCTCCCGGTCGACGGGTTCGCGAGCGCGGTGGTGTCGGTGCCGATCGGCGCCACGGCGCGGCGCCCGGTGCTCATCGCCTCGCACGGCAACTACGACCGGCCGGAGTGGCAGTGCCAGGTGTGGCGCGACATCGCGGGGGGCGACGCCTTCATCCTGTGCCCGCGCGGCGTCGCGCGGTCCGACTCGCCGTCGGCGAGCGACGTCCGCTTCACGTACGAGAGCAACGCCCGCCTGGAGCAGGAGATCGACGCGGGGCTCGCGGCGCTGCGCGCGCGCTTTCCCGAGCACGTCGACGCCGGCGCGGTGCTCTACACCGGCTTCTCGCTGGGCGCGATCATGGGCTCTGCGATCGCCGCGCGGCGGGCGGCGCTCTTCCCGCGGCTCGTGCTGGTCGAGGGCGGACACGACAAGTGGACGCCGAAGGCGGCCAGGGCGTTCGCGGACGGCGGCGGGCAGCGCGTCCTCTTCGTCTGCGCGCAGGCCGGGTGCGGCGCCGCGGCGAAGGCGGCGGCCGCGCGCCTCGAGAAGGCGGGCGTGCTCGCGCGCGTGGTGCGCAGCGAGGAGGCCGGGCACCGGTACGACGGGCCGGTCGCCGAGGAGACGCGGCGGGCGCTCGGCTGGGCGGTCGAGGGCGACGCGCGGTGGAGCGCGCCCTAGCTTCGCGTGGCCGAGCCTCCGTCTGCCCGCGCCTCGACGCAAGGCCGCGGGGGGTCGTGGAGGTGCGGGCCGTCGCTCAGTCTGCGCTCACGACCACCTTCGAGCCATTGTACGTGACCGTTTGATCCGCGGCGGCGGTGACGTCGACGCCGGCGCCATGACGTTCGCCTACCCACACGATCTTGAACGTCCTGGTGGACGGCATCCCGTCATAGCTCCCCTCCCTCGCGCCGATGGTCAAGTCCTGGGTGGCCTCGTCCCACGTGAGCGGGATTTGCGAGTGCTGACCGTCCTCGTAGTCATAGCTGTCGCCCTCGTCCTCGTACAGGGTGAAGGACCCGTTTTTACCTTTATAAATCCGGATCTCCAGCGGGTCGATGCTCTGCGTTGCATACTGGATGTTGGGACCCATGGGGACGATCGAGCCCGCTTTGACGAAGAGCGGCAGCTCGCTCAGCGGCGCGGGGGCCGTGATCGTGCTCCCGCCGTTCATCGTCGCGCCTGTCCAGAAATCGTACCAGGTCCCCGCGGGGAGATAGACGGAGCGGCTGGTAGCGCCCGCGGCGGTCACTGGATTGACCAGGAAGGATGGCCCGAACAGGAACTGATCCTTGATATCGAACACCTTCTCGTCGTTGGGATAGTCGAAGACCAGGTGACGCATGATGGTGTAGCCTTCGCTGGTCACCTTCCATGCCAATGAGTAGATGTAAGGCATCAGCCGATAGCGCAGGTTGTCGATCTTGAGGAGGTTGGCCTTGGTGGCGGCGCTCCAGCTGTTGCCGTACAGCTCCCTCGACCCGCCTCCGTGGATCCGGAAGATCGGCGAGAACGCGCCATACTGGAACCAGCGGGTGAAGAGCTCGTTGTTCGCGCTGGTGCTCCAGTTCACGTTGTGGCCCCAGTACCCGCCGATGTCCGTGGTCCAGTAGGGCATCCCCGCCAGCGAGAAGTTGAGCCCCGCGGGGATCTGCTTGACATAGGTCGGAAAGTCGCTGTTGATGTCTCCCGACCAGCACGTCGTGGAGTATCGCTGCTGGCCGGCGAAGGCGCTGCGGGTGAGGTTGTAGACTCGCTTCCCCTTCGGGCCGATGCTGCGCCAATGCTCGTACAGCCCCGCGGAGTGTTGCAGGGGATAAGCGTTCACGTACAGCGCCCCCTTGCCGATCGCGGTATTTGCCGCCCGCACGTTGACGGCGTCCGGATAGCCCTGCGGCTCGGTGTTGTCGGCCCAGATGCCGTCCCAGCCGTGCGGCCCCAGCAGGCGATCATGGATCTGCTGGTACACCAGGGCCCTGGCGGCGGGGTTGAAGGTGTCATAGAAGTGGTGTGAGCCGCCGCTGGCGTACAGCGCCCCAATTTCATCGAGCGCGCGATAGTTGTCCAGCTCTCCCGGCTTCCTCTCCGTGTTCACGCGTTGATACAATGGCCAGATCGATATCACCGTATGGACGTTATCGTCGTGCATCTGAGCGATCAGAGACGCTGGATTGGGATAGCGGCTCTCATCCATGAGATGGGAGCCCCACGCGTACGGGGTCCAGTAGTCCCAATCTTGAACGATGCAATCGAGCGGAATGTTGTTGTCGCGGTAGCCGTCCTTGACCCGCAGCAGCTCGGACTGGCTGCCGTATTTGTCCTTCGAGTGGAAGAGCCCGTAGGCCCATTTGGGGAACATCGGGGCTGCGCCGGTCGCGGCGCGGTAGCCGGCGACGACCTGGTCGATGCTTGGACCATAGAAGAAATAGTAGTCCACCATCTCGCCCGCTTCGGACGAGTAGCTGTACTTCGTGTTGTTGGACTCGGTCCCGTCGAACTCCGAGACGGAGTAGTTGTCCCAGAAGACCCCGTAACCCTTGTTGGACACCAGTACCGGAATGTTGATCTCTGTGTTGACGTTGATGATGCGTCGTTTCGTGCCCTTGCGGTTCATCACGTTGTCCTGGTGCTGGCCGAGGCCGAACAGGGCTTCGTCAGAGGGCGATTTGAACACGGTCTCGACGCGGTTCGTGCTGACCCCCTCTACGGTCGCGGGGGTCACGGTCTTGCTGTCTTCCGACAAGATGACGTTGCCGTCCAAGTCGGCGTAGGTGACCAAGCCGCTGGCCGTGTCGACGCTGGCCTTCAGGCGCGTGGTGGTGATGGTCACGACCCCCGAATTTTCCTCGACGCAAAAGCTCCGTGTGTCCCACTTGTTGTTGACGGACAGAGAGGTCTTGTCGGGGAGCGAAGCGGCGTTGGTGTACTGGACGCGGATGATGCTCTCGTTGCAAACCTCCAGCTTCAGCAGACCGGTTCCCACGGTGAAGGTGACGCCGGTCGCGTCGATCGCATAAGCCCCGGTCTCTGCTGGCGCAGGTGGGCAAACGAGCTGGTCGTCGCCTCCCTGGCCACCGGTCCCGCCGCCGGCGCCCCCCGCAGCGCCGGCGCCGCCCGCGCCGCCCGCGCCGCCCGCGCCGCCTCCCACGCCGGTCGTGCTGGCGGCGTCGGTCGCCGTGCCGCCGGTACCCGGATCGGGGGCGGGGTCGGTCCCGTCCGAGCATGCGCCGCCGAGCGGCGTGAGGCCGATCAGCGCCACGTAAAGATATCGATGGATTATGTTTCGCATGGCTCCTCGCGAACAACAGATTGGACAGCGGATATCAGCGATTTCGGCGGTTTGCGGCGGCCCTGACCTCGCCGGGAATGCTCCTTCGCGGCGCAACTGTGGACGAGCTCCCGCAGGCGGCGGCGTGAGGGCGGCGCCTTGGATGCATGGATGACCTGTTGAGATAGCGTCGCTCCTGCAGGGTGGACCGGCAGGAGGAACCTCGGAGCGCACGAGAATGCTCTGCCGGCCAGGGGGCAGCGCCGTCAGTCGGGGACTGACGTATACATGCGCTTGGAATTCCTTCTCCCTTCACGACAAGGGAACTCGAAGCACCAGATTGTTAACGTTAACATTTGGAGGCGTCAATCCGAATCGGCCGGCCGGCGACTATCCTCAAAACCGACGGACAAGGCTGGCGGGTCCCGTCTGGAGCGCCGCGTTAACGGGAGCGCCGCATCAAGAAGAGCCGGCGCCGGACCGCCGGCGTCGCGGTCCCGCCCGGCTCAATGCTGAGGTCGCCTACGCCGAGATATGGTCCCATCGGCGCGGCTGCCTCGCGCGCGCTCCGTTGCTCGGATCGCTGTACCGGTTAAGTGGGTGGATGTCAACGGAGAGGTCGGCTACGAGCTCGCCAGGGCTCCTCCGAGTTCGTGGGTCGAGGATCGGCTCGATCGCATGCTGTCGGGCCTCCACCCTCCAGCACGCGATGGGAGACACGGGCTGGCAGCCGAGCCAGACACCGTGCTGCTCGGTCCGCTCCTCCTCCGGCGCACGCGCGGCGCGCCGTGTGGCGACGCCCTCTGGCCGGCGGGCGGCCTCTGAGCTAGACGAGGCCCGTCGTCGATGATGGCTTGCTCTTTCGTGGAGACGCGCGCGCGGCATCGCGGTGGCCCGGGTCGGTCGCTCCGCGCCGTGGCGCTCGCGGCGTCCGCCCTCGCGGCCGCCTGCGGCCCGGGCGAGGAGCCGCCGGGGCGCTCGGCCGCCGCGCTGCAGGCCGCCCCCGAGCAGCCGCCGGCCGCCTCCGGCCCCTCCGAGCTGCTCGCCGCGCTCGACGCGGGCGCCGGCGGCGAGGTCGAGCCCGCGGCGACCCGGGAGGCGTTGCGCCCCGGGCGCGGCGACAAGCTCGCGAGCATCGCGATGCGCACGTTCGTGTACGCGTCGCCCGAGCGCGGCGCCGCCAAGCTGGGCTACCTGCGGGCCGGCGCGGTCGTCGAGCGCGCGGCGGCGCCGTCGGGCGACGCGGGGTGCCCCGGCGGGTGGTACGCCGTGCACCCCCGCGGCTTCGTGTGCGTCGGCAAGGGCGCCTCGCTCGACCTGGACCACGAGATCGTCGCCGCCACGCCGGCCGGCCCGCGCCGCGGGCAGCCGTATCCCTACCGCTACGTCGTGTCGCGGAAGCCGCCGCCGCACCTCTATGTCCACCTGCCGAGCGAGGCGGAGCAGCGGCGCGTCGAGGGGCGCTCGCGCAGCCAGGGCACCCCGGCGTGGTCCCTCCGCGACGAGGCGCTCCTCGGCGAGCCGGAGCCGCTCACGCCGTTCTTCGCGACCCGCCGCGATCTGCCGAAGCCGTTCGGCGCCGCCGAGAAGGTCCGCTTCCCCGCGCACCGCGGGCGCGCGCGGGCCGACTCGGCCTTCGGCCTGATCTCGACCTTCGCGTGGACCGGGCGGCGCTTCGGCCTGACGACCGAGCTCGATCTCATCCCGATCGACCGCACCTCGGCCGTCGTCCCCACGGCGATGCGCGGCGTCGAGGTGAAGACCGAGGGGACCCCCGCGTTCGTCATGCACCACGGGGTGCGCACGCTGAAGCCGGACGCCTCGGGCGAGCTCAAGCCGGACGCCTGGGCGCCGCACCGCTCCGGCTGGGTGCTCACGGGCAAGACGGCCGCCGGCGGCGCCTATGCCGAGACCGACGCGGGCGCGTGGATCCCCGCGTCCGCGCTGCGCGTCGCGCGGCTGGGCCGCGACTTCTGGGGGCACGCGGCGCGCGGCCGGAAGTGGATCGACATCTCGATCGAGCTCCAGATGCTCGTCGCCTACGAGGGCGTGCGCCCCGTCTTCGCGACCCTGGTGTCGACGGGCAAGGGCGAGCTCGCCGACCCGACGGTCACGAGCGCGACCGTGCAGGGCACGTTCTTCGTCCGCGAGAAGCACGTCACGGCGACGATGGACGGCGACGATCTCAGCGAGACGTCGGTCGATCTGCGCGACGTGCCCTATGTCCAGTACTTCCACAACAGCTATGCGCTGCATGGCGTCTACTGGCACGACGCGTTCGGCAAGGTGCGGAGCAGCGGTTGCGTGAACCTCGCGCCCGCCGACGCCGCGTGGCTGTTCGAGTGGACCGATCCCCCCGTCCCCGAGGGCTGGCACGCAGCGTTCAACGACAAGGGCGGGACGCTCGTGTACATCCACGCCTAGCCTCGGCGTGGGCAGTCCCCCGGGGCCACCACGCGGAGAGCGCCCATGTCGACGCCGGCCAGCCCGACGACGGACGGGATACTCGAACACGCCGCCGGGCAGGCTGAGCCATGCCTCCGGACTGGCAGCCAAGGGATCCGATCGAAGACCGTGTAATGCCGTCGGGGCGCGCGCGTCCGCCAGGTACAACCCCGAACGAAGGTACCCATGGTCATGACGCGTCTCCTTGTCGTCTCCGGTTTGTTCGCTGCCTCGCTCCTCGCCCCCTCGCTGCGCGCGCCGAGCGCCGCGGCCGAGGAGGCGCCCGCCCCATCGCCCCAGGCCGTCCGCGAGATCGAGATCGTGGTCGACGGCGGTTACAAGCCGAGCCGCATCGTCGTCACCGAGGGCGAGCGGGTCCGCCTGAAGCTGGTCCGGCGGGACTACTCGCCCTGCTCGCGCGAGGTCGTGTTCGCTTCCCTCGGGATCCGGCGCGAGCTGCCGACGAACGTGCCGGTGGTGATCGATCTTCCCGCGCTGAGCCCGGGAGAGATCGAGTTCAAATGCGGCATGAACATGCTACGGGGCGTCATCGTCGTCGAGCCCCGCAAGTGATCGCGCTCGCCGATGCTGGAGCGGCTTCCATGAAACCACGTCACCTCGCCGGGCCGAACGCCCTGCTGATGCTCGTCATTGCGCTCGCCGGCTGCGCGCCGCGCAGCGTTCCCGCGAGCTTCCCCGCATCGTCTGCCGCCTCACCGCAGGCCGCAGAGACTCCCGCGCCGCGGATCGGCGTCGCCCTCTCGGAGGACCCTCCGCTGCCCGGAGAGCCCACCGCTGGCTGGATCGGGCTCGAGCCGGCGCCGGCGCCGGGCGCCGATCCTCACCAGCATCACCATCACCACCATCACCACGGCGCCGCGCCGGCCCCGACGCCGCCGGGTGGTCACCAGCACCACGACCACGGCGCCGTGCCGGCCTCGACGCCGCCGAGCGGTCCGGCGCCGGCCCCGACGCCGAACGTTCCGGCGCCGGCCCCGACGCCGAGCGTTCCGGCGCCGGCCTCGACGCCGCCGAGCGGCCCCGCGCCGGCCCCGACGCCGCCGGGCGCTCACCACCACCATCACCCTGGCGCCGCGCCGGCCCCGACGCCGCCGGCCGGCCAGGCGCCGCCCAGGCCCAAGGAGCCCGCCCATGCGCATTGAACCCCCTCGCCCGCGCCCGCTCGCCGCTCGCCTCGCGCCGCGCGCGGCGGTCCTCGCCCTCCTCGCCGCGGCCGCGGCCGGCTGCGGCGCCCCCTCGGCCACCGCCGACATCGCGCGGATCCGCGCGCTCTCCGGCGCGGAGCTCCCGCCGAGCGCGACGTCCGAGGCCGTCGACCCGGAGCCCGCCGGCGACGCGCGCTCCCCCGGCCAGGCGCCCCGACGGCCGCTCACCGCGGACGCCGCGGTGCGGCTCGCCCTGCTCAACAACCGCGAGCTGCGCGCCGCCCTCAAGGAGGTCGGCGTCGCCCGGGGCCAGCTCGAGCAGGCCGGCGCGCTGCCGAACCCGGAGATCGAGGTCGAGGTCACGCCGCGGCAGGAGGGGCTCGAGCACACGCACGTCGAGCTCGCGGTCGAGATCGATCTGACCTCGGCGCTCCTGTCGCCGCTCCGCGCGCGGGCGGCGCGCTCGGAGCACGAGGCGGCGCGCTTCCGCGCCGCCGGCGCCGTCATCGAGCTCGGCTACCAGGTGCGCGCCGCGTTCTACGCCGCGCAGGCGGCGGAGCAGCGCCTCGGCGTCGCGAACCGCGCGCTCGACGCGTTCGCCGCCGCCCGCGACGCCGCCCGCGCGCTCTTCGCGGCGGGCAACGTCCCGGAGCTCGACGTGGCGACCCAGGAGGCCGGCTACGAGGAGGCGCGCGTCACGGCGGCGCAGATCGAGCTCGAGCTCCTCACGCAGCGCGAGCGGCTCCACCGGCTGCTCGGCCTCTCCGGCGCGGCGACCGCGTGGACGATCGCCGGCGCGCTCCCGCCGGCGCCCGAGGCGGTCGCGACGCCCCCGCGCGCCGAGACGCAGGCCGTGCGGGCGAGCCTCGAGCTCGCGGAGCTGCGCAGCCGGCTCGACGCCGCGGCCGGCCGGGCCGGCGCCCTGCGCGCCGAGGGCTGGGTGCCGGACATGTCGATCAGCGTGCGCGGCGAGCGGGAGCTCCCCGAGCGCGGCGAGGTCGACGAGCACCCGTGGGTCCTCGGCGCCGGGCTCCGCGTCGCGCTCCCGATCTTCAATCGGCGGGGCGGCGCCGAGGCCGCGCAGACGGCGGAGTTCGACAGCCTGCTCGAGCGCTACCACGGGCGCGCCGTCGACGTCCGCTCGGCGGTCCGCGACGCCCGCAACCGGCTCGCGTCCGCGCACGCGCGGGCGCGTCACTACGAGCGCGTCGTCCTCCCCGCGCGCAAGCGGGTCGTGGAGCAGACGCTGCTCCAGTACAACGCGATGCAGGTCGGCGTCTTCCAGCTGCTCTCGGCGCACCGCGAGCAGCTCGACGCCGAGCTCGCGGCGGTCGAGGCGCTGCGCGAGCACTGGACGGCGAAGGCGGCGTTCGACGCGCTCCTCTCGGGGCGCCGCGTCGAGGCGGCGGGGGCGGAGGCGCCCGCCGCGATGCCGAGGGCCACGGGCACGGGCGAAGGAGGGCACTGACCATGGATCGACGTTCGTTCATTCACGCGGGCGGCCTGGCCGCCGGCGCCGCCTTGCTCACGCGCGGGCTCGCGCACGCACAGGAGCGCCCGGCCGCGCCGCCCGGCGCCGCGGCGCCGGCGCCCCGCCGGATCGCCGCGGCCGGGGGGCAGCCCGCCGTGGTAACGCCGAACGGCAGCACGCTCCCGCTGCGGGTGGTGGACGGCGTGAAGGTCGGCCACCTCGTCGCGGGCCCCCTCGAGCACGAGTTCGCGCCTGGCCTGAAGAGCGAGGTGTGGGGCTACAACGGCGGCACGCCCGGCCCGACCATCGAGGCGGTCGAGGGCGATCGCCTGCGCATCTACGTCACGAACAGGCTGCCCGAGCCCACCACGGTCCACTGGCACGGGCTCGTGGTGCCGAACGGCATGGATGGAGTCGCCGGGCTCAACCAGCGGCCGATCCCGCCCGGGGAGACGTACGTTTACGAGTTCGTCGTGCGGCACCCGGGGACGTACATGTATCACTCGCATTTCGACGAGATGACCCAGATCGCGCTGGGCGCGATGGGAATGTTCGTCGTGCACCCGCGGAGGCCCCGCGGCCCGCGCGTGGACAGGGACTTCGTGCTGGTGACGCAGGAGTGGAAGATCAACGCCGGAGCGCGCCGGCCCGATCCGAACGCGATGAACGACTTCAACGTCCTCACGTTCAACGGCAAGGCGTTCCCCGCCACGGCGCCGCTCCTCGTCGGCCGCGGCGAGCGCGTGCGCATCCGCCTCGGGAACCTCGGCCCCATGGATCACCACCCGATCCACCTGCACGGCCTGTGGTTCCAGGTCACGGCGACCGACGGCGGGTATGTCCCCGAGTCCGCCCAGTACCCGGAGACCACGGTCCTCGTCCCGGTCGGCAGCACGCGGGTCATCGAGTTCGTCCCCGAGGAGTTGGGCGACTGGGCGGTGCACTGCCACATGACCCATCACACGATGATGCAGATGGGCCACGGCCTGCCGAACATGGTCGGCGCCGACACCCGCGCGCTCGATCGCCGGATGAGCCGCGTGATGCCCGACTACATGACGATGGGGACCACGGGGATGGGCGGCATGGGCGAGATGCCCATGCCGGTGCCCGCGAACAGCCTGCCGATGCGCGGCGGGGCCGGGCCGTTCTCGTACGTCGACATGGGCGGGATGTTCACCATCCTGAAGGTCCGCGACGCGCCGGACACGGCGGATCCTTCCGGCTGGTACGCGCACCCGGCCGGCACCGTGGCGGGGCCGGCGAGCGCGGAGAGGATGCAGGCCGACGGGATCGACCCGGCCGGAGGAGGAAAGTCGGGCGGGTGAGCTCCTCGACGTGGTCTCCGGCGCGGCGGCGCGGCCCCGCCGCCGCGCCGGACACACAGGGCGCGGCCCGGCGCCCACAGGGCCTACGAAATCCTCAATGATTCCGATGGATCAGCAGCGGTCCGCGCCTTGCTGTATCGACGGCGAGAGACGGCGAGACGGGGACGCCCCGGAACACGGAGGAGTGCTTCGATGGCTACGAGGATGGCTCGACGGATGACGTTTCTGGCGCTTTGCGCGGTTTCGCTCGCTGGCTGCGGTGAGCGTCACGACGCGCGGCCTCCGGCGGCGGCCGCCGCCGCGGCGAGCCCGCCGGGAGCAGCGGTGACGGCGCCGGCGCCCGAGGCGAGCGCCGCGGCGGACAAGGGCGGCAAGGCGGGCAGGGAGAAGGGGAGGGGCGCGGCGGAGCTGAAGGTGAAGCGGCTCGTGCTCGCGGAGGGGGTGAAGGACCGCGAGCCGGTGGCGCCGGGGACGACGTTCCGCGCGCCGGAGACGGAGCGGCTCTATGCCTTCCTGGAGATCGAGAATCGCGGCGACGCCGAGGGCGAGGTGACGGTGGCGTTCGTTCCGCCGGACGGCGGGGCGCCGGTCGGCAACGTGACGCTCGGGGTCGGGCCGTCGCCGCGCTGGCGGACGTGGGCCTTCACGCGCGGGGTGCGCAAGGCGGGGGAGTGGACGGCCGTCGTGCGGTCGGAGACGGGTGAGGAGCTCGCGCGCGCGCCGTTCGAGGTGACGCTGTAGCCGGCGCGACTGCGCGCGGAGGGCGCTCCACCTCGGTCAGGGCGCGGCCGGCGGTCCATCGCCGGTCGGGCTCCGATCGAAGACGTCCAGGTACACCCGGTCGACGTCGAGCGCGCAGTCCAGAGACGAGAGCGCCGCGCGCTCGCCCGGCCCGTGGATCCGGAGCAGCCAGGCCCCGTCCGGCTGGCGCGTGAAGACCTCGATTCGCGGCGCCTTCTGCGACGCGAGCACGTACTCCTCGAGCGACGGAAGCGTCCGGTACTGCGCGAACTTCTCTCCGCGATCGTAGCCCTCGCTCGAGTCCGAGAGCACCTCGACCACGAGGCGCGGGTTCAGGAGCGTGTCGCGCTGCTCGTCCTCGAACTCGGGGCGCGAGCAGACGACCGCGCCGTCGGGGTACACGTAGCGGCGCGTCGCGGCGATCTTGATGCGCATGTCGGAGGTGAGCACACGGCATCCTCGACCCTGGAGCGCGCTCCGCAGCTCGCCGATGACGTTCGCGGCGACCGCGCTGTGCTCCAGCGTGCCGCCTGCCATGGCGAAGATCTCGCCGTCCGCGTACTCGTGGCGGAGCGGCGAGGAACGCTCGAAGGCCAGGTATTCCTGGGGCGAAAGGCCGGTGCGCGCCGCGGCTTGTGCCATGGTCCTCAGCTTCACCCAGGACGCCGAGCGCGTCCACACGGAGCCCGCGCTCCGCGCGAGCTCCGATGCGTCAGGCGGGCACGAGCTCGACGAGCGTGATCTCCGGCGGGCAGTTGATGCGCACCGGCAGCCAGCCGCCGGCGCCCGCGTTGACGTGGAGGCGCCGGCCGCGATGCTCGTAAAGGCCGTTGTGATAGAGCCCGGCCGGCAGCATCGGCGTGAGGGCGTAATCGCCGATCCGGCCCAGCGAGATCTGCCCGCCGTGCGTGTGGCCGGACAGCATCAGGTCGAACGGCAGCTCGCGCGCCGCGCGGAACGTGCCCGGGTGGTGGCTGAGCAGGACGCGCGGCGCGCCGTCGTCCTGCATCTGCCCGAGCGCGCGGGCCAGCCCGTCGGCCGTCGGGCGCCGGGCGGGCTCTCCAGGGCGCGCGCGGCTCGGGTAGTCGATCGCGCCCATCCACAGGCGATCGCCGCCGAGGCGGACCTCGCGCGCCTCGTCGACGAGCACCTGGGCGCCCGCTTCTTCGAGGCCCTTCACGATCGCCGGGATGCTGGCCGAGCGCGCGGCGATGTACTCGTGGTTGCCCATGCAGAAGAAGAGCTGCCCCCGGGCGGGGCGCAGGCCCCGGAGCAGCCGCGTGGACAGCTCGAGCTGGGAGACGTGGTGATCGAGCAGGTCGCCCGTGATGACGTGGATGTCGGCGCGGACCGCGTTGATGGCGTCGCGGAGCTCGTCGAGCCGCTCCGCGTCCATGAAGCTGCCGACGTGCACGTCGCTGAGCTGCGCGATGGTGACGCCGTGGAGGCTCGTCAGCTCGCGCCGCACGGGCAGCGCGACCCTCACCACGACCGGACGCTGTCGCGAGGCGAGCACGCCGCCCATCGAGACCGCGACGGCCGCCGCCGGCAGCGCCCACGACGCGCCGACGACGAGCCGACGGCGGATCTCGTCGACGGGCTCCGGTGCGGCCACGGCTTCTTCTGGAGCGCCGTTGGCCCGAGCGGCCGGAGCACCGGCGGCGTGAGCGGCTGAATCAGCCTGACCGGCAGAACCGGCCCGAGCGTTCGTGTCGACCCGAGCGCCCATGACCACCCCGGCGTTCGGGGCCGTCCGGCCGTGGCGAAGCGCCCGGACGACCGCGGCCGCGGTCGCGGTGATGCCGAGGAGCAGCCCGTACATCAGCAGGGCCACCTGAGCCCCCATGGAGACCAGCGACACCGGCTCGGGCACGTGGCGCTGGATCGCGCGCAGCCCCGACCAGCTCGCCACGGTCATGAGCAGCGCCGGGTGCGCGGCAAGCAGCAGCCCCGCGGCGCACAGCCCGTCGATCAGCGCTCCGTGCCGCGGGAACGCCGCGCGGAGCCGCCGCCAGACGAGCAGGCCGAGGAGCGCGTTGACGAGCGTGACGACGAGGCCGCCGAGCTGGAACACGCGCTCGAAAGTAGCATCGCGCCGCTCGCTCGTCCGGCGCGCCGCGCGGCCAGCCCTAGTACCGCGGGTCAGAACTCCCGCCAGGGATCTGCCTCGCGAGCGAGGAGAAATTCAACGCAAAGGGGCAAAGGCGCAAAACTACAAATCTTTCTTGCGTCTTTGCGTCTTTGCGCCTTTGCGCCTTTGCGCCTTTGCGTTGAACTCTCTCTCCGGATCCCTGGCCCGACTCCTGGTGGGTGGAACTAGAGCCCAGCGCCGCGGCCAGCCGTCTCCGCGCTCACCGGGATCTCCCTCGCTTCGAGCCCCTCGAGCGCCTCCTTGCCGGAGAGCGCGCCGAGGCACCAGCGGGCGTCCCGGAGGTAGCCGTTGAAGAACGCGGCGAGGTAGCCCATCGCGATCGCCTGCTGCTCGCGGCGCGGGAGCTCGGCAGGGCCGTCGAGCGGCTCGGCGAGGCCGAGCGACGTCGTGTAGCCGAAGTGGCTCGCGCCCGGCAGGGTCACGAGGTGCTTGGGCGCGCGCGCGCGGCCGTAGAGCGTCGCCGGGACCGAGGCGGAGATCGGGTCCGCGGTGCCGCGGACGACGAGCACCGGGCGAGGCTCGAGCGCGTCGATGGGCGGGGCTCGATCCGGCTCGCCCGCCGGCGCGAGCAGCGCGAGGGCCCGGACGTGGAACGGGCCGGCGGGATCGAGCGCCAGCGCGAGGGCGGCCTGCGCGCCGAGCCCGTGGCCGAGGGCGCCCACGCGATCGAAGTCGGCCAGGAGCGGGCCCCGCGAGCCGGCCCTGAGGTGCGAGAGCGCGTCCCGGAGGACCGCGGCGCGGCGCAGCGGCGCGTCGTCCGGGGCGAGCCACGAGAGATCGGGCGCGATGACGGCGAAGCCCCAGCGCGCGAGGTGCGCCATGACGCCCGCGAGCTGGCGATGGTCCTGGCCGATGCCGGCGGGCGACCCACCGGTGACGGCGCTCGTGGCGAGGCGTCGCTCGTGGGCGATCGCGATGACCGGGAACGGGCCTCCCGGCGAGAGCGGCGCCTCCTCGCCGTCCGCCGACGCGGGGTAGTAGAGCAGCGCGGCGCCCTGCGCGGGGCAGCGGTAGAGGGTGCCCTGGAACGGCCAGGTGTCGGGGTAGCGGGCGCTCTCCGACAGCGAGAGCGCGTCGATGCGCCGGAACCCCGCTCGGTGCGGTCCGGCGCGCAGCTGCAGCGCAGCGCTGGCGGGGCGCGGCGCGGTCGGGGGCGGCGCTGCAGGGGCGGGCGAGGGCGGCTGCTGCGCCGCGGACGCGGGCGGCTGCTGCGCCGCGGGCGCGGGCGGCTGCGGCGCAGCCGGAGAGGCCGCGTCCGCCGCTGCGAGCCCGCTGCGGAGCACCGCGCGCCGCGACCAGAGCTCGCCGTCGCGCGCCAGGTGGACGACCTGCCCCTCGGCGCGCACGGCGAGCTCGATCCGCGCGAGCGGGCGGCTCTCGATGACGGACACCGCCTCACACCGGCCCAGCGCGGTGGCGAACACCGTCGGCCCGCGGAAGCGCGCCCCCCGGGCGCCGTCGCCGCGACGCCACCACGCGAGCCCCACGCCCGCGAGCGGCGCGAACAGCTCGAGCGCGCCCTCTCCGCCGGACGCGCTCCGGAAGAGCGCCGGCGTCCCCCGGACCCCGGAGACCACCTCCTCCGGGCCCTGCCACGCGTCGCCAGGAGAGCGCCGGAACATCACCAGGCGATCGCCGGTGCGCGCGACCACCTCGAGATCGCCCGGCGCGCCGGGCGCGCCTCCGCCGCGCTGGACCATCGCGACCGCCTCGAATCGCCCGAGCTCCGCGCCGAAGATCGCCGGGCCGTGCCAGCCGAGCTCCGCGGTGTCGTTGTCGCGGTGGTAGTGCGCGATCCCGCCGCCCGCGTGCGGCACCACGAGCTCGAAGTTGCCCCGGCCGCCGAAGGCGCCCTGGATCAGGGCGGGGTCGCCGGCCGCGCCCTCCGCGAAGAAGCGCGGCGCGCTCCACGACGGCTCGCGGGCGGGCGCGCACCAGAACGCGGCCAGCCGATCCCCGGCGCGCACCACCGCCTCGAGGTGGCCCGGATCGCCGAAGTTGCTCTGGATGAGCGCCGCCGCGCCGACCGGGCCGAGGTCTGCGGCGAACGTCGCCGCGTGGCGCCACGGCCCGGCGGCGTCCTCGCGGCGGTGGTGCTCGACGCCGAACGGCGCCCCGGCGGCGGGCACGACGAGCTCGAGCGTGCCGCGCGAGGCGCATTGCAGGAAGTAGCCGCTGGTCGTGGTGGGCATGGCTCCGATGAGGTTTACCGGCGCGGCGCGGCCGCGCCTACCGAAGCATCTCCTCGACCCTCTCGCCCGTCGCCGCCGCGAGCCCCCGGGCGAGCGCGCGCGGGTCCAGCTCGACGGCGACGGCCACCGCGTCCTCCGCGTGCGTCGCGAGCGGCGGCTCGACCGGCGCGTCGAGCCCGAGCAGGTGGCCGAACGAGCCGTGCGCGAGCTCCTCCCACGCCGCGAGCAGCTCCTCCGAGGCGGCCGCTCCGCTCGTCGAGAAATCGCCCGCCACCGCGATCGCGAGCGCGATGCCCTCGCGCGCGCTCGGCCTCGCGGCCGCGCCCACGGCCGTCGCCGCCGCGAGCAGGCCGCGCGCGCCGCGGGCGAGCTCCCCGTCGAACGGGCCCGGCGCGAACGCGCGCGCGGGCGCCGGGCCGAAGCGGGCCGCGAGCGCCGCGAGCGGGCCCTCCGACAGCGCCGTCGGCGAGCGCTTGAGGCGGCCGAGCGCGTACAGCGACGCCACCCGCGCCGGCCCGCGCTGCGGGCTGCCGCCGTCCTGCACGCCGACCACGTCCTCGCCGAGGAGCACCAGCGCGTGCGGCGCCGTGCCGATGTCGCCCATCACGCGCACGACGTCCGGGCGATCGAGCGCCCGCCGCTCCTTGCCCGTGAGCCGCCGCCGGAAGAGGCGCTCGATGGTGCGGGGATCGCCGCTGTGACGCGCCACGTAGAACCTGGCCTCGCCCGACGCCCCCGCGTACGACGCGATCGCGGCCTCGCGCACCTGCCGCAGGTCGACGCCGGTCGCGCGCGCGTGCCGGGCCAGGTTCTCCTCGGGCGCCACGAGCCCGATCGAGGGGATGAGCCACGGCACGGTCGCGATCTCGCGGGGCCGGACCAGGATGAGCCACCGGAGCCCCGCCTGCGGCAAGAGGCGCGTGAGGTCCGCCGTGCCGAGCGGCGGCAGCGGCGGGCCCGGCCGAGCGGGCGGCCGCGGCGCGCCGCCGCACGACGGCAGCGCGAGGCCGAGGACGCAGCCCAGGACGCCGCCGAGCGCGCCGCGGCGGCCGAGCCCCCGCCCGGGCGCGTCAGCCAACGACGAGGTAGGCGAAGCGGCGGTTCTTCGAGCCGACGCGGACCAGAAATCGCTTCCCACGCTCGAGCTTGAGCTGGTCGTCCTTGATCACCTCGCCGTCGAGGTGCACCGCGCCGCCCTTCACGAGGCGGAGCGCCTCGGAGGTCGACTTGGCGAGCCCGGCCAGCGCGAGCGCCTTGCCGATGGGGATCGTGTCGCGGTCGCTCGCGACGTGGAGCTCCTCGATGACCTCGGGCAGGCCGCCGGCCGCGACGCTGCGGCGCCGCTCGAGGGCGGCGCGCGCGTCGTCGGCCGAGTGGAAGCGGGTGACGATCTCCTGCGCGAAGAGCTCCTTCACCGCGATGACGCTCTCCTCGCCGCGCAGGACCGCCTCCCGCAGCCGGGCGACCTCCTCGGGCGGGCGCGACGACAGGAGCTCCATGTAGCGCCAGATGACCCCGTCATCGACGAGCATCAGCTTCTGCAGCATGTCGAACGGCGGCTCGGTGATGCCGACGTAGTTGTCCGCGCTCTTCGACATCTTCGGGCCCACGACCTTGCCGTCCTCGATCCGCGCGTTCGTGCCCTCGAGGAGGGGCATCGTCATCACCATCTGGGCGCGCTTGCCGTAGCGGGGCATGAGGTCGCGCGCCACGAGCAGGTTGAAGAGCTGATCGGTGCCGCCGAGCTCGATGTCGGCCTCGAGCTCGACCGAGTCGTAGGCCTGGAGGAGCGGGTACATGAACTCGTGCACGAAGATGGGCCGCGCCTCCTCGTAGCGCTTCTTGAAATCGTCGCGCTCGAGCATGCGGGCCACGGTGTACTTCGCGCAGAGCTCGATCATCTGCGCCGGATCGAGCTTGTTCAGCCACTCGGAGTTGTAGCGGACCTCGGTCTTGTTCCGGTCGAGGACCTTGAACGCCTGCGCCTGGTAGGTCTCGGCCGCGGCGACGACCTCCTCGCGCGAGAGCCGCGGGCGCAGCTCGTTCTTGCCGGTCGGATCGCCGACCATCGCCGTGAAGTCGCCGACCACGAAGATGACGGTGTGCCCGAAGTCCTGGAACTCCCGCATCTTCTGCATGACCACGGTGTGGCCCAGGTGGAGGTCGGGGCGGGTCGGGTCGAAGCCGGCCTTGACGCGCAGCGGCTTGCCCTCGCGGAGCCGCTCCTCGAGCTCGGCGCGGACATGGAGGTCGACGGCACCCTTGCAGAGAATCTCGAGCTGACGTTCGGCGGGGACCATGGGGCCCCGCTTCTACCGCGCAGCGGAACTGCCCGCCAGGGGGGCGAGCGCGCCCCGCGCCTCGAGGCGCGCGGGCGCGTCACGCCGTCGACGACGGCGACGTCATGGGCGTGCGCTGGCGCGTCGCCTCATTCGTCGTCGGTGTCCTCGTCCTCGTCGTCCTCGTCGTCGTCATCGCCCGAGATGGCGTACGCGCGGCTCGCGTTGACGAGCTCCTTGAGCTCCTTGCCGACCTTGAAGAACGGGAGCCGCTTGGCGGGCACGGGCACCGGCTGGCCGGTGCGAGGGTTCCTGCCGCTGTACGGCTTGTAAGGCCTGACCGTGAAGCTGCCGAACCCGCGGATCTCGATGCCCTCGTTGCGCTGGAGCGCCTGCGTCATCGCGTCGAAGACGCAGTTCACCACGAGCTCGGCTCGAGCCTTGGTGAGCTCCCCCCGTCCCGCGATCGCGTCGATGAGCTCGCTTTTCGTCATTGGTCCACCTCCCCCACCCGAGCGGACCGCCGCCGGCGCCCGACTTGCCGCTTTCCACCGCAGAGCCCCGGGAGATGCGCCGGTCCAGGAGCCGCATGACAACAGAATCCTATGAAAAGCTCGCATGTTACGGGACTAGCGGTCAACCGAATTCCCGCCCGCGACCGCGACCGCGTCGAGCGCAAAGAGGCCTCCGGCCGCGGGGCCGCCCGGGCCTCCCGGAGCGCTCTCGGCGGCGGTCTCGACGCGGATCCGCGCGGCATTCGCCGCCGTCGGCGTGGCGGCGCGGGCCTCGTCGCGCGGGCCGTCGCGCGGGCCGTCGCGCGGGCCGTCGCGCGGGCCGTCGCGCGGGCCGTCGCGCGGGCGCGCATTCGCGCGCGTGATGGAGAGCTCGATTCCGACGGCGTCCTCGGGGATGGGGTGGGGCGGGAGCTCGACGCAGGTGAGCGGCGCGCCGGCGGCGCCCGGCGCGGCGGGCTCGACCCGCCAGACGTGGATGGGGGCGCCGTCGACGGCGAGGACCACCTCGCCCGCGCCGTCGCCCGAGATCGCCACGCGCGGGCTGATCCGGGCGCCGCGGAGCCACGGGGCGGGCAGGCCGACCCGGACGACGGCCTCGCCGCTCGCCGCGTCGCGCGGGCCGTCGCGCGGGCCGTCGCGCGGGCCGTCGCGCGGGCCGTCGCGCGGGCCGTCGCGCTGGCCGTCGCGCGGGCCGTCGCGCGGGCCGTCGCGCGGGCCGTCGCGCGGGCCGTCGCGCGGGCCGTCGCGCGGGCCGTCGCGCGGGCCGTCGCGCGGGCCGTCGCGCGGGCCGTCGCGCGGGCCGTCGCGCGCGTTACGCCGCAACTTTCCGTGCTGGCGCGCATTCGCGCGCGTGATGGAGAGCTCGATTCCGACGGCGTCCTCGGGGATGGGGTGGGGCGGGAGCTCGACGCAGGTGAGCGGCGCGCCGGCGGCGCCCGGCGCGGCGGGCTCGACCCGCCAGACGTGGATGGGGGCGCCGTCGACGGCGAGGACCACCTCGCCCGCGCCGTCGCCCGAGATCGCCACGCGCGGGCTGATCCGGGCGCCGCGGAGCCACGGGGCGGGCAGGCCGACCCGGACGACGGCCTCGCCGCTCGCCGCCGCGTGCACCGCGAGGAGGCGCCCCCCGGACGCGCACGTGCCGCCGGCGTGCTCGGGCGCCGCCCAGGCGCCGCGCTGGGCGCGCGGCGGCCACAGCGACTCGCCCTCGATGAGGACCTCGCGGGGCGGCGCGGCGTCGAAGGCGAGCGGCGCGATCGAGACCGAGGCCAGGCCGCCGCCGTCCGGGATCGCGAAGCCGTAGCGGTAGGCGGGGGGGCGGCCGCGGGCCTCCCACGCCATCCGGTCGATCGCGTCGCCGCGGTAGCGCAGCACCGCGACGTCGCCCGGGGCGGGGTCGAAGCCGAGGTTGAAGCCGTGGTCCGTGTCGACGAACACGAGGCCGCGCGCGACGCCCGCGCGCGCGACGGCGGCGGGGTCGAACATCGGCAGGCCGCCCTCGCGATCGCGGAGCGCGGCGTGGTCGAAGCCCGCGCGGAAGGCGAAGCCGGCGAGGGGGAGCGCCGCCGCGAAGAGCGCCGCCGGGACGAACGGCACCGGGAAGAGCGCGCGGAGCCGTCCCGCGAGGCCGCCGCGCGCGGCCGGCGATCCCGCGCGCTCCGCGATCGCGGCGCAGGCGAGGGCGGCGAGGGCGTGCTCCACCGGCAGCACGTCGGCGAAGAGGCGAGCGCCGCCGGCGGGGTAGTTGCCGTCGAAATAGAACGGGGCGTAGGCGGCGATCTGGAGGAGCGGCGCGAGCGCGAGGGCGCGCGAGCGCGGCCGCCGGAAGGCGATCGCGGCGCCGGCGATCACGAGCAGCGCGAGCGGCTCGGCGTTGAGCGCGTCGACCAGGTGGAGCTTGAGGCGGCGCAGCGTGGTGCCGGCGGCGGCCAGAAAACCGTAGCCTTCCGCGAGGTTATGCCGGACGAAGTCGCCGTGCTCGACGAGGCAGCCGACGCCTTCGCCGAAGCCGTAGCGGAAGCAGCCGGGCGGGCCGTCGGCGACGGCGTAGTAGGCGCCCTGCGACGACGCGAAGGCGCCCGTCGCGGCGCGCTGGTGCGCGGCGAGCAGCGCGAGGCCGGGGACGGCGCCGATCGCGAGCGCCGCGGCGAGCCGCCAGAGCCGCGGCGAGGGGCGCGGCGCGGCGGTGCCCGGCGGGCGCTCCGGCAGCAGCGCCACGAGGAGCGCCGCGGCGAGGGCGAGCGCGCTCGGCCGCGTGGCCGCGAGCCAGCCGGCCGCGACGCCCGCGAGCGCGGCGGCGCGGACGGCGGGATCGCGCCACCAGCGCGGCGCGCCCGCCGCGCCGGCGAGGGCCTCGTCGAGCGCGCGGCGCGCCGACGCGAGCGCGACGGTGAAGCAGAGGGCCGCGAGCCCGTGCGACATCGTGTCGGCCGTGTGGTAGCGGAGCGCGGCGCAGAGCGCCGAGAAGAGCGCGGCGAGGAGCGGCGCGAGGGGGATCCGCGCGCCGCCCCCGGCGGAGGCCGGGGCTGCTGGCGCGAACCGCGCGGCGAGGTCGTACGTGGCGACGGTCAGCGCCGCGGCGAGCAGGGGACCGACCGCGAGCGGCGCGCCCGCGAGGAAGCCCAGCGCGAGGAGGGCGGGGTAGCCCGGGGGGAAGATGACCGCGACCTCGGCCGCGCCGCGCCGCGCCGCGTCGCCTGCGGCGTCGCTGCGGACGAGGAAGCGGCCGAGCACGGAGGCCTCGGGCTCGCCGAGGGGCCACGCGAGGTGCCCGGCGGCCATGGCGCGGGCCTCGAGCCAGTAGCTCGTCGCGTCGATGATCCGGGGGCCGCCCCGCAGGTAGACCGCGACGTACGCGGCCGAGATCAGCGCCGCGGCGAGCCCGAGGGCCGCCGCGACGGCGACGCCGCGGGGCGCGCGGGCGGGCGAGCGGCCGCGGCGGAGGAGCCAGGCGCCGGCGAGCAGCGCGGCGAGGGAGAGCGCGAGCGCGATCCACTGCGCGGGGTCGCGGGGCAGGCCGGCGCGCACGTCACGGCCCGGCGAGCGGCCGCGCCTCGAAGCGCGCGGCGCGCTCGAGGACCCAGACGTGGTGATCGACCCACTCGCCCTCGACCGGCGTGAGCGCGAGCGTGAACGTCTCGGGCAGCCCCGCGGGCAGGTCGATCGACGCCTCGGTCCAGCCGTTGCTCTCGCGGATGGCGAGGTGGCCGAGCTCGCGGCCGTCCGCGGTCACGTGGATCTTGGCGGGGCGGGACGCGGCGGTGCGGACCACGAGCCGGCCCGGGCCCGAGCGCGGGGCGCGCAGGCGTGCCGTCTCGCTCTTGCCGCCCGGGATGACGCGCCCCGCGTCGAACCGATCGCGCCCGGACCCGCGCGGATCCGGCAGCACGCTGAAGCTGACGAAGCCGGCCTGCGGCCGCGGGAAGGCGTAGCCGTGCGCCCGCTCGCTCACGAGGTCGGCGACGTCGAGCTCGTCGAGCACCTGCTCGCCGGCGCGCATCGACGCGGGCGGCTCGCCGTGCGCGAGCGGGCTCCAGTCGGCCTGGTAGATGACCTTCTCGGCGCCGCCGCAGATGACGTTCCCGACGACGGGGATCCCGACGATCCGCTTGCCGAAGATGGCCGGGAGCTCGCCCCACCAGGTCGGATAGATGGCCAGCGCGTCGGGCCGGTCGTCGGCGGGGATGCGCTCGACGAGCTCCAGCGAGGCGCCGAGGCCGTGGACGCCCGCGCGCGCGAACGGGAGGTCGTGGTAGCCGCCGAGCCCGATGAGGTCGAGCCCGGGACGGTCCGACGCGTAGAGGAGCGCGCCCGCGTCGCCGACGAGGACGCGGCGCACGTCGAGCTGCGCGAGGACCTTGCCGGCGACGAGGTGCTGATCGCGGATGTTGCGGCTCGCCCGGCCGAAGAACCAGATCTGGTCGCGCATCCTGGGCAGCTGGTGGACCCAGAAGAGCGCGGCGAGGGCGAGCGCGAGCGCGACGCGCGCGGCCCAGAGGCCGCGGCCCGCGAGGCCGAAGCGGGCCGCGAGGCCGCCGGCGGCCGGGTCGCGGCGGGCGCCGAAGACCCGCGCCGGCAGGGCCGCGAGCCGGGCGGCGAGCCCGGCCCGGGCGCCGTCGGGCCTCGCCGCGCGGCTCGCCTCGCCGTCCGGCGCGGCCCACGCGGCCCGCGCGACGAGCAGCGCGAGCCCCATCGCCGCGAGCACCAGCAGCCAGGCGACCGCGGGCATGGTGTAGCGCTCGTTCTGCCAGCGCACCTGGCCGTTCAGGGAGACGAGCGCGAGCCAGCCGGCGACCTGGACCCAGAGCAGCGCCGCGATCCCGCGCGTCCTGCGCGAGGCGAGGGGGACGAGCGCGAGGGCGGGGACGATCCAGCCCCAGGGGAGGGCGTCCGAGAAGTGGTGGTTGGTGTTGCGGGCGATGACGTAGCTGACGAGGAACTCGTAGGTGTCCCACTTTTCCTGGGACGTCATGTACGGGTTGTTCAGCGCGAGCTTGGCGATGGCGCCGCTCGCGGCCCACTCCCCGGTGAGCACGCGGTTGGCGACCGCCTGGGCGACGCACGCGATCGCGCCGGGCACCGACGTCCGGAGCAGGGTCGCGATCGCGGCGCGCGCGCCGCGGGCCCGCCCCACGGCGGCGGCCGCGTACACGCTCAGGGCCGCGACGCAGACGACCGACTCCGGCCGGGTGGCGTAGAGGAGCGCCCCGGCGAGGCCGGCGAGCCAACCGAGGCGGGCGAGGCGCGCCGACGGCGCTGCGGCCGCGCCGGCGACCGAGAGCGCGGCGAGGGTGGCGAGGGCCCAGACGCCGAGGTGGAAGGCGTTCTCCATCCCGCTGAACAGCGCCCAGTCGAGCGCGCCGATGGAGAGCGCCACGGGGGGCAGCAGGTACTTCGCCCAGCGCCCGATCGGCTCGAGGAGCCGCGCGCCGACGAGCAGGAAGCCGAGCGTCGAGGCGCAGGCGACGATCGCCGCCCACTGCATCAGCAGGAGGCCGCGGAAGCCGACGAGGTAGCCGAGCGCGAGGACGAACGGGTAGATCAGGCTGGTGTTCCCGCTCGAGAAGCCGTTGCCCTCGGACCACTCGAACGGGTATCCGCGCGCCGTGGCGCGGGCGTAGTCGAAGTGGATGAACACGTCATCGAGCGGCGCTGACCACATGCCGCCCGTCTGCTCGTGCATCGCGCGGTAGAACGCGGCGGCGGCGTAGAGCACGCACGCGCCCGCGTAGACGGCGAACAGGACCGGATCGAGGCGCGGCCACGCGGCGACCACGCGATCGAGCCGGCCGGGGGGCGCTGCCGGACCGGCGCCCTGCGAGGCCGCGGCGTCCGTGTCGCCAGGGGAGACGATGCTCGGCCGAGACGGAGGCGCAGCTCCTCCGGGCGGCGCGGAGGACACGGGTTCGGCGCTGGACGGTGACACGCGGCTCTTTTACACGACTTTCGCGCGGCCCGAGCCCGCGGAGCCCGGTCCGCGAGGGGCGCCGGCGCGGGGAGGGGCCGGCAGACGGCTCAACGCCCGTGGCCGACGGCTCTGTCCAGCACGTTTGCAAGCGACCGCTTCAGGAGTGAAAGGCGTACGCCGTTTTCGTAGGGAAAGTGCCCGAAAGCGAGAAAGATGTGCCTTGGCCCGCCTCCTGCTCAGGACGGAGGCCAGAGCGCCCGTGACGGTTCCCCCCCCCGCCGTCGAATGGGCGCTCTGTTTTTTTTGCTGGTGACCCCCGGCGCGACGCGGACCGAGGCGCCGGAGCGCGGTTGCAGCGCGGGCCGATGGCGCAGGCGACCTGAGCCGTAGCCGTCCGTGTAGCATCCGTCCGCGGACCATGACCACGAGGGGGCCCATGCCAGCGCCAGCGCCGCGTTCCCGCCTGTTTTCTTTGCTGTTCCTCGGGTGCCTGCTCGCCGCGTGCGGGCCGGGCGCGGGCACGGCGCCGGCGGCGGCCTCGCGCCCGCAGGCGGTCGATCTCGCGAGCTCTGCCGCCGCGCCGGCCCACGCCGCGGCGCCCGAGCCGGAGGCCGGCGCCGCCGTGCCCGTCACCCGCGCGGATCCGTGGTGGGGCGAGCCGCTCGCGCCGGTCACCCTGGTGGTGTGGGGCGACTACGAGTGCCCCTTCACGTCCAGGCACATGGCGACGCTGGAGCAGCTGAAGCACGCCTACGGGCCCGATCGGCTGCGCGTCGTCTGGAAGCACTTCCCGCTGCCGTTCCACAAGAACGCGCACCCGGCGCACGTCGCGGCCGAGACGGTGTTCCGGCTCGGCGGGGCCGAGGCGTTCTGGAGGTTCCACGAGCGTGCCTTCGCCGACCAGCGCTCGCTCGCGCCGGAGTCGTTCGAGGCGTGGGCCGCCGAGGCGGGCGTCGATCGCGCGGCGTTTCGCGCGTCCTTCGAGCGGCAGCAGCACGCGGCGAAGATCGACCAAGACCTGCGGGCAGGCCGGGACGTGGGCGTCTCGGGGACGCCGTCGACCCTCATCAACGGGGTGTTCGTCAGCGGGGCGCAGCCCATCGACAGGCTCCGGCCCATCCTCGACGAGCAGCTCCGGGCGGCCGAGGATCTCCGGCGGTCCGGCGTCCCGCGCGAGCGCATCTACGCGACCCTGTCCGAGCAGAATAAGGCGCGCGCTCCGGCCCCGCCCCCGCGCCCGGCGGTCGAGGACACGACCGTGTGGAAGGTGCCTGTCGACGGGTCGCCGATCCGGGGCAACCCGAACGCGCTGGTCACGCTGGTCATGTTCTTCGACCTCCAGTGTCCGTTCAGCCGCAAGGTCGCCCCGACCATCGACGACCTCCTGAAGAAGTACGGCGACGAGCTCCGCGTCGTCTTCAAGCACCGGCCGCTCCCCTTCCACCTCCGGGCCGAGCCCGCCGCGGAGCTCGCCCTCGAGGCCAAGGCGCAGCGGGGCGACGCGGCATTCTGGAAGGCGTACGAGCTCCTGCGGGAGGGGCCCCTCGAGGACGCGGATCTCGCGGCGCACGCGAGGTCGCTGGGCCTCGACGTGGCGCGCGCGCAGAAGGCCGTCGCCGCCCGGCGCCACGCGGCGCGCATCGACCGCGATCTGCGCCTCGCCGACGATCTCGAGGCGAACGGCACGCCCCACTTCTTCATCAACGGCAGGCGGCTCGTCGGCGCCCAGCGGGCAGAGAAGTTCGAGGCCCTCATCGAGGCGCAGCTCGAGGGCGCTCGGGCGCTCGTCGCCGAGGGCACGCCGCGCGCGAAGCTCTACGACGCGCTGCAGAAGGGCGCGAAGGCCGGCAACCCGCCCGAGCGGATCCTCGCCCCCGCGCCCACCCGCGACAACCCCGGCAAGGGGGCGAAGCCGGGCGCGCCGGTGACCATCCAGATGTTCGCCGACTTCCAGAGCCCGTTCTGCAAGCGGGTCCAGCCCACGCTCGACGAGATCATCGCCGCCTATCCGGGCAAGGTCCGCGTGGTCTTCCGGCACCTGCCGCTCGCCATCCACACGCTCGCGCCCCTCGCCGCCGAGGCGTCCGTCGAGGCGTTCCGGCAGAAGGGCGAGGCCGGCTTCTGGGCGATGGCGCAGCGCCTCTGGGAGGACCAATCCGAGAACGGGCTCGGCCGCGCGGCCCTCGAGCGCCACGCGGCAGCGATCGGCCTCGACGTGGCGAAGCTCCGCGACGCGCTCGACGCGCGCGCGCACCGCGCGGCCGTCGAGGCGGACCAGAAGCTCGCCGAGCGCCTGGACATCACGGGGACGCCGTCGTTCGCCATCAACGACTACTTCCTGAGCGGCGCGCAGGGGACCCCGCGCTTCCGTCGGCTCGTGGACCTCGCGCTCGGCCCGCGCGTCCCCCCCACGCCGGAGTCGCTGCACGGCGCGAGCAAGCCCGCGACGACCCAGGCAACCCCGGCGCAGCCTGCCCAGCCTCCCGGGGGGACCAGCCTGATGGGGGCCAAGCACCTCGTCGTCATGTATGCTGGATCACGGCTTGCCCCGCAGCACGTCGTTCGCACCCGGGACGATGCGCGCGCGCTCGCCGAGGAGGCGCTCAAGAAGGCGCAGCGGGGGGCGAGGTTCGAGGATCTCGTGGCCGAGTACAGCGACGAGCCGGGATCCGCAGCGCGCGGCGGCGATCTCGGAAAGTTCCGGAAGGGCGCCATGGTGCCCGAGTTCGAGCAGGCGCTGGAGAAGGTCGCTGTCGGCTCGCTGAGCGGGGTCGTGGAGACGGCGTTCGGCTTCCACATCATCCTGCGGACGCAATAGAAAGCGTGGCGGGCCCTCCGGGGTGGATCAGCGCACGAGTGGAGTTGCAGCGTCGAGCATCACAGATCGTCCCCTGGGTCGGGATCGCCGTCCACCTCGTGATCGGCCCGGCTTACGCGCTCGCCGGCCTCCTCGCGCCGCCTTGGGCGGTCGCGGCGCTCTGGGCGATCTGGATTGCGCTGCTCGTGATGGCCATTCGGGTGCGGCGCAGCCGCCCGTGGCTGGCAGCGGCGACCCCGTTGATCTCGGCGGCCGTGTGGCTCGGCCTGCTCACCCTCGGCGAACGGCTGCTCGGCTGGACGGCCTGAGCCCGTCCCGAGGGCCGCAGGCGCCGGCGCGGCCGGCGCGGCGCTCGCGCCTCTCGCGACCGGATGGGCGACGCCGTTCCCGCTTCCGGACAGCACAGCGGGTGACCAGACCGCGCGGCGGATGACCTGGAGGCGACCGAGGCCGAGTGGCCCCATCCATCGCACGACACCGCCGGCGGCGCGACAGCCGGGATCTCCCGCCTCTACGGGAATACCCGGCGGCCGTTCAGTGACCGAGCGGATTGGACTGCGGCGCCTCGCCGCGCGCGGCGTGACTTCAGGACAGGGCGGAGTTTCCCTGCCGGTCCGCGCTTGAGAATATTTCGGGCCCTGCGCCAAAGGAGCCCGCGCGCGCTCCGTGCGGTCTGCGCGTTGACCCCTCTCGCGCGCGTCGAGTAGAACGATGTTCGCGCCAGAGCGCGCGACCCAGTCAGCGCCAGCGCGGATTGGAACCGCAAACGATGCGTTGGTTCGTCGAGATCTCGTCATTGGGCCAGAACGCGCCGCCGACCAGGAAGGTGTGCGTCGAGGCCCCGCAGTGGCAGCCCGCGCTGCAGAAGGCCCGGGCGCTCCGCGGCGATGGCGGGCCGCTCAACAATTTCTCCGTGGACCTGCTCGAGAGCGGCTACCGAGCGATCGATCCGGCGACGCGCGTGCGGTACGTCGTGCAGCGCGCGCCGGACGACGCGGCGCTGACGGACGGGGCGGACCCTCCGGCGGCCGCGCCGCCGGCCGGCGCAGCGTCTCCCAGGCCCGCCGACCCGGCGGGGGCTCGTCTGCCGGGGAAACGGCCGGTGGCGGCCACGGTCCCGTTCATCTCGATGGGGACCGCGCTCCTCGTGCCGGAGCCCGCCGCCGCGGCGCAGGCGGCCAAGGGCGGCGCCGCGGCGGAGCGAGGCGCCGCGGCGGAGCGGGGCGCCGCGGCGGAGCAGGGCGCCGCGGCGGAGCGGGACGCCGCGCCGGAGCGGGGCGCCGCGCCGGAGCCGAGCGCGCTGCCGCCGTTCGAGCTCGTGTCGCAGCGCGAGGAGAACCCGTCCGAGCGCTCGCCGCTCACGTACCGAGAGCTCGTCTATGCGGTCCCGACGGGCACCCCGCGCGATCTCGTGAGCGCGTTGCTGCTCGACCGGCTCGAGAAGGCACGGCAGCTCATCGACGACGCGCGCCCGGGCAAGTTCATCCATATCGCGGTGTTCGATCACGTCTTCCGCGGCCGGCCTCAGCGCGGTCCGCTCGCGACCCTCGCCTGGAAGGACTGGCGCTCGGCGGAGCCCGAGATCCAGTTTCGCCCGCGCACCGGCGCCACCTCGCCGCCGCGGCCGCCGCGCCGCACCGCCGGCCGATGCGTCGCCGGCCGCCGCACCGCCGGCCGATGCGTCGCCGGCCGCCGCACCGCCGGCCGATGCGTCGCCGGCCGCCGCACCGCCGGCCGATGCGTCGCCGGCCGCCGCACCGCCGGCCGATGCGTCGCCGGCCGCCGCACCGCCGGCCGATGCGTCGCCGGCCGCCGCACCGCCGGCCGATGCGTCGCCGGCCGCCGCACCGCCGGCCGATGCGTCGCCGGCCGCCGCACCGCCGGCCGATGCGTCGCCGGCCGCCGCACCGCCGGCCGATGCGTCGCCGGCCGCCGCACCGCCGGCCGATGCGTCGCCGGCCGCCGCACCGCCGGCCGATGCGTCGCCGGCCGCCGCACCGCCGGCCGATGCGTCGCCGGCCGCCGCACCGCCGGCCGATGCGTCGCCGGCCGCCGCACCGCCGGCCGATGCGTCGCCGGCCGCCGCACCGCCGGCCGATGCGTCGCCGGCCGCCGCACCGCCGGCCGATGCGTCGCCGGCCGCCGCACCGCCGGCCGATGCGTCGCCGGCCGCCGCACCGCCGGCCGATGCGTCGCCGGCCGCCGCACCGCCGGCCGATGCGTCGCCGGCCGCCGCACCGCCGGCCGATGCGTCGCCGGCCGCCGCACCGCCGGCCGATGCGTCGCCGGCCGCCGCACCGCCGGCCGATGCGTCGCCGGCCGCCGCACCGCCGGCCGATGCGTCGCCGGCCGCCGCACCGCCGGCCGATGCGTCGCCGGCCGCCGCACCGCCGGCCGATGCGTCGCCGGCCGCCGCACCGCCGGCCGATGCGTCGCCGGCCGCCGCACCGCCGGCCGATGCGTCGCCGGCCGCCGCACCGCCGGCCGATGCGTCGCCGGCCGCCGCACCGCCGGCCGATGCGTCGCCGGCCGCCGCACCGCCGGCCGATGCGTCGCCGGCCGCCGCACCGCCGGCCGATGCGTCGCCGGCCGCCGCACCGCCGGCCGATGCGCCGCCGGCCGCCGCGCCGCCGGCCGACGCGTCGCCCTCCGCGGCCGCACCGCCGGCCGACGCGTCGCCCTCCGCCGCCGCACCGCTGGCCGACGCATCGCCCTCTGCCGCTGCGCCGCCCGGCGAGCCGAGCGCGCTGCCTCGGCCCGAGGCCGCTCCCGCATCGGGCGTGATCCCCGCGCCCGCGCCGAGCCAGCCGCCGCGGAGGCGCTCCTCCTTCCCGCCGAGGAACGGGCGCCTCTCCGGCGACGACCTCATCGCCGAGCTGTTCGAGGCGTGCAGCGACCTGCACTTCCTCCACGACACGCTCGCGGGCGCCGACTTCATCCTCGCGCTCACGCTCGACAAGATCCCGTGCGCCCTCGGGCTCGTGTCGCTGTTCGACATCAACCGGCGCGAGTTCGTCGTTGTCCGGCAGTACGGCGGCAAGAGCGCGCTCCTCGCCAGGCTGTCCGAGCGCGCGCCGCTCGCCCTCGCCGCCATGCGGTCCAGGCGCGCCGTCGTGGTGCCCGACGCGTCCAGGGACGAGCGCGTCATGGACGACCGGTGGAAGGCGATCGGCGTCGAGCTCCGGAGCGTCATCTGCGCGCCGGTGGAGCTCGCGGGCCGCTACCTCGGCCTCCTCGAGATCGGCAACCCCCTCGACGGCAAGCCGTTCTCCGAGAGCGACGGCAACGCGCTCACCTACATCGGCCAGCAGTTCGCGGAGTTCGTCGGGGCCCGCGGCGTGGTCCTCGACCCCGGCCTCGTGACCGCGGGGGCGAAGAAGGCCGCCCGCTAGCGGAGCTCAGCGATGGACCTCCTCCCCTCGGTCGGGCAGCGCCATCGCGTCCCGTACTTCGCCCTCGTCCCCGCCATCGTCGTCGCCGTGCTCGTCCTCGGCGGCATCGCCCTGCGCACCACGCTGCAGATCGAGAAGGCCCGCCAGCAGACCGTCTTCGACGCGACCCTCACCCTCGCCGACGAGCGCGTCGACCGCCTCGACAAGCTGATCATCGCGCAGGACAACGTCGTCGCCGCGCACGTCGACGTGGCGAACCTCTCGGTCATCGCGCGGAGGTGGCTCCCCACCGCGGCGCGCGAGACGCCGACCGTGCGCGCCATCCTGGTCCTCGACATGGACCACGAGGCCCACGACGTGCTCGCGTTCGCCTCGCGCGGCGCCTCCGGCCGGGAGGACGACGCCTTCCGCAAGCTCCTGCTCGCCCGCCTCCTGCCCCAGATGAACTTCGACGGCGACGCGGCCGAGCTGCGCCACCTCCACCACGTCATCGATCAGCAGAGCCTGCTCGTGAGCTACTGGCAGCGCGAGCACCAGGGGCGCCGGTTCCTCGTGGTCGCCTGGCACGAGGTGCCGCGCCTGGTCCACGAGGTGATGCCCCGGCTCTTCCGCGACCTCGATCGAGAGAAGAGCCGGATGAACGTCATCGACGAGGAGGGCCGCATCGTGTTCGGCCCGCCCATCATCGGCGGCGAGTTCACGGTCGGGCGCCCGTTCCCCACCACGCTCTACAACTGGCGCCTCCAGATGGCGCTCACCACCGCCGAGGAGCTCGGCGAGAAGGTGGAGCGGCAGCGCCTCATCGAGATCCTGATGGTCGGCTTCTCGGCCCTGGTCGCCCTGGCCGGGCTCGCGATCGTGGTGCTCGCCTCCGTGAACGAGCGGCGGCTCGCGGCGCTGAAGAGCGACTTCGTCGCGAACGTGTCCCACGAGCTCAAGACGCCGCTCTCGCTGGTCCGCATGTTCGGCGAGCTCCTCCTCGGCGACCGCGTGCCCAACGACGAGAAGCGCCGCCAGTACCTGCAGATCATCGTGAGCGAGAGCGAGCGGCTCACCGCGCTCATCGAGAACGTCCTCGATTTCGCCCGGGTCGAGCGGGGCAAGGCCGCCTACGAGTTCGCGCGCGGGAGCGTCGCCGAGGTGGCCGCGCGCGCCGTGGACATGTACCGCTACCGCGCCGAGCGCGAGGAGATGACGGTCGAGCTGACGGTCGCCGACGGGCTGCCCGAGGCGCTCATCGACGCGCGCGCGCTCGAGCTCGCCATCGTGAACCTGCTCGACAACGCGCTCAAGTACGCGAAGGACGGCGGCCGCGTCGCGGTCGAGGTCGAGGTCGAGGGCGGGGGCGGCGGGCGCCTCTCCGCGCTGACGAACCGTGCGAGGCGCGTCGCCATCCGGGTGAGCGACCGGGGGCCCGGCATCGATCCGGACGAGCAGAAGCACATCTTCGAGCGCTTCGCGCGCGGCCGGCGAGCGAGCGAGCGGCAGGTGCGCGGCAGCGGCATCGGGCTCGCGCTCGTGAAGCACATCGCCGAGAGCCACGGCGGCGCCGTGCGGGTCGAGAGCCCGGTCACCGAGGACGGGCGCGGCAGCGCGTTCGTCGTGTCGCTCCCCGCGCTCGAGCACGACCGCGAGGCGCCGGAGCGGACCGCGCGGGCCGAGCCGCTCGCGGCCGACGCGGCGCCCGGCGCGGGGGCGACGTGACGGCGCGCAGGCGTGACGGGCGCGGTGAGACGGCGCCCCGGCGGAGCGATGCGGCGCCCCGGCGGAGCGAGACGGCCCCCCGGCGGAGCGAGACGGCCTCCCGGCGGGACGCTGCGCGGAGCGCTGCCTTGCAGGCGGCGCTGGACGGGGTGCGCGCGCGGTGCGCCATCGAGGAGCGCCGCGCGCAGGACCCGGTCTCCTTCGTCCATCGCTACACCGATCCGGCCGATCAGGAGCTCGTGGCGCTCCTGGCCGCGTCGCTCGCCTTCGGCAACGTGAAGGCGCTGCGCGCCAAGATCGGCGAGGCGCTCGACCGGCTAGGCCCGCAGATCGCCCTCACCGCCGACGACGCCCGGGCCGTCTCGGCGCGCCTCCGCGGCTTCCGGCACCGCGTCTACCGCGACCGCGACCTCGCGGCGCTCCTCGTCGGCGCGCGTCGGGTGCAGCGCGCCTCGGGCTCGCTCGGCGCCGCCTTCGCGGCCGAGCTCTCGCGCAGCCGCGACCTGCGCCAGGCCCTCGGCGCGTGGGTGCGCGCGATCCGGCGCGCTGGCGGGCTCGACCGCCGCCCGGACGACCGGGGTGCGGCGCACATCCTCCCCGACCCCGAGAAGGGCAGCGCCACGAAGCGGCTCATGCTCCTCTTGCGGTGGATGATCCGCCCCGCCGACGGCGTGGATCTCGGCCTCTGGCCGATACCGCCGTCCGCCCTCCTGATCCCCGTCGACACCCACATCCAGAAGCTCGGCTACAACATCGGCCTCACCGACCGCAGGGGAGCCACCTGGAAGACGGCCGAGGAGATCACCGCCGCCCTCCGCGGCTTCGATCCCGCCGACCCGGTCAAATACGACTTCGCCCTGTGCCACCTCGGCATGCTCCAGCAGTGCCCGTCGCGACGCGATCCGGTCCGCTGCCAGGGGTGCGGCGTGAAACCCGTCTGCCGCCACTGGGACGAGTGAGCACGCCGTGCACAGTCATTTCGTCCAGGACAGCTGCAGGTCGTGCCGCGGAAAGCCTTGAAATCCTTCGAATTTGCACCGTATTTCAATTTTGTTTTGCAAGGATGCAACGATGGCGAGGGTGCTGCGTGATAACTACCTGAAACGTGGTGGTAGGCAGGCCGGCACAGAGCCTGCTCTATCGGTGGGCGAGCGCCGTCGCGGAGACCTTCCCCCCCCAGGTCCGCGAGGCGCTTTTTTCATTTTGTTTCAACGGCCGCCAGAGGGCGCCCGCTCGGCGCTGCCACCGGCGTGACACGAAGCGCGCCGCAGCGGAGCCCCCCCGAGCTCCGCTGCGGCGCCTTGATGTGTGCCCCCGTGCACCGGGGTGCTTACGGGACCCTTTCCACGTCTCTCCTCTCCCCGACGTGATGCGACCCGCATGCCACGTCCCGGGCCGGTCACGATGGAACCTTCGTGCACGCATGCAGCGAAGGTTTCGCGTCGAGCCCTGTGGCCCCGGACACTCGCCGCCACCGCCGTGCGATGCGACGCGGCTCGAAGCGAGCCGTCGCGACGTCCGTTTCCGTCGTGTTCCGTCGTGAGCAGTCGCGGAAGCGCGCTGTGGGATGGAAGCGGCGGAGTCGACCGGCCAGCGCTGTGTGACTTTCTCGCGCGCTGGTAGAAATGATCATGAAACATCGTGTTCCCATGGATTCATGATCATCTGGCGCCGAGCGCCGGTAAGCGAGCTCAGCGAGCGGCTGGCCGGCGCTCCGTCCGTGCGCCACTATTGCCGAGGGCGCTCGCATGCGGAAAACGGCGCCAGCAGGTAGATTGGGCGTATGGTCTGGACATTCGGGGCAACCCTCCTGGTCGCGCTGGCTCTCGTGGCGCTGGCCGCGATCGGGCTGTGGGCGCACCTCTTCTACTGGGTCAAGCGGCTGACCCTGCCGCTCGAGTACAGCGTCGAAGAGGTCCTGCGGACCGAGGACGGCGCCCCGATCGAGATCCGCCGCGTCCCGGTCCCGCCCGGCGCGGAGGCGCAGCCGGATCTGCCGCCGATCCTCCTGGTTCACGGGATCGCCGCGAACCATAGAAATCAGGACATCCACCCCGATTACTCGCTGGCCCGCCACCTCGCCACGCTCGGACGCGACGTGTGGCTGCTGACGTTGCGGAGCGGCCGCCTCCTCACCCGCCTCGAGCGCCGCAACGTCCGCTTCTCGTCCATGGTCCGGTACGACCTGCCCTGCGCCTTCGACGCCATCCTGAAGCGCACCGGCGCCCGTTCGCTCGATTATGTCGGCTTCTCGATGGGCGGCATGCTCCTCTATGCCGCGCTCGGTCGCAGCGTGCCGGAGGATCGGGTGCGCCGCGTCGTCATCGTCGGCTCTCCGGGCCGCCTCGGCACGCCGGCGCGGCTCATGCGCTTTCTGCCGGGGCGGCTGCTCCCGGGCGTGCCGCTCCGCTTCATGGCGCGCAGCGTCGCCTTCGCCTCGGAGTGGCTGCCGACGCCGATTCACCACGCCGTCGCCAATCCGCGCAACGTGCCTCCCGGCGTCACGCGGCTCGCGCTCGTCAACTGCATCGAGGACATCCCCGCTGCGCTGAACGCGGACTTCGCCGCCTGGCTGGCGAGCGACGGAGAGATCCGCGTGGACGGCGAGCGCGTCCTCGACGGCCTCGCGTCCGCCGCGGCGCCGGCCCTCTTCATCGCGGGCAGCGCCGACAGGATTGCCCCCGTCTCGTCGGTGCGCGCCGCGTTCGACGCGTGGGGGCGCGATCACCCGGAGACGCCGAAGCGGTTTCTCGTGCTCGGTCGTGACTTCGGGGCGCGGGAAGATTACGGCCACGGCGACCTCGCCGTGGGCGCCTATACCGGCGTCGAGCTCTTCGAGCCGATCGCCCGCTTCCTCGGCCCGGAGCGGCAGCCCGAAGACGCGCCGGGGCCCGAGACGGGCGCTCCGGCGCTGGAGGCCGTCCAGGCGCGTCAACCCACCTCCGACCAGGCCGATCCGCTGCCGGATCACCCGGCCGTGTGACGCGTGCGCCCCGCGCGGCCGTATCGCGCATTCCGCCGGACCGCCCCTCCGTGCTGGTCCCTGCGCTCCATCTCACGATCGCGCTCACGAGTGCGTGGAGGTCGAACGATCTCGAGTCGATGCGCGGTGATCCGTGATTGCGGAGCGAAAGCGAAGAGGCGTATCCTCAACCGCGAAGTCTCCAAGAGCCGCGAGGCGGCCGGCGTATCCGCCAAAGGAAGTTCATGAGTCAACCCGGATTGCGCTCCAGGTTCGAGCTGTCGTTCACAGCGCTCTGGCTGACGGCAGCTGCCCTCCTCGTCTGCTCTGCGTCCTGCGCGCGGGGAGACTCCTCGAGCATCACGTGCGATGACGGCCTCGCGATGTGCGGCGGCGGCGCGTGCGTCGACACGCAGATCGATCCCGACCACTGCGGCGGCTGCGACGGCGTCTGCGCGAGCGGGCAGCGGTGCGAGGCGGGCGAGTGCGTCGGCGAGGACAAGGGGAACGGCGGGGGCGGCGGGGACCAGGGGGGCGTAGAGGCCCCAGGGGAGTCGGAGGGGACCGGCGGCGCGCTCTGCGCGCCCGGCCTCGAGCCGTGCAGCGGCGGCTGCGTCGATCTCGACATCAACCCGCATCACTGCGGGGGCTGCGGCCAGGAATGCCCGGCCGGGCAGCTGTGCGAGGGCGGCGCCTGCCGTTGCGACGGCGGCCTCGCGGCGTGCGGCGGCAGCTGCGCGGATCTGACGAAAGATCCGCTGCATTGCGGCGGCTGCGACGTCCGGTGCGGGCTCAACGCGACGTGCGTGGACGGGGAGTGCGCCTGCGACGAGGGCCTCACGGACTGCGACGGCAAGTGCGTCGATCTCGCGAGCCACCCGCAGCACTGCGGCGCGTGCGGCGCGGCGTGCGGCGGGGGGCTGGTCTGCCAGGCGGGCACGTGCGCCTGCATCGTCGGCGAGCACGAGGACATCGGCTCGACGATCCCGCAGGTCGTGAGGGGCACCACGCTCGGCGCAGACACCTATTTCGGGCTGGACTGCGTGGCCGCCGGCTCGACCGAGGTCGTCTACGAGTTCACGGCGGAAGAGGCCGGCACGTACAGGTTCGATACGGCCGGGTCGAGCTACGACACCGCGATCGCCGTGCTCGATCGCGCGGTCTGCCGCGAGCTCGCGTGCAACGACGATCGCGCGGGGGCCGAGGCGGCCGCCTCGGTGGTCCTCGAGGGAGGGGAGGAGATCCTCGTCGTCGTCTCGGGGTACAACGGCGCGCAAGGCGACTTCGTGCTCCACGTCGACCGGGCGGCGCCGCCGGCCTGCCCGGTGGGCACCATCGAGCCGACCCTCCCGCAGTCGGTCCACGGCGACACCTGGGCGCTCGGCGACGCCCTCGTGGCGAGCTGCGGCTCGCTCGACACCCCCGACGCGAGCTACGCGTTCACCGCGCCGCACGCCGGGAGGTTCATCTTCGACACGGCCGGCTCCTCGTTCGACACCGTCCTCGAGCTGCGCAGCGGGACCTGCACAGGCTCGGTGATCTCCTGCAACAACAACAACGCATCCGAGATGACGTCGCGCGTCGTCGCGGACCTCACCGCGGGCCAGGCGGTGGTGGCGATCGTCGAAGGCGCCGAGGGAGAGTACGGGCCGTTCACGCTCAACGTCAGCGAGTACGTGCCGCCGCCGTGCCCGGAGCTCGTCCTCGACGCCGCCACGTTTCCGCAGCGGGTGACGGGCACCACCGCGATCGTGGATCGCGAGAGCGCCCTCTCGGCGCCCTGCGGCACCGGCGCCGGCCCCGAGGCCACCTATGCGTTCACCGCGCCGGCGGACGCGCTCTACACCTTCGACACCATCGGCTCCGGCTTCGACTCGGTCCTCCACATCCACGACGGCACGTGCAGCGGGCCGAGCCTCGGGTGCAACGACGACGTGGCCACCGGCGTCCTTCAATCGCAGGTGAAGGTGCTGCTCGACGAGGGGCAGACGGTCATCGTCGTCGTGGACGGCTACAGCAGCTCGGCCTCCGGCGCCTACACGCTCAACGTGAGCCAGACCTTCGTCCCCCCGTGCCCGCTGATCGATCTCGGGACGACGGTGCCTCAGACGGTGACCGGGACGACCGCGGACGCGGTGGACCTGCTGCGCCCGACCTGCGGCGGCGCCGGCGGCCGCGAGGCGACCTACAGCTTCACCGCGCCCGAGGCAGGGACGTACCTCATCGATACGTTCGGATCGAGCTTCAACACGACCCTCGCCGCGCTCGACGGCTCCTGCTCCGGGACCGCGATCGCGTGCAACGCCGACGCGGCAGGGAGCCAGCAGTCGCAGCTCACGCTGGATCTCGAGGAGGGGCAGACGATCATCCTGCTCATCGACGGCGAATCGGCGGCCGCGTCGGGCGATTTCACGCTCAATGTCGAGCGGTTCGACGGCGGCGGCACCTGCTCGACGCCCATCGAGCTCGCCTCCAGCTATCCCCAGGTCGTCACGGGGAGCACCGTCGATCAGCCCGGGTCGGTCACCCCGAGCTGCGGCTCCTCGACCGCGCCGGACATGATCTACAGCTTCACCGCGCCGGAGGACGGGACCTACATCTTCGATACGCTCGGATCGAGCCTCGACACGGTCCTCCAGATCTTGAATGGGAGCTGCAGGGGCGCGTCGCTCGGGTGCAACGACGACGCTTCGGGCGGCCGGCAATCGCTCGTCTCCGCCGTTCTCGTCGCGGGTCAGACCGTCTTCATCGTCGTCGACGGCCGCGGCACCAGCGCCGGCGACTACGTGCTCCAGGTCGACCGCTTCACCGGCCCGGGGACCTGCTCGACGGCGATCGATCTCGGCTCGGAGCTGCCGCTCACGAGGACCGGCACCACGTCGGGCCAGCCCAACTCGGCGACGCCCGTCTCCACCTGCTCGTCCAACTCGAGCGCCGCGGACATGGTGTTCACCTACACCGCGCCGGTCGACGGTGACTACGTCATCGACACGATCGGATCGTCGTACGATACCGTGCTTCACGTGCACAGCGACGGCTGCGGCGGCGAGACGCTCAACTGCAACGACGATTGGGGCGGCACCTCGAGGTCCGGGGTGAGGCTGACGCTCACCGCCGGTGAGGTCATCACCGTGGTCGTCGACGGATACGGCACGTCGTCGGGCAGCTTCACGCTGAACATCACCCCCGCTCCGTGAGGACGCGCCGCGCTCGCCCTCTCGCCGGTCCGGCGGCGCTGCCGCCCGCCGCGCTGAGCTCGCCGCGACGCCTCCGCGAGGCGCGGCGAGCACGGTCCAGGCCGCGGCTCGAGCCGCGCGTGGCCAGGCGAACTTCTCGCTCCACGAGCGCCCCCGCCGGTTGCGAATACCTCGGGCGTGAGCGTATCGTGTTATCCGCTCCGCCCCCAACGGCCAGGTACCCCCAAGGATGCATATGAAACGATCCGGATTACGCCTCAGGCCCACCCTCTCGTCCGCTGCGTTGCTCCTGGTCGCGGGGGGTGTCCTCGCGTCGTCCTGCGCCGAGAGCTCCACCTCGTCGAACCCGTGCACGGACGGGCAGTCGCAGTGCGGCGGCGAATGCGTCGATACCCAGGCGAGCGTCGACCATTGCGGCGAATGCGGCAACGCCTGCGCGGCGGGGCATCGCTGCGCGGCGGGCACCTGCGTCGAGGGCGAAGACCCCGGGGAGGGCGGGGGCGGCGGCCAGTTCGGCGAGGGGGGCACCGACGCTCCGGGCCAGGGGGGGGCCGACGGCGCGTGCAGCGAAGAGCATACCGAGTGCGACGGCCGCTGCGTGAACCTCGAGACCGACCCGCGGAACTGCGGCGATTGCGGCGTCGCGTGCGAGGAGGGGCAGGTCTGCGCGGACGGCGAGTGCGCCTGCCCCGAGGGCCTCACCGAGTGCGACGGCGCCTGCGTGGACGCGCTGACCGACAGGACCCACTGCGGCGGCTGCGAGACCCGCTGCTCGCCGACCCAGCTGTGCGTCGAGGGCGCCTGCTCCTGCTCCGAAGGCCTCACGGACTGCGACGGTTCGTGCGCCGACCTGCAGACGAGCGAGATGCACTGCGGCTCCTGCGAGGTCGCGTGCGAGCGCGGGGCCATCTGCCAGGAGGGCGCGTGCTCCTGCGTCATCGGCACCCACGACGTGATCGAAGACACGTTCCCGCAGACGGTGACGGGGACCACCATCGCGGGAGAGACGAACTACGGGCTCGCGTGCGTGGCGTCCGGCTCGTCGGAGCGGGTCTACCTCTTCACGCCCGCCGAGGCCGGGACGTACACGCTGGACACGTCGGGGTCCAGCTTCGATACGGCCCTTGGCGTGGTGTCGGCGACCAGCTGCGCTCAGATCGAGTGCAACGACGACATCAGTCCTACCATCTCCCAGTCCAAGGTCCGCGCGGTCATCGGCGCGGGCGAGCCGGTCTTGATCGTCGTGACCGGCTTCGACGGCTCGGAGGGCGACTTCAGGCTTCACCTGTCGAAGGCAGGCCCGCCGACCTGCCCTTCGGAGGACGTCGGCGACACGCTCCCGAAGACGTTCACCGGCGACACCGAGCTGCTCGGCGACGCCATCACGCCGAGCTGCGGCCACCCGGGCGGCCCCGACGTGAGCTATACCTTCACGGCGCCGGCGGACGGGAAGTATGTATTCGATACGTTCGGCTCCGAGTTCAACACCATCCTGGAGCTGCAGGACGGCGAGTGCGACGGTGAGGTGCTCGCCTGCAACGACGACTCGCGCGGAGGATCGCAGTCGCGCGCCGTCGTAGAGCTCGAGGCCGGTCAGACGATCGTGGCCGTCGTCGATGGATTCGAGGCCGCGGGCGGGCGCTATACGCTGAACGTCGCCGCGTGGGAGCCGCCCCCGTGCCCCATGATGGATCTCGGCTCGACCTACCCGCAGTCGGTCACGGGCAACACGTCGGGCCTCGACCACGTCCTCGAGTCGCCCTGCGCCACGAGCGACAGCCCCGAGGCGACGTACAGCTTCACGGCGCCCGTCGACGGGCGTTATACCTTCGATACGATCGGGTCGAGCCTCGACACGGTGCTGCACGTCCACGAAGGCAGCTGCGCGGGCCCCACGCTGGGCTGCAACGACAACGCGCCGTCGTCCTCGTCCCAGTCGGCGGTGTCCACGCCGCTCTCGGCGGGACAGACCGCGTACGTGGTCGTCGACGGCGCGTACGGCGACTCCGGCGCCTACAAGCTCAACGTGAGCGGCATCCCGGCGCCCCCGTGCCCGGCGAACGAGCTGGAGTCGGCCGTCCCGCTGACCTTGAACGGGACGACCGCCAGCCTCGGCGACTTCGTGAGCGCGCCGTGCGGCGCGCCCGGCGGCGCCGAGGCGACGTACGAGTTCGTCGCCCCGGAGGACGGCGTCTATGTCTTCGACACGTTCGGCTCGAGCTTCGACACGGTCCTCCACGTGCACGACGGCGCGTGCGGCGGCCCGTCGCTCGGCTGCAACGACAACACGGCCGGCCCCCAGTCGCGGGTCGCGGTGTCGCTCGTCGCGGGGCAGGCGACGGTCGTCGTGGTCGACGGCTCCGGGCCGTCCGCCACGGGGGCGTTCAAGCTCAACGTCTCCCGGTCGAACGGTGAGGGCACCTGCGCGAACCCGATCAACCTCGGCTCGGCGGTCCCGCAGAGGGTGAATGGCTCGACCTTGCTGCAGCCGAACTCGGCCGCGCCGGGCTGCACGACGTCGAGCGGCAACGACCGGGTCTACCGCTTCACCGCGCCGGAGAGCCGGACCTACATCATCGACACGCTGACCTCGACCTTCGACACCATCCTTCACGTGCACGACGGCGACAGCTGCACCGGCGCCGAGCTCGCGTGCAACGACAACGCGAGCGGGGTCGCGTCGCGGGTGGAGGTCACCCTCACCGCGGGCCAGGTGATCACGATCGTCGGCGACAGCCGGCCCTCCTCCTCCGGCAACCTCGTGCTGAACATCAGCGCCGCGCCCGATCCCGACCCGGGGACCGATCCGGATGCGGGGACCGAGCCGGATGCGGGGACCGAGCCGGATGCGGGGACCGATCCCGACCCGGGGACCGAGCCGGATGCGGGGACCGAGCCCGAGCCCTAGACCGGGCCCGCGGGCCGCCTGCGTCGACCCGTAGGAGAAGCCGCCAAGGCGCCAAGGACGCCAGGAAGCAAGAGAGCCAAAAAATTCTCTTCTTGGCGTCCTCCGTGCCTTGGCGGTTTATTTTTCCTCGCCTCGGAGAGCCGCTTCTGGCCCGCGTGGAGCAGAGCCAGGGGGATCGGCTCGTGCGACGGGCGACGGCAGCGGCGCCCTCGGACGGCTCGCGCGGGGCGTGAGGCACAGCGCTGGGTCGGGCCGGCCGCTGCGCCTCGTCGGCGGGGGGACGAGCGGGCAGGGGCGGCCCGCGGAGCGCGGTGGGGGCAGGTGGCCCGGCGTGCCGCGATGGATGGCGGATGGCGGATGGCGGATGGCGGATGGCGGATGGCGGATGGCCGACGGCGGATGGCCGACGGCGGCGGCGCGCTCGAGGCCGACGGCGATGTGCGCGATCCCTAGGAGTTTTCTTGAGAGCCGCGCGCGACCGTGCGAGTCTCGCCCCCCTGGGATTTGCGTCCGCCATCCGGGACGCGCCCTTCGGATCCGGGTCGAACCATGCCAAAGGAACGCGTGTTCTCCCTCGATGCCGTTCGGACCGACGGCTGGTTCGAGCGCATAGGCGACGGCATCGGCAGCTTCCAGGCGCTCTGCGAGATCGTGGGCGAGGCGTTCTTCGCCTTCTCGATGATTACGGGCGCCCGCATCACGGCGCTCACCGTCGACCGCCGCAACCCGGACAACACGCTGGTCGACTTCGTCATCGCGCCGCCGGGCGAGGAGGAGATCGACGGCGACGTCCAGCGGCTCACGCTCGCCGACTTCCGCCACCGCCTCGTCGGCGCCCTCCTCACGGAGGACACGACGCCGCAGGCCCCCGAGCGGGACACCGACCTCGAGGGCATCCAGCTCCACATCGGCGTCCGCTACCTGCTCCTCGCCCCGCTCTACGGCTACAGCCTCCGCAAGCTGTCCGTCGAGGGCAAGACCTCGCGCCTCCTCCTCCTGCGCGACGGCATCGAGGAGACGCACGAGCTGAACGAGTTCCGCGCCCGCATCCGCTCGCACGTGCGCGACGAGCTCGAGCGCGCCTCGGCCGGCGCGCGCTCCGCCATCGACCTCACCAAGGTCGCGGAGGCCGAGGTCGCGTCCCAGCGCGGCGACTACCCGAAGGTGATCCAGCTGCTCGGCACCTGGCCGGCGCCGCTCGCGATCTTCCTGCGCACGCCCGAGGGGCAGATGCTCACCCCGGACGCCCGCAGCCTGATCGCCAAGGGCCTCGGCCTGCTCGGCACCGCGTGCGTCAAGCTCGGCGAGGAGCACCAGGGCGAGGAGGTCATGCGCCTCGCGGTCCAGTACGCGCACGACGGGGCCGCGGCCGGCGACATCTTCCGCCGGCTGGGCGAGGCCATGCTCGACGACGGCCGGGCGGGCGAGGCCATCGGCCCCCTCCGGCGCGCCGCGAACCTCGGCGCCCCGCCGAAGCAGATCTGGCCGCTCCTCGCGCGGGCGTTCGTGCATCGCAAGAAGTTCGTCGCCGCGCTCGCCTGCGTCCGCGAGGCGCGGAGCGCCGGCGTGCCCGACGCCGAGATGGTCGAGGAGATCCGGGAGATCGAGGCGACCCTGGGAACGGCGCTGACCGCATGGAGAGGGCTGGTCCTCGTGGCGAGCCGCTCCTAGGATTGCGGCCCGCCGGTTGGGGGCAGGTTGACCGCCGCCTCCATTGACACCCCCGCGGCGGCCGACTAGATCCGGCGCGGATTAAGCCGGGATCGCTCGGATTTTTGCTGTTTCAGGCAGCAATCGCCGCGTCGCTCTCACCTTTTGGACTGCATGGTTCGGGGCCGCGGGCCCTGAGGTCTCGCCCGAGGCGCCGCGCGCTGCGGCGAGGCGGTCGACCCTCCCGGGACCGACCCGTAGGAGTGCTCTCTCGATGGCCACCTACATCCCCTTGTTCCTGCTGTTTCTCGTCGCCGCGGTCATCGCGCTCGCGATGTTCACGCTGACGTCGCTCCTCGGCCCGAAGAACCCGACGCCCGAGAAGATGATCCCGTACGAGTGCGGCAGCGACTCGACGGGCGGGCGATTCGTCAAGCCGAGCGTGAAGTTCTACCTGACGGCGATCCTCTTTGTCGTGTTCGACATCGAGGCGGTGCTCATCTACCCGTGGACGGTCCAGTTCCGCTCCCTGGGGTGGACGGGCCTCGCAACGATGAGCTCGTTCATCGCGATGCTCGTCGTCGTGCTCGTGTACGTGTGGAAGAAGGGAGCTCTGGAATGGGAGAAATGAAGGGTGGAGGGCCCTCGACGCGCGTGATGGAGGGCTCCGAGCACGGGTTCGCGACGACGCGCGTGGACGCGCTGCTCAACTGGGCGAAGAAGTACTCCCTGTTCCAGTACCCGTTCGTGACGGCCTGCTGCGGGATGGAGTACATGGCGATGGCGAGCCCGCGCTACGACATGGCGCGGTTCGGCGCCGAGGTGCCGCGCTTCTCGCCGCGCCAGGCCGACCTGCTCTGGGTGGTGGGGACCATCAGCCAGCGCCAGGCGCCCGCGCTCCGGCGCATCTACGAGCAGATGGCCGACCCGAAGTGGGTGCTCGCCTTCGGCACGTGCGCCTCGTGCGGCGGCTTCTACGACAACTACACGACCGTCGCCGGCATCGACAAGATCATCCCCTGCGACGTCTACGTGCCCGGGTGCCCGCCGCGCCCCGAGGCGGTGCTCGACGGCCTCATGCTCCTCCAGGACAAGATCGCGCGCGGCGACCGCACGCCGGCGATCGTCAAGCCGCGCGAGGACCCGGCCCAGACCGCGGAGCGCCTCGTCACCCTCCAGCGCAAGGAGAGGAGCCAGCCGTGAGCAAGAAGGTCCTCGAGATCCTGACGGCCCAGTTCCCGGGCGCCGTCCTGGAGACGCACTCGCAGTTCGGCGACGACACCGCGGTGGTCGACCCGGCGGTGTGGCGCGACGTCGCGCTCTTCCTCCGCAACGACCCGCGGACGCTGATGAACATGTTCATCGACCTCACGGCGGTCGACTACCTCTGGCGCGGCGACGTGCCCCGCTTCGAGGTGGTCTGCCACCTGCGCTCCTTCGAGAGGAACCACCGCATCCGGATCAAGGCGCGCGTGGGCGACGAGGAGGGCAACGGCGCCGAGATCGACTCGATCGTGCCGGTGTGGAAGGGCGCGAACTGGTTCGAGCGCGAGTGCTACGACCTGCTCGGCATCGTCTTCCGCGGGCACCCGGACCTCCGGCGCATCCTGATGTACCCGGAGTTCGAGGGGCACCCGCTGCGCAAGGACTACCCGGCCAACCGCATCCAGCCGCTCATCCCGTTCCGGGAGGTGCCGAACATCGGCAAGCTGCCGCCGTTCGGCCCCGACGAGGGCATGAGCTTCGGCCGCCAGACGCACGACTTCGCGCTGCTGAACGCGGGCGCGGGCGCGTCGCTCGAGTCGACCGGCGGGGACGAGGCCTCGGACAACGGCAAACCGCAGGGCATCGGCGTGGGTGCGCTGCAGGAGCGAAGCTGAACGATGGAACCCCTGGATCGCGACCTGGACGAGGCCCACCTCGATCTCCCGAGCGAGCCGATGCTCCTCAACATGGGGCCGTCCCACCCGGCGATGCACGGCACGGTGCGGATCGTGCTCGAGCTCTCGGGCGAGACGATCAACAAGGCCGACGTGCAGATCGGCTACCTGCACCGCGGCTTCGAGAAGATGTGCGAGCGCGGCACGTGGACGCAGGTCTTCCCGTACGTCGACCGGCTCAACTACGTCTCGCCGATGCTCAACAACGTCGGCTTCGCGCTGGCGGTCGAGAAGATGCTCGGCGTCACGGTGCCCGAGCGCTGCCAGTACTACCGCGTGATCCTCGGCGAGATGGCGCGCATCTGCGATCACATGATCTGCAGCGGCGCCATGAGCATGGAGCTCGGCGCCTTCACGCCGTTCCTCTACCTGTGCCGCGCGCGCGAGATCTTCTGGGAGATCTTCGAGGAGGAGACGGGGGCGCGCCTGACGCACAGCTTCGGCCGCGTCGGCGGCATGGCGCGGCCGCCCACGCCCGACTTCAAGTCGATGGTGCGGGTGGGCCTCGAGCGCGTGCTCGCGCTCATCAACGACGCCGAGAAGCTCATCCTGAAGAACCGCATCTTCCTCGATCGCCTCGACGGCGTCGGCCCGATCTCGCAGGAGGACGCGCTCGCGCTCGGCTGGACGGGCGTCGTGCTCCGGGCGACCGGCGTCGCGTACGACGTGCGCCGCGCGAACCCGTACATGGTCTACGACCGCTTCGACTTCGACGTGCCGGTCGGCACGCGGGGCGACAACTACGACCGGTTCATGTGCCGGCAGGAGGAGATCCGCCAGTCGGCGCGGATCATCGAGCAGGCGCTCGACCAGATGCCCGACGAGGGGCCGATCAACATCGACGATCCGCGCATCGTGCTGCCGCCGAAGGAGGAGGTCTACACGACCATCGAGGCGACCATCCAGCACTTCAAGATCGTCATGGAGGGCATCAAGGTGCCCGCCGGCGAGTGCTACTCGTACACCGAGGCCGGCAACGGCGAGCTCGGCTTCTACCTGGTGTCCGACGGCAGCGGCACGCCCTACCGCGTCCGCATCCGGCCGCCGTGCTTCGCCACGACGCAGGGGCTCTCGCAGCTCATCACCGGGCTGATGATCCCCGACGTCGTGCCGACCTTCGGCTCGCTCAACATGATCGGCGGGGAGTGCGACCACTAGCGACGGCGCTCCCGTCATCGACCTAAGGAAGCTGGGGCCCGCGCGGCCCCGCCGGGAACCGAGAGCACGATGCCTACGATCAAGATCGACGGAAGGGAGATCCCCTTCGAGAGCGGTGACACGATCATCCGGGCGGCGCACCGCGCCGGGATCGACATCCCCCACTACTGCTGGCACCCGGGCCTCAGCGTCGCCGCCAACTGCCGGATGTGCCTCGTCGAGGTGCTGCCGCCGCCCGGGCGCCCGGCGATGAGCCTCGACATCCTCCGCTGGGACCCGGCCAAGCAGGACTACGTGCCGGCGGCGAAGCCGAAGCTCCAGCCGGCCTGCCAGATGGCCTGCGCGAACGGCATGGAGGTGCTGTCCGACGGCAGCGATCACGTGGCCGAGGCGCGCTCGGCGGTGCAGGAGCTCCTCCTCCTGAACCACCCGGTCGACTGCCCGATCTGCGACCAGGCCGGCGAGTGCCGCCTCCAGGACTACTGGCTCGAGCACCAGCGCAAGGGCAAGCGGATGCACCAGGAGCCGGTGCACAAGCCGAAGGCGGTGACCTTCGGGCCGACCATCGTCTACGACGCCGAGCGCTGCATCGTCTGCACGCGGTGCATCCGCGTCTGCAACGAGCTCGCCCGCGATCCGGTGCTCTCGGTCCGCGAGCGCGGCAACCTCGGGGAGATCACGGTCTCGCCGGGGCGCGAGCTCGACCACAACTACACGCTGATGACCGAGCACGTCTGCCCGGTCGGCGCCCTCACGTCGCGCGACTTCCGGTTCAAGGCGCGGGTCTGGTTCCTCCGCAGCGCCCGGACCGTCTGCCAGGGCTGCGCGACGGGCTGCAACGCCTACCTCGACTACGATCCGCGCAACAACACGCCGTACCGGCACCGCCCGCGCGAGAACATGGCGGTCAACACGTACTGGATGTGCGACGACGGCATGCTGTCGTACCGGCACGCGGTCGAGGGGCGGCTGCTCACGGCGCTCGTCGGCAACGACGACGCGAGCGTCGAGGACGCCCTGGCCGCGGCCAAGGAGCAGCTCAGCGGCCACGCCGACGACCCGTCGCGGGTCGCGATCGTCCTGTCGGCCCAGCACTCGAACGAGGACAACTTCGCGCTCTACCACCTCGCCACGACGTACCTCGGCGCGACCGACTTCTTCGTGTCGGGCAGGCCGCTCGGCCAGGGCGACGACATCCTGATCAGCGAGGACAAGAACCCGAACACCCGCGGCGCCGTGCAGATCGCGGCGGCGACCCCGCCGCGCCCGGTCGCGGAGCTGCTCCAGGGGATCGCGTCGGGGCAGTACGCGTACGTCGTCGCCCTCGGGTCGGACCTCGAGGTCGACGCGGGCGAGGCGCAGCGGGCGCTCTCGCGGCTCAAGGGGGTGGTGACGATCGCCGCCCACGAGGGGCCGCTGGCGAAGGCGGCGCGCGTCGCGCTGCCGGCGTGCTCCTGGGCCGAGGCCGAGGGGACGTACGTGAACCGGAAGGGCCTCGCGCAGCGGAGCGAGCGGGCGCTGCTCCCGCACGGCGACGCGCGCCCGGCCTGGGAGCTCATCGGCCGGCTCGGGCGCGCGCTCGGGTACGAGACCGGGTGGAAGACCCTCGCCGAGCTGCGCCGCGCCATGCCGCCCGGCGCGGTCGCGGGGGCGGGCGCGCCCGGCGCGGTGCTCGGCGCGGCGCCCCCCGCGCACACCTCGGCGGCGACCGCCGTCGCCGACGGCGCGCGGGTTGAGCCGAAGAAGACGGAGGCCACGGCATGACTCTCGTCGAGGTCGTTCTCGCGATCGTGAAGATTCTCATCGTCGTCCTGTTCCTGCTGAACATGGCGGCGATCGCCACCTGGGCCGACCGGCGCCAGGGGGCGATGGTGCAGGACCGCGTCGGCCCGAACCGCGCGGTCGTCTACCTGCCGTCGATGCTCGTGCGCGGCATCGTGTTCTTCCCGCCGGCGCTGCTCGGGGCGCTCGCCGTGTTCACGGCGACGCGCGAGATGACCGGGCCGGCCGCCGTCGAGACGCTGGTGATCGGCGCGCAGCTCGCGGTGCTCGTGACCTGGCTCGGCCTGCTCGTGTTCTGCGCGTCGGCCCGCCGGGGCGGCCCGATCAACGGGGCCGAGGAGGCGCTCGCCCGCGTCGACCCGCGCAACATCTTCTACGCCGGCGTCCTGGGCCACGTGCTGGCCTTCTTCGTCACGCAGGCGGTCCCGGTCGCGGCGGCGCCCACGGCCGCGCGGGTCGTGTGCGTGCTGCTCGGCGCGCTGCTCGTCGTGACGGGCGCGTACACGGCGCTGCGCGTGCCCGAGGGCAAGGTGCCCCTGCGCCTGCTCGGCACGCTCCACGCGGCCGCCGACGCGATCAAGATGATCTGGAAGGAGGACTTCATCCCGAAGAACGCCGACCGGCTCCTCCACTCGCTCGCGCCGCTGCTCGCGATGTTCCCGGCGCTGGTGACGTTCGCGGTCATCCCCTTCGGCGACAAGCTCTGCTTCGCGGACAACGGCGACGGGATGTTCGGCTTCGCGGACCTCCCGCTCCTCCAGCGGACGGTCGACCAGTCGCTCACGTGCTCCGGCCACGTCGTGAACCTCCAGGTCGCCGACCTCAACGTCGGCATCCTCTACATCTTCGCGATGGCGGGCACCGGCATCATCGGCGCCGCGCTCGCCGGCTGGGCGAGCGACAACAAGTTCTCGCTGCTCGGCGGCCTGCGCGCCGCGAGCCAGATGGTCAGCTACGAGGTCGCCATGGGCCTCAGCGTCGTCGGGCTCTTCATGATCTACGGCAGCGTCCGGCTCGGCGACATGGTGCAGTGGCAGGCCCAGCACGCGTGGGGGATCTTCGTCCAGCCGTTCGCGTTCATCCTGTTCCTCGCGGCCCTCGCGGCCGAGACGAAGCGCATCCCGTTCGACCAGCCCGAGGGCGAGAGCGAGATCGTCGCCGGCTACTTCGTCGAGTACTCCGGGATGAAGTTCGGCATGTTCATGACGGGCGAGTACGTGGAGCTCATCACGTCGAGCGCGCTCCTCGTCACGCTCTTCTTCGGCGGCTACCACCTGCCGTTCTTGGACCGCGACGGCATCAACGTCGTCCTCGGCGACGCGACGCTGTTCCAGTACAAGATGACCCACTGGGCCGTGAGCCTGACGTACGTCATCGCCTTCTTCGGCAAGACGATCCTCATGTCGTGGGTCCAGGTCTTCTTCCGCTGGACGCTGCCGCGCTTCCGTTACGACCAGGTGATGCGGCTCGGGTGGACGAAGCTCCTGCCGCTCACGCTCGTCAACATGATGGTGACGGGCATCGTGATCCTGGCCGTCGACTCGGCGCCGGCGGGGCTCCGCGGCGGCCTCCAGGTCGCCGCCGACATCACCCACGCGATCGTCGCCGTGGGCGGCTTCGCGGCGGTCGTGGCGATGATCGCCGGCCTCCTCGAGCCGGTCGAGCGCCAGCGCATCATCGTCTCCACCTCGGCCCGGTTCGCCGCCGCGGCGGGGGGCACCAAGGCGACGCCGCAGCAGGCGTAGAGGAGGATCCCATGGCGAAGGCTACCCCGAGCAACCCCTGGACGAAGCCGGCCGGCAGGCCCGTCGCCGGCAAGCCGATCCCGCGCCCCACCCGGAGCGCCGACGTGCAGGCCTACATCCCCGAGATGGTGAAGGGGCTGGGGCTCACGATGAAGCACTTCTTCAAGAACACGAAGGAGATGGTGCTCGGCCAGAAGCCGGACCCGGTGCTCAACGCGCTCGAGCCGGGGGTCACGACGATCAGCTACCCCGAGGAGAAGCGCCCCTACCCGGAGCGCTTCCGCGGCATCCACCGGCTCACGCTGCGCGAGGACGGCTCGCCCCGCTGCGTCGCGTGCCTCTGCTGCTCGACCGCGTGCCCGGCGCAGTGCATCGCGATCGATCCGGCCGAGTACCCCGACGGGGATCGGCGGCACGGCTACGAGCGGTACCCGAGCAGCTTCGTCATCGACGAGCTCCGCTGCGTCTTCTGCGGCTACTGCGTCGAGGCGTGCCCCGTCGACGCCATCCGCATGGACACGGGCCTCCACGCGGTGCCCTACGACTCGCGCGAGCAGTTCATCTACCGGCGCGATCTCCTCATGAGCCTCACCGATCGCTCGGGCTCGCGGCTGACGGCGAACAAGCGCCACGAGCCGGGCGACCCGACGCACCCCGGCCTCACGCGCGAAGCCGCGGATCACTGAGCCAGGCTCGCCGGAGGCACCTCGCCCGCGCGAGGTTCTGCTAGAACGGCGAGCCATGGCGACGACGTACGGCTCCTTCGAGGCGGTCATCGGGCTCGAGGTCCACGCGCAGCTCCTCACCCGCACCAAGGCGTTCTGCGGCTGCGCGACCAGCTTCGGCGACCCGCCGAACACGCACACCTGCCCGGTCTGCCTCGGGCTCCCGGGCGCGCTCCCGGTGCTGAACCGCGAGGCGGTCCGGATGGCGGTGAGCGCGGCGCTCGCGCTCGGCTGCGAGATCCAGGAGAGCAGCATCTTCGCGAGGAAGAACTACTTCTACCCGGACCTCCCGAAGGGCTTTCAGCTCAGCCAGTACGATCGGCCGCTCGCGCTGCGCGGCGCCCTCGAGATCGAGACCGAGGCCGGCAAGCGGCGGGCGGGGATCACGCGCGTCCACATGGAGGAGGACGCCGGCAAGAACCTCCACGGCATCGGCGGCCTGTCGGTCGTCGATCTCAACCGCGCCGGCACGCCGCTCATCGAGATCGTCGGCGAGCCCGACCTCCGCTCGGGCGCCGAGGCGGCCGAGTACCTGAAGCGGCTGCGCGAGATCCTGATGTTCATCGGCGTCAACGACGGCAACCTCGAGCAGGGCAGCTTCCGCTGCGACGCCAACGTCTCGGTCCGCCCGGTGGGCGAGGCGAAGCTCGGCACGCGGACCGAGCTCAAGAACATCAACTCGTTCCGCTTCGTCGCCGAGGCGATCGATCTCGAGATCCGGCGGCAGATCGCGCTCATCGAGCAGGGCGGCCGGGTGCGGCAGCAGACCCGCGGGTACAACGCCGAGAAGAAGGAGACGTACCTCCTCCGCGACAAGGAGAACGAGTCCGGCTACCGCTACTTCCCCGAGCCGGACCTGCCGCCGCTCGTCGTGGACGAGGCGTTCCTCGCCGAGGTGCGCGCCGCGCTCCCGGAGCCGCCGGCCGACAAGCGCCGCCGCTTCGCCGAGTCACTCGGGCTCACGCCGTACGCGGCGCAGGTCCTGACCGGCCACCCGCAGATCGCGGCGTTCTTCGAGGAGGCGGCGCGCCTCCACGGCGACGCGGTCAAGGTCGCGAACTTCGTCCAGGGCGAGGTGCTGCGCGACACCCGCACGGCGGGCCTGTCGGCGACGTTCCCGGTCTCCCCGGCGCAGGTGGCCGGGCTGCTCCGCCTCGTGGACGAGGGCGCGATCAGCGGCAAGCAGGCCAAGGAGGTGTACATGGAGATGGCCGGCACCGACCGGGCGCCCGGCGACATCGTCCGCGACAAGGGGATGGCCGTGATGAGCGACGCCGGCGCGATCGAGGCGATCGCCGCCTCGATCATCGCCGCGAACGAGAAGCAGGCGGCGGCGTACCGCGCCGGCAAGACCGCGCTGCTCGGCTTCTTCGTCGGGCAGATCATGAAGAAGACGGGGGGCAGCGCGAACCCGGCCGTCGTGAACGACGTCCTCAAGCGGCTGCTCGAGGGCGCCCCCGCCGCCGGCGCATGAGGGAGCTGCCGCCGCGGGCGTCCCGCGGGCCTTCGTCCCGCCGGGCGCCCGCCACGAACTTGGCGAGCGGCGGTCTCGCCGCGGTCATCTGCATCCCGTATGCGGTCGCCTGCGACGCGCGGGCGCGCCGAGGCTTCCTCTCCGTGCAGCTCCGCGCCAAGGATCGCCGCGCCGCCTGAACCGCCCGACGACCAGGACACCCGAACCATGGTCCGCGCTCTTCCCCTCGACACCCTCCGCTTTCCGCTCCGCACCGCCGGCTTCGTCGGCCTCACCTTCGGCATGTACGGCCTGCTGGAGATCGACACCGCGCTCTCCAGCGACGCCGATCGCGAGGTGGTCCTCCATACATGGATGCGCCGTTACGGGCGCGCGCTCCTGAAGTTGTACGGCCTCGACGTGCGCGCCGGCGGTCTCGTCCAGGCGGAGCCCACGCGCGGTCCCGCCGGCGGCGCGGCCGACCCGGCCGTGGCGAGCGGGGCGTACTACCCCGGGCGCGATCCGCGGGGCGTCGGGCGGCTGTTCGTGATGAACCACCGCTCCGCGCTCGACATCATGGTCACGCTCGCGTTCTTCGAGGCGACCGTCGTGAGCCGCGCCGACCTCGCCGGCTGGCCGGTCATCGGCATGGCGGCGCGCCGCGTCGGAACGCTCTTCGTCGACCGGTCGAGCAAGCGCAGCGGCTCCGCGGTCGTGCATGCGATGTGCACCGCGCTCAAGCGCGGCCGTGGTGTGATGGTTTACCCCGAGGGGACCACGTTCTCCGGGGATGAGGTGCGGCCGTTCCGCGCGGGCGGCTTCACCGCGGCCTGCCGCGCCGGGGCCGAGATCGTCCCTGTCGGGCTCGCGTACGGCGGCGCGGAGTCGTCCTACGCCGACGAGTCGTTCGCGGCGCACATGGCCCGGGTGAGCCGTACGCGACGTATCCCCGCGGCGATCGAGGTCGGCGCGCCCATCGCCACGGCAGGCCAGGACGTCGGCGCGGTCCGCGACGAGTCGCATCGGGCCGTCCAGGCGCTCGTCCACCGCGCCCGCGCGCGGCTCGGCGCCGACGTATAGGCGCCTGGCCCCGCCCTGCGCCGCTGGCTTCTGCGATCGGCCCTCGCTACGATGCGGGCCGCCGGCGACCATCATGGAGCGTGAAGGCCACCCCACCGAGACCGCCATGGCGTGGCAGGTCCTCAAGCAGCCCCGCGGCGGGGCGATCCATAATGAGCTGATGTTCCTGGCGGACGCGAGCGAGCAGCTCACCGGATCGCTAGATCCGCACACGATCCTGGAGCGTCTCGCGCGTCTGTCGGTCCCCTTCCTCGCGGACTGGTGCACGGTCGATCTGATCGAGCGCGGCGCCGCCGACGCGATGGGCCTGGTCAGCTCCGTGCCGCCGCCGCCGCCGTCGCCGGTCTCCGAGGCCGACGGGCCGCCGTTCGCGCCGGGGGTGAGCGCGCTCGACGTCACGCCCGCGCCGGGGATCTACGCGCAGCGCCGCCAGCGCGCCGCGGCCGAGGCGGCGGGCGAAGGGCGCGCGGGTCAGGCGGGCGCGCCGAAGAACCGGTTCTGCCGGGTCGCGGCCAAGCACGTGAACCCCGAGCGCGAGGGGCTCCTCCGCGCGATCTCGCCCGACGCCGAGGAGCGCCTCGGCATCGCCAAGGTGCTGCACAGCGGCGAGTCCGAGCTCCTGCACGAGCTCGACGGCGAGCAGGGCGAGGAGGCCGCCGAGCGCGCCGCCGCGCTGGAGCAGCTCGGCACGCGCTCGGCCATGGCGGTGCCGCTCATCGCGCGCGGCCGCAAGCTCGGCGTGCTCTCGTTCGGCGTCTCCGAGTCGAACCGCATCTACTCCGCGGACGACCTCGTGCTCGCGGCCGAGCTCGCGCACCGCGTGGCGCTGGCGCTCGACAACGCCTACCTCTACCGGAAGGCGGAGGAGGCGCGGCAGTCCGCGGAGCGGAGCGCGGACCGCGCCGCCTGGCTCTTCGCGGTCACGGCCGCGCTGTCCGACGCGATCACGCCGCCCGCGGTGCTCCGCGTGCTCGCGAGCGACGTCGTCGCGGCCGCCGGCGCGGTGACGGGCATGGTGGCGCTGCGCGCCGGGCTCGGCGGCGAGCTCGAGACGGTGCGCTCGACGGGGTACCTGGAGGCGCAGATCGCGCGCTTCAAGACGTTCGAGCTGAGCGCGGAGCTGCCGCTCGCGCGGGCGGTCCGCGAGCGGCAGCCGATCTTCCTCGAGTCGGACGAGCGCTTCGTCGAGTTCGAGCCGGGCTTCGTGTCCTGCTGCGCCGCCACGGGCGAGCGCGCGTACGCCGCGATCCCGCTCTTCCTCGAGGGGCGCGTGCTCGGTGCCGTGGGCTTCGGCTTCTCGGCGCCGCAGTCGTTCTCCGAGGACGACCGGGCGTTCATGCTCGCGCTGGTCCAGCAGAGCGCGCAGGCGCTCGAGCGGGCGCGCCTCTCCGCGCTGCAGACGGAGGAGGCGATGCACCTCTCGCACGAGGTGCTCAAGCAGATGCCCGAGGCGATCCTCGTGACCGACGTCGAGGGCAACATCCGGTACTGGATGGGCGAGGCCGAGTCGATCTTCGGCTACCTCTCCGAGGAGATCGTCGGCAAGAGCATGGCGCTCCTGCACCGCGACGACGTCCGCGACGAGACCACGCGGAGGATCCTCCAGCAGATCGAGGACGCGCGCACCTTCGTCGGCGAGGTCCCGTGCGTGCGGCGCGACGGCTCCGAGGTGCCGATCGAGGTGACGGCGTACGCGGTGCACGACCAGGAGGGCCGCCCGCTGTTCCTGGTCGGCATCCACCGCGACATCACCGATCGGAAGCGGTCCGAGGAGGAGCGCGCGCGGCTCATCCGGGTGCAGGCGGCGCGCGCCGAGGCCGAGGAGGCGGCGCGGCGCTTCGCCTTCCTGGCGGAGCTCAGCACGGCGCTCGCCGCGTCGCTCGACTTCACGGCCACGCTCCAGTCGCTCGCGCGGCTCGCCCTCCCGGTGCTCGCCGATTTCTGCCTGGTGGACATCGACGACGGCCTCGGCCTGCGCCACGTCGCCGTCGCGCACGTGAGCCCGCTGAAGGAGCCGCTCCTCCGGTACTTCCACCCGAGCCGCGTCGACGGCGAGCCGGGCCCGGTGGCGCGGGTGCTGCGCACGGGCCGGTCGGAGCTCTACGCCGACGTGCGCGGGGACGTGCTGCTGCACGACGCGATGACGAGCGAGGAGGCGGCGGCGAACCGGGCGCTCGCGCCGCTCTCGTACCTCGTCGTGGCGCTCCGGGCGCGCGGGCGGATCCTCGGCGCGATCTCGCTCGTGTCGTCGGAGTCCGGCCGGTTCTTCGAGCGGTCCGACGTCGCCTTCGCCGAGGAGGTCGCGCACCGCGCCGCGCTCGCGCTCGACAACGCGCGGCTGTACCGCGAGGTGCAGGACGCGAACCGGCTGAAGGACGAGTTCCTCGGGACGGTGTCGCACGAGCTGCGCACGCCGCTCAACGCGATCCTCGGCTGGGCGCGGATGATGCAGGCGGGCTCGCTCGATCGGGTGGCGGAGACGCGGGCCTTGTCGGCGATCGAGCGCAACGCCGAGCACCAGGTGACGCTCATCGACGAGCTGCTCGACGCGTCGCAGGTCGTGACGGGCACGCTGAAGATCGAGCGGCTGGCGGTGGAGCTGACGTTGCCGGTGCAGACGGCGGTCGAGTCGATCCTCCCCTCGGCCGCCGGCAAGGGCGTGGCGATCGAGACCAGGCTCGACCCCGAGGGCGTGTTCGTGGAGGGCGATCCGGCGCGGCTCCAGCAGGTCGTGTGGCACCTCCTGTCGAACGCGGTGAAGTTCGCGCGGCCCGGGGGGCTGGTCCAGGTGCAGCTCTCGCAGGACGAGCGCAACGCCGAGATCAAGGTGATCGACGACGGGGAGGGCATCTCGGCGGACTCGCTGCCGCACGTGTTCGAGCGGTTCCGGCAGGAGGACAACAGCGGCGCGCGCCGCCACGGCGGCCTCGGCCTGGGGCTGTCGATCGTGCGGCACGTCGTGGGGCTGCACGGCGGCACGGTGCGCATCACGAGCGCCGGCCCCGGGCGCGGGACGACGTGCGCGGTGCAGCTGCCGCTGTCGACGGGCGCCACGGCGACGGCGCTGACGAGCGCCGGCATCGCGCCCGACCCGCGCAACCCGTTCCCGCGGCTCTCGGGCGTGCGCGTGCTCATCGCGGACGACGATCCCGACACGCTCGCGATGCTGACGTCGGTGCTGCGGCGCTGCGGGGCCGAGGTCAGCACGGCGACGTCGAGCGCCGAGGCGCTCAAGCTGCTGGAGACGTCGGAGCCGGCGCTGCTCGTCGTCGACATCGGGATGCCGGGCGAGGACGGGTACTCGCTGATCCGGAAGGTGCGCGACCTCCTGCCGCGCAAGGTGGGGCGGACGCCGGCGCTGGCGCTGACGGCGTACGCGCGGACCGAGGACCGGGTGCGGGCGCTCGCGGCCGGCTACCAGATGCACGTGCCCAAGCCGATCGAGCCGATCGAGCTGGCGGCGGCGGTGAAGAGCCTGGCGACCGGGCTCCTGCCGTGGTCACGAGACGAGTGACCGGGGGTCCAGGAGCGACGGCGCCGGGGTGGGGGTGTGCGCGGCAGCGCGCGGGGGGCGCTGGCCATCCGCCAAGACGGGGGCAGGGGAGCTTGCGCTGGGAACACCGCCCGGCATGTCTCACTTCGGGCCATGCCAGCTGAGACGTTAGGGTGCGCGCCACACAAGGCGCGCCTGGGACGTGGAGATGGCTGAGACCTTATGGTACCTCGTTCGGTGCTCAGCGCGCCCCCCGCGCGCTGCCGCGCACACCCCCACCCCGGCGCTCACGCCTTGACGCCCGGTGGAGAGAAGAAGGGGGATCCGGCGGCAGCGGTGGGCGTGGAAGACGGCGCTGGATGAGCGGGAATCATCGCCGAGCAGAGGTCGACCGTGCTGCTCACCCAAGCGGGTGCTCCGCCGCCTGCGCTATGCTCGTGCTGCGCGATGCAGGAGCTGGCGGATTTCTTCGGCTGGGTGGGCACGACCATCGAGGGCAGGTACCGCGTTGACGAAGTCGTCGGCGAGGGCGGCTTCGGGGTTGTTTACCGCGGATACCACCTCGGCTTCGATGAGGCCGTCGCCATCAAGTGCCTCAAGCTTCCCACGACCATGTCCACCCCGCAGCGGGAGACGTTTCTCGCGGCCTTCATCGAGGAAGGCAGGCTCCTTCACCGGCTCTCCCGCGCGAGCGCCGGCATCGTCCAGGCGCTCGACGTCGGCGCTTCCCTCTCTCCCACGGGCGTGTGGACACCCTATCTCGTCCTCGAGTGGCTGCGCGGCGTGCCCCTGAACCGCGACTTCGAAGAGCGGCGCGCGAGCGGTGAGCCACGGCGGCCGCTCGCCGATGCCATCGCTTTGCTTGCGCCGGCGGCGATGGCCCTCGACATCGCGCACCGCCAAGGCGTCGCCCACCGCGATGTAAAGCCTGCGAACCTGTTCCTCGCCGAGATCAGCGACCGGCCAACGCTGAAGGTCCTCGACTTCGGAATCGCCAAGGTGATGAGCGATTTCGCCAGCACGACCCAGGTGATGGCGGAGACCGGGAACTCCGTCCAAGCGTTCACGCCTCAGTACGGTGCTCCGGAGCAGTTTAACCGGTCGTTCGGCGCGACCGGCCCATGGACAGACGTCTTCGCGCTCGCGCTCGTGCTCATCGAGGCCGCGTCAGGCCGCTTTGCTCTGAAAGGCGACGATTTCGTGCAGCTCTATGTGACTGCGACAGATCGTGCCCACCGCCCGAGCCTGGGCTATCTCGGCGTGCCTGCGCCCGCAGCCGTCGAGGCCGTCGTCCAGCGCGCCCTCGCGGTCGAGCCCCGTGAACGTTACCGGACCGCGGGCGAATTTTGGGATGCGCTCGATCGGGCACGGAAGCCGACGGTCCCGCCGAGCTTGTATCACAACACGGCCCTGGCCGACACCTCGCCCGCTTCCCCCGACCAGGGCATCGCACCACAGGCGCCCATCGAAGCGGAGCCGAAGACGAAACGCGGCGCGCCCGATGCTCATCGCGAGGACGTGGCGCGCCATCCCATCCGGCGGCCTGCTCAGAGGATCGATCGTCCACCGCGCGTAGCGACGCCCGTCGCGGACGAGCCCGAGATTCGTCTCGTCCATGACGCTGTGCGGGACACGACATCGCTGTCTGTGCCCGGCCTGACACCCCGGACCCTCGCATTCGACGAGCGTGGGTCGCTGTTCGTCGGCTTTGGTATGGGTGTGGTGCTCTGCCTGGACCTCGCGACACGGAGTCCACGCTGGTGGCAGCGCGTCTCTTCCAGCGTGGTTTGTATCACCGTGGGCGCAGGATGGCTCGCCATCGGCTGCGGGTCCGGGGACATTCACCTGCTGAACGTCTCGCGCAGGACCATCGAAAAGACCATACGAGGTCATTCGGCTGCCGTGCGAAGCATGGACATGCACCGGCAAGCACAGACGCTCGTTGCCGGCTCCGATGACAAAAACGTCACCTTGTGGAGCGTACCCCGGGGCGAGCTTCTGCATCACGGGATGCATCCCGGGCGTATCCGGAGCGTGGTGTTCAACGGCCTCGGCGGCCTGGCGTCAGCGGAGGACGACGAGACGGTGCGCGTTTGGGATGCGAAGCTGCGGCCCAAGCGCGTCCTTCAGATCGACGGCGCCTCGGCGCGTACTCTTTCGTCCTCGCCAGGGGGGAACTACCTGGCTGCGGGGTGTGACGACGGCGCGATCCGGCTCTGGGACACGGCGGGTTGGGAGCTGAAGTACAGGCTCATAGCTCATAGGATGCGTGTTGCGTCGATGGCCTTCGACCCCCGCGGTGAGATCGTGGTTTCAGGCTCGTCCGATGGCACGGTGCTCGTCTGGGAGGCAGCCTCTGGGAGGACGCTCCGCGTGCTCGGAGACTATGCGGACGCCGTCGAGTGCGTGGCCGTGAGCCCGGACGGGCGGCACGTGGCCGCATCATGCACGGACGGGACGGTGCGAGTCTACCGATGGTCGAGCGCGCCGTGACCTGGTCTTCCTCGAGGGTTAGGGCGAATCATCCAGGGCGCCGGCGACAGCAAGGATCTCAGCGATGCCCCCTCGAGGTACCCTGAGGACATGACGGCTCCGAAACGGCCGACGTGGATCACGCTCCCTGGTGTCGCAATCGCTTTGCCCATGGCATGTGGCGGGGACGCGAGGGGCGCATCTTCCTCACGCAGGAGGAGGCGGGCCAGCTCCGGATCAGCGAGATCGTCTGCGGACCCGGAGCGCCTTAGGCGCCCGCGCGCCGCGCCCCGGCGCGCCGCGCCGACGCGCGCGTCACGCGGACGGCAGCACGGCGAGATCGACCAGGATCCGCCGGAGCTCCTCGACCCGCTCCTTCTCCAGCGGCTGCAGCGGGGCCCGGAGCGGCCCGACCCGGGTGCCCATCAGCTCGAGGGCCGCCGAGATGGCGCGCGGCAGGCCGTGCGCGACGATGAACTGAAGGAAAGGCAGCTGGCGGTAAAAGCACCTCCGAGCGGCGTCGAGGTCGCCGCGCGTCACCGCGTCGTAGAGCTCGACGGTGAGGCGGGGGATCACGTGCGGGGCCGCCGTGCACCAGCCGCGGGCCCCGGCCACGAACGCGGCCAGCGCGAGCGGATTGCTACCGTTGTAGAAGGCCACCTCGTCGCCGCAGAGCTGCACGAGCCGGTGCATCCGGTTCACGTCCCCGGTGCTCTCCTTCACCATCGTCACGTTCGGGATGCGCAGCAGCCGCGCGATCGTGTCGGGGCTCAGGTCGATGCCGCCCGTCGCCGGGTTGTTGTACACCGCGATCGGGACGGAGATGGCCTTCGCGACGGCCTCGAAGTGCGCCACGATCTCCCTGTCCGAGAGCTTCCAGTAGCTCATCGGGAGGATCATCACCGCGGTGGCGCCGGCCCGCTCCGCGTACCTCGCGTGGCGCGCGGTCCGCTCGGTGGTGAGGCTCGACACGCCGACCAGGGTCGGAGCCCGGCCGGCCACGCGCTTGACCACGAGGTCGGTGACGGCCTCGCGCTCCTCGTCCGAGAGGTACGGCAGCACCCCGGTGCTGCCCAGCGGCGCGATCGCGTGGACGCCCGCGGCGAGCATGTCGTCGACGATGCGCCCGAGGAGCTGCTCATCCACGCGCCCGGCCTCGGTGAACGGCGTGATGGGGTAAGCGACGATTCCACGGAGAGGGGATGTCATCGCGCGCCTCCTTCCGCCTCGTGGTGCTTGTCGAAGAGCAGGTCGGCCCGGCCTGGCACCTCCTCGCGCAGCGCGACCCCGCCCATGTTCTGCAGCGCCGGCGCGTTCTCGCAGGCGAGGTAGCGCGCCCGCCCCTCTCCGGTGTTGACGTGGTTGTGCCACGCCCACACCGGGACGTAGATCGCGTCCCCCTGCTTCCAGTCGACGCGCTTCCCGCCCACGTACGAGTAGCCCTCTCCCTCCAGGACGTAGAGGATGGTCTCGTACGTGTGCCTGTGCCGATTCGAGGATTGCCCCGGATCGAGCCAGCCGATGGTCACGCTGATCGCGTGTGACGGGAGATCCACGAAGAAGACCGGGTGCTTCCTCGCCCTCGAGTAGGCGTCGCGATGCCCGTCGGACTCGACCGCGGGGTGCGCGAGCCTCTCGGGCATCACCACCCGAGGCCGCGGCGGCGTCTTGTCGAAGTCTGCTGAATGAAACTGTTCGCCCATGTCTGCTCCTTGTCGGCGCGAAGAGCGCCTTGCGCAGGAGCAGGAATAGCGCGATGCTGGACCCATGGGAGGCTCCAGAACCAACATATCGACGGGTCCAGCTGGCCGGCCTTGGCGCTTCGACCTGGCGCTCGACGGCGGCGCGTCCGTGCCGCGCCAAACCCAGCTGAGCCGCGCGATCGTCCAGGAGATTCAGCGCGGGCGGCTCCTGCCGGGGGCGACGCTCCCGGGCAGCCGGACGCTCGCGGCCCAGCTCGAGGTCAACAGGAAGGTCGTCGTCGCCGCCGTGGGCGAGCTGGTGGCCCAAGGGTGGCTCGAGGCGCTCCCCGCCCGCGGCACCCGGGTCGCGCTCAACCTGCCGACGCTCGCCGTCGCCGACGCCGAGGGCCGCCGCTCCGTCGGCGCGGCGCCCGCCCAGCGACGCGCCGCCGTGATCGCGGTGAGCGACGGAGTCCCGGACGCCCGGATCGCGCCCGTGGACCCGCTCGCCCGCGCCCAGCGGCGCGCCCTCCGAGCGCTGACCCGGACGGGCCTCGGCTACGGCGACGCCGCGGGCGATCCCGTGCTCAGGGATGTCCTTGCGGGCTTCGTCAACCACGCTCGCGGCCTCTCGTGCTCCTCGGAGGAGATCGTCCTGACGCGCGGCAGCCAGGGAGCGCTGAGCCTGTTCGCGCTGGCGATGCTGGAGCCCGGGGACGTCGTCGCCGCCGAGCACCCCGGCTACGCGCCGGCGTGGCGCGCCTTCCGGCTCGCCCGGGCCGAGGTCGTCCATGTGCCCGTCGACGCCGAGGGCCTCCGCACCGATGAGCTGGAGGCGCACGCCAGGCGGCTCAAGGGGCGCCTCAAGGCCGTGTACGTGACACCGCACCATCAATATCCCACGACCGTGGCGATGTCCGCGGAGCGCCGGATGCACCTGCGGCGAATCTGCGAGTCTCACCGGCTCTACATCGTGGAGGACGACTACGACTACGAGTACCACTTCGAGGGCGCGCCGCTCTTGCCCCTCTCCGCGACCAAGGACCTCTCGTCGCGCTGCGTCTACATCGCTTCGCTGTCGAAGCTCATCGCCCCCGCCCTGCGGCTCGGATACATCATCGCGGACAGGTCCGTGGTCGCGCGGCTGCGGTCGGTCCGCGAGCTGCTCGATCGTCAGGGGGACGTCGTCCTCGAGCGCGCCGTGGCCGAGCTCATCGAGGACGGCGAGGTCCAGCGTCACGCGCGGCGCGCCCGGCAGCTCTACCGCGAGCGCCGCGACCACCTGCTGGAGCAGCTCGCGTCGCGGCCGCCCCTCTGCGCCGCGCTCGCGTGCGATCCGCCCGGCGGGGGACTGGCGCTCTGGCTGCGCCTTCGCGGCGTGACCTCCGAAGAGCTGGTCCGACGCGCGCACGCGCGCGACCTGACCCTCACGCCGGGGTCTGCGCACGTCGCCGACGGGTCATTGCCCGCGTTTCGCTTCGGCTTCGCGGCGCACACCACCGAGGAGCTGTCGGCGATCTGCGACACGCTGGAGGCGTGCCTCGAGCCCGACTCCGGCGCGAAGCGCCGATGAGCCGCGCGCGGGCGCGCGCGGCGCTCTCCATCTAGACCTCATCCAATCGAAGCTCCTGGCCGGCGGAGCGACGCCGGCGACCGCCCACCTGCGACGGGGCTGAGGCGCATGCAGGGCGAGATCCCTTCTCCCCCACACGCCGCACTCCTTCCCGACACGCACGCACAGCCATCCGCGCCAATGCCGCGGCGCCCCGCGCGCTTCGATTCGACCCCCTTCGCCGCGCGGCGTCGGCCGCCTGCGCGCGTCGGTCGCGATCAGGGATAGCCATTGATTCGAAAATGCTGTTAGCCTGAAAGCCTCGTCCGTCACCACCCCGGATCCCACGAACGGGAGGGAGGAATCATGAAATCGAAGGTCAAGCTCGCGCGCTTCCATGCGCGCCTCGCCGTCGCTGCGGCCGCTTCCCTGGGCACGCTCGCGACGAGCGATCTCGCGCGCGGCGCGCCGTCGTACACCCTCTTCGAGAGCGGCCAGGTCCGCCCCCTCGCCATGTCGCCCGACGGCAACCTGCTCCTCGCGCTCAACACGCCAGACGGCCGCCTCGAGGTCTTCCGGGCCCACCAGGGCGGCCTCTCTCATCGCGCGTCGATCCCGGTGGGCGTCGAGCCGGTCGCGGTCGCCGCCCGGACCAACGGCGAGGTGTGGGTCGTCAATCACCTGTCCGACAGCGTGAGCGTCGTCGAGCTCGACCCCGGGGGCACCGGCGGGCGCGTGGTGCGCACGCTGCTCGTCGGCGACGAGCCGCGCGATATCGTCTTTGCCGGGCCGGGGCGGCGCCGCGCCTTCATCACCACGGCGCATCGCGGCCAGAACGTCCCCTTCGACCCGCAGCTCACGACGCCCGGCGTCGGCCGCGCCGACGTGTGGGTCTTCGACGCGAACCACCTCGGCGCGTCGCTCGGCGGCGACCCGCTCACCATCGTCACCCTGTTCACCGACACCCCCAGGGCGCTCGTCGCGACGCCGGACGGCAAGCGCGTCTACGCGGCGGGCTTCCATTCAGGCAACCGGACGACCGTCGTCAACGAGCAGGTCATCCCCGACGGCTTCGGGCCCGGCGGGACGCTCGGCCCGGCGACCAACGCGCAAGGCTTCCAGGCGCCGGAGGTCTCCCTCATCGTCCAGCACGACGGCGCGCACTGGAGGGACGAGGCCGGGCGCGACTGGGACGACGTCATCAAGCTCTCGCTGCCCGACAAGGACGTGTTCGCCATCGACGCGATGGTGAGCCCGCCCAGGCAGGTCAGCGGCCCCGCCGGCTTCTTCACCGGCGTCGGCACCATCCTGTTCAACATGGCGGTGAACCCCGTGAACGGGAACGTCTACGTCTCCAACACCGAGGCGCTCAACCTGCAGCGCTTCGAGGGGCCCGGCATCTTCGCCGGCAGCAGCCTGCGAGGGCACCTCCACGAGAGCCGGATCACCGTCCTCGGGGGCGGCGCGGTCGCGCCGCGGCACCTGAACAAGCACATCGATTACGCGAGCTGCTGCGCGCCGGCGCCCAACGCGGAGAGCAAGAAGAGCCTCGCCCAGCCCACGGGCATGGCCGTCTCCCCCGACGGCGAGACGCTCTATGTGGCGGCGCTCGGCTCGAGCAAGGTCGGCGTCTTCAGCACGGAAGCGCTGGAGGACGACACGTTCGTCCCCGATGCCAAGAGCCACATCCCGGTGACCGGCGGCGGCCCGACGGGGCTCGCGCTCGACCACGCGCGGCGCCAGCTCTACGTGATGACGCGGTTCGACAACGGCATCTCGATCATCGACACCAAGAAGCGCAAGGAGGTGGCGCATGTCACGATGTTCACCCCCGAGCCGCCCGCCATCGTGAACGGCCGGCGTTTCCTCTACGACGCGGCGTTCTCCTCGAGCCACGGCGACTCGTCGTGCGCGAGCTGCCATATCTTCGGGGACTTCGACAGCCTCGCGTGGGACCTCGGCAATCCGGACGCCCCCGTGGAGCCGAACCCGGGTCCGTTCGGGAACATCACGAATTTCTTCACCGGCGAGCCGATGCCGACCGACTTCCACCCCATGAAGGGGCCCATGACGACGCAGAGCCTGCGCGGCATGGCCAACCACGGGCCCATGCACTGGCGCGGCGATCGGACGGGCGGCACCCCCGACGCGCCCTCGGCGCAGCCCGACACCGGCACGTTCGACGAGCGCGCGGCGTTCAAGAAGTTCCGGCCCTCCTTCGTGGACCTGCTCGGGCGGCACGAGTCGATCTCGGAGGCCGACATGGAGGCCTTCACCGATTTCATCCTCAAGGTGACCTACCCGCCGAACCCCGTCCGGAACCTCGACAACTCGCTGACCCCCGCCCAGCAGCGAGCCGAGGATTTCTTCAACAACGTCGTCGTCGACATCACCGAGCGGTGCGGCGACTGCCACGCCGTGGACCCCGCCGCAAACCCGGAGTCCGACGCCCCCGGCCTCTTCGGCACGACGGCGTTCACGACCTTCGAATTCCAGCCGATGGTGCTCAAGATCCCGCACCTGCGCAACGCTTACCAGAAGGTGGGGATGTTCGGCGCGGAGCTCCCGCTCTCGAACACCTTCGACGAGTTCCCGTTCATGGGAGACCAGGTGCGGGGGTTCGGCTACATCCACGACGGGACGTTCGATACGATCTTCAGGTTCCTCCGGGTCTCGGATTTCTCGGATCAGTTCGTGACGCCGTTCGCCGAGAACCCGACGGGTATCCCGGTCACGCCGGAGGGCGACGCGCTCCGCCGCGGGCTCGAGTCGCTCATCCTCGCGTTCCCGACCAACATGGCGCCCATCGTGGGCCAGCAGATCACGCTGACCCGCCACAACGCGCACGTCGCGGCGCCGCGCATCCACCTGCTGCGCTCGCGCGCCGACGCCGGCGAGTGCGACCTCGTCGCGAGGACAACGCTGCTCGGCCGATCGCTCGGCTATCATTATCTGGGCGGCGGCTACGTCTCCGCCAACCGCAGCGCCGCCCCGCCGCTCAGCGAACCGCTGCTCCGGTATCTGGCCGTCGTGACCGGCCGGGAGCTGACGTATACCTGCATGCCGCCGGGCTCCGGAGAGCGCGCGGGGATCGACCGCGATCTCGACGGCTTCCTCGACGGCGACGAAGAAGACGCCGGCAGCGATCCCGCCGATCCCTCGGACACGCCCTGACCCGCGCGCCGACGCGCACATCGTCGCCCGTCGCCGCCTCCCGTCCCTTCACCCGCCGGAGGCTCCGGCCCATCTCCTGAATCGCTGTGCGCTCCTCGACGCGACGGAGATCGACCACGGCCGTGACGTAAGCGTGGCCACCGACGGCCGTCCTGCGATAAAGAGGGCAGGCTCATCTGGAGAGTCACGCCATGCAGCCGTTCCTTGACTCGCAAGCCCCCTCTGCCGGCACCTTGCTGGCCGCACCGATGGACATGCCGCGCTTCCTCGCCGCGGCGGTGCGCCTGGCCCTGTCGCTCGCGGAGCTGCACAAGGACGGCTCGATCCATGGACGGCTGTCGCCTCGCAGCCTGCTCGTCGGGGAGGGCGGCGACCCGCTCCGCATCGCCGCCCCTCCGGCCGGCGCTCACGACCGAGAGCAGCTCGTGGCGCACGTGCTCGCCCAGCCGGAGCTGTTCCCGTACATATCGCCCGAGATCACGGGGCGGATCAACCGGCCGATCGATCACCGCGCCGACCTGTATTCGCTGGGGGCCCTCTTTTACGAGATGATCTCGGGCGCGCCGCCTTTTCAGGCCAGCGACCTGCTCGAGTGGACCCATTGCCACGTCGCCCGGCGGCCACGCCCGCTCACCGAGGTGGCGCCGGCGACACCGCCTCTCGTGTCCGAGATCGTCTCGAAGCTCCTGGCCAAGATGCCCGACGAGCGTTACAGGACGGCGCGCGGGCTCGCGCACGATCTCGAGCGGTGCGCCGCCGCCCTGCGCGAGGCGGGCGCCATCGCGCCGTTCGCGCTCGGCGCGCGCGACACGCCGGATCGGTTCCAGATCCCGAGGACGCTCCTCGGGCGCGATCGCGAGATCGCCGCGCTGACCGGCGCGTTCGAGCAGGTCGTCTCGACGGGAACGCCGGCGCTCGCGCTGGTCACCGGCCCCTCGGGGATCGGCAAATCATCGCTCGTGCGCGAGCTGCTCCACCACGTCGAGCGGGCCCACGGGGCGTTCGCCTCGGGCAAGTTCGATCAGTACAAGCGCGGTATCCCGTATTCCACGTTCACGCAGGCGTTCGGAGAGCTCGTCCGCCGCCTGCTGACCGAGAGCGAGGCTCGCCTCGACGCGTGGAGGGCGCGCCTGCTCGAGGCGCTCGGCCGGCACGGTCAGCTCATCATCGACGTCATCCCCCGGGTCGAGCTCATCCTCGGGCCGCAGCCGCCCGTGGAGCGGCTGCCGATGAGCGAGGCGGAGAACCGCTTCGTCAGGACGTTCCAGCAGTTCATTGGCGTCTTCGCCGCCCCCGATCACCCGTTCGTCCTGTTCCTGGACGACCTGCAGTGGGCGGACGCCGCCAGCCTCCGGCTGCTGCGGCGCCTGCTCGATCCGGCGCCGTCGCGCCCCCTGCTCATCCTCGGCGCCTACCGCGATGGCGAGGTCGGCCGCTCGCACCCGCTGACGGCGATCGTGGAGGAGCTGACCGCCGCAGGCGCGCCCGTGCGCCGCGTCCCCCTGGGGCCGCTCGCCGCCGTCGACGTGCGCGCGCTGGTGGCGGCCACGCTCTCCTGCGATCCGGAGGCCGCCGCGCCCCTCGCCGAGCGCGTGCACCTCGCGTCGGGCGGCAACCCGTTCCTCTCGGCGCAGGCGCTCACCGCGCTGCACAAGCGCGGGCTCGTGCGGTTCGACGGCGGCGAGGGCGCGTGGCGGTGGGATCTCGCCGAGATCGACGCGAACGGGCAGCTCGGCGGCGCCTCGGACCTGCCGGCGAGCGCGCTCGAGCGGCTGTCGAGCGAGGCGAGGGCAGCGCTGCGGCTCGGCGCGTGCCTTGGCGACGAGATCGAGGTCGCCACGCTGGCGCTGCTCGCCGGGGCGCCGGAGGAGGCGCTCCGAGAGCACCTCCGGGAGGCGGCCCGCGAGGAGCTCGTGACGCTCGGACAGCGCACGTGCGCGTTCGTGCACGATCGGGTGAGGCAGGCGGCCTACGCGCTGATCCCCGAGGAGATGCGCGCGGCGGAGCACCTCCGCATCGGGCGGCTCCTGCTCTCGGCGGAGGCGCCCGGACAGAGCGTCTTCGCCGTCGCCAGCCAGATGAACCTGGGCGCGGCTTTGATCCGCGAGCGGGGCGAGCGGGCGCGGGTCGCCGCGCTGAACCTCGACGCGGGGCGAAAGGCCAAGTCCTCCGCCGCCTACCGGCCGGCCGCGGACTACCTCGCCGCGGGGATTGCCATGCTCGCCGAGGATTGCTGGGAGACGCAGCACGAGCTCGCGTTCGCCCTGCACCTCGAGCGCGCCGAGTGCGCGCAGCAGAACGGCGACCTCGACGAGGCGGAGCGGCTCTGCGCCCTGCTCCTCGCGCACGCGAAGACGCTCCTGCACAGGGCGCCCGTCTATCGGGTGAAGATCGAGATCTGCACGAGCCGGTTCAGCCCCGACACGATGCCTTGCATCCTCGAGTGCCTGAGCGCCCTCGGCGTGGGCGTGCCCGAGCGCCCGAGCGACGCCGACGTCCAGGCCGCGTTCGACGAGGTGTGGCGCGCGCTCGGGGATCGCCCCGTCGCGTCGCTGATCGAGCTGCCGCCGATGGCCGACCCGGAGAGCCAGGCGGTGATGAGCACGCTGGCCGTGACCTACGTCGCGACCTGGTTCATGGACGAGAACGTCGCGCACCTGACGGCCAGCTGGATGGTGCACCTCAGCATGACGCGCGGCAACGCGGACGCGTCGGCGCTCGCGTACGGCGGCTTCGGGATGTCGCTCGTGCAGCGGTTCGGCGATTACAAGAACGCGGTTCGCTTCAGCGAGCTCGCCTATGATTTCGCCGAGCGCCGCGGATCGATCTATTTCCTGGGCGTCGCGGCGGACCTCCACGGGGTCATGATCTCGCCCTGGGTCCGCCCGTTGCCGGTGAGCCTCGAGGTCATCCGGAGGGGCCTTGGCGCGGCGATCGAGTCCGGAAACCTCATCTTCTCGGCCTTCCTCGCCCTCGGCACGGTGACGCACGGCCTCGCGCGGGGGGAGCCGCTGGAGGAGCTGTATCGCGCGAGCGAGGCGCGGATGGAGACCGTCCGGGCGGCGAGCTTCGCCATGGCCGAGCGCTGCCTCGTCGTCCTCCAGCGCTTCATCAAGAACATGATGGGCCAGACGAGCGGCCCGCTGACGTTCAGCGGCGACGGCTTCGACGAGGCGGAGTTCGCGGAGCGGCTCGCCGACGGGAGCTCGCCGCTCGCGGCGCTCTGGTATCATGTCGCGCGGCTAGAGGCCCGCTTCCTCGTCGGCGAGCTGGACGAGGCTTCCCGGGCCGCGGCGGCGGCGCAGGAGATGTACTGGGCGAGCGTGCTCCAGATCCTGGTGCCGGATTATCATTGTTATGCCGCCCTCACCCTCGCGGCGAGCCCCGCCGATCCCGGGGACCCGCGGAGGCGGCGCGAGGCCCTCGCGATGCACGAGGCGCGCCTCCGCGGCTTCGCGGAGAATTGCCCCGAGAACTTCGCGCACAAACATGCGCTGATCCAGGCCGAGATCGCCAGGCTCGAGGACCGCGCGCTCGACGCGATGGGGCTTTACGAGCGCGCCATCGGCGCGGCCCGGGAGGGCGGCTTCGTGCACGACGAGGGCGTCTGCGCGGAGATCGCCGCGCGCTTTTACATGGCCCGCGGGGCCACGACCGCGGGGCTCGGCTATCTCGGCGTGGCGCGGTCGTGTTACGCCCGCTGGGGCGCGGCGCTCCTCGTCGACCGGCTCGATCAGCGGTACCCGGAGCTCCGTCTGGCGGCGATCGACGCGCCCCAGCGCGGCGCGGGCGACCGCACCCGGCAGCTGGACACGCTCGCCGTCGTGAGGGCGCTTCAGGCCATCTCCAGCGAGATCGTCCTCGACAAGCTCCTCTCGAACCTGCTCCGCGTCGTCATCGAGCATGCGGCGGCGGAGCGCTGCCGTCTGCTCCTCGTCCAGGATGGCCAGTTCACGCTGCTCGCGAGCGCCTGCGCCGAGCAGCCGGTGGAGATCCAGCGCCTCGCGGGGGGCGGGGCGCTGCCCGCGGGCTGCGTGCCGATGTCCATCGTCAGCTACGTGAAGCGGACGGGAGAGCACGTGATCCTGGACGACGCGTCCGAGGGCGGCCATTACGCGGCCGACGAGTACGTCGCGCGCCGCCGGACCAAGTCGGCGTGCTGCGTGCCGATCACGAGGCAGAAGACGCTGACAGGCATCCTCTACCTGGAGAACGACCTCACGAGCGGCGCGTTCAAGGCGGACCGGCTGGCGCTCTTGGATCTCGTGGCGAAGCAGGCGGCCATCTCCGTGGAGAACGCGCTCCTCTACGAGGGGCTCGCCCGCGAGAACGGCGAGCGGAAGCGGGTGGAGGAGGAGCTGCGCGAGCAGCTCGAGATCGTCGTGCGCCAGGAGGACGCGATACGGGCGCTGTCGACGCCGATCATCGAGGTGTGGGACGGCGTCGTGACGATGCCGATCTTCGGGGCGATCGACGGGCAGCGCGCGGCGCAGATCATGGATGTGCTGCTGACGACGATCACGCGCAAGCGGTGCAGGTTCGCGATTTTGGATCTCACCGGCGTCGAGGTCGTAGACACGGTCACGGCGCATCACGTGCTCTCGGTGATTCGCGCGGTCGAGCTGCTGGGCGCCCGAGGCATGGTGGTCGGGCTCCGGGCCGAGGTGGCTCAGACCATCGTCTCGGCCGGCGTGGATCTCACGCGCATCAAGACGCTCGGGAACCTGCGGCAGGCGCTCCAGGTCTGCATGCGGGCGTCGAGGCGCTGAGGCGTCACGAAGGCCGGGCGCTCCACGGGTCTGCCATCGGGATCTCGCGGCGGACCCAGGCGCGATTGACGTGGTGCCCTACCTTGCGCCAGACGATGCCAAACAGCCAGCCGAGGAGCGCTCGCCGCGGGGCGATGGACGGGTCCGGGCGGTATCTATCCGCCTCGACGGCCATCCACGCGGCCACGATCACGGCCTGCACCACGTCCTCGCGGTCGCGGCGGGGGACGCCGCCGGAGGCGACGCGCGCGGCGATCCAGCGGCGCTCGGCGAGGATGCGCTCCACGGGAATGCGGATGGCGGGGTGCTTGGGCGTGCTGCGCTCGGGGACAGCGGCTGTTTTGCGGCGTCGCGTCTGCATACCGGATCTCGGCAATCGGTGTCTGTAGAGAAACCCTGAGCGTCCTGGCGCCCGCGGCGGCCGCGCGCCGCTCGTGCGCGCGGGCCGACATCGCCGGTCGCTGGTCGAATCGACCCACGTCGATGACCCCGGGCGCCGGAGCTGGCGATTCCTTTTGCGGAGGCGCTCTTCTTCTGCGAGAGCTCAGCGAGAGCGCGCCGCGGGCGTCGAGGAAGCTGGAGACACGTCGCGGCCGGGCGCGATTCCCGGCAGCTCGTGGCGGCGCCCCTGCATCAGCGCGCGCGCCAGGGCGTCGTGCCCGATGGCGCGCGCTGCGGCGGCCATCCTCAGGCGCTCCCGGTCGTCGTCCTGCGCGCCGGGCCGGCGCTGCGATGGCGGGGGCAGGGGACCCGGACGAGCTGGCGCGCTGTCGCCGGTCCTCGCGGAGAACATCGCTTCTCGCGACGGTGCCTTGTCGTTCAGCGCCAGATACGAGGGCTCGCGGGCTTTCTCGTCTGCCGGCGCAGTCGTCGACGCCACGCGCGGATGCGCTGCGATGGAGGGAGCCGGCGATGCCGCGCCTCCGGGGAGAGCGCCGCTGTGCCCGACCAGCAGGAGCCCTGCTGTCAGGACGACGCCGAAGGCGCCTGCGGCGAGCGAGGGGCGGGTGAGGGCGACCGTTCGTGGCTGCGGTGCCCTTGCGCCGGACATCGCATGGCGGAGCGCGCGCCCGGCGCGATGCAGCGGGTGCTCCCGCGACGCCGCGCGCCGCGAGCGCTCCCCCGAGCAACCTGCTGCGCGCATCGGAAGCAGGGCGGCGAGGCGGCGGTGATGGCGCGCCTGCCAGCGGCGCGCCGCCGCCTTGAGCTCCTCGCGCCCGTGGCGGACTCGGCTCTTCGCCGTGGTGGCGGGTATCGAGAGCAGCTCCGCGACATGGCCGATGCCCCCCTCGTCGAGCTCGTGGGCGATCACCGCCTCGCGCCGCTCCGGCGGCAGCTCGAGGAGCAGCTTCGACAGGAGCTGCCGCCGCTCGCGCTCCATCTGGCGCTCCTCGGAGCTCGGCGCCTCGTCGGCGACCTCCAGCGGCTCGTCCGGCCACGGCGCCTCGCGCCGCCGGTAGGCGCGGCGCCGGTACATGGATGCATGGTTGTGGACGATGGCCCTCAGCCAGGCGCGCAGGTCGCCCCGGGCCGGATCGAAGCCGCTCAGGGCCCGCGAGATGCCGTGCAGCACCTCCTGCAGCACATCCTCCCTGTCGGCCGCCGGGATCCGCTCCGACGCCACGCAGCCGCGCAGGTAGCGGAGGTGCTCGCGGACGACGGTCTCCCAGGTGGGCGGCGGCGCTCCGGGGGGCGCGCCGCGCGGATCCTTTGCATCCATGCCCGATCCATTATCTGCCGGTTACCCGATGGCGCTCGAAATCGTTCGCGCTTCCCGAGCTTGCGGTGTTGCGTTGTCATTGGATTCCGGACCCCAGGCCGGCGCTGAGCCGACGTGGCGAGGCGTGGGGCACGCCGGGTGATGACACTTTACGCGGACGTCGGTTGATTTCTCATTCGAGCGCTTGCTCGTTCGGCGCCTGCGGCGCGTGCTTGCGGGCGAACAGGGGGCTGAATAGACTCGGCGCCCATGCGCTTGGCGAGGTGCGTGGGGCTTGCGGTGCTGTTGGTTGCCGCAGGCTACAGCCGCGGTGCGCTGGCCGAGGGGCCGCAATTGGCTGGCTCGGGGGTGGGGGATGTACCCTCGGCGGTCGCGCCGTCAGGAACCTCGCCTGAGACGGCTTCGCCCGCGGAGCTCTCGCCCGAGGCGACCGCGGAGACGATCCGCCGCGCGGAGCAGGCGCGGCGCGCCGGGCGATGGGAAGAGGCCGCGGCGGCGTACCGAGTCGCCTGGGCGTCGACCGGCGACCATCGCTTGGCCGGCGAGCTCGGGCTGGCGGAGCTCTCGTTGCGCCGCTACCGGGACGCCGCGGAGCACCTGCGCCGGGCGCTCGAGGCGGAGGGCGCGCTCGCGCCCGACAGGAAGGCTCGGATTCAGCAAGGGCTCCGGCGGGCCGCGCAGGAGGTCGCCGCGGTCGCGATCGTGGTGGGCAAGCCCGAGGCCGAGGTGTTCGTCGACGGCCGGCGCGTCGGCCAGGGGCTCGCCACGTACGTGGTCTATGTCGAGCCCGGCAGCCACGAGGCGCGGGCGACGCTCGCGGGCCATGAGGACGGCGTGGGGCGCTTCGAGGCGCAGCGCGGGGACACGCCGGCGATCGGCCTGGCCTTGAAGGAGACGCCGAAGCCGCCGGCGCCGCGGCCGGCGGCGGCACCGCCTGCCGCGGCGTCCGCGCCGGGGCCGGCGGCGATGCGGCCTGCGGGCGAGGGGACGGCGGTCGGACCGGCGATCCGGGTCGGGGGGCTCGCGCTCGCGTCGGCGGGCGTCGTGGTCGGCGCGGGGTTCGCGTTCGCGTGGGCGGTCAAGGACGGCGAGTCCGAGACGCTGCGCGAGCAGATTCGCAGCGTGAGCGGGGAGAACGGGTGCAGCCCTAACAAAGGGATCACCGACGCGCGGTGCCCCGACCTCCGAGACGCGATCGAAGCCCGCGACGCCCTGGGTCTCGTCGCGGTCGCGAGCCTCGTGGCGAGCGGCGTGATCGGCGCGGCGGCGCTGTCGTCGTTCTGGTGGGCGCCCGCGCCGGACCACGGCGGCGTCCGCGTGGTGCCGCGCGCGACCGCGCACGGCGGCGGCGTCCGGATCGAAGGGGCGTGGTGAGGATCCGGCGTGAAGAAGGAGGAGCGGCGATGAGGCGATGGGAGGCCGGGCGGATCCTGGCGGCGCTGGCGAGCGTGGGCGGCGCGGCGGTCGCGATGGCGAGCGGCTGCGGGGCCGTGGACGGCTATGACTGCCACGAGCTCCTGGAATGCGACGTCATCAACGAGGACGGCACCAGCAACGGGGGCTGCGAGGGGACCTGTGTCCCCGCCGAGGTCTATGGTTTTCGACGGGGCGTGTACCTCGTGCGCGTGAAGACAGGTCTCGAGGACCTGGGGTGCGTCGACGCGCTGCGGTGGACCCAGGAGCTGGACCTGAAGGAGCGCGAGAAGGTGAGCCCGCCGGCCTTCGGCGAGTTTTTCGTGGCGCCGGGGGCGCATCCGGGGTGCGCGCCGTGCGCGTGCACCGCGCCCGCGTGCGTCCTCCCGGCCGGCCTCACGGTGAGCTCCGGCTGGATGTGCGACGACAGCCCCGGCGAGACGCTGACCCCGTTCGACGCGCCGGCCGGCTGGGACGGCGCGTGCGTCGCGCCAGGCGCGGTCGGGGCCGAGGCGTTCGGCTCGTTCCGGATCGCGCCCGTCACCGCGCGCGCCTGCGAGGTCGTGACGTTCCCGGTGCCGCGCGACGGCGACGCGCACGCAGGAGGGCAGGCGGTGGCCAGCTGCAACGCGCAGCGAGGAGACCACTGCCCGACTCCCGAGCATGTCTGTGCCATCGGCGCGGACGAGCTCCGCCCGGGCTGGCGCCGGTGCCTCGTCGCGGACGACGGCGAGGACGTCGAGTGTCCCTCCAGCGACCGGACCGCGGGCCTCCACTTCTCGGAGAAGCTCATCTTCTGGGAGAAGGTCGAGGACAGTCGCGCGTGCACGCCGTGCTCGTGTACCGAGACCGCGCCGAGCACGTGCGAGGCGCTGGTGTCGACGTTCGAGGACGGTGCGTGCCGCGATCCCGTCGCCGCCGCCGTCGTCGCCGAGAACGGCGTCTGCCACGACGCCGAGCCCGGCTCCACGCTCGGGAGCCTGCGCGCGGCGTGGCTGGTCGACGCGCCGGGGAGCTGCGCGCCGAGCGGCGGGGAGCCCGTGGGCGAGCTGAGCTTGAGCAAAAAGGTGACCGCCTGTTGCTTGCCGGAGGAAACATGACGCGCGTGATCAAGACGACGAGGAACCGGACGGCATCGATGGGGGCGGCGCTCCTCGCGCTCGGCGCCGGAGCGGCGCTGCTCGGGGCGTCGTGCGACCTAAGCTTCCGCTGCCGCGGCCCGGGTTGCCCTGAACCGATCACCGGCACCTGTCCCTGGCATTGCGCAGAGACGGTGTGGGATGGCACCAGCTCCTCCGTCGAGGGCTTCTCCAACGCCGATGTCTTCGCCGTCTGGGTGGGGAGCCCGCGCGAGGCGCCGGACTGCGAATCGTCCAACTACTTCCACGCGAGAGACTACTATCAAGAACCGAAGTCCATCGACCGCTGTCCCCGCTGCGTCGCCGAACCGCGGACGGAGGAGCTGTACGAGAGCGTCACTCTCCGCAAGGGCGGCCACTGTGGCGATGACACATACGCCGGTGCCCCGGTCGTCGGCGCGTTCGTCGTTCCGGCCGGGTGGGACGGCAGCTGCGTGTCCCAGAGGTCGGACGTGTTCCCCGCACCGGAAGACGTCGACTTCGCCATGGCAAGCGGCGAGTCTGCAGCCTGGGATTGCCGCGCGTCGCTCTCCCTGGAGGACGTGGACGCCCTCTGGGGGAAGGTGGTCCGGACGTGCCGTCGCTTCTGGCACCTCGACCAGGACTGCGAGGACATCGACGCCCTCTGCATCCCGGAGATGGCGCCGGGCTTCCGCGAATGCCTTGAGTACCGCGGGGATGACGAGCTTCAGGCGTGTCCCCGCAGCCACCCGGAGCTCGTGCAGGCCCACATCGACGTGAGCGGGTGCACCAGGTGCGAGACCAACGGGATAAGCGCGTCCACGGAGCGTAAATGGATGCTCACCTTCTACGCCGACGAGCAGTGTACGCAGCCGATGCCAAGCATCGATACCTGGGGTGACGGTCGATGCATCGACCTGCCGCCCGGCGCTTCTCCGCGGAGCGTCAGCGCGACGTTGACCGTCGAGAGCCTCGCCGAGTGCGTGCCCAGAGGCGGCGAGCAGGAGGGTGAGCTCGGGCCGGGAGACCTGGTGAGCTTCTGCTGCCGGCCGCCCGCGTGACGCGGAGGGGTCCAGCTCCTCCGCGAAGGCGCTTGGAACGGCGCAGGACGAACGAGCTCGTGATCGATCTCGGCAAGGTGCGCGAGAGGCGCTGGCGCTCGACGGGAGCGTAGACGCCGAAGGGGTACCCGTTTCCCTCAGGAGAAGAGGTCAGGGCCGTGCTCGGCCCGCCCTGGCCCCCGCGTGGCCGTGCCGTGGGCTGCGCGGAGCTCCGCGCCATGTCAGTGGACCCGCGCCGGCGTGACAAGGCGCCTTTCGCAGCGCACCTCCTCGCACGCCGATCCGCGTCCTGCCCCGGGGGCTTCACAAGCGGGAGAGCCGGTCATCTTCGAGCAGCGTCCAGGGGGCTCGAAGATGCATGCTTCGCCCGGTGAGGCGGTAGACCTCCGAGCGCATGGGGTAGTCGGCGCCGGCCGGCTTCGGGCGAGGCGCGCGCTCCACGGCCGCGCTTGAGCCGCGGTCTGTCCAGTGCGTGCTCCATCTGCCGCGGGAGGAACTTCAGATTGTGAAGCTCGTGACGGGCCGCAGCTCATGCCTTCGGAACACCAGCTCACTTACGCTGCTTTGGAGGCACGTGTCCTTCGATCCAGTCGGCTTGCGCGGCAATTTGCGCCGCTTGATAAGCCGGCGCGCACGATTGCTGGGACAGCGAGAGCGACACGGGCGAGTTGTCATGGGGCCCCTTCTTCCACCGCACGATCGCGTCGCTCTGCTGTGCATCTAGCGACGCATAAAACGCTTCATAGCGCCGCTGGTCGAGGTGTACCGACGGCATTGGCTTGTTGTTCCGGTCTCGGGGAGCATGGCACCACGATTCAATATCGCGACCGTTTACAAGCGCCTTGCGGTGGTGGTTCCAGTAATACCATAGGCATTCGATTAGGTCGATGGTCACCATGGTCACTCCTCCTCTTCCGTCAGCAACCCGGGCGCTTCCGCCAGGAAGAACCTCTTTATCCGCTCCCACCTCGTCGCGGTCAATCCTCGCGGATACACGGGATCCTTCTCCGCGTCCTCGAAATATGTCAGCGATCGCAGCACATGATACAGATCCGCTTCCGACACACCGAACTTCGCCACATACGCCGCCGCAGCGTCCCGCAGCGGCAGCCCACCCTCTGCGAGCGCGTGGAGGTCCCAGAAGTCGCGGCGCAACCCACGTCGCGCGATCGCGGAAAGCTTCATCGCGGCCAGGTCCCGCACCCCTGCCACGGGAAACGCCTCCGGGCCGGGCTCTGGCGCATCGAGCAGTCCGTAAGGGTACCTCACGATGTCCACCGGGACGTCGCCCACCCGTACCCGCAACGCCGCGTCGGTCGTGCTGATCACCTGCAGATCGGGCACCACAGCCCGAACCGCCTGGGCCAGCATCGTCAGATCGATGTCTGCGGACACGCTGAACAAGTCGAGGTCCAGCGAGCGACGGTGGCGTAGATGCACTGCGACGGCCGTCCCCCCGGCCAGGTAGAACCGCTCGATCCCTGGGACGATCTTCAGTCGACCCAGGGCGCGGCTTTGTTCCTTCGCCAATCCGGTGAACTTGCCCACGCCTCACCCTCCGCCTTCAGCACCGCCCGCCAGAACCCGAGCGTCCGCGCACTCAATTCGGGGTGCCCGACCTCCCGCAAAAAACGGTGAATTCCGTTCATCCCGTATGTCCTGATGAGCCAGCGCACCTCTTCCAGCCGGCCGAACTCAAGCACGCGCGGGATGATGTAGTTCCGGCCCGTCGCCGTATCGAGTGCCTTGGCGTCGACGTCCCAGAATACCCAGCGGAACTTCTCCGGCACCTTCGCCATGCCCGAGTCTACCGCACCTGGAGATTCGTGAGGAAGCCCCTGCCGCTCGGCCTTCGGGCGGACTGCTGGATCCGCCGGCCTCTGTCTGGTGTCGCGAGCACGAGCCAGGCTTCCACGGTCTTTCCGAGGCCGACGTCGTCGGCGAGGAGCAGCGAGACCCGGGGCATCTGCAGCGCCTTGAGGAGCGGAACGAGCTGGAAATCCTCGACCTGGACGGCCCCGAAGAAGGGCGAGGCGATGGGCAGGTCCGGCGAAGAAACGCTTCCCCGCCTTCGCACAGCGGCGCGACCGAGCGACCGCGGCAGCGGTGGTCTTCGGAGCGGCGCTGCATGAGCGTGCCGAGGCGATTGCGGGGCGGGCCCCCGTCGAGCAGCGCTCGGGGCTGCGAGCCGGGGGTCCACCGGGGGTGCGGGGCGAAAATGGGCTGAGCGAAGCGGTTCAGGGCGACCGTGGAGCGGTTCAGGGCGACCGTGGAGCGGTTCAGGGCGACCGTGGAGCGGTTCAGGGCGACCGTGGAGCGGTTCAGGGCGACCGTGGAGCGGTTCAGGGCGACCGTGGAGCGGTTCAGGGCGACCGTGGAGCGGTTCAGGGCGACCGTGGCATAGGCAGGAACGGCTCTGGAGGGGCCAGCACGCTCCTCACGAAGTACTCAGGCCTATTCCGTGCGCGCACGGCTCGTGAACGAGCGCGGAGAGACCCCGGAGCGCTGCCGGAGCCGAGCGCACCATCGATGGTAAAGAGTTGCAGTGACCCTGTTCCTGCTGCGGTTGAGCTGCGGCTGCGGCCGATGCTGCCGTCAGCAGAGCCATCTCCGCTCTCGTCCTGGCGCGGAGTTCGTGCTCCGGTGGTCTGCCATGCTTGCGGGCCCAGATATGCCACCTTACGGTACCCGCTTGCAACCGCAGCACGGGAGGAGAACCAATGCCCTCGAAGAAGAAGGATTCGAATTGGACCACGTGGGAAGACATGCCGATCGACGAGTTCCGGGCGCGCGCCGAGAAGGCCAAGGCCCTGGCCGCCGAGTTCGGCGAGCGGCTCGACAGCCTCTTCCCGGGGCTCGTGACGCTGACGAAGGAGCAGCGGCAGACCGCGCCGCGGCTGCGTGACGGCGAGCACGCGATGCTGAACAAGGTGCTCGACGTGGTGGACATGAAGCCCGCCCTGTTCGAGTCGCTCGCGGATCAGGACGAAGGGATGGACCCGAGCCGCTTCGAGACCGCGCTGCTCCGGGACCGCGTCGAGAAGCACCTGCTCTTCAGCAAGCTCGCGGAGAGCCTCGCGCCGATCGGCGGGGAGCTCGGCGACTCGACGTTCTACAACGCCATCAAGTTCCGCGAGGCGCTCTACGCGGCCTACCGGATCGCCAAGACCCACGCGCAGACGGATCGGAAGGTGATGGACGTCCTGGCGCCGGTCATCGACTTCATGCGGAAGAACGTCGTCGCCGGGGCCGCGGCGAAGAAGAGCCGCAAGCCGGCGCCGGCGCCGGCCCCGAGCACGATCGTCGTCGCAGACGACGCGTAGCCTCGAAGAGGGCGGGGGAGCCCGCCGCGCGTTCGTCGCCACCTCGGCCCCTCCGCGGTCGAGGGGGCGAGGTGGCCCGTCCCATCGACTCGACCGATGGTGGTTCACCCCTCCGCGTGCGATCTCAGCGCGCCGGCCAGCGCCCCTCGCGCCCCCTTTGAATCGCCGACCCCGAGAGAGCCCGCGCGATACCCGCACGAAGCGTCGACAGCGTCGTCATCGCTTGGAGATCCACGCCGAGCTCCACCATCGTCCGCGCCACGTCGGGCCGTATGCCGGTGAACAGCGGCTCGGTGCCGAGCAGACGCAGCGCGTTCGCCACCGACACGAGCGCGCCCACGACGTCTGCGTTCACGTACCGCATCCCGGTGATGTCCAGGATCAGCGCCCGCGCGCCGGTCTGCTGCGCTCCCGCGAGCGCCACCTCCATGATCTGCGCCGCCCGCTCCGCCTCCACCGTGCCGATGATCGGCATCACCAGCGCATCCTCGCTGATCGGCATCAGCGGCGCCATCAGCTCCAGGAGCCGGGCCTGCTGCGCCTCCACCACCTGCTCCCGGAGCGCGGCGCGCTCCGCCTCGGCGCGAGTCCGATCTTCGAGCTCACGCGCGAGCTCGGCATTCGAGCGTTCGAGATCGCGTGTCCGCTGCTCGACTTCCCGCTCGAGCCGGGCGTTCGCGAGGCGGGCTTCCTCGTTCGCTTCCTGGATTCGCTCGAGGAGCAGCGCGTTCTCGATGGTGATCGACGCCTGTGACGAGAGGAGCCCGAGGAGCTCCACCCGCACCGCATTGAACACCCCCGCCGTCGCGCTGTTCTCGAGGTACAGCATCCCCGCCGTGCGCCCCTGGCTGCTCACCGGCATGCAGAGGATCGAGCGCGTCCCCCGCTTCGCGAGGTACGGGTCCGACGCGAAGCGCGCGTCGCCCGGCGCATCGTCGAGCACGAGCGCCTCGCGTGTGCGCCACGCGTAGAGCACCGCCTGCTGCGCGAGCTCCGGCTCGTCCTCGAGCGGCCGCCTCAGCCCCACCTCGATCGACTCGGGCGAGGCCTGGAAGGCCGCTTCGACGAAGAGCCGGTCGTCACGCGAGAGGAGCAGGATGCCCCGCTCCGCCCCCGAGTTCTCGAGCACGATCTGCATGAGGCGGCTCACCACCCGGGAGAGCACGACCTCGCTCGCGATCATCTGCACCGCGCGCAGCACGAGCGCGGCGTCCCGCAGGCTCCCCACCGTGGTCCGACCGAGGAGCGTCGTGTGGGACGTCGCCGACTCCGACGTGCTGCTCTGCGAGCTGGCGTCGCGCTTGCTGACACGCGCGGCGAGGCCGGGGAACTCGAACAGGAGCGCCTCGGCCTTGGCCGTCGCGCCCCAGTGCAAGTAAGCACGGAAGGCGTCGGAGAGGTACCCCTGGGCGGCCCGTTCACGGCCGCGCGAGAGCAGGAACCGGCCGCACCGCTCGTTCGCGAGCGCCTCGTCCTGCGGATACTCATTCTCGCGCGCCAGCTCGATGGCGTGGTCGTACTGCTCGATCGCCTCCCAACGCTCGCCCCGCAGCGCGCAGAGCTCCGCGTCGACGAGCGCGACCTTGTGCTGGAAGTTGCTCGGACAGCTCCGGGCGAGCGCCTCGAGCTGGGCCCTCAGCGGCGTGATGGCAGCCTCGTGCTCCTTCCGCACCTCGCGATCCGCGGCCTCGCGCGCGAGCCCGGCCCGCGCCATGGCCTCGAGGAAGGCCGCGTTCGCCGGCCAGTAGAGGCCCTTCACATCCTCGGCGAACCGCGCCGCGTCCGCAGCCGCCTCGAGCGCGGCGCCGTGCTCGCCGTAAAGCTCGTGCAGGAACAGGAGGTACACATGCTTGTAATAGAAGGCGATCCCGTGCGCCTTCTCGTTGAGCGTCGCGAGCTCCTCGCCGAGCACCACGCCGTCGCTGTCCAGGCTCGTCCGGCCCCGGGTCTGTCCGGTCAGACAGGCGACGAGCTGCCGCGACACCGTGACGGCCGCGACCGCGACCGGGTCCTTCGTTCGCCGCGCCAAGACGGCGGACCGGTCGGCCTCGGCCTTGACCTCCTCGAGCGGAACGCCCGCGCCGATGAGCCACTGCAGCATGCAGTAGCCCACGTTGATGGCGAGGTAGAGGTTGTCCCCGGCCTCCAGCGCGGCGTCTCGCGACCGGTTCGCATGATCGACCGCGTTGCGGAGCGGCTCGCACACGTAGAGCGCGGTGGCCCACGTGATGTGCACGCGCGCGGCGATGGTCGGGCTCTTCCATCGCTCACACAGCGAGACCGCGAGCCGGCCGAACGCGCGCCCCTCGGCGTGCCGCCCCATCATCAGGCACAGGATGACGCTGTAGCCTGCGTATGGAAGCGCGCTGGTCTCGGACTGGCCACGCGCGAGCGAGCGGCGCACTTGCTCGACGATCACCAGCCCGAACAGCGCCTTGCTCACGAAGTACACGGGCAGCCAGATCTCCGTCATCAGCGTGAAGATCTGCCGATCCTCCGGATCGTCGGTCACCGGAGCGTGGACGAGCGCTTCGATGGAGCGGCCCGCGAGCAATCGATCCACGTCCCCCACGCCCTCCATGAAGGCCGCCTGCTGCGGGGCCGGATCCTCGGGCATCGGCACGCCGAGCTCCGCGAGCCCTGAGAGCCCCGCGCGCACCGCGTCGGCAAACCGACCACGCGTGGTCAGGGACCGAGCGCGGACGCTGTGCACGCTCGCGCGCTCGATCGCGCTCTCCGCCCGCGCGAGCGCGGTGGCCGAGAGCGCCTCCTCCGCCTCGAACGCGCCGACGAGGTACTCGGCCTCCGCCCCCTCGAGCCAGAGCGCGAAGCACGCCTTGCGGTCGCGCGAAAACCCCTCCTCCGACGCGAGCGCCCGGCCCGCCGCGAAGAGGCTCGCCGCTGCCTCGAAGGCCGTGGCGGCCATGGCCCGCCGGCCGGCGTGCAGATCGAGCCGTGCGACGTCCATGCGCTCGGCCTCATCCGTGATCTCCCGCGCGCCCAGGTTCAGGTGGCGAACGACCTCGAACAGGTCCTCGTCCGGCACCTGCCCGCTGACCTCCGGGGCGCCGCCGGACAAGCCGGCTGTGCGCCGGGCCCTGCCGCCGCGCGCCATGAGCAGCCGGCCGATGGCGAGGTGCACCGCCGGCCGCTCCGCCTCGGGCACGAGCGCGTAGCAGGCCTCCTTCACCCGGTCGTGCAGGAAACGGTACGGGACCGCGACGTCCATCGGCTCGAGCGCGTCCCCGGCCCCTTCGAGGAGCCGGTAGTTGCCGCCGAGCGGCTGGACCAGCCCCTCGCGCAGCGCCTCCTGCAGATCCGCGGCGGCGGCCCACGGCGATTTCTCGACGATCGTCGCGAGCGTGCGGAGATCGAACGACGCGCCGATGCACGACGCGCGCATCAGGGCGCGGCGCGTCGCGGGCGCGAGCCGCTCGATCTTGCGCGCCATCAGCGCGAGCACGTTGTCGGTGACCATCGCGTCCTTGACGCGCGTGAGGTCCCAGACGAACCCGCGCGCCTCCGGGTCGAAGCGGAGCAGCCCGTCGCTCTCGAGCTCGCGCAAAAATTGACCGATGAAGAGCGGATTCGAGTGCGTCTTGTCCCGGATCAGGGCCGCGAGCGGCTCGGCTCGCCCGAGGTCCGCGTGCAGCGCCTCGGCCACGATCGCCGTCACGGCCGCGGGCGGCAGCGGCCCCAGCGTGAGCTCGAACGGCTCGATCCCCGCTTCGCGCAGCGTGCCTATCGTCGTGGTGAGCGGGTGCGCGGCGTCCACCTCGTCGTCGCGGTAGGCGCCGACCACGCACAGGTGGTGCGCATCCATATCCATATCCATGAGCAGGCGGCCGAGCAGGTCGAGCGATGCCAGGTCGGCCCACTGCAGGTCGTCGAAGAACACGACCAGCGGGGCGTCATCGCGCGAAAAGACGGACAGGAAGCGCCGGATCAGGAGCGCCAGGCGGTTCTTCGCCTCGCTCGCGCTGGTCGCCGGCAGCTCCGGCTGCGGCCCGATCACGAGCTCGAGCTCCGGGCAGAGATCGGTCACGATCCGCCCGAACTGGCCGAGCGCGGCCTCGATGGCGTGCTTCTTCGCCAGGAGGGCGTCGGGCGGCTCGGCCAACGCTTGCCGCACGAGCGCGCGGATCACCTGCGAGAAGGCCGAGAGCGGCGTGCTCCTCGCCATCGCGTCGAACTTGCCGGGCGCGAAGTACGCCTCGCGCGCCTGGGTCGCGCAGAGCTCGCGCACGAGCGCCGACTTGCCGATGCCCGGCGGGCCCGCCACCAGCGAAAGGGTGGCCGCGCCGGATCGCGCTCGATCGAGCGCGGCCTTGAGCGCGCCGAGCTCGACCTCGCGACCCACGAGCCGATCGGGCAACACGACGTCCTCCACAAGGTCGTCCCGACCCAGCGGGAACGGCTCCACGGTCCCGCTCGCATCCAGCCGCCGCTGGCACTCTTCCAGATCCGAAAGGAGCCCCCTCGCGCTCTGGTAGCGATCTTCCGGGGCCTTCGCCAGGAGTCTCATCACGACGTCGGACAGGCCGCGCGGCACGTCCTTGACGACCGCGTGCGGCGGCGCCGGCACCCGCGTCAGGTGAGCGTGAATCGCCTCCGTCGCGTCCGCGGCCTGGAACGGCGTGGCCCCGGTCAGCATGTGGTAGAGCGTCACGCCGAGCGCATACAGATCCGAGCGCCGGTCGACGGGTCGATTCATCCGGCCCGTCGACCGGCGCGATGTACGCCGGGGTCCCCTCCAGCCCCTCCATCGCCGAAGCCTCCTGTGTCTCCTGGGCCAGGCGGGCGGCGATGCCGAAATCGATCAGGCGCGGCGAGAGCGTCGCCTCGTCGATCATCACGTTGCGCGGCTTGACGTCCTTGTGGATGACATGCTGCCGGTGGAGCGCGTCGAGCGTGCGCACGAGCGGCGCCGCGATGCGCAGCGTCGTCTTCGCCTCGAGCCGCCCGCGCCTCGCGATCAAATCGGCGAGGCTCGTCGGGCCGAGGTCCTCGAGCACGAGCGCGAGACCGCGGCCATGCGGGAGGAGGTCGAGCGCCCGAGGCACGCCCGGCATCGAGAGATCGCGCAAGATCGCGTGTTCTCGCCGGAGCCGGGCGAGCTGGCGGAAGGTCGGGTAATCGCTTTGGGTGACCTTGACGGCGACGGGCGCGCCGTCTCCTCGACGGCGACCTCGATACAGAGCCGTTTCGATCCCCTGATGGACGAGCACGTCCAGCGTGACCCCTGAAACCTCGATGGCTTCTCCACTCCGTGAGGGCATGGAGAGGTCGTATCCAAGATTCGAGAGAAATGCCACGGCTCTGTTCTTGGAACAGGCCGCCGAACAACGGCTCTCGGAAATTGGGATTACAATCCGTTCGCCGAGCGGGCGAGCCGCGCAGTGGGCTGAGGCGATCCCAGCGTGTACGGGCCCGCCACCCCCGTTCAAGCCACCAGCCCCGGCAGCGCCCCGGTGCACACGCCGGGGATCCCGAACGTCGTCACGTCCTCCAGCCCCATCGCATTGCACACCGACACGAGCAGGTTGTTGTGCGGCAGGTCCGCATACTTGATGTACCGCCCCATCTTGAAGTACCCGCCCGCGCCGCCCGCGAGCACCCACGGGATGTCCCGGTACGTATGCGTATTGCCGACGCCGAGCTCGTTCCCCCACAGCAACAGCGTATTGTCGAGCATCGAGCTGCCGTCCGCCTCCTTGGCGAGCGCCAGCTGGTCCAGCACGTACTTCACCTGCTCGCTGTGCCACCGGTTGATCTTCACGAGCTTCTCGTTCGCGACCGCGTCGTCGTCGCCGGCGTGGGACAGCTCGTGGTGCTCCTCGTTCACGCCGATCCAGGGATAGTATTGCCAGCTATCGGCGTTGGCCCACATGAACGTGGACACGCGGGTCATGCCGCAGATGTGCGCGAGCAGCATGAGATCCATCTGCAGCCGGCCGACCTTCGGATAGTTCTCCATCGCGCGCGTGTCGAACTTCTCCGGCATCTCGAGCGGCGTGCACGACACCCCCGAGCTCTGCAGCCGCTGCTCGATGTTGCGAATCCCGCCGAGGTGCGCCTCGAGCCGCGCCTTGTCCTCCGAGCTGACGCGCGCCTGCAGCCGGCCGATATCGTCCTTCAAGAAGTCCAGCACGCTCTGGCGCTCGGCGATCAGCCGCTGGAGCTCCGTGTCGGACAGGTCCGCGTTGGCGAAGATGCGCGCGTACATCTGGAACGGGTCGTCGACCGCGATGTTCGGCTGGTTCGCGCCGCGGTACGAGATGACCCGGAGCGGCTCCTGCCCCTCGATGCGCACGCCGAACTCGAGCGACGGGAACTGGCTGCTTCCGCCGATCTGATTGGCAATGAACTGATCCACCGAGATCCGATCCGCCCAGCCGGCAGGCCCGCCCGCGCCGGTGAAGCTGCCGGCGAGCAGCGAGCCGCCCGTCAGCATCGCGCCGGGGCCCTTCATGTGCGGGCCGCCCGGCTTGTTCGCGCTCGGCACCCCGAGCTCGTCCTCGACCGTCGAGTTCATGTGCACGCCCTTGAGCACCAGCATCTTCTGCTTGTGCGCCTCGAGCGGCTCCAGGATCGGGCCGAGCGACAGCGGCGCCTCGTGCGCGTCCCCCGGCGGGAAGAACGCCGACGGCACCGTGCCGTTCGCCGAGAAGATGCCGATGAAGCGCTTTGCGCCCGGCTGGTTCGCGTCCTGTCCGAACACCGTGGCGCTCCGCCAGATGGGGCTCGTCAGCGCGACGGTCAGGGCGCCCAGCCCCCCGAGCAGCTTGCGGCGGCTGATCTGGGTCCGGAGGTCGATCGGGCCTTTGCGGTTCATGGCATCTCCTTCGCGTGCGCGTCCGCGTCGATCGCGCGGCGGTACAGGAAAGCGTCCGTCTCCACGACGGCGCGGGGCAGCGCGTTCAGATCCTGACCGGCGGCCCTGAAGGTCTCGAGCAACCGCTCCATCGAGCAGCCATCCATGTCTTGCTCGAAGCGGGCGATCGCGAAGCGGAACCACTGGCGCGCCACGCACTCTTCCACCTCGGCGCTGCCCGCGAGCTTCTCGCCGAGCTCCGCCACGCCCACGAATTCGCCGTTCATGTCGCGCGTGGCGATCACCTTGCCGCTCGCGTCGACCGGCTTGCCGCCGTCGAGCTCGCGGTAGCGGCCGAGCGCGTCGTAGTGCTCGAAGCCGAAGCCGATCGGATCGAGCAGCTGGTGGCAGCCGGAGCAGCTCGGGTCCACCTCGTGCTGCGCCAGCCGGTCGCGGGTCGAGCTGCTCGCGTCGACCTCGGGCGGCTTGGGGATGTTGGCCGGCGGGGCCGGCAGCTGCTGGCAGAGCAGGGCCTCGCGCACGAACCTCCCGCGGTAAATCGGCGAGCTCTCGGCGGGCTTCGCCTGGACCGCGAGCAGCGCCGGGAGCGTCAGGAGGCCAGACGCGGTGCCGTCCGCGCGCTCCAGCGCCTGGAAGGCGTCGCCGCCGGTGACGCCGTAATACCCGCCCAGGTCCTTGTTGTAGAAGACCGTCGTCGAGGTGAAGAGCGCGCGCAGCGCGCCGCCCTGCTCGTGGAGCACGTGGTCGAAGAAGGCGTCGGCCTGCCCGCGCAGCGACTCGCGGAACGACCGCGATTGCCACTCGGGGAAGGCGCGCTCGTCCTTCACCACGCCGACCAGGCCGTTCAGGTGCGTCCAGCTGCCGAGGAAGCGATGGAGGAGCTTGTTGCCGCGCTCGTGCTCGAGCATCCAGCCGACCTGCGCCGCGACGCCCTCCCGGGTGGTGAGGCTGCCGTCCTCGATGGCCTCGTTCAGCCGGTCGTCCGGCAGGGTGCCCCACAGCGTGTAGGAGAGGCGAGCGGCCACCTCGTGCGGAGAGAGCTTCACGGCGCGCTCGCTCACCTTCTCCGAGGTGCCGATCTCGACGCGGTACAGGAAGCGCGGCGACTGCAGCATGCCGCGGAGGAGCATCTCGATCCCATGCTCGTAGCTCGTCTCCGCGCCGACGCCGAAGAGACCGAGGTGTCGTTCGATGTCCGCCGCGTCCGTGATCGGCGCGCGGTAGGCGCGGGCGCCGAAGCTCACGACCATCTGGCGCGCGCACGCGCGCGGCTCGGCGCCGGCCTCACAAGGCGCGATGTCGCCGAGCCGCGCCGGGTCGGAGGCGATCGCCGCGGCGATGACGTCCGCCGCGGCCTGGAAATGCTCGAGCTCGACCTGCGTCACGTCGGGCTGCACGAGGCCGAACGCCGACGCCTCGTTCGCGGGGCCGAGCGCCGCCTCCAGGCCGGGCACGTCGCCGACGAGGTCGCGCACGGTGTTCAGGTACTGGTCCCGCGAGAGCAGGCGCATCGGCGACGGCCCCGGATCGACGACGCTCGAATCGCACTCGAGCGCCTCGCCGGGGGTCACCGTCCCCGGGCCGCCACCGCTCGAGCTGCCGCTCGTGCCGCTCGTGCCTTCCCCGGGCGGCGCGCCGTCGACGCCGCCCAGGTTGCCGAGGCACGCCGACAGCGCGAACGCCAGGGCGAGCACGCCCACGCTTCCGTGGATCGTGGATTTATCGATGAATAACGTAGTCATTCAAGGCTCCGCTCGGGGCTGCTGGCGACTCCGGGTGGGTGGCAGTCCAGCGCGGGAGCGATCACCTTTTTCGTCATCGAGACGTGGAGGCGCCTCGATGGGGTGCGAAGAGGTGTGTCTTCGGTCGACGAGCTCCGACCCGATCCCGGGGAGCGGCTCGGCTCACGGTCCTTCGAGGCGGCAGCACACCCCGCAGTCGTAGGCGTCGAGCACTTCGCGCCCGGCGCACTGGGCCTCTCCGCATTCGGTGCCCTGCAAGGCGCCGCAGCTCGGGAGGCATTCGCCGCCGACCTCGATCGAATGCGGCGGATCGCACGGCGTGTCGTTGCCCGGCGGCTCATCGCCGTCCGGCGTGAAGTACAGCCGATCCAGCCGGACGCCGCCGGCGGCGTTCGCGAGGACGAGCTCGTGAGCCCCGGCCGCGAGGGAGAAGCGGAGCGGCTCGCCGTAGCGGGTGTCGTCGTGGAGATCGTCCCAGAACCAGATCTCGCCGACGCTGATGCGCCAGAGGGTCCACGCTCCGCCGTCCACCTGGAACCAGAAGCGGTTGTCGATCGCGTTCGGCGCGTGGATCCGCCCCCAGATCACGTATTCTGCCGCGCTCGGCGCCTCGAAGCGGTAGCGAGCGCGCGCGGGCCCCGGCGCCTCGCCCGAGCTCATCCCGCCGGGGGGCGAGAGGAAACGGCCCCCGGAAGCGCGGCCGTCCTCGCCCACGGTGAAGCCGCCGGTCAGCTCTCCGAGCTCCGCCTCGACGTACGAAGATCCGGAGACGACAGGCGCCCAGGCGCCGACCGAGGTGATCTCCGCGTCGCACCCGGAGGCCGCGAGGCAGCCGAGCGCCGCAATGCGAGCGGCCGACGAGCGCTTCACGGCGGGTCCAGGAGCCGCTTGAGCTTCGCGCTGTGGGGGCTCCCGGGATACCGCTCGACGAAGGCCTGAGCGCGCCGCTTCGCCTCCGGCAGATTGCCGCGCGAGGCCAGCACGTCGATGGCGAGCACCTCGCGCTCCTGCCGGAGCACGCCGTTCGGGAACTGCGCGCGCAGGCGCTCGAGGGTCGCCGCGGCCCCCGCCGCGTCTCCGGAGCGCAGCTTGGCGCGCGCTTCCGTGAGCAGCGCGCTCTCCGCGCGCAGCAGATCGGTCTCGGTCGGCTTCGGTCCGCTCGGCCTCCGGCTCGGCTCCCCCTCGATCGGAGCCTCCGGCCGCGGCTCGGGGCGCGGCGCCGGCTCGGCCGCCGTTGCGACCGGCGCCCGCGGCTCCGGCGGCGCCTGCGGCTCCTCCGGCGCTGTCGCCGACGCTCGCGGCGCCACCGCCTGCGCCTGCTCCGGGCCGGCGGAGCGGCTCGGCGGCGGCTCGGTCGACGAGAGCGCCCAGTACCCTCCGCCGAGCGCCAGGCCGCCGCCCACGAGCAGCGCCGCTGCCTTGATCGACAGCGCCGACGACAGGAGCGAACCGCCGGCCGCCTTGTTGGCGGCCGCCGCGCCGGAGCCCGCCGTGACGCCGACGGCGGCCGCCGCCGCGATCTCGCTCGCGATGCCCCTCCACGCGCGCTCCTTCGCGCCCTCGGGCGGACCCACGCGGCGCACGCTCCCGAGGAGCTCCCGCTCGAGCGGATCCGCCCCGCTCTTGGCGCTCAGCAACCGTTCCGGATCCCCCATCACACCGCCTCCTTTCGGCCCGTGCCTTGTGCGAGGGCGAGGCGCTTGACCTCGCGCGAGAACGCTTCGCGCGCCAGGCGCAGGCGCGAGCGCACGGTGCCGACCGAAATTCCCAGCAGATCGGCGATGTCCTGGCCGGACATCTCCTCGAGCTCGAACAGGACGAACACGAGGCGCTGCGGCTCTGGCAGCTTGTTCAAGAGGGCCTCCGCCTCCTGCGCGCGCTGCCGCGACTCCGCGCGCAGCGCGAGCTCCTCGGACGCGCCGCCGTAGAGGTCCATCTCCGCGGCGTCCGTCGTGACCTCGCGCCGGAACCGCGCGGAGCGCCGGTAGTCGCTCGCCACCCGCTGGCAGATGGCGAAGAGCCAGGTCGTGACGAGCGAGCGGCCCTCGAACTCGGGGAGCTTGAGGTGCGCGGTCAAGAACACCTTCTGCGCCAGATCGAGCACGTCCGCCTCGCGCACGCCGAGACGCCTGAGCGAGCACCAGACGAAATTGAAGTGCGCGTCATAGAGGGCTCGAAAGCTGGGGTCCGGTGTGCTCATGCCCGTGACATCCGGCGACCTGCTCAGCGAGCGCAATGAACCGAGCCCGCGGGCTCGGGCGCGGAGTCGTACGGAGAATCGGACGGAAACGATACCACTCGGCCCCCTTGTGGGGAGACGGGCCCAACCCGATCACAAAAAATCGCGCGTGTTCCGCGCTGCGGCTACGCTCGCGTCGTCCCGATGCGGAGGATTCGCGCTCTTTGCGTGGGTTTTTGTGCGATGCTGGCCGCGGCGGGGACCGCCAGGGCGCGCGCCGAGCCGTTTCTGAGCGTGACGCGCGGTGCCGGCGCCGAGGGCTGTCCGGACGCGGCGCGCCTCATCGCGCGCGTCGAGCAGCTCCGGGGGCGACCGGAGACGGGCGCGATCGGCGCCTACGCCGTCAGCTTCACCCGCGGCGACGACGGCTTCCGCGCGTCCATCCGGAGCGGGAGCGGCGCGCGCGAGCTGCGCGATCGCGGCGGCAGCTGCGCGGCGCTGGAGCAGGCGACGGCGGTGACGCTCGCGCTGCTGCTCGACTCCGACGCGCGGGAGCCGCCCTCGCAAGCGCCCGAGGCCGACGCGGGCGGCGAGACCGCGTCCGGAGCGCCGGCGATGGCCGCCGGGGCGCCGGCGACTGCCGCTGGAGCGCCGGCGCCTTCTCAGGCTTCGGCGGCGGTACCGCCCGCGCGGCGCGAGCCCCCGGGAGCCGGCGGCGGCGCGCGGGAGCACGAGGCGCCGAGCCCGGAGGGCGGCGCGACGCGGCTCACCCTGGCGGCCGGCGCCGCCGGCCTGTTCGGCGTGGTGCGCCCCTTCGCGCCGGCGCTCTCCGCGGAGGCCGGCATCGGCGGCGCGCGATGGCGAGCGACGATCGGCGCGCTCTGGCTCGTCCCGCAGACGCTCAGGCACGGACCGGGCGAGCTCCGCGAAACGCTGCTCGGCGGCGCCGCGCGTGTCTGCTTCGCGGCCGCCGGCTCGGAGGCGCTGCGCTTCGATGTCTGCTCCGGCATTCACGCCGGCCGGCTCCAGGTGGCGGCGAGCGGCTATACGCGGAACGACGTCGCGGAGGAGGCGTGGCTCGCGGTGCCGCTCGAGCTGTCGCTCTCGCGCCTCTCGGGTCCGCTCGGCTTCGACGTTGGCGCCGCCGCGCTGCTGCCGCTCCGGCGCAACGATTTCTCGGTGGATGGCGTGGGCGTCGCGTACAGCTCGCCGCCGGTCGGCGCGCTGGTGTCGCTCCGCGGCGTCGGGGCCTGGGTGCTTTAGCTCCGCGCCTCCGGTTGGCCCTCCGTCCTCGCCCACGGCTCCCGCGCCGCATCCTCCCCGAGGTGGAACCGGCGATCCGGGCCGGCCAAGAGCGGGCGCTCGCGCTGCGCCGAGCGCGCGCCTTGACAGCCCCCGTAGGCTCGCGATGTAGTGCCGGCTTCGGAGGTGGTGTGGCCGGCGGGAAGATCAGCCAGGTGAAGGTGCAATGGATTGATATTCGTGACACATTCACTCAGTTCGATCTCAAGGCCATCTCCAGCAGCTACTCCGCGCTCGGGCCTCCGTGAGCACCAAGGACCCCAAGGGGCTCGTCGCCGACTTCGCGGTCCCGGCGACCACTGTCGAGGTCATCTTCACGGCGAGAGACAAGAATGGTCTCGGCGCGAGCGGCCTTGCGCCGGATCACTCCTATCTGTGGCCGCGAATCCACGCGACGGGCGACGGCCTCGCCGATCAGCAGTACGACGTGAAGGCCCGCGGCCTCGCCTATAACGGAGTCTAGGGAGAATGGCGACGCGTCGCTGTCTATGCTCGGTCTTGACGCTTGTGGCCGCCTGCTCATCTGGAGGGCCAGCTACACCGCCGTACGCATCGAGCGCGCCGGCCCCCGCTGCGGCGCCGGCGTCCGCGCCCGGCGCGCCCGCTGCGGCGTCGGCGTCCGCGCCCGGCGCGCCCGCTGCGGCGCCGGCGAGCGAGGAGCCGCCTCCGCCGCCGGTCGTGGAGGTCCACACCTCGGGGCTCCGTAAGCTGTTCTCGATCACGGCCTCGGGGGCGGCCACGCGCCGGCGCAGCACGGGGTTCGAGCCGGATCTGGTGGGGCATGGACAGGTGGCGCCCGAGAGCCTAGAGGCCTTTCACAAGCTCCTGCTCGACGTCGGGTTCTGCGGGCTCGCGCCGAAGGAGCGGGAGAGCGCGCCGGGCTACATCGTGATCGAGGCAGGCTTTCCCGACGTGACGTGCACCGTCGAGCTGCCCGACAAGAAGTGGGACAAGATCCCGAAGGCGAAGCGGGTCATCGAGGCGGCGCGGAAACTCGAGGAGGAGGCGTGCGCTCAGGGGTGTCTGCCGTGAGCCGGAGGCCCGCCGAGCTCCGCCCGCCGGACATCATCACATCGAATCACATCGACTCGACCGACTTGAGCATCTCCGGGATGAAGTGGAGCCTCGGGCGGAGCAGCCTGTCGCGGCGCCCGGGCTGCCGGACCTGGAGCATGGCGCCGGTCGCGTTGCTGTTCGAGGCATCGAGAAGGTCGTCCGTGAACGTGTAGCTGTAATTCTCTTGCTTGGCCGGGGTCTTGTCCTGCGCAGCGGCTTCAGAGATCGAGGCGCAGAGAAACAACAGCGCGGCTGTGATCGAAAAGAGCGATCTCGGCTTCATCATGACTCCTCGCCGTTATCGGACACGAGCGGCGACCGCGGATTGGGACCCTTTTGCCGAGCTCGATGTCGCGTCCCGGAGTACGCCGGCGCGGCCGCGCCGCCGCCGCGCCGCCGCCGCGCGGAGACCCTCGCTCCGGAGCGCGCTCCGGGGGCCGCGCCCCACGTGCGCGATGCGCCGCTGTGGCTCTGTGCCGACAGCCGCGCTCGGTGTCGTCGCGATGCGCCCCTGGACGGAGCGCCGGATCCGGCGACATCGCAGGTGACATCGCCCACCTTCCGCGTAGAATCACCCCCGATGCTCATCCGCGGTCGAAGGAGCATGGCGGGCAGCCTCATCGTCGCCGCCGTCGCGGCGCTCGCCGCGGTCGTCCCCGGCGGAGCGGCCGGCGCGGCCGAGGAGGCGCCGGCCGAGGTGGCGAGCGGCATCGCCGTCGGCGTGCAGCTGGAGGCGCTCGCGGACGTCAAGGTCGCGCGCGCCGAGGTCGCCCGGGGCTCCAGGGTGAGCGTGGCCAGGCTGATCGAGCGTCAGGGGCAGGTCACCGCCGTCGACGTCGAGCTCGCCGACGGCCACATCGCGCGCGTGGCGATGGCGACGGTCCGCGCGTCGTTCCGCGTCCTCTCCGAGTAGCGGCCGCGCCTCCAAAGCCAACCCGGACCCCGCCTTCTTCACCCCCGCGCCCGATCGCGGCTAGGGTGCCGCCATGCGGAACCCCGCCAAGGTGCGCGTCGCCGTCCTGTTCGGCGGCCGATCGGCCGAGCACGAGATCTCCCTCCTGTCCGCGCGCTTCGTCGTCGAGGCGCTCGACCGCGAGCGCTTCGAGCCGGTGCTCGTCGGCATCGACAAGTCCGGCCGCTGGCTGCTCCAGGACGAGGCGCTGCTCCTCGGCGCCGCGCGCGACCCCCGCCTCGCCCGGCTGAACGAGGCGATGCCGGAGATCGCGCTCGCCGCCCACCCGGGGCCCGCCGGCGAGGCGACGCTGGCCGTGCCGGGCGGCGGGCGCTCGCCGATCGACGTGGTCTTCCCCGTCCTGCACGGGCCCACGGGCGAGGACGGGTGCGTCCAGGGCCTCCTCGAGCTCGCCGGCGTCCCGTACGTCGGCGCCGGCGTGCTCGGCTCCGCCGTGGGGATGGACAAGGACGTGATGAAGCGCCTGCTCCGCGACGCCGAGATCCCGATCGTGCCTCACGTCGCGCTCCGCCGCGCCGCGTGGGAGCGCGATCGCGGCGCGTGCCTCGAGCAGATCGCCGGCCTGTCCCCCGCCGGGAGCGGCGGCTTCGGGCCGATCTTCGTCAAGCCGGCGAACCTCGGGTCGTCCGTCGGGGTCCGGCGCGTCACGGCGCGCGCCGAGCTCGAGGCGGCCGTCGAGCACGCCTTCGAGTTCGACCTGAAGATCGTCTGCGAGCGGGGCATCGAGGGCGTGCGCGAGATCGAGTGCTCCGTGCTCGGCGACGACGACCCCATCGCCTCGGTGCCCGGCGAGATCGTCGTCGGCCACGCCGACGGCTTCTACTCCTACGCCGCGAAGTACATCGACGCCGACGGCGCCACGATCCGCATCCCGGCCGATCTCTCGCCGGCCGAGGCGAACGCCGTCCAGCTGCTGGCGCTCCGCACGTTCCGCGCGCTGGAGGCGTCGGGCATGGCCCGCGTCGACCTCTTCCTCGCCCCGGACCGCTCGCTCTACGTGAACGAGATCAACACCATCCCCGGCTTCACGGCGATCTCGATGTACCCGAAGCTCTGGGAGGCGAGCGGCATCCCGCCGCGCGCGCTGATCGAGCGCCTCATCGCGCTCGCCCTCGAGCGCGGCGCCCGGAAGGCCCGCCTGAGGACGAGCGCCTAGCGCCGCGTCCCTGAGGCGGCGGCCCGCTCGTGCGCACACGGAGGCGGATGTTCGACACGACCCTGCGCCGATGGAGCCTCCTCCCCGACGGCGAGCCCATCGTCACCCGGAACGCACGCTTGCTGCCGGTCCGGCGCGCGGGCGAGCCCGCCATGCTCAAGCTGGCCGTGCACGAGGAAGAGCGCCGCGGAGGCCTCGTGATGGAGTGGTGGGACGGCGACGGCGCCGCCCGCGTGCTGGCCCGCGAGGGCGACGCCATCCTGCTCGAGCGCGCGGAGGGGCCGAGATCCCTGGCCGAGATGTCGCGCAACGGAGAGGACGACGAGGCATGCCGGATCCTCTGCGCCGTGGCGGCTCGGCTGCACGCGCCGAGGGCCCGGCCCCTCCCGGAGCTGGTCCCGCTCACGCGCTGGTTCCAGGCGCTGGAGCCCGCCGCCACGGCCCACGGCGGCGTCCTGGTGCGCTGCCTGGAAGCTGCGCGCGCCCTGCTCGCCGAGCCGCGCGAGGTCGTCGTGCTGCACGGCGATCTGCACCACGACAACGTGCTGGACTTCGGCGAGCGCGGCTTTCTGGCGATCGACCCCAAGCACCTCGTGGGCGAGCGGAGCTTCGACTTCGCCAACATCTTCACCAATCCGGACCTGGCCGATCCCACCCGCCCGGTCGCGACGGAGCCCGGCCGGTTCGCCCGGCGGCTGGAGCTCGTGGCCCTTGCGGCCGGCCTCGAACGGACGCGCCTGCTGCGCTGGATCCTCGCGTGGACCGGCCTGTCGGCGGCCTGGTTCCTGGGGGACGGCGACTCGCCCGACATCGACCTGCGCGTGGCGGAGCTCTCGGCCGCGGAGCTCGATCGATAGAGGCAACGCGCGAGCGGCCCGGCAGCCCCGCAGCTCACGCCGCGGGTTCGGGATCGAGCCGCACCCCCGCCGCCCCCAGCGCAGGCCGTCGCACCAGACACGGCCCGAGCTCCTCCAGGATCGGCGCGTGCCGCTCCGCCGGCGCCCAGATCAGGATGTGCCCGCCGCCGCCCGCGCCGCACATCCGGAGCACCTCGACCCCCAGCCCGTCGAGCCTCTGCTGCATGGAGACCGCGATGGCGCTCGCCGCCCCCGAGAGCCGCACCTTGGCGGCCGCCCCGCGCCGCATGCCCGAGAGCACCAGCGCGAGCGAGCCGATCTCGAACCCGCGCGCGACCTCGCCGGCCGCCGCGACGAGCTCGCCCTTCGCCCCGCACGCCGCGCCGGCGTCCACCCGATCCAGCACCTCGCCGGACACGCGCCGCACCGCCGTGTCCACCAGCAAGAGCCCGGCCGAGAGCGCCGGCACGAGCTCCGGGCTGCCGATCGCGAGCCGCCGCACCCCCGAGCAGCCCCGGGCGTCGAAGGCGAGATCGAGCAGCCCGCCGAACGCCGCGAACACCTGATCCTGCGCGCCGCACGCGTTGCCCAGGCGCTCGCGCTCGATCGCGACCGCCTCGCGCGAGAGCTCCTCCGGCGAGGCGACCTCGCCCACCGAGGCGCGCAGCGCGAACAGCGCCGCCACCGCCGCGGACGCGCTGCCGCCGAGCCCGGCGCCGGGCGACATCTCGGTCTCGACCCGGAGCGCGACCCCGTCGCCCACGCCCGTCGCGGCGAGCGTCGCCTCGATCAGCCGGAACGCGAGATCGTCGCGCGGAGGATCCGTGCGGCGCCGCGTGAGCACGCGCGGCGCGCCGGCCTCGGCGCAGCCGCCCGGCGGCCCCTGGCCGCGCGAGGCGAGCTCCATCCGCACCCAGCCCCGATCGAACGGCTCCACGACCACGCGGACGCGCAGATCGATCGCCGCGCCCACGACGCGCCCGCCGTCCAGCAAGGCGACGCCGGGCAGATCGCTGCCGCCTCCGGCGAAGGAGACGCGCATCGGGGCGCTCGCGGCCGCGCGCCGGAGCGGGGTTCGCAGCGCTCGCGGCGCGAGGAGGGAGCCGGCGCAGGGGGTGCTCATGTCGTCTTCAACGCTTCAACGCGCAACGCCTCGGCGCGGGAGCGACCCGACGGGACGCGAGAGGATCCCAGGGACCGAGGTGGAGCGCCCCGCGGCGGCCCCCGGTGCAGGGAGCGAGCCAGCGATGGAGCGCCCGGCGTGCACGCACGCCCGCGCCCGAGCAGGGAGCGAGCCGCGGCCCTCGATCGCCGTCGTCCAGCGGGGCACGCGCCCGCGCGGCCCCGGTGCGGCTCGGTCGTGGACGGAGATCGCGGGGGCGGCGCGCCGCCGCTCGCCGGCCGCGCTCAGTTCAGGTCCTTGCTCGCCGGCTCGTCCCGGGGCGCGGGCTGCGCGCGCGCCGCGTCGAGGATCCGCTCGATGACCCTGAGGCCGGCCGCGAACATCTCCCGCTCAGCGCGCTCGCCCCCGGCGTGCACCTCGGCCGCCTTCTCGCGCAGCGCGAGCGCGTCGCGGCGGACGACCGGGAGGCGGGCCGCGGACGCCGCCTCGGCGATGCACCCGGCGAGATCGTAGACGAGGAACGCATCCTCCTCGCTGATCCGGGGCTCCGCGCGGCGCGCCCCGGCGCGCCCGCGCGCCCCGGCGCCGCCCGCGCGACCCTTCTGGACGAACGACGACGCGACGTCCCGCTCCTCGTCGTCCCCGATCGAGCCCGCGGAGACGCGATCGAGCAGGCTGGTCAGCTCGGCGCGGTAGGCGGCGAGGACCAGCGCGCAGAGCGCCCCGCGATCGCGCAGCGAGAAGAGGATCAGCTCGAGGAGCCGGTCGGACCGGGTCGCGCAGTTTTGCATCGCTGCCTTTTACGGTGTTCACCCACGCGACCTCAATCCAGAACGCCACCGCCCTCGGCGGATCCACCCGCGGACGCAGGGCGCGTTACGCCGCGAAGGCGCTTGCACGGCCGCCGCCGGCGCGCCGGAGCGCCGCCCAGGTGGGGGGCCCCACGCGGCAGTTGCGGAGCTCTGCCGGATCGGTCAATAGGTCCGACCCTCCTGCGCCAGCGGGCCTCGACGGATGTCCGGCGCGCTGGCGCTGCCGCTCGGCCTGTCACCAGAGATCCTCACCGCACCGGCATTCCCGTGACCGCGAATCGTTCTACGAGCCCCACGCCCACCGAAGAGCAGTCCACCGCGCCGACCTCGGCCACCGTCGTGACCACGTCCGCCCAGCCCGCAGCCGGCGCGCCCGGCGCCGGGCTGAGCGCGAAGGGCGAGGCGATCGTGCGCGAGGAGGAGGCCCTGCTCGCCCGCGTGACCGCGCACCTCGCCACCGCCGCGGCCAAGCCGTCGCGGCCGCCGCCCGTCGAGAACTACGAGGAGCAGCTCCTCTCGCTGCGCGATCAGATCGCGGCGGCGCGGCTCGAGGACGTGCCGGCGCTCGTGCAGCAGATGGAGCGCCTGCAAGGGATCGCCGCGCGGCGGAACGAGAACGTCGTCGAGCCCGTCGATCCGAAGTCGCCCTACTTCGGCCACCTGCGCCTGCGGGAGAAGGGCCGTCCCGAGCGCGACGTGCTCATCGGGCGCACGACGCTCGTCGACGCGAGCGCGGGCGTGCGGATCGTCGACTGGCGCCACGCCCCGGTGAGCCAGATCTACTACCGCTACGAGGAGGGCGCGGAGTACGAGGAGACCTTCGGCGAGCGCGACGTCGAGGGCACTGTGCTCGTGCGGCGCACCGTGACCATCGACGACGGCGAGCTCTACCGCATCGCGGCGCCGCAGGCGACGTTCGTGCGGGGGCCCTCGGGCTTCCGCGAGATCGCGACGCGGGCGACCGAGCTCGCCGGCGGCCAGGGCAGCGCGGTGCGCCCCGAGGACATGCGCGACATCGCGCTCGCGGCCGGCGCGCGCGGCGGGCTCGGGACCGGGGCGGCGTTCCACGCGCGCGAGGACCGGCACCTGCCGGAGATCGCCGCGCTCCTCGACCCGCGGCAGTTCGAGCTCATCTCGAAGCCGGATGGCGGCATCGTGGTCATCCAGGGCGGCGCCGGCAGCGGCAAGACGACGATCGGCGTCCACCGCCTCGCCTTCCTCGCGTACAACGGCGGCCGCCGCTTCACCGCCGACAAGATGCTCGTCATCGTCGGCAGCCCGGCGCTCCGCGCGTACATCAGCGAGGCGCTCCCCGCGCTCGGCCTGGGCGGCATCGCGGTGGAGACGTTCTCCGAGTGGGCGCGCGCGGCCAGGAAGCGCGCGTTCCCGTGGCTCGAGGCGCCGGTCGAGGAGAACACGCCGTCGGTCGTGACCCGGTACAAGACCCACCCGGCGATGCTCCACCTCCTCGAGCAGCGCGCGTCGGAGCTCAAGGACGACGCGCGGGCGCGCCGCGACTCGCGCGGCACCCTCGCGTTCTGGGCGGACGTGCTCACCGATCTCGACCGGGCGCTGGCCGCCTTCGAGGCGGCGGGGGACCCCGAGTTCGGCCCGGAGCAGGTGAAGCGCGCGTGGCGCTGGTGCGCGGATCGCTGCCCCGCCGTGCTCGATCTCGATCCCGGCGATCGCGCCGAGCGCAAGGCGGCGATGGCCGACGAGCCCGCGGACGACCGCGACGAGGAGCGCGGCGCCGACGCGCGCGAGGTCTCGAGCGACGACCGCGCGGTGCTCGACCCCGAGGACGACGCGCTCCTCCTGCGGGCGTACCAGCTCCTCCGGGGCGAGCTCCGCAAGGGGAAGAACGTGCTCACCTACGAGCACCTCTTCGTGGACGAGGCGCAGGATCTCGCGCCGATCGACCTCGCGGTGCTGCTCGGCGTGGTGGCCGAGCCGCGCAGCGTGACGCTGGCGGGCGACACGGCGCAGCGGCTCTTCATGGACTCCGGCTTCCGCGACTGGCGCGCGACGCTCGACGACCTCGGCCTGTCGCGGGTCGACGTCGAGCCGCTGCGCATCGCGTACCGCTCCACGCGCGAGGTGCTCGCGTTCGCCCGCGCGGTGCTCGGCCCGCTCGCGGATCCGACGCCGCCGCTCGCGCCGCGCAGCGGCGCGCCGGTCGAGCACCACCATTTTCCGAGCGCCGGCGCCGCCGTCGCGTTCCTGGCCGACGCGATCCGCCCGCTGCTCGCCCGCGAGCCCCGCGCGACGCTGGCGATCCTGGCGCGCCACCCCGAGCAGGCGGACGTCTACTACGACGCCCTCAGGATGGCGGAGATCCCGAACCTCCGGCGCGTGCGCGCCTACGAGTTCGCGTTCCGCCCCGGCGTCGAGGTGACGGAGATCCGGCAGGTGAAGGGGCTGGAGTACGACTACGTGGTGCTCGTCGACGTGAACGCGTCGACCTACCCGGCGGACGACGAGTCGCGGCACCTGCTCCACATCGGCGCGACGCGCGCGGCGCACCAGCTCTGGGTGGTGTCGACGTCGGCGCCGTCGCCGCTCGTGCCGGACTGGCTGGGCTGAGGCCGGCCGGCGCCGCGGAGCCGGGCCGGCCGGCGCCGCGGAGCAGGGACTAACCGGCTCGGAGGCGAGCTCGACACAATCGACATGGCGCCGTGAGAGAATCCTTGACCTTCAGGGGGCCGCGAGTAGATTCCCTCTCGCGCGGTGGAGCAGCCTGGTAGCTCGTCGGGCTCATAACCCGAAGGTCGTGGGTTCAAATCCCGCCCGCGCAACCAAACGGTCCGAGGACCAACCCAAGCAGCCCCGGTGGTTATCCCCCGGGGCTTTTTGCTGTCCGCGCTCCGCGATTCTTCGCAAGGTCGCGCCTGGATCAGGGGGCTCGGCGCGAGATCGTCGAGTACCGCGCTGGCCCACCTCGCGGTTGCCGCCGTCGTGGCGCGGCGGCGTGTCAATCGTCCTTGAGACCTGACAATTCGTGACGGGTGCACGCTCCCTCGAGCAACTAGGTCCGACATGGACCACGGCGCCTCTGCCGCTGCCCGCGCGCTCCGCACCCCCGTGCTGTCTGGTGCGCTGTCCGGGGGCGACCCGTTCTCACCACGAACGACCGGCGGCGGACCCGTGGCCCTGACGCGTGGAGGGTGCCGATGAAGCGACTCAGCGATCGTTTGCGTGGGGTCATGCTCCGTGCCTCGAGCACGACCCCAGCTGTTCTCCTCGTGCTCGCGGCGCTCGTCACGCCCGCGTGCGGCGACAGCGGTGGCAGCCCCCCGGGCTCGGGCGCGGCTGGAGCGCCGGGGGACGGCGGCGCAGGATCCGTGGGCGGCGGGGGCCGATCGAGCTCGATCGCTGGCGTCGCGTCGGGCGGTGGTGCGGCGGGGGAGGGCGGGGCGACCGTCGCCGGCAGCGGCGGCTCGTCAGGCGACGGCGCCCCTGCCGGCGGGAGCTCCGCGGCTTCCGGTGCCGGCGGCGGCGGGGCTCCGCCGAGCGGCGAAGTGCTCGCGTTTCCGGGGGCTCAGGGGTTCGGGCGACACGCGGTCGGCGGGCGCGGCGGCGACGTCGTGCACGTCACGAACCTGAACGACGCCGGCGCGGGCTCGCTGCGCGACGCGATCAGCCAGCCGAACCGCACGGTCGTGTTCGATGTCGGCGGCGTGATCGAGATCTCGTCGCGCCTCGTGTTCAAGAGCAACCAGACGATCGCGGGTCAAACGGCCCCGGGCGGCGGTATCACCATCTACGGCAATGGCACCTCGTTCTCCGGAGCGTCGAACACCATCGTACGCTTCGTCCGCTTCCGCATGGGCGCCGGGGGCGATTCGGGCAAGGACACCGTGACCATGGCGAACGGGCACGACGTGATCTGGGACCACTGCTCGCTCAGCTGGGGGCGCGACGGCACGTTTGATCTCAACAAGGAGAGCGGCGCCGAGCTCTACAACTTGACGCTTCAGGACTCGATCGTCGCGCAAGGGCTCCAGTCGCACAGCACGGGCGGCCTGGTGAACACCGCCGGAACGTCGATCATCCGGTCGCTCTACATCGACAACAACTCGCGCAACCCGAAGGCGCGCGGCACGCTGCAGTTCGTCAACAACGTGGTCTACAACTGGGTCGTGTCCGGCTACATCCTCGGCGACACGAGCGGCCGCTCGGACGGCTCGATGCTGGGCAACTACTTCATCGCTGGCCCGGAGACGAGGGGCGGCACGCTGGATAGCCCCACTCCCGCGTACAACCTCCACGCCGACGGCAATTACTACGACAGCGACAAGGACGGCACGCTCGACGGCAGGCTGCTCGGCAAGGGCGACTTCGGCACGGTCACCTGGCTCGACGCGCCTTCCGTCGAGTTCCCCGACGTGCCCGCCATGACCGCGCAAGAGGCGTACGCGTACGTCAGCGCGCACGCCGGAGCGTCGATCCACCGCGACGACGCGGATCGTTACGTGCTCGACGAGCTGGCGTCGCTCGGCGAGCGGGGCGCGACGATCAGCAACGAATCGAGCCTCGGCTTCGCGAACGGTGTCGGCGCCCTGCCCGGGGGCAGCGCCCCGCGCGACGCGGACCGGGACGGCATGCCGGACGCCTGGGAGAGCGAACGGGATCTCGACCCGGCGAACGCGGACGATCGGAACGGAGACCGCGACGGCGACGGCTACACGAACCTCGAGGAGTATCTGAGCTCGCTCGTGCCGTGAGCCCGGCCTGCGAGGGCGCGTCCGGCCAGGAGGAGCCGTCGGGATCGGCCCCTCGGCCCGGGCGCGTTCCACGACGACACGCTCGATCCCGTACCGAGCGTCCACGCGCCTATCGCACGCTGCCCAGGACCTCGCGCCCAGCTCGGAAGCCGAGCCTTTGTCCAGGCGAGGGCTGCTTCGGCGTCGAGCACGCCCGCGGTGCCCGCGATACCCCAACGATGAGCCTGGTCGGCGTACCGTCAGCCCGCCTGAGGGTCTGCAGCGCGATCGCCACGGCAACGACCGCGACGTGTGCCGCGAGAGAATCCTTGACCTGCGCAGGGCCGCGAGTAGATTCCCTCCCGCGCGGTGGAGCAGCCTGGTAGCTCGTCGGGCTCATAACCCGAAGGTCGTGGGTTCAAATCCCGCCCGCGCAACCACGACCCGAAGCAGCGCAGCACGAAGCGACGCAAAAGGACGCGAGGGTTGGCCGAAGTTGGCCGCCTCGCGTTTTTTGCGTTCAGCCCTCCGGGCCCTCGCCTCGGCGCCCGTGTGACTCGCCACACGGCGGCCGCGGTCCAGCGGCCTCGCTCGCTCCTCCTGTTCGCCTCCGTCGCGCGGCCGCCGGGCCACGTCGGCAACACCGCCGGCCAGTCCCGCTCATTGCCACGAGCCCCGTCGTCGGACGATGCGAGCCTGCCCACCAGCTCGTGCTGCCGCAGCCTCGGCCACGTCCCAACCTTACGCCGCTCCCTTGTGTCTGGCGCAGGCGGGGACCACGGACGCGGGCACTGCTTCTTCCGACACCGACGTTCGCGCCCGGCCTACCCGGTGTCGCTCTCCAGCGATATCCAGGGGAAAGCCAGCGCGCCGCGGCGCGCACCCCCGCCGGAGCCGCGGTCCTCGCCGCGCCGCGGTCCTCGTCAGCGCCGCGGTCCTCGTCAGCGCCGCGGTCTCGTCGCGCCGCGGTCTCGTCGCGCCGTAGGCAGCCGCCGGCTCCCTGATGTAGGATGGCGGTAGCGGCAGCTCCTGCGCTCTGAATGCGCGCGCAACAGCGCGCAACCCACCGATGCAATCCCGGTAACCCCGAGCGGACAACCCACGATGGCCAAACCGAACGATCCCTTCGCACCCCCGACCAACACGCGCGGCTCCGCGACGCCGGGGGACGCCGCGAAGCCGCAACGCGGGGTCAGCGCGCCCGCGCCCGCGGCGCGCGCGTTGCCCGCAGCGTCGGCCGGGCCCGCCACCCAGCGAGGACCGGGGGCCTACGGCGCCCCGGATTTCCTGAACAAGGCCGCCCGCACCGCGCCGCCAGCCGAGCTCCTGAGCGCGCGCACCATCGAGCTCGTGCAGTGGTCCTGGGCGAAGGTGATGCCCATCTCCGATGCCGCGGCGTCCCTGTTCTATGAGCGCCTGTTCACGCTGGATCCGTCCGTGCGGCCGCTCTTCAAGAACGACATGGCCGAGCAGAAGAAGAAGCTCATGCAGATGCTCGCCGTGGCCGTCGACGGGCTGAACAACCTGCCGAAGCTCGTGACCGTGCTCCAGGCGCTCGGCGTCCGCCACCAGGGCTATATGGTGGCCGAGCGCCATTACGATGTCGTGGGCGAGGCGCTGCTCTGGACGCTGCGCGAGGGGCTCGGCGACGCCTTCTCGAGCGAGGTCGAGGCGGCGTGGAAAGAGGTCTACGGCGTCGTCGCCGACGTCATGAAGAAGGCCGCCGCGGCGCACGTGGCCGTGGGCACCACGCAGGCGCTCCCGCCGACGCCCGCGCCGGGCGGGAGGGACGCCGCCCGGGGCAACGCCCCGCCGGCGCCGGGCCCCGCGGCGCGCCCGGGCGCCGACCCGGTGCATCGGCCGAAGTCGGTGCCGCCGCCCTCGTCGGCCCAGGCCGCGCGGACGCTGGTCGGGGTCGTCCCGCCGTGGCAGGGCGAGCAGCCTCCGCCGGGCGCCGCGCCGGCAGCGGCGCCGGCGGCAGCGGGCCCGAGCGCGGGCGCGCCGATCACCCCGCGCACCATCGAGCTCGTGCAGCGCTCGTGGGCGAAGGTGATGCCGATCTCGGACGCGGCGTCGGCGCTCTTCTACGACCGCCTCTTCGAGCTCGATCCGTCGGTGCGGCCGCTCTTCAAGAACGACATGGCCGAGCAGAAGAAGAAGCTCATGCAGACGCTCGCCGTGGCCGTCGACGGGCTGAGCAACCTCAACAGGCTCGTGCCCGTGCTCCAGGCGCTCGGCGTCCGGCACCACGGGTACATGGTGGTCGATCGCCACTACGACCTCGTGGGCGAGGCGCTGCTCTGGACGCTGCGCGAGGGGCTGGGCGACGGCTTCACGCGCGAGGTCGAGACGGCGTGGAAGGACGTCTACGGTGTCATCGCCGACGTCATGAAGAAGGCGGCCGCCGAGCACGTCGCCGGCGGCGGGGCCCCGGGCAAGGCCGACGCGGCGCCGGCCCGCGAGCGCCCGCAGCGGCCGCCGATGTCGGAGCCGCGGGCGCCGGCGCCGCAGAGCGTGACGGAGGTGATGCCGCAGAAGAAGCGCCCGAGGAGCCCGATCGACGAGGACGCCGACACGCTGCACTACCAGACGAACCCGGCCCACGAGGCCCTGGCCAGCAGCGGCATCGACCACGAGGCGCCTCGGGGCCCGCGGCCAGCCGCCGGCGTGCCCGCGAGCCCGCAGGGGCTCGTCGTCCCGTGGTCGGGGCAGGACATGGTCCTCAACGTCCACGTGAAGCTGGACGGCCCGCTCGTGACGGTCCCCGCCGCTGCGCCGGTCGTCGCCCCCGCCGCGCCGGTCGCGCAGGAGCCGACCGGGCCGAGCGGCCTCGTCGCCGGCCTCGCGATCGGGTTGCTCTCGATCGCCGCCTCGATGGCCACGGCCATCCTGCTCACGGTGGGCGGACCCGATCGGGCCGCGGCCGGCGCGGGCGCCGCGGCGGACCGGGCGTCGACCAACATCGCGTCCCTCGCGACCTACGCCGTGCCGATCATCGTCACGGTCCTGGTCCTCTCCGCCTTCACGATGGGCCACCTCTTGGGGCGGGGCCGGGCGCGGAGCGACGCGGGGCCGGGCGGGGGCCGGCTGTGAGCCCGCGCGCGGGTGATCACCGGTGACCTCGGGCCGACGCATGCGCCGGGCGAGCGCAGGGGTTTGATGTCAAGATGGGAATAACTCTCCGATGATCGCGGATCCTGCGATGACGCTGACCCACCTGGCGGGACAGTGGCTGGGCCCCTTCCAGCTGATCCAGCTGCTCGGCATCGGCGCGATGGGCGCCGTCTACCTGGCCCGGGACACCGTCCTCCAGCGCGACGTGGCGGTGAAGATCATCGCGAAGGGGAGCGCGGACACGGATCCCGACCGGCGCGACCGCTTCCTGCGCGAGGCGCGGGCGGCGGCGCGCCTCCTCCACCCGAACGTGGTGCAGATCTTCCAGGTCGGCGAGGACGAGGACGTCCGTTACATCGCCATGGAGTACGTCCACGGCCTGACCATGGCGCAGGCGGCCAAGCAGCAGGGCGGACGCTTGCCGGAGCAGTTCGGGATCGAGAAGATGCGCGAGGCCGCGGCGGCGCTCGAGCTCGCGGCCTCGTTCGGCATCTCCCACCGCGACGTCAAGCCCGCGAACCTCCTCCTCAACGCCTCGGGGACGCTCAAGATCGCGGATTTCGGCCTCGCGTCGCACCCGGAGAGCGGCCCGCTCGGCAGCGCCAGCGCCTCCCGTACGCTGGAGGGCACGCCGTTCTATATGAGCCCGGAGCAGTGGACCGGGCAGGAGATCGCGCCCCCGTCCGACATCTACAGCCTCGGCTGCACCTTTTACCATCTGCTGGTCGGCCGGACGCCGTACTCGGCGCGGGATCTCGCCGGCTGCTTCCAGGCGCACTGCCACGCTCCGGTCCCGGATCCGAAGTTGTCGATGCCGGACATCGATCCGCTCCTCGCGGAGCTCCTGCGCCGCTGCATGGCGAAGCGGCCCCAGGAGCGGCCGTCCGCCGGGCACATCGTGGCGTTCCTCGAGGACATGCTGATGCTCCGGCGCAGCAGCGTGCGTCCGCGGGAGCTGCCGGAGCCCAAGCGCCCGAGCCTGCTCTCCACGATGGAGCTCTCGGACACGCGGGTGAGCGAGCTGCCGCCGGCGCCCAAGGGCTCGGTCGCGACGCCCACGGGCACGATCCTGGTGAGCAGCTCGACCGCGCTCGGGCATTTCACCGGCCAGTACAGCTACCGCGACCATTTCGGGCTGACCGGGTATCCGTTCAGCGACATCCGGCAGCCGAGCTCCTTCTGGGATGCGGGCCCGTATGCCTGGATCCTGAGGACCCTGGCGTCGCAGATCGTGGCCGGGCAGCGCCCTGCGATCCTCGTGGGCGAGCCCGGGAGCGGCCGGACGTTCGTGTGCGAGATGATCAAGAACAAGGTCCCTCGCATTCACGTCTTCACGATCGAGCCGCAGCTGCTCTTCGGGACGCGGCCTCTCGTGTCGCTGTGCAGGCAGGTGGGGGCGACGGCCATCTCTCCGACCCTGAGCCAGCAGTTCCTCGTCGACGCGTTCCTCGGTCAGGCGCTCCTCCGCGCCGGGCCGGACGCGATCGCGGTCCTGGTCGTCGACGGCGTCGATCCGGAGGATCACGACCTCCTGATGGAGCTCCACGACATCCTCCGCTGCGCCCCCCTGGGCCGGCTGTCGATGATCCTGGTGGGCGCCCCCGATCTGCCCGCGACGCTCGCGTCGAACGGCGTGCCGCGCGAGCTCTACACCGGCGCGCAATCGCTCCTGCTGCCCGGCATGACGCAGCAGGAGATGATCGAGTACATCGACTTCAGGATGCGGTCGGTCGGCGGGAGCGGGCGGGGGCTCAAGCTGGACCTCGCGTCGCAGCAGCTCTTGCACGCGAGGAGCGGCGGCAGCCCGAAGCTCATCAACATCTATTGCCACAACGCGCTGACGCTCGCGGCGCTCCAGGGCGAGCCCGAGGTGAGCCTGTCGTCGATCCGCCTCGGCATGAAGAGCAAGAGCTACCTCACCGCCGACGCGGCCATGGCCCTGCTCCGCGGCTGAGCCGCGCGCCGCGGCGAGCCGTCGCTGCCGGGCAGGTCGAGGGCGCCGGCGGCGTCCCTGGCCCCGCCGGACCTCAGTCGGTCCACTGACGTCGTCCTCCGTCACATCGACGGGCTCAGCGACGCCATCACGCGCTACCACGCCGTCCTCGACGGCGATGACCGCCTCCCCATCGATATCGACTGAGAGCCTCGTCGCTCTGCGACCGCCGCAGTCACCCGGCGCCTCGCCTCGCTGCAATCGCGGTGAGCGGAGATCCAGCTCGATGACGGCCATCACGGAGCCGGATCTTCCGGCCATCAAACAGCCTGCTCGGCAACAACAAGAAGTGCCACGCGCACGACGCGACCGCACCACGGTTGCCCACCGGAGCTGTGGCGATGGTGCAGCTGTTCCACAAGACGTGGTGCTCGCCGGTGCTGTTCCGGCTCTACCGCAGCGAGAAGCTGTGCGAGCAGCAGCGGCGCGCGCATCGCCGCATCACCGATGCTCGCGGCTGAGCTCATGGCGCGGCTCGCCGAGCAGCTGCCGCACCGGCGCATTCTCGTCGTCGGAGATGCGACCTATACCAATAGCTCGGTCATCCGGGCTCGCCCCAGCAACGTCACCTTCGTTGGCCGCGCGCGGCTCGACGCGGCCATCTACGCGCCTGCGCCTGCACGCCGCGGCGGCCAGATGGGGCGGCCGCGGGTGCGAGGCACGAGGCTGCCGTCACCGGCCGCCCAGGCCAACGCCGCCACGGCACGCTGGCGATTGGTCGAGGTCAACGTCTACAAGCGGCTCGTCACGGTCAAGGTGATGACCATCGACGCGCTCTGGTACTCGGTAGCCCGCTCCGAGCTGGTGCGCCTTGTCGTGGTGCGCGATTTCCCGGGCCACATCGACGACGATGTGCTGGTCAGCACCGACCCGACGATGGCGCCCAGGGACATCATCGAGCACTACGCCAAGCGCTGGTCGCTCGAGACCACCTTCCAGGAGAACAAGGGCAAGCTCGGCTTCGAGGAGCCGCGCTCCAGAACCGAGCGCGCTGTCGAGCGAACCGCTCCGTTCACCTTGCTCCTCTACACGCTCGTGGTGCTCTGGTACGCCCAAAGCGGCTGCAAGCTCCGCTCGGCGCAACCGACGAAGGCGCCCTGGTACTCGCCGAAGAGCTCCCCCTCCAAGACCCTGCCAGCCTTCTCCGACATGCTCGCGACGCTGCGGCGTGCCTCATGGGCCGAGCGACTTTTTGAGTCCGGCGCAAACGCCCCGACGTTGAGGAAACATCTGGCGCCGCTGCTGGCGTGCTTGGACACAGCTGCCTGACACCGGGCAGCTGTGCCCAAGTCGAGACTAGTTCCGCCCGCGCGAAGCGGCGCAGAAGTCCGGCCATCCCTGGCCGGACTTCTGGCGGGCGGGACTAGCTAGGCACTAGGCGGAGCTCGAAGCGCTCCGGGCCTTCACCTCGTCGATGCCTCCGGCCATGTAGAAGTCCTGCTCTGCGACGTGATCGAGCTTGCCATCGAGGATCTCCTCGAAGCCATCGATCGTGTCCTTCATGGGGACGAGCTTCCCCGGCCGGCCCGTGAACTGAGACGCAACGAAGAACGGCTGCGACAAGAACTGCTGTATCCTGCGGGCGCGCGCGACGATCAGCTTGTCGCCCTCGCTGAGCTCGTCCATGCCGAGGATGGCGATGATGTCCTGGAGGTCCTTGTAGCGCTGGAGCGTCTGCTGCACGCGACGGGCCACGTTGTAGTGTCGTTCGCCGACGATCATCGGGTCGAGCATCGTCGAGCTGGAGTCGAGCGGATCGACGGCCGGGTAGATACCAAGCTCGCTGATCGCGCGCGAGAGCACCGTGGTCGCGTCCAGGTGCGCGAACGCCGTCGCCGGCGCAGGGTCGGTGAGATCGTCTGCCGGGACGAAGATCGCCTGGACGCTGGTGATCGACCCCTTGGTCGTCGAGGTGATCCGCTCCTGGAGCGCGCCCATCTCGGTCGAGAGGGTGGGCTGGTAGCCGACGGCGCTCGGGATGCGGCCGAGGAGGGCGGAGACCTCGGAGCCGGCCTGCGTGAAGCGGAAGATGTTATCGACGAACAGGAGCACGTCCTGTCCCTGTTCATCGCGGAAGTGCTCTGCCACCGTGAGGGCGGACAGCGCGACCCGGGCGCGGGCGCCGGGTGGCTCGTTCATCTGGCCGTAGACGAGCGCGGTCTTGGAGATGACCGGCTCACCGGTCTCGAGCTTCGACTCGCTCATCTCGAGGTACAGATCGTTGCCCTCGCGGGTGCGCTCGCCAACGCCGGCGAACACGCTGACGCCGCCGTACGCCTTGGCGACGTTGTTGATGAGTTCCAGGATGATGACCGTCTTGCCGACGCCGGCGCCGCCGAACAGGCCGATCTTGCCTCCCTTGCGGTAAGGCGCGAGCAGATCGATGACCTTGATGCCCGTCTCGAATACCTCGACTTTCGTGGACTGGCTCACGAAGGCGGGCGGTTCCTTGTGGATAGGCGCGAACTGCTTCGCGTTCACGGGCTCACCTCCGTCGACGGGGGTCCCGACGACGTTGAGGATGCGGCCGAGGCATTCTTCGCCGACCGGCATCATGATCGGCGCGCCGGTGTCACGGACCTCCATCCCTCGCATCAAGCCGTCCGTTGAATCCATCGCCAGCGCCCGAACGGTTGACTCGCCGAGGTGCTGGGCTACTTCGAGCACCAAGTTGTCGGGCTCGGCGGAAATGCTCGGGCTGGTCACCTTGAGAGCATTCAAAATCCTGGGCAGCTGGCTTGACGGGAACTCGACGTCGACCACGGGGCCGATGACCTGGGTGATTTTTCCAACAACCATGGAAATGGGGCCTTCCTTACGTAACCAGTGAAATCCGCGGCACCCTAGCACAGCGCTTGCGTGTCCAACAAGTCCGATAAGATGCCACATTGGATTACATTGGAGTCGGATGTGTGCTTCGCTGCACGGAGGCGTCCGCGCTTGCCGTGGCGCGCGATCCTCCCCCGCTCCTGTGGACACCCACGAAGGCGTCGCGAGGATGGATGGGACGGAGAAAATGGATAGGACAGAGAAAAGAGGAGGGCGTTCTCGCCTGAACCCGGGCGGGAGGCGGTGCGGCCGGCTCAGCAAGAGCGCACGGCGGCATCCCCCCTTCGCGGCGATGCCCTTGACTCCCCTGCGCGCGGCCCGCTCCGGCGAATCATGTGAGCACGGGGAGCCCCCCGCAGCACGGTTTGACGGTGGTTGTCAAGGGTGAGCCATCGCGGTGATGCGGCGTCACGCGGGCAAGGGATTGTGTACCTCTAGTGTCCAGCGGATGGCATCCAGGCAACGTCCAAGTGACCTGAGCTCGCGCCATGGTTCCTATGGACCTGGGCCCGATCCCAGAGCCTCCTGGATGATGTGCTCGCATAGGGCAAACGCTCTCGGTGTGCGGGGAACGCTTCTCGTGGCTTCTCGTGTCGTATGGGGGCACAGCTTCGACGCTCAGGCCCGGGCTCGCCCGGACCTCCGTTCTGACTGGACACATCCGTGCATGTGCATTCGGTGTGAGTGTAATATTGTGTCATGGTTGAATCGTCGCGTTCGTGTCAGATTATTCCGTCTCAAACATGTGCCACGGCTTTCTGTTTGATCTAACATCCCGCGGCCTATGGGGTCGAGCCGCGGCGATGATTTCGTAGTTCCACCGCATGATGTTGCCGTCATCGGTATTGCATGCCGCTTCCCCGGGGCGGCCGACCAGCGCGGGTACTGGCGCAACATCGAGGCATCTGTCGTAAGTATCGAAGAGGTCCCCTCAACGCGATGGGACTGGCGAGGCCTGTGCCGCCAGGCAGGTCTCGACGAGGACGGGAGCAGCATCCGCTGGGGTGGATTCCTCGACGATATCGACCGCTTCGACCCGGATTTCTTCAACATCTCGCCGCGCGAGGCGCATGCCATGGACCCGCAGCAGCGCATCCTGCTGCAGCTAGCCTGGTCGTGCCTCGAAGATGCCGGTTACAAGGCGTCCCGCGTCAAGGGTACGAACGTTGGAATCTTCGTCGGCATCTGCAACTACGACTACAAGGAGCTCCAGGATCGCTGCGGAGAGGCCATCGGCGGCCATACCCTCACGGGGACGGCCAACACCATCGTACCGAACCGAGTCTCCTATGAGCTAGATCTCCACGGCCCGAGCGTCTCCACCGATACCGCCTGCTCGAGCTCGCTCTTCGCGATCCACGAAGCGGTGAGTAGCCTGCGCAACGGCGAGTGCGAGATGGCGCTGGCGGGCGGCGTGAACCTGCTCCTCTGTGGGGAGCGCTATGTTTCCATGGCCAAGCTCGGGATGCTGTCGAGCGCAGGCGTGTGCAATACGTTTGACGCCGACGCCGACGGGTATGTGCGCGCCGAAGGTGCGGGCCTCGTGCTCCTCAAGCCGCTCGCGCGCGCGCTTCAAGATCGAGACTTCATCTACGGCGTCATCAAGGGGTCGGCGGTGAACCATGGGGGCCGGGCCAGGACGCTGACCTCGCCCAACGCCTTCGCGCAGTCCAGGGTCGTTGCGGCCGCGTGGCAGCAGGCCGGCGTTCCTCCCGAGACCATCGGGTACATCGAGGCGCATGGGACAGGGACCCCGCTCGGCGATCCCATCGAGGTGCACGGCCTGCGCCGCGCCTTCTCCCAGCTCGCCAGAGGTCCCAGCTCGGGGCATCGGGGGGAGGCGGCCTGCGGTATCGGATCGGTCAAGGCCAACATCGGCCACGCCGAGGGGGCGGCCGGCATCGCGGGTGTCATCAAGGTCCTGCTCGCCTTCCAGCACGGCGTGCTGCCCGGGATGCCGCGTTTCCGACGCCTGAATCCGCGCATCAAGCTCGAGCAGAGATCGTTGCTCGTCGTCGACAAGACCCAACCCTGGGAGCGGCTGCTCGACGGCGAGGGAAAGCCTCTCCCCCGACGCGCCGGGGTCAGCTCGTTCGGCTTCGGGGGAGCGAACGCTCACGTGGCGCTCGAGGAGTTCTGCTCCTCCGAAGCTCCCGCTCGAGACGCTCGACAGGCAGGGCCCGTCGTCGTCCCGCTGTCGGCAAAGAACCCCGAGCGTCTGCGGGAAATGGCCGGCGCGCTGGCGAGCTTCCTCGCCGACAACCGCGGCCGCGTGGACCTGCACGATGTCGCGCACACGCTCCAGATCGGCCGGGAGGAGATGGCGAGCCGGGTGGCCGTGGTCGCCGCCGATCTCGACGCCCTCATCGCCGGCTTCGACGCGGTTTCGCGAGATCAGCCGGCTCCGGGCGTGCGCCATGGTGAGGCGCGCAAGCGGAATGCGGAGGCTGCGCCCGCTCAGAGCGCCGGAGCCGGAGGAGGAGAGGGGGGGGCTCCGAGCCATCCCGCGCCGGAAGACGTCGCATCGCGCTGGGCTCACGGCGGTGACATCGACTGGTCGGCGCCGGAGGTGGGGGCGAAGGGCCGCCGCGTCCCGCTGCCGACCTACCGCTTCGCGCGCGAGCGATACTGGCTGCCCGATTTGGGACGGCCGGCGCCCGCCGCTCCCCAGCGAGCCGAGGGCGGAGCCAGCGCCGCCACCGCCTCGGTCGGACGCTCCTTCCCCCAGGACGGCGAGCGCTGCCCCCTCCTTGAACTGGCGCCCTCGGACCCGCGCGTTCGCGACCATCTCGTGGAGGGCCGCCCGGTCGCGCCAGCGGCCCTGGTCCTCGACCTCGTTGTCGCGAGCGTGCGGGCGGGCGGGCAGGAGCGGCTCCGTCTGCGCGACGTCTCGTGGATCCGTCCCCTCCGCGTGGAGGAGGCGACGCTTTCCTGTCATGTCGAGCTCACGCCGCGCGGCGATGAGCTCACGTTCGAGATCTTCACACAATCCAGCGGGGCGGACCGCCAGGTCTTCGGGCGCGGAACGCTCGCGCCCCCCTCTCGCACCGGCGAAAGGACGGAGCAGGAGCACCGCGACGTCGCGGCGATCGAGGCGCGCTGCGACGTGCGGGAGGACGCGGGCGCGCGCTACCGCGCCCTGGGCCTCGCCGGCCTCGATTACGGGGCGACCTACCGCGTGCTCCGACGGCTCTCACGGAACGACAGAGAGGCGCTGGCGACGCTGCAGGCGCCGCAACACGCCGTCGGCGATGCCGCGCCCTCTCTCCTTCGCCCCGATGTCTTGGACGGCGCGCTGCAGGCCGTGTCGGCGCTCCTCGATCTCGAGGTGGAGGGGGTGCCTCTGCCGGCGGAGCTCGCCCGGCTCGAGGTCCTCGCCCCGCTGCCCCACACGGGCTTTGCGCACGTCGTCCGCAGCGGGGCCGCGGGCGATCGTTTCGATATCGAGATCCTGGACGGCGCTGGCCACGTCTGCGCAAAGCTGGAGGGGCTCACCGTCCTCCGCCGACGAGCCGCGCCGATGGGGCTGTTCTATCGCCCGACGTTTCGGCCGCTCGGGCGGCCCGATGGGGACGCGCTCAAGGGAGGCGAAGGCAGCATCCTCCTCGTCGGGCTCGCGCCCCAGCGCGATCTGATGCTGAAGATCGCGGCCGTGCACGGCGGACGCCAGGCGCGGACGGTCGTCCTCGGAGACCGCACGGCGCAGATCTCGCCTCACGAATGGACGCTGGCTCCGGCCGACTCCGATGGCCTCCAAGGGTGCCTCGACGGGCTCGGGAGCGTGCGCGCATTCTACTTCCTCGGCGCGCTGGTGGACCCAGCCCAGCCCTTCGCAGATCTCGACGAGCTCCAGCACAGCCAGCTGCGCGGCGCGTTGACCTTTCTGCGCTTCGTGCAGGCGCTCGACCGCCGGAGCCTGCTCCGGGAGGAGACCGCCGTGCGGGCGTTCACCAACGGCGCGTTCGCGGTGTCTCCCACCGACGAGGTCGTACCCCACGGCGCCTCCCTCGTCGGGCTCGCCCTCTCCGTCGCGCGCGAGCACCCCGCGCTGCGCGTCACCTGCACCGATCTGCCCGCCGCAGTCGAGACGAGCGCGGAGCTGGTCGAAGCGATGACCCGGAGCGATCTCGCGGCCAACGCGGTTACCGCGATCCGCGGTGGCGTACACCTCGTACGCGTGCTCGAGCCGCTGCGCGTAGAGCCCGGAGAGCTCAAGCTCAGGCAGCGCGGCGTCTACCTCATCCTCGGCGGCGCCTCGGGTATTGGTCTCGAGACGGCGGTCCTCTTCGCCGAGCGGGCACGCGCGCGTGTCGCGGTGCTCGGGCGGCGGCCCCTCGACGCCGAGATCTCGAGCCGACTCGAACGCGTCCGAGGCGCTGGTGGCGAGGTGCTCTATTGCCAGGCCGACGGCGCTTCTCGCGCTGACATGGAGCGCGCCGTCCGGCAAATCTGGGACGCCTTCGGACCGATCAACGGGGTCGTGCACTCCGCGGTCGAGCTCGCGGATCGGCCCCTCGATAGCATGGATGAGGCCGCGTTCTGGGCCGCGCTTGCGCCCAAGGTGCAGGCCTCGGTCGTCCTCTCGGAGGTGACGGAGCACGAGCCGCTCGATTTCATGCTCTTCTACTCCTCTGCGATCTCGTATCGGGGGAACGCAGGGCAGGGGAACTATGCCGCAGGCTGCACCTTCCAGGAGGCGCTCGCCGCGCGCCTCCGCAAGGCGGGGCGTCGTGTCAAGGTCATCAGTTGGGGATACTGGGGCGAGACAGGCGTCGTCGCGGGAGAGGTATGGCTGCGGAAGCTCGCGCGCCTGGGCATTCGGCCCATCTCTCCGGCCGAGGGCGTCGATGCGATCGCCCGGATCCTGTCGGCGCCGATCGACGAGGTCGTCGCCCTCCGCGCGGATCGCACGGCGCTTGCCGACTTCGGTGTCAGCGTCGCCGGTCACCCGCCTGCGGCCCGCATCCCGGACTTCCGCGAGGGCGCGCTCGACCTCTCGTCCTTGGCGAGGGCGAGCGCGGACGCGCCTGAGCTCTCGAGGCAGGCGCAGGCGTTCCGCGAGCTCGAGGAGCTCGGGTGCCTCGGGCTCCTCGACGCCCTCGCGCAAATGCGCGCGTTCGGAGAGGGCAGCTCTCCCCTGGCGCTCGCCGACGTGCGCGAGAGGATCTCGCTGGCCCCAAGCTTCGAGCGGCTCGTCGATGCGATGCTCGAGCTGCTCAGGCGCGCAGGCCATGTCGTCGGCGCCGGACAGTCGCTCCACCTCGGCGACCACGCGAAGGAGCGGCTGACGCTCCGCCATCGCCAGGAGCTGCTGGAGAGCTTCTCCGCGTTCGAGCAACGCCACCCCGACTTCCTGCCGCACGCACGGCTCTTGCGGGCTTGCCTCTCGGCGCTCCCGTCCGTCTTGCGCGGGGAAAGGCCCGCGACCGACGTGCTCTTCGCCGCCGAGACGCGGCCCTACGTCGAGCGCGTGTACAAGGAGGGCGCTGTGGGTGCGTACGGCCGGTGCGCTGCCAGCGCGGTGCGTCAGCTCGTCGCGCAGCGCGCCGGCGGCGCGCTGGAGCCGATCCGGCTCATCGAGGTCGGCGCGGGGACCGGGGGCACCACGGGGCACGTGTTGGCTGCGCTCTCGGGCTCGCCCCGCCGCGTCGAGTACGTTTACACCGACGTCTCGCCGGCCTTCCTGCGCCTGGGAGAGGAGCGCTTCGGCCCGCGCTATGCGTCGTTGCGTTTCGCGAGGCTCGACATCGAGGTGCACCCGGGGGAGCAGGGCTTCGAACGAGGCTCGGCGGATATCGTCCTCGCCGCGAACGTCCTGCACGCGACGCGGGACGTGGCGGAGACCCTGCGCCACCTCAAGTGGCTGCTCGCGGATGGCGGGCAGCTCCTCTTCTGCGAGACGCGCGCAGTGCAGTTCTTCACGACGCTGACGTTCGGGCTCCTCGACGGGTGGTGGCGCTTCGAGGATCCGGAGCGGCGCCTGCCTCGCTCGCCGCTGCTCGATATCGAGCGCTGGCAGCGGGAGCTGCGCGAGCAAGGCTTTCGAGCAATCCAGGCTGCGTGCCTCACGAGCGACCAGGACGAGCCGCTGGCTCAGTGCGTGATCGCGGCGGAGAGCGACGGCGCGGTCACCGCGCCGCGCCGGGCCCCCACGTCGATCAGCGCTCGCCCACATCGGCCGGAGGCGCGCCGGCCCGAGCCTGCGCCCAGCGAGGTCGGCAGCGCGACCGCGGCCTCCCTGCAGGCCGCCGTGCTCGAGCGGGTCATCGCTGAGCTCGCGCGCGCGACCCAGAGCACGCCGGCCGGCATCGACGCGGAGCGGCCGTTCGCCGAGCACGGCGTCGACTCGATCGTCGCCGCGGACGTCGCGCAGGGGCTCTCCAAGGCGTTCGGGCTGCCGCTCAAGACGACGAGCCTGTTCGACTTCACGACCGCCGCCGCGTTGGCGGAGCACCTGGGCGCGACGTATCCTGCAGAGCTTCGCGCCCGCCTGGGCGTGGAGGAGCGGCCGGCGGCGGCGGACCGCGGGGAAGCGCCCGCACGACCTGCGGCGGGGCGCGGGGAAGCGCCCGCACGACCTGCGGCGGACCGCGGGGAAGCGCCCGCACGACCTGCGGCGCCGAGCGAGGGGAGCGGTCCCGCGCGCACCGCTGCCCGCGTGTCCCGAGGGAGCGCGGCGGATGGCGCGACCTGCCTCGGCGCCGTGCTCCATATGCCTGGGGGCATCGACGACGTGCGCATCGAGCCCGTGGTGGTCGGCCCTCCAGGCCCGAGGGAAGTCCGGATCCGGGTCCACGCCTTCGCCCTGAACTTCGGCGATTTGCTCTGCGTCCGGGGGCTCTATCCCACGATGCCGGAGTACCCCTTCGTGCCCGGCTTCGAGGTCTCGGGGACCGTTGATCGGGTGGGCGCCGAGGTCGAAGGGCTGCGGGTCGGCGATGAGGTCGTCGCGCTTACGGGCGCCGCGCTCGGCGGGCACGCCGCGCTCGTCAACACGCCGGCCGAGGTCACCGTCAAGAAGCCCCGGGGGCTCGGCTTCCCCGAGGCGGCTGCGCTTCCGGTCGCGTTCGTGACCGCCCATGCCGCTCTGCAGCAAGCGGCTCCGGTCGCTGGAGAGCGCATCCTCATCCAGACCGCAGCGGGGGGCGTCGGGTCCATGGCGATCCAGCTCGCCCGAGCGCGTGGCCTCGAGATCTTCGCCACCGCCGGCTCTGCGGAGAAATGCGAGTACCTGCGCCGGCTGGGGGTCGCGCACGCAATCAACTATCGAGCCACCGATTTCTCCACGGCGATCTCCGATCTGACAGGGGGGCAGGGGGTCGACGTCGTGCTCAACATGTTGCCGGGCGACGCGCTGCAGAAGGGGCTCGACCTCCTCGCCCCGGGGGGGCGCTACATCGAGATCGCGATGACCGCCCTGCGGCAGGCGCGCGCCGTGGATCTCTCCCGCCTGGTCGGGAACCAGTCCATTCACAGCATCGACCTGCGGCGTACCCTCCTCTCTCGGCCGGAGCGCGTGCGCGGCGCTCTCGAGGAGATGGTCGCGCTCGTCGAGGTCGGGCGGATCCAGCCGAACGTAGGTCGAACCTTCGCGTTTCAGGATTGGCGCGCGGCCTATCGATACCTCGACGGCGCCCGCAACGTCGGCAAGGTCGTCGTCTCCGGCGTGCCGCTCGACCGCGAGCCCGCGGTGCCCTCGAGCGGGTCGGTGAGCCGGAGCGCAGGGCCCATGGAGCGGCCGGAGCAAGCGCCCATCGCCGTCATCGGTGCGTCCGGGCGCTTTCCGGGCGCGGCGGACCTCTCGACCTTCTGGCGCAACATTGCCGCAGGCGTCTGCTCGGTGACGCGCGTGCTCTCCGAGGACTGGCCGATCGCGATCCGCGACATCCCCGGAGCGGGGGGCGATGTGGGCCCGGGCGCTGCGTACGGAGGCTTCCTCGAGGACATCGATCGCTTCGACCCGCTCTTCTTCCGCATCTCGGGCACCGAGGCGACGCTGATGGATCCCCAGCATCGTCTCTTCCTCGAGGAGTGCTGGAGAGCGCTCGAGGATTCGGCCATCGCGCCGTCCAGCCTCGACGGGCAGCGCTGCGGTGTGTTCCTCGGGACAGCGCCGGGGGACTACGCCGATGTCCTGGGGGCGGCGGGCGAGCGCATCGAGGCGCATACCTTCATCGGCAACGAGGCATCGATCAACGCTGCGCGGATCGCCTATCTGCTGAACCTTAAGGGCCCGACGCTGGCGATCGGGACAGCATGCTCATCGTCGCTGGTGGCGCTCCATTACGCCTGCCAGAGCTTGCGCAGCGGGGAGTGTGACCTCGCGTTGGTCGGCGGGGTGTTCGTGAACACCACGCCGCGCTTCCACATGCTCAGCAGCCGCGCTGGGATGCTCTCGCCGGGTGGGCGCTGCCGCACGTTCGACGAGGGGGCGGACGGCTTCGTGCCCGGCGAGGGGGTCGGCGTCCTCGTCCTGAAGCCGCTCGCTCGCGCGCTCGAGGATCGCGACCTCATCCGGGGCGTGATCACGGCCACCGGCGTGAATCAGGACGGTAGGACGAGCGGCATCACCGCGCCGAGCGGCGCCTCGCAGGCGGCGCTCCTCGAGTCCGTCTACAGGGCGGGCGGCATCGATCCGGGGACGATCGAGCTCGTGGAATGCCACGGGACCGGCACGCCGCTCGGGGATCCCATCGAGATCGAGGCGCTAACCCGCGCCTTCCGCGCCAAGACCGACAAGGTGCGGACCTGCGCCGTGGGCTCCGTCAAGACGAACATCGGGCACGCGGTGACCGCGGCTGGCGTCGCCGGCGTCCTCAAGGTGCTGCTCGCGCTCGAGCACCAAGAGCTCCCGCCGAGCCTCCATTTCGAACGCCCGAACCCGCGCATCGACTTCGAGAGCAGCCCGTTCTTCGTCAACACGGAGCTCAAGGAGTGGCGTCCCTCCGGCCACCCGCGTCGTGCGGCCGTCAGCTCCTTCGGCTTCAGCGGCACCAACGCGCACGTCGTCGTCGAAGAGCCACCGCCGCAGCCGGCGCGCACGGGAGAGCCTGGCCGGCGTCGCCTCTTCTGCTTCTGCCTCTCCGCGACCAGCGAGGAAGCGCTCCGGCGGAGGAGCGAAGATCTCCTCGACTGGCTTCGACGCCATGGACGCGAGCACCGCCCTGGCGACGTCAGCTTCACCCTGCTCGCTGGCCGAAGCCACCACGCCGTGCGGCTTTGCATGATGGCGAGCGATCTCGACGAGCTCGCCGCGCTCCTCGAGGCCGATCTCGCGGGGCGCTCGGTCCCGCGCGTCCGGCGCGGAGCGCGGTCGGAGGACCCGCGAACGCAGGCGCTCGACGACGACCGCTGCCGTCGGCTGGTCGGAGAGCTCCGGGATGCGCTGAGGGAGGGCGCGGCGAGCTGCGAGCCCATGATGGAGGAGCTCGCCGAGCTCTATGTGCGCGGCGCCAAGGTCGACGGTCGCGCCCTCTTCCAGTCGGAGGATCACCGCCGCGTCCGTCTCCCCACGTACCCCTTCGCGCGGGAGCGCTACTGGCCTCGAGGAATCCGGCGCCGCTCCGCCGGCGAGCGGCGCGCACCGCGTGCGGCTGCGCATCCCCTCGTGGACCGATGCCTCACGAACGGCGGGGCGCCTCTCTTCGAGAAGACGTTCACGCCCGCCGACGTCTGGGTGCGCGACCACATCGTTTGGGGGCAACCGGTGCTCCCGGGCGCGGTGTTCCTCGAGATGGCGCGCGCCGCCGCCGCAGCGGCGGGCGCGCAGGTGCGGCGCATCTCCAAGGCGGCGTGGTTGCATCCGCTGCCAGTGACGACGGGGCCTGTCGAGGTCCATCTCGAGCTGAGGCCGGCGGGGAGCGGGTTTCACTGCCAGATAGCGAGCGGACAGGATCGCGCGCTGAACGTCGAGATGCAGCTCTCGTCGCCGCCCGTGGCCGCTCCGCCGCCCCTCGATCTCGCGTCGATCCGGCTCCGCCTCCCGGAGCGCCTGACCGGCGACGCGTGTCGGACGCAGCTCCTGCGCCAGGGGCTCGCCTTCGGACCGGCGTTCCGCGCGCTCGAAGAGGTGCTGCGATCCGGCGACGAGGCGCTCGCGACGCTCAGAGCCGATCGCGACGGGGAGCTCGGGGCCGACGGGCTCGTCCTCCTCCCGCCCGTCATCGACGGCGCCTGGCAGGCGCTCGTCGCCCTGTTGCCCACCGGGGAGTCGGCGTCCTTCCGGCCGTTCTCCCTCGAAGAGCTCACGTGGCACGACACGCTCGACCGTGCTGCGTTCGCGCATATCGCCGTCAGGGGCGCGGACGGAGGGCGGTATCGGCGCTTCGCGCTGACGTTCGTCGACGAGACAGGCCAGGTCCTCGCGGAGATGACCGGCTTCACCGTGGCTCGCGCGGACGCGCCGTCGCAGAAGGGGTCCTCTCGGGAGCCCAGGGAAGCGGCCGGCCGGTCGCTCTTCTTCGAGCCGGTCTGGCGAGGTATGGAGCCGAAGGCGGACCCGGCGGCGCGAGCCCCCCGCCGGGTGCTCGTGCTCGATGACGACGGCGGCCTGAGCGACGCGCTGGCAGCGCGCGCCGGCCGCTCGTCCGGCGCCGTCGCGCCGGTCGTCGAGCGGATCGCCTTCTCGCCCGGCGGCAGGGGCGAGGAGGCGACGCTTGAACGGGCGATCGACTGCGCGCCGCCTGAGCTCATCGTCGTCCACTGGCCGTCGCCCGCGGGCTGGACGCGAAGAGGAGAGGAGGTGGAGGAGGCGCTCCGAGAGCAGGGCCTGACGATGCTCCGGCTGGGCCGCGCGCTCGCGCGCAGCCGCGGCGCGGGTTTCCGCCTGATGTGCGTCCGCGCCGGGGGGACGGACGCCGGTGCGCCGCTCTTCGAAGCCGCTGGCGGCCTCCTTCGGACGCTGACCCTGGAGCAGCCGGCGTGCACGGCGCAGCTCATCGAGCTCAAGGGGGCGTCGGGCGCAGGCCCCGAGGCGCTGGCCGACGTCGTGCTGCGCGAATGGGCGGCGATCGCTCCGCTCGCCCGAGAGATCCAGTACGTCGGCGGGCTGCGCCAGGTCCGCGACCTCGCCGAGTGGCAGCCGCCCGCTGGCGGCGGTCGATCGCCGTGGCGGAAGGGCGGTGTTTACCTGATCACCGGTGGCGCGGGTGGGCTCGGAGGGGTGTTCGCCGAGCATCTGGCCCGAGAGGCCGAGGCGCACGTCGTCCTCCTCGGGCGCTCCGAGCTGAGCGACGCTCGGCAGCAATGGCTCGACGGCATCCGCCGGTCCGGCGGAGGGGCGACCTACCACCGGGTCGACGTGACCCGACGCGAGGAGGTGCGCGCCGCTGTCGAGCGGACACGGGACCAGCTGGGTGCGCTGCACGGCGTTCTCCACGCCGCCGGCACGCTTCGGGATGGGCGGCTCGCGCAGAAGACCGAGCGCGACGTCACGGAGGTCGTCATGGCGAAGGTGCTCGGCGCCGTGCACCTCGACGAGGTCATAGGGGACGTCCCGCTCGATCTGTTCCTGCTCTTTTCCTCGCTCGCCGGTCTCACCGGCAACGCTGGCCAGGCCGACTACGCCTACGCGAACCGGCTCCTTCTCAGCTTCGCCGCGTGGCGGGAAGCGCTCACGAAGTCCGGCGCTCGCAGCGGTCGTACGCTGGCCGTCGCCTGGCCGCTCTGGGAGCAGGGGGGCTTCGCCATCTCGCCGGCGGTGCGCGAGCGCATGGCCGCCGTCGCGGGGCTCCTTCCCATGCCGGCCGAGGTGGGGCTCTCCGCGCTCCGTGCGTGCCTGGAGCGGCCCGGCCCGGCGCTTTCGGTCATGTACGGCGAGGACGAGGCGATGCGCGCGTTCCTGTCCGACTTCCGCGAGCACCCCTCTTTCCGTCGCGCCGCGGCACCGCTCGATCCCGAGCGAACCGACGGGAACGCGCTCCTCGCGGCCGCCGAGCGGCTCCTCAAGGAGCGCTTCGCCGAGCTGCTCCAGATCCCGGCGAGCCGCCTGCACCCCGACGCGTCGTTCGAAACGTACGGCCTCGACTCGATGATGGCGACGAGGATCACGAGCCGCCTGGAGGACGAGTTCGGCGAGCTGCCGAAGACGCTCCTCTTTGAGCACCAGAGCCTCTCCTCGCTCGCTCGCTGGCTCGTCGAGGAACACGGCCCGAAGCTCGCCGAGCTCGTCGGCGCCGGAAGAACGGCGCCGGCCGAGGCGCCCAGCGCGCCGCGGCCGGCGAGCGCGCCCTCGAGCGGGGCGAGCGCTTTCGAGGAAATCGCCGTCATCGGCCTCGCGGGTCGGTATCCGAAGGCGCCCGACCTGGGCACGTTCTGGCAGAACCTCCTCGAGGGGCGCGACTGCATCGAGGAGATCCCGGCCGAGCGATGGGACCACGCCCGCTACTTCGACGCCGATCCGAGCCGGCACGATCGGACCTACGGGAAATGGGGCGGCTTCATCGCCGATCACGACAGGTTCGATCCGCTCTTCTTCCACATCTCGCCGCGAGACGCGGAGGTGATGGATCCCCAGGAGCGCCTCTTCCTGGAGGTCGCGTGGGCAGCGGTCGAGGACGCGGGCTACAGCCGGTCGACGGTGCGCCGCGTGCTCGATCGGCGCGTGGGCGTCTTCACGGGCGTGATGTGGAGCGACTACCAGCTCTATGGGGTGGGGGAGGGCGCTGACGGTCGAGGGCTCAGGCTCTCCTCCTCCTTCGCGTCGATCGCGAACCGCGCGTCGTTCGCGCTCGATCTGAACGGCCCCAGCATGGCGGTGGACACGATGTGTTCGTCGTCGCTGACGGCGGTGATCCTGGCCTGCCAGAGCCTCTCGCGGGGCGAGTGCCTCATGGCCATCGCCGGAGGGGTGAACCTCTCGTTGCACCCGAACAAGTTCATTTACCTCGCCCAGCAGAAGTTCCTCTCGTCCGACGGGCGATGCCGGGCCTTCGGCGAGGGGGGCGACGGGTATGTGCCCGGGGAGGGGGTTGGGGCCCTGGTCCTCAAGCCGCTCCGCCGCGCCGTCGCCGACGGGGATCACATCTACGGCGTGATCAAGGGGGCGGCCATGAATCATGGGGGGATGACCCACGGGTACACCGTGCCGAACCCCGACGCGCAGGCCGCGCTCATCCGCGAGGCCCTGGCGACGGGCGGCGTTGACCCGACGACGCTCGGCTACGTGGAGGCGCACGGCACGGGCACGGCGCTCGGTGATCCGATCGAGCTCCGCGCGCTCGCACGGGCGCTCGGCGGCGTGCGGCCGGACGGCTCGACCTGCGCGGTCGGGTCGGTCAAGTCGAACATCGGCCATCTCGAGTCCGCCGCAGGGGTCGCAGGACTTACCAAGCTGCTCCTCCAGCTCCGTCACCGCGTGCTCGTCCCCTCGATCCACGCCGACGCGCTGAACAGGAACATCGACTTCGCGGCGCTGCCCCTGCGGGTTCAGCGTGAGGTCTCGGCGTGGGAGCCCGTGGAGGACGGCGCCGGCGTCCGACACCCGCGGCGCGCCGGGTTGAGCTCGTTCGGCGCGGGCGGTGCGAACGCGCACGTCATCGTCGAGGAGCACGTCGCGGAGGATCGCGCGGAGCCGCGAGGGGACGCGGCCTCGCCCCAGCTCTTGCTGCTCTCGGCCGCGACCGAGGAGCGCCTCCTCGTCTACGCGCAAGACATGCTGAGCTTCCTCGCCCGCACGCGGAGCTCGGACGAGGCCCTGCCGGCGCTCGCCGACATCGCTTATACCCTCCAGGTCGGCCGCGAGCAGCAAGACAAGCGGCTTGCGATCGTCGCGACCGACATCGAGCAGTGGAAGGACCGCCTCGCGCGCTTCGTCGCCGGCGAACGAACCGTCCCGGGGCTGTACTTCGGCAGCCCCAGCGACGCGCCGGCCCACGACGCGCTGGCGAGCGAGGGCGCGGTCCTCGGCGCGATCGGGAGCCGCTCGACGGAAGACGAGCTCGCCACGCTGGCGGCGCGCTGGATCTCGTCGCGCGACGACGTGAACTGGACGGCCCTGCACGCCGATCGGCGGCCGCGACGCGTCTCGTTGCCGACCTATCCCTTCGCACGGCGACGGTGCTGGGCGCCGCGGCGCACGGCCGAGGATCCCGCCCTCGGCGCCCCCGCGCAGGAGCTCGAGGTAAAGCCCGTGCGCGCCCCCAGCAAGGCGCGCCCGAAGGCGCAAGACCCGGACGCTTACTGCATCATCGGCGGCGGTCCGACCGGCATCGGTACCGCGAAGTGCCTCCTTAAGCGCGGCGTCCCGATCGAGATCATCGAGCGCGAGGACGACTTCGGCGGCGTGTGGAACTTCGGCTCGTCGAGCGGGCGCGTCTACGAGAGCACGCACCTCATCTCGTCGAAGCTCAACACGCAGTTCAGCGACTATCCGATGCCGGAGGAGTATCCACACTACCCGGATCGACGGTTGTTTCTCCGCTACCTGCGCGACATGGCGCGTCATTTGAGGTTGTACGATCGCGCGCTCCTCGGCACCTCGGTGGAGCGGATCGAGCCCGAGGGGGACAGATGGCGCGTCACGACGAGTGGCGGCGACGAACGGCTCTACCGGGGCGTTGTCGTCGCCAACGGGCTACAGCGGCAGCCCAATTATCCCAGCCTTCGCGGAACGTTCACAGGGGAGACGCTGCACTCCGCTGACTACCGCAGCGCGAACAGCGTCCGGGGTAAGCGTGTTCTCATCATCGGAGGCGGAAACTCGGGCTGCGACATCGCGGTAGATATGTCCTCCTCCGCCGACGCCGTCTTCCACAGCATGCGACGGCCGTACTACTTCATGCCGAAGTTCATCGAAGGTCGCCCGACGCAGGAGTGGCTGATGGATCTGCCGCGGCAGCTCGGAAACGGTGTCGACGTCTGGTCTCACGTGCTCCGGGCTTTCAAGCTCGCGGGCTTCGACCCGTCCGACTACGGCCTGCCGGTGCCAAATTACGGAATCAACCAGGCGCACCCCATCATCAATTCACATTACCTGTGTCATGTCGGTCAGGGCGATATCGTGCCCAAGCCGGACGTCGCGTCGCTCGACGGGAAGAGCGTAAAATTCGCGGACGGAAGCGTCGTCGATGTGGATTGTATCCTCTACGCCACCGGCTATAATCCGCACTTCCCGTTCCTCAGCGAGCGCCACCTCGCATGGACGCAAGGTCGCCCGGACTTGTTCTTGCGCATCTTTCATCGCAAGTATGACAATCTGCTGTTCGTCGGCTTCGTCAATGCGCCCGCAGGGCTCGGCAATGTAGTCAATGCCATGGGCAATCTCCTTGCCGCCTACCTGCGCGCTAGAGAGCGGGACACCCCCGCCTTCCGTCGATTCCGTGCGCTGATGAGCGGGCCCGATCCGGATCTCGGCGAGCAGAGCTACATACGCAGTGAGCGCCACGCGTTCGAGGTTGACCTCTGGAAGATGATCCAGGCCATAAGTTTCTTTCGCGCCAAACTCGAGGTGGGTGCCATCCATGACGAGTCCAGCGCCGCGAGCCTCGCATGAAAACACGAGGAATGCCTAAGCTCCCTGACGTTGACGACCCCGGGACCCGGTCGATCGGGCCTCGATTCTCCGAGCAACTGCGCGGGATGGCCGCGGAGATCCTGAAACTCGACATCGACGAGGTAAATCTCCGCCAACCCGTCGTCGATTACGGGCTCAACTCGGTCCTGGCCACTGAGTTCATCGAGCGCTTCGAGAGGCGCTTCGGGATCAGGCTGGCCCCTACGGTCTTCTTCGAATATCAGGACCTCCACTCGCTCGCAAACCACCTCGTCGAGAGGTATCCGGACCGGATCGAGCGCGCCCTGGATACAGACAGGAGCACGCCCAAGCCCGCGCCGCCGCGCGGGACAGGGACCGCGAACGGCGCCGCGGCGTCCGACGCGAGCGCGCTCGGTCGGACGCGCCATGCGCAGCCGAGCGCCTCCGGCGCCGGCGCGCCGATGAGCGACCTCGAGGCGCTCTGGGGCGGCGAGGGACAGGAGACAACGCCCGGGGAACTGGCCTCCGCCGACGCCCCGACGCCCGACGCCGGAGAGCGCGCTCCGGCCGGCGCGGCGCCCTCGCAGCGCGGAGAGCATGCTCCGGTCGGCGCGGCGCCGTCGCAGCGCGATGATGTCGCCGTGATCGGCCTCTGCGCCGTGCTGCCGGCCAGCGCAGACATCGAGGCGTTCTGGGCGCACCTCCTGGCCGGCGACACCCTGATCACGCGGATCCCCGCCGAGCGGATCACGGCGGGCACATACCACCCCGCACCGATCGGCGGGGGGCGACGGTCGGACGTGGCGTGGGGGGCATTCCTCGACGGCGTGGACGCCTTCGACGCCGCGTTCTTCGGGATCACGCCGCGCGAGGCGGAGCTCATGGATCCGCAGCAGCGGCTCTTTCTCCAGACCGTCTGGCACGTCATCGAGGACGCCGGCTATGACCCGCGAGGGCTCGCCAACAGCCGGACCGGCGTCTTCGTTGGGGTCGCGACCACCGATTACCTCGATCTCGCGATGGAGGCTGGCGTCGCCCCGGACGCCTACATGGCGACCGGTCTCGCGCACTCCATCCTCGCGAATCGCGTGTCGTTTCTCCTCGGGCTGAGCGGCCCGAGCGAGCCGGTGAACACCGCCTGCTCAAGCTCGCTCGTCGCCATTCACCGCGCCGTCGAGTCGATCCGGGCGGGGGAGTGCGACATGGCGATCGCCGGCGGCGTGAACCTCATCCTGCATTCGCGGGTATCGGACGCGTTCCAAAGGGCCGGGATGCTGAGCCCGACAGGGCGCTGCAACGCGTTCGCAGCGGGGGCCGACGGCTTCGTGCGCGGCGAGGGCGTGGGCGCCGTCCTGCTCAAGCCGCTCCGCAAGGCGCGCGCGGATGGGGACCCCATTCGCGGCGTCATCCGCGGGTCCGCGATCAACCACAACGGCCGCTCGGGGACGCTCATCGCTCCGCGGCTCGACGCGCAGGTCGACGTGCTCCTTCGAGCGTACATGAACGCAGGCGTCGACCCTTCCACCGTCGGGCTCATCGAGGCCTACGGCATCGGCGCGGACCTCGCCGATCAGGTCGAGATCCTGGCGCTGAAGCGCGCCTTCGACGAGCTGTACCAGCGGTGGGGGCTCCCCGCCCCGAAGCGCCCGCACTGCGCGATCGGCTCCGTGAAAACGAACGTGGGCAGCCTCGAGACCGCCTCTGGCATGGCGTCGCTCGCCAAGGTGCTGCTCGCGATGAAGCACGCCCAGCTCCCGAGGAATGCGAACGCGAGCGCGAGCGCAATCAACCCGCACATCGACCTGAGCGGCAGCCCGTTCTACCTGCTCGACCGCACAACCGCGTGGCCGTCCAGCGTCGACCCGCGCGCGGAGCGCGCCCCGCGCCGGGCGGGGATCAGCGCCTTCGGCTACGGGGGCGTCAACGCCCACGTCGTGGTGGAGGAGCCCGACGCGCCCGAGGCCATGGTGAATGCCGAAGCGGGCCCGCGTATCCTCGTGCTCTCAGCCCGGACCGAGGAGCGCCTGCGCGTGTATGCCTCGCGGCTCGCGCGCTCCCTGCGGCGTGACATCGAGACCGGCTCCGCTCCCGCCCTGCGGGACCTCGCGTTCACCTTGCAGGTCTCGCGCGCGTCGTGGGAATGCCGCGCCGCCGCGGTCGTCCGGGATCTCGCGTCCGCGCTGGACGCGCTGGACGCCATCGCGTCGGGCGAGGCGCGGACCGCCGGGGTGCTCCTCGGCGAGGTCCCGAAGCGCACCGTGAAGTCCGCGGTCACCGACCCGAGCTCGGCAGAGCAGGAGGAGCACGCGGCGCTCGTCGCCGATCGACAGTGGAAGGCCCTGGCCCGGCGGTGGGTTGAAGGGGAGAGCGTGGCGTGGACGCGGCTCTACGCCGACGAGCCAGCGCCGCGGCGAGTCTCGCTGCCGGGCTATCCCTTCGATGGGCGCCGCCACTGGCTCTTCGAGCGAGGGGAAGCAGGTCGGCTCAAGCCGAAGGACGAGGGGGCGCGCGTCGGAGAGGGCGCGATCCAGGATGCGCACCGCGGCGACGCATCGGCCTCCGGCGGGGCGGCTCAGGTGGACGAGTCGCGCGAGCTCCTGCGGACCGTCTATCGCGCCGAGGACACGGCGCGCAGGGGCCACACGGTCCGAGGCGTCGGCGTCGTGCCCGCGTCGACGCTCATCGAGCGGACCTTCGCGGCCGCGAGCGCGCTCTCCGCAGCGCGGTGCGCCCTCGAGCGAATCGTGTTCCTGCGGCCGGTGTCGTGCGCGCGCGGTGAGGTCTCCGTCCGCGTCGTCGCCGCGCAGCGCGAGCGCGGATGGGAGTTCGAGATCCAGGATGATCCGGGAGCGGTCTACGCGCGCGGTGTCATCGCCCTCGGGGAGGGAGGCCCGATGCCGCAGCCTCTGCCCCTCGACGAGATCGAGCAGCGGTGCGCCGACGAGCTGTCCGCGACGCAGCTGTATCGAGCTCTGTCCGACGCCGGCATCGAATACAGCCTCGATCTGCGCGCGCTGACGCGCGTCGGGCGGGGGCCGGGCGAGGCCTTGGGGCGCTACCGTGTGGACCGTGCGTCGCCCGCGCCCGAGGCGCTCTTGGGCGCCGTCTTCGAGGGGGCGATCCAGACCCTGGCCGCGGTCCTCTCGACGACCTCGAGCCGGATGGTCTTCTCCCTCGGGCGCGTCGAGGTCTGGCGGGGGCCGGGGCGCAGCGGGTGGACGTATGCTCAGCGCACCAGCGACGAGCGCTTCGACGTGATCGTCACGGATGACGTCGGCGCCATCTGTATCCGGCTCCTCGACGTGGCGCTCCGCGCCCCCGCGGTCTCCGCTCGAGAGGAAGCGGCGGACGGCGCCGAGCCGCTCGCGGCTCCTTCATCGCTCCAGGCGGCCCTGTCGCCTGCCCGGTCTCGGCTAGGCGCCGTGGACGCGGCGGCCCACGTGGGTGCGCTGGCGAAGCTCGAGTCCTTCGCGCAGAGGCTGCTCCTCCATGCGCTGCGCGGCGCAGGGATCGACCCCTCTCGAGAGGGCGTCGACCGAGACGCGATCCGTCGCGCGCTCGGCGTCACACCCGCTCGCGAGCGGCTGCTCTCGGCCCTGCTGAACGCCGTCCGCACGGCGAACGCGCCGGCCGCCGAGCACGCATGGGACCCCGCGCTGGAGGCGGAGCGCCTCGCGGCGGAGTCGCCTTCCATCGCGGCCCACCTGGCCTTCCTCACGCGCTGCGCCGCGCACCTCGTGGCCGTGCTGCGCGGCGAGGTGACCCCGACCGAGGTCGTATTCCCCGGAGGATCGAGTCATCTCGTCGAGGCGGTGTACGGCGACAGTCCCTTGACCGTTCCGTTCAACGAGGCCGTTGCGACGGCCGTGCGGACGTTCGTCGCGCAGCGGGCCAGCGCAGAGTCGCCGGACAGGCGCGTCCGCATCATCGAGGTCGGGGCTGGGACCGGAGGCACCAGCGTTCCGGTGCTCGAGGCGATCGAGCCGTGGCGCCGGAGCGTCGAGTACGTCTACACCGACATCTCCCGCGGCCTCCTGCGCCGGGCGGAGGAGCGGATCGGAGCGACGCGCTCCTTCGTCCGCTTCGCGGTGCTCGACATCGAACAGGACATCGAGCAGCAGGGCTTCCAGGCCGGCCGCTTCGATGTCGTCATCGCCGCCAACGTCCTGCACGCGACGCGGGACATCGAGCAGGCCGTCGGCCACGCGAGAGACCTCCTCGGGCCGGGCGGCTGGCTGGTCGTGAGCGAGGCGACGAGCCCGCAGCTGTTCCTCACGATGACGTTCGGCCTCCTCGACGGGTGGTGGAGGTCAGAGGACGATCGCCGGTCCCCCGATGGGCCACTCCTCGGCCTGGGCGGCTGGCAAGAGCTCTTCCGCGATCTCGGCTTCTCTGCGGTGTCCGCGCTCACGGCGCCCGCCCCCGGCGGAGCAGAGCCGCATCAGGCGGTGCTGATCGCGGAGAGCGATGGTCGCATCGCCCGCCCGAGCGCCCCGCGGCCCGCCGAGGCGCGCCAGCCTCACGCTGCCGCGCGCGCCGGCCGGCAGGCCGTCGGCCCTCGGGCTCGAGGACCCGAGGCCGCCGAGCCGATCGTTCGTGAGCTCGTGGCGCAGATCTGCGCCGCGCTGCGAATGAAGCCCGACGACGTGGACGTCCACCAGCCGTTCGCGGACTACGGCGTCGATTCCATCATCGCCGTGGAGCTCGTCGAGCGCGTGAACCGGATCCTCGGGACCAAGGTGTTCCCGACGGCCCTCTTCGAGCACAACAACATCCTTGCTCTCGCGGCGCGCCTCGCGGAGGAGCTCGCCGATGCACCGCACACGGGCGCCGTGGGCGCCGGCGCAGGAGCCGTCGCTCCGGCGGACGTGGGCGGCCCCGGCGTCGCGTCGGACACCGCGATCGCGACGCAGGCCGGCGGCAATGCGGCCCGCGCGACCGGCGCCAAAGCGCCCGATGGCCTGATCGCGGTCATCGGGATGTCGGGGCGCTTCCCGGGCGCGAGGAACCTGGCCGAGTTCTGGCGGCTCCTCGCGAGCGGCACGTGCGCCATTCGGAAGGCGCCCAAGGAGCGCTGGGCGGCGGAGGAGATCTTCGATCCCGACCCGGACCGACTCGACAGATCCTACTGCGTCGAGGGCGGCTTCCTCGATGACGTTGATCTGTTCGACGCGGCGTTCTTCGGGATCTCCGGCCGCGAGGCCGAGCTGACCGATCCGCAGCACCGGCTCTTCCTGGAGGAAGCCTACGCTGCGCTCGAGGACGCGGGGTACGCTACGGAGTCCATCCGCGGGGCGCGGTGCAGCGTCTTCGTCGGCGCCGGCGCTGGCGACTACCTGAACCGCATGCTCGAGCTCCGGCTCCCGAAGGGTGCGCAGGCGTTCTGGGGGAACACGGCCTCGGTCCTGGCGTCACGCCTGTCCTACTTCCTGGACATGAAGGGCGTCTCCCTCGCGGTCGACACCGCGTGCTCGTCGTCGCTCGTGGCGGTCCACCTCGCCTGCCAGAGCCTCCTCGACGGCGAGAGCGACCTCGCGATCGCCGGCGGGGCATTCCTCAACGTCACCCCGAACTTCCACATCCTGGCGAGCAACGCGCGGATGCTGTCGCCCGTGGGGCGCTGCAAGGCGTTCTCCGCGGACGCTGACGGCTTCGTGCCCGGCGAAGGCGTCGGCGCCGTGGTGCTCAAGCGGCTCGACGCCGCGTTGCGCGACGGCGACTGCATCCACGGGGTCATCCTCGGCTCGGCCGTCAACCAGGACGGCAGGACGAACGGGATCATCGCGCCGAGCGTCGAATCCCAGGCCGCGCTGCTCCGCGACGTGTACGACCGGAACGGGATCGATCCGGCCACCATCACGTACGTTGAGGCGCACGGCACGGGGACGAGGCTCGGTGACCCCATCGAAGTGGAGGGGTTGACCCGGGCGTTCCGCCAATCCACCGACGCGCAGGGGTACTGCGCCCTCGGCTCTGTGAAGACGAACATCGGGCACGCCGCGACGGCGGCGGGGATCGCCGGCCTGCTGAAGGGGCTGCTGTGCCTCCGGCATGGCCAGATCCCCCCCTCGCTCCACTTCAGCGCCCCGAACCCAGCGATCGACTTCGGCGCGAGCCCCTTCTTCGTCAACACCGAGCTCCGCGAGTGGAGCCGCGATCGGAGGCCGCGACGGATGACCGTGAGCTCATTCGGGTTCGGAGGCACCAACGCGCACCTCGTCTTGGCGGAGCCGCCCGAGCGCCCGCTCCGGCCGGCGGCGCGGAAGCCTGCCGCGTACGTCGTCCCCCTGTCCGCGAAGCACCCCGACGCCCTGTGCCGGCGCATCTCCGACCTCGGGCGCTGGCTCAAGGGGCAGGCCCTACTGCACGACCTCCGCGACGTCGTCCACACGCTCCAGCGCCGCAGGAGCCACCATGCCCACCGTGCCGCCTTCGTCGTCCGCGACGCGCAGGAGCTCCTCGAGGCCATCCGGGCCGTAGAGCAGGAGGGGCGGCATCCGCGCGCGCTGACGAGCGAGGGGCGGGGCTCCGTCACAGGGCTACGTCGCTCGCTCGACGAGCTTGCGGCCTCGCTCTGCCGCGAGCTCGGCGACGGAGCGCTGCCCCCGGACGAGCAGGACAAGAAGAGCGTCGCGCTCGCCGAGCTCTACGTCGTGGGCACGGACATCGACTGGGAGCGCGCCTACCCCGACGAGGGCCGCGCGGTCTCCTTGCCGACCTACCCCTTCGTGCGCCAGCGCTTCTGGGCAGAGCCTCCCGCGGAGGCGTTGCCGCGCGCCGCCGAGGCGCCGAGGCCGAGGCCGCCGGCGACGGATGACGGCCGCCGGGTCGCCTACTTCGGTCCGCGCTGGGACCGCGCGCCCCTTCAGATCGCCACGGCGAGAGCGTGGCAGGGCGGCGATCTCGTGGTGTTCGATCTCGACGCTCAGCTGGTGCGCGAGCAGCGAGCCCGCGGCCTCGACGGCGCGCGGCGGATCCTCTGGGTCCGCCCGGGGGCACGCTTCGACATCTCGGCGCCGGACGCGATCGCCGTCGACCCGAGCAGCCCGGACGACTACCGGCAGCTCTGGGCGCACCTCGCCGGACCCGGGAGCGCGCCGGCCGCTCTCGTGCTGCTCTGGCCGTGGCGCCTGTCCGCAAGGGCGGGAGCCGACGCGGGCGATGTCGAGCGGGCGCTCGCGCATGGGATCCGCGCCATAGAGCTGCTCGCCCGCGCGATGTGCGGAGCGCCGCCTGCGGCCGAGACGCGGCTCGTCCTCGTCCACCGCGGCGACCTCGAGGTCCGCGCGGGCGACCAGCCCTTGGGCGAGGCCGCCGCAGCTTACGGCAGGTCGCTCCGGCCGCTGCTGCCGCAGGTCCGCTTCCTGTCGTTGATGCTGCCCGGGGATCTCGACGAGCGCCGCCTCGCCGACCTGCTCGACCGGGAGCTCTCCGACGCGGGGGGGGATCCACACCGGGAGGTCGCGTATGACGGCGGCGAGCGCTACGTGCGCGGCCTCGGCCCGGCCGAGCCGATCCCCTCCGAGGACGGCGCGGCGCTCCGCGAGCGCGGGCATTACCTCATCACGGGCGGCGCCGGCGGTCTCGGGCGGATCTTCGCGCGCCACCTTGCGCGCCGCTGCCAGGCGCGGCTGCTGCTCCTCGGCCGATCCCCGCTCGACGAGCGTCTGCGCGCCGAGCTCACGTCGCTCGAGGAGCTCGGCGCCGAGATCATGTACCACCAGGCGGACGTCACGCGGGCGCGCGATCTCGAGGGGGCGCTGGCGGAGGCGAAGCGGCGCTTCGGGCCGTTGCACGGCGTCATCCACGCTGCGGGCGTGATCACGGGGCGATTGCTGACCGACAAGAGCCATGCGGAGTTCGAGGCGACGCTGCGGCCGAAGATCGCGGGCACACCGGCGATCGACGCCGTCACCGCGGGCGAGCCGCTCGACTTTTTCGTCGCGTTCTCGTCGGCCTCGTCCTGGCTCGGCGACATGGGCCAGGGCGACTATGCGGTCGCCAACCGGTTCATGGACGCGTACTGCCTGCACCGCGAGGGCCTGCGGCGGCGCGGCCTGCGCCGCGGGCGCTCGGTGTCCATCGCCTGGCCCCTCTGGCGCGACGGGGGCATGCGCTTCGCTCCGGACCTAGAGCAGCGGTACCTGCGCTCCTCGGGGCTCACCCTGGTCGAGGAGCGGCATGGCATCGAGGCATTCGAGGCGATCCTCGCGGGCGGGCCGGTCCAGGTGATGCCGCTCGTCGGCGATCTTTCGCTCCTCGCCCCGATCCTGGGGCTCTCCGCGCCGCGAGCGAAACCGTCCTTCAATGCGGCCGCTGTGGACGGCGTGGCGCGCGAGGCGCCCGCCGGCGGACGGGGCGGGGCGGCGGGCCCGGCGCGGGAGCAGATCGAGGCCGATTTGCGCAAGAGCATTGCCGCGCACTTCAAGGTGAACATCGGCGAGCTCGAGCTCGATGATCACCTCGGGGCGCTCGGCTTCGACTCGCTCATGCTCACGGAGCTCGCCGATCGAATGAGCAGGCGCTACGGGGTCGAGGTCCTCCCGACGGTGTTCTTCAGCCACAACACCGTTCGGAGCCTCGCTGCCCACTTGGTGGAGGCGTTCGGCCCTGGGCTCCGTCTCGAGGAGAGCCCGCCGCAGGCGGCTCGCGGGGCTGAGGTCAGCGCCTCGCCGCTCGAGGCACCGCTCGCCGCCGCCGGCGAGGCGCCAGTCGGCCGCGAGGCGCCAGCCGTCCGCGAGGCGCCGTCCGGAGCGCCCGGATCGGAGCCAAGCGCCATCGGCCGAGCCCGCCAGGGCTCGGACATCGACGGCAACGCCATCGCCATCGTCGGGATGAGCGGCGTGTTCCCGGGGGCGCGGGATCTCGACGAGCTCTGGGAGCACCTCGTGGCCGAGCGGGATCTCATCACCGAGGTGCCGCCGGAGCGATGGGACTGGCGCGCCCACTTCGGTGCAGAGCGCGGCCAGTCGACCTCGAGGTGGGGCGGTTTCATCGCCGACGTCGATCGCTTCGACGCCGCCTTCTTCCGCATCTCGCCGCTCGAGGCCAAGCTGATGGACCCCCAGCAGCGCCTGTTCCTCGAGCACGCGTGGAAAGCGATCGAGTCCTCGGGCCATCGCGCGTCGGAGCTCGCCGGAAGAGCCGTCGGCGTGTTCGCCGGCGTGCAGTTCAACGACTACCAGATGCTCCTGTCCTCACGCGCCGATTACCGGGCGCAGGTGATCACGGGGAACGCCCACACGATGGTCGCCAACCGCGTCTCGTACGCGCTCGACCTGCACGGGCCGAGCGAGGCGATCGACACGGCCTGCTCCGCGAGCCTCGTCGCCCTGAACCGCGCGGTCCGCGCGCTCCGGGCGGGCGAGTGCGAGGCGGCGCTCGTGGGCGGCGTCAGCCTGATGCTCGCGCCGTCGACGATGATCGGCGCGAGCCAGCTCGAGGTCCTGTCGCCCCGGGGCCGGTGCCGCACGCTGGACGCGGGCGCGGACGGGTTCGTCAAGGGCGAGGGCGTGGGCGTCCTCTTCCTCAAGCCGCTGTCCGCGGCGCTCGCCGACGGCGATCCGATCCACGCGATCCTCCGCGGCGCCGCGGTGAACCACGGTGGGCGCGCCCACTCGCTGACCGCCCCCAACGCCGACGCTCAGGCCGCGCTCCTCCAGGCCGCATACAAGGACGCGGGCGTGGCCCCCGAGACGGTCACGTACATCGAGCTGCACGGGACGGGCACCAAGCTCGGCGATCCCGTCGAGGTCGAGGGGCTCAAGAAGGCGTTCGGGCGCACGAGCGCTGCCGGTGCGGGGCCGACATGCGGCCTCGGGTCGGTGAAGGCCAACATCGGCCACCTCGAGCCGGCCGCCGGGATCGCCGGCGTGATCAAGGTCGTCCTGTCGATGCGCCACGGGGTGCTGCCGGGCAACCCGCACCTCGTCGAGCTCAACCCCTACCTCCAGATCGAGGGGACCCCCTTCTACGCCGTCGAGCGCATGCGCCCGTGGCAGCGTCTCGCCGATCCGGGCGGCAGCCCCGTGCCGCGGCGTGCGGGCGTGAGCTCCTTCGGGTTCGGGGGCGCCAACGCCCATGTGGTGCTCGAGGAGCACGTCCAGACACCCGCGGCTTCGGCGAGCGGTCGTGCCGGGCCAGAGCTCATCCTCCTGTCAGCCCGCGAGGAGGAGCGCCTGCGCGACGCTGTAGCAGCGCTCGCCGCCTACCTCGAGCGCCGGAGGGCGCGCGGCGGCGAGGCGCTGCCCTCGCTGCGCGATATCGCGTTCACCCTCGCGCTCGGGCGGGAGGAGCTCGAGTGGCGGCTCGCGCTCGCCGCCGGAACGCACGAGGAGCTCATCGAGAAGCTCCGCGCCGCGCTCGGCGCCGACCCGAGCTGCCCCGGCGTCCACCGCGGCCACGTCAGCCGACGGACGCTGCCGGCGGAGAGCGACGGCGCGGCGGCGCTGCATGCCCTCGCCGAGCGCGATCTCGACACGCTGGCGCGCCTCTGGACCGGCGGGGCCCGGATCGCGCTTCCGGCCCTCTTCGAGGGCGAGCCGCGGCCTCGCAGGGTGTCCATCCCGACCTACCCCTTCCGAGGGCCCCGGTACTGGTTCGACACCTCCTCGAGCGTGGACAGGGGCAGGTCGGACGGCGACGGGAAGCCGGAGCTCGCGCCGGCGGCTGATCCCACGTTCGCGGAGGTCTGGGAGCGCCGGGCGCGGTCCTATCAGGGCGACGAGGTGACGCTGAAAGTCGTCGACGGCTCGATCGCGTGGATCGAGATGAACGACGTGACCCACCGGAACATGTTCTCGGAGGGACTCGTCCTCGGCCTGCTGGCGCGCTTCCGCGAGATCCAAGGCCGCGCCGACATCAAGGCCGTGGTCCTCGCGGGCGGGGGCAACGTCTTCATGATGGGCGGCACCGAGGACGGCTTGATCGACATCGCGGACGGGAACGCGAAATACTCCGATCTACCGTTCCTCTACGAGGGGCTCTTGCGCTGCGAGGTCCCGGTGATCGCCGCGATGCAGGGGCACGCGCTCGGCGCGGGCCTCTGCTTCGGCCTCTACGCCGACGTCGTCGTGATGGCCGAGGAGGCGATCTACGGCGCGAATTTCATGAGCTACGGCTTCACGCCGGGGCTCGGCGCCACGTACATCCTCGCCGAGCGCTTCGGGAACCCGCTCGCGACGGAGATGATGTATGTCGCGCGCTCGTTCACCGGACGGGAGCTGAAGGAGCGGCGCTCCTCTCCGATCTTCCGCCCCGCCGCCGAGGTCCACGCGGAGGCGCTCGCCATCGCGCGCCGGCTGGCCGACAAGCCGCGGGAGTCCCTCGTCATCCTCAAGCAAGAGCTCGCCGGCCGCACGCTCGCCGCGCTCCCCCGCGTGATCGCTGCGGAAATCGAGATGCACAGGCAGACCTTCGCGATCCCCGAGGTGCGCGAGCGCATCCGCGAGCACTTCGCGAAAGCGAGCCTGCAGCCGATCGCCGCCGCTGGGCAGCCGGCGGCGCCCGAGGTCAGCGCGAGCGCCGCAGCGGCCGCTGCGCCGGCGCTCTCGACCGCGGCTCCCCCCGCGTCGGTCGCCGCCGACGCGATCACCGCCATCCTCCGCCGGCTCCGGAGCGTCCTGTCCGACGCTCTCCAGATCGAGGACGAGGTCGACGCAGAGCTGCCGTTCCAGGAGATGGGGGTCGATTCCATCAGCGGCGTCGAGATCATTCGCGACATCAACCGCACCTTCGGCCTGAACCTCGAGGCAATCGCGCTCTACGATCACCCGACGCTGAACGCGCTGGCTGAGCGGGTCCGGGCCGAGCTCGTCAAAGCGGGACGGCCGTTGCTGGGGGAGCTCTCAGGGCAGGAAGCGGCAGCGCCGCCTGCCTCGCACGCAGCTGCCTCGTCCGAGCAGGCTACCCCGGCGGAGCCGGCGCGGAGCGCCGTCGCGCTTCCCCCGTCCGCGCTGGCCACGCCGGCCGCGCCGACGGCAGCCGCGGCCGCGGGCGTGGCCGAGATCGACGTGGAACACGCCGGCACGACGGTGGCGAAGGCCGTGTCCTCGGAGCGCGCGTCGGCCGAGCGCGCCGCCTCCATTGACGGAGGCGCCACGGTGACCACGGCAGCGGACGTCGCGATCATCGGTATGGCCGGGCGCTTCCCCGGCGCCCCCGATCGCGATCGGTTCTGGCACAACCTCGCCCACGGGGTCGACAGCGTGACGGAGGTCCCTCCCGAGCGCTTCGATGTGGCAAGGGTGTTCGATCCGGACCCCCGCGCGGCTGGCCGGACCTACTGCAAGTGGGGCGGCTTCCTCACGGACATCGACCGGTTCGACGCCGAGTTCTTCCACGTCTCCCCAAAGGAAGCCGAGATGATGGCCCCTGAACAGCGGCTCTTCCTCGAGGAGTCCTGGAGGGCGCTGGAGGACGCCGGCTACTCGGATCGCCGCCTGGCCGGCAGCCGGTGCGGAGTGTTCGTCGGCGCCAGCGCGCGCGACTACGTGGAGCGGGCGCGCGGGCGGAAGACAGCGCACGCGCTGACGGGCCTGTCGAACAGCGTCCTCGCCGCGCGCATCGCCTACCACCTCGACCTCAAGGGCCCGGCCATCGCCGTGGACACGGCCTGCTCGTCGTCCCTCGTCGCCATCTGGCTCGCCTGCCAGAGCCTGCTCGCAGGCGAATGCACCATGGCGATCGCGGGCGGGGTCACGCTGATGCTCTCCCCCGACTTCCTCATCGTCTCGAGCAACGCCTCGGTGCTCTCGCCGACCGGCAAATGCGCGACGTTCAGCAGCGCGGCCGACGGCATCGTGATGAGCGAGGGGGTGGGCGTCGTCGTGCTCAAGCCCCTCGCGCGCGCGCTCGCCGACCGGGACCACATCCACGCGGTGATCAAGGCGGTCGGCGCGAACCAGGACGGCAAGACGAACGGCATCTCGGCGCCGAGCGCGCGCTCCCAGACCGTGCTCGAGCTCGATGTCTATCGCCGCGCCGGCATCGACCCCGACCAGATCTCGTACGTGGAGGCGCACGGGACCGGGACGCCGCTCGGGGATCCCATCGAGCTGAAAGCGCTCAAGGATGCGTTCTCGGCATACAGCGCCGAGCGGGCGCGCTGCCCGATCGGCTCGGTCAAGACCAACATCGGGCACGCGAACATGGCCGCCGGCGTCGCCTCGGTGATCAAGGTGGCGCTCGCGATGCGCAACCGGCAGATCCCGCCGTCGCTGCACTTCGGCGAGCCGAACCCGCACATCGATTTCGGGAGCAGCCCGTTCTACGTCAACACCGCGCTCACGCCCTGGGAGCGGCGCAGTGACGGCCCGCGGCTCGCCGCCCTCAGCTCGTTCGGGTTCAGCGGCACCAACGCGCACGCCGTCCTCGCAGAGCCGCCGGCTCCCGAGCGGCACGGCGCGCGCTCGCGTCCGCATCTCGTCGTCCTCTCGGCGAAGAGCGAGGCTGCTCTTAGGAGGCGGCTCGAGGACCTGTTCGGATGGCTCGGCAGGCAGGGCGACGACCTGTGGCTCGGCGATGTCAGCTTCACCCTGGGCGCCGGGCGCAGCCATTTCGAGCTCCGCAGCGCCTTCGTGGTGCGCGACCCCGGCGAGCTCAGGGCGTCGCTCGAGGCAGCGCTGGCCGGCAAGGCCCAGCCGCACGCGCGCCGCGGCGATGTGCCCTCGGACCACGCGAAGGTGCGCGAGGCGCGCGCGCGGGGAGCGCGCGCGCAGGACGCGTGCGCTCGCGCCGAGGGCTCCGAAGATCGACGCCGCCAGGCGTTGCTCGAGATGGCCGAAGCCTACGTCGGTGGGTATGACCCGGACTGGGAGGCCATCTTCGCGGACGAGGACGCGCTCCGCATCCCCCTCCCGACGTACCCCTTCCAGGGGGAGCGCTACTGGATCGACGACGAGGAGCAGAGGAGCAGCGCGCCGGCGGCGCATGCCGCCTCCCACCCGCTCATCGACGGCGCCGACTGGCGGGGCAGCCTGGGCGAGGGCCTCGTGTTTCGCAAGACCTTCTCGCCCGACGACCCGGTCGTGCGCGACCATCGGGTACAGGGCCAGGCCATCCTGCCCGCGGTAGCGTACCTCGAGCTCGTCCTCGCGGCGCTGGCGGCCGCAGGCGCAGAGGCGGCGTGGGCCCTCAGGCGGGTGCGGTGGCTCCGCCCCCTCGCCGTCGGGGATCTCGTCGAGGTGCAGGTGCGCCTGCGCGATGACAAGGGCCAGATCCGCTTCGAGGTGACGAGCGGCAAGTCCGAGGAGCGCCACGTCCACGCCCAGGGAGACCTGTGTGCGGCCGACCCGGCGCCGCCGCGCAGCGTGGACCTCGACGGCATCCGCAGGCGCTGCGCGCGCCGCCTCGCCCACGACGAGATCTACGCGCAGTACGCGGCGCTGGGCATCGTGTACCAGGGCGACTATCAGGCGCTCGCGGAGGTCTCCGGCAACCGCCGCGAGGCGCTCGGCGTCCTGCGGCTGCCGGCAGAGGCAGAGGGCCGTGAGCGCTATCGGCTCGACCCAGCGCTTGCGGACGCAGCGCTGCAGGCGATCTCCGGCTTCGTGCTGGATGCGCAGGAGGGGCAGGCGCTGCTGCCCTTCTCGGCGGAAGAGGTGGAGGTCTACCGGCCCGTGGGCGCGGGCGGCTTCTCCTACCTCGAGCTGGCGGGGGAGCGACGGTTCCACGTCACGCTGCTCGACCTCGAGGGAAATGTCTGCGCCGTGCTGCGGGACATCTCGCTGCGGCCGTGGCGGGATCCCCTCGCCGATTTCTTCTACACGCCGCGGTGGGTCGAGCAGCCCCACGCCGAGGCTCTGCCCCAGCAGCGCGCCGCGATGCGGAGCGTCCTCGTCATCCACGCCGACGAGCGCCTCGGGCTCAAGGAGAGCGTTGCGGCGCTCCACCCGGGCGCTGTGATCGCCGAGGTGGTGGTCGGCGCCCGCCACCGCCGGCGGGCGCCGGATTCCGTCGAGATCCCGGCCGAGGATCCGAAAGGCTACACCGCCGCGCTGGAGGATCTGCTCACCCGCGTCGGGAGCATCGACTGCATCTACTTCCTGGCGAGCCTCCTGCCCCCCGGCAGGAGCGCCGGGGACCTCCGCGAGGTCCAGGAGCGGAGCGTCATCGCCCTCTTCCGGCTGATCAAGGGGCTCATCGACGCAGGCCTCCAGCGCGAGCCTCTGCGCCTCGCGGTGGCGACCAACGACGTGCACCCGGTGACCGGCAAGGAGGCGCTCGACGCCCGCGCCGCGGGGGTCCACGGGCTCACCAAGGCCATCTCCAAGGAGCTCTCCGGGTGGGACGTGTCGTGCGTGGACGTCAGCCTCGAGGGCGTGCGGCCTGCGGCGGGGCCGGACCCGTGGGGAGCGCTCCTGGCCGAGCTCTCGCGCGAGCCTCGCCAGCGGGGAGGCGAGGACGTGGCGGTGCGCGACGGCCGGCGTTTCGTTCGCGCCATCGAGAAGGTCACGCTGGCGCCGCGGCCCGAAGCGCCGCTCCGGCGCGGGGGCGTCTACCTCATCCTCGGCGGCGCCAAAGGGATCGGGCTCGCGCTGAGCCGCGATCTCGCGGCGCGCTTCTCCGCGCGGCTTGTGTGGATCGGGCGGAGCCCCCTCGACGCCGAGCGGCGCCGTGACATGGACGAGATCCGTCGCGCGGGCGGCGAGGTGCTTTACCTCCAGGCCGACGCGACCGATCGGCGCGCGATGGACGAGGCGATCCAGCGCGCGCGGCAGCGGTTCGGGCGGATCGACGGGGCCGTTCACTCGGCGATCGTGCTCGAGGATCGATCCCTGCTCCGGATGACCGAGGGCGAGCTCCGCGCAGTGCTCGGCCCCAAGGTCGACGGCGCGGTGAACCTCGTGGAGGCGCTCGCGGGAGATGCGCTCGATTTCCTCGTCTTCTTCTCCTCGGCGCAGTCGTTCGCGGGCAGCGCCGGGCAGGGCAACTACGCCGCCGCGTCGACCTTCGAGGACGCCTTCGCGCACGCCGTCGCACGCCGCGCGCCGTTCCCCGTCCGGATCATCAACTGGGGCTACTGGGGCACCGTGGGCATCGTCGCGAACGCCGAGGTCGCGACGCGCATGTCGGCCATGGGTATCGGATCCATCCGCCCCGAGGAGGGGGCGGAGGCGTTCCGCCGCATCCTGGCCCACGACCTCGTCCAGGTCATGGCGATCCGGGCCGACAAGAGGGTCGGCGAGCGCCTCGACCTCCTCCAGAGCGACGGCAGCGAGGGCCGCGACGGCGGCCGCGGGCCAGCCGCACCCCCGTCTTGGGTGGACAGGGTTGTCGAGCGGACCGTGCTCCCCGCCATCGACGCCGGGGTCGTCCAGCGCTACGAGGCGGCCGCGACCGCCATCGAGCGCCTCACGGCGCGCATGCTGTGGCAGACCCTCGTGCAGGCGGGCGCCCTGCCCCCCGGCCCGGCGCATCTCCGCCGCGATGAGCTCCGCGAGCGGCTGCGCGTGCTGGAGGGCTACCGCCGGCTGTTCGACGCGTCGCTCGACGTGCTCGCGCGCGCTGGTTACCTGCGCCTCGCCGGCGACGCCGTGGAGGTCCTGCGCGCCCCAGACGGGGCCGAGCCCCGCCTCGAAGAGGCGCGCGTGCGCATCCTCGAGGAGCACCCGGAGGCCCGCGCCGCGGTCTCGCTGCTCGATGTCTGCGTGGACGCGTTCCCGGCCGTCGTGAGCGGCGAGAAGGACCACATGGCGGTGCTCTTCCCCGGGGGAGGGATGTCGCGCGTCGAGGGCATCTACCGGGGCAACGCGGTCATCGACTACTTCAACCGCGTCACGGCGAGCGCCGTCGAGGCCTACGTCCGAGCGCGGCTCGCCGACGATCCCTCGGGGACGGTCCGCATCCTCGAGGTGGGGGCCGGTACCGGGGGCACGACCGCCTTCGTCCTCGAGGCCCTGAAGCCGCATGCCGCGGCCGTCCGGTACCTCTACACCGACGTATCGCGCGGCTTCGCGGAGTTCGGGCGCTCCCGCTTCGCCGCCGCCTATCCGTTCGTGGAGTTCGAGGTGGTCGACGCCGAGCGGGCGAGCCTGACGCCCGTCGTGCAGCCGGGCACGGTCGACGTGGTGCTCGCCAGCAACGCCATCCACGCGACCCGCCGCATCGGCAGGACGCTCGGCGAGATCCGCGCGCTCCTCCGGCCCGGCGGGCTGCTGGTGCTGAACGAGGGCTGCCGGCGCCGGGACTTCGCCACGCTGACCTTCGGCCTGACGAGCGGCTGGTGGCTCTACGAGGATGAGCGCCTCCCTTGGGCGCCGCTTTTGAGCGTGGCCGGGTGGGAGCGCGTGCTCAGAGAGAGCGGTTTCTCGGCAACGCGGGCGCTCGCGCTTCCGGGCGTGCGCCCCGAGGACGCCGCCCAGGTCGTCCTCGTCTCCGAGCGCGATCCGGCGTCACCGCGACAGGAGGAGGCTCGGCCCGCCGTGGCGCCTGCGACGGCGGCCCGCGGGGCCGAGCCCGCCGGGGAGCCGGCCCGACCGGCCGCCAGCGCGGCGGTCTCGGACAAGGGTCTTCACGGGCGCGCGCTCGAGTACGTCACCCGCGTGCTCGGGGAGGTCCTGAAGAGCGATGGGGCCAAGATCCGGCCCGACGCGACCCTCGAGCGCTACGGGATCGATTCGCTCATCAGCCAGGAGATCAACGCCCGATTCGAGCGCGATTTGGGCCCGCTCCCGGCGACGATGCTCTTCGAGCACAACACTGCAGAGCGCCTGTCGGCGTACCTCCTGGCAGAGCACCGCGGCGCGCTTGCGCGGGTGCTCGGCCTGACGTCGGGCGAAGCGGCCGCAGCGCACGAGGGGGCGGCCGACCAAGGGCGAGGAGCGCGCGCGGACGCGACCCCGCCCGAGCCTCGTGGCGGCGGTGGCCAGTACGCCAGAGACTCCGCGGCGCCCAGCGGCGACGTGCGCCGGCGGATCGCGCAGCTCTCGGATCAGCAGGTCGAGAGCCTCCTCAACAGCCTCATTCACACGAACCCCACCCTGAACGGGGGACGCTCACGCTGGTGAACGATATGGATCAGAAGCGCGAACTTCTCGCTGAGCTGCTCGAGCAGCGGTCGAGTGGGCGCGGGCCCACGGCCGTCGCCATCATCGGGGTGGCGGGCCGGTACCCCAAAGCGCCCGACCTGGAGACCTTCTGGGCGCGCCTGCGTAGCGGCGCGAGCTGCATCGGCGAGATCCCCGCCGAGCGCTGGGAGGCGGATCGTTACTTCGATCCCGATCCTGACGCGCCGGGCCGCTACTACACGAAGCGCGGCGGCTTCCTGGAGGGTGTCGACCTCTTCGATCCCCTGCTGTTCAGCATCTCGCCGCGCGAGGCCGAGGCGATGGATCCGCAGGAGCGCCTCTTCCTCGAGATCGCCTGGGAGACGCTCTCGGACGCCGGCTTCACGCGCAAGGACCTGTCGAGGTCCGGCAAGGTGGGCGTGTTCGTCGGCGTGATGAACGGCAACTACGGCCGGCTCAGCGCCGAGGCGTTCGCGCGCGGCGCCGAGATGCTCGCGTTCTCCGATTTTCACGCCGTCGCCAACCGGGTCTCCTATTGCTTCGACTTCAAGGGACCGAGCGTCGCGGTCGACACGGCCTGCTCCTCGTCGCTGACCGCGATCCACCTGGCCTGCCAGAGCCTCGCCGCGGGCGAGTGCCGGGTCGCCCTCGCCGGGGGCGTCAACCTCATCCTGCACCCGCTGCACTACATGCGCCTCAGCCGCATGCGGATGCTCTCCGCCGAAGGGCGAGCCAAGGCGTTCGGCGCGGGCGCAGACGGCTTCGTCGACGGCGAGGGCGTGGGCGCGGTGCTGCTGAAGCCGCTCGTGGACGCGATCCTCGACGGCGACCGCATCTACGCGGTGATCAGGGGCTCGGCCATCAACGCCGGGGGCAAGACGAGCGGCTACACGGTCCCGAACCCGGCAGCGCAGGCCGAGGTCATCGTCGAGGCGCTGGAGAAGTCCGGCGTCGATCCCCGCTCGATCAGCTACATCGAGGCGCACGGGACCGGGACCGATCTCGGAGACCCGATCGAGATAGCGGGGCTCACGCGCGCCTACCGGCGCTTCACCGACGCCGTCGGCTTCTGCGCCATCGGGAGCGCGAAGACGAACATCGGGCACCTCGAGTCGGCCGCCGGCATCGCCGGCCTCACCAAGATCCTCCTCCAGCTCAAGCACGGCGAGCTGGCGCCCTCGCTGCACGCGTCCCGCACGAACCCCAAGATCGACTTCGAGCGCTCTCCCTTCTTCGTCCAGCAGGAGGTCATGCCCTGGAGGGCCCGCGTCGACGACGGCGCGCGCGAGGAGCCGCGGCGCGCGGCGGTGAGCTCCTTCGGCGCGGGCGGCTCCAACGCGCACCTGATCCTCGAGGAGTACAGGCCGCCGCAGGCGTCGCCGTGCGCTCCCGGTCCGCGCCTCGTCCTTCTGTCGGCGGCCACGGCGCCGCAGCTGTCCGAGCTCGCGGGGCGGCTCCTGCGCTTCGTCCGGGAGGCCGCGCGCGGCGAGGGGGCCGGCGACACGACGACGTTCCTGGCGAGCCTCGCCTACACCCTCCAGGTCGGGCGTGAAGCGCTCGACCACCGGCTGGCCCTGGTCGCCACCTCGGTGGACGACGTGATCGACGGTCTGGAGCGCTACCTCGCGCGTGGATCCGAGGCAGTGGGCCTCTTCACGGGGGCGCTGTCCGGCGACGGGCGGCGCGCTGCGCTCGACGCGGAGGATGCTGGGCGACAGGTCGAAAGCCTCCTCCGGCAGGGGCGGCTCGACGAGCTCGCGCGCGCCTGGGCGGGTGGACTCGACGTCGCGTGGCGGGAGGTGATCCGCGAGCGGGCGCCGCTGCTTTCGCTGCCCCGCTACCCGTTCGCGCGGGAGCGGTACTGGGCCTCGGCGCGGCCCGTCGATGGGACTGCCGGGCTCGCCCGGACGGAGGGCCGCGCGCTCGGCGGGGCCGATCCTGCGGCGGAGCTCCTGCGGCGCGGGGGCGTCTTCCGCAAGCTCCTCCGCCCCACGGACCCCCTGATGCGCGATCACCGCGTCAGCGGGCGCCCCGCCGTGGCAGGGATCGCCTACGCGGAGCTGGCGATCGCCGCGGCCGCGTCGCTCGGCGAGGGGGGCGACGCGGGGCCGGTCACCGTCGAGGACTTCGTCCTTTCGCACGTCTGCTGGGTCGATGCGGAGCGCGAGATCCGTATCCCCCTCACGCAGGTCGGCGACCGCCTCGCGTTCCGGGTGGAGAGCGGGACCGAGGCTCAGCCTGTTGAGCACGCGCGCGGGCTCCTCGCCGTCGGCGCACCGCCCGGCGCCGGCGCCTCCTCTCGTCTGGAGATCGAGGCCATCCGGGCGCGCTGCACGCGCGTCGTCGTCGAGGGGGATGATCTGTACCGGCGCTTCGGGGCCGCCGGGGTCGAGTACGGCCCCTGCTTCCGCGGCATCGCGCGCCTGATGGTCGGCGATGGCGAGGCGCTCGCCGAGATCGCGTTCCCGGCGGAGGGCGAGCGCGAGGCCGCGCCCTACCGGCTGCCTCCCATGGTGATCGACGCGGCCATCCAGGCGGTGGCCGGGCTCCTCGCCCAGCGCGAGGAGGACGGGCGCGGGCCGCGCGTCCCCGTTGCCATGGATGCCATCGAGGTGTCGGCGCGCCTTGAGCTGCGCTGCTTCGCCTATGTCCGGGGCTCGGGGTCCGATCGGTTCTACGTCGCGGTCATAGGCCCCGACGGGGAGATCCTCGCCAGGATCCGTGGTGTCTCCTTCCGCGCCCTCCCGGGCGGAGCGCTGGCGGCCGTCCAGGCCGAGGCGTCTGGCCTGCGCGACGGAGCTCTGCCGCCAGCGCAGAGGCCGCGAGGGGCCGATGCGGCGGCGCTCCCCGTGGCGCACGAGCTGCGCGAGCGCGCGATCGACTACCTCCGGCAAGTCTTCTCCGGGCCCCTGCGCCTGAGCGCGGGGCGCATCGATCCGAGAGCTCGCTTCGAACGCTACGGCATCGATTCGCTCCTCGTGCTCCAGCTGATGAAGGAGCTCGAGAAGGATTTCGGGCCGCTCTCCTCGACCCTGCTGTTCGAGCTTCAGACGCTCGAGGCCCTGGCCGATCACCTCTGCGCCCACCATGCGATCCGGCTCGGGGAGCTGCTCGGCGTGGGCAGCGCCGCCTCGCCCTCGCCACCGAGGGGGGTCGCGTCACCGCCGCAGGAGGACGCGCCGCCGCGTCCGGCCGCCGCGGCGCCGGCGCACGGGCTCGCGGCGCTCTCGAGCGAGGGGGCCGCCTCTCGGGCGGCCAGGCCGACGGCTGCATGGAGCGAGCCGATCGCGGTCATCGGCATGAGCGGCCGCTACCCCCTGGCCCCGGACCTCGAGGCCTACTGGGGCAACCTCAAGGCCGGGAGGGACTGCATCCGGCAGCTGCCCGAGGACCGGCGGTCGTGGTGGCAGCGCCTCGCCCCGGGGGAGGCGTCCGGCGACGCGATCACCCCGTTCGGCGGCTTCCTCGACGCGATCGACGCCTTCGACGCGCGCCTCTTCCACATCTCGCCGCGGGAGGCCGCCCGCATGGACCCGCAGGAGAGGCTCTTCCTCGAGGCCGCGTGGTCGCTCTTCGAAGACGCGGGCTATCCCCGCCGGAGGATCGAGGCGTTGGGTGGGCGCGTCGGCGTCTTCGTCGGGGTGATGAATGCCCATTACGAGCTCGTCGGCGGCGACCCCGGCGCGCGCGACGCGGCGTCGGATGGGCTCGCGTCATTCTGGTCGATCGCCAACAGGGTCTCGTACTTCTTCGACCTCTATGGGCCGAGCATGGCGGTCGACACCGCCTGCTCGTCGTCACTCACGGCCGTGCACCTCGCCTGCGAGAGCCTGCGGCGCGGCGAGTGCGCGATGGCCATCGCCGGCGGCGTGAACCTGGTGCTCCACCCGCTTCACCTCATGCGCCTGCACGCGATGAACATGCTCTCCCACGGCGGCTGCTCGAAGAGCTTCGGCGCCGGGGCCGACGGCTTCATCGACGGCGAAGGGGTAGGCGCGGTGCTCCTCAAGCCGCTGCAGAAGAGCCTCGAGGACGGCGATCGCATCGAGGCGGTCATCCTGGGCTCGGCCCTCGGCGCGGGAGGCAGGACCAGCGGGTTCACCGTGCCGAACCCGCGCGCCCAGGCGCGCGCCATCGCGGATGCGCTCGAGGCGACGGGCGTCGGCGCCCGGACGGTGAGCTACGTGGAGGCGCACGGCACCGGCACCGATCTCGGTGATCCCATCGAGATCGCCGGCCTCGTCGAGGCGTACCGGCGCTCGACCGACGCGCGCGGTTACTGCGCCATCGGCTCGGTCAAGTCGAACATCGGGCACCTCGAGTCCGCGGCGGGCATCGCCGGGCTCACGAAGGTGATCCTGATGATGCGGCACCGGCAGCTCGTGCCCACGCTGCACGCCGATCCGCCGAACCCGCGGATCGACTTTGGGCGCACGCCGTTCCATCTCCAGCACGAAGCCTGCCTGTGGCAGCAGCCCGTCGTCGAGGAGGGAGAGCAGCGCCGCGCGGCGCCGCGCCGGGCCGGGATCAGCTCCTTCGGCGCCGGAGGAGCCAACGCGCACGTCATCGTCGAGGAGTTCGTCCCCCGTGCTCAGGCGACCGAATCCGCCGCGAGCTCGCCGCCCTTGCCCGCGATCGTCCCCCTGTCCGCGAGGAACGAGGATCGGCTCCGGGCGCACGCTGCAAACCTGGCCGCGTGGCTCGACGGACGCCTCGCTGAGGGACCGGAGGCGGGATCGAGGCCCGAGCTGGCCGACCTCGCCCACACGCTCCAGGTCGGGCGCGAGGCGATGGAAGCGCGCCTCGTGGTGCTCGCGAGCTCGCTGGAGGAGCTCCGCGACGCGCTCTCGCGCTTTTCGCGCGGCGAGGGCGGCGCGAGCAACACCCTCTCCCATGTCCTCGTCGACGGGGACGCCCTCCCCTTCGACAACGACGATCTCCGCCTGCTCATCGAGGGCCTCCTCGCCAAGGGCCAGCGCACGCGGCTGGCCGAGCTCTGGGTCAAGGGCGCGGACGTCGATTTTCGCATGCTTCCCGAGAGCCGCGGGCGTCGGATGCTCTCCCTGCCGACCTATCCTTTCGCCAGGACGAGGTACTGGGTTGAGCAGCGGGCCAGCGGGCCCGGGGCGGCTCCCGCGGGGGTGCGCCTGCATCCGCTGCTCGACGAGAACGCCTCGACGCTCACGGCCTGCGAGTTCGTGACGCGCCTCGACGCGCGGTCACGCTTCATCCGCGACCACCACGTCGCCGCCCAGGGGATGCTGCCTGGGGCGGCCTTCCTCGAGATTGCCCGCGCGGCCTCGGAGCACGCCGGGATGCGAGCGCAGGGCGCCCCGTCGTTCAGGTGGTCTTTGCCGCTCGTCGTTGCGGCGGAGCCCGTCGAGCTGCGGACGCGGCTCACTGCCGCCGGCCCCGTCGTTGAAGCGGAGCTGTATACGACGGGGCCCGCCGGTGATCGCCGCGTGCACGCCCGGGGCTCGCTGTCGTCCGGGGATCACGCGGGAGCCCTCCAGGGGGGCGAGGGCATCGATCTCGACGCCATCCGCGCGCGCTGCCCTGACGCGATCGGAGAGGACGCCTGCTACGGGCGTTTCCAGGGCGTCGGGCTCTACATCGGCCCCACCCTCCGGGTCATCCGCCGCCTGTTCCGCGGCCCGGGCGAGGTGCTGGCCGAGCTGTCGCTCCCGCCGGCGGAGGAGTGGGACGACGCGCGGCTCCTCCTGCACCCCGCGTTGCTCGACGGCGCGCTGCAGGCGATCGCCCCGCTGGTCGAGGAGCTCGGCGCGGAGCCAGCCCTTTACGTCCCGTTCTCGATCGCGGGCGCCGCGTGGGCGACGCCGTGGCCACGGTCGTGCGCGGCGCACGTCACGTTCGCCGGGCCTCAGGGCGGCGGCCGCGAGGGCGACGCCTTGAAATTCCGTATCCGCATGGCCGACGCCGAGGGCCGTCTCCTGCTTTCGGTGGAGAGCTTCGAGGTGCGGCGGCTCGATCCGGCGCTGGGTTCGATCGCGCTCCCGCCGTCTGCGCCGGCGCGCGCCGGGCGCCCTCCCGCCGAGCTGGGGCTGGACCGACTCTTCCTCTGTCCCGTATGGCGCCCAGCGCCGCTGGCTGCGCCGTCGGCGCAGACGCCGGCTGGCGAGGTGCTCGTCCTCGATCGCGACGATCGGCTGGCCCGCGCGCTCCGGGCGCGCGGGTGCTCCGTGACCCTGGTCATGCCGGGCGACGCCTGCCGCCAGGGCGATGACGAGTGGATCGTGAGGCCGACGCACGAGGAGGACTTCCGCGCGTTGCTCGCGGAGCAGGCGAAGCGCAGGCGGACGCCCAGCACCGCCGTGTTCCGCTGGGACGACGGCGCCCACCTCGACGCCGCCGCGGCCGCAGCGTGGCTCGAAGAGGGCTTTTCGTCCGTGGTCCTGCTGTGCCGCGCGCTGATGGCCGCCGGGGCCGAGAGCGTCCGTGTCCTTTGCGCGATCCAGGGCGCCGGGGAGGAGCTCTCCCCTGCGGTCGCCGCGTTCGGCGAGCTCGGTAAGTGCGTGGCGCTCGAAGATCCCCGCCTGCGCCTCGGCGTGGTGGCCTTGCCCTCTGCGGCGACCGAAGAGGAGGCCGCGGCGCTCCTGCTGCGCGAGGCCGCCGCCCCGGGCGACGAGCGCACGGTCTCGCAGCGCGCAGGGACGCGGCGAATTCGCGCCTGGGAGGAGGTGCGGTCCGCTCCGGTCTCGAGGACGCTCCTCAAGCACCGGGGCGTGTATGTGCTCACGGGGGGCCTCGGCGGCGTCGCCAGCGCGCTCGCGCAGCGGCTCGCGGAGCGGTATCAAGCGCGCCTCGTCCTTTGCGGTCGATCGCCGGTCGACGAGCGCGTCGAGCGGGCGCTCGACGCGCTCCGGGCGCGGGGAGGCGAGGTGCTCTATGTCCCCTCCGACGTGCGCGACGGCGGGGCGGTACGGCAGCTCATCGACGCGGCGCGGGCCCGGTTCGGCTCCATCGACGGCGTCGTGCACGCGGCGGGCACGATCCGCGACGGCCTCTTCCTTAGGAAGACGCCGGCCGAGATGATGGCGGTGCTCGCCCCTAAGATCCTCGGCGCCCTGCACCTCGACGAGGCGACGCGCGAGGAGCGGCTGGATTTCTTCGCCCTCTGCTCGTCATGGACGGTCGTGCGAGGGAACCCGGGCCAGGCGGATTACGCCTACGCGAACAGCTTCCTCGATTACTTCGCCGACGCGCGTGAGCGGCGCCGGGCGCAGGGCGAGCGGTGGGGGCGGACCGTCTCCTTCGTGTGGTCCGCGTGGGACGTCGATGGCATGCCGGTCGACCCCGCGACGAAGCGGCGGCTCCGGGACGAGGCGGGGCTGGTCCCGCTCACGCCGGATCGGGGTTACGAGGCGTTCGAGGAGGGGCTCAGGCTGGGCGCGCCGCAGCTCGTCGTCGTCGACGGCGACGCGGCGCAGATCCGGGCCGCATGGCGTAGCCATGACCTCCGGGCGGCGCAGCCTCCGGCCGAGGCGCCCGCGGGTGACATTCCGCTCGCTGCGATCGAGCGCCTCATCAAGGAGGTCGTCGCGGCCGAAGTGAATCTGCAGGCCGATGAGATCAACGCGCGGGAGCCGTTCCACAAGCTGGGGATCGATTCGGTGATGGTGATGCACATGACGCAAGCGCTTGAGCGTACTTTCGGCGAGCTGCCAAAGACCTTGTTCTTCGAGTACCCGTCCGTCGCCGAGCTGGCGCGTTATCTGACGACGCACCGCTGGGACGCGTGCCTCCGAGCCTTCTCCACGAGGGCGCCCGAGCCGCCGAGCGCCGACGAGCGCGCGGCGAGCTCCCCTGCGCCTGCGGCGTCGGCCTCCCTGTCCACGGCGTCGACTCCGTTGACTGCGCCGGGCGACGGGCCGACACGCGCGGGGCCCGGCGGGGCCGACGAGCCCATCGCGATCGTCGGGGTGAGCGGGCGTTACCCGATGGCCGACGATCTGGCCGCATTCTGGCGCAACCTCGCGGAGGGCAGGGACTGCATCCGCGAAATCCCTGCGGACCGCTGGGACCACACGGCATACTACGACCCCGCGCGCCATAAGCCGGGGAAGACCTACCTGCGCTGGGGCGGCTTTCTCGACGGCGTCGACCGCTTCGACGCGAGCTTCTTCTCCATCACCCCGCGGGAGGCCGAGGTCCTCGATCCGCAGGAGCGACTGTTCCTCGAGACCGCGTGGCATACGGTGGAAGATGCCGGCTACACGCGGGCCAGTCTGCGTGGCACGCGGGTCGGTGTCTTCGTCGGCGTGATGTACGCCGAGTATCCCCTCGTCACGGGGGGCCAGCCCGGGGCGGACGGCACCCCGCCGGGCTCCTCGTTCGCGTCCATCGCGAACCGGGTCTCCCACGTGCTCGACCTGCATGGTCCCAGCCTCGCAGTCGACACCATGTGCTCGTCGTCGCTGACGGCCCTTCACCTGGCCATCGGCAGCATCCGGAGCGGGGAGTGCGAGGCCGCGCTCGTCGGCGGCGTGAACCTGTCGCTGCACGCGCACAAGTACCTCGTCCTCGGGCAGGGCGGCTTCGGAGCGAGCGACGGGCGATGCAGGAGCTTCGGAGCGGGCGGCGACGGCTACGTCCCGGGTGAGGGCGTCGGAGCCGTGCTGCTCAAGCCGCTGTCCAGGGCTATCGCCGATGGCGATCATGTCTACGCGACCATCATCGCGTCACGCATCAACCATGGTGGCCGATCCAACGGCTACACGGTCCCGAGCCCGACGGCGCAGGGAGAGATCGTGAGCGAGGCGCTCAGGGTGGCCGGCTGGGATCCGAGCACGATCGGTTACATCGAGGCCCACGGCACCGGCACTGCCCTCGGCGATCCCATCGAGATCCGCGGCCTCGCCATCGCTTTTGGAGGGCAGCCCTCGGGCAGCCCGACCTGCGCCATCGGATCCGTGAAGTCCAACATCGGTCACCTGGAGTCCGCCGCGGGGATCGCCGGCCTCACCAAGGTCATCCTTCAGATGCAGCACGGCCAGCTCGTCCCTTCCATTCACGCCGATCGCCTCAACCCGAACGTCGAGTGGGACACGGTGCCTTTCCAGGTCCAGCGGGAGCTCGCCGCGTGGACACCGAGGAGCGAGGAGCGCCACGGCGTCCGCCAGGCGCTCCCGCGCAGGGCCGGCGTGAGCGCGTTCGGGGCGGGCGGCAGCAACGCCCACGTCCTCGTCGAGGAGTACGTTCCGCCCCCGATCGAGCGCCGCAGCCAGGGACCGTACCTCTTCGTGCTCTCGGCGATGAGCGACGAGCACCTGCGCGCCTATGCCGAGTCCCTGGTTGCGTTCCTCGAGCGCCCGGCGCCCGGCCGTCACCGCGATCCCGCGGACGTCGCCTACACCCTCCAGGTGGGGCGGGAGCCGTTCGCCGCTCGACTCGCCGTCGTGGCCTTCGATCTCCTGGAGCTCGTCGCGCGCTTGCGCGGGTGGCTGCGCGGGGAGGCGAGCTCCGGCGTCGTCACCGGTGTTGCGAAGGCCACGGCCGAGGTCATCGCTCCGGAGGGGTGGCTGAGCCCGCAGGAGCTCGAGGACCTCGGCCGGCGCTGGGTCAGCGGCGCCTCAATCGGTGGGTCCGCGCTGCAGCGCGACCATGCCCGGCGGCGCACGCCGCTGCCGGGCTATCCCTTCGCTCGCGCCCGGCACTGGATCCGCCCGGTCCGCGGCGAAGGCGCGCCGGCAGCAGACCGCAGCGTGGCCGGCCTGGCAGAGCAAGCCTGGACGCCCGGAGCGGCGGTAGCGCTCGCGCCGGCGGCGGGGAGCGCCACGAACGGCGTGGCAGAGCATGCTTGGACGCCCGGGGCGGCGGTGTTGGCGCTCGCACCGGCGGCGGGCGGCGCCGCGAGCGCGACCCCGAGCGACGGGGCCGTGCGGACTCCTCCGGCCTCCGGGGCGGAGCTCGCGCTCTTCGAACCGGCCTGGCAGGAGTCGCCTCTGCCACCTCCGGCCGGCGCGGAGCCGGGGGGCTCCGTCCTCGTCCTCGATACCGACGGGCGTTTCGCCGAGGCGCTGCGCGCCAGGTTGGCGCGGCCGCAGGCGGCCTGGAAGATCACGCACGCCCTCTTGGGCAGCGAGTTCCGTGCCCTCGAGGAGGGGCGTTACGAGGTCGACGGGAAGCGACGGGGCGACTGGGAGAGGTTGCTCGACGCGCTCGAGGCACGGGGAGCAGCTCCGACGCAGATCCTGCTGTGCCCTGCGGCTCCGTCGCCGGGCAGCGGCGCGTGGGCGGTCCGGCGCCAGCTCGACGCGGGGCTCCATACCGTCGTGGCCCTCAGCCAGGCCCTGCTCGCCCGCGCGTCGGCCGTGCCCATCCCGCTGCTCATCGTGGATCGCCAGCCGTCGCGCGAGGAGCCTGCGTCCTTGCCTCTCTACGCCCCGCTCGCCGCGTTCGCGCGGAGCCTGCGCTCGGAGAGCTCGCGCGTCATCGCGCGCGTCGTCCATGTCGTCGACGCGCCCGAGGCGCTCGCGGACAGGATCTGGGAGGAGAGGCGAGACACCGCGCCGGAGATCTGGCTCCGGGACGGCCGCCGGCTCTCTAGGCGGTTCACCAGGTGCGCGCCCGCGCCGCAGCGCGATGTCGCGCCCGCGATCCGCACGGGCGGGGCCTACCTCATCGTCGGCGGCAGCAAGGGCGTCGGCCTCCTCTTCGCGCGGCACCTCGCGGAGAGGTACGACGCCCGCCTCGTGCTCTGCGGGCGCTCGGAGCCAGATCCTGCGCTCCTGGCGGAGCTCACCGCGCATCAGCGGGCTGGCAGGCGCGTCCGGTACGTCCGCGCCGACGTGGCGCGACGCGAGGATGTGGTGGCGCTCCTCCGCGAGGCGAGGGCATTCCTCGGGGAGATCCACGGCGTCCTGCACTGCGCCATGGTGCGTCACGACGGCCATCTGGCGCACAAGCGCGTCGACGAGATCGAGGCCGTGCTTGGGCCCAAGGTCCAGGGCACCGTCTTCCTCGACGAGGAGACGCGCAGCGATCCGCTCGACTGGTTCGCGGTCACCTCCTCGCTCGCGGGGCTCATCGGGAGCGCGACCCAGACGGACTACGTGTTCGCGACCGGCTTCCAGGATGAGTACATGGGCTACCGGGAGCGCCTGCGGGCCGCTGGCCTGTGCCGAGGCAAGTCGCTCGCCGTCGATTGGCCGCTCTGGGAGGAGGGCGGCACGCGCGTCGAGCAGTCCCTCGCGGACCATGTCCGCGCCCAAACAGGCGTGGCGCAGCTGCCCACGGCCGAGGGGATCGATGCCTTCGAGCGCGCGCTCCGCGCGGACGCGAGCCAGATCGTGGTGCTGTACGGGCGCCTCGACCGGGCCGACGAGCTGCTCAGCGGCTCCGCGATCGGCGAGCGGCTGGCGAGCGCGCGGAGCGATGGCGGCGCCCAGGAGGGCGATCTGCAGCGTCGTACAGAGACGTACGTCTGCGACCTCATCGCCCAGGTGACGGGTAGGCCCAGGGAGACCATCGCGACGACCGTGCCTTTTGCCGACTACGGCTTCGACTCCATCGTCCTCGGCCATCTCAAGGCTCGGCTCGAGGAGGATATCGCCGAGATCTCGCCGACCACCGTGCTGGCCTATCCGAGCGTGCAGGCGCTCGCGTCTTTCCTGCTCGCGGAGCACCGCGAGCGGGTCCAGGCAGTTCTCCGGAATCGCCAGGGCGCGGTCGGCCATGCCGAACCCGGCGAGGATGCCGAAAGAGCGCGCCAGGCGATCGTCACGGAACGTCAAGGCGCGGCCCCCGTCGAGCGCCAGGACCGCGAGCAAGGTCTGCGCTCCGAGGCGCGCAGGGCGCCGGCGTCCGCCACGACCTCGCACGGCGATGCGATCGCCATCGTCGGGGTCGCGGGCCGCTACCCTGGCGCGCGCACGCCCGGGGAGATGTGGCCGCGCCTCCTCGCCGGGCAGAGCGGGGTCACGACCGTTCCGGCAGACCGGTGGCGCACGGCCGATGGGTCCAGCGCCTCCGGCGGGTTCCTCGAGGGGGTGGATCGCTTCGATCCGCTGTTCTTCCAGATGACGCCCCTCGAAGCCGAGCAGGCCAGCCCCGAGGAGCGGCTCCTGCTGGAGACCTCCTGGGAGGCGCTGGAAGACGCTGCCATTCGTCCCTCCAGCCTGCGAGGCCGATCGGTCGGCGTGTTCGTGGGGATGACGACGCACACCTACCCGCTGCTCACGCGCGAGCACGACGACCGCGGGGCCCCCGCGCTCGACGGCGCCCACTTCCGGATCGCGAACCGCCTGTCCATCTTCTTCGACCTGCTGGGGCCGAGCTTCGCGGTCGACACGGCGTGCTCGTCGTCGCTCGTGGCCCTCCATCTCGCCTGCCAGAGCATCCGCGTGGGCGATTGTGAGGCCGCCCTTGTCGGCGGCGCGAACATGTACCTGCACCCCTCCAAGTTCGCGAACCTGAGCCGAGCGAGGCTGCTCGGCACGCGGCCGAACCGCGGCGTGTACTCGGCCGACGGGGACGGGTTCATCCCCGGCGAGGGCGTCGGCGTCGTCGTGCTGAAGCCGCTGCGCGATGCGCTCCGCGACTGCGATCCGATCCACGCTGTCATCCTCGGGTCCGCCGTCCGGCACAAGGGCAAGGGCAGCGGCGCGTCCTTGCCCTCGCCGAAGGAGCAAGCCGCGGTGGCGGCGGAGGCGCTGGCTCGCGGCTCCGTGGATCCGAGCACCGTCGGGCTTGTCGAGGTGCAGGCGACTGGCTCCGCCCTGGCCGACGCCGCGGAGTGGGTGGCCCTGGACCAGGTGTACGGGGGGAGGAACGGCGCCCAAGGGCTCGGGTGCGCGGTCAGCGCCCTGAGCGGGTATCTCGGCCACTCCGAGGGGGCATCAGGGGTCGCGCAGCTCACGGCGGTGCTCCTGCAGATGCGGCACGGGCGCATCGCGCCGGTGCGCTTCCCCGACCGCCTCAACCCCGAGGTCAACCTTGCGCGCTCGACGCTCACCTTGCCGACCGAGCCGACGCCCTGGGAGCCCGTGCGGGTCACCGACGGCGCAGGGGAGAGCCGCACGGTGCGCCGCGCTGGGATCAGCTCCGTGGGCGTGGGCGGCACGATCGCGCACGTCGTCATGGAGACCGAGGTGCGGGCGCCCCAGGCGTTCGCCGAGCTGAGCGAACCCGCTCGTAGAGCGGAGCTCGTGCCCCTGACCGCGCGGACGCGCGATGGCCTCGTCGAGCAGGTGCGCAGGCTCCAGCGGTTCCTCGCTTCCGAGGCGGCGACTGGAGCGGAGCCGGTCCGGCTCGGCGATCTTGCGTGGACCCTCCAGACCGGGCGGGAGCACTTCGTCGAGCGGCTCGCGCTGATTGTCGAGAGCAAGGAGCAGCTCGCGGCGGCGCTCGACGCCCTCGCGTCCGGCCAGCGGCCCGCGTGCCCGACGTTCGTGGGGAGCGCGGCCGGCGTCGATGGAAATGGCGCCGCCGCCGCGAGCTCCACGCCGCGGGACCTCGAGGACGCTGCCCGGCGCTTCGTGAAGGGGGCGGCGATCGACTGGCTCGGTCTGGCCGACGGCTCGTCGAGGCGGCGGCTCCGGCTCCCGACGTACCCGTTCGAGCGGCGCCGCTGCTGGCCGCACGACGTCGGCGAGGAGGGGGCCGCGGAGATGCCGTCGGCGAGGGCCGCGGAGACGCCGTCGGCGGGGGCCGCCGGCAACAAGAACGCGGCCGCCGGTTACTACAACCATGTGCTGTCCGCTCTCGATACGCCGAGCGGCAGCGCTCAGGAGAACGATCACTTGATCCTGGCACCGTTCACCGAGCGCATTGATGGATTCTCGTGGCTGCTGACCTTCGCCGATCCGGAGCGCCACGCCGGGCACTACCGGCTCGCCATCGAGAAGCAGCGGGAGCTCAAGCAGATGCTCTTCGGCGGCGTCGACATGAATCGTGTGACGCGCGCCCTCGACATCGGATGCGGGCTCGGGACAGACCTGATGACGCTGGCGCGGGCCTACCCGGACCTCCGCGCCGACGGGTTCAACATCAGCTCCCGGCAGGTCCAGGTCGCGCGCCAGCGCATCGACGCCGCGGGGCTGTCCGATCGCGTGCGCGTGCACGAGGCAGACAGCTCACGGACGCCGTTTCCGGGCCGCTACGATCTCGTCGTCGGGTTCGAGGTCGGGGTCCACATCCAGGACAAAGACGGCCTGTTCTCCAACATCGCCCAGCACCTGAGCGACTCGGGCCGAGTCCTGCTCGCTGACGTCGTGGCGAGGACGGCGGCGCCTGTGCACAAGCCCGAGCTCGGCCATTTCACCTCGACCGAGGCGGAGCTCGCCCGCTGCCTCGCACGCGCCGGGTTGCGCGTGGACTCCTGCGTCGACGCGAGCCGCGAGGTGGCAAACTTCCTCGACGATCCCAGTTTCGAGGCGAACCTGGCGGAGCTGCACCGGGTGCACCCAGCGCTCGAGCAGGTCGCCCCGATGCACCGCGGGTGGCTGCGCTTCGGCAAGGCGCTCAGCCTGGGCCTGTTCCGCTACGTGGCCCTGACGCTCCGGAAGTCTCGCCCCGACGAGCGCGAAGCCGCGGTCGCGGACGCCAACTTCGACGCCTTCGTGAACTCCCGCAGCTATTCCGAGGCGATCCGGGGGTTCGCGCGGCCGGCCCAGGCGGCCGCGGCGCCGAAGGGATCGGCGCCAAAGGGATCGGCGCCGCCGGTCCCTGATGTCGCTGCCCGGGTCGCGGAGATCGTGCGCCGTGTGCTGCGCATGAAGCCGCACGAGCTCGACCTCGACGCGCGCTTCGCCGAGTTCGGCGTCGATTCGCTCCAGGGCCTGCAGGTCCTCGAGAGCATCAACCGCGAGCTCGGCCTCACGCTCGAGGTCCACGCCCTCTACGATCATTCCAGCGTGCGGGATCTCTCCCGCTACATCGCCAAGATTTACGGCGAGCAAAGGGCGGTTGCCGCTGGCAGGCAGGGTGGGGCAGCGCCGGAGGCGCTGCCCCCGCAGCTCGGATCCGAGCTCGCGCAGGCTGCTCCGCTGCCGAGGACCGAGCTCGCGTGGGCTGCCCCGCAATCGCGCCCGCAGCGCGCCGCAGAGCACCCTTCGGGGTGCATCGCGGTCATCGGCATGGCGGGACGCTTCCCTGGCGCCAGCGATGTCTTCTCGTTCTGGGAGAACCTGCGCAACGGCGTCGACGCGGTTCAGGAGGTCCCGAGCGACCGGTGGGATGCGAAGCGCTACTACGAGGAGGGCGCATCGAGTGAGTCGGTCAAGACCCTCAGCAAGTGGGGAGGCTTCCTGTCGGACGTCGATCGGTTCGACGCCGGCTTCTTCGGGATCGCGCCGGCCGAAGCCCGGCTGACGGATCCACAGCAGCGGCTGATGCTCGAGACGTGCTGGGCCGCGCTCGAGGACGCCGGGTATGCACGGCAGGCCCGCGGCTCGCGTTGCGGCGTCTACATCGGGGTGCTCGGCGGCGACTACCAGGACATCCTCCGGGACGCGGGCGGCGACGAGCAGTACCGCGCGCACGCGATGATCGGAAACGCGACCTCCATCCTGGCCGCGCGCATTGCCTACTTCCTCGACCTCAAGGGCGGGGCGGTGAGCCTCGACACCGCGTGTTCCTCCTCGCTGGTGGCCATCCACAAGGCCTGCCAGGACCTCCTCGCCGGTGAGGCTGACCTCATGCTTGCCGGCGGGGTCACGCTCTACCTCACGGTGCGGCCCTACATCATGATGAGCCGCGCGGGCATGCTCTCGCCCCGCGGTCAGTGCCGGGCGTTCGACGACCGCGCCGACGGGATCGTCCCCGGAGAGGCGGTGGGCGCCGTCGTCCTCAAGCGGCTCGAGGACGCGCTCCGCGACGGCGACCGGATCGACGGGATCATCCACGCCTCCGGGATGAACCAGGACGGGCGCACGAACGGTATCACCGCGCCGAGCGCCGCCTCCCAGGAGACGCTGCTCCTCGACGTGTGGCGCAAGGCCGGGATCGATCCCGCCAGCATCTCCCTCGTCGAGGCGCACGGGACGGGCACCCCCCTCGGCGATCCGATCGAGATCGCAGCCCTGACCGCTGCTTTCCGCAAGCACACCGACCGTCGGCGGTTCTGCGCGATCGGATCGGTCAAGAGCAGCATCGGCCACACCTCGGGAGCTGCAGGTGTCGTGAGCCTCATCAAGGCGCTGCTCGCGATGCGACACCGCCAGATCCCGCAGTCGCTGCACTTCGAGCGGCCGAACCGGCACATCCACTTCGAGGAGAGCGCGCTCTACGTGAGCGACCGGCTCAAGGCGTGGGAGCAGCCGACCGGCGGGCCGAGGCGCGCCGCGATCAGCTCTTTCGGGTTCAGCGGCACGAACTGCCACCTCGTCGTCGAGGAGCACGTCGCTCCGAAGCCGGTCCGCAGGCCGGAGGCATGGCAGATCCTCGTCCTGTCGGCGCGCACCGAGGAGCGGCTCCGCGCCCACGCCGATCAGCTGCGCGCCTTCCTCGCGGGGCGCCGAGGCACCGCGGAGCTGCCCGGCCTCGACGAGATCGCCTACACGCTGCAGCTCTGCCGGACGCCGATGCCGGCGCGGCTCGCCATCGTCGCTTCCACCGTCGACGAGCTCGTCGCACGCCTTTCGGCCTATGTCGACGGCAGGGTGGACGACCCGTCCCTCTTCTCGGCCCGCCTGAGCCGGAGCGAGGACGCCGACGGCGGCGCGTCCGCGGCTGCCGTGCCCGGCAGGTTCGAGGAGCTCACGCCCGAGCGCGCCAGGGAGCTCGCGCGCCGGTGGATCGCGGGCGGCGAGGTCGCGTGGCAGCATCTCTACAGGGATCCAGCGCCCGCGAAGATCGCGCTGCCCCTCTATCCGTTCGAGCGCGAGCGCCACTGGATCGGCGGCTCGGCCAGCGCCTCGGCCGACGTCAGCGCCTCGGCCGACGTCCCGCCCGCCCGCACCCGACGCGCGCCCGCCTACCGTGTGGACGAGCTCTGCTACGAGCCGCGCTGGCTGCCAGCATCGCTCGACGACACCTCCCCTGGTCCGCGCCCGACCCGGCCGCTCTACCGGAGCGCCCTGCCGCAGGATCGTGACGGGGCGGTGCTCGTCGTCGTCCCGAAGGGCCTCTCGGCAGCGGCGCGCGTCGTCGAGGCATGGCACCCCGGTCGACGCACGATCACCGTCACGCTGAGCGCCCCCAACGGCCACCGGCACGACGGGCCGTTCGAGGTCGAGGTCGACTCATCCGATCCGGCGGGCTGGTCCAACCTGCTCGCGTCGCTCGGGGACAGGGGCATCAGCGCCTTCCACACCGTTTACTTCCTCGCCGGACTGCACGCCGGCAACGAGCCCCTGCCGCTGGATCTGCGCGCCGTGAACCGCTCCACGGAGCAGGGCGTCATCGCGCTCTACCGCCTGACGCGGGCCCTGATCGCGCGCGGCGCGCTCGGGCGGACGCCGATCGAGATCAAGATCGCCACGGCCAACGCCCACCGCGTCCACGCCGTGAGCGAGGTGAGGCCGCACTTCGCCGGGCTCCACGGCTTCGCCATGACCCTCTCCCAGGAGTTCCCCACGGCGAGGGTGACCTCGCTCGATCTCGACCTGATGGACCTCACGGACCCCCGCTCGGTGGAGGAGCTCGCAGCGCGGCTCCTTCCGCTCCGGCGGGAGCCGCCGATCCTCACCGGCGAGCAGGTCGCGATCCGCGGCGGGCGCCGCTGGGTACGGCGGCTGTTCCCCGTCGCGACGCCGAAGCCGGCGCGGCCGGTGTTCCGTGACCGGGGCGTCTATCTGATCCTGGGCGGAGCCGGCGGCGTCGGGAGGGAGCTCTGCCGCGACCTCGCGCGCCGCCACAAGGCGCGCCTCGTCATCGTGGGCCGCAGCCCGCTCGACGAGGCGCGGCGCCGGCTCCTTGCAGAGATCGAGGCCGAGGGGGGCGAAGCTCTCTACGTGCGAGCCGACGCGTCGGATCTCGACAGCATGCGCGATGCCGTCGACGCGGCTCGGGCGCGCTTCGGCCGGATCGTCGGCGCGTTCCACTCCGGCCTGGTGCTGTCGCGCGAGACGCTGAAGGAGCTCGGCGAGCAGAGCCTGCGCGCGGTGCTCGCGCCCAAGATCGCGGGCAGCGTCGCGTTCTATGAGAGCCTTCGCGACGAGCCGCTCGATTTCATGGCCTTCTTCTCCTCTGCGCTCTCCTTTGCCTGCACCGAGGGGCGCATCCACTACGCGGCCGCCAGCACCTTCGAGGACGCCTACGCGTGCTCCCTCATCGGCCGCGCACCGTTCCCCGTCATGCTCGTGAACTGGGGTGTGTGGGACGTCAATGAGGTCGACCCGACGGGCCGGTCGCGCCTCGAGGGGCAGGGGGTCAACTTCTTCGCTCCTGAGGATGGGATTGAAGGGCTCCGCCGCATCGTCGATCTCCGCGCAGGTCAGGTCCTGTGCATGGCGCTCGACGAGCTCGGAAGAGAGCAGGTTGGCGTGGTCGCGGGCCCGTTCGAGCAGCGGCCGTCCGAGCCAGCGGCCGCCGAGCAGCGGTCGCTCCTCACGAGGCTGCCCGAGATCGTCGCGCCGCCCGACGCCGCGCTGGTCCAGCGGCTCAGGAGCGCCTCCGACGAGCTCGGGGACTTTGTCCGCCTCCTGCTCCTCGAAGCATTCCACCGCATGCGCTGCTTCCTCCGGCGCGGAGAGCGTTACGAGCCCGCCCGGCTCGCAGCGGACCTGCGCATCGTGCCCGCGCGGCAGCGCCAGTTCGACGCGCTGCTGACCATCCTCGAGAAGGCCGGATTCGTGACGCGGGTCGGCGGGGAGGTCGTCTCCACTCAGGACATCGATCGCGTCGTCGCGAGCGGAGCGCTCGCACGGCTCGATGAGGGGCGCGAGCGCCTGCTGGAGCGCTATCCGGAGGTGAAATCGCAGCTCAAGGTGGTGAGCCTCTGCGCGCAGCGCTTGCCGGAGATCCTCCGCGGCGAGGTCCCGGCCACCGACGTGCTGTTCTCAGACCCATCCAACCTTGCGAACATCTACGGCAACAACACGACCGCCGCGTACTTCAACGACCAGGTCGCGACGATCTGCCGGGCCTACATCGATTCTCGGCTCGCGCAGAATTCGCCCGGCGGGCGAGTCGCGATCCTCGAGATCGGCGGAGGCACCGCGAGCACGACCGTGCCCGTCCTCAAGGCCATCGAGCCCTTCGCCGGCCGCATCAGCTATACCTTCACCGATCTCTCGCGCTCCTTCGTCGCGCTCGGGCAGCGGCGGTTCAAGGCCGCGTACCCGTTCCTCGAGGCACGCGTCCTGGATATCGAGCGCGACGTGGCCGAGCAGGGCTTCGCGGTCGGCAGCTACGACCTCGTGATCGCGGCCAACGTCCTGCACGCCACGCGGAGCCTCCGCGATACGGTCCGGCACGCGAAGTCGCTCCTCAAGCCGGGCGGCTGGCTGGTCCTCTACGAGGTGACGCGGAACCTGGATCTGCTCACCATGATCTTCGGCTGCCTCGACGGGTGGTGGCTCTACACCGACCCCGCCGAGCGCATCGAGCACTCGCCGCTCTCGACCGTCAGCGCGTGGTTCAAGCTCCTCGAGGAAGAGGGCTTCACCATGGGTGGCGCCTTCGGCGAGGGGGATGGGTCGGTCGATGCCTGGTACCAGGCGGTGCTCGTCGCCGAGCGCTCCGGCCTGCCTGCGCGGCAGGCCGCCGCCCCCGAGATCCGAGCCGTACCGTCGCTGGCGGCGTCGCTGCCGGCCGCGCCCTCGCCGGCCGCGCCGCTCCCGCGCGATGGCCGGTCGGAGCGGGGCGCGGGCGAGAAGGCCGCCGAGCTCGAGAGGCTCGTGATCGACAGCCTCACCGGCGTCCTTCAGATCGGCCGCGACAAGCTGGATCTCGATCAGCCGTTCCTCGAGATGGGCGTGGACTCCATCATGGCAGTCGACATCATCAACCAGATCAACAAGGGGCTCACGGTGCGTCTGAAGACGACCGATCTCTTCAATCTCACCACGCCGCGCATGCTCCTCGATCACCTCCTGGCGAACGCCGAGGAGCCGTCGAACGACGCGGCCGCCCCGCCGCCGAACGCCCCCGCCCGGGAGGAGCCCGCCGCCCCGCCGCCAGCCGCTGGCGCCGCGGGCGACGACGAGCTGCGAGACCTCCTGAGGCGCCTCGGGAGCGGTGAGTCCGTCGAGCTGGGCCAGCTGCTAGAGCTGTCCAAGAGCAACGCTCAGGAGGAGACCAGCCAGCGATGAGCGAGCGATTCGAGCCGATGCAGTCCCGGGAAATAGCCATCATCGGGATGTCTGGCCGCTTCCCGGGCGCACGCAACCTGCGTGAATTTTGGGCCAATCTGGTCGAGGGGCGCGTCTCCATCGGCGAGGTCCCGGCGTCGCGCTGGGACGCCGAAGCGCTCTACGACCCGGACCCGAAATCACGCGGCAAGAGCGTCAGCAAGTGGGGCGGGTTCATCGACGACGCCGACGTCTTCGACCCCCGGTTCTTCCGCATCACGCCGCGAGACGCGGTCTACATGGACCCCCAGCAGCGCCTCTTCCTCGAAGAGAGCTGGAAGACCTTCGAGGACGCCGGCTACTCCGATCGCGATCTCGACGGCGCGCGCTGCGGCGTCTTCGTCGGCTGCAAGATCGCCGATTACCTCATCCGACTGCAGGGCCTCGGCGATCAGGTCGAGGGCCACGCCATGAGTGGCAATGACATATCGATGCTCCCCGCGCGGCTGTCCTATTTTCTCAACTTGCGTGGTCCGAGCCTCCCGATCAATACCGCCTGCTCGTCGTCGATGGTCGCCCTCCACCTCGCGTGCGAGAGCCTCCTCGGTGGCACCTGCGACATGGCCCTCGTAGGTGGCGTCGAGCTGATGACCAGCCCCGGTATCTACCAGGCGCTCAGCAGCGCGGGCGCGCTGGCGCCGAGCCCCGAGTGCCGGCCGTTCGACGACCGCGCCAACGGGGTCGTGCTCGGCGAGGGCGTCTGCGCGGTCTTGCTCAAGCCCCTCGCGGCCGCGCTGGCCGACGGAGATCCCATCCGGGGCGTCATCAAGGGCTCGGGGATCAACCAGGACGGCAGGAGCAGCGGTATCAGCGCGCCCAACGGCGCCTCCCAGACCGCGCTCGTCACGGACATCTACCGCCGAGCCGGGATCGATCCCGAGACCATCGGTTATGTCGAGGCGCACGGAACGGGCACGGCCCTCGGCGATCCGATCGAGATCCACGCGCTGACCGACGCGTTCGGGCAGTTCACGCGGAAGCGCCGGTACTGCCCGATCGGCTCGCTCAAGGCCAACGTCGGCCACCCGCTCTCGGCCGCCGGGCTGGCGGGCATCATCAAGGTCCTGCTCTGCTTCGAGCACGGGCAGCTCCCGCCGGCCGCGGGCTTCTCGCGCGAGAACCACCTCATCAACTTTGAAGACAGCCCCTTCTTCGTGAACACCACGCTCCGCGCGTGGCCTCAGGGCGGCTCCCCCCGCCGCGCCGCCGTGAGCTCCTTCGGATTCAGCGGCACCAACGCGCACGTGGTCGTGGAAGAGCCGCCCGTCGCCGCTCGCCAGAAGGCGCGCTCGCACGCGGGGCCCCACCTCGTCCTGCTCTCGGCGAAGACCGAAGAGGCGCTGCGCTGCCGCGTCGACGATCTGAGGCGCTGGCTCCTCGAAGACGGGGGGCGCCACACGGTGGCCGACGTCGCCTATACACTGCACCGAGGCCGCGCGCACTTTTCACGGCGCCTGGCCCTGGTGGCCGACAGCGTGGACGACCTTGTCGGCCGGCTCGAGCGCGTCGGCTCGGGAGCCACTGCACCGTCGCTCGACCGGGCCTCCAGCGCGGCCCTGAAGGCCGTCGAAGATCGCATCGCTCGGCACCTCCACGGCGGTGGCCTCGGGTCGGAGGGCCACCGGGGTGCGCTCATGATGCTCGGGGATCTGTACCTTCGGGGATACCTCCCCGACTGGCGCCACCTCCACCCGGAAGGAGGAGCACGCGTCCCGCTCCCGACCTACCCGTTCGGGCGCGAGCACTACTGGCTGCCCTGGTCGGCCTCCACCGCGACGACCTCCGCCGCGCCGACCGCGCAGGCTGCGTCGAGTCCGTCGCCTGTCGCGGCCTCGTCCGAGGGGAGCGCAGGCGAACTCCGGCTCCTCCGGGAGGAGTGGGTGCCGGCGTCGCTCCCCGCGTCGATGTCCTCGGCAGGAACGGACCTTCCCGAAGGCGACCTGCTCGTCTTCGGGCGCGACGAGGCGCTGTGGAGAGAGCTCCAGGCCCGAGCGGCGGGGCCTCGGCGTCGCGTCGTCCTCGTCGAGCCCGGGGCGGACTTCGTCGAGGTGGGGGGCGACCGCTTCACGGTGCGGCTCGGGCACGAGGAGGACTTCGAGAGGCTGGTCGCCGCCGTGCGCGTTGCGTCGAGGCCGGTGGGCGCGATGCTCTTCCTCTCGTCCGCCAGCGGCGGTGACGATGTCGGAATCGAGGAGCGCCTCGACGCCGGTCCTCGCTCGCTCTTCGCGCTCTGCCGCGCGCTCGCCAAGGCCCCGCCGCGCCGACCGCTGCCGATCGTCTGCCCCGTCCCGGTCTTGGGCGGAGCGCCTGACCCGGTGCTCGCTGCCCTCACCGGCTTCGCCCGGACCCTCGACGCGGAGGCGCCGACGCTGAAGCTGAAGACGGTCGCGCTCGGGGCCGGGCGAGCCCTCACGGCCCGCGTCGACGTCCTCCTCGCTGAGCTCGCGGCGGCGGAGCCCGGAGGCACGGCGGTTCGCCATGACGGCGATCGGCGGCTCCAGCGCCGCTTCGTCCTCGATACGCCGGACCAGCTCCAGCGGCCGGAGAGGGGGGCATCGCTCCTCCGCCGCGGCGGTGTCTACATCGTCACCGGCGGCGCCGGCGGCATCGGCGCCATCGTCACCGAGCACCTCGCCCGCACCGTGGGGGCGCGCCTCGTCCTCGCCGGGCGCTCCGGATCGAGCCAGACGACGGACGCCCTGCTCGCGCGCGTCCGCGAGCAAGGCGGTGAAGCGCTCTACGTCCAGGCGGAGCTCGCCCGCCAGGCGGACGTCGAGCGGCTGATCGACCAGGCGCGCGGCCGCTTCGGACGCCTCCACGGCATCTTCCATGTCGCCGGTGTCCATCGGGACGCGTTGGTCCGGAACAAGCGCAGGAGCGATATCGACGCCGTCCTCGGCCCGAAGGTCCTCGGCACCCTCCACCTCGACAGGGCGACCGCCGACGCCGACCTCGACCTCTTCGTGTTGTTCTCGTCGCTCGCGGCCGTGCTCGCCAACCCGGGTCAAGCGGACTACGCGTATGCGAACGCCTTCCTCGACGCCTTCGCCGTCGAGCGCGAGGCGCGGCGCGCGCGCGGCGAGCGGCGAGGGCGGACGAGCTCGCTCAACTGGCCCTACTGGCGGGACGGGGGCATGCGCCTCGCCACCGCCGACGTCGAGGCGATCCGACTTCATACCGGCCTGATACCGATGCCTAACGACGCCGGGCTCCGGGCGCTCGACGAGGCGGCGCTGCGCGAAGGTCCCGCGCGGCACGTGGTCCTCTACGGCGACGCGACGAAGCTGGAGGCCACCCTGGCGGAGCAGTCGTCTCCGCCTCCGGAGAGGGCGCCGGCCCAGCGTCGAGGCACGGGCGAGAGCGCCGAGGTCGTGTCGCTTCGCCGCGAGGTGGAGCGGCTCCTCCGGCACGTCATGGCCAAGGCGACCCAGCTCGGCCCCGAGGAGATCGACCCGGAGGTGAGCTTCACCGAGTACGGCGTCGACTCCGTGACGATCAAGGAGTTCAACGTCCGGCTCGACGAGCTCGTCGGCGCATTGCCGCGGACCCTCCTCTTCGAGCACGACAACCTGCGGAGCCTCTCGGACTACCTCGCTCGCCATCACACCGAAGCCCTGCGTCGAGCGTTCGGGCAGCAAGCCGAAGCGCCGCCCAGGGAGGCGGCGCCATCACGCGACGCCGCGCCGGCTGGGCTGACCGCCGCGCGCGCGCCGGAGGACGGACCCCGCGCAGAGAACATGGGTCGGCCCGATCGCGTCGACGAGCGGGCCGCCGAGGGGCCGCTCGTTCACGCCGGCGACATCGCTGTCATCGGCGTCCACGGCCGGTATCCAGGGGCGGACGATCTCGAGACCTTCTGGGAGAACCTGGCCGAGGGGAAGGACTCCGTGACGGAGATCCCCGCCGGAAGGTGGCGTTACATCCCGCGCTACGATCCCGATCCCGAGCGGAGCCGCGAGGGCGCGATCTACTGCAAGTGGGGTGGCTTCCTCGACGGCGTCGACGGCTTCGACGCAAAGTTCTTCGGCGTGTCACCGCGAGAGGCCGAGATCATGGATCCGCAAGAGCGGCTCTTCCTCGAGACCGCGTGGGCCACGTTCGAAGACGCCGGGTACACGCGCGAGCGGCTCCGCGCCCTCTCGACGGACGACAGGGGGGCACCTGTCGGCGTGTTCGTGGGCGTCACGACGAATTCGTACCTGCTCTATGGCCCGGAGGAGTGGCAGAAGGGCAACCTCGTGACGCCGGTCTCGGCGCCGTGGTCGATCGCCAATCGCGCCTCGTATCTCCTCGACCTGACCGGTCCGAGCATGCCCGTGGACACGGCGTGCTCGTCGTCGCTCGTGGCGGTGCACCTCGCGGTCCAGAGCTTGCGTCGCGGGGAGTGCCGCATGGCGCTCGCCGGCGGGGTCAACCTGTACCTCCACCCCTCGAAGTACGTGAACATGTGCCAAGTGCGCATGCTCTCGCCCACTGGGCGATGCCACGCATTTGGCGCGGACGCCGACGGGTTCGTCCCGGGCGAGGGCGTCGGCGCCGTGCTTCTCAAGCCGCTCGACGCGGCGATCCGCGACGGGGATCCCATCTACGGCGTGATCAAGGGAAGCGCCGTCAACCACGGCGGCAAGACGAACAGCTACTCGGTCCCGAACCCGAACGCGCACACGCAGCTCATCATGGAGGCCCTCCGGGACGCCGCGGTCGACGCCAGCACCATCACGTACGTCGAGGCCCATGGAACGGGTACGGCCCTCGGGGATCCGATCGAGGTGCGCGGGCTGACCAACGCGTTCCTCGCGCACACCACAGAGCGGGGCTTCTGCGCCCTCGGCACGGTGAAGACCAACATCGGTCACCTGGAAGCCGCCGCAGGGATCGCGGGGCTCACCAAGCTGTTGCTCCAGATCGAGCGCCGAAAGCTCGCCCCGTCGCTCCACGCGGACCGCCTGAACGAGGATCTTCAGCTCGACACCACGCCCTTCTACGTCGCGCGGCGCCTCGCTGAGTGGCGCCCTGCGGCCGGGGCGCCGCGGCGGGCAGGCTTGAGCTCGTTCGGCGCGGGCGGCGTGAACGCTCATGTCATCGTCGAGGAGGCCCCGGCTGATCTGCGCCCTGCGGCGCGCGTAGCTCTCCCGGTCGTCGTGGTGCTCTCGGCCAGGAGCGAGCGCGCCCTCCGCGCGTATGCGGAGGCGCTCCTCGGCCACGTGCGCCGGCGTCGCGACGCCATCGCCGTCGAGGAGGTCGCGTACACCCTCCAGGTCGGGCGCCAGCCGATGAGCGCGCGCCTCGCGATCGTCGTGAGCAGCCTCGACGAGCTGGAGCGGGGCCTCGAGGGCTTCCTCGCCGGGCGCCACGGCGACGTGGAGTGGGCCTCAGGCGAGGTCACGAAGAACGGGCCGGCCTCGGGGTCGCTCCTCGAAGGCGAGGAGGGTGTGGCGTTCCTGCGCGCGGCGCTCGAGAACCGGCGCGTCTCCAAGCTCGCGCGCCTGTGGGTCGAAGGGATGCCGATCGACTGGAGCCTGCTCTACGCGGGCGCGACGCCGCGGCGCATCCCGCTCCCCACGTACCCCTTCGAGCGGAGGCGGTACTGGATCCCGACGGTCGATGCTCCGCTCCCGCCCGCTGGCGCGAGCGCGGAGCGGGGGGCGAGGCCGCTGCCTTTCCCGTTCGAGCGTGTCCCTGCCGCCCCCGGCGCCCACGGCTTCCGCGTGGAGCTCCGCGGGGACGAGTTCTATCTCCGCGATCACCTGATCGACGGCCGACCCGTGCTGCCGGGCGTCACCCTCCTCGAGATGGCCCGGGCCGCGGGCGAGCTCCTGGAGGGCAAGCCCGTCCGGGGGCTCCGCCAGGTGGTCTGGATCAAGCCGATCGCCCTCGACGGTGCTCCGCGCCAGGTCGAGGTCGTCCTCCGCCCGGACGGGCCTGGGGCGACCTTCGAGGTGCGCTCCTCGCAGGGCGGGACCACGGAGATCCACGCCCAGGGGCGGCTCGTGGTCGGCCCGCAGGCGCTGGCGGTTGCGCCGCCTTCCGTCGATCTCCGCGCCGTCGAGCGCCGCTGCCCGCGCCACCGGTCCGCCCAGGAGTGCTACCCCGAGCAGGGCGCGGACAGGGCCGCGGTGCGGATCGGCCCGAGCCTCCGATCCATCGTCGGGCTGCGGAGCGGCGACCGGGAGGCGCTCGCCGAGCTCGCGCTGCCTGCTCACCTCGAGGCGGAATCCGACGGATTCTTCCTGCACCCCGCGCTCCTCGACGGCGCCGTGCAGCTCGTGGTGAGCTTCGGCGGGGACGCCGGGACGGGGCTCCGCTGGCTCTTCTTCCCGTTCTCCATCGACGCGGTCGAGATCTTCCGGCCGTTCCCGCGCCGCGCGTACGCGCACGCGCGGCTCGTCCAGGGGGGGGCGCTGGAGGAGACGTCCCTCGTCAAGCTGGACATCGAGATCGTCGACGAAGAGGGCGCGCCTCTGGCGAAGCTCGCGGGGGCCGCCTTCCGCGTGGTCGACCGGGAGCTCGGCAAGGAGCGGCGCGCGCGCGCCGCGACGGACGCGGCGCTGCTCTACTACACGCCGGAGTGGGTGCCCTCGCCGCTGCCCGCCCTCGCGGACCATCCCGAGGTGCCGGGGCCCGTCCTGCTCCTCGACGTGGACGGCGCCCTCCACGGCGCGCTCCAGCGGCGCATCGGCGGCGGAGGCGGCCGGCAGGCGCCGGTCGTGCTCGTTCATCCCGGGCCCACGTTCGCGGCGACGGGCGAGAGCACCTTCACCGTCGCGCCGGGAGACGCCGGGAGCTTCCGCCAGCTCGTCGACGCGCTCGCGGCGCACGGCCTCCTGCCACGGAGCGTCGTGTGCGCGTGGGGCGAAGACCACCCCGATCTGGACGAGGGCGCGCTCCGGGCCGGACTCGAGTCGGGCCTGTACACCCTCTCTGCGCTGAGCCAGGCGCTCGCTGCGCAGAAGGGCCAGCCGGTCCAGATCCTCCACGTCCACCGCGCGCTGGATACCGGGCCGCGGCCCGAGGCTGACGCCCTCGCGAGCTGGGTCGTCTCGGCCAACCTCGAGGGCCCCGGGCGCGTGGTTAAGGCGCTGACGATCGTGGGCTCGGCCTCGCCGTCGGAGCTCGCCGAGATCGTCTGCGCCGAGCTCGCCCCGGACAGCCGCGGCGATGCCGTCGTCCGGATCGAGGGCGGCGCGCGGTGGGTCCGGAGCCTCCGCGCCGGCGACCCGCGCGGGGATCTCCTTGAGGGGCAGGGCGCCCTCCGGCGCGGGGGCGTGGTCCTCCTCGCGGGGGGGACCGGCGCGCTCGGCCGGATCTTCGCGCGCCACCTCGCCGAGAGCGCCGGCGCGAGGCTCGTCCTCGTCGGCAGGTCGGCCCCGGCGGAGCGCCATCAGCGGCAGATCGAGTCGCTCCGGGCGCTCGGCGCCGAGGCGATCTACGTGCAAGCCGACCTCGCTCGTCGCGACGAGGTCGTGGCGGCGGTCGAGCAGGCGCGGGCGCGGTTCGGCGACATCCACGGCGTCATCCACGCGGCCGGCGTCCTCACCGAGGGGTACGTGGCCGAGCGCCCGCGGAGCGCGATCGAGGAGGTCGTCGCCGCCAGGGTGCTCGGGGCGCTGCACCTCGACGCGGCGACGCGCGACGAGCGGCTCGACTTCTTCGTGACGTTCTCGTCCACGGCGGCGGAGCTCGGAGGCCCCGCACAGGCCGACTATGCCTTCGCGAATGGCTTCCTGGATCGCTTCGCAGCGCTCCGGGAGGAGGCCCGGAAGAAGGGGCAGCGCGCTGGCACGACGCGGTCCATCGGGTGGTCTCCCTGGGAGGTGGGCGCCTTCGACGCGAGCGTCACCGAGTGGCTGCGCCGCACCATCGGCATCGAGCCCCTCGCCGCCGGCGCAGGGATCGAGGCGTTCGCGTGGGCGCTCTCGGCCCCGTGGGCGCAGGTGGTCGTGTTCTCCGGAGATCGCGAGAGGATCGCGCGGTACGTGAGCGACAGGCAGCTCCGCGCGCCGGGGGCCGGCGCGGCGCGCGCGGCGATCTCCAGGGCCGCTGCCTCACCGGCGCCGGGCGCCGCGGGCGCGCGGGCAGCGGATGCCGCGGGCGCGCCGGCTCCGGACGCCGACAGCCGGATGGCCGCGGTCGGCCGTGAGCTCCTCGACGTGGCGGCGCAGCTCCTCAAGCAGGACGCGTCGGAGATGGACATCGAGACGGAGCTCAACGAGTACGGGTTCGAGTCGATCAGCCTCATCGAGTTCACCAACTCCATCAACCGGCGGTACGGCGTCGAGCTGATGCCGACGGCGTTCTTCGAGCATCGGACGTTCGGCGCGCTGGCGAGGCACCTCCTCGACACCTTCCCCGCCGCCTTCGCCGCTCGGCCCACCGCGGGCCCCGAGCCTCCGGCGCGCGCCGAGGAGCGACCCGTCGAGGAGCGCCCGGGCGAGCGCCCGCAAGCTCCCATCGCTGTCGCCGCGCCGACGCCCTCGCCGAGCGCCACGCCGGTCGCTGCGCCTTTGCCGCGCGCCGAGCCGGTCGCTGCGCCTTTGCCGGACGCCGAGCCGGTCGTCGTGTTCGCTGCGGCGCCGCGCGTCGAGCCGGTCGCCCTGTCCGCTGCGGCGCTGCGCGCCGAGCCGGTCGCGATCGTGGGCATCAGCGGCGCGATGCCGAGCTCCGAGGACCTCCAGGCCTTCTGGGAGAACCTCCGCGCCGGGCGCGCGCTCATCACCGAGGCGCCTGCGTCCCGCTGGCGCTGGCAGGACCACGGTGAGGCGTCGCGGTGGGGCGGCTTCATGCCCTCGGTGGACCGGTTCGATCCGCTGTTCTTCGGGATCTCGCCCCGAGAGGCCGCCCTCATGGATCCGCAGCACCGGCTGCTGCTGGAGCACACGTGGAAGGCCATCGAGGACGCGGGGCACAGGCCGTCCGACCTCGCGGGGACGCGCACCGCCGTCTTCATCGGCGTGATGAACGCCGACTACGCGCAGATCGTGAAGGAGCGCCTCCGGGAGATGGAGGCGCACGCGCCCATCGGCAATTCGCTCTGCATGCTCCCGAACAGGATCTCGTACTTCTTCGACCTGAGCGGCCCGAGCCAGCCGGTGGACACGGGCTGCTCGAGCGCGAGCATCGCGGTCCATCGGGCGGTCAAGGCGATCCAGGACGACGGGTGCGAGATGGCGATCGCCGGCGGCGTGAACGTCATGCTGAGCCCGATGCAGAGCCTGTTCTTCGCGAAGGCAGGCGTGCTGAGCCGGGATCACCGCTGCCGCGCGTTCGACAAGGGCGCCACGGGCACCGTGCGCGGGGAGGGCGTCGGCGCGCTCCTGCTGAAGCCGCTCTCCCGGGCGCTTGCGGACGGCAACCCCATCTATGCCGTCATTCGCGCGAGCGGAGAGAACCACGGCGGGCGCGCGCGCTCGCTCACCGCGCCAAACCCGCTCGCGCAGGCCGATCTCGTCGCCCAGGTCCACGAGGCTGCGGGCGTCGATCCAGCGGCCGTCGGCTACATCGAGGCCCACGGCACCGGGACGGCCATCGGGGATCCCATCGAGGTCGACGGGCTCAGGAAGGCGTTCGACCGGCTGTACCGGTCCAGGGGCAAGCGCGCCGACGCGCCGCACATCGGGCTCGCCTCGGTCAAGAGCAACGTCGGGCACCTCGAGCCGGCGGCGGGCATCGCGTCGATATTCAAGGTGGTCCTCGCGCTCAAGCACCGCTTCCTCCCGGCGACCCTGCATTTCGACGAGCTGAATCCGTTCATCAAGCTCGACGGAACGCCGTTCTATATCCTCGACAGGGCGCGCCCGTGGGAGGCCCCTCGCGACGCCGCAGGCTGTGCGCTGCCGAGGGTCGCGGGCGTGAGCTCCTTCGGGATGGGCGGTGCCAACGCCCACCTGGTGCTCGAGGAGCACCGCGCCGAGCGCCGGCCGGCGGCCTCCGCCGCGGACACCCCGCAGCTCGTCGTGCTCTCGGCGAAGTCCGAGGACCGGCTCAAGGTGTACGCGGAGCTCCTGCTGGCGTTCATCGGCGAGGACGACGAGGCGACGCTCGAGGAGATCGCGTACACCTTGCAGGTCGGTCGCGAGCCGATGGAATGGCGCTTCGCGACGGTCGTACCGAACAAGCAGGCGCTCTTCCGCCGGCTCCGCCAGTTCCTCCGGGGCGAGGGGCAAGGTGGCGACTACGTCTGCGGCGTGGCCATCGGCTCTGCTCGGCGCGCGGAGACGCCGGGCTCAGGCAACCTTGAGGCGCTGGCGAGCGCGTGGGTGGGAGGCGCGCCCGTGGACTTCGCCAGCCTTCACCTGGTCCCGCCGCGCCGTGTGTCGCTCCCCACCTACCCGTTCGCCAGGATCCGCTGCTGGATCGACGAGGGAGGCGAGACGGGGACCTCGGCGCTGACGGGCGCCCCTGCGCCGATCGCGGTCGCGGCCCGCGCCGCCCCGCGCGAGGCGCCGCCTGCGGACCACCCCGCGAAGAAGAACGGCAAGAGCGTGGAGCAAGCGGCTGCGCAGCAGGTCGTCTACTACGATTTCGCGTGGTCGAGCGCCCCTGGGCCCTCGACGAGCGCGCCCCGGGACAGCAGCGGTCCTGTGCTGCTCTTCACCCGTGACGAAGGCGCGCGCGCGCGCCTCGAGCGGCGCGTGGCACCGGTCTTCGAGGTCAGGCCGGGCGAGGACTTCCGCCAGGTCGAGCCCGGTTGCTGGGAGATCCGCCCGGCGTGCGCCGAAGACTACGAACGGATGCTGATGGCCCTGGCCGAGCGAGGCGAGGTCCCGGCGTGCGTGGTCGTAGCGTGGGCGCGCGCCGCGCGGTCCGCGGCGGAGGTGGAAGAGGATCTCGCGCCGGCCGCGATCGACGCCGGGCTCGAGGACGGCATCGCGCCGCTCTTCTTCCTCGTGCATGCCTACGCCGCCATCCAGAAGAAGAACCACCTCCGCCGGGTCGTGTTCGCGTATGAGAGCGGAGACGGCGCGCGTACGGCCTTGCTCCAGGCGGTGGCCGGCTACTGCGCTTCGCTGCGGCCGGTCCTGCCGAACGCCTCCGTGACCGTCGTCTGCGCCGCACCGGGCGACGCAGCGCCCGTTGATCTCGGCGGTGCCATCGAGCGGGAGCTCCTCGACGGCGGCGGTGAGGGCGAGGTGCGCTACCGCGGCGGGCAGCGGGAAGTCCGGCGCACGGTGCCCTCCCAGATCGGGCGGGCGACGGCGAGCGTGCTCAGGGAGCGCGGCGTGTACGTCATCACCGGCGGCGCCGGGGGGCTCGGCCGGACCTTCGCGCTGTACCTCGCGACGCGCCACCGCGCGCAGCTCGCGCTCATCGGGAGATCGCCGCTCGACGCGACGCGGCGCGAGCTGCTCGACGAGATCCAGCGTGCGGGAGGAGACGCGCTCTATCTCGAGGCAGACGTGGCAGACGAAGCCGCGATGGCCCGGGCGCTCGACGCGGCGCGCGCCCGGTTCGGCGGGTTCCACGGCGTGCTCCACGTGGCTGGGACCGCGAACAAGCGGCTCGTCACGCGCAAGCGCTACACGGAGATCCGAGAGACGCTCGCGCCGAAGATCGAGGGGACCCTGCTGCTCGACCGGCTCACCCGCAGCGACCCCCTCGATTTCTTCGCCCTGTTCTCGTCGACGTCGGTGCTCCTCGGCGACATGGGGCAGTGCGACTACGCGGTCGGCAACCGCTTCCTCGACGCCTTCGTGGAGGCGCGCGAGCACCACCGCGCCGCTGGTCGACGAGCGGGACGGACCTTGTCGATCGACTGGCCGCTCTGGCGCGAGGGCGGCTTCCACCTCGACGCGGCCGACGAGGAGCTCGCGCTCCGGTTTTCCGGCATGGGCTATCTCGAGTCGGACGCTGGCTTGCAGGTCTTCGAGGACGTCCTCGCGGCCGGCGTGCGCCAGGTCATGGTCGCGGTGCCGACCGATCGGGATCGTCTCGATCGGTTCCTCGCCGCCGCGGCGTCGAAGGCGCCATCGGACACCGCGCCGGAGCGGCAGGGCCCGCGCCCCGAGCCTCCGCCGCCGGCGAACCAGAGCCCGCCCGCGGCGACGGTCGACGGGCTCATCGCCATCCTCAGGCGCATCGTCTCCGAGCAGCTCGACATCGCCCCTGCGCTGCTGCGCGACGATGAGCCGCTCGTGAGCTTCGGCATGGACTCGATCAACCTCGCGGGCTTCGTCAAGCGGATCAACGAGGAGTTCGCCGAGCTGGATCTCGACCACGCAGCGTTCTTCGAGCACCCGACGCTGCGCTCGATGGCCGAGCACCTCCTCGAGAAGCAGGCGGCGCGCGCGCCGTCGCCTCGCGTCCCGCCGGCGCGCGCGAACCCCCCCGCCGCGCCCGCGCTCCCGCCGGAGGTGGTCGCGTTCAATGGCAAGGGGGCGAGGCGGCCCTCCTTCTGGGTCCCCGGCTCGTTCGGCTTCGCCGAGTCGTTCCTCGGCCTCGCCTCGGCGCTCGGCCACGACTATCCGCTCTATGCCTTCAAGGCGCGCGGAAACGACGGAAAGCGGATGCCCTTCTCACGGATCGAGGACATGGCCGCCTACTACGTCGACTGCGTGACGGGGATCTCGCCGCGCGGGCCCTACGTGCTCGGGGGCTACTCGTTCGGGGGCCTTGTGGCGCTCGAGATGGCGCACCTCCTCTCCCGGCGCGGGGCGCGCATCGCAAAGCTTGTCCTCTTCGACACGTACCCGCCGACACGGCGTATCTACGAGATCACGCAGGATCCCGGCAACGCCTCCGAGATCAAGCTCATCCTCGCGAACTACCTCACCGGCCGCGGAGAGGGGAGCCAGGTGATCACGCCCAAGGATCTCGAGGGCATACCGCCCCGGCTGCACCTCGCCCGCCTCGCCGAGCTCGTCGTCGAGCGAGGGCGCGCGCAGATCCCCCCGGATGACGTCTTCGCTTTTCTGCGGGGCGCCAGCGAGGTCAACGATTATGCATCGGAGGCCTACGTGACCTATCATCCTGCTCCCTACACCGCCTCGGATGTGCTCTACTTCCGATCGCAGGAGGGGACGAATGCATATATCGATGGATACGATTACCTCAGCCCCTGGCGAGAGATCGTCCGGTCAAAGCTCGACATCGTGGAGTGCCCCGTGGGTCACGCCCATTTGATGACCGCCCCCGCGCTCGCCGTCGCGCTGCCGATGCTCAAAGCCGCCATCGCGGAGGTCGAGGGAGCGAGGGTCTCCAAAGACGAAGGCTCGGGAAGAGCCGCTGATCCATGCGTCCAGGTGGTAGAATGACCCAGTCGCAGATCGAGACGATGGCGCCGAGGGAAAGCGACGCCGCCGCGCGTGCGGGCGCTCAGGAGCTCCTCCGGAACCGGCAGGAGATGCTCGCGCTCTCGTACATCGCTTACGTCGGGTTGTACGGGCTGGCGGCGATCGACGTCGCCAGGATGTTCTTGCTGGTTCAGCGCTTCCTGAACGATCTCGCCCCCGTGCGCGATCGCTGGAAGATCGTGTGGGGCCCGGGTGTCGCCAACTCGAAGTTCGCGTCGTTCATCGATGATCGCGTCGTCTTCGTCGTCGAGCATACGAAGGAGAAGAACCGCTTCGCCGTGGTGATCCGCGGGACGAACCCCCTCTCCATCGCGAACATCAGCGAGGTGAACGACATCTTCGAGATGATCGACTGGCCCTATGGAAAGCCGGCGCCAGGGCTGAAGCCCAAAATCTCGAGGGGCATCGACAACGGGCTGGAGCAGCTCGTCGCGATCCGGGCCTCGGACGAGCTGCCGGGCAGCGGCAAGTCGCTGATCGAGTTCCTCAAGGAGCGTGTCGCCAGGGCGCGCGGCGCGGTGCGCATCGACGTCACCGGGCACAGCCTCGGCGGCGCCTTGGCCGGGACGCTGGCGCTGTGCCTCACCGACCTGCAGGGGACGGACGAGGTCCCGGAGACCCTGCGCTGGGACCCCGACCGCAAGGCGCGCGTCTGGGCGACGACGATCGCGGCGATCCCGGCTGGTGATCCGGACTTCGCCGCCCACTCGGACGCCCAGCTCGACGGGCGGTGCGACCGGGTGGCGAACTCGCTCGACATCGTGCCTTACACCGGCATCGCGTCGGAGATGGGGATCATCAGGCACATCTACGAGCCCACCGTCCCCACGGGCACGCTGATCAGCCTGTCGTTCGACAACGTGATCAAGCGCCTGACGGCCGAGAAGCTGGTCTACCAGCACGCCTGCAGGGACGCGGTCAAGCTCGAGGGGACCGTCCGGAAGGGCGGCGACAACTTCGTCGCCGAGATGCTGTATCAGCACGTCGACGCCTACGTTCATCTCCTCGATCTGACGGACGCGATCGACATCAAGACCCTCCTGTCCGCGAGCCCCGACGACATGGAGGACGACCTGTCGCAGGAGAAGACGGCGAACGGCGCGTCGAAGCGGCCGGTTTGGACGCCTGCGGCGCTGCGGCTGGGCGACTTCGGCCCGCCGCTGGATCCGCCCGCTTCTCTGCTCCCCGCCAAGCATACTCCGACGCCGCTGGCGACGGAGGGGCACCAGAAGCTCGTCGAGATCTACCCCGTCAGCAAGCCGTCGCGCTTCCGGGCGCTCTACCTCATCTACAGGACCATCGTCTATCTGTTGCACCTCCTCCCGCTCCGCAACCGGCCGTTCCAGGCGGCGAGGCTGACCCGGGTGTACCTCGAGAACCTCGGCGGCATCTGGATCAAGCTGGGCCAGGTCCTGTCGATGCGCACGGACCTCTTCTCGAACGAGTTCTGCGAAGAGCTCGCCAACCTGCAGGAGCGGAGCTTCGGCTTCCCGACCGACGTCGCCCGGCGGATCATCGACGACTGCCTCGGCCATCCGCTGGAGCAGACCTTCGACGTGTTCGAGGAGGTGCCGGTCGCCGCGGCCTCCTTGTCGCAGGTCCACAAGGCGCGGCTCCGCAAGAACGGCGTCTGGGTCGCCATCAAGGTGCAGAAGCCGTATGCCCGGGAGTACTTCCAGAAGGATTTCAGCTGGATCTCGTTCCTGTTCAGGACGTTCGATCGTCTGGGCATCGGTGAGCAGTTCGGGTGGAAGGGGATGCTCAACGAGGTGAAGGAGGTGATCGAGGATGAGCTCGATTACCGGCACGAGCTCGCCGCGATCCGGGACATCCGCAGGACGCTCAAGAAGCACAAGATCTACGTCCCACGGCCGTTCGACGCGCTCTGTAATGACCGCGTCCTCGTGATGGAGTTCATCCACGGCGTGTCGGTGGCGGAGTACATCCGCGTCAACCGTGCCGACCCCGAGCGGGCGCGCAAGTGGTGCGAGGAGAACAACATCTCTTGTAAGAAGGTCGCGAAGACGCTCTGCCACTCGCTCCTGCGGCAGATGTTCGAGGACAACCTCTGCCACGGCGACATCCACCCGGGGAACGTCGTCATGCTCCGCAACAGCCGGATCGCGTTCCTCGATTTCGGGACGGTGGGCTCGTTCGATACGGAGTTCATCGCGGCGTACCGGCTCTACCTCACGGCGCTCGCCTCGCAGAACTTCAGCGAGGCCGTCGACCTGATGCTCTGGCTGAGCGGCGAGCTCCCGGTCATCGACATCCAGGTGGTCAGGTTCGAGGTGATCTCGGCCATGCGATCCTGGTACGCGCGCACGCGCCGGCGCTCGCTGCCCGTCCACCAGCGCTCGCTCGCGAGCAGCTCCGACGAGGTCGGGAAGATCCTCATGCGCTACCGGATGCGCGTGAACTGGAGCATGCTGAAGCTCGGCAGGACGTATCACACGCTCGACATGACCATCGGCGCCGTCTATCCCAAGGTCAACTACCCAAAGCTGCTCAAGTCCTATTATGCCAAGGCGACCCGCCGCGCGAACCAGCGTGCGCTCACGGCGCTCGCGGGGCTCCCGCAGCGGCTCGGCGGCTATGCTTCCATCGTCCTGCCGCGCTTCCGAGAGCGCCTCTTCGTGTTCATGGCGGGGCGGAGCATCATCGAGGAGATCATCATCTCGGTGGGCGCGTTGCTCCGATTCCTGCTCGTCGTGCTGGCGGCCGCGCTCGGCCTCGTGTACCTGCGCCAGCACCACCCGGAGCTCGCCGCGCAGCTCTTCCAGCACGAGCCGCGGCTCCTCCATGCCATTGACATGGTGCCGTACATCGCGCCCGGGTACTGGGCCGTGCTGGCGATTGTCGTCTTCATCATGATCGTGAAGCATCAGCGCCTCCTCGCGCGCACCAAGAGGCAGCCGGTCCGGCTGCCTGGCGGGCAGGGGTCGAGCCAGGTAGAGGCCTGATATGTCGGCTGGATTCGGTCACGCAATCGTCATCGGCGGGAGCATGGCTGGGATGGTCGTGGCCCGCATGCTGAAGGAGCACTTCGCGCGGGTGACGGTCGTCGAGCGGGATCACTACCCGTCGGAGCCGGCACCCCGGCGAGGCATCCCGCAGAGCCGGCACATCCACATTGTCCTCACCCGCGGAAGGCGGGAGCTGGAGCAGCTCTTCCCCGATCTCGCTACGGATCTGGAGAGGGACGGGGCGATCACCTTCGATTACGGCCGCGGCGCCACGCTGTTCTTTCGCGGGGGGGCGCTGGCGCCGTTCGACTCGCAGCTGGTCGTGCGCGCGTGCACGAGGCCGCTCCTCGACTACCACATCCACCGGTATCTCGTGGCGTCGGGCGTCTCGTTCCTCGAGGGGCGCCGCGTGGTAGGGCTCACCCCGAGCGCGGACGGCAGCGCGGTGACTGGCGTCACGCTCCGGCAGGACGAAGGACCCGGGGAGAACCTCTCCGCGGATCTCGTGGTGGACGCGGGCGGCCGCCAGTCGCGGGCCGGCGCATGGCTGAAGGAGCTAGGCTTCGACGTTCCCGACGAGACCGTGATCGACAGCGCCCTCAGCTACACGTGCCAGCTGTACTCGCCGAGGCCGGGCTTCTCTGCAGACTGGAAGCTGCTCTCGACCATGCCTCGAGCACCCGCTCAGCCGCGGAGCGGCGCGATCTTCCGGGTTGAGGGCAACCGCTGGTTCGTCTGCTTCGCGACCATGGGGAGCGATGAGCCCCCCGGCGACGAGGCGAGCTTCCGCGCGTTCGCGCGCACCCTGCCGAGCCCTGCTCTCTCCGAGGCCCTCTCGCACGCGGAGCCGGTCGGCCCGATGAGCCGCAGCGGATCGACGGAGAACCGGCTGCGGCACTACGAACGAATGCGCCGCTTCCCCGACGGATTCGTCCTCGTCGGGGACTCGGTCTGCGCGCTGAACCCCATCTACGGGCAGGGCATCACGAACGCGACGCTGGGCGCGCTCGCGCTCAGCGACGACCTCGCTCGGCACCGCCGCGCTCGACCGGGAGGCGATCTGCGCGGCCTCAGCGGTCGCTTCCAGAAGCGACTGGCGAAGCTGAACGACGTGGCGTGGCGGCTCGCCATCGGCGGCGACGCGGCGTGGCCGCAGACTCGAGGCCTCGAGCAGGCGGGGCTTGTGGGCAAGTTCCTGCTCGGATGGCCGGGGAACCTCTTCCGATCTTATGGCGATCTCGTCGTCGAGGCGGCCGCGCACCGGCCGGACGTCGCCCGCGTGATGATGGAGGTCATGCACATGGTCCGGCCTTCCGGCGCGATCCTCACGCCGGCGATGATGGCCCGGGTGTTCGCGCACCGCCTCGGCCCAGGTCACCAGCTTGCAGCGGGGGCGGCGCGCTCGCCCGGAGAGCGGAGCGCTCCGGAAGCGTGAGCGCCTCGGCGGTGGCGATGCTCAGGGAGCGTCGACTCTACGGCTCGTGATCGTCTGCCCCGCGGAGTTCTTCCAGACCCACTCCTTCGCGCTGACCGAGAGCGTGAGGTAGCTGAGATCCATGCCCTCGAGCGTCGGGAGCATGGGAGACTTCTCCACCTCGGTGTGCACGCGCGAATCCTGGACGAACCAGGTTCCGCTGCTGAAGAACGGCTCGGATTCGCCGTGGTCTTCGCCGGCCCCGAAGCCGAGCCACGTGCCGTCGGCGTTGAAGATCGTGACGTGATGCCACTCCGCGGTCTCGCTCAACTCGTCGGATCTCCATTTGCCTACAAGCAGGCGCGTGTACTCTGCGTCATTCGCGGCGTCCTTGAGCTCGTTCATCGTGTGCCTCGTCGTGGAATGTTCACTGCTGCTGGTTGATGGCGATATGCCCCGGCGCCGGTGCGCGGGACGAGAGCGCCCTCGCCGCCGCGTCGAGGGCCCTCGGATCCGCGCTGAAGCGCGTGATCAGGGTGATCGTGCGCGTTCCGTCGCCGAGTTGGTGCTTGATGAAGCTCGAGAGTGTGCCTGACGGGCCGACGTCGACGTACCGGCGGACCCTGTAGGCCTCGAGCTTGTCAACGGCGCGGGAAAACAAGGCCGGTGCCCGGCACGCGCGCCACAGCGTGTCGGCGTTGACCTCGGGCAGGAAGCCTCCCGCCGCGGGGGAGAGCGTGGCGATGCGCGGACGCCTGAGCGCGAGCCGGCCCGCGAAGCGCCGGAAAGGGACCTCGATGTCATCCATCAGCGACGAGTGCAGGGCGTGGTGGATCGGGAGCGGGAACGTCACGATGCCGAGCGCCTGCAATCCCCGCGCAGCCTCGGCGATCCGGGGTGCGGGGCCGCTGACGACGAAGTGCCGCTGGAAGCTGATGCCGGCGAGCTCGCAGCCGAAGAACAAGGACGGATGGCGCTCGATGATCTCGTGGCTGTCGAAGATCGCGAGCATCGCGCCTCGACGCGCGCGCTCGTCGAGGAGGCGGGCCTGCTCGATCGCCAGCGCGAGGCCGTCCTCGAGGGAGAGGGCGCCCGCGGCGACCGCGGCCGCGTACTCGCCGACACCGTAGCCGAGCACGGCGTCGGGGCGGACCCCGCGCACCTCGAGGGCGCGCGTCAGCGCGCAGCCCACGGCAAAGAGCGCGGGGTTCGAGTGGAGCACCTGATCGAATGGAGCGAACGGCTTCGCCGCCCGGTAGAGGATCTCGACGAGCGAGCCGCCGATGCGCGGCGCAGCGAGCGCGGAGCACTGGTCCATGACCGCCCGGAATGCGGCATCCTGCTCGTAGAGCCCTGCGCCCATCGCGAAGTATTGCGAGCCCTGCCCCGTGTAGAGGAACACGACTCCATCGCGCGGCAGCGAGGGCTGCGGCAGCGGCGCAGGAGCGACGTCGCGCGGCAGCGAGGGCTGCGGCAGCGGCGCAGGAGCGACGTCGCGCGGCAGCGAGGACTGCCGCAGCGGCGCAGGAGCGACGTCGCGCGCAGGTGCATCGATCGGCAGCGGCTCCTTGCGGATCTCGACGATGAGGCGGGTGAGGACGTCGCCCGGGCCGATCTCCTCGAACTCGGCTTCCGGCGACGCGAGCAGGTACGAGACCGTCTCGTACCAGCGCACGGGGCTCGTGATCTGACGCACCAGGAGGTCGCGGATCCCCGCCTCGTCATCGGGGTAGGGTCGCGCCGTGCAGTTCGCGATGACCGGGATCCGCGGCCTCACGAAGCGGAAGCCGGCCACGAACGCGGAGAAGTCGCGCTGGGCTTGCTCCATGTAGCGCGAGTGGAACGCCGCGCTCACGTTCAGCGGCACGTAGCGGGCCTTCGCCGCCGTGAGCACGGGGCCCGCCTGCTGGATGTCCTCGATGGCGCCGGCGAGCACCGTCTGGCGCGGGCTGTTGAGGTTGACCGCCTCGACTCTGCCAAGGCCCGCCCTCTCGAGCGTACGGCGGATCTCCTCCAGCGGCAGCCCGATCACCGCGGCCATGCCTCCGCCCTTGGCCTGGCTCATCAGCTCGCCGCGACGGCGCACCAGGCGGACACCGGTCGCGAAGTCGAAGACCCCCGCCGCGAAGAGCGCGGTGTACTCGCCGAGGCTATGGCCAGCGACCGCGTCGGGCGGCGCCCCCGGCTTGTCGAGGCGCGCCAGGTACGAAAGCGCGCTGACGACGAACACCGCGGGCTGGGTGTACTGCGTGAGGCGAAGCTCGCGTTGCGGATCCTCCAGGCAGAGCCGGCGGAGCGAGTAGCCGAGGATCTCCTCGGCCTCGGCCAGCTGATGCGGGAAGGCGTCGAACAGCGCCTTGCCCATGCCCTTGGATTGCGAGCCCTGCCCAGGAAATACGAAGATCTTGCGCATTTGCCGTGTGTCCCTGGCCGCCGCTCCGCTTGCGTCTCGATGGCGGCTCCTGCTGCTCGCAAGCGCCGGCGCGAGGTCCTCCGCGATTGCCTGCACGACCGCCGCGCGCTCGCTGTTCACGAAGAAGTGATCCCCATCGACCATGCGCAGGCGGAACGGGCCCTCGACGTGCTCCTGCCACGCGCGGAGCTCGGCGACGCTGGCGTGCGGGTCGCGCTCGCCGCCGAAGGCGCTGGCCGGGCAACGAAGCTTGGGCCCGGGTTCGAAGACGTACGTATGCAGCATGGCCAGATCGGCGCGCAGCGTCGGGAGGAAGAGGCGGAGCAGCTCCGGGTCGTTCCGGACCGCATCCGGCATCCCGCCGTACGTGCCCTGGAGCGCAGCGGTGAGCTCGGCGTCCGGCAGCGTGTACTGAATCGTTGTCCGGGGCAGCACGTGCGGCGCCCCGCGGCCCGACACGAACAGGTGCAGCGGCTCTTGCCGATACCGAGCGCGGACGCGCCGCACGGTCTCGAAGGCGAGAAGGCTCCCCATGCTGTGCCCGAAGACGGCGAAGGGCCGATCGAGGAGCGGCGCCATCGCGCCGACGATCTCGTCGACCAGCGGAAGGAGCCGCTCGGCGGGCTGCTCCTTGAAGCGGTTTTCGCGGCCGGGGAGCTGGACCGGGACCACATCCACGCCGGGCAGGGCCTCTGCCCAGCGCGCGTACATCAACGCGCCCTTCCCGGCATAGGGGAAACAGAAGAGGCGAACCTGCGCGTCCGGCCGCGCGTGCACGCGATAGAACCAAGGGCTGTCCTTCAGATCTCCGTTCATGTCCAGCTCCGTGTGAGCCCCCCGCGGCAATCTCTCCTGCACCCTCCGGTGCCGTCGCCGGAAGTGACGACCGTGCTCTCGTCAACAAGGCGAGTCCGTCCCGGGCGCCCAGCGGCGGGCGCGAGCTCGACCAGGACGGCACAGCGCCTCAGGATAGCGCACGCGGATGACAATGGCGGCTCGGTTAGGAAGTGAATGTCACGAATGGACGCGTTGCCGCCATCGCCACGACACCCAACGCCGTCAGGCGCCGATCGCGATCGGCGCGGTCCGGCGTGTCCGCGGCACGCCCTTGGGAGCCGGAGAGCGTCCGGCGAGTCCGCGCGGCGGCGTGATCGCGGGACCTCGCCGGGCCGCGGCTCCGGCCGTCAGAAGAAGCGCAGGGCGCGCTTGCTCTTCTCTTCGACGACGACGACGACGATCGACCCGGCGGGGGAGGTGCCGGATGTCTTCAGCTCGGCGACGGTATCGAGCACGGCCTGCGCGAGCGGGCCTTGTCCCTTGCGCAACTGCTTGATATCCTTGCGCTTCTGCTTGCCGAGATCGACGACAGTGGCCGAGGACAGCGGTTCCGGCGCGGCCGCGGGGCTCGCCGAGGTAGACACATGGTGGATGACGGTCATCTCAACCCTCCTTAACGGGATCGGCCCCGCCGCCCTTTGCGCCGAGACCCCCCCTGGCGTTTCGTCGATGAGGTGCGCACGCACAGCCGACGCCTTCGATCGACGATCTGCGCCGACATCGCCTCGGTTCCGCATGCGGTGCTCCGTTCCGGTAAAATCGTATGATTCATGGTGTTGTGTGGAGCACGGATTTCTCTGTACTCGCGATCGGAACGGCTGTAAAGAGAGCGCTGCGGAGGGAAGCAAATGGCCAAGGATTTCCACAAAGCGGTTCGCCGGATCGTCGTTCTCAGCACAGCTCCCGACGGTCAACCGGTATCACTGGAATTTTACCGGAAGGATGAAGGAAAGAAGCGCAAGCGCTCGATGCTGCTCAAGCAGCCTGAACGATGGATTCGCGCCATGGCGCACGCGCAGCTCGCTGCGAGCCAGGCCTACCTCAGCCGACACGAGCGCTCGACGCAAAAGCGACGTGACGGCTGGGCCCTCGATCTCACGCCCAACGTCATACGGGCGATGCGGACCGGCGCGAAACAGGTCAAGCTCCGCCGGCTGGTCCGCATTCCGGTGCTGAACCCTTGAGCTGCCTGACGGCGCCATGGCGTGCGGCCGCGAAGGTGAGCGGCGCGCGGTCCGTCGCGCCTCGGTCGACGACGCCCGGGCGCGCCGACCGAATCCCACATACCGGCCGCGGCGTGCGTCCTCTCCGTTGCGGCGAGCGCCCTCTTGTGGTAGGGCTGCCCGAGAGTCGATGTCACACGGCGTAAATCGACAATGGCGCCTGGCGACACGCCCCACTGGTCCTATCGACGACCACATTTTCCGGTGGGTAGAGGAGCCTAGCCCCGCGCTCACGGCAGACGGCCAGATCCTGGTCCGCAATCTCTACCTGTCGATCGACCCTACCCAGCGCGAATGGATCGCGCACGACACCTACCTCCCTGCTGTCCGTATCGGCGACGTCATGCGCTCTCTCTCGGTGGCGCGTGTCGAGGAGTCGAGGCACCCGGGCTATGCTCGCGGCGATCTGGTGCAAGGTCTGTTCGGCTGGCAGGATTACGCGCTGGTGGACGCCGCGGTCCCTGGCGGGTCGACCAAGCTCCCTCCGGGCATGCCGATCACGCGGGCGTTGAGCACGCTCGGGCTCACCGGGCTCACCGCGTACTTCGGCTTGCTCGATGTTGGACGCCTCATGGAGGGCGAGACGGTGGTCGTCTCCGGCGCAGCCGGCGCGACGGGGTCGGTCGCCGGGCAGATCGCCAAGATCAAGCGGTGCCGCGTCATCGGCATCGCGGGCGGCGCCGAGAAATGCGCATGGCTCACGCGAGAGGCTGGCTTCGATGCGGCCATCGACTACAAGTCCGAGAACGTCCGCGCCCGTCTCCGGGAGCTCTGCCCCAAGGCCGTCGATGTCTACTTCGACAACGTGGGCGGCGCCATCCTCGATGCCGCCCTCGCGGAGCTCGCCTTTCGGGGGCGAGTGGTGCTCTGCGGCGCCATCTCGAGCTACGGGGCGAGGGAGTTGCCGAGTGGGCCGAAGAACTACCTCAACCTTATTCTGCAGCGCGGCAGGATGGAAGGGTTCGTCATCATCGACTATGTAAAGCGCTTCGGTGAGGCGGTGAGGGACCTGAGCGCCTGGATAGCGACTGGGCAGATCAAGGACCAGGTCGATGTCCAGGAGGGGCTGGAGAACGCCCCGCAAGCGCTGCGCCGCCTGTTCTCGGGGGAAAACCGGGGCAAGCAGCTCGTGAAGATCGCCGATCCCTGAGCGTGGGCGACGTGCGTGCAGGTCGCCCGGAAACGAGGACCTGTCTCGTGGTCCTCGGGCTGCAGAACCACATTGAGCGGATTGAACGGCTGTGATACGCATCGTGCATGAGCGCTCCGACTCCCCAGCAGGGCCAGGCACGGGTAAAGTCGACGCCTACCACGAGACGAGCGTCCCGTGCGTGGAGAGCTCGTGTCTGCCTCGCTCGGATGGAGCCGCGCGCAGCCGGCGTTGCATTACCTGATGACGCCGTCGCAAACGGGCCTCCATGGGCATTCGATGCCGCCCATGTTGCGGTCCGACGGCGGCAGCGTGACACGGCTCGTTGGCCAACCGCGAGATCGACGAGCCGGGCAGCTTGAAAGGAACGGTATGACCCGGGAAGAAATCTTCGGTCTACTGAAGCAGCACATCGTCCGCGTGATCCCTGCCGTCTCGCCGGATCGGATCTTGCCGAGCGTGAGCTTGAAGGACCTCGGCGCCGATTCGGTCGATCGCGCCGACATCTCGACGTCGCTCAAGGACGAGCTCGGGGTCGACATCCCGCTCGTGGAACTAGGGAAGGCCGGCGACCTCGGCGGCCTCGTCGATCTGCTGTACCGGGCGCAATCGGGCTGAGCATCCCCCCCGGCCGTGGAGCGTTGACGATGAGCCACGACGCGCCTGAGACGAGCTACCGGACGCTCCGGGTCCATGTCGCCGACGGCCGCTGGACCGTCGTCTTCGATCGGGCGGAGCGCAGGAACAGCTTCAACTCCCGCATGCTGACCGAGCTCGGTCGCGCGCTCGACGAGGCGCGGCGCGATCCGTCGTGCCGGATGGTCGTGCTCGAGGGGCAGCAGGGGCACTTCTCGACCGGCCTCGACTTCGAGGACGGGCTCGATCGTGACGGACCGGACGGGTCGGCGCCTTACATGAGCGTGCTGCGCCGGCTCGCCTCGCTGCCCGCGGTGGTGGTGGCGCATGTCGACGGCCAGGTCCGCGCCGGAGGGCTCGGCTTCGTGGCCGCCAGCGACGTCGCGATCGCCACCCCGCGCTCGACCTTCGGTCTCCCAGAGGCGCTGTGGGGGCTGGTCCCCGCGTGCGTCGGCCTGCACCTGGCGCGCCGCATCGGCCTGCAAACGACCAAGCGGATGTGCTTGACGACCGAGAACTTGACCGCCTCCCAGGCGCTCGAGGCCGGTCTGGTCGATGAGGTCTCCGATCGACCGGAAGATGCGCTGCGGCGGTTGTGGCTCAAGGTCTCCCGCCTCAAGCCGAGCACCGTGGGGCGCATCAAGCGTTACTTCAACGACGTAGCCGGGATCTCGGAAGCCCACGAAGCCCGCGCCATGCAGGAGACCGACCGCGCCATGAGCGACCCCGAGGTTCGCAACGGGATAGAGGACTTCGTTCGCCATGGCACGTTTCCGTGGGAAGGCAGCCGGTCGGAATCGCCGCGAGCGCGGCGCCCCTGACAGGCATCAACGAGCATCATTATGGATCGAACACCTTCCGCAGCCGCCCATTCGCCCGCCGAGCCGCAGGCGCCCTCGACCGCGGGCCCGGATTTCCGGGCTACCTATACGCTGGGCATGCCCCAGATGCTGTTCGGCGGGCTGTCCGAGCGATGGTTGTTGAAAGAGGCCGGGGACATCCACTGGCGCATGCTCTGCGCCGACCTGGGGGTGCCCTCGGGGCAGCTCGCCGATCGGGAGGGCGAGCGGCTCTACGCGAGCTTCATGCGCATCCGGATGGAGAGCACCGTGCCCTTGACCCGGTACACCGAGAACGAGTCCCTCGCGGCGAGGGGCGCGCTGAGCCGGTTCGGAGACAAGCGGTTCTTCAGCGAGCTGACCTTCCTCGGCGCCGCAGGCGAGGTCCGGGTCGCGATGGCCAGCGTCTTCATCACGCGGTCCACCGACAACAAGAGCCTGGCCCGGGCGACGCCGCAGCAGATCGAGCGATCGCGCGGGCTCAGCCATTCGGTGTTGCCGCCGTTCGGGCAGGCCTACCAGAAGATCAAGCATCTCGCCCTCGAGACGGCGGAGCCGGTTCGAGATACCGTGCTAGAGGTCGGGGGGGCGACGTTCGACTGGGTCGACCACGATCTCGATTCCCGTTCGTATGTGGTGAACCCGTACCACGACCTCAACGGCGCCAACCTGCTCTACTTCGCGTCTTACCCCCGGATCCACGACGTGTGCGAGCGCATGATCCTCAACGAGCGCTTGCGTCGTGCAGGGCACGAGCGCGAATCGGCGTTCCAGGTCGCACCGGTCGCGCGCGATGTCTTTTATTACGGGAACGCCGATGCGGGGGACGAGCTCACGTTCCGGCTCCGGAGGATGGAGCGGAGCGGCGCGGACCGCCTGCGGATCTGGTCCACCCTGGTCCGCCGTCGCGACGGGGTGAGGATCGCGGACCTGTTCACCGTCAAGGCCCTCGTCGATCCCGCGAACGCGGTGGGACGATTGCTGGCCGGCGCTGCGTAGGCGCGCGCCTCGCAGCGGGTTCGACCGGGCGAGCAGCCCACGAGGAAGAGCGCCAATGTCGACGATGAGCTACGGGAAGATGGCTTCGACCGCGCTCGGCAGCGCCGCGCGAGACACATCGCACTCCAGCGATCCCACGAGCAGCGCAGTCATGACATCGACCGAGTGGGCGCGGCGAGCCCTGGCGCACCGGGGAGACGAGGTGACCCTGCGGCTCGTCGACGGGGCGATCGCCTGGCTGGAGATCGACGACCCCGCGCATGACAACGCGCTCTCCGAGGGCCTCTTGCTCGCGCTGCGCTCCCGGTTCGCTGAGATCGTGCAGCGGCCGGAGATCAAGGTCGTGGTGCTGGTCGGACGCGACGACGTGTTCCTGATGGGGGGAACGGAAGCCGGGCTCAGCGAGGTCGCGGATGGGGGCACGAGGTCCTCGGATCTCTCGTTCCTCTGCGGGGGGCTCCTGTGCTGCGAGGTGCCGGTCATCGCCGCCATGCAGGGCCAGGCGGAGGGTGCTGGCCTCTGTTTCGGGCTCTACGCCGACGTGGTCGTGCTGGCGGAAGAGGGCGCCTACAGCGTGAGCTCCATGGACTACGGGCTCACGCCCGGCCTGGGCGCCACGTTCATCTTGAGGGAGCAGCTCGGCGGTCCGCTCGCGACCGAGATGATGTACCTCGGCCGATCGTATACGGGCCGCGAGCTGCGCGACCGCGGGGTGTCGCTCGCCGTGCGGCCAATGGCGGAGGTCCGGGCGGAGGCGCTGGCGATCGCGCGCCGGCTGGCGGAGAAGCCGCGGGAGGCGCTCGTCGTGCTGAAGCGCGAGCTGGCCGGTCGAAAGCTCGCCGCGCTGCCGCGGGTGGTCGATGCGGAGATCGAGATGCGGCGCCGGGTGCTCGCCAGCCCGGAGGCGCGGGACCAGATCCGGTCGCGCGTTGAGAAGGCGAGTCTCGGGCGTGGCGCGGCTGCGGCGTCGGCAGGTTCGCCGCCGGTACGCGGTGCACGGGAGCTCATCCCGCCGGCGTCGACCCCGGCGGCCGCCGAGGTCGACGCGCCGGCGCCGATCGCCCGGCAGCCCGTTCGGCTGAGGGCGAAGGAGACGGCTCTCCAGCCGCTCTCGTCGGCGCCGATCGCGCCCCAACGCGTCTCGCTCTCTCCCAAGCCTCGCGCCGCGCAGACCGCGTCGGCGGACCAGGGCAGCCCCGCGATCGATGTGCGCTCCCGCCGGGCTGTCCGATCGTGACGAGCAGGGCGGGCAGGGGGTTCCAGGCCGTGTCCGCGAGCCGTCACGAGCGCCTCCATTCATGGCAGGGCGCTCTCTGGTAAGGTATCGTTCTCCTCAGATCGCGCCGCACGTCGGGGCGCACCGAAAGACAGCACGCCGAGCGGGAAAGCTATGCGAAATACAAGGGTCGGGATCGAAGCGATCAACCTCTACGCGGGCCCAACCTACGTCTCCGTCAAGGACATGTTCGAGGCGAGGGGGCTCGACCTCGGCCGCCTCGACAACCTGAACATGAACAAGAAGTCGGTCGCGCTGCCCTGCGAGGACGCCGTTTCCTATGGCGTCAACGCAGCAAAGCCGATCATCGACCGCTTGACGGTCGACGAGCGGAATCGGATCGAGACGGTGATCACGGTCACCGAGTCGCCTGTCGACTTCGGGAAATCGCTCAGCACGTACATCCACGACTGGCTCGACCTCCATCCCAACTGCCGGCTCATGGAGGTAAAGCAGGCGTGTTACGCGGGGGCTGCTTCCCTGCAAGTGGCCTGCGCCATAGCGGGGTCGGGCTTTTCACCGGGGTCCAAGGTCCTCGTGATCTGCACGGACATCGCCCGCGCGGTCGCCAGGGACACCTACGCGGAGCCCACACAGGCTGCGGGCGCGGTCGCTATCCTGGTCAGCGATCGCCCGAAGCTGCTGGAAATCGACCCCGGCGCCAGCGGTCGCCACAGCTATGAGGTGATGGACGTGTGCCGGCCCATGGCCGAGCTGGAAACCGGGGATCCAGATCTCTCCTTGCTCTCCTATCTGGACTGCCTCGAGAAGAGCTTCAAGGAATACGCGAGCCACGTGGAGGGGGCCGACTTCTGCGATACCTTCGACTACTTCGCCTTCCACACTCCGTTCGCGGGGATGGTCAAGGGCGCGCACCGGCGCATGATGCGCCGGTTGCGGAGCGCGAGCTCGGAGGAGATCGAGGCCGATTTCCGTAAGCGGGTGGCCCCATCGCTCCATTACTGCACCGAGGTCGGGAACATCTACGCGGGTACGGTCTTCCTCGCCCTGTGCGGCGTCATCGCGAGCGCTCACATCGAAGCCAGCAGTCGTGTGGGAATGTTCTCGTACGGCTCCGGATGCTCCTCGGAGTTCTTCAGCGGATTGCTCCCTGCGAGCTCGCGGCAGGTCCTGGAGCCTCTCGACATTTCCGGTCAGCTGCGCCGCCGCGTGCGCTTGGACGTGCCTCGCTACGACGAGATCCTCGACTTGAACGCCGAGTGGTGCTTCGGACTGAAGGACAAAACCGTCGACCGGAGCCCCTACGGCGATCTGTATGAGCGGTTCTTCGAGGGGAAGGGGCTCTTGACCTTGACTGCGATCAAGGAGTTTCATCGGGAGTACGCGTGGAGCTGACCGTGGACGTTCGACCCGAAGAACGGTCAGCTTGAGGGGCGGCGCCCGTCGGTGCGCGCCCGGCCCGCCTCACCAGTGTGAGCTTCGACGTCGCCGGGGTTGCCGGAGCCACGGCGCTGGCGCGCAGAGCGCGAGCGCAAAGCGAAGATCGCCGAGACGATCGACGCCAACGTCAAGCTCAGCAGCGTGGTGTCCGACACGCTGGGCGCCAGCGGTCGATCCATCCTCGACGCGCTCGTGACTGGGGAGACGGACCCGGAGCAGCTGGCACGTCGCGCCACCTCGCGCCTGAAAGCGAGCCGCGCGGAGCTAGCCGAGGCGCTGCGAGGGAACGTAACCGATCACCACCGCTTCCTGCTCGGGATGCACCTGCGGGTGTACGACGATCTGCAGCGTGCTATGCGCGAGGTGGAGGCGCATATCGAGCGCGAGCTCGCCCCGTTTCGCGACCAGATCGAGCGGCTGAAGACAATCCCGGGCATCAGTGACATCGCCGCCTAGAACAACGAACAGGTTGAAAGCCAGCCAAATTCAACAGGTTGCGGCCCCCGCCGGATCCGGCGAGGAGCAAGCTGAAAGGGCACGGCATGCAGCCCAAAGAGAGACCGCAAGGGCGCAAGGGGCGCAAGGGAACAGAGATGGGATGATATTCTTCTCTTCCCCTTGCGTCCCTTGCGCCCCTGCGGTCCTCTTTTCATGAGCCGACTTTCGCAGGATTTCAACGTGATCGGCGTTCTAGGTGATCGCCGCTGAGATCGGGATGGACATGAGCCGCTTTCCGACCGCGGGCCACCATGTTGTCATGGGCTGGGTTGTGCCTGCGCAACGACACGAGCGCGGGCAAGCGCCTGTCGACCCGGCTTCGTGCTGGGGCTGAAGTCCACGTTGGTGCAAGCTGCCTGGTCGGCCGCTACCCGCACCCCCGCACCAAGGGCACCTACTTCCGTGCGCAGTACCACCGCATCCGCTCTCGCCGCGGCCACAAGAAGGCCGTCGTCGCCGTCGCCGCCTCAATGCTGACTGCCGCGTACCACATCCTGCGCGACGGCACGACGTACCAGGAGCTGGGGGCCAGCTACTTCGACACGCGCGACGCAGGCAAGGTGGCCAACCGGCTGATTCGACGGCTGAACGATCTGAGGCTCCAGGTCGAGGTGAAGGCGGCGGCTTGACCCGAACCCGGAGCAGGCTCGACCTGAACCCTTGAGGTTCTTTCGAGCCCGTCGGTGGTTCTGGAGGAGGGTAGGCCCGAGGAGGGAGTGTTGGTGGCGCGGCAACTCCCCCGCGCCACCAGGAACGTCCCGATCCGGCGGCGTCTAGCTATCGTTTCCGGCCGCCGCTGGCGCCGCCTGCGGCGCGGGTTTCGCCTTGCCCCCCGGCATGGAGGCGAGCACCGCATCGTCCGTCATCGGGGCGCGCGGCACGTTCTGCGCGCGTCCGATACGTGCTCTCGAGTGTTTGTCGTTGGCGATACACCTGCCGCGCGTGTATGCGCTGAGCCGGTCGCGCGCCTCCTGCTTGCGGCACGCCCCGAAGGATCTCCTGATCAGCGCGAGCCCCGAGCGAAAGCACTTCTCGCGATCCGAGACGAGGTCCTCGTGCGACCACCCCTCCCGGGTCTTGCCGGCGCCGACGCGGATCTGGAGCAGACAGGAGTCGACCCCCGAGCCGCGCGCGAGCTTCCCGAGGCCGAGGTCCACGTCGCGGCGGTAGCCGCTCTCGAAATACGCGATCGACAGGAGCAGCGCCATCGTCTCGGCTCGCCCGCGCGGGCCGCCGAAGAGCGGCTTCAACTCGGGATCATAGGCCACCTTCGCCGCCGCGCGCGCGATCTCGTGGTAGCGCGCGCGGCCGTCCTCGGGCGTCTCGACCGCGTCCTTGATGTGGCTCGTCCCGGGCGGGGCCCATGCGATCATGATACCGACCGCCCACGCGATAATCGAGTCCATGACATATGTAAGGTCCTGTTGTCCCTCTGTGTCAAGCAATTAGAACAGCCTGGCTGGGATTATCGCCAAGCATTGTATGACTGCGTGCCGCCCAGCGTGCATTTGTACCGTCCTTGTCAAATTGCCAATCGTGCGGACGGCAGTACGCGGTGCGCAAGCGTTTTCGCAGCAGAATCATTTCGCGCGTTTGTCGCGGGGCTGAAGCGTGGATTGGCCCCCTTCGGTCCTCGCGAGGGCGACTCGCGTTCATCGTTTATCTTTCATCTGGCCGGCGCGAGCAGGGCATCGACGGTGCGCTGCGCTCTGCCGGACGTGAGCCCGCGCGGGCGCGCGGTGCACGTCGCGCGCGGCGCTCATCACGCCTTCTCGGCGGCGTCTTCTTCGGAGGTCGCGCGCGTGTCCTCGAGCCTGTCCACCGCGCGCAGCTCGGGGAACAGCCATCCCCAGAGCAGCACGACGGCGATCGTCCCAAGGCCGCCGACGACCACGGTAGGGACGGTCCCGATGAGCCTCGCGAGGGTGCCCGACTCGAGCTCTCCGAGCTCGTTCGAGGCGCCGACGAACACCATGTTGACCGCGCTCACGCGGCCGCGCATCTCGGGCGGCGTCGCGAGCTGCTCCAGGGTCATCCGCACGACCACGCTCACCATGTCGGCGGCGCCGATGACGGTCAGCGCGACGAGCGAGAGCAGGAAGCTGTGCGACAGGCCGAACACGACCGTCGCGAGCCCGAACACCCCCACGCAGAAGAGCATCTTCGTCCCGGCGTGGCGCCGGATCGGCCGGAACGCGAGGAGCACGGCCATGAGCCCGGCCCCCACCGCGGGCGCGGCGCGCAGCAGGCCGAACCCCTGGGGACCGACGCGGAGCACGTCGGTCGCGAAGATGGGCAAGAGCGCGACCGCGCCGCCCAGGAAGACCGCCACGAAGTCGAGCGAGATGGACGCGAGGAGGACCTTCCTCCGGTAGACGTAGCGCAGCCCGGCGAGCGCAGTGGCGAGCGACGGCGGCTTCTTCTCCATGCGCCCCGTGCGCGCCCGCACGGCCAGGAGGCCGGCCGACGCCGCGCCGAGCGCGAGGCTCGCGGTCAGGTAGACGGGCGCGGGCGCCTTCCAGGCGCCGTAGAGCAGCCCGCCGACGCTCGGTCCGCCGATGGCACCGACCTGCCAGAGCGTCGACTGCCACGTCGCGGCGTTCTGGAAGTGGGCCGCGGGCACGAGGGACGGCAGGAGCGACGCGCCGGCTGGCCCCTGGAAGGCGCGCACCGTGCCGAGGAGCACGAGGACGGCATAGATGGCCGACACGTTCGGGCTCGGCGAGCGCGCGAGGAAGAAGAGCGCGAGCGCCGCGACCGACGAGGTGAGGTAGCAAAGAAGGAGGATCCCTCGCCGATCGAAGCGATCCGCCGCGTGCCCGGAGGCGAGGGACAACCCCGCGATGGGGAGGAACTGGGCGAGACCGACGTAGCCGAGCGCGAGCGGATCGCGCGTGAGGTCGTAAATTTGAAACCCCACGGCGACCGACTGCATCTGGTACGCCATGGTGGCGAGCAGGCGAGCCGCCGCGTACACGCGGAAATCGCGCGATTCAAAGGCGGCGAGAGGCGACGAAGGCTTCAGGGCGGTGAGATCGGCGGCCATGAAAAGTCCGGGCGACGTTCATGGCGCATTCCAGCACGTGCCGCCAGGGACGCCCTGCGCCCATCCCATCAAAAATCAGTGCGGCTGTTCCCCTCATCGGAGAGCGCGTTCTGTCTCGGCGATCCGCAGTTCGGGGCGGTCTGTCGTCCAGAGGGCACAGCAGAGGGCACAGCGGTCGAGCCTTCGCGCAGAAAGCTGGCGCGTCGGCCCGGAATCGTGGTAAGCGGCTGCCCGACATGATGCCCCATGGAGACGACACCTCGTCGGGCCTAGCGCGCGACCTTGCCGCGCAGGCGCGGCGTGCCTGGATGCTGTTCGGGAGCCGTTCTCGTCGCGGGCGCGACGGCCGGCGCGATGACGACGATGACGATGATCTGCCGCGTCCGAACGCGATCGTCGCCTTGTTTCCGTTGCTGAGCTTCGCCGTCTCGCCGCTGCCCGCCTGACCTGCGCCCGTCCGCCCATCGAGCGCCTGAGACGGCGGCGCTGTTCCTCGACGCGACCTCGTCAGGAACGCACCTCGAGCGCCCCGTCCCGCCACGCCACGACCCGGTCCGCCGTCGCGACCCGCGCCCAGCTGAACTCCCGCAGCAGCTCGGCCGGCGTGCACGGCTCCGGCCGATCCCGCAGGCCGACGCACCACGCGAGCGCGCCAGCGAGCGCGGGCGCGCTCCGGGCGAGCGCCGCGCCGCGCGCCGCGCCGTGCGTCTTGGCCAGCTTGCCGCCGCGCTCCTCCAGGAGGAGCAGGTGGTGGCGGTAGACCGGCGCCGGCAGCCCGAGCAGCGCCTGGAGCGCCGCCTGCGTCGCGGTGCTCGGCGCGATGTCGCGCCCCCGGACGACGCGCGTCACGCCGGCCGCCCCGTCGTCGACCACCACCGCGAGCTGGTACGAGAACGCGCCGTCGCGCCGGCGCACCACCGGATCGCCCATCGCCAGCGCGGGCTCCTGCGACAGGTCGAGCCCGCCCTCGTCGACGGGCTGGAACACCCCGTCGGGCAGCCGTGCCCGGATCGGCTCCACGCACGCGCGCCACCCGCCGGGCGGCAGCGCGCGGCCGCGGCCGCGGTTGTCGTAGGCCCAGCCGCCGTCGGGCGCGCGCCGGCCGATGGCGCGCACCTCCTCGCGCGTCGCGGAGCAGGGGTACAGCGCGCCGAGCGCCTCCAGCCGGTCCATCGCCGCCTCGTGGTGCGCCCGCCGGGTGTGCTGCTCGACGCGCTCGTCGAAATCGAGCCCCAGCCACGCGAGATCCTCCTCCAGGGAGCGCGCGAACTCGGCCCGGCATCGGTCGGGATCGAGGTCCTCCAGCCGGAGCAGCAGCCGCGCGCCCCGCGACCGCGCGTCGAGCCACGCGAGCAGCGCCGCGGCGAGCGTGCCGAGGTGGGCCGGCCCGGTGGTCGACGGGGCGAACCGGCACACCTCGCTCATCGTTCCTCCTGCCGCCGCCGGCCGCGTCGCTCGGGCCGCCCGCGCCCTGGGCGCGCCGCCCGCGGGCTCGCCACCCCGCGCCTCAGAGGAAGCGCGCGATGCGCGCCCGCACGCGCTGCTCGCCGAGCACCGCCATGACCTCGGCCAGATCGGGGCTGTTGCGCGTCCCGCAGATCGCGACCCGGATCACCATCGAGACGTCGCCGACATGGCCCTTCCACGACTCGGGAGAGGCCTTGTACTGCTTCACCTCGCCGGCGTAGCCCAGGGGCACCCCGATCTGCCGGACCTTCTCGAACCACGCCTCCTTCGAGTCGGCCGGATCGAAGGCGTCGAGCATCTGCTTGAGCACCGCCGAGCGGTCTGCCTCCGGGACGTTCTCGGGGAAATCGAACGACTCCAGCTTGTCATAGAGCTCGTCGTAGAAGAAGGAGAGCTGAGGGCGCAGGTCGGGCCAGGTGACGATGCGCTTGTTCGACTTCTTGCCGCCGCGCTCGATGCCGAGCGCGCGCCTCGTGTACTCCGGATCTCGCTCCATCAGGGCCGCGAGCTCCTTGTCGTACGTCCTCGCCCAGTCGAGCCCCTGGGTGTAGACGTCCTCGGCGCTCATCCGGCTCACGACCGCCTGGCTGACGCTCTTCAGCTTGACCAGGTCGCTCAGGGCGCCGCCGGGGGCGAGCTTGTTCAGCTTGAGGGGGAAGGCGGAATAGGGCTTGTCGGGGTTCGCCTTGCGCCAGTCCTCGAACGCGGAGTTGGCGATGTTGAGCAGGTACTCGATCGTGGCCGTCTCCGGGACGCCGATCTCCCGGTAATACTCGATGTTCGCCTCGGGGTCCTTGCGCTTGCTCAGCTTGCGCCGCGCGTCCGAGACCTTCTGCTCGCCCGTCTCCGGGTCGGTCTCCTCCACGCGATCGAGCTTCTGGATCGGTGGGACATGGGCGTACTCGACCGGCTTGAACCCGAGCACGCGGAAGAGCTGCAGGTGGAGGGGCATCGACGAGATCCACTCGTCGCCGCGGATCACGTGCGTGGTCCGCATCAGGTGATCGTCGACGGCGTGGGCGAAGTGGTAGGTCGGGATGCCGTCCGACTTGAGGAGGATGGTGTCGAGATCGTTGACCGGCATCGAGATGACGCCCTTCACGCCGTCCTTCCACTCGACCCGGCCCGAGACGTCGTCCGGGGCGCGCAGCCGGAGCACGAACGGGGTGCCGCTCGCGAGCGCCTCCTTCACCCGGGCGAGCGGCGCGTCGCGCCACTTCGCCCACCGGCCGTGGTATCCGGGCTTCACCGTGAGCGCCATCTGCTCCTGACGGATGGCGTCGAGCTCCTCGACCGTGCAGAAGCAGGGGTAGGCGAAGCCGCGGCGGATGAGGTCGATCGCGTAATCCCGGTAGATCTCGACCCGCTCCGTCTGGACGTAGGGGCCGTAGCTGCCCTGCTGGATGAACTCGCCCCGCGCCTCTGGCCCGGCGCCCTCCTTCGCCGGCGCGCGGAGCACGCCCTCCTGGGGCGAGAGATCGAAGCGCGCGAGCGAGTCGACGATGGTGTCGAGCGCGCCGGGGATGGCGCGCTTCACGTCGGTGTCCTCGAGGCGGAGGAAGAAGACTCCCTCGCTCTGGACCGAGAGCCGCTTGTTGATGAGCGACACGAAGATGCCGCCAATGTGCATGAACCCGGTCGGGCTCGGCGCGTAGCGGGTGACCATCGCGCCCTTGGGCAGGGGGCGGCGCGGATAGCGCGCCTCGTACTCCTCGGGCCGCTTGGCCGACGCGGCGGCGTCGCCGAACAGGAGGCGCACGAGCTCGTCGCGGTCCTCTCCGGGGCCCGGCTCGCGGACGGTGACGGGAAGCGTCGTCTCGTTCAGTGCCTGCTTGTCCATGAGGGCGGGTCGCTCCAGGTCTGACATCGGGCGGGGGCAGCCATTGCACGCCCGCCAGGCCTTGTCAATCGCGGCCTCGGGCGCGGAGGCCGCGGTCCGCGCGGCCGCGCCGGGCGAAGCGCGCCCCGCATCGCGTGTCGCGCGTCGCGCGGCCGCCGCGCTACTGCGGTGTCTTCTCGCCGAGGAGCCAATAGGTCTTCATCGCGCCCTTGCCCTTGATCGCCACGAGGCCACGCTCCTCGAGGAGGAAGTCCCCCCGGAGCAGGGCATAGCTCGCCTCGCTCACCTGGACGCGCCCGGGCTCTCCGCTCGACTCCATGCGGCTCGCCACGTTCACCGCGTCGCCCCAGAGATCGTAGCTGAACTTCTTCTTACCGATGACGCCGGCGATGACAGGCCCGGTGTTGATGCCGATCCGGAGCCGGAACGGCTCGCCGTCGTCGGCCAGGAACTGGCTCATGGCGCGCGTCATCGCGAGGGCCATCCGCGCTATCGCCCTCGCGTGGTCGGGGCGCTGCGCCGGCAGGCCGCCGACGACCATGTAGGCGTCTCCGATGGTCTTGATCTTCTCCAGGCCGTGCTGGTCGGCGAGCTGATCGAACGACGAGAACATGCGGTTGAGCAGGCCGACGAGCTCGGTCGGGTTCAGCCGCGCGGCGAGGGAGGTGAAGCCGGCGATGTCGGCGAAGAGGATGGTCACGTCCTCGAAGTGCTCGGCGATGAGCTGCTCGTGCTCCTTGAGCTGGTCGGCGATGGATCGCGGCAGGATGTTGAGGAGGAGCCGGTCCGAGCGCTCGTGGGCGCGCTCCGCCGCCGCCTTCGCCTGCTCGAGCGCGGCCTTCTGCTGGCTCTGCCGCCGGGCGTTCGCATCGAGGGCCGAGAGCATGCCGTTGATCGAGCCGGTGAGGCGCGACAGCTCGTCGGTGCCCGGCATGGCGACCCGCGCCGAGAGGTCGCCGACGCCGCCGATGTCGGTGACCTCTCGACTGAGGCGGGCGAGCCGGGAGAGGACGAGCCGCTCCAGGAGCAGCAGGGTGACGCCGCCGAAGACCAGGCCGACGAGCACCGTCACCAGCATGAGGTAGCGCAGGGTGTCGTGGCCCATCCTGAGGATCGCCCGGTCGTTGTCCACGCGCAGGAGCAGCGCCGGCCGGCCGTCGATGTCGTCGAGGACGGTGTACCCGGCGATCCGGTCGTCGCCGAGCGGGTGGACGAGGATCGCGTCGGGGCCGGCCATGGCGGTGCGGGCCTCGCGGAAGTCGGCGGGCAGGTCGGGGTCGTCGAGGCGGCGCACGGCGAGCGAGAGGCCGGCGGGCTCGGTGAGGCGCTTGATCTCGGCGTCGGTCAGGAAGCGGCCGAACGTGACGGTGCCGGCGACGGGCCCGAGGCCCGAGCTGCCGACGCTCGGCTGGGAGCAGACGAGCATGGGCCCGTCCGGCAGGAGGACGATGCCCCCTCGGACCGCGCTCGGCGGGGCGTCCCGCTCGAACAGGAGATCGCCGACGCGGAGCCGCTCGGCGATGCCACGAGGGAGCGGGGCCCAGCGCTTCCCGGCGCGATCGTAACCGGTGCTGTACACGGGGATTCCGTCCGCGTCGGCGAAGACGGCGAGATCGATCCGGGCGATGTCGAAGAGCTCGGCGACGAGGTTCGAGCGGACGAACTCTTGATTGCCGTCCTGCACGAACGCGTGCGCGTCGTCCCACTGGCTCCAGTCGGTCCAACGGGCGTTGAAGTCGTGGACGGCCTGGCTCACCAGGTTGAGGGCGACCTGGACGGTGCGGCGCGTGTCCTGCGCCTCGGCGGCCATGGAGTTGGCGAGGAGCGCCCGCGACGAGACGCCGTACAGGGCAAAGCTGAGCCCGAGCAGCGTGGCGGCGATCGCCAGCAGCGTCTTCGCGCGCAGCGAGAGCAGGGCGTCGAGGGCGGGCTTCGGCGTCAGGGACGCCGAGCCTATCCAAATGCGCGCCGGCGCGGAAGCGCGGCGGACGGAGCGGCGGATGGGGCGGAGGCGGGCTGGGCCGATGCTGGGGGCCGAGGCGGACGCGCGCCGGTGGGACGGGGCGGGGCGCGGGGATCGAGCGGGGTCCGGGGGAGCGTGCGGGGGTCCGGGGATCTGGCGCTCGTCTGGACGGGCCTACTCGACGCTGGACGGGGCGGGAGGGGGCGATGTCCTCCCGGCCCACGCAGCGCGCCAGGCGGCGGTCCCGTGCAGCGCGCCAGGTGCCGAGTTCCAGGTGTGTATCGAGGACGTTGCTGCGGCCGTCCGTGCTGCGGTGCGGTGCACCTTCGTCATCTCCTGGGAAATTCAGGTTTATGGTAACGGATGCAACTCGGCAGGTCGTCGGCGTTACGGGCCCATGGTGCGCATCGTCACGGTATCGCATTCCACCTGGGTGGCTTCCTTGGACCGCTCTCGCGAGAGCAGATAGAATGCTCTCAATGCTCACGCCCCACCGGCAGCTGGTCGTTCCTGCGCTCCTCGTCATCCTCGCTGCGTGCGCCAACGGCACCGACGAGTTGATGCCCGGGTACTACGAGGAGCAAGCCGGCGGAGGCGGAAGCGGCGGCGGGGGAGGCGAGGGCGGCGCCGGAGGGGTGGACGCGTCCTCGAGCTCGAGAGCGAGCTCGAGCGTCAGCTCGAGCTCCGCCGGGGTCGGCGGCGCCGGAGGCGAGGGCGGGAGCAGCGATGGAGGCGGGGGCGAGGGCGGGGACGGGGGAACGGCGGGCGAATGCGACTATGGTTCGCCGAACACGTGCGTTGGGGCAGAGGACCTCGGAACGGTTCCGGGCGATGACGGCGCCGACTGGGCGATGAAGACAGCGACGGGAACCACATCGAAGTGGTTCAAGGTCCGTGTCGTGGATGAGGCGAACTGGCCCACTTCCGAGCGCTTCAAGGCGACGCTCACTTCTCCGCCGGGGATGAATTTCGATCTGATTGTCTACCAAGGGGATATCGAAGTGAATGCGCCGGATTGTTTCGCGTCCGGCGTGAGGGGGCAAGGAACGCCTGAGTCGTTCATGATAACCTGGAATGATCGCATTGGCCCGGATGACCATCTCTGGTTCATCCTCGAGGTGCGTCATGTGGAAGGCACCGCGTGCGGCGAGGGGGCGAAGTGGACGCTGACGGTGGAAGGTAGGGAGCCGCCGTCACCGGACCCTTAAGCCTGCACGCGAAGCGATGCAGGACGAGACGTCGCACCGCGCCGCACAGACCGGTTGCCAGCGGCACGACGCCGCGAGCCCGCTCGGTTCCAACTTGCGTTTCATGGAACTCCGCTCCTCCTTGAGCGCCGCGCTCAGGGAGCCATCCGCGCTATCACCACGCTGAGACTATCCAACATCAGCGGCGGGTCCACCAGGTCGATCGCGCCGTCGCTCACGCCCGCCACGACGATCTCGCGCGTCTCCGGATGTATCGCCGCGGAGGTCGCCGTCTGGGCGGCCGCGCCGCTGCCGTAGCGATGGCTCCATCGATGCGCTCCCGTAGCGTCGAACTTGGCGATGAACCAGTCGGCGTCGTCTGCGATCAGCTCCCCGCCGCCGAAATCCACCTTCCCGAGAAAGCTGCCGGTGAAGACGAGCTCACCCTCGCTGTCGAACGCTACACCCTGCATCGGCAAGGCCCAGTTCTGCTTGTTCGCGTCTCCGAGCCGCTTCGACCACGAGTGGTTGCCGGTCGCTGAGAGGCGGACGACGAACAGATCGTCGTCGTCCGTGCCGGTCGTCTCGCGTGTTACACTCACCGAATTGCTTGTGCCGTGGAATGTGACCTTGCCGGAGAAGAGTCCGACAATACCAGCATTGCCCGCAGAGTCGACGCCGACGCCGCCGATCTCGAACGTGCTGCCGTCTCGATGGTCGAAGAACGTATTCCAGAGCAGCGTTCCCTCCGGACCGTACTGGGCCACCCAGCCGGACGCTTCCATTCTGTCGGAATGGAGGGTGCGGTTGGCGCCGAAATCGACGGATGTCACGAACGTGCCGGCGACGACGGCACGTCCCTTCTCATCCACCCCGACCCCTGTGGCATATTGGTTGCCCGAGGGGTAGAGCTCGTTATCGCCGATCTGGACGCTATAAAGGTGTCCGCCGTCCTTTCCGCTCAAGCGCACCAGAAAGCCGTCCCTGTCCGGACTCTCTGCGGCCTCGAGCGCCGAGCCACCGAAGGTCACGGTCTGACTGAAGGCCCCCGTGATCACGGCGTCACCGTTCGGCGCCGCGGCCATGTCCCACGGTCCGATCTCGCCTTCCAGGTCGCCGAACTGCTCGCTCCACACGTGTCCGCCGTCCGCGTCCAGCTTGGCGACCAGCAGATCGCTGCTACCGCTGGCCGTGAGATCGTAGCCGCCGAGGTTCACGGTCCCGGCGTACTTGGTCGCGAACAGCACGTTGCTCTCCGCATCCAGCGCCACCACGGCATTGCTGTCCCCCGGGACCGGCACCCCACGGCTGTACACATGGTTGCCGTCGCCGTCGAACACGGCGAGGAAGGCGCCACCGCGAGGATGCTCTGGCAAGGCCTTCGTGGCATCCGGGCCGAAGTTGATCTCGCCTCTGTAGATGCCCGCCATCGCGATGCGATCGCCCTTGGGGCTGATCGCCACCGATGTCGCCAACCGGAAGGCCCCCCCGCTGGACACCCTCGCCCACAGGACGTCGCTGCAGCCCACGCCATCGCAGTCCTCGTCACCTCGACGATTGCAGTCCTCCTCGCTCGGGAGCACCTGCTTCTCGCAGGCCCCCCACGTCCCGTCCGCGCCGCAGGTCTGCGTGCCGGGCACGCAGAGGCCGACGCCCTCGGTCTCGTCCGCGCCGTCATAACACGCCCGCGCGTCGCCCAGCTTGCAAGGCGCCGTGTCGTCGCCCCCGGCCCCGGTCGTCGTGGCGTCGGTGAAGTCGTCGAGGCCGAGGATCGTGCTGCACCCGGAGGCGAGCAGCGTGATCAAGGCGAGGAGGGGACGGGAGGGAAGGGGATGACGTTGACGCAGGAGGGGCACACGGGAACAGTAACCGAAGCGAACCCCTCCAGCCCAGAGGGTATGTCGCGCGCGCGAAAGGCACCGCGCGCCGCCCCGGCGCCGCCCCGAGGGGCCCGCCGGTCGCCGGCGACGCGGTGCCTCGACCGCTCACACGCCACATCAGCTCGCGCTGATCGGGATCTGACGGGGCTTGAGCGACGCGCTCTTCGGCAGGTGAATCCGCAGGACGCCCGCCTGGAGCTCCGCGGAGATCTTGTCCGAGTCGATGCCCTGCGGGACCACGAAGCTGCGACGAAAGTCCGGCAGGTTGTCCGCGCTCTGCTCGCGCTCGGCCGCGTCGGTCCGCCGGCCCTCGAAGCTCAGCTCCCCCTTCTCCAGGCGGATGGCCAGACGATCCTGCGTCACGCCCGGAAGATCCGCCACGACCAGCAGCTCCTCGGCGTTCTCGTAGATGTCCACCGCCGGGGCCACCGCAGGGCGCTGCTGGATCTTCTCAGGGTTGGTCTCAGCACGGTTCGTCAAGTTGCGATCGGTGCTCATCTTCTTCACTCCTTCCTCGCTTCCTCTCCATTCAGCGCATTCCAAACCCGCTGCTCGCGGGATCGTCCCTACTCCGTCGGCTCCCGCCCGCCTCAGCGCGCCGTCACCGTGATCTGCCGCGGCTGCGCCTCGGCGGCCTTGTTCAGCGTCAGCGTCAGCACGCCGTTCTTCAGCACCGCCGTCGTCTTCTCGGGATCGACCTTGCTCGGCAGCGTGAAGCTCCGGCTGAAGCGCACCCCGCCCCGCTCCTTGCGGTGGACCAGATAACCCTCGGGCGCATCCGGCTTGCGCTCGCCGCTCACCGTCAGGACGTCCTGGTTGAGCGAGATCTGCACGTCCTTCTCCGTCAGCCCAGGAAGGTCCGCCTTCACGACCAGCGCGCTGCCCGTGTCGTAGAGGTGGATGCGCGGGCCAGGCGTGTACCGGGGCGACTGGTCGAACTCGCCGCGGAGCGACGAGCGGGGCGCGTCGTACTCCTCGAACACCCGATCCATCCGCCGGCGAAGCTCATCCATCATGGCAAACGTGCGATCGAAATCCGTGTAACGGTTCAGCATGACGACTCCTCCGTGACCCCCGCGCGCGGCGCGCGCCGGGGCCTCGCCCGCGGCGCCGTCACCCTGCTCGCGACGGCCCTTTTGTTGTAGCGTTACGGGACCTTGGCTCCGAGAGCCGGTCTCTTCGCACCGCCCAATCTTCGCACGCCGCCGGGGGTGTCAAGAGCCGGGCCAGCGGCCCCTCCCCACGCCGCACCGGCGGGAAAAGCGGACACGACAGCACCGGCCCGCCTCCCGGCAAAGGACCTCCAGGACACCCGCACGACGCCTCCGGCACGCTCCAGCAAGACGCTCCTGCCGCGCCCGCCCGGCACATCGACCAGCTTGAACAACCCTAGAAGCACATTCCCCGAAATGCTACAAACCATGGACATGCCGAACCGCCCGCCTGCCGCTCGCCGCTCGCGGACCGCCCGCCTCCTCTCGGCCGCGTCCGCCGCGGCGCTGGCCCTCGCGCTGATCTCGGGCGCCGCGCTGGCGCTGCCGCCCGTGGGCGACCGGGCGCCGAACGCGCGCGTCGAGGACGCCGACGGCCGCGAGCTCCAGCTCAAGGCGCTGTGGGGCAAGCCGGTCCTCATCATGTACGAGGACAAGGACTCGGCGACGCAGAACCAGGCGCTCAAGGACGCGGTGGCGAAGCTCGCGAAGGGCGACCGCTACCGGCGAGCCATCGCCGTCGCCGCGGTCGCCGACGTGAGCTCCTACGACTTCTGGCCGGCGAAGGGGTTCGTGAAGGACGCCATCCGCGAGGAGTCGCGGAAGGTCGGCGCGACCATCTACTGCGACTGGGACGGCTCCTTCCGCGAGGCCTACCGCCTCCGCCGCGGCATCAGCAACGTCGTCCTCGTCGGCAAGAACGGCCAGGTGCTCTTCGCGGCCGAGGGCAAGCTCAAGCCCGACGCGCAGGCGAAGCTCCTCGACCTGCTCCGCAAAGAGGTCGAGGGCTGACCGCGGCGCGCGCTCCGTCAGATCGAGCGCCGGCCGCGGCGCGCCTTCAGCTCGCGTCCTTGCGGCGCCGGCGCGAGAGCAGCGCGGACTCGACCTGCGCGCGGATCTCCGCGATGTCCGGGGCCGCCACGATGCCGCCGCGCGCCTCGATGAACGGCCGGAGCGCCTCGGAGCCCGCGCCGCCCACGATCCACGCCGCGTCCCGGCAGGCGTCGGCGTAGGCGTCGATGAGCTCGCGCGCGGTCGGCGGCGGCGGCGGGATCGCGACCGTCAGCGCGACCATGTCCGGCGCGAGCGACTCGACCGCGCGCGCGATCGCGGCGGGCGGCGTCCGCGGGCCGAGCACGATCGAGCGGAAACCCCACGCGCAGAAGCGCAGGCCGACGCCGAACAGCCCGAGCACGTGATCCTCGTCGGCGAAGGCGGCGAGCAGCACGCGCCGCCCGCTCTCGCCCGGCTGCGCGAGCCGCAGGAGGTGCACCAGCGTCGCGCCGAGGACCTGCGAGGCGAGGTGCTCCTGCGCGACCGTGATCTTCCCCTCGTGCCAGAGATCGCCGATGCGCTCGAGCGCCGGGCCGAGCGCGCGCTCGAAGATCGTCACCGCAGGGCCGAGCGAGAGGGCCCGGTTCACCTCGGCCTCGAGGCCGTCGGGATCGAACCGGATCGCGGCGTCGACGATGCGCTCGCTCGCGCCCGCGAACGCGTCGCCGCCGTTCGAGGGCACCGGCGCGCGCGGCGCCTCCGTCTCGAGCACCATGCGCGCCGCCTCGGCGGCCGCCATCCCGCCGTTCACGTAGTCGCGCATCTTGTTGATCACCGCGACGTCGTCATCGCTGTACAGGCGGTACGCCGACGCCGTGCGCGCAGGGGACGGCACGCCGTACCGGCGCTCCCACGCGCGCAGCGTCGCCGACGACACGCCACACATCTTGGAGACGGCATGGATTCTGTAGCGGCTCACGTGGACAACCCTGGTCGACCCGCCGGGCCCCAGCCGCCAGCGCAGGCTCGACGCGCCGAGCCGGCGGGCAGCGAGGCCCAGGAAGGTCATCTTGTGCAGATGCTTTCGCCTTTGTCAAAGGCTGGGACAAACATTATACTCGCCGCCATGCAAAACACCAGCGCTTCGTCGGCGCAGGAAGAGCGGCCCGGCGCCTCGCCGGGCGAGGACGGGGCTGCACCGGCGCGGGCGCCGCGCGCGGCGGGCCGCCGGGGCGCGAGGCCGCGCGCCGTCGTGATCGGCAGCGGCTTCGGGGGGCTCGCGGCGGCCGTGCGGCTCGGGGTGCGGGGCTACGAGGTCACGGTCGTCGAGAAGCTCGACGCGCCGGGCGGGCGCGCGTACGTGCACCGGCAGGACGGCTTCACCTTCGACGCGGGGCCGACCGTCATCACGGCGCCGTTCCTCTTCGAGGAGCTCTGGCAGCTCTGCGGCCGGAAGATGGCCGACGACGTCGATCTCAGGCCGGTGACGCCGTTCTACCGGATCCGCTTCCACGACGGCGTGACCTTCGACTACACGGGCGACGCTGCCGCCATGCGCGCCGAGGTCGCGCGCCTGTCGCCCGGCGACGTCGCGGGCTACGAGCGCTTCGTCAAGACGAGCGAGGCGATCTTCCGCGTCGGGTTCGAGGAGCTCGCCCACGTGCCGTTCGGGTCGTGGACGGACATGGCGCGCATCGTGCCCGACATGATGCGGCTCGAGAGCTACCGCACGGTCTACGGGCTCGTCGCGAAGCACGTGAAGGACGACCGCCTGCGCCAGGTGCTGAGCTTCCACCCGCTGCTCGTCGGCGGGAACCCGTTCTCGACGACCTCGATCTACAGCCTGATCGCGTTCCTCGAGCGCAACTGGGGCGTGCACTTCCCGATCGGCGGCACGGGCGCCCTCGTGCGCGGGCTCGTGTCCCTCATCGAGGGGCTCGGCGGGTCGGTGCGGTGCGGCGCCGAGGTGCGGCGCATCTCGGTCGAGGGCGGCCGCGCGCGGGGCGTCGAGCTCGCGTCGGGGGAGCGGCTCGCGGCCGACGTCGTGGTCTCGAACGCGGACTCGGCGTGGACGTACCGGCACCTCGTGGCGCCCGAGGCGCGGCGGCGCTGGACCGACCGCCGCGTCGAGCGGCAGCGCTACTCGATGAGCCTCTTCGTGTGGTACTTCGGCACGCGCCGGCAGTACCCGGACGTCGCGCACCACACCATCCTCCTCGGCCCGCGGTACAAGCCGCTGCTCGAGGACATCTTCCAGAGGCACGTGCTCGCAGACGACTTCAGCCTGTACCTGCACCGGCCGACCGCCACGGACCCGGCCCTCGCGCCGCCCGGGTGCGACGCGTTCTACGTGCTGTCGCCGGTGCCGAACCTGCTCAGCGGCACGGACTGGCCCGCGACCCAGGAGCGCTACCGGCGCTCGATCGCGGCGCTGCTCGAGGCGACGCTCCTGCCGGGGCTCGAGGGCGCGCTCGCGAGCTCGCGGCTGCTCACGCCGCAGGATTTTCAGGACCGGCTGCTGTCGTTCCGGGGCGCGGCGTTCGGGCCGGAGCCGGTGCTCACGCAGAGCGCCTTCTTCCGGCCCCACAACGCGAGCGAGGACGTCGAGCACCTCTACCTCGTCGGGGCAGGGACGCACCCGGGGGCCGGCCTGCCCGGGGTGCTCTCGTCGGCGCGCGTGCTGGATCGGGTGGTGCCGGATGCATCGACCTTCGGCTGAGGCGTCGGCGGCGGACTTCGCCGCGTGCAGGGCGCTCCTGCGCAAGGGGTCGAAGAGCTTCGCCGCCGCGGCGCTCCTCCTGCCCGCGCGGGTGAGGGAGCCGGCCGCGGCGTTCTACGCGTTCTGCCGCGTCGCCGACGACGCGGTCGACGAGCTCGGCGAGCACGCCCCGCCGTCGGCCGCCGCGGCGGCGGTCGCGGCCCTGCGCGAGCGGCTCGCGCGCGCCGCGATGGGCAACCCCGACGACGGCCCCGTCGACCGGGCGCTCGCCCACGTCATGGCGGCGCACGCGCTGCCGCGCGCGTTCATCGAGGCGCTGCTCGAGGGGTTCGCGTGGGACGCGGAGGGGCGCCGCTACGAGACGCTCTCGGACCTGAACGCCTACGCGGCGCGCGTGGCGGGCGCCGTGGGCGCGACGATGTCGACGCTCATGGGGGCGCGCGGGCCCGACGCGCTCGCGCGGGCGTGCGATCTGGGCGTCGCCATGCAGCTCACGAACATCGCGCGCGACGTGGGCGAGGACGCCCGGCGCGGGCGGATCTACCTGCCGCTCGCGTGGATGCGGGAGGCCGGGATCGAGCCGGACGCGTGGCTCTTGCGGCCCACCTTCGACGACCGGCTGGGGCGGATCGTCGCGCGGCTGCTCGACGAGGCGGAGGTGCTCTACCGCCGCGCGGGCGCCGGGATCCCGATGCTGCCGCGCGACTGCCGCGCCGCGATCCAGGCGGCGCGGCTGATCTACGCGGACATCGGGCGCGCCGTCGCGCGCCGCGGCTTCGACTCGGTGTCGGCGCGGGCGGTGGTGTCGCCCGGCCGCAAGCTGTGGCTCGTGCTGCAGGCGCTCGTCCGCAGGCCGGTCGCGCCGGCGGAGGAGCGCGAGCACGGCGCGGCGCCGCCGCTCGACGAGGTCCGCTTCCTCCTGGAGGCGGCGCGATGAGCGCCGGGGCGGGCGGCGCGGCGGCGCGGGAGCTCGACGCGGCGCGGGCGCGCGTGCGCGAGGCGGGCGGCGAGGCGCTGCTCGCGCGCCTCGAGCACCTCGACGCGGCGCGGGCCGAGCCCTCGCGGCCGGCGGCGGCGCCGCGGCCGCCGGACCGGGGCGCGGCCGCCGATTTCGACGTCGTCGTCGCGGGCGGCGGGCTGTCGCTCCTGCTCGCGCCGATGCTCGCGTCGGCCGGGCTGCGGGTCGCGGTGCTCGACCGGGCGCGGATCGGCGCGGCGCACCGCGAGTGGAACGCCGGGACGGCCGAGGTGGCCGCGCTCGAGGCGTCGGGGATCTTCGCGCCGGGCGAGGTGGAGCGGCTCGTTGTCGCCCGCTACGTCGAGGGGCTGTGCCGCTGGCACGGCGGCGGGACGTACCCGGTGCGCGGCGTGCTCGATCACGCCATCGACGCGGGGGGGCTGCTCGCCGCGGCGCGGGCCCGGGCCGAGGCGCTCGGGGTGACGCTGCTCGACGGGCACGCGCTGCTCGGGCACGCGGAGGGGCCGGACGCGGTCGCGCTCGCCGTGGCCGAGGCGCGGCCGGGCGCCGCGCCGCGCGGCCTGTCCGCGCGGCTCCTCGTCGACGCGCGCGGCGCGGCGAGCCCGTACGCGACCGCGGACCTCGTCTGTCCGACGGTCGGCGGCGTGCTCGCGGGGCTGGCCGAGGGCGGCGGCGCGCGGCGGATCCGGCCGGACGTCGGTGAGATCCTCGCCACCACGGAGGACGTCGAGGAGGGCCGGCAGCACCTCTGGGAGGCGTTCCCGGGGCGGCCAGGCGAGACGACGGTCTACCTCTTCTATTACGCGCGCTCCGGGGACGTCGGGCCGGGCGCGCTGCTGTCGCTCTACGCGCGGTTCTTCCGGCTGCTCTCGCGGTACAAGGAGGGCGACGCGCGGCTCGTCCGGCCGACGTTCGGGCTCATCCCCGGCTGGTCGCGGCTGTCGCCCGCGCCGCGCGCGCCGGGGCGGCGGGTGCGGCTCGTGGGCGACGCGGCGGCGCGGCACTCGCCGCTGACGTTCTGCGGCTTCGGCGCGAACGTCCGCGAGCTCGCGACCACGGCCGCCGACCTGGCGCGCGCGGCGGCGGACCCGCGCGCGCCGAGCGCGGCGCGCGACGCGCCGGTGCACTCGGGCACGGGCGCGCTCGCGGCCCTCATGGCGAGGCCGGCCGGCGGGGCGAGGGCAGGGGAGATGAACGCGCTCCTCAACACGGCGTTCGCCGTGCTCCACGCGATGGGCGACGACGCCTACGCGGCGCTGCTGCGCGACGAGATGCAACCGGCCGATTTCATTCGATTTTTGCGGGAGACGGCGGCGCGGCGGCCCGAGGTGTACCGCGAGGTCGTGAGCGCGCTGCCGCTCCGGGCCATCGGCCGCTGGGGCGCGGGGCTCGCGCGGGAGCTCTACCGCGCGCGCTGACTCGGGTGCAGGCGCGTTGGGGGCGACGGCCTCGAGCGACGAGCAGGTGGATCGAGGGGAGGGTTCAACGCAAAGGCGCAAAGACGCAAAGACGCAAAGACGCAAAAAAGAAATGAAATTTCTTTCTTTCATCCTGCGTCTTTGCGCCTTTGCGTCTTTGCGTTGAATTCTCCTCTTTTATGCGTTTCCAACCCGGATATCGCTCTCGGCGTCCGTCGTGTCGACGGCGTCTGCGGTGCGCGCAGCACGCGCGCCGCCCGCGGCATGACCGCCCGCGGCTGCCCGGCGCGCGAGGACGAGGGGCCCGAGGAACAGGCCGTACGGCGGGCCGCCGGTGCTGTGGTGGACGCGGTGCGCGTCGCGGACGCGCGCGAGGTAGGGGATGCGCGCGAGGCCCGAGACCGGGAGCCGCCGGTGGACGAGGCCGTCGTGGACGAGGACGTACGCGAGGCCGAAGGCGGTCATGCCGAGGCCGAAGCCGAACGCGGCCTCGCGCAGCGGCCCAGGCGCGCCGTCGACGCCGTAGATGATGAGCCCGGCGGCGATCGGGGCGTGGAGGAACGCGAGCGCGTCGTTCTGCTCGAAGGCGCCGCGCCGCTTCGTGTGGTGGGAGCGGTGGATGCCCCAGAGGGCGTGATGCCAGACCCTGCCGTGGAGGAGCGCGGCCCACACCTCCATGATCGCGAAGGCGGCGAGCGCCGTGGCGATCCAGATCGCGAGCGTCATCGCGCCCTCCGCATGCGGAACGGCAGGAGGAGCTGCACCCAGGGGCTGGCGAAGCGGTCGAGCGAGAGGGCCTCGTGGACGACCGTCGCCGGCTTGCCGCCGAACGTGGCGGCCGCGAGGGAGCGCGCGTAGAACGGCGTGTCCTCGTAGGTGCGGAGGAGCCGCGGCGCGGAGCCCGGGTCGGCGGCGATCTCCCGCGCGATGCCCCAGCGCGTGTCGCCGAGCGGCCGCGGGGCGAGCGGCGGGAGCTCGCGCGCGCCGCCCCTCGCGTCGAACGCGGGCGAGAGGAGCATGCGCGTGCCGTCGCGGCGCCGGACGTCGTAGGTGAGGGCGATCCCGTCCGACCCGACCGCGCGCGACCAGGTCCAGCGCTCGAACCCGCGCTCGAGCGGCTCGTCGCCGGCGTTCGTGTCGAGGTAGGCGCTGCCGGAGAAGCGCAGCGACGGGTGCGCGAGCTCGACCTCTGCGCGCGCGATCGGCGCGAGCGGCGACCAGCGGTGCCGCCCCCACCGGTCCAGCGCGACCCCGGCGCGCGCGCCCGGCGCCGCGGGCTCGGGCACGGACGGGCGGAGGCGCACCGTCCCGGCGAGGCGCGAGGGGACCGGCGCCGTGACCTCGTCGAAGGCGACGCGGAGCTCGCCGCCGGACCACTCCATCACGCTCGGGCCGATGGCGAGCGACCGCGGCGCCCTGAAGACGGCGCCCCGCGGCCGCTCGGTCAGCGCCCAGCGATCGGCGCGCGGGCCGTACAGCGCGACGTTCATCGCGCAGTGCATGAGCGGGTCCGCGGCGCCGCGCGCGCGGGCCCTGGCGTAGTACGGCGAGAAGACGCTCCCGAGCATCGCGATGATCGTGATCGCGCTCCGGCCGTCGTCGCTCACCGCGTCCAGGTACCACCAGGCGTAGCCGCCGCTCGGGATCTCGAGGTCGAAGCGAGGTCCTCCATCACGCTCCGCGCCGCGAGATGGCCGCTCAGCGCCGCCATCGGCACGCCCGCCCCCGGGTGCGCGCTCCCGCCGGCGAAGTACAGGCCCGGGAGCTTCGAGCGCGAGGCCGGGCGCGCGAAGGTGGAGTTCCACCCGTGGGACACCGGCCCGTACAGCGCGCCCCCCGTCGCCGGGAACATGCGCTCGAAGTCCGCCGGCGTCGTCGACACCGGGGAGGGGCTGGCGCTCCTCAGCGTGAGGCCGAACCGCTGCAGTCGCTGGAACACGCGCTGTTCCCATTCGTGGATCTCCGTGGATGAGGGGGTGTGCATATCACCGGTCGCAGGGGCGTTGACGATGAAAAACAGGCGCTCTTCTGCAGGTGCGCGCGCAGGCGCTGGCGCCGCGTCGAGCTCGGGGGACGGCTGGTTCCAGCGGTCCTCGGCGCAGAGGTAGATGGTGGGGTCGCGCGGGGACACGGCGCGATCGAAGAGGTCGCGGAACTCGGCCTCGTAGTCCCTCGAGAAGAAGACGTTGTGCCGGAGCAGGGGAAAGCCGCTCACCTCGGCGACGAGCGCCAGGGTGAGCGCCGAGAGCGACCGCGGCGCCTCGGCCGGGGCCTTGCGGGCGGCGCGCTGGCCGAAGAGGCCGCTCCGCAGCGCCGCCGGGTCGGCGTTCATCACGATCGCGTCGGCCTCGATGCGCTCGCCGCCCTCGAGCACGACGCCCGCCGCGCGGCCGCGGCCGTCCTCGATGGCGGCGACGTGCGCGCCGCAGCGCAGGGTCGCCCCGGCGCGGGTCGCGGCCGCGGCGAGCGCCTCGGCCACCCGGTACATCCCGCCCTCGGGGGACCAGACGCCCTCGCGCTCCACGTGCGCGATCAAGCTCAGCGTGGCCGGCGCGAGGTACGGCGACGAGCCGCAGTAGGTGGCGTACCGCCCGAACAGCTGGAGCAGGCGCGCGTCCGCGAAGAAGTCGCCGAGCGCGCGGTGGAGGGTGCGGTGCCCGTCGATCTTCATCATCCCGCCGAGGCCCAGGCTGCCCGCCGTGCTCAGGATCGTCTTGAGCGTGGGCCGCTCCGCGCGCAGGAACGGCGCCTCCACCACGTCGAAGATCTCGCGCGCGTACCGGCAGAACCGGCGGTACCCGTCCGCCTCCCGCGCCCCCGCGAGCGCGCCGATCGCGTCCGCGCTGCGCTCGAGGTCCGCGAAGAGATCGAGCGTCGAGCCGTCCGGCCAGGCGTGGCGCGCGAGCGTCTCGACCGGGCGGAGCGGCACGCAGTCCCCGAAGCGGAGCCCGAGCGACGCGAAGATCTCGTCGAAGACCCACCGCATCGTGAGCGTCGTCGGGCCGACGTCGAGGCGGCGATCGCCGATGGCCAGCTCGCGCATCTTTCCGCCGACGCGCGCCGCCCGCTCGAGTAGCACGACGTCGAGCCCGTTCGACGCCAGGAGCGCGGCCGCGGTCAGCCCGCCGATGCCCCCGCCGATCACCACGACGCGATCTCTCTTGTCCACCATGGAACCGCAGTGTACCCGGCGCGGGTGGTTTGTCTATACTTTGTTTAACTCGTGTTCAAACTGTTGACAATCCCTTGATCATCGCCCAAAACTCGGCCGATATGGATTTCGATCGCCGGATCGAGCGCGTCCTTCTCGTCGCCATCGAGTCGCTCTCCTCGCCCGCGTCGCCGCCCGGGCTCCTCGCGGCGACGCACCACGCCGTCTTCCCTGGGGGCGCCCGCATCCGGCCACGGCTCTGCCTGGCGGTCGCCTCGGCGTACGGCGATCCTGCGCCGGAGGTCGCCGACGCGGCGGCGGCGGCGGTCGAGCTCATCCATTGCGCGTCGCTGGTCCATGACGACCTCCCCTGCTTCGACGACGCGCCGATCCGGCGCGGCCAGCCCTCGGTCCACCGGGCCTTCGGCGAGCCGATCGCGGTGCTCGCCGGCGATCAGCTGATCGTGCTCGCCTTCGAGGCGCTCGCGCGCGGCGCCTTCCACGCGGTGGCGAGCGGCGTGTCGGACGCGCGGCGGGCGGTCCGGTTCTTCGAGGTGCTCGCGGGCGGCGTCGGGATGCCCCAGGGGATCATCGCCGGGCAGGCGTGGGAGTCGGAGGCGAAGGTCCCGCTCTCGGCGTACCGGCGCGCGAAGACGGGGGCGCTGTTCGAGGCGGCGGCGACGCTGGGCGCGCTCTCGGCGGGCCAGGACGGGGCCGCCTGGCGGGACCTCGGGCAGCGCATCGGCGAGGCGTACCAGGTCGCGGACGACGTGCTCGACCTGATCGGCCAGCCGGAGGACATGGGCAAGCCGGCGGGGCGGGACGGGGCGCTGGGGCGGCCGAACACGGCGCTGGAGCTCGGGCTCTCGGGGACGACGCGGCTGCTCCAGCGGCTCATCCAGGACGCGGTCGAGTCGGTGCCGCAGTGCCCGCGGGCCGACGACGTGCGGTCGTGGGCGGTCGAGCTGGGGGACAGGCTCCTCCGGGCGTGCTCGGTGCGGGCGGCAGTCCCGAACGTGAGCTCGGCGTAGCCGGCCTCGACCGGCTCCGCCGGAGGGCCCGGCCCCCTCGGGGGCCTACGGCTGTTCAAAGGGGGCCGTCCGAGGCTTATGGCCGGGCTCCAGACATCAGCCCGTCCGCGCCCGGCGCGAACACGCCTTCCATTACGGCCTGCGGTTGTTTGAACGGGGGAGCTCGCGGGCCGTCCGAGACTTAGGGGTTGCGGAGGAACATGGCTGTTGGCGCGTCGCCGGACGGAAGCGAACAACGGGCTTCGGGAAAGGCCTTAATGCGACGTCGATCCGAGACAGAGGGCGTGCGGGCCGGCTCGACGAACGGTGTTTGGAGTGCCATCCTCGGCAGGCCTTTCCGCGCCTGCCGCGGCGGGCACGGCGTGGGGCGGCGCAGAGGGGGTATGCCCTGCGCCTCGTGAAGCAAGGGGTGGGTCGTAGTCCGCGATCGGGGGGATTGGGGATGAGGGCGATTCGGGAGCAGCACGCCACCATCGTTTCTCGCAAGCTCGAGGCCGACAGCCCAGGGGGCATGCGCGAGGCGATCACCTCCGTCGAGCAGCTCGCGCGCGTCGCGCGAGGGCGGCTCCGGGACCGGGTGGTGGACGTCGGGAGCCCGACGAACGCAGGCCTCCGGGGCGCGCCGAGGAGCGCGAGCTTCGTCCGGCCGAGCGCCGCCGTGCCGCTGCACGTGTCGCGCATGCTGCTCGATCGACACCAGCTCGCAGCCCACGCGCTCGCCCACCTCTACGCGGAGATCGAGGCCTGCAGATCGCTCGCCAGCTGGGCGTGCGAGGCGGGCGGCGAGGCCAGGGCCGTCGCCGAGGCGCACGCCGGAGCGCTGGTGCTCTCGCTGCGCGGAGGCGTCGATCTGGGGAGCGGAGAGATCGCGCCGCTCGGCGAGCTCGAGCTCCGCGACGACGAGGTCGCCAAGGCGATCGGGCACCCCGCGGTCACGGCGTGGGCGCGCGACGCGGGGTCGGGCGCGGCCGTGGCGGCGCTCGCGCGCACCGCCGCGGAGCAAGGGATCCCCGGCTGCGGCGGCGCCGAGGACGAGCGCGTCGGCTGGATACGGCACAACATGCGCGACTTCGTGGAGCGCCTCGTCGAGCCGCTCGCCCCGGAGATCCACCGGCGCAACGGGCTCATCCCGGAGTCGATCGTCCGCCGCATGGGGGAGTTCGGGGTGTTCCGGCTGGCCACCGCGCCGGAGCACGGCGGCGATGGGCTCGGCGCGGCCGCCATGGCCGCCGCCGTCGAGGAGCTCGCGCGCGGGTCGCTCGGCTTCGGCGTGCTCACCATGACCGCCTCCATCGCGGCGGATCTCCTCGCCCGATCCGGCACGGACCTCCAGCGCAGGACCTGGCTGCCGCGCATCGCCGCCGGCGAGGCGCGCTGCGCCCTCGCGCTCTCGGAGCCCGCCTACGGGTCGGACCTCGCGCGCGTCGCCACGCGCGCCGAGCGCCAGGCCGACGGCAGCTACCTCATCACCGGCAAGAAGACCTGGGTCACCGGCGCCTCGCGCGCCGACCTCGTGCTCACCCTCGCGAGGACGACGACGCCCGGCGGACAGGGGCAGCAGCCGCTCGGGCCGAGCCTCTTCGCCATCGCCAAGCGGCGCGGCGCGCCCGGCGCCGACTTCCCGGACGCGGGGATCGCCGGCGCCGAGCTGCGGGCGCTCGGACAGCGCGGCATGGGCCACTACGAGCTCCGGATCGAGGGGCTCCAGGTCGGCCGCGAGGCGCTGCTCGGCGAGCGCGAGGGCGAGGGGATCGCCCAGATCCAGCGGTCGCTCGCGATCGGCCGCGTCTACGCGGCGGCGTGCGGCGTGGGCGTGGCGCAGGCCGCGCTGGAGCTCGCCCTCGAGCGGGCCAGGACGCGCGTGCAGTTCGGGTCGCAGCTCATCTCCTTCCCGCGCGTGGCGCACCGGATCGGAGGGCTCATCGCCCGCGTCGCGGCCGCGCGCCAGCTCACGCGCGCCGCGGCGCAGGCCGCGGACACGGGGCAGTCGTGCGAGCTCACGTCCGCCATGGCGAAGCTGTTCTCGAGCCGCGCCGCGTGGGACGCGGCCGACGCCTGCATGCAGATCCACGGGGCGAACGGCTATGCCGAGAGCTCGGTCCCGGCGCGGCTCCTGCTCGACGCGCGCAGCCTCGCGTTCCACCTGGGCACGCGCGAGGTGCTCGCGCAGGGCATCGCGCGCGCCCTGCTCGAAGGATCGCTGCCCTGAGCGGGCCCGCTCCGGCGCGGCGGAGCGCGCGGGCGCACGCGGCCGTGGGCGCGCGCGCGCCACGCCGGGCCGGCGCGCGCGGGCGGCGCCGTCGTCAGCGGTGCGCGCCTGTGCCATGATCGCGCGGACCGATGGTCCGCGTCCGCTCTCCCCGCTACGGCCGCAAGCTCGACGATTTCACGGTCGGCGCGGTGTACGCCCACCCCTGGGACGTCACCGTCGACGAGGGGATGCTCGCGCTCTTCGCGGCCTCGTTCCAGGACGCGATCCCGACCTACTCGAGCCGCGTCGCCGCCCGCGCGGCGGGGCTCAGGGACAGGCCGGTGAACCCGCTGCTGCTCCTCAACCTCGGGATCTCCTTCAGCGTCCACGACGTGAGCGAGCAGGCGATCGCGCACCTCGCGTACATCGACGTGCGGTTCCCGGAGGCCTGCTACCCAGGGGACACGCTGCGCGCGAGCTCGATGGTCATCGGCAAGAAGCCGGTGTCGACGGGCGACAAGGGCGTCGTCCACGTCCGGACGCAGGTGGTGAACCAGGACGGGCTGCTCGTCTGCTCGTTCGAGCGCAAGGCGCTCGTGCCCCCCGGCCGCGTCGCGGAGCGCCCCGCGGACGCGCCGCACGCGGTCGTGCAGCCGGACGAGCCCCCGGGGCGCCTGCCGAGAGAGCTCGGCGGCCCGCTCGCGCCGCCGGCGCGCCACGGCGGCTTCGCCTGCTCCTGGGAAGACTTCGAGGTGGGCGACGTGCTCACCCACGAGGTCGGCCGGACGGTCGGCGACAGCGAGCACATGCAGCTCGCGACCCTCCTGCGCAACTCCCACCCGCTGCACCTCGACGAGCAGTACTGCAGGGCGAGCTCCTTCGCGAAGACGCGCGTCGTCCACGGCGGGCTCGTGCTGTCGTGGGTGCTCGCGCTCTCGAGCCGGGACACGGCCGGGTGCGGCGTCTGGGACCTCGGCCTCGACGACGGCGCCCACCCGAGCGGCGTCCTCGCGGGCGACACGCTCTTCGCCGCGTCGAAGGTGATCGCCCGGGAAGAGGCCGGCGCGGCCGCGGGGAGCGTCACGTTCCGGATCGTCGGCGTGAAGAACTCGCCGCCGCGCGCGCTGCTCGAGCAGGGGGCCGATCTGTTCACCCCCGAGCTCGGCAAGGTCGACGGCAGGGTCAAGGAAAAGGTCGTGGAGATCACGCGAACGCTGCTCGTGCGGCGGAGGGGCTAGGCGCGCTCGCGCGCCGCGACCGCGGAGCGCGCCGCAGAAGAGGGATCCCCCGCGAGGCGCGCCGCGGCATACAATGCGCGTCATGAGCACCGGCGCTCCGCGACGAGGGACAGGACGGCCATGAGCGCGGCTGCGAGCCGTGAGCTCGACGCGCTCCGCGCGCGCGTCGCCGAGCTGGAGCAGGCGCTGTCCCGCGCCGAGGCGTCACGCCAGCGCGGCTCCAGCCCGGACCGGCCCGCGGAGCCGGGCAGCGCGCGGGGCCCCGTCGCCATCGGGTGGGAGGCGCAGCTCGACGAGGCCGAGCAGGCGGCCCAGATGGGCAACTGGCTCTGGGACATCGGCGCGAACCACGTCACGTGGTCGCGGCAGCTGTTCCGGATCCTGGGCTGCGATCCCGCGACGGACAAACCGTCGACGGAGGCGTTCCTCGCGGCCGTCCACCCCGACGACCGGGAGCAGATGCGCGCCGGCCTGGAGCTGGCGATCGAGACCGGCGAGGGATCGGGCGCGCGCGCGTTCCGCGTGCGCCGCCGGGACGGCGCGGTGCGGGAGTGCCTCCTGAGCAGCCTGCCCGTCGTCGAGGGGGCGGGCCCGCCCACCCGGTTCTTCGGCGCGGTCGTCGACCTCACCGAGCGCCGCCGCGCCGAGCAGGAGCTCCGCCGCAGCGAGCGCATGCTCAACGAGGCGCAGCGCATCGCCCACGTGGGCAGCTGGTCCTACGACCTCGCGTCGCGGACCGTCCGCTGGTCCGAGGAGCTCTTCCACATCCTCGGCGTCGACCCGTCGGTGCGCCCGACGTTCGAGCTCTTCGCGAGCCTCATCCACCCGGAGGACCGCCACCGCGTCTTCGGCGGCGCGGAGAGCGCGTCGCCGCTCGGCATCGCGAGCCCCGTCGAGTGCCGCGTCGTGCGCCCGTCGACCGGGGAGCTGCGGCACGTGCAGATGGCGGCGCAGCTGCTCACGGACGACGCCGGGGCGATCACGGGGCTCGTCGGCACGAGCCTCGACATCACCGAGCGCCGGCGCCTCGAGGAGCAGCTCCTGCACAGCCAGAAGCTCGAGGCGATCGGGCGCCTCGCCGGCGGGGTCGCGCACGACTTCAACAACATGCTCACCGCGATCTTCGGGCACAGGGAGCTCGCGGTGCGCAAGGTGCCGCCGTCGTCGCCCGTGCTCGATCACCTCACGCAGATCGGCACCGCCGCGGAGCGCGCCGCGGCGCTCACGCGGCAGCTGCTCGCGTTCGCGCGCAAGCAGCTCATCCAGCCGACCGTGGTCGACCCGAACGCGCTCATCCTCGGCGTCGAGCCGCTCCTCCGCCCGCTCGTCGGCGAGGACGTGGAGCTCGCCGTGCTGCCGGGGAGCCAGATCTGGCCGATCCACATCGATCGCGGCCAGTTCGAGCAGCTGCTCATGAACCTCGCCGTGAACGCGCGCGACGCGATGCCCGCCGGGGGCCGCCTGACCATCGAGACCGCGAACACGACGATCGAGGCGGGCGACGCGGCGTCGCGGCCCGAGATCGAGCCCGGCGACTACGTGGAGCTCACGGTCACCGACACCGGGCAGGGCATCGACGACGCCATCCGGCACTACGTGTTCGAGCCGTTCTTCACGACGAAGGAGCCGGGCAAGGGGTCGGGGCTCGGGCTCGCGACGTGCCACGGCATCGTGAAGCAGCACGGCGGCCACATCTGGTTCTCGAGCGCCCCCGGCCAGGGCACGCGCTTCACGATCTGCTTCCCGCGCGTGCGCGGCGCGCCGTCCGAGCAGCCCGCGAGGGCGCCCTCCGCCGTCTCGGGGGGCGGGGAGACGGTGCTCGTCGTGGAGGACGAGGCGCAGGTGCGCGACCTCTGCGTCACCGCGCTGCGCTCGTTCGGCTACTCGGTCCTCGCGGCGCGGAACGGCAAGGAGGCGGTCGCGCTCGCGGCCACGTACTCGGGCGTCATCCACCTGCTCGTGAGCGACGTGGTCCTGCCCGACGCGCGCGGCCCCGCGCTCGCGGCGGCGCTCGCGCGCGCGCGCGCGCCGCTGCCCGTCCTGTACGCGTCGGGCTACACCGAGGACTCCCTCTTCCCGGGCGATCTGCTCGACGGGTCCGTCCACTTCCTCTCCAAGCCGTACACGCCCACGCAGCTCGCGAAGGCGGTGCGCGCCGTGCTCGACGCGTCCGCGCAAGCGCGGCGGGCGAAGGGCCCGGGCGACGCGCCGCCGCCGGCGGCCGCCGAGCGCCTGCAGTGAGCGCGCCCGCGCGCGACGGAGGGCGCACACGGCGGAGCGGCGGCGCCGGAGCGCGCCGCGTGTGCGCGCGTGTGTCCGCGCGCGCGCCGCGACGCGCTCCGGCGCCACCGCTCCGCGCTGGCCCGAGCGGCCGGGGAGCATCTATCCTGGACGGGCGGCCGTCTCGATGAAGATCCGGGGCTCAGCGCTCATGCATACGAGGACCTACCTGCAGACGCGGTGGGGGAGCCAGGCCATGTCGGTCCTCGACGCCAAGCTGCCCGCCGCCGCCCGCGCGGTCTTCTCCTCGCCCGATCTCGTGGCGCACAGCTGGTACCCTGTCGCGGTCTGGAACGCCATCGCGGACGAGATCTCGAGGTGGCCCAACAAGACCGGTGTCATCCGCGATCTCGCGGCCTACGTCGCCGAGCAGGACCTGACGCTGGCGCACAAGGTGCTCATCAAGCTCGGCACGCCCGCGCTCGTCATGCGGCAAGCCGGCGTGATGTGGGGCATGTATTTCAACGGGGGCCGGCTCGCCCCGCTCGCGGAGGGCGAGCGGTTCTTCCGCCTGATCCTCTACCTCGGCGTCGATCCTCAGTCCGACCCGGGGCGCCAGATCTGCAGAGACGCGGTGCCGGCGTGGCAGGAGAACGCGCTCCGGCTCTCGGGCGCGCGGGGCGGGCAGAGCCTCCACACGAGGTGCCGTTTCGAGGGACACCCCACCTGCGAGTACGAGGTGCGCTGGCTCCGCTGAGGCCGCGGCGGCGCGGGCGCGAGGCGCGCTGCGCCGCGGCCGCCTCACGTCTTGGTGCAGAACGCGAACAGGTTGACCTGCGCCTCCTCGGCGCGCACCTCGACGGGGGTGCCGCCGAACTTCGAGCGGGTGAACAGCGTCTTGAGATCATCGGCGCTGCGATGGATGAGCTCCCACTCGAGGACGTGGTCCATGAAGGCCTTGCTCGGGTTGTTCACCCCGAAGTTGCCCACGACCGCGATGCCCCCGGGGAGGAGCTTGTCGTGCATGCAGTTGAGGAGGCTCACGACGAGGTCGTCGCGGAGGTAGTCGGTGAGCCCGATGCTGTAGATCATGTGCTGGGGCTTGAGCACCGTCCTGCCGCGGCCGTGGGCGAGCCGCACCACGTTGTCCTGGGCGAAGCTGAAGCGGTCCATGACGCCGAGCTCCTCGGCGATGCCGGCGGCGTAGGCGAGGGCCTGGTTGTCGATATCGATGCACGTCGCCTTGATGTCGGGCGCCTCGCCCCCCTCGGCGAAGAGGTCGAACAGCTCGCGGGCGGGGCCGCTCGCCAGGCTGGTCACGAGGACCTGGCCGGGCCCGTGGACGCGGCACGCGTCCCGCAGCGCGCGGCTCAGCACGCCTCGCCTGTTCTTGACGGCGCGGCAGGCCTCGAGCTCGAGCCCCCAATGGTCGATGAAGCGGCCGAGGCGGCCGTCGCCCGCGGGCTCGTCGTTGTACATCATCTCGATCGTATAGAAGTCGCCCGCGTAGCCGCGCGGCTTCGTGTAGCAGCGGTCGACGGTGCGGCTCAGCATGAAGAGCGAGAAGGTCTCGCGGAAGACGTAGGCGCCGATGCCCTTCTCGAGGTGGCGCTCGCGCTCGATGTGCTCGCGCAGCGCGGACACGATCGTCTGGCACGCGGCGCTCACCTTCTCCTGGATCTCCGCCTCGGGGTGCTTGGCCTCCTTGACCATCCTGTCGGCGATCATCATCTCGAACTTGAACTGTTCGACCGTGTCGATGAGCTTCGGAGGGATGTTGTTGGTGCCGGCCTGGCCCGTCCTCGCCGCGTGAAAGCGGTTGACCTGGGGCACGTCCTCGACGAGGAGCGGGGGGAGCATCGCGGTGTTCTCGCGGAGGCGCTGGGCGAGCATGATCGCGAGCGACTGGTAGAAGCGCGCCGCGAGGCCGGGGACGGAGGCAAGCAGCGAGTGGACATACGGGCCCTCGATCACGTCGAGGGTGCACTCCTCGCGGGCGACGACGGAGGCGCTCGCGGCGGCGCTCTCGAGGAACGACATCTCGCCGAAGATCGCGCCGGGGCCGAGCTGGCGGAGGGCCACGCCGCGCCCGAGGTGGGCGACCTCGACGCCGACCAGGCCGCTGCGCACGATGAAGATGCCCTGCCTGCGCGAGCCCTCCTCGAGGATCTGCTCGCCCGGTCGGTAGGTGACGCAGGTCGACTTCTCCAGCAGCAGCCGCTCGTCATCCTGGGTCAAGAACTCGAAACCTGTCGACATGATGCCTCCCGACCACCGCGCGACGCCTCCGCGCCGCGGCGAGCTGGATCCCTCCCCCGCCGCAGCGACCGGACGTCCACGCGTGCGCCTCTTCTACCACGACGCATCGCGACCTCGCTGGGGCATGGCGCGCCCCTCGGCGGCTCCGCCCCGGCCAGGGCCGCGGCCGTCAACGCGGCAGCGCGCGCGCTCCGCTCACCGCGGGGCGCAGGCCGCGAGGCCGCCGTCCTCGGCGAGCAGCAGCACACAGGTGCGGAGCACATCCATGCCGGCAAATCCGTCCGACGGGCAGGCCCCCCGCCGCTCGCCGGGCAAGAAATCGAGTTCCGCGGCGGCGTCGAACCCCGCCAGGTGGAGGCGAGCGCCTGACAGCACGGGAACGGTGTGCTTGCCGGAGGCGGCGTAGGCGCTCCGGCCGCCGGCCGCACGGCGCGACAGCCGCCTCCCCGCGGGCGAGGCGGCGAAGAGGGAGCTCTGCGACGCGCCCGAGTCGACCTTCAGCGTCACGGCGATCCCGTCGACCGTCGCCGCGGCGGTGATCTCGTGGCCCTGGTTCGGGCCGCCGCAATGGCCGAGCTCCGCGACCGCGGCCTCGCCGAACCGCGCCCGGAGCGCGCGGGCGGCCTCGTCGCGCGGCGCCTCGGTCATCCGGCCCTCGCGCAGGTCGAGCACGACCGCGCGGCCCGGCCCGGCCAGCGCCTGCGGCGCGAGGACGCCGCCGATCCCGAGCCGCTGCAGCGCGTCGGGGACGGGGACGACGAGCAGCGCGGGCGCGTCCACCGAGCCCCACCCGGCGAGCGCGATGGTCGCGCGCTCGATGCGGGAGACCGGCAGGGGCCTGCCCGCGTGATCGACCGCGACGTCGCCGGCCGTCGAGAGCGGCAGCGCGAGCTCGTCGGCGAGCCAGCGGGCGAGCACGTGGTGGGAGGCGCCGGTGTCGACGATCAGCGCGGTCGGCTGGCCGGCGACGACGGCGTCGATGAGCGGCGAGGGGAACGGGCGTTCGTTGAGCTCGAACTGGAGGCTCGCCCGGCGCCCCCCGACGCTCGCCGGCGCCGGCGCCGGCGCCGCCGGGTGAGCCGGCTCCGCGGGCGAAGGCTTGACGGCGGCGCCACCGGCCGGCGCCGCGCCGTGCGCCGAGGCCGGCGCCGCGCGGACCGCGGCGGGCTCGGCGCAGCCGGCCGCCGCGAGCGCGCCGGCGGCGAGGGAGATCGAGAGCGCGAGGGCGGCACCCCCACGAGCGCGCTTCACCCGCATCACCAGCGCTCGACCTGCCGCGGTGAAGGGCGGCCCCGGCGCCGGGCCTCGCCGCGCTCGCCTCTCCTCGCAGAGCTCGCAGAGGAGGAGAGCCTCTCTCGCAACGTCATCAATCCATCATTGGCCGGCGCCCGACCTCGGTCAAGCGGCCTCTACCGATGAGCCCGGAGCGCCGCGCCGCTGAGCGCAGGCGGCCTTGAGATGCGTCGCCAGCAGAAACCGCACCTCGGCGGATCGACGGCGTGCCCTCGTGTCCTCTGCCTCCCTCGCGGCGCGCGGGCATCCGCGCGCGGGCGGCATCCGCGTGCGGGCGGCGTCCGCGCGCGGGCGGCGTCCGCGCGCGGGCGGCGTCAAGACATCTGCGCCGAGCTTCCTCGCGCCGGTTGTCAGTCGGCTCGTCCGGCTCCAAGGTTTGCGCAGGAGAGGGAAACGCATGATCCACATCGAGGCGAGGCACGTGATCCGCTGCGACGAGGACACCTTCTGGGAATTGTTCTTCAGCGGTGAGGTCAACGAACGGATGTACCGCGACGTCCTCAAATTCCCCTCGTTCGAGGTGCTGGAGCAGCGGGAGGACGAGCGCACGCGGGTGCGCAAGGCGGTCGGGCAGCCCCGTATCCACGCGCTCCCCGCCGCCATTCAATCGATGCTCGGGCCGAACTTCCGCTACGTCGAGGAGAGCGTCTTCGACAAGGCCGCGCGGGCGTGGAGCTGGACCATGGCGCCGAGCCTGCTCTCCGATCGACTGCGCAACTCGGGCACCCTGCAGGTCGAGCCGTCGGGCCCCGGCCAGGTGACGCGCGTGGCGAGGGCGACGATCGAGGCGAAGATCTTCGGGTTCGGCAGGATGCTCGAGGGCCTCATGGAGAAGGAGATGCGCGCGGGCTGGGACGACAGCGCGGCGTTCCTGAATCGGTGGATCGCGGAGCACCCGGCCCGGGCGGAGGCGAGCGTCCAGCCGGCGTGAGGGGGGCGCGCCCCGCCTGGAAGGCTGGGCGGAGCGGCGATCACGGGCCCGAGGCGGCGCCGAGGCGGCGCTCCACCTCGGCGCGGGTCGGATAGGAGGGCTGGCACCCCTCGCGCTCGACCGAGATGCCCGCCGCCGCGATCGCGATACGCAGCGCGGCCTCGATGGTCATCCCGGAGGCGAGCCCGCCGGCGAGCACGCCCGCGAGCGCGTCGCCCGCGCCGGTCGTGTCGACGGCGCGCGCGGGGAGGGCGGGCAGCTCCTCGCCCGAGGGCAGCAGCACGGCGCCGCGGGCGCCGCGGGTGAGCACCACGCGCTCCGGCAGGTGGCCTCGCAGCGCCTCGTGCTCGAGCTCGTTGACCACGGCGAGATCGAACCGGCCGACGAGCGCGGGGTCGATGGCGTTGACGGGCGATGGATTGCAGATCGACAGCGCGCCGTCCGCCCGCGCGGCCGACAGCACGCCGGCGATGGCCTCGGCCGGGATCTCGCCCTGGCACAGCCAGACCGAGGCCCCGCACGGCGCGGGCGGCGCGACGAGCGCGTTGGCGCCGGGGATCGCGAGGATCTGGTTCTCCCCGGCGTCGTCGACGCAGATGAGGGCCACGCCGGTCGTCGCGCCGCGGTGGATCGCCACGGCGGAGAGGTCCACGCCGTCGGCGGCGAGCGCGGCGGCGCAGAGCTCGCCGTGGGCGTCGTCGCCGCGCGCGCCCGCGAGCCGCACGCGGGCGCCGGAGCGCGCCGCCGCGACCGCCTGGTTCGCGCCCTTGCCGCCCGGCGCGACGAGGAAGCGGCGGCCCAGCACCGACTCGCCCGGGCGCGGCAGCCGCGGGCCGTAACCGAGGAGATCGGCGGTGATCGAGCCGCAGATCGCGAGCAACCCCATGTCCGCCGCATACCACGAACGCGGCGGCGCGGCGCCGCAGGGCGGGCCCTTGCGCCGATGAGGTGACCGCTCGCTCGAGATCAGCCGCCGAGCGCGCCGCTGGACCCCAGCGCGAGCCCGAGGGCGAGCAGCGTCGTGCGGCCGAGCAGCCATGCGAGCGCGCGCAGCGGCCATTTCGTCTGGCGCGCCCCCTCGCTCCGCGCGCCCTCGCCGAGCTCGTGCTCCGCCTTGCCGCCGCGCGAGAGCCGGTGTCTCCGGGCCCTCTCCATCCGCTTCTGCGTCGACTCGCTGGCGAGCTGCGCCGGCGCGCGCGCCTTGGGTCGCGGGCAGATCTCGGCGTCGAAGAGCAAGGCGCCGTCTGGGGCGTAGCGGCGCGCGCCCGAGCCGTTCTCGAAGAGCCAGACGCCGTCGTCGGCGGCGAGGAGCACGGAGTCGCGCCACACGCGATCGGCCGGGCCGTCGAGGCAGGTGCGGAGCTCCTCGTCCCCGGGCCGGGCCACCCAGAGGCGGCGGTGGTTGAGCACGCCGACGAGCCCGCTCCGGCTGACCGAGAACGAGAGCCCGTCGAGCGAGCCGTCCTTCGGATTGACAAGGAACGTCCTGAGCCCGCCGCGCGGATCGACCACGTCGAGCCGCACCCCGCGATGGCGGGAGAGGACGCCGAGCCCGCCGCCGGGCAGGCGCCGGACGACCTTCACGCCGCGCCGGCCGAGGATCGCTCCGGGGAGCGCGGCGGCGTCGCCGTGCACCACGGCGAGGCGTCCCTTGTCGATCCGCAGGTGGAGGCCGAGGGCGCGCGCCTCCCGCCCGTGGAGCGACGCGATCATCGCGTCGCTCGTCGCATGTTTTCCGAGCGAGGCGCCCGTCCTGCCGTCGAGCACCTCGTGCCCTTCTCGGGTGGAATAGAGGACGATGCGCTCGCCGTCGGACGCGAGGCCGAGCGCCTGCTTGCCGAGCCTGCCGGGGACGCGCTCGCGCCGGAGCCACCGCACCCGGAGGTCCGGGTCGAGCGCCATGACGACGCGCTCGTGCACCTCCTCGAGGCTCCGCCGCGGCCCGGTCCACTCTCCGCTGGAGAGCGAGAGCAGGACGAACCCTCCGTCGTCGAGCGGAGCGACCCTGGGCGCCTCTCTCCAGTCGAAGAGCCCTTCTTGCACCGGCGCGGCGTGCCCGCTGATCGGGGCGAACCGCTCGGACGCGATGAGCCACGTTATCGGCGCGCGGTCACGGGCTCGTTGCGAGGATGTTTCGGGGACGTGCGGGGCCACGGCGCAGCGCTCGCAGCCCTCTTCGGGAGCGCTGGAGTCGCGCGCGCCGCCGCAAAGCGCGCAGGGCGACGGATCGAGCCCTGGGGCGCCCGGGCGCTCGTCCGGGGGCGCGATCTCGGCCTCCTCTCCGACGAGGACCGCCTCGGGATCGAGCCCGGCGATGGGGATGGCCGCCGGCCAGCGGCGGCGGGCGTGCTGCGCCCCGCAGCTCGAGCACGGGAGGGGCGTGAGCGCGCTCGAGTCCACCGCGAGCGGCGTCCGGCAAGAGCGGCACGCGGGCTTCGACCGAGAAAATTCGAGTGACAGCGACATTTCCTGCACGCGCTGCACCTCGCCGGGCAGCAGGCGCGGAGCGCGGTAGAGCGGCTCGCGTAGCATGCGATGCCACACGCGGTTGGCGATCTCGGTGAACGTGCCGCACCCCGAGCAGAAGATCTTCGTGTCGACCCGGTTGATGGGCAGCATCGCCTGGCAATACTGGCACCGCCCCCGCATCGTTACGCACAGCGCTTCCACGGCAGCGTCCTCGCTTCCCGCCTTCGTCCCGCGCGACACGCCCGAGGACGGTGAATGATAAAAGCGACATCGGTGACGAGATGTCAAGTCACAGTTCCGCGGATTCCAGTCGAGAAACTGCAATGGATCTGCGTCGCGCTGGAATCCAGTCTGCCGGTTGCTCTCGTCGGTCGCTTGTGGTCGGCGTTCGTCGGCGTTCGTCGGCTTTCGTCGTGGATGGCGCGCGTTGCGCTTCCACGCGGCGCGGGTCTGCGATATCGCGGTTTCAGTACCGCGAGGGGGCCGCTGGGGGAGCCGGCGCTGTGATCCGCGGTGAGCGCGTGTACAATAGAGTGCGCTTCGAAAACGCGGCCGAGCCCCGGCGTGTCGTTCCTGTTACGGCTCGATGTGCCGGTTGCTGGCGTGCAGTGGTGGGCGCGAAGGGGGCGTGGCTCTCGATCAACGATGCCGGGCAGCGATGCGCGTGGGCAGCTTGGAGGGGTCGCCGGGATGCTCCGGAGGCAGGTAAAGATATGAAGAATTCAACGCAAAGCCGCAAAGGCGCAAAGACGCAAAAAAGAAAGAGAGAGAAGGGGTTAGCTCTCTCTCTCTTCTCGCGTCTTTGCGGCTTTGCGGCTTTGCGTTGAATTCTCTTCTCTCTATCTCCCTCTCCTGGCATCCGGACAGCTCCCTCTTCGAGCCACCGCTGCTCAGCGATGCCGTCCCCCCCGGCAGGTCAGTCGGCGCCCCGCGCAGCCACCGCGTCCGTCTTGCCGCCCGCGAGCGCGCCGGCGCGGCGAACGATGCCGATGAACTCCTGCTGATCGCCCTTGCTGGAGGCCGCCGCCCTCGCGATCTTCTCGACGTCGGAGAGCCTCCAGGAGCGCGCATGCGGGCTGTGGCGCAAGATCTCGGAGAAGCCGGCCACCGCGGACGCAAAGCGAAGATCGGCCGGCGCCGCGTCGAAGGTGGGGGCGATGGCGCCCGGAGCCATCTTGACCAGCGTCTCCTCGGCCACGTCCGACCCGAGCGGCGCCTTGTGGCGGAGGCGCACGACGACCGGCGCCGCCCCCGCGCCCCGCAGCGCGGCGTCCTTGAGCTCGACGTCGTAGATGGCCGTCACGCTGTGACCGGCGCCGATCTCGCCCGCGTCCACCTTGTCGTTCCGGAAATCCCGGTCGGCCACGTCGCGGTTCTCATAGCCGATCAGCCGATAGCTCTTCACGAAGCTCGGATCGAACTCGACCTGGATCTTCACGTCGCGCGCGATGACCTGGAGCATCCCGCCCACCTGCTCGGAGAAGACCCGCCGCGCCTGCGCCTCGCTGTCGATGTACGCGTAATTCCCGTCGCCCTGATTGGCGAGCTGCTCCATCATGACATCCTTGTAGTTGCCCTGGCCGAAGCCGATCGTGGACAGCGTGATCCCCTTGTCCCGCGCGCGCTTGATGGTCTTCAGGATCTCCTCGTGAGAGGTCGGGCCGACGTTCGCGTCGCCGTCGGAGAGGACGACGACACGGTTGATGTGCCCCTTCACGAGCGTCCGCTCCGCCAGGCTGTAGGCGAGATCGATCCCGCTCGCCATGGCGGTGGAGCCGCCCGCCGTGAGGTCCGCGATCGCCGCGAGGATCTTCCCCTTGCTCTCGATGCCGGTCGGCGCCAGCACCTCCCGCACGCTGCCCGCATAGGTGCAGAGCGCGACCGTATCCCCCGGCTTGAGCGACTCGGTGAGCATTCTCAAGCTCTTCTTCGCGAGCTCGATCCGGTCCGGCGCGTGCATCGAGCCGCTCGTGTCGACGAGGTACACGAGGTGCACCGGCGTCCGCTCCTTGACCGGCACGCGCTTGCCCTGGACCGCCACGCGCACGAGGTGATGGCCCACCGCGAACGGCGAGGGCGCGGCCGCGAGGTGCACCGCGAACGGGCCCGCCGTGGGAGACGCATAGCCATAATCGAAATAGTTGAGGAACTCCTCGGCGCGCACGGCCTGATAGGGCGGCAGGGCTCCGTCCAGGATCTTGCGGCGCGCGATCGCGTAAGAGGCCGTGTCCACGTCGATCGCGAACGTCGAGAGCCGGTCCTTCGCGGGGTCCTCCACCGGGTTGACGCCGTAGTCCCGGTACGACTCGCTGCCCTGGGGCTCGGGCGCCGTCACGGCGACCGCCGCGGGCGGGGCGGCGGGACGCGGCGCGGCGACCGGCGCCGGGGCGGAGACCTTCTTCGGCGCCGGCGCGGCGCCCGCCACGCTGCGGCGCGCCTCCGGCTTGCCCGCCGCGGTCACGCCGGCCGACGGGGCCGCCGGCGACGGCGAGGCAGGCGGGGGCGGCGCCGCCGCGAGGGCCGGGGCGCCGGAGGCGTCCGCCTCCTCGGCCTTCTCCGCGGCGGCGGACGCGCGGCCCTCCTCTTGCGGAGCGTCGAACTCCGGCTGCATCGACGGCGCGGTGGCGGTGTCCACCGGCGCCGCCGGCCCCGCCGGCCCCGCCGGCGCCGCCGGCTCCCTGGCGGCAGGCGCGGCGCCGCCGCAGCCGACGAGCAGCGCGGCGAGGAGAGCAGGGGCGACGAGATCGAGGGGCCGGATGCGCATGAGTGTCCTCCTTGAAGGGGATCGCGAGCGCGGATCCCCGCAGTGCGTTCTCGCGGGGTGGCCATCGCCGACCCCGACACACGTCCTCGCGAGGGCCGCACGCGCGGCCCCCGTTCAGGGGCGAGACGGATCCCTCCGCCGCTCTCGCCGCGCGAGAGCCGCGAGCCGCTGGTCGTCCGGCGGTCGACGGAGGGACCGGCGCGGCCGGGGCTCGCGGTGGCGGGCCCCGGCGCGTCCGAGTGCCAGGGAAACGCGGTCGCCTCCGCCGGCTTACACCCGAAATCGAGGGCGTCGACGGCGCGTCCGCCGCGGCCGGGATCGGGCGCGCCCGCGGCGCGGTACGCGCTGGCCGCGGAGCAGGCGCCGGCCGGGGCGCGGCGCGCGCCGGGCGCGGCGCAGACGTCGCCCCGCGGCGTGCGCTAGAGTGCGCTGGAACGCGGGGAGCACCGGGCAGGCGCGATAGCCCTCCCGCCTTCCCGCCTCCCTGCTCGATTCTCAGGAGGTCCGCCATGAGCGCAACGAGCCGCGAGCGTTTCCAGTCCAGCCTGCGCCGCGCCAGGAAGATCGCCGTCCTGACCGGCGCCGGCGTCTCGGCGGAGTCGGGCATCCCCACGTTCCGCGGCGCCGGGGGGCTGTGGCGGCGCTACGAGGCGACGAGCCTCGCCTCGCCCGAGGCGTGGCAGCGCGATCCGGGCCTCGTGTGGGAGTTCTACAACCACCGGCGCGAGCGCGCGCGCGGCTGCCAGCCGAACCCGGGCCACCACGCGCTGGCGCGGCTGGAGGCGCGGTTCCGGGAGGCCGGCGGCGCCTTCACCCTGATCACCCAGAACATCGACGGCCTGCACGAGCAGGCGGGCTCGCAGGATCCGGTGCGGCTCCACGGCTCGCTGTGGCAGGTGCGCTGCCTCTCGTGCGGGAGCGTGACCGAGAACCGCGACGTGCCCATCACCCCCGCCTTCGCGGGGAGCGGCTCCCCCGATCCGGAGACCCGCGCCCGCCGCTTCACCGCCGCGGAGCTGCCCCACTGCCCCTGCGGCGGCGTGCAGCGCCCGCACGTCGTCTGGTTCGGCGAGGCGCTGAAGGAGAGCGACCTCGCCGCGGCGGCCGCCGGCGTCGACGGCTGCGATCTCCTGCTCGTGGTCGGCACCTCGGCCGTGGTGTACCCGGCCGCGGGGTTCGTCCCCCTCGCCAAGCGCCACGGCGCCCTCATCGCCGAGGTCAACGTCGAGCCCAGCGCGGTCACCAGCCTCTGCGATTTCGTGTTCACCGGCGGCGCGGGAGAGATCCTCCCCTCGCTGCTCGACGTCGCGCCGGCGCACGCGTGACCGCCTAGCGGCCCGCAGAGCGAGCCGGCGGCGTCAGCGCCGCAGCGGGCGCGCGGTGCACGTCGCGCGCGGCGCGGCTCGTGCTTCTCCCGGGGGCATGGAACAGGTCAACCGTGGGATTTCAGGGCTAACGTGGGCCGCCATCGTGCTGGCCGTGATCGGCGCCGTCAACTGGGGGCTCGTTGGGCTGTTCGAGTTCGACCTGGTCGCGGCGATCTTCGGCAGGCTCAGCACGATCAGCCGCATCGTCTACGTGCTCGTCGGGCTCGCCGGCCTCTATCTCCTCTACGCCTCGGTCCAGCTCGGAAAGCGCGCGCGCGTCTCCACCATGCCGTGAGCGACACCATGCCGTGAGCGGCATTCGGCTCGATCGGACGCACCGGCGCGGCGCGCGCCGAGCCGAGCTCCGGAGTCTCTGGGAGTCGGGCGGCTCCCGAGGTCGTGGTCTGTCCCGGCGCGGGTTTTGCAACTCATGGCGCATGTCCAGACACCGAATCGGATCCATGAAACAGCGAGCACAGCGGCAATTCACGGGCATCCTCTGCCGTTCGCCGGAGGCGTCGATCCGGGGGGCTGGAGAGGAGCAGCCGTGTCCCGAGGCCGCCGCGGCCGCCACGGACCAAGGAGTGACACCATGCCCAGCTCTCGAGAACCCGTGACCGCCCTCGTCCGCGACGCCGCCCGGCCGCTGCGCGGCGGCGCGCGCGACTACGACGCGCTGCTCGACGCGATCGGCGATCGCCGCTTCGTCCTGCTCGGCGAGGCCACGCACGGCACCCACGAGTTCTACCAGGCGCGCGCCCAGATCACGCGGCGGCTCATCGCCGAGAAGGGCTTCACCGCGGTCATCGTCGAGGCCGACTGGCCGGACGCGTACCGCGTGAACCGCTATGTCCGCGGGGCGGACGACGACGGCAGCGCCGAGGAGGCGCTCTCCGGCTTCAAGCGGTTCCCGCAGTGGATGTGGCGCAACGACGACGTCCTCGGCCTCGTCCGCTGGCTCCGCGAGCACAACGCCGGCGTGCCGCGCGGTCAGGCGAAGGCGGGCTTCTACGGCATGGACCTCTACAGCCTGCACGCCTCGATGGAGGCCGTCCTCGAGTACCTCGACCGCGTGGATCCGGAGGCCGCCAAGCGGGCGCGGCGCCGCTACGGCTGCTTCGACCGGTTCAGCGAGGATCCGCAGGTGTACGGGTACGCGGCCGGCTTCGAGCTCAGCGGGTCGTGTGAGCGCGAGGTCGTCGAGCAGCTGACGGAGCTGATGAAGAAGCAGGCCGAGTACGCGAAGCTCGACGGGCGCGTCGCCGAGGACGAGTACTTCCAGGTCGAGCAGAACGCGCGGCTCGTGCAGAGCGCCGAGGAGTATTATCGCACCATGTTCCGCGGCCCCGTGTCGTCGTGGAACCTCCGCGACCGGTACATGGCCGAGACCGTCGAGGCGCTCGTCGCGCACCTCGACCGGTTCCACGCGCCGACGCGGGCCGTCCTCTGGGCGCACAACTCGCACCTGGGCGACGCGCGCGCGACCCAGATGGGCGAGGCGGGCGAGTGGAACGTCGGCCAGCTCCTGCGCGAGCGCTCCGGCGAAGCCACGTTCCTCGTCGGCTTCTCGACGCACACCGGCACCGTGATGGCCGCCTCCGAGTGGGGCTATCCCGCGGAGATCAAGCGCGTCCGGCCGTCGCTGCCGAACAGCTACGAGCGGCTCTTCCACGACACGGAGCTCTCGCGCTTCTGGCTCGACCTGCGGCCCGAGGCGGGCGCGCGCCGCGAGCTCGTCGAGGCGCTGCGCGAGCGCTCGCTCGAGCGCGCGATCGGCGTGCTCTACCTCCCGGAGACCGAGCGGGCGAGCCACTACTTCCACGCGAGGCTCAGCGAGCAGTTCGACGCGGTCATCCACGTCGACGAGACGACCGCGGTGAGGCCGCTGGAGTGGACCGCCGAGCGGCGCGAGCCCGAGGCGGAGACGTACCCGACAGGGGTGTGAGCGCCGGGATCGGGCGCTCCGGCGATCTGGCAAGAGGCGAGTCGCCTCCCCGCGGCGCGCGCCGGCGATAGAGACCCCGGCGCGCCCTGCTTCGGCGAGCGCCGCCTGCGCGCCCTCCGCGCCGGCGCGCCTCGGGCGTTCGCGCTTGCCCGGAGGGCCGCCGGGCGCGGTATCGTCTGCGCCGTGTCCTCCGCTCACACGCTCCGCGAGCTCCTCGCGACGCCCGGCCTCCTCGTGATGCCTTGCTGCTTCGACGCGCTGTCGGCGCGGCTCATCGAGCAGGCGGGCTTCCCGCTCACGTTCATGAGCGGCTTCGCGGTCTCGGCCGCGCGCCTCGGCGCCCCGGACACGGGGCTCATCTCGTATGGCGAGATGGTCGACCAGGCGCGCGCGATCTGCGCCGCGGTGTCGATCCCGGTGCTCGGCGACGGCGACACGGGCTACGGCAACGCGATGAACGTGAAGCGCACGGTGCGCGGCTACGCGCAGGCCGGGCTCGCGTGCGTCATGATCGAGGACCAGGTCGCCCCGAAGCGCTGCGGCCACACGCGCGGCAAGCAGGTCGTGCCCCGCGACGAGGCGCTCACCCGCATCCGGGCCGCCGTGGACGCGCGCGACGAGGGCGCCGGGGTGCTCATCCTGGCGCGCACCGACGCCCGGCAGACGCACGGCTTCGACGAGGCGCTGGCCCGCGCCCAGGCGTTCGCCGATCTCGGGGCCGACATCGTGTTCCTGGAGGCGCCCGAGAGCGTCGAGGAGATGCGCGCGTTCTGCCGGGAAGTGCGCGCGCCGGCCATGGCGAACATGGTGGATCACGGCAGGACTCCGGTGCTGCCGCCGGCCGAGCTCGAGGCGATCGGCTACAAGATCGCGGCGTATCCGCTCACCCTGCTCTCGGTCGCCGCCGCCGCCATGCGCGAGGCGCTCGCCGCATTGCGCGCCGGCCGGCACCCGGACCCCCGGATGCGCTTCGAGGCGCTCCAGGAGATCGTCGGATTCCCCGAATACTATGCCGAAGAGGGGCGCTACGCGCAGCCGCCCAGGAAGGGATGAGCCTTTGACCATGGCCACGACGTCCTCCGCCGAGCCCGCGTCGCTCCTCGACGCGGCGCGCAGCCTCGTCCCGCTCCTCCAGAAACACGCGCAGCAGGGGGAGCGCGAGCGCCGTTTGCCGGATCCGGTCGCGCGGGCGCTCCGGGAGGCGGGGTTCTTTCGCATGTTTCGCCCGGCCGCGCTCGGCGGGCTCGAGGCCGACCCCCTCACGGCGATGCAGGCCATCGAGGAGCTCTCGCGCGCCGACGGCGCGGCGGGATGGTGCGCCATGATCTGCGGCGCGACCGGCGCCTTCGACGCATACCTCCCCGCGGAGGGCGGCAAAGAGATGTATGCGCGCCCGGACGTCGTCACGGCCGGGGTCTTCGCGCCGGGCGGCCGCGCCGTCGAGGTCGAGGGAGGGGTTCGCGTCACGGGGAGGTGGGCGATGGCGAGCGCCTGTCAGCACTGCGACTGGCTGGGCGGCACCGCGGTGGTCTTCGACGGGCTGGCGCCGCGCCTGTCGCCCGCGGGCGTGCCGCAGGCCGTCGTGCCCATGTTTCGCGCCTCGGAGTGCACGATCTTGGATACGTGGAGCGCCTCCGGGCTCGCGGGCACCGGGAGCCACGATTTCGCGGTCGCGGACGTCTTCGTGCCGAGCCGCCGGTGCATCCGCCTTCCGATGGCGGCGCCGACCCATCCGGCGCCCCTGTTCGCGTTCCCCCTGTTCGGCCTGCTCGCGAGCGCGGTCGCGGCGACCGCGCTCGGGATCGCGCGCGCGGCCCTCGACGAGCTCCTCCGGCTCGCGGCGGCCAAGCGGCCGGTCGGCGCCGCGGTGCCGCTCGCGGCGCGGCCGTCGACGGCGCTCGCCGTGGCCGAGGCCGAGGCCACGCTGGGCGCGGCCAGGGCGTACCTCGTCGAGGCGGCCTCTGCCCTCTGGGATGCCGCCCTGTCCGGCAAGTCGATCTCGATCCGGGATCGGGCGCGCGTCCGGCTGGCCGCGACGAACGCCGCCCTCGGCGCGGCCCGCGCCGTCGATCTGGCCTTCACGGCGGGCGGCGCCGCGGCGCTCTACGCGGAGAGCCCGCTCCAGCGCTGCTTCCGCGACGTTCACGCCGTCACGCAGCACGCCCTCGTCGCCCCGCACACGCGCGATGTCCAGGGCCGCGTGCTCCTCGGCCTGGACACCGAAGTTCCGATGTTCTGAAGGGCCGTCCCCGAGAGGGGAGACGTGGAGACGAGCGGCCGGAGCGGGCGAGCCGTCGCGCGCCCGCGGCCGGCGCGCGCCTCACGTGAGCGGGAGATCCACCCAGCGCTCGAAGCCCGGCCGGCGCTTGACGCGGCCGTACCACGCGTCGACGTGCTGGAGCGCGGGCCGCTCGGTCGGCAGGTTGTACCACCGCTGCGCCGCCACCCCGAGGGGGATGTCGGCGAACGTGAAGTACTCTCCGGCGACCCACGGCTGCTTCGACAGCTGCCGATCGAGGATCCCGAGGGCGGCGAGCGCCGCCTTGCGCGCGCCGTCGATCGCGCCCTGATCGCGGCGCTCCTCCGGCGTGCGCAGGAGCTGCACGAGGAGCGTCCGCACCGGGGGCCACAGGGGCCCGAACTGCCAGTCCGTCCACGCGTCGGCGCGCGCCCTGTCCGCGAGATCGCTCGGCTGGAGGGGCGGCGAGCCGTACCGCGAGAACAGGTAACGCACGATCGCGTGCGACTCCCAGAGCACCAGCGGCCCGTCCTCGAGCGTCGGCACCAGCCCGTTGGGGTTGAGGGTGAGGTAGTCGGCGTCCTTCACGCGGCCGAACGGCCCGCCGGCGTCGATGCGCTCGAAATCGAGCCTCAGCTCATCGAGCGCCCAGAGGACCTTCTGCACGTTCGAAGAATTCTTGTGACCCCAGAGCTTCAACATGACGTCTCCTGTCTCCCGGCGCCGCTCAGGCGGCCGTCGCCTTCGCCGGCTTCACGAACACGTGCGGGGCTGTGCGGGGGAGGTCTTCGTTGTAAGCTCCGGTGCATGATGACGGCTCGCCTCCCTGCTGGAGCGATCTGCGGTGGGGGACGTGTCCTTCGGGCGGCCTGCTGCGCTCGGCAGGGGAGGGCCACCGGCGTCGGGGGCGCGATGAGCGCGGGTACGGAGCGGCGCGATGGCCGGTGAGCGCCCGCCGGCGTGCATCCTGACCGCGCGGCTGACGCTGCGCGCGTGGCGTCCCGAGGATGCGCCGTTGCTCAGGGCGGCGATCGACGCAAGCCTTGCGCACCTGCGGCCCTGGATGCCGTGGGCCGTGAACGAGCCGGCCTCCCTGGAGGCGACGACCGCGCTGCTGGAGAAGTTCCGGGACGACTTCACGGCAGGACGCGACTTTCATTACGGCATCTTCACGCGCGACGAGCGCGAGGTGCTCGGGGGTACGGGGCTCCACCCGCGGATCGGTCCGGGCGCGATCGAGATCGGCTATTGGCTCCGCGAGGGCGCGACGGGCCGCGGTTATGCGACCGAGGCCGTGGCGTGGCTGACGCGGGTCGCGCTCGAGGAGGTCGGGTGGAGCCGCGTCGAGATCCGCTGCGATGCGCGGAACACCGCGAGCGCCGCCGTGCCCCGGCGGCTCGGGTATCGGCACGTGACGACGCTCGAGGCGAACGCCCTGACGCCGGCGGGCGAGCCGCGCGACACGATGGTGTGGGAGCAGACCGCCGCGGAGCTCGTGCGGGAAGGCCGCTGACGCCGAAGTTGCTCTTCGGCAAGAGCCGAGAGCAGCATCCGGTCGTCCTGGCGGAGCCCGGGGCGCGCTGGTGCGATCAGAGCTCGAGCGTCATCTCGATCATCGTGCGGCGGAAGCCGAACCGCTCGAACAGGCGCTGAGCGGCGGCGTTCTGCGTCGCGGTGTGGAGCACGACGCGCGGCGCGCCGAGGGCGCGGAGGCGCGCGATCACGGCCTCGAGCAGGAGGGCGCCCGCGCCGAGCCGGCGCGCTGGTTCGGCGACGAAGACGTCGTGGAGCGCGCCGTGGGCGTCGAGGAGGCTGTTCCAGTCGCGCGGCTCCCGGCGGCCGTAGGCGTAGCCGACAAGCGCCGGCTCGGCGCCGCCTCGCTCGGCCACGACGATCGCGGCGCCGGGGTCGGCGAGCTCGCGGGTGAGCCATCGCTCGTAGCCCGGCTCGAGCGGCTCAAGACACAGGAAGCGATGGGGATCCAGGGCGTGGTGGAGGCGGACGAGCTGCGCCGCGAAGCGCGCCACCTCGGGCATGTCGGCGCGCACCGCCGCGCGGACCGTGAGGGCGGAGATCATCCCCCAGGATAGCCGAGCGAGGGCCGCCCGCCCGGCGCCCGGCTGTGAGCGGCCACCCAGACCCGCGGAAAATGGACCCGAACTGGGTCCCGGAGATGGCCGGCCCGGAAGCTCGCCGGCGTCGGCGTGACAGTAGGGACAGGGCGCAGGTCGTGAGCGCGCCGCGGAGCCTTCGCTCGTCGACGCCCTATCCACGACTCATCTGCCCGTCGAAGGGACCACCTCGACTCCACAGCCTGCGGGCTCCGGCTGCCTTGGCTCGCCGTGGTGGCGCGCCGCGCTCTCGGTCGAGAGCGGCAGCTCGACAAAGAAGGTCGAGCCCCGGCCGACCTCGCTCGATACGCGGATTCGCCCGCCGTGCGCCTCGACGATGGTGCGCGTGAGATAGAGGCCGAGCCCGAGCCCCCCGTAATTCCGCGACGAGACGCCGCGGCGAAACCGCTCGAAGAGCTGCTCCTGCACCTCGGCCGGGATCCCGATCCCGTGGTCCGTCACCGAGAGCCGTGCGACCCGATCTTCCCCGGTGATGGCGATCTCGATCGGTGAGCCTCCCCCGAACTTGATTGCATTGGTGAGGAGGTTGGTCACGACCTGCTCCAGGCGGTACGGGTCCCACCAGCCGATGACGGGCTGCTCCGTGCGCATGGCGAGCGTGCTGCCCGACTGCGCGACCTGGTCGCCGAGGTGGGCGACGATCTCGGCGACCAGGTCGCGTAGATCGACGGACGCCCTGTTCAGATCGAGCCTCCCCGCCTGGATCCGGGAGGCGTCGAGGAGCATATCGATGAGGGTGGCGAGGCGCGTGATCTGGCGGCCGGAGACGGCGACCGCGGATCGCACGCGCCCGACGTCCATGCCCTGCGAGAGCCTTCGCCCCAGCGCTTGAATGGAGAGCTGCAGGCTGGTGAGCGGGGTGCGGAGCTCGTGCGAGGCGACGAGGAGGAACTCGTCCCGCAGACCGATGGCCTCCTCCGCCGCCGCACGCGCGCGCCGCTCCTCCAGGAGGACCCGATTGCGTTGCTGTTCGGCGTCCACGCGCGCGGTGATGTCGCGGAAGCTGAAGACCCGACCGACCACGCGCCCGCCGAGGCGCTGGGGCTGCGAATAACGCTCGAAGACCCGCCCGTCCAGGAGCGGGAACGTATCGACGGCGCTCGCCTCGGGCTCGGCATAGAGCTCATCGACGCTTCGCAGGAAGAGGTCGGGCTCGCGGAGCCGGCCGCCGGCGAACGCGAAGAGGGCGTCGGCCGAACTGCTGGCGAGGACGTCCTCGGGGATGCGCCACATCTGCGCGAGCTTGTGGTTATGGCGCACGACGCGCCTCGCGCCGTCGACGACCACGATGCCGTCCGCTGTCGATTCGAGCGTGGCCTCGAGGAGCGAGTAGGAATGGCGCAGCACGTCCTCGGCGTGCTTGCGGGAGGTGATCTCGGTCGAGATGCCGCAAATGCCCTCAGGTTCTCCGGCGGGACCGCGGAGCGGGAACTTGAGGGACATGTACGTGCGCACGCCGTTGCTCTGGGGCGCCAGCTCGTCGAGCTCGATGGCCCGATTCTGCTGCAGGACGAGCAAATCGTTGGCGCGGTACCCGTCGGCCTGCTCGCGTGGGAAGACGTCGTGGTCGGTCTTGCCGACGACCTGCTCGCGACCCCGGTGGAAGAGCTCTTCGAACCCGCGGTTGACCAGCATGTAGCGCCCCTCGAGGTCCTTGGCGAAGATGACGGCGGCCGTATTGTCGACGATGGCTTGAAGCAGCCGCTGGCTCTCGCGGAGAGCGGCGTTCGAGCTGCCCAGCTCGGCCGTGCGTTCTCGCACCCGCTGTTCCAGCTCTTGATGAGCACGCTGCAGCGCCGCCTCTTTTTGCTGGCGTATCGTCATCTCGCACTGCAGCTGCGCGTTCTTCGCTTCGAGCTCCTTTTGCGCCTCGCGCAGGCTCAGGTGCGTCGTGACGCGCGCTATCACCTCTCCAGTGTCGAACGGTTTGGTGATGTAATCGACGCCCCCCAGCTTGAACCCCGCGAGCTTGTCAGCCGCATCCGTCACACAGGTCATGAAGAGCACCGGGATATCTCGAGTGCTTTCAGCCGCTTTCAGGCGCCGGCACGTCTCGAACCCGTCGATGCCAGGCATCACCACGTCCAGCAGGATCAGGTCGGGTCTCGTGAAGCTGGCCCGCTTCAAGGCCTCTTCACCGCCCTGAGCGACGAGCACTCGATGACCTGTGCATTCCAGACTATCCACCAGCACGCGGAGATTGGCTGGCATGTCATCCACGATCAGGATGGTGCGGGTGCACGCACCGGGGGCTGTGGCTCTGCTCATGGTCGCTGACCGCCCTCCCTGCGCCGCGGCGGCTCCAGCCCCAGCATCGCCCTCGGTTCGACCCCCTGCAGGTGCTCCTCGACCAGGCTGAGGATCGCCTGGGACTGGTAGTCCTGCGCCAGGCGGTGCAGGCGGTCGGCGAAGGGGCGATAGCGTTCGTCGAGCGTGATCAGATAGGCCGCCCGCTCTCGGATGTCGCGCATGTTGCCCTCCTGGGCCAGGGCATGCAGGACGTCCATCTCCTCTGGGGGCGGGGCCACGAGCTCCGCGGCCTCCCCGTCCCCGGCTCGCTCCTCGGCCGATCTGACATAGACCCAGGTGAGCCCCAGCTGGGCCCCGATGATCCGCAGCAGGCTCTCCTGATCGAGCGGCTTGGCGAGGAAGGCGTCGGCGCCGGCCGCCATGCTCTCAGCCTGGTCTTCCTCGTTGGCGCTCGCGGAGACCGTGATGGACGGCAGCCGCGGGAGCCCCCGAGCCCGGCGATTGCGACGAATGCGATGGATGGCCTCCAGGCCGTCCATCACCGGCATGACCAGATCCATCACCGCCAGATCCGGCGACGCCGCCAGCTCCTGCTCGACGGCCTCCTGGCCATTGGTCGCTTCGCACACCTCGAAGCCCAGGCCGCTCAGCAGGTCCAAGAGCATCGCCCGACTGCCCACCACGTCGTCGGCCACCAGCACCTTCCGGCGCGGCCCCTCGTAGCCGATGGGGGCCCGCTCGGAGGGCCGGAGGGGGGCCGCGAGCTCGGCCATCGGCAAGATCACCTCGAACGAGAACCGGCTGCCCTCGTCGGGCCGGCTCTCCACCTGGATCTCGCTGCCCATGAGGTGCACCAGCTGGTGGCTTATCATGAGCCCCAGGCCGCTGCCCGCGCGGCGCCGCACGTCCCCCACCCGCCCGAAAGGCTGGAAGAGCTTGGCCAGCTGCTCCGGCGCCATTCCCACGCCGGTATCCTCCACCTCGAAGCGCAGCCGCGCCGAGGCCCCGTCCTGGGAAAGAGGCCGCACCCCGAAGCTCACCCGCCCCCGGTCGGTGAATTTCACCGCGTTGCCCAGCAGGTTGAGCAGCACCTGGCGCAGGCGCTTCTCGTCGGCCAGCACCGCCTGGGGCAGGTGGGGCGTGACCTCGTAGTCGAAGTAAAGGCTCTTCTGCTCCGCCCTGACGCGGCTGATGTCGGCGACGCCCCTCAGGAAGGTCGAGAGGTGGATCGGCTCGGGGTAGAGATCGAGCTTGCCCGCCTCGATCTTGGCCAGGTCCAACAGGTCGTTGATGAGGGTCAAGAGGTGCTGACCGCTCTGCTGGATGGTGTTCAGTCCCGTCGCCTGGCGGTCGTCGAGCCCCGGGGAGCGCTTGAGGATCTGGGCGTAGCCAAGGATAGCATTGAGCGGCGTGCGCAGCTCGTGACTCATGTTCCTGAGGAACTCGGTCTTCGCACGGCTCTCGGCTTCGGCCGTCTTGCGGGCCTGGCGTTCCGCTTCGGCCTGCTTGCGCTCGGTGATGTCGGTGGAAATGCCGCAGAGGGCATAGGGCTGCCCCGCCGCATTGCACAGGGGGTATTTGAGGGAGATGTAGGTGTGCAGCCCATCGTCCTGGGGAGCCTCTTCCTCGACTTGCAGCGCCGTTCCGGTGGCCAGCACCTCTTGGTCGAGGGCGCGGAAGGCATCGGCCCGCTCCCTGGGGAAGACATCGTAGTCGGTCCGGCCGACGATCGCTTGCTCACCGACGTGGAACAGCTCGGCGTAGCGCCGGTTGACCATCAGGTAGCGCCCCTCGACATCCTTGAGGTAGATGATCGCTGTCGAGTTGTCGACGATCGACTGCAGCAGCTCTTTGCTGTCACGCACGGCCTGCTCCGCTCGCCGGCGTTCGCTGTTCTCCTGGAGCAGGTCGGCGTAGAGCGTGGCATTGGCGATAGAGATGGCGGCCTGAGCCGAGAGCAGCTCCAGCACCGAAAGCCGGTCCGGGGTGAACGCGCCGGCGATGAGGTCGTTCTCCAGGTAGAGCAACCCCACGAGCTCCGCCTGCCGCAGGATGGGCAGGCAGAGGGCGGATCTGGCGTACCGATAGAGGCCGTCGCCGGCGATGATGGGGTTCCGTGCCGTCCCGTCGTCCAGGATCACCTTCTCCCGGCTGCGCCGGACGTAGTTGAGCAGGGACGCCGGCAGATCCGAAGGGGAGGCTTCGGGCTCGTGAGGAATACGCACCTCGATCTCGGGCCCCTCCGCCCTCGCCTCGGCAGCCAAGAACAGGGTCTCGGCGCGGGCGAGGAGCAGGCAGCCCCGCCTCGCGCCGGCGTTCTTCACCAGGATGCGCATGAGCGCGTCGAGCAGGCGGTCGAGGACGATCTCGCCCGAGATGGCCTGGGAGGCCTTGAGCACCGAGCCGAGGTCGAGCGCGGCGCTGGCGGGCGCGGCGGCCTCCGGGCACCTCGCGCCGCGGAGGATCTCGCTGGGGACGAGGTCGGGGTACGCGCGCTCGAGGCGCCGCATCGCCTCCGTCGCGCCCCATCGGCCGTAGGCCCTGTGCGCCTTGGTCAGGTAGGCGCCGGCGATGGTCTCCTTGCCGAGCGCGCGGAAGAAGAGGCCGGCGAGCTCGTTGGCGAGCGCCTCGTCGTGGAGGTAGCCGCCGCGCTGCGCGAGGGCGATCGCCTCGTCGTAGCGATCTCCCGCCGCGGCGCGAGCGTCACCGCGGACGCGCGCGAGCTCGGCGCAGAGCAGGGCGCTGCGGTGCGCCAGGTTCTCCGGGAAGAGGTCCGCCCAGCGCGAGAGTTTTTCAGCAAAGATTTCCGCGCGTTCGAGGAAGAGCGCGCGCTCGTCCGGGGAGACCACGTCCGCCGCCCGCGTGAACGCGACACCGGCGTAGAAATGGAGCGCGGGGATGCCGTGCCAGGCCGCCACGGTCGGGGTCTCGACGTTCAGCGGGAGAGCCGCGCGCGCCGCTTCCTCGAACGCGCCCTGGAAGACGCCGAGGAGAACGACGTAGAAGTTGGCGAAGACGAGCGAGCCCTGGCTGTCGATCCGGCGTGCCTCCTCGATCACCTCGTCGATGTCGATCCACGCGCCCGCGAGCTTGGCCGGGCACGCGGTCTCGACCGAGAGCTGGTGCGCGAGCTGCCCGGCCGCGGCGATGATCCAGGTGATGGCGTTGAACTTGTCGAGCTTCCGTATCGGCTGGTAGCTCTGCGCCTCGGCGAGGAGGTCGGAGAGCGGGAGGCCGCGGAGGACGCTGTTTGTCATGCTATTTACCGCGCTGTAGAACGCCCAGATGTACTGGCCCGTCTCGAGCCCGGCGTGCATCCCCGCGAGCAACGAATCCTTGCAGGCGGGATAGCCCTCTCTCCAGTGCTGCACGAAGGTGCCCCACATGTCGCGGAGCACCGCTTCGGACTTCTTGTCCGTGAAGCGCTCCGAGAGGTCGATGGCGGCGCGGCCGAAGCGGTAGCCGAGCGCGATATCGCCACGGCCGCAGAGGAACGCCCCGAATTGGATGTAACCGAAGATCGCGTGCTTCGACACCCCGTGGCGCAGCGTGTTCTCGACGAGCTTCGCGAGCGTGATGCTGAGATTGTTGAGGCTCAAGAACCAGCAGGGGAGGAAGAGCTCCACGAGCACGTCCTGCATGGCACGGATCTCCGGGTCCTCGAGCTGCGGCAGCGCCGGCAGCGCCTCGATCGTCTTTTCCCGGACGAGGTCCATCGTCGCTCGGATCTGGGCGTCGGCCATGGCTTCGTCGGGGAACGCGGGCAGGTCGAGCCCGAACGGGCGCAGGGCCGCGAGCCCCTCCGCGAGCGCGGCGGGCAGGTCGTTCCTCAGCACCTGCACGCTCAGCTTGAGCCGCAGCACCTCGGTGCGATCGAGCCGGCTCGCGGCCCGCTCCAGGCAATCGGAGAGGAGCGCGAGGGCGTCGTCGTGCCGGCCGCAGAGCGAGAGCATGAGGGCGGTCTTCATCGCGTACCTGAGGCGGAGCGGGTACTGCGACGTCCATGCGTCCTCTGGAAGGCGCAGGAGACCGAGCTCCAGGTAGCGCAGGGCGGCACCGAAGGCGGCCGCGTCCTCGGCGCGGCAGGCGGCCTCGAGGCTCATGTGGGCGAGGCGCAGGCGCTCCGCGGGGTGCGACACGAGGTCGCCCGCGCTGTTCAGGTGGCCGACGACGTCGAAGAGGCTCTGGCTCTCGGACAGGTCCACCTTGCCCGCGAGCAGCCGGCCGATCCGGAGGTGGAAGGCCGGCCGGTCCGCCGCCGGGATCATCGCGTAGGCGCCCTCCTGGACCTTGTCATGAGCGAAGCGGTATACCTCTCGCCCGGGCGTCACGAGCCCCTCGCGCGCGGCGGGATCGAGGCGGCTGTACGCTTCTTCGAGCGAGCACTCGCTCACGGGGGCGAGCACGTCGAGGTCGAACCGGTTGCCGATCGCCGCGGCGAGCTTGAGCGCCTCCACCGCCTCCGGCGGCAGGCGCGCGATGGTGCGCACCATGAGGTCGACGACGTTGTCCGTGTACGCGAGCGCGTCGATCCTGGCGAGGTCCCATCTCCAGCCTGACCCGGCTGCGAACGTGAGCGCGCCGTGGTCGTGCAGCGACCGGACGAACTCCTTGACGAAGAACGGGTTACCACCGGCCTTCTTCTGCACCGCATCGACGAGCGGCCCGCAGTCGTCGCACTTGAGGCTGTCCGAGAGCATCTGGAGCAGGTGCCGGCGCGCGAGCGGGGCGAGGACGATGTCGCGCACGACGAGCCCCGCGTGCTTGAGCTCCTCGATGGCACGGATGAGCGGGTGCCCGGGCGACACCTCGTTGTCGCGGTAGGCGCCGCAGAAGAAGAGCGCCTCGAGCGAGTCGTCGGCGAGGAGCGTGCGGAGCAGCCCCAGGCTCGCGGGGTCGATCCACTGAAGATCGTCGAGGAACGGGACGAGCGGGTGCGCGCCGCGCGCGAACACCGAGACGAACAGCAAGAAGCACCGGTTCAGGCGGTTCTGCGCCTCGAGCGGGTCGAGCGCCGGCACGGGCGGCTGCGCGCCGAGCACATGGCAGAGCGAGGGGATGACGTCGCAGACGACCTGCGCGTTCGGCCCGAGCGCCTCGAGGATCGCGCTCCGAAAGCGGAGGATGCGCGCATCGCTCTCGGTGAGGATCTGCCGCACGAGGCCGTCGAACGCCTGGATCACCGCGCTGTAGGGCGCGCCGCGGTTGTATTGGTCGTATTTGCCGCTCGTGAAATAGCCCTTCTGCCGCGCGAGTGGCTTCAAGATCTCGTGCACGAGCGAGGACTTCCCGATCCCCGAGTAGCCGGAGACGATGACGATCTCACGGCTGCCCTCGAGCGCGCGCCCGAACGCGGCAGTCAGCGCCTCGATGTCCTGCTCGCGGCCGTAGAGCTTCTGGTGGATCCGGAACAGGTCATGGCGAGCGTGCTGGCCCGCGACGAAGGGCTCGATCGTCCCCGTGCCGCGCAGAGCCTCGCGACAGCGTTCGAGGTCGGCGAGCAGGCCCTCGGCGCTCTGGGAACGGTCCTCGGCGTTCTTCGCGAGCAGCTTGAGCACCACGCCGGAGACGGCCTCGGGGAGCGTCGGGTCGGCGCGGGACGGCGGCGCGGGCGCGAGGGCGAGGTGCGCGTGGATGAGCTCCATCGGGTCCAGGGCCTCGAAGGGGCGCTGGCCCGTGAGCATCTGGTAAAGGATGACGCCGAGCGCGTAGAGGTCGGTCCGGTAGTCGACGCCGCGGTTCATGCGGCCTGTCTGCTCGGGGGCGACGTAGGGCAGCACGTCGGCGATCACCGCCGGCGCGTAGAGCCGCTCGTGCGCGCGGGTGATCTCGGCGTCGACACCGAAGCTCGTGATCTTGACCGCGCCGCACGCGCCGGCGAGCACGTTGTGCGGGCGCAGATCGCGGTGGATGAGCCCCGCCGCGTGCACCGCGGCGAGGCCTTCGGCGATCGCAGCCGCGAGATCGAGCGCCTCGCCGAGGGGCATTCTGCGCGGCGGACGCTCGGCGAGGGTACGCGCGAGATCGCGGCCCGGGAAGTCCTCGAGAACGACGAGCAAGGCACCTGCAAGCTCCTCGACGCCGTGCAGCGCGACGAGCCGGGGCGAGGCGAGCCGCGCGATGCGCTCGCACTGGTGCTTGAAGCGCGCGACCTCGGCGCGAGTCGCTTTTTCCGCACGCAGGACCTTCAGCAAGATCGGGATGTCGTCACCTTTGCGGCACGCGCGGATCAGGCTGAAATCGGCAGTTTCCGCGGCCTTCTCAAGGATCGAATAGCCTTTCCCGAGGATCATCGATCACCTTGCTTGCTCGCCCGTGAAACCAGCGAATTCGATTATATGTCAGAGGTAGAGGCCCGGCACCGGAAGTTGGTCGTACCACCGCCACTGCGGCTTGGCGCTGCCCACGCCACCCGCCTGCTCGCGTGCCCAGATGGGAGAAATCTGAGTTTGCGGAGTAGGAGGACTGAGGGCCCGCGAAGTCGCGGCGGCTGCGCTTGGAAAGGTGGTGGCGCTCGGCGTCGCGCTCAGCGACCACCGGAGGTGATGCGGCTGTCCGTAGGAGAGCTGCACCCTATCTCAAGATGCCCGCCGCCTGCTCGGCGAGGCTGCCGCCCATGTCGCGACATGCCCGCCGCCTGCGCGGCGAGGCTGCCGCCCATGTCGCGACATGCCCGCCGCCTGCGCGGCGAGGCTGCCGCCCATGTCGCGACATGCCCGCCGCCTGCGCGGCGACGCACCTGCGCATGTCGCGACATGCCCGCCGCCTGCGCGGCGACGCACCTGCGCATGTCGCGACATGCCCGCCGCCTGCGCGGCGACGCACCTGCGCATGTCGCGACATGCCCGCCGCCTGCGCGGCGACGCACCTGCGCATGTCGCGACATGCCCGCCGCCTGCGCGGCGACGCACCTGCGCATGTCGCGACATGCCCGCCGCCTGCGCGGCGACGCACCTGCGCATGTCGCGACATGCCCGCCGCCTGCGCGGCGACGCACCTGCGCATGTCGCGACATGCCCGCCGCCTGCGCGGCGACGCACCTGCGCATGTCGCGACATGCCCGCCGCCTGCGCGGCGACGCACCTGCGCATGTCGCGACATGCCCGCCGCCTGCGCGGCGACGCACCTGCGCATGTCGCGACATGCCCGCCGCCTGCGCGGCGACGCACCTGCGCATGTCGCGACATGCCCGCCGCCTGCGCGGCGACGCACCTGCGCATGTCGCGACATCCCCGGGGGCGTGACGCGCGAGGCAGCTGCCCCTGGCCGACTTGCCTGGGGGCCTGACCCGCGGCGCAGGCGCCCAGGTCTCCCTCCGCTCACCGCCCCTTGCCCGCCCCCAGGCTCTCCAGCGCCTGCTGCGCGTCGCGCCGGTAGGCGTTGTCGGTCGGCGCCGTCTCCAGGAAGCGCTGGTAGTGGCGGATGGCCTTCTCTCGGTCGTTCGTCGCGCGGAGCGCCTCGGCCAGGAGGAAGTGCGCGTCGAACAGCCACGGCGGGGTCGAGCGCTCCGGCGCCTCGGCCAGCGTGACCGCCCGATCCATCTCGGCCGCGGCCCCGGCCCGATTGCCGCGCGACGCGTAGATCTTGCCGAGCCGGTAGTGCCACTCGGGGACCTTGTCGTTGGCCGCGATCGCCTTGCGCCACGCCTCCTCCGCGGCCGCCCAGTTGCCCTGATCCTGGTAGCAGAGCGCCATCGTGGCGTAGGCCTCGTAGCGCGACGGCCGCTTCTCGAGCGCGATCTGCAGATCCGCCAGCGCGTCGCGGCTCGCCCCCTGCTTCTGCAAGAGGACGCCGCGCTGCCAGTACGCGTCGCCGAGCTCCGCGTCGAGCTCCAGCGCCCGCTTGAGCGCTATCTCCGCGCGCGCGGTCTGGCCCGTCTCGTTGGCGCCCCAGCCGACGTAGAGGTGGTACTCGGCGCGGTTCGGGTCGATCTCCGCGGCGCGCTCCAGGAACCGCAGCGCCTCGGCCATGTTCGTGCCGCGCCCGAGGAGCGCGCGGCCGAGGAAATGGTTCGCCTCGGCGGAGTTCGGGCGGTTCTGGATCACCTCGCGCAGGATGGGCTCGGCCTGGCTCGCGTGCCCCGCCATCACCTGGGTCGAGCCGACGCGCAGCTTCAGATCGACGTCGTTCGGCGCCTTGCGGAGCGCGTCGGCGTACATCTCCAGCGCGCGCTCGCTCTGCCCGGTCTCCTCGAACAGGAGCCCTCGCTCCAGCGCCAGGCCGGGGTAGTCCTTGTCCGCCGCCGTGACCTTGTCGAAGCGCTGCGCGGCGTCCTCGAACCGGCGCAGCCGGCGGTAGGCCACCCCCAGCTTGAACTGGCTGCCGAGGTCGTCCTCCTTGGCGAGCGCGAGCTCGAGCTCCTGCCGCGCCTCCTCGTTCCTCCCGGTCTGGAGCGCGACCTCGGCCTTCGCCTTGTGGAGCGCGGGCAGGTCCGGGAACTTCGCCGTCGCCTCCGACAGCTTCGCCGCCGCCGCCTCGTTGCGGCCCAGGCTCGACAGCAGCGACGACAGCGCCACGTAAGCGTCGACCACCTCCGGGCGGTTCTCGCTCGACTTCACCGCGTCGAGGTACGCCTGCTCCGCCTCCTTCTTGTTGCCGAGCGCGAGCTCGGTGCGCCCGAGCCAGTAGGCGACCTGCGGATCCGCGGCGTGGGTCTTCTGCAGCCCCTTCAGGAGGTCCTTCGCCTCCTTCATGCGCTCCTGCGCGAGCCACGTCTTCGCCTTGCCGATGTGCGCGGCGAGGTTCTGCGCGTCGGCGCGGGCCGCGGCCTCGAAGCGCGCCTGCGCCTCGGAGTAGCGGCCGGACCGGTAGAGGACCTCGCCGTTGCCGATGAGCGCGCGCACCGCCTGCGGGTCGATCTTCACCGCGGCGGCGAAGGCCTGCTCCGCCGCGCTCATGCGCGACCGCGCGAGGTGGATGCTGCCGAGCAGCGTGTACGCCTCGACGATCTCGGGGTCGCTCCCGGCGGCCCGGACCGGGCCGTCGCCGGTGACCTTGCCGAGCAGGTCGAGCGCCTCCTGGTCGCGGCCCGGCGTCTGCCAGACGAGCGACGCGATCAGGGTGCGGGCCCCCACGTGGTCCGGCGACGCCTCGAGCGCGCTCCTGGCGCTCGCCTCGGCGCCGGCCGCGTCGCCGGCGAGCAGCTGCGCCCGGGCCGTGCCGAACAGCGTGCGCGCGCTCTTCTGCAGCTCGCGCGCGCGCTGCCACGCGGCGGCCGCCTTGGGCGCGTCCTTGGCGAGCAGCTCGATCTCGGCGGCGAGGACGGCGACGTCGATGTCGTCCTTGAGCTGCGCGCCGAGCGCCTGCGCGGCCTGTCGCGCGCGGGGGAGCTGGCCCGTGGCCGCGTCCTGCGCCGCGACGGCGAGGGTGAGCAGGTCGCCCGGGCGGGAGCTCGCGAGCGCGACCATCTCCTTGCCGAAGGCGTCGTCGACGGTCCGGTGCCCGAAGCGGATGCTGCGCGCGAAGGCGACGTACGCGGCGTAGGCCATGGTCGGCCGGTGGCGGGGCGCGTTCGCGCGCGTGGACTTCGCGTCGCTCAGCGCGCCGTTCGCGGCCGAGGCGGTGTCCTTGGCGAGGGCGGCCTGGGTCCGCTGCCGGAGATCGGCGAGCGCCCCCTCGTACGCGAAGGCGTTGAGCCGATCGCTGATGAGGTTCACGCCGAAGGCGCCGACGTCCGGGACGAGCGCGAGCGCGCCGCCGCCGACGGCGGCGACGGCGAGCGCCGCGACGACGTAGCGCTTGACCTTCGACTTCTGCTGCGGGGCTTCCTGGGCCGGCGCGGGCTTCTCGACCTGCGCCTCCGTCCCGGCGCTCAGGTCGCCGATCTCGGTGCCCGCGCCCGTGAGATCGACCTCGTCGCCGACGCTGGGGTGCGGCGCGCTGAGCTCGATGCCCCGATCGTCGGCGTCCATCGGCGTCTGCGTGAAGTTCGCGGAGCGATCGGACGGATCGTAGGCGGTGGGCGCGGCGCCGGCGGCGAGGTGCGTCACGCCCTCGCCGAGCGCGATCTCGTCGCTGAAATCGGCCGGCGGCATGGCGCCGGTGCTCCGGCCGAAGTCGGCCGGCGGCATGGCGCCGGCGCTCGGGCCAAAGTCGGCCGGCGGCATGGCGCCGGCGCTCAGGCCGAAGTCGGCCGGCGGCATGGCGCCGGCGCTCAGGCCGAAGTCGGCCGGCGGCATGGCGCCGGCGCTCGGGCCGAAGTCGGCCGGCGGCATGGCGCCGCTGCTCGGGGGCTCGGGCGGCGTCGGCGGGAGCGGGCGCGGGCCGGGCGCCTGGAACGCGGCGCCGACGCGCGAGTCGTCGTAGTCCGGCGGGGCCTCGTCGAAGAGCTCGGCGCCGACGATGGTGCCCGGTCCGGCGGGCAAGCCGGGGCCGGTGGCCTTCGTGGGGAGGGCGGGGCCGGTGGCCTTCGCGGGGAAGCCCGCGGGGGCTGCGGCCGGGTAGCCCGCGTGCGCCGGGGCGGGGAAGCCCGCGTGCGCCGGGGCGGGGAAGCCTGCGTGCGCCGGGGCGGGGAAGCCTGCGTGCGCCGGGGCGGGGAAGCCTGCATGCGCCGGGGCGGGGTAGCCCGCGGACGCCGTGGCCGGGAGCCCCGCGCGGACCGGGGAGGGGAGCGGGGCAGAGGCCGGCGTGGGCAGGCCCGCGTCCGGGAACGGGGCGGGCATGCCGATGACGCCCGGGACCGAGCTCGGCAGATCGCCGGCGACGATGGGAAGGTCGCCCGACGAGGGCGAGGGCAGCTCGGCCTCGCCGTCGCCCTCGAGCGGCAGCTCGAGCTCGCCGAAGCCGAACGACATGGAGCCGCTGCTGGCGCGCGCCGGAGGCGCCGGGGGCGCGTCGTCGTCGAGGTCTCCGAAGTCGTACTCCGGGGCCACGCGCGGGGGCGCGACGTCGCCCATCCCGCGGGTGCGCCCGCGGCCGAGCGGCTGCGAGGCGGCCCCGGCGTCGCGCGCGCTGGGCACGCCGGGCGCTGAAGGAGCGCTCGGCCGCGAGTCCCGCAGGCCGAACCCGAGGGTGCGCCGGCTGCTCGGAGGAAGCGGATCGACCCGCGCCGGCAGGTCGGCGTCGGCGAACGCGGTGGGCGTCGCCGGTGCGGTGCGCGACTGCGCGCGCGACCGCGCCGAGAGCGGCGCCGGCGCGGCGGGCGCGTTGCCGTAGACGACCGGCAGGTCGTCGGGATCGAGCCCCTGCACCTCGGCGTCCGTCGGGCTCGGGAGCTCGACCATCAGGTCGATCTCGCCGAAGCCGCGCCGCTGCGGCACGGTCTTGGCGTTGCGCCGATCGGACGGGGCCGGGCGATCGGGGACGTCGGGCAGGCCGATCTCGCCGAAGACCTCGGGGCCCGGCGGCTCAGGCGCCGGCGCGGGCGGCGCCGGCGGCGCGGGCCGCTGGGGGACCGTGGTCGCCGTGCGGCGCGGCGGCGTGGCCACCGGCGCCGGCGCCGGACGCCGAGGCGGTGCGACCGCGGGGAACGCGACGTCCTCCGGGGCCGCCACGGGCAGATCGGCGTCGTCGTGCGTCGCCGGCGCGCTCCGCTCCGAGAGCTGCAAGCCTCCCGCTCCAGGCCGCGGCGCAGGCGAGGGCGTCGGCGCAGGCGCAGCGGTCGCGCCCCCCTTGGTCACCAGCAGGCTCGTACCGCACTTCGGACAGCGCATCCTGAGCCCCGCAGGGGGAACGCGCTTTTCGTCGACCTGGTACGGCGATTTGCATCCGTCGCACTCGACCTTGATCATGCTCCCCGACCCGATGCCGGCGCTGCGAGGGCTTCCGCAGGCGCCTTCACGCTCATTCGGCCTGCGAAAGGCCGGGATGCCCCGACATCCGCTCTCCTTACTAGCAGGGCTTGTGGTCCTTGGATCGCCTCTTCTACGGGCCGTCCTCAAATCGGCGATTTCCCCGGGCATATCGAGTGGTTGTCTCCGGCGTGAAGCCGGGACGGCGCCGTCGTGGAGCCGCGACAGCGCCGGCGTGAAGGCCTCGCCAAGCGTCCTCCACTTGTGCTAACGCGCTGCCGCCCATGCAGCGCTCGACGGCGGTCCTCTACACGCTCTTCTTTGCGGGCGCGCTGGCGTTCGTCATCGCGAACGGCGGTCCGAAGGCGCGCGGCGCGGCCAGCGCTCCCGCGGCCGGCGACGGCGACGCCGGGACCGACGCCGGCGCAGAGGGGCCCGTCCAGGAGAGCGGCCCGGAGCTGGCCGTGCGATCCGACGCGGGCGTCACGCTCCTCTCGGGCGAGGCGCCGCCCGCGCTGTCGGGCGAGGCGCCGAAGAAGGTGCGCTTCGGCGTGGTGCTGGTCCAGTACCGCGGGGCGCAGGGCGCGCCGCAGAGCGCGCGCTCCAAGGACGCCGCGCTGGCGCTCGCCAGGGAGCTCGCCGAGGTCGCCAAGACGGACTTCAAGGCCGCCGTCGACAAGGGGGACAAGGGCTCGACCGACGATCTCGGCTACATCCCGCGCGGCGTGCTCGAGCCCGCCCCGGAGTACGAGCTGTTCAGCCTCCCCAAGGGGGGCGTGAGCGGCCCGGTCGACACGCCGCGCGGCTTTTGGATCGCGCGGCGGATCGAGTAAGTAGGGCCTACCGCGCGGCGCGTCGCCGCGCGCGCGAACGAGTGGAGAACCCGTATGGCGACGATCGAGATCCGCCGGCAGCACGCGCTCACCAAGGACGAGGCCAAGAAGCGCGCGGAAGACCTCGCGCGGGGCATGGAGGACAAGCTCGGCATCCGGTGGCGATGGGACGGCGATCTCATCCGGTTCGACGCCCCGGGCGGCGCCGCGAAGGGCACGACGGGCCTCGTGCGCGTCGAGGCCTCCGCCGTCCAGGTGGACATCGATCTCCCGTTCCTGCTGAAGGCGATGAAGGGCATGGTCGAGTCGAAGGTCAACGAGAAGCTCGACGCCGTGCTCTCCAAGGCCTAGCCGCGGCGGCCGGGCTCGACCCGGAGGGCGCCCCCGGCGCCTCGAGCGCCCGTCGCGCCGAGCGGGCCGCGCCGCTGCCCGAGGCGCATCGTCGCCCCGCGCTCCGTCGTCCTCGCCTCCCTCTCTCCATCTCCATCGCCCGCGCAGGCCCGCGCCGGCGAGCGACCTCCACCCGAAGCGCCGCGCAGATCGCGCGTGGCAGCGCCCGCGAGCACCTCGCTTTCCAGGGGCGCGCGCGCGGCGGTCGCGGCCGCGCGCGGCGCGGCCATGCCCGAGGCGCGGCCGCGCGCCGTGCGCGGCGCGCGCGCCGGGCCAACCGAACCCACCCCTGCCCAGCGAGCTTTACTCCGCGACGTTCGGTTCGCTACTCTCCGCCATCGTCATGCGTTGCGCACACATGAGACCCCCTGCGGAGGCGACGCGAGCGAGATGACGGTTCAGGTACCCGAGGGGCACGTGGAGAGCATGACGGCCCTGATCGCGCGGCTCCGCGCGGAGCAAGGCGACCAACCGGAGCGACAGCTCCAGGCGCTCCTGTTGCACGAGCTCGGCGCGCTCGAGGAGGCGCTCGGCGAAGAGCCCACGGCCGCGCGCGACTACCTCGCCGCGTTCAACGCCGATCCCCAGTTCCGCGAGCCGCTCGAGGCGCTGGTCCGCATCCTCACCCGCCGCAAGTCGATCAAGAACCTCGGCAAGCTGCTCGACGCGCTCACGCGCGCAGCGGCCACGCCCGAGGAGCGGGCGCGCGCGTTCTGGGAGCGCGCGGCGTACCTCCAGGACCACGAGCAGAACCTCGCGGCGTCCAAGGAGGCGCTCGAGGAGGCGGCGCTCAGCAACCCGGAGGACGCGACGCCGTGGCTCGAGCTCGAGCTCATCGCGGCCAAGGAGGGGGACCTCGCCGGCCGCATGCGCGCGATCGAGGCCCGCGCCGAGCTCGCGACCGACGCGACGTGGAAGGGGCTGCTCTTCATCGAGCTCGCCGACCTCGCCGCCGCGACCGAGAACGTGGAGCGCGCCTACGAGCTGCTCGACGCGGCCGCCGCCCTGGAGGGGCGGGCGCGCTTCCGGTCGCAGCTCGCGCTCGAGGCGATCGCGCGGCGCGAGGAGGACCTCGGCGCGCTCGCGCGCGCCCTCGAGGGCCAGGCGGAGCTCATCGCCGACGCGCTCGACGACGAGGCGAGCGGCGAGGCCAACGGCGTCCCGCGGACCATGCGCAAGCCGGAGTACGCGGCCGACGCGTGGCTCCGCGCCGCCGAGCTGACGCAGCGCGCGGGGACGGGCGGCTTCGCGTCGCTCCTCGAGCGCGCCGCGGAGCGGCTGCCCCAGTCGGCGCTGCTCGGGCGGGCGCGCATCGCCGCCCTCGAGGCCGCCGGCGAGGCCGAGGCCGCCGCCGGCCTGGCCAAGCAGGAGATCGCGCGCGGCGCGAGCGGGCCCGGCGCCGCGGCGCTGTGGCTCCGCATCGCCGAGGCCGCGGCGCTGGCGAGCGACCGCGAGGCCGCCCTCGCGGCGCTCCGGAGCGCGCTCACGGCCGACCCGCAGTGTATCCCGGCGCGCGCGCTGGAGATCGATCTGCTCGGCGACGGCCAGGACCCGTCCGCGTTCGCGGCCTCGCTCGAGGCGACGGCGGCGTCGTACGGCAGCGACGAGGCGAGGGGGCGCGCGCTGCTCCTCGCGGCCTACGTCTGGGCGGTGCGGACGGACGACGTCGGCGCCGCGAAGGACGCCCTGTCGCAGGCCGGCATGGCCGGCGTGCACCCGGGCGTGCTCGCGCGCTTCGGGCGGTCGTTCGCCGCGCTCCGCGGCGACGCGGCCTGGTACGAGGAGTCGACGAAGCGGCTGCTCTCGACCGGCGTCGACCCGGCCGAGAAGGCGAGCCTGTGGTTCGAGATCGGCAGGAGCCGCCTGCTCCGGGGCGACGCGGACGGCGCCGAGGGCGCCTTCGCCGAGCTCGCCGCCGCCGGCGCGGACGACGGCGGCGCCGCGCCGAACGCGTGGCTCGGGCGGGCGCTCGGCGCCTTCGCGGTCGATCTCGTCCGCAGCCGGCGCGAGCGCGGCGACGAGCCCGGCGCCCCCGGCCCGCGGCGCTCGCCGACGGTGATCGAGGCGCTCGCGGAGGTCGAGGGCCCGGAGACCGCGCGCGGGCTGTGGCTCGTCGCGGCCCTGCGCAGCGCGCGCAGCGGCGAGCTCGATCGCGCGCGGAGCCGGCTCCGCGCCCTCTTCGAGCAGTCCGCGGACGACGAGGTCGTCGCGGTGTTCCTGGCCGAGCTGGAGCGGCGCGCCGGGAGCCCCGCCTCCGCGGCCGCGACGCTCTCGACCTGCGCCGCGGCGATCGACGACGCCGATCTGTCGGCGGCGCTGCACATCGAGGCGGCCATCCTGCTCTGGCGCGCCGGCGAGCGCGGGCGCGCCGTCGAGGAGCTCGAGGCGGCGCGGGGCAAGGCGCCGCGGTCGGGCGCGACGGCGCTCACCTGGGCGCTCCGCGGCCACGAGGCGAGCGATCTGCTCAGCCGGCGCCGCGCCCTCGAGGTGGCGGGCGAGGCGGGCGAGGACCCGGCGGCGCTCGCGCTGTCGCGGTTCGGCCTCGAGATCGGCGCGGCCGAGGGCGGCGACGCCGACGAGGCGCTCGCGACGCTCGAGGCGCTGGAGTCGCAGGCGAGCGACGACCTCGCCCTGGCCGCCGCGCTCGGGCGGCTGCTCTGGCAGCCGGCGCTCGAGCAGCGGAGCGCCGTCGAGCGCGCGCTCGACTACATCGACGAGCGCGGCGACGGCGCCACGTCCATCGCGCACGCCGAGCGCTTCCGCCTCGCGCGCACGCTCGACCACGACCGCGCGCGCACCGCGGCGCGCGCGGCGGCGTGGGCCGCCGCCGACCCGAGCCCGCACGCCGAGCTCGAGTGGCTCGGCGCGGCGCTCGGCGCCGAGGACCGCGAGGCCGAGGTCGCCGCCCGGAGCGCCGTCGCGCGCCACATGGAGGGCGAGGCCCGCGCGGCGATGGAGGCGTCGGCCGCGATCGTCGGCGCGCTCGACCAGCCGAACCTGCCGCGCCCGTTCCTGTCGGGCGAGCACGCGCCCGCCCAGCTCGCCAACCTGGAGCTCGCGCTCCCGGGCTGCGATCCGCGGCGCCGCGCCGCCGCGCTGCACGGGCTCGGCGACGCGCTCGGCGAGGACGCGCAGCTCACCGCGCTCTCCCTCGCGGGCTGGTCGGACTTCGCGGCCGGCGATCACGAGCGCGCGCTCGGCGCGTTCCGCGCGGTGGTCGAGCGGAGGCCCGACGACGTCGCCGCCTGGGAGGGCGTCCGCGCCACGTCCGAGGCGCTGCGCGACCCGGTGTCGACGGCGCTCGCCTCGGCCCAGCTCGGCGCGCTCTGCAAGGACGACGCGCGCGGCGCGGGCTTCTGGGAGAGCGCGGGGCTCCTGCTGCTCCAGCACACCGAGGCGCACGACGACGCCGAGATCGCCTTCGATCGCGCCTTCGCGCGCGACCCGCGGCGCGGCGTCGCCTTCGACCGGCTGTTCCGCCGGGTCCGCGCGCGCAACGAGGACGATCGGCTGCTCGACATCGTCGAGCGGCGGCTCGGCGTGGCCGACAACGACCTCGAGATCTGCAAGCTGTTCTGGGAGCGCGCGCGCGTGCTCCGCAAGAAGGGCAAGCTCGACGAGGCGCTCGCCGCGCTCGAGAACGTGACGCTGCTCGAGCCGGATCACATCGGCGCGCTGGCGCTCTCGGCCGACATCTCCAAGGCGCAGGGCGACCTCGGCCAGGCGGCGGCGTTCTACGCCGAGCTCTCGCGGGTCGCGAAGGCGCCCGGGGAGCAGCGCCTCATGTCGGGGATCACGGCCGTCGACGCGTACGAGAAGCTCGGCGAGCACGACAAGGCGCTCGAGGTGCTGGTCGGCCTGCACCGCGCCGGGCTGTCGACGCTCGTGGTCCGCGAGCGCCTCGTGCGGGTCGCCGCCCGGGTCGGCGCCTGGGAGGAGGCCACGCGCCTGCTCGAGGAGCTCATGGTCGAGCGCGACGCCCCCGACGGGCGCATCGAGGCGGCGCGGCTCGCGATGGCCATCTACCGGGACCAGCTCCGCGCGCCCCGCCGCGCGGAGCGGGCGGTGGCGAAGCTCCTCGAGGAGGCCCCGGACGACGGGGAGGCGATCGATCTCGTCCTCACGACGGACTACGACCCGGCGTTCCGCACCCGCGTGCTCGGCCGCGCCAAGGCGACGCTGATCCAGGCGCTCGCGTCGGACCCGATCGACGCGGACCGGGTCGCGCTCCTCGCGAAGATCGCCGGCGCCGGGCAGGACGCGCCGCTCCGGCAGGCCACGCTCGGCGCGCTGGTCGCGCTCGGCCGGATCGACGACGGCATCTCCGCGGAGCTCAAGAAGATCGACGCCCGCGTCCCGGCGCGGCCGCAGATCGCCCTCGACGCCAAGGCCATGGCCGACATCGCCGATCCGCTCGACGCCGGGCCGGTCGGCGAGCTGTTCGCGAAGATGGCCGAGACCATCTCCATGGCGCTCGGCCCCTCGCTCGTGTCGCTCGGCGTCGGCAAGAAGGACCGCATCGAGGCGCGCGGCGGCCACCCGCTCCGCGTCGCGGTCGCCGAGTGGATGGGCGCGCTCAGCTTCGAGACCGACTTCGAGCTCTACGTCGGCGGCCCGAGCCCGCGCGGCGCGACGGGCGTCTACGGCCAGCTGCCGGCGCTCGTGCTCGGCCCGGAGATCACGGCGCCGCTCGACGCCGCCTCGCGCTCGGCGATCGCGCGCGAGGCGTTCGCCCTGCGCCGGGGCATCACGTCGCTCAGGACCCGGGACGACAACACCGTCGCCTCGCTCGTCGCGGCGGCGTGCATCGAGGCGGGCCTCGCGGTCCCCCAGCCGCATTACGCCGTCTTCGGCGAGGTCTCGCGCGCCATCCACAAGGAGATGTCGCGCGCGACCCGCAAGGCCATCGCCGAGGTGTGCCAGCGCATCGTCTCGAGCCAGCAGGATCCGCACCGCTGGGCGCAGGCCGCCCGCAGGAGCATCGATCGCATGGCCGTCATCGCCGCCGGCGACGTGTCGCTGGTCCTCTCGGACATCCTCAACACCCCGCGCGAGCAGCTCGGCGGCGTCGTCGCCGAGAGCGAGCGGGCGCGCCAGCTGGTCGCGTTCGTCCTGTCGCAGAGCTACCTCGAGCTCCGGAAGAAGCTCGGGATGGGGGTCCGGTGAGCAAGAATCCGCAATCCAAGAGCTCCTCTGGCAACGGCGGCGAGGAGGGCACCCCGTCGCAGGAGAAGATCACCGTCCCGCCGCCGGCGATGTACGGCGCGGCGGTCTCGGAGGGCGACGTCGAGGAGGCCACGCTCCTCGCGAAGATCCCCGACGAGCTCATCAAGTCGATCCGCGCCGAGGAGGGCGAGCGCGTCGGCGAGGGCGGCCTGAAGCAGCTGTTCTCGCGCGAGCCGGTGCCCGTGCCCGCGCGGCCGGCGCAGAGCGCCGGGGAGAGCGACGCGCTCCTCGACATGCTCTTCGAGGACCAGCGCGGCGACGACGCCGACGACGGGGTCGTGACCTCGGCGCCCGCGCTGCCCGGCGCGCGCCGGGGCGCCTCGCCCCCCATCCCGCCGCCGCGGCCCCCGTCGCTGCCCCGCCCCGCGGCCCCGCCGCGCTCGGGCAGGCCGAGCGACGTGAAGGCGCCCGCCGCCGATCTCGCGCCGGGCGACCGGACGCCGAAGATCCCGGCGCCGTCCGCGTCCTCGAGGCCCGCGGCGCCGCGCCCGCAGCCCGCCGCCGCGGCGCCGCCCCCGCTGCCGCCGCAGCCGCAGCAAAGGCGCCTTGAGCCGGTGCAGGACGAGGACACCGCCGAGCCGGGCGACCGCGCGACGCCCATCCCCGACGGCGGCGACTCCCCGTTCGAGTTCGCGCCGCCCAGCCTCGTGAACAGCAGCCGGCGCGCCGCGGCGCCGGACTTCGACGACGAGGACACGACCGGCTTCGACGACGAGGAGACGAAGGCCCTCGACGAGCCCGGGCCCACGACCCGGCCGTACGCCGGCCAGCCGTCCGCCCCGGCGAGCCACTGGGACCAGGCCGCGATCGAGAGCGATCCCGGCGAGCTCGTGGACGAGTCCAGCCTCCTCGACGGGCAGACCGACGAGGACGATCTCGCCCAGACGCGCGTCGCGAGCCGGAGGCCGGAGGTCGGCGCGGCGTTCGGTCCGCCGCGCTCGTCCGCGCCCGCCCGCGCGCCCGAGAGCCTCCCGCCGCTGCCGTCGATCCCGCCGCCCGCGTCCGTGTTCGACGCCGAGCAGGACGCGAGCGCGATCCTCGTCCAGTCGCAGCAGCGCGACGTCTGGGCGGCGCGCGCCGCCTGGCTCCGCGCCGAGGCGGAGCTCATCGAGGATCCGACGTCCCGGGCGCGCGCGCTGCTCCCCGTCGCCGAGCTCTACGTGATGGCCGGGGAGGACGCGACCGCCCGCGCCATCGCCGCCGAGGCGCGCGAGCTCGCCCCGAGCCTGATCTTCGCCCACCGGCAGCTCCGTGGGCTCCTGATGCGCGAGGGGGACCTGCCCGCCGCCCTCGACGCGCTGGAGGCCGAGACCCGCATCCTCGGGACGCCGGCCGCGCGCTGCCACAACCTGGTGCTCGGCGCCGAGCTCTCCCGCATCTCGCTCGCCGATCCCGACGGCGCGCACAAGCGCCTGGAGCTCGCGGCCCGGATGCACCCCGCCGATCCGCGCCCGCACGTCCAGCGCTTCTGCGAGGCGCTCGCCGCGCCCGACTCGGACGCCCAGGCCTCGGCCATCGCGAAGTTCCGCCTCCCCGACGCGCCCGAGCTCGCGCCGCTCGCCGCGGCGTGCGCGCAGGTCGCCTCGCACCGCGGCGCGCTGCGGCCGGCGCGCGGCCGCGCCGCCCCCGCCACGCCGTACGAGGCGCTGCTCCGCGCCCGCGCCCACCTCCGCGCCGGCGACCTCTCCGAGGGCCTCGCGAGCCTCGAGCCCCTGCGCGGCACCTCGCTCGCGCCCGGCGTCGCGTGGCTCACCGCCGCGCTCAGCGCCGCGCGCAAGGAGACCCGCCCGGCGGCGCTCGGCGCGCTCCGCGCCGTCGCCGCAGGCTCGCACGCCGGCCAGGCGCGGCGCGCCCTCGCCGCGCAGGCGATCGAGCTCGGCGACGCGGCCGCCGCGCGCGAGGCGACGCTCGACGACGGCGACGCGTTCTCGCCGGCCGACCGCATCGTCCTGTCGGCGCTCGCCGGCGGCTCCGCGGGCGAGATCGAGCCGTGGCTCGACGCCCTCGCCGACGATCCGGACTTCGCGCCGCTCTCCGCCGCGGCGAGCGCCGCCCTGAGCGACGCCGGCGGCGCGGCGGCCCAGGCGCCCGCGCCGCGGGGCGTGCGCGCCCTCGGCGGCCCGAGCGCCCGCGCCGCCGCGGTCCTCGGCCGCGCGCTCTCCCGCGAGGCCGTCCCGGCCGAGGGCGGCATCGACGCGAGCGACGCCTTCTCCCGCGCCGTCGTCACCTACGGCGACACCGCGCCCGAGAGCCCGCTCTTCCGGGCCCTCTCGCTCGAGCTCGACCTCGACGGCGATCGCGGCGCCCGCGTCGCCAGGGCCGTGGCGGCGCTCCGCGAGGTCGCGTCCGAGCGCGACAGCGCGCTCGCCGCCGCCGTGATCGCGGAGATCGCCGGGGATCAGCGGGCGGCCATGAGCGATCTCGATCGCGCCCGCGGCGCGGATCCGCAGCACGAGGGCGCCGCGCGCGCCCGCGCCGCGCAGGAGAGCGGCGTCGGCGCCGCCCGCATCCTCGCGGAGCACGCGCTCACGCTCGAGGAGGGGCCGCGCGCCGCGGTGCTCGTCACCGAGGCGGCGATCCGCCTGCTCGACGCCGGCGACAACGAGGAGGGCGAGCGCCTGCTCTCGCGCGCCGCGCAGATCGATCCCAAGCTCCCCGTCGCGCTCCACCTCGGCGAGCGGAGCGCGCGCGCCCGCGTGGACCGCGACGGCCTCCTCGAGTGGCTCCGGGCCCGCCGCGAGAGCGCGACCGACCCGCTGGAGCGCGCCCACGACCTCGTCCGCGAGGCGCTCCTCGTCGCCGAGGCCGACCCCGCGTCGGCCGCGTCGCTCCTCGAGACGGCGCACCGCTCGCGCCCGCAGGACATCGGCCTGCGCGAGCTCTTCGAGCGGCTCGCGCCCGAGCCTCCGGCCGACCGCGCCTCCTGGCGCGCCGAGCGCGCCACCGAGCTGATGCGCGCCCTCCACCCGGGCGGCGACGCACCGGCCGAGGGCGACGACCGCGCCGCCACGGGCGTCGAGGCCGCGCGCCTCGCCCTCGAGGCCGCCCTCGAGTTCGAGCGCGCCGGCGATCTCGGGCAGGCCGCCGCGTCGGCCCGCCAGGCGATCGCCGCGGGCGACGACGCGCTCGCGCCGATCGCCCTCTACCGCGCGGCCGTCGCCGGCCACGGCGCCGGCGAGCTCGTCGACGCCCTGATCCCGCGCGCCCGCGAGGCCGCGGACGCGGCGGAGCGCCTCGAGATCTACGAGCGCCTCGCGGAGCTCGACGAGCTCGGGCGCGGCGACCCCGGCAACGCCCTGCTCTGGCGCCGCTCCATTTTGGACGAGACGCCGCACCACCTGCCGACGCTCCGCCGGGTCGCCTCCTACCTCATCGGCGAGGGGCGCGACGAGGAGCTCGAGCCCATCGCGCTCGAGATCGCGCGCGTCCTCGACGGCCCCGAGGCGATCGCGCACGCGCTCCTGTCGGCGCGGCTGCGCCTGCGCGTGCTCCCGTGGGAGGAGACGCTCGAGCCGGTCCAGATCGCGTACAGGAACGAGCCCCGGGGCGTCTGGGCGCTGCGCCAGATGGCCGCGCACGCCCGCGCGAAGGCGGATCACGCCCTCGCGATCGAGGCGGATCGCCAGCTCATCGAGCGCACCGATCGCCCGTCCGAGGCCGCCGCCCTCTCGGTGCGGGCCGCCAAGGACGCCCTCCTCGCCGGCTCGATCGAGGACGCCGTCGCCTTCTTCCGGCACGCGATCACGCTCGTCCCGCACTACCTCGTCGCGCACCTCGATCTCGCCGACGCGCTCGAGCGCGGCGGCGACGCCGCCGCCGCCGCGGCCGCGCTCGAGTCCGCGGCGGGCGCCAGCGTCGGCTCCGAGGGGCGCGCGCACTCGCTCTACGCCGCGGCGGTGCTCTGGCAGGACAAGGTCCAGAACGCCGCGCGGGCCCGCGACGTCCTCGAGGCGGTCGCCACGGTCGACCCGTCGTACGCCGACGTCTTCTCGCGGCTCAAGGCGATCTACGTCGCCGAGGGCGCGCGCGCCGAGCTGGCCGCCCTCCTCGAGCGCCGCCTCGACGCGGTGACGGATCCGGCGGAGCGGGTCGAGATGGAGGTCCTCCGCGGCCGGGCGCTCGCCGACGTCGGCGACGCGGCGGCGGCGAAGCGGGCGCTCGCCGCCGCGCTCGACGCGAACCCCGACCACGTCGAGGCCCTGTCCGCGTTCGCGGACGTCTGCGCCGGCGAGGGCGACTGGGCCGGCGCCGAGCAGGCCTGGATCCGGCTCGCGCGCCTCGTGCCCGATCCCGACAAGCAGGTCGCGATCTACCTCCGCCTCGGCGAGCTCTACGACGAGCACCTCCCGAACGCGGAGCGCGCCGAGCTCGCCTACCAGGAGATCCTGAAGCGCGCGCCGGGCGACGTGAGCGCGCGCGAGCGCCTGGTCGCGCTCTACAAGCGCGCCGGCGACGGCCCCCGCGCGCTCGAGCAGCAGAACCTCCTCATCAACGCCGCGGAGGCGCCCGAGCAGAAGTGCCGCCGCACGGCGGAGCTCGCCGAGATCTACGAGTCGATGGGGGACATGAAGAAGGCCGAGGCCACGCTGCTCACGGCGCGCAAGACGTGGCCCAAGGACGACTTCGCGCTCGGCGCGCTGGCCCGCTACTACCAGCGCACCGAGCAGACCTCCGCGGCGGGCGTCCTGCTCGATCGCGCCATCGCCGACGCCCGCCGCGCGCTGAACACCGGCCGCTTCGAGCCGTACCTGTTCTCGACGGTCGCGACGGTCGCGGAGCTCCGCGGCCGCGCCGGCGCCTCGAGGATCGCGCGCGCGACGGTCGCCGCGCTCGACGGCCGCGACGCCGCGATGGGCGGCGCCGGCAACGCCGCGGGCGCGGCCCGCCTCGACGTCCACCTCGCGCCGGAGCTCATGACCGCGGCGTTCCGCGAGCTCCTGCTCAAGACCGGCCCGCTGCTCGACGCCGCGGTGCCGTTCGATCTCGACTCCATCCGCGCGACCCCGCTGCCGCCGCAGCACGCCGACATCACCGACCTGGCGCGCGGCGTCGGGGCGGCGTACGGCCTGCCCAACCTGCAGGTCTACGTGACGGCCGCGCTCGGCGCCGTCTGCGTCCCGGCCTCCTCGAGCCCGCCGAAGATCGTCCTCGGGCAGCCCCTGGTCGCCTCGCCGCGCGAGGACGTCCGACTCTTCCTCATCCACCGCGCCGTCAAGATCCTCCAGACCAACGCCTCGGCCTTCTCGCGGACGGCGCCGATCGACCTCTGGCCGTTGCTCGCGGCCTATTTGAAGGCGCTCACGCCCTCGTGGACGCCGCAGGGCGCCGACGCCGGCCGCCTGCGCGAGTACCAGGGCCGGATCGAGCGGGTGATGGCGGGCGGGTTGGATCCGAAGCTCGGCGTGCTCGCCGCCGACGTCATCGGCTCGATCGGCAACCGGGCGTCGACGCTGAACACGGCGATCAACGGCTGGGGGAACCGCGCTGCGTTCCTCGCGGTGGGCGACCTCAACATTGCCCTCACGGGCATCGCCTGGTCGGGCGGCCACACGAACGCGCCGCCCGCCGGAGGCAAGGACCGCGTCACCTGGATCGGGCGCAACGCCGAGGCGCGCGACCTCATCGTCTTCGCCGTGAGCGACGGCCTGGCCGAGGCGCGGGAGCAGCTCGGGTTCACCGAGTGAGCGCGCGCTCGTCGTCGCGCGCCGCCGCGCTATGTTGAGCGCGCCGTCGCGAGCACTTCGCCGTCGCGGAGGCTCGCGCGGCCGCGTATGCTCCGCTGCCGGTCAGCGAGCGTGCCGCCTCTCCTCGCCGGCATCGGCCGCACGCCCCTCACGATCCATGACCACGCCCCTCAAGGCCAAGCGCCGCGTCTCTTACGACTGTTCGAAGTGCCCGGCCTACTGCTGCTCCATCTACGAGCGGGTCGAGGTGACGCCGCGCGATCTGCGGCGGCTCGCCCGTCATTTCGGCCTCACGCTCGAGGCCGCCGAGGAGCGCTTCACGAAGCGCTACAACGGCGAGCGCATCCTCCGGCGGCAGTCGGATCCGGTGCTCGGCCGCGTCTGCCGGTTCCTCGATCTCACGACGCGCGGCTGCACCATCTACGAGGCGCGGCCGGAGGTCTGCCGCGACTACCCTGGCAGGCCGCGGTGCGGGTACTACGACGTGCTCCAGTTCGAGCGGGAGACGCAGGACGATCCCAACGTGATGCCGCTCGTGCAGATCACGTTCCGGTCCCGGACGCCTGCGGGCTAGCTCCGCGGGGCAGAAATCCCGCCGTGGATCTGCCTCGCGAGCGAAGAGAATTTTTAACGCAAAGGCGCAAAGGGCGCAAAGACGCAAAAATACATTTGTTTTTTTGCGTCTTTGCGTCTTTGCGCCTTTGCGTTGAACTCTCTCTCCGGATCCTGGTGGGTGGAGCTGGTTCCGTGCGTCGCAGGCCTCACGTCGTCTCGTTGAGCTCGTCCGCGTCGGCCTGCGCCTCGGCGGCGCTTCTCTTCTCGTGCAGCCACTCCTCCGGCCGGTCGGCGGGATAGACCCGCAGCGACCCGTCCGCCGGCCCGAGCAGGTCGCCCGCGCGCGCCGCGCCGGTGATGCGCTGCGCCGCCATGAGGCCCGACATCGCGGCGCCGGCCACCCCGTGGCTCAGCGTGCTCGCGCCGCACTGGTACAGCCCCGGGATCCTCGTCTTGACGGAGAACGACAGCGGGCCGAGCTGCCAGGGGGTCTTGGCGGTGCCGTAGGCGGCGCCGCGGTGCGAGGCGCAGTAAAAATCGTTGGTCAGCGGCGTCGCCACCGAGCGAAACACGAGTGCCCGGGAGATGCCGGGAATGACGTTCTCCGCCGCCGCGATCATCTGATCTCCGAGCGACGCCTTGAGCGCCTCGTACTCGGCGCCTCGCTTGCCCGTGCGGGTCTTCTCCCAGCGCGCGAAGGGGCCGTGGGGCACGAACGTGAACATCTCGATGGTGTGATGATTGCCCCGCGTCGGGTGGCCGGGGTCCTTCAGCGTCGTGATGGTCAAGAACAGCCCGTCCACCGCGCCGCGCGGCATCTGGCGCTCCGCGCGCTCGTAGATGCGGCCCACGTCGGTCCCGCGATACCACCAGTAATTGCCCGAGTCATAGCCCATCGACCGCAGATCCATGTCCACGGCGCAGAACACGCTGAGCAGGCTCACGGAATACTCCATCCGCTGGACCTTGCGGCGCTCGCGGGCGGTCAGCTCGGGCGGGAGCAGCTCGCCGTAGGTGATCGCCGGGTCCGCGTTCGAGACGACGCTCGCCGACCGCACGATCTCGCCCCCTTCCAGCTCGACGCCGGCCGCGCGCCCGCGCTCGACGAGGATGCGCCTCACCCGCGCGCGCGTCCGCACCTGCCCCCCGAGCCGGCGCAGCGCCCGGATCATCGCGAGCGGGATGCGCCTGGCCCCGCCGCGCGGGTAATACCCGCCGTCGAGGTAATGCCCAATGATGCTCGCGTGGATCGGCAGCGCGACGCGCGACGGCGAGAGGCCGTGATCTCCCCCCTGCGCGGCGAGGAACGCGCGCAGCAGCGGGTCGCGGATCGTCGCGTCCAGCAGATCCTCCTGGGTGCGGAGGCCCCAGCGCACGAGGTCCGGCGCCTTGAACGGCAAGAGCAGCACCTTCGGGAACTCGAGCATCTCGTCGACGCGGCCGAGATCGTCGCTCAGCCCGCGGAGGACGCGGAAGTACCGCGCGATCCCCGCCGCCTCGTGCGGGAAGCGCGCCGTGAGCCGGGCGACGAGCCGCTCGAAGCCCTTGGGCACGTCGAACCGCTCTTCGCCGACGATCAGGTGATCGAGCCCGTCCGGGTTGAGCTCGCAGAACTCGAGATCCTCCGAGAGGCCGAGCCCCTCGTAAAGCCGCCTCACGGCGCCTCCCGGGCCGAGCTCGCCGATGTAGTGGACTCCCGGGCTGAACAGATAGCCGTCCAGCGAGAAGCTGTGGGTCCACCCGCCGGGGAGGTAGTGTTGCTCGACGACGATCACCTTCTGTCCCGCGCGCGCGAGCGCGAGCGCCGCCGTGAGCCCGCCGGCGCCCGATCCGATGACGACGGTATCCGCGTCCCTCATGCGTCCCCCCTCGGACTCCGATGCTCCGAGGAGGAGCCTGGCTGCGCGCTTCTGTCGCTCGTCTATCTGCCGCCGTCCGGCTTGCGGCCGTCCGGCTTGCCGCCGTCTCGGCCGCCGTCCGGCGGCGCTCCGGCGTCGGGCGGCGCCCTGTCCGCCTTCTCCAGGTTCATGAGCACCAGCGGACAGACGACGGGCACGGCGCGGCTCGGGGTCTGCGCCGACTCGCGCATGCACGTCTTGCCGGTCAGGCGAACGCGCTCGCCCACCTCCAGGTCGGGCGGGCACACCACCGTCTGGGACGCGGAGACCAGGTCCCCGTCGATCCAGAAGAGCTCGCAGCCGTCGTCCGTCCGCCGGAGGTGGTAGTACCGCGTCGGGCGCCGCGGCGCCGGCGTGCCCTCGGCCGCGAGCGCGGCCCCGCCGTCGGGCGCCGGCGCCGCCGCGCCCTCCCGCCCCGCGTCTCCCTGGCACGCCGCGACCCCGGCGAGCAGCGCGGGCAGGACCCGGGCGACGACCCCGATCCACCGGCGCGGCGACGTCGGCGACGGCATCGGGGCGCCTTCCGGACCGGGCGGGATCACCGGCTCGGGAAGAACAGGATGGACATCTTGGTCAGGAAGAAGTCGGCGATCAGGATGGCGATCGACGTCACCACCACGGTGCGCGTGGTCGCGTGGCCGACGCCCTCCGTTCCGCCGCGCGTGATCAGCCCGAAGTGACATCCGACCAGCGCGATGATCGCCCCGAAGAAGGGCGTCTTGTACATCCCGCTGAAGTAATCCATGAACGTGACCGAGCTCAGCGCCGTCCTCAGGAAGAAGCCGGCCGGGATGCCGAACTCGGTCGCGCAGATCAGCATCGCGCCGCTGAAGCCCAGCACGAGCGCGAACGCGCCGAGCACCGGCATCACCACGATGCTCGCGAGCAGCCGGGGCAGGACGAGCTTCTTCACCGGGTTGGCGCCGAGGGCGCGGATCGCGTCGATCTGCTCGGTGACGGCCATCGACCCGACCTCCGCCGCGATGCCGGCGCCGATGCGGCCGCCCACGATGACCGCCGTCAGCGTCGGCGCGAGCTCGCGCGAGAACGACAGGCCGATGATGCGGCCCGTGTACTCCATGCCGCCGAACTTCTGCAGGCCGATGGCGAACTGCACCGCCATGACCATCCCGACGAACAGCGCCGTCACCGACGCGATCGCGGCCGAGCGCACGCCGAGCGCCTCCATCTGGTAGAGGGTCGAGCGCAGCTCGAGCGGCCGATCGAAGATGGCCCTGATCGCCCCCCAGGTCATCCGCCCGAACTGCCCGAGGTGCTCGACGAACCCGACGGCCGTGTCGTTGATCCTCGCGACGAGCGGGGGGAGCGGCGGCGGGGCGATGCTGGTCGGCCCCCGGCTCCCGGGGGCCAGGCTGCTCGGCGGCAGGCTGCTCGGGCCCGCGCTGGCCGGGGCCGGGCTGTTCGCGGAGGGCGGCGCCGCCTCCAGGGGCCGTTTGCGCTCAGTCGTCATCGGCCGGCAGGGTCGAGAAGCCGCGGACCATCCGCGTGAACGCCGGCTCGATGGCGGCGTAGCGGGCGGGATCGGCGATGAGGAGCATGTCGTACACGCAGCCGTTCTTCTTGAGCACCCACACGTCGAACACCTTCGGCACCCCGTCGAGCTTCGCCGAGAGGACCGTGTGCATCGCCTCGCGGCCGTCGAACGGGACGACCTCTTGCTTCAGCACCTCGCGCTCCGTGAAGTGCAGGAAGAGGTGGTTGGTCAGCGAGACGAGCGGGACGTCGTCCTCGTTCCGGCAGCGTCCGTTCAGGGCGATGGTCGCCCCGTTCGCCTCGTCGCGGTACGCCACGGCGGCGTCCGACACCGAGAGCGGCTTCCAGCTCGCCGGCGCCGGGGGCACGCGGAAGGCGACCTCCGAGCCGCGGTAGATCGTTCCGTCGAACGATGGGCCTCCGCAGCCGGCGAGCGCGACCGCGAGCGCCAGCAGCCTGGCCCGAGGGTTCGCTGCCTCTGCCGCAGAACCGCCGGCGGTGGGGCGCCTTCGAGGGGGTCGTCGCATCGCTGCGGCCGGGACGCTATCACGCTTTTGCATCCTGGGCGAACCACGAGCGCCGCGATCGCGCCGCGCTACCAGCCCCAGGGGTCGCGCCGCCGCGGCGCGCCCCACGGCGCGTCGCGGCGGGCTGCCGGGCGCCGGGGCGCCGCGCGAAAGTGCTGCCAGCGCTCGTGCTCGCGCGGGGAGCGCCCCACCATGAAGAGGCGGACGAGGAAGAGCCCGGCGACGAACCCCCCGAGGTGCGCGAAGAACGCGACGCCCCCGCTGCGCATGCCGATGGAGCCGAGCCCGTTCAGCAGGTTCACCACGAAGTACTCGAGGATGACCAGCCACGCCGGGAGCTCCAGGAACAGGCCGAAGATGAACCACAGGAGGAAGATCGGGTTCAGCACCGTGATCGGCGAGCGCGGGTAGAGCGACGCGTACGCGGCCAGCACGCCCGAGATGGCGCCCGAGGCGCCGACCATGGGGATCATCGATCCGGGATCGATCAGGATCTGCGCGCCCGCGGCGGCGATCCCCGACAGCACATAGAACGCCGCGTAGCGGAGGCTGCCCAGCGCATCCTCGACGTTGTCGCCGAAGATCCAGAGGAACAGCATGTTCCCGCCGAGGTGGGCCCACCCCGTCGGGTCGTGCATGAACATGCTGCTGAAGACGGTCCACCAGGTGTCGGTCGGCTCCGTCAGCAGCTGCTCCGGGACGAGGCCCCACAGGGAGAGCAGCCGGTCGGGCGGGAACCCGGCCGCGATCATCGACCGCATCCAGAAGAAGCCGAGGACGTTGGCCGCGATCAGCAGGTAGTTGACGATCGGCGCCTTGCGGGTGGGCAGTTGGTCTCGGACGGGCAGCATCGCGATTTACTTAAGCACGCGGACCGGTGACAGCATCCGCCGGCCTTGATAGACCCCGGGGCCATGCCCGAGGTGTGGCTCCGCGACACGCTGGCCGAGGCGCCCGCCCCGCTCGGCTCGCCGCTGCGTGGCGAGGTCCGCCGCGCGCGCTCCCCGGCCGCGGCCGTCCTCAGCACCAGTGGACGAAAACGGCAGGCAGATCTAGGTTTCCGCCCGATGCGGGCCCCTCACGGCCCGCGTCGCCTGCATCTCCTGCAGCCCAGAATGACGACGGACGACCATGGCTCGTGATCTCTACTCCGTGCTCGGCGTCTCGCGCGATGCGGACGAGGACACCATCAAGAAGGCGTTCCGCAAGCTCGCGATGAAGTACCACCCGGACAAGAGCCCGGGGAAGGCCAACGAGCAGAAGTTCAAGGAGATCAACCAGGCGCACGAGGTGCTGAGCGACAAGGCGAAGCGCGCGCTCTACGACGAGTTCGGCGAGGAGAGCCTGTCGCAGAACTTCGACGCCGAGCGCGCGCGCGCCTACCGTCGCTACGCGAACGCCCGGGCCGCGGGCGGGGGCCGCGGCGGGCCCGGCAACTTCGACGTGCAGGAGATCTTCGGCAACGCCGGCGGCGGCGCCGGCGACCTCAGCGACATCCTCGGCGATCTCTTCGGCCGCGGCCGCGGCGGCGCGGGCCGGCGCGGGCAGCCCACGCGCAGCCGCGGCAGCGACGTCGAGCAGGACCTCACCATCGACTTCGTCTCGGCGGTGCGGGGCACGACGCTCCAGCTCCAGCGCGAAGGCGAGCCCGAGCCGGTGACCGTGCGCGTCCCGCCCGGGGCCGCCGAGGGGAGCCGCCTGCGCATCCGCGGCCAGGGCGGCCCGGGGATGGGCGGCGGCGAGCCGGGCGATCTGCTGCTCAACATCCACGTCACGCCGCACCCGTTCTTCAAGCGCGAGGGCGACGATCTCCACCTCGACGTACCCGTCACCCTCGGCGAGGCTTACCGGGGCGAGAAGATCCGCATCCCCACGCCCGACGGCGAGGTGACGCTCAAGATCCCGGCGCGCACCCAGACCGGCCAGGTCATCCGGCTGCGCGGCAAGGGCATCGGCCGCAAGGGGAAGGAGCCGGGGGACCTCTACGTGAAGTTCGTGGTGCACGTCCCGACCGTCGACGACCCCGAGGTGGCGAAGGCGATCGATCTGCTCGACGGCAAGGTGGAGGCGCCTCGCGGCGATCTCCGGTTCTGAGCGCGGCGCCCGGCCGCGCGGCGATCCGCCTCCGCGGTCGCGCGCGCGTCGCCCGGCGCGGTCGCGGCTCCCAGGTCGACCTCCCATGAAGCAGCCGCTCGCCCTCGATCCCCGGCCCCTCCTCGCGGCGGCCGTCGCGCTCGCCGCGTGCGCGGCGCCGCCGCGCACGCCGCCGCCCGCCGCCGGCCTCCCGGCGCCCGCCGCCGTCCAGCCTGCGCGCCCGCCGCGGCCCGCGGGCGCGCCGGCGCCCTCCGTCGCTTCCACCGCCGCGTCCGGCGCGGCCGCGCCGTCCTCGCCGCCCGTGCCCTCGGCGGCCCCGCCCGCGGCGCCGAGCGCCGCCGACGCGGCGCCGCCCGCCGCGTCCGACGCGGGCGGCGCCCCTGGCGCGGCCGCGCCGCAGGGGCCCTCGATCGCGATCGAGCCGCCCTACAAGCTCGGCCAGCACCCGGTGCCCCGCGGCCAGGCCGAGGCGGCGGAGCGGGATCGCTGGAACGCCGGGGGCAGGGGAGAGCCGCCCGCGCCGCCGCCGCCGGCCGAGGGGCACCCGCTGCCGCGGATCATCGTGGACATCGACAAGGTGAACGGGCCGCTCAAGGCGCGCGACGTCGAGCGCATCGCCCGGCGGCACCTCTGGATCCACGTCTACGGGTGCTACCGGCTGCGCGCGTACAGGGATCCGTCGCTGCACGGCAAGACCACCGTGCGGCTCACGGTGAGCCGCGCCGGCAAGGTGACGGGCGCCCGCGCGACCTCGTCCACGCTCTCCGCGCCGGACGTCGTCTCGTGCCTCGCCGCGCGCGCGCGGTCGCTCCCGCTGCCCAGGGCCAGGGCCGGCTCGACCGTCGTCGCCACGCTGCAGGTCTACCCGGGCGACGATCCGGTCGAGCCTCCGCCGTCCGTCCTCGCTCCCGGCCCGGGCGAGCTCCGGCCCGACGCGATCGAGGCCGCGGTGGCCGAGGCCATGCCCGCGTTTCGGAGCTGCTACGACGCGGCCCTCGCCGGCGCGCCGGCGCTCTGGGGCCGCCTCGCCATCCGCTTCCACGTGACCGACAGCGGCGCCGTCGACGAGGCCTTCGAGGTCGAGTCGCGCTTCCCGGACGAACGGCTCACCCGCTGCGTGCTCCGGCGCGCGCGCGCGCTCACGTTCCCGGCGCCGGAGGGCGGCGACGTGCGCTTCGTCGTGCCGCTCCGTTTTTCGCCCGACCCGCAGGGCCCCTGACGGCCGCGCCCGACGTGGGCGGCCCTCCCCGTGCGCTCCCCCCGTGCGAACGCTCACAGCGCATCCGCGGCCGAGGCGATTTCTCAAGCGATCCGCGCTGCTACGAATTGCGCCCCGAGGTCGATGTGCAACTTTACCGTGGGGGAGGAGGCTCAGGTATATGGACATCACACCGGGCACCATCGTCGGGGGGAAATATCTGCTGGAGAGGCAGCTCGTGCGGCCTGGCGCGCGGCTGGCGCGCGACCGAGGCTCGGTCTGGGTCGCGCGCGAGCTGCAGCTCGGGGGGCGCGTCGCGCTGAAGCTCTTCCACCCCGACGCTGGCGCGGCGGGAGAGCTCCTCCGGATCGATCGTTGTGTCCGCGCTGCCGCCGGGCTCTCGTCGCGGCACGTGGTGCGCGTGCGCGACCACGGCGCCGAGGGAGACAGGGGCTACCTGGCCATGGACCTGCTCTCCGGCGAGGATCTCGCGGCGCGCCTGCTCCGGCGCAGCCGCCTCTCGCTGCAGGAGGCGGCGCGCATCGCCGCGCAGGCCGGCGAGGCCCTCCGGTGCGCCCACGCGGCGGATCTCCTCCACCAGGGCCTCCGGCCGGAGAGCCTCTTCCTCGCGCTGGACGGCGGCGAGGAGATCGTGAAGGTGCTCGATCTCGGGCTCCCGAGGGCGGTCGTGCCGCGGCTCGTGAGCGACGTCGCGGCCGAGGTGAGCGCGAGCTCGCTCCACTACCTCAGCCCCGAGCAGATCCGATCGGAACGTACCCTCGATGCGCAGACCGATCTCTGGTCGCTGGCTGCGGTGCTGTTCCGCGCGGTGACCGGCCAGCTCCCGTTTCCGGGCGACATCGCCAGCGTCGTGGCCTCGAAGATCCTGCTCGCGCCGCCGCCGGCGGCGACGCAGCTCGTGCCGAGTCTGCCTGCTGCGCTGGACGGCTTCTTCGAGAAGGCGTTCGCGCGCGATCTTGCGCGGCGCTTTCGATCGATCGAGGAGATGGTGGAGTCGCTCGTCGGCATCGCGGATCTCGCGCCGCCTCCCTCGTCCGGCGTGCTGCGTCCGCCCCCGCCGGCGCGCGTCCCCCCGTGGGCGGCCGCGGCGCGGCCGCTGGCCGCGCTGTCCGCGGAGGTGGCGTCCGGCGCTGCTGCGCGGGCGGATCCCGACCCTGAGCCGCCGAGCGCCGGCCAGCGTGCGGCCCCGGACACGCTGCTCAGCGCGGAGAGCGCCGATGTCCTGCGCGGGCTCGACGGCCCGCCCGCGCGCGGCGCGTGGCTCCTGCCGGCGGGCCTCGTGGCGCTGCTCGGCGCGGTGGCGCTCGTGACGAGCGCTCGGCTGGATCGCCCCGCGCCGGCGATGGCGGTCAGCGGCGCCAGGGCGGCGGTGCTCTCGGCGTCCCTCGCAGTTCAGCGCGTCGAGCCGTTGCCCGCCGCCGCGCCCACGGCGGCCTCCTCCGCGCTCTTCCGGCGAGCCCCTCACGCCTCTCCCCAGCGCACCGCCCACGCCGCCACGGCCGCGCCGCCGCACGCAGCGCCGCCGCGCCCGACGCGGCCGGGCTCCTCGGCAGGGCCCGCTCCCGCGCGCGTGCGTCACGGCTTCGCGCCCGACTGAGCCGCTGCGACGCGCGCGCTGGCCCGAGGGCGGCGCTCACCCCCGGCGGGCCGCGCTCGTACCGCGGATCAGAGATCCCGCCGGGGATCCGCCTCGCGAGCGAAGAGATTTTCAACGCAAAGGCGCAAAGGCGCAAAGACGCAAAAAAACAAATGCATTTTTGCGTCTTTGCGCCTTTGCGTTGAATTCTCTCTCCCGATCCCGGCCGGTGGAGCTACTCGCTCCGGGACGCGTCGTCCCCAGCGGCGGCCTTCTCGGCGGCCGCCCTCTCGGCGGCGGCCTTCTTTTCCTGGGCGAGGTCGTGCGCCTTGCGCGCCTCGTGCGCCGCGCGGATGGCCGACAGCGGGCCGCGCGCGTCGCGGCGCGTCCGCTCGGCTTCCGCGCGGGGCTCGCTTCCGTTCCCGATGCGCGCGCCGGTCATCACCTCGAAGTACCCGAACGCGCTCCAGACCGCGCCGAGCGTGTGCGCGATCTCGGAGCCCTCCGCCCCGAAGTACCCCACCGCGCCGCCGTAGACCCACCGCGGGCCGGCCTCCAGGTTGCGGCTGATGGCGCTCGCGCGCGCTGCCGGCTGGCCGACGGCGCTGCCGCCCGCGAGGGCGGCGCGCATCGCCTCGACGAACGACGCGCCCCCGGCGCGCGGCTCGGCCGACGGATCGCCCTCGGCGCGCACGAGCGTCTCGCCCGACGTCCCCGCGATGGTGAGCCCCGGCGCGAACGGCGACTCCGCGAAGTCGAGGAAGTAGAGGTGCGTCGACGGCGCGAGCAGCCGCAGCGCGCGGTACACGTCGAACGGATCCGCGCCCCGGAGCGGTGACCGGAACCTCCGCGCGAGCACCACCTCCGTCGCCTCGCCGGCCGCGATCCGCTCGCGCGCGGCCGCCACCTTCGCCGCGTAGCCGTCGTCGGTCACCGGCGTCTCGAGGTGCTCCGGCAGCGCCTCCGGATCGAGCGCGGGCAGGCCCGGCTGCTCCGGCCCGTGCGTCATCTCCCAGGCGCAGCGGTTCACCGCGCCCTGCGATCGGCCGGCGATGGTCATCGTCTGCGCCACGCTGTCGAACACGACGACGGTCGCGTCCTTCAGCACGCGCCCGAGGTACATCTCCTCGGGCCACGGCTCGATGCCCATGAGCTGGTGCAGCGTATCGTACGAGAGGAAGCCGACCCACGACCGGCAGACGCGGGCGGCCAGGTCGCGCGGCGAGCCCGGCGGCCCCGGCTCCGCGAGCCCCTCCGCCAGCGCCTCGAACGGGTCGAACCCGCTCGGGAGCAGGCTCTCGGCGCGCGCCCGGTACCCCAGGATCGCGTAGCGGCCCCAGCGCTCGCCGGAGACGGCGGACTCGAACATGAACGACGATCGGCCCGGCGCGTGGGCGCGGAGCGCGGCGTAGGCGCGGACCGGCGTGATGTGATCGGCCGGGAGGGTGCGGGTCACGACGGAGCTCATCGCCGCCGAGCCTACACGACGTTGCGCCGTCCGGCGAAGGAGGCCAAGGTTGCCCTGGAACACCGTGCGAAGCGCGATCGTCCTCTCGTCGGTCCTCTGCCTGGCTGCCTGCGGCGGCGCCCAGCCCGCCCCGGCCGATGCCCGCACCACCGTCGTCTCGCTGCGGAACATCGACTGCGAGGCGTGCGGCGCCGAGCTCGTCGCCGATCTCCGCGAGCGCCCCGGCGTCTACGCGGCCACGTTCGACAAGCGCCGCGCCGAGATCGCCGTCACCGCGTCGAGCTCGTTCGACGTCGCGGACGCCGTGAAGCAGCTCGCCGCCGACGAGGGGTTCGAGGCGGTGCTCGGCGGCGGCAAGGGGCAGTACCTCGGCTGGGCGACCTTCCCCGAGGGGGCGGACGCTCGGACGATCTCCGAGGGCGGCGCGGACATCCCCGATCTCGGCGCCCACGTCGTCCCGGGCAAGGTCACGGTCGTCGATTTCGCGGCGAGCTGGTGCTTGCCGTGCCGCAAGCTGGACGCGCACATGGCCAAGGTGCTCGAGGCTCGCCGGGACGTCGCCTACCGCAAGCTCGACATCGTCGACTGGGGCACACCGCTCGCCCAGCGCTACCTGAAGCACGTCTCGAAGCTGCCCTACGTGATCGTCTACGACGCGACCGGCGCGCACCTGGACGCGTTCGCGGGCCTCGAGCTCGACAAGCTCGACGCGGCGATCGAGCGCGGCGCGCGGCGCTGAGCCGGCGCCCGCCCGGTCGCTCGCGCGCGCGGCGGCGCCGGCCGCGGATCAGTAGTGGCCGAAGAGGTCCTGGATGCGCGACTCGAGGGCGACCGCGATCTTGTAGAGCGACGAGATGGACGCCGACGACTCGGCGCGCTCGATCTGCGAGAGCAGCGACACGCTGAGCCCCGTGCGGCGGGCCATCTGCTTGAGCGTCAGGTCCTTGTCCTTGCGGAGGTTCCTGATCGTGTCGCCGATGACGCGGTGGAGCTGCTCTTCGGGCGTCCGCGCGAGGCCCTTCTTGCGCATGACGCGGGCGAGCACCTCGCGGAACTCGTCGACGTTGAACGGCTTCTTGATGTAGTCGACCGCGTCGAGCTTCATGGACGCGACGGCGCTCTCGAGGTTGGGGAAGCCGGTGAAGATGACGACGGCGATGTCGTTGTCGACCTTGCGGATGCGCTTGAGCACCTCGATGCCGTCGAGCTTCGGCATCATGAGGTCGAGGATGATGAGGTGGTAGCCGCCCGCGCGGACCTCCTCTTCCACGGTCGTGGGATCGCCCAGCGTCTTGACCTGATAGCCGTCGCGCTCGAGCAGCGTCTGCATGTAGTCACAGATCGCCCGGTCGTCGTCGACGATCAGAATGCGCACAGCGGGAAGCTCAATTGCCACCTGTTCCTCCTCTCACATACCCGTCGTAGGACCGCCGAAGCCGGTCGCCTTTGTCTCACGGTCGCCCGAAGCCGGTCGTCCGTGTGTCACGCACCCGCACGACCGCCGAAACCGGTCGCCCTGGTCTGTTCTGGAAGGGGCCGCACAGGCGGTCCCCTGCCCAACGCTGCGCGAGCGGGGGGCGAGGCCCTGACCGGCGCCACTGGCCCCTCGCGCTTTGCTTCCTCTCGGCAACATCGGGATTCCAGTGACACTTTAACACGGTCTGAGCAAGTCGGAGACGGGAGTTTTTTCTTGCGCTCCCCCGATTCTTGGCTTCGTGAAACGTCCGGGGCGCCGGGTGAGGCGGGAAACAGGAGTGTTTCTGGGCACTTTCCGCCGTTCGTCCGTGCTGCGGCGGGCCGGTGTTTCTGGGGGCGCGGGTTGGTGCCGGCGGGCCCTGCTTCATTTCGTCTTGACAAGCGGCCCACTCTTAGCGATGTTGCGCGCCCGCTGTTCAGCGGGCGTTGCTCTTGCGGCAGCGTACGGGGCGTAGCGCAGCCTGGTAGCGCACTCGGTTCGGGACCGAGGAGTCGGAGGTTCAAATCCTCTCGCCCCGACCATCTCTTCGGCAGAGGGACAGGTCGATCGCAGCGAGGGCGTCCGTCGCCCTCGCTGGTATCCCTGTCGCCTGCGAGCGACGCTCGCCAGCACCTCGCCGCTCAGCGGTCTCTGCGATCCGCCGCTGCGGCCTTCTGCGGGCTGCCGCTGCGGCCTTCTGCGGGCTGCCGCTGGGCCCTCTACGGGCCGCGCGCCGAGCGCGCCTTACGAGTTGCCGCTGCGGGCTCCCACCCGCGTGGGAAGGCGCTCCTGGGAAGGCGGTAGGCCCTTGGCGGGGGTGGTCGCCGCGCGGCGCACGGAGGGCTGATGTTTGAGCCTGTGTGACGTCGCTCCTCCGGCGAAGCCTGAGGAGCGACGTCACAGGCGAGTTCAGCCCTCCGTGCGCCGCGCGGCGACCACCCCCGCCAAGGGCCGGTCATCTCGGCAGCCCCTCGCCCCCCCGCTATCCGGTGCGCCCCGCCAGGTTGGCGATCACCGCCGCGAGCTCCGACGCCTCGATCGGCTTGGGCACATGCGACTGGAACCCCGCCAGCAGCGCCCGCGTCCGGTCCTGCGCGCTCGCGTACGCCGTCAGCGCCGCCGCCGGGATGCGCCCGCCGTGCTCGGGGCTCTGCGCGCGCAGCCGCCGGATCAGGCTGTAGCCGTCCTCCCCGGGCATCCCGAGATCGCTCAGGATCACGTCGGGCTTCTCGCGCGCGATCGCCGACAGCGCCTCGTCGACCGTCGCCACCGCCGTGATGGTCGCCCCCTTGCGCTCCAGCACCGTCGTCACGAGCTCCCGCGCGTCCGGCTCGTCGTCGACCATCAGCACGCGCACGCCCTGCAGCGTCGGCTCCGAATCGGCGGCCAGGTTGCTCAGCCCCTCGGCCTTCCGGAGCGCCGTGATCGCGCCCCGCGGCGCGAGCGGGATGTCCACCGTGAACGTCGCGCCCTTGCCCTCGCCGCCGCTCTCCGCCTTCACCGTGCCGCCGTGCAGCTCGACCAGGTGGCGCGCGATCGCGAGGCCGAGCCCGAGCCCGCTGTGCGGCCGCGTGCTCGTGCTGTCGGCCTGCCGGAAGCGGTCGAACACGTACGGCAGGAACTCCGGGACGATGCCCTGGCCGGTGTCGGTCACCTGGACGCGCGCCAGGCCCTCGACCCTGCCGAGCTGGATCGACACCTTGCCGCCGCGCGGCGTGAACTTGATCGCGTTCGACAGGAGGTTCCACACCACCTGCTGCAGCCGCGTCTGGTCGCCCGAGATCGGCCCCGCGCCCGCGTCGAGCTGCACCGCGAGCTCGATCCCCTTCGCGTCCGCGCCGTGGCGGACCGCGTCGATGGCCGCGTTGATGATCGGCGGCAGATCCACGAGCATCACGTCGAGCCGCAGCTTGCCGGTGATGATGCGGGAGGCGTCGAGCAGATCCTCGACGAGCTGCGCCTGGAGCGTGCCGTTGCGCTCGATCGCCTCGAGCGCGCGGACGTGCGTGTCCGGCTTCAGCGAGCCCTGCCGGAGCATGCGCGCCCAGCCGAGGATCGCGGTGAGCGGCGTCCTGAGCTCGTGGGAGAGCGTGGCGAGGAACTCGTCCTTCGCCCGGTTGACCTGCTGCGACTCGCGGTAGAGCTGCGCGTTGTCGAGCGCGAGCGCCGCGAAGTTGCAGAGCTCCTCGGCGAGCGCGAGATCGTCGACGCCGTAGCGCCGGCTCGACTCGGTCGAGAACAGCGTGATCGCGCCGCGCGTCCGGCCCCGCGCGCGCAGCGGGACGATCATCGCCGAGCGGACGCCGAGCTCCCGGAGCAGCGCGGGGTACAGCGGATCGTGCGCGCCGGACCAGGCCTCGTCGCCGGCCTCTGACGACGAGGCCCGCTGCCACGCCATGCCGTCGACCTCCGGGAGCAGCAGCGACTCGCCGCACCGGAGCACCGCGTGCACCGCGCGCGGCACCTCGGGGTCGCTCGGGTAGCGGGCCGACAGCTCGTTGCCGAGCGCCTGCTTCGCGCTGCTCGCGTGCACGGCCGCGAGCCGGCTCAGCGAGCCGTCGGGCTCGACGATGTCCACCACCGCCGCGTCGGCGATGTGCGGCACCGCGAGGCGCGCGACGTTGGACAGGGTCGTGTCGTACTCGAGGCCGGACAGCGCGAGCTGCCGGCTCGCCTCGCCGATGAAGTAGCGCCGCTTGTCGGCGAGCCGCTTCTCCGTCACGTCGCGGAAGACCAGCACGAGCCCGACGAGCTCGCCCTCGTCGCTCCGGATCGGCGCCCCGCTCGAGTCGATCGCGAGCTCCGAGCCGTCCCTGCGCAGGAGCAGCGTCGTGTCGTCGAGCCCGATGATGCCGCCGTGGCGCAGCACCTCGGTGACCGGGTTGTCGAGATCGTCGCGCGTCTGCTCGGAGATGACGCGGAAGACCTCGGACAGCCGGCGATCCCGCGCCTCCTCGAGCGTCCACCCGGTCAGCTTCTCGGCCACGGCGTTCATGAAGTCGATCCGGCCCGAGCCGTCGGTCGAGATCACCGCGTCGCCGATGCTCTTCAGCGTCGTCGAGAACTTGGTCCTGCTGACGTGAAGGTCCGCCTCGAGCTGCTTGAACTGGGTGATGTCGGCGAAGATGGAGACGGCGCCGAGCAGCTCGCCCTCCGGCGAGAAGAGCGGCGCGCAGCTGCCGAGCAGCATCCCGTGGGTGCCGTCGAAGCGCTGGAAGTGGATCTCCTCGGCGGGCACGCTCTCCCGGCTGGAGAGGCACCGCGCCATCGACCAGTCCTCGCCCTCGAACGGCCGGCCGTCGGGGTGGAACGCGCGGTAGCGCCCCCACCCCTCGACGTTGTCGGCGGTGGAGCTGCCGGCCCAGATGCGCTCGGACGCCCGGTTCTGGAGGATCAGCTTGCCCTGCCCGTCGGAGACGATGATGCCGTGAGGGCTCTCGCTGAGCAGCGCGTCGAGCAGCCCGCGCTCGTGCCGGGTGATGGCGCGCAGCCGCTCGACCTCGCGGCGCAGCGTCTCGATCTCCGTGTCGATCGGCGGCACCGACGCGGCGAGCGGCGTGAGCTCGAACGAGGCGCTCGCGGCCGGGTCGAGGCTCACGATCGCGCGATCGATCTCCATGACGGCCGGGCCGATGAGCCGGCGCTGCTCGGTGGTCGCGGCGGCCTCGAGGAGCGATGCCCGCGCCTGCGCAAGGGCCGTGACGATCGGGATGTCCGAACGTTCGGGCATGGCTTCAAGGGATCCCACGGCCGCCGGACGCGAACAAGATGCTATGCGGGCGACCTGACACGGAATTTACGTTGCCGTACCTGGACTTCTCGCTGGACGGACTCTTCCGGTAGGCCGGGGCACGGCCGCGGCCCGATTTATAGAGAGCGGCGCGGCGCGCCGCTTTATACGGAGCGGCGCGCCGCGGCGGGGCCGGTCGTGGCCGTCGGCTACGCGCCGCGCGCGCGGCCTGGATCAGCCGCGCGCCGCCTGGATCAGCCGCGCGCCGCCTGGATCTGCTTCACGAGCTCGGGCACGGTCGTGAAGAGGTCGGCGACCAGGCCGTAGTCGGCGACCTGGAAGATCGGCGCGTCGGCGTCCTTGTTGATGGCCACGATGACCTTCGAGCCCTTCATCCCGGCGAGGTGCTGGATGGCGCCGGAGATGCCGACGGCGACGTAGAGCGACGGCGCGACGACCTTGCCCGTCTGGCCGACCTGCAGGTCGCTGGCGGCGTAGCCGGCGTCGCACGCGGCGCGGCTCGCGCCGACGGCGGCGCCGAGGACGTCGGCGAGCGGGTCGAGGACCTCGTTGAACCGCTCCTTCAGGGCGCGGCCGCCGGAGACGACGACCTTGGCCTCGGTGAGCTCGGGGCGCTCGCTCTTCACTTGGTCGAAGGAGACGAACTCCACGCGCTCCGCGGCGGCGCTCGGCGCGACGACCGCGACCTGCTCGACGGGCGACTTCGACCCGGCGGGCTCGGCGGGGGCGAACGCGCTCTGCCGCACGCTCACGACCTGGACCGGGGTCGCGACGGAGCAGATCCCGTACGCGTTGCCGGCGTACATCGGGCGCTTGTACTTGAGCGTCGCGCCTTCGGCCACGAGCTCGGAGATGTCGCTCGCGAACCCGGCGGAGAGCCGCGCGGCCACGCGCGGGAGCAGGTCCTTGCCGTAGGCGCTCGCGGTGCCCACGACGACGGCGTAGCCCTTCGCGGCCGCCGCGACGGTCGGCACGTAGCGCTCGGCCACGTAGTCTTTGAGCGCGCTCGACTCGGCGACGAGCACCTTGGCCGCGCCGAGCGTCGCCGCCTCGGCGGCTGCATCGCCGAGGGCGTCGCCGATCACGAGGATCGCGTACGTCCCGCCGAGCGCCGCCGCCGCCTGCCTGGCGAACGTGACCGCGGAGTGCGTCGTCTTCTTCAGCTTTCCTTCGGCGGCCTCGGCCACCACGAGAACGTCAGCCATGATCCCTCCTGCACCTCCTCAAATGGTGTCGGTTCACCCCCGCGCGGGCGGGGATCTGCCCTTCGGGTCCCGTCAGAGGACCTTCGCCTCGTTCTTGAGGCGGGTGACGAGCTCACCGACGTCTTTCACCTTGATGCCCGCCTTGCGCGCCGGGGGCGGCTGGAACGCGTGGTACTGGACCTTGAGCGCCTGGTCGGCGGCGAGGTCGGCGAGCTTCACCTCGGCGAGGGGCTTCTTCTTGGCGGCCATGATGGCGGGGAGCGCCGCGAAGCGCACGCCGTCGTTGTACTTGAAGGCGGGCGCGGTCTTCATCGAGTAGACGCTGGTCGGCGCGACGATGCGGAGGTCGACCGTGACGACGGCCGGCAGGCGCACGCGGAGGGTGGCGACGCCGCCGTCGACCTCGCGGCCGACGAGCAGGGCGCCCTTCTCTTCCTTGAGGGTCGCGGCGAAGGTGGCGAGCGGCCAGTCGAGCAGCTCGGCGAGGATCTGGCCGACCTGGTTCGAGTCGCCGTCGACGGCCTGCTTGCCCATGACCACGGCGTCGGGCTTCTCGCGCTCGACGAGCGTCTTGAGGGCGCGGGCGACGAGGTCGCCGTCGAGCTTGTCGTCGGTGACGTCGACGCGGATGGCGCGGTCGGCGCCGGTGGCGAGGGCGGCGCGGAGGGTCTGCTCGGTCTCCTTGGGCCCGAAGGTGACGACGACGACCTCGCCCGCCCGCGTCTTCGGCGCCTTGCCGTCCTCGGTCAGGCGCAGCGCTGCTTCGAGCGCGTATTCGTCGAACGGGTTCGGTTTCCACTCGAGCCCGGTCGTCTCGATTTTGTCCCCTGACGCAGGGATCTTCACCTTGTTCGCGTTATCCGGATCGGCGACGCGCTTGAGCGGAACGAGGATCTTCACGGCTCGGTTGGCTCCTGTGGCTGTGGGGGTAACGCAGAGCGTAGTCCGCCCGGGCGGGGGCGCGCCACACGACAGACGGGCCGGCGGACCCGAGCGTGGATCTGGCGAGCCCGACTGAAATAGCGCGCCCGAGGCGGAGGAAAGCGGTCATGGCAGCGCCGACGTGGTGCGTCAAGCAGACGCGGCGGTTCTTGTGGGATGGAGGCGACTCGTTGTGAGGAATCTCGCGGAGGGGGAGGGCGCCCGGGGGTGAGCCGGTGTGAGGGCGTGAGGGAGCTCGCGGCGGGGAGGGGGAGGGAGCGGGGGTGTGAGCGGCGGAGAGGGGCTGGCGGCGGGGAGCGTGACGGACGCGATCCGTGGAGAGGGGGGTGGTGGCGGGGGTCGTGGCGGAGGCGATCCGTGGAGAGGGGCTGGCGGCCGGGGGGCGATAACGGATCGAGTCCATTGCGAGAGCCTGCCGGCAAGGGTTCTCCTTGGATCGAGTCGGTCAGGAGGGCCTGCGCGCAGGGGGGGCAACGGATTGAGTCCGTCGGTAGGCCGCGCGTGCAGGAGGGTCTCAACGGATCGAGTTGATCAGGAGGGCCTGCGCGCAGGGGGGCTCAACGGATCGCGTCGATCGGGAAGGCCTGCGCGCAAGGGGGCTCAACGGATCGCGTCGATCGGGAGGGCCTGCGCAGGGGGGGCTCAACGGATCGAGTCCGTCAGGAGGCCCGCGCGCAGGGGGTCTCAACGGATCGAGTCCGTCAGGAGGCCCCGCGCGCAGGGGGTCTCAACGGATCGAGTCCGTCAGGAGGCCCCGCGCGCAGGGGGTCTCAACGGATCGAGTTGATCAGGAGGGACTGCGCGCAGGGGGGCTCAACGGATCGCGTCGATCGGGAGGGCCTGCGCAGGGGGGGCTCAACGGATTGAGTCCGTCAGGAGGCCCCGCGCGCAGGGGGCCTTGATGGACGGAGTCTGTCAGGAAGGCCTGCTGTCAGGGCCGGCACGTCAATCCACCCCGGCGGCGGGCGCTTCCCCATCGGTCGCGGGCTCGCCTGTGCCGCCGGCGGCCGGCGGAGCGACGTCCTCCGCGTCGGTCTCCTTGCCGCTCGCGCGCCGGCGCTCGGCCTTGGCCGTCTCGCGCTCGAGCGGCGCGAGCAGCCGGCGCGTCGTCTCCGCGTCGGCCTCTTCGAGCTCCAGCATCTGGAGCACGCTGCGCATCACCTTGATCCAGCGGTTGCGCGCCCGGAGCTGCCCGCCGCGCGGATCCGCCGCGCCCGGCCTGTCCTGCGCCTCCAGGTGGACGCGCCGCGCGTCGAGCTTGCCCAGCTCGTCCCCCGCGGCGAACCACGCTTGCACGGCCTTGAGCAGGTTGCCCCCCGGCGTCGGCAGCGCCCTGAGCGCCGCCTTCGACTCCGGCGTCAGCCGGTCGCGCGCGAGCTTCACCTCGCCGGCCTCATCGCTGTAGCTCGCCGAGATGAACCTCAGCCCGTCGGCGAAGAGCTGATCGCGAATCTCGAGGTAGATCGCCGCGTCCTCGGGGTCGTCGGCGAGATCGGCGAACCCGGTGAGCACCGCGTGGGTGCCGCGGGCCTTGCGGTCGTGAACCTGGTCGGTCGCGACCTGCTTTTGCTGGATCGCGGAGAGCTCGTCATTCGCCTTCTTCGGCGGGCGGTGCGACTTCAAGATACCGTCGTGCGCGGCCTCGATATCGCCGAGGAGCGGGGCGCACCGCTTCAGCGACACGAGGAGCGGCCTTTCGCGCTCCGGGTCGAGCCACGCGGCCGTGATCTGAACCATCTGACGAGGAGAGAGGTCTTTGAGCGCCATGGTGCCTCCTTGGCTTTCCTCCGGCGGCGATCGCCGGGGAATGCACCGTCGGCCAGGCTCCCAGGTCGAGCGCTGTCCGTGAAGGCCGCTCGCGCGACGCGAACGTGCCCTGGCCACCACCACGGCGGCAGTTTTCCCGCCGGTGTGAACCGCGGCGGCCGTGCGCCGGCGTCCGGCGGCCGTCTCGCCTCGCGGGCGAGGCGCCGAGGGGTCGCGCCCTCGCCTATTGACGCCCTGGTCCGGAGCTTCCAAGCGGCATGCGGTGATGGACCTTCAGGACCAAGCATGATGAGGAGACTCTCGGGCCTGGTGCCGGTGCTCGAGGGCGGCTCGACGCGGTCATTCCCTTAAAGCCGCTCGCTCGGCGGCGGCTCGTCGACCTCGCTGGCCCGCAGATCGCCCCTGAGCCGCCTCCGCAGCTGCTCGTCCATGCGCGTCGCGTACTTCTCGTGCACGCCGAGCGCCGCGGCGACCTTGGCCCAGGAGAGGTCCTGCCAATAGCGGAGCTCGATGAGGCGCGCCTCCCGCTCGTCGAGGCCGCGGAGCGCCGTCCGGAGCGCCTCGAGGGCCTGGGTGCGCGCCACCGTGTCCTCGGGGTGCGCCCGGAGCCGCTCGCCGGCGCCGGCGACGAAGCGCGCGAAGACGAGCGCGCGGCACTGGTCCTTGAGCTGATTCAAGGCGTCGGCGTCGTCGTCGCCGAACGGATCGCTCGCGTCGCGCATCGACTCGGCCGCGTCGAGCGCGGCGTCGAGGCCGGCGCGGCGGAACGACGCCTCGCGGGTGAGCAGCCGGAGGACGGCGCCGGCTACCCGCTTCCAGGCATACACGCCGAACGGGACGCCGCGCGCCGCGTCGTATCCGGGGCTCGCCTCGACGAGCGCCTGATAGGCTGTCTGCTCGCAGTCCTCCAGGCCCTGTCGCGTCCGCACGCCGTAGACCCGCGCGGTCGTCCGCGCGACGTGGCGCGCCATCGGGAGCGCCTCCAGCACGCGCTCATGATCCGGAGGAGAGGGAGGCGGACGCTGGCTGCCCGTCACCGCCGCCCACCGAAGGTCCCGTCGCCGCGCTCCGGCGCCGCCGGGGTCGCCATCGCCCCTCCCGCGCCCTCGCGGGCCACCTCGCCGCTCTCGGACAGGACAGGAGGCATCGCCCGCAAGCGATCGTAGAGCGGCATCGACGCCGGGTGCGTCGTGATGAAGACCTCGAGGAGCCTGCGGTAGTCCTCGATCTCCTCGGGCGAGAGCGCCTCGAGGTAGGGGCTCAGCGCGTCGGCGACACAGGCCTCGACGAGGGGATCGACGCCGCCCGTCCTGTCCAGGTCGTCGCGCTCGGGAGCTTCGTGCGTCATGGGGGCCTCGCGTGGCGGGGCCCCGCGTGCGGCGCGGCGCCCCGTCGTCCTTCCTCTTCTTCTCAAATCACCATCGGCGGACCGGTTCGGACAGGGAAAGCGACGCCCCCGTCGTTTTTCTGCGCCGCCCGGGCGGGCGCGGCGGCGGCGGGCATGGGCCGGGGGGCGGATGCGCGGGCGTTCGGCGGATGCGCGGGCGTTCGTGCCAGGCAACTACGTGAATCGACGCGGCTTTTCAACAATCGACCGCGCCGGTGCATTTTCTCTGTCGGAACCGGCCTCGTGCTCGTGATTTCCCCTTCAGGAGACCACGCCGGTGTCACGCCTCACGTCAGGCAGCGCAGAGCCTCCCCGCGGCGGGAGGGACGAGCTGGAAGGAACGCCGTACCGGGCGCTCCGGCGGCTCGGGCGCGGGGGCATGGGGGAGGTGATCGAGGCGGAGCACCGTGCGCTCCGGAAGCGGGTCGTGGTGAAGCTGGTCCGCCGCGCGCTCGCCGGGGATCCGCGGTTCGCCGACCGGCTGCGGGTCGAGGCGCAGGCGCTGGCGGCGGTGTCGTCGCCGCACGTGGTGGCGGTCCTCGACCTGGGACGGACGCCGGCGGGGCGGCCCTACCTCGTGATGGAGCGGCTCGAAGGCGGGACGCTGGGGGAGGAGCTCGCGCGGCGGGGGGCGTTGCCGGTGGGCGAGGCGATCGAGCTGGTGCGGCAGGTGCTGGCGGGGCTCGCGGCGGCGCATCGGGTCGGGGTCGTTCACCGCGACGTGAAGCTCGACAACGTGTTCCTGTGCGCGCCGGGGTCGGCGGCGCCGGGGGGCGGGCGCGTCGCAAAGCTGCTCGACTTCGGGGTCGCGAAGGTGCTCGACGGGGGCGTCGAGCCGGGCGCGGCGGGCGCGGAGCGGCCCTTTGCCCTGGAGGGGCCTGCGTATCCGACCGAGGCCGGGTTGCTCGTCGGGACCCCGCGGACGGCCTCGCCGGAGCAGGCGCGATGCCAGCCGGTCGACGCGCGGGCGGACGTGTATGCCGTTGGGCTGCTGATGTATACGCTCCTGGTGGGGCACGGGCCGTTCGCTCATCTGGACGACGCGCTGGAGGTGCTCCGCGCGCACGTGCTGGAAGCGCCGGCGGCTCCGTCGCGGCGCGCCGCGCAGCCCATCCCGCCGGCGCTGGACCGGGCCGTGCTGAAGGCGCTGGCGAAGCGGCCGGAGGAGCGGTTCCAGAGCGCCGAGGCGTTCGCGGAGGAGCTGGGGAGGATCGCGGCGGAGCTGGGGGAGGCGGGAGGGAACGCGGGGGCGGGGGTGGCGGGGACCGGGGGAGCGGAGCGGGCGGCGTTGTCGGCGGCGGCAGAGCGGGCATCGAAGGGGGCGATGGCTGGCGGAGGGGAGGCGGGGGCAGCGTGGACGCCGGAGATCGGGGCGTGGTTCGAGGCGATGCCGGACGGCACCGGTGGGGCGGGGGCTCGCCCGTGCGCGGCACCGGGCGAGGCGGAACGGGCGGCGCCGGTGGACGCGCGGCTGTTCGCGGCGCTGACCGCGGCGAGCACGGTGGTGTTCTCGCTGATCGCGGCGCTGCTGCTGCGCGGCCTGGGGGTGTGGTGATGGCGCGTGAGGCGCTGAAGGCCGGGGACGTGTTCCTGGACTACCGGATCACGGAGGTGATCGACGCGGGTGGGATGGGGGAAGTGTACAAGGCGGTGGAGGACTACTCGGACGACGTGGTGGCGATCAAGTGCATGTCGCCCCGGCACCTGAGGAGAGAGGACTTCGCGAGGCGGTTCCGGCAGGAGTGCAAGTTCTACCCGAAGCTGAAGCACCCGAACATCGTGAGGATGAGGAAGGCCGGAGTGTCGCCGGACGACGTGGCGTACATCGTGATGGACTACCTCGAGGGTCGGACGCTGAGGAAGGTGCTGAACAAGATCTACCGCCTGGATTTCTTGAGCGCGATGCACGTGATGCTGCAGGTTGCGGACGCGATGACGTTCGTGCACTCGAAGGGGATATGGCACCGGGACCTGAAGCCCGAGAACATCATGGTAGGGGCGAAGGGGGACGCGAAGGGGCACGTGTGGCTCTTGGACTTCGGGATAGCGAAGTTCGCGGACGGGGGGATGAACACGGACGACCTGCCGGACGTGGGTACGGTGAGGTACATCTCGCCGGAGCAGGTGAAGATGCTGTACGGGACGCCGAAGAAGGCGGAGCGCGGGGAGGGCGCGAGGCCGGACGGTCGGACGGATATTTACGCGTTCGGTGCGATCTTCTACGAGGTGCTGACGGGCAAGCACCTGTTTTTGGACGACGGGGAGCCCGCGACGGCGGAGGAGACGCTGACGGGGCATCTGGTAGCGGCGCCCGAGCCCGTGCACGAGATCGTGCCGGATTGCCCCGAGTTCGTGTGGCCGGTGGTTGCGCGGTGCATCGCGATCGACCGGGAGGAGCGGTATCCGAAGTTCGACGAGGTGGCGCGGGACCTGCGCGCGCTCTTGAGAGACACGGTGCCGGCGGGACACGTGCTGGCGCAGCGGCTGGCGCAGGAACGGATGAGGGCGGAACGGCAGGCGGCGTTCGCGGGGGTGGAGCTGGAAGACAGCGCGCCGGTGGAAGGAGAGGCGGGGGAGGGGGAGGAGGCGCGGGGAGAGGGGGGCGGGATGGAGCGAGGGAGCGAGGAAGAGAAGGAGAGGGAGACGAGGGCGCGGCGGGTGGCGCACGGGGAGACGGCGCCGCTGGAGCAGTTCGTGGCGCCGGCGAGCGCGCTGCCGTTCGCGCCGGCGCGGGTGCCGCGCGGGCGCGGGGTGGGGCATACGGAGCCGCTGCCGCCGACGCTGGCTCCGCTGCAGGTGCGCGGGAGCGCGGGAGTGCGGGAGGCGACGGCGGTGCTGTCGGGGGCGTGGGCGGAGAGGGCGGCGGCGCGAGGAGGGGCGCCGGGGCTGCCGGGAGCCGCGGCGCCGTATCCGGCGGCGCCGTATCCGGCGGCGCCGCCGCCCGAGGTGGGAGCGCAGCGAGCGGTGCCGACGCAGCAGCCGCGGGAGGTCACGTCGCCGTATGTGACGCCGCAGCTGCGGGCGCTCGCGGAGCGGCACGTGCCGCCGCCGTTGCCGGCGATGGAGACGCAACGAGCCGCCCCGGCGCCGCCGCCGGAGGTGACGTCGCCGGAGATGATACCGCAGCCGCGGGAGGTCGCGGCGCAGTACGCGACGCCGCAGCCGCGGGAGGTCGCGGCGCAGTACGCGACGCCGCCGTTGCCAATGACCGAGATGCAGCGAGCGGCGGCGGCGCCGCCGCTGGTGGCAGGACCGCCTGCGGCGCCGAGCTCGGTGACGGCGCCGAGCGCGCAAGCGCCCGGGTCGCTGCAGAGAGAGGCGCCGAGGACGCCGGCGGCGATGCTCGTGCAGCCGCGGCGAGCGACGCGCGTGTACGTGCTGGCACCGCTGCTGGCGCTGGTGATGACGGTGGTGGGCGTGGGGGCGGCGCTGGGGATCCGAGCGATGCGCGGCGCCGCGCCGGAGGGGGCGGCAGGAGCGCCGGAGGTCACCGCGATGCCGGCCGAGAGCGTGTCGGCGAGCGCCGCCGCGCCGGCGCCGGTGGCGGTCCCCGCAGCACCGGCGCCGGAGGCGACGACGAGCGCGGCGGCGGTGAGCACGGCCGAGGCGGCTGCGGAAGCCGGAGCGCCTGCGCAGGCCGAGGCGGAAGCGGAAGCGGAGGCACCTTCTATGAAGGAGCAACCGCCGGCGAAGGAGCCGCCGCCGGCGAAGGCGGCGCCGGTGAGGACGGCGCCGGCGGAGAGGGAGGACGAGGAGGACGTCTACCCGATGCCGAAGCGGCAGAAGCCGTCGTTCCTGCGGGTGCTGTCGGACGAGAAGAAGAAGGCGGCGCCGGGGCCGAAGGCTGCGCCTGAGAATGCAGGTGGCGCGAAGCCAAAAGGCCCGTGCGAGTCGGCGGGGTGCAGGCCGTTCTAGTCGCTGAGGAGAGAGGTCTTCGAGATGGGCAGCAACAAGGACAGCGACGACGACGTCCGGCAGTACCTGCCGGATCTGGAGAGCATCCGGCGCGAGGCGGATCCGGCGGTGGCGGAGCGGAAGCTGCAGCAGGCGCTGAACAACCCGGAGCTGGACCGGGCGCTGTCCGAGATGCAGCAGCAGAAGGCGACAGGGCAGCCGCTGTTCCAGTTCCCGGTGGTGCCGGCACTGCCCCACGGGCACGCGGCGCCGTCGGGGCCGGCGGTGCCCCATGGGCACGCGGCGCCGTCGGGGGCGGCGGTGCGGCCGGTGGCGCCGCCGCTGCCGGGGATGGGGGCGCCGCAGGGCGCGGCGGCGGCGCAGCGCGGAGCGGCGGTGCCGCAGCAGGGCGCAGCAGCGGCGCATCCCAGAGCGGCGGTGCCGCTGTACGGTGGCGCGGCAGCGCCGCTGGGAGCGGCGATGGCCGGTGCCGGGGTTGCACCGAGCGCGGCGGCGCAGCCGGGAGCGACGGCGCCGAGCCAGTGGGCGGACCGAGCGCTGCCGCCGATCGACAGGTCGCTGCTGCCGTCGTCGTTGCTGCCGATCACACCGCCGCCGGTGGCGACGCCGAAGACGCCGGCCAGCGCGCCAGCGACCGCGAAGCGCCGGCCGTGGATGCCGAGATGGCTGATGGTGGTGCTCGCGGTGTTCGCGGTGAGCATGCCGTTCGTGCTGGCGGCGCTGCTGCTGCGAGAGACGCCGCCGAAAGAGCAGCAGCCAGCGCCGCCGTCGAGCGGGGCGCCGGCGCGGAGCGCGGTGGCGCCGGCCGCCTCGGAGCTGTCGCCGCCGGCAGCACCGGAAGCGCCGGAGGCTGTCGAGCCAAGCCTTGACGATGTCGCGACCGAGGGCGAGCCGCCTGCCCCTGCGCCGCTGGAGCCCGCGCGGCCGGTGCGTACGGCGCCGCGCCCGCCGCAGGCGCCGGCGGCACCCGTGCCTACCGAGCGGCCGCTTGCCGATGACGTGATGGAGTGAAACCGCGTGGAGCCATGATGATGACCTGCCGATCCCTTGCTCTGTTGTTCACTGCGGCGACCGTGATTGCCGCCCCAGAGATCGCTGCCGCGCAGCCTGTGGCTCCGCGGGAAGCCTCGGCCAGCGCGGATGCAGCGGCGCGAGCCGACGCATCTTATCGACGAGGCTTGCGCCTGTACTCGGACGGAAAATACGTGGAGGCGGAGGCGGAGCTCCAGTCGGCGTGGGAGCTGAACCCGACGTTCGATGTGGCGTACAACCTCGGGAACACGAAGTACCAGCTGAAGAAGCACAAGGAAGCAGCGCAGTACCTGTCGCATGCGCTGCGGCACTGGCCGCTGATGAAAGCGGCGGCGAAGCTGAAGACGACGGCGGAGCAACGGCTTGCGGAGTCGCGAGCGCAGGTGGGAGCGCTGGCGGTGAAGGCGGGCGCGCCGGGGGCGGAGGTGCTGGTGGACGGCAAGGCCGTGGGCAAGGCGCCGCTGGAAGGAGAGGTGTTCGTCGAGCCGGGGGAGCACCGGGTGGAGGCGAGGCTGGAGGGGTACGCGCCGGCGAGCCAGACGGTGAAGGTGGCCAAGGGAGGGCCGGCGGAAGTGACGCTGGCGATGGCGCTGGCGAAGAGCGAGGCGCAGGAGACGGCGCCGGTCGCGAACGCGGCGGAGGGCGCGAGCGCGTCGAGCGCGGGGGCCGGCGCGCCTGCGGCAGGGCTGGCGCCTGGGGGGCCGGTGGAGCCGGCATCGCCGCCGCAGCCAAGGAGCTGGGTGCCGGTGATCGCGCTGGGGGCGGCGAGCGCGGTGGGGCTCGGGGTGGGGATCGGTATGACGGTGGCGTCGAACGCTGCGAGCGATGACGCCCACAAGCAGAGCGCAGCGATCATTCAGGGTCGCGGACAGTGCGTGAAGCCGGAGTCATCGTGGGCTGGGCCATGCGAACAGGTCCGGAACGATGCATCGCGCGCCGACACGCTGGGGAACGTCGCACGCGTGGCGTTCATCGCGTCGGGCGCATTCGCGATCGCTGCGGCAACGTACGTTCTCTGGCCAAAGCCGAAGCGCTCCGAGTCTGCTGTTGCACTGCCCATGGTGCACTCGGACGGCGCGGGCATCGCAGTGATGGGAGCTTGGTGATGGAGTTCCGGAAGGCAAGGCACATGCGGAACATGCGCAGAATATTCGGCGGGCTGGCGTTCGTCTTGGCGGTCGGCGGTTGCGATAGCTTCTGGAGCCATCTGGCGGAAGACTGCGAGCTCCTGGTCACCTGCGACCATTTCTATCCGTCAGGCACAGGCGGTAGCACGCCGAACCCGGCGTGCGAAGCGGATCCGACCGAGAATGCGAGTACGGTGAGCGATGAGTGCGCGGTGTTCGCGAGCGCGAGCGCGGAGTCGGGCGGCGACGGGACGAAGGCGAATCCATACGCGTCGCTGAGCGATGCTGTAGCGAACGCGAAGGGCAAGCGGGTGCTTGCGTGCGCGAGCGGCGCGTTCGAGGAGAGCGTGGCGATCGAGGCGGGGGTCGAGGTGATCGGGGGCTTCGACTGCAAGGCGGGGTGGACATGGAGCGAAGGAGCGCGGAGCACGATCGAGGGGCGCGCGGGCGCGGCGGCGCTGACGTTGACGGAGACCGCGAGCGGGGCGAAGGTGCGGAGCTTCGCGATCCGTGCGGCGAACGCGAAGGACGCGAACGCCGAGGCGCACGCGACGGAGGCGGGAAGGTCGTCGATCGGCGTGGTGGTGGCGGATATCGAGGCGGAACTGGCGCAGGTCGACGTGACGGCGAGGGACGGGATCGACGGGGCGAGCGGAGCTACGCCGACAGAGACGCCGCAGGCCGGCGCGAGCGCGCCGGCGATGAACGCATCGGCGGCGTGCTCGCTACCTGGCGAGGTGCACGGCGGTGACAGGTGCGGAGCTTCGCGATCCGTGCGGCGAACGCGAAGGACGCGAACGCCGAGGCGCACGCGACGGAGGCGGGAAGGTCGTCGATCGGCGTGGTGGTGGCGGATATCGAGGCGGAACTGGCGCAGGTCGACGTGACGGCGAGGGACGGGATCGACGGGGCGAGCGGAGCTACGCCGACAGAGACGCCGCAGGCCGGCGCGAGCGCGCCGGCGATGAACGCATCGGCGGCGTGCTCGCTACCTGGCGCGGTGCACGGCGGTGACCCCGGCGTGACGACCTGCGAAGATGGCGAGACACGCGGCGGCGCCGGCGGGCCAGGCGGGATCACGGGTACCGATGACGGCAACGGGCAGAACGGGATGGATGGCGTGCCGCCGCCGGAGCCGAACCTCGACGGTCACGGGCTAGGTGGCGCAGGGCAGACGGATCCGGATCGGGAGTGCAAGGCAGGTGCAAATGGGAAAAGCGGAAGTCGCGGCGACCCCGGCGACGGGGGCAGCAACACGCAGCTGACGCTGGCCGGCATCGCCGGGGGCGACGGAGGCAACGGCGAAACCGGGAAGAAAGGTCAAGGGGGAGGAGGCGGAGGCGGAGCGAAGGCAGGGCTGTTCTGCGAAGCCATTCCGAACCCGATCGACGGTCCGGGCGCGAGCGGCGGGGGCGGCGGAGCCGGCGGGTGCGGTGGCAAGGGCGGCGGCGGCGGGAAGGCCGGGGGGTCGAGCATCGGGATCGTGAGCCTGGGGACGAAGCTTGTGCTGAAGGAGGTGACGGTCGAGGTGGGCACGGCGGGGAAGGGCGGGGACGGCGCTGGCGGAAGAGGTGGTGCACTCGGCGGTAGTGGTGGAACCGGTGGTACTCCTTCGCCCCTTGGTGGCTCCGCCGGCTGCCGAGGTGGCGATGGTGGTCAAGGCGGAATGGGCGGTCCCGGTGCGGGCGGTCGGGGCGGCCATGCGGTGGGTGTCGCCTACGCCGCGGCGCCGAGCGCAGCGTTTGCGTTGAAGAGCTTCATGGCGGGCACACCCGGCGACCGAGGCAGCATGGCGCCGGGCGGGAACGCCGGCGAAGCGGGTAGGAGCGGAGAATGTTGGGACTTCACCGCCAATGCGAGCTGTGGGCAGTGAGAAGCGCGGTGTCGCCGCGTGGCAATTTTGAAGAGCTCAACGGAATGCGAACGCTCGCCGGTGGCGTGATGGATTGAGACTGCGTGGAGCGATCATGAAAGATTGCCGAGCCTTTGCCGTGCTGTTCACCGCCGCGACGTTGATTGCCGTCCCTGACATCGCTGCCGCGCAGCCTGCTGCGCCTCAAGAAGCGCTCGCTGGCGGCACCGATGCGGCGGAGCGCGCCGCTGCGTCTTACAAACGAGGTGTGCGCCTCTACTCCGACGGGAAGTATGTGGAGGCGGAGGCGGAGCTTCAGTCCGCGTGGGAGCTGAGACCTATATTCAACGTCGCATACAACCTCGGGATCACGAAGTACCAACTGAACAAACACCGAGACGCAGCGCAGTATCTTTCATTCGCGCTGAGGCACTGGCCGATGGTCAAGACGGTGACGGACTTGAAGTCTACGGCAGAGCAGTTGTTCGCGGAGTCGCGAGCGCAGGTGGGAGCGCTGGCGGTGAAGGCGGGCGCGCCGGGGGCGGAGGTGCTGGTGGACGGCAAGGCCGTGGGCAAGGCGCCGCTGGAAGGAGAGGTGTTCGTCGAGCCGGGGGAGCACCGGGTCGAGGCGAAGCTGGAGGGGTAGGCGCCGGCGAGCCAGACGGTGCGCGTGGGCAAGGGGGGTACGGTGAAGGTGGAGCTGGCGATGACGCTGGCGAAGAGCGAGGCGCAGGCGGCGGCGGGGACGACGACGGAGGGCGGCGGGAGCACGGCGGGGGCGGGGGCTGTGGGGCCGGTGGCGGGGGGGCCGGCGGCGCCGGTGGAGCCGCAGCCGGTGCCGGAGAAGAGGAGCTGGGTGCCGGTGATCGCGCTGGGAGCGGCGAGCGCGGTGGGGCTCGGCGTGGGGATCGGGACGACGGTGGCGTCGAACAACGCGAGCGCCGATCGGCGCGCGCAAGCGGATGCGATCCTCGAAGCGGGGGGCGGCTGCCCGGATGCACCGGCTGCATACATTCAAGCGTGCTCTGATCTCCGGTCGACAGCTTCGCGGGTCGACACCTTCGCGCGCGCAGCCACCGTGGCGTACACGGCGTCGGGCGTACTGGCCATCGCAGCCGTGACTTACGCGCTATGGCCGCGCTCGGAGGTCAAGGCGTCAGGCAAGATGCGTGTGCTGCCCGAAGCGCACGTCGGTTACGGCGGGATTGTGGTGCAGGGGGCATGGTGAAGAGCCGACACGAGGATGCGATGATAAAGAATCGAGTTCGCTGGCAGCTGTGCTCTTTGGGGGTTGTCGTTGGTGTCGCCGGTTGCGATACGGTGTGGAGCAACGTCGCGGAGGATTGCGAGTCTATATTGATGTGTGAGCACCACCGCGGATTGTGGAGTGGCACCGGAGGGAGCATACCGAACCCCCACTGCGAGGCGGATCCGACGAAGGACGCAAGCACGGTAACGGACGAGTGTGCGGTGTTCGCGAGCGCGAGCGCGGAGCCGGGGGGCGACGGGACGCAGGAGAAGCCGTACGCATCGCTCGGAGAGGCAGTGTCGAAGGCGAACGGCAAGCGGGTGCTTGCGTGCGCGAGCGGGGCGTTCGCGGAGGGCGTGAGGATCGAGGCCGGGGTGGAGGTGATCGGGGGCTTCGATTGCGACGCGGGGTGGACGTGGAGCGAAGAGGCGCGGAGCGCGATCGAGGGGCCAGCGAACGAGATAGCGCTGACGCTGGGAGAAGGCGCAAGCGGGGCGAAGGTGAGGAGCTTCGCGGTGACGGCGGCGAGCGCGACGGAGCTGGGCGGCTCGTCGATCGGCGTGGCGGTGGCGGATGTCGAGGCGGAGCTGGCGCAGGTGGACGTGACCGCGGGCGATGGGATGGACGGCGCGAAGGGGGAGACGCCGATGGAGGCGCCGCAGGCGGGCGCGAGCGCGCCAGACACGGGAGAGACGGGCGCGTCGAATGCGTGCGAGCTACCCGACGCAGTTCGAGGTGGCGATCCCGGCGTGACGATGTGCGAGGACGGCGAGACGCGTGGCGGTGCCGGTGGGCTCGGTGGGATTACGGGTACCGATGACGGCAACGGGCAGCCCGGGGAGAACGGTGCGCCGCTGCCGGAGCCGAACCCGAGCAACCGGGGGCTCGGTGGCATCGGTCAAATCGGGGCGGACGGCGAATGCGACGTGGGTGCTAAAGGCAAGGGTGGTGACTCGGGCCGTGCTGGCATCGCCGGGAGCGACACCCAGCTGACGCTGGACGGCATCGCCGGCGGTGACGGAGGCAACGGCCTAACGGGGAAGAAAGGTCAAGGGGGAGGAGGAGGCGGCGGGGCGAAGGCGGGGCAGTTCTGCGGGACCAGTACGAACCTCGTGAACGGCCCCGGCGCGAGCGGTGGCGGTGGCGGAGCCGGCGGGTGCGGTGGCAAGGGCGGCGGCGGCGGGAAGGCCGGGGGGTCGAGCATCGGGATCGTGAGCCTGGGGACGAAGCTTGTGCTGAAGGAGGTGACGGTCGAGGTGGGCACGGCGGGGAAGGGCGGGGACGGCGCTGGCGGAAGAGGCGGCGCCGCTGGAGGCAGCGGTGCAGCTGGGGGGGCTGCTTCGTCCCTCGGTGGATCCATCGGCTGCCGAGGTGGCGATGGCGGCCAAGGCGGAATGGGCGGGACCGGCGCAGGCGGTCGGGGCGGCCATGCGGTGGGTGTCGCCTACGCCGCGGCGCCGAGCGCAGCGTTTGCGTTGAAGAGCTTCATGGCGGGCACACCCGGCAACGGAGGCAGCATGGCGCCGGGCGGGAACGGCGGCGAAGCGGGTAAGAGCGGAGAATGCTGGGACTTCACCACCAATGCGAGCTGCGGGCAGTGAGAAGCGCGGTGTCGCCGCGTGGCAATTTTGAAGAGCTCAACGGAATGCGAACGCTCGCCGGTGGCGTGATGGATTGAGACTGCGTGGAGCGATCATGAAAGATTGCCGAGCCTTTGCCGTGCTGTTCACCGCCGCGACGTTGATTGCCGTCCCTGACATCGCTGCCGCGCAGCCTGCTGCGCCTCAAGAAGCGCTCGCTGGCGGCACCGATGCGGCGGAGCGCGCCGCTGCGTCTTACAAACGAGGTGTGCGCCTCTACTCCGACGGGAAGTATGTGGAGGCGGAGGCGGAGCTTCAGTCCGCGTGGGAGCTGAGACCTATATTCAACGTCGCATACAACCTCGGGATCACGAAGTACCAACTGAACAAACACCGAGACGCAGCGCAGTATCTTTCATTCGCGCTGAGGCACTGGCCGATGGTCAAGACGGTGACGGACTTGAAGTCTACGGCAGAGCAGTTGTTCGCGGAGTCGCGAGCGCAGGTGGGAGCGCTGGCGGTGAAGGCGGGCGCGCCGGGGGCGGAGGTGCTGGTGGACGGCAAGGCCGTGGGCAAGGCGCCGCTGGAGGGGGAGGTGTTCGTCGAGCCGGGGGAGCACCGGGTGGAGGCGAGGCTGGAAGGGTACGCGCCGGCGAGCCAGACGGTGAAGGTGGCCAAGGGAGGGACGGCGGAAGTGACGCTGGCGATGGCGCTGGCGAAGAGCGAGGCGAACGAGGCGACGCCGGTCGCGAACGCGGCGGAGGGCGCGAGCGCGCCGGGCGCGGGGGCCGGCGCGCCTGCGGCAGCGCTGGCGCCTGCGGCGCCGGTGGAGCCGGCGTCGCCGCCGCCGCCAAGGAGCTGGGTGCCGGTGATCGCGCTGGGGGCGGCGAGCGTGGTGGGGCTCGGGGTGGGCATCGGGATGACGGTCGCGTCTCGCAACGCGCGGAGCGATGCCGATGCACAACGCGCTGCAATCTTGTCGAGGGGGCCCGGGTGCGTGAATGCACCGAGTGACGTGGCGAGCGCATGCGACGCCTTCAAGGACACGGCGGGTAGCGCCGAGGCGTTCGGCACAGGCGCGCTCGTGGCCTATGTCGCGTCCGGTGCGCTGGCCGCCGGAGCAGTAACGTACGCGCTCTGGCCTCGATCGGCCACGACGGGCAGCTCGGTCGGAATTCGACCGATCGTCTCGCTGGCGACGAGCGAGACGATGGTCGGTGTCGTTGGTGCGTGGTGAGCGGCAGCGGGAAGGAAAGGACGCGAACGTGAGAGGACATAACGGCTTCACGGCTGGCGCCATCTGCGTGGTGCTCGCAGCGGTCGGGTGCGATGCGCTATCGATCGACCTGACCGGCGACCGTGAGTACACGCTGGAGAACCCACATCACGCCTGGCGCCAGGGAGAGGGAGGCGGTGCGCCGAACCCGGCGTGCGAAGCGGATCCGACCGAGAATGCGAGTACGGTGAGCGATGAGTGCGCGGTGTTCGCGAGCGCGAGCGCGGAGTCGGGCGGCGACGGGACGAAGGCGAATCCATACGCGTCGCTGAGCGATGCTGTAGCGAACGCGAAGGGCAAGCGGGTGCTTGCGTGCGCGAGCGGCGCGTTCGAGGAGAGCGTGGCGATCGAGGCGGGGGTCGAGGTGATCGGGGGCTTCGACTGCAAGGCGGGGTGGACATGGAGCGAAGGAGCGCGGAGCACGATCGAGGGGCGCGCGGGCGCGGCGGCGCTGACGTTGACGGAGACCGCGAGCGGGGCGAAGGTGCGGAGCTTCGCGATCCGTGCGGCGAACGCGAAGGACGCGAACGCCGAGGCGCACGCGACGGAGGCGGGAAGGTCGTCGATCGGCGTGGTGGTGGCGGATATCGAGGCGGAACTGGCGCAGGTCGACGTGACGGCGAGGGACGGGATCGACGGGGCGAGCGGAGCTACGCCGACAGAGACGCCGCAGGCCGGCGCGAGCGCGCCGGCGATGAACGCATCGGCGGCGTGCTCGCTACCTGGCGAAGGAGCGCGGAGCACGATCGAGGGGCGCGCGGGCGCGGCGGCGCTGACGTTGACGGAGACCGCGAGCGGGGCGAAGGTGCGGAGCTTCGCGATCCGTGCGGCGAACGCGAAGGACGCGAACGCCGAGGCGCACGCGACGGAGGCGGGAAGGTCGTCGATCGGCGTGGTGGTGGCGGATATCGAGGCGGAACTGGCGCAGGTCGACGTGACGGCGAGGGACGGGATCGACGGGGCGAGCGGAGCTACGCCGACAGAGACGCCGCAGGCCGGCGCGAGCGCGCCGGCGATGAACGCATCGGCGGCGTGCTCGCTACCTGGCGCGGTGCACGGCGGTGACCCCGGCGTGACGACCTGCGAAGATGGCGAGACACGCGGCGGCGCCGGCGGGCCAGGCGGGATCACGGGTACCGATGACGGCAACGGGCAGAACGGGACGGATGGCGTGCCGCCGCCGGAGCCAAACCCGGAGCAGGATGGTCTCGGCGGCGCAGGGCAGAGCGGTGGCAATTGCCGACCGGGACAGCCCGGCGCGCCTGGAACTGCCGGCGACCCTGGCGACGGGGGCAGCGACACGCAGCTGACGCTGGCCGGCATCGCCGGGGGCGACGGAGGCAACGGCGAAACCGGGAAGAAAGGTCAGGGGGGAGGAGGCGGAGGCGGAGCGAAGGCAGGGCTGTTCTGCGAAGCCATTCCGAACCCGATCGACGGTCCGGGCGCGAGCGGCGGGGGCGGCGGAGCCGGCGGGTGCGGTGGCAAGGGCGGCGGCGGCGGGAAGGCCGGCGGGTCGAGCCTCGGGATCGTGAGCCTCGGGACGAAGCTGGTGCTGAGGGAGGTGACGATCGCAGTGGGCAAGGCGGGCAAGGGCGGGGATGGCGCCGGTGGGAGAGGCGGAGCTGCTGGAGGCAGCGGTGCAGCTGGGGGTGCTGCTTCGCCTCTCGGTGGATCCATCGGCTGCGATGGTGGAAGAGGCGGTCAAGGCGGAATGGGCGGTCCCGGAGCTGGCGGCCGCGGGGGCCACGCGGTGGGCATCGCGTACGCGGCGGCGCCGAGCGGTGCGGTGGAGCTGAAGGGCTTCACCGCGGGCGCAGCGGGCGATGGGGGCCTCGGGGGTCCGGGAGTGAACAACGCCGGCGGCGTGGGGATGACCGGCGAGTGCTGGGACTTCGCGGGCAATGCGAGCTGCGGGCAGTGAAGGTCGATGATTGTTGAGATGGATTGATAATTTTGCGTGGCTGAGTGGAAGGCGGATGAGCTGAGCGACGGACGAGCGCGGTGACCCGCGGACACCTGAGCTGAAGGAGACAACAAGAAATGATTGGACGCACCCCGCGCCGGGGTGGTAGGGACAGCTTTGTCGCGGAGACGCGGCACGGTGGGCTGCCCGGCGCCGACAACCTCACCACCACAGCGTGGAATGCCCAAGGCGCGGGCGGACGGACCGTTGATCTGCTGACACCTTCTGCGTCGGGCCGCGAGCACGGATATTATCCGACGGTCGCTGAAGGCAGCCCAGCGGCAGATCACTCTTACGCGGCGGGGAGCCCGCGGGCTGCGGCCGCGGCGTGGTGGACGCGCCGCTGCGCTAAACGTACATTTCGCGCCTACGGCGCGCGAGTGGGCCGAGGGCAATGCGCGAGCGGTGTTCGGTTGAAGAAATGCGGTATCGATTACAATCAGGCGCGTCCAGAGCGTCAGGAAGACACACGTCCCCCTTACCCCCACGATGATTTTCGGCTGGTTCCGGGCTCAATTCAGCCAGCGGGCGAGCTGCGAGCGCTCCGGCACGTGCAGCTTCGTGCCCCGAGCCGAGCGGGCCAACCGTCCCGGCACGAGGATCAGCGCGCGGCGCAGCCACGGCGTTCGCCAGCTCGCCAGGTGCGGAACATGGTCCAGCACATACCGGCGCATCAGGTTGGCGGTCAGCAGCTTCAGCAGCAGCGCGGCATGATTGGCGTTGAAGCTGTGGCTCGGCACGCGACCGCATCCCCACCCGTGCTTGAGATCGCCGATGAGCGGCTCGATGCCCGCGCGCAGGTCATACCGCGCCGCGACGTCTTCCGGCGCTTCGACCGGCTCGTTGGTCAAGAAGACCTGCACCGTGTAGTCGAGGCCCTCCCAGAGGTAGATCTGCTTGCCGTTCTCCCGGTCGCGTGTGCGTACGGCAATCACGCGGACCCCATCCGGCCAATCGCTGCGCCGGAACGGGACCTCGGCCACCTGCCGCCGGGGACGACCGTCGGCATCCCAGTCGATGGTACGCCATCCGGTAGCGTGTGCGACCATGCCCACCAGATCGGGGCTCATCCGCGCCTTGGTCAGGAAAAAGCATCCCTTCATGGCAACGGCGTGCATCAAGGCGCTGCAATCCCCCGCGCCGTCGATCCGCACGTAGATGGCCGCGCTCGGCGCTGCGGTGCGCGCCCGGTCAATGCACTCCTCGACGAAGGGCACGTCGGCCTCGCCGAAGCTCGTGTCGCCCGGTCGCAGCTTGGCCCCGACGATGGCCTCGACCTCGGCGATGCGCGCCAGGATCGGATGATAGCTCGGCCGGCCGTGATAGCGCGGGTTCGGGCCCGGCAGCGCCCCCTCCTGCATCCCGAAGAGCGGCTCCACGGTCGTGTCGACGTCGATGTGTACGAACCGGTGCTTTCGGCGCGCAACGAGGGCGAGCGCATGGTCGACGACCATGCTGTGCATCGCTTCGAGCGCTTCCTCGTCGAAGCGGCACAGATCCCGGTAGACGGTATCGATGCTGGGGACGACCCCGCCCGCGAGGCGTACGAAGAGCGGATCGACGGCGAGCGCCTCGATGCCGAAGACGCGCTCCTCGCCGGCGAGCGCGCTGTCCATCAGCAGGCGCATCTGCGCGGCCATGGGGTAGATCACCGAGCGGCCCGTCTTCAGCCGGGAAAAGCTGCGGCTCAGGGCCGCGTCGACGCCGAGCTCGCGGATGAAGGCGCCGAACGGGGCAAGCCCTGCGACCCTCCATCAGCAGGCGCATCTGCGCGGCCAGGCCATGGGGTAGATCACCGAGCGGCCCGTCTTCAGCCGGGAAAAGCTGCGGCTCAGGGCCGCGTCGACGCCGAGCTCGCGGATGAAGGCGCCGAACGGGGCAAGCCCTGCGACCCCCGTCAGGTTCGTCTCCGTGGGGTTGACGTGGAGTGTGGAAGGGTCTGGCCGCCGGATGCGCTTCTGGTGCCGCCCGTCGCCTTTCCTCTTGAACCCAAGCTGGCGCCGGCGCACCTTGGAGGTGCTCGGCGTGCGTCTTCGTTTCGTCATAGCAACCGGGACCGGTCGCCACGCCGAGCCTTTCTTTCAAGGCGTTCCGTTTACGCCGCCAGCTTTCTCACCCCTCGGAGCGGCTTCGTAGGCGCGAAATCCACGCTGAATCTTTGGAAGAAACGGCTTGGCGAGCTCTTCCGACATTGGCAGAATCAGTGCTGCCCGATCCGAAAGAGCAGCCATGCCGATGCGCCGAAAGTCCCGCGGAGACGACGTCCTTCCCTCTGGTAGGCGTCCCTGCCTGAGTGGGCTGGGAGAGTGGGAGCGGAAGTGGGTACGGAAGATGGGTCTCGAGGACATCCCGTGGGATCCGGAGCGATGCTGCGAGCACTGCATCGCGGAGCGAGCGGATCGCGGCGAGGCGATGGAGGAGGTTGCGCCGCCGTCGGGGAGCCGACCGAAGCTGCTGCTGGGACTTGGCTGGGCGAAGACCCCGCCCGGGGCGGGCGGTCGGAAGGGGCGGAGCAAGGGCGGCGGTAAGCTGACGCTGCTGAAGCTCGTGCGCTCGCCACGCTCCAGGCGCAAGGATTCTTGAGCGATGGCGCCGCCTCTGGGGCGCCGGATCGAGCGAGCGGGCGGGCGTTGACGGCCCAGGCGCGCTGACCGCGCACGGCAGCCGCGCTGGGCGCCGGGCTACGGATTGGGATTCGGCGCACCGCGGGCGCGGTGCGCCCTGACTCGGCTCGTCGCTGTGACGAGCGTGCGAGGTGGATGATGGTGTGCTCAACGCTTGCCCTCGAGGCAGGCGCGGAAGCCCCTGTGTCGAGGCGTCGTACGAGCAACGAGGAGAGCTTTGGTACATTGCCTTGCTTGGGGCTGTTCTTCGTCGCTGGTGAGGTCGGCGGACAGGCCGTCTCTCGTACGGCCATCGAGATGGTGCATGCAGCTGTCGAGGTAGACAGCGTGGGCAACGCTTGTGTTGGTGCAATGGCTGCGCCGCAATGCCGGGACGAAGTACGGCTCATGATGAGCCCGCGTGGAGCGAACCATTGTCGCCTGAGGGACGATGGTTCGGAACAGCCGCGGAGCAGCGTGCCCGCGAGCTTCGCCGGTGTGCTGCTCGCGCCGGGGGCGGCGTACATGGCTTATATCGGCGACATGCGCGTCTGCCGATTTCGTTGCGGGAAGCTGGAGGAGCGAACGGGTGAGCACGTCAGGCCCGACGATGGCGCGTCGGATGAAACCATCTCGCCGGATGCGCTCGCCATATTGAGCCAACACGCGGATATCGCGACACGTGCGCTCGGCTGCGAGGCGGCGGTGGAAATGAAGGCCCTGGTCGAGCGCACCGAACCGGGCGACATCTTCCTCGTGTGCTCGGGCGGGTTCTGGGGTGCTGTGCCCGCGGCTCGCATTGCCGGGATCCTTGCCGCACATCATGAGCTGCGCCTCGCGGCGAGCCTGCTGGTGGACTGCGCTCATGAGCACGGCGAGCCCGAGCACGTGACGTGCCTCTTGGCGCGCGTCGGCGGCAACGGAGAGTGAAATTCACGAAGAGGAACGGTGCGCCAGCACGGGAGGGCGGCGGGGCTGTGGAGGGGCGGGCGGCGCGCAGGCGCGAAGCGCCGAGCGGCGATGCTCGTGCAGCCGCAGCGAGCGACGCGCGCGTATGCGCTGGCGCCGCTGTTGGCGCTGGTGATGACGGTCGTGGGCGCGGGAGCGGCGCTGGGGATCCGAGCGATGAGCGGCGCCGCGCCGGAGGAGGCGCAGGGAGAGCCGGCGGCCTCTGCGGCGCCGGCCGGGAGCGGGTCGACGAGCGCGGCGCCGGCGGCGAGCGCCGCCGCGCCGGCGCCGGTCGCGGTCCCCGCGGCACCCGCGACGGAGGCGACGGCGAGCGCGGCGGCGGTGAGCACGGCCGAGGGGGCTGCGAAGGCCGGAACGCCTGCGAAGGCCGAAGCGGTTGCGGAAGCGGAGGCACCTGCTGCGAAAGAGCAACCGCCGGCGAGCCATCTCGAACCCCATCGATGGTCCCGGCGCGAGCGGCGGCGGTAGCGCTGGCGGCTGCGGGGGCAACGGAGGCGGCGGCGGAAAGGCCAGCGGATCGAGCATCGAAATCGTCAGCCTGGGGACGAAGCTTGTGCTGACGGAGGTGACGATCGAGGTGGGCACGGCGGGCAAGGGCGGAGATGGCGCCGGCGGAAGAGGCGGTGCAGTTGGGGGCAGCGGCAGTGCCGGTGGGAATCCTTCGACGCTAGGTGGCTCGACCGGTTGCCGTGGCGGCGATGGCGGTCAGGGCGGAACTGGCGGGCCCGGCGGCGGCGATCGAGGCGGCGACGCGGTGGGCATCGCCTACGCCGCTGCGCCGAGCGCAACAGTTCTGCTGAAGAGCTTCATGGCGGGCACTGCCGGCGACGGTGGCAGAAACGGCGCCCGGCGGGAGCGCCGGCGAAGCGGGTGAGAGCGGAGAATGCTGGGACTTCGCCGCCAATGCGAGCTGCGGGCAATGAGAAGCATGGCCCTGTTGTGTGGTAATTCCGAAGGGTTAGACGGAATGCGCTCGTCCGGCGAATGAGGGCTGCGGTTGGTGAGCCGCTGAGCTGAAGGAGACAACAAGAAATGATTGGACGCACCCCGCGCCGGGGTGGTAGGGCTGCTCTGTCGCGGAAACGCGGCACGGTGGGCTGCTCGGCGCTTACAACTTCTCCACCACAGCGTGGAATGCCCAGGGCGCGGGCGGACGGACCGAAGATCTGCTGAACCCTTCTGCGTCGGGCCGCGAGAGCGGATGTTATCCGACGGTCGCTGAAGGCAGCCCGGCAGCAGATCGCTTTTGTGTTCTGCGAGAGCCATCGGTCATGGCTGCGGCCGGGCGGGGATGCGCCGCAGCGCTGACGCGAGGGTCGCCGTCGCTCCGGGAACTCCTCACCGTCGCGCGCGCAGCGCGGGGCGTGGGAGGGGCGGACCGCGCGCGCGCAGGAGGCCGGCGGAAGCAGCAACGTTGCGGAGAGCGCAGGCGCCGAAGCCGTAAGGGCAGCGGAGCAGGAGTTTGGGTGAGCGAGCGATGAGATGGCTGGCGGCGTCGTCGGAGCACCGCCCGCGCCGCGGAGGAGGGAGCAGGGAGAGGTTGGTGGTGAGCGCGTGAGGAGCGATCGGAGGGAAGGTACATTCCGAGGTGTGGCGAGGTATCTCGCGAAGGATCCGCGGGAACTATGCTCCCGGAGAACCGCGGAAAGTGATCGCCACCGTACGATTTGGTGATAAATCGACATGTTTGAACGTAAACCATCGAAAGAGCATCGATTTCTGGAAGAAACCCCTTGGCGGGCTCTTCCGATCTCGGCAGAATCCGCACTGCCGAAGGAGTCGCCATGTCGATGCGCCGGAAGTCCAGCCGAGACGACCTGCCTCCCTCCCGTAGGCGCCCGAGCCTGAGCGGGCTGGGGGAGTGGGAGCGGAAGTGGGTGCGGAAGATGGGTCTCGACGACATCCCGTGGGATCCGGAGCAATGCTGCGAGCACTGCCTCGCGGAGCGAGCGGCTCGCGGAGAGGCGGTGGAGGAGGTTGCTCCGCCATCGGAGAGCCGACCGAAGCCGCTGCTGAGCGTTGGCTGGGCGACGACCCCTCCCGGGGCGGGTGGTCCGAAGGGGCGGAGCAAGCGCCGAGGCCAGCTGAGGCTCGTGCGCTCACCGCGTGTCGAGCGCAAGGACGCTTGAGGCTTGAACCAAGGCAGGCGCGGCGGGCCCTGCGTCGAAGCGTCGTACGAGCCACAGCGAGAGCTTTGATGCGCGGCCTTGCCTGGGGCTGTTCCTGGTCGCCGGTGGATTCGGGGGATGGGTTGTCTCCCGTGCTGCTGTTACGGTGGCGTGTCGGATGGCGTCATCTCGCCTGATGCGCTCGCCATGTTGACGCAGCACGCAAGCGCAGCGACACGAGCGCTCGGCTGTGACGCGGCGGTGGACATGAGCACCCATGTCGAGCGCACCGAGCCAGGCGACATCTCCCTCGTTTGCTCGGGCAGCCTCTGGGATTCGATGGCCAATGGCCGCATCATCGGCACCCTTGCAGCGCATATGAGCTGCGTCTCACGGCGAGCCTGCTGCTCGACTGTGCTCATGAGAGCGGCGAGCCCGAGCACGGACGTGCCTCTTGGCGCGCAGGGCGGACGTGCAGCCAGCCTCGGCAAAGGAAGGCCTCGGTCTCGGCCCCGCCCGCGGCGTCGGCCTCGCGCCGGCTCACGCCAGCCCCCCACGCCGGCGCTCGCCTCGGCTCCGCTCGCGCGGCGCCGGCCCGAACGCCAGGCCCGCAGCGCCGTCACGTGCAGGACGCGCACCACGGCCTACCTTCGGACGCCCCGCTCCTGCTACCCTGCCGGGCCGTGGCGATTACGACCGATTTCCTCGTCATCGGCAGCGGTGTGGCCGGGCTTACGTTTGCGCTCGAGGCGGCCGAGCACGGCGAAGTGATCGTCGTCACCAAGCGCTCGCGCGACGAGTCCAACACGAAATACGCCCAGGGAGGCATCGCCGCGGTCTTCGCGCCGGACGACTCCGCCGAGGCGCACATCGCCGACACCCTCGAGGCGGGCGCGGGCCTCTGCCACGACGTGGTCGTCGAGATCTGCGCGCGCGAAGGCCCCGAGCGGGTGCGCGAGCTCATCGCGCGGGGCGCCCAGTTCGACCACGAGAACGGTCAGGTGCGCCTCGGGCGCGAGGGCGGGCACTCCGCGCGGCGGATCGTGCACGCCGCCGACGCCACCGGCCAGGAGATCGAGCGCGCGCTCCTCGAGCAGGCCCGGCAGAACCCGAACATCCGCTTCGCCGAGCACCACACGGCGATCGACCTGATCCCGCTCTCCCGCTTCGGCGGGCCGGACGTCTGCGCCGGCGCCTACGTGCTCGACGAGACCGACGCCGCCCTCAACCCGGCGCCGCGGGCGCGCGACTCGGAGCGGCCCGCGCCCCGCCACCGCCCCGCCTCGAAGCCGCACGTCGTCGAGACCTACCTCGCGCGGGCGACCGTGCTCGCCACCGGCGGCGCGGGCAAGGTCTACCTCTACACGACGAACCCCGACGTCGCGACGGGCGACGGCGTCGCCATGGCCTACCGCGCCGGCGCCGAGATCGCGAACATGGAGTTCTACCAGTTCCATCCGACGTGCCTGTTCCACCCGGAAGCGAAGAGCTTCCTCGTCAGCGAGGCGCTGCGCGGCGAGGGCGCCATCCTCCGCCTGCCGGACGGCACGGCCTTCATGGCGAGCCACGACCCGCGCAAGGACCTCGCGCCGCGCGACATCGTGGCGCGCGCGATCGACTTCGAGATGAAGCGGACCGGCTCGGACTACGTGCTGCTCGACATCACCCACCGGCCGGCCAGCTTCGTCCGCGAGCACTTCCCCACCATCTACGCGCAGTGCCTCCGCTACGGCATCGACATCACCGCGCAGCCGATCCCCGTCGTGCCGGCCGCCCACTACATGTGCGGCGGCGTCACCACCGACCTCTACGGCAGGACGACGATCCCCGGCCTCTGGGCGATCGGCGAGTGCACGTGCACCGGCCTCCACGGCGCGAACCGGCTCGCCTCGAACTCGCTGCTCGAGGGGCTCGTCTTCGGCCACCGCGCGGCCGCGCGCCTCTCCACGCAGATCGACGAGCTCCGGCAGAGCCCGTTCCCATCGGTCCCCGAGTGGCAGGCCGGCAACGCGGTCGCGAGCGACGAGGAGGTCGTCGTCGCCCACAACTGGGACGAGCTGCGCCGGACCATGTGGAACTACGTCGGCATCGTCCGGTCCGACGCCCGCCTCCGCCGCGCCGCCCGGCGGATCGCCCTGCTCCAGGAGGAGATCCGCGAGTACTACTGGAAGCACCTCGTCACGCGGGATCTGCTCGAGCTGCGCAACATCGCCACCGTGGCGGAGCTCATCGTCGGCTGCGCCGCCGCCCGGCACGAGAGCCGGGGGCTGCACTCGACCATCGACTACCCGGAGACGAACGATCGCCTCTCCACGGACACGGTCGTGAAGCGGGGTGTGCTGCCTCATCTGCGAGGTCGATGAGCGATCCGCGCAGCGCCGCCCAGCCTCCGCCCAGCGGCGGCGCGGAGGGCCCGCTCGTCCATCGCGGCCGCGGGGAGCGACCGATGCCGGTCCTCGCGGCGGCCGGCTGGACGGCGGCCGTCACCTTCGTCTTCGTGTGCCTGCTCGGCGCGCTCGACCTGCTCCGGCCGGCGCCGGGCGGCGCGGCCGGCTCGCCCCCGCCGGCGCCGAGGCTCGACGTTGTCGGCAGCTTCGCGTGCCAGGCCGCCGCGTACCTCCTCGGGCTCCTCGGCGTGCGCCGCGTCCACGCGCCGCGCGCGAAGGCCCGCGAGCTCCTCGGGGTGCGCGGGACGCACGCGGCGTTCTACCCGCTCGCGGTCGCGCTCGGCTTCGCGCTCGATCCGCCCATCACCGCCCTCTACGAGGCGATCGAGCGGCGCTTCCCGTCGGGGATCGGCGACGCCCGGCTCGTCCAGGCGTTCGTGGAGGCGAGCACGCTCGATCGGATCGCGTTCGGCCTCATCTTCATCGCGCTCGGCCCCGCCCTGGAGGAGGCCTTCTTCCGCGGGGCGCTCGCCCGCCCGATGCGCCTCGCGCACGGCGCCCCGGTCGTGGTCGCGACCACGGCCGCGCTCTTCGGGGCGGCCCACGGCGAGTGGCAGAAGCTCTTGCCGATCGCGCTCTTCGGCGCGGCCCTCGGCGTCGTCCGGGTCGCGAGCGGCTCGCTGCTGCCGCCCATCCTGATGCACGGGACCTACAACGCGATCCAGTGCTTCGCGCTCCTCTCCGCCGGGGGCGCGGGCCCCGTCGACGAGGTGCCCGCCGCCGCCGGCGCGGCGCTGCCGGAGACCGCGTCGCTCCCGGGGTGGCTCGTGGCGGCGAGCTCCGCCTGCGCGCTTGTGTTGACCGCGCTCGCCTGCGCCCTCGGCAACCGCGCCGAGGGGGCGGCCCGCGCGAGGGAAGAGGACCTCCGATGATGCCGGCGTTCGAGAGCCAAGGCGGCGGCGCGAGCCGAACCGCGCAGATCGCAGCGGGGGACGGCGAAGGCCGCGCGCCCGCGACCGTGGACGCGAACGGCGGGGGCCGCGCGGCCCCTCGCCGCGAGGGGAGGCGGGCCCGCGTGAGCCTCTGCCTCCCGGGGGGCGGCCTGACGGGCGCGCTCTACCAGATCGGGGCGCTGGCGGCCCTCGAGGACGGGGTCGAGGGGATCGACAACCAGAGCTTCTCGCTCTACCTCGGGCACGGCAGCGGCGCCGCGGTGGCCGCGGCCCTCGCCGGCGGCATCCCGACCGAGCGGCTCTACCGCGCCCTGCTCGATCCGGTCGACAACTTCTTCCCGCTGGAGCGCGGCCACCTCCTGCACCTCGACGTCGGCGAGTGGCGCCGCGCGCTCACCACCAGCCTGGTCGCGCTCCGCCACGCGATCGTCCGGCTCTCGACCCGGGGCGACGCGACCCCGAACGCGCCGGCGCAGCAGTACCTCTTCGAGCAGCTCGATCGCTTCAACGACTCGCTCCCCGCGGGCCTGTTCCAGCTCGATCGCTACGAGCGGTTCCTCGCCGAGTTCTTCCTGCGGCGCGGCATCCCGAACTCGTTCCGCGCGATGCCGCGGACGCTGCGCATCCCGACGTACGACCTCGACTCGGGCGAGCGGGTGATCTTCGGCGCCGAGGGGTTCGACGACGTCCCCGTGTCGCTCGCCTGCGCCGCGTCGATCGCGCTGCCGCTGTTCTTCTCGCCGGTGCGCATCGACCAGCGGCACTACCTCGACGGCGGGCTCGGCCACGTGGCGCACCTCGATTTCGCGCAGGCCGCCGGGGCGGAGCTCACGATCATCGTGAGCCCGCTCGTGCCGGTCTCCACGGCGCACCGCCCGGTCCCGACCGGTCACGGCGTGCGCGAGAGCGTGCGCGACAAGGGCATGCTGTGGATCTTCAACCAGGCGATGCGGATCGGCGCGCACGCGCGGCTCCACCAGGCGGTGGGGCGGACGGTGGCCGAGGGCAAGATGCAGGTCCTCGTGCTCGAGCCCGCGCCGAACGACGCGCTCTTGTTCCTCCACAACCCGGCCAACCTGCGCGCGCGGCGCGCCATCCTCGAGTACGCCTACCGCACGACGCGCGAGCGCATCGCGGTGTGGATGGAGAAGAACCGCGCGGTGGTCGAGGCGGTGGGGTGGCACGAGGCGCGCGCCTCGGGCACGGCGGCGGGCTGAGGCGCGGCGGCCGGCTGCCGGCGCGGCGGCCGGCTGCGGCGCGGCGGCCGACCGGGGCGCCCCCGGCCGGGAGCGCGGTCAGGCGACCAGCGACGAGAAGCGGGCGATCGTCAGCTCGTCGGGCGGGACGCCGATGCGGGCCCGCGGGATGGCCACGCCGTGGAGGTAGCGCCAGCCCTCGCCGTCGTGGAGGAAATCGGAGAGCTCGATGAACGAGCGGTCCGCGCCCGCCTCGAAGATCTTGGCGAGGAACAGCACCGACGCGGAGTCGCCGCTCTGCAGGCTGTCGAGGATCTTCAGGCCCCGGTACCGGTGGTGGTGGATCGTCGCCTTGAGCTGGCGGAGCACCTCGTCCCTGTCGCGCCCTCGGTCGATGTGGCCCATGTGCAGCGTCCGCCAGAGGTAGGCGGCGTCTCCGATCGCGAAGGCGGCGTACCTGGAGCGCATCAGCGCCACGGCGTCCGGCGCCTCGCGATCCCCCAGGTGGCAGGGGGCGCAGCACTCGCGGTACGCGCGCCCCGAGCCGCACGGGCACGGGCGGGAGAGGCTCCCCGTGCCAGGACGAACATCTCGGGCCATGGGCGTCCCTCTACACGGGTTCGCGCCGCGCGGCAGCGCCCGGCGTCGCCGGCGCGGCGCGCAGCAGGGCGACGCCAGCGCGCCCTCCGCGCCGCGCCGTCGCCCCCGAGGCGCGAACCCCCTTGCAGGGCGCCGGGGAGGGCGGTAAGGCGGGCGAGACGTATGCCCGCAGCGCGCGCTCACGCTGCGGCCCTCCTCCTGGCCTTTGCCCTGGTTCTGGGGGGCTGTAAGCGCCAATACGCCATCGGCGACGACGTCCTCGTGTCGTGGGAGGGGAACGACTACCCGGCCAAGGTCATCGAGGTCGTGGGGCCGACGAAGTTCAAGGTCCACTACCAGGGGTACGATGACATCTGGGATGAAGTTGTACCGCGGGAGCGGATTCGTGGCCTCGTCGACCAGAACGTCGTCCACCCTCCGCCGCCGCCGAAGGTCCGGAGCAAGGGGCTGCAGGCCTCGCAGACCAACCTCTACAAGATCGGCGACAGGGTGCGCGTCGAGTGGCACGGGCAGATGTACCCGGCCGTCGTCACCGGCATCGTGGGGCAGGAGCGCTACCGCATCCACTACGACGGCTACGGACCGGAGTGGGACGAGACCGTCGGACTTTCCAGGATCCAGGCCAAGTAGTTGAAATGATCGCGAAGGATCATTTTCCCCCTGGCGCTTGGGATGGGGCCGAATTAAGAGCCGCGCCGAATTTCTGACTGGGCGATCGCAAGAGTGCGCCCGCCCGGCTGAGGTTCATTGCGTGCCGCACGCCCTCCACGGGCACGCCCTCACGGGTGCGCGGCGGGGAGCCTTCTGTGATCAGCGATCTGTCCAAGCTGCGCAACATCGGGATCAGCGCCCACATCGATTCGGGCAAGACGACGCTGACCGAGCGCATCCTGTTCTACACCAAGCGGATCCACGCCATCCACGACGTCAAGGGCAAGGACGGCGTCGGCGCGAAGATGGACTCGATGGATCTCGAGCGCGAGCGCGGGATCACCATCCAGTCCGCGGCGACGCACTGCTTCTGGAGCGGGCACCAGATCAACGTGATCGACACGCCCGGGCACGTGGACTTCACGATCGAGGTCGAGCGCGCGATGCGCGTGCTCGACGGGGCGATCCTGGTGCTCTGCGCCGTCGCCGGCGTGCAGAGCCAGTCGCTCACCGTCGATCGCCAGATGCGCCGCTACGGCGTGCCGCGCATCGCGTTCGTGAACAAGTGCGACCGCGCCGGCGCGAACCCGCTGCGGGTCCGCGCGCAGCTGCGCGAGAAGCTCAACCTGAACCCGGTCCTCCTGCAGCTGCCGATCGGGCTCGAGGACAAGTTCGAGGGCGTCGTCGACCTCGTCACGCTGAAGTCCTACCGGTTCGAGGGCTCGAACGGCGAGAAGATCATCACCGGCGACATCCCGGCCGACATGGCGGACGAGGTGAAGGCGGCGCGCGAGGAGATGCTCGACGCGCTCTCGATGTACTCGGACGAGCTCACCGAGGCGATCCTCGAGGAGCGCGTCACCGAGGAGCTCCTGCACAGGACGATCCGCGAGGCGACCGTGAAGCTCCAGATCGTCCCGGTGATGATGGGGTCGGCCTACAAGAACAAGGCCGTGCAGGTCCTGCTCGACGCGGTGACCCGCTACCTCCCGAACCCGGGCGACATCACGAACAAGGCCGTCGATCTCGACAAGGACGAGGCCGTGGTCGCCCTGACGAGCGACTCGGAGAAGCCGCTCGTGATGCTCGCGTTCAAGCTCGAGGACGGCCGCTTCGGCCAGCTCACGTACCTCCGGGTCTACCAGGGCAGCGTGTCCCGCGGGATCGAGATCACGAACACCCGCACGGGCAAGCGCCACAAGGTCGGCCGGCTCGTCCGCATGCACGCGGACGAGATGGAGGACATCGAGGGCGCGGGCGCGGGTGACATCGTCGCGATGTTCGGCATCGACTGCAACTCCGGGGACACCTTCACGGACGGGACCCTCAGCGTCGCGATGACGTCGATGCACGTGCCCGACCCGGTCATCTCGCTGACCGTGACGCCCAAGGACAACAAGGCCCAGGCGAACATGTCCAAGGCGCTGCGCCGCTTCACGAAGGAGGACCCGACCTTCCGCGTCGGGGCGGATCCGGAGAGCGGCGAGACGATCATCCAGGGCATGGGCGAGCTCCACCTGGACGTCTACATCGAGCGCATGAAGCGCGAGTACTCGGCCGAGGTCGTCACGAGCCCGCCGCGCGTCGCCTACCGCGAGACGATCACGCGCAAGGTCGACTTCAACTACACGCACAAGAAGCAGACCGGCGGCTCGGGCCAGTACGGCAAGGTCGGCGGCTACATCGAGCCGTGGACCGAGGCGCCGTACCGGTTCGACGATCAGGTCGTCGGCGGCGCGATCCCGCGCGAGTTCATCCCGGCGGTCGACAAGGGCTTCCAGTCGATGCTCCCGAAGGGGCAGCTCATCGGCGCGCCGGTCACGGGCGTGTCCGTCACGCTGAACGACGGCGCGGCCCACTCGGTCGACTCGTCGGACATCGCCTTCCAGGAGGCCGCGCGCGGCGCCTGGCGCGAGACGTACCCCAAGGCCGGCCCGCAGATCCTGGAGCCGCTGATGAAGGTCGCCGTCGAGGGGCCGAGCGAGTTCCAGGGCGGCATCGTCGGCATCCTCATGCAGCGGCGCGGCATCATCGTCGGTTCGACCGAGGCGGACGGCTTCTGCCGCGTCGAGGCGGAGGTCCCGCTGTCCGACATGTTCGGCTTCTCGACCATCCTTCGTTCTGCGACCCAGGGCAAAGCCGAGTTCACGATGGAGTTCTCGCGCTATGCTCCTCTTCCGGCGGCGCTCTCGGAGGAGCTCATCAAGAAGTACCGGGAGGAGCAGGCCAAGAAGGCCAAGTGAGGGGGGTCGGCATGTACCGCAAAGAGGTGAACGAGCGGAGCCCGATGCGGGTCTTCGAGGGGTCGATGCACGGCGGCCTGGGCCGCGGCAACGTCGGCGTCATCGTCTCTCGGCCCGGCGTGGGCAAGACGGCGTTGCTCGTGCAGATCGCGCTCGACGATCTGCTCCGGGATCGCAGGGTCCTGCACATCTCGCACGAGAACGCGGTCGATCACGTCCGGGCGTACTACGACGAGATCTTCCACGACCTCGCGCAGTCGATGCGGCTCGAGGAGCCCGAGGCCGTCCGGCTCGAGGTCGAGCGGCACCGGCAGATCTACTCGCACCTCGGTCACGTGAAGGCGTCGCCCGACTCGCCCGAGCAGGCGGCGCGGCTGTGGGTGGAGAAGATGCTCGAGACGGTGGCGTTCGCGCGCGGCATCGCCCACTTCGAGCCCGACGTGATCATCGTCGACGGCTTCGACGTGGCGGTCGCGTCGGAGCAGGCGATGGAGGCGCTCGGCCGCCTCGCCAAGGAGCGCTCCGCCGAGGTCTGGATCGCGGCGCAGGTCGACGAGGCGGGCGCCCCGGGCAAGCTGCCGGCGGCGCTCGAGAAGGTCGAGCGCCACCTCAGCGTCGTCGTCTACCTGCAGCCGGAGCGCGACGTCGTCCGCCTGCGGCTGCTCAAGGACCACGGCAACAAGGACCTCGCCGACCTCCACCTGCGCCTCGATCCCCACTCGATGCGGGTCATCGACGAGGACGTGCGACCCCCCTCGGAGCGGCCGAAGGACCCGCGGAAGTTCCGCCTGCACTCGGGCGGGGCCAAGGGGGCCGAGGCCGAGTTCGGCGAGTGCGCCGAGCAGTACGGGGTGCAGGAGCTGAACTACAGCTTCGAGGGCCACCGGCTCCTCGAGCGCCAGCGGGGCGTGGTCGTGCTCGGCGACGACGAGCTGCGCAAGGGCGACTTCAGCCTCGTCTACGTGTCGCGGCGCCTCGGCCGCGTGCTCAGCGAGATCCCGCTCGTGCGCAACATCCTCCAGACGATCTGGCACCAGATCAACGCGGCCAGCCAGGTCTTCGTCGTGGGGACGCTCCAGGACGACGGCACGGTGCGCGGCGGCACCGGCTGGGGCGCGGAGCTCGCGCGGCTCTGGAAGAAGCCGCTGTTCGTCTACGATCAGGACAAGCGCGGCTGGTTCCGCTGGAGCGGCACGGCCTGGGAGATCGCGCGGCAGCCGAGCATCACCAGCGAGAACTTCGCCGGCATCGGCACGCAGGATCTCAACGACGCCGGCCGCGAGGCCATCCGCGATCTCTTCGCGCGGAGCTTCGGCGCTCCCGACTGAGCCGCGCGCAGAACGCCCCCCGACATCCCGCGCGGGCTTCGGCGCGCCGGCTCAGCCGGCTCAGCCGGCGCGCGGCGCGTTCCCCCGTCCCCCTTCCCCCCGATATCTTCCGCTCTCACGAGGCGCGCCTGCGGCGCGCAGCAGGCCGGCGCGGGCCTGCTGCGCCGGGCCGCTCAGGACGCGTGCTTCTGGATCAGCTGGGACAGGCGGGGGACGGCGTCCTCGACGTTCTTCTTCGCCGAGCCGCGCAGCTTCTCGTAGGTGCCGCGCACCACGCCGCTCGTCGACGTCTTCGCCTTCTCGTCGGTGACGCTGAGGAGCGCGTCGGCGACCCGCGAGCGGTTCGTGGTCAGGTACGAGCTCGCATTGCCGCTGCGCGTGGCCTCGGCCCAGAGGGGATCGAGCTTCGCGGCGAACTCGGGCAGGAGCTTCTCGACGACCTGGGCGATGAAGCCGGGCTTGATGCCCTTCACGGCCGCGTAGCCGGCCTTGACCGCCAGGCCGGAGAGCCCGCCCTTCGAAGCCACCTCCTCGTCGACCAGCGTGCAGCAGTCGGCGATGACCTGTGATTTCTTGTTCGCATCGAGCAGCGTTTCGCTGAGACCCATTCTCGAACTCCTCCGGGCGCTTCGGAGGCCGGACGCGGCCCCCCAGACCCATGTCAGCGTGACCCCCGGCAGGGAGCCCCGACCCCGTCGAGCGGACCTCCGGCCCGCTCCCGACCACATCGAAGCGCGGCTCTTACCACAGCGGCTCAGAGGCAGGCATCGCAAGCGCCCACCCGGGAATCCTTCGGTCCAGGACGGTTCGCGCGTCTCCTCGACCGTCCAGGATGACAACCCATCGCGCGTCCCGCGCTCGATTCCCGGGCAGACCCCATGCACGGCCGGCCTGAGCACGCCATACTCTCGATGTAATTTAAATCACAAATTTCGGCGTGGCGGGCTCTCGGCGCCGTCACGGTGCGAGGCCTGCGGGGGGCTCATGGACGTCTACTGCGAAGTCTGCGGAATCGTCACGACGGTCTCGGGCGGCGCGCGCGGCGGGGCTGCGATCGAGTGCCGCGTCTGCGGCGGCGCGATGGTCGGCGCGGGGGGGAGGGGCATGGCCGGGCTGCCGGCGGCGGGCGCCGGGGAAGGCTTGAGCCGGCCTCCCCCCCCGCTCCGGCGGTCGAGCGCGCCCCCGGTGCCGCGGCACGACGACGACCCCACGATGATGGATCTCCGGTCGCTCGCCCTGAAGTCGTTCCTCGCGACCGATCCCGCGCCGAGGGCGGCGGCGGCGGCGAGCTCGCCGCCGCCGGGGGGCGGCCCGGCCGCTCCGGCGGGCCTGACGGGGCCGGCGGCTGGGCGGGTCGCGGCGTCGACGCCGGTCGCGGTCGATGCGCCGCCCAGCGTGACCGACGTGCTGCGGGTCTACGGCGCGCTCGCGCCGGTCGCGGCGCCCTCGGGGGCGCCGCGCCGGGCCCGCGCGCGCGCGCTCGTGGCGGCGTCGGCGGCCGGCGCGCTGGCGATCGCCGTGCTTGTCGCGCTGGTCGTCGCCCGCCAGCGGCCCCGCGCGCCGGAGGACGGTCTGCTGCCCGCCGCGCAGCGCGGCGTCTCCCGGGCGGGGGAGATCGCGCGCGAGGTGAGCGCGCCGGCCGATGCGCCCGGGCAGGCCGGCGCAGCGCCGCGCGGGCGCGAGGCGCTGGCGCCTGGGTCCGGCGAGGCCGGCGCAGCGGGGCGCGGCGCGGCGCAGGAGCCGGCCGCCGCGGCCAGGGCCGGGGCGAGCGCGGCCTCCGGCGCGGACGCCCGCACGGCCTCCAGCGCAGGCGTCCGCGCCCTCGCCGCGGCAGGCGCGCGCGCGGCGTCCGCGTCGGGAGCCCGCGCCCGGCCTGCGCGCCCGCCGGCGCCGCCGCCCGCGCCGCCCGCGCCGCCCGCGCCGCCCGCGTCCGAAGAGGAGCCGCGGCCCGCGCCGCCCGTGTCGCTCACCGACGCGATGGCCGCCGCCGTCGCCGGCACCCCGCCGCCCGCCACCGCGCAGCCGGAGCGACAGGAGGACCAGAGCGAGGAGTAACCCGCGACGCGCTTTGGGCGAGCGTCATCGCCGCGCGTGTGTCGGGCGTCAGCGTTGCACGCCGCGGTGTGGATGGAGACCGCCTCCGCCGTTGCCGCCGCCTCCGCCGTTGCCGCCGCCTCCGCCGTTGCCGCCGCCTCCGCCGTTGCCGCCGCCTCCGCCGTTGCCGCCGCCTCCGCCGTTGCCGCCGCCTCCGCCGTTGCCGCCGCCTCCGCCGTTGCCGCCGCCTCCGCCGTTGCCGCCGCCTCCGCCGTTGCCGCCGTCTCCGCCGTTGCCGTCTCCGCCTCCGCCGTTGCCGCCGCTTCCGCCGTCACCGCCTCCGGCGCCCGCTGCGCCCGCCCCGCCGTAGCCGGCGCTGCCGCTCGAGGCGCCGCCCCCGGCGCCGGTCGCGTCGGTGGGGCCCTCGTCGAAGTACGCGCCGCACGCCGGCCCGACGACCAGCCCGTCGCGCGCCGCGAGCGCGAGCGCGTAGACGCCCGCGCCGAACCCGATCATCGGCGCGTTGAACTTGTAGGCGCCGCTCGTCTCGTCATACGTCTCCGCGATGGCGAGGTAGTTCGCGGACGACTGGTCGAGCACCCACCGGAGCAGCCGGTCCGAGCGCGCCTCGTCGCCCATGAGCCGCGCGGCGACCGCGCCGCGCAGATCGGTCACGACCCACTCGGCGCTGTCGTACTCGCTGCCCCAGGGGCTCAGGTCGCTCGCGCCCGGGTGATCGAAGCGATCGTCGTTCCGGGACCACCCGGCGCCCGCGGGGACGCGCAGGTGCGCGTCGAGCCCGGCGAGCGTGGCGGCGGCGATGCGGCCCCGCGGATCGAACAGGCCCATCGCGATCCCCTCGAGCACCGCCGCGTCCCAGTAGCCCGCGCCCGCCTCGAGCTCCTCCAGGCTCGCGGCGAGCGCGCCCGAGGCGTCCGTGAGCCGCGCGGCGATCGCGGCGCGCAGCCGGTTCGCGGCGTCGCGGTACCCAGCGGCCCGCTCCGCCTCGCCGCGCCGCGCCGCGATGTCCGCCGCGTCGCACAGGCCGCGCGCCGCGGTGATGCTCGTGTACGCGAAGGAGCGCTCGCGCCCGTTCCAGTGGGTCTCCCAGATCGACGAGTCCTTCCGGACGAGGCCGGTGTCCGGGTCGATCAGCGCGACGAGCGCGTCCGCGACCTTCGCCGACGCTTCGGTCCAGCGCTCGTCCACGAACGCGGTGTCGCCGGTGAGCTCCTCGTAGCGGCGCAGCGCCCAGAGGAACAGGCCGAACCCGTCGAACTCGAGGTTCGGGCCGAAGTCGTTGAAGTCGGTCTCCTCGACCCCGAAGCCGTAATAGCGCACCAGGCTGATCTGGTAGGGCGGCATGGCGTACGACGCGAGCTCGTTCCAGCGCTGGAAGCGCCCCGCCTCCGCGTCGAGGTAGTAGCTCAGCGCGTCGCGCGCCTCGGCCTCCATGCCGAGGGCCGCCATCGCCACCGTGGCGTAGGCGCCGTCGCGGATCCAGGCGACCGTCCACTCGCCCGGCGGGAGGCTCGCGAGCACCGCGCCGCGGCCGCGGTGGGCGACCGTCGCCGGCAGCGCCGCGGGCTCGCCGCCGAGCGTCGTGCCGAAGCGCGTGGCGCGCGGCTCCTGGTCGCGCGTCAGGTGCTCGCGCAGGAAGGCGTGGCTCTCGCGCGACTGCGCCATCCGGAGCATCACGGCCGACTGCCGGAGCAACGCCGTCTCCTCCGGCGTCGCCGTGGGCGGCACCTTCACCGAGCCCTGGAACGCGCGGTACGCGGCGATCTCGCCCGCGACCACCTCGGCCGCGCCCTTGTCGCCGACGTACGCGTCGAGGGCGCCCTGCACGAGCGGATCCGCCGCGCCAGAGGGGTCGCCGTGGTGCGCGAACGCCACGCCGACCCACCGCGCCTCGCCGGGCGCTATGCTGCCGAGGTCCCACTGGAACGCGCTCACCGATCCGTCCGAGGTCGGCGCGGCCCCCTCGAGGTCCGGGAGGTCGGCGACGGCGCCGCTCGCGACGATCCGGTAGACGTTGAGGTCCGCCGGGCTGCTCGCGCTCGACGCGCCGTGGCGCGCGACGGGCTCGAGCGCGCGGGCGGCGACAACGCCGGCGAAGGCGCGCTCGAGGAAGTCGCGCCGGCCGTTGCTCGCGTCGTAGGCGACGGTCTCGCCCGACTCGCCGATGTCGGCCATGACGCCCGGGCGCCCGAAGCCGAGGTGGAAGTTGTGCAGCGAGAACGCCGACACGCCCTCCGCCGGCGCGTCGCCCCGGTTCTCGACGCGCATCGCCATCACGAACCCCGCCTGCGCGAGGCCCTGCGGCGCGAAGAAGAACTGCGCGCACTCGAGGTTGCCGACCCGCTGGACCATCGTGACGACGCCCGTGCCGCCGCGCTCCCCGCCGGTCCAGCCGGCGTAGCCGCTCGCGTCGAGATCCACCGGGACGTCGGTCAGCCAGCGCTGCCTGCCGTCGGAGCGCAGCCCGAAGTACGCGTCGTAGAGCAGGTCGCGCGTGGCCACGGCCTGCGGCTGGTTGCCGACCCAGACCTCCGCGCCGCGCTCGTCGAGGAGCGGCTCCTCGGTGGCGAACAGGTGCTCGCGGAAGTGGGTGAGCCTCGCCGCGCCCAGATCGAGGAGCACCGCGCCGAACCCGTTCGACGAGGGCAGCCGGAAGAACGTGCGCCGCACCGGCGCCTCGGCCCGCGCGGCGCCGGGGGCCGCGACCGCCGCCGCGGCGCCGAGCGCGAGGAGCGCGGCGCCGAGCGCATGGAGGGCGCCACGGGCGGCGCGAGGGGAGGCATTTCGTTGGTGCCCAAAATATTCCCGTGCCGGGGTCCGGCGATGCATCCGCGGCACTTTACAGGAATGGCCCTCGTCCCGGCGCGCCGGCTCGCCGGCGGCCGCTCAAAATGCTGCAACGCGCCCCCCGGCGTGGTAACGGCATGCCCATGACAAAACTGCCCGCGTTGATCCTCGTGGTCTCGGCGCCCCTCGCCGCCTTCGCGGCTGGCTGCGGCTCCGATCCGCAGCCGCCGGCGAATGTCGGCGGCACCGTCGCGCCCCCTCCGGTGGCGAACACCGCGGCGCCCGCCCCGAAGCAGGACACCGCCAAGCCGACGAGCGGGTCCATCCGCATCGACGACAAGATCCTCAAGGCCTGCGGCGATCTGCCGACGGCCCGCTTCGCGTTCGACTCGACGGCCATCGAGGGCGAGGCGGCGGGCGCGCTCGACGCGCTCGCGCGCTGCTTCGTCTCCGGTCCGCTCAAGGGCAAGGGGATGAAGCTCATCGGCCACGCCGACCCCCGCGGGGAGACGGAGTACAACCTGGGCCTCGGCCAGAAGCGCGCCGGCAGCGTCGCGGAGTACCTCGCCAAGAAGGGCCTGGAGCAGGGCCGCATCGCGACCTCGTCGAAGGGCGAGTTCGAGGCGACGGGCACGGACGAAGAGGGCTGGGCGCGCGACCGGAAGGTCGACATCCTGCTGGCGGACTGAGCGCCGCGCCGCGCGCCGGCGCTCGACGATGTGAAGAGGGCCACGGCCGCGCTTCCAGGTGAGAGAGGGGGCCGCGGCCGCAAACTGCACTGGACGGGGCCGCGCGCGCGCATCCCCGACGAGCCGATTCCCTGACCCGAAGAGATCGAAATGGCCTTCCTGCAAAGCGCCCCCGAGGCGGCGACGGCGGTCCCGATCAAGCTCGATCCCGTCTCCCTGATCCTCCACGCCTCCGGTCCCGTCTTCCTGGTCGTCTGGCTGCTGATCGTCGCGGCCATCCTCGTGTGGGTGATCGCCGTCCTCAAGGTCCTCCAGCTGGCCCGGCTCTCGGCGCAGCAGGCGCGGTTCGAGCAGGAGTCGGCGCACGCCCACTCGCCCGATCAGCTGTTCGCGCTCGCGCAGCGGCACGCGGACGCGCCGGGCGCCCGCGTGGTGCTGGAGCTCAGCCGCCGCGCCGGGACGGGCAAGCTCCTCGAGTCGATCGCGAAGCGCGCGATCGTGACCGAGACGCAGCGGGCGAGCTCGCTCATGCCGACGCTCTCGTCGATCGCGGCCGCGTCGCCGTTCATCGGCCTGTTCGGCACCGTCTACGGGATCATGGACGCGTTCCTCCGCATCGGTCAGCAGAAGAGCGCGTCGCTGCCGGTCGTCGCCCCGGCCATCGGCGAGGCGCTCATCGCGACCGCGATCGGGCTGTTCGCCGCGATCCCCGCGGTCATCGCCTACAACGCGATCAACAAGCGCATCGACGACCTGCTCGCCGCGCTCGAGGCGGCGAGCGAGGGCTGGGTGGAGATCGCGTCGCTGTCGGCGCGGGGGATCCAGGAGTCCATCCCGCTGGCGCTCCAGCGGACGAGCGACCGGCCGACGCCGGTGATGCCGAAGGGCTGAGGGGCGGGGCCGGTCATGGCGATGTCGGTCGGCGGAGGGCGCAGGCGGCGGGGCGGCGGGTTCAGCGAGATCAACGTCACGCCGCTCGTGGACGTGATGTTGGTGCTCCTCGTGGTGTTCATGGTCACCGCCCCGCTGCTCACGGCCGGGCTCCGGGTCGAGCTGCCCAACGTCTCCGCCGAGGAGGCGCCGACCAAGGACACGAAGCTCGTCGTGACCGTCACGAAGGAGGAGAAGATCCTCTTCGGCGAGGACGACGCGACCGCCGACATCGAGGGCGTGCTCGCGTCGAACGGCCGCGTGCAGAAGGAGAAGGAGCTCTACATCCGCGCCGACAAGGACGCCCGCTACGGCGCGGTGGCGCGGGTCGTCGCCGCCGCCCGGGCCGCCGGGGTCGAGGGGCTGAACCTCCTCGTCCAGCCGGAGCTCGAGCCCGAGGGCGCGGCGCCTCCGCCCGGCGGCGCGGCGCCGCGGCCCGGCGGCGCGGCGCCGCGGCCCGGGGGAGCGGCGCCTTGAGCACGGCCGCGGCGCGCGCGCCGCGACCGACGCCGCCGGGACAGCGCCGGCCGAGGAGCGACTTCCGCCCGCGGGACGTCGCGCTCGCCGTCGCGGTGGCGGTGGCCGTGCAGGCGGGCGCCGCGGTGGCGATCACCTTGGCGGACCTCTCGGTGCCGGCCGCCGCGCCCGAGATCGACAAGGGGCCGAGCGTCCCGGTGAAGGTGATCCCGGTGCTCGACATGGACACGCCGCTGCTCAAGCTGGGCGGCAAGCGCGACAAGATGAAGCTGCCCGACCGGTGGGTGCGCCAGACGCCCAAGCCGCGCGTCGAGCAGAAGGCGTTCGTCTCGCCGGACGCGGGCAAGACGGCGGAGGACATCCCCCCGCCGGAGATCAAGGTCGCCGACGCGGGCACCGCGCCGCCGCCGCCCGACGCCGAGGTCGCGAAGCAGGTCGACATCGAGCTCGATCCGAAGATCGACGCGGGCGAGGCCCCCAACGTCGACCAGGAGGGGCACGCGGACGGCGTGAAGGAGGGGACGGAGACCGATCCCCTCAAGGCGCGCGCGGTGGATCTGTACCTGGCCCGCATCGCGGGCTGGTTTTCGAGCAGGTTCCGCGTGAACGGCTCGGGGCTCCCGCCGGAGGAGCTCACGAAGCACAAGCCGCGCGCGGTGATCGTTTTGTCGGACGGGCAGATGGTGAGCTACACGCTGACGCCGAGCGGGAATCCCGTCTTCGACGCGGCCGCGCGGGCGACGCTCGAGGGGGCGAAGGGGCAGGCGCTGCCGCCGCCGCCCGAGAACTATCCCGACCTCGGTCAGAAGCAGGTCAGCGTCACCTTCGTCTGTCGGGAGAACACATGCGACTAGCTCAATACGCCCTCGGCGCGCTGGCGCTCGCCGCCGCCGCGCTCGCTGCCCCCCCTGCTCCGGCGCAGGCGCCGGCCTCGACCGCGCCCCCCAACGCGGACGAGATCCTCGGCCACATCACGGTCGTCGCCGGCGCGTCGCGCCCGCTCCCGAAGATCGGCGTCCTGCCGTCGCTCGTCTCCGACCCCGAGGACGTGACGCTCCACAGCGTGGTCCGGCGCGACCTCGAGCTCTGCGGCGAGTTCGAGGTGCTGCCCGACAGCGCCGCGCCCGACGGCCTGTACCTCTCCGACAGCCCCGTGGACGTGAAGGCGTGGTCCGCGAAGGGGGTCGAGGCGGTCGTCAGCGTGCGCGGCAAGAAGCTCGGCGCGGACAAGGCCGAGCTCGTGGGCCAGGCGTTCCTGGTGAACCGCGGGCAGGCCCCCGTGTTCGACAAGAAGTTCATCGTGCCGCTCCGCGATGTCCGGTTCGAGTCGCACCGGGTGGCCGACCAGCTCATCGGCGCCCTCACCGGCCAGAACGGCGGCTTCGCCAGCCACATGACGTTCGCCTCGGGCTCGGGCTCGCTGCGCCGCGTCTTCACGATCGACGCCGACGGGCACGACGCCAAGGCCGTCTCCCCGCCGGATCAGACCGCCATCGCCCCCGCGTTCGGGAAGAACGAGCAGCTCTACTACGCGGCGAGCGTGAAGGGCGACGAGTACAAGATCTTCACGCCGGCGGGCGGCCCGCAGGCGCTGCCCGTGAAGGGCTCGGTCTACGGGATCGCCTTCTCCAAGGATCGCTCCCAGGTCGCGCTCAGCATCGGCGTCGGCTCGACGATCAAGCTGTTCTCCGGGCCCGACTTCCAGAGCGTCAAGCCGGCGTCCGAGGTGGGGATGGCGCTGCACCCGGCGTTCACGCCGACCGGCAAGCTCGCCTTCTCCGGCGAGGGCAGGTACGGGCAGCGCATCTACGTGGGCGGCAAGGCGATCTCGCCGGAGGGGCTCTTCGCGTCGGCGCCCACGTTCTGCAACCACCCCGACGGGGTGAAGGCGATCTACGCCGTCGGGGTCGGCAAGAACACCGACCTCGTCGTCTCCGGGGAGACGGGCGGCGGCCTCGCGCGGTTGACCCAGAATCAGGGCAGGAACGGGTACCCGGCCTGCAGCCCCGACGGGCGGCTCGTGGCCTTCTTCTCCACGCGCACGTCCGGCGAGGGCCCCGGGCTCTACATCATGCGCGTCGACGGGCAGCGCCCGAAGCGCATCTCCAACCTGCTCGGGGACTCGTTGCGCTGGGATCCCCTTCCTCCCGGCAAGGCCGTCGAGGCGAAGAACTGACCCGATCGCCGGCGCCGTCCCGGGACGAGCGCCACGGAGCCGAGCCCGGCGGCGGCGTGTAGACCGGGTGCGCAGCGTGCGGACGCTGCACACGCTGTGGCAAGGCGTCCCGCACGGTCGGCCCCCCACTCCAGCGGACGGCACGCCGCGCGTCGCGCCGCGGCGGGCGCGGCCAGGACGTCCGGCGCGCGGGATCGGCGGGCGCCTCGTCGCGGCTGGATCCAGGGGCTCTCCGTCCGGCAACTTCTACGGCCCAGGCGCGTCTTACGCAGGTCGTTCCCGCGCGAGCGCGCGCATCTCCGCAGCGAGCGGAGCGCCATGAGACCGCGCCCTGGGTCACCGCTTCTTTGGCCCGCTGCGTCGGCCGCGGTTAGCCTCCGGACTGCTCAGGGGTGAGTTGGCTGGAAAGTTGCACCGGACTGGCCGTAGACCGCCCTGGTCAGCCAGCGAAACGAACATGGAGAAGAGCATGGTGTCGAGCCGCATCTGGACCGCCATCGCGATCGTCTGGACCTTCTGCGCCGGTGGCTGCAGCTCGGTGGAGGCGGTCCAGGAGGCGAAGATCAGCGAGCAAGGGGGCTTCCGGAATCCGGAGGAGCGGCTCGCGCCGGGGGAGGACGGGGGCTACTGCAGCGCCGAGGTGCTCCGCTGGCAGTACGATGAGCCGTCGGCGACGCTCCGGCTCGCCGATGCCCGGTTGATGCTCGATTGCTGCGGCAAGCGCGCGATCCACGTCGAGAGGATCGACAGCCTCTACGAGGTCACCGAGCGCGACGAGCCGGACGACGCCGAGGGGCGCTGCAGCGAGCAGTGCGCCTTCGACCTGTCGGTGGGCGTGCAGGACGTCCCGCGGGGCGAGATCTACGTGAAGCTGCTGCGCGACGTCGTCGATCGGCAAGGCAGCCCGGCCGTGGTCTGGAGCGGCACCCTCGATCTGGAGGTCGCCGCGGGCGCGGTCGTCCTCGACGATGCCCCCGCGGACGCCGGTTGCCAGGAACAGAGCTCGCCGCGCCCGCGCAGCACGACCGTCGCCGCGAGGTGACGACGGCGCTCGCGTCGCCCCGCCGCGGCCGGGATTCCGGGATCGCGGCCGGCGGCGGGTCGGTGACGCGCCTCGACAGACTGGACGGAGGTGGGATGGTGGAGCAGGTCGACCGACCATGACGGCCAAGGTCAGACGACCGAGCGTACTCTGCCACTTTCACCTGGACTTTTATTCCAAGAACGCGTAGATCACACCCGAATGTGCGTGCAGCTGCTCCGGGGTGCAGCGTGCGTGCGCCACCTACCCACGTCTGCCTGCAACCGAATCCGGGGCATGTGCCGCGGAAACGGATTGCGAATTCTTATCGAAGCCCCCGCTTCTTCATTTTGGGCGTATTTTAACAGTGGGGCGGGATAACCAAGGACGTCGGGGCATGAAGTACGTGGGGGCCTGCAGGGCGCTTGCAACGGTTGGATCGCTGGTTCTTCTGAGCGCGTGTCTGGAGACGGAGCCCGCGCAGGTCGGGACCGTGAGCGAGGCCGGCGGATTCGTGGATCCGGAGCGGAGGCTCGCCGTCGAGGGGGAGGAGAGCTACTGCGGCGCCGAGGTGCTGCGCTGGCGCTACGATCCGTCGACCGGCTCCCTGAAGGTCGCGGACAGCCGGCTCTTGCTCAACTGTTGCGGCCAGCGTGCGATGCACGTGGACCGGATCGACAGCATCTACGAGATCACCGAGAGGGACGAGCCCGATGCGGCGAACCCGCGGTGCGACTCGGTCTGCGCGTTCGACTTCGCGGTCTCGATCCCCGAGGTCGCCCCGCGCAAGGTCTACGTGCGGCTGCTGCGGGACGTCGTCGACGCGCAGGGCAGCGCGGAGCTCATCTGGCAGGGGGAGATCGACGCCCGGAAGCTGTCCGGCGAGGTGGTGCTCGACCACGCCGCCGCTCCGGGCGAGTCCTGCAGCGACTCGTCCCTGTGATCGCTCGCCGCTCCGGCGCGGGAGCGGTCCTGTCGCGCGCGAGCTTCCGGCGAGCGTGCGCTCGCGCCGGCGGCTGCGCGGCTGCGTGACGAGCGCCGCATCTCTGACGGAGCGCGCGGCCGCGCGGCGGCCCCGCGGCGCGGAGGACGGCCAGGCGGCCGCGATCCCGCGGCGATCGCAATAGCGTCGGCGACGCCGAGATCGCCCTCCACGCGATCGAACGGATCGGCGGCGCGGCCGTCCGCCGTCAGTCGATCAGCGTGCGCGCGGGGCGGCCCGGCTCGCACTTCACGAGCGTCGCGGTCAGCTCGAGCGTCTCGGGGAGCGTGCCCTGCACCTGCGCGACGACCTGCTCGACCACGTGCTGGGCCTCGTCCAGGTTGGGACCCACGATCGAGACGACGAACGTGAGCGGGCCGGTGCGCCCGGCCGCGGCCGGCGTCAGGCTGAGCAGCAGCGTCTGGGTCAGGTCGACGACCTGGAGCGCCGCCTTGCGCAGCGCGAGCATCTCGAGGATCGTCGGCCGCAGGCTCACGAGGCCGTTCTGGCCGCGGAGCTCGAAGCGCGCGATCTGCATCGGCACCTCGGCCCACTCGGCGAAGAAGCCGTCCTCGTCGATGGCCTTCATCAGGTGCTCGCGCACGAGGAGCCCCGTGAGGCCGTCGCGCCGCGCGAGGTAGCGCTTCGCCTTGTCGTGGTGCGGCGAGTCCGGTCCGAACGTGACCACCATGAGGCGGCACTCCCCGAGCTGCACCTCGGCCCCGTGGAGCAGCGAGACCTGCGCCTTGCGCTCGAACGGGAAGTCCGCGTACGTGCCGTTCGTGCTGTTCAGATCCTCGACAAGCCACGAGCCCGTCTGCCAGCGGAGGAGCGCGTGCGACCCGGAGACGGTCGCCTCGGCCAGGACGAGATCCTGATCGCTGCGGCGGCCGATCGAGAGCACCGGCTTCTGCAGCGGGAACAGCGTGGCGACGCTGTCGGGCGCGTTCGTGGCGTACGTGATGAGCAGCGACTGCGCGCCGGGGGTGAACTGCGTCTTGATGGCCCGCCCGGGCGCGGGGCCGGGATCGATGCGCTCGCGCGGCAGCTGGATCGGCGCGGTCGTGGTCTGCGTCGGGTTGAAGAACCGCATGTGCCGCGCCTGCGGGCGCATCTGCGGATCCGGGTTGAGCGCGCGGAAGATCTGCCTGATCTCGTCGTTCGTCAGCGCGGCGGGCACGTCGAACGTGATCTGCTGCTTCATCGTCTTGAGCCGCGGCTTGTAGCCGGGCTCGGGGACGCGGCAGGTCCACATCTCCCAGAGCGTCAGCGCCGCGGCGTAGACGTCGTCCTCGGGGCTCGCGCCGCCGTTGCGCAGCCGCTCCGGCGACATGTAGTGCGGCGTGCCGCCGTCCGGCGGCGCCCCCGGCTTGCGCACGGCCGCGCGCGCGCGCTCCTTCGCGAAGCCGAAGTCGAGGATGACGGCGCGATCGTCGGCGACCATCACGTTGCCGGGCTTCAGATCGCCGTGCACGAGCCCCTGCTGGTGGATGGCGGCGAGCCCCGCGCAGACGTCGGTCGAGATCTTGCGGAACTCGTCGGCGCTGAAGCCGCCGGACGTCTTGCGCTTGCGGATGTGGTTGTGGAGCGTCTGCCCGGGGATGTACTCCATCACGAGGATGGGCCCCCACGGGCTCGGCGCGAGGTCGTGCACGCGGCAGACGTTCGGGTGGCGCGCCTTCTGGGCGAGGATCACCTCCTGCCGCAGCGCCTCGTCGTCGCCCGGCATGGCGGAGGCCTCGGGCACCACCTTGAGCGCCACCTGCTGCTGGGTCAGGCGATCGAAGGCCAAGAACACCTCGCCCATGCCGCCTTTGCCGATGCTCTTCAGGACCTCGTACCGGTCGTTGATGACCGTTCCGACGTCGATGGGAGGGAGGGGATCTTTGGTCACGGCCACGGGCGCACGAAGGGTGAGGAAGAGCTCCGCGCCGGCGCCGAAGCTGAACCGCCGGCACGCCGATACGGACTGCGCGCAGGGTCGTCCATTCGAGCCCCGGGCGCAACGAGTCGTTGCACATGCGCTGCGGCTTGCCGGTTCGGCGCGGCGCGGAGCGGCCGCGGGGCGCCGTCAGGCCGCCGGCGCGCGGCCGCCACGGCCGCCACGGCCGCCGCCGCGGGCCCGCCGGCGCGGCCGGCTGCGCGTGGGCCGCCCGCGGCGCCCGCCCGCGGGAGGGCGCCGCCCGGCGCGTTGTTCACAGGAGGGCGCCGCCCGGCGCGCTGTTCAGGAGAACGGCCGCGCCGTGTGGGCGTGGTTCAGCGGGCCGTGGCCGTGGCCGAGCCCCGGCGCGGCGCGCATCGCCTCGCGGAGGTAGCGGCGCGCACGCGCGATCGCCGGGACGAGGGCGAGGCCCTGGGCGAGGCCGGCGGCGATGGCCGAGGCGAGCGTGCAGCCCGTGCCGTGGGTCGCGCGCGTCTCGATGCGCGCGTCCTCGAACAGCTGCTCACCCCCGGGGTGCCCGGAGGCGCCGGGCTCCGGCGCGGTCCGGAGGACGTCGACGACGACGGCGCCAGGGAGGTGCCCCCCCTTCAGCAGCACGGCGCGCGGGCCCATGGAGAGCAGCTGCGCGGCGGCGCGGCGCATCGCGTCCACGCTGTCGATGACCGTGCCGGTCAGCGCCTCGGCCTCGGGGATGTTCGGCGTGAGCAGCGCGGCGAGCGGCAGGAGCCGGCCGCGCAGGGCGCCCTCGGCGTCGGGCTTCAAGAGGCGCGCGCCCCCCTTGGCGACCATCACGGGGTCGACCACGAGCGGCGCGCCGCGGCCGAGGCGCTCGTAGACGCGCGCGACCTCGTCGATGACCTCGGCCGCGTGGAGCATGCCGGTCTTGATCGCGTCGGCGCCGATGTCGTCGAGCACGAGCTCCATCTGGCGGCCGATGAAGTCGGGCGGCACCGGGAACACGCCGGCGACGCCGCGGGTGTTCTGCGCGGTGAGCGCGGTGATCGCGGTCGCGCCGTACGCGTCGAGCGCCGTGACCGCCTTGAGATCCGCCTGGATGCCGGCGCCGCCGCCCGAGTCGGACCCGGCGACGATGAGGACGCGGCCCTTCATGGAGCCCCCGGGCCGCGGGGGGCGGCCAGCCATGTGTCGTTCATGTGCACCCGCCGCCGCCCGTCAATAGTGCTTGTCGAGGACCGCCGGATCGGTCGTTGTGGAGAACACCGTGTCGCAGCGACGGCACCGGTATTTCACCTTCGTCGGCCGCGCCGAGATCCCGAACGCGAGCTGGATGTACCCCACGACGCGGTATTCTGCCTCGGCGCTCACCATGTAGTGATCACGGCCGTGTCCGCAGGGGCACTGCACCGGCTCGGACGTCGTGCGGTTGCGATAGGGCATGGAAGGTGTGCTTGGCGACATGCGCTTTCAGGGTAGTCTAGGGGGTCCGCGGCGGACGTCGAGGGGCGGCGCCGCGGAACAGGGCACGCGGGGGGCGGGCGGCGTGAGCAGGGCGCTCGCGCGTGCCGGCGCCGCCTTGCGCGGCGGGCCGATCGTGAGACCGGCGCTTTGCGCCCCGACGCGGACCGAATAGGACGTGCCGCCATGCGCGCCGCACTCCGCGCCGAGCAGCTGGTGAAGCGGTACGGCGACTTCACGGCCGTCGACGGCATCGACCTCGCCGTACACCCCGGCGAGATCGTCGGCCTGCTCGGGCCGAACGGCGCGGGCAAGACGACGACCCTGCGGATGCTCGCCGGCATCCTGTCGCCGACCGCCGGGCGCGTCCTCGTCGGCGGCGTCGACCTCGCCGCGAGGCCGCTCGAGGCGAAGCAGCGGATCGGCTTCCTCTCGGGCGACACCCAGCTCTACCAGCGGCTCACGCCCCGCGAGGTGCTGCGCTACTTCGGCCGACTGTACGGCATGGGCGAGGCAGCGCTCTCGCGCCGCATCGACGCGCTCGTGGCCGATCTCGAGATGGACGCGTTCGCCTCGCGGCCGTGCAGCACGCTGTCGGCGGGGCAGAAGCAGCGCGCCAACATCGCGCGCGCCTTCCTCCACGAGCCCGAGGTGCTCATCCTCGACGAGCCGACGACCGCGCTCGACGTGATCAGCGGCCGCTTCATCGTCGAGTCGATCCGGCGCGAGCGCGCCGCGGGCAGGGCGGTCCTGTTCTCGACGCACATCATGGGCGAGGCCGAGTACCTCTGCGACCGGATCGCCCTCTTGCACGAGGGGCGCGTCGCGGACAGCGGCGCGCTGCCGGAGCTCCTCGAGCGCACCGCCACCGCGAACCTGACCGACGCCTTCCTCTACCACGTGGAGCGGAGCCGCCCGCGCGAGGCGCGCGACGGGTCGGGGAGCGCCGGCGCGCCTGCTCCGGGAGGGCCCGCGCGGTGAGGCTCGCCATCGTCTGGACCATCCTGCGCAAGGAGCTCGTCGAGTCGCTGCGGGACCGGCGCACCCTCGTGCGCCTCGTCCTCGTGCCGCTCCTCCTCTATCCGCTGTTCGCGCTCGCGATGAGCAAGCTCGTCGGCTCGGAGGCGGCGGCGCGCGAGGCGCGCTCGTCGCGGATCGCGGTGTGGGGCGAGCTGGCCGAGGACCTCTCGACGCGGCTCTCGTCGGCGGCGAAGCTCGAGCTCGTGCCGTGGGCCGGCGCGCCGCCGGAGGTGCGCGAGGGGCTCCTCTCCGGGGCGCTCGCGCCGCCGGCGGACCCTCCACCCCGGGCCGAGGAGGAGGCGCCCGGGGCCGAGGACCCGCGGCCGAGGTGGATCGAGCCGGACAACCCCGTGCTCGCCGCGGCGCGCGCCGCGGTGAGCGCGCGCGAGGTCGACGCGGTGCTCGTCCCGTGGCCGTCGCTGGGGGCCGAGCTCGGGCGCGGCGGGAAGGGCGCCGTCGCGATCTACTTCGACTCGGTGCGCGCCGACTCGGCCACGGCGGAGGCGCGCCTCGCGGCCGCGCTGCGGCGCGCCCGCGGCGCCATCGTCGCCGAGCGCGAGGCCGCGCGCGGGCTGCCCGAGGGGTTCTCGATCGCCTACGACGTCGTGCCGCGCGACGTCGCGGAGGACAGCCGCAAGGTCGGCCAGATCCTCGGCTCGATGATGCCGATGATGCTGATCCTGATGTCGCTCCTCGGCAGCTTCCTTCCGGCGATCGACCTCACGGCGGGCGAGAAGGAGCGCGGCACGATGCAGACGCTGCTCTGCGCGCCGGTGCGATCCATCGAGATCATCTCGGGGAAGTTCCTGGCCGTGTGGATCATCTCGCTGCTCACGGCGCTCGGCAACGTGGTGAGCCTGTCGCTCACGGTGAGCCGGATGCTGCCGGACGTGATGGTCGTCGATCCCTGGATCTTCGCGCTGACGTTCGCGCTGCTCGTGCCGGTCACGCTCCTGTTCTCGGCGCTGTTCCTCGCCCTCGCCGTGTTCGCGAAGGACTTCAAGGACGGCCAGAACGCGCTCATGCCGGCGTACCTGCCGCTGTCGCTGCTCGCCGGCATCACGGCCCTGCCGGTGGTCGAGCTCAACCCGTGGACGGCTTACGCCCCGGTCCTCAACATCGCGGTGCTGATCAAGGCGCTGTTCGTCGGGGAGGCGCCGGTCGATCTCCTGTTCACGGCGCTCCTCTCCTCGGCGCTCTACGCCTGCCTCGCGCTCCTCTTCGCGGCGCGCGTCTTCGAGCGCGAGAACGTGCTGCTCGGCGGCCAGGAGTCGGCGCGCGCGGTGCTGGGCCTCCGGCGCCGGGCCGGCGGGGCGCCGTCGGCCGGGTTCTCGCTCGCGGCGTTCGCGGGCGTCCAGGTGCTCTTCTTCTACGGCAGCCTGCTCATCGCCCGCGCCAGCGTGGCGGTCCAGCTCGCGGTCTCGCAGGTCGGCTTCTTCCTCGCCCCGACGCTCGCGCTGGTCGCCGGCTTCGGCTACTCGCCGCGGGCGACGCTCGGCCTCCGGCGGCCCTCGGTCCGGGGCCTCGCCGGCGCGCTGCTCCTCGGGGCGTCGGCGTGGGCCGCGATCGGCGGCACCGTCCTCCGGTGGTTCCCCCCGCCCGAGCCGTTCGTCCGCGAGCTCGGCGAGCTCGTGCTCCTCGGCGGGCAGCCGTACCTGGTCGTGCTGCTGCTCGTCGCGGTGACGCCGGCCGTCTGCGAGGAGCTCTTGTTCCGCGGCCTCGTCTATGCCGGGCTGCGCCGCGCCGGGCCCGCCGTGGCGATCGGCGTCTCGGCGCTCCTCTTCGGGCTCGCGCACGGCTCGGTGTACCGGCTCCTGCCGACGCTCTCGCTCGGGCTCGTGCTCGGCTACGCGCGCCACCGCACCGGCTCGGTGCTGCCCGGGGCGCTGCTGCACGCCTTGAACAACGGGCTCGCGGTGTCGCTGCTCTATTTCAAGCCGCCGTCGGTGCAAGGGATCGTCGAGGGAGAGCTGCTGCCGTGGAGCGTGACGGCCGCAGCGGCGGTCGTGTCGCTGGCCGGGCTGCTCCTGCTCCGGTCGGCATCGCCGGGAGCGCCGGAAGAGGGCGAGCACCGCGGGGATGGGGAGCCGAGGGGGCCCTGAGGGCGGGAAGCAGGGAGAAAATCCGAACTAAAACAATACCTTGCTGCGTTCGTGGGGACGCTCTCGGCGAGGGCGAGCGCGAGCGGCGCGGGAGAGGAGCGAGGCTGGCGGGTGCGTCGGTGGTGTGGGCCGTCGCGCGGAGATGGATGAATCGCGCGTCTTGCGCCGGTCGCCCGCTGGGGTACGGACATCGATGTGCACGCACGCTTCCTTGCGGGGCTCGTTGCGGCGGCGGTGACCTCGGCGCTGTCCTGCTCGCCCGGCGGCCCCACGCTCGCGGACCTCGGTGGATCCGCGCTGATGGCGCCCGCGGCGCCGGCCGTCGTCGGTGGAGGGCCGGCCCTCGCGGGCGCAGCGCCGGCCCTCGCGGGCGCAGCGCCGGTGGACGCCGCCGGACCGCCGACCCTGGCGGAGCCAGCGCCCGCCATCGCCGGCGGAGCTCCCGCGGCGTCACCGGCGGCGCCGCCGGGATGGGCCGGCCCCTGGGTCGAGCAGCTCGCCGACGCCGCCGGGCTGCGCGAGCGGCCGCCGCGGGCGCAGCGCCAGTGGAACCACATCGCCGCGGCCGCAGGCGCGGATTGCCGCGATGCGCTCAAGCAATCCGGCGCGCGGTTCCAGGCGCTGCCGGACGTCGCGAAGCCCAACAAGAAGGGGTGCGGCATCCCGCACGGCGTGCTGCTGACGCGCGGCCCGACCGGCATCGTTTACTCGCCGCCGCTGCAGGTCGATTGCTCGCTCGCCCTCCGGCTGGCCGATATCGAGCGCGTGATTCAAGAAGAGGCAGAGACGCACCTGGGCTCGCCGATCGCCCGCATCAGCACCCTGGGGAGCTACGCCTGCAGGGAAGTGGTCGGCAGGATGCGAAGGTGGAGCGAGGGGCTGAGCGAGCACTCGTTCGGCAATGCATTCGATATCTCGCGCTTCTCGCCGAAGCGCGGGCGCGCGATCAGCGTGCTCCGCGATTACGTGCTCTACGGGAGCGACCCGACCACCCGCGAGGGTCGCTTTCTCCGGGGCGTGACCCGCCGCCTCCGCGCCGAGGGGGCGGCCGCGCGCGTCCTCGGGCCGGACTTCGACGCGAGCCACCGGGACCACCTGCACGTCGATTGCGGCACGCCGCGCTGGTACTGAGCCGCGGGCGCGCGCCTCAGGGCTGCGCGAAACGAGGGCAGGCGGCCCCGCGCTCACCCGTATCAGGCCCGCAGCTCGAGGATCCGCACGTCGTACGGCGCGAGCTCCACGGCGTGGACCTCGGACTTGCCGCCCAGCTCGGTCAGGTGGCCGGAGGCCGCGACGGGCTCGACCGAGATCGGCGCGTCGGCCTGGCTGACCAGGAACACGAAGCGGCGGCCGTCCCGGTGGCGCAGGGTGTCGGCCGCGACGCGCGGGTCGTCCACGGTCACCGGCCGACGCGCGCCGGCGAGCGCGGCGAGCGCGTCGTAAAGGCGGTAGGTCGGCTCCGGGTTGACCCGCGGGGTCGCCGCGGCGAAGTGCTCGATCGGATAGGTGCAGAGCACGACGCTGCCGCTGCCGACCCGGCGCCGCAGCAGCGCCGGCCGGCCGCGCTGGTCGACCGCGACGACCTCCGCGCCCCGGGGCCGCACCGGCAGGTAAGCGCGGCTGTGCTCGGTGCCGGCGACCGGGAACGCGAGCGTCGTGCCCTCCGCGATCGTGCCGAACCCCCGCTCGAAGGTGAGCTGCACGCGATCGTCCTCGATGGGGTCGACCATCCCGTAGCGCAGCTGATGCTCGACGCCGAACATCGCGTTGAGGTGCGCGTACCACGGGCCGCGCTGCGACCCGTGCGTGCCGTGGGAGTACGACGCGTAGACCACCGCGCCGCCCGAGGCCAGCCGCTCCAGGAGATGCCAGCTGGGCGCGGTCAGCTGCTTGGCCGACGGCAGGAGATACAGCCGGCAGTCCTCGGCGATCCCGTCCCGCTCGCGGGTCAGCCCGACCGGCAGATCCGCCTCCTTCGCCGCGATGTAGGCCTGCCGGAGCGTCGTGAACAGGTAGCTGCGATCCTCGGCCTCGGTGAACGGAAACGCGCCCTCCAGGTACGACGGCACGATCAGCGCCGCGTCGGCCGGCTCGCGCTCGCAGCCGAGGACGTCGATGTCGGCGAGCACCCGGGCGAAGCGCGCCATCTCCTCGAGCTGCGGCTTGGGGCGACCGTCGGTGGTCGTCAGCCCGAAATGGAGCTCGAACGGGTGATGCCGGTAGGGATCCTGGTCGATGAGGTCGAAATCGGTGTTGTTCCAGCCGATCCAGCCGGTGGCGCCGGCGAGCAGGGTGTTGTGGAGGACCTGCCGGTAGTAGTGCGCGGCGTTCTCGTCGGAGACGAAGCCCGAGGACACCCCGAACTCCTCCAGCACGACCGGCTTGCCGAGGAAGCCCGTGAGCTCGCAGATGAACGCCGCCCCGTAGTGCTGGCGGACCAGGTCGTTCTCCATCCGGTACACGTGCGGGCCGAGGAAATCGACGAGCGCCCCGAGGTCGCGCACCGAGAACCCGTTGTCGTTGCCGGTGACCTCGATGCCCCACGCGCCGTCGCCGATCGAGATCGGCTGGCTCGCCCCGCCGGCCCGCAATCCCTGCACGACCAGGCTCGCCCAGCTCGTGACCGTCTCGCGGATCGATCGCTCGCGCTCGCCGTAGATCGGCATCTCGTTGGAGACGAGCCAGCCGGTCACCGCCGGGTGGCCCGCGAAGCGCCGCGCCATCTGCTCGGCGAACCACGCTTGCCGGGCGACCATCCACACGTCCCCGTAGAGATCGCGCCCGCGCCGCCAGACCGGATCCCAGTTCTCGCCGGACATGTGGCCGACGAGGAGGGTCGGAATGGTGGTCATCCCCGCCTCCACGTGCGCCTCGAGGAAATCGCCGTAGCGCTCGGCGCAGCCCTCGTCGATCCGGTCGGGCTCCGGCATGAAGTGGGGCCAGTAGAAGAACGACCGCGTAATCGTGAGGCCGTGCTCGGCGAGCACCCGGAGCTCCTCGCGGACCAGGGCCGGATCGTAGCTCTGCCACATGAGCGGGCCGCCGCGCCTCGACCAGAAATTGGCCCCGAGCCAGGCGACGGCCTGTTGACGAACAGCGACTTTGGCGAAATTGCGATGCATCTTCCTCACGTCCCGATCAGGTTACTTAATCGGTTCAGCGCGCGATCTGCAAGGGAGGAACGCACCCGCGGCGGCGCGGGGCCGGATCAGGCGCGGGGGGGCGGCGCGGTGCTGCCCCGGGTCGCGAGCGTCGGCGCGCTGCACTCGACGTCGTCGATCGGCTCGCCGGCCACCAGGCGGAGGAGCAGCGCGGCGGCGCGGGAGCCGTGCTCGGCGATGTTGCGGCGCACCGCGGTCAGGGCGGGGTGCACGAGCTGGCACAGCGCCGAGTCGTCCCAGGCCACGATCGAGAGGCGCTCGGGCACGGGGACGCGCATCTCCTGGGCGACGGCGAGCGCGGCCACGGCCATCACGTCGTTGTCGAAGACGATGGCCGTGGGCGGCGTGGCCCCCGCGAGCAGCCGCCGCGTGGCCTGGCCCCCCGCCTCGCCCGTGTAGTCCGCGTGGACCGTCTGCACGCGCTCGATCCGCCGCTGGCGGGCGGCCGCGCTGAACGCCTTCGTGCGCAGCGCGGTGTGCATGAACTCCGCGGGGCCGGCGACCCGCGCGATCGACCGGTGCCCCAGCGCGGCCAGGTAGTCGACCACCGCGCGCATCGCGCTCGCGTCGTCGCTCCACACGCCGGAGAGCCGCCCCTTGCCCGTCGGCCCGCCGACCACCACCGCCGGGAGCTTCAGCTCCTCGACAAGCTTCACGCGCGGATCGCCCTCGCAGAGATCGACAAGGATCACCCCGTCCACCCGCCGCTCCGCCCACCAGCGGCGGTACGTCTCCAGCTCGGCCGCGCGATCGTCGGTCACCTTGAGCAGCAGCGCCTCCGCCTTCTCGGACAGCTCGGCCTCGATGCCCGAGATGAGCTGCATGAAGAACGGCTCGATGCCGAGCGTGTGCGCGGGCCGATCGATGACCAGGCCGACGGCGCTGGCCCGGCCGTCGGAGAGCGCGCGCGCCGCGTTGCTCGGCTGCCAGCCGAGCTCCGCCGCGATGGCGAGGATCCGCTCGCGCGTCGGCTCCGACACCCCGGGCCTGCCGTTCAGCGCATAGGACACCGCTCCCTTGGACACCCCCGCACGCCACGCGATGTCCGTGATCGTCGGACGCTTCACGCCTCACCTCCGCTCCAGCCGGTGGAGCGCGCCTCTCGTGTGGACCTGCTCCGCCGCATGGCCCCGCTTGGATAGCACGGCGGCCCGCGGGCGAGCCTCGCGCCGCGCAGGGCCGCGCGCCGCCAGGCCTGCGCAGCCGCTCCCACACCCCCTCCCAGCGCAGGCGCCGCGGGCGAGGGGACGCGCTGCCCGCGCGGCGCCCCGGTCGGCGCACCGAGACCCTCCGCGCGGCGGATGGGGGAGCCGCCTCCGCCCCCGGCGGACGCCGTGTCCGCTGAATCGGTTCAGCCCGGTGGGTCGGTTCGTCGGTTGCGGGCGGCGCCGCTCACGCCACTTCCAGGAGCTCGCGCTCGGTGATGCCGAGCAGGAAGAGGATGGCGTCGAGGCCGCTCGCGGACAGGGACGTGTCCGCGGCCTCGCGCAGCTTGGGCTTCGCGCGGAACGCGACGCCGAGCCCGGCGCGCTGGAGCATCAGGAGGTCGTTGGCGCCGTCGCCCACGGCGATGGTCTGATCGAGCAGCACGCCCTCGGCCTGCGCGATGGTCTCGAGCAGCTCCGCCTTGCGCTGCGCGTTGACGATGGGACCGGTCACCCGGCCGGTGAGCTTCCCGCCCTCGACCTCCAGCGAGTTCGAGTAGGCGTAGTCGATCCCGAGGCGGGCCTTGAGCGCCTCCGCCGCGATCGAGAAGCCGCCGGAGATCACCGCGGTCCGGTAGCCGAGCCGCTTCAGCACGCGGATGAGCGTCTCGGCGCCCTCGGTGATGGGGAGCTCGGCGGCGAGCTTCCGGAGCACGCCGACGTCGAGGCCGCGGAGCAGCGAGAGCCGCTGGCGGAGCGACTCGTCGTAATCCATCTCTCCCTGCATCGCCCGCTCGGTGATCTTCGCGACCTGCTCGGCCACGCCCTTTTCGCGCGCGAGCTCGTCGATCACCTCGATGCGGATGAGCGTCGAGTCCATGTCCATCACGACGAGCCGCTTGCTCCGGCGGAAGAGGCCCTCGCGCTGCAGGGCGAGGTCGAAGCTGTTCTGCATGGCGAGCGCCAGGAGGACCCGCTTGAGCGCGTCGGCCTCCTCCTCGCGCTGGAGCAGCACCTGGATCTCCACCGACGACAGGCGCTCGACCGACAGGCGCGCGATCTTCTCGATGTTCGCGCCGTGGCTCGCGAGCGTGGAGGCCACGTCGTGCAGCTGCTTCGCGCCGAGCTCCCGCCCGATGGCCGTCACCACGTAGCGGCTCCCCGGGGCGCGCGGCGGCGCGCCGCCGTCGAGCGGCTTGAAGTCGAGCGCCACGCCGAGCTCCTTCGCCGCGAACAGGAGCTCCTTGAGCCCGTTGCGCGTCTCCGGGAAGAGCGCGAGCAGCGCGAGGTTCAGGTTGCCGTGCACCACCACCTGCTCGATGTCGAGCAGCGTGGCGCCGATGTCGCTGAGGATGCCGGTGAGCCGGGCGGTGATGCCCGGGAGGTCCCTGCCGGTGACGGTGACGAGGATGGGATCGGAGGCGGCCATCGCGCGCCCCTTATCAGGGCCGCGCCGCAGGGTCGACGCCGATCCCCCGCGACGTCCGGGAGCCCGGAAGAGCGCCTGTCGCCGCGGAGCCGGGCTCCGTCGCCGTCACCGGTATCGCCCGCGTCCCCGCGCCGCCGCCGCGCGCCCGCCGCCGCTCGCCCCCGCGCCCGCGCCCGCGCCCGCGCGCCCGCCGCCGCTCGCCCCCGCGCCCGCGCGCCCGCCGTTCGGCTTGGCGCCCGCCGCGCCCGCCGCCGCGCCCCGCCGGCTCGCCGTTCGCCCGGAGCGCGCCGGCTTCTCCTCGGCCGCCTCGCGCGCGTTGCCCGCCTCCCCGTCGCCCTGCTGGGCCTTGAGCTGGCGGAGCTGGTCGCGCAGCCGCGCCGCCTTCTCGAACTCGAGGTTCTCCGCCGCCGCGAACATCTCCTGCCGGAGCGCGTCGATCTGGTCGACAAGGTCCATCGCGGCCCGCGCCGCCTCGGCCGCGGGCTTCGCCGGGCCCTTCGGCACGGCGTAGTAGTCGCGCGTGCCCGACGTGGGCGACAGGTCGAGGATCGCCTTCTTCACCGTGGCCGGCGTGATGCCGTGCTCCTTGTTGTACGCCTCCTGGATCGCGCGCCGCCGGGTCGTCTCGTCCATCGCGCGCTTCATCGCGTCGGTGATGCGATCGGCGTACATCACGACCTCGCCGTGCACGTTGCGGGCGGCGCGGCCGATCGTCTGGATGAGCGAGCGCGGGCTCCGGAGGAAGCCCTCCTTGTCGGCGTCGAGGATCGCGACCAGCGACACCTCCGGCAGATCGAGCCCCTCGCGCAGGAGGTTGATGCCGACCAGCACGTCGAACTCGCCGCGCCGGAGATCGCGGAGGATCTCCACGCGCTGGAGCGTGTCGACGTCCGAGTGGAGGTACCGGACCCGGATGCCGAGCTCGGTGTAGTACTCGGTCAGATCTTCGGCCATCCGCTTGGTCAGCGTCGTGACGAGCACGCGGTCGCCGCGGCTCACCCGATCCCGGATGCGCGCGAGCAGGTCGTCGACCTGCCCGGACACCGGCCGGATGTGGATCTGCGGGTCGATGAGCCCGGTCGGCCGGATGATCTGCTCGACGACCGCGCCGGCCGACTTCTGCAGCTCGTACTCGCCGGGCGTCGCGCTCACGAAGAGGACCTGGGCGTAGTGCTGCTCGAACTCCTCGAACTTGAGCGGCCGGTTGTCGAGCGCGCTCGGGAGCCGGAACCCGTACTCGACGAGCGTCTCCTTCCGCGCGCGGTCCCCCCGGAACATCGCCCCGACCTGCGGGACGGTCTGGTGCGACTCGTCGATGATGAGGAGGAAATCCTTCGGGAAATAGTCGATCAGCGTGGGCGGGGGCTCGCCGGGCTTCCGGCCCGAGAGGTGGCGCGAGTAGTTCTCGATGCCGTTGCAGAACCCCATCTGCTCCAGCATCTCGAGGTCGTACATCGTGCGCTGCTCGATCCGCTGCTTCTCGAGGAAGCGCACGGCCTTGTCGTAGAAGTCGATGCGCTCGCGCAGCTCCTCGCGGATCGCCTGGATCGCGAGCCGGAGCTGCTGCTGCTCGGTGACGTAGTGGGAGCCCGGGAAGACCGCGTAGCGGTCGAGCTGGCCCACCACCTTGCCGCGGACGGGGTCGACCTCCTTGATCGCCTCGATCTCGTCGCCGAAGAACTCGACCCGGATCGCGAGCGACTCCTCGTAAGCGGGGAAGATCTCGACGACGTCCCCGCGGACGCGGAACGTGCCGCGGTGGAAGTCGACGTCGTTGCGCGTGTACTGGATGTCGACGAGCCGCCGCAGGAGCTCGTCGCGGCGGATCTCGGTGCCGCGCTCGAGCTTGATCAGGAGCCCGTGGTAGCTCTCGGCCGAGCCGATGCCGTAGATACAGCTCACCGAGGCGACGATGATCACGTCCGGGCGCGAGAGCAGCGCGTGCGTCGCCGCGTGGCGCATGCGGTCGATCGCGTCGTTGATGATCGCGTCCTTCTCGATGTACGTGTCGCTCGTCGGGACGTAGGCCTCGGGCTGGTAGTAGTCGTAGTAGCTGACGAAATAGTGGACGGCGTTGTTGGGGAAGAGCTCCCTCATCTCACCGTAGAGCTGGGCCGCCAGCGTCTTGTTCGGCGCCATGATGAGGGTCGGCTTCTGCAGCTTCTCGATCACCTTGGCGGCGGTGAACGTCTTGCCGCTGCCCGTGACGCCGAGGAGGACCTGGAAGGTCTCGCCCTGCTCGAAAGCGGAGCAGATCTCCTGGAGCGCGCGAGGCTGGTCACCGCACGGCTTGAAATCGGAGACGAGCTCGAAGTTTGTGGGCATGGAGCGGAGGACCCTAGTGCGGCGAGGGCCTCCTCGCAACCTCCGGCGCGGTCACGGCGCGCCCCAGACCGCCCCAGAGGTCCGGCCTCATCGGTCCGGCCTCGTCGGCGCACCAACCACCGGCCGACCGAAAATTGTCGGCCGGCTGTCGGCCGTGGTCGGACACGGACCACGGCCGCTCGCGCGATGCGCCCGCGTGCGGGATGGCGCGCGGGGTGGGATGGCGTGGCTGACGTGGCCAGCGCGATGCGGCCGGGCAGAGCAGGCGGCGCTTGACGGCGGCGCGGGGCTGGCGGATTCTAGGCGCTGCCGCGTCGTTGTGACGTGAGCCGAACACGGAGGTCAGGTCATGAGTGGGAATACACAGCAGACCCATTGCGCCGCCGCCGTCGTCTCCGCCGCGGCCAGCTGAGCTCGTTTCCACGCTGTCTTGAAGGCGTGCGTGCGCCCTGATCGGCGCGCGTTCGTCCTGCGCAGCGCGCGCCTCGCAGGGTATCCGCCCTGGCCGGGCGCGCCCTCCGGCGTGACGTCCTGACGGTCGACGAGCTCCGCCCCGCGGCGGCCCCGCGCGTGGAATGGCCGGCGCGGGCGCGCTTGCGCGCCGCCGCGCCCTTGTCCGTCGATCGCCGCGCGCCGCAGCTCGCGCCGCGCGGCCGAACGCCATGGAGCGCTCGTCCGTCATGCATATCGACTCCGATTTTTCCGTTGATCCGTCATCGCAGAACGAACCGCGGCCCGATCTGATCGGGCTCGGATGGACTCCCTTCTTCGCGAGCCAGCTCGCGTCCCTGGAGGAGGCCGTGCAGCCGGCGCGCGTCCTCCTCGCCTCCGCCTCGCGGCACCACGTGCAGACCGCGGACGGCCCGCGCCTCGCGGTCGTCAGCGGGCGCCTCGCGCACGAGGCCGCGGGCCGCGCGGCGCTGCCCACCGTCGGCGACTGGGTGGGGCTCAGGCCCGGCGACGGCGCCGGGCCCGCGTACATCGTGCACACCTTCGCGCGGAATACGTGCCTGCGGCGCAAGGCCGCGGGCCCGGCGATGGAGGCGCAGGTGCTCGCCGCCAACGTCGATAAGGTGTTCATCGTCACGTCGCTGAACGCCGACTTCAACGTGCGCCGCCTGGAGCGGTACATCGAGGCGGTCATCGACAGCGGCGCCCGCCCGGTGCTCGTGCTCAACAAGGCCGATGTCTGCCCCGATCCGGGGCGGTTCATCGACGCTGCGCGGGAGGTCGCGCCCGCCGCGCCGGTCGCGCTGGTCAGCGCCCTGTCCGGCGCCGGCCTCGACGCGCTCCGCGCCGAGATCGGGGCCGGGGAGACCATCGCCCTCGTCGGCTCGTCCGGCGTGGGGAAGTCGGCGCTCAGCAACCGCCTGCTCGGCGTGGAGGTGCAGCGCGAGGGGGCGATCCGGGCGTCGGACGAGCGCGGCCGCCACACGACCGCCCACCGGGAGCTCTTCGTGATGCCCGGCGGCGGCCTCCTCATCGACACGCCGGGCGTGCGGGAGCTCGGCCTCTGGTCCGACGACGGCGCGGCCCCCGCGGGCTTCGACGACGTCGAGGCCCGCGCCGCGGCCTGCCGCTTCCGGGACTGCAGCCATGACGGCGAGCCCGGGTGCGCGGTGCTGCGCGCCATCGAGGAGGGCGAGCTCGATCCGGAGCGCCTCGGCGCGTACCTGAAGCTCGGGGCGGAGCGGCGCTACCTCGCGCGGCAGCAGGACGTGCGCGCGAGGCTCGAGGAGAAGCGGCGCTGGAAGCAGATCTCGAAGCGGATGCGCGCGAATCCGAAGCAATAGGGTCATCCGTCGCTGGAATCGCCAGGACGCCAGGAACGCCGGGGGGAACATGAGATCTCCTGGCGTTCCTGGCGCTCCTTTCCGTATCTGCCCTCGACCCCGGCTCGCTCTGCGGCGGCGGATCTCCCCATGCGGAGGGGGATCCTTCACCCGGGCTTCGGCCTCTGTTACGCGGAGCGCGCGCCCGCGGCAGGCCGGCCCTTCGCCGGGGCCCCCCGCAGCGCGTGGACGATCCCGTCTTGCAGCGACCCGAACGTCGCGACCCCGTCGAGGTCGGCCCCGATCTCGACGAGCGCCCTCGCCACGTCCGGGCGGATGCCGCTGAGCAGCACCCGCGCCCCGAGGAGCCGCGCCGCGCCGACCGAGCGGATGAGCCCGTGCACGGCCTGCTGATCCACGGTGCGCACCCCGGTGATGTCGAGGATGACCACGCTGGCGGCCCGCTCGGAGAGCGCCTGCAGCAGCGACTCGGTCATCCGCGACAGCCGCTGCTCGTCGAGCGAGCCGACGAGCGGGACCACCATGATCCCGCCGGTGATGGGGATGATCGGCGTCGAGAGCTCCTCGACGAGGATCGTCTGCCGGTGGACCGCCTCGCGGAGGCGCCAGCGCTCCTCGTCGGCCCGCTTGCTCTCGGTGAGGTCCCGCGCCACGCAGACGAGCCCGTGGATCTGCCCGCCGTCGGTCCGCATGACCGAGGCGAGGAACGACACGGCGACGGCGCGCCCGTCCTTGCGCAGACAGACCCTCTCGTCGCGCGCGCCGCCCGCGTCGATGAGCGCGCCGGCCGAGAGCCCGGGGAACACGACGTCGAGCGGCCTGCCGACGAGCTCTTCCCGGGTGTACCCCGACAGGTCGCAGGCGGCCTGGTTGACGCTCCGGATCCCGCTGTCGCCGTCGGCCACGACGAGGAGGTCGAGCATCGATTCGATGATGCCCGTCACGTACGTCTTGGAGACCGTCGAGCCCGCGAGCTCCTCGCCGAGCATGTTCAGCCCGGCCGCCATGCCGTCGATCAGATCGTTCCTGTCGCTGACAGGCGCCTTCCTTTCGTAATTGAACCCGACGAGCGCGACGACGACCTCCATGAGCTCTTCCAGCCGCTGGCTCAGCTCGTCCTCGGCGGGGCGCGGCGCCGCGAGCGGGGCCGCGAGCGATCGCAGCGCGGAGAGGGCCTGGTCGAGCGGATCCGCCCCGAAGGCCGGCGGCAGGGCGCCGCGCCGCTCGGCCGGGAGCAGGCGCAGCACGAGCTCGCAGAGCTCGGCCACGCGTGGATCGTCCAGTGGGCCTGTGCCCATCAGTCAGCGAAGCCTTTCAGCCATTGAATCGCCTCCCTCTCGTCGATGAAGAGTCGAATGGGCTTGGCGCGGTTCCCGTAGACGGTGAGGAAGATGTTGCCGATCATCCGCGCGACCGGGCGCCCGCCGAGGAGCGCCATCGCGCGGTACGCCTGCGTCGCCTCCTCGGATGCGAAGTAGTTGCGCGCGTCCAGGTCGGTGGCCTTGCACCGCGTGAGATCGCACAGGACCGGGTACGGCTTGCCCCTGCTGAATCGCTTGTTCGCGGCGATGTTCTCCTTCGCGTCGGCGAGCGTCTGGACCGCGCCCTCGTCGACATCGAAGCGGATGATCCCGTTCTCCCTGTCGAAGGAGAACTCTCCGGTCCGCGTCTTCAGACGCTCGTCTCCGAGCTCGTTCACGTCCCCCCCTCTCGCCGGTTGGCTCGCCGGGCGGGCCGGATGCGGCGCGCAGGCCGGCAGCCGCGTCCCACCCGCCTCGATCGCCGGTCCACCCCTGCCGCCGACGACGCGCTCATCGCGCCCCCTGAGATTCGGTTGTAACACCAACTTGCTCTGAATGTCCAAGCTCTTTACAAAGCCCGTGCAGGCCGGCGCCCCATCGAACGCGACGTGGCGCAGAGATAGCTGGCGTACAACGAGGAGACATCCCGCGTGCGCCGGGGTAGGGACGATGCCCCGGGGAGGCGCAAATGGTCATACCTCGGAGCATCGTGGACAGATGTCTTGCGCTTCGCGAGTCATCGAGACTCGATCTCACGACCGGCGTCTCGCCCTCTCTCTCTCTCCGCCGCGCCTCTGGAGGAGCCATCGGGAGGGGGTGGCGCGCGCGGGGGTGGCGGGGGAAGGGCCCCACGAATCCGAGCGCCGGCCTGCATCGAAGCGAGTCGCTCCTGGTCCTCCCTCACCCGTTCAGCGGGCCATAGCCACCACGAGGCGCGAGTTCGTGGGAAGGGCCCCCCGCCACCCCCGCGCGCGCCACCCCCTCCCGATGGCTCCCCCCGGGACCCGGCTCTCTCCCCCCGTCCCCGCGCCCGTCCCCGCGCCCGTCCCCGCGCCCCGTCAGATCCCGTACTGCCGCAGCTTCTTGTGGAGCCCCTCGCGCGTGATCCCGAGCGATTTCGCCGCGTTGGTCTTGTTGTTGTTGTGTGCGCGCAGCGCTTCCAGGAGGAAGAACTTCTCGACCGCGTCCATCATCTCCTTGAGCGACCCCTTCGGCGTCCCCGCCCGCGCCACGAGCCCCTCGACCTGCCGGATCCGCGGCGACAGCAGCTCCGGCGTCGCGAACGCCCCCGGATCCAGCTGGATGACGAGCCGCTGCACCTCGTTCTGGAGCTCCCGGACGTTGCCCGGCCAGTCGTACGCGACCATGAGCTCCATCGCCTGCTGGCTGAACCCGCCGCACGGCTTGCCGATCTCGTCCGCGTAGCGCTCCAGGAAGTGCGCCGCGAGCAGCGGGATGTCGTCCCGCCGCTCGCGCAGCGGCGGCAGGCGGATCGGGAACACCTTGAGCCGGTAGTACAGGTCCTCGCGGAACCGCCCCTTGGCCACCTCGTCCTCGAGGTTCCGGTTCGTCGCCGCGACGATGCGCACGTTGACGTGCTTCGGGCTCGTCGCCCCCACGGGGCGGATCTCGCCCTCCTGGAGCGCCCGGAGCAGCTTCGACTGGAGCGACAGCGGGGTCTCGGTGATCTCGTCGAGGAAGAGCGTGCCGCCGTCGGCGATCTCGAACAGGCCCTTCTTCTCCTCGGTGGCGCCCGTGAACGACCCCTTCTTGTGGCCGAAGAGCTCGCTCTCCAGGAGGCTCTCGGCCAGCGCCGCGCAGTTCTGCGCGACGAAGAGCTTGTCGCGGCGGCGGGAGCGGTAGTGCACGGCGGCGGCGATGAGCTCCTTGCCCGTGCCCGTCTCGCCCTCGATCAGCACCGTGACGCGCGTGTCGACCACCTTGTCGAGCTGGCCGATGACCCGGCGCATCGCCTCGCTGTTGCCGATGATGTCGACCGCGCCCCCGCCCCGGCGCTTCTCCTCGCGCCCCTTGAGGAAGCTGTTCTCCTTCTGGAGCCGCTCCTCGGCGAGCACGAGCCGCTTGATCAGCCGGGCGTTCGCCACCGCGAGCGACGCGTTCGCCGCCAGCACGAGCAGCGTCTCCAGATCGCCCGCGTTCAGCATCCCGGGCGCGCTCCGGTTGTCGGCCTGGAGCACGCCGATGATCTCCTCGCCCTTCCAGAGCGGCACGGCCAGCGTGCTGCGGATCGAGGCGCCCATCAGCGACTCGGTCTGCCCCACCTCGATCGGCGCGTCGGCCGCGAGCACCGCCGCCCGCTCCTTGATCACCTTCCTGTACACGCTGCGCGTGATCGGCACCGGCCCCGCCGGCGGCGCCCCGCGGCCCGACGGCGAGCGGACGCGCGTCAGCACCGGGACGAACGCCGCCGGCGCCGCGCCCGGCTCCTGGTCGTCGTCGCGCAGCACCACCGTGACGTGCGTCGCGCTCGGCACGAGGGCGAGCACCGCGTCGGCGATCTCGGCGAGCACCTCGTCGAGATCGTCCGCGGCGCCGATGCGCTTCTGCGCCGCGTACATGGCCGAGAGCGCGCTCGGGTCGCGCTCGATCTTCGCCGCGGCGGGCTCGATCTCGTCGAGGCGCCGGATCGAGACGACCCGCGCGTCGTCGGCCTCCTCCGGGATCTTCACCACCATCCGGGTGACCGCGTCGCCCGAGCCGAGCTCGATGACGTCGTCTGTCTGGAGGGCGACCGCGCTGCGCCCGGGCCCGAGCTCGAGCCGCTCGCCCCGGCGCACCACGCTCGTCCCGTTCGTGGAGCGCAGGTCCTCGAGGATCACCCCGTCGGCGCCGTTCACGATGCGCGCGTGCGCCCCGGAGACGTGGCGATCGTCGAGCACGACCCGGTTGTCCGGAGAGCGCCCGAGCGTGATGAGCTCGCCCTGGAGCTCGAAGGCGCGCCCGGCGGCGATACCCTGGGTTACCTCGAGCACGATCATGGTTCGTTCAGCCAGGAAGGCCCCGTGGGGAAGGCCCGGAGTAAACCGTCAAGACGGAGGAGATGCCAGGAAAAACCGGGGAGCCCTGCGCTCGGGCGAAACATCGCACCCGGGAGGCGCTCGGCAAAGAAAATCTGGGATCCCCGGGGGACCCTCTTCCCGCGTGCCACCCCGGGGTCGACCGCGGGGTGGCGCGCGCGAGGGCGGCGCTTACTGGGCGCGGGCGGTCAGGCGGTAGATGACCGTCTTGAAGGGCGCGTTGCCGGAGATCTTCTCCGGATCCTTCGAGGCCTCGCCGTCGTCGACGATCTTCTGCAGCTTGGTCGCGACCTCGGCGTCGCCCTTCGGCGACAGCGCGTCGATGACCGAGACCGACACGAAGCGCACGGCCGCGTTCGAGACCTTCGGCAGCGCGTCGATGATCTGCTGCCGGACGTCGGGGGAGCCGAGGACGCCCGTCATGTAGGCGGCCTTGATCCCCTGGAACTGCGTCTCCTTGGTCTGCGACGCCGGGTCCCCGAGCTTGCCGACGTAGCACTCGACCTTGGCCCCGCAGGCGTTCAGCAGGTCCTTCGCGAGCTTGATCTCCTTCTCCATCGACTTGCCGACCGTGCCGCCGCCGCTCGTGCGGGTGTTCGCGAGCCGGTCGACGTCGGCGACCTGGTCGGGCTTCATCAGCTTGAGCGCCGTCTGGAGCGAGACGTCGCGGATCTGCGCGACGTCGTCCTCCTCGCCCCGCGCCTCGAGCCCCGTCTTCACGATCCACGGCACGAGGCTCGCGTCGAAGAAGTTGCCCGCCGCCTCGGCGAGCATGACCCGCGCGTTGATGCCGGCCGGCGGCATCTCGAGGCCCGCGGGCGTCTTCTCGTAGGCCGCCTGGAAGGCGGCGAGGGTCTCCGGCGTCTTGGGCACCTTGGTGAGCTCGCGCGCGATGATGGCGCGGGGCACGTCCTCGGCCTTCTCGAGCGCGGCGAGCAGCGGCTGCACCGACTCCTGCCGGCCGATCGTCGCCAGGACGAGCGCGGCGGCCGCCACGTGGGCGGTCTCGGCCGCCTTCTTCTGCTCCGCGCTCGGCTTGTCGCCGGCGGCCTTCAGGTTCTCGACCTTCGAGTACTCGATGAGCTCCTTGTGCTCGCCCTGGAGCAGCTGGATGGCCGGCTGGATCGCGGGCTTGCCGATCTTCGTGAGCGCGAGGATCGCCGTCGCGGCGGCGTCCGCCTTGAGCGGCGACAGCACCACCTTGAGCAGCGGCACGACCGCCTTCTCGCTGCGCTGCCAGCCGAGCAGCTCGGCCGCGGTGATCTGCCAGAACAGCTCGTTCCGCATCGTGGCGACGTCCTTCGGATCGTTGATCGGACGCCCGAGCATCGTGATGAGCCCGTCCTCCCACGACTTGCTGTTGATCTCGACCATCGCGTCGTGCACGTCGCGCGAGATCGTGGAGCCCTTCGGCTTGCCGTGCTGGAGCTTCGTGAAGACGGCCATGAGCGGCTCGGCGGCCTTCTCCGACTTCATCGCGCCGAGGCCGCGCACGGCCCAGCGGACGTCCTCCTCGGTCGACTCGGGCTTGTAGTCCTTGAGCGCCTTGATGAGGCAGGCGTCGCCGCGCGGGTCGCGCGTGTCGGAGATGAACTTGATGAGCTTCGAGTTCGTGCGCTCGTCGAGGTCGCCGGCCACGCACCGCTGCGTCATCGGCTCGATGATCTTGTCGAGGAGCGGCTTCACGGTCGGGCCGTTCCGGTCCTTGTTGTCGCGCGTCATCGCGTCCTCGAAGAACTGGACGAGGCGGTTGACCGAGGGGGTAACCGTCGCCGGGTCGTCGAGCCGCTTGACGTGCGTCTCGGGGTCGTTCTCGTCGGCGCACCCGGCGACGATCCCTGCGGAGAGCGCCATCGACGACGCGGTGGCGGCCCCCAGGAGGAGCGAGCGAAGGAGCGGCAGGATGCTGCGTGCTGAGCGGGACATGGTGTTTCCTCCGGGACCTCGGTGATGCTGCCGGCCTGACCTCGCCGTCGCGAGGCGCGAGAAGGAGAGGCGGTCAGCGGCTAGCCTTCGTTAGCCTGAGGGGACGAAAGTGGACAAAAACAGCGCGCGGCAGGGGGCGCGGCCCCCCTTCGGCCACGACGTGGCGCCGCTCCGCCATGGAAACGGCGGAGCCGAAACTATTCGGCGCCCGGGGACGTGTCAACGCGAGCGCGGCACGGACACGAGCCGGCGGATCCCCGTGGCGAACAGCCGGTCCGGGATGACACGGCGCAGCGCGACGAGCGCCCGAGCGTCCCGGCCGATGAGCGTGCGGAACGGCGGCGAGGGCGCGTCGATGAGGCGGAGGATCGCCGCCGCGACCGGGGCGGGCGGCGGGGCCTTGGCGGCGTCCTGGAGGACGAGCTGCTCGAGCGTCCGGGTCATGGCGGCGTAGGGCCCGTCGGGCGAGATGTGGGCGCCGCGACGCTGGTTCTCGAAGAAAATTTCGGTCTTGAACGTGCCGGGCTCGACGAGGCAGACGTGGACGCCGAACGGGGCGACCTCCCAGCGCAGCGCCTCGCTGAAGCCCTCGACGGCGTGCTTCGTGGCCGCGTAGACGCTCACGCCGGGGAGGCCGACGAGCCCGGAGACGCTCGAGACGTTGACGATGCGGCCGCGCCCGGCGCCGCGCATGGCCGGGAGGACGGCGCGCGTCACGGCCATGAGCCCGAAGACGTTGGTCTCGAACTGCGCGCGGACGTCGTCGTCCGCCTGCTCCTCGAAGGCGCCGCCGACGGCGATGCCGGCGTTGTTGACGAGGGCGTAGGCGGGGCCGTGCTTCTGGAGGATTTCCCGGACCCGGTCGGGGGCGCTCGCCGCGGCGACGTCGAGCTGCTCGACCTCGAGCGAGGCGCCCGCCGCCGCGGCCGCGGCGAGGAGCGCGCCGGCCTTGTCGGGGCGGCGCATGGTGGCGACGACCCGGTGGCCCGCGGCCGCGCAGGCGACCGCGGTCGCGAGGCCGATGCCGCTCGAGGATCCGGTGATGAGGATGAGGTGACCCATGGGGGAGGGGGGCGAGTATAGACGAGGTGCGAGGATTCACTATGCTGCGACCATGGTCGACTTCGCAGCGGTGGGACGACGTCTGCGGGAGGCTCGCGAGACGCACCACGTAGAACGGGCCACGCTCGCCCGTGACGCAAGCGTGCCCGAAGACGTGCTCGCACGCCTGGAAGCAGGCGAAGCCGTGCCGATCTCGACCGCGGCGCTGGCCCGCGTCGAGCGAAGGTTGAAGCTCTCGCCCACAGCGCTATGGGCGGATACGCCACACGAAGAGATCGCCTTATCGTTTCATTTTCGACACGCCAGCGTGCCGGACTTTTTTCACGCGGATGAGGATGCGGCACGAGAAGCGCTGACGATCGCGCGCGACGTGGAAGGGTTGGAGGAGCGCCTGGACCGCCCCGCGCCGCTCAAGAGAGTCCATTGGTTCAGGGAAGCGCCGGTCGGGCACAACGCGAGCGCCGACGGATACGCGCGGGCGTGGCGCCTTCGAGATATCCTGCACCAGAAAAACTTCCTCGATTCACCCACCTCTCCTCTCCCCGATCCACTGGAGACGCTGGTGGAGGAAGCCTTCGGTGTGCCCGTTATCGAGAAGCCACTACATAGTCCGTCCGTGCTGGCCGTCACGGTGAAGGACCGGGCGAGCGGGCTTGCAGCCATTCTTCTCAACACGGCGGCGAAAGGGGGCCTTCAGCCGCTGCGGCGGCGTGTGGATCTCGCACATGAGATCTGCCACCTCCTCTTCGACGAGCCACGAGACGACATAGGCCTCTGGATTGATGTCGCCGAAGACCAGGAAGAGGATGCGCCAAGACGGCAAGGCGATGCCGTCGAGAAGCGCGCCCGCGCTTTCGCTGCAGAGCTGCTGTTGCCGAAGCTCGGGCTCCACCGGCTGCTCGGGAGGCCGCAGGTCCGCGCAAGAGAGCTGAAGCCCGCTGTAGAGCTGGTTCAGCGTGCACGGGAGCACTACGGGACGACGATCGAGCTGACGTCCTACCACCTGTACAACGTCGGTTACATAGAGAAGTATCTTCTCGAGGAAATCCTCGCGGAGATCCAGAAGACGGTCCCGCTGCACTCGCACGCGGCGCCGTCGGCGCGAGAAGCTCTACTTTCACGGCGGGTTCGAGAGGCGCTATCTGCCGGACTCATCTCCGCCATGCGGGCACGCGAGCTGCTTGAGCTCTCTGCGTGGGATGAGCTCCCCTGGAACACCACACGATGACCGCGGGCGCTGAGGGGCGGGCATATGTGCTGGACACGGGGGTGCTCATCGCGCTCCAGCGTGCGGGACACCTCTCAATTCTCGTGGACATCAGCGAGCGAGTGACCCTCGTGGTGCTGGAGGAGGTGCGCGACGAGCTGATCGTCGACGCCAAACCCAAGCACGCGAGAGCTGCCGAGCAGGCACGGATCACGCTGGAGGGGAGCCGGATCAGGGTAGAGGGGATCCAGATCGCCGACCCCGCGGCGACCAGGCTCCAGGCGCTGCGGGCCGGTAAGACGTCGGCCTCGGATCTTGGTGAAGCTGCCTCGATCGCTTGGGCCATGAGCCGGCCCGAGGCGAGCTTCGTGACCCGCGATGGTCAAGCGGCGCTCCTGGGTCTCGAAGAGCTGCGCGGCCACGCCATGGGGTTCTTTCAGTTCCTCGCCGAGCTCGTCGATCTCGGTGCGCTGGATGCCTCCGTCGCCGCGCAGGTCGCCGAGGACACAGTGAAGGCGAGCGGTGTCACCGCCCGCGTCCCGCTCTGGTGGCCGGACTGGATCCAGTCGCACTCGCCGCCAACGTCGTCCTCGGCTCCGATGGCCCCCGAGCCGCGCCGCGAGTCGTGACGTTGGCTGGTTGCCGTCGCCGTGGACTCCTGCGCCCATCACCTGGACAGGATCCAGCACGACCCGGCGTGGACGGAAGGTCTCCCGAGTTTCGAGAGAGAAAGTGCACTGTCCGTGCGGCCGACATCCCTGTCCGTGCGGCCGGCCCCCCTGTCCGTGCGGCCGGCCCCCCTGTCCGGGTAGCGTATCGCTAGAAGAATACCGACCGGAACCACGGCCGCCGCAGCACACCGCCGCGGCCGGGATCACCCGATGATCATCGCCTCGCTGAGGAGCCGGCCCTCCTTGAAGCGGCGCAGGTTCCAGCGATCGAACAGCGGCAGGGCCGTGCCCTCGGCGATGTGCTGCGCGATGAGCTTGCCCATCACCGGCGCGATCATGAACCCGTGCCCCATGAACCCGGAGGCCTGGTAGAAGTGCTCCACCTCGTCGACCCCGCCCACGATGGGGTTCTGGTCGGGGGTGAGGTCGTAACAGCCAGCCCACTGCCGCAGCACCTTCACGCTGCCGAGGACCGGGCACGCCGTGACGAGCGCCCGCGCGTACAGCGCGAGGAACTTGTGGCTCGACCCCATGTCGAGGCCCTCGGGCACGTCCTCGTTGGAGATGCCGCCCACGATCTCGCCGCGCATCGACTGCGAGAAATAGAGGCCGTTCGACAGGTCGGCGACCAGCGGGCCGAGCCAGGGCTTGAGCGGCTCGGTCGAGCAGATCTCGTGACGGTGCGGGCGGTTCGGCAGATCCACGCCGAGCATGCGCGCGATCTCCGGGCTCCACGCGCCGGCGGCGTTGACCACCCGGTGCGTCCGGATCTCGCCGCGATCCGTGACCACGGCGTCGATGCGCGCGCCCTGCGTGCGGAAGCCGAGGACGTCCGTGAAGGTGGCGATGTCGACGCCGAGCTTCTGGGCGCGCTCGGCGTAGCCCCAGACGAACGGCCAGGGGAAGACGACGCCGTCGTCGGGGTTGTAGCTCGCCGCGACGACGCCCTCGGTGGAGAGCTCCGGCACGAGCGCGCGCGCCTCGTTCGCCGTGAGCATCCGCGTCCCGAGGCCGCAGTCGTTCTGCACGGCGACGCTCTTCTCGAGCGTCCGACGGCCGGCCTCGCTGCGCACGAGGAAGAGGTAGCCGCCCTGCCGGAACCAGATGTTGATCTTCATCTCGCGGGCGAAATCGCGGCAGATGCGGATGCTCTCCTGCATGAGCCGGATGTTCCCCTCGCTCGAGAACTGCGCCCGCACCCCGCCGCCGTTGCGGCCGCTGGCGCCGCCGCAGAGGTAGCTCCGGTCGACGACGACGACGTCCGTGATGCCGTGGTGCCGCGCGAGGTTGTAGGCGATCGCGAGGCCCATGATCCCCGCGCCGATGATGACGATCTCCGCCTGCGCCCGCATCGCGCCTCAGCCGAGCTCCGACCTCGCCGCGGCGACGACGGCGTCCTGGAGCGCGCCGTTCGAGGCGATGATGCCGCGCGCGAGCTTGAGCCCGGGGCCGGTGTAGTCGATGGGCGCGCCGGCGAGGTCGGTGAAGCGCCCGCCGGCGCCGCGGAGCACGGCCTCGGGCGCGCAGCTGTCCCAGAGCTTGGCGCCGCCGCCGCCGTGCACGTAGAGGTCGACCTCGCCCGTCGCGATCCGGGCGATCTTCACGCCGACCGAGCCGCACGGGACGACCTTGGCGATGCCGAGCCGCGAGAGGAGCGGCTCGATCTCCTTGGGCCGGTGCGACCGCGAGACGATGAGCGTGGCGTCGGCCGGCGAGGCCACCGCCGAGACCTGGAGCGGGCGGCGGCTGCCGTCCCGCGCCTCGAGGAAGGCGAAGCACCCGCCGTCGCCGTCGCCGTCGCCGGCGCGGCCGGCCAGCGCCTCGCCCGTCGTGGGCATCACCACGACGCCGAGCGCCGCCCTGCCGCGGACGGCGAGGCCGATCATCACGGCGAACTCGCCGTTCCGGTCGGCGAACTCGCGCGTGCCGTCGAGCGGATCGACGAAGAACACCCGCTCCCGGCCGAAGCGCGCGGCGAGCTCGTCGCCGGCCGGGACGCTCTCCTCGGCGAGGATCGCCTCGCCGGGGAACGCGGCCTCGAGGGCGCCGCAGATGAGCGCGTTCGCCTCGCGATCGGCGCGCGTCACCGGGTCACCCGGGCCCTTCATCTCGACGGCGAACGGCGTCGCGTACACGTCCATCACGATCGCCGCCGCCGCGCGCGCGATGCGGACGATCTCGTCGAGCTCCCTGTCGTTCTGGCTCATCGTGCTCACCCCTCGATCCCGGCCTGGTTCAGGCGACCTGCGAGCTCCGCGAGCGCCGTGTCGCGGAGGTAGGGGGGCATGCCGGCCTCGCGGACGAGCTGGTCGAGCTGGGCGACCGAGCGGGGGCCGAGCACGGCGGACGAGACGAGGCGGTTCGCGAGGACGAAGCGCAGCGCCACGGAGCGGAGCGAGACGACGGCGCCCGAGACGAACGGCCTGAGGGCGTCGAGCTGGCCGAGGCGGGTCCGGAGCTCGTCGCGGGTCCACCGGTGCATGCGGTGATCGTCGGGGAAGAACTCGCGGTCGGCGCTCCACTGGCCGGCGAGCAGCCCGTGCGCGAGGACCGAGCGGGCGAGGACGCCGGCCCCGCTCTCGGAGACGTCGCCGGCGACCTCGTGGAGATCGCCGGGGAGGAAGGCGTTGTAGGCGAGCTCGACGACGTCGACCTCGTCGCGCAGGGCGGAGCGGGCGACGTCCGCCGAGCCGGCGCTCACGCCGAAGGCGCGGATCTTACCGGCCTGCTTGAGCTCCTTCAGATAGGCGAGGGGCTCCTTCGCCTGCATCGCGGCCACGGTGGGGTTGTGGAGCAGGACGACGTCGACGACGTCGCGGGCGAGCCGCTCCTGGGAGCGCTCGAACGCGGTGCGGAGGTAGGCGGGGTCGAAGCGCTTGGTCGGCGGGAGGCCCTCGAGATCGGTGCCGATCTTGGTGACCACGAACGTGGCGCCGGCGCCCTTGAGCCGCTTGCCGAGGCGGCGCTCCATCTCGCCGCGGCCGTAGACGTCGGCCGTGTCGAAGAGGTCGATGCCGACCGCGAGCGCGCGATCGATGACGCGATCGGCTTCGATCTCGGAGACCGGGCCGTAGCCGTCGCCTGAGAGACCCCAGGTGCCCAGGGAGAGCTCCGAGACCTGGAGGGTGGTCTTGCCGAGCGAGCGTTTCCTCACGGGCGGCGATCTACACCAGCGCGGGGAGCGCGCCACGAAATAGGCAGGCGCCCGAGGAGCAGCGCCGCGAGGAGCCAGAGCGGACCGTGGCCGGCATCACCCGGGGCGCCGCCGGGGGGAGCGCTCGCCGCGCAGCCGTTGCCGTGGAGCCGGAGCTCTCCGCGGTGGGCGTCGCCGGGGGGCTCTGCGCCGCCGGCGACGGCGCCGCCAGCGTCGCCGCCCGCCGCCGCGCCGCCCGCCGCCGCGCCCGCCCCGCCGGAGCCGCCGGCGGCCCCGCCCGCGCCCGGCTCGGCCCCGCCCGTTCCGCCGCCGGTGCCGCCGATGCCGCCGGTGCCGCCGCCGCTCCCGCTCGGTTCGCCGCCAGCGCCTCCGCTGCCGGGCGGGTCGTCGAGCAGACAGCCGCCGGCGCGGCATTCGCCGCCGGGGCACGGGGTGCCCTCGAGCTTGCTGCGCTCGATGCAGGCGCCGTTCGGTGCGACGCAGACGAAGCTCTTGCAAGGGCCCGGATCGGGCTGGGGGCACACGTAGCGCTCGGTGCCGGCGCATCGCCCCGCCTGGCAGGTGTCGGCAAGGGTGCAGGGATCGCCGTCGTCGCAGGGGTCGCCGTCCTGCTTGTGGGGCTCGCAGCCGCATGCCCGATCCGAGGTGGTGCCCGGGTCCGCGATCGTGGGGCAGGCGTCCTCGACATCCGGCTTGCCGTCGCCGTCGTCGTCCTCGTCGCACGCGTTCCCCGTGCCGTCGTCGTCGATGTCGACGTCCGCGGTGTTCGGCGTGTCGGGGCACATGTCCTCTGCGTCGGCGATGCCGTCGCCGTCGCGATCGAGCGAGCAGGTGCCGCGGATGCAGGCGCCCTCGGCGCACTCGACGGTCGCCGTGCAAGGCGCACCGAGCGGCTCCTTCGCCAAGCAGGTCGGCGGGGCGCAGTAGGCGCCTGCGGCGCAGTCCTCGTGCGCGGAGCAGCGGGTCAGGCACGCGTCGTCGTCGCAGACGTAGAGGCCGCACGCGACGGCGGCGCGCTCGACGCAGGCACCGTCGGCAGTGCAGCGGCTCGGCGGGACGCTGGAGGTCGCGTCGACGCAGGCGCCGGGGGCGCACACGGTGTCCGGCGCCGCGAGGGCGTCGGCGGGGCAGGCGGCGGCGGCGCCGGTGCAGGTCTCGGTCACGTCGCAGGGGCCGGCGGCCGTCCGGCAGACCGCGGTGGCGGGCGCGAAGGCGTTCGCGGGGCAGGCGGCGGCGGCGCCGGTGCAGCGCTCGGCCGCGTCGCACACGTCAGCCGCAGGCCTGCATACGGTCGCGGCGGAGGCAAAGGTGTTGGCGGGGCAGGCGGTGGCGGCGCCGGTGCAGGTCTCGGCCAGGTCGCACACGTCCGCCGCCGGCCTGCACACGGTCGCGGCGGAGGCTAAGGTATTGGCGGGGCAGGCGGCGGCGGCGCCGGTGCAGGTCTCGGCCAGGTCGCACACGTCCGCCGCCGGCCTGCACACGGTCGCGGCGGAGGCTAAGGTATTGGCGGGGCAGGCGGTGGCGGCGCCGGTGCAGGTCTCGGCCAGGTCGCACACGTCCGCCGCGGGCCTGCAGACGGTGGTGGCAGGCGCGAGGGCGTTGGCGGGGCAAGCGGCGGAAGCGCCGGTGCAGGTCTCGGCCAGGTCGCACAGGTCCGTCGCGGGCCTGCAGACGGGGGTGGCAGGCGCGAAGGCGTTGGCGGGGCAAGCGGCGGCAGCGCCGGTGCAGGTCTCGGCCCCGTCGCACAGGTCCGTCGCGGGCCTGCAGACGGTGGTGGCAGGCGCGAAGGTGTTGGCGGGGCAGGCGGCGGCGGAGCCGGTGCAGGTCTCGGCCACGTCGCACAGGTCCGCCGCCGCGCGGCAGACCGTGGTGGCGGAGGCGAAGGCGTTGGCAGGGCAGTCGACGGAGCGACCGGTGCAGGTCTCGGCCACGTCGCACAGGTCCGCCGCCGCGCGGCAGACCGTGGTGGCGGAGGCGAAGGCGTTGGCAGGGCAGTCGACGGAGCGACCGGTGCAGGTCTCGGCCACGTCGCACAGGTCCGCCGCCGCGCGGCAGACCGTGGTGGCGGAGGCGAAGGCGTTGGCAGGGCAGTCGACGGAGCGACCGGTGCAGGTCTCGGCCACGTCGCACAGGTCCGCCGCCGCGCGGCAGACCGTGGTGGCGGAGGCGAGGGCGTCGGCAGGGCATTCGACGGAGCTGCCGTTGCAGCGCTCCTCGACGTCGCAGAGGCCGGCCGAGCCGCGGCAGAGGCTGCCCGAGCCGCGCGGCCCGCACACGCCGTTCGTCGAAGCGCCGGCCGCGGTGCTGCAGGCCTGACAGTCGCCGGGAGAGCCGCCGCCGCACGCGGTGTTGCAGCAGACCCCGTCGACGCAGTGGCCGCTCAGACACTCGCCATCGGCGAGGCAGGACGCGCCGGGCGGAGCCTCGATGATATAGAGCTCGGCGCTCGACAGGGCGACCGAGGTGTTGCGCCCGCCTGCCGCGAGGAGCTGGCCGTCGGCGAGCGCCACGAGCGTGTGATACCCGCGGGCGGTGGCCATGACATCGTCCGCGGTCCAGGCCGCGGACGGCGCCGCGTTCGGATCGTACCGCGCGGTCGTCTGGAGGTAGGCGCTGCCGTCGAAGCCGCCGGCGACGAGGACCTGTCCGCTCGAGGGGAGCAGCAATGCGGCGTGGCTGCTGCGCGCGCCCGGCACGGTGCCGGCCGGCGACCAGGTCCTCGCCGTCGGGCTGTACCGCTCGGCGCTCGCCAGGTGCGTCCCGTTCGTGCCGCCGGCGACGAGGACATCGCCGTTCGGGAGGAGCGTCGCGCTGTGCAGCCGCCGCGCCGTGCCCAGGTTGCCGGCCGCCGACCACGCATTGCCGGCGGGGTCGTAGGTCTCCGCGGTGGCGAGGTAGGTGGTGCCGTAGCCGCCCGCGACGAGCACGGTGCCGTTGAGCAGCCGCACGGCGCTGTGCGCGTAACGGTTGCTCATCGTCCCCGCGGTCGACCAGACGCCCGTCTCGGGGTCGTAGCGGCGGGCCTCGCCGACCGCGGCGGTGCCATTGTAGCCGCCCGCCACGAGCACGTCGCCGTCCGCGAGCAGCGTCGCCGTATGGAGCGCTCGATTGGGGATGTTCTCGGCGGACGTCCAGGTATTCGTGTCTGGATCGTAGATCTGCGCCGTGCCCAGGTACGTTGTGTCGACGCGGCCGCCGACCACGAGCACGCGGCGCCCGTCGCTCAGCAAGGTCGCGGTGTGCTGGTACCGCGCCGTGCTCATGGCGGCCGCGGGCGACCACGCGTTCGTCTCGGGGTCGTACAGCTCCGCGCTGCTGAGGGCGATAGCCCCGTTGTTCCCACCCACGACGAGGACCTGGCCGGCGCGCGATCCGCTCGCGATCAGGGTCGCGGTGTGCTCCCGGCGCGCCGCGCTCATCCCGGTGGGCACCTGTTCCCAGGCCGGATCGACGAGCACCGCCTCCCCCTCGGCGTCGACGTGCAGGGCGAGCGTCGCGCCCTCGATCGAGAGCCGCGCCTCGACAGGGCGCTTGCCGCCGTCGGCGAACGCCTCCGGCGCCGTCACGCGCAGCCGTGGAGCGCCCGTCTCGTCCACGACGAGCACCGCCTCGCCCGCCTTGCGCAGCGAGGCTCCTTCGATTTGCCATGTGGCCACGGGGGCGCCGCGCTGGACCGCCCCGGGCTCGAGCAGCAGCCACTCCTCCGCGACGCCGGACGCGGCGGTCCAGAACGATGTTCCCCCGGGCCGCGAATAGGCGATCGCGCGGCCTGCCCGCGTCCCCTTTCCGCGGGCGCCCGCCTCGCGCACCCGGATGTCCAGGGCGCCAGGGCACGCGGCCGCGGGGCCGTCGCACCCTCCGGCGCCAGGGAGGCGGAAGCGGATCGCCTGTCCCGCGTCGCCGGGGAGCTCCACCGTGAGGAGCCCCGGAGCGGGGCCTCCCGGGAGCGCGAAGACAGCGCCGCGCTCGACGAGCGCCTCGCCCCCGTCGAGCACGCGCGCCGCCACCGCGGGGAACCGCGCCGAGAGCGCCTCGGCCGCCGCCGGCGCCGTCGTATCGCCGCAGCCTCCAACGGCCGCGAGCGCCGCGAGCAGCGACCCAGCCCGCAGGGGACGGCGGACCGTCGAGCGTTCTCCGAGCGATTTGGGGCCCCGCGACATTGCAGCCATGAGAACCAGGCGCCCGGAACGTCGTCAAGCCGGAACTACGTGAGAGCATTTCTGTTGTGGCTGAATGATGCGCTGACGTTGCCCTGCGACGGGAGCCGCGCGCTCCGGCCCGGATCACACAGGTTTTCTCTGTCTTTTTGATGGAGTACGCGCGATTCGTCCCGAGATGACGCGCGGCGAGGCGCGAGATGAGGCGAGATGAGGCGAGAGCGAGATGAGGCGAGATGAGGCGAGATGAGGCGAGATGAGGCGAGAGATGAGGCGAGGACGCGCGCACGCCCCCGGCGGGCCGGGCGGACGACGCGCGGTCGTGCGTAGAAAAGGCTTCCATCGAGGCGCGGGCACATGCATTATCATGGCGCCTCTTTGTGTGGAGGCGAAGCGAGGGCAGGATGAGACGCAATGTTCATCGGGTGTTGACCGCCGGCATCATGACGGTCATTGGGGGGGTCCCGAGCGTGGTGCTCGCGGCCGGGCCGGACGCCGTGATCTACGATCCAGGTTGCCTTGCGGGGGGGGCGCTGCCGCGGAACGACGACGGCTCGCAAGGCCCCGTGGCGCTCCCTTTCGAGGTCAACTTCTACGACAAGCACTACAACACGGCTTACATCAACAACAACGGCAACATCACCTTCGACGGCCCGCTCAGCGTCTACACGCCGTTCCCGCTCGAGAGCACGAACCGCGCCATCATCGCGCCGTTCTTCGCGGACATCGACACCACGGGCGCTGGCTCGGGCGTCGTGCACTGGGGCGAGTTTCAAGGGATACTCCCCGGCTATGCGCAGCACCGGAAGGCCTTCTGCGTGCTGTGGGCGGACCCCGTCGCTCCGCCCAACGGGTTCACAGGGGTCGGCTATTACCCTCAGAGCACCGACAAGCTGAACATCTTCCAGCTCCTCCTCGTCGACGCGCAGACGTGCGTCGAGGGATATGACGAATCGAATTGTGACACGGAGAGCAAGGATTACCGTCCGGCGGGGGATTTCGATATCTGGTTCAATTATGATCAAATCTTGTGGAACTCTGGGTCCGCGAGCGGCGGCGTCGACGGCATCGGCGGCGAGACGGCGCGCGTCGGCTACGCCTCCGGCATGGACGGGTCCCTCGAGTTCCCAAAGCCGCAGGATCCAGCGGATCCTGAGCCCAGAGACATTTTCACGGACAGCGATTTTTCTTACAGGCTCATCGATAACCAACGTGGCAGCTCCCAGAAGGGGCGCTATATATTGCCGATAGATAAGAACAGAGGGGGGCTGGGGATGAGCGTCATCACTGGCACCGTCCAAGCCCTCAATGCTCAGGGGCAAATGGAGGGGGTGGCCGGCGCGCCGGTGCAGATCTGCCGGACAGTGTCCGCAGGGCCGGAGGACTGCCCGTGGTTCGGGACGACCAACGGGAGCGGTAGGTTCGCGGCGAACACCCTCGCGGAAGGCGAGTATACGATCACGGCGTTCTCGCCTGCGGGACTTGATCTGATCCAGAGCGAGGTGTTCGTCGGCGTCGCGGATGAGGCGTCGGCGACGATCACCCTCGGCACGCCGGTCGCGCCGCCCCCCGGCACCGGCCTCGAGCCCTCGTTCCAGGGCGGCGGCGACGTGCCCGTCGTCTACTGGCACGACCCGACCACCCTGACCACGCCCGGCTGCGCCGGCGGCACGGCGACCTACGACGTGAAGTTCGGCGCCGTCACCTTCGCGTCAGGCGCGATGCAGCTCGACGGCAACGGCCAGTTCACCGCCGTCATTCCGCCCTTCTACCCGAACCACGGCGCGGCCACGATCCTCATCCAGACGCAGTGCGGCCCGACGGTCACGAGCATCGCCTTCCCGATCTACATCGACCCGAGCGGGTGGGTCCGGACCGTGGGCGGCGCTCCCATCGACGGCGCCACGGTCACCCTCTTCCGCTCCGACAGCGGGGCGCCGGGCTCCTTCACCCTGGTGCCCGACGGCAGCGCCCTCATGTCGCCCATGAACCGCGCCAACCCGAGCATCTCCGACGGGGAGGGGCACTTCGGCTGGGATGTCGTCACCGGTTATTACAAGGTCCGCGCCGAGAAGCCGGGCTGCCACGCGCCCGACGACGCCGCGCAGCCGTACGTCGAGAGCCACATCATGCACATTCCGCCGCCGGTCTTCGACCTCGACCTGCGGCTCGACTGCGGCACCGGCGCGGTCGGCGACACGACGGCGCCGACGCTCTCCGTGCCCGACGACCTCGTGCTCGAGGCGACGGGCGCGAGCGGCGCCCCGGCCACGTTCACCGTCTCCGCGATCGACGACGTCGACGGCGCCGTCCCCGTGATCTGCACGACGCCCCCGGGCAGCACCGTCCCGATCGGCGTCACCGTCGTCCATTGCTACGCGCTCGACGCCACCGGCAACCTCGATTACGGCACCTTCGCCGTCATCGTCGAGGACACGAGCGCTCCGGTCCTCACCGTCCCCGGCCCGATGACCCTGGAGCCGAGCGGGCCCTGGGGCGCCGAGCTCGCGTTCGTCGCCGTCGCGATCGACGTCGTCGACGGCGCGGTCCCGGTGACCTGCTCCCCCGCGCCGGGCACCGTCCTGCCGGTCGGCGTCTCCACCGTCACCTGCGGCGCGACCGACGCGGCGGGCAACGCGGCGAGCGCCTCCTTCGACGTGAGCGTCCCCGAGTGGGTCGACTCCGACGCTGACGCCGTGAGCGACACCTTCGACAACTGCCCGCTCGCCGCGAACCCGGACCAGGCCGACGCGGACGCCGACGGCGTGGGCGACGCGTGCGACAACTGCGCGCTCGCGGCGAACGCGAGCCAGGCCGACGCGGACGCCGACGGCGTGGGCGACGCGTGCGACAACTGCCCGGGCGACGCCAACCCGGGGCAGGGCGACAACGACGCCGACGGCGTGGGCAACGCCTGCGATCCGATCTGCGTCGCCGTCCGCCGCGGCGGCGCCGGCGGGGCCGCCGACGCCTTCATCTCCAGCTCCGAGCCGAACACGACCTCGGGGTCGTATCCCAACCTCTTCACCGGCGTCTCCGGCTCCGGACAGAAGATGAGCCTCGTCGCCTTCGATCTCTCCGGGATCCCCGGGGACGCCACCATCGAGGGCGCGACGTTCTCCATGAGAGCGCTCTACGCCCCGACGGCCGCGACGCTCGATGTCCACGCGATCACGGCGCCGTGGACCGAGGCCACCGTCACGTACAACACGCTGAACGGCGCCTTCGACCCCGCCGTCGAGGCGTCGCTCGCCGTGCCGGCCAACCTGACGACCACCGTGTCGTGCGACGTGACCGCGCTCGTCCAGGACTGGGTCTCGGGCGCGCTCGCCAACCACGGCGTGCTCCTGCGCGAGCTCGGCACGGGCAAGCGGACCCTCCGGTCGAGCGAGGAGGCGAACGCCGCCGAGCGGCCGCGCCTCGACCTCTGCTACGTGACGCCCTGACAGACCAGGCCCGCATCGCCGTCACCCACGGCGGAGAGGACGCTCGGCGCCTCCTCCGCCGTGGATCGCCTCCGTCTGACCTCCTTTCCTGACCACGCGCCGGACGTCGAGGTCGAGCCCGCGCTCCGGTCCGTCAGCGACGACGGCCGCCCACCGCCGCGCCGCGGGCGCCGCCGCGGTCGTCCTCTCCGTCGCCTTCTCCCGCCTTCTCCGCCATGAGGCGCGGGCAGGGGCCGCCGGGGCGCCACGTCCCTGCGCGCTTTTCCGCGGAACGATCCATGCCAGAGGAGCCGGGGAAGGGGAGTGATGTGGCGGCGAGCGGGGCGGCGCGCCGAGGGCAGGTGACCAGGGGACATGCGGAGTCCACCCCTGCCCGTGGCCGACGAAGGGGGCTGTAGAGTATGGCGAAAGGTCCTAATGAAGCGTCGAGGGCCGAACCCGTCAGCGACCGGAGATCACGGCCGCCCGCGGCGAGCGCCTCCGCGCGGCGCGCGCTGGAGCTCGTGGCCGTCCGAGGCAAGGACGTGATCGGCGTCCGCCACCTGCTCGCCGAGGGCCGGGCGCACATCGGCGACACGCCCGCATCCATCGCGCGCGTGCCGTCGATAGAGCTGGACAGGTCGGCCCCCGTCATCGCGGAGGTGACCGGCGCGCGCTACGTGCTGCACGTACCGCGGCGGACGCGGGCGCGCGTCCACGGCGCGGACGGGCTCGGGCGCCTGCTGACGGGCCCCGCCGACATCGAGCTCCAGGAAGGGGACCGCGCCGTCCTCGTGATCGGCGCGGTCCAGATCCGCGCGCAGATCGTGCCCATCGAGATCATCTCCCGGCTGGGCGCGTCCGGTCTGCGCTGGATCGGGCTCATCGGCGCACTCTACCTCGTCGCGCTCGCCATCTGCGCCGCCCTCGCGCCGCGCGACCGAGCGCGCCTCGACGAGGGCTCGCTTCGCCGCGCGGTCAGCGCCGCCGCCGCGCAGATCTGGGCAGAGCACACCCCGGCGCCGTAGCGCTCGCCCCCGCGCCGTCGCCGGCGGACAAGCCTGGGAATCGCGGAATGCTATCCTCACGCCCGTCATGCGCTTCAACCCCGCATTCCCTCGATTCCACATCCCGCTGTGTCTGCTCGCCATCGCCGCCTGTGGCGGCTCGTCCGCCAAGGACGAAGGCCCGAACAACCCGCCACGGGCGGGGATCCTGAGCTTGCCCTCCGGATGGAACACCATCGAGCCGGGCGGCGAGACCACCTGCGCGCGCGGCGATCCGTTCGAGTACCTCGTGCGCCCGGGCACCGTCAATCGCCTCATCGTCGAGTTCCGCGGCGGCGGCGCGTGCTGGAGCGCCGCCACCTGCTCCCCCGGCGACGACATCTTCCAGGAGACCGTCGGCGACGACCCCCTGACGACCGGGATCTACGATCATGACAACCCGGACAACCCGTTCAGGGACTGGCATCATGTCTACATTCCCTACTGCACCGGGGACATCCACTGGGGCGACAACGTAGCCACGTACGGAGAGGGGAGCAGCGCCGTCAACGTCCGGCACAAGGGCGCCGTCAACGTCCGCGCCGCGCTCGACTGGGTCTACGCGAACGTCCCCGCGCCCGAGAAGATCTTCGTGACCGGCTGCAGCGCGGGCGCGTATGGCTCGATCCTGTGGTCCGCCCACCTGCGGGAGCACTACAAGAACGCGTCCGTGGTCCAGTTCGCCGACAGCGGCGCGGGGGTCATCACCGACGCCTTCTTCAACGACAGCCTCCCCTCCTGGAAGCCGGAGGGCGCCTATCCGATGTGGATCCCCGGGCTCGATCCGGCCGAGCTCGTGAACCTGTACGTGCTCTACGAGAAGATCGGCGCGCACTACCCCGACATGCGCCTGTCGCAGTACAACACGGTCCACGACGAGGACCAGATCTTCTTTTTCAGCGCGATGGGCGGCGGCGGCGCGGAGGCGTGGTCGGAGGCCATGAGGGCGTCCGTCGACCACATCGAGGCGTCGACGCCGAACTTCAGCGCGTACCTCGCCGCCGGCAGCGCTCATTGCATCCTCTGGCGGCCGGAGTTCTACACGTTGGAGTCGGGCGGGGCGCGCCTCGTCCGATGGCTCGACGCGCTCGTCAACGGCGAGCCGCCGCCCAGCGTCGCCTGCGACGACTGCGGCTCACCCTAGCGGGCGCGCGGGCGAGGGGCGAGCGCCGCCCCCGTCGCGGTCGAGCGAGGGGGGCGTCCCGCCTCGGGAGCGGCTAGGTCAGGTTGGTGAGCGGCCCGGTGCAGTCCCGCGGGTCGCCGAACGTGGTCCGGGTGTCGCCGAACAGGTTCAAGATCGAGACGAGCAGGTTGTTGTGCGGGAGGTTCGGGTACCGGAGCCAGCGTCCGGTGCGCAGGCCTCCGCCGCCGCCGGCCAGCAGGAACGGCATGTCGTTCTTCTTGTGCGACGGCGGATCCGAGAGCTCGGAGCCGAAGAAGACGACGCTCTCGTCGAGCAGCGAGTGCCCGCCCATGTCGATCTTCTCCATCTCCTGCAGCAGATAGAGGTGCTGCTTCGAGTACCAGGTGCAGATGGCCTCGCACTCGTTCGGCCTGAAGCCCCCGTCGTGCTGGTAGAAATGGTGGTGCTCGGTCAGGTTGAGCCAGGGGAAGGTGTGCTTCGCCTCGGTGTCGCTCCACTGCAGGGTGCCGACCCCGGTGATGTCGCAGGCGAGCGCCATCACCAGCATATCCATCATGAGCTTGCCGACCTTGGGGATCGCCGCGTCGGTCGAGGTGTCCTTGATCGCGCCGTCGTCGGCCGAGTTGAGCCCCGTGCGCGGGTTGTAGTCGGACGTGTCGACCCTCGTCGGCACCTTGCACGCGCTCGTCTCGACCGGGATGTTGCTGAGGCTCTGCTCGATCTCGCGGATCTTCGTGAGGTGCTGATCGATCTTCTGCCTGTCGGCGGCGCCGAGCTGCCCGGACAGGGTGGCGTAGCGCCGGTCGAGGAAGTCGAGGATCGATTGCTTCCGCGCGAGGCGACGGGCGGCGTCGTTGCCGTCGTTCGGGTTCAGCGTGCCGAAGAGCTCGGTGAAGATCTCCACCGGATCGAGGCGCGGCGGGATCGGCTTGTGCGGCGCGTCGTTCTCGAAATTCGCGGCGTTCATCGGGGACAGCAGGCCGTGAGACTTGCCCGTGGCCCAGCGCAACGCGATCTGGATGCTGGCCTTCGCCTTCTGACCGGCGGAGATCCGGGCGGCGATCACCTGATCGATGGACGGCCCCTTCCCGTAACCGCCGTTGTTGGAGCCCTCCTGCGACGTGCCCGTGAGCCAGGCGATGATCCCGGCCTGGTGCTGCTCACCGCGCGCGCTCTTCATGTCGAGGCCGTCGACGACGATCAGCCGGTCCTGCACCGGCGCGAGCGGCGCCAGGATGGGGCTCAGGGTGAAGCTCGTCTCCGAGCCGGTCGGCCTCCAGCGGTTCAGCACGGTCCCGCCGGGCGTGTAGACGGCGAGGAAGCGCTTGGCGGGGGCGGGGGCCGCGTGCGCCGCGCGCTCGGTGCCCATGATCTCCAGCCAGGGGAGCGAGACCGCGATGGCGCCGGCGCCCCGCAGCATGGCACGTCGGCTCAAGCGAAATTTCGACATGACCTTCACTCCTGTCCTGAAGCCAAATAGTGGAAAGCGTCCGTCTGCGTGAGATCGATCAGGAGCTGTTTCACGTTGTACCCGGACGCCTTGAAGGCGGTCGTGACAGCCTCTTCGGTGCACTTGTCCTCTTTGCGCAGGGTGAGGCCGTAGGCGAACTCGCTCCAGCGCTTGGCGAAGCAGTCCTGCACCTCCTCCGACGCGGCGAGCTTCTGCACCAGCTCGATCGGCCCGCTCACGTCCCCCAGCGTCCCCGGGACCGTGCCGCTCGGATCGATCACGACGTCGTTCTCGGTGGTGCGGTACAGCCCGACCGCGTCGTAGTTCTCGAACGCGAAGCCGACCGGATCCATGAACTGGTGGCACCCCGCGCACGCCTTGTCCTGGCTGTGCTGGCTGAAGCGGTCCCGCGCCGTCTTGCCGGAGTACGGATCCGGCGGCTTCACCTGCTCCAGGATGTCGCCGGTGGGGAGCGGGATGATGATGCACATGAGCTTCTGCAGCACGAACGAGCCGCGGGTCACGGGGTTCGTCGTGTTCGAGTGCGTCGTCCCGGCCATCAAGCCCGCCTGGGTGAGGATCCCGAGGCGCTGGGTCGTGTCGAGCTCTACTTTCTGGAACTCGTCGCCCGTCACGCCGGAGACGCCGTAGAACGCCGCGAGCCGCTCGTTCATGAACGAGTACGGGGCCGTCAAGATGGACGGCCATGTCCCGCCCCCCTCGAAGACCTCGTGCTCGATGAGCCGCTGTGTCTCCTCGCGCATCAGCGAGCCGATGGTGCGAGAGAAGGTGGGGAACGCCTCCGCGTTCCGCTCGAGGTCCGCGAGGCTGCTGATGGGGAGGAGGTTGTCGAAGAAGAACCGGATGGTGGGCCGGGACCGGGGATCCTCGAGCATGCGCTCGGCGTGCTTGCGCACGCCTTCCTTCGTCGAGAGCTCACCCGCCTGCGCGGCCATGCGCAGCTGCTCGTCGGGCGTCGTGCCCCAGAGCATGTACGAGAGCCGCGTCGCCATCTCGTCGCCCGTGGGCCGGCGGAGCTCGGGGCGCTCCGGGTCGGGCATGCCGCGCTCGATGCGGTAGAGGAAGTCCGGCGATTGGAGCAGCGCCTCGATCATCGTCGCGACGCCGGTGGCGAACGTCGCGTCGGTCCGGCCGACCCTGTACAGCGCGAGGAGCTCGTCCGCCTCGCCGAGGGCGAGCGGCCTGCGGTACGCGACCGGGGCGAGCTTCTCGATGATCGTGCGCGCGCACGCCTCCTCGTCCGCCGCCCCCACGTTGCTCGCGCAAGGGGCGAGCTTCGCGAGCGCCTCCGGGCTGGCGGTCGCGCGCTGGGCGATGCCCTCCGCGACGGTGCTCAGCTGCTCGGCCAGCAAGCTCGAGACCGACAGCGTGTCCGCGTCATTGCCGAAGCCGTTCCCGACGTCCTCGCTGGGCAGCGAAAAGGCGGGGTTTGTCGTGTCGCCCAGGAGATCGCGGACGGTGTTGTTGTACTCGATGCGCGTGAGCCGCCGCAGCGGCGCTCGCCCCGGGTGCACCACGCCGTCGTTGCACGCGAGCGGGGCCCCGGTGGTGGGATCCTTGTCGTCGTCAGGCTGGGTGCCGGGCTCGGCGCCGGAACCGGAACCGGAACCGGAGCCACCCACGTTTCCGATGCAGCCGCTGGCCAGGAGCAACGCGGCCAGGATCGCCGACCGAGAGCCTCTGAGAGGACGCGCCTGGTCATGATGGGAGGGCCTAGACATGAATGTCCCTCTTCGCCCGCTGTGGGCACGCTGAAGTTATTTGTCGAACAGCTGGCACTCTGACGACATCGTCAGATTATCGCGCGGCAGCCCCCCGGAGGGCCCGCTATGAATCTCGAGGAGCGGTTGGCAGCCATAACGAAGAAATGCGATGAGACGGTGAACGCATCGCCTCTCGCGTGGCTCGGTAAAATTCCCGGATGGGCCTCATCCATCAAACCGGTGCCCCCGAGGAGGATCTCGTCATGGTCTGCCGCCACGTAGGTCACGCCGTTCCCCGCGCTCGCCTCCGGCTGCGTCGCCGGACCTTGGAGAAATCATTTCCGGGGGCAGCGCCCAGGAGCTCACGACCTTCGCCGAATCGGCGAGGTGGACCGTGTTCTCTCGTGGAACACCCTTGGTAAAACGCTACCCTTCATCGATCCGCGATCGCGCCCGCGACGGCCGATCAAACGGAATCGGTGCCGAGACCATCGATGGCAAAGCTCTCGGCGCGCAAGACGACCCCTCCAAGGCGAAGCAAAAGGATGCGGCTCGGATCAAATGTGAACGATCACATGGCCCATGTCAACGCCAAACCGGATGGCCCACGGGCTCCTCGGGCCGGGGGCGGCGCCTGGCTGGCGGGGCTCCGCCGGAGCGCCGCGTCAGAAGGAATGGGCGGTGAATTCCGCCGCTTTTGCGCTCGCTGGACGGCTCCGCCCTCCTCGTGGCCAGCGGCCCAGCGGCGCTCGGCGTGCTCCGCGCCCTCCTTCAGAGGGCCGATGCTGGGCATCTGTTAGCGTTAACATCGGACCGAGCCGGCGCGCGCTCGTGCCGCTCGGGCGGTCAAGTTGCGGCTCCAGTTGACACACGGCCGGCGCTCCAGATGATGTCCGCCGCGATCGCGGGCGCGCCGACGTGCCCGCGGCAGCCTCGGAGGAAGAGCTCCGGGAGGAGACAGAGGAATCCATGCGCACGCTTTGCATCGATATCGGCGGAACGGGGATCAAGGGCACCATCCTCGACGGGCAGGGGACTCCGATGGCGGATCCCATGCGCGTGCCGACGCCGCAGCCGGCCTCGCCGGACCCCATCCTCGACGTCATCGAGGAGATGGCCCGCGCGCTGGGGGAGTTCGATCGCGTCTCGATCGGCTTCCCCGGCGTGGTGATGGACAACGTGACCAAGACGGCGCCGCACCTCGACAATGAGAAGTGGAAGGGCTACCCGCTCGCCGAGGCGGTCGAGCGCCGCCTCGCGAAGCCCGTGCGCGTGGCCAACGACGCGGGCATCCAGGGGCTCGCCGTCATCGAGGGCAGGGGGCTCGAGATGGTGCTCACCTTCGGCACGGGGCTCGGCTGCGCCCTGTACATCGACGGCCACTACGTGCCGAACCTCGAGCTCGGACACCACCCTTATGGAAAGCGGGACCTGAAGTACGAGGATCGCGTGTTCGACGCCGAGTGCAAGCGCATCGGCCCGAAGCGCTGGAACAAGCGCGTGCGCCAGATGATCGCGCAGCTCGAGCCGATCTTCAATTACCGCAAGCTCTACCTCGGCGGCGGCAACGCGCGCCTGCTCGACGTCTCGCGGCTGCCCGAGAACGTCGTCGTTGTCGACAACGTCGCCGGCCTGCTCGGCGGAATCAAGCTCTGGGCCTAGCGGAGCGCCCCCCGCGCCGCGGGCATGCCCGGCCGCCGCGCCCGCGGCGCGCCGGCCGGGGCGGGCGCTCGGCGAGCGAAGGCCGCGCCGGTTCCCGAGCGGGCGCGGGCCGCGCCGGTTCCCAAGCGGGCGCGGCCGGCGTACCCTGGACGAATGAACTCGCCCGACGCACCGAAGCCCGACGCGACGCCTGTGGCCACTCCAGCGGCGGACGCGGATCTCGACCCGTTTCGCCTTCAATCGCCGGAGACCTTCGCGAACCCGTACCCCGTGTACGCAAAGCTGCGCGAGCAAGCGCCGGTGTACTTCAGCGCGGCCTACAACGGCTGGCTCATCACCCGCTACGATCAGGTCGCCGCGGGCTTCCGCGACCCGCGCCTCTCGGCGAAGCGCTCCGGCGCCTTCGTGACGAAGCTGCCGGAGGACGTGCGCCAGCGGCTCGAGCCGTTGCGCCGCAACCTCGCGTCGTGGGCCTTGCTGCTCGACCCGCCGGAGCACACGCGCATCCGCTCGCTCATCAACAAGGCGTTCGTGCCGCGGCTCGTCGAGGGGCTGCGCTCCCGGGTGGAGGCGCTGGTCAACGAGCTGCTCGACGCGGTCGCGCCCACGGGCCGCATCGACGTCCTCCGCGACCTCGGCGACGCCCTGCCGCTGCTCGTGATCGGCGAGGTGCTCGGCGTGCCCACGCAGGATCGGCACCGGCTGAAGGGCTGGTCGAACGCGCTCGGCGGGTTCCTCGGCTCGGGCCGGCCGACGCTGGAGATCGCGGGCGGGGCGCTGAGCGCCGTCGCCGAGATGGAGGACTATTTCCGCGGCGTGATCGCGGCCCGGCGGCAGAACCCCGGGAGCGACCTGCTCAGCCAGCTCCTCGTCGCGGAGGAGCAGGGGATGATCCTCGGCGAGCAGGAGCTGCTCTCGACGTGCTGCATGCTGCTCTTCGGCGGCCACGAGACCACGAAGAACCTGATCGGCAATGGCCTGCTCGCGCTGCTCCTCCACCCGGCCGAGCGCGAGGCGCTCCGCGAGAGTCCCGCGCTGATCGGCCCGGCGGTGGAGGAGCTGCTCCGTTACGACTCTCCGGTCCAGTGGATGAGCCGCGTCGCCCTCGACGACATCGAGCTCGACGGCGTGCGCATCGCGAAGGGCGATCGCGCCTTCCTGGTGCTCGGCGCGGCGAACCGCGATCCGTCGCAGTTCCCCGATCCCGACCGGCTCGACTTCCGTCGCACGGACATCCGTCACATCTCCTTCGGCCTCGGCGTGCATTACTGCGCCGGCGCCGCGCTGGCCCGGGTGGAGGCCCAGGCCGCGATCTCCACGTTCCTCCGCCGTTTCCCGGACGCCGCGCTCTCCTCCGCCCCGCTGACCTACCGCCAGAGCCCCGGCATCCGCAGCCTCACCGCCATGCCGGTCGAGCTGGGCGCGCAGAGCTCCGCCTCCTGACCTCGACGCATCCTGCGACAGAGCCCCTCGAGCCTCCCGCCGGCGGCCGTTGCCTTCTAGTTAGTTCCCCCGCATCCCTGGCGCCAGCTGTGCCGGCAGCGCCACGCTCGCCGCCTCCAGCCCCGCGACCGGATAAGCGCAGTAGTCCGCCGCGTAGTACGCGCTCGGCCGATGGTTCCCGCTGCTGCCGATCCCGCCGAACGGCGCCGCGCTCGACGCCCCTGTGAGCGGCTTGTTCCAGTTGACGATCCCCGCCCGCGCTTCCCGCCAGAACTTCTCGTAGAGCTCCCTGCGATCCGAGATCAGCCCCGCGGCGAGCCCGTAGCGCGTGCGGTTCGCCAGCGAGAGCGCCTCATCGAAGCTCTCGTAGCGCTGCACCTGCAAGAGCGGCCCGAAATGCTCCTCGTCCGGCAGCTCCTCGATCGCGGTCACATCGATGATCCCGGGCGAGAGCAGCGCTGTCCCCTCCTCGAGCCGGCGCATCTCGAGCAGCGCCTCCCCGCCGAGCGAGATCAGCCGCGCCTGCGCCTCGAGCAGCCGATCCGCGGCCGCGAGCGAGATCACCGCGCCCATGAACGGCTGCTCCGCGTCGTCGTACCTGCCCACCTTGAGCCGCCCCGCCGCGTCGACAAGGCGCTCCACGAGCGTGTCGCCCTCCGGCGTCGCCGGCACGAGCAGCCGCCGCGCGCACGTGCACCGCTGGCCCGCCGAGATGAAGGACGATTGCAGGATATGGTGGATCGCCGCCTCGGTGTTGGCGACGTCCTCGACGATCAGCGGGTTGTTGCCCCCCATCTCCAGGGCGAGGATCTTCTCCGGCCGCCCCGCCAGCTGCCGGTGCAGCGCGCTGCCCGTCGCGGAGCTCCCCGTGAAGAAGAGGCCGTCGATGCCCGGGTGACCCGCGAGCGCGATCCCGGCGCTCTTCCCCCCCTGAACCAGGTTGAGCACCCCGGCCGGAACGCCCGCCTCCTGCCACAGCCGCACGGTCTCCTCCGCGACCTTGGGCGTGAGCTCCGACGGCTTGTAGACAACGCAGTTGCCCGCGATCAGGGCCGGCACGATGTGGCCGTTCGGCAGGTGGCCCGGGAAGTTGTAGGGCCCGAACACCGCGACCACCCCGTGCGGCCGGTGCCGCACCACCGCCGTCGCGTCGCCCGCCTCGGCCTGCCGCTCGCCCGTCCGCTCCCGGAAGGCCATGAGCGATACGTCGACCTTGCCGATCATCGTCTGGACCTCGGTGAGCGCCTCCCAGCGCGGCTTGCCGGTCTCGAGCCCGATCAGGTCGGCGAGCCGGGCCTTGTGCTCGCCCAGCAGCCCGGCGAACCGCTTCACCAGCGACACCCGCGCCTCCGCGCCGCCGTCGCGCCACGCCTTGAACGCGCCGCGCGCCGCCTGCACGGCCGCGTCCACCTGCCCCTCGGCCGCGGCGCGCCCCTCGAAGACGAGCGCCTGCGTCACGGGGTTCCGGCTCGCGAACGGCTCCCCCGTGCCGGACACCCAGCAGCCGTCGATGAAATGGGTCGACATGGTCACCTCTCCACGCGGAACGCCCCGCGAGCTCAGCAGTCCGTCCAGCCAGGCTGGCGAGCGTCCACCTTGCCCCGCCAGTGTGCACCGTACCAGCCGCCCGCGCAGCGAGCCCGCCCACCCCGGCGGACCGGCTCGCCGGCGCCGCCGCCGACCTGCCCCCCGCCCCGCCCAGGGCCGTGGCCGCCCGCCGCGCGCGCCGGATCCGCGCGCGTCCCGGGGGCGACCCCAACGGAGTGGGTGCCGGTTCGACGCACCCACAACCGATGGTATCCGCTCGCCTGATGAGAATCCCTGAAGGCGGTCCTTAATGCACGTTGCGCCAGCGCGCCCCGACAGCGCATGTGGCGAGCGCGCGACATTCACAGGAATGCACCGTGGCGAACGGGTGTGCAGAGCGCGATCGAGCCGTGGAATCACGCTCCGGGCGAACGCCGCCGGGGCGCGCCTCACCGCCCATGACACCAAGTCTTGACGGTCCCGTGGCTGGCGTGGAAATGTGGATATGTCAGTTTCCCCGCCGATGCATCACACGGTGGCTATCTCAGACATCCATCTATGTGAGCTCGAGCCGACCGCCGGTCTCTGGATGCGCTATCGGCAGGCGCCGTACTCCCCGGACGGGGAGATCGCGGCGATGCTCGACGCCCTCCGGGGAGAGATCCGGAAGGGGACGGGCGGCTCCGGGGGGCTCCACACACAGCGGGACGAGCTCACGCTGGTCCTGAACGGCGACATCTTCGACCTGGACGCGCCGCGCGTGATCGACAACGAGAGCGTGGTCCACGACCTGCCGCGCACCGCCGAGCATGCCGTGCCGGCGATGGAGGCCATCCTGCGCGATCACCCCGTGTTCGTCGCGGCCGTCGGCCGGGTCGTCGCGGACGGGCACACGGTGGTGTTCGTGGCGGGCAACCACGACATCCAGCTCACGCTCCCCGAGGTGCGCGACGCGGTGAGGCGGCGCGTCGTCGACGCCGCCCTGCACGCGCTCGCCGCCCGCGACGGCGCCCCCGCGGCGAGCGACGCCCGGGAGCTCCGCGCGGCGCTCGAGGCGCGGGTGGTCTTCCGCGCCTGGTTCCACCGCACGCGCGACGGCGTCATCGTCGAGCACGGCAATCAGTACGACTCGTACTGCTCTTACCGCTACCCGATGGCGCCGTTCGGCCGCAAGCGGGGGGAGATCCAGCCGACCATGGGCTCGCTCGTGAGCCGCCTGCTCGTGTCGCGCATGGGGTACTTCAACCCGCACGTCGACTCGTCGTTCATGCTCTCCGGCTTCGGGTACCTCGCCCACTGGGCGCGGTACTACCTGTTCTCGGGCCGGTCGCTCGTGCTCGCGTTCGCCGTGGGCGCGCTGCGCACGATGCTCGAGCTCGTGCGCCGCCGCGACCCGTGCCGCCGCGCGCTCCGGCGCGCCGATCTGGCCGCCGCCGCCCGCGAGACGGGCGCGCCGTTCCCCGCGGTGGTGAAGCACGCGCGGCTGTTCGCGCGGCCCGCCGAGGACTGCCTCGGCCGGGTGGCCCGCGAGCTCTGGCTCGATCGGCTCGGCCTCGTGCTCGTCGGGCTCGTCGCGGCGCTCGCGTGTTTGTGGTGGATGCCGGAGGGGCTCGCGCCGGCGGTCCTGCTCGCGCCGACGCTCCTCGTCGCCTACGAGTGCGCGGTCCCGAAGCCCACGCTCGACGCGGTCTGGCAGGGCGTGAACGGGGCGGCGCGGCGCGTGGCCCGGGCGCACCGCGCGAAGGCCGTGGTCTTCGGGCACACCCACAACCCGGAGGGCAGCTGGGAAGACGGGGTGTTCTTCGGGAACACCGGCTCCTGGTCGGCGGCGTTCGAGGACATCGCGTGCACGAAGCCGGTCTTCGAGGCGCGCCCGCTCGTGTGGCTGCGCTCCGAGGACGGCGCGGCCCCCGACGCGCCCCTGTCGGGCGGCCTCCTGATGTGGAAAGACGAGCGCTTCCAGCCCTGGAGGGCCGACGCCAGGCCCTCGGTGCCCCGGAAGGCCGAGGTCGCCAAGCGGCCTCGCCCGGCGCTGCGGCCCCAGGCGACCGCCGCGATGCGCGGCTAGCGTCCCGTCCCTGAACAGCGCGAGCTGGAAACCGACGCTGTCGCACGACGTCCTTCGCGATAGTGTGTCCCACCTCATCGAGGAGGTCACGTCCTATGCTCCGCACCGCGCTCCGCCTCTTCGCCGCCACGTCGCTCCTGCTCGTCGCACGCTCGAGCTCCGCTGCCCCACCCTGGATCCAAAGCACCATGCCCTCGCCCCGCTCGAGCCACGCCGCCGTCGCGCTCCCGGGCGGCGAGGTGCTCGTCATCGGCGGCTCCTCCGCCGAACCCGACCCCTACCTGGCGATGCGGTCCGTCGATCGCTACGACCCGGCGACGGGGACATGGACCGCGCTGAGCCCGACGACACAACCGCACCTCGTCGGCCATCCGGGCGTGCTCCTGCCCGACGGCCGGGTGCTGGTCGCGGGCAGCGAGCACGGCAGCGAGTCGTATGTCCCGGCGACAGACACCTGGACAGCTCACCCGGGGATCGCCCCTGTCTTCGACACGTATTGCCTCGACGTGCTGCCCCAACAGGTCGTGCTGCTCACCGGCGGATACACGGAATTGGGCATCTCCTCCGACGCGCATCTCATCGATCCGGCGACCCTCACCGTGAGCTCGACCGTGGCGATGATGGGGCCGCGCGCAGCCCATACGACCACGGTCCTGCCCGATGGGCGCGTCCTCGCCGCCGGGGGCGTGCGCCACGGGGAGAGCAGCGAGATCGTGGTGCGCGTCGCCGACGCTGAGATCTACGATCCGACGACGGGGAGCTGGGCCTGGGCTTCGTCGATGCATTCGGCGCGCGACGGGCACCGAGCCACGCTGCTGCTCGACGGCCGCGTGCTCGTGACCGGCGGAGGACTCGCCAGCGCCGAGATCTACGACCCACAGACCGACGCCTGGACGCTCGTCGCTTCCATGAGCGTCGAGCGCCTGCTGCATACGATGACCACGCTTCCGAGCGGGCGCGTCCTCGTGACCGGCGGCCGCCAGAATGCCAGCGCCGAGATCTACGACCCGCACACCGACACGTGGACTCCTTTTCCTCCCATGTCGTCGGCGCGGTCGGATCACACCGCGACCTATATTCCAGGCAAAGGCCTTCTGGTCGCCGGCGGCTCGCCGCACGGCATCTATCTCGACAGCGCCACAGACAGCGCGGATTTCTTGCCCTTGGGCGTGACCGCCGCCGGCGGCGCCTGTGTGATCGATGAGGAATGCGCGAGCGGCGCGTGCATCGCCAGCATCTGCGATGGGGGCAGCGCGAGCGGCGCCGGCGGCGCGGGCGGCTCCGGCGCTGCCGAGGGCGCGGGCGGCTCCGGCGCTGCCGAGGGCGCGGGCGGCTCCGGCGCTGCCGAGGGCGCGGGCGGCTCCGGCGCTGCCGAGGGCGCGGGCGGCTCCGGCGCTGCCGAGGGCGCGGGTGGCTCCGGCGCTGCAGAGGGCGCGGGCGGAGCGGGCGGCTCCAGCGCTTCCGGCGGCGCGGGCATGACGAGCAGCTCGGGCGGCGCCGCCTCCCCCGGCTCGGGCGGCGGCGGTTGCGCGACCTCGGCGGGCGTGACCTCCGAAGGATTGGGCGCCTTCGCCTTGCTGGTCCTGGGGCTCTTTTCGCGGAGGAGCACGCGCGCGCAGTCGCGAGCCGATGGAAGCCGATCCCTCTCCCCCGGCTCGTTCCATCGTCCGACGCCCTGATCAGGGACAGCTCGGGTGACGACCCGAGCCCCCACCTCAACACACGCTGACACGCTCGCCCGGCGCCCTCTGGCGAGCTCGGCAGACCACGATTGCCGAGGCTGCCACCCTCGAGTCCGGACGAGCGTTCGTCCGGGATCGAGCCACGCTTCCCGTCGCGCACTTCCGTAGTAGATGTGCTGGCGTGGAGATGATGAGCAACGCGACGCCAGCCCTCGACGCGGTTACCCCCCGCGCGGACGATGCGCCCGGCGCGCGCTGCGCGGCAGGAGGGGACGCCGATGGCTGACGACGACGTGGACCTCGCACGCCGGCACCGGCCCGCGGTCGAGCGGTCCAGGCTCCCTGCCGTCTTGACCGCGACGGAGCAGCACCTCGTCCTCTACGCCAACCCGGCGTTCTGCGGGCTCTCCGCCGTGCCGCTCGGCGAGCTCTCGGGCATTCCGCTCGCCCGCCTGTTCCCGCAGGCGGCGGCGCTGGCGGCGCTGCTCGATCGCGTGATCCGGGACGGCGTCACCGACGTCGCGGCGGCCATCGCGTTCGCGTCCCCCGGCGGCAGGGCGTTTTACGGCACCGCGATCGCGGCGCCGCTGCTCGACGAGCAGGCGCGCCCGCGGGGGCTGCTCGTGCAGATCCTCGACACCACCGAGCAGGCCGCGGCGCGCGCCCAGGAGGCCGAGCTCGAGCGGCGCCGCGCGCAGGCCCTGTCGCGCATCACCCACGACCTGCGGAGCCCGCTGACCGCGGCGATGTTCTACGCGGAGAGCCTTGAGCTGGCCCGGGCGGAGCACGACACGAAGCGGCTCGCCGGTCGGATCGTCCGCAGCCTGCGGCGCATGGACGAGATGATCCGCGTCCTCCGGGACGTGCAGCGGCTCCACGCCGGCCACAGGCTGCCGCTCTCGCTCGGCGCGTGCGATCTCGCCGCGATCGCCCGCGAGGTCGCCGACGACCTCTCGGCCTTCCACGACCAGCGCCTCGTCGTCCAGGGGGAGGCGTGCGTCCGGGGGGTCTGGGGCGAGGAGGAGCTGCGCCGCGCGATCGGGATCCTGGTGAGCAACGCGCTCCAGCACGGGGCGCAGGGAGCGCCCGTCGCCATCACGGTCGAGGCGGCGGCGGGGCTCGCCGTCGTGGCGGTGCACAACGAGGGCCCGGCGATCCCGCCCGACGATCAGGAGCGCGTCTTCGCGCCGTTCTTCCGGGCCGGCGCGTCCGAGGCGGTGCCGCGCGGGTGGGGGCTTGGCCTCGCGTTCCTGCGCGGGTGCGCCGAGGCGCACGGCGGGAGCGTCAGGCTGGAGAGCGACGCCGAGCGCGGGACCACGTTCGCCCTGGAGCTACCCCTCGACGCGAGCCCGTACCAAGATCCGCAGGATCCGGGCTGACCAGGGGCCGCCGCGCGCGGAGGGGCCGCCGCGCGCGGAAATAAGGCCTCCTGGCGAGCGGCGAAGGCGCTTTGCGAGGATCGGTGTCGCGCGCGCTCGTCGGATTCGAGCCCTCGAGAGCGATTGACAACATGGCAGAAAGCCAGCGCGGCTGTCCGGCGTTGACTGCGGCGGACCGGGGGAGGCGCGGCGCCATCGCCCGAGCGGTCTCCGGCGGGGCGCGCCGAGCTGCGCTCGTCAATCCAGGGTGGATCCAAGGCCGCTGGCCTGGCCATCGAGAGGAGAATCATGATGGGGAGTCACCGTATCCGTCGCATCCGGCTCGTCGCTTTGATGTTCGTGCTCGCGACGTTCTCCGCGGCCGGCGCCGCGCGCGCCGAGGACGCCGACGCGCGCGCGGGCGCCCCCGCGGAGCGCCGCTTCGGGGGGCGCGGGCAGGTCGCCTTCGACAACGTCGTCGGGGTGACCACCGAAGGCGGCCACCTCGGCCCGCACATGGTCGCCGGGGGGCCTTCCGACACCGTCTGGGGAGCCACGGGGTACACGGGGCTCATCGGCTTTACGTTCTCGGACGACCGCAGCGCCGACGAGGACGGGTTCGCCGCCACATCCCGCACGGCCTGGATCTCGCCCTCGGTCGACGTGTTCGTGGCCGACGGGGTCTCCATCGGGGGCACGATCGGCTTCTCGTACGCCAGCTACGAGGCCCGCCGGGCCGCGGTGGGCGGGGGGACGACCTCGATGGAGGCCGAAGCCTTCACGCTCTCCGTCGTGCCGCGCGTCGGGTACGTGTTCGCGCTGAACGAGCAGTTCTCGTTGTGGCCGCGCGCGGGGTTCGGGTACGCCGGCACCCGCGCCGACCCGGTCGGGTCGGCAGGCGACGCTTCCGTGATGAACGCGTGGATCGGCGTCGCCGACGTCGGGCTCGTCTACCAGCCTTGGGAGCACATCTATCTTCACATGGCCCCGGAGCTCGTGCTCCGGCTCACCCGCATCGAGAGCTCACGAGGCGGGGCTCTCCGGGGCAGCGCCTCGCTCGAGCTCGGCTTCACCGGCGGGGTCGGCGTCCTGCTGGGCTCGTGAGGCGACGCCGGATCCGGGCCGCCGCGCGCCGACAGCCCCTCTCGGCTTGAGGCCTGCGCGCCTCGACGATAGGGTCGGCGCGGACCTCGGCCCGGAGCGCTTCCCGGGCGGGATCCGCGGAGTGCACGGATCATGAGCCGCACCGAGCGCGAGCAGATGGAGATGACGCTGCCCGCGCGCGGAGCGGCGAGCCCGGACGAGTCGGGCGACGCGCCGCCGGCCGGCGCCGCGTCGGACGTCACCTTCAGGCTGCGCGTGTCCCCGGCCTCGCCGGCGCCCGAGCGGCCGCCCGTCCCCGTCGCGGCGCCCGAGCCCCTCTCCGCGGAGGAGCGCTACGAGGACCTCGGCTGCATCGGGCGCGGGGGCATGGGCGAGGTGCGCCGCGTGCGCGACCGGATCCTGGGGCGCGTGCTCGCGATGAAGATCCAGTCGTCCGAGGCGCGCGACGCGACGCTCGATCGCGCCCGCTTCCTCGCCGAGGCGCGGCTGACCGCGGAGCTCCAGCACCCGGGGATCGTGCCCGTGCACGACTGCGGCGCGCTCGCCGACGGGCGGCTGTGGTTCACGATGAAGGAGGTGCGCGGGCGCACCCTGGGCGAGGTGCTCGACGAGCTGTACGCGGCCGGCGGCGGGAGCCTCTCGCCGGTGGCGCTGCGGCGGGCGGTCGACACGTTCCTCCGCGTCTGCGAGGCCGTGGCCTACGCGCACAGCCGCGGCGTGATGCACCGCGATCTCAAGCCGGCCAACGTGATGATCGGCGAGTTCGGCGAGGTCCTCGTGATGGACTGGGGCCTCGCGCGGCCCGCCGCGCCGCTCTTCGCGCGGCCCGGGGCCGCCGGCGCGGCGGACGCCCTCGAAGCGGCGCCGCTCACGCAGCCCGGCGAGGTGCTGGGCACGCTCCTCTACATGGCCCCGGAGCAGGCGCGCGGCGAGGGCGATCGCCTCGGCGCGGCGAGCGACGTCTACGCGCTCGGCGTCGTGCTCTACGAGATCCTCGCCGGGCGCCACCCGTACGGCGGCCAGCTCGCCGCGGTCTGGAGCGCGCTCCTCACCGGCGGGCTCACGCCGGTCGAAGAGCGCGCCCCCCACGAGGTGCCCGCGGAGCTCGCGGGCATCTGCGCCCGCGCGATGGCGCTCGCCCCGGAGGCCCGCTACCCCGACGCGGGCGCGCTCGCCGCCGACGTCCGGAGCTGGCTCGACGGCGCGCGGCGGCGCGAGCGCGCGCTCGCGATCGTGGACAAGGCGCGCGCGATCCAGCCGGAGATCGAGGCCATCCGGGCGCGCGCGCGGGCGCTGCGCGCCGAGGCGCGGGCCCTCCTCGACGGCCTCCGCTCGTTCGATCCCGCCGGGCTGAAGGCGCGCGGGTGGCGGCTCGAGGACGAGGCGGAGCACCTCGAGCGGGAGGCGTCGCTCGGCCAGGTCGAGTGGATGCAGCTCCTCCGCGCGGCGCTGAACGAGGCGCCGGATCTCCGCGAGGCGCACGAGGCGCTGGCCGACCACCACGCCGAGGAGCTCATCGAGGCCGAGCTGGCGCGGGACGCCCGGGGCGCGGCGCGCGCCGAGGCGCTCCTCCGGCAGCACGACCGCGGCCGCCACGCGGTGCTGCTCGCCGGCGACGGGGCGCTCTCGCTGTCGACCGAGCCGGAGGGGGCGGAGGCCTCGCTCTACCGCTATGTCGAGCGCGATCGCCGGCTCGTGCCCGAGCGCGCGCGCGAGCTCGGCCCCACGCCGCTCCGCGGGGTGGCGCTCCCGCGCGGGAGCTACCTCGTGAAGCTGCGCGCGCCGGGGCACCACGAGGCCTGCTATCCCGTGCTCATCGAGCGCGGGCGGCCCTGGGACGGCGTCCGGCCCGGCGGGAGAGCGCCGCACCCGGTCGGCCTCCTCCGGCTCGGCGAGCTCGGCGAGGACGACCTCTACGTGCCGCCCGGCTGGTTCGTCTCCGGCGGCGATCCCGACGCGGGCGACAGCCTCCCTCGGCGCCGGCTCTGGTGCGACGGCATCATCGTCCGGAGGCACCCGGTCACCAACGCCGAGTACCTCGCCTTCCTCAACGCGCTCGTGGCGAGCGGGCGCGAGGCCGAGGCGCTCGAGTGCTGCCCGCGCCTCTCGCTGGGCCGCGCCGCCTCGGACGCGGGCCCGGACTCGCTCCGGTTCGAGCGGGGCGACGACGGCCGCTTCCGGCTCGGGCTCATCCCGACCGACGTCCAGGAGGAGCCGCGGATGCCGGTCGCCTTCGTCCACTGGCGGGCGGCGATGCGCTACGCCGCGTGGTACGCCGCCGAGACCGGCGCGCCGTGGCGCCTCCTGAACGAGCTCGAATGGGAGAAGGCGGCGCGGGGCGTCGACGGCCGCTGCATGCCCTGGGGGGATTTCCTGGAGCCGACCTGGGGGTGCATGCTGGGCAGCCACGAGGGCGTCGCCGGCCGCCGCCCGGTCGACGACTTCCCGCTGGACGAGAGCCCTTATGGCCTGCGCGGCGCGGCGGGCAACGTGCGGGACTGGTGCGTCAACGCGTGGAAGCGCGAGGGGACGCGGACCGAGGAGGGGATCGTGCTGCTCGATCCGGCCGACGACGGCGACCCGGATTTCCGCGCGGCGCGGGGCGGCGCGTGGTCGACGTCGCCGAACCTGTGCCGCGCGGCCGGGCGCTTCGCCGGCAAGCCCGGGGATCGCTTCGGGGGGATCGGGTTCAGGCTGGCGCGCTCGGCGCCGCGGTGAGCGGCCCGCCGCCGCCCGGCGCGGGAGGCCTGCCCGGGCGCGCCGCGGCGGCGGCCCGGGCGAGGGGGGGAGGCGCGCGGGCCGCTCACGCGGATCTCATCTCGCCGCGGTAGTAGTACCAGGTGCTCTGAGCGTCGATGTCGTGCGGATCGGTCGACGGCTTCCTCAACTCGCCCACGACCAGCAGCGTGAAGGTCAGCCTGCTCGGGGTCTTCTGGAAGATCAGGCCGCCCGTGGGCTGCTTCGTCTTGTACCAGACCACGTTGAGCAGCTCGCCGGCGCTGCCGAGCTCGAAGAGGAGGCCAATCCGGCGCGTGCTCGGCGCGTCCGGATCGGCGGCCCAGTAGAGCGCGCTGTTCGGAGACGCCGGCTGGTGGACGCCCTGGATCCACTGCTGCGCCGACGCCTCCTGACCCGTCGCGAGGACGCTGCCCCCGGCGAGCCAGTCATGGAACTCCTTCGGGTACCCGGCCGATCCCGAGCGGTTCGCGAACCCGATCGACTCCAGGATGATCGAGCTCGTCTTCAGGGGGCCGCGCCGCGACCAGTACTCGGTCTTCGCCGTGTATCCGGGGGGCGGGTTCGACCCCGTCACGGCCACCTGGAGGAGCGAGCTCTCGGTCACCGCCTCGATGAAGCGGAGCTTCGAGTCGATGGGGATCTGGTGTTGGTCCGACTGCTCCGTCTCGTCCGGCTCCTTCGGCAAGAGGTCTCCCCTCTCGACATCCAGCTCGCTCGTGCCCGATCCAGTGCTCATGGTTCGATGATCTCCTCGTCTCGTGGGTGGAACGTCCGAATCCTATCCGCCCAGCGAAGCAAACAATGCACGCATCATCATGAAGCTCCTCGTCTAGAGTTGCCTGCGCGCCCCTCTGCCGGGACATCGGCTCCGCGCGGCGATTGTCCTCTGAGCACGAGCATGCGTCGTGCCACGGCGAGGACGCGGCGATCCGGGCCGGGGCCGGGGAGCCCTCGCGCCCCGGCGCCGCGGGTCGCGTCACCCCCGCTCGACTTGAGCAGGCCTTGCGCAAGCGGCGCCGGCGCGCGCCCCGCCCGGCGCCGCGCGCGCTCGACAGCCCCGGAGCGCGGACGTACCCTCCTCGCCCGATGCGGCCTGGCGACCTCGTGGCGGGGCGTTTCGTGCTCGAGGCCCAGGCGGGCACCGGCGGGATGGGAGAGGTCTACCGCGCCACGGATCTCCAGCGCGGGGCCCCCGTCGCCGTCAAGCTCCTGCGCGCCGCGGGCGGCGCCGACGCCCCGCGGTTCCTGCGCGAGGCGCGGCTGCTCGAGGGCCTCGAGCACCCCGGGATCGTGCGGCACGTGGCGCACGGCGCGCTCCCGTCGGGCGCCCTGTACCTCGCGATGGAGTGGCTCGAGGGCGAGGACCTCTCGCGCCGGCTCGGGCGCGGGCCGCTCGGCGTGGACGAGAGCGTGGAGATCGCGCGCCGCGTGGCGGAGGCGCTCGGCGCGGCGCACGCCCGCGGGGTCGTCCACCGCGATCTCAAGCCGAGCAACGTGTTCCTGGTCGGGGAGGGCTCCCGCGACGTGCGGCTGCTCGACTTCGGCGTCGCCTGGGCCGGCGGGACGCGCATGACCCAGAGCGGCGTCGTGATCGGGACGCCCGCGTACATGGCGCCGGAGCAGGCGCGCGGCGGGGACGTGGTGGACGCGCGCGCGGACGTGTTCGCGCTCGGCTGCCTCCTCTTCGAGTGCCTGACCGGCGAGCCCGCGTTCGGCGGGGATCACTTCATGTCGATCCTGGCCAAGGTCCTCTTCGCCGATCCGCCGCGGCTGCGGGACGTGCGGGCCGACGTGCCCGAGCCGATCGCGGCGCTGTGCGCGCGGATGCTCTCGAAGCGACCGGACACGCGGCCGCGGGACGGCCGGGAGGCCGCCGAGGCGCTGCTCGCGATCCAGCGCGGCGAGCACGCCCCCGCGAGCGCGCGCGGCCCGGCGCCGTCCCGGCCCGGGGCGCTGACCGCGACGGAGCGCCGGTCCGTCGCGGTGCTCCTCATCGGCGCCATCGACGCGTCCGCCTTCGCGAACGTCGCGACCGAGATCGCGACCGTGCCGAGCCAGCTCGTCGAGGAGGCGTCGGCGTGGGGCGCGCGCGTCGAGCCGCTGCCGGGCGGGGCGGCGGTGCTGACCATGGCGGGGCAGGGCGCGGCGACGGACCTGGCGTGGCAGGCCGCGCGGGTGGCGCTCGCGCTGCGCCGGCAGACCCCCGACCGGCCCATGGCGCTCGCGCTCGGGTGGAGCGCCGCCGCGGGGCGGATGCGCCTGCTGCGCGACGCGATCGACCGGGCGGCGCGGCTCATCTCGGCGCGCGGCCCGGCAGGCCCCGGCGACGCGCGGCCGATCGCGATCGACGAGGGCCTCGTGGGGCTCATCGACGCGCGGTTCGACGTGCGCGAGCACGAGGATCGCTTCTTCCTGGTCGGCGAGCGCTCGAGCGCCGGCGGCGGGCGGGCGCTGCTCGGCAAGCCGACCCCGTGCGTCGGGCGCGACGGCGAGCTCCGCATGCTCGAGGCGGCGTTCGCGGCGTGCGTCGACGAGCCGTCGGCGCGGGCGGTCCTCGTGATCGCGCCGCCCGGCGTGGGCAAGTCGCGCCTCGCGCAGGAGTTCCTGCGGCGGGCGGCCGAGCGCGCCCCGCGGGCGTCGATCTGGACCGGCCGCGGCGACCCGCTGCGGGCGGACGCGCCGTACGGGCTGCTCGCCGAGGCGATCCGGGGCGCGTGCGGCATCGTGGAGGGCGAGGCGCTCGCGGCGCGGCGGGACAAGGTGCTCGCGCAGGTCGCGCGGCGGGCGCCGGAGGCGGAGCGGCCCCGGACCGCGGCGTTCATCGGGGAGCTCATCGGCGCGCCATTTCCGGACGGCGAGAGCTCGCTGCTCCGGGCGGCGCGGCGCGACGCGCAGATCCTGGGCGAGCAGGTGCAGCGCGCGTTCGTCGCGCTCGTCCGGGCCGCGTGCGCGGAGGGGCCGGTCGTGCTGGTGCTCGAGGACCTGCACTGGGGCGACCCCGCGACCACGCGGCGCTGCGGCAGCTCGCCGACGAGCCGCTGTTCGTCCTCGCGCTCGCGCGGCCGGAGGTCACGGCCCTGTTCCCCGGGCTCTGGGCGGAGCGGAGCGTGCACGAGCTCCGGCTGAAGGACCTCGGCAAGAAGGCGTGCGAGCGGCTCGCGCGGCTCTTGCTCGGCGAGGGCGCGCCCCAGGAGACCCTCGACCGGATCGTGGCGCTCGCCGACGGCAACGGGTTCTACCTCGAGGAGCTCATCCGCGCGGCGGCGGAGGGCCGCGGCGAGGCGCTGCCCGAGACGGTGGTGGCGATGGTGCAGTCGCGGCTCGACGGGCTGGGCCCCGAGGCGCGGCTGCTCCTCCGGGCGGCGAGCGTGTTCGGCGAGGCGTGCTGGGCCTCGGGCGTCGAGGCGCTCGTGGGCGTGCCGGCGCGGGACGGGCTCGCGCTCCTCGCCGGCGCGGAGCTGCTCGTGCGGCGGCCGGCGAGCCGGTTCCCCGGCGAGGAGGAGTTCGGGTTCCGGCACGCGCTCCTGCGGCAGGGGGCGTACGCCATGCTCGGCGACGAGGATCGCGCGCTCGGGCACCGGCTGGCCGGGCGCTGGCTGGAGGAGCGCGGCGAGGCGGACCCGCTGGTCCTGGCCGAGCACCTCGACAAGGGCGGCGAGCGCGCGCCGGCGTCGCGCTACTGGCTGCGCGCCGCCGAGATCGCCCACCGCGGCGGCGACGTCGAGGCGGCGCTCGCGCGCCTCGACCGGGGGCTCGCGGGCGAGGCGCCGGCCGACGTCGAGCTCGCGCTGCTCGGGCTGCGCTGCGAGCTCGCCCTGTGGCGCCTGCCGAGGGCCGGCCTCGCGGCGCTCCGGCAGGCGGGCACGCGGGTGATGCGCGAGGCGGCGCCGGGCAGCCTGCCGTGGATGCAGGGCGCGTCGGCGACGGCGCTGCACGCGACCCTGCTCGGCATGGAGGGCGAGCTCGAGGCGATCCTGAGCGCGCTCGCGGCCGTGGACCCGGCGGAGGACGCGATCGCGGGCGGGGCGTTCGCGCTGCTCGCGGGGCTGTACAGCGCGCTCCACGTCGGCAGCGTCGCGAAGCGGGGGCAGCTGGTCGAGCGGGCGCGCGCGATGCTCGAGCGCCACGGCGAGCGCGAGCCGTGGGCCGCCGCGCTCCTCCACACCGCGCTCATGTTCGACCACCTCCTCGCGCTGGAGGACCCGTGGGGCGCGCTCCAGCGCGTCCAGGCGGCGCTCGACGCGGCCCTCCGGGCCGACCACGCGCGCGGCGCCGGCGCGATCCGGATCCTGCTCGGGACGGTGCTGTGGACCCTGGGCGCGACGGCGCGCGCGGAGGAGGTGCTGGGCTGCGTGCCGGGCCCGGACGAGGAGTACGGGGCCTGGTCGTCGTACCGGCCCTTCATCCGCGTCCGCGTCGCGCTCGAGCGGGGGGACGTCGACGGCGCGCGCCGCGTGGCCGAGGCGCTGATCGCGTCCGGGCGCGCGCGGTCCCCTTCTCCGCACGAGGGGCGGGGCCGCTGGCTGCTCGCCGAGGTCCTCGGCCGCGCGGGGGAGCTCGAGCGGGCCGACCGCGAGCTCGGCGCCGCGCTCGGGCTGCTCTCGGGGGAGGACCGCATCGATCGCCCGGGCGCGCTCGCGGCGCGCGCGGAGCTGCGTCTGCGGCAGGGCCGCGCCGCCGAGGCGCTCGCGGCGGTCGAGGAGGCGCTCGCGCGGGTCGAGGCGATGGGCGGCGCCTGCGGGCTCTTCGGGGGCGCCCGGATCCGGCTCGCGCACGTCGCGTGCCTCGACGCGGTGCGGCAGCGCGGCGCGGCCGAGGCGGCGCTCGCCGCGGCGCGGGATCGCCTGCTCCGCATCGCCGGGACGATCCCGGACCCGGCCTACCGGGAGAGCTTCCTCGAGGCGGTCCCGGAGAACCGGACGACGCTCGCGCTCGCGCGGGAGCGGCTCGGCGACGCGCCCGAGCGCGGGTGACGGCGAGGGCGAACGGCGCAATCGTTGAACCGCGCGAGCGCGCTGCTCCTTCGTCCTTCCCGCGCGCGGGAAGGACGAAGGAGCAGCGCGCTCGCGCTGCATTTCTTCAATCAGCGACGCATTGCCGGCGGAATTGCCGGCGGAAACGAGGACCGACGCCTCGGCGTCGGCGTGATGCGCAAGAACTCCGCATTGCGGGCGAGCGACAAGGTGTGATATGAGACGCCCATGAAGGTTGGGGGAATTCTTTTCAATACCATTGCCGTGCTCCTCGCCTGCGGGTGCGCTTCCTCGTCGCCGCTGTCTCCGTCGCTGCCGGACGGCGCGGACGGCGCGCGCGCGCCGGCGGACGGCGTGCCGGCGGCGGGCGCGCCGGCGCCGGCGCAGAGCGACGCGGCGGCGCGGTCCGCGGGGCCCCGGGGCCGCGTCTATCCGGCAGACGAGCTGCGCCGGGTGGCCCGCGTCGCGTCCGCGCGCTGCAAGAAGGCGAATTCGCCGTCGGATTCGGCGTGCCTCCTCGCGGAGGCCACGCCGTTCCTGAAATACCGGCCCGAGGATCCGGATTGCCGTTATGTGTCGGGGACGGCGCTGTCGGTGGCCGAGTGCTCCGATTTCTCGGAGGGCTGCCAGAGCGTGGATCCCAAGGATCTCGACCACCAGCTCGCCGCCCTGGAGAACGCCGGCAAGGATTGCAACCGCGAGCCGACCGAGATCGAGCGGGCCGAGGTGCTGAAGCTCGCTGGCTCGGAGTGAGGCGTTGTCCGGCGGGATGAGGCGCCCCGTGGCGCAGCGCCTGCGCCATCGGACGCGGGCGCTCGCCGGCGGGCCGCGCCGGCCGCGTCAGCCCTTGGCCTTGCCCTTGCGCGGCCGCGGGATGCCGTAGGCGCTCAGCCGGGCGACGAAGGTGCGGCGGGGCATGCCGAGGAGCGCCGCGGCCTGCGTCTGGTTGCCGGCGCACTGCTCGAGCGCGTCGACGATGCGGCGCCGCTCGATCGCGTCGAGCTCGCCGCGCAGGCCGCCCGCGGGCTCGGCCGATCGGGGAGGGCCCGGCGGAAGGGGGCTTGGGGGGAGGGGACCGGCGAGCGCGGCGACCTCGGCGGGGTGCGCCTCGATGGACGTCGGGGTGCGCGTGTCGACGAGCGGCGGCGGCGCGGAGGCGTCGAGCAGGAGGTGCTCCGGCAGGAGCGTGTCCCCGCCGGCGAGCACGACCGCGCGCTCGACGACGTTGCGCAGCTCGCGGATGTTGCCGGGCCACGGGTGCGCCTCCAGCGCGGCGAGCGTCTCGGGGGCGAGCGCCGGCGCCCGGCGCCCGAGCGCGCCCGCGGTCCGCTCGGCGATCGCGCGCGCGAGCGGCGCGATCTCGGAGACGCGCGCGCGGAGCGGCGGGATCGTCAGCGCGATGCCGTTGAGCCGGAAGAAGAGATCTTCGCGGAAGGCGCCGCGCTTCACCTCGGCGGCCAGGTCGCGGTTCGTGGCCGCGACGAAGCGGACGTCGATGGGCCGCGGGCTCAGCCCTCCGACGCGCATCACCTTCCGGTCCTCGAGCACGCGCAGCAGCTTCACCTGGATGCCGGGGGGGAGCTCGCCGACCTCGTCGAGCATCACGGTGCCCTTCTCGGCGGTCTCGAGCAGCCCGGGCTTCGCCTGGCCGGCGCTCGTGAAGGCGCCTTTCTCGTGGCCGAAGAGCTCGCTCTCGAGGAGCGACTCGGCGAGCGCCGCGCAGTTGAGGCGCAGGAACGGCCCGTGCGCGCGCGGCGATCGCCGGTGGATGTGCTCGGCGAGCACCTCCTTGCCGGCGCCGGTCTCGCCGAGCAGGAGCACGCTGAGGGGCGACGCGGCCACGCGCTCGGCGAGCGCGTAGAGCCGCTGCATGGCCGGGTCGCGGACGATGGGCTCGCCCGGCGCCTGGCCGGCGGCGGCGCTCGGGGCGCCCTCGCGCGGCAGGATCACGATCAGGGTCGAGCCCAGGTTGACCGCGTCGCCGACCGCGAGCTCCGTCGTCTTGCCTGGCTCGAGCTGGAGCTCGAGCAGCTTGGTCGTCGGCCCGGCGCTGCGCTCGCGCCGGAGGCGGGTCCCGTTCGCGCTGCCGAGGTCCTCGATCGCGAGCCGGGCGCCGAGGTGGATGATCGCGTGGCGGCGCGAGACGGAGCTCTCGTCGATTTGGACGTCGTTCTCTTTCGACCGGCCGAGCGACACCCGGCCCTCGGCGGGCAGCGGGTGCCGGGTCACGCGGCCCCCGGCGAACACCGCGAGCTCCAGGGCATGCTGCGCGTCGATCTGCGCATCCTTCCGGGGGGACATCGCGCCGGCCACGTCTCTCTCCTTGCTCACTTCCGCTCGTTCTACCGCGCCGCGCCGCCCGCGGGGCGAGCCGAAGCGCCTCGGGGCCGCGCGCGGCCGGGGCCCGGAGCCCGCGGGCGTCGCCTCGAGGGGTGATCGAAGGCGGCCACGGCGCCGGAAGAGCGCAGCACCTCGCGCGCGGCCGCGGCGACGACGGGCAGGACGAGGGGCAGCGACGGGCGTGCGCGCATCGGACGGCAGGATAACCGAACCCAGCGCGCCACGCTGGACCGCGGGAGCCGGAGGAGGCGCGCTGGAGGGGGCGAGAGCCAGCGGGTGTGGTACCTGTCATTACATGAGATATGTTTGCGGCACCGCAGCCCGCGTGCGAGGTCGGTCACGGCATGATGGCCCCGAGGGGGGCACGCGCTTGCCTCGTGTTTCGCGCTGGGTGTGATGACGATGCGAACGCCGATGCATGGACCGAAGCCGCGGGCGCCCCGCGGCGCACGCTCTGCAACAGGTCGCCGCCGCGGCCCGCGCTGGCAGGCCGCCTTGCCGTTTCTCCTCGGGGTCGTGGCCACCGGCTCGGCGTGCGTCAGCTCGAGCCGCGTCGGGGGGGCGGGGATCGAACGCGAGGAACCGCGCAGCTCACCGCTTGCCTCGAACGCCGGCGTTCCGGCGGAAGACGCCGGCGCTCCGGCGGAAGACGCCGGCGCTCCGGCTCAAGAGCCCCATCGACAGCCGCCGAACTCCGAACCTTCGTCCGCGGAGAGCCCAGCCGCGCCGGCTGCCGGCGTCCAGCAGGCGGCCGCGCCGCGCTGTGATTCGCTCGCGCCCTGCGGTGAGCATGGCATCTGTCCCGCGGGGAGCGATTGCTTCGACCTCAAGCGCTGCGGAGGCACGGTGTGCACCACGATGGAGGTGGCTTGCGCCATCGAGTGCCGAGGTCGGGGGTGCTTGCTGCTCAAGAGCGATCCCCCTCAGATACGTTGCGCGCCCTGAGGGACGAGCGCCCGGGGAGCGCCTCTCGAGGCCGCGTTGCTTCGCGCCACACAATCCGTGGTAGCGTTGCGCCATGAGCTCACATCAACGCGACTACGTGGCGATCAACCTCGCGAACTGGAACAGCCGCGTGCCGCACCACGAGCACGGCTATGAGCTCCACAGGTTTCGCGAAGACCCGCGGCGGCTCTCGGACGTTGTCGAGTTCGATCGCGAGCGGCTCGGCGACGTGCGCGGCCTCGACGTCGTCCATTTGCAGTGCCACATCGGCACGGACACGCTGTCGCTCGCCCGGCTGGGGGCGCGCATGACCGGGCTCGATTTCTCCGAGCCGGCGCTGGCGGTGGCGAGGCGGCTGGCCGCGGAGTGCGGCGCCGACATCGAGTACGTGTGCAGCACCGTCTACGACGCGGTGGCGGCGCTGGGCGCCGAGCGCTTCGACGTCGTGTACACGGGCGTCGGCGCGCTGTGCTGGCTGGACGACATCCAGCGCTGGGCCGCCACCGTCGCGGCGCTGCTGAAGCCCGGCGGCCGCCTGTTCCTGCGCGAGGGCCATCCGATGCTGTGGGCGCTCGCCGATCCGCGCCCGGACGGCCTCCTGGTCGTGGAGTATCCCTACTTCGAGGTCGAGGGCGGGACGCTGTTCCACGAGAAGCAGACCTACGTTTCCCACGAGGGAGAGCTCGCCGCGCCGGACAGCATCAGCTTCAACCACGGCCTCGGCGAGATCGTCACCGCGCTCTTCGCGGCGAACCTGCGGTTGACCGCGCTCACCGAGCACGATTCGGTCCCCTGGAACCCGCTCGGAGACGGGATGGTGCAAGACGAGCGCGGCGAATGGCGGCTCCGCGAGAGGCCGGAGCGGCTGGCCGCGAGCTACACCTTGCAGGCCGTGAAGGGCTGAGACCGGCAGGAACCGCGGCGGCTCGGTCGACGGCGACGGCAAGGGCTGCGAGGGTCCGTCAGCCCGCAGCTTCCAGCGCCACCAGTACAGCTGCTTCGGGTTGTACCCCTCGCGTCGCGCGAACATCTCGGCGCTCAGCCCGCTCCGCTCCCATTGCTCCACCCGCTCGGCCCACTCCACCCTCGTCGCCATCGCTTCCTCCGTCGTCGCGATGCGAACAGGTAACCGGGGCCGCACGGACGGTCACGATGCCCTTGGCCGGGCGCAACCTCGGTCACGTCGCGGCGCTGGACGCCGGCGAGTTCGCGATCGCGCTAGCTAGGTAGGCGATCGGCACTCGCGGCGCGAGGGCACACGGGGGCGCGGCGTGCTACCTCCGCACCTGGAGGCGCTCATGAACCGGACGACCTGCCTGACGAGGTACGAGCATTCACCCGTAGCGGAGCTCGCTCAGCCTCGGCTGTCGAGTGTTGGTGCGAAGCCATGCCTGGCGCCAATCTGATGGAGGATACATCGATGACGATCTTCCTGGATCAGCCGGGTCGCTTCCTCTTCTTCACCGGAAAGGGGGGCGTCGGCAAGACGTCTCTCGCGTGTGCCACCGCGATCCGCCTCGCGGACGCCGGGAATCGAATCCTCTTGGTCAGCACCGACCCGGCCTCGAACCTCGACGAGATGCTCGGCGCCGCGCTCTCGAACCAACCGACCAAGGTTCCCGGTGTCGACCGACTCTGGGCCCTCAACATCGATCCCGAGCGGGCAGCCGACGCCTACCGCGAGCGTGTCATTTCGCCGTATCGCGACATCTGGGCGGAAGGCCAACTGGCCGAGCTGCGCGAGCAGCTCGCCGGCGCGTGCACAGTCGAGATCGCCGCGTTCGACGAGTTTGCCGAGCTGCTCGCTGGCGACCAGGCGAACGCGCCGTTCGATCACGTGCTATTCGATACCGCGCCCACCGGACACACGTTGCGGCTCCTCAGCCTGCCGCGCGCCTGGAACAGCTTCCTCCAGTCGACCACGCAGGGAGCTTCATGTCTCGGCCCGCACACGGGGCTGAAGATGCAGGAGGCGCGATTCGCTGCGGCGATGGGCGCGCTGGCCGACGGCGCTCGCACCACCGTCGTCCTGGTGACGCGGCCTGATCGAGCTGCTCTACGCGAGGCCGAGCGGACGTCGGGTGAGCTGATGGCCATCGGCATCAAGAACCAACAGCTCGCCATCAATGCGGTGTTCGAGGCTGCCGATCAGGCCGATCCCGTCGCCGCCGCGCTCGCGGAGCGCGGTCGAGCGGCGCTCCGCGCGATGCCTCTTCGATTGCAGGGACTGCCCGCGGTGCGCATCCCTCTGCGCGCCTTCAACATGGTGGGGCTCCCTGCGCTCCGCGCGCTCCTCGACGATCGCGCAGCCGAAGCCCTGTCGCATGCCGTTTCCTCGATCACAAGGCCATCGCTCCCGCGTCTCTCGTCCCTCATCGACGAGATCGCGATGCCGGGCCGAGGGCTCGTGATGGTGATGGGAAAGGGCGGCGTGGGAAAGACGACGATCGCTGCCTCCATCGCTGCCGAGCTGGCCTCGCGCGGTCACCACGTGCACCTGAGCACCACCGATCCGGCGGCCCACATTGCCTCGACACTCGATGGGCAGCTCGAGAACCTGACGATCAGCCGCATCGATCCGGCCACCGAGGCGAAGGCTTACGTGGACCGCGTGATGGCAACGCGCGGCGCGAGCCTCGATGATGCCGGCAGAGCCTTGCTCGCCGAGGATCTTCGCTCGCCGTGCTACGAGGAGGTCGCCGTCTTCACGGCGTTCTCGAGGATCGTCTCAAAGGCTCGCTCGAGCTTTGTCGTTCTCGACACCGCTCCCACCGGGCACACGCTCCTCCTCCTCGACACGACGGGCTCTTATCACCGGCAGATCATCGGAACGGGTCCGGAGCCGAAGGAGGCATCCATGCGACTCGTCACTCCGCTCATGAGGCTGCGGGATCCCGACTACACGAGAGTTCTCTTGGTGACGCTCGCCGAAACGACGCCCGTCTCCGAAGCGGCCCGCCTCCAGGCGGACCTTCGTCGTGCTCAGATCGAGCCGTTCGGCTGGGTCATCAACGGCAGCCTGGCAGCCACCGGCTCTGCAGACCCGTGCCTGAAGCAGCGCGTTGCCGCTGAGCTCGAGCAGATCGAGGCCGTGCGCGCCCGTCACGCGAAGCGGATGGCGATCGTGCCCTGGGTGACCGAGGAGCCGGTCGGCCCCGCCCGCCTGCTGGCGCTGGCGCGTGACAACGAGCTGCAGCGGCGCGATCCTTAGGAGAGGAGCCCTAGGCGCGGACGAACCCACCCCAGAGGGCGTTTAGGCCCGGCGGCAGTGGTCGTGCCCGCCCAGTGGTGGCCGCTGCCGCGGGAGGACGATGCCGGGTGGTGATGGTCTGCGCTCTCACGGAACACATGAGCCACACTGCCCCACGATGACGCCGCGCCCGCGCCGGCCGGGCGCACGCCGCCGCGGTCCGCGCGTCCGGCTCGACGAGAACCAAGTCGATTTCCTGCGTCCATCCGCTCGGCTCCCCGTCCTCCAGGCAGGAGGCCCGAGATGACCGATCGAACCATCCACCAGACCCGTGAAGCTGTCCGAGATCATTACGGAAAAGTCGCCCTGGCCGGGACGGGCTGCTGCGCCCCGAGCTGCTGCGCGCCGGCGCAGGCGGCGTCGCTCGGTCTCGGCTATACGCGCGAAGACCTCGCCGGTGTCCCCGAGGGCGCTGACATGGGCCTCGGCTGCGGCAACCCCCAGGCGATCGCCGCCCTCCAGCCTGGCGAGACCGTGCTCGACCTCGGCAGCGGCGGCGGGTTCGACTGCTTTCTCGCCGCCAGCCAGGTCGGCCCGGACGGGCGAGTGATCGGCGTGGACATGACCCCGGAAATGATCTCCAAGGCGCGGGAAAATGCGCGAAAGATCGACGCGGCCAACGTGGAATTCCGCCTGGGCGAGATCGAGCACCTGCCCGTCGCCGACACGACCGCCGACGTCATCCTCTCCAATTGCGTCATCAATCTCTCCCCGGACAAGCTCGCCGTGTTCCGCGAGGCCTATCGCGTCCTCCGGCCCGGCGGCCGGCTTGCGATCTCCGACGTCATCGCGACCGCAGAGCTGCCCGCCTCGTTGCGCGAGCAGGTCGCCGCGCTCACCGGGTGCGTCGCGGGGGCGATCCGGGCCGACGAGCTCCAGGAGCTCTTGCAGCACGCCGGATTCACGGACATACGCATCGGGGTGAAGCCCCAAAGCCGCGAGTTCATCCGTGACTGGGTGCCCGGATCGGGCGCCGAGCAGTACATCACCTCCGCGACGATCGAGGCGATCAAACCCGCTCGGCCGGAGGCTCGGGCGTGATCGACGCGGACGCGCGCGGCGCCTGGCGTCAGCTCGAGGCACGCCTGCGCCCCTTCGTCGTGCGCCGCGTTCCGACGGCGGCCGACACCGATGACGTCGTGCAGGACGTGTTGCTGCGCATGCAGCGGGGCGTGGGTGGGCTGCGCGATGACGAGCGCTTCGGCCCCTGGGTCTACCAGGTCGCTCGAAGCGCCATCGCCGAGCACCACCGGGCCCGCGCGCGCCATCTCCTCCTCGAGGACGACGTCCCCGAGATGGAGGCAGAACCCTCGAGCGGCGACGATGGGGCCGCCGAGCTCCTCGCCTTGGCGATGGGTCCGCTCGTCGCCATGCTCCCGTCGCCCTACCGTGAGGCCCTCACCCTCACCGAGCTCGAAGGCCTCTCCCAGAAGGCAGCGGCCGACATGCTGGGCATCTCGCTCACCGCGATGAAGTCCCGCGTCCAGCGCGGGCGGGAGAAGCTGCGCTCGCTGGTGGAGCAGTGCTGCGAGGTGGCCCTCGACGCGCGCGGGCACGTCATCGACTGCGTGCCCCGCGCCCCGGGCAACGGGCCCCGCTGCTCCTGCGGTTGACGCGCGACCCGGCCCCCTGGCCGGCCCACACAAGCCCCGCTCCCGGCCTGGCCCAGCGCTCGCTGCTTCCCCGCCCCCTTCGCTCTCGATCCCTTCGATCCTCTTCACCTCCTCGGACGCTCTGCGTCTCGTTCGATTTCCTGCGTCCCCATCGTTCGAGCCCCGTCCTCCTCGGCGGAGGTCATCGACATGAACGAGATCGCATCCATCCTGCTCGCCGTTTACGCCGCCGTCGGCGCGATCGACGGGATCTATCTTCATCTCTGGAAATACCGCCTCTTCGCCCATGAGGCCTCGCGTCGCGAGCACCACCTTCACACGATCCACGCGGCGCTCTTCGCCGTCGTCATCGGCACGCTCTACCTCGCTCCGAGCGCCGGTCTCCTCCTCTGGGCCGGCGTGGGCGCCTTCGCTGCCTCCTTCGTCGTCGTCATCCTCGACGTGCTCGAGGAGCGGCGCTCCCGCGAGGACCTCGGTGGGCTCACGCCGCGTGAATACGCGCTCCACGCGGGTCTGATCGCGCTCTACTCCGCCTCGGTCGCGCTCGTCCTCGCCGCCCGCCCTGCCTCGGCTTGGTCGCTCGATGCGCCCGTCCTCCTCGACACCGCGCTCCCGGCGCTCATGCACACCATCGCGCTCAACCTGCTCCCGGGCGCGGCGCTCACGGCGCTCGTGCACGTCGTGCTCGGGCTGCGCCCCATCGCGCTCCGCTTCGCACGGCCGGATCTCGCCTGAGGCCCGCAGCGCCGGGCAGTCCCTCCCTCGACGCGACGCCCGAGCGCCTCACGGCGAGGACCAGGGCGTGAAATCCGCGGGTTGACAGAGAGAGCATCACCGCCTATCGTAACTTTACGATGAAGACGACGCCGGAGGCGACCGACCGCTGCTGTCCGCCTGCACGCGAGCAGGTAGACCTGCGGCCGATCGAGGGCGACGAGGCCGACGAGGAGCTGGCCAGCCTGTCGAAGGCGCTCGGACACCCGGCGCGCGTGAAGATCGTCCGTATCCTGATCCGAAAGAACGCCTGCGTCTGCGGTGACATCGTGGACGAGCTCCCACTGGCCCAGTCGACGGTCTCGCAGCACCTGAAGGTGCTCAAGGAGGCCGGCCTCATCCGCGGCGACGTCGATGGTCCCCGCGTCTGTTATTGTATCGAGCCTCGGGCGCTCCGGCGTCTGAAGGCCCTCGTCGGGGGGCTCTGAAGGCCGTCGTACGTTCATCCTATCGTCTATCGACGATTGCCGAAAGGAAGTTCCCATGTCTGTGATCATCCGCGTGTTCGACCCCGCGATGTGCTGTTCCACTGGCGTCTGCGGACCGAGCGTCGATCCCGAGCTGGCCCGCTTCGCCGCCGACGTAGACTGGCTTCAGAAGCAGGGCGTCACCGTCGAGCGCTACAACCTGTCTCAGCAGCCGTCCGCGTTCGCCGGGACGCCTGCCGTGAAGGAGGCGCTCGCGCGCGGGACCGAGGTGCTCCCGCTCGTGCTGGTCGGTGACCGCATCGCCGTCGAGGGGGCGTACCCGTCGCGGGAGACGCTTGCCGCGCTCGCCGGCGTCGTCGTGAAGAAGCTGGAGACGGCGCCCGCCGCGTCGAGCGGCTGCTGCGGACCGGCCGCCTCCGCCAAGTCGAAGACCAGCTGCTGCTGATCGATGGAGACCGCGATGCACTTCCTCGAGCGCGCTCCGCGAAACCTCTTCTTCACGGGCAAGGGCGGCGTCGGAAAGACGAGCGTCGCCTGCGCGACCGCGGTGGAGCTCGCGGGGCGTGGGCGACGCGTGCTGCTCGTCAGCACGGATCCGGCCTCGAACCTCGATGAGGTGCTCGAGACGAAGCTCGGAGCCGAGCCCCGTTCCATCGCCGGCGCGCCAGGGCTGTTCGCGCTCAACATCGATCCGGAGGCGGCGGCGCACGCGTACCGCGAGCGCATGGTCGGGCCCTACCGCGGGGTGCTCCCCGACGCTGCCGTCCGCAGCATCGAGGAGCAGCTCTCGGGCGCGTGCACCGTCGAGATCGCTGCGTTCGACGAGTTCTCGAAGCTGCTCGGCGACGAGCGCGCGACCGCCGACTTCGACCACGTCGTGTTCGACACCGCGCCCACGGGGCACACGCTGCGGCTCCTCGAGCTGCCGGCCGCGTGGACTGGGTTCCTCGAGTCGAACGTGGGCGGCACGTCCTGCCTCGGACCGCTCGCGGGCCTGAAGGCGCAGCAGGCGCTCTACGACGGGTCGCGCAAGGCCCTCGTCGATGGGACGCGCACCGCGCTCGTGCTCGTCTCACGCGCCGAGCGGCCTTCGCTCAGCGAGGCCGAGCGCACGCGCGGTGAGCTCGCGGCCCTCGGCATCGAACGACAGGAGCTGGTCATCAACGGCATTTTCCGTGCGCAGGACACCCGGGACGCCGTCGCCGTGGGCATGCAGCGTCGAGGCGAGGAGGCGCTCGCCGAGATGCCTGCGGGCCTCCGTACGCTGGCGCGCACCGAGGTGCCGCTGCTCCCGTTCGGGCTTGTCGGCATGGCCGCGTTGCGGAGGCTGTTCGGTGAGCGAACGCCGAGCGCAGTCGAATCGGCTATGCCTTCCGTGCCCGCAGTGTCGATTCCTCCGCTCGCCCAGCTCGTGCCGTCGCTCGAAGCAGGTGGGCGCGGCGTCATCATGACGATGGGCAAGGGTGGCGTCGGCAAGACGACCGTCGCGGTGAACATCGCCGTCGAGCTCGCCCGCCGCGGACACAAGGTTCACCTGACGACGACGGACCCCGCCGCGCACGTCGCTGAGGCGCTCGGAGCAGCCGTCGACGGGATTCGGGTGAGCCGCATCGACCCGGTCCTCGAGACGCGCTCGTATTCCGATGAGGTCATGCGCACGGCGGGAGCCAGCCTGGACGCCGCGGGGCGTGCGTTGCTCGAGGAGGATCTCCGGAGCCCGTGCACCGAGGAGATCGCCGTCTTCCGCGCGTTCGCGCGCGTCGTCGACGAGGGCGAGCGCGGCTTCGTCGTGATCGACACCGCCCCGACGGGGCACACGCTCTTGCTGCTCGACGCGGCCGAATCGTACCACCGCGAAGTGCTGCGCACCTCCGGCGCCGCGCCGGAGGAGGTGCGCCGGCTCCTGCCGCGCCTGCGCGACGCCGCGTTCACGAGGATTCTCCTCGTCACGCTGCCCGAGGCGACGCCCGTGCACGAGGCCGCGGCCCTGCAGCGCGACCTATTGCGGGCGGAGATTCGTCCGTTCGCCTGGGTCGTCAACCAGAGCCTCGTCCCGCTGAGCGTCACGGACCCCGTCCTCGCTCGACGGCGCGCCAACGAAGCGCACTTCCATGCCGAGGTTTGCGACCTCGCCTCACGGGTTGCGCTGGTGCCGTGGGCTCTCCCGCAGGCGCAGGCAAGGCTCGACCTCCTTACCGCGGCCGGATTGGCCGCTTGCCGGGGCGGCATCCTGTCGCCCCGTGCGGAGTAGGCGATGAGCGTACGCTCCCGCGTTCGCGTGATCGCCGCCACCCGCGCTTGCTGACTGACAAGGGCGATGCTGAACCGGAGTGCCGGGTAGCCTCACGGAGTACCTGCGGGAGGACTGCTGCTGCACGGCAAGGCGAGCTGCTGTTCTTTTACCCATCTGCTTCGATCTTTCTGGAAAGAACGTACGCGATGAATGATCTCAAGCCTCACATATCACTCGACGAGGATCCCGACGGCAACTCGTGGAAGATGTTCGTGGTCCACGGCGACGCGGCCATGATGAGGAGCCAGCCCGCGATGCCCTCGAAGAGCGATGCTGCCTGCTGCGCGCCTGGGTGCTGCGTCTGGTCCAGGCTCAACGATGCCGCCGCGCGCTGACCTCACCCGCAGGGCCGTCGCCGAGGCGCTCGGGACGGCTTTGCTGCTCGCGACCGTGGTCGGGTCCGGGATCATGGCCGAGCGCCTTGCCGGCGGGAACGTCGCGATCGCCCTGCTCGCGAACACGATCGCGACGGGGGCCGCGCTGGTCGCGCTCATCCTGACCTTCGGGGCCATCTCCGGCGCGCACTTCAACCCCGCCGTGACGCTCGCCGACGCAAGCCAGGGCGGGCTCCCCTGGCGAGAGGTGCCCGCGTACATCCTGGCCCAGGTCGCCGGCGCCTTCGCGGGCGTCGCCGTGGCGCACGTCATGTTCGGCGAGGCCCTCTTCTCGGCGTCGCAGCACGAGCGCGCTGGCCTCGCCCAGCTGGTGAGCGAGTTCGTCGCGACCTTCGGGTTGCTCGCCGTCATCTGGGGGGGCGTCCGGAGGCGAGCCGAGGCCGTTCCTTTCGCCGTCGGCGCGTACATCACGGCCGCCTACTGGTTCACCTCGTCCACCTCGTTCGCGAACCCGGCCGTCACACTTGCTAGGGCCGCGAGCGATACGTTCGCCGGCATCCGGCCGGCCGACGCGCCCGGGTTCATCGTTGCACAACTTGCAGGAGCAGCGGCGGCAACGCTGGCATTCCGCTGGCTCGTTCCCGCCCTGCCCAAAGTCGCCGATCGCGTCGTCGATCGCGCGGTTCCGGAGGATGTTCCATGAAAACCGTGCTCTTCGCCTGCGTTCACAACGCGGGCCGCTCCCAGATGGCTGCGGCTTGGTTCAACGCTCTATCCGACCCTTCCAAGGCGCGCGCCATCTCGGCTGGTACCGAGCCGGGCCCGCGCGTCCATCCGGAAGTGCTTACCGCGATGGCGGAGGAGGGGATTGACCTCTCGGCCGTGAAGCCTCAGCGGCTCACGGATGAGCTGGCGAGCCAGGTGACGCTGCTCGTCACCATGGGATGCGGGGAGGTGTGTCCCGTGATTCCAGGGCTTCACCGTGAAGACTGGCCTCTGGAAGATCCCAAGGGCAAGCCGGTGGAGCGCGTGCGGGAGATCCGCGACGAGGTCCGCTCGCGCGTGGCCGAGCTCGTCTCGCGCGAGGGGTGGGCCGCTGCTCGGATCAACGAGGATAGCCGACCATGAGCCTCGAACCGGTTCGCGTCCTGTTCCTCTGCACCGGCAACTCGTGCAGGAGCCAGATGGCTGAAGGCTTGGCGCGTTGGGCCGGTGGGAGTGGACCCGTCGACAGCTACAGCGAGGTGACTGAGGCCGTGTCTCGTCTCGGTAGACGTGGCAGCCGTAGACGCGTCGAGAGCTACAGCGCTGGATCCCTTCCGCGGTCGGTGCACCCGCTCGCCGTCCGCGTGATGGCCGATATCGGGATCGACATCTCGATGCAGCGGAGCAAGCCTCTCGATGAGTTCATGGAGCAGCGGTTCGACTTCGTGATCACGGTCTGCGATCGCGCTAGGGAGAGCTGCCCGACGCTGCCCACCCATCGCGAGCAGATTCACTGGAGCGTGAAGGATCCAGCAGAAGCCACGGGGACCGAAGCTGAAGTGAGGAAGGCGTTCGAGCGCGCGCGTGATGAGCTGCAACATCGAATCCGGCTGTGGATGCTGTCGCACCGGATCAGTGGTCGCTAGCCCGGTGGTGGAGCTGGGCGGCAAGGGAACGGACTTCGAGCGCTTCGTGCGTGGCCTCGCACAGTTGATCGGTGCGATGGCCTCGGTTCGCCTCCTAATGTCCACGGGGCGAGGTGAGGCCGGACCCGGCGCGAACAACAGTCTGGGGCCGTGGCTCAAGGAAGGGTCACCGCGACTCCCGGTCTGAAGTGTTGCCAGGGTTCCGCTCGTATAGCCGAAGTCCATGCGTCGCGGATACAGCGCGCCGAAGCGCCGCGAGCCGCGCTCCACCATCTCCAGCACCGTCTCCGGCAGCGCCTCGGCGCCCCCCTCGAGGACCGCCCGGATCGGCTCCTCGAGGTAGAACGCGTTGCCCTCGGCCTGTGCCACCATCCGATGCTGTGGGCGCTCGCCGATCCGCGCCCGGACGGCCTCCTCGTCGTGGAGTATCCTTACTTCAAGGTCGAGGGTGGGACGCTGTTCCACGAGAAGCAGACCTACGTTTCCCACGAGGGAGAGCTCGCCGCGCCGGACAGCATCAGCTTCAACCACGGCCTCGGCGAGATCGTCACCGCGCTCTTCGCGGCGAACCTGCGGTTGACCGCGCTCACCGAGCACGATTCGGTCCCCTGGAACCCGCTCGGAGACGGGATGGTGCAAGACGAGCGCGGCGAATGGCGGCTCCGCGAGAGGCCGGAGCGGCTGGCCGCGAGCTACACCTTGCAAGCCGTGAAGGGCTGAGCCAGCGAAGCGCGCCGGCGCTCGAGCCATCGAGGCGCGCCGGCGCTGCGCGCTCGCCGCCAGGCACCCGGCGAGCGCCGCGCCGAGAGCGGTCCCGGTGCGCGCCACGAGCGGCGCTGGTGATCTCGGACACACGCCCGTGCGCCCGGCGCCGGGAGCCGGCCGGGACCACCAGGGCGAAGGCGCCATGTCGTTGTGCCGTATCGGCTCAATTCGCGCCGCCTTCACGCACCTGGTCCGCCGGCCGACAGCGGCCTTCGCCGCCGATCGCCGCGTGGCACATCCGCTGCTCCGCGAGCCGGCATGGCCATCGACGCTCCGGCAACCATCGCTCCCGGGCTGCGCGAACGCAGCCTCGAACCCGTGTGTGGGGCCCCTGCGCGAAAGCTCCGCCGCGAGATCACCTCCTTCATCGCCCTCGCCGCGGCGCTCCTCCTCATGGCGCGGGTGGTCCAGCGGACGGTGACCCCCGGGCTGCCCCCCGCCCAGCACATGGCCTATTCCTGGGGGCTTCTGCTCGCCCTCCTCGTTCCGGTCGCGTGGTACGTGCGCCGCCAGTCGCTGCCGCTCTCGCGGATGGGCGTGACCACGGCCGGCCTGCGCAGCAGCCTGGCGGAGTCGCTGGCCGTCGCGCTCGCCCTCGCGGCCGCCTGCTTCGCGCTGCGGCTCGGCGCGTGGACGCGCGGCGAGCCCCTCGTCACCTGGGGATCGATCGCCGACTACGACGCGACCTCGCGGGCGCTCTTCTTCGCCCTCTACGCGCCCCACTGCCTGCTCCAGGAGTTCGTGGCGCGCGGCGTGATCCAGACCTCCCTGGAGCGCTTCCTGCCCCGGTCCGGCCGGGCCGTCCCGCTCGCGCTCACCTCGGCCTTCTTCGGTGTCTACCACCTCCACGTCTCGCTTGGATTCGCCTTCCTCACGTTCGCCATCGGCATGCTCTTCGGCGCGCTCTACGCGCGGCACCGCACCCTCGCCGGGGTGACCCTCGCGCACGCCGCCCTGGGCCTCGCGAGCGTCGCCGTCGGCCTGAACTGAACCAGGAGCCCACCCTCGATGCGCATCGCCATCCTCTCGACCTACACGCACCCGAGCCGCCTGCACCGCAAGGAGCGCTCGGTCATGCAATCCTCCGTGCCCGAGCTCATCGCCGCCCTGTGCCCGCCGCACGCGGAGATCGAGCTCTACAACGAGAAGGAGACGGACATCCCCCTCGATCGCCCCTGGGATCTCGTGTTCTTCTCGTACGTGCACGCCTATTACGAGCACACCAAGCTGCTCTCCGCGCTGCTCCGGCGGCGCGGCGTCACCACGGTGGCCGGCGGCCGGCACGCGGGCCATTTCCGCGCGGACGCGCTCCAGCACTTCGACGCGGTGGTGACGGGCGATCCGGAGTCGAACGTCCCGGCCCTCATCGCCGATTTTCAGCGGAATGAGCTCCAGCCCGTCTACGCGCTCCCGCCGGTGCCCCCGGAGCGGATCCCCACCTACCGTTACGACCTTGTCGACTACCGCAACAACCTCGTCCGGATGCCGGGCATCGAGGCGTCGCGCGGTTGCCCCTTCTCCTGCAACTTCTGCGTGCTGACCGGGCACGAGCAGTACCGATATCGCCCGATCGACCACGTGATCCGGGACATCCGCGACCGGATGATCTTCAACCGGCGCATTCCGGGGGTGACCGGCGATGTGTTCGGCTTCCTCGACAACAACCTGGGGGGCTCTCCCCGCTACCTGCGGGAGCTCTGCGAGGCGCTGATGCCGCTCAAGAAGATCTGGGGCTGCGCGCTCACCTTCAACGTGCTGCGCGACCCGGAGCTGGTGCGCCTCATGGGGCGCGCGGGGTGTCGCTATGTCTACACCGGGCTGGAGTCGCTGAACCCCGAGTCGATCAGCGCGATGAACAAGGGCCAGAACAAGCTGAGCGAGGTCCGCGAGGTGATGCAGCGGGCCTCGGCGAGCGGGATCGTGCTCTCGTTCGGGCTCCTCGTGGGCGCGGACGGGGACACCAACGAGTACCTGGAGCGGCTGCCCGCGTACCTGCACGACCTCGGGGATCAGTGCCCGACGTTCCTCGGGATCGTCTGCCCGTACCCGGAGACGCCGTTCTTCGCGCAGGTGGCGGCCGAAGGGCGCCTCCTGCCCGGGGTGACCAGCCGGGACCTCGACGGGTACACCCTGTGTCACCGTCCGGCCCGGCTGCACCCCTCCGAGGCGATCGAGCACTTCCAGCGCCTGAGCCGCACCCTGGGCAGCGTGCGCAACGTGGGTCGCCACCTGTGGAGCCGGCTGATGACGAGCGATCTGCCCCGCTACAAGACGTGCGTTCTGATGTCGGCGCCCGAGGTGATGAGCCTGCGCGCGCCGCTCGCCAACCCCGCGCGCAGCTACATCGCCGGGCGCGACCCGATCGAGGCGTGGGACGCGGCGAGGATGCGGGAGCTCGGGCTCGAGCCGCAGCGCATCGACGCCGCGTCCTGCCGGGCGGATCCGCGGGGCCTCGCCCGCATCCGGCCCCGGCGGGCGGGCCGACCCGGGTTGAGCTCCCCGACCCGGGTTGAGCGCCCCGACCCGGGTTGAGCCGCGAGCGGCGCGAAGACGCGAGGGCAGCGGACGCGCGGAAGTCTCAGCCCTCGCCTGTGGGCAGAGGCGGGGGCGGCGGCAGCGCGCGGGGGGGCTCGAGGCGCGTCGGCTCCGCCTTGCAGTCGATGGTGCGGCCCTCGCAGCCACAGACGTTCCCGCCCAGATCCTCGTAGACCGCCGGAGAGAGCTCATCGACGTCCCTCACGATGTCGAGCGGCTCGCACGTGAAGGTCGTCGACGCGATCTGCACCGTCGCGCCGTGGTTGTAGATACCGGCCCCGGCGCTCCGCGCCATCACGCTGTCCCGGACGAGGACGTTCGCCAGACCCGTCTCGTCGTTGTAGGCGATGATGCCGTAGCCGTTTCCGCCGTCGAGCGCGCGCCCCAGGGTGTCCGCGATCGTCGTCGACTCGACGGTCGCGTCCGAGTCGCTGAGGAAGAGGCCGACGTCCCTGTTCCGCTCGATCAGGACATTGCGCACGCGCGCGCTCCCGCGCTCGCCGAGCTCGGGCAGCGACTGGACATTGACGCCCCGGCCGAGATCCTGGCTCGACGGCAGCGGCCTCGTGTCGCGCACCACGGTCGAGTCCAGGGCCGCGTCGGCCCCGAAGACGGCGATCCCGGTCCCGTAGCTGCCCTCCACCGCGCTGCCGCTCACCCGGACATTCGCGCGCCGCTGATCGTGCGCGATCTCGATCCCCGCGCCGTAGTCCGACGCGCCAGGCACGAGCTCCCGCACGAGGAGGCCATCGATCTCGACGTCGGACCCGTTGACGACGATCCCCCTCTCGCGGCTCCGCTCGACGAGGACGTGCCGGAGCGCCACGCGGGCGGGCCGCCCGTCGACGCGGCTCGGCTCGGCGTAGAGGCCCGCGCCGCCCGGATCGCCCTCGGCCGACCCCGCGCCCGTGTCGCGCACGACCGTCGCCTCGATGGTCGCCTCGGCGCCGATCATCGCGATCGCGGCGGTGTGGTTCCGCTCCAGGGCGCTGCCACGGACCGTGAGGGTCCCCGGATCCAAGCCCGGGATGTGGGTCGACGCGAGCCCGGTGCCCGGCATGTCCGCCGCGAGCCAGGCGACGTCGCGAACGACGCTGTCCTCGACGACGCCGTCCGCCCCGGAGAGCCGGATCCCGAGCCCGCCGACGCGCTCGACGACCACGGAGCGCGCCGTCACGCTCGCGCGGCGCTCGGAGGACTCGACCTGCATCGCCATCGCATGGCCGTCGAACGGGTGCTCCGGATCCCCGGCGGCGAGATCGATGTCGCGCAGGACCGTGCCCTCCAGCGTCACGGCGGCGTCCGCCACGACCATGCCCGCGCCCGTCGTGTGCTCCACGAGCGCCCCGCGCACGGTCACGCTCGTCCCGGTCTCCGGGCCTGCGGCGAGGAGGCCGACGTCGCTCGTGTCGTGGATCCAGACCCGCTCGACCACGACGTCGCGCGCGTTCCTCACGCCGAGGCCGATGCCCTGTCCGCGGACAGCGAGGTCGTGGATCTCCGCGGCGCTCGCGCCCCTGTCGAGCTGGACGACGATCGCCGCGCCGGGCGGCCCGACGATCTCGACGCGCGCGGGGCACCGGCCCCAGAGCCGCACCGGCTGCCCCCAGATGAGCAGCTCTTCGACGTAGCTGCCCTCTGCGATCGCGATCAGGGCGCCCTCGCGCGCGTGGTCCACCGCGTCCTGGATCGTCGTCCACGGCCTGGCTTCCGTGCCGTCGCTGTCCGCCCCGGCGTAGGCGGCGTCGACGAACTCGGTCGTCTCGTCGACCGGCGCGCTGCCCCACGGGCCCGCCCCGCACGGAGCGACCTCACGCCACGCCGTCTCGCCGGGGACGGCCATCTGCCCTGGCGGGCCCGCCTCCTTTGGCAGGACGGGCACGCAACCCTGCGCTCCGTCGGGTGCGAAGCCGCTCCCGCACCGTCCGGGCGGGACCCCCGCCGGCTCGCAGCCCGCGTCGGTCTCCACCGCGCCCGGCGGGCACGCGAACGTGGGCCCGGCGCCCGTCACCGCGCCGCCGCCCGCGTCAGGGCCGTCCGCGTCAGGGCGCTGCGCGCACGCCGCGAGCAGGGCGATCTGCAGGAGAGAGAGGGCCAGCCGCTCTTTTCGCATGGTGTTCGGTGCCTCGCGCGGACGATACGACACCTTGGAGGGCAGCGCTCACGCTTGTCGAGCGCTCCGAGGGCCATGCCGCGGCCCGCTTTCGGCGGTTCGCGTCGGTCCCGAGCCCTTCGCGCGCCCCCGCGCGCGGACGGCCACGCGGGCCGGCCGCGCCGGGTGCACGCCGTGACGCTCCTCCGACACAACGTTCTGCGCAACTGGACGAGGTTTCGCTCAACCGTTGAGCGAGCCTCTGCGCAACGCCGCCGCCCGCCAGGGCGACGCGCGCGGCGCCCGCCCGAATTCGGGCCTTTCCGACGCGATGTCGGGGCGGGACCGGGCCCGAGGGCGATGGTACGCGCCCTGCTCATACCGGCGGCGCGGACCTCGAAGCATCGATGCCCGCGCCAGGTCTCAACAACTCCAATTCCACAAGGCGCGACCGTGCCGCCGACGCGAAGCCGACTCGCGCACGGTCGCGCCACGAGGTTCATCATGAAGATTACATCGACGCTGTCGCTCCTCTCGCTGCTCGGCTCGACCCTGTTGATGGTGCCCGGCTGCATGGCCGAGTCGGTCGACAGCGCGAGCGACGCCGACGTCGAGACGGACGAGGAGGTCGGAACGGCGGCCGACGCCATCACGAATGGATGGACGGCCGACACGTCCGACGGCTGGGCGCCCGTCGCGTGCGACAGCGGCAACGCCATGAGCGCGTTCCATTGCAGCGGCTCCGACTGTGACAACATCAGGGGCTATTGCTCTTCCCTTGGGACCTACAACACGTCCACGTACTGGACCTCCTATTTCTCCGAGGAGAACACGAACAACCGGAGGTGCAACTACGGGGATTTCGTCACGGGGCTCGCGTGCACGGGCAGCTACTGCGACAACGTGTCGCTCCAGTGCTCCCATCTCAGCGGGAAGACCTGGGGCAGCTGCTACTGGAGCGGATTCATCTCCGAGGAGAACGGTGGGTCGATCTATTTCCCGCCGGGCTACTACATCGCAGGCGCGAAGTGCAGCGGAGATCACTGCGACAACATGGCGTTCTATTACTGCCAGGCCATCTGAGCGCAGGCGCTCACCCGAGCCTGGCCGCTCGGCGCGGCGATCTCCGCGGTCGCGGAGCTTGAGCGGGTTCTGCGGCGTCGGGTACGAGAGCGTCATCGCGAAAGGAAAGGCGAGCAGCGCGCGCGGACGTCGAGAGCACGCGGAGGCAACGGCGCACGGGTTCGTCCATTCCGGGTTCGGGGTCGTCGGAGAGACGGCCGCGCGCGGCGCTCCGCCCGCGCGCGGCCCGTGAACGGCGGCGGCCCCGGCGGGCCGGCCGAGATAGCTAGTTGCCGAAGCGGACGTCCGCTCGACCGCACCCAGACGCGCCGTTCATCGCGTTCCCCCTCCAGCCCCCGTAGCCGCGGCCCTGGAAGCCCTGGGCGTTGGCTGTCGAGCCACCGATGTCGCCGATCCCGCCGGCCTGGGCGACCGCCGCCTGGGCGACCGCCGCCTGGGAGACGACCCCCGAGGTCCCGCTCGCGATGCCCGCGAGGTCCACCTGCGTCGTGGTGGGCACGTTGGCCGCGGGGAACCCGTAGAATGCCACCCCCTCTGGCGTCGCGGCGCTCGCCTCCGCGCCGAGGACGGAGCGGGCCTCCAGGCTCGAGGCCGCGGGCGTCGACACGTGCGCCAACGCCATGCCGGCGAACAAAGACAACGCCGCGGCCGCCGTGATGATCTTGCGTGTCATGCTCTTCCCTTTCCGTTCAATCATGTGATGGTTGCAGTGGCCCGACATGCCAGCTGCGATGGTCGAGCGCTGCGGAGCCCGCGCGACTGGGGCGCGGAGCCCGCGCGACTGGGGTGCTCCACGGGCTCGGCGCCTCAAGCCAACTCGCAGGTCATGGTAGGCTCTCTGACCAAGAGCACGCGCCGTGCCGGCCGCGTTCTCCGCGGGCGCAGCGCGCGCTTTGCCCGCTGGCCGCGCCCACCCACCGGCCGCGCCGCTGGGCGGCGCGATCGGGCTGCCGGGCGGCTTGCGCGGTCGAGCAAACCACCACGCGCAGCGGTTTGCTCGGCGCGTCGCGCGCGAAACCGCGAGGTCGCCCCGCGCGGCGGTGAGGCGGCGTGACAGGCGAGCTCGACCCGCGCAGCCGACCTGGCCCCGCCGTCCGAGCACGGCGGGCGCGGGACAGCGCGCGCGGCCGCTCAGGCGCGCGCGAAGGCGAGCAGGGCGCGGCTGACGTGCTCGCGGTGGGTGACGAACAGCCCGTGCGGCGCGCCCTCGATCATGAGCAGGCGGCTGCCCGGGATGAGCGCCGCCGTCTTCTCGCCGGTGAGCGCGAGCGGCGCCGACGCGTCGCGGTCGCCGTGGATGACGAGGGTCGGCACCGCGATCCTGCGCAGCTCGTCGCGGAAGTCGGCCTCGACCGACGCGCGGTTGCAGTCGAGCAGCGCCTTCATCGAGCACTGGAGCATGAGGTGCTGCACCCAGTCCCTCATGGCCTGCGACGTCTCGGGCACGAAGAACGGCGGCGCGTTGTCCGCCAGCCACCTCGGGTAGTCGGCGCGCATCGCCGCGCGCGCCTGCTCGACGAGGCGCCGATCGAGCCCGTCCGGGTTGTCCGCCGCCCTGAGGAGCATCGGCGTGGTCGGCGCCAGGAACACGGCGCGGGCGATCCGGCCGTCGCCGTGGCGCGAGAGGTAGCGCGCGATCTCGCCGCCGCTCATCGAATGGCCCACCAGCGTGACGTCCCGCAGATCGAGCCGCTCCAGCACCGCGGCGAGGTCGTCGGCGAGCGTGTCGTAATCGTAGCCCCGCCCCGGATCGCTCGAGCGGCCGTGCCCGCGCCGGTCGTAGGCGACGCAGCGCAGCCCGCGATCGACCAGGTCGACCATCTGATAGCCCCACATCTCGCTGCTCAGCGCCCATCCAGAGAGGAACAGCACGGGCTTGCCCGCGCCCCAGTCGCGGTGGAACAGGCGCGCGCCGTCCTGCGCCTCGATGAACGGGCCGGCGGCGGGCCGCGGCCTGCTCCGCGCCGGCTGCGGCTCTCCGGGGCTCGGCGCCGGGCCGGCTTCGGGATCCACGGGCGCCGCCGGCGTGTCGATGTGCTGTTCAGTCATTGCGGTTCTCCTTCCTCGTCGCGCGTTGTGAGGAGGAGTTGAACCACGCCGCGTGCGGGGGTCGATTACCTGCCAGGTAATGGAAGAGCGCGAGCCGCCGCTCGAGGGCTGGCGCGGTGGGGCGGCCCAACCCTGGCGGGCCGCCGAGGTACGGCCATCGGGGACCTGCGCGCCGGGGCTGGCTCGATGGAGGTGAGTGGAGGCGCGACGAGAGCCGGGGCAGGCGCGCGTGGTTGCGCCGGTTGCGTCGGTTGCATCGGTTGCGTCGGTTGCGGGCGATGAAGCGGGCGTGGTACTTGTCGCAACCATGAGGCCTGGGGGATCCTTGCTCGCCTTCGTCGGCGTGTGCGTCGGCTTCGCGTGCGCGTGCTCCGAGACGCCGCGGCCGGCGGCGGGCCCGCGGACCGCCGGCGCCGCGAGCGCGCCGCCTGCGCGCCCTCGGGTTCCGATGTACGCGGCGGCCGATCTGGAGCGGATGGCGCGCGTCGCCGCCGCGCGCTGCAAGAAGGCGAGCGCGCCGTCGGACGCCGCATGTCTGCTCACCCAGGCCTCCACGTTCCTGAGGTACCCGCCCGGGGATCCCGATTGCCGCTATGTCGCGGGGACCGCGCTCTCGGTCGCCGAGTGCTCGCAGTTCGAGGAGGGCTGCCTGAGCGTCGACCCCGGCGATCTCGTCCGTCAGCTCGACGCCTTGCAGAGCGCCGGCAAGGACTGCCAGCGCGAGCCGACCGACGCCGAGCGGGCCGAGGTGCTGCGGCTCGCGGGCGCGAAGTGATAGGCGGGAGCGGCGTCGCGCCGGCGCGGTCCGAGGGGCGGAGCGCCGTGCTGCGATCGCCGCGAGCGGCGGGGCAGGAGAACGCGGTGTGCGAGCCGCCCTGATGGATGTCGCGCTCCTCGCTGCGCAACGCGCGAGGTCAGGAGGTGCCCTCGTCGTGGAAGAGTCGCCTCAGCAGTGCGCGCGTATGCGAGGAGAGATGCGCTGCCGTCCACCTCACGCGATCGTCGAAGCGCGGCGTCTTCGCCCAGTGTCGCTCGAGCAGATGCGGAGCTCTCTCGTATTCTCCGAGAGACGCAGGGATCTTCGGGCTGTGGACGAGCTCGGAGCATGTGTAGGCGCTCCAGCGATAATCCGATGCGACATACGCGATCGGCGCCGTGAACTGATACTCTGCGGACAGGGCGCCGTCATGCCCGTAGGAAAGTAGAAAGAGCGTCAGCTCCGGCGCCTCACCCTCGCCGAGAAAGTCTTCGTAACGCTGGCGTAGCCGGTCCATGGCGCGCTGGCCCTCCTCACGACTCAGCTGCACGCGCTCCGTGTCGGTCAACAGCTCCGTGTCCGCCCCCGAGCGCAGATCGAGCACCCGGAACCTGGCCTCATACATCGGGTGCGCACCGCCCCAGTTCCCGTGGACCCCCGTGTGGACGAATAGGTACGGCCCGACCGATGCAAGGAGCTGGATCGACTGCTCGAGCTCGAACGCGTGCGGGCTCTCTCCGGCGCCCTCGTCCACGGCCGGCGCGCTGAGCGACAAGGTATTCCCGGACGCCACGTTGATCAGCACCACGTCGTCGATCTCGCGCTCCACGATGGGCAGGCCGTCCCGGGAGCTGTCGTTCTCCATGAGCCGATCCCTCACGGCGGCGAGAGCGTCGATGTCGAGGAGGCGGATGGCCCGCTTCCTCTTCCGAGCGATCCATACCTGGTCTCCCGCCACGAGGATCGATGCCGGGGCGCGCGCCACGACCCGCACGCGGTCGCCGTCCTGCGTCAGCCAGACCGTCTCATCGTTCCGTCCGTCGGTCACCCACGAGAGGACGTCCGTTCCGAGCTTCGCCACGGCATCTCCGCCGGTTACGGTGCTGCGGAGCGCCTCCCGCAAGGCCTCGCAGAACGCTCCGGCGTCGGCGGGGCGCTGCTCCTTCTTCAAGGCCGTGGCCTGCCTGAGCAGGCGCCTCACGGGCTCATCGCAATCGAGGGAGTCGATGAGCTCCTCAGGGCCGCGGATCACCTCCAGCGGGAGCTCCGCGCCGTGCAGGCAGAACATGGCGGTCATGCCGAGCCCGTACACGTCGGCCCGCGCGTCCGCGTGCTGAGGCTGCGTCAGGCACTCGGGCGCTGCATAGAAGACCGTGCCGAGGGCGCCGGTCCGCGTACCTCCCGTCGTATCCCCCACGTTCACCAGATCGAAGTCGGTCAGCTTGGGCTGGAGGCTCTCATCCAGCAGGATGTTGGCCGGCTTCACGTCACGGTGGACGACCCCCATCGTGTGTGCGTGCGCCAGCGCCTCGCCGATCCGGATCAGCAGCGGCAGCACCTGATCCTTCGGGAGCCTGCCCTCGAGCACCGCGCGCCGGAGATCGCCGCCTTGGGCGAGCTCCATGACGAAATAATAAAAGCCCCCGTCTTCGGCGCCGGGCTCGAGCACGCGGGCCACAGCCGGGTGATCGAGCTGCGTCATGATCCGCGCGCCGCGGAGGAACCGCTCGCGTCGGACCACGTCGCCCGCCAGATCGGGATGGAGGACCTTGAGCGCGACGGCCTCGCGCCGCGCGCGATGCTGCGCCTTCCACACCGACGCGAAGCCGCCGCGGCCGACGGGCTCGAGGAGCAGGTAGCGCTCGTCTCCGAGCCTATCTCCCGCACGAAGCTGCCCTCCCTCCCGCAGCTGCCGCTTTATCTGCACGATCTCCTGATCGACCTCGGCCGTCCTGGCGCCCACCTCCGCGAGCGCCTCCCGGCGATCGAGCGCGTCTTGGAGCTGCTCGCCCAGAACGCGGGTGCGATCGTCGGGGTAACGAGGAGAGATCTGCCGGCGCTGGCGTGTAGGCGGTCGTGGGGCAAGATCCAGCCCGAACGCGAGAAAGTCGGCGAGCACTGCCGCCGCTCTGCTTGCCGCGATGCCGTGGAGGCGATCGTCCTTGTGGGCGTCGCCGAAGTCCGATATCCCCCGGATGATCAGCCAGAGGATAGGGTCACGGCGGCACGCCGCGACGAACCCGGCGGACTCCATGTCAACCGCGATGATCTTCCCGTGGAGCTCGCGGAGCGCTTGCATCCCGGCTTGATCGCGCAGGAGCTTCTCTCCGCTGGCGATGGTGCCTCTCCGGATCTCGATCGTCGGGGCCAGCTCGCTGCCCGCGCCGGTCGGAGGCTGGGGCAAACTCCCGTCGATACGACCGAGGAGCCGGGACAGGCGTTCGGAGTCCGGATGGTAGTCCACCACGTACTGGTTCATGGCGTGTGGCAGCTCCTCGCTCTCCGGCCTGGCCTCCACACGCGAACCGGCGGATGCTGCGACGAGGGCAGCGGGCTCGTAGGAGACGACGCGCTCGGCGAGCACGACATCGCCGAGCCGGACTTTCCCGCGCATGCCCGCCGCGATCCCCGCGAGCAGCACGGCGCGCGGACGGCCCCAGGCGATGGCGTCCCGTGTCGCGGCGGCGGCGTGCGGATTGCCGGCGCTCCCGACGCAGGTGACGGCGACCTGGAGCTCTTGCCCTGACTGCGCGGAGCGCACGGCGCCCCGGTAGTAGATCGTGCCAGCGCCGTCGGCCTCGCGGTCCGCTTCGCGAAGGCCGAGCGCCGCGACGGCCGCGCGGAGCTCGGGTTGGATGATCGTCACGACGATGACGTCCACCGGAGCGCGGCTCAAGGTGCGCGGATTGTCGCAGGTCCCGGACGCCGGGGCCACCGTTGCTGACGAGATCGCCCGACCGTCCGCCGCGCGGTTTCCAGTCGAGGCGCCATCGCCGTCGTGCTCCGGGGCTGCGCTGCTCGCGGTGACCCTACGCCGGCGCTGGCATCGGGCAGGGTGACCGCCGCGCCCACATGGCTGCGTCCGGCCGCCCGCTCCGAGCGGCGCTTTCCCAACGCGTCGTCGTGACGCTCCTTGCGAAGGGCGTGCACATCCTAACAGGACAGCTCTACCCGCAGCAGTTCTTCCACACCGAGGGCGAGGCGCGCGCGTGGCTGCTCGCCCAGCGGGGCCCGCTCCGGGCCAGGCGGCGTCCGGCCGTATGACGCCGCGCCGACCGGTCCGAGGACCGCTCGGCGTCGTCCACCGCCTCAAACGATGAGCTCGCTCGCCCGCATCGCCGCGTCGACAGCGGCGTTGACCGTGAAGGCACGCACACCGCCTCGCCGCAGAGGAGCTAGCATGGTCCGCATGAACGATCTCGGCCTCAAGGGCGTGAGCCCGGGTGTACGTGACGAGCCCGACGGCATCCTGCATGTGACGATCGACGGCGACTTCAGGGAAGAGCGACTGCGCGCCATGTTTGGCGTGTTTCGGCGGGTGGCGGAGAGCGGCCGCGAGGTGCTGGTGCTCGCCGACATGCGTCAGGCGGGCCTTCTCGCGGCGCCGGCGCGCAAGGCGACGACGGAGGAGGTGCGGTGCACGCGCCTCGACGCGGTCGCGATCCTCGGAGCGAGCTTCTCCCTGCGCGTCGTCCTGGGGCTCCTCGCGAAAGGCGTGCAGATGCTCACGGCACGGTCCTACCCGCAGCAGTTCTTCGACACCGAGGGCGAGGCGCGCGCGTGGTTGCTCGCCCAGCGAGACGCGCTCCGGGCCGGGCGGCGCCCGATCGTGTGACGCCGGCGCCGGCCCGCAACGCGCCGCAGAGGCGCTAGCATGCTCGGCATGAGCGATCTCGGCTTGAAGGACGCGAGCTCCGGTGTTCATGAAGAGCCCGACGGCATCCTGCGCGTGGCGGTCCACGGCGAGCTCACGGAAGACCGAGCGCGCGCGATCATCGGCGCGCTCAGGCGCGTGGCGGAGAGCGGCGGCGACGTCCTGGTGCTCGTCGACGCGCGTCGCATGGGCCCCGTCCCGCCGCCGGCGCGCAAGGCGCTCACGGACGAGGTGCGGACCGCGCGCCTCGACGCGATCGCGCTCGTCGGCGCGAGCTTTTCCGTGCGCGTCATCGTGGCGCTCCTCGCGAAGGGCATCCAGATGCTCACGGGACGGCCCTACCCGCAGCAGTTCTTCGCGACGGAGGACGAGGGGCGCGCGTGGCTGCTCGCTCAGCGAGACGCGCTTCGGGCCGGGCGGCGATCGAGCGCGTGAGCTCCCGCCCTGGGGTCGTGCGCCGCGGAGAGCGCCTTACACGGTGCTTCGGTAACCAGAGGTTGGATTCATGACAGCGGCGCGCCCGAGACATCGCGTGATGGGGCTGGGCGTGGCGATCACGTGGATCGGCGGGTGCGCCCAGATCCTCGCGGCTGACCGGGACAGCTACGAAGTCGGCGCGGGTGCTTCGCAGGGGGGCGCGAGGCCGCGCCGCCGCCGGCCCGGCCCCACGGCCGATCCCTCGATGCCGTCCTCAGGCCTGGGGCGGCAGCTCGTCGAACTGCGGCACGTCGCCCGTGATCCGGAACCAGCTCGCCTTGGAGCCGACGAAGATGTGCGCCGCCGGCCGGATGCCAGGATCGGTGTCGAGCGCGCCCGCGGGCACCACGGCGACGCCGCGCTCGGGCGACAGGCGCGGCGCCGCGCCGCCGCAGCCCGTGCAGAAGGCCACGGTGAAGAACCGCGCCTCGGGCACCTTGTAGCTCGCGACCCGCGCCTCGCCGCGGACCCAGCGGAACCCGTCCAGCGCCACGAAGACGTTGGCCGCGTGCGCGGCGCTGCGCCCGCGGCGGCAGCGCGTGCAGTGACAGTACATCATGCGCAGGGGCGCGCCGTCGAACTCGAAGGCCACGTCGCCGCACAGGCAGCTGCCCTGGGTGACTCCCTCTCTGGGCTCCACCGTGGGGCGCTCCACGACCGGCGCCTGGATCTCGGGCGGCCACCGCTCGAACTGCGGCAGGGAGTCCGTGATCGTGTACCAGGGCGCCTTGGAGCCGACGAGCTGGTGGAACTGCGGCTCGATGCCGAGATCGCCCTCGAGGTTGCCGGCATGGACCAGGGCGAGCTGCCTATCCGGGGCGAGCAGCGGCGCGGCTGCGCCGCAGGTGCCGCAGAAGGAGCGATAAGCGCTCGCGCTCGACGCGCGGACGGCGTGCTCGCCGGCGAGCCAGCGAAAGCCTTGCAGCGGCGCGACCGCGGCCGTGGCGAACGCCGCGCCGTGGAACTTGCGGCACATCGAGCAATGACAGTTCAGCATGGTCTGGAACGGACCGTCGATCTGGTAGCGGACCGTCCCGCATAGACACGCGCCCTTGGTCATGGTCGTACCTCCCGTGGTCGTGTTCGCTCCGTGTGCGCCGGCGCGATGACCGGGGCGCGCACGGTAGCACGGCGGGCGCGGCGGAACGCGCCGCGCCTCAGATCCCGGACAGCACGCCCACGATCGCCTCGCTGATGCGCGACAGGTCTCCCGGCTCGATGATGTAAGGCGGCATCGTATAGACCAGCTTCCCGAACGGCCGTAACCAGACGCCGCGCTCCACGAACGCCGGCTGCACGCGCGCCATGTCGACGGGCCGCTCGAGCTCGACAACGCCGATGGCGCCGAGCACGCGCACGTCGGCCACCGCGTCGAGGGCGCGGCAGGGGGCGAGCTCGCGCTTCAGCTGCGCCTCGATGGCCGCGACGCGCGCGCGCCAGGGCGAGTCGAGCAGCAGCCGGATGCTGGCCAGCGCGGCGCTGCACGCGAGCGGATTGCCCATGAACGTGGGGCCATGCATGAACACGCGCGGCTCGCTCCCGGCGATGGTCTCGGCCACCTGCTCCGTGAAGAGCGTGGCGGCCAGGGTCATCGTGCCGCCGGTGAGGGCCTTCCCCAGGCACAGGATGTCCGGCGCGATGCCCGCGTGCTCGCAGCCGAACATCTCCCCGCTGCGGCCGAAGCCGGTCGCGATCTCGTCGAGGACGAGCAGCACGTCGTGGCGGTCGCAGAGGGCGCGCAGCTCGCGCAGGTAGCCCGGGTGGTAGAAGCGCATCCCGCCGGCGCCCTGCACGACGGGCTCGAGGATGACGGCCGCCACCTCGTGCGCGTGCCGCTCGAGCAGGGCGGCCATGCTGTCCAGCGCTTCCGGCGACCAGGGCGCGCCGAAGGCCGGGCCGGGCGCCGCGGCGAACAGGTGCTGGGCGAGCGCGCCGCGAAACAGGTGGTGCATGCCGTTCACGGGGTCGGTGACCGCCATCGCGCCGAACGTGTCGCCGTGGTAGCCGCCGAGCACGCTGACCAGGCGGCGCTTCTCCGGCTGCCCCCGCGCGATGAAGAACTGCAAGGCGAGCTTGATCGCCACCTCGACCGACACGGATCCGGAGTCGGCGAGGAAGACGCGCGTCAGCGGCTCGGGCGTGAGCGCCACGAGCGCCTCGCACAGCTCGACCGCGGGCGCGTGGGTGAGGCCCCCGAACATGACGTGGCTCATCCGCCCGAGCTGGGCGCTGATCGCCGCGGTCAGCGCCGGGTGCCCGTAGCCGTGGATGGCGGCCCACCAGGACGACATGCCGTCGACGAGCTCGCGGCCGTCGGTGAGGGTGAGGCGGACGCCCTCCGCGCGCTCGACGGCGAAGAGCGGCGCGCTCGAGATGGGCGCGGCGTAGGGGTGCATCACGCAGCGGCGGTCGCGCGCGACGAGATCGTCCCCGCTAGCCACGGCGCTCTCCTCCGGCCTGCCGAGCCGACGGCTCGCCGTCCTCTGCGCGTCGAAGCGGGCTGCGGCGCGCGAGCGCGCGGGGTCCTCGGAGCTCGACCGTTCGCCAGGGCATCGCGGCGCGTCTAGCCCAGAACGCGCAGCGCCACCAGGGGCCGCCGGGCGCGGGGCCTCCCTGCCCAGCGCCGCGGCGCCCCGGCGGCCCCGGACCGGCGCCCCGGCGCCCGCGGCGCGATGCCGCGACCCCCCTCCGTACGATTCCTCGATCGGGCTGTAACGTTCGGGCCCCCTCCGAGACTGTGCTCGTAGCGGGATGAGCCGCCGTGGCGCCGGGGACAGGCCCGGGCGCAGGGGCGCGCGCATTCATCGCACGTCGAGACACGTGATGACGTCGCGCTCGAGCAGAGCCAGGCGACGATGAGGAGACATCCATGAACGGTCTGCTTCGCAAGGTCCTTCGGTTTGGCACCATGATCTCGGCCGCGGCGCTCATGTCGTCCGCGCTCCCCGCCTGCGGCGGCGGGGACGGCGACGGCGCGACCGGCGCCGGCGGCCCCGAGGGATCGGAGAAGAATACGTATGTCCTGGTCCACGGCGCCTTCGTGGGCGGCTGGGCGTGGGACAAGGTGGTGCCGCTCCTCGAGGCCGGCGGCCACGAGGTGATAGCCCTCGATCTCCCCGCGCACGGCGAGGACCGGACGCCCCTCGCGAACGCCAGCCTGCAGGCCTATACCGACGCCGTGGTGGAGGCCATCGACAGCGCCTCGCGCCCCGTGATCCTCGTGGGCCACAGCATGGGCGGCATCGTGGTGACCCAGGCGGCCGAGCAGCGGCCCGACAAGGTGAAGACGCTGGTCTACCTGACCGCGTTCCTGATGAAAGACGGCCAGTCGCTGAACCAGGAGTGGGCCGACGACGCGGGGGCGGAGATCAAGGCGTACGCGGCCCCGTCGAGCGACGGCACCTCGCTGAGCTTCAAGGAGGGGTGGGCCGAGAACGCCTTCTGCCAGGATTGCTCCCCGGAGGACATCGAGGCGCTCGAGAGCCACCTGCGGGAGGAGCCCGCCAAGCCGTTCGACGAGCCCATCCACGTCACCGAGGAGCGGTGGGGGAGGGTCCCGCGGGTCTACATCGAGGCGCTCCAGGATCTCGCCATCAGCCCTGCGGAGCAGAGGCAGCAGTACACGGCCTTGCCCTGCGAGAAGGTGATCTCGATCGACGCGGGCCACGCCCCCTTCTTGACGAAGCCGAGGGAGGTCGCGGACGCGCTGACGTCGCTGTGACCCGGGCGGCGGCCGCTGTCCTCCCCGGGGCGAGCCGCCACGGCTCGGCGTCGATTGCTGGGGGGCTCGGCGGCGTGGTACCGTCCTCCGCGTGTCCCACGACGCTCTGGTCGGCGCCGGCGCCGGCGCCGACGGCACTGCGGCCGCACCGGCGCAGCGCGCATCGGCCGAGATAGGCCCGTTCCCTGCGGCGGACGGCGCGGCCGGCTCCGCAGCGTCGGCGGACGACCTCGCGCTCGTCCGCCGGCTCCTCGCGGGCGACGAGCAGGCCTTCGAGCAGCTCGTGACCCAGCTCCACACGCCCATGCTCCGGCTCGCCCGGACCATCGCCGGCCCCGCATGCGCGCAGGAGGTCGTCCAGGAGACCTGGGCGGCGGTCTTCGACGGGCTCGTCCGCTTCGAGGGCCGCTCCGCGCTGAAGACCTGGGTGTTCCGGATCCTCACGAACCGCGCCAGGACGTGGGGCGCGCGGGAGAAGCGCACGGTCCCCGTCTCGTGGCTGGAGGACGGGGATCGGGGCGGCGAGCCCGCGGTCGAGCCGGCCCGATTCGACAGCACGGGCGACTGGGTGAGCCCGCCTGTCCCCTGGACGGAGCAGAGCCCGGAGGGGCTCTTGCTGCGCAAGGAGATCGGCGCCGTGCTCCAGCGGGAGATCGAGGCGCTTTTGCCTGGCCAGCGCGCGGTGGTCCTGCTGCGCGACGTGGAGGGGTGTCCCTCCGACGAGGTCTGCGAGATCCTGGGCATCAGCGAGGCGAACCAGCGGGTCCTGTTGCACCGTGGCAGATCGAAGCTCCGGGCCGCGCTGGAGCGGTACCTGGCGAGGGGGTGAGCGCGCATGGTCGTCACGTGCTGTCAGCTGACCGAGATGATCACCGACCGGAGCGAGGGAAAGCTGTCCTCGGAGCAGGAGGAGGGCTGCGCGCGGCACCTCGCGTGGTGCGATCGGTGCCGGACCTACCTGCGGCAGATGGAGCTGACGATCGACGCGCTCCGGGGGATCCCGGGCGAGCCGCTGCACGACGAGGTCCGCGCCGCGCTGTTCGCGCAGTTCCAGCGGCGGAAGACGACCGCCGAGTAGCGCCGCGGGTCAGGAATCCCGCCGACGAAGTGTTGCAGAGCGAACAGCACGATGATCCTCCCCAAAAAACGTGACCCACGGTTCATCACCATCCGCCGCGGAGGGCTCCTGGAGGACGGCACCCATCACGCGCTTGCAATCTGGGCCGCGGATTGCGCCGAGCACGTCATGAGGTCCTTCGATGAATGCAGGCCCGACGATGACCGGCCGCGAAGAGCGATCGCGCTCGTGCGGGCGTGGACCCGAGGCGAGGCCACGATGAGAGAGTGTCACAATGCGGCGTTCGCCTCCAACGCCGCAGGCCGCGACGCGCCCCCCGCCGCCCGGTTCGCCGCCCTTGCGGCGGGTCAGGCGGTGGCCGTGGCGCATGTCGCCGCCCATGAGCTGGGGGCTGCGGCGTACGCCATCAGGGCTGCCAGGGAGGCCGCGCCGCCGGGCCAAGGGGACGCGGCCGCGCGCGCCGAGCGCGAGTGGCAGTGGGAGCGACTGACCGACGAGATACGCGACCTCGTCCTCGACGACCAGAAGCTGCGAAACGCGCTCTGCTGGAACGTGTTCGTCGATTGAGCGTGACGTTCGAGGTCCGCTCCATCCAGGAAGCCGCGGCGGGTCGTGTGGTTGTCGGGGTCAGCAGGTCGGCTAGCGAGCTTCACGTCGGAAAGTCGGTCGACGCCGAGACCGCGCGCCACGCGGCGAGCTCCTGCGCCACGAGCGCGTTCTTCGCCTCGATCGCGGCGACGGCGTCGGTGCCGAGCGGCAGACGCAGCGGCGGGCTCTTCGCGCGGGCGAGCTCGACGACCACGCGGGCGAGCCGCACCGGGTCGCCGGGCTGCTGGAGGCTGACCTCCTTCGCGTAGCTCCGGACCTTGCCCGCGGTCTCCGCATAATCGTCGATGACCTTCCCCGTCGCCACGACCGACTTCGCCTCCAGGAACTCCGTGCGGAAGTAGCCCGGCTCGAGGATCGTCACCGAGATGCCGAGCGGCGCGAGCTCCGCGTGCAGCGCCTCCGAGATCCCCTCGACGGCGAACTTCGTCGAGCAGTAAATGCCGAACCCGGGCCCCGACCGGTAGCCGCCCACCGACGAGAGGTTCAGGATCAGGCCGGCGCGCTGCTTCCGGAGCTGCGGGAGCGCGGCGCGCGTCACCGCGAGCAGGCCGAACACGTTCGTCTCGTAGACGCGCCGCACCTCGTCGCCCTGGGTCTCCTCGATCGCGCCGACGACGCCGTAACCGGCGTTGTTCACCAGCACGTCGATCCGGCCGAACCGCGCGACGGCAGCCTCGACCGCCGCGGCGACGGACGCCTCGTCCGTCACGTCGAGCGCCACGGGGAGGAGCGCCTCCTGCCGCCCGAAGCGGTCCGTGATGCTCCTCGGATCGCGCGCGGTGGCGACCACCCGATCGCCGGCGGCGAGCGCCGCGCTCGCGATCTCCGCGCCGATCCCGCGCGACGCTCCCGTGACGAACCAAACACGCTTGTTCTCGATCGCTTCCATGGGGATCTCCTCTTCGTGTCCGGGGGCTCTGCCCCCCTCGCACGAGTGAACATGCCGCATCTCGACCTTGAAGAAAATACGCAGAACGATTGAAGCTCTATGAACTTAGGGTTCATAATCGGGCATGATCGACGCGCTCGACGGGCTCACGACGTTCCTCGCCGTGGGCCGCTGCAAGAGCTTCACCGCCGCCGCCGCCGCGCTCGGCGTCACCCCCACCGCCGTGAGCCAGAAGATCAAGCTCCTCGAGCGACGGTACGGCGTGGTGCTGTTTCAGCGGACCACGAGGCGCGTCGCGCTCACCGAGCCGGGCGAGAGCCTCTATCAGCGCCTCCAGCCCGCGATCGCCGACGTCGAGGGGGCGCTCGCCGCGCTCGGCGACTACCGCGGGCGCCCCTCCGGGAACCTCCGCATCACCGCGCCGCGCATGAGCGGCGCGTGGCTGCTCGCTCCGCTCGTCGCGCAGATGCGGGAGGCGTACCCGGAGCTGTCCATCGAGGTCTCGCTCGACGATGCCTTCGTCGACCTCGTGGCAGCAGGCTTCGACGCGGGCATCCGGCTCGGCGACGCGGTCGAGAAGGACATGGTGCGGGTCCCGATCACGGGCGACTCGTCGTGGTCGATCGTCGGCTCGCCGGCCTACCTCGCGAAGGCGGGGCGGCCGCGCGCGCCGGAGGACCTCGTCCGCCACCGCGCCATCCGCCAGCGCCTCATCGCGAGCGGCACCGTCTATCGCTGGGAGCTCGAGCGCCGGGGCAAGACGATCACGGTCGATGTCCCCGGCGGCATCGTCGTCGACGACATCGCGCTCATGGTCGCGCTCGCGTGCGCGGGGTCGGGCCTCGCGTACGTCCCCGACCAGGCCATCGAGCGCGACCTCGCCGAGGGGCGGCTGGAGCGCGTGCTCGAGGCGTTCATCACGAAGGGACCTGGCTTTTACCTGTACTTTCCGGCGCGCACCCAGGAGCAGCCGAAGCTCCGCGCGCTGATCGAGGGCGTCACGAGCGCTCGCGGGCAGAAGGCCAAGCGTCGCTCAGGTCGGACCGGCGCCTCCGGTGGCGAGGGCCCCGCGTGAGCCCGAGCCCGCCCGCGGCCCGGCGCAGCCGCAGCCGCGGCGCCACGCCGCCGCCCTCGGCGCCGGCGCTGTCCCCTCACGACGACGGCCGCGCTGCCTCGGTTCAGCCGCCGCCGGCGCGCCGCACGGCGACGCCGACGCCGGCGGTGCTCCAGCAGTTGCTCACATTCCAGGAGATGGTGGTGTTGGAGTTGGCCACGAGGTAGCCGGCGAGCGCGACCATGGTCGCCGGCGAGGTCAGGCTCAGGTTCATCGTGGAGGTGGCCGCGCTGGGGCTGATGGTGGGGTTGGCGCTGGCGTTGCGCGCCGCCATCACCGTGTACACGAACGAGTTGGTCGCGCTGAAGTTGGTGGTGACCCCTCGGGCCGGGCCGTTGCAGTCATCCCGGTTGTTGTGGATGCCGGTCGAGGTGGTGCTGGCGAACGGGTTCGTCTGATGCACGCCCTTCAGCTCCACCACGTTGGCGAAGTACATGCCCCAGCTGGCCGAGCTCGCCATCTGCACCACCACGGGCCTGGTGCCGGTGGTGGTCGGCAGCTGGCTGTCCAGGAGGTAGTAGATGCGCGCCCCGGCGTTGTTCTCGGTGGGCACCTGCTGCGCGTTGAAGAGCGTCATCGGCGTGCCGTCGTAGGTGACGCTCACCGGCACGAGCGAGATCTCGGAGGCGACGATCCCGACCAGGACCATCCGATCGTTGCCCGACGGCGACTGCAGCGCGTGGTTCACGGTGATGATGGGCGTCGAACTGGTGGAGCTCACGCTGCCAGTGCGCGAGTTGACGACGACGATGTCCGGCGTGACGACGCAGCTGCCGTTCGAGCAGATGGGCCTCGCTCCCGAGCACACGTGGCCGCAGTCGCCGCAGTTGCTGGAGGTGCCGAGCTGGGTGGTGCAGCCGTCGCTCGGGTCGCCGCACGCCTTCCAGCCCGCGTTGCAGGTGGGCACGCAGGTGCCGGCGGTGCAGGCGACGGCGCTCGCGTGCGCGTTGCTGCACACGTCGCCGCAATCGGCGCAGTTGCTGACCGTGCCGAGCTGGGTGGTGCAGCCGGCCTCCGGGTTCCCGCACGCCTTCCAGCCCGCGCTGCAGGTGGGCACGCAGGCGCCGGCCGTGCAGGTGGTGGCGCTCGCGTGCGCCGTAAGGCACCGGGTGTCGCAACCGCCGCAAGAGTTGATGTCGCTGGCGGTGTCCTTCTCGCAGCCGTTCATGCCGTTGCCGTCGCAGTTGCGCCACGTGCCGCTGCACACCGGCTGGCACTGGCCGCCGCTGCAGCCGTTGCTGGTCACGTGCGCGCCGGAGGCGGTGCTGCACACCTGGTTGCAGTCGCCGCAGTGGCTCGGGTTCGTGGCGGTGTCCGTCTCGCACCCGTTGTTCGCGTTGCCGTCGCAGCTCTCGTAGGCTCCGGCGCACACGGGGTTGCAGCCCGACGAGCTGCACGTGTTGCTGACGACGTGGGCGCTCGACCCGCTCTGGCACACGAGGTTGCAGCCGAGGCAGTTGCTCTCGTCGTTCCACAGATCGATGTTGCAGCCGTTCTTCGGTACCCCGCAGTCGTCGTACTGCGCGGTCGTGCACACCGGGCTGCAGGTGCCGTCGAGGCACTGGTTGCTGGTGGTGTGGATGGTGTTGCACTGGGTGCTGCAGTCGCCGCAGTGCCCCTCGTCGGTCCTGATGTTGGCCTCGCAGCCGTCGCTCAGCGAGCTGTTGCAGTTGGCGTAGTCCGCCTTGCAGCCGACGAACGCGCAGGCGCCGCTCTGGCACGTCGCGGTGGCGTTCGCGTAGATGGTGTTGCAGTCGACGCCGCCGGCGGCCGCGCAGGCGCCGCAGTGGGTCTGGTTGGAGTTGACGTTCGTCTCGCAGCCGTTGTCCGGGTCGCCGTCGCAGTCGCCCAGCCCGCTGTTGCAGGTCCTCACCTTGCATTCGCCGCCCTCGCACTTGGGGGCGCCGCCGGCGATGGTGCACGTCTCGCCGCAGCCGCCGCAGTGGCTGAGGCTCGTCTCCGTGTTGGTCTCGCAGCCGTTGTCGTAGCTGCCGTCGCAGTCGGCGAAGCCCGGCGCGCAGGTGCCGACGGCGCAGCCGGTGGCCGTGCACTTGCCGGTGCCGTTGGCGACCGTGCACAGGCTGCCGCACGTGCCGCAGTTCTCCGGATCGGCGGCCAGGTTCACCTCGCAGCTGTCGTCGGGGTCGCCGTTGCAGTCGCCCCTGCCGGCCGGGCAAACCGTCTCTCCGCACTCGCCGTCGCGGCACCAGGGCCTGCCGCCCGCCGTGGGCTTGCACTCGACGCCGCACCCGCCGCAGTTCAACACGTCGCGGGTGACCGCCCTCTCACAGCCGTCGCCGACCAGCCCGTTGCAGTCGGTGAAGCCCTCGTCGCACTCGACCTTGCACTCCGACGCTTCGCAATACGCGTCGCCGTTCGCCGCCGGGCACAGCTCGTCGCACGCGCCGCAATGGCTCGAGTCGATCGCGGTGTTCACCTCGCAGCCGTTCTCGGGGTCGCCGTCGCAGTCGGCGTACGGCGCCTCGCACTCCTTGACCTTGCAGGCGCCGCCCTGGCATTCGGCCGTCGCGCGCGGAAGCGCGCATTTCTGGCCGCAGTCGCCGCAGTTGTCCACGTCGCCGCGCAGGTTCACCTCGCACTCGCCCTCGACCTGGCGATCGCAGTTGGCATAGCCGTCCGGGCAGGTGGGGCCGCACACCCCGTCGATGCAATCGCTGCTGAGGCAGTCCCTGCTCGAGCGGCAAGTTTTTCGGTCCTCGCAGCCCCCGCAGTCGGCGCCGCAGTCCACGTCGCTCTCGGTGCCGTTGTTCACGCCATCGGTGCAGGTCGGCGCGACGCACAGGCCCTCCTGGCACACGCGGCTCTCGCAGTCGCTGCCCTGGTTGCAGTCCTGGCCGGTCGCGCACTTCTTGTCGCAGCTGCCGCCGCAATCGATGTCCGACTCCGAGCCGTCGCGGGCTTCGTTCATGCAACCCGCTTCCTGGCAAATGCCGTCGATGCACTCGCCCTCGGCGCAGTCGCGGCTCGCGGCGCAGCCGGCGCCGAGCGGGCACGGGTCGCACTCGCCGCCGCAGTCCAGGCCGGTCTCGCCGTCGGACTGCGTGCCATCGGTACAGTGCGGCGGGGGGGCGGCGCCGCCTGCCGGCGGGAACTCGAAGTCCGGCACGCTGCACGAAACGGCGGAGATCCCCGCCGTCAGCGCGGCGGCCGAGAACGCGCGGAGCAGCGCGAAGCAACGTAGAAAGCTCGGGGTCGACATCCACCGGCAAAAGTATCATCCTCTGGCGGATTTCGCGGCCACAAATCGAGACAGCGCCAGGATCCTCGCCGAGCTCTGCCGGCACGCTCGCACCTCCGACGACGACGCGGCGCGGCGTCGCGCGCCGCGAAGGCCGCGCCGCCACGTTGACAGGAGCGGAGACGGCAAGCCACTATGGTAAGCCTCGCATGAGGCATCTTCTACGAATGTTCCGCGTCGTTCCGGTGAGGAATTTTCGGAGACGGCAAGCCACTATGGTAAGCCTCGCATGAGGCATCTTCTACGAATGTTCCGCGTCGCAGCGGTGAGGAATTTTCCACGAATGCTCCGCGTCGCGGCGGTGCTGCTGCTGCTCGAGGCGCCCGCGCTCGCCCAGGACGACGACGCGCTCAAGCGAGCTCGCGCGCAGTTCCAGCAGGCGACCGAGCTCGAGCAGGCTGGCAACTGGGCCGCGGCCCTGCAGCAGTTCCGCGAGGTCGGCCAGGTGCGGATGACGCCGCAGGTGCGCTTCCACATCGCCGTGTGCGAGGAGAACCTGGGGCGGCTCGTGGCCGCGCTCGGCGGCTACGAGCTGGCGCTCGCCGAGGCCGACGCCGTGGGGCCCGATTTTCGGGGCGAGGTCGAGCAGTCGATCGGCCGGCTGCGCGCCCGGATCCCGAAGCTCGTCATCGTGCGCGGCAAGGGGGCGGCCTCCGCGGCCATGGCGCTCGACGGCGTCGCCCTCGGCGGCGCGTCGATCGGCGCCGAGGTGCCGCTCGATCCCGGGCCTCACGCGCTCACCGCCAAGGCGCCCAATCACAAGCCGTTTCAAAAGACGGTGGAGCTGAAGGAGGGGGGCGTGACGCGCGTCGAGGTGACGCTCGAAGCGTTGCCGCAAGAGCTGCTGATCCGGGCGGGCGCCTTGCCGGACAAGCCGCCCTCCAAGGTGGTGCCGTTCGTCGTCGGGGGCGTCGGCGCGGCGAGCCTGATCGGCTCCGGGGTGCTGTTCGTGCTCCGCCAGGGAGCGCTCAAGGATCTGGAAGACGCCTGCGGTCCGGGCGGCAAGTCGTGCCCGCCGTCCATGCAGTCGCGTTACGACGACCTCAAGTTCTATCACTACGGCGCGCAGGTGGCGCTCGGCGTCGGCGTCGCCGCGGTCGGCACGGCGACCGCGATCTTGCTCCTTCAGAAGAAGCCCAAAGAGCCCGCGAAGACCTCGCTCGCGCTCGTGCCCGTCGCGGGCGCGTCCGAGGTGGGCGCGCGTCTCTCGGGCGCGTTCTGAGCGTCAGAACCCCGGATCGTGCTTCCACGACTTGGGCGGCGCGGACGTCGGCGTCGGGCTCGTCGGCTTGACCTGCTCGGCGGGCTTGTCCTTACGGCGGGGCGCTGGGCTCCCGTGTGAGGCCGGGCGCGGCGCCGGCGCTGCGCTGGCCGACGCGGACGCAGAGGGCTCGCCGGCGGGCGCGCCGAGCTCGGTCGCAGCCTCCGCCTGGGGAGGCGCGGGCGCCGGCCCCTCCGCGTTGGGGAGCGCCGGCGCAGGGGCGGCGGTCGCGGCGGTGGACGGAGGAGGGGCTGGTGGCTCGTCGCCTCGGAGCGTCAGCACGGCGAACGCGACGGCGGCGAAGAGACAGAGGATCGCGATGGCGAGCGGCGTGCGGCTGTTGGAGCGCGCGAACGGGGGGATGTCGTCGTCGAGCGCGCCCCTTCCTGCCGCGCCCGGGGCCGCGCGGCGGATGTCGACGGGGTTGAAGGCGCTCACCACCGAGTGGCTCATGCCGGTCACGTCGGAGATGCCGAGGTTGCCGCTCGGCGGATTGCGGTCGGCGCGCTCCAGCGCTTCGGCGAGGGCCGCGCGCGTCTGCTGGTGCTCCTCCTCGAACAGCTCGCGGATGAAGGCGGCGACGTCGTCCTCGGTGGCGCGCTGGTTGGGCGGCAGCGCCTTGTCGAGCGCTCGCAGCAGCTCGTTGGCCGTGGCGTAGCGCCGGTCGCGCTCTTTTTCGAGCGCGCGCATCAGCACGGCCTCGAGCGAGGGCGGGTAGCTCGGCTGGAACGTGTGCGGCTCCACCACCGGGTCCGGCGACGAGATGGCGAACAGCGTCGCGCCCTCGGATTCCCTGCGGAACGGGTGTTTGCCGGTGGTGAGCGCGTAGAGCACGATGCCCATCGCGAACACGTCCACGCGCCGGTCGATGGGGTCGCCGCGCACCTGCTCGGGCGCCGTGTAGCTCACCTTGCCCTTGAGCTGGCCGGCCTTCGTGGTGCTGTCGTTGAACGCGGTGGCCTTGGCCACGCCGAAGTCCACCACCTTGGCCATGCCGTTGTACGTGACCAGGATGTTCTGCGGGGAGATGTCGCGGTGCACCAGGCCGACGAGCTTGCCGCCGTTGTCCTTGAGCTCGTGCGCGGCGTGCAGGCCGGCGCAGGCCTGCGCCACGATGCGCACGGCGATCGGGATCGGCACGCCGGTCCGCCGCTTCGCGACCTTCATCACCTGGCTGAGCGGGACGCCGTCGATCCACTCCATCGCCAGGAACAGCACGCCGTCCTGCTCGCCGAGATCGAGGATCTCTACGGCGTGCGGGTGGCGGATCTGGGACGCGAGCGACGCCTCCAGGAGGAACATGCGCTCGAACTGGTCGTCCTCGGACAGCTTCGGCAGCATCGTCTTGACGGCGACGATCTTCTGGAAGCCGCGCGTCCCCTTCAGCCGCGCCGCCCACACCATGGCCATGCCGCCTGCTGCGATCGGCAGCAGCAGCTCGTAACGACCCAACACGGACCCGGGCCCGAGCTCGGCCGGGTTGGTCACTAAGACGTTCGGCGCAGGATTCACGCTACTCGCAAGGTTAACTACGGCCCCTCACTGTACGAGTGGGCGGCGAAACCAAGCAAGGGCCTAGCGCAAGAAACACGACGGAGACAGGCCGCGATTGTCGCACCAATGCCCCCATTCCCTTACATCGGCCGGCAGCCGATGGGGCCGCTTCGCAGCTGGGCGGCGGCCGCTTCACCGGCTGTGGCGTGAAGGCGACCGTCTGGTGCATGAATTGATTGTAGAGTTGGTGTCGCTTTTCCAGAAAGGCTGGATCGCAGAGAGTTTGTTGATACGGCGCCATTTTTCCAGGAAAGAGGTGGATCGAGGAAGGTGCTTTATGTCCACCAGCGCATGCAGCGCGACTGTACGGTGGGTGGGACGGCCGCGACGAGGGGCTTGACTTTCGGATCGCGTTTGGACCGCTCACCCCCCGGGCGCCCGCCCTGTCTCGCCTCCGTGCCGGCACGGCGCCGCGGGCGCGAGACCCCCCAGACGCCGGCCTTCCTCAGGTCAGGATCTCGACAACCCCGTCCGTTCCATTCACACGGATGCGTTGCCCATCCCGGATCAACTTGGTCGCATTTTCCACGCTGACGACGGCCGGCAAGCCGTATTCGCGGGCGATCACCGCGCCATGGGTCATCATGCCCCCCACCTCGGTCACCAGGCCCTTGACGGACACGAACAAGGGCGTCCAGCTCGGGTCGGTGAAGGCGGTGACAAGAATGTCCCCCGCCTCCAGATCCGCATGGGCCATGTCCAGGAGGACGCGGGCGCGTCCCTCGACGACGCCGGAGGAGACCGGTAGGCCGACGATGGCTCCGGCGGGGAGATTGGCTCGCTTGTACGCGCCCGACACGATTTCCCCGTCGGACGTCATGACGCGCGGGGGCGTCATCTTCTTGTAGAGCTCGTGTTCGGCTCTCCGTCGGCTGACGAGCTGGTCGTCCAGCCGATGCGTGCGCACGACCTCGCGGAGCTCGTCGAACGTGAGATAGTAGATGTCTTCGAGGCCGTGGATCACGTCGGCCTGCGCGAGCCGCTCGGCCTCTTGCAGCAAGGCCTGCTTGTAAACGAAGTAGCGATTGACGATGGCGTACTTCGGATACTCGCGATATCCGAGGAAATTCCGGAGCCGGCTTATCATCCGCTGGGCTTCGCTGGCCTTCTGCTCCCCGTCCGGCAGCTGCCTCAACCGGTCGAGCAGCTCTCGCGCTCGCTGCGAGGCCTCCTGCCGCCCCTGCTCGAACCTCCGCTTGCCGGCGTGAGGCTCGAAGTTCTTGATGTTGCTCAGGATCAAGGGGACCAGGGTCGTCGGTTTCTCGCTCCAGCGGGCTCTCGTGATGTCGATTTCCCCGGCACATCGCATGCCGTATTTCTGAAGGTACGCCAGGATGGCGTCCCGGGCCTGCTGCCCACCGTCGAGCTCGACCAGCTCCTCCAGGAAGCCATCGTGCTTCACGTTCTGCAGATGAGCGACCACGTCCGGATAAGGACGGATCGCGTCGGCGACGTCCAGCAGCGCGAGGCCCATCTCCGAGGTGACGTTGTTCGACACGGACTGCGAGAGCGTGTCCGCGGCGTTCCTCTCGCCGAGCCACTCCATCATCTTGTCGTTGAGCCACCATGAGGCGTTCATGGCCGCCATGATCGCGCCCATGTTCTGTGGACCGAACATGGACTTCTTCATGCGCTGGAGGTCCTCCAGGATGAAGTCGAACAACGCCGTTCCGGTCTTGGTCCGGATGTCGCGCTTCAGCTCCTCGAGCCCGGCCTGGGCCCGCTCGATCAGCGCGGTGACGATCGCCGGGTCGTCTTCGACCTGCGCGCCGAAGCGCGAGGGCGCCGCCCCTCGCTCGCCTTGGCCGGGACGCGAGGCCGCCGGATCGCCGGGCGAGGGCTCGATGAAGTCTCCCCGCTCGATGATGGTCGAGAGGGCGTCCTCGATGAGCGGATCGGAGCGCCCAATGAGTTTCAGGAGGGCGTCCCGGCTGGCCGGTGAGGCCAGCTGCTTCGTGGGATCGACGAACAGCCTGCCGCCCGCCGCGACCATGTGGCCAGCCGCGGCCAGCTGGAAGAAGGACAGCCCGAGGGGCTTCATGGGGTCGGTCATCATCTGTTGATGGCCGACGGAGATGTAGACGTGGTTGCCTCGATCCCCTGCCTCGGGGATGGGATACAGGGTCGTGATCGGCCGGCTCTGGACGACGTGGAGCTCATCGCCGACAAGGCACCACTCGATGTCCTGGGGGTGGCCGAAATGCCCTTCGATCTGCCGGCCCAGGCGCTCGAGCCGCAGGATCTGCGCGTCCGTCAGCACCTGCCCGCCCTGCCGCTCGGGCTCGATCGCCCGCTCTTCGGTGCCGCCCTCCTCCAGGGCGCGCGTGGCCAGCGTCTTCTTGGCGATCGCCTTCTCGATGACCTGGCCGTCCCGCACCTTGTAGCGATCGGCGCTCGCCAGGCCGGAGACCAGGGCCTCCCCCAGGCCGAAGCCGGCCTCGATCGACGAGACCTTCCGGTTCGACGTGACGGGATCGGCCGTGAACAAGATCCCGGCCGCCTGCGCGAAGACCATCTTCTGCACCACCACCGCCATGTGGACCTTGCGGTGGTCGAAGCCGTGCTGGATCCGGTAGGTCACCGCCCGCTCGGTGAAGAGCGATGCCCAGCACCGGCGGACGTGCTGCAGGACCGCCTGCGTCCCGATGACGTTCAGGTACGTATCCTGCTGGCCCGCGAAGGAGGCCCCCGGCAAATCCTCCGCCGTCGCGCTGGACCGCACGGCGCAGGCGTCGCCCGCGCCGAGCCTGGAGAGGGCCTGGGCGAGCGCCTCTCGCAGGTCCTCGGGGATGGCCGTCCCCTCGATGATCCGGCGCAGCTCGCCGCTGAGCTCCCGGATCCCGTCGCGGTCTCCCGCCTCGAGCGACGACAGCCGATCGAGCAACCCGCCGATCGACGGCGCTTCTCCCATGATCCGCTGGAAGGCTCCGGTGGTGACGCAAAAGCCGGCGGGCACGCGGATCCCCTCGATCCTGGAGACCTCCCCCAGGTTCGCGCCCTTCCCGCCGACCACCTTGGCCTTCGTTCGATCGACCTCCTGGAGATCGAGCACATAGGTCCGCATCCGTTCACCTCCATCCGACGTTGGCAGCGCGTTCGCTGCGACGGATCGTCACGCCCCCCGCCGAAGGGCGCCACTATAACGGCCCACGGAGAGGGTCGCCAGGAACACGGGGAAGATCGTGGGCGACTTGGGTGGTCCAGCGGACAGCGGCGGACAGCGATTCCGGGGCTGCTCGCGGCGCGGCGCATGGCCTATTCTCGGAGCCCCCTCGATGCGCATCGCGATCCTCTCGACCTACACGCACCCGAGCCGCCTGCACCGCAAGGAGCGCTCGATCATGCAGTCCTCCGTGCCCGAGCTCATCGCCGCCCTGTGCCCGCCGGACGCGGAGATCGAGCTCTACAACGAGAAGGAGACGGACATCCCCCTCGATCGCCCCTGGGATCTCGTGTTCTTCTCGTACCTGCACGCCTATTACGAGCACACCAAGGTGCTCTCCGCGCTGCTCCGGCGGCGCGGCGTCACCACGGTGGCCGGCGGCCGGCACGCGAGCCATTTCCGCGCGGACGCGCTCCAGCACTTCGACGCGGTGATCGCGGGCGACCCGGAGTCGAACGTCCCGGCCCTCATCGCCGATTTTCAGCGGAATGAGCTCCAGCCCGTCTACGCGCTCCCGCCGGTGCCCCCGGACCAGATCCCCACCTACCGCTACGATCTGATCGATTACCGGAACAACCTCGTTCGCCTGCCGGGCATCGAGGCGTCGCGCGGCTGCCCCTTCTCCTGCAACTTCTGCGTGCTCACGGGGCACGAGCAGTACCGGTATCGCCCGATCGACCACGTCATCCGGGACATCCGCGACCGGATGATCTTCAACCGGCGCATTCCGGGGGTGACCGGCGACACGTTCAGCTTCCTCGACAACAACCTGGGCGGCTCTCCCCGCTACCTGCGGGAGCTCTGCGAGGCGCTGATGCCGCTCAAGAAGATCTGGGGCTGCGCGCTCACCTTCAACGTGCTGCGCGACCCGGAGCTGGTGCGCCTCATGGGGCGCGCGGGGTGTCGCTATGTCTACACCGGGCTGGAGTCGCTGAACCCCGAGTCGATCAGCGCGATGAACAAGGGCCAGAACAAGCTGAGCGAGGTCCGCGAGGTGATGCAGCGGGCCTCGGCGAGCGGGATCGTGCTCTCGTTCGGGCTCCTCGTGGGCGCGGACGGGGACACCAACGAGTACCTGGAGCGGCTGCCCGCGTACCTGCACGACCTCGGGGATCAGTGCCCGACGTTCCTCGGGATCGTCTGCCCGTACCCGGAGACGCCGTTCTTCGCGCAGGTGGCGGCCGAAGGGCGCCTCCTGCCCGGGGTGACCAGCCGGGACCTCGACGGGTACACCCTGTGTCACCGTCCGGACCGGCTGCACCCCTCCGAGGCGATCGAGCACTTCCAGCGCCTGAGCCGCACCCTGGGGGGCCTGACCAGCGTGGGCCGCCACCTGTGGAGCCGGCTGATGACGAGCGACCTGCCCCGCTACAAGACGTGCGTCGTGATGTCGGCGCCCGAGGTGATGAGCCTGCGCGCCCCCCTCGCCAACCCCGCGCGCAGCTACATCGCCGGGCGCGACCCGATCGAGGCGTGGGACGCGGCGAGGATGCGGGAGCTCGGGCTCGAGCCGCAGCGCATCGACGCCGCGTCCTGCCGGGCGGATCCGCGGGGCCTCGCCCGCATCCGGCCGCGGCGGGGGAGCGGCCCGGCGGCGGTCGCGCGGGGAGGGGGGCCGTCGTGAGGGGCCGCGCGAGCGGCGCGGCGATCGCCTACTTCGCCCTGGTCCACGCGCTGGCCGTCGTCTCCTCGGCGCGCGGGAGCGCCAGCGCGGCGGGCCCGCCATCGCGCGCGGGTGGCCGCGACGCGGAGCGGGCCGCCGCAGGGCTCAGTCCCGGGGGCGACGCCGCGGGGGCGCCATGCCCCCCGCGCGGTCCCGGGCCGCGGCCGCGCGGCCCGGCGGCTTTGCCTCGTCGGGCGCGCTGGCCCGCGCCCGCGCGCCGGCCCCGCTGCCCCGCGGCCTGTCCTCGTCGGCCGCGCGGCCCGGCGGCTTTGCCTCGTCGGCCGCGCCGCTCCGCGCCCGCGCCCGCGCTCCGGCCGCGCTGCTCCGGGGCCTGTCCTCGTCGGCCGCGCCGGCCTCGTCGCTCCGGGCGTCGCCAGGAGCGTCGTGGTGGTCGCGGCGGACCTGCACCTTGCGCCCCTTCAGCCGGGTGGCGCGCAGCGCCTCGATGACGCTGTCCGCCGCGCCGGCCGGCACCTCGACCACGGAGAAGCCGTCCGCGATCTGGATGGCCCCGATGTCGCGAGAGCTCAGCGACGCCTCGTTCGCGATCGCGCCGACCAGATCGGCCGGCCGGATGCCCGCGGTGCGCCCCGCGCCGATGTAGAGCCGCGCGACGCTGCCGTCGGCCTCCCGCTCCTCGCGCCCCCCGCGCCGCGGCCGCCCCGGCGCCTCTCCCGGCCGCCCCGGCGCCTCCCCCGGCCGGCCGCGCGCCCCCGGCGGGCCGCGCCGCGCGCGCTCCGGCGCGGGCGGCGGCGGCCGGAACGACGGGATCTCCGCCTCCTCCTCCTCCCGATCCCCCTCCGTCGCGCGGTGCGCGAGCTGCACCGCCGCGGCGGCGATGTCCATGACGTCGAACTCGTCGGCGAGCCCCTCGACGACGACCCGGAACCGCTCGGCGCCGCCCTGGAGCAGCGCCTCCCGGAGCGACGCCCGCGTCAGCTCGAGGCGCCGGGCGCGCAGATCGGCCACCGTCGGCAGGGTGGCGGCCTCGATGCGCTGGCCCGTGAGCCGCTCGACGTTGCGCAGCAGGTAGTGCTCGCGCGGCTCGATCAGCGTGATCGCCGCCCCCTCCCGGCCGGCGCGCCCCGTGCGGCCGATGCGGTGGACGTACACCTCGGCGGCGCAGGGGACGTCGTAGTTGATGACGTGCGACACGTGCTCGATGTCGAGCCCCCGCGCCGCCACGTCGGTCGCGACGAGCAGGTCGGCCGCGCCGGCGCGGAAGCGCGCCATCACGCGATCCCGGTGCTCCTGCGAGAAGCCGCCGTGGAGCGCCTGGGCCTCGTAGCCGCGGGCGCGCAGCGCCTCGGTCAGCTCGTCCACCTCGTTGCGCGTGCGGCAGAAGAGGATCGCCGACGACGGGTCCTCCATGTCGAGCACCCGCGTCAGGGCCGCGGGCTTGTGCGCCCGCGGCACGATGTACGCCGTCTGGCGCACGCGCGGGAGCTCCCCCGGGGCCGCCTTCTCGACCGCGATCTTGACCCGCACCGGCTCGCGCAGGTGCCGGCCGGCGATGGCGGCGATCCGCGCGGGCAGCGTCGCCGAGAAGAGCACCGTCTGCCGCTCGCCCGGCGTGGCCGCGAGGATCTCCTCCAGCGCCTCGGCGAACCCCATGTCGAGCATCTCGTCCGCCTCGTCGAGCACGACGGTGCGGATGCCGTCGAGGGCGAGCGTGCCGCGGCCGATGTGGTCGAGCGCCCGGCCCGGCGTCGCCACCACGACGTGGACCCCGCGCCGCAGCGCGCGCAGCTGCTGCCCGAACGGCTGGCCGCCGTAGACCGACAGCACCTGCACGCCGAGCCGGCGGCCGTAGCGGTGCATCGCCTCGGCCACCTGCATGGCGAGCTCGCGGGTCGGCACGAGCACGAGGGCCACGGGGCGGCCGGGCGGCGCGCTGCCGATCTCCAGCCGCTGGAGCAGCGGCAGCGCGAACGCGGCCGTCTTCCCGGTGCCGGTGGCGGCCTGCCCGAGCAGGTCGCGCCCGCCGAGGAGGTGCGGGATCGCCTCGCGCTGGATCGGGGTGGGCTCTTCGTAGCCGAGCTCGACGAGCTCGCCGAGGAGGGCAGGCCCGATGCCGAGAGCGGCGAAGCTGGCGGACGAGGTGGTCGGTTCCACGGCGGCTCCGCGTCTCATGGCCTCGCGCCGGCGTCATGGCAAGCCGGCAGGCGGCGCGGCGCGCGCGCCCGCGTCCCGGTCAGCCGAGCCTCGCGGCGAGGGCGCGGTACCGCTCGGACAGGCGCGCGGCGTCCACCCGGCCGAGGAGCGCGCGCGCGGCCTCCTCGGCGCGGGGGCTGCCCTGGGGCGCGCGGCTCATCGCCTCGAGGTGGAGCTCGAGCGCGCGCCTCTGCTCCGCGAGCGCCTGCGCGGCCCTGCCCCGGAGCTCGAGGATCTCGGCCTGCTCCGCGCAGAGCGCCGCGTACGCGCCGATCTTCTCGGGGTCGCCGAGCAGCGTGGCTGCGCCCGCGGCGTCGACCCGGTCGAGCATGTCCCGCATCGGGCCGAAGAGGCCGTCCGCGGCGGTGCGGACGAGCAGCTCCGCCTCGTCGAGCTGGCCGGCGCGCCGGAGCCCGGCGATCCGGCCGATGGCCTCGGCGAGCTGCTCGATCATGCGGAGGAGGTAATCGCGCTGCCTGAGCGACATGAGGTCTCCCGATCGATCCTGGTCACGCGCCCTTCGTGTGAAACTCCACGAAGAACCTGACCGGGCCGTCCGGCTCGACGTGGTGCAGCACCTCCGGCGCGACGATCCCGGGGGTCTCCGGGGTGAGCAGGAGCTCTCGCGCCGCGGGCCCCTCGACGCGATAGCGGAGCTGCCCCGAGAGCACGTGGATCACCCCCCACACCCCGGGCTTCGTCGCGTGGTTCTTCCGAAGCCCGCCGGGGATCGTGCCCTCGTCGAACTCCGGGGTCCGCTTGTAGGCGACCAGCCCGCCCGGCATGTCGAGCCGATCGCAGCGCGCGCAATCGAGCTCGGTGCCGAGCATCGAGGCGCGGCCCTCGGCGGTGAGCACCCACGGGCGCAGGAGGAAAGGGGGCTTGTGCCGGACGTGCTGACCGTGACCGCAGCTCAGCTCGGCCACCCAGTCGCCCGCGTCGTCGTTGTGGTAGCCCGTGATCGGTCGGAGCATGCCGGCTTTTATCCCCGAGGGCTGGCTGCGATGCCAGCGCGGGAGAAGGAACAGCAGAGCGGTTCGAGGACGTCAAGCGAGGCTCGCGGCGCCGGCTGGGAGGGACACAATCCTCTGCCGTCAGGTGCTTCTTCGTGGGTCGAAGGCGCATACGAGCCCACTCGTGCGCCGCACCACGACGCCGCTGGGCGCCGCGGTATCGACGGCCGGGGGCACGATCCGGCCGTCGCGCGGGCCGTCCTACCGCTGAGATCGCGTGATACGCTCGGATCATGCGCACACGCCTCTCCTTCGCGCTCCTCGCCGCCGCGTCGCTCGCGGCGTGCGTTCCTCCCCAGGCGACCGCGGAGTCGCCCGATCCCTTCGCGACGGCCGAGCGCGAGACCGCGCCGTGGACCGAGCCCGCGCCCGAGATCGTGGAGAGCCCGGTGGGGCCCGAGACGCCGGAGCAGCGGGCCGCGCGGCTGCTCGCCAAGGCGACCCTCGTGGACGGCCACAGCAGCGTGCCCTCGCCGCTCCTCGGCGGCGCGCCCCGCCGGGCGAGCCCGGACCACGAGGCGACGGCCGAGGAGCTCGCCAGGATGAAGGCGTCGGGCGTCGCCGGCGCGTTCTTCTCGATCCACGTCGGCGCGTCCTCGGCGCAGGCCTCGTTCAGCGGCGGCGCCGCGCGCCGCGCGCTCGATCTCATCGACGCGACCCACCGGCAGATCGAGCGCCACCGCGACGCGCTGGTGCTCGCGCGGAGCGCGCGGGACGTGCGCCGCGCCAAGCGCGAGGGGAAGATCGCCGCGCTCCTGAGCGTCGACGGCGGGCACGCCATCGAGAACTCCCTGCCGGCGCTGCGCTCGCTCTACCGGCTCGGCGTCCGCAGCATGGCGCTCACGCACACCACCACGAACAGCTGGGCGGACTCCGCGGGAGGGCCCCTCGAGCCCGGGCTCGCCCGCCACCGCGGCCTCTCCTCCTTCGGCGAGACCGTGGTCCGCGAGATGCAACGGATCGGCATGCTTGTCGACCTGTCGCACGCGTCGGACGACACGTTCCAGGACGTCATGAAGGTGGCCAAGGCGCCGGTCATCACCTCGTCCACGATGCCCGCCGCCGGCCACCTCCGGCGCAACCTCGACGACTACATGCTGCGCGCCGTCGCGGAGAACGGCGGCGTCGTCCTGGTGAACTCCTGGGCGCTCTTCCTCGACGCGACCTACGCGGAGCAGTCCGAGCGCTTCGCGCAGAAGCACGGGGCGCACCTCAAGGAGCTCGGCGAGCGGCTCCAGGGCGACGCGCAGGCGCTCCGCGAGGAGATCGAGAAGCTCAAGGCCCAGGAAGCGCCGATGACGCCGCCGCCGCCGTCGCGGATCGCGGACCATATCGATTACATGGTGAAGATCGCGGGGCTCGATCACGTCGCCGTCGGCTCGGTCTTCGGGGAGGGCGAGGCGCTCCAGGCGGGGAGCGCCGGCGCCGACGGGCTCACCGGCGTCACGCTGGAGCTGCTCCGCCGCGGCTACTCGGAGGGGGACATCCTCAGCCTGCTGGGCGGGAACTTCGTGCGGGCCCTCGAGCAAGCCGAGGCCTACGCGGCCGCCACGGCGACCACGCTGTCCGGGCACGGCAGCACGCGGCAGCTCACCGCGGCCGAGCTGCGCGAGCTGCAGCTGCTGGACACGCCGCCGCCGCCCCCGTCGTCGCGGGGGCCGCAGTGGTGGATGGCGCCGCCGCCCGCGCCGGCCGCGCGGCCCGCGAAGGTCGCGGCGCCGCCGCCCCCGCCGCCGGAGCTCGCGCCGTCGCGGTAGGCTCGCTCGGCGGGCCGGCCGGGAACTCGGCGCGGAGCTCGGCGCGGAAGCTGAGCGACCGCCGCCTCCGCGCGGCGACGTCTCGGGGCATCCAGCTCCCCAAGGTCCGGGAGATCATCCCCCTCCTGACGAGGAAGATACGACCTCTCCTTTCGAGCGAACCGTAGGCTCGGGGCTCGTCACCGGCTTCCTCTTCGACAGCAGGACCCACGACGATCAAATTCCGCCTGAGATATCGCTCACGGTCACGAGAGAGGTGATCCCTTCGATCGTCAACCCCGGCGGCGTCCGGCACATCACCCCGAACTGTAGCTCTTTACCGATGAGCTCCGTGCCGGCCTGGTGCAACTTACGAACGCCGGCGATCTTCGAGAGTGCGCCGGTGTCTTGCATGATCCCATCCCTATCGTACCACATGAGCCGGCAGCTCGGGCAAGTCGCGCCGCCCACGCAGGAGTTCAAGTTCGAGCTACTTGTGTTGTATAGATCCGAGTAGTAGACCGTCGTGTCTGTGACGCTGCGATTATGCTCCCGACTGTCGTCCGAGGGTGGAGCGATCGGGCAGAAGATATCGACGGGAGAGCTCCCGAGGTTCGTGGCCCCATACCCGTGCCGATAGACGCTCGCGATCGCACCTTCCGTGCCCGCCGCCGAACATTCGATGCCGCTCGTCTGAACGTAGTTCCAGCCGCTGGTCGATATCGTGGTGTCGTCCTCTGGATCGCCGCTTCCGTGAGTGCAGTCACCCGTGAGCTGGCAGAGCTTGGCCTTGTAACCGAGAATCGCCGTTCGTTCGGGCACCGAGCACACGAACTCCAGGCCCTTCACGACGGTATCCTCTTGGGCCTCCAGCGTGGTGCCGTTGCCCGTACCGCCCGCCCACTGGCCACCGCCGCTCGTCGACCCCGCCACGTCGAGCCGACCGACGCCGGAGCCGCCGGTGTTCGAGACCGAGGCGCTGTAGTAAACAAAGCTATCGGAGGCGCGCATCGCGGCGTAGCAGCTCACGGTCCGCGTCCCCGCTCCTCTGCGATCGAAGTAGACGATCGCCGAGAGCGCATCCCCCCAGCGCTTGGCGTTGAACGCCGTCGTCCCGTTCGAGCCCCAGCGGCCCGACAAGGCGATCGGGCAGATGACGTCGCGCTCCGAGGTGCCGGAGTTGTAAATCGCGCCGCTCGAATCCATCCGATCGGTGGCCTCCGGGTACGCGAATGTACACTCTGCCCCCCCGTTCTTCATCAGCCAGGCTTTGTGCGTCGCGAGCGCCGAATGGCTCAACGAGAGAGCTGCGGCGACGAGCGCCACGATTGTGATCTTCTTCATGCCGTTCACCTGTCAATTCGACGAGACCGTTGCTTCGTAGGAGCCTATGATGGAGCTAGCTGGCATTTCGCAGGCCAGACCCCACTCAACCGAGGTCTGCGACGTGAAAGGGTTGCTCCAGGAGATGGTGTTGAACTCACTGACAGGAGTCATGTAGGACCCCGCCGGCGCGCTGGCGCAACCCCCGGCGGTGGAGCACGCGTAGCGGGAGGTGCCCCAGACGATGCTGCCGCCGATCGATTGCGTGAACGGTGTGCAGCGCACCGAATCTCCCGGATTATAGTCCTTGACCTCGGCCTTCATTTCGGTCGCGGTCACTTCGGTCGCCATGCTTGATGAGAGCGAATCCCCGTAGTAGGCGGTCGCGCGCCTCGTGATCGGGCAAACGACAAACACGGGCGCAGAAACGTCGAACCTGACCGAGGTCCTCTGCACCGAGTGCGTCAGGTCGTCTTGAGCACCACTGAACGCAGCGCGGCAGCGGGTGCCGCTCATGTTGACGTGGTTCGGACCTCGAGTGTAGACGTACTGCGCGTGCGCCCCGACCGTGACCAGGCCGATCGCGCAGAAGGCCAGCGCCCCTATTCGTACCTTGTGTCTCATACCGTTCTCCTCTGTTCTCCGTTCACTTCGACGTCGAGCCGATCAAGGCTCCACGCCGCGCCGCGGCAGCGCAGCTCTCATCGCCGAGAGCCGCGCTCCACGGGCTCGTCGAGGCCGTCCCGAGGCAGCTCCTCCGGAAGTACGGGGCTGTCCGGCGGCGGCGCGTCGAGGATCCAGGTGACCTCCACCCGATCGCCGTCGTGCTCGATCAAGCCGCTGCGCATCTTGCCAGCTTGCCAGCCGTGGAACTCGCCGGTCCGGGTGATGACCTCGGTGGCCTCCTCCGCTTTCGCCGTGGACGCGTGGACGACCGTCACGGCGCAGCCTTTCGCGTAGCACTCCAGCGGCTCGAACGCCCCCGCGGCCCCCAGCTGCGCGAGCTTGCTCGTCCACGCGTCGACGACGGCCGACGCAGGCGCGAACAAGCGGTGGTCCGGGCCTGAACCCCGGAGCGCACGCAAGACACGATCTCGATGCTCGCGCGGCGATGGCTCCCTGAGCGGCTCGGCGGGCTCGCTCGGAGGCGGCCCCGGATCGATGGGCCGGTCGGGCGGAGAGGCAGCGCCGGCGGCGTGCTCATCCGCGTGAGCGTGCTGCGCGCGCTCCTCCGCTCCCGGGGCGGCGTTCGGGGCGACCGAGCCTCGCCGCGACGGGCTGTCTTCGTGCTGCTGCTCGCGCTCTGGGAGCGTCGCCCGGGCGCCGAGCTCATAGGCGAAGAACAGCGACCCGATCACCGCGCAGCCAGCGAGCAGCCGCCCTATCAAGCGGCCGTTGGAGCGCTCCGCCCGAGGCCCCGGAGAGCTCGAGTCCTGTGGGTTCGAATGCAGCCCCGTCCCTGTCCCGGTATCATGCTTGACCAGCTGACTCATCCCGTCACTTCCATCCTTACTTCTGCAGCCTGGACCGTGCCGCTCGGGCCCCCATGGCCGGAGCTGGCGAGCTCCTGGTATCGGTTCGAGCTCGGCTTCAAAGATCCGCGAGAACGTGGACGAACGATCGGCGCGGCGCTGGCCCGTGGCAGCCGCGTCGCCTGCGCGCTGGCCGCCAGCGCTGCCGGGGCGCTCATCGTCGGAGGCCCGATTGCCGGAGGCCGGATGCCTCGCGGTCGTCGTGAACGACGGTCCTCCTCGACCGCCGCCCGGAGGTCGTGAGCACGCCTCGTGCCAGGTTCAGCGATGGTATGGGTCGTCCGGCCATCACGCTCTCTGCGGAAAAGGCACGGCCGAGCCGGAAATGCGGGCCGATTCGACGATACCTGCCGCGGATCGCACCGTGACAAGTCACGGGTTGTACCGTGACTTGTCACGGGCCGCAGCGTGAGGCGCTGACGCGGCGCCGGCTGCTCGTGGGCTCGGTGTTCTGGTCCTCGATGCCCGCGGAGGCCTGAGCCGCGTCGTGCGCTCCTAGGGCGAGGGCGGCCCCCCGTCGACTGCCTGCGGCCGCCCCTTTTTCGCTCCGCGCGCTGCCAGTACCCCGATGGCCATCAGGAGCTCCGTCGGCTGGATCGGCTTCGCAAGGTGCGTCTGGAACCCCGCGAGCAGCGCTCTCATGCGGTCCTCGTTTCCGGCGTACGCGGTGAGCGCCACGGCCGGCACGTCCCCGCCGCGCTCCTGCGGCAGCGCCCGCACCCGGCGGATGAGCTCGTAGCCATCCATCCCGCGCATCCCGATATCGCTCACGAGCACGTCCGGCCTCTCCAGCTCGAGCAGCCTCAGCGCCTCTTCCGCTGATCCTGCGAGCCTGACGCGCGCCTTGCGTTCTTCGATGAAGGTCCTGACCATGTCGCGGGTATCCAGGGCATCGTCCACGAAGAGCACCGAGATGCCGCTCAGGTCGGAGAGCTCGCAGAGGTCATCGACGCTCGCCCGGGCATCGACCTCCCGCCCGTCCGTGCCGCTCTCCGCCGGGGCGCGGGCGACGCCGAGCGGGAGCTCCACGGTGAAGGTCGCGCCCTTTCCCACGCCGGCGCTCGTCGCCCGCACGGCGCCGCCGTGGAGCTCGACCAAGTGCTTCACGATGGCGAGCCCCAGGCCCAGCCCGCCGTGCCGCCGCGTCGTCGAGGCGTCGGCCTGGCGGAAGCGCTCGAAGACGTGGGGGAGGAACTCGGGCTTGATGCCTTCCCCGGTGTCCGAGACGGTGATGTCGACGTGATCGCCGGCGCGGGAGACCTTCACCTGTACACTCCCGCCCTCCGGGGTGAACTTGATGGCATTGCTCAGGAGGTTCCACACCACCTGTTGCAGCCGGCTCGGATCGCCGCGCGTCACGCCCACGGCGGGGCTCGAGATTTTCTCGAGCTGGATCCCTTTCGCCTCCGCCGAGGGCGCGACGGACGAGACGGCCGCGCCGACCACGTCGTGCAGGTCGAGGGGCTGCACGTCCAGACGGAGCTTGCCAGACGTGATGCGGCCCATGTCGAGCAGGTCCTCGATGAGCTGCGCCTGCGCGCGGGCGTTGCGGTCGATGACGGCGAGCCCCTTGCAGAGGTCCTCGTCCTCGCGGCTCGACCGACGGCGCAGGAGGTGCAACCAGCCGAGGATGGCGGTGAGCGGCGTGCGCAGCTCGTGGCTGACCGTCGAGAGGAACTCGTCCTTCAGCCGGTTCGCCCGCTCGGCCTCGCTGCGCGCGGCCTGCTCCACCTCGAGCAGGCGCGTCCTCTCTTCCTCCGCCTGCTTGCGGTCGGTGATATCGATCACCGAGCCGACATAACCAAGAAACGCGCCGCTCGGGCTGAACCGCGGGGCCGCCGCGTCGATGCACCACCGGTAGCGCCCGTCACGGCGGCGGAGGCGGTAGTCGAGGCGGAACGGCTCCCGCCTGGCGTTGGCGGCGCGGAAGATGCTCGCCGAGCGCTCGGCGTCCTCCGGATGAACCAGGTCGAGCCAACCGAACCCGAGGCCGGTGGCCTGAGCCTGCCCCGTGAAGTCGGACCAGACCTTGTTGAGGTAGGTGCAGCGGGCGTCGGGCCCGGTCACCCATATCATCACGGGGGAGTTGTCGGCGATGTTGCGGAATCGCTCCTCGCTCTCGCGGATCGCGTCCGCGGCCGCTCGCTTCTCCGTGATGTCGGTGACCATGCCGATCATGGAACGAGGCTGTCCGGCCTCGTCGTGCTCGACGGTGCCGAGGTCCGTGACCCAGCGGATCTGCCCGTCGGGGCGGACGATGCGGAACTCGATCGCATAGCCCGTCCGCCCCTCGAGGGCCGTTTGCGCCTCCGCCCGGACCCGCGTCCGGTCGTCGGGGTGAATCCTCCGCTCGAACGCCTCGAGCGTCCCCTCGAACGTGCCAGGTGGGATCCCGAAGATGCCGCACACCTCGTCGGACCAGACGACGCGGCCGGTGACGAGATCCCACTCCCACACGCCGGTCTGCCCGGCGCGCAGCGCCAGCCGCAGCCGCGCCTCGTTCTCCCGCAGCGCCTCCTCGGCGTGCTTGCGCTCGGTGATATCCCGGACGACCCCGAGCATCACGAGCTCGTTCCCCGCGCGCTCGAAGGCGCCGGTCGACGCCACCCACAGGACGGTGCCGTCGGCGTGCAGGACGCGGTACTCATCCATGTAATGGGCTTCGGACAGCCTGGATCGAGCCTGCTCTATCGCCAGGTCGGCCGTGCGGACGACGGCGGCGCGGTCCTCGGGATGGATGGTCCCGAGCCAGCGCGCATAATCCACCCGGCCGCTCCCCGGACGGCGCCCCTCGAAGAGCGCCCACGCCTCGGGCGTCCACGCTGCCGCTCCGCTGTCGATGTTGAATTCCCACAGGCCGATCCGACCGGCGCGGCTGGCTCGCCGCAGCCGCTCCTGGTTCCTGCTCAACGCCTCGCTGTTGCGTCGCTCGTCGGCGACGACGGCCAGCACCAGCGTGGTCAAGGTGGTAGCGCCGATGAACTGCTGGAGCAGCGCGAACTGAAACCCCTCGGGGGTGCCGAACGGCCCGTGCCCCTCGGTCGTGGCCTGGATCGCGACGACCGCGACCGGGACCATTGCCGCGGCCGCGCCACGAACTCCCCACGTCAATGCCGCCCAGGTCAGGGCGGGGAAGGTCAGCCACGGGCGGACCATGCGGGAGGATTCGGGCCCGAAGCTCAGCCAGGCCAGGGCCCAGGCGGCCGCCGTGCACAGCGCGAGGTGCAGCCACCGCTCCCGGTCCCGGCCGACCGGCTCGCCATGCGCCCAGCTCAGCACGAGGGGCGTCACCACGATCACCCCCGTCACGTCGCCGACCCACCAGTTGAGCCATGTCGCGGGCGCCTGCCTGAAGCCCTGGTCGAGCGCGCCGGCCAGCGCGAACGTCCCTGCAGTGGCGGCGATGGCCGAGCTGCCCAGCGCGGCGGCGCTGACGAGGAGCACGTCGGTCAGGCGCGTGAGCGCCGGCCGCAGGCGAGCGCGGCGCAGCGCCCAAGCGCCGCCCAGGGCCGCCAGCGTGTTCCCGGACGCGAGGGCGGCCTTCACCCACAGCGGGAGGGACGGCGCTCTCAGGAGGAACGCGGCCACCGTCCCGGCGAACACCGCCGGCCACAGCCGCGGGCCCCCGAGGAGGAGCCCGGCGAGCGCGACCCCCGCGGCGGGAAACACCGGGGAGGCGGCGCCGCCGACCGTCGCCCACTGGAGACCCAACAAAGCCAGGAGGAAGTAGCTCGTGAACAACGCGGCGGCAGGGCCAAGGCGACGTGACCAGCCAGCGTTTCCGCCTGTTCTCACGGCGCACCTCCTTCCGCCTTCCGCCTTCCGCCGCGCGATGCGCGGGGCGTGCGGGCCGGCTGTTGCTCGGTCGGCGGTCTCGGCATCTCGCGGATCACCTCGCTCGCAGGGCTCGAGACGCAGGAGAGACCCTCCTCGGCGATGCGTCTCCGAGGCGCCAGAGCGAATTACATGGCGAGGGTGCATTTGATGTATGAACGTCTCTCGGACCTGCGTGCGAGCTTTCTCTTACGCATGAAGGAGGAGCCGTCCAGACTCCCAGCCTCCCAGCCGCTGCGCTGGCGAGCGCAGCGCGCGGCGGCGGCGGGGCGGCGGCGACACGGGTCGCGGCGGCGGCGGGCGGCCGCCGCCGGCCGGACTGCGCGGGATGGTCCCTGGCCCGCGAGCAGGGCGGATCGGCTCCAGGAGGAGGATTCAGGAGAGCGTCACGGCGCGACGGAGCCCCGGGCCGCCGCGCGCTTCGCTTCTGCCTTCAGCTTCTTCAGGTGTCCGTGCAGGGTCTCCGAGTCGAGGCCATGCAGCGTCAACCGAAAGCCGGCCTCCAGCGTCGATCTGGGCACCATGGGATGATGGTTGTGGACCAAGGCGACAGGCAGCGGGTCGTTCAGGATCTTGCCGACGTAGAGCGCGATGATCTCGTCCAGCTGCAGCGAGCTGCTCGCCCGCCAGAAATGGTGGTCGGACAGGAACAGCGCATAGAGCGGCGTGTAGAGCTCGATGGCGGTCTGCAGGTCGACGACGTTCAGCCAGGTGTTCGGGAGGTCGTCCACGCTCGCGTCGTCATCGGTGATGGCAGAGTAGTCGATCTCGCTCCGGGGCTCGATCTCACGCCCCTCTGCGCGGAGCTTCTCGTTCAGCTCGATGATGAAGTTGTAGAACGTCAGATCATGGACCGTGAACGTGTTGTCCAGCAGGTCCTCCAGCCTCCTGGTCCTCAGCGGCGTGGTCGTCTCGATGTCGATGCCCGGGACGTTGTCCTCGATGAACTTCAAGATCTCCGTGCCGATCGTGAAGTGGCGCAGGATGAGGTAATTGGCCTCCGGGGTGACGAAGAGCCTCAGGCCCCAGTAAATGGACCGATGCAACAACCACGGAGATTGCCAGCTCGCCGGGGCGAGGATCTTCATGAGCTTGATCCCGGAGATCGACAGGCGGGCGAACGGCCTGACGATCGGCATCACGACCCTGCGCGTGAAGCTGCGCTGGCTCTTCAGGAGGGCGGCCTTGGCCTTCTCGTCGATCGGCAACGACCGGTCCAGGTACAAGGCCAGCCACGGATCGGGATCGCTGGGGTCGTGCTTCATCTTCCTGAAAAAGTCCTGAAAGTCCATGTCAGTAGCTCCCGATCTCCTCGAGCTGGAGGCGGTAGAGCCGCGCGGTGACCCGGGCGGTCTTGAGGATCCTCGGCGCCATCCCCGGGAGGTTCGAGATGCCGGAGCGGAGCGCCTCCTCCAGCTCGCCCAGGTGATCTTCGTCGGCCTTCGCGTGATAGAGATAGAAGCTGACGGCCTGCGCCTCCAGGCGGAGCGCGGACCGCACGTGCTCGGCCCACTGGGCCGCGACCCGCTTGCCGAGGCCTTCGATGATGTACATGGCGCCGAGGAGATCGAACGGGTTCGGCTGATCGGCTCGGTGGAAGATCCAGGCAGACAGGGCCTCGCTGCCGATGTTGAGCTCGTGCCGCGCGAGCCCGGCCGGGTCGCCGCCGCTCTTCAGGTAGTCCTGCTCCAGCATCAGGTAATCGCGGTGCTCCGCGGCCGCGTGGCGGATGAAGCGCGAGCGCAGCTCGGCGAACTCGTGGCCGATGTTGGAGGCGGCGCGCGCGATCCAGAGCGCCCCGTTCATGACCTGCGCCCGGTGGTTCAGGAGGAGCTCGTGGTAATCGGCCAGGCGAATCCGACGCTCGAGCACGCGCCGCACGATCGGGATGTGATGCACCTGGGACTCGAAATCAAGCCAGATGGACGACAGCCCGCGCAGGACGGCCTGCGGTGAGTCCTCGTCTCGAGGCGACGTACGTTCCGGAAGCATGCCGAACCTCCCTGGTGATGACGGCGGGTCAGACGACGGTGAGCAGCATGAAGGCGATGACGCAGCGGCCGCTCTCCGGGATGAAGCCGAGGACCTGCTGGCCCGGCTGCAGATCCCGCTCCTCGAGCAGCTGGTGCAGCATGAGGAGGATGGATGCGGCCCCCGTGTTCCCCTGGGAATAGAGGTTCGTGAACCAGCGAGCTTCGGGCACCATCGCGCCGGTCTTCGCGAGCAGCTTGACCATCTCTCCGCGGAGGGAGTGGGACGAGTAGTGCGCGAGGAAGTGGTCGATGGCGCCGGGCCTCAGCTGCCGCCGATCGACGAGCTCGAGGTAGTGCTTCGCCCAGACGGGGAACATGCGGTAAAGCAGCTCGAAGTCCTGCTTGAGGACGACGGCGCCCTGCTGCGCCGCGAGCGCGGGGCTGTCGTAGTGACTCCAGGGCTTCCTCTCGCCCGCTCGGTTCCTGGCGGTCCCCGCGTACATGCAGGGGTCGAAGCGGTCGGCGTAGGAGCAGAGATCGATCCAGTCCACCCGCAGGGAGCGGCGCCCTTCGTTCGGCCGGGTCTCCAGGAGCCAGGCGCCGGCCCCGTCGGAGAGGGTCCAGCGGAGGAACTCGGTCTCCATCAAGGCGGAGGAGCCCTCGCCTTCCTGCTCCCGACCGGCATAGAAGCCGGGCCGGAAGAAGCGGCTGGAGAGCTCGGCGGCGCAGGCCACGCCGCAGTCGTGCTCGCCCGCCTTGAGCTGGAGGTAGGCGGACTTGAACGCCATCATGCTGCTGGCACAGACGCTCTGGAAGCTGGCGATCTCCATGGGCCGCAGGCCGAGCTCGCCGTGGACCGCGCTGGCGAAGCCGGGGACGAGGAGGTCGCCCTGCGTTGTGGCCGCCGCCAGGAAAGAGAGCCTCTCCGCGGCGATCTCGCTGCGGGAGAGCGCGTCCCGGATCGCCCGAGCCGCCATGTCTGCGCTGGTGTGGAGGTGCGCCCCGTCCGGCGTCACCGCATAATGACGTGTCTTGATGCCGTTCTGCCGGAGGACGAAGCGCCCGAGCCTGGAGCGCCTGTCGTCGATCTTGCCGATGTACTGCTCCATCTCGTCGTTGGGGACCGGCTTGCCAGGCAAGAAAGCGCCAGTGCTGGTGATGTAGACGGAACGATCCATGATCCCTCTCCGTGGCAGCGATGGGCTGGGGGCTCGTCACGGCGGCCATCGACACTACCTCAGTCGCCCTCGCCGGGCCGAGAGCTAACGATGTCCGCCGGTCGCGTCGTTGCGCTCTCGCGTGCGTCCGTCTTGGCCGGAACCTGCGGGAGCATCGAGATCCGCGGCAGCGGCGCCCTTGCGTTCGCAAAGGCCAGAGACCAGGGAGCACGTCACCGGCGTGCTCCGGCGCGCCGACGCGTACGACCTCCGCACCCCCGGTTCGACGGCGACCTGAAGCGAGGGATCCGCATGAACTTTCTGGATGATTCCCTGTTTCCCGAGAATCAAGAGAAGCTCGTCATCACGGTGGCGCCGTACGGGCCGGAGTGGGAGCCGGCCGATTTTCCGGAGGACATCGCGGTGACGATGGCCGAACAGGTCCAGAAGGCGGTGGACTGTTACAACGCGGGCGCGACCGTGGTGCACGTGCACGCGCGCGACGCGGACGGCAAGGGCTCGAAGCGGCTGTCGATGTTCAACGAGCTGCTGGCGCGCCTGCGCGACGCGGTGCCCGACATGATCCTGCAGGTCGGCGGGTCGATCTCCTTCTCCCCGGAGAGCGAGGGGGAGCAGGCCAAATGGCTGAGCGACGACACGCGCCACAGGCTGGCCGAGCTCTCGCCGAAGCCCGACCAGGTCACGATCGCGATCAACACCACCCAGATGAACGTCGTCGAGCTGATGAGCGAGGACGACGTCGCCGGCAGCTCGTTCGCGCGGCCGGACGTCCACGAGGCCTACCGCGAGATGACCGTGCCGGCCGGCCCGGCCTGGGTCGAGGAGCACCTGAGGCGGCTCTCGGGGGCGGGCATCCAGCCTCACTTTCAGCTCGCCAACATCCCCCAGCTCGAGACCGTGGAGCGCCTGATCCGCCGCGGCGTCTACGCCGGGCCGCTCAACGTCACGTGGGTCGCCATCGGCGGCGGGTTCGACGGGCCGAACCCTTACAACATGATGGAGTTCATCCGACGCGTGCCCGACGGCGCCTGCCTGACGCTGGAGACCCTCATGCGGAACGTGTTGCCGATCAACACGATGGCGATCGCGATGGGGCTGCACGCCCGCTGCGGCATCGAGGACACGCTCTGGGGACGCAAGGGGCAGCGCATGACCTCCGTGCAGCAGATCGAGCAGACCGTCCGCATCGCGCGCGAGCTCGGCCGCGAGCTCGCGGACGGCAAGGAGGCCCGCCGCATCTACAAGATCGGCGAGACGTACCGGAGCGCCGACGAGGCGCTCGCGAAGCTCGGCTATGCGCCCAACCGCAAGGTGGGCGAGCGAGGGGTGCCGCTGCGCGCGGCGGCCTAGCGCCGGGGCGAGATCCGGGGGAGCTCGATGGAACACGCTGTCCGCTTTCACCAGACCGGCGGTCCGGAGGTCCTCTGCTGGGAGGAGGCCGCCGTCGGCAGCCCGGGTCCCGGCCAGGCCCGGGTGCGGCACGTCGCCGTGGGGCTCAACTTCGCCGACGCCTATTTTCGCAGCGGGCTCTATCCCGTGCCGCTCCCCAGCGGCATCGGGGTGGAGGCCGCCGGCGTGGTGGAGGCGGTCGGCGAGGGCGTCACGAACGTCGCGCCGGGCGACCGGGTGACGTACACCGGCTTCCTCGACACGCTCGGGGCGTACTGCACCGAGCGGATCCTGCCCGCGGCGCCGCTGATCCGGCTGCCGGCCGGCATCAGCTGCGAGACAGCCGCGGCGATGACCCTGCGGGGCCTCACGTCGGCTTACCTGATGCGCCGCGTCTGGCCGCTCAAGGCCGGCGACAGCATCCTGCTGCACGCGGCGGCGGGCGGCGTGGGCCTGATCGTCTCGCAGTGGGCGAAGCTCCTCGGCCTCGTGGTGATCGGCACGGTGTCGAGCGACGCCAAGGGGGAGCTCGCGCGCGCCCACGGCTGCGACCACATCATCCATTCCGGCCGCGAGGACGTGGCGAGGCGGGCGCGCGAGCTGACCGGCGGGGCCGGCGTGTCGGTCGTCTACGACGGCATCGGCAAGGACACGTTCGCCGGCTCGCTCGCCTCGCTGAGGCGGCGCGGGCTGCTCGTGTGCCTGGGCACGGCCTCGGGCCCGGTCCCGCCGCTCGACGTGGCGCAGCTCGCGGCCAGGGGATCGGTGTTCGTCACGCGCCCGGCGCTCGCCGACTACATCGCCGATCCCGTCGAGAAGGGCGAGCTCGCGGGCGAGCTGTTCGGCCACGTCGCCGCGGGGCGGATCCGGATCGAGATCAACCAGCGATACAGCCTGGAGGACGCGGCGCAGGCGCACCGCGATCTGGAGTCGCGCAGGACGACCGGATCCTCGATCTTCGTCGTTTGACGCATGAGATCGCCTGTTGGGCGCGTGCCCACGCACGCTGAACCCGGAGGACCAGAATGACAAGCTCAAGCTCTGCCGGATTGGCCGCCGCGCGCGCGCCGGCGCGCGACTCCTTCCACGTCGAACCGCTCACCTGCACCATCGGCGCCGAGCTCGGCGGCGTCAGCCTGGCCGACGCCGCGCGCCACGACGCGCTCTTCGCCGAGATCAGGGCGCTCTTGTTGAAGCACCGGGTCCTGTTCCTGCGCGACCAGGACATCTCGCGCGCGGATCACGTCGCCTTCGCGAGGCGCTGGGGCGAGCTCGAGGACCACCCCATCGCCGGCAGCGATCCCGATCATCCGGGGCTGGTGCGCATCTACAAGGACGCGAACAGCCCGCCGGAGCACTACGAGAACTCGTATCACTGCGACGCGACCTGGCGCGAGGCGCCGCCGATGGCCTGCGTCCTGCGCTGCGTCGAGACGCCGGCGGTCGGCGGCGACACGGTCTGGGTCAACATGGTCGAGGCGTACGACCGCCTGCCCGAGCGCATCAAGCAGCGGATCGCCGGGCTCCGCGCGAGGCACAGCCTCGAGGCCACCTTCGGCGGCACGATGGCGATGGAGAAGCGCCACGCGCTCAGGGCCAGCTACCCCGACGCCGAGCACCCGGTCGTGCGCACCCACCCGGAGACCGGCGAGAAGGTCCTGTTCGTCAACGCCTTCACCACGCATTTCGTCAACTTCCACACGCCGGACAACGTGCGCGTCGGCCAGGATTTCACGCCCGGGGCGGGCCACCTCTTGAGCTACCTGATCAGCCAGGCGGCGATCCCCGAGTATCAGGTCCGCTTTCGCTGGAGGAAGAACAGCGTCGCGATCTGGGACAACCGCTGCACCCAGCATTATGCCGTCCAGGATTACTGGCCTGCGGTGCGCAGGATGGAGCGCACGGCGATCCTCGGCGACCCGCCCTGCTGAGCGTGTCGCACCCGCGAACGCTGCCCGGTCGACAGGCCGCCTGGCCGGGTCTACCGTACCGATCTCCCGCGATGCGAACGGCGGCGCGACCCCTGACCCGGCGACGAGCGCCCGCGCTCCCGGCGGCGCTCGCCGCCTGCCTGCTCGGCGGCGCTTGCTCGGAGGCGCCGCCGCCCCCGGCCGGCCAGGGCGGCGCCGGGCCGGGCGGCGCCGGCGCGACGTCCGTGACGACCACCTACGTGAGCGCCGGCGCCGGCTTCGGCGGCGCCCCGGAGGCGCTGCCGCGCTCGTTCGTCGTGACCGGCGTGGTCACGGACGGCGCGGCGCCGCTCGAGGGCGCCATCGTGATGCAGGCCGGCGGCGAGCCGGCCCTGGTCACCGGCCCGGACGGCGCGTTCTCCGTCGAGATCACGCGCGACATCCCGGGTCAGCCGACCGTTGTCGCGGCGAAGATCGGGTATCGGACCGACGGCATCGAATTCGAGGCTGTCCCCGACGGGCCGGTGGAGATCGCCCTGCGCGGCGTGTCGCCGCCGGACAACGCGCTCGGCTACACCTACGGTGACCCGGGCGAGGGCGATCCCCACAATTCGACGCGGTTCTGCGATCACTGCCACACGACGCTCGTGGCCCAGTTCCTCGAGTCGGGGCACGCGCGCTCGGCGAAGCGCCCGCTCCTCCAGGCCCTCTACGCCGGGGTCTCGCTGGCCCACGGCGACGAGGCGTCGTGCGCGGCCGCGGGCGGGCGCTGGAAGGCCGGCCGCGTCCCGGGGACCGAGGCCGGCGTCGCGATGCGGTGCTACCTCGGGAGCGGCGTGCTGCCGGACCTCAACCCGTCCTGCGGCGGCGCGGGGCGGCCGTCGTGCGACGACCCCGCGCTGCCCGCGGCGGAGCGGCCGGCGGCGTTCGGCGCGTGCGCCGATTGCCACGCGGCGGGGATCGACGGCCCCGCGGGCGGGCGCGACCTGCTCGACGCCACCGGCATCGCCTTCGAGAAGGGCGACCACTGCGACGCGTGCCACAAGGTCCGCGACGTCGATCTGAGCAAGCCGCCCGGGGTCGCCGGCGCCCTGATGATCCAGCGCCCGCGGGAGCGGAGCTCCGCCGATCCTTCGTCGAAGCTGCTCGACGTGATGTTCGGCCCGCGGCCCGACGTGCCGAACAGGTTCATGGGCGGGAGCTACCAGCCGAAGTACTCGACGTCGGCGTACTGCGGCGGCTGCCACGAGCAGAAGCAGGCGGCGCTCCTGCCGGGCGCGGCGCTCGACCCGGCGCGCTGGCCCGACGGGCTGCCGATCCACGAGACGTTCTCCGAGTGGGCCGGGAGCGCGTGGAACCGCCCCACGTCGCAGTGCCAGGCCTGCCACATGCCGGAGACCCCTTCGCTGAAGAGCAGCGTCGACGTGACGACGGAGGCGAACGCGAGCGTCTCGCTCGGCTTCGTCCGCCCGCCGGGGTCGGTCCTCTCGCACGTCTTCCTCGGCCCGTTGCAGGGCGAGCCGCCGCTCCTCCGGGGCTCGGTCGAGGTCCGCGTCGCCGCCGCCTCGGTCGCGTCGGGCGAGCTCGAGGTCACGGTCGCGCTGACGAGCGAGCTCGCGGGCCACGCGGTCCCGACCGGGGAGCCGATGCGCGCGCTCGTGCTCCTCGTCGCCGCGGAGGCCTGCGGCGCGCCCATGGCGCCGTCGAGCGGCATGACGGTGCACGACACGGGCGGCGCGCTCGCGGAGGCGCGCGTGGGCCAGGGCGCGCAGCTCTCGGGCGGGGCGCTCGCCTGGCCGGAGGGCGCGGCGCGCGCGAGGGCAGGGGACGTGGTGCGGGTCGTCCGCCCCACCGGCGCGTACGACGACTACACCGGCGTCGGCCGCTTCGCGGATCCGTCGCTCGACGCGGCCGACAAGGGGCTCGAGATCCGCGCGCCGGTCGGCGAGGCGCGGGTGGTCGAGGCGGGCGGCGGCGCGATCGCGCTGAGCGGCGCGATCCCGGCGCAGGACGGGGACATCGTGTACCTCGGCGCGCCGGTGCCCGCGCCGCCGGCGGCTGTCGAGCGACCGGCGGCCGCGTTCGCCGGCGCCGCGGGCTACACCTTCGCCAAGGTGCTCGTCGATCCGGCGGGCGCGCGGCACGCGCCGCAGCACCGCGCCGTCGACATCGCCAGCGACAACCGCCTTCCGCCGGGGCACGTCGCGGTGACCTCGCACGGCTTCGCGGTCCCCGCGGGCTGCTCGGGGACGGCGAACGTCACGGCCACGCTGCTCTACCGGCCCGTCCCGCTCGCCCTCGCGCGCGAGCGGGGCGTCGACGCGCGCGATTACCTGGTCGACGTGGCCGCCTGGCCGGTGCCGCTCGACTGAGCGGCGCGGGCGGAACAGCGTGCCTGTGACCCGAGCGGTCACAGCCCACCTCGGCCGGGTCGGCGCGGCGGTCCGGGCACCGCCGCCCATTCCCCTCGGCCAGCCGCGAGCCCGCGGACCGGCGACGATCGTCCGAACGTGCTCTCCGAGCACCCGATCGTGCGCGACGGCGGCTCGCGCAGGACGCACTCATGGCGAGCATCCGCGCGGGCCCGCTGGCGAGCGGGCGCCCGCCGTCGACTGCGGGTGCGCCAATGGAGGACATGGTATGCGCGACGTCTCGGTCATCGGTCTGGGTCTCATGGGTTGCGAGCTCGCTCGGGCGCTGCTCCGCGGCGGCTTCCGGGTCACTGTCTGGAACCGGACGAGCGCGAAGGCTGAGCCGCTCGTCGCGGAGGGAGCGGCGCTCGCGTCGAGCGTCGCAGCCGCGGTCCAGGCGAGCGCGGTCGTCATCGTCTGCGTCACCGACTACCAGGCGACGTACCGCGCGCTGGCGTCGACGGACGTGACCTCCGCCCTTGCCGGCAAGGTGCTCATCCAGCTGAGCACGGGGAGCCCGGACGATGCCCGCGAGGGCGAGACATGGGCGAATCAGCGGGGTATCGAGTACCTCGACGGAGCCATCCTGGCGATCCCGAACCAGATAGGGAAGCCCGAGAGCGCCATCCTCGTCTCGGGCGCGGAGCCGGCGTACCGGAAGAGCAAGGCGCTCCTCGAGAGCATGGCCGGAACCGTGACGTACCTCGGGGGGCAGGTCGGCGGGGCGTCCGCGCTGGACCTCGCGTTCCTCTCGTACTTGTTCGCGGGCCTCGTGGGCTTCTATCACGGCGCTCGCATCTGCGAGGCCGAGGGCCTCCGCGTGGACCATTTCGGAGCCATGATGGCCGGCGCCGCTCCGGCCATCGGCGGGATGGTCAGGCGAGGTGGCGACGCCATCCACGCCGGAGACTACGAGAACCCCGAGGCATCGCTGGAGATCTGCGCGAAGGCGATGGACCTCCTCGTGCGCCAGGCGAGGGCCGCGAGGATCAATGACGAGCTCCCGGCGTTTGTCGCGGGGCTCTTCAGGAGGGGAGTGGCGGCAGGCCACGGGAGCGAGGCGCCGGCCGCGCTCATCAAGGTGCTGCGCGCGGGCGCCTGACTCGCTGAAACGGTCCGACGGTTCGATCCATTACGCTGACGAACAGCGGTTCAGCGCCGATCAGCCTGTTGACGACGCGTCTGTCGTCATCTGCGCTTCGAACGGCGCCATCGATGCATCGCGGCCGCCGTGCGCGAGCGATCGCTGGGGTGCGGCGTGACGGAGTACGTCCTCAGGTGGGCCGGAAAGGCGCCGCTGCTCGTGGACGCGGCGGCCGAGCATCTTGTGGATGGTCCGCGGCGCGCGGTCGATCGAGCGGACGCGCGCGGGTACAGTACCGAGGAGGGATGTCGACGATGCCGAAGAGAATGGGGTTGATCTGGGGAGCTCTCGTGGCGCTGGGATCGATGCTGGGCGGGTGCAGCGACGAGGCGACGTCGCCCGTAGAGGCCAGCGGCGCGGGTGGCGGCGCAGGCGCGGAAGGCGGCGCGGGCGCGGGAGGGGATGCGGGCGGGGGAGGCGGCGCGGCCGGGGGAGAGGGGGGATACGAGCTGGCGGGCGCTTACCCTGCGAGCGGCGGGGATACGGCGCGCCTCGTGGCCATCGGCGACCTCGACGGCGACGGCGCGAACGACGTGATCCTGGCGGGCGTCGAGGCCGCTTCCGCCGTGGCGCTGCGCAACACGGGCGACGGCGCGCTCGAGCCCGTCGACACCATCGAGCTCGGCGGCGCCCCCTCGGGCGTCTTCCTGGCCGCGATCGATGCCGACCCGGCCCTCGACCTGGTGACCATCAGGGGCTGCGACGCCTTTCCGTGCGCCGCGGTCGAGGTCTACCCGGGGGTGGGCGACGGGACGTTCGATGCCCCGGTCGTGGCGCTGGAGGTGCCCGACGACGGGCTCCATGAGCCCATGATGGCGCACGCCGCGCTGGGCGATCTCGACGGCGACGGGCGCGCCGAGATCTACGCCTCCCAGGGCTCCGAGCTGTACGCCTGGCTGATCCGGCGGGGCGAAGACGGCAGCTTCACCAGCGAGAGCGTGCGCGCGCTCGATGCGCCGGCGCTCGTCGACCTCGACGGCGACGGCGAGCTCGACCTGGCGGGCGGGGCGCAGGACGCGGATCTGTCCTCCACCGTGGTGATCCGCAACGAGGGGGGCGGGTCGTTCCCCACGCCCGTGTCGGTGGCGGACACCGGGGCCTACGCGATGGCCACGGGCGATATGAACGCGGACGGCAACCAGGACCTGGTCGCGGTGAACTACTCGTCGCTCTCGCTGCTGCTCGGCGCGGGCGACGCGGCGACCTTTTCCCAGGAAGATTGGATGTTCGAGGCGCCCCTCCTGTCGCCGGTGGTCACCGACTTCGACGGCGATGGGGAGCGCGACGACGTGCTGGTCCTCCAGGGGGACAGGGTGAACGTGTTGATCGGCGATGGTGATACGTTCCGCCCCGCGCCCGCGATCCAGGTCGGCTCCGAGCTGCTCTCGCTCGCCGTGGCCGACATGAACGGCGACGCTCACCCCGACCTCCTGGTCACCCGGGGCGAGACCGGCGATCTGGCTGTCCTGCTCTGGACTCCCTGATCGCCCGGCCCGGCGAGGAGCGACGAGAAGCTCTTCCCGACCTCCGGCTTCAGGCCTCGTCTTCGTCTTCGTCTTCGTCCGTGCCGTCGTGCACGGCGGTCCCGGCGAAGAGCGCCGAGTGACGCACGAGCTCGATCGCGCCCTCGATGGCCGACCTCGGCGACGCGAGGGTGAGCTCGCCGTACGCGAAGCGGTATCCGTCGACCGCGCCCTCCTGCGCCACGAGCACGAAGCGGTCGGGCCCCTCCGGCGAGGCGATGATGACCGCGAACGGGGCCGCCGGCGGCGCCGTATCGCCGAAGAGAGCGCGCTGCGCCGCGCGGTCTCGCACCTCGTCGATGCCGAGGAAGCGAAACGTCCCCCACGAGAGGCCGTTCACCCGCTCGTAGAAGCGCGTGACGGCGGACGGCAGCGGCGCGCCGAGGTGCGCTTCCAGCCAGGCGATGTCCTCGGCGGAGGCGCCGCGGATCGGCGCGTCGTCGGACGGGAGGTGCCGGGCGCGGAGCGCGAGGAGGCGATCGAACCAGCCGTCGCGCGCGAGCGAGACCGCGACGCCGTCGTCCGGCGGCGGCGCGCCGAGCACCTCCGACGGGCACTGCACGAACTGCGAACCGTCGCACATCGCGCGCGCGTGGTGGCGGAGCCGGGACGCGAAGCGGAAATCTCCGAAGGCGCTCGAGTACGTCTCCTGCTTGACGCCGATGACGCTCGCCTCCGTCGCGAGCCACACGTCGAAGCCAGGGAACATCGGGCCCAGCGACGGCACGTCGCCGATGTCGATGTAAAGCACCGGGTGGTCGCCCTCGCGATCGGGCGCGCCCGAGAGCATCCACACGCGGCGGTGCTCGCTGCCGCCGGGCACCAGGAACCCGTGCGCCATCGCGGGCACGTCGAAGTAGTGCGCCCAGCGCGCTTCGACCTCCCAGCGCACGCTGCCGTCCTCCTGCTCGACCGGCACGGGGTCGGCGGGAGGCCCGTCGCCTCCCCCGAACTCGGCCTTCGCGATGTCCCTGAGCGGCCGCGAGGTCCAGCGGAACGCGGGCTCGATGGCGAACCAGCCGAGGGCCGAGAGCCAGCGCGCGTCGAAGGCGAGCCACGCCCGAAGGCTCGGCGGAAGCGGCGCGCCGTTCGGGAGCACGAGCGCCGAGAGGACCTCCGGCGCGAGCGGGCGGAAGTCGTGGTCGTGCGCCGGCCAGGCTCCGCCGGCGGCGACGTCGACGCCGAGCGCCGACCAGCCCGCCTGCCGGACCTTCGCGATCACGAGCTCGACGAGCGCGGCGCCCTGCGGGCCGGGATCGTCGAGCGCGTCGAGGAAGCGGCGGTCGTCGCGGACCTTGGCGAAGAGGGGCTCGGCGCGGAGCGCGGCCCGGATCGCCTCGCGCCCGTCGTACCCGAAGCGCACGGCGTCGCGCACGAACCCGAGCGCGGCGTCGATGTCGTCGAGCTCGATGGCCACGCACGCGGCGTTGTAGAAGATCGCGGGGTTCTCCGGGCCGTGGGGCGCGCACGCGGCGAGGTACCTGCGGGCGCGCTCGGGGTCCTTGCCGAGGTGCGTGTTGTCGTCCTGCACCGCCCAGAGCGCATTGCAGTACGTGGCGAGGTCCGGGTTCTCGACCTGGAGGAGGGCGTCGAAGAGCACGAGCGCGTCGCGCGGCCGGGTCTTCAGCCACGCGAACGCGAGCTGGCTCACCGCGCGATGGAAGGCGCCGCCCCGGTACCCAGGGCCGGATCGCTGGAGCAGCGCGACGCGCTCGGCGTCGTCGAGGGCGAGGAGGGAGCGGGCGTGCGCCTCGTCGTCGGGGCTGAACGCGCTGCGCAGCGCGTCCTCGTGGGCGCCCCCGAGCGAGGCGCGGACGCGGGTGGCATCGAGCCAGGGGTCGGACATGCGCGCGAGAGCCTATCTCCTTCGCCGCTCGTCCGCACCCCGCCGCGCGTCCGCGGCGCGCGGGCCTCTCTCACTCCTTGGCCGGCGACGTCATCTCGGCGGTCTGGTCCAGGGCCTCGGCGATCTCGGGCAGGATGCCGAGCCGCACGTAGATCGGCCGGGTGAGCCGCCGCAGCTCCGGCAGCTTGCGCACGAACACGCCGACCGCGGCGAGCGTCGCGACGCCGCCCCACAGCACGGTCGCCGGCGCGCCGATGCGGCCGCCCAGCCAGCCGGCGATCAGGCTGCCGAACGGGGCCATGCCGAAGAAGGCCATCGTGTAGAAGCTCATGACGCGGCCGCGCTTGTCCTCCTCGACGATCGTCTGGAGGAGCGTGTTGCTGGCCGCCATCTGCACCATCATGCCGCCGCCGACGATCGCCAGCAGCGGCGCCGACAGCCACACCGAGCGCGAGAGCGAGAACCCCACGAGGCCCAGGCCGAACAGCGCGCCGGCGATCCACAGCGCGCGCCCGAGCCCGAGGACGCTCCGCCGCGACGCGAGCCAGAGCGCCCCGGCGACCGCGCCGACCCCCGACGCCGCCATGAGCAGACCGAGCGTGTGCGCGCCCCCGTGCAGCACCTCGCCCGCGAACACGGGCATCAGGATCGTGTAGGGCATGCCGGTCAGGCTCACCAGGGCGAGCAGCAGCAGGATCGCGCGGATGGGCGCGAACGAGGACACGTAACGGAACCCCTCGCGCAGGTCGGCGAGGACGTCGCCGCGCTTTGCCGCGCGCTGCTCCGGGCGGGCGATGCGCATCGCGAGGAGCGAGGCGATGACGGCGAGGTAGCTGATGGAGTCGATGGCGAAGCACCAGCCTTCGCCCACGGCGGCGATGAGCACGCCGGCGATCGAGGGGCCGAGCAGCCGAGCGCCGTTGACCATCGAGGAGTTCAGCGCGATGGCGTTGGAGAGGTCCTCGCGCGCCTCGACCATCTGGACGACGAACGCCTGCCGCGCCGGGGTGTCAAAGGCGTTGATCACCCCCTGGAACGCGGCCAGGGAGAGGACGTGCCACACGGTGATGGTGCCGGTGAGCGCGAAGGCGGCGAGCAGCGCCGATTGCACCATCGCCAGCACCTGTGTGATCACGAGGACGCGGTGGCGATCCCAGCGATCGACGAGGACGCCGGCGATCGGGGCGATGAGGAACGTGGGTATCTGGCCGGCGAAACCGACGATGCCGAGGAGCAGCGCGGAGTTCGTGAGGCGGTAGACGAGCCAGCTCGTGGCGACGCGCGTCAGCCATGTGCCGATGAGCGACGCGCCCTGACCGAAGAAGAAGAGGCGATAGTTGCGGTGCCGGAGCGCGCGCCCCATCACGGCGAGCGTCGAGTTGGGAGCCGTGCGAGCGGGTGAATCCACGACGCGTGAGCCTAGCACCGGGGCGCGGCGCGGCGCCGGCCCGGGCGGCCGCGGGCGCCCGTGGCAGCGCAATTTCATTCCACGGGTGCAGCGCCTCGCGGCCGCCGGCCGCCCGGCGCCACGGCGCGCACGGGCGGGCGGATCCGTGGTACGGCGAGCCGCGTCCAGCGCGGGCGGCTGCTAGGATGCGGAGGGCCCGGGCTGGCGGCGCTCGTCTCGAGGTCATCCATGGTCATCGCGCGATTCCTGGGTTGCGCGCTCGCGGCGGCGGCGCTGGCGGGCTGCAGCGACCCCGATCCCATCATCGAGGTTCGCTACGGTGCTTACGAGGGCGACCCCTATCCGAACCGGCGTCCGGAGATCGCGATCCCGGAGGGCGGGATGGGCGTGGTGACAGATAGCCTCTCCGACACGATCTCCCTCATCGCGCTCGAGACCGGGGAGCGGTTCGGCGTCCGCCCCGTGGGCCGCGAGCCCGTGACGATCGATGGGCCTCACCGCGTGGCCGTGGACGCCGCGGGCGGCGCGCTCTACATCGCGCTGTCGTACCCCGACACCGCCGGATCGAGCGGCCCCCACGCGGTGCACGGCGGGAGCGCGGTGGCCGGCTATGTCCAGAAGCTCGCGCTCGACGATCTGCGCATCCTCGGGCAGGTGCGCGTCGAGGCCAACCCGGGCGACATCGCGATCTCGGAGGACGGCGGGCGCGTGGTGGTCTCTCATTTCGATCTCAAGCGCGCGCTCGACAACCCGGACGACCTCGCGGCGGCGCGCTCCTCGCTCGTGGTCGTCGATCCGGACGCGGTCTCGCCTCATGGCTCGGCCGCGCCGACGCGCATCCCGGTCTGCAAGGCCGCGAACGGGATCGCCCTCTCGCGGCCGGACGGCGCCCGGGCCTATGTGGCCTGTTATGGCGACGACGCCCTCGCGATCGTCGACCTGACGGACCCGGACGCCGAGGTGAAGCTCGTCCCTGTCGGGCCGCCGCTCTCGTCCGACGCCCACGCGTCGTCCTACGGGCCCTACGCCGCCGTCATGTCGCCCGATCAGAAGACCATCGCCGTGAGCAACACGGACAGCAGGGAAGTGCGCTTCTTCGATGTCGCGTCGGCGACGTTCGACGAGGAAAAGACGATCCTCACGATCGGCGCGCCCTATTTCGCCGCGTGGACCCCTGACGGGAGCGCCATCTACGTGCCGACGCAGGTGCCCGACACGATCGCGCGGATCGGGATGACCGCGGACGATCGCGGCGCCGTCTCCCGGAACATCAGCGAGGAATGCTTCAGGCCGCACCTCGCGGCGCTCGACGAGGAGCACGGGCTCTTCATCGTCTGCGAGGGCGATCAGACCGTGACGCCGGGCAAGGTGCTCCGGCTCGATCCCGAGACGCTGGAGACGCGCAGCGAGGCCGAGGTGGGCCTCTTCCCCGACGCGTTCGCGCGCGTCGCGGCGGGGGCGCGATGAGGGCCGAGCGGGTCACGCGGACGCGCTCGCTGCGCCGGATCGCCCGGCGGTCCACGCGAGCGATGAGACCGTGCGATGTGCGACGTTCGCCATCGCGAACTCGCCCTTGGGCGACGCCGTGCTAGCGCGGCCGTCGGCGATGTGGGAGAGCGTCGGGCCCGCGGGATCCGCGACGCGTCCGGTGAGCATGGCCAATTACGTCTCGGTCTTCCTCGTGTCGCTGTCGGCGATCTTCTTCGTCGTGGATCCCATCGGCATCGTGCCGCTGTTCCTGACGATGACCGCCGGCGATCCCCCGGAGAAGGTGCGGCGCACGGCGCGGCGCGCGTGCGCCGTCGCCGGCGGGCTCATGCTCTTCTTCGCGCTCTTCGGCGGCGTCATCTTCAAGGTCTTCGGCGTCTCGCTGGCCGCGTTCCGCGTCGCGGGCGGCCTCCTCTTGCTCGTCACGGCGCTCGACATGCTGCGCGCCCGCGCCTCGGCGACGCGCACCACCCCGTCCGAGCAGCAGGAGGGCATCGAGAAGGAGGACGTGGCGCTCGTGCCGCTCGCCATGCCGCTCCTGGCCGGGCCGGGCGCCATCGCCACGGTGCTGGTGCTGATGGCGCGCGGCGGCGACGACCCCGTGGCCATGGCGCTGGTGCTCGCCAGCGTGGCCATCACCTTCGCGGCCTCCTACCTCGTGCTGCGCGGCGCCGGGCTCGTGCAGCGGGCGCTCAAGGCGTCCGGCGTGGCCGTGCTCGAGCGCGTCATGGGCCTCATCCTGGCCGCCATCGCCGTGCAGTTCATGGCCGACGGCGTGAAGGAGCTCTGGCGCGGGTGACGGCCGCGCGGCGCGGCGCCGCGGATCACGTCGAGGGCTCCCCCGTGGAGCGGGGGCCCCGGGCCAGCTCGCGCTTCAGCTGCGCGTAGACGGCCTCCGAGATGCAGGTCGTGAAGCAGCGCGTGTGGACGAACCGCCCGTCGCGCCGGAAGACGTTCGAGTTGATGAGCACGTGCTTCACGCTGCCGTCCTTGGCGCGCAGGCGGGCCGGATAGGAGAGCAGCTGGCCGGCCCCCGCGAGGGCGGCCAGGATGTGGTCGAGCTCGGCCCTGTCGACATGGAACTCCGCGAACTGCCGGCCGATGTACTCGTGGGGCGCGTAGCCGAGGAGCTCGAGCTCGAGCTTGTTCGCCCACAGGATCTTCCCGCCCGCGTCGACCAGGTGGACGCCCAGGGAGGCGTTGTCCAAGAAATCCTGCCAGTCCTCGAAACGACTCTCTGCATGCATGATCCAGCGGGGCAGTCTGCCAGTCACAGCACGGTCGACAAGGGGATCGGCAGGTGGGCGAGCGGTTGAGTCCGCGCCGCGAGGGCGGCGGCCGGCCGAGCCGGCGCGCGCGCTCCGCGGCCCGGCCCGGCCGGCGGGCGGCTACGCGGCCGGGGCGTCGCGGCGCGCGGCGGGCGCCCCGCGGAAGACGTGCGCGTGGGCGCGCGCGAGGTCGCGGAAGGCGCGCGGCGCGCGGCCGGTCACCCGCCGCACCGTGTCGGTGACGCGGTCCTCGGCCCCGTCGCGGATGGCGAGGTCGAGCCGCGCGAGGAACGCGGCGTAGGGCGCGGGCATCCCCGCGCTCACGAGGTACGCGCGGGCGGCGTCCTCGTCGGCGCGGACGTGGCGGATCGGCCGGCCGGCGACCTCGGACAGGATGGCCGCCACGTCGTCGTGGCCGAGCGCCTCCGGACCGGTGATGACGTGGGCGGCGTCGTGGGGCGCCTCGTCGAGCAGCGCGCGCGCGGCGACCTCGGCGATGTCCTCGGCGTCGACGAAGCCGACGCGGCCGTCGCCGGTCGCGGTCGTGATCTCGCCGGGCCCGACGATCCCGGCCCAGCGCGCGTGGCGCGGATCGACGAAGTTCTGCATGAACCACGACGGCTGGAGCACGGTCCACTCCGGCGCGCGCTCGCGGAGCGCGCGGTGGACGGCGCCGAGGCCGGCGCTCCCCTCCGGCACGACCGACGCGCTGAGCAGCACGAGGCGGCGCACGCCGCCCGCGAGCGCGCGCTCGACGAAGGGCAGCATGAGCGTCGAGGGGTCCTCGACCAGCGCGGGCGCCAGGAGGTAGGCGCGATCGACGCCGCGGAGCGCCTCCGCGTGCGTCGCCGGGTCGGCCCAGTCGAAGCGCGCGTGCTCCACGCCCTCGCGGCCGTCGGGCGCCGTCCGGCTCGCGACGCGGACGCGCGCGCCCGCGGCCACGAGCCGCGCGGCGAGCGCCCGCCCGGTGGTGCCCGTCCCGCCGATGACGAGGACGCGCGGCCCGCCGCTCCCCGCGCGCGCGCTCACGACGCCCCCTCGCGCGGCGCGGCGAGCTCGCCGAAGGCCTCGGCGACGGGCGCCGGGTTCCAGTACTCGCGGTACCGCACGACCTTGCCGTCGCGCGTGGCGACGACCATCACGTAGTCCTGCTCGTAGCGTTTGCCCGACGGCAGGATGATCGCCGAGCCGTGCACCTCGGCGAGGGCGACGTCGGGATCGGTCGTCGGATACCGCCGCACGTCCCGGAGCGACAGGTCGCGAAAGCGCTCGATGGTTCCCTGGAAATGGCGCCGGATGGCCGCTTTGCCCTCGAATCGGCCCGGCACGCCGAGCGCGGTCGCATACGGGAACTCCACGATGGCGTCGTCGGCGAAGAGGGCGAGCCATCCCTCGATGTCGCGGACGATGAGGTCGAGGTGGGCGTCGAGCGCCTGCGCGGCGTCGAGCGGGCGAGGATGCGTCAGAGGGTGCGTCATAGAGGGCCTCTTTTTCTCGTGGTGACGTGTCCAGCTCTCGTGCTGACGGGGGCAGCGTAGCCAGGCCGCGATTGCCGCGCGTCCGGCTCTCCGATCCGCGCGTCCACGCCGCGCGTCGCACGTCGCACGTCGCACGTCGCACGTCCACCGACGGCGCCTCTGGCGGGGCCCCGCGCGTGCTGTACAATCGAGCGCGCATGTCTGCCGCGCTCGATGAAATGGCCCGGAGCGTCGCCCTCCGCGAGGCCGAGGTGATGCGCTTCGCGCTCGGCGAGCGCTGGGGCAAGCGGCAGCCGGCGCGGCGCGCGTCCGCCCGGGTCTACGCGGCGGAGCGCGGCGGCGGGTGGATCGACGTCGCGCGGCGGCGGCTCGCGTTCGGCGCGGGAGAGCTCGTGTTCCTGCCGCGGGCCGACGCGCACGCCATCCGCGATCGGCCGACGACGTCGCTCGAGCAGCCGGAGGCCCTCTGCCGCGGGATGCACGCCGTGGCCGACGGCGCCCTGGCGACGGAGGCCCCGCCCGAGGCGCACCTCGTCATCGTCGACCTGCACCTCGACGCGGCGGGCGCCCCGTGGATCGCGCTGCTGCCGCCGGCCGTGCACGTCACGGGCACGACGCCGGGCCTCGCGCGCTGGCTGGGCGAGACGCTGGCGCTGCTCGCGGGCGCGCGGGACCTGTCGCCGGCGCTGCGCCGCTCGATCGGCGAGACGTGGGCGCACGCGCTGTTCGCGAGCGCGCTGCGCGACCCCGGGGCGTCGCTGCCGCGGGCCGAGGCGCTCCGGGACGAGCCGGTCGTGGCCGCGCTCGCGCGGGTGCGCGCCTCGCCCGAGCGCGCGTGGGAGCTCGGGGATCTCGCGCGGGCAGCCGGGCTCTCGCGCTCGGCGTTCGCGGCGCGCGCGACGGCGCTCCTCGGCGAGCCGCTCGGCCACCACGTGCGCCGGCTGCGGCTCCAGCGCGCCGCGGTGCTGCTCGCCGAGACGACGCTCCCCGTGAAGCTCATCGCCGCCCGCGTCGGCTACGACAGCGAGCCCGCGTTCGCGCGGGCCTTCGCGCGGGCCCACGGCGTGAGCCCCATCGCCTACCGGCAGGCGAGGCGGCGAGAGGACGGCGCGCCCGAGATCCGTCGCGCGGGGTGACGGGCGCGGGAGCGCCGGAGCGCGGCGCGGCGGGCCTCGCGCCGGCGCGGCTCCGGACACCCGCGCGCGCGCCGGCTGGACGCGGCGGCACGCTGGCACGCTGGCACGCTGGCACGCTGGCACATGCGTCCGCGCGCGTGGCTCGCGAGCGCTCGCGCGCCCGGGCGCTCCGCGGGTCGCGGCGCTCATCGCTCCTCCGGGCCGGAGCGACGCGCAGGCATCGGTGGCACCCCTCGTGCTTCGAGAGGCGCGCTTCCTTCCATGCAGCTTGCTTGCCGATGCCCCGTGCTCGACGGGGCGTCGCTCCGTCTGGCTTTGTTACAGGACGAGGGGATATGTACAATGTAGACAGCGTCGGTCGATGGTTGGGTATCGCGCTCCTGACCGGAGCGGCCGGTATCGGGTGCGGGTGGGTCGTCGTTGATCCGGTGCCCGGCGCGACCGGTGCGGGGGATCCTCCTGGCGTCACGACCGGCGGGGGCGTCACGACCGGCGGGGGCGTCACGACCGGGCAGGGCGTCACGACCGGCGGGGGCGTCACGACCGGCGAGGGCGGCTCAACGGGCCCCGGGCAGGAGCCAGGGGTGGGCGGCAGCGGCGGCGATGCCGGCGGCACGGGCGGCGTCGGCGGCGCTGGGGCGGCCGGCGGCGGTGGAGCGGGCGGCGTTGGCGCCGGCGGGGGCGGCGGCGGTGGAGCGGGCGGCGTTGGCGGCGGTGGAGCTGGCGGCGGCGATGCGTGCGCCGGACCGCTCGCGTTCGCCGACCCGGCGCTGGAGGCGGCCGTGCGCGAGGCCGTGCGGAAGCCGGACGGCCCGCTCCTCCCGGCTGACGTCGCGTCGCTCGACTCCCTCGACGCCTCCTTCCGGGACATCCAGTCGCTTTCAGGCATCGAGTGCATCCGTTCGCTGACCGTGCTGAACGTCGGCGGCAACCTCCTGACGGATCTCACGCCGCTGGGCTCGCTCCCGAGGCTGCGCGCGCTGGGTGCTGGATCCAACCTGATCGCGGACGTCGCGCCGCTGTCCTCGTTGCTCCAGCTGGACTCGCTGCATCTGCCCAACAACGTCATTTCGGACGTCACCGCCCTCAGCTCCCTGACGAACCTGCGCTCCCTGTCGCTCGCCTCAAACCCGATCAGCGACATCGGACCGGTCGGCTCGCTGGTCAACCTCGTGCAGCTGTATCTCAGCTACATTCCCGTCTCGACGCTCGCGCCGCTCTCAGGCCTGGAGGCGCTGGAGCTCCTCGTGGCGGTCGACGCGGAGCTCAGCGACATCTCGGCCATGTCGGCCATGACCAACCTGAATCAGGTGCTCCTCGCCGAGAACCAGATCTCGGACCTGTCTCCGATGTCGAGCCTTCCTCACCTGTCCGCCATCGAGCTCCCGATCAACGCCGTATCCGACCTGTCGCCCCTCGTCGCCAACCCGGACATCGGCCGCGGCAGCTCCGTGACCGTGGTCTACAACCCGATCGACTGCGCCGCCCAGGCGAGCAACATCGCGGCGCTCCAGGCGCGCGGCGTGTACGTCACCTCGGACTGTCCGTGACGCGACCGCCGCGACGCCGATGCGCTCGCGCGTGAGCGCTCGCGCGCTCCTGCTCGCGCTGGACGCGACCTCGGTATCCCCCAGAGAGAACCAGGCAAGCGCTCGTGAGAGGCGCGACCACATTCCGCGATGTGCTGGTCGCCCATGACACCCTCTCTGCTGCATGATCCTCGGAGCGAGCCTGGGCCGGCGCCCTCATCGCAGGGCGACGGTGATCCGGAATTTCAAGCCTGCCTCGGAGAGACCGCGTTCCACGGCGCGGCCTCGAGCGTATTCTCCATCGCATGAGGCAAAGCGCGAGGATAGGGGCCCTGCTCGTCGCGATGGCGGCGTGCGGCGGCGAAGAGGCGATGTCCGCGGCCGGCGCCGGAGGCGCCTCGGCGGGCGCGGGCAGCGCCGGCGGGGCCACCGGGCCCGGCGGGGCGAGCGGCGCCGGGGCCGGCGGCGAGGCGCCGGGCGTCCCGTCCTACGGCCGCTTCGGCGAGCCCAGGACCACCTTCACGTTGCCGGCGCCGGCCCCGGAGGAGGGCGAGCGCCCCGCGATCGCGGTCCCCGATCTGGCCGAGGCGTTCCCGGAGGTCGACTGGAGCGCGCTCGATCGGCTCTACATCCCGGCCGGCGAGTACCGGAGCATCCTGCTCGGCGGCCTGCCCGAGCGCAGCGCCGAGCGCCCGCTCGTCATCACGAACCTCGGCGGCCAGGTCAAGGTCGGCGGCGACGCCGCCAATCACCTGTTCGTGCTGAAGGGCGGAAAGGGCTGGATCCTGACCGGCCGCCACGATCCCGTCTCGAAGACCGGCGACGAGGGGTTCCGCGGGCACGCCGAGGGCGGCTTCGCCCGCAGCCAGGGCACCTACGGCATCTTCATCGACGACGCGTTCAGCAAGGAGGGCCTGTCCGGGCTGGCCATCGGCGGCGGCGCGTCGGATTTCGAGCTGGAGGTCATCGAGGTCGCGCGCGTCGAGTTCGCCGGGGTCATCGCCAAGACCGACGACGACGGGCAGGCCACGATGCGCAACGTGAAGGTCCACGACCTGTACGTGCACGACGTCGGGTCCGAGGGGATCTATTTCGGCAGCACGCAGGCGCAGCCGCAGCACGCGTTCGAGCGCCTCGAGGTGTACGACAACCGGTTCCTCCGCACCGGCACCGAGGCGCTTCAGGTCGGCCAGCTCGGGTCGGACTGCGAGATCCACCACAACGTCCTCGGGCCCGGGGCGGTCCGGTGGCGGTCGGCGTTCGATCATTACCAGGACGGCAACGTGCAGTTCGGCCAGCGCTACGGCAGCTCGACCTTCCACCACAACATCGTGATCGGGACGGGCGACCTCTTCGTCGAGCTGTTCCCGACGCGCGTGGACCAGGACCCGCGCTCGCCCGGAGACACGATCTCGTTCACGGACAACTACTTCGCCGACACCTCGCTCGGCGGCGTGTACACGCACGCGGTGGACACCGGGGCCACGATACGGTTCGAGCGCAACGTGTTCCTGGGGTTCCACTTCAACTACGGCGAGGTGTACCCCGACACGGAGGAGCCGGTGCAGGTCTTCGGCGTGGGGAGCAACGCGCCAAATCCGCACATCCTCCGGGACAACCGGGTGGACGGGCCCTATCCGTTCATCAAGTGGCTCTTCGACAGCGTGACGGCCGAGGACAACCCGAACGTCGAGGTGCCGCGGGTGCGGTTCCGCGACTTCATGGCGGGCGCCATCGACGAGAACTCCCGCCGCCTGGAGTGGTGGACCGACCGCGCGACGCTCAGCCCCGACGCGCGCGCCGTCGTGTACCCGAAGGGCGCCTACGTCCTCCACCAGGGCGCGCTCTACGAGGCGCTCGAGGAGAGCCAGGGCAAGCAGCCCGACCAGCACCCCGACGCGTGGCGCGCGCTCCCGCCCCCCGCGGACGACGTCCGCCTGCGCGCCGACTCGCCGCACCAGGGCCTCGGCGTCCGCTGGCCGCCGCCTTGAAGCGAAGCGCGGGCGGATGCCGTCGAGGAGGACGACGAGCCCGAGGCAGCGCTCTGTGCCTCCGCCGTCTCGGGGCGAGAGCCGCGCCACACGTCGTCGCCCCGCAATGGCTCCGCGGGCTCTCGCGGTCTCCTCCGAGCGCGCTCGCGTACGACAAGCCGCTGTGCGCTGCGCTCGATGGCTTCACCTTGCACGCAGCGACGCGCGCCGGCGCGCGCCATGCCGTGGCGGCCTGGTGAGATCGCAATGATAGGGCGGGTTGGCTTGAAGCGTAGCGCGTCCTATAAAGTCGCTATGTTTTCCTTCGAAGCTCCAACTCTTTGAGCTCTGCTTGGATCTGGGTCGTGATCTTTTCAGAATAACAATAGTTCTCGTCTGATAGTATTTTATGAGTAGCCTTTATGGCCAACTCTAGATCGCTATCAAGGTGTTCGATGGGCCAAACGTAGACGCGGCAGAACTGCAAGGCGCAGTAAACCGCGGCCCTTAGTAAAGCAGTGTTCTCGCCGCAGTCGTCTTCCTGTTCGCAAAGAAGCAGGGTCGCCCTTATTTGGTCGGGGAAGTGCGTGCGATGCATCAGATTGGCGAACCAATCGGATGCTCTGTCGTTGTCCCAGGGATTGTCGCCCCACATCGTCAGGCCGCGAGACGTTCGAGGTCTTTGAAAAGATCATCCGCGGAGATCTTGATTCCCTCCCTGAATTGCTTGGGGATCTTCTTGTGGCAGCGTTCATACCAGTCATAGAAAGTGGTTTTGATGTCGGGTATGTTCAAGCTGGCTACGCGGAGCTCTGCCATGTCTGGGTATTTCTTGGCAAGGTAGAGGAATATGTCCAGGTGCACCAGCAGCGGCTGAGCTGCCCTGTCAGCCGTTCTCATCCACGCTGTGATTTGCTTGATTTGTTCGATTGCTAAATTGAAATAACGCGCGGGTTCCAGGTCTGCCGATTCATTGCCTTCAGGTGCTGCGCTGAAAAATCTCATGATTGGAATTGCTTCTGTATGATCGGTGATCTTGCCGTCTTGCGCGTGCTCGGTGGCTCTTGCTGGCGCGCAGTGCTCAGCAATTCTGTCATAGATCCATTTGTTGTCTTTTACAAGCAGGACGCGGTCTCTGCCCGTCGTGTCTGGGCCGACGCCCGTGTGCCACGGCGGCGAACCTGATCGAGGACGTCCTGCCCGAGGTAGCGCTCCGGAAGTGGGTGTTGACGATTCCGTTTCCGTGGCGGCGCAGGCTCGCCCAGGACGGGGCGTTGTTCGGCGTGCGGGCCCGCATCCTTGCACGCAGCGACGCGCGCCGGTGCGCACCATGCCGCGGCGAGGGAGGCGCTGCTGCAACCCGGGGCCCCCTTGAAGCGAAGCGCGGGCCCATGCCGCCGAGGGCGGCCGGGCGTCGAGGCTCCGTGATCCCTCGACGAGGTGCTCGAAGACCGCTATTCTCTCCCTCCGCCTGCGTCGAAGGCAGGCCCGAGGTGTAAGGATGGATACAGCCCAGTCAGACGAGTGAGCCGCAGCAACCCCTGAAATCGTTGCTGCGGCTATCTGCTCTCGATCGTCCGACGAGCGCCGTCCTGGAGGCAGATCGCCGCCGAATGTCCACCATTTGCGCGGGTGTATCGTCGTGCCTCGAAATCGTTCAACCCATTGGAATCTCTCGCTGTCCGCAGCGCTGCTGCTGATGGCCCCGTTCGACCTCCTGGCCTCGCTGGCCATGGATGTCTATCTGCCGGTGGTGCCGAGCATGCCAGGCATCCTCGGCACGTCGCCGTCGGTCGTTCAGCTGACGTTGAGCCTCTACATGGTCGTCCTGGGCGCCGGACAGCTCGTGTTCGGGCCCATCTCGGACCGGGTGGGCCGGCGGCCGGTCCTGCTCGGCGGCGCCGTCCTGTTTGCCGCCGCGTCGTACCTGCTCGCGGGCGCCGAGTCCGCCGCGGCGTTCGTCGCCCTCCGCGTCGTCCAGGCGCTGGGCGCGGCCGCGGCGCTGGTCGCGACCTTCGCGACGGTGCGGGACGTCTACGCGGAGCGCGCCGAGGGGGCGGTGATCTACAGCCTGTTCGGTTCGATGCTGGCGTTCGTGCCTGCGCTCGGGCCCGTGATCGGCGCGCTGCTCGCGGACCACCTCGGCTGGCGGGCGATCTTCGTCGCGCTCGGCGCCGCCGCCACCGCGGCCGCGCTGAACGCGGCGCCGAGGTGGCGCGAGACCCGGCCGGTGAACGCGTCGAGGCCGCGCGCCGCGTTCGGCGAGATCCTGACGGACGCCTCGTTCTGGACCTACACGCTCGGCTTCAGCGCGGCCATGGGCGCGTTCTTCGTCTTCTTCTCGACGGTGTCGCGCGTCCTGATCGATCGGGCAGGCTTCTCGCAGCTCACCTTCAGCCTCCTGTTTGCCACCGTCGCGCTCGTCATGATCGCGACGACCCGGTTCGCGAAGCGGTTCGTCGCGCGGTGGGGGAGGGCCGGGAGCCTCGTCCGCGGGATGGGGATGCTGCTCCTCGGAGCCGCGCTGCTGGCCGTCGGGCAGGGGATCGCCGCCCCGTCGTTCTGGACCTTCGTCCCGCCCATGTGGATCATCGCGATCGGCATCGTCTTCGCGAATTCGGTGGCGGCCAACGGTGCGCTCCAGCGCTTCGGTCACGTCGCCGGCACCGCGACCGCGCTCTACTACTGCATCGAGAGCCTCGTCGTGGGGATCGTCGGAACGACGCTCGTCGTCCTGCTGCCCGGGGACACGGCATGGCCGCTCTCGGCCTATTGCACGCTCATGGCCGTGGTCGTGCTGGGCCTCGTCCGGCGCGTGGAGAGGTCCCCGGCGGCCGCCGTCTCGCCGGATCCGGCGCGCGCTCGCGAGACGTAAGGTGCTTCGCCAGCGGGGGGAGGAGCCTCTCCTCTTCCCGCTCCAGCCGGACCCCATCGAAAACCTCGTCGATCGGACCGAAAGCCCCGCCCTTCAGGGGCTCGGCGCGCCGAGCTACGACGGGGACATGGCGACCGAGACCGACGACCCGCGGCTCACGCGACGCGCGTGGCTTCAGGCGAGCGCGGCGCTCGGCACCGCCCTGGCCGTCCCGGGCTGCGCATCGGGTTGCGGAGCTTCGCGACCATCATCCTCTGCGAGGAAAGCCAACATGTCATACGACGTCGTCATCGTGGGAGGCGGCCCCGCCGGGCTCTCCGCCGCGCTGGCCCTCGGCCGCGCGCGCAAGCGTGTCCTGCTCTGCGATGCGGGGGCTCGCAGGAACGCGGCCGCGGAGCACATCCACAACTTCGTCACGCGCGACGGGACGCCGCCGGACGAGCTCCGGGCGATCGGCCGCCGAGAGCTCGCGGCGTACCCGAGCGTGGAGGCGCGCGATCTCCGGATAGAGGCCATCGCGGGAGCGCGAGGCGCATTCCAGATCACCTCGGCGGCGGGCACCGTCGAGGCCCGCCGGGTCCTCCTCTGCACCGGGCTGATCGACGAGCCGCTCGCCATCGAGGGGTTCCGCGAGCTGTGGGGTCGTTCGATCCTTCAATGCCCCTACTGCCACGGATGGGAGGTCCAGGACCGGAGGTGGGGCTACCTGGCGCGAGGGGCACAGTCGCTCCATTTCCCGCTCCTCTTGCGTGGATGGACGCGAGACGTCGTGGTCTTCACGAGCGGAGCGTTCGACGTCCCGGCGGACGTCCAGGCCCGCTTCAGCGCCGCGGGGGTCCGCGTCGAAGCGCGGCCCGTAGCGCGCCTCGTCGCGCGCGAGGATCGGCTGGAGAGCGTCGAGCTCTCGGACGGCGCGACGATCTCCTGCGAGGTGCTGTTCGCCCATCCACCGCAACGCCAGGTGGGCCTGGTCCGGGCGCTGGGCGTGGCCCTCGACGACGACGGCTTCGTGCGGGTCGACCCGGTGAGCCGCGAGACGTCCGTGCCCGGTGTTTATGCGGGCGGGGATCTCGTGTCACGAATGCAAGGGGCGATCCTCGCGGCAGCGTCCGGGATGCAGGCCGCGGCGATGCTCAACCACGAGCTCACGGTCGAGCTGGCGACCGGCGGCGGGCCATCAGGGCGGGAATGAAGGGTCCCCATGCTCGCCCGGATGGCCCGCGAGGTCGGGGCCCGCGGCCGATCAGCGGCCGAGGAAGTTCATGAGCCAGCTCATGGCCGGCCGCATGGTGCCGTTCGAGTGCTGGATGCCCGTGTTGTCCCGCCAGGTGGCGCCGACGATGTAACCCCACAGCGTGATGCCCTTCACGGAGGGGTGGTTCCAGAACATCGTGAACTGCTCCTCCATCACCCGCTTCTGCTGGTTGTCGTCCGCGATGCCGATGTCGTACTCGGTGATGTACACGGGCTTGCCCAGCGAGGCGAGCTTGCCGATGTACCCCTTCACGGTGTTCGCGTTGATCTTGTAGGCGTCGTGGGCCTGCGCGCCGAGCGCGTCGACGGGGGCGCCCGCGTTGATCACCGCCCGCGCGATCCGCATGACGTTCTGGTGATCGTTCTCGTACTCGATGTTGTTGTAGTCGTTGAGGATCAGGACCGCGCCCGGGCAGAACTCGCGCGCCCACTTGAAGGAGTTGACGATCCAGTCGTAGCCGCTGGCGCCGTCGCCGCCGATGCCGTTCTTGTAGGAAGGCGTGGTGTGGGGCGGCGGCTCGTTGACCACGTCGATGTACTTCGTGTCGGGGTAACGCGCGCAGAACGCCCGCATCCAGTCCCTCACGGCCGCCTGCTGATCCGCGCCGGACAGGCCCGCGAGCCAGCTGGGTTGCTGGGCGCCCCACACGAACACGTGGTGCTTGAAGATGATCTTGTTGTCCTTCGCGTACTTGTAGATCGCGTCCAGCCTGCTCCAGTCGCGCGAGCCGCGGGACCTCTCGACCTCGCCCCACTTGCCCTCGTTCTCGGGCGTGATCTGGTTCCAGTAGTTCGCGAAGCCGTTGCGCACGGAGCCGCTCGTCGTGATGTTGCCCACGAACTTCCCGGTGGTGCCGCCGCCGCCGCCGCCGCCGCCCCCGCCGCCCGAGCCGCCCGAGCCGCCGGCGCCGCCCGAGCCGCCCGCGCCGCCGGAGCCGCCCGTGCCGCTGCTCGACGACGAGCTCGACGCGGAGCTCGACGACGAGCTCGAGCTGCTGCTCGACGACGAGGCGGTCGTGCCGGTGCCCGTGCCCCCATTGCCGTTGACCGAGACGATCGTCGGCATCCCGGTGCCGTTCGCGCAGAACCCGAACGACGTCGACTGGCCCGCGGCCAGCGCCCCGTTGTAGCTCTCGTTGGTGACGGTCAGCTGCCCGCCCGAGGCCGAGGAGCGCCCGTTCCACAGGTTGGCCAACGTCGCGCCGTTGAGCCCGACGACCAGGCCCCAGGAGGTGGACCGGCCGGTGCTCGTGTTCGTCACCGTCACGTTCGCGCAGTAGCCGCTGCCCCACTGCGACTGGAGCGCGAGATCCGCCTTCATCGTGTTGTCCGCGCTGCTCGCCGCGGACTCGAACGCCTCGCTGTCCTCGAGGTCAACAGGCTCGACGGCGCAGGCGAGCAGGCCGCACGCGAAGGAGAGGGACACAGGGCCAAGCAAGCGATCGATACGCATCAAGGTTCTCCATGATCCGGACGGACGGGTCTCAGGCTTCTGTTCAAGATGGACAAGTAAACCAGAAGCGCCTGCGAGCCTGCCGCCCATGGACCGGGGCAGTATGATTCCCGGCCAAAGCTTGTTCATCACGACCGCGTGCACCCATTTGCACTGGTCGTATGCCCGGTCACACCGTGGCTGTCGAGGTGAGTCTTGCGCGGACATGCCCGGTGCGAGATGGGCCCGAGCATGTCATGAGATTAAAGCACGCAAGCGCGCGCCGGAGTCAAGCGTCTTTCAACGATTTGTCGTACAGCCATGTTGAAGTTGCGTGAGTTTGGGTGGAAGGAGCGCCAATGTCTACGTGCAGCCGATTTTGCCGTACAGCCATGTTGCATTGACGGGCTCTCGACGGAACGAGGGGCGCGCTGTCCGCCCTCCCGGAAAAGCGATGATGGTTCGATGGTTCGGCGAAAATCGATTCATGGGAAGAGGACCGCAAGGGCGCAAGGGACGCGAGGGGAAGAGAAGAATAAAAGTCTCTGTCTCGTTGCGCCTCTTGCGCCCTTGCGGTCTCTCCTCTCGCTGCGTGCCGTGCTCTTCTGGCTTGCCCCTCGGCGGATCCGGCGTCGAGATCTCCACGGCTCGCCGCAGCGTGATGGGCTCCCGACATCAACCTCGCGACGACAGCCCTCGACGTTGCGCCGTCCTCTCACGAGGTGTATGACGAGCCGCGACGACGAAAGGTGACCGATGATCAGTCAGGCCGAGCTGGCCGAGCAGCTCGACCGGGCCCGCAGCCACCTGCGGGCGGTCGCGTTCCGCATGCTCGGCTCGGTGGACGAGGCGGAGGACGCGGTGCAGGAGGTCTGGCTGCGCGCGAGCCGCGCCGACGCCAGCGCCGTCGCCAACGTGACGGGCTGGCTGACCACGATCCTCGGCCGCGTCTGCCTCGACATGCTGCGCGCGCGCCGGCGCCGGGGCGAGGAGCTCACCGAGGGCGGCGAGCTGGATCAGCTGGTCGACCGCGAGGGGCCCTCCGGCCCCGAGGACGAGGCGGCGCTGGCCGACGCCGTCGGGCTCGCGCTGCTCGTGGTCCTCGACACGCTCGGGCCCGCCGAGCGCGTCGCCTTCGTGCTCCATGACCTGTTCGCCGTGCCGTTCGACGAGATCGCGGCGATCGTCGACCGGTCGCCGGCCGCCGCGAAGAAGCTGGCGAGCCGCGCCCGCCATCGCGTGCGCGGCGGGGCCGCCGCGCCCGCCGCCGAGCTCGCCAGGCAGCGGGAGGTCGTGGAGGCCTTCCTCGCCGCCTCGCGCACCGGCGATCTGGGCGCGCTGCTCGCGGTGCTGGCCCCGGACGTCGTCCGGCGCGCCGATCGCGCCGCGCTGCGGGGAGGCGCGGAGGCCGAGGTGCGCGGCGCCCGGCGCGTCGCCGAGGAGACGGCCACCAACGCCGGTCGGGCGCGCTTCGCCCGGCCCGCCCTCGTGAACGGCGCCGTCGGCGTCGTCGTCGCCCCGCGCGGGCGGCTGCAGCTCGTCCTCGCGGTCGCCGTCGAGGGCGACCGCATCGCCGCGATCGACGCGATCGGCGACCCGGCCCGCCTCCGCCAGCTCCGGCTCGCGGTCGTCGACGCCGCGCCGCCGTGACGGGCCGAGCAGGCCGGGCAGCGCCGGGCAGGCCGAGCGGTCGCGCGCGCGTGCCGGTCACCTTTCCTCGCCGCGCGTCGTCAGAGCGGTGACGCGCCGGACGCGCCCGCGACCGGCGGCGACAGCCAAGGAGGAAGTACGTTGAGCGTGCACACGGTCCAGCGCACGGCGCAGCAGGGCGCGCCGCCGGCGATGAGCGGAGAAGCGCCCCTGCCGGGCGTCCGCGTCGCCGTCGTCTACCACAGCGGCCACGGCCACACCGGGCGGCAGGCCGAGGCCGTCCGAGCCGGCGTGCAGCAGGTCGAGGGCGCCGAGGCCCTGCTGCTGACCGTCGAGGAGGCGCAGGCGCGCTGGGGCGATCTGGCCTCCGCCGACGCGATCGTCTTCGGCGCGCCGACCTACATGGCGAGCGCCTCGGCGGCGTTCAAGGCCTTCCAGGAAGCGAGCTCCCGCGCGGTCATGGCCAGGGGCTTCGGCTGGAAAGACAAAGTCGCGGCCGGCTTCACCAACTCGGGCTCCCGCTCCGGCGACAAGCTGGCGACGCTGATCCAGATCGCCCTCTTCGCCGCCCAGCACGGCATGCACTGGGTCAATCTCGGCCTGCCGCCCGCGAACAACTCCACGAAGGGATCGGAGGAGGACCTGAATCGACTCGGCTTCTGGCTCGGCGCCGGCGCGCAGTCGAACGTCGACCAGGGCCCCGACGTCGCCCCGCCGGGGGCCGATCTGCGCACGGCCGAGCACCTCGGCCGCCGCGTCGCCGAGGTCGCGCGCCAGCTCGCGTGCGGCCGCGTCGTCATCGGGCAGGCGCCCGCGGGGTGAGCGGCGCGGCGCCTCTGGGACCTCGGCGTCGAGCCGACGGCGCCCGCGGCGGGCGGGACGAGGGGCGTGGACAGCTCGCGCAGCGTGGCCTGCTGCGCCTGGATGACCTGCTCCTGGAGGGCGAGCCGCTCGAGCGCGGCGGCCTGACCGCCGCGGGCGCGCGACGGCGGCGGCGTCGCGGCGGTGCTTCGCGCGGCCCCGGGCCCCGCGCGGCGCCGGAAAGGGGTAGGATGCCGTCCATGAACCGCGTTTCCAAGATGATGACGGCGGCGGCGATCGCCCTCGCGGCGGCCGCGGGCGGCTACGGGCTCCTGGGCTCGCGCGGGTCCGACGCGAAGACGCTGGTCGGGCGCCTCTGGATCGAGCGGATCCCGAGGGACGACACGGACCAGATCGAGCTCATGGTGATGCTCGCCGACGAGCCGATCGGCATCTTCCGGCGCACGTCCCAGTTCGAGGGCTCGTATGCGCTGTTCCGTTACGAGCTGCGCGGCGACGACAAGCTGCAGCTGCTCTTCCCGCAGAACAAGTCGAAGCACGAGGTCGCCTTCGACGCGCGGCCGTGCGACGCGAAGGGCTTCGACTACTGCCTCGATCTGAGCGGCGCCCCGCGGGGCGCGGCGAAGTACTACAGCCGGAAGGACTGGGAGATCGACGCGAGCGACCCGGCGGCGCTGGAGGGCGCCCTCCGGGAGCTCGTCGACGAGCTGCGCGCGTCTCCGCCGGAGCCGTGACGACACCCCCCCTGCTCGCGCGAAGCGAAGAGATGTCCACCCGGCATCCGCTGGCGGCATTCTCGTTCTACCTGTCCGGCCGGCATCAGGTCCTGCTGTCGATCTCGAAGGAGATCCTCGAGGGCCTCGACGCGTGCGCCTCCGGCGAGGGTGCCTTTCCCCACGAGGCGAGGGCGCGCGCCTCGGATCTCATGTGGCTGTGGACGCTGGGCGCCTACGAGGTGGTCAGGACCATGTGCCAGGCGAGCCGGTGCTTCTCGGAGCGCTTCGCCAGGGCGATATCGCACCTGAAGGCCGATCTGGAGCGGGTCCGGGTGCCGAACACGAAGCTCGAGCGGATCCAGTACAACCGCCGGGACAGGCCCATCCCCGTGAGCTCGGATCGCGGTCCGGACATCTGGGACGACGCCAGCAAGGATCTCCTGGTGGGAGATCCTGCAGACGCCGTCTCGTGCCGCATGCTGCTCCGGAGCTACGAGAGCGTCATGTCTTCCTTGACCCCGGACGACGTGAAGATGTCCCACGAGGACTCGTTCGGAAGAACGTAGAACCGCCGCGCGGCCTCGCGCGGTCCGCGGGCCCTTCGACCGCGGCTGGTCGACGGGCGCTTCGACGCGGAGCTTACTGGCGCGCCACGCGCTTGAGCGGGTATGGCGCGGCTTCCCGTTCGGTCATCGTGAAATACCCAGAGCCGTCCGCCTCGTACTCGATCGACTCGCCCTGGCCCTCGACCGTGTCCGTGAGCGCGACGGGCGACGCCGCGAAGGCCGCCTCGAAGCCCGCGCCGGCCGGCGCTCGGTACTCGTAGACCGCTCGGTAGGTGCGCAGCAGAAACCGGTCGGCGCACGGGTGGATCGCCCCGGCGGTGACCGACCGGAAGTTCTCGTCCGGGCCGAGGGGCATCTGGAGGTCGGCCACGTGGATCAGCGTGGACAGGGTGCCAGGCGCCGGCAGCGGGCTCGGGAACTTGTACACCTTGCTGACCCCGGTCGTGCCCTCCTTCGTGACCACGTAGATGTCCCCCGTCGTCGGGTGCACCATCAGCGCCTCGGCGTTCTGCGGCGTGTCCGGGTACTGGAAGGGGAACCGATCGCCGGACACCGTGCCGCTCGTCTCCCCCGCGGCGAGGTTCGGCTCCTTCATGCGGACCACGGCGAAGGTCGTCGGGTAGGGCAGCGGGTGCCCGCTGATGCGGCCGATGTCCCCCATGAAGATGCAGCTCCCCGCCGGGCACGGACCGGTCGCGATGTCCTCCCAGTCCCAGGGGAACACGCCGGCAACGTAGCTCCCGACGACCGCCGCGTTCGTCTTCTGGATGGCGACGAAGTTCGCGTTGTTCTCGCTGTGCGCGTACAGGATGCCGGGGTTGACGCGGCTCGCGGCGAGCCCGGAGATCTCCACGATGTCCGTCGAGGTCAGGCTCCCGACCGTCGTGGAGGTGCTCGCGAACGGTTCGCCCGCGGAGCAGCTCGGGGCGCCGGCGGGCCTCAGCGCGACGACCTGCGCGGTGTTCGTGTTGGCGAAGGGAGAGGTGCCGCTCCACGCCGGTTGCAAGCCCGCAGCGCCGAGCTGCTTGTACGCCGCGTCGAACAGGAGGCCCGTCGACGACGAGAGCAGGCACGTGTCGAACGGCTCGGTGAAGCCCGACGGCGGCACGATCGGGCTCGCCGGGCAGGACGAGCCCGTCCAGACCTGCGTGCCGAACCAGACCGCGACGCCGTTCGCCGCCGTGGTGGTGACCGGGGGCGCGGCCAGGGTCGCGGAGTTGCCGTTCTTCTGGCCGCTCGCCGCGTCGATCGGGCTCGCGGGATCGGCGCCGCTGAACGCCACGATGCTGCCCGCCAGGTAGGCCGAGACGTCGACGCCGAAGGCGTAGCTCGCGGGCTCCGCGCCGGTCGCCACCTTCCAGAGGACCCACGACTTGACGGCGGACGCGCTCTGATCCGAGCGGAGGAGCGTCCATCCCGCCGGCGGAGCGATCACCGCGCCCACCTGGTTCCGGATGGCGATGCGCGCGAGCAGGACGTCGCCTTGCACGACGCCCGCCGGCTTCGCGAGGGTCAACGAGGTCACGTTCTTCCCGGTCGCCGTCGAGCTGGAGCGGAAGGTCACCGTCGAGAGCGGCTGAACGGCCGCGCCTGTTTCATCGGCGTCGTCATCGTCGAAGTCCGTGCCATGGTGATCGACGGAGACGCAGCCAGCCCATCCGAGCAGCGAAATCGAGGCGACGAGAAGAGCTCTGGCGCTGAGATTCCTCAAGATCAAGGTTGTTTCCTTTCGGGTAAGCGAATCCCTTAGGCGGCGGAACTAAACCACAAAAAGCATGCGATGCAACCCGGCCGGTGACGGCTGCAAATGACCTGAGGGGGCAGTTGGGGAGCGCGAGAGGGTGCATGTACCCTGGATTCGTGTGGTCGCACTGGCATCTGCACGGGCCGGCGATCGCGCAGAGATCGGGGCTCTGGAGAGCCGGCAGCGCTCGACTGCCGGGCAGCTGTCGGGGGCGCACGAGCGACACCGGCTCTCGCAATCTGTCGGACGAGCGGCTCCGACGAGCGGCCGGTGCGCGGGCTCGAATCCCCCACCGCGCCAACGCCGTCCGGCGTCCAGCCGCGGCCGGCCGGCGTCGCCGCGCGGGGGGCGCCGAGGCGAGCCTCTTTACATCCCTCGCCGCATCGACGGATAATTGCCATCGTGGAGCAAGGAGCGGTCTTGGCCGGACGCTACCGCCTTGAGCACCGCGCGGACGCGGGGGGCATGGGCGAGGTGTGGAAGGCGCACGACCAGGAGACGCGCGAGGCGGTGGCGGTGAAGCTCTCGCCCCAGCGCGACGCAGAGGAGGCGGCGAGGTTCGAGCGAGAGGCGCAGATCCTCGCGGGCATGTCGCATCCCCACGTGGTCCGGTACGTGGCGCACGGGGCGTGCGCCGACGGTATGCCCTACTTGGTCATGGAGTGGCTCGAGGGCGAGGATCTCGCGGCGCGGCTCGCGCGTGGTCCGCTCGAGATCGACGAGAGCGTGGCGCTGGCGACCACGGTCGCAGACATCCTCGGTTTTGCGCACGAGCGCGGCGTCGTGCACCGCGACCTGAAGCCAAGCAATCTGTTCTTGCCAGGCCGGCGCCTCGACGGCGTGAAGGTGCTCGATTTCGGCATCGCGCGGCTCGGGCAGGCGGCGCGGATGACGCGCCCGGGCGTGCTGATCGGGACGCCAGGGTACATGGCGCCCGAGCAGGCGCGGGGCGAGGCGAGCATCGACGCTCGCGCGGACGTGTTTTCCCTCGGCTGCGTGCTGTTCGAGTGTCTGACGGGCAGGCCTGCGTTCGGCGGTCAACACGTGGCGGCGATCCTGACCAAGGTGCTGTTCGAGGAGACGCCGCGCCTGCAAACCCTGCGGACCGGGGTGCCCGAGGCGCTCGACGATCTGCTGCGGAGCATGCTGTCGAAGCGCCGGGAGGAGCGGCCTCTCGGCGGGCACGCGGCGGCGGCGGCGCTGCGCGCGCTCGAGGACGCGTCGCGGTCGCCGGCCGTGAGCTCGGTCCGCTCGCCCTCGCTCACGATCAGCGAGCAGCGCGCCGTGGCGGTGATCGTGGTGAGCGCGGCGGCGGACGCCGAGGTGAGGGCGTTCGGCGGGGACACGACCCTGATCATCTCGCCCGGCGACGAGGCCGTCCTGCGCGAGGCCGAGGCGCATGGCGGCCGGAGCGAGCGTTTGCTCGACGGGTCGGTCGTGGTGATGCTGGCGGGCACCGAGACGGCGACGGATCTGTGCGCGCAAGCGGCGCGGTGCGCGCTCGCGCTGCGCCGGTGCGCCGCGGGCCGGCGCGTGGCGCTGGCCATGGGGCGGGGGGAGCGGACGGCGCGGTCGATGGGGCCGGCGATCGACCGGGCGGCGCGGCTCGCGAGCACCACGGCGCGCCACGTTGCCCCGGAGGGCGCGGTGATCGTCGACGAGGTCGTCGCAGGTCTGCTCGACGCGCGCTTCGAGGTGCGGGAAGGCGAGGGGGTCATCACGCTGCGCGGCGAGCGCCCGCTGGCGGAGGGGACGCGCCTGCTCCTCGGCAGGGTCACGCCGTGCGTGGGGCGAGAGCTCGAGCTCGGCATGCTCCGGGCGCTCGTGCTCGAGAGCGTCGAGGAGAGCACGGCGCAGGCGGCGCTGGTGACGGCGCCGCCCGGCGTGGGCAAGTCGCGCCTGGCGCAGGAGTTCCTGCAGGAGATCCGGGGGCAGGGCGCGGGGGTGTCGGTGTGGGCCGTGCGCGGCGACGCGCTGCGGGCCGGCTCGCCCCTCGGCATGCTGGGCCAGGCGCTGCGGAGCGCGTGCGGGATTCACGAGGGCGAGCCGGTCGAAGTGCGGCGCCGGAAGCTCTCGGCAGAGATCGAGGCGCGGGTGCCGCCCGGCCACCGGCGGCGCGTCGAGGAGTTCCTCGGCGAGATCGTGGGCGCTGCCTTCCCGGATGAGGACAGCCTGCCGCTCCGGGCCGCGCGCCGCGACGCGCAGCGCATGGCGGACCAGGTGCGCGCCGCCTTCCTCGATTACCTCGCCGCCATCGTCGCCGGCGGTCCGCTGATCGTCGTGCTGGAGGATCTGCACTGGGGCGACCGACCCACGGTGTCGCTCCTCGACGCGGCGCTGCGCGACCTCTCGGATCGGCCGTTGTTCGTGCTCGCCCTGGCGCGGCCGGAGGTGCGCGAGCTGTTCCCGAGGCTCTGGGAGGGGCGGCGGCTGCACGAGCTGCGGCTCAACGAGCTGAGCCGGCGCGCGGGCGAGCGGCTCGCGCGGCACGTGCTGGGCGAACGCGCGGACGCCGACGCCATCGCGCGGATCGTGCGCCTGTCGGAGGGGAACGCGTTTTACCTGGAAGAGCTGATCCGCTGGACCGCGGAGGGCCGAGGCCCGGACGTGCCGGGGACGGTGGTCGCCATGGTGGAGTCGCGCCTCGGGGCGCTGGACGACGAGGCCCGGCGGCTCCTGCGCGCGGCGAGCGTCTTCGGAGACGTCTGCTGGGCTGGAGGGGTGGCGGCGCTCGTCGGCGGCGAGGCGCGCCGGAGCCACGTCACCGCCGGGCTCGACGCGCTGGTGGCGCTCGAGATCCTGGTGCGCCGCCGCGAGAGCCGCTTTCCGGCGGAGGAGGAGCTTTCGTTCCGGCACGCGCTCCTGCGCGAGGGCGCGTATGCCATGCTGACCGAGGGGGATCGGGTGCTCGGCCACCGGCTGGCGGGGGAATGGCTGGAGCGGGCGGGGGAGCCGGATCCCGTGGTGCTGGCCGAGCATCTCCAGCGCGGGCGAGCGCTCGATCAGGCCGCGTGCCATTACCTGCGCGCGGGCCGCCAGTCGTGCGATCGCGGCGACTTCGCGAGCGCCCTCGCGCGCGCGCAGCGCGGCGTCGACTGCGGCGTGCACGGCGAGACCCTCGGCAACCTGATGGCGCTGCGGGCGATGGCGCATTGCTGGCGATCGGAGTTCGATGCGGCGCAGCAGGCGAGCGCCGCTGCGCTGCCGCTCACGGGGCGCGGGAGCCGGTGGGCATGCATTGCGCTGTTCCATCGCGCGTGGGCCTCGCTCGTCCTCGACGCGGAGGACGATTTCATGGAGACGGCCGACCGCTTCGTCCAGTTTCAACCGGACGCGGAGGCGGGCCGGGAGTACATGCTCTGGGCGCCGCTCGCCGCGTCGCTGCTCCAGACCTACGGGCGCCGCGAGCTCTGCAAAGCCTTGCTCGATCGCGCGGACGCGCTGGCGGCCGCGCTGCCCGCCCTGGATCTCGACCTCAGGGGCGCGCTCGCCATCGGGCGCAGCGATTACGTCCGCGCCTTCGAGCGGGATCCGTGGCGGCAGCTCCAGCTGACGCGACAGGCGGTGGAGGCGTTCCAGGCGATCGAGGATCTCCGGAACCAGATCACGGCCTTGAACAGGCTCGGCCAGGCCGAGGCCGAGCTCGGCGATCCGGAGGCGGGCGAGGCCACGCTGCGGCGGGCCGTGGCGCTGGCGCAGCGCATTGCGATCCCGTTTGCGCAACGCCAATCCGCATTGCACCTGGCGGCGCTGCTCTCGCGCGGCTCGGATCCGTCGAAATGGGGAGAAGCGAGCGACATGGCCAGATCGTTGCTCGGCGCTGCGGGGGTGAGCGTGGGATACCGAGGCTGGGCCCACGGGATCTGCGCAGAGGTCCTCCTCCAGCGCGGCTCGTACGAGGACGCCGTGCGGCAGGCGCGCGAGGCGGACGCGCTGTGCGCCCGCATCCCGCTGCGGCGGCTCTGGGTGACGGCGTTGCTCGTCCGCGGGCTGATCCAGCTGGGGGACCGCGATGAGGCGGCGCGCGTGGCCAGCCGCATCGAGCCCGGGCTCGCGTGTCTCGGCGGAGGCGGCTACGTCGAGATCGACGCGCGGGTGGCGCTGGCGGAGGCGTATTGGACCGGCGGCAGGCAAGACGAGGCGCGGGCGGCGCTCGACGAAGCCATTCGCGGGATCGCGGCGCGGGTGGAGGCCATTCCCGACGCGGCCTGGCGCGCGCGGTACACGGCGTGCGTGCCGGAGATCGCGCGCGCCCGCCGCCTGGCGAGCGCATGGGCGTAGGTGGACAGCGCGCAGCGCGCCTCACGCGGCGTCGCGTCCCCCGTGCCCGCCACCGTGATAAGATACGCCATGACTGTAATCTGTACCTCACGTTGCGTGATGATGATGTTGCTGGGCCTTTCGCTCCTGGCCTGCGGCGACGACGACGGCAAGGGCGGCGGCGACCCCGGCGGCACGAGCAGCGGCGTCGGCGGGGGAGGGGGCAGCGGCGGTGATGGCGGAGGGGGCAGCGGGGGTGATGGCGGCGGCGGAGGGGGCCCGGCGGAGCTCGACCCGCGCGTCGAGGCGTGCCTGCGGATCAACGCCTGTGACGCCGACGGCGGCGCGCCGGTGGGACTCCAGGCCTGCCTCGGCCACGAGCTCGATCAGCGGTGGGCCTGGGCCACCACCGGGGCGCGGCGGCTCGGCCTCGCGGCCATGGACTGCAAGCTCGCGGCGGCCGACTGCGCCGGCGTCCGCGCGTGCACGCCGGCCCTCGAGGAGCTCGGCGCGGCGTGCAGCGAGCGGGCCGGCGCCGATCTGTGCGAGGGCGACACCTGGGTGATGTGCGACGACCTGGGCGCGCCGCTCGCCGCGATGGATTGCGCGGCCGCCGGGCTCTCCTGCATGTCCGATTTCAACGCCGGGTGCGGCGCCGAGCCGTGCGATTACGCCACCACACAGGCGGCGTGCGATCCCGACGACGCGGACGTGCTCGTCGAGTGCAGCCCTGCCGGCTTCCTGACGCGGGTCCACTGTCCGAGCCAGTACAACCTGGTGCACGTGAACGGCCGTGACGGGGAGCAGGTCTTCTCGATCGCGGGGGAGACCTGCGGGTTCGACGAGCAGCGCGGCGCGCTCGGGTGCGTGGGCACGGGCGAGGCGTGCTCGTTCTTTTCGCAGCGGTGCGACGGCGCGGTGCTCGAGACCTGCGCGGGCGGCAAGCTGGGCCGCCGCGACTGCGCCGCCCTGGAGCCGGCCGGCCAGGGGTGCGGCTTCGTGCAGAGCGGGCAATTCGCGGGCGCGGCCTCCTGCGGGCTGGTCGGCGGCGCGTGCGACCTCGGCAGCGACGAGGCGTGCGACGGCGATGTCCTCCGGTACTGCGGCTGGGGAGAGCCGGCGGCCGTCGACTGCCGCGCCGCGGGCTACACCGGCTGCGCCACGGCCGAGCAGGGCGGGCGCACCGTCGCTTACTGCGCGCCGTAGGGCCGCCCGGGAACAGGCACCGAGCGACTCGACATCTCATCGACCCGCTGAACGGGGGAGCGCGCTGCTGCGTGGGCAGCAATCGCGGGCCCTCGTGTTGCTCGGGCGCGACGTGGTCGCTATAAGCTGGCCCGCAGCTCCCGCGCGAGCGGCACGGGCGTCGCTCTCCGCCGGCGGCCCATTCCCGGAGCCCGCCGCGGGGCGGTGTGGAGGTGGTCGTCGGCCGTGATCGAGCTGCGGGACGTCAGCAAGGTGTACCGGCAGGGCACGCGCGAGGTGATCGCGCTCGACGGCGTCTCCTTGCGCGTGGCCCCGGGCGAGGTGTTCGGGGTGCTGGGGCATAGCGGCGCCGGCAAATCCACCCTCATCCGCTGCGTCAACCTGCTCGAGCGGCCCACCGCGGGGGAGGTGCAGGTCGACGGGCGGGACATGCTGGCGCTCGGCCCGCGCGAGCTCCGCCAGGCCCGCCAGGGCATCGGCATGATCTTCCAGCACTTCAACCTCTTCTCCTCGCAGACCGTGGCGGCGAACATCGCCTATCCGCTGGCGATCGCGGGCTGGCCGACGGGCCGCATCCGCGCGCGGGTGGAGGAGCTGCTCGCGCTCGTCGACCTCACGGACAAGGCGCAGGCCTACCCGGCCCAGCTCTCCGGCGGCCAGAAGCAGCGGGTGGGGATCGCCCGGGCGCTCGCGCCGCGGCCGCGCGTGCTCCTGTCCGATGAAGCCACCTCCGCCCTCGACCCGGAGACGACGCGCTCGGTGCTCGGCCTCTTGCGGGACATCAACCGTCAGCTGGGGCTCACCATCCTGCTCATCACCCACCAGATGGAGGTGCTCAAGGAGATCTGCCGCTCTGCGGCCGTGCTGGAGCGGGGCCGCGTGGTCGAGCAGGGCAAGGTCGTCGACCTGCTCGCGCACCCCGGCTCCCGCCTGAGCGCGCTGTGCTATGCGCCGCTCGCCGCGGGCGCCTGGCCCGTCCGCCCCGGAGGCCGCCTCGTCCGCCTGGCCCTCGTCGGCGACACCGCCGCTCAGCCTGTGCTCGCCGTGCTCGCGCGCCGCTTCGGCGTGGACGCCACCCTGCTCGAGGGCACGCTGGAGCGGGTGGGAGGCGTCCCGGTCGGCCGGCTGCTCGTCGAGCTCACCGGCGCCCCCGAGGCGCTGGAGCAGGCGCTCGACCACCTGCGCGAGCAGCGGTATCGGCCGGAGCCCGTGGCGCATGACTAGCGAGCTCGCGGCGTCGCTGTGGACGGCCACCGTGGAGACGCTCTACATGACGTCGGTCTCCGCGATCCTGGTCCTCGTCGCGGGGCTCCCGCTGGGCGTGCTGCTGGTGATCACCGACCGGGGCGGGCTCTGGGAGCGGCCGCTGCTCCAGCGCGCGCTCGGCACGCTCGTGAACGTGGGGCGCTCGGTGCCGTTCATCATCCTCATGGTGGCGATCGTGCCGCTGACGCGGCTCCTCGTGGGCACCACCATCGGCACCACGGCCGCCATCGTGCCCCTGGTGGTGGCGGCGATCCCCTTCCTCGGGCGCGTCGTGGAGCAGAGCCTGCGGGAGGTGGACCCCGGGCTCGTGGAGGCGGCGGTGGCGATGGGCTCCACCCACCGGCAGGTGATCCTCCGGGTGCTCCTGCCCGAGGCGCTGCCGTCCCTCGTGCGCGGCGCGGCGCTCATGGTGATCAGCCTGCTCGGGACCAGCGCCATGGCGGGCGCCGTGGGCGGCGGCGGCCTCGGCGACCTGGCCGTCAAATATGGATACATGCGTTTTCGCACCGACGTGATGCTGGGCTGTCTCGTCGTGCTCCTCGTCCTCGTCCAGGGCGTCCAGCTGCTCGGCGACCGGCTCGCCTCCCGCTTCGACCGCACGAGCACCCGGGGCGCCGGCGCTCGCGATTGACCCTGTTCCAGGGCCGTGGCCCGCGCCGCTTCGTCACGTGAACCCTCCGGAGGACCGACCATGAAGCGAACCCCTGCGATCGTTCTCACCGCTCTCCTGCTCGCCGTGATGGCGCTGCTCACCGGCTGCAAGAAGCCCGACGAGCCGGCCGGCGCCGGCGGCAGCCGCACCTTGAAGGTCGGCGCCACCCCCGTGCCGCACGCCGAGATCCTCCGGGTGGCCGCCCCGCTGGCCGAGCGGGAAGGGGTGAAGATCGAGGTTGTCGAGTTCACCGATTACATCCAGCCGAACATCGCGCTCTCGGACGGCCAGCTCGGCGCCAATTACTTCCAGCACGTGCCGTATCTCGAGCGCTTCTGCGCCGACCGGGAGCTCTCGCTAGGCAGCGCGGCGGCGGTGCACCTCGAGCCGCTGGCCCTGTACTCCACAAAGCACGCTCGCCTCGAGGATTTGCCCGACGGAGCGCAGGTGACGATCCCGGCCGACCCGACCAACGGGAGCCGGGCCCTCCAGCTCCTGGCCGAGCACGGGCTCCTGCGCCTCCGCGACGGGGCGGGGGTCGCCGCGACGGTGAGGGACGTGCTCGACGGCCCGCGCAAGCTCGCCCTCCGGGAGATCGACGCCGAGCAGCAGCCGCGCACGCTGGCGGACGTGGACGCCGCCGTCATCAACGGCAACTACTTCCTCGAGGCGCAGAAGAACCTGAAGCTCGACGCGAAGGTGCTCGCCAGCGAGCCCGCCAAGGGCAACCCGTACGCGAACGTGCTGGCCGTGCGGAAGGGCGATGAGGCGCGGCCGGAGGTGCAGGCGCTGATCAAGGCGCTGCGCTCCGACGAGGTGAGGCGCTACATCGAGTCGACCTACGGGGGCGCGGTGGTGCCGGCGTTCTGACGCGGACCCGCGCGGGAGCGCGCGACGCGCGCCCGCCCGGAGCACCGCGGGCCAGAAATCCCGCCAGGATTCCGGTGCGGTGTCGAACCGTCGCGATCCGTTACTTTCGGCGGGATTTCGGGGGGGGCGTGACGACGGATCGCACCCCCTCGGACGGCATGGACCCAACCCGGGTCCAACCGCCGAGCCCTGGGCCCGTGGAGCTCGCGACGGTCGATCCATCGCCTCGAGCCGCCGTGGTTGCGTCGCTCGCCGCCACCCAGAGCCGAGCGTTCTGCGCCGCAAGGCGCCCGGTGACGCCGCATAGCGTCTCGCGTGCGCCTCCCGGGCCAGACCAACGCCCGGACGGACGCGTGTGCCCACGGCACGCCGATGCGCCCCGTAGCGCGCTCGGCGCCGCCCGGACCACGCTCTTTCGGCCCAGGACCGAGCCATCACGACGCTCGCGGCCCCACCCGTTCGGTTTGCTGCGCTACACTTCTTCGCGCTGCGATCCGGCTTCTTTTACCTACGCGCTTCGCGCTGCGATCCGGCTTCTTTTACCTACGCGCTTCGCGCTGCGATCCGGCTTCTTTTACCTACGCGCTTCGCGCTGCGATCCGGCTTCTTTTACCTACGCGCTTCGCGCTGCGATCCGGCTTCTTTTACCTACGCGCTTCGCGCTGCGATCCGGCTTCTTTTACCTACGCGCTTCGCGCTGCGATCCGGCTTCTTTTACCTACGCGCTTCGCGCTGCGATCCGGCTTCTTTTACCTACGCGGACCCAGGCAGCACAGTCGATCCTGCGGGTCGCGGGCGACGACGCGATGCGCCGACGGGCGCAGACCGTCGAGAAGCGCCGAGGGCGGCGCATCGCCGTGATCGCGCTGGCGCGGCGGTTGTCCTGCGTATTTGGGGCGAGGTGGCGCGATGGCGCCCTCAGGGGCTCAGGGCCACGTGCCCACGCCAAGCATCACGTGGTCGAACCCCAGCGAGGGATCCTTGTCGTCCGTGTGGGTGATGGGACCGTCATACGTTCCGGCGAACCGCACGCTTCCGTCGGGAGCGAACGCCAGACGCTCCACGATGACTTGTCGGGGCCCCTTCAGGAGGAGGGATTCCACCCGCTCACCCTGGGCATCCATCCTCAGCAGCATGCCTTGGCCGGACTCCATCCAGCTGTTCGTGTCCACCTGCAGGAAATCCGTGACACCCGCGAACCAGGCACGCCCCTCCACGTCCACCTGGAAGTCGTACGGGAGGTCTTCCCGCGCGAAGTCGATGACGCGATGGTGGAGCAACGTCCCATCCTCCATGTGCGCACGCATCAGGATGAGATCCCACTCGGTGGTGTCATTGGGACGGTCATACTTGGGCACACGGCTCGTTGCTCCGATGAGGAGCTCACCCCGGTAGACGCCCATCCCCACCAGCTGCTCGTCATGCTCGTTGCCATGGAGCTGGGCGGCGTGGTGGCGGCCGTCGGGACCGATGCGCTGGACGAGGACGTCCACGCGTCCGCCGCGCCACGCAAGCTCACGGCCGAAGTGCTGTCGCCAGGCCGCCGCTTCGTTTCGATGCATGCTCCAGGCGACGAGCAGGTTCCCCTCCGCATCCAACGTGAGCTGCTCCTGGCCGGCCAAGCTATCCATCCAGTCATGGCCCGGCATCAGCTGCAGGTCCCAGGCGACGTCGAGCCCCGACGTGAGCCGATAGAGCTTCACCCCGTGGGACCAGAGGATGAAGGCGGCCTCCTCCCCGAGGGCCAACGCGCGCAGGTGTACCGATCGGGAACGTTCCCAGTGCAGCTCCTGCGCGGGACTCTCCACCACCTCTGCGACACCGTCCTCGTCCAACAGATACTCCCGCGACTCACCAGGGCGCCCCGGGTCATCAAAGCCGCGCGCTGCGAGGACCCGCCCCTCGGGGGACAACCGACGCAGCCTCAGTCGGTAGGAGGTCGTCTCCGGAATGCGCTGCAGCTCGAAGAGCGTGAGCTCGCCGCTGGGATGACGCACGAACCGGTAGGGCTCGACGTTCTCCTCGCGCTCGAGCGTGAGCACTCGCTGTCCGCTGGGCGCATACACATCCAGTGCCCATCGTCCGGTGATGTCATGCGGGAACATGAAGTCCTGCCGGATGACCCAGCTGCGGCCTTCCTCATCCACCTCGAGCTGATGGACCGTGCCCTGGAAGGACTCTCCCACCTGGCGGTACCGCGTCTGCGTGGGCCAGGCCTCATGCGAGGTCCATCGCGCCGCATCCGTGACGGGAACCAGGACAGCCCTGTCTCCCCCCTCCGGAGCGGAGGGCTGGCACGCCAGCAGGAGCAAGAGGGAACCCAGGAAGCCGCGTGTCACCTTCACCTCAATACTCCTGGCGAAAGGCCAGGTCAGTCGCCGAGCGCCGCCCGCAGCCGCGCCCACATCCGCGCGTCCCCAGGCCGGCCAGGGCCTGCTCGAAGCCCTCCTGCTCGCTGTGGTACATCGCGCGCTTGTCCGGGTGCTCTCGCGACGCCTCGGCGTTCGCGATCCGGTCCGCGAGCTTGATCTCGTACGCGGCGCGGTTCCGCTCCTTGCGGTTCCTCCCGGTCCCGGTCACCGCCCACATGAGCGCCGCCACGTCCTCCCCGAAACGGGCGGCGGTCTCCTCGCGTGTCGTGGCGGTATCTTCCAGGGCGTCGTGCAGCCAGGCGGCGACGCCGAGCGCGCCGCCGTGGCCGAACGCCGCGAGCACCGCGCGCACCTGGGCGAGGTGCACGCAGTACGGGTGCTGGCCGTACCGCTGCCCGGCGTGTCGCTCCTCCGCGAGGCGCCGCGCCGCCGCCTCGCGGGGGTCCTGGTCGGCCTGCGCGCTGGTCGGGAGCGTGTAGGCGTAGGCAGGGCGCTCCGGCATGGCTGAAGCATACGCGCTCCGGCCCGGGAGCGCACGGGGGCTCCGCACGCGTGCAGCCCGACCCCGCGTCGGTTCACCAGGGAGGCTACGGAGCGAGTGAAGTGGAACTGGCCGAACCTCGGCGCCGGCGCCGGCCCCGTCATCGCGGTGTCCATGCGCGTCCAGGTCCCTGTGTGGACATCGAAGTACCAGAGATCGGACAGGGTGGCACCGTCGAACCGGCTGCCCCCGAAGAGCCAGATGCGGCCGTTGTGCTCATCGGCGACGAGCTTCGCGTTGGCGAGCAGCGCCCTTCTCGGACCTCACCCAAGGCGGGTGGGGCCAGCAGTTCGACGCCATGGACGTGACGCAGATCTCGGCGATCCAGTTTCGCTTCGGACCTGGGTTGAGCTTCAACGTCTGGATCGACGACATCTCGTTCTTGAGGTAGCGGAGACCGTATCGGTAGCGCCCCCGGAGCCACCGCCGTTGCGATCATCGGTGCAAGCGGCTCGCTCGGCGATGGAGCCTGACGACGGACCGCCCCTCCTTTCACGGACGGCCCCCTCGGACCAGATCCTCTCGCCATTGGGATCGCGCGCTCGGCATTCCGGCGCTTCTAGCGGCCGTCCAGGTCGCGTGAGCCGCCGCCTGAGCAAGCTTGTCTTCGCTTGGCGCGTCGGGAAGCGTGACCACGCCAGCGCCGACGCGCTCGTCGGGGACGCGTGCGCGCCTCGTCGTCATGCCGCAGCTCCCTACGGACAGGCTCGGTCCCTGCGAGCGCGTTCGTCCCGAGATGCTTGGGGATAAATCCTGCGCGGCGCTTGCGTTTCGATTTGCAGCGCTCTAGCCTCTCGTGGCATCGCAAAGATCACCTTCGGAACGGGAACGAAGCGCTCGTTCGAGGATGATCCCGTACAGCATCCATCTCCGATGGGTCAGACGTCTGGAATCCCCCAGCACGGCTGGGGTTCACCTGTTTTTTGTCGCAATGACGAAGACCTTGCATGGCTCGACGGACGAATCGGAGCACTTGGCGCGTCAAGTGATCGACCTCGTATTGCGCCGCAATCGGGACGCTTGGCCGCTCGGCGGCCAGGTAGCGCCGGAGGTGCTGGCGCAGCGGGTCGGGAAGACGATCACGAGCGCGGGCCTCGGGGGAGAGGAGGCGCTGCGGCGCTGGGTCGACGAGCTGGCGCCGGCGACGGTCGCGGCCGATCACCCCCGGTACTTCGCGTTCATCCCGCATGCGCCGACGGAGGCGTCGGTGCTCTTCGACCTCGTCGTGAGCGGCGCCGGGCTCTGCGCGGCCAGCTGGCTCGAGGCTGCGGGCGCCATCTACGCCGAAAACGAGGCCTTGCGCTGGATAGCCGACCTCGCCGGCTTCCCCGCGGCGGCCGGGGGCACCTTCGTGCCCGGCGGGACGCTGGGCACCCTCTCGGCGCTCCATGCGGCGCGACACGCGGCGCTCGTGCGGCGCCAGGGGGTGCGGCCGGCCCGCTGGAAGCTGGCGGCGTCGATCGACGGCCACTCGTCGATCAAGCAGGCGGCGCGCATCATGGACGTCGATCTGATCGAGGTTCCCGTCGATGGCCGCCACCGCATGACCGGCGCGACCCTCCGGGGAGCGCTCGACGCGCCGGGGGACGATGGGCTCTTCGCGGTGGTCGCGTCGGCGGGAGGAACGAACCTGGGCCTGATCGATGATCTCTCCGGTGTTGCGCAGGTCTGCCGCGAACGGGGCGCATGGCTGCACGTCGACGGAGCCTACGGGCTCGCGGCGCTGGCCGCGCCGAGCAAGCGAGCGGCGTTCGCCGGGATCGAGAGGGCCGACAGCTTCACCGTCAATCCACACAAATGGCTGTTTGCGCCCTACGACTGCTGCGCGCTCGTGTACCGCGACCCGGCCCAGGCGAGGGCGGCGCACAACCAATCGGCCGCCTATCTGGATCCCATCAACGACGGCGCCGACTGGAACCCCGCGGACTACGCCTTGCAGCTGAGCCGGCGCGCTCGCGGGCTCCCTCTCTGGTTCTCGCTCGCCGTTCACGGGACGGACGCCTATTCCGAGGCGATCGAGACGACGCTGGCGCTGACGCAGCAGGCGGCAGAGGCGATCCGCGCGAGGCCGTTCCTGGAGCTGCTCATCGAACCCGAGCTGAGCGTCCTCGTGCTCCGCCGCCGCGGCTGGTCCGCGGCGGACTACGATGCCTGGTCGGCCCACCTGATCGCCTCGGGCGCGGGGTTCGTCGTCCCCACGACGTTCCAGGGCGAACCGGCCGTGCGGATCGTCATCATCGATCCGCGGAAGACGCACGCGGACATCGAGAGGGTGCTCGACGCGATGAAGGACGCTCCTCGCTGACCGGGCCCCGAGGGCGGCGTCTCAGCTCAACTTCGCGAGGGCTTGCGCGAGATCCGCGATCAGGTCGTCCGCGTCTTCCAGCCCGACCGACAGGCGGAACAGATCGTCGGCCGGCCTGCTCCCTTGTGAGGCCTCCCCACCGGCGTCTTGGACCATCGAGTGCGACATCGATTGAGCATGCTCGATGACGCTGTAGATCCCTCCCAGGCTCACCGAGAGCCCGATGAGCTGGGGCGCCTCCAGGAGCCGCGCGATGTTGCTCGCTGGGCCCGCCACGGAGAAGGAGATGACGCCCCCGCCGCCGTCGAGGAGCTCGCGCGCCCGGTCGTGCTGCGGATGCGACCGCAGGCGCGGGTACCGGACCGACGTGACCCGGGGATGCGTCTCCAGGAACTCGGCGATGCGGGCGGCGCTCGCGTTCTGTTGCGCCACGCGCACGTGAATCGTCTTGAGGCCCTCGGAGACGAGCCATGCCGCGTGCGGATCCATACAAGAGCCATACAGCGTCTGCTTGCGCCAGATCTTCTCGGCGAGCGCGTCCGAGCACATCGCGGCGCCGCCGTGGACGGCGAAGTGGCCGCTCAAGTACTTCGTCAGGCTATGGACCACGACATCGGCTCCCAGGGTCGAGGTCTCCAGGACCCCGGGAGGGGTGAACGTCGCGTCGCAGATGCTCGTCGCCCCGTACCGAGAGGCCAGCCGGCAAATCTGCTTGCAGTCCGGCAAGATGAGCTCTGGATTGCTCAGCGTCTCGAAGTACACGGATCGGCAGCCGTGCCGGAGCAGCTCCTCGAGCTGCTCCGTCTCCTCGGGCACGAAGAAGCGAACCTCGTAGCCGAAGCGTCGCATCTCTTCGGCGCAGAACCTGAAGCTGTCGCCGTAAATACGGGTCGACACCGCGAGCGTGTCGCCAGGGTCGTTGAGGGCGAGCAGCACGGTCGTGATCGCCGACATGCCCGAAGGGAAGCCGATCGCGGTCTCCGTCTCGGCGAGCGACGCCAGCTGCTTCTCCAGGAAGCTGACCGTCGGGTTGCCCCAGCGCGTGTAGTAGGAGCTCGGCCGCGTCGCGTGCTCCGAGCCGACAGCGGCGTCGTAGCTCGGCATGCGGAAGAGCGTGGTCTGATAGATCGGCTGGACCACCGGTACGTTCTCCGCGGCGACCGGCTTCGTGAGGAGGAGCCTAGAGCTGCTTTTCACCAGAACCTCGTAGGAGCCCGCGGCCATCGCCGCTCGGCGCTCCCTGGTCGTTTCGTGAAGTGCTTCATTCGCAATACGATTCCAGCTTTCCTCGACGTCGGACGTCCAGCGTGACGCAGTGGAAGCCCCCGCCGAGGGTGCGGCCGTGGCGCAGCCGCAGCGGGATCACCTCCACGCGGTGCCGTTCGAGCAGGCGGATCAGGCGTGTCTGATCCGCGTCCACGACGGCCAGGTGCGGGCTGAGCATCAGCAGGTTGATCCCCAGCCAGATCGACGCGCTCGGCGCGAGATCCGAGTAGCGCACGACCTCCATCTCGGGAGCTTCGATGATGTCCCACCCCCTGAGCGGAGCCGGGAGGTTGTCCCTGTTGACGCGCTCTGGATTGATCAGCACGAGGCCAGGACGGATGGGGGCCAGGGTGGTGTCTATATGCGATCCGCAATAGAGATCGCGGCAGGGATGGACGCGGTACTCTGGCCCGAGCGCGCTCTGCAGCCACCGCGCGCCCAGCTCGTTGCCGGTGGATGACACGAGGTAGACGATGTCGCGCCCGAGGCGGAGCACGTTGGCGGCGTCGAAGGCGGGCTCTATTTCTCGTAGGGTCGGCTGAGCAGGGTTGCTGGTCTCGTAGAGCTCGTCCCTCAGCGACGGCTTCGGCGCCGAGAGCCAGCGAGAGCCGTGCTTCAGGTAGCCGACGATGATGTCGCGGTAGGCCATGGACTCGAAGTACCGCGATCGGAACGGATTCGGCGACTCGATGACCGTGTCGCCGATCGCGAGCAGGACGTCCCGCGGGCAGTACGGAAAGTAGTATTCGGATTCCCAGAACGGCGTCCGGACGAGGCCAGGGAAGTCGATCGGCTTCGGCCTCTGGACGACGATGCCCAGCCGGTCCAGGATCTCGATGAAGCGCTCGAGATCTTCTTCGGTCTCCTCGATCACCCTGGCCGGGAACCTTCGGTCCTGGGGCGACGCGAGGATGTGCCGCGTGCCGGGCTCGATCGCGTTCATCCCGTGGTCGAGGTAGGGCAGCTGTGCGAACTTCGCGCTGCCGACGATCACCTCTTCCAGCGGATCCCACTCGTTGTGCACTTCAACGCTGATTCTATTGTTCGTAAGCATGTTCCTGCTCTCGATCCTGGTAAGGTTGTCATCGTTGTTGAGCGCTCGCCGGCCGCGCTGCCTGCGCGTCCTCGCGTCGCCAGCTCGGGCCGAGCGCACGGTCGCCCGCCTGGTCAGGCGCTCGCGATGGATCGCTCCATCTCCGGCCCGGGCAGCGACGCGAAGACCGTGGAGAGCGCGGCCAGGCCCTTCGGGCGCTTCAGCTCGGCGTACGCGGGATCCCTCCTCAGGATCGCGTGCACCTCCTTCAAGCGCCAGAGGGGGACTCTGGGGAAGAGGTGATGGACCAGGTGGTATCCTTCGCCCTCCTCCTCTCCGAGCAGGAGCCGCTCGGCTGGTCCGTAATCTCGGTTCCACGTCATGCGTATATCGACGCGCGGCGCGGTCTCGATCAGCGGATAATGCTCCAGTAACTCTGCGACCGCGCCTATCCAGACCTGCGTGGTGACCAGCGGGACTATCCAGTACGCCACGAGCACGCCCAGCCACCCCGTGGCCGCGGCGGCGACGACGATCGCCAGGAGCCCGACGAGCCTGACGTGGCGCTCCCAGGTCGATTCTTCCTTGTGCAAGATCCTGTGTCGAACCAGGTACGCCATGTAGGACAACGTCGATCGTGGGCCAGCCAAGCTCATCAAATAATCGCGCAGCTTTGCTCGCTGGAGGTTTTGCCCGCACAATCCGATGCGCTGGTACTGGAGGTAGTCGGGATCTCGCTCGGGGTCGCCGAAGCGACCGTGATGGTTGACCACGTGAGAAAGGCGGTATCCCGTGTAGCTCTGAAGTACAGGATGTCCGGCGAACGCCGTTCCGATGATGGAACCTATCTTGGTGTTCGACATGAGCGTCCCGTGGCAGGCCTGATGGAGCACGCCCGCCAGCGCGCGCTGCCGCCCGCCGATGAAGAAGATCGCGAGTAAGTACGACGCGACGCCCAGCGCCAGGGGGAGATGCCGCCACGACCAGGTTGAAAGCCAAACCCAGAATGAGATGAACAGCCAGTGCCTGACGATCTCCAGGGGGCCATGCCAGTTGTCCGCCGGGTAGCAGGCTCTGACGTCTTTAAGGATGTCTTTCGAGAACTTGTGTCTCTTGACCGAGTTCGCTGTTGTTCCCACAGCCGCCTTCTCCTGGCTTCACTCGCTGAGCTGAGCTTTCAGCTTGGGGCGCCGGACAGGTTCCCCGAGCCCGACCTCCCCATCACGGGCGCGACATGTCGTCGACGTAAGATACTGCAATGCATGTGCCAGGCTGTGCGGTCTGGGGGAGGGGGCGTCTCGTCGCCTGCGTGACGCCGGCAGCTGGGTCTGACCTGCTGATAGGGGAGGGGCGTATTTCCGCTGGAGAGACCGCGCGCCTCGCGGCGCGCGGCGAACGTCGCAGCTCAGCGCGCACGCCGAGGTGTTCAGGGAGGGTGACCTCACCTCGTGCGACGCCGTCATGCTCCCGATCGTCAGGAGGCCCGGATTTCGGCGCGGGAGCGAAGGAAGGGCACCTGTCACATGTAACCTGGCACACGCCACGTGCCACGTGCCACGTGCCACGTGCCACGTCGCAGGTGACACGTGCCCGACGAGAAGCCCTGGGGGCGCGCTATCGCCGAGCAGGCTTGGCGGCGCGCTCCTCCATCTCCGCGCTCGCGCTCGGGGAGGCGACTGCCCCGTCGCTGATCGAGCCCCGTCCCGGAGGAGAGCGATCCCGGTCCGACCGCTCGGGTCCAATGCAGGACGGCCTGCGCTAAATTTCGCGGCTCTTCACCTCGCCGCCGCATGTCGGGGGATCGCCCCGACGGCGCAGCTCGATGTCAGCGACGTCGGACGAAGTGAGCTTCACGAGCGCTGCTTCCCGCCTCCGCTCTGAATCTACGACCACCGGATCGGCTGCTGGGAAAGCTGCTTCTGGCGATGTCGCCACGGGCCCCGTGGGCACAGCCCTTGCAGTGGGCCTGTCCGATCGAGATCCTCTCCTTGACTGTCGGTTCTCGTTCGGAGTTTCTAGTCGCACAAGGGGCAACATGACACAGTACATCTTCCGGCTGGCAGTCCTGGCCGACAAGCCGGCCATTCGTTGCTTGCAGGAACAGTTCATGGCGGAGATCGCCGATCCTCTGGAGCTCGTCGAGTCCGACTTCGACCGCAGTGACTTCATCCTCGTCGAGGCGGTGGATGGGAGCTCGAAACGCGCCGTCGGGATGATGAGCATCATGCGCGCCGCCAGCGCCCCTTTCGTCTTCGAGAGGGTGCTCCCTGACGTGTGGCAGCGTATCGACGTGCGCGCCCTGACGGGGCGGACCGACCTCCGGCGGGAGGATCTCGTCGAGGTGGATTGGGTCTACCTGGAGAAGGCCCACCGGGCCAAGCAGCTGACGCGGCTCCTGACGGCCGCCGGCGTTCTCCATGCACACCGCCGGGGCTATCCGGTCATCGCCATCATCACCAATGCAGGATCCAAGGCTGCATTGCTGAGCGGCATCTTTCACGGAAGTGGACTGACGATCGAGGTGAGCGGCGTCCCCTACGAGCTCGGCGCAGTCTGGCCTGCTCAGAGCGCGGCCCTCATGGCGGATGTCGTCCAATCCGCATGCGCGCGGGATCCCCTCCTCGCGTGGCATCTCTAGCGGCTCTCCCGGGCGCGCGCCTTGCGCCGGTGGGCGCCCGGGGTCTCGCCCATGTGGCGCTTGAAGGCCTTCACGAACGCGCCATCGGTGTCGTAGCCCACCGCGGTCGCCACCGCCGCGGTGCTCGCGGCCTCGTCGGCGAGCATGTCGGCGGCGCGGTGCATGCGCCAGCGCGTCAGGTACTCGAGCGGCGCGAGGCCGAGCGCCGCCTTGAAGCGGGCGGCGAAGGCCGAGCGCGACACGCCCGCGGCGCGCGCGAGCGCCTCGACGGTCCACGGGTCGGCGGGCCGCTCGTGCATCCGCTGCAAGGCGACGCCGAGCGTCGGATCCCAGAGGGCCCGCAGCCGTCCCGCCTCCTCGCACGTGACGCCCGCGACGTGGGTGCGCAGCGCCTGCACGAACAGCACGTCGGCCAGGCGGCCCGCGACAAGCTCGTCGCCGGGCAGCTCCGCGTCCATCTCGGCCGCGACGAACTGCAGCGTGGACTCCAGCCATCGCGTCGCGACGCCGCCGTCGCCCTTCACGTGCATGAGCTCGGGGAGGCTCGCGACGAGCGGGTTCAGGCGCGCGTCGGTGAAGTGGAGGCCGCCGGCGACGATCGTCGTCGGCGCCCCCTCGCCGCCGTAGTGCACGATGCCGCCGCAGCGGCGAGCTGCTCACCCAGCCGCAGTTCTACGCGACGCCGGGCGCGTTCACGTTCCTCTACCCGCCGGGGCACCGTATCCCCTTCATCGCGGCCGACGACATCGGCGCGATCGCGGCCGCGGTCTTCGCGGCGCCGGACACCTTCGCGGGCCAGACCCTCGAGCTCGGGGGCGACGTGCTCACGGGCGAGGAGGTGGCGGCCGCGCTCGGGCGCGCGACGGGGCGGCCGCTCGCGTATGCCACCGTTCCGGCCGAGGCGCTGCGCCAGAATCGCTTGATCGAGCGCGTCGTCGAGGTCGCGATCAAGCTCCGCGTCGACGTCGACATCCCCTCGCTCCGGGCGATCCATCCGGGGCTGAAGACGCTCGCGGCCTGGCTCGACGCAGGGGGCGCCGGGCGCATTCCCGTGACGTCGCGCTGAACGCCGCCCGCGAGTAGTGGTCGAATTTGAACATGAAGGCGGGAAGGCGGGAAGAAAACATTAATGATCTTCCCGCCTTCATGTGGACTCTCTATGGGCAAAGTTGACCACTACCGGCGGTTTGCCCGCGCATGCCCTCACTCCGCCACGCGAAGCCGATCGATCTCCTCCTGGGTGAAGCCGATATTCGCCGCAGCGCCGGTGTCGGCGACGATCTTCTTCGCGAGCAGCTCCGTGAGCGGGGCGAGGATGGAGAAATGATCGGCCTGCATCGCGGTGAAGGCCTGGAACGGGACGCCCGCCTGAGCGGCTCGGTCGGCCATCCACTGCGCGAGCCCTACATGGCTTGAGCCGCTCCCCTCGAAGTAGAAGGTTGGACGCCGGATGGACCGGACGAAGGGCGCGGCCGAGCGGAGGAGGACCTCGGCGGCGTCGGTCGGATCGAACGGCACCCCGCCGTACGGATCGTAGCTCGCTGGATCCCGGAAGAGCGGGCTCCCGCCGATCGAGAACGCCGCGCGAAAGCCGTCGCTCCTCTCGGCGGCCAGCAGCACGAGGGTACCCCCGGAGCTATGGCCGGCGAGGTAGATGCGATCCGGGTCCACATACGAGCGCTTGGCCACGTGATCTCGCAGCGCGAGGAGGTCGTCGACCTCGCCGTAGTACAGCTCGTAGTCGCCGGGGTTGTCGTTCTCGGCGCGCCAGGAGCCGACGGCGAGCACGATACCCGCCTCCCGGAACGCGCGCGCCGACTGGTCATTGCTCCGGGGAGCGGCCTCCCAGAACCAGCGGTCGATGCCGCCGAACCCGCCGTGCGCCCAGACGACGGCCGGGTGTCTCCGCGAGTCCTTCGGGTCCGGGGTGATGTACGCCGTCAGGCGCCCGACCGGCCCCTTGACGTGCACCTTCTCGAACGTCCCTCGCGGAGGCGTGGGCGCGGGCAGCCCATCGAACGCCTTCTCCGGCCTGCCCTTCCGGACCTTGGTGCGAAAGGCCGCCCGCGCCTCGGCCAGCGTCCGTGGATCTTCTTTGACCTCGGGGTGCCACCAGCGTGTCGGCCCGCGGTCGGCACCGGGATCGGTGACGCGAAAGGACCGGAGCAGCGCCGTCCGTCCCTCTGCGCCCTTGTCCCAGGAGGAGGCGGGCGAGGTGTACTCGACCCAGTAGAATACCTGCGCCCGTTCGGTGAACAGCAGCGTGGAGCGCCTGCCGCCGGCGTCCGGATCGGTCTCCAGCGCGAGGACAGGGCGCCCGTCGATCGGCGGCTCGTCCGTTCGCCGCGTCCGCCCGGCGCCGTTCGCGCGGTCGAGCTTCACGATGTCGCTCAGCACCCACTGCGCGAGCTCGACAAGCGTCATCGGCCCCGAGCTGCGCTTGGGCAGACAGGAGACCGAGAGTGTCGCTCCGTCGGGGCCGAGCAAGCGCAGGTGCTCTTGCTGGCGCTCCGTCGCTTCGGTCCGAAATGCATCCGGAGCGTCGATCGCCGCCCCGCACCCCGGGACAGCGCGCGAGACAGGCCCCTGTCTCGGCGCTGCGGCATGGCTCGCGTCCGGCGTCCGGTCGCAACCGGCCAGCAGGATTGCGGCGGCGATCCAGGCGCGGAGGCGCGGGGAGCGCGCGGCGGGGGCGTTCGCGCGGGCGCTCTCGGCGTGCTTCGGGCGCTCGTCCCGCGCGAGGTCCGGAGGGGTGCTCTTCTGTGCGTTCTCGCCGGCGCGCGGCGTCGGCTCCCCGCCGACCGCGTCGGGCGCCGCTCCGCGGTGGTGCATGCGTCGCTTCTCCATGGGTCATTCCAGCGTGAGCGCGCCCCGCTGGAGCGCGGGGACGGCGCCTCGCTGGCCGTCGCTATGGTACACGACTCTTCGGGAGCCTCCCGGGAGAATTGAAATTCAGACCGGAGGCTCCCAGCAACCCCCTGGTAGAATTGAAATTCAGACCGGAGGCTGCCGAGGACCGCGCGGGGCCGGGCGGCGGCCCTCCCGCGCTCACGCCTGCTTGATCAGCTGGATATCGAGCGTGATCGAGATCTCATCCCCCACGAGGACGCCGCCGGTCTCGAGGACCGCGTTGAAGCTCATCCCGAAATCGCTGCGGCGGATCTTCGTCGTGGCGGCCGCGCCCAGCCGGCGGTTGCCGTACGGATCGTCGTGCTCGCCCGAGAGCTCGCTCACCGCGAGCGTCACCTCGCGCGAGACGCCGCGGATCGTCAGGTCGCCGACGATGTCGAGCCCCTCGCCGCGGCGGCGGACGCTCCTGGAGACGAAGGTGATCGTCGGGTGCGCCGCGACGTCGAAGAAGTCGGCGCTCCGGAGGTGCTCGTCGCGCTTCTCCTCGCGCGTGTGGATCGACGCCGCGTCGATCGCGGCCGAGACCCTCGACGCCTCGGGGCGCCGCGGATCGTAGGTGACCTCGCCGGCGACGCCCGCGAACCCGCCGCGCACGTTCGAGATCATCATGTGGCGTACGGAGAACGAGACGCTCGAGTGGCTCGCGTCGATCGTCCACCGGGCGGCCTGGGAGGAAATCGCGCTCGGGGTGCTGGTGCTGGTCGTGTTGTCCATGGCTCGTCGTCCTTCGTGAAGAGGGGCCCGCCGCGCCCGGCTCATCCGGGGCGCGCGCGCCGTGCGTCACAGGAGCCACCATGCGCCGTTGCTCGAGGATGCACTAGACAGGCGTTCGAGAACGGGTTGTTCTCCTGGAACGAACAATGGACCTCAACCGCATCGCCGTCTTCGTGCGCGTCGTCGATGAGCAGGGCTTCACCGCGGCGGCCAGGGTCCTCGGGCTGCCGAAGTCGTCGATCAGCCGCTCGGTCGCGCTGCTCGAGGAGGCGCTCGGGGCGCGCCTCCTGCACCGCTCGACGCGCAGCGTGCGGCTCACGGAGGCCGGCGCGGCGTTCTACGAGCGGGCGTCGCGCGGCGTCGCCAGCCTCGAGGAGGCCGCCGCGATGGTGGCCGACCTCCAGTCGGTGGTGCGCGGCCCGATCCGCATCACCGCGCCCGTCGACGTCGGCGTCGCCATGCTCGAGCCGGCGGTCGCCCGGTTCGTGCGGCGCCACCCGGCCGTCCGCGTCGACGTCGTCCTCACCGGGCGCGTCGTGGATCTCGTGGAGGAGGGCTTCGACCTGGCGCTGCGGGCCGGGTCGCTGCGCGACGGCTCGCTCATCGCGCGGAAGATCGGGCAGGTGGAGGACGCGCTGTACGCCTCGCCGCGGTACCTCGAGCGCGCCGGGGTCCCCGGCAGCCTCGCCGACCTGGCGGCGCACCGGTGCGTCCTCTTCCGCGCGAGCCGCAACCGCGCCGCGTGGACGCTCACGGGGCCCGCGGGGGCCGAGACGGTGGAGGTCGAGGGGCCGCTCGCCGTCGACGAGCTCAGCTTCGCGCGCCGCGCGGTGCTGGCGGGCGTCGGCGTCGGCCTCCTCCCGATGATCCTCTGCGCCCGCGAGGTCGCGCGGGGCCGCCTCGTGCGCGTGCTGCCGTCGCACATGGCCTCGGACGCCCCCTTGCACCTCGTGTACCCGTCCGCGCGATACCTGCCTCATCGCGTCGCGGCGCTCCGCGACTTCCTCGTCGAATCGCTCACGCGGCGATTCCAGCGCTCGCCGTGACCGCCGCTTCTATCGCGACGCGAGCGACCGCTCCGGCAGCGAGGGCGCCGGCCCTCCCGCCGATGCGTCGCTGCTAATTCGACGAAGAATCATAGAAGAGGGCACCCTCCGTATTGATTCCATGAAACTCGAGGAGCTCTTGCACGGCCGACAGGTTGTCCTGGACCAGCCTCAAGCCATCCGTACGGTTGAAGGCATAACTGGAGTTAAGGTCCACCAGCCAGAACTCGGAGGTCTCATCGTAATAACGGCGGATCTCGCCACCCGCGCGCGCTTCTCCACGCGTGAGCCCCCGGCTGCCAGGCGTCAGATCGCCGTGCTTGACGCTGTGCTCTCGACCGTCATTCCGCAGGAACCCTGCCTGCCGTTCGGGCGCCACGTGGAAGTGCCCAGCTGGGCTGACGACCCACAGGTACGTCCTGGTGATGTCCAGCTGATCGAAGCCCGTGAACCTCGTCGCCCTCGGGTGTCCGGGATCCGTGGTGTACATCTCCGGCGGGTTCCTGTAGGGGATCTCGCCTGGACGATTCGTGTGCACCCCGCTCGCAGGGCCGATCGCGTCGAGGATCTCCCGGTGCAGCGCCTGCCGCTGCTGCTGCTGCTGCCGCTGCCGCCGCGCTGAGGGTCGCTGCCGGCTAACCCACTGCCCCAGGAAGCCCGACTCGTCGACGAAGTTGACGGGGTCGTGGATCGCATAAGCGTAGGGGTGGCACTCGAGCGGGCTCCTCGCGCAGAGCTCGGGGTCGCCGAGCGCATAGGGATCCGGCGTCGCGAAGCTCGCGATGGCTGGCACGTAGTCGCGCGCCCCCATGTGGACGAGCCCGGTCTCCGGATCGCGCAGCTGGCCGGTGAAGGCGAGGACGAGCTCGGTGCTGCCCAGGCCCGGAGGGGCGGCCTGGATGTCGCGCGCGAGCGCTCCGAACGGCGTCGTGTCGGCCGTGAGGACCGTCTCGCCGCGCTCGTCGACCACGCGCTGGACGACCCCGCGCTGGTCGTCGAGGAGCGAGAGGACGCGCGCCTCGTCGACGAGCACCACAGCGCGGCGGTCCCCGATGCGGACGAGGCTCTGGCGCTCTACGCCGTCGTCCCGCGTCGCACGCGTGGGATACACCACGAGCGACCCGGGGACCTCGATGTCCCCCTCGCGGCGGAGCAGCCGCCTGGAGAGCCGCTCGCCGGCAGAATCGTAGCCGTACTCCAGGACGCCGCCGTCGACCTCGACCCGCCGGAGCCTGCCCCAGGGGTCGTACTCGGCGTTGCGGAGGCGCCCGAACGCGGTGAGCCGGCCAAAGCTGTCGAGCTGACCATGGCCCGCTTCGGGCAACGGCAACGCGTCGCGCCCGTCCTCGACGACGAACGGCTGTGCCTCCGCCCCCTCTCCGAGCGACGCGACCAGGCCAGCGGGCGTATACGCATAGGCGTGCGCCACGCCCGCCACCGAGGCGCCGACCAGCTCGCCGCGCGCGCTGTAGGTGTACGACGAGACGCCGGAGCCCGCCGCGCCCGGAGCGCTCTCACGCGCCGCGACGACACGGCCATCGGCGCGGCGATCATAGGCCACGTCCTGCAGCGGCCCGAGCGCGCAGGGGTCCGCCCCTTCGCCCACGCACGCCTTGAGGTGCGTGAGCAGCCCTGAGCTCGGATCATAGCCGAGCGTCCGGTGCAGGCGGGTGGACGGGACGCGGTAGCTCGCGAGCTGGCCGCGCGGATCATAGGTGATGTCCGTCATGAGCGGCGCCGCCGCGCGATCGCCGGCCGACCAGGCGACGGAGGACGGCTCGCCCGAGGGCGTCCGCGTGAACGACAGCGTGTTGCCGAACGGATCGCGGTACGAGGCGACCGTCCCATCGAGGTCGTACGTCCACTGCTCCTCGTAGTCGCGGCGCGCGCCGCCGGCATCGACGGACTTCGTCCGGGCCGTCGTCCGCCCATCGCGATCGTACGCGAAGGACTCCTGGACGCGCTGCCCGCTGATCCGATCGAAGGTCGTCGCCTCGACGAGCTGCCCGATGAGCTCGGGGCGCGGCGCTTCGCCTTCTCGACCATCGTAGAGGAAGGAGCGCTCGTCCCAGCCCTCCGGGCGCGACGAGGATGACGCGAACATGTCCGCCGGACGGTCGAGCGCGTCGTAGGTCATCTCGACGCTCTCCCACGCCGCGAACGCCCGATCCCACGTGCGCATCTCCGTCGCCCGCCCGCGCGTGTCGCGGACCCACAGGCGCGTGAGACCGGAAGAGAGCGACGTCATCACGAGCTTGCCCGCCGAGTCGTAGGCCACGCGGCGCGGGGCCCCGGCCCCCGCGAGCGTGACGGCACGCAGGCTGCCGCGCTCGTCGCGCTCGTAGCGTTGCACCTGGCCGAGCTCGTCGACGATCGCGTAGACCTCGTCGCCGCGCGCTACCATGAGGCGCGTCTCGACGCGCGCATCGCTCCCGCCGCGGTTCTCCTCGACGCGCTGGCCCCACGGCTGGTGTGCGATGCGCGTGACGAGCCCCGCGGCGTCGGTGCGGACCACGACGCGCCCGAGCCCGTCGTAGGCCGTGCTCGTGCCGCGCGCCGCGCCCTCGGGCGAGGGGAATCGACCGGCATCGAAGGCTGTATCGATACCCACCGCGGTCGAATACGGGAGCGCCTCGAAGACCGGGTCGCCGCGGCGCCCATGCCGGGTGAACGCGACGACGCGCGCGCCCCCTGCCTCCTCGTGCTTCACCGCTTGACCGACGGGGAGCCCGTCCGCCCGGAAGGCGGCGAGGCGCTCGACGGGCTCGCTCCCCGCGTCCGCCGCCGTGCGCCGAGCGGCGATGTGAACCAGCGCGGGGGTCTGCGCGCCAGCGTCGCGGTAGGCGTAGCGGCCCTCCGCGCCGCTCGAGCGCGCCCGATGAACGGGGCGATGGCGGGCGTCGTACTCGGTGAGCTCCACGTCGCCCTGCGGCGTCCGGACATGCGTGGGCAACAGGCTCCGCGCCGGGACGAGCCCCTCGGCCGGCGGGGCGAGCGACGCCAGCGCGCAGCCCGCCGTGCCGTAGCAGTACTGCGCGGCGTGCCCGAGGGCGTTCTGCCTCTCGACCAGCAAGACGCCGGTCGCGTCATAGATGTTCCTGCTCAGGAGCCCGTGCTCGTCCGAGGTCTCAACGACGTTGCCGAAGGCGTCGTACCGCGACGCATGCACCTGGGTGCGCGACGAGAGGAGCGGCGCGCTCACCGCCGCGGGCAATGAGGCGAGCGCCTCGGCGTCGATGAGGAGAGGCTGGGTCACGCGCACCGGCAGCGGCACGTCGGGCCCGTATTCATACGACGTCCTCTGCAGCACGCGCCCCGATGGCCCCGCGAGCAGCGACTGCTCCCGCACCGCCGTCAGCACGCCGCGCGCCTCCCAGCCCGCGTCGTACGTGAATGTGCTCACGTAGCGGCGCGCCGGCAGCTCCGTCCCGTTCGGCCCGGCGACCGCGGCCAGCGACTGTTCCCGGCCGACGAGCCGGTTGTAGGTCGTGTCGTACGTGTTGGTCTGCGTTACGGTCGCCCCCTCCGCGCACGACCCCGCTCCGCTGCACTGCACGTCGCGCGTGCCGGTCTGTCGCAAGAACGCCGGCGTCTTCGGGGCGGGCGCCGAGGGCACAAGGGCCCACGCCTCCTCGTGCACGCTGTGCAGCGCCTCCACCTCGTAGGGCTCCTCGCTCCAGGTCTCCGCCGTCTGCGACGCCGCCTCGACGCCGCTCGGCCACGCGCCCGCGCTCGCCGCGATCCGCGCCGCCTGCGCGCTCGAGAGCCGCGGCTCGAAGAACTCCTCGGTGCGCAGCTTGCCGGCGAAGAAGCGCCTCACCGGCGCAGCCGCCGACGCCACCTGGTAGACGCGCCGGCGAACGACGCTCGCCGCGCTGTCGTCTCCAACATCCAGCTCCTCGCACTGCCCGAAGCCCGCGAAGTCGCGCTCTCGCTCGTTGAAGTACGGCGCGTGGTACTGAAACTCCCGCACCCGCGGCGCCTCGGCGCCCACCGCCGTCAGGTGCCGCTTCACCACGGTCACCGGATACGGCAGCGCCCGCACCCGCGCGTCGTCCCGGCCGAAGCGGCGCGCGTCGCGGATCAGCTCGTCCGTGCTCGTCGCGTACTGCACCGCGTGCTTCAGGCCTGGGCCCTCCTCCACCTCCGACAGGAGGTCAGGGCCGATCAGGTTCTTCACCCCGTCTCGGTTGAAGTCGATGACCTTGATCCGGCCTCCGCCCGCGCTCGACTCGTAGACGAGGATCTCCTCCACACCGTCGGCGTCGATATCGAGGACCCGGGTGTTCCACTTGTTGTCCGGATCGACCGACACCCCTTCGTCCAGAGGCATCCGTCGCTCGGCGGCGAAGCCCTTCTGCCCTCGTCCGAGCCAGACGCCGAGCTCGTTGGCGGCCGCCGTCACGTTGACCAGGTCCATGTCCCCGTCGCCGTTGACGTCGATCAGCCACATGGCGTTGATGTTCTGGCTCGCCGCGAGATCAGGCACCGACACGAACCGGCCCTGCTCGCACACCGGGTCGCTCGCGCTCGCGTCCCCGAACAGCAGCCCTCCCGTCAGCTTCGCCACCGAGGACGAGCCAGCCGGGTATGCCACCACCTTGCCCTGGTTCTCGTAGATGCAAATGCCCTTCTCGCCGGCGCCGCTCGACCGGATGACCGCGAAGTCGGTCAGCCCGTCGCCGTTCGCGTCCAGGAAGCGATACGCCGGGTTGTCGAGCTCCGTCCCCGCGCCCTGCCCGAACGGGAAGGTCAGCCCCACGAGCGGCTTGAACGACAGCGCGCTGGCGCCCGGCTCCGTGACGTTGATGAACGCCGTCCACGTGCTGTCCGTCGACCCGGCCACCGTGGTGAGCAGGTCCGCCTTGCCGTCGGCGTTGAGGTCGATCGCCTGGGTCCGGCCGCGCGCGAACCGCGAGAGCTCGACATCGATCACCGTCGAGCTCGGCGCCGCGGAGAACGGTCGCGTCCGCTCCCCGCGGCCCGCATAGTGCGCGAGCTCCGTTCGCGTCCCCGACGCCGTCGCCTGCACGAGGTCCGTTCGACCGTCAGCGTCGAAGTCGCCCGAGAGAAACACGCTCGTGGCCTGCGCCGCCGCGTCGAACCGGGGAACGTCGGTCCGCGACACGCCGCCGACGGTCCGCTCCACCGTGAGCGGCGTGCCGCTCGGCGTGAACAGGCTCGCCTCCGCGAGATCACCGCCGTTGTATGACGGCACGCTGGTCCCCTCGCGCGCCGAATACCGCACGATGTCCGCGAGGCCGTCCGAGTTGATGTCCATCAGCTCCGAGCCGCCGCTCGGCCCGAAGCCGAACACGTCCGGCACGTCCATGTCATAGACCAGCTCGTGGCCGGTGATGTCGTCCGCTCCCCACGCCGTGTACCGGAACCGGATCAGCGGCTCGGCCGGCGTCGACCGGTCGAACGGCGCCTGGCTGCGCCCGAACCGATAGACCCCCAAAAGCTTGCTCTCGCTGCTGAGCGAGGCCGCCACGCGCTGCCGGTCCGACGCGAAGTCTTCGCTCGCCAGCGCCTGGCAATCCGGGTGCGTCACGAGCTCCGGGCCGCTCTCGCCGTGCACCGCGTGCACGAAGCACCAGGTGTGCATCGGCTCGCCGTCGAAGCTCGCCACGAGCTTCGTGGTCAGCTGCCCCGGCCCCTGCGGGTAGCCCATCAGGTGGCTCACCCGCCCTTCGCGCCGCGGCACCGACTCCAGCGTGTAGACCGAGCGCCCGCCGGCGAACCGCACGGTCTTGAGGTACGACCGGTCGCTCGCCTTCGTGTACTCGTACGACACCGCGTCGCCTGTCGGCGAGATGGCGTGCACGAGCGGCCACCGCGTCGGGGAGAACGTCGACGAGCCCGCCACCCCCTCGGCGACGGTCGGCTCCTCGCTGTAGATCTCCCGCCGGCCGTCCGGATACACGACCTCGAACCCGGTGAACGCCACATTCTGTAGCGCGCCCGATGCGTCGCGCATCGCCGCGGTCCCGCCTTGCGGATACCGGTAGAGCCGAACGGTCGTCTCCGAGGCGTCGAGCCGGTACTCGATCCTCGTCTTGCCGCTCACCGTGTCCGTCTTCACCCAGACGAGGCGCTCGGCGCCCAGCGACAGGCGCGCCGTCACGTCCTGCGAGCTGCTCAGGCGAGCGCGGTACGGCACGCCCCAGTCGGTCGTCATCTGGATCGACGGGACGCTCAGGCTGAACCCCACGCCGAACCCCGCCGAGAAGTCCGCGGGTACCGACCCGTACGACAGCAGGACCTCCGCGGCGGACGACGCGCGCGACGGCAAGGCGGGGAACGCAAGACCCGCCGACAGCTCACCGCGCTCCGGCGAGACCGCGACATCGAGCGCCGGCCGCGGCGCCAGCGACGAGACATCGCCGGGCGGCGCGCCCGCCGACGGCGCCGCAGGCGAAACCCCCTCCTCGGAGCTCGTTACGTCGTCCCCGGGCGCGCTGCCCCCGCACGCGATCAGCACGAAGGCTAGAGCGCTGGACCCTAAGAATTTTCGCTTCATTGTTCGATCTCCGCCCATCTAAGAATCCGTATGGATTGCCGTGATGTTCTCGACGAGCGCGCGCGCGGCCCCCTCCGCGCCGATGCGCCCGTCGGCAAACTCGATCCAGACCGGAGCGAGGGCCGCGTCCGCGGCCCGCACGCTCGCCGGATCCGGCGAGGCGGCGGGCGCGTGCAGCGCGCGCTCCTGCTCCACCAGCTCGGGCGCCGGCGCCTCCGCGGCGCCATCGGCCGCGCCCGGCGGCTCCGCGAGCGGCAGCTTCCCGAGCGCCGCGAAGACGCGCCTCTGCCCCTCGCCGCGGAGGTAGGCGACGACGCCGTCCGCGGCGCTCGCCTCGCGATCCTTCAGCGCCGGCGCGCGCTCCACGCCGTACGTGCGCCCCACGCTCCTGAGCGGCGGCCCCCCGCGCGAGAGCGACGGCAGCGGCGCCAGCCCGAGGCGCTCGCCGAGCGCGCGCCGGAGCTCGGGGATCCGCCACTCGCCGAGGACCGCGAACGGGACCTGCCCGTCCGCGAGCAGGCGTGCCGCGCAGTCCGACGTGCACGCGTGAGGCGAGAGGCCGTACGTGAAGCGCAGATCGCCGAGGAGCGCGAAGACCTCCTTCGCGGCCGCCTTCGCCTCGTGCTGCGGCGCGGCAGGCCAGAAGACGTCCGAGAAGAGCGGGAGGAGGGGATGGGTCTCCTCGGGGAGCGCGAGGCCATACGCCACATCGCCCTTCGCCTTCAGCGCGAGCGCCTGCGTCACGAGATCCGGAAAGCTCGCCGGCGGCTCGGCGACGCGGCTGCGGTCATACGCGAGCACCGCGTAGTCCGCGGCGAAGAGCGGCGCGACCTCGTCCGCCTCCGCCGGCTCGAAGGGGCGCAGGACGAGGTGCGCGCCTCGGGCCCCCGAGAGGCCCTCCTCGGCCGCGCGGGGCCTGTAGGTCACGCGCACGCGCACGCCCGGCTGCGCCTCCAGGTAAGGCTTCAAGAGCTCCTCGACGCGCGCCCCGAAGTCGGCGCTCACCGACTGCGCGAGCTCGAGATCGACCCCACGGTCGCGCTCGCCGCGGCGCAGCACGAGGTACGCGAGCGAGAGCGCAAGCGACACGACCCCCACCGCCGCGGCCGCGGCGACGATTCTCTTTCTTCTTGTCATGGTCCTTCTCGCCTTATTCGCCGGTGGGATCCCACAGCGTCGCCGATTCGACCGTGCAGGCTCCCTGCCTCAGGCCATACGTGATCTCGTCGAACTCCGGCCGATCGAAGATGATCTTCGCCGTCCCTCCCGACAGCCGCGAGGGGCAGCGGAGCACGTGTCCGAAGTCGACGAACTTCGAATTCACGAAGTTGAGCTGGCCCCTGCCCGCCACCGAGAGCATGACCGACTCGCGATCGAAGTAGCCGGGAGCGCTCGTGAACGTGCTGTCGACCGCGAGGAGCCCGTCCTCGGTCCACGTCGCGCGGTCGTCGTTCCACGCGACCGCCATCGGGCCCGACACGCGCATCCCGACGACGAACGCCTGCACGTCGGCGCTGAGCGTCAGCGCGCGGAAGTTCGCGACCGAGCCCCCGAGCCACTCCCCCCGGAGATCCACGAGATCATCCGTCGTGAGGTCAGGCTGGGCGAGCGACTCGATGCTATGGCCCCCGGCGACCGGCCACGAAACGATGGATACGCGCGCCCGGTCGGCCGACACCCCGTCGGTGAAGGCGCGCACGCTCGAGCTGTGGAGCGCGAGCGTGCCTCCCGAGAACACGATGCCTTTGTAGAACACCGGCGCCGTGTCGCCGCCGATGACCACGTCGCGGACCCGCAGGACGAGCCCTCGCGCAGCGCTGCCCGCGGCCTGCACGCCCACGCGCGCGAGCGGCGCCGGCGGGCCCGCGGTGCTCCCCGTGGGGGCGCGCGACACGAGCCGGAGGTGCTCGAGATCGACCGTCAGATCCCCCTGTACCAGGAGGGCCGGCTGCGCGTCGGTGCACGCGGTGTTCGTGCCGAAGCCGCAGGTCGGTTGCGCCACGGTGATGGTCGAGCCCTCCGGCTCGCCGATCATGCGCACCTTGCGCATCCTCGCGGGGAGCGTCGCCGCGTCCAGGGTGAACGGCGGCCGGCTCACCGCGGCGCGCTCGCCCATGCGGACCTCCAGGGCCTCGGCGTCCACCGCGCAGTTGCGCGTCAGGGTGGCGACGGTCGTGGTCGACAGGTCCACGCCCTCGCGGAGCGTGACCGAGCACGTGCGGTCCGGCACGAGGCACGGAAGCGAGACCAGACGGGGCGCCGCGTCCTCGCTCTTGCCGGCGTTGTAGGCCGCGATGAGCCGCGTCAGCCACGTCCCGCCGCCGTCGTTGCCCGAGAGGCCGAAGCGGCGCTCCCACGTCTCGCTCGCGGTGCAGATGGGCAGATCCAGGGTGACGCCGCCGAGCGGCGCGCGCCGGCTCGTCGTCCCGTTGAGCTCGAGGCGGTCGGTGTAGCCCTTCCGCTCGCCGTCCAGGCACCCGCCGGTGCTCGGATCGAGCGAGCCGCTCTCGCACTCGAGGTAACCGTCCCTCAGGACCTTGTGCGCCGGGACCCAATCCGCCGTGCCACACCGATCCAGGCACACGTCGAAGAACGGCATGTCGGGCTGGATCTCTTCGTCTTCCGGGACGACGTCGGTCGACTCCCACGAGCTCGGCACGGCAAGGAGCTTCCTGACGTCGCTGAGCGCCTCGGCGCGCTCGGCGTCGGTGAGGTCGTTGTAGGGCCGCCCGTCGAGCGACTCGACGAAGAACGACGTATTCCCCTTCTTGACGAGCACCATCCACCGGAACTCCACGCTCGGCAACCAGGCCGAGTGGACCTCCCAGCCGTCGTAGGGCTCGGCCGCGCGCTCGTTCGCGCACGAGAGCTGGATCGGCGCGGCGCCCGGCTCGGGCGTCCAGCCGGGGCTCCCCAGGGGAGGGGCCGGCGCGCGCCGCGCGCGCTCGGCGATCCCGAGGTGCTTCATCAGCCCCCCGCAGCGGTTGGGAATCACGAAATAGCGCCCGGGCCCGGCCTGAGGGGGCTCGCCGTCGAGCCGGTAGTCGAGGAGCGACAGGCCCTGCGTCCTCGGCTCCGCGTAGACGCTCGCCTCCGCGGAGATGCGGTCCGGACACGCGATCATCGGCGCCGCCGCGTCGATGACGACGTCGGTCCGCTCGGCGATCGCGCTCCGCCTCACGCCGAAGAGCTCGCGCACGACGCGCTCATCGAGGCACCCCTCCAGGCGGAGCAGGATCGTCGTCCCGTCCTCCTGCGGCAGCTCGGCAGCATACCGCATCTCCGAGCCCGCCGCGCCGATCGCGCGGTAGCGAAACAGCGTCGGCTTGGCGGTCAGAAGGGCGTGCGCGCTCCTCGTCGCCATCTCAGGCGCGCCCGCATCTCCGCACGCGCTCGCGACGACCGGGACGAGCGCCCACAACCATCTTCGCGTGTTCATCTTGCTCGCCTCGCTGCGCGCGGTCACGGGTGGAACTCGCTCATGCAGGTGTCGACCGCCCTCGCGGTCATCGCGGTGTTGGAGACGTACGACGCCGGAAGGCCGACGCCCGTGCACAGCGCGGCGGCCGTCTGCGCGCCGGAGACCACCGTCCCGGCGACGTCCGCCGCGCAGAGCGCGTTCACGTCCTTCACCGGTCGGCCGGCGGTCGCGTCGACCTGGTTGCAGGCGTTCGTGAAGAACGTCCGGTTGCGATTCCGGATCTCGCAGAAGTAGATGCTGCACTGCCGCTTCATGAGGTCGTTCTCCACGGCGGTCCGGTCGGCGAGGAGCGCCATGTCGCGCTTCATGAGGTCGAGCTTCTCGAGGAGGGTCATCTCGTTCGGGACCGCCGGCAGCTCGGCGCGCGCGAGCATGTCGCGGAGGCCCTCATGGCTGTTCTGCAGCTCGACGCGGACGTCCTTGCCCTGGTGCTCGTAGAGACCGCTGACCCAGCGATCGACGAAATCGAGGATCGTCTGGCTCCGCAGCACCGCGCGCTCGTACCCTTCGTGGAGGCGCGCCACGGCCGAGGGGAGGGGCCCCGCGCAGAGCCCCGCCGTCTCGCTCTCCGGGAGGCAGAACATCGACGCGATCCCCTGGTAGGAGCCGACGAGGAGGTCCTTCTTCTGCACGAGGCCGCCGAGGAGCGCCGCCGAGTCCCGGAGCGAGCTGTCGGCCATCTCGATCTTGCGCGCCAGCATCGCCTTGAGCGGCGGGATCGCGCTGCCTTCGGGCGGGGCGTCCTCCGTCGCGGTGCCGAAGTAATCCGCGAGGAGTTCGCGGGAGACGGTCTCCGCCGCCGCGTCGATCGCCGCCGGCGAGGGCGACGACACGACGCCGCACGTGGCGTCGTACCCCCCGTGCAGGTACTCCGCGTAGCATTGCGCCATGCTCTCGGCGTGCCCCGTCAGGCTGAAGCTCGAGGTGTCGTAGCTCATCTCGAGCCCCTCCCACCGCACGCGCGTGAAGCTCGCCTTGGCCATGCCCCGGTGCATGCAGAACGCCTCGCGGGGAGCGAGCTTCGTGGTGAGCTCGCCCTGGTAACGATCGTCGAGCTCGGCGAGCTTGCGGCAGTGGAGGAGCCCCTCGAACAGCGCCGCCGCGTTCCTCTGCGACGGGAGCAGGCCCACGGTCGCGGCCTTCTCGAGCTCGTGGAGGCCGTGGTCGACGTCGCCGTCCGGGCGATGCGCCTCGCACACCCCGTTCAGGAAGTGCACCGGCGCGCGCGGCCCCACCTTGACCTTCAGCATCCCATCGACGCTATCGATGGGATAACCCTGCCGCGGGAGCGCGTCCCACTGCGACGGCTCGCACGGACCGGACCAGATCTGCGCCCGCAGGTGCGTCTTCCGCTCCTGCAGGTCGCACGACGGGAGGTTGCGCGAGCACTCGTCGTCCTGCTGGGCCGCCGCCATCCTCATCCCCGGGAGCGTCGCGAACACCGCCGCAACGACCAGCGGGATGTAGGACGCCAAATCCTGTCGATCCATCGGACAGACTCCTTCTCTCATCAGATGTAACTCTTCAGCTCGCCGGCCTGCGCGCGGACGTCAGCGCACCGGCTTGCGCACGAAGATGAACCCGAGCTTCAACGACGGAGCACCCTGGCTCATGCAGCGAACCAGGTTCTCGTCGGCGGTGATCTCGTACGTCCCCACCAGCGGATGGCCCACGAACGGATACGCGTTCTGGATCAGGCCGTCGGTCAGGCGCCGCTCGAGCCCCTCCGCGGTGTACGGCCCGCGACGGAAGCGGAGGTACTCGTCGTTCATGAGATCCATGTCCGAGCCGCCGTACACCGGGATGAGCGCCGTGACCGGCCGCTTCACCACGAGGCTCGGCACGATCTCGCTGCTGTCCTTCGACAGGCGCGAGAAGACGGTGCCGAACCCGAGGTGGGTCATCTGCATCTGCTGAGAGCGGCACGACGAGCTCGAGACCCCGGCCATGACGTGCACGAGGCGCATCGGCTCGCTCTCGTTCATCGTCATCTCGTCCCAGAGGACGAAGTTGCCGAGGTTCCGGCTATCCGCCTGCGAGCCGGCGAAGGGCGAGATCTCGAATCGCGCGCGCCCGTTCTCGAGGAGCTCGGACACGAGCCCGCTCGTCTTCTCCAGCGTGAACTCGGCCACGCTGCCCGCCATCGTCTCCGTGCTCCAGGCGAGCGAAGAAGGCCGGCAGACCTCGCTCGTGCCGACCGTGCCGCAGTCGCTGAGGAACGAATCCAGCTCGGCCGCCGTCCCGATGAACGTCCTGTCCGCAGACAGGTGCCCGACGTCGCCGGCGAAGTCGCTCAGCACGTTGTAGCGGTTCCGGTACAGGTTGTAGGTGAAGTTGACGTTCTCGACGACGCGGCGCTTGGCCTCGAGGAACTCGCTCGCTCCCCGCGTGAGCTCCGCCTGCATGTCCTCGAAGTCCCAGAAGAGGACCTCGGCGGCGTCGTTGACGGGCGCCATCTCGACGAGCCCCATGATGCGCGTGCGGCTCTCCAGCACCGCCTCGCGCATCTCCCGCTCGATGGCGAGCAGCTCGTGCTCGAGATCCTTCGCCTCTTCCACCATCCGGATCTGCCGGCGGAGGTCCTCGATCTGGACGAAGGTCGCCGCCCGCTCGTCCTCGATGACCGACGCGAGGAACGCCATCTGCCCCTCCGAGATGTTGATGGTGTTCTGCCGGATCTTCTCCCGGATGTCGTTCAGCACCTCGCGCGTCGCGTCGTAGTGCCCCTCGAGATCGTGCACCCTCCCCTGGTAGTGGCCGATCCGGCTGATCTGCGCGTCGATCGACGACTTCATGGCGAGGAGGTTCTGCTTGTCCTGCTGGATCCTGCTCGCCTCGATGTCGAGCTCCCCGAGCGCGAGGGTGAGCCGCTGGATCTCGATCTGGGCCTGCTCGCGTACGTTCTCCTGCTCGTCGATGTCGAAGTCGACGAGCGCCGACTCGTCCGACTTGGTCTGGAGATCGGCCACGAGCGCCGCGCGGTCGGCCCGCAGCTTGGCGACCGTCGCCGCGATCTCCGCCCGGTCCAGCCTGCACTGGATCGCGTGCAGCTTCTCCTCGCCGGTGATCTCGACGACCTCCTTGTCGAGCTCCGCGAGCTGGACCGAGATCTCGGCGAGCGCCCGCTTCTTGGTCCACTCCTCGATGAGCTTGTGGATGTCGAGGGCGTTGATCTCCCTCCTGAGCTCCTCGACCCGGACGTTGAGCTCGTGCCGCTCCTGCGCGACCATCTGCTCGAACTGCAGCTCTCCGAACTGCCACTCGTAGACCTGCGCGGCCGTGTCGGCCGCCACCTTCGCCGCCGCCGCCGCCGCCTCGACGAAGCGGAACGTCTTGACGGGGAAGATGCCCATGATGCCCGTGTCGCCGTCCGGGATGGCCGCGAGGACGGCGGCCGTGGCCGAGAGCGCGAGCGCAGCCCCCTTCAGCGCATCGAGGCCGTTCTGTTCGGCCATCGCGGCGTCGAGCGCCCGCATGCGATCGTTGATCTGATTGATCGTCGTTTGCCACATGTCGCGCTGGTGGTCGAAGATCTTGAGGTTCTGATTGTAGAGCTCCTCCGCGACCCGCTTCAGGTTCTCGTCCTTCGTGGAGCAGCTCGTGCCAGAGCCGTCGATGCACGCCCTGATCTTGTCGATCTCCTCCTTGGTCTTGGTGGAGAGCTCCTTCCGCGCCATGCAGATCTCATCGAGGAGCGCCGGCTTCGGCGCCTCGATGGACGGGGGGCTCGTGCACGTGGCCCCGGAGATCGGATCGGTGAACCCCTGCGCCGCCCCGGTGTAGAACGCGAGCTCGGCGTCGACCGAGCAAATCTGGTGCACGACGGGGACGCGCATCGATTCGAACACCGTCTCCTGCGAGGTCCGGAGCCGGCTCGTGATGATCTCGGAGCCCTCGATGCGCTTCTGCTCGAGCGCGATCTGTCGCTCGATCTGCGCCTTGCGGTTGTCGACGAGCTCGAGCTCCTTGTCGTCGGACGCGACGCGGTTCAAGAGCTCGTCGATCTGCAGCTCGAGGCCGTCGCGCTGCATCTCGAAGTTGAAGGCGGCGAGCGTCATGTCGATGTTGAACTGGATCTCGGCGATCTGCTCGCGCACCGCGTCCTGGTCGAGCGCGAGGAGATCTTGCTCGCGCTGGCCCCGGAGGAGCACGATCTGGTTCTCGAGCTCCTTCGTCTCGCGCTTCAAGGCCAGCTCGAGCACGCGGATCCTCTGCTCGAGCTCGAACGTCGAGATGTCGCTCTGGAGCGCGCTCAGCTTCTGCTGCACGTCGTTCTTGAGCTGCTCGGCCATATCCTGGAGCTGCGCCATCTTGTACACCTCGAGCTCGATGGCCCGAGAGTGCTTCATGTTGGCCATGTCGAACTTCTGGTTCTGGAGATCGGTGTATTTCCGTGCCCACGTCTCGAGCATGTTCTGGATGTTCAGGTCCTGCTGCTCGATCGCGGCCTCCTGCATCCGCAGCTGCTGGCCGAGCCGCTCGATGCTGATGAGCGGGAAATCCTCCGGATCGATGTTGATGTACAGGTAGCCTTTGCGCACCGAGTCGAGGCGGAGCGTCACGTCCTTCTCGATGGTGGCGAGCGTCGCGAGCTCGGCGGTGAAGAGGTCCCGATCGGGGAGGGAGCCCTTGGCCTCGAGGACGAGCCAGAACGCTTGATCGTAGTACGTGGCCGCCTTGTAGTACTCGCTCCCTTTGTCCCCGTCCGCCGCGGGCGCGTCGCCGAGCGCCTCGCCGACCAGGTAGCTCATGTGGTCGAGCCGCGCGACGGACGCCTCGCGGTACCAGACGTCGCCCGCCGCCACGAGCAGCTTCGCCTTGAGCCCCTGGAGCTGCGCCATCGCCTTGAGATACCTGTTGAAGGCGATGTTCTTCTGCTCCTCGCCCGTCCCCGAGCTCGCCTGCCGCGGGAGGCGCGCGATCCCCTGCTCGACGATCTCGAGCCCCGCCGTGGCCTGCGCGAGGAGCTCCGCGGGGCTCGTCAGCGCATCGCCGGGCGCCGCGGCCCCCTTCGCGTCGAGGAGCGGCAGCCCCGTGGCGCGAAAGCGATAGACGTTCGCGCGCTGGTAGTAGCACTCCGCATCGCAGACGCGCGTCGTCATGGACTCGGGGCACCTCCCCCTCGCGCCGACGAGCGCCTCGAGATCGCCGAAGCTGTCCTCGAGGAGCGCCATGTTCGCGCGGTACTGCGCGATCTTCAGCTCCGAGACGAGCCGCCCGACCTCCGCGCGGATCGCGGTCTCGTTCGAAGGGATGCACTCGATCTCCTCGGCGCGCGCGGGCGAAGGCAGCAGCAACAGACCGAGGGCGAACGAAGACAACAGTCGTTTCATGGATCGCTCCAGCAAGCTTTGCCGTCGGCTAAAGACTATTGATGTACCCGATATAAGCCTTCGAGAGCCCCGAGACCTTCTCGACGAAGGCCGTCCGGGCCGGGTCGCTCGCGCCCGCCTCGTCCTTGAGCGCGCCGTAGGCCCGCGCCGCCTCGGTCAGGCAGGCGTCGACGCGTCCGGCGTACTCCGCGAAGCTCTCCGGCGCGAGCGCGCCCGGGATCGTCGCGCAGACGCCGAGCTTCTCCTGGGTCGCCCAGTCGAGCCCGGGTGTCCGGGCGATCTCGCGGAGGGCCTCCACCACGGCGCCGAGGAGCGCGGCGTGGCGCTCGAGCGTGGCGCGCGCCGCCGCCACGTCGGCGTCGACCCCGGCGGCGCTGGCGTTGCTCCGGATGCGGTCGATCTCGCTGCGCTTCGCGCGGAGGCGCGCCATGAGCGGCTGTCCCGGCGGCGTCGTCGCCGGCGCCCGCTCGAGGCCGAGCGTGTCCCGCTCCACGAACTCGTAGAGCGAAGCCGTGTCCTCGACGGTCTTCTTGAGCAGGAAGATCTCGCGCGTCGGGAGCTCCACGGCAGAGTCCCGGAGGGCCGCCGCGTACTGCCGCTCTTTCTCGGCGAGGCTCCGCGAGGTCGCGTCGATCTCCGCCTCCACGCGCGAGCGTATCCGCTCGTCGATGCCGGCGCGGAGCATCGACTCCACCTCGGCTTTGCGCACCGCCTTGCGCATCGAGCAGAGGTTCGCCGGGATCTGGTCGGCGAAGGGCCCGGCGTGGAACGCCCGCGCCTCCTCGAGGAGGGTCTCCCAGCCGGCGCGGACCGGCACGGGGAGGCCGAAGTCGGCGCCGAACCCGACATACCGCGCGTGCTCGTTCGCCCGCTGGTACGACAGGCACTTCTCCTCGCGCGTCTGCCCTTCGAGGTACGCGAGGCTGTGGGCCACGAAGAGCTCGAGGTGCGCGGTGTTCGCCATCTGGAGGACCTCGTCGCTCCGGCCCGCCGGGGCGCCTTCCGGCTCGCGGTAGCTCCGGAGCGCCCCGACGAGGAGCTCGAGGAGCGCGACGCGGCGGTGGAGCTCGCGCGCCGCGGCCGGCTCGACGCCGGCGATGGGCAGGAGACGCACGGTCGTCACGGATCCGGTGACCTCCTCGATGGGCACGGCGTCGTCCTCGATGATCTCTCCGCCCGAGCTGCCGCCGCCCGACGCCGGCGGGCGCAGCTCGTTCGAGGCGAAGGAGAGGAGCGCCGGTTCGAGCGGCCGCCCTGCGGTCGCCCGGCGGAACGCCTCGTCGACATCGACGTACGACGGCGCCGCGATCGCGGGGCCGCTCGGGGTCGGGAGCGAGGCCGCGTGCGAGGCGAGCGACGCGAGCGCCGAGAGGGGCACGATGGCCAGGGCGACACGCCACGTGATCTTCTTCACGGCGTCCTCCTGCAGTACCAGGCCGGCCTCGAGGGATTGCAGTACTTCGCCATCCCTTCCTGCCAGAGCGTCTCGACGTGCGCGGCGGTCCGCGCGAGCTCGTTCCGGTTCGGCTTCGCGAGGGCGTCGTCCAGCGCGGCCCTGCCGGCTCGCTCGGGCGCCTCCATGGCCGTCCAGAAGTTCGTCCCCAGGATCAGCGACGTCGAGAGATCCCTGAGCTCGATCACCGTTCGCTCCTTGCGACTCACGTAATCCTCCATCGACAGGCCGCCGATCGCGGCGATGATCTCCGCCTCGATGATCGCGATCTCCCCGCGCTTCTCCGGCAGCAGGAGATCCGTGAAGCGGGTCGTCTTGGCGCCGATCGTCCCGAGGATCTGCGCTTTCCACGTCGCGTCGTACACGAAGCTGGGGAACGACTCGTCACCTCCGACGGGCTGCGCTGCGACCTTGATCGCCTCGGCGCCGAAGAGGCCGTTGATGCGGTCACGGATCCCGAAGAGGTATTGCCGCCCCACGTCGATCTCGGTCAGGTTGAGGCCGTAGCGCGTCTCCACGCTGGACGCCGTCGCCACGAACGCCTTCATCTGGTCGCCGAGCTGCGTCATCTTCTCGTCGAAGCCGTCGCGGAGCGCGTCCGGCCCCGACGTCTCGTAGAAGAGCCCCCGCAGGCGCCCCACCGCGTACCGCCGGCCGTAGCGCTCCAGGCTGGCCGGCGTGTGCGACGACTCCTCGCACCCTTTCACGGCCTCGAGGGCGGCCACCATCTTTGTCGCGTGGTACGTGTACTTCATGTCGTCGGACGTGCCGAACGAGTGCTGCTCGCGGTAGAGCACCTGCTGCTCGGTCAGGAACGCCTCGAGGAGCGCGCTGGCGCGGACCGCGGCGTGGCACCGGAGGCTGTCGGCGCCCGTCCGGTTCGACAGCCCGAAGTAGGCCATCCCGAGGAAGTACCGCTCCTGCGGCGCGAGCCCGAGGGTCTCCACCTCGATGAGATCGACGATCTCCTGGTAGCCCCCGCGCGCCGCGAGCGTCTCGTAACAGAGGCGCTTGTTCTGCGTGAACACAGGCCCTTCCGAGGCCGCCGCCCTGCACGCGGGAGGCGGAGCGACGTCGGCGCGCGCGGCGCCGGCCGAGCCGACGACGCACGCCGCGCCGGCGACGATGCTGAGAACCCTGATCTTCATGGTGTCACTCCCGTCGGCGCGGTCGCTCAGCGCTGTTTGCGGCAGGCCGCGATGTTCGGCGAAGAATTGCCCCAGGTCTCCACGACGCAGATGATGGAGAGGTAGTTCCCGGGGATATGGTCGCCGCGGAGCAACGCCCCGATGTAGTCCGCCCAGGCGGCGTCCCCGACGCACGGTCTGCCGCTCCTGTGGCAGGCGCGATCGGTCACGTTCTCGATCTCGTAGAAGCAGCCGTTCGCCTTGTCAGAGCACCTCTTGAGGTAGCTCGCGTGCTCCGCTTCGAGCGAGCGTTGCGTGTAGTCCTTGTCCTTGTTCGCGGGGGTGTAGAACTCGCCGGTCCACCACGCGACCCCCTCGGGCGCGGGGCACGGGCCGACCTCCACGGGCGTCTGCCAGCACCCGTAGGCCCAATCGTAGCTCGCCAGGAGCTCGTCGCGCGACGCGGGCGTCGCGTTCGTCACGCGCTCGTTCATCCACCTGTAGAGGCCATACCGGGCCGCCTGCTCGAGGTTCGCGTTGATCTCGTTCGTGAAGTACGTCCGCTCCTCGTCGAAGACACGCCCGCCGTCCAGGTTCGTGCGGCGCGGGTTGCTCCTCTTGCCGTTTCCGACGGCGCGACCGAGGATGTCGTCGAGCGGGTCGGCGAGCCCGAGGTAGACGGCGTAGGCGCGCGACATCATCGTATTGGCCTCGGCCTCGCTCGTGTCGCCGGTTTTGCTGTACTCCGCATAGGCCGCCATCGTGTCCTGGAGCTCGCGGTCGTTCGGCTCCCGCCCGAACACCCAGAAGAACAGCTGCGCCATCCTGGCGCGACCGGGGCCCCAGCACCCGACCTCCAGCATCCGCGTCTTGCTGGCTGGCGCGTTCGGGTCGACGAAGAGGTACGGCACGGCCGCCCTCGGGACCGACTGCGCCGCCGGCGCCCCTTCGGCGAAGAAATTCGCGGCCGTCGGGCACGTGAAGCGAACCAGCGTCTTGCCGCCGTCGAGCTGGAAATAGCGCGCCGAGGGCGACTGGTCGGCGGTCTGGAAGATCTTCGCGCTCCTGTCGCACGCGAGGTGCGGCTGCCGGTCAGGATCCGAGGCGGTGAAGCGCGGGTCGCTCGTCGACAGCTCCTCGAGCGTCGCCGCGGGGTCGAAGCCGAATGCCCGCTTCATCATGTCTGCGTTCGAGCCGCAGTCGATCGCGTAGCCCTTCCCGCCGGCGATCAGGTAGGGCGTCACGCGCGTCCTGATCCCGGTGAAGGAATAGCGAACCAGGTAGAGCTCCGCCTCGGCGGCGTAGCTCGTCTCGGCCGCCTGCTGCGGGAGATCGCGGCGGGCCCGCGGGAGCGCCTTCCCGGTGCTCGTGTGGCAGTTGATGTCCCGCGTGGCGATCCCCTGCGCGTTCCAGACATCGAGGACGGCGCGGTTGATGGGGATGCTCACCTGCTCGAGGTTGCTGCCGTCCGCCTTCGTCCACGAGAGCGCCGAGAGCACGTTGCTGCATCCTACGGTGTAGATCGTCCCGGGGTCGTCGCGGAGCCGGAGGTAGTACTCGGACTCGCCCTTCCCCAGATCGGCGTCGACGCGGCGATAGACCTGGAAAATTTGCTGGCGCGTGACGTTGGGATCGGCGTCGCAGCGCAGCGTATGGATGGGGACCGGCCCGCCCGCGTCGCGCTCGAGGTGCATCTGCATCGAGTCGAACGAGTCGTAGAACGCGGCCTGGTTGAGGTCGAGCGTACGCGGGTACCCGAAGCCCTCCAGGATCGGCCCATAATTCGAGCCGCAGCCGATCTGGAACACCACGTTGGGCTTGTTGTCCTTGAAGCTCACGACGACCGGCACTTCGCGCGGCAGGTCGTCGGCGAGGTCCGGATTGTCGTAGACGAGGACCTCGGTCACGTTCGGCCCGATGATCTCCGCCGCGGCCGTGCCCGTGATCGGCGCGTCGACGTCGGACTCCGCCTCGCCGGCGCAGCCAGACACCCAGCCCAGCGAGGCGGCCGCCAGGGCCGCGACGCACTGTCGTTGTATGATCTTCACCTCGTCCTCCGCCTTGATTCGTCCTACCCCGGAGCGTCGGACCGACCGCCGCGATCCGAGCCCATGCCCGATCGCGCGGAGCAGATCGATCCCGGATGCCAATCACGTTATGATTGGGATGCGTAAATGCGCTGAGAGGCGTTCTGGGTGAACGCGCGGGGTGCGAGCGCAGCGCGGACTCCAGCTCGTTGCCTCGCGTCGACGGCGTCGACGAGCCGTGGACACGGATTCGCCGAAGAGAATTCGAGCAGAGTTGCGTCTGATCTCGCCGGTGGCGTGCTCCCCGCCGCACCGTTCGGCCAGCTCACTGCTCTTAGTGCCGCCACGGGGAGCGACCCTTCAGATTATTTTGAGTCGCCTCACTGCCCCGTTCGCTGAGGCGGCCCGCCTGGCGCGCCGCTCCACCCACGCTGTCCGCGCAGCATGCTTGGCGGAATCGGAGATCGCTGGCGGTCGCTTGGCGCTGGTGCCGCCGGGGAGCGGGGGAGGCGGGGGACCGGCCGTGGTCCCCTGCGGTGCGCTTCTGCTGCTGGCGCAAACCCGCGACCTGAACGGAGGCCGCCCTCGGTCGCCGATGCGCTCCACGCGCTCGTCGGGCGCCGCCACGCCGCCGCGGCGTGTCCGCTATAAGAGATGCGATGTCCGTTATGGTGGAAGTGCCGCCGCTCCGTGGTACTGGAGGCCCACGGACGGAACAGCGATGCACTACCGACAGCTGGGTGACAGCGAGCTCCGGGTCTCGGAGCTCTGCCTTGGGACGATGACGTTCGGCGAGCAGAACACGCTCGAGGACGCGAAAGCGCAGCTCGACTACGCGTTCTACGCGGGCATCAACTTCGTCGATGCGGCCGAGATGTACCCGGTGCCGACCCGCGCCGAGACGCAGGGCCGCACCGAGAGCTACGTGGGCGAGTGGCTGAGCCAGAGGCCGCGCGACAAGGTGGTCCTCGCGACGAAGATCGCCGCGGGGGTGGAGCTCGGCAAGGAGGTGCTCGCCGAGATCGAGCAGATCCTCGCCCGCACCCCGTCCTGCGCGAAGGCCCTGATCGCCCGGCGGGTCGGCGCCGTGTTCGTGGCCGTGATCGACAGCCACCCGCGCAACCTCGGCCGCGGGATCGCGCTGCTGCGCGCCGCCGGCGTCCCGGTCGAGGTCGGTACGCTCGCCGACGACGTCGCGTCGTTCATCGACGGCTACCTCATCCGCTGAGATCCCGGCGCCGGCGCGCGACCCCGCGCCGGCGACGCCGGCCATCCATGGCAACCCGGGAATGTCGCGCTCGAGCGGCGTGACGGGATGAGGCCGAGAGCGCGGATTGGCGCGATTCACCCGCGCGTCGCGCGGTGAGCGCCGCGCGGTGAAACGTTGTTTGGTCTCAGATAGTGACTGCTCGTCTGGAGCCCCGGTGCATACTCCCCTGCCGGCGCGGCGAGGGGGGACCTCCCTGGCGGCGGCATCGAAGCGCCCGTGGGCGCGCGAGCTCGCGGCTCCAGAGGGACCGCGCTCGGCACGGAGGGAGGAAGCTGTAGATGACGACGAAGCTATCGAGGCGCAGCCTGCTCGAAGGCATGCTGTTGATCGGCGCCGCGGGCTGCGCGGCCCCGGAGGCGGCGGCGGCCGCGGGCGATGGGGCGAAGGCGCCGGCCGACGCGTGGCAGCGCGTCCGGGACGAGTTCGAGGTGTCACCCGCGTGGATCCACATGACGTGCTTCTATCTCACCTCGCACCCGCGGCCCGTGCGCGAGGCGATCGAGGCGCTGCGGCGGGAGCTCGACGAGAACCCGGTGGACGCGGTCCACGAGCACGAGGACACGACGGCGGTGCGAGAGGCCGCCGCGGAGTACATGGGCGCCCAGGCCGACGAGATCGCGCTGACGGACAGCACCACGATGGGGCTCGCCTCGCTGTACCTCGGCCTGCCGCTCAAGGCCGGGGACGAGGTGCTCACGACGACGCACGATCACTATGCCATGCACGAGTCGCTCCGGCTCGCCGCGGAGCGGTCGGGCGCGACGGTGCGGAAGGTCGCGCTCTACGAGCGGGGCAGCGCCGCGACGGAGGCGGAGATGGCGGGCGCGATCGAGCGCGCGATCACGCCGGCCACGCGGGTCGTGGCGATCACGTGGGTCCACTCGAGCACGGGGGTGAAGACGCCGGTGCGCGCGATCGCGGAGGTCGTCGCCAGGGCGAACCAGGGGCGGGCGCCGGAGGATCGCGTCGTCTGCGGCGTGGACGGCGTGCACGGCTTCGGGGTCGAGGACGCCACGATGGCCGACCTCGGCTGCGATTTCTTCGCGGCCGGCTGTCACAAGTGGATCTTCGGGCCGCGGGGCACGGGCGTGCTCTGGGGCAAGGCCGAGCTCTGGCCGCTGCTCCGCCCGAGCATCCCGCACTTCGGCAAGGAGGCATACGAGGCCTGGCTGCAGGGGCAGCCGCCGCCGCCCACGAACGCCAACATGATGACGCCGGGGGGATTCCACTCCTTCGAGCACCGCTGGGCGCTGCCCGCGGCGTTCGCGTTCCACCGGCGCATGGGCAAGGCGAAGGTCGCGGACCGCATCCACGCGCTGAACCGGCAGTGCAAGGAGGGGCTCGAGGGCATGCGCCACGTCACGCTGCACACGCCGCTCGACGACGCGCTCTCCGCGGGGATCATCGCCTTCGAGGTGGCGGGGATGACGCCGGAGGCCGCGGTGGCGAGGCTCCGCGAGAGCAAGATCATCGCGTCGACGTCGCCGTACCGGAGCTCGTACGCGCGCGTCGCGCCGAGCCTGCTCAACGACGAGGCGGAGGTGGAGGCGGTGCTGCGGGCGATCCGGGAGCTCGCGTGAGGGCCCGGCGCCGCGCCCCCCGGCGATGAGGCGGCCTGCCGGGGGGCCGGCCCGACGAGCGTTCCCTGTCGCGGGAGAGCCCGGTGCCGGCGCTGGCGCGAGGGCCCGGCGCCGGTGTCAGCGCGGAAGCTCACGGCCAGGATTGCCGGGCACGGCGGCCGATCACGGGATGATCCTCCGCCGCCGGAGATCCTCGAAGAGCCCCCGGAACATCGCCTCCGTCTCGACGTGCTCGTGGAAGCCGAGCCGGCGCGCCTTCGAGCCGTCGGCGACCACGTCGTAGTCCCACGAGAACACCGCATCTCCGAAGCGCCACGACGACACGTCCCGGTACGGGTGCCGCGCCAGGCCGTGTTTCTCGATCATGGCGTTCCAGAGCGGCTCCTTGTCGGCCATGACGTCCGCGAGCGGCATCGGCAGCGGGGGCGCCGCCTCCATGTCGAACATGCGGGCGATCTTCGGCCACATCTCGCTCCAGCGGAACATGTCGCCGTTGTTGATGTTGAACGCCTGGTTCCGGCACGGCGCGCTGGTCGCCGCCCAGACCGTGGCTTTGCCGAGCAGGCGCGCGTCGGTCATCTCGATCAGCCTGTCGTAGGCGGCCGGCTTGCCGGGGAAGCGCAGGGGCAGCCCGAGCTCCTTCGACATCGCCGCGTACACCGCGATGACCATGGCGAGGTTCATCGGGACGCCCAGCGCGAAGCCGCACACCACCGACGGCCGGAGGGCCGACCAGGACCAGGCCTTGCCCTTCTGCCGGGCCTCGAGGAACGCCTGCTGGTCGACGTTGAACTCGGGCGGCATGTGGTGCGCGTCGGTCTCGCGGGCCGGCGTCTTGAACGGCCCGAGGTGCGCGCCGTAGACCTTGTATCCCTGCATCAAGCCGATGTGCTGGAGGCCCGACGCGACCGGCTCGACCGCGTCGACAACGTTGACGAGCATGGCGAGGTTGGGCGGCACGAGCTCGGCCCACGTGGGCCGGTCCTGATAGGCGGCGTAGAAGACGTGCGTGACCTCGGCCAGGCCGCCGAGCTTCTTCCGGCAGTCCTCCCGGTCGAGCAGATCGACGACCACGTGGCGGACGCGGCCCGAGGACGCTCCGCCGCGCCGGGACAGGCCGATCACGTCCCATTCGCCGAGCGCCTCGAGGTGATCGATGAGGTTGCGGCCGATGATCCCCTGCGCGCCGACGACCAGGGCGACCTTGTTCTGGATGCTCATGGTTTGCTCCTGCTTCGAGGTCTGTCCGCGCCCGGTCCGTGCTCGCGAGCGCAGGGGAAAGGTGGAGCGCGGCGGCCGGGGCGAGTACGGGCTCGAGCCGCGCAACACCTTTCGATAAAATCGAAAGATGAGCGCGCTCCTCGAGATGCAGACGTTCCTGGAGATCGTCGATCGCGGCAGCCTCAGCGCGGCCGCGCGCTCGCTCGCGACCGTGCCGTCGACCGTCAGCGCGCGGCTCGCGGCCCTGGAGGAGCGGCTTGGCGTGCAGCTCGTGATCCGCAGCACGCGGCGGCTCCGCCTCACCGAGGAGGGCGAGCGCTACCTCATCGACTGCCGCCGCATCCTCGACGAGATCGAGCGGAGCGAGGCGTGCATCCGGCGCGGGCAGAGCTCGCTGCGCGGCGGCCTGCGCATCACCGCGCCCTCGGATCTCGGGCGCGGCCGCCTGCGCGCCGTCCTCGACGCGTTCCTGGAGGCGCACCCGCGCATCAGCGTGTACCTCCACCTCTCGGACGAGGTCGTCGACCTCGTGCGCGGGGGCTTCGACGTGGCGTTGCGCGTGGGGCCGCTGCAGGGGAGCAGCCTGACCGCGCGCAGGCTCGCCACGGGGCACCGGGTCGTGTGCGCGGCGCCCGGCTACTGGGCCCGGCACCCGCGGCCGAGCGCGCCGGGCGATCTCGCCGATCACGACTGCCTGCTCTGGAACCCGGAGGGTCGGAACGAGGCGACGTGGACGTTCGCGGCGGAGGGCGAGGGGACACAGGCGGTCCGCGTGCGCGGGCGGCGCAGCTCGAGCGACGGCGAGCTGGTCCGCGCGTGGGCGCTCGCGGGCCTCGGGGTCGCGCAGAAGTCGTTCTGGGACGTCGAGGGCGACCTCGAGGCGGGCCGGCTCGAGTCCGTGTTGAACCGGTTCGTGCGCGCGGCGGATCTGTCGGTCGTCTATCCGGCGGGCCGCCATCTCCCGCGCCGCGTCCGCGCCCTCGTGGACCATCTGGTGGAGAGCTTCCGCGGGCGATGAGGTGGCGGCCCGGCGCCGCCGGGGGCTCTACCGGGCGGCCTCCTCGAGGCGCGCGATGTCGAGCTTCTTCATCTGCATCATCGCCTGCATGACCCGCGCCGCCTTGGCCGGGTCCGGGTGCTGGAGGAGCCGCGGCAGCGCCGAGGGGACGATCTGCCAGGACAGGCCGAACCTGTCCTTGAGCCACCCGCACCGGCCCTCGGCGCCGCCGCCTTCGGTGAGCTTGCTCCAGAGCTCGTCGACCTCCGCTTGCGTCTCGCAGGTGACGGCGAGCGAGATGGCCTCGTTGAACTTGAAGTGCGGGCCGCCGTTCATGGCGACGAAGCGCTGGCCCTCGAGCTCGAACTCGACGGTCATGAGCGCGCCCTTGGGCCCCGGGCCCGCGTCGCCGCCGCGGACCTCCTCGACGACGCGCGAGCGCTTGAAGACGGAGGTGTAGAGCCGCACGGCCTCCTCGGCGCTGTTGTCGAACCAGAGGAAGGTCTTGATCTTCTGCGGGGTGGTCATGGTCATCGCTCCTGGCCGGGGTCGAGCCCGGCGGTGGGTGGGGGCGCGGTCACCGCGACCTCGCCTCGCCTGGATGTCGGAGCTCGACGCGCGGGCTCGACATGGGGTCGAGATTTTTTTTCGGAGGGGCCGCCGGGGGGCGGAGGGGCCCGGGGGCGGGTCGCCGACCTGGGGGCGGGCCGGCCGGGCGGCCGCCATCTCGGCCGGCGCGCGCGGCGGCGCGGGGAGCGGGGGCCGCGCCCGGATGAGCTCGCAGGTCGTGATGGAACCTCGTGGTGATCCGTGAGAGAGCACGCGCATGAGACAGATCCTCGACCGCTCGATGGGGCTCCTCCTGGCCGCCGTGCTCTGCTGTGCTGCGTGCAGCGCCTCGCGGAACGAGCCTCCCGGCTCGAACGCGCCGCCGGCGCCGGATCCGGCCACGACGACGCCCACGGCCACCCCGACGGACGACTCGATCGCGGTGGGCAGCGACCCGTGCCAGAGCGACGCGGACTGCGTGCCCGTCTGCGGGTGCCACCCGGCCGCGTGCGTCGCGAAGGCCACGGCGCCCGCGTGCGAGGGCGGGATGATGTGCACGCAGGAGTGCCGGCCGGGGACGATGGATTGCGGCGGCGGCTGTCTTTGCCACGAGGGCCGGTGCGCGGCCCGGCTCGTCAACGCGCCGGCGGCGCGCTGAGCCGCGGCCCGGAAAGGGCGCGCTGCCCCGGCGCAGCTCGCGGGCGGCGCGTCACAGCATGTCGGGACGAAAGAGCCGGCGATACCGGCGCGTGTTCTCCCCCGAGAGCATGAAGATGCCGTCGCCGCGATCATGGAGCGTGCGCGGGTAGCGCGGCGCGGTCGCGGCGTGCGCCTTGACCACCTCGAAGATGAAGAAGTTGTAGGTCTTCACGAGCCGCGCGTCCGCGAGCCGGCACTCGAGGCTCGCGTAGCACTCCGCGATGAGCGGCGCCCCGACCGCCGCGCCGGGATCTCGACGTCGGCGGTGATGTCGTTCGCCGCGCAGAAATCGATCATCTCCTGGGTCTCGGCGATGCCGCCGATGTTCGAGCGAGTGGCAGATCCCGCAGAAGAGGATCTCGACCTGCACGTCGTGCGCGCCGGCCCGGCTGAACGCGGGCGGGCTGGGCGAAGAAGCGGCGTCGCTCATTTTCTTCCGAATGCTTCGTCGATCTGGCGCTGGAGCTCGGCATCCACCTCGGCTGCCGCTTCAAATACCAGCTCGGCGTAAGGCTCGCACGCGCGACGTAGCGTTTCGTGCTCCTTGAGCGCAAGGTAAGCGTTTGGCTCGTCACGTAGCTGCTTGGCCCTATCTCGCCAGCGTTCTAGCGCAGCCGCATAAAAAGTCTGTTTGTAGGACGACTGGAACCTCTGTCGTTCCTCGTGGTAGAGGCGAGGGTCCGCTGCCAATGCTGCGGCGTCTGCTCGCGAGTCCGTGTGAGTGAGCCATGCTGCGCGCGACTCGAGTTCCAGCAGTAGCTCGTCGTTTGATTCGTGTCGCGGCGCAGCCTTCATCAAGGAATCCAACGTGCCGGAGATCGCCTGGACTCGCCAGAACATCGACGTGAAAAGCGCGCGCTGGAGCGACGTGCTTGGCTGCGGTCTGGCGTTCCGAAGCGCTTGACTGGCCGGGCCAAAGATTTTGCCGTGGTCGTGGGGTGCCGCGGGTCGTCCTGCATGCTTGAGGGGCGCCTCGTGGTACGTCTCGTTGGGAAATGACCTGGCGAAGCCGTGGCGCTCGTGTGTGAGCAGTAGGTCGCATGCGAGGAGGTAGTACTCCGACGCGATGGGTTCGAAGATTTCTTCGTAGAGAAGGCCGACGTGGTATGGCTCGTTTCGGTAGGAGTGGCAGTTGAGGATGAAGTCGCGCTGTGGCTCGTCGATGTAACCCAGGCGTGCGCAAAATTTTGGCTTTTCGTCGAAGCGCTGTCCCAGGGCAGCCTTGCGCTCTCCGCGGCTGAATTTCTCCTGGCCGAGCTTGGCGTGGTTTGCGTCGGCCTTGCATGCGTCCTCGCACCATCCGTGCAGGATCAATTCAACGATGTCGTCGATGAGGATGAGCGCGCAGCGTGCATGTGCCGGTGTCCGCTGGTGGAGCTGCTGGGCCGCGAGATCGAGTTGCTCTGTGACACGTGCGATGAAATCCATGATTGTATCCTTCGCTGCGCCGGCTCCGCACGGGTCATGGTGTGGATCTTCCACCCGAAGGTTACAGCACCGTAGGCAATGCAGGCGAGGACGTCGTTCTCCTCGATCCCGTGCTCGGAAATCACATCCTGGACGGACATGCCGCTGGTGAGGAGGTCGATTACGAGCGATGACCAGATTCGGTGCCTGCAGATGCAGGGCTGGCCGAGGCAGACGTTCGGGGCGACGAAGATCCGGTCCAGGGAGGGCCCGTGCCCGGCGTCGGGGCAGACGCAGGTCCCACGGCGTGACGAATCCGGGGAGCTGCCCGGAATTCAAGAATGAGACGCGTCTGCTCCGGCCCCTGCGGGACCCACCGCACGCGCTTGGCACGCCGTCTCAGGACTCAGCATGGCCGTACCTACCCGAGAGACTACCCGATGCCCTCAGTCACCCATGAAGCCCTGGTGGAGCTGTTCAAGAACCGGCCGACGCTGGCCGCCGAGATGCTGCACGACGCGCTCGGCCAGCCGGTCCCGGCCTTCACGGAGGCGCGCGTCGAGCCCTCCGACCTCACCGAGATCCTGCCCTCCGACCGCCGGGCGGATGCCGTCGTCGTGCTGCTGGTCGCCGAGCAACGGCGGCCCGCGATGGCCGTCGTGGTCGAGGTGCAGCTCGGCGTCGACGTGGACAAGCCGTACGTCTGGCCGGTCTACGTCACCCAGACGAGGGCCCGGCACCGCTGTCCGACCCGGCTGCTCGTCGTGACGATCGACGCGGCGATGGCCCAGTGGTGCTCGCGGCCGATCGACACGGGCCACCCCGGCTTGACGCTGACGCCGCTGGTGCTGGGGCCGGAGGGGGTCCCCGTCGTCACGGACGCCGAGCAGGCGAGGGCGGCGCCCGAGGTGGTGGTGCTGTCGGCGATGGCGCACGGACGGGGCGAGGAAGGGGAGGCGATCGGCGTGGCGTTCCTGGCGGCGGTAGCCGGGCTCGATGAGGAGCGCCGCGCCCTGTACGCGGATGTGGTGCTATCCTCGCTGAACGAAGCGGCGAGGCGGATGTTGGAGGCGATGATGAAGAGCGGATACCAGTATCAGAGTGAATTCGCGCGCAGCTACGTGGCCCAGGGCCGGCAGGAGGGCAGCATCGAGGCCAAGGCGCAGGCCGTGCTCGCCGTGCTAGAGACCCGCGGGCTGGAGATCCCCGCCGAGGTGCGGGAGCGCGTCCTCGCGAGCACCGACCTCGCCGAGCTGGACCGCTGGATCCGCCGCGCCGCGGTCGTCGGCGAAGCCCGGGAGCTCCTCGCCACGAACGGCTCCTGAACGGACGCCGCAGGCCCCAAACCCCGTCCACCTCCTCTGCCTCTCCCAAGGCCAGCCGCAGCGCGAACGTTGCGCCGCCGAGCCGCCCAGACTGGGCCGGCCGGTCACGGTCGCTCCTGCCGCTTCCGTCACCGCGACCCCGCGGGCGCCGTCCCCGCCGCCCCCGCCGGCGCCGCGCTCGCCGGTGCGCCCGCGGGAGGCGGCTCCCCCGGGCGCGGCCTCAGCCCCTCCATGAGCAACCCGCTCACCAGGCGCGCGAGCTGCGCCGCCTCGATCGGCTTGTCGTACCTTCCGAGCTGCCCCTGCGTCAGCAGCACCGCCAGCCCGTGCATGCTCGACCAAAGCACCAAAGCGAGCTGCATCGGATCCCCCCCGCGCAGGATCCCCGCCGCCTGCCCCTCCGCGATGCTGTCCATCGTCGCCCGGTGGCCCTCGGCGCGCGCCCGCACGAGATCCGGCGCGCTCTCCTTCACCGTGTCATACGGCGCATGCATCACCCGGAACGCCGCTGGGCGCTCGACCGCGAACACCACATACGCCTCCGCAATCGCGCGCAACCGCGCGATCGGATCCGCGCCCGCCGCCGCCACGCGCGCCGTCAGCAGCTCCCCGAAGGCGCGGAAGCCCTCGACCGCGACGGCCGCCAAGAGCTCCTCCTTCGTCTCGAAATGACGGTACGGCGCCCGGGGGCTGACGCCGAGCTCCCGGCCCAGCGCTCGTAACGAAAGGTCCTCCGCCCGCTGATGCTCGAGCGTCCGGAACGCAGCGTCGACAAGCGCCTGACGCAGATCGCCGTGATGATAGGTGCCAGTCTTCTTCCTCTTCACGCTCGACATCTCGCTCCCAGAGTATACAGTGAATACATGGAGAACGCGGACGCGACCACGACCACGGGCTCGTCGCCCTTTCACCTGGCCGGCGCCTTCGCCCCCGTGCGCGAGGAGCGGACCGACCTCGACCTCGAGGTCCTCGGCGAGATCCCGGCGGATCTCCGCGGCACGTACGTGCGCAACGGGCCGAATCCTCGGTCTGGGTGGTCGCCGGCGTGGTTCGCCGCGGAGGGGATGCTCCACGGCGTGCGCCTGGAGGACGGCCGCGCGCGCTGGTATCGAAACCGCTGGATCGCCGGCACTTACGCGAACACGAGCGTGATCCGGCACGCGGGGCGGATGCTCGCGCTCGTCGAGGCGATGCCGCCGGTCGAGGTGACCGGAGACCTGGAGACCGTGGGGACCTACGATTTCGGCGGTGCGCTCGGCGGCCCGATGACCGCTCACCCGAAGATCTGCCCGCGCACCGGAGAGCTGCTCTTCTTCTCCCAGGGGCACTCGCGCCCGCACCTCACGTACTATCGCGCGGATGCCGCGGGCCGCGTGGTCCACCGCGCGCCGATCGACGTCCCCGCGATGACGTTCATGCACGATTTCGCGATCACCGAGCGATACGTGCTCTTCTACGTCCTCCCGGTGCTGTTCGGCGACGCGCGCTCGGCGGTGCCGCTCCGGTGGGACGACGACTTCCCCGCGCGCATCGGCGTCCTTCCCCGCGACGGCGGCAACGAGGACGTGCGATGGTTCGACGTCGCGCCCTGCACGATCAGCCACACCGTCAACGCCTTCGAGGACGGCAATGCGATCGTGCTCGACGCGGTGCGCGCGCCGCGGATCATGGCGCCGCACGCGCTCCACCGGCTCACGTTCGACCTCGCCAGCGGCCGCGCCGCCGAGTCCGAGCTGGATCCACGGTTCCTCGACTTCCCGCGCGTGCACCCGGCGGTCGTCGGCGCCCGCCATCGCCGCGCGTACACGACCGAGCTCTGCGACTTCCGCCCCGACGGCGGCTTCTCGCGGACCATCGCGCGAAGGCTCGATCTCGAGACCGGCGCGGCGATCGCTCACGACTTCGGGGACGGCGCGATGCCCGGCGAGTGCGCCGTCGCGCCGCGGCCAGGGAGCGCCGCCGAGGACGACGCCTGGGTGATCCTGTTCGTCCACCGCCGCGACGGCGCCGCGACCGAGCTCGTCATCCTCGACGCCGCGAGGTTCGCGTCGCCTCCCGTCGCGCGCGCCCGCCTGCCGTGCCGCGTCCCGTTCGGGCTCCACGGCGAATGGCTCCCCGACGCGGAGGCCTAGGGCGCCGGTCACATCGGAATTCGGCGAAAATCGATTCATGGGAAGAGGACCGCAAGGGCGCAAGGGACGCAGGGCGAGGAGAAGAATATAATTCCATCTCTGTCCCCTTGCGCCTCTTGCGCCCTTGCGGTCTCTCCTCTTGCTGCATGCCGTGCTCTTCCAGCTTGTTCCTCGGCGGATCCGGCGGGGGCCGCAACCATGTGAATTGCGCTGACTGCCAACCTGTTCGGTGCTTTAGGCGCGCGAGTGCACCATCTCGGCGGTCCGCTCGAGCCACTCCAGCACATCCCTGGCGTGGTAGGGGTGCTCCGACGGCTCGATGCCGTCGAGGAACGTGCGGTAGATGACCGCTTGGCGGGCAGCGGCGACGGGGGCGAGCAGCTCGGCGGCGCGCTCGGGGTCGGACCCCGGGACCGCGGCGCGCCACGCGCGGCCCCAGAGGCTCCGGAGCGGGCCCACCGCGCCCGGCGGAACCCGCGTGAGGAACGCCGGCTGATCGAGCAGCGGGTGCCCGACGCCGCTGTCGCCCCAGTCCAGCAGCGCGACCGACGTCGCGTCGCCGCGGGCGTTGCCAGGATGGAAGTCGCCGTGGACGAGCGTGTCGGGCAACCCGGCCTCGGCCAGGCGACGGAAGCGCCCGGGCAGGCCGTCGACGAACCCGTCGAGGGTCGCCCGATCGCCGGCGGACAACTCGGGAGTGCGCTCCACCGCGTCGGCGATGAGCCGTGTCAGGGCCGCCCCGCGGAAGTCCGGCAGCCCCAGCGCCAGGAACTCGTCGACCCGCCGGCTCGCGTCGCGCTGCAGGCCGACCAGCAGCGAGACAAGCCGCTCCAGGATCGGCAGCTCGGCGTGATACAGATCCTCGCCGGGGAGCTCCGGCATGAGGATCCGCCGGCCGTCGTGGCCGAGGAGCGCCGGTACGGGCCCGCCCGCGAGCCGCGCGATGAGGGCCCCCTCATGCCCGAAGAACGGCGGGACGTGCTTCAGCCAGAATGTCTGGCCTTCGGCGCGGAGCCGCCACACGCTCGACAGGTTCCAGGACCGGATCTGCTCCGCGGGCGCCGTGCGCGAGAGACCCCGAGCGCGCAGGACCGAGTCCGCCCAGGCGAGGTCGTCGGAAGGCCCGCCCGGCCGCGCCCACGGCTGCCGGAGCGGGTGATCGTCGAGCGCCCCGCGCCAGGGCTCGACACCGGGCGGCGGCGGCGCCTCGGCCTCGACGAGGTAGGTGACGCCCCCGCCGTGGGGAGCGGGGAGCTCGGTGGCGAGGATCCGGAGGATCGTCACCGTGATGCCGAAGCGCTCGCGCGCCCCCTGGATGACCGCGCCGGTGTCCTGCCACCACGGCGTCGTGACCGGATAGGGCGGCAGCGCGCCGAGGAGCTCTCCCGCCCTGGTGACAACGACGAGTCGAACGATGCGCGGCGGCTCGGTCTGCACGGGGCGGATGATAGCCAAGGGCCGGCGCTGGTCGAGCGCTCGGATCCGTGACGGACGGCGGCGCTCCCGCGAGGAGAGGCGACTCCGATCCTCATCCGAACACCGCTCTCGTCTAGAGCGGATGCGCCGCGACGGCCGCCCTGACGGCGCGCTCGAGCGCCTCGCCGTCCTCGCGCGAGAGGGCGCGCATCGCGCCCGGGAACGCCGCTTCGAGATCGACGAGCACGTCGAGCGCCGCCTCCGCGTCGACGGCCGCGCGATCGTGGCGCCCGACCTTCGAGGCGGCGGAGGCCAGGCGCGGGCCGTTCGCGAGCCGCTCGCCCCAGCGGATCAGCGCGGGCAGATCCACCGGGCGCTCCGGATCCCAGGGCGCGCTCTCGTCGAAGCGGTCCTCGCGCATCTCGGCGATCTTGCGCTTGAGCGCCATGTACGCGCCCGCCGGCATGCGGACATCGGGCTTGGCGACCAGCCCCTCCGCGAGGTTGGCCGGGCCGAGCGGCGGCAAGCCCAGGGCGGACGCGACGCGCGACGGGAAGCGCTCGGGCAGGGCGGCGATCTCCGCCTTGCGCCCGCGGGCGAGGAGCGGGGGCATCATCAGCCCCGCCGCGGCGGCGACCGGCGCCGCCTCGCTGAAGGCGAGGAACGCGTCCTCGCCGCCGCCGACGGCGCGGAGCTCGAAGAGCGCCCACCGCAGATCGGGCGCGTACCAGACGCCGGTCTGCACCGGGATCACGCCGCCAGCGGGGACGTCCGGGTGGGGATAGCCGCCGCCGAAGAGCTCGCCGTAGAGGACGAGTCGCTCCGCCCCCACCGCCGCGAACGCCGCGCGGGCGGCGTCCCGGAGCGACGCGCGGAGGAGCTGCCAGCCGAAGAAGGGGTCCTCGTCCCGGAGCCACTCCTTGCGCTTGCCGAAGCGGACGCCGGCCGCGTCGACGCCGATCACGAGCTGCGCGCCGTGGATCTTCTCGAGCGCGACCCACGTCGGAGCATCGCTCGCGCCGAGGCACGGCATCTTGGGAAAGGCGAGGAACTCCATTGCGCGACGATAACGCGGATGCCGGCGCCCACGTTAGGTGCTTGACTTCCGGGAAAGCCTTCGAGTTCTTTGGTCGAAGGGGGGGTCACCTATGTCCGCCGAATCCAGCCAGGCTCCGCCGGCGCCGCGCTTTCGCCTCCTGCTGATCGAGGACAGCGCCATCGCGGCCTCGATCGTCCAGAGCCACCTCGACGCCGTGCCGTGGCAGCGCGCCGAGGTCGCGCACGCGGAGACGCTCGCGGCGGGGCTCGCGCGCGTGAAGGAGGGGTGGGACGTCGTCCTCCTCGATCTCTCCCTGCCCGACGGGGAGGGCCTCGAGGTGGTCGAGCGCATTCGCGACGTGGACGCGCACGTGCCCATCGTGGTGCTGACCGGCCACGACGACGTGCGCCTCGCGGAGCGCGCGCTCGGCGCCTCGGTGCAGGATTACCTCGTGAAGCGCAGCCTCGACGCCGACGCGCTGTGGCGCGCCATCCGCTATGCGGTCAGCCGCCAGCAGCTCGTGACGCAGCTCGCGCGGACCATGGCGGAGGCGCGGGAGAACGAGGCCAACCTGCACCAGCTGATCGCCCGGAGCGCCGACGGGGTGATCGTGCTCGACCCCGGCGGGGCGGTGCTGTTCGCGAACCCCGCCGCGGAGGCGCTGCTCGGCGAGGGGCGCCTCGTCGCCGGGCGGGGCTGCCCGGTGGCGCTGCCCGCCGGCGAGACGAGCCTGGAGCTCGGCGGGCACACGGTCTTCATCGATGTTCGATGGGTCGACGTGGACTGGCAGGGGCGGCCCTCGCGCATGGCGCTGCTGCGCGACGTGACCGGGCGGCGCCGGGCCGAGGAGCTGCGGCTGCGGCTCGAGCGCACCGAGCGGCTCGCCGCGGTCGGCCAGCTGGCGGCGGGCGTGGCCCACGAGATCAACAACCCGCTCGCGTACGTGGTGGCGAACCTCGAGCTGCTCGCCCGCGAGATCCGGCGCCTCTCCAGCCAGGGCGCGGCCACGGCGCACCTCGCCCAGCCGCTCGACGACGCCCGCCACGGCGCGGCGCGGGTGATGCACATCGTCCGGGATCTCGGGGTGTTCGCGCGCAGCGAGGCGAACGAGGCGATCGGGCCGACGGACGTCAACGCGGTGATCGAGGGCGCGCTCAACATCGTGCACGCGCAGATCAAGCACCGGGCGCGCGTGGTGCGCGAGCTCGCCCCGGTCTCGCGCGTGGGCGGGGCCGAGGGGCGCCTCACGCAGGTGTTCGTGAACCTGCTGATCAACGCGGCGCAGTCGATCCGGGAGGGGCGCGTCGCCGACAACCTCGTCGAGGTGCGCACCCGGCAGCAGGGCCGCGAGGTCGTCGCGGAGGTCGTGGACTCGGGCTGCGGCGTGGCCGAGGAGCACATGCCCCGGCTGTTCGAGCCGTTCTTCACCACGAAGCGCGCGGGCGAGGGGACCGGGCTCGGGCTCGCGATCTGCCGGAGCATCGTCGAGTCGTGCGGCGGGAGCATCGGGATCAGCAGCAAGGCCGGCGTGGGCACCTGCGTCCGCGTCCGGCTGCCCGTCTGGACGAGCGCCGAGCCCGCGGCGCTGCCGGCGCCGGCGCGCGACGAGGGGCCGGCGCGGCGCGCCCGGATCCTCGTCGTGGACGACGAGCCGCTCATCCTGCGGGCGCTCGGGGGGCTGCTCGGGTCATCGCACGAGGTCGTGTGCGTGGGCTCGGGCGCGCAGGCGCAAAGGACGCTCCGGCGGGACGCGGGCTTCGACGTCGTGCTCTGCGATCTCGTGATGCAGGAAGGCTCGGGGATAGAGCTCCACGAGTGGATCGAGGCGGAGCTGCCGGCGCTCGCGGACCGGGTGCTGTTCATGACCGGAGGCGGGACGAGCGAGGTGAGCCGGCGGTTCCTGGCGGCGTACGGGGGGCGCGTGCTGCCGAAGCCGATCGAGCCGGCGGAGCTGATCCGCCGGGTCGAGGCGCTGCTGCCGGCGAAGGCGGCGGAGCCGGCGGCGGGGACGTAGCGGCGAGGTCTAGGGGCCGGAGCACGAGCGCGGCGTGCTTGGAGCTTCGCTCGATTCGTGCATCCAAGGACGCGCGCCGCGGCCTCGCCGGTCGCGCCCGCGCGCCGCGGGGCTCACATTCCGCCGCAGGCCTCGTACTCCGCCTTGCATGCGTCCATCCCCGCCTGCTGCACGCACGGCGCGCAGTCCGCCGTGATGCCCCCGCCGGCGCACTCCACCTCGCACTCGTCCGCGCACACGCCCGCCGCGCAGACGCAGGCGATGAGCGCGTCCGTCTCGGCATCCTGCTGCATGTCCGTGCCTCGATTGCAGCCTTGCACGCACGCGCAGCAGATGCCGTCGCCCGCACAGCACCCGTCGTCGCGCCCCAGGGGACAGGCGCAGTCGCTGCCGTCCGCGCCCATGCACGCCCCGTAGGCGCTGCCGTCGGGGAGGCACGTCGCGACGCCGGGCGGGCTGACGGCGTGACAGGTGCAGGACATGGTCGAGCCGGGCACGCACGACGTCCCGGTGGCCGAGCTGGCGCTCGTCGAGCTGACGCTCGTCGAGCTGGCGGCCGACCCGCCGCTCCCGGTCGGGTCCGGGTCGGTCGTCGTCGAGCCGCACGCGGCCGCGAGCGCTGCGGCGATCAAGCAGAGGACAAGATGGTTTCGCATGACCTCCCCCTCTAGCGCGGCGGCGTCGCGGCCGTCGAGAAACCACCGCCGCGCTCCTCCGGAGCGCGCCACCGCTATCGACCGGATCGGCGCGCCCGCGTTCAGGCGCCACAAGGGAGATCAGGGGGCGACCGACTCGGACCCTGGCGAGCAGTCGCCCGCGAGCGGGGCGCAGGTGAGCCGGTTCTGCATGAAGCTCACCCGCCGCGGGATCTCGACCTCTTTGACGAAATTCGAGAGGACCCCGGTGCCGTCGGGGCCGGGCGTCGCGAACGGCGCCACATGATAGAAGGTGGCGAGCTGCTCGGTCTCGGCGTTATGGCACCCGTTGCAGGTCTGCCCGGCGAACGCGTGGCGCAGCGGCTCGTCCACGCCGGGGAAGACCCATTTCGTGGCCGAAGGGACGACGTTGCCCTCCGCCTCCCCGCCGAGGAACGAGGGATCGAGCGGCGTCGCGCCGGCGATGATCCCGGCGCGGTTCGCGAGCAGGAAGGCCTCGAGGCCGGCGTCGCCGTTGAGCTGCTGATCCGGCGTCTGGGCGGCCTCCGCGAGCCGCAGGAAGGCCTGATAGCCGGTCGGCTCCGGGACGAGGTGGAACTCCCGCCACGACCACGGGGCGCCCATCAGATCCTCGCTCGTGCGGAGCTGGGCGAGCGCGCTCGCGTTGGGGTTGCCCATCGTGCTGCGCTCGGCGCCGCGCTGCGTGAAGAGATCCGTGATCGCCTGGAGCTCCTGGTTGTACTGGGCGCCGAAGGCGCGCTGCCCGAGCGCGTGGAAGCGGGCAATCCAGCTGTGCCGGTCCGGCGCGATCGAGTTGGTCGGCAGGCGGTACTCGAAGATCACCGTCATGCCGCCGATGAAGTGGTTCGGCGGGACGATGCCGAACACGAAGCGCGCCTCGCCGCTGCCGCTCGCGTGCAGGTCGGTCCGGTTGAAGATGCCGAGGAGCCGGAACGGCGCCTGCGCGAGGTCGAGCTTGCCGTCCGGCCGCGTCGGCCAGAGGTTCAAGAGCGAGAACATCCCCCGGCTCGTCGTGGGATAGCCGTTGATCGTCAGCGGCTGGAAGCCCTCCAGCCACTCCGCCACGAAATCCGCGGGATCGACGCCGCTCGGGGTCATCTGCTCGATCAGGTACCGGAAGCTCCAGGGCCCGCCGGTCGCGTTCGAGGCGCGCGCGTCCTGCGTGACCGACGGGTCGACGATCGCGATCTCCTTGTAAGGATCGACCGCCGGGCCCGCGCCGCACGCGCCGGCGCAGGTGAAGCTCTGGATTTGGTCGGCCGTGACGCTGCCGAGGTCGACCGTGCTCGGCGTGAGCGTCGCGCCCGGCTTTACCGCGGTGAGCGTGTACGCGCCCGCGGGCAAGCCGGCGAAGAGGAAGTTGCCGTGGCTGTCGGTGACGGCCTGCGCGCTCGCGGCGCCGCTGAGCTGCACGATGACGCCGCTCATCCCCGCGTTCGACGCGTCGTCGCCGACGTGCCCCGCGATCGCGACGGCGCCGTTCAACGCCGCCTCGGCGCTGCCGAGCGGCGGCTGCTCCTCGAGCGGCTCGACTCCGCAGGACGCCAGGGCAAGGGCGGAGAGCGCGAGCAGGCGAGAGGGCGACCGGCGTACCTGGGTTTTCATCGACAAGGATCCTTTCAAGACAGGTGGAACCGGCGGCCGCGGCGGCGCTCGCCCGATCCTGGGCCTCTAAGAAGGTCGGAAGGCCGGTACGTCAAGAGGTTTTACATTACTTCACGCGGTTCCCACGAGGCGGGGCGCCTCCGCGGCGCGCGCTCTGCGGCGGAGCGCGCGGCGGCCGGCGGGCCCGCGCGGCGCCGGGAGCGGCCGGGAGGCCGCGGGCGAATTCTGTGCGCTGGCGCGCTTGCCCGGGGCGCAGGGCGACCACTATGTTGGCGCCCGCGCGCGACCCCACAGGCGGTGCTCCCGCACCGCGCTGCCCGTGACGTACGGGGCCCCGCTTTCCGCAGCGTTCGATGACAAGGAGATGAAGATGGCGATCTCGATGTATCAGGCGTCGGTCCCCGTGCTCGTGAGGGGGCTCAACAACCTCTCGGCGATCCTCAAGAAGGCCGAGGCGTACGCCGAGGCGAAGAAGATCGAGCCGCGCGTCCTGCTCGACGCGCGCCTCGCCCCGGACATGCTGCCGCTCACCCGCCAGATCCAGATCGCGAGCGACAGCGCCAAGGGCTGTGGGGCGCGGCTCGCAGCCGTCGACGTGCCGAAGTACGAGGACAACGAGGCCAGCTTCGACGATCTGCAGGCCCGCATCGCCAAGACGATCGCGTTCCTGAACACCCTGAAGGCCGAGCAGATCGACGGCTCCGAGGACCGCGAGGTCACGATCCCCACGCGCGATAAGCCGATGACGTTCAAGGGCCTGCCGTACCTGCTCGGCTTCGTGCTGCCCAACTTCTTCTTCCACGTGACGACCGCCTACGCGATCTTGCGCCACAACGGGCTCGACATCGGCAAGATGGACTACCTCGGCAAGCCCTGAGCGGGCGGCCGTCATCGCCGCGGAGGCCGCCGCTCACTGCGGCGGCGCTTCGATGAACCACGTCGGCGAGACGTATCCCTCCGTCGTCGCACCGTCCATGGGTGTCGTGCATCCCTCCGCGGCCTTCATCGCGGTGAGGGCGACGGCGTCCTCATCGGGCGTCTTGCATTCGTCGTACCCATAGGGCGTGCTCGAGCTTCCGGTGAAGCGCCGGCACTCCGCGTCGGAGAGCACCGTGTAGTGCAGGTGCGAGTTGTCCGTCCTTCCGTCGCCGTAGCACGTGAACTCGTCCGAGGAGTCGGGGCACTCGGTCCACTTCTTATCGAAGTGGAGGTTGTGCAGGGAGGGGATATCGTCCCAGCGCACCACCTTCCCGAGCACGTCGTCGGTCGTCACGTTCTGGCCCTCCTCCAGGCCCGGCGCCAGCCCGTCGACGTCCAGGTGGCCATAGAAGGAGCAGTAGCGCTCGCCCGTCCCGCCCTTGGGCGGGTGCTCGACCAGCGCCACGCCGAGGTACTGCGAGCCGTTGAAGCCCTTCCAGAGGAGCCGGCCGTCGGCCACGGGGTGCACCTCCGCGCCCGCCGTGCCGCCCGAGCGCCGGACGAGATCCTCGCCGAGGTGGCGGCCGCCGTAGTCCTCGGCCACGACGCCGAACCCCCGGATCATGCGGCTGTCGTCGATGGGAGCCGCCCGCTTGCCGCCCCCGGGCCGCTTGCATTCGTCGCTCTTCGCCGCCCCGTTGCCCTGGCAGCCGAGGGCGCAGTACACCGTGTGATCGAGGAAGTAGCGGCGCGTCCGGGGGACACCGCCGCCGCCGAGCCCCTCGGAGCCCTCGCACGGAGCCATGTGCCCCGGCCCGCCCTCCCAGCTCGGGCAATAGGCCTTGCAGACATACAGCATGTTCGGGTCGCCCTGCGCGATCCCGGGGAGGCTGTGACCGCAATACGCCGGGGTGTTGATCCGGACACCAGGGGCGTTCGAGCACGGGTTCCAGCTCTCGGCGAAGCTCGCGTCGTCGCACGCGAGGCCCTCCGCGTCGGCGAAATGCGCGCAGACCGGGGTCTGGTCGCCGTACGGGTCGGGGCCGCAGACGCCGCAGGAGGTGCCGCAGGCGATCCCCGTGGCGCGCCAGCCGTCGGGGCGGCTCAGCTGGCGCTCGTCGCACGCGAGCACCTGCCCGCCGGGGCCGCAGACCTGCGAGCCGACGCGCAGCGATCGCACGGGCACCGCGTTCCCCTGGTAGTCGACGATCGGATCGCACGTCGACGTGATGCTGGGCGTCGGCGTGGGATCGGGCATGCCGTGCGGCTGCTGCTCCGACCGGGCGTCGCACGTGTCGCTGCTCTTCGTGAGGTCCCGGAGCCCGCAGCCGCCCGGGCACTCCTCGTACGGGACGGGGCGCCCCACGACCGCCGTGTCGCTCACGGGCGGGCACGTGTAGTTCACGCTGACGAGGTCGTAGGCGCAGTGATACAGCGTTCCGACGCGACCCGTGATCACGTCCTGTCCGCAGAAGACGTGCTCGCACTGGGCGAGCGCGTCGTCGTGGGTGTAGGTCGGGAAGTAGTGAACGGCGTCGCTGACCGGCGGGCACGACTCGTCGCAGCGGTCCCAGTCGCGGATCTTCGGCTCGTTCGCGCCGGGATGGGCGCCGATCGCCTCGTGCCAGCGCACGGGCGGGATCTCCCGCACGCGCATGCACGCGCCGCTCCCGCCCCGCCCGCCGCAGTCGCGGTAAGGCACGGGGCGCGCGCCGGGGCCCGGGCAGGCATAAAGCCGATCCGCCCTGCCGTGGATGCGGAGGTCCAGGTCGCCCAGGTTGATCGCGAGGTCCTTGTTGGCGCGGCCGCCGAACACCTGATCTCCGCAGAAGGTCTGTCCCGGCTCGACGGGCTTCCACTGGCCGTCGTTGTCGCGGAACTCCACCGGACACCGGCCGAGCGCCGCGCCCGCCTCGCCGTTCGAGGCGCCGGGATCGCAGGGGAGGTTGAGGTCGAGCCAGCCTTCCTCCCCGCACATCCAGCGGCTGCGGTTCCCGACGCCGAGGCCGCACACCTCCTCGCCGCAGGTCGCGGTCGCGACCTCGCGGCCTGCGCTGTCTTGCACGCCGCGGCACGCCGGACAGGCGCCCTGCGGCTGATCGCACGCGAGCCCGACGCTGCGCCACCCCTCGGCCGTGCACACCTGCTTCACGCCGGCGCTGCCGACGCCCGTCGGCATGCAGAGGGTCAGCCCGCAGCGCACCGGGACGCGCTCGCCCCCGGGGATGGGCGGGGTCTCGCACGGGCACTCGCCGCTCGCCGCGCCCGTGCACGCGCCGTCCTCGCAGCCGCCCGGGCAGATGCGCCACTCGAGCGGGATCTGCCCCGTGCCCGGACACTTGTAGAGCGCGGCCGGCTCGCCGTTCACCACGTCCTCGCCGCAGAACGTCCCCTCGGCCGGACACGCGAGATCGCCGCACCGGTTCTCCGGATAGCTCCGCCACGTGTCGGCGGCGGTGTCGCCGTCGAGGCATTGATAGGAGATGAGGTCGCGCCCGCACACGAACGCATCGCAGCGCGTCTCCGCGAGCGGGATCGGCTGGCCGTTGTAATAGAAGCCCCCGGCGCACTCGCACGCATCCGTGTCGTCCTGCGGCCCGAGCGGCGGCGGCGCGACGTCGCCCGCCGGCGGCTCCTGGCTGCAGCCCACGCCGATGAGCGCTCCGCCGCCGAGCAGGACGGCGGCCGCGCCGCACAGCCGCGAGACCGCGCGGCGGCGGGGCTTCGGCGAGAGGCTCACTTGGCGATCCTCCGCAGGTCGCCCGCCTGCGTCGCCCAGTAGACGTACGCCTCGTCCACGGCGATCGCGATCGCGCCGGACTGCCCCACGGCGAGCGTGCCCACGCTGCCGCCCGCCTTGGGCACCCGGCGCACCGAGCCGAGGCGGTTGACCCAGTAGAGGGCACCGCCATCCCCGGGATCCACCGCGATCCCCGCGGGACCGGGCTGTCCGTCGGCGAGCGCCACGAGCCCGGAGCCGTCCTTGTCGAGCCGGAAGAGGTAGCCGCTCGGCGTGCTCCAGAAGAGGTGGGCGGCGTCGGCCGCGAGGTATTGCGGCGTCAGGTTGGTGCGCTCGAAATCCTGCGCCGACGCGAGCTGGCGCGGCTCGGAGCCGTCCTTGCGGAGCTTCATGACGGTGCCGTCCGCCCAGGTCCAGTAGAGGTGATCGGCGTCGGCGGCGAGCGCGCCGCCCACCTCGGCGGTGGCGCCGGTGATCTCGGCGGCGAGCTGTCCGGCGAAGAGGGCGTCGGCGCGGTACAGGCCGCCCCGCGAGAGCGACGTGAACCAGACCGCGGCGCCGTCGCTGACGACGGCCCAGGGGTCGGGGACGCTCGCGGTGACCGTGGTCGCGGCGCCGGACGGCGGGAACCGGAGCACGCCGGCGGAGCCGGTGACGAACGCGCCGGCGTCCGTCAGGGCGATGCCCTCGAAGCGCTCGCCCGCCCCGCAGGCCGCGGCGCCCGGCGCGGCGCCGGTGGCGAGGCAGGTCGTCGCGCCGGACGCCTTGTCGACGCGGACGGCGACGCCGCCGGCGGGCCGGAAGCCGACGACGTAGACGGCGGCGGCGTCGACCGCGATCGCGGAGGGGACCGCGAGGCCCGACGCGAGCTGGAGCGCGCCGGGGCCGCACGCGCCGCCCTCGCAGGCGCCGCCGGAGCAGTCGTTGCCGCAGGCGCCGCAGTGGCGCGGGTCGGCGTCGAGCTCGACCTCGCAGCCCGTCGAGCCCTCGCCGTCGCAGTCGGCGAAGCCCGCGTCGCACTCGAGCACGCACGCGCCGGCCTCGCAGGCGGCCGCGGCGTTCCTGTCGCTGCAGCCCTTGCCGCAGCCGCCGCAGTTGTCCACGTCGCCCTCGAAATCGACCTCGCAGCCGGTCGCGGCGTCGCGATCGCAGTCGCCGTGGCCGAGGTCGCAGGCGAGCGAGCAGGCGCCGGCCGCGCAGGAGGGGACGGCGTGCTGGTCGCCGCACACGTTCCCGCAGAAGCCGCAGTTGTCCACGTCGCTCGACGTATCGCCGCAGCCCCCGCCCGCGCCGCCGCCGCCGTCGAGGCACAGGCCGGCGGCCCGGGCGGCGCCCTCGAACGCCTCGCAGCGCGCGCGGCTGCCGGAGAGCGCGCTCAAGTCGCACTCGTAAGCGAGCGCGGGCTCGAGCGTGCCGCAGCAGGTCTCGAGCAGCGCGTCGCAGGCCGCCGAGGCGAGCGGCTCGCCGCCGCCGAGCGTGGGGCACCGGCCCGCGTCCGCGGCGCCGCTCAGGTAGTCCAGGCAGGTGTCCGCGTCCGCCTCGGCGGCGAGGTCCTCGCAGCGCTCGCGCGGCCCTCCGGGCAGCGAGGGACAGCACTGCTCGGCGAGGTAACCGCAGCTCTCGGCCGCGGGATCGGCCCCCTCGCAGAGGCCGTTCGCCTGGGCCTCCCGCTGGAGGAAGCTGCGGCAGAGCGCCTCGTTGCCGCGGAACCCCGTGGCGTGGCAGGCGGACGCGAGCCGCGCGGGCAACGACGCGCAGCAGTCGTTCAGCAGGCCGGCGCAGCCCGGGCCGTAGGGGACGCCGTCCGGCGCGGCGGCGCCGCTGCAGAGCCCGGCCGCGCTGGCGCTGCCGGCGTAGTCGTCGCACGCGGCGTCGTCCGCCTGCGCCGCGACCACGTCGCAGCCCGCCCGGAGCTCGGCCGGGAGCGACGGACAGCAGGCCTCGCTCAGGGCGCCGCACCCGCCGCCGAGCGCCCCCGGCGCGCTGCCGCAGGCGCCGAGCGCGGTGCCGTCGTCGTTGCAGCGCTGCGCGCCGAGCGAGCCGTCGGGGAGGAAGCAGGCGGAGAGCGCGCCCGGCGCGCAGAGCTGGTCATCGCCGCAGCCGGGGCCGCCGTACGCGAGCGCCGACACCACCACGAGACACAAGGCGAGGGAAGGTCGGCGCATGGCTGGACGCGCGATGCTCGCGGGGCGCGCTCGCCATGTCAACGATCACCACGAGCGCGGTGCGGCGAGCGGGCGCGCTTTCACGGTAGGGGGCCGGTGCGTCAGGAACCCCGCGAGCACGACCGGGCGATCATGAGCGGTCGCCGGAAACGTCAGCGATCGCCGTGGCTTCCGCCTGTTTCGGGCGCGTTCGCGGGGCGGCGCACACCTACTTCCCCTTCCCCGCTGCCTCCACGGCCTGCTGCGCCTTGCGGAAGGCGGCCATCTGCGTCTTCGTCGCCTGGAGGATCTGCGAATACACCGCGTCGCTCCCCGCTGACTCGCACGTCTGCGCGTCGGCCCCGAACAGCGTGTCCTTCATCATTCGGCGGGGCCTCGACTTCGCCTGGGCGACGAAGTTCATCCCTTTCTCTCGCCAGAGGGCGCAATCCTCCGCCCCGAGGTCTGCGCACATCCGTGCGTCCAGATCCTCACAGACGTTGCACCCCATCGCCAGGGCACCGACAACACAGAGCATCAGGACGTTCATCTTCGATTGCATGGAATCACTCACGAGCTGCACCGGGTTCGTCTACTGCAAGACCAGGTTGAAGCGCAAGCGCTCTTCATCGCAACCGTCGTGAAAAATCAGGTTGGTCCCTTCGGCGGGGGTCGCCGATCCGCCTTCCGGGTGGACGCAGCGGCCGGTCTCGCTGTTCTGCAGGCTGCCACCGGACGTCACGTCGAAAGAGAGGCGCACCTCGGGACCGCAGTAGGGGTTGAGGATCAGGCCGACGCCGTTGTAGGCGGTGCCTTGGTTCGGGTGAATACAAAGTCCGCTCGGGAGATGCTTCAGCACGCCGCTGGCCAGGACCCTGAAGGAAGAGGCGAGCGTGCTGCAGTTGCTCGACAGCACCAGCGGCGTGTCGTCGGCCGGCTTCATGGCGCCGCCTTGCGGGACGAAGCATTTGCCGCTGGTGTGCTGCACGATCTTGTACTCGTCCACCGCGGGGCTCAACGCGTAATCTCTCGGCGTGATCTGGGCGAACGCGCGTGGGCCGAAGCCGCGGTAGGTGTCATCGGAGGCGATGACGGTCCCCAACCAGTAGTCGCGGTACCAGTGCAAGTACGAACGGCCCGGAGTCTTGGATTTGACATAACGATTGGCTTCGGATCCATGCAACACCCCTTCGGGGAGCGGGACCCCCAGCTCTTCGTAGAACCCATCGAGGCCGTGCATGGGTTCATGGATGAACACCTCCACAGGCTCGCTGTTGACGGTGGACAGCCACTCCGAGGCGACCGTGTTTTTCCCGTTCACCGTCGTCCACATGGTGTAGTTCGATTCGTAGTTGCTCCCCGGGCCCCACCCCCAGCCCCCCGGCTTGCTGTCGCCGGGCGTGAAGAACACCTGCACGGTGTCGTACTCGCCGCGGGGCACGAAGCTCTGCACGTCTTGCTGAAGGTGGACGGCCGCCGGCAGATAATTCTCATTGCCCGAGCCCGACAGCGACGTGATAGGATCGTTCGATACGACGCTGGAGCCATACCATGCGACCCGGCCGTCCGTGATCAGATCCATCCAGTAAGCGAGCCGCTCTTCGAAGGCGACCTGCACCGCGTCGACGACGCTGGTCGACAGCGAGCCTTGCGTGACGCCAGGGACGTTGGTGTTGGGCTTGACGAGGAGGAGCCCGTGAAAATCGAACTCTACGCTCGCGAGCCGCTCACCGAAGCCGACAGGCTCCAGGTACCAGCGCGCGCTGTCGTCGCAGGTCCCCAGGGTGGGCTGCGCGCCGCCGCTCGGGATGGCGCAGCTGTTCGCGTTCGAGCGCAACCGATGCAGGGCAGGGCGCTCCACCGTGCGGGCGCGCAAGGTCTCCACGGTCCACTCCGCCGCGCTGCCGCTGCAGCCGCCGAGCGCCGTCGTGCCGCTCGACGCGACCAAGCACTGGCCGGTCTCCTCGTGAAAAAACTGATACTTGCTCGCGCCGACGCCGACCAAGCGCCAGTGTTGATGGTCATCGCCCGAGTAATCGGCGCCGACCAGCTGCCCGGTGATGGCATCGCGGCTCAACGTGCCACGGTCGGCGCGGGACATCAGTCGCCAGAGCCCGATCTCGAGCTCATCATCGCCGGCGATCGTCGGCTCGACGCGCAGGCTGTGCACGTCGAACTCCGCGGTGCCTTGCGTGTCCCGCAGCTCTACCGTGTTGTTCCCGGCTTGCAGCGTCACCGGGAACGGGCCGAGCTCTTTCCCGGTCGGGCGCGGGCTCTCCGTGGCGTTGGACGTGACGACGGCGATCTGGGTGCCGTTCAACCAGAGGCTCATCGCTCTGGTCTGCGACAGCACGGCGACCTTCACGTAGAGGTCCGCATCGCCGCCGGCGCCGCCCGCCACGCTCCAGATGAATCCGGTGTTGTCATTGAGGTCGACGCCCCAGCTCTCATTCGTGCAGTTCGCGCTGCCCGTGCACCCGCTCACGCCGGGCCCACCGCTGGACGAGCTCGCAGGATAGACGGCCGCGTGCGCCGAGCCCACCGCTCCGAGCAATAGAACCGATGCAATCGCTGTTGAAGTGTAGGGAAGATGCTTCAATCTCATGTACAAGTATCCTTCTAGACGAACAGGAAAGAGATGCGCGCGAGCGCGACGCCGCCAGCGACGTCAAGGAGCCAGACCCCTTCGACGATCCGTGTGAAACGGCGGATTGAAACGGATGTTTAGCATGGACGTGCGCGCTGTCAAGGCCCGGGTCGACGACGGCGCGGGGCGGCTGCTCTAGCACAGCGGGGGCATGAAGGAAGGGGGGCCGGCCGACGTCCGCGAGCGGCGCATCACCTCCTGCATGGATGTCCTCGAACGTGAGGGGAGAGGCGGGCCGGCGCGCTTTCATGGTAGGGTGCCGATCCGTCGCGCATGGCGCCCTACCGGTTCGATCCGAGCACGCTGGACAGCCCGGTCCCCAAGGGATACCTCGCCGGCACCCACCGCCAGGTGCCGCCCGAGGAGACGCTGCGTCGGGTGCGCCGCCTGATGCCCGTCATGGGCATCACCCGCGTCGCCAACGTCACCGGCCTCGACAACATCGGTATTCCGGTCGTGATGGTCTGTCGGCCGTGCGCGAGATCGCCCTCCTGCGCGCGTTGACCGAGGCGGCCCAGAGCCGGCTGACCCAGACCGCCGGCTCCCGCGACGATCGCACGCCCAGCCAGTACGTGCGGCAGCGCGACCCGAACATCACCGCTGCTGCGCGCGAAGAGCTGGAGCGGCCCGGCCCGCGGCGCCGCTTCGCCGAGGGGCTGACCTTCCACGCCCGTGTTCGAGGCGTACCAGCGGGGCGAGCTGGAGGACGACGACGAGGTCGCCGTCGCGCACGGCCTCCGCGCCGAGGAGTTCGCGCGCCTGATGGAGAGCGAGGCCCAGGTCGCGGTGGTGCAGCGCTGGGCGGCGCCGTACATCAGCGCGCACCTCGTGGACCAGCTGCGCCTCGACGACCTGTATGCGGGGCTCTGGGCCCGCGCGCGCGACAAGCAGCGCTCGCTGGAGGAGGCCGGGCTCGCCGATCCGGACCTCGCGGCGGCGCCGCTCTCGCGCGAAGCGCTCCTTTCATGGTACCTCGCGCGGCGAGGGCGCCGCGCCCCGCGACCTCGCCGAGGCCGCGCGCCGGGCCGGGTCCGCGACGAGCCGATGTTCCTGCGCGCCCTGCTCCGCGAGCACCATTATGTGCGGCTGCGCGAGCTCCGCGAGCGTTAGCGCCGTGCGTCAGAAATCCCGCCAGAAAAGCCGGTCGATGACGCGCGGTCGCCGAAAATAGCGGCGATCGCCATCGTCTTCCGCCTGTCTCGCCGCCGAGGGCGGCTCCGCTGCCGCCCATCGGGGCGCCCTCCGCCGCCGCGTCGCCCGTGGTCAAGGGCAGAGGAATTCAAATCTGCCGCACCTGGCGCCGCGCCCAACGGGGTCGGCCTCTGGTCGCCTCCGCCGCGCGTCCGAGCTGCACAGGCCCACGAGCGTGGCCCTGCCTCCCGAGCGGGAGGATGCGGCGGCCCATCGGTCGCGGGATATGCTGGATATCGAATCCATTCTGTGCGTGCATGACGACATCGACGAAAGGGAGCTTATGACCGTGAGGTGGCCCGATCCGAGGAGCCGGATGCTAGCTTCACGAAGGCGCGGACAGCGCCGGCGGTCTCGTCAGCGCGGCCGATCAGGAGCAGCTCGGCGAAGACGTTCTTCGGCGCGACGAACGGACGATAGACGATGCGGGGAACCTTCACCTGAATCAGCGGTTTTGGAGCCAGCGCCACGCCCAGGCCTGCGCCGGTCAACGACAGCATGCTCAAGGTGGTGTCGGCGAGGTGGACCCGGCGCGGCTCGCGTCCTAGCACGAGAATCAATCTCTTCAGCACGTCGCCACCGGCCTCTTCCCATGGGAACATGATGAGCGGCTCTCCGGCGAGCATCCTCGGCGTCACGCGCCTGTACGCCGCGAGCGTGTGCTCCTCTGCCATCGCGACCACCAGCGGCCAAGCGCCGATCGGTTGGACGCTCAACCGCGGATCTACCTTGAGAGCGAACGCCGCGCAGTAGCCGACGTCGACCTCGCCGGTCAACACGGCTTCCGCCTGCCTCGAAGGTGGCATCTCGCGCAGCTCGATCTCCGCGGCAGGATGGGCTTCGCGGAACGCTCGCAGGTGGTCCGTCATCTTGCCAGTGAGGACCGCGTTGCCCGCGTAGCCGATGCGAACTTTGCCGATGTCGCCGCGCAGCGATTGCTGGACGATCGCCTTGGCCCGCTCCGCCTGCGCGACCGCCCGCTGCGCCTCGACGACCAGCAATGCGCCGGCTTCGGTCAGCTCCACGCGCCGACTCGTCCGCACGAACAGCGCGCCGCCGATCTCGTTTTCGAGCGCCCGAATCTGCATGCTCAGCGCCGGCTGAACGATGTGTAGTCGCTGCGCGGCGCGGCCAAAATGGCGTTCTTCGGCGACGGCCAGGAAATAGCGAAGGTGTCGTAGGTCCACGACATTCGATCGTACCATGGATCAATCAGTAGATCAAATCGATCGATTGGATCAATATATTGTTATTGGGGTGAATGGGCGGCTATGGTCTTCGCGGTTCACCGCGGAGAGCCCATGAATAATCATGTGCGGAAGGAAAATCTCGGCCGCGATGATGAGGGAAGCGGGCTATTCAACCAACGAGAGTCAGGAGCCTATCACCATGAACCGAAGTACCCTGGGAAGAGCCGTTCTCACGTTCGTTCTGGCGAGCGGCGCCATCGTCGCTGTCGGCGTGGACTGGAATGAAACCCACCTGTTCAACCCTGCATGGCATGAGCACGCGCGCTTTCATGACGCCCTCATGCTGCTCATCCTGTGCGGAGTGACGATCGTCGGATTGTGGATGGTGTGGCGGCGGTCCGTGGAGCCGCAGGTCGGGTTCAACGTGGCGGCCTGGATCGTCGTCATCATCTGGACGCCCTTCTTCTACATTACGTGGCTCATCCCGGGGACCAGCCTGCTCGCGGGACCCGACGTGCCGCTCCCGGTCGTCGCGGGCGTCCCGCTGTACCCGAACGTGCTCATCGCAGGTACCGAGCTCTTGCTCGCGGCGCTCGCCTACAAGCTCTTCCACAGCGATCCTGCATCGACGGCAGCGCGCGTGGCGAACGCCTGACGAGGAGAGGAGCTTCATGAAATCCACGATCCAAAAGACGATGGGATGGGTTTCATGTCCCGGCGCGCGCGCCCTGCTCGTCGCGACGCTCGTCTCGTGGCCCTCCGTGAGCTGGGCGCACCCGGGCGGCGCCGATGCGGGATTTTTGAAGGGCCTCTTCCATCCGGTGTTCGGCGCGGACCACCTGCTCGCGATGGTGAGCGTCGGTGTCGTCAGCTCGCAGCTCGGCGGAAAGCACCTCCTCCGGATCCCCGCCACGTTCGTCGCCGCGATGCTGGTCGGCGGCCTCCTGGGAATGGCGCAATGGCCCATGCCCCTGGGCGAGCTTTGCATCGCGGCGTCGGTCGCGGCGCTCGGTCTCGGCGTCGTCACCACGACCCGTGGCTCCTCACCGTTCCTGCTCTCCGGATGCGTGGCGATGTTCGGCGTCTTTCACGGACATGCCCACGGCCTGGAGATGCCTCGTGCGGTCAGCCCGGCGCTGTATGCCATGGGCTTTCTGCTGAGCACGACCGTGCTTCATCTCTGCGGTCTCGTCCTCGGCGAGCTCGCCGCCGGTCGAGAGTCCCTGTCGCGGGGGCTGCGCTATGTCGGCGCCGCCGTGATGGGACGGGGATGGTCCTTCTGGTGCGCGGGGCCGGCATCTGACTGGAAGCGGCTCGCCGCGACGGATGCGGAAGGCGAAGAGGGCGCGCGCCCACGCGGTCAGCGACTGAATGGAAGTGGTGCGTGAGCGTCGGCACCTAGGACACGCCATGCGGCCGCGCGCGCTCCCGCCAGGATTTTCGCTCGGAGGAGAGAAGAGCAAAACGGTTCGATCGGATCGCGGCGCTTCAAGTCGACGCCCGACGCGGGCAGCGTCATCGGCGGCAGCCGGGCAGCCATCGATGGGGCGGCAGCCGGCCGCGTGGAGGGCCGCGTCAGGCGTCGCGCGATCGCCGGGCGGGCGCGGAGGCCGGCCGCGACGCCTGCTGCTCGGCCGCGGCCTCCGCGAGCTGCTCGCGCAGCCACGCGTGCGCCGGATCGTCCGTGAGCCTGGGGTGCCAGACGGCCGAGAGCGTGAAGCCCGGGAGAGCGAGCGGCGGCCGCGCGACGACGAGCTTCAGCGCAGGGGCGATGTCCCGCGCGACCGCGCCGGCCAGGACGCCGATGAGATCGGTGCCCGAAAGCAGGTGAGGCGCCATCAGGAAGTGCGGCAGCGTGACGTGGACGTCGCGCTCGAGCTGCTGGGCGGCGAGCGCGCGATCGACCACCCCGACCCGCCCGCCGTGCGGTGAGACGAGCAGGTGCGGCCGCGCGAGGAACGAGCGCAGCGTGCGCGGCGCGGGAGGCTGGCAGACGAGGGCGAAGTCGTCGCGCAGGAGCGGCCGGGACTCGAGCCCGGCCAGCCCGGGCCCCTCCACCGCGAGGCCGACGTGGACCTCGCCCGCGTCGAGCGCCCGGGCGGCGTCGCGCGTCTCGAACGCCAGCACCGCGAGCCTGGCCCTCGGCGCGCGCGCCCGGAGCCGCCGGACGAGCCGCGGCAGCAGCACGTACGCGGCGTAGTCGTTCATGCCCACCCGCAGCTCGTCGCAGAGCGCCGCGGGGTCGAACGCCGGACGGCGGGCGAGCGCCGCCCGCAGGCGGTCCAGGGCCGGGCGCACGTCGCGCCGGAGCTGCTCCCCGCGGGGGGTCAGGAAGAGCGCGCGGCCGCGCCGGACGAGCAGGCGATCGCCGAGCAGCGCGCGGAGCCGGCCGAGGGCATTGCTCGTCGCGGGCTGGCTCAGGCCCACGCGCTTGCCGGCGGCGGTCACGCTGCGCTCCTCGAGCAGCGCCTCCAGGACGACGAGCAGGTTGAGGTCGAGCGCGGAGAGATTCATGACGTGAATGCATAGCATCCGGTGCATCCATTGGACGGGCGGGCCGCGCGCCCGCACGCTGGGGCCTGTTCAACGCGGAGGGACAGCACGGATGAGAGCTGCATTGTTGGGGCCGGGCCCGGGCGCGGGCGGCGCTGTGATCGGCGAGCGGGAGCTCGGCCCCGTTCCACGCGGGCACGCGCGCGTGCGCGTGGCGTTCGCCGGGGTAAACCACATCGATCTGCTCCTCGCCGACGGGAAGCTCCCCCTGGCGCCGATGCCCGTGGGGCTCGGCCTCGAGCTCGCGGGGACGGTCGAGGCGCTGGGCGAGGGCGCGCGCGGGCCGGCGGTGGGCGCGCGCGTCGTCGCGATGGGCACGCCGCACACCGGCGCGTTCGCCGAGCTCGCCGACGTCGAGGCGCGCCGCGCCGCGCTCGTGCCCGACGGTGTGCCGCTCGACCGCGCCGCCGCGTCGATCGTCAACTACGCGACGGCGTGGGTGCTCCTGCGCGAGCGCGCCCGGATCGCCCCCGGCGAGACGGTGCTCGTGCACGGCGGGGCCGGCGGCGTCGGGACCGCCGCTCTGCAGCTCGCGCGGCACCTCGGCGCGCGGGCGGTGGCGCTCGTCGGCGACGCCTCCAAGGTGGATCATGCGACGCGCAACGGCGCCGCCGCTGTGATCGTCCACGGCCGCGAGGACGTCGCGGCGCGGGCGCGCGCGCTGACCGATGGGCGCGGCGTCGATGCAGCGCTCAACGCGACCGGCGGCGCGACGCTCGCGCGCGACCTCGGCTTGCTCGCCCCCTTCGGCCGCCTCGTGTCCTTCGGCTTCCTCGACGGGCCGCCAGGCGTCGAGCTCGGCGCCGCGCTCGCGGACGGCTTCGGACGCAGCGTATCGCTCGCCATGAGCGACCTGTTCACGGTGGCCAATGAGGCGCCGGAGCGGTTCTCGAGCACGATGGACGAGGTGCTCGCGCTCGTCGAGCGCGGAGCGCTCGATCCGGTCGTTCACGCGACATGGCCGCTCGAGCGCGTCGCCGACGCGCTCGATGCGCTGCGGGCGCGCGCTGTTCAGGGGAAGATCCTGCTGCGCTGCGCCGCCTGAGGACGCGGCGACGGAGGCACCACCAGGCGCTTGTGGGCCCCCCAGGCTCTGCCCTGGACCGCGTAGATCGCCGGCCGCGCACCTCGCGCCGGCCGCCGCTCGTCGGCGTAGGCGAGCCGATTGACGGGCTCCTTCGGCCCGCCGCGCGGGGCGCCTCGTCGGCGCCTACTCCAGGTCGAGGGACGAGCAAGCCTCCGTCCCGTTGAGGTGGCCCACGTTGGCCATGCGCATGTCCATCCACGTGCCGAGGTCGAGCCCCCATTCGCTCGCATAACGGCCGTCGGCCCGCGCGAGGGCGGAGAGCGGTACGTGCATCAGCTCTTCCCGGGTCACCTCGCCGTCGGCGTTTCCATGGGCCGAATGGTTGTCCGCGCCGGCGATGGGGTCGAATCGCACCTGGGCCGCCGCTTCGTCCATGCGATCGAAGAACAGGTGATCGCCGCGGATCACGAGGTCGGCCCGCTCGGTCGCGCCGGAGCGCAGACGGATCGTCGGACCCGAGCCCTCGTCGGCGTTCCAGAGCAATCCACCGCTGCAGAAATCCTGGAAGAGGAAGCTCCACCGGAACACCTTGGTCACCTCCCCCTTGGTCGCCTTGCCCTCCACGTACGCGCCGGTCGTCAGCGACTCGACCAGGGCCAGATCCTCGTCGGTCACCCCAGGGCCTAGCCACTCCTCGACGTCGTAGTACTCGCGCGGCGGGAGGGGCCCGACATGGTAGGTGAAGCCGCACTCCCCGGTGGCGAGGACCCTGCCGACCTCGTGCTGCCCCGGCACCCGCGCGTCGACGAGCGTGGGCGTGTCCGCGATGGCGGTGACGGAGCACGCGGAGGACTCGTGGGTGGTCACGTACCGCGCCGCGAGCAGGAACCTCGAAAACTCGATGCTCCAGCCGTCCGAGCTCTGCACGCCGCCGAGGACGTCGGCCGCGCCCGAGATCGTGTAGACGAGCTCGCCGGGCTCGGGCCTCGTCTCGCTCGGCAGGCAAGCGCTGAGGGCGAGGAGCGCGGCGGTCGCGAGGAGCGAAGCACGGGGTATCATCGTTCCCTCCTGGGCTCAGAACCCACCCTCCACACCGATGCTCGGAATCGTGACAGGGCCGATCGCTTCTCCACCGATTACCTCCTTGTGCGCGGTCACGTTCATCCCTTCGAGGACCGCCGAGATCCAGCCGCGCTCGCCGATGGACCAGCGCCGCTCGATGCGCGCGTCGAGCCGATAGAAGGGAGGATCGCGAACGATCCTCGGCGCTTCGCCCGAGCCGTCGCTCTCCTCGGCGCCGAGCGAGGCGCCCGGGCTGCCCGTGTAGAACAGGAACCTCGCTCCGGCGCGCCAGTGCCGGTCGAGCTGGTAGGTCAGCGCGAGGTTGGCGACGTGGGTCCGGTCGAACGGGGCGGGGGACCGCGAGCGCCCGGCCGCCTGGATCGAGCGCGACAGCGTGTACGAGGCGAACCCGCCGAGCTTCCGGGTGAGGCGGCGCCTCGCGTAGAGCTCGACTCCGTAGCTCGACCCGAGGGTCCGGGGCACGTCCGCGAGGTCGTCGAAGTCGTCCGTCCACCGGTGCGCCACGGCGCCCAGCGCGTCCGTCATGTCGAAGAACGCGTTGTAGAACGCGGTCGCGCCGGCGGTGACCCCCTCGGGGAGATCCGCCTCGACGCCGGCGCTCCCCTGAGCGCTCTTCTGGAGCCCGCCGCGCAGGCCCGCCACCTGAACCCCGGGGAGCGGCGCCACGGTCGATGGGGGCTGATGCGCGACGCCGAACGCGTTCACGAGGCGCAGGTTCTTCGTCACGTCGAGCCGGGACGCGAGCCGGCCATCCACGCCGACGGCCGTCGCGCCGCCGGAGGCGAAGAGGTCCGCGCGCACGCCGGCGGTCAGCTCGAACCGGGGCGCGAGCTTCAGGACCACGTCGGCGTGGGCGCCCAGCGCCGCGTCGTCGCGCGAGCCGAACTCCTGCTCGAGCCGCCTGGAGCCCCCGCGGCTGACGGTATAACCGACGATGTCGGTGACGTAAGAGTCGATGGCCCCGTCCACGCCCGCGCGGACCTCGACGTCGGGGTGGACGCGATAGACGACGTCGGCCCGGGTCGCGAGCATGCGGTCTCGCGCGGTGCGATTGCCTTCCAGCGCGGTCCGATCGAGCCCGAGGAGCGCGCCGAGCCGCAGCTCGCCGTTCCGAAACCGATGTCGGTACCTGAGGTCGAGGCGGTAGAACTCGACGCCGAACAGGACCGAGAACCCATCGTCCCGCTCCTCCCCGAGGAGATCGTACGATCCGAAGCTGAAGACGGTGAGGCGATCGTCCGGCGTGACGTCGTAGGTCAGGCGAGCCTGGTAGTCGCGGTAATCGATCACCGCGTCCGGCGCGATCAGCGACGCGACCGCCGCCGTGTACGAGTACCGGCCGCCGAGCAGCACGGTCCCGCGCCCGTCCGCGAACGGCGCCTCCACCATCGCGCCCGCGTCGAACAGGCGGATGTTCCCCTCGCCGTGGAGCTCGGGCCGCGGCTCCGCGGTCTCGGCCGCCACGATGCCGCCGACATAGCGCCCGTACCGGGCGGGGTAGCCTCCGGGGTAGAGGTCGACGCGCTCGACGAGCCCCGGATGGACGACCGACGGCCCGGCGGCGAAGTGATACAGGAGCGGGACGCGGACGCCGTCAAGGATGTATCCGACGTTCGCCGGGGGCGCCCCGCGGACATAGAAGTACGGAAGCCCGGAGATGGCGGGGATGACGCCGGGGAGGATCTCGACGGCGCGAAAGGCGTCCCCGAACGCGCCGGGCAGCTGCCGGACCTCGCCGCGCGCGATCGACTGGGTGGCGGGCGGGAGCTGCTCGCCGCGGACGACGACCTCGATCGGCGCCGCGCCGGCGTCCCGGTCTGCCGGGCGGTCGTGGCGTGGCGCGGCGCCCGGCGCCGGGGCGGGCGCCGCGTCCGGCGGCGGCGCGGCGGCCTCGCGGGGCGCCGTGAAGTCCACCTGCATCCGGATCTTCGCCGCCACGGCGACGCCGTTCCGGGTCGCAGGCTCGAAGCGGTAGGCGAGGGCGGCGCGGACGGCGGCGCTGGAGAACGGCTCGAGCTGCTCGATCGGCGCTGCCTCGCGAACAGACCCCTCTGCGTCGACGGTCACGGTGAGGACGACGGCGGCGTCGCCCGTCGCCCCCGGCGGATACGGCGCTTCGGGGGCGGACAGGAGGCGTGGGGGGACCACCGCGCTCGGCGCCTCGGAGGGCGTCGCCGCGGCCTCGCGCGAGCCCTGGGGGCCGGCGGGGCCGGCGGCCGGCTGAGCTCCGGCGAGCGCCGGCAGGAGCCATCCCGCCATGGCGAGGAGCCATGGCAGCCGCGCGCCCGCCCCGCGCTTCGTTCGCGAGGCGAGGGGAGGGCCGAGCCGCGCCCGCAGCCCAGGAGCGCGCCCTTGTGGCGCGACCGACGCGCGATCCGCGATCTGCTGCCGATGTGTGCCCGGGTAGCGCAGCCTCATCGATGAGCCTATTCCGCGTCATACCCGGGACCCTTTACCCATGCCTGACGATTTCTCGCGCCCGGCCCCGCGGAGCGGGCGCCGCGCCCGCAGCGCGCCGCCGCTCCTGGCGCCGCCGACCGGACGGTCGACGACGCTCGCGCCGTCCTCCGGGCGAGCTCCGGCCGGCCTCGCCGCGCCGCGACGTCACCGGGCGAGCGCGATGGCGAACGGCGCGAGCCCTCGCCGCCGCAGCACCGAGGGGACGAGCGAGGCGGCCGCCTCGGGCCCGCGGGCTGTCGCGATGTCCCCGAGATCCTCGATCCAGTCCGCCGGCCACCCCAGATCGCCGAGGAGCCGCGCGACCACCGCCTTCGCGCTCTCGTCGTTGCCGGACAGGAACGCGGTCGGGCGGACGCCGAGGCTCGTGGGATCCGCCATGACGGTGAACAGCATCGTGTTCAGCGTCTTGACCACCGCCGTCTCCGGCAGCGCCGCCTGGAGGCGCTCGGCGACGCTGTCGTTCGGGTAAAGCAGGCTGCCGGGCAGGCCGTCCTCGGCGCGCAGCGTGGCATTCGACACGTCGATCACGATCTTCCCCTTCAGCGCGTCGCGGAGGGCGCCGAGCCGCTCGACGCTCGTGTCGCCGGGGGTGGCGTTGACGACGATCGCGGCCCTCCGCGCGGCCTCCGCGGGATCGCCGAACGCGACGCGCGCTCCCGACCAGCTCGCCGCCGCGCGCGCGGGGTCCCTGGTGCCGACGGTGACGGCGTGCCCGGCGCTCGCGAGCTTGCCCGCCAGGGCCCTTCCGACCCGGCCCGATCCGAGGATTCCGATGTTTTCCGAGACGCGTTCCATGATCATGACCTCTCTCCTCAGCGAACGGTGGACAGCACGGCGACCGCGCCGGCGTGAAGCCCCGGCGCTGCGGCCAGGAAGTCTTCGCTGGTCAGGCTCCAGCGGTCCCCGCGGGTGTCCGTGACCGCGCCCCCGGCCTCCGCGACGAGCAGCGCGCCCGCGACGAGCCCGGAGAGGACCTGGCTGTATTGCCAGAAGACGTCCATCCGGCCGGCCGCGACCTCCACGAGCTGGAGCGTGGCCGGGACCGAGACGCGCAGCACCAGCGCGCTTCCGAGCATCGCGGCGACCGACTGGCCGATCCGCCGGTGCGTCTCCTGGTCCTCGCCCGGCATGGCCTGGCCCGTCCCGACGAAGGCGGCGTCGAGCGCCGTCTTCGCCGAGGCCCGGAGCCTCCTCGCCCCGACGGTTGCGCCGGCGCCCTTCCGCGCGGTGTACGTCTCGCCGCGGAGGGGCAGGTGCACCGCCGTCAGGACCGGCTCGTTGTCGCGGACGAGCGTCGCCGTGACGCACCAGTCCGTCATCCCGTGAACGTGGTTGATGTTCCCCTCGACGGCGTCGGTGATCCACCACTCGCCTGGCGGGAGCGGCCCGCGCTCGAGCTCGTCCTCGACCCAGCCGGCGCCCGGGCGAGCGCGCGCGAGCGGCTCGCGGATCGCGTCGAGCGACACCGCGTCGTTGTCGCCGAGGGCGGCGAAGATCTCCTCGCGGCTCCCGAGGCGCGGCGCTGTCGAGAAGCGCGCGACGAGCCGCTCTCCTGCCGCGGAGAGCGCCGCGACGACCGCGGGCAGCAGGGCCTCGTCGTCCGCGCGGGCCGCGCTCTGGTCCCGTCGCATGGAATGGTCGGTCATCGGCTCCGAATCGGTCGACATGAATCCTCCTGGGCGTGCGGCTCGCGCGTCCTCGCGAGCTCCAGCGCGGAGGAGTAAACCCTGGACGTGGTATGTCGTCCAATGCATCCTTGCTATACGAAGGATTACCCAGATGCATGTGGACATGAACCTGTTGACGGCGCTGGACGCGCTGCTCGAGGAGCGGAGCGTCAGCGCCGCCGCGGCCCGATTGCACCTCTCGCAGCCCGCGATGAGCCGGACGCTGGGGCGCATCCGGGACGCCACGGGGGACCCGATCCTCGTGCGCACCGGGCGAACGATGACGCTGACGCCCCGCGCGCTGGCCTTGCGGCAGGAGGTCCACGCCCTCGTCCAGCGGGCGCAGGCGGTGTTCGCGCCGGAGCGGGCGCTCGACCTCGAGACGCTCGAGCGGACCTTCACCGTCCGCTGCCACGACGCGCTCACGACGGCGCTCGGCACGCGGCTGCTCTTCGCGGTGCAGGAGCAGGCCCCTCACGTGAAGCTCCGGCTCCTGGCAGAGCCCGCCGGGGATACGGACGAGCTGCGTCACGGGCGCGTCGACCTCGAGATCGGCGCGACGGAGCCCGCCCTCCCGGAGATCCGCGGGGAGTCGATCGGCGAGGATCGCCTCGTCGTGGCCGTTCGCCAGGGTCATCCGCTCGCGCGCGGCCGGCTTACCGCCAGGCGCTACGCGGAGGCGCTCCACGTCACGGTGTCGCGGCGCGGCCGCCTGCGCGATCGGATCGACGACGCGCTGGAGTCCCAGGGGCTCCGGCGGCGCGTCGTCGCGGCGGCCCCCACGACCGCGGCCGCCGCCCATTTCGCCCGCGAGAGCGACCTCGTTGTCGCGCTGCCGGCGCGGGTCTGCGGTCCGATGCTGCGGGCGCTCCACCTCAGCGCCCTGCCGCTGCCGCTCGACGTGCCGGAGGTCCGGATCGTCCAGCTATGGCACCAGCGCTTCGAGAGCGACAAGGCGCACGCGTGGCTGCGCGGGCTCACGCGCGAGATCGTTCAGGCCATCTGTCGTGGAGAGGCCTAGTTCCGCCCGCCAGAAGTTCGGCCAGGGATCCGGAGCGAGAGTTCAACGCAAAGGCGCAAAGGCGCAAAGACGCAAAAAAAAGAACTGTAGTTTTGCGCCTTTGCGCCTTTGCGCCTTTGCGTTTATTTCTCTATCGCTCGTGAGGCAGAACCCTGGCGGGAGGTCTGATCCGCGGAGCTGGACCAGGGCCGCGTCCTGGAGCGATCTCCGATGGCTTTCCGTGGATCCTCACTCGCCCTCGTCCGGCGGTGGAGGCCGCTCGCCCGCGGCGACCTGGAGCTCGCGGACGATCGAGAGCAGGGCCGGACAGCAGAAGCGCTCGACCACCGACCCGTCGGAGGCGAGCTCGAACGTCGGCGGCCCGCCGTGCATCGGACAGGCCACGTCGGCGTACTTCGACTCGAGGTCCTTCAGGACGCTGTCGTCGACCTCGCGGACCTCGACGTCAGCGGTCGTGGTCGCTCCCTCGTTCACGTCGTTCGCCATGCGGCGCACGCTAGCACGAAGGGCGCCGCGCCCGGCGCGCGCGGCGCCGCAACCGCGTGGACTCGGGGAACGCGCCGCCCGAGATCAAGTCACAAAATAGCAGCGCCGCCGGGCGCCTCAGGGGTAGCGGAGGCCGCCGGCGGAGCTGGCCGGGGGATAAGCATCCTCCGTACCAAGCCCATCCCCCCGGGATTCCCCGCATTTTCTGTCGGGGACGTCGAGCCGGCGGTTTCGATCCTGCGAGGGCGGCGTTGCAGCGTTGCAGGATCGCGCGGCGCCCGCCGACGCGGCCGATTCTCTTCCGCGGCGGCCGCGGCGGGGGCTAGCTTCGACGCCATGAACCGCCTGCGCACGATCCCCGCCATCACCCTGGCGCTGCCGCTGCTCGCGGCGTGCAGCGCGCCCGCGCCGAGGCCGCCGGACGAGCCGGCCGCGCCCGCCGCCGCGGCCCCGCCGCCGGCCCCTGCGCCTGCCGCGCCCGCGGCAGGGGGAGCCCGCCTGCCGTACCCGGAGACCCCGAAGCGGCCCGTCACGAACGAGTACCACGGCACCAAGGTCGTCGACCCGTATCAATGGCTCGAGGACTCGAGCTCTCCCGAGGTCCAGCGCTGGATCGAGGACCAGAACCGGCTCACGCGCGGCACCCTCGACGCGCTGCCCGCGCGCGGCGCCGTCCGGGCGCGCGTCGAGGCGATCATGTCGGCGACCTCCACGAACTACTACGCGGTCGACGACGCCGGCGGGCAGCTCTTCGCCCTCAAGGACCAGCCGCCGAAGCAGCAGCCCTTCCTCGTGGTCATGAAATCCGCGAACGATCCCGGCTCCGAGCGGATCGTCGTCGATCCCGAGGTCGTCGACCCGAAGGGGCACACGACCATCGACTGGTTCGTCCCCTCGCGCGACGGCAAGAAGGTCGCGGTCTCCCTGTCCCAGGGCGGCAGCGAGAACGGCACCGTGCGCGTCTACGACGTCGCGACCGGCAAGGAGACGGGCGACATCGTCCCTTACGCGAGCACCGGCACGGCGGGCGGCAGCCTCGCCTGGAGCGGCGATGGCAAGGGGTTCTACTTCACCCGCCACCCGCACGCCGGCGAGCGCCCGCAGGAGGACATGGGGTTTTACCAGCAGATCTACTTCCACAAGCTCGGCGCGCCGGAGAAGGAAGACAAGTACTCGCTCGGCAAGGACTTCCCCCGCATCGCCGAGGTGGAGCTCACGACGAGCGACAGCGGCAAGCTCGTGCTCGCCAGCGTGCAGAACGGCGACGGCGGCGAGTACTGGCATTACCTCCTCGACGCCACGGGCAAATGGACCCGCTTCGCCGACCTCCCCGACAAGATCATCCACGCCGAGTTCGGCGCCGACGACCGGCTCTACCTCCTCTCGCGCAAGGACGCGCCGCGCGGCAAGGTGGTGCGCCTCGCGCCGGGCAAGCTCGATCTCGCGAAGGCGGAGCTCGTCGTGCCCGAGAGCGAGGCGGTGATCCAGGACTTCTTGCCCACGAAGGGCCGGCTCTATGTCCGGGACCTGCTCGGCGGCCCGTCCCAGGTCCGCGTCTTCGACCTCAAGGGCAAGGCGCTCGGCGCCGTGCCGATCCCGCCGGTGTCCTCGGTGCGGCAGCTCGTGCGCGCGGACGGCGACGACATGCTCTTCCGCGGGATCAGCTACACCGAGCCGGCGGCCTGGTTCGCGTACGCGGCCAAGGACGGCAAGGTGACGAAGACGCCGCTCGCGATGACGTCGCCGGTGTCCTACGCCGACGTGGAGGTCGTCCGCGAGGCGTGCACCTCGAAGGACGGGACGAAGGTGCCCATCAGCATCCTGCGCCGCAAGGACACGGCCCTCGACGGGAGCGCGCCCGCGCTGCTCACCGGATACGGGGGGTACGGGATGAGCATCGCTCCCGGGTACAACCCGCTCTGGCGGCTGTGGTTCGACCAGGGAGGGGTGTTCGCGGTCGCCAACCTGCGGGGCGGCGGCGAGTTCGGCGAGGCGTGGCACCACGGCGGCAACCTGACGAAGAAGCAGAACGTCTTCGACGACTTCGCGGCGTGCGCCAAGCACCTCGTCGACGGCCGCATGACGCGCCCGGACCGGCTCGCCATCATGGGCGGCTCGAACGGCGGCCTGCTGATGGGCGCGCAGCTCACGCAGCACCCGGAGATGGTCAAGGCGGTGATCTCGCACGTCGGCATCTACGACATGCTCCGGGTGGAGCTCACGCCGAACGGGGCGTTCAACGTGACCGAGTTCGGCACGGTGAAGGACCCGGAGCAGTTCAAGGCGCTCTATGCCTACTCGCCGTACCACCACGTGAAGGACGGGACCGCGTACCCGGCCACGCTGCTGCTGACGGGCGCGAACGACGCGCGGGTGGACCCGTTCCATTCGCGGAAGATGGCGGCGCGGCTGCAGGCGGCCACGTCGAGCCCGGCGCCCATCCTGCTCAGGGCGAGCGGCTCGACGGGCCACGGGATCGGGACGCCGCTCGGGGAGAAGATCGAGGAGCAAACGGACGTGTTCGCGTTCCTCTTCGAGCACCTCGGGCTCGAGGCGTCGCCGGCGAAGGAGAAGCTCCGGTGATGGAGCGGCCGCGGCCGCCCCCGCTCGGGGTGCGGCCGCGGCCTCACCAGGGCGCGCCTCGGTCGAGGCGCCTCGGCTCACGAGATCTCGTCTACCAGGCGCTGAAGTACGCCCACGACTCGTTGCCGGCGGACGCCTGGAAGCAGTAGCCGCCGTTGCGCTTCGCGGGCAGCGAGATGTTGCCGCCGTTGCAGGTCACGGCCGTGCCGTTGACCGAGAACGTGCGGCCGCTCGCGAAGTTGCCGCAGTTGGCGCCGGTCAGGTTCGCCGTGGTCTCGAAGCAGCGCGCGCCGGTGCCGAGGTTGCCCGAGTTGTAGCTCGGGCCCGTGAAGGCGGTGGGGCCCGTGCACAGGTTGCTGCAGGGCGCCGTCCCGGTGCTGGGCTGGCAGACCCCCGCCACGCAATTCTGGCTCGTGCAGTCCGCGTTGGCGCTGCACGTATCGCCGTTCGCGCAATCGGCCGCGCACGTGCCGCCGCAGTCCACGTCCGTCTCGGTGCCGTTCTGCACGCCGTCGGTGCAGGTCGGCGCGGTGCCGCCGTTGATCACGCTCACCCCGAGGGCCTGGAGCCACGACGTCACCGGGTAGCGCGCCGACGTGTCGAGCCGCGTGTGCCAGTTGGTCTGCGAGGGCGCCGGGCCAGACCAGCCGGACGGGAACGTGTAATAGGCGTTGACGCCGACGACCACGAGATCGGTCGAGCTCTGGCGATAGAGCGGGCCGCCCGAGTCGCCGGGGCACAGGCTGGCGTAGCTGGTGCTGCTGGCGTAGCCCGGCGTGAGCACGTACGCCGCCGCGACGTCGTTGATGGCCTGGCCCGAGACGTAGGAGCCGGGGTGATTGAGGATCGAGGAGGCCGACGCGGTGAGGTTCTGGAGCTTGAAGAGACCGCCGCCCGTGCCGCTCGGGTCCTCGCAGCCGTAGCCGGTCGCCACGACGGGATCCCCCACCGCGACCGGCGCCGCGTCCACCACGGCGGCGGGGATCGTCGGCGAGAGCTCGTTGACGACGACGAGCGCGAGGTCGGGCGTGTGCCCCGGGTTCAGGACGTTGACCGCGCAATCGGTCGCGCCTCCCGCCAGCGCGGCGGCGCAGTCCGCGAGCCACTGCGGGTGGATGTACGTCTGCTCGATCGTCAGCTCGACGTAGGGCCAGATCGGGGGCGTGTTGGTGGCGCTGACCCAGTAGGAGCCGCCCGGCCCGTAGCTCGGGGACACGGTGGCGTTGTACTCGTCATCCACGCAGTGAGCGGCGGTGAGGAAGTGGCGCGGCCCGACCTTCGCCGCGGTGCACCCCGGGCCGAGGACCGTCGACGGATACTCCGATTCGAGCGCCGGTCGCCCCCCGATCAGCGCGTCATCCGCCGCGCCGATCTCCTCGGAGGGCTCGCCGTATCCCTCCACGCTGCAGGCGACCAAGGACAATGAGAGCAAAGCATATACAGGTGCGCGCACTGGTTGCTTCTCCTGTCGCCCCGATGGTCTCGAGCACCCACGCCCGGTCGCCCGCCTCGCGCTCCGTGCCCGCGGGCCGGAGTCCTCCGTCGGTCGCGCTCGCGCTCGACGCGGCGCGCACGCGCCGTGTCTCGCTCTCCGAGGTGCGAACGTCAGTGGAGGACGCGTCCCGTGGTGATCCCACGTCGAGCGCAAGGGAAGGCGCGGCCGTCCAGCGGGACCGCCTGCGCGAGGTCTCGTCGTATCGGCGCGACGGCGATGTCTATGTCATTGGAAAGAATCTTTCCAATGAGAATGCAGCATGGACGTCATGCAGCCCGTGCATGACGTCGCCCGCCCGCCACGGCGTCGTCTCACCAGCCAGGGTCCCAGGCGAGCTGCCGGAGCGCCTCGCAGAAGGCATCGAGAGCGCCCGCCTCGGCGAGCACCTCCCCGACCGGCATGAGGAACATGTTGGCGTGGTCGGGGAAGAACCCTCGACCCGCGGCGAGCTCCCGGCGGCCGAACTCCGCGAGCGCGTCGTGATCGAGCACGAGCCGGCGCAGCCGAAAGCGCCCGTCCTCGCAGGTGACGCCGACCTGGAGCGTGGGCCCCCCGATGCGGATCGGGAGCCGGTCGCGGGCGTCGGGGGCGCGGAGCATGGCGATGAGCCGATCGCGGCCGGTGGGGGGCAGAGGCGCCATGCCGCCGAGATTCCCTGCGCGCCCGCGGCGCGTCAAGCCGGCGCGGCTCCCCGCGCCGGCATGCCCGCCGCCCGGCGTCCTCCGAGGCCCGTGGGGAGCGACAGCGCGCCGCTTTCGCCGGCCCGACCGGGCGGCTCCTCCGGCGTCTTCCGCGGTGGAGGAGCCGTCCGGCCATCGGACGGCGGCGCACGCCTTTTGGATCGGCGTCAGTTCGGCAGCGGGAGCCAGAGCTGATCGTGGTCAGCGCTTCCCCAGCAGTGGACCATCCCGCTGGTCTTCACCCCGCAGCTGTGCTCGCCGCCCACGCTCAGCTCGACGAAGGTGCCCGCGGGATCGGTGGATTCTCCCTGGGCGTCGTCTCCCCAGCAGTGGATGGTGCCGTCGGTCTTCAGCCCGCAGCTGTGGTAGTCGCCCGCGCCCACCTGGGCATAGATGCCCGAGGGAGTCGTGGCCTGATCTTCGACGTTGCGCCCCCAGCAGCGGACGGTGCCGTTCGTCCTCACCCCGCAGCTGTGGTGGGCGCCGGCGCTGACCTGGAGGAAGTCGTCCGTCGGCGCCGCGGTCTGACCGCTGCCGTTGTGTCCCCAGCACGCCACCTTGTGGTTCGTCTTCACCCCGCAGCTGTGAGCGGCGCCTGCGCTGACCTGGAGGAAGTCGCCCGTCGGAGCCACGGCCTTGCCGGCGGTGTTGTCCCCCCAGCAGAACAGCTTGTGGTCCGATCTCACGGCGCAGTTGTGGAAGGTACCCGCGTCGACCTGGAGGAAGCTACCGCTGGTGGGCCTGCCGGAGACCTGATCGTAAGAGTCGTTTCCCCGGCAGTCCAGGGAGCCGTTCGTCTTCAACCAGCAGGTGTGGAGGTAGCCAGCGCTGACCTGGGTGAACGACCCGGAGGGCTCTGCGCCCTGACCGTCCGAATTGTCACCCCAGCATTCCGAGGTTCCATTCGGCCTGATAGCGCAGCTGATGATTTCGCCGGCGCTGATATGGGAGAACGTCTCCGTCGGCGGCGCGGTCCTCCCGTACAGGGTGTTCCCCCAGCAGGCGATCAGGCCGGTCCCCGTCACGCCGCAGGTGTGATGGCGCCGGGCGTTGATCTGAACGAAACCGAAGTAGGTGAAGGGCGGCGACGACTCGTCGTCCGCGTCCGTGCCCCAGCAGCGCACGAAGCCACCGGTCTCCAGCCCGCAGCTGTGGTCGAAGCCCACGCTGACCTGCGTGAACGTGCCGGAGGGCGCCGTGGCCTTCCCGTTGTCATTCTCTCCCCAGCAGTGGACGGTGCCGTCGGTCTTGACCGCGCAATTATGGTGATTGCCCGCGCTGACCTGGATGTACGTGCCCGTCGGGTCCGTGCCCTGACCCTCGAGGTTGCTCCCCCAGCAGTCGATGGTGCCATTGGTCCTCACCGCGCACGTGTGATAATCGCCCGCGCTGACGTGCACGTACGTGCCCGAGGGGGGCGTGGCCTTGTTCTCGGAGTTGCTCCCCCAGCAGTGGAGCGTACCATTCGTCTTGATCGCGCAGTTGTGGTTATAGCCCGAGCTGACCTGGGTGTATGTGCCAGAAGGATGCGCGCTCTGGCCGTCGGAGTTGCTCCCCCAGCATGCCACCGCACCGTTGGGGCGCAAACCGCACGTGTGCGAGGAGCCCGCGCTGAGCTGCTTGAAGAAACCGGTCGGCACCGTGGTCTGACCGTCGGAGTTGTCCCCCCAGCAGATCGGAGCGCCGTTCGCCCTCAGCGCGCACGTGTGCCTGTCGCCCGACACGACCGCGAGGCGACCGAAGGGGCCCGAGCTGGGCGGATCCGCCTCGTCGGTTCCCCAGCAGTCCACCGTCCCGTCCATCTTGAGTCCGCAGGTGAGCCCACGGCTCGTGCTGATCTGGTAGAAGGTCCCTGAGGGATCGACAGCGCCGCCATCCGCGTTGTCCCCCCAGCAATCGACTGTGCCGTTGTACCTCAGCCCGCACGTCTGGAGGTTGCCCGCGCTGACCTGGACGAAGGTGCCCGTGGGAGCCGTGGCCTGGCCTTCGTCGTCGAGGCCCCAGCATAGGATCGCCCCGTCCGTTTTCAACCCACAGGTGTGGTAGGCGCCCGCGCTGAGCTGGACGAAGGTGCCCCCGGGGGCCGCGGTCTGTCCAAAGACGCCGTACCCCCAGCAGGTGACCGTGCCGTTCTCCCTCAGCCCGCAGTTGTGGTATTCGCCCGAGCTGACCTGCGTGAAGGTGCCCGTGGGGTCGCCGCCCTCTCCAAAGTTGTTGCGCCCCCAGCAGTCGATCGTGCCGCTCGTCCTCAGCGCGCAGGTGTGGTATGCACCCGTGCTGACCTGAACGTAGGTCTTATCGGGATCCGGCGGTTCCGGGAGAGGGCTCCACGGAGAGGCGGGAGGCGAGGCCTGACCGTCGTCGTCGCGCCCCCAGCAGTGGATCTTGCCGAACGGGGTCAACCCGCAGCTGTGGTGGCCGCCCGCGCTCACCTGAACGTAGGGGCCACTGTTCGAGGGGACCGTGGTCTGGCCATGGTCGTTGAGGCCCCAGCAGAGCGCCGTGCCGTTTGACTTCACCGCGCAGGCATGCGCCTTGCCCACGCTCACGAACGGCTCCTCGGAGGCGGCATGGATCGGCGTGTCGTCGTCGCGCAGGGCCTGCGCGATCGAGGCGAGCTCGCCGTCCGCCGGCGCCGTCTCCTTCGGCGCCTCGCCGAGGCACCCGAGCAGGGATACCGCCACGACCTCCAGCGCGAGCCAGGAGCCGAGCCGCCGGCCCGCCCGCTCGCGCGTGCCCGTGACCGCAGGTCTTTCAGGAAGATGCATGGACATAGAGCCTCGATAGGATGGTGGAAGTTATGTCGACCCAAGGTGAGCGCTAGCGCGGCAGGGCGCCGGCGCGCTCCGTCGGACCGGGCGCCCTGCTCGCGACAGGCGCGAATGACGAGAAGGCCAGCGCGCTGCGCGTCCGCCGCGGTGGGCCTGAACGCTCAACCTCGACGCTCATCGTGCGCAGAGCTCTTTGCCTGCCTTGTTCATGGCGGTGGTTCCTCCGAGAGATGCGCGCTGGCCGCCACGCGACGTCGCGTGGCGGAGAGGTGAGTGGCAATCGGTGTGCCGTGCCGGCGTCCGCTCGATCCCGACGCGCAGCCCGCCGCCGGGCGGCGGTGTTCACGGCGCGCGTCGCGCTCCGAGGTGCTTCGCGGCGGGCGCTCCCCGTCCGGCAGCAGGCCGGCGGTGCCCGGGCAGGTGGCACGTGGCACGCGCCCGGGTGGCACGTGCCACCTGGAAGCACGCCGCCGGAGCAGCCCATCGCTTGCGGCGCGACGACCGTTGACACTGAACCGATTAAGTGCTTCGCTCGCGTCGCCGTGCTTGAACGCCTGGAAATGTCGCAGGGGGCAGCCTGCGCGTGCTGCGTGCGCCGCGCGGGGTTGCGCGGCATGCGCCCGGTGGGCCGTAGATCTGCGATCGGTCACGGCGCTCTGCTCGCCATACCTGGCTTGCAGGCCCGGCCTCGCCGCGGATAGTCTGCGCGTCGCCGCGCGACAGCGCGCGATTGCATGTGAACCTGCAGCCGGAGAGGGAGCCTACCGTGAGGTCACGCACGATCGAGGCCGTAGCCGCATGTGCCCTGTTCGCCCTCGGGGCCGCCGCGTGCGGCAAGAGCGGGGGCGACGCGCCGTCGTCGTCGCCCTCGCCGTCAGGGTCGGCCGCCGCGGCTCCGCCGGGGTCCGGGCCGGTGACGCTGTCGTACTGGGCGAGCAACCAGGGGCCCAGTCTCGAGGACGACAAGAAGGTGCTGCAGCCCGAGCTCGACAAGCTCGAGAAGCAGACCGGGATCAAGGTCAAGCTCGAGGTCATCCCCTGGTCGGACCTGCTCAACCGGATCCTCGGCGCCACCACGAGCGGCAAGGGGCCCGACGTCCTCAACATCGGCAACTCGTGGTCTGCGTCGCTCCAGGCGACCGGCGCGTTCCTGCCGTTCGATGACGCCGCGCTCGCCAAGGTCGGCGGCAAGGACCGGTTCATCCCGGCGAGCATGTCCGCCACCGGCGCGCCCGGCCAGCCGCCCGCCTCGGTGCCGCTCTACGGCCTCGCTTACGGGCTCTTCTACAACAAGAAGATGTTCGCCGACGGCGGCGTCGAGGAGCCGCCCGCCACGTGGGCCGAGCTCGTCGCGGTCGCCAAGAAGCTGACCGACGCGAAGAGCGGCCGTTACGGGCTCGCCATCATGGGCGCGAGCTACACCGAGAACGCCCACTTCGCGTTCATGTTCGGCCGCCAGCAGGGCGCCAAGATCTTCGAGGGCAAGCAGGCGCGCTTCGACGACCCGGAGCTCGTCGCCGGCGTCAAGCAGTACATCGACCTGCTCAGCGTCCACAAGGTCGTGAACCCGAGCAACGCCGAGTACGTGAACGACACCCAGATCCTCAAGGACTTCGCCGCCGGCAAGGCGGCGATGCTCATGATCCAGAGCTACGCCGCCACGGCGATCGAGCAGAACGGCCTCGTCCGCGACGCCTACGGCGTGGCGCCGATCCCGCTGCCCGACCCGCTGCCCGCGAACGGCAAGCGGGTGAACAGCCACGTGGCCGGCATCAACATCGCCGTCTTCGAGGACAGCAAGCACAAGGACGCCGCGCTCAAGCTCGTCGCGTTCATGACGAGCCCCGAGGAGCAGCGGATCCTGAACGCCGCCTTCAACTCCCTGCCGGTCGTGACCGAGGCCTACGCCGATGAGCGCTTCAAGACCGCGAACATCCAGGTGTTCCAGAAGGTGCTCGCCGAGACGGCGGAGTCGATGCCGATGATGGAGGAGACGACGCAGTTCGAGACGCTGGTGGGCACGGCCATGAAGGATCTCCTGGCCGAGGCCGCCTCCGGCAAGGCGGTGGACGAGGCCGCGATCCGCGCCAAGCTGACCAAGGCCAACCAGCAGATGGTGAGCGGCAAGTAATGCGGGAGGGCGGCGCGGGAGGCGCCGGGGGAGAGGCGCCCGCCGGGGCGGCCCCGGCGGCGCACGGCACCGCGGGGCCGCGGGCGGGCTCGCGCTGGCCGCGGGCGTTCCCGTACGTGCTCCTCTTGCCCGCGCTCGCCGCCGAGCTCGCCGTGCACATCGTCCCGATGCTCGTCGGGGCGTGGATGAGCTTCCTCCAGCTCACGCAGCGCTACATCCGCAACTGGGGCAAGGCGCCGTTCGCGGGGCTCGCCAACTACCGTGTCGCTGTCGACTTCGGCTCTCCGATCGGCGTCGAGCTCCTGCGCTCCTTCGCGATCACCGTCGCCGTCAGCGTCCTCGTGGTCGGCGGCTCGTGGCTCCTCGGCACGGCCGCCGCGGTCGCGCTGCAGAAGCCGTTTCGCGGCCGCTCGGCGCTGCGGACGCTGTTCCTCATCCCGTTCGCGATGCCGATCTTCACCGGCGTCATCACGTGGAGCTTCATGCTCCAGCGCGACACGGGCATCGTGAACACGGTGCTCGTCGATCAGCTCGGCCTCGTCCAGGATCGCCCGTTCTGGCTGCTCGGCGGCAACAGCTTCCTCAGCCTGGTGGTGGTGGCGATCTGGCGGACGTGGCCGTTCGCCTTCCTCACGGTGACGGCGGGCCTCCAGGCCATCCCGTCGGACCTCTACGAGGCGGCCAGCGTCGACGGCGCCGGCCCGTGGACGCGGTTCCGGTCGATCACGCTCCCGATGCTCCGGCCGGTCAACCAGGTGCTCTTGCTCGTCCTGTTCCTGTGGAGCTTCAACGACTTCACGACGCCTTACACGCTCTTCGGGCGGGCGGCGCCGCCGGAGGCCGACGTGATCGCGATCCACATCTACCAGGCGTCGTTCATCACCTGGAATTTCGGGCTGGGCTCGGCGATGTCCGTGCTCCTCGTGGGCTTTCTGCTCGTCGTCACGACAGGCTATCTCTTGATCACCGGCAGGAGCGCTCGCCATGCGTGAGGCTGCGTGGGTCGCCTGGCTGCGGCGCGCCGTGCTCGCGGCGCTCGCGGTCTTCACCGTCGTCCCGCTCTACGTGATGCTGATCTCGGCGATCAAGCCGCTGCGCGACGTCCAGGGACCCTTCACCTGGGTGCCGACGGAGGTCACGCTCCAGCCGTTCGTCGACATGTGGCGGACGGTGCCGCTCGCGCGCTACTTCGTGAACAGCGCCGTCGTCGCGGCGGCCGCGACGGTGTCCTCGGTGGCGCTGGCGATCCTCGCCGGGTATGCGGTGAGCCGGTACCGCTTCCGGGGCCGGCGCGCGTTCCTCACCACCGTGCTGTCGACGCAGATGTTCCCCGGGATCCTCTTTTTGCTCCCGCTCTTCCTCCTCTTCGTCACGATCGAGCGGTCCACCGGGCTCGCGCTGCACGGGACGCGGCTCGGCCTCATCCTCACGTACCTGACGTTCTCGCTGCCGTTCTCCATCTGGCTCATCGCCGGTTATTTCGACACCATCCCGCGCGAGCTCGACGAGGCCGCGCTGGTGGACGGCGCCGGGCCGCTCACCGCGCTGCTCCGGGTCGTGCTCCCGGCGGCCAAGCCGGGCGTGGTCGCGGTCGCGATCTACGCCTTCATGACCGCGTGGGGAGAGGTCCTGTTCGCCTCCGTGCTCACCGACGACGACGGCCGCACCCTGGCCGTGGGGCTGCAGGGGTATGCGACGCAGTCGAACATCTACTGGAACCAGGTGATGGCCGCCTCGGTGGTCGTCAGCGTGCCCGTGGTGGCCGGGTTCCTCCTGCTCCAGCGCTACCTCGTCCAGGGGCTCACCGCGGGCGCCGTGAAGACCTGACGCTCCAGCGTTGGAACACGGCTGTCCCGGCCTTGCGTGGACGCGCCCCGCTCAGGGCAGGAATGCATCCGTGACGCCGGTCGACCCGAAGCCTTGCTGGGTCCCGCCGCCGGGGACGTAGATAGCTCCGTCGACGGCGACCGCGCCGGTGCCGTGGCGCGGCGTCGTCATCGGCGCGAGCTCCTGCCACGCGTCGCGCGCGGCGTCGTAGGCCTCGTTGTCGTCGAAGACGCCCAGCGCGCCCGGCTCCTCGTTGCCCTCGCCGCCGATGACGTAGATCGTGTCGCCCTTCACGGCCGCCGCGACGCCGCCGCGCGCCGTCGGCATCGGCGCGCGCGTCGACCAGGCGCGCTCCGAGAGGTCGTACGCGAACACCGTGTCCTTCACGTTCCCCTGGCCGTTCGCCCGGCCGCCGAGCACGTAGAACGTCGAGCCCACGACCGCGCCGCCGACGTGATCGCGCGGCTCGGGCAGGTCCGGCAGCGCCTCCCAGGCGCCGGTCGCGACGTCGTACGAGGAGACGTCGAGCACCGTGTCCTGGAAGCGGGGCGTCAGCGAGCGCAGCCCGCCCGCGAGGTAGATCTTCGTGCCCTCCACGCCGACGGCCGCGCTCCCGCGCTCGGTCCCCTCGGGCATGGGCTCGATCTCCGTCCACGTATCGGAGCCCGGATCGTACTCGAACGCATCGCCGACGGCCGTCCAGGGGAACTCGCCGATCATTCCGCCGAGCAGGTAGATTTTGCCGTTCAGGGCCGCGACGTTCGGGTGATTCAGCGCCATCGGCAGCTGCGCGGCCTCGGACCACGCGTCCTCGCGAGGATCGTAGACCTCGACGCGCCCGGTGTTGAGCAGCTCGCCGCCGACGCCCGCGATGACATAGACCTTGCCGTCGAGCGCGACCACGCCGTGCTCCTGGCGCGGGCCGCCCGCGATCGGAGCGAGCCCGCGCCAGCCCGGGCGCGCGCCCTGGCCGTCGCCGTCGCCGGAGGCCGCGCTGCCCTCGCTCCCGCCCGACCCGTCGTCGGCGCAGGCGGCCGCGGTGAGAGAGAGGCAGAGAGAGAAGCCGAGCGCGGTGATGGATCGCATGGTGTTCTTTCCTTTCGGTGGCTCGCGAGGCCCCGTGCCTCGCGGATCGCGGCGGCGCGTCGCGCCGCGCGACGGCCTTCCATCGTCGGACCAGAGCGTAATGGCGGCCCCGAGGGCGGTCCACGCCGCGGCGCGCCTCCAGGGTTGTTACTATCTATCGATGGCGTCGATAGGCTGGCCGGCGACCGCGCGCGGCGCCCCGGCGTGGATCTCGCGACAGATCTCGGAGATGCACCTGCGGAGCCAGACGTGCGCGGGATCCTTCTGCCGTGTCGCGCTGAAGAGGCATGAGAACGAAAAGGGCGGGATCGCGAGCGGCGGCTCGATCACGCGGAGGCGGAGGAGCGGCGCGGTCGCGCGGACGAAGCTGCTCGGGAGCGTCGCGATGAGGTCCGTCTGCGCGACGACGAACAGGGCCGCCGAGAAGTGCGGGACCCGGAGCACGACGCGCCGGCGGTGCCCGAGCCGCGCGAGCTCGTCGTCCAGAGGGCTCCCGGGCAGCTCGTAGGGCGCGACAAGGACATGGGCGGCGGCGGCGTACGCGTCGAGCGTGATGCGCTCTCCGAGATCGGGGTGGTCGCGGTGGGCGATGCACACGAACGGCTCCTCCAGCAGCCGTTGCATCACGAGGCCGGAGAGCGGCTGGAACCTCACGCCGAGCGCCACGTCGATCTCGCCCGACTGGACCGCCCGATCCACATCCATCCTGAAGGAGCGCAGCACGACATCGACGCCGGGCGCCTCGCGGCGCAGCCGCGCCATGAGCGGCGGCAGCATCAGGACCACGGCCCAGTCAGGCGCGGACAGCGTGAACGTCCGCTCGAGGCGTGACGGCTCCACGCCCGCCGTCGGCTCGAGGAGCTGCTCCAGCGCGTCGAGCTGCGCGCGCAGCGGCGCCGCGAGCTCCTCGGCGAAGCTCGTCGGCCGGAGCGCGGTTCCGGTGCGGACGAAGAGCGGATCGCCGAACACCTCGCGGAGCCGGCCGAGCGCGTGGCTCACCGACGACTGCGCCCGACCGAGGCGCTTCGCCGCGACGACGGTGCTCTGGCTCCGGAGCAGCTCGTCGAGCACGACAAGCAAGTTCAGATCCAGAGAGGCGAGGCGGGCGCGGCGGCTCATCGCGCGAGCAATAACACTGCCAGCCGCGGTCGGGGTCGCGCCGCGGCGCCGGCGGTGACGAGCGGCTCAGGGGCGGCGCGCGCGGCGAGGAGCGCGCGCGGCGAGGAGCGCGCGCGTCGAGAAGCGCGCGCGCCGCGCGTCGGAACATGATATGTGGGCTCCATGTCCCGAGATATCGAGCTCCAGTGTCGTTGCGGAAAGCTCCACGGATGGCTGCGCGATGCGTCGCCGAGCACGGTGAACCGCGCCGTCTGCTACTGCGCCGACTGCCAGGCGTTTCTGCACCACCTCGGCCGCGCGGACCTGCTCGACGAGCACGGCGGCTCGGACATCGTGCAGGTCCCTCCGTCGGCGATCTCGTTCGACCGCGGCACCGAGGTCATCGCCGCCGTGCGCCTCACGCCGCGGGGCCTCTATCGGTGGTACGCGAGCTGCTGCAAGACGCCGCTCGGCAACACGCCGACGCCGCGGCTGCCGGTCCTCGGCATCGCCACCGAGCTGTTCCGGCAAGCGCCGAGCGCGAGCCCGTGCGACGAGGTCTTCGGCCCGCCGCGCGGCGGGATCTTCGGCAAGTTCGCGATCGGCGAGCCTCCGCCCGGGACGGTGAAGCCGAACGTGCCGCTGCTCGCGCGCACGATCGGGAAGGTGCTCGGCTGGAAGATCAGCGGCAAGACGTGGCCGCACCCGTTCTTCGATCGAGCGAGCGGCAATCCGAAGTACCCGGTCACGGTCCTGCCCCAGGCCGAGCGCGACGCGCTGCGCCCGCTGTGCGGCCCGCGCCCCGCGAGCGCGTGAGTACCGCGGGGCAGAGCTCCCGCCAGGGCTCTGCCTCGCGAGTGAAGAGAAATAAACGCCAAGGCGCAAAGACGCAAAGGCGCAAAACTACAAATCTTTTTTGCGTCTTTGCGTCTTTGCGCCTTGGCGTTGAACTCTCTCTCCGGATCCCTGGTGGGTGGAACTAGAGGCAGCGAGGAGCGGGGAAGGTGATCGTCACATTCCGGATCTCCTGGCGCGCGACGGCATCTCCGGTGCCGGCGGCGAAGCCATAGAAGAGCTCCGACCCGACGGGGAAGCCGGGGATGGCCACCTTCTCGATCAGCGGCTTGCCGTCGAGGCTCACGCTCGCCTCGCCCTGATTGAGCTCGATGCGGGCCGTATGGAACGCGGCGTCGCCGAGCCGGAGGTCGCCGTACACCTGGAGCAGCGAGTCGAGGACGCCCCCGGCGCAAGGCCGGGCGAGATCGGCGATGCCCATGTGCTCGCCGCTCGCGTCATCGCAATCGAAGTTCTGGTACGTATCGAACTCGACGCCGTAGCCGGCGAGCCCGGCCATGCCCAGGCCGCCGCCGGGCTCGCCCACGGCCGTCGCTCCCGTCGCCTGGAGCATGAAGCCCACGCCGTCGCCCCGGCCGAGGCGGAACTCGAACGTCGCAGTGAAGGCGTCGGCGGCGAGGGGATTCCGGTAGACGACGGTGCCGGCCTGCTGGTTCGTGGCCTCGGTGAGCACGGCGGTCCGCGACTCCGGGTCCCAGAAGGCCGTCCCGTTGAAGGACCATCCCTCCGGCGGCGACGCCATGTCCGCGGTGAGGCTCGCGCCGCACGCCGTCCCGTCGGGGCACGTGCCCTCGTCGGTCTGTCCATTGCAGTCGTTGTCGACGAGGTCGCACACCTCGGGCGCCGGCGTGCTCTCGCCGGTGCACCGACCCCACGCGCCCCGGGAGCAGACCTGCACGCCGGCCCTGCACGCCCCGATGCCCAGGCTGCCCTGCGGGCCCGAGTAGCAGCCCCGTTCCCGTCCCTCCGCGCAAGGGCAGCCCTCGTCGACGACGCGGTCGCAATCGTTGTCGAGGCCGTCGCACACCTCCGGCGCGGGCTCGCACACGGGGACTGGGGCGACCTCCTCGGCGCCGCCCTCCTCGAGGACGTCGCTCCGGCCGCCGCACGCGGAGAGGGCGGCGGCGAGCGCCGGGAGAAGGACGAGCGCGCGCGGCCGCCGGTCTGCGCGCGGCGCCGCGCGTGAGGAGGAAGGTGGCTGGGATGGCTGCATGTGCTGTCGATGCGGCGCGCGACCGGGGATCGCGCGATCGATGCGGAGCACCCTCGCGCGCCAGCCCTTTCTGCGCCGCAGTGTACCAAATCGAGCGAAGCGCGCCGCCGGGCGACCGCAGGTCAGCGGTCCGACCTCGTCGGCGATATGTCCCCGAGCTCTTCCCACATCCCCGAATCGATGGGAGACTCCACCCCGCAGCGCGCAGCCCCCCCCGGAACATCACACCTCGCGGACGACGGATGACGATGCTGGCACACGAGATCTTCGATTTCTACACGCGCCCCGGCGCGATGACGTCTGCCGGCGCGCACGCGCCGCTGTTCGACGAGCTGCCGAGCGACGTGGCCTCGCTCGTCCGCGTCGTGCAGGGCTTGCTGCTGCACCAGCACTGGGCGCAGGCCTACGGCGTGGAGCTCTCCGACGAGCGCCGCGGCGAGCCCCACCTCCGTCCCGCAGACCGGATGCTGGAGCGCCTCCTCGCCCACGACGGCCGGCCGCTCTCCGCCGCCCGGCCGCCCGGCGCGCGCCTCGTCGGCAATTGCCGCCACTTCACGGTGCTCCTGGTCGCCCTGCTGCGCGCCAAGGGGGTTCCCGCCCGGGCGCGCTGCGGCTTCGCCGGCTATTTCTCCCCCGACAGCTTCATGGACCACTGGGTCGCAGAGCACTGGAACGCCGCCGAGGCGCGCTGGGTCCTCGTCGACGCGCAGCTCGACGACGTCCAGCGGGCGGCGCTGAAGCCCGACTTCGACGCGCTCGACGTGCCCCGCGACCGCTTCGTCGTCGCGGGCGACGCCTGGGCGCGGTGCCGCGCCGGGGAGGCCGATCCGTCGACGTTCGGCTTCCTCGACGAGCACGGGTACTGGTTCATCGACGGGAACATCGTGCGCGACGCGGCGGCGCTCAACAACATGGAGATGCTGCCCTGGGATTGCTGGGGCGGGATGAGCCGCCCCAACGAACCGCACGGGGACGAGCGGTTCGCGCTGTTCGACGGGCTCGCCGCGCTCACGCGCTCGCCCGACGCGAGCTTCGCCGAGCTGCGCCGGCGCTACGAGAGCGACGAGCGCCTGCGGGTGCCGCCGACCGTCTTCAACGCCGTGCTCGACCGCCCGGACCCGGTCTGAGCTGGGCTGCCCGGCCCGGGGCGGACGGCCGCCCCGGCGCCGGGCAGCGCCGCCTCACTGGGGTACGTCGAACGGCTGGCACACGCCGCCCAGGCACACGTCGCTGTCCCAGCAGCAGTCCGCGTTCGCCGTGCACTCCCCACCCGAATCCTTGCACTCCTCACCACCGCCCGGCTCCTCGCCGGGATCGCCGCCGCCTTCGCCGGCGGGCGGGTCCTCGCCCTCGCACGTCGTCGGGGGGCACGGCCCCGGCGTCACGGTCAGCGTGTCCGACGGGTACTTGCTCGGCGACGCGTGCACATAGCTGATGGTCGCGTCGCCGAAGCCCGCCGCGCCGAACGCCGAGGCGCTCACCCACACGTCGTACACGACCCGGTAATCCCAGCCCGGCGCCTGCGGATTCGGGGTGTAGCTCTCGTCCGTCTCCGGGGAGTCGACGACGTACGCGCCGTACCCGCACGCGTTGAGATCGCGGTCGAGCGAGGTGGTCGCCGCGACGACGGCCCCGGCGTCTCCGAGGAGCATCTTGCCCTCTCCGCCGAGCACGCCGAGCGATCCGTAGCCCGACGGCTTCGCCTCGTCGGCCGAGACGTAGTCGACGAAGAAGTCGAGCACGAGCTCTCCCTTCCCGTCCGTCAGCTGGAACTGGGCCTTGTCGCTGCCCACGAGATCCTTGAACGTGTGCCCCTTGTGCCCCTTCGGCTTCGGCCCGCCGCCGGGCGCTGGCGGCTGCCCGGGCCCGCCGGGCGCGGGCTGCTGCTCGGGCTGCGCTTCGCCGCCCCAGCCGATGGCCGTCTCGCCGTACGTGTTGTCGACGAACGCGGGGTTGAGCGTCAGCCGCACGTGCACGAGCTCCTCGCTCTCGGCGATCTCGACGACCCGCTCGACGAAGGCCATCGGCGTCGTCGGGTTGCTGTTCGTGTAATAGCAGTCGACCTGGGCGGTCTCGTCCACCGGGGTGCCCAGGCGGCTCGCTCCACACGACAGCGAATCGAGATCGGCGGTGATCGGCTCGCCGGCGCCCGACGTGCCGGACCCCGGGAAGCTCGGCGCGGGCGCGCTCCCTCCCTCGTCCGACGGGGTGCAGTCGCCCCCGGAGACCATGTTGCTGCCGGCATCTCCCGTCCCCAGCACGGTACAGGCCGAGCCGACGATCGCGAGAGACAACAGCCCACCACACAAACACGCAGTCAACGCGAACGAACGCATCGGGATCCTCCCAAATCGAAGAGCAAGCACGACCACTGCCGCCGCCGGCGAACCCGCTCGCCGGGGCGGTGGTTCCTCTGATGAAGTGAAAGTCGCCGGAGGCGCCGAGAGCAGGCAGGGTTTGTCAGAAATCGAGACGGCGCCGCGCGCGGGCGCTCACGGGCGAGCGCCGCTCGGGCGCGAGGCGGACGTGGCTTCCTCGCGCCCGAAGCCCTGCGGGTAGTCCTTGAGATAGCGGCGCGCCTCCGCCGCCGTGCGCTGCTTGTCGCCGAGCATCTCGATCGCGCGCAGGCGCTCCACGCGGGCGATCTCGGCGAGCGGCGAGTCCGGGTAGCGACCGAGGAGGAGGTCGAGCCGCTCGATCGCCCGGCTCGGCTGCCCGCCCCTCCGGGCCGCCATCGCGCTCTGGAGCAGCGCGTTCTCGGCCGTGAGCGAGGCCCGCGCCGGCGCCTCGCGCGCGTCGCGCGGCGCGCGCGGCTCCCCCTCGCCGGCCTTGCCGCCCTCGCCGGCCTTGCCGCCCTCGCCGGCGGCGCCGTCCTGCGCCTCCCCGTGCGGCGGCGCCGGCGCGTCGCCCGGCCCCCCCTCGGCGGGCCGGTCCACCTGGCGCTCCTCGTCGCGGGACGACCACGTCTCGCCGGGGGTCAGGGCGCGCTCGACCGCGTCGCTGTGCACGGCGACCCGACCTTCCATGACCGACACGCGCGTCTCGGCCGGCGCCCCCGCCGCGCCGGGGTGCCGCTCGACGGAGAAGCGCGTCCCGTGGACCGTGACCACGGCGTCCAGGGTCCGCACCGACAGCGTCACGCCGGTCGGCAGCGGCGGCACCTCGACGGCGATCCTGCCCTGCTCGAGGGTGACGACGTCGCCGAGGCGGTCGCGCCCGGCCCCCACCGGCGCGAACCGCACGCGGGTCGACGGCCCGACCTCGACGGTCGCGCCCGTCGCGAGCGACGCCTTCGCCCGCGCGCCCTCGCCGGTCCGCAGCTCCTCGTCGCTCGTGAGCGGCACGAGGGCGAGCGACGGCGGCGAGCGCGTCGCGCCCCCGGCCGAGATCTCGACCGAGCCCTGGAGCGCCGTCACCTGCGCCGCCGCGGGCGAGGCGTCCTGCGCCCGGACCCCGATCAGGACGCCGGCGACCGCCGCCGCCAGGGCGCCCGCCAGCGCCGCCGCGACGAGGGCGTCCCGCTTCCGCCGGGCGACGCGGCCGCGCCGCTCCGCCGCCTCGGCGGCGAGCTGGTCGATGCGACCGGCGATCCGCTGCTGGAGGTACCGCGCCTGGGCCCTGGGCAGCGGCGGCACCGGCTGCTCGACAAGCGCCCGCAGCGAGGCCTCCACGCCGGGCGCATCGGCGCGGTCCTCCGGGGTGGCGTCAACGTCGTCCTGCTTCATCGTGGCTCCTCGGGCCGATCGGGGTCGCGTCGCGTCGCTGCGTCGGGCTCGCAGCGCGCCTTCAGCTCCCGCCGCCCCCGCGACAGCCGCGACTGGGCCGCGGCCTCGGAGACGCCGGTCAAACTAGCGATTTCATTGATGGAATAGCCCATGGCGTGGAGCAGCAGCGCGGTGGCGCGGTCGCCGTCCATCGCCGCGAGGTGCCGGCGCAGCGCCTCGAGGTCGCGCTGCGCGCTCACCGCCCGCTCGGGGTCGGCGCTCTGCGCGGGCGGCTCGGGCGCGGCGCCGGTCTCCTCCGAGGGCCCCGGCGCGCGATCGATGACCTTGCGCTCGCGCCGGCGGGCGCGCAGCGTGCTCAGCCCGACGTGGCAGGCGATGACGGACGCCCAGCCCGCCAGGCTGCATTCCCCCGCGAAGCGGCGCTTCGCGAGCGTGCTCACGATCTGCTCGAACGCGCCCTGCACGAGGTCGGCGTGGTCCTGCTCGCGGCAGCCCAGGATCCGGTACAGGGTCCGGTCGACCGCTGGGAGCAGGTGCTCGTACAGGCGCAGGCCGATCCCGCGTTCGCCCCGGTGGAAGGCGCGCAGGAGCTCCTCGTCGCTGGGGGGCGCGGGCGCGGGCTGCGCGTCGGGCTGAGCGGAGACGAGCCTGAGCCGGCGGTCTGCTGGTCGTGGCTCGGCGGTTCCCATGCTCATGCAGTAGCCGTTCCGCCCGAAAGCAGGCTGAGCCGCGTCGCTTTTTCGATGCTCGCCGCGGTGCCGCCCTCGTTTCGCCCGCCGGACGTCGACCCGACCTGCCGCCGGGTGCGCGGGGGCGCTGGGCTCACCGCTCCGAGGAGCCTGACATCGGGCGGCCTCGCCGCCACGGTCGCGGGCGCCACGCTGGACTGACGCGCATGGCGCGCACCTCGAGGAACGACTGGCTCGACGAGGGGCTCGACGCGCTCCGCGACGGCGGCGAGGGCGCGCTGACGATCGATGGGCTCTGCGCCAGGATCGGTCGCACCAAGGGCTCGTTTTATCACCACTTCCGGGACATCGCGGCGTTCCTCGAGGCGCTCCTCGCGCGCTGGGAGGAGCGGCAGACGTCGGCGCCCATCCGCCACGCCGACGGCGGCGGAGCCGCCGAGCAGCGACGGCAGCGCCTCGAGGAGATCGTGCGATCGCTGGACGGCCGGCTGGATCTCGCGGTGCGGGCCTGGGCGCTCCGCGACGAGCGCGCCGCGGCCGTGCTCCGGCGGGTCGACGCGCGGCGCATCGAGTACCTCACGTCCCTGCACGCCGGCCCGGGGGGCACGCGCAACACGGCCCTGCAGCTCGCGCGCCTGGAATATGCGGCCTTCATCGGCGCGCAGCAGCTCTTCGCCGATCTACCGGTCGAGGCGACGCGCTCCCTGGAGCTAGCGCTCCATCGCGCGCTCGAGCTGCTCGCGGCGGATCAGCCGGCTGCGCCCCCGGAGGGCCGGGCGGGGAGGCGCCGCGCGCGGTGAGGGGCGCGCCTCAGCGCGCGCACCTTACCCAGGCTGGCGTCAAGTGGTTCCACGTGCCGCACGTGATGGCGCCTCTATCTTGGCGCCAGAAGCGAGGACGAGCGCCGGCCGAACCTGCTCGTGGCGACGCTCACCGGCGGGCGCACCTCGGGTGCGAGCGCCGGTATCGGGACAGCCCGCTTCCACTGCCCCCCTCCACAAGCTCCGCGGTCGCGGACGGTGGCCCCGTAGCTTCAGCGTCGCCCGGCGCCGCCCTGCATCGCGTAGGCGATCCCGGCTTGCAGGGTGCCGCGGGTCACGATGTCGGGCAGGTCGGAGCCGAGATCGACCAAGCACCGCGCGACCTCCGGGCGGATCCCCGTCAGCACCACCTTCGCCCCGAGCAGGCGCACGGCGCCCGCCGCCTGGAGGACGCCGTGGGTGGCCTCCGCGTCCATCCCGGGGACGCCGGTGATGTCCAGGATGGCGACCCTCGCCGAGCGCCGCTGCAGCTCGTCCAGGAGCGCGCCCGTGGCCTGCTGCATCCGGGCTCGGTCCAGCGCCCCGATGAGCGGCATGACGATGACGTCGTCGCTGATGGGGATCACCGGCGTGGACAGCTGCGCCAACATGGTCATCTGCGCGCGGATGGTCTCCTCCTTGCTCTGGCGCAGCGCCTCCTCGGCATGCTTGCGATCCGTGATGTCCAGGAGCGACACGAAACAGCGCTCCCACGTCTGCTCGGAGCCCGCGCTCATCGCGAGCCGGAGCGTGACGGTCCTCCGCTCGCCGTCGAGCGTGGAGATGAACGTCTCTTCCTCGAAGGACGTCGCCCCGCTCCCCAGGGCGACGAGCTCGCGGCGGAAGGTCGCCACCGCGGGCTCGTCGAAGATGACCGACAGCCCGGCGAGGATCTGTTCCTTGCTCGAGGCGCGGCAGAGCTCCAGCGTGGCCTTGTTCACGTCGAGGATCTTCACCAGGGCGATGCCCGTGAAGACATCGTCGACATGGGATCGGAGGTGCGTGTCCAGATCGGTGACGCCCGACGCGATGATCCGGTCGAGGTGCCGCCTGACCGCCGACCAGTCCTCCTCCCAGAGGGAGATCGGGGAGCTCTCGAAGATACCGCGGTAACGCGCCTCGCTCCGCTCGAGCTCCTCGATCCGCCGGCGTAGCTGCGTCAGGTCGTCGCTCGTGCTCATCGATGTCATGCTCGATCGGTTGCTGCCGGGAGCGCAAGCGCCCAGGACCGGACAGGCGTAAACGATTGAAACGGCCTCGAGTGCCCAGCTTGCAAGGGGCGAACGAAGCTCGTCGCCGTGGTGACCGGGCCAAGGAACATCGCCCGCTTCCTCTCCGCGCTCTGGGAGCGTCGGCGCGGCCCCGCGCGCCGGCGGTCAGGCCGGCGGCGAGGAAGAGCCTCGTCCCCCCCCCCCCGCGCGCGGGGGGGGGACGAGGCGAGCCTGGCAACGCGAGCGGCGGGCGCGGAGCGGGAACCGGACGCGGCACGCCGAGCAGCCTAGTCCCGGCGCAACCGACGAGACAAGCTGAGCCGGAGCGCGCGTGACCGTGCCTGTTCTGTCCTGGGTGCCCCTCCACCCGCGCGCCCTCGGTCAGCCAGCCTGGATGCGGTGCTCGTCCGGCAGGGCGCCGCGCGGTGCTCCGAGGGCGCGCCTGCGGCGGACAGGGGGCAACGGCGACTCTATGAAGCGATGAGCAGCGACGTTGGGCGCCCGAGCGTCGGACCGGCCATCTCGTCGAGCTCTCCCGCCGGCGGCGCAGGGGCCCGACTGCCGGGATCGCCTGGCCGATCCCACCGTGCGTGGCGTTCGCCCCAGGCTGCCGCGCGAGGCAGCAGCGACCGGAGAGGTGGTGATGGGCCGGCAGAACTTCGCACCAGAGAGCGGCGCACAGGCGACAACGCAGGAGAACGCCGGCTGCGTCGATCCCGCCTTGGGACGGCGCCGTGTGGTGATCGAGCCTCACGAGCAGAGCACGCCCGAGTCGTCCAGCGAAGACCTCGCGCGCACGGTCATGCTCGCGGTGACCCCGGCCAGCTCCGGCGACCAGGCGCACGGCGCCACGCCGCTCCAGGCCGGAACGAGGGACGGGGGGGCGGAGCCCAGCGCGGGCCACATGCCCGTGGGCGTCGGCGGCACCCTCAAGCATTACGAGATCATCCGCACGCTGGGCCGGGGCGGCATGGGGGTCGCGTTCCTGGCCCGCGACACGAAGCTCGGCCGCCTGGTCGCCATCAAGGTCCTCCTCGAGTACACCGGTGACACCGTCGAGCGCTTCCTGGCCGAGGCGCGGGCCACGGCGCGCTGCAGGCACGAGAACATCGTGGTCATCCACGAGGTCGACGAGATCCATGGATATCCCTACCTCGTGCTCGAGTACGTCAAAGGGCGCACGCTGCGCGCGTGGATGGCCCAGCGCGAGCACCCCAGCGCGCCCGGGTCGCCGGGCGCCGCGACGCCGCCTTGCCCGAGGGCGCCCGCCGTCGCCATCGAGCTCCTGATCCCCGTCGTTCGCGCGCTGGTCTGCGCGCACGAGCTCGGGATCGTGCACCGCGATCTCAAGCCGGAGAACATCCTCCTCGACGACGCCGGCGCCATCAAGGTGCTCGATTTCGGCATCGCCAAGCGCATGGAGGCCGAGGGCGCCGCGACGCTCTCAGGGGTGCGGGCGGCGCCCCGCGGAGGCGCCAGCCTGAGCCGGAGCAGCGCGGCCATCGGCACGCCACGGTACATGGCGCCCGAGCAGCTGCTGGGCACCGGCGTCGATCCCCGCGCCGACCTCTGGGCCGTGGGCCTCCTCCTGTACGAGCTGCTCGCGGGGGAGCACCCGCTCGAGCCGTTCTCGCTCGCGCGGCTCTCGGACATCGTGAACTTCGCCGCCCCGATGCCCAGCCTGGCCGCCAGGCGCCCCGACGTGGGCGCGCTCGGCGAGCTCGTCGACCGCTGCCTGAAGAAGCGCAGCGCCGAGCGCGTCGGCTCGGCCAGGGAGCTGCTCGCCGAGCTCGAGGCGCTCCTGCCCGGCCGGAGGGCGCTCCCGCTGGGCGAGGACGAGAGCCCGTTCGCCGGCCTGTCCGCCTTCCAGGAGGCGGACGCCGCGTGGTTCTTCGGCCGCGATCGCGAGATCTCCGCCATGACGGCGCGGCTGCGCCACCAGCCGCTCCTGGTCGTCGCCGGGCCCTCCGGGGCGGGCAAGTCGTCGTTCGTGCGCGCGGGCGTGATCCCGGCCTTGAAGCGGTCGGGGGACCTCTGGGAGGCGTTCATCCTGCGCCCCGGTCGCGCGCCGCTCGCCGCGCTCGCGGATGTGCTCGTGCAGGTCGCCGAGACGGAGACCAAGGGGGGCGCGCTCACGGGCGCGCCCGAGCGCCTCGACCACGATGGCATCGTCGCCGCCCTGCGCGCGCAGCCGGGCACCCTGGGCGCGCGGCTGCGCGCGCGCTGCCGCCGCGAGGGGCAGCGGCGCCGCGTCCTGCTCTTCGTCGACCAGTTCGAGGAGCTCTACACGCTCGGCGCCGCCCCCGAGGAGCGGGCGGCGTTCGTCGCCTGCCTGGAGGGCGCGGCCGACGACGCCTCGTCCCCCCTGCGCGTCCTCCTCGCCGTCCGCTCGGACTTCCTCGAGCGCATGGCCGACGACCAGGCCTTCCTCCGGGACGCGACCCGCGGGCTGTCGTTCTTGCCGCCGATGGGGCGCGAGGGCTTGCGCGACGCCCTGACGAGGCCGCTCGAGACGGCCGGTCACCGCTTCGAGACCGCGGAGATGGTCGAGCACATGCTGGGCTCGCTCGAGCGCACGCGCAGCCCCTTGCCGCTCCTGCAGTTCACGGCCACCAAGCTGTGGGAGGCGCGCGACCGCGAGCGCCGGCTCCTGACGCGCGACAGCTACGACCAGCTCGGCGGCGTCGCCGGCGCCCTGTCCGCCCACGCCGACGCGGTGCTCTCGGCGCTGTCGTCGCGCGAGCAGCGGCTGGCGCGGGCGGTGCTGCTCCGCCTCGTCACGCCCGAGCGCACGCGCGCCGTGGTGAGCCTCGACGAGCTCCGCGATCTGGCGCAGGGCAGCGAGGGCGACGCGGTCGCGCAGGTGGTCCAGCACCTGGCCGGCGCGCGGCTCCTGCTCATCGAGACGGGCGGCGAGCAGGCCGTCGGCGAGCGGGACGGCACGACCGTGGAGCTGGTCCACGAGTCCCTGATCGAGCGCTGGCCGAAGCTCCGGCAGTGGCTCGCCGAGAGCGAGCAGGACGCGGAGTTTCTGGCCCGGCTCCGCGCCGCGGCCCAGCAGTGGGAGGCGAGCGGCCACGCCGAGGGGCTGCTCTGGCGCGACAGCGCGGCGGAGGGCGCTCGAGGGTGGTACGAGCGCCGCCGCGCCGCGCAGGGCGACGGGGGGCGCTCCGGGCTCGGCTTCCGCGAGGAGCGCTATCTCCTGGCGGTCGTGGCCCTCTGCGAGCGCGCGCGCCGCCTGCGCCGGCGGCTCGCGACGGGCATGATCGCCACGCTCACCGCGATCGCGGTCATGGTCTCGTTCCTGGCGGTCCGCGCGAGCCAGCAGGCCGCGCGCGCGAGCCAGCAGGCCGCGCGCGCCAACCAGCAAGCCATGCGCGCCGACCAGGAAGCGGCGCGCGCGCACGTCGAAGCGCGAGAGGCGCGCAACGCCACCCGCATGGCGACCGCCCGCGAGATGCAGGACGATCCCACGACCGTGCTCGCGATCTTGCGCGAGGTCGAGCCGCCCGACGTGCCGCGCGCGTGGTCCGTCCTCGCGCTCTCGGCGCTGCACGGCGGGGTCGCCCGCGCGGTGCTCAGCCATCCGGACTTCGTCCTGCGGGTGAGCTATAGCCCCGACGGCAAGCACCTACTCACCGCCTGCGCGGACAGGACGGTCCGGGTGTGGAACGCCGACGGCACGGGCGGGCGCGTGGTCCTTCGCAACCCCGAGGCGACCGTCGACTCGGCGGCCTTCAGCCCTGACGGCCAGCGCATCGTCACCGCGTCGTACGACAGGATCGCCCGGGTGTGGAACGCCGACGGCGCGGGCGAGCCCGTCGTCCTCCGCGGTCACGGCGACCGCGTCCACTCGGCGGTGTTCAGCCCCGATGGCAAGCGCATCGTCACGGCGTCCGAGGACGGGACCGCGCGGGTGTGGAACGCCGACGGCACGGGCGAGCCCATCGTCCTTCGCGGCCACGCGGAAGGGATCCATGCGGCGACGTTCAGCCCTGACGGCCAGCGCATCGTCACCGCGTCGTACGACAGGACTGCGCGGGTGTGGGACGCCGACGGCACGGGCGAGCTCCTGGTCCTCCGCGGTCACGAGAATGGCCTCAACGCGGCGGCGTTCAGCCCCGACGGCAAGCGCATCGTCACGGCGTCCGAGGACGGGACCGCGCGGGTGTGGAACGCCGATGGCGTGGGCGAGCCCCTGGTCCTCCGCGGCCACGGGGCTCGGGTCTGTTCGGCGGAGTTCAGCCCTGACGGCAAGCGCATCGTCACCGCGTCGTACGACAGGACCGCGCGGGTGTGGAACGCCGACGGCACGGGCGAGCCGCTGGTCCTCCGCGGCCACGAGGAGGATATCCATGTGGCGGCGTTCAGCCCTGACGGCAAGAGCATCGCCACGGCGTCCCATGACAAGACCGCGCGGGTGTGGAACGCCGACGGCACGAACGAGCTCAAGGTCTTCCGCGGCCACGAGGCGGAGGTCAACATGGCGACGTTCAGCCCCGATGGCAGGCGCATCGTCTCGGCGTCTGCGGACAGGACCGTACGGGTGTGGAACGCTGACGGCACAGGAAGGCCCCTGATCCTCCGTGGTCACGAGGCGGACGTCTTCTCGGCGGAGTTCAGCCCCGATGGCAGGCGCGTCGCCACCGCGTCGACGGACCGGACCGCACGGGTGTGGAGCGCTGACGGCACCGGAGAGCCCATCGTCCTTCGGGGTCACGAGGCTCGGGTCTATTCGGCGGCGTTCAGCCCCGATGGCAAGCGCGTCGCCACCGCGTCGGACGACAGGACGGTGCGGGTGTGGAACGCCGACGGCGCCGGAGAGCCCATCGTCCTTCGAGGTCACGGCCTGGCGGCCGGGTGGGCGTCGTTCAGCCCCGATGGCCAGCGCCTCGTCACCGGATCGCTCGACGGGACCGCGCGCGTGTGGAACGCCGACGGCACCGGAGAGCCCATCGTCCTTCGGGGTCACGAGGATCGGATCTGGTCGGCGGAGTTCAGCCCCGATGGCAAGCGCATCGTCACGGCGTCTGCGGACAGGACCGCGCGCGTGTGGAACGCCGACGGCACCGGAGAGCCCATCGTCCTTCGGGGTCACGAGGATCGGATCTGGTCGGCGGAGTTCAGCCCCGATGGCAAGCGCATCGTCACGGCGTCTGCGGACAGGACCGCGCGCGTGTGGAACGCCGACGGCGCCGGAGGGCCCATCGTCCTCCGGGGTCACGAGTTCCAGATATTCTGGGCGGAGTTCAGCCCTGACGGCAAGCGCGTCGCCACGGCGTCTGCCGACAACTCCGTGCGGTTGTGGGACGCCGACGGCACGGGCGAGCTCCTCGTTCTTCGGGGCTCCGACTCCGGGGTCAACTCTGCGGCGTTCAGCCCGGATGGCCGGCGGATCGTCACGGCCTCCGACGACAAGGTCGTGCGGATATGGGCCGATATCGAGCCGCTCCTCGGCGTCGACGACCCGAAGCTGTGGGCCGCGACGAGCTACTGCATGCCCATCGAGCGGAGCATGGACCTGCTTCGCGTGCCGGAAGCCATGGCCCGCGCGAACCGCGAGACGTGCCTGCGCCGCGTCGAGCAGGCCCGCGCGGCGGCCCGGGAGTGACGGGCTGGGCGCGCGGCACAGCGCGCCGCTGCCAAGGTCGGGCTGCGGAGCCAGGAGAGCCTACCAAGGCGCCTCGGCGCCCTCGGTCACGGCGGTTCGTGTCTGCATCTGTCGCGCGCACCCGAGAGGGGTATGCTGGCGGGATCTCTGACGCGCGGGACTCACTACCGCAGGCGCAGCTGCACCCCCAGCATCCCCGTGAAGCCGCCGCTCGGCAGCGTCGCCTTGGGCTTCGGGGGCGCGTGGAGGTCGGTCTGATGGATCCGCACGAAGGCCTCGGCGCTGCCGAGGAGGGCCACGCTGCCCTCGGCGGGCCACGCGAGGTCGATCGCCGTGCGCGTCCCGAAGGTCCACCCGTGCCCTGTCTCCTCCGGCTTCTTCGGGTCGTTCGGGGAGGCGATCACCCACTCGGCCGCGGCCTGGATCCTCGCGCGCACGAGCGCGTCGAGCGGCGCGACGGGCGCGGCGATGCCGCCGCCGACCCCCAGCCCGAGCCACTGGACGGACAGCTCCGGGGCCGGCTCGCGCAAGGTCGTGGCATAGGACGCCGACAGCGTCCCGAAGAAACCCGAGCGCCCGTCGAGCGCCGTGGCCATGACCCACCCGCCGGCGCTGGCGGGGCCGCCCTCGAGCCCGCTGCCGGCGAGCCCGCCGGCGCCGAGGAACCAGCCCAGCGGGCGCGGCGGCGACCCCGCGGCCTGCTCGGCGTCGGCCTGCTCGGCGTCGCTCGGCGTCGGCCTGCTCGGCGTCGGCCTGCTCGGCGTCGGCCTGCTCGGCGTCGGCCTGCTCGGCGTCGGCCGGGGCGCCGGCGCGCTCCGACGCCAGCGCCGCGACCAGGAGCCCCGCGGTGCGGTAGCGGTCGGGCAGCGGATCCTCCTCGCGGAACTCGATCTCGCGCGACGACAGCGTGCCCCCGGGGGCGCCGAGCGAGGCGACGTCGACCCGCAGGCGGCGGTGGTCCGGCCCGTCCAGCCAGACCACGGCGAGCGCCCGGACCGGGGTCCCGGTGCGCTTCGGATCGCCGAGCGCGCACCCGCCGCCCCCGGCGGCGCGGGAGCACGCCTCGATGAGGAGCGCCGGGAGCTCGCCGTGCACGGCAGGGCCCGACGCGATGTCGACGACGATCGGGGCCGCCACGATAATTCTACCCGGGGCCGACGCTACCGGAGGGGGAGGGGCGAAGGCAAGCCGGAGCCGCCCCGGTCCTCGCGGCCGCGGGCCTCGTTCTCCCTTGCGAACAATCCGCCCCGCCGTGCACCGTGGGCGCATGCTCGACCCGCTCTTCGACGATCTGCCCGCCATGCTGTGCTTCGCCCGCGTCGTGGAGCGCCGCTCCTTCACCGCGGCGGCGGCCGAGCTCGGGGTGTCGAAGTCGATGGTGAGCACCCGGGTCGCGCGCCTGGAAGCGCGCCTCGGCGAGCGGCTGCTCGTGCGCACCACGCGCAAGCTCACCGTCACGGACGCCGGCATGAACCTCTACGCCCGCTGCGCGCGCGTGCTCGAGGAGGCCGCGGCGGCGGTGCGGGGCGCGTCCGACGCCGACCGCGGCCGCATCCGGCTCAACGCGCCGGTCACCTTCGCGCAGATGTACCTGGCGGAGCCGCTCGCGCGGTTCCTGCGGGCGACCCCGGGGGCGCACGTCGAGCTCGCGCTGAACGACCGGCTCGTCGACCTGGTCGAGGAGCGCGTGGACCTGGCCATCCGGATCACGAAGCTCAAGGACTCGAGCCTCGTCGCGCAGAAGCTCGCCACGACCGCGCTGCACGTGGTCGGCGCGCCCGGCTACCTCGAGCGGCGGGGGCGGCCCGAGCAGCCGGGGGATCTCCTGCGCCACGACTGCCTGCGCTACCTGCACCTGCGCGCCGAGGACGAGTGGCGCTTCTACGGCGCCTCGGGGCGCATCTCCGTCCCCGTCTCGGGCCCGCTCACGGCGAGCAACGGGACCGCGCTCCGCGAGGCGGCCGTGTCCGGGATCGGCCTCGCGGTGCTGCCGCGCTTCATGGTCGACGAGGAACTCCGGGCCGGGCGCCTGGTCACGCTGCTCGACGCCTTCGCGCCGCGGCCCATGGGCATCTACGCCGTGCACGCCGCCGGCCGGCGCCCGCCCGCGCGGGTGCGCCGGCTCATCGAGCACCTGGCCGCGGCGTTCCGCGGGGTCTCGTGGGCGTAGCGGCATATTGTTCTCGGCGGAGAACAATTCGTTCCGGGGCGCGCTCTACCGGCGCGCCGCGCCGGGGCTTACTCCTCGGGGCATGGAGGCATCACCCATGAACCGAATCGACACGATCCTCACCGCCCCCCGCTCGACCGACCTGGCCGCGCTCCTCTTGCGCCTCGGCCTGGGCGCCGTGTTCCTGGCGCACGCGCTCGCCAAGCCGCTCGTGTTCACGCTGCCGGGCACCGTGGCGTTCTTCGCGGCGAGCGGCTTCCCGGGCTGGACGGCGTACCCGGTGTTCCTCGCCGAGCTGCTCGGCGGCGCGGCGCTCCTCGCCGGGCTCCGGACGCGCGTCGTCGCGCTGGCGCTCCTGCCCGTGATGGCCGGCGCGCTGCTCGTGCACCTCCCGAACGGCTGGATGTTCTCCGGCCAGGGGGGCGGCTGGGAGTACGTCGCCTTCCTGATGATCGGGCTCGGCGCGCAGGCGTTGCTCGGCGACGGCGCGTTCGCCGTCCGCCGGCTGCAGCGCGGCTGATCCCGATTGCGGCGGAGCGCCGCCGCCGGCGGCGCTCTCGCGATCACTGCGTGGCGGGCGGAGGAAGCTTGATGTCCGCGACGTTGCAGGACGTGCAGAAGGGGCCCTCGCCGTTGGGCTGCAGTTCACCGTAGAGGATGGTGCGCTCGAAGCTCACGAGCTCGCGTTGCGTGTCGGCGTCGATGACGCTGACCGAATAGACGTCCCCGTCCTCGAGCTCCTTGCCGAAGTCCGGCGAGAAATCGATCGAGAGCTCCCACTGCGCGTTGGTCGGGTCGTCATCGAAGAGCGCGAAGCCGAACCGCCCGCCGTCGACGCTGGCGGTCGCGGCGTTGGTCGGGCCCGGCGAGCTCCGCGAATCGCCCGGATCCGAGCCGAGCGTCGCTTCCCCGCAGCTCCCGTTCCTGCAGGCGCGGACCTCGATGCGCGCCGACGCGCTCGCGGCGAGCCCGATGGGCCCTGAGATGTGGGCGCCGTCCGAGCAGCCGACGTCGTTGCCGTTGCACAACGGACATCCCGCGACGAGCGCGGCGAGCGCGAGCAGGCCCGTTCCGGCGGCGGCCGCGCGCAGCGACGCCCGGCCGCGCCTCCCGCCTCCCGCGCGGGTGCCTCCGGGCCGCGAGGAGGACGGCTCGATGCTCCGCAGGGCTGCGGCCGAGGTGTCGGTTCCCTTCATGATACCCTCGTTGACGCTGGCGAACGCGCCGTGGGCAGGCCGGACCTCCGGTGCGGGGTCGCGCCATCCAGGCTGGGTGATAAGCAGGTGTGTCGAGGATCTCACCCACACACGGGTCCAGCAAGGGAGATCCACGCCCGCGGGGCGCCGCGGGGCGGTCGAAGCACGGTTCCGGCGGCCGCGCGGCGCGCTCGTGCAGCGCTCCGGGCGGGCGCGCCGCCTCAGCCCGCGCCGCCGCCCTGGCAGCGGGAGAGCGCGTAACGCAGGGCGTTCTGGAGCAGGCCGAAGGTCATGAACGCCCCCTCGGCGCCGCCGATCTCGGTCATGGTCCGGGCGATCGCGGGCGAGATCCCGGAGACGAGGCACCTGCTGCCGAGCAGGCTCGCCGCGCGCACCACGGCGAGCAGGTGAGACACGGTCGCGGCGTCCACGGCGCTGACGCCGGTCAGGTCGAGGACGGCATAACGCGCCTGCGTGCGCACGATCTCGGGGAGGAGGCGCTCCATGATCTGCGCCGCCCGCGCGGTATCCACCGTCCCGATGACCGGCAGCACGAGGACCCCCTCCCACGCCTGGATGATGGGCGTGGACATGGCGAGCATCGTCTCCTGCTGCTGCCGCAAGAGCGCCTCGGCGCGCTCGCGCTCTGCGTTCTCCAGCGCGAGCATCCGGTTCTTCTGCTCGAGCTCCTCGGCGTCGGCCTCTCGGCGCTGGAGCGCGTCCCTGAGCTCGCCCTCCAGCCGCTTGAACGGCGTGATGTCCCTGGCCGTGACCGCGACGTCGTCGTCGCTCAGCGGGATGATCTGGTAGTGCATCCAGAAGTTCCCGCCGTCGGGCGCGGGGAACTCAATCACCTCGAGCACCCGCTCGCGGGTCCGGAGGGCGCGCTCCATCAGCGCCACGACCCCCACCTGGCGGGTCTCCGGCGTGATCTCGTCGACCGACCGGCCGATGACGGCCTCGCGCGGCCTCGCGAACATCTCGATCAGCTTGGCGTTGGCCTCGGTGAACTCGAAGCCCCCGTCCGCCCCGCGCTCGCCCGGCGCGCGCCGGAGCACGCAGAAGACGTCCAGGCTGCCGTCGATCGCCGCCCGGAACCGGGCCTCGGCCGCGACCAGCGCCTCCTCGGCGCGCTTGCGGTCCGTGATGTCGCGCGCGACGAAATAGACGACCTGCGCCTCCTGGTTGGCCGATGAGTTCCACTCGATCCATCGGTACGAGCCGTCGCGGCACCGGTAACGGTTCGTGAACGTGATGCTGCCGGTGCCGGCGAACGCCTGCGCCGACTCCGCGAGGGTGCGCTCTCGATCGTCCGGATGGACGAAGTCGAGGAAGGGTCTGGAGAGGAGCTCTTCGCGCGCGTAGCCGAGCGTGCGCTCCCAGGCCTGGCCGATGCGCTTGAAGTGCCCGTCGAAGCCGGCGATGCCCACCAGATCCACGGACAGCTCGAAGAACCGGCCGAGCTCGTCCAGCTGCCACGATTGCGTCATGTACCGTCTATCCGTATCAGCTTCGGCGCTGAGCGTCGACTCGCTGCGCGCTCGACAGAGGGCCAGGCCACATGGCCCAGCGCGCGCGTCCCCGCGGCGTCGCCGCGGGGACGAGGAGGAGACCGGGGCACCTGGTCGCCCCCAGTGCGCCGGTGCGCGTCGCGGGAGACGTGGAGGGGCGCGGCGGCGCGCCGCACAGCCCGGTTGCTATCGATGATCCGGTGTCGAGTTTCAGGCCGCTCGGGCCGGGCCGAGCTCGCCGGACGAGCTCATGGGAGGATGGCGGGCGACGGCTCGCCCTTGTAGACCTGCGAGCAGCGGGGCTTCTTTGCGTCGGCGGGGCAGCCGAGCCCCTGGTAGAAGCTCAGCGAGTTCGCCGGGGGGGCGTAGCCGCTCGGGACCTCCAGCCTCCCGACCTGGGCGAAGTAGGAGAGGCACGCGTCGCGCCACCAGCGCGCCTCGTAGTGCTGGATCTGCAGGAAATCGGCCACGTCCTTGAAGCGCTTTGCGTCGATGCGGCCCTCGACGGACTGCCATGCATCGCGCAGGAGCTTCACCCCGTCCACGCCGAGGCTGTAGCGGTGGACGAGCTCCTCCCAGACCGTCCGCCCGGAGCTCAGCTCGTCCTGCCAGCCGACTTTGTGGAAGAAGAGCAGAAGGTCGTCAGGCACCGTGTCCCGACTTCCGAACTGCTGTCCCACGGGCGCGGCGTACTGGGCGACCGCGTTGCTGCCCGAGGGAGATCGGTTGAAGCCGATGCCGTTCGCGTCCGCCTTGTGGTAGTAGACCGGGTTCCACTCGGCGCGGCCCAGGTCGTTCACCCAAGGGGCCGGCCCGTAGTGGTGGTCGCTGCCCATGATGTGGACCAGGCCGAGCGGCGTCATGTAGTCGACGAGCGTCTGGTGAGAGCTCATCATCACCCGAACGACCGGCTCGACGACGGCGGGGTCGTTCGAGAACGTCTGGCGGACCCACTCCTCGGCGATGGCCTCCGCGGAGAGGTCCGGATTCCATGCCATCCGCCCGAACACGTACCAGTTCGCCTGGTTCATGTGGGACCCGGTCCAGTTCGCGTCGTCGCCGACGTTGGAGACGCCCGCGATCGCGGTCGTCGCGTAGTCGTGGAGGGAGCCGTCGATGACCCGCGCCACGGTCGAGCCCTCGCCGTTCGCGTGGGTGTCCGCCCTGAGGACCTCCTCGTAGAGCGGGCCGAGATAGGCGAGGTGCGTATCTTCGCCGAGGTACTCCTTGGTGATCTGGAGCTCGAGGGCCAGCGGCGTCTTCGGCATGGCCCCGAACAGCGGATGGAACGGCTCTCGAGGCTGGAAGTCGAGGGGGCCGTTCTTGGCTTGCACGAGGACGTTCGCCTTGAACTTGCCGTCGAGGGGCTTGAACTCTTCGTACGCCTGCTTGATGCGGTCCGGAGGGCTCGTGTCCGAGTAGACGAAGGCGCGCCACATCACGATGCCCTTGTGGGGGGCGAGGGCGTCGGCGAGCATGTTGGCGCCGTCGGCGTGCGTGCGGTTATAGTCCTGCGGCCCCGGCTGCCCCTCGGAGTTCGCCTTCACGAGGAAGCCGCCGAAGTCGGGGATCTGCCGGTAGATCTCGTCGACCTTGTTCGCCCACCATTGCTTGACGTTCGCGTTGGTCGGGTCGGCCGTGCTCAGGTTGCCGATCTCGACCGGAGCGCTGAAGCGGGCCGTGACATAGACCTTGATGCCATAAGGGCGGAAGACGTCGGCGAGCGCCTTGACCTTGGTGAGGTACGACGGCGTGAGGACCTGCGCGTTGGCGTTCACGTTGGTGAGCACGGTCCCGTTGATGCCGAGGGAGGCGTTGGCCCTCGCGTAGTCCTTGTAACGGGGGGAGAGCGTGCCCGGCAGCGCGCTCCAGTCCCAGATGGAGCGGCCCGCGTAGCCGCGCTCCACGCTGCGATCGAGGTTGTCCCAGTGGTTCAGGATGCGATGCTCGATCTTGGGAGAGCCCCCGAGCGACAGCCCGGCGAGGGCGCTGTGGCTCTGGAGGTGCCGGAGGAGGGCGAAGGCGCCATAGAGCACGCCCACCTCCGTGTTGCCCGCCACGGCGATCACCGATTGGCCTCCCACGTCCGCGGCCTCGACGAGGTAGCCCTCGGGGCCCAGGTCGCCGAGGCGCGCCGCGAGCGGGAGGCCCTTGATGATGTCGGCGGCGGCCGTGCCGATCACCACGGCGCCCGGGCCGTCGACGGCCGCGCCGGCCTCGACGGTCCCGCCGGTCAGGCCGCTCAGGCCCTTGACCAGCTCGGCCTCGGCGATGTCGAGGCTCGCGCCGCTGCCCGATTTGACGACGCGCTTGAAGGCAGCCTGGTACTCGGCGAGGCGCCTCGGAATCGGGACCTTCGGGTACCGGAGCCAGAGGTCTGCTCCGGTCTCGTCCGGCAGGGAGTCCGGCAGGGGGTACTCCTCGTCGGAGCCCAGCATTCCGCCCTCGCCTCCGGCGCCATCGCCGCCGGCGCCGGTCGTGGCGCCGCCGCCCGAGCCGCCGCTCGCGCTCGTCGAGCCGGTCGCCTCGGTGGAGCCTCCCGTCGAGCTGGACCCGCCGCCGCTGCCGGTGGTCCCGTTCGGCCCATCGGCGCCGCTCGAGGAGCAGGCGCTCGCGAGCGCGACGCCGAGGAGCCCGACGAAGAGGAGCGGGGCTCTCCGGATCGTCATCCAAGGGGATCGCTTTGCTGGCGGTGGGCCTGAGCGATTTGAAATCTCATGTTCCGAAGGAGGCGTCATCTGCATCAGCCTTTCCAGTGGAGGGGGCCAGGGAGAAGCAAGACCAAAGCGGTTTGCCGGCGTCAAGGGTGAATCGCGGCGCTCGTCTCGGGCTGACACGGAGGCTCCGGCTCGACTCCGGCGCCCTCCGCCTCACTGCATTGCTTGCGTTTTTTTTCATCATGGTGGCTTCCGTCTCGGGTGGCGGTGCGCTCGGGCGGAGCCGCGCGCGCGGCGCAGGGCGCGTCCAGAAACGCGCCCGCTGGCGGGAAACGCGCCCGCTGGCCGGGGAGCTCAGCGGAGGCTCTCCGAGGACGCACGCATCGTTTGCGCCCCTGCGCGGTGGTTGCGCCTCGGCTGGCGCGGCGCAGCGCCGGCGAGCCCGCTTTCGTCTCTCGAGATCCGGCGCGAGCAGACGGTACGCTTGTTGATTGGTCTCGCGCTCGTCGAGGAAGCGCGGCTGCATGGAGGCGGCGCGCTCTCCGCCCCGAGCCTGCGCAGCGCGCGTGGGCCCACATCCCACGAGGTCGACCATGACCATGTTCTGCAACCAGTGCGAGCAAGCGTCCCACGGGACCGGGTGCACCACGGCCGGCGTCTGCGGCAAGGACGAGGACGTCCAGTCGCTCCAGGAGCTCCTGATCTACGGCCTGAAGGGCGTCGCCGCCTACGCGCACCACGCGCGCAAGCTCGGCATGCGCGACGAGCGGGTGAACGCCTTTCTCGAGGAGGCGCTCTTCTCCACCCTCACCAACGTGAGCTTCGACCCCGAGGCGCTGCTCGAGCTCTGCCTGGAGTGCGGCCAGGTGAACCTCCAGGTGATGAAGATGCTCGACGAGGGCCACCGCCTGCGCTTCGGCGAGCCGCGGCCGACCCTGGTCCGGGAGGGCACCGTCGCGGGGCCGGGGATCCTCGTCTCCGGGCACGATCTCGCGGACCTCGCCGAGCTGCTCCGGCAATGCGAGGGGACGGGCGCGAACGTGTACACGCACGGCGAGATGCTCCCGGCGCACGCGTATCCGAAGCTCTCGGCCCACCCGAACCTCGCCGGCCACTACGGCTCTGCGTGGCAGCACCAGAAATCCGAGTTCGCGGCGTTCTCGGGGGCGATCCTGATGACCTCGAACTGCGTGCTCGTCCCCAAGGAGGCCTACCGCGATCGCCTCTTCACCGCCGGCGTCACCGCGGTGCCCGGCGGCCGGCGCGTCCACGGCAGCGACTTCTCCGAGGTCATCCGGACCGCCCTCGCGCGCCCGCCCTTGCCCGATCATTTCGTCCGCGAGACCGAGGTCGGCCACCACCACGAGGCGATCCTCGCGCACGCGGGCGCCATCGTGGACGCGGTGAAGGCCGGGCAGATCAGCCGGTTCTTCCTGATCGGCGGCTGCGACGGCCCCGAGGCGGCGCGCAGCTACTACACCGATTACGCGGCGCAGACCCCGCGCGACTCGTTCATTCTCACGCTCGGCTGCGGCAAGTACCGGATTCGCAACCAGGACCACGGCACGCACCTCGGCTTGCCGCGGCTGCTCGACATGGGGCAATGCAACGACGCCTACGGCGCCATCCGCGTGGCCGGCGCGCTCGCCCAGGCGTTCGGCTGCGGGGTGAACGATCTGCCCCTCACGCTGGTGATCTCGTGGCTCGAGCAGAAGGCCGTGGCGGTGCTCCTCACGCTGCTCAGCCTGGGCGTGAAGGGCATCGTGCTCGGGCCGCGCCTGCCGGCCTTCCTCTCGCCGAACGTGCTGCGGCTGCTGCAGGAGCGCTACGATCTCCGGCTGACCAGCCGGGCGCCGTCCACGGACCTCTTGCAGCTGCACCGGGCGCCCGCGAGCGCCTGAGCGCCCGCACGAGCGCCCCCGAGCGAGAGCGCCGCGGCCGCCGTCTCGACGCGGTGGCGCCGGTGGCCTAGCCTGCTCGATGCCGTGAGCCGCACACCCCGTCGAACCCCCGCCTTCCCGGCCTCCATCGCCGCCCGCGCGGCCCTCCTGGGGGGCGCCGCGGCGCTCCTCGGCTGCGAGGCGCTCCTCGGCATCGAGGACGTGTCGCTCGACCCGGGGGCGGGCGGCGCCAGCGTCTCGTCGTCGGCCTCGACCTCGACCTCGACGAACGGCGGGGGGCCGGCCGAGGGGGGCGGAGGGCAGGGGGGCCAGGCCCAGGGCGACTTCACGTTCGCCATCCAGTCGACCGGGGTCAACGTGCCCTACAACGGCGTCAATCACGTCGACGTCGCGATCACCCGGATCGGCGGCTTCGACGGGCCGGTCGAGGTCGACGTGCAGGCGCCGCCTCCCGGCCTCGTCGCGAAGGCGATCACCATCCCGCCGGGCAGCAGCGCGGGCAGGCTGGAGGTCGGCGCCTCCGGCGCGCTCACGCTGGGCACCGCGTTCGACCTGGAGCTCATCGCGACCTCCGGCGAGACCGCGCGCACCGACGCCGTGCGCGCCGTGGTCACGGGAAAACCCGGCACGCTCGACGAGAGCTTCGGCGAGGCGGGCATCTCCGCGTGGAACCTCGGCTCCGACGGCGGGGGCCTGCACGACCTCCGGCAGACGGCGCAGGGGAAGATCCTCACCGCCGGCAACAGCATCGACGGCCTCGGCGGGGCCCGCCTCAAGGGCTTCCGCCTGCTCGGCGACGGCGCGGCCGACGCGTCCTTCGCGGGCGGCGGCGGCGTGTCGGAGCGCTTCTGCGGGTGCACCAAATACCAGGTGCTCCGCGGGATCACGCGGCTCCTGAACGGCTCCGTCTTCCTCGTCGGCTACGCCCCCGGAGAGACGACGGACGACATCGCCTTCCTCCGCTACCGCGACGACGGGACCCTGGACGGCGTCGACTCGGGCAACACGGGCAAGGATCTGATCGATCTCGGCGGCGAGGAGCGCGTCGCGGCCATGGATCTGTCGGCCTCGGAGCGGCTCCTCGTGACCGGCGAGCGCGACGGCCAGCTCTTCGTGGCGGCCATCAACCCCACGTACGGGTACCTCGACCGCGACTTCGGCGCGGAGGAGGGGTGGACCGTCCCGCTCATGGGCAGCGCGAGCGCGGGCACGGCGCTCGCGGCGGGCGCGCGCGGCTCGACGCTGGTGGCCGGCTGGGTGGAGGACGGCGGCGATCGGGACCTCGTGCTGCTGGAGCTCACCTCGACCGGCGCGCTCGGCGGCCTCGGGATGATGCAGGTGACGCGCGCCGGCCGTCAGGAGCCGGTCGCGATGGCCGTCCAGCCCGACGGCCGCATCGTCGTGGCCGCGCGGAGCGAGGAGGCGGGCTCGAGCGACTACCTCGTGGTGCGCTTCGAGGCGGACGGCACGATCGACGAGACCTTCGGGGAGGACGGGCAAGCGCTCGCCGGGGTTCCGGGCGGCGCGGCGGTCGACATGGCGCTCCAGCTCGACGGCCGCATCGTGGTCGCCGGCAACGTGGGGGAGTTCGCGGCCAGCCGGCCCACGCTCGCGCGCTTTCTGCCCGACGGCGCGCTCGATCCGACGTTCGGCGAGGGCGGGGTGCAGGCGGTGTTCCTCGGCGAGGAGAACGCCGTGCAGTCGATGACGGTCTCGGCCGACGGCAAGCTGCTCGTGGCCGGCACGCGGCAGACGTTCCCCACGTACGGCCTCGTCGCGCGGCTCTGGAACTGAGCGCGGGCGCGCTCCGGGCGCGGCGGCCGCGCTGCCGGGCGCGGCGGGGCGGCGCCCGGCGGGCCGCTGCGGCTCAGAACGGCGAGCCGTCCACGCGCGTGCCGGGCGAGCTGTCGCTCGCGGCGAGGGCGGTGTGCAGCGCGAAGGGCTCTCCCGGGGTGGCGTCGGGGTCGCGGTTCATCGAGACGCCGTCGGTGGAGAGGGTCGCGTCGTAGGTCATCGCGTCCACGGTGGCGCCGGACGCGTCCTTGAGCGTCACGGTGTCGCCCGCGTTGGTGAGCTCGAGGCGCCCCGTGGACGCGGCCACGGCCCAGCTCGCGCCGGGGGGCACGGCCGTCGCGCCGCCGTACACCACGATGGCCGCGTCGGGCGCGAGCGTCGTCCCGGCGGCGAAGGTGTGCCGCACCGACGCGCGGTCGGAGAGCGTCCACCCGCCGAGGTCGGCGGCCGACGCGCCGAGGTTCACGATCTCGACGAACTCGCTGGCCGTGACGCTCTCGGGCTCGTTGGCGAGGATCTCGTTGAGGAAGACGGCGGCCGTGCCCGGCGTCGGATCGACGGGGGACGCGTCCACGGGGATCAAGAAGTCGCGCACGACGCCCATGTGCTGCATCTGGTCGGCGCCGCTGTCGGTCGCGAGGGCGGGGCTGAGCTCCGCGATCGGCGTGTAGACGCGGGTGTCCGCCACGAGGCCGTTCGCGAAGCTGCTCTCGCCGATCACGACGGCGGTCTCGTGCGCATCCAGGTCGGTGTCGACGAGCACCCAGTCGTACGGCTTGCTCCTGCCGGCGTTCGTATCGGTGTCTCCGTTCCTGTCGGCGGGGTAGGGGCCGGACGTGACGACGACCTCCGACAGGGTCGAGATGCACGACTCCGTCCGGTTGTCGGTGTTGAAGTCGCCGCCGATGACCAGGTAATCGCCCTCGGGCACGCGCTCGCGGAGGCGCTCGACGAGCTGCCGCGCCTCGGACTGGCGATCGCCCGCATTGGAGGTCAGGAAGTGGACGCTGACGGCCCAGAGGTCGATCGGGCCGGGGATGTCGATGCGCGCCCAGGCGAAGTCCCGGTTGGGCGCCTCGCTGTCCTCCCACTCGCCGGCTTCGAGGATCGGATAACGGCTCGCGATGCCGTTCGGGATCTGCGCGCCCGCTTCGCGGTAGTAGCTGAACGTGCTGCCGAAGGTGTCGTCGACGAAGGTGCGGAGCGCGTCCGCGCCGTTGGTGCCGTAGTTGAGCTCCTGGAGCAGGACGATATCCGGTCTGACCCCCTGCATGATGCGCTGGCCGTGGCCGGGGTCGTAGCTCTGGCGCGTTCCGCTCGTGAGGTTCGCGGCCATGAGCCGGACGCGCACCGGGGGGACGTCCTCGCCGCCGCCGGAGCCGCCCTCGCCGCCGGAGCCGGCCTCGCCGCCTGCGCCTTGGCCACCGGTGCCGCCCTGGCCGCCGGCGCCGCCCTGGCCGCCGGCGCCGCCCTGGCCGCCGGCGCCGCCTTGACCGCCGGCGCCGCCTTGACCGCCGGCGCCGCCCTGGCCGCCGTCTCCGCCTTGACCACCGGCGCCACCCTGGCCGCCTTGGCCGCCGCCTTGACCGCCGGCGCCGCCCCCGCCGCTGGCATCGCCGCCGCCGCCCAGCCCGCCGGCGCCCGCGGCGCCGCCCTCCCCACCCGACGATGCCGACGACGCGAGGTCATCCCCTTCCACCGGCGGCGAATCGGCGCCGCAGGCGGTGCCGGCGACGGCGGACAGGAGCAAGGAGAGCCGCAAGAGCAGGTGCCCCACGGTCAAGGGAGACAACACGCGCATCTCGTTGCACCGGACCTTTCTTGGTTCCTTTCATGAGAGCATGAAGACGAGCGCGGCAGATACCCCGATCGTCGGCGAGCTCCCCATCTGAGGCATCGGGAGCCCATGTGTGGCGTCCCCGCCGCTCCCCAGGCGCTACGGCTGGCGCAGACCGTCGTCGCGCCCCTTCAGCGCGCGCGGCGTCGCTCTCCCGGCGCGAGACCCGCCCCGGGCGCGCCGTAGCGCAGCCCGTCGATCAGCAGGTCGACCATGCGCTGACCGTGGAGAGCTCCGTCCTCGCCGGTGGCGATGCAGAGGTTGCCGACCGCGCGCAACAGCTCGTACGGCGCGACGTCGGCGCGGATCTGACCGGCGCTCACCGCCGCGTCGAGCAGCGATTGGAGGGCCGGCTCGAGGTGCTGCCGGAAGTACGCCGGCAGGGCGTCGAAGGCAGGGTCTCCGGAGTGCAGGGCCGCGGCGAGCCCGCGCTTCGTCGCGATGAAGCTCGTGTATCGGCGAAGCCAGCGCGCCAGCGCCTCGACCGGCTCGTGCTCGCGCGAAAGCGCGGGGGCGGCGGCGGCGCATGCGTCGACCTCGCGTCGAAACACCGCCGCGACGAGGTCGGAGCGCTGCGGGAAGTGACGGTAGACGGTCGCGACCCCGACACCGGCCCGCGCGGCGATCTCACGCACGGGCGCGTCCACGCCCTTGTCGCCGAAGACGGCCTTGGCCGCCTCGAGCAGCGCGTCGAGGTTGCGCTGGGCGTCGGCGCGCACGCCCCGCGCCGCAGGCGCCTGCGCTTCGGGCTTCTCTGCTCTCGCCGATGGCTTCACGTCGTCCCTGCCTCGGTCGAATCGTGCGCCAGCGCTCCGCCCCTGACAAACGGTATCGACGACGAGGCGCTGCAGCGAGCGTGCCGCAGCCCCCGCGACGCCGCGGCGGTGCGCGTGGACGGCATCACGAAGGAGGACGGCCGCTACGCGCTCTCCGGCCTGCCGCCCGCGCGCTGGACGATCACCGCCTCGGCGCCGCATCAAAGCAGCGCTAGGCCGGCTCGGCGCCGCGTTCGTCCGCCTCCGTCGGGCTCAGCGGGAGCTCCACGATGAACGTCGCGCCGGCGCCCGGCTGGCTCTCCACGCGGATGGATCCGCCATGCGCGCTCACGATGCAGCGCGCGATATACAGCCCAAGGCCGAGGCCGCCGAAGTTGCAGACCGACACCGCGCGCTCGAAGCGCTCGAAGATCCTGGCCTGATCCGCCTCCGCGATCCCGATCCCATGATCTCGGACCGCCAGCAGGGCGCGGCCTTCCCGCAGGCGCAGGCTGACGTGAATGGGGCCGCCGGCGCCGTACTTCATCGCGTTCGACAGGAGGTTGAGCAGGACCTGCTCCACGCGAGACGGATCCCAGCGCCCGATCACGGGCTCGCCCAGATCGAGCTCGGTCCGGCAGCCTGCGTCGGCGAGCTGCTGGCTCAGCCGCTCGATCACGTCGCGGATCAGGTCCGTGAGACCGACGGGCGCGCGCGCGAGCGTCAGCCGCCCGGCGTTCAGCGTCGTGACGTCGAGCAGCTCGTTCACGAGGTGTCCGAGCCGCGCGAGCTGGCGATGGAAGACGCGGAGCGCCCCCTCGATCCGCTCCGGGGTGAGCTCCGCGCGCTGGTGGCGGCGCACGAGCAGCTCGACGCGCTGCGCCTGCAGCTGCAGCGAGGTCAGCGGCGTCTTGAGCTCGTGGGAGGCGACGACGAGGAACTCGTCCCTCCGCGCGATGGCCTCCTGGGCGTCGGCGAACAGACGGACGTTGTCGAGCGCGAGCGCCGCGCGGTACCCGAGCTCCTCGGCCAGCCGCAGGTCGGCGGGGCCGTAGCGGCGCCGGGGCGTGGTCGAGAGCAGGGTCATGACCCCGAAGCGCCGGTCGCGCGCGACCAGCGGAACCCGGAGGAACGCGTGGAGCTCCAGCTGCTGCAGCAGGGGCGCGGCGCGGAGGTCGCCCACCTCGGGCCGGTCGAGCGACGCCGCTGCCAGGGGCCGCAGCGCGTCCACGACCGCGTCGGCCAGCTCGGCGGACACCCCTGCGGTCACCGTGTGTCCCAGGGCGCCGCGGGCGAGGTCGACGTCGATGACGCACTGGTCGGCCAGCTCGGGCACCGCGAGCTGCGCCACGCTCTCGAGGGTCGCGCTGTAGCCGAGGGCCATCAGCCTGCGGCTCGCCTCGGCCAGGAAGCGCTCGGCCCGCTCGGCGCGCTTGCGCTCCGTGATGTCGGTGGAGATGCCGCCGAGCGCGGAGGGCGTCGGCCCCTCGCCGAGAGGGAACTTGACCGACAGGAAGGTGTGCAGCCCGTCCTCCAGCGGCACCTCCTCCTCCCACTCCATCGGCACGCCCGCAGCCAGCACCCGCCGGTCATGGTCTTCGATGGCCGCGGCGAGCGGAGCCGGGAACACATCGGCGACCGTCTTGCCGAGGATCTGCTCGGGCGGCAGGCGCAAGGTGCTGCTCACGTGCCGGTTGGCGAGCAGATGCCGTCCTTGGTGATCCTTGACGTAGATGGACGCCGGTGAGTTGTCGATGATGGCCTGGAGGATCTGCTGGTTGGTCTTCAGCGCCTGTTCCGCCCGCCGTCGCTCGGCGTTCTCCTGCTCCAGCTCGGCATAGAGCAGGGCATTCTCCAGCGAGATCGCCGACTGCGAGGCGAGCAGCTCGACGACGCTGAGCCGCCCGGGGGTGAAGGCGCCGGTGACGAGGTTGTTCTCCAGGTAGAGCAGGCCGAGCAGCCGGCCCTGGCGCACGATCGGGAGGCACAGCACCGATCTCGGGCGCCTGCGCCTGAAATACTCGTCCTCCATGAAGGGGTGCCGGGCGGCGGCGTCGTCGAGCAGCACGCGCTGGTGGCTGCGGCGAACATAGTTGAGGACCGACTGCGGCAGCGCGGCCGAAGACGCCTCGTCGGCGCCGAGCAGCCGCACCGCGCCGCTCGGCGCCTCGATCGCCGCGGTCCACGCATGCTCACCCCGGACCAGGACCACGCATCCCGCCTCGGCGCCCGCGTGCTCGACCACGATGCGCAGCAGCATCTCGAGCAGGCGCGGGAGCTTGAGCTCGCCGGAGATGCGCTGCGAGGCCTTGACCACGGACAGGACGTCGAACTGCTCGGCCCGCACGGCGAAGGTGACGGTCGGCGCGATCGGCTTGCGGTCGACGAGGTGGGAATAGCGCTGGTCGAGCTGCTCCACCTTGGCGTGGGCGCCCCAGCGAGAGAAGCCGGCGCGGGCCTTCTGCAGGTAGGCGCCTTCGGGGATGGACAGGCCGCGCGCGCGGTAGAACCCCGCGGCGAGCTCGCAGGCGATGGCCTCGTGCTGGACGAAGCCGCCCTCCCGCGCCGACGCGATGGCCTGCTCGTAGAGCCGGGCGGCCTCCGGGTCGTGCCCTCGGAGCCGGGCGATTTCGGCGCGGACCAGCGCGTGCTTGTGGAGGAAATTGTCGGGGCAGCTGCTGGCCCACTCGCCGAGCTGCCGCTCGCAGTCGAGGAGCTGCGCGGGGAGCGCTCCGAGCGGGGACGGCTGCGCCTCGTCGCCGAGGGCCGCCAGCGAGAGCGCGAGGTAATAGACGTTCTCGGCGATGAGCGCGTACGGCTCGGTCCTCCAGGGGTGCTCGACCGTCACGCGGGTCGCCGCCGCCAGCGCCTCCCTGGGAGAGCCGAGCACGAAGAGCGCCTGGGCCTCCAAGCTGTAATAGAGGCCGCGAGCGCCCTGGAGATCCCCCTCCTCCAGCCGCGCCTCGAAGGCCGACCGATCCAGATCGGAGCCATCCAGCGTCGGGAAGCGGACCGGCCTACCTCGCAGCGTGTGGACCATGGCGTGGCCGCCGACGAGGGCGCTGTGCGCGAACGCGTAGCCGGCCCCGCGCACGAAGCCGAGGCGCTCTTCGACCTCGTGGAGCACGTCCTCGAGCGGCTCGCCGGAGAGCAGCGGGAACAGCGCGGCCCAGATGCCGTTGAAGCACGCCATGTTCACATGGCCGGACTCGGTCGCGGCGCTGAAGCCGGCGCGCGTATACGGATACGTCTCCCTGTAGTGGCGTGTCCAGAAGACGACCATCTGTCCGAAGAGGGTGAACACCTGCGATTTCGTGGTGAGAGAGCCGCTCCTGTCCGCCAGGTCATGGCCGAGCTTGCCGAACAGGTAAGCCTCCTGGTATCGCCCGAACCTCGGGCCGATCAGCCTCGCGAAGGCGGCGTACGCGAGGGCGGAGCTCTCGGCGTTGCCGTGCTGCAGGCTGAGCTTGACCATGCGCATGACGAGCAGATAGTGCAGGTCCTGGTCCACGAAGATCGCAGGGGCCGTCACCCCCTGAAGCACGTCCATCATGACCTTGATCTCCGGGTGCGTCATGGGCGGCAGGCGGATCAGGTCCTCGATCGGTCGGTCGCGCAGGGCCTGCCAGACGCTCTTCGTCTCCTCGTCGAGCCGCGCGCTCGAGGGGTGGAGCGGAAGATCGATGTCGCAGGCGCGGAGCCACGAGAGCCCGATCTCCACCGCGCGAGCGCATTGTCCGCGGGTCTGGGAGACGGCGGCGGCGAGCTCGACGGCGGCGGCCGTCTCGATCTTGGTCCTCGCGCGAGCCATGAGCTCTTCGAGGAGCCGCTCGGCTTCCTCGAGGCTGCCGGTGGTGTACGCGGAGCGCGCGCGCTCGAGGCTCAGGTCATAGGTCAGCTGGTACTGCGTCTCCCAGCGATCCTCGCCGAGGAGGGCCATGCCCGCGGCGAAGAGGGCGGCGGCGGACTCGTGGGCCGCCGCGGCCCGGGCTCGCCTGCCGGCGCGGAGGTTCAGCGCGGCGAGGTCGCCCCGCTCCGCCGGGGAGCGGATGAGCGCGGCGCCGCGGTTGAGGTGGCCGACGATGTCGAAGAGCGTCTCCTCGCGCTCTCCCGCGCTTCGACCCCTCAGGAGCAGCCGGCCGATGCAGAGGTGCACCTCGGCGAGCTGCGCCGGCGGGATGAGCGCGTGGGCGGCCTGCTGCACGCGGTCGTGGAGGAACCGGTAGTCGCCGTTCCGGCGGAGGAGCAGCCCCTCGCGCACCGCCTCCTCGAGCGCGTCGCGGAGCTCCGCCGCCTGACGGTTCGCGACCACCGCGAGGGTGTCGAGGGTGAGGCTGCTGCCGAGGCACGCGGCGAGCTTGAGCGCGTCCTGCGTCGAGGCCGAGAGTCGCTTCAGCTTGCCCACCATCAGGTCGACGACGTTGTCGCTGAAGCCCTTGCCGCGGATCGCGGCGATGTCCCACCGCCACGCCGCCTCGCCCGCATCGAAGGCGATGAGCCCCTCTTCGTGCAGCGCGAGCAGGAGCTGGAGCACGAAGAACGGGTTGCCGCCGGTCTTCTCGTAGACCAGCCGCGAGAGCGGCTCGACCTGGTCGGCGCCGGCGTGGACCGCCCCGGCGACGAGCGCTCCGACGTCGGAGGCCGAGAGCGGCGCGAGGACGATGTCGCCGATGACGGCGCCGCGCTTCCGCGCGTCGGCCAGCATGAGCGACAGCGGGTGCGCCGGGCCGACCTCGTTGTCCCGGTAGGCGCCGATCAAGAGGAGGTGCGAGGCCTCGGCGTGCGTGATGAGCTGATCGAGCAGCTGGAGGCTCGCCGCGTCGGCCCATTGCAGATCGTCCAGGAAGAGCACCATCGGGCGCTCCTTCTGCGCGCACGCCGCGACGAAGCGCTGGAGCGTCGCGTGCACCCGGTGCCGGGCCTCGACCGCGGGGAGCTCCGGCGCGGGCGGCTGCGGGCCGAGGAGCAGCTCGAGCTCGGGGAGCACGCCGGCGAGCAGCCCGCCGTTCGGTCCGAGGGCCTCCCGGAGGCGCTGCCTCCAGCGCTCGAGCTCCTCCTCGCTCACGCACAGGATCTCCTGCACCAGCCCCCGGAACGCCTGGAGAAAGGCGTGGTACGGGATGTCCCCCTCGAGCTGATCGAACTTGCCCGAGAGGAAGAACCCCCGCTCCCTCACGACCGGCCGGTGCAGCTCGGCCACGAGCGACGACTTGCCGATGCCCGAATAACCCGACACGAGCACGAGCTCTGGCCGGCCCTGCGTCACCACCCGCTCGAACGCGGCGAGCAGCGCCTCCACCTCGCGCTCGCGCCCGTACAGCCGCTGCGGGACCTGGAACCGGTCCGAGAGGTCGCGCTGCCCGAGCGGGAAGCGCTGGATGGCGCCGGTCGCCCGCCACCGGGCGAAGCACGCGTCCAGGTCGTGCCGCAGCCCGAGCGCGCTCTGGTAACGCTCCTCGGCGGCCTTGGCGAGCAGCTTGAGCACGACCGCGGACAGGAGCGGTGGAATCGAGGGGACGATCGCGTGCGCCGCCGGCGGCTTCTTCGCAATGTGGCAATAGACCCACTCGACGGGATCGCTGGCCCGGAACGGCAAGGTGCCAGTCAGCATCTCGTGGAAGGTGACGCCGAGGGAGTAAAGATCGGTCCGCTCGTCGATCCACCGGTTCATCCGCCCTGTCTGCTCGGGCGCCATGTAGGCCAGCGTCCCCTCGATGAGCCCGTGGCGGACGACGTCCTGGGGCTCCCGGGGCGAGAGGCAGGCGATCCCGAGGTCGGTGATCTTCACCTGCCCGGTCTCGGCGTTGTAGAGCAGGTTCTGGGGTTTGATGTCCTTGTGGATGACGTGGTGTCGGTGCAGCTCGGCGAGCGCGTCGGTCAGGCGGAGGGCGAGGGGGAAGAAGCGTTCGAGCGGCATCGGCTCTCCGAGGAGCCGTTCGAGCGAGCGGCCGCCGAAATCCTCCAGGATCAGCGTCGCCTGGCCGCCGGCCGATCCGAGCGCGTAGACCTTGGCGACGGCCGGCGTGTTCAGCGCCGCGGCGACCTCGCGCTCGTGGCGCAGCCGCCCGAGGGCGCGAGCGTCGGCGTGGTCGCGCCGCAGGACCTTGAGCACCACGGGGAGGCCGTCGTCCTCGCGCACGGCCCGGTAAAGAAGGGTGTCTGAACCCTCGTAGAGGACCGCGATGATGGCATAACGGGACGACGCCCCGTGATCGGTGCAGACGGGAATCGTGTTCACAGGAGCGGTGCGACGGGGAATGTGCGACGCATGCTGCCATGGTCGGCGCGCATCGCCATCGCTTTGAGCGGGGCGCTCGTCGGGGGGCCGCTCCGCGGAAATCCTGGAAGCTCGAGCGCTTGACGTGAGCCGCGGCCGCGCAGCGGAGGCCAGGTGCGGGCCGAGCGGGATCTCCTTGCGCGGGACCGGGCGCGGTCGCGGGCCCGCGCCGCACCGGCGCAGGGCCCGCGACTCCGACGCTGGCTCAGGGCGAGCCGGTGTACTTGAACTCGAGGAGCGCCCCCGGGTTCTCCAGGACGTTCGTGGCGCCGCCGTTCGGTCCGCCCGTGTTCCCGGCGGTGTCCGTGATGATGTAGAGCGTCCGGCGGTCCGGGCTCCAGGCGAGATCGCGGTAGCGGTTCGTGGTGTCGAAGTGGACGACGGGCTCGCCGACCACGGACTTCCCGTTCGGGCTCAGCTTCACCCGGTAGAGCGCGCCCTTCTTCAGGCTGGTCATCAGGAGCGAGTTCCCCCACCCGGGGATGCCGTGCCACCCGGTGGGGTAGTAGTGGAGCGACGAGGGCGCGATCGTCGGCCAGCACATGTACTGGAGGAACCCGCACGCCGGATCGAAGAACTGGTAGTCGTCCTCGACGGTGAAGAAGGTGAGGAGCGGCTCCTTGAAGTCCGGATGGCTGAAGGCGCTCTCCTCTTGCTGCGGGACGGAGGGCGGGGCCTGGTAGTCGTTCCACGCGAGCTCCTCGCACGGCGTCGGGCTCGAGGCCGACCAGTTGTCGTACGTGTAGGCCTGGTTGTCCTGATACCCCGCGACGTGAGGCCAGCCGTAGTTCTTGCCGGGCTTGATGAGGTTCAGCTCGTCGTCGGTCTTCGGCCCGTGCTCGTTCGCATACAGCTTGCCGCCGCGACCGAACGTGAGGCCCTGCGGGTTGCGGTGGCCGTACGAGTAGACATGGCTCCGGACGCCGTCGATCCGCGGGTTGTCGTGCGGGATCGAGCCGTCGAGGTTCAAGCGCAGGACCTTGCCGACGTACGTCGACCAGTCCTTCGCCGCGACCTGGGCCTTCGTGGGCAGAGCCTGCGCGCGGATCGGGAGGCACTTCCTGTCGAACTGGTTGTTCCCCTGATCGCCGATCGTGTAATAGAGCTTCCGATCAGGGCCGAACAGGAGCCGCGCGGAGTTGTGATCGTTGCTCCCCGGCAGGCCCGTGATCACGTCGAAGGGGCTCCCCAGCGTCTCGGTCGCCGGGTCGTACGTGTAGCGGCGGATCTTCGTCCTGAGGTCCACCGCCGTGCCGGGATCGGCGTCATAGGTGTACGAGACGTACACGTAGTCTCTCCCCTTGCCCGTCAGCAGATCCGGGTGCAGCGCCAGGGCCAGGAGGCCGTCCTGACCCCCCGCCTGGTACACCTCCGAGATGGTGATCGCCGTGGTCCGCACGCCGTCCTCCGGCCTCACGCGCACGACGCGCTTTCCGGTGCGCTCGGTCAACCACAGGTGGTCGTCCGGCCCCCAGACGAGCCGCATCGGATAGTCGAAACCCCGGGTGATCTCGCGCGACGTGAAGGACGTGTCGTCGGCGGCGGCGCCGGCCTGATCCTGGTCATGGTCGAAATCATGAGCGAAGATGGCGTCGGCGTGAGCTTCGACCGGCTCGTCCAGGGGATCCGCCTGGACGCACCCGATGACGGCCAACGAAGCCGTGGTGAGCAAACCAACTTGAGCCAGGAAAACAGCTGGGCCGCGTGAGATAACAAGCGACATAGAACTACCTCACTGTTTCGTTTCAAGTGACGTTGCCGACCAAATCCCACCGCTCCAGGCGCGGTGGACGCGCTGGACAAAGCTTCGGCATCTACCGGGGACCGCATGGCTTCCGGTAAGTTGCACCCCCGATTAGGGTAAGGTCTTTACTATAGCAAGCGCAGAGGTCGTCCGCACTGTCAAGGTTGATTTACGACGCCGGCACATGACGAGCGCGTGGCCGAGATGACGAGTCCAGTGGCACGGAGGTTGCTGCTCTGGCCAGCGCGTCACGTGATGGCGACACGGAGCGTGACGCGGAGCGCGACGCGGAGGCGACCCGCGGAGCGAGCCATCGCTGGCGGCGAGCGCACGATAGCGGCCCCTCACACACGAAGAGATGAATTGACGAGACGCCGTGAGGACCTCTCCGGCGCCGAGGCGTCACGGCAGAAATCTCAATCGCAACGCGCGACGCGTGCACCTGATCTGGGACGGAGCCCCGTCCCACGTCGCACGGGAGACCCCATGGCCACGCGGGCGAAGGGTCGCGCCTCGAACGCGCGGGCGCGGCGCTCGCAAAAAAGATTGACGCCCGCTCCTGCGACACCTCCACTTGGTCATCGAGATGTCGCAAGAAAACTCCTTGGAATTGTAAAATTCTCCCTTCGGTGCGGAGACCGCGCCGGCGTGGAGACCAAGGGCGTGAGCCCGCTCGTCGATCTGGTCGTCTCGTCGCAGGTCGAGCGACCGGTGGAGATCGCGGGGCTCACCTCCTGCAACGACAGCGCACGGTGCCCCGGCGGCCAGGCCTGTCAGCCCGATCTCACCTGCCAGTGACCCTCGCCCATCGCGGCGCGACCGACAGTCCAGCTTACCAAGACAAGGAAACGAGACCATGAAACGCGCTTCTCACCTCTCCTTGCTCCCCATCACCCTGGCGCTGCTCTCTCCCGTGCTCGGCTGCTCCGGCTCGGACACCGAGTCCTCGAGCGACGGAGCGACCGGCGCGTCGTCGAGCTCCGGCGGCTCCGCGACCACCGGAGGCGGCAGCACCACCGCGACCACCGGAGGCGGCAGCACCACCGCGACCACCGGAGGCGGCAGCACCACCGCGACCACCGGAGGCGGCAGCACCACCGCGACCACCGGCGGCGGAAGCACCACCACCGCGTCCACCGGCGGCGGGACGACCGAGAAGTTCAGCTTCTTCGTGACCAGCCTCGCCGCCATGCGGGAGCTGTCGGGCTCCCAGGACGGCTTCGGGGGCGATCTCCGCTTCGGGGAGACCGGCCCGGGCGCCGGCCTCCGCGGCGCGGACAAGATCTGCGCGACGATCGCCGAGAAGAGCCTGCCGGGCGCGGGGAGCAAGACGTGGCGCGCGTTCCTGAGCGCCGCGGCAGGCGAGGACGGCAAGCAGGTCGACGCGATCGATCGGATCGGCGAGGGACCCTGGTACGACCGCCTCGGCCGGCTGGTCGCCAACAACAAGGAAGAGCTCGTGAACGAGCGCCCCTCCGGGGCCGACGAGGCGGTCGCCGACGATCTGCCGAACGAGGACGGCGTCCCCAACCACCAGCCCGATCCGAGCCAGCCGGCGGTGGACAACCACGACACGATGACCGGGAGCAACGCGGAGGGGCGGCTCTATGGCGCGACGGCCACGTGCAGCGATTGGACGAGCGCCGCAGCGGACAGGAACTCGAGACCGCGTCTCGGGCACTCGTGGCCGAGGAACTTCGGCGGCGGCGGGACCGGCGGCCCGGGCGGCATCAACATGGCCCACTGGATGTCGGCCCACGAAGCGCCCGGGTGCACCCCGGGCGTCAACCTCGTGGACGCGGGGGGACCGGCGCAGGGCGCGACCAGCGTCGGCTCCGGCGGCGGTTACGGCGGGATCTACTGCTTTGCCCTGACGCCCTGACGCCGGCGCGCCCGCGCGCCGCCCCTCGATCAGCTCACGTGTCTTGGAAGGGCCATTCGACGTCCTAGCCTCTCCGACGCAGAAAGGCTCACCGAGGCACACGATACCTCCTACGAGCCGACGAAACCACGCGCTCTTCGGGATCGCCCAGCCTGGCCCACCGTTTGCAATTCGTGGGCTCGAGAGGTGGCCCTCATGTCGAAATTCTTGGCGATGGTTTGCGTCTGTCTGCTGGCGTCCGCATGCGGCGACGACACGACGGGGGGGAGCCCGTCCGGCTCCACGAGCAGCTCCGCCAGCGGCGGCGGTCAGGGCGGGGACGGCGGCTCCGGCGGAGGGCCGGACGGCAGCGGCGGTAGCGGCGGTAGCGGCGGCAGTGGCGGCAACGAGGTCGATTGCTCGGCGTTCGAGGACGACGAGCCGGGAACCACGGTGACGATCAGGGTGACCAACCACCGCGCGACGTCCATCTATCACCCTGACAACGAGTGCGTCGAGCGCTTCCGCATCGGTCCGGACGGCGGGCGCCTCGGCACGGCGGATTACCCTTGGGTGTATATGACCTGCGAAGAGGTCCAGACGGCAGACGACTGGCCGCAAGACTGCTTCGGCGGGAGCACGTTCGAGATCGCCGCCGGAGAGAGCGCGACGTTCTCCTGGAGCGGTCTGCTGTACGAGACCCAGCAAATGCCGATCGCCTGCGCGGCGCAGCCGGACAATCCCTTCGTCAACGACTGCCCGCGCGCGGTCGCCGTGCAGCCCGGAGCGTTCAAGATCGCCCTCGAGCTCTTCGGCGCGGCCACGTGTGAAGACGAGGGTCTATGCTCCCTCAGCGAGCCGTTCACCGTCGAGCAGGGCTTCACGTACCCGGACGACACGGCGGTAGAGCTCTCCGTCGACTGACGTCGCGACGTCGAACGCGCGGCTCTCGCCGCCTGGCGCCGGCACCTTCCTTCGCGCCCACGCCACAACCTGCGGGGTGAGCGCCGCGCCGTAATGGAGAGTCTCCGCTTGCGCGAGGCGTTCTGGCGAGAAGACGCCAAGGACGCAAAGGAGAGGATCTCTCGATTCTCCCGGCGTCCTTCGCGCCTCGGCGGTCTTCTCCTCTGGGTGGCCGTATCGGGAGGGCTGAGCGCCGCTCGTTGCAGACGCGCAGGAGCGCCGCGCGCTTACTTGGTAGGCGCCGGCTCCGCGGGCGCGCGGAGCGGCTCGATCGAGCGCGGGGTGCCGAACCCGGGGCCGCCGAGCGCGGTCTCGATCTTCTGATACACGCCCTCACGCCCCGCGGAGCGCGCCGCGTCGAGGAGGACGTCATTGCGGTAGAGCGTCATCATCAGCCCCGTCACGACCGACAGCGCGAGCATCAGGCGCTGCGCCCGGCCCGTGTCGCGCGGACGCGCGCGCGGCGGCGCCTCGACCGCCTCGGCCGGCTGGATCATGAGCAGCGGGGCGCGCATATCCGGCATCCCGGGCGGCGGCGTCGGCCGGGACGCCGCGAGCATCGCCGCCGGGGGCGCCTGCACCTCGGTCCGCGTCACCAGGTGCGGCGAGCTGTCCAGCTCCCCGATCGGCATCGTGGGCGAGAACGGAAACATGGACGACAGGCTCGACACCACCGGCGTCGGATGATCGGAATCCATGTTCCGCGGCGGAGGACTGGGCGGGGGCGGCGGGCCCCGCCGCGCCGTGCTCGCCGGAGCCCGCGCCGACTCGGCCGGCGGGTCCGAGTCGAGCCCCGCGACCACGCCGAGCGGCTGCCAGGTGGCCATCCCGGGCTTCCATATCTTCGTGGACTCGTCGATGACGTCGAGCCGGAATAGATCGTCGAGCTTCTCCAACGTGAGCACCTTAATGTCGTCGGGCGCGATCGCGACGTGCCAGAGATTCTCGCGATCGTCGGTCGCCGGAACGGGCGGCGCCGGTCGCATGGTGGAAGCGGGCGGCGCAGAGCGGGTAGTTGAAGCGGGCGGCGCCGGACGCCTGGCCGGAAGGGGCGGCGGTTTCATACAAAGTCCTCCCTTGCGCGCGTGAGGATGCCACGGTCCGAGCGCACCTGTACACACCGACATGCGGCGCGGCGCGCTTTCGAGACGGTACGGATTTTTTCAGCGAATTGAGGCGCGACCCGTGGCGCTGGCGGGATCCTCGCCATGTCGGTATTCTCGCGGCCGATGGGGGCGGAGCATGGAGGCATTCATGAGCACAGCGGGTGAGGTCGGGGCCAGCAACAGCGCTGGATCGTCCGGCTTCCGGCGCTGGGTCCGGCTCGTGCCGGCGCTCCTCCTCGTCGCGAGCGCGACCTTCGTGGCGGCCTACTACGTTCCGCTCCGCCGCGCTCACCTGCTCCTGCTCGAGGAGCAGCGAAGGTCGAACCAGCGGGGCAAAGACCTCGAACAGACGCTGGGCCAGGTGCGCGGAGAGCTCCAGCAAAAGACGGCGCAGGTCGAGAAGCTCGAAGCGGAGCGACGGCAGACCGAGGACGCCAAGAAGTCGGGCCTCGCGCGCGTCGAGCAGCTCAAGACCGAGCTCGCGGGGAAGCTCGACAAGCAGATCAAGAAGGGGACCGCGGCCGTCGCCGTCGCGGACGGTCAGGCGCTCGTCGCGCTCCCGGAGACGGCGGTGTTCCTCCCCCACAAGCTCGACGTGAGCCCGCAGGGGCGAGCCCTCTTGTGCCATGTCGCGGGCGCCGTCGCGGCCATCGGCCAGGCGCCGATCCGCGTGGGCGCGGTCAGCGGCCCTCCGGACCTCGTGTCGCCCGCGCTGCAGAGCGTCTATCCGACGCCGTGGGCGCTCTCCGCGGCCCGCGCGGCGAGCGTCGCGCAGACCCTCCAGGACGCGTGCTCGCTGCCAGGAGCCCGGCTGTCGGCGGTCGGGCACGCCGAGCACGACCCCGCCGGCGCCGCGCTCGGCGAGAGCAAGCTGCCCGCGGGGCGGGTCGAGATCTCCATCGCGCTGCCGGGCGAGCCGGGCGACGCGAAGTGACCGGCGCGCGGCGGCGCGGCGCGCCCGCGGCTCAGCGCGGGTCGCGCAGCGCCTCCGCGCGCCGCGCCGCCGCGCGCCGCAGCGCGCCCGCGTCGACGTGGCGCGCGCCGGCCGCCGAGCAGCGGAGCACCCGCTGGAACGCCGCCCGCGCCTGCGCCCGCTCGCCCCGCGCCAGCAGCGCCTCCCCGAGCAGGAACCACCCCTCGAGGTGCTCCGGATCCGCGTTGAGCAGCGCCGCCAGCACCTGCTCCGCCTCGTCGGCGCGCCCGGCGCCCAGCAGCCGGGCCGCCGCCTCCGCGCCGGGCTCCCGCGCCGCCGCGCCCGCGCCCGTCGACGCCGGCCCCTCCTCGGCCTGCGCGCGGGGGCTCGCCGGCTCGACCGCGTCGCCCTCCGGCCGCTGCAGCCAGCCCGGCGCCGGGCCCCGCCGGAGCTCCGGCGGCAGCGGCAAGATGCCCTCCGCCGGCGACAGGACGATGTGGCCGCCAGGGACGAGCTCCGCGGCGAGCCGCCCGAGCAGGCGCGGCACCTGGTCCCGCTCGAAATAGAGGAGGACGTTGCGGCAGAGGATGACGCGCCCGCGGCTCAGCGCGGGTCGCGCAGCGCCTCCGCGCGCCGCGCCGCCGCGCGCCGCAGCGCGCCCGCGTCGACGTGGCGCGCGCCGGCCGCCGAGCAGCGGAGCACCCGCTGGAACGCCGCCCGCGCCTGCGCCCGCTCGCCCCGCGCCAGCAGCGCCTCCCCGAGCAGGAACCACCCCTCGAGGTGCTCCGGATCCGCGTTGAGCAGCGCCGCCAGCACCTGCTCCGCCTCGTCGGCGCGCCCGGCGCCCAGCAGCCGGGCCGCCGCCTCCGCGCCGGGCTCCCGCGCCGCCGCGCCCGCGCCCGTCGACGCCGGCCCCTCCTCGGCCTGCGCGCGGGGGCTCGCCGGCTCGACCGCGTCGCCCTCCGGCCGCTGCAGCCAGCCCGGCGCCGGGCCCCGCCGGAGCTCCGGCGGCAGCGGCAAGATGCCCTCCGCCGGCGACAGGACGATGTGGCCGCCAGGGACGAGCTCCGCGGCGAGCCGCCCGAGCAGGCGCGGCACCTGGTCCCGCTCGAAATAGAGGAGGACGTTGCGGCAGAGGATGACGTCGAACGGCCCCGCCCCGAGCGCCGGCTGCGCGTCCGTCAGCGACGCCACCTCGAAGCGCACGCGCCGCCGCAGCGCCTCCGGCACCCGCTCGACCCACGGCGCCGGCAACGGCGCGCCCACCGAGCGCCGCTGCGGCAGCAGGCCGCTCCGCGCCACCGCGATCGCGACCGGGTTGACGTCGGTGCCCAGCACCGCCGCGTCCACCCCCGCCGCCTCCGCGCACGCGGCGGCGCTGTACGCCTCCTCGCCCGTCGAGCAGCCCGCGCACCAGAGGCGCAGCGGGCCCGGCCGCCGCGGCGCGAGGTCGGCCAGCACGCGCCCGAGGCGCTCGAACTGCTCCGGGTGGCGGTAAGCCGCCGTGTGCCCGATCGTCGCGGCGTCGAGCAGCATCGCCAGCGAGGCCGCCTCCCCGGCCTGGCCCGCGCGCTCGACGTACTCCGCCTCGCCCAGCCCGGCCCGCTGCGCGCGCTCCCGCACGTGCAGGTAGAGCGTCTCGGGCCACCGCGACGGCGCGTGGCCGAGCCGCGGCGACAGGACCCGCGCGAGGGCGCGCTCCAGCGGGCGATCATCCTTCACCGAGCACCCACCTCCGCGCGAGCTCGACGAAATCCGCGACGCGGATCGGCCGCACGCGCGGCGACGAGAGCAGCGCCGCGCGCGGCATGGCCGGCGCGCGGCACTCCGAGGGATCCTGCGCGAAGCCGAGGCCCCCGCCGTCGACGAGCGCCGGCAGCGCCCGGGCGCCGTCGCTCCCGAGGCCCGACAGCACGAGCGCGGCGACCCGCCGGGCGAGCGGCGCCGCCGACGCGAACAGGACCTCCGCCGACGGCCGGTGCCCGCCCACGGGCCCGTCGCCCGTCAGCTGGATCCGCCCGCGCCCGTCGATGGCCATGTGCGACCCCGACGGCGCGAGCAGGAGCTCCGGCGAGAGCGCGTCGCCGGCCCGCGCCGGCCGCGCCCGCGCGCCCAGCGCGCGGAGCGCCCGCGCGAGGTCGCGCTCCCGCCGATCCGGCAGGTGCTGCACGACCAGCACCGGCACCTCCAGGGGCCCGAGCCCCCGCGCCAGCGCCTCCAGCGCGGGGATCGCCCCGGTCGAGCCCGCGACGAGGATCACGCGCCCGCCCCGCGCCGCGACCGGCCGCCGGGCCGCGCGGAGCACCGCGGCGCGCAGCCGCGCCCGGGCCGGGGCGCCGGCGAGATCGCGCTTCTCGAGGCCGTCGACGGCGCCCTGCGCCAGCGCCTCGCGGACCGCGGCCGAGCCGCGCGGGAGCGAGCTGACCACGATCACCCCGGCGCGGGCGGCGATGGCCCGGATCACGGACAGCCCGTCGAGCTCGGGCATGAGCAGGTCCACGAGCACCACGTCGGCGATCGCGACCGCCGGCAACGCCAGGAGCTCCGCCCCGGTCCGCGCCCGGCCCACCACGCGGATCCCCGCGTCCTCCTCGAGGATCGCCTCGAGCAGGGCCGCGGCGATGTCCGAGTCGTCGGCGATCACGACCCGCGTCGTCACGCGCCACCGAGGCTTTCCGCGACGATCCGGCGCAGCTCCTCCTCGACGAACCGCTGCTTCGACAGCACCGCCCGCACGCCGAGCGCGCGCAGCGCGGCGACGTTCTCCGCGTGGGTCGCGGCGGTCTGCGTCGTCAGCACCACGACCGGCACCCGGGCGAGCGCGGGCGTGCGCCGGAGCTCCGCCACCATCTCGAGGCCGTTCATGTACGGCATCTCGAGGTCGGTCAGCACCACGTCCGGCGGCGCCGCCCGCGCCCGCGCGAGCCCCTCCCGGCCGTCGCTCGCCTCCTCCACGCGCAGGCCGATCGCCCGCAGGATCCCGGAGAGCAGCTCCCGCGCGACCGGGGCGTCTTCCACGACCAGCGCGAGCGGCTCGCGCTTCGGCGCGGCGGCCGCGGCGCGCGCCGGCGCCTCCCGGGGCGCCTGCCGCGCCCACGCGAACACCCGCTCGACGTCGAGGAGCAGCATCGCCTCGCCGTCCGCCGTCGGCGCCACGCCGCGCACGAGCGGCGAGCTCCACGGCAGCTCCTCCGACCGGACGAGGGCGACGAGCCGCGGGTTCTCGTAGCCGTCCACGCTCACCGCGAACAGGCCCGCGGCGTGGTGCAGCACGAGCGCCGCGTCCCCCGGCGCGGGCTGGCCCCCGTCGCCGAGCACCGCGCCGAGCGCGTAGAGCGGCACGAGCTCGACCCCCGAGCCGCCGGCCAGGCGCACGCGCGGCCCGTCCGAGGTGTGCAGCAGCTCCTCCAGCAGCATCACCGAGTGCACGGCGTGCGTCGGCACCGCGCACCGGAACCGGCCGCAGGTGACGGGGACCACCTCCTCGCCGTGGGGGCTCTTCGGCACGACGAGCAGGATCGTCGTCCCGAGGCCGGGCCTGGAGTCGACCCGGACCTGCCCGCCCAGCGCGCCGATCTCCCGCGCCACGACGTCGAGCCCGACGCCCCGCCCCGAGATGGCGCCGACGCTGCGGGTCGTCGTGAGCCCGTGCGCGAACAGGTACGGGATGAGCTCGGCGTCGTCGAGGGACGCGACGTCCGGCACCGCCTCGGCGAGCACCTCGCGCAGGCGCGCGAAATCGACCCCGCCGCCGTCGTCCTTCACCTCGACCCGCACGGCGGCGTCGGTCTGGACCACGGTCACCGCCACCGCCCCGCGGCCGGGCTTGCCGCGGCGGGCGCGGACGTCCGCCGGCTCGATGCCGTGGTCGACGGCGTTGCGCACGAGGTGCAGCAGCGCCGGCTCGAGGCGGCGCTCCACGGCCGCGTCGAGGAGCCCCGTCCCCTCGACGCGCACCTCGACGTCCTTGCCGAGCATGCGCGCCGCGCTCCGGGCGGCGAGCGACACCTGGTTCAGGAGGCGCTCGGTGCGCACCACCGACGCCCTGCGGACCACCTCGTCGAGCTCGCCGAGCGCGCGCCCGGCCGCGAACTCGTTGCTCGACCAGTCGGCCCGCACGGCGCCGAGGAGGCGCTCGATCTCCGCGCCGTAGCCGAGCGTCTTCGTGATGCGCTCCGCGACCCGGTCCGCGGCGGCGCCCCGGGGGTCGATCTCGACGAGCAGCGCGCGGAGCATGCGCTGCGCCTCGCGGAGCCGCCGCTGGAGGACCTCCCGCTCGCCGTGGAGCCGCTGCATCTCGTGCAGGAGCGCCCCGACCGCCGCGGCGTCGAGGGCCGCGGGCGGGGCGGCCGGGTCCGGCGCGTCCGCCGGGTCGAGCCGCGGCGGCAGGGCGCTCTCGGTCGCGGCGGGCCGCGGCGCGGGCCCCCCGGCGGGGGCGCTCGCGCCGGTGAGCTCCGCGTGCGCCGCGCGGAGGGTCTCCTGCACGGGGCCGAGGTCGAGCGCGGCCGCCTCGCCGGCGCTCGCCGACAGGAGCCCGAGCGCCTCCAGCGCGCCGAGGAGGCTGTCGCCGGTGAGCTGCGTGGGGCGCGCGCCGCCCCGCACCGCGTCGATGACGGTCTCGGTCAGCTCGGCGAGGTCGCCGCACGCGGCGAGCTCCAGCATGTGCGCCTCGCCCTTCAGCGTGTGCAGGAGGCGGCGCAGGACCGGGAGGTTGCCGGCCTGGCCCTGCTCGAAGCCGAGCCAGAGGTCGGTCGCCTGGGCCACGCGGTCCGGCATGGCCCGGTGGAACGCGGCGACGAGGTCAGCCCGGCTCCTCATCCGCGTCCGCCTCGTCGTTGGCCGGCGCCGGCGCCGCCGCCTCGCGCTTCGCCCCGGCCGGCTTCACCCGGAAGGCCCTCGCCGTCGCCTTGAGCGCGTGCGACAGCTGGAGCAGCGACTCGGCCGAGCGCGTCGCGTCCGCGCTGCTCGTCAGCGTGTCGTTCACCGCCCCGACGATGTCGACGATCGCGGTCTTCACCTGCGCCGTCCCCTCGCGCTGGTGGTCCACGGCGTCCGAGATCTTCGCGGCGGCGGCGGCGGTGTCGCGGGCCAGCTTGATGCCGTCCTCGGTCGCGAGCACGGACGCGTGGGAGGCCGCGTGCATGTCCGCCACGAGCTTGCGGATGTCGCGCACCGAGTCCATGACGTGCTCGGACAGCCGGCGCATCTCGGCGGCCACGAGCGAGAACCCGCGCCCCACCTCGCCGGCCTTGGTGCCCTCGAGCGCGGCGTTCAGGGCGAGCAGGTCCGACTTGTCGGCGATGCTCTGGATCAGCGAGAGGATCTCGCCGATGCGGTCCGAGTGGGAGCTGACGAGGCGCGTCTGCTCCGCGGTGCGCTGGACGCTGACGAGGCTCCGCTGGGCCATCTCGTGCACGGTGGCCGCGTCCTTGGCGATGTGATCGGCGCTGGCGGTCAGGGCCTCCACGGTCCGGCGGATCTCCTCGAGCGCCGCGTTCTGCTGGTTGGCGGTGGTCTCCTGCTCGCGCACCGACGAGAACATCCCGGCCGCGGCCGACGCGACCTCCGACGAGGTGTTGCCGATGCGAGTGGCGAGCCCCTGGAGGCTCGCGACCATGGCCCGGAAGGCGGCGAAGAGCTCCCCGTCGCCGGTGATCTTGCAGGTGAAATCGCCGCCCGCGACCCGCTTCGCCGTCTCCTGGAGCTCGCGCAGCTGGGTGTTCATCCGCTCGAAGGCGCTGGCCATGTCCCCGAGCTCGTCGCCCGAGATCCGGAGCGACAGCCGCGCCGACACGTCGCCGCGGGCGATGCGGTCGGCCGCCTCCTTGATGTGGGCCATCGAGCGGGTCATGCGCGCCGAGATGACCCACGCGAGGCCGAGGCCGAGCAGCATGATCCCCGCCGACTGGAGGGCGATGGTCCTGCGCGCGTCGGCGCGGCGCTGGGCGATCCGGTCGCTGCGCAGCCCCACGGCGAGCGTCCCGAGCTGGCGGTCGCCGTTCCGCGACCGGATCGGCGCCTCGCTGACGACGACGCCCCCGTCGCCCTCGCCCCGCACGTCCGCCGCGCTCCCGGGCGCCTGCACCGCGCCGATCGCGGCGATGCGCGCGCCCTTGTCGTCGTAGACCGACACCCAGCTGACCAGGGGATCGGTCATGGCGGTCCGCAGGGTGTCCGGGAAGGTCTCTGGCGGCTGCTCGAGGTCCATGGCGACGCCGATGGGCTCCTTCAGCATCGTGGCGAGGATCCCGGCGCGCTCGCGCAGCTCGGCCTCGCTGGCCCGCGCCGTGCGGTCGGGGATCAGCCACAGATCGAGCGCCGACAGCACGATGGCGACCGACGCCACGAGGGCGGCGATCTTCCAGCGGATGGAGCGAAAGTTGAGCATGGCGGCGGAGGAGGAGGAGCGATGAGGGTCGCTGATCGATGGCGGACGCTGGAGCAGAGATCGTGAGTCGCGAGCCGTGAACCGTGAATCCTGAGAGGGGCGGCGCGCCGTGGCGGAGGGCCGGCGTCGCGAGGGCCCTAGTCGACGATGCGGGCGAGCCGGAGGAACTGCGGATCGAAGCGGAGGCCGATGGCGTTGGCGTGCTTCACGTTCAGGAGGAGCTCGGGCTTGGTGCCGGCGAGCGTCACGGCCACGGCGCAGCCGCGCCTGGTGTCGTCGCCGTCGCCGCACACGACGATGCGGACCACGGCGCCCTCGCGCGGCGGGATGTCCGGGATGGCCGCGGCGAGCCCGCGCGCCACGTAGACCACCTCGGCGCCGCCGGCGCGCAGCGCCTCCTGCAGCGGGGCCTTGCCGGTGTACGTCACGCGCAGGACGGTCGCCTGCCGGCTGGCCACGGTCGTCTTCGCGGCCAGCTTCGAGAGCACGGCGGCCATCGCGTTCGCGTCCTCCGCGCTCTCGCCCGACTCCCCCCCGACGACGGCGAGCACGGCCGCGCCCTTCCGGCTCGCGAACCCGCTCTCGTAGCCGATGGAGCGCAGGAGGATGGCGCCCCTCAGCTCGTACGGGACGGACGCGGCCGAGCGGCCCTCGGCGCTCGCGGTGGTGACGAGCAGGAGGGCCGTCAGCATTCGAATCGAGGAGCTCGGAAACGCCATGTGTCTCTGATCAGCCTTGAACGACCTCGAACGGATCGTCGATGAGCGCCGCATCAGGCGCCGATGTCGGGGAGGCGGCGGGCGTCGACCACCCAGTGCAGGGCGCCGTCGATCTCGGCGAGCCCGACGACGTGGGGCAGCGCCAGGATCTCGGCGAGGAGCTCCGGCAGCGGCCACACGCGCTCCCGGTCGACCTCGACGAGCCGGGGGCGCGCGCAGGCGATCGCCCGGGGGGGGCCGCCGGTCGACAGGCGCACGGTCCGCGTGGCCGGCTCGGGGGCCGCGCCCGCCGCGCGGCCCGGGGCGGGGTCGCCCGAGAGGCAGGCGCCGGGCTCGGGCGAGGGGGCGCCCCAGAGGCAGGCGCCGGGCTCGGGCGCGGGGTCGCCCTCGGCGAGGAGCACCTGCTGCGCTGGCAGCGCGCATCGCACCCCGGCGTGCAGCATGGCGACCACGGCCCCCACGTCACCGCTCCTTGCCGGCGAGCCGCCGGACGAGGGCCGGCAGGCGATCGAGGTTGCGCTTCGAGAGGACCGCGTCCGCCTGGACCTCCATCTGCAGCTGCTCGAGCTCGCGCTCGGAGTGCCCGGACATCAGGATGACGCTGAGGTGCCCGAGCCGCTGGTTCTTCCGGAACAGGGTGAGCAGCCGGTCCCCGCGGATGGTCGGCATGAAGACGTCGACGACGACGATCCGCGCCTGATGCCGGACGATGGCCTGGGTCGCCCCGATGGGGGAGGGGAGCGCGACCACCTGAAAGCCGGCCGCGCGCAGCAAGCGGGAGACCTCCTCCCGGGCGATCTCGCTGTCATCGATGACGAGCACCGGCGGGCTCGGCGGCGGGCTCGACGGCGATCTCGGCGGCGGAGACGCGCTCGCGGGCGTCCCCGCTTCATCGACCGGATCGGCCGGCGGTCTGGGCCTCGTCGTGGGAGGCCGGGAGCTCGGATCGCTCATCGACCCGACCAGGCGGCCGGATCGCCGCGCGGCGCGACGGACGGCTGCGGCGCGCCCTCGGAAGCGTCGAGCAGGTGGAGCACGTCGAGGAAGGTTACTACTCCCTCGCTGGTGTCGACCACAGCTTTCGGCGCGAGCTCTCCGAACACTTTTACCGCGGCAACACACCGCGTCTTGCCGGCGGGCAAACCCAGGTAACCCCGCTGCGTGCGGCAGACGACGATGCGGAGCGGCGCGGCCGCCGGCGCGGCGAGCGGGGCCGACACGATCACGATGATCCTGCCGCGGTCCTGGAGGATGCCCATCACCCGCGGATCGGCGCGCGGCAGCGGCAGGGGCGCGCGCCATGCGATCACCTCTTCGACCTGCTGCGCCCTCAGGGCGAAGGTCACCGGGCCGAGCTCGAAGAGCAGGAGGTCGACAGCGGCCCTCTCGCGCGGCCCCTTGTCCGTGGCGTCGTCGCGCAGGTCGAGCAGCGCGTGAACCTGCGTGAGCGCGTCGGACAAGGTGTCCTCGATGTACCACGACGGCTGAGGCCGGGGAGCTGGTTTTGCGCTCGCTCTCGTGGATTCATGCGGTATCGGGCGTCTTCTGACTCACCAACCCAGCCGCGCTGTCCTGCGGCGCCCTCTCGCTCCCATGCGGGGCTCGGGGTGGCGCGCCGCGCCGCGCCCGGGCGGCGCGCTGGCTGAGCGCGCGCGCAGTGACGCCCGCGCGCAAGCCTGACCCCAGTGCAGCGGGACGCCGGCGGCGTCCGTGAGCGACTTCGGCCGAGGCGCCGACATGGTGGTCCAGGCGGCTCGGCTCGGCGTGATCGATGCTCCACGACCGGATCCCGTCATGGAAGCGGCTTCAGCTCCTCGTCTGGAAGCCGCCCGGCGTGGTGAACGTCCGGAATGCCGCATCGAGGCCATCCGGAACGTAGATCACGAGCGGAAGCTTGGAGTTGTAACGGATCATTCCTCTCGCGCCGAAGATGGGTTCGGTCTTTCGGGCTCGACGAGCGGATTGATGTTTCAGGGCCTTGCGCAAGGCCGACGGGCTCGACCTGCGCGGCCGAGCGAAGGCTTCGACCTCGCCGAACGCAGCCTGGGTTCGTTCGTGGTGATCGGTCTCGATTCGATCGACGGACGCTCGTCGCCATGGTCGCTGCTTCGGCCCTACGCCCCGCGACGTGCAGCGCGGAGCGCCTCTCCGAGCGACCAGACCGAGATCGCCAGCAGGGCCACGTCCTTGATCAGGAACTGACCGAGCGCGCCGATCGCGGGGAACCCGCCGATGTCATCGGCCCACACCCCGGGCGTCGTGATCAGGAAGCTGAGCGTGCTCAGGAACGTCAGCGCCCCGAGCAGGCTGCCGGCCGCCGCGATCCGAGCGGACCACGGCCGGGACAGGATCGCGAGGCCGATCGCGATTTCGGTGATGCCGAGCAGGTTGGACATGCCCTGGAACCCCAGCACGGGATACGTCCAGGCGAACAGCGGGCTGTTCTCGATGAACGGTCGGATCGCCTGCGCCTCGAGCCCGGTGAACTTCATGCCGCCGATCCACAGCAGCGTGAGCGCGAGACCTGCGCGGAGCAGGCGGCCGCCGAGGGCCTCGATCCGGACGCCCCAGTCCGCTAGGCTGGGCTCGGCGCGCTTCGTAACCTGGATGTCGGCGAGCTGGGCGGTACGGTCGGTGGTCGACATGGTGGTCTCTCCCTCGTGGATTCGGTCTCTCGGGCCTGCCTCGTCGGCGGCCCCCTCTCGGTCCATGGGACGCCATGGGGGCTCCGGTTCTTACTTCCGCGGGGAGACTCTTTTTGAGGCGGCCGGATGAGCGAGCGGACGAACGAGGAGTGGCTGCGGCTCCTCCGCGAGCCCGAGGCGCAGGCGAGCGCCGCTGTCGCCGAGCTGCGGCACGTCGTGCGGGGAGGCCTGCAGCGGGCGCTCGCCGGCCGCGCCGGGGTGGGGGACGCCGTGATCGACGACCTGACCCAGGACGCCACGCTGAAGGTGCTCGGAGCGCTCGATTCCTTCCGGGGCGCCAGCCGCTTCACCACCTGGGCGATCACCATCGCCATCCGCGTGGCGCTCACCGAGCTGAGGAGGGCCCGCTGGAAGGACGTGTCGCTGGATCAGCTCACCGAGAGCGCGGGCGGGCCGGTCCCGATCGCGGCCCCTGACGCGGGCGCCCACGTGGCCAGGGAGCGAATGATCGCCGCCCTGTACCAGGTGCTCGATACCGAGCTGACCGATCGGCAGCGCCGGGCGCTCATCGCCGAGCTCAGGGGCATGCCGCAGGTGGAGATCGCCGAGCAGCTCGGGACGACCCGGAATGCGCTGTACAAGCTGACGCACGACGCTCGCCGCAAGCTGCGAGAAGGCCTCGCAGCGGCCGGATTCGGCGAGGATGACGTAAGAGAAGCGTTCGATATCCCGTCCCAGGGAGGGATGCCCTCGAGAGGAGCGCCATGAAGCGCCTGTCCCAGGAAGAGATCCGCGATCTGGCCAAGGCCGTCCTCGCGACGAAGCCCGACGAGCTGACGTGCGATGAATGGCTGGACTACGCGGCGCAGTACGCCGAGCTCGTCGCGGAGGGCGCCCCGGTGCCGGAGGCGCTGCGCGAGGCCGCGCAGCACCTCGACCAGTGCCCCGAGTGCGCCGAGGAGCTGCGCGCCTGCCTGCTCGCGCTGGCGGCGCGCTGAGGGGCGAGCGCAACCGACGCGCTGGGGAGGGCGCTCATCGAATCATGGAAGCCGATCGAGACCGCCGCGGTCCCTGAGCGAGTCGCGGGCCACCACGGAGCGGACACCGAGGGGCGACCTCGGCGCAGTCGTGAGCCACCCTTCCTGCCGACCCTTCGCCACGTAGCTGCGCGCGAATTCACGCTGATACTCGTATGCGCTCTTCATCATCGCCTCCAAGGTCCGCCGCCGGTGACATCGCCCTGTGGTTCGAAAAGGAGCCAGAACATCTCCGCTGCGAATCGGCGCATCGAGCGCCTTTCGCGGTGATTGTGGGCTCAGGATGGCGTCAGCCCTACATGGGCCCATGATCCGCCGAGGACCATGCACGGGTGCGCGTTTCTACGGCGTTTCCGTATAAGGGTTTTCTGCATTCCAAACGCCGTCCGCGCAGGTGCCCGGGGGGGCAGCGAGCCCGGTCGGCAGCGTCGCGCAGCAACGCCCCTTCCCTTTGACGAACTGGTTTCATAAACTGATGGTGAGAGCACCCGGAGATCTTCGTTTCATGGCGTTGAAAGGTACGCGAGTGGTCATTCGACATGGCAGTGTGTTCATCATTGCGATGTCCTGGATCGGGTGCGCACAGATCTTCAGCTTCGACAAGGAGTACGTGGTCGTCGAGGGTCAAGGAGTCGGAGGCGCTGGCAGCGGTGCCGCTGGCACCGGTGGCGCCGGCAGCTTCGAAGCCGGGGGTACCGGGGGAGCCGGCGGCGCCGGAGACGGGGGTGCAGGAGGCGCAGGCGCTGGCGCCGGAGGAGCCGGAGGCGGAGGCGCCGGAGGCGGATGTGTCGTCGAGATGCCGGCGGGCGAGGCGCCGACCCCGCCGCTCTTGATCGATGATATGGAGGATGGGAACAACACCATCATCCCCCTCGAGGACGAAGCGAACCCTCGGAGAGGGTACTGGTTCGCGGCCAATGACATGAACGGCCTGCAGCTCCCCGCGGCCGGCGACTTCTACATGAGCCGTCTCGAGCTCCCGCGAGGCGACAGCGCGTGGGCCGTGAACTCCGAGGCGGACAACGGATTCACGCAATGGGGAGCCCTCATCGGCTTTCTACTGAACGCCGACGAGGGCGGGACGGAACGCGTCTACGACGCCTCCGGGTTCCGTGGAATCGCGTTCTGGGCCTACGCCGAGAGCGGCTCTTACGCGAGGATGATCGTGGACGTCGCCGACGTGCAGACCTGGAGAAACGGCGGCATCTGCGGCACCGACGGCAAGTGCGATGACCATTTCCGCACGATCGTCAACCTGACGCCCTGCTGGAAGTACTACGAGGTCCCGTTCGCGGACCTCAAGCAGACAGGATGGGGCGAGCAGTTCGACGCGGTGGACGTGACGCAGCTCTGGGCGATCCAGTTTCGCTTCAACTCCGGGCAGAAATTCAACATCTGGGTCGACGACGTCGCGTTTTACGAGTGAGCTGCTCCCTCGTGGTCGTGCCCCCGCCCGCCGACGCAGGCGTTCCCGCCCGGACGCGCTGACCCCTGAGGCGCGGTCGCTGCCCGGTCCGGCGCTGCCACGCCCCCTGAGCGGGGCTCGCGGCGGCCAGAGGGTCCGCGTGCGTCGCTCGCCAGGCCGCAGGTGAGACGGTAGCGTCCGCGCGGCGCGGGTCGAGAGGTGTCTGCCATTCTCCCGACAGGATGGTCATGAGCAGCTCGTCGAGTCGACGATCGACCTGCAGCATCGGACTGCCGCCCTCCCGGATGCAAGCGGAACCACCGGGCGCAGGCGCCGCGGGTGACGCAACAGCGCGTCAGCGCCCCACGATCCAGTAATGAAACGCGTGAAATCCAGCCCCGCGCCGCAGGGTGATCGCGATTTGCGTCGCCCCGGCGAGGCGCGCGGCGGGCAGGGCCACCGCGCGCTCCACCCACGTCCCGGCCGGCACTTCGACGGTCCCGGCCTCCTCCCCGGCCACGGAGATCGCGAGCTCGGCGCCATCGTCCGAGGCCACCCGCATCACGAGGCGCGCCTCGGCGGGGGGCGCACCGACGTGAACGACGAACCGGTCCGCCGCCCGGTAGTACCGGCCCCCGTCAGCGATCTCGGCGCGCGCCGGATCGACCCCCCCGGGCGCATCGCTCTCCGGCGCCGCGAGCGCGACCGCCACGTTGCGCTGATCGGCGAGCGGCTCCAGCGCATACCCATGCGCCGCCTCCGACTCGAGATCCGACACGTCGACCTCATCGAGGATCCGCTCCCCAGGCGCCGACCGCACCGGCCGCGCCCCGGAGCCGAGCAGGTCCCACCGCGCTTCATAGGCGATCATCGTGGTGCCGCCCAGGATCGCCTGATCCTCGACCGTGGCGTCGACGATCTCGCGGCCGAGCACCGGCGCGCAGGCCATCCAGTGCGGGTAGACGATGAAGTGCGTCGGCCGGCGCTCCGGCGGCAGCTTCTCGTAGTGCTCGAACCTGGAGCCCGCGCCGGCCACCCAGTAGCGCGCCTCGCCCTCGGTCGTCAGGCCGACGACGTCGAAGGTCCTGCGGCCGCTGAAGTAGGCGAGCGCGCCGGTGTCGTTGACGCCGATCCGCGCGTCCTCGGGCAGGTGCTGCGCGGCCCAGCGGCCGAGCCAGACCTGCTGCCGATCGATGGCGCGCGCGGAGTTGGCGAGGTCGTGGATGGCCCACGGCAGCCGCGCGGCCAGGGCGCCGGCGAACGCGCCGGCGATGAGCGGCGTCACGTAGTGGAGCGAGCGCCGGACCCGCTGGGCGGCGTCGCCGAGCTCGCGCGCGAGGCACGCGGCCATGACGAGCCACGCCGGGGCGAACGGCCAGACGTAGCGCACGCGGTTCCAGAGGAAGCTCAGGTACGTGCACGGCAGCAGCACGCCGAGCGCGAGCGCGGCCACGATCGCGGCGTGCGCGGGCCGACCGCGCCGGTGCGCGGCCACGGCGAGCGCGACGGCGCCGAGGACGATGACGGCGGCGGAGCCCTCGGGGAGGAAGACGGCGGTCCACTGGCCGCCGTCGAGGACGTCGGTCACGAGCAGCCGGATGTTCTGGAGGAGGGCGTCCCGGAGCGCCGGTCCGTCGTAGTTGGGGTTGCCGAGCAGCCACTTCACCGTGGTCGTCGACGAGGTCGGGTGGCCCGCGAGCAGCTGGTTCAAGGCCGGGACGACGAGCGGGCCGAGGAGCGGCGCGAGGACGAGGAGGCGCCGGTCGAGGAGGCGGGGGATGGCGCTGTCGGGGCGCGGAGGCGCGGGGGGCGCCGGGGGCGGCGAGGCCGGGAGGGGCGATGGCGGCGCCGGGCGGGCCGCCCAGACGGCGATCGCGAGCGCGGCGAGGAGGGAGGCGAGCGCGCCTTCGGGGCGGAGCAGGGGCGCGGTGAAGCCGGCGAGCGCGAGGGCGCGGGCGACGGCGGCGGGGGGCCGCTCGGCGGAAGCGGAGGGCAGCGGGGCAGAGGCGGCCGGCATCGCATCGGAGCCGGCCAGCGTCGCAGCGGACCCGGCCAGCGTCGCAGCGGACCCGGCCGGCATCGCAGGCTCCCCGACGCCCTCGGCCGCCTCCGCCGCCCCCTCCGCCGGCTCGAGGAGCCCCGCGGCCAGCCGGGCGGTCCGGGTGAGGATCCACGCGAACGCCACCGTCTCCATCCCGCTCCACGCGAACCACGCGAACGCCGCGAACCCGGCGCACATCGCGCCCGCGCCCGCGGCCGCGGCGGGGCCGGCGAGCGGGCGCGCGAGGCGCGCGGTCTCGACGGCGAGCGCGGCGTGGAACACGAGCCCGAGCGCCCAGATCGCGTAGACCAGCGAGAGATCGCGCAGGCCGAGCGCGTAGAAGGGGGCGAGCAGCACGGGCCAGAGCAGGCTCGTGGCGCCCGTCGAGTACCCCTCGCCGGCGACGAAGCTGAAGAAGCCGCCCTCCGCGAGCCGCCGGGCGTACTGCATGTGGATGAACGCGTCGTCGAGCGGCAGCGCCGGGCGCCCCGCCTGATCGAGCACCGCCCGGATGCACAGCGCCCCGAGCGCGCCGCTCGCGGCGAGCGCGGGCGCGTAGGGGAGGGCGCGCGCGGCGAGGGCGCGCAGCGGGGAGGGCGCTTGGGGAGCCGCCATGGGGCCCGACGAATACCACCGCGCCCCCGCCCCGGGGCCGCGATTTCCCGCGCGCGCGTGGCCGGCATTTGGTAGAGCGCCGGGGCTCCATGGTCTTCCAGCCGCGCCCGAACCACCCCTACGCCGACGCGCCCCGCTTCCCCGACGGGGACGACGTCTCCATCGACGACCTGCTCCCGGGCACGGGCCCCGTCGAGATCGAGATCGGCCCCGGCCGCGGCGGCTTCCTGTTCGAGCGCGCGGCGGCGAGCCCCGCGTCGCGGCTGCTCGGGCTGGAGATCCGCCTGAAGTGGTCGGCCATCGTCGACGAGCGCCTGCGCAAAGGCGGCCTGGGCGGCCGGGTGCGGGCGCTGAACGCCGACGCGCGCGAGGCGCTCGGGCGGCTGCGGCCGGACGCGTCGATCGCGCGGTTCTTCCTGCACTTTCCGGATCCGTGGTGGAAGAAGCGCCACGAGAAGCGCCTGGTGATGGGCCCGGCGCTGCTCGACAGCCTCGCGCGCCTGCTGGTGGACGGCGGCGAGCTGTTCGTGCAGACCGACGTGGAGGAGCGCGCCGCGCTGTACGCCGAGCAGATCGGCGCGCACCCGGCGTTCGAGCCGGCGGGCGACGCGCCCGGCTCGCCGCACCTCGGCGAGAACCCCTACGGCGCCAGGAGCCCCCGCGAGCACCACGCCATCGCCGACGGGCTGCCGGTGAGCCGGCTGCTCTACCGCAGGCGGCCGCGCGAGGCCGGGGCGGGGGCCGGGGCGGGGGCCGGGGCCGGGGCGGGGGCCGGGGCCGGGGGCGGAGCGCCGGCGGACGGCGGATAAGCCCTCTCCGGCAGCGGTCGTCGCGGGCGCCTCCTACTCGAATCGTGAGGGGATCGGCGCCGCTCGATGTGGGGCATATTTCACGTCGGACATGCTCCAGGCTGTTACGGCTATTTCCCCCGTCTCGTGCGCTTCCCCTCTGGAGCTCTGGCGTTCTTCGTGGGTGCTGCCTTACCGGTAGTATGGCTCAGCTTGCTGACCAGCAGATCGAACAGCGTGCGAAGGGAAGGCATCCTTCCGAGCACGCAGTCCCGCAGCGGACGCGCACGCTCGCGTGACAGCTCCAAAAAGATGGCATCCCGCTCCAGCATGTCTTTGTGCTCCACGGCACGCTCGACCCGCTTGGGATCCAGCGATGCGTCACACTCCGCTGCCGCCTTGAGCACACTCTCGGTGTTCTGCACCAGCAAGACGATGGCGAGTCGATCCGGCGCACGGCTCCCTCTCCGGATTTCCTGCTCCACGCGCGCATGGCTCGCCGTTCGCGGCAGCTTGAGATGATGTCGGATGGCGTCGTTGTCGATCACCGCGATCACATCGCGTCCATCGATGGCGATGAGGTCAAGCTCCTCGCGGCACGCACGGAGGACATTTTGTACGCCCTTGAGTGGACGCGCATCGGCCAGCATCTTCTCGATTCGATATCGATCGCCGTTCAGCGCATCGTGAACGCATGTCTTCACGAGCGTATGCAAGCCGAAGCTGTTGCCGTGCGCGCGCTGCTCCTCATAGAGGATCGTGACTGACGCTGACATCAGCTGGGCTCTACCTTCGTAAGCACGGATGCTGCGTGCCCCGCAGCCCGAATGTCGCCAAGTCCACGGTAGCGCTCCAGCCATCTCTCTAGCACGCGGCGATCCGGTCGCACCAGGCGCGTCGAGCCACGCTCGTTCAGCTCGCACAGCACCACGGAGCTCGCTGGATCTCGAAGGCCATCGAGGAGGCGGTCGGAGTGCGTGGCCAACAGAACCGGGCAATCGCGGGCCATCGACTCGAACATATCGAGTACGCGCATGAGCAGGTGAGGGTGAAGGTGCAGAGCAGGCTCGTCAAAGGTGACGAGCGAAGGCTTTGTGGTGTGGAGCCGGAAGAGGGCGACAAAGGCAAGATACGACAGCATGCCGTCTGAGAGCTGCGCCGTGGGGACGGCTAGATCGAGACCGATCAGCTTGATCGAGAGTCCGATGTTGCCACCGCCCGGATCGGCCCAGGTGACCACGTCTTCGATGCGCTCGCCGAGACCGAGACGGAGATACTCCAGGGTCTTGTCCCAATGGCCGCGGCCGAATTTATTCTTGAGAGCATGGTAAGAGCTGGCGAGATTAAGGCCTAGCTTTTGCTACTACGGCTTCGGCTTCCCGCCGGTGGCGCCGCACGCCACCAGGCCGGACGGCCCGGGGGGGCGGGGGCAGCTCGGTGGCCGATTGGACAGCGCAGATTCAACAGGACATCGACGACTGGTTCGCGCTTTACGGCGCGTACGGCGTCGATGGCATCTTCCTCGACCAGGTCACCGCGCTGTGCGGCACCGCGGCCGATCCCGACCTCTACGTGGACCTGTACGCGGCCGTCAGCGACTACATCAGCGACAACTACCCCGGGGCGTACATCATCCTCAATCCCGGCATGCCGGTGGAGTCGTGTTACGAGGACATCGCCGATACGATCGTCACGTTCGAGGGCAGCTACGCCAACTACATGGCCGACGTCTTCCCGACCGCGCCGTGGCAGCTCGAGAGCGCGAATCCCGAGAAGTTCTGGCACCTCGTCTACGATGTGCCGGACGCGGCGGCGATGGCCGCGGTCGTCGCGCGCAGCAAGCAGCAGAACGCCGGCTTCGTGTACGTCACCGACGACCAGCTCGTCCTCGACGCGAACGGGGCCGCGCTCGGCCATCCCTGGGACACCCTCCCGGCCTACTGGGACGCCGAGCTGGTCGAGGCGGCCGGCGTCGATGACACCGCCGTGCCGGATCCGCCGGACGGCCTCGGCGCGGCGGCCGTGTCGGGCACCTCGACGGCGCGCGCGACCCTGACGTGGAACAACCCCTGGGACAACGTCGCGACCGCGGGCTACGAGGTGTTCAAGGACGGTGTGTCGATCGGGACGACCTACGACAACCGCATGACGGTGACCGGCCTCTTGCCGTCCACGAGCTACGGCTTCCAGGTCAAGGCCTGGGACGCGGCGGGCAACGTGAGCGACCTCAGCGACCCGCTGACCGTGACCACGCCCGCGGCGGCCGCGACGTCGATCCTGAGCCCGTCCTCGTGCCTGAGCGCCTCGGTCGCGCGGTACGAGGCCGCGTACGTGGATCCGTTCACCCATCACCGCGTGTTCATCGACAGCGACAACGACACGGCCACCGGCTATCACCTCCCTCCGGGGCAGCCCGCCGGCGTCGATCACATGATCGAGAACGGCGCGTTGTACCGGTACGTCGGCCCGGGCTGGGCGTGGATCCAGGTGAGCGGCGTCTCGCCGCTGGTCTCCACGACGGACGACGTCTACGTCTGGGAGGTGCCGGTCAGCGCGCTCGTCGGGGCGGCGACCACGCAGGTGGTGGTGTTCCAGGCCGGCTCGCCCGACGCCTACAGCGCGACGCTCACGGTCTCGCAGAGCACGGGCTGCTGAGCCCTCGACGTCGCTCCCCGCCCGCGGGATACCTCCGCGGCGGCTCCTGACCCACCGCGGGGCGGGGAACGCCCGCTGCTCGGCGGAGGCCGCTCGATCGCTGGTCTCGCCAGGGCACGCAATTCATCAATCCAGGTAGTGCCGAATCGCGCGAGGAAGCCAAGCCTGCGCGCGGCGCGGCGCGGCGCTCATCGCCACATGTGCGCCGCCGACACCGGTCGTGGACCGGTGTCGGCGTGATGTCGCAAGTTGGGGTATAGCGCCTCTTCGCCGCGAGCACGGATGGACCGGTCAGCCCGTATCCTGGCTCATCCCTCCTGAGGAAACACCGTTGCATATGTCGTGGGGGCTACTCGATGGCTCGAGCGGAGGGCCTCGGCGTGGGTGCGCTGTGGCTCTCCGAACAGATGTCGTCGCTTCTCCGGACGGGAGATGAGAAAAGCTGAGCCGCGCGCGCGGCCTGCCGCAACAGCGGTACGTGGGAGTCGTGGTGACTCCCCAGAACAGCATAGATCTTGAGCACTGCTCCACTTACATTGGAGGACGAGATGCATCGTGCACGTGTACGCATGTGGCTCCTGGGTTGGATGGCGGGCGCGGTCGTCTGTTCGGTAGCGGTGGTCGGGTGCGGCGGCGGCGAGAGCAGCCAGGCGACGAGCACCACGTCAGACGCCGCCACGAGCACGAGCGGCGCCGCTGGAGGGGACGCCGGGAGCGGCGGAGACATTCAGGGGGGTACCGGGGGGCTAGGCGGCGCGGGAGGGCAAGGAGGGAGCGGCGAGGGCGGCGCTGGCGGCACCGGCGGCGCGGGGGGCCAAGGCGGGGCCGGTGAGGGCGGCGCCGGCGGCGCGGGGGGCCAAGGCGGGAGCGGTGAGGGCGGCGTCGGCGGCGCCGGGGGGCAAGGTGGCCTCGGCGGCGCGGGCGGACAGGGCGGCGAAAGCGAATCGCCGTGCGCCCCGACCGAGACGTTCTGCGATCCCGTGTGCGTCGATACGCAATCGGACAACGCGAACTGCGGGGCCTGCGGCACCACGTGTGCGGGCGGCTCGACCTGCCAGGCCGGCGCCTGCACTTGCCCGCTGACGGGGCAGACCTACTGCGATCCGCTCTGCACCAACACGAACCTCGATCAGTTCAATTGCGGGGCGTGCGGCAACGCGTGCGGCGGCGGCTCCTTCTGCACCGCCGGCGAGTGCACCTGCAATGCGGGGCTGGCGTACTGCGGCAGCCGCTGCGTGAACCTGAGCAACGATGAGGGCAACTGCGGAGCCTGTGGCACGGTCTGTCCCGATGGACAGATGTGCGTCACGGGCCTCTGCCGCTAGCGGGCCGGTTCACCCCGGCGACGTGGCGGCGCCGCATTCACGGACGCCGCCGCGGTCATGCACGCCTCGTGCGCTCGGCCCGGACCACGGCGAGCCGCTGCTCGGGCCGACGTGCGTGGCCGGTCCGACGACGGACACGGGACCGACGTAGCTTGACCGAGGCGAGGCGCGGACGCGTGGTAGGCTGCGGGTCATGATCCAGGTCATCAGCTGGGCGACGATCGCCGCGGCGGCCGTCGCCCAGGCCTTCATCACGGCTCGCCTGTGGCGGAGCGATCTGTACTTGCGTGAGCAGAAGATCGCGCAGAGCGCGCTGATATGGCTACTCCCGATCGTGGGAGCCATCGTGGTGTACGCCGGTCTCCGGCAGCAGGACGACGTCTCTCGACCGACGCCGAACTCCGAGTGTGAAGTGGACGATTAGCCCGGGGCGCCGCGCCGCTCGGCAGCGGCGCGCGCCTCCGCCTCACGGCTGCGCCTGGCCGTAGACGGCGCGCCGCACGGCGTCCGGGAACTCGCCCGCCATGCCGGCCAGGGCCGTGTTGGTCAAGACGATCACCGTGAGCTTGGCGCTCGGGTCGACCCAGAAATTGCTGCCATAGGCGCCGCCCCACTGCCACGTGCCGGCGGCGGACGGCATCGTGCCCGGCTCCGGCGCCTTCAGGACCGCGAACCCGAAGCCGAACCCCCATTTCCCGCCCGGCTGCTGCACCTCGAGGTCACCGGTCTGGTTCGAGGTCATGGCCTGGACCGTCGCGGGCCGCAGGATCTTCCCGCCGCCGGTGCGCACCGCCTCGAGGAACTTGAGGTAATCGTCGGCCGTGCCGACCATGCCGGCGCCGCCCGACGGGTACGAGCGCGGATCGAGGATCCGGGACGGCGAATACGTGATCTTGGCCGGCCCGAACGACACGACCTGCGGATCGGCCATCCGCGCCGGGCGCGCGCCCGCGTCGCCATACGGGACCGCGAGCCGGCCCGGGTCGGCGACCGCGAACGCGGCGTCCATCCCGAGCGGCCCGGTCACCAGCCGGCGCACCACGTCCGGGAGGGGCGCGCCGCCCGCCTTGGCCACGACGCCCCCGAGCACGTCGGTGGCCAGCGAGTAGTGCCAGGCCTTGCCAGGCTCGAAGAGGAGCGGCGCCTTGGCGATCCGCGCGAGGTTCTCCTCGAGGGAGAGGCCGGGCTGATCGAGCCCGTCGGACACGCGCGCGCGGTGATAAGGCCCGTCCGGGGCCTCCATGAAGGTGTAATTGAGGCCCGCGGTGTGGGTGAGCAGGTGGCGCACCGTGATCGTCGCGGCCCGGCCGTCCGCGAGCCGCGGCGAGAACGAAGGGAGCCATTTCGTCACCGGATCGTCGAGCCCGAGCGTGCCCGCGTCCACGAGCGCGAGGGCCGCCGCCGACACGATCGGCTTGGTCATCGACGCGAGGCGAAACACCGTGTCTTCGCGCACCGGCCGCTGCGCCTCCCGATCGGCGAAGCCGGCGGCGCGCCGGTAGACGACCTGGCCGTCGCGCGCGACGACGACGACCGCGCCCACGATCCGCCCCTGGGCCGTGGCCGCCTCGACCACCTCGTCGAGCCGGCGTTGAAGCGCCTCATCGCCCCGAGGAGCGGCCGCCACGGCCGGCGGCGCCGAAGGAGCGGCCGGCGCCGGGGCAGCGGCCGGCGCCGAGGCAGCGGCCGGCGCCGAGGCAGCGGCCGGCGGCGTCGGGCTCGCGCACCCTCCCAGCGCGGCAGGCAGCAGCGAGAGCAACAGGCCCGAGGCGAGCACGACAGCAGATGAACGGAAGAATTTCATAGTGAGCGCTATGTAAATTGGAGGAGCCCGCCCGTCAAGGCGATCTATAGTGATCGCTATGAAGAACGTGTCCCTGCGGGCGGCGCGCGGCCGGCCGCGCGCCTTCGATCGCGGTGTCGCCCTCGAGGCGGCGCTGCGCGTGTTCTGGCGGCACGGGTACGACGCGACGTCGCTCGCCGAGCTGACGGCCGCGATGAAGATCACGCCGCCGAGCCTGTATGCGGCGTTCGGCAGCAAGAAGGAGCTGTTCCTCGAGGCGGTGGCGCTGTATGCCGAGATGTACGGGGCGAGCGTCCCGCGAGCGCTGTCCGAAGAGCCGACCGCGCGCGCGGCCGTGTCGCGCGTGCTCCTGGAGTTCGCGGCGTTCGCGAGCTCGCCGGATCATCCGCTCGGGTGCCTCATGGTCCACGGGGCCGCCAACTGCACGCCGGGGTCCGCCGAGGTGGAGGCCGCGCTGCGCGAGCGCCGGGCGGCGAGCGAGGCCGCGCTCCGCCGGCGCATCGAGCAGGGGATCGCGGAGGGCGATCTCCCCGCCGACACGGACGCCGCGGCGCTCGCCAAGTATTACGGCGCGGTGATCCAGGGCATGTCGGTGCAGGCGCGCGACGGCGCCTCGAGGGAAGAGCTGGAGCGCGTCGCGCAGGCCGCCCTCCGCGCGTGGCCGCGGCGACGGCGGGGCGCGGCGCCCGCGACCCGCGCCGCCCGGCGAGCGCTCCCGGCGCGGTGAGCCGGCGAGAAGAGCGAAGACGCAACGACGAAAGAACTCCACGACGTTCAAGGGGAACGAGAAGACGAGAAACGACAGGACCTGACCTACACGGTCCTGGCTTCGTTCTCCCTCTGCGTCTCTCTTCATCCATCCATCTCTTTGCCTTTTTGCGTCTTTGCGCCTTCGCGTCTTTGCGTTTTTTTATTCTCATGAACCGAACGCCTTCCGTTCGAAGCCACGCGCCGCGCGCCCCGCTGCGCGCCTCGGCCGAAAGGTGCCGGAGCCCCCACAAGGTGAGATGTGCTCCGCGCCAACGGGTCCTTCGCGACGGAATCTCCTGTCTCCGGGCGAAGCATTCATGGCATCCTCTCCAGCCTGGGGGAAGATGACCCGCGCCGCGGCAGGCCCGTCCCGCGCTGGATCCGGGGGCCGCTGAACCAACCGCGCTGGCGGCATGGGAGCACCCTGCCAGGGAGCCAGCCAGTCCATGCCGACCAGCGATCCGTCCAAGCCACCTGGAGAGCGCCGCGCCTCGGCCGGCATCCACGCGGCGCTCTTCTTCGCGACATTCGCCTTCGCGTCGCTCTCGGTGGAGGGCAAGCTCGCGATGAGCCCGCCTCACGACGTCTCGCCCGCCGCCCTGGCGATGGCGCGCTTCCTCGGCGGGGCGGTGGTCTTCGCCGGCGCGCACCTCTCTCTCCGGACGCCGCGCGTGGCGCGCCCCGCGGACGCGCTCCACCTCGCGGTGCTCGCCTTCTTCGGCGTCGTCTGCAACCAGGCGCTCTTCCTCGTCGGCCTGCGCATCACCTCGGCCGTGTCCGCCACCCTCCTCATCGCGATGATCCCGGTCTTCACCGCCGCCATCGCCGCCCTCACCGGCCGCGAGCCGCTCTCCCGCCGCGCCGGCGCCGGCACCGCGGTCGCGCTCTTCGGGGCCGCCATGCTCACCGGCTTCGCCGTCCCGCGGCTCGGCGACTCGTTCGCGCTCGTCTACGCCCTCTCGACCGCCGTCTACGTCATCTACGCGAAATCGGCCCTGCAGCGCCTCGGGACGGTCACGGTCATGGCCTGGGTGTTCGGCTGGGGCACACTGATGTTCGCGCCGATCGGCGGCGCCGCCCTCGTCCACGAGGCGCCGTCGTGGTCTTTGCCGGCGGCCCTCCTCGTCGCCTTCTGCGTCCTCGTGCCGACGGTCATGGCTTATGCGGTGAACGCCTGGGTGCTCCGCCGCGCCTCGCCGACGCTGGTGGCCATTTACGTCTTTCTCCGGCCGCCCCTGGCCGCGCTGCTCGCCTGGATCCAGCTCGGCGAGGCCGTGTCGGCGCGCACCGCGGCCGCGGGATTCGTGCTCCTCGCCGGGGTGACGATCGTGGCCACCGCGCCCAGCCCGCCCGCCGCCGCGCAGCCCGCGCCGCCGCCGCCCCCCGACGGCGGCGCGCTCGCCCCGTCGACCGGCCTCCCGCTCCTGGCCGCGAATGGCGGGGCCCCGAGCCCTCAGCCGGCCCGCGGCGGCTCCATCAAGGCATGAGCCGCCGAGCACCCAAGTCGCGCGACTCACGCCCTCGTCGCGAGGGCGGGACTGCGGCCGACGAGGCCCGCGATGTAAGGCGCTTGACAGCCGAAACCGGGTACGTGACGATGCAGGCCGGGTCAGCGACGAGGCTGATAACGCACTCACGCCGGGGGGGACGCGCGCGTCCCTGCGCAGGCGCTCAGGGGAGGTGAAGGGATGCGGGCTGAGCAGCCGTCGCCAGGGCTCGTGCTCATCGCGGACGACGTTCTCGTGAACCTCGAGGTGCTCTCAAGCACGCTGGAGTCCGCGGGGCTCGAGGTCAGCGTCGCGACCGACGGTCCCATGGTGCTCGAACGCCTGGAGTACGAGACTCCCGACCTCATCCTGCTCGACGTCACCATGCCGGGCATGACGGGCTTCGAGGTCTGCGAGCGGCTGAAGTCGAGCCCGGCGACCGCCGATATCCCCGTCATCTTCACCACCGCGCACGCCGAGATCGCGGACAAGCTGCGTGGGTTCCGCCTCGGCGCGGTCGACTACGTGACCAAGCCGTTCGCGCGCGACGAGCTCCTCGCGCGCGTGAAGACGCAGCTGTCGCTCCGGCGCGCCCTGACCGCGCTGGCCAGGAAGAACGCCGAGCTCGAGAACGAGATCGAGGTGCGCGCCGCCGCGCAGGCGGATCTCGCCCGGCTGGCGGACGATCTCGAGCGCCGGGTGGAGGAGCGGACGCAGGCGCTCGCCCGCGCGGTGGCGGAGCTCGAGCGCGCCAAGGAGTCGCTCGAGGAGACGGTGGAGCGGCGCACCCGCGAGCTGCAGCGCGCGAACGAGCGGCTCGAGCGCGAGCTCGCCGAGCGGGCGTCGCTCGAGGAAACCCGCTCGGCGCTCCAGGCGCAGATCATCGCGGCGCAGGCGGCGAGGCTGGCCGAGCTGTCGACGCCCATCATCCCGATCAACGACCAGATCCTGGTCATGCCCCTCATCGGCGTGGTCGACGACGAGCGCGCGCAAGGCATGGTCGACGCGGCGACGCTGGGGGTGAGCGCGCGCAGGGCGGCGGTGATGATCCTCGACATCACCGGCGTGTCGCGCGTCGACGCGCGCGTGTCCGAGACGCTGGTGCGGGCGGCCCGAGCGGTGCGCCTGCTCGGCGCGCGCGTCGTGATCACCGGCATCCGCCCGGAGGTCGCCCGGGAGCTGGTGGCGCTCGGCGCCGAGATGACGGGGGTGGTGACGCAGAGCACGCTCCAGGACGGCATCGCCTACGCGATGAGCAAGACGCGGGCGCCGTCGCGCCGCGCGGCGGCGCCTGCGGCGCGCGAGTGACGCGGCGGCGTCGGGCGCGCGGGTGACGCGGCGCTCGCGGCGCGCGCGTCACCGGGGCGCGGCGCGGCTCTCGGACGGCGCCGCCGCCGGGGCGGGGCCGGCGGCGGCGCGGAGGGCGCGTCACGGGGGCGCGGCGTGGCTCTCGGACGGCGCCGCCGCCGGGGCGGGGCCGGCGGCGGCGCGGAGGAGCTCGCGCAGCCGGTTGACCTGAAAGCCCTTGGCCAGGCCGCGCAGCTCGTCGAGGAACGGGCGGAGGCGCGCGTCCTCGCGCTCGAGCCGCTCGATCTCCAGGAGCAGGCCGCTCAGCCGGCCTCGGTTCACCAGGTCGAGCAGCCCGGCCAGCGTCTCCGCCGGCGGCAGCGCGCGCCCCGGCGCCTCGACCGCGGCGCGGCCAGGCCCCTCGTCGCCGCTCACCCGCGCCCAGCGCTCCGGGGCGGGCGCGGCGGCGGCCGGCGCCGCGCTCGCGTCGACGAGCGGCACCTCGAACTCGAAGATGCTGCCCTGCCCGGGCTGGCTCTCGACCCGGAGCGCGCCGCCCATCTGCTCCACGATCCGCCGCGCGATCGCGAGCCCGAGGCCCGTCCCCTCGACCGGCGCGCCCTCGGTCGGCGCCTGCTCGAACGGCTCGAAGATCCGCTCGAGGTGCTCGGGCGCGATGCCGGGGCCCGTGTCCTCCACGCGGAAGCGCACCGGCCGCGCGGCGCCCGCGCCCGCGCCCGGAGGGGCCTCGCCCGTCGTCACGCGCAGCACCACGCGGCCGCTCTCGGTGAACTTGATGGCGTTGCCCAGCAGGTTGAGCAAGACCTGCATGAGCCGCTTCTGGTCGGCGATCACGGTCCCGAGCGCGGCGCCCTCCTGCTCGAACAGGAACGTCAGGCTCTTCGCCTCGGCGCGCACCTGGCAGATGCCGAGCACCGCCTGCACGAACGAGGGGAAATGCACCTCGTCGGGCATCAGGGTCAGCTTGCCGGCCTCGATCTTGGCGAGATCGAGCACGTCGTTGATCAGCGTGAGCAGGTGCTCGCCGGACGACTGGATGATCTGCACGGCGCGCAGGTGCCGGGGCGACAGCCCGTCCAGGCGCCCCAGGATCTGCGCGTAGCCCAGGATGCCGTTGAGCGGCGTGCGCAGCTCGTGGCTCATGCTCGCGAGGAAATCGCTCTTGGCGCGGCTCGCCGCGTCGGCCGCCTCCTTGGCCGCCTTGAGCTCGGCGGTGCGCTCCTCGACGAGCTGCTCCAGGCGGTGGTGCGAGCTCGAGAGCTCGCTGTAGAGGGCGGCGTTCTCGACGGCGGTCGCCGCCTGCGCGGCCAGGAGCGAGACCACCTGGACGCGCGCCTCGGGGAAGGCGCCCGAGACGCCGGCGTGCTCCAGCACCATCACGCCGAGCAGCCGGCCCTGGTGGAGCAGCGGCACGAGCAGCAGCGAGGCGGGGCCGCGGCGCTCGAGGTAGGGGTCGTCGTCGAAGCGCCCGTCGCCGCCGTCGCGTCCGAGCACGAGCGGCTCGCGGCTGCGCGCCACGTAGCGCACGACCTTTTCGGGCAGGAGCGCCGAGCTCAGGGCAGGCTCGTCGCGGTGGAGCGTGATCCGCTCGGGATCGACGGTGAGCTCCGCGCGGACGACGAGGCGCTCGCCGCGCGAGAGCACAAGCACGGCGCGCTCGGCGCCGGCGTTCTCGGCGAGGAGCCGCATCATGCGCGCGATGAGCGAGCCCGGATCCCGGTCGCTGGCCAGGGCCTGGGCGGCCTTGAGCAGCGAGACCACGTCGATCCGGCTGCCCGCCGGGCCCGCCGCGATCGTCGCGGCGCGCGCCCCGGCCGGGTGCGCCGCGGCGCCCGCCGGCGGGCCGCCTCGGCCGCCGGGAAGACCTCGGGGTGCCGGCGGCGCAGGATTGCCGCGGCGCCGGCGGCCTCCCAGCGCAGGTAGGCGCCGTGCGCGTCGCGCAGGTAGGCGCGCGCCATCCGGGCGCGGCCGCGGCCGAGCAGGTGCTCGCCCGCGAGGCGCAGGCCGAGGGCCTCGCCGCTGACGAAGCCGTGCCGGTGGGCGTGCTCGATGGCCTCGTCGTAGAGGCGCTCGGCGTCCTCGTGCCGCCCCGCGGCCTGCGCCTCGCGCGCCTCGGTGAGCAGGAGGGCGTGGCGGAAGGTCGCCGGGTTGAACGCCGAGAGCCGGGCGAGCCGCGCGCGCTGGGCGGCGAAGGCGGCGCGGGCGCCGCGGTCCTCGTCGGCGGCGTCCGGGGCCCCGGCGGGCAGCAGCGCGGCGCCGAGGATCGTGACGATCTCGAGGGCCCAGAGGGCCGGCGGGTTGCACCAGCCGGCCGTCCACTCGGCGCTCGCCTCCGCGGCGAGCCGCAGCGCCTCGCGATCCTCGCCGAGGTGCGCGGCGGCGAACGCGGCGGCGCCGAGCACGATGACCCGCAGCATCGGCGAGCCGGCGGGGAGCGCGGCGATGCGGCGGATCGCCTCGCCGACGTCCGCCTCGCCCGCCTGGGCGAGCAGCTCGTGGACGGCGCGGCACGCCGGGGCGCTCTGGCCGGCGATGAGGTCCCGCCAGGGCCGCGCGGGGATCGGGCAGCTCGACAGCCGCGCCCCCGCGGCCATCCGCGCGGCGGGGAGGATGACCTGGCCGACCTCGCTGTGGGTGATGGCCCCCTCGCGGGCGCCGAGCTCGGGCACGTCGCGCCAGCGCTCGTGGACGGCGGCGAGGTCCGGGTGCACGAGCTGGGCGGCGAGGTTTCCGGTGTGGAGGGCCCCGGCGAGGAGCAGGCCTTGCGCCGATTGCGCGGCGTACACGAGCTCGACGCACCGGGCCCCGAGGGGCAGCTCCTGGAGCACGCCGGTGAACACGACCGCGCTCATGCTCAGCCCGTAGGCCGCGCGCGGATAGAGCCCGTGCAGGAGGGCGATCTCGGGCATCGCGAAGATCAGGCTCGCCGCGAGCGGCGGCTCGCTGAGCGCCGCCGCGGTGATGGAGGCGCCGATCAGCTCGCCGGCCACGCGGGCGACCGGATCGGCGCAGCGGGGCAGGGCGCGGAACGACGCCGGGCTCATCGCCGCGATCAGCGGGGCGATGCGCGCGGCCTGGGCGGCGAAGAACGCGGCCAGCGCCTCGGGCTCGCGCGGGAAGGACCAGCCGAGCTCCGCGAGCGCGGCGAGCCCGACGCCGAGGCCCTCGGGGTAGCGCCCGGCGACGGTGAGCAGCGGCACCTGCGCGAGCGCCACGCGGCCGCGCGCGACCGCGTCCCTGGCGCGCTCCCGGCACGCCGCGAACAGCCGCTCGCCCACCTCGGGCTGCCCGGCGAGCCACTCGGTCTCCGCGAGCGCGAGCAGGATCTCGAAGCGGAGATCGTGGGCGCCGGCGTCGGCCGAGGCGTCGCCGCCGTCGGCCGAGGCGCCGCCGTCGGCGGCCGCGCCGCCGTCGGCCGGGGCGTCGGCCTCGGCGGCCGGGGTATCGGCCTCGGCGGCCGGGGCGCCGCTCGCGGCCGGCGCGGCGCCTTCCCCGGCCGGCGCCGCGCCGCCGCCTCCGCCCAGCAGCTCGCGGCCCGCCCGCAGGAACCGCACCGCCTCGGCGTAGGCCGAGGCCGCCTTCGCCCGCAGCCCGCCGGCGAGGCAGCGGTCGGCCACCCGGCGCCGCTCGGCCGGCGCGCTCAGGCGCTCCGCGGCCCGGAGGTAGTGGTCGAGGAGGGCGAACAGCTCGGCGTCCCCGCCGCCGTCGGACCAGCGCCGATCGAGCTCGCGCGCGAGCGCGAGGTGGAGGTCGAGGCGCTCGCCGTGCCCGAGCAGCTCGTACGCGGCCTGCTGCACCCGGTCGTGCGCGAACGCGTACGCCTCGCCCTCGCCCTCGCCCGCGGCCACGAGCAGCCCCTCGTGGAGCAGCGCCTCGGCCGCCCTCCGCAGCGCCGCGGCCGGGAGCCCCGCGGCGGCGCTCACCAGGGAGGCCTCGAAGCTCGCCCCCACGCACGCCCCCGCGGCCAGCGTCCGCCGGAGCTCCTCGGGCAGGCGCCCCATCTTCGCCGTCAAGAGCGCCACGACGTTGTCGGTGACCGCGGCCCGCTCGATGCGCTCCGCCTCCCACCGCCACCTGCCCGTGGCGAGGTCGCGGGAGAGCAGCCCTTGCTCGTGCAGCGCCCGCAGGAACTGCTCGACGAACAGCGGGCTGCCGTCGGTCTTCGCCCGCACGATCGCGCAGAGGGCCTGCGCCTCGTCGCCGGCGCCCGGCAGCATGTCGAGGACCATCCCGGCGAGCGCCTCGCCGTCGAGGGGGCCGAGCGCGTGCACCTCGGCGCGCCGCCCGCTCGCCCGGATCGCCTCGAGCAGCGCGCGCAGCGGGTGCGCCTCGCCCAGCTCGCCGTCGCGGCAGGCGCCGAGCAGGAGGAGGTGCTCGATCTCCGGGTCGGTCGCGATCGCCTCGAGCAGGGCGAGCGACGGCGCGTCGGCCCACTGGAGGTCGTCGATGAACAGCACGAGCGGGGGCTCGGCGCTCGCCGTCGCCCGGACGAAGCGCTGCACGGCGAGCTGGAAGCGGTGCTTCGCGTCGGCCGGGCTCACCTCGAGGAGCGGCGGGGGCTCGCCGAGGACGCGCGCGAGCTCCGGCGCCATGTCGACGAGGACGCGCGCGCTCTCGCCGAGCGCGGCGCGGCAGGTCGCGGCCCAGCCCTCGAGCGCCTCGGCGCTGTCCGAGAGCCTGCGGCGGGCGATGGCGCGGAACGCCTGCGCGAGCGCCGCGCAGGGGGCGCCGCGCTGGAGCGCGTCGAACTTGCCGGGCGCGAACAGGCCGCCGGCGAGGCGCGCCTCCTCGCGCAGCGCGCCGGCGAGCGCCGATTTGCCGACGCCGGACGGCCCGGAGAACAGCATGAGCTCGGTCTCGCCCCCCCGCGCGCGCGTCAGGGCCTCCCGGAGCGCTCGCTGCTCCCGCTCCCGGCCGACGAGCCGCGACGGCCTGCGGAGGCGGTCCTCCCAGTCGCGCGCGCCGAGCGCGAACGGCCGGATCGCGCCCGTCGCGCGGAGCTCCTCGAGGGCGTGGTCCAGGTCGTGCGCCGCGCCGTCGCCGGTCTGGTAGCGCTGCTCCGGGCTCTTCTCCAGGAGGCGCATCACGACGGCGCTGACCGCCTCGGGGATCCGGAGCGCCGGCGCGCGCTCATGCGGCGGCGGCGGCCTCCGGGCGATGTGCGCGTGGATCAGCGACAGCTCGTCGGTCTGCTCGAAGGGCAGCTTGCCCGTGAGCATCTGGTAGAGCGTGCAGCCCAGCGCGTAGAGGTCCGCGCGCGCGTCGGGGGCGCGCTTCATGCGGCCGGTCTGCTCGGGCGCCACGTAGGCGAGCGTCCCGACGACCGCGCCGTCCGCCTCGGCGGCGTCGCCGGCCGCCGCCCGCCGCGCGGCTAGGCCGAAATCGATGAGCCGGACCTGGGCGCGATCGGCGTCGACGAGGACGTTCTGCGGCGTGACGTCGCGGTGGAGGACGCCCCGGCGGTGCAGCTGCCCGAGCAGGCGCGCGAGCGACGCGCCGAGGCGCAGCGCGGCCTCGACCGGCAGCGGCCCGTGGGCCAGGGCGAGGTCGAGGGAGCAGTCCCCCCAGCGCTCCAGCACGAGGGCCACCCCGGCGCCGTAGGGCACGAGGTCGAGGGCGCGGGCGGTCCCGGGGAGGCCGAGCTCGCGGAGCAGCGCGTATTCGCCGCGGAGCCGCGCCACGACCCGAGCGTCCGGCAGCTCGTGGCGCGGGATCTTCAGCACGACGTCGGCCCGGCTGGTCAGGTCGACGCCTGCGACGACCCGCGTCTCCACGCCGGTGTACAGCACCTTCCCGAGCCGGTAGTCCATCGGCATCGGTTCATCTTCGCCGAAGTCCCGCGCGGCGTGTCGCTTTCCTGCGGCGCCGCGCCGCGGCGAGCGTGGATGGGTGGCGGAGCGCTGCGATGCGGCGGCTCTCCAGAACCCAGCTTGCCTCGACGGACAGACGGCGCGAGCGGCGACCGGGCGAAGGAAGGGAGATGCCCTCCGCATTCGACGATGGTAAATGAACCGGTTAAGTCAACTCCGGTGCAGCGGGAGGACGAGCGGCTCGCCGTCGGGGACTCGCTGGAGGGACGGGAGGAGCGCGTCGAGCTCCCCCGGCTCGAACCGGCAGAGGCCGATCGCATACCAGAACGACCCCGCGAGCGCGCCGGCGAGCTTGTAGCGGCGGCCGTCGGGCGTGAACGCCGCCCAGCCCTCGGCGCGCGAGACGAGCACCGCGCGGCAGGCGCCCGTCGCCACCTCCCACAGCCGGACGGTCCCGTCGTCCGAGGCGCTCGCGAGCCAGGCGCCGTCAGGGCTGAAGGCGATCCCCTGGACGGCGCTCGCGTGGGCCAGCAGGACGCGGCGCTCGGCCCCGGTGAGCGCGTCCCAGAGGCGGATCGCGCAATCCTCGGCGGCGGAGGCCAGCCAGGCGCCATCCGGGCTGAAGGCGACGCTGGACACGGCCGACGCGTGGCCTCGAAGGACGAGCCGCTCGTCGCCCGTGGCCGCGTCCCACACCTGCACGGCGCCGTCGCCCGCGCCCGCCGCCAGCGAGGCGCTGTCCGGATGGAAGGCGACGCTCCTGACGAGCGCCGAACGGCATTTCAGCACGTGACGCACCGCCCCCGCGGCCACGTTCCACAGGAGGACGGTCCCGTCGTCGGCGCCCGACGCCAGCGACACCCCGTCCGGGCTGAAGGCGATGCTCCGGACGGCGTCCGCGTGGCCCTTCAGGACGCGATGCTGGGCGCTCGTGGCCACGTCCCACAGCCGGACCGTCCTGTCCTTTCCACCCCACGCCAGCGAGGCGCCATCCGGGCTGAAGGCGATGGTGATCGCCGACAGGGGGAAATCCTTCATGATGCGCTGCCCGGCCCGCGTCGCCGCATCCCACAGCCGGACGGTGCCGTCCGCGGAGGCGCTCGCGATCGAGGCGCCATCGGAGCTGAAGGCGATGCTCCTCACGTGGTCCACGTGACCTTCGAGCACGCCGAGCGCCGCCCCGGTGCCGGCGTCCCAGAGGCGAATGGCGCCCCCCTCCGAGGCCGTCGCGAGCGAGGCGCCATCCGGGCTGAAGGCGAGGCTCCGGATCGTCGACGCCTGGCCCCGGAGGACCCTGCGCCTCGCCCCCGTGGCCACGTCCCACAGCACGACGGCGCTGTCCGTGGAGCCCGAGACCAGGGTCGCGCCATCCGGGCTGAACGCGACGCTCCTGACGGTGGCCGCATGGCCCCGGAGGACCTCGCGCTGGGCCGCCAGCGTCACGTCCCACAGCCGGATGGTGTTGTCGTTGCCGGCCGACGCGAGCAGATGGCCGCTCCCGTCGAAGGCCACGCTCCTCACCGACGCCTCATGGCCGATCAGGACGCGGGGGTCGGCCCCCGCGGTCAGATCCCAGAGCCAGACGGTGCTGTCGTGGGCGCCCGAGGCCAGCCACGCGCCATCCGGGCTGAACGCGACGCTCCTCGAAATGCCCGCATGGCCCATCAAGGCGCGGCGCTCGGCGGCCCTGGCCACGTCCCAGAGCCGGACGGTCTGGTCGTCCGCCGCCGAGGCCAGCGAGGCGCCATCCGGGCTGAACGCGACGCTCCGGACGATGGCCCTGTGGCCCGTCAGCACGCGCGGCTCGGCCGGCGTGGCCACGTCCCAGAGCCGGACGGTCCTGTCGTTGCTGCCCGACGCGAGCACGGCGCCGCCAGGGCCGAACGCGACGCTCGTGACCGGGGCCGCGTGGCCTCGCAGCGCGCGGACCTCCCGCCCCGTGGCCACGTCCCAGAGCCGGATCGTCGCGTCGCTGCTGCCCGCGGCCAGGAGGGCGCCCTCCGGGCTGAACGCGACGCTCCGGACCGTCGCCGCGTGCCCGGCCAGCGCGCGGCGCGCCGCGCCGGTGGCCGCGTCCCACAGCCACACCGGCCCGTTCCGGTGCGCCGACGCGATGAGCTGCCCGTCGGGGCTCACCGCCACGGCCATGCACGGAGACGCGGCCGCGCCCGTGACGACGTCGGCGTGGGCGGCGCCGGGGGCCGCGCTCCCGAACGCGTCCAGGCCGGCGAGCGCGCCCTCGTCGAGCCGCGCGCCGACGAGCTGGGCGTAGCGCAGCCGGGCCGACGCGAGCCGCGCGCCGCGCAGATCGGCGCCGAGGAGCCGCGCGGACGACGCGTCGGCGCGCTCCAGGTCCGCCCCCGCGAGCCGCGCCCCGGAGAGGTCCGCGCGCGAAAGCGCGGCCCCGGCGAGCGACGCGCCGACGAGGTCGGTCTCGATCAGCATCGCTTCCCGCAGATCCGCGCCGCGGAGGTCCGCGCCGCGGAGGTTCCGGCGCGAGAGGTCCTTGCCGCGCAGGTCCTGGCCGGCGAGGTTCACCCGCTCCTCGGCCTCGACGTTCAGCCGCTTCAGCACGCCGATGGCGTTCCGCTTGGCGATCTCGCCCGACGTGCCGCTGAGCGCCCGCCTCGCCCAGGCGACGCTCGCCTCGCGATCGGCCATCGCCGTGAAGAGCTCGACCATCAGGTCGGACATCTCGCGCCAGCCGAGCACCGTGGCCCCGCCGCCCCGGCCGAGCTCGGCCGCTGCCTCCCGCGCGACGAGCCACTCCAGCACCGAGGCGTGGAGGAACGAGAAATTGCCCTCCGGATCGCGCACCAGCAGCGTGCCGGAGCCCACCGCGTGGACCGCCTCCTCGAGATCGATCTGCCGCGTGCTCAGGTCGGCGATCGCCTTCGCCACCTCGGCGGGGAGCTCGTCCGCGTGGACGCTCGGCTCCATCTTGGACCAGAGCCGGAGCGCGAGCGTCGTCACGGCCTTCCATCGATCCTCGGCGACCAGGGACGCCGCCGCGCCCCGCACGTGGACGCGCGCGTCCTCGCTCCGGAACCACCGCTCGATCAGGCTCTGGTACAGCCCGGCGGCGGTGATCTTCCCGGTCCGGTCGCGCGCCTCGAGGAGCTCTCGCTCGGGGATCTCGGAGATGAAGCCGAGCAGGCGCGGGTTCTCGGACAGGCGCAGGAGGTCCTTCACGTCGTCGAGCAGCCGCACCCGGGCGTCGGCGGCCTCCCTGCTGCCGAGCAGGTTGACGAGGAACTGGCGCACCTGGACCGGCGAGAACGTCGTGAGCGTGGCGATCCGGTGGCCGGGGATCCGCTCCGCCTGCTCGCCGAGCTTGGTCCGGATCTGGTCGTCCGAATAGAAGTGCTGCGTCCGGCTGGTGAGCACGACCTTGGCCTTGCCCTGCGCCGCCTGGATCAGCGTGTCGAAGTGGTCGGCGGCGCGGCTGTAGCGCACGCGGAGCGCCAGCTCGTCGAAGCCGTCGAAGAGGAGCGCGATCAGGCCTTCGGCGAGCATGTACCGGAAGCTCGGCAGATCGAACCGCTCCATGCCCGAGAGCGCGAGGTGGTTGGCGACCAGCGCGTCGAGCGAGTGCGCCTTCTCGAGCGATCGCATCTCGATGAGCACCGGGTACGGCGGCCCCTCCCGCGCCCCGAGGCGGCGCGCCAGCTCGTGGAGCAAGAAGGTCTTTCCGGTCCCGAAATCGCCGAGGACCAGGACGAACCGGGCCGCGGGCGAGGCGAGCAGGTCGTCGATCGCGTCCAGCGCGTGGTCGACGTCCTGCCTCGGGCCGCCGGCGGCGGTCAGCGCCGCGCGCTGGGGGACATAGAGCCTCGGCGGGTAGATCGGATCGCGCTCCAGCCGGTGGATCAGCCGCTCGACATAGGGCCCGAAGTGGATCAGGCCCTGGTACTCGGCGATGCTGGCCAGCCAGACGCCCTTGCGGTGCGCCTCCCGCACCAGGGCCTCGGGCGCCGGCGGGCCGTCGTAGACGAGCTGGGAGAACGTCCCGGCGTTGCGCCGCTGGGTGCGCGCGTGCACCTGGGTCCGGAAGAGCTCGATCGCGGCGGGGGTGACGGGGCCCGCCACGGCGCCCACGGCGAAGGCCAGCGCCGGCCCCAGGAGCGCCGGTCCCAGCGCCTCGGCCGTGACCACCTCGGCGACCGCATGAAACGGGGGCGGCGCCTCCCTCCAGGCGATCGTGACGCGCTTGCCGCGCGCCTCCTCGCGCATCCGGCAGATGCGCACCACGTGGTCGAGGAGGTCCTCGTCGCGCTCGTCGCGCTCGTCGTCCCCCGCGCGGCGGCGCCCGCCGCGCTCGCCCCCGTCGCGCGCCCGCGCGCCCCGGTCGGCCGCGGCGGGGCGCTCCGTCGCGCTCGCGCGGCTCGCCCGCATCCGCTCGAGCACCGCGCGGGCGTAGGCCGCCGCCACGATGGCCGCGTACATCTGCCATGCGTCGCCCTTCTGCTCATCGCAGTAGTCGCAGATGCCGCGCACCACCAGGTACCCCACGTCGTGCTGCCACGCGGCGTCGGCGAGCCCCGAGCCCTCCATCTCCACGGCCTTGATGCCGAGCTCGTCGCGGAGCTTGTCGCGGCGGCGCGCGTCCTTGAGCAGCGTGTTGCCCGACCCGATCGGCCCCTGGAAGACGCGAGGCTGCCCCTTCTTGCGCTGCGGATCCGCCGGGTGCGGGCGGACCTCCGACGGGTCGAGCGGATCGCGCAGCACGTCTTCCGCGTCGGGAGGCCGCTTTGCGCCCACGAGCCTGCGCCCGCGGTCGATCAGCTTCACCCACGGCGCCTTCCGCTCGTAGGCCAGGACCTCGAGCGCGTCGACGCCCTCGAGGAGCCACGCGCCCGGCGCCCTCGGCGAGGGGCGGGGGGTCTTGCCGCGGGCGGTCTCCTTGTCGAAATCGTACTGCACCACCCCGCGCCGATCGACGACGACGACGTCGCCGAGGCGCACGTGCTCGGCGGGCTTGTCCGGGTGCGGCACCCCGCCGGCGATCCCGACCATCACCACGCTGCGGATCTGCCGGAAGTGCTCGAGCATCTGCGTCACCCGGACCGACGCGAGGTTGTTGCCCATGCCCGTGCTCACCAGCGCGACCGCGTGCGCGCCGCCGCCCTTCGCCGGGATCTCCCCGAGCACGTAGTCCCGGCCCGCGCCTTCGCCCCCGGCCGAGTGCTCGACGGGGCCGTCCAGCATCGCCTTCGCCGCCGCGAACTCCTTGGGGAGGGCCGTGACGAGCCCCACCGTGACGCGATCGCGCAGCGCTCGGGCGCGTTCGTCGGGCGCGGGCCCCGGCGCCGGACGAGGCTTCAAGGACGCCATTGCGCCCTTCTATCATGATCGGTGAAGGGGCGCGCCGCGCGGCTGCCCGCGAGCGGAGGGACGGACCTGCGTCCGCGCGGTAGGCGCCGGAGGGCGGCTCGACCATACTCCGCTTCGAGAAGCAGGTGTGCATGGACTTCGATGTCGACTTCGCGATCGTGGGCTCCGGGTTCGGGGGCAGCGTCTCCGCGCTGCGCCTCACCGAGAAGGGCTACAAGGTCACGGTGCTCGAGTGCGGCAAGCGCTGGAGCAAGGAGGATTTCCCCCGGACCAACTGGAACGTGCGGAAGTTCCTCTGGGCGCCCAGGCTGCTGTGTTACGGCATCCAGCGGCTGACCCTGCTCCGGGACACGCTCATCCTGTCGGGCGCGGGCGTGGGCGGCGGGTCGCTGGTCTACGCCAACACCCTGCTCGTGCCTCCGCCCGAGGCCTTTGACAACCCGGGCTGGCCTGCCGGCACGAGCTGGCGCGACGAGCTGATGCCCTTCTACGAGACCGCGAAGCGCATGCTCGGCGTGACCGCGAACCCGAAGCTCTGGCCGGCGGACCGACAGCTCCGGCAGATCGCCGACGAGATGGGCCGCGGGGACACGTTTCACGTTACGAGCGTGGCCGTGCTCTTCGCGAAGGAGGGCGAGCAGGAGGGGCAGCGTGTGCCCGACCCGTTCTTTGGCGGCGAGGGGCCGGAGCGCGCCACGTGCGTCCACTGCGGCGGCTGCATGGTGGGCTGCCGCTTCGGCGCCAAGAACACGCTGGATCTCAATTACCTCTACCTGGCCGAGAAGAAGGGCTGCACCATCCAGCCCGAGACCATGGTCACCGCCATCGACGCGCTCCCGGGCGGCGGTTACGAGCTCACCCTCGAGCGCTCCACGGCGCTGCTCCACAAGCGGCGCCGCAAGCTCCGGGCGCGCGGGGTGGTGCTCAGCGCCGGCGTGCTGGGCACCGTGAAGCTCCTGCTCAAGGCGAGGGCCGAGGGCCGGTTACCGCACCTCTCCCGGCAGCTCGGCAATTACGTGCGCACCAACAGCGAGGTCATCCTCGGGGTGACCGCCAGGGACGACCGGGTCGACTACTCCCGTGGCATCGCGATCACGAGCGGCATCTACCCGGACACGCGCACGCACATCGAGCCGGTGCGCTACCCGGCCGGCTCTGACGTGATGGGCGCGCTCGGCACCGTGCTCACCGACGACGGGCCGGGATTGCCGCGCTGGCTGCGCTGGCTCGGCCGCCGGCTGCTCCACCCCATCGATCTGATCTTCGGCCTCCTGCCGTTCAAGTTCGCGAGGCGCTCCACGATCCTCCTCGTGATGCAGACGGTGGACAACTACATGCAGCTCGTCTGGAAGCGCGGCGGCATGACCACCCACCGTCCGCCCGGGCAGGCGAAGCCGCCGGCGTACATCCCCATCGCCAACGAGGTGGGCAAGCGGCTCGGCGCGCTGATGAACGGCACCCCGCGCAACGCCATCAACGAGGCCGTCCTCAACGTCCCGACCACCGCGCACATCTTGGGCGGCTGCGCCATCGCCGACAGCCCGGAGCGCGGGGTGATCGACCAGCGCAATCAGGTGTTCGGCCATGAGAACCTGTATGTGGTCGACGGCTCGATGGTGCCCTCGAACCTGGGCGTGAACCCGTCGCTCACGATCACCGCCATGGCCGAACGGGCGATGAGCGAGATGCCCCTCAAGCGCGACAACCCCGCCTTCGCGGGGGCGTCCCGCATGCTCGAGGCGGCGGCGTCCTCGGAGCGCGTCCACCGCTGAGCTGAGCTCGCGTCTGCCGGCGACGGAGCTGCGGCGCCGGAGCTCGCTCGGTCCCTTGAGAGGCGCTCGTCGGCGCGCGCGGCCGCCGCCCCATCTCCGGCGGGGCACCCCGCGGCGAGGGCGTCGCGCCGGGCGCCGCGGCGCAACGCTGCTGCGCAGGGAGCAGCTGGCCAGCACCGGAGTATGCTCGCGAGCCGCATCGGGCGGCGCGGTTGGACGCCGCGGGAGGCGGGTATGGCGAGAGGGCGGCCTTGGCGGTTCAACATCCTGCTCGTTCAGGCGGGTTCAATCCGTGTGTTGCCCTAGCTCCGCCCGCCCCTTCCGAGCATCGCCACGATCTCCGCCCCGTCCCCCGCCACCGTGACATACGCCGCCTCGGCTCCGAGCACGTCCCCCTGCTGCGCGACCGCCTGCACGGCGCTCGCCGCGTTGCGGAGCTGCACGCCCACCGCGCCGCCGCCGAGCCGCACCGGCATCCCGCGCTTCAGCTCGATCACGTAGGCGCGACGCCGGGCCGGCCATGGGCTCGACATGTCGACGGCCAGGAAGTCGCCGCAGGAGGCGCGCTGGTTGGAGCGGAAGAGCCAGAGCTCGGTCCGGCGGTCCATGAGCTCGCGCGCGAATCCATCCTCATCGGCCTTGAACGCGAACGCGTGAAAGGCGAAAGCGGCGTCGGCCTGGCAGGGCCGGACGGCCTTCTGCACGAGCTCGCAGAAGAGGTCTCGCCGCGCGACCGCGCGGCGCGTGAGCTTGATCGAGAGCGGGAGACGAGGCGCCATGATGCACGGGCTCGAGGCCCCGCCCGGCTCGTCCGAGCGGGGCCCGAGGGGTGGAGTCGAAGGTCGAACGCACGCCGCTCCGCCCGCGCGACGGGAGCGCGGGGCAGAGGGCAACGGCGCCGGTGCGCGAGCAACGCGGGCGGCGGGAGAAACCCGCCCGGCGAAAGGGACCGCGCTGCTACCGGAAGACCTTCATGGCGCCACCTCGGCAGGCCCGAGGATACACGATCGCCCCGGCCCTGCCAGGCAGATCGGGCACGCGCGCTCGCCGCCCGTCCGGCCGCGCCGCGCCTCCGCACCCCAGCGGCCGAGTCGCGCGGCCGCCGCCCTACGGCAGCTCCGTCAAAGGCCCCTTCTTGTACGCGGTGTCGTTCCCGAAGTGCGCGTCCTCGTAGCCGAACGCGCGCAGGATCGACGTATAGACGTTGTGCGTCGACACGTCGGTCTCGTACGCGGACTGCCCAGGATCCTCGCCCGCGCGCTTGTTGTAATTGACGTGCCGCCCGCCCTGCCACCTGCCGCCGGCCTTGCCGGCGAGCAGGACCGGGATGTCGCGGGGCGAGTGCGCGCCGCCGCACCCGAACTCGCTCGTGAACAGCACGACGCTGTTGTCGAGCATCGTGCCGTCGCCCTCGGGGGTGCTCTTCAGCCCGTCGAGCAGGCGCGCGAAGATCTCCATGCGCCAGCTGCGGTTCGCGAGGATGGTCGCGCGCCAGTCCTCGAGCTTGTCGGGCTCCGCGCCGTTCGGGCCGACGTCGAGGCCGGCGTGGCCGAGGCTGTGGCCCAGATCGGTGTTGTAGGGTTGAGGCAGCCAGCTCGTCAGGACGTCGGCGATCTGGAACGTGGCGACGTTCGTGAGGCCGCAGCGGAGCGCGTGCAGGAGGATGTCGACGAGGAGCGGCGCGGCGTCCTTGATCCCTCCTCCCGTGTAAGACCCATATCCCTGGTACACCGGCGCGCCGCCGACGTCCGGCTTCGTGCACGCCGCCAGGTTGGCGACGCCCTCGAGCTTCTTCTCCAGGCTGCGGATGTGCTCGGCGTGCGCGTCGAGCAGGTGCCGGTCGGCCGCGCTCACGCGCCCCTTCAAGGCCGCGAGGTGCTCGCTCACCCCGTCGAGCACGCTCTTGCGCTGGGCGCGGATCCGGAGCTGCTCGGGCGTCGGACCCGAACCGGTCTCCGTGACGTCCTTGAAGAGCCGGTCGAAGGCGCTCGTCGGGTCCTTCTCGGTGGACAACGGCTCGCCCGAGGCGCGGTACAGCGGCTCTCCGTAGTTGTGCCCGTCGACCATGAGATCGATGGACGAGAACGGGGTAGGGCGCTCGGCGGCGAGCCGCTCCGCGAGCACCTGATCGATCGACGGGCCGAGCGCCCTGGCGTCGTCGCCGCCCGAGGTCGTGTCGGCGCACGTGAGCACGGTCGCGTTCGAGCAGCCGTGGTGCCCGCCGTAGTCTCCCTGGACGTACCCGGCGGCGTCGTCGACGCCGCGGAGCAAGGTGAGATCGCCCTTGTGGCCCTCGAGCGCCGCCATCTCCTCGCCGAGGACCTCGAGCGCCTGCCCCTCGCCGCCCGGGCGCCAGAGGTCGAGCATGCTCCAGGCCCCCGGCTTCCACGGATCGCCGAGCTCCCCCGAGTTGTGGCGGGACGTGATCGTGCCGCCGTGGCTGAAGAACACGATGAACCGCCTGGCCCTGCCGTCCGCGGCCCAGACGGCGCCGTGGGTCGCCTCGAGGAACGGCAGCGCGATGCACAGGCCCGTCGCGGTTCGGAGGAAATTCCTTCGGCTGAATGCGGCGCGGTTCATGGGCTCACCCCTCGGGCTTTCGCAGGTGCAAGAAGGCGTTGCTCGTCGTGAGGTCGAGGATCAGGTCGCGCAGGCTGCCGCCGCTCTCGGGCGCGGGCGTGGCCGCCTCGACCGACGCGAGATCCTGGTCGACGGGGACGCGCCGGAGCGCCGTCTGGAAGAAGTGCCTCGTGAGGCAAGCGCGCGCCGCGGCGCTCGCCGCGAGCGCCGCCGACATCTCGACCCCGCCGTCGACCTCCACGCTCTCCTCGTCCGGGCCGAGCGCCGGGAGGACGCCGCGCGCGTCGATGTCGAGCGCGTACGGGTCCTCCGCGTCCCCGCCCGTCTCCTGCGCCTGCCAGCGCCCGAGCGCGTCGTAATGCTCGAACGCGAAGCCGATCGGGTTGATGGCCTTGTGGCAGCTCGCGCAGGTCTCGCTCGACGTCTTGGCCTCGACGTCCTCTCGGATCGTCCTGTGCACCAGCGCGCCGTCCTCCTCGACGGCGCCGCCCTTGACCGGCACGTCGCTCGCGTTGGGCGGCGGGGGGCCGAGGGGGCGACAGAGCACCTCCTCCAGGATGTACGCGCCGCGGCGGATCGGCGATTTGACCTCGACGCTGCCGAACACGCTCAGGAAGGCCGCCCGCGTGAAGATCCCCGCGCGCTGATCGGCCGGGAGCGACACCCACGCGAACGCGCCGTCGCCCGCGGGGCCCTTCACCCCGTAGAGCGCGGCGAGCGGCCCGTTCACGTACGCGTCCGTGGTCGTGAGCAGCGTCTCGAAGCGGCCGTCCCCCTCGAAGAGCACGCGCTCGGCGAGCGCCTCGATCTCGGCGCGCATGGCGGCGCGAAGCGCGGGGGAGTCCTCGGGGTAGATCTCGGGGCTCTTCGGCGCGTTCTCGAGCGAAGCGTGCTTGTTCGTGCCGTCGAGCTCTAGCCAGTCGGCGAAGAAGCGCTTCGCCGTGGCGCGGGCGCGGTCGTGCGCGAGCAGCCGCTCCGCCTGCGCGCGCACGCCCTCCGCCGAGTCGAGCGCGCCCGACTCGGCGGCGTCGAGCAGCGCGTCGTCCGGCGTCGTGTTCCAGAGGAAATACGACAGGCGCGACGCCCGCTCCCACCCGGTGAGCGGGCGGACGCCGGAGGCGAGGGCATCGCCCCCGTCCCCGTCGCGGCCGAGCTCGACGAAATAATAGAGGTTGGGCGACTGGATCATGGTCTTGAGCACGACGAGGAGGGCGTCCTCGAACGACTGCTCCTCCCGAGCCCGGGCGAACTGACCCTTGAGCATCGCGACCTCGGCCTCGTCGAGCGTGCGCCGGAAGGCGCGGCGCCCGAACGTCCGCACGAAGCCGTCCACGCACGCCTCGTCGTCGGCGCCGCGCGTGTCGCACGCGAACACCCGGGTCCCCCACGACGCGCGCCGCGCGACGATCGCCTCCGCCGCGGCGTTGAGCTTGTCGACGGCGAGGAGCGAGGCGACCTCGCCCGCGTCCGGGTCGAGGTCGAGCTCGAGCCCCGGATCGCCGAACAGGTCGCGCATCGAGCTCGTGAACTGCTCCGGCGTCATCCGGCGCAGGCCCGCGCTGGCGACGTCGACGAGCCCGCTGTCGCTCGGCGCCCCGTCGCGCCCGTCGCGCCCGTCGCGGTCGCCGCCGACGTCGCCGACGCAGCCCGAGAGCGCGCCCGACGCCGCGAGGGCGGCCGCGCCGAGGAGCGCCGCCCCGCGCCGCCGGCGCGCGGCCGAGCGCCGGAGCTCTTCGAGGGGGATCACGCCGTCCGGCTTCGTTCGCTTCATGGCTTCGGTCCTCGCGCGGTCAGAGCAAGAGAAAGCAACGGACGGGATCGCAGCGCCGCGCCATCACGGCGCGGCTCCCATCACGGCGCGGTGATCGAGACGTCGTCGAAGTACGCCGCGCCCCCCTGCCGGAGGACCTCGACCCCGGACGTGCCGGCGGCGTAGGTCGTGTCCGTGGTGGTCAGCTCCAGCACCCCGTCGACGTAGAGCTCGAGGGTGGTCCCGACCGTCACCGCCTTGAAGGTGTGCCACGTCCCCGGGGCCAGCGTGAGCGGCTTCGACACGGAGGACACGACCACATCGAGGTCGCGCACGGCGATCTCGAGCTCGCCCGTGCTCTTGTACATGAAGGTATACCGGTCGAGCTCATAGATGTTGTACCTCGAGTTGAGCCCCACGCTCCCCGGGCTCGACCAGCTCGGGATCTTGATCCTGGCCTCCACGACCGAGTCCTGCCAGTTGGTCGCCTCGGGGAAGAGCTTGGCGTTCGAGGTGGTTGTCGAGTACGACAGCACCTTGTTGGTCCCGTCCGTCGTGATGAGGAAGCCCGCGTAGGACTGGTCCCAGCCGTCGAGATCGCCGTCCTCGAAATCGTCGGCGAACGCGCTCGGCGGCTCCGGCTCGAACACGACGTCGCGGAAATAGTTGCTGTTCTGGTAGACCATCCAGGGCCTCTCGCCGGCCGAGGTGCCGTAGACGCCGCTGCCGACTTCGGTGACGAGATCGCCGTTCACGATCGGGGCGTTGAACCCTCCGTTCGTAGCAGCGTACCAGTGATCTCCGCTGGTCGACACCGAGATCGTATAGGTCCTGTTGGCCGCGACCCGCACCGGTGCAGGCAGCGTGAACTCCTGCCATCCAGCGGTTCCACCGGGGATGTTCCATGTGTGGGAGGCGAGGGGCGCGTCCGCGCCGAGGCCCCAGATCCGCACCGCGTGGGCGCCGCTCTCCGCGGCGTTCGTGTAGATCCGTACCTTGGTGATGTTGCCGTCGCGGAGCGTGTGGAAACGGGTGCCCAGCTCGTAAAAACTGTCGTTGGCGAACACGGCAGGCGTCTGGGTCGTGAAGATCGACCCGGGCGCGGAGGCGATCGCGACGCCCCCAAGGGCGAGCGCGGTGAGCACGACGGGCGCGGAAAACAGCGGACTCGGGCGCATGGTCCTCCTAACGGATTCTCTCAGGAATTGTCGAGCCGCGCTGTGCGGCGCGCCCGTCGGTCCGCCGGAGGCAGGGTTCGAGCGAGCGCCGAGCCTGGGCTCGTCTCCGTGGTTGGATAACTAACCAGCTCATCGGTGCGAGCCAACTCATAGGCCGCATGCGATGCATGCACACCGTGCATGGCGCACGTCATCGCCTCGAAACCAGTGAACAAGCGGCCGATGACGCGAGCCGCCGAGAGGTCAGGGGCGCCGAGAGCGCTCAGGAATATTCCTCTCTCGGTGTCCTCTCGCTCTGGGTGATTCGACAGCTCGTCGCCAGCACACTGCCATCCTCGGTGGTCGGCGCGCGCCGTGACGAGGCCGCGGAAGCCGCGTAGCGCCCAGGCTGGATTACATCCTGCTACCGGAAGCGCAGGATCTGCCACCACAGCAGTGTCTGGTCGCATGACAACGGGCAATGTTGTGTCATCTTGCCTCGCCACGGCGAGAATGCCTCACCGTGTCTCTGAAAAATTACAGTGGAGCTTTTGTAGCCCATGACGAGGAGGACGCTTCTGTGAAAATTCGAGCTTGCGCGATCGGGTTGCTCCTCACGGCCGGGTGTACCGGCGAGCTCGGTGGAGCCGCGGAGGACGGACCGGTGACCCTGCCTCCGCCGGTCAACATCCCTCCGGTCAGCATCGACTGCACGCACGTCGGGAGCGGCCGGGACTTCCAGGTCGGCCCTGGCAAGGCGTTCGAGGCGCTCGGCGACGTGCCGTTCGAGACGCTCGCCGCCGGCGACACGGTGCGCGTCTTCTGGCGCGCCGAGGGGTACCACGAGAAGATCATGCTGGGCGGCCAGGGGACGGCGGAGCAGCCGATCCGGCTGTGCGGCGTCCCTGGGCCGAACGGCGAGCTGCCGGTGATCGACGGCGAGGGCGCCACCACCCGGCCCGAGCTCGATTTCCCCTTCGACGGCCACCAGGTGCGGGGGCTCATCATCGTCGGGCACAAGCACGACGACCCGTACGATCTCGATCCCAGCCACATCGTCATCGAGGGGCTCGAGATCAAGAACGCTTCGCCCCCCCACCGCTTCACCGACAAGTCGGGGTCGGCGGCGTCCTACGCGGGCAACGCGGCCGGCATCTTCGTGGAGCGCGGCGACCACGTGACCATCCGCGCCTGCGAGGTGCACGAGAACGCCAACGGCCTCTTCGTGGGCACCGCCGGCGGCGACATCCTCACCGAGAACGTGCTCATCGAGTCGAACTACATCCACGACAACGGCAGCCTGAGCGACTACAACGAGCACAACGTCTACAACGAGGCGTCGAACGTCATCTACCAGTTCAACCGCTTCGGCCCCACGCGCGGCGGGAACGGCAACAACATCAAGGAGCGCTCGGCCGGCGTCGTGATCCGGTACAACTGGATCGAGGACGGCGCCCACCTGATCGACCTCGTCGACGCGCAGGAGGCGACCGACTCGGTCGCGCTGCCGTCGTTCCACGAGACCTTCATCTACGGCAACGTGCTCCTGCGCACCGGCTACGGCGCGTCGATGATCCACTACGGCGGGGACAGCGGGGAGAAGGAGTACTACCGAAAGGGCACGCTCCACTTCTTCTCCAACACCGTCTTCGTCAAGAACGACACCTACCGGGATTACCAGCGCTCCGCGGTGTTCGAGGCCTCGACCAACGACGAGCGGATCCACGCGCGCAACAACGTGTTCGCCAGCACCCAGGAGCCGACGGACATCCGCGCGGTCACCTTCCTCGGCGATCGCGACGACGTGGCGGCCGGGGTGCTCGTCCTCGCCGGCAACTGGGTGAGGAAGGGGTGGACGGCGTTCGACCCCGTGCCGGGCCCGAAGGTGATCGGGAGGGTGGACGGCCTGGAGAGCTCGATCTTCGGCGTCGACCCGGCGTTCGCGTCGGCCGCGAGCCACGATTTCATCCCGGCCTCGGGCGCGCCGCTCATCGAGGCCGGCGCGGCGCTCGAAGGCCTCCCGGCGGTCGACTACCAGTACGAGCCGCACCAGCAGGCCAAGCGGCGCAGCGACGGCGCGAAGCTCACCATCGGCGCGTTCGCGCAATAAACTGGAAGGCGGGCGGGCGCGCCGGCGTCGATGCGCGGCGCGCCGCGCCCGGCCGCGCGCGCGAGGCGGGCGCCGCAGCGCATCGACGCCGGCGCGCCCGCCTCGGTCATCGGCCCTCTCTCATCAGTCGCCGGGCGAGAACTCGATCGGATAGACGACCGTGGTCTTCTGCCCGATCGCCGGGAACCGCAGCCCCCTCGTCGCCTCCACCATGCAACGGTCCGTCGTCGCGTCGCGCAGCGTCGCCGCCGCCGCGTCGACCTGGACGTCGGCCACCGTCCCGTCGCCGTGGATCGCGAACGAGAGCGGGATCTTCCCCGCCGCGTCCGGGCGCCGCTCGAGCAGCGCTTCGTAGCAGGTCCGGTACGCCGGGAAGCCGGTCCGCACCACGGCCTGGATCTCCGCCGGCGTGAGGCCGTCCGGCAGCGGCACCGCGATCGGCCCCGCGGGCACCTCCGCCATCGCGGCGAGCGCCTCCTCGACCGCGGGGAGCTGCGCCTTCCGCGGCGCGGCGATCAGGATCGCGGGCGGCGCCCCGGCGCGCTCGCGCACCGCGATGAGCCCCTCGCCCTTCTCGAGCCGCGCGACGATGTCCGCCGTGGGCAGCGGCAGGTCCGCGTCGTACCGCGCGGGGATGCGCTGGTTGCCGAGATCGAAGTAGAAGACCGCGAGGCTCGACCCGAGCAGCGGCCGGGCCGCCGGGATCTGGGTCCAGCCGTCGGTCCCGTGCGACATGCGGTGGATCGACACCTTGTCGCAGCGCGGGCAGGCCTCCTGCCGGAGCGCCCGGATCGCGGTCGGGATCGCGAAGGTCTTGAGGCGCTCGCTCGCCTCCCGGCTCCCGCCGAACGTGAGCACGGTGACCGTGAGCTCCCGGGGGCCCGACTCCGGGACGGGGAAATACCGCGCGAGCGCGCGGGCGAACGGCGACGCTCGCTCCGCGTCGGCCGGCTCGTCCGGCAGCGGCTTCTCCTCGCTCCCGGTGACCAGGAGGCGCAGGCGCCGCTCGGCGGCCCTCTGGAGCGGCCAGGGCTCCTCGACGGCGTGCTCGCCGAGCATCGACTCCACGGCGGCGATCGCGGCCTCCCGGTCGCCCTCCGCCTCGAGCACCCGGCTCATCGCGAGCCTCGCCTGATCGCGCTGATCCCGCGTCAGCGCGGGATCGGCGAGCACCTCGGAGAGCGCCTGCCGCGCGGCGGCGATCTCCCGGCCCGCGTCGAGCCGGCGCTCGGCCTGCTCGATCGCGAGCGAGACGTCGGGCCGCCTGTCCGCGCCGGCGGCGAGGTCGACGCGCGCCTCGGCGCCCGGCGCGGCGGTCTCCGGCCCCTCCACGCACGAGGCGAGCGAGATCAGGCCCACGGCGACGGCGGCGGCGGCGGCGGAGCGATGGATGGTGTTCATGACGATCGATGTCCTCCTGCGCGCGGCCCGTTTGCGGCAGCGCGTGAGGGGGAGTCTGCACACTGGCCTTGTTGGCTCCGTCTTCGCCATGTCACCGTTCTGTCTCCGGCGCCCGAGCGCGGGTGAACCGGTAGCCGGCGCCGCGCACGGTCACGAGGTGCCGCGGCGATCTCGGGTCGGGCTCGAGCTTCGCGCGCAGCCGGTTGATGAAGTTGTCGACCGTGCGATCGGTGCCGAAGTAGTCCGCGCCCCAGACCGCGTCGAGGATGCGCTGGCGCGGCAGGAGCGCGCCCTCGCGCTCGACGAAGAAGCGCAGGAGCTTCATCTCGAGCGCCGTGAGCTCGACCGGCGCCCCGCGCCGCTCGACGCGGTGGGCGCGGAAGTCGATGGCGACCTCCGCGAACCGCACGACGGCGCGCTCGGCCTCGCCGAGCCGCCGCCGCCGCAGCGCCGCGTCGACGCGGGCGAGGAGCTCGGAGACGCCGAACGGCTTGACGATGTAGTCGTCCGCGCCGAGCCGGAGCCCCCGCACCTTGTCCTGCTCCTCGCCCTTGGCGGTGACCATCAGGATGGGCAGGTCGGCGTCGTGCCGGCGGAGCTCCTCGCAGATCTCGAAGCCGTTCAGCCCGGGCAGCATCACGTCGAGCAGCACGAGGTCGGGCCGCGCGGCGAGCGCCATCGACAGCCCCTCGGCGCCGGTCTTCGCCACCTCGACGCGGAAGCCCGCGGAGCGCAGCGTCTTCTGGAGGCCGAGGCGCAGCGTCGGGTCGTCCTCGACGACGAGGACGGTCTCCAGCCTGCCTTCGGGCGTCTTCTGCGTCATGGCGTCTGCTCCTTCGGTCCTCGGGGGCCCGGGATCCACAGGGTGAACGCGGCGCCGCGGCCCGGCTCGCTGTCGACGCGGGCGCTGCCGCCGTGCGCGCGGGCGACGTGCCGGACCAGCGACAGCCCGATGCCGCTGCCGGAGACGGCGCGGCTCAGCCGGTCGTCGGCGCGCTCGAACGGCTCGAAGATGCGGCGCTGGTCGCGCCGGGCGATGCCCGGGCCGCGGTCCTCGACGGCGATCGCGACGCCGCCCCGCTCGCGGGCGACGCGCACGCGGTAGGGGGCGGCGAGCGGCGCGTACTTCAGGGCGTTGGCGAGGAGGTTGTCGACCGCGAGCTGGATCTGGCCGGCGTCGATGCTCGCCTCCGCGGCCGGGTCGAGATCGCGCACGACCCTGGGCATCTCCGGGTTCCGCTCCTCGAACGTGTCGATCGAGGCCGCGACCGCCTCGGCGACGCGGGCCGGGGCGCGCTCGGCAGCCGCGCGTCCGGCCATCATCCGGCTGAAGCCGAGCAGCCGCTCCACCGTCTCGCCGAGCCGCCGCGACTCGCGGCCGAGCGCCTCGAACACCTCGCGGTGCTCGTCGGGCGCGAGCCGCCCCTCCTCGAGCAGCTCCGAGAGCATGCGCACCGACGCGATCGGCGTCCGGAGCTCGTGGGAGACGGCGGCGACGAAGTCGGTGCGCAGCTCGCTGGAGCGCCGGGCGGCGCGCATGCGCGCGAACAGGAGCGCGGCGAGCCCCAGGGCGAGCGCCGTGGCGGCGGCGCCGACGCCGACGAGCAGCCGCTTGCCGCGCGCCGCGTGCCGCTCGACGGCCGCCGGATCCGCGGGCGAGAGCCGCACGGCGAGCTCCGGGGCGATCGGCAGGAGGGTCGCCGGCGCGCCGCCGAGCTCGGGCGCGACGGGCGCGCGGCCGGCCCCCGCGGCGGCGGCCCCGGCGAGGACGTCGGCGCGGACGTCGGGCGGCAGCGGGCGCGCGTCGCCGCGGAGCCAGCCGGCGAGCGAGCTCCCGTGGATCACGAAGCCGGCGGAGCGCCCGTCCGGGAGCGCCCGCAGCGCGCCCGCGGCGGCGCCCGCGCGGAAGGAGACGAGCCCGCGCGCGTCGGGGCGCGCGCGCAGCGCGGCGTCGAGGCCTCCGCGCCGGAGCTCTGCGACGAGCGCGTCCCGCTCGGGGCGCGGGGCCGCGAGGGCCGCGCGCGCCCGCTCGCGCGGCTCGCCCGAGAGCGCGGCGTCGACCTCGAGCGCGGCGGCCTTCCGCTCCGGCTCGGAGAGCCCCGCCGCGTGCGCCTCGAGCCACGCGGCGACGGCGCCCTGGTCGACGGCGCGATCGGCCGCGGCGTCGAGCGCGAGGACGGGCCAGAGCCACCGCCCCGCGGGCGAGCGGGCCTCGGCGCAGCGCGCGAGGAAGTCGCGCCGCGCGGCGGCGCGGGCCTGGGCGTCGGGACCGGCGGCGGCGCGGGCGAGCGCGGCGCACCCGTCGGGCGCGGGCGCGGCCTGGGGCGCGGCCTGGGGCGGCAGCAGCACGGAGCGATCCGGCGCGAGCAGCACCGGCGCGGCGAACGGCGGCGCGATGCCGGCGAGCGCCGCCGCGGCGGCCTCGGGGGGGCCGGTGAGGGGGTCGGCGAGGGGGTCGGCGAGGGGGAGGGCGGCGAGGGCGGCCTCGGCGCGGGCGGTCTCCTGGTCGATCGCGCGCGACAGGCGGGCGGAGGCGGTGGCCAGCCCGAGCGCCACCTCGCGGCGGGCGCCGTCGGCCTCGTTGGAGACGGCGCGCAGGCCGAGAACGCCGACGCAGATCGCGGGGACGCTCGCGGCGGCGGCGAAGAGCGCCCAGTCGCGCAGGCGGCTGGCCCGAGGGGAGAGCACGGGCGCAGGATCGCACGGGAAGGTCACCGGAATGTCACGGGCGGGGGAGGGGCGTGGCCGCCGCCTCGTCGCCGGCGGAGCGCGCGCCTCGGCGGGATCCGAGGATGCGCGTCGGCGCCGCTGGTGCGCGCCGCAGCGCGGGGGAGCAAGGGAGCGTCGCCGGCGAGCTCGGCTCAGCAGGCGGGGTGGATGGGTGGCGTCACGGCGCGGGCGTCACTGGCACGCCTGGGCGGCCGTGTTCCGGCGGAGCCCGCAGACCAAGGCGCCGCCGCCGCAGCTGAAGACGCTGCAGTACTCGTGCACTTCCCGGCGTCCGTCGGGGTGGGTTTTCACCTCGCAGTCGTTGGGGCTGTACTGGGTGCACACCCCCTCGCAGCGGATCGGGCCGGTCGTCCCGTCGTTCGCGTCGGTGCACGGCCGCTCGTCGAGCTGGGTGTGCACCGTGAAGCCCACGTCCGCCTGGTCGTCGAAGTGCCCCGTGCAGAAGTGCGCGTCGGTGACGGTGCCCTCGAGATAGCTCCGGAGGTCCTGCGAGAAGAACGGCACCGGATTCGGCGCCTTGTTGTCGGCGACGCGGCGGACCTCGAAGTGCAGGTGGTCGTTGTTCGGCCAGTCCGACGACTCGCCGATCTCCTGCCCCGGTACGACGAGATCGCCCTCCGCGACGAGGCTCGACGCGGCGTGCCCGTAGATGACGTACACCGAGCCATAGCGGATCGTCAGATCGATCTGGGAGGGCGCGCCGCGGGCGGTGGGGTACCGGTCCGTGCAGGCGTTCGGCCCGGCGCACATGACCTTGCCATAGCCGACCGAGTACAGGGGGCTGCGCGCAGGGACGGAGAAATCGAGCCCGCTGTGGTTGCCGGAGGTGTGCCTGTAATAGACGGTCTGGAGCACGACGGAGGTGCACGTGTGGCCGAAGTACTGCCCCATGGGCGGCGCATCGCCGTTCGGCATCGTGGTGGGGTGATTGCAGAACGTCGGCGTCTTCGTGTCGCTGAGCTCGTCGCCGGGCCCCACCTCGCCGCAGCCGGTGGTCGGGCCCCCCCCGCTGCCGGCGCCCGAGAGCGTCGCGTTCGTGATGGTCGCGCCCTCGTCGTACAGGCTCGTGTCCAGCTCGAGCGGGTAGGTGGGCGCCGCGCTGCTCGTGTGGAACACGGTCCCGTTCTTCAGGTAGCGCACCTGGCCGCCCTGCACCTCGACGCGGAAGACGTCGCCGGCCTGGTACGTCCCGAAGTAGCCCTGGACATAGCCGTGCTCGACGACCTCCAGGCCCCCGTCGCCGCGCAGGTAGATCGCGTGATCGATGTCCCCGTAGCCCTGATCCGTGTCGGCGTGGCCGAGGCCCGCCATCTTGTACCGGCTCGTCTCGTTCGTGGAGAACTCCGCGTAGCCGTCGCCCGACGCGAGCTGCTGGACGGACGAGGCCCCGGCGTGCCACCCCCAGCCGGCGGCGCGCGTCAGCGAGCTCCCGCTCGCCGGGGCGTAGCGGACGTTCTTCCAGAACCCTGGCGCCATGCAGCTCGTGTCCCCGGCCGCGCAGCTCACGACCTGGGCGCTGGCGATGGTCGCGCCCTCGTCATGCAGGCTTGTGTCGAGCCCGAGCGGGTAGGTCGGCGCCGTCAGGCTCGTGTGGAACACAAGGCCGTTCTTGCGGTAGCGCACCTGGCCATTCCACACCTCGACGCGGAAGACGTCGCCGGCCTGGTAGGTCCCGAAGTAGCCCTGTCCGTATCCCTGCTCGAAGATCTCCAGGCCTCCGTCGGCGCGCAGGTAGATCGCATAATCGATGTCCCCGTAGCCCTGATCGGCGTCGCCGTGGCTCAGGCCCGCCATCTTCTGGAGGTTCGCCTCGTTCGTGGAGAACTCCACGTAGCCGTCGCCCGCGTCGATCTGCTCGGCCGACGAGGCCCCTGCGTGCCAGCCCCAGCCGGCGTCGCGGGTCAGCAGGCCTCCGTTCGCCGTGGCGTAGCGGACGTTCCTCCATTCCTGCGGCGGCATGCAGCTCGCGTCGCCGGGCGCGCAGCTCATGACCTGGGCGCTGGTGACGGTCGCGCCCTCGTTGTGCAGGCTCGTGTCGAGCCCGAGCGGGTAGGTCGGCGCCGTGTTGCTCGTGTGGAACACCATCCCGTTCTGCCGGTAGCGCACCTGGCCGTTGAACACCTCGACGCGGAAGACGTCGCCGGCCTGGTACGTGCCGAAGTATCCCTGTCCAGCCCCCTGCTCGTAGATCTCCAGTCCTCCGTCGGCGCGCAGGTAGACGGCGTAATCGATGTCGCCGAAGCCCTGATCGGCGTCGCCGTTGCCGAGGCCCGCCATCTTCTCGAGGCTCGCCTCGTTCGTGGAGAACTCCACGAACCCGTCGCCCGCCTCGATCTGCTCGACCGACGAGGCTCCGGCGTGCCAGCCCCAGCCGGGGCTGCGCGTCAGCAAGGTCCCGTTGGCCGGGGCGTAGCGGACGTTCTTCCAGAACCCCGGCGGCATGCAGCTGGTGTCCCCGGCCGCGCAGCTCGTGACCTGGGCGCTGGTGACGGTCGCGCCCTCGTCGTGCAGGCTGGCGTCGAGCCCGAGCGGGTAGGTGGGCGCCGTGGCGCTCGTGTAGAACACCACCCCGTTCTTGCGGTAGCGCACCTGGCCGCCGAACACCTCGACGCGGAAGACGTCACCGGCCTGGTACGTCCCGAAGTAGCCCTTCCCGGACCCCTGCTCGAGGATCTCCACGCCCCCGTCGGCGCGCAGGAGCAGCCCGTAATCGATGTCCCAGAACGCCTGGTTGTCGTCGCCGTGGCTCAACCCGGCGATCTTGGTCCGGTCCGCCTCGTTCGTGGAGAACTCCACGAACCCGTCGCCCGCCTCGATCTGCTGGACCGACGACGCGCCGGCGCTCCACCCCCAGCCCGGGCCGCGGGTGAGCGCGCCGTCGCCCACCTGCACCTCGAAGGCGTTGTTCCAGAACGCGGTGGCGCCCTCGGCCGCGCGCGCGTCGCCCGTGCTCGCGCAGATGCCCAGCGCGGCGAGGACCGCGGGGAGCGCGCTCTTGCCGAGCCGCCTCATGACGCGTCCGTCCTCTCGCGGCCCGCGACGAGCGCGGCGGCGAGGCGTGACGCTGGGTGAGGAATGGGTCTGTCGAAGGCGTCCTGGGACATGGGGATGATCTCCTCTGCACATGAGTTCTCGGGCCACCCCCTTTCCTACGCCGCGTCCCTCCGGCTTCTGACAGCCTCGCCGTCCTTTCCCGCCGCGCCCCCGCCGCCGTGCTATGTCGCCCCCATGCCAGCGCCGCGCATCGCCGTCGTGGGCCACGTCGAGCACGTGACGCTCGGCCGCGCCGAGGGCGTCCCCGCGCCGGGCGACATCGTGCACCTGCTCGACGCGCGCTTCCTCCCCGGCGGGGGCGGCGGCCTCGCCTTCGCGCAGCTCTGCCGCAGCGACGCCGAGATCCACCTCTTCACGGCGCTCGGCCACGACGCCGCGGCGCGCGCCGTCGAGGCGCGCATCCGGGTCGCGCCGGGCCGCGTCCACGTCCACGCCGCCGTGCGCGCCGTAGATCACCCGCGCGTCGTCGTCGTCGTGGACGCCGAGGGCCGCCGCACCATCATCGTCACCGGCGCCCCGCTCCAGCCCGCCGCGACCGACCCGCTCCCCTGGTCGATCCTTGCCGGCTGCGACGCCGCGTACTTCACCGGCGCCGACCCGGAGAGCCTGCGCCTCGCGCGCGCCGCGCGCCGCCTCGTGGTGACGGCCCGCAGGGGCGCCGCGCTCCGCGCCGCGGCGGTCGCGCCCGACGTCGTCCTCGGCAGCGCCTCCGACCCGCGCGAGAACGCCCCGCTCGACGCCTACGACCCTCGCCCCGGCGCGCTGGTCCTCACCGACGGCCCGCGCCCGGTCCGCGTCCTCCGCCCCGGGAGCGCCGCGCTCGTCGACGCGCCGCCCGCGCCCAACCGCGTCCTCGGCGATTACGGCGCCGGCGACAGCTTCGCCGGCGCCCTCGCCTTCCACCTCGCCCACGGCCTCCCGGTCGAGGAGGCCTGTCGCCGCGCCGGGCCGCACGGAGCCGCGGTGCTGCGCGGGATCGATCCGCTCGAGACGCAGATCCCCCTCGTCCCGCCGTGATCCCGCCGCGGCGCCAGCGCGTTCCGCGCCAGCGCAGTCCGCGCGCGCCGGCTCAGATCCACGTCTGCGTGTCGGCGTCCCAGCGCTTCCAGGCGCCGCGGTCGTGCAGGTAGAGCTCGCTCTCCCCGCGCAGGGTGCGGAAGCGCTTGCTCCCGATCTCCAGCTCGTCGCGCTTGTCCGAGTAGTCGATCAGCGCGTCGGCGGCGCCGATGCGCCGCATCTCGGCCACGAGCTCTTCCCCGCTCGCCTCGATCACCACGTAGCCGTGGGCGTTGCTGTCGGCGTGCGCGAGGTGCGGGTTGACCTTCGTCTCGGTCGACGTGAGCAGATCGTCGATGCCGGCGGCGAGCAGCGCGGCCCCCGGGACCGAGCCCAGCACCGGATCGCCGGTCACCTGGCTCATCAGCAGCTCGCGGAAGGCGCCCGACGAGACCGCGCCGCCCACGAGCTCGACGATCTTCTTCGAGGGGTCGCCGGCGAGGCCCGCGGTCCCCGCGTAGAAGGCGTGGATATCTCCGGTGATCGCCACGACGCCGCCCACTTCCACGAGCCGTTCCAAAAGCTCGTTCCGCTTGTTGGGAAACCCGTCCCAGGCGTCGACGTTCATGGTGAAGCGGCGCTTGAACTGCTCGGGGATGGCGTAGGGGGACAGATCGACGGCGAGCGGGAGCAGGCAGAACTCGTTGCCCCAGATCTTCCAGGTCGCCTTCGAGCCTTCCATGGTCTCGAGGAACCAGGCCTCCTGCTCGGCGCCCATCACGTCCTCGCTCGCGCCCTGCGTCTCCTTGTAACGGAAGGCGGCGTAGAGCTCGAACGCGTCCTTGACCGCGAGGTACCGCGCCCCGACCGCGCCGTGGGCGCTGAACTTGCCGAGATCCACGTACGCGATGCCCCGATCGAAGGACGCCGAGGCCGCGGCGTCGATGAGCGGGATCTGCATGTCCTCCGGCAAACCCTCGTTCACGCCGGCGACGATCTGGTTGATGACGAGCACGCTGATCTCGCCCGTCACGTCGGCGCCGTCGTAGCCGGCGGCCTCCGCGGCCTCCTTGAGGACCGAGGCGTACAGGCCACCCTCGTACGTCTCGATGTCCGTCACGTAGGGCATGGCGATCTCGGGGAGCTCCTCGAGCTGCTCGGCGAGCGTCGCCTGGTCGAGCACGACCTTGCCGGGGAAGGCGCCCTCGGGGACGAGGTGATCCGGCCGGTAGCTGCGCAGATCCGTCATCACCAGGTGGACGTGCTTGCCGAACACGAAGTCGCGGTAGACGCGGAAATCGTCCGGGAGCGAGGCGCCCGGGTCCTGCGCGACGTCGTCGCCGTAATCGACGGGCTGGTACTCGAACCAGGCCTGGTTCGCGGCCCTGCGGCGCTCCACGTCGGTCTCGTCCTCCCGGTCGTCGAAGTAGGTGGCCGTCGCGCCGTAGCAGTCGTTCGAGAACTCGTGATCGTCCCACGTGGCGATCATCGGGAAGCGCTCGTGGACCCGCTGGAGGTTCGCGTCGGAGCGATACGTCTTGTAGAGCTCCCGGTAGTTGCTGAGCGACCTGGCCGCTTGATAGGCGTTCTCGCCCTCGCCGAGGGCGATGGCGCCGGCCGCGTCGGTGAAGACGACGCTGCGCCCGGAGGTGCTCTGGAAGCTCGGATCGCCGGTCGTCTCGTAGACGTAGTCGCCGAGGTGGACGAAGAAGTCGAGCTCCTCCTCGGCGAGCGCCAGGTAGGTATTGTAGAAGCGCCCGATGTAGTCCTGGCACGACACGTAGGCGAAGCGGACCTTGACGTCGGCATCCTCGGCCGGCGCGGTCTTCGTGCGCCCCACGCGGGACACGTAGCCCGTGTCGCCCTTCACGTAGATGAAGCGGTAGTAATAGACCGTGCCCGCCGAGAGCCCGCGGACCTTCACCTTGACGCAGTGATCGTGCCGCGCGAGCGCCTTCAGCTTCGCCTGCCCGGCGTCGAGCGCCACCCGATGCGTGAACTCGGCGTCGGTCGCGACCTCGACCTCGAGATCGAGATCCTCCTCGCCGTCCTGCACGCGGGCCCAGAGGACGACGCTGCCGGGGCGAGGGTCCCCGGAGGCGATCGACTGGGGAAAGTACGCCGACCCGTCGGCGAGCTCGCGCCCGGGCTCGGCGCCGAGCGGATTGACGATCTCGGGATCGCCGCAGGCCGGGACGACCAGCGCGCCGGCGGTGACGAGGGTGGCTCGAAGGAACTCTCTGCGCTTCAGCATCGCGCGTTCAGGGAATCCTGGAACTTTCTCCGGTGTCAACCTCCTTGTGGACCCCGCCCCGCGCCGGCGCGTGAGCAAGATCTCGACGGGCGGGCGGCGATCCGGCCGCCGCTCGGCGCGCCGACAGCAGGCGGTCGACGAGGGCGTCCACCTCGAGCTCCGCGCGCGCGATCGACGCCGTGAGCCGCTCGTCGGCGAACTCGTCGTACTCGATCGCCACGGACTCGACGTCGGTAATCCCGATGTAGCCGAACGCGGTCCGGACGCTCGGCTCGACGTGGTTCATGGCCTCGATCCGCCCGCCCTTGCCGTATCCGTGGTCGCCGCGCGACGTCAGGAGGACGAGCTTCTTCCCGTGCCCGTCGAGGAGCGGCCAGTACGGCTCGCCCGGCCGCGCGCGGTCGAAGCCGAACGTGCGCCCCACGCGGACGATGTTGTCGATATAGGCCTTGAACTGCGCGGGCACGTTGAAGTTGTACATCGGCACGCCGGCCACGACGAGGTCGGCGGCGAGCAGCTCGTCGACGAGCGCGTCGCTCTCCGCGAGCGCCTGCCACATCCAGGGCTCGCGCCGGTCGGGCTTCGTGAACGCGGCCTGGATCCAGCGGCCCGTCACGGGCGAGGGCGGGCTCTGGCCGACGTCCCGGTAAAGGATCTCGTCGCCTGGACGAGCCGCGCGCCAGCGCGCGACGAAGCGGGCGGTGAGGCGCCGGGTGTGAGAGCCGTGGCGGATCGCGTCCGAGCCGCCAGGACGAGCGCTCGAGTCGATGTGCAGTATCGTGGACATGGCCTGTCTCCTGAGCGGGGTGGGGGCGCCGCCCGCGGCCGAGCGGGGTCGATCCGAGATGAGCGACCTTCAGCTATCCAAGCGCCGCGGCGGCGCCGGTCTCTCTGCTCCTGGGCCCGTGGCGGGCGCGTTCACGCGATGAATATGGGCCGCCGCGCGCGGATGGCCAACGAGTAATTCTCAGCTGATAGATGAGCTGAGATCAGCTATCTCACCCCCATGCGAAGGCTCCCACCGCTCACGGCGCTCCGCGCCTTCGAGGCCGCCGCGCGCCACCTCAGCTTCAAGCGGGCCGCCCGGGAGCTCGGGGTGACGCCGACCGCGATCAGCCACCAGGTCCGGCTGCTCGAGGAGACGATCGGCGTCCGGCTGTTCGAGCGCCACGCGCGGCAGGTCGTGGCCACGCGCGAGGCGCAGCGCCTCTATCCGGTGCTCCGCGACGGGTTCGACGCGTTCGCGCGGGCGACCGACGAGCTGACCGCCCGCCGCGCGCGCCGCGGGATCACCCTGTCGGCCACGACCGCGTTCACGGCCAAGTGGCTCGTGCCCCGCGTCGCGGCCTTCCGCGAGGCGTGCCCCGGGTTCGACCTGCGGCTCCACGCGTCGGACGAGCCGGTCGACCTCGCCGCGGGCGAGGCCGACGCGGCGATCCGGTACGGGCGCGGCCCGTACCCCGGGCTCGCCGCCGAGGCGCTGATCGCCGATCGCTTCGCGCCCGTCTGCAGCCCCGGGCTCGCCGTCCGCCGCCCGGAGGACCTGCGCCGCGCGCCGCTGCTCCACTTCGAGTGGCGGCGCGTCGAGCGCGACACGCCGACGTGGCGCCTGTGGCTCGAGCGCGCCGGCCTCTCCGGCGTCCGCGACGACGGCGGCACCACGTTCTCCGACGAGGCCCACGCGATCCAGGCGGCGATCGCCGGCCAGGGCGTCGCGCTCCTCAGCCTGGTCCTCGTCGCCGACGACCTGAAGAGCGGCGCCCTCGTGCAGCCGTTCGGCCCGGCGCTCGACGGCTATCGCTACCACGTCGTGCACCTCCCGGGCGCGGCGGCGCGCGAGGAGATCGCGGCGCTCCGGGGCTGGCTCGCCGCGGCCACGACCGGGGAGCGGCCGCGACCGAAGCGGTGAGCCGGGCGCCCCCCTGCGCTGGCGCCGGGGCTACGGCACCCCCGCCTCGGCGCAGCGCGCGCGCCACGCGCCGGCGTCGAGCTTGCCGTCGAGCAGGCGCCGCACCGCGAGGAACGGCTCCAGCGCGTGCTCGCCGCGGCGCGCGCGGACGGGCGCGCCGGGCAGGCCGTCGAGCTCGAACCCGAGCTCGGCCAGCGCGGCGGCGAGCCAGACGCTGAACAGGCCCGTCATCCGCCGGCGCTCGGCCGCCGGCGAGAGCAGCGCCAGGCCCACCCGCGTGCGCTCCGCCCAGGCGTCGATCTGCGCCAGCGCCTCGGGCAGCTGGCTCGGGCGGAGCTCACGGAAATGCGCGCGGTGCGCCTCGAGCTGCTTTCGCCAGCGCGGCAGCCACACCTCGCGCGTGACGTCCGCCCACGCGATGCGCGGCAGGGGCCGCGACGGGTCGACAAGCAGCGACCGCAGGACGGCCTCCTCGGCCGCGGCGACGTCGTCCAGGAGGTCGAGGCAGTGCGCGCCCGGCTCCGGCCCGCCCGTCTCGGCGCCGAGCGCGGCGAGCCGCTCCGACAGCGACGGGTGCGTGTCGTAGACCGTCGACTTCTCGGCCGCCCGCTCGGCCTGCCGCTCGGCGAGGGCGCCGTGCTCCGCGGCCACGGCGCCCTCGAACCACCGGAAGCCCTCGAGCAGCGGAGGGAAGCGCCCGGCGGCGACCACGGGCAGCACCTCCATCTCGAGGTAGGCGGTCCAGAGCGGCCCCTTCTCGTGCGTGATCCGGAGCGCGCGCGCGGTGGGCCCGCGCCCGGCGATCCGCGCGGCCACCGCGTCGGCCTCGAGCTCCTGCGCGCGCGAGATCCCCGAGCTCGAGCGGACGAACAGCTCGGCGTACGCGACGAACGGCAGGTGCAGCCAGAAGCTCGAGCCGTCGAGGTGGTCGAGGGCGCCGCCGATGGTGCGCCGCGTCCTGTGCACCCAGGGGCCGAGCGCGAGGTCGCCCGAGACGTGGTGCCCGAACTCGTGCGCGATCACCGACTCGAGCTCGCTCCGGCTCAGCCAGGCGAGCAGCGGGAGCCCGGCGCCCACCACCGTGCGGCTCCGGAGCCACGCCTCGCGCCGCACCGCGGTGAAGGCGTTGGCGTCGTGGAAGAGGTGGATGTCGGCCGGGGTGGCGTGGCCGGTGCGCGCGGCGACGTCGCGGATCAGCGACTGGAGGCGCGGGTGCCGGCCCTCGCCGAGCGGGACGCCCGGGTCGGGGGCGCGCCGCCGCCGCGGGACCAGGCCCCAGGCGACCCAGAGCGCGCCGGCGCCGCAGAGGAAGCCGGACGGCTCGATGCCGCCGCCGTACTCGGATTGCGCGTACGGCACCCACAGGAGCCCGAGCGCGATTCCGGCGGCGAGCAGGTAGAAGCCCACCGCCATGCCGAGCAGCCACGCGGCGCGGTGCGCGAGGCCGCGCGGCCTCACGGCGGCCACGACTCCATCGCGATGCTGACGGCGCCGTGCAGGGCGTCCTCGCGCCGCGCCAGCGCGAGGAGCGACCGCCGCTCCTCGGCGGCGAGGGCGCGGTGCCGGGCCCGGCCGAAGTGGACGGCGGCGCGCACCGCGTCCGGCAGATCGTCGATCTCGGAGAAGCGGGTCCCGTCGCGCACGTACTCGATGAGCCCGCGCGTGAACGCGCGCCCGAGCAGCGAGTGCTGCTCCAGCTTCGCGAGCGCGGCCCCGGCGCCCTCCGCGTGGACGGCCTCGGCCATGAGCAGGACCCAGACGGGCAGGGACAGGTGGTGGAAGACGGCCTTCTCGGCGCCGGTCAGGCGCGCGACGGCCGCGCGCGGATCGGCGCGCGACAGCACCGCGAGCTCGAGGGCGTCGCGCAGCGCCGGGTCGCTCACCCGGGCGAGCTCGGGCGCGCTCACCTCGAGCCCCGCGTCGACCCGCGCCCGGAGGCGCAGCAGCGCCGTCTCCTCGTCGATTTTGCCGCGGAGCGGATCGAGCGCGCGCTCGATCGAGGCCTTCGGCTCGAGCTGGGCGAGGAGCAAGGCCTGCTCGGCGAGCTCGCGGCGCTCGAGCGGGCTCTCCTGGCGCGCGGCGAGGGCCGCGGCGACGAGGCTCCGCGCCCGCTCCACCTGCCCGAGCCCGACGGCGGCGGTCACCTCGAGCGCGACGCTGTCGTCGGCGAGGGCGCGATCGACGCCGCGCAGCTTCTCCAGGGTGTCGAGGGCGAGCTGATGTTTCCCGTCGTGGCTCGCCTGGTACGCCAGCGTGCGCAGCAGGTAGGGGTGGTCCGGGAAGCGCTCCAGCATGCCGGCGAGGACCTCGTCCGCGGCCGGGCCGGAGAGCAGGCGCACGTAGAGGTACGCGGCGTCCGCCGAGCCCGGGTCGCCCTCGTGGCGGCCCTTGTACTCGTCGATGAGCTCGTGGCGGCGCCCGACCATGGTCATCACCTTCTGGTACTGGCGGTGAAGCTCGATGGACTCCGGGTGGGCGCGCCGCGCCCTGTCCGCGAAGGCGGCGGCGCCCGGCTCGTCCTCGGCGTTCATCAGGAGCCCGACCGCCCGCTCCGAGGCCGGGACGTCGTAGCCCGTGTGCTCCGCGTAGCGCGCCGCGAGCTCGGCGCCGAGCGCCGCTTTCCCTGCGCCGACGAGCGCGAAGGCGCACCCGCCCGGCTCGACGGGCGCCATCGTCACGAGCGTGCGCGAGACGAACGACTCCCCCTTGGGCATGCTGAGCTGCTCGGGCGGGGGCTCGAAGACGAAGTCGACGTCGTCCACGATCACGGCCGATTGCCCGCAAAAGAGGGTCGGGGCCGCGTCGTCGCTCGAGCCCGCGTTGCGGTCGGCCGTGTACCGCACCTCCAGCTGGTAGATGGGCGCGAGCCCGAGCACGTTCCACGCGACGACGTCGGTGCCGCGCGGGACGTCGAGCTCGCCCTCCTCGATCGTCCGGCCCTGGGCGGTGACCTTGACGGGCCTCCGCCCGACGCGGCCCTCGAGCCGCTCCAGGCCTTGCGCCGGCACGTGGATGGAGGCGTCGCCGACGCTCACCTCGACGGGGTAGGGGAGCGCGTTCGCGATCCGGACGGTGGTATAGCGGGCGGCGGCGAGCGCGTTCCAGGCGCCGAGGGCGACGACCGTGGTGATCCCGAGCGCCACCGCGCGTTGCCAGGCGTAGAGCGCCGGGCCGAGCGGCGCGCGCGCGATGAACCGCCACGAGCGCGCCTCTGTGCCGTTGGCGACCAGGTAGCTCCCGAACGGATAGAGCGGGACGAAGAGGAAGACGAAGAACAGCGTCTTGATGTACGTGCCGTCCTCCGGGTCGCGGTCGGACTCGCCGTACACCGTGGCTCCGACGCCGTTCATCGTCATGAGCCAGGGGCTCCTCCGGATGGGCTCGAGGAAGAGCCGCCGGCGCGCGAGGAGGGCGTCGAGCAGCGCGCGCAGCTGGGCGCCCGCGGCGCCGGGCCGCGGCAGTATTCGCTCGCGCCACCGCATCCAGAAGAGCCGCCGGTAGACGGCGTGCGGGCGACCCTGCTCGATCGCCCGGCGCACGCCGGGGTTCATCTGCGCCAGATCCGCGAGCTCCGGCACCCGCTCGAGGAGCCCGGCGGGGTCCCGATCCACGCCACCCATGAACGACCACGTTACTGGGCGCTCCGCTCCACTGGGAAGAGGCGCGCAGGAGCGCGCCGCCGCGGGAGGCGCCGCGCCGAGCAGCGCTCTCTTCGGAACGGATCGGGCGCGCCTCGGCACGTGGCGCGCGGCGCGCGGCGTTGGAGCAGGCTCCCGCCGGGCCGCGCCCACCGCCGTCGCTCTCCACTGAAAAATTCGGTCATGAGCCCTTAGCCGGAGCCGGTAAGCCGGTAAGCGCGGTCACCGCGCGCGCGGTGTCTCCCCCGGAGCGGGCGCCAACCTCAGGCCCGATGTTGGCGCGCCGCGTCTCGGCGGCCGCGCGTGAAATTTCCGCAATCGGGCATGCCCACAGGGGGCGCCGATGTCGTCGATATGTCGATCGACGTGGGTGCACGTGTCGCGGCGTGCTCGCGCATCTCTTTTGAGAACATCATTGCTCCATATGGGATAGATGAGCTACGCTGTGCGTTTATCATGGGGCATCGGCGGGGCATCGCGAGCGATGGGCAGTCCGAGGCGCGGCCCGGGCCTAGCATCCATGAACACCCGAGCACCGATCGCCGCGCCCCGAGCTCGTCGCAGCGGCCCCCGCCGTCCTCGTCGGGGCGCTCCAGCCCGCCCAGCGAGCCGTCGCCTTCGCCTTCGCCTTCGTCTCGGCCGCCCGCGTCGCGCAAGGTGCGGACGATCGACGTCCTCGTTCAGGGCGCGACCGTGGAGCTCTTTCACTTTTACGGCGTCGCCATCGCGCCGGCGAACACCGGGGATAGCCGCGACGAGGTGCGCGTTCACACCGATCCCGCGAGCACGGTCGAGTTCTCGGCGCGCGGCTTCTCCGGCTTTCTGGCGCTGTCCGCGAACCAGGGCGTGTTTCGCGCCATGACGGGGGTGCCGCCCATGGTCGACGGCGACGGCGACTGGATGCGGGAGGTGGCCAATCAGCTCATGGGGAAGGTGAAGAGCCGCCTCGCCCGGTTCCAGATAGCGCTTCAGGCCGAGCTGCCGCAGCTGCGCCACCCGAGCGACGTGGAGCGCCGGGGCCGGAGCTGTAAGCAGCAGTGCTGTTATTCTTTCCGGACATTGAAGGGCGAGGTGCTCGTCACGTTGAGCGGCGATTTCGACGAGAGCTCCCTGGTGTTCTCGAACGCGTCCCCGCTCCCCCTCGACGGCAAAGTCATCCTCTTCTGAGCGACGGTCGCCCGCTTCGGATACGGGCCCATCTCGACGTTTTCGGTGCTCGGCGTACAAGAGTACGCCTGCGCGCCGAAAACGCCGATCTGGGCCCGTCTCCTGTGCGGGCGACCGCCGCTCGGCGGCGCAAGAGGGAAGAGGGGAGACGGAAGAGGGAGGGCGGATGACGGAGACGAGAGACGGTGTGCCAGGCCCAGTGGAAAACCGCTCTAGCTTAGGGACCGCTGCCGCCGTCACCACCCCCGCCGCCGGTGCCCGTGGCGCCACCGTCACCGCCGCCGCCGCCGGTGCCCGTGGCGCCACCGTCACCGCCGTCACCGCCGGTGCCCGTGGCGCTCCCCGTGCCGGTGGCGCTGCCGCTGGCCGTGGTGGGGGGGATCGGCGGGAGAGGGTCAGCGCAGACATTCCACACGACGACCTGGCCCGGATCGCAAGGGTCGGAATCCCAGCACCCCGCCAGCAGCGTCGCGCACGTGACGACGAGCGCACGGGCCAAGGCGCCGCGGCGGCTGGGCAGCAACAGGGAAGACGGCTGGATATCCATCGTTCGTTCCTCTCTCGACCGGCTCACGGCGGCACCACCTGTCCGTCGCGGATGCGCGCGATCACCTTGACCGTGGGGTTGAGATCGCTGGCGGCGACATACCCGATGCCGCCCGCCTCCTCGCCCACCGCGCGGAGGACGGCGCTCGCCGTCGGCAGCTTCCGCGGCGGCCGCTCGCCGCCCCGGATCTTCCGGTCGATCCAGTAGCGGGCGACGCCGTCGGGATCGAGCCCCAGCACCGCCATGTCGAAGCGCTGCCGCATCGGGGAGTCCTCGGGGAGGTTCACGGGCACCGCCGACTTGCCGTACCACTCCGTGCGCGTCGTCTGGAAGATCGGGCGGAGCGTGTCGCGCCCGGCCGCCCGCACGGGGTTGGCCTGGTTGACGACGACGACGATCTCATCCGCGTCGGCGAAGGACGAGGCCGACGGGGTCATGCCGAGCAGGGCCAGGAGGAGCAGAAGGGATAAACGCTTCATGATTGCGTTGAACCTCTCTCAGAAGGCCAGAATCAGACGAGCGAGCGCGGCCGTGGTGTGGAAGTCCTCCGGCGCCGGGAGCGCCGGCGCCGTGCTCTCCTGCTCGCGCAGGGCGGTCATGATCGTGCGCAGCACCTGGGTCCGAAGCGTGACGCCCGGGGTGATGTAGAAGTTCAGGCCGCCGCCCACCTGGAACATGGTGTCGTGCCCCAGGAACGGCGCGTGCAGCATGGCGCCGATGACGAACGGCTCCATGTTCAGGAAATCCAGCCGGTGCGCCGCAACGGCATACGTGGAGGTCTTCCAGGCGTCCGGCGCGTAGGACCCGAATCCCCCCTGGCGCTTCCCTTCGTCGTACACCACGCGGACGACCGCCGCCTCCGCGCGCACGCGCGTCTTCCCGATGTCGAGCGAGACGTCCCCGGCGCCGGTGTACTCCCGGAAGGACCACGTCGAATGGATGTCCGGGCTGGGGGCGTTGAGCTTGTAATCGACGACCCAGTCGCGAGCGTGGCTCGCGATGAACGACGCCCCGAGCTTCAAGGTCAGCTCGCCGGGGTCCTCGTAGCTGGCGTGCAGGCGGCCGCCGAACCCGCGGTTGTCGTCGAAGGCGAACGGCGCGTTCTCGTTGCGCCCGTTGCTCACGTACGCGTTGTACCCGAGCTCCCACGGGCCCGCGAACGCATCGCCGTAGATCATGACCCCGGTCTGCCGCGTGGGAAACAGGCGCGAGGTGATGAAATACGGGATGGCGGCGGTGATGAGCACCGGGCTCCCATGGTCGACGTTGTAGATGCCGATCGGGGTGAAGAACTGCCCGACGCGCACCTTGAAGAGGTTGAATCGCGTCCAGTCGATGTGGGCGCGCTCGATGGACACCAGCCCGCCATACAAGGTCGGCGAGCCGAGCGCGACCGACGTCGAGTCGAAGACACCGTACTCCTGCGTGGTCATCCGGTACGCGACGTCGGGCGGCAGCGGCGTCGTGACCGGGACCGGGGCGCCTCCGGGCGCGGTCGTGAACCGCAGCTCCCCGAGGAAGCGAAAATGATCGCTCGGCTGCGCGTCGAGGTAGAGGTTCAAATTCCCCACGACGAAGTTCAGGGCGTTGGCCTGCGGGAGGGCGGCCGCGAGGCCCGAGTTCTCCGGAGCCCACGTGCGCTGGACGCCGACGTCGATGAACCCGTAGAGCTGGAGTAGCTCTCTCCCCTCGTCCTGCGCCGGCGCGGCCTGCGCGTCCTCGATCGCCGCGAGGCGCTTCTCGAGGTCCGCCGAGCGCTTCTCCGCCGCCTCGAGCCGCGCGAGGATGGAAGCCTCTCCGGCCCCGGCGGGCGCAGCGGCGGGCGAGGGCGCCGCGCCGGTCTCGGGCGCAGCGGCGGGCGCAGGCGCAGGCGCGGCGGCGGGCGCAGGCGCGGCGGCGGGCGCAGGCGCAGCGGGCCGCGGGGCGACGCCGGCGGCAGGGCTCTGCGCGTGCGCGAGAGATGCCGTGACGAGCACCCCCGCGATCGCAGCGCTCGAAGCGCGCGCGAGGCGCTCTGCTCGCGCTCGCCGCGGTGAACTCCGACCCATGATCATTGCTCTCTCCCTGTTCGAAGAGCTTCCATTGCGGTACAGGCGCGGCGCCGCGCGCGCTCTTGCGGACTCGCGACCTTCGCGCGTAGCATACACAGCGTCGATGCCGGCGGGAAACAACGCGATCCGCCCAGGCCCGCGGACCACGGCCAGTGAAACGTCGCAACGAGAAAGAGCCTGAATCAGGAAGACGCACATGGTGCGAAGGCGCGGCGATGACGGCCGCGTCCACGCGCCTCGCCGGTCGCTCGTCAGCTTCAATCCTTCCGGGGCCAACGTGAGGACACGGCGCGCGATTTCATGCGTCGTCGCGGGGCGTCTCGCTGTAGACAGGGTGAGCCGCCGTCGCGCCGCAGAGGCCGCGTCGGGGAAACGGGGGCATGCCTACCTTGCGTAAGGCGTCGATTCGTCTGAAGCTGTGGTCGCTCGCTGGCGTGCCCGTCGTCGGCGCCCTGCTGCTCGCGGCGATGATCGTGGGCGACGCGCGGCAGCAGGCCGCGAGGGCGGCGGCGATCGGCTCGATCGAGGACCTCGCGCAGCTCTCGTCGATCATGGCGCAGCCGCTGCACGCGCTCCAGAAGGAGCGGGCGTGGACCGCGCTGGTCGAGGGGCTGGAGATCCGGCCTCCGGACGCGCGGGACGCCGAGGCCGCGCGGGGCGCCGCGCGGCCGTTCCAGCGCGCCGTGGCGCTCGCGCGCGCGAGCGCCCAGCTCGAGACCGCGCGGGCGGCGACCGACGAGAGCCTCGCCCACCTCGACGCGTTCCTGGCCGAGCGCGATCTCTCCCGCCTGCCGTCCCGGCTCGCGCGCGACCTCGCCGACGCGCGCGCCCACGTCGGCGAGCTCGGCGCGTTCCGGCGCCAGGCCGACGCGAAGGCGGCGCCGCTCGACAGCGCCCTCCAGATCTTCGGCGGCATCAACGCGAGCCTGATCCGCGCCAACGCCGGGCTCTCCGAGCTGAGCGACGAGGGCGAGCTCCTGCGGAGGATCCAGTCGATCGTCGCCGTGCACGAGCTCGCCGAGCGCGCCAGCCGCCAGCACGCGCTGCTCGCCCACGCGTTCGCGTCGACGCAGTTCGAGCCGGGCGCCTTCAAGACGCTCGTGACGCTGATGACGGAGGAGCAGCTCTATCGCGAGATGTTCCTGGCCAACGCGTCGGAGCCGGCGCGGGCGCTCCACGACGCCGCCCGCGGCGACCCGCGCGTGCGGCGCGCCGACGAGCTGCGCGCCGCGGCGATCGCGTCGACGGACGAGGACCTGGCCATCGACCACGACGCGTGGTTCGACGCGCAGCAAGGGCGCCTCGACCGGCTCGCCGCGATCGAGCACGAGGCGATCGCGGGCATGCGGCGCGCCGCCTCCGACAAGGTCGCGGACACGCGGAGGACGGTGCTCAACGGCATCGCGGTCTCCGGGGTCGTGCTGCTCGTGTCGGGCGCGCTCGCGCTCGTGCTCGTGCGGGGGCTGTCCCGGTCGCTCGAGGTCCTCGGCGAGGCCGCGGCCCACGTCCGGCGGACGCGCGACTACACGACGCGCGCCCGCAAGACCGCCGACGACGAGTTCGGGGCGCTCACCGACGCCTTCAACGAGATGCTGGCGGGCATCCAGGCGCGCGACGAGGCCCTGGAGAGCCACCGGCAGAACCTCGAGGCCACCGTCGCCCAGCGGACGTGCGAGCTCGCGGAGCGCAACCGGGAGATGCGCCTCGTGCTCGACAACGTCGATCAGGCCCTCGTGACGATCCACCGCGACGGCACGATGGAGCCCGCGCGCTCCGCCGCCTTCGAGCGCCTCTTCGGCGTGCCGGCGCACGACGAGCACTTCGCCGATCGCGTCGCCGGCCACGACCCCCGGGCCCGCGCGCTGCTCAAGATGGGGTGGGAGGCCGCGTGCGACGACTTCCTCCCGCTCGAGGTCGTCCTGGATCAGCTGCCGAAGGCCCTGCACCGCGAGGGCCGCCACCTCACGCTCGGCTTCAAGCCGATCCTGTCCCACGAGGGCCAGTTCGGCGGCGCGCTGATGGTGATCACGGACGTCACGGCCACGATGGACTCCCTGCGGGAGGCCGAGCGGCAGCGCGAGTACATCCAGGTGTTCGAGCGCGCCGTGAAGGACCGGCTCGGGCTCCTCGGGTTCGTGAGCGACACGAGCAAGCTCGTCGACGCGGTGAGCTCGGGGAGCGTCACCGACGTGGATCACGTGATGCGCCTCGTGCACACGATCAAGGGGAACGCCGGGCTCTGGGACGTGACGAGCGTGGCGAAGGTGGCGCACGAGATCGAGAGCTTCGTCGTCGAGGAGCGCTCGCTGCCGCCCGACGAGCGGATCGACGCGCTGAAGGACGCGTGGGCCGCGTTCGTCGCGCGGGTAGGCGGCCTGCTCGCCGGGGCGGTGCAGGCCTCGCGCGTCGACGTCGACGACGAGGAGATCGAGGCCCTGCTCGCGATGGTGCGGGGGCGGCGCGACCACGCCGATCTCGAGCGGGCCGTCGCGGCCCTCCGCGACGAGCGCACGGAGGTGCGGTTCAACCGGATGAAGGATCAGGCCGAGACGCTCGCGCGGAAGCTCGGCAAGCCGAAGCCCGACGTGCGCATCGACGCGGGCGGCGTCCGGCTCCCCGCGTCGCGCTTCGCCGCGATGTGGCAGGCGCTCGGGCACGTCGTGCGCAACGTGATGGACCACGGGATCGAGCGGCCGGAGGCGCGCGAGGCGGCCGGCAAGCCGCCGCGCGGCGCGCTCGCGCTCCGCTCGCGCGCGACGGCGGACGAGGTCCTCATCGAGGTGGGCGACGACGGCGCCGGTATCGACTGGGAGCGCGTGCGCGAGAAGGCCGGGGCGGTCGGGCTGCCGAACGCCACGCTGCGGGATCTCGAGGCCGCGCTGTTCTCCCCCGGCTTCACCACCGCCGAGCAGGTCACGGACGTCTCCGGCCGCGGGGTCGGCCTCGGCGTCGCGCTCCACGAGTGCCGCCGGCTCGGCGGCCGGGTGGAGATCGAGACGGAGCGCGGCCAGGGGACGACCTTCCGCTTCCGGTTCCCGCGGGAGGAGGCGGCCGGCGCGCCGCTGCCGCCGTCGAGCCGGCGCGGCGCGCCCCTCGCCGGCCCTCCGCGCGGAGCGAGCGCGGGCCCCTTCGCCGAGCGCGGGCCGCCCGGATCGGGTGTCGCGATGAGCGCGTCGACCATGGACAGCGACATATCGAGGAGAGCGCAATGAACTCGGAGAGCTGGCACCGCATCTATGACGAGCTTGCGGCGTCGTGCGTCCACCTGTTTCGCGACAACGGCGTCGAGCTCCGGCTCCTGGAGCACCAGGACTCCGAGGCGACGCCGGGCAACGCGGTCGTCTCGTTCATCGGCTTCACGGGCGATCACCTCCGCGGGAGCTTGACGATCGTCGCTCCCGTGGCGCTCATCACCCGCTGCCACCCGCTGCGAGAGCGGCGCCAGCTCGACGAGGACATGGTGTGCGACTGGGCGAGCGAGCTCGCGAACCAGCTCCTCGGTCGGGTGAAGAACCGGCTGCGCCACCTCGGGCTCATCATCGTGCTCTCGACGCCGAGCGCCGCGATCGGCGAGCACCTGCGCGCCCGGGAGGAGCAGAGCGAGGGCTTCCGGCGGCTCCTCTTCGACGCCGGGACCGACCGGCTCGCCGTGCTGTTCGACGCGATGGCCCCCGACACGGCGCTGGAGCTCGAGGAGGTCGACATGCCCGAGCCGCAGCGCGAGGGGGAAGTGCTGCTGTTCTGAGCCGCGGGCCGCGCGCGCCGAAGGAGATTACGACAGATGGCCAAGAAAATTCTTCTCGTCGAGGATTCGAACACGGTCCGCCAGCAGGTCGGCATTCTCCTGTCCGGGGCCGGCTACAGCATCGTGGAGGCGGACAACGGCCGGGACGCGGTCGCGGCGGTGAGCGCCCACAAGGGCGATCTGGCGATGATCATCGCCGACGTGAACATGCCCGTGATGAACGGCATCGAGATGCTGGAGAGCCTGCGGGACAATGGCCTCGCGTCCGGCGTGCCGATCCTCATGCTCACGACCGAGGGGCAGCCCGAGCTCATCGACAAGGCCCGCAAGGCCGGCGCGAAGGGTTGGATCATCAAGCCGTTCAAGCCGGACCTCCTGCTCGCCGCGGTGAAGAAGCTCGCCGGCGAGCCCTGACGCGCCGGTCGCGCCGCGGCGCTCATCGACACGCTAAACCTCTGCACCTGCGGCCACTCGGAGAGGATCGGAGTGGGCGCAGCGCTCCTACGATGACCCGCTCCCTCGATCGACCTCTTCGCGCCCGCTCGCCCGCTCGGGTCGATCGGCCCCGCCGCGCGCGCCGTCCTCGACGCCGGAGAGACTGACGATCTCCCTGGCGGCGGCGAGCGCGTGGTCCGTCGCCTTGAACGCGAGCCTCAGCGCGGCGTCGAGCTCCTCCTGGTTCGCGAAGATGTGCTGGAGCCGCCCGCTCATCCGCTCCATCTCCTCGTCGGAGAAGCGCAGGCTCAGCTGCTCGTGCAGCTTGCCGAGCTCCACCCCCGAGTCGAAGGTGAGGCACGGTCGCGAGCTCGACTCGTCCTGTCCGAGCGCCCTCGCGAGCGCCAGCTTCGCGCCCGCCAGCGCGTCCTCGATCTCGCGCGCGAAGCCGCCCGCCATCCGCTTGTCGGCGACCTCGCGCTCCAGCCGGATCACCCTCGCCTGCGCCTCCTCCAGCGCGGCCGTGCGCTCCCGGACCTTCTCCTCCAGCGCGGCGTACAGCCTGCTGTTCTCGATCGGATCCGGGCCCTCGCCGGACCCGGGGATCATCGTCCGCCGCGGAGGCCTCGCCGTCTCCGCCGCAGGCCCCTGCGGCGTGAGCTCCGCGTGCGTCTCATGGAGCTGCGCGACCTTGGCCTCCGCGCCCCACCGCGCATATCCATGGGCGGCGTCGGCCATGTACATGCGCGCGATATTCGTCCGGCCCTTCGCCAGGTGGAACCTCGCTGCGAGCTCGTTCGAGAGCGCCTCGTGGTGCAGGAACTCGCTCTCCTGAGCGGCCTTGATCGCCTCCTCGTAGAGATCCGTCGCCGCCGCGTCGTCTCCCGAGACGCGCGCGCGCTCGGCGGAGATCAGGAGATGCTTGTGGCGGAAGTTCTCCGGGCAGCTCTCCGCCCACGCCGCGACGTCGGCCGCGTGGCGCGCGATCTCGCTCGCGTAGCGCGCCTGCTCGGCGCCCGGCGCCTCCGGCGGGGAGAGCGCCAGCAGGATGAGGCTCGCGTAGAACGGGACCTCGGTCGACATCCACATGCTCGCCAGGTACGGGCGCAGCGGCTCCGCCAGAGCGATGAGCGCGCGGGCGCGCTCGTGGTCGCCGTAGAGGTACGCGAGCTGCGCTCTCTGGATATGATAGAACGCCGCCATGAACTCGTGGTTCGGCGCGCTCAGCGTCGCGCTGAACTCGTCCTCGTCGAAGACGCCGTCGCTCAAGGTGTGGTGACCCAGCGTGCAGCCGCGCAGGTTCGCGATCATCTGCTTCGACGAGGCCACGATGAGGCCCGACATCACGTCGCTCGTCCGCTGTAGGAACGGGAGGGACCGCTCGATCTCCTCGGACACCGCGCCGAGCGCGACGCCGTGGCTCAGCCGGCTCGTGATCCCGTGGAGGAGGGAGTAGCTGGCGAACTGGAAGTCCCCCGTTTCGCGCCCGTCCCGGTGCGCCTGCGCCAGGTACGCGAACGACCGCCGGAGCGGCTCCCGATAGGGCGAGATGAACACCGCGAAGCTCGACTTCACCTTGGACGACACCACGGCGCAGCCCATCTTCTCGTCGAGATCCATCGCGAGCCTGCCGAACTCGTAGGCTTCCGCGTACCGGCCCTGCTCGATCAGGACGATCGCGTAGATCAGATATCCCCAGGCGGAGACCTCCGCGTGGCCGTGCTTGAGCGAGATGTTGGCGTGCTTGACGCACACGAGCGCGTGGAGGGACGGCTCCGCGCCGAGGATGGCGGCGCTCACGTTCGTGAGGATCGTCAGCGCGGCCTTGTGCTCGGGGCTCTTGAGCTCCGGGGCGTCGAACAGGTCGGTGATCTGGCGGCTCGCCAGGTTGCGCGGCACCTCGGCGAGCTCCGCCGCGAGGGCCGCCTGGATCCGGTCCTCGCGCTCGGGCAGCTCGATCCCGAGCAGGGCGAGCGCCGTGCGCGCGCAGCGCACCGACTCGTCGAACCTCGCGACGGTGTTGAAGAGCAAGATGCGCCGGGCGTAGACGTGCGCGCGATCAAGGTCGGTCCTGGCGCGGGTCAGGGAGACGTTGAACAGCGGTTCGGCCTCCGCCGAGCGGCCGCTCAGGAACTCGCAGTCGGCGCCCTCGAGGTGGAGCGCGAACGCGAGCTCGTGGTCCTGCGCCCACCCCTCCTCGTCGACGAGCGACACGCCGGCGCCGAAGTAGCCGGCGGCCACGTCGTAGGCCGCCGACGCCTTCGCCTTCATGCCGGCGGCGAGGTTCAGGCGCGCGAGGATGGTCCGCTCGTCCGGCGAGGCGATCCGCGAGGCGCCGAGGTTCAGGTGGTTCACCGTGTCGAACAGGTGCTCGTCCCGCTCGCCGAGCTCCCGCCGCGCGAGCATGAGGCGCCCGATCCTGAGGTGCAGGTCCTGCTTGCGGTCCTCGTCGACGAGCGAGTAGGCCGCCTGCTGCACGCGATCGTGCAAGAACCGGTAAGAGACGTAAGAGACGGCGATGGCCCCGGCCGGCAGCCCGCCCTCGCCGCCGTGGTCGGGCGCGGCGTGGACGTACCGGTGCTCGGCGTCCAGGGGCAGGACGACGCCCTCCCGGAGCGCCTCCCGGAGATCGGCGGCCGTGGCCTCGGGCGGCCGCTCGTCGACGAGCGCGAGCGTCCCGAGGTCGAACTTGTGGCCGATGCACGCGGCGAGCGTGAGGACCCGCTGCGCGCTCGGCGAGAGACGCCGGAGCTTCTTCGCCATGAAATCGACCACGTTGTCCGTGATCCCCGCCCTACCGATGCGATCGAGGTCCCAGGAGAACGCGCCGGACTGCGGGTCGAAGGCGATCAGGTGGTCCTTGTGGAGCGAGACGAGGAACTGATTGATGAAGAAGGGGTTCCCCTGGGTCTTGTCGAGGACGAGCGCCGCCAGCGCGGCGGACCGCTCCGGGCCGCAGCCGAGCGCGTCGGCGAGGAGCTGATGGACGTCCGCGGGGCGCAGCGGAGCGAGGGTGATCTCGACCATGCTCGCCCCCGCCTTCCGGAGCTCCGCCCGAGCCGCGGAGAGCGGGTGTCCCGCGTCGACCTCGTCGTCGCGGTAGGCGCCGAGCACGAGCAGGTGGCCGCGCTCCGGATCCGACAGGAGCAGCGTGAGGAGCCGGAGCGAGGCGAGGTCCGCCCACTGTAGATCGTCGAGGAAGAGGACCAGCGGGTGATCCGCCGTGGCGAAGACGCGCAGGAAGCTCTGAAATACCAGGTTGAGCCGGTTCTGGGACTCGGCCGCCCCGAGCTCGGGCACGGGCGGCTGGGGGCCGATGATGAGCTCCAGCTCCGGCAGCAGGTCGACGAGCACCTGCCCGCTCTGGCCGAGGGTGGTCGCGAGCTTGCGCCGCAGGCGCGAGAGCGCCTCGCCGCGCTCGGTGAGCAGGTGCCGGACGAGGTCCCGCAACGCCTGGGCCAGCGAGGCGTACGGGACGCTCCGGTGGAGCTGGTCGAACTTGCCCGAGATGAAGCGCGCGCCGTGCCCGGCGATCGCCCGGTGCAGCTCGCTCGCCACCGCCGATTTGCCGGTGCCGGCGTGGCCGGAGATCAGCGCGAGCTCGGCGGCGCCCCGGCTCGCCCGCTCCCACGCCGCGAGGAGCGCCGCGATCTCCGCGTCTCGGCCATAGAGCTTCTGCGGGATGGGCAGCCCGTGACCGCGATCGTCGTCACTGCCCATCATCGTTGAATAACACCCGCGCACCACGTGGGTAAATGGCTTCCACGCGGGACTGTGATGCGCCCAACGCCGGTTTGCTGCGCGGCGCGGGAGCGCTCCGCGGGATCGCCCCTCGAGGCCGGAGGGTGATCGCGCGGATCGCCTCGCGCTGGCGAGGGGCGATCCCGCGGAGCGCCCCCGGGCCCGCTGGATCTCGGCGAAGCCGCGGGGAGCCTCGGCGGCCTGGCCGTGCGCGCCCGGGCTGCCCGCGTGGAACGCCGCGTGCACCGGCGCCTCGACCAGCGGTCGCGCCGGGATCCGGGGCGCACCGCAACCACGAGGAGGGCATCATGGCTCGCAAGATCGCGGTGGGGGGTCTGTCGCTGGCGCTGGGGTGGATCGTGCTGCTGGGAGGGTGTCTCGTCGCCGATGACGAGGCGGCGCGGACCGAGGCCAGCGCCGAGGACGCGGACGCGGTGCTCGTGTCCAGCGTCACCGAGGGGGACTACGTCATCCGCTCGGTCGCCACGAACAAGTGCCTCGACGTGCCCGGGGCCAGCACCGCCGACGGCACGCGGATGCAGCAGTGGACCTGCAACGGGACGAACGCGCAGAAATTCCACATCTCCCCGACGACCGACGGCTACTGGAAGATCGTCAACGTGGGCAGCAACAAGGCCCTCGACGTGCGCGACGTGAGCACCGCGCCGAACGCGGTCATCCACCAGTGGACCTATGTCGGCGGCGCCAACCAGCAGTGGAAGCTCGTCAATCGCGGGGGCAACCAGTTCAGCATCCACGCGCGCCACACCGATCAGGTCGTCGACCTCGCGTGGGGCAACGCCGCCGACGGGACGGATATCCTCCAGTACCCCTACGGCGGCACCACCAACCAGCGCTGGACCCTCGACAAGGTGAGCGGCGGCTCCTCCACCGGCTCCGGCGCCCGCACCCTCACGATCGTCAACAACTGCTCGGCGCCGATCTGGATCGCCCACTCGACCAACGTGCAGGGCCCGCAGAACGTCAAGCTCACCCGGGGCGCCGCGTACACCTACGACGTGCCCGACGGCGGCATCAGCGCGACGCGCTTCTGGCCGAAGACCGGCTGTGACGACGGCGGCCGCAACTGCACCACGGGCGACAGCGTCGCCCCTTGTCCGGCGGGCGGCTGCCAGCCGCCGATCGAGTCGAAGTTCGAGGCCACCTTCGCGCCCAGGGGCAGCGCCGACCAGACCTGGTACAACCTCAGCCAGGTGGACGGCTACACGCTGCCCTTCAAGGTCGTCCCCAAGGGCGCCGGCGCCGAGCAGGGCAGCTGCATCACCTCGGACTGCTCCGGGCTGTCGCTCGCGCTCTGCCCCGGCGACGAGGATCTCGGCAACGGCCAATTCCCCGGGTACGCGCACCAGGACCTCCGGGTGCGCGACAGAAACGGCGTCGTGGTCGGCTGCATGGCGCCGTGCAAGAAGTGGAATTACCCGGCGCCCTGGGGCCTGGGCCAGCCGGAGAGCGCCGATCCCGGGCTGCACCTCTGCTGCCCGACGCCCATCGATCCGGCCACGGGCCAGTGCACCGCCGAGCGAGGGTGCATGACGTCGGACGCGTGCCGGAACACCGCGGATCCGCGGAGCGTGGAGCACACGGACTACGTGATACGGATGCACCAGATGTGCCCCACCGCCTACAGCTATGCTTACGACGACGCCGCCGGGCTCCACGCCTGCTCGTCGGAGACGAGCTTCGAGGTCACCTTCTGCCCGTGATCCGCGCCTGATCGTCCATCCGGCCCACCTATCTCGTCGTTCCGACGGGCGCGATCACCTTTCCGGGGTTGAGGATGCCGCCCGGGTCGAAGGCGTTCTTGATGCGGTGGTGCAGCGCGACCGACGCCGCGCCGAGCTGGCGTGTGAGGAGGCCGCGCTTGAGCGTGCCGACGCCGTGCTCGCCCGTGATCGTGCCGCCCAGATCGAGCGCCTGCGCCATCACCTCGTTGAAGGCCGCGACCGCGCGCGCCTCGGCCGCGGCGTCGCTTCGATCGAACACGACCAGCGGGTGAAGGTTGCCGTCGCCCGCGTGCGCCACCGTCGCGACGGTGGTCTGCGTTGCGGCGACGATCGCCTCGATGCGACGGAACATCTCCGGCAGCTGCGGCAGCGGCACGGCGACGTCGTCGACGAGCACCGTGCCGAGCTGCTCGAGCGCCGTGAGCGCGAGGCGGCGCGCGGTGAGCAACATCTGCCCCTCGCCCTCGTCCTCGGTGGTGGCGATCACCGTCCCGCCGGCGGCCTCGCAGGCCGCCTGCATGCAGGACAGCTCGGCGGACCCGGGAGCGTCGCTCTGCGCGATCAGCATCGCGGCAGCCTCGGTGTCGAGGTCGAGCGGGCGGTAGCGCTCGACGGCGCGGATGGCCGTGCGGTCCATGATCTCGAGCATCGACGCGTCGACCGACCGGACGATCGCCGCGACCGCCCGCCCCGAGGCCTCCAGCGACCCGAACGTGGCGACCAGCGTGGTCGCCGGCGGGCGCCGCCGCCGCAAGCGCAGCGTGATCTCGGTGATCAGCGCGAGGGTGCCCTCGGAGCCGACCAGGAGGCGCGTCAGATCATAGCCGGCGACGTCCTTGCGGCTCCGGCCGCCGGTGCGGAGCGCCGTCCCGTCCGCGAGGACCGCCTCGAGGCCGAGCACGTAGTCGGACGTGACACCGTATTTCACGCAGCACAGGCCGCCGGCGTTGGTGGCGACATTGCCGCCGATCGTCGACATGGCGTAGCTCGACGGGTCGGGCGGATACCACAGCTCCCGTTCGTGCGCCGCGGCCTTGAGCTCCCCGTTGAGCACCCCCGGCTGGACGACGGCGAGCATGGCCGCCTCGTCGATCGCGAGGATCCGGTTCATGCGCTCGAAGCTCACCACCACGCAGCCGTCGATGGCGGTCGCCCCGCCCGCCACCCCGGTCCCGGCGCCGCGCGGCACCAGGGCGATACGGTGCTTGGTCGCCCACCGCGCCAGCGCCTGCACGTCGGCGGTCGAGGACGGCCGCGCCACGGCGAGCGGCCAGCCGCCCGGCGCCCAGAGGGCCTTATCGTGGCGATACCCCTCGATGACGTCCCGATCCGTCACAAGGCCATCGCGCAGGGTAGTGGCGAGTTCGTCGAGCGGGCTCATGTGCCGTAGAACTCCGAGAGGTGCGCCCTGAGGAGCGTCGCGGCCGACTTCGCGTTACCGCGCTCGATCGCGCGCAAGTTACTTTCGGCGATCGGCGCAGTCAAGGCAAAAACTCGAATTTCAGCCAACCAGTTTGAGCGGCGCCAGGAAGATGGCGCCCCGGGGCCTCCATCTTCCTAGCGCTGCTCACCGGGGTACGCGCTGCTCACCGGTACTTCCTGGCGCTGCTCACCGGGGTACTTCCTGGCGCTGCTCACCGGGGTACTTCCTGGCGCTGCTCACCGGGGTAGCGGCCGCTGCCGCTGATGAGACGTGCGCTCCTGGCCGCCCTCGGCCGTGACGCCTCCCTCGAGCGCCAGGCACAATGTTCCCGCCGGCGCGCTGGCACGGACGATGCTCGAAGCGGACGCGTTCCCGGCCACCTCGTCCGCGCGCGGCGGGTGACCGACGGGACACGCATGCTCCACGAACCAGAGGGGTGCCCATGGTTGGTCCGCTCCGAGAGTCCCCGAAGCCGCTGCGCTTTGCGCCTGTCGACCTTGACACCGTGCGGGAGAACCGCGGTTGGTTCCTCGCGATCGGCGTGGTCTCGATGGTGCTCGGGGTGCTCGCGTTCCTCCTGCCCTTCGTCGCCTCGAGGATCACCGCCATCGCGCTCGGCTGGTTGATCGTTGTCGCCGGCGTGGCCGAGGGCTGTCACGCCATCCAGAGCCGCGGCTGGGCCGGCGCCGGCTGGGAGCTCGCGAGCGCCCTGGTGCAGGTGGCGTTCGGGCTTCTCCTCGTGGCCTTCCCGATGACCGGCAAGCTCGCGCTGATGGTGCTCGCCTCGGCCTACTTCGTCGCCGAGGGCGCGCTCAAGCTCATCCGCGCCTATCAGCACCGCGGGCTGCGGGGCTCGGGATGGCTCGTGTTCGACGGCATCCTGGCGCTGGGGCTCGGGATGCTGATCGTCACGGGCGGCGTCACCACCGCCGCGAGGGTGCTCGGCTTGCTCGTCGGAATCAGCCTCCTGACCGGCGGCACGTCGATGATCCTGATCGCGCTCGGCGGCGCTCGCGTGCTCCACACGCGAGCGTGAAGGAGGCGGCCTCCGCGCCGTGCACAAGGGCACATCCCTTGCCTGGGGCGGGACGCGCGAAGGCTAGGTTGGCAACCCGGACACACGCTTTGATCATGTCGCAAGCAAGGAAGCTCATCAAGGCCCTCGCGGCAGGACGCTACGACGCCCGTCTACGAGGAATACGGAAGGTGTGCGCCGTGCAGCTCAGCGACGACGAGCGCATCGTCGTCGAGATCGCCGACGGGTCCTTTGGAATCGCGCCCGAAGGCGCGAGCGAGGACTGCCAGCTCTCCTGCTCGCTCGACGATTTCCTGCGGATCTTTCGCGGTGAGCAGAACCTGATCACGGCGATCATGCAGGGCCGCGTCGGCGTGCGAGGAGACCTGGGCGTCGCTCAGATGTTTCAGAGCGTCTTCAGCCCGGGGGACCAACAGACTCCAGATGCGACGCGCTGAGCCACCGTCGTCGGAGGGGCCATGGAAAGGCAAGTGAGCATTCTGGACGGCGGCACGTTCGTCGTCAGCGATCTGCGCGGCAACATCGAACACTCCGTCAGCCGGCCGCTCGGCCTCTTTCACCTCGATACGCGCTTTCTCTCCGAATGGATCCTGACGATCGACGGCATCGTCCCGGCCGCGCTGTCCACCGACGACGTGCAGTACTTCCAGGCCCAGTTCTTCCTCGTCCCGAGGCCTGCAGCGATGTACGTCCAATCGACCCTCTCCATCGTCCGGAGCCGGTTCGCGGGCGACGGCTTCCACGAGGACCTCCTGCTCATGAACCACGGCAAGGATGCCGTCGACCTCGAGGTCCGCATCCAGGCCGCCGCCGATTTCGCCGACCTGTTCGAGGTCAAGGACATGCTCCCGAAGAAAGGCGAGCGCTATCACCGCGTCGAAGACAATCGGCTCGTCCTCGGCTATCGACGCGAGCGCTTCGTGCGCGAGACGTGGATCTCCGCCTCGCAGCCCGCGCAGATCGATCCGAACGGATTGACCTTTCGGGTGAGCATCGCGCCGCACGGCCGCTGGAGCACGTGCCTCGACGTCGTGGCGGCGATCGACGGCCTCGAGGAGCGGCACACCCGGGTGAAGTACGCCCACGGCGAGAGCCACGCGCGCCCGAACATCGGCATCAGCCTCGAGAGCTGGATGGACCACGCACCGCGGCTCCTCACCTCGAACGAGACGCTCGCCGGGACGTACGAGCGGAGCCTCATCGACCTGGCCGCGCTGCGCTTCTTCTCCAAGCTGATGCCGGACGCCGCCATTCCGGCCGCTGGTCTGCCGTGGTTCATGGCGGCCTTCGGCCGCGACAGCATCATCACGAGCCTGCAAGCGTTGCCGTTCGTCCCCGAGCTCTCGCGCTCCACGCTCCGCTATCTCGCGCGCCGCCAGGGCAGCCGCCGGGACGATTTCCGCGATGAGGAGCCGGGGAAGATCCTCCACGAGGTCCGCTGGGGCGAGCTGACCGCCTTCGAAGAGCGGCCGCACTCTCCCTACTTCGGCGCTGCCGACTCGACGCCGCTCTTCTTGATCCTGCTGGACGAGTACGAGCGCTGGACCGGCGACGCGGAGCTCGTCCTGTCGATGGAGCACACCGCGCGCGCCGCGCTTCGATGGCTCGACCAGTGGGGCGATCGGGACGGCGACGGGTACGTCGAATACGACACGCGCAACCCCGAGACCGGCCTGGAGAACCAGTGCTGGAAAGACTCGTGGGACGCCATCGTCTTTCATGACGGATCGCTCGCGCCGCGGCCTCTCGCGTGTTGTGAGATCCAGGGCTACGTCTACGACGCGAAGGTGCGCTGCGCCCGGCTCGCGCGCGAGCTCTGGCGGGACCCCGAGCTGGCGGCGCGCCTGGAGCGAGACGCGGCCGAGCTGAAACGTCGGTTCAATCAGGACTTCTGGCTCGACGATCGCGGGTTCTTCGCGCTCGCGCTGGATGGCCGGAAGCGCCCGGTCGACTCCTTGACCTCGAACATCGGCCACTTGCTCTGGAGCGGTATCGTCGAAGCATCGAAGGCCGAACGAGTGGTGGAGCACCTCCTCGGACCCCATCTGTTCAGCGGCTGGGGCGTGCGTACCCTGGCCGACGACGAGGGCGGGTACAATCCCATCGGATATCACGTGGGCACGGTCTGGCCGCACGACAACTCTCTGATCGCGCTCGGGCTCCGGCGTTACGGCTTCAGCGTGGAGGCCGGGCGTATCGCGACGGGCAACCTGGCCGCGGCTCCCTTCTTCCACTACCGCTTGCCGGAGGCGTTTGCCGGGTATCCGCGAGAGCTCACCAGGTTCCCGGTCGAGTATCCGACGGCGTGCAGCCCGCAGGCCTGGGCCGCCGGGGCTCCCTTGCTCTTTCTGCGCGCCGTGCTCGGGCTGGAGCCGATTGGCAATCGCCTGTTCGTCGATCCGGCGGTACCCGCCGAGCTCGGGGAGATTCGGCTGCTCGACATCCCCGGGCGCTGGGGCAGGAGCGACGCCTTCGGTCGAGCGCGCCCGGAGTCGGGGCTCCGGGCGGCGTGAATCGCCATGACGACGGCGAGCCCGTAGCCGTCGCCATGGATTCGCAGGATCCGCGCCGGCAGCGTCAGGCTGCGCTGCGCGCCTCGGCGGGGCGCTCCGGCGGCGCCATGAACTCTGGACCCACCGGGTCGCGCACGGCTCGGGTGAGCACGGCGTCGATGTGGGCGCGGGCTTCGTCGTCGAGGCTCCATCCCACCACATCGTTGATCGGCGCGAGCTCCTCCGGCCGTCGCGCTCCCCAGAGGGCCACCGAGACACCCGGGTGGTCGAGCACCCAGCGCACCGCGAGCGCGAGCACGCCCCGCGCGTAGCGGTCGCGCGCGAATCGCCCGAGGTCCCTCACCGCGTCGAGGTACTGCGCGAAGCGTGGAGGTTGAAATTTCGGGTCGGTCCTCCTGAGGTCGTCCCCCTTGAACGCGGTCTCTTCGTCGATCGCGCCGCTCAGGAGCCCGCGGCAGAGCGCGCCGTACGTGAGCGTGGCGATCCCGTTGGCGCGGCACCAAGGCAGGACGTCCCCTTCCGCCTCCCTCTCGAAGAGGTTCAGCGGCGGCTGCGCCGAGGCGATCGGCGCGACGGAGCGGAACCGCTGCATCGCGTCGATCGAGTAATTGGAGACCCCGATCGCGCGGATCTTGCCTTCACGCTGGAGATCGAGGAGGGCCTGGGCGGTCTCTTCGTAGGGCGTTTGTGGGTCCGGCCAGTGTACCTGATACAGATCGATGTAGTCGGTGCGCAGACGCATGAGCGAGAGCTCGACCTCCTCCAGGATCTGCTTGCGCGTCCCGTTCCGGAAGAGCGCGTCGCCGCGCCGCTCGAGGCCCACTTTGGTCGCGAGGACCACCCGCTCGCGCTGGCCTCGCTCGGCGATGGCCCGTCCGACGACCTCCTCGGAGTGCCCGAACCCGTAGGCCGGCGCGGTGTCGATCAGGTTGATCCCGAGGTCGAGCGCCGCGTGAATCGTGCGGACCGACGCGTCGTCGTCGGTGCCCCCCATTGAAACCCGCCCATGGCCCAGGTCCCTAGCTAGACGCTCGGCTGCTCCCAGCGCTGGAGGACAAGCTCGTCCAGCAGGCGGCGCGGATGGTGCTGGAGCCGATCTACGAGCAGGCGTTCCTGGGTTTCTCGTATGGCTTCCGGCCCGGCCGGGGGCCGCACGACGCCCTGAACGCGCTCGCCGAGGCCATCAGCCGGAAGACGAGCTGGGTGCTCGATGCAGACATCCGATCGTTCTACGACACCATCGATCACGGGTGGATGCAGAAGTTCCTCGAGCACCGGATCGGGGACAGGCGCATGGTGCGGCTGCTGATGAAGTGGCTGCACGCGGGCGTCATGGAGGAAGGCGAGCTGCGCGAGGTGAAGGAAGGGACGCCGCAGGGAGGGGTCATCAGCCCGCTCCTTGCGAACGTCTACCTTCACTACGCGTTCGATCTGTGGGCCAACCAGTGGAGGAAGCGGCATGCGCGCGGTGAGGTGTACATCGTGCGCTACGCCGACGATTTCGCGGTGACCTTCCAGTACGAGCAGGACGCGCGCGCGATGCGGGAGGCCCTGGCCTCGCGTCTCGCGAAGTTCGGCCTGGAGCTGCACCCGGAGAAGACCCGGGTGCTTCGGTTCGGGAGATTCGCCCGGCAGGACGCCGAGCGCGACGGGCGCACGCGCCCCGAGACGTTCGACTTCCTGGGGTTCACGCACATCGCCGGCGTGAGCCGGCGAGGCGCGTTCCAGCTGAAGCGTCGTACCTCGCGGAAGAAACGGAACGCCAAGCTGGCGAGCCTGCGCGAAGAGATGCGCGAGCGTCGGCATGAGCCCGTGCGAGCCCAGCACGCATGGCTCTCCAGCGTGCTCGAAGGGCACTTCCGGTACTACGGGGTGCCCACCAACTACCCGGCGTTGCAGCAGTTTCTGGAGCGCGTGCGCGCAAGCTGGCACCGCCAGCTTCAGCGGAGGAGCCAGCGCGCGCACTGGTCCCGGCAGCAACGAAGGGGGTTCGACCAGCGGTTCCCTCTCCCGCAGCCCCGTATCCATCATCCCTGGCCGGCTCTGCCGCGAGCCAGTCCGTCGACCCGAGGTGGGAGCCCGGTGCGGGAAATCCGCTCGCCGGGCTCTGTCCGAGGGGCGGTCCGTGTTGACCGAAGGTAGGTCAGCACGGGCCGTCCCTACCGGGACCAAGGGGCGCAAAGTCGCAAAAATGCATGATATTTGTTCTCTTTTTTTTTGCGTCTTTGCGCCTTTGCGCCTTTGCGTTAAACTCTCTCTCTCCGGATCCCCGGCAGGACCCCTGCCGGGTGAAAGCCGGGTGGAGGTGGAGATCGAGGGGCGGGCGACCCCGCGGCGGCGCCTACTCGCACGCCATCGGGCCGAAGCAGACCGCGGGGTCCTCCGCGAAGCGACGGAAGCTGTCCGCCTCCGGGTGGCCCGGGAACGGGACATAATAGTAGACGGCCTTGTCGTCGAAGTCGCTGCCGTCATAGTAGGTCTGCCACGTCAGCGCGTAGGAGACGCCCGCGCTCTTCGCGATCTCGAGCAGGTGCTCGTTGTACCAGTCCTCCGTGACGGCGCCCTGCCCCGCGTCCGGGAAGAGGCTCGTCACCTCGGTCGACGAGAGCGCGACGGCCGACGCCGCGCCGAGGCCGTAGTTGGTCAGGAACTCGGCCTTCATGCCCTGATCGAACAGGGTGTCGTACCACCGGCTCACGTGGTCCGCCGGATACAGCGCGAGCGACTGGCCCGCCGCGAGCTTGCTGACCCGGTGCAGGAGGTGCAGCCGGTAGGTGCCCGTCTCGCTGAGCGCGTGCGGCTTGCCCTTGGCCTCGCCGACCGCCGCGACGGCGCTCGCCATCGCCTTCATGTCCTCGAGGTCGGCCGGGGACGCCGCCCGCTCGTACGGGTAATAGAGATCGATGCCGAGGATGTCGATGAGGTCGTCCCCGGGATACGCCTCGAGGTAGTACGCCTCCAGCAGCTCGGACGGCGGCTGGCCGTCGTGGTCGAGGATCGCCTGCTGGGGCGGGCTCTCGTAGGCCGCGCCGAGCTCGGAGAGCTCCTCGACCAGGCGCGCTCGGAGCAGGTCGCGGGAGAGGCTCTCTGGATCTCGGATCTTCGCCTCGGCGGGCGTCACCTCGCTGTCGCTCAGCTTCCGCAGCTTGTCGGTCGAGTACGCGAAGATCACGTTCTCCATCCCCGGCTCGCTCCGGACGGCCTCGGCGAACGTGCGGTACGCGGCGCGGTAGGCGTCGGGGCCGGTGACGGCCTGATCGTCGCCGAGCAGGGCCTGGCAGTTCCAGTAGGGCTGACCCCACCAGAACCACGCGCCGGTGTGCTCGTGGAACGGCCTGAGGACGACCGGCTTGCCGTCGAGCCCGTGCTCGCGGAAGAACTGGGCCACGTACTTCGCGTGGGCCACGAGCCAGTCGCGCGCCGAGATCCCGGCGAAGGTCCCCTCCGCGATCGGCACGTCATTGGCGACCTTGCAGACGCACCTCAGGTTCTCCGGGACGTCCGCGCTGGAGCTCAGGGACGCCGAATAGTACGTCTCGGCGTAGAACGGGGTGCCGCCGCCCTGGGCGTGGATCGGGACGCTCTGGCCGTCGACCGTGATGGTGGCGAGCGGCGTCGCGATGTCGGCCGCGAAATCGGAGCTCGCGATGTCGTAGTTGCACGGGGGCGTGTGCCAGTCGATGGCCACCATGCCGCCCGGCTGCTCCAGCGTGTACGCCACGGCGGTGGCGGCGACGTCGCGCCGGTTCCAGGCGACCGGGTCGAAGACCATCGCGTCGAGGGAGAGGCCGAGCAGCCCGGGGTTCTCTCCCACGGTCGCGCCGGCGTCCGACGCCCACGCGCGCTCGTCGCGGCTGGCCGCGCCCGCGAGGGTCGCGAACCAGTCGTTGGTCGAGATGAGCCCCTTCGTGCCCGGGTCGTAGAGCCCCCACAGGATGCTGTGCTCGTATCCGAACCGGAACTTGCCGGCTCGCGACGAGGTCCAGAGGTCCTCGAGGAGCTTGCCCCGGGGCGTGTCCGGGAACTCCGGATCATCGCCGGGCGGGTTGTCGTCCGGGGGGTTGTCGTCCGGGGGGTTGTCGTCCGGGGGGTTGTCGTCCGGGGGGTTGTCGTCCGGGGGGTTGTCTCCGGGAGGGGGTTCCCCCGGCGGCGTGCCGTCGTTCGACGACCCGCACGCGGCTGCCAAGCACAGAAGGAACGCGGCGCACGGGTTGTCGTCCGGGGGGTTGTCGTCCGGGGGGTTGTCGTCCGGGGGGTTGTCGTCCGGGGGGTTGTCGTCCGGGGGGTTGTCGTCCGGGGGGTTGTCGTCCGGGGGGTTGTCGTCCGGGGGGTTGTCGTCCGGGGGGTTGTCGTCCGGCGGGTCGTCTCCGGGCGGGTTGTCTCCGGGAGGGGGTTCCCCCGGCGGCGTGCCGTCGTTCGACGACCCGCACGCGGCTGCCAAGCACAGAAGGAACGCGGCGCACAGGCGTGGGCTGAGCTGGTGGAGATTCATGGTGGCTTCCCCGCGAAGGGTACTAGTGGTGGGGGAAGCAGTAAGATCTGAATCGGTTCAGCGTCAATGCCGATCTCCGATACGAGGGGCCGTCGTCAGTTTCGGGCCGCCGTCGGGCCCACAAAGTTAACCGGTTCACTTCGCCGAGGCCACGGTCAGCGGCGCGCCTGGATCGCTCGGGGTCGGCGGCGGCGCGGAACGCACGCCGGGTAGAATCACCCGGGGGGCGCCTGTAACGGAAGTTTTCGCTTGTGCTGTTGGCGCGGCGATCGAGGGCGCCGGCGCGACGCCGACCCTCACCTACGATCCGCCGGATGTGGGGGATCGTTCACGCCCTGAAGGGCGCGCCCTGCGTCAGCCGCGTTGACGGTCGTCGCCGCGCTTGCCGCTCCGACCCGGAGAACGGCGACGGCACCGCGTGAGCGGCCGCGGATCGATCCGGCCGGCGAGCGTGAGCGACCGGCGGCCGATCACACGCTGCCGCTCACCTTCGCTGTACGGGTATTCCCGTCGAGCGACGTCTCGATCGTGTACAGCGCTCCCTGGTACGAGATGGTCCCGCCCTCACTCAGGTTTCCGCCGCGCAGCACGTTGGCGGCGCTCTCGTACAGAAGAAAGGAGGCGTGGCCGTAGGGCAACGCGCTCGACAGCATCCAGGTACCCTCCTGGCCGCCCTCTTCGATCACGAGGTGCTGCTGAGCGCCGGACGCGTCGAGCAGCACCCCGAGCGTCGAGCCGCTCCGGTCGCGCGACGTGGCGCGGAAGCTGAGGGGGGCAGCGGTGGCGAGCAACTGGGCGGAGGCGACTGGCTTCTGGGGGATGGACATGGCGGTGATCAACAAGCTCCGTGGACGGCCCTTGCGTGCGGACCGGGTGACGTGTCTTTCCGTGACGGCCTGGCGGCCGAGCTCCCGTGGAGCCGTCGCTCACAGGCCTGAGCGGGCGATCGAGCGCTTCGGCTGCCAGACGAGCCCGCCGTACTTCCGGGGAGAGCCCGAGCGGTCGAGCCGCTGGAACGTCTCACCCGTCTTGAGGTGCCGCTGCCTGTCGCGATCGAAGGGGCCGTGCTGGCCGCTCGCCGGCTCGTACACGACGTCGCTCCGCCCGTGCACCTGGAAGCGCCAGCAGAGCCTTTGTTCCACACCGTCCACCACCCGCGACAACCACGGCTTCACGGTGTGTACCTCCCCGCGCTCAGCGCGCGAGCTCGCGGCCGAGGCAGGGCTGTCGCCCTGGGTCGCTTCGCCCGGCGCGGCGGTGATGCTCGGCGTGCACGTGTGAGCCATCTCGACGTTCCTCCGACGGTGGAAGGCACGAGACGCGCGTGCATCCCACGGCTGTGCGAAAGTTGCCTCGAACGTCGCATGACGGCCGTGTTTGCCGGGTCTGGTCGATGGGCCAGACGGCATCGCCGACAACTTCACTGCGTGTACGCCAATGTATAGCAGAAAGACGCGCCACGGCACCACGCATATCGGCGCGGCATGCGCCGATTTCGCCGAGGCGACGCTTTTTCGCGTCGTGGCTGCTCGGGCGTGGTGCGAGCCGTCTCTTCCGGGGAGGTCCGGGGAGGCGCTCACCCCTCGGCGCCCCCGGTCCCGGTATCCAGCCGGGCGACCTGGCGCTCGTGGAGCATCGAATCCGACGAGTCCGGAACCGCGTTTCTCGCGCGAGTATGTCCCCGCGCCACTCGATTCGATCTCGTCCGTGAGGCGAGCCCGCTACGGGCGAGTCCATGGGCCCGCGCGCGGGCCATCCGTGACCTCGTTCATCGGCATGTCGCCTTCAGGCGCGAGTCGGGCCCGGCAGTGCGCTGGAGATCTCGGCAACATCGGCGTGCCTCCTCTCCGCGGGGCCATGGACTCCTCGGTCTGGTTGGAGGCCTATCGTGGTGGGCAGTGGCAACCCTCCGACGCGCGCAACAACGTGCCTCGTCTCGGGCGCGCGCCGATCGCCCGCGGGCGCGACGCCGCGGACGTGGCGATCACCGCCACCTGCGGCCAGAAGAGGTCGAAGACCTCCCGCGCCTGAGAGGACGCGGCCGGCGCGGCGGCCTCGCCGGCGCCGGAGAGGACCCGGGTCACCGGAGCGGGAGTGAGCGGCGGATGACGGGAGCCGCCGCAGCGTCGTAAAGCTGCTCGCGCGAACCGCGGGTGTGTACAACCTGGACGACCGGGGGAGCGGCGGAGCGGCAGCGCTCGGTCCGCTTCGGTGCGATTACTTACCAGCTTGGACCGCTGGCGCCCATGGCGGCTCCGGGGCAGCGTGATAGTCTGCGCGCCCATGAACAACACGCCTACCGACGGCATCGATGGGGAAGATTGGGGACGACTGCACGTCACGCGAGCTTGCTGCGGCGTAGGTGTCTGCAGGAACTTCGCGCCAGAGCTCCTGGGCGAGGTGGCGCCCGCGCACTGGGAGGCCATGGACGGCGAGGTGAAGCGCCGCGGCCCCGCCGTGCTGGAGGGCACGTACGACGAGGGGGCGTTCACGGGCGTCCTGCGCCAGCCGCGGAGCCGGGCCGACTTCGAGGCGGCGCGCACGGCCGTGGCCTCCTGCCCGGTCCACGCCTTGCGCCTCAAGCCGCCCGCCGCGCGCCCTCGCGCCGGCGAGCTCGGCGCCCCTTTCAGCACCTGGCCGCGCCGCATCGAGGACGACGTCTGGGCGCTCGGCGAGCCCTCGAGGGAGACCGTCGGGGCCACGGCCTACTTCATCGAGCGCCCCGGCGGGAACGTGCTCGTCGATCTGCCCAAGCCGAGCGAGGCCATCTTCCGCTTCCTCGAGGAGCGCGGCGGCGTGCGGTGGATCTTCCTCACCCACAGCGACAACACCGCGCACCACGCCGAGTTCGCGGCCCGCTTTCCCGGCGCTCGCCGCATCCTCGGCTACGCGGACGTGAGCGCGCGCGGCGGCGCGTACACCGCGGTCACCACCGACGTGGAGATCCAGCTCCCCGACCGCCCCGAGCCCATGACCCTCGAGGGCGCGCCGCTCGCCGACGCCGCGCTCGCCGGCGCCGAGCTCGCCGTGCTCTCGCAGCCCGGCCACTCCGCGGGGTCGATGTGCCTGCTGTACCGCGGCCGCTTCCTGTTCACCGGCGATCACCTCGCCTTCTCGCGCCGCCTCGGCCAGATCATGGCGTTCCGGCTCCAGTGCTGGCACGACTGGGAGCGCCAGACCGGCTCCGTGCGCCGGCTGGTCGCCCTCGCGGAGGCGGGCCACCTCCGGTTCGCGTGGCTCCTGCCCAGCCACGGCGAGTGGCACCGCCTCGACGGCGACGGCAGCGCCGCCGCGACGGCGGCCGAGCTGAGGCGCACGGTGGCCTGGATGGAGCGGCAGGCGCCTGGCCACCTCCCGCTCGCCCGCTTCATCCCCTGGGTGCAGAGCCGCGTGCAGCCCCGCGGCCGCCTCGCCCGCGCGGTGCGCGCGATCGGCGGCGAGGGCCCCGGGAGCGAGGCGTGGGTGCTGCCGCGCGCCGCGCGCCCGTACCTGCCCGATCACCGGCCGGAGAAGGTCAATCCGGCGCTGATGCGGGCTTCCCTCGCGGCGGCGAGCGCGATCGGCGCCGCGGCGTCGGTCGTCTGGCTCGCCGCGCGGGCGGTGGGGGCGGTGGTGAAGCGGAGGGCGTGACGCGGGCGCGGGGGCGCGAGCTCGCCGCTCAGCCGCTCGCGCCGCCCTCGCCGTCCTCGCCGTCCTGCCGCAGCAGATACCGTGTCTCGGGGTTCTCCCGGCGCCAGATCACGTTGTCCATGAAATAGTGGTGGATGTTCACGAACACGTAGATGGCCGCGAGGTAGGGTGTCGGGCCCAGCCCGGCCATCGCCTCGTCGCCGCTCGCGCCCAGCACCAGCGCGCCGTCGAGGAGCGCGGGCGCGCCGCGGAGCACGACCCACCCGAGGCCGACGGCGGAGGCGGCCAGGAGGCCGAGGCGCAGGCCGGTCGGCCTGCCGAACAGCGGCGGGCCCTCGGCGTCGCGCGCCTCGTTCCGCTTCAGGAGCCAGACGAAATACAGATACTGGACGGAGTGCAGCGCCGGAATCACGTACATCATGAGCCGGTCGAGGCTCGAGTACACCGTCCAGAGCCACACCGTGACGAGGAACCCCGCGAGCGGCGAGAGCGGCGGTAGCCGCCGTTCCGCTCGCCACCGCCGCGCGAGCGCCCAGCACAGCGCGAGCGCGCTCAGCGCGAAGGCCGCGCCGGCGATGGGCTCGAGGGCCGGCGGGTGCGCGATCGAGGTGTAGACCACGCCCTTCTCCTCGAGCTCCCTGCCCGGATCGGCCGGGCTCGCCCACGCATAGGCCCAGGCCGCGAAGCAGTGCGCGAGGACCACCCTGCGCTCCAGCGGGCTGAACCGGAACCCGCGCCGCGCCGACAGCACCGTCAGGACGCCGAAGCCCTGCTTGACGTAATGCCAGCCCACGAGGAGAAACATGAGCTGGATCATGAAGCCCATCGCCCGCGCGGAGCCGGTCGAGAGCGCGAAGGCCGCCCACGCGAGCAGCGCGAGCGGGACGAGGAGCCCCGCGACGACGGTGCGGGCCCGCTGCGCCGGGGGGAGCGCGCCGTCGAGCGCGCGGCGCCGCGCGTCCTTGTAGAACAGCAGGTACGTGACCGCGAAGTGAGGATCGTTGATCACGGACGCGGCGTGGAACGTCAAGAAGCCGATCGCGAGCTCCGACGCGTCGAGCCCGACCGCCCGGCGGAGCAGCCACGCGAGCGGAAAGAGCACGAGCGTCGCGCCGCCCACGAGCAGGAACTCGATGAGGCGGGCGCCCGAGGCCTCCCGGCGCGGCGCCGCGACCGGGACTGGCAGCGTCACGCTCGCGCTGGTCATGCGCCGAAGTTACCACACGGGGGCGCGCCACATCCTTCATCGAAGCTCGTACGAACGCCGCGGCGCGCGAGCGCCCGCGCGGGCGAGCCGAAGGCCGGCGATCGGCGCTCGTGGCGCAACTTTACCGATGGATCGAACGGGAGTCCGCGGGCCGCGCGCCGGTGCGCGGCCGGCCGCCCGTCACCGGCGCTTCAGGGCGTACGCGATGCCGCCTTGCAAGGTGCCCTCCGTGACCAGGCCGCGCAGGTCGATGTCGAGCTCGATCATCGTCCGCGCGATCGCGGGCTGGATGCCGGTCAGCACGACCTCGGCGCCGAGCAGCCCGGCCGCGCGCGCGGCCTGCACCAGCATCTCGGCGACGCGCTCGTCGACCGCCTTGACGCCGGTGATGTCGATGATCGCGATGCGGGCCGCGTGCCGCTCGACGCCCTCGAGCAGCGTCTCGATGATGCGGCCCGCCCGCGCGCTGTCGAAGAAGCCGATGAGCGGCATGACGAGGACGCCCTCGGCGATCGGCAAGAGCGGCGTGACGAGCTCCCGTATCGTGTCCTGCTGCGCCGCGATGAGCTCGTCCCGCGCCGCCTCCCGCTCGCGCTCCGCCTCCTTGACGCGGGTGATGTCGAGCGAGACGCCGGCCATCGAGCCCTCCGGGATGCCCTCGCCCCAGACCGGGAACTTGATCGTGAAATACGTCTTCTCGCCCCCGGGGTGCGGCACGGGATCCTCGGCCTCGAACGGGGCGCCGCTGCTGCGCACGAGCGCGTCGACATCGTTGTAGATCGCCGCGACGTCCGGCGGGAAGAAGTCCTTGTCGGTCTTGCCGACCATGCTGCCCGGGGCCGCGCCGACGACCTCCTCGAGCGAGCGGCTCACCAGGAGAAAGGCGCCGTCCCCGTCCTTCGCGTAGAGCAGGACCGGCGCCCGCTCGCAGAACGCCGCGAGCAGCGCCTCGCTCCGGAGCAGGCGCCGCCGCTCGGTCACGTCCTCGGCCGACAGGAAGATCTCGCGCGCGGCGCCGTCCTCGCCGCGGGTGAAGACCTCGGCGCGGACGGCGAAGAGCCGCTCGTCCCCCTCGCGGCCCTGCGCCCGCAGCTCGCCGTCCACGACCTCGCCGTCCCGCGCCGCCGAGAGCCGCTCGGCGCGCGCGGCCAGCCCGGCGAGGTCGTCGGGGTGAATGCGGGCCGAGAGCGCCGCGAGGCCGCGCGTCGAGAGCTCCTCGTCGGAGCAACCGAGCGCGCGGGCGAGGGCGGCGTTGTGCGCGGTGAGCCGCCGCTCTCTCATGTCCACGACACACAGGATCGCCGGCGTCGCGTCGAGCATCCGCTGAGCGCGCCCGCCGGTCGCCTCAGGGTGGTCCTTGCCCCTGGTCTCCTTCATCCCGGCACGGCCTTGTTCATGGTGGCTCCTTCGAGGTCGGGCGGCGGCAAGCGCGCGGGCCTGAGCCCGCCACATGATAGCCACTGGCCGCGGGGCGCGCGGCCGAATCGACGATGCAGCCTCGTCGTCGAGGGCGCCCGGCGCGGCGCGCCAGCCTCTCCGCGCAGGCGTGAGCAGCGATGGCGACGCGCGTCACGCGGCGTCGCCTGCGGCGCGCGTCACGCGCGCGCGTCACGCGCGGCGTCGCCTGCGGCGCGCGTCACGCGGCGTCGCCTGCGGCGCGCGTCACGCGGCGTCGCCTGCGGCGCGCGTCACGCGGCGCACCGCACCGCCGGGCTCAGGGGAGCAGGCTGCAGTCGGACAGGGGCGTCCGGTAGTCCATCGCCTGGGTATTGCGCTCGAACTCGTCCAGGTTGTTCGGACAGACGACGTACCAGCCAGCGTCGGTGAAGGGGTCCACGCGCCGATCGGTGGTGACCAGGTCGTACGCCAGCATCACGGTGTCGTAGCCCCAGCCGAACAGCTTCTGGCCGAGGAGCACGTCGACGTAGCCGGCGCGCATGCGATCCAGGTACTCCGGCAGCGTATCGAACGCGACCGAGTGGATCTCCTTCGCCATCGCCTTCTCGGCGAGCAGCGGCGCGTGGGCCGCGAGGTCCGGCTCGCCGAGGAGCTTGCTGTAGGAGAAGAAGAAGCCCGTGATCTCCGGGTCGTCCTCCAGCGCCTGCTGCGCCTGCTGCGTGCAGAAGGGGTCTTGGTAGTCGCAGCAGAGGCAGGGGAGGGTCGCGGCGTTCGTCATGCCCGGGTATCTCTTCAGCGCCTCGGAGAAGCCGGCGGTCCGGTCGATGAAGGTCCCCGCGGCGGTGGGGGTGTAGCCGCCGTCCCCGTTCTCTTCCATCATCGTCTGGAAGGCGATCTTCCCGGTCTTCCCGTTGATGGTCGCGAGCGCGTCCATGAGGAAGGCGGCAGCGGCCTTGTTGTCCATGCCGTAGTAGGTGTGGCGCTTGCTGTTCGGCGCGTCGCCGCCGTACGTGACGACCTTGATGCCGGCGTCCACGGCCCGGTTGATGATGTCGTTCTCGCAGACCCCGTCGAAGACGTCGACGGAGATGGCGTCGACCTTCCTGGCGATGACCTCTTCCAGCACCGCCATCTGCGGCCGGGAGAAGTAGCACTCGTCGTCGGAATCCTTCGGATCGCCGTTCTCGTCGAGCTCCGGGCACTCGGGATCCAGGATCATCACCTCGACCGGGCGCGCGCTCGTGGCCGCGAGCTCCGTGCTCGCCTGCCTGGCGCCCTCGCGCCCGAGGTCGTGGAATCGATTGCACTTGTTGTGCGTGATATAGGCGATGGTGATCGGCTCACCCGTCGCGCTCTCGCTGTCGCTGCAGGCGAGCAGGCTGGTCGCCAGGAGAATACCGGAGAATGTTTGATGGCGCATGAACCCCCTCCACGCTCGAGAATCAAGAGAGCAGACAAGAACGATAGTGCGATCGGGTGAGAGATGTTTGGCTGTCGACGCTCGGCGTCCATCACGGTTCGTCGCCGCCATGACCGCCTGTCCCGCCGACGCCGCCGCCTCCGCCGTGACCGCCTGTCCCGCCGTGACCGCCTGTCCCGCCGGTGCCGCCGTGACCGCCTGTCCCGCCGCCGTGCGTGTCCGCGCCGCCGCCGCCCCCGCCGCCGGTCGAGGTGGTCCCGCTCGCGCGGGAGGAGCTCGCGGAGACGCCCGTGTCCACGCAATTCGGGTTGTCGACCTCGACGTAACAGCCCACCTCGACAGGGTGGCCGACCTCGATGCAGCCCCACGAAAGGAGGCACGCGGCGGCCGACGAGCCGACCAGGAACGAGGAGAGGATCGGTCTCTTCTTCACCGCAAAGCTCACGGCAAACCTCCCAGGGGCGCGCGCGAGGCCGTCGCGCGGGAGGACGGCCCGGCCGCCGCGGGCGGGCCGGCGGCGGCGTCATCGCCGCCCAGGTGAAGCTCGATCCCGGCGAAGACCGTGAGCCGGTTCGTCAGCGCGAAATCCGCGCTGGGGCCGCGCTCCACGAGGTAGCGAGGCTGTCCCTGGTTGGGGCCGACGACGTAGGGCTCGTAGGCCGAGAACGCGTATTGACCGCCGAGCGTGTACCCGGCGCCCTTCACCCCGGGCAACGCGCCCGTCAGCGCCGCGCGGAGCTCGAGCTGCGGCGACACCTCGGGGCGCGGGGCGATGTTCGACGGATTGCCGCCATAATACGCCTGATCCGCGATCCGGCGGCCCATGTACGCGGCCGCCAGCGACACGGCGCCGGCGCCGATCTCGTACGAGACGTGCGCGTTGCCGTACACCGACGGCGCGACGGTGAGGGGGACCTCGTCGCCGACGCCGAACCGCGCGTTGTCCTCGATCTGCTTCGCCGACATGCGGCGCCGCGTCACCGCGAACGTGGAGTTCGCGCCGACGCGCAGCCGCCGCTCGAGGAAGCTCGCCTCGAACCCGAGGTTCGCGCCGTAGTTCCGGATGCCCGGTACGTTCTTGAAGCTCGAGACGCTGGGCGCCTTGGCCTTCACGATCTGGAGCTCGATGACGTCCCGCCAGGTCGAGGCGAAGCCGCCGGCCGTGATCGCGTACGCGCCGGTCCGGAACGACGACACCGCCTCCACCGACGAGACCTTCTCCGGCTTGAGGCCGTCCGGGTTCGGCAGGAGCCTGCCGCTCAGCATGTAGAGCTCGACGAAGCTGGGCGCGCGGAACGCGCTCGAATAGATGAGCTTGAGCGAGACGCGATCGTCCGGCTCGGCGATCAGCGCGGCGCGCGGCGAGATCGCGGCCGGCAGGTGCTCGAGCGGGATGCGCGAGTCGAGGTCGACCCGGATGCCCGCGTTGAGCGCGATGGGCCGGAAAGGGCGCAGCGTCTGCTGCACGTAGGCCCCGAGCGCGGCCTCGTCCTCGAGGCGGTGCCCGCCGCCGTGCCAGCGCGTGGACGCGGGGTCGGAGCCGTAGCTCTTGCCCGTGAGCTCGTCGAACGCGACGATCTCGTACGCGGACGTGCGGAGGCGCCCGTCGACGCCCGCCAGGGTCGAGAAGGCGCCGTCGCCCGCCCAGTCGATCACCGCCTGGAGCTCCAGCCCGACCCAGCGGGAGAGGAACAGCGCCTCCTTCCGGCAGGGCCCGGACGGCCCGCGCGGGCACTGCTCGGGATCGCTCACGCTGAGCGGCACGTTCGGCACGAGCGCGTCGTGGCCGACGACGTAGCGCGAGCGCAGGAGGCGGCTGTACCCGAAATACGCGCGCGCCACGCCCTCGAGCCGCTCGCTCAGGCGGGCGCGGTAGCGCACGCTGGCCAGGGAGAGCGACTGCGTGTTGCTGTTGTGCGCGTCGTCGTAGGCGCCGACGCGGTTCTCGTAGAGATCCATCTGGGGCGCCGCCCACACCGAGCGCGTCACCTGCGCGGCGGCGCTCAGGTCGCCGACGTCGACGCGCAGGTACGCGCCCGCCTTGCGGCGGAACCACTGCTCTTTCACCGGGCCGCCCCAGGTGCCGGGCTCGGCGTGCGAGCCGAGATCCAGCGAGGGCGCGCCGTCGGGCCCGACCGGGATGGGCTGCTTCGGGAAGGCGAAGTGCGGGCCCTTGAACGTGTGCATGTCGGCCGCCGCCACCACGCCCGCGGGCTGCCCGAGCAGCGTGAAGCTGCGCCCGAGGCTCAGCGCCACGGTGTTCTCGCCCCCGGGGCTCTCGACCGCCGGGGCCTTGATGTTCCCCGACTCGTCGAGCGGCGGCGACGCCCCGAGCATGAGCGAGGCGTGGAGGCCCTGGTGGTCGGCGGCCTTCTTCGTGACCACGTTGATGACCCCCAGCATGGCCTGCGCGCCGTAGAGCACGGAGCCCGGCCCCAGGATCACCTCGATGTGGTCGATGGCGTCGACCGGGATGTCGTGCAGGAAGACCGCGCCGCCGCCCTGCTCGTTCACGACCATGCCGTCGAGCACGAGCAGCACGTGGCTGTTCGCGTCCCGGGTCAGCGCGACCCCGCGCGCGCCGACCTCGGGGGCCGACATGCGGTAGTGCGCAAAGACGCCGCTCCCGAGGAAGTTGAGCGCGTCGGCGAGGCGCTGGATGCCGAAGAGCTTGAGCTGCCGGCCGGTGATCACCGACGACATGGCGGGCGCGTCGCTCGCGCGCTCCGCGGCGCGGGAGGCGCCGGACACGACGTTCTCCTCGAGGATCTCGAGGAGGGAGCTGACGTCCTCGGCCCGCGCCTCGCGCGAGGCGGCGGTCGACCACGCGAGCGACGCTGTGCAGAGCAGTGCCAAACCGGGCGAGCGCACGTCAGTAGATCCTTGCCAGTTTGAGGATGGACGCCGGGAAATCGATGCGCTGGGCCCGGGCCTGCGCGAGGTTGATGCTCATGCGCGGCTTGCCGTTCGCGACGTCGACGCCGAGCACGGCGCCCTGCGCGACGTAGGGCTCGACGGCCGCGAAGCTCAAGACGCCGGTGTCCGCGAGCGCGCCGCGGATGGCGGCGACGTCCTTCGCGAGCCCGGAGGAGATGTAGACGACGTGGATGTCGCGCGCGCGGCACGCGGCGGCGAGCTCGGGCGCGCTCGAGTACTCGACGGCCTCGACGCGGATCGGCCGGTCGCGCACCTTGCCGATGTCGAGGAGCGCCCGCCTCATCTGGTGCGCGGCGCTCGCCGAGTCGGCGTCGCGCGCCCTCGTGAGCAGCAGGAAGGAGACCTGCGCCTTCACCCGCTCCGGGAAGCCCCGGTCGTACGGCAGGATGCGCGTGACGATCTCCGCCTGCACGTCGAAGGGCGCCGTCGCCGTCTCGGCCCGCGCGCGGCGCGGGGCGAGGGCGGCCGCGGCGAGGAGGCCGAGCACGAAGGCGCGCCGGCAGAGCGTCACGCCCTGCGTTCCTTGGCGCGGGCGAGGCCGGAGAGCTTGCGGATGCGGAGCGCCGCCTCCACCTGCGGGGTGAGGGCGAGGAGATCGCCCTTCCTGCCGAAGACGCCGTCGAAGCCGAGCTCCGCGTACCGGGCCCCGGCCTTGGCGTCGGTCGTGTAGAGGTAGAAGAGCGGCGGCCGCTCGGTCGCGGGCACCGCCGCCTTGAGCGAGCGCAGGACGGCGCCGCCGTCGAGGCCCGGCATGAAGAAGTCGATGATGACCAGATCGCAGCCGCGCAGGTGGCGGGCGGTGCCGACGAGCTGCGTCGTCGTGACGACGTCGTAGCCGGCGCTCGACAGCTCGACGCGGATCCGCATCAGCACGATCTCGCTGTCATCGATCACCAGGATGCGTCCGCCGTGTGCCATCGGTTCAATCTCCGTCGCTGAGGGGAACGGCCCGGTCGCGGGGCCGGATCACGAACGCCGTCCCGGCCCGGCGCGAGGCGTCCACCTCGATGAGCCAGCCGACCGAGAGGAGGTCGGCGCGGACCGCCGAGAGGCCGACGCCGCGGCCGGCCAGGTCGCTCACGTCGCCCTTCGTGCTCACGCCGGGGGCGAACGGGAGCTCGCGCGCGCGGCGCAGATCGGTCGGGTCGACGCCGGCGCGCGCCGCGAGGGCGGGGAGGTCGAGCCCCCGGCCGTCGTCCTCGACGACGATCGTGGGCAGCGGCTGCGCCTCGGCGCAGACGGCGCGGATCACGCCGAGCTCGGGCTTGCCCGCCTGGGCGCGCGCGTCGGGGGCCTCGATGCCGTGGGCGATCGCGTTGCGCACCAGGTGGATGAGCACGCCCGGGAGCAGGCCGGCCAGATCGGCGGGGACGGGGACCTCGCGGCCCTCGATCTCGAGGCGGGCGCGCTTGCCCTCCCTCTCGGCCCAGCGGGGGACGCGCTCGACCAGCGGCGCGAGCACCTCGCCGAACGGACGGGCCGCGAGGCGGCGGGCGATCTCGGCGGCCTCGCCGCCCTGCCGGGCGAGGAGCTCGCCCAGCCGGCTCACGTCGGTGCGGCGGACCGTGATCTGGTCGAGGACCGCGCGGCCCACGGGCGACGCGTCGACGAACGTCTCCTGCGCGCGCGCGAGCTCCTCCGCGACGCGCTCGAGCCGCGCGCGAAAGGCCGCCGCGCCGAGGTCGACGGAGAGCTCGTCCTCCGAGCGCGCGCGCGCCTGGACCGCGGCGAGCTCGTCCTCGAGGGTCATGACCTCGTCCGCGAGGCGCTCGAGGTCGAACGAGCGGGCCTCGCCCTTCAAGGTGTGCAGCTGCTGCAAGAGCTCGTCGAGGTCCGCGGCGCCGAGCCGCCCGCCGGCGCCCAGGATCTCGGCGCACCGGGCGACGCGCTCGCGCGAGATCTCGACGAAGCGGACGAAGACCTGGCCGCCGCCGGCGACGAGGCGGCGCATGGCCGCGATCTGGCGCGCGTGCTCCTCGTCCTTGGTCTTGACGCTCGCCTCGAGGCGCCGGAGCTCGGTCTCGTCGGTCGCGAGCAGCATGATGCGCGCGACCTGCTGGCCGGAGACGACGGGGCAGAACTCGAGCCGCAAGAACCTGCGGTCGCCCGGCGCGCGCTCGAACCAGAGCGAGCGCGGGGCGAGCTCGGCGACCTCCGGGAAGAGGTCGAGCTCCGCGCCGAACGCGGCGTCGATCCACTGCCGGAGCGCCTGGCTCTCGACGCCGAGGGGCTCGTCGCCGTAGAGGAGCTCCGCGACGTGGCGGCCCGCCTCGGCGCGCTCGCCGAACAGCTGCCTGGCGTGCTTCGAGGCCTCGACGCCCAGCCGGCCGTCGGGGCCGAAGGCGACGATGGCCTCGCGCATGTTGTCGAAGAGCTCGCGGAGGCTCTCCGTGGCCATCTCCAGCTTGCCTTCGCGCTCGAGGATGGCGGAGCTCATCGCGTTGAAGACGTCGGCGAGCCGGCCGAGCTCGTCGTTTGTGCGGACGTGCACGCGGACGGTGCGGTCGCCCTCGCCGAGGCGCCGCGCGGCGTCGACGAGCCGCGAGAGCGGGCGCACGATCTGCCACCGGGCGAACCCGAGGAGGAGGAAGGCGGTCACCGCGCCGACGAGCCCCGCGTATTCGAGGATGTCGCGGCGCGCCGCGGCGAACGCGGCGTTCTCGGGATCGAGGGAGAAGACGAGGGCGAGCGCCCCGAGGCGCCGCCCGTCGTCGCGCACGACCGCGCGGGCGACGCGGATCTCGCGCTCGAGGACCTGGTTCTCGGCGCCGCGCGCGATGAAGACCGACAGGCCCTCTGGCGGATCCCCGACCTTGGCGACGGGCTCGGCGTCGCTGCCCCACGCGATCGCGCCGATCAGCGCCCGGTTCGACCGGAGCTGGTCGAGCTCGCCCTGCGCCGCGTCGCGATCGCCGAAATCGAGCGGCGCGGTCAGGGACCCCGCGAGCAGATCCGCCATCATCGAGGCGGCGTTCGCCTTCGCCGACACGAGATCATCCCGTGTCTTTTCGATGACCTGATTGGCCACCAGCACGGTGACGCTGGTGAGGACGACCACGGTCGCCGCCGCGAGCTTGACGCCGATGCCGAGGGGAACGCCGGCGCGCCCGGCGCGCTGCCGGTCGGGCGTCGAGGGCGTGGAGACGGCGCCGGCGTCCAGCATCAGTCGACCGGCGCGGCAGCTCGTACCCGATGCAAGGAACGGTCGAATCCAAGAGCGTACGTCATCCGCGCCCCCACGAAAGACAAAGGCAGGTCCGGGCGCCGGCGCGCATTGTCAGCGTCCCCCCGGAGGAGCGCGGACAGGCGCACGGAGAATGCCCTTCAGTCCCCGACGGTACGTAGCTTATTTCATATTTGCAACAGGAATTTCCTTACCCACATTGGAAGGAGATGTCGGCTCATGGCGCCTGTTGGGTGACCCACTGATCACGGCGCGTGCCGGCGCTGGGCGGGCGGCGCGGGGCGGGCGCGGCGCTCTCATGAAGCCACGGGCGAGCTCGGGCGCTGGGCCGCGGCGCCGCTACTGGTTCGCGTCGATCGAGAGGAGGAAATCGTTGTAGGCGTCGACCTTGTCCCCGTGGACCACGTCGAGGCCCGTATTGACCCGGGTGCCGTCGACCATCTGCGGGGCGAGGATCTTCCTGGTCGCCTCGAGGCCGAGGTTCTTGATGCCGTAGAGGATGTAGGGCACGAGATAGCCCTGGTAGTACTGCCGCTGGATGTGCGTGGCCCGGATGCGCCCTTGCCGCATGTACTCGACGGTCATCGGATCGAAGTCGAAGGCGACGATGGGGAGCTTTGTCTCGCCCGCGGCCTCCGCGGCCATCGCGCACCGGTACGAGACGTTGAACAGGCCGAGGAGCCCCACGACGGGCGGGTCCGCCGCCTCGATCTCGGCGGTCATCCACGCGACGTCCTCGGTCTCGCCCGAGAGGTCCCAGTGGGCTTGGCCCACCACGACCTCGTAGCCGGCCGCCTCGAGCCTGTCCTGGGCGCCCTGCGTTCGCTCCAGGCCGGCGCTCCCGGCCTCGTTGGTGCTGCCGTGGAGGATCACCGTCCCCGGGGGCGAGGCAGCATCTCGAGCAGGGTCTCCGCCGCCGTGACGCCGGCGGACTCGTTGAGGGTCCCGACGTAGATCGAGCGCTTCGAGGCCGCCACGTCGTTGTCGAGCGTCACGACGTGGACGTCATTCGCGACGGCCTCGTCGACGGCGGTGGTCTGGAGGTCGCCGAAGGGCGCGAGGCCGATCCCCTCCACGCCGTCCTCCACCGCCTGCGCGATTTGCTCGTTCTGGACCTCTTCCGGCTTCGGGCCATCCTCCGACAGCGCGATCGGCCCGATCACGCTCCCCACGACCCCGAGCTCCGCCATGGCCCGGGTCGCGGCCGTCACGACCGGCCCCCAGAAGCCGGCGGCGTTCTTCAGCACGACCGCCATCGGCATCGTCCGGAGCGCGCTCGCGTTGATCTCGGCGACGAGGCGGTCGACCGTGTCCTCGAGCTCCACGGGCGTGAACTCGTTGTCTTGAATCGGAGCTCGCTGGATGGGCGTGATCTGCTCGCCCGCGCCGGGGGGCTGGTCGGACGCGCACGCCGCCGTCGTCAGCGCGAGACCGAGGACCGTCGTACTCCATCGTCCAATCCGCCCCATGAGCTGCTCCTCCTCGTCCGTCGCTCGTCGATCGTGCGCACTCCTGCGTGAAGGTCACGCTCGCCGCGAGATCATTGCCTGACGCTGCAGGTGACGGGGACGGGGTCGAGATCGACGAAGGTCTCGTCGCGGATGGTCCACTTCTGCATGAAGTGGTGCTTGTTCGCCCCGTAGATGTCGAATTCGTACTCCGCGGCCGCCCCCACGTACCGGAGAGGGACCCCCTCGCGAAGCCTGGTCATCGCCGTCTTCAGATCCCGCCACGAGGCCGGCTCGTTGTCGGGGCTGTTGAGCTCGCGGATGATCTTCTGCAGCGCGTTTCCGGAGGAGGGGATCTCCCCGCTCGTCGCCTGCGCGTACACGAGGCCCATCGCGATGAGGACGACGCCGTCGTAATAGAAATGCGCGGCGGGGAACGGGACCTCCCCGCTCCACCGGCGGGAGAAGCGCTCGATGAAGGCGGCGGCGTTCCCGGTCGCGCACTCGACCTTCTCCTCCGCTTCGTCCACGATCTGGCACTCGCTCCGCAGGCTCAGCGAGGGCGAGACCCCGGAGTATCCATCGAGGACGCCCGCGGGGATGTTGGCGAGGAGCGCGTCGGCGCGCAGCGCGGGGCCGAGGAGCCAGGCGCCCGGGCGCCCGGCGACGGTCCATTCGGTCACGACGGTCGAGGCGGTGGCCGGAAAGGCGGCCAGGAGCGTGCGGTCGGGGCGCATATCGAAGGCGGCTGCGATCTTGTCCGTGTAGGTATGCTCGCCCGCGGTGAGCGGCACCGACGGGAGCGGCCTGCCCCTGAGCCCCGCGAAGTTGGTCGTGAACTCGCTGTTGACCTTGGCGTTGTAGTCGTCCCACGCGGCGAGGCTGTTCACGGTGTGGATGCCGTCGCGAATGGCGTCCTTCGCCAGCGCGCAGCCGATGTCGAACGGGGTAGGGGCGAGCCGCATCCAGCCCCCCTTCCTCTCGCTGCGCGCAACGGGAGGGGCGGCATACCCCGGCAGCATGTGAAACCGGTCGAGCTCCTTCACGTCCCGCGAGATCTCGTTGGCGAGGTCGTTCTCTTCGGGCCCCACCAGGTAGCGGACCTCATCCTTGTAGAGCAGCGCGGCCAGCTGGTGGATCCCGCGCTCCGCGCTCGAGTGGCTGTCCCGGCTCCGGAGGTCGAACGGCCGCCCGTCGAGCCCGCCCGCGGCGTTCAGGTGCTCGATCGCGAGCAGCATCGCTTGCTCGAGGTTGCGGCCGATGGCCGACTCGCTGCCGGTGAAGGGCAGGAGGGCGCCGATGACGACCGCGTTCTCGGGGCGCTCGGGCTCGCTCGGCGCGCAGGACGCCGAGAGGAGGGACGCGAGCCCCACGAGCAGCCCGGCCTCCAGGCAGCGCAGGCGTCGTCTGCGATGCGTGGATCCCATGCCGGCTCGATGGACGCACCGCGAAGAGGCATGGCTCCCAAGGTACATGCAGGCCTCTCGATGACATCCCAAAGAGGATGTGTCTGTCAAGGACATGGAAGCATCGGCGATGAGGGCTGAAGTAGGAGATGATGCGCTGTGGCCCGTATTACTTGCTGTCTCTCGCGCCTCGGGCCGGCCGCTCTCTTACGCGCCCTCGGGCGCCTCTTACGCGCTCACTCCGCCCCGTCCGCCTGGAGGGCTGGCAGCCACATGCGGACCGTCGTGCCTTCGCCGAGCGCGCTCTCGATTCGGATGCTGCCCTGGTGCTCCTGGACGAACCGGTGCGTCAGCGACAGGCCGAGCCCGGTCCCTTGCCCGGGCGGCTTCGTCGTGAAGAACGGCTCGAAGATGCGGCTCAGGTCCTCGGCGCGGATGCCGCAGCCGGTGTCGCGCACGTCGATCTCCACGCCGTGGACCTCCCCGCGCGGGAGCGCGCGCGCCCCGACGACGACGGCGCCGCCGTGGGGGCTGGCGTCGAGGGCGTTGCCGATCAGGTTGAGCAGGGCCGACTCGAGCTGCGACGTGTTGACGAGCACCGGGGGCAGCGCCGACCCGGCGCTGTTCGCCTGGAGGTGGACCCGTCGCTCGCGCGCCCGCGGCGCGGAGAGGTCGACCGCGCGGCGGAGCGCCTCGCGCACGTCGCACGCCTGCCGGCCGACCGGCTTGCCGCGCGCGTACTCGAGCAGCGCGGTCACGAGGTCCGAGCAGCGGTTCGCCTGCCGCTCGATGGTGCCGAGCGCCTTCACGATCGCGGCCTCGTCGGGCAGGCCGTGCCCCTTGCGGTGCCGCCGGAGCAGGAGCTGCGCGGTCATCACGATGACCGAGACCGGGTTGTTCATCTCGTGCGACAGCCCCGCGACCAGCGTCCCTATCGCCGCCATCTTGCCCGCCTGGAGGAGCTCCTCCTGCGTCTCCGAGAGCCGCTTGAGCGCGGCCGCGAGCTCGCGGTTCTTCGCGGCGAGCTCCAGGTAGGCGCGGTGCAGCCGCTCGGCCGCGCGGACCCGCGCCTTGAGCTCCAGCGGGTCGAACGGCTTGCTCAGGTACTCGTCGGCGCCGACCTCGAGCCCGCCGACGGCCTCGGCGCGGCTCGCCCTGGCCGTGAGCAGGAGGATCGGGATGTCCCGGAGCTCGGCGTCCCCCTTGAGCCGCCGGACCAGCTCGAAGCCGTCCATCTCGGGCATCATCACGTCCGACACGATGACGTCGGGCCTCGTCGCCCCGACCACGTCGAGCGCCTCCCGGCCGTTCGTCGCGAGCAGGACCTGGTGCTCGGCGGCCAGGATGCCCTCCAGGTAAGACGCCATGTCCGGGTTGTCCTCCACGACGAGCACGCGCGACGCAGGCGCCTCTGCGCGGCCGTCTCCGCCGACCGCCGGCGCGGCCCGAGGCGCGGGCGCCGCGAGGTGATCCGCGACGCGCGGCCTGGACGCCGCGGGGTCGTCCGCGCCGCCGGGCGGCCCCGACGACCTCGGCGGCTCCGGCGCGCGAGGCGCCCGCGACGCCATCACGCCGTCCGCCGCGCGCGGGAGCCGCACGTAGAAGTGGGAGCCGACCCCGGGCTCGCTCTCCACGCCGACCGTGCCCCCCATGAGCTCCGCGAGCTCCTTGGCCAGCGACAGCCCGATCCCGGTCCCCTCGTGCTTGCGCGTGGCCGACGCGTCGATCTGCTGGAACCGCTGGAAGAGCAGGTGTCTCTGGTCCGGCGGGATGCCCGGACCGGTGTCCTCGATCGAGAGCTCGAAGAGCCCGTCCGCCGCCCGCAGCCGGACGTCGACCCGGCCGCCCGCCGGGGTGAACTTCAGCGCGTTGCCCAGCAGGTTGAGCGCGATCTTCTCGAACTTGCGCCGATCGAGGGGGACCGTCCCGAGCGCCGGATCCGCCTGGAGCGACAGCTTCACGCCGCCGCGCTCCGCCGCGGGGCGGGCCTCTTCGACCATGTCCGCGACGAGCTCCGTCACGTCGGCCGCCTCCCAGTCGACGTGCATCTTGCCGGCCTCGATCTTCTGGTAATCGAGGACGTCGTCGACGAGCCGGCGGAGCCGCCGCCCGCTGCGCTGGATGCGCTCGAGATCGGCCTGCACCCGCGCCGAGAGCGGCTCGTCCTGGCTCGACAGGAGCGATTGGAGCGGACCGAGGATGAGCGAGAGCGGGGTCCGGAGCTCGTGGCTCATCACCGTGAGGAACTCCCCCTTGGCGCGGGCGGCGGCGTCGGCGGCCTCCTTGGCCTTCTGGAGCTCGACCTCCATCCGCTTGCGCTCGGTGATGTCGGCGTAGATCCCGAGGAGCCCGATGATGTCGCCGCGCTCGTCGCGGATGGGCACCTTGCTGGTGAGCAGGACCCGCCGCTCGCCGTCCGGGCGGAGCAGCGGCTCCTCGATGTCGAGCATCGGCGTGCCGCGCTCGATGACCTCCCGGTCGACGCGCACGAACGACTCCGCGTCTTGCTTCCCCCACACATCGAAGTCGGTCTTGCCGACGAGATTCTCGAGGACCCTCGTGTTCGTGTCGTTGAGGAAGTTCTGATTTCCTCCGAGAAACCGGCCCTGACGATCTTTCCAGAAGATGGCGTGGGGGACGTTGGCGATGACGTACTTGAGCACCGCCTGCTGCTGCTCGAGACTCGCCTGAGCCTGCTGCTGCGCGGCGATGTCGGCGGCGCGCACCCGCGCCTCGGCCGGTGGCGCCGCCCTGGACGCCCGTGACTTTTCGGCGCGCGCTCGATTGGCCTGGAGGAGCTTGCTGACCCTGGCAGAGAGCCGGTAGAGGCGTCGCATCGTTGGCTCGTCGCGAGAGCATAAAACGAGCGCGAGCGACCTCAAAGCATCACTGCACCGGAACGCAGCCGCCGAGCACGGGCGGCCGGCGGCGAGGTCCGGCGAACGAACGAGGCGGTCATTGTGCTGCGCCGTCCGGTGCGCCCTCCGTGGAACCGTTCCGTCGCGGTTGGCGAGCCCCGGTCTGCGACGCGCCCGGCTGCGTCTGCGTGCGTCCGCGTGGAAAGACACCCGGTCCATGGCGGGCGGCGCCGGCGAGAGCGCGTCTCTTCCACGCGCCTTGGGACGGCGCAGGTGCACACGGCGGCTTCGCTGTGGTAGAGGGGCTGCGCACATGTCAGGTCGAGTCGCGCTCGTCACCGGGGCGGCGTCGGGTATCGGCGCGGCCACCGCACGCAGGATTTCGCAAACCGTGGGTGGCCTGGTCCTCGTCGACCGGAACCGCGCGGCGCTCGACGCGCTCGCGGCGGAGCTCCGTGGGCCGGAGCTCTTGGTGCGCGACGGCGACGTGGGGACCGAGGCCCCGTGGGCCGAGATCGAGGAGGCCGTCGAGCGTCGGTTCGGGAGGCTCGACCATGTCGTTGCGAACGCCGGTATCGCCCACGGGGCGCCGCTCGCGGAGACCTCGTTCGAGGACTGGCGGCGCGTGCTCTCGGTGAACCTCGATGGCGCCTTTCTGACGCTGCGGACGGGCCTTCGCCTGCTCAGGAAGTCGGGCGAGGGCGGGACGGCCGTCGTCGTCTCCTCGGTCGCGGCCGTCAAGGCCGAGCCGGGCATCGCCGCGTACGCGGCCTCGAAGGCGGGCGCGGCGCAGCTGGTCCGCGTGGCGGCGAAGGAGGGCGCGCGCGACAAGATCCGCGTGAACGGCGTCCTGCCCGGGGGCGTCGAGACGCCGATCTGGACGCAGACGCCGTTCTTCCGGGAGCTCGTCGCGACCGCCGGGAGCGAGCGCGCCGCGTTCGATCAGATGGCGGCGATGGCCACGCCCCTCGGCCGGTATGCGAGCGCGGACGAGATCGCGGGGCTCATCGCGTTCCTGCTCTCCGACGCCTCGGGCACCATGACCGGGGCGCTCCTCGTCAGCGACGGCGGGTACTCGCTCTAGAGCGGCGGTCACCCGCTTCGGATACGGGCCCATCTCGACGTTTTCGGTGCTCAGCGCACTGGAGTTCGCTTCCGCGCCGAAAACGCCGAGCTGGACCCGTCTCCTGTGCGGGTGACCGCCGCTCTCTAACGCAGGTACCAGAGGCGGGCGAAAACCGCTCTAGGACACGGAACGGTCTGAAACCTCGAGGAAATGAACCACAGAGGGCACAGAGGGGAGAGAAATGAAAGGGGAGAGAAATAAAATCCTAATTCTTCTGTGCCTCTGTGGTTCGAATTCTTTTACGGGGACGTAGTTGGGCGATAGCAAACCGCCTTCCAGAGGGAGAGGGGGTTGAACCGCCTGGACGTGAAGAGCGTGAGGAGCACCAGGGAGCACGCCTGTTCTCTTCTCCTCGCGTCCTTGGCGCCTTGGCGGTTCAGCCTCTCTCTCTGAGGGCGCGCAGCGCTGGCCGGTAAGGGGTTCATGACGAGACGCTGACAATGCGCGCCGGCCCGCGCCCGGGACGCCGCGCGGCGCTCGACCCAGAGGCGCGAGGCGCTGAAAAAAAGCAAGCGATTTCGAAGCGTTCGGCTCAGGGGGCGCCAGGGAAACGGAGGCGCGACGCGTCATGAGGCGCGGGCGCGAACGCGCCGAGGGAAAGCGCTTTCATGGGCCGATCCGGGGGACGGCGCGATCGGGGCGTGACGTCGTTCCGTGACCGAACCATTACCGCGGGCCGGAGACCACGGATGTTATAGACCGCGAGCTTGTCATTGGGAGGCAGCTCAGCATGATAAAGGAACCGCAGGCCCTCCGCAGCGCCGGCCTCCAGCCGATCGGGATCTGGCGCAGCGGACCGTGGCTCCCAGCGTTCACGTCGACCGATCTGCGGGAGGCCGTCTCCTGCGTGCGCGAGCCGGTGCACGTGGTGCGCGAGACGCCGGAGGGGCGCGTCGGCGTGTCGCGCGGCGGCGCCGTCATCCGCGAAGATCAGGTCAACGGGGTCCCCACGTTCCCGCTCCTCGGCACGCTGCCGGCGCTGTATCCGGAGTGGCTCGGGGACCGCTCCTTCCTCGAGGTCCACCGCCTGCGCTTCCCCTACGTGGCCGGCGCGATGGCGAACGGTATCCACACCACCCGGCTCACCATCGAGATGGCCAGGGCAGGGATGTTGGGGTTCTTCGGCGCCGCCGGCCTCGGGCTCCACCGGATCGAGCAGGCGGTCGACGAGATCGTCGCCGCGCTCGGCACGGAAGGCCCCACCTGGGGCTGCAACCTCATCCACGCTCCGAACCAGCCGCGGCTGGAGAGCGACACGGTGGAGCTCTACCTGAGAAAGGGAGTCCGGCGGGCCGAGGCCGCGGCCTACATGGGCCTGAACCCGATGGTCGTGCGGTTCGCCTACAGCGGCATCCGGCGCCTGCCCGACGGCCGCATCGATCGGCAGAACCACCTGTTCGCGAAGATCTCGCGCCCGGAGGTCGCCGCGCGCTTCCTGTCGCCCGCGCCGGCCGAGATCCTCGATACGTGCGTTCGCAACGGGTGGCTCACCCGGGAAGAGGCGGAGCTCGCGCGGTCCCTGCCGGTGGCCGAGGACATCACGGTGGAGGCCGACTCCGGGGGGCACACCGACAACCAGCCGCTCGTCGCGCTGTTCCCGGTCATCCTCGGCGTCCGCGACGAGCTCGCGGCCAAGCACGGGTATCAGCGCCCGATCCGCGTCGGCGCCGCCGGCGGCCTCTCCACGCCGTCCACGGTCGCCGCGGCGTTCGCGCTCGGGGCCGCGTACGTGCTCACGGGCTCGGTCAACCAGGCGTGCGTCGAGTCGGGCCTGTCCGAGGAGGGCAAGAAGATGCTGGCCCAGGCCGACCTGCCGGACGTGACCATGACGCCGGCCGCCGACATGTTCGAGCTCGGCGTGCAGGTCCAGGTGCTCAAGCGCGGCACCATGTTCGGCGTCCGCGCGCAGCGGCTCTACGACCTGTACGTCGCCCACGCTTCCATCGAGTCGCTGCCCGCCGACGTGCGCGCGCGCGTCGAGCGGGAGCAGTTCCAGATGTCGTGCGACGAGGTGTGGGCCGGCTGCGAGCGGTTCTTCGCCGAGCGCGACCCGGCCGAGCTCGAGCGCGCCGCCCGCGATCCGAAGCACAAGATGGCGCTGATCTTCCGGTGGTATCTCGGCATGTCCAGCAAGTGGGCGATCGCCGGGGACCCGAAGCGCCGCGCCGATTACCAGATCTGGTGTGGCCCGGCCATGGGCGCCTTCAACCGCTGGGTCAAGGGGTCGTTCCTCGAGGACCCCGCGAACCGCACCGTGGTCCAGGTCGCGCGCAACCTGCTCGAGGGCGCGGCCGTCGTCACGCGCGCGCAGCAGCTGCGGACATACGGCGTCCCCGTGCCGAGCGCCGCCTTCCACGTCACCCCTCGCCCGCTCGCCTGAGCGCCCGAACCCCTGCTGAGGTCCGTCATGCACCCTTCGTCCCCGCGTACTCCGGCCATCGCCGTCGTCGGCGTGAGCGCCATCTTCCCCGGCTCGCTCGACGCTCACGGCTTCTGGCGCGACATCCTCGCTGGAACCGACCTCATCACCGACGTTCCGAGCACCCACTGGCTGGTCGAGGACTACTACGATCCCGATCCGTCCGCTCCGGACAAGACGTACGCGAAGCGCGGCGCCTTCCTGAAGAACGTGCCGTTCGATCCGCTGGAGTGGGGCGTCCCGCCGTCGATCGTGCCGGCCACGGACACGACGCAGCTCCTTGCGCTGATCGTGGCGAAGCGCGTGCTGGAGGACGCGGCGCAGGGGCAGTTCGAGTCGATGAACCGCGAGCGGATCAGCGTGATCCTCGGCGTCACCTCGGCGCAGGAGCTCCTCGCCTCGATGGTGAGCCGGATCCAGCGGCCGGTGTGGGCCAAGGCGCTCCGGGACCTCGGGTATCCGGAGGACGAGGTGAAGCGCGCCTGCGACCGGATCGCGGGCAACTACGTGCCCTGGCAGGAGTCGAGCTTCCCGGGCCTGCTCGGGAACGTTGTGGCCGGGCGCATCGCGAACCGGCTCGACCTCGGCGGGACCAACTGCGTGACCGACGCGGCGTGCGCGTCGTCGCTGTCGGCGATGTCGATGGCGATCAACGAGCTCGCGCTCGGCCAGTCCGACCTCGTGATCGCGGGCGGCTGCGACACGATGAACGACGCCTTCATGTACATGTGCTTCAGCAAGACGCCGGCCCTGTCGCGGTCGGGCGACTGCCGCCCGTTCTCGGACAAGGCCGACGGCACGCTGCTCGGCGAGGGCATCGCGATGGTGGCGCTCAAGCGGCTCGACGACGCCGAGCGCGACGGAGACCGGGTGTACGCGGTGATCCGCGGGATCGGGTCGTCGTCGGACGGGCGGAGCAAGAGCGTGTATGCGCCGGTGCCGGAAGGGCAGGCCAAGGCGCTGCGCCGGACCTACGCCGCCGCCGGGTACGGCGCCGAGACCGTGGAGCTGATGGAGGCCCACGGCACCGGGACCAAGGCCGGGGACGCGGCCGAGTTCGAGGGCCTGCGCGCGATGTTCGACGAGTCGGGGCGACAGGACCGGCAGTGGTGCGCGCTCGGCAGCGTGAAGTCGCAGATCGGCCACACCAAGGCGGCCGCGGGCGCGGCGGGCCTGTTCAAGGCGATCATGGCGCTGCACCACAAGGTGCTGCCGCCGACCATCAAGGTCGACAAGCCGAACCCCAAGCTCGAGATCGAGAAGACCGCGTTCTACCTCAACACCGAGGCGCGGCCGTGGATCCGGCCGGCGGGCCACCCGCGGCGGGCGTCGGTGAGCTCGTTCGGCTTCGGCGGCTCGAACTTCCACGTGGCGCTGGAGGAGTACACGGGCCCGGCGCCGCGGGCGCACCGGGTGCGGTCGGTCCCGGCGGAGCTCGTCCTCCTGTCGGCGGACACGCCGGCGGCGCTGGCGGACCGCGTCCGGGCGACGGCGAAGGCGGCGGAGACCCCGGAGAGCCTGCGCTTCCTCGCGCGGGAGTCGGTGCTCTCGTTCGACGGGTCGCGGCCCGCGCGGCTCGGGGTGTGCGCCACGGACGAGGCGGATCTCCGGAAGAAGCTCGAGCAGGTCGCGGCGCACCTCGGGTCGAAGCCCGAGCAGGCGCTCGCGGCGCCGCTCGTGCATTACGCGAACGGGGAGGCGCCGGGGCAGGTGGCGTTCCTGTTCCCGGGGCAGGGGAGCCAGTACCTCGCGATGGGCGCCGACGTGCTGATGACGTTCGACGCGGCCCGCGAGGCGTGGGACGCGGCGGCGAGCGTCCCGATCGCGGACGCGGCGCTGCACGAGGTGGTGTTCCCGCGGCCGGTGTTCTCGGACGAGGACCGCGCGGCGCAGGACGCGCGGCTCCGCGAGACGCGGTGGGCGCAGCCCGCGATCGGCGCGACGAGCCTCGCGCACCTCGCGCTGCTCGGGGCGCTCGGGGTGCGTGCCGACGCGTTCGCGGGCCACAGCTTCGGCGAGATCGCGGCGCTGCACGCGGCGGGCGCGCTGTCCGCGGCGGACCTCCTGCGCGTGGCCCGGCGGCGCGGCGAGCTGATGGGCGCGGCGTCGTCCGAGCGGGGCGCGATGATCGCGGTCCCGCGGGCGATCGAGGAGGTGCGGGCGCTCGGGCTCGGCGACGTGGTGGTCGCGAACCACAACGGCCCGAAGCAGGTGGTCCTGTCCGGGTCGGTCGCGGCGATCGAGGCGGCGGAGAAGCGGCTCGCGGGCATGGGGATCCAGGCGCGGCGCCTCGACGTGGCGGCGGCGTTCCACTCGCCGCTCGTGGCGGAGGCGAGCGCGCCGTTCCGCGAGTTCCTGGGGGGCATCGCGGTGCAGGCGCCGGGGGCGCCGGTGTACAGCAACGCGGAGGTCGAGCCGTACCCGGGCGGCGGCGACGCGGTGCGCGACCGGCTGGCGCGCCAGCTGGCCGAGCCGGTGCGGTTCGTGGAGGAGATCGAGCGGATGTACGCGGCCGGGGTGCGCACGTTCGTGGAGGTCGGGCCGGGCTCGGTGCTCACGAACCTGGTCGGCGACATCCTGAGCGGTCGGCCGCACCGCGCCGTGGCGCTCGACCGTAAGGGCAAGCACGGGGTGACGAGCCTGTTCGAGGCGGTGGCGCGGCTCGCCGTGGCGGGGGTCCCGCTCGACGCGCGGGTGCTCTGGGACGGGGTCGCGGCGCCGGTCGATCCGCGGGCGCTGCCGAAGCCGAAGCTGTCGCTGGCGATCAACGGGAGCAATTACGGCAAGCCGTACCCGCCGCAGGGCGGGGCGAAGGAGCTGCCGAAGGCGAGCGCGGCGAGGCCGGCGCCCGAGGCGGCGCGGGGGCCGGCGGCGGTGAGGCCGGCGGCGGTGAGGCCGGCGGCGCCGGTCGCGAGCGCGCCGGCGCCGGTGGCGAGCGCGCCGGCTCCGGGGGCGCGTGCGTCTGTGCCGGTGGCGAGCGCGTCTGCGCCGGTAGTGCGCGCGTCTGCGCCGGTTGCGAGCGCGTCTGCGCCCGTGGTGAGCGCGCCGTCGCCGGTGGTGAGCGCGCCGTCGCCGGCGGTGAGCGCATCGTCGCCGGCGGTGAGCGCGTCGTCGGCGGCCGTGAGCGCATCGTCGCCGGCCGTGGTGCGCGCGTCGACGCCGGTTGCGAGCGCGTCTGCGCCCGTGGTGCGTCCGCCGGCGCCGGCAGCGAGCGCATCGTGGCTCGCTGCCTACCAGGAGGCGCAGCGCGCCACGGCGGAAGCCCACAGCGTGTACCAGCGCGCCATGGCCGAGACCCACATCGCCTTCCTGCAGGCGGCCGAGGCCTCCTTCGCAGGGCTCGCCGCGCTCGCGACCGGCGCACCGTACCCGGTCTCGGCGGCGCCCGAGGCGCGGATCGCGCCCACGATCCTCGCGCCCGTGCATCGAGGGCCGGTCTCGGAGGCGTCGCTGGGGCCCGCAGGGGCGCCGGCGCTGCTCGTCGGCGGGGGCAGGAGCCACGCGATCCAGGACGGCCTGAACGGCGCGGGCGGGGAGCATCACGCGGCGCTCGCAGCGCCGGCGGCTGCGGCGCCCGTCGCGGCGGCGAAGCCGGCGGTCGTGCCGCCGTCCGCCGGGGCGAGCCCGAACGACCAGGCGATCCTCGGCGTGGCCGGCGCGGCGCTGATCGTGCCGCCGTCCACCGCCCCCACCGCGGCAGCGAAGGCGGCGGTCGCGTCGCCCGCCGCCGCAACGCAGGCGGCAGGCGCCGCCGCGCCGGGGGTCGATCTCGAGCGGATGGTCCTCGAGGTGGTCGCGGACAAGACCGGATACCCCGTCTCCATGCTCGGGCTGCAGATGGAGCTGGAGAGCGACCTCGGGATCGACAGCATCAAGCGGGTGGAGATCCTGTCCTCGGTCCGGGATCGGACGCCCGGGCTGTCGGAGGTGGACGCCTCGGCGCTGGCGCAGCTGCGCACGCTCGGTCAGGTGGTCGATCACCTCCGCGCCTCGCTGCCCGCCGCCGCGCCCGCGGCCGCTGTCAGGCCGGCTGCCGCGGCCAGGTGGTCGACCACCTCCGCGCCTCGATGCCCGCCGCCGCGCCGTCGGCCAGCGCAAGGACGGCCGTCGCCGCCCCGGCCGCCGCAGCGGCGCCGCCGCGGCCACGCCGGCCGCCGCTCCCGCGGCAGCGGCGCCCGCGGCGTCCGACGTGGAGCGGGTGGTGATGGCGGTGGTGGCCGAGACGACGGGGTACCCGGCCGAGATGCTCGGATTGCAGATGGAGCTGGAGAGCGATCTCGGGATCGACAGCATCAAGCGGGTGGAGATCCTGTCGGCGGTGCGGGACCGGACGCCCGGGCTGTCGGAGGTGGACGCCTCGGCGCTGGCGCAGCTGCGCACGCTCGGCCAGGTGGTCGACCACCTCCGCGCCTCGCTGCCCGCCGCGCCCGCGGCCGCCGTCAGGCCGGCTGGCAGCTGCGCACGCTCGGCCAGGTGGTCGATCACCTCCGCGCCTCGCTGCCCGCCCCCGCGCCGGCCAGCGCTTCCGCGGCGACGCCCGGCGCGGCCGAGGTCGAGCGGGTGGTGATGGCGGTGGTGGCCGAGACGACGGGGTACCCGGCCGAGATGCTCGGATTGCAGATGGAGCTGGAGAGCGATCTCGGGATCGACAGCATCAAGCGGGTGGAGATCCTGTCGGCGGTGCGGGACCGGACGCCCGGGCTGTCGGAGGTGGACGCCTCGGCGCTGGCGCAGCTGCGCACGCTCGGCCAGGTGGTCGACCACCTCCGCGCGCGCCTCGGCTCCGCCGCCGGCGACGACGCCCCCGCGAAGCCCGCCGAGAACCCCGCCGCCGCGCACCTCGGCCGGTGGACGCTCGTCGAGGCGCCGGCGCCCGCCGCCGGCATGGCGATGCCCGGCCTCTTCGACGCCGGCACCGTGGTGGTCACCGGCGACGACGCGGTCGGCCCCGCGCTCGCCGCCGCCCTCGCGGCGCGCGGGATCGCCGCCGAGTACGCCGCCGCCGTGCCCCGCGGCGCCCGCGGCGCCGTGTTCCTCGGCGGCCTGCGCGACGCGGCCACGGCCGACGAGGCGCTCGCCGTCCACCGCGAGGCGTTCCTCGCGGCCCAGGCGATCGCGGCGCAACCGGCCCTGTTCGTCACGGTCCAGGACACGGGCGGCGACTTCGGCCTCGCCGGCTCGGACCGCGCCTGGGTGGGCGGGCTGCCGGGCCTCGTGAAGACCGCGGCCCTGGAGTGGGTCGAGGCGTCGTGCCGCGCGATCGACCTCGAGCGGAGCGGCCGGCCCGCCGCCGAGCTCGCCGAGGCGATCGCCGCGGAGCTCCTGTCCGGCGGCGTCGAGCTCGAGATCGGCCTGCGCGCGGACGGCCGCCGCACCACGCTGCGCAGCGTCCGGCAGGACGCGCAGCCCGGTCCGCTCCCCCTCGGGCCGTCCGACGTGGTCGTGGCGAGCGGCGGCGCCCGCGGCGTGACCGCGGCGACGCTGATCGCGCTCGCGAAGGCCAGCCGCGCGAGGTTCGCGCTGCTCGGCCGCTCCGCGCTCGAGGAGGATCCGGCCGCGTGCCGCGGCGTCGGCGGCGAGGCCGCGCTCAAGGCGGCGCTCGTCAAGGCCGCGGCCTCCGCGGGCCACAAGGCGACGCCGGCGGAGATCGGCCGGCAGGTCGCGAAGATCCTCGCGAGCCGCGAGGTCCGCGCGACGCTCGACGCGATCCGCGCGGCCGGCGGCGAGGCCCTCTACGTGCCGGTCGACGTGAACGACCCGCGCGCCGTGGCCGCGGCGCTCGACCAGGTGCGCGGCGCCTTCGGCCCCGTCACCGCGATCGTCCACGGCGCGGGCGTGCTCGCCGACAAGCTCATCGCGGAGAAGACGGTCGAGCAGCTCGAGCGCGTGTTCCGCACGAAGGTCGACGGCCTCCGGGCCCTGCTCGGCGCGACCGAGGGCGACCCGCTCAAGGCGATCGTCCTCTTCAGCTCCATCGCGGCGCGCAGCGGCAACAAGGGGCAGTGCGACTACGCGATGGCGAACGAGGTCCTGAACAAGGTCGCCGCCTCCGAGGCCGCCCGACGCCCGGGCTGCCGCGTGAGGTCGCTCGGCTGGGGGCCCTGGCAGGGCGGCATGGTGAACGCGGCGCTCGAGGCGCACTTCGCGCAGCTCGGCGTGCCGCTCATCCCGCTCGACGTAGGCGCGAGGATGCTGCTCGACGAGCTCTGCGACGGCTCGGGCGACGGCGGCGCGGTCGAGCTCGTGCTCGGCGCCGAGCCGACGACGCTCGCGGCCCAGGGCCACGGCCGCCGGGTCGCGCTGGCCGTCCGCGCCGACCGCGCGACGCACCCCTACCTCGGCGATCACGCCATCAACGGCGTGCCCGTGGTGCCGGTGGTGATCGCCCTCGAGTGGTTCGCCCGGGCCGCGCGCGCCTGCCGGCCGGATCTCGTCGTGACCGAGCTCCGCGACGTGCGGGTGCTGCGCGGGATCAAGCTCGCGGCGTACGAGTCGGGCGGCGAGGTGTTCCGCGTGGACTGCCGCGAGGTGAGCAACGGCCACGGCGCGGTGCTCGCGGCCGAGCTGCGCGGGCCCCAGGGGGCGCTGCACTACGCGGCGACCATCGAGATGGCGCAGCCCGAGGGGCGCGCGGCCCCGAGGGGCCCGGCCCTGCCGTCGCTCGGCCCGTGGCCCTCCGGCGTCGACCTGTACGACGGCCGCACGCTGTTCCACGGCCGCGACTTCCAGGTGATCCGGCAGCTCGACGGCGTGAGCCGCGACGGGATCGCCGGGACGGTCGTGGGCCTGCGCGAGGCCGGCTGGGTGGCGCAGCCGTGGAAGACCGACCCGGCGGCGCTCGACGGCGGGCTTCAGCTCGCGACGCTGTGGACGCAGCACGTGCTCGGCGGCGCGGCGCTCCCGATGTCCGTGGGCGCGCTGCACACCTTCGCCGAGGGGCCGTCCGACGGCCCGCTGCGCGCGGTGGTGCGCGGGCAGATCGTGGCCCGCGACCGCACGAAGGCGGACATCGCGTTCGTCGACCAGACGGGCGCGATGGTCGCCGAGCTGCGCGACGTGCAATACGTGCTCCGCCCCGACACGGCGCGCGGCCAGGCGTGATCGAGGCCAGCGTGTTCGAGCCCATCGCCATCGTCGGCCGCGGGTGCGTCCTCCCCGGCGCGCTCCACCCCGCGGCCCTCTGGGACAACGTGCTCGCGGGCAGGGACCTCCTGTCCGCCGCCCCCGACGGCCGCTGGCGCCTGTCGCGCGAGCGCGCGCTCGCCTCCGGCCAGGGCGGCGCGCGCGACGTGCGCGACGCGAAGGACCGCGCGTGGAGCGACCGCGGCGGCTACGTCGCCGGGTTCGACGAGCACTTCCGCAGCGTGCTCGCCCGGGACCCGTTCCCCCGGAGGAGCGGTCCGCCCGAGTCGCTGCTCGCGCTCGACCCGCTCTTCCAGTGGGTGCTCTACGCGGGCCGCGAGGCGCTGCGCGAGGCCGGCCACGAGGGCCGGTCCGACCGCGCGGGCGCGGTGCTCGGCAACCTCTCGTTCCCCTCGTCGGCGATGTCGGCGTGGGCCGAGGCGACGTGGCTCGGCGATCTCGCCGGCGTCGCGCGGCCCGATCCGCGCAACCGGTTCATGTCGGGGCTGCCCGCCCACCTGCTCGCCGACGCGCTCGGCCTCGGGGCCGGGGCGTTCGCGCTCGACGCCGCGTGCGCGTCGTCGCTCTACGCGATCGCGCTCGCCTGCGAGCGCCTGCAGGACCGCGAGGTCGACCGGATGCTCGCCGGCGCGGTGTGCCGGTCGGACGACCTCTTCATGCACATCGGGTTCTGCGCGCTGTCGGCCCTGAGCCGCACCGGGCGCAGCCGCCCGTTCTCGTCGGCGGCCGACGGCCTGGTCCCCGCCGAGGGCGCGGCGTTCGTGGTCCTCGAGCGCCTGTCCGACGCGGAGGCCGCGCAGAGGCCCATCCTGGGCGTCATCCGCGGGGTCGGCCTGTCGAACGACGGCCGCGGCCGCGGCCTGCTCGCGCCGGCGGTCGAGGGCCAGCTGCGCGCGATGCGGGCCGCGTACGCCATGGCCGGCGTCGATCCCGGCGAGATCTCGCTCCTCGAGTGCCACGCGACGGGCACGCCCCTCGGCGACGCGACCGAGATCGCGACCCTCACCGAGGTGTTCGGCCGCCGCGAGGTCCCGCTCGGCTCGCTCAAGTCGAACCTCGGCCACCTCGTCACGACGGCCGGCGCGGCCGGGCTCCTCAAGCTGCTCGGCGCCATGGCGGCGGGGATCCGCCCGCCCACGCTGCACGCCGATCCGCTCAGCGACGCGGTGGCCGCGAGCCCGTTCCGGGTGCTCCAGCGGGCCGAGCCCTGGGAGGGCCGTCGGCTCGCGGGCCTGTCGGCGTTCGGGTTCGGCGGGAACAACGCGCACCTCCTCGTCGAGGCGTACGAGCGCGCCGCGCCGAAGGGCCGCGCCGCGCCGGCCGCCCCGGCGGCGCGGCCCGCCCCGGCGGGTCACCTGGCCGTGGTGGCGATGGGCGTGTGCGTCGGTGAGCTCAGCGGCGTCCGGGCGTTCGCCGAGCCGCTCCTCTCGGGCGGCGGCGCGGATCCCCGCCGCGCGACCGTGGCGCTGCCCGCGGATCGCCTCCGGTTCCCGCCGCGCGATCTCGAGCAGGCGCTCGCCCAGCAGACGCTGCTGCTCGAGGCGGCGATCGAGGCGACCGATGGGCTCGCGCTGCCGCGCGATCGCACCGCCGTGCTCATCGGCATGGGCGCCGACACCGAGGTGTGCCGGTACATGGCGCGCTGGCGGCTCGCCGAGTCGGCGCCGGCGCGGCTCGGCCCGTCGGTCGACGTCGACGCGCTCAAGGACGCGATCATCGCGCCCCTCCGGGCGGCGGGCGTCGTCGGGAACATGCCCAACATCCCGGCGAACCGGCTGAACAGCCACCTCGACGTCGGCGGGCCGTCGTTCACGATCGCGGCCGAGGAGCTCTCCGGGCCCTGGGCGCTGCGGGTCGCGTCGCGCGCCCTGCGCGCGGGCGCCGTGGACGCGGCGATCGTCGGCGCCGTGGACCTCTCGTGCGAGCCCGCCCACGCGGCCGCGCTCGAGGCGCTCGGCGTCCACCTGCCTCCGGGCGACGCCGCGGTCGTGCTCGTGCTCGAGCGGCTCGACGACGCCGTCCGGGAGCGGCACCCGGTCCTGGCCGTGATCGTGGACGAGCCGGCCGAGCCGGGCCTCGTGCTGTCGGCCACGGACCTCGCGCCGCGGTTCGGCCATGCGCACGCCGCCTCCGGCCTGCTGCACGTCGCCGCCGCGGTGCTCGCCTGCCGTCATGCCCAGAAGCCGGACGGATCGCCTTGGTCCGACGACGTCCGCGTCGCCGAGGTCCGCTGCGCCGGCCTCGGCGGGGGCTCGCTGTCGGTCCGCATCGGGGCCGGCGGTCCGGCCGCGCCGCTCCCGCCGCCGCGATCTTCGGCGGGGCCGGCGCTCACGCTCCCCGCCCACCCGCCGGCGATCGTCGTGCCCGGCGCGGCCCCCCGCTCATCCCCTGGAGACTCGATGGAACCTGCGCCGCCTCTGCCGTCCGCCTTCGACGACCTGCCGCCGCTGTACCCCGGGCCCACGGGGTTCTCTGCCGCCGACGCGGCCTCGCCGCCGTCCTGGGACGAGCCGCCGCCGATGGCGCCGGCGCTCGTCGAGGCCGCGGCCGCGGACATCGCGGTCGAGCCGCTGCAGGTCGCGCCGGCGTTCGTCGAGGCCGCGGCGGACACCGCGGTCGAGCCGCTGCAGGTCGCGCCGGCGTTCGTCGAGGCCGCGGCCGTGGACATCCCCGGCGACGTGATCGCCGGCGCCGCGGCGTTCACCGTCCAGATGGCGCAGATCCACAAGGCGTGGGCGGAGCAGCAGGCCCAGGTCCACCGCCGGTTCCTGCAGATGCGGCAGCGCGCGCTGGACGCGCTCGTCGAGGCGTCGTCGGGCGCGGCTGCGGCGGTGCACGCGGCGCCGTCGGCGCAGGTCGTCCCCGTCGCGTGGGTCCGTGTCGAGGCGCCGCGGCCGTTCGAGGCGCCGCGCCCGATCCGAGCCGAGGCGCCGCGCCCGATCCGAGCCGAGGCGCCGCGCCCGATCCGAGCCGAGGCGCCGCGCCCGATCCGAGCCGAGGCGCCGCGCCCGATCCGAGCCGAGGCGCCCGCCGCGCCGCCGCCCCCGCCGCGCCCCGCCGCCGCCGCGCCTCCGCCGTCGCCGCGCCCCGCCGCCGCCGCGCCTCCGCCGTCGCCGCGCCCCGCCGCCGCCGCGCCTCCGCCGTCGCCGCGCCCCGCCGCCGCCGCGCCTCCGCCGTCGCCGCGCCCCGCCGCCGCCGCGCCTCCGCCGTCGCCGCGCCCCGCCGCCGCCGCGCCTCCGCCGTCGCCGCGCCCCGCCGCCGCCGCGCCTCCGCCGTCGCCGCGCCCCGCCGCCGCCGCGCCTCCGCCGTCGCCGCGCCCCGCCGCCGCCCCGGACCTCCCCGCGGCGGCTGCCCTCGCGCCGCGCGGTCCCCGGTTCAGCCGCCCCGCCGCCGCCGCGCCTCCGCCGTCGCCGCGCCCCGCCGCCGCCGCGCCTCCGCCGTCGCCGCGCCCCGCCGCCGCGCCGGACCTCCCCGCGGCGGCTGCCCTCGCGCCGCGCGGTCCCCGGTTCAGCCGCGAGCAGCTCGAGCACCTCGCCTCGGGCCGGATCTCCGACGTCTTCGGCCCGCTCTTCGCCCGGCAGGACGGCTACCGCCGCCAGGTGCGCATGCCCATGCCGCCGCTGCTGCTCGCCGATCGGGTCACCGGGATCGACGCCGAGCCCGGCTCGATGAAGCTCGGCACGATGTGGACCGAGACCGACGTGCGGTGGGACTCCTGGTACCTGCACGACGGCGCGATGCCGGCCGGCATCATGATCGAGAGCGGCCAGGCCGACCTCCTGCTCATCAGCTGGCTGGGCGCGGACTTCGAGAACAAGGGCGAGCGCGTCTACCGGCTGCTCGGCTGCGAGATCACCTTCTACGGCGGGCTGCCGCGCCCGGGCGACACGCTCGTCTACGACATCCACGTCGACGGGCACGCGAAGCACGGCGACGTCCGCCTCTTCTTCTTCCACTACGACTGCCGCATCGGCGGCGAGCTGCGCCTGAAGACGCGCAAGGGCCAGGCCGGCTTCTTCACCGACGAGGAGCTCGCGAACTCCGGCGGCGTCCTCTGGGACGCGGACTCCGCCGAGCACGCGGCGACCGCCCGCCTCGATCCGCCGCGCATCGCCTGCCAGAAGTCCGCCTTCGACCGCGCCGATCTCCTCGCGTTCGCGGCCGGCGACGGCGCGGCGGCGTTCGGCCCCGGCTTCGAGCGCCTGAGCACCCACGTCCGGACGCCGCGGATCAGCGCGCCGCCCATGCTGTTCTTCGATCGCGTCGACGCGTTCGACCCGGCGGGCGGCCCGTGGAAGCGCGGCTATCTCAGGGCCACGCTGCCGATCACGAAGGACGGCTGGTACTTCGAGGGCCACTTCAAGGACGACCCGTGCATGCCGGGCACGCTCATGTTCGAGGGCTGCTTCCAGGCGCTCGCGTTCTACATGGCGGCCATGGGCTTCACGGTGGACGCGGACGGCTTCCGCTTCGAGCCCGTGCCCGAGATCCCCTACCTGCTCCGCTGCCGCGGCCAGGTCGTCCCGACGAGCCGCCTGCTCACGTACGAGGTCTTCGTCGAGGAGGTCCACGACGGCCCCCAGCCGACCGTGTTCGCCGACTTCCTGTGCACGGTCGACGGCCTCAAGGCGTTCCACGCCCGCCGCGTCGGCCTCCGCCTCCGCCCGGACTGGCCGCTCTCGAGCTCCCCCGAGCTGCTCGACGGCCACGTCGAGCCGAAGCCGGTCGCGCGGGTCCCCGGGTCCGAGCTCGGCGCGCCGCCCGCAGGCGGCGCCGCCGCGGACGCCGGCGGGTTCCCGTTCGACTACAAGAGCCTGCTCTCGTGCGCCTGGGGCAGGCCGTCGGACGCGTTCGGCCCGCTCTACCGGAGGTTCGACGAGGGCCGGCACGTCGCGCGGCTCCCGGGCCCGCCGTACCACTTCATGAGCCGGGTCCTCTCGGTCTCGAGCCCCATGGCGGCGATGAAGGCCGGCGCGAAGGTCGAGGTCGAGTACGACGTCCCGGCGGACGCCTGGTACTTCGACGAGAACGCGAGCCTCACGATGCCGTTCGCGGTGGTGCTCGAGGCCGCGCTCCAGACGTGCGGCTGGCTCGCGAGCTACGCCGGCTGCGCGCTCTCGAGCGAGGGCGCGCTGTACTTCCGCAACCTCGACGGCAAGGGCACCCTGCGCGCCGAGGTGCTGCCGGACGCGGGCGCGCTCCGCACGACGTCGCAGCTCACGAACATCTCGCGGTCGGGCGGCATGATCATCCTGGCGTTCCGGGTCGAGTGCAGCGTCGGCGCCACGCGGGTGTACGACCTCGAGACGGTGTTCGGCTTCTTCCCGAAGGCCGCGCTCGCGACGCAGATCGGCATCCCGCCGAAGCCCGAGGAGGTCGCCGCGCTGGACGCGCCGTCCGAGTTCGAGGTCGATCTCCGCGCGCGCCCCGAGCGGTACTGCGGGGGCGAGCTCGGGCTCGCGCGGCCGTCGCTGCTGATGATCGACCGCATCGACGGCCTGTGGCAGGGCGGCGGCAGGAAGGGGCTCGGCCGGCTGCGCGCGCGGCGCGACGTCCAGCCGTCGGAGTGGTTCTTCAAGGCCCATTTCCTGGGCGATCCGGTGCAGCCCGGCTCGCTCGGCATCGAGGCGATGCTGCAGACGATCCAGTTCTGGATGCTGCACCACGACCTCCACGCGGGCCTCCGCGACCCGCGGTTCGAGCCGGTGATGACGGGGCACGAGCACAGCTGGCGCTACCGCGGCCAGGTGCTGCCGAGCAGCCGGCGGGTGACGGTCGAGACCGACATCCTCGAGGTCGGCCGCGACGATCGCGGGCCCTACGTCGTCGCCGAGTCCTACCTCTGGGTGGACGGCCTCCGCATCTACGGCGCGACGCTCGGCGTGCGCATCGTCGACGGCGCGCCGCCGCCCCGCCCGCGCCGCGACGTCGGCTTCGACCCGCGCGGCGACGCGCGCCACCTCGCCTCGCTCCCGGGCGCCGTGCTCCGGAGCCAGGGATCCCGCCCGAACGAGCCGGCCGCGGGGCGCGTCGCGTCGCCGGAGGCCGAGGGGCGGAGCCCGCAGGCGCTCGCGAGGCGCGCCGCGCCGCCGGAGGCCGAGGACGCCGAGGAGGTGCTGGATCCGGCCGGCTGGGTGGCGGACCACTGCCCCACGTGGACGGTCCCGGCGCTCCCGGGGATGAGCATGGTCGACCGGCTGGCCGGCGCCGCCTTGCGGGCGCGCCCGGGGAGCGTGGTCGTGGCCGTGGAGGACGTGGTGGTGCTCCGCTGGCTGACCGTGCCGGGGCCGGTGCGCATCAAGGCCGAGGCCACCGGCACGGGCGACGTCCTCGACGTGCGGCTCCTCGCGTGGCGCGAGGCCTCGAACCCGGCGCTCTCGCGGTTCGAGCCCGTGTGCACCGGCCGCGTGCGGGTGGCCGGCGCGTACCCGCCCGCCCCCGCGCCGGAGCCGGCGCTCGACGCGCCCGAGGCCGACGATCCTTACGCGGCGGGCACGCTGTTCCACGGCCCCGCGTTCCAGTACCTGACCTCGCTCCGGCTCGGCGACCGCGGCTCCTCGGCGGTGCTCGATCCTGGCAAGGGCTCGGTGCCTCCCGGGGCGCTGCACCAGGGCATGCTGGACGCGCTGACCCACACCATCCCGCACGACCGGCTGTTCCTGTGGGATCCGGCGAGCCCGCCCGCGCACATCGCGTTCCCGTCGCGCATCCCGTCGCTGCGCCTCTACGGGCCGATCCCCGAGGCGCCGGTGCGCGTCGAGGTGCGGTACGAGGGCCGCGACGATCGCTTCGTCTCGTTCCGGGTGCAGGTCATCGCGGGCGCGGGCGCCGGGGCGGAGGCCGCCGGCGAGCGCGTCTGGCTGGAGCTCCGCCTCGTCGAGGTGCTGCTCCCGCAGGGGTCGGTGGGCGGCGCGCCGCCCGGGATCCGCCGGGCGTTCCTGCGCGACCGCGCGCCGGTCGACCTCGGCGTCTCGCGGGTCGACGCGGCGTCTGGCGAGGCGCGCTGCAGCCCGGCCGACGTGCGCACGATGGACTGGATGCCGGGCACGGTGGCGCACCTGTACGCCGCGTCGGGCGATCTCGTCGAGGCGGTGGCCGTGAAGGATCACGTCGCGCGGCGCGCCGGCGTGCACCCGTCGACGGTCTCGCTCGCCGGGGTCTCCTCGGCGCAGCCGCTGACGCGCTGGCCGTTCGCGGTGGCGCGCGAGGGCTCCGAGGTCGTGGTGCGCGACGCGGGCCCGCCCGCGATCGACATCGCACAGGTCCGCCGCTACTGGGGCGCGGCCATGGGCCTCGGCCGGTGGCCCGCGGAGGACCTGTATTTCGGCCTCATCGAGCGGTTCATCCGCCGGGTGCACGTCGCCGATCCCGCCGCGTTCCGCGCGGTGAAGGGCCGGAGCCTGCTCTACCTCGGCAACCACCAGGTCGCCGTCGAGTCGCTCTTGTTCGGCATCGCCGTCTCCGGGCTCACGGAGGTCTCCACGGTGACGCTGGCCAAGGCCGAGCACCGGACGACGTGGCTCGGCACGATGCTCGCGCACTGCTTCGCGTACCCGGGCGCGCGCGATCCGAAGGTGATCACGTACTTCGATCGCGAGGACAAGGCGTCGCTCGGGGGCATCATCGCGGAGCTCGGGGCGGAGATGCAGGGCTCGGGCAAGGGGGTGATGGTGCACGTCGAGGGCACGAGGTCGCTCGAGTGCCGCACGCCGGTGCAGAAGATGAGCGGCGCGTTCATCGACATGGCGCTCGCGGTGGGTGTCCCGGTGGTGCCGGTGCGCTTCGCCGGCGCGCTGCCGCCGGAGCCGCTCGAGAAGCGGCTCGAGTTCCCGCTGGGCATGGGCGTGCAGGACATCTGGATCGGCCGCCCGCTGCTGCCCGAGGAGCTCGCGGGGCTGACCTACAAGGAGCGCAAGGACCTCGTGATCGCCGGCATCAACGGGCTCGGCCCGAGCAACGAGGTCGAGCAGCCGTTCCCGGGCGATCCTGCGTTCGCGGCGTCGGTGGACGCGTGGGTGGCGGAGGCGGGCGTCGGGCACGAGGACGCGACGGTCTTCCGGGTGCTGGAGGCGTGCGCCGACCCGACGCCCGAGACGGCCGCGATCGTGGAGGCCGCGCGCACGGGGCGGCTCGCGCCGCCCGACCCGCGGCGGGCCGACTGGCTGCGGAAGCTGGCGGCGCGGCTCCTGGGGAGGCGGCTCGTGGGGTGAGCCGGGCGGGGATCTATCCCTACGATCGGATCATCCTGGCCACCCCTGCGCGCGTGCGACGGCGCGGATGGCCTCGACGAGCTCCGTCTCGAAGATCTGAAATGCCGGCAGTGTTCGCAGCGCCGCCAGGCTGACTCCTTCGCCGAACGAGCTGTAGAGGCGCTCGGGATTCAGTCTCATTCCTCCTGCTTTCAAGAGTCGTTGCAGCGTCAGCTTTGGCTTGTTCTCGCGCTCTGGCTCGGCGGGAAGTGCCGGCTGCGCTCCGCTGCCGAGCACGGTCCGGAAAACGTCGACATCCACCAGCATCCATGCCTCGGTCTCGTGCACCGGGACGCACGGGACCGTCACGACGTTCGGGTACGTGCGCCGGGCGGCTTCGATGCCGGGGTCGATGCAGCTCCGCCGAGCAGACTCCGGATCGCCTGCGCCATCGGCGTGGATCACGAACAGCGTGCATTCCTCCCAGCGGTCGGCGATAGCGGCCGCGATCCGTTCGGCGCGCTCCTCCGGCGCCGGCTGTGGTGCATCGATCCCCAGGCTGTCTGCAACCTCGCATGCGCCTGGAAAACGCGACGCCGCGAGCGGCGGCAGCAAGCGATTCAGGAGCGGCAAGAGGAAATGGTAGTCGCTCTTGCCTTCCGCGTAGAGGCCGACGCGGAGGTAGAGACGCCTCCTCGTCATTCCGCGGCCTCGCTGTCCGCCGCATGTAGAAGCGTGTCTACCTCGCGCAGCGACGCGATGCGTGCGCCGTCGATCGGTTCTTTCAGCTCACCCACCGGTCGCGCGCGCGTCGTGAGGTGGCCATCGCGGCGCACGAGATCCATGAAGCGTAGATGTTCGGGTCTGTCACGGAACGCGGCCAGGACGACAGGCGAGTGGCTGGTGAGGAGGAGCTGCGTGCTCGGCAGCGCGGCGCCAGCAGGATCGTCGCCGTCCGGCGCGGCGCTCTCACGAAGCAACGAGAGCAGCGTACGCAGCCGGCCGGGATAGATGCCGTTCTCCGGCTCCTCGACGCCGAGGACGGACGGGCGAGGCTGGACCCGGAGGGCGGTCAGCAATGCCAGGGCGCGCAGCGTGCCATCGGAGGCGAGGCGAGCCGGTAGGCGCTCCCCGCCCGAGAGCTTGAACTCAATCCGGAAGCTGGCCTCGTCGGGGATGATATCGAAGCCGGCGAGCCCCGGGATAAGGGACACAAGATCCGCGCGGATCTCGCCGAGGACTGGTCCGGGAAGATCCGCAAGGACGGTCGGCAGATTCGAGGCATCGGGCGCGAGCATCGTCGAAGCGATGCGCTCGCTCGCATCGCGCAGGCGCGCCGCGTCGATCTGGAAGAGGCGAAAGCGCGAGAGCTCGTCGGTGAGCGCAGTGATGACGGCATACCATCCGGCTTCTCGCGTCTTTGATGTGTCGATCCCCAGCTTCTGGATCTTGGCATCTAGTATTGGCTTGATCAGGCCATACTCGGCGGTGTGCGGGTCGATGAGCTCTTTCAGCTTCGCCAATTGGTGGCGCGTTTCCTCGTCGAGATCGAATTGAAGGTAATAGCGTTCGGCGCTCGCGAGTTTTGAGCCAAGCGCTGAATGCGTGTGCGGGCACCTGAAGGTGCTTTCCTCTCGACCTTGTAAGTCGGACGCGATAGCCACGCGCCGCTCCCGTTGATCTTGCTCCTTCTGCCGGAAGATAGTTCTTTGCCTGGCGGGATCCTTGCTCTCCGAGACCACGAGCAGATGCTCTTCGGCGACAGTCAGCTCCTCTACGCCTGACGGACGTTCCCGACGCTCGATGACGAGCTCGTACCGATAGCGGTCAGGCGGCGGCGTACCTTCAGCAGAGGCTTCCGGCGAGCCCCGCAGCAACACCTCCACGGCGAACCGGATCGTCCTCCCCGCCTCTCCCCCCGAGAGGCTGAACTGATCGACGACCCTCCCTCGCCCGAGCTTGAACGCCTCCTCCACCGACATGGAAGCCAGCCGGCCGAGCAGGCCGATCGCCTCCAGCAGGTTCGACTTTCCCGCCCCGTTCGGCCCGACGAACACCGTCAGCGGCTCCAGATCGACCGCGAAGTCCCGCAGCGATTTGAAGCCATCGACCTCGAACCGCGTGATCATCGGTCGAGCCTACCATGCCCGCGCTGCCCTTGCGGCTTGCCGGCCTGCATGGCTCCGCCGCCACGCGTGGCCTGGACGTTCGTCGGCGCGCCGCGCTCGTCGGCGCGCCGCGCTCGTCGGCGCGCCGCGCTCGCCGCGCGCAGCACGGCGGCCCTGCCGGCCCCGCGCCGCGCGGCCGCGCGGCTCTCCTCACCACCGGATCGCCGTCGGCTCCGCGACCCAGTTCAGGCTCCCCCCGTCGTAGGGCGGCGGCGGTCGCGTCAGCGCGTACGTCACCACCGCGCCCCCGGCCAGCACGGCCGCCGCGCCCGTCCAGAACCACCACGTCTTCAGCACCGATGGCCGCACCGGGACCAGCTTGGCCGTGAGATCCGCCCGCTGCCCCGCGTGCAGATCGAGCGTCGCCGCGTATGTCTCGAACCCGTCGCGCACCACCTCGATCCGGTACTTCCCCGGTGGCCGCTCGATGTCGATGGGCGCGAGCCCGGCCTCGCGGCCGTCCACGCGGACGAGCGCCTGCGCCGGCTCGGCGCGCACCGCGACGCGCGCGGGGAGGAGCTCCAGCCGGAGGTCGAGCGTGGCCCTCTCCCCGGGCCGGTAGGTCTTCTGGACGAACGCATCCTGCCGCCCAGGCCGCGCCGCCCGGAAGAGGTGGACGCCGGGATCGAGCTCCACCGTGAAGGTCTTGTCCGCCGGCGCCTCCGCGCGCCCCGCCGGCGACGGGAGCGCGACGAAGACCCTGGTTCCGCCTTCGGTGTCCAGGCGGAGCGGGCGCCCGTCCACGGTCAGCGGCGTCCCCGCGGGATCCAGCGTCACCGCCACGCGGACGACGAGCTGGTCCAGCTCGGCGACGAACGCCCTGGCGTCGTCGATCTGCGCGGGCGCGAGGCCGTCGGCGCTCGCGAGCACGCGGCGGAAGGTCCGGCGCGCCGCGACGTAGCGGCCCAGCGCGCGCTCGCAGAAGCCGATGTTGTACTGCACGATCGGCGCGTCCCGCGCCGCCGCCGCCTCCTCGAAGGCGGCGAGCGCCTCGCCCCACTGCGCGTCCTTCGACCGCTGCACGCCGAGCAGGAACGCCGCCCTGCCGCGCGCGGTGCGCTCGTCGGCCGCCGGCGCCTCCGCCGGCGCCGTGGGCCCGCTCGGCTCCTCGGCGCTCGCGCGCCCCTCGGCCAAGAGCGCGAACCCCGCCGCGACCAGGCCACCCAGGATCCACCGCGTCCGGATGGCGCCGCGCTCCGCCGACGGCCTCGTCATTCGGTCCCGCCGCAGGAGGGCAGGCAGTGGGCGAGCGCGCAGCCGAGGCGAGCGTTGTGCGTCTCCACCGCGGTCGGGAACATCTCCTCGCACGCCGTGAGGCAGGCCTGGTCCGCGGTTTCGCACTGGACCTGGCAGCTCTCGAGCAGCGCGCACTGGAGATCGTGATGGCAAGCCGCCATCTCGTCGGCGCAGCGCAGGATCTGGCATTCGACACAAGGGTGCAGCGGCTCCTCGCCGCAGGCGTCGTCGTCGAAGCAGAAGTGCTCCATGCAGGCGACCCGGTGACCGTAGCGCTCGTAGCCGGCGGCGTGATCCTGGTAGCACTGGCCCTCACAAGGCGGGTAGTCCGCGCCCCCGGGACAGGCTTTGATGCACGCGACGAGATCCTGGCAGTCCTGGTCGTCTTTGCACGCCTGGTAGGTCTCGCAGCAGCGCTCGTCTTCGCACTTGTAACACTCGTTCTCTTCCATCGACGGCGGGCACGTCTGGTTGAAGTCCGGGTCGGTCGCGGCGGGGACCTGGCCGCAGCCGGCGCACCGCGCGCCCGGCCCCGCGGCCCGGCAGTCGATGAAGGCCTGCTGCGCGCTCTGGCCAGCAGAGCCGGAGACCGGCGGACATGCCCTCTCGCACGCGACGTCCGCGTCCCCGTTCGCGCCCAGCGGGCACGCGTCGAGGCAGTCGAGGTAGGCGGCGCAGCCCGGATCGGCCGCGCAGGCGTTCACCTGGGACACGCACGCTGTCTCCACGACGCACGCGCCGCACGCGCTCGTCCGGTAGGTGACCTCGCCTCCGCCGGCGCCTCCGCCGGTCCCCGATCCCGTGCTCGACGCCGTCCCCGCGCTCGCGGGGAGGGGACCCCCGTCGCACGCCGGGGAGAGCGCCGCCGCGAGGGAGAGAGAGAGCACGGCGAGCACGGGCCGGGTTACCCACGACATACAATCTCCTCGCGAGCGGTAGCAGCGTTTGGCGTTCGTCGGTCGGCGAGAGCGGCAATCGATCTTCGTACTCGATCTTCGTACTCGATCTTCCTTCGATCTTTCTTGGCTCTGCCTCTCCTGGATGGTAGCAGTGAATGCTACCCCTGGCGCAGGTCGAACGGCAACGAGAAAGGCGGAACGTGGTGGAACCGAGGCGCGCGCTCTCGAGCCTCGCCGTGCTCAGCATGGCTGTGCACTCGGGCGCCTGCGGCGGGCGAGAGCGACCGCAGCTCCTCGTCGTCGTGGACACCGATGCGCCGGTCGCCGCGCAGCTCCTCGCCGATCCGTCGATCTCTCCGGAGGCGGTCGTCGATACGGTGCGGTTCGACAGGTTCGACGAGGCGTGGCGCCCGAGCTGCATCGACGACGTCGACTGTACGGCCAACTTCGTGTTGCCGGATCCCTCCTCCTGGCCGTTCTCCTTCGGGGTGGCCACGCCCGAGGCGGGCAGCGCCGTGCTCCGCCTGCGCATCCGGGCGTTCCGCGGCGCCGTCGCCACGAGAGGCGAGGACGCTGTCGAGGGCAGGGCGTTCTCGACCATCGATCCTCCGCCCGAGGCCGCGATCGACCGGCTGCTCGAGGTCGCGCTCCCCGCGTCCGGCGTGGAGACGGCCCTGCTCGTGCTCTCGGCCGACTGCCTCGGCGTGCCCGTGTCGCTGCGCGATCCGCCGCGCACGTGCCTCGATGGCGCCCGGCGCGCGGCGGCCCCCACCGAGGGCGTCCTCGCCGGCCCGGCCTCCGCGACGCGGGCCGGCGCGTGGCCCCGCGCGCGCGAGGCGCCCTGCGGGGCCGCGCCGCCGGGCGCCGACGCCGTCTGCATCCCGGGCGGGCTCGGCTTCCTCGGCCAGGCCGAGCTCGCCGACGTCGACGAGCAGAGCGACGCCGCCGCCGCGCCCCCGCGGCCCGTCTACGTGAGCCCCTTCTTCATGGATCGCACGGAGTTCACGGTCGGCCGCTTCCGCGATCTGCTGAACGACGGCCTCCTCGACGCGGCGGGCGAGCTCCCCAGCGGGCCCGATCCGGACAGGGACGCGCTCGCGGGCTGCCGCTGGCTCGGCGCCGCGGACGGCGCGAACGACGATCACCCCCTCAACTGCCTCTCGTGGAAGCTGGCGCGGGAGGCGTGCAGGGCGAGCGGCGGCGATCTGCCCACCGAGGCGCAGTGGGAGCACGCGGCGCGAGGTCGAGGGCAGGGGCGCGTCTATCCGTGGGGCGACGCGTCGCCCGCGTGCTGCACGGCGAGCGCTGGGCGCGGGACGCTGTGCCCCGGCGGGCCGGGGCCGGAGGAGGTCGGCGCCCATCCGCCGTCGGCGGCGTGCGGCGGCCTCGGCGACGTGTCCAGGGATGGCGTCCTGGATCTCGGCGGGAACCTGAGCGAGCTGTGCGCCGACAGGCTGGTTCCTTACGGAGAGGGCTGCTGGGGCGCTCCCGGGATCTTCGTCGATCCCCGGTGCGACGACGACACCACCAGGTCGCGCGCCGCCCGCGGGGGAGACTGGGCCAGCGGCCCCGCGAACACCCGCGCTGCGTTCCGGAGGGGCGATGTGCTGGACGCGCTGCACGGCTTCCGGTGCGTCTACGCGGGAGGGGCGCCGTGACGGCCCGGCGCTCCCTGGGGGCGCTCGCGGCCGCGGGGCTCCTGCTCTCCGGGTGCGGAGCGGAGCCTCGCCAGTGGCTCGTCAGCGTCTCGACGGACGCGCCGGTGCCCCGGTTCGGCGATCACCTGCTGCTCGAGGTGATGGGCGCCGACGCGAGCTGCACCGGGTGCATGCGGCTCATCGGGGTGGACGGGCCGGACAGCCTCCCGGTCAGCTTCGGCGTGGTCCCGCGGAGCGAAGGCGCCGCCGTGCGGGTCCGCGCGCGGCTCTACCGGGCCGAGCAGGCGGGCCCAAACGGCCTGCCCGACGCCGCGGCGCTGATCGACGCCGTCGCCGTGCTCCCGCCGCTGCTCGAGGGCGAGGCGCGCGTGGCCCTCGACCTGACCATGCGCTGCTTCGGCGTCCCGAGCGCCCCCGGCGACGGCGCGACCTGCGACCCGGAGACGGGCGCGCTCGCGCCGGAGCCGGTGCTCCCGCTGCTCTCCGACGTCGCGCCCCAGCCCCGGCCCGGCTCCTGGCCGGGCGCGGCCCCGGTGCCCTGCGCGGGGCCGGCGCCCGCCGGCATGGAGTGCGTGCCCGGGGGGGTCTTCCTGCTCGGCGCGCCCCGACCGGGGTTCGCCGTCGATTTCGACGAGCTGAGCCAGCCCGAGCACCTCGTGCGGCTCGGCGCCTTCGCCATCGACGTGGACGAGGTGACCGTGGGCGCGGTCCGGGAGCTCGTGGCGACAGGGCAGCTCCGGTCCGAGCCCGGCGTCAGGGACATCGACGCGCCGGGGTCCGGCCGGGGCGCGTGCACGTACCTCGGCGCCGAGGAGCGCGACAACGACGCCTTGCCGGTCAACTGCGTCACGCACGCGCAGGCGGAGGAGGTCTGTTCCGCGCTGGGGAAGCGGCTCCCGACCGAGGCCGAGTGGGAATATGCGGCCGGCAACCTCGCCGACGAGACCGCCTATCCGTGGGGCAACGCCGGCGATCTCTGCGCGACGGCGCTGCTCGGCAGGGGCCGGCACCCCATGGAGGCCGACGCGGGCGTGTTCGAGAACGCCGGCTGTCGCCCGCTCGGCGGGACGGTGCCCTGGGGGCCAGTCGCCGGAGGCGCGCCGGGCGACGTGACCGCCCTCGGCGTCCGGAACCTCGCCGGCAGCATGTCCGAGTGGGTGGCCGACACCTTCGCTCCCTACACGGCGCCGTGCTGGCAGCCGGGCGGAGCGCTCCTCGTCGATCCGGTGTGCCGCGCGCCGGCCCCCGGCGCGGCGCGGGCCTTCTCCTATCGCGGGAGCTCCTGGGCGGGTTACAAGCTGTCGGCGCAGGCGACCGCGCGCAGCCATGACGGGCCGTCGACGTTCAATCAGGCGACGGGCTTCCGGTGCGCGCAATCCATGTAATCGATGTGACCGGTGTGATCGCGCCGCCGAGGATTGGGTCCGGCCGGGAACCACGGTACGCTGCGCTCGTGTCGGACGATCTCCAGGGCTCCTTCCCGGCCGGCAAGGTCGTCGCCGGGCACTTCCGGATCGTGCGCCTCATCGGCCGCGGGGGGATGGGCGAGGTGTACGCGGCCAGGAACCTCGGCACAGGGCGCGACGTGGCGCTCAAGGTGGTCCGCGGCGTCGCCGACGCCGCGCAGACGCGGCGCTTCCTCCGCGAGGCAAGGGCGGCGGCCGCGATCCAGCACCCGAACGTGATCGAGGTGCTCGACGTCTTCGAGGACGACGATCACACGCCCGTGATGGTCATGGAGCTGCTCCGCGGCGAGCCGCTCTCCGCGCTGCGCAGACGCAGGGGCGCCCTGCACCTCCACGAGGCGGCGCGGCTCCTCTCGCCGGTCGCCGCCGCGCTCCGCGCCGCGCACGACAAGGGGATCGTGCACCGCGATCTCAAGCCGGACAACATCTTCCTCTCCGAGCCCCAGGCCGGCGGGTGCGTGCCCAAGGTGCTCGACTTCGGGATCGCCAAGGTGCTCGACCCGACCTCCATCAGCGCGGAGACCCATGGAGCCAACACAAGCACTGGCTCGATCCTCGGGACGCCGCATTACATGTCCTTCGAACAGGCGATGAGCGAGAAGGACATCGATCATCGGGCGGACATCTGGGCCATGGGCGTCATCCTCTTCGAGGCGCTCACCGGCCGGAGGCCGCTCGAGTTCGAGACCCTCGGCGAGATGTACACGGCGTTCCTGCAGCGCGAGGTGCCGTCGATCCGGTCGGCCGTCCCCGACCTGCCCGCGGACGTCGCCGACGTGCTCGACCGCTGTCTGCGGAAGCGGCGCGAGGATCGGCTCGACGATCTCGGGCCCCTGATCGAGGTCCTCGGCCGCCACGCCGACCCGGCGTCGCCGGGCGCGCTCGCGGGCGGCAAGGTGGTCGGCGCGCTCGCGCCGCTCGCCGCGCCCCCGCGCTCCGCCGCGCCCGCCGCCGTCTCGGATCGAGGCGGCCCCGCGAGGTCGCTGAAGCGGGCGGGCGCAGGCGCCGCGCTCCTTGCGGCGATCGGCGTCGCGGCGTTCGTCGCGCTCCGTCGCCCTGCGGCGGACGCGCCCGCCCCGCTGGTCTCCACGTCGGCCGCAGCGGAGCGCGCGCCCGCGCCTCCGGCCTCCATGTCGGCCGAAGCGGCGGCGGGCGCGCGCGCGTCCGTCCCGGCGCCCCCTCCGTCCCCCGCGCCGAGCGCGGCGCCCCCGGTCGCCCTCGCCCGAGACGATCGCGCCGCGGAGGCCGCCGCGCCGTCCGCCGTGCCTTCTGCGAGGCGGCCTTCGCCCAAGGCGCCCTCCGGTACGGCGGCGGCGCCCTCGGCGACGCCGCCTGTGACGCCCCCGGCGCCGAGCCAGCCGGCGAGGGGGATCGTCGACCAACTCCCGTACTGATGACGACCGGCGCGCGCCGCGTTACCGTGAGCGCACGCCATGGAAGGTCAATGTATCGCCGGGAAGTACCGCCTTGCCCGGCTCCTCGGCAAGGGCGGAATGGGCTCGGTGTGGCTGGCAGAGCACCTGTCGCTCCGCACGCCGGTGGCCATCAAGCTCATCGACGTCGAGGTCGCGAAGAACGCGAGCGCCCGCGCGCGCTTCGATCGCGAAGCGCAGCTCGCCGCGCGGATCCGCAGCGCCCATGTGGTCAAGGTGCTCGACCATGGCCTGACCGACCATGGATTGCCTTACATCGCGATGGAGTGCCTCGCGGGCGAGACGCTGCGCGATCGCCTGACCGCGCGCGGGCGAATCACGCTGTCGGAGACGGCGAAGATCGTATCTCACGTGTGCCGCGCCCTCGCGCGCGCCCACGAGGCCGGGCTCGTGCACCGCGACATCAAGCCCGAGAACATCTTCATGGCGCGCGAGGATGACGGCGAGATCATCAAGATCCTCGATTTCGGGGTGGCGAAGGCGACCGACGCGCTCTCCATCGCAGGGATGGATCCCACGCGCACCGGCGCGCTCCTCGGGACGCCTTACTACATGAGCCCGGAGCAGGCGAAAGGCCTGAAGAGCGTCGATTTCCGGTCTGACCTGTGGTCTCTGGGAATCGTGGTCTTCGAGTGCCTCACCGGCCAGCGCCCCTTCACGGCCCCGGCCCTCGGCCCGCTCATCGCGAAGATCCTGGGGACGCCCGCGCCCGCGCTGTCGGCGGCGGCGCCTTCCGCCCGCATCCCCGCGGAGGTCGAGGCCTGGATGCGCAAGGCGCTCGCCGTCGATCCGGACGCGCGCTTCGCCTCGGCCAGGGAGCTCGCGGAGGCGTTCATGGTGGCGTCGGGCATGGCCGACTCGATGGAGCGCGGCCCCTCGGCGGGCCTCCCGGGCGCGCGGTCGCCGTCGGCCGCGGGCTCCCGGGCCGAGGCGTGGGACACGGCCGACACCGTGGCCCTGGCCTCGGACGGCGCACCCCCGCCGGCCGCCGCCGCGACGCTGCCGGCCGCCATCATCGGCGGCGACCTGCTGTGTGGGCGGTGGTGCTGACCGGGCGGGTCGCGGACCCGTCGCTGTTCGTCGCGCCGCTGGCCCCCGCCGCGCCGCGCGCCCCGGCGGCTCCCCTGGCCTCGGCGGCGGTGCCCGGCGCGGCCGCGGCGGCGCCGACGGCGGTGCGCGGCCTGATCTGGGCGGTCGTCGTGCTCGGGATCGCGCTCCTCGCGGTGGGCGGCGTGCTCGCGGCGACCCTCCTGCGGTGAGCGGCGCCGGCGGTCTCGCGGCGCGCGGGCGGGCCCCCGACCCTCGGGCGCGGCGCCTCGACGCTCCGCTCCAATCGCGCCCCCCGTCGCCGTGTCGCGCGGTGCGCTGCCTTCCCGCTTGATCGCGCGGCGACGCGAGAGATACCCTCCGCGCATGCGCCGCCTGGTCTCGTGCGTCCTTCTCCTCTCGTCGTTCGCCCTCGCGCCAGGTTGCGCGACCTACAATCAGGATCTCGATCGTGCCCGCAGCCACTACGAGGCGAACCGGTTCGAGCAGGCGCTGGCGCTGTTCCGTGTGCTCGAGCACGACATGGACTCGTTCTCGGTCCCGGAGCGGGCGCAGTACGCCTACCTCCGGGGCATGACGGACTACCGCCTGGCCGATCTTGCGCCGCAGGGCACCGGCGTCGCCGATCCGCGCAAGGGCTACCGCGACAACGCGCGCCACTGGCTCGGGCTCGCCGCGGCGATCGAGAAGCAGACCCCCGGCGGCGTCACGAGCGAGCAGAAGGGCCGGCTCACCGAGACGCTCGCGGATCTCAACCGCGACGTGTACGGCGGCGCCGAGACGCTGCCGGAGGGCGCCGCGCCCGAAGCCGCGCCGCAGCCCGACGCTGCGCCTGCATCGCCCGCCGAATCGCCGGAGCCCTCGGCGCCCACGCTCTGACCGCAGCGCGCCCGCGTCCGCGTCCCCGGTGCTCGCGCCGCCGGGGCCGCGCGCCCGCATCGTTCCGAGCTTCCGCGTCGTTCCGGGCGCCCGCGTCGTTCCGCGCCCGCGTCGCGCACCGGTACTGCACCGCGCGCTCGTGGTGCGCTCCGTGCGAGCGTCCCACCGTGTGGGCGCGCTGGGATGGCCTGGACAGGAACTGCGAGAGGAGACGTAGGGCGGGGCGCCGTGCGCGGCGCTGTGGGATCGCTGGTCAGCCGGGTCGCGCTACGACATCCGCCGGCGCAGCGATTCGATCTCGTCCTTCGCGGCGAGCTTGTGTTTCTTGAGCTGGGCTGCCTCCATCCTCTCCCCCGGTGTTAAGAAGGCCCGCCGACCCAGCTGCCTGAGCCGCGAATCGAGCTCGCGATGACGCGCTTCCGCCATACTCAGCCGCTGCTCCGGGCCGACTGCCGTCACCGCGCGAGGAGAGATGATCTGATGCTTCATGTACCCACCTCCAAGGCCCACAAGAGGGCCGTGATGCCTTCGAGAGCCCACAGCAGAAGCCCTCGTTCTGATCGTTGCTGGAGAGGAGATCGCCGCCGCGAGCTATGAGCGAACAGCGGCCTGTGGAACGAAGCGAGATTACCGCATCATGGCGGCTCGATGCAGGCTTTTTGTCGGGGGGTACCCTCTGTAACATCCCGGATCATCAGCTGAAACCAGGGATTGCCCTACAGGCGCACAGCGGTACACCTTCGTTCCGGACGGCCAGGCTGGCATCTCCGTCCGCGCGAGAGGGACAACCTCGACCGTGGGGCTATTCTTCCCGGGCCATGCCGCTTCCACGCATCGCCCCGCTCGCCGTTCTGACCGCACTGGCCGCCTTGGTGGGATGCACCTCCGAGGCCACGGCGCCGGCCCCGGCGCGGTCCCCGCAGGCGGCCTCGGCGCGGGCGCCGGTCGAGCTCGCGCCGGTCGTCGTCTCGCCCTACTCGGACGCGGAGCTCGCGGCGGAGTTCGAGCGGGCGCGCGCGCTGCTCCTGGCCGACAAGGCGCGCGAGGCGGCGCCCCTGTTCGATCGGCTGGTCCGCCTCGCGCCGGACGGCGAGGTCGCGCCGCCCAGCCTGTTCAACGCCGGGCTCGCGCACGAGGCGCTCGGCGATCGCGCGCTCGCGGCCGAGCGCTACCGCGAGGTCGCGCGGCGCTTCCCGGACCACGCGGTCGCGCGCGGCGCCCTCTTCCGGCTCGCGCGCGCGGCGGCCGCCCTCGAGCGGTGGCCCGAGCTCGTCGAGGTCGCGCGCCGGCTCCTCCGCCTCGGCGATCTGAGCGTCCTCGAGGCGATCGAGGCGCGCGGCGCCCTCGCGCTCGGCCTCGTCGAGCAGGATCTCGTGGATGAGGCGGCGCGTCAGGTCGGGCTCGCGCGCGATCTCATCGAGGCGCACCGGCTGGGCGAGGCGGGCAAGCCGCCGCTCGAGCTCGCGCAGGTGAGCTTCGCGCTCGGCGAGGTGCGGCGGCGCCGCAGCGAGGCGATCTCCTTCGTGCCGGTGCCGGCGAACTTCGCCGAGGCGCTGGAGCGGCGCTGCCAGGGGTTGCTCGACGCGCAGAGCGCCTACACCGAGGCCATGCGGAGCCTCGACGCCCACTGGTCGGCGATGGCCGGCTACCGCATCGGGCAGCTCTACAAGGAGCTCCACCGCGACGTGATGCGGGTCCCGCCGCCGCCGAGCGCCGACACCCCGAGGAAGAAGCAGCTCTTCGAGGGGGCGATGCGCCTGCGCTACCGCGTGCTCCTGGAGAAGGGGCAGAAGATGCTGGCGGGCACCGTCCGCCTCGGCGATCGCACCGGGGAGGCGCCTCTGTGGGTCCTCCGGGCCCGCGATGCGCAGCGCGAGATCGAGCTTGCGCTCGCCGACGAGCAGGCGGCCCTCGGGCGGCTCCCGTTCACCGAGGCCGAGCTCCTGGCCGCGCTCGACGCCCTGAAGACCGAGCCGCCGCGGCGGCCGTGATCCCGCGCGGGCGGCGGCCCGAGCGCCGCGCGCGGGCGGCGGCCCTCGGCCCTGCGCGGGCGGCGGCGGCCGGGCGCGCGGCGCTCAGTTCAGCGTCGGCTCGCACCCGAAGAGCACGTCGAGCTTCGCCTGCACCTCGCCTTGCACCGCCCTGCAGGACGCGGGGCAGAGCACGATCTTCTTCGGGAGCAGCTCGTCGTCGTAATACCACCCTGGCCCCGCGCCGCAGTCGTCCTCTCCGTCCGCCTTCGGGATCTCCAGCGCGCTGGCGCTCGCCGTCGCGAACTTCACCGCGACCCGGCTCGTGTCCAGCGTCGCGCCCGCGGGCGGGGCGGGGATGAGGAGCTCGCACGGCAGCGCCGACGCGCGGATCTCGGCCATCTTCGCCGAGAACGCGGCGACGTCCGCGGTGACGTCGAACGCGCGCGCCGTCCCGCCCGCGGCGGCGATCTGATCCAGGTTGGCCACGGTCGAGCCTTCCACGGCGATGACGTAGGTCTGGACGCCGTTGTAGTTGAGCGCCCGCTGCGCGATCCGCGCCGTGCTGGCGACGGTGTTGTCGGCGCATCCGGAGGGATCGCCGTCGGTCGCGAGCACGACGATGACCTTGTGGGACGGGTTGGCGTCCTTGTAGGCGGTCGCGTTCGAGAGCACCCCCTGGAGGGCCGGGCGCATGGGCGTCCCCCCGCCCGGCGCGGTGCCCTGGATGGAGGCGCAGATCTCCGGCGTGCGCAGCGGCAGCTCGCCGATGGCGACCGCGAGCTCGTCATAGGCCGCGTGCTCGCAGTCGTTCGTTCCGTTGTTGCCGCGCGGGAAGTAGGTCAGCCCCACGTTCATCCCGGCGGAGGCGGCGTCGTTCACGAACGTGGAGAGCGCGCTCGTGACGCCCCTCCATTTCTCGCCGAGCATGCTCCCGGAGCGATCGAGCAGGATGAGCATATCGAGCGGCATGAGCGCGGCCGCCGCGCTCGTCTGGGCGCAGGAGGACCCCTCGTCGAAGCCGCCCTCGCCGGTCGCGCCGAACCCTCCCGCGCCGAGCGACGCGCCTCCGCCCGTGGCGCTCGCTCCGAAGGTGCCGCCTCCGCCGCCTCCGCCGCCCCCGCCGTCCTCCGGCGGGTCGACGCGCGCGGGCCTCCTCTCGTCGGTGGCCGCGCAGCCGCCCGATGGCGCGGCCAGCCCGGCGGCGACGAGGAAAGGGGCAAACACCAAATGACGTCGGAAGGACATCTCTGCGCTCCTCTTCAAATTGATGCGATGTGGCTCGCGGTCGCGAGGGCTCCACGCGCGAAGTGGTCTGTCTATCGAGGGGTGGCCGAGCTCCGAGACGATCTCGTCAGCATACTGCAACTCTCGAGGGAGGGGCGATAGGGGCTCTCCGGTTTGTGGGCCTTCTTGGCCGCGTGATGTCTTTGCTCTCGTCGCTGTCTTTGCTTTCGTGGCTCCTCACCGCCTCTCGCGGCGCGAGAGGCCTCGTGTGCTCGTCGTCGCCGCGCGGCGCGTTCCGCGTTCCGCGCTGCCGCCGGTGGCCGCGGCGCGCGCGGACCGTTCCGGGTGCTCGCGCGCCGGAACATCATGTTTCCTTGCGCAGCCGCGAAGGACGCGTAATTCCCACGAGGTGCGTCACGATTGCTCGAAAGAGGCGAACATGACTAGGTGGATTCCATGGGTAATTTCCGCTGTCGCCCTGACGGATCTCGGCTGTTCGACCGCGACGTCCGCTGGCAGCTCGGGCGCGGCGGGTGATGGCGGCGCTGCCGGCGCGGCGGGCGCGAGCGGCGGGGGCGGCGGGGGCGGGGCCGGCGCTCCGTGCGAGATCGACTGTTCGCTCGTCCCGACGCCGCAGTGCATGGCGGCCGTGTGCAACGAGGCGACGCGCAAGTGCGAGCTCGTCCCCAGCGCGGGCGGGGAGCCGTGCGACGACCGGGACGCCTGCACGGTCGGCGAGGTGTGCGCGGACGGCGCCTGTCAGGGCGGCGCGCAGGAGGACTGCGGCATCGAGCCGGACAGCTGTCATGTCGTCACGTGCGTCGACGCGCGCGGCGAGCCCCGCTGCGGGGTGGAGCCGAAGGAGGACGGGGCGCCGTGCGCGACGGAAGATCGCTGCGTCCTCAACGCCGCGTGCGCGGACGGCGCGTGCGTCGGGACCCAGCGGGATTGCTTCTTCTTCCAAGTGCCGGACTCCTGTCATGTGGGCGAGTGCAACCCGGCCACCGGTGCGTGCGAGGCGGTCCCCGGGAACGAGGGCGCGCCGTGCGCGGACTCCGGCGACCTGTGCATGGTCGGCAAGACCTGCCAGAGCGGCCGCTGCGAGGGAGGCGTCCCCAAGGACTGCAGCGCGCTGAGCGTCGGGTGCAACGATGGCGCCTGTGACCCGGGCTCTGGCAATTGCTATGCTGAGCCGATCGCGCCGGGCGGCGCCTGCCTCTCCGGGACCGACGAGTGCAATCGTGGCGTCTGCGACGAGCACGGCGCCTGTATTTCCATGCCTACCCCCGGGGCCTCGTGCTCCTCACAGACGGTCGGCTGCACGCGCGGCGTCTGCAGCGACGCCGGGGTGTGCACGGCGCGCTCGGTCCCCGACGGGGGCGTCTGCGTCGACAGCGACTGGTGCACCGTGGGGGAGTCCTGCCTGGCCGGCGTCTGCCAGGGCGGCGGCGCCGCGGCGACGCCGGTCGTCTATTTCCGGGATACGTTCGAGAGCAACGCGGCCGGGTGGGAGCTCGGTCCGACCTGGCAGATCGGCCCGGCGGCGGCGTCCACCGGGCAGACCTACGGGCACGCCGATCCGGCGCTCGATCATACGGAGACGCCGGACAACGGGGTGGCCGGCGTGGTCATCGGAGGGAACGCGCCTCCCGGCGTTCACCCGTATTTCTATCTGACGAGCCCGATGATCGACGCCGATGTCGCGGGCGGCGTGTATCTGACGTTCTGGCGCCTCCTGAACAGCGATGAGGCGCCCCACATGACGAACCGGGTCGAGGTCTACGATGGCGTCCGGTGGCATGTGCTCTTCGAGTCGGGGACCTACCCCGGCGTCCGCGACCCGGCCTGGACGAAGATCCGTTACGACCTGACCCCCCACAAGAGCGCGCGCCTGCGGATCCGGTTCGGCTACGAGATCGGGCGGGACTCCTTCGTCGACACCGTATCGAGCTGGAATATCGACGACGTGGAGATCGCGAACGCGGCTTGCCCGTAGCGCGCGACTCGGAGGCTCGGGCCAGCGAGGCGCGGAGGGCCCGCGGCGGCACAGGGGCGCTGCGCGCTCCGCGGCTCCTCTCGGCGGCTCGAGGAGCCGCCGCCCCGGCTCACCGCTCCACGACCGGCGCGAGCGCGGCGGCGATCGCGCGCGAGACCTCCTCGACCGCGCCACCCCCGTCGATGTGGATGACGCGGTCCCCCGGCACGAGCTCCTCCGCCCGGCGGTAGGCCTCCGCGAGCCGCGCCTGCAGCTCGGTCTTCTCGAACAGCTCCTCCGCCCCCCCGCGGCGGCGCCGCCGCTGCTCGGCGATCTCCGGCGCGACGTCGATCACCACCGTGGCGTCGGGCCGCCGTGCGTAACGGTTCAGCGTCCGGATCCATGCGAGGATATCCCCGGGCTCCCCGCCGCCGGCCGCCGTCGTGGACTGGTAGGCGAGGCTCGAGAGGTCGTAGCGATCCGAGATCACGACGTACCCGTCGCGGAGGAGCGGCTCGACCTCCGCGCCGAGGTGATCGAGGCGGTCGGCCGAGAAGAGGAGCGCCATCACCTCGGCCTGGCGGGCGCTGGGCAGCGAGATCCGGTGGGTCAGCACCTGCCGGAGCAGCGCGCCCACCGGCCCGGCGCTCGGCTCGCGGGTGACGTGGACGAGGCGCCGCGCGGCCCTGAGGTGCGCCGCGTAGCGCTCGGCCTGCGTGCTCGTGCCGGCGCCGTCGATGCCCTCGAAGACGAGGAAGACGCCGCGGCCGGCCTGTCCGGCCGGGCGCGGGGACGGGGCGGGGCCCTCCTGCTCGGCGCTCGTCCTCGCCATCATCTATCCGATCTCCTCGGCCGCGCCCGCGACGGGCGGCGCGTCCTCCCCGAGGACGACGTTGTCGATGAGGCGCGCCGTGCCGAGGCGGACGGCGACCGCGAGCAGGGCCCGGTCGCCGACCGCGGTCTCCTCGCTCCAGATCGCGAGGGACTCCGGGTCGGCGAGGTCGACGTAATCGATGCTCGTCGCGACGGCCGCGAGGCGCGCGCGCGCCGGCCCGAGGAGCGCGGCGGGGCGCCGCTCGCCGCGGGAGAAGGCGCGGCACGCCTCGGCCAGCGCGCGCGGGATGGCGCGCGCCGCGCTCCGCTGCTCGGGCGAGAGGTACGCGTTGCGCGACGACATGGCGAGGCCGTCGGGCTCGCGCACCGTCGTCGACCCGACGACCTCGACGGGCAGGAACAGGTCGGCGACGAGCCGCCGGATCACCTGGAGCTGCTGGTAGTCCTTCCGGCCGAAGACGGCGACGCACGGGCCGGCGAGCGCGAGCAGCTTCGCGACCACGGTGGCGACGCCCTCGAAGTGCCCGGGCCGGTGGACGCCGCAGAGCGGGGCCGCGGTCGCGCCGACGCGCACGCGCGTCTCCTCGCCGGGCGGGTACATCGCGTCGACGTCCGGCGCGAACACGCCGGCGGCGCCGGCCTCGGCGCAGGCGGCGCGGTCGCGCTCGAGCGTCCGCGGGTAGCGCGCGAGGTCCTCGCCCGCGCCGAACTGCGTCGGGTTGACGAAGACGGTCACCGCGACGAAGTCCGCTCTCCGCCGCGCTTCGGCGATCAGCGCGAGGTGGCCTGCGTGGAGCGCGCCCATCGTCGGAACGAGGCCGACGCGGCGCCCCGCCGCGCGCGCCCGCTCGCAAGCGCGCCTCAGCTCGTCCGGATGTCGCCAGAATTCCATGGGCGGACCCTACCAGATCTGGGCTAAATTCGGAGCTTCGACCATGATCGACCTGCCCTCTTCCAGCGATACCACCTTCGCCTCCGGCCCAGATGGCGACTCGGACACCGCTCAGGCCGACCGGCCCGCCGCGGGCTCCGGCGACTCGGCCGGCGCGAGGTCGGGGGCGAGCGCCGCCCCGGCGAGCGGCCCGGTGTCGATCCCGGCCGCGTCGGGGCCGATCCCGATCGAAGGGGACCCGAATCATTACCTGAACCGGGAGCTCTCGTGGCTCGAGTTCAACGCGCGGGTGCTGGCGGAGGCGAGATCGCACGAGGTGCCGCTGTTCGAGCGCCTCAAGTTCCTGAGCATCTTCTTCTCCAACCTCGACGAGTTCTTCATGGTGCGCGTCGCCGGCCTCCAGGCGCAGACGCAGCGCACGATCGCGGAGGTCCCGCCGGACGGGCTCACGCCGCACGAGCAGCTCGTGGCGATCGGCGCGCGGGTCCACGCGCTCGTCGACGACGCCTACCAGCTGTGGAACTCGGACCTCATCCCGGCGCTCCAGCGCGCCGGCATCGTGATCGTCAAGCCGGACGAGCTCGGCCCGACCGAGCTCAGCGCGCTCGACGATCGGTTCCGCACGGACATCTTCCCGATCCTCACGCCGATCGCGATCGACCCGGGGCACCCGTTCCCGCACCTGCGCAACAAGATGATCAACCTCGGGATCATGTTCTCCCGGGAGCACGAGGCGCAGGAGCCCGGCTTCGCGGTCATCCAGGTGCCGCCGATGCTGAGCCGGCTGATGAAGGTCCGCGTGGAGGGCGCGACGCGCGCCTTCGTCCTGCTCGAGGACGTGATCGCCCGCCACGTGAAGGATTTCTTCCCCTCCGGCAGGCTGCGCGGCACGTACGCCTTCCGCGTCACCCGGAACTGGGACCTCGAGATCGACGAGGAGGAGGGCGAGGACCTCCTCGAGACCATCCAGGCCGAGCTCCGCCGGCGCGACCGCGGCAACGCCGTGCGGCTGGAGATCGGCATCGGCGAGGGCGCCGGCACCTCGGTCCAGCGGCTCTGCCGCGCCCTCAAGGTCGACGCGTCGCTCGCCGTCTACCGGGTGCCTGGGCCGCTCCACATCGCCGATCTCATGGGCATCGTCGCGGACGACGAGCGCCGCGAGCACCGCGACGAGCCGTTCTCGCCGCAGGTCCCGCCGCTCTTCCGCGACGTCGAGGACATCTTCGCCGTCATCCGGGAGCAGGACGTGCTCCTGCACCACCCGTACGAGTCGTTCGATCCGATCGCCGAGTTCGTCTCCCGCGCGGCGGACGATCCGAACGTCCTCGCGATCAAGCAGACGCTCTACCGGACCGGCGGCGACTCGCCGATCTTGAAGGCGCTCGCGCGCGCGGCCGAGAGCGGCAAGCAGGTGACGGCCATCGTCGAGCTGAAGGCGCGCTTCGACGAGGCGAGCAACATCCAGTGGGCGAGGACGCTCGAGCAGAGCGGCGTGCAGGTGATCTACGGCCTGCTCGGGCTGAAGACGCACGCGAAGGCGCTGCTCGTCGTGCGGCGCGAGAAGGACAGGCTGCGCCGCTACGTGCACCTGTCGACGGGCAACTACAACCCGCAGACCGCGCGGCTCTACACCGACATCGGTCTGTTCACCGCGAACCGGGAGATCGGCGAGGACATGACGTCGCTCTTCAACCTGCTGACCGGCTACAGCGCGCCGCCCAAGTGGAACCGCCTCATCGTGGCGCCGCTCGGCCTGCACGAGGCGGTGCTGGGGCTCATCGCGCGCGAGGCGGCGCACGCGCGGGCCGGGCGCAGGGCGGAGATCGTGGCGCAGATGAACGCGCTCGTGGACGTCGACGTCATCGACGCGCTCTACGCGGCGTCGCAGGCCGGGGTCGACATCAAGCTCGCGGTGCGCGGCATCTGCTGCCTCCGGCCGGGGATCCCGGGGCTCTCGGAGCGGATCCAGGTGCGCGCGATCGTCGATCGCTTCCTCGAGCACAAGCGGCTGTTCCGGTTCGCGAACGGCGGCAACGAGGAGGTCTACATGTCGAGCGCCGACTGGATGCCGCGCAACTTCCACCGCCGGGTCGAGCTGATGGTCCCGATCATCGAGCCGGCCATCCGCTCGCGCGTCGACGACATGCTGAACACCGTGATGTCAGACACGGCGAAGACCTGGGAGCTCGCGAGCGACGGCAGCTACCACAAGCTCCAGGTGCCGAGCGGCGCCCCGCAGCTGCGGTCGCAGCAGCGCTTCATCGAGCTCGCGCGCGAGCGGGTGAAGCTCAGCGATCCGCTGGCGCGCGGCGGCGGGCGCTTCCACATCCTCCGCGTGCCCGCGAACGCGCCGGACGGCGAGTCGCGGCACCGCAAGGGCGGCAAGAAGAAGAAGGGCCTGCCCTGAGCGGCGGCGCGCCCCGGCGGCCTCGCGCGGGCCGGGCGCGGGCCGGGCGCGGGCGAGGGGAGCGCTGTCAGGACCGCGGTGCGCGGGCCGGGTGCGGGTGAGGGGAGCGCTGTCAGGACCGCGGTGCGCGGGCCGGGCGCGGGCGAGGGAGCGGTGTCAGAACCGCGTCCGCAGCGCGGCGGACCCGGGGCCGAACGAGAGCGTCGTCTGGGCGGGCTCTTCGGTCGCCTCGGCGTTGGCCGGCACCTTCTTGCCGCCGATGACCCAGAGCGGGATGCCCACGGCGAGCATGATGCCGCCTCCGATCGAGACGAGCGCGCCGGCGACCTGGCGGGGGCCGTCGGTGCGCGTGTTGCAGATGCCGATGAAGCCGTCTCTATCGCAATAGATCTCGTAGCGCTCGCTCGCCGAGGCGAGCAGGCCGGTGCCGGCGAAGAACGCGATCGTGCCGCCGGCGGTGAGCGCGATGCCGCCCAGCATCAAGCCTGGGCTGTTCCGGCGCAGCGGGACCGGCGGCGGCGCAGGCGGGATGTCCTCGGCGCGCGACGGGTAGCCCGGCGGGAGCGGCGGGTAGGCGCCGCCGTAGGGCACGTAGCCGGGCGGCGGGTAGCCGGGCGGCGGGTAGCCGGGCGATGCTCCCGGCGCGGGCGGAGGGACCTGCTGCGGCGGCGCGGGGTATGGCGCCGCGGGGTACGGCGCCGCAGGGGAGGGCGGCGCAACGGGAGCCGGCGTCGCAGCGTCGGTCGCCGCGGGGGGAGCGCTGCCGGGCTGCGGCGCAGCGGGAGACGCAGCGGCCGGCGGTGCCGCGCCCGGCTGCGTCGCACCCGGCTGCGCGGTGACCGGCGGCACAGCGGCCGCGCCGGGCTGCCGTGGAGCGGCCCCTGGATGGGCGGGCGGCGCCGCAGGAGGCTGCCGTTGCGGCGCCGGTTGCGCGGCCGCGGTCGTCGCGACGAGGAGGCCGGATAGCGCGACGCCGAGCGGCACCGCGAGCGTCCGCCCGCAGGAGAGCGGCGATCGGCGCGGCGTTCGGGCGGCGTCGGGCGAAGCATTCAAGCGAAGCATCTCGGGCGTCCTTTCATCGCAGCGGTTTCGGTCATTCGTACGGAGCGTCGGCGGGCCTCGGCGCTGGCTCCGGTCGCGGCGTGGTCCCGGCCGGCGGCGTGGTCCCGGCCGGCGGCGTGGCTCCAGCCGGCGGCGTCGCTCCGGCCGGCGTGGCTCCTCCGGCCTGCGGCGTCGCTCCGGCCTGCGGCGTGGCTCCGGCCTGCGGCGTGGCTCCGGCCTGCGGCGTGGCTCCGGCCTGCGGCGTGGCTCCGGCCTGCGGCGTGGCTCCGGCCTGCGGCGTGGCTCCGGCCTGCGGCGTGGCTCCGGCCTGCGGCGTGGCTCCGGCCTGCGGCGTGGCTCCGGCCTGCGGCGTGGCTCCGGCCTGCGGCGTGGCTTCGCCGCGCTCGCCCGCTTCTTCGGTGGCGCTGCCGCCGCCGAAGCGGCGCCCGCCGTTTCCGTCTGCGGCCCGGCGCTGGTCGCAGCGCGCTGCGAGGCCGCAGCGCTCGCCGGCGCCGCTGCGGTCGCTTCGGCCGTCACGATGGTCGGCGGCGACGCGTCGACGGGAGGCCGCGCCGGCGGCTCGCTCGCCTCCGCCGGCGCAGCAGGAGGCGCGCTGGAGGGCTCCTGCGCGGCGGGCTCCTGCGGCGGGCGAGCGGCGCTCGCGGGCTCTGCCCTGGCGCGCTCCGGCGCGCGGGGCGACTGCGCGGCGAACACGATCACCGCGGCGAGCGCCACGACGCCCAGGAAGACGAGGAGCACGCGATCTCTCCCCGCCTTCGAGCGCGCCCCGCCGCCGCGCGTTCGCGCGGGCTCCGCGGCCTTCGCGGCGGCGCCGCGAGCTTGCGCGGGCTCGGCGGCCTTCGCGGCGGCGGCGGCGCCGCGCGCTCGCGCGCGGAGCGCGTCGTCTCCCTCGCGGCTCGTCGCGGGATCGGCCCGTGCGCGACCCGCCGCGTCGTCGACCGGGGCGCTGCGCGACGGCAGCCCCGCGATCCTCGCGTCCACGCGGGACGCAGCCCCTGACGAGGCGCCGTTCTGCGGCGCCCTCCGCCGGCTTTCTTTACGCTGAGCGCGTGAAAGCTTCTTCGCCACGCAGCGACCGTACCGAACAGCAGCCGGGCCGCCAAGAGCCGCCGGCGCGCGTCGGCGTCCGCTTCGTGCCGCGCGCCAGCGCCCTGCGCAGCGCGCCTCCCGAGCGCGCCGCGCCCCCTGAGCGACGCGGCTCGCGCGTCGGTCAACCGCGTCGAGGGCGCGCCCGAGCACTGCACCCACGCCGAAGAAGCGCCAAAACGCCGCCGAAAATCAGCGCGCGGACGCATCCAGCAGGAACGGGCGTCGTACCGCTTGACATGGTTCGGCTCCTGGGTATCCTGCGCGTCCCCATCCCACAGGTGGAAATCCGCGTCTCTATGCCGACCATCAGCCAGCTCATCCGCCAAGGCCGCGAGGCCGCCCGCTACAAGACGGCCTCTCCTGCGCTCAAGTCCTGCCCGCAGCGGCGAGGCGTGTGCGTACGTGTTTATACCACGACGCCGAAGAAGCCCAACTCGGCGCTCCGCAAGGTCTGCCGTGTCAGGCTGAGCAACCAGATGGAAGTGACGAGCTACATCCCGGGCGAAGGCCACAACCTGCAGGAGCACTCGGTCGTCCTCATCCGTGGCGGCCGCGTGAAGGACCTGCCGGGCGTGCGCTACCACGTCGTCCGCGGCACGCTCGACGCGTCCGGCGCCGCCGGGCCGAGCTCCACCAACAAAGCCACCCGCAACCGCAAGCGCTCGAAGTACGGCGTGAAGCGCCCGAAGGCCTGACCGGGCGATAGCCGAGCAGAGGAACGAAGATGCCCCGTCGTCGCGAAGTCCCGAAGCGGAAGATCATTCCGGACCCGAAGTACAAGGACAAGCTCGTCGCCAAGTTCACGAACTCCCTGATGCAGTCGGGCAAGAAGGCGACGGCCGAGGGGATCCTCTACGGCGCGTTCGACATCGTGCGCGACCGCTTCAAGGAGGAGCCGATCGACGTCTTCCGGAAGGCGCTCGACAACGTGAAGCCGAAGCTCGAGGTGAAGAGCCGGCGCGTCGGCGGCGCGACCTACCAGGTCCCCGTCGAGGTCCGCCCGGAGCGGCGCGTCGCGCTGGCGATGCGGTGGCTCGTGACCTACTCCCGCGGCCGCGGCGAGAAGACGATGCGCGAGCGGCTCGCCGCCGAGCTCGTCGATGCGGCGCAGAACCGCGGCAACGCGGTCAAGAAGCGCGACGATACGCACAAGATGGCGGAGGCCAACAAGGCGTTCGCCCACTACCGGTGGTAGGTGAGCGAGGCGGCCAGCGCGGATCCCGGATCTGCGCTGGTTCGTCCATTTGACGGTTCGTCACGTCGCATTCCCAGGCGAGGAGACGCGTAGAGCGAGATGGCACAGTCGACATAAGGATCGGGTTACAGAGCCGGTCTTCTCGAGGGAGCGCGACAGCGCTCGCCGCCCGGAGACCTAGAAAAGCTGCTGCTGTACCCCGACACCCTCTCCAGGTTCAAGTGCCCGCCACAACGGAGGCGGGACGGGCTGGAGAGGGTGTTTTGCATCCTGAGTCCGGAACCCTCACCCCACGCATCACACGACGGAGAAGGAAAAGTGGCACGCGAGTACAGCCTGGAACGGACGCGCAACATCGGGATCATGGCCCACATCGACGCGGGCAAGACGACGGTCACCGAGCGCATCCTTTATTACTCGGGTGTCAACTACAAGCTCGGCGAGGTCCACGAGGGCGCCGCCACGATGGACTGGATGGTCCAGGAGCAGGAGCGCGGCATCACCATCACGTCCGCCGCGACGAACTGCTTCTGGTCGCCGGAGCAGGGGCCCCAGAAGGGCGTCTCTCACCGGATCAACATCATCGACACCCCCGGGCACGTCGACTTCACGATCGAGGTCGAGCGCAGCCTCCGCGTGCTCGACGGCGCGGTCGCGGTGTTCGACGGCGGCAACGGCGTCGAGCCGCAGAGCGAGACCGTCTGGCGGCAGGCGGACAAGTACGGCGTCCCCCGCATCGCGTTCATCAACAAGATGGACAAGGTCGGCGCCGACTTCGAGATGTGCGTCGACTCGATCCGCGAGCGCCTCGGCGCGAACCCGGTGGCGATCCACTACCCGCTCGGCGCGGAGGACTCGTTCCGCGGCGTCATCGACCTCGTGACCCTCCGGGCCGCCGTCTTCGACGAGGAGACGAAGGGCCAGCGCTACGAGTGGCAGGAGATCCCGGCCGACCTCTTGCCGCGGTGCAAGGAGCTCCGGGAGAAGCTCATCGAGGCGTGCGCCGACGCGAGCGACAAGGTGATGGAGAAGTTCATCGCCGGCGACTTCGACCAGATCACCGAGGAGGAGATCCACGCGGCGCTCCGCGCGGGCACCCTCGGCTTCAAGTTCGTCCCGGTCCTGTGCGGCTCGGCGTTCAAGAACAAGGGGGTTCAGCTGCTGCTCGACGGCGTGGTGAACTACCTGCCGTCGCCGGTCGAGATCCCGGCCGTCGAGGGGACGCTGCCCGACAAGAAGGACAAGGTCGTCGCGCGCAAGGCGGGCGACGACGAGCCGTTCGCCGCCCTGGCGTTCAAGATCATGAACGACCAGTTCGGCAACCTCACCTTCTTCCGCGTCTACTCCGGCACGACGAAGAGCGGCGTCAGCGTGCTCAACTCGACCCGAGGCAAGCGGGAGCGGTTCGGGCGCATCCTCCGGATGCACGCGAACAAGCGCGAGGAGATCGACGTCTGCTACGCGGGCAACATCTACGCCGCCGTCGGGCTGCGCGACACCCGCACCGGGGACACGCTCTGCGACGAGAAGCACCCGATCGTGCTGGAGCGGATGGAGTTCCCCGACCCGGTGATCTCGATCGCCATCGAGCCGAAGACCAAGGTCGATCTCGACAAGCTCGGGCTCAGCCTGCAGAAGCTCGCGTATGAAGATCCCTCGTTCCGCACCTTCACGAACGAGGACACGGGGCAGACGATCATCGCCGGGATGGGCGAGCTCCACCTGGAGATCATCGTCGACCGCCTGAAGCGCGAGTTCAAGGTCGACGCCAACGTCGGCAAGCCCGAGGTCGCCTACCGCGAGACCATCTCGAAGAAGGCGACCGACGTCGAGGGGCGCTTCGTCCGGCAGTCGGGCGGGCACGGCCAGTTCGGCCACGTGCGCATCGACATCGAGCCGGCCGAGCGCGGCGCGGGCTTCGTGTTCGAAAACGACATCGTCGGCGGCATCATCCCGAAGGAGTTCATCCCCTCGATCGAGAAGGGCATCCGGGACGCGATGGGCCGCGGCGTGCTCGCGGGCTACCCGGTCGTCGACATCAAGGTGCGGCTCCACTTCGGCAGCTACCACGAGGTCGACTCCTCGGGGCCCGCGTTCGAGGTCGCCGCGTCGATGGCCTTCCAGGAGGGCGCGAAGCGGGCGGGCCTCGTGCTCCTCGAGCCGATGATGGCCGTCGAGGTCGTCTCTCCCGAGAACTACCTCGGGGACGTCATCGGCGACCTCAACTCGCGACGTGGCCGCATCCTCGATATGGGGCAACGCGCGAACACCCGGGTGATCCGCGCGGAGGTCCCGCTCGCCACCATGTTCGGTTACGCGACCGACGTCCGTTCCAAGACGCAGGGCCGCGCGACTCATTCGATGCAGTTCTCTCATTACGCACCGGTTCCGGCCGCGATCCAGGAAGAGATCGTCGCCAAGCAGCGAGGTTAAGAAGACGCCATGGCCAAGGAGAAATTCACTCGTACGAAGCCGCACGTGAACGTGGGCACCATCGGTCACATCGACCACGGCAAGACCACGCTCACGGCCGCGCTCGTCAAGGTGCAGTCGAAGCGCCAGCTGGCGAAGGCGATCTCGTACGCCGACATCGCGAAGGGCGGGACGGTCCGTGACGAGACCAAGACGGTGACCATCGCGGCCGCGCACGTCGAGTACGAGTCCGAGAAGCGCCACTACGCGCACGTCGACTGCCCCGGGCACGCCGACTACATCAAGAACATGATCACGGGCGCGGCGCAGATGGACGGGGCGATCCTCGTCGTGTCGTCGCTCGACAGCGTGATGCCGCAGACGCGCGAGCACGTGCTGCTCGCCCGGCAGGTCGGCCTGAACCACATCGTCGTGTTCCTGAACAAGTGCGACGCCGTGGACGACCCGGAGATGCTGGACCTTGTCGAGATGGAGGTCCGCGAGCTCCTCTCGAAGTACAAGTTCGACGGCGACAACGCGCCGGTCGTCCGGGGCGCGTCGCTGCCGGCGCTGCAGGGCGACCCGAAGTGGGAGGAGACGATCCAGCAGCTCCTCAACGCGCTCGACAGCTACATCCCCGAGCCGGTGCGCGACATCGACAAGCCGTTCCTGATGGCGATCGAGGACGTGTTCTCGATCAAGGGCCGCGGCACGGTGGCCACGGGCCGCATCGAGCGCGGCGTGATCAAGGTCGGCGACGAGGTGCAGATCATCGGCTTCAAGGACACGAAGAAGTCGGTCGTGACCGGCGTCGAGATGTTCCGGAAGCTGCTCGACCAGGGGCAGGCGGGCGACAACGTCGGGTGCCTGCTCCGCGGCGTGGAGAAGGAAGAGATCGAGCGCGGCCAGGTGCTCGCGAAGCCCGGGTCGATCACGCCGCACACGAAGTTCACCGGTGAGGTGTACGTCCTCAAGAAGGAGGAGGGCGGGCGCCACACGCCGTTCTTCACCAACTACCGGCCGCAGTTCTACATCCGGACGACGGACGTGACCGGCACGGTGAACCTCCCCGAGGGGGTGAAGATGGTGATGCCGGGCGACAACATCACGATGACGATCGAGCTCATCGCCCCGGTCGCGCTGGAGGAGCAGATGCGCTTCGCCATCCGCGAGGGCGGCAAGACGGTGGGCGCCGGCGTCGTCACGAAGATCCTCGCGTAGGAAGAGCACCATGGCTGATACAACGAAGATCCGGATTCGCCTCAAAGCGTTCGACCACCAGCTGCTCGACAAGTCGACGAGCGATATCGTCGAGACGGCGAAGCGGACCGGCGCGCACGTCGCGGGACCCATCCCGCTGCCCACCGAGATCCGCCGCTACACGGTGCTCCGGGGGCCCCACGTCGACAAGAAGTCGCGCGAGCAGTTCGAGATCCGGACGCACAAGCGGCTTCTCGACATCATCGAGCCGACTCAGCAAACCCTCGACGCGCTGATGAAGCTCGACCTTTCGGCCGGCGTCGACGTCGAGATCAAGAGCTAGGAGTCCAGGTACCATGAAGGTTACCGTCTACAACCTCAAGCGGGAGCAGGTCGGCGAGCTCGACCTCTCGGACGAGGTCTTCGGGACCGAGGTGAAGGAGCACCTCTTCTACGAGGTCGTGAAGGCGCAGCTCGCCTCTCGCCGCTCGGGCACCAAGGCCACCAAGGAGCGGAGCGCGGTCGCCGGCTCCACGAAGAAGCTCTATCGCCAGAAGGGCACCGGCCGCGCTCGCCAGGGCTCGATCCGCGCGCCGCACCACTCGGGCGGCGGCATGGCGCACGCCCTGGAGCCGAAGGACTGGTCGTACCGTCCGCCCCGCAAGGTGCGCATCGGCGCCCTGAAGAGCGCGCTCTCCCTCTTCGCGAAGGAGGGCCGGCTCATCGTGCTCGACAGCCTGGAGGTCCCCGAGGTCAAGACCAAGGCGATCGCGGCCACGCTCACGACGCTGCAGGCGGACAAGAAGTCGCTGGTCGTCGACACGGCCGGGAACGAGAAGCTGGTGAAGAGCCTCCGCAACCTGGAGAACCACCAGTATCTGCCGCCGGAGGGGGTCAACGTGTACGACCTCCTCAGGCACGACCACCTCATCGTCTCGAGGGACGCCGCCAAGGCGCTCGAGGCGCGTTGCCTTCGCTAGTCAGGGGAGTCCGCCATGCAGCCCGAGCAGATCATCCGCCGGCCCATCATCCTCACGGAGAAATCGAGCCGGCTCCGCGACCAAGGCAACAAGGTCATCTTTGAGGTCCGCCGCGAGGCGAACAAGATCCAGATCAAGGACGCCATCCAGACGCTCTTCAAGGTGGGCGTGGTGGACGTCAACACCATGATCATGCGCGGCAAGGAAAAGCGCATGGGGCGCGGCTACGCGAAGCTGCGTAATTGGAAGAAGGCGATCGTCACCCTCAAGGAGGGCGACGAGATCCAGTTCTTCGACGAGAAGGCGGAATAGCCATGGGAATCAGATCCTTCAAGCCGACCTCGCCGGCGCGGCGCTACTACTCGGTCAGCGACTTCAAGGACATCACGAAAGTCGAACCCGAGCGGTCGTTGCTCGAGCAGCAGACGTCCACCGGCGGCCGGAACAACAACGGCCGCATCACGTCGCGGTTCCGCGGCGGCGGTCACAAGCAGCGCTACCGGATCATCGATTTCCGGCGCGACAAGATCGGCGTCCCGGCGAAGGTCGCCGCGATCGAGTACGACCCGAACCGGACGGCGCGCATCGCGCTCCTGCACTACGTGGACGGCGAGAAGCGCTACATCCTGGCGCCCGACGGCCTCGCGGTCGGGGCGACGCTGCTCGCGAGCCGGAACGCGGACATCAAGCCGGGCAACAGCCTGACGCTCCGCTTCATCCCGCCCGGCACCTCCATCCACAACGTGGAGGTCAAGAAGGGCAAGGGCGGCCAGCTCGTGCGCTCGGCCGGCGTCGCCGCGCAGCTCATGGCGAAGGACGGCGACTACGCGCAGGTCCGCCTCCCGAGCGGCGAGATCCGCAAGGTGCACCTCGACTGCCGCGCCACGATCGGGCAGGTGTCGAACTCCGAGCACGCAAACATCAGCCTGGGCAAGGCGGGGCGCTCCCGCTGGCTCGGTCGCCGGCCGCACAACCGCGGCGTGACGATGAACCCCGTCGATCATCCGATGGGCGGCGGTGAGGGCCGGACGAGCGGCGGGCGCCACCCGTGCTCGCCGTGGGGTCAGCTCGCCAAGGGCCTCAAGACGCGGAACAACAAGCGCACCGACACGATGATCGTCCGGCGGCGCGGGACCAAGGGTTAGTCATGCCGAGGAGCATCAAGAAGGGGCCCTTCATCGACGGTCACCTGCTGGAGAAGATCCAGGCGGCCCAGGCGACCAACGCCAAGAAGGTGATCAAGACGTGGTCGCGCCGCTCGACGATTCTGCCCGAGTCGGTCGGCCTGACCTTCGCCGTGCACAACGGGAGGAAGTTCGTCCCCGTGTTCGTCACGGAGAACATGGTCGGCCACAAGCTGGGCGAGTTCGCGCCGACGCGCACGTTCCACGGCCACTCCGGGGACAAGAAGTCCAAGGTCGCCAAGGGCGGCCCTGGCGGTCGCTGATCGCTCCGCGGTAGCGCGAGCGATCGACGGCAGGCGGGCGGGGTCGCGGCAGCGATCCCGCCCGTTCGTTTTGCAGCCGAGCTGGGGTGGGCGGAGCTAGAACGTGCCGCGCAGGCCGGCGAAGCCGGGCCCGACGAGCAGCTGCGTCGAGGCGGCGTTGCGCTGCGGCTCGCCGGCGCTGCCGCCCGTGAGGCTCAGGACCAGCAGCGTGGTGCCCGCGACGAGCCCGATCGCGCCGACCACGACCCCGACGTTCGCGACCGTCTGCTGGGCCTTGCCCGCATCGACGTCGTCCTTCCGCTCGATGGGGCAGGGGCCCTGGCAGCTCTCGGCGAGATCGCTGTAGGTGCTGTTCGCCATCAAGCCGGCGACCGTGAACACCGCGAGCCCCGCCACGCCCACGCCGCCGGCGGCATAGGCGTAAGGGCGCAGGTACGCCCGCGCCGAGGGCGCCTCCTCGGGCAAGCTCGACCCCTCGTCGAGGAGCGCCGGACCGCCGTCCGCAGCGCCGGCCTGGCCGGGCTCCTCCGGGTCGAGCTTGACGGTCTTCGCTTCACCCGCGGAGAGGTCCAGGGTCTGCGGGATCGAGGTGGTCCTCGTGCGCAGGACGACCTCGGTCTTGCCGGGCTTGACCGGGAACGGCTTGCCCCAGCGCTCGCGCGGGACGTCCTTGCCGGCGATCGAGACGGAGATCGCGGCGTCCGGGCGCGCCACCGCGACCGTCACGAGCGCGATCTTGCGCGCGAGCTCGTCGCGCTCGAGCTGCGCCGTCTGCTCCGTCTGAGCGTAGCGCGGCTCGGCCGCCGCGCGGGCCCCGGCCTCCGCCGCGACCTGCTCGAACTCGAGGTACGCCTCGGTGTGCTCGCCCAGGTCCGCGAGGCAGCGCGCGATGTAGAGGCGTGAGTTCGGGCTCGCCACCGCGGCGTACGAGGCCCGGAACTGCTCCAGCGCGAGCGCGTAGCGCTTGCCCTCGTAGAGGGCCGCGCCCTTCTTGAAGAGGCTCTGCGCCTTCTCCACCGCGTCCGGCGACGGCGTGGCCGCGGGGGCGTCCGCGCCCGCTGCGGGCGCGGGGAGCGTGCACAGGCAGAGGCAAGACGCCGCACCGAAGAGCAGCGCACGGAGCCAGGGTCGAGGTCGCACGGTGGTCAGATACCCGAGGGGTTGTACTTCTTTTTGGTGGTCGATTTGGCCGTCGATGCCGGCTTGGGCGCAGGCTTCGTCGAGGTGGACGCCGGCCGAGGCCGCGCGGTCGACCCGGGGCGCGCGGTCGACGTGGGGCGCGCGGCCTGCGCCGCCGCGGGCGCCGGCGTTGGCGCCGGGGGCGCCTTGGCCGCCGGGGGCGGCGGCTCGTCAGGAGGCGCGGCGGCAGGCGCCGGCGCGTCGTCAGGACGCGCGGCGGCAGGCGCCGGCGGCTCCTCGGGAGGCGGCGGCGGCGCTGCCTGCGGAGGGTCCGCGGTCGCGGGCGGCGCGGCCGGCACGGCCTCCGCCGCGCTCGTGGTCGCGCCCGCCCGCGGGCGCGGCGGAAGCCGTGGTCTCGGGCGCGGGCAGCGCGTCGACGCGCGCCTTGCCGCCCTCCGAGGTCGCGCGCTCGTCGCCGCCGCGCACGACCAGCGCCACGGCGCCGATCGCCACGCAGAACAGCGCCGCGCCGGCCACGATGAGCTGGAGCCGCTTGCGTCGCTGCCCGGTCTCGAACGACCGGTCGACGGCCGTGACCTCGCCGATGTCGTTGGCCAGGCTGCGGGAGCCGCCCCGCGTGAAGCGCGCGCCGAGCGCCGCCGCCCTGGAGGCGGGCGGGTCCGCCGCCGCGAGCACCTTCGTGGCGGGCATGCCGGCCGCCGGGAGGACCCGCGGCACGGACGAGCCGAGCGGCTTGCCGTCGCGCGAGGAGGGCCGCGGGCTCGACGGCTCGGCCGGCTCGGCGGGCGAGATGTCGGCCTGCAGCGCGGGCGCGATGATGAGCCGCGGCGGAGGCTCGGCGGGCTTCGCCGGCGCGGCGATCTCCTCGAGCGAGATCGGCTCCAGGCTGACGGGGCTCTCCTCTTCCTGCGCAGCAGCGGTGGGCGCCGCAGCGGCGCTCGAGGCCGCGTCGGCGCCGGCCGGCACCGCCGTCGCGGGGGCCGCCGCGCCGGCGGCGGCCGCGCCCTCGCGCGCGCCGGGGCCCGGGTCGAGCGGCGCGGCGTGGAGATCCGGCGAGGCGCCGGAGCGCGGCTCCGAGTTCAGGGCCGCGCCGGCGTCGACGGCGGCGATCGCGTCGCGGAGCTCCTGCGCGCGCTTCGACTGGATCTCGCCGATCGCCTGCCGCACGAAGGCCGCGACGTCCTCGTCGGTCGTGGGCTCGCCGAGCGTCGACGCCACCTGATCGATCGCCCGCTGCATCTCGGCGCACGTCGAGAAGCGGTTCTCGCGATCCTTCTCGAGCGCCTTGAGGATGATCCGCTCGAGCTCGGGGTGGATCGCGCCGTTCAGCTCGCGCGGGGGGAGCGGGTTCTTGATCGTGATGTTCTCGACGGTCGAGAGCTCGGTCTCGGCGCGGAACGGGTGCAGGCCCGTCGTGAGCACGTACAGCAGCGCGCCGAGCGAGAAGATGTCGCTCCGGCGATCGATGGGGAGCCCGCCGAGCTGCTCGGGCGACAGGTACGGCGTCTTCCCCTTGATGATGCCGCCGGCGCGCGTGACGTGCAGGCGCCCCTTCGACTTCGCCACGCCGAAGTCGACGATCTTCACGAAGCCGGCGGTCGAGATGAGCACGTTCGCCGGCGAGATGTCGCGGTGGACCAGGTCGAGCAGCGCGCCGCTGTCGTCGCGGAGCTCGTGCGCGTTGTGGAGGCCCGCGCAGATCTGGGAGGCGATGCGGAGCACGATCCGCTGCGGGATGCCGCCGAGCCGCTTGGCGGCCTTCTGCAGCGTGCCGGCCGTCTCGCCGTCGACCCACTCCATGACGATGTAGAGGACGTCGTCCTCCTCGCCGAGGTCGAGGATCTCGACCACGTTGGGGTGCCGGATGCGCGCCGCGACCCGCGCCTCGTCGAGGAACATCGACTCGAAGTCGGGGTCGTCGGAGACGTCGGGCAGCATCGTCTTGATCGCGACGATCTTCCGGAAGCCGCGGGTGCCCTGCAGGCGCGCGGCCCAGACGGCCGCCATGCCTCCCTTGGCGACCGGCATGAGGATCTCGTACCGGCCGAGGGTGCTCCCCGGCCCGAGGCGGTCGACCGCCGACGCGGCGCGACCCCACAGCTTCGTCGGGCCCTGGGCTCCCGTCGGCGTGTGGAGCGTCCTGCCGGAGGTCGGCGCCGGCTCGCCGCCGAGCGCGAGCTCCTGCGCCGCCGGCGCAGCCGCCCCGCCGCCAAGAGGGGCGAACACCGGCGCGGGCGGAGCCTTCAGCGCGGCAGGGCTGGCCGGCGAGGTGGACGACGCCGGCCCAGGAGCGGGCGGCGCCTGGAGCGGCGCAGGCGGCGCGGCGGGCGCGGGGGTCGCCGGCGCGGTGGTCGCCGCGGCGGGCGCAGCGGCCGGCGCGGGCGCTGCGGGGGACCGCGGCATGATCGGCGCCACGGGCGCCGCGGGCACCACCGGCGCGCGCGGCGTGGCCGGCGCCGGCGATGCCGCGGGCGCGCCGGCGGCGCGCGGCGCCGGCGGCACGGCGGGCACCACCGGGACGCGCGGCGCGGCAGGAGCCGGCGGCGCCGCGGGCGGCACGGGCACGCGCGGCGTCAGCGGGCTCGCCGCGGTCGCAGGCCCGGCGGCCGCGGGCGCCGCAGCGCCAGAAGCCGCGGACGGCGACGGCACCCCTCGCGGGGCCGGCGGGCGCGGCGGCCTCGGGAGCGGCGCGGCCGGAACGGGCGTCGGCCGCCTCGGGACCGTGCCTTCGGCCGGCGTCGGCGTCATCCGCGCCGCAACGAGGCCGTCCCCCGGATCGCCGGGCCGCGGCACGCCCGGCCGCGCAGGCGGCTGCTCCTTCCGCGCGGCCGTCGGCGCGGGGACCTCGGGCCTCGCCGCGGCGGCGTCGCGGCCCTCCGTCCTCTCGCTCGACAGCTCGATCCGCGGCAGCGTCGCCGCAGGGGGCCGCGGCGCGGGCGAGCCGCGGCCGGCGACGTCGTCCGGCGAGCCCCAGTCGACGTCCACGTCCACGTCGGCGTGCGCCGCCGGCCCGGCGCCGTTCGACGCGCCGGCCCCTGCCTTGGCCGCGAGGCCGTTCTTCAGCGCCGCGGCCTCCTTCGGCGCGGTCGCGCCGCCCGACGGGCGGAGCTGGCTCGCGGCGACCGCGCCGAAGGAGGCCGCGTCCGGCGCCCGCGACCGCCGGCGGGCCTGGCGTCCCACGCGGGCGCGGAGACGGCGCGGTGATCGCGTGGCGCGGGCCATCGCCGCGCGGGGAGAGCGCGCTCTCGACCCCGGGGATCGCCACGCCCACCAGCGTCGCGCCGCGCGCGCGCGGCGGCGGCGGCGACAGCGGCGACCCGGCCGCGCCGGCGGCGCCCGCCATCGCCGCCGCGATCATCGTCCTGCGCGGCTCGATCGTCTTGCCGGCCAGCCGGCTCACCGTCGCGGCGACGTCCTCCGCCGCGGCGACCCGCCCCGCGCCCGCGGCCTCGAGCGCCGCGAGCATCGCCGACGCGCTCTCGAACCGGCGCGCCGGATCGCGCTCGAGCGCGGTCCGGACGACCTCGGCGACCTCGGCCGGGACGGCGCCGGCCGCGAGCGGCGGGATGGGCGCGTTCTGCACCTTCTGGATGACCGCGGACTCCAGCTTCGACGAGAACAGCCGCTGCCGCGCGAGCAGCTCCCAGAGGATCACGCCGACCGAGAAGAGATCGGCGGGCGGATCGAGCGGGGCGGCCGCGTGCGCCGCCATCGCCTTGACCCGCTCCGGCGCGGCATAGGCCAGGCGATCGGGGTTCCTCGTCCCCATGGGCGCGAGCCCGGCGATGGCCCGCGCGACGCCGAGCCCGCTCACCCGCGCGACGCCGTCGATGCCGACGGTGACGTGGGTCGGGTTCAGCTCGCCATGCACGAGCGGCGCCGGCTCGGTCGCGTGCGCGGACGCGAGCGCGCGCAGCACGTCGACCCCGATCCGGAGCGCGACCGGGAGCGGCAGCCCCTCGGCGCCGGCCGCCGAGACGAGCGCGCCGAGCGGCTCGCCCTCCACGTACTCCGAGACGATGAAGACCTCGCCGTCGGCGACGCGCGCGTCGACCACCGAGAGCACGTTGGGGAAGCGGACCTGCTGCGCCATCCCGGCCTCGCGGAGGATGCCGTCCGCGGTCTCGGGCTTCTTCGTGAGGTGCCGGTAGATGCGCAGGATCGTGACCGGCGAGGCGCTCGTCGCCTCACCATCGTCGGACGCCGCCCGCGCGAGCCACGTGGACCCGATCCCGCCGCCGGAGAGCTCTTTCAGCAGCTCATAATTGCCGAGTCGCGAAGCAGAGCCCGCACCGGGCGGCCTGTCGAGCGCCATGGGACTTGCATGCTATCAGGACGTCAGAAGCTGGATCCAGCGTTCATGGCCGAGGACTCGGCGAGCTTGGCCGTGTCCGGAGCTCCCTGTCAGGCGCACCTAGAGCGCGGTCCGCGCGGGCGCCGGGCGCCGCTGGTCAGCGCCGCGCGCGCCGCGAAAAGCCTTCAAATCGGCGCGATCTCGACGGCGCGCCGCCGCCGCGCTCGCGGCTTGACACCACCGCGACGAGCGCTAAGCCGCGCGACGCGATCGCTCTTGCTGCGAGCGTGGCCGCGGCGCACCTGCGCTCGCGGCGAGGGGTGCGGCTCCTCCGCGCGCACACAAGTGCTCGGGTGTGGGGGGCCCGGCGCGGGCCGTCCCGGTCGGCGCCGCGTGAGGCGGAGCGCGGCGCGCCGGCGATCGTCCGTCGAGGCGCGCGGTGCGCCGCGCGCGCTCCACGCGGCAGAGAGCCCGCCTGGGATCGCGGGCTCGCGCGGGCGAGCGAGGCCGGCGGCCCGGCCGGCTCAGGGGCGCGGCGCGCCGATCGCGACGGGGTGAACGGTCAGCGTCACGAACCGCGTGCGGCGCTCGTGGCTCGAGAACGCGCTCGCGGCGACGGGGATCCCGTGCCGCAGCGCCACGGCCACGTGCGGGCCCGGGTCGACCCGGATCGCGCGCGATGGCTGCGCCACCTCGCCGTCGAGCAGCAGCGTCACGCCCTCGGTCGCGCCGGCGAGGTTCAGCACGATGCGGGGCATCCGCCCCTCGAGGTCCTGGAGGCGCGCGTCGATCTCGGCGAGCACCGCGGGCGCCGCGGCCCGCGCCGTGACGCGCGCGTCCTGGTACGTCCGCTCGGCCGTCCGCAGCCGGCCGAGCCGCTCGTGGCAGAGGCCGATGTGGAACGCCACGTTCGCCGTGGGCCGATGGCGGGCGATCGCCTCGAACCGAGCGAGCGCGTCGGCCCAGCGTCCGGCGCCCTCGAGCGTCAGCCCCTGCGCGAACTGGAGCCGGAGCGCGCGCGTCGCGCCGTCGTCCTGCGCGCGGACCCAGGGCGCCGAGAGCAGCGCCCAGGCAGCGAGCCCGAGCGCGGCGGCGCGCCGGCGGGAGCGCGCGCAGAGAGCGGGGATCCGTGCGGCGCCGCTCATCAGAACCCGGGGCTCGTGATGCGGGATCTCGAGGCGCCGCGCGGCGCCTGCGAGCGCGGGGGCTTGTCCTCCGGCGCCGCCGTGATCTCGGGGCCGCCCGGGTCCGCCGAGGCGAAGCCCATCGCGCCGCCGCGGCCCCGGGCCTTGCCGGCGGGCGCGTGCGGCGCGCGCGGCGCGTCGACCCCCGCCGCCCCTGGCGCGCCCGCGCCGCGCCGCCACGCGCCGCTCTCGGCGAAGGCCGCGGCCAGCACGGGGCGGAGGCTCTCGCGCGCCGCGCTCCCGGCCTCCTCGTCCGTCGGCTCGCGCAGCGCGGCCGAGCTGAGCGCCGCCGCCGCCGCGAGCACCGCCGCGCCCCCGATCCGGAGCGCCGTGATCGCCCGCGCGCGCCGCGGCGCGTCCGGCGGCGCGCCGCGCGGCGCGCTCCCGAGCGTCGTCGCCTCGCGCCACCGGGGCGCCCGCGCGCCCGAGGTCCAGAGCCGCCCGAGGGCGCGGAGGGCGAGCCGCGGGGGCGCGGCGAGCGCGCCGCGGGGGCGCGTCGTCTCGAGCGACCGCCGACCCACGGACGCCGGCGAGAGGATCACGATCGGCGCGGGCGCGCTCGCGCCGACGTCGTCGAGCGCGGCCGTCAGATCGGCGCGCAGCGAGGCCGCGTCCGGGTAGCGCCGCGCCGGGTCCTTCTCGAGGCAGCGGGCGGCGATCTTCCGGAGCCGCTGCGGGACGGAGGGCGGGAGCGGCGCGGGCTCGGTCTCGAGGATGCGCCGGAGGACCGCGTGGTGGTTGCCCCCCCGGAACGGCTGCGCGCCGCTGAGCGCCTCGTAGAGCATCACGCCGACCGCCCAGATGTCGGCGCGCGCGTCGATGGTGCGCTTGCCCAGGGCCTGCTCCGGGCTCATGTACGAGGGCGTCCCGAGCAGCTGCCCGTCGACGGTGATCGCGTCGCCCGCGTCCGTGAGCTGGCTGATGCCGAAGTCGACGATCTTCGGGACGATCCCCTCGCCGGGGACCATGGCCATCACGATGTTCTCCGGCTTGATGTCGCGGTGCACGACGCCCTCGGCGTGGGCGGCCGAGAGCCCGCAGCAGACCTCGATGAGGACGGGCACGACCTCCTCGGGCGGCAGCGGCCGGCTCGGGACGAGGCGATCCGCGAACGGCGAGCCCCGCAGGAGCTCCAGGGCGAGGAAGAGGTAGCCCTCGTCCGGGAGCTCCCCGGCGTCGACCACGCCGACGATGTTCCGGTGCTGGAACTTGCCGATGATCTTCGCCTCGCGGATGAACCGCGCGACGACCTGGTCGTCCCGGAGCGCCGGGGACAGCTTGAGCGCGACGTCCCGGCCGATGAGCTCGTGGCGAGCCCACCAGACGCTCGCCATCCCGCCCGAGCCGATCGGCCGAATCAGTCGGAAGCGACCTCCTGCGACGTCCCCGGCATGCAGCATGTGCCCCCTTCGCCCATCGCGCGTGAGAAGCCTTCACGCCGATCGGGCACCGAGAGCCGAAAGGCACGAGCAAGGCCACGGGCCCCTCGATCCGCCGTCGCCGTCGGACGGCGCCGCCCCGGGGACGCGCGCGTCAGGGGCGGTAGCGCTCGAGGATCTCGTTCGAGAGCTTCACGCCGAGCTCGCGGTAGCCGCGGAAGGTCAGGTGGACGCCGTCGCGCGACGCGCGCGGCGGGCGCTCGCGGTACCAGGTCTCGATCGAGCCCCGCCCGCCCATCGCCTCGTAGGTGTCCCAGAACGCGCAGCCGCCCTCCCGGGCGGCGTCGCGCAGCACGTCCCGGACGACGGGCGTGCGCTCGGGCGCGTCCCTCCGGTCCGTGGGCGCGAGGACGAGGCAGTCGGCGTCGGGCTCCACCCTGCGCGTGCGCGCGAGCAGCTCGGCGAGCTGCTTCGCGTAGAGGGACGGATCCGTGGTGACGTCGCCCGCCTCGTTCGTGCCGTACTCCAGCACCACGAGCTCCGGCGAGCGCCGCCCGAGCTCCGCGGCCCAGGCGAGCTCGTTCCACCGCAGCGGCGTCGCCAGGCGGGCGCCGTTGATGCCGAGCGTGTCGAGCACCACCCCGGGCTTCACCTCCGGATCGGCCTCGACGACGAGCCCGCACAGCTCGGGCGCGCCCGACGGCACGACGCCGAGCTTCGTCGCGCCGACGCTCGCGAGCTTCGCGTGCTGCAGCGCCCCGGGGTCGTCGCCCGCGGCGCCGCGGAGGATCTCGCTCGGGCCGCCCTCGATCGTCACCGCGAGCTCGTCGGTCGGCGCGCTGGACCGGAAGCACACGTCCCAGAGCAGCCGCGTGGACGGCCCGGCCCCGGTCACGGTGATCTCGGCGCGCGCCGGGCCCTGATGCGCGCTGAAGAGGATCCCCCCGAGCCCGAAGGCGCCGTCGTCGACCGGCGTGGAGCCGCCCGGCGCCTTCGGGCGGGTCCGCCACTTGCCATCGGCCGTGAGCCGCGCGCCGTCGTGGCGGTAGGCGGCGTAGCCGAGGTGCACGAAGCCGACGCCGCCGTCGCCGAAGCGCCGCTGGAGCGCCGTGCGGACCGCGCCGCTCCAGAAGTCCGCCGCGGCGTGCGAGTCGCCGAGCCAGGCGATGCGCACGTGGTCCTTGCGGCGCCCCTGATCGAGGGCGCGGAGCGCCGCGAAGAAGTGGGCGTAGGGCCCGTCCTCCGGGCGCAGGAGCTCCAGCTCCGGCGGGCGCGCCAGCGGGGCGTCGCCGACGCGCGGCGCGGCCGGCGCGGGGGCGGCGGCCTCCGCCGGGCGCGGCGGGGGCGCGGCCGGCGCGGGCGGCGCGGCCCCCACCTCGGGCGACGGCGGCGCGACGTGCTCGCGCGTCGAGCTGCAGCCGAGCGCCGCGGCCGCGAGCAGCGCCGCGGCGAGGCGGCGCGGCGGCGCGGCGAGGCTGCGCTCCGGGACGTCCGCGCGGGCCGCGGCGCACGCTGCGCCGCTCACGACAGCGGATCCTCGATGTCGAGCTCGGCGTCCGCGCTGGCCTCGAGCTCCTGGCGCTCGCGCCGCTCGCGGACGCGCTCCTGCACGGCGCCGACGAGCACGTCGACGTACGACTCGAAGGGGGGGCAGGCGATCCCGGCGCCGCCGAGCGCGAGGTCGGCGTTCCGGGCGTCGTAGCGCACCGGGGTCATCAGCTGCTCGACGAAGGCGCGCGGGCTGCGGACGAAGCGCTCGATGCCGGGCGTGCGGAGCAGCGCCTTGGCGAGGTTCGACGGGATGTGGCCGCGCGCGGCGCGGCGGCCGCTCGCCCGTGCGATGAGGTCGAAGACCCGCCGCGCCGACAGCGGGTGCGGGTCGGCGATGTGGAACGTGCGGCGCGGCGCGAGCCGGTGCAGGCCGATCGCGTGCGTCGCGCGGACCACGAAGTCGATGGGGACGATGTTGAGCGGCACGTCCCCGCGGCCGGGCATCGGGATCGCCATGTCGGCCGGCGCCGCCATGATGAGCAGCACGAGCAGGTACAGCCCGTCGAGCCGGTCGATCTCCCCGGTCGCCGAGTCGCCCACCACCGTGGTCGGCCGGACCACCGCCGCCGGCACGTGGCGCATCGCCCGCCGCACGAGCACCTCCGCGCGCATCCGCGTCTCCTCCACAGGGTTGCGGAACGCCTGACCCGCCTCGAGATCATCCTCGTACACCGTACCGGTGCGATCTCCGGCCACGAACGCGGTCGACTGGTGCACGAGGCACTGGAGCGAGGTGCAGGCCCGGGCGAGCTCGAGCACCTCGGCGGTCCCGACGACGTTCTGGGCGTGGGCGGTGCTCCGGTCGGCGCCGGCGTGGCCCACGTGCGCGAGGTGGTGGATCCGGTCGACCTCGCGCGCGAGCTGCCGGAACTCGGCGCCCGACAGCCCGAGATCCATCGCCGCGACGTCCCCCTCCATCAGCACGACGCGCTCGCGATCCGCCGGCGCGAGCGCGTCGCGCTCCGCGCTCGCCTGCGCCGACGACTTCGCGAGCACCACGGCATACACGAGCGCGCGCGGCTCCGCCGCGAGGACGTGCTGCAGCATCTTCCGCGCGATGAACGAGGGGAAGCCGGTGATGAGCACCACGCTGTCGTAGCCGGGGCGAGGCATCGACCAGAGCTTACCGCAGCGGTGCGCCTGCTCCGCAGCTTTCCGCTGACGCCGCCTCGGACGCGCGCGGAGCGACGGGGGCGTATGGCGGCGGCGCGCGCCGGGCCCCGGCCGGGGTCGCGCGCCGCCGCGGCGCCGAGGGCTTCCCCTATCCCCGACCGCGGCCCCACGTATAATCGCCCGGTTGATGCGCCCGGGAGTCACGGTCGCGGACCGTTTCAGGATCGAGGGCCTGGCGGGATCGGGCGGGATGGGCTCGGTGTACCGGGCCACCGACCTGACCGACGACAGCCCGGTCGCGCTGAAGATCCTGCACCGCGCGGATGAGCATCAGGAGCGGCGGCTCGAGCGCGAGGCGCAGCTGCTCGCCGGGCTGCGCCATCCGGGGATCGTCCGCTACGTCGCGCACGGGGTCACCGCGGATCAGCAGCGGTACCTCGCGCTCGAGTGGCTCGACGGCGAGGATCTCGCCGCGCGCGTGGCGCGCGCGCGGCTCAGCGTGGACGGCGCGGTGACGCTGCTGGAGCGCCTCGCGGGCGCGCTCGGCGCGGCGCACGAGCGCGGCATCGTCCACCGCGACGTCACGCCCGGGAACATCTTCCTGCCGGGCGGCGCGCTGGAGGGCGCCAAGATCGTCGATTTCGGCATCGCCCGCGCCGGCGCCGGCGCGGGCGCGGGGGCCTCCGCGGGGCTGCCCGCGCGCGGGCACGACGGCGGCGTCCTCCGGGACGGCGAGGGCGGGCGCAACGGGGTGACGCTCGGGACGCCGGGGTACATGGCGCCCGAGCAGGCGCGCGGCGACGCGCACGTGGACGCCCGCGCGGACGTGTTCTCGCTCGGGTGCGTGATCTGGAACTGCCTCACCGGCCGGCCGCCCTTCGCCGGGGACCAGGTGATGGCGATCCTGGCGAAGGCCGCCCTCGTGGGCCCGCGCCGGCTCTCGGAGCTGCGACCCGACGTGCCCGCCGCGCTCGACGAGCTGGTCGCGTGGATGCTCGAGAAGGACCCGGACGGCCGCCCGCGGGACGGGAACGAGGTGCTCGCGAGCGCGGCGCAGCTCCGCGTCGCCCGCGAGCAGGCCAGGGATCCCGGCGAGAGCGGCACGCCGAGCACGAGGCCCCGGGCGCTGGCCGAGAGCGCCGCGGGCGAGCCGCGGCTCATCAGCGTGGTGCTCATCCACGGCGCGCTCCCTGGCGACGGCGCGGGCGCCGGGCCCGGCGCGCCGGGCGCCGCTCGGCCGCCGCCGCAGCTCCAGGAGCCCGCGCCGAGGGCCGCGACCGAGGCGGCGGTCCGGGCCGCGGTCGCGCCGTTCGGAGGGCGCGTCGACCGGCTCGCCGCCAGGTGGCTCCTCGTCACGATCCCGGGCGAGGCGGAGCTGCTGGCGGAGCCGCTGCGCCCCGCCGGGGCGCAGGCGAGGGCGCCGACGGACCAGGCGGCGCACGCGGCGCGCTGCGCGCTCGCGCTGCGCGCGCTGCTGCCCGCGGACGTCTCCATCGCGCTCGCGACGGGCCAGGACGTCGCCGCCGGCCGCTGGCCGGCGCGGCAGGTGATCGATCGCGCCGCGGCGCTGCTCGGCGCCCGCCCGCGCGCCGGGGGCGAGCGCGCGGCGGCCGGCGGGAGCGACGGGAGCGACGGCGCCCCGCCGCGCGGCGGCGTGCTGATCGACGACGTGACGGCCGGCCTGCTCGCGCTCGGCCGCGGCGAGGTGGAGCGCCTCTTCCCGGAGCTCTGCGCCGGCGCGGGCCTCGCCGAGCCTCGGCCCGGCGAGCGCTCTCCCGGCGCCTCGGGGCAGCTCGCCCGCGAGGCGCTCGCGCCGGGCGCCGCGGCGGAGGCGCGCGCCGACGGCCGCGCGCCGGTGCGCGCGTTCTACCTCGAGGAGCTGATCCGGTCGGTCGCCCGCGGCGACGCCGAGGGCTCGCCCGAGACGGTGCTCGCGATGGCGCACGCCCGCCTCGACGATCTGCACCCGGCGGTGCGCCGCATCCTCCGCGCGGCGAGCATCTTCGGCGAGGCGTTCTGGCGCGGCGGCGTGACCGCCCTGCTCGGCGGGGCGCAGGGCGCGCAGGACCTGGACAGGTGGCTCCTCGAGCTCGCCGCGCGCGCGCTCATCGAGCGGCGGCCCGCGTGCAGGTTCCCGGGCGAGGAGGAGTACGCCTTCCGGCACGCGCGCCTCCGCGAGGCCGCGTACGCGACGCTCACCCGGGGCGACCGGCTCCTCGGCCACCGGCTCGCGGGCGCGTGGCTCGAGGAGGCCGGGGAGCGCGACGCGATCGCGCTCGCGGAGCACTTCGACCACGGCGGAGAGCACGGCCGGGCGATGCAGTGGTTCCTGCGCGGCGCCGAGCAGGCGCTCGAGCGCGGCGATCTCGCCGCGGCGATCGCGCTCGCGGAGCGGGGCGCGCGGCACGGCGACCTCTGCGATCGGCTCGCGGGCGAGGAGCCCTCCGGGGAGCAGGGCGCCCCGGCCGGCCCGAGCGGCGCGCGCGAAGGCGACACGCTGAGCGCGCTGCGCCTGGTCCAGGCGGAGGCGCACCGCTGGCGCGGCGAGTTCGAGCAGGCCCAGCGCTGCGCGGCCCAGGCGGCGCGGCGCTTGCCCCGCGGCGCGCCGCTCTGGTTCCGCGCCGCCGACGAGCTGATGAGCGCGAGCGGCCGGAGGGGCGACTACGTGCTCACGACCTCCTGGGCGAAGGAGGTCGCCGCGTGCGGCGGCGCCGCGGCCGCGGAGGGCGCCCCCGGCGACGCGGGGGCGCCCGGGAGCGCGCCGCCCGGGAGCGCGCCGCCCGGGAGCGCGCCACCTGGGAGCGCGCCGGCCGGGGCCCGCATCGCCGCGGACATCCGATCGGCGCACGTCATCGCCCTGTGCTCGGCGGCGCGCCAGCTCTTCCCCGCGGGGCGCTACGCCGAGGCCGACGCGCTGATCGCCCGGGTCCGCGCCCTCGCGGGGGATCTCGCGACCCTCGCGCCGCGCGCCGCGGCCGAGGTGCACCGGCTGCGCGGCGCGCGGGCGCGGCACCTCGGCGATCCCGCGGGCGACGTGGCGGGCTACGCGGCCGCCGTCGACGCGTTCGAGCGGGCCGGCGACGTCCGCGACGCGTGCAACGCGCGCGTCAGCCTCGGCTTCGCGCTCCTCGAGCTCGGCGACTTCGAGCGGGCCGGCGAGGAGCTCACCGCCGCGCTCGCGGCGGCCGAGCGCATGGGGCTGCGCACCGTCGCCACGCGCGCCCGGCAGAACCTCGGCCGCGTGCTCGCGGCCAGCGGCCGGCTCGACGACGCGCTCGCGCTCTCGCGGCAGGTCATCCTGGAGGCCCGCGCGCAGGGCAACCTGCGCTTCGAGGGCGGCTCCCGCATCTACGCCGCCCTCATCGCCCACGCGGCCGGCGACTTCGCCGCGGCCGAGTCCGACGCCCGCGACGCCGCGGAGCTCCTCCAGGTCGTGCCCCCCGCCCGCGCCGGCGCGCTCGCCGCGCTCGCGCGCGCCCTCTCCGCCCAGGGGCGCGCCGACGCCGCGCTCTCGGCGGCGCGCGAGGCCGAGGGCATCCTCGCGCGCTACGGCGGCATCGAGGAGTTCGAGTCGCTCGTCCTCGTGGCCGTCGTCGAGGCGGCGCGCGCCGCGGGCGACGTCGAGGGCGCCCGCGCCGCCGCGGCCCGGGGCCGCGACCGGCTCCTCGCCCGGGCCGCGGAGATCCCGGAGCCCGCCCTGCGCGAGAGCTTCCTGCACCGCGTCCGCGAGAACGCGATGCTGCTCTCGCTCGCGCGCATCTGCCTCGGGGAGTCCGCCGGGGTCGCCGCGGCCCGCCGCTCCACGAGGCACTGAGAGGCCCTGACGCGCCGCCGCGCCGCGCCGCAGCGCGCGGCGGTTTTGCAGGTTCGTGGTCGACCGCGGCAGGAAGGCGCTACGGTTCGGTCGTGAGCGTACGATCGACCTCCGCCATGCCCCGGCGCGCCGCCGCGCTCCTGGCCCTCGTCCTCGGCCTGAGCGCGGGCGCCCTCGGCTGCAAATCGCCGGGCGCGCCGGACGACGCCGGCGTCCAGGGCCCGAGCCCCGTGCCCGCGCCGGCCGGGCTCATCGCCGAGGCGTTCCTGCCGACGCCCGACGCCACCTGGGCCAAGGTGCGCGCCCTCGTCGGCGGCTCGGCGGCGCTCCTCCCGGGCAGCGTCGGCGCCCTCGCCGCGTCGCTGCTCGGCCTGCCCATCGCCGTCGCGTCCGAGATCGACGGCAACGTCCCGGCGCTCGGCGTGGCCGTGGACGCCCCCGACCGGCCGCGCCCCCGGGCCGCGCTCGGCCTGCACGTGAAGGACGGCGCGCGCCTGATCGATCAGCTCACGCGGGGCGAGGGGGCGCGCTTCCGCGCGACGCCGGACGCGGCGACCTCGATCGCGCTGCTCGCGCCGCTGCAGGGGGTGAGCCCGGTGGCCCTCGGCGTCCTCGGCAACTACCTGCTCGTCGCGGAGACCCCGGGCGACCTGACCGCCCTGGGCCCCTACGTCGCGCGGACGATGCCGCAGGCGCAGGTGCCGAAGGAGGATCTCGCGATCGAGCTCCCGCGGCACGCGCTCGAGGGCCCGGTGCTCAGGGCGGCGCGGAGCGCCTGGGACAGGGCGCGCGGGCCGGACGGCGCGCCGGCCGCCACCGCGGTCCCGCTCGCCCCGATGGTCGAGGGCGCGCTCGCGGTGCTCGGCGATCTCGAGCGCGCGCGCCTCACGCTCACGCTGGACGAGAGCGCGCACCTGCGCGCCTCCGGGACGCCGAGGCCCGGGGGCGGCCCGGCGTCCAAGGCGTCGGCCGATCTCGCGGTCGGCGACGTGACGCCGCTGCTCGATCTGCCCGCCGACGCGCTCGTCGGGATCCTGGTCCGCGACCGGGCCGCGTCGCGCGCCGAGAACGTGCCGAAGCTCGTCGACGCCGTCGCGGGGCTCGTCGAGGGCGGCCTCCCGCCCGCCGAGCGGGAGCGGCTCGGCGCCGCGATCCGCGCGGCGTCGGACGCGCGCGGCGAGTGGTTCGCCGGCGGGGTCCGCTTCGACGGCGCGGGCCCCACGGCGTTCGTGCGCGCCGCCGTGGCCGACCGGGCCAAGCTCGAGGCCGCGATCCAGGACCTCGTCGGGACCGCCGAGCTCCCGCCGATCCAGGCGGCGCTCAAGCGGGAGGGGTTCCGGGTCTCCGCGGGCAAGGCCGAGGTCGCGCAGCAGGGCGGCGAGGTGCGGCGCGTGCGCATCGAGCAGACCGCCGCGGCCGGCCAGCCCGGCGGCGCGGGCGCGCCGCCGGCGCGGCCGGCGCGGAAGGGCGCGCCGGGCGCGGGTCCGCCGCCCGCGATCGAGCTGCACTACCTGATCCGCGACGACGGCCTCTTCGCGTCGGTCGGCAACGATCCGAGCGCGGGGCTCCGCAGCGCCGTCGCCGCGATCCAGGGGGAGAGCCTCGGCGACGTCCCGGCCATGAAGGCCGCGCTGGCCCCGCTCGGCGCGGACATCGCGTTCGCGCTGGTGCTCGAGCCGCTGCGGCTCGTCGCGAACCGCCTCGGCCAGCCGGGCGCGGGCGATCCGGCGCCCGTGGTGATCGCCGCCGGCGCCGCGCCGGCCGGCGCCGGCGCCCCCGCCGCGCTCTGGGCGCGCGCCGACGTCGCCGCCGCGGCGATCCGGGAGCTCGCGCGCCTCGGAGCCGCCTTTTGACGAGCGCGGCGCCCGCCGTGCGCGGGCTCGGCGCGCTGCTCCTCGCGCTCGCCGCGGGGTGCGCGGCGAAGGGCGGCGCGGACTGGGTCCAGGACGGCGCGAGCGATCCGCGGATCGCGCGCGGAGGCGGCGGCTGGCTCCGCGCGCCGCCGGGCGGAGGCGATCGCGACCCGGGCGCCGGCGCCGGGGCTCGCGCCGGGGCTGTTCCGGAACACCTACTACGACTTCCCGACCGAGGGCGGCGGGCCGAAGGACGCGGTGCTCTACGACGCCGCGTGCGCGCCGCTCGCGAGCGTCCCGCGCGCGTTCCACGACCAGGTCTGCGTCCAGGGGAGCGGCCGGCTCGCGTCGGGCGACACGGTGAGCTTCGCGCGGCGCGGGTGCGCGTGCGCGGACGTCTGCCCGCGCACCGACCAGAAGGTCTGCTTCGAGCGGCTCGACCCGCGGCGGTTCCCGTACGGCCGGGGCGCGACCGGGCGCCCCATCACGCCGCTGCGTACGGTCGCGGTCGACTCGAGCGTCATCCCGCTCGGCACGACCCTTTACGTGCCCGAGCTCGTCGGCCTGCCGCTCCCGGGCGGGGGCCGCCACGACGGCTGCTTCGTCGCCGAGGATCGCGGCATCAAGGTCGTCGGGCGGCAGATCGACGTCTTCACCGGCGATCCCGCGGTCACCGCGCGCCTCAACGCGCTCTTCCCGTCGAACCGCGGCGTGCGCCTCGTGCTCGACGACGCGCGCTGTCGCGCGATCGGGGGCCCTGCCGGGCCGTCCTAACTCCGCGCATCCGCGGTCCCGCCAGGGATCTCCGGAAGCGGATTCGAGCACGCCGTGGACCTCGCGCACCGAGCCGCCCTCCGCCCATCGGAGTTCTGAGCCCCAGCGCGGATGGCCATCACGTGCCGGGCACGCGCCTCGGCGGTTCTGGCGGCGGCGGTGCGCCGGCGGGCTTCCGCTGGAGCTTCAGCCCGTTCTCGATCAGGCCACCGGCCCCGATCTGCACCGTCATCTGCGTCATCCCGTGCTCCTCGTGCTCCACCGAGATCGAGTGCCACCCAGGCTCCACGAACAGCGGATCCGGAAGCGGCGTCATCCCCCGCAGGGTGCCGTCCACGAACACCAGCGCCCCCTCCACGTCGGTGCGCATCACCAGCGTGCCCACCTTCGCCCGTGCCGCTGCGTACATCGCGGCGCCTCGCTCACGCTCCGCCGCCGTGCTCGTCGAGTCCTCCGCCATCTCACGCACGTACCTCGCCAGGCGCTCCGTCTGTCGAACGGGGCTGTCAGGCGGCGGGGCGTCGTCGACTGGTCGTTGTTCGACCTGCGGATATGGGGTTGCGGGCAGTTGAACCACGCAGCCGCATAGCGGGACGCCGATGGCTGTCATCACAAGCGCAAACCCAGGGAACGCAAGACGAGGGGCGCCCACCCGGCGCGGTGTTGCCGCCGTCGCTGGCGATGCCGAGATGTACTGCCGGTGTTTCGCTCGAAGCCGCCGCATCGGCGAGGCCTACACCGTGGCCGTCTCGTCCGCCAGCGCCAGCGCCCCGGCTTGACCGCCGTCGCCGCCGCGGCAGCCCCCCGGGTCCAGGGGGAGCGTCCTGCCCGGCGCTGTCCAGCAAACCAGGGCCACGAAGCCGGCGACAGGAGCACTGCAACGAAGGACGGATGCCCACCCCCGGCCCGTGCTCGGCGCTTCGCGCCTGCGCGCGGTCCGCCCCTCCCAAGTCCCGCGCTCCGCGCGGGACGGGAGGGGTGCGTCCGTCTCCGGCGCCTCGGTTGTCCACGCGAGCGACAGCTCCAGCCGCAGCATCGTGTCGCAGTCGCGCACGTCACCCACCTCCGAGGCGCGCCAGCACGCACGTCACGTTGTCCGGCCCGCCGTGCTCGTTGGCCAGATCGACGAGCAAGCTCGCCGCCAGGCCCAGGTCGCGATGGGCCGTGAGAATGCCGGCGATCTGCCCCTCGGGCACCGGCCCCCACAGCCCGTCCGAGCAGACGAGGAAGACGTCTCCCGGCGCTGTCGGCTCCACCCGCGACTCGATGGCCACGCTCTCGTCGCACCCGAGCGCCCGCGTTATCGCGTTGGCCCGGTCGCTCAGCGCCTCGATGGCCGCGAGCGCGCCGTCGCCATCACCGTCGCGCAGCAGCTCTTCCAGCAGCGTGTGATCCCGCGTCAGCCGCTCTAGTTTCCCGCCGCGCATCCGGTAGACGCGCGAGTCGCCCACGTGCGCGATGTACGCCATCCCCGGCCCCAGCAGCACGCCCGCGAAGGTCGTCGCCATGCCGCGCATCTCGTCCTCTTGCTGGCTCGCCTCGTAGATCGCCCGGTTGGCGCGCCGCACGCTCATCACCAGGCGCACCTCATCCCGGTTGTGCGGCCTCGCCGTGCCGTAGGGCCACGTGTCCTCGAGATCGCCGTCCTCCTCGATGCAGCTCTTGACCACCTCGATGGCCATGCGCGATGCGACCTCGCCGGCTGCGTTGCCTCCGAGTCCGTCGGCCACCATGAACAGCCCGAGGCATGGCAGCGCCGCGAAGCTGTCCTCGTTGTGGCTGCGGCGGCGGCCCACGTCTGACTGCGCTGCTGCCTCGATGGCGAGCTGCGGATACACGATCGTCCTCCTCGCGCGCTCGTCGCCAGGACGAGCCGAGCCAGGGCGCGCTGCGCAGCGCAGCGCGCCGGGTCATTTCTCTGGGGCAGCGCACCGCGGCGCTGCCGCGGGTCGTCAGCGCACGCGAGCCGTGCTCGCAGCGCTCGGGTGCTGCCTTGAGGGGGCGCCTCTACGGCGGCACCCCTCGATCACGCCTCGTCGGGCTCGGGCCGCGGCGGTCGCACGAGCTTCAGGGGCCGCGGCATGCCGCCGCTCCCGCTTGAACTCCGTGGCGGGCTGCCGGACGGCGTGGCGTGCTCGCCATCGTCCCGCACGCACACATTCGGCCGCGTCTTCGAGGGCGGCGCGAGCGCCTCGACGGCCTCTCCGCGGGCGGCGCGCTCCGCTCTGCAGCAAACGCAGTAGCGCGCCGGGTCCCAGTCGATGTCCTCGAGGCCCATCTTCCGCACCCACGACAGCTCCCACATCAGCGTCGGGCTGACGTGGATCACGTTGTCCGAGCGACGCATGCCGCTGCTGTGGAACCACCGACGCTTCGGCATGGGCGCACCTCTCGCGCTGAAGGCGCACATCTTGCCGCTGATGAAGTAGCTCGCCAAGCGGTGTCCCGGTGAAATCCGTGACGCTGCGCTGCCTTACGTCCGACTTCGTGAAATCGTCACGGAAAACCATAATGGCGCTCACTGCCCGCAGCTCTTGCCGGAGGCGAAGTCCCAGCAGCGCCCGGCGCTCCCCGGCGCGCCGGCGCTGTCCGGCGGGCCGCCGGGCGCGGCGCTGCCGCCGTCGCCGGGCGTGCCGGGGGTGAATTGCACCGCCGGCGTGTCGCTGGGTGTCGCGGCATAGGCGATGCCTACGGCGTGGCCGCCTCGGCCGCCGGCGCCGGGACCTCCATCTCCACCCGACCCGCCCTTCCCGCCGTCGCAACCGGCTTTCGAGCCCGCAAGGCCAGAGCCAGCGCCTCCGCTTGCGCCGGCACCACCTGTAGCCCCTGCCTTCCCTTGCGCACCATCCCCGCCCTTGCCCGCCTTGCCGACGGCGACGGTCACGTCGGTCAGCACCAGCTTCGTGCCCAGGCTGAGGATGCCGATGCTCGACCCGCCGGCCTTGCCGCCGCCTCCTCCTTTGCCGCCGCACCCCCCAGCACCGCCGCCGCCACCGCTGGCGCCGGGGCCCTCCACGATGTCCGCGCCTGGCTGGCAGAACAGCCCTGCCTTCGCGCCGCCGCCGCCGCCTCCCCGTTGACCTCGGGTGCCGTTCATGCCTTTGCCCCCGTCGCCGCCCGCGATGCCGTCCAGTGTCAGCGTCGTGCCGCTGTCGGCGAGGCCGGCGACACCGGAGTCGCCGCTCTTGCCGTTCTCGCCGGCCTCGCACTCACCCGCCGCATCGGTTTGACCGATGCCGCCGAGCCCCCGGTTGTTTGGGTTCTCCTCCGGCACCGGCGCGCCGTCCTCCCCGCGCTGCCCGTTGCCGTCATCCATCCCCGGGCTTCCTCCGCGCCCGCCTCGGCCGCCGCTCGTCTCGCCGTCCTCGCACGTCGTTACGCCCGCCTCGCCGCCGAGGACGAGCTCGCACGCGTTCGACACCGCGCCCGCCGGCGCTCCCGCCTGCGGCGCCTCCGCCGGCGTCTCTCCCTTCGCGCCGTCCATCCCGTCGCCCGCGGTCACGTCCACCTGCGCCAGCTCCGCCTCGACATCCGCCACGGCCACGCCGATCGACGACCCGCCCGGCACGGTCGCGCTCGCCGCGCGCACCGCGAAGCTCCGCACCTTGGCCCCGCTCGCGCCCTCCGCCAGCGTGAGCGCGATCTCGTCCGCGGGCCCCTCGATCGCGCTCCGCGCTCCTTCGCTCCACGTCCACCCCGCGCTGCAGTCGAAGCCGCCGATGACCTCGACCCCCGCGTCGATGGTCACGCTCTCCGCGAACGCCCCGCTCGCGCACGCCAGCACGCGCTTGCCGTTCGCGTTGGCGATCGCCTCCGCGAGCGACGCGTACGGCTTCGCCCTGGTGCCGTCGCCGCCCGGCTTCGCGCTCGCGCTCGCGAACACCGCGCACTCGTCCGTCGCCGTGCTCGCATCTCGCGTCGGGTCCGCTTCGCATGCCGGGCTCACGTCGCCTCCACCGCCTCCGGCGCCACCGAGGGCGCATTGGGTGAGCGTGTGCTCGCAATCGTCGAACAGGGGGAAGGGGAAGCAACCCGCCAGGGCTGCGCTCGCGACGAGCGATTCCACGACGAGCACCGATGCATAACGAGCAGTACGACGCATGATTCTCTCTCCTCGATCCACGGCGTCCGCTCAGAGCGTTCCGGCCACCGAAATCCCGACGCTGTCAGCCCCCACGAGCGGCGTCACCCGCACGCGCCCATGTGGCGCCGACGGTTTGGTCGAGAGCCCGTAAATCAGCGTCCCAGCGCCGGCCGCCCCGGCGCCCACGAAGCTCCAGAACGCCGCGTTGGTCCAGCGTCGATGCACCGCGAACGCGTCTTTCAAGTCAGCGCATGCTGCGCTTGGCGGGTTCGCACGCGAGCACGCAGCTGCCCCATGGTCGCGGACAACGGCGTCGCGCAGTTCCTCGGCATCGCTGCCCGTCGCGTTCGCTACCAACGTGAACACCACGCCCGCGACCGCCGCCGCCCCCGCCGTCGCCGCGCCGCCGATCAGCAGCGCCGTCCTCGGTCCGCGGGCGTGCTCCTCCGGGTCGCGGGCCAGCGGCGCGACGGTCGTCGCTGGCAGCTTCGGCGGCGGCGCGCTCCCCGCCCTCTTCGTGAGCTCCAGCCCGTTCTCGATCGTGCCGCCGGCGCTGAGCTGTACCGTCATATCCTTCGTCTCGTAGTCCTCGTGCCTCACCGAGATCGTGTGCGTCCCCGGCTCGACGAACAGCGGATCCGCGAGCGGCGTCTGCCCTCGCAACGCGCCGTCCACGAACACCTGCGCCCCGTCCACGTCCGTGCGCACCACCAGCGTGCCCACCTTCGCCTGCGCCTCCGCGTACATCGCCGCGCCACGCCGCCGCTCCGCCGCCGTGCTCGTCGCGTCCTCCGCCATCTCGCGCACGTACCTCGCGAGGTGCTCGGCGGCGTCGCGGTACCGGCCCAACTTGAGCTCGGAGGCGCCCAGGTTCCCGCGGATCGTGTAATGGGGGTTTAGCGACATCGCCGCCAGGAACGCGGCCCGCGCTTCGGCCCAGCGGTCTCGCGCGAAGGCGTCGACGCCCTCCTTGATGGGGCGGCGTGTCGGCCGTCGTCACGGGTGAAGGCTGCCGCCTCGGCGGCGGCGCCTCGGGCGCCCTCGGTGCCGGCGCGTGCGTCTCGGGAGCGGGCCTCCGGCGCGCACTGCCCACGGCTCCAACTCGATCCGGCACGCCGCCAGGCGCGGCGCGTTCGGCGGCCGACTCGTGCGCAGTGCCCGCTGGAGCGCTCTCCGCGATGGCGGCCGCCGCGCTCTCCGCGCGCGGGTCGCTCGTCGCCGCGTCGCCTGCCGCTGCGCCGCTCGCCGCTGCCGCGCCGCTCGCCGCCGGGTTGCTCATCGCTCGCTCGCCGCTCGCTTCCGCCGCGCCGCTCTCCGCTCCCCGCGCCGCCGCGCTCTGCGCGGGCGCCACGCTCTGCGCCGGCCCTCGCTCCTTCACACCGCACATCGCCGCGGCCCCGATCCCTGCCACCAGCGCCAGCGCTGCCACGGCCGTCGCGGCGCGCCGCGCCTTCCCCGGCCCGGCCGCCGTCTCGTCCTTCTTCTCGGCCGCCGCGCTCCCCGGCCGGCGCGCCGGCGGCAGCGCGCTCTTGTCGATCACCGCCGCCGCCTCGTCCCCCGCGCAGCTGCTCCCGCCGGCGCTCTTCCCGCCTGCGCTCTTCCCGCCTGCGCTCTTCCCGCCGGCCCCTCGCGCCGCGTCCTCGGGCGCCATCGCCTCCCGCAGCCGCGCGGCCGTGCTCGGCTTGTCCGCGTGGTCCACGCGCACGCTGACGCGCGGCTGTCGCGGCGGGGGCCCTTGCCTGGTCCTCTCCCAGGCGGCGTACGCCTGCCAGTACGCCTGTACCTCGTCGCGCAGCTCGGGCTCGACGTACACCACGCCGGTCTGGAAGGCGGGGTGACCCGCGGGCGGGCTCGCTCCTGGCGCGGGGCTCGCCGGCGCGCCCGCGCCCGCCTCGCGGCCTCCGCGCTCGTCCCGGTCCTCGTCCTTCACAGCCTCGCCTCCCATCCGTGCCGCTGGCCCTTCACGGCGTTTCATCGCCCCTGCGCGTCCGAATTCTCATCTTTCTCATCGCTCATCGAGCCGCGCCCGCCCGCTCACAGCTCGTCCTCGCGCGGCGGCGCCTCGGTCATCCCGGCCGCGTGCAGCAGCTTGCCGAGCCGCACGATCGCGCGGTCGTGGACCCGGTACGCGCCCGGGTGCGGGATCCGCAGGGCGCCCCCGACCTCCTTGAGAGGCCGCCCCTCCAGGTAGTGCATCGACAGCACCTCGGCCTCGCGCGGCGTCAGCCTCTCCAGGGTGCTCCGGAGCAGCGCGTGGGCCCGCTCGTGGCGCTCGCGCCGCGACAGCGCCTCCTCGCCGGTCGCCGGCTTCGCCACCCCGGCGGCCGTCGCGAAGAGGCACGCCGCGAGGCCGTCGACGTGGTCGAGGAGCCGCTCCTCCGCCTTGCCGTCGACGTCCGTCATCACGTCGCCCTGCCGCCGCCTCCGCGCGATGTAGTCGTACCCGCCCTGCAGGCAGAGCGCGATCACCCGGTCCTGCTCCCGCGCCTCCCGGAGATAGCCGTCGAGCATCGCGCCCCGGATGCGGTGCCGCGCGAACCGCGGGAAGCTGTCGTTCTGCGCCGGATCGTAGGCGAGCGCCGCCTCGATGAGCCCCCCCGGCCGAGCGACATCAGCTCGTCGAACGAGAGGTGCTTGCGGAGCTTCGGGGCGAGCCGGCGCGCCGCGCCGCTCACCTCGTGCAGCGCCGACGCCGCGAGCGCCTGCTGCGCCGGCGTGAGCTTCTCCTCCGGCTCAGCCATCCTCGCCGCCCCCCGCCTTGCGCCGCGGCGCCGCGGCGCCCTCCCGGGCCTCGATGCCGCTCCCGAGCGGCGCCGCGCGAGGCCGCGCCCGCTCCAAGAGGTCCCGCCCGACCTCGTCCTCGGTGAGCGCCTCGACGAGCAGCTCGCGCATGGCCTCGATCACGTCGCGCGACGCGATCCCGCGGTAGGGCGCGAGCGCCCGCTCGACGACCTCGTCGAGGTAGGGATCGGTCGCGCTGGGTTCATCGGTCGGCATCTCGTCGCTCCTTGCTCGTGGCGCTGCACGCACCCTCAGAAATTCGGCTCGTCGCCGAACGGCATCTTTTCCCCGTTCCGGGGCGGGGCCGGCCTGGCGGGCGCGGGGGCGCGCCCGCGCGAGGGCATCGGGTAGATGTCCTCCTCCTCGTCCGGGTAGATGCCCCTCTCCTCGTCGCGCCCCTTCGACTTCGACGTGAACAGCCAGTCCCACGGGCGCCGCGCCGGCGCCTGCGCCGCCCCCGCGACCGGACGCGCCCGTGGCGGCGGCGCGCTCGCCCGCGGCGGCGCGCTCGCCCGCGGCGGCGCGCTCGCCCGCGGCGGCGCGCTCGCCCGCGGCGGCGCGCTCGCCCGCGGCGGCGCGCTCGCCCGCGGCGCCGCGCTCGGTCCGGACGCCATCCCCCCGGAGTCGGCGCCGGGGGACGGTGCGGTCTCGGGCGCCTCGACCTCGGGGGGGCCGGCCGCGCGCGCGGGCGCGCCGGTCTCGACCAGGTGCGCGGGCGCATCGGCCTGCGCTGCGCGTGCGTCGCGTGCGTCGCGTGCGTCGCGTGCGTCGCGTGCGTCGCGTGCGTCCAGCGATGTCCCGGTCCCGCGCGCGCCGCTGGGCGAGGGCTCCGCCCGCACCGTCCCGGCGGCCGCGCTCGAGGTGGGGCGCGCGGGCGCCGCCGGCGCAAACCTGCCGGCGGCCGCGCCCCCGCCGGCGGGCGCCGCCTCCGCGGGTCGCTCGCGGCGCGCATGGAGGTACAGCGCGGTCACGGCGCCCGAGATCGGCATCGCCAGCACCGCCGCGGCGACGCAGCGGCGCAGGAGCTGCGCTCGCCAGCGCCGGTCGGCGACGCGGTCCGTCAACGGCAGCCCGGCCGTCGAGCCGCTCGCCCCCTGGCCGCCCGGCGACGATCGCACCGTGAGAGGCCCGGGGGTCACGAGCAGCGGCCAGCCCGGGTCGCCCGCCGCCGCCGCGCTCGGCGGCGGATGCGACGGAGGCGCCGGAGGCTGCGCCGGCCGCGCCGCCGGCGTCGCGCCCTCCTCGCGCGCCCCGCTCCCGCCGAGCTCGGCCGAGGCCGCGGGACCATGGAGGATCACCCGGCTCTCGTCGGGCCTCGGCGCCGTGAGCAGCCGCTCGGGCGACTGCGGCGCGTGGTGCTCCCGCCGGGACCCCGGCTGCCCCGGCCATGCCGTGTCCGGGCCCCCGGCGAGCCGGCCGGCGCGCACGTCCGACTGGTAGCGCTCCCGGAGCTCGCGGAGCGCGCTCGCCGCGGCGCCGGCGTGCCGGAAGCGCGCGGCCGGGTCCTTCGCCATCCCGAGCTGGAACACCGGCCAGAAGTACGCCGGGATCCAACGGCGCGACCTCGTGCAGCGGCCTGGGCAGCCACAGGAGGTGCGCCGTCACGAGCTGCTTCTCGTTCGGGAACTCCGAGAGGCCGCGGCCCGCCGCGAACACGTAGCGCCCGGCCAGGATCTCGTAGAGCACGAGCATCAGCGCGTACACGTCGCTCGCCGGCGTGCACGGATCGCCGTAGCACTCCTCCGGCGCCATGTACGCCGTCGTGCCGAACCGCTGGCCCGGCTGCGTGCTCGGCAGGCCGTCGACATGCACCTTCGCGATGTTCAGGTCGAGCAGCTTGATGTCGCCGTGCCGGTCGACGAACACGTTCTCCGGTTTCACGTCGCGGTGCACGATCCCGAGGTCGTGCGCCGCCGCGAGGCCGTCGGCGATCTCAATCCCGATGTGGAGCGCCCGCGCGATCGGCAGCGGCGACTCCACCTGGCAGATCCGGCGCAGCGACTGGCCCTCGAGCAGCTCCATGGCGATCCAGACCGTGCCGTCAGGCAGCATGTTGGCGCTGTGCACGGCGACGATGTTCTTGTGCCGCAGCCGGCAGAGCGCGATGGCCTCCTTGCGGGCGCGCTCGCGCACCTGCTCGGAGCCGGCGTGGTGGGGGAGCAGCAGCTTGAGCGCGACCCGCCGTTGCGTGAACTCGTCGACCGCCTCGTAGACGGCGCCGAGGCCGCCCCAGCCGAGCATCCGCACGAGCCTGTGGCCCGCGACGACGCTGCCCGGAAGATAGGGAGCCGGGGGCGAAGGCGCCCCGGCAGGGTCGTCCGCAGCGCTGTGCTCGCCCTGGCTCATCCCACCCACCACCGCATCAAGAGTGCGGCGACCATACCAAAGAACGCCGCGATCGACGCGACGATGAGCCAGCTCACCGCCAGCTGACGGAAGTGCGGGGCGACCGCCCGCACGCGCGGCGGCGACTCCGCCCTCGAGGGGCGCGGCGCCCGGCGGACCGGCGGACAAAGCACCTCGATCACGATGGGTTGCGTGGCGACCTGCGGCGCGATCGGAGCGGGCGGCAACGGAGCGGTCGCCACCGGAGCGGTCGCCACGAGAGCGGTCGCCACGGGAGCGGTCGCCACCGGAGCGGTCGCCGGCCGAGGCGGCGGCCAGGGAAGCGCCGATCGCGGCGTGAAACCGGCGAACAGCGGCTCGGTGACCAGCGGGGCTGGAGGCGCGGCGCCGCGAGCCACCGGCTCGGTGACGCGGTCGTCGGCCGGGGCGCGCCCGTCGACCGGCACGGTCGCGAGGTGGTGTTCGATCGAGCTGCGGGCGGCTGTCGCGGCCATGTTCCTCGTCGGAGCACGCGCGGACAGGACGGCAGCCGAAGCACCTCCGGCCCAGGCACGGGCGAAGGCGGTGGCCGTCCTCCTCGCGTTCGCGCGGATCTATCGACGTGGAGGCGTGGCTTTCTCAAGAAATGGATCGATCGCTGGAACCATCGGCGACCAGGCGCCGGGCGCTCGGACGCCATCCGGACACGCGGCCCGTCATCCGGACATGCCCCCCGGCCATCCGGACGCGGCCCCCGGCCATCCGGACGCGCCCCCCGGCCATCGGGACACGCGGCCCGTCATCCGGACACGCGGCCCGTCATCCGGACACGCGGCCCGCCATCCGGACGCGCCCCCGGGCGTTCCGCATACCGCCGCTCTACCTCATCGCTCCGGATGTCCCCCGCGCGCGTCCGGACCAGCCCCTTTCGTGCTGGATGCTGGACATCGCCGCGAGCGAGCTCATCCTTGCCGCTTCGCGCCGCGCCGGAGAGGCGCGGACGCAGGAGGAGGGAACAAGCAATCGCCATGGCAAAGCAGGGAAAGGACTACGATCGCTGGGTCAAGGCCGCCGCCGAGACGGGGCGGACCGACAACCCGCTGAAGGTGCCGTACGACGTCGCCGTGCGCGAGGCGGTCGCCGCCGCGGCGTTCGTGGAGAAGTACTGGGAGCCCGACGGCGATCGCCCCGGCCTCAAGCGGGTCAAGAACCGGCTGCCCGCGTCGACCAGCGAGGATCTGCTCTCCATCGTCCACGCCGTGCAGGAGGCGCAGACGCGGCTGCTCCTCATCGTCGATCCCGCGGTCACCGATGCCGGAGAGCGCGCCCGGTTCGTCGTCGATGAGCTCGAGTCGGCGCTCGAGTTCCTGCTGGATGACGACGTCGACGAGCCCGCCGACGCGCAGCTCGCGCGCATCAAGGAGTTCCACGCGCAGGACGGCCAGCGCTCCAGCGCCCTCTCCCAGGCGCTCCGCGATTACGCAGGGCTGGCGGAGGCGCTCAAGGACCGCCTGGTCGAGGCGGACGAGGAGTTCGACGTGCGCCTCATCGCCGAGGCCAGGAAGCTCGCGGAGGATCTGCAACGGCGAGCGATGGAAACGGTCCCCGAAGGCGTCGCCTCGGCCGCCGCGGCCACGATCCGCAACCAGATGCTGCACCTCATGGTGGACCGCGTCGCCGCCATCCGGAAGACAGCAGCGCACGTCTTCCGGCGTCACCCCGAGATCGTCCGCGAGGTCACCAGCGCCTACGAGCGGCGCCGGCGCGTGGCGGCGCGGCGCGAGAAGGCCCGCAAGGCCGCCGAGGCCGGACCGGCCGACGGCAAGCCTGCGACGGCGCCGGCGCCCGCGGCGCCCTCGCCCGCGGCGTCCGCGCCCGCGGCCGCCTCGCCATCGGCCGGCGCTCGGCCCTCGTAATCCCGGCCGGCTCGCCGCCCGCGCGGCACCTCGTCGCATCCCCGGCCGGACTTCCGGCGGGCGGAACGAGCTCCCGTACCAGGGCTCGCCCTGCTCCCGCCGGGCGCCAAGAAACGGTAAGGCGCACTGCCTGCCCCCCGAAATCCGGAACCTGGCGAGGGCGCGGAGGTGATACGATTTCCCGCCTTCCGGTGGCCGAATGACCTCACGTGGCGTCATCCCCGAGTCCGTCATCCCTCCTCCCTCGGAGGTCTCGGACGCCCCGGATGAGAAGCAGCGGGCGCGCGCCCGCGTCGGGATGACCCTCAAGAACAAGTGGCGGATCGACGCCCTCCTCGGCGTGGGCGGCATGGCGTCGGTGTACGCCGTCACCCACCGGAACGGCTCGCGCGCCGCGCTGAAGATCCTGCACGCCGAGTTCGCGCGGGACGTCGGCATCCGCGACCGCTTTTTGCGCGAGGGGTACGTCGCCAACAAGATCGATCACCCCGGCCGGGTCGCGATCCTCGACGACGACATCACCGAGCAGGACGAGCCGTTCCTCGTGATGGAGCTGCTCGACGGCGAGACCGTGCAGCAGCTCTGGAAGCGCAAGAGCCGGAAGCTCCCCGTCGCCGAGGCGCTCTGGATCGCCGGGGAGGTGCTCAAGACGCTGGAGAGCTTCCACGGCGAGGGCATCGTCCACCGCGACCTGAAGCCCGCGAACATCTTCATCACGAAGGACAACGTGGTGAAGCTGCTCGACTTCGGCGTGGCCAGGCTGCGCGGCGCGCCCGGCGACAAGACCAAGGCAGGCACGGCGCTCGGGACCCCGTCGTTCATGGCGCCGGAGCAGGCGATGGGGCTGACCGAGGGGGTCGACGGGCGGGCGGACCTCTTCTCGATCGGCGCGACCCTGTACGCCGTGCTCAGCGGGCAGCGCCTGCACCAGGGCCGCTCGGACAACGAGGCGTTCATCCTCGCCGCGACGACGCCGGCCCCGTCGCTCGCGCGGATCGCGCCCGAGCTGCCCGCCTCGGTCATCGGCCTCGTCGACAAGGCGCTCGCCTGGGATCGCCGCAACCGCTTCGACTCGGCCGAGCAGATGCGGCAGGAGGTGCTGCGCGTCCTCGAGGAGATCGGCGCGTCCGTCCCGCGCCGCCCCGCGCCGCCGAGCACGGGGCGCCCCCCGCCGGACGAGTCCCCCACGGCCGTCGGGATGCGGCCGCCGGCGGAGCCCGCGCCCCAGGAAGAGCCGGGGGACGCGGAGCCGGACGACCCCGCGGTCACGCGCCTCACCGAGGTGTTCCGCCGCCTGGAGCGGCTGCTCCCGGCGGTGCGCCACTACGGCTGGACCCACCCGGACGCCGACAACAAGCTCCGCGCGACCTTCCAGGCGATCGTGGAGGCGCTGCGCGCGGACGGGGGCCTCGTCCACTGGGCGCTGACGCCCTACGCCTTCGAGCACCGCCGGCGGACGGTGTGGGAGCCGCAGCACCCGCTCGATCTCGTCCCGTACAACCTCTTCGCGGCCGGCGTGCGGCGCGTGCAGCTGCTCCCGGGCATCACCGAGGAAGAGCTGCGCGCCTTCTGCGAGGTGCTGCTGCTCGATCCGCTGCGCGACCTCGCCCCCGAGGACGACGTCGCGGCGGCCCTGTGGGAGCGCCGCCTCGAGCACGTGCGCTACGACGTCGTGAGCGTCTTCGCCGAGGGGGACGCGGCCGATCGCGAGCAGTTCTGGCACGAGGCCGACGACGTCGAGAGCATGGCCCGGCGCGCCGCCGAGGAGCGGGCGAACCGCGCCGAGGCGGCCGCGATGGTGATCGACACCGACGCGGCCGCGCTGCGGGCGGCGCGCCGCGCCGCGAGCGCGCTCGCGCTCGACCCGGTCGCGCAGCGCGCGCTCGGCACGCAGCTCGTGCTCAGCCCGGATCGCTGGAGCGAGCGCTTCGTCGAGATCGTGGCGGACGCCTTCCTGAACGCGAAGCGCTACCAGGACGTCGCGCTCGTCACCGAGCCGATGGCCGCCTCGGCGCGCGATCTCATCCTCGCGCGCCGCTTCGACGTGCTCTTCGGCATGCACGACGCGCTGGAGAAGGCGCTCGACGCGCTCGCGCCCAGGCAGCAGGGCGGCGCGCTCGCGACGGAGCTCGCCCGGGGCATGTTCCCGCCCGACACGATGCGGCTGCTCCTCCGCGAGGCGACGCGCGTCGTCGCGCCGGGCGCCCCCGGCGCCGCGGCGCCGCCCGCGCCCGTGGACCTCGATCTCGTCGCGCAGCGCCTCGCGCCCATCCTGCACAAGCTCGGCAGCGAAACCCTGCCGGTCGTCATGGAGGTCGTCGGGCACGTCGGCCACGAGCCCCTGCGCCGCGCGCTCCTCGGCCACCTCGAGCGCACGCTGCCCGGGCACGAGGAGGGGGTCGTCGACGCGCTCATGACCCTGGATCTCGACGTCGCCCGCCCGATCCTCAAGATGTTCGCCGCGTCGCGGACGCAGGGCGCCCTCGGCGCGCTGAAGCGCCTCTCCGGGTGCGCGAACGCGGCGCTCCGCTGCGAGGCGATCGCCCACCTCGCGACGAGCCCCGAGCAGATCCGGGACGAGCTGCTCTCGCTCGCCGAGTCGGCGCCCCCGGAGGTGCGCGTCGCGGCGCTCCGCACGCTGGCGCACCACCAGGTCCGCGCGGCCGGCCCGCTGCTCGTCCGCCGCGTGCAGGACAGCTCGTTCCACCAGCTCACGCTCGACGAGCGGCGCGAGTTCCTCGGCGCGCTCTACACGCTGAACCCGGCGCGCGGCGAGTCGGTCGCCGTCGAGCTGCTCCAGCGGCACGGCCTGCTCGCGGACGACGCCGCGGAGCAGACCCGCTGCCTCTCGGCCGAGCTGCTCGGCCGCGAGGCGCGCTCCCAGGAGGCGCTCGACGCCGCGCTCGCGGCCTCGAAGCGGCGGCCCTGGAACAGCCAGGCGCTGCGCGACGCCGCGAGCGCCGCCGTCGAGGCGATCGCCGGCCGCCTCGGCAAGCGGATCTCGACGGTCGGAGATCTCCCGTGACGGCTCCCCAGGTCGACGTCATCAGCCAGAACGTGTCCGAGAACATCCGGCGCGAGCAGGCGCGCGATCTCGCCGCCAGCGTCGTGCAGGCGCTCTTCCGGCTGGTGAAGCTCTCGACGCTGCACGCCATCGACAACCAGGCCATGGTGCGGCAGGTCGAGGAGACGGTCTCGCTGGTCCAGGACTTCGGCCAGCGCTCCGGCCACAACGTCTCCATCCTGTTCACCCGCGGCTCGGTCTTCGTCTCCGGGCAGCTCCTCAAGGCGAACCGCGCCGTCTACGAGGGCGCCCTCGAGCTCGGCGACATCCTGGGCCGCTGCGGCTACTCCGAGATCGGGATCGCGAAGGACGTCCGCGCGAGCGACCTCTACGCGCTCGCCTCCGCGCTCGCGGAGGCCCTCCGGAGCGCGAGGCCGGCGCTCGCGGACCGCCCGGCGCCGCGCGTCCGCCTGCGCGCCGTCGACGAGGAGGTGCTCCGCCGCGAGGTGGCCGTCGATCGCGAGGGCGACGAGACGTCGGCGATCGTGCGGACCTACGCGACGGCGATCGTGATCCTCCGCCGGTTCTACGACGACCTGCGGCAGGGCCGCTACGTCCTGCGGCAGGGCGTCAAGCGCATCACGCAGCGCCTCGTCGATCTCTCCGCGAACGAGACGCCGGCGTTCCTCGGCGTCACCGCGCTCCGCAACCAGAACCACGACGACGCCGGGCGCGCGGTGAACACCGCGATCCTGAGCCTCGCGATGGCCCGGCAGATCACGGGCGACGTCGTGCTCCTGCAGCGGCTCTCGATGGCGGCGCTGCTCTTCGACATCGCGCGGCCGCGGCTCACCGGCGTCGCGCGGAGCGGCGGCGGCGGGCTCGTGCCGCAGCTGAGCGAGCAGCAGGACGCGGACGTCCCGGCCGGCACGGCGGTCGTGCTGACCGCGCTCGGCCTCGTCAACGAGCCCAGCGTCACGCGCACCGTGGTCGCCTACGAGGCGCACTGGGTGCGGCGCCAGGCCGCGCTCGGCCCGGTCTACCGCGGCCTGCGCCAGCCGACGCTGCAGGCGCGCATCCTCGCGACCGCCCGCGCCTTCAACGACCTCCTGACGCCCGCGCCGGGCGAGGCGCCGCTCTCCGCCGACGAGGCGATCGCCAAGCTCGAGCAGGAGGCGACCGATCCGGCGGACCGCGCGGTGCTGCGGCTGCTCGTCGGCGCGCTCGGCATCTTTCCGACCGGCACGCTCGTGGAGCTCTCGACCGGCGAGGTCGCGCTGGTGGTGCAGACGCCGGCGCACCCGGCCCGCTACTCGCAGCCGCGCGTCCGGCTGGTCCTCGACGCCTCCGGCGGGCCGATCGGGCGCGCGCTCGAGGTCGATCTCGCCGAGCGGCCTCGCCAGGGCGAGCCGACGCGGCACATCCGCCGGATCGTCGCGACCAGCGACGACCCCGCCGCCGCGTCGATGCGCGCCCACGCCGCCGTCCAGGAGGCGCCGCAGGTGTCGCTGAGGACGCCGACGATCCCTGCAGAGCCGCCCGTCCGCTCGGCGCCGGCGCCGGCGTCGCCGCTCGCCAACCTGCGCATGCCGCCGCCGCAGCCGATCACGCGGCCCTCGTCGCCGACGCTGCCGATGACGAACTCGCCGGCGAGCCGGAGGACGCAGCCGCGGCCCGGCGACGCCGGCCGCGGGCCCGCCTCGCCGCCCGAGGCCGCGCCGCCGGCGCCGGTCGACGACGGCGGCGCGGAGGCCAGGATGCTCGCGGATCTGCCGCCGGCGCCGTCCGGCAGGCTCTCGCCCACGTTGCGGCCCGGGCGCACCACCGCGCGCTGGCCGGATCCACCGCAGCCGCAGGAGCCCGCCGCGCCGGCGGACCCGTACCCGCCCCCGCAGGGCGTTCACGGAGAGGAGTCGTGGTCGGTGCAGACAGACAGCGATCCGGACGAGGTCCCCGAGGAGAGCGCGCGGCCGGCCGCGCTGCGCGCCCGCGGCTGGGGAGAGCAGCCATCGCGGCGCGATCCGGTGTCGGAGCTGCCGCCCTCGGCGATGGCCGGCCCCATCGCCGTGCTGTCGCTGCCGGGCGAGCCGCCGACCGCGGAGGGCGCGCTCGCGCGCACGCCGCTCGTCCACCTGCTCGTGTACATGCTCGACCGGCGCCTCACCGGCACCGCGTGCTTCATCGACCCTCAGGGCGTCCGCCACGGCATCTTCTTCAGCGACGGCGTGCCGGCGAAGATCTGGACCGGGACGATCGTCGCCCCGCTCGACCGGGTGATCCTCGAGCTCGGCCTCCTCGACGAGGCGACCCTCCGGGAGACGCTCCGGGACATCACGAAGCGGCGGGTGCTGCACGGCCGGCTGCTCGTCTCCCGGGGCCTGCTCGACCGGGAGACGGTCTTCGGCGTGCTGCGCGAGCAGCTCGTGCGCAAGCTGGTCGCGCTCTACGATCTCCCGCCCGAGACGCGCTACGCCTACTACGACGGCCAGAACCTGCTGTCGTCCTACGGCGGCCCGGAGCTCATCGGGTGCGAGCCGCTCGCGGTGATCATGGCGGGCGTCCGGCTCCACGCCGACGATCCGCTGATCGACGCGACCCTCGACCGGATCCAGAGCCGGCAGCTCGGCCTCCACGTCGAGGCCGAGATGAAGCGGTTCCAGCTCCACCGCGACGAGGCGGCCGTCGTCGACCTCCTGCGCACGCGGCGCATGACGCTCGCCGAGCTCGTCGGGGCCGGCGTCGCGCAGGAGCGCGTCGTGCGGCTGACGATCTACGCGCTCGCGATCACGCGGCACCTCGATCTCGGCGCGCCGGGCCGGCGCCCGGTCGGGCTCGGCGCGCCCGCCGGCTCCGGCCGGGAGCGGTCCGCCAGCGCCGCCCCGGCCGACGCGGGCCAGGCCCAGCGCGAGCCGGCCGGCGCGGCGGCGCGGTCGCCGCGCCCTGCCACGGGCTCGGCGGCGCCCGCGCCGCGCGCGGCGCGCGGCGAGGCCGATGGCCGCGCGTCGCCGCGGCCGTCCGACGCCCCGGCGCCGTCCAGCAGGCGGTCGGGGTCGCCGTTCGCCGAGCCGATCGCCCCGCGCCGGTCGACCGTGCCGCCCCCGTCCGGCGCGCCGGACGGCCGCGGCGCGCCGCTCCCGGGCCCGGCGGCGCCCTTCGATCCGCGCGCGGCCGGCGGCGATCCGGGCGGCGCGCCCCGCGGCGCGGAGCCGAGGGTCCCGAAGCAGCCCCTCGCGCCGGCGTTCGCCGGGGCCCGCGCGCAGCCGCCGATGCAGCAGGCGCCCACCGTCAAGATGGCGGCCGTCGGCGCGGAGGGCAGGGCCGCGCGGGCGGGGCGGACCGAGGCGGCGTCGCCGCTCGCGCCCCCGCGCGCGCCGGAGCCCGCGAGGCCGCAGGCGGGCGCCGCGCCCGCCTCCGATCTCCCGCCGCCGCCGCGCGCCGCGCTGAGCCCCGAGCTGCTCGCGCGCCGCGCCGAGATCGAGGCGCGCGCCGCCGCGATCGACGGCGAGAGCTTCTTCCAGATGCTCGGCGTCGCGGACGACGTCCCCCCGGAGCGCGTGCAGAGCGCCTATTTCGCGCTCGCCAAGCAGTGGCACCCCGACCGGACGCCGCCGGAGCTCCAGGACGTCAAGCCGCTCGTCGCGCGCGTGTTCGCCCGCATCAGCGAGGCCTACCAGACGCTGAGCGACCCCAAGCGGCGCGCCGAGTACCTGCAGGGGCCGAAGGAGGCCGCGCCCCCCGCGGAGGACGAGGAGAAGATCGCCCGCGTCGTCGACGCCGCGCTCGAGTTCCAGAAGGCCGAGATCCTGCTCAAGAAGAACGACCTCGCCGGCGCCGAGACGCGCGCGCGCCGCGCGCTGAACGCCGACCCGGAGCAGCCGGAGTACATGACGCTGCTCGTCTGGATCCAGGCGCAGCGGCGCGGCGAGCCGCCCGCGCTCGCGGAGGGGGCCACGAGCGCGCACTACGACGACCTGATCCAGACGCTGGACGTCGTCCTGCGGAAGGAGCCCCGCTACGAGCGCGCGCTCTTCTACCGCGGCATGCTCCTCAAGCGCTCGGGGCGGATCGACCGCGCGATCCGCGATTTCCGCCTCGCGGCGGAGATCAACCCGAAGAACCTCGACGCGATCCGCGAGGTGCGCGTGCAGGAGATGCGCAGCCGCACGACCAACGACCCGACGCCCGCCGGCGGCCTCCTCGGCAAGTTCTGGAAGCGCTGACGCGCGTCAGCGCGCCGCCGCCGGCATCGCGCCGAGCGACCGCAGCGCGCGGCAGACCGTCTCGTCGCGGCAGGGCCCCACCCGCCCCGCGTGCGCCGGCCAGGGCACCTCGCGCACGCGGTGCAGATCGCGCACGTCGGGGCCGCGCCACGGGCCGAGCGCCCGGTCCACGCGGGCCTCCCGCTCGTTCGTCGCCGGCAGCGAGAGCTGCACCTGCGGCACGATGCCGACCTTCTGCACCGGCGCGCCGTCCGGCAGCGCGTAGAGCAGCGTGGTGAGGCGCAGGACGCCGACGTGGGCGTCGTCGTCGAGGTACTCCTGGGCGCACCCCTTGCCGTAGGTGCGATCGCCGATGACCACGCCGCGCCGGTAGCTGCCGAGCGCGCCGGCGATCATCTCGGCCGCGCTCGCGGAGTCGCCGTCGACGAGCACCGCGAGCGGCCCGCTCCACCCGCGCTCCGTGGGCACGTCGGGCGAGCGCTCCACCTCGACGCCGCCGTCGCGGCGCCGCATCGGGAACAGCGGCACGCCCGGCAGGAACAGCCCCAGCGCGGCGATCGCCCCGTCGGTCGAGCCGCCGCCGTTCGCGCGCACGTCGAGCATCACGCCCCGCGTGTCGCCCTGCGCGCGCGCGCGGTGGAGCGCCGCCGCGACCCGGTCCCCGAGGTCGTCGGGCACGTCGGGGATGCTGATCACCGCGACCTTGCCGTCGCCGAACCGCACCAGATCGAGCGGCAGCTCCGCCGGCGCGGCCTCCGCGGGCTGCGGCCCGATCGGGTGCGGCGCCACGCTCAGCTCGAGCGGCGCCGCGGCGCCGCGCCGGAGCAGCGCCACGCGCGCGGTCGTCCCGGGGCGCACGTCGGCGAGCACGGCGAGCTGCTCGGCCTGCTCGACGCTCATCCCGGAGATCGGAAGATCCTGGATCCGGATCACCACGTCGCCGTCCGCGAGCGGCGGGAGCGCGCCGCGATCGATGCGCACCCCGATCGCGGTGCGCGTCATCTCCTGCCAGAGCCGGGCCGGCGGGTGCGCCTCGAGATCGAGATCGTAGATGGAGACCTCCTCCTCGAGCGGCGCCCAGGCGCCGTGGGCGTCCAGCTGGGGCACGTAGGCGCGCACCGCCGCCGCGATCACCGTGCGCGCCCAGCCCTCGTCGCTCATCGAGGGCGCCGCGCGCTCGCGCACGGCGTCGGCGTAGCGGGCGAGCGGCTCCCCGAAGTGCGCGCGCAGCGCGCCGACCTCCCGGCCGAGCTCGCGCGCGAGATCCCGGGCGCTCCGCGTCACCTCGCCGTCCTCGAACGGCGCCGCGGAGATCTGCGCCCACGCCTCGGCGGCCGTCGCGGGCGGGCGGGCCAGCCCGCGGCGGTAGCCCTCGTCGAAGACCCCGTCGAGCTCGTGCGACCACCGGGACAGCTCCTGGCCCACGCGCAGCGCCGCCGAGCACGGCCCGCTGCCCACGGGCGCCTGCAGATCGGCGAGGAGCGCGGCGGCCTCCCGCCGCAGCGACGCCCCCACGGGCGCGTCCGGCGCGACCGACCACAGCCCGTGCGGATCGAGCCAGTCGGAGGTCGCCTCGGCAAACTTTGCGGGATCGATGCGGAGCGGCGGGGCGGCCAGCGTGGTGCGGGCCTGGGCGACGATGGCGCGCGCCTGCTCGCAGCCGAGCGAGGTCGGCGCCCCGGTGGGCACGGCGATGCCGCGGTCGAGGGCGTTCGGGTCGCAGCCGGCGCCGTCGATCTCCTCGTCGTCCGGCGCGAGGGCGTGGAGCAGGGGCCGCGAGAGCCCGCGCCGCGCCTTCGCCGCGGGCGTCTCGGCCTCGCGCGAGAGCAAGGCGAGCGTCGCCAGGCAGGCGGCGATGCACGCGACGGAGCTCGCGACGCGTGTCCTCACTGCTCTCCGGATATCACGACGCGGGCCGCGGGGGCAGGGGCGACCGCGGTCATCGGCGCGCGCGACGCGGGGGCGAGGGCGACCGCGGTCGTCGGCGCGCGCGACGCGGGGGCGGGGGCGACCGCGGTCGTCGGCGCGCGCGACGCGGGGGCGGGGGCGACCGCGGTCGTCGGCGCGCGCGACGCGGGGGCGGGGGCGACCGCGGTCGTCGGCGCGCGCGACGCGGGGGCGGGGGCGACCGCGGTCGTCGGCGCGCGCGACGCGGGGGCGGGGGCGACCGCGGTCGTCGGCGCGCGCGACGCGGGGGCGGGGGCGACCGCGGTCGTCGGCGCGCGCGACGCGGGGGCGGGGGCGACCGCGGTCGTCGGCGCGCGCGACGCGGGGGCGGGGGCGACCGCGGTCATCGGCGCGCGCGACGCGCGGACGGCCCTGCGGGCGCTGCCCACGCCCTCCGCGCGAGCGACCCGGTCCGCGCCCGAAACCTGGACGCAACATCCCGTTCTCATTCGCCGCTCGCGCGCCGTGGATCTGCGCTCAGCGCCGCGCATCCGTGCTCCTCCGCTTTCCCGCAAAGCTTTCGCGTCCCTCCGGGGATCCGAACACGTTGCGCATTCCAGCGCAAAAAAAGGCGATTTCGTAAGGTTTATCCCGGCATCGCGCCTGCATCTGGCCTGGCGCCGCCCACCGGGTTCGTACGGGTCTCTCGACCCACGTCCTCCTTGATCGGCGCGCGGCGGAGAGCAAAGAGACCATGAGCACCACCTGGGATCGTGCGGCATTCTCGGCTTATCGTACAGAGCTCGCGAACTACGCCACCCTGAGCCCGGAGGCCGAGCGGGAGCTCGCGCTCCGCTGGCGCGCTGGTGACCGGGACGCGGGGCGGCGCCTCATCGAGGCGTGCCTGCCGTTCGTCATGACGATCGCGCTCGAGTACCGCCGGTGGGGGCTCCCGATGGAGGACATCGTCCAGGAGGGGAACATCGGCCTCCTGAAGGCGGCGGAGCGCTTCGATCCGGACCGCGGCTGCCGCCTGGCGACCTACGCGGCCTACTGGATCCGGGCGGAGATCCGCGAGCATGTGGCGCGGGGGTACCGGATCGTGCGCCTCGGCTCGTCGAAGAGCGAGCGCCGCGCGCTGCGCATCTACCGCAAGACGCACGAGAAGGACCCGGCGGTGCTGGCGGAGCTGAGCGGCCTGTCGGAGGAGCGGGCGGCCGAGCTCTTGCCGCTGCTCATGGCGCGCGACGTCAGCCTGGAGCGCTCTCCGAGCGACGACGGCGTGGCCCCGATGGAGCGGCTCGCGTCGAGCTCGCACACGCCCGAGGAGGAGGCCTGCGCCGCCGACGAGCGCGAGCAGCTCTCGCGCGCGCTGCAGAAGGTCGTGAGCGAGCTGTCGCCCCGCGAGCGCCGCATCATGAACCAGCGCTGGCTGACCGACAGCCCCGTGACGCTCGAGCAGCTCGGCGCCGACTTCGGCGTCAGCAAGGAGCGCGTGCGGCAGATCGAGGAGCGCGCGAAGAAGCGGATGCGCGCGCGCATCGAGGAGATCACCCGCGAGCCGATGGCCAAGAGCGCGTGACGAGCGGCGGTCGCCCGCTTCGGATACGGGCCCACCTCGACGTTTTCGGTGCTCGGCGTACTTGAGTACGCCTCCGCGCCGAAAACGCCGATCTGGGCCCGTCTCCTGTGCGGGCGACCGCCGCTCGGCTCCGTGTGGGGCGGAGCTCGGACGCGACTGAGCGTGGGGGCGTCGTCCCGGAGGTGGGGGCCGAACGCGCTAGATCTCGATGACGGTGCCTTCGCGCGCGGCGATGGTGTTCGGGAAGAGCTCGCGGGCGCGCATTTCCTTCTCGCGCACCATCGCGTCGGTCTGGTTCGGGTCGTGGTGGTGCAGGACGAGCTGCTTGGCGCCCGCCGCCTTCGCGAGCTCGCAGCCCGCGACGAACGTGGCGTGACCCCAGCCCGTCTTCGGGCCGCCGCCCACCTCGCCCGCGTACTCCTCGGGCGTGTACATCGCGTCGAAGATCAGCACGTCGGCGCCCATCGCGAGCTTCTTCAGCTTCGGATCCACGATGGCGTAGTGCTCGGAGTCGGTGATGTACACGACGACCTTCCCCTCGTGCTCGACGCGGTACGCGTAGACGCCGTTCGGGTGGTTGCCGCGCGCGTTGGTCACGCGCACGTCGTCGTTCGGGCCGATCGTGACCACCTCGCCCTCGTAGAGATCGCGGAACGTCATCGCCGCGCCCATCTCCGTGAGGTGCACCGGGAAGCTCGGGTAGTCCATCTGCCCGGCGAGCGTCTCCTCGAGCGTCCGCGAGACGTTGAGGCCGCCGTAGAGATGGATCTTGTTCCCGCGCACGAACGCGGGCGTGAAGAACGGGAAGCCCTGGATGTGATCCCAGTGCACGTGACTGAAGAACATCCAGGCTTCGAAGGGCATCTCCTTGACCAGCTCCTGGCCGAGGAGACGGAGCCCCGTCCCGCCATCGAGGATGACCAGCGTCTCGCCGGCACGAATCTCGTAGCAGCTCGTGTTGCCGCCGACTTCGACCGTGCCTGCACCGGGCGTGGGGATGCTTCCGCGAACCCCCCACATCTTGATCCGCATCCTGCCTCGCTCGCTGAACCCCGCCCGTTTCAAGGTAGAGCTATTAGATTCCGAGCGCGGGCAGCGTCAAGCCGGCAGGTGCACCGGGAGCAAGGAAGGTCGCAGACGTGGAGACCTGGCCGGGGGAGCAGGGGCACGGCGCCAATGTAGTTGCGGGGTAGGCGGCAGCCCAGCGACAGGCCGCAAAAGCGCCAGGAAGCCGGCCACGTCTCGGCTGGAGCCCGCGGCGCGGGGGCTCGCCGGCGGGGCGGGGGAGGCGGCGGCGGCGGCGGGGGAGGCCGCGGCGGCGCGGGCGGCGGCGGGGGAGGCCGCGGCGGCGGGGGAGGCCGCGGCGGGGCGGGAGGCCGCGGCGGCGCCCTGGCGACCGGGGGCAGGGCCCGCCCCGCGCAGCAGATGCGCGACGGCCACGGCCGATGGGCTATGGTCGGGCGCATGCCGCTCCACGCGGACGCCATCGTCGTCCTCGGCTGCAGGATGCTCCCGTCCGGGCGCCCGGCGGCCCCCGGCGCGCGCCGCGCGGCGCGCGCGGCGCAGGCCTACCGCGACGGGGTCGCGCCGTGGGTGATCGCCAGCGGCGGGCGGCGCTGGGGCGCGCAGATCGAGGCGCGCGTGCTCTCCGCCGAGCTGCTGCGCGCCGGCGTCCCTGCCCGCGCCATCCTGCAGGACCTCTGGTCGCTGACCACGCACGAGAACGCGATCTTCAGCGCCGCCCTCCTGCGCCGCATGGGCGCGCGGCGGGCGGCGATCGTCACCTGCCCCTGGCACATGGCGAGGGCTCTCCAGAACTTCCGCGAGGTCGGGATCGACGCCTGCGCGCTGCCGTCGCCGCACGTGCGCGCTCCGATGGTTGCGCGCGCGTGGCTGCGCGGTCACGAGGTGGTCTCGATGTGGCTCGACGCGCGCGCGATGCGCCGCCGGCAGATCCTCTGCGAGAGCGCCGACTGGCTGCTCGACGGCGCGCGCCGGGGTGAGATGTGATCATGCCGAGAAGGCGACCCTCCCCGCTCCTCGCTCTGCTCCTGCCGCTCGCCGCCTGCACCGGGCAGCCTGCGCCCGGCCCCGCGCCGGACGCGGGGAGCTCCGCGGCGGCGCCGGCCCCGAGCGCCGGCGCGAAGGCGCGGCTCGACGCCCTCCTCGCCGCGGAGCAGCGCCGCGCCGCCCTGGAGGTGAGCGCCGCCGATCAGCAGAGCCGCGACGTCGACGTGCGGCGCGCCGCCGCGCGGGCGCTCGCGCGCATCGGCGGCGACGCGGCGCGGCCCGGGCTCGCGCGCGCGCTCGCCGACGAGGACGACGAGGTCGTCGCGTGGGCCGCCTACGGCCTCGGGTTCTCGTGCAAGGGCCACGAGGCGGAGACGGTCTCCGCGCTCGTCGCGCGCGCGCTCGCCCGCGACGCCCGCCCGGCTCGGGCGGCTGCGCCGGGCGGCGCTGCGTCCGCGAATGGCGCGCCGTCCGCGAGCGCCGCCGCGTCCGCGAGCGGCGCCGCATCCGCGAGCGCCGCCGCGTCCGCGAGCGCCGGCGCTCCCGCGGGAGCGCCGCGGCTCGACGCGGGCGGCGCGCTCGCCCGGGCCATCGGGCGGTGCGGCGCCGAGGCGTCGGAGCCGACGCTCGTCGCGTGGCTCGAGGGGCCGCGCGAGCGCGCGATCCAGGCGGCGTACGCGCTCGGGGATCTCGCCGCGATCAAGCTCAAGCTGCGCGAGGAGACGCTCGTCGCGCTGCTCAACCTCGCCGCGGGCAGCGCGGCCAGCCCGCCGGTCCCGGAGGCGCTCTACCCGATCGGGCGGCTCGAGCACGTCCCGCTCACGGTCATCCCCCGCATCCGCGACGTCGCCGCCGCGCGGCTCGCGGAGGCGGGCGACGCGCGGCTCTTCGCGGTGCGCGCGCTCGGCCGGGCAGGGGAGGCGGCCGCCCCCGAGCTCGCGCGCGTGCTCGGCACGAAGGGCGTGTTCGCCCCGAGCGAGCGCGCCGAGGCCGCGCGCGCGCTCAAGCGGCTCGGCGCGCCCGGCCAGCGCGCCCTCGCCGACGCGCTCCCCGCGCTCGTCCCGAGCGCGGATCCGATCGCGCTCACCGGCCTCGTGGGCGAGGACCTCGGCGTGCTGCTCACCGCGCTCGACGCGCTCGGCTCCGCGGGCGCCGCGCGCAAGCCGCTCCGCGAGCTCGCCGCCCTGCCGCCGCCGCCCAGCGCGCCCGCGGCGATCCTCCGCCGCCTCGCGTGGCTCCGCTGCGGCGCGGCCAAGCTCCTCGCCGGCGCGAACTACCGCGATCCGCTGCTCCTCGGCTGCGACGTCACGGCGCCTCCCGATCCGGAGAGCAAGCCGGACGCCGCCGCGCCGGTGCGCGGCTCGATCGGCGCCCGGGCGGTCGTCGAGGTGATCGGCCGCGAGGCGATCGCGGGCGCGCGGCTCGCCGCGTACCGCGCCTACGCCGGGTCGGGCGATCTGCGCGCGCGGGAGGCCGCGATCGATCTCATCGCCTCGCACGAGGAGATCGACGGCGCGCCCGACCTGCTCGCGAAGGCGCTCGCCGCGGAGGAGCCGGGCCTCGTCGCCGCCGCGGCGGAGGTCATCGCGCGGCAGCCCCAGCGCGCGTCGGAGGCGCCGGCGCAGGGGAAGCGGAAGCGCAAGCGGCGGCTCGACGACAAGGGCGCGCCCGCCTCGGTCATGTCGCCCGCGATCGAAAGCGCGCTGCTCTCGCTCCTCGACCGCCCTGGCGTGCGCGACGATCCGGAGCTGATCGGCGCGGTCATCGACGCGGCGGGGGCGCTCTCGCTCAAGCAGGCCGAGGCGCGGCTCGAGGAGCTCTGCCGCTCGAGCTACCCCACGACGCGGGCGCGCGCGGGGACGGCGCTCGGCGTGCTCCGCGGCCGCAAGATCGCGTGCGACGCCGGGCTGCCGGGCGACGCCGGGCGGCCGGCCGCCGCGCCGCCGGCCGGCGAGCTGCCGGCCGAGGCCTCCGCGCTCGCGCGCGCGCCGGCGGCGCTGACCTTCGACACGGACGCCGGCGAGCTCACGATGACGCTCGACCCCGCGCTCGCGCCGGTCGCGGTGACCCGCTTCGTGGATCTCGCGCGCTCCGGTTATTACGACGGCAAGATCGTCCACCGCGTGGTGCCGGGCTTCGTCACCCAGTTCGGCGCGCCGTTCGGCGACGGCGCCGGAGGTCCGCCCGGCAGGCCGGCGCTCCGCTGCGAGACGTCGCCGGTCCCGTTCGAGCCGCTGCGCGTCGGCGTGGCCCTCGCCGGCCGCGACACCGGATCGAGCCAGCTCTTCGTCATGCACGCGCGCGCGCCGCACCTCGACGGCCAGTACGCGGCGGTCGGCGTCGCCGCCGGGCCGTGGGCTGCGCTCGTGGACGGGGACGTCATCCGGAGCGTGAAGGTGCGCGACTGATCGCGCGTCATCGCTCGTGCGCCGCTCGCGACGCGCGGCGCGCGTCATCGCTCGTGCGCGACGACGCGACGACGCGACGACGCGACGACGCGACGACGCGACCGCGACGCGACGACGCGACGACGCGACGACGCGACGACGCGACGACGCGACGACGCGACGACGCGGCGTGTGACGCGCGAGCAACGCAAACCGCTGTGGCTCGGCGGCGTTCCTCCATGTCGATTGACAAGCGCCCCCGACCGGCGCTTTACAGTGTAGCGTGGTCATCGCCTCCTTCCTGGCCGTCGCGGTGCTCGTGTACACGTACTTCGGGTACCCGATCGTTATCGGCATCCTGGCGCGCCTCTGGCCCGCGCAGCGGAAGGAGGACCCGAGCTACGTCCCCACGGTGACGGCGTGCATCCCCGTCTACAACGCGGCGTCGTATCTGCCGGCGAAGGTCGAGAGCCTCTTCGCGCTCGACTATCCGAGGGACAAGCTGGAGGTCCTGCTCTACTCGGACGGGTCGACCGACGACACGGTGCGCGTGGCCCAGCAGCTCTCGGAGCGCGACCCCCGGGTGAAGGTGATCGTCAGCGAGGCGCGGCGCGGCAAGCCGCTCGGCGTGAACACGATGCTCGGGGTCGCGACGGGCGAGGTGCTGCTCATGACGGACGTCCGCCAGCCGCTCGTGCCCGGGGCGCTGCGCGCCCTCGTGCGGCTCCTGGCCGATCCCGGCGCGGGCTGCGTCTCCGGCAACCTGGTGCTGAAGGGCTCGGCGGGCTCGGGGGCGTACTGGCGTTACGAGAACTGGATCCGCCTCCAGGAGGGGCGGTTCAGGAGCATGGTCGGGGTGACCGGCCCCATCTACGCCATCCGCCGCGCCGACATGAGCCAGCTCCCGGAGGGCGTCATCCTCGACGACATGTGGGTGCCGATGCGGCTCCGGCTCGAGGGCCGCTCGATCCTCTTCGCAGAGGACGCGATCGCGTACGACGACGCCTTCGGCGACGAGCGGGAGTTCGGCCGCAAGGTGCGCACGCTGGCGGGCAACTACCAGCTCTTCTCGCTGCTCCCGGCGCTGCTCGTCCCGTTCCGGAACCCGTCCTGGTTCGAGATCTTCTCTCACAAGCTGCTTCGCCTCGTGTGCCCCTGGGCGCTCGTCGCGCTGCTGCTCACGTCGACGGCCGCCTGGGTCGGCGCCGAGGCGAGCGGCGACGCGTCGTGGACGCTCTACGCGGCGCGCGCGCTGTTCGGCGGCCAGGCGGCGTTCTACCTGCTCGCGGCGCTCGGGGGCGCCGCGGGCAAGCTCGGCGCGCTCGCGCGCACGTTCGTGGTCCTCAACGCTGCGGCCGTGGTCGGCCTGTGGCGCTTCGTCCGCGGCTCGCAGAAGGTCACCTGGTAGCGCGGGGCGCGGGGGCGCGGCCGTGATCGCCGCGGCCGCGGCCCGCGCAGGCCCGCGCGCTCGCGGGCCGCTCGCGGCGATCGCGCGGGCTACGGCTCGAGCAGGCCCACGAGCTCGTGGACGGCGCGGTGCGATCGCAGGAGGGCGAGCGACGACGGGAGCAGCCGCCCCAGCCCCTCGTGCGGCGGCGCCTGGAACCTGACCGGCGCCGGGAGGACGTCGAGGCCCGCGCGCTCGAACATGCGGAGCGAGCGCGGCATGTGGAGCGCGCTCGTCACGAGCACCACGGCGTCGGGCGAGAGGCTGCGCGCGATCCGGGCGGAGTGGAGCGCGTTCTCCCGGGTGTCGCGCGACTCGGTCTCGAGGATGATCTTCTTCCTCGGCACGCCCAGCTCGACGAGCAGGTCGGCCATGGCGCCGGCGAGCTCGGTGGGCGCGCGCCGCAGGTCCCGCCCCGAGACGATGACGTGGCCGAAGCCGTAGGTGCGGTAGACCCGCGCGGCGCCGAGGCCGCGCTCGATGCCGTCCGCCGTCTGCCGTTCCAGGGCGGGCGTGCCGAACTCGTCGGCGTCGATCCCGGCGGTGAGGACGATCAGGACCCGCCGCTCGGGCGAGCTCTGGGCGAGCTCCGGCCGCAGGTCCCTCGGCGCCGTGCTCATCCGGCGCGAGATCGCGCTGGAGACCTCGGGCATCGAGAGGAGCCACAGCGCGAGCCAGGCGCTCCACGCGAACGCCCGCCCGAGCTTCGACCAGCGCGCGCGGTACGTCCAGCCGCCGCCGGAGAGCGCGAGGCCGATGCCCGCGACGACGAGGAGCACGAGGAGCGGATCGACGAGGCGGGAGATGGACAAGGCGAGGCTCGCCGAGGAGGCGCTCGGCGCGCTTTATCTATGCCGTCGTCGGGGGGCGAGGCGAGCGAAAAGGGCGCGCCGCGGAGGTGTGGGACGGACGCGCGATGCGCCCGCCCCGGCGCTGCTGCTCGCGACGGACGGCGCTCAGCGCCGCCGGTGCGCGCGCCGCCGCCGGGCTGCGGCGGAGGCGAGGGCGAGCCCGGCGAGGCCCGCGGGGAGCCACCCGCCGTGGCCGCTCTCGGGCGTCCGGCAGCCGCACCCGCCCGCCTCGCGGGCGCCGTCCGGGCCGCTGGTCGGGCCGTCGCCGCCGCCGCCGCTGGCGTCGCCGCCGCCGCTGGCGTCGCCGCCGCCGGTGTTGTCGGGCGCCTCCCCCAGATCGATCGACGCGTCGGCGCTCGCGACGAGGATCGGCGGCGCCTCGCCGGTCTCCTCGTAGATGGCGTGGAGCCGCTCTCCCAGGTCGTCCGTGACGTTCTCGGAGCGCAGGAAGTCGATGTACTCCCTCGTCATCGACTGGTAGTAGACGCGCGCCGAGAGCGTCTGGGCGCCGAAGGCGCCGGCGGGGACGGTGAGCGTGAAGCGCGCCTCGTCGTAGTTGCGGTATCCGCCGTTCCCGTCCCCGAAGTCGATCTCCGGCGTCGGCTGGGTCTTCTGCGACGGCACGAAGCCCTTCGGCGGGATGCGGGTGTCGGAGATGATCATGTCGTGGAGCGCGAGGTGCTCCTCTTTCTCCCCCGCGCCCGCGTCGCCGTCCCAGCGCCCGTGCACGGCCCGGTACTCGTGGGTGGGCGGCTCGTGCTGGATCTCGCCCGTGTCCGCGTCGTAGCCGCCGAGCAGCGGCCGCTCGACGCCGTCCTCGCCGACGAGGAGCACGGCGATCCAGGCGCGCCGGCTCTCGGCGTAGCCGGTCGGGAACTTGTGGCCGGTGAGGTTCTCGACGCGGACGGCGACGGTGATCTCGTCGCCGGGCCTCGCTTCCTCGGGGGCCTCGACGAGCGTGACCGAGGCGGCCGACGCGAGGCTCTCGAGGGTGCGGTCGAGCGCGAGCTGGAAGGAGGCCTCGCGCTCCGCGACGTACTCCTTCTCGGCCGCCATGACCGCCTGGATGCCCCAGTGGTTGCCGCCGACGAGGACGTGGTCGCGCGGATCGGCGCGGAGCGGGCCGAGATCGGCCACGGCCAGCTCTCCGGTCTTCCTCTTCATGTGGCAGTCGACGCAGCTCCGAGGGTCCGCGCCGCCGTCGCGGAAGTCGCTGGAGGCCCACTCCTCGAAGGTCGTATCGAGCGGAAACTCGATCGCGGTCTCGGTGCCGTCCGCGTTCCTGAGCATGACCTCCGGGTTCGTGACCTGGTGGCATTGCCCGCAGAACTGCGAGCCGGCGAGCATGGGGTCCCGCTCGCCGACGTGGGAGTTCGACTCCACGTTCTCGTAGGGCCCGTACATCACGGGCGTGCTGGTGAACCCGGCGGCCTCCGGCGTGGTGTCGAACACGAGCTGCGCGTTGCCGAGGTGGTATGACGGCTTGCCGTCCTCGCCGAGGGTCGGCTTCGCGCGGTGGCACACGTTGCAGCTGACGCCCTGGCCATCGACGATCTTTCCGTCGGACGCGGCGTTCGGGTCGAGCCCGGAGCCGTCCGGCGGCGTCGCCCTCCCGTTCACGAAGCCGACCGGCGTGTGGCAGCGCAAGCAGAACGTGCCGATCCCCGGCACGTCCTGGTTGGCGATCGTGAGCGCCGCCTTGAAGATCGGATCGCGCCACGCGTTGGCCATCATGGTGCCTGCCCACGTGTCCGTGGGCATGTAATCCAGCGGGTCCTGGCCCTCCGCGCGGTGGCATCCAGCGCAGCGCTCGGCGGTGCCGAGGTTGTTCGGCTGCGGCATCTCGCCCGCCTTGGTCCCCTGGAGATCATCGATTCCGGCGGATGCTCCGCCGCTCAGCAGCCCGAGCGCGAGCACCCAACCAACCCCCAACATCGACTTCTTCTGCATAGCTCGGATCCAGATCTGGCAAGCTGCTCTTCGGACAGCGTGAACCGACGATGAACGGCGTGATGGCCTCGCGGCGCGGGACGACCTATTCCGGATCGATCCGGAAGATCCTGCCGCCGTAAGAGACGATGTAGAGCTCGCCCGCGGCGTCCTCGCCGAAGGAGGCGAGGCCCTCGATGGTGCTCACGGAGTTGAGATCCTGGCTGAGCTGGGTGCCGAGATCGGTCGGGCTCGAGGGCGTGGCGACGCCGTCCCGCCAGGTGAACATCCACACCCGGTCCGACGCGAAGTCCCCGTACAGGTACTTCCCCCGGAGCGCCGGGATCTTGCTGCCGCGGTAGACGTAGCCGCCGGTGACCGAGCCGTCGCCGTTGTCGTGATCATAGCGCTTGACGGGCGGCGTGATCATCGGCGAGGTGCACGGAATTCCCTGGTCGCTCTGGAGGCAGACGTCCCCCTCAGTGACGCTCCAACCGAAGTTCTTGTGGCCCTCGCCGCGCGGCTGGACGTTGATCTCCTCGAACAGGCGGCCGCCGACGTCCCCGATGTAGAGATCGCCCCGGCAGCGGTCGAAGCTGAAGCGCCACGGGTTGCGCAGCCCGTAATTCCACACGAACGGGTCTCCGCCGGCGACGTTCCCGGCCGGCGGCGTCGGGTGGTTGTCGACGTCGACGCGGAGGATCTTCGCGTACTTCACCTCGATGTTCTGCCCGTTGTTGTCCGGGTCCGGATTCGAGGTGTCGCCGCCGCCGTCGCCGACGCCCACGTAGAGCATTCCATCGGGACCGAACGCGAGCATCCCGCCGTTGTGGTTGCCGACCAGCACCGGGAACGAGAAGAGCTCGCGGACCTGCGCCGCGTCCGCCTGGTCCGGATTGGACGCCGAACGCTTGAACTCGCGGAGGGCCAGCGTCCTCGACCTCGTGTTGTGGTAGACGAAGAACCGCCCGTTGGTCGCGTAGTCAGGGTGGAACGCGAGCCCGAGGAGACCTCGCTCATCCTCGTCGTACTGGATCTGCTGGACCTGCGCGGTGATATCGAGGAACGGGGTGCTCTGCACCACGCCTCCGCTGATGAGCCGGATCGTCCCGCCCTGCTCCACCACGTAGAGGCGGCTGGCATCTTCCGGCTCGCTCGTCACGAACACGGGACTACGCAGGCCGCTGGCCACCTCGGTGAGCTTGAGCGGCGGCACGGTCCCGCCCGGCTCGTCGCATTCGATCGTCCCACTCCCGCCCGCCCCGGTCCCGGTCGTCGCGCCGGCGCCCGACCCCCCCGTTCCGCTCGTCGTCGCCGCCGGACCGCCTCCGCTGCCCGTCGCGGAAGCGTCCGTGCCCGTCGTGGCGCCCGGGCCCGAGCCCGAGCCCGAGCCCGGGCCCGAGCCCGAGCCCGAGCCCGGACCCGTGGTGGCGCCGCCGCCCGTGCCGGTGCCGCCAGGACCGGCTCCTCCGCTGCCCCCTGGTCCGCTATTTTCATCGCTCCCGCACCCATTCAAGGTGAAGCTCAGACCGACGACGGCGGCCGCGATGGGCATGAAAGACAAAAGGAAACGCTTCTGGTCCATCATGCCGTAGGAGACTATCCGAACAACGCGCCCCTTGGTATAAATTTCCACCTCATGGCGCCGCATCTCCCACGTCGCACGTCGCACGTCGCACGTCGCGATTGTGCGCCCACCCGGGATCGGTGAACGCAACTACAATGCAAGACGCTTCCCTACTGCTGCTCGAAATCCTGTCACGCCGGATTCCGTCTGCGGCCGGCTCCTGGCGAGGGCGCGTCGAGCAGGTGACCGGGGTTGGTGCGCGCGCCCGGCTCGTGCGCGAGGCGCCTGATGCGGTGGCCGGCGAGACGTCCACCTGGTTCGATCGCGACCACTTCCTGTCGACGTTCACCGCCGCTGCGCGCGCGCTCGGCAAGGCGCCCCTCGCGCTTCAAGCAGACGAGCGCGACGCGCTGGAAGCGGCGTTGGGGCCCAGGGCGGCCGAGGGCTGGCGGCTGGACGAGCTGGGCCGGGTGACCCTGCTCGCGCTCGTGTCGAGGCGCCTGCCCGAAATCGAGGTCGAGTCGCTGCTCTGGACTTGCTATCAGCAGGGCGATAGCCGGGAACGGCAAGCGCTCCTGCGGGCCCTGCCGTTCTTGACCGGCGCGGAGCGCTCTCTGCCGCTCGCGGTCGACGCGTGCCGCACCAACGAGCTGCCCGTCTTCGAGGCGATCGCCTGCGAGAACCGATACCCGGCGGCGTATTTTCCGGACCTCAATTTCAACCAGATGGTCCTCAAGGCCATGTTCATGGGCGTCGCGCTCGCGCGGATCGTCGGGCTGGAGCGGCGGCGAACGAGCGAGCTCGCCAGGATGGCAGAGGACTTCGCGAGCGAGCGGAGGGCGGCCGGCCGGAGCGTCCCGGCGGACATCGGCCTGCTCACGCCGGAGCACGAGCACGAGCGCGCGACGCGCATCCCCGAGTGAAGCGCGCGAGGCGGAGGGACAAGTGAAGCTATTCGATCCCCATATCCACATGACATCGCGGACCACGGACGACTACCAGGCGATGGCCGACGCCGGCATCGCCGCCGTCCTCGAGCCCGCGTTCTGGCTCGGTCAGCCGAGGACGCACGTCGGCACGTTCGAGGACTACTTCGCGTCCCTGCTCGGCTGGGAGCGCTTCCGGGCCAGCCAGTTCGGCGTCCGCCACCTCTGCACGCTGGCGCTCAACCCCAAGGAGGCCAACAACCCGCGCGTCGCGCAGGGCGTCATCGATCTCTTGCCGCGCTACCTCGACAAGGAGGGCGTGGTCGCGGTCGGCGAGATCGGGTTCGACGATATGACGCCCGAAGAAGAGAAGTATTTCGCCCTGCAGGTCGAGCTCGCGCGCGCGCACGATCTTCCCATCCTGGTGCACACGCCTCACCGCGACAAGAAGCGGGGGACCGAGCGGACGCTCGCCCTGGTGCGGGAGCTCAAGTTCCCCGAGGAGCGCGTGCTCGTCGATCACAACAACGAGGAGACGCTGCCGCTCGTGCTCGCGACCGGCTGCTGGGCCGGCCACTCGATCTACCCGAACACGAAGATGGACGAAGACCGGATGGTCGCGCTGGTCAAGAAATACGGCGCGGAGCGGATCCTGATCAACAGCGCGGCGGACTGGGGCGTGAGCGACCCCCTGAAGGTGCCGAAGACGGCGGCGCGGATGCGCGAGAACGGGATCGCGGACGAGGTGATCCAGCGGATCGTCTGGAAGAACCCGCTCACCTTCTTCGCCCAGAGCGGCCGGCTCGATCTCGCGGAGTTCGGAGAGGCGCCCGCCGTGGACCAGCGCGCGCTGTTCGAGGGCAACTCGGTCCTGCGCGGGCAAACCCCCGTCGTCCAGAGCTGACCGAGCGCGCCCATGCACCGCACCGTCGTCCTCAACGTCGTCGGGCTCACCGGCGATCTCCTCGGCGACGCCACGCCGAACCTGCAGCGGCTCGCGCGCGAAGGGGCGATGCGCCCGTTAGAGACCGTGCTGCCCGCGGTCACGTGCACGGTCCAGTCGACCTTCACGACAGGCCTCCTCCCGAGCGGGCACGGCTGCGTCGCCAACGGCTGGTACTTCCGCGACATCGCCGAGGTGAACCTGTGGCGCCAGGCGAACCAGCTCGTGGCGGGGGAGAAGATCTGGGAGGCGGCGCGCCGCCGCGATCCGAGCTTCACCTGCGCCAAGCTGTTCTGGTGGTACAACATGTACAGCTCGGCCGACTACGCGGTGACGCCGAGGCCGATCTACTGGGCGGACGGGCTCAAGCTGCCGGACATCTACACCGAGCCGGCGTCGCTGCGCGATGAGCTCGTCTTCCGGCTTGGCGCGTTTCCGCTCTTCAACTTCTGGGGCCCGAACGCGGATATCCGGTCGACGGCGTGGATCGCGCGGTGCGCGCGCCACGTGGTCGATACGCGGCGGCCGACGCTGACGCTCGTGTATCTCCCGCACCTCGATTACAACCTCCAGCGGCTCGGGCCGGACGATCCCGCCATCCAGGGCGATCTGCGCGCGGTGGACGCCGTCTGCGGCGAGCTGATCGACCATGTGCGCAAGGACGGGGCGCGGGTGATCGTCCTGTCCGAATACGGCATCACGCGGGTGTCCGGGGTCGTGCACATCAACCGGGCGCTCCGGGAGCAGGGCCTCGTGCGCGTCCGGGTCGAGCGCGGGCTCGAGAAGCTCGACGCCGGCGCGTCCGAGGCGTTCGCGGTGGCGGACCACCAGGTCGCGCACGTCTACGTGCGCCGCCCGGAGCGCGTCGCCGAGGTGAAGGCGCTGCTCGAGGCGCTGCCCGGCGTGGACGTCGTCCTCGACGAGGAGGGCAAGCGGGCCGCCGGCCTGGATCATCCGAGGTCCGGCGAGCTCGTCGCCGTCTCACGCGAGGATCGGTGGTTCAGCTACTACTACTGGCTCGACGACGAGAAGGCGCCCGAGTACGCGAGGACCGTCGATATCCACCGCAAGCCCGGCTACGATCCCGTCGAGCTGTTCGCCGATCCCGCGCTGCGCGCCCTGCCGGCCAGCGTCGCGTGGAGGCTGCTCAAGAAGAAGCTCGGGTTCCGGTACCTGATGGATGTGATCCCGCTCGACGCCGGGCTCGTCCGGGGATCGCACGGGCGGCTGCTCGAGGGGCCCGGGCGGGGACCCCTGCTCATGTCCAGCTGCGGTTCGCTGCCGCCGGGGGAGAGCGTCCACGCCACCGACGTCGGCAAGGTCGTCTTGAGCCACCTGTTCGATTGATCGGCGGGGCGGGGGCCGCCGGCCCCCCGCTGCCTCACGTCCCCCGCACCACCCGCTGCATCGCCAGCGTCAGCGGGAACCCCAGCAGCGACAGCGCCGCCGCGCCGCCGGCGCCCGGCGCCCCGGTCCGCGCGATGAGCACCGCGTCGAGCAGCGATATCCCGGCGATGAGCGTCACCACGGCGCGCGGGATCCGGTCCTTCCGCGTCCCCCGCAAGAGCCTCACCGCGTGGATCACGCAGCCCGCGAGCGCGCCGTACGCGATCGTCCCCATCAGCCCCGTGAGCGGCGCCCCGAGCGTGTAGAGGAACGGCACCGCCATGAAGCCGAGCGCCCACAGGCTGCGCACGGCCAGCAAATTCTCCTGCTTCGCGATCGCCGTCAGCCCGATCAGGTAGAAGAGCAGCGCCATTCCCCCGCCGAGCACCGCGCTCCCGAGCTGCCCCCCCGCCGCGAGCGCCGCCGTCCCGTAGACCAGCACGCGGCACAGCCCCATGAGCGCCGGGCTCAGCGGATTCCCCTTGTGCCAGGCGTCGTACAGCACGATCGCCCCCGCGAGCAGCGCGCTCGCCACGACCGGCGCCGCGCCCCGGCCCGCGAGGTGCGCGTGGCCGCCCACGAGCAGCACCCCCGCGCCGAGCAGGCCGTACCCCACCGCGAACACCTCGCGGGCGCTCACCAGCCCGGACGGGATCGGCCGCTCGGGCCGCTCGCGCGCGTCGATCTCCCGATCGAACGCGTCGTTCAGGAACATGCCGCCCACGTACATCAGCGACACCGCGAACCCCACCAGCGCCACCTCGGGCGCCCGCACGCCGGCCCCGGACAGCGCCATGCCGCACAGCACGTTCGTCCAGACCGTCGGCAAGTTCGAGACGCGGCCGAGCCGCAGATACACCCGCGCGCGTGAGCTCATCGTCACACCCTCTCCCCGCCGCCAGCGCCGAGGACGCCGTCATCGCCGGCGCCGGCGCCGCCGCTCCCTTCCGCCACCATCCGCTCCTCCACCCAGCGGAGCTCCCGCGCCACCGCCTCGACCACGCCGCCGCGCCGCTGATCCTCCGGCAGGACATCCCAGGTATAGGTCTCCACCTCGAGGTGCTGCGTCGCGGGCACCTGCCCGAGGTGCGCCAGCAGCGCCGCGAGCTCGGGCTGCGTCGTCGCGAGCGCGCCCTCGAACCCCCGGAAGATCGGCATGTGGAAGTGGATGCGCCACTCCTCCGGCCACGCCTCCGGCGCCGCCGCGCCCGCGCCCTCGAGCGCGGACAGCGCCTCGGGCAGATCCAGGTAGCGGACCAGCTCGCCCCCGGCCGCGCCGCCGCGGCGCTCGACCACCTGGTGCAGGTACACGACGTCCTCCGCGTACGCGCGCAGCCGCGCCATCGTCGCCGGATCGCGCTCCGCCACGCGCGCGCGCAGCCCGGCGCTGATCTGCACCTTGTGCACGCCGACGCCCGCCGCGCGGAGCGCCGCGAGCGACGCCGGCGCGTCCTCGAACTCGACCGCCATGTGGCACGCGTCGAAGCAGAGGCCGAGGTGCTCGCGGAGCGCCTCCTCCGCGGCCGAGAGGCTCATCCCGGAGAGCGCCGCGAGCTCCCGCGCCCGCTCCCGCGCGAACACGTGCTCGGTGAAGAAGCCGATCGCCTCGGGCGTCGTCTCGAGGAAGCAATGCGGCTCCGGCTCGAGCGCCAGCGCGACGCGCTTGCCCGTGCGGCGGCGGATCTCGACGAGGTGCGCCGCGTGCTGGACCAGCCGCCGCGCCATCGCCTCCGCGTCGTCCCGCCCGCGCACCCGCGGCCGGAACGCGCCGGGCACGGTGCTGACGCTGCCCATCAGGCCCTCCTCGGCCGGCAAGAGCGCGGCGAGGAGCGTCGCCAGGAGATCGCTGTACGCGAGGCGCTCGTCGGAGAGCCAGTCCGGCAGGTACACGCGCTCCTTCACGGGCGCGCCGTGGAAGCGGCCGTAAGGGAACCCGTTCAGCGTGAACACGTAGAGCCCGTTCCGCTCGAGAAAGTCGCGGAACGCCTCGAGCTCCGCCGGCGCCGCGAGCTCCGCCGCAGCCCGCGCCGAGAGCCGCAGGCCCACGCCGCAGCGGCGGCGCTCGCCGGTCCCCGCGCGCGCGGAGCCTCTGCCCTCCGGCGCGCCCTCCCGCCCTCGCGCCGCGCGCGACCAGATCTCGAGCAGGTGCGTCTCCAGGCTCCGCTTCACCTCGGGCCACGTCTCGCCCGGGTGGATGTTCGTGCAGTAGGTGAGGTGCGGCGCCCCCGCGCACGCGAGCCTCACGACCGCGCCGCCCCGGCCGCGCCGGCCGCCGCGAGCGCGCCCCGCCGCCCGGCGCGCTCGCGGAGCCGCGCGATCGCCGCGACGATGTGCCGCTCGTCCATCGCGTGCACCTCGCGCGCGCGCCCCACGTCCTCGAGGAGCGTCACCGTGAGCTCGCCGCCGAGGTGCTCGCGGAACTCGTCCAGCCCGTCGAGCACGCAGAGCCGCTCGCCCCGCTCGCCGCCCGGCCGGGCGAGCGCCAGCGCGTCGTCCCACAGCGCGAAGCCGAGCGCCTCGAGCGTCGAGACCACCGCGGCCGACGTCGCCTCGCTGCAGAGGCCGGCGAGCTCCGCGTACAGCGTGTCGATCGCGATGCCGATGGCGACCGCCTCGCCGTGACGGAGCCGGTGCCTCGTGAGCGACTCGAGCTTGTGCGCGGCCCAGTGCCCGAAATCGAGCGGCCGCGCGCTCCCGAGCTCGAACGGATCGCCCGCGGTCGCGATGTGCTGGAGGTGGATCTCCGCCGAGCGGCGCACGAGCTCCGCGAGCGGCGCGAGCGCGCCCGACGCGAGCGCGGGGGCGCGCTCCGACAGCCACGAGAACAGCCTCGCGTCCCGGATCAGCGCGACCTTCACCGCCTCGGCCATCCCGGCCACCTTGTCGCGCAGGGGCAGCGTCTCCAGGAAGCGCGGGTCGATCATCACCGCGAACGGCGGGGCGAACGTGCCGAGCAGGTTCTTCTTCCCGAACGCGTTGACGCCGTTCTTCACGCCCACGCCGGAGTCGGCCTGCGCGAGCACCGTGGTCGGGACGCGCACGACCCGCACGCCGCGGTGCACCGTCGCCGCCGCGTAGCCGGCCATGTCGAGCACCGCGCCCCCGCCGACGATCATCACGAACGACTGCCGATCCATCCCGAGCGCGTCGAGCGTCGCCTGCAGCGCCGCCGTCGCCGCGGCGTCGTTCTTCGCCGCCTCGCCGCCGGGCACCACGATGGGATCGGCCGCGAGCGCGAGCCTGTCCGCGTGCGCGCCCACGTACCGCGCGATGTCCTCCGCGAGCGACGGCCACGCCGCGGCGACGCCGCCGTCGATCACCGGCAGCACGCGGTGGCGCCGGCGCGGCTCCTTCGAGGCGATGGCGGACGCGAGATCGCCGTTCTCCGGCGAAAAGACGCCGTCCGTGAGGTAGACGGGGTACTCGAAGGGGACGGCGATCCGTTGGACGTGAAGCAGCATCAGAGCCGAGCTTTCAGAGCGGCCATCGGGCCGTCAAGGTCGTTCCGCGCGGGGATCCCGCGCCCTGCCGCAGGATGAAAACTTCCCCTTGGCGGCGGACGGCCTTCCTGCAATGCTGGCCCCGCTCGTGAGCTGCGCGGCCCTACGGCCGCGATCGCCTCGTGATCGCAACCCTGTACTGCCTGACATCCTCCTCAATGCAGACGCCCATGGAAGGCACAGCCCGTCCCACGAAACGGTCCTTCATGAGAGGAGTGCTTTTGACAGCAGCGGCGGCCCTCGCGCTCGCCGCGCTCTCGGCCGGGTGCGCGCCCACGTACGTCTACAACCCGGCGAACTACGCGAAGGAGTACGATCCGCGCAAGCACGAGTACGTGATCGGCGTGGGCGACCAGATCCGGGTCAACGTGTGGCGCATGGCCGACCTGTCGAGCGAGGCGCTGGTCAGGGCCGACGGGTACATCACGATGCCGCTCATCGGCGACGTCTACGTCTCCGGCAGGACGCCGACCCAGGTGCGCGAGGAGCTGAAGAAGCGGCTCTCCGAGTTCGTGAAGGACGAGACGGCCGTGATCACCGTCGCCGTGACCGGGATCAACAGCTACCGGTTCGTGGTCAGCGGCAACGTCGCGCGCGCCGGCATCTTCAACGCGAACTACTTCGTCTCCGTCTCCGAGGCGCTCGCGATGGCCGGCGGCCCGAACCAGTTCGCCTCGACCGATCAGATCCTGCTCATCCGCATGGATAGCCCGGGCAAATACCGGCACATCCCCATCAACTACGACGATATCGCCTCGCGCAAGCGGCCCGAGCAGGATCTCGTGCTCAAGGCGGGCGATACCGTCTTCGTGCCCTGATCGTGGCCGGCTCCTCCGCGCTCGCCCGCAAGGCCGTCCTCGGCGCGGTCTGGACGATCGCGACCGGGCTCGGCTCGCGCGTCATCGGGCTGATTGGCACCCTCGTCCTCACCCGGTTCATCGCGCCGGACGTGTACGGCGAGGTCTCGGCCGCGTCCGTCGTCATCATGACGGCGCACTTCGTGTCGAGCCTCGGCATCGGCCAGTACATCGCGTCGCAGCCGCAGCTCGACCGTCAGACCGTCTTCAACGCCACAGTCTATTTCCACGTGGCGGGGCTGCTCGCCATCGGCGTCATCTATCTCCTGCGGGAGCCGATCGCGGTGCACCTCGTCGGCGCGCCCGGGATGCTCGAGTTCATGCCCGGGCTCATCGTCGCGATGCTCATCGATCGGATCTGGTACGTCCCCGATCGCCTGCTCATCCGCGAGATGCGCTTCCGCAGCGTCAGCCTCCGCAACGCGGCCGGCGAGCTCACCTACACCGCGGCGTCGGTCCTCCTCGCCGTGCGCGGCTGGGGGGGCAACGCCATCGTGGTCGCGACGCTCCTGCGCGCCGCCGTGCGCGTCGTCACCACGGTCCCGGCGGTGAAGCTCGCCGAGTGGCTGACGCCGAGCCCGCTGTCGCGCGAGAAGGCGCGCGACCTGTTCGCCTTCGGCATCCCGCTCAACTTCGGGTCTCTGGCGAACTTCGGGGCCTCGAAGTGGGACAACCTCGTCATGATCCGGCTGTTCGGCGAGCACGTCGGCGGGCTCTACAACCTCGCGTGGAACCTCGCCGACATCCCGGCCTCCCAGGTCGGCGAGCGCATCGGCGACGTGCTCGTCCCGTCGTTCTCGAAGCTCGAGCCGGAGCAGCGCAAGGTCGCCCTGGTCCGCGCGCTCACGCTGCTCTCGCTGCTCATCTTCCCGCTCGCCGTCGGCCTCGGCGCGGTCGCCCCGACGATCCTCAACGACACGTTCTTCAACGACGCCTGGGAGCCGGCCGGCCCGCTCCTCGCCGTGCTGTCGGCGCTCGGCGTCACCCGCCCGATCGGCTGGGTCATGTCCTCGTACATGCAGGTCTACGGCCGGACGCGGGCGATCATGGTCCTGGAGTGGCTCAAGGTGGTCGCGATCGTCAGCGGCATCGCGCTGCTCGGCACGATCGGCGGCGTCCTCTGGGCGTGCGCCGGGGTCGGCGTCGCGTTCGGGGTGCACGCCCTCGGGAGCCTCTGGGTGGTGAAGCGCGCCGACGGCGTGCCGTACATGCGGCTGCTGCGCCCGCTGGTCCGCCCGCTGGTCGCGTGCGTGCCCATGGTCATTGCTGTGCTCGCCGTCCGATACGCCATACGGCCGCTCGGCGAGCTGCCCCGCGGCTTCCGCCTCGGCGCCGAGGTCCTCGCGGGCGCGCTGGTCTTCGCCGGCGCCGCGCTGATCATCGCGCGGCAGGCGTCGCGCGACTTCCTCCAGCTCGCCCGCGAAGCGGTGCGCCGCCGTCGCTGACGTGTGACGCGCGGTTGCTGGCTGACGGCTGCCGGCCGCGGCCGCCGTCGCTCCACGGTCGACCGCGGGACCCCTTTCGACAATCGAGCGAAATTTGGGGGCCTGTGGTAGCGTCGGGCCCCTCTCTTCAACATGGGTCGGGATCCGCGTGGCGGCTCCCTTCCACCACTGGAGATCAAAGGAAATGGCAGAGACGCATCCCGCCGCGGTCGAGAGTCTCCTGGCGAAGATCAACTCGCGCGAAGCCCAGGTGGGCATCATCGGCATGGGCTATGTCGGCCTGCCGCTGGCGCTCACGTTCATCGAGAAGGGCTTCCGCGTGCTGGGCTTCGACGTCGACCCCGAGAAGGTCACCGCGCTCAGCGAGGGGAAGAGCTACATCAAGCACCTCGATCCCTCGCGCGTCGCGGCGGCATCCAAGACGGGTCGGTTCGAGGCGACGGCGGACTTCGGCCGGCTGAACGAGCCCGACGCCATCCTCATCTGCGTCCCCACCCCGCTGACCGCCCAGCGGGAGCCCGACATGAGCTACGTCGTCATCTCGGCCCAGAAGATCAAGGAGCGGCTGCGGAAGGGGCAGCTCGTCGTCCTCGAGTCGACGACGTACCCCGGCACCACCGACGAGCTGGTCAAGGGCATCCTCGAGCAATCAGGCCTCCGCATGGGCGACGATTTCTACCTCGCCTTCTCGCCCGAGCGCGAGGACCCGGGCAACCGCGATCACAGCACCGCGACCATCCCGAAGGTCGTCGGCGGCGTCGATCGCGCGTCGCTGGTCCTCTCGCAGGCGCTGTACTCCCAGGCGATCGCGCGCACCGTGGCCGTGTCGTCGGCGCGCGCGGCCGAGGCGGCGAAGCTCACCGAGAACATCTTCCGGGCCATCAACATCGCCCTCGTGAACGAGCTCAAGGTCGTCTACGACGCCATGGGCATCGACGTCTGGGAGGTGCTCGACGCCGCCTCGACCAAGCCGTTCGGCTTCATGCGGTTCAACCCGGGCCCGGGCTGGGGCGGCCACTGCATCCCGCTCGATCCGTTCTACCTCGCCTGGAAGGCGCGCGAGTTCGGCGTGTCCACGAAGTTCATCGAGCTCGCGGGCGAGGTGAACGTCGAGATGCCGCACTACGTCGTCAACAAGCTCCAGCTCGGGCTGAACGAGCGCGGCAAGCCGATGAAGGGCACGAAGGTCCTGCTCCTCGGCGTCGCCTACAAGAAGGACATCGACGATCCGCGCGAGAGCCCCGCGTTCGAGATCATCGAGCTCCTGCGCCGTCTCGGCGCCGTGCTCAGCTACCACGACCCGCACGTGCCCAAGCTGCCGCGCATGCGCACCTGGCCGCACCTGCCGGAGCTCTCGTCGGTGCCCCTCAACGAGGCCACCCTCAAGAGCCACGACGCGGTCATGGTCGTCACCGATCACTCCGTGATCGATTACGACTTCGTGCTCAACCACGCCGCCCTGATCGTCGACGCCCGCGGCGTCTACCGCAACGTGCACCCCAAGGTGATCAAGGCCTAGCCGAGGACGCCCCGAGCGGGACGTGCCGGCGGGTGCGGCGGTTTGGTGACCGGGCACCCATCGGCGGCGTCCATGCCGCCTCGCCCGCCCGCGCCGCGGCGTGTCGCAAAGCGCCCGCGCTGTGGGCGCCGCGGCGCGGAGACGCTCGCGGGCGCCCGCGAACGCCTACGAACGCCTACGAACGCCTGAACAACGGCCTTTACGTACGCGGATCTCGCCGCGCTCGCGAAATCGCGAGCATCCCCTTGATGTCAGGGCGCCGGTTCGGTACCCATCGAAGACGGTCCATGTCCACGCCGCCGCCCATGGTCGGGCCAGGTCGAACGATGTCGCCTGCAGATGAGAACCTGGGCCCTGCGCCGTCGAGCTCGGATTGGAAGGGCCACCTGGAGATCCGGCTCGGCGATCTCCCGGGGACGCGGCGGCCGCTGACCGAGTCGCACATCGTCATCGGCAGGGCGCCGGGCGTGCAGCTCACGCTCGACCACTACACGGTCTCCCGGCGCCACGCGGAGCTCTTCTGCGATCCGTTCGGACGGTGGTGGATCCGCGACCTCGGCAGCACCAACGGCACGCTCGTCAACGACGAGCGGATCAACGAGAAGGTGCTGAAGCCGGGGGATCGCATCGGGATCGGCGACTACATCCTCGAGTTCCAGCTCACGGCGCGCGCCCCCCGCGTGCCGCTCGATCCGGGCGGGCTCCATTTCGAGGAGGACAAACCGACCGCGATCCGCAAGCTCGGCGAGCTCGACCCGCCGCGGATCGCCGCGAAGCACCTGTTCACCCTGATGGACCTGTCGCGGCGGCTCCTCAGCATCGAGGACGCCACGGACCGGTTCGACGCGCTCTGCCAGCTGATGGTCCGGGAGGACTTCCACGGCAGCATGGCGCTCGCGCTGCGGCTCCGGCAGAACGGCGCGCTCACGATCCTGTCCGGGCCGCACCGCCCGTTCCAGTCGCTCCGGCGCGAGGACTCGGTCGCCCCGCCGTACATCTCGCGCCGCGTGCTCGCGGCCGTTCAGGACACGCGCGAGCCGGTGCTCGCCGGCAACCTGGTGAGCGACAGCGCCACGGTCGAGCTCACGATGTCGCGCGACGTCATGGCGCTCTGGGTCGTCGCCTGCCCGCTGCGCGTCGAAGAGCAGCTGATGAACCTGCTCTACGTGACCCTGCCGCCCGACTTCGGCAGCGTCGAGTGGCTCGGGCTCATCGCGCTCGCGGCGGAGGTCTACCAGCAGGCCGAGTCGGCGTGGGAGGCGCGGCGCCACGCGCAGGCGCACGCGGCGATCGAGCGCGAGCTCGAGATGGCGCACCAGATCCAGCGGACGTTCGTCCCGAAGCGGCTGGAGTTCAAGGCGCTCGACGTGGCGCTCGGCTTCGAGCCGTGCCGGTGGGTCGGCGGCGACTACGTGGACATCGTCCCGATGCCCGACGGCCGGCTGATGCTCGCGGTGGCGGACGTCTGCGGCAAGGGGCTCCAGGCCGCGCTCATCGGGTCGAGCGTTCACACGATGGTGCGGGCCACGGTCGACGCGGGCCGCGGCATCACGGGCATGATGGACCGGCTGAACGCCTACCTCTGCGAGTACCTGCCCGAGCAGTCGTTCGTGACGATGGTGGCCGTCGCCCTGGACCCGGCGACGGGCCGCATGGAGTGCGTCAACGCGGGGCACCCGCCGGCGCTGGTGGCGACCGCGGAGGGCGGCCTGCGGCACCTCCAGGCGGCGGTCAACCCGGCGCTCGGGATCGGGCCGGTGCCCATGGAGGCGCACCAGAGCGTGCTCGCGCCGGGCGAGGTGCTCGCGATGTACACGGACGGGCTCACCGAGCTGCGCAACTCGTCGAAGCAGATGCTCGGGCTGCACGCGCTCGGCACCGGCTTCGCCAAGCTGTGCGCGGCGAGCGCGGGGCGGCCGGTGGCGTCGATCGCCGACAAGCTCACGCAGATGCTCGAGGAGTTCCGCGGGGACCAGCTGCCCGAGGACGACAGGGCGTTCCTGCTCGCGCGGCGTACCTGAGGCCTCGCCGAGCTGCCCGGCCCCCGGGGAGGGGGCCTACGGTGGGCGCGGGGCCGGGGACGAGCGTCGGCGACGCGGGCGCGGGGGAGAACTCCCGCCAGGGATCTGCCTCGCGAGCGCAGAGAAACAAACGCAAAGGCGCAAAGGCGCAAAGACGCAAAAAAGATTTGTAGTTTTGCGCCTTTGCGTCTTTGCGCCTTTGCGTTGAACTCTCTCTCCGGATCCCTGGCCGGACATCTGGCGGGCGGAAACTAGGGCGCGGCGTCGCCGGCCGCCGGCTCCGTGCCCTCGGGCGGCTCGATCGGCGTGGGATCGCGGTGAGGCGGCCCCACGGGGCCCGCCGAGCCGAACGGCTGGGTCATCGTGATGCGCGAGCCGGGCTCCATCCGCCGCGGGAACGCGCCCGACACGGACACGAGGACCGCGTTCCGGACGATGCGCGTGTCGGGCAGCGCCGACGTCCTCGCCTCGGTGCGCTGGTTCGTGTGCTGGTACCGGAGCGCGAGCGCGAAATCCGGGATGACGACGACGGGGCTCCAGAGCAAGGCCACGTCGGTGACCACCGCGATCGTGGTCGGCCCCGTCACGAGCTCCCCGGCCGCGTTCGCCTCGAGCGGCTGCGCGATCTGACCGCCGGCCGAGCCCTCGACCGACAGGTGCCAGGCCGGGCGAATGGGCGCGGCGGCGCGGAGCGTCAGCTGATGCGAGAGCTGGATCTGCTGCAAAAAGACGTTGGGCGTGGCCGTGTAGGCGTACGCGAGCTCGGCCTCGCCACGGTCGTGCGTGTAGCGCAGCGCCGCGAGCCCCGCCGGCCGCACGAGCGAGTCGGCGCCGCCGGTCAGGTCGGTCGCGACCACCCCGCCGACGTCGAGCTGGCTCGAAAAGCGGCGGCCGAGGTCGTGCTGCCAGCTCGCCACGAGCGTGGTCAGGAGCTGATCGCGATCCTCGACCGTGTCCGGGGTCGTGGGGTCGGTGTCGGTCACCGGGACGTTGTCGAAGTGGGTGTAGCCGACCGAGAGCGCGCCGGACACGGTGTCGTGGCGGAAGATGCGCTGCGCGCTCAGCGTGTTCGACACGGTGTACGTGCGCTGCGGGAGGTCCTGGAGCGGGTTGTAGACGAGGAACGTCGCCCCCTGCCCGAGCGCCCAGACCGGCGACGGCTGGAACGAGAACCCCTCGTTGAACGACGCCTGCACGAAGTTCGTCGTCCCGCCCGCGGTGCCCTGGATCGTCGTGGTCCCCGGCGTCTGCTCGAGCTGGAAGGTGTTGAGCTGGCCCTGCGACCCGGCCGCGCCGAGCGTCAGCGTGGTCCTCGGCGACGTGACGAAGCGGCCGGACCACATGGCCATGTTCGAGTACGAGCTCGCCTCCCAGTGCCGGAAGAAGAAGCTCGCCGAGAACGTGTACGACAGCGTCTGCGAGGTCCGCGGCGTCGTGTAGGTGAAGATCAGGCCGGGGCTCACGGTCCCGAAGCCGTCGGCGTCGGGGCCGGGCCCGGCCGGAGGCTCGGCCGCCGAGCTCACGTTGTCGGTGACGCCGATCGAGCCCGTGAAGACGCCCTGGAGATACGCGTCCTGCGCTCGAGCGTCGTCGTGGGTGAGGATCGCGCAGCCGAAGGCCGCGACCGCAATGCCTCGTCCGGAGCGCATGAGGGCCGCAAGGTAACAATGGAGCCGGCGCGCGGCTACGCCTCCCCGACCTTTCGAGCAGGGAAGCCGCGGGCCGCGCACCATGCCCTCAGGCGTCGAGCAGGACGACACCGAGGATGGGCGCCGGCCGGAGCTGCTCGATGGCCTGGCGGATCGCCTTGCGGGTCGACTTCTTGACCTGCGACGTCAGGATCACGCCGTCCACCGAGTCGCCGATCACGTTCATGTCCATGCTGCCGATCACGGGGGGCGTGTCGATGATGATGTACGAGTAACCCGCGCGCTTGAGGCTCTCGATCGCGCTCGAGAACGCCACCGCGTCGAGGATCGGCGGCCGCTCCGCGCGCGGGTCGACGGCCAGGATGTGGACCGGCGTCTGGAGGGAGAGCCTCGCGTCCGGCGACCTGCCGCCCACCGGCGCCGCGTTCCTGTCCGACGAGTCGACCCCGTCGTCGCCGGGCGCCACGGCGGGCGCCGGCGCCGCCTGGTCGACGACGACCCAGGGGGCGAACCGATCGGCGGCGTGGCGCTGGAGCTGCTCGCTGAAGCAGCTCGGGGGATCGAACCGCAGCGCCTTCGCGATGCCGGGCTGGCGGATGTTCGCCTCGACGAGGAGGATCTTCCCGCGGACGGTCTCGCGCAGGGAGAGCGCCAGGTTGATGGCGCACGACGTCTTGCCCTCGCCCGGCCCGGCGCTCGTCACCGCGATCGTCGTCCCCACGGCCGACGGCAGCTTGCGCCGGAGCGTCCGGTAGGCGTCCGCCTGCGGCGAGTACGGCGCGTGGATCATCACGATGCTCGGAGCCACGGCGTCCGGCAGCGGCAGCGGGCGCACGGTGACCTCGCCGAAGCCGCCCAGGCCTTCCTCCGGGAGCAGCCCGGCGTTCTCCGGGCCGCTCGGCAGCGAGCGCATGTGCTCGATGTGCAGCGACGGCGGCTCCTCGAACGTCGGATCCAGCGACTGCAGCTTCGCGTCCACGGCCTGCTGCGCTGGGGTCGACACCACGCGGTTGAAGATGAGCGACGGCGGCGACGAGAACGTGGCGGTGCCCGAGCGCTCCAGCGGCCTCTCGGGCGGCGGCGGCGGCTGCTGCGGCGGCGGCACCTCGCGCACCGTCACCTCGCGCGCGGCGCCCGGCACCACGCGGTCGAAGACGAGCGACGGGGGCGAGGGGAACGCCCCGCTGAACGAGCGCTCCAGGGGCGGCGCGCCCGCGGCGTGCGGCGCCGCTTCGCGGACACCCACGTCGCGCGCCGGCGGCGCGATGACCCGCTCGATCGGCACCGGCATCGCCGGCGCGCCCGGGCCGCTCGGCGCGAGCCCGGGGCTGCTCAGCGTGGCGCTCAGGTCGACGACGCGCGTCACCACCGGGGCCGCGTAGGGCCGCTCGGGGCCGGGCGGCAGCGCGGGCGCGCCGTGCATCGCCGGGTGGCCGTGAGGCGCGCCGTGCTCGCCGCGCTCCCCGGACAGCCCCGCCAGGAACATCGCCGCCGCCTGGGGCGGCGACCTGAGCGGCGCCTGCATGCCGGGATGACCGCCGGCCGCCGCCTGCCCGGGGCCGAGGCGCAGCCCCATCCCGTGCTGGCCCGCGTGCGGCAGGTCATGGCGGATGGTCGGCGAGTCGAACGCGGCGCCCGAGTCGTCCTGGCTCGGGCGCTCCGCCGAGACCACGTCCTCGGCGTCGTTCGCGAGGCGCAGGACGCGGGCGATCATCTCCTCGCGCACGTCCGGATCCGGCGCGATCGAGCGCCAGTTGCCGACCACGTTGCGGAGCCGGCGCGCCTCGATGACGAGGGCGCGGACCCGCGCGGTCTGCTCCGCGCGACTCAGGAAGTCGCAGACCTGATCGAGCGCCCGCTCCAGAGACGCGACGGGCGGGGGCTTTCCCGGCTCAGCTCCGCCTGTTTCAGCCACGGCGTCCTCGGGGCCCGCGCGCGTTGGCCGGTACGACGACGAGCACCGGAGCGAGCGCCATTCGATCGATATCTTCCATGTCGTAAACCCGATCGTCGAGCACGATGCCACGCGCCGCGGCGGCGGCGATCCCGGCCGCGACGGACACGAACAGCCCCGCGATGGCGAGGAGCAGCCGCGACGGGCCCGAGGGCGCGCTCGGCCTGTACGCCGGGTCGAGCACCTCGATCTGCGCCGAGTAGCCGCCCTGCTCCGAGCTCGCGGCCATCTCCGCGCGGAACGACTTGCCCTCGAGGTCGGCGAGCCGCTGCTGCGCCCGCGCCTTCTCGCGGCTGAGCCGCGACCACTCGGTCTCGGTGTTGATGATCGCCTTGGCCGTCTCGCTCTCGTCGGCCTGGTTCCCCCTCTTCGCGGTCCTGCGCGCGGCGATCTCCCGCTCGATCTTCGCGAGCTGGGCCCGGATCTTCGCCTTCTCGGCCTCGTCGGTCGCGGCGACCTCCACGACCGGCTCCGGCGCGGGCGGCATGATCAGCGCCTCCTCGGCGCGCCGCAGCGCCGCCTCGGCGTTGCTCACGCGGGCGGCCGCGGCCCGGACGTCCGGGTGCTGCTCGGTGAACCGGGACTGCTTGTCGGCGAGGTCCCGCCGCGCGGTCGCGAGCTCCTGCTCGGCCTGATCCTTCTGGCGGACCAGCACGGGGGAGGGCCCAGCCCCGGCGCTCGGCGCCACCTGCTCCGGCTTGCCGGTGAGCCGGGCCCGCAGGCGGGGCGCCTGCCGCTCGAGGGCCTCCAGCGTCGGGTCGGTGGTGGTGGAGCGGCGCTCCTGCGCGCGGATGGCGGCGCCGGTCTGCGCGCCGCCGGGCGCGGCCTGCTCGGCGGCGAACTCGGGGTGCTCGGCGAGGAACGCCGCGAGCTCGGTCTCCGCCTTCTCGACGTCCTGCTCGGCGCGCTTCAGCTCGGCGTCGAGGAACTCGTTGGTCAGCTTCGCCTGCGACCTGCGCATGCGCGTCGTCTCCTCGACGAGGATGTCGGCGAGCCGCTGCGTCACCTCCTGCGCCTGCTCGCGCGTCTCCCCCTCGGCCGAGATCGCGAAGGTGTCGGTCGAGCGGGCCTTGAAGGTGATCTTCATGCGGAGCCGGTCGACCGCGTCGACCATGCCCCGCTTCTCGAGGACGTCGGGGAAGAGGTTGAACTCGGTCACGACCTTCTCGAGGTTGGAGCGCGCGAGCAGCGTCTCCTTCAGCCGCGCGGAGAGGGTGCGGAGCGGGTCGGGCCCGTCCGGCCCGAGGTACGTCGCCTTCACGCCCTCCCGGTAGAAGATCACCGTCTCGGAGCGGTACGCGGGCTTCCTCGACTGCACGACGAGCACCGTGAACGCGATCCCCGCGAGCGCCACGAGCACGGCCACGTACCAGTGCGCCAGGGTCCGGTTGATCATCGCGCTGATGCTGGGCGGCTGCGGACCCGCAGGTCGCGCCGTCGCATCGACGGGAAGCGCCCCGAGCGCCTCCTGGGGCGGGGTAGGCCCGGAGGACTGCTGGTTCATCTTCTTGTCCATAGTTCGCGCTCCTCGAAGGTTGCCCTTGCTCCGCCCGACCCGGAGAACGCGCACCTAGTCCGGCGGACGGCTGCCTATCGTAGACGTGCGCCGCCCGAGCGCCAGCTTGTTGCATGCGGCCCGCGCTCACCGCACGCGACCCCGAGCCGATCACGCCCCCGGCACACGCATGAGGCGGCGTGGCCACGGTCACGGAGCGCCGCGTGCTCCCGTCTTCCCGCGCGCCCCCCCGTCTTCCCCCGTCTTCCCGCGCGCCCCCGTCTTCCCGCGCGCCCCCCGCCCCCGCGCGCTCCCGTCACCGGCCGCCCCGCGCGCGGCGCCGGCCGATGCCGCGGCGCCGGCCGATGCCGCGGGGCCGGCGGCGAGCGCGCCGCCCCGCTGCGTCACGTGGGGAACACCCGATCGAGGCGCAGCAGGCGGAAGATGGCGCGCGGCTGATCCCGGAGGCCCACGATGCGCACCTGGCCGCCGTTGGCTCGTACCCGCTTGAACAGCGAGACGATGACGCCGACGCCGGAGCTGTCGATCAGCCGGAGCGACGAGAGCTCGAGCGTGATGTTCTGCCGGTTCTCGGCCACCAGCTCGTCCACCAACGTCCTGAACTCCGGTGCGGTCACCGCGTCGAGGGTCCCCTCGAACTGCACAACCGTCTCATTGCCGTTATCGGTCCGCGTATAGCTCATTGGATTTTGATTCCCCCTGCGGCGCGGGCTGCGCCCAAGCGGGAGACGCTCCGCATTCGGAAACTGCTCGTCCGATGCCCCGTCGCCTCGGCGAAATCGGCATCGGAATGCTCTTGTTCGCTGCTGCCTTCACTGCCGTCGCCGGCGACGCACGAGCTGCCCTCCCGCCGCTTCACGAGGCGGAGGACATTCGGGCTGCCGGGACAGTAATCGACCTCATCCATGAACGACTTGATGATGAAGAGCCCCATGCCGGACTCGGGGAGGTCGTCGATGGGAGGGTTGTCGATGGCCGCGGGGTCGAAGCTGCATCCCGTGTCCATCAGGCGGATGATGATGCCGTCCGCGTCGGACTCGATCTCGATGTCCACGTCGCCGGGCGGTCCAGCCCGGTATCCGTGAATCGCGATGTTGTTGAACGCCTCCCCGAACGCCGAGACCGTCTGGTCCTCGAAGTCTTCCTGGGTCAGGCCGGGCGATCCGCCTTCGACCCTCCCAGGCGCGGCCATCTTGCATGCGGCCGCCACCACGCGGAGGGCGAGGTGGCGATAGGTCAACGAACCTGGTACGCGGAGTCGGATCACGCCCAAACCTCCATCCGAGCTTGTACCCTACCACGTTCTCGACTATGGGAGCCACAAGGTAAACAGTGACACCTGGCGTTCGTGTAGCGAAACGTGCGATCGACATCGCGGGCTCGCTCGTGGGTCTCACGCTGACCCTCCCGCTCTACCCGATCATCGGCGCGGCCATCTACCTCGAGTCGCCCGGGCCGATCTTCTACATGCAGCGCCGCGCGGGCATGCTGATCGGCACGGAAGTTCGGGATGGCGTGAGCTACCCGCGGTTCGTCGAATTCCATATGCGCAAGTTCCGTTCCATGCGCGTGGATGCCGAGAAGATGACCGGGCCCGTGCTCGCCCAGCAGGACGACCCGCGCATCACGCGCGTCGGGCGCTTCCTGCGCAAGACGCGCCTCGACGAGATCCCGCAGTTCTGGAGCGTGCTCATGGGCGACATGAGCATCGTGGGGCCGCGTCCCGAGCGGCCGGAGCTGCTCGTCAACCTGGCGCTCGCCATCCCGTTCTTCGAGGAGCGGATGCGCGACATCAAGCCGGGCATCACGGGGCTCGCGCAGGTGTCGCTGGGCTACACCGGCCGCGCCCCGGCGGAGAGCGAGGTCGCCGCGTTCGAGGCGACGCTGACGAACCCGTTCGGCCTCGAGGAGGCGGAGGGGGCCGAGGCCGACGACATGCGGATGAAGCTGCTGTTCGACCTCGCGTACGCCGCGTCGCTCGAGAAGCTCTCGACGTTCCTGTCGATGGAGCTCTCGATCATCCTGAAGACGCCGCTCGTGATGGTCCTCGGCCTCGGGCGCTGAGCCGGCGCCGCGCGCCGCGCGCCGCGCCAGGAGCGCGCCGCGCGGCCGCCCCGGCCCCGCGCGCCTGCGATCCCCGGCGGGCTCGCGGGCGGGCGGCGCTAGGCCCGCTTGCTGAGCACGAAGATGACCAGCATGATGGCGACGTCGGCCAGGATGAGCCGGTAGACGTCGCGCTTCTCGAGCCGGATCGAGAAGTTCGGATCGACGCTCCGGATCGCGCAGTAGAGCGCCCCCGCGAGGCCGAAGTAGATCCAGAGCACGTAGTGGTACGTGAACGAGAGGAAGAAGATCCCGACCATCATCCCGCAGAACCCGGCCATGATCGCCATGGCCCAGGCGCGGATCATCGCGAACTGGGCGCCGTGCTCGTACCGCTTGAGCGCGACCAGCGAGATCTTGAGCGTGAGGTAGATCATCGCCGTCCACGCGAACATCCCGAGCGGACCGAGCTCCGAGAGCGCGAGGAGGTACGCGTTGTGCGCGGTGAGCCAGTGGTGCTCGGTGAACTGGCGGAAGCCCGCGCCCATCAGCGGGAACATCCGGTAGATGATCAGGCCCTCGGCCAGGATCTCCGTGCGCTCGTTCGCCGACTCGTCCGCCTCGCCGCCGCCGCGGCCGCCGAGGAGCATGAGCGGCGCCGCGAAGACCGCGCCGAAGATCGCGCCGCGGACGCCGTACTTCTTGACGAAGTAGACGCCCAGCACCGTCGCGAAGACGAGCTGGCCGCCGCGGGACTGCGTGAGGATGATCGCGGTCGCGATCACGAGCAGCGAGGCGAGGACCAGGAGCGCGCGCGTGAACGAGCGCTTCTGCTCGAACAGGGCGAAGCTGAACGGCAGGACGATGCCCGACGTGAGCGCGAGCTCGTTGGGATCCTGGAGCACGCCGCGCCAGCGCACCCGGCCGTTGATCGTCGACGTCTTGAAGAGGCCGACGCGCTCGCACAGGTACTCGGCCTCGGGATCGGCGCCGGGCCCCTCGCGGCAGTCCACGCGCATCTCGCAGGGCCGGCCGTCGGGGATGCCGGCCTCGCCGCGCGAGCCGCCGATGGTCTGCGTCATCGCGAGGCACTGGAACGACGAGAACCCCTGGTGCACGGCGACGCCCGCCACGAAGAGGCCCATGATGAGCACCGTGCCGGCGAGCTTCTGGAAGCCCTTGAAGCCCTCGGGGCTGTGCCCGATCAGGAAGAAGAGGACGAACGTCACGCTGATCGAGACGAAGCCCTCGGAGAACTCGGCGGGGTTGCGCAGGCCGAGCGTGAGCACGCACCAGAAGTAGACGACGATCGCCCAGCGCAGCTGCGGGGTCGCCCTCAGCCTGACCTTGCCAAGGGCGAGGTCGAGGCCCATGCCCATGAAGGCGAGGGCGAGCCAGAGGTACAAGAACGGCAGGCTCTCGAAGCGCTCGTCCCACTCCTGGGGCCTGCCGTAGATGAAGATGATGAGAAGGATGACCCCGGGGAGCGCGAGCATGACGAGGGTCCTCAGCGAAGACGCGGTTCGGGTGGAGGGGGACGTTCCGGAGGATCGCGGCCCGCGTCAAGCGACTTGCGCCGGCGCCTCCCGGAGCGATCGCCGTCGCCGCGCGCGCGACGCTACGTGGTGAGGCCCATGCGGCGCACGGCCTGGTTCAGGAACGGCACGAACTCGTCCGCGGCCCTCTCGTTGCCCTCGCGCGAGGGGTGGTTGTCGGTGTTCCCCTCCGAGCCGTGCTGCGAGAAGTTGGACTCGCCGTTGTTCGTGAGCACGTCGTAGTAGTCGAAGACGACGATGTTCTTCTCCGGATAACCGCGGAGCCAGCCTTCGGGCGACTTGACCCAGTTGTTGAACGAGCGCGCGAGGTCGGCCTGGCGCTGCGCGACCTCGGCCTCCGACGGCTTGCCGAGGATCTTCTTCGCGGTCCACTTCCAAGCGGGCTCCTTCGAGCGCTTGAGGATGTTGGCCGGGGCGGTCATGTAGACGAACAGCGTGTCCTTGCGCTTCGCGAGCTCGGGCAGGAGCGACGAGAGCGTGGCCTTCGCGTTCCAGACGGTCAGCTCCGGGCCGGCCGGGTTGCCGGGGGCGGCGCCCTCGCCGACGAAGCGGTTGTTCGGATAACAGGACTTGAAGACGACGATCCGGTTGACCACGCCGTCCGGGTGCGTCTGGTCGTTGAGCGCGACCCGGAGCACGCTGTCCATCCTGTCGCGGAACTTGGGCGCCCAGTGGAAGAGATCGGTGTCCTCGCCGATCGCGCTGCCGTAGGAGGCCTCGTGGACGCGGTAGCCCTGCTCGATGAGCCGCTTCTTGAGGCCGCCGCCGTTCGGGTGCGTCTCGTAGACGCACGACGCCTTCTCCTTCTCGGGGCCCGGGTCCGCGAGCAGCTGGCCGCCGACGGAGTGGTGGATGAACAGCAGATCCAGCGGGGCGCCGGGCGGGGCGCTCGAGAAGCCCGACAGGTCGAGCGAGCCGGCCTTCGCGATGGGGCCGGTGGCGGCGGGGGCCTTGCCCTCGATGGGGATGAACAGGGCGCCTAGCGCGACGAGGAATGCGCCGGCAGACACGAGGTGCTTCTTGCTCATGGCATCTCCGTGGAGGACGTGGGCAGGGAAGCTAAATTATCGCAGCGCGGCGCGCCGAGGACAAGCCGACCGGCTCAGAGCGCGAGGACGCCGCCCTCGTCGGCTGTGGCGGCGTTGGCGGCCTTGTCACGCGAGCCAGGACGGATCGTGATCTCGTCCCCGCCGCTCGCCGGCTTCCTGATCACGTCGTACGAGGCGCCGGGGGTGAGCCCGGTGACGAGGTGTCTCGTGATGCCGGGCAGCGAGGTGAACTGCACCTGGGACACGGGGCCCAGCGCGACCGGGAACAGGACCAGGGTGCCCTTCACCGCCGCGCCCGCGTACGGCGTGCCCTGCTTCGTGCGCACGAGCGTCGCCGGCTGCGCCGCGGCGCCCGCGGCGGCCCCCTCGATCACGTGGAGGAAGCGCGCGTCCTTCGGCATCGGCGCCGGCGGCTCGGTCCTGAGGGTCGCGAGCATCGGCTCGAACTCGGCCGGCTTGGTGTCCCAGGTGCCGGTCGGCTTGTACGGCTCGGCCACGAGGACGGCGCTCTCCGGCAGCAGCGCGGTCACGAAGAGCTTCTGCCCCTTGGGCGTCGTGACGGTCGCGAGCTTCCCCGCGATCTGCGCGGCGCTCGGCGTCTGCAGGAAGAACCGCTTGAACCGCCCCTCCTTGCCCGTCGCGGCGCGATCGTAGAGGACGAGGTGGTCCGGCTTGAGCCACACGAGCGAGCGGCTGACGTGCGTGACGTCGTGGATGTCCTCGTAGTCGGAGTTGTAGAGCGCGGTCGCGTCGCCGAGGACGTAGACGTAGTCCTGCGCGAAGCTCTTCGCGAGCACCCGGGGATCGTGCGTGTGCACGAGCGGCCACTGGGACCCGCGCTGCCACAGGCCGCCGCGGTTCGGGTCGTCGTGGCGGCGGTTCCTGTCGTTCTCGACGGCGAGCGTGTTGTGCTGCTCGGAGTTGCCGAAGAAGGCGCCGTAGCCGATGCGCTCCTTCGTGAGCCACTCGCCGCCGCGGTAGAAGCCGAAGCTCAGGCCGTCGCCGTGCTGGTGGTCGATGTGCTCCCAGCCGAGCTGGAACTGGAACCACGCCGCCTCGGGGCCCCAGCTCGTCCTCGCGAACACCTGGCCCATGCCGGGGCCGTAGTGCGTGAGCGGGACGGAGGGGCGCGGATCGGTCGGGGTGACCGCCGGGTCGATCAGCAGGAAGTACAGGATCGAGTGGCGCTTGTGGACCTGGCCGAGCTGCGAGCGGGCGCGCCGCGCGAGGCCGGCGGCGCCGCCCGGGCCCGCGTGGATGGCCATCCAGCGCAGCGCGTTGAGGCGCTCGGCGTTGCCGCCGTTCTGGGCGTGGAGGCCGAGCGCCGCGAACGGATCGATGTGATCGGTGTACTCGTAGCGCTGGCCGTCGCCCGTCCACGCGGCCTCGTGGGTCGGCCCGATCCGCCCCGCCGGCGTGGCGGGGCTCAGGCTGTGGAGGTGGGCCGGGATGAACTCGTGCCAGAAGGGGTTGCCGTCGAGGTGCACCTGCGGGCCCCACTTCGCCGGGTCGGCCTCGCCGGCCGTCTGGATGGCGAGCAGCGTCTGGGTCACGTAGGCGAGCGTCGCGGGGCCGTACTGGAAGCCCTCCGGCGGCGTGCCGCCCCGCGCGTCGTTCCGGAGGACGCCGTCGGTCATGTAGAGCCACGCCCCGGTGACGTTGGCGAAGTAGTCCCTGAGCCGCGGGTAGGTGCCCTTGTGGCTCGAGGCCGGCGGATCGTCGGCCTCGTCGAACGCGAGCGACAGGAGCGCGAGGTTGCGCATGTGCGACGTGAAGTAGTTGTTCACGGCGTACCTGCGCTTCCGCGGCTCCTTCAGCAGGGCCGGGTCGTTCAGCTTGCCCGCCGGCTCGGGGTGGTCGTGGCTCGTCGTCGACGACTTCAGCTGCTCCTCCGCCCAGCGCAGGAAGACGGGCCGTATCGCCGCCTTGTCCTGGGGCGAGAGGTACCCGTAGATCCAGTCGACCGTGAGGCCGAACGACTCGCCGGCCCAGCGGGCGCGGTCGCCGGTCGAGAACTTGGGGTGGTTGAAGGGATCCTTCGCGTCCCCCTTGTTCACGCGGTCGACGATGTGGAGGAGGATCTTCCGCGCGCGGGCGGCGTGGTCGTTGCGGGCCGCCTCGTCGCTCGAGACGAGCGACATGAAGGCGAAGAGCTCGGCGTGCGCCTCGCAGTAGACGCGGCTGAACTCGCAGTCGCCCTCGGAGGGGATGCTGCCCTTGTCCATCGCGGCCGCGGCCTCGGCGGCGACGGCGGCGAGCTCCTTGAACATCGGGTTCGCCGGCGTGGCGCGCGCCCGGAGCTTCGGCAGGTCGGCCGCGCGCACCCAGAGCCGCGGGTGCCCCGTCACCGGCGAGGCGGGCGGCGCCGGCGGCGCCTCGAAGCGCTGCGCCGCGACGCCCGGCGTTGCCGCCTGAACGGCCGCGGCGGCGGCTTGCGTCTGCGGGTCCGCGCCGCTGTGGACCGCCGGGGGCCCCGGGGTCATCCGCCGGTCGCAGCCGGCGGAGAGGCCCGCGAGGCCGAGCGCCAGGGTAATCGGCGCGAGCGGCGCGAACGACGGCCGACGCGTCATGTCGCGCGTTCCCGGAGGTAGGCGAACGTCCGCTGCAGGCCCTCCTCCGTGGAGACGAGCTGCTTCCAGCCGAGCGCCTTCAGCTTCGTGTTGTCGAACCGGTTCCCCTTCCACGAGGTCGCCGACTTGTAGGGCGTGAAGATCGCCGGCAGCTGCCCCTTCGAGTAGGCGTGGTAGCGCTCGACGAGCTTCGATATCCCGGTGAGGGCGAAATACGGCACCGTGAGCGAGCGGATCGGCTTCACCTCGCGCTTGTAGCGGGCGAGGTAGACGTCGGCCGTGGGCAGCTCGTCGTCGTGGACGTTGTAGACCTGCCCCTTCGCGACCTCGCTCCGGCCGGCGACGGCGATCGCCTCGGCGCAGTTGTCGACGTACGTGAGCGGCAGGATGTTGCTGCCGCCGAGGTGCAGGAACACGCCGAACAGGCTCATCCCGACGCGGCTGGAGAAGGCGTTGCCGCCCGGGCCGTAGATGACGCCGGGGCGGAGCACCGTGAGCGGGAAGCCGTAGCGCGCCTGGTACTCCCAGAAGAGCTTCTCCTGCCGGAGCTTCGCCTGCGAGTAGAGATCCCGCTGCGCGGGCTTCGCCTCGAGGGGCGTGTTCTCGTCGACGATGTACCCCCGCGGGAGGTCGGCCACGCCGTAGACGCCGAAGGAGCTGATGAGGACGACGCGCGGCGACCTCCCGGTGTGGACCAGCGCCTCGAGCAGGTTCTTCGAGGCGACCACGGTGTTCAGGAACATGTCGGCGGGCGCGCCGCCCATGGCCGCGGCGACGTGGTAGACGACGTCGACGCCCTCGACCGCGCGCTCGGCGGCCTCCTTCGTGGCGAGGGAGCCCACGACGACCTCGAGGGGGACGCCGCGGCGCCGCTCGATCTCCTCGAGCCGCGCGCGGTTGCTCGCGGGGCGGACGAGGCAGCGGAGGTCGGTCTCGCCGTGGGCGAGCAGCCGGTCGACGAGGGCCGACCCAAGGAAGCCGTTCGAGCCGGTGACAAGGACTTTCATGTGCGCGCCTTCTCCTGCGGGACCTGCCGGAAGATCTCATCCATCATCCACGCGACCCGGATCATGTCCCGGTACGAGATGGGCAGCTCGGCGCCCCGCGTGATGCTGTCGTAGAAGAGCCCGAACAGGCGGTTCATCCCCGAGAAGAAGTGGAAGTCGCTGCGGGCGAACCTCGCCACGTTCTTGCCCCCTTCGCGCAGGTACGAGAGGGCCTGATCGAAGGCGGGGACGACGCGCCCGATGGCGCTCGGGAGCTTCGGCGACGCGTCGAGCGTGACCGTGCGGCTTGTGTAGTCGACGTGGAGCGTGTTCTTCGTGCCGTAGACGCGGAGGAAGTGCCCGGGCGGCCGCGCGTGCGACGAGAACGTCCCGTAGGCGCTGACGCGCGCGCCCTGCACCGTGACGCGGAGCTCGTCGAGCATGTCGTCGCGGGAGTCGCCAAACCGCTTCTCCCGGAGCGCGTAGGCCGTGGCGGTCACCTTCGGCTGCTCGTCGTCGACGAACTCGACGATCTTGTTCAGCAGGTGATCGATGTTGTTGTGAAACAGCTTGCCCGGGAGGCGATGGACCCAGTGCGAGCCGTCGCCGAGGAGCGCCGCGCCGAAGGGGCCGGAGAGGTTGTAGCCGAAGCAGCTCTCCACGTGGACGGGGTCGCCGAGCACGCCGTCGCCGATGAGCCGCCGCATCTCGATGGCCGGCGGATCGAAGTTGTACTCCCAGCCGACGGTCATCTTCTTCCCGGCGGCGGTGCAGAGCTCGATGAGGCGCCGCACGTCCGAGAGGTTCAGCGCAATCGGCTTCTCCACGTAGACGTGGGCGCCGGCCTCGATGGCCCGCCGCGCGAGGAACAGGTGCGACTGCGGAGGGGTGGTGATGTGGACGACGTCGGGCTTCTCGACGTCGAGCATCCGGTCGAACGAGTCGTAGTGGCTCGGGATGCCGTAGCGCACCGCGATCTGCTCGGCCATCAGGAGCTCCAGGTCGCATACGGCGACGACCCGAGCCCGCTCCGGCATCTTCTGGATCTCTTCTATGTGGCCGTCGGCGATCTTGCCGCAGCCGACGATCGCGATTTTGAGGGTCATGGGGCGGCGGAGCGTACCGCAACGGGGCAGGCGAGAGCTAGGCTCTCGGGGTTGTCCGTCGCCACCCCGCGCGCGGGGTGGCGACGGACGAGGCGGCGGCGTCGAGGTCGTGCGTCCGCGTCGAGCGCGGCGCGCCGCGCGCCTCGGCGTGGACGAGCCTCGTGACGGTCGCGGCGGCCTCGGGTAGGCTCCGCGGCGCATCATCATAAAGAAGGGTGGTGATTCGTGCGCGTGCTTCATGTTCTTCATACGTCGCTGCCGGTGATTGCGGGGTACACGATCCGCAGCGACTACATCGTCAAGCATCAGGCCGAGCACGGGATGCGTCCGGCGGTGGTGACGTCGGCGCAGCAGGGGTCCGGGGACGCGCTGAAGGAGGAGATCGGCGGCATCTCGTACTGGCGGACGCGCGAGCCTTCCGGCAGGAAGCTGCCGCTCGTCCGGGAGCTCTCGCTCGTGCGGGCGCTCGAGGCGCGCGTCGAGGACGCGATTCGGGAGTTCCAGCCCGACGTCGTGCACGCGCACTCGCCGATGCTGGTCGGGCTGCCGGCGCTCGCGGCGGCGCGCCGCTTCGGGCTGCCGCTCGTCTACGAGGTGCGCGACCTCTGGGAGAACGCCTCCGTCGACCGGGGCAAGTTCGCCGAGGACTCGGTGCCCTACAAGATCGCGGCCGGCCTCGAGACGGTGGTCTACAAGTACGCCGACGCGACGGTGACGATCTGCGAGAGCCTGAAGAACGCCGTCGCGCCGCGGGTGCGCAGCACGGACGCGCTCCACGTGGTGGGCAACGGCGTCGACGCGGACAAGTTCGCGCCGCGGGAGGCCCCGCCCGGCGCCTGGGAGCGCTTCGGGCTCGCCGGGAAGAGGCTCATCGGGTATGTCGGCACGTTCCAGCCGTACGAGGGGCTCCAGACGCTCATCGCGGCCATCGGCGACATCGCGCGGGAGATCCCGGACGCGCACGTCGTGATCACGGGGGCCGGCGGCCAGGAGATGGAGCTCAAGGCGTTCGCCCGCGAGAGAGGCGTGGAGTCCAAGGTGACGTTCACGGGGCGGGTGCCGCACGACGAGGTGTTCAACATCTACGCGATGGCGAGCCTGCTCGTGTATCCGCGCATCCGGACCCGGACGACCGCGCTCACGACGCCGCTGAAGCCGCTCGAGGCGATGTCCATGGCCCGGCCGGTGATGGTCAGCGACGTGCCGGCGATGGGGGAGCTCGTGCGCTACGGCGAGACCGGGTTCGTCTTCAAGGCGGGCGACAGCGCCGACCTCACGCGGCGCTGCGTCGAGGCGCTCAGGGATCCGGAGCGCCTCGATCGGGTCGGCAAGAACGCGCGGGAGTGGATCCTCAAGGAGCGGCAGTGGCCCACGCTGCTCTCGCGGTACCCGGCCATCTACGAGCAGGCGATCGCCGCGCGGCGCGGGCGGGGCAAGTCGCCCGCCGGCGAGGCGCGCGCGGCGTGAGCCGCCGCGCGCGGTGCGCCGCGCGCGCGGCGCGCCGAAAGCCCTCCAGGCCTCCCGCGCGGCGCGCGGCGCGCCGCGCCTTTCCAGGAAAACCACGCCGTCCGCGCGCGCCGGAGCGGCTCCGTCCGCGCTCCCGGCGCTCTCCCCACGGCCGACCGCCAGCATCGCCGCCGCGCGCGCGGCGCGATCCCGGGGCTCGCCCAGCGCGATCCGGAGTATGATTACGCGGCCCCATCCCGCCCCTTCGGGAACCGGCAGGAGGTCCCCCAACGTGTTCGAGATCAAAGTCGACCGGATCCACTCCATCGTGGATTTCGTCCTCGAGGGGCGCGTCCGCCTCGAAGAGATGGAGAACTTCGTCAGCGAGCTGAGGAAGGCGTGCGAGGGCCTCCAGGGGCGGGAGATCAAGATCAAGGCCGATGTGCGGGGCTTCCGGCCGATGTCCCCCGAGGTGGCGGAGAAGATCCGCGCGGTCCAGGAGTTCGGGCTGGAGCTCGGGGTGATGCGCGTGGCCGAGATCATCGAGAGCGACATCGTCGCGCTCCAGCTCAACCGCGTCGCGCGCGAGAGCGGCACGGACAAGGTCCTCCGGCGCTTCTGGGACGAGGACGCCGCGCACGAGTGGCTGCTCCACGGCGATCCTGAATAGCGCGGCGCAGGGAGCTTCCGCGCTAGCGCAGGGGGGGAGGGTCGCAGGGGTGCGGCGGCCGGTAGCGCGCGAGGACCTCGGCCACGGCGTCGAGCGGCAACGCGGGCGCGTGGTGACCGCTGTGGCCGGTCATGGCCACGCCCGCGCACATGGCGTTGAGGATCGCCTCCTCCACCACGTCGACGGTGGCCTCGTAGAGGCCGTCGAGCTCGGTGTCGAGGACCAGCTCGGCCATGTGCCGCCCGGGCGCGAGGGGGTGCACGCTGAGCGAGCGGCTCGACCGCGGGGCGCTCCATTGCTCGGTGGCGACGCGAGGCACCCGGTTCGCGGTGCTCCACGCGAGGACGATCTCCCCCGAGTTGTTGGCCGCGTACCCGCCCGTCCGGCCGATCGCGAGCGCGGCGCGACGCGCGAGGCGCGCGAGCTGGCGGTGGATGAGCGGGGCGTCCGTGGCGACGAGCACGATGATGGAGCCGGCAGGGCCCCGCCGCGGGACGTGCGTGAAGCGATCGCTGATGAGCCGGCCCACCGGGACGCCATCGACCCGGAGCAGCTCGCGATCGCCGAAGTTCGAGAGCACGAGCGCGCCGACCATGGAGTCGACCCCGCCGACCGGGACCGAGCGGCTGGAGGTGCCGATCCCGCCCGCGAAATGGAACGTCTGCATGCCCGTGCCGGCGCCGACGCACCCCTCGGCCACCGGACCACCGCGGACGTTGTCGAGCGCCTCGTCGACGTCGGCCTGCTTCACGTGCCGCCCCACGGCGTCGTTGAGGTAGCTGTCGTCGCACTCGGCGACGACCGGGATCACGACGTCGTACTCCTTGCCCATCTTCGGATGGAGGCCCGAGAGCCACGCGACGGTCGCGTCGAGGACGCGGCCGACGCAGAGCGTGCTGCAGAGCAGGATCGGCGTCTCGCAGAGGCCCCACTCGTTGATCTGCGCGAGGCCGGTCACCTCGCCGGCGCCGTTCAGCACGTAGCTGGCGGTGAAGACCCGATCCAGGAAGATGTCGCCGTCGGCGGGCATGACCGCGGTGACGCCCGTGCGCACCGGGCCGATGCCGGGGAGGAGCTCGCCGTCGCCCTCGACCTTGGTCACGTGGTGGACCCGAACGCCGGCCACGTCCGTGATCGCGTTCTCGGGACCGGTGGGAAAGCGGCCGATCGCGACGCCGAGATCGCGCAGCCGAGGGCGCCTGATCGAGATCGAGGGCGCGCTCATGGGCCGGCGACCTCGCGCTCGACGGCCGAGGCCACGGACGGCGGCGGCGCGGGCTCCGCCGCGAGCGGCGCCGGCCCGGCGAGCGCAGGGCCGGACGCGGGCTGCGAGGCCGGCGCGGGCTGCGGGGCCTGCGAGGCCGGCGCGGGCTGCGGGGCCTGCGAGGCCGGCGCGGGCTGCGGGGCCTGCGAGGCCGGCGCGGGCTGCGGGGCCTGCGAGGCCGGCGCGGGCTGCGGGGCCTGCGAGGCCGGCGCGGGCTGCGGGGCCTGCGAGGCCGGCGCGGGCTGCGGGGCCTGCGAGGCCGGCGCGGGCTGCGGGGCCTGCGAGGCCGGCGCGGGCTGCGGGGCCGGCTCGGACGCCGGCGAGGCGCCCGCCGCGCCCGCGGCCTGCGGCGCCGCGGCGCCCGCGGCCTGCGGCGCGGCGGCGAGGGCGCCCGCGGCCTGCGGCGTCGCGGCGCGGGCGTCGCGGTGGCGCTTGAGGCAGCCGGCCATGATCTCGCCGATGAGCATGCGGTAATCCATCCCCGCCACCTTCGCGATCACGCAGAGATCACTGAAGTCGGGGGTCAGGCCGGGCAGCGGGTTGATCTCGATGACGTACACCCGGCCGTCCTTGGCCATGCGCAGGTCGACCCGGGCCACGTCGCGGCAGGCGAGGGCCGCGAACGTGTCGCGCACGACCTTCTCGATGCGGCGGAGCTCGGACGGCGTGAGCTGCGCGGGGCACTCGAAGCGCACCCGCGGCGTGTCCGACTGCTTCTCGTCGTAGCCGTAGACGGGGTACGAGGGTGGGTCGACGAAGACGACCTCCATCGGCGGCAGCACCTTCGGCCGCCGCTCCCCGAGCAGGCCCACGGTGAACTCGCGCCCCGTGATGTACTCCTCGATGAGCGCCGGCTGGTGGTAGCGATCGACCAGCTGCTTGGCCGCGGCGCGCGCGGCGGCCTCGTCCTTGACCACGGACGCGGAGGTGATCCCCTTCGAGGTCCCCTCCGCGTTGGGCTTCACGATCACCGGGTAGCGGAACGGCTTCAGCTTCTCGCGCCCGGTCGTGACCACCTGCCACTCGGCCGTCTCGATGCCGGCGGCCCGCAGGATCTGCTTCGTGAGCCCCTTGTCGAGGGCCAGCGAGAGCGTGGTCGCGTCCGAGCCGCTGTACGGGATGCCGAGCAGCTCGCAGAGCGCCGGGACCTGCGCCTCCCGGCCGCGGCCGCGGAGCCCCTCGGCGATGTTGAAGACGACGTCGACCCCGGAGGCGCCGAGCGCGCGCGGCAGATCCGGGGTCGCCTCGAGCGGGACCACGGTGTGGCCGTAGCTCTCGATGGCGCTCGCGATCGCCTGGATGGTGCGCGGCGAGTCGAACTCGGCCTCGGAGTCGTTCGCGGCGCTCGCGCCCCCCTTGCCGGGGCCCCCGTCGGTCGCGGCCGTGTCGCTCCGCTTCATGTTGTAGGTGAAGCCGACGCGGAGCGAGGTCCGCTTCGCCCGGCGCGGCGGGGTGCTCTCCAGGAGCGGCAGCAGCCCGCGCCGCTTGCAGGCGCTCCTCACGATGGCCCGGATCACCCCGTCGAAGTCGACGCCGCGCTGCGCCGCGGCCACGAAGACGCTGGCGCCCGGCTGGAGCGTGGGCAGCCCGTCGACCTCGAGGAAGTGCACGTCGTGGTCCAGGCCGCGCGCCGACGACGGCGTGACCCGGAACTCGCAGCGCGCGTGGTCCTTGAGGTCGAGGGCGCGCACGATGCGCGCGGTGAGCGACCGGATGCGCTCGATCGTCGTCGGGGGCAGCTGCGCGGGCCGGCGCGTGACGTGCTCGGGCTTCGCGTGCTTCAGGTTGAAGTCGTACACGTTGTGCCTGCCGGCCACCTGGGGATCGATCACGAACTCGATGGGCGTGAGCACCCCCTCGGGGATGCCCGCGGCGCTCGGCCGCGCGCCGCTCGCCTCCTTGAGGCCGTCGACGAAGGCGCACGCGACGTCGATGCCGGCGATGTAGTGCTCGACGAGCAGCCCCGCCTCGAAGCGCGCGAGCTGCCGCTCGACCACCTGGGCGAGGTGGTACGCGTCCTCGCAGACGCTCCACTCCCGGAAGATCCCCTTCGAGGAGCCCTCGAAGTTCGGCTTCACGATGACCGGGAAGCTCACGTCGTCGAGGGCGCCGCTCTCCAGGGTGGTCCGGTTGACGAGGCGGGCGCGCGGGGTCGTCACGCCGTAGCTCGCGAGGACGCGCTTCGTGAGCGACTTGTCGAGCGCGACGTTCAGCGTGTACGCGTCGGAGCCGGTGTACGGGATGCCGAGCTCGTCGAAGAGCGACGGATAGAACGCCTCGCGCGTCTTGCCCTTGTGGCCCTCGGCCGTGTTGAAGATGAGGTCCGGCTGGAGCGCCTCGAGCCGCGCCAGGACCCGGGAGGCCGGCCCGCTGACCTCGATCCGCTCCACCTCGTGGCCGGCCCGCTCGAGCGCGCCGGCGATGGCGGCGATCGTCTCCGGGCTGTCGAACTCCGCTTCCTCGGCGGACCCCGTGATCTTCAGGTTGTGCGTGAGCGCGATGCGCATGATCTCTCCTGTACCGCTCGTCCGGGCCGCGTCTCCCCTGTGCTCTGTCGGAGGCGCACGCGCGGGGCAGGTTACGGCGAGCGCGCCTTTTTTGCGGCGGAAAAAGCGGGGCAGCGGCGCGGCGGTCCGGGGGCCTGGCCGGGCTCCCGCTCGCGCGATGGTCGTGCTAGCGACCCCGTGTGGATCGTATTGCCGCACCCGACGCCGACCGCTCTCCGCCGCCCGAGCCTGGCCTGCCCCACGAGGGGGGGGGGGAGCCGCAGGCGCAGGCGGCCCGCCACGCGGCGGGGCCGCTGCTCATCTTCGCGGGCGCGGGGAGCGGCAAGACGCGCGTCATCGTGTACCGCATCGCGAACCTCATCGTGACGCACCGTGTCCCGCCCTACCGGATCCTCGCGGTGACGTTCACGAACAAGGCGGCGACCGAGATGAAGCGCCGGCTGGAGGGGCTCATCGGCCCCGACATCGTGAAGGACCTCTGGGTCGGCACGTTCCACGCCGTGTGCGCGCGCCTGCTGCGCCGGCACCACGAAGCGGCCGGGCTCGAGAAGAACTTCGTCATCTACGACGACGACGACCAGCGCGCCGTCATGAACCGCGTGCTGAAGGAGCTCAACCTCGACGAGCGGCGCTACCCGCCGCGCCAGGTGCTCTCGCGCATCCACGCCGAGAAGCAGGAGGGGCGGGGGCCCGGCGAGTTCGAGCGGAACGGCTATTTCGACGACGCGATCGCGCGGTGCTTCGAGGCGTACGAGCGGCACCTCAAGGCGGCGAACGCGGTGGACTTCGACGACCTCTTGCTCTCCGTGCTCCGCATCGCGGAGGACCCGACGAGCCTGGCCGGCGAGGATCTCCGGGCGCGCTTCCGCCACGTGCTCGTCGACGAGTTCCAGGACGTGAACCAGGTGCAGTACCGGCTCGTCCGGGCGTTCTGCAAGGCCCACGACAACCTCTGCGTGGTCGGCGACGACGACCAGAGCATCTACCGCTGGCGCGGCGCGGACGTGCGCATCGTCCGCGGCTTCCGGCGCGACTTCCCGCACGCGACGGTGGTGAAGCTCGAGCAGAACTACCGCTCGGTCGGGCACGTCGTGCGCGGCGCGCTCGGCGTGATCCGCCACGCGTCGGACCGCGAGCCGAAGGAGCTCTGGACGTCGAACGCGGACGGCCCGCCGATCGACGTGGTCGCGGCCGACAGCGAGCACGACGAGGCCGCGTGGGTGGTCGAGTGCGTCAAGGAGCTCATCGCGCAGGGGGTGTCGCCGAACGAGATCGCGGTGTTCTACCGGATCCACGCGCAGTCGCGCGTGCTCGAGGAGGTGCTGCGCGAGGCGCGCATCCCGTACCAGATCATCGGCGGCACGCGCTTCTTCGAGCGGGCGGAGGTGAAGAACCTGCTCTCGTACCTGCGCGTCGTGGCCAACCCCCGCAGCGACGTGGATCTCAACCGCATCATCAACGTGCCGGCGCGCAAGATCGGCCAGAGCACGGTGGACAAGCTCATCCAGGCGGCGGATCTGCTCGGCGTGTCGCTCTTCGAGGCGATCGATCCGATCATCGAGGGGCGGGTGCCGCCGTCGGCGATGCCGGGGGCCAAGCTCGAGCCGCTCGCCACGGCGGCGAAGCGCAGCCTGCTCGGCTTCCGCGATCTGATGCAGGGGCTCATGACCGAGGCGAGGAGCGCGTCGCCGAGCGCGCTCGCGGAGGAGGTGCTCGCGCGGTCGGGCTACGCGCGGATGCTCGAGCAGGACGAGAGCGTCGAGTCCGAGGCGCGGCTCCAGAACTTGCGCGAGCTCGTGCAGTCGATCGTGGACTACGAGCAGGAGGCGATCGCCGCCGGCGAGGACGCGACGCTCGAGGGCTACCTCGAGCGGGTGAGCCTGGTGTCGGACGTCGACGCGCTCGTGGACATGCCGAAGGTCGCGATGATGACGATCCACGCGGCGAAGGGGCTGGAGTTCCACGCGGTGTTCCTGACCGGCATGGAGGAGGACCTGTTCCCGTTCCGGAGCCAGGATCCGAACCGCAAGGGCGACATCGAGGAGGAGCGCCGCCTCGCGTACGTGGCGATCACGCGGGCGCGGGAGCGGCTCTGGATCACGCACGCGGCGCGGCGGGCGATCTTCGGCCAGACGCGTTACTGCCTGCCCAGCCGGTTCCTCGCGGATCTCCCGCCGGCGTCGGTGCGCCCGATGGCGACGCCGACGTCGATGATGGCGCAGCGGCGGGTCGACGTCGGGGGCGGCGGGTACGCGGCGTCGGGGGGGAGGTTCGGCGGCTCCGGGGAGCGCGCGTGGGAGGGGCGGGGCTCGTGGGAGGGCCGGCGGCCCGCGGCGCAGCCCGAGGAGCGGCTCGCGTGGTCGCGGTTCGCGCGGGACGGCGAGGCGGCGAGGGCGCCGGCGGCGCGCGCGGTGGACCGGGTCGAGCGGGCGCCGGGCGAGCGGTACGTCGAGCGGGAGGCGGTCGACGCGGGGGGCGAGGGCGGCGAGGGGGTGGCGCTGCGGCGCGGGATGCGGGTGTTCCACGAGCGGTTCGGGCCGGGCGTGGTGGAGAGCGTGGACCCGGGGGCGGATCCGATCGCGACGGTGAAGTTCTCGGGGTGGGGGAAGAAGCGGATCAAGGCGGCGTTCTTGCGGGCCGGATCGTGAGGGCGCGTCGCGACGACCGGCGGCGGCCGATCAGTCGCCGCCGTAAGGGCCCGGGATCACCGGTCCCGGCGCGAGGACGCGGCTCCCGTCCATCAGCCACACGGCCATCTCGCCCGTCCCGGCCCTCTGCCAGATCACATCCGCCATCCGATCCAGGTTGACGTCGCCGGCGGCGCGCGCTTCCCAGCCGTCGCCGATCGGCCCCGGGATCACGGGTCCCGCCGCGAGCAGCTGGGTCCCCTCCAGCATCCAGACGGTCATCAGCCCTCTCTCTCGGTTGCTCCAGAGTACCTCGAGCATGCCGTCGGCGTTGAAGTCGCCCACGCCGACGGCGACCCAGCCGTCGCCGATCGGCCCGGGGATCGCCGGCCCTTCCACGAGCGGTTGACTTCCGTGCATCAGCCAGACCCGCAGCAGGTTCCGCTCGATATCGTTCCAGACCACATCCGCCATTCCATCGAAATTGACGTCGATCGGAAAGCCGAAGGCGAAGCCGCCGATCGGCCCCGGGATCGGGGGCTCCGCCGCGAGCGGCTGGGTGACGTTCATCGGCCAGACCGCCATCCGGTTGTGCTCGGCATCGATCCAGAGCACATCCGACATTCGATCGAAGTTGAAATCGCCGGGCAGGGCCATCCAGCCATCGCCGATCGGCCCCGGAATGGACGGTCCGGGCGCGCGCAGGCGGCTGCCGTCCATCAGCCAGACCGCCATCAGGTTCCGCTCGTCGTGGGACCAGAGCAGGTCCGCCATGTTGTCGGCGTCGAAATCGTTCGCCCAGACGATCCAGCCGTCGCCGCCGGGCCCCGGGATGAACGGTCCGGGCGCCAGGAGGTCGCTTCCGTTCATCAACCACACGGCGATCCGGTTTCGTTCGGCGTCGTACCAGACCACATCCGCCATCCTGTCGGCGTTGAAGTCGGCCGTCTGGGTGATCGTCCAACCGCGGCCGTCGCGCCGCTGCGTCGCGGTGCCGGCGGGTGGGGCCGAAGGCTCGATGGAGCGGCCCTGGTCGTCCAGGCCGGCGCCGCGCGCGCAGCCGCCCGCCGCAGGGAGTGCCGCGGCCACACACAGCGTCATCACGACATTCATGGACGTTCTCACGCGCGCCTCTCCTGCCGCGCGTGTGGTGCATTGGCCGCCGGCGATGTCCGGCCGCCTGGCCTCCGCCCGTGGGCGCGCGGCTTACGCGCCGGGAGAGGCGGCAAGTGCCGGTCCATGCCATCCGGAGCCCGCCTCCGCGCCGAACCCCGGCGTTTCGCGCACAGGGGATCGCCCTCGGAAGAGGAGAATCTCCGGGGCGTCGAGGGCATCGGGGGAGATCGCCTCTGCCCACGGCGCCCGGGCGATCCGACAACTCGGGCCGTCGGGCTGTTCCGGGCGCAACCAGCGGCGCGAGCATGTCCACAGCCGAGGGGAAGGTCGTCGTTGGGTGGTGGCCTCAATGGCCCCGGAGCGATTCACATGAAGGCGGGAAGATCCTTGATCTTCTCTTCCCGCCTTCCATGTTGGAAGTAGGTCACTACCCGTGCTAGGCGCGGCCTGCGTGGGTCTTGCTGGCCAGGTCCCGCGGGGGTCGACCTCCACACGACCAGGTGTCCGGCCAGGCGTGAAGGGGGTCGAACCCCCTCGGGACCAGGTGTCCGACCAGGCGTGAAGGGGGTCGAACCCCCTCGGGACCAGGTGTCCGACCAGGCGTGAAGGGGGTCGAACCCCCCCTCGATCAGGTGTCCGACCAGGCGTGAAGGGGGTCGAACCCCCCCTCGATCAGGTGTCCGACCAGGCGTGAAGGGGGTCGAACCCCCCCTCGATCAGGTGTCCGACCAGGCGTGAAGGGGGTCGAACCCCCCCTCGATCAGGTGTCCGACCAGGCGTGAAGGGGGTCGAACCCCCCCTCGATCAGGTGTCCGACCAGGCGTGAAGGGGGTCGAACCCCCTCGGGACCGGGTGCAAGGCCACCTCTCGGGAGGGTCGACCGCCACTCCCACCCCTGCAGTACCGGTTCCGGTGGGGGTCGAACCCCGTCCGTGGGGCCGCGCTTTCACGGCTGCCATCCTTCTGGTACGTGAGCTTCCGCATCCCTGTCGGCCGGCTCCGCGGCGCCCGCGCGAGCCCGACCCAGGGCCGAGGAGGCCCATCTCCATGCACAGGAACATCCGTCGTGCCGTCGCGTCGGCGCTCGGCGCCGCGCTCCTCTCCGCCTCGGCGAGCGCCGCGGCCGCGCCGCCGACCGGCGCCCGCGATCGGCTCGTGGCGCAGGCGCACACCGCGGTCGACGAGGGGCGGCTCGCCGACGCGCGCGAGCTGTGGATGGCCGTGTGGAAGCTCGAGCGGTCCCAGGTGGCGGCCTGCAACATCGGAGCGCTGTCGTTCCGGATCGGCGACATGCCGGCCGCCGTGCGCTGGCTGTCGCTCTGCAAGGAGATCATGCGCGCGCCGCGGACCCCCGACGAGCGCGCGCTCTACGAGTCCCGCCTTGTCGACCTCGCCCGCGCGCGCCAGCTCGCCGGCGAGCTCCGCGTCCTCGCGCCCGCGGGCGCGACGGTCACCATCGACGGCGCGCCGGCCGAGATCGAGGGCGACGCGCCCGTCCCCGTCGAGCCCGGGCGCCGCATCGTGCGCGCGGCGCTGGACGGCAAGACGGCCTCAACCGAGGTCGACGTCCCGCGCGGCGAGACGCGGGAGGTGAGGCTCACCTTCCCCCCGCCGCCGGCCGAACCGCCGCCTCCCGAAGGCCCGCGCGCGGCGCTGACGAGCCCCCCGCCGCCTCCGTCGGCTCGGCCCCGGCCCGACGGCACCCTCGTCACGGGCGGCCTCGGCCTGTCGGCCACCCTCGCGGCGGCCGGCGGCGTGCTGCTCATCGGCGCCGAGAAGCGCGAGGAGGCGGTCCTCGCCGCCGCCCGCGCCGCCGGGCCGAACGGCTGCTTCCGCGTGAGCTGGCCGATGTGCCAGCAGGCCGCCGCGGCCCACGGCGAGATGCGCACCCTCCGGCAGCTCGGGGTGGCCGGGCTCATCACCGGTGGCGCGGTCCTGGCGGTCACGCTCGGATACACGTTCTACCCGCGCGCCCAGGCCGATGTGCGGGTGTCCGCGGATGGCTTTACGGTCAGCGGCGTCTTCTAACCACGGATTCGACATCGATCCTGGCCTGACCCGCGCGTGACCGGACGGTGGCGTCCGCGCGCCGCCCACTGGCGAAAACTTGCGTGACGGCCGCGGGGCGAGCGCGGCATAGTGAGCCCGTTCGAGGATCAGGCCAACGACTCTCCCGGCGGATTGGGGCCGCCGGGGCTGCCGGCTGCCCAGCCTTGTGCCGGAGGACTGGACGCACGATGAGCTCTGTCAAGCTTTGTATCGGGGGTTTTTTATTTCTCACGGGTGTGGCGCTTTCTTTCGCCTGTGGTGACGAGCCGTACGTGGGGGGCGACTGCGCGACCACGGACGACTGCCTGTCCGAGGGGCAGAGCGCGCCGGGGACGGTGTGCATCGACGAGCGCTGCACGTGCGCCGAGCCGGGCAAGGTGGTCTGCTGCGCGCGCGGCGAGGAGGAGCCGGGCTGCTTCCTGATGTGCCGGCCCTGCGACGAGTGCGCGGAAGGGACGGCGGAGTGCTCGGGCGTGGTGGATCCCTCGGCGCGGTGCGAGACCGACGCGGAGTGCCCCGGTCCGCCGGATCCGCGGTGCGGCGCGGGGCGCTGCGTCGAGGGGAAATGCGAGCTCGAGATCAAGCCGGGCCGGCTCGCCTCGCAGCTCCGCGGCGACTGCAAGCAGGACGAGTGCACGGAGGAGGGGCGCGTGGTCACCGTGCCGGCGTACGACGTGTACAACGACGGCAACCAGTGCACGAACGATCTCTGCGATTATGATCGGCCGCTCAACGCGCTGCTCGACGGGGTGATCTGCCCGATCTCGGGCTCGGGGCGGTGCCATGAGGGGCGGTGCGTCGAGTGCCTCCACGACGACCCTACGCTGCACTGCGCTGCAGGGTTGGCATGTGACGGTGTATTCTGCGTCCCGCCCCACTGCGTCAACATGGTGTTCGACGCCGGGCGCGGAGAGACCGCTCAGGACTGTGGTGGGGATTGCGCGCCGTGCAGGGACGGGGATCCATGCGACGCCGGGACGGATTGCCAGTCCGGTGTCTGCGCGATGGCGCATTGCAAGGCGCCGACGTGCAACGACGGCGTGAAGAACGGCGACGAAACCGGCGTGGACTGCAGCGGTTCATGCCCCCGCCGCTGCCCGGACGGCGGCGGCTGCACGTCGGGAGATGACTGCGCGAGCGGCGTCTGCTGGGCCGGCGCGTGCGAGGAGCCGAGCTGCAAGGACGGCGTGGAGAACGGCGACGAGCTCGGCGTGGACTGCGGCGGCAAGGGGTGCGACGCGGCCTGTCCGGGGTGAGCCGGGGGTGTCGTACGGGTCTGGCCGGAACAGGGCGGACCCGCTTCGCTTTCATCAGCCAAATCAGAGGCATTGCCACCCACGATCACGAACAGCTGACGGGCGAGCGGCTCGATCTCCGGCGACAGCTCCCCGCCTGCTCGCCACTGTGACACGAGCGCGGTCAATCTCTGCAAACGTTCAACATCCTCGTGAGTAACATGCTGCGGTCCTCCCTGCAGGGATCCGAGAGCACGCATCTCGATGGTCTTGAGCAACGCAGACCCCAGCCGAACGAGACCATCGATCATGTGTGCTTCGTGCGTTGCCGCAAAGCAGCGCCACACGAGCAGTTGCAGATATCCGATCCCATTGAATAGTCCCGCAGCGATCTCCATGGACTCAAGTCGAGCGGCATCGTCGTTGTCCAGTTGTGTCTTCCTCGCTTTGATTGGAGAGCTTGGGGGATCGAGGTGATTCATGTTAAGTGGATCGCTCGACGTCAAGCGCGTGCGCCCTTGTGTGTACTCGCCTTGCTTTCCTAGCGTTTCTTTGTATTCCCGTCGGGCAGGCGAGCTGCGCGCAGCTGCGGCACCTCGCTGAACGGAGCGGGCAACCTGAGGTCACACCTCGGCGCGGCCGGCGATCGGCGAGCTCAGCGAGCGCGCCAGCGTCGACGTCCTGGAGCGCGGCCCGAGGCCATCCGTGTGGGCGCTGCTCCACACTCGTGAGGCTGGAGTAGACTCCGCGCATGGCCCACGCTGATCAACCCCATGAGCAAGACCTAGAGGATCAGCTCGACTGGGCGGCCAACGCCGAGGCCTGCGCGGTCAGCTACATCCGCAACCTCGCCGCCGCGCTCGAGCGCGGCGATGCCGAGCTCGGGGTGGATCCCTCGGCGTGGGAGAACACGATGGCCGCTGTCCAGTGGGCGATGATGGAGCACGTGCACGGGCGCGCGACATGGCCGCCGACCATCAAGCTGGAGGACGTCGAGCGGATGCGACGGCTTCACATGCTGGGCTCCGTGGCGCTCTCGGGCGGTGAGCGGCCGCCCGAGCTGCACCCGCTCGCTCTGCAGTGCATGGAGTCGCTGCTCGATCCGGGACTCCCCACGGACGAAGCCGACCGAGCCGACCAGGAACACCTGGAGGATCACTTCGACTGGGCGTCTAGTGCCGAGGTGTACGCAGTCGGCTACATCCGCGTCCTGGCTGACGCGCTCGAGCGCGGCGATGCCGAGCTCGGGGTCAGCCCCTCAGCGTGGGAGAACACGATGGCCGCCGTCCAGTGGGCGATGATGGAGCACGTACACGGCCGCATGCAGGGACCTACGGCCATCACCTTGGAGGACGTCCAGCGGATGCACCGGCTTCATGCGCTGGGCGCCGCAGCGCTCTCGGGCGGCGAGCGGTCGACCGAGCTGTACCCGCTCGCTCTCCGGTGCATGGAGTCCCTAGTCGGCCCGGACTGGAAATGCATCTCGTACGAGTTCGAGTCCAACGTGCGCGCCCTCAATCATGACGTCCACCCTGATACAGGCAGAGATGAAGATTTCCGATGAACCTACAGATGTGTCCATTTTTATAATAATACCAGCAGCAGTTGACTCTGACGGCTGATCTGCACTGTCCTAGCAGTCCAAGGCCTACATTGCGCAGGTATGGATGGCGGCGTCCTGCTGCGCAAGAAATTCCTTGTTCGGCGCATCGCTCCATGCACTCTTCGCCGCGCTCGCTTTTCTTGCAGCGGATGACCTTGAGCGCGCTGCTTGCTTCTGCTGTTTCGGAGTCGCTCTTAGGTTCCTCATCGTCAGGTGTTGCACGGTCAAGCGCTGGTTCGCTGGTCTGTGCGGTGTCCTCAGTCTCCGACCTTGGTTCTGTCGTTGGTGTGGCGCATGAGGCAACACACGGCGCGACCCCAGACAGAGAGAGCATGGCGAGAAACGTTTGGATGGTTCGCATGGGTATCTGGACGCAAACCGCGTACCTCGGCCTTTGAGCGTGAAGGGGCCAGATGATGCTGGCCTCTACCGTACGACCGGGAGCAGGAGGACGAGGAGAGGCGGCAGGAGCTCGGCCGGAGACCTTCAGCTGTAGCCTCCCTCGGAGGCGAACCGTCCAGCTGCCCCAAAAAAGGGGCGCGGGGTCGACTCTAATCTGACCGACGTGCTAGCGAATCGGGCGAACAGGCGAGCCGCCCGAACTCCCACGGCGTCCCGCGGCGTGCCATGGCCCGGCAAGACACGACTCCGCATGCTTCGAAACCACGTGAGCTGTTCTTCGCCTGGACACGATCGAGCCAGATTCTTCAAGGGAGAGTGCGCGTCAATACCCGAGCCACGGCTCAGGTTGCCGCCGGATGAATCCAACCTTACCGGTGGCGGAATCGGCTGTCTGCGGCGCGCCCGCCCGGGCGCCGCTGCGCCGCGCTCGGCTCGTCGAGCCCGGGGTCCGCCAGCGTGACATGTCACGCTGGGACCAGGACATGTCACGGGACAGAGCGTGACACGTCCCCCGGGACGCGGCGCGGCGTCATCGAGACGGAGCGCCTCCCGGGCGGCGCGCTCCTGGCCGTGGCAGGCGCCGCGCGCCGAGGAGCGCCTCGAGGCGAGGGCGACGCGCCTGCGGCGGACTGGCACGCCGCTTGTATAACGGCAAAACGGGCGCGCGCCCGGCGCCGGTCCGAACCACGGCGCGACGCCGGGCAGCCGCGGACCCGGGCCCGCCGGGGCCGCTCCCTCTACGTCCGTCGCTTCGTGCCGGTCTGGCGCTCCGGACCGGCCTGGAGGTGCTTTCCCTCATGTCCCTCAAAGCAGATAACGATCCTTTCGCCGTACGCTCGCGCGACGGCGATCCCCTCACCCCACCCCCGCGCGATGCATCCGCGCGGAGGCCCTCTGCCTGGCTGGCGCTCGCGGCGGTCGCGCTGTCCGTGCTCGGGTGCCATGGAGACGAGCCCGGGCAGCTCGCCGCGGACGACCCCGAGCTCATCGCGGCCCCGCAGGCGCTCGTGTCGGACGACACGCCGCTCGACATCCGCGCCCGCAAGCCTCGCTTGAGCGTGGGCTATGCCCATGCTTGCGCGGTGAAGCCGGACGCCACGCTCGCCTGCTGGGGGGGCAATGCTCAGGGCCAGTCTACATGGTCTGACGAGAATGTCTATCAGGTGAGCGTAGACAGGTATCACACGTGCACGCTGTACGAGTATGGCACAGTATACTGCAAGGGGCGCAACAACGAAGGTCAGCTCGACGCGCCCAACGAGGAGTTCGTGCAGGTCGACGCAGGCCTCTTCCACACCTGCGGCCTGAAAGTGGACGGCACGGCGGCGTGCTGGGGAGATGACACGCTCGACAAAGCCTCGCCGCCCGTTGGCGTCACCTTCGTCCAGGTCGACGCGGGGCTCCACTTCTCGTGCGGGCTGAAGGCGGACGGCGATGTGGTGTGCTGGGGGCAAGGGTACACCGGGAGTTCCTTGTCGCTCTCCTCGAAGTTCAGCCAGATCAGCGTCGGCGGTGGCCGCGGCTGCGGCGTCACGATGACCGGCACGATCGCTTGCTGGGGGTCGTCGTTGTTCTCGCCCCCTTCCGGCACGTTCACCCAGGTCGGCGTGGGAGATAACCACGTGTGCGGGCTGAAGACGAACGGAGAGATCGCGTGCTCGGGCAACAGCTCTGTGTATGATGCCTCAGTGTTGCCCCCCACGGGCACGTTCACCGAAATCAGCGTGCGGTACGGGAACAACTGCGCCACGCGGACTGACGGCGCGATGATCTGCTGGGGCGTGGATGCCGGGGTGACGAACCCTCCCAGCGACACCTTCGGCCGGAACATCGTCTCGTCGGGCGGCTGGCACTCCTGCGTGCTGCGGCCGAACGGCGAGGTGCTCTGCTGGGGCAGCGACTCCTCTCTACAAGCGACGCCGCCCCCCGGGACGTTCACCCAGATCAGCGCGGGCGACGGTCACAACTGCGGCGTGAGGACCGACGGCACGGTGTCCTGCTGGGGCAGCGACCTCTTCGACAAGTCGACGCCGCCCCCCGGGACGTTCACGCAGGTCAGCGCGGGCAGCAACCATAGCTGCGGGGTGAAGACCGACGGCACGCTGTCCTGCTGGGGCAGCGACTCCACTCTACAATCGACGCCGCCCACCGGGACGTTCACGCAGGTCAGCGCGGGCAGCAGCCATTCGTGCGCGCTGAGGACGAGCGGCGCGGTGATTTGCTGGGGCGCGAACGACGAGGGCCAGTCCGCCCTGCAGTCCGGCTCGTTCATCCAGGTCAGCGCCGGGGGCAACCATAGCTGCGGCGTGAGGCCGAACGGTACAGTGGTTTGCTGGGGCGCGGACGACGTGGAGTCCTCGACGCCGACCGGCACGTTCAGGCAGGTCACCTCAGGGCTGGGACATAGCTGCGCAATCAGCGATTCCGGGGACGTGCGTTGCTGGGGGAACAACGCGCACAACCAGACCTCGGAGCCGGTCGGCAAGTTCATTCAGATCAGCGCGGGCAGGGATCATACGTGCGGCGTGGATATCCACATGGGGGTGCACTGCTGGGGATGGGAAACGTCGGACCGGACCGTGCCGCCCACCGACGTGTTCACCCAGATCACCGCGGGCGGGGATCATACGTGCGGCTTGAAGGCAGATGGGAAGCAGAAATGCTGGGGCGCCAACTGGGACGGCCGGAGCGACGAGAGCCCGCACACGTTCACCCAGATCAGCGCCGGCCAGACCCACACGTGCGGCGTGCGGCTGGACGGCACGGTGGCCTGCCAGGGATCGCTCGACTCGGATACGCTCACCGTGCCCAGCGGCCAATTCCTTCAGATCAGCGCGGGCGGCTCCCACACCTGCGGGATCAGGACCGACCACACGGCGCACTGCTGGCAGGACCCCTACCACGACCATGGCCAGACGACCGATACTCCCTCCGGCACGGTCACCCAGATCAGCGCGGGGTTGTTGAACGCCTGCGCGGTGATGGCGGACGGCACGATCGACTGCTGGGGGGAGAACTATTCCGGTCAGAGCGCCGACCAGACCATGGACTCGTTTACCCAGGTCAGCACACGCTACGCGCATAGCTGCGCGCTGAAGGCGGATGGCACGATCAAGTGCTGGGGGATCGATCTGTACGGCCGGGCCACGCCGCCGTCGGGCACGTTCACCCAGGTGGGCGTCGGCAACTACTTCTCCTGCGGGCTGAGGTCGAACAACACGGTGACCTGCTGGGGGCGCATCTATGGTGCTGCCGCGAGCGCTCCGTCCGGCAGCTTCACCCAGATCGCCGTCGGCGCCGACCACGCCTGCGCGCTGAGGACGAACGGCATGGTCCAGTGCTGGGGCGCCAACTCGTATTACCAGATCGTGCCCCCCCTCCCGGAGTGAGGACCGAGGGAGAGACAGGTCAGAACGGAGCGGAGGGCCTCGCCCTCAATCGGCTCCGGCGAGCAGCCGCTCGATCTCGTGCATCGTCTCGACGTCGTCGCCGACCATCGCCTTCATCGACTGGATCCTGCGGCACACGATCGCGGCGATCTTCTCTTCGACGGTACCGTCGGCATAGGCCCAGTAGACCTGCGCGAAACGTCCATCGCGGTGACAGCGGCCCTCGATCTGCGCCATCTGGATCGCCGACCACCGCAGATCGTGGATCACCTCCGAGCGCGGGACCTCGTTGTGCTCTCCCTGGTGGAGCGAGATCCCTTCTTCCACGGTGAAGAGCGCGACGCGCGGCTCGCCGCGCTGGAAGCGGAGGCGCTCGGCCTCCTTCTCGCCGGCCGGCATCGCGCCGTGGATCAGCGCGCACGGGACGCGCTCGCGGGCCAGCGCGGCCTGCACGGCCTCGAGCGTCTCCAGGAAGGCGACGGAGACCGCGACCTGATGCCCGTTGTCGAGCAGCTCACGCACGAGCTCCACGGTGCCCGCCACGCGGATGAGCGAGCTCTTCTGCCGCAGGCGCAGCGTCGCGGCGAGGGCCGACCTCGGGTTCGCGCCCTTCGGCACGAGCTCCATCTCCCGGCGGAACGCGGTCCACGCGTGCGCGTAGAGCTCGCGCGCGGAGGCGTCGAGCTCGATGGGGGTGAGGATGCGGTTGATCTCGGGCCAGCCGGCCACGTCCTCCGGGCGACGCCGCATCCCCACCGCGGGACGGCCGTCGAACAGGAGCGCGCGCACCTTCTCGCAGTCCGCCGGATCGCCGCGCCAGTCCCACCTGCCGAACGCGCCGCGCGTGACCCCGAGCCCCTGGCCTTCGCACCACTGCTCGAAGTCCTTGAGATCCGCGGAGCGGCTGCCGGTCGCGCTCGCCAAGAGCGGCGCGAGATACGATAGCTCCAGCGGGTTCTGCCCCGCGGTGGCCGAGAGCCACAGGACGAACCCCGCGCGTGCGTTGAGCTTGACCGCGAGCTTGGAGCGCGCCGCCGCCGGGTTCTTGCAGCGGTGGCTCTCGTCCCAGATCACCACGTCGAACTCCGCGGCGCTGCCGGCGCGGGCGAGGCCCTTCTTCGATCGGATCCTCCGCCGCGCCTCCGGGGTCACCTCGAAGAGCTTGCCGAGCCGATCATAATTGATGATGACGATCTCTTTGCCTGCGTCGCCCATCGCCTCGACCGTGCGGCGCCAGTGCGCGACGACGGCGAGCGGGCAAACGATCAGCACCGTCGCGACGTCCGGCATCCGGAGGACCGCGGCCCAGGCGGTGATCGTCTTGCCGAGGCCGACGTCGTCGGCGAGGAGGAACCCGGCGCGCCTCTCGGCCTTCGCGGCGGCGATGGCCCGCACGCCGTCCAGCTGGTGCGGGCGGAGGACGATCGCCCCCGCGGGGGCGGCCGGCGCGGGCGCTGGGTCGTCGTTGAGCTCGCGCTCGACGCGTCGCTCCCACGAGTAGGGCGCGGCGCGGAACGGCGCGAGGGCCGGCGGGAGCGTCTCTGCGCGAGCGACGAACACGCCGTGCGCCGCGTCCCAGCGCGCGCCGCTCGCGGACGCGACCGCGCGCATCGCGAACGGGACGTCGAGCACATGGGCTCGCTCCGGCGCCGTACGCGGAGCAGCGACCGCTGGAGCGGCCGCGCCGGGGGCTCTACGAGGGGCCGAGACCGTTCGCTTGGCGCGCATCGTCGTCATGACGGCCCTGATACCAGCGCGGCCGCGCGATTGCGCAGGAATCGGCCTTCATGGCGAGGGTCGAGCCTCCGCAGCCAGCGCGCCGGGCCGGCCGGGCCCCACGGGCGGCCCCCGCGAACGCCCCTGGAGGAACCCGCTCGGGACCAGCGCGCGGGTACGGTGGGCGGCCGCCGCTGCGAGCCAGCGCCGAGGGGGAGCTTGCTAGTCCTCGGGCCCCGGACGCGCGTCATTCTCGCTCGCGGGTTGAATGTGGCGTCTGCCGCGAGCATCGGAGGTGGCATGGCCAGAACCTCCGAATCCATCGGTTCGAGATCCAGGCTTCACCGGCGCGCCTCCGCCGCCGTGCTTCTCGCAGCCCTCGGCCCCACGAACGAATGCGATCCGAGGGGGCCCGGCAGCAGCGGCGGCGGCGCCGCGGGCGGCGGCGGGTACAGCTCCGCAACTACAGGAGAAGGCGGCGGCTCCGCTGCCACGGGCAGCGGCGGCTCCGCAGGCCACGGCGGCGGCGACGAGAGCACCTCGACCGGGAGCGGCGGCTCCGCTACCACCGCACCATGCGTGCCGGGATCCATCGTCGCGTGCTACTCCGGCCCCGAGGGGACCATCGGCGTCGGGCGCTGTACGGCCGGGACGCAAGTCTGTCGTCCTGACGGCTTCGGCTACGGGCCCTGCACGGGTGAGATCACCCCTGCTGCGGAGGTCTGCGCCTCGCCGCAGGACGAGAGCTGCGACGGCGACCCCCATTGCCCGCGACCGGCCGCCTGGGCGCGCGGGTTCGGCATCGAGGCCACGTATATCAGATCGTCCATCGCCGTCGACGCCATGGGGAATCACTACATCCTCGGCTCCTTCGAAGGAACGGTCGACTTGGGCACCGGCCCTCTGACCAGCGCCGGCGACAGTGACGTCTTCCTTCTCAAACTCGATCCCTCGGGCGCGCCGCTCTGGAGCAAGCGCTTCGGCACCCCCTTGCGCGAGACAGGAGATGCCCTGGCCATCGACGGAAATGGCAATGTCCTGATCGTCGGCAGCTACGAGGCCGACCGTTATAACCATTTTATAAATTCCAGGGACCTCGGCTTCGGCGGGTGCGCCTTCTTGGCCAACGGTGGGTTCGATAATGCCGCGATGTACATGGCCAAGTTCGACCCCGACGGCAACCACATCTGGAGCGGTGGATTCAGCAGCGACGTGCATTATGGGCCCACGGTGACGCAGATGGCCCTCGATGCTCTCAACAACGCGTACATCGCCTTCGCGGTAGAGGAAAGGACCGAGATGGTGAAGGTGGACGCAATGGGCAATGTCGTCTGGACGCGTCGCGGTCCGGACGCCCATTCCTACAGAAAGCTCGCGCTCGACGGCGCCGGCAACGTGGTGACAACGGGCACGGGATGGGACCACATCAACTACACTTCCTTCCTTGTCGTCTCAAAGTTCTCTCCGGGTGGCGATTTGCTATGGTCCCGGCCAATGTACGACTACCTCTCCGCTGGCAACGTGGCGGTCAACTCGGCGGGCGAGATCTTCGTGTTGGTTGACAACGTTCTCATCAAGCTGGATCAGGAGGGCGAGGAAGTGTTCAGCCATCCCGTCCACCGCAGCGGCAGCATCGCGGTCGACCCCGCGGACAACATCTTCCTCGGCGGGGGCGGGCTCACGATGCTCGACCCGAGCGGCACCGAGCGCTGGACGCTCGACTTCGCGGCCTCCGTAGGAGACATAGCCTTCTCTCCGAACGGCGCGGTCGCCGTCACCGGCGTTGTGAGTGGCCCGGTGGACTTCGGGACCGGCCCGATCGCGTATACAGAAGGCAGGGATATCTATGTCGCCGCGTTCAATCCGCCGGCGAGCGGCGACAGCGGCGAGGGAGGAGGCGGCGGCAGCGACGGCGGCGGCGGCGGAGGAGCCCCGTCCGAGACGTGCGTGCCGGGCTCGGTCATCGCGTGCTACTCCGGCCCTGCCGGGACCAGGGGCGTCGGACCCTGCGCAGCGGGGACGCAGACCTGCCGGCCCAACGGCCTTGGCTTCGGCGACTGCGTGGGCGAGGTGACGCCTGCCGAGGATATCTGCTCCACGCCGGAGGACGAGGATTGCGACGGCGACCCCCATTGTCCGATGCTGTCGTGGGCGCGCGGGTTCGGCAGCACCGGCGCCGACGAGGGCCTGAACATCGCGAGCGATGACGCAGGCAACTACTATGTGGCCGGCACCTTCACAGGAACCGTCGACTTCGGCGCGGGCCCTCTGACCGGCCCCTCCCCGCGCGGAGGCCACTTCCTGCTCAAGCTCGATCCATCGGGCGCGCCGCTCTGGAGCGAGCGCCTGCCCAGCGACCGCCCGCTCGTCATGGCCGTCGACGGCAACGGCGACCTCCTGCTCGCCGGCACATACTCGCCGGACGGCGCTAGGGTGTTGAACCAGTGCCTCCCCCCCTTTCCGGCCTATAATACCGCGGCCTTCGTGGCCAAGCTCGACCGCGATGGCAACATCATCTGGAGTCGAGCCCCCATCGTCCCGCCGAAGCCGCCGGACAGGCCGCTCGAGATCTACAGCTTTCCCGAGCGGATCGCCGTCGATGCGCTCGGCAACACCTACCTGGCCTTCGTCAATATTTGGACGGACGGTGCCTACCTGCTAAAGCTGAGCCCTGGCGGCGATGTCCTCTGGAACCACCAGATCACGCCCCCTCCCGCCGAGTATGACCACCCGCTCTACAACGCCGATCTCGCGATCGACAGCGCCGGCAACGCGCTGACCGTGACCGCGCCGGAGTCCGCCGCAGGGTATCTCACGGTCAGCAAGTTCGACCCGACCGGCGCCGTGCTCTGGAGCCGCCCGTTCGCGCCGGATCCGTCGATTCCCCCTGGCGGCGCGGGGAAGGCGGCCTGGTCGGTGGCCGTCAATGCGGCTGACGAGGTCTTCGTGGCCGGCGTCACGGACGGGACCGTCGATCTCGGCGGCGGCGTGCTGCCCGCCGGCCCCGTGCTCCTCAAGCTGGACGCCGCGGGCGCCTACGTGTTCAGCGACTCGATCCCCTTCGGCGACACGCTCGCGCTGGACGCCGCCGGTAACATCGTCGTCGCCGGAAGCGGGCTCGCCAAGCTCGATCCGAGCGGCGCCGAGCTCTGGACCCTCGGCTTCGACGCCAGCGCGCGTGGCATCACGATCTCTCCGGCCGGTACCATCGCCCTCACGGGCGCTGCGAGCGCGGCGGTCGACTTCGGGACCGGCCCCATCCCCCACGCCGGCGGCTCCGATATCTTCGTCGCGACGTTCAATCCCTGAGGTCGTAAGCGCTGCATGAAGCGCCGTCTCTCCCCAGCCGTCGCGTCCAGCGCATGATGACGCGCATGAGATCGCCTTCGACGAGATGGAAGTCGACCTCAACCCGCGGCTCGAAGCGCGCGCTCAGTCCACGTCAGTCCACGTCAGTCCACGTCAGTTCACGTCGACGTAGAAGTCGACGCTCTGCAAGTTCGTGATCGGCCCCTCCCAGATCTCGAACCCGACGGCGACCGCGTTCACCTGGTTGCCGGGCACGCTGAGCCCGCGCGTCTGCGCGTCGCGCACGAAGTCCATCACGTCGAACTCGATCTCGTAGCTGTCGTTGCCCTCGGCGCGCACCCAGTTCGTGATCGGCAGCCCGTTCACCATGCCGTTCCAGATGTTCCACGTGCCGGGGACGTTCGCGACCGTCACGCCCTGGTGCGCGGGGTTCGGCTGCCCGGCGGGCTGATAGCGCGGCGGATCGCGCAGCCACACCATGAGGTAGCCCTGGAGCTGCGTGCCGTTGCCCATCCAGATGTCGTACGCGGCGTTGTACTGGCCCTCGTTGCCGTTCTTGGCCCAGCGCCAGCCGGTGCGCAGGCTCGTGATCGAGGCGCTCGGCGCCGGCAACCCGCAATCGGGCACCTCCCTCACCGAGTAGCGGCCGCAAAACACGGTCGGGTACGAGGCGGGCTGCCCCATCGAGCCGGCAGAGCCGCTCATGCTCTCCACCGTGAACGACGTGCCCTCCCACGAGACGGTGTGGTTGCCGAACCCGGGGCCCCAGCCGTTGGTGATGAGCACGTACGGCGTGCCGTCGCGCGAGACCAGGCCCGTCTCGTACCGCTCGCTCGATCTGCCGGAGCCTTCCATGGTCCCGGCGCCGAGCTCGGAGCCCGGGTTCGCGGTGCCGCCCGCGCCGGCGCCCTCGCCCGCGCCGCTGCCACCGGTACCTGCCGCTCCGCCGCCGCCCGATCCCGCCGTGGCGCCGACGCTGCTGCCCGCGCCGCCGGTGCCGCCGCCGGCGCCGCCGGTGCCGACGCTCGTGCCGCCGGTGCCGCCCGTGGTCGAGCCGCCGCCGCTGCCCGCGCCGCCGCTCGTCGAGCCGCTCGCGCTCGGCAGCCCGCCGGAGCCCGTCGCCCCGCCGTCCCCTCCGGGGTCAGAAGATCCAGAGCAACCCGCGACGAGGGTCACCGTCAGCGTGAGCAGTGCGAAAGACTCGGCCACGGTACGCGCGCGCATGCCGCGGAACATACACCTGAATACCGGCGCACGGCGGCGCGCGGCGACGCCGTTCGCCAAAAGCAGCGCGCGATTTGAACAATTTCAGCAACAGCGACGGCGTCACCGCTCGGCTCCAAAAGTGCGGCGTGCGTCGATCCAGGAGCTCGTGAACCCGGCGTCGCTCCGTCGCCGTTGACACTCCGCGTCCTCGCGTGGGCGCCGCTCCTGCGAAGGCCGGTCGGCCATCGCGGACTCTGTAGCACGACCCGTCGAACGATCCACCAGAGCCGCCGGTGGCGCGAGGAGCTCTCGTGACAAGGCCATGAGTCAACTTCATCGTTCTTTACGATATTTCACACGATAGCTTCCAGAGCCGCGCGCGCGGACCATGACCGGCGAATGCCGGGAATAGGGCATAGCGCGCCCATTGACGAGACGAATATTCGCGTCTAACAACACGGGTGACCGGTTCGGCGGGCTTATCGTTCCTGCGCCCTCATCATGAGGGCATCTTCGTCTCCAGGTGCGCGCTCGCTCGACGCCTCCCCCGCGGAGCCGAGGGCCGGCCGCGTCGTCGCCCTGCCGAACCAGGGGGCGACGACGGAGCGCTTTGTCATCAACTTGGGTGAGATCTATGCACAACCTCCAGAGCAGATGGGACATGTGGGTAGCCGCTGCAGCGCTGGCGCTCGTGCCGGCTTGCGGCAACGGCTCGACGGAGCCGATCGGCGCATCCCAGGCCGCGCTGCAGGGCGCGAACGGGATCGGCGCCGATCTCGTGATCGACTCGCAGTGGGGCCAGGGGTACTGCGCGAGCATCACCGTGAGCAACCAGCACGCGAGCGCCACGACGGGGACATGGAGCGTCGGGCTCGACGTCGGCACGGGCGCCATCTTCTCGAGCTGGAACGGCACGTTCAGCGGAAGCACGGGGCAGATCACGGTCACCCCTCAGGGCAGCAACGCGGCGATCCCCGCGTCGGGCAACGTCCAGCTCGGCTTCTGCGCCAACATCCCGAGCCCGGGGATCCAGCCCGTCATCCTGTCGGTGAGCAGCGACCTGCCCCCGATGGGCAACGGCGTGGCGATCGCGGAGTACAAGTTCCCGGCCGCGATCGACGCGACCGTCAGCCCTGATTACGCGACCGAGCTCTGGGCGTCCTTCTACCGCCCGACGAGCCTCGAGGCCGGCCGGCAGTATCCGCTGCTCGTGTTCGTGCACGGCAACCACCCCACCTGCGGCACGGGCCAGAACCCGCGGGTGGACAACAACAACCAGTATGCCGCGACCGGGACGTGCCCGGCGAACTACGTCGTCGTCCCCAACCACCGCGGCTACGACTACATCGCCACGGACCTCGCCGCGCGCGGCTACTTCGTGGTGTCCATCAACACGAACCGCGGCATCCACGCCGCCTCGAGCTCGCCGAGCGACGAGCTGGTCATCGGGCCGCGCGGGCGCCTGCTGCTCCGCCACCTGGAGCGGCTGAGCCGCTGGGACAGCGGCGCCGAGCCGACCCCCACGGAGCTCGGCGTGGACCTGCACGATCGCATCGACTTCGACCAGGTCGGGCTGATGGGGCACTCGCGCGGCGGCGAGGCCGTGCGGTTCGCCTACAACGAATACCGCCGGAGCGGCAGCCCGTGGCCCGCGCTGATCGAGAGCCCGGTGAGCTTCCGCGGGATCTTCGAGATCGGCCCGACCGATCAGGGCCAGAACGGCCAGCGCCTGAACGCCGACCAGACGGCCTGGAACGTGATCCTGCCGGCCTGCGACTGGGACCTGAGCGATCTGCCCGGGCTGCGCCCGTTCGATCGCATGATGAGCATCCCCGAGCCGGAGCCCTTCTTCAAGTCCTTCTATCATGTGTGGGGCGCCAATCACAATTACTACAACAGCGAGTGGCAGGTCGCCGACGGGAACAGCGGCGGGATCCAGGGCTGCATCGATCACGAGGAGCTCTTCGATCCGCTGGAGTACGGGTCGCCGGCGCAGCGCGAGACGGGTCGCCTCGCGGCCGTCTCCTTCTTCACCGCCAACGTGGGTCCGGACCGCGACGAGGCCGCGAACGCCCTGTTCGACCCCGCCTTCCCGTTCCCGAACGTCCCCTACCGCGTTCGCCGCGGCTATCACCCCGGCGGCGACTCCGCCGACAGCCTGCTGCTCGAGGATTTCATCGGCCCGACCGGCACGAGCTCCTACGGCCTGCCGAACACCACCGGCGGCACCATCTCGGTGGAGCACATCGCCTCGAGCGGGCACGATCCTTCGCTGTCGGTCGCCTGGATCCACGACGTGGCCGAGGGCAGCTCGACGTTCTTCCAGTCGAACTGGTCCCCCGTCGGCACGGGCTTCGATCTCACGGGGTACGACACCCTCGATCTCCGCGCCGACCGCGGCTGGGGCTCCGACCCGGCCGAGGCGTCGTTCCTTGTGGAGCTCGTGAACGCCGACGATAGCCGATCGAGCGCCGTCGCCATCGACGACTACCTGGAGCTCGGCCCTCCGCCGCGCGCCGGCATCACGCTGCCGACCGCGCGCATCCCGCTGTCCTCGTTCAGCGGCGCCACGCTCGGGTCGGTGCGCGGGGCTCGGCTGATCTTCACCACCCCGCTCAACGGAAACAGCGTGTTCGTGGCGAACATCCGCGCGACGCGCGCCACCACCGAAGCGCCGGCGGCCGCGGCGCGGCTCGCCCCCGTGGCGTCGAGCGCGGCGCCGCCCATGTCCATCGCGCGCGCCGCCGGCGCGACCGCCCCCGCGCCGCGGCGGATCACGGCCGGCAACGCCATCGAGAGCCTGAAGATCAGCGGCCCCGACGCCGTCGAGCTCACGCTCACCAGCGCCGAGTTCTTCGACCTCCGCGCCACGAGCCTGGTGCTCACCGTCGGCGCCGAGCGGAGCACCCGAGCGCGCCATCCGAACGGCGATCTCCACACCGTGCAGTTCGTGCTCCCGCGCGCCGCCTTCGACCGCCTCGCCGCGCAGGAGCCGGTGACGGTCGACTACGGTCCTGGCTCCTCCGTGGTCTGGGACTTCGGTCGCCTCGACAAGAAGGCGCTCGCTCCGTGAGCCGACGGCGATAGGCACGGCGGGGGTCGCATCGCTTTAAGGTCTCCTTAAGGAGCGCCCCCGCCGCCCGCTTCCATAGTTCCTCCGTTCGGCGGAGACGCCCGCCGCACGGAGGAATCCATGCCCCGCTCCATCGTCGCTCCTCTCTTCTCTACCGTCGCGCTCCCCGCCGCCCTGGCCGCCTGCGGCTCCGTCGAGATCGTCCCGTACGACACGCCTGGCGCCACCGGCGGCGGTCCTGCCGTCGTGGGGACCGGCGGCTCCGGTGCCGGCGGCGAGGACGCTTCCCCGACCGGCTCGGGCGGCGCTCCTCCCGACCCGGTGCCTGCGCCCTCCTGCACCGCCGCGGAATGCGCCGTGAGCGTCGCGGCGGGCGCGCCGAAGTGCGCCGTCGCCGCCTCCGGAAAGGTCTTCTGCTGGTGGGGCGGCGTCATGCTGGAAGAGCGCCTGACCGGCGGTCCGGTCGAGCGGCCGGGCCTCGGCGATATCGTCGCTGCGTCTGGCCTGGCCGAGCAGATGTGCTTCCTCCACGCAACCAGGCGCGTCTCCTGCCAGGGCTTCAGCCACGAAGGGCAGCTCGGGCAGGCCGTTCCCGTCGGCGCGTCCAGCGCGGAGCCGCTCATGCTGCGGGACGTCAAGGACGTCGTTCAGCTGTCCTCGGGTCATCACCACGTCTGCGGCGTCCGCAGCTTGGGCAAGGTCATCTGCTGGGGCGGCCCGTCGCCCGCGCCGGTGCTCGGCGTCGAGGGCGTCGGGCAGACGCAGGCCCCCATCGCGGTCACCGGCCTCGACGACGCGGTGCAGGTCGCGGCGAGCGTCGATCACACCTGCGCGCTGCGGGCCACCGGAGAGGTGGCGTGCTGGGGATGGCTCACCACCGGTGGGGAGGCGGTGACGGCCGTGAAGGTCGAGGGCGTCGAAGGCGCCGTCGAGATCACGGCCGGCTGGACGCACGACTGCGCCCGCCTCGCGTCGGGCAAGGTGGTCTGCTGGGGGGGCGACACCCAGGGAGACGACGGCGCCCGCGAGCCGATCCACGTGCTCGGGGTCGACGATGCCATTCAGGTGAGCGCCGGGTACAACCGGACCTGCGCGGTGCGGCAGGGCGGCAGGCTCGTCTGCTGGGATGCCTCCTCGACGGCGACACCGCAGGAGATCGACACCGGGGAGGTCGTTCACGTCTCCGTCGGCTACGACGAGACCTGCGCCGCCCTCGCGAGCGGCGAGATCGCCTGCTGGTCCTGGCGCGACGGCGGCGATGTCCGCGTGTTCGGGCTGTAGCGCCAGCGTCGCTCTGGAACAGGTGTGCGTGGGTATCGCGCCACCGCTCGAGGTCGCCGTAGACGGGCGCGCGCAGGTCAGAGCACGCGCACCGGCTGGTTGGCGCGGAACGCGGCGATGTCCTCGAGCGCGTCGCGGTAGAAGATACGATAGGTCTCCTCGGTGACGTACCCGAGGTGCGGGGTGAGCACCGTGTTGGGCAGCCGGCGCAAGGGGTGGTCGGCGGGCAGCGGCTCGGTGTCGAACACGTCGAGCGCCGCGCCGGCGAGCCGACCGCTCGTGAGCGCCTCGATCAGCGCGCGCTCCTCGACGATCGGCCCACGTGAGGTGTTCACGAGCAGCGCGCCGGGCTTGAGCAGATTGAGCTCGCGCGCCCCGAGCAACCCGCGCGTCCGCTCGGAGAGCACCAGGTGGATGCTGACCACGTCGGCGCCCGCCAAGAGCTCGTCGAGCGGGAGGAGCGTCGCGCCGTGCTCGGCGGCGCGCTCGCGCGTGAGGTTCTGGCTGTAGGCGGTCACGCGCATGCCGAACGCGAGCGCGACCCGGGCGACCTGCGCGCCGAGGCGGCCGAGGCCGAGCAGCCCGAGCGTCTTGCCGGACAGGCCGATTCCCAGGCTCGTCTGCCATTCGCCGGCGCGCACCGCGCGATCTTCGCGCGGGATGTTCCGCGCCAGCGCGAGCAGCAGGCCCCAGGTGAGCTCGGCCGTGGGGTAGGGCAGGCCTCCGGTGCCGGACACGACAACGCCGAGCTCGCGCGCGGCGTCCACGTCGATGGCGGCGTTGCGCGCGCCGGTGGTGACCAGCAGGCGCAGCCGGGGGAGCTCGGCGAGCACCGCGCGCGGGAACGGCGTCCGCTCGCGCATCGCCACGATGGCGTCGAACGGCGAGAGCCGGCTCACGAGCGCTCGCGCGTCGGCCACGTGATCGTGAAAGAACTCGACCTCGACGTCCGCGCCCAGCGAGCCCCACGGCGCGAGCGAGCGCGCCACGCGCTGGTAGTCGTCGAGCACGGCCACACGGAAAGAGGCGGGCGAGGTACTGGAGGACATGCTTGCCGGGCATGCTTGCATTTTAGCGGATGTTTGTCCAATATTGCGGACGTGGCTCCTTCGCGTCCCGTCCGATCTGGCCTGCTCCGCGCCGCGTCGCCTGGGGTCGTCCTGCTCGTCCTGCTGGCGCTGTGCGGCCTGGCGGGCTGCTCGCGCGACGAGGCGTCGCGCGCCTCCGCCGCCGGACCGGAGGCCGAATTCGAGACGCTCGAGCTCCGGTATCAGGGCAACAACGGCACGGTGTCGCCGATCGAGCTCGCGGAGGATCTCGGCTACCTCGCGCCGATCCGCCTGAACTTCATCGGCAGCACGGTGAGCGGCCCGCAGAGCGTGCAGGCCGTGGTCACCGGGGACACCGACTTCGGCGGCGCCTTCAACGGCGCCATCATCAAGCTGATCGCGGCCAAGGCGCCCATCATCGCCGTCGCGGGCTACTACGGCGTCGACGAGCAGCGCCAGAGCGGCTTCTACGTGCTGAACGACAGCCCGCTGCGCGCCGCGCGCGACCTCCTGGACAGGTCGATCTCCATGAACACGCTCGGCGCTCACAGCGAGTTCATGGTCAAGGAGCTCCTGTCGCGAAACCAGATCACGCTGGAGGAAGCCCGGCGCATCACGCTGCTCGTCGTCCCCCCCGTGAACGGCGAGCAGCTGCTCCGCGAGAAGCAGGTCGACGTGGCGTCGCTGGGCGACATCTACCGGGATCGCGCGCTCGAGCGCGGCGGCGTCCGCGCGCTGTTCTCGGACTACGAGCTCTACGGCAAGTTCACCGCGGGCAGCTATGTGATGAAGACGAGCTTCATCAAGGACAATCCAAAGACCGTGCGGCGCTTCGTCGAGGCGACGGCCAAGGCCATCGAGTGGGCCCGGAGCACGCCGCGCGAGACGGTGGTGGAGCGCTTCATCGCGCTGATGAAGAAGCGCGGTCGGAACGAGGAGGACGCGGCCATCCGGTTCTGGCGCAGCTACGGCGTCGCCGGCAAGGGCGGCTTGATCGCGGAGCGCGATTTCCAGATCTGGCTCGACTGGATGGTCAAGGGCGGCGAGCTCGAGCCGGGCGAGATCGCCCTGAGCCGCCTCTACACGAACGAGTTCAACCCCTACGCGAACGAGCAGGCCGTGAAATAGCGAGCGCGGGGAGCGGCGCTGTCCTCTCGGCTCGCCGCGCGGGCCTCGCTCACGACCGCGGCGAGGGGCGCTGGACGAAGGCGTCGATGAGGCGGCGCGCGATGCTGACCTTGGGCGGGAGGTCGGGCAGCTGGTCGCGCGAGAACCAGTCGGCTTCGACGATCTCGACGCCGTCCGGGGTGAGCGTGCCGCCGGCGTACGTGGCCGAGAAGCCGATCATCAACGAGCGACCGAACGGCCACGGCTGACTGCCGAAATACCTCAGATCGCGGATCTGAACGCCGACCTCCTCGCCGACCTCGCGCGCAGCCGCCTGTTCGAGCGACTCGCCGATCTCCACGAAGCCTGCCACCGCGCTGAAGCGCCCGGGCGGAAAGCGCGCGCTGCGCGCCAGGAGCACGCGGTCCTCGCGCTCCACCAGCACGATCACCGCGGGCGCGATCCGCGGGTGCACGCTCAAGCCGCAGCGCGGGCAGCGCCGCGTCTGCTCCCCGGCGCTGGGCTCGCGCGCGTCCGACGCCGCCGGCCCCGGCTCGGTGGCTGTCCCGCAGCGCCCGCAGTGGCGGTGCGTCTCGGCGAACTCGACGCCTGCGAGCGCGCGCCCCAGGATGTTCAGCGTGGGCTCGGGCAGCTCGGAGAACAGGGAGCGGACCGACGCGAACGCGAGCTCGTCCGGAAGCGCGACGTCGGGCCGAGCGCGCGCCGCGTACCAGCCGCGATCCTCGAACCTGCCGAGGAACACGGGCGGATCGGCGAACGCCGGGAGGGCGCCGCGCCGGCCGAGGAACAGCCCGCCGGCGCGCTCCATCACCACGTCCAGCTCGCGCACGATCACCACGACATCGTCGTTGGTCGTCATCTCGGAGCGCCAGTGTACGCCGTCCGCCGAGCGCCGCCAGCGCCGCGCGCGACGGCTGGCAGACCAAGAAGAGAGTCTCAACTTGGCGTTCTTGGTGCCTTGGCGGTTCATTTCTCGCCGGAACAACGAGATCGGTGTTCTAGCGCGGCGTTCATCCGCATCTGGCACATGCCGCGCCGAGCGGCGGTCACCCGCACAGGAGACGGGTCCAGCTCGGCGTTTTCGGCGCGGAGGCGCGCTCCGGTGCGCTGAGCACCGAAGGCGTCGAGATGGGCCCGTCTCCGAAGCGGCTGCCCGCCGCTCTAAATCCATACCTCCCCGAGCAGCGGCAGCACGCCCATCTTCACGTCGCGCGCCGCCCGGCCGAGGCGCTCCGCCAGGCGCTCTCCCTGCATCGCTGGGAGCGCGACGGCGGGGCGCTCGAGGGGCAGAAAGAAATTGTCCCAGTGCGAGAAGAGCACCGCGCGCGGCGACAGGGCGCGCGCGACGCGCTCGGGGAGGTCGCGCGAGGCGGTCCAGCCGGCGACGCAGAGCAGGAGCAGGTCGGGCTCCCTGCAATCGAGGCCCGCCTCGACGAGCTCCGCGCTGCCCAGGTGGACGATGCGCCGGCCCGCGACCCGGATCTCCACCGCGAAGACGGCGCCGCACCGGTAGCGCTCGGCCCGGAGCGGGACCTCGTCACAATCGGAGATGTCGCCGGGGAAGGGGACCCGGCCGAGCAGCAGGCGGGAATGGGCGCTCGGGAGGAAGCGCAGCTCGAACGGGCCGACCTCGGCGACGACCGGCTGGCCGCCCGGCGCGCGCTCGACGTCGCGCACGCGCGCCGCAGGGACGCCCGACGCGCGGCAGAGCGCCACCGCGGAGCGCGAGCCGAAGACGGTCGCCCCCGTGCGGAGCGCGATCTCCGGGATGTCGAGCGCGTGATCGAAATGGGTGTGGCCGGCGACGACGGCGTCGGCGCGCGGCGCGTGGCGCGCGACGGCGGCCGCGTCGGGGGCGAGCCGGCCGAGCACGCAACGGCGGAGCGAGGCGCGGGTGAGGTAGGGATCGATGAGCACCACCGCGCCCGCGTGCTCGACCGCGAACCCCGCCGTGCCCAGCCACCGCACCCGGACCGTGCCCGCCGGCGCGAGCGATCGCGGAGAGAACGTGTCGGCGATCATCGGCGCGGGCTCGCCCGGTCGGCAAACCTTGTAGGTCGGTGCGGCGTGCTCATCGAGGTCGGTGCGGCGTGCTCATCCAGGTCGGCCCGGCGTGCTCATCGAGGTCTCGCCGCGCCCGCGGCCGAATCGAGATCTGCGCCAGCATCCGTGTTTGGCGCGACCAAAGCTCGTCCGCTCGGTTACGATTGTCGGTCGTGGCAGACCGAACGTCCGCCGGCAAGATCGCCGCCCTCGGCGCGCTCTACTTCGCTCAGGGCATCCCGTTCGGCTTCCAGGCGACGGCGCTGCCCGTCTTCCTGCGGGCGAGCGGCGTCTCCCTCGCCGGGGTGGGCTTCGCGGGCGCGCTCGCGGTCCCGTGGGTCGCCAAGGCGCTCTGGGCGCCGCTCGTCGACCGCTTCGGGTGGGAGCGGCTCGGCCGGCGCCGCTCGTGGATCCTGCCGCTCGGGGCGCTGCTCTCGCTCACGTGCGCGGCCGCGGCGTTCGTCCCGCCGTCGCGCCACCTCGGCGCCCTGCTCGCGCTCGTCTTCCTCATGAACCTGCTCGCGGCCACCCAGGACATCGCGGTCGACGGGCTCGCCATCGACCTGCTCGGGCGCGGCGAGCTCGGCCTCGCGAACGCGGCGCAGGTGGTCGGCTACAAGGTCGGCATGCTCGCCGCCGGCGGGCTCCTCGTCTGGGCGAGCGCGTGGATCGGCTGGCGCGGCCAGTTCGGCGCGATGGCCGCGCTCGTCCTCGCCTCGGTGCTCGCCTCGCTCGCGCTGCGCGAGCCCCCCGCGAGCGAGGTCGAGGCGCGCGCGCGCCGCTCGCTGCGCGAGGTGCTCGCGACGGTCGCCGTCGCCCTGCGGGCGCCGGGCGCGCTCTGGGTCGTCGCGTTCCTCGGGACCTACAAGCTCGGCGAGGCGATGGTCGACATGATGTTCAAGCCCTTCCTGGTCGACGCCGGCTTCCCGCCGCACCAGATCGGCCTCTGGGTGGGCACGTACGGCCTTGTCGCCTCGATCGTCGGCTCGCTCGCGGGCGGCCTCCTCGCGCAGCGCGTGCCGCTGCTCGCCGCCGTCGGCGTGACCTCGGCGCTCCGGTCCGCCGCGATGGCCGGCGAGTGGACTCTCGCCGCGGCCGGCCCGCCCACCGCCGGGGCCGTCATCGCGGTCACCGTGGCCGAGCACCTCTTCGGCGGCGCCCTCACCACCGCGGTGTTCGCCTTCATGATGTCGCGCGTCCGGCGCTCGGTCGGCGCGACGCACTACACGCTGCTGGCGAGCGTCGAGGTGCTCGGGAAATCGCCCGCGGTGTGGCTGTCGGGCACCCTCGCCCAGCGGCTCGGCTACGCGGGGCTGTTCGCCCTGGGGACCGCGCTCTCGATCGCCTTTCTCGGGCTGCTCGTGCCGCTCCGGGAGCGGAGCGCCGGCGAGGGGTGAGCGGGCCTTACCGCGCTCCATCGGTCGGGCGATGGGGCCTCGTCCTCGTCAGAGGGCGTAGGTCACGCCGGTGAGCCGCTCGGACTCCTCCCAGAGGCGGCGCTGCGTGACCCCGTCGTGGGAGCGGGCGCTCGACTCGAGGCGCTCGGGGAAGCCGGTCATCCCGAAGCGGCCCGGGGGCCCGTAGTACTCGCCGCCCCGCGCGCCCGGATCGACGGCGCAGCGGAGCGACGCGAGGGCGGCCATCGGGACGCTCTGCCCGAGCTCGAACCGCTTGGCGATCTTGCCGAGGACGCGCACCCAGCCGGGCGCGCTGCGGGCGATCGAGGTGTTCGAGCCGCCGGGGTGCGCGGCCAGCGCGAGCGTCTTCGCGCCGGCCGCGGCGAGCCGGCGCTGGAGCTCGTAGGTGAACAGCAGGTTCGCGAGCTTGGACCGCCCGTACGCGGGGAACCCCCGGAACGACCGCTCCCACTGCAGGTCGTCGAAGTCGATGGCGCCCTGCTGGTGCGCCATGCTGGCCACCGTCACGATGCGCGAGCCCGGCACGTCGCGCAGCCGATCGAGCAGGAGGCCGGTGAGGGCGAAGTGGCCGAGGTGGTTCACGCCGAGCTGGAGCTCGAAGCCGTCGGCGGTGACCTCGCGCTTGAAGGCCAGCACGCCGGCGTTGTTGATGAGCAGGTCGATGCGGTCGTACGCGGCCCGGAGCTCGCCGGCGGCCTCGCGGACCGACGCGAGCGAGCCGAGATCGAGGCGCACGGCGCGCACGGTCGCGCCCGGGGCGCGGGCCTCGATCTGCGCCACCGCGGCGCCGGCCCTCTCCAGGTCGCGGCACGCGAGCACGACCGTGGCCCCGCGCTCCGCCAGCGCCCGGGCCGTCTCGAGGCCGATGCCGGTGTTTCCGCCCGTGACGACCGCGACTCGGCCCGCCTGGCTGGGGATGTCAGCCTCGGTCCACCGCGCGCGAGAATCTCTTCCTTGGTCCATCGCCCTCTCCTCGCACAAAAACCGGGACGACCGTCCCGGTTTCGACGACCGGAACGCGCGCGCGGTTTGTCGCCGCGTCGACGCGGCGTTCTTCGGCCCCTGCGCCGGCGCGGTCGAGGCGGGGCTCGCGAACAAGGCGCTGGGCGACGCGATCGCCGCGGCCGCTGATCCCGCCGCTCCCCGCCGCCCCCGGGTCCCGTGATGGGGAGAAAATGGAACCACAGAGGGCGCAGAGGGCGCAGAGGGCGCAGAGGGCAGAGAGGAGAGATTGGAAAATTTCATCTCTCTTAAATTTGTTCTCTCTCCTCTTCCCTCTGTGCCCTCTGTGCCTCTGTGGTTCCATTTCTCGATTTGCACACCGGGTGCGAATGATGGTGATCCGTTCGCCCATTTCATGATATAACGAAGACAGCGCCTCGGCTGGCAGTTGCAAGAAACGCTCGTGATCGCGCTCGTCCGACTCCGTCCATCGATCGTCGGGCCGGTGGTCCTCCTCCGGGGGACGCGGGTCTCCTCGGTCGAGGCAGCTCGAGGTCGGCCACGATCCGGGAGGCGAGCGCCTCGCGACGGCCGTCCCGTCGTACCGTCGTGCCGCGCGCGCTGAGGGACGAACAACGACCTTCGTCGGTCCGCCTTCGCGGCAAACCCAACAGTTTATCAGCATCGCTCAGAGTTTGTAAATACCTTTTTAAATCTATAACGTGCGGCAGCTCGCCGCACGGCGCGGCGCCGCTATGCCGGCGCCGCAACGAGGAGCTCTCCCATGAGAACCACCTATCCGTCGATCTCTGCCCTCTCTGCCCTCTCTGCCCTCGCGCTCGCCTCGATGATCTCCGGCTGCATGGCGGCCGCCGAGCCGCATGAGCAGAACGACGAGGCCGTCGGCGAGGGCGCGGCGGCGCTCGTCTCCTGCTCGGTGCTGCCCTCCGGCGACATCGTCACGAACGGCAGCTTCGAAGCGCCGAACGTGACGCGCAACAACTCGTCCATTTACAGCTCGATCACCGGCTGGCAGGCCGCCTATGGTCAGATCCAGATCCATGACCACTCGAACGGCATGAGCCCCGCGCACGGCGAGCAGCACGTCGAGCTCGACGCCAGCAACTCGAGCGGCATCTACCAGGATCTCACGACCGTCCCGGGAGCGACGTACCAGCTCCGGTTCGCCTTCGCCGCGCGACCCGGCACCACCGCGAGCCAGAACGTGCTCGGCGTCGTCTGGGGCGGCCAGCAGGTCGCCACGCTCACGACCGCCAGCTCCGCGTGGGTCTACTATACCTATACCCTCGTCGCCTCCGGCGCGACGACGCGCCTCCAGTTCAACGATCTGGGCATCTCGAACGGCCAGGGGACGCTCCTCGATCGGGTCACCGTGGTCGCCGCCGACACGGATCAAGACGGGGTCTTCGACTCGTGCGACAACTGCCCGGCGGTGCCCAACCCCTCCCAGGCCGACGCCGACAACGACGGCATCGGCAACGCCTGCGAGCCCCCGGCCCAGTCGCAGTGCGTCGTCGTGCAGCGCGGCACCAACGGGAGCGTGGCGGACGCGCATATCCAGCCCGGCGTCTCATGGCCGTACGGCGATTACCCGTACGTCGTCCTCAACACGCTGCCGGAGGGCCCGCAGGTGGGCGTGATGGCCTTCGATCTGTCGTTCATCCCGGCGGGAGCCGACGTCGATTCCGCGACCCTCTCGCTCTCCCACGCGTGGAAGGCGACCGCCAGCACCATCGAGCTGCACCGCGTGAACGGCCCCTGGCAGGAGTCGACCGTCCACGCAGGCAACTTCCCCGGGTACAACGCGGCCGTCGAGGCCACCATCTCCACGGTCGCCGCGGACGCCGTCGCGACCGCCGACATCGCGGCCCTCGTCCAGACGTGGGTGGATGGAGCCCAGCCGAACCACGGCATCGCGCTCCAGGACGTGAACGGCCGGACCGACATCCGGTCGAGCGAGCAAGCGAACGTCGCCGTCCGGCCGAAGCTCGAGGTCTGCTACACGCAGTAGCGCAGTCCGGCCGACTCGGGGTCTCCGGACGAGGCGCGGAGGGCCGCGCCGGGTCGCGATTCCGACGTCCCGGGCGATCCCGGGATGTCGCTCGTCGCGGCGAGCCCGGCCACCTCCTCCGCGCTGGTTTTGCCGAGAACCTGACGCCGCGCCCCGCCTTTGGTAGCAAACGGGGCCGCGGTGATCTCGCGCAGGAAGCTCGTCCTCGGTCTCGCCGGCGCCGCCGGCGCCGCCGCCCTCTCACGGGTGCTCGCCGCCGGCCTCCCGCGCGACACCGCGGCGCGGCGCGCCCTCAAGCTCCCGATCGCGCCGAGCGGGTGGCCCTTCCCGGGAGCCCGCGTCGTCGCCCCCGCCGCCGTGTTCCCGCCCGGCTTCGGGGTCCGCCGCATCTACCTCGACGCGGGCCACGGCGCCCCGGGCAACACCGGCAACGTCTCCTGCTTCTGCGTCGAAGAGCAGGAGTTCACGCTCTCGGCGGCGCGCGCGCTCGCCGAGCGGCTCAACGCCACCGGGCGCTTCGAGGCGCGCGTGGGCAGGACCGGCGACCGGCCGCTGCCCTACGCGGAGCGCGTCGAGGACGCCGCCCGGTGGGGCGCCGAGGCGTTCGTCAGCCTGCACTCGGACGTGCGCGGCAGGATCGACACGTGGTCGCCCGCAGAAGGCCGCTCGTGCCCGCTCAGCCTCGCCGCGCCGGGGTTCGCCGTGCTCTGGTCCGACGAGGGGGACCCGGCCCTCGGCGCCCGCCGGCTCGCCCTCGCGCGCGCCTTCGCGCGGCGCATGGAGGAAGCCGGCCTGTTGCCCTACGGCGGCGCCGCGTACAGCGGCCTGTACGCGCCGGACGCCGCCCAGCCGGGCGTCTTCGTGGACCGGCGGCCCCAGGACCAGCGGATCTTCGTCCTGCGCCGCCCCTCCATGCCCTCCATCCTCATCGAGACCCACCACGCGCTCGACGCCCGCGAGGCCACCCGCTGGACCGAGCCCGCCACGCTCGACGCCTTCGCCGCCGCCGCCGCCGCCGCGCTGGCCGACGCGCTCGGCGGCGAGGGCGCGCCGGCGTCGCACCCGCCCACGCCCACATGAGGCGCGCGCCGGCAGGGCTCGAAAGGGAGCAATGCGCGCGGCAATCGCGCCGCCCGCGCCGGCTGCCGAGCGGGCCGGGCGCTTGACTTCCCGGGGGCCCTTTGGTCTTTTGATGGGATGGGCCGTGGGCTGGGCGCGGGCGTGACGGGCGGCGCTGAACCCGGGCGCCGCCCGGCGACGCTCCCTGCTGCGTGGAGGCGGGGATGAAGGCGCATCGCGTCCGCGCGGGCGATTGCTTCACCAGCATCGCCTACGAGAACGGGTTCTTCTGGCAGACGCTCTGGGATCACCCGGAGAACCGGGCGCTCCGCGAGCTCCGGAGGGACCCGTTCACGCTGGTCCCCGGCGCCGACAAGGTGGTCGTGCCGGATCCGCGGCCCAAGGAGGAGAGCTGCCAGACCGCGAAGGTGCACACCTTCCGGCGGCGCGGGGTCCCGGCCAAGCTCAGGATCCGGCTCCTCGATCACGAGGGCAGGCCCCGCGCGAACGAGGAGTACTTCCTCGAGGTCGACGGCGAGCTCCGCCCGAACGACAAGAAGGCCGACGGCGACGGGCGCATCGAGGAGTTCATTCCCAACAACGCCAGGCAGGCGCGGCTCTTCCTGTCCGGCGGAGAGGAGGTCGTCACGATCGCGCTCGGCTACCTCCAGCCCTCGGACGAGATCCGCGGCGTCCAGTCTCGCCTCGCCAACCTGGGCTTTTATCACGGTGAGGTCGACGGGCAGCGGAGCCCCGCCTTCGCCGGCGCGCTGGCCCGCTTCCGGGCCGCGCACGACCTCGACGAGTCGCTGCCGGAGGACGACACCTTCCAGGAGATCGAGCGCAGGCACGAGGAGTGAGGAGGGGCGCGCCGTGCACGTCTACTGGACCGAGATCACGATCACCGACGCCGACGCGGGCACCTCCGTCACCGGCAACGAGGCCAGGAACAAGGTCAGCACCGAGCTGTCGAGGCCGCGCGACCACAAGGGCCTGCTGATCGTCGGAGGGGACGGCGAGACGACGCCCGCGAGCGTCGTCTATCACGGCAAGACCGTGAGCAGCGAGCTGCTGCTGATCGTCCTCCGGTCGATCGCCGCGGGGCTCGGCAAGAACTGGCGGTTCGTCTACAAGGAGAGCCGCAGCGTCAAGCGCGTCACCGAGATCTACGACCGTTACAAGGCGGAGGCCCACGCCGAGCGGGAAGGGCAGAACGCGCTGCGCAGGCCGGTCCCGGCTTACGTGATCATCGGCGACGGCACGGCCGCGACGGTCGACCACACGACGCTGCGGCAGAGCGCGTGGGGCAAGGCCCGGGTCGCCCCGGCGGAGATCCTGCACGTCGGGTTCGAGGACCCCTGGAGCCATTACAACCAGCACAAGATGGGGCAGTTCCCCCAGCTGCTCGGCCTGCCGGGGGTCGCGCAGCGGCCTCTGCTCGGCGGGCCGAACGAGGACGGGAAAGAGGACGTCACCGGGCCGCGCGACTCGACGAGGTTCGCCGCGGACACGCGGGCCGAGCGGTCGCGGCTCGCGGAGCACGTGCGCGCGCACAAGCGGATGTTGATCGCGACCGCCTACGGCCCGGCGGTGCGCCCGCTGGAGCTGATCCGCCTCGCCATGTGCGTCCTCGCCATCGTGCCGCGCGGGGTGAATGCCCTCCACGACAGCGCCCGAGGCGCCATCCTCCGGGAGGGCATCGACGAGGGCGAGCTCGATTTCATGCTCCGCTGGCCGTACCCGGACGATTTCCCGCGCTACCGGCTGCTCCTCGCCGACACGACGGCGCGCCTCTGCTGGCTCTACGCCGACAAGATCGATATCTGCACCGGCGCCGGCAAGCCGCGCGCCGTGGACGAGACGATGGTCACGTCGGAGCTCTACGAGGCCGTGCGCACCCGGCTCTGGGAGCCGGTCGAGCGCTGGGACGACGCGAAGAAGCGGCGGGCCATCCTCTCCGGGACCGAGGGGCTCTATCGAGAGACCGACTGGACCGTCGGCGAGCGCTACTGCGTGATGGGCGGGGGCGGGGTCGGCGTCAACATGGTGGAGCGCGCCGAGGAGACGGACAAATGGATCGACTGGCTTGCGACGAAGACGCTCCACGAGTCGTTCCCCATCGGCCGCAACGACATCCTGCTCAAGCACCCGGCCGCCAGCGCGAGCGAGCGGCGCGGCCAGCCGATGTTGATGGATGACTTCGCCTATGGGCGCAACGATCAGCTCGCGGTCATCCTGCCCGCGGCGCGAAAGTGGCGCTTCGGCCAGGGGTGCGATCTCGACCGGGTCGAGGCGGCCGCGCCGCGGCTCCGGGTCACCTTCAAGCAGAGCCCCGACGCGAAGTACGACAAGGTGCCGAACGCGCCCCAGATGAGCAAGCAGCCCATCCCCGCGCTGATCCGCGATCACGACGAGCAGGTGTCCGACCTCGAGGACGGCGCCTTCAAGTTCTACGACAGCTATGCGCGCCCGCAGGCGATCCAGGATCCCAGGAGCTACGATCGGGTGATCCGCTGCGCGGGGCAGGACATCCGCGAGGTGGGGCAAGCCGAGAAGATCGCGGCCATGCTGGAGCTCGTCCCCCTCGTGTCCCCCGCCGACGGCCGGATGGTCGGGCTCCAGACCAAGGACGAGTCCGTGCGCGTGCTCGGCGCCGCCGCCACCGGCAACGCCGCGCTGGTGAGCGCCGAGGACGCCGCGGTCCAGAAGATGCGCGCGTACCACGAGACGCTCCCGGCGCAGGGGCGGATCATCTTCGTGGGGTTCGTCTTCTCCGCCCTCAACGTGGCGGAGGCCAATCGCTACTTCGATCCTGGCAACGGCAAGGCCCCGAACACGAACGTGAACACCATGTCCCAGAAGGAGCTCGAGGCCTTCCTCGGGGACGTCGATCTCGCGCGGAGGATCATCGAGGTCCGGAAGAAGACGCAGAGCGGGTATGTGACGCTCGACGAGCTGAAGAAGGCGCTCGTCCGCCACGCGCTCGGCCAGGCGGAGCCGCTGCCCCAGGGGTGGGAGGGCAAGTACGACGGCTGGAAGAGCTTCGACAAGACGCTGAACAAACTGCCCCACAACATCGCGAAGCAGGTGGGCGACGACGAGGTCCTGGCCAACAAGATCGCGGAGGCGCGAGAGGCGGTGAGGCGAACCGACCGCGCGCTCTTCGACGATGTCTGGAAGAACCGCGAGGCGCTCAAGGCGAAGATCAAGGGCGAGCTCACGAAGATGGCCGCGTTCGCGCGGACGGGCTGGAAGCCGTCCTGGGACGCGCCGATCGCGAAGCTCACCACCCAGTACCGACCGGCGGACGAGCTCGTGTACTGATCAGCCGGGCATGCGCAGCCGGTCCGGCACCACCTCGAGCAGCGTGCGCGCCTCGGTGTGGAGCCAGCGCAGCGCGCCGAACTTCGCCTCCAGCGCGCGGCCCTCGGGCGGGAGCCAGCGGTCGACGATGACGCCTTGATCGTGGCCCTGGTGCTCCGAGGGGTCGAAGGGGTTGTTGATGAAGCCCACGTAGCCGAGGGCGGGGAGGCGCCGCGACGCCGCGAGCGCCTCCGCGCCGCGGCGCGTGACGCGGTTGTTGCCGATCCAGAGCCAGCGCAGCTCGGCGAGGTGCGGCGACGCCGCGAGGCGCTCCACGTCGTCGTCGGTGAGGCCCACCCGGTCGAGCCGGAGCGAGCGGACGCCGGCCAGGCGCGGCGACGCGAAGAGCTCCTCGGCCGCGTCGCCGAGCGCGTCGATCGTCAGGTGGCGGATCGGCGCGAGCGCGAGGAGCGCGCCCGCGTGCCGCAGGAAGGCGCGGGCGTCGAGGGTGACGAGCTCGACGAAGCCGCGGTCGAAGACGGGATCGCGCGCCTCCGGCGGCAACGCGGCGATCCACGCGGCGCGGTGGGCCTCCTCGAGGTCGCGGGCCTCGCACGAGAGGCGGAAGTGGCGATCCGGCTCGGCGGCCTCGTCGGTCGCGAGGAGCGCGATCTGCGCGCGGATGAAGCTGCCCCGCGCCTCGACGGCCGGGTCGTCCTGGTCGTCGCAAAAGGCGGCGTACGCGAGCCGCGGCGCGTCGGCGTCCGGCGCGGCGAGGACATCGCGGAGGAGATCGGCTTCGGTGGCCACCGCGCGAGTCTACGCGGTCAACCCACGCGCTCCCAGGCCTCCTGGTCGAGCGCCGGGAAGGTGACGAGGCACGTGCCCGCGTCGATGCCGTCGAGCCGGGCGCGGCCCTCGTGGTCGAGCGAGCCTTCCCGGATCGAGCCGTCGGGCAGCTCGACCCGGTAGCGCTCGTGCGGGATGGGCATGTCGTCCTCGCCGATGAGGCGGATCTCGACCCAGGTGAGCTCGGTCCTCGGCGCGCGCGGGACGGCGTCGGCGGGCGCCTGGTCGTCGGCGCTGGCCTCGTCGCCGCCGTAGGATGGCAGCCAGGGGAGGGGAGCCTCGCGGAGCCGCACGCGGCCGCTCAGCAGCAGCCGGCCGAGCGCGCCGAGCACGTCCGCGTCGGCCAGGCGGCGGACGGCGCTCGCGGGCGCGGCGTCGTCGAGCAGCCGCCGGAGCGCCGGGCGGTTCTGCGGCTCCGCGAAGAGCTGGCGCAGCCACACGGCCTCCCTCGCGCGATCGCCGAGCCGGTCGGCGCCGCCCTCACGGCCGGCGGCGAGCTCGATGGCGAAGCGCCGCGGACCCAGCGATAGCAGCCGCTTCAAAGCACCATGCTCCTTCCCGGGCTCGCGCGAGCGTATCAGCCCGCCCTCGCGCAAGGAAGGCCCCGAGGCGAGGGGCGATCCGAGGCCGGGCGCGCGATCGTCACGGGAAGGCGCCCGCTTCGGTCATGGCGGAGAGGAACGCGTCGCCGAGGCCCGCGGGATCGGCGGAGAGCTCCGCGTCCAGGAGCGGCGGGGCCGCGGCGATGGGCCCCGCGGGGGCAGCGGGGGCGGGCGAGAGGAGCGGCGCGGGCGCGGGTGGGATGAGCGGCGCGGGCGCGGCCGGAGGGAGCTCGGGCCGAGCCTCGAACGGCGTGGCCGGCCTGCGCACGTGCGCGCTCAGCGGCTCCACGGTGCCTGCGAGCGGATGATCCTCGACGTCGGTCACCACCAGCGCTGCCTGGGTCGGCAGCGGCAGCGTGGCGCGCGAGGGCGCTGCGGGGAGCGGCGCCGTTCGCCCCGCCTCCCGCGCCTCCTGCGCGAAGGGGTCGACCCACGGCAGCGCCTCGCCCGGCAGCTCCACGCCGGCCACGACCCGGAGCGCCTCGAGATCCTCCTCGCCCACGGCCGCGTACCCTCGCCACACGACCGAGCAGCACCGCCGATCCGCGTCGATCTGCAGCGTGTCGGCGCGCAGGGACAGCGCCGCTCCCTCCCGCGGCGCCCGCTCCTCGCGCCGGTAGAGCCGCGCGACGCCCCGCGCGCCCGCGAGCTGCGTCCGCAGCCGCGGGCGCTGCGCGACGATGCCCCCCAGCACCACCCACTCGTCGCCGAGCAGCCGCTCCAGCCGCTGCTCGGCCGGCGCCGCCTGGAAGTACCCCCAGTCGAGCCCGTCGGGCACCTCCAGCGCCACGCCCTCGAGCCGCCTGGGATCCGCCGCCCCGAGCAGCGCCTCGCGCCGTGGCCAGCGGCGCGACAGCGGCCCCATCCCGTCCACCCGCACGCGCCGCTGGCCCTCGCTCCCCTGCGCGCTCCCGTCGAGCGTCACGCAACGGTCGAGCCGCAGGGTTCCCTCCTGCACCACGGCCAGCCGGACCTGGATCTCCCCCGCGACCGTCGGAGCCACGCCTGCGTGTCCGGTCAGCAGCACGTCCACCTCGGGCAGGTAGGGCGCCAGATCCCCCGCCGAGCGCAGCCCCACGCCCGAGGGATCCGGCACCTCGTCGGGCACGATCGGGTCCGGCTCACCGAGCGTCATCGCGCCCTCGGCCACGAGCCCGAACGTCGCCTTGACGACCGCGGTCACGTACCGCTGCCCCCGCAGCCGCCAGACCAGCGTCGCGGCCGAGGCGCGGCCGAGCGGCGTTATCGCGACAGGCCATCGAGCGGAGCGCACGGTCCATGGCAGTACCACGGCGCGTCGTCCCGAGGCGAGGGCGATGCGCGGCGCGGAGAGGCCGCCGTGAGCGAGGCGGCGGCGCGCTGGCAGCCGGGTCGAAAATCCGGCCGCGATAGCGCCCGCGTCCCTCGATGAAGCGCTGCGTCCCTGCGTGACGAGCGCGCTGCCGCATGTGCCCCCCGCGCGGAGGCGGAGCGATGCCGTCCTTGGAGCGGCGCTCACCTGCGCGCGCTGCGGGCCCAGCCGAGGCGCTGGCCTGCGGCGACGTGGTGCAGATCTGAAGCTCGAGACGTCTGGCACTCTCGTTGCTCGTGGCCCCCGCGAGAATCGGAGCGCGATGAGGGGCTATCCGGAAGCGCCGAGCTTTCGGTGACGAGGAACGCGCGCTCGTCGTGGACCGGCGGCGTCAAGGCCGGGCTCGCGGCCCCACACGGGCTGGATGGTACGGGGCACTGAACCGAGAGAATGAAACATCGAATTATATCGGCCTCAGACCATTTCGATTCGACATCATACCTGCGAGGTTCGAGCATGAAACGATTTCATTGTGAGACGCTCTCCGTGTGCATCCTGGCAGCAGGCGTCGCCGCTTGCGGCGGCTCGACCGGCGATCCTCTGCCGGTGGGCGCGAGAGGCCCCCAGCCCGACCAGGCTGCGCCGATCTCCTCCGGGGACGACGGCGCCGGAGCGGAGGGGGATGATCTCGCCCCCGGCGGAGCGCTGAACGACGATACGAGCGCGACCGAGGAGGAGCTGAGGCCCAAGGAGGACGACTCCCCCCTGTCCACCCTCCCGTTCGACCCCACGGGGGGAGATCGCCCGAAGGGCCGCCCGCTCCCCTTGCAGAACGTGACCTGCCCGAGCTTCGAGGGGTTCACGTGGCATGACGAGACGCCCACGGCCGGCGCGGACCTCGGGAACGCGGTCGCCGCGTCCTGCGACGCCGTCTACCAGGTCGGGTCCACCACCGGGGCCATCTCGGGCGAGGTGAGCAGCGGCGGGAGCGACGCCTTCGTCCGCAAGGTCGGGCAGGACGGGAACCTCGTGTGGGGCGCGCAGATCGGCACGTCGGCGAACGACCAGGCGACGGGCGTCGCCGTCTCCTCGGCCCAGTGCCCCGCGAGCGGCAACGCGTCGGTCTACGTGGTCGGCCACACGAGCGGCGCGATCGAGGCCGGCCAGCACAAGGGATCTTCGGACGCCTTCCTCGTCAAGCTGAACGCAAACGGGACCGAGGCCTGGCGGCGCCAGCTCGGTACGGCCGCGGTGGATCAAGCGTGGTCCGTGGCCCACGCACCCGATGGCAGCGTCTACGTGGTGGGCTCCACGGGCGGGAATCTCGCCGGGGTGAGCCCGCCGCCGACGAGCGGCACCACGTCGCTGTTCGTGGCGAAGTACTCGCCGAGCGGCGATCACGTCTGGACCAGGCAGCTCGGCGTGAACAACAAGACGACCATCGCGCGCAGCGTCTCCGTCGGCGCCGATGGGCAGGTCTACGTCGCCGGTTACACCACCGGCGCGCTGGCGGGCCAGCCGTACGCGGGCGGCAGCGCTGACGCCTTTGTCGCCCGCTACAGCGACAGCGGTGCTCTGGGCGGGGTGGCCCTCCTCGGCACGAACCTCCAGGACCAGGCGTTCAGCCTGACCACCGCCGTGGAGTCGGGTCAGACCGTCGTCTACGTCTCCGGCACGACGAACGGGAACTTCCCCTCGTATACGTCTTCGACGACGTATGACGCCTTCCTCGCCAAGCTGGACGCGAGCCTCACGACGCAATGGATCCGGCAGACATCGGCGAGCGAGAACGTCTCCGCGACGTCGGTGGCCGTCGTCGGTGGCTCCGTCGTGTTGACCGGCCAGACCGCCCGCGACCTCGACTCCGACGCGCCCCTCGGGAGCGCGGACATGTACCTGCGCGAGTACAGCGCGGCGGGGGCACACCTGCGCACCGAGTACATCGGCACGAACGCGATGGAGGCGGGACAAGGCGTCGCCGTCGATCCGAGGGGCAACGTCTTCCTGACGGGCAGGACGGACGCGCCGTTCTGCGGTCACTCCTTCGGCGGCGGTGGCAGCGACGCCCTCCTCGTCAAGGTCATGAAGGGGTGCCGCGTGGACACCCCGGAGCCGTCCTGCAAGCCCGCCACGTGCAACGGAGACCCCCATTACGTCAGCTTCGATCGTGTCGCGTTCGACTTCCAGGGGGAGGGCGACTTCGTGCTGGCGACCAGCGCGGCCACGCCCGATCTGGAGATCCAGATCCGGCAGTGCCCCGTGTCCCCGGGCGTCTCGACCGGCCGGGCCGTGGGCGCGCGCATCGCGGGCGATCTCGTGGAGTTCCACGCGAACGGCGCGCTTTACGTGAACGGGCAGCCGACGACGGTGCCGTCGAGCGGCGCGCTCGCGCTCGCCGGCGGCGGCAGCGTCTACCCGTCCGCGAGCGGCAGGATCGTGCTGGCCTGGCCGACGGGAGAGCGGCTGGCGCTGCGTCCGAGGAGCTATTCCCTGGGCTTGTACCTGGACACGCTCTTCCTCGTCCCGCCGGCCAGCGTGGGCAAGATGGTCGGCCTCTTCGGGAACGCCGATGACGACCCCACCAACGAGTTCATGATGGCCCGGGACGGCAGCGCGCTGAGCAGCGCGCTGACGTTCTTCGAGATGTACCAGGACACGAACAGCTACGTGGACGTCTGGCGGGTGGGCGCCGCCCAGGGCGACGTCGCGCTCATCCAGGAGGGCACGCCGTGCGGCGGTCCGGCCGGTCCCGGGCAGCCGGTGTGGCTCAACACCCTGACCCCCGCGCAGCGGGCCGCGGGCGAGCAGGCCTGCGCCGGCATCGCCGACGAGGTCATCCGGCAGACGTGCATCCTCGACGTGGGCCTCACCGGCGACACGAGCTTCGCGGAATCGGCCGAGGAGGCCGCCGCGGATCTCGCGAGCCACGGGCAGGGCGGGCCGGTCATCAACAGCCCCCGCAGCGTCTACTTCAACAACTTCACCGGATCCATCGGCGCGGAGTGGGAATCGATCGTCACCAGCGTCACCCCGCTCGGAGACCGCACCTTCCTGGGGCAGTTCGGCAACGAGACGGCGCACCTGACGCTCGACGATCTCGCCCCCCACACCGAGCTGACCGTCAGCTTCGACCTCTACCTCATCAACGCCTGGGACGGCGATGGGCCCTTGGGTCCCAGCGTCTGGACCGCCTCCGCGGACGGCGTCGAGCTGCTCAGCGAGACCTTCTCCAACACCCTGAGCTCCCAGAGCTATCCGCTCGACGGGAGCCTGGCCGGGTCGGGAGCGCTCGAGGTGAACACCCTCGCCTATCCGTACGGCGACTCCGTGTACCGCATGAAGCTGGTCTTCCCGCACTCCGCGCCCGACCTCGCGCTCGACCTGTCTGCGACCGGGCTGACCGGCCTGTTCGATGAGGGCTGGGGCGTGACCAACATCGAGGTCCAGGGGCGCTGACGCTCCCGGAGCGTCGCGCCGTTCTCCGATCGCGGGAGCGCGCGGCGAACGCGGAGGCGAGCGCGAGAAACGCGAACCCGCCCCACCCGGCGGTGGCGTCGTCGGAAGCGACGGCGCAAGCGCAACCCGCCGCGGAGCCGTCGTCTTCCGAGGTCCCTGCGGCGCCGGCGGGGCCTGCCGATTCGCCGTCGGCGCCGCCGGTCTCCGGGGAGCCGCCGACACCCAGCGCGCCACCCTGGCCAGCGCCGCCCGCTGCGCCCATTCCACCGCTGGCGCCGACCGTGCCACCGGACCCGTCGCCACCGCCTCCCTGGGCTGCCGTGCCGCCCATGCCGCCGGAAGCGGTGCCCGAGCCGGCCGCGCCGCCGCCCGTCCCCTCGGTCGGCCCGGCGCCGAACTCGTACGCTCCGAGGTCCGGCGCCGATCCGACGAACGGGAGCCCCACGTCCGTGCCTTTGTCGATCAAGGCGCTCTCGGCCGTGAGCTCCATGAACACGCACGCGGAAGGGATGCTGCCGTCGGCCTCGCGGGGGCCGGTGCAACCGGCGTCGGACGTGCTCTCGAAGGCCGAGCTCGCCTCCGTGATGTCCAGGTCCCAGGTGTTGAACGCGGTGTCGACGCCCCCCATGTTCGAGTTCTTGTTCGGAAAGCCGATGTTGTTCCGCATCTTGTGCGCGAGCGCTCCGGTCAAGATGATCGTCTGGCTGCTGTCGTCGGGCGGGCTCGCCAGCATGTTGTACTGGGTTCCATTCTTGTACGCGGTGTTGTTGAGCCAGGTGTTGCCGCCCGACGAATGGTTCGCGTAGAAGCCGGCGGCCTTGTTCTTCCAGGCCACGTTGTTCTGCACGATGTGCCGGATGCCCGTCTTGCTGCTGCCGACCTTGAACCCGTTGCCGTTGCCCTCGCTGCCCCGACCGTTCGACATGGCGAAGCTGCCCTCGGTGATGACCGGCACCTCCTGCGAGATGTAGTCGTAGCCGTCGTCCGAGTTGTTCCAGGCGCGGCACCCCCGGATGATCGTGCTGGGACCCGTCGTTTGGTAATGGACGCCGAAGCCGTCTCCGTTCTGGCCGTCGCCCTGGCTGCCGTTCTGGTCGTAGTTGTCGTGCGAATCGCAGTTGAGGACCAGGTTGCCGCCGTTGCCCTTGTCGATGAACAGGCCGGATCCGAAGCCATGATGGAGGTGGAGCAGCTCGAAGATGTTGTCGCTGGAGCCCTTGGTGCGGAGCAGCGAGTACGAGTGGTCGCCGCTCCTGCCCACCTTGGCGTTGCCGATCTCGAGCCCTCGAAGGTGCATCCAGCTCCCGGTCACCAGGACCACCGGCACGTCGACGGCCGGGTTGCTGGTGACATACCTCGAGGCGTCGAGCACCGGCGTCTCACCTGGGTAGGCCCAGATCTTGGTGCGGCTCGTATCCGAGGTGCCGCTCCTCGAAAGGACGAGCTGGGTCGTGATGGTGTAGGTGCCGCCGCGCACCCAGATGGTGTCACCGGCGGCGGCGGCGCTGTTCGCCTTGGAGAGGGTGGCGAACGGCTTGTCCATGGTCCCGCGGTTGGAGTCGCTGCCGTCCGGGGCCACATAGTGCTCCGCGGCGCGCGCGTATCCGGCCGCCAGCAGCACGAAGAGGCCCGCTGTCGTCGAGGTCGAAGCCAAAGACTGCTTTCGATTCATGATCATCGGTGTAGCCTCGCGAGAGGGTGAAGTCGCCGACAAGAAGCGTCCGATTTCATTGCCCGTCGTTCGCGTCTCGTTCGAGCGGCCATGTCAGGTTCGTGAACGGCCCGGTGCAGTACCGCGGCTCGCCGAGCGTGGTTTCGGGGGCGCGGCGACGGAGATCGGGAGCGCATCGTCCTTCTCTCCCCGTGCACTGGAGCGCTCTCGATCAATCACGGGTCGCTCGACTTTGTGATCGAGGACACGAATGGTTCCCTCAGATGGTAAGTTTACGTCGAGAGAGGGCGCCACGGCTCCCTCCCACCCGGTCGTGGGCTCCTGCGGGGCTCGCCTGTGCGGGCGGCTCGGCGAGCGCCGCCTGCGCGCGCCGGGCGCGGGGGGCGCGGAGGGCTGGCGAGCGAGTCGACCACAGCTGCTCGAGGCGACGGAGCGGCCCCGGCGAGCTCCCCAGGTCCGGGGCTTGACGATTGGAATTGACATCGGAAATGTGAACGCTCACAATGTCCGCGAAAGTCATCCTTTTGCTTGCTCGATCTGACATGGAGTCGCTATGAAAACCAAATCGACTTGGGCTTTCACCTGGGCCGCGCTGGGCATGATTCTCGGCGCTTGCAGCGGCTCGAGTGACGACGGCAACGCTGGGGGAAGCGGCGGAGCAGCGGCGGGCACAGGAGGGAGCGCGAGCAGCTCGAGCGGCGAGCAGGCGAGCTCCTCCGGAGGGCCTCAGCCTGCGGGCTCGGGCGGCTCACAGAGCACGGCCGGAGGGGCTGAGCCCTCCGGCTCGGGCGCCGCAGGCGGAGGCGCGCCCGCCGGCGGCGGCGGCGACATGACGGGCGGGGACGGAGGCTCGGGCGGCGTGTTCACCGGCACGTGCACCGAGTCACGATCCGCTGATCGAAGGGTGTCGGGGAGCGGCCCTCATCAGGTGGTCGTCGAGACGAACCCAGACCCCGGCATCAACGAGGGCACCATCTTCCGTCCGGCGGATCTCGGTGGGGGCGCCAAGTATCCGATCTTCGTCTGGGGGCAGGGCGGATGTTCGCGAGACGGGCTCTCGACTGAAGCGGCCATGGCCGAAATTGCCTCGCATGGCTACTTCGTGGTGGCGGACGGGACACCGGGAGGCAAGGAGCCCAACCGCGATCTCGGGGGCGGAGGCGACGTGCTGCTCGCCTACGTCGACTGGGTCATCGCCGAGAACGAGAAGCCTTGCAGCGCCTACTACAAGAGCATCGAGACCACGAAGGTCGCCGCGAACGGCTTCTCCTGCGGCGGCTTGATGGCGGCGGGGACCGCCGCAGATCCCAGGATGACGACCTGGGGACACACGAGCAGCGGCACTTTCTCGCCGGATCCGGCCTTCTACAACTCGATTCACACGCCCGTGTTGATCGTCACCGGCACCGCGGATAGCCTGGGCGCGCACGAGAACGGCGCGAGAGATTTCCAGAACATCTCCGCCTTGGGCAATATCCCGGTCATGATGTTCGCCAAGGTCGGCGCGGACCATGGCGGCGATCTGTGGGCGCGGAACGGCGGCGAGTTCACCCAGGTCAACCTGGCGTGGCTCAACTGGTGGCTCAAGGGCGACGAGACGGCTACCGGCAAGGGCGCGCTCGTCGGCGCGAGCTGCCGCTTCTGCAGCGACAGGAGCTGGCAGATCTCGTCTGCCAATCTGCCCTAGCGTCGATGGGTCTCGAACCGCCTCGCTCCGAGGAGCAGGGCGGTTCGCCCGACGAGGAGGCCCCGCGGGCTGCGGCGTGAAGGCGCCCGTCGGATCGCGCTAACCGCGCTGCCCGAGCGCCTCTTGCTGCGCGAAGCCCGGCCCCCGCACCTCGAACACCGCCCGCCCTCGCTCCCGCAAGCTCAGCTCCACCGCCGCGGCCCCGCGCGCGACCTGGTGGCCCTCCCGCAGCGCCTGCTCCAGCCCCTCGCGTGTCATCGCCCGGCCGAGCAGGTACCGCGTCCCCGGCCGGTACTCCGCCGCGCGGCGGCGCCACCAGGCCGAGACGCCCGCGACGTCGGGAAAGGGAAGATCCCCGTCCGGATCCATCGCCACGTCATGATCGCTCGGATCGTCCGTCGGTCCCGCGCGGACGCCGCTCGGCGCCCGCCGCGCGAGCTGCTCCGCCGCCAGATCGAGCCCGGTGATCAGCGCGATCGCCTGACCCGAAAGGCGCGCGAGGGCCGGATCTCCCGCGACCTCCAGGAGCCACGGCACGGCCGCCGGGTCGCCCAGCGCCCACGCCGCCGAAACCGGCACCCGCGGGTCGCGCGCCGACCGCTCCAGCTTGCGCAGCCAGGTGGACGCGACCGCCGGGGCCATCCGCCGCATCGCCATGCTCGCGGACTCGGCCGCGAACGGCCCGCCTCCGTTCGCGAGCTCCCAGAGCACCAGCGCGGACGCGCCCTCGCCGAGCAGCGCCGCCGACCACGCCGCCCAGAAGCGGCACGCCTCGTCGTCGGCGCGGAGCGACGCGCGCACGTCGGGGAGCAGGTCGACCCGCCCGAGCTGCCCCGCGGCCCGCAGCGCCCGCGCGCGCAGCCGCGGGTCGCGCGCGAGCAGCGCGTAGCCGAGCGGCGCGCCGGGGTCCTCCCCGTGCGCCGCGCACGCCGCGATCCCGAGCCATTGCAGCGCCGGCGGGCACCGGCCCGAGAGGAGCCCCGGCAGGAGGCGCCGCACGCGCTCGAGCGGCGTCCACCCGAGCGCCGACGCGATGCCCCGCGACACGTCCGGCGCCCCGCCGCCCACGTCGAGGACCCGCGCGAGCCCCCGCAGATCCCAGCGATGCACCGCCACGATCGCCGCGCCGAACACCTCGCCCCCCTCGGCCTGCCGGAGCAGCGCGCGGCACGCCTCCCAGCCCGCGTCCCCCGCCAGCCTGAGCCCGTCGAGGTGCGCCTCCAGCCGGTCGTCGAGCTCGGCCAGGTCCTCGAGGCCGTAGGCCGCGCTCCGGGCGGCGCGATCCCGGAGGAGCCACAGGAACGCCGCCTGGTCGGCGTGCTCCTCGCACAGCGAGGCTTGCAGGGTCGCGCTCATCCCCTCTCGCCCGCGCGCTCCGTCGATCTGCGCCGAGCCGCCCCGGATCCGGTGCCGGATCCGGTGCACGCCGCCGCTCCGCCCCCGCTCGCCCGCCTCGCCATGCGCCCTCCTCCGCTCGATCCTCGGCCTCGACCGGACACGCCGTCAGTTCATCCCGATCTTGCCGCCCTTGACGCTCACGTTGCCCGAGGCTTGCACGCTCACGTCGCCGCCGGACTTCACCGCGAGCTTCTGCCCTTCCACCTGGATCGGGCCGTCGGCCTTCACGACGAGCTGCTTTCCCTGCAGCACGAGCTCGCCGCTCTGCTTGATCAGGATCTGCGCGTCGCCGACCTGGATGGTGAGCGCTTTGCCCACGATGATGGCCTTGTTCTCGCCGATCTCGTCCCGCGCGCTCTTGCTGACCGTGACGGTCATGTCCTTGCCGACCGTGATGGCGTAGGCCTCGTCCACGCTCACCGACTTGCTCTTGCCGACGGTCTCGTCGCTCGCCTCGCCGACCGATTCGGTCTTGCCCTTGCCGATCGAGATCGTCGCCGACGCGCCGATCGAGACGCTCTGGCCGCCGCCCACGTCGATCGACTGGTCCTTGCCGACCGACTCGGCGTGGCTGCCCGACACCGCGACGGTCCGGTCGCCGCCGACGTCGAGGCGCTCGTCCTGCCCGATGCTCTCCGTGTGCGTCTTCGTGACCTCGATGGCCTTGTGGCCGCCGACGACCTCGCGCTGATCGTTGTCCACGCGCTTCGTCCGGTCGCGGGCGACGTGGAGCGCCTCGTCGCGGCCGATGTCCTGGGTCCTGTCGTTGCGAACGACGGTGTTCCAGTCCTTCTGGGCGTGGAGGAAGACCTCCTCGGAGCCCTTCCGGTCCTCGAAGCGGAGCTCGTTGTAGCCCTCGCCGCCGGACGAGCTGTTCGATTTGAAGGCGCTCTTCGTCTTCTCGGCGGGCAGCGCGTACGGCGGCACGTTGACGCCGTGGTAGACGCTGCCGACCACGAGCGGACGATCCGGGTCGCCCTCGATGAAATCGACGACGACCTCGTGGCCGATGCGCGGCAGGACGACCGCGCCCCACGCGCTGCCGGCCCACACCTGGCTGACCCGGATCCAGCACGAGCTGCGCTCGTCCCGCTTGCCCTGCCGGTCCCAGTGGAACTGCACCTTGATGCGCCCGTGCTCGTCCGTGTAGATCTCCTCGCCCGCGGGGCCGGTGACGATCGCGGTCTGGACGCCCTTGATCGAGGGCTTCTGCGTGACGAGCGGCGGGCGGAACGGGACGCCGGCGGGGATGGCCTGGAACCGCGTTTCACAGGGCGGCTTGCCCTCGTCCACGACGGCTTCCATGGCGGGCTCGTGGCCGCTGTGCTCGACGCGGACGAGGAGGTAAGCCTGGTTCACGTCGTCGCGCGGGTGCTCGGCGAGCGAGAACGTGCGGCCGGCGAGCAGGCGCGGGCAAGCGGCCTCGCCCTCGGCGATGCGGCGCCTCGCCGCCAGCTCCTCCAGGCGGACGCGCGCGCGCTCGCGGCCCGCGCCCGGCGCGTCGTAATCGCCGGGGTGGTCGTAGATCTCGAGATCGTCGTCGCGCTCCCCCTGCTCGGAGCTCTCCAGCGAGAGCGCCGGCTTCTTGAAATTGTAATCGCGCAGCGTGACCTTGCCGGGCTGGACCTGCTCGGCGTAGCGGAAGCGGGAGACGTGCTCGCCGCTGATGAGCGCGCCGAGCGGCGGGCGGAACACGAGCGTCGCCTCGCCGTCGATCGGGGGGTGGGCCGAGGGGTCGTCGCAGAGCACGAGCGTGTGCGCGTCCGCGTCGTGATCGAACCAGTAGGCGATGCCCTCTTCCTCCATCAGCCGGCAGGCGAATGCCCAGTCGGTCTCGCGGTACTGCACGCAATACTCGCGGGGCGCGTAGCGCCCCCGGAGCGCGAAGCGGCAGTCGCCCGGGGCGACGCCGGCGGCGTCGAAGACCTTCTTCAGGATGTCGGGGACCGCGAGCTCCTGGAAGATGCGGCTGTCGCGCCGGTGGAGCAGGCGAAAGACGTCGGGCACCAGCACGGCCCTGTAGGTGGTGAGCTTCTTCCCCTCTTCGCCGAGCTCGAAATGGGCGATGATCCCGTGGACGCGGCGGACGTCCTCGCCGACCCGGAAGCCGAGCGACGCGCGCTTTCCGACCGCGGCGCCGAGGGCGAGATCGCCGGCGAGGCTCACGAGCGTGATATCGAACCGGAAGAGCTCGGAGATCGCCTCCTGCCCCTCGAATTGGACGACCCGGAGATCTCCGCCGACCCCTTCGATCTGGAATGTGTGCACGGATCCCGCTCCTCCCGAGAGGCGAGCGCACGGGAGCGCGCGCGCGAGCTCGCCCCGATACTACATGCTCCGCGCCGGGCGGTGTCGAGCGGCTTGTCGCGGGCCAGCGAGTCTGAAACCATCCTCGCTCACCGGCCGGATGCCCGCCCTCGACAACCTCACCCCGCTCGCGGCGGCCGATTTCCCGTCGCTCACGCGCGACGGCGTGGAATGCCTCGTCGTCGTCGCCGCCGGCAGCTTCGTCCTGCCGGCGCCGGGGCGGCCGGCCGCGGGGCCGCTGCGCCTCTGCGACGAGCAGCCCGCGCCGCGCGCGGCCGACGCGTACTGGGGCGAGCCCGGGGCGTCGAGCCTTCGCTATGAATCGGAGGCCGCGTACACGCGCCCGATGACGGACGTGCTGCTCCACGGCCACGCGTGGACCGCCGGCGGGCGGCGGGCGACCACGGCCTCGGTCGCGGTCCGGGTGGGCCGGGTCGAGAAGCGGGCGCTCGTCTTCGGCGCGCGCGTCTGGCAGCGGGGCAGGGCGGGGCTCTCCCCCTCGAGCCCGGAGCCCTTCCGGTCGATGCCGCTCCGCTACGAGCAGAGCTTCGGCGGGGCGGCGGTCGGCGCGTACGACGCGCGCAACCCGGTGGGCATGGGCCTCTATGCGAGCGAGCGCGAGGCGCAGGGCCGCCCCTTGCCGTTCATCGAGGACCCCGACGCGCTCATCGAGGGCTGGTCGGACCGGCCTCCGCCGTGCGGCTTCGGCCCGGTGGCCCGGAGCTGGCAGCCGCGCCTCGGGCTCGCGGGCACGTACGACGCGGCGTGGGTCGAGCGGCGCGCCCCGCTCTGGCCCGCCGATTTCGACGAGCGCTTCTTCCAGGCGGCGCCGCGGCGCCTCGCCGCCTCGCCGCACCTCCGCGGCGGCGAGCCCGTGCTCCTCGACGGCGTCTCGCCCGACGGCCCGATCGCGTTCTCGCTGCCCGTGTGCCGGGTGGTCGCGAAGTGCGCCCTCGGGCGGCGGCGGGTGGAGCGGCGGCTCATGACGCTCGACGCTGTGTACCTGGAGCCGGACGAGCGGCGCGTCTCGCTCGTCTACCGCGCGACGTTCGCGGCCCACGGCGAGCTCGCCGGGCACGAGGTCACCACCGTCCGCCTGCTGGAGCCGTGGGAGAACGCGCCGTGAGCGGCGAGCGCGTCGTGGGCCTCGGGCTGTGCACGCCGATCGGGACGACCGAGGAGATGACGCTCGCGTCGATGCGGGCGGGGCTCGCCCGCTTCGCCGAGGCCGCGGCGCCGGGCGCGGGCGAGCCGGTGCGCGCGTCGCGGCTCGCGACGCTCGATCCGTCGTCCACCCGCACGGAGCGGATGATCGCGCTCGGCCGCGCCGCGCTGGACGGCGTGCGGGAGCGGCTCAAGGCCTCTCCGACGGGGCGGGTGCCGCTCTACCTGGGGCTGCCGGAGCCGTCGCTGGGCGCGCCGGTGGCGCGCGAGTCGCTCCTCGGCGCGCTCCTCTCCGCGCCGCCGGGCCAGGCGGGGGGCGCGCTCGCGCTGGTCGGGGCGTTCGAGGGCGGGCGCGCGGCCTTCTTCGAGGCGCTCTCCGCGGCGATCGGGGACCTGCGCGCGGGCCGGGTCGGCTCCATGGCGGTGGTGGGCGCGGTCGACTCGCTCTGCGACGCGGACTCGCTCGCGGCGCTCTCGGCGGCGCGGCTGCACCTCTCGCCGCAGAACCGCGACGGGCGCATCCCGGGCGAGGCGGCGGGCTTCGTCGTCGTGGCGCGGCCGGGGGCGGCGGCGGGGATGGGCCTCGAGGCGCTGGGCGTCGTGCTGGGCGTCGCGCTCGGGGCCGAGCCCGCGCCGTTCGCGTCGCGGGTGCCGAGCGCGGCCGACGGGCTCACGGGCGTGTTCCGCGCGCTCCGGGGGGACGAGGCGGCGGGGGCGCGGCGCGTGGACGAGGTGATGAGCTGCCAGCCGGGCGAGTCGTTCTGGGCGACGGAGCTCTCGCGCGCGTACCTGCGCAACGCCGCGTGGATGCCGGAGCCGCTCGCGCTGCGCGCGGCGGGCGAGTGGCTGGGCGACGCGGGCGCGGGCGCCGCGCCGGTGATGCTGGCCGCGGCGCTCCACCGGCGGCGGAGGCGGGCGCAGGCGGCGAGGGCGGCGGGGCGGGCGCCGCGCGCGCTCGTGTACGGCAGCGCGGACGGCGCGCGGGGCCGCGGGGGGCGCGTCGGGGCCTGCGTCGTGGAAGCGGCCGTCGGGGGCTCCGGCGGGGGAGAGGGGCGATGAGCAACGTCTTCGCGAACGGCCGGCTGGTCCTGCATCAGGGCGACGGCCTCACGCACGTCGCGGCGCCGCCGGACGTCTGCAAGGTGCCCACGCCGGCCGGCCCGGTGCCCACGCCGTTCGTGAACACGGCGCAGGACGCGATGCTGGCCAAGGGCAGCAAGCAGACGAGCATCGCGGGCAACCCCGTGGCCCTCGCGAGCTCGGAGCTCAGCACGAGCACGGGCGACGAGCCGGGGGCGGCGGGGGGCGTCATCTCGTCGAAGATCAAGGGCAAGCTGACCTGGGGCGGGTCGAGCATGGATGTGAAGGTGGAGGGCAAGGGCGTGGCCCGGTTCCTCGACCCGACCCTGCAGAACGGCAACACGTTCAACACGGCGTTCATCTCGAACGGCCAGACGGGGCTGGCCTACGGCGACGACGCGCCGTGCGGGGTGTGCGAGCAGCCGGTCGGCAACCACCGTGTCCACGAGACGGGCGAGGTGGTGGAGACCCTGCTCGCCCTCTTCAAGGAGCTCCGGGACAGGTTCCGCGCGCAGGAGGCGCTCCTGCGCAGGTATCTCGACCTCCTGGAGCAACGGCGGGAGAAGCGGGCCGTGATCGAGCGCAAGATCGATGAGGAGAGCGCGATCTTGGCGCAGCTGGAGGCGGCCGCGGAGTCTGCCAAGTCGGCTCTCGACAATGCGCCCAAGGAGGACAAGGCCGAGCTCGGCAGGAAATACAACGACGCCAAAAGGAAGGCCATGGCGAAGGAGGGCGAGATCAAGGCCCTCAGGCGAGAGATGGATGTCGCGAGCCAGGCCTTCACGCAGGAGCTCCGCGAGATCAACGACGAGCTCGTGGCGATGCGCCCTGTCCTCGGCGCGAGCGAGGGGACCGCCACGTACACCAAGCCCTATATGGTCGGGGCGTGCATCTGCAAGTGCGACCAGAACCCCAAGAGGCTCGCGGCCGCCTCCGGCGAGGTCACGCCCGGCTTCCGCGACGCCGTGGACGCCACCGGCACGTTCACGCTCGTCGACGGCTTCACGCAGAGCGAACGGCAGAAGAGCGCCCTCGAGACGATGAACCGGAATGTCTGGGACTGCGCCGCTCCCAAGCTCCTCCAGGCAGGAGGCGCGGGCGGACACAAGGTCAAGACCCTGTCGGAGAAGTGGTACTCGCCCCTCGGCAAGGCCGTCAAGGTCACGTACACGAAGACGAAAGACGGAGAGAGCTCGAGGGGACTCGAGAAGTTCCAGCACGGAGAGTCGGTGCCTTCGTGCGAGACCTGCCAGCAGCTCACCCCGGAGATGCTCTGTAACAACCACGCGGAGTGCCCCTGAGCCATGGAAGAGCTCCTCGCGCTGCTCGACCGCTACGCGCCGGGGTACCGCGGCCGGATCCAGGGCGTCTACGGCTGGCGGCTCGACGAGCTCGAGGAGCGCTTCGGCCGCCCTTGCCCGGGCTTCTACCGCTCGTTCGCCCTGGCGATGGGCGCCGAGGGCGGGCCGCTCCTCGAGGACCTTCACGAATACCATCCTTCCAAGATCGCAGAGCTCTACGAGCTTGCCCCGTGGATGCCGCCGCGCCGCTTCCTCTACGTCTTCGGCGACGCTTCCCCGGACGGGCAGCACACCTTCCTCGATCTCGACGCTCCGTCCGAGGCCGAGGACTGCCAGGTGGTCCGCTTTCCGTTCGGCGAGCAGACGTGGAAGACGCGCCTCACCCGGCGGTTCGTGAGCCTCCGGGAGATGCTGTTCGTGCTGGCGATGAGGAATATCCACCTCCCGACCTTCCCTCACCGCGCCGAGCATCTCGCCGCGGACGGGCCGGCGGGCGCGCCTCCGCGCGCCGAGGACGCGGCCGTGGTCTTCGAGCGGCTGGGGTTCACGCGGCTCCCGTACCCGCGGCGCTGCCTCCTGTTCGAGCGGCAGGACGCGGCCATCCTGCTCTACCGGCGCCCGGACGACCCGGGCTTCTCCATCCGCGTGGGGATGCGCGACGCCGGGCAGCTGCGGAGCTTCCAGGCCATCGTCGAGGACTCCGCCGGGTTGACCGCGTGGCGCGGGGCCGCGTCCGTCGACACCGGCGGCGCCGAGGGCCGCTGAGGCCGTCCCGGAGCGCGCGCCTCAGGACGCCCGCGCGTGCGGCATCTCCTCCGGCGCCTCCAGGCGGATCGGCCGGAGCCGCAGGCAGACCGCGATCGCCTCGTCGAGCGTGCTCACCAGGGTGAACTCCAGCGAGCGACGCACCTCCGCCGGCAGATCGTCGAGATCCGCCTCGTTGTCCGCCGGGATCAGGATCTCGAAGATCCCCGCCCGGTGGGCCCCCAGCACCTTCTCCTTGAGGCCCCCGATCGGCAGGACCGTGCCGCGCAGCGTGATCTCCCCGGTCATCGCGATGTCGCTCCGCACCGGCCTGCCCGACAGGGCGCTCACCAGCGCGACCGCGATCGTCACGCCCGCGCTCGGCCCGTCCTTGGGCACCGCCCCCGCCGGAACGTGGATGTGCACGTCGCGCCGCAGCAGCCGATCGAGCGGCACCCCGAGCTCCGCCGCGTGCGCGCGCGCGTAGCTCAGCGCCGCGCGGCCGCTCTCCTTCATGACCTCGCCGAGCTGCCCCGTCAGGACGAAATCGCCCTTGCCGGGCATCACGCTCGCCTCGACGTGCATGATGTCGCCACCCAGCTGCGTGTAATACATGCCGGTCGCGACGCCCGGCAGATCGTGCTGCAGCCTCCGCTCCAGGCGCATCTTCGCGCGACCGAGCAATTCCTTCACGTCCTCTCCCGCGCTCACCACGGCCCGCTCGATCTCGCCGCCCGCGATCCGGCGCGCGGCCTTTCTCGCCAGGGCGCCGAGCGTCCGTTCGAGCTGACGCACGCCCGCCTCGCGCGTGTAGCCGCTGATGATCTCGCCGAGCGCCGCGCCCGTCACGCGCAGCTGATCCTCGCTCAGCCCGCACTCCCGCCGCTGCCGGGGGAGCAGGTACCTCCGGGCGATCTCGTGCTTCTCCTGCTCCGTGTATCCGGCGAACAGCGCGGTCTCCATCCGGTCGAACAGCGGCGCGGGGATCGTCTCCCGGAAGTTCGCCGTGCAGATGAACAGCACCTCGGACAGGTCGAACGGCAGGCCGAGGTAGTGATCGACGAAGCCCTCGTTCTGCGCCGGATCGAGCACCTCCAGCAGCGCCGCGCCCGGATCGCCCTGGAACGAGGCGCCGAGCTTGTCGACCTCGTCGAGGACGATCACGGGGTTCTTCGAGCCCACCCGCTTGATCCCCTGGAGGATGCGGCCCGGCATCGCGCCCACGTAGGTGCGACGATGTCCCCGGATGTCCGCCTCGTCGCGCGCCCCGCCCAGCGAGACGCGGACGTACTTGCGCCCGAGCGCCCGCGCGATCGACTCCGCGATGGACGTCTTGCCGGTCCCGGGCGGACCGAGGAAGAGCAGGATCGGGCCGCGGGAGACCGCGCGGCTCCGCTCGCCCTCGCCCCGCGCCTGCTCGACGCGCAGCTTGCGGACCGCCAGGAACTCGAGCACCCGGTCCTTCACGTCGCCGAGGCCGTGGTGATCCTCGTCGAGGATCGCCCGGGCCCGATCGAGATCGACGTGGTCGTCGGTGCGCTGGCTCCAGGGCAGATCGGCCACCCACTCGAGCCATGTCATCAGCACCTGCGCCTCGGGCGATGTCTCCCGTCCCATGCGCTTGAGCCGCGAGAGGTCGCGCCGGGCCTCCTGCAGGGCGTCGGCCGGGAGGCCCGCCCGCTGCAGCTTGTGCTCCAGACGTGCCGCGGCGTTCTCGTCGTCCTCCTCGCCGAGCTCCTTCTGGATCGCGCGCAGCTGCTCGCGCAGGTAGAGCTCCCGCTGCCGCTCGCCGAGCTCCTCCTCGACGGTCGTCCGGATCTTCTCCTGGGTCTCCACGATCCCGATCTGCCGGTAGAGGTGCAGCGCGAGGCTGCGCATCCGCTCTTCCGTCGAGAGGATCTCGAGCAGCGCCTGCTTCTCGGGGGTCGGGAGGTCCAGGTAGAAGGCGATGTGGTTCACGAGCTCGGCGGGCCCGTACATGCTGCCGACGAACTGCTTGAGCACGTCCTCGGGCGCGCCGCGGTGACGGCCGTACTCGACGGCGCGCTCGCGCACCTCGCGGGCGAGCGCCTCCAGGGCGCTGTCCTCCTCTGGACGGAGGGGGAGATCGGCCAGCTCGATGACCGGGGCGCGGATCACGCCATCGACCTCGGTGTAGCGGGGCGCGGCCGCTCGCCGCTCGCAGTACAGCACGAGCTGGAGGCCTGAGCCGAACCGCTGCACCTGGGTGATGCGGGCGATCACGCCGATCGAGAAGAGGCCGCCCGTGGTGGGCTCCTCGGCGGCGTCCCGCTGGGCGACCGCGAAGATGCGCTTGTCTTCTCCCTCCAGCCGGAGGGCGGCCTCCACCGCGCGGAGCGTCTTCAGCCGTCCGACCGTGATGGGCGTCGCTATCCCAGGGAAGAGCACGGTGTCGCGCAACGACAGCACGGGCAACGATCGGCGCTCGGGCATGGCCGGATCGTCGTGCGAACCTCATGCCACGGAGGACCGTACCGAAAAGTCCTTTCGGCGCGGAAGCATCGAGAATCGTGGTCAGTCGCGCGCGGAGCGGTGGTAGGGTCCTCTCCCGATGCCCGCGGACACCTTCACGTTTCAGGCGGACGACGGTCGAGAGCTCTTCGTGTACCGCTGGCTCCCGGACGACGGGGCGCGCGGCATCTTCCACATCGCCCACGGCATGTCCGAGCACGCGGGCCGCTACGCGCGCCTCGCGCACGCGCTCTCTGCCGCCGGGTGGGCCGTCTACGCGAACGACCACCGCGGCCACGGCAGGACGGCGCGCGAGCGCGGCGAGCTCGGCTTCTTCGCGAGCCAGGGCGGCTTCCAGCGCGTCGTGCGCGATCTCGCGGCGCTCATCGCCCGCGAGCAGGAGGCGCACCCGGGCCTGCCGGTCGTGCTCTTCGGCCACAGCATGGGCTCCTCGCTCGTGCAGGAGTACCTGATCGAGCGCGGCGGCTCGATCCAGGGCGCGGTGCTCTCGGGCTCCTCGGGCAAGCCGAGCCCGCTCGTCGACGCGGGCCGGCTCGTGGCGCGCGCGGAGCGGCGGCGCCTGGGCGAGCGGGGCAAGAGCCAGCTGCTCCAGTCGATGAGCTTCGACAGCTTCAACAAGCTGTTCGCGCCGGCGCGCACGCCCTTCGACTGGCTCTCTCGCGATCGCGCCGAGGTCGACGGGTACATCGCCGATCCCTGCTGCGGCTTCCCCGCGACGGTCTCGCTGTGGATCGACCTGCTCGACGCGATGGTGGACATCGCGCGGCCCGAGCGGCAGGCGCGGATCCCGAAGGATCTGCCGGTCTACGTCTTCTCCGGCTCGCGCGACCCGGTCGGCGGCCCGCTCCGGAGCGTGACGCAGATGATCGAGGCGTACCGCGCCGCCGGCCTCCGCCGGGTGACACCGCGGATCTACCCCGGCGGGCGCCACGAGATGCTGAACGAGATCAACCGCGAGGAGGTCGTGCGGGACCTGCTCGCGTGGCTCGACGCCGAGGTGAAGACCGAGGCGGCGCCCGCGCGGCCCGCGCGGCCGAGCGCCGGCGCCGCGGCCGGCTGACGGCGGGGGGCAGGGATGGGCAGCAAGGGGCGGCCGTACCGCACGCTCACGTTCGACGGCTTCGAGGTGCTCGTCGGCCGCGGCGACGACGACAACGACGCGCTCACCTTCGAGATCGCCGAGCCGCACGATCTCTGGCTGCACGTGGCCGGCGGCACGCCGGGCAGCCATGTGATCGTGCGCAACCCGGGGCGCGGGGAGGTCCCGCGCGAGGTGGTCGAGCGCGCCGCCGCGGCGGCCGCGTGGTACTCGAAGGCGCGGGGCGCGGCCAAGGTGGAGGTCCACGTCTGCCGCGTCGCCGACGTGAGCAAGCCGCGCGGCGCCCCGGCCGGGCTCGTGCAGCTCGCGCGGTGGAAGAGCGTGCGCGTGCGGCCGGAGGTCCCGGGGCGCGAGCCGGGGTGAGCCGGGCGGCGGCGGACCGGCCGCCGCGAGGCGCGGGGCCGGGGCGGCGCGCCGGCCGCCGCCGGCCGGCGCGCCTGCCCCGGATCGCCGATCACAGCTCGCCCGCGAGCACGCACGTGCCGGCCTGGCAGGAGGCGGTGAGGCCGAGACAGGGCCAGACCGCGCACGCCACCTCGCCTTCCACGCACTTGGGCTCGACCTCGCCCGACGGGACGGCGCTGCAGGTGCAGTCCCCGCAATAGCTGGCGACGAGGCTGCAGTCGTCGTCGGTCTGGCACTCCGGCGGCGGGGCGGGCACGCACGCGGGGCTCCCGTTCTGCGCTTCGCAGACGAAGCCGTCCTTGCAGCGGACGGAAGCGCAGGCGTCGTGGCCTTTCACGGGTCCCAGGATCGGGTCGGCCTGCTCGGAGAGCGCCGCCGCCTCGCCGAGATCGAGGTCGCCCGCGGGCGGGGCGCCGCACGCGGGGAGGAGCGCGGAGAGCGCCATCATCGCGGCGAGCGCCGAGAACGAGACGAGATCTCCGTGGGTCGAGCGCACTACTGCCTTCTGAAGAGACATGAGTTCTTCTTCCTTCCTGTGATGAGAGGCGCTCTGCCGCTCCCGCCCCGCGGGGGGGCCGGCGCCTCCTCGTTGTCGATGAGGGTTTAGGAGCGATGCTCTACGCGGCTGACATCCGGCGCCGACTTCTTCGTGGTTCGCCGCCCCGGCGCGACCCGGCCTGCGGTTCGTGGCGCGCCGTGGGCTCGCGCGGAATCGAGGGGTGTCCCGCTGTCGTCGGCCGCCATCGCCCTGCGCCGTCCTCCGGGCGCGCGCCGCCCGCCCCCGGCGGCGAGCTCGGGGAGCCGTCGCTTGAGGCGGCTGCTCCAGGCCTGCACCGCGGCGGTGCTCATCCCCGTCCGCGCGCACACCGCGGCGATCGGCTCCTCCTCGATGAGGAGCGCCTCGAGGAGCTCCCGCCCGAGGGGGCTGAGCTCCGCGCGGAGCAGGCCGAGGGGGCGCTCCAGCGCGTCGCGGGCGAGCACCCGCGCCTCCGGATCGTCGTCGGACCGCGCGCCCTCCTCCGGCGCGTCGTCGAGCGGCAGCGCCGCGGCCTCCGGGTGCCGCCGCCAGCGGCGGAGGGCCGCGGCCACGCGCTGGTCGGCGATGAGGCCGACCCAGTTGGCGAGGCTCAGCCCGCGGGCCGGATCCCAGGCGCGGAGCGCCCGGCTGCCGTCGCGGAACAGCTCGACGAACACGTCCTGCACGAGGTCGTCCAGGCGATCGTCCGCCCCGCCCGCGGAGCGGGCGAAGCGCCGGTGGAGCGCCCGGCCGACGCGCGCGTGGATCACCGGCGTGAGCGCGGCGATCACGGATCGGAGTGACTGGATCTCTCCGCCGAGCGCGGAGGTGAGAACGGATGTCGTCAGAGGGGTGTCGCGCAAGCAGATCTCCTTGGGGCTGCCGGCGGGGAGCGTCCTCTCCTCCCTCGTCTCGCCGCTCGCAGGCCGTCCTCGCCAGCGCCCGCGCGCGCACGCGCGAGCGAGGACGGGAGGCGAACGAGGGAAGACGAGAGGCGGAAGAGGCGGACGTGACCCGCGCGACGCCCTGATGCGTCATCGGTGGCTCGAGCGTCCTGCGAGGAGCTCGGGCCCTGGCGTCCTAGCAGCCGGTGTGCCTGAGCCGTCGCCGCGGGCGCGGCGCGCTCTCCCGGGCAGGACGCGCCCTCCGGGCGGGCTCGTGCAACTCTTGCACGACCGGGCCATGTAACTCTTGCCTGATCCCGGTAACTCCTGCACCCGGCGGCTCCCCCGGTCGCGCGCGGCCTCCTGCGCGGGGCGAGCCTCTCGGCTTACCGCTTGCCGTGCGGACCGGGCCGCCGCGTTGCGCCCACCTCCGCCGCCGGCGCGGCGTCGGCGGAGAGATGCCATCGCGGCGCGATGCCCCGCCCGCGCCCGCCGCGGGCGCTCCTCGGAAGATGAATTGATTGCATGAGCCACATGATGGCGATGAGTTGCGAGGGGACCGCTTCGCGGTTAGACATTGGCTCGCCGGACTGGGGATATGTAAAGATACGTTAACGATGTCAGGTTCTTGCTTCAGCAGCGCTGGAGCATTGAATTGAGCAGCTCCGCTCGCTAAGGAATCGGCCGGTCGTCGGTCGCCTGGAGCGCGAGCTGCCAGGTGGAAGCGCTCGATGCCAGCGCGGTCGTGGTGACTCTCGGAGACCACGGCTCGCGCGAGCGCCAAACCCGAACAGCCCGGTCGAGTCAGACGGACACCCGCTGCAGCGCTCCGCGCTCGGTCGGAGCCCGTGCGGTCAACTTTCACCCAACGAGAACGTCAATGCGGAACCTCTCCTTCGGCTTCGCCCATCCTCTTGCGACGAAAACCAGCGCGGCCGCGGTCCTCGCCCTCATCGCCCTGGGCGCCGCCGCGTGCGGAAGCCATGATGTCGGCGAAGGCTCATCCGGTGATGCAGCGCTCGCGCTCGATCCGGCCGACGAGCCGATTGGCTCGGCGATCGCGCCGCTCTCGGCGCCCCGGTCGGCGGTCGGCTTCTGGCGGTTCGACGATTGCGACAGCTCGACGACAGAGCTGTCCGACGCGTCGGGCAATGGCTCGACGGCCACCCGCTCGGCCGGCGCGGCCTGCGCGCAGGCCAAGAGCGGCCTCGGCATCTCCTTCGACGACAGCAACGACACCGTCACGATCGCCGACGATCCCCGCTTCACGTTCGGGCAGAACCTCGCGGTCGCCGCGTGGGTCAACCCCACCTCGGTGTCGGGGTCGACGGTGCGTACGATCGCGCAGGAGCGGAACAACAGCGGATCGAGCTTCTCGCTCGTCGTCCAGAGCAACGAGGCGAGGTTCGCCGTCACCCTGGCCAACGGGCGGACGGTCACCGCCCGCGCCCCGATCCAGGCCAACGTGTGGACGCACGTCGCGGGCATCTACGACGGCAGCCTCGTGCGGCTCTTCCTCGACGGCGCGCAGGCCGGCCAGGCCAGCGCCACGGGCGCGATCCGCGATATCAACGCGCCCATCCAGATCGGCAACAACCCGCAGCGGCAGCGCTTCGCGGGCCTCATCGACGAGGTCTGGGTCTCCGCCAACCCGCTGACCGGTGACGAGATCGCCCAGCTCACCTGCATCAGGCACCCCGGCACGGTCGTCGCCACGCCGGAGAGCAGCGGCCCCCCGGGCACGCCTGTGACGTACCAGATCGCGGTCACCAACAACGATGAGGCGGAGTGCAGCCCCCGGAAGTACGGCCTCAACCTCTTCGGCCGGCCGGGGATCCTCTCCACCGTGAGCCCCGGGAGCATCCCCGACGTCGGGCCCGGGAGCACGGCGACGTTCTCGGTCACCGTGACCGGCACCGAGGCCGTGGACCCGGGCGTCTACCAGCTTACGTACGACGTGATCAACCCCGACTCGCCCGATTCCTTCTTCGTCGCGTCAGGGAACCTCACCTACGAGATGATCGCGCCGGCGGGCTGCTTCGTCCGGACGAACCGCGAGATCTTCGTGAAGCACCTCAGCGTCGTCGAAGATCCCATCCGCACTACGTTCAACGGGCCGGCCGGCGATCCCCGGACGGGCGCGTGGACGTTCGCGCGGCTCATGGAGGATATGGCCCCCACGCCGGCCGACGCGCCGGCCATGGTCGAGCAGATGTTCGATACCTGGCTGAGCGATCAGGCCGTGAACGGCTTCACGGTGCCGGCGCGCCCGGCCATTCAACAGGTCGTGTTCGACGAGTGGCCGAGGAGCCCTGACGGGTCGCTCGACCTCCGGCAGGCCCCGCTGATGCTGCTCGGCATCGTCAACAGGATCGACGTGCGGAACCTCGCCGAGGGGCACGCGGGCGAGGGGCGGTTCGTGTTCGGCGTCTTCAGCCAAGGTTTCGCGCAACAGTTCACCCTCATCCTGGAGTACAAGCTCCCCGCGTCGACCGAGGCCGACGTGCTCGCCTGGGCGAACGACTGGCACGCCCTCGGCAACCTGCCCTTCCCGTCCGAGGAGTACAACGCCGCCCTCCAGGCGATCACCACGCGCTTCGCGGGCCGGAACGCCGCGCCCGGCAGGCCGAACGGGAGCGCGCTCGGCCAGCTCCGCACGAACGAGATCGCGCTCTCGGACCCGTGGGAGCTGCGCGAGTTCGTCCTCTCGCCGCAGACGGGCTTCCTGCGCCCGGCGACGGTCAAGCTGACGCCGGACATCGGCTTCGACGGCTCGGCCACGCTCGCGGCCTACGTGAACCAGAACGAGGCCGCGATCCTCTTGGAGCAGCACACGGTGCCCGACACGTTCCAGGGGAGCCCGTTCCTCGCCGGCTCGTCGTTGAACAACCTCACGGCGTGGATGGCCCCGGGCATCCTCAACAACGAGGCGCGGCACAAGTTCTCGCTCAACACCTGCAACGGGTGCCACGGGGCGGCCGAGACCGGGACGCCGTTCCTGCACGTGAACGTGAGGGCACCCGGGAACGAGGGGACGCTGTCCGGCTTCATGACCGGCATCGAGGTCCCCGATCCCGTGACCGGCGCGCCGCGCATGCTGAACGACCTCGCGCGCCGCAACCAGGATCTGAGGGCGCTGGTCTGCGAGCCCGTCCCGGGCTTCGCAGCCGCGACCGCGGAGCGGCCCGGCGCGGCCGCGAGCCGCTCGGCGTTCATCCGCCGCGGCATCGGGCGCGTTCACTGATCCGTGGCAGCCCGGGCGGGCGGCCGAGCCGCCGCGCCCGCCCGGGCGGTGGCCGCGGAAAAGCCACGGGAGCCGCGGGGCGCCCCGCGAGGAGACCCTCACTTCGTGTAGCGCTTGTCGAGCTTCCCGAGCTGGCTCGTGAAGCCGGCCCTCTGCATCTCCGTGAAGTGCGCGTCGTGCATCGCGTGGAGCGTCACGGCCATGTGAGCGCCGTGCGCCAGCGGGGTGAAGAGGACGTCGATGCGGCTCTCGTACGCCTCGACGCCCGGGAGAAAGTCGATGACGCTCGCGATGGTGAGCGTCTTGTGGGGCGAGAAGGCGCTGAAGCGGGCGCGCACCTCCGTGGACGTCGGCTGCCCGCCGCGCTTCATGGCCTCGATCATCTTCGGGGCGTCGGCGATCATCGTGTAATGGAGGAGCCCGTTCTCCTTCGGCTCGAGCGCGTGGACCTCGACCCGGAACCCCTCCGGCCCCCACCAGGACTCGAATCCATCCTTGGTCGCCCAGAGCTCCCAGAGCTCGGCGACCGAGGCCGGATAGGTGCGTTCGATGAGGATGGTGGCTTTTTCGGCTGTCGCGTTCATTCACTTCGTCCTTTCTTGGGCCCGCTGTTCCGCGCCGTTCGTCGCGCTACCAGCGCCTGGCCGAACCGATCCAGGCGCTCCTCCCAGAGCGACCGATAGCGCCCCACCCAGTCGTCGAGCTCTCGGAAAGGCTCCGGGCGCAGCGAGTAGAGCCGCCGGGTGCCTTCCGCCCGCACCTCCACGAACCCCGCGTCCCCGAGGATGCGCAGGTGGCGCGAGACGCCGGACTGCTGAATCGAGACGAGCTCGACGAGTTCACCGACCGCGCGCTCGCCGTCGAGCAGCGCCTCCAGGATCAGGCGCCGCGTCGGGTCGGCCAGCACTTCGAACAATTCCGAGCTGGGCATGCGGAAACATACGCGATGGTATATATATATGCAAGCAAATATTTGATCGCGCGGCGGCGGCCTCGCCCCCTCCGTGAGGGCCCTCGACGCTCGAGCGCGGCCCCGCCGGCGGAGCGCCGGAGGGGGGCCGCATCCCCGAGACTCGCCAACTCCGCCCGGAGCCGCGCCCGGCGGCGCGTCAGCGCCTGCGCTTCGCCAGCCCGTAGCGGTTCATCTTCAGCACGAAGGTCCGGAGCGGCACGTGGAGCGCCTCCGCCGCCTTCGTCTGCACCCCGCCCGCCGCGGCGAGCGCCTCGGCGATGCGCGTGCGCTCGAGCTCCCGCACCTCCTCGGCGAGCGGCCGGAAGCTCCGGCCAGGCCCCCTCGAGGCGGGCGCCGCGGCGCCCGCCGGCGCCACGGAGGGCGGCGCGCTCTCGGCGCGCGGCGGGGCCGGCGCGAGCGGCGCGGGCAGGTGCCCCCGCTCGACGATGCGCGCGCTGACCGTCGCCGCGATGTACTCGATCACGTTCTTCAGCTCGCGCACGTTGCCCGGCCACGCGTGGGTCGCGAAGAGCTCCGTCGCCTCGGTCGACAGGACCATCTCCTCGCGCCCCGCACGCGCGCACGCGTCGGCCAAAAACGCCCGCGAGAGCGCGAGGATCTCCCGGGGGCGCTCCCGGAGCGGGGGCAAGATCACCGTGGCCGCGCCGAGGCGGTAATAGAGATCCTGCCGGAACCGGCCCGCCTTCACCTCTCCCTGGAGGTCCTTGTGCGTCGCGGCGACCAGGCGGATGTCGACCTCGCGCTCGCGCACGTCGCCCAGCCGGAGGATCTTCTTGGCCTCGATCGCGCGCAGGATCTTCGCCTGCGCGCTCGCCGAGAGATCGCCGATCTCGTCGAGGAAGACCGTCCCGCCGCTGCCGTGCTCCAGGAGGCCGGGCTTCGGGCCCGCCGCGCCGGAGAACGCGCCGCGCTCGTAGCCGAACAGCTCGCTCTCGACCAGGCTCTCGGGCATCGCGGCGCAGTTGAGCGTGACGAGCGGCCGCTTCGCCCTCGGCGACCACTCGTGCAGCGCGCGCGCCGCGCTCTCCTTGCCGACGCCCGTCTCGCCCGTCACGAGCACCGGGAGGTCCGTCGCCGCGAGGCGCCGGATCAGGTCGAACACGCGCACCGTGGCCGCGTCGGCGAGCACCGTGCGCTGCCCGCCGATCTCCAGCGTGGTCACCGCGTCCGCGGCGGCCGCCGCCTGCCCGGGCAGGGCGACCTCCGCCGCGGCGCGCGCCGACGCGACGAGCGTGTCCGCGTCGCACCCGTCCGCGGGCGCCGTCGCCACGCCGGCCCTCGGCGCCGCGTGCGCCGGCGGGGCGGCGCCCGCGGCGCGCGCCGCGTCGAGCAGCCGCTGGGGAGCGTGGCGCACGACGTGGCCCGCCGCCGCGGCGTCCGCCTCCGGCAGGAGCACGAGCAGCCGGTCGTCGGCCTCGAAGCCCGCGAAATCGGTCACCGCGAGCTCGCGCTCCAGCGCGCCGGCGACGGCCTCGCGGGCGGCGGCCGCCCCGAGCTGGACGGCGACCACCGCCGCGGGCCGGTCGTGGCGCAGCGCCCGGTCGATCTCCGCCTCGATCCGGCGCCGCAGCTCGGCGAGCTCGAGGATCTGCCGGCTCCGCGCGGGGCGGGGGCACCGCATCACCACCACCGTGTCGCCGATCGACACGACGTCGCCCGAGCCGAGCGGCCTCGCGCCGTCGACGGGGACGCCGTTCAGCAGGGTGCCGTTCCGGCTGCCGAGATCCACGAGCTGCGCGCGCCCGTCGAGCAGCACGATCTTCGCGTGCTCCCGCGACGCCGAGGTGTTGCGGAGGCGCACGTCGGCCCCGGGCCCGCGGCCGAGGAGCACCACGCCGCTGCGCGGGAGGCGGAGCACCGACGAGGAGCTCCCCTGCACGACGAGCAGGTACGAGCCGCCCTCGCCGGCCCCGCGGGGCGCGTCATCTGTTCGGGTCGGACCCCAGGACGCCGTGGCCTCGCTCATCCCCTCGCGGCCGACTCTCTCATCCGGCACCGGCGCGCGCAAGGCGAGCGGCGGGCGCCGACGACCGCTTGCGCGGGCAGGAACGGCGACACGCCGCATGGTAGGCTCGCCGCCCGCAGGCCGGGATTGCAGAGCGATTGAATGCAGGGGCCGCTCTCCAGCACAGCGCGATTCACGATCGGCCGCCGCCTCGGCGAGGGCGCGTTCGGCGTCGTCTACGAGGCGCACGACCGCGAGCGCGGCGCGCGCGTCGCAATGAAGTCGCTCCACCGCCTCGACCCGGTCGCCCTCTATCGATTCAAGCGCGAATTCCGGGCGCTGTCCGAGGTCGTCCACCCGAACCTCGTCGCGCTTCACGAGCTGTTTTCCGAGGAGAATCGGTGGTTTTTCACGATGGACCTCATCGAGGGCGCCGATTTCCTCTCCGCGGTGCGCGGCCCCTCCGCGCAGCGCGCCCCGGCGCCGAGCGCCTCGATGCGCGCCCCCGCCGACGGCGATCCGGACGAGACGGCGCCGGTCGCCTCGTCGACGTGGCCCGAGCCGGTCGCCTCCGGCGCCGCGCGCGGCTTGGACGACGCCGCGCGCGGCCGGGGCGACGCCGCGCGCGATCCGGCCGCCGCCCCGCCGCCGCGCTGGGGGCCGCTCCGGAGCGCGCTCTTCCAGCTCGCCCAGGGCCTCGCCGCGCTCCACGCGGCCGGCAAGCTCCACCGCGACCTGAAGCCGTCGAACGTGCTCGTGACGCGCGAGGGCCGGGTCGTGATCCTCGACTTCGGCCTCGTCACGGAGCTCTCGACGGGCTCGATCGACCAGAGCGGCAGCCACATCGCGGGGACGCCGGCCTACATGGCGCCGGAGCAGGCGAGGCGCGGGACGCTGTCGCCCGCCTGCGACTGGTACGCGGTGGGCGTCATGCTCTACGAGGCGCTCACGGGCCGGCGGCCGTTCGAGGGCGGGGCGCTCGAGGTCATCGTGCAGAAGCAGCGGGACCGGCCGCCCCCGCCGAGCGAGCTGGCGGACGGGATCCCGGCGGACCTCGACGCGCTCTGCGCCGAGCTGCTGCGGCCCGAGCCCGGCGAGCGGCCCCCGGCGCACGAGGTGCTCCGGCGGCTCTCGCCGCCGGACGGCGAGGCGGAGGGCCGCGCCCGCGCCGAGGCCGGCGCGCCCGAGCGGCCCCGGGCCCGGAGCAGCGCGCCGGCCCCGGGCGCGCCGTTCGTCGGGCGAGAGGGGCACCTCGACGCGCTGCGCGGCGCCTTCGCGCGCGCGAGGGGCGGCAGGGCGACCACCGTGCACCTCCACGGCACCTCGGGCGCGGGCAAGACCGCCCTCGCCCGCCGCTTCCTCGACGAGCTCTCGGCCGCGGACGAGGCCGTCGTCCTCGAGGGCCGCTGCTACGAGCGGGAGTCCGTCCCGTACAAGGCCGTCGACAGCCTCATCGACGCGCTCAGCCGCCACCTCGCGCGCCTCCCCCGCCTGGACGCCGCCGAGCTCATGCCGCGCGACGTGCACGCGGTCGTGCGGCTCTTCCCCGTGCTCGGGCGGGTCGACGCGATCGCCCGGGCGCCGCGGCGCGAGGTCGAGCCCCCGGACGCGCGGGAGCTCCGCCGGCGCGGGTTCGCCGCCCTCCGCGAGATCCTCGCCCGGATCGCGGACCGGCGGCCGCTCGTCCTGTTCATCGACGACCTGCAGTGGGGCGACGCCGACAGCGCCGCGCTCCTCACGGACCTCCTCCGCGAGCCCGACGCGCCCGCGCTCCTCTTGCTCCTCTGCTACCGGAGCGAGGACGCCGAGCGGAGCGAGCTCGTGGCGCGGCTGCTCCCGCCCGACGCGGCGGGCGCGGACGCGGGCGACGTCCGCGCCCTCGCCGTCGGCGCGCTCTCGCCCGAGGAGGGGCGCGCCCTCGCCCGGGCCCTCCTCGGCGGCGGCGACCGGGCCGCCGCGCAGGCGGACGCGATCGCGGAGGAGGCCGAGGGGAACCCGTTCTTCGTGCTCGAGCTCTCGCGCGAGGTCGAGGGGCGCGCCGCGCCCGAGTCGTCGCGCGGCGCCGGCGTCCGGCTCGGGTCGGTGCTCGCGGGCCGCCTCCAGCGCCTGCCCGCGGCGGCGCGGCGCCTGCTCGAGGTGGTCGCCGTGTCCGGCAAGCCGCTCGGCCGCCGCGACGCCCGGGAGGCCGCGGGGCTCACCCCCGACGAGGAGCAGGCCGCGCTCGCGGCGCTCCGGGCCGGGAGCGCGATCCGCACGCGGGGCCAGCGCGACGAGCAGGAGCTCGAGACGTTCCACGACCGCATCCGCGAGGCGGCGCTCGCGCAGCTCGGCGCGGCGGAGCTCGCGGAGGTCCACCTCGCGCTCGCCGCCGTCCTGGAGGCGTCGGGGCGGGCCGAGGCGGACGTGCTCGCGATGCACTTCCGGCGCGGCGGGCGCGCCGACAAGGCGGCGCACTACGCGGTGAAGGCGGGCGATCGCGCGGCCGAGGCGCTCGCGTTCGATCGCGCGGCGGAGCACTACGCCGCCGCGCTCGAGGCGGCGCCCGCGGGCCGCGCGGACGAGGCGCGCGCGCTCCGGATCAAGCTCGCCCACGCCCTGCGCAACGCCGGCCGCGGCGCCGAGGCGGCCCGGGCGTACGCCGCCGCGGCCGAGGGCGCGGCGCCGCGGGAGAGCCTCGATCTGCGGCGCTGCGCCGCCGAGCAGCTGCTCGTGAGCGGCCACATCGAGGAGGGCAAGCGCGCGCTCGCGGGCGTGCTCGCCTCGGTGGGGATGCGGCTCGCCGAGCGCCGGTGGGCGGTCCTGCTCTCGCTCCTCTTCTGGCGGATCCTCCTGCGGCTGCGCGGGTTCCGCTTCCGGGAGCGCGACGCGCGCGCGCTGCCGGCCGAGACGCTGACGCGCCTCGACATCTGCTGGTCGGCCTCGGTCGGGCTCGCGATGGCCGACGTCCTCCAGGGCGCCGCGCTCCAGGCGCGGCACCTCTACCTCGCGCTCCGCGCCGGCGAGCCCTACCGCCTCGCCCGCGCCATCGCCACCGAGATCGGGCACCTCGGCACCGACCACGTCGTGGGGCGCCGCCTCGCGCACCGGCGCTACGCCACGGCGGCGGCGCTCGCGGAGAAGGTCGGCGATCCGTACCTCGTCGCGGTCAACAAGTGCATGCTCGGGGTCGTCGAGTGCCTCTCCGGCCGCTGGGCCGAGGGCCTCGCGCTCTGCCGCGAGGCCGAGGATCTCCTGCGCGCGCGGTGCGCCGGCGTCGCGTGGGAGCTCGGCACGAGCAGCCGGTTCATGATGGTGGCCCACTACCACCGCGGGGAGCTCGACGCGCTGGCCCGGCTCGCGGCCCCGCGCATCGCCGACGCGGACGCCCGCGGCGACCTCTACGCCGCGAGCTTCTTCCGGGTGGGGCTCACGTACATCGTGCCGCTCGCCGCGGACCGCCCGGACGCCGCGCGCGACGAGGTGCTGGGCGCCATGGCGCGGTGGCCGCGCCGCTCGTTCGACCACCTCGACTGCCTGGAGACCGTGGCGCTCGGGCGCATCGATCTCTACGCCGGGGCGCCGCTCGCGGCGCGGCGGCGGATCCGGGACCGCTGGCGCAAGATCGCCTGGTCGTTCCTGCCGAGGTTCCAGTACTACCGCGTATTGATTCATCATTTGCGCGCCTCCGCGGCGCTCGAGGCCGCCGCGCGCGCGGCCCCCGGCGACGCCCGGCTCGCGCGGCGCCTGCTCGGCGAGGCGGAGCGGGACGCGCGGCGGCTCTCGCGCGAGGGCGCGCCGTGGGTCGCGCCGATGGCGATGTCGCTGCGCGCCGCGATCGCGGCGCAGCGGGGCCAGGCCGCGCGGGCGCTCTCGCTCCTCGAGGCGGCGGCGGCGGCGTTCGACGGGAGCGAGATGGCCCTGTTCGCCGCCTGCGCCCGCCGCCGCCGGGGCCAGCTCCTCGGCGGGGAGGAGGGCCGCGCCCTGATCGAGGCCGCGGACGCGTGGATGGCGGGCCAGGGCATCCGGAACCCGGCCCGCATCGCGGCGATCTTCGCGCCGGGGTTCAGCTGAGGTCGATCTCGACGGTGTGCACCGCGGCCATTGCCGGCGAGGCGCGGAGCGCCGCGAGCAACGGGCCGCGCTCCTGCCGATCGTCGCCCTCGGCCCAGTGGGCGACGATCAGCAGGAGCGCGGCCGGGTCGGGCGGGGCCATGATCTCCGCGAGCAGCGCGGCGCTGTCCGCGTCGCCCCAGTGGGCGTCGGCGATGAAGACGATCACCGGGCGGCGATCGGAGAGCCGCCCGAGCAGGTCGCGGAGCGCGGCCGACGCGCGCGCCCGGAGCCGCGGCTCGCCCTCGTCGTCGGCGGGGCTCCGCGGCGAGGCGCGCACGGCCGGGACGCGCGCGAGCACGGGGAAGACGCGGGCGAGCGCGGCGGCGCCGCGGGGCATGAGCGCGGCGGCCTGCTCGGGCGGGGCCCGCACGAGGTGGCGGCTGAGCGCGTCGATCGCGCCGTCGAGCGCCTTGAACGGCACCTGCTCGCGCTCGTGGCACCGGCCCTCGAGGACGAGCGCGTCCTCGGCGAAGCCGTCGAGGAAGGCGCGCACGCGCGCGCCCGGCTCCGCCCCGGCGGCGCCGTGGACGAGGACCAGGCACGGCTGCCCCCCGCGCGCCCGCGCGAGCGCGCCGGCGAGCGCGTCGAGCTCCGGCCCGGGCGGCGGGCGCGCCGCGCGCGCGCCGCGGCCGCTCTGTGCTGGGGCCGGGGCCGCGGCCGCCGGGCTGTCCGCCCCGCCGAGGCGCCGGATCACCTCGGGGCCGGAGGGGCGCCGCTCCGGCGCCGTGCACAGGAGATCGGCGGCGAGGCTGGCGAGGTCGTCCGGCGCCCACGGCGCGACGTCCTGGAGCCGGCGGGGCGCGGCGCGCTGCTTCTCGGCGAGGATCTCGAGGGGCGTCCCCGCGAAGGGCGGCTCTCCTGCGAGCGCCTCGAAGAGCATCACGCCGAGGGCGTACCAGTCGGCGCTCGGCGTGACGGCGCGCGCGCTCACCTGCTCCGGCGCCATGTACCGCGGCGTCCCCACGAGCTGCTCGGCGTCGGTCGCGCTCTGCCCGCTGTGCGACAGGCGCGAGGCGATGCCGAAATCGAGCACGACGGCGCGCCCCTCGGGCGTGACGAGCACGTTCGAGGGCTTGAGGTCGCGGTGGACGAGCCGCGCCTCGTGCACGGCCAGGAGCGCCCGGGCGACCTGGACGAGCGACGACCGCACCCGCGCGACGTCGGCGCGCGCCTCCGGGCGATGGCCCGCGCGGACATCGATCGACGTGGGCGATGCGGGCCAGCGCACGACGGCTTCTTCCTGCGTGGCGTCGAGATCGATTCCCTCGTCCGGGGGCGCCGTGCTCGGGAGATGTGTCTCCGGGGCCGGGGCCGTGGTTGGCGCGGCGCCGCCTGCGGCGTCCTGCCCGCGCACGTAGGTGAGCCAGTCCACACCGTGGATGAGCTCCATGGTGAAGAGCCACTCGTCTCCGCTGCCGATGAGATCGTGGAGCCGGACGAGGTTGTCGTGAGCGATGTCGGCCAGCGCCCGGAATTCCCGCTTGAAGCGGTACAGCGCCGGCGCGCTCACGCGCGTGAGGATTTTCAGGGCGACGCGCTCGCCGCGCGCGCGATCGAGCGCCTCGTACACGATCCCGAAGCCGCCTGCCCCGAGCCGCCGGACGATCTGAAAGCGCTCGGGGACATGCGGCATGGCGGCTACGCGAGGTGAGGTGCCTGAGGAGCGACCGTATCAGGTCGTGGCGCTCGGCGGCCAGCGTCGAGCGCGGCCGGAGCCTCCGGAGGTGGGACCGGCGCGCCAGCGCGCTTTCGAGGCTGATTGACAATGCCCCGGCGGCTCCCGCATCCTGGGCTCCGATCACCCACCCGAGGCCCCGAGGCCGCAGGAAGATGCCATGAGCACCGTTCTCCACCGTCTGGATCAGTGGGCCAATGAATCCCCGTACGCGCCGGCCCAGCGTTACAAATCCGGGGGCGAATGGACGACGCTGACGGCGCGAGACGTTCGCGACCGGGTCCACCACCTGGCGCTGTTCCTCGAGTCGAGGGGGTTCGACGCGAGCCAGATCGGCGCGATTCTCTCGTACAATTGCCCGCAATGGGTGCACGTCGATCTCGCGGCGCTGCTCGTCGGGGGCAAGTCGGCGGGGCTCTATCCGAACTCCACGGCCAAGGACATCCACTACATCCTGACGCATACCGAGGCGACGCTGCTCTCGGTGCAAAACCGGGAATACTTCCAGAAGATCGCCGGGGAGAAGGGCGAATCCGCCGCCCCTGACAGCGTGCGATGGATCCTCGTCTTCGACGGCGACACGTCGATCTCTCCGAAGGCGATCTCGTACGAATCGGCGCTGGCCGAGGGCCGCGCGCTCGCGCAGCGGCCGGGCGCGAAGACGTACGCCGATTACCTGGCGAAGATCGACCCCAGGGCCGGCGCGTTCTTGATCTACACCTCGGGCACGACGGGCAACCCCAAGGGGGCGATGATCTCGCACGACAACCTGGCCTACACGTCCGACATGGTGGTGAAGTACTGGGGCCTGCCGTTCGCGCGCGGCACGATGTTCTCGTTCCTCCCGCTCTGTCATATCGCCGAGAAGCTGCAGAACGTGGGGGTCGGCATCACCCAGCGCTATGCCGTCAATTTCTGCTCGAAGTTCGAGAACGTCTCGGTCGAGCTCCCCGAGGTGCAGCCCACGCTGCTGCTCTGCGTGCCGCGCCTCTGGGAGAAGATGATGGAAGGCGTGATGGCGAAGGTGCGCGGCGGCAAGGGCGCGAAGAAGAAGCTCGCCGAGTGGGCGCTCTCGGTCGGCGCGCGCGTGGCCGAGGCGAAGTATGCGCAGCGGGCGCCGAGCCCGCTCGACGCGTTGCAGCTCAAGCTCGCGGACAAGCTCGTGCTCGGCAAGGTGCGCGCCGCCCTCGGCCTGGGCAAGGCCGAGATGCTGGCCTCGGGCGCGGCGGCGCTCGCGCCGCACATCTCGACGTGGTTCCGCGCGCTCGGCCTCGAGATCCTCGAGGATTTCGGCCAGACCGAGTCGACGGGCGTCATCTGCATGACCGAGCCTGGCGTCGAGAGCGCGGGGACCGTGGGCAAGCCCGTGCCCGGCGTGGAGTTCAAGCTGGCCGACGACGGCGAGATCCTGACGCGCGGCCGGCACGTGTTCGTCGGCTATTACAAGGACGAGGCGGCGACCGCGGTCGCGCTCGAGGACGGCTGGCTGCACACGGGCGATCTCGGCGAGTGGAACGAGCGCGGGCAGCTCAAGATCCGCGGTCGCAAGAAGGAGATCCTCAAGACCTCCGGCGGCAAGATGATCGCGCCGCTGCCGATCGAGGAGAGGCTCAAGGCGGCGGAGATCATCAGTCAGGTGTGCATGGTGGGCGACGGCCGCAAGTACCTCTCGGCGCTGATCACCCTGACCGAGGCGAAGCTCGCCGAGCTGAAGGCCCGTGGCGCCCTGAACGGCGACGCCGCGATCACGACCCCCGAGGTGGTCGACCAGGTGAAGGCGCACATCGACGCCCTGAACGCGGGGCTCGCGAGCTTCGAGCAGATCAAGAGGTTCACCGTCCTCGGCCGCGAGTTCTCGGTGCAGGACGGCGAGATGACGCCGACGCTCAAGATGAAGCGCAACGTGATCGAGCAGCGCTTCCGCGGCGTGATCGACCAGATGTACGCCGAGTAAGCCGAGTAAGCCGAGTAAGCCGAGCAAGAAGACGCGGCGCAAGGGAGAGGACTCCTCGCGTCCTCTTGCCCGTCCCCGAGATGCGTCACCCGTTCCCGTGGGGTGCGTCCTCGCGTACAATCGCGCCCGCCATGAAATCTCCTCGCTTGCTCGGCTTCATCGGGTTGCTCTTGGGTGTGGCAGCCGCTTGCGGCGCGCCCTCGCCTCAGCAGACGGCCTCCGGGACCGGCGGGGCGGGCGGCAGCGAGCCCGACGAGGCCGGAGGAGCGCCCGGCGACGGCGGCGCGGGCGGCGACGGCGGCGCGGGCGGCGACGGCGGCGCGGGCGGCGAGGCCGAGGCCACGTGGCCGGCCGGTTGCGCCGAGCTGCCGGCGCCCATCAGGGCCGAGGGCGCCATCGTCGAGCTCGCGTTCGAGCTCGTCCTCGGCGGCGAGCCGTTCCTGTTCGGCGAGCCGAACGCCGCGCCGGACGGCAGCACCGTCACGCCGCTCAACGCCCGCTTCTACGTCTCGCACGCGGCGCTGATCCAGGCGGGCGGCGATCTCGTGCCCGTCGATATCGTCGGCCCGGAGGGCGCCCCCGCCCCTCACGGGGTCCACTTCTACAACGCCGAGGACCCGGGCTCGGCCACGCTCCGGCTGCGCGCTCCGGCTGGCAGCTATGAAGGCGTCAGCTTCGTCTGGGGCTTGCACCAGGCCTGCAATGTCTCCCAGCCCGCGCAAAACGTCGCGCCCCTCTCGGATGCCTCCCAGATGACGTGGCCGCACACCGGCTACCTCTGGCTGCGCTACGAGGGCAGGGTGGATCCGCCGGCCGGAGGTGAGCCCGTCGATCCGGACGAAGGGACGGTGCCGCCGGCGGTCCACATGGGCGGCAACCTGGTCATGGATCTCGTCCCCAGGGTCGAGGTACGAGGCGCCTTGTCGGTGCCCGAGAGCGGCTCGACGGGCAAGGTCGTCCGGGTCGCCATGGACGAGGTCTTCGAGGGCGCCACGGCGGACGTCGACTTGACCGGGTTCATGGGGCCGCCCGGGCCCGTGGGCGACGAGCTCCTCGCGGGTGAGCGCCTGCGGCGCAGCCTCCCCGACCTGACGGTGTTCGCCTTCGATCCGTGACGCCGGGCTTGGGCCGCGGAGGCGCCGTCGGCCTGACGGCGCTGCTCCTTTCGGGCGGATGCGGCGATGACGGGCCGGCGGGCTCCGGACCTCTGCCGCCGCTCGTCACGGACGCCATCCCCGCCGGGTTTCCGGCGCGCGCCGCGGCGGCCAGGGCGCCGGCCGAGAACGCGCTCACCGAGGCGAGGGCCCAGCTCGGCAAGCGGCTCTTCTTCGACGCGCGCCTCTCTCGCACCGGCGAGGTGGCGTGCGCGAGCTGCCACCGCCAGGAGCACGCCTTCGCCGAGCCGGATCCCGTCTCCCGGGGGGTCGACGGCCGCCTGGGACAGCGCAACGCGCCCGCGCTTGTGAACCTGGCGTGGGGCGAGAGCTTCCTGTGGGACGGCCGCGCGGCCACCCTGGAAGAGCAGGCGGGGATGCCCATCGAGCACCCCGACGAGATGGGCCTATCGCTCGCCGAGGCCGTCGCTCGCGTGGCCGGCGATGACGCCTACGTCGAGGCGTTCGCGGATGCCTATGGCGGGCCGCCCGGCGAGGAGCCGTTGCGCCAGGCCATCGCCAGCTTCCTCCGTTCGATCGTCAGCGCCGACAGCCCTTACGACCGGCACCTGCGCGGGGACGACACGAGCTTCGGAGACGCCGAGCGCCGCGGCGAGGCGCTGTTCCTGAGCGAGCGGGCTGGCTGCTTCCATTGCCACCCGGCCGGAAGGCTCAGCAACGAGGGCTTCTTCAACAACGGCACCTACCTCGACGGCGGCGACGTCGGGCGGCAAAGGATCACCGGACGGACGGGAGACCTCGGGAAATTCAAGGTGCCCGGTCTGCGGAACATCGCGGCGAGCGCCCCCTACATGCACGATGGATCGCTGGCGACGCTGGAGGACGTGGTCGACCACTACGATCGCGGCGGTCTGGGCCATGTCTCCACCGATCCGCAGATCGAGGCGCTGGGGCTCTCGCCGGACGAGAAGGCCGATCTGGCGGCGTTCCTGCGGTCGCTGACCGATCCCGCCTTCCTCGACGATCCGCGGTACCGCCCCTGAGCGAGAAGGAGAGACCTGGCCACGAGGAGCCAGGTCTCCGTCAATCAGGCCTTCGCGAAGTACGCCTCGAGCTCGTCGGCCCCGCCGATGTACTTCCCGTCGATGAAGACCTGCGGCGTCGACGACTTCCCGCTCACCGCCCGCAGCCGGCGCGGCGAGGCCGCCACCTCCTCGTACGCCAGGCCCCGCTCCTCCAGGAGCCGCTTCGCCTTCGCGCAGTAGCCACACCCCGGCTTCGTGAATATCAGCACGTCGTTCGGCGCCTTCGACGACGGATCCAGGTGCTTCAGCATCGTGTCCGCGTCCGACACCTCGAAGGGATCGCCCTCCTTCTCGGGCTCGATGAACATCTTCTTGATGACGCCATCCTCGACAAGCATCGAGTAGCGCCACGAGCGCTTGCCGAACCCGAGGTTCGCCTTGTCGACGAGCATCCCCATCTTCTCGGTGAACTCCCCGTTCCCGTCGGGCAGGAACAGGACCTTGTCCGCCTCCTGCGCCTTGCACCACTCATCCATCACGAACGCGTCGTTCACCGAGATGCACGCGATCGTGTCGACCCCGCGCCGCTTGAACTCTGCCGCGAGCTCGTTGTAGCGCGGCACATGGCTGCTCGAGCAGGTCGGCGTGAAGGCGCCCGGCAGCGCGAACACCACCACCTTCTTGCCCGCGAACACGTCCTTGGTGGTCACGTCCTTCCACTGACCGTCGACACGCGTGCGAAACGTGACATCCGGAACGCGCTGCCCTTCGAGGTTCTTCAGCATGACTGTCGTGCTCCTCCAGTGCTCTTCTGGCGCCGTCGGGACGGCGACCCTTGTCCAACGTCGTGCGGCGCTCCACGCGGCGCTCTCGCTCTGTGGCCGGCGAGAACTTAACCCCGCGCATCGACGCCGGCCAGCCGTCGCGCGCGCTCCGGAGGTCGCGCGCGCGGCCGCGCGCCATGCGGCACAGCCCGCTGTGGCGTTTCTGCAGCCGCCGGCGTCAGAGCGTGCCTGACAGGCGACCCCTGCGCAGGCCGCGTTTCAAGGCCAGGGCCGGCCGACAGCCGCGCCGCCTTATGCGCGGCGCGGGGACAGCCCCGGCCGCCGCGGGAGCGCGAGGTCAGTCTTCCCGCGCCAGCTCCGCCGCGCGCCACAGGTACCAGCTCGCCACCGTGCGGTACGGCCTCCAGCGCGCCCCGCGCCGCTCGAGGTCCTTGCGCCCCGGCAGGTCGCGCTGCTTGAACGCGAACGCGAAACCTTTGCGGATGCCGTAGTCGTCCACGGGCAGCACGTCGGGGCGGCCGAGCCGGAACATGAGGAGCATCTCCGCGGTCCAGCGGCCGACGCCGCGCACCTGCGTGAGGCGCTCGACGATCGCCTCGTCGTCCATGCCGTGGACCTCGGCGAGCGTGGGGAGCTCGCCGTCCTTCGTCCTCCGCGCGAGGTCGCGCAGCGCGAGCAGCTTCGCGCGCGAGAGGCCGGCCGCGCGGAGCTCCTCGTCCGAGGCGCGCAGGAGCTGCTCGGGCGTGAAGCCCTCGTGCGCCGGGGGGAAGAGCGCGCGCACGCGCGCGAAGATGGTCGCCGCGGCCTTGCCGGTGAGCTGCTGGTAGACGATCGACTCGGCGAGCGCGAGGAAGAGGCTCGACGTCCGGTCGAGCCGCATGCCGAACGGCCCGACCCGATCGATGAGCCGCCCGAGGGCCGCGTCGGACGCGCGCAGGCGCTCGACGGCGGCGGCCGGATCGAAGCCGTACGCGCCGCCGGCGTCGCCGCCGCCGGCCTGAGGCGCGCCGGCCGCCGCGCCGTCGGCCTGAGGGGCGCCGGCCGGCCGGGCGCGCTCGATCTCGAGGAGGCGGAGCTTGGTCGTGACGCCGCCGTCGGCGGAGAAGCCGCCGACCTTGCCGCCGGCCGCGAGCACGCGGTGGCACGGCACGAGGATCGCGAACGGGTTGCGCCCGAGCGCCTGCCCCACGGCGCGCGCCGCGCCGACCGACCCGAGCCGCGCCGCGATGTCGCCGTAGGTCAGCGTGGCGCCCGGCGGGATGGTGCGCGCGACCTCGTAGACGCGGCGGTGGAACGGCGGCACGCGCTCCAGGTCGAGCGGGACGCCGGACAGATCGCTCGCCTCGCCCCGGAGGAGCGCGGCGATGCCGTCGATGGCGCGCTGCACGTCGGGCGGGGGCGGCGCCTCGAGCGCGCCCGGCATGCGCTCCAGCAGGCGCGCGCGCGTGCCCTCCTCGCGCCCCTCCGGGAGCTGCAAGAGGGCGACGCCACGCGCGCCCCACGCGATGCCGCACCGGCCGATCGCCGTATCGAAGAGGAGGAAGCCGTGTGCCGTCATGAGGGGCCGGCGCGGGCCGAGCGCCCGCGTCCGGCGGCCATCCTAGGAGCGCCCGGCGAGCCGGTCTTGGAAGATCTTGCGATCCCCGCGCGCCGCCCGGCGGAAGCCGCGGGGGGAGACGCCGGCGGCGCGGTGGAAGGTGCGGACGAAGTTGGAGAGATCGCCGAACCCGACGTCGAGCGCGATGTCGGTGATCGACCGGGCGCTGTCGGCCAGGAGGCGCGCCGCGCGGCGCAGGCGGGCGCGGACCAGGTACTGGTGCGGGGTCACGCCGAGCACCCGCGCGAACAGCCGCAGGAAGTGGAACGGGCTGAGCCCGACCTCGCGCGCGGCGCCCTCGAGATCGACCGGCTCGTGCGCGTGCTCGTCGAGCCAGATCGCCGCCTCCACGGCGCGGCGGCGGTCGCGCGCGAGGGCCTCGGGCGGCCGCTGCTCCCGCCCGGAGGCGACCTCGACGAAGCGGGCGGCGAAGAGCATTCCCGCCTCGTCGACGCCGATGTCGCTCCTGCCGTCGGCGGCCGCCTGGGCGAGCTCGCCGAGCACCATCAGCTCGGGCAGGGGCGGCACGCCGCCGGTCCGGAAGGCCTCGGTCCGGGCGCCGAGCGCGTCGAGCAGCGGCGGCGCGAGGTGGATGGACAGGCACTCGTCGCCGCGGACGTGCTCGTGCGTGCACATGTACTCGTCGCCGGGGTGGCCGATGAGGAGCGACCCGGCGACGAGCTCGAACGACGCCCCCCGGACGCGGTAACCGAAGCTGCCCTTGCGCACGTAGGAGAGCGAGAAGCCGCGGTGCTGCTCGACGAACGGCGCGTCGGCGGGGCCGGCGCTGCACCGGTAGTCGAGCACCGAGATGGCCTCGCGCGCCAGCACCGTCGTGACGAGCATGCCCCGCCGACTGTACCCGCGGCGCAGAGGCGGAGCAACGCGCGCCCGGGCCGCCTCGCGCGCCCGGGCCGCCTCGCGCGGCCGCGGCGGCGCGAGGCGGCCGTGACCGTCAGGCCATCCCCTCGAAGCCGGGCAGCGGATCGTACGCCTGATCGGGGTCGTCCTCCTCGCCGGGCTCGGCGCAGGCCGGCGCGTCGTCGGCTCCGGCGCCGCCGCCGGTGTCGCCGAGCAACCCGTCGAACTGCCCCGGGAGCGGCTCGTCCTCGTCCGCCTCGAGCAGCGCGTCCATCCCCTCCACCTCGCCGGTCGCGAGGTAGCGCTCCCACGCCGCGGGGTGGTCCCGGGCACAGAGCGCCGAGAGGGCGGCGATGCCCAGGCGCACGATCGGCTTCCCGTCGGTGCTGCTGCGGGGGCGCGCCCTCAGCTCGCGCGGGGCGTACACCGTGAGCTCGAGGGGCGCCACGTCCGCCACGTGATAGTGCACGTACTCCCGGAGCTCTCCGCCCTTCTGGATCGTCACGCGCTCGCGCTCGAAGGTCCAGCCGAGCGCCCGCGCGTGCCGCTCCAGCGCCTCTTCGTCGGCGGGGAACACGTGCAGATCGACGTCGCTGCCGCGGCGGATATGGCCGGTGGAGACCGAGCCGATCAGCCGGGGCGAGAACGGCGCGAGCGCGCGCATGGCCTCCAGCGCCACGATGCGCAGCGCGAACAGCCGGCGCGTGCGCTGGCTCCCCTCGGCGCGCTCGGCGAAGAGGAGCAGCGCCTCGCGGATCTCCCCGTTCGAGGGCAGGTCCGCGGGCCGGTACCGCGCCCGCCGCCCCTCGACCTGGCCGAGGATCCGCTTCGCGGCCATGCGCTTGGCGGTGAAGTACTGGTCCACGCCTTCCTCGTACATGAGGCGCGCGGCCTCGGCGGCGATGCGGGCCCGCAGCCCGCCGGATCGCTCGGCGCTCATCGGCTCACCCGCGCCGCGCGCGCTGCCGGCGCTGCCGCCGCGCCGCGGCCTGCCGGCGTCGGCGGCGCCGCGGCGAGCGCCGGCCCGAGGGCCTGCCGCAGCCGGAGCATCGCGCCGCCGACCAGGCGGCCGCCCCGCGGCGCCCCGAACAGGCGCTTCTGCACGACCTGCTGCGCCACCCCGAGGCGGCGCGCGATCTCGCCCTGCGACAGCCCGTCGAAGAAATAGGCCTCGACGACCTCGCGCTGCTTCGCCGTCAGCGCGGTCTCGACCGCATCCCGCACCGCGGCGCAGAGCCGGTCTCGCGCCGGCGACCCGGCCTCGTCGCCCCAGAGCCGGCGATCGTCGCCCCAGCGATCCACGTCGCCGCAGAGGACCTCCCGGCGCGCCTTGCGCTCACGCGAGCTCCTTTCGCAGATCATGGGCGGGGGCGGGCTCGCCGCCGATCGAGAGCAGGGAGAGGTCCGCGCCGTCGAGCAGGAGCTCCACGGCGGCCTCGGGGCTCAGCACGGTCGCGGCCGGCGAGCGGCCGCCGAGGTCCCACCGCCGGAGCCGCGCGAGGTCGGCGAGGGCGCTCGTGCGCCGGAGGCGCCGCTTCGTCGGGCCGGGCGCGCGCAAGAGGTGCAGGTGGTGCCGCACGAGCCAGACCACCCGCGGGCAGACGAGCTCCGCGAGCGCGTCGGCCCCGTCCTCGGCGTGATCGGCGGCGGCGAACGCCTTGCCGACGTCGTGGAGCAGGGCCGCGGCCCAGAGCGCACGATCCGCGGTCTCGCGGCGGGCCAGGTCGAAGACCTGCAGGGAGTGGAAGAGCGCGTCGCCCTCGGGGTGCCAGCGCGGATCCTGCGGCACGCGGTCGAGGGCGAGGAGGAGATCGAGGAGGTCCTGGTGCATCGGGGGAGGGCGGTTGGGCCGCCCGCGGGGCGCGGGCGAGCGGTGCCCTTCACCCTGGGGCGCGGCCACACCCACCGGGAGGCCGCGCTGGCCGGGGCAGGGGAAGAATAGTAGCGCGTCGCCCAAGGACGAATTTGCGGTGGCGAACCGGGGCGATCCGTCGGATCCCCCTCGGTTTCAGGGGGGCGTGACGGCGGATCGCAGCCCCTCGGGAGGCGTGGGCCCAACGCGGGCCCAGCCGGCGAGCCTCAGGTTTCGGGAACTCGCGTCGGCCGATCCGTCGGCTCGGGCGGTCCTGGTTGCCGAGCTTGCCAACACGCTGAGCCGCGCCATCGCCCTCGGGGATGAGGTGGTGGCCCGGGTCGTTCACGAGGCGATCGGTCGGGTGCTCGGCCTGCTGCCAGCACCGGAGAGGCGAGCAAGCTTGGGCTGATAGTCGAGCCCGCCGTTCACCTGGAGTCGCCGCCGGAGCCGTACAGCTCGCCCGCGCCCGCAAGCTCTGCTGAGAGCGCGTACGGTTGCACGCCTGCGAGACGTCTGGTCACGCCGGCGGGAACTTCGCCGCGCGCGCGTTCCCCCTCCCGCACGCGCCCTCGGACGCGTGACGCCGAAGGTCCATGCCTGCCATGCGCCCCTTGATCCGCGACTCGCGCGCGGAGAAGATCCGCCCCGTGGCTCGAACAGCTCCGGTGCCGAACATCCCCGCCGTTCCCGGAATGAACCCGGGCGTTTTCGTGCTCGGAGGCGGCAGCGATGCCGGCGGAAAAGGCGGGCGGGGAGGCAACGGACGGGGCGACGGTCAAGGCGCGGGCGGGAAGAACGGCGGCCAGAACGCCGACGGGGGAGGGAAGGATGGGAACGCGTGCGGGCAGGGCACGGGCGCCGCCGCCTGCACGAACCCTCGCCATGGCGGAAACGGCGGCACGGCTGCAGGCGATCCCGTGGACGTCGTGACCGGACGGGTCTTCACAGTACCTGCCATCGATCTCGGCCTGCCAGGCCCGCTGCCCCTCGTGCTTCGTCGCCAGTACTCCTCGAGCGCGCGAGAGCGCGACCTGGGGCTCGGCTTCGGCTGGTCGCACTCCCTCGTGTGGAGCATCGCGCGATCCCGCCGGCACGTCGATATCCTCCAGGAGGATGGCACCGTCCTCAAAGCGCCTCTCCCGGCCGCCGGCGAGTCGCGGCGGCTGTTCGGCGGGATGTCACTGCGCGCGGCGCGCTCGGGGTTCGCTCTGTCCCTCGAGAGCGGCGTGACGCTTCTGTTCCACGAACAGGACGCCATCGACGACGTGTACCGACTGAGCTCCCTCGTGGACCGCAATGGTAACACGATCCGTCTCGCGTACGATGGCTCGGAGCTCCGAGCTGTCACGGACTCCGCTGGCCGCGTCGTTCGCTGCGTGCGCGACCCATCAAGGCGTATCGCGCGGTTCGAGGTGAAGACCACCACGTCCCCAACCGGATGGCACGCGTTCCACAGGTACCAGTACGATGCGGCGGGCGACCTCGTCGCTGTCGTCGACGCCGAGGGTGCCGCGACGCGGTTCGTCTACAGCGAGCACCTGCTCGTTGAGCAGCACCTGCCCGACGGGCTGATCATCCATTACCGCTACGATCGACAACGGCGCTGCGTGGAGACATGGGCAGCGCCAGGCGAGGGGTGCGACGTGAGCCTCGCTGCCAGCGTCCCCGATGTGCTGGCAGATGGCAAGACGCTGGCGAAAGGCCTCTTCCACACCAGACTGGAGTACCTCGGCGACGGCTATACCGAGGTCATCGACTCATCGCAGCTCAAGCGCGTCATCGGCAACGCCAACGGACAGGCGGAGAAGGTGGCTTGGGGACCGGGTGTTCTGTCGCACGAATACGACGATCTGGGGAACTGGCTCTCGTACACAGATCCTATGGGCGCGGTCACGCGCGTCGAACGCGACGAGGCGGGCAGGGCCAAGGCCGTGATTGATCCGATCGGCCGGCGCACCGAGTACGACTACGACGCGCGTGGCGCCGTGACGGCGCTGGTCCGGCCGGATGGCCAGGAGATCCGGTTCGAGCGTGACGCGCGAGGCAACGTGACGCTCATCGCCGATCGCGCGGGTCTCGTCGTCGGGTACGAGGTTGACGAACGAGGGCTCGTGCGGCGCGCCGTCCTTCCGAATGGCGGCGTGACTGTGTTCGACTACGACGCGCATGGCAACTGCACCGCGCTCACCGAGCCCAGCGGTGCCACGAAGCGGATCGCCTACGACGATCTCGGCCGCCCCGTCGCCATGACCAACGCGGTCGGCGGGACGACCCGGTATGCCTACGACACTCGTGGATTGCTCCGGTTCCTGGAGGACCCCACCGGCGCCACGACCAGCTACGATTACGATGGCCGGAGACGGCTCGTCCGGGTGACGGACGCGGCGGGGCGGACAGGGCGGCTGATCTGGGGAGGCCTCAACGCGCTCTGCGAGGTCCAGCGGCCGGACGGAACACGGATCGCCTACAGGTATGACAGGGATGGACGCTTCCTTGAGCTCCATAACGAGGAGGGGCGTGTCCACCGCTACCGGCGGAATGGCGCTGGCCACGTTGTGCAGGAGGAGACGCTCGATGGGCGCGTGCATTCGCTGCGACGAGACCTGTGCGGCCGGCTGATCTCGTGGCGGAGCTCAAGCAGCGACAGCGTGGACTATGAATACGACGCCGCAGGCCAGCTGCTGCGCCGCGTGTATGCCGATGATACCGCCGATGAATTCGAGTACGACGAGGTGGGTAGGCTGACGTTCGCTCGCAACGGTTCCGGTGAGTGCACGCGCACCTACGACGCGCGGGGCTGCCTCGTTCGCGAGGTCCTCTTCATCAAGGGCGACAGGTTCGAGATCAACAGCAAGCACGACGCGATGGGTCAGCGCATCGAGCGGTCGACGTCGCTCGGGTATGTCGAGCGGCTGACCCGGGACGCGATGGGCGACGTCGTGCGCGTCGACTGGGGTGTCGAGGCGCTCGACATCTTCCGGGATGCGCTGCGACGCGAGCAGCAGGTCGTGCTCCCGCGTGGCGGGCGCGTCGCCTACGCATACGACGGCCTTGGCCGTCTAGCGCGGCGCACGGTGATGGAGGCCGACCGAGCCGTCGCGGCGCACGGAGAGCCACAGTGGGTGGGGCGCCTTCCGCGCGGAGTCGTCTCCGATGTGTCCTATGGCTGGTCGCCCGTGGGGCTGCTCGAGCAGGAGATGGATGCCCTGCTCGGCCTCACGCAGTACCGGTACGATCCGGTCGGTCAGCTCGTGGCGCGGCTGCCTGCGGAAGGTGCTGGCGAGTTGTTCCGGTACGACGCGGCAGGCAATCTCCGGCTAGGGAACGAGACGCATGAGCACGGCCCCGGCGGGAGGACGCTCCGGCTTGGCGGCCAGGAGTACCGCTACGATCAGGGCGGCCGGCTCGTCGCCAAGGAAACGCCGGGAGGCGCTCGGTGGACGTATGCATACGACGCCCGTGGTCTCCTGAAGTCGGTGCGCGATCCCGAGGGCCGAATCACCGAGTTCGAGTACGATGCGCTTCACAGGCGCGTGGAGAAGCGCGTGCGCGCCGGCGGCGAGGTCACGCGGCGAGTGCAGTTCGTGTGGGACGGCGAACAGATCCTCCACGAACTGGTGCGCGGAGCGCCGGAGGGGGCAGCACCCAGCGTGGAGACGCGCACGTACTGCTTTCTCGACGGGAGTCCTGTTCCCCTGGCCGAGAGCGACGCGTCAGGCAATCGGCGGTTCTATGTCCACGCTCCAAACGGCTTCCCCGAGCTCGTGATCTCCGCCTCAGGCTCGATCGAGGCTGTGCAGTTGCACCGCGCGTTCGGCGCCGTCCTTGGCGAGGGCGCGACGCCATTCCGCTTCCCCGGCCAGTACGCCGATCGCGAGACCGGGCTCCACTACAACCGCTTCCGCTACTACGATCCGGAGATCGGCGCGTACATCAGCGCGGATCCCATCGAGATCGCGCGCAGTCCGCGGCTGTTCGGGTATGCGGAGAACTCGCCGTCGAACGTCGTCGATCTGGACGGGCTCCAGCCAATGACGACGACGATCCGGCCGTCAGGCGCCACGGGCCGGAGTGCGGCTGGGCGCGACCGGAACAACCCGTCGGAGATCCATCCGACGGTCTGGAACAACATGGCAAACCAGGTCCAGGTGCAATCGCCGAACGGGACGACCAACTGGGAGTTCCCGCAGGCGACGCGGCACCCGGCCAACTGCTCCGAGCCCGACGCGCTGAGCCAGCACTTGTTCGACTACGAGCGGCGGAACGAGCTTCCCAGAGGTACGTGCGGGTCGGCGAACGATCCCAACAACAACCACCTGCGTGCCGCCCTGCGGGAGATCGAATCCGTCGAATCGACCCAAGACGAAGGCGGTCAGCGCAATGCATGTCCGAACTGCGGTGTACTGATGCGCAATCTGCAGAACCAGGCCAACCAGGGGCGTCCCGAAGGCGAGCCGCCGGTCGACCTCGTGAACCGGGTCGTTCCGGGGATCGATGCGCCCAGCCAGCGATACCAGGACGCCGTGGCGGCCGGGAACCCACAGCGCACCGCCGTTGCGGCGATGCAGAACCCGAACGCGCCCGGCAACATGGCCGTCCGGCCGCCGCCGAACTGGCAGCCCCGGGGGACGCGACGATGACGGACGGCGGGCTCGAACGACCGGGTGACCATGGCGTGACGGAGTTCCTTACGAGCACGCTCTCACCCCGGGCGATTGCGTGGCTGAGGCAGCGCGGAGCTGTGCGCGATCCCGATCGCGTCATGGCGCCGGAAGCCCTCCGCGAGCAGCTCGAGCACTGGGGATTGACCGAGGTGAGCGCGATGCTGCGGTTCGAGGAGGTCTTCGGCGGTACCTGCGTGCCATCGGCGGAGGGAGAGGCGTTTTGGTTTGGGATCGGGTTGGAGCTCACCCGAGGCGTGCGCCCACGGGGGGGCCGAGTGCCGATGGGCGCCTTCCCGCACGGGACCTATTGGATGGACTCGTGCGGTCAGGTCGTGGTCGACGACGGGGTGGTCGAGCCTTTCGTCATCGCGGAAGACGCGCGGCGCCTCTTCGAACGATTCGCGATCGGGCAGGAGTATCCGGTGGCCGCCTTCACCTGGCCCGGTCGCATGGCGGTCGAGATGACGGTCGACATCGCAGCCGAGCTCGCCGTAGTGATGGGCGCTGAACGCATTGACGAGCTCAGCGATGCCTGCCAGGCGGTGTTCCAGAAGGACGATCTCGCACTCTGGTCTCCGCCGACGTTCGCGGAGATGAGCGTGGCGCCGTGCACCGCGGTAGCGAGCGAGATAGCGAGCGTGCGGGCGCTCCTCGCGGCGGTGAGAGAGGGCTTCCCCGACGTTGGCGTAAGCGTGCGTGTCGCGGGCGAGAAGGCCGAGGAGCGCAGCAGCGAGCCGCCACCCGAGACACCCGTCGGAGTGCGGTACGAGCGATGGGATGACGGCGATCCGACAGGAGCCGTCGCGCTGTTGAATGACGGGGGTATTGTGCAATGGGTCGCCACGGGCGACGAGGTCGTGGTCGAGTGGATCTCCCGCGACGGGTTCCGCAGGGTCCGCTTCCGGCGCGCCGAGGCTTGATCGGCGCGTCGATCGCCCAGCTGGCCGTGCACGGCCATACGTCCGCGAGCGCCGGGCCGGGGCGGCTTCGCTGCCCGTCGCGGCGGAAGCCGACGCTCCCGAAGGCGTCTGACTGGGCCCGCGTTGGGCCACGCACGGAATGAGACTCGGCCGAACCGCAACTGGAAACTACTGAAATCATTACTCTTCCCTTCGCCCATCCCTCCGCACCAGCGGACGAGGCCCAAGTTCGTCCCTGGTTCGTCGCGGAGGGGCCGGAGCGAAGGCGGGCCACAACGGGGCCCGCTGGAGCGCAGGACCCGGAGCGGCGAACCAGGGACGAGCTCAGGCGACAACGTAACAGTGCGGGCGCGCGGGGCGAGGTGGCGCGGTAGACTGATCCCATGACCAACTCGCCCTGTCCCGCTCGCACAAGGCCGCGATCTCCTCGGCACGGCCGACGGCGCTCCCTCGGCGCAGCGCTCGCGCGCGCGGCCGGCGTCCTCGGCCTGTGCGCGCTTCCCATGTGCGATTCGCTCGACAACATCGACGTGGAGGTCGGCGCCAGGGCGGTCGTCCCGGCGGGCACGATCATCGACGACACCCTCGGCTTGCTGGAATTCGACGCCTTCCAGCGGATCGATCTCTCGGCGGAGTTCGAGAACCAGGGTGTCACCAAGGACGACGTCGACGCGGTGCATCTCGTCCACTTCACGCTGCGGGTCGAGAGCCCGGCCGACGGGAGCCTCGATTTCCTGCGCTCCGCGTCGTTCTTCGCCGAGACCGAGGGGCAGCCGCGGGTGCTCATCGCGAAGCTGGACGAGGTCCCTCGCGGGGCGCGCGAGCTGTCGATGGACGTGATCGAGGGCGTGGATCTCAAGCCCTATGTCGTGGCGCCGAGCATGAGGATCACGACCGAGGCCCGCGTGGGCGGCCGTCCCGACGAGGAGACGACCGTCGCCGCGGACGTGCTGCTCGACGTCGATATCGCCGTGCCTGGCTGCTAACGCCGCGCCGCCGAGGTGCGTTGCTGGTCCGTGAGGGGTTTCCCGTCCGCGCCGCCGCACCGTCCCGCGCTCAGTCGAGGACCGCGGTGACCTCGACTTCGACCAGGTGATCGGGGTCGGAGAGCGCGCTGATGCCCAGCAGCGTGCCCGGCGGGACCGGGACCACGCCCAGCTTCGCGGCCGCCCGAGCGAGCCCCTCGAGCAACAAGGGCATCTTGTCGGGAGTCCAGCCGACGGCGTAGATGGTCAGCTTCGCCACGTCGTTGAAGGTGCCGCCGACCGCCGCCAGGGCGGTGGCGACGTTGAGATAACACTGCTCGACCTGAGCGGCGAAGTCGCCCACGCCGACCGTGCGCCCTTCGGCGTCCCAGGCGACCTGGCCCGCGATGAACACCAGTCTCGACCCGGTGGCGATCGACACCTGTCGGTACGCCTCGATCTTCGGCAACCCGCTGGGGTTCACCAGGGTGATGGCCATGCCGCCTCTCCTCATCGTAGGAGCCCGTGGGCTCGTGTTCTCCAAATCATCCGACCGTCGAGCAGGGCGGCATGCCCCGCCGCGCACAGGCTAGATGCGCCCGCCCCGCCGCGACCGGTAGGCCCGCCGCGCGAAACGGACCGATGAGCGCTGCTATACAATCGAGCGATGAACCGCGCGGCGGACCGCTTCGAGGGGCTGACCGTCTTCCTCACCGTGGCGAGGCACCGGAGCTTCCGCGCCGCCGCCGCGGAGCTCGGCGTGACCACGGGCGCCGTGAGCCAGGCGATCCGCGCGCTCGAACGCCGCGTCGGCCTGCCGCTCTTCTCGCGCACGACGCGCCACGTGGGGCTCACCGAGGCCGGCGAGCGGCTCCACGAGCGCCTCGCGCCCGCGGCCGGTGAGATCGGCGCCGCGCTCGAGGCGCTCGACGAGCTCCGGAGCCGGCCTGCGGGGCTGCTCCGCCTCACAGTCCCTCGGACGGCCGTGCCCGTCGTGGTCGAGCCGGTGCTCCCGCGCTTCCGCCGCGCCTACCCCGACGTGGCCGTCGAGATCTCGGTGAACGACGCCTTCGTCGATCTCGCCGACGCCGGCTTCGACGCCGGCGTGCGGCTCGGCGACGGCCTCGCCCAGGACATGACCGCCGTGCGCCTCACGCGCGATCTCCGCTGGCTCGTGGTCGGCGCGCCGGCGTACTTCGCGGCCCACGGCCGCCCCGAGGAGCCCGAGGATCTGCTCGCGCACACGTGCATCCGGTACCGGTTCCAGAGCGCCGCGCTCTATCGCTGGGAGTTCGTGCGCGATCACCGCGAGGTCGCCGTGCACGCTCCCGGCGCGCTCACGGTCAACGACGCCCATCTGGCGGTGTCCCTGGCGCGCGAGGGGCTCGGGCTCGCGTATGTGTTCGATCTCGCCGTCGCGGAGGACCTGGCGAGCGGGGCGCTCGCGACGGCGCTCGAGCGCCGCGCGCCGACGGGGCCTGGGTTCTACCTCTATTTTCCCGCCCGCGCGCAGACGCAGGCGAAGCTGCGAGCGTTCATCGATACGGCGCTCGCGGTGCTCATGCCGGAGGGCGGCTGACGCGGTCGCGAGGCAGGCCGCCGATGTCGCGCGTCGGTCACCGCGCGCGCTGCCAGGCGACGATCCGCGTCACCGCCTCGTCGACCTGCTCGACCGGGGCCGCGAAGGACAGCCGGACATACCGCGCGCCACCTTCGCCGTCGAAGTCCGTGCCCGGCGTGAGCGCCACGCCCGTGTCGGCGAGCAGCCGCTCGCACCACGCGACCGAGTCGTCCGTGCCGACGTCGGCGTACAGGTAGAAGGCGCCGTCGGGCGGCGCGACCTCCCAGCCGAGCTCGGGCAGCCGCCGCAGCAGCAGGTCGCGCGCGGCCGCGTAGCCCTCCACCAGCCGGTCCGCCTCGGCGTACGCTTCGGGGGTCAGGGCCGCGAGCGCCGCGTGCTGCGCCAGGGCGGGCGGGCACAGCGCGAGGTTCCCCGCCAGCGCGTCGACCGGCGCCACGAGCTTCGGCGGGAGCACGAGCCACCCCAGGCGCCACCCCGTCATGGCCCAGTACTTCGAGAAGCTCGAGACGACGACGGCGCCCGCGTCGCCGTAGCGCGCCGCCGTCGCCTGGCGCCCGGCCCACGGGCCGTACGTGAGCCCGTGATAGATCTCGTCGCTCACCAGCCGGACGTCATGCTCCGCGCACCAGCGCGCGATCGCGTCGAGCTCCGCGGCGTCGATCATCGTGCCCGTCGGGTTCGCCGGGCTCGCCAGGATCAGGCCGTCGAGCTCCCCGCCGTCGTGCGCGGCCGCGAGCTGCGACGGGGTCGGCTGGAAGCGGCTCTCCGGGCCGCAGGGCAGCTCGACCGCCTCCACCCCGAGGGAGCGGAGGATGTTCCGGTACGCCGGGTAGCCCGGGCGCGCGAGCGCCACGCGGTCGCCCGGCTCGAACGCCGCGAGGAACGCGAGCAGGAACCCGCCCGACGACCCGGTGGTGAGGGCGACGCGCGACGGGTCGAGGTCCACGCCGTACCAGCGGCCGTAGTGCTCCGCGAGCGCGAGGCGCAGCGCCGGGATGCCGAGCGCCTCGGTGTACCCGAGGTCGCCGTCCGCGAGGAGCGCGGCCGCCCGCGCGCGCACGACGGCGGGCGCCCCGGAGCCCGGCTGGCCCGCGCACAGGCTGATCACCGGCTCGCCCGCCGCGCGCCGCGCGTTGGCGGCGGCGAGCACCTCCATGACCGCGAACGGCGGCACCTGCGAACGGCGGCTGATCCTCATGAGACCTGTCGAGTCGGGGTGATGAGCTTTACGCCATCACCCCGAACGGCTCAACGGCCATCTGCAGCGCTGAAGTGATGTCGTCGGCCGAGGAGATTCGGCCCGTGAGGCGGGGCGAGAGCGACGCGGATCGGCGCGTCGCGGCGGCGCGTCCGCTCAGGCGATGAGCGGGGCGATGAGGAGCGACACGACGCCCATCACCTTGATGAGGATCGAGATGCCGGGGCCGGACGTGTCCTTGAAGGGATCGCCGACGGTGTCGCCGACGACGGCGGCCTTGTGGGCGTCGGAGCCCTTCGCGTGGCCGTCGAGGCCGCCCTTCTCGATGTGCTTCTTCGCGTTGTCCCAGGCGCCGCCGCCGTTCGCCATCATCAGCGAGAGCACCGCGCCGACGACGAGCGCGCCGGCCAGCGTGCCCGCGAGCACCTCGGGGCCGGCCACGAAGCCGACGACGACCGGCGCGAGCACCGCGATGGCGCCGGGCGCGATCATCTCGCGGATGGCGGCCGTCGTGGCGATGTCGACGATGACCTTCGGCTGCGGGTCGACGCCCGGCTTGCCCTCGAGCAGGCCGGGGATCTCGCGGAACTGACGGCGGATCTCCTCGACGATCGAGCCGGCCGCGCGGCCGACGGCGGTCATCGTCAGCGAGCCGACGAGGCAGGGGAGGAGGGCGCCGAAGAGGAGCCCCATGAGGACCTTCGCGTCCGTCAGGTAGAGCACGAGCTCCGGGAGCCCCTTCGCGCGGCGGACCGCGTCGACCTCCATGTTGAACGCGGCGAACAGCGCGACGACGGTGAGCACCGCCGAGCCGATCGCGAAGCCCTTGCCGACGGCCGCGGTGGTGTTGCCGACCGCGTCGAGCTCGTCGGTGATCGCGCGGACCTCCTTGCCGAGGCCGGCCATCTCGGAGATGCCGCCGCCGTTGTCGGCGATCGGGCCGTACGCGTCGACGGTCATGACGATCGCGGTGCCCGCGAGCATGCCGACCGCGGCGAGCGCGATGCCGTAGAGGCCGAGGTAGTGGTTCGAGATCCAGCCCACGGCGACGAGGGTCATGAGCGGGATCGCGACGCTCTCGAGGCCGACCGCGATGCCGCGGATGACGTTGGTGCCGGGGCCGGTGAGCGAGCTCTGGGCCACCTTGTGGATGGGGCCCATCGACGTGTAGTAGTCGGTCACGAGGCCGACGATGGCGCCGCCCGCCGCGCCGGCCGCGAGGGTGATGACGGCGCCGAAGCTGAAGCCGAGCTCCGGGAGGATGACGGCCGCCGCGAGCACGACCAGGAACGGCGGGACGATGAGCGCGAGGCGCAGCACCCGGGCCGGGGGCAGGTTCTTGAGCGCGCGCGTGATGAAGATGCCGACGACCGAGACCGCGAGGCCGATCGTCGCGAGGAGCAGCGGCAGCGACACGGCCATGGCGCGGAGCTCCACCTCGCCCGCCGACGGCGCGAGCTGCTGCAGCTTGGCGATCGGCATCGTGAGGCCGAGCGCGATCGCGGCGACGACCGCGGCCACGTAGCTCTCGTAGATGTCGGCGCCCATGCCCGCGATGTCGCCGACGTTGTCGCCCACGTTGTCGGCGATGACGCCCGGGTTGCGCGGGTCGTCCTCGGGGATGTTCGCCTCGACCTTGCCGACGATGTCGGCGCCGACGTCGGCGGCCTTCGTGTAGATGCCGCCGCCGATGCGGGCGAAGAGCGCGATCGAGCTCGCCCCGACCGCGAACGAGTGGACGACGGTCGCGAGGTGCTCGTGGTTGCGGAACAGGGCGTAGATGCCGCCCAGGCCGATGAGGCCGAGCCCCGCGACGCAGAGGCCCATGACGGCGCCGCCGTCGAGCGCGGTGACGAGCGCGGTGGGCTTGCCGTGCGCGCGGGCGGCCTCGGCCGTGCGGACGTTGGCGTACGTCGCGGCCTTCATGCCGAAGAAGCCGGCGATGAGCGACAGGAACGCGCCGGAGGCGAAGGCGCCCGCGGCGAGGAGCCCGAGCGTCGCGGCCAGGAGCGCGAAGACGACGGCGGCGTAGACGGCGAGCACCTTGTACTCGCGCGCGAGGAAGGCCATCGCCCCCTCGCGGACGTAGCGCGCGATGCGCGCCATCGTCTCGTTGCCTTCGGGGGCCTTCTTGACACGCACGTAGAAGGTGCGTGCGACCACGAGCGCGACGGCGCCCGTCACGAGCGACTGATACGACAATGCATCCACGGGTGATGGTCCTCTCGCTCGCTCCCGGCCGGAGCGAGCGCCGGCTCCCTCTTCCGTCCATGACGGCGGATCAAGTGGGAAATGGCGGTGCCGCGGTTCCCCGGGCCGCTCTGGGCGAAATCGGGGATGACGTCAGCGGAACGTGGCGTCCGCGCCGTCGTCCTGTTGGGGCCCGCGCCTGCCGATGGTGACAGTGATATTGGAATATTACAGGCAGGGGTGATGCGCGAGGCGCGTACGTCGGGGTCGCCGAGGCGGGCGCGCGCCCGCGGTCGCCGTCCGGGCGGGGGCGATCAAGGGGCGTGATAGGACACGACTTGACCCTGGTAGCGATAGTCGCCGGCGTTGGACCAGAACACGCCCTGGCCCTCCGGGGCGAGGACGCGCCAGGCGACGGGCTGTCCGAGCGCGAGCACGACGGTCCTGTGGGTCTCGAGGTCGTGCGCGTTGACGCTGCGGTTCCCGCCGGTGTCCGTCGAGAACAGCGTCGAGCCCCGGAGGGCGAGCCCCGCCATCGAGACCCCCTGATAGACGAGGGTCTTCTGCCCACCGGCGATGGGCGCCTTGAACACGCCGCCGTCGCCGACATTCGCCCAGTAGACGAACGCCGCGTCCACCGCGATCCCGGTCGGCTCGGCCTCGTTCTCGGCGATGACGGTCACCTCCCCGCCCGACTTCGCCACCTTGTAGACCTTGTGGGTCGCGGAGCCGCCGGTCCAGTAGATGTTCTCTGCGTCCTGCGCGAGGTGCTCGGGATTTCCGGCGCCTTCCGCGAGGACGACGGGCTCGCCGCCGTCGAGCGGCATCGTGTAGATCTTCTCGCCGAACCCGTCGCCGAAGTAGAGGGCCGACGCGTCGCCGATGACGCTCACGACATAGCCGACCTCGACGAGGGTCTCCACCTCCTGGCTCGCCTTGTCGACGCGCCGGAGCGCGGAGGGGATCACCGGATCATCGTCGCCGCCGCTCGCCCAGTACACGTGCGAGTCGTTGACCCACAGCGACTTGGGATCCGGATCGGCGGGGATCATCGCCTGGGCCGCGTCGGCGCCCGGCTTCACGCGGTAGATGAAGCCGTCGTTGTTGTCCCCGGTGGCGGCGTCCTCGGTGCCGCCGCTCGCGAAGTAGAGGAAGGACCCGTCGGCGGCGAGCGCGCTCGGGTAGCGGTGCTGGCTCGCCATCGCGGCCGGCAGGGGCATCCCGGGGTAAACGCTGGAGAGGCGGTCGGTCTCCGTGATGACGCTGTCCTTGGAGACGTCGTGTCGCGCGAGCGGCGCGAAATCGTCCGAGCCCTCCTGCGCGGTGAAGCCATAGGCGCCGAGGACCGTGTCTTCGCCCAGCTCCGCCTTGAGCGCGACGGTGATCGGCAGCGTGAGCGTGATCGGCTTGTCGAACGTCTGGCCCTCCGGGCCGAGGACGTACATGGGCCCCACGGCGCCCTCGGGGGCGTCGTCGACGCGCTCGACGGTGATCACCGTCTCCTCGCTCACCGCGCCCGCCGGCACCTCGATCGTGAAGCCGTCCTCCGCGGTGAAGGTCCCGCCCTGCGCGTCGACGGAGAACTGGCCGGACGCCGGCTGGGCGCCGGTCCCCGACGTGTCGCCGCCGCCGGCATCGCCGCCGCCGGTCTCGCCGCCGCCCGTATCGCTTTTGTCGGTACCCTCGTTGCCCTTGTCCGTCCCACCGCACGACGCGCTGCTCAGCGCGGCAGCCGCGCACGCCAACACCAACACCAGGTTCCTTGTCATCGCTTCGCTCCTCCGCGGGCGGCCGTCGCCGCCATGTCATGGAAGGCCATGGTTCTGCCGAGCCCGCCATCGGCGCGGCTGCGGCATCACCATTGATCCAAGCAACAGCGTAGCGCCTGAGTCGCGGCTGGCGAGCTGAGCCGGATCGCGAGACAACGTACGGTGTTTACCCGTCAGGGTTTCCCCATGCGTGCAGTCGCTGCAGTCTTTGCCTGTCAGGGCTAACCCCGTATGTGCAGTTGCGATGGTCTTTGCGCGTCAGGGGTTTTCCATGTGTGCAGCCGCACCGCGTGCCGCCGGCCGCTCGTGGTTCGTCGGGGCGGGGCGGCGGCGTCCTGCTCGGGCCCGGCCGGAGCGGCCGCGCCGCAGGGCTACAGGGAGGTGTGCGTCCCCGTGATCCAGACGCTCGCGTGGGAGCCGTCGGACTGCTTGGCCCAGGTGCGGACGCGGTACTTGCTCGTGGCCACCTGCTGCGCAGTCCCGTAGTTCTCGTGGAAGTAGGTGAACGTCGGCGTCGAGCAGTGCCCGCGGCCGGTCAGCGGGTTGTCCCAGACCCACGCGCCCGCCTGCTCCTTGTACGTGAGCTGCACGAACTGGTTCGTGGCCCAGTCCCAGCGCTGCATGCGCGTCGCCATCGTGGTGTTCGCGCAGTCGCTCATCGCCTGCGCAGCGTTGCTCCACGAGGTGGAAGAGGAGCCCCAGAAGGTCGGCTCCACGTCGAAGCGGTACGTCTCCGGGGACTGGTGCTGGTAGTAGTTGGGCACGGGAAAATCCACGATCGTCGTCGCTCGATCCAGCCCGCCGGCCGGACAGATGCTGTCGATCCACTGGAAGGCGCGGACGTAATCCTCGCTTGCTCCGACCGCGGTGAGCTGCGGGCTGGTGAAGTTCGGGTCGAGCCCCATCGCGCAGGGGTCAGGGTTTCCTCCGAGCGCCTCGGCGCTCTCCGCCGTGTCTTCCTCGCCGAAGCTGCCGTCATCCGCCGCCACGCAGCCCGTGACGCTCGAGAAGATGATGAGACCGAGACCGACATGATACGCAGCAATCTTCATGGTGCGACTCCCCTTGGTATGCCTGCCTGCCAGACCGCGCCCGACCAAGGAGCAGGGAGCATGCCTACGACGATCCCGCCGGGCGCTCCTGTGCGTTCAACGCTCTCGGAGCGCAAGTTCGCGACGCGGGCCCTGCGCTGACCGCCGCTCGCCAGGCGATGGAGGCGGCAGCCTCCTCCATCGGCAGGGCGATGGAGGCTCGGGCCTCCACCTCGGCGAGGTCCCTGCTCCCGTGCACGTGGGCGGGCGCGGCCTGCCGGGCCCGCGAAGCGGCGGGTCGATCGCGAAGGGGCGGAGGCGCTGACCGGAGCGGCGCGCTGGCAGCGCTGCCACGCGGCGCACGACTCGGTGAAAGCTCGTTGCAATCTTGCGCCCCGAGCGCCATGCCCTCTCTGCAGAAGGCGCTTTTCGAGTGCAAAGACGCTGCCCGTTCGACGAGACTCGCTCATGAGAAGCTCCTGAGGCCGTGGGGATCCCGCCCGCGCCTCGCTGAAGTGGCATCACGCCGTCATGCGCAAGACAGCGCTCACCGCAACCGCACGCACCTCCATGAAAATTCGAGCTATCGTCGCGTCGTTCGCCGCGCTCACCGTGGCCGTGTCGTGCTCCCCGAGCGATCCGGGCCCTCCCGTGGACGCCGCCGCGGCGGGGAGCGGCGGCCAGGGGGGAGGCGGGCAGGGGGGAGGCGGAGGCAGCGCGACCGCGGGCTCGGGGGGCGGATCGTCGAGCAGCACCGGCGGCACCGGGGCCGTGGGCGGGAGCGGGGGCTCACCGAGCGAGCCACGCCCCACGGTGACCGCCGCTCCGGGCACGGAGCTCGTCAGGATCGACACGGACGTGCTCCACCAGTCGTTCGAGGGCTGGGGCACGAGCCTGTGCTGGTGGGCCCATCACGTGGGCGGATGGGCGGAGGCCAAGCGCAATGCGGTCGTCGACGCGGTCGTCGATCCGGTGAGCGGCCTCGGCTACAACATCTTCCGCTACAACATCGGTGGAGGGGAGAACCCGTCCCACGAGCACATGAAGGAGCACCGCGAGATGCCGGGGTTCCAGGACGCCGACGGGACCTTCACGTGGGAGAACGACGAGAACCAGCGCGCCATCCTCCTGCGCATCGCGGAGCGCGGAGCGGACCTGATCTTCGAGGCGTTCTCCAACTCTCCCCCGTACTGGATGACGAGCAGCGGCTGCGCCTCGGGCAGCAGGAGCGGCGGAGACAACCTCAAAGCCGACCACTACGACGACTTCGCCCACTACCTCACCGAGGTCGTGCGCCATTACAGGGACGAGCACGGGATCACCTTTCGCACGCTGGAGCCGCTGAACGAGCCTTACGCCAACTGGTGGAAATCGGACGGCTCCCAGGAAGGTTGTCACTTCGACCGGGCGAGCCAGGAGAAGATCATCCGAGAGGTGGCCGCGCAGCTGGCCAGCAAGGGCCTCGACGAGACGGTGGTCAGCGCATCGGACGAGAACAGCATGGATGACGCCGTGCGGAACATCGGCGCGTTCGGCGCGGAGACGCTCGCCGCTCTCCAGCAGATCAACGTCCACTCCTACGCGGGCAGCCAGCGCAAGGAGCTCCGGCAGCTGGCGACCCGGCTCGGCAAGCGTCTGTGGCAATCGGAGTCGGGGCCCCTCGGGCAGGACCTGAGCGACGACACGGACGCGGCGCTGTTCATGGCGGAGCGCATCATCCGGGATCTGCGCGAGCTGCAGCCGGAGGCCTGGGTGGATTGGCAGTCGGGCGATCCGTCGCGCAGCTGGGCGAGCTTCACGCTGAACGACCGCGAGCAGTCCTACGCGCCCATCAAGCGCTTTTACATGCATGCCGGCTTCAGCCGGTACATCCGGCCCGGCGCGACCTTCGTCGAGGTCGACAGCGAGGACATGGTGGCCGCGGTCAGCGCCGACGGGCGCGCTCTCACGCTCGTGGTCCGCAACGGCGATCGCGGCGCGAGCCGCGGCTACACGCTCGATCTCACGCGGCTCCCCACGGTCGGCCTCGCGGCGGAAGCGCACCGCACCTCGCGCACGGAGGACCTCGCGCGGCTCCCCGACATGGCGATCGAAGACTATCGCTTGGTGGTCACGGTCCCGGCCTTCTCCGTCACCACCTTGGTCATCCCGATGCCTTGATGGGGCCGCATCGCCCCCGGCCGCGCGTCGCCCGGCCGCGCCTGCGCCGCGCGCCGGTAGGCCGCGGGCGTCGTGGCGAAGTGCCCCCGGAACAGGCGCGTGAAGTGGCTCGTGTCGCGGAAGCCCCAGCGCGCGGCGATCTCGAACACCGCGTCGTCCTGGCGGGTCGCGAGCTCGCTCGCCGCCCGCTCGAGGCGGCGCCGCCGGATGTGCGCGGCCAGCGAGCTGCCGAGCTGCTCGGCCATCGCGCCGTCGAGATAGCGGCGGCTCACGCCCTGCGCCCGCGCGATGTCCGCCGGCTGGAGCGCCGGGTCGCCGAGGCGCAGCTCGATCTCCGCCAGCGCCCGCTCGACCCGGGTCCGCGAGAGCTCGGGCGCGCGGCCGCACATTCCGATCGCCTCGAGCACGACGCCGACGGCCGCTGCGCAATCGCGCTCCGACAGCGACGAGCCCTCGCGCAGGATCTGGCGCAGGAGCCCCGCCACGACCCGCTCGCCTGCGTGCTCCTCGCCGCGCGCGACGGCCGTCCGGAGGTCGACCCCGGGGTGCCGCTGCTGCACCACCGAGACCGGCAGCCGCAACAGCAGCCGCCGCCCGCGGCTCATCGAGAGCTCGAAGGGGGCGTCCGACTGGACCCAGGCGAACATCCCCTCGCGCAGGAGGGTCCGGCGGCCCCCCTGCGCGATGACCCCCTCGCCCTCGGCCACGGCGACGATCTTGAGCAGCCCCGTGGCCCGCGCGGGCTCGCAGCGGACCTCGAACGGCTCGGCGCCGAGCCAGAGCAGCTCGCCCGGGCCGGTCCGCACCGCGCGCTCGAGCATCGCGTCCGGAGGCGCCGCCAGGTGGGTCAGTTCCATCGTGGACCACCCGCCGCGTCGAATCCGGCCAGGCGCCGCCCGCCGCGGCGCCGCACGCTGAGGCCAGACGTTCGGCCCCGGAGGAACATCATGTCTGCCGTCCAGATCATTCGCGTGCCCATTTTACCCTTTCGCATGGTCAACGCGCACCTGCTCGTCGGCGCTGCAGGCTGCGTGCTGGTCGACGCCGGCGTGCCGGAAGCGGCGCCCAAGGTGGGCGAGGCGCTGGCCCGCGCGGGCCGCGGCTGGTCCGACCTGAAGTTGATCGTGGTCACGCACGCCCACATCGACCACGCCGGGAGCGCCGCCGCCCTGCGCGAGCGATCCGGAGCGCTCGTCGTCGCCCACGAGGCCGAGGTCGAGCACCTCGACGGGCGTGCCCCGATGACCTTCTGCCCGACCGGCTGGTTCGGTCGCGTGTTCGTCCGTGCCCCGCTCGTGCACGAGCGCTACGCCCCCGTCGCGCCCGACCTCGTGCTGTCCGGCAACGAGACGCTCGACCTGGCTCCCTACGGGGTCAAAGGTCGCGTGCGTCACACGCCCGGGCACACCCGGGGCTCGCTCTCGGTCGTCCTCGAGTCGCGCGAGGCGCTGGTCGGGGATCTTGTCGCCTCGGGGCTGATGCTGGGCGGGCTGGCGCGGCTGGGCCATGCGATCCGGCCCCCGTTCGAGCTGGACCCGCGCGCCGTCGGCGTCGCGCTGGAGCGGCTGGTCGACGAGGGGGTGCAGACCTTCCACCTGGGTCACGGAGGGCCGCTCGGCGCCGGCGAGGTGCGGCGGCACGCCCGCGTGCTGGCTGGCTCCGTCGCGGGCGCGCCCCACCTGCAGCGGATGGTCCAGCCGCGGTGAGCGCGGTCCTGCGGCGCGCGCACGGTCCTGCGCTGGTCTCCTTGACAAGGCGGGGCAGCCGTCGACCACGCTATCTTTCCACGATACGTGGGGGGGCGCCGAGGGTGTTCTCGGCGCGGGCGTGCCGGGGTCAGACCGCCGGCGGCTCGGTCTGGCGTTGCCACGCGCGGTGGATGGCGATCGCCTTGATGAACGCCGGGGCCGCCTCGGCCACCGCGTCGTCGGGCAGGACGAGCAGGCCCGGGTCGTTGTCCGCGCCGGCCGCGGCGGCCTTCACGCCCGCGGCCGCGGCGAGCTGCGCGGCCGACGCGGGCACGAGCAGGGGCTTGCAGTGGCGGTACTGGAGCTGGACGAACTCGACCGCGAGCCCGTCGCGCGCCAGCGCCGCCGCGTTCGCGCCGGTCGGCAGCGCCGCCGCGTCGAAGAGGACGCTCGGGGCGGTCTCGAACGTGACCTCGACCGGCAGCTCGTCGCCCTCGGCGGTGCGCACCACGCCGAGGCGCTCGCCGACGTAGCGGGGCACCGCGCCCGCCGTCAGCAGCGCGTCGTAGAGGGCGCCCGCCGCCGCGCCGCTCACGCCGTCGGCGACGAGGAGCGCGATGCGGCGGCCGAGGATGCGGCCGTCGCCCGGCCGGGCGAGCAGCGACAGGGGCGGCGACACCGCGACCTCGGGGTTCTTGACGGGCGGCACCGCCACCGGGAGCGGCTCGGGGAGCGGCATGCCGAGGTCGGCCGCGACGCGCGCGGCCAGCGCCTCGTCGACGTTCCGGATCATCCGGACCACGCGCTCGCGGATGGCCTGCGTCTGCACGCGCGTCAGCTCGAAGCGGAAGGCGCGCGCGATGTGCTCGCGCTCGATGGGCGTCTGGCTCGCCCAGAAGAGGCGCGCCTGCGTGTAGTGGTCGGCGAACTTCTCGGGCTTGCCGCGCAGCTTCGTCGGCTCGGTCGAGGCCTGCTGCGCCAGGAGCCGCTCGGCGACCGAGGCGAAGCCGCGCGCGCCGGCCTGGAAGGGGCAGCCGCCGGCGAGCGAGTTGGGCTCGTAGTTCACGCGGCCGCGGTTGATCGTCTGGCGGTGGAACCCGTCGCGCTGGTTGTTATGGATCTGGGCGACCGGCGTGTTGATCGGGATCTCGTGGAAGTTCGGCCCGCCGAGGCGCGAGAGCTGCGTGTCGAGGTACGAGAAGTTGCGCCCCTGCAGCAGGGGGTCGTTCGTGAAGTCGATGCCGGGGACGACGTGCTGCGTGCAGAACGCGACCTGCTCGGTCTCGGCGAAGAAGTTGTCGGGGTTGCGGTTCAGGACGAGCCGGCCGACGGTGCGCAGGGGCACGAGCTCCTCCGGCACGATCTTGGTCGGGTCGAGCACGTCGAAGCTCCACTTCTCCGCCTCTTCCTCGGTGAACGTCTGGATCTGCAAGAGGTACTCGGGGAACGCGCCGCCCTCGATGGCCTCCCAGAGGTCGCGGCGGTGGAAGTCGGGGTCGGCGCCCGCGATTTTGACCGCCTCGTCCCAGTCGAGCGAGTGCGTGCCGAGCACGGGCGTCCAGTGGAATTTCACGAGCGTCGCCTGGCCGGCCTCGTTGACGAGCCGGAAGGTGTGCACGCCGAAGCCCTGCATGGTGCGGAAGCTGCGCGGGATCGCCCGGTCGCTCATCTGCCACATGATGTGGTGTGTCGACTCGGGCATGAGCGAGATGAAGTCCCAGAAGGTGTCGTGTGCGCTCGAGGCCTGCGGCATCTGGTGGTGCGGCTCGGGCTTCACGGCGTGAACCACGTCGGGGAACTTCATCGGGTCCTGGATGAAGAAGATCGGCATGTTGTTGCCGACCAGGTCCCAGTTGCCCTCGTCGGTGTAGAACTTCACGGCGAAGCCGCGCGTGTCGCGCACGGTGTCGGCGCTGCCGCGCTCGCCCGCCACGGTCGAGAAGCGCACGAACACCGGCGTCCGCTTGCCGACCTTCGCGAAGGGCGCGGCCTTGGTGAGCGCGGTGATGTCCTCGGTGCACTCGAAGTAGCCATGTGCGCCCGAGCCGCGCGCGTGCACCACGCGCTCGGGGATGCGCTCGTGGTCGAAGTGCGTGATCTTCTCGCGCAGGATGAAGTCCTCGAGCAGCGTCGGGCCGCGCAGCCCCGCGCGCAGCGAGTTCTGGTTGTCGCCGACGGGCACGCCCTGGTTCGTCGTCAGCGCCCGGCCGAGCGAGTCGGCCCGGTGCTTCTGCAGCGGTCCCTGGTTCAGGTTCTCGCCGGGCGCCGCCTTGGCGCCGTTCTTCTCGGACTCGTTGCTTTCGGTGATCGTGCTCGCGGTCGCGTCGATGTTCTCGGGCTTCGCTGTGGCACCTTGCGGCGGCTGTGGCACTTTGCCGCGTAGCGCGTACTCGGCTGGCTTGTTCACGTTCTCGGGGATCGCGGCGACGAGCGCCTCGGTGGCGTCGACCTTCGCGTCGAGGCGGTCTGCGGCCGCGAGGTTGCGCACCCCTGCGTCGTCGCTGCTTGTACCGCTGCCGAGCGCGGTCGCCGCGCGCTCGAGGAGGCTGCGTTTGGGCCGCGCCGCCCGCGGCTTCGCGGACGGGCCGCCCATCGATTGCTTCGCGCTGCCGGCGCCTTTTTCGGCCGGCGCCGGATCTTTGGATGATGACTTCGCAGGGTCTTTGCGATCGGTCATGAGATGGCCTCCTGGGGGGACCGGGGCTTCAGCAAGGAGCGCACCAACGGTCGAGAGGCGTGCGGGCGACCGAGGCGCGGCGGAGCCGGTTGCAGCGCTCCGGCTGGCTCGCTGCGAACTCGCCCGTCTTCGGTCGCCCGTCTTCCGTCTTCCGTCTTCGGTCGCCCGTCTTCCGTCCTCCGTCTTCCGTGCTCGTCCTTCGTGCGCGTGCGCGATTCCCCGGAGTTCTCGCGCACGAGCACGAGAGACGAGCACGAGAGACGAGCACCCTCCGCATCAAACCCGAGCGAAAACCACATTATGTGTCTCTTCCTCGATCTACCCCCCTCGCTCCCGGCGCCCGGTCCGCCCCGCGATTCCGGCGCCCGGTCCGCCCCACCGCGATGATACAAGTCGCCCCCACCCCCGCCATGACCACCCCCCGCCTCCTCTCCTCCACCGCCCTCCCGCTCCTGCGGGGCCGCAACCCCGTCGCCCGCCGCGTCCAGACCCGGCATGGCTTCCCCGTCCTCCCCGGCGGCTTCCCGGTCGTGGGCCACATGCCGGCGATCGCCGTCGACGAGCTCGGCCTGCTCCGCGAGGGCCAGCGCCGCTTCGGCTCCCTCTTCTTCTGGACCCACGGCTTCCAGGCCTGGCAGCTCATCTACGCCTCGAACGAGGCCTTCTCGCTCTTCAAGAGCAAGACCGTCGACTCCTCGTACCTGACCGAAGGCGGGGTCGGCCACCTCTTCGGCCAGTCGCTGATGGCCCACGACGGCGCCTCGCACCGCCACATCCGCACCGCCATGAATGGGCCCTTCTCGCCGAAGGGGCTCGACGCCGCCGAGGTCGGCGCGATCGTCGCGACCAGCGTCGAGCGCAAGGTCCGCTCCTGGGTCGGCCAGCGCGACGTCCTGGTGCTGCGCGAGACCCGCGAGCTGGCCCTGGAGGTGATGTTCAAGATCACCGGCGTCGAGGACGACGAGCTCCCCGAGTGGCGCCGCCACTACGAAGATCTGATGCTCCTCATCCTCAACCTGCCCTTCGACGTGCCGGGCTCGCCGAGGCGCCGCGGCCTCCGCGCCCGCGCCTGGCTCGACGCGCGCATCCGCCGGATCCTCGCCGACGTGCGCGCCCGCGGCGAGGCGAAGGGGCTCTTGCCCGCGCTGCTGGCGGCGCGCGACGAGGACGGCGAGCCGCTCTCGGAGCACGACCTGGTGGGCAACCTCCGCCTGCTCCTCCTCGCCGGCCACGAGACCTCGGCCTCGACCATGGCCTGGTGCGTCGCCCACCTCGCCGAGAGCCCCGCGACCTGGCGCGCGCTCCGCGAGGAGGCGTCGAGCGCGCCGGATCTCCCCCGCTCGCCCGCGGAGCTCCGCCGCTTCCCCTTCGCAGAGGCCGTGTTCCGCGAGGCGCTCCGCCTCCACCCGCCGGTGCCCCACGACGCCCGCCGCGCCGTCGCCGATTTCGAGATCGAAGGCCGCACCGTCCCCCGAGGGACCAACGTGGCGATCCCGCTGGTCCTGCTCTCGCGCGATCCTGAGCTCTACCCGGATCCGGACAGCTACCGCCCCGAGCGCTGGCTCGGCCGCAAGGAGGCGATCTCGCCGCTCGAGATCGCCCAGTTCGGCGGCGGCGCGCACTTCTGCCTCGGCTATCACCTCGCCTGGATGGAGATCGTCCAGTTCCTCGTCGCGCTCGGGCGGGCGCTCCCGGCCTCGGGCCCGAGGCTCCAGGGCGGATTCCCGGCCTCGCGCTACCTCCCGGTGCTCCGGCCCGCGGCGGGCACGCGCGTCCGCTTCGACGGCTGAAGCGGCGTGGGCCGGTCGTAGCGGAGCGGGCGCCCGGCGAGCGAGCGCGACGAGCACGTCGAAACCGCCGGCGCGCGCTCAGGCGGGCGCGGGGCGCGCGAACGCGCCGAGGAAGCGCGTCGCGAGGGCGGCGTCGCCGGCGATCTCGACCCCGCGCGGCTCGTGTCCAGCGAAGACGACGGCGCGGAGTGTGCGCGCGGTCGTGGTGATCGTCGCGTCGGGCGCCTCCGGCTCGCCGCGCGCCACCGACAGGGCGCCGCGCGCGATCTCGACCGAGAACGGCTCGCCGTCGAGGACGACCGCGAGCCTCCCGCGCGAGAGCGCGCCGGGGTCGAACGTGGTGCGGAGCGCGATCATCAGCGCGCTCGGGCTGAGCTCGCCCCGCGGCAGCGGGACCGCCCGACTTCCCCAGCGGGCCAGCGCCACGATCACCGGCTCGAGATCGCGCCCCCGGGGCGTGAGCTCGTAGACCGTCGCCGCGACGGGCGGCGCGAGCGCGCGCCGCTGCACCACGCCGGCGTCCTCGAGCTCCCGCAGCCGCTGCGACAGCACGTTGGGGCTGGCGGAAGGGAGCCCGGCGCGCAGATCGGTGAAGCGCCGCGGGCCGAGGAGGAGCTCGCGCACGACGAGGAGCGCCCACCGCTCCCCCACGCGGTCGAGGGCGCGCGCGATCCCGCACGGGTCCTGGTAGCTACGCATGGGTCCACGATGGAGTTTGACTTCAGGACCGTCCAGTCCTAATTTAGGACTAATATCTTTCAACGAGGTCGCGCGAGGAGGTTGCGATGAGAAGGCTGACGGTGTTCGAGAACGTCTCGCTGGACGGCTACTTCGTCGATGCGCGAGGCGACATGAGCTGGGCTCACGCGTCCTCCGCGGGGGATCCCGAGTGGGCGCGCTTCTCCGCCGAGAACGCGAAGGGCGGCCGGGGCACGCTGCTCTTTGGCCGCAAGACCTACGAGCTCATGGCGGGCTTCTGGACGACCGAGGCCGCGCGCCAGCAGATGCCCGAGGTCGCCGAGGGCATGTCCCGGCTGGAGAAGCTCGTCGTCTCGCGCACGCTCGAGCAAGTCGGCTGGACGAACGCCTCCCTCCTCCGCGGCGACCTGGTGGAGCGGATCGCCGCGATGAAGCAGGGCAGCGGCGAGCCGATCCTGGTGATGGGGAGCGGCACGATCGTGGCGCAGCTCGCCCGGGCCGGGCTCATCGACGGCTACACGTTCGTCCTCGTGCCGATCCTGCTCGGCGGCGGCCGCACCCTCTTCGAGGGCCTCGACCGCCCCATCGCGCTCCGCCGCGTCTCCGAGCGCACCTTCCAGAACGGCAACATCGTCGCGACGTACGAGCCGAGGTGACGCGCGCGCCGGACGATCGCGCGCGCCGCGGCGCGGCGACTCGGCATTTCGACCGCCATCGGAGCCGCGCTCGGGGCGCCGGTCCCCTTCGCGCTGCGCTCGACGAGCGCGCGGTCAGCCGGCCGCTTCGCGCACCGCATCGCGGAACCACTGCTGCGCCGGATCGCGGTGGTGGCGCTCGTGCCAGTACATGCGCACCTCGAAGCCGGGGAGCTTCACCGGCGGATCGACCACGCGCACGGGGAGGATCTCCGCGAAGGCCTCGGCCACGCGCGCGCCGACGGTGACGACCAGGTCGGAGCCGGCGACCACGTGCGGCGCGAGGAGGAAGTGCGGCACCGCCAGCGCCACGCGGCGGCGCTTCCCGAGCTGCGCCAGCGCCTCGTCGACGACGCCGCCGGGCGCGCCGCGCGGGGCGATGAGGACGTGGCGCATCGACGTCCAGGAGGCGAGGTCGATGCCCTTCTTCACCAGCGGGTGCCCCTTGCGCACGAGGCAGACGAAGCGCTCGCGGTAGAGCGGGCGTGAGCGGATGCCAGCGGGGAGCTCGTCGCTGCGCGCCGGGGCCACCGCCACGTCGGCGTCGCCGCGGGCGAGCTGCTCCGCGAAGGAGGCGTCGACCGGGCGGAGCCAGAGATCGACGTTCGGCGCCTCGCGCTCGAGGCGCTCGAGGAGCTTCGGCGCGAGGACGAAGGAGCCGTAGTCGGCGGCGGCGACGCTGAAGCTGCGGGCGGCGCTCGCGGCGACGAACGGCTCCTCGGCGCGGAAGCAGCGATCGAGGGCGCGCATCGCCTCGCGCACCGGCTCCGCCAGCTCCTGGGCGCGCGCCGTCGGGTCGAGGCCGCGCGAGGTGCGGACGAAGAGCGGATCGCCGAAGAGGCGCCGGAGCCGGCCGAGCGCGTGGCTCGTCGCCGACTGGGTGAGGCCGAGCCGCTTGCCCGCGCGCGTGAGGTGCCGCTCGTCGAGGAGCGCGCCGAGCACCCGCACGAGGTTGAGATCGACCGTGGCCACATCATGAACCGCAGGCATGATGGGCATGTCTAGCATGCAGTAGACCGATGCGCCGAGCGGGCGCATCTTCTCCGCGTCGACGGCGCGTTCGCCGTGAAGCCGTGAAGGACGAGGAGCACGCGCGCGGACGACGTCATCGCGGGGCTCCGGAGGACACGGGCTCGGTCGTCGCCGACGCGGCGCGGCCGCGATCACCGCTTGGAGGATTCAGGATGAAGGCTGCAGTCGTCGATGCGCTTGGTGCCCCGCCGTCCTATGGCGACTTCCGTGAGCCGGAGCCCGGCGACGGTGAGACCGTGGTGACGGTGCATGCCGCTCCGCTCAGCCCCATCGTCAAAGCCCTGGCCTCGGGCAGGCACTATGCGAGCGGAAAGAGCGGCGGCTTCGTCCCAGGCGTCGATGGCGTCGGCACGGACGCCGCGGGGAGGCGTGTCTACTTCCTGTTCCCAAAGGCGCCCTTCGGCTCGATGGCCGAGAGGGCGCTCGCCATGGACAGCATGATCGTGCCGGTGCCCGACATGCTCTCCGATGAGCAGGCCGCAGCGATCGCGACCGCGGGGCTCGCCTCCTGGATCGCGCTGTCGCGCCGGGCGCTCCTCCGCAAGGGCGACACGGTGCTCGTGAACGGCGCGACGGGCGCGGCAGGGGGCATGGCGATCCAGACGGCCCGTCACTTCGGAGCGAGCAAGGTGATCGCTGTCGGTCGTAACAAGGTGAAGCTCGACCGGCTCGACGCCGACGTGAACATCGCCCTTGACGATGACGCGGATCGATCTTTGCGGGAGCAATTCGATCGAGGCGTCGACGTCGTGCTCGACTTCGTGTGGGGCGAGCCGGCCGTCCGCGTTCTCCGCGCAGCGACGAAGGACCGTGGGTCCAGGGCTGGCGAGCCACGCCTGCGCTTCGTTCAGCTGGGTACCGTGGCTGGCGACGAGGTTCCGATCCGAGGTGACATGCTGCGCAGCACGGGGCTCGAGCTGATCGGCAGCGGTATCGGAAGCGTCCCCGTGAAGCAGCTTGTGGCCGGGGCCGGCGAGCTGTTGGCGGCGGCCCCGGCGGCCGGCTTCCGTGTGCCGTTCAGAGGTCTGCCGCTCAGCGCTGTGACCGATGCCTGGAGCGAAGAGCCGGACGTGCGGTGCCTTCTCCTGCCGAACGCGAAGGCCTGAGGTCGACCATCCGCTTGCATGGCGCTCGCGGAGCTCCGGGCCCGCGTCCGGCAGCGGAATGCCGCCGCGGACCGCGCTCGCCGCAAGATCAGCTGGGAAATCGTCGGGTCCGACGGGTTCAATAGAATCGAGTCAGAGCCCTAGAGGACCGATCAGGTTGATTTTGTGATAATCTCGGGCGTTTCGATGGAAGGCTCGACCGTCTCGCCCGGGTCATGATCTCGTCCGCGTCCGGAGGTTCACGGATGGAACGATGGTCGCCGCCGGTGGAGCTGTCGCGGCAGGAGCAGGCGCTGATGAAGCGGCTGACACGCGTGAGAGCACTGTTCGGCTTTCTCAGGCTGCACCGGCACGAGCTGTTCGACGAGACGTTCCAGGAACAGCTGGAGGGCATGTACCGGACGACGGGGGCAGGTGAGCCGCCGCATCCGCCGGCGCTGATGTGCATGGTCACGCTGCTCCAAGGCTACGTCGGCGCATCGGATGCCGAGGCGGTGGAACTGGCCGTCGTTGACCTGCGCTGGCAGATGGTGCTCGGCTGCCTGGGTGCGGACACACCTCCGTTCTCGCAGGGCGCGCTGCAGGCGTTCCGAGAGCGGATGGTCGCGCACGAGATGGACCGGGTGCTGCTGGAGCGGACCGTGGCGCTGGTTCGGTCCGGCGCGATGACGGAGGGCGAAAGGCGTGCGGTGTCGAAAGCGCTGCGGGTGGCCATCGATAGCCGCCCTTTAGCGGGGGCCGGGCGGGTTGAGGACACGATCAACCTGCTCGGCCATGCTGCACGCAGCATCGTCCGCGTCGTGTCAAAGATCACGGAGCGTCCGCCCGAGGAGATCTGCCGCAAGGCGGGCATCCCGCTGCTTCTGGCGCCCAGCATCAAGGCCGGGCTCGACCTCGACTGGAGCGACCCGAAGCAGAAGGCGGCGGCGATTCAGATCCTGGAGCGGCAGGTCTCGTCGTTGCAGCAGTGGGTCGACCGCCATCTTGACGACGTCGTCGAGCAGCCGCTTCGCACCTATCTGGATGCGGTCACCCAGGTTCGAGACCAGGACCTGGAGACAGCCGAGGACGGGACGGTTCGCATCCGGCAGGGCGTTGCACCTGACCGCCGTGTCTCCATCGAAGACGCCGAGATGCGCCACGGCCGCAAGAGCCGCTCGAAGCGGTTCGACGGCTACAAGGAGCACATCGCACGCGATCTTGACCTTCCCGTCATTGTCGCCTGCGCGGTCACGCCTGCAAATCGGCCCGAAGAAGAGGGTGCCGCACCGATCGCCGAGGACGTCCAGCGTCAGCGGCTGCGCCTCGTCGAGCTCCACATTGATCGCGCCTACGTAAACAGTCCCGTCGTTGACGACGTGATCCGCGCGGGTGGCCAGGTGTTCTCGAAGCCTTGGGGCCAGCGGGCTCGAAGCCCCGATTTGTTCAGCAAGCGCGATTTCAAGATCGACCTGCGCGCCAAGACGATCACGTGTCCAGCGGGACAGGTCGAGGTGTTCGAGCCGGGCGACACGGTCGAGTTCGATCCCGAGGAGTGCGGCGCGTGCCCGCTTCGAGCCAAGTGCACGCAAGCTGCCTCGGGGCGAGGGCGGACTGTGTCCATCGCCGAGGACGAAGCTCTGCAGGGCAAGTTCCGGAAGTTGCAGCAGACCGGGCCAGGACGCGCCGTGCTCCGGCAGCGGACAGCTGTGGAGCATGCGCTTGCCCACATCGCGGCACGCAAAGGACACAGCGCACGCTACATCGGCGCCAGGAGAAACCTGTTCGACCTCCGGCGCGCCGCAGCGATCCAGAATCTTGAGGCGGCCCAGCGGCTGATCCAGGAGGCTGCGTAACTGATTGAAATTAGATAATTTTCAAACCGTTCGGCGTTCTAGGGCCGACCGCGGGCGGGGACGCCGTGGCCCTCCTGGAGGTGCCGCGCGAGCAGGCTGTCGCCGAAGTCGTCCTGCAGGTCGCGGAACACGGTGTGGATGTGATCGCCGCCGCGGTTGTCGTACTCGATGAGGTGGGTCGGGCCGTGGATCCGGTAATAATGCGACTGCTTCGGCGAGGCGCTGCCCGCCCAGGCGAAGTGCAGGCGCTCCACGCCGGCGCGCGCGATGCGGTCGAGGTGCCCGTCGGCGACGTCGGCCGGGAAGTTGCGGGCGTAGGCCTCCAGCAGGCGCAGCAGCGCGGCGCGCTGGGCCGGGGTCATCTCGGCCGCGGGCAGGCCCTCGACGCTCGCCAGCGCGGCCCGGCGGGAGGCCTCGGTCACGAGGTCGGGCGGCGCCGTGGCGGCGATCACGGCGCGCTGGCGCTGCGCGGGGGTGAGGGAGGCCAGGAAGGCGCGGCCGAGATCCTCCTCGGCCGCGAGCACGCGCAGGCCCTTGCGGGGGCCCGAGGGCACCTCGGCCGGGTTGGCGCCCAGGAACGCCGGGGTGGTGGCCACGCCGCCTCCCGCGGAGGTGAAGTTGAGCGAGACGTGGTGTCCCTCGAAGCGGAAGCCCCACGGGGCCTCGGGCCCGGGCTGGCCGAAGAGGGCGAGGTGGTAGCGGCCCGGGTCGCGGAACGCCGGGTTGCCCTCGATGCCCCCGAGGATGCCCTCGAGCAGCAGGACGCCCTCCACTTTGCGGTACCCCTCCGGGCTGAGGCCGGCCCGGAGCAGCGCGTGCGCCGCGCTGCGCTCGCCGCCGTCCATGTCGCCGAGCGCGAGGCCGGCGCGGCGGCGCGGGACGTAATGCCAGTCCTCGCGCTCGCGGCTCTGGAACGCGAGCAGCGCCCGGCCGCGCGCCTCGCCGTCGAGGCCGTCCACGAAGGCGCGCGCGGAGGCCGCGATCGCCTCGGCCGTGGCGCGCCCCGCGGCGCCGCCCGGCGGAGGCGCGGCGCCGGGAGGCCCCGCGGGCGGCGGCGAGGCGGGCGGCGCGGGCAGGGGGCCCTGCTCGGCGGTCTGCAGGGCTGGAGCGGACGGGCTGCCCGGCGCGGCCGCGGGCTCGCCGGGCGGGGCTTCCTGGGGTCGCATGCTGTTGCAGGAGGTCGTCATCGCCAGCACGAGGGTAGCCGCGATCCGCGAGCTCGGCCCGGACAGGCGGGGGCAGCGCGACCGGAGCGCGCGCGGAGCCGCGCCGGCCCGCGCGGTCGTGCCGTCGCCCGGGCTGGCGAGGCGATGTCCCGCTGCGTCCGCGCCCGCGGCGCGCCCGGCGATGCTCCGCATGCGCATAGCCTAGCTCGGCGTGTCAGGAATCCCGCCAGGATTCCTGAGGCGACGCGGCAGGGTCGGACGAAACTTCAATGATTTCAGACGCTTTTAGCCGATCCGCAGCCGGGCGAGTCGCCGGCTTGGCCCAACGCGGGCCCAACGCGGCGCCGGTAGCCGTCGCGTTGCCCCCTGTGGGCTGGCCGGCGTCGTCATCCACCGCGCTGGGCGCTCGGTCGGGCAGCGCGCGGACAAGGGACGCGTCGTAGCTCGGCGACGGCGAGCGCTCCTCCAGTCCTGCGGACGTGGAAGCACTTCCACCTACGGGTCCGCTCTTGCCGTTCAGCTCGGGGATCGCCTCGTCCAAAGGTGCGAAGTCCCCCAAGCCGAGCTCAGCGACCTTGCGCGCTGCGCGCTTGTAGTTGTGAATCTGACGGCTCGACTTGTGTCCGGTCCGATCGGAGATCCACGTCTCCGTGCGGCCGTTCGCGAGCTTGATCGTGATGAAGGTCGCGCGGGTGTCGTGCAATCGTATGTTCAGCCTCGACTGCGTGGTCTCGAACAGCTCAGGCCGATCGATACCAGCGCGGCGCAGGTGATTCCGAAAGTTCTTCGCGCCACTGCGGCCTGGCAGGGGGCCGTTCGGCCCGATGAAGACACGCTCCTTCGGCGGACATATCGCGAAATAGGCCCGAAGCGCGCGCACAACATCTGGTGAGAGTGCCCAGGCGCGTGGGTCATCCGTCTTGTTCTCGTCGAGCACCACGGCGCCGCGATCGAGATCGAGATCGGACGGCTCCAGCCTTCCCGCCTCGTCTGCCCGCATTCCCTCGCGGATCAGGAAGCCATAGTAGATCCGATAGGACAGTGGAATGTCCACCGCCGCCATGAGACGCCTATCCTCGTCGGGATAGAGGGAGCCCTTGGCCTTGTTGTCGTCTGCTTTGGGGATCCAGCCACGCGGCAGCGGATTGTTCGCGATGATCCGCGCCGGATAGGTCGCGAGCGCGAGTATCCTGTGGATGAACTTTGCGATGCCTTGACGCGACGAAGCCTCAAGGTGCGCCGGCAACATGGAGATCGCCCGATCCGCGTGGTCGAGTGTCAAACGAGGGAGAGGAATGGGACCGAGCACTTCCAGAACATGATTCAGCTTGTGCCGGTATGGTTCGGGACGACGGAGCGCTTTCACATGAAGCGGGTACTGCTCGGCGAGCCTTCCAGAGACAACCAACTCGGCGAACTCCGCGAAGGTGATTTCCCCGGACGGGCGAGCACGCGCTTCGCCCTTGCAGAGTTGCTCGATGGCAAGCCGGACGTCATGGAGTGCGCGTCCCTCGCGCGCGGCCGCCTGCTCCAGCAACGGCAGGCCGAGCACGATCTGGCCGGCTGCGAGCAGGCGGCCGGCGAGGTCGGCCAGCACCTCCAGGCGCGCGTTGGCTTCCTGCTCGGTCCGGCACGTCGGCAAGCTGAACGTCGGTCGACCGGCCTCGCCGAGGCTAAGGCGTGCGGTCCACGTCTTCCCGCGCAGCCGGACGGACCCGGAGCCGTTGGCCCGCTTGTCTCCTGCCGGCCTGCTGGGAGCACGGGCTCCCAGCTTCGGGTGCTCCGTCGTGCTCGCAGCGCCCGGCGAGGTGGCGACGGGTGCAACCACCGGCGCCGCCGGAGCGGGGCGTCCGCCGGAGCGGCTCGAACGCGAACGCCGGTCGGTCGATGCGGGGGCAGGAAGGGATGAGGTGGGGAACGAAGCCGAGCGCTTGGCGCGCGCCCGTCGCTGGGGTACGTCGGTCATGGATCGGTCTCCGGTGATTCGGGGGTCGATCAAGGGCCCGTCCGGCGTTCGCAGCGCCGGGCGGGCCCGCTCTACTTCGGCGGCAGCCTAGCACGGCTTGTCGCTGCGGGAGGAGCGCTCGCCCGGCCGGTGCGGGGACACGGGACCGGTTCGAGGCCGGCGGAGGCCAGCACGGCGGCAACCCGCGTGCGCTCATCGGCCTCTGTCGTGCGACGCGAGGCCGGCTCACTGGCCAGCGATCGCAGGTAGGCAACGAATGCCTCGCGCTGGACCAAGCGCAACTTGCCGAGTTTTGTGATCAGCAGGGGAAAGCCTGGCGCGCGGATCGTGTCGAGGAAGACGCGCGCCGGGATGCCGGTGACCGCCTCGACGTTCTTCTGCGAGAGCATCTCCGGCTGCGGCGCCGTGATCGTGAGCCCGTCCAGCGGGATCGCGAGCGTCGCGGTTGCCGTCGCGGTCGCTGGTCGGTCGATCACCTTCGGGCTGGACCACCCACCTGCGGGCGTTTCCAGGCTTTCTCCGTCGATGGCGCGCACGCCGTTGTCAGCAAGACGAAGAGCAAGCGGTGCCGACACACGCGCGAGAGCCGCTCGTGTCATGCCATACCTCCATCCGTGTTGGGTTCGTGCGCAACCGTGACCGACGCGGCTGCAAGGTGCCCGAAAAGGTATCTCTGAGCCGAAGGTATCTCTTCACGAGATACCTTCGGTACGCGCCTGGGGAAAATCACGTCGTGTCGCGGGGTTAGGTGTTCTGGGAGGCCCCCAAGAGGGGCCGAAAACGGGGGGAGCGAAGGGGTCGATTTTGTATCTCTGCGCGACCCGTCGGCACCGCCCGGCGAAGCGCCGCCGAGACGTGCCGGGACCGGCTGCGATCGCGGGCGTGGCCGGCCGTGGCGGTGGTGATCATCGGCGGCATCGCATCTTCACCGTCGCACATCGGCACACGCTGCCAACGGAACTGCGTCGCGTGGGGGTCGATCAAGGGCTCGTCCGGCGAGCCACCGCCGAGCAAGCCCGTTCTACTTCGACGGAAGCCGACCACGGCTCGCACCTCCGGGAGGAGCGCAGGGGCGGCGTGAACATGCACGCGGAACCGCCTCGAGGCCGGCAGCCGCCAGCACGGCAGCAACCCGCGTGCGCTCATCCCCCTCTGCGTCACGGCGCGAAGCAGGGGCAGTGGCCAGCGCCTGGAGGTGGGAGACGAACGCCTCCCGCTGAACCAGGCGCAGCTTGCCGAGCTTCGTGACCGGCAAGGGGAAGCCCGGCGCGCGTATCGTGTCGAGGAAGACGCGCGCCGGGATGCCGGTGACCGCCTCGACGTTCTTCTGCGAAAGCATCTCCGGCTGCGGCGCCGTGATCGTGAGCCCGTCCAGCGGGATCGCGAGCGTCGCAGTGGCGGTGCGATTGATCGTGCTGGAGAGCTGCGATCCGCCGACGGGCCGCTCCAGGACCATTCGCTCGATCGCTCGCATGCCGCTGTCCGCCTGAAAAAGAGCAAGCGGTGCCGATACACGCGCGAGAGCCGCTTGTGCCATGCCATACCTCCATCCGTATTGGGTTCGCGAGCAACCGTGACCGATACCGCCGGAAGGAGCCCGAAAAGGTAATTCTGCGCCTGAGGTAATTCGCCTCGAATTACCCGGAGACGCGCCTAAGAAAAATGCTATGTCGCATCGCGGATTTCGGTGTTCTGGACAGCGCCGCTGAGGGGCCGGAAAAGGGGGAGAGCGAAGGGGTCAATTTGGTAATTCTGCGCGCTACGTCGGCACCGCGCATGGACGCGACACAGACGGGTGCGCCACGGTAGGCACGTCGCCCAGAACGCGACCAGCGCCCGCGCGCGTCGAGCAGCGCCCGCGCGCGTCGAGGCGCGCCACGAGCAGCAGGATTTCGTCGTGACGGGCCCGTGACGCTCGCGTAGGACGCCTGGCCGCCCCTCGAGCATGTGCTGGTCCGCGTCGAGGTAGGCGATGCCGATCAAGTCGCCGCCCGGCCCATGACGACTGTAGCCGTCGGCGTCGCCTCGGCCGCCGTCGCGCCTTCCAGGACCCAAAGCTGTCCCGTCCCCCAAGGCGCCACCCGGTGCGCCTCGGCCGCCTTCCTCGGGGGGGGCCCGCCGTCGCAAGGGCTCACCGCCGCAGCTACGCCAGGTCGCCCGGGGCATTGGACCCACGGAACCAGGGCGACCAGGAGGCCGGGGACACCTGGCCATGGCCGAACCGTCCCGCCAGCCCGCTGAGTGACACTACATGTGCCCAAACGTTTACAGGAGGGCATCCGAAATGACACTACGTGTGCCCGGATGTTTACAGCAGGGCGTCCGAAATGACACTGCATGTGCCCGAGCGTTCACAGTGCGGCGTGCCGATGAACCTGCACGCCTGGCCTGAGAGGCGCGCGCCCATGCCGCCAAGGAAGCATGCGTCTCTCTCTTGCTCCCGGCGGCAGCCAGCCCACGCCGAGGCTCACGGCCGCGGAGGTGGCGTGCGCCGATCTGCTGCCCAGGGACGCCGTCGCGGAGGTCCGTGCCGGCAGCGGCCACCACGACATCCCTGCGACCGCGGAAGAGCACGTCCACCCGGCCTCGCCGCCAGGCGAGGAACACGAACAGCGCGCCGCGCTTCGGATCGCGGCCGAGCTGGTCACGCACAACCGGAGTGCGGAAGTCGGCAACGCGCAGGAGAAAGCTCGTCGAGCAGGGCATAGGGCATCATGGCCCCGGCGATTGCACGGCCGACCCCGCCGAGCGCCGCAAGGGTCACAACCAGGACGATGGCGGGCGATGGTGTGGATGCACCGTCCGATCGAGCTCGCCTTGCTGCGCCTCCAGCGCGGACGGTCGAAGGCGTTTTCGACACAGCGCCATCCCTGTTGCTGCATGGACGCCAGCCGGGCACAGACACCCTGATGAATGCCTTGAGCTCAGCATCGGGAAGGGTATCGACTCCAGAACAACGCTTGACTCGGGCCGCCGCGCCGTGGCCTCCTCGGTGCGAGGGAGGCTGCAATGCCGCTCGTTCCGAGATGTGCGCTCCGGGCGATCATCCCGCTCTTGATGTTTCTCGCTTGCGTGCTCGCGCAGGGGGGATGCCAGTGTATCTTCGGCGACCCGCCCCTGGAGCCGCCTCCTGGCCTCATCGCCTGCCGGACCCAGCGCGCACACAGCCCTGCCGCGGATCGCCCCGTGCCGGAGGTCGAGACCGTCGCGGCCGGTACGATCCCGGGGACGTTCTACATTTCGAGCACCGGGGAGGCCGTATACACCATGGAACTGGCCTCCCCGCCGTCGCGCGCGGGCGTGGGTCCTCGGATCGAGCTCGTCTATCGCAGCGACAGCGACAGCGGCGACGGGGTGCTCGGCGCCGGCTTCTCCATCGCCGGGCTGTCCGCGATCGCGCGGTGTCCGAAGAGCCTCGCGCAAGACGGGGAGATCCGCGGCGTGAGGTACGACGGGGACGACGCGCTCTGCCTCGACGGCCAGCGCCTCGTCCCCGTGGGACAGGCGCCGGGGACCATCGAGTACCGCACGTTCCCGGATACCCTCGTCAAGGTGGTCGGGCACTACCCTCATAAAGACGGTGCACCTGCCGAGGCGCTCTTTTTCGAGGCGTTTCTGCCTTCCGGCCGCGTCGTCGAGTACGGGCGCACCGAGGGCAGCAAGCCGCTCGCGCGGGGCGGCGTCCCGCGCGCCTGGCTCGCGAACAAGGCCCGCGACGGCCGCGGCAACGCCATGACGTACGCATATTGCGTCGCCGAGGCGGAGGACGGCCATGCCGCCGAGTACGCGGTGGACGAGATCCGCTACACGGCTTTTGAGGGAACGCCGTCGCTCGAGCCTTCGCGGGCGGTACGCTTCGTGTACGCGACGAAGGATCCGGCTGCCATTCGCACCGGGTACTCGGGCGGCATGGCGCTCCAGCACTCGCTTCGCCTCGAAGAGATCCAGATGCTCGGTCCTGGCGACGCGCTGGTCCGGAGCTACGGGTTCCGCTACGAGCTCAGCCCGACGACGAGCCGCACGCTCCTGACCGAGGTCGAGGAGTGCGCAAGCGATGGTGTGTGCAAGCCTCCAACACGATTTCAGTACAGCCGCGGAGAGCCCGGGTTCAAGCGGCTCACGACGGACATCGACAAACCGGTCTCCGAGAGGGCGAGCCCGATGGTGTTCGACGTCGACGGCAATGGGCGCGACGACCTCGTGATTCCGGACATGGTCGCGGCGCTCAGCACACCGAGCAATCCGATCACGGCGTGGCAGGTGGCGCGGAACCTCGGGCCACCTGCCTCGCCGTCCTTTCTCGCACCGGCCGAACTCGCCTTCCTAGAGGATTGGCTGTTCGTCGCCGATCCGGTTGGAACCTCCGATCCGGCGATGCTTCAGCCGGAGCTCGGGACGGTCCTGGACTACGACGACGATGGGCGAACGGACGTGCTGGTCCATGACGTCTACGGTGCCGAGGTCACGTGGCATGTGCTCCTGTCTCGGCCGGACTGGACATTCGCGCTCCACGACACGGGCATCCGCCGGCCGTTCCCGCTCGGGGGCACGCCCCCGCCGCCAGGCCTGAGCAGCCCCGGCGCCTCGATGCACCTCGCCGACCTGGACGGCGACGGCGTGCCGGATCTGATCCAGTGCGAGGACCACGACCGCCTGGGACAGTCGCCGATCCCGGCCTCTTCCGTGTGGACCGTCCACCTGTGGCGGCCGGCAAGCGGCGCGACGCCTGCGGGATTCGACCCCACGGGCGAATCGATCGAGCTGCTCATCGGCTATCCCTGCGGTACGGAGCTCCACACGCTCGACGTCGATGCCGACAGCAAGATCGATCTCATCGTGCCGTCCCTGCGACGGTTCGGTGACGGGACGGTCCTCCTCGGAGATAGCTACGACGCGATCATGCGCCGCGGCGAGGGGCGCTGGGAGGTGATCGACACCGAGCTCCCTGTCGTGTGGCCCGGGGGCCGCGTCGTCTTTCTCGACGCGAACGGCGACGGCTTGCCCGATGCCGTCGAATCTGGCCCGGGCGACCACCAGCTCTATACCTACTTCAACACGGGCCCGACCTTCGTGGCCTCGCCGTTCCGGACCGTCGATGCGTTCAGCTTCGGCGATCTGTTCGGTCTTCCCGATCAGGACGTGTTCTTCCCGCTCGCCGTACCGCTCGACTTTAACGGCGATGGGCGGCAGGATCTGGTCATGCCGGTTCCTCCAGGCATGCTGCTGGGCGGCTCCGATGCGCTCCCGTCGTGGGCCGTCCTGCTCGCGACGGGCGATCGCGCAGGGCCGCCCTTCCGGCTCGTCGACCCGGGGCTGCCGTTCGAGGCCAGCCTCGGCGATGCGGCGGTCACCCTCGCCGATCCGCGCGGGCCGCGCACCGGCGACGTCGATGGGGATGGCGCGCGGGACGTGATCCTGTCGCTCGGCGGCGTGTTCAGCGTCTTCCAGAACCTCTCGGCCGATCAGGATCTGCTGATCGCGGTCTCCGACGGGATGAACGCGCACGACCCGACCGAGCCGGACTTCGTGCCCAACGTGAGCATCTCGTACGGCCACATGACCGATGCCTCGGTCACGAACGAAGGCGTTGCGGAGGATCCGGCGCGGCGGAGCGCGCTCTACCTCGCGCGTTCCGGCACGCCGGACGACTGCGGCTATCCGCGCCGCTGCGTGGTGGGGCCTCGGCGGGTGGTCAGCGCGTATGCCCTCAATAACGGCGCCGATCGACCGCGGCGTTTCGAGGTCGGCTACCGTGACGGGCGCTACCACCGGCTGGGCCGCGGATTTCTCGGGTTCGGCGAGCGGATCGTGACCGACCTGGACACGGGCGCTGTGACGATCGACGCCTACGACCACGTCACCTTCGACGACGATCTCCAGGTCTTTCCCTTCGCGGGGCGCGTCCAGCGGACGTGGCGCGGGGCTCCGGGACTGCCGAGCCAGCCCAGGCCGGAGCAGATAGAGCTCTCGTTCGCCGACGTAAGGCGGACGCTCGTACCGACGAACGACGGCGCGACGTACTTCACGCTGCCGACCGAGCGCCGGATGAGGCAAGCGCAGGGCATCTATCCGCCACCGAACGGATCCACGCCTGCCATCGAGGCATACATGCGGGAGGTCGAGCGCGGCGGCGGCGGCGCGACGTTGCTGCGCGATTCGGTGTCGAAGGTGACGGACTTCGATACGTTCGGCAACGTGCGCGCCGAGGAGGTCTCGACCCGCGGCGTCGACCTGACGTTCAACGTCACGCGGACGTTCAAGAACGACGCCGAGCGCTGGGTCCTCGGCCAGCTCGAGACGCAAAAGGAGTGCAGCGCGGCGGCGGGGATGTCGCAGTGCCGGACCCTCACGCGAACGACCACGATCTACGGCGAGGTGGAGACCGAGTCCACCGAGAGCGACGACGGCCTTCCCGACACGAAGCTGAAGCTCACCTACACGCGCGACGACTTCGGGAACATCACCGGCGTCACGGCAGAGGACGCCTTCGGGCACCATCGGACATTCAGCACGCCCTACGACGCGGAGGGCATGTTCCCCGAGAAGTACGTGAACGCGGCCGGGCACACCACGCTCGTGGAGTTCGACGGGGCGCTCGGCGTGCTGCTCAAGCGGGTCGATCCGAATCAGCTCGTGACGACGTGGGCGTACGACGGCTTCGGGCGCGTCGGTGTCGAAACGCGCCCAGACGGCACCACGACGGTCACGGTCTCGCGTACCAAGGATGGCGGCCCGGGGCGGGATGCGTGGCGGGTGAGACAGCGGAGCACCACCACCGGCGGGGCCGACGACACGGTCGAATTCGACACCCTTGGCCGCGCGATCCGGTGGCTGTGGTACGGGCCCGACCCGTCGCAAGGGTCGCGCGATGCGCCGCGTTTGATGCAGGAAATCGTGTATGACGCGCTCGGTGAGCACGTCGCGCGGCGCTCGGTGCCGGTCAGCGAGGATACGCCCGAGCGCGAGATGCTCTACGACCGCTATGAACACGATGCTGTAGGCCGCGAGGTGCGGCATACAACGCCGTGGAACGCGGTCACGACCACCGAATACGACGGCCTGCTCGTGCGCGCCACCGACCCGCTCGATCACGTGACGGTGACCGAGCAGGATCCGCTGGGGCGCATCAGAACCATCACCGACGCGGCCGGCGGGGAGACCCGCTACGCCTATGGCCCATTCGGCCTGCTGCACACGGTCACCGATCCGGGCGACGCCGTGACGCGCACGACGCGCGACGCATTCGGCCGCGTCCGGCAGCTCGACGACCCCGATCGGGGCACGACCGTCTCGATCCACGACGGCTTCGGCGAGCTGATGTCAGAGGCCGATGCGCTCGGGCGCGAGATCTCGTGGGACTATGACGCGCTCGGTCGACCCCGCACGCGCATGGACCAGCACGGCGCCGAGCGTCTGACGACCACGTGGACCTGGGACACCGCGGCGCATGGCATCGGCAAGCTCCACACGCTCACGAGCCCCGATGGCGAGAAGACGTACGGCTACACCCGCTTCAGCCAGCTCGAGACGACCTCGCTCCGCATCGACGGAGAGCGCGCGTCGCTGGAGGCCAGGCTCGGCTACGACGATCTCGGTCGCGTCGAGACGGTCACCTATCCGGCGCCGGCCGGCGCAGCGCCGTTTGTCGTGGCACAGGAGCACGACGCGCATGGCCATGTGCTCGCCGTGCGCGACAGCAGCACGCGCTTCGCCTACTGGCGTTTGACGGACGTGGACAACGCGGGGCGCTTCCGGGAGGAGGTGTTTGGCAACGGCGCCGTCACGGAGCGGAGCTACTTCGCCGACAAGCAGCGCCTCAGGCACATGGTGACGCAGAGCGGCGCGGGCGAGGTGCAAGACCTGGACTATGGGTTCGACGATCTGCTGAATCTCACGCGCCGCACCGATGCGCTTCAGCCCCGGAACACGACGGAGCGCTTCAGGTACGACGCGCTCCACCGGCTGACCTGCGCGTACTTCAGCGAAGTTGAGAGAGCGTCGGCGCCTTGCGCGCTCCGCTACGACTACCACCCAAACGGCAACCTCATCTTCAAGTCCGACGTCGGCACGCTCTCCTACGACGATCCATTGCACCCGCATGCCGTTACCGATGCGGGCACAGGCAGCAGCTTTGGTTATGACGCTGTCGGTAACCAGAACGCGCGCCCCGGCGGCACGACCGTGCGCTATACGCCGTTCGACCTGCCGGCGCGCATCACGCAAGGCACGAGCACCATGACGTTCGCCTACGACGGCGACCAGCAGCGGATCCGCAAGACCACGCCGGAGAAGGAGACGCTCTACCTCGGCGACCTGTACGAGCGCGCTACCGGCGCGGCGTCGGGCACCGTAGAGCATCGATACCACGTCCACTCGCCGGAGCGGGTCGTGGCGATCGTGACCCGGGGCGGCGCGGATGACGGCACGCGGTACGTTCATGTCGACCACCTCGGCTCCGTCGACGCGCTCACCGACGAGGACGGCGACGTGATCGAACGGCGGAGCTACGACCCATTCGGGCAGCGGAGAAACCCCGTGTGGGGAGAGCCCGCACCGGCGTCGTTTGCCAGCAAGACGACGCAAGGGTTCACGGGGCACGAGAGCGACGACGAACTCGGGCTCGTGAACCTGAAGGGCAGGATGTACGATTCCAAGATCGGGCGGTTCTTGACCACGGACCCGATCGTGTCCTTTCCGTTCTTCGGACAGAGCTGGAATCCATACAGCTACGTGCTCAACAGCCCGCTTAACTTCGTCGATCCGACCGGATTTCAGCCAGCAGACCAGAAGCTCTTCATCGATCCGGAGTACGCCAAGGACCCCGAGGTGCAGCGACTCCAGGAATTGAGTTGCGCCGGCTTCGGCGATTTCGAATGCTCCAAGTCCAAGCCGCCTTCCAACGAGGTAGAAGGTTCGCGCGAGGCCGCGGAGGTCGGCGCGGCGGCGCCGCCGGTCGACGTCAGCACGACCGGGAGCGCGTCCGGGTATGTGCCGCAGCCGGTGACCACGGCGCCCATCGACTGGTCGCAGAACCCCTATGTCCAGGTTGAGGGCGGGTTCGTCGCCGGGTTGTTGCTCGGTCTGGTTCCGTTCGCCGGCGTGGGTCATGAGCTGCTGGACGCCGCGAGCGTGCTGGCCCATGGGACGCCGGAAGCCAGGATGGGGCTGGCCATCGGACAGATCGTGGGTGGGCTCACCGTCACGATCGGGGGCTTGACGGGGGAGGTCTTCGGGGGCATCACGAGCGCCACCGGAATCGGCGCGGCGATCGGTGTGCCTGCGATCGCGGTGTCGACCGGGCTCGTCGTCGGTGGGGTCGGTAACATCGCGGCGGGGCTCCAGGGACTGTCGCAGGCACTGATGTCGAGCGGGTCAGGCAGTGCGGGCTCGCAGGGCGCGGCGCCTGCCGCAGGGGGGGAACCCGAGCATCACATAATGACGAACAAGAATCGCGTGTCGACGACCCAAGGAGGACCGTGGACGCCGCGATTTGAGGACATGGCCAAGCGAGCTGGTATGACGCTGGACGATGCGGCTAATCGAGTTCGAATCCCCGGTCACCGAGGGCCGCATCCGGAGGCGTATCACCAGGAGGTGTTCAACCGACTACGCAGGGCTACACGTGGATTGCAGGGCGACGCCTATTCGAACGCGTTCCGAGCGGAGCTCGACGCGATTCGGATCGAGGCAGCTACAACCGGATCCGGACTCAACCGGCTCCTCACGGGGCAGTGATGCGACGGTTCTTTCTGCTTCGAGATGAGATGACAATTAAAGGGCGATGGCACCTGGGCGAGATCCGGCTCCGCAGTGGCTTGGAGCCACTGCTCGATGCGGGGCATCCGCTGGATGCTACTGAACCATTGCGAGGCGAAGTAACCCACGCGGGTCGCGTCCTGGACTTCAGTCTCACCAGCTTCAATGTTCCCGTCGCGACGACGGCGCTCGCGAATGCGGTGAGTTCCGTGGCGGGAAGTGACGTTCAGTGCATTCGCCTGGAGATTGCGGGTCAGACGGGCATGCTCGTCCTGAACTCGGTTCGCGTCATTCGATGCCTCGACGAGGAACGATCCGAGTTTATCAAATGGACCAAGCAGGACCACCGTTCGGAGCTTGCCGGGCAGTATCGACAGATCACGAAGCACGTGCTGAACGAAAAGGCGCTTCCGAATGATGCCCATTTCTTCCGTATCGAGGGCTCGCTTGTGGAGCTGATTGTCTCGGATGCTGTGAAGGCTGGTATGGAATCAGTTGGATGCCTTGGAGCGAAGTTTGTTGAGGTGCCGCTCTCGAGCTCGCGTCCGGGGGCGTGAGCGTACTGACGGTCCGCGTCCGCTGGGCACCGCGTCCGCGGGCTTCCGGCGCCGCTGCCCAGCAGCCAGCTCAGCGCGCCAAGCCAATGCCTCACCGCGGGCTGATTCCGGCTATTCGGGAAACCGAAGCGTCTTGACGGCGTTGCCGTCCTTCCCTCGGATCTCGACGCCAGACCAATCCCAGCTCACGCCGCCCTTGCCCGGCGGTCCCAGCTGGTAGGTGACGCCCTCCAGCGTGAGCTGGTCCTCGTCGAGGTAGGCGATGCCGATCGAGTCGCCACCGCGCCCCGGGCCGCCGTAGCCTCCGTCGCCGCCGTAGCCGCCGTTGCCCCCGCCACAGGACCACGTGCCGTCCCCCACGGCGCCGCCCGGTGCGCCTCGGCCACCCTCGCCGCCCTCCTCGGGCGGCCCGCCGTCGCCGCCCGGGCCCGCGCGGAGGGTGGTGATCACGCTATCGCGCACCGTCACCTTGGCGTGAAGCGCCAAGACGCCGATCGTCGGGTACCCGTTTTCGCCCCCTTGGCCCCCTCGACCACCGCAGCCGCCAGCGCCTCCAGAGCCGCCGCCAGCGCCTCCCTTGGTGGTCACGCCGCACACCGCGAGCCCGCCTCGACGGCCGCCCCCGCCGCCGCCGCCTTGGCCCGGCATGCCCCTGCTTCCGTCGCCTGCCCTGTCGGCTACCCATCCTGTTTCGGTGATATGCCCGATGCCCACCCCCGAACGGCCAATCGTGCCCAGCGCGCCAGGCGCCCCGGGGCCCCCGTTGTGGCAGTGCACGCCCGTCACGTCCCCGTCTCCCCCGCGTCCTTCACTCGGGTGGGAAGTCGAGCTCGGCTGCCCGTCGTCGCCGTCGCCAGCGCCATCGGAAAGGCCGTCGCCTCCTTTGCCGCCGGTGCTCGGGAGTCCACCCTCGCACGGGTTCACCACCGCCGGGCCGCCGGGGACGGTGGTCGTCGAGCATGCGTCTCCCCCATACAGCCCATCGGGTCCTGCCGCCGCCTGATTCAGCCCGGACCATTGCTTGCCAGCGCGACCTGCCCATCCGTCGCCAGCCCTCAATTGGCTTCGGAGGATCTCCACCTCCGTGTTAGAATGGGCGAGCACCGCGACCGGACCCCTCGCCCGCAAATCAAGATCGGCGAGGATCGAAACCCCGTCCGCGGTCCCCCTATCCTCGGAACCCGAGGGCTCGATGGTCACCAAGGGGTCGGTATCCATCGTGTGAACAAACGTAGACATCGTGTCTTCGGGGTCGCGCACCCATCGCCGACAGTCGTAGCCCCCGAGGAGATCCACGCCGGAGGGCAGCGTGATGTGCGTTTTCACCTCGAATCCGTCGTTGCAGATGAACACGCGCCCTCGTCCAGCGCGCGCGAGCTCGACGGCGCGATGGACCGTGAACACCGGCTTCGCTTTCGTGCCGGGGTTCCTGTCGTCGCCGCCACCCAAGGCTCCGGCAACGAACACGCCGCAGCCATCGTCGAGGATATGGGCGGCTACATGCTCGATGCAGACCGACTCCGGGGGCGGTTCGTCCTGGCACGAGAGGCCATCGCAGGGCGCTCCGCCAGCACCGTTGACGCCGGGTGCTGTCCCACACCCGGTCGCCCACGGTGACAACAAGAGGTAGAAAACAGCGGCCGTGGTCTTTCCCATGAGCGTCTCCTGACGGTTGCCGCCCGTGCAGGGCGGTTCAACGAGGCGGTTCCGCGTCGGGTGCATCGAACCTGTACCAGAACGTCGGAATTCCATCGTTGCCTTTACCGACGTCGTCGCCGGGAGCTGCATTGCCCGCGAGCCCGCCCGTGCCGGCCTTTCCCTGATTGAAGATCGCGCTCGGCGCAAGGGACACGAACGCGCCCACCGAGGCGACGCCCAACGAATGCCCCCCGAGGCCGCCGCCGGCATCACCGCCGCGGCCGCCGTTGCCGCCCGCGCCGCCACGACATGCGTGCCATGTGATGGCGGGGCCAGTGAAGCCCTGCCCGCCATAGCCCCCCGATCGACCGTAGCCGCCCGGTTGGCCTGTTCCGCCAACCCCGCCGTTGCCGCCGTTGCCCGTGGTCACCCGAGTCGCCTCAAGGGTCAACGCGCTCCCCGACAAGGCCACGATGCCGATGCTCGACCCGCCGTACCCGCCGCCTTTCCCTCCAAGGCCACCGCACCCGCCACTGCCCCCTGAACCGCCAGCCGCACCCGCCTGCGGGCGGCCTGCTGGACACGCCGTCATCTCGCCTCGCGATTTGCTGCCCCCCCCACCCCCGCCGCCCTGACCGACGCCGCCTTTCTTCCCACCCTCACCGGGAAGGCCGCTCCAACCGTCTTCTGAAAGATGGCCTACGCCAACCGCACCGCGGGCGCGACCCCCGTCAGCACCCTTCGCGCCCTCGCTCCCTTCGCTGCATCTCGTCATGTGCGCGCCGAGCCCAGCGCGGCCGTGGCCCGCCGGATTCTCCGCCGGCTCCGGCTGCCCCGGGGCACCGTCCCCCCCCGACTCGAGCCCGCCGTAACCGCCGTCTCCGCCCGTGGACTCGGTCCCGTCGTCGCACACCGTCACGACCGCGAGAGCGCCCGTCGCGAAGTCCGCGGAGCAGGCGGACACGCCGTCGTTTCCCTCCAGGCCATCGTTGGCCCGCTCCCTGCGCGCGTCTTCTCCCGGCTCCCCGCCCTTGCCATTACCCGCGACGATCGCGCTCGCCTGCACGATCGCCCTGGCGCCAGGGCTCAAGATCATCGCGATCGACGATCGCCCATCGATTGCCGAGGCGTCCGCCGCCACGGCGCGCACGCCGAAGACCGTTGACGTCGCGTCCTCTTGTTCTCCCGCGATCACCCGCAGCGGGATTCCCACCGGTGGAGCGATGATCGTTGGGTGATCCGGTCCGCCGAACGACCCCTCATACGACCAATCGCCGCCGTCATCACAGCGACGGCCGCCCCAAAGATCGATCCCCGAACGCAGCGTGATTGCCTCCTCGAACGACCCGCCACAAGCGTACACGCGCCGGGTCGGCGCCTCGCCGTTGTCTCGTCCGCTCGCGGCGAGCCCGATGGCGTGCTGCAACGTCTTCACCGGCGCGTCCTTCGTACCCGGGCTCCGGTCGTTGCCTGACGCACTCACGAAGACCCCGCATTGGTCGAGCGCCGGCGCCGTGCCGGGCTCTCCCGCGCAAGGTCCTGGCGGAGGCTCCGGCTCAGGCGCGCACCCCGCCACCTCCGAGCAAAGGTCGGTGTAAGCGCACGCTGTCAGCGAGCTCATCGCGCTCGCCGCGCAGAGCGTAACAGCGACGACGGACGTTGCAGCGCTTCGGTCTTCCCGACCTGCTTGCGAACGCCTCCCGTCTGCTCCTCGGATCCTCACCAGAGTCCCTCGATCCTCACACCGGTCTCACCCCCGGTCGCCACGGGCGTGACGTGAACCCGCTCCTGAGTCGGCGTGCCCCCCAGGAAGGAAAAATCAGTGAAGAACGACGCGGCGGTCACTGCCCCGATCACACCACCCGTGATGACCAGGGCAGTCCCCACGCCGGCGGACAAGTTGCGGGCGTCTCGCAGGCGGAGCAGGTCAGCGCATGGGGAGTCCTGCGGCGCTTGCCAGCACATCGTCGAGCTCGACGTGGAGCCGCGCGTGAGCCCGTCGCGCCGCTCGCTGAGGTCATCATCCAGCTTGCGGGCCCTGAGCATGAAGACGCCGCCCCCGAGCACGGTGCCCGTCGTGACGGCGATACCCGCGACGCGCAGCGCTCCCGGCCAGGCAACCCACGGGCTGGGAGGCCGTACCTTCCGCATAGAACCGGACCAGGACGAAAGGCTCAGGCCCCTCGGCGCTTCCGTCGGTGATGCCGGCGCTGTCTCCTTGACGCTGCTCACCGCCGCACGGGGCAGCTTCATCGTGATCTCGTGCTGCGCGCCCGCCGCGGCGAGAAACGAATGAAGCCCGTCCTCATGGCCCGGTGCACGGCCCCGCACCATGTGTTTGCCCGGCTCGAAGAAGAGCGTGTAGGTCCGCGCGGTCCGCCCGATGCGCTCGCCGTCGATGAGCACCTCGGCGTCGGGCGGGTCGACCGAGAGCACAAGCGTAGCGACGCGCTTCGCTGCCTCGCGCTGTGCTGCCTCGAATCGCCGCTGGAGCGCATCGGGCAGCACTTCGCGCTGTTCGAGGCTCTTGGCAAGGTGCTCGGCAGCATCGCGGTATCGGTGCAGCGCGACCTCGCAAAGGCCGAGCTCCCCGGCGAGCTCCGCGCGCTCGCGCTCGGTGCTGGTTGCCGGGTCTACGGCATCGAAAGCAGCCTTATAGGCAGCGTGTGCCTCGATCCACCGCCCGGCATTGCGCGCTCTCTGACCACGGCGAACATGGTCCTTCACCAATGAGCTGTCGCTCGGTCTCGCCGCCGGGGGCGATATCGCCAGCGCTGGCAGACTTGGCGATGTCTGTTGCGCCTTCGGGGGGACATCATCGGCGCTGGCAGACTTCGTGAAGCCTGTTGCGACCCCGAGCGTGAGAAAAATCGAGAGCGAATGCGCAATGTAACGCATCCAGTGACGGTACTTACACCGGCCGCTCGGCGTCAACCGGCAGAAACCGCAACGTCTCGGCCGCTTGGACGAGAATTGGCGGTCGGATGACGGAATGTGCTCAGCCGTCCTTTAGGGTCCGTTTTTGTGTGGTTTAATGTGCTACCTTGGTGCACATTGTCCGACCAAAGTTGCTCCTCGACTATTTTTTGTGAAGCGTTTTGACCGGCTCAAGTGTGCTGCGTACCGTGGACAGGCCAGCGACCGTCTCCCCCGGCTTCGAGCTCTTCCGGCGCCTCGCCCGGCGCCACGGTGTGCCGGCGCGAAATGCCGAGGATGTCGCCCAGGAAGCGCTGCTGCGGGGGCTAGAGGCCGACAAGCGGCTCGATCCAGGTGGAGACCCAGCCCCGTACCGCGTCACGATCGCCGTCAACCAGGCGCGCAATCACGTCCGTGACGCACGCTGCCGCGGCGAGGTGCTGACGTCGTTCGATGAGTGCGAGATCCGAGATGAGTGTCTCACGCCGGAAGAGCTGCTCCGGAGACGGCAGCGGGAAAAGCTCGCGCGGCAGCTGCTAGACCAACTCGATCCCAAGTACCGGGATCTCTTGATCAAGCACGACCTCCAAGAGGTCCCGCTGGCCGAGATCGCCTCCGAGCAGGGACTTCCGCTGGACACCGTGAGGACGCGACACTGGCGGGCGCACAAGGCGCTCCGGCTGCAGCTGGAGCAGTGGCAGGCGCAGCAGCGCTCTCGAGGATGGGACGACAGCGCCTGCGTGCCGCTTGCACTGGGCTTCGGCCGTCGCGCGTCGTGGGTGGCCTGGCTGCGCCGTCTGGGCGTGAGGATCCTCGTTCAGGGCGCGCTCGTCCTGCTGACCGGCGCGCTCGTCTCCTCGGTGCCATCCCTGCCCGACCTGAAATCGAGGGTCGGGGCGGCGGCGGTCCGCGCCCCTGCCACCGCGCCCGCAGCGCGGGCCCCCGTGACGTTCCCCGTGCGAGACGGCGCGCTCAGCGCGCCCTCCAGAGGAGGAGGCGCGCACGGCGCCGCGGCGCCCGCCACGCCGATCGCGCACGAGAGCTCGTCGCCGAGGGAACAACGAAACGCGCGCGCCGAGGCGATGATGAGCAGCACGCCCGCTCGCTCCGAGACGACAGCTCGCCGGCCCGCGTCTCCGGCGAGCGCCGCTCGACCAACGGTCAGCGAGCGTGAGAGGAGCTTGGTCAACCAGGCCCGAAGAGCCATCGAGGCCCACGACGCCATGGCCGATGTCGAGGCTCTCCGGCTGCTGGAGGCCCACGCGCGGGAGTTCCCCCGTGGGCGGCTAGCCGCCGAGCGCGAAGCACTCCTCAAACTGCTTCGCTGAATCGTCGGTCGGCCATCAGCAGCTGAGCAGGCGGCGGCGCCGGTGATGTCTTCCGGCAGCACAAGGCCGAGATCCGCCCTGCGTCGGACAGGAATGCGCACGTCCAGGAGGCGAAATATCATGGAAGACATGCTGGGTGCGATGTGGCTCGTCTCGCCGATCGTTCTCGCAATGATGGCCTGCGTCGCGATCGGTTTCGCGGTCACGGCGCGCGAGGCGATGGGACGCGAACGCGGGCTTCGCGAGGCGCGCGAGCAGGCGCATGAGGACGAGCAGTCAGCCCTCACCGAGGCGAAGGAGAAGGCCGAGCAGGAGCTGGGGCGATATCAGCGCCTGCTGGACTGCCATGTCGATGCGCTGATCGCTGCGATGGCCGACGTCGGAGCGCGCCCTATCCCGTGGCCGGGCAGGGTCCTCGAAGCGTTCTGCGCGACGATCCCTGCGTGGCAGCGAAGACTGGCCGAGAGCACGGGGCTCACGCCGAGGGACGTGGAGCGGCTGCTGAACAGCGACCTCCCGATCTCGCCCGGCCTCGCGCGGCAGTTGGAGGCCTTCACGGGCACGCCCGCTCGGTACTGGGAGCGCCTGTGGCGGCTGCACGATGACTACCGCACCGACGCGGACGAAACGGTCGTGATCAAGCTCGATGAACCGACCACCAGGCGCGAGAGCGCGACGCGTACGGCGGCCTCGCCCGCGTCGATCTCGGTGCCACCGAACCCGCCCTCGATACCCCCTCGCGCGCCTGATGTTCCGCCGCCCGTGGTGCCGGCTCCTGACCCGGCTGCCAGGAGCCCACGCGCCAAGCTCCCGCCGCCTCCACAGCCGCAGCTGAGATCGCCGCTGCCGGCTCGCGCCGAGGCGGGGACCGAGTTCGCGCGCCGCGCTGCGACGCTGACGAGCTTCCCGCTGCAGCGTGACCAACGCGGGTCCAGTCCTGCACGCGGATCGGATTCGGAGGACGTTGAGCGCTCCGCGCTGAACACGACACTTCCAGGAGTAGGGAGCCATGGGTGACCGCGGCCGCGCCTCGCGTTCTGTGGAAACCGGCGTGCGACCGGCGGTACACACTTCCTTCGGAGTGATGCGATGCTCGCCGAACACGGCTCGACAACGCTGTTGCTCGCGCTCGCGGCGGCTATTCTGGCGATTGCTCGAAGCTCCACCTCCGGCGATCCCGCTACGCTTGCTGCTCTGCTCGCCGCGCTCCGGAGCACCGCGGGCGAGCGGGGGCTCGCGGTTGTAGCGGCATGGATCGCAGGCATGGGCGTTCCACGGAACGACCGGGCCGACGTTACGCAGCGCGCGCTGGAGACGGCGGCCGCTGCCTGGCCCCGATTCAATCCTGATTTCAATCGGCCAGGACAAGAAAGCAGCGCCGCGACATCAGAGAGGCGCCGAAAGCTCTTCTCACGCTGGCTACACCGCATTGTCGCACGGAGCGTGTCTAGGTACTTCAGGCAGCACTTCCGCTCCGTTGAGATCCTGATGGAGGAGCCGCTCGATCCTGAGACGCCTGACCCTCGGCGGAACGCTGAGGCGGAGCTGCTCGCGGAACAGAGCAGGCTCCATCTGCTCGACGCGCTCCTTCGCGCCGACCCCGAAGCCGCGGGGATCCTGGTAGCCCGGAATTTGGACGAAAGACCGATGAGAGAGATCGTGGAGATGGCGGGGATCCCACTGTCGACGGCTTATAAGATGCGTGCTCGCGCTCGTGCCGCTCTCCGCGCGGAGCTTGAGCGCCTCAAGGAGCTCGGATGCACGCTAGACGACAAGGAGGACTAGATATGAGCGATCTTTCGTGGATCGATCGGGCGGATCAGCAGGTGGCGGAGTATCGGCGCCTGATGAAGGTTTCCGCCGAGGATGAGGCGCGGCGAGAGAGCGCGCAGCGGGCCATGGCGGACATCCGGGCGGCGCTCGCCGAGATCCGATACCCGTTGGAAGAGCTCGATAGCCCGCTCCGCTCACGCAGTGTTGACGCGCTTGATGAGTGGAGAGAATTTGGAATCCGCCAGTTCTGGTGGGCCGGGGAGATGCTCCGGCGCATGCGAGCGCGCGTGTCGCAAGCCAGTGCGCCGAAACCGTCCCGCGCGGAGCAGATCGAGCGAGCGGGTAAGGTGCTCGAAACCATCCGGCATCTTCGCCGCGCAGCCGAACTCGTACCCGATGCAGAGCAGTGCGTGCGCAGACCGATCCAGCGGTTCGCGGCGGAGCTCATCGAGATCGACGCGCCCCTCGACACGTGCGAGACATGCTGGCTGGAATGGGACGGATGCCAGGAGCCCCCCAGAGACGGGCCGGAGTGCAATCATGCAGATATGTGGGGAATGTACGGCGAGGCGAAGGATGCAGGCCTAATCCGCCTCCCTGGCGAACCGCTGCTAGCGTATCTTGATCGCTTCTATCTATCGACCGAGGGCCGCTTCTGGGGCTGCACCAAGCGAGTAGCCGAGCGAGACCATGACTGCCGGTAAGACTCGTCGCGCGAGCACCGCGCCCGGCAGCGGTGGCCGACCGAAGCTGAGCAAGCGCAGCAAGGGGCGGATCTGGGCTTCTCTAACAGCGGAGATTGGGAAAGGTCGCAGGAGGAAGCCACGCGACCGAGCACGGTCATGCTGCCCGGAGAGCGGGCGCTGCCCGCGGCCGCCGCGGAGCTTGACGCCGCCGCGGTGCCGCTCGCGGCCGCCGCCGAGGCGCTCGCCGCCGTGGCAAGGGTGCTCCGTGGTGAGCTCTCGCCGCCGAGGATAGGAGCGGCGCCAGGGCGGCACCGCGCAGCCGGTAGCGGGGCGGGCCGCCGAGGACCGGCGCGAAGTCTTGGCGGTCCTCCTCGGCGCACTACTTGGCGGTCCTCCTCGGCGCACTAGCGGGGCGGTGGCGGGAGCTTGTACAGCGCTAGGACGGGGTCGAGGCGGGCGTGGACGGCGCGAGCGGCGGCGAGCTGGCCGGCCGCGAGGAGCCCGCGGAGCTCCTCGTAAGGGCCCCCCCATCGGCTGCCGAAACGGCGGCAGGGGCTGTCGAAACGGCGGCAGGCGGCGCCGAAACGGCGGCGGTGGTCGCGAGCGGCGCCGGATTCCCTGGGTTTTGCAGCCTCCGCGACGCCTTACGCCCGCTCGCTACTACTCCAGGTAGAAGCTTCCCCAACGCTGGTGGCCTGCGTGCAAACAGAGCTCGAGCGGGAGCACAGCCCAGGCGTTGAGGCTCTGGAGTGCGAGTTCGGCAACGTGCGCCTTAACGTCGTAGCCACGCGCCCGGAAGGCGGTTTCCCGAGGCGCTCCGCCGATGGCGCGTGCTGAGACGCCTCAAGGAGTCCAAGTGCGGCCGCACGGGTTGCCCCCCATCTGCGCGGGGACACCCCGCTGTCAAGGCTGACCGAGGAGCGCGGCTATACGTCGCAGCACCCCGAGCCGACCGAACCGCGCCGCTTGGTGGTGGGCTCGTGTTTGCGCGGAAAATCGGTAAAGTCGGCCCACCACGCAGTCGGCCTCCGGGAGTGCTCGCGCAGAGAGCTCGCGCAGAGAGAGGGTGCGCTCGCTACGTGAGCCGGCTGCGCCGCCCTTGCCGTGCACGAGCACTCCCGGCGCGGGACTTCGGGCGATGGGCAAGCGGGCCTTCGGCGGGCGCTCCGAACCGCGGCCAGTGCTCGAAGTCCCGCGGTTCTGATGCACGTCGACAGTTGGCCAGGTACACGATTAGCTAGAGATGCACAATCTCCACATCCTGCCAATGGCGGCGCAGGTACTCCGCAACTAGCCTTCTATGACAACGATGTGGCTTATCCTCGCTACACAAGAGACAGCCCATCTCAAGCTCAGCCGACTGAATAGCGATCTCGATCTTTCGCTGAGCCATGAGATCAAGAAAGCGGCGCTCGTACTCCGCCCACTCTCCCCCTTGCTTCCTGTAGGCGTCCAGCATCTCGGCAGTGGGAGCCAAAAGGGGAATATGCTTGTAGTCAGCGTTATTGATTGCACGAAGAAAGTACTTGAGATCATCTCGCTTGGCAAACCCCGCCAGCTGAGAAATATTGTTAAGTCGCACATCGATCAGACGTTGAACCCCGGCGGACCTCAGGCGCTCAAAAAAGTGCTCCGCCGATGTCTTTGTGAAACCGATCGTAAACAGCCTCATATTAGCGCCTTCCGTTTGCTCCGCCTACCGTACGGGCCGCGTCGTTCGAATTCGGGATCGTGTATGCAATGGCATCACTCTGCCTAGCATATGCCTCGTCTACAAGCTCATCGTTGCTGCGGAAGAGTTCTGATGTGCGCATTCCGAAGCGGTTGAGGAGTCTTCGGACGGCAGCGGAGTGCGTCTCCAGTATACCGTCCGCGAGTATGTGGGCGACAGCAACCTGCTTCCGAACCAGCTCTCGAGAAACCAGAATAGTTCTGTGACAGTCGAGGGGGTCCTTCTCGGCACAGAGCAGCGCAATTCGATAACGACTTGCACCGGAGATTACACGGCTGAGCCCCTCTCGGAAAATGGTAGACTGAGCAAGGCGCTCGTACTGAACCTTTCCGGCGACGTAGTGGCATGGATCTTCGCTGCGTGCGCCAAGTTCTTTACCCAGGAAAACGTACTTGATGCCTGCGGAGCTAAGCGCCTCTTTTAGCGGTTCTCGGTTAAACTGCGGGTTCATTCGGCTGTAAGGTGTTGAGCGAACGTCGGCAACCGCATTCACGCCATGCGTACGCAGGAGTTTTATGAGCACTGCCTGAGAATGCGTGGAATGACCAATAGTGAACACAGGGTTGGTCATAGCGGCCCACCGTTGGCCCTGCTCGCGGTGATGACGGCGGCCACGAGCTTGTAGGCATATCCGCCGAAAGGTTCAGCAAGGCTTACGCAGAGCACAGCGTCCGAAAACGGAAACTCGCCGTCCGTGTCGAGCTCGTCCGCAACTACTGGGTCAGTTACCTTGATCCGGTACTCCTCGCCACCAAAGGTAAAATGCGCACGAACTGCGATCTTTTGGCGGTCAGGAGGACCTTCGAGACCCCGATGCAGTACGAGGTCTGACGTCCTCAGGAGGTAGAGAGAGCGAGTCGACAAACTTGCTCGCAGCGCGGGAACGCGGTCGTTGAGGCCGTTGTAGGAGCTATCGCCATTCCACCAAAGTGGACCTACTGGTCCGTCGACACAGCCGATTGCGTGGCTCCAATCGCCCTTGCCTTTATAAGCCCAGCGAACGGAACCGTCGATAATATGGTTTTCTTGCTGCCAACCGTGGGGATTAGGACGGATGAAAGAGATGTCGAGAACATCCAGGACATTCGGCTCTACGCCATCCGAACGCATACGCTCGACGTCGTTCACCTCTTCCGACGGTCGTGCGCTTACCGGCCTCAACCATCGCGGTCCGATGACATTCCGTTCAATTTCCCGACCAGCGACGCACCTGCCGCCGATCTTCCAGGAATTCGCGAAGCAGATCATTGTCCTAGTGTAGGGCACGGCCGTTACCTGGGGTGCAGCTTACCATGCGACCATGCTGAAATCCAGCGCCTGGAGAGGCAGGGAAGCCGCGCCTGACCTCTGATGGCGGCGGGCCGTTCGGACCCCGATGGCTCTGGCCAACCATCAGTCGATTAGTCAACCCAAGCCGCCGGACCAGGTCTGTCTAGAACGTCGCCTTTCGTGGCCTCCCCACGAAAAATCTCACGGATCGGCTCTGCGCCGCAAGCCCAAACGCTGTCCAACGCCATAGGAACCCATCTTACACCGGCGGCAGTCGCCGCCTTTCCGGAGGGCCGGCGGCTCCTGGAGGGGCGCGGCGGACGCGCCGCCGGAGGCGTCGCGCGGCGTCATACCGGTCCGTCCACAACCTCGGACCGAATGGGCCGTGGAGGGGGCTGCTGCCAGGCCTCTGCGGTTCAGCACGTGGGTGTAGATCATCGTCGTGCTCACGTCGCGGTGGTCGAGGGGATCCTGGATCCTGTGAATGTCGTAGCCAGCTTCCAGCACGTGCGTGGCGAAGGAGTGACGCAGCGTGTGGCAGGTCGCGCGCCTGGATAGACCGGCGGCGAAGGCGGCATCTCGCACCGCGCTGGAGCACCTTCTCGTGGAGATGATGCCTCCGGAGCTGACCTGTCTCCCGGTCGCGATAGGGCCGCGTCGCGGGAAACAGCCTTGGCCCAGGCCGTCCCCGGACGGCGTTCGGATACTTCCAATCCAGGCCGTCGGGCGAGGGCCACCCAGACGGCGCCGGCCTCGAGATCGGCGGCCTGCTGCGCGCGTACGGCGGTGAGGTGATGGCGGAGCGGGGGGACCTCCAGATAGAACGCGGCCGGCCATGTCGGCGCGCTCCCGAGTTCGCCGCTGTCCGCCCTAAACGCCGACCGCGCCGAGTTCGGCGAGACGACCGACTGCGCCCCCAGCGGCAGCGTGGACGCGCTCGAGGGCGCCGCGGGGGAGCTCTGGCGCCCGTCCTCGCGAGCAGGCCGAAGCGCGGTCCAGCGGTGGCGTGGGCGCTCCGCCGGAGGAGTCCGGGGCGGCTCGGTTGCCCCGCGGAACCCCTGATGCCCGAGAAGGCTCATTCTCGAACATCACGCATAGTATGTCTCACCTTGCACGACCCCGCAGCGCGCCCGCCGAGCTCCGTGCACCACACGGCGGCTCTGGCCCCCTCCGCGGCACCACGGCACGGCCGCGCCCCCGGCGGCACCGCTTGCGGAGGTAGCGGTGGGCACTTGGTCAGAGGTCGCCTTCACAGCGGCGTCGGTGTCTGAGGAAGGGGACCGGGTGGACGTCGAAGTTCGCCCCGATGCCGACCGCACCGACATTGTCGACGCCGCTCTTGCCAAGCCCGCTGTAGCCATCCGCCGACCCAGCGCCCTCGGCCTCGTGCTGGAACTCCCATGCCTCGCGTGCCTCGCGGCATGCGCATCTCAGGGGCCTACGTACGCCCGCAGCGGAACGTCCCGGGGATCGCTCGCCGGGAGCACGGCCGCCCAGGCGCCCCCCTGCCGGGGGCACAGGGTTCGGATGGCCTCGCAGAGACGGAACTCCACGGCGGCCACTCCGCCGGCCGGTGGTGCCCGGGTCCGAGTCTGCGTGCTGGCGCAGCCCGAGCCGGGCGGGCAGGCATGACTGCATGTGGGTGCAGGCGACGGTGGCGTCCCCATTTGCCGGGTCGGCCCCATCCCTGGCCGCGGCTCCAGGCCGGAGGCACGCACTCTTGACACGGGACGGCATCTCCGATGGTCTTGCAGACTCGGATGGGCATGGGACTGCGGGAAAGGGGGCGAGACGCGACTGGATGCCTCTGGGTTGCTGCACGAGGTCGCGCTGAGCCCGCCGGGCGCTCGATGCGTTCCGGCTCGGCAGGCTCCCTTGCCTCTGGTTCACTCTCGTCGCCCGTGGAGGAGTCTAAATATCTGAAATCACAAGATTTTTTTCTGAAGCCTGGAAGGTAAGAAAGTAGGTGACAACCTAGCGCCAACCTGCAACACTTGACATCGGTTCAGCTATGAGCGACGGAAGCGCCATCGAGTGGACGGACGCCACCTGGAATCCCGTGCGAGGTTGCACGAAGGTGAGCCCCGGGTGTAAGCACTGTTACGCCGAAACCTTCGCGGAGCGCTTCCGCGGAGTGCCCGGACATGCATATGAGCGTGGCTTTGATGTTCGCTTGGTACCCGAGAAACTCAATGAACCTCTGCGCTGGGCACGCTCTCGGCGAATATTCGTTAATTCGATGAGCGATCTATTTCAAGACGACGTTCCCGACGACTACATCGCAGCCACATTCGATGTGATGGGCCGAGCTGATTGGCACATCTACCAAGTGCTAACAAAACGCGCACGTCGCCTTCGCGAAGTTCTCTCAAGACCCCAGTTCAGACGCATACTTGAGAGTTCACACATCTGGGTCGGCGTCAGCGTCGAGGACAAGAAGTTTGGATTACCACGCATCTCCGAGCTGCGCAACACGCCTGCGGCAATTCGTTTTTTGTCGATCGAGCCACTTCTCGAGAACCTCGGCCCCATCGACTTGACTGGGATTCACTGGGTGATCGTTGGTGGAGAAAGTGGCCATCGAGCTCGTCCTATGAAGGAAGAATGGGTGCTTTCAATCCAGCGACAGTGCCAGGAGCAACGGATTCCGTTTTTCTTTAAGCAATGGGGAGGCGTCCAGAAGAGTCGCAATGGCCGCATGCTGCAAGGGCGCACATTTGACGAATTTCCCGACGTCCAGCTTGGTCGCGCCCCCAGAGCGTACAGCCGCCGTCACCTAGAGGTAGTGTATTAAGCCAGTTTGGGGGTCAGCTCGATGTCCGACACTCTGCCGACAATTTGGGAACTAGAGCCACATACCGCAGCCAAGCACAGGATTCTTCGAAGCTACCTTGATGCGTGGTTTCCGATCCTTGCCAGGCATCCTAAGGCCAAACGAGTGTTATATGTCGATGCTTTCGCCGGACCGGGTGAGTATAAGAACGGTGAGGACGGAAGTCCAGTTATTGCATTGAAGGCGGTACTAGAGCACTCGCATAAGTTTGACACCCTCATTAGACTTGTATTTGTGGAACAAAACCAGGCTAGGTGCGATCACCTCCGCGCGGTCATAGGCCGGTACGCTGACAAAATCAAAGCAGCGCACAAACGCGTCGAGGTCTCCGGCCCACACTGCGACGATTGCGAGAAACTACTTAGCAAAGCTCTAGCCGCTTATGAAGCTAAACGCCAACCATTTGGTCCGGCGCTCATATTCCTGGATCAGTTTGGCTACTCAGATGTTCCGCTCGCTCTTGTCGCGAACATAATGCGTTACGAGCAATGTGAAGTCTTCTCCTATCTCCATGGCGACGGAATAAGGCGGTTCCTGGAGGATCCTTCGAAGCATGAGGCCATCTCCCGCGCCTACGGAGGAGATTCGTGGAAAGCTGCCCTAAAACTTCCGCTCAAGCAACGAGTGACGTTTCTGGCGAATGAATACCAGTCGGTGCTCAAGAGCAAGGCTGGTGTCAAATTTGTTTGGCACTTTGCCATGCACGGAGAGGGTGACAAGTTGCTCTATTGGCTCTTCTTCTGCACTAACCATCGGCGTGGTCTTGAGGAGATGAAGCGAGCAATGGCCAAAGTCGACACGTCTGGTGGTAGCTTTAAATTCTCCGACGCTTTTGATCCCGGGCAGCTCGTTCTTTTTGATCGATTTTCGGACAAGTGGCTCGAAGAGCATCTCTCGCGGCACTTTGCTGGCAAAGAGATTACTGTTAAAGGCATTGCCGAACACGTGCTTGAGCACACCCCCGGCGTCTTGTACAAGACAGTTCTGAAGAAACTAGAGGACGACGGAGCGATTGAAGTTCTTCCGCCCTACGGCAAGCGGAGACGCGGTTCCTTTCCCGACGAAAATCTCAAAATTCGATTTCGGTCGTAAGCTATCGCTTTGATGTGTCCGATGCATGCTGACTCGATTTTGCCAATACGGAAAGGGCGTGGCGCTGCTATCGCTGAGGAACGATCTCAGAGAGGCGCCGCCGCTTGAGCACCGTGGCGACTCGTTCACGCCCTTGGGCGGGGCCCCCGAAGGCGCCGTCCCAATGTGCATGTCTAAACTCCGGGCGCCCGCGCTCATCAGCTAACCCTCGCCGTCCAGCAGGGCGCGCCTCGACCTTCCGCTGGGAGGACGGCCCCCGGTCGGTGACGTACGCCCGCGCATCGGCGACGGCGACCTCGTGCCGTCGGCACGATTTCTCGTGGTACTTCGCGGCCTGCCGGATGGCGATGCCCGTGAGCCAGCGCTGGAGGATCCGCCTCAGGTGAAGCCCAGGCTGTGGCCGGTAGCGACCCTCGCGGGCGGCCATGATGGTGCCGATGACCGACGTCGCTCGCCGCGCGCTCTGCGGCCTTCTCCTCGGGTCTGTGCAGTCCGGTCTCGCCGCTGGTGCCGGCGCCCTGCCGTCGCTCTCGCATCGCACGGCAAGCCTATGTCCCGGGCCTGCTCGGCGTCAGGATGGGCTCTACCGAACGGATTCGTCCTTTTCGAGCGGCACCCGCAGGCGCGGCCGCTCTTCACCCGCAACAGCCCCGGGGCGCAGGGCACCATGTTCGAGCGGGCGCTCATGGCGGCGCTCGACCACATCGAGGACGACGCCTGGCTCTCCGAGAAGCTCGCGCGGCTCGGCGCCCAGCACGCGGCCTACGGCGTGACGCCGGAGATGTACGAGTGGTTCGGCGAGGCGCTCGTAGCCGCGCTCTCCGAGGTGAGCGCGGCGGACTGGACCGAGGCGCACCGGGACGCGTGGACCCGGGCTTACCGCGTCATCGCCGCCCGGATGCGCGCGGGCGAGCGCGCGCCGGCGCGGGTCGCACCCGTCGCGTGAGGCGAGCGCCGCGGGCCGCGCCGGCTCAGCCCTCGTTCGCCTCCTCGTCCGGCCCGGCGATGCCGTGCCGCTTCATGAGCCGGTAGAGGGCGAAGCGGTTCTTGAGCCCGAGGAGGCGCGCCGCGGTCGTCACGCTGCCCTGCGCCGCCACGAGCGCGGCCTCGATCTCGGAGCGCCCGAGCGAGCCGGAGTCGGACGGCTGGGGCGGGATCGTCTTGCCTGGATCCGTCTTGGGGCCGACCCGGGGATCCGTCTTGACGTCGCCCGCGTCCGGGCGGAGCAGCGCGCTGAGATCAGGCGTGAGGGAGAGGAAGTTGTCGTGGCTCGACCTGAGGGCGATCCACATGAGCCGCTCCAGCTCGCGCAGGTGATGCGTGTAGGGGTGCCGGAGGAGCGCCTCGATGAGCGCCGGCGCGATCCGCGGCTCGGCGAGCCGGTCGCCGCGGCGCTCGAAGAAGCGCTCGGTCAGCTCCGGGCTCTCCAGCGCCGCGGCGGCGAGCAGGTGCCGCAGCAAGAGCGGGATGTCCTCGCGGCGATCGGGCAGCCCGGGGACGCTGACGGTGATCATGAAGCGCGCCAGGAAGTCGTGCTTGAGCGACTCGACGGGGCGGTTCGTCGCCGCGATGACGCGCAGGTCCGAGCGGCGCACGCGCGACTCGCCGAGCCGCTGGTACTCGCCGTCGCGGTCGAGCACGCGCAGCAGGTCGGCCTGGAGGTGCGGCGGGAGCCCCCCGATCTCGTCGAGGAAGAGGGTGCCGCCGTCCGCCTCGCCGATGAGCCCGGGGCGCTCGGGGCTGCCGACGTTGGGGTAGCCCCTGGCCGTCCCGAACAGCTCGGCGTCGACCAGCCCCTCGGGGAAGGTCGCGGCGTTGCGCGCGACGAACACGCCCGCGCGGCGGCGGGAGAGCGCGTGGATGGCGCGCGCGGCGAGCTCTTTCCCGGCGCCGCTCTCGCCGCGCACGAGCACGTGGTTGCCGGACTGCGCGGCGAACGCGAGGGCGCTGCGCAGCGCCCACACGGCCGGGCTTTCGCCGACGATTCCGTGCGCGTCGGCGTCGCCGAACGAGAACCGCGGCGCCTCCTTGAGCGACTGGATCACCTCGAGGCTCCACCGCCGCCGCACCACGAACAGCACGAGGGCGTTGTGCAGGGTGAGCGTGTCGCCGGCCTTCACGAGGCCGTGGGTCGCGGGCGCGCCGTTGATGAGCAGGGGGCAGCGCCCGATCGAGCGGACCGCGAGGAGCCCGTCCGGGGTGGGCGCGAGCTCGAGCTCAAGGCGCGAGATCCGGGGCCCCTCCAGCAGCGGCATCGCGGCCCAGCCCACCGGGCGCTGCCGGTGGAAGGTGAGGCGCGGCGCGGCGTCCTGCGGCTGCGGCCCGCCGCGGCCGAGCACGCAGCGCCCGTCGACGAGCGCCGCCTCTCCGACGCGGTGCGGCTCCTCGCGCGACCAGGCGATGATCAGGTGGAAGTGCTCCGGGGGCGGCTCCAGGTCGTTCCGGTAGGCGGTTACGTCGTGAGATTCCCCACGGAGTGGCTCCTCTCGCGCTTGCTTCAGTTCCCCTGCTTCTGAAGCCCGTTTCTTGAGGACGTGCTCGACGATTTCATCAATCTCGGCACCGCTCGCAGGGCGGAATGCTTCGTATGCCGCTGCCGCTGCCGGCGAGTGCTGTGCGAGTTCCCGAAGCGCCGCCTCATCCTCTGGAGACAGATGCCCCGCCACCAGCATATCCCACCGAGGATCCCGCGTGACGTCTTCCTCGCGCGCGGTTTGTGCCAGCGCTTCCAGCCATGCATGGAAGTTCTTCATCGGCGCTCCTCGTGCTCTGCCGGGTTCAGGCTTATCTCCTTGCCAACACGACGACAAGGCTTGTGGTCAGAAAGTATTTTCTTGGCGAGCTCTGAAGCACGTTCCACGACACGGCTACGCGCTTTATAGACGGCGTCTCTACTCTTGCCGGTAAGCGCGCACACCTCGTCCACAGGGCGTTCTTCGACTATGAGCAATTGAAATATCTCAAGTGCCTCCTGGTTGAAGTCCGCCCTTACCGCCGCGAGAAGTCGGACCACCATCTCCCGGGATGCGGAGACTTCTTCCGGGCCGTCTGCGTCCATAACCTCTTTGTCAAAGTCCTCGGGTACGGTCGGCTGCTCTACCTGCCATGGACTCCGACGCCTACTACGCAGTTGGGACATGGCCTCGTTCTCAGCGATCTTTCCCACGAAGTTGTGCAGCGAGGCTCCTCCCGCAGGGCTCCATTCCCGAAGCGCATGACCCTCGTTCGCAAACAGGTGGGCAAATACATGCTGAACGAGGTCCCTCACCTCTTCCCTGAGATAGTGTACATGACCAGCACCACGCCAGAGCAACACACGCGCAACCCGGGCATGGATCACGGGCTCCAAGTCTTTGACCAGGGTGCGCGCTGCATCTCGGTTCCCCTTCAGAGCTTGCGCCACCAGCGTCTGGTAGCTGTCCGTCATCTGATGCCTCGATCCGTTTCAGGAAGAGTCACAAGGGCACTTAGGCGCCCAGCAGCAGGCACCGTGCCTGATCGATTCGCGGCGCGCGCAGCTATAGCATGCTGCGGGAGCAAGGCCCGCGTATTCCCGAGCCGCTGAGCGCCGCGAGGCGGCACGCGCATCGGTTCTTCTGGATGGCGGCGGGAGATCATGCACATCGCTCCTTCTGTCGCATACAATGTAGCTGCACGAGCCGGGAGCCGTGACCGGACCTCGGCTTGCGGGTCGCGTTCATCGTCTCACCAAGCGGATGGACGGGCTCTTCTACCACGGGTTGCGCGTGCATCGAAAGCGCCTCGAGGGCCTCGCTGCGCTGGGACAGCAGCGGCAGCAGGGCAGCAGGAGCCGGCTCGCAATGCCCTGCCGTATCCTTCGGCCGTAGGCGGCGATCCTCCCAGAACGCGCGCTCCGGCGCTCCGGTCGTGGGCGCGCTCGACTCAGCGCGGCACGGCGAAGCCAGCGGATAGCTCGCGCGGAACGACCGTACGACGCGCGGCGGCGAGTGGCTGGGAGCTGCAACAGGTGCCCCGTCCGAGGCCAGTACACCCATTGCTCGGGTGTCGCGGCAGTCGGGGAAATCCGTAGTGCCCCGATATAAAACCCGTAGCGGCCAGGTAGTGGTGCGCTGGGGCTTGCAGGGTTCCAGAGCCGGTCACGGAGCAGGCATTCACGTCGAGTCCTTGCTGGGTGAGCCGGTGACGCGCGGCGTGGTTGGACTGGATCTCGGGCGTCCAGCCGTGGGCATGCCCGGCCCGTCGGGTACGTCATTTCGTGAGCGGTCGGGTAAGACGGCCTTGAATCATGGCTCGGGGGTGGGCAGCCGCCGTGGACGGACGCGCCAGCGGGAGCTAAGGCGCCCTTATCGGCGGTGCGGGTCATGAGCGGCGAGTTCAACGTTGCGTAGTCACCGCGCTCTATAAGGAGCGCCGTCGAAGCGAAGAGCGCGCTACTGGGACGTGTACAGCACGAACGGAATTTGCAACACGACACCGAACCTGCTCTCCGGCCCGGCCAGCTTGCACCCGAGGGCGTGGACCCTAGCGTCGCTTCGGCGACCTTCCTGGTCGTGGCGCACCGTCCTCCTTTCTTGATTTTTGTTGTCCGATCTTCGGGACGAGGCTCGTATGCCGGAACAACTCCGAACCAGCCGATCCTACGCGGCTGCTCTCCGGTCCGCCCAGGTTACGGGGCGAGGCGCGAGCCTGGCATGAGCGGGCGAGCTTTTCGGGTCTTTCTGCGCTGCGCTTCTTGCTCCATTTTTCATGTCGGATCCTCGCGGTGCGGATCGTAAGCCGGAGTAGCTCCAAGCCAGCTGGTGCCTTCGATGGTATGTGGCAACGCATGTCGCTGGCCTTCTGGCGGCGTTCTTCACAATGCGTCCAGGCGCAGAAGCGTCCCTGGTACGGCTGACATTGCTCAGGAGACTCCCGTCACCGTCGACATCGTCGCCGGCAGCGATGTACGCCCCGTTTTCAAAACAAGCATATTACGATCTTTGTAGCACGGATCGATCCCGTGGCTTTTTAGCGAAGTCCAATATTCTGTTTCTTCTGTATAACACTGGAAGGTGCGATAATGATATCTGGCAAAACAAACGTTATTCTGAGCTCCGCGGCGGCAATTGTTCTCGCGTCCGGCGCTGCGAGCGCCGCCCCCACGATGGATCTAACGACGCTTCCGATGTCTCCGGCCCTCCGTGAGGCGCTGAAGGCCCAGCGTGGCATGACGGAGGAACAGGTCAACAACTTCACGGCGACTCTCGCGCAGATCGCCGTCTATAACGATCACGCGAACCCGACGGACACAGGGCGTAACGACACATCTGTCACCAAGGTGTACTGGGCGGCACCCTATTTCACGCCGAGCCCTGCGCGGGGCGCCGTCGGCGCCGAGCTGTTCGCTGATGACGCCCTCAGGATCCTGGACGCGGCCGACCAGCTCCTCACTTCGTTCGAGTTCCAGTCGCAGGAGTACCTCCGGCTGACCCTCCGCCGGAAGGAGATGGTCGATAAGATCGACCAGGTCGATCAGGCTCTGACCAGGAGACCCGACGCTATCGCACGCCAGAGCCTCGAGCAGCTGCGCCCGCAGCTCGTCGACGAGCTGGCCGCGGTCGAGCAGGAGATCCTCGCGCTCGTCGAGCTGGGCGCCGACGGCGCCGCCGCCGTCGGGACCTCGCTGAGGCGGTCGATCGCCAACAGCATCGTGTTGCAGCTGTCTCGCATAGGCGTGACCCCCTCCTCCCAGGAGCAGGCGTTGCTCGACTCTAGCGATCCACAGGAGTGGGTCACGGGTCTGGCCCAGCTGCGAGCGCGTGCGAGCAATGGCCAGTTCGGATTGCGCCAGGTCATCGTGGAGAGCGGCTATACGGCGGCGCAGCTCGACGTGCTGCGCACCTACCTCGAGCTGCGCCCGGACGTCGTCGCCAGGAGCCTGTCGCTCACGAAGGTGTACGCCCGCCCGGCAGCGCAAGCGGTCTTCGATGCGGAGCTCGGGTACATCACGCGGCCGGGGGTCGTTCAAATCCGTGGCGTCAACCTCGGCAGCGGAGGGATGTGCGGCGGCGTCCGCTCCTGCAACGTCGTCGTCGAGTATACCAACGTCGGCGCAAGGAGCGCGCGATTCTCCCATGGCAGCCCGACCGACGTGACGCCCTCCCTAGTGCCGGTGACCTTCGAGGCCGACGTGACGGTGGCGGTGCCCGACTTCGTCGGCAGCATCGAGTGCGACTTCAAGACGGGCTGGACTTCCCAGGGGCGCGCCGACATCAAGGACGGCGCCATCATCTATGACGGAGACCTGACGAACAAGATCAGGTACGACAGCATCGACGACGGGTTCGGCGGCTGCCGATTCGACATCCAGCAGGGTTCGGAGGAGTCGGCGTTCTACCATATCCTGACGGACCTGGACCGCTACTACAGCCACCTGCACACGGAGCGGCAGCAGGCGGCCAAGGCAGAGAAGGACGCGTACCGCCGGTCGATCGAGGCCGAGCTGCAGTGGCACCAAGCGAACGCCGAGCGCCCCGAGCGCGGAGGCTGGTTCGGCGATATCTTCGGGCTGTACTACGGAGGGTACATATTCCACGACATCGGCGCTTGGTTCATCGGCGAGACCCGGGGGTTCTACTGGCACACGACCATGCTCGACACCCACAACATCGACGAGATCCACGTTCAGCAGAGCTACAACGTGCGCAATCTTACGGCCACCCGGCGATACTCCTTCGACGGCTTTCCGCTCGTTTGCTGGACCCCGAGCCCGGGCAGCACCGAGAAGACCATGAAGGCGTGCCCGGCTGAGCAGTTCCCCGAGGCGGACACGGAGGCCAACACGGGCGAAGAGGCCTGCGCGGCGATGGACATCTTCGGCGACTGCCTGGACGCAGAGTCGACCGGGATCTGACCCGATCGCGCGCCGGCAGGCGCCGGCGCGCGCCGCTGTTTTATGCGTTTCAACAGTAATCCGGCACAAAGGGACGTTATGCGAAACACGATCAAGCAATCGAGGCGTGCAGGGGCGGCGACGGCGCTCGTCGCGCTTTGCACCTCCGGCGTCGCGGCGGCGCAGGCGGCGCCGCAGGAGTTCGAGGTGCGTTACACGGCGGCGGCGAGCGGCGGCACGGAGCTCGCGCCCATGCCGTCCATCGCTCTTACTCCGAAGGCGAACGAGCCGATCTCGCCCGATCTGGCCGCGCAGCTCACCGAAGCCGTGGATGCCGCGGTGCACAGCGCCGAGGACGGCGATCGCTTCGCCGTGACGACGCGTCCGGCGGCGGCCGATGTCCACTGGTCGTACAGCGCCCTCACCCAGCCGCGCTCGGCCAACAGGGATCTCACCGAGCCCTATCTCCGAAACCTGCTCGCATGCCTCTACTCGCTCGAGGAAGACAGCGTCGAGGTCGCGGCGTTGAGCCTGCTGCTCGCCGGCGGCATCCTGCCAGGCGAGGTCGAGCGCGAGGCCGCCAGAGACGGCGGCCGGCAGATGCTCGACCACTGGAAATCCAACCGCTGCCGGACGAGGCGGAACACGTTGCCGTTCTTCGAGCAGAACAGAGCCGACATCCGCGTCGCCACCTCCGGCATGCTGACCGACGAGTTCGACGCGATCGTCTTCAACGGTCAAGGGCTCCTCGATCTCATCCGGTCCCTCTATGCGCTGTTCTATCACCCCGGCGGTCTGTGGGCTTCCGACCGCACAGCGCGGCTCGGAACGTTGTTCGTAACAGCCGTGGACAGCGCTTTTCTCACGACCCAGGAGGCGGAGAGCGTCGCCCAGACCGAGTTCAGGACCTACTGGGACTGGGTGCTCTACGTCAGCGCGAACAAGCCGATGATCTCGCGCTCCTTCCTCGCGACGGTCGCGGAGCGCTGCGTCGGGAGCGTCGATGAGCTCAGCGAGCGGTTCCAGCTGAAGAGGTGCGTGGATGGCGGAGATCTCGACCTCGTGACCCTGCGCGCACGAGGCAACGACTACGTTGCAGCACAGGCCGGAGAGTAGCCATGCGTTGGAGCCGACCGACCACGACAGGCATGATCCTTGTGATCGCGACGCTTCTGCTCGTCATCGCGGGGACGCGAGGCGATCTCGAACGCGCAGCGAGGGCGCTCGGGCTCGGGGATGCGGCGAGCGAGCGTACGCAGGCGAAGGCGCTCGCCAACGCCCCGAGTCACGCACCTTCACGCTCGCGGCACCGGCCGGACAGCGCGGCCGCCGGCGCCGCGGGGACGCCGCCCGAGGATGCCGTTGACGCGCCGAAGGTCGATGTGCAGAAGGTCGAGGCAGCGCTCGAGCGATTCAACCTCATATCCAGCCGCATCACGCAGGAGCAGCTGGACACGGAGCAGGCGCGCATGCGCGAGGCGAACGAGAAGCTCTCGGCCGTCGAAGCGCCGGAGCCCGAGGCACGAAATATCGTGGACGACCGCGGATTCCGATGGATCGAGCTGACCTATCCGTCCGGCGAGGTTAGGTACGAACTCCCGCAGTAGCGCCCGCGACATGGCAGTGTGCCGTCACGATGTTCGGGCATCTGACGATGCTAGCGAATTTTGAGGTGGCCCTCCAGAGGAGCAGAGGGGGACCGGCTGAGCGTTGAACTGCGGATGCCGATAATATGGGAGATCATATGCACCAATCAAGGCTGTACTTCGCTGTCATCGCGTTTGCGATCGCGATTCCTGCGTGCGCATACTCATCGGAGGATAAGGATCCTCCGAGCGAGGGCACGCCTGTGGCCAATTCAGAAGACAACGATCCTCCGGGCGAGGGCGCGCCCGCGGCCAATATGACTCCGGGATCTCCGCCCACCTGCCCCGAGGAGCAGGAGGCTTACGTGCGCGGGCTCCTGCCGTCAGGGGAGGACATCAGCGTTGCCGAGGCGGTCCTAACCGTGATGGCTTACCCTGAGCTCCCCCGCGATTTACCCTATTGCTCCGGCGAGCGGCCGTAGCCGCTCGCCAGCGCAGCGCGAGGTTCTGATAGCTCCAGTCCCGGAGGAAGCGGCGCGGCGTGTCCCGTTGCTTTACAAGCTTGAGTACTGCAGCTGCATAAGCACCGAACGTTAGACCCTCACCGGGCAGCTACCCAGTACGCTTCATCGATTCTCGCAGAATCCGCGGTCCAGATCCCGGCGGTCGTGGCGTACTAGGCAGGTATCGGGCATGTACCCGGGGAGCCCTCGACCCTCCGGATCGTCACAGCCCAGGTCCAACCGCGTCGATCCGTCGCCAATTCCTCCCCGATTTCCGCGGCAATCTCGCGGGTTCGCCCCGGTTCCCCGGCCCCCAGAGCGCCTTCTAAATCCAGAGCAGTTCTAGCAGGGCGCGCGCCTCGACTACCCCGTGGGCAAGGCGCGCGCTCCTGCCGGCGTTGTGGGCTGGCTTTGCGACCGAAAGCTGCCCCCTTATCGGCGGGCGCACAACCCGCACCGCTGTCGGGTGCGCGGGGGCACGGCGACCAAGGCCGCCGCGTTCCCGGCGGAGTGGAGACAGGACGTCCCGATGCAGCGGGCTACTGTCGGTGCGAGCTTGCTCGCCCCTCCGGTGCTGGGGGTAGGTCGAGCAGCTGACCGATCGCCTCGTGGACGACGCGGGCCGCCTCCCCATCCCCAAGGGCGACGGCGCGGCTCAGGGTGCCGGCGAGCGAGGCGATCACCGCAGCCCGACGCGACGGATCGGCCACGGCGAGCTCCCCGGGCCCAGGGCTCGGCGGTTGGGCCCGGGTTGGGTCCATCCCTCCCGAGGGGGTGCGATCCGTCGTCACGCTCCCCCCAGATCCCCCGGGAGGCGACGGATCGCGACGGTTCGCCCCCGCGAAAGAGTCCCGCCAGGACTTCTGGGACGACGGGGCGGGGGCGGATGAAACATCAATAATTACATCATTTCAATCTGTTCTGTCTGATTCGCGGCCAGGTCGCTCGCCGGCGTGGCCCAACGCGGGCCCAACGGGCCGCCGGCAGCCACCAGGGCGCCCGCTGCGGGCTGGCCGGCGGCCCTGCCGTCGCCCTCGCATCGCACGGCAAGCCTATGTCCCTGGCCTGTTCGACGTCAGGATGGGCTCTACCGAACGGATACGTTTCAGGAGGCAGCGTAAACTATTGGAATTAGACGATTTTCAATATGATTGCCGCTCTAGCGAGATCCCCTTGCCCATCAGTAGCTCGGCGGCCGTGGGCACGCCCGCGGAGTCGTCGCGGTCCTGCGCTCCGCTGCCAAGAGCGAAAGGTTCTGCTCGATGCCGGGCAAGTGCGGATTGGCGTTGCAAGCGCGACGGTAGCTTGCCTCCGCGCTCTCGAGATTACCGAGCAGCTGTTCGACGGCGCCAAGGCTGGCGTGGGCCTCGGACAGCTCCGGAAAGACGCGGGTGGCACGGATGAAGGCTGCTCGCGCTTCGGTCAGCCGTAGCTGCCGGCGCCGTTCGTTGCCGACGTTGTATTCGACGACGCCCAGCACCTCGGATTGGCTGAGTGGACGCGCGTATTCGCGCGCCGAGCCGCCCGGTACCGGAAAGCGCTGGCCGTACCACGCGTCCGGCATCGCCTCACCGGCGCGCAGCAGCTCCACGTTGCGCGCGCCGCCCTGTTCCTGCACCCGTACGTAGAAGTGCCCAGGCATCATCACCCCGGACGCCGAATAGCCGAGCGCGTCAGCCAGCGCGAGAAACAAGGTACCAAGGCCAACGCAGCTTCCGCGGCGGCGCTCCAGCACGCCGGGCAGGCACACGAAGGCTAGATTCGTGTCGGCCACTTCGCGCACGAAGCTCCAACGATCAAACAAGAGCTCACTCAACACCGTAGCAGGCGAGCGCTGGGGCGACGAAGCGAGCGCGCTCTCCGCCTCGTCGACGAGACGCGAAAGCTCCGTCAGGCTCCAGTTCACCTGGCTCTCGTCGACAAACGCGACGTCACGGGCCAGGCCGATCAGGACGCGGCCGAACGCAAGCTCTCGGCGCGGAACGCGCCAACAGCCGCTGCTCGCGAGCAAGAGCAGGAGCGAGCGGCGCTTCATGGCTTCTTCAGCGGCTCCCAGTCTTCCCAGTAGTTGTAGAGATCACGCGCCGTCATCATCCAGATGACCAGCTTCTTCGTGCCGAGCGCCTCGACGCTGCGGCGCAGTAACTTTTGCCGCACGTTGGGGCCGCCGCCGTAGCTCATGACCAAGTCGAGCGGATACGCGATGCCACGCGCGAGGTGCGCCGAGACGCCAGCGTGCTCGGCGTCCGTCAGCTGATAGACGGCGGTGAAACTGTCGCCCAAGAGCACGACCGGGCTATCCGGGTCGTCGTCGTACGGCTTGCCGTCGGCAACGACCCGGTGCGCCACGAGCGTCTCAGGCGCGTATTTTTTCTGCTCAGCTTCCGGCAGTCGCGAATGCAGATCGCCGAAACGGGTGAAGCTGGTCTCGCGCAGGTCGTAAGCGCGCTTCTGCTTGGCGAGATCGGCGTACCAGGGGTACTTCTTCACGCGGGTGGCCAAGAGGTCTGCGGCCAAGCGCAGCCCACGGTCGGTCCAGTGCGTGTCTTGGCGCTGGAACAGAAACGGCTCCGCTGCGCTCGTGACCTTTGCCTGCAGAAATGCCGGCAGCAGGTCCACGATCTCCACGCCTTCCTTGCTGAGCCTTTCGATCAGTTTGCGGAAAGCCGGATTGATGATCTGGCCCGAGAGCGCTGTGAAAGCGGGGTCCAACTTTTCCGGATACACCTCGAGCTTCGTCGGGACCGGCACGAACAAGAAGTCGACCCCCTGCTCGTCGAGCAGCTTCTTGAATTCGAGGATCACCGGTAGCGGATTCTTTCCCTTGCGTTGCTGCTCGAGATCACCACCGCTGACGTACTCGAGGTCGTTGCGGTAGAACAGAAAGCCATCTCGCCCAGCCAGCGCCTTGACCTTCGGCGGCATGCCTTTAAGCCGTTTCTTCAGGGCGTCATGGGTCGGCCTGAGCTTGGCCATCCACATCGGCCAAGAGCCGCCCGCCTGGGCCAGCTCGCGCTGCACCGTCTCGAGCCCCGGCGCGGGATTCGGCGACGGACGTGTCTTGTTGAGCCGAAGCGCCTGCTTCGCGGGCGCAGCGGCAGCGAGCGCCGCGCCTTCGCCACGCACCAGAAAGACGTTGTACGTGGCTTTGCCTTGCGGCTTGCCGCGCAGCACGATGGTCGGCGCCGGAAAAGCGCGCCCGCCCAGCTCTTGCTTGATGTAGGGCTCGGTCTGCGCGTCCGGAAAGCTCGGTCCCACCGGCATGAGATCGGTGTTGAAGGACGGGTACCAATACGACGAGAGTTGGTTCGCCCAAGCCTTCACCTCGCTCGGCGACAGCACTGGCGCCACGTAGTCCTTCTGAATCGCAGCCACAAGCACGGGAGTGACGACGCCAGGCGCCACTCGGCCATAGAGCTCGGGATAGCCGTCCCCGTCCTGATCGGCGGAGCCCGCGAAAGGCTTGAACCAAGGCTGAAATTCTACCTTGGCCCACAACTCCGCTGCGCCCGACGCGGCCTGATGAATGAACACCTCGCTCAGCAGCTGGCCGGCGGTGCCGGGCGGCAACTGCAGGCCCCACCGCTCGCTGCGCACGGCTGAGCCAACCTCGGCCAGCGCTTCGGCCCCCGCTACCTTGCGCGCTTGCAAAAACTCCGACAGCGGCGCGAAAGCCAACGCTTGCTGCTGCTCGACCGGCGAGAGCGGCGTCTTCGCGAGATCGCTCGTCAGGCTGCCCTTGTCGAGCCGACCCGCGAACGCGTGCGAGGTATCCGGCGTGCCCGCAGCCGACATGGGCGTCTCCGGCTCCGGATCGGCGATCATGAAGTTGCTGTGATAGGCGGCGTAGTCCAACGCGGCGCGCGTCGGGCGTGCCACCTCACGCACCCAGACCTGCGAGCGCGTTCGCGCATAGCCTTCGTTCAGCGTACGGACGTAAGCGTGCTCGACGCGCGTGCCCGCTCTCGCATCACCCCAAGGAAATTTCGCAGACCCGGCGTGACAAGCAACAATGCCAAGCGCCGATGCGACGGCAAGCAAGCCCCAAACCCCAAGTGCGCGCTCACGCTGCGTCATAGCGACCTCGACGATAGTTCCACATCACTCGAAGCACCCGGAGCCCGTACGTGAGCGGGTTCAGGTGCGAGACCTCGTCCCCGTAGTGCGTGGGCACCGGCGCCTCGCCGATCGAAAGCCCACGTGCCCGCGCCGATGCGATGACTTCCAGATCGAAATCGAAGCTGTCGGACAAGTCGTGAAACGGCAGCGCTAGCGCGCGCGGCCCATAGAGCAGGTAGCCGCTGTGGTAGTCAGTCATCGAAAGCGACAGCGTCCGGTTCTCGATGCGGTTCAGCAGCGCATTGCCGACGTACTTGTAGAGGGGCATACCACCCTGCAAGGCCGTGCCCGCAGCGATGCGCGAGCCCTGCAGCAGATCGAGCCTGCGACGCGAAAGCTCCCCGATCAGCCCAGGCAAGGCCTCGGGCGCATACTGCCCGTCGGCGTGGATACAGGCGACCAGCTCCGGCGCATCGGCGCAAGCCTTGGCCAGACCGTCTTTCATCGCTGCACCGTAACCGCCGTTGTTGCGCCGCCGGAGCAAGCTGAGGCGAAACGCCGACGACCTGTGGCGCTCGACCCGACGGGCCGTGTCGTCGCGACTGCCGTCGTCGACGACCACCACGTGGGTAAGCCCCGACGAAGCCAAGCCGCCGACGCGCTCCAGCACCGACTCGATGTGCCGGGCAGCGTTGTACGCAGGGATGACGACCGTTACCTTCATGCGGAGCTCGCGAGCTGGGAGAGCGATGATGCCGCTGCGACGCGAGCGCCGTAGCGCTCGACGTAGTCGTGCACGATCGGCGGCAAGGAGGTGGCCAGGCGTCGCTGGGGCTTCCAACCGAGCAGTTGCTGCGCTTTCTGAACGTCGGGGATGCGTTCCTGCGTGTCGTCGTAGCCGGGACCATAGAACTCGGCGGCCGACACCGCGCGAAACTGGGCAGGCGCGCGCTCGGGTAACCGCTCAGCGAAAGCGTCGGCCAGCAGCCGAGCGAGCTCCGCGATACTGACGTTATTGTCCGGGTTACCGATGTTGAAGATCTGACCTCTACTCTGCTTCGGCCGCTCGAGCACGCGGCACACGGCTTCGACCATGTCGCTCACGTCCAAGAACGCCCGCCGTTGCGCGCCGCCGCCCACGAGCGGCAAAGGCTCACCTCGCAGCAGCGCGCTCATGAAGCAGGCCAGCACGCGGGGTGTCCCCTCCCCGTCGATGCCCGGCAGGAAGTCCATTCGCGCGCCGATGGTGTTGAAGGGCCGGATGATCGTGAACGGCAACGCGCCGTGCTGACCGTGCGCCCAGATCACCCGCTCGAGCAGCTGCTTGGCGCACGAATACGTCCAGCGCTCGCGCCCCACCGGGCCGAGCAAGAAGCACGAGTCGTCCTCGTGCATACGCGCTGTCGGCAGCCCCTGTGCGTCCAGCGCTGTGCGCCCGTAAACCTCGGCGGTCGAGAAATGAATCAAGCGCACGGCGCGCTCCGCGCAGCGTTTCACGAGCGGCAACAGGTGCGTGAAGCTGGCGTCGATGACCTCCAGCGGGATGGTCGAGTACTGGGCTGGGTTGCAAAGCGCCGTGAGCGAGATCACGACCTGACAGCGCTCGGTCACGTCCTCGACGAGCCCCGGCGCCTCGACGCGCGCCTCGATGCGACGCACGCGCGGGTCCCAACACTCGAGCTTGGTCAAATCCACGTCGACGGCGTCGACCTGGCAGCCAAAGCGCTCAAGCAAAGCCGGCACCAGGTGCGAGCCGATGAAGCCGCCCGCGCCGACCACGGCGATGCGCGTCTCCCTCACGGTGAGCCACGCCCGGCGGACGGAATGAAGACGTCGGGCCAGCGATCATTGCCCGAGTTGTAGGTGAGGCGCGCGGCCTTTTCGGGCGGCGTGCCCACCTCCCACAGGTAGATCTCGTAGTCGGCGGTGTCGTGGTCGTGACCGCGCTGGGTGATGCCCCAGACCAACCATTTGCCGTCGCGCGACAGCTGCGGGAAGTACTCGTGCGAGCGGCGACCCGGCATGTCCATGAACTGGAGCTTGTCCAAGTCGACGTCCTTCGGCGGCGTGCCATCATCGATGGGCATGCGCAGCACCCGGCTATCGCCGTTCCCGGTTGGGTGAACCCAGTAGATGGCCGTGTGATCCGGCGTCCAGTTCACCTGGCAGCCCAGCCCGGTCTGGGTCCAGGCCTTCTTGGCGATGTTCCAGATGCCGGTTTCGCGCTTCGAACCGCGCAGCGTGATGGCGAGGTACTTGCCGTCACTCGAAAGCTCGGGCTGCTGCAGCAAGGCGCCGTCCAGTTCGGATACGCCCTCGCTGTCCATCAACTGCGTCTCTTCGCCGCTGCCGAGCTTGCTGCGAAAGACCTTCGTGCCGCGCACGAACAGGATCTCATCCTCCGAGATCCAGCTACCCCAGCTCGCGCTCTCGACGACCTTCTTCGGCTCGGAGCCGTCCGACTCGATCGTGTAGATGTCCCATTTGTCGCTGGCGTTGGCGTCGCGTTCGCTCACCCAGCCTTGTTTGCTGCGGCAAAACAGGATTTGCGCGCCGCTCGGAGAGAACCTCGGGAACCAGTCGACCTCGTCGCCCTTGGTGATCTGTTTGACGTCCGAGCCGTCGGTCTTCATCGTGAACAGGTCGTGATTGCCCACGCGGGAGCTGGACCAGACGATGGTGCCGTTGGCCTTTCCGCCGACCTCGCGCATCAGCGCGACGTCCTCCGCGGGCGGGGCTTCGTCGGCACCCTTCGGGGGCTCGCCCGAAAAGGCCGAACATCCGAGCACAGCCGAGCAGCACAGATAACCAATTTGCCGCAGTGGGAAACGCAGGCTCATCTAATTTGTCCTTTCTCGAGCTTCACTCGCGCGGGGTGCGAGGGTGGCCGCCTCGACGGCGGGTGAAGAAAAACAGCGACGCAACCCAGCGCGCACGCCGAGCGGCGCGTAGCCGAGGTCGTTCATGGCTTCGGTCGGGTCGAGATCGGCGTCGTTGACGATGCCGGCTATTGCGCTCGAGGTGAGCGGGGGCCGCTTCATGAACACGGGGAGCACGGCCGCTAGCGCCCGGCACGCCCACACCGGTAGGTGCAAGAAGGGCCGAGGCCGATCGTGATGAAGCAGCAGCAGCTCCGCGAGCTCGCGCATCGAAATCACCTCTGCGCCGCTGAAGTTGTAGGTCTTGCCGTGCGCGATCGGCGCATTGGCGAGCCGCACGAGGCCGTCGACGACATCCTCGGACCAAACGGGCCTTTTGAGCGCGCCCCCGGCGCCGATGAACGGCACCACCGGAAACCGCCGCAAGTAGTCGAGGAACATCAGGAGCTCCTGACCGCCGCCCTGCTCGTAAACCAGCGTGGGCCGCACGATCGTGTAGGCGAGCCCTGAGCCCTGGACGAGACGCTCGGCCTCGAGCTTGGACTCGGCATAGCGCGTGCGACGGGGGTAAACGACGGACGCCGACGAGACGTACACGAAGTGCGGCGCCCCCGCTCTTCGCGCCTCCGCAACAAGGTGCGCCGTACCGTCGCGGTTGACGCGCTGAAACATCGTGGGGTCGTGGGTGATGATGACGGCGGCCAAGTGGTAGACGAGGTCGACGCCGCGACACACGCCGGCCAATGTGGCCGGATCCCTGATATCGCCTTCGCGCACGTCGCAGCCCAGCGCATCCATGCGCGCTCGCAACGGATCACCGGGCAGCACGAGCGCTCGCACTTGCCAGCCCGCTTTGCGCAGCCGCGCCGTCAAGCGGGCGCCCATCACGCCGGCGGCGCCAGTAACCAGGGCTGTCGGCATCCTACGGAGCCCCCGCAGGCTTGGGAGTCGGGAAATCCAGCGGAATCCAATCTCCGACCGACAACTCGCGCGAAGCGAACTCCCAGATCACCACGCGCTTGCCCGCCAGGCGATCCTGGCCGGCGTTCAGCTCGCGCGCGAGCGCTCGGCGCGTAGCGAAGGCACCGGAGTCGTTCTGCGCGATCACGTCGATGGGGCGACCAAGCGCCAGGGCCAAGTGCGGGGCCAGGCCGGACGCATTGCCCCAGCCCATTCCCTCGAGCGTGAAGATGTTGGTGAAGCTGTCGCCGAGCAGGAGCACGTCGGCGCTAGGGTCAGGCTCCCAGGGCGTGCCGGCCGCGTCCTGCACTTGGCGCACGACCACGCTCTCCGCTTGAAACAGGCTCTGATCGTCGGGCAGCTTGAGCATGTCGACCAGATCACCGACGCGCGAAGCCGGCTGCGCAACGTCGTGCAGCACGGGCTTCTCTGCCAGCTCTGGCAATACCCCAAGCCCGATCACGAGCTGGCCGAGGTCGCGGGCGATGCGCTCCATGTAGCCGGGCGTAAAATGCGTATCTTGGGCCAGGAAAAGCGGCTCGGTACGGGGCTCAGGCACGCTGCGGCGCGCGTCGAGCACGGCCACGCCGGCTGCTCGAAGCTCGCTCAAGAAGCGGTCGTAGTCGACGTTCTGCGCCATTTCGACGCGCCCGTCACGCCCAACAAGTGGACCCGGCTCGATCCCAGCCTTGTCCGGCATCGGCAGGAGCACGAGGCGAATCCCGCGCTGCGCGAGCGCTTGCTGGAACGCCAAGATGGCGGGTCGTGGATCCGGGTGGATGGGCTCCTGGCCTGCGTCGAGGGCTTCCCTGGCGCGGCCCCGCAGCACCTCGGGCTCCAAGAATCCGGGCCCGCTGACGTGCAGCACACCGGGCGTGAAATAGAGCCAGCCGCCGTGTCCGACGATCGCGAGCTTGTTGCCCACACGACCTAGACGAGTGAGCAGCAGCTGCACGCGGGGCTGGACCCAAGACTTGACGTACGAAGCATCCTCGATGCCCTTCTCGACCTGCCGCAGGTTCTCGGCCGTCGGTGGGCGGCGCACCAAATCCGCGAGAGACGATTCCTCACCCTCGCGCTTCTCGAGGTAGGCCTGCGCGAGCGGAACAGCGTAGATCGCCCCTAGAAACAGCAGCGTGAGCAGCCAGGCCGCGCCGCGGCTCACGTCGGTCGCGATGATACCGCGGCGCAGCTGCTCGTCGCCTGTGGGGTCGGTCGGACCGCCGCTGCGTTCGATGGCGGAGGTCGAGGGAGGCAAGGTACTTTGCATCGCGCGGCCTCAGAACTGAAAGTACAGAAACGGGTTGATGGTCTGAGTCCACATCATCAACGTCGCGAGCATCATCGCGGCCGTCACGAACGCGGTACGGGGCAAGGACAAGCGCCCCGTGAGCTCCCAACTGTTGGGCATGCCGAAGGTCACGACCGCGGCCAAGGCGAATAGCCCCACGTAGTACTGCGGGTGGAGTGCGCCCGCCACCACGTCCGCCGCCGGCGAAACGGCGGCGAGCCCAAACAGCGAGCCTAGGTAGGTCACCGCCTGATCGAGCGTCTTGGCGCGGAAGAACACCCACGACAAGCACACGATCAAGAAGGTGAAGGCGACGCCGACAGCAGGTGGCAGGCGGCGCAGCGGATGAGCTTTACCGAGCCTGCGCTCCACCCCGAGCATGCCGCCGTGAATGCCGCCCCAGATCACGAAGTTCCAGCTGGCACCGTGCCAGAGCCCACCGAGCAACATGACAATCATCAGGTTGGCGTACGTGCGCAGGGGGCCTTTGCGATTGCCACCGAGTGGGATGTACAAATAGTCGCGCAGCCACGTGGACAGGCTGATATGCCAGCGCCGCCAGAACTCCGTGATGCTGCGCGACTTGTAGGGTGAGTCGAAGTTCTGGATCAGCACGAAGCCGAGCATCAGCGCCAAGCCCACGGCCATGTCTGAGTAGCCGGAGAAATCGAAGTAAATTTGGAACGCGTAAGCGACCAGCCCGAACCATGCGTCATAGAAGTGCTTGGCGCCACCGGCGAACGCCGTATCGGCGATGTGCCCCATCGGGTTGGCCAGCAGAATCTTCTTGCCCATTCCCAGCGAGAAGAACGCGACGCCGCGCGCGAACTTCTCGAGCGTGTGCTGGCGCACGCGCATTTGTTCCTCGATCGCCGCATAACGGATGATGGGGCCCGCCACCAAGTCGGGAAAAAAGGCCTCGAAACACATGTAGTCGGTGAAGCGCCGCATCGGTCGGGCGTCACCGCGGTACACGTCGATGGCGTAGCTCATCGCCTTGAACGTGTAGAAGGAGATGCCCACCGGCAAAACGACGTGCAAGACCGGCACGATTTGGGTCGAGCTACCGAAGAGCGCGCCAAGCGCGTTGATGTTCTCGGCGACGAAGCCGGTGTATTTGAACACCGCGAGCATCCCGAGGTTGGTGACGATGGACATCGCCAGCACCAGCTTCATCTGGCGGGTCCGCACGACCTCGGGACCAATCACGGGCGGTAAGCCGTCGACGTCGGGCAGCCGCGACATCTTCAGAAGCAAAAGGCCGCACACGTAGTCGACGCTCGAGCCGAAGAACATGATCACGGCCCAGCGCGGGTTCGCCCAGCCGTAAAATACGTAGCTCGACACGGCGATCAGGGCCGTGCGGGCCCGGCCCGGCAGGGCGTAGTACGCGGCCAGTACCAGCGGCAAGAAGTAGAATAGGAAGATATGGCTGGAAAAGACCATATCAGCGGCTCACGGGGCCCACGGGCGCCAGCCCTTGTCCTTCATCGTCGCGAGCGCTCGCTGCACCCAGGTGCGATGGCCGTCCAAATTGAAGTGATGGTCGTCTTGCATCCCCACGCCCTCGGCCGAGACGAGCGCGAAGTTCGACACCACGCTCGGGCACTTTTCGATCTCGGGACGGATGCCGTTCGCCACGGCGCCGCCGACCGCGAACTCGCCCGAGCTTTCCACCTCGTAGTCGTTCATCATTGCAGGCAGCGTGGGCTCGCCGACGTCGTTGCGAATGGCGGTCACGAGAGTATTGATGCATTGGGCAAAACCGGACCGATCGGCGGCAGTGCCGTGTCGCTCGGTGATCCCGAGATAGATGAAGATGCCGCCAAAGGTCACCCGCCCCTTGATAGCCTTCGGTGCGGCGATCAGCTTGTCGTAGTAGAGTCCGCCCGGAATGAACTGGGAGCAGTAGGCCGAGGGCCACCCAAACCCGAGCGAGATGAAATAGTAGTCGGGCGCGAGCATCGCGGCTTCCTTGACCAGCGCCGTACCCGGCCCGCCGGCGGCGGTGTCACCCGCGGTTTTCGGCTCGATCGCGAGCTCCGGCGCCGAGCCAGGGTGGTACATGAAGGCGTGCGGATGGGTCTCCGTGAAATGGAACGGGCGTGAGCTTTGGGGCCTCGTGGCGCGACCGGCCATGTTGGAGTGACCGATGTGAATGAAGGCGATCGCGCGCTCCCTCGGAACGTCAACGCCTCCAAGGTTGATGGTCACGCCCGAAGGCGCCGACCCACCGCCGGACCCCGCGTCGCTGGTCCCGCTGCTCCCGCCGCCACCGCTCCCACTCGCCGCAGTCATGGCACCGCCGACCGAAGCTCCACCCGTAATGGTCGCCGCTCCAGCGCCGCTCGATGCCCCGAAGTCGTCGTCCGTCTCGACGGCCTGCGTGTCGTGCGGGTGCTCGACGACCCCGCAGGCGAGCCCGCCGACCAGCGCGAACAAGGAAACGAGCCCCCCCCGAGACCTGGACAGGCTCACGTTGAGTAGTGTTTTCATCGTCGACTCTCCTCCAAGTTCACCAAGATCCGCGTCGCTTCGGGGTCGAAGGGCCGGACGCGCAAGGCACGCCGTAAAAAGGCCAGGCCTTGCGCCGATTCGCCCCTCCGCAGGGCGATCAACGCCATGAGATTCAGGCTCCCGACGTCGTCGTCCTGGGAAACCAAGCTCTGCCGGGCGAGCCGCTCGGCGGCATCGAGCTCACCCGCTGCAAAGCGAAGACGCGCTTCGAGGGCTCGGGCTTGCGGCGTGTCGAGGCTTGCGAGCGTACGCTCCGCTTGCTCGAGCTGACCAAGCACGCCGTGCAACGTGGCCAGGCTCAGACGTGCCGCGGCGTGCACCTTTGGGGAGTCCGCGAAGCGCTGCCCCAGCTGGACCAAGGTGCGGTCCGTCTCGCTGGCTTCACGGAACGGCTGCTCCGCGACGCCGGGCGTAAGGTCGCGGCGAGCAAACAGCACCTCCGAGCCGTCCGTGTAGAGCAGCTTCCAATCGGCGCTCGCGTAGAGGTGGCCAATCAAGCGCTGGTAGCGCTCGGGGAACATCACCGGCAAGACCACGTAGGCGAAGGAATGACGCGCCTGAAAAGCTTCGAAGCGCTCTGGCTCGTCCGCAAGCCTCAGGTATTCGGCAAACTCGTCGGCGGTGCGCAACACGAGCCGAGTGTCAATGTACGGCCGAAACCGCGGATAGAGCCGCCAGATCAGGTAGCCTCCGTAATGATCGGCCGCAAAGACGTCGCCCCCGGGCAGTGCGTCGAGGCGCACAGCGCTTTCGGCCGGCACCCGAAACGGGCTCGGATCCGCCAGCGGCGACTCGCGCGCCGCCGCCGATGCCGAAACGAGCAGCAGCGCGCTCAGGAGCACCGCGTTGAGACCCACCGCCACGCGCACGCCCGCGCGGCGAAAGCTCGAGACACAAAGTCGCCGGAGCGCCGGGGCCAGATTGACCGCGAAGATCGGCGCCCCGACCCAATACAGCAGGAGCACGTTACGGTTGCTCATCAAGGCCAGCCCCGCGAAGCCGAGCAGCAGCAGCGCATGGCTCAGTCTCAAGCGGCGCCCGGCCAGGAGCACGGACAGAGCGAGCAGCGCCAGACACCATTTGAAGTGCCAGAACTCGCCGTCTGACAGGCGTTCGAGCTCGAAGGGCGGTAGGTTCTCCGCCACGTTGTGGGCGAAGACTTGGTGCTCGCCGGGCAACAAGCGCCCGAGCAGCAGCGCCGGCAACGCTGCGCCGCGCAAGCCAAACGGCGTGAGACACGTCGCCAGCAAACACCCCCCTAGCGTCGCGAACAGCTGCTGTACCCGCGCCCACGGTGCCAGCGCACCAGCGTGTTCGCGCGCAAATGGCCACGCACGCGTCTGGCCAAAGCTCGCCCAGCCGAGCGCCGCCACCGCGTACGCCGCGATCACCGAGGGGCCAAGCGCCGAAAGGCCCTGGAAATTCGCCCAAACCAGCTGCGCCAAGGGCAACAACAGCAGGTGCCGAACCCGGCCGTCGCGCCGAAAGCGCTCGAGCGCGAACCAGAAAAACGCGAGCAGGACGAGCGTGCCTATCACGGGCCGGACGAGCAAGAGCGAGCGAGCCGCCAGAAGCCCGCCGACCAGCGACGTCACGAGGAGCCCCCTCGCCCACGAGCCGCGCCGCGCTTCGAGCGCGAAGTAGAGGAAGCCCGCGCCCAGGCCGATCAGCGCGCACTTGACCAAAACAAGCCCGACGAGGCCGATCGCCTGATGTACCGCGTACACCGCAAGCTGAAAGAGCCAGTGCACGTCGACCCAGGCACGCCCTTGCGCGCTGACCGAGAAGGGATCGGTGAACAGGAGCCCACGCCGAGCGACCATTTCGCGACCTGCCGCGAGGTGCCACCAGATGTCACCGTCGGCCGAAGGCGCGAGCCCCGTCGAGGCCGCACCCAGGCCGAGCAACGCCGCGACGAGCGGGGTGCGATGGCGGAGCAGGGCGGCGACCGGCAACATGACCACTTCTCAGAACGGTGAGACGGTGAAGCCGATGCCTGCCGTCCACGGCTGCAGGCCCACGCCCTGGCTGGTGTTGGCGGCGCCGTCGACGACTCCGCGCTTGTCCCAGCCGAGCGGCAGCGACACGCCCCCCAGGATCGCCAGCCAGGCGTTCGACCACTCCACGGCCAGCGTGCCGGTGACTGCCCACAGCTGCACCTCTTGGTCAAGCCCACGGTCACGATCCGCACCGAAGAAATGCGACAGCGACAGGCCGAGCGACGGCACCAACGGCCCCCAAAAATAGCCCGAGTAGCCGTAGAGCGCGGCCGCCGGTGCGCGGTAGTTGCCCAGCTCGTTTTCCCCGCCGCGGTAGCCGAACGAGCCGCCCAGTACGATCAGCCCCCACGTCTTGTCGATCGTATGGTCGAGCGTCACGCTGCCGCTCACCTTGCCAAGGCCAAGCTGTTTTTCCTGCGTGAGATAGTCGTTCTTGTACTGGGCGTCGTGCACGCCGGTCGGGACACCGACCTGCAACGTCAGGCTGGTGGAGTTGATTTCGCCGAAGCGCCGAGTGACGAACCCCGCGACGTCACCCACGCCGGAGTTCGAGATGTCCACGGGCAGGCCGTAGTAGTCGCGGTAGTACTTGTAGAGCAGCGGAACCACGAGCCCCACATTCCATTTCTCGCCCAAATTACGCGAGACTTGAGGACTGAAGCTGAGGTTGTAGCCGTCGTCCAGATGCGTGTACGTGCCGAGTGTCTGCAGCTCAAATAGCCCCCCGGTCACGCTGCGGCCGATCCACTTGATTCCGCCCCCCGCGCCCGTGGAGCTACCGGCTCCGCAGCCGCCGATCGTCTCCCAGCTTGAGAGCAGGCCTTCCAATCGTGAAACTCGTAAAGACAGCGCTGGTCCGAGCTCGGCGAGCGCGTCGCCTCGCTCGCCGAGAGTCGCCTCCAGGCGGGCTACGCGCACATCATTTTGCCGAGCCGCGCGCTCGGCCGCAATGAACGGAAAGCTGGCGACCGCGGCCAAACCACACGTTACCAGCCAGGCGCCCGGGGCACGTAGTCGTCTGAAGTTCAATCGAGTTTCTCCCGAGCGCAAGGTCAAGCTGGGTCGACGAGGAGGCACCAATAGCGGACGCTCCCGCGATCCGTAGCGGCATATTCGTCTACGACTGCACCTTTCCAGATGGCTTTCAGATCAGCCGTCAGTTTCATCTTGTGAACGTCGCCTTGGTTGAAGCTGCGCAGCTTGCCGCCGACCTGCTCCTTCATTTTGTCCTTGATCTTGGAGCGCGGCACGAGCGGCTTGTAGTGCGCGACAAGGATGAACTGCTTGTCGAGCGCCCCGCCCTGGACCTGGTAGCGCATCACGTAGGCGTAATCGTACAGGTCATCGGGGGGCATCTTGGACGGAATTTCAACGAGCTTTGCCGTCAATTCCAGGGGTGCCACCCCGTCCGCCCGGGCGCTCTGCTCGACACCGGCTATTGCGAGCAGCAGCATGCTCATAAACGCTTGGCGACCAAATTGGCGTCGGCTTGAATGAATCATGGTCGCAGAATAGGGCGAGAAAGGTCGACCTTGCAACAAGGCAAGCGCCGATCCTCGAAATTAAAGCAACCCACGCCGGAGAACGCTCCAGGCTCTCGGCATCTTTCCACCGTGGGGGCAGCACTACCGCTGGTAATTCACGGCGGGGTGCGCGAGAGCCGCCATGGTGACCGAGCCAAGCAGCATTGTCCGCATCCTCTCCGCGCTCGGCGAGCCGACCGATGTTCCTGGTCGCTCACCCAACCGGGGACCGCCGTACTGGAAGAGCACCGTCCTGCGCCAAAAGGCGCTCGGCGACGCCGCGTAACGCATCGCGACAACATCCTGGGCCAGATCAACGCCCGGAGGGCGACGTGTGCCCGCGGCATGCCGAGGCGCCCTTGTCTCGCTCTGCGCCGGCCGGTTGGTCCTCCCCCGCTTCCGCGGACAGTCTCACTATGCCGCGCGCGCGGCCACGTAGGTCTTCAATTCGAACTCGATCGGGCTCATGTAGGCGAGCCGTGGGTGCCGGCGTTTCAGGTTGTAGAAGTTGTCGATGTAGTCTCTGACCGAGGCGGTGGCGGCCGCTCGCGTCGGGTAGCGCTCGTACTCGACCAGCTCCGCCTTCAGCGTCGCGAAGAAGCTCTCGGCCACGGCGTTGTCCCAGCAGTCGCCAGCGCGGCTCATGCTCGGGATGAGCCCGTGGGCCCCGAGCACGAGCCGGTAGTCGTCGCTGGCGTAGGGGCTGCCGCGGTTCGAGTGGTGCACCAGCCCAGGCGCCGGCCGTCGCGTTCCCAAGGCGAACGCGAGCGCGGTGAGCGCCAGGGCGCGATCGTTGAACGCGCTCGCGGCCCAGCCGACCACGCGTCGCGAGAACAGGTCCAGGATCACGGCCAGGTACAGCCAGCCCTCGCCGGTGGGGATGTACGTCACGTCCGTCACCCAGACCTGGTTGGGCGCTCGAGCATCGAATTGCCGCTCGATCACGTTCGGGGCGATCGGGCCGTTGTGCCGCGAGTCGGTGGTGCGGCGGAAGCGCCGCTTCCTCCGAGCCGCGAGCCTCTGAGCGCGCATCAGCCGCTCGACCCGTTTCTTGCCGACACGCATGCCGCGAGCGCGCAGCTCCGCGTGAATACGCGGACTGCCGTAGCGGCCACGGCTCTTGTGGTGCACGGCCCTGATCTGCGCGCTCAGTTGAGCGTCGGACTTGGCCCGCGCGGACTCCGAGCGCATGGCCCACCCGTAGTAGCCGCTGCGCGAGACCAGCAGCACCGCGCACAGCACCAGCACCGGGTAGTGCGCCTTCTCCGCGTCGATGAACTCGAACCTCACTCGCTTTCCTTCGCGAAGACGGCTGCCGCTTTTTTCAGGATCTCGCGCTCCATCTCCAGCCGCTTCACGTCGCGGCGCAGCCGCTGCAGTTCCTCACGCTCCGGCGTCGTCAGCGCCCCCGGCGGGCCGTGGCCCGCGTCGGTGTCCGCGCGCTTGATCCAGTCGCGCAGCGCCGTTTCGGTCGGGTCGAGGTCCTTCGCCACCTGGCCGATGCTCCGGTCGCTCGCCTTCGCCAGCCGTACCGCCTCCGCCTTGAACTCGGGCGTGAACGCCCTCCTCTTTCTCCGTCCCATCCCTGCCTCCTGGTGCCGTCGGGGGTGTCGACGGAAGCGGGGGAGGACCAAGATCGCCGCAGAAGGATTCCGCCTGCTGGGAGGCATGCCACGTCGCGGCGAGCAGCAGGCTCACGCTGCGGCAGAAGAACTTCGCTCCGGCAATATCCGCTCTCGTGGTGAGCCGGTCCGATGGCGATCTGCTACTGCCATTGGTGAAACCGTTGATTCGCCAGAACGATCCTGAAATTCTCTGCTCTGCCGTAAGCTCCGTCCGGGGCCTGCGCGGTAACCTCGAACTCCTTACAAAGAATGCCTCTGTTCGATGAGGAAGCTTCCATGCGTCCGGAGCGGACGAGGAGTTCGAGCCTTTTGGTCGAGCAGCTGGGCACCGTCGCGGAGGGCGCCGCCCAGCGCGCGACCGCCACGCCGGAGGCGCTCGCCGAGACCAAAGACGTGCAGAGCTGCTTCGCGACGCGCTGGGCCGAGTAGCCTACGGCCTCACCCTGCGCGCCGAGGACGAGTGCACCAAAAGGCCGTCAACGCCGCCTTCAAGGCGTCCGGGTACAACGTGAAGCAGCTCCTGATCGAGCTCACGCAGACGGATGTTTTCCACTACACGGCTGCATCGTAGGAGTGGTTATTATGTCGAACTTTCGTTTGAGCCGACGTGCCGTGCTGCGCGGTGCTGGCGCCATCGCGATCGCGCTACCCTGGCTGGAGATCATGGGCCCCGAGCGCACGGCGCGGGCGCAACCCTCCACTGCCAAGCGTCTCCTCGCCGTCTACACGCCAGGCGGGACCCTGATCGACCGCTGGCGTCCGGCCGGCACCGAGACGAGCTTCACCCTGGGCCCCATCCTGGCGCCGCTCGCGCCGGTGCAGGACCGGCTGCTCGTCCTCGACGGCCTCGACATGAAGAGCGCGGGCGGCGAGCAGCACCAGGCCGGGATCATCGCCTGGCTCACGGGCACGCCTCAAGAGGGCTCCCCGAGCGGCTACGGGAAGGGGCCGTCCATCGATCAGGTGATCGCCTCCCGGATCTCCGCCGGTCGGACGGAGGCGAGCATCCAGCTCGCGGTGCGCTGGGCGACGGGCAAGTCCCACGGCCTGATGACGCCGATGAACATCGCCAACTTCGAGGACACGGCGCCGTACAGCCCCATCCCGCCGCGCCTCGATCCGGTGGAGATCTTCTCCGAGCTCTTCGGCACGCTGGACCCCGGCGCCAGCGACGACGCCGCCCGTCGCCTCGCGCGGAAGCGATCGATCCTCGACTTCCTCGACCGGCGCTACGCCGCCCTCTCCGCGCGGCTCGGCGCCGCCGACCGGCAGAAGATCGACCAGCACCTCACGAAGATCCGCGAGATCGAGATGAGCCTCAGCAACCTGCCGGCCACGACGAGCGCCTGCCAGCCCCCGGATCTGGTCGACACGTCCGACTACAACCCGAGCGCGGGGCTCAACTCGGACGATCCCGGCTCGATCAAGGACACCTCGACCGACGCGGCGATCCCCAAGGTCGGCAAGCTCATGATGGATATGCTGGTGATGGCGCTCGCCTGCGACATCACCGCGGTCGGCACCCTGCAGTGGAGCGACACCGAGGCGAAGTACACGTTGCCGTGGCTGAACCTGACCGAGCACCACCATTTCTACCAGGAAATGGGCGGGTTCAGGCCGGCCGAGTGCGAGCTCATCTACACCTGGTACTCGGAGCAGCACCTCTATCTCTTGCAGGAGATGGAGAAGGTCGACATGGGCGGGCACTCGCTGCTCGACGAGAGCGTCGTCTTCTTCGGCTCCGAGATCTCGCATCCGCCGACCCACGCGAAGACGAACATGCCGTTCCTGCTGGCCGGCGGCGGCGGGGGCCTGCGCACCGGGCGCTGGGTCCGCTACCCGAGCCTCCCGCACAACAACCTGCTCGTCTCGATCTTGAACCTGTTCGGCGACACCCGGACCACGTTCGGCGACCCCCGGTACTGCACCGGGCCGCTCACGAACCTCACGTAGGCATTTCCCGCGATGCCTGGCTGAAGGCGAGCTTCGCCGCCGGCGCGAGCGGCGGGCGCGAGCCATCCTCGACCGCCGGCCAGCCGGAGGTGCCCCGTGTCTCCCGCTCGAGCGCGCGCACCAGCAGCGGCGCCGCGAGCGCAGGGCGCCGGGCGTCCGGGACGCGGATCTTCGCTGCGCCTTTTCGTCGGGGCAACGACGAATTTGCGCGCCGTGGCTCGCGGGGGGGAGCACGCACGGAGCGCGCGGGGGAAGGCCATGTTTTCCCCTTCCCGCTGCAAGCGTATATCAGACATGGGGGCTTGCTGGAAGCCCCGGATCATGCCGCACACTCCCTGGCCATGACGAAGCACACAGTGGTCATTGCTGGTGGGGGGCCGACGGGGCTGATGCTGGCGGGGGAGCTCGCGCTGGCGCGGGTGGACGTCGCCATCGTCGAGCGGCGCGAGAGTCAGGAGCTCGCGGGGTCGCGCGCAGGAGGGCTGCACGCACGCACGATCGAGGTGCTCGATCAGCGCGGGATCGCGGATCGCTTCCTCGCGGAAGGGAAGGTCGCTCAGACAGCGTCGTTCGCGACGACGCCCCTCGACATCAGCGACTTTCCGACGCGCCATAACTACGGGCTGGCGCTGTGGCAGAAGCACTTCGAGCGCATCCTCGCCGCGTGGGTCGAGGAGCTCGGGGTGCCGAGCTACCGCGGGTGCGAGGTGACGGGGTTCGCCCAGGAGGACGCGGGGGTCGATGTCGCGCTGTCCGATGGGCGGTCGTTGCGGGCGGCGTACCTCGTCGGATGTGACGGTGGGCGCAGCCTGATCCGCAAGAAGGCCGGGATCGATTTCCCGGGGTGGGAGCCGTCGGTCAGCTACCTGGTGGCCGAGGGCGAGATGGTCGAGCCCGCGCTGGGCATCCGCCAGGGGGATAAGGGTGTCTATGGCATCGGGCCGCTCGAGGACGGCAAGCGGGTGCGGGCGGTGCTGTGCGAGAGGGAGATCCGGCAAGACGAGGAGCCGACCGTGGACGACCTGCGCGAGGCGCTCGTCGCCTCCTACGGGACCGACTTCGGGGTGCGCGGCGTCACGTGGCTCTCGCGGTTCAGCGATGCGACCCGGCAGGCGGCGTCGTACAGGGAGCGGCGGGTGCTGCTTGCCGGCGATGCGGCGCACGTACACTCCCCGGCGAACGGGCAAGGGCTCAACCTCGGGGTGCAGGACGCGGTGAACCTGGGGTGGAAGCTGGCGCAGGTGGTCCACGGGACGTCGCCGGAGAGCCTGCTCGACACCTACCAGGCCGAGCGGCACCCGGTCGGGGCGCGGGTGCTCAAGCACACCATGGCGGCGACGGCGGTCCATCGGGGCGACGAGCGGACGAAGGCCCTGCGCGAGACCATGGCCGAGCTGTTGGCGCTGGAGGAGGCGCGCAAGCGGTACGCCGGGCTGATCTCGGGTCTGGACATCCGCTACGACCTCGGCGCGGGACACCCGCTGCTCGGGCGCCGCATGCCCGATCTGGACGTGGAGACCGAGGGCGGGCCACGGCGGGTGTTCACGCTGCTGCACGAGGCCCGGCCGGTGCTGCTCGATCTCGATGAGCTCGGGAGTCTCGACCTCGGCCCCTGGGCGGATCGGGTGAAGCGGGTCGACGCGCGCTACGCCGGGGTGTGGGCGCTCCCGGTGCTCGGCGCGGTCGCGGCGCCGAGGGCCGTGTTGATCCGCCCCGATGGATACGTTGCGTGGGTGGGAGACGGCACGGACAAGGGCCTTCGTGAGGCCCTGACCACGTGGTTCGGGCCGCCGGCGGGGGCGTAGCTCGCTCGGCCGCCCGCGTCACACCCGGTCGCGCGGGACAGTCCCGCCAGAGAGGCGGGCGGCGCCGAGCGGGCGCCGAAAATTCAGCGATCTCCATCACTTATGCATGTTTCGCCGCCGAGGGTGGCTCCCGCGTGGCTCAGCGGGGCGCCCTCCGCCGCCGCGTAGCCCGCGGTGAAGGGCTCGAGGCATCGATGGAACGCGCAGCGCTATCTGGGTCTGACGCCAATCGCGAACGCCGTGACGGTTCCATTTGCTGGTTTGTCGTGCGCTTTCGCGCTGACGAACCAGGTGTGCTGATCGACGAAGTTGCTCGCCGTCAGGAGCTGGCCATGTCCCGTCCAGTTGGCACGGCCACCCAGTTCCGTTACCTTCCGGGTAGGATCCCGTCAGCAGGACACCATACCCCGACCAGTCGACCTTGGCGCCCCCACCGGTCATCGACCAACCATCCCCAGGCAGCGCCACCGACGTCTCCGGCATCAGGGTTGGATCCGCCGACGTGTTCTCTGCGATGATATGATCCGGATCCGGAATCGGAGAGCCGTTGCGCAGCCGCGCGATGACCACGCGTATGGAGATCGTCGCCTGATCGACCTTGGAGTGGCTCTTTGCGCTGGCCGTCCAGGTGCTTTCGCTCTCGGGATACGAGGCATAGAGCAGATTACCGTGCCCGCTCCAGTTGACCGTGGCGCCTCCGCCGAGCACCTTCCAGCCGGCCGGAGCTGTGTAGCTCACCGATGGAACCGTCGCTCTGTCCGAGGTGATTTGCATCACGCGAACTGACAGCTCTCCGATGTCGTATTGTGCAAGCATTCCCGCCCCGGACGCGGGTGCAGCGGCCGTTTCAAGCTCGACTTGGCTCGGCGCTGGCTCATCTGGCACGACACATCCCGCTGCCAACGACACACAAGAGAGCGCTGCGGCCAATATTCTTGTTTCGTCCATGAATCCCCCCGTCCGGTGATGATGATCCAATCGGCCATCGCTGCCGCTGGTCCTTGGCGTCGTGGTGATCGCGCGCCAGGAGCGCGGCAGCCGGGCGGCGCTGTCCGGCGCGCTGAGCAGACCCGTGTACAGCGGGCTCGGCGGCCCCTGACCGGCCACCACGCCACGCCCGGATGCGCGGCCGAGCGTCGGGTTGTTCTGATGAACCCAGGCGCTGACCAGGTGCAGCGGCGAGCGCCCGGCGGCGCGGTCGAACGATCGGCAGAGCTCATCGCTCGGGCCGACCGCCTTCATCGAAGCCTCGATCGCGAGCGCCTCCTTGCGCAGGCCTCGCGGCCGCAGCCGATCGACGAGCGCCCGGTACCCGTCGCCGGCGCGAGGACGACGAGGTGGCTCGCTCGCCGGTCGGCCGAATGCCGTAGCCGGCACGCGTTGCGCCGGACGCAAAATGGAGAGGCTTCCTTGCTTGTGCGGCGCGGCCGCCGCATCGAAAAGCCAATGGGCCGTCTATGAGGAGAAGCCTATGGGAGACCAGGTGTACCCGCTGCAATCGAAGGAGGCCTCGCAGAAACGGCACGATCTGGCGCCCGAGCCGGACGAGGCCTTCCGCGAGTTCAGCAAGCGCGTGTTTGCCGAGGGCGCCCTGCCGGCGAAGGTGAAGCAGCTCATCGCCGTCGCCGTGGCGCACGTCACGCAGTGCCCGTATTGCATCCGCGGCCACACCCAGGGCGCGCTTCGACACGGGGCGAGTGAGCAGGAGATCATGGAGGCCATCTGGGTCGCCGCCGAGATGCGCGCGGGCGGCGCGTTCGCGCACTCGGTCATCGCGATCGCCGCGATGGGGGAGCCGCCGACCCGATAGGCCGGCGTCCAGGCCCATGTTCGAAGGAGGAGCGCCATGAGCACCGAAAAGGCGGAGTCCACGAATCACCGGCAGATTGGCCGGGAGACCGTCGTGCAGCGCGAGGGCTTGGAGGTCCTCCGGCTCGTCGTCCCGGCAGGCAGCGTCGTCCCGGAGCATCACGCCGCGGTCGACGTGGTGGTGGTCGTCGTGGGCGGCTCAGGCGTCTTCACGGTGGCCGGCGAGCCTCGTCGCATCGGGCGGTCGCATCGGGCGCGGCGACGTGATCGACATGGCTCCGGCCGTACGTCATGCCATCGCCGCGGAAGAGGATCTTACGCTCGTCGTGGTCAGAGCGCGTCTCGCCTCGTAGGGTTTGCAGCGAGAAGGGAAGAAGGGTGCATGGCCAACGTGAGGCGACGAGGAGGGCGCGGACTGCGCGCGTCGGTGCCAAGACGGCGGACGCGGTGCTCCTCAAAAGGGCCTACGAGCAGCCCGAAGCGGCCGACGGGTACCGTGTGCTCGTGGACCGGCTGTGGCCGCGAGGCGTGCGCAAGGACGCGCTCGCGATCGACGCCTGGATGAAGGAGATCGGGCCGAGCGAGGAGCTCCGCCGCTCGTTCTGTCTCTGTAAATGGTCGCAAATTTCTGAATCAACGTCGGCTCGCGACGGAGCACGCGCTCGATTTCCTCTTGCACGAAGCCGACTCGCGCGTCAGATGCTGAACCACATGGTTCAGTGTTCGAGTGCCCGCCTCGATGCTTCCTTCGCCGCGCTTTCCGACGCGACCCGGCGCGGCGTTCTGGAGCAGCTCGGACGAGCCGACGCTTCGATCACGGACCTCGCCGAGAGGTTTCACATGACCCTCACGGGCATGAAGAAGCACGTCGGCGTCCTCGAGCGGGCCGGGCTCGTCACCACCGAGAAGGTCGGCCGCGTGCGTACCTGCAAGCTCGGCCCGCGCGGGCTCGACGAAGAGACGGCGTGGATCGAGAGGTACCGCCAGCTCTGGGCCGCACGCTTCGACGAGCTGGACAAGGTCATCGAGGAGCTGAAACGAAAGGAGAACGTCGATGGACGCAAGTAAAGAGAGTGAGCCCAAATTGACGAGCAACCGCACGACGGTGGAACCGAAGTCCGATCGCGAGATCGTCGTCACGCGGACCTTCGATGCCCCGGCGCGCATCGTGTTCCAGGCGTGGACCACGCCGGAGCTGTTCAGGCGGTGGTGGATACCGAAGTCGATGCCCGTGCCTCTACTTTCCTACGAAGCGGATATTCGCGCCGGCGGCAGCTACCGCCTGGTCTTTGGTCACGATGCCGCGCAGCCGATGGCGTTCTTCGGCACGTACCTCGAAGTGACACCGCATTCGCGCATCGTGTGGACGAACGACGAAGCGGGCGACGATGGCGCCGTCACGACCGTGACCCTCGAGGAAAAAGCCGGCAAGACGCTGCAGGTGCTGCACGAGCTCTATCGATCGAAGCAAGCGCGCGACGCCGCCCTGGCCTCGGGCGCGTACAGCGGGATGGGCGAGACGTTCGAGCAGCTCGATGAGCTCCTCGTCACGCTCGGTACGACGGCGCGACCGTCCTGAAGCCATCGCGCGGGAGGGGCGCCGGGGAGCGCGACGAGCGCGGTCCTCCTTCTCGGCGCTGCGCATTCACGCGGGCGGCGCGAGGCGCACGAGGGCCGCCGCCTCGGCACGCGCGCGAAGAGGGCGCGGAGCTCGGGCGGGATTCTCCGCAAATGCACGCGTCGTCACCGCGTCCGTTCGCGTGGATCCTCTTACGGCCACGCGCCGCCGGCCCGCGCTTCCAGATCGACGGGCGGCCGGGCGTTTGCGAGAACGTCGACCGACTCGCCAGCGGCCAGAGAGCGCAGGCGCGTCTACTGGAGCCTGTGGAGCAACTCCGTGTCCTGGTCGCCCAGCAGGTAGGTGGCGATGAAGGTCGCGGGGGCCGAGCTGGAATCGTTGTCGAAGCGCTCGATGGGCGTGCTCGCGGGCTCGAAGATCGTCTGCCCTGCCGTGTAGTACCTGGCCGGTTGGCCTTTCACCTGAAACAGAATACGCCCTTCGGTCACATAGCAGACGACCGGACCGGGGTGCGTGTGCGGCCCGGCCTTGAACCCAGGGGGCAACGTCAGCCGCTGCACCTCGACGCGGGTCACGGCCTTCCCGCCCGCGACCGCGTGAGTCCCGAGCGAGGCTCGCTCCAGGACCGAGTCCCGCGCGCATCCCGCGCCGGCACAGAGCAAGGCTGTCGCTATCGCGAGCGCAGCCCGGGAGAGGCGGCGCCCGCTCCCAGGGAGCGCTCTCCCCGGACGCCGCGCGCGACGATGGCTGTCGGCGAGATCGCGAGGGAGGTCTCCTTCGCGCAGCGGCGGCTCGCCATTCCGCCGTGAGATGCGAGCAAAACGCATGGAATGTGGGTCCCTGTGCTCTGTCAGGCGGCTCCGGCTCGCCTTGACGCCACCAGCATGACGGAGCACCATCGTGCTGAAAATCAGGAACTTTGGTACGGATAGTTCAGAAGAACGGGACGGTTGGCATGGAACGCGTCACCTTCGATCTCGACGTGTTGCGCAGCTTCGTCGCGGGGGTGGAGCTGGGCAGCTTCGCCAGGGCGGCGAGCCGGGTGGGCCGGTCGACCTCGGCGGTGAGCGCTCAGCTCAAGAAGCTGGAGGAGCAGGCGGGCACGCCGCTCTTTCGCAAGGCCGGGCGCGGTCTCGCGCTGACGGAGGCGGGCGAGACGATGCTGGCGTACGCCCGCCGCCTGCTCGAGCTGAACGACGAGGCGGCGGCCGCGGTCCGCGGCGTCGATCTCGAGGGCTGGGTCCGGCTCGGCCTGCAACAGGACTTCGGTGACGTGCTGCTCTCCGGGGTGCTGGGGCGGTTTTCGCGCGCCCACCCGAGGGTGCGGATCGAGGTGCGGGTCGCGCGCAATGCGGAGCTGCTCGAGCGGGTCACGTCGGGCCGGCTCGATCTCGCGCTCGTGTGGGGCGACGGGATGGGGGCGCCGCATGGCGAGCGTCTGGCCGAGCTGCCGATGCGCTGGATCGGGTCGGCCGCGGGGGGCCCTGCGCGGGCCGGGGCGGAGGGCGAGCCGCTGCCGCTCCTGGCCATCGAGGCGCCGTGCCGGTTCCGGGATGCCGCCGCGGCGGCGCTCGATCGCGCTGGCATCCCGTGGCGGCTCGCGTTCACCAGCCCGGACCTGGGCGGGCTCTGGGCCGCGGCGGCGGCAGGGCTCGGGTTCACGGTGCGCACGCCGATCGGCCTGCCCGCCGGCGTGCGCGCGCTCGGCCCCGGGGAGGCCGGGCTGCCGGCGCTGCCCGCGCTCCCCCTGGCTCTGCACCAGGCAACGGCGGAACCGGAGCTCCCGACCGCCCGCCTCGCGGCCCTCGTGGTGCAGGCGCTGCAGCGTCCCGTCGAGATCGCTCGTGGAGTCGAGCCGATCGCCTCGTGAACGACCCGGGCCGCCACCTCATCCCCGAGGGCGACGGCGCGGCTCACGGAACTGGCGAGCGAGGTGACCTCGGCCGCCCGGGGCGACGGCTCGGTCACGACTCCGGGGCGCTGCGGCACGCAACCGCCGCCGAGCGGCGCGAGGCTGCGCGGACCGCCGGTCAGCAACGGCGAGTCAGCCAGCTGTCTCGAGGACCGCGCCCTCCAGAACGCCGCGATCCACGCGCCACGAGCGTCCACATGCCTGGCAGACGAGAGCTCCTTCCACGGCACGGAAGCGCGCCGCGCTGACGCGACAGTGCGGACAGGTCATGGGCTGCTCGAACACGGCCCAGACCTTTCTCGCCGACACCCACCGTTCGAGCTGACCTGGGTTCTCGGGTTGGACATCCTGGGTCGCCTCTCTGCAGAACACGAGGATGCGCCGAGGCTCTTCGAAGAGCCAGAGCCAGCGGTCGGACCTGCTCTCCCCGATCCGGATCTTCCTGAGCTGCTCGGTGTTCAACGAGAAGCGCGCGGACGGCGAGCCAAGATGAGAGCGGCACAAAGCGTACAGCGTAGGTGCGGCGAGCTTTGGCCAATACGACAGCGGTCCCCGACTGAGTCCGAAGTCCACCACGAAGCCGCCTTGGGAGATGCTCACGTCGGCCTGCTGTGGTGCCAAGATGATCGTGGCCATCTTCCGCACCTCGGGGACGTCCACCGCATGGACGGCACCGCGTAGCACTGCGCGCGATCGTTCGAAGGCCGTGCCTGGGTTCAAGTCTTCGGGGAGCATGGTCATGTGTGGCGGCCCCGAAATCAGCGAAGCTATGGACGACCGCGTCCGTGGATATTTTAACATGCTCTCTCCACGCGGACAAACGACGAGGGGCCGCTTGCTGCCATAACGACTCGGTCAGCGCGACGACCGACAGGCGCTCGTCACCGGCAGCGCCGGTGAGCGTGATACACACCTCGGGATCGAACGACGGCATGAGCAGCAGCCGGAGGGCTGGGAGGGACAAGCCTGGGTCGATGAACGCAGGGAGCCCCATCGCATTGCAGATCGCGTCAGCGGTGTACCGTTCCGTCAGCATCGAACCCCCTCGACCGGTCCAACGACTGCCGTTCTGCAGCGCCGCGAAGCGTCGTCGGTAGCAGCGGCAGGTTCGCCGACGCGCTCGCCGAGCACCACCCCGACGTCGTCGGGCAGGTTGCCCGATGGAAGAGTCACCGCCTAAATGATGCCGCTGTGAACGATCCGGTAGGACAGGCGGCCGAGCGCATATTCGAGCCCGCGCTCGAGGCTGCCGCGCGTCGTGATGCGCCCGAGGTCGACGTCGAGCCCGACCAGGGTCTGCGCCGCGGCGGGGCCCATGCCCACGAGCACGCTCTCGCAGCCGAGCAATGCCGCGGCTTGCACGGTGCGAAGCAGGGCCTCGGCGGCCATGGTGTCGACGAGCGGGACGCCCGTCACGTCGATGATCACGAAGCGCGCGGAAGCGTCGCTGATCGCGGCGAGGACGCTCTCGGTGACCTGCGCGGCCCGCTCCTGGTTCAGCGCGCCGACGAGCGGCAGGAGCAAGACGCCCTGCCAGACGCGCATGACCGGCACCGCGAGCTTTTCGAGCAGCGCGCGCTGCGCCTCGATGATCCCGAGCTGCGCGCGATTTTCAGCCTCGAGCCGCTCGGCCGCGACGAGCTTGCCCTTCATGTTCGTGATGTCCGTGATGATGCCGCAGAGCCCGACCACCCGCCCGGCGTCGTCGCGCATGGGGTACTTGCGGGTCCACATCGTCCGCTCGACGCGGTCGCCGCCGGTGATCACCTCCTGGTTCTCGTCGGGCTCGCCCGTGTTCACGACGAGATCGTCGTGCTCCCAGAAGACCGCGACCTGCTCGGCGGGCCAGAACCCCGTGTCATCCTTGCCGATGAGCTCCTCCCGCGGGTGCCCGATGAGCTTGCAATACCCCTCGTTGACGGCGAGCCAGCGATGCGCCCGGTTCTTGACGAAAATCGGATCGGGCAGGGTATCGATGATGCGCTGGAGCAGCTCGACGCGGTGCCAGGTGAAGGGATCGGCGGGGAGGCTGGTCATTGCAACTCACGCACCCCCGCTGAAAACATACGCTTCGACCATACCAAGGAACGCCCGCCGGCTCAAGGGCTGCTCCGGCGGCCCGGCAACCTCGGCTTCGCGCTCACCGGGCTCGAGGCGGGCGGGGCCGCCAGGTGCCGTGGAACCCGAACGGAACGCGGTGCGGCAGGCGGGCGACCGCGACGGGGCCAGCGGGGAGGCCCATGGCGTCGAACACCAGCAAGTCGCTGCGCTTCTCCCGTTCACGCCAGGCCACGGCGAGCAGCCAGCCGTCGCCCTCGGCCGCGTCCTCCGCGCGCGGCACGAACACCGGTTCGGACACCACGTCGCCGTGCGGCAGCGTGTGAATGCTGCGTTCGCCGGTGTCGAAGTCGAATCGGGCGAGGCTGTCGTAGAGCACGCTCTCCGAGTCGCCTCGCGCGCGCGAGGTCGCATGGCAGGTGTAGAAGCCGCAGCGGTTGCGCCGCCCCGTGTAGCGCTCGTCGATACGTGGAAACTCCGCCACGAGATCATCGAGGTAGTCACGCCGGAACCCGGTGCCTGCGTCCGCCAGGTGGAAGGTCCAGCGGCACAGGCGCGCGGCCATCGCCTCGGGGTCGCCGGGGCGGCCCTCGGCGTCGGGCAGGCCGGGCGCGGCCTCCGATTGCATGACGTAGGCCACGATGGTGTCGCCGTCCTCCCAGGCGTTCATCACATGGAACACATGGCAGGCGTCGGTGTGGAACCAGCGCGGCGTGCCGGCCGCGTCCCCGCGCCGCATCACGCCGACGTGGGTCCGCAAGCTCGCATCCCAGGCCAGCAGCGGCTTGCCGCGCAGGGCGCGCTCCACGCTGAGCGTCAGCGGCGTGACGGGAAAGAGCACATGCCCGCGCGTCATCATGAAGTCGTGCACCATGCTGGCATACGGCGCTGTGAACGACGTTAGCCGCGTGACCTCGCAGCGCGCGTCCAGCACGCCATAGAGCATGCTCGGCGAGCAGGGGCCGTCGGGCGAGTACGCGAAGAAGTGCACCTCGCCGCGCTCGGGGTCGATCTTGGGGTGCGCGGTGAAGCGCGAGGTCACGCGGCCGCCGAAGCTCTGGTGCCCCTTGGAAGCCAGCGTGCCGGGGTCGAGCTCGAAGGGCTGATGCGACTCTTCGAGCGCGAACAGCCGATCGCCGTGCCAAAGCATGCTGGTGTTGGCCGTGCCGCCGTTGCGGCCCTGCGCCAGCGGGTCGGTGGTGGCGGGGTTTCCGAAGGTGCCGAAGAGCGCGCGCCCGGCTTCGTGCTCGAGCTGCCACTTCGGCGTGCGCGCCCAGCGGTTGCGGTACGACACCTTGCCGGCGCCGATGTGGAACGCATGCACCATGCCGTCGCCGGAGAACCAGTGATAGTCGTCGTCGCGCGGCGTGTACTGCGGGTTCGGGCCGACACGGTACAGGCTCCCTTCCAGCCCGGGCGGCAGGGTGCCCTCGATCTCGAGCGCCGCGATGTCGTGCTCCTCGCGGAGGGGCGCGTAGTTGCCGGTAAAGAAATGCGGATTCGTCTGCGTTTTTGCGTTCACGAGAGGCCTTTAGACCGTGCCGCTGCGAGAGGGTCAAGCGGTTTTCTCCGGGGTCGGCGCTCGCTGTCGTTCAGGCCCGCGACCCGACCGGCCACCAGGCGCTGCCTGCTGGCGATGTGCGCAGCCTCGATGGCCCGCCCCCGGATCGGCGCCGAACGGAGGAACCCAGTGGTGATCTGGGCCACTACTATCCTAAGAATCCATTCGACGCGTCGCGCTGCCAACCGCCCTCCTCCTGGAAATTACATCGTATCAACAATTTGGCGCCGATACTACCCCGATGACGGGCCGCATACTCCGAATAATCAGGTGCGATGGCGACGACGACTGCACCGCTCGCTGCGCCGGTGTATACCACCCGCGACATGGTGCATTTGGACGAGAAAGTTGAGCCCCTTTTCGCGCAAATCGTTCGCCGCAACCCCGGCGAATCGGAGTTCCACCAGGCGGCCCGTGAGGTCCTGGAGTCCCTCGGCCCGGTGCTCTCGAAGCACCCCGAGCTGACGCGGCAGAAGATCATCGAGCGCATCTGTGAGCCCGAGCGCCAGGTGATCTTCCGCGTGCCGTGGGTCGACGACCGCGGCGAGGTGCAGCTGAACCGCGGCTTCCGTGTACAGGTGAACAGCGCGCTCGGTCCCTACAAGGGCGGCATCCGCTTCCACCCGACGGTCTACCTCGGGACCATCAAGTTCCTCGGCTTCGAGCAGGTCTTCAAGAACGCGCTCACCGGGATGCCGATCGGCGGCGCCAAGGGCGGCGCGGACTTCGACCCCAAGGGGAAGTCCGAAGGCGAGATCATGCGCTTCTGCCAGAGCTTCATGACCGAGCTCCACCGCCACCTCGGCGAGTACACCGACGTGCCGGCGGGCGACATCGGCGTGGGCGAGCGCGAGCTCGGGTACATGTTCGGGCAGTACAAGCGCCTCACGAACCGCTACGAGTCGGGCGTGCTCACCGGCAAGGGCCTCGCGTGGGGCGGCTCGCTGGTGCGCAAGGAGGCGACCGGCTACGGCGCCGTCTACTTCGTCGCCGACATGCTGCGGGTGCGCGGCGAGAAGCTCGCGGACAAGACGTGCGTGGTGTCGGGCTCGGGCAACGTCGCGATCTACGCCATCCAGAAGCTGGAGCAGCTCGGGGCCCGCGTCATCGCGTGCTCGGACTCGAGCGGCTACGTGCACGACCCCGACGGCATCGATCTCGCGCTGCTCAAGCAGGTGAAGGAGGTCGAGCGCGCTCGCATCGGCGAGTACGCGACGCGGCGCGGCCGGCGCTCGCGCTTCGCGCCGGGCGGCAACGTCTGGGAGGTCCCGTGCCAGATCGCGCTCCCCTGCGCGACGCAGAACGAGCTGAACGCGCGCGACGCGGCGGCGCTGGTGAAGAACGGCTGTCGCGCCGTCGCCGAGGGCGCGAACATGCCCACGACGCCCGAGGGCGTGCGCGTCTTCCTCGAGTCGGGGGTGGCGTTCGGCCCCGGCAAGGCGGCGAACGCCGGCGGCGTGGCGACATCGGCGCTCGAGATGCAGCAGAACGCGAGCCGCGACTCGTGGTCGTTCGAGCACACCGAAAAGCGGCTCGCCGAGATCATGACGAACATTCATCGCACGTGCTACGACACGGCGGAGGAGCTCGGCGTGTCGGGCAACTATGTGGTGGGCGCGAACGTCGCGGGGTTCCTGCGGGTCGCACGCGCCATGATCGCGCTCGGCGTGATCTGACGGCTGGCCGCGAGGGAAAGAGACCCGCGCGCGAGTCGGCCAGAGGTCGTCGCATGGGAGACGCCAACGCATGGAGACGCCGCTGTCGCCACCTGGAGAGGAGCGGGCCGACGGCTCATCCACCCATATTGGCGCTCTCGTTCCGCTGACGCGGCCCGGCTGGGTCGAGGCAGGCCGGCACTTGCTCGCCGGGCTCGAGCTGGCCGTCTCCAGTTCTCCCGCACGCCAGGCGTCAACGTCTGGCAATGGGCTTGGCCGCCGGTCCAAGTCGTCGATCGAGATCCGGCGGACCCCGATTGCCTTCGGATCCTTCGTGCCGGCTCAGAGCGCGCAGAGGTCCGACTGCCCAGGTCCGTCCGAGTTCGAGGCTGTCCACCTGCCCACGTGAAAGCACGGCCGAAGTCGTGTCGCCCGCTATTGCGTGGCGTTCGTCCTGACGCAGGCGATCGAGGTCCCGATCTACCGGCGCGCGCTCGGCCTGCGCCCGCTCGTCACGTTCGGAGCGAGCCTGATCACGCACCCGATCGTGTGCTTCGTGATGCCGGCCCTGTGGAGGACGCTGTACGTGGCCGCGATCCGAGGAGATCCGCGCTTCGTGCTGGGGGAGACGGGCTACTTCCTCGGGTACGGGGTCCTCGCGGAGGGGTTCGCGGTGGCCGTGGAGGCGGCGTACTTCTGGAAGGCGGGGGGTGACGGTGCCGCCGTAGCCCCGTTGTTTGACCGCCGTTACATTGAGCGTCATGGGGGCTTTACAGGTGTCACACGCGCGCGACAGCCGGCCGCCCATGAAGAGCATCTGTCAATGCCGGACCGAGCCGGCCAAGGAGAAGCCCGCCGAGGCGCGAGGGTAAGAGCGTGGCTGAAGCACGCTAAAGCCCGAGCAACGCAGGCGGACGCCGCGGATCCGCCGGCCGGCGACGGGAGATCTTGCTAGACGCTCTTCGTCCTCAGCAGGTCCCATCAGGGTGGCGCGCAGGTTGCAATAAGCCACACGAACGTCCGCGTGATGAACGACCCGGGCCACGTCGGCGGCGATGGCCGGCGGGGGTCAGGTCTCCGGCGCGCGACGGCTGGATCAAGGCTTTCGAGACATTGCTCGCAAGAGCAGAGGAGCCCACAAATGCTATTCGCGACAGAGCGCGCGGCCGCTCGACCTCGGACGTGCACCCGGCCCAGCATCCTTCTGGGCGCTGTCCTCGCCGCCACGCTGCTCTCGGCCTGCGGCGAAGGAAGCGAAGCCTTCGATCAGACCTCGCCCGACGGCGCGTACACGCCGTTTACAGGGCGGCTGACGCAGGAGGAAATCCTCGAGCGCATCCGCGCCGCCCCGAAGACGGAGACGACGACCTTCAGCGGCGAGCCCGCGTATCGCCTGCCCGATCCGGAGCTGCTCGCGAGGTTCGTCTTCCCCGACGGCCGCGAGGCCACCTTCCACTGGTCGCCGATCACCAATGACGTGGTGTTCACGGCGATGGAGAGCGACGACGGCGCCCCGCTGTACAATCCACGGCGATCGATGCTGGAGAACTACATCGAGCTGGCGGGCGAAGACGCGCCCGTGCCGAGGGCCATCGTCGAGCTCGACGACATGCTCGGGGAGGAGGAGCGAGAGCAGGCGCTCTCGACGAGGAACATCGTGGACCGCCTGAATGAGCCCGCGCACCTCGGCCGAGCTTCCGTCGCGCAGGAGAGCGCCCTGGCGCTCACCTCGAGCGTGACCCCGTCCTGCTCGGACGCGATGCACTTCGCGGATAACCATTGCTACTACCTGACGAATGACCTCGTCGCCCCGAACCGGCACGACCCCATTTGGTGCTGCGATGAGAACTACCCGAGCGCTTGCGGCAGGAATCCGAGCCAGGGCGACACCATGTGGGCCAAGTTGATCCGAGAGACACAGCAGGCCCGCAAGAACAGCTATAGCAGGACAGCGGCCTGCGGCGCGAGCGTCATGGTAGATCACTACTACAAGGCCTGGGGCGAATGGTTCCTCACGGACGTGGACCCTCTGGTCGTGCCGTCGAACACCGTCTCTTCGCGCTTCCGTATGGGCGGCGCCTGGTGGGATCGCAAGATTGAGCACGACGCCGGCTCGGGGGGCGGCCTCCGCGCTTACAGCGAGTTTACCAACCCTTGAACTAGGACCGCTGCGCGAGATGGGCGTCGAGCAGCGTGGGATGCGGCTCGGTCGCGGCGACGGAAGCCGCGAGCCCCGGCTGGATTTCGGGCGGGCGGGGCTGGCGCGGCCCGCGGGTCAGCGCTTCGGCGAGAGCGCGCTGGCGAGCTTCAGGCGGGTGTAGAGCCCGAGCGCGACGCCCGCCATCAACATCGTCGCGACCGAGAAGAGCGCCGCGATCTCCCACGCCGGCGCGCCTCGCTGGAAGCTATCCAGGATGAGGAGCACCTCGAACAGCGCGAAGATCGCGAGCAGCGCCGCCGTGAACGCGACGAGCGAGGCGTATCGAGCCGCGTGCGCCTTGAGCCCGCGCAGGCCATAGACGGCGAACGCGATCTGGTAGAGCACGATCGGCACCTCCCAGAAATGGAACGTGAGCACGCACCCGAGCGGATCCGCGTACGGCTTGCAGGTCGTCCACGGATGCCCGATCAAGAACGGGAGGTGCGCGGCGAGGAGCCCGTAAACCACAGCCACCAGGATGAGCCACGAGTACAGCGTGACCGCGCGCTCCGCCGAGGCCCAGGCCTCGGTCGCGAACGGGTCGGGCTTGGGGAGCGGCGCGGGGATGGGCCGCTTCGGCATCGCGTCCTCCAGCCCGAGGTGCTCCCGCCAGTAGGCCGTGAGGAAGATGTTCCTCGGGTCGAGCCGCGCCCGCAGGGCCATGAAAGCGTTCCAGTGCTTGAACTGCTTCGCCAGGTACTTCGCCCACACCTTCGCCGGAGGCGGGTCGTTCGGCAGGAACTTGCCCCAGTGCAGCTTGAACCCGAACGGCTTGAGCAGCTCCCAGAACTGCGGATAAAAATCGATCGCGGGATCCCCCGCGTTGTAGCCGAACCAGAACACATCCACGCGCACCACCGGCTCGCCGTCCGACGAGGCGCTCATCCAGAACGGGCTCGCTTTCGTGCCGTACAGCTCGAAGGAGAAGGTCCCGGTCGCCTTCAGACCGCCGGCCGCGAAGAAATCGCGCAGCGTGGTCATGACGGCCTGCGTCTTCGATACGGGGATCCATATCTCCGTGAACCACGTGGGCATCAGGATGTCGTCCATCCCGTTGTCCATCGGCAGGCCGGTCCACCAGTAGTCGCAGAACTCCTGCGGCCCTGGGGGTTGCTTCTCGCCGTCGAGGGGGACGAACTCCTTGTAGATCACCGGCACGATGGACGGCAGGGCCTCCTTCAGGAGGCGCCCCGCGAGCTCGATGCCCGGGAACTCGAGCAGGCCGTCCACCCCGGCCTCCAGGAGAGCCGCGACGACCGTGGAGAGCGCGTCCGCCACCCTCGGATCGAACCCCATCTTTTGGATGTCCTCGAGCAGCGTGGCGTCGAGCTGGCTGAAGATCGGCTCGATCTTCTGCGGCAGGAGGCGCAGATCGTCGAGGTTGCCGAGGATGCTCAGGAGCAACCCCGCCAGCACCTCGGACCCCTCCGGGTAACGCCCCATCTCCTCGTAGGGCTTCGGGACGAAGCCGGGGGATGCCGGGATCCGGCGCGCCTTCCAGACCACCATGCGGTCCAACCCTCGCTGAGGCCACCACATCAGGCGGCTATAGTCGGTCTCGCGGAGGAATTGCTCGAAGCTCGGCTTGCCGTCCGTGCCGGGGCCGAAGAGATCGATCTCGCAGTCGTGGGTCGTGGAGGTCGACTCCGATCCTTGGATGTTGTACGTGGGGACGCACTGAAAGGTGAACGATGAGACCACCCCGAGGAGGCCCATCGAGACGCCGGCCGCGTGAAAGAGGTCAGGGTCCTGGTCGCGCGAGACCTCATGGATGCGACCCGTGCCGTCGATCAAGCGAAGCTTCAGGATGTTCTCGTCGATCCCGAACTTGAGCGACCCGCCCGAGGATCCCGTGGCGAGGAACCCGGAGACCGTCTGATGGGAGATGCCGCCGAGGTCCGAGAGCGCCCACCCCTTCTGCTGCAGCTGATAGAGGAGGCCGTTCTTGACGGTGGACGTGCCCGTCGGATCGTACGGGTTGATCGACAGGTTGCACCCCGCCTCGACCTCGACGATCCCCTGGACCTCATCGACCCAGCGAACGGCGCGGTATCGGTCGAGCATGACGTTGATCTCGAGCCTGACCTTGCCCGGATCTCGATCGGTGAAAATGGCGCGATGGGGGAAGGTATGGGTCGAGCCGCGGACGCGTACCTGGCGGTTCGTGTCGTGCGCCCATTTCACGAGCGCGGCGAGCTCGGCCTCGGTCGAAGGATGATAATAACCGTCGGAGCCCATGGAAATCGGCGGTGACATCTGACCTCCTCGTCTTGGTGGTGGCCGGATTGGAACATGAAGGCGGGGAGGCGGAAAGAAAAGCCGACCTGTATTTTCGGAACAGCTCGAAGAACTCCCCGTAGCGCGCGGCTTGCTTGGCCTTCAGCTCGTCGGTGAAGGTCGCGGCCGTGTAGAACGTGCTCGAGTTGTACATCACGCCGGGGATGTACAGCGAGACATCGAGCTCCGTGACCTGCACCTCCAGGCCGAGCGACGAATACAGCTTGATGGCCTCTTCCATGTTGGCCACGTGCTGGTAATAGCCCTGGTTCGTGGTCACCGTCGCGGGCTCGATGTTGAGGTGGGCTTGCAGCCCGACGTCGTGGACCGGCACGCCACGACGGCGAGCCCGACGGCGCGCTGCTGTTCGCCCCCACGCCCGGGCCGGCGAGGCGCCGCGCCGAGGAGATCACGTCGCCCGACCCTCCGCAAGGAGGCACCCCGGGAGCTGCGCCACAGTGGGCCAACTCTGCCTCATCGATCGCGGCCGTCGCCCCGCTGCGCCGCTGGCCCGCAGAGCGGCGCCATCCACAGGTGCCCTGGGTCGGCGGCGCGTCGGCGCCACGGGCCGCGGCGCTCGTCGCGCCGCCCTGGCACAACACCTGCTCGTCCGGGTCGCATGCGCAAGCTCCAGGTCCTCTCAGCCCTGCTCCCACTGTCCCTGATCTCCACCGGCTGCCCCTCCGACATAACCGAACCGAATCCACTGTCGGAGTGCAGCGGGCAAGGCGCCGCGCCGTGCGTCGCCGCCTCCGACAAAGAGCGGATCCACAACCCGCAGGTGTCGGACGTCGAGCGCGACGACCTCGCCGACGGCAACACGAGGTTCGCGCTCGACCTCTACCACGAGCTCGGCGCCGAGCCAGGCAACCTCTTCTACTCGCCCTACAGCATCTCGAGCGCGCTGGCGATGACGTACGCGGGGGCGCGCACCGAGACGGAAGAGCAGATGGCGAGCACGCTGCACTTCACGACACTGTCCCAGGAACGGCTGCACCCGACGTTCAACGTCCTCAATATGGTGCTCGAGAGCCGCGGCGAAGGGGCGAGCGGGGCGGGCGGCGGGAAGTTCCAGCTCAACATCGCCAATGCGCTCTGGGGTCAGATCGGCCATCCGTTCCTGCCTTCGTTCCTCGACGTGCTCGCGGAGCACTACGGGGCGGGGATGACCCTCCTCGATTTCGCCGGGGCGCCCCAGGACTCGCGGCAGATCATCAATGACTGGGTGGCCGAGCGCACCGAGGACCGGATCAAGGACCTCCTTCAGCAGAACGACGTCCAGAGCACGACGCGGCTCGTGTTGACGAACGCGATCTATTTCAACGCGGCGTGGAAGTTCCCCTTCGACGAGGACGCGACGGCCCCGGGCGACTTCACGCTGGCGGACGGCTCGAAGGCGTCCGTGCCGATGATGACCAACAGGGCGCCGATGCGGTATCACGAGGACGACGGGTACCAGGCGGTCGAGGTGCCGTACGAGGAAGACCGCCTGTCGATGGTGCTCGTGCTGCCCTCGGATCTCGGGGAGTTCGAGGCGGGCTTCGACTTCTCGGCGCTCAGCACCCTCCTCGTCTTTCAGGAGACGCGGGACGTGACCATCACGCTGCCGAAATTCAGGGTGGAGTCGCGGTTCGATCTCATCCCGCCCCTTAAGGAGCTGGGGATGACCGCCCCGTTCTCGAACGCGGATTTCTCGGGGATCGACGGATCGCAAAACCTGTCCATCAGCGCCGTGGTCCACAAGGCGTTCGTCGACGTGAACGAGGCCGGCACCGAGGCCGCGGCGGCGACGGCGGTGGCGATCGACGAGCGCGCTTCCCCGGCCGCGGCCATCCGCTTCGATCGGCCGTTCGTCTTCTTCATCCGGGACAACGACGCGCGCACGATCCTGTTCGTGGGCCGCGTGGCCGACCCGTCCAGGTGAGCGCGCTGGGCCCGCCGGGGAGCGGGCCGCTCATCATCCGCTGGCGGTGAACTCCCGCTCGTAGATCGAGCGCACCTTCTCCAGCACCCTCGGACCATGCTCCCGGAACGGGAGATCCATCGCGCGATCCTTCCTCAGGTAGACGCCCGAGAGCTCGCGGTGCGCGCCGAACGCGCCCTCGTACAGCCGCGAGGCGCCCCGGGTCGGGGGCGGGAAGAAGAGCCTCATCAGCGTCTGCACGAAGAACGGCAGCCCCGACCGCTTCCCCTTCCTCAGCGTGTTGTTGCCCCCTGGATCCACGCTCCGGATCTTGATCCCGTCCTTCTCGAGCAGCGGCGCCACCTCACGCGTCCAGAGGGAGAGCGCGAGCTTGGACGTCGCGTACGGGCCGAAGAGCTGCCTGAACGACGCCGGGCGCTCCAGGGCGTCGGGGTCGAAGCGCCTCGTCATGTCGAACGCGTTCGAGGAGGTGTTCACGACCGTCTTCAAGGACCCCCGCCGCAGCAGCTCCCTGAGCTCCATCGCGATGACGTACGGCGCCACCGTCTGGAGCTCGAAGTGCAGCTCGCGGCCTTGCCTGGAGAAGGTCAGCTCCGGGACGCTGCCGCCGGCGTTGTTGAACAGCACATCGATCCTGTCTTCGCTCGCCTTGATCGCGCCGAGCGCGCGCCTGAGGCCCTCGAAGTCGGACAGATCTGCCGTGTGGACACGGAGCCTCCGGCGCTCGAGGCTCTCCCGGAGCAGCGGATCATCCTCGGGGAACCCCGAGCGGTTCAGCGCGACGACCTGAAAGCCCTCCGACAGCAGGCGGCGCGTGAGCTCGAGGCCGATACCGTGGTTTGCGCCCGTGATGAGCGCGATCTTGTCGTGTCCCGTGGTGTTCATCGTTGCTCCTGTGAGGGCTGCCTCCCGCGCGCTCTCCGGCGGACAATGACCGTGGACGCGCCGATCGCCCGAGCGGATCGGCCCGCGTACGGAAAGGCCGTCGGCCGCTGCAAAGCGGCCGACGGCGACGCGCCCCGCGCGCGACGGCCCATGCGCGCGACGGTCGCGCGGAGGCCGCGGCGCCGCTCGAAGCGGCGGCGATGGATGGGCTCCGTACCCGTGAATACCCGTGAAGGCGCGCTCCCTCGCCCAAAATCGCGCGAGATCGCCCGAGATCGCTCGACGTCGGCGGGGAGCCGCGACAGGGGAAAGAATGTGCTACTGAGTAGCATTTGTCAAGGAGAGGCACCGGGATCCCGCGTGTGGTAGCCTGTCGGCATGGCGGAGGGGCAGACCCCAGGGCTTCGAGAGCGCAAGAAGGAGCGGACGCGCGCGCAGATCATCGAGACCGCGATCGACCTCTTCCTGAAACATGGCTACGAGCAGACGACGCTCGACGAGGTGCTCGGAGCGGTCGAGATCTCGCGGAGGACGTTCTTCCGCTACTTCGAGTCGAAGGAAGACCTGCTCATCGCCTGGATGGACCAGCTCATCGAGGTGGCGTGCGCGTCGATCCGCGCGCGCCCCCGGAGCGAGCCGCCGGTCGTCGCGACCCGCAACGCGATCCGGGACACCGTCGGCCGGCTCTACGCGGGGAACCTACCGCGCTTCGTCGCGGTCCAGCAGTTCGTCGCGAAGACGCCGGCGATCCGCGCGAGGCAGAGCGAGCGGCTCGGCCACTGCGCGGAGGCCATCAGCGAGCCGCTGGCCGCGCGCATGGGCCTGGATCCGCGCCGCGACCTCGCGCCGCGGGTGCTGGCGAGCTGCGCGGTCGCGATCATGCAGTGTGCGATCGACGCGTGGCTCGCGCGCGGCGCGACGGAGGATCTCCTCGAGCTCGTGGACGAGGGCTTCCGGGCGCTCGCGCGCGAGCACGAGCGCGCCCGGTAGGGCCGGCGCGGCGGCGGCGTCCGGGGCCGACACGCGGGGATCGGCGACTGGGTACAGAGGCAGCGCGTGCAGCCGGACCACCGGCAGACCGCTGCGCGCAGATCGGCGCCAGCGCCTCTCGCGCTCGAGTCCGCCGCTCCCCGCGGCGCCGGCTCACGAGCGCCCGAAGCGCCGCCGGTACTCCTCCGGCGTGACCTGGAGCGTGCGCTGGAATGCGCGCCGCATCCGCTCGTCCGTGCCGAAGCCGCAGTCGCGCGCGAGCTGCTTGATCGACGCTCGCCCCCCCTCCAGACACGAGCGCGCCTGCTCCAGCCGCGCCGCCTCGACGAACTTCGCGGGCGTCGTCTGCAGCGCCCTCGTGAAGGTCCGCGCGAAATTGCGGGGGCTCATCCCCGCTCTCTCGGCCAGCACCTCGACGCGCAGGTCGGCGTCGAGGTGCCGCAGGGCCCACGCGACCACGCGCCCGAGCGGCCCCGCGGCGGCCTCCTGCGCGCGGAGCGGGCGGCTGAACTGCGACTGTCCGCCAGGGCGCTTGAGGAACACCACCATGCCGCGCGCCACCTCGAGCGCCACGTCGTACCCGAGATCCTCCTCCACCAGCGAGAGCGCGAGATCGATGCTCGCGGTCGTGCCCGCAGAGGTGTAGAGCTTCCCGGACCGCACGAAGATCGCGTCGGGATCGACCTCGATGGCGGGAAACTGGCGCGCGAGCGCGGCCGCCTCGCGCCAGTGCGTGGCGGCGCGGTGCCCCGCGAGCAGCCCCGCGGCGGCGAGGATGAAGGTGCCCGTGCAGACGGCGCCCATGCGCCGCACCTCGGGCGTCGTCGCGCGCAACCAGCCGAGCAGCCGGGCGTCTCGCATCGCCTCGCGAGGATCGCCGCCCGCGACGAGCACCGTATCGGCGCCGGGGGCCACGTCCTCGAGCGCCGTGTGGGCGACGATCTGCGCCCCGGAGAGCGTCCGGATCACGCCGCCCGACACCGAGGCGATCTCGACGGCGTACGCCGGGGGAGCCCCAGGACACCTCGGGACGGCGCACTCCGAGGCCAAGGCGAAGACATCGACGGGCCCCATCACGTCGATGGCGCCCGCGCCGTCGTAGACCACGACCACGATCCTGCGCGTCGGCGCGTGCTGGCTCGCGCTCGGCGAGCTTCGCGGAGCGCGCTTCGAGGGACGGGGCCGACTCACGCGACGACGGTACCCGCCGCGCACCTGACCGCAACGACAAAGGACCCGCATTTCCTGCCAGGTCTCCCGAGGTCGGAGCCGAGGGCGCCGCCGCGCCGCGGGCCCGACGCGTGGCAGGAAACGCAGGTGCTCTGTCCCTTCGGCTCCCCGCGCGGGGCGCATGCTCACGCGCGCCTCCTTCGCGTCCTCGCGCGAAGCCAGAAAGGATTCCTCGATGAGCGTTCACGACGATGCCTCGTTCACCTTGCCCCTGAGCGTCCCCGTGGAGCGCAAGCTCCAGGTGGCGCTCTTCGTCTGCCCCGGCTTCTTCTTGCCCGACAACATCGGTCTGCAGACGGTGTTCGGGGTCCTGCCCAACGTGGACCTCCACCTCGTCTGGAAGAACAGGGACGAGATCGCGGGCGCCCCGCGCTTCACGACGCGGGCCACCACCACCTTCGCCGAATGCCCGAAGGCGCTCGACGTCCTCCATGTGCCGGCGATTCCGCCCCGCGTCATGGAGGACAAGGAGTCGCTCGCGTTCCTCGCAGAGTACGGCGGCCGCGCGGCGTGGCTGTCCGGCGTCTGCGCGGGCGCCCTGATGCTGGGCGCCGCGGGCCTGCTCAAGGGGTACCGGGCCACCACCAACTTTCACCTGCACGATCAGCTGCCCTATTACGGCGCGATCCCGACCCAGGGGAACGTGGTGGAAGACCGGAATCGGCTCACCTCAGGGCCGGTGTCCGGCGGGTTCGATCTGGCGCTGCGCCTCATCGGGCGCCTGTGGGGCGACGAGCTCGCCAGGGAGTGCGAGCTGGAGATGGAGTATGCGCCGGAGCCGCCCTACGGCACGGGCAGCCCCGAGCTCGCCGGGCCGGAGCGGACGGCGAGGTCGCTCCAGAGGATGGCGCCGCTCATCGAGGAGATGCGTCAGGTGGGCATCCGCGCCTCCCGGCGGCTGGAGATCGCCTGAGCCGCGCTCCGGGCCGCGCCCCTCCGCCGCCGCGGCCGGCGGCGGTCACGCTCCCGCCGTGACGAACTCGACGAGATCGTTCAGGCCCGCTCCCGCGGCGTCGGCGCTCACGCCCAGCTCCTCGGCCGGCGCGCCCAGGCGGTTGACCCAGAACGTGGGATAGCCGAACCAGCGGGCGCCCGCGGCGTCCCAGCCGGCGAACGGGACGAACAGGATCTCCTCGCGCTCGAGGCCGAGCGCGTCGAGCGCCATCCGGTACGCGCGCGGATCCGGCTTGTAGGTCCTCGCCAGGTCGGTGCTGAGCACGCGATCGAACATGCCTCCCAGGCCGGAGCGCTCGATCGCGGCGCCGAGCATCCTCGGCGTGAAGTTGGACAGGAACGAGAGCCGGAGGCCCGCGCGCCTCAGCGATGCGAGCGCGGGGAGCGCGTCGGGCCACGCCTCGAGATCGAGGTACGCCCCGAGGAGCCGCGCCCGCCTCTCCTCGCCGAGATCGAGCCGCAGCGCCCGCTCGGCGAACGCCAGCGCGTCCGCGGTCACCTGCCAGAAATCGGCGTACTCGCGGGCCGCGGCCCGGAGCCACGTGTACTCGAATTGACGGGTGCGCCAGGCCTCGCTCAGCGAGGCGCCCTTGCCCGGACAGAGCTCCTCCGCCAGCGCGGCGATCGGCCGCGGATCGAAGATCGGGAAGGCGTCGAAGGCGATGGCCTTGATCTTCCGGTCCGGCGCGGGCCCGCGCGCCGCGGCGCACGAGGCGGTCACGGCCGGCGGGGCCGAGCCCAGGAGGCCTGTCGCGGCCGTCCCGGCCACGCGATGGAGAAACGTACGACGACTCGAATGCATGCTGGCCTCGATCGGGTCATCCGACATGAAATGGGTGAGACGCGCGGAGGTGCGAGACGCGCGCAGCGTCACGGAGAGAGCTCACGCAGAAAAACGCGAGCGCTGCGCCAGAGACGAGCGCGCGAATGCGTGGAGAGAGCATGCACCCTCCGCCGTTGCCCGGACATCCGCCATCGCCGTATACTCGTCATGCATCGGTGCATGGCGCGGGGCGCTCTCGCGCAGCAGCGCCCCGCGCGAAGACCATGCTCGACTGGGACGATCTGCGCTATTTCCTCGCCGTCGCCCGGCACGGCACCCTCTCGGCCGCCGCGCGCGCGCTGAAGGTCACCCAGCCGACCGTGGGGCGGCGCGTCGACGCGTTCGAGCGGCGCCTCGGGGCGAAGCTCTTCCGGCGCTCGCCGTCGGGGTTCGCGCTCTCGGCCGCGGGCGAGAGCGTGCTGGGCCACGCCGAGCGCATGGAGCAGGGCGCGCTCGCCGCCGAGCGCGCCGCCGCCGGACGCGACGCCGGCCTGACAGGCCACCTCCGCGTCACCGCGTCCGAGTGGCTCGCCGCCCGCGTCCTCGGGCCGCTGCTCGCCCCGTTCCTCGCGCGCCACCCCGGCATCTCCGTCGAGCTCGTCGCGGACGCGCGCTGGCTGAGCCTCCCACGGCGGGAGGCGGACATCGCCTTTCGCCCCGCCGCGTTCGAGCACCGCGAGGTCTTCCAGCGCGAGGTCGCGCGCATCGGGTTCGGCCTCTACGCGTCCGAGGCCTACCTCGCCGGGCGCGGCCTGCCGGACTTCGACCGGCAGTGCGAGGGCCACGCCCTCGTCACGATGAGCGACGATCCGCCGGCGGTCGCCGACCTCGCGTGGCTGCGCGCCGTCGCGGCGAAGGCGCGCGTCGCCGCCCGCACCAACGGCCGCGAGGCCCAGGCGACGATGGGGGCCGCCGGGGTCGGGCTCGTCTGCTTGCCGCGCTACCTGGGCGACGCGACGGCGGGCCTGCGCCTGCTCTCGCCGCCGTCGCCGCCGCCCGAGCGCGCGCTCTGGCTCGGGGTGCACCGCGACACGCGCGGGGTGCCGCGCGTGAAGGCGCTCGTCGCGTTCGTCACCGACGCCCTCGGGCCGCTGCGAGGCGCCCTCCGGCCGGGCGCGCGGCCGCGCCCCGGCCGGTGACGCGCGCCGCCGCTACCGGCCCTCGCTGAGCTGGCAGGCCCGGTGATCTTCGTAAAACGGCGCGCAGTCCACGTAGATGAAGTCGGGGTCGCACGCCGCGTCGCTGGAGGCCATGCACGCGAACAGCGGATCGAGCCACGCCGAGATCTGCTCGCAGCGCGTGACCGACGGGATCTGGACCATCCTGCCCATGCAGTCGAAGAACGGCGCGGTCAGGTCGCTGCAAAAGCGCGGCGCCGAGAGCAGCTCGTCGCAGGCGTCGCGACAGCCGGGGTCCGGGCAGGCGGTGCCGTCGAAGAGGGCGCAGAAGAAATCGCACGAGGCCCGCGCTCCGCCGCCCGAGCCCGCCGCGCTGGAGCTCGACGACTGCGGGCCCGCGCCGACGCTCGCGCGCCCGCTCGACGTCGCGCTCGCGCCGGCGCCCCCGGAGCCGTCGTCGCCCCCCGGGGAGCCGTCGACCACGACGGCCCCGCCGCAAGCGCTCGCCCCCGCGAGGGCGACGAGCGAAGCGAGGAGCGCCGAATGCAGCGTCGTTCTCATGCCCGGGAGTCTACACCGGTCCACACCGGCGCGGGCAGGGGAGGGGGCCGCTCGCCGGGCGCGCGCTCGCCGCGCGCCCTGGCCGCTCACTCCACGGCTTGCGCCTGCTCGATCGCGTCCTCGCGGCGCTCCCGGCGGTTGCACGCGAGCACCTTCTTGCGGACGCGCACCGCGTCGGGCGTGACCTCGACGAGCTCGTCGCCGTCGATCCACTCCATCGCGGTCTCGATCGTGAGCAGCCGCGGGCTGGCCAGGAGGACGTTCTCGTCCTTGCCGTGGTTGCGCACGTTCGACAGCTTCTTCTCCTTGATCACGTTGACGTCGGTGTCGTTCGGCCGGTTGTGCTCGCCGATGATCATCCCCTCGTAGACCTCGACGCCGGGGACGATGAAGAACATGCCGCGCGGCTGGAGGTGGTGCAGCGCGTACGGGGTCGCCACGCCGGCGCGATCGGCGACGATGGCGCCGGTCGGGCGGCGCATCATCGGGCCGCCCCAGGGCGCCCAGCCGTCGAACATCGTGTTGAGCAGGCCCGTCCCGCGCGTCGCCGTCAGGAACTCGCCCCGGAAGCCGATGAGCCCGCGCGACGGCACCCGGAACTCGAGGCGGGCGCGCCCGAAGCCGGGGTTCGTCATCTTCACCATCCGGCCGCGCCGGGTGCTGAGGCGCTCGGTCACCACGCCGACGTAGGTGTCGGGCACGTCGACGACCACGAGCTCGATCGGCTCCATCACCTCGCCGTTGATCTCGCGCGTCACGACCTCGGGGTTCGAGAGCTGCATCTCGTACCCCTCGCGCCGCATCGTCTCCACGAGGATCGCGAGCTGGAGCTCGCCGCGGCCGAGCACCACGAACGTGTCGGGCACCTCGGTCGGCTCCACCCGGATCGCGAGGTTCTTCATCGCCTCGCGCTCGAGCCGCTCCTTCAGGTGACGGCTCGTCAGGTACTTCGACTGCTTGCTCTTGCCGGCGAACGTCGACGTGTTGACGCCGATCCTCATCTTGATCGTCGGCTCCTCGACCACGATCCGCGGCAGCGCCTCGGGGGTCGCCGGGTCCGCGATCGTGTCGCCGATCGTGACCGACTCGAGCCCCGCGATGGCGATCACCTCGCCCGCGGCGGCGCTCTCGACCGGGACCCGCTTCAGCCCCTCGTAGGCGTAGAGCATCTTCACGTAGCCGCGCGACTGGCCGCCCTCGCCGAGGAGCGCGACGTCGGCGCCGGACCGGGCGGTGCCCCGGACCACGCGGCCGACCGCGAGCCGGCCCACGTAGTCGTCGTGGGTCGTGTTGCAGACGATGACCTGGAGCGGCCCGTCGGGGTCGCCGGAGGGGCCGGGCACGCGCTCGAGGATGGTCTCGAAGAGCGGCTCCAGGTCCTTGGCCTCGTGCTCGAGCTCGCGCTTCGCCTGGCCGAACTTCGCGATCGCGTAGAGCGTCGAGAAGTCCATCTGCGCGTCGCTCGCCTCGAGATCGCAGAAGAGGTCGAACACCTCGGAGAGCACCTCGTGGGCGCGCGCGTCGCTCCGGTCGATCTTGTTGATGACCACGATGACCGGGAAGCCGCGCTGGAGGCACTTGGAGAGCACGAACCGCGTCTGCGGCAGCGGGCCCTCGGCGGCGTCGACGAGGAGCAGCGCCCCGTCGGCCATCATCAGGGTGCGCTCGACCTCGCCGCCGAAGTCGGAGTGGCCGGGCGTGTCGACGATGTTGATCTTGACCCCGCGGTACCGGATGCTCGTGTTCTTCGCGAGGATGGTGATGCCGCGCTCCCGCTCGAGATCGTTCGAGTCCATGACGCGCTCGGCCACGACCTCGTTCTCTCGGAAGGCGCCCGACTGGCGGAGCATGTGATCGACGAGGGTCGTCTTCCCGTGGTCGACGTGGGCGACGATGGCGATGTTGCGGAGGTCGTTACGCGGCATATACGGCGGCGGCCGTGTAGCACGCGACCCACGGAGGAGCGAGCCCATCCTCGCCAGAGCCCGAACGTTCGGCCGGCGCGCGGACGTCGCGCGGCGAGCGCTCACGCTCAGGTGGCGCGCGCGAGGCGGGCGCGAGGCGGGAGCGAGGGCCGGACAGGAGCCCGCGCGAGGCGGGCGCATGGCGAGGGACGCGCGCGGAGCGGGCGAGGTGAGCGGGAGCGATTGACAGCCGGAGGCGCATCCTCCTAGGGTGCGCGCCGCGCTGGTGCCTGGGCGCTCGCTCAGGCTGAATAGGGAACCCGGTGAGATTCCGGGGCTGCCCCGCAGCGGTAAGCGAGAACGACCTCCACCCCATGCACTGGCCCGATGAGGGCTGGGAAGCGGTGGACAGTAGGAAGCCGGCCCGGCCGGAGCGCTCGCGAGCCCGAAGACCTGCCCGCGCCCGGCGACGGGGACACATCCGACGCCGGTTCGACCTGGGAGCCTCGAGGGAGGCGGCGAGGTCCGAGCCGGTGCAGCCCTGCGCACGTCCCGGATCCCGAGCCGCCCCCGCGTCGCCTTTCGGTCGCCCGCGGGGGCGAGAGGTCGGTCCAGGGCACCGCGCCGTGGGCGGCCTTTTTCCTCCTCGTGGAGCTCGATGCGAGCGGCCCGGCGCCGCTCCGCGCGATTGCGCGAAGGAGGACATGAATGCTGCGCGAGAACGTCACGAAGGGCCACGGACACCGCCATCGACTCCCTCGGATCGCCGCGCTGGCGATCCTGCTGTCCGCCGCGCGGCCGGCGCGGGCCCAGGGAGAGCCCATCGAGGTCACGGTGCACGCGGAGAAGCCGGGGAGCGAGGCCGCCTCGCGCGTCTCGGTCGGGCACCGCGAGCTCGAGCTCAGGCCGAGGCTCCGGCCGGGCGACCTCCTCGAGTCGGTCCCCGGGCTCTTCGCCGTGCAGCACGCCGGCGGCGGCAAGGCGAACCAGTACTTCCTGCGCGGCTTCGACGCCGACCACGGGACGGACGTCGCGTTCTTCGTCGACGGGGTGCCCGTCAACCTGGTCAGCCACGGCCACGGGCACGGCTTCACCGACCTCTACTTCATGATCCCGGAGCTCGTGGTCGGGCTCGACGGCTACAAGGGGCCCTACTACGCGAGCATCGGCGATTTCGGCACGGCGGGCGCCGTCAACCTCCGCTTCGCCGAGACGCTCGACGAGAGCTCCGCGCAGCTCAGCGTGGGGCAGTACGGCATCCTGCGCGGCCTCGTGATCGCCTCGCCGGAGCTCGGCGACGACTGGCGCGCGGTGGCCGCGGCGGAGGTCTACCGGAACGACGGGCCGTTCCAGAGCCCGGAGCGGCTCGAGCGCTTCAACGTGTTCCTGAGGGCGACGCGCGACCTCGGCAGCGCCGGCAAGGTCCAGGCGACGTGGATGTCCTACGGCTCGACCTGGTACGGCTCCGGCCAGATCCCGGCGCGCGCCGTGTGCGGGGAGGGGGAGCAGGGGGAGGGGGAGCAGGGGGAGGGGGAGCAGGGGGAGGGGGAGCAGGGGGAGGGGGAGCAGGGGGAGGGGGAGCAGGGCGGCCAGAACCCGCCGCCCTCCGCCTTCGGACAGCCGTGCATCGACCACTTCGGCGCGGTCGATCCGACCGAGGGCGGGTCGACCGCGCGGCACATGGCGTCGGTCTCCGCCTCGACCGCGTGGCGGGACGCCGACCTGAGCGCGATGGCTTACCTCCAGCGCTATCGCTTCACGCTGTACTCGAACTTCACGTTCTTCGCCGAGGATCCGGTCCACGGCGATCAGATCGAGCAGAACGACGACCGCACCGTGCTGGGCGCCGACCTCCGGTTCCGCAAGCAGATCGAGCACCGCGGGGCGAGGTTCACGACCTCGCTCGGCGCGCAGATCCGCGCGGACGCGATCGACAAGTCGCTCCACCACGACGCGGCGCGCGAGCGGCTCGAGGAGCGGGATCGGACCCACGTCGACGAGGGCCAGATCGGCGTGTACGTCGAGCAGGACGCCCGGCTCCGGCGCTGGCTCCGCCTCGTGCTCGGCGTGCGCGGGCAGTGGATCGACGTCAACGTGGACGATCTGCGCGAGGACCTGGAGGGGACGGGGAGCAAGTCGAGCGGCGCGCGGGGGCAGATGCAGCTGCTCCCGAAGCTCTCGGCGGTCGTCTCGCCGGTGGGCGGGCTCGATCTCTTCGCCCACTACGGGCGCGGCTTCCATTCGAACGACGCGCGGGGCGCGGTGCTGGGCCGGGGGGCGGCGACGCTGATCACCCCGGCGAAGGGCTACGAGGTCGGCGCGAGGGTCGCGCCCGTGCGCGGCCTCTCGCTGAGCGCGGCCGGGTTCCTGCTCGATCTCGACTCCGAGCTGGTCTGGAGCGGCGACGCCGGCGAGACCGAGGCGTCGGGGGAGACGCGGCGCTACGGGATCGAGATCGGCGCGCGCTACCGGCTCGGGAGCTGGCTCTTCGCCGACGTGGACGCGACCTTCACCCGCGCGCGCTTCCGCGCGAACGCCGGCAACGGGAGCGCGGTCGCGCTCGCGCCGACGCGGACGCTGACCGCGGGCGTCGGGGTGCGCAGGGCGTTCGGCGCGCTCACGCCGTTCGCGGCGCTCCGGGTGAAGGCGATCGGCGCGCGGCCCGCGACCGAGGACGAGTCGCTCACCGCCGAGGGGTTCACGGTGGTCGACGCGAACGCGGGGCTCCGGTGGAGGAACGTCGAGGCGGCCGTGGACATCCAGAACCTCTTCGACGCGACGTGGCGCGAGGTGCAGTTCGCGAGCGACTCGAGGCTGCCGTACGAGCCGGCCGCGGTCACGGGGATCCACTACTCGCCGGGGTGGCCGTTCACGGCGATCGGGCGGGCGACGCTGTACTGGGAGTGAAGGGGGACGCTGCGCTCTAGCCCGTGACCCAGCGCGTGACCGCGGCGTGCGCGAGGGGGCGAGGGAATCGCGCTCGCGGGGGGAGGAGGCAGGCTCGCGACCCGCGGTTCGCGCGTGTATCGTTCGCGCAGCCATGCCGACGCCCCGCGACGTCTTGCTGCTGCTCCCCCGGTCTGCGCTCGCTGCCCTGGCTGATCGCTTCGGGGTCGACCTGCCCGACCGGCGGAAGAAGGCGACGATCGTCGACGCGATGCTCTCGGCGCCGGGGCTGCAGGTCGATGAGCTGCTGCGCTCTTTTCGCATCGATGAGCTGAAGGAGCTGTGCCGTGCGCTCGGCCTCAACGCTCGTGCGCGTGACAAGGCCCTCCTCGTCGAGCGCCTGCTCGATGACCGGTCCCCTGAGAGCATGGCGCGTGGCGCCATGGGGGCTCCGAGGGCCGCAGCGGCCAGGCTCGGCCCGGAGAGCGCAGCGCGAGACGGTCGGCTGACGAAGGAACAGATCGTGGGCTGCCTGCTCGAGGCGGACAAACTCCTTCGGCACGCGCTCGGTCCGAGCGGGCAGCATCGGATGACGATCGCCGTCCTGCTCCTCCTGAAGCGGCTCAACGACGCGGAGCCCTCCACGCTCGACATCGCGGTGCCTGCCCAGGCGCGATGGGCGACGGTGGAAGCGAGCTTGCCGGCGGTCGACCTGGCGCTCAACCGGGCCTGTGTGGCGCTCGAGGAGAGCAATCCGGCGCTCGAAGGCGTTCTCTCCTGGCTTGACTTCACGGACGTGCGTCGCCTCGGGGACCGTACGGAGCGCCTTCGTCTTCTCCACGAGCTCCTCCGGCTCCTCTCGTGGATGTCGCTTCGAGACGGAGATCTGGCCACGCCCGACACGCTGCGGCGTGCCTTCCAGATGTTCCTCGAGGAGGCGGACCTCCGGGACGCCAAGCGCGCCGGTGAGTCCCACCCCACGATCGCAATCGCGGAGCTGATGGCGGAGCTGCTCGACCCCTCCGAGGGGATGCGCATCTACGATCCGGCATGCGGCTACGGCACCTTGCTGGTCGAGTGCGCGACATACGTCGAGCGCCGCGGCGGAGACGCGCGAAAGCTCTTGCTGCGTGGTCAGGAGAAGAGCGTCGAAGCCTGGACGCTCGCCAGGATCAACATGCTTTTGGCCGGTCTGCCGGATGCACAGATCGACAGGGGCGACACGCTTCGCGATCCGAGCAGCACCGTGGACGGTTATCTCAGGGCCCACGACCGCGTTCTCTGCGTTCCGCCGGTCGGCCTCACGTGGTGGGGGCATGACGTAGCGGAGCGCGACCATCATGCGCGCTTCCGGTACGGCGTGCCTCCAAAAAATAGAATTGAATTCGCGTATTTACAGCACATGCTGGCCAGCCTCCACCGTCGTTCGGGGGTGATGGCGATGGTGGCGCCAGGCGGCGTACTATTTCGAGGAGGAACCGAGGGGGAGATCCGCAAGAGAATGCTGCGGGATGACCTCTTCCACGCAGTGATCGGGCTCCCTGCCAACCTGCTCCCCGCGACGAGGGGCCCGGCCGCGCTCCTCGTGCTGAGCCGCGCCAAGCCGGCGTTGAGGAAGCATAAGGTGCTCTTCATCGATGCCTCGCGAGGGTTCCAGGAGGAGCGCAGGAGGAACCGGCTCGGGCCCGAGGACGTGACGAAGATCGCGACGACCTTCCGGTCGGCCAGCGACGTCCCCGGGTATGCACGCCTCGTCGATGTCGACGAGATCGCGGCGAACGGGTTCAGCCTGGCAGTGCGCCGGTACGTCGACGCCCGTGCGCCGCCAACCGACGACGCCTCGGCGCAGATGTGGCGGCGCGTCGAGCTCAGGAACTACCGGAGCATCGCGGAGGCCACCGTCGATCTGGCCCCCTTCACGGTGCTCGTCGGCCCGAACGGCAGCGGCAAGTCCAACTTCGCGGACGCCATCGTGTTCGCGCGCGATGTCGCGACGGACGCCGCGACCGCGGTCGAGAGGCGCGGCGGCCTCGCCGGCATCAGGCGCTGGCAGCCGGCGGAGGAGGATGACCGGGCCGAGGTGTACGTGGACGTCCGCGCCGCAACGTCGCGCTCGGCCCTGGAGACAGACTACCTGCGGCACCAGTTCACGATCCGCGCGAAGGGCGACGGAGCCTGGGCGTTTCACAACGAGACCATCGAGCTCTTCGTTCGAGGAGCCCCGGTGCTCTGGGTCGAACGGACGCCCGAGGGGCTGGACGTGGAGACTGAGCCGGGGAGGCGTGTGGTCTCGAGCGGCAGTGCCCCCAGGCTCAGCGAGACCGCGAGCGCGATGGTGTTCGCGCGCCAGCTCTTCGACATCGCCAGGGTCACGGCGCTCCGGAACGTCACGCGGATCCGGCTCAACGCTGAGGCGATGCGAAAGCCGCAGGTCGCGACTGAGAACACGCGCCTGGACGAGTCGGGGAGCAACATCGCCGTGGCTTTCCGGAGCCTCGAGGCCGAAGGACAGGCGCGCGTCCTCGCCGCCATGCAGCGGATCGTCCCGGGGCTCTTGCGCGTCTCCGTGGAGGCGTTCGACCGGTTCCTGCTCCTCAAATTTGAGCAACACCAGCCAGGAGGACACGTGGCGCGGTTCTCGGCGAGCGAGATGTCGGAGGGCGCCCTGCGTGCGCTCGGCATCCTCGTCGCAGCTCAGCAGATGACCGGAGACGAGCTCCTGATCATCGAGGAGCCCGAGGTCGCGATCCACGTCGGAGCGGCCCAGCTGCTCTTCGACGTGCTCAAGGACGCGTCGACCAGGGGCTCCCTGCTGATCACGACACATAGCGCCGACCTGCTCGACGCGGCGCGCGAGGAGGAGATCCTCGTGTGCTCGTATCGCGACGGCGTGACGCAGATCGGTCCGCTCTCCTCGGCGCAGCGCGAGGTCGTACGGCAGGGGCTGTTCTCCGTCGCCGAGCTGATGCGCTCCGAGCCGCTGCGGATCGAGGGGGAAGAACCTGCGACCGTGCAGCTCTGAGCGGCGCCCGTGAAGCGGCTCGTCTGCATCGTCGAAGGCAAGGGCGAGGTCACGGCGATCCCGAATCTATGCTCGCGGATCCTTCGCCATTACCTCGACGACGTCGCGTGGATCGTCGACCAGGATCCGATCCGGCAGCCTCGCGGCAAGCTGGTGGACGAGAAGGACAAGAGCCCCCTGCGCCGCTGTCACGCCGATGGCGTGCGCCGCGCCGTGCTGCTCGCGCGGCAGACCCGGAGGGCCGACGCCGTGCTCGTGCTGTGCGATGCGGACGACGATTGCCCCGCGACGTGGGGCCCCGACGCGGCACGCGTGGTCACGGGGCTCATGCTCGGCGACGCGGTCATGGCGGTGTGTGAGTACGAGACGTGGCTGCTCCTCAACTTCGCGGAGGAGGCGGTGCGGCGGGCTGGCGTCCGCACGCCGGAGAGCAAGCGCGGCGCCAAGGAGGCGCTGGCGAGGCTTGTCCCCGGCTACCTGCCGACGACGCATCAGCTGAGCGAGACACGGAAGATCGACATCGCCCTCGTCCGCGGTCGCTCCGACAGCTTCGACAAGCTCGTCCGCGCGCTGGCAACCATCTCGGGTATGCCCCTTCCGGATCGCTGAGCTGGCCGCGCAGTCCTTGCCCGAGCGGCAGACCGCGAGCCGCCCTACGAGCTCACGCTGTAAGGTCCGCCCGGCCGCCCCGTTGCGAGGGAGTGCGCCCGCGGCTCTCGTGCCGCGGCGCCTCCACGAGGGCTCCCATGCTGTTCCGTGTCCGCCCGATCCACGCCGCGCGGCGGCGCCCGGCGACCGCCGCGCCGCTCGCCCCGCTCCTCACGCTCGCCGTCGTCTTCCTCGCGTCGCTCGCCGGCTGCGCCCCCCGCCTCGTCCCGTTCACCCACGAGCTCCGCGTCCAGCACGGCCTGTCCGACAGGGACGTGAAGGGCCTCCAGTTCTACGTCTCGCACGACATCGCGCTGCGCCGCGAGCTCACGGCCGAGAGCTCGCGGATCACGAGCAGCCACACGCTCCTGCTCGTCTCCGGCAAGGTCATCGAGGAGGTCGTCGTCGAGGAGCGCACCCCCGGCGTCGTCGTCGGCGCGCGCGGCGGCGTGCTCTCGGTGAGCTTCGAGCCCGGCGCGACGCTCTCGTTCTCCGCCGCCCCCGAGCCCGAGCCCGCCCCGCCCCCGCCGCCGTTCCCCGGCTTCGCGACCCCGCCCGATCCGTTCCCCGGCAACGCCGCGCCGCTCCTCGCGATCCCGAGCGCGGCGGGCGATGCTACGACCCTCGGCGGCAACTACTGGCTCGCGGCCGGACCGGGCGGCGAGGTCCGCTACCAGGGCAAGGCGTTCTCGGCGATCGAGGACAGCCTGCGGGCGCACCTCCTCATCGACGCCGACGCCCTCGAGGAGGTCGCCCTGCGCCGCACGGTCCTCCCCGGCGTGCGCCTCTCCGGCCGGTGACACGTCACGGCGCCGCGAGGTGGTGCTTCATCGCCTCCGCGAGCCAGTCCCACTCCGGCGCCCGCCCCGCCTGGGCCGGCTCTCCGTTCATGATCGCGACGAGCTCCCAGTACCGCGACGCGCGCGGGTCGTGCTTGCGGTACCTGTCGAGCAGCGAGGCGCGGAACGCCCCGTCCGCCGGCTTGCCGGCCGCCGCGGCGAGCCCCGAGACGAAGGCCTCGACGATCGGCGCCGCCGCGGCGGACGACGGCGCGACGCCGCGAGCGCCGGCGTCGCGCGCGGCCCGGGCCGCCTCGTCGTTCGCGCGCTTGTAGGCCGCGAGATCGAAGCCCCCGTCCCACGTGCTCGCGGCCGCCGCGCGCATGCCCTCGACGAACGTCGGATCCGACAGGATCCCGGAGAGCTCTATCCACGCGTCGAGCTGCGCGGGCGTGGGCTCGTCCGGCAGCTCCGGCGTGCTCGCCTCGATCATCCCGCGCACCCACTGCTCGTCGATGGGAATCCCGTCCGACACGCGCGCGAAGAAGCGCTCGACGGTGGCTCTCCTCTGCTCATGCGATAACCGAGTCACGGCGCATAACCTCCCGATTTCCTGCTCGGTGGGCTCCGAGCGCAGCGCGGCGCGGAGCGCGGCGGCCACGCGGCGCAAGGCCGCCATCTGCGCCTCCACCGCGGTGAGGCGCACCCGGAGCGCGTCGCCCAGCGACATGTCGCGGGAGAGCACCGACCGGATCGCCTGCAGCCCCAGCCCCGCCTCGCGCAGGGTGCGGATCAGATCGAGCCGGACGACGTCGCGCTCGGCATAGAGCCGGTAACCGCTCCGCGACCGCGCCGACGGCGGCAGGAGCCCCTCGTCGGAGTAGAAGCGGAGCGTTTTTACCGGAATCCCCGTCCGGCGCGACAGCGCGCCGATGGTGAGCCGCTCCTTCGCCACGACCCCACCCTGAGGTCTCCAGCGGCTGGAGAGTCAAGCGCCAGCACCCACGATCCTCCGCCCGCGCCGCCCCCGCGCCGCCGGCCGCCGTTGCGAAGCCGCGCGCCCTGGGCTTCCATGCCGCCGGCCCCGTGAGCACCCCGCCGCCCCCCAAGCTCCGCGCGCCCCGCGCCCCGCGCGCCCGCGCCGAGCTCGTCGCGGCCGGCTGGGAGCTGTTCTCGGCCCTCCTGTTCCTCTCCGCCGTCGTCCCCGCGGCCCTCACCACGCCGTGGCCGGCGATCCTCCTGCTCGCCTCGATGGCCCTGTCCGCCGCGCTCTCGGGCCTGCTCGTCCGCCGCGGCGACCGCGGCTTCGCCATCGCCGCGGCCGGGGGGATCCGCACCCTGTCGTGGCCGCTCGCCGTCTCGCCGCTCGCCCTCCTCGGCGCCCCCGCGGCGCCCGCCTCCTGGCCCGGACCGCTCGGGATCGGCCACGCGACGCCGCCGTCGTGGCTCGGCCTCCTGGTCACGGCCGTCGCCTTCGGCGTCATGGCCGGCGGCATGCGCCTCGCCATCTACCGCAGCGTGCTCCGCGCCGACGCGGCCGACGGCGGCGCCTCCGAGGCCGCCTCGGCGCGCGCCCTCGCCGCGGCGCTCCGGCCGCGCCTCGCCGAGTCGGCCACGGCCGCCGGCATCGTCGGCGGCCACGTCATGCTGCTCTTCTGCGTCGCGTTCCTCCGCACCCAGAGCCAGGTCGTGTTCCAGGCGTGGTTCGAGGTCGTCCCCCTCCTCGCGCTCTCCGGCACCCTCGGCTTCACCCTCGCCGTGCGCCCCGCCACGGGCGCGATCGTCGCCGCCCTCCGGGCCGGCCCGTCCGGCGACCGCGCCCTGCTCGCCCGCGGCCTCGCCCGCGCCGAGCGGCTCCCCGACGTCCTCGCCTCCCTGAACTTCGCCCTCTGGCTCGGGTGCACCGCGATCGGCATCGCCTACGTGCGCCCCGGCGCCACCTTCCGCCCCGGCGTCCCCTTCAGCGCCGCCGACGCGCTCATGCAGCTCGGCTTCGGCGCGCTCTTCGCCTTCGGCGTCTCGTTCTACCAGCGCGCCTGGCACAGGGACTCCGTCGCGCGGGCCGTCGACCTCCTGCGCGCGTGGACCGGCGCCCCCGAGCGCGGCGGCGCGCCCCCGACGCCCCTCCGGCGGCGCATGCTCCGCGATTTCGGGCTGCCGCTCCTGTTCACCGGGCTCCTCTCGCTCTTCTCCTCCATCGGCCTCTACCGCGCGCTCGCGACCGGCTCGTCGTTCAACGAGGATTTCAACGCGATCACCGCGCTCTTCGCCTCGTTCTCCCTCCTCGTGCTCGCCGCCCTCGGCGTCGTCGCGCGGGCGGCGCGCGAGCTCTCGCGGCCGATGGCGCAGCTCGCCCGCGCCGCCGACGAGGTCGCGCGCGGCGAGCTCGGCGCCGCCGTGCCGCGGCTGTCCGGGCCGAAGGAGGTCGTGGGCCTCGGCGAGAGCGTCGAGCGCATGCGGCAGGCGCTGTCCCGAACGATCGCCGAGCTCGAGGGCGAGCGCGCCGGCCTCGAGGAGAACGTCGCCGCGCGCACCGCGGAGCTCACGCGCGCCCTCTCCGAGCTGAAGCGGACGCAGGCCGCGCTCATCCAGGGCGAGCGGCTCGCCTCCATCGGCGAGCTCGTCGCCGGCGTCGCGCACGAGATCTATAACCCCCTGAACGCCATCGCCGGCGCCGCCCAGCCGATCGAGGAGCTCGCCGCCGAGCTCCGCGCCGTCCTCGACGCCTACCGCGCCGCCGAGCGCGAGCTCCCGGACGACCGCCGCCGCGCCCTCGAGGCGCTCCGCGAGCAGCTCCAGACCGAGGCGGCGCTCGACGACCTCGTCGGCATCTCCACCCTCGTCCACCGCGCGGTCGAGCGCAGCGTCCGCATCGTCACCAACCTGAAGAGCTTCTCGCGCGTCTCCGGCGAGCCGCTGCCCGTCGACCTGCACGCCGGGCTCGAGGAGACGCTGCTCCTCCTCGGCCCGCGGCTCCGCCAGGCGCGCATCGAGGTGGTCCGGCGCTACGGCGAGCTGCCGCCCGTCACCTGCCGGAGCGGAGAGATCAACCAGGTCTTCATGAACCTCCTCGTCAACGCCATCCAGGCGCTGGAGGAGGCGAGCGCCGCGCCGCCCGCGCCGGCCGCGCCGGCCGCGCCGGCCGCGCCGGCAGAGGCGGAGGCGGCGGAGCGCGCCGGCGGCGCGGCGAAGGGCCCGCCCAGCGCGCCGGTGATCTGCGTCGAGACCTGGATCGACGAGGACATGGCGGCCGTCGCCATCTCCGACAGCGGCCCAGGCGTGCCGCCCGACCTCGCGCAGCGCATCTTCGATCCGTTCTTCACCACGAAGCCGCGAGGGCAGGGGACCGGCCTCGGGCTCTCCATCTCGACGGACATCGTCCGGCGGCACGGCGGCACGCTCGCCCTCGCCCCCGCGGACGGCCGCGCTGGAGATCTGCGCTGCGGCGCGCCCGCCGGGGCGCGCTTCGTCTGTCGCCTGCCCCTCGATCCTCGCCCGGGGAGCGCCCGCCCGCAAGGCGATGCGCCTCCGCCTGCACGGCCGTCTTCGGACGGCGGCCCGGCCCCGCGGACGGCGGAGGCGCGCCCCGCTCCGCGGACAGCGGAGGCTTGAACCAGCGCGCAATCGGCGCCGGTCTCCCACCCCACCTCCACGCGGAGCGCGCTCCAGATTCCTTCCGCACCCGACCGCGGCCCCGTAGACCGGCTGTTTCAAACCGGATACGTTCAGCGAGCGATCCGACTCACCGCACAGCGCAATAAGGCCCCTGAGAGACGCGAACGGCTCTCCGGGGAGCGCTGAGGAGAAACGAAGGCACCATGGAGCGCGCGATTCAGCGACCGGCAGGTCCCAAGGCTTCGAGCACCGATCCGTTGATCGGTAAGGTCGTGGCCGGCCGGTACCGGCTCGAGGCACGGCTTGGCGAAGGCGGCATGGGCGTCGTTTACCGCGCCCGTCACGTGCTGATCGACCGGGTCGTCGCCCTGAAGCTCATCCGGCCCGATCTCCGCGGAGAGACCCATCTCCGCGCGTGGATGCTGCGCGAGGCGCGCGCCGCAAACCGCGTTGATCACGCCCACATCATCGATATCCACGACATCGGCGAGACCGAGGAGGGCGAGCTCTACCTCGTCATGGAGTACCTCGTCGGCACGCCGCTCTCGGCGGAGCTCGCGCGCGGCCCGATGCCGATCGCGCGGTCGGTGGACATCCTCGAGCAGATGTGCGCCGCGCTCGCGCGCGCCCACGACCTCGGCGTCGTGCACCGCGATCTCAAGAGCGACAACATCCTGCTCACCCACCGCGGCGGCCGGAAGGACTTCGTCAAGATCCTCGACTTCGGCCTCGCCGCCATCGCGCGCGACCCGCGCCTCGCCCCGAAGGGCGCGGTGTTCGGGACGCCCGAGTACATGTCGCCCGAGCAGGCCCGCGGCGAGGAGGCGACGGCGCAGTCGGACCTCTACGCGCTCGGCGTGCTCTTCTTCGAGATGCTCACCGGGCAGCTCCCCTTCCGCGCGAACGACCGCGACACCCTGCTGGAGATGCAGCGGACCCACGCGCCGCCGCGCCCCCGCTCGATCCGCCCCGACGCGCATTCGCAGGGCGAGGCGATCGTGCTGCGCCTGCTCGAGAAGGACATCCGCAAGCGCTACCGCGACGCCCACCACCTCCAGGAGGAGCTGAAGGCGCTCCAGCGCGGGCTCCCGGCCCACGCGTGGGAGGTCGAGGGCGGCGACGGCGTCCCGGTGCCCCCGCCGCCGCCGCCGCCGCAGAGCGCCGGCGTCATCGAGTGGGCGAGCCGCGCGGCCCTCTTCTCGCGCATGGTCTCCCGCGCCTACCCGTCCGGGCAGGTGCCGCAGGAGGTCCAGAACGGCCTCGCGCAGGCCTGGGACCTCGCCGCGCGCGCCAACAAGCTCGAGGGCGAGGTCGCGAGCCTCACCCGCAAGCTCGAGGCGCTCGAGCGCCGCGGCCGCGCGCTGCGCGCCGAGATCGGCCGCAAGGTCGAGGAGCTCGCGCACGAGGAGTCGCGCGTGATGCGCGAGGCGATGGCCGACGGCGAGGACGTCGAGAAGGTCCGCGTCGAGCTCGCCGCCGCCGAGAAGCTCGCGCTGTCCGCCCGCCAGCTCGCGGACGCGGCGGCCCGCCAGGGCAACCACGATCCGCTCGTCTACGAGCGCGCGGGCGCCGCCGGCGCGACCGCGCAGGCGAAGCGCGAGCAGCTCGGGCGCTACGAGCACAAGAAGAACGCGCGCGAGGCGAACGCGCGCGACCTGCGCCGCCAGATCGACGAGCTCCGCGCCCAGCTCGCCCGCTACGCCGAGGCGCTCGAGGAGGACCTCGCGCAGGGGCGCGAGCGCGTCGCGGCGCGCACGCGCGAGGGGCTCGCCTACGAGAAGTCGTTCAGCGAGGCCTCGAACCTGCTCCTCAGCCACCTCCGCAACAAGCCGGAATGCCGGGACCTCGTGGCGGAGCTGCTCACCTCCCACGCCAGCCCCAACGCCGACTCCGGCTCGGATCAGCGGCTCTCCGGCTCGGACCGGAGGCTGAACAACGCGACCGAGCGCAACTGAACAGGGCTGAACGCGACAATCGGTGAAGGAGCGCGCCAATGCGCGCTCCGCTCCATCCTCCACCGCGATCTCCCCGCGCTCCGCGCCATCCTCCTACGCAATCTCCCTACGTGATCTCCTGACATCGCGGCGCTGACAAGCGCTCTCGTCGTGCGCGCGCATCGCACCCTCTCGACGGCGTCTGCCACACATGGTAGCTAGCGCGCGCCTCGGCGTTCCCGGTCGAGGCGGGGGGCTTGCGAGGAAACTCTCTGGGCGCCCCGCCACCACCGGCCGCTGAGGGACGAGGCTGTGCTGAAGCGTCGGCGTTAGAGCAAGATCCCTCCGGCAGCGCGCCGGTCCTTCCCCTTTACGCAGGCGGCCAACCCCTCGGAACCACGAAGCTGCGGGCGGCGATAGCGCCGTCCTCTGCCTCGGATTTTGCGATGGAGGCACACCGTCCATGAACGTCATCCGGTCTCAAAAGGCCTGGCTCGCACCGCTGCTGGCCGGGCTCGCTGCGCTCGCCCTGCTGCTCAGCGGCGGGCTCGCCAGCGCAAGTGAATCCGACCTGGTCCTCCCCGACCTAGGCACCCAGTCGTTCGGCGGCATCGACGGCCGCACGCTCCTCTTCGGCGGCATCGGCGTCTGCGCGCTCGGGTTCGTGTTCGGGATCGTCATCTTCTCGCAGCTGAACAAGCTCCCCGTGCACCGCGCGATGCGGGAGATCTCGGAGCTCATCTACGAGACCTGCAAGACGTACCTCGTCACGCAGTTCAAGTTCATCCTGGTCCTCGAGGTCCTGATCGGCGCGGTCATGGTCCTCTACTTCGGGGTGCTGCGGCACATGGAGGCCACGAAGGTCGTGGTCATCCTGCTGAGCAGCCTGGTCGGCATCGCCGGCAGCTGCGGCGTCGCGTGGTTCGGCATGCGCATCAACACGTTCGCGAACTCGCGCGCCGCGTTCGCGAGCCTCAAGGGCAAGCCGTTCCCGACGTACGCCATCCCGCTCAAGGCGGGCATGAGCATCGGCGCGGTCCTCATCAGCACCGAGCTCATGCTCATGCTGGTGATCCTGCTCTTCATCCCCGGCGACTACGCCGGCCCGTGCTTCATCGGCTTCGCCATCGGCGAGTCGCTCGGCGCCTCCGCGCTCCGCATCGCGGGCGGCATCTTCACGAAGATCGCCGACATCGGCTCCGATCTCATGAAGATCGTCTTCAACATCAAGGAAGACGACGCGCGCAACCCGGGCGTCATCGCCGACTGCACCGGCGACAACGCCGGCGACTCGGTCGGCCCGAGCGCGGACGGTTTCGAGACCTACGGCGTCACCGGCGTCGCGCTCATCTCGTTCATCCTCCTCGCCGTCCCCGACACGGCCGTCCAGGTCCAGCTGCTCGTCTGGATCTTTGTGATGCGCATCGTGATGGTGCTCGCCAGCATCGGCTCGTACCTGCTCAACGAGGCGATCGCGAAGGCGTCCTACGGCGAAGCCGACAAGATGAACTTCGAGGCCCCGCTGACGCGTCTCGTCTGGCTGACCTCGATCGTGTCGGTCGCGCTCACCTACGCCGTCTCGGCGTTCATGATCCCGAACCTCGGGGGCGACACGACGCTCTGGTGGAAGCTCTCGTCGATCATCACCTGCGGCACCCTGGCGGGCGCCATCATCCCGGAGATGATCAAGATCTTCACCTCGACCGAGTCGCGCCACGTCCGCGAGGTCGTGGAGGCGTCGCGCGAGGGCGGCGCCTCGCTGAACGTGCTGTCGGGCCTGACCGCCGGCAACTTCAGCGCGTACTGGATGGGCATCGTCCTTGTCGTGCTGATGGGCGTCTCGTACTTCTTCTCGGCCCAGGGCCTCGATCGGCTCATGATCGCCGAGAGCGTCTTCGCCTTCGGCCTCGTGGCGTTCGGCTTCCTCGGCATGGGCCCGGTGACCATCGCGGTCGACTCCTACGGCCCGGTGACCGACAACGCGCAGTCCGTCTATGAGCTCTCGCTCATCGAGAACGTCCCGAACGTCGAGGCCGAGCTGAAGAAGGACTTCGGCTTCACCCCGAACTTCGACAAGGCCAAGCACTACCTCGAGGAGAACGACGGCGCGGGCAACACGTTCAAGGCGACGGCGAAGCCGGTGCTCATCGGGACGGCGGTCGTCGGCGCGACGACGCTGATCTTCTCGATCATCGTCGTGCTCACGAACAAGCTGACGACGAACGTGGACAAGCTCTCGCTGCTCCACCCGCCGTTCCTGCTCGGGCTCGTGACCGGCGGCGCGGTCATCTACTGGTTCACCGGCGCGTCGACCCAGGCGGTCTCGACGGGCGCCTACCGCGCGGTCGAGTTCATCAAGGCGAACATCCGCCTCGAGGGCGTGGAGAAGGCCTCGATCACCGACAGCAAGAAGGTCGTCGAGATCTGCACGCAGTACGCGCAGCGGGGGATGTTCAACATCTTCCTCGGCGTCTTCTTCTCGACGCTCGCCTTCGCCTGCCTCGAGCCGTTCTTCTTCATCGGCTACCTCATCAGCATCGCGCTCTTCGGGCTCTACCAGGCGATCTTCATGGCGAACGCCGGCGGCGCCTGGGACAACGCGAAGAAGCTCGTCGAGGTGGAGCTCAAGGAGAAGGGCACGCCGCTCCACGCGGCGACGGTCGTCGGCGACACCGTGGGCGACCCCTTCAAGGACACCTCGTCGGTCGCGATGAACCCCATCATCAAGTTCACGACCCTGTTCGGCCTCCTCGCGGTCGAGCTGGCGATCGAGATCGACCGCACGACGAGCCTCGTGCTCGCGGGCATCTTCTTCGTGCTCTCGACGGTGTTCGTGTACCGCTCCTTCTACGGGATGCGCATCAAGTCGGACGCCGAGAAGACCGCCGCCGTCCGCGCCAACGCCACGGCCTGAGCCGGGCGTCCCTCCCTCCTCCCGCGCCCTCCGCGCCCCCTCTCCCCCCGCGCTGACCTCCCCCGCCGCCCGTCCACGGGCGCGCCGGGGGAGGGCCTTGCTCCCAGCGCGGCCGCACTATAGTGACCCTTCATGCGAGCGCTCTGCCCCTCCTGCGGCCTCCACCACGAGGTAGTCCGGGTCCTTGACGACGGGCACGGTGAGCAGCGCAAGGACGTCTACCAGGTCGCGCCGCTCCACGGCTGCGAGCGCACCTGGATCTCCGACAAGGAGCTGCTCGAGGCGCGCGCGCGCTTCGATCAAGACGTCGTCGTGCCCGACGAAGACGACGAGTAGCGCCGCGCCGCCGAGGCGCGCGGCGCGCGGCGTCGCCGAGGGTGAGCTCGCCTTTCTGCGCCCGCCCGGATCTCGCGCTTCGAGCGCCGCGCGGCGGGGCGCGCGCCGCCGCGCCCCGCGATCCGCGCGATCTCTGACAAGAACTCGTCGCAATGGTCGCATCGGGGCGCCACGGTCGGCAGGCATCGTCTCCACCCATTACCCCGCGGAGAAGATGCGATGATGACGAGGCGGACCCTGAGGACGGCGTTGCTCCTGGTGCTCGCGAGCGGCCTTGCCGCGAGCGCGGGCGGTTGTGGTGAGGATGGGAAGCAGGGCCCGCCCGGCAAGGACGGCGCGCCGGGGCTGGATGGGAAGGACGGGCAGGACGGCGAAGACGGCGCGCCGGGGCTGGATGGAAAGGACGGCGAAGACGGGCAGAACGGCGCGCCCGGCGAGGACGGCGAGGACGGCGCCGATGGGGCGCCGGGCCAGGACGGGCAGGACGGCGAGGACGGCGCGCCGGGCCAGGACGGGCAGGACGGTGAAGACGGCGAGGACGCGGTCCCGTGGACCAGCGCCGCGAGCATCGCGGGCTACGTGAAGGAGCGCGTGGAGATGTTCGCCGCCGGCGCCTTGCCCGCGGGCGAGCAGTTCCCGCTCCACGCGGCCGCGACCGACACCATCCGGACGCTCGCCGGGGTGCACTCCGACGTGCTGGTGAGCTGGCTCGATCCGCTCACCTTCAGCACCGCGCCCGACGCGCCGCGCTTCGGCGCGAACAACGATTACATCGCCTTCTTCGGCCAGGGGTGGGACGCCACCGCGGGCAATGCCCCGCAGTGGAACGGCTCGAGCAGCGCGGGCTGGCTGTGGGTCAACCACGAGTACGTCTCGGGGCGGAGCCCGACGCTCACCTCCGCGCCGACCGGGCAGCACCTCACGCTGGCGCGGCACCTGAGGAAGCTCGGCGTGCTCACCAACGACGTCGAGGCGAGCGTCTGGTCGCAGGCGGACGTCGACACGTACATTCGCTGGGAGAAGAAGGAGGTCGGCGGCTCCTGGCTCCGCGCGGTGCAGGATCCGTCGACCGGCGCGTGGTCCGTCGATCGGAGCGCGAGCGCGGTCCGGTACGACGCGACGAGCGCCACGCGGACGCGGGTCGCGGGGCAGGCGCTGCTCGGCCCGGGCAAGGACGACGCGACCGGCCAGGCGCTCCCGGCCGGGGTCGTGGCCGGCATCATGGGCGACTGCGCCGGCGGGCTGACGCCGTGGGGCACGGTGATCACCGCCGAGGAGAACGTGCAGGACTACTACGGCGATCTCGAGGCGAGCTGGTCGGGCGACCAGAAGTTCCTCACCGGCCGGGGCTTCGACCCGGGCGCGAACGTGAGCCCGGCCGTCGAGGCGAGCACCTCGGCGGAGTTCGGGCGCATCTCCGACGAGAATGGCCGGCAGCCGCGCGACCATTACGGCTACCTCGCCGAGATCGACCCCGGGGCGCCCGCGGGCGAGTACGAGGGCGCGACCGAGGCGGGCACGGGCCACAAGAAGTTCGGCTTCATGGGCCGCGCCCGCTGGGAGGCCGCGACGTTCGCGGTCGACGGCGACTGGAAGCTCCTGCCCGATCAGCCGATCGTGGTCTACGGCTCCGACGACCGCCGCGGCGGCCGCATCTACAAGTACGTGACGGCCGGCAGGTACGCGGCCGGGATGACGCGGGCCGAGATCCGCGGCCTGCTCGACACCGGCAAGCTCTACGCGGCGCACTTCGCGGGCCTCGACAACGCGACCGGCGACACCCTGCTCGCCACCGGCGGGGCGCCGACCGAGGCGGCCCCCGGCGTCGGCCAGTGGGTCGAGCTCTCCGTGGACAGCACCGCCGTCGCGCCGAACGCGGCCGCGCTCGGCGCGCCGACCAGGACCATCGGCGACGCGCTGCGCGACGTGAGCTGGAACGGGATCGGCGGCTTCGCCTCGGACGACGACGTCCGCCGCGCGCTGTTCACGGTCAGCAACAAGCTCGGCATCATGGAGCTGAACCGGCCCGAGGACATCGAGTGGAACCCGCGCGATCCGAGCGGCACGCCGCGGATCTACGTGACGTTTACGAACCACACGCGGCCGACGGCGCTCGACCAGGCCGGCGTCCTCGTCGCGCCGGAGGTCCACGCGACGGAGGCGCCGCGGCGCGCGGACGCGGTGGGCTCGATCTTCGCCCTGGAGGAGGAGGACCCGGCGGCGCCCGGCGCGTCGGCCACGTTCCGGTACTTCCAGGTGTGGCACGGCTCGAAGGGGCAGGGCGACTTCGACGCGGCGTGCCCGGACAACCTGCTCCTCGATCGCGAGGGCGGCGTGTGGTTCGGGACCGACGGCAACTTCGGGACGAACCCGCACGCGGACGCGTTCTACTACCTCGATCTCGACCCCGCGCACCGCGAGGGCGCGCCGGGCGTGATCCAGCCGAGCTTCGGGAAGGCATTCCGCGTCGTGGCCATGCCGAGCGACGCGGAGGCGACCGGCCCGCAGTTCACCCCGGACATGGGCACGATCTTCATGGCCGTGCAGCACCCGGGCGAGGACGCCTACAGCACCTGGCCGAACGGCGACGGCGCCCTGTCGAGCGTGGTCGCGGTCACCTTCCTGCCTTAGTGATCCGTATGCGCGACCGCCGTCTCTCGCCTGCGTCGCTGGCCGTGGCCGCGGCGTCGGCCGTCCTCATCGCCGGCGCGGGCTGCGGCGGGGACGCGTACGATCCGCTCGCGACGGCGGCCGCGCGCGCCGGGCACCCCGGCAATCCGGAGGCCTCGATCCCGCCGATGTGTTACGCGACCACGGCGGGCGGCGCGAACGGCTGCTGGACGTGCCACACGACCGGGCGCGGCCCGAACACGCTCGCCGATCACGACCTCCAGCGCGCGTACAGCTTCTCGGACGCCGCGCGGAGGAACCCCTGGACCCACCTGCTCGAGGATCTCTCGGCGGCCGCGGCGCGGACGAGCGACGCGGAGATCCTCGAGTACATCCGGGAGGACAACTACGCGCCGCTGCGCAAGGCGCTCGCCGCGCGCCCGGATTACCCGGGCTACGTGCCGGATCTCGACCTCGAGGCCGGCTTCGACGACGACGGCTTCGCGCGCGACGGGAGCGGCTTCCGGGCGGTGCGGTACAAGCCGTTCCCGGGGAGCTTCTGGCCCACGAACGGCAGCGCCGGCGACGTGTTCCTCCGGCTGCCGGCCGCGTTCCGCGAGGACGCGTCGGGCGCCCCGTCGCGCGAGGTCTACAGGCTGAACCTCGCGCTGCTCGAGGCGGCGATCGCGTCGCCGTCGCCGCTTCCCGTGGGGGGCGCGGCGCCGCCCGCGGAGGCGCCCGCCGGGCGGGAGGTCGAGCCGGTGAGCGAGCTCCTCGCCGGCCTCGATCTCGACGGCGACGGCGCGATCTCCGCGTCGGTGACGCGCATCCGGCGCCTGCCGGCGCGCTACGTCGGCGGGGCGGCCGGCGTCCCCGTTCGCGCGTGGATCTACCCGCGCGGGACGGAGCTCCTGCACTCGGTGCGCTACCTCGATCCGGACCGGCCGGCGCTGCTCGCGGCGCGGATGAAGGAGCTGCGCTACGCGCGCAAGGTCGACGAGCCGGACGACTGGGCGATCGCGCGGGCGTACGAGCGCGAGGCCGAGGAGAAGGAGGAGGGGCGCCCGCCGTTTCACGCCGGCGCGCCCGAGGTCGGCCTGCGGAACGCGTTCGGCTGGCAGATCCAGGCGTTCATCGAGGACGAGCGGGGCCGGCTGCGGCTGCAGACGGCGGAGGAGCACCGCGCGTGCATGGGCTGCCACGGCGCCGTGGGCGTCACGGTGGACCAGACCTTCTCGCTGGCGCGCAAGGTGCCCGGCGCGGCCGGCTGGCGGCACCAGGATCTGCGCGGCATGCCCGACGTGCCGCAGGCTGGCCACGCGGAGCCGGAGGTCTTGACCTACCTGCGCCGCGCCCGCGGCGCCGACGACTACCGCGGGAACGCGGAGATGCTCGCGCGCTTCTTCCCAGGCGGCGCGCTCGACGAGGCCGAGGTGCGGCGCGGCGCGCCCGGCGGCGACCGCGATCTCGCGTACCTCGTCGCGCCGTCGCGCGAGCGGGCGCTGCTGCTCGACAAGGCTTACCGCGCCCTGGTCCGGGCGCAGCGCTTCGAGGCGGGGCGCGACGTCGTGCTCGGGCCTGCGACGGGGATCCTGCGCGTCGTGGAGGGCGAGTCGACGGGGCTCGCGGAGGCGGAGCGCGTGTACCTCGACGGGCGGGCGCACCTCGCCTGGTGATGCCTCGGGCGCGGGCGCGAAGAGGGCGGAGCGACGCGCGGCGGGAACGAGAAGAAAAAACGCAAAGGCGCAAAGGCGCAAAAAAGAGAGAGAAATGATTGGGCGCTGCTGAGCGCACGGCGGCCGGAGCTCAGAGATGTTCTGTCTGCCCAAGACGACGCCCGGAGCTGGGAGAGGTTCTATCTCTCTCTCCCTTGCGCCTTTGCGCCTTTGCGCCTTTGCGCCTTTGCGTTTTTTTCTCTTCTTCTTCTCTCGAGTCGGCTCGTCCGTGTTGGATAAGTTTCCGGAATCATTAAATTTTTAGGTGTTTGTCCCACCTCCGGCGAGCGCTCCCCCGCCGGCGCGCTATGGTGGCGCCCCTTTTTCGCCCCCGGTGACCCCGTGAACCCCGCTTCCTCCCCGCTCGCCGCCGACAGCGCGCGGTCCGAGCTGCGCGTGCTCGCGCGCCTCGCGCTGCCGATCGCGGTAGCGCAGGCGGGGCTCGTCGCGATGTCGCTCGTCGACGTGGCGATCGTGGGGCGCGTCTCGGTCAACGAGCTCGCCGCCTGCGCCATGGGCAGGACGATCGTCCACATGGCGAACGCGGTCGGGGTCGGCGTCTCGGCCGCGGTCGAGCCGCTCGCGTCGCAGGCGATCGGCGCCGGCCGCCCGGGGCAGGCCTGGGCGGCGCTGCGCGCGACCCTGCGCGCGAGCCTGCTCGTCAGCGTCGTCGCGTTCGGGGCCGCGCTCGCGGCGACCTTCGCGCTCGCCCCCATGGGCGTCGACCCCGCGCTGGTCCCGGGCGTGCGCCGGTACATCCTCGGCCACGCGCTGTGGATCTTCCTGTGGCCCGTCTTCCTCGCCAGCAAGAGCTTCCTCCAGGCCCACGGCGCGACGCGGCCCGCGCTCGTCGGCGTGATCGTGGCGAACCTCGTCAACCTCGTGGCCTGCAACCTGATGGTCCGCGGCGACGAGGCGCTGCGCTGGGTGGGCCTGCCGCCGATCGGCTTGCCGCAGCTCGGCGCCCTCGGCGCGGGGCTCGCCGCGAGCCTCGCCACCGCCGTGCTCTCGTCGATCGTGCTCTGGTCCGCGCGGCGCCGCCGCGGGCCGTCCACGGAGGACGCGGCCGCCGTGCCGGTCGCGGTGATCTACCGGCTCGGCGTCCCGATCGGGCTGCAGCTGCTCGCCGAGATCGGCGTGTTCGGGATGACGGCGCTGCTCGCCGGCCGGCTCGGCGCCACCGTCGTCTCGGCGCACCAGGTCGCGATCGGGCTCGCCGCCTTCGCGTTCATGGGCGCGGCCGGCGTCGGCGGGGCAACCGCCGTCCGCGTGGGGCACGCCGTCGGCGCCGGCCGGCCGCCGCTGCGCCCCGGTCTGCTCGGCCTCCTGCTCGGCGCCGGCGTCATGTGCGTGAGCGCCTCGACGTACGCCGCGTTCCCCCGCGCCCTCATCGGCGCGTTCACCCCGGACGCGCAGGTCATCGCCATCGGCGTCTCGCTGCTCCGCATCGCGGCGCTCTTCCAGCTCTTCGACGGCATCCAGGCGGTCGCCGCCGGGGCGCTGCGCGGCGCGGGCGACGTGCGCTTCCCCTTCTGGGCCAACCTCGTGGCCCACTGGGGCTTCGGCCTGCCGCTGTCGATGGGGCTCGCCTTCGGGCTCGACCTCGGCGTCCGCGGCCTCTGGTTCGGGCTCACCGCGGGGCTCATCGCCGTCGCGGGGGTGCTCTCGATGCGCTTCGTCCGGCTGGCCCGCGCGCCGGTGGCGCGGGTGCTGCCGCACGCCGGGTGACGCGCGCTCAGTTCGGCGCGCTCAGCTCGGCGCGCTCAGCTCGGCGCGCTCAGTTCGGCGCGCGCGGGGCCGGCGTCTCGGGCGAGGGGCCCGGCTGGCCCGCGAGCGGCGCCGCCGGCGCGAGCGGCCCCGGCGCCTCGGGCGGCTGGTCGGCGAGCGGCCGGTTCTGCCCGTCGACGCGGAGCACGCGCGGCGCGTGCCGCCGCGCCTCGGCCTCGTCCATGTCCGCGAACGTGGCGATGATGACGAGATCGCCGGGCTGATTGAGGTGCGCCGCGGCGCCGTTGATGCACACGACGCCGGAGCCGCGCGCCCCCGCGAGCGCGTAGGTCGTCAGCCGGGAGCCGCGCGTCACGTTCCAGATGTCGACCGCCTCGTAGGGCAGGATGTCGGCGGCCTCCAGGAGGTCCACGTCGATCGTGACGCTGCCCTCGTAGTGCAGATCCGCGTGGGTCACCGTCGCGCGGTGGATCTTGCTCTTGAACATCCGTCGATTCATGCGTGCTGACCTCTGCTCCTCCCTGCTCGGGCCGGCGCCGCGCGCGCGCGGCGTCCACCCGCGAGCGAGGCGCGCGCGCGGTCACGAGCTCCGCGAGGGCCGCCGGGAAGGACAGCCTTTCTCCTTAGTCCAAGTGGCGGTCAGTCAAGGAACAATCGCTGCCGGAGGAGCCGGCCGCCCGCGAGCTGGACGGCGGCCTGGTCGGGCGGCGCCTCGACGTCGTCGACGTCGACCGCCGGCGACCCGGGCTGGCCGATCACGAAGACGACCTCGCACGGGCCCGCCGCGGCGTCCCTGAAGAGCGCCTCGCGCGTGCCCGACACGCGCGCGCCGCCGCTGCCGTCGAGCTCGATGTCGACGGGCCACGGGCGCGCCTTCCCGCTCTGCACCAGAAAGGCCCTCACGGCGACCGGCGAGGGCACGCGGCCGCCGGGCGAGAGCGCGATCGTGATCCGGGCGCCCCGGCCGACGCGGCGCGGGGCGCTCGGATCGCGATCGCCCTGCTGCGCGCCGTCGCCGAGGGTCGTCGCGATCGTGTAGTCGGGGAGCGGGGCGGCGCCGGGCGCGAACGGCGCAGGGCGCAGCGCGAGCAGCGACACGAGCGCCGCCGACACGACCCAGCCGGCCACGCCCACGGCGGTCCGCACCCGCGCCCCTAGCTTCGCCCGCGGGGCGCTCCGCCGCTCGACGACCAGCTCGGGGACCAGCGGCCCCGGGCGCGGCGCCAGGGCGCCGGCGTCCGCCCGGTCCGGCGCGCGCTGGGCGGGCTGCGCCGGCGCCGGGCTCGGGCGCGCGTCGCGGGGCGGCTCCGAGGGCCCGGGCGGCACCGACTCGCCGCCGATCGCGCGGCAGACGGGCGCATCCGTGGTGGACGGCGAGCTCGTCCCGCTGAGCGAGTCGGCGTCGGCGCCGAGCTCGGGGCCCGCGGACGCCGGCGGCGCGTCCGCCGCGTCGCCCGGCTCGTCCGCGTCGCCGTCCCACTCGTGGGGGCTCCGGAAGCGGATCCCGGACTTCCGGTCGACCATCGGGCGCGACAGCGACGGCGGGGCGGGCGCGTCGCCGCGCGTGTCCCGCAGCTGGGCGATCAGCTCGTCGGCGAGCCGGGCGCGGGTCTCGTCGTCGAGGGGCACCCGCGCCCCGCGCTCCTCGCGCCCTGCGCCCGAGGTGGACGCCTCGGCGTCCGCGGTCTTCGCGGCGTCCGCGGCGTCCGCGGCGTCCGCGGTCTTCGCGGCGTCCGCGGCGTCTCGCTGCGCGCTCGGCGCGTCGTCCGGGCGCGCCACCTCGCCGAGCTTCCGCCGGCGCGGATCGCCCGGCGGATCCTGCTGCGCGATGCGCTTCAAGGTGCGCAGCAGCTCGTCGTCGTCCATCAGCCGCTCCCCGCGTCGCGCCGCGCTGTACGGCGCTCGGGCGGCCGGCACCGGCGCAGCAGCGCGGGTGCGACACGAGGAGCCGGGAGGGGGAGGCGCTGCTCGCCGGACGCCAGGGGGGGCTCCCCGTTGCTCCGATTCGCCTCGTGGATCAGCGCGAGCGGACGCTCAGGCATCTGATTCCCTTCCCCCGGGGCTCGAAGAGCCCCAGTTTGCCATCGACGTTATCCGGTCCGCGCGGCGCCCGTCAATGGAGCAGACGGGCGCCGCGGCGCTTCTCGCGGTGTCTGAGCTGTTCGCGTCGCGCGCGTCGTTCGTGCCGGTTGCGCCGTTCGCGCCGTTCGCGCCGCGCGCGCCTCCTGCTGCGCTCGCTGCAGCTCGCGCGCGAGAACGTGTTGTAAACGGCGATGAGGTTTTCTCACGAGATCGTCTACTTTTTCTCGCCGCTCGCGCTGCTCGCGCCGGTCGCCTCGCCCGTCAAGACCCGCACGGTGTCGCCGGCAATCTCCAGCGCCGCTGGCTTTCCGCCGTAGTGCGCGGCCATGCCGACGTCGATCCGCCAGACCTTGTCGCCGCAGGCCGAGGTGACGCCGTTCCTCTGGACCGTGTGGCCGACGACCATGCGCTTCGCGGACATGGCCGCGAGGGTCTGGTCGAGCGCCGCGCAGGGGCTCGAGCCCGGGGTCGGCGCCGGATCGCCGGAGTAGAGGCGCGCCCACACCGGGCTGTCCTCGGCCGCGATCACGGCCGGCGCGGACGGGCTCTTCCCCTCCATCCACGCGCGCACCTCGCGGTTGATCCGCGCGATGCCGTAGCGCGTGTGCGACGGGAGCACGCCGCCGTGCGCGAAGACCGTGTCGCCGACGGCGATGATCACGTCGCGCGCCGCGAGCTTCTTGGCGTAGACGCCGCCGGGGAAGAACGCGGCGGCGCGGGCGCGCGCGGGGGGCGGCACGGGCGCGAGGCGCGGCGACGAGGCGTCGAGCCCGGGCACGTCCTCGAAGTCCTTGAAGCCGCCCTCGGTGACGTAGCGGAAGTCCAGCTGGACGTTCATGACCTCGTGGTTGCCGTTCAGCGCGTACACGGCGCCGCCGGCCGCGCGCGCCTCGACGGCGAGGCGGTCGAACAGGTCGACGATCGCCTGCTCGCCGTCGCCGCGGTCGATCTCGTCGCCCGTCTGGACGAGCACGAGCCTGCCGCCGATCCAGCGATCCGAGCCGTCGATCGCGCCCGCGATCCGCAGGGCCGCGCGCGTGGCCGCGAGGTCGCCGTGGACGTCGCCGATGGCCACGACGCGCTCGGCGGCCGGGTAGGCGTAGGAGCGATCCGCGGCGGGCGGCGGCGGGGGCGAGGCGGCGGCGCGGGCGGGCGCGGCCGAGGTGGCGGCGGGCGCGGGCCGCTGCGCCGTCGAGGCGGGGCGATCGGCGTCGCAGCCCGCGGCGAGCAGCGCGGCGAGCAGCGCGGAGAAGCAGGGAGCGGCTGACATCGGACGCGGTCCTCCGGGGGGATGGGCGTTATGTACTACGCGAGGGGTTGGGCGTGCCGCGGCGACGGCGCGCTCGCAGCGGCTCGCCGCGCGGCGGCGCGCCGCCCGCGGGCGGTCAGGCCGGGAGCTTGGCGGAGAGGAACGATTTCAGCTTGATCAGGTTCTTCGTGTCGCGGCTGAAGGTCGGGGCGGTGTAGCTCGAAGCCCAGCCGGCGATCTCGTGCATGAACGAGGCGCGGACCTGCTCGTCGCCGAGGATGTCGTCCACGGTGCGGCCGCGCGCGGCGCCCTTCTCCAGCGAGCGGACGTAGCCCTTGAGCCGCGCGTAGTCGCCGTCGAGCAGCTCGGCGATGAGATCCGCGTCACGCGCGAGCCGCGCGAGGGCCGGCGCCTGGTCGCGCAGCTCCTGGCTCTCGGCCGCGGCGAAGGAGGCCGCGACGCGCAGCACGAAGGCGTCGTCGAGGAAGCCGAGATCCTCGATGCCGTCCGGGATGAGGTCGAGCGACTTGAAGAGGTAGTTCAGGCCGGCCGCGAGCGAGCGGCGCGCCGCCTCCGGGCTGTCCGGCGAGGCGAGCAGGCCGGCCAGGTCCGTGGCGTCGGAGGCGAGGCTGCGCAGCCACTCGGGGAACGTGTCGAGACAGCGGTCGTCGAGATCGGTCATGGGATCCTCCCGGCGGGAGCGGGAGGGTAGTCCGACCGGCGCGGCGCCGTCCATGCCGTCGATGCGGACGCCGGCGCGCCGGCCGCTGCTGGCGCTCGGCGCGCGGTCGCCGTGAGGCGCCGGCCACGAGGGGCACGCCCCGCCTCGCGGCGCTCCGTCGAGGACGGGACGCCGAGCTCGTGCTCTTCAGGATCGCCCGGTGAGCCAGGCTCGCGCGAGCGCTTCAGAGGAACGCGTTCCAGCCAGTGCCGACCTTCTGCGGACCGGTCCAGTCGACGGCGCCCGTCTGCCAGCCGTTGTGGCGATACCAGTGGAGATCCCCGTTCGGCAGGATGCCGTAGATGACGCCGCGCCCTCCGGAGAAGACGTGCGCGAACGAGTTCCAGACCGTGCCGACCTTCTGCGGGCCGGTCCAGTCGACGGCGCCCGTCTGCCAGCCGTTGTGGCGATACCAGTGGAGATCCCCGTTCGGCAGGATGCCGTAGACGACGCCGCGCCCGCCGGAGAAGACGTGCGTGAACGCGTTCCAGCCATTGCCGGCCTTCTGCGGACCGGTCCAGTCGGCGGCGCCCGTCTGCCAGCCGTTGTGGCGATACCAGTGGAGATCCCCGTTCGGCAGGACGCCGTAGATGACGCCGCGCCCTGCGGAGAAGACGCGCGTGAACGCGTTCCAGCCGGTCCCGACGGTCCGCGCGTCGGCCCAGTCGACGGTCCCGGTTTGCCAGCCGTCGTGGCGATGCCAGCGGAGGTCCCCGTTCGGCAGGATGCCGTAGATGACGCCGTTTTCTCCTGGAACCACGCGTGTGAACGAGCTCCAGCCGGTCCCGACGCCCTGCGGGCCGGCCCAGCTCGCCTTCCCCTCCTGCCAGCCTCGGTGGAGATACCACTGGAGGCTCCCGTTCTGCCGGGTGCCATAGATGACGCCGTTGCCAGCGGAGAACACGCTCTCCTGGGCGGCGGCGTCCTGGATCGCAGCGAGGGACAAGAGCCCCGCGGCTGCAGCGACCGCCCTGATGAATGCCCTTCGTATCATCGCTTCCCCCTCGTCTCGCATGAGCTCGGCGCCTCGTCGCGCGCGCTCCGCCCCCGGATCTCATGAAGCCGCATGGCGCGGCGGGAAGCCTCGGTGGCCGGCGCCTGGTCGCGAAGCTGCGGGCACGAACCGGCGACCGAGGTGACGGCTAGTTCCGCCTGTCAGAAGTCCGGCCAGGGATCCGGAGCGAGAGTTCAACGCAAAGGCGCAAAGACGCAAAGACGCAAAGACGCAAAAAAAGAGTTGTAGTTTCGCGTCTTTGCGCCTTTGCGTTTATTTCTCTATCTCCCTATGGTTGATTTTTCGGGGTTTCAACCCGCGCTGGATCAGCCGCCCGTCGCGCCCACGCGCCCCGTGACGCTCGCGCTCGCGCGCACGCTCACCTGGATGCGCACCGACGCGCTCGTCGAGGCCTCGGCCGCGCCGGCGACGCACGCGAGCGCGCGCGCGCCCGCGTCGCCCACGATCCGCGGCAGCGCGGCGCCGACCTGGACCACGGTCTGGGCGTCGCCGAGGAGCCTGCGCCCGAGCGCCACCTCGGCGTGCAGCAGCGCCGGCAGGTTGGCCTGCAGCGTCGCCGCGAGCCGCGCGGCCATCTCGGCGCCGTACGACGCGCGCACCTGCACGAGCGCCGGCGTGCACGCGGCGTAGACGTCGGCGTGCGCGCGGCAGCTCGCCTCGCACTCGGCGTCGGCGCTCGGGGGCCGCACCATCCCGGCGCACTGCGGCGCCTGCCAGGTGCCCTCGCACCGCGCGTGGCAGGTCGCGTCGCAGCCGCCGTCGCACTCGCCGTTACAGAACCCGACGCAGCGCCCCTGCGCGTCGTACGCCGAGCACTGCCCCCGGCACTGCCCCGCGCAGCGCCCCTCGCACCGCCCCGCGCAGCGGCCCTGGCAGTAGCCGGAGAGCCGCGCGGGCTCGCACTGCGCCACGATCTGCCCCGGATCCAGCTGGACGTCGCACGCGCCGCTGCAGCGCGCCCCGGCCTGGGCGTTCGCCTGGCAGGCCGGCGGCGTCACCGCCACCTGCACCCCGGCGCCCTGGCGCAGGATGGCGTCGATCGCCGCCGAGACCGGGCCGCAGGCGCCGCTCGCCTGGCCCCCCGCCTCGTCGCGCGGCGCCATCTGCGCGGGCGGGATCCCGAGGTCCGCGCCGATCCGGCGGCAGGCGTCGGCCACCTGCGCCTCGATCGCCGCGGACACGGCGGCCATGTCCTTGGCCGCCTGCACGAACGTCCGCACCTTGGCGTTCGCCCGCGCGTCCGCGGAGAACTGGGCGCCGAGGACGTCGCCCGGCCCGCGCAGCTCGGGGCAGACGGCCTCGCCGACGCCCTCGATGCGGCCGAGCTCCGCGCAGCTCAGGCCCGGGATGCACGCCACGACCGCGAGGGCGACGAGCCCCCGCGGCGACCGAGCGACTTCCGTGCGCATGCGTGCCCTTACCACGACCGCTCCGGCGGCGCGTGGCCGGTCGACGCCTACCTGGGCGGCTGCCCCCCGCGCGCGCCCGCCGGCCGCCAGCCGAGGATGCGCAGCGCGTTCTGCGAGAAGATCTTCACCACGTCCTCGCGCGACATCCCGCGCTGCCGGAGCCGCGCTGCGAGCGCCGGCAGCGCCGACGCGTCGTCGAGCCCCTTCGTCGGGAGGATGCCGCCGTCGAAATCCGACCCGATCGCGACGTGATCGACGCCGGCCACCCGGACCATGTGGTCGACCTGCGCGAGCACGTCGTCGAGGTCCGCCTCGCTCGTGCCGTTCACGAAGGGCGCGTGGAAGTTGAGCCCCGCGACCCCGCCGCTCCGCCCGATGAGCCGCAGCTGCTCGTCGGTCAGGTTGCGCGGCCGGTTCGCCACCGCGCGCGCGTTCGAGTGGGTCGCCACGATCGGCGCGCCGTGCGCGGCCGCGATCGGCACGAGGTCCGCGAACGCGGCGTCCGAGATGTGCGAGACGTCGATGAGCGCGCCCTGCGCGTAGACGCGCTCGCAGAACCGCTTGCCGAGCTCCGTCAGCCCGAACGCGGCCGGCTCGCCGGTCGCCGACGACGAGAGCCGCGTGTTCTTCGCGTGGTTCGGGCTGATGAGCCGCACGCCGCGCGCGATGAACCGGTCGATCTGCGCGATGTCCTCCGCGAACGCGCCGGCCCCCTCGATCGAGAGGAAGGTGCTGATCTTCCCCGGCTCGGCCCGCGCCGCGCCGAGCGGCAGGAGCACCGGGCTCGCGGCGATGATCGCCTCGATCGTCGCGAGGACCGCGCTGGCGTCCTCGATCTGCGGGCCCTCGGGCCGCGCCCGGTCGGGCAGGTAGATCGGCAGCACGATGCCGAGGTAGCTGCCGGCGACGAGCGTGTCGCTGCGGGCGTGGCCCTCGCCGAGGCGAGGGTCGCGCCCCTTGAAGTGGACCTGCCAGGGCACGTCGACGTGCAGGTCGACGACGTGCACGGGGGGCTCGCGGCCGCCGCCGGCGGGCGGGTCGCCGCGCGTCGGCCGCGGCGCGCCCAGGGCGGAGGCGGCGCACGTGACGGCGAGCAGGGCGCGGGCGCGGCCTCCGGCGCTCATCCGCTCACCAGCACGCCGAGCGCGAAGCCGACGCCGAGGCACACGAGGCCGATCACCGCGACGAGCCACCAGGCGGCGCCCTCCGGGGGCGCCGTCTCGGCGGGGAGGGGGACCTCCACGACCCGCACGTCGTAGTGGCCGCCCGTGAGCGTCGGCACGCCCGTCGGCCGCTGCGCGCTGACGTGGGTCGGCCCGGCGGGCACCGGGGGCGCCGCGAACGCCGCCGTGGGCGCCACCTGCGAGGTCGCCTGGGGCGGCGGCGCGGTCGGGCGCGGCGGGGGCGCCGACTCCGGCCTCGGCACGACCGGCATGCTCGTCGTCGAGCCCGGCCCGTGCGGCGGCGGGGGCAGCTGCGACGGCGGCTGCGGGGCGTACAGCTGCGACGGCGGCTGCGGCGGGCGCAGCTGCGACGCGTGCAGCTGCGGGTGCGGCTGCGCCGGCGGCGGCAGCGAGGGCAGGTGGTGCGGCGGCGGGAGCGACGCCTGCGGATCGGCCCACGCGCCGGGCGTCGCGATGCCGGTGCGGTGCGCGACGGCGCTCAGCGTCTGCGCCATCTCCTCGGCCGTCTGGAAGCGCCCGTTCACGTCCTTGGAGAGGGCGCGCTGGAAGAAGAGGCCCCAGGCGGCGAGGTGCGGCGCGACCTGCTCGATCGGGCGCACCTCCTTGGCGAGCACGGCGGTGAGCCGCGCGAACTCGTTCTCGGCGGGGAACGGCTGCGTCCCGGTGAGCATCTCGTAGAAGATCACGCCGACGCTCCAGAGGTCGGTGCGCGCGTCGACGCCCTGCGCGTTCTTGATCTGCTCGGGGCTCATGTAGCCGGGGGTGCCGAGGAGCGTGCCGGCGCGGGTCTTGAGGCCCATGCCGCCGGCCGCGTCCATCACCTTCGCGATGCCGAAATCGAGCACCTTCACGCGGAAGCCGCCGCGCGGATCGCGCACGAGGAACAGGTTCTCCGGCTTCAGATCGCGGTGGATCACCCTGTGGCTGTGCGCCGCCATCAGGGCCTGGAGCACCTCGTGGATGATCGGCACGGCCTGCGCCGGCGGGATGGGGTTGCCCGTGTCGATGTACGCGGCGAGCGGGACGCCCTGCAGGAGCTCCATGACGAGGTAGGGCGTGCCGTCCTCGGCGCGGGCCGCCTCGAAGACCGAGGCGATGTTCTGGTGGACGAACCCCTTCGTCGCCTCCGCCTCGGCGAAGAAGCGCAGGAGGACCTGCTCTTCCTGCGTGAACTCGGGGTGCAGCACCTTGATCGCGCGCTTGCCCTCGCCGCGCAGCCCGTCGGCCTCGTAGACGGCGCCCATGCCGCCCTCGCCGAGGAGACGCACGATCCGGAAGCGCCCGTTCAGCACGGCGCCCACGAGCTGGTGGGAGGGGCTCGAGGGGTCGACCACGCGCGGACTCTACCAAAGCTTCCGCGCCGCCCGCTCGCCGAAACCTCGGCGCGGTGCGCGCGAGCAGGCCGTCGACACGGGGCGCCGGGGCGCGCTGGGCCCGCCGCGCGGCGAGCGTACGGCGGGCCCCGGGGCGCGTCAGGGCGCGGCGTTCGCCACGGCCGAGCGCGCCGCCGGGCTCGCGGGCAGCGGGGTGCGCAGGGCCTCGCTCGGCTGATCGCCGGCGTAGAGGAGCTCGTAGACGGCGAGGCTCGTGAGCACGCGCTTCGTGTAGAGCCGCGTCTCCTCGTACGGGATGCGCTCGACCCACAGGTCGAAGCTCTGCGAGGGGCGCTCCGCGATCCACCGCTTCGGCGCGCCGCCGCCCGCGTTGTAGGCGGGGATCGCGAGCAGCGGGTTGTCCGAGAACTGGCCGCGCAGCACCGAGAGGTAACGGCAGCCGAGCGCGATGTTGACCTCGGGCCGCCTCAGCGCCTCGGCGCTCGACGGCAGCCCGAGCGGCTTGGCCATGCGCTTCGCGGTCGGCACGATGAGCTGCATGAGCCCGTAGGCCTGCGCGGGCGAGGCCACCTTCGGGTCGAAGGCCGACTCCTCGCGCATGATCGCGTAGGCGAGGGCCTCGGGGATCCCGCTGCGCTTCGCCTCCGCGGCGACGAGGGCGGCGAACGGGCGCGGGTAGGCGAGCTCCCACGCGCTGCGCCAGCGCCCGGCCGGGTAGTGGTCGACCCAGTCGCCCGCGAGCTCGACGCGGCCGTCGTCCGCCGACGGCGCCGCCATCGCCGTGCGCAGGATGCTGTACGACTGCGGCAGCGCGCCCGCGCGCGCGAGCAGGAACGCCGAGGCCCACATCACCTCGCGCGGCGCCGTGCGGCTCCCCACGCCGAGCGCGTCGAGCTCGCGGCGCGCGAGCTTCGCCTCCCCCTGGCGCGCGAGCTCGACCGCGCGGGTGAACGCCGGGCGCGCGAACAGGGGGCTCCGGAGCTCGGCGTACGGCGCGCTCGCGTCGCGCTCGAGGGCCGCGGACAGGGCGCGCTGGGCGGCCGCGGGATCGGCGTGGGCGAGCCGGGCGTGGGCGAGCGCCATGTAGAACGAGAGCGGGTAGTCGCGGATCACCTCCTCGAGCAGCGCCTTTCCCTTGTCGGGCGAGCCGGTCTCGATGTGGGCGCGCCCGAGGTAGTAGGGGAACCTGCCCGCGGCGTGGTACGCGCGCTCGTGGGGGAAGCGCGCGAGCCCGAGCTCGAGCGGCCTGACCGCGCCGGCCCAGCTGTCGCGCTCCATCTCGAAGAGCGCGAGCTCGAACAGGCCGTCGGCGACCATGTCGCCCGACGGGTAGTCGTCGGGCATGGCGGTGAGCATCTGGACGAACTGCGCCTGATCGCCGAGCGCGAGCAGGGCGCGCGCGCCGAGGTAGCGCGCGTCGTCCGCGAGCCGGTGATCCGGGTACTCCTTCTCGAGCAGCGCGAAGCGCGCGGCGGCCTCGGCGTGCCGATCGACGCGGAACGACGCGCGCGCGGCGTTGTAGAGCGTCTCGGGCCGCCGGGGTGCGGGCGCGCCTGCTCCTGCCGTCGCGGGCGCCGCGGGGGCGCTCGCGACGGCGGCGGCCGCGGGCGCGGCCGGCCCGCAGCGCTCGATCGCCGTGCCGTAGATGTCGGCGGCCTCGGCCCGCCGCCGGACGCGCCCGAGCGCCTCGCCGCGCGCGGCGAACGCGTCGCAGGCGAAGGCCGAGGGCGCCTGCGCCTCGGGCAGGGCGATCAGCGCCTCGGTGACGGCGAGCGCCTCCTTGTCCTGGCGCGAGGCGAGCAGGGCGCGCGCGCGGGCGAGCAGGTCGGCGGGGCCCGGGTCGAGGAACGGCTTGCGCCGCGCGAACGGCAGCGTCGACAGGGCCTGCTCCAGGATCTCCTTCGCCTCGCCCGCGCCCGCGCCGCCCGGCGCCTCGTCGAGCACGCGCCGGGCGAGCCGGATCGCCTCCTCGGCGTGGTCTTCCTTCGGATGGCGGAGCAGCGCGCGGGCGAAGCGGAGCGCCTCGGGCACCCACGTCGACGCCGGCCAGCTCCGGGCGAGGTACGCCTGCCAGCGCGCGGCAGCGGCCCCGATGTCGCCCTTCTCGGCGAGCGCATGGGCGATCACGCGATCGAGCTCGTCGGCGATCGCGGCGTCCGAGGCGACGGCGCGCGCGCGCTCGATCGCCGCGTCGGGCTGCCCCGCCCTGGCGAGGAGATCGGCCGCCGCGAACCGCGCGTAATCGGCGAGCGGCCCGCCCGCGGGCGCGGTGCGCCGCCCGGCACTCGTTCCAGATCGACGTCACGCGGCTGATGTCGGCGGCCGCCGCCGCGTCGTACTCCCTCGCGGCGCCCAGCGGGTCGCCCGCGAGCGCGCGCAGCCGGCCGAGCTGGTAGCGAAACGCCGCTGCGTCCGCGGGCGGCAGGGGCGCGGAGAGCGCCTGGGCCATGGCGGCGGCCGCGCTCGCGTACGCCTCCTGGGCGACGAGCTTCTGCACCGGCGCGAGCCTCGGGTCGTCCAGCACGAGCGTGAGGCGCTCGGGATCGAACCCCGGGGCCTCGCCCGGCGTGCCCGGCACGACGGGCCCCGGCGTCGCTGGGCTGGGGGCGGCGGCGGCGTCGGCTGCGGGCAGCGCGGCGGGCAGGCCGCGGTCCCGCGCTGCGCGGGGGGCGCGCCGGCGCAGGAGGCGCCGAGCGCGGCGGTCAGCGCGAGCGCGGAGGCCAGCGCGAGCGCGGCCCCGGAGCGGGCATCCAGCCTGAACATGCCTGCACCATACTCCGGATCGCGCGGTCGCACAGCGCTCGAGGCGGCGGCGCGCCGGGGGCCCGAGGCGATCAGGGAGAGGCGGTCACCACGGTGGCGGCGACCGCGGCGAAGCGCAGGAGGTCCTCCGCGCGGGCCACGAGCTCGAGGTTGAAGGTCGTGCCCGCCGTGAGCTCGCCCGAGGCTCCGACCTCCAGCGCGCCGGACGCGGCGTCGGGCGGCAGCGCGAGCGGCGTGTACACGAGCCCGGCGGGAGGTGCGTTGACGATGATCTCGATCGGCTCGTCGAAGCCGTTGAATCGACGGATCGAGAGATCGACGGACGTCAGCCCGTCATAGGGGATGTCGATGGTGGCGGGGACGATGAACAGCGCGAAGTCCGGCGCTGCGACCATGTCCCCGCCGCCGCCGCCGCCGCCGCCGCCCCCGCCGCCGTCTCCGCCGGCGCCGCTCGTCGTGGTGCTCCCGTTCCCCGCCTGGCCGCCGGCGCCCTCGCCCTCGGGGACATCGTCGGAGCACCCGAAGGCCGAGAGGGCGATCGTCAACGCCACAACAAAGCTGTAGCTCCGCTGTAAACGCATCGGGTCAAGTCTCATGTCGAAGGGAGCCGTCGTGCGTCCGAGGTGGGGTGTCTCGGGGGGGGCCGCGTGCGCCGCGTCCACGGTATCGCTGCTCTGGCGGGGCCTGCAAGCGGGCCGGGCGGCGTTGGGCGGGGTCGCCGGCGCGCCGTCTCGCGAGACGGCGCGCTGGCGTTCGGACGAGGCGTGAGGGATGGGGGGCGACTACTGCGTTTCGCAGGCGAGATAGACCCGGATCGACTCGACCGTGGCGTCCTGGAGCCGGCCGGTCGGGGGCATCGCGCCCTCGTCGATCTCCTCGAAGATCTTCTCCGCGTGCTCGCTGACATACGTCGGATCGTCGACGTTGGCGCCCTCGGGCGCGTTGGCGCGGGCCGCCGCCCCCACCTTCGTCGTCGAGTGACAGATACTGCAGTTGCCCATCAGCGCATCCAGGCCCGCCGCCTGCTCCGCCGCGGAGTCGGGCGGGCACGCGCCGAGCGGTCCTTCTTCGCCCTTCGGGTCGGGGTCATCGCCGCCGCAGCCCTGGAGCGAGCCGATGACGAAGGGCGCAAGGCAGAGCAGGAAAATCGTACGAACGCGCATCAAAGCACCTCAACAGCTTGTTAGAGGAACGGCGGCGAGCCGGGTTCGAGCCTCCAGCCATGCAGGCTAGCCGGGCGCCGCGCGGGGATGGTGCCTGGCGCCGCGCACCGGGTCAACAAAGACGGACGGGCTCGATGCGGGGGAGATGCGATTCCGGTCGGCGCGCGCCGCGGCGCGGCGCGGGCGCTCCGCGCGCGGCGCCGATCCACGGCCTCCCTCGCCGGGCCGAGCGGCTCGACGCGCCCTCGTTTCCCCGCCCCGCGCCGCCCTTCTAGCTCGCCCGCCGCCGCTCCAGGTGCGTCTTCATCGCCTTGAGATCCCCGTGCACGGCCTTCTTGAAGCTGCCGATGAACAGCCGCCCGAGCGTCTCCATGAACCACCCCATCCCGGCGATCTCGCCGTCCATCCGGAGCAGCGTCCCGGCGCCCTGGGGCTCGAAGACGTAGCGAAAGCGGTATTCCCCGCGCCCCGTCGTGCCCTTCTTCCCGTCGACGAAGAGGTCCAGGCTCTTGCCGGGCTCTGCCGCCGTGACCTCGAACAGCTCGGTCGACTCCTTGCCGAACATCTTGCGGGTCTCACGCCACATCGTGCCCTTGCCGGCGACATCGCCCGTGAGCCTCTCCACCCGCACGAAATTCGGCATCCAGTCGCCGAAGGAGTCGATGTCGGTCGCGAGCCGGAAGACGTCTTCGGGCGACGCATCGAATCGCTCTTCAATGGTGAACCGGAGCGGCATCTCGTTCTTCTCCTAGGTTGGCCCGCACACCGGGCCATCGTGCCGGAACCGCTCCATCCCCGTCAACGCGCCCGTCGAGCGCGCGTCGCCGTCCAGATGCGGGCCGCGCGCCGTCGCCGACGTCCGCCCGGGCCGCGCGCGACCCGGAGCGGACGTCGGCGACCGCGGCGCTCAGCCCTTCTTGCCCGGCGGCAGCAGCATGCCCCGCGCGCCGGTCGCCCCCTGCATCGGGCGGTGCAGCACGATCTTCCGTCCCGCCTCGCGCCCGTGCGCGTGCGCCGCCGTCCGCTGGTTGCCCGCGTGACGCAGGTGCTGCACGTGCGGGTGGCGCGTCCGGTAGTAGCCGTCCAGGTCGGCGTCCCTCACCCAGACGAGCCCCTGCTCCGCGGACACCTTCCGCTCCGCGTTCAGCTTCTCGAGGAACCCGAGCATCACGCCGGCCTGGTAGGTCCGACGGTCCTTGTTGCCCTTCACGCCGTGGGTCCGCTTGTGCTCCTTCCACAGCTGCTCGGCCGTGTGGTGCAGGAACGCGTGCACGTAGGCCGCCATCTCGAGGTTCGCCGGCGTCCCGCAGATCTCGAGGACGCTGCCCCGCTTGCCCTCGAGCGGCGCATAGACCGGCACCCAGATCGCCTCGACGAAGAAATGCTTCCCGAGGATCCCCCCGACGATCCGCTCGCTCTCGCCCACGCGCCCGCTCGGCGCGCCGAGGTGGCGGAAGCCGTACTGCCGCGCGGCGCGCGCCTTCGCGACGTCGAGGTTGTACTTCAGCATCAGCCGCTGCGCGGCGCCCATCGCCGCCTGCGCCTCGTTCGCGTTCGGGCTGTCGGCGAGCGCGAGCAGCCGCGCGATGCGGTCGAGGATCCGGGCGTCCGCGCCGTCCACGCTCCCGTCGCCGCGCGCCGCCGCGCCCGCGTCCGCCGACGGCATCCCGGACGCCGTCGCGTCGATGCCCAGGCGCTCGCACACCTCGCGGAACGCCGGCCCGTGCGCCGCCTCGTCCGTGACGCCCAGCACCTCGTGCACGTACTGGTGCGCCATCTCGTGCTTGAGCACCTCGATCACGACCCCCCACGGCTGCGTCAGCACGAGCGGCCGCGAGATCTCGATCGCGCGCGCCTCGGACATCCAGCGCCCGAGCCGGCTCGCGGCGTCGGACAGCTCGATCGACGGAGGGCGCAGCTTCCGCCGGAAATGCGTGTAGTTGAGGCTCTGGTACGCCGCCATCAGCTCGCGCACGAGCGCCGCCTCGAGCTCGGCGCTGAGCCTCGCCGCCGTCTGGCGCGGCGGCTCGGGCGCCGGCGCGCCGGGGGACGGCCGCGGCTCGGGCGGCGCGTCGGCTGCGGGGGGCGGCGCGCCGGCGGCGGGGGACGAGGACGGTTCGGCCGGCGGCGCGGCGGCCTCTCGGGCCTGCTGAGCGCCGCGCAACCCGTTCAGGAAGAGCTGCTCCGCCATGTCGGACGCCTCTCATGGCACGCCTCGGGCGGCTGTCGAAGGGTTTTCTCCGCCCGTCCGCCCCCCCGGCCAGCCTGAACCGTCATCGGGGCGCCACCGACCCGCCGCAGAAACGTTCCCGAGTCGCCACGCCCTGGCTACACTCGCGCGCGACCCGTGCACCCGTTCAAGCCGTCGAACGATCCTCCGGCGGCCGACGCCGACGCCGCCAGCCGCTCGTCCCGCGGCCTCGCCCGCGATCTCGGCCCGGATCGCACGGCGGCGCGCGCGCGGCTGCGCTCCCTCGCGCGCGCCCGGCGCCGCTACGGCCGCCTGTTCCTCGCGCTCCCGCTGCTCCTCGTGGTGCTCGCGGACGTCCGCGTCCGCGGCGATCGCCTGCTCGACCTGAGCGCCAAGCACGCGGCGAGCTACCTCGGCGCGATGGTCGAGAGCGCCGCGCTCTGGGGGCTCCTGCTCTTCGCGGCCTCGGCGCGGCGGGGCGCGTCGCGGTGGATCGCGGCCCTGCTCTTCGTGACGCTCGCGACGCTCTCGCTCGGCGGCCAGCTCTATTTCCACCGCCAGTACGCCACGTACCTCAACCTCGACGCCACGCTGTTCGGGACCTCGCTCTCCGCGAGCCTCTTCGGCCAGCTCCGGGCCGACGGGGAGAACTTCCTCCGCTCGGTCCTCCCGCCGCTCCTGCTCGCGATCGCGCTCGTCTGGCTCGGCCGGCGGATCGTGCGCCCCGGCCGCACGGCGTGGGCCCGCGCCGCGCGCCTCGCCGCGCCCGCGGGCGTGGCGGCCGCCTTCGTGCTGCCCTGCTCGTACCGCGCGGTGCAGGCGTCCACGCCCGACGTCATCTACTTCCACGCGATCGGCGGCCTCATCAAGGAGCTCGTCGGCGTCCAGACCACGGCCCAGGTGCGCCCCGGCCTCCGCACGCCGCCCGCGCTGCCGCCGCTGACCCCGAGGCCCGGCCCGCGGCGCAACGTCCTCTTCATCCTGACCGAGAGCGTGCGCGCCGACGCCACGTGCTCGGCGCCCGCGGCCGCCGGCGCGGCGCCCTCCGGGTGCCCCGGCACGCCGCGCATCGACGCGGCGGCGCCCGGGCGGCTGCCGCTCACGCAGATGCGCTCGAACGCCTCGACGACGGCGATCGGGCTCGCGGTGCTCTGGTCCGGCCTCCAGCCGATCGCCACGCGCGAGGAGCTCCACACCGCGCCGCTCGTCTTCGATTACGCGGACGCCGCCGGCTTCGACGGCGCCTACTGGACGAGCCACCACATGATGTTCGCGAACTCGCGCCTCTACGTGCAGGACCTGCCGGTCTCGCACCAGTGCGGCGCGACCGAGCTCGATCCGCTCGCCGACATCGATCTCGGGGCCGACGACCGGAAGCTGTCGGCGCACGTGCGATCCGAGCTGCCCTCGCTGCGCGAGCCGTTCCTCGCGGTCGCCCACTTCGGCAACACCCACGTCCCGTACCTCGTCGATCCGGAGGACGCGCCGTTCCAGCCCGCCCTCGAGAGCAAGGCGCCGGACGACAACGAGGCGTACCGCAACTTCTACAGGAACGCGGTCTACCGGCAGGACGCGGCGATCGCCGAGCTCATCGACTTCGTCCGGCGCTCTCCGGTCGGCGAGCGCACGGTGATCGTCTTCACCTCGGATCACGGCGAGGCGTTCCGCGAGCACGGCCAGCTCGGCCACACCGGCTCCATCCTCGACGAGGAGATCCGGGTGCCCGGCTGGATCGACGCGCCGCCGGGCACGCTGACGGCCGCGGAGGAGTCCGCGCTGCGCGCCGCGCGGGACGAGCTCGTCTTCCACACGGACGTGACGCCGACGTTGCTCGACCTCATGGGCCTGTGGGAGGAGCCGGCGCTCGCGGGCTACCGGGCGGCGATGGTCGGCCGCAGCCTGCTCCGGCCGTCGCCGGGGCCGGCGGCGCTGGCGCTCACGAACTGCACCGGGATCTGGGGCTGCGCGTTCAAGAACTGGGGGATGATGCGCGGCAACATGAAGCTCGAATCCCGCGCCTGGGACACCGCGTGGCACTGCTACGACGTGCTCGCCGACCCCCGCGAGCAGCACGACCTCGGGCCCGCCGCCTGCGGCGACCTGCCCCGGCTCGCCGACGCGATCTACGGCGGCCCTGCCGGCAGCGTCGACGTCCCGGCCCACCTCCGCGACCTCGCGGCGGCGCCTCGCCGCGACTGATCCGGATGGCGCAGGACCTCGATCGACAGGGCGCCTCGCCCCCCGCTCGCCCGCGCGCCGCGCCCCCCGCTCGCCCGCGCGCCGCGCGCCGGGCCGCGCGCCGCCGGCGCCGCCTCCTCGGCCTCGCCCTGCTCGCGTCGCCGGCGCTCTGGTTCCTCGTCGTCGACGTGCTGCGGCGGGCCCGCCACATGACCACGTTCGATCGGCTCCACGCGGCCGGGTACGCCGCGACCGTCGCCGTGTCGCTGGGGTTCTGGGGCGTCCTGCTCTACGTCGCCTCGGGCCGCCGCGGCGCCCTGCGCGGCGCGACGGGCGGCCTGTTCGTCGCGCTCTTCACGCTCGCGTGCGGCGTCCAGGGCGGCTTCCACGCCCTCTACAACATCTACTGCTCGATCGACTCGCAGATCCACTCCCAGTCGATCCCCTGGTCGATCGTGGGCACGCTCCCGCTCGGGCACCCGCGCGTGATCGCCCACTTCGCCGTCGCGCTCGGGCTCGCCCTTGCGGCGCTCCGGCTCTCCCGCCGGTACGTGCGCCCGCGGCGGCTCCGGCGGCGCGTCGCCGCGGCGCTCGTGCCGCTCGCGCTGATCGGCGTGACGAGGATCCCGGTGAGCTACCGGGTGATCCAGTCGTCGTCGGCCGACATGATCTACTTCCACGGCATCACCGCCGTGGTCAAAGAGCACCTCGGCATCACCGACGACTCGCCGGATCTGCGGGTGCAGCGCCGCGACCCCGAGCGCGTGCCGCCGCTCGCCGCGCGGCCCGCGCGGCCGCGGAACGTCGTGCTCATTCTGCAGGAGAGCCAGCGGGCGGACGTGACGTGCGTCGAGCACGACCCGGACTGCGAGCTGGCGACGCCGTTCTCCAACGCCGCCGCGCCGGCGCGCATGCCGCTCTTGCAGATGCGGGCGCACGACTCGACGACGGCCATCTCCATCTCGAACATCTGGTCCGGCGTCTCCCCGACGGAGAGCCTCGCGGCGCTCAGCTCGGCCCCGCTGCTCTGGGATTACGCCCACGCGGCCGGGTGGGACACGGCGTACTGGACGAGCCAGAACCTCATGTTCGGCAACGCCCGGCTCTATGTGCAGGACATCCCGGTCTCGCACCGGGTCGTCGCGACCCAGCTCGATCCGGGCGCCGACCTCGATTACGGCGCCTATGACCGGCAGCTCACGGATCGCGTGATCGAGGAGTGGGGCGAGCTCGTCGAGCCGTTCTTCGCGGTCGTGCATTACTCGAACATCCATTTCCCGTACGTGAGCGATCCGCTCCATGCCCCTTTTCAGCCCAGCGAGCTGAGCAAGGCGCCCGACAAGAACGAGCATTTCAAGAACTACTATCGCAACGTCGTTTACCTGTCGGACATGGCGGTCGGCCGGCTCATCGAGCACATCCGGGGGACGCCGAGCGGCGAGCGCACGGTGATCGTGTACACCTCGGATCATGGCGAGTCGTTCCGGGAGCACTGGCAGCTCGGCCACACGAGCTCGCTGTGGGACGAGGAGATCCTCGTCCCCGCGTGGATCGACGCGCCGGAGGGGACGCTGACCCCGGAGGAGCGGGCGAGCATCGCGGGCGCGAGGGACGATTTCGTGTGGCACCTCGATCTCGCGCCGACGTTCCTCGATCTGATGGGCCTCTGGGACGAGCCGCGGCTCGCGCCGTTCCGCGGCCGGATGATGGGGCACCCCTTGACGCGGCCGGAGCGCACGGTCGCGCCGGTGCCGCTCACCAACTGCACGTGGGTGTGGGGGTGTTCCTTCCGCAACTGGGGGATGATGCAGGGGCCGCTGAAGATCGAGGCGCGCGAGTGGGACGGCGAGTTCCACTGCTTCAACGTGCTGGAGGATCCGCTCGAGCTGACCAACCTGGGAGAGCAGGCGTGCGCGCCGCTGCCCGATCTCGGGCGCGCGCTCTTCCACGAGATGCCGAACGTGACGCCGCCGGGGAGGCCGAAGGTCGACTGGGGCGGCTGAGCCTGTCGGGGCGGCCGCCGCGGGCTGGCCGGAGGCGCTATGCTCGATGCGTGCCCACCGCCGCGCAGAACCCACACCCCGCCACCCTGGCGGATCTCCTCGCCATCCCCGAGGAGCAGCGCTTCCACGAGATCGTCGACGGCGAGCTCATGCAGAAGGCCGTGCCTTCGTTCGAGCACGGCGACGCGTAGTCCGCCATCGTCGCGCACGTGAAGATCCCCTTCCAGCGGCGCCCCGGCGGCCGCTGGCCCGGAGGATGGTGGTTCGCCACCGAGGTCGAGCTCGAGCTCGCGCCGGACCAGGTGTTCCGGCCCGACGTCGTAGGGTGGCGTCGCGAGCGCGCCCCGGAGCGCCCCAGCGGGAGCCCCGTCCGGATCCGGCCCGACTGGGTCTGTGGGGTGCTCTCCCCGGACAACGCGCGAAACGACACGGTCAAGAAGATGCGTGTCTACCAGCGTTGCCAGCTGCCTCACTATTGGGTCATCGATCCCAGGGAAGAGACGATGACCGTGTACCGGTGGACTCCCGAGGGATACCTCGTGGCGCTCCGCGCGGAGCGGGGCGAGCGCGTCAGGGCCGAGCCGTTCGACGCGATCGAGCTCCAGGTGGGCGTGCTCTTCGGGGACGAGCGCGAGGACGAGTGACGCCCCCGGCGGAGCCCCGGGCGGCCGCGCGGCGCGCCGGGGCTCCGCGGGCCGCCCGCGAGGCGCTCAGTCGATCTGGGTGAACTCGCCCGCCGCGTCGACGGTCCACACCTGCGGAGGCATCCCCTCGATGTCGGAGGTGCGGACGTAGATCCACCGGATGCCCTTGTCCTCGAGCTCGGCGAGGAGCGCCGGGTCCAGGCCGGGCTCGAGCCGGGGCTCGAAGACGAAATCCTCCGAGAAGTTGTGGTGCGCCGGGCGGTAGGTCTGCGCGTGGTAGCCCTTGAGCACGATCGGGCTGCTGGTCAGCCCCGTGATGCGCGTCTCCACCCACTTGTGGAGAGGCGCCGTGTACCCGGCGGTCGGGCCCTTCGGGGGAGGCGGCCAGTAGAACGACGTCTCCACCTGGACGCTGGACGACGCCGACGCGAGCGAGCGCTCCTGGAGCAGCGCGCCCTCCACGGGCGGACCGTCCGCGGGGCAGGCGCCGAGCAGCACCTTCTCCGTCGACACGCTGAGCGGCGTGCCGTCCCACTCGAGCGACGACACCGGCGTGGCGTACTCGGCGCGGAGCTCGAGCCCGAAATCGCGCAGCGCGACGAGCGGGCCCACCGACGGCGGCAGCAGCTCGGGCACCGCCGAGGTGGCGAGCGCGAAGGTGACCGCCGAGGCCCCGTCGCCGTCCACGAACGCGTCCGTGGCCGTCTGGTCGGCGTACGTGTGCGTCGCGCCCGGCCACGCCGCGGGGCTCCCCGTCAGCGTCGCCACCGATCCGGAAGAGAGGTAGTCGAGCGCCGCGTCCTCGAAGAGGGTCGCGCCGAGGGCCTCCGGCGTGAGGAACGCGCTCTTCGGCGAGAGGCGCGCGCGCACCTTGAGCCGGTGGTTCGCGAACACGTCGCCGAACTCGCCCTGGAAGGTGCAGAGCTCCTGCGGCTCGGGGAGCAGGAACGGCGTGAGGCTCGGCGTCGTGCTCGGGACCGAGACCTCGCGCACCTGCTTCACCACGAGCTCCCCGGGCTTCATCTTCTTGAACTCGTAGTCGAGCAGGAACGCCGTCTTGCTCGGGTGCACCTCCCTGAACCGCTCCTCGACCCGGCCGAGCAGGGAGGCGAGCGCGCGGTAGTCCTCCTCCCACTGCATCACGTGGTCCCCGAGCGGGACCAGCGTCGAGCCGGCGCGGAGCTGCACGTACGTCTCGCCGAAATCGCTCATCACGCTCACGACCTCCGGCAGCGCTCCCCCTTCCGGGTTGGTGACGGACGTCGCCCCGAGCTGCGTCACGATCTTGATCTCGTCCGAGGGCGGGATCCCGCGCGAGAGCGTGGCGACGCCGTTCGCCATCTCGTCCTCGTCAGGATAGGAGTAGTGCACGAGGACGCCCATCCCGACCTCGGCCTCGTCCACGCCGTACAGGAGCCGGGCGAGGAAGGCGTTGTCGTTGTAGAAGCTCGCGTACACCTTGCGGATCGCGCGGAACACGCCGCGCTCCTCGTCCTCGCCGGCCTCGCAGTGGCTCGGCCCCACCTCGTCGGCGTCCTGGTCGTCGGCCAGGCAGCCGCTGTAGCTGTCGTAGAGGCCGGCGCCCGTGAAGACCGCGCTGTCCTCCACGTTGGTCGAGCTGCGGAACCGGATCTTCCTCGTGGGCGAGAAGTCCGCGATCGCCGCCTCGATCGCCTGGCGCTGCCCCGCGGAGAAGGCGGTGTCCTTGGTGATCCGATCGCGGATCGCCGCGAGATCGACCTTGAGCGCCCGCGTGTCGGGCGGATACGTGTAGCCGCCGAGGCGCTCGGCGATCTCGGCGCGCAGCGTGCTGCCGCCGGGCATGGTCTGATCGAGGAAATCGTCCCAGAGATCGAACGACAGCGCGACCGCGACGTCGGAGCTCTCGGGGATGGCGTCCCGCAGGAGGCCGAAGTTCGCGGCCTTGCCGCCGAAGTGGACGATGTCCGCGGGGCCGAGATCCTCGGTGGAGCCCGAGTAGGCCCCGAGCGGCTCCTTGGGCTGGATCCCGAGATCGCCCGGCCGCTTCAGCGAGAGGAGCTGCTCCTTGTCCGCCGGCGCGAGCTTCCCGTCGGCGTCGAAGAGCGCGGCCCGGCACACGACCCCCCACTCCAGCGAGGCGCGCAGCGCGACCTCCTTGCCGTCGAGCGCCTTCGCCTGCTCGGCCGTGGCCGGGTCCCCGACGTACACGAACGGGATGCCGAACGACGTCGCCAGGAGCGCGGTGTGCGCGTTCGGGGTCGACGGCGACAGCGAGATGATGCCCGCCACATAAGGCACCTCCGCGGGCACGGAGTCGGTGAGGAGGATGTCCTCGGCCCGGAGATCGCCGCTCGCGTAGGCCGCGTCGATCATGTCCGGGGGGACGTAGCGGAGCCGGCCCACGGCCCAGCCGGTCGAGTAGCACGCGTCGCCGTTCAGCCATCGCTCGACCGAGCTCACCGGGAACCCGCTCTCCGCGAAGAACGCGCTGTTCGCCGCGGCCGACTCGGCCTGCTCGTAGGTCGGGAAATAGAAGGGCTTCGTCCCCTCGGGCGCGACGATGCTGTCCTTCACGAGATCCAGGACGACGCGCGCCATCTCGGGATCGTAGGCGTCCTGGCGGACCAGCTGGACGCCGTACTCCGGGTCGGTGGCCGCGAAGGGCGAGATCAGCACCGCGCCGAGGATGGCCTTCTGCCCCTCTTCGTGGAGCGAGACCTGATCGAACTCGTCCAGCGTCATGCCGACGAACGGGTCGAGCCGCTCCAGGGCGAACTCGGCGTGAAACGGGTACTCGTTGCTGTTCTGGTAATAGACCTTGGTGGGGTCGTGCATCAGCACGGTGAACTTCACCCAGGTCGGCCCGTCGTACGACGAGTACGCCGCGAAGGGGTCGAAGGGGAGCTCGAGCTGGTTCTTCCAGAGCTCGGACGGGGTGATGTCGATCGGGTAGGTCTCGACGGGCCACTCGTAGCCGTCACCGCCACCCTCGCCACCCTCGCCGCCGTCGCCGCCACCCTCGCCGCCCGTACCACCTGCTCCGCCGGTGGCGTCCCCGCCGCCCGCGGCGCCGCTGCCCCCGGAGCCTCCCGAGGAGCCGTCGCCGCACGCGGTGAGCGTCCCTGCGCCGAGGAGCGCCAGCGCAAGGCAAGCCATTCGACCGATTCGTTGAAACCTCATGGGCAACGCCGATGTACAATCGCCGTGCCACCGTGCTGCCGAGAGCGCCTTCGCGCTGCGCGGCGGGGCGTTCCTGTCACGCACATGGCGCACGCAGGCACAGCCGCCGGGAGCGCGCCCGAGCGGGCGGGCGGCGCGAGGTGACGGCGCCGCCCTCGGCCGTGCCGGCGCCGGCGCGGCGGCCCGCGGGCTCCATGACGAATTTTCTTGGGGTTTCAACCGCTTCGGCGTTCTAGGATACGGCGATGACCGAGCGGAGAGCGGCGCTGATCTTCAACCCTGCTGCAGGCCACGCCGGGGATGCGGTCGAGTCGCTTCCTTCGCGGCTCCAGCGCGAGTTCGCGCTGAGCGTCTACGAGACGAGCGCGGACCGCAGCGCCGCCGCGTGCGCCGAGGCGGCGCGCCGGGAGGGCGCCCCCCTGGTCATCGCGGCGGGCGGCGACGGGACGATCTCGAGCGTCGCGTCCGCGCTCCTCGGAACGGACACGTGCCTGGGCATCCTGCCGCTCGGCACGGCGAACTCGATCGCGCTCACGCTGGGTATCCCGGCCGACCTGGAGGGGGCCATCGAGGTCCTCGTCCGCGGCGAGCCGACGCGCATCGACGCCGCCCGCGCGAACGGGCGCACCATGATCCTGCTGTCAGCGGTCGGGCTCCACGCCGACACCGTGGGCGAGACCCCGCAGGACGCCAAGCAGCGCTGGGGGGTGCTCGCGTACATCGGCACCGGGCTGAAGAAGCTGATGAGCCTGGAGCCGTTCGGGGTCGAGATCGTGACGGACGACCAGCGGATCCACTGCCGGGCGGTGGCGGTGACGGTCGCGAACATGGCGCCTGCGCGCACGGTGCTGGCGCAGGGGCCGCCGGTCGTGTCGCCGGAGGACGGGCGGCTCGACGTCACCATCGTGTCGGCGACGACGCTCGTCGAGGCGGTCGCGACGGGCCTGCACCTCCTCCGGACCGCGATCGACGGCGAGCCGGCCGAGCGCGACAACGTCGGGTTCTTCGCCGCCCGGCGGGTCCTCATCAGCACCGATCCGCCGCAGCGCGTGCTCATCGACGGCGAGGAGGTCGGGACCACGCCCCTCGCGGTCGAGTGCTTCCCGCGCGCCCTGACGGTCATGGCCGCCCGCCGCGAGGAGGTCCCCGCGCCGCCGCCCGCCGCCGAGGTCGAGGAGAAGCTCGAAGGGCTGCCCGAGCTCGAGGTCGAGCCGAAGGCCTGAGGCGACCGCGCGGCCCGGGCGCGGCGGCCGTCGCGACGCGCGCGCCCGCCGCGGCGGCGACAGCAGCATTGTGACGCGGAACACGAGGGGGAAGCGACAGCGGCCCTGCGTAAGGAAAGGTGGTTTCGCCGGTGGGGCGGAGCTTGAGCCTGATTCCTTCAAGGGAGCTTGGAAGCATGCGATCGACGTTCTGGGCGGGGGTGGTGGGGGTGTGTCTGGCCTGTGGTCTCTCGGGCCTCGGCTGCGGGGATGACGGGGCTCCGGCGCCGGAGGAAGCGGCGGGCGGTGAGCGGACCGGCGAGGCCTCGTGCACGGGGCTCGACCCGTCGACGGTGGTCGATGAGCTCACGCCCGCGGAGGCCGAGCAGGCGTGCAAGGGATACCGCACGTGCGAGGCCGACCGGCTGGACATGAATTATTTTTGCCGCATGTTCGGCGTGCTGGGCGCGAAGTTCGGGGACAATCCCGGGACCGACGACGCCGGGGTGCGAGCGAGGTGCGGCGAGCACTACGAGAGCTGCATGGCCGACCCGGCGCAGGCGGCGCAGCTCGATCAGTTCCTCGCAGAGCTGCAGGAGCGGCCCTGTGTGCAGCCCACGCAGTGCACGGCGACCATCGCGGAGCTCGACGCGTGCGCCGCCGCGACGAGAGCGTACTCTCTCAACGTGCTCCCCGAGTGCGGCGCGCTCACCGTGGCGTGGTACGACCAGGAACGGGACACCGAAGCGGTCATGGAGGCCTGCGGCAAGCTCAGCACCGGCTGCATGGCGCTCTTCGCGCTGCCGGAAGAGCCGGAAGAGGAGTGACCGGCAGCGCGAGGGCGCCGCGCCTTCCGCCGGCCTCCCCGGCGTGGTAGGTCGAGCGGCGATGAGGCTGACGGCGGGGGCCATCGAGCTGCCGGCGCTGGCGAGCGCCCACTCCCATGCATTCCAGCGCGGGATGCGCGGGGAGGCGCAGCGGCCGGGGCCGTCGGGGTCGGACGACTTCTGGTCGTGGCGGACCGCCATGTACGCGCTCGCGGCGTCGCTCACGCCCGAGTCCATTCACGCGATCTCGAAGGTGGCCTATCGCGAGCTCCGCGCCGCGGGCGTCCGCACGGTGGGCGAGTTCCACTACGTGCACCACCAGCCGGACGGCGCGCCCTACGCGGATCGCACGGTGCTCGCGGACGCGGTGATCGAGGCCGCGCGCGCGGAGGGCCTCCGGATCGCGCTCCTCCGGGTCGTCTACGCGCGCGCCGGCGCGGGCCGGGCGCCCGAGGGGGCGCAGCGGCGGTTCTCGGACGGCTCGCTCGACGCCGCGCTCGCGGACGTCGAGGCGCTGCGGGCGCGCTACGCGGGCTGCGACGACGTGCGCGTCGGGGTGGCGCCGCACAGCGTCCGCGCCGTGCCCCCGGCGTGGCTCGGCGAGATCGCGCGGTATGCCGCGGAGCGCGGGCTCATGGTGCACATGCACGTGGCCGAGCAGCCGGCCGAGATCGAGGCGTGCCTCGCCGAGACGGGCCGGCGCCCGGTGGAGCTCCTGGCCGAGCGCGGGGTCCTGAGCGAGCGCTTCGTGGCGGTGCACGCGACGCACCTCGCGCCGCACGAGCCGGCGCTCCTCGGCGCGGCGCGGGCGTTCGCGTGCCTGTGCCCGACGACCGAGCGCGACCTCGGCGACGGCCTGCCCGACGTGGGGGCGCTGCGCGGGGCGGGGGTGCGGCTGTGCGTGGGGATCGACAGCCACGTGATCACCGATCCGTTCGAGGACCTGCGGGGCGTCGAGCTGGGCGAGCGGCTGCGGACGGGCAAGCGCGTGACGCTGCGGGGCGAGGGGACGCCGGCCGAGGCGCTCTGGGAGATCGGCTCGCGGCGCGGGGCGGAGGCGTGCGGGTTCGCGGACGCGGGCGGCAGCATCTCGATCCGCCGGGACGCGCCGGCGCTCGCGCTGGTGCGGGAGGAGCGGCTCCTGGATGCGGTTGTGTACAGCGGGAGCCCGGCGATCGTGGACGATTGACGTCGGCGGGCACGGAAGCTCGCGTTTGCCGACGGGACGCGGATGCAGGTGTGTGGGATTGGTGCCACGCGGCGCGAGGAGCGAATCGGCTCTATTCCCGGGCATCCGTCGCGCGGGCGCGCGGGCGCGCGCCCGGCAAACCTCGCTGGGCGGCAGGGGTTGCCGGGTAGGGCCTGCCGTGCGGCAGCGCTTGCATTGCAATGCGGCGCGTTGCGCTGATAGCCTCGCTCGCCGTGAGCGGTTGGGCCGAAGCTCGGGAGGGGTGGGGCCGCGACGTACGCGTCGTGCGCCGGCGCGCTCGTGCGGCGGTTGCCGGGCTGATCTCGATGGGGGCGGTGGCGGCGTTCACGGCGCTGGTCGGGGCATGGCACATTGCGTTGCTCGGCTCGACGGAGGTCTCGGCGTCGACATGGCAGCTTGCCAACACGCTCCGTGAGGCCGGGGGGTTGCTCGAGCTCGGGTTCGGGCTCCTTGCGGGCGTGTTGTTCCTGCGCTGGCTCGCGAGGACTGTCGCGCTGGCTGGCGAGCTGGATCCCGTGCGGGGGTTTTCCTGGACGCCGTCCGAGTCGGTCGTGGCATTCTTGATTCCCGTCGTGAACCTGGTGCAGCCGTACAGGGTGCTGCGCGATCTCCACGACGGCCTTGCTCCGGCGGGCGTGCCCGAGCCTGCGCCGCGCCCTCTCCTGGACGGCGGGGGTGGTTACCGGCGCGTCGAGATGGCGCACGCCCCGCGGGCGAGCGCGGTGCACCATGCCGCGCTCGGCGCGTGGTGGGGGCTCTATCTCGCGAGCCGCGGCCTCGGGTGGCTGGCCTCCGTCATGCCGCAGCTGACCGTGGCGGAGTTCATCCGGTCCCGGTATGCGTTCATTGCGTCCGACGTGGCGTCGTTCGCTGCAGCGTGGCTCGCGGTGCGCATGGTCCGGGCGATCGACAGCCGGGTCGCGGAGCGCCAGCGAAGGTTGGCGTATGCTTCCGACGAGGAGCTCGACCGCCTCGTCGTGGAGCGCGATCTCCTGTTGCGGCGGGAACTGGCGAAGATCACCGGCTTCGGCGATTTCTGAGCGATTTTTTCTGGATCCAGGGCATGTTTGTCCAGTTATTTGAACCGATTTTCTGGATCCAGTCTCTGATTGACCGGATATAGGCTGGATAATTCTGGATTCAACCCGGTTATTTCCAGATATCTGAGTTTTTTTTCTGGATTGTGGTTCTGTTTGTCCAGTTGGTTGGCTGGGATATCTCGATGCCTGGCCCGGCGTGCGTCGAGGCGGCGGGCGCTCACCCCATCGCGCCCGCCACGAGCTGCGCCGCCCGCAGGACGGCCGCCACGACCGCCCCCACCTGCCACGCGCGCGAGAGCCACCACTGCGCCTCGCCGCCGTCGAGCCACGGCGGGACCCACGCCGGCGGCCTCACCAGATCCGCCACGGTGAGGACCCGCTCCCGCCGCTGCGCCTCGCGGTAGCCGCCCTCGCCGCCGCGCACGTGCTCCTCCGCCCGCACGTACGCGAACAGCCGCGCGCTCCCGCCCTCCGGGAGCAGCGGCCCGCCCGCGCCGAGCGCCTCCGGCGTCGCCGGCAGCTCGAGCCGCGCGCCGCCCTGCGCGAGCCGGAGCGCGCCCGCCCCCGCCCGCTCGACGCGCGCGCGCACCCAGCCGTCGGCGCGCTCGCCCCGGAGCAGCGCGCGGAGCGGCGTCAGCTCGGGGCTCGGGCCCAGGCGGGGCGCGCGCCGCCCCGGGAAGAGGCGCGCCGCGACGAACCAGAGCACGATCGGGAACACCGACAGGATGAGGTGCAGATCGGTCGCGCTGGCCACGCCCGCCGCGCCGTCGAGCACCGGGAAGGAGAGCACGCCCGCGGCGGCGAAGGCGCCGACCGCGATCGTCGCGCCGAACCCGCCGACGACGCCGAACGCGACGTTGCCGATCGCGACGACGCCGACGGCGACATTGCCGATCGCGATGAACCCGCGCGCGACGTTGCCGATCGCGATGAAGCCCGTGACGACGTTGCCGAACACGAGGAACCCGTTCGCCATGTTGCCGGCGTCGACCCAGCGCGCGCGCTGCGCGGCGCCGGCCTGGTCGCCCTGGAGCGGCGCCCTCATTCCGTCACCTCGAACGCGGTGCGGCCGACGAGCTGGCCGTCCTCGGTCTCGACATCCACGGTCCAGTGCCCGGCCAGGCGCCGCGGCAGGCTCCCGCCCACGAGCTGCGACTTGAGCCGCACCGCGCCCTCCGGGCCAGGCACCCGCAGCGTCTCCTCCGGCGCGCGGAGGATCTCGCGCCCCTCGTGCCGCCACACGTGGACGAGGCGGTCCCCGTCGCCGCCCGGCACCACCACGTCGGTCACCGCGCGCAGCTCCCGAATCACGGAAAAATGCAGCGATTTCACGGACATGGCCAGGCGGCCGTCCGGGAGCACCGAGGGGCCCACGGCCGCGGAGGACAGGTGCATCGGCACCGGCGGGATGATCTCCCGCGTGCCGTAGGCGAGCCCGACCCCGGCGGCCGACGCGAGGACGAGGAACACCAGGCCCATCCGGCTCCACAGCGCCCCGAACGGCAGGTGGAGCGTGCAGAAGCCGAGCACGGACACGAGGGCGGCGGAGAGCAGCGTGTAGAGCGTCCGGGTGTTGGGGAGGAGCGCGGGGATGACGAGGTTCAGGCAGGCGAACAGCGTCACCCCGTAGAACACCGAGGCGAGCGTCTTCCAGCGCATGAGCACGCGGTCGAAGACGAGATCGAGCGTCGAGAGCACCGCGCAGGCGCCGAGGAGGAGGACGAACCACCGGTTCGGCGCGTCCAGGCTGGCGCTCTTCCAGTAGAACGGGAGGAGGAAGAAGAGCATGCCCTGATAGAGGTTCTTCAGGACATAGGTCATCACGAGGAAGCGCAGCCGGGCGCCGCGCCACGCGGTCGCGAAGTCCTGACGGGCGCCGGTGCCGAAGAGCCGGAAGAACAGGAGCACGAGCAGCCAGGCGACGCTGACCGAGATCGCGAGGAAGCGGGCGTGCTGGAACCCCTTCTGCGCGAAGGCGACCACGAAGGCGCCGAGGCTGAGCGCATAGGCGGTGTGCAGCCACCAGAGCTTCTTGTGGTGGCGCTTGAAGAAGGCGCGGGCGGCCGACTTGAGGTCCTGAGGCCGGCCCTCCTCCTGCGCCTCGGCGTCGAGGTCGACGAAGGAGGCCTTGGGCTCGGCCTTGACGGTCGGCGCGTCGTCCTCCGCGGTGGCCCGCCCCGGCCGCGCGGGCATCTTGAGCGTGCGGTCGTCGTGGTCCCCGCCCGGGGCGCCGGCCTTGGGCGGCATGCGCAGGGTGACGTCGTCGATGGCGCCGCGCTCCCGGCCGCCGGGCGCGGCGGCGGCCGCGGCGCCCCCGGGCGGGCGCGGCGCGGCGTCGCCGGGCGCGCGGCCGGGCTCGTCGCTCGGCATGTACACGATGGTCGGCGCCTCTCCGAAGGCGTCGGGCACGCGCGGCTTCTGGACCAGGGTCGTGGCGTTGGAGGACGGCGGCGAGGGCCGCGAGGGCGCGTTCGCGTGGGCCTCGGGGGCCGAGGCGTCGGGGGAGCGCGGCGCGGGCTGTTTCATGTCCGGTGCGCAGCGTACCCGACGGGTGCTCTGCCATCGAGCGCCTCGGGAGGCATGGCCCGACGCGGGCCCCGCCGCCGGGCCCGACTCAGCACGACCGGCGCTCGAGGACCTCCTCGAGGAAGCTCCGCATCGCCGCCCACGATCGCCTGGCGGCCGCGGCGTCGTACTGGATGCCTGCCTGCGGGAGGCGCGCGCCCGGGCAGGCGAAGGCGTGCATCGCGTGGCCGTGGGCGTGGATCTGCCCGTCGGCCTTCGCCTTCCGGACGCGCCAAAGCAGGCTGGGCCCGTGACGGGCCTCGTCAGCGCTGGGCGCGGGCGGTCGGCCTGCGCACGGCGCGCACCTTGCCGCTCGTCCCGCCGCCGCAGAAGAAGAGATCCCTGCGATCGCCCTCGAGCCCCGTCACGGCGACCCCCTCGGGCATCTCCAGGCGGTCCAGCACCTCGCCGCTCGCGGGATCGACCCGCCGGATCTCGCTCTCTTCGCCCTCCTGGGCGCCGTGCCAGAGCTCCCCGTCGACCCACGAGACGCCGGTGACGAACCGATCCGACGCGATGGTCCGAAGGATCGCGCCTGTCGTCGCGTCGATCTGGTGGATCTTGCGCGCCCGGTACTCGCCCACCCAGAGCGTCCCCTCCGCCCACGTCAGGCCCGAGTCGCGCCCCTGCGCGGGCGCGGGGATGCTACCGACGACGCGCCCCGTCTTCGGGTCCACCTTCTGGATCCGGTCTTCGACGAGCTGCCAGAGATGTTCGCCGTCGAAGGCGGTCCCCGCGTGGGCAGCGACGTCGAGCTCGCGCACGACCTCTCCGCTCGCCGGGTCGATCGCGGCGAGCTTCTCGGTCCTGGCGAACCAGACGTTCTGGCCGTCGTAGGTGACGCCGTGGATGCGCGGCGTGCCCGGGAAGGGGCCGTATTCGCGCACGATCTCCGCGCGCTTCGGGCGCTTGCGCGCCCCCCGGCCCGCCCTGTTCTCCGTGGTCTTCATGCTGGGATCTCCCTCGCCCGCGCGGCGCGTGCTCGCGCGCCGTCCGCCGGCAACGAGAGGTGTAACGCAGCGGCGGCGCCCCTGGGAGCAACAAGGTTGTCGCGAGTGCGGCGAGCGGCGGCGCGGGCGCGGCGACCTCGGCGACCAGGCGCCGCTCCGGCGCGCGGCGCGGGGGCCGCGCGTGGACCGGGGCGCCGGCGAGCGCTGGGCTGGCCCGGCTCGACGCCGCCGGGCCTGGCAGGCCTACTCCACCGTGATGAAGGCGACGCTGGTGTTCAGATCGGGGACGCAGAGGATGCGGCGCTCCGGATCGAAGCCGATGTCCGCGGCCGAGGCGACGCCATGATCCGCGGCCAGGTCGTACGCGACCGTCCAGGTGCCGTCGGCCGAGACCCGGAAGACCTTGCCCGAGGTCCAGTCCGACACCCAGAAGGCGTCTCCATCCCGCTCGCCCCGCGCCAGACCGGGAGACGAGGGGGGCCCGCGGCCGCGGGGCCCGACGGCGCGGGCGCGCCGCGCCTTACTGGACCTGGATCGTGAACTCGTCGGCGAGGCGGCCGTCCACGTCCTTGAAGTACGCGGTCGCGCGCTTCGGGTCCCCGCCCACGTTGAAGCGGATGAACAGGGCGCCGTAGTCGGCGGTGCCGGACATCAGCGTTCCGTTCTTCACCCACTTGTTGCTCGCGTAGTACGACGACCACCACGTGTCGTCGTCGTGGCTCGCCGCCTCGTAATCGCGGATCCCCACGCCGCCGAGGCCCGACACGAACACGAAATTCCGGTTCGGGCCGAGCTCGACCAGGTTGAAGGCGCCCGTCTTGCCGTGGCCGGTCGAGGCGTTGCCGACGTCGGTGAGGGTCAGCGTGCGCGAGTAGGAGTGCTCGTGCCCCGTCGCGACGATCGCGCCGGCGTTCATGCACGCCTGGTAGGCGCTCCAGCCCACCTCGTTCGATTTGCCGCCGACCTGCATGTCGTGCTGGTTCTTGTGCCAGGCGCACACCGACCAGATCGAGTTGTCGCTCGCGAGCGCGTCCTGGATGAAGCTCACCTGATCGGACGCGTTGGCGCCGCAGGTCGAGCGGAGCTCGCCCGTCCCGATGCAGGACTGCACGATGAACAGCCCGCGGAAGTTGCACGTCGCCTTGACGCCGAGCTCGCCCGTGCAGTTCATGTCCGGCACGCGCGCGTGGCGGGCCTGGATATAGCTGGCGTATCCGCTGCTGCCGCCCCACGCCGCGGCGTCGTGGTTGCCGATGATGGCGAAATAAGGATAGTTCGGGCCGAGGATGCCGTTGATCCGGTTCTCCCACGCCGCCGGGTTATTGGCGTAGTCGAAGTCGCCGTTGTGGATGGTCGCGGCGGCGCCCTCGTCCTCGATGAGCTGGAGCACCGCGTCCGCGTTGCTGCCGTTGCCCTGGTCGCCGATGAACGCGACGAGGAGCCCCGGGTCGGTCGAGCTTCCGGTGCCGCTCGACGTTCCGTAGGTGATCGTGAGCTTCGGCCGGTACGACACGGTCCCGTGCTCCGAGGAGGCGAAGTCGATGCCGTTCGTGTTCGACGAGCTCGCGATGACGACGCCGTTGTTGGACGTCCCGTCGACCCACGCCTGCACGAGCGCCACGCCGGCCGCGTTCAGGGTGATCGTCCTGGAGCCGGCGCTGCCGGTGACGCTGCCCACGAGGTTGCCGCGATCGGTCGAGCCCATCGCGCCCGCGGTGGCCCACGCCGTCGTGGAGGTCGCGTTGTTCCAGGTGACCTGCGACTCGCTCCACGAGCGCTTCACCTCGTAGACGTTGTAGGTGTTCGAGGAGCCGTCGGTGACCTGGAGGGTGATCGACGCCGACTGGACGGTGCTCCCCGCGGGGATGCCGGAGAGGGTCCACTTCAGCAGGCAGGACTTGTCCACGCCCGAGCCGTCGTCGCCGTCGGCCTCGCACGTGGTCGCCCCGCCGTAGCTCGTGGTGGCGGCGGCCTGCCGGATCGTCGCGTCGGTCGAGCCCGCGTACGACGAGCTCGGGAGCGACCCCTGCTGGAAGGAGACGGTGGTCAGCGCCTGCTGCGCCTCCGAGATCTCCTCGATCTCGCCCTCGGCTCCGCAGGCATTGACGATCGCGATCGCCGGGAGGGCGGCGCAGAGGACGCCCATCGGCAGCCGAGACCAGCTCGCCGTCATTCGCTTGTGTCCGGGTAATTCATCTCGCGCGCGCGAGCTCTGCATGGATGCGTGCCTTTCTCTTGTAAATGCGAGCTTTGGTGTGAGCGTTGCGCGAGCAAGTTAAAGGACCGTCTATTGATAAAGTCTCAACGTTTTGGTGGCGATTTTGTGTCCTTTCCATGATGCGCCGCGGGCGCCCGAGACGGCGTGAGCGCGTGCGTGGCTGGCTGTCCAGCCGTGTGGGACGTCCTCGCCACGCCTGCACGTGGTGCTCGGCTCCGCCGCACGTCAATAGAGATCTCCGAGACACTGGACGGCGAAGCTGCCCGACTCGCCTCGCGTGCAGGCGGGCGCGCTGGAGCAATCGCCCTCGCGGGGGTCGGTGGCGGCTTCGGACAGGCAGTCGCAGGACGGCTCCGCCATGCAGGTGGTCGGTATCTCCTCACAGGTCCGCCGCGTCGGCATCTTGAAGAGCTCGTCGTGACCATCCTCGACGATCTGGCAGTATTCGGAGATCGCGTCGCAGAAATAGCTGCCGCACGCGATCGTCCCCGGCGGCGCGGCGCCGCTGCACTCCTCGCCGCTGCCGATGCTCACGCCGGCCCGCGCGGCCTCGCAGGCGCTCGCGTAGACGCGCCCGTCGCACGCGCAGATCTCCCGGGGCGTGGCGGTGTCGCACGACGTGGGACGCGGCTGGCAAACCCCGTAGTTCCCGGGGACGATGCCTCCCTCGCCGCAGTCGCCCGGAGGGTAGACGCAGACCTGGTCCGGGGTGCACGTCGCGCCGCCGCACGGCTCCGCGCCCGCTCCCTCCGGCCCGCACGCCGCGAGCAGCGCGGCGACGGCTGCGGCGCTCGCGAGCGCAAGCGCCCTGCGCCCCCCGCCCGTCGCGCGACGCCGCGCTGGCCGCTGCGCTTCTGTCCTTGCCGGTAGACTCACGTCGATCCCTCCTCTCACGACTCCGTGGGTGAGAAGAGGGGGAGCCATAGAGGCACAGAGGGCACAGAGGAGTGCAAGAGAAAGAAAGAAGAGACTCTGTATCCTCTGTGCCTCTGTGGCTCCCCCTCTCATGAGACCAGAGACGAGCCCGGACGACGAGCTGCCAGCGCGGAGCTCGGCCGCATCGGGTACAGCGACTATGGACGGAGAAGACCGAGAGGACGCCGAGAATGCCAGGAGAGCCAGGAAATCCTCGTTCGTGGCGTCTCGACGGATCGTCTCGTTGCCTTCGGAGCACCGCTATAGAGGAAGCGGCCAACCTCTTGTGCAACAAGTCGGTGTCGGGATCGGGGCGCGGCCTCCGCGCGGCGAGTCCGTCGCGCGCCGGTCACTCGAGGTCGGGCCGGGCGCTGCCCATGCCGATCGCCCACGCCATCGTGTACCGCGCGTTGATCTCGCAGCGGGGGTTCCAGCGCAGGCCCCCGCGCTCGTCCTCCCAGCGGAAGGCGTCGATCCCGAAGGGCCCGAAATAGCCCGCGCCGGCGAGCGCCTCGCCCGCCTCGAGCGCGGCCTCGACGAGCCGCCGGCGCTCGTCGCCGTCGAGGTCGCCCTCGCCGGCGAGCGCGGCGCCGAGGTACGCCCCGCGGTCGTCGCAGCGCTGGGCGCACGGGGCGCCGAGGCGGACCGCGCCGCCGCGGGCGACGTGGCCGTGCAGCGAGAAGTCGCCGCGGCGCTCGACCCAGGGCTCGACCTGGAGGCCGCGGTCGGGGGAGGCGGGGTCGAGCGACGCGGCCGCCCAGGGCCGCGCGTCGGGCGGCAGGGGGCCGCGGGCGACCCGGCACCCGGCGGCCCCGGCGAAGCCGAACGGCCGCTTGAGCAGCCAGTGGCCGGTCGGCGTGGGCGCCGCGATCGCGGCCTCGAGCTCGGCCAGGGTGACGACATGGCGCGCGCCGGGCAGCGTCTGGCCGAGGTCCGCGCAGAACCTCCGGTGGTTGACGCGGCGGAGCACCTCGAGCGGCGGCGCGTCCGCGAGGGGGACGCCGGCGCGGCCGAGGAGGCGCCGGGCGCGGGGCGTGGGGCACCACGCGCGGCCGACGAGCGCGGCGCCGGGCGGCGCCGGCGGCACCAGCGGCGCGGGGAGGTCGGGGCTGAGCACGACGTCGCCGGGGCGCAGCAGGGCCGCGACCCGGCCGGCGAGCTCCGGGGCCCGGCCGGCGACCGCGGCGCGAGGGGTGTACCCCGCGGGGCGGGCGAGCTCCTCGTCGGCGTCGAAGTTCAGGATCCAGGCGCTCGCTCGGTCCATGCGGCCAGCGCGTCGAGGAACGGCTCGGAGAGGCCGGACCGGCTCCGGTCGCGGCGGTTCATCGGCTCGCCCCGCATGAGCAGCGGCGAGAGGGGCGGCGGGATGTGGCGGACCCACGTCTCGAAGTCGCCCGGCGCGTGGGGCGAGTCGCCGCCCGGCGCGTGGGGCGAGGCGCCGCCCGGCGCCTGGGTGAAGCGGCGGAACCAGCGGACCCCGAAGCGCACGTGCGGGATCTCCTCGGCGCAGACCCGCTCGGTGAGCGCGGCGCCCTCGTCGTCGCCGATGGCGCGGAAGCGCTCGGCGAAGCGCGCGGTGTGGTCGAGGTTGCCCCCCTCGAGGCCCATCCCCATCACCGCCACGAACTGCGCGGGCGACGCGGCGGCGGGCACCCGCGACCAGAACCAGTCGCGCACCGGGAAGTCGCCGAAGCGGTGGCCGATCGCGGCGAGGTAGGCCGCGTAGAGCCGCATGTGGCGCACCTCGTCGAGGGCGATCCGGACGAGGCCGCCGCGGAACGCGCGCGGCGTCTGCGGGAAGGCGAGCAGCGCCCAGGCCATCAGCTCTGCGGCCTGGAGCTCGTGGTGCATGAACGCGTGGAAGAGCTGCGCGCGTCGCGCCGGGTTGCGCAGCGCCTCGGGCCCCGGGCTCTTCGATGCGCGCACGGAGATGCGCAGCTCGGCGGGCCGGCCCGGGCGAGCGATGCGGCGCGGCGTCGCGGGGTCGGGCTCCCAGACCGACGGCACGGGGGGCGGCTCGAGCTTGTGTGCGAGATCGGTGGCGAGGACGTAATCCCAGGCCCAGCGCTGGACGGTGCCCGGCGGAGGCGGCTCGGCGGCGCCCGGCGGAGGCGGCTCGACGGTGCCCGGCGGAGGCAGAGGCGGGGCGCTGGGCGGGGCGGGAGACATCATGGCACGGCAGGGGGGCGCTGCTCCCTACCACAGCTCGAGGTCGCCGGCGGGTCGCCGTGGCGTGTGTCCGCAGCGCGCCCGCGTGCAGATTGGTTAGTGTTACTAACTAATCATGTTGCGCCATCTTTCCCGTCGAGCCCGGCCACCCCCCCGGGCGGGTGCCTCCGCCGCGCGCAACCGGGACGGCATGTAGGTCTGCCTCGGTGCTCGCGAGGGGGCCTGTGCGGAGGGACGCCCTTGCGGCGCTGTGGAGCTTCGGCGGGCGCCCCCGGTCGTCCCCTGTCTTCTGGATCCTCGCTGGCCGCACCGGCGGGGAGCTGCTGGGCGGGGAGCTGCCGTGAACGGGAATATTCCCCGATGCTCGCGACTGCGGGGCAGCGTCCGGTCGTCGCGCGCGCCATGTCACGGCGCCATGTCACGATGACAGAGGCCTTCGCGATGCGGCGACATTTTGCCGGGGAATAGACCCGCACCGCGAGATTTGCGCGGAAATGCCCGCTCGAGGAGCGTGGCTTACGCCTTGCTCCTGGGGATCGCATGAAGGCGCAGCGGCGTTCCCAGGCGGTCGACAGGAAGCGCGAGGAGCAGACGGTGCTGGTCATCGGGGGCAGCGGCGGCATGTCCAGCCGCTACCGCGATGTGGTCGAGAAGCACGGCTGGTCGCTGCGCCATTATGAGAACCGCGTGCCCCCGGGGGCGCGCCACGGCGTGGGGAGGATCGCGCTCATCGTGATCATGGTGACGATGGTCTCGCACGCGCTGCGCGATCAGATGCAGACCCTCGCTGCGGACGGCGCCCCCGTCGTGTACCTGCGCAGCGCCTCGGTCTCCGCGCTGCGCGCCGCCCTCGAGCAGCGGACCGCCTGACACGACGTCAAGCCCGTGGATGTCTGTTCCGGGCCGTCCCGTGGTCGTGGTCGGAGTCGATCACGAGGCGGGCAGACAACAGCCATGCTGTCCCCGCCTTCACGGGAGCTCTCATGTCACGGTGACAAGGCGTCCGAGCCGCTCCGGGGCGCCCTCAGCGCACGCCGACGAGGCGCTGCATGAGGCGCTGGAACTCGGGGACCGAGAGATCGATGTGCTCGACGACGCGGCCGTAGAGCGTGGCCGTGGGCACGTTGCGGCCGCCGAACTCCCGCTCGAGCTCGGAGAGCTTCCAGAGGATGATGCGCTCGGCGCGCGTCAGGCCGTCGCGCACATCCGGGAGATCGTCGAGCGGGGATCGCCTGGGGGACATGGTCGGGCTCCTATCAGGCCTGCGCCGCCGCGCGAAGCCCGCGCTACTGCACGACCCCGAGCACGCGCTGCTGGCGCGCGAGCTCCGCCGCGTTCTTGAGCGCCTCGAACAGCTCGCGCGACGCCGGCAGGCCCCGGATCACGAGCTCGGGATCGCTCGCGTCCTTCGTGAACACGCGGATCTCGGCGATGTCGAGCAGCCGATCCATGAACGTCTGGCGGAGGTCGAGGTCGTGCACCCGCCAGAGCTGGAGGGTCTCGATCCGCCGCGTGAGCAGGCCGGCCTCGTAGTCGATCGTGCGGTCGGTGATCTTGTAGCGGAGGCTCTTGCGCTTCCAGTGCAGGATGCCGAGCCACACGAGGCCCACCAGCACGAGCGAGAGCACGCTCGCGGCCACGTAGGACCAGAACCACGCCTTCCAGCTCGGCGCCCCCTCGAAGAGGACGCGCGCCCCGCCCGGCGAGGCGGCGAGCGCGCCCGCCGCGGGGGAGAGCGCGCCGGGCGCGGGGGCGAGCGGCGCGGCCAGGGCCGTGGCCGCCGCAGGCGCTCGTTCTTCGAGCATGCTGCCGCAGAAGCGGCACTTGATCGCGGCGTCCTGGATCTGCTCCGCGCAGAAGGGGCACGGTTTCACGCCGGCGATTGTAGTACGACGCCCGCCGGCGGACAGCGCGCCGACGACCACGCCCGCCGGTTCTGCGGAGCGCCCGACCGACGCGATTGCATCTGCCCGGGACCCTCGTCAGGATCCGCGGCACCCGGCACGCGACGGGCCTGGCGGTGGCCGCCCGGTGGAGCGACTCGATGAGCAACGTCAAGGGCAACGCGCTGGGGGGGTTCAAGAACTTCGTGGCCGCGCAGCACGGCGCTGCCGGCGTGGAGCGGTGGCTGGAGGCCCTGAGCCCGCAGGAAGCCGCGCAGGTCGGCGGCATCATCCTGCCGCACGGCTGGTACCCGGTGGGCCTCTGGAACCGCCTCACCGACCACTACCTGACGCTGTTCGGCGGCGGCCATCCGCAGTGCTTCCGGCCCATCGCCGCCGCCATCGCCGAGGAGGACCTGCAACGGTTCTTCACGGTGCTGCTCAAGGCCGCGTCCCCCGCCACGGTGCTGCGCAGGTCCGCCTCGCTCTGGGAGCGCTACTTCGACGAGGGCACGATGGAGGCGAGCGAGGTCGCCCCGAGGCGCTACACGGTCCGCCTCACCGCGTCGAGGCTCCCGGACCGCGGCCCCGGGCCGATCACCTGCTCGGTGGGCATCCCGGTATGGCAGGAGCGGCTCATGTCCCACATGGGCGCCCGGGAGGGCCGCTGCCTGCACACCCGTTGCCGCTTCCGCGGCGCCAAGGCCTGCGAGTTCGACGTGTCGTGGGGGTGACCGCGCCGCGAGGGCGCGCTCGCTCGGGCGCCGCCGGTCCGGCGCCTCAGCCGCCGCGCGGCGGCAGCGCGGCCTGCGGCGCCGGCGCGGCGAGGGCGGGCGCCGGCCTCTGGAACACGCGCCGGAGGGCGGCCGCGGCGGCGTGGTAGCCGCACATGCCGTGGACGCCGCCGCCGGGCGGCGTCGAGCTGGAGCAGAGGTAGATCGCGGGGTTGGGCGTCGCGTAGGGGTCGAGGCTCGCGACGGGGCGCGCGAAGATCTGGATCCAGTCGTTGGCCCCGCCGGCGATGTCGCCGCCGACGTAGTTCTCGTTGTACCGCTGGAAGGCGGCGGGGGTGTGGACGGCGCGCGCGCGCACGAGATCGCGGAAGCCGGGGGCGAAGCGCTCCAGCTGGGCCTCGATGCGCGCCGTCATGTCGACCGTGCAGCCGGGCGGCACGTGGCAGTAGACCCAGGCGGTGTGCTTGCCGGCGGGGGCGCGCGTGCCGTCGAACAGGCTCTGCTGCGCCACGAGGCAGAAGGGGCGCTCCGCGGGCGCGTCGCCGGCGAGCGCCCGCTCCGAGGCCGCCACCTCGTCGAGCGTGCCGCCGACGTGCACCGTCGCCGCGCGCGCTGCCGCGGTCGCCTTCCACGGGATGGGGCCGTCGAGCGCGTAGTCGACCTTGAACACGCCGGGGCCGTGGCGGAAGCGCTCGAGGCGGCGCCGGTAGCCCGGCGGGAGCCGGTCGCCCGCGATGCGCGCCATGGCCGCCGGCGTCGTGTCGAAGAGGTAGGCGCGCGCCGCGGGGAGCTCGTCGAGCGACGCGACCGCGCGGCCCGTCTCGATCTCGCCGCCGCGCGCGCGCAGGAGGGCGGCGAGCGCGTCCATGAGCGCCTGCGAGCCGGTGCGCACCATCGGCCAGCCCGCCGCGTGCGCCGCGAGCGCGAGCACGAGGCCGAAGGACGCCGAGAACAGCGCCTCGAGCGGCAGGAACGCGTGCGCCGCGCAGCCGCCGAACAGCCCGCGCGCGGCGTCGCCGCGGAACGTGTCGCGCGCGAGCCCCGCCGCCGAGCGGACGGCGGAGAGGCCGAACCGCGCGAGCAGGAGCGGGTGGCGCGGCGGGATGCGCAGCGGGCGGAGCAGCTCGGCGAACAGCGCGTCGCCGTGCGCGAGCAGCGGCGCGAACAGGCCGCGCCAGGACGCCGCGTCCTCCTCGCCGAGCGTCTCCGCCATGCGGTCGAGATCGGGGTGGAGCAGGGCGGCCCTCCCGTCGGGCAGCGGGTGGGCGAGCGCCGCCTCGGGGTAGATCCAGGCGACGCCGTGCTCCGCGAGCGGCAGCGTGCGAAAGAACGGCGAGATCACCGCCGTGGGGTGGATGGCGGAGCAGACGTCGTGCCGGAAGCCGGGGCCCGTGAGCTCGGCCGTGCGCGCGCCCCCGCCGATGGTGTCGCGCGCCTCGACGACGCGGACCGAGAGGCCGGCCCCGGCCAGCGCGACGGCCGCGGCGAGCCCGTTCGGGCCCGCGCCGATCACCACGGCATCCATGGCGCGCGGTCCGTGGCCGCCGGCAAGGGGACAGGGAGGCCTCTGGCCGAGGGCTGGACGGGGCGACCCTTCACCGAGCGCTCCTGCTTCCGGCGGCGAGCGCCTCTTTCCCCGCGCGCCCGAGCCTCCGGATGGCCGCCTCCCGCCGCAGCGCCTCGCCCTTGTCGGCCGCGGCCTCCACGTGGACCAGCGCCAGCGGCCCCCGGCCGCGCGTGTACCGCGCCCCGCGCCCGGCCTCGTGCTGGGCCAGGCGCGCCGCCACGTCGCGGGCGATGCCCGTGTACAGCGACCCGTCGCCGCAGCGCAGGATGTACACGTGCCAGGCCGCGGTCACGCCTCGGTCACTCCTTCGGCCCCTCGTTGTAGCCGCGCGGCCGGTACTTCGGGTCCACGCCCCCGTGCTTCGCGCCGTTGTCGAGCGTGTCCACCGCGAGGTACGCGAGCCACGTCCCCGGGTGCTCCTCCGCGAGCTGCCGGAGCTCCGCCTCGTGCGCCGCGAGGCGCTGCTCGTCGTGCAGGCACTGCAGCGCGAGCGCGATCAGGCTCAGCTCGTTCGGGCCGAGCTCCATGCCGCGCTGGTAGTGCGGGAAGGCCTCGTCGGCGCGGTGCATGCGGCAGAGCGTGTCGCCCGTGTACACGTGGGCCATCGGCCACGTCGGGGCGAGCTCCACCGCGATCTTGCTCTCGGCGAGCCGGGCCGGGAGGTCGCCGCGGGCGCCCTTCATGACCGAGTAGTTGAGGTGCGCCTTGGCGCTGTTCGGGACCGCCTCCTTCGTCGCCGCCCAGAAATCGAGATCGTTGCGGTAGTCCATCGCGTGCCGGTAGGCCTGCGCGCACTGGAAGCCGAAGAAGAGCGCGAACAGCGCCGGCGTCAGCCACGCCCGCCACGACCAGCGCCGGCGCGGCGCGAGGGTCGAGCCCGCGAGCGCCTCGTGCAGCCACGAGAACGCGACCGCGAGGACCAGCGACGAGCCGATGGCCGGGAAGTACCAGAAGCGCTCGGCGCGCACCGTCGGCAGGACGACCGGGATGTTCGAGTGCGGGAAGTAGCTGACCACGACCCAGGTCAGCCCGATCGCCAGGAGGCACAGCCCCGCGTAGCCGCGGCGCAGCGGCACCCAGGCGCTCCGGTCCGCGGTCGCGGGGCAGGGCAGGGGGCGCCCGCCCTCGACGAGCAGCCCGAGGCCGAGGAGCAGCGCGGGCAGGAACGGCAGCGGCCAGAGCACGAGCGGCAGCGCCCGGAGCGGCGCGACGCGCCCCGCCGGGCGGAGCACGTGCCAGTCGTACGCGGCGAGCGCGGCCGCCGCGCCCGCGAGCAAGGCCCCGGCGAGGAGCAGCGACCACCGCCGCGACGTCGCCGGGCCGCCGTCGACAAGGAAGGCGGCGCGCACCGAGCGCCGCTCGCGCCGCTCGAGGTGCTCGCGGCGGAGGGCCGCGATCCAGAGGGCGAGCGAGCCGAGCGGGGGCAGCGCCATCATCGCGGCGCCGGCGACGCTGCCGAAGAAGACCAGCCGGTCGGGCGCCGGCTCCTGCGGGTACGAGTAGTCGCCGCTGAGCGTCCACGGGAACACGACCTGGGTGAGGCCGCGCCAGTAGACGCGCAGCGCGCCGGCGATCCGGTGCGGGGTGTCCGCGGTGCTGAGCGGGTTGTTGAGCGGATCGCGCGGCAGGGGCGCCTGGTGGAACCAGACGAGCAGGTCGTGCAGCGCGCGCCTCGCGAGCGGCGTCCCCTCCGGGAGCGGCGCCGCGAGCTCGGCCGGCATGGGCGACGGGAACCAGCGCCGCCGGAGCTCGACGTACAGCACGAACGCCGCGCCCGCGGCGAGCAGCGCGAGGAGCGACCGGACGAGCCGCGCCGGCCGCGTGGGGTGCGTGAGCGGCGCCGCGATCAGGGCGGCGAACGGGATCAGCGGCACGCAGACGAGCGCGCTCTCCTTGGAGAAGAGGCCGAAGAGCACGGCCGCGAACACGCCGAACGGCATCGCCCACGCGGGCAGCGCCAGGGCGGCGAGGGCGGCGATCGCGCCGAGGCCCCCGAGCACGTCGGCGATGCCCACGATGCCGCTCACCGCCTCGGTGAGCACCGCGCAGCCGACGAAGACGAGCCCGGCGAGGTAGGCGAGCCCGCGCCTGCGCGTGAGCCAGAACGTGACGCACGTGAGCAGCGCGGCGTTCGCCGCGTGGAAGAGGACGTTGTAAAAGTGGTGGAAGAACGGCTGCTTGGTGACGGCCCAGACGGTGCGCCAGAGGAAGTTCGGCAGCGGGCGGTAGGAGCCGACGCTCCGGTCGGGCGGCAGGCCCCAGAAATCGCGGTGGATCGCGTCGATGAAGCGGAGCCCGCCCTTCGCGTTCACGTACGGGTTGGCGAGGAGCGCCTCCTGCTCGTCGAAGATGTAGTTCGTCGACGGGGCGCGCGTGAAGAGGATGACCGCGATCACCGCGAGCGGCGCGGCCGCGGACAGGAAGGTCGGGTCGAGCGCGAGGAAGTAGTCGCGCACGCGCCGGGCGACGCGCCCGAGCAGGGTGGTCGGCTCGGCCGGCGGCTGCGCGGACGACGGCGGCGCGGAGGAGGGGGGCGCGGACGGCGGCCCGAACGGCGGCGCCAGGGCGTCGGAGAGCGCGCCGGAGGTGGGCTCCGGTGCGGCCTGGCCGGCGGCGGACGGGGGCGGGTAGGTCACGCCGCGCCCCTTCAGCCCTTGCCGTCCGGCGGAGCGCCCGGCGCGCCCCCCAGCTCGGGGATGGACCAGAGGTCGCCCCAGAGCGGCTGCCCGCCGTCGATCCCGTAGACCGCGCCGGTGATGAAGTCGTTCTGGTCGCTCGCGAGGAAGACGATGAGCCTCGAGACCTCCTCCGGGGTGGCGAGGCGCTTGAGCGGGGTGGCGCGCCGCGCGAGCTCGAGGAGCTCGTCGCCGTACTGCGACGTGCCGCTCGATCGGATGTTGCTGCCGGGGGCGACGGCGTTGATGCGGATGCCGTGCGCCGCCCACTCGACGGCGAGCGAGCGGGTGAGGTTCTCGACGCCGGCGCGCGCGGCGCCGGTGTGGGCCATGCCCGGGAAGCCGCGGCTCACCGACGCGGTGACGTTCACGATGCGGCCGCGCCGGGCCGGGAACATCGCCCGCTGCGCGACCTCGCGGGTCATGAAGAAGGTGCCGTTCAGGTTGTTGCGGACGACCGCCTCCCAGCCCTTCGGGGTCATGTCGACGGCCGGGCTCGGGAACTGGCCTCCGGCGTTGTTCACGAGGACGTCGATGCGGCCGAAGCGCCCGAGGACCTGGCCGACGAAGGCGGCGATCTGCTCCGGCTCGCGGATGTCGCAGGGCGCGGCGAGCACGTCGGCCTCGGCGACGCCGCCCTCGGCGAGCGCCTTGGCGGCCGCCTCGAGCTTGTCGGGCTTGCGGCCGCAGATCGCGACCCTGGCGCCGAGCGACGCGAGCTCGCGCGCGCAGGCGAGGCCGATCCCGCTGCCCCCGCCCGTGACGAGGGCGACCTGATGGGCGAAGAGTCCTGGGGCGAAGATCGAGCGCGCCTGGGTCACGCCCCGCGTTTACAACGGGTCAGCGGGCGGCGCCACAAGCTGGCGGTCCCGGGGTTCCCCGGCGTTCCCCCGGGGTTCCCCGGCGTTCCAGGCAGAACGGCGGGCGTTCGGCGGTGCCGGCCTGCGGCTCGATCCGAGATGCCATGGCGCAGGAGGCGCTCGCGCACGATCGCCCCGCGCGCCGAGCCGCGCGCGTCAGAGCCGCTTGCGCGCCATCCGGGGCATGACGACGTCCTGGAGCAGCTCGGGGACGGCGCGCTTCAGCCGCCAGAACCAGCGGCCGTCGCGGTGGGGTACGGCGTAAAGGCGGTCGGCGTCGACCGCCTCGATGGCGCGTCGCGCCACGTAGTCGGCCTGGACGCCCTTGCGCCCCATGAGCTTCACGACGGCCTCCCGGGTGGCCTGATCGAACCCGCGCCCGCTCTCGACGATCTTCGTCATGAAGAAGGTCGGGCAGAGGACCGTCACGCCGGCGCCGTACGGGGCGAGCTCGAGCCGCAGGGTCTCGGAGAGGGCGACGACCCCGGCCTTGGTCACGCAGTACGAGGCGGCGCCGGGGATGGAGAGGAACCCGGCGGCGGAGGCGACGTTCAGGAAGTGCCCGCTCCTCTGCTCCTTGAAGCGGGGCGCGAACGCGTGGCAGCCGTGGATGACGCCCCAGAGGTTGATGCCCATGACCCACGCCCAGTCCTCGAGGGGGGTCTCGCCGACCTGCCCGCCCGCGGACACGCCCGCGTTGTTCACGACGAGGTCGACGCCGCCGAGGGCGCGATCGGCCTCGCCGACGAGCGCGGCGACCTCGTCGCTGCGGCTCACGTCGCAGCGCACCGCGTGCGCCTCGCCGCCGGCGCTGGCGACGAGGCGCGCCGTTTCCCGGGAGCCTTCCTCGTTGAGGTCGGCGAGGAGCAGCTTCGCCTGACGGCCCGCGAGCTCGATGGCGAGCGCGCGGCCGAGGCCCGAGGCGGCGCCGGTGATGACGGCGCGGGGGTGCTTGGGGAGGGGCATGACCGAGGGGCATACCACGGGCGCTCTCCGCAGGAAGCGTCCCCGTGCCGCGCTCGTCCCAAGCCTCTCGTCTGCGCAGCCGAGCCGCCCAATGGCAAGGCGCCAAGTACGCCATCGGAAGAGGATGCGCTCCCCCGGCGTACTTGGCGCCTCGCTGTTCAGCCTGTCTTCGCGCTAGGCGCTGCCGCGCGCGCCTCCCTGCTGACGACCACCGCTCAGGCGCTGCCCGAGCAGGTGCTTCGCGCGCTCTGCGAGCCGCAGCTCCTCCTGCCGCACCTCGCTGAAGAAGGAGGCGAGCTCCTGATCACCCTGCTTCTGCGCGTCCTGCACGTACTTCGAATAGGTCTCCGCGCCCTGGAGAGCATGGTAGAGCACGCTGACCAGGTTGTAGTCCTTGTCGGGGACAACGCTGCTCTCGCTGCGGCCTTCCTGGAGGCCCGAGCCCTGCTGTCCCTGCGCGCCGACTCCCTGCTTCTGCTCGTTCGCCATTCCAACCTCCTCGATTCCCCCCCAGCGCGGCCGGGGCAATGCAAGCGGGAGGCCGCCCAGCGAAACAGCCGTGTCGACGAGGTTTCCTCGCCGGCGGCGCGATCGCTCTGCTGCGCGCGTCGCGTTCCGCCACAGCAGGCGGACGCTCGCGCAGGATCGCACCACCCGAGCGGTCGCGCCCCTCACGCCCAGGCGGCCGCGGGCGCGCTCGACGCAGCCCGCGGCGGCGCGCCGTGAGCGGCTCTGCTCAGCTTGCTCGACGTACGCTTGCGAGGTCATCCGGCGACGGGCGCGTGCCCCGGAGGCGCCGCCGCCGGCGGATCGCGCGCGTCGGATCTCGTCATGACGGGCATGTGGTGATCGCCCCCACGCCCGCGAGACATCGCGCCGCTCCAGGCCGCCCGAGCTGATACGCTGCTGTGGCTCGCGCACGAGCGCCTCACCTGTCCTGCCCTCGCCCGATCCTTGCCATGCAATCACGGTCCCACGGCTCGCCTCTCTCGGTCTCCTCCCTCCTCCGGACGCGCACGGCCCTCGCGGCGCTCGCGCTCGCGGCCGCCGCGTGCGGCGCGGACGTCCCCGGGCCGACCGAGCCGCGGGACACCGGCGTCCACCCGCGGCTCCTCGCGCGGCCGGAGCACCGCGACGTGCTGCGCGCGCGCGTCGACCGCGAGCCCTACGCCTCGATCCTCGCCACCCTGAAGCGCCGCGCCGAGCGGCCGTACGCGGAGGACCCCGACCCGACCGCCTGGGACCACAGGGCCAACGGGGACAACGCCTCGACGGCGCAGGCGAACGCCCTCCTCGCCTGGGCGTTCGACGACCAGGCGGCGGCCGAGAAGGCGCGCGAGTTCCTGCGGCGGCTCGAGACCGACTGGGACACGAACACGGTCCTCGATATCAACATTCGAATGGCGAGGATCCTGATGGGGTACACGAACGCGTGGGACCTGCTGAGCGCCACGCCGTGGCTCCCTCCCGACGAGTCCGCCGAGGCGGAGCGCAAGATCACCGAGATCACCGGCCAGTTCTTCGCGAAGTACGTCGAGCACGATTTCTATCGGGACCTCCTGCTGCGCCCCGCCCAGAACAACCACCCGATCCGGACCGCCGACGCGATTGGCTATGTGGCGCTCGCGTTCCCCGGGCACCCGTCGGCCGCGACCTGGTGGAACTGGTCGATCTCGGAGCTCGCCTACCTCTGGGGCCCGGACGGCCAGTACGTGCAGCCCGACGGCGGCGCCTCCGAAGGGCCGTATTACGCCGGCTTCGCCTGGGGGCCCACCGCGGCGCTCTTCATCGCCCTCGACAACGCGCTCGACGGGCCCGTCGCCTTCACGCGCGACTGCCGCACCCGCTCCGACGTGGACCCGTGGGCCGCGCACGGCTGCGTCGAGGGCGAGCAGGCCACGCTCGAGCTCCCGCTGCGCGGCGGGCTCTTCACGAAGGCCGTCGACTGGTCGCTCTCGCTGCGCCTGCCCTGGGGCAGCCGCCCGCCGGTCGACGACGGGGTCTTCACCGCCTTCAACGGCGGCTCGCTGCTCACGTCCTTCGGCGGCAGCGGGGCGTATCGCTGGGACTGGGAACAGAACCGCGACAACCCCCAGGACATGGAGTTTGGCGCCGACCTCATCGCCCAACACCTCCTCTACATCGATGACGCGGTGACCCCCGAGGAGCCGCCCTTCCGCACGCGCTTCATGCCCGACGCGGGCAACGCGGTGTTCCGCTCGGACTGGGGCGAGGACGCGCGCTGGCTCCTGCTCCTCGCGGAGCACGGCTCGGCGCGCAAGGCGCTCCACGACCACGTGGACGGCACGTCCTTCTCGCTCGCCGCCTACGGAGAATACCTGTTGATCGACGCCGGCTATTACAAGCCAGATTCGCTCGACAACGCGAAGACCAGCCAGTCGCCGTCGCACAACGTCATCCTCATCGACGGCAGGTCCGCGCCCGACAAGGGGGTCTTCAACCATTTCGGCGACGCGGACGCGTGGATCCGGAACACCCACGACGGCGACTCCATCGCGTACGCGGAGGCGCACCAGGACTACCAGGACACGCACGTCGAGCGATCCGTGGCCTTCGTCGACGGCCGCTACTTCGTGGTGGGCGACCGCCTGGCGACGTCGCACCCGGCGGCCCGCGCGCACGCGTGGCGCCTGCACGGATACGCGGGGCTCACCTCCGGCGGCACCTTCGAGCTCCTCCCCGACGGCGCGCGCTGGGAGCGGACGCGCGCGGGTGTCGAGGCGCGCGTGCAGTCGACCGCGCCGGGGCTCGCCGTGGTGGAGCCGCCGTACACGCCGCTCACCGTGCCCCACGTCCACGAGTTCGAGCAGGACCGCAAGGCCGCCGACCACGCCGTCATCGACGCCACGGTCGAGGCCGAGGCGCCGGGGTTCCTGGCGGTGCTCCTGCCCTACAAGGTCGGCGCGGACAGCGGGCCCGACGCGCCCCTCCGGGCGGCGCCGCTCGAGCCGGCGCCCGGCCTCGTCGCCTGGCGGATCGAGGGCGACGGCGCGACCGACCTCGCCGTCCTCCGGGGCGCGGGCGCCCCGGAGGAGCTCGTGCTCCCCGGCGGACAGGTCCTCGAGACCGACGCGGAGCTCGTGGTGCTGCGGCTCGAGGGCGACCGGCCGTTCGCGCTGATGGCCCGGGGCACGCGCGTGCTCCTCGACGGCGTCCCCCGGGTCACCGCGGCCGACGCGACCGGCGTCGCCGTGGCGGAGTGACGCGCCGATGGCCGCCCTGCCGCGCCCGTTCGTCGCGCCGCGCCTCCGCGCGCTGCTCGTCGCCATCGCCGTGAGCGCCGCCGCGGCCGCCGGCTGCTCGAGCGACCCGGGCGGCTCGGGCGCGGCGTGCACGCCGACCTCCCCGTCGGCCGAGGACGCGTTCGCGCGCGAGCGCGCCCCCGGCTCCGAGAGCATCGCGCTGGCGCGCGCCGTCGCCGACCGCTGGATCGCCGAGCACCCGGCGGAGTCGCTGCCGTGGGACTGGGGCGAGGGCACGGTCATGCTCTCGCTGGTCGAGCTCTACCGGGTCACGCAGCACGCCCCGTACCGGGACTACTACCGGCGCTACATCGACCGGCACATCGAGCGCGGCTACGAGATCACGACCAGCGACCGCTGCCCGCCGGTCACCGCCGCGCTCGCGCTCCACGAGGAGACGTGCGCGGCGGCCTACGGGAAGGTCGTCGACGACGCGCTCCGCTACCTCTACGAGGGCGCGCGCCGGACGGACGAGGGCGGCATCAACCACCTCGGCGTGTCGCCGCTGTTCGAGCCCTCGCTCTGGATCGACTCGCTGTTCATGTTCGGCAACGTGCTCATCCGCGCCGGCGAGCGCGCGGACGACGCGCGGGCGCTCGGCGAGTTCTCGAATCAATTCGAGATCTTCGCGTCGGCCCTCCAGGACGAGCCCGGGCTCTTCCGGCACGCGCACAACTGGGCGACGCCGCAGGACCCGGGCGTGTACTGGGCGCGCGGCAACGCCTGGGTCACGGCGGCCGGCTACGAGTACCTGCGCGTGCGCGCGGCGCGCGGCGAGCGCGACGAGGCCGTGGCCGCGTCGCTCGAGCGGCAGGTCGCCGCGATCCTGGGCGCGCAGGACCCGGAGACCGGCCTGTGGTGGACGATCATGAACCGGCCCGGCGAGATTTACCTGGAGACGAGCGCGACGGCCCTGTTCGCGGTCGGGCTCGCGCGCGGCCTCCGGCACGGCTTCCTCGACGCCTCGGTGCGCCCCGCGATCGAGCGCGCCGTGGCGGGCGTGCGCTCGCGCATCGAGGAGGACGCGTCGGGGCGCCCGGTCGTCACCGGCATCTCCGGCCCCACGACGGTCGGCCGGCTCGACGACTACGCCGAGGTCGAGCTCGGCGACGACATCTCGTACGGCGTCGGGGCCGTGGTGCTGGCGCTGGTCGAGACGTCGGGGCTGTAGCGGCGCGCTTTTTCTGGCCTTCCGGCGGCGTCTCCCTCCCGCCGCGCCCGTGCGCTCCGGTTGCTTCGCTGCCGCGCTTCGCCTACGCCTCACCGCGTCAAGCGGCCCTCACGGCCCGATGGCGGGAGCAACAAGCGCGGCGCGCCCTGGGACATCAGGCCCGCGCCGGGAGAACCCAGATCGCGCGCCGCGGCCGCCGCCGGGGACGCCACGCCGGTCTCTGCGGACAACCCCATGTCTCCACTCGTGAAGCTCGAGGCGATCACCAAGGTCTACTGGATGGGCGAGGTGGAGGTGCAGGCGCTCCGCGGCGTCTCCCTGGAGCTCTCCCGGGGCGAGATGGTCGCCATCATGGGCGCCTCGGGGTCGGGCAAATCGACGACGCTGAACGTCATCGGCACGCTCGACCGGCCGACCGCCGGGCGGTACCTCCTCGACGACGAGCCGGTCGAGGAGCTCGACGAGGTCGAGCTCGCGCGGCTCCGCAACCGCAAGATCGGGTTCGTCTTCCAGTCGTTCAACCTCCTGCCGCGCGACAGCGCCCTCGCCAACGTCGAGCTGCCCATGGTCTACGCCGGCGTCCGCCCGGTCGAGCGGCGGGAGCGGGCCGCGCGCGCCCTCGCGCGCGTCGGGCTCGCGGACCGGTCGCATCACCTGCCGAACCAGCTGTCCGGCGGCCAGCAGCAGCGCGTGGCCATCGCCCGCGCCATCGTCAACGAGCCGCCGCTCCTCCTCGCGGACGAGCCGACCGGCGCGCTCGACTCCGCCACCACCCAGCAGGTCATGGAGCTCTTCTGCGCCCTGCACGGGCAGGGCATGACGGTCGTCGTCGTCACCCACGACCCCTCGATCGCCGCGTACGCCACCCGGGTCGTCACGTTCCGGGACGGCGCCATCGTCGAGGACACCGGCCCCCGCGGCCGGCGCGTGGACGTCCCGGCGTCGTCGGTTCCTGGACCGGGGTCGTCGGTTCCTGGACCGGGGTCATCGGTTCCTGGACCGGCGTCATCGGTTCCTGGACCGGCGTCATCGGTTCCTGGACCGGCGTCATCGGTTCCTGGACCGGCGTCGTCGCCTCCCGGACGTTCGTCGACGCCCCCCGGAGGCCTCTCGTGAGCGCCCGCCGGCGGCGGCGCCTCTGGCCGTGGCTCATCGCCGCCCTGGCGCTCGCCGGGGTCGGCGCCGTCGTCGTCGCCAAGGCCGGCGGCGGCCCCCCGCCCATCGACCCCGCGCTCGTCGTGACCGCGAAGCGCGGCGACCTCGCCGTCGAGATCCTCGAGACCGGCCGCATCGAGGCCCGCGAGCAGGTCGAGATCAAATCCAAGGTCGCCGGCCAGGTCGCCGAGGTGCTCGCGGACGAGGGCGCCCGGATCGGCAAGGACCAGCTCCTGCTCGTGCTCGACCCGACCGACAACGCGCGCGAGGTCGCCCGCGCCGAGGCCGAGCTCGCCCGGGCCAGGGCCGCCGCGGCCTTCGCCAAGCGCGTCGTCGAGCGGCGGACCGCCGGCGTCGAGGGCAGCGTCACCCCTTCGGAGGACCTCGACCTCGCCAAGCACGAGCTCGCCGAGAAGACCATCGCCGTCCGGCTCGCCGAGGTCGCGCTCGGCGCCGCGCGCGACCAGCTCCGGTACACGAAGATCTACTCGCCCCTCGACGGCACCGTGATCCAGCGCAACATCGAGCCCGGCGAGGTCGTCACCCCGGGGGTGCAGTCGACCTTCGAGGGCAAGGCGCTGCTCACCGTGGCCGACCTCTCGACGCTCGTGGTCAAGGTGGACCTCAACCAGATCGACGTCGCCAAGGTCGCGCCCGGACAGCCGGCGACCCTGACGCTCGACGCCCTGCCCGGCAAGACGTATGCGGCCAAGGTCACAAAGATCGCGCCCGCCTCGGTGAAGCTCGAGGGGCGCGAGGTCGACGTCTTCCCGGTCGAGGCCGAGCTCTCCCAGGTCGACGGCCTCATCAAGCCCGGCATGACCGCCGACGTGCGCATCCGGCTCGACAATAGGCCCGGCGTCGTCTCCCTGCCGATCGAGGCCGTCTCCGCCGACGGCGGCAAGCAGCTCGTCACGCGCGTTGTCGACGGGCCCGACGGCGAGCCGACCACCGAGCAGGTCGAGGTCGCGCTCGGCGCGCGCAACGACCGCGAGGTCGAGATCCTGAGCGGCGTCCCGGAGGGGGCCCGCGTGCTCATCAACCCGCCCTCCGCGGCCGAGAACGAGACGAAGATGTGAGGTGGGCCGTCTACCTCGCGATCGCCGCGAAGGCGCTCTCGGCGCACAAGCTGCGGTCGCTGCTCACCGTCCTCAGCATCACCCTCGGCGCCTTCGCGATCGTGCTCATGACCTCGCTCGCCGAGGGCGGCCTGCTCACGCTGAGCCGCGGCATCGAGCAGCTCGGCGGGGCGCGGCTCATCCTCATCGCGCCGAAGGAGCCGGTGCGCGCCGAGCGCAAGAAGGCGATGTACGTCACCGGCTTCACCCGCAAGGACCGCGACCACCTCGCGCGCGGCATCCCCCACGTCGCCGAGCACACCCTGTACGCCATGCTCGGCTCGCGCGACGTCACCTCCGACGAGGGCGCCGAGGACCGCACCGATCTCGTCGCGGCCGACAGCGGCTTCCTCGACGCCTTCCGGATGCCCATCGGCCGCGGCCGCGCCTTCTCCGACGAGGAGGATCGCCGCCGCGCCCGCGTCTGCGTCGCCGGCCCCAAGCTCGCCGCGCGGCTCTGGCGCGGCGACCCGATCGGCCGCTGGGTCACGGTCGGGGCCCTGCGCTGCCGCGTCATCGGCGTCCTGGCCGCGAGCGAGCGGATGGGCTTCAACTTCGGCTTCAGCTGGGACGACCTGCTCGTCACCCCGATCGACACCGCGGCGGACGTCGAGAAGGACGTGCGCTCCTCGGCGCTCCTCGTCCTCAAGACCGACGACGTCCGCAACAACGACCCGGTGAAGCGCATCGTCAACGCGCTCCTCGTCGAGCGCCACCACGGCGTCGACGACTTCACCCTCTACGACTTCAGCAGCATCATGGAGCAGTTCGAGGCGACGTTCGCCGCGATGAAGGCGATCGTCGGGCTCATCGCCGGCATCGCGCTGCTCATCGGCGGCGTGGGCGTGATGAACATGATGCTCGTCAGCGTCTCCGAGCGCGTGCGCGAGATCGGCATCCGCAAGGCGCTCGGGGCGGCGCCGGGCGACATCAGCGCGCAGTTCCTGTGCGAGGCGGCGCTGCTCTCCGGCGCGGGCGGCCTGCTCGGGGTCGCCGGCGGCGCGCTCGCGGCCGGGCTCGCCTCGTCGATCATCCGCCGCTTCACGCCGGGGTGGGTCGGCGCGATCTCGACGACGGCGGTGATCGCGGCGCTCCTCGTCTCCTCCGGCGTGGGCGTGGCGTTCGGGTGGCTGCCGGCCCGGCGCGCGGGCCGGCTCGACCCGGTGGCGGCGATGCGGCGATGAGGCTCGCCGACCTCCTCCACTCCACGCGCGCGGTCGTGGCCGACCGCACCCGCGCCGCGCTCACGCTGCTCGGCATCATCATCGGCACCGGCTCGATCGTGCTGCTCGCCTCGCTCCTCGCGGGCGGCGAGGAGGCGCTGCTCCGGGCGAGCCAGCAGGCCGTGGAGGCCGACCTCATCCAGGTCCACCCCGCCGAGGTGAGCGTCAAGGACCGGCGGCGCACCCGGCGCGACCTCTCGCGGGACGACGCCCGCGCGCTCGCCGGGTCGCGCGCCCTCGGCGGCGCCTCGGCCCTGAGCGAGTCGGCGCGCCCCACCGAGGCGCGCGCCGGCCGCAAGAAGAAGCGCGTCACGCTCGTCAGCGCGGCGCCGGCGGCGCCCGCGCTCTACGACCTCGAGCTCGCGGCGGGCCGGTTCCTCGGCGAGGCGGATCTCGCGGGGCGGCGGCGCGTGTGCGTCGTCGGCCACGAGGTCTGGGCCGAGCTCTTCGGCGGCCCTCCCGCGCGGGCCGCGCAGGCCGAGCCGGTCCACATGACGGCCGACGGCCACGTGTGGACGGTGGTCGGCGTGCTCAAGGACCGGCCGACCCTCGGCTCCACGGACGACACGAACATCTGGAACCGCAAGGTCCTCGTCCCGGAGACGACCTACGACGCGCTGTACGCGCCGGCGCACAGGACCGACCGCATCTACGTGCGGCAGGATCCGCTCGCGGCCTTCCGGTCGCCGCTCGCCGCGCTCCGCGGCGTCATCGACGCGACGCTCCTGCGCCGCCACCACGGGGTGAAGAACTTCAAGATCGAGGACAAGGACAGCCACGCCCAGGAGGCGCTCGTCCTCGACATCATCAAGATGCTGCTGCTCAGCACCGGCGTCGTCGCGCTGATCGTGGGGGGCATCAACATCATGAACATCATGCTGGTGACCGTGACCGAGCGGACGCGGGAGATCGGCGTCCGCCGCGCGGTCGGCGCCTCGCCCCGCGCGATCCTGCTGCAGTTCCTGTGCGAGGCGGCGGCCGTCTCGCTGCTCGGGGGCGCGCTCGGCGTGCTCTCGGGCGTGGGCCTGTCGTGGCTCGCCGGCGCGCTGCTCGCGCAGGTGGTCGGCCGCTGGGCCTTCCACGTGGAGCTCTGGTCGATCGCCCTCGGCCTCGGCCTCTCGGCCACGATCGGCGTGGTGTTCGGCTTCTACCCGGCCTACCGCGCCGCGCGCCTCGATCCGATCGAGGCGCTCCGCGCGGAGTAGCGCTCCGCCGCCGCGCGCGGCGCCGCGGGGCCGCCCCTCACGTCGCGGCGGCGGCCTCCGGCTCCCCGGCCCGGCCTTCGCTCTCCTCGGGATCCCGCTTGGCGTGCGGGAAGCGGTCCATGCGGCTCAGCACCGGGAAGCCGAGGGCCCACAGCGCGGCGACCACGACGGTGGCGCCGCCGCCGAGGAGGATGGCGGGGAGCAGGCCGAGCCAGCCGGCGGTGAGGCCGGACTCGAACTCGCCGAGCTGGAGCACGTCGCGCGCGTACGCGGGCAGGAGCGCGACCGCGCCGCCGAACAGCACGGCGAACAGGTCGAGCGAGATGGCGCCGAGCACGGCCGGCCTCGACCCCACGAAGCGCAGCCCCTCCAGCACCGCGCCGAGCGACGTCGGCTCGCTCCGCCTGGCCTGCTGGGTCGCGCGCGCGAGGCCCATGAGCAGGAGGGAGGCGAGGAGCAGCGCCGCCACGATCGCGTACACGATCGTCGACCCGGCGAGGTAGAGGAGCCCGCCCAGCGTCGGCCCGACGATGACCGCGACATGGAAGCTCGACGAGCTGATCGCGACCGCCTTCCCGAAGCTGTCGGCCGGCACCAGGTTCATCAGGATCGCCTGCTGCGCCGGCATCATGAAGGCGCGCGCGCTGCCGAACAGCACCAGCACCGCGAACACGGGCCACGGCCCGCGCGCCCGCGATCGACGCAAGATCCGCGGCCGCTGCTGCCCCGGCAGCAGCCGCTGCTGCTCCGCTGCGCCCCCACGAGCAGCGCGCGGCTCCATCCTGCTCCACGCGCGACGCGGCGCCTGCCCGCCGCGCCGCTCCACCGCGGAGGAGCGGCGGTCGGCGAGCACCTCAGCCCTGGGCGAGCCGGGCGAGCGCCTCGCCCGTGAGGCGGTAGACGGTCCAGTCGTCCATGGGCCTGGCGCCGAGCTTCCGGTAGAAGCCGATGGCGGGCTCGTTCCAGTCGAGCACGGACCACTCGAACCGCCCGCAGCCGCGCTCGACCGCGAGCCTCGCCAGGTGCACGAGGAGGGCCTTGCCGTGGCCTGCTCCGCGGTGCTCGGGGAGCACGAAGAGGTCTTCGAGGTAGATCCCGGGCTTGCCGAGGAAGGTGGAGAAGCTCTGGAAGAAGAGGGCGAAGCCGACCGCGACCCCCTCCGCCTCGGCCAGGACGACCTCCGCCGCGGGCCTCGGGCCGAAGAGGTGCGCCTCGAGCTCCTGCTCGTCGAAGACGACCTCGTGCCCGAGCCGCTCGTACTCGGCGAGCATCCGGATGAGGCGGGCGATGGTGGGGATGTCGGCGGCGGTGGCGGGGCGGATCATGGCGTCTCCGGCGCGTCATACCGCATCGCCCCGCCGGAGCGGAAGGGCTGCGCGGCGCCGATGGGGTCGCCGGATCGTCGCGCCATCGTGCGTCCGTTGTACGTCCGTTGTACTCCGTTGTAGGATCGTCGCGCCATCGTGCGTCCGTTGTACGTCCGTTGTACGTCCGTTGCGCGCGGCGGTAGCCATCCATCGCACGAAAATAACGAGCTCCGGGCGTGCGAGGCGGCTTCGACGTTGGGAAAGGGAGTTGGATAAACCGGAGAACACTCGCCTTTCTCTCCGCCTCTCCCTCACTGATCCTCGCGGCGTGAGCGGCTTGCGTTCGCCGCGGCGATCCGTGTAATTTTGCGGGACATGGGCAGCGCGCCGGCCCTCGGGGCCCCGCCGGCGCCCCGCATCTCAGGGGGAGAGATGACCACTGGCTCTGACGGCGTGTTCGTGTGCGGCGGCAGCGGCTTTATCGGCTCGAGCCTCATCAAGCACCTCACGCGCCCCGGGAGCCCCTGGGGCCCAGTGAGGGGGCTGGTGCGGAGCGCGGATGGGGCGGCGCGGGTGAGGGCGGCGGGCGGTGAGCCGGTGTTCGGCGATCTCCTCGGCGAGGTCGGCGCCTGGCGGGAGGCGGCCGCCCGGGCGGCGTATGTCGTCCACTGCGCCCAGCCCTCGATCGGCAGCCGTCCGTCGGAGCGCTCGGCCATGGATCGCTGCCTCCTCCGCTCGCTCGACGCGCGCCGGCTGCGCCGGGTTCTGGTGGTGTTCGGCTCCTCGTATTACGGCCGGACCGAGGAGGGCGGCTCGCTCGACGAGACCGTGCCGACGAGGCGGCCGACCGGACTTGGCTCGTCGTATGCGCTCGGGGTCCAGGCGCTGAGGAGCATCGGCCAGGACCTCGACTGGGTCGCGGCCTTCCCGGGCGGCGTCTATGGCCGCGGTACATGGTTTCTGGAGCACTGCCTTCGCGCGATCCAGGCGGCCGAGCCGATCGTCCTGCGCGATCCGCCCGCCATCTGGCCATACCTCCACATCGAGGATTGCGTGAGGGCGCTCGAGTTCCTGATGACCGTCGCCGGCGCCCGGCTCGACGCGCTCGGCCGCGAGGTCATCCTGGCGGACGACGAGCCCGCCCCGATGAGCCGCTTCGTCGACTACATGAGCGAGGCGGTCGGAAAGCCGCCGACGGTGCGCCTTTTGTCCGAGGACGCGCTCCGGGAGCTCCTCCCGCCGTTCTATTCCGGGCAGCTCAGCGCGAACATGGTCCACAGGAACACGCGCCTGAAGCGCCTCGGGTTCGAGCTCAAGTACCCTCGCATCCGCGAGGGCATCCGGGCGCTCGACCTGCCGCGGCTCTGACGCGCCCCGCGCGTGAGGGCGCGGCGCGGCTTGCCGCTCGCCGCGCGCCCGTCCTAGGCTCTCCGCACCTCGATGAGCACGACACCGCCCTCCGCCGTCGGCCCGCGCTGGCTCTACCTGCACGGCTTCGCCTCGGGCCCGAGCTCGACCAAGGGCGTCCAGATCGCCGCGCACTACGCGCGGCGCGGGGTCGCCGTCGAGCGGCTCGACCTGCGGGTGCCCTCGCTCGAGCGCCTGCGCCTCCGCGCGATGATCGACGCCGTGAGGCAGGCGCTCGGCGGAGCGCGCGAGCGGGCGGTGGTGATGGGATCGAGCCTCGGGGGCCTCACCGCGTGCCGCGTCGCCGAGGAGGACGCGCGGGTGTGCGCGCTGGTGCTGCTCGCGCCGGCGTTCCGGATCATGGAGCGATGGCGGCGGCGGCTCGGCGAGGAGGCCTATCGGGCCTGGGAGGAGCGGGGGTGGCTCGAGGTCGACGATTATGCCGAGAAGCGGAGAGCCCGGGTCGACTACGGCTTTGCGCTCGACGCGGCCGAGGTGGATGAGCGCTCGGGCGGCTGGCCCGACGTGCGGGTCCCGACGCTGATCGTCCACGGTCGGAACGACGAGGTGGTGGACATCGAGCTCTCGCGGACGTTCGCGGCGGGGAAGCGGCATGTCCGGCTCGTCGAGGTGGACGACGGCCACGAGCTCGTGGCCTCGATTCCGCGCATCCTCCGCGAGGCAGACGAGTTCCTGCGGTGCTTCCTCGAGGGCTGACGAGCGCGCTCCTCCCAGCCAAGGTGCCCGCGAGAGCTGAACGTCTGCTCAGCGCATCGCGCCGTCGCGTGATCCGCCGGTTCCCTCGTCAGGCGAGTCGCATTGTATGCGCAAAGAGCACAGCTATCAAGAGCGGAGTGCTTCGCATATCCCTCCGGTGCATCCGGCTGCGGATTGGCCGCGGCCGAGCGATCGGAGGAGCGAATGGAGACTGCGCCGGCCATCGGGCGGACCGCGTCCGTCAACGGCATCGACCTGTACTACGAGCTTCGCGGCGAGGGGCCGCCGCTCGTCCTGCTCCACGGCTTCACCGGGGTGGGCGGCGACTGGGGCCACGTGTTCGACCTCGCCGAGCTGGGGCGCGATCACCGCGTCATCGTCCCCGATCTGCGCGGGCACGGCCGGTCGACCAACCCGACCGGCGCTCTGACCATCCGCCAGTGCGCCCTCGACGTCTTCGCCCTCCTCGACCATCTCGGGGTGACGACGTTCCGGGCCATCGGCCTCAGCTTCGGCGCCAAATCCCTGCTGCACCTGGCCACCCGGCAGCCGGGACGCGTAGAGTCGATGGTGCTCGTGTCCGCGGCTCCGTACTTCCCCGAGCAGGCCAGGGCGATCATGCGGCAGGTCTCCGACGAGGGCCGATCGGACGCGGAATGGGAGGAGATGAGAGGCCGCCACAAGCTCGGCGACGCGCAGATCCGGGCGCTGTGGCGCCAGCCGCGGCGCTTCGCCGAGGGCTACGACGACATGAGCTTCACGCCTCCTCACCTGTCGACCATCACCGCGCGGACGATGATCGTGAGCGGCGACAGCGATCCCCTCTATCCGGCCGAGCTCTCCCTGGAGATGGTCCGCGCCATCCCGCGCTCCTGCCTGTGGATCGTGCCGAACGGCGGGCACGGGCCCATCTTCGGCGCATGGAAGGAGCCGTTCGCCCGCGCGGCGCTGGCCTTCCTGCGCGGCGAGCCGGGCGAGCAGGCGGCCATCCGCGTATAGGCCGACCGGCAGATCTTCGACGCGCTCCGACACCCCGGCGCAGAGCGATTCCGTATCAACGACCCAGCCATGCATCCCGGCGCGCTGGCGCCGCGCAGGGACGCTCGTCCACCCCGAGCATGACCCGCACAGCGCCCCACCCGTGAGGCGACGTTCACACCCCGCCTCCAAAGCCGGCCGAACGCCGAGCGTCGCGCTTGGCGCGCGCTTTGCTGAGCCGCGATTTTCATGAAACCAATGAAGGATGGATGGGCGGGTGACGCGCTGGGCTCGCGGTTGCGGTGGAGCGCCTTGGCGCTCGGGGCCGCGCTCGGCGCGGCCACCTGGACGGGCTGCGCGATGAGCGACGAGGACGCGCTGTTGCGAGGGCCGCAGAATCCGATCGCGGCGCAGAGCTTCGCGAGCTTGTGGCTGGTGGATGGCTGTCGCGGCGGCGGGAAGCTGAGCTTCTGCAGCACGGAGACGGTGGAGGAGGTGCTGGAGCTGGCGATCGACGATCCGTCGGTGCTGCGCTTCGCGGAGGCGGAGGAAGTGCCGAAGGGGCTGCCTTCGGACATGACGCATCCGGTGGTCCAGGGCCTGGCGGCCGGGAGCGCGAACGTGCGCGTGAGGGCCCGCTTCAGCGACGCGGAGCGCGCGGCGGAGGTGAATGTGGAGGTCGTCGAGGTGGATGCGGTCGCGCTGCCGCCGGCCTGCGCGGAAGCGGAGGCGCCGTTGCGGGTCTTGCCGGGCAAGACGCTGACGTTCAACGTGGTGCCGCACGGCGGGGGCAAGCCGCTGGACGGCGTGCTGCCGGGCCTGGTGCGGGGCGAGGGCGTGACGTGCTCGGGGATCGACTATCCCTCGCGGATGCATTGCTCGTGGACCGCGCCGCTCGAGGGGGGCGCGGTCGAGCTCGTGTCGGACGTGCTGCCGGGCTTTCGCGGCCGCCTTCAGAGCTACGGCGCGAACGATGTCGTCGCGGTGCACGCGTTCACGGAGCGCATCTGGGAGAGCGCGGTGGGCCCTGGTTGGCCGGTGCGCCTGCCCACGGCCACGGCGTTGAAGGAGGGGATACCCTGCGAGTCGTTGCCGGTGCGCGCGGTGACGGCCACGCCTTCCATCTGCACGGGCCCGGACGGAGAGCTCGCCTGGGACGCGAGCGATGACGACGAGCTATTGGTCGAGATGCTCCAGACCGGGACCTGCAAGCTGCAGCTCGGCGCGGCCGGCGCCGCGACGCTGCCCAGCACGGCGGAGTTCTTCATGCGCGTCGTGTCCCAAGCCACCGTGGACCACCTGGCCGATCCGGAGACGGCGTGCGAGGTGGAAGGCGCGACCACCTGCAAGAGCTTCCACAGCACCATGCGCTGCGAGAACGGTCGCTGGCGCGATCTGAAGTCGTGCGGCTCCGGCGTCTGCGAGCTCGTGGGGCGGGGAGAGGCGGGGTGCACCAGCGCGGAGGGCTGCGCCGTTTGCCGGCCGTAGCACCGGCGCGCGCGGAGGCATGCTAGAAGGGGGCGCACATGAGCAGGATCTCCGAGCGCGCGTTTGCCGAGATGGTCGAGGCGGGGTGTCCCGCGTGCGGGGGACGGCAGCTCAACCTGCGCTCGTATGTCGACGGGCTCGTGCCGCTCATGGAGGGCGAGCCCGTCGGCCCGGTCAAATGGGTCTACAAGGGGGAGATGTTCGTCGACGGGCTGTACGAGGTCGCGTGCGGCGCGTGCAAGCACCTCCTGTTCACGGACGACCGCTGCCCGCGGTGCCACGCCGAAGGCGGCCTCGCGCGCGGGCTCACGACGACGAACGCGTACGCGGTGCCGGAGCGGTGCCCGCGCTGCGAGCACATCGAGGTGCGCTTCATCGCGCTCGTGCCGGCGCGCGTGAAGTACGAGGGAAAGCGCGCGGACAAGGCACAGACGAGCGTCGAGCTGCACGACCCCGGGTTCCACGGCTATCGCGTCGACTGCAAGGACTGCGGCAAGATCGCCGAGCGCACGGACGCGTGCCCGATCTGCGAGAGCCCCGCGCCGATCCGGGCGCGCTTCAGCTGAACCGGGTACTGGTCAGGCGGACCGTAGAAAGAACGCCGTCGGAGCCCGTTCCAGCCAGCCCCGCCTCGCTCCCTTGCTCCGCGGCGATGGCAGGAAGAAGGTCGATAGGGTAGGGTGGCGGTCCATGCCTGGGCTCGTGTTCCCCTCCGGGTCGTTCGCTGCTTACCTCTTCGATTGCGATGGAACGATCGCGGACTCGATGCCGATTCACCATCAGGCTTGGCTCGAGGCGCTCGCGCCGCATGGATGCGAGTTCACCGACGAGGACTTCTATGGCTGGGCGGGGATGACGACCGAGCGGATCGTCGAGCTCCTGAACCGGAAATACGGGCTACGGATGCCGGTGACCGAGGTCTTCGAGGCGAAGGAAGCGGCGTACCACCGGCTGCTGCCCGGTGTGCGCGGCGTGCCCGAGGTCGTGACCGCGCTCCGCGACGCTCCCCCGCGCACGAAGCGCGCCGTCGTCTCGGGGAGCCCGCGCGCGTCGGTGGAGAAGACGCTCGCGTTCCTGGGGCTCCGTGGCTACGTCGACGAGATCGTCGCGGCGGAGGACTATGCGCGGCCCAAGCCGGCGCCCGAACCGTTCCTGACGGCGGCGACGCGCCTCGGCGTCGAGCCGTCGCGTTGCCTGGTCTTCGAGGACGCCGTGCTGGGGATCGAGTCCGCGCGGGCCGCGGGCATGCAGTGGGTCCTCGTCGATCCCCGGGCGCTCCGCGCCGGGCGGCAGGATCCTTGAGCCATGGGCGCGCTGGGAGACGGGGCGGACCGCAGATCAGCGCGATGAGCCGAAACCGCGCGGGGCGCTCAGGGCGCCCAGGTGCCGCCGCCGAGCTTGGTGGTGTCGATGCCCTCGCACCCGCCGCCGGGGTTCGAGGCGGGATTGCTCACGCACTCGGGCACGGTGAGGCCGAGCACGTCCAGCGCGCCGGTGCTGCTGCCGCCGGTGAACGTGCCGCGCACGATGGGCGACGCCTCGTCGTAGCCGCTCGCGTCGAAGCCGGTGATCCCGTACGTCGCCTCGAAGTCGTCGGGCGCGACGCCGCGCATGCGCACGCTCTGGAACGAGGCGTCGACGAGGCGCCCCTCGGCGTCGGCGAGCGCGTAGACGTCGACGTCGGTCTCGAGATCCACGCGGCCGTCCTCGGTCACGAGGTGGAGGCGCGCCGGGATGCGCATGCCCGCCTCGTCGAACTCCCCTCCGAGCGACACGCACGCGACGTCGTCCGCCGCCTCGAGCGACAGCGCGATCCGCGTCGTCGTCCCCTGGTCCCAGGTGAACGTCGCCGCGACCTCGGCGTTCTCCGCCAGCACGTCGGCGGCGGAGAACGCGAGCAGCGCGGTGTCGAGGGGCAGCGGCAGGCCGCCTCGGGCGCACGTCTCGGCGGTCGGCCACGACGCGAACGAGCGGAACCCCGCGCCTACCGCCTCGCCGTCCGAGTACTCGAGCCGCGCGTCGATCGATCCCCACGAGGCGCCGGCCGCCATGCCGCCGCGGATGGTGAGATCGGCCAGCGCCCAGCCCTCCCTCTGCGGCGTGACGACCAGCGACCCGGAGAGCGCGTCGGGATCGAGCTCGGCCTCGAGGGCGACGTGGCGCGGATCCGACGACGAGAGGATGGCGGGCACCGTCTCCGCGAGCGCGCCGCCGCTCGTCGCGATCGCCAGCTCCACGTCGATCTCGATGCGGCTCTTGCACAGGTCGCCGGCGATCGCGGGGCCGCCCTCCGTTTCGTCGTTCGACCCCCGGGGCCGCGACTCGACGAACCGCGACTCGACGAACCGGATCGCGCCGCCGCCGTAGGCGACGTCGATCGTGATCTCGCCTTCGCCCTGCTCGGGGCCGGCGTTCACCATGTCGCCCGGGGGCGCCCACACGATGGGGCTCTCGAACGTCCCCTCGGCCTGGGCCAGCGCCTCGCCGGCGGTGAAGCCGAGCGCGGTGGCCTCCTCGAGCGAGCCGACGACGGTGGATGTCTCCTCGCAGGCGCCTTCGGTCCCGGCGCCGTCGTGACCGGTCTGGCTGCCGCCCTGGGGGGCGGTGCACGCCGCCGCGAGGAGCGCGGCGACGACGAGGAGACCGCGCCCACCGGCGCGAACGGACGCGTGACGAAGCGAAGACGAGTGACGAAGCGAAGACGAGTGACGAAGCGAAGACGAGTGACGAAGCGAAGACGAGTGACGAAGCGAAGACGACACGGCGACCTCCCGGGCGCGCGCGTCACGCGGCGCCTCCTGCGGTTCGAGACCAGCTGCGATCACGATGCTGTGCCCCGACCCCGTGTGTCGCAAGGGCCGTTTCGCACATATCGTGTGGTCAGACGGCCCTCCAGTGTGCAAACCTCCAAGACATGAACGACCTCGATCTCGACGTCCTCGCGAGCGAGCTCCTGCGCGCCGTGCGGGGAAAACGCTCGCAGCGCGCGTTCAGCCGCCGGCTCGGGTACCGCACGAACATCGCGTACACGTGGGAGTCGGGGCGCAGCTTTCCGACGGCGGCGAAGGCGTTCGCAGTGGCGGAGCGGGCGGGGGTCGACACCGCCGCCGCGATCGCCCGCTTCTTCGGCGCCGCGCCGCCGTGGCTCGCGCGGGCTTCGCTCGGAACCCCGGAGGGCGTCGTGCAGCTCCTCGGCGAGCTGCGGGCCGGGCGCACCATCGTGGAGATCGCGCGGAGCGCGGGGCGGAGCCGCTTCGCGGTCGCGCGCTGGCTGCAGGGCGACGCCGAGCCGCGCCTGCCGGACTTCCTCCGCCTCGTCGACGTGTGCTCGCTGCGCCTCCTCGACTTCCTGGCGACGCTCGTCGACCCCCGGGCCCTGCCGAGCGCGCGCGCGGCGTGGAAGCAGCTCGAGACGCGCCGGCGCGCTGCCTACGAGGTCCCGTGGTCGCAGGCGGTGCTCCTCGCGCTCGAGCTGCGCGCGTACGAGGAGCTGCCGCGGCACCGCGACGGGTGGATCGCCGAGCGGATCGGCATCACGCCCAAGGAGGAGCGCGAGTGCCTCGCGGTCCTCGAGCGCACCGGCCAGATTCACCTGGTCGGCCGCAAGTACGCGATCGCGCCGTCGCGCACGGTGGACACGCGGCGCGATCCGAAGGCGGCGCACCAGGTGAAGGTGTGGTGGAGCCAGCGCGCGGTGGAGCGGCTCGAGCTCGGCGCGCCGGGGCCGAGCTCGTACAACCTGTTCACGGTCTCCGCGCCCGACCTCGAGCGCCTGCGCGAGCTGCACCGCGCGTACTTCCAGCAGATGCGCGCCATCGTCGCGGCGTCGCAGCCGTGCGAGCGGCTCGTGCTCGCGTGCGCGCAAATGCTCGACCTCTCGGTCCAGCCGGCGCCGGCGCTCAGCGGCGGATCGCCAGCACCGGCGTGAAGACCGCGCGCCGCCGGTCGACGGTGAGCTCGGTGCCCTGGCGGGCGTGCTTCCACGTCACGGCCCCGAGCGCGAGCACCGTGCTGGCGCGAGGGAGTCCTCCCTTTGCCGTCGTCGGAAAACACGACGGAGACTTCGTGGATGCCGGCGAGCCGTTCGATCATGCTCAGCGATGCTGGGCGAGATCCCTGCCTGCTCGGGGATGGGGTGGGGGCTGAAACCGTGGAGCGCCTGGTCGACCGGGCCGACGGAAACGCGTTCTATCTAGAGGAGCTGATCCGCGCCGTGGCCGAAGGGAAAGGGGAGGCGCTACCAGAGACGGTGCTCGCGATGGTGGAGATGCGCCTGTCGCGCCTCGACGCGGCGGGGCGGCGGGCGCTACGAGCGGCCAGCGTGTTCGGCGACGCGTGCTGGGCAGGGGGCGTCGCCGCGCCGCTCGGTCACCTCGGCGGGCGCTCGTCAGGCGTTCAAGATCGGATCGACGCGCTCGTGGAGCAGGACATCGTCGAGAGGCGGCCAGGCGCGAGGGCGGCGTCTTCATCGCGGTCGACCTCAGCAGGGACAGAAACTGCCGCGAAGCGGCTTGGTCCAACCGGCGTGAGCAGCGCCCGCAAGATGGCGGCCCCCGGGCGCCGTCGTGCTCGCGTCGCTCGCCAGCGCCCTCACCCACGCCGTCGCGCTCGGGGATCAGCTCGCAGCTCGCGTCGTCCACGAGGCGATCGGCCGGCTGCTCGGCGTGCCGTTGGGACCAGAGGGGTGGGCAGGCTCCCGCCGATGATGGCCGGCATCGGGGCGGGCTTGCGCCGATTTCGGTCGACATACGCACGATTCGGGCCGCAGTTTGGGCTTGGCGTCTCCGAAACGTTTGGACTTCCTTCGATGCAACGTGGTGTCAAGATAGATCCGGGCCACCCTGAGGCCTCGCGGGTCGGGCGCCTGGAGAGACGACGAGAGGAGATGAAATGAGCGGCGAGCTGTTTTCAAGTGACGCGATCGTGTCCGCACCGGGCTGCGCCGCCGCGGCCGTCGCCTGGCGCTACCGGGGCCGTATCCACGCGACGATCGTGGTCAAAGCGACCTTTTGCCTCGTGTCCGACGGCACCATGCGACGCATCGAGCCGGAGCGCATCGTCGAGCACGACGTCCCGTATCACGACGACCCGAGCAGCAGCACCCGGGTCACCCGCGATCTGGCGCCTCATCTGACCAAGGTCGATGTCGTCCTGACGGGACACGCCTACTCACCCACCGAGGCGCCTGCGCCGTCGGTGCAGGTGGGCTTGGCCGTGACCGACGAGGGGCGCACGCTCCTGCAGAAGTCGCTCCTTGCCCGCCACACCGCCGCATTCCAGCGAATTCCTCTCGTGTACGAGCGTGCGTTCGGCGGGGCGGGGTATTTCGACAACCCCTTCGGTGTGGGGGCGCTTCCCGGCGACGGGGAGCCCAACCTCGTCGCGCCGGCCGACCCGCGCAGGCCCGCGTGTCTCGGCCCGATCGGTGGGGCATGGCCCTCCCGGCGCAAGCTCCTCGGCGCGTGCCAGCGGACGAGCATCGAGGCTCGGTTCGCGGATATCCCCGATGATTTTGCGTGGGAATACTTCCAGGCAGCGCCGCCTGATCAGCGGCTCGACCGCCTGCGCGGCGGTGAGTGGATCGTGCTCCACGGCGTGCGCCCCGGCGTGCCGCGCCTCGCCACGAGGGTGCCGCGCGCGCGCGGCCTCGCGCGGGTCTTCGGATTGACCGAACACGGCGTCGCGGATGGGACGCTCGTGCTCAGCGCGGACACGCTCCGTATCGACGCCGACAAGGAGCTGTGCACGCTCGTGTGGCGCGGGCAGCTCGCGCTGCCCAGCCGCCTGGCGCTCGCGTCCATGCGCGCGGCCGCGTCCGTGGAGGTCGAGGGAGAGCCGCTGTCATGGCCCGAGCGCTCGACGCCGGCCGCGAGGGCGCAGCCGGCGCCGATCCCCACGGCCTCCGGCGAATCGGGGGTCGGGGCCACCGTCGGCGCTGCGCGGCACGGCGCCACGCCTTCGAGAGCGCGCCTGCTCCACACCGTGCCGCTGGAGGATGAGCCCGAGGGGGCGCCGCGCCCGAAGCCCGCCACGCTGCCGTTCCGTCCCGACCTGCCGCCGGCGATTCCGCCGGCGCCGGCTCCTCAACCTCGGCGCCGAGGGCGCGAAGATCTCCTCACCACGCAACCGTTCCCGACCGCCACGGGAATGGCGTCGCAGAGGCTGGAGCGCGGCACGCTGCCATTTGTGGTGAATCGTCCGTCAGACAGCGCGCCGCACCCCGTTCGCGGCGTGTCGCCCGCCGAGCTCGAAGAGCCTGCGCACCGCGCGCCTGCCGCCGGACGCGACGTCGCTGCTTCGCCGGCCGCGGAGCCTCCGCCGCCGGACAGCCCGCCGCGAGCGGCGCCGGGGCCTGAGGCGTCGCCGGCGGGTCCGGCGGTGCCCCCGAGCCCCGCGGCGCCGCGGGCCGCCGAGGCCGCGCCCAGGCGGGTTTACGCGGCGGAGCCGCAGGCCTCCTCCGAGGTCGAGTCGCCGCCGCCGGCGCCGCAGGCACCGCCGCGAGCGCCGGAGGCACCCGGTCGTTCGGTGGACGTGAAGCGCGTGCTCTACGGCCGCTTCACCCGGTGACGGCCATCGCGGCGGAACCTCGGGCGAGAATGGCCGTATCGCTTGACGTGGTCATCATCCTGGGATCTCCTGCTATCCATGTCGGTGAACCACCCGCTCACCATCCGCCTGGAATCCGCGGCGTTCCGCTGCGATCTCCTGCGGGTCCGCGCGCTCCGCGGCCGTGAGGCCATCTCGCAGCTCTTCTCGTTCCAGATCTCGATCCTGTGCCTCGATCCCGAGGGGCTGCCGAGGGACGAGGTCGTGGGCGCCGAGGCGACGATCGTCATGGAGCGGAACGGCGTCGTGCTCAGGCGTGTTCACGGCATGATCGGCGAGCTCGTGGACCGCCTGGAGGTCGAGGCGGAGCACCGGAGCTACGATCTGCTCCTCGTCCCGCGCGCGTGGCGCCTCACGCTGGTCGAGACGCAGGAGATCTTGATGGATCTCACCATCCCACAGATGATCCAGCAGAAGATCGAGCTCGTGGGCATCTCGTCGGATTTTCAGCAGCGGCTCCTCGAGGCCTATCCGCCGCGCGAGTTCGTCGTGCAGTACAGGGAGAGCGACCTCGCCTTCATCTCGCGCCTCGCGGAGCACCTCGGGATCAGCTTCTTCTTCGAGCACGGCGAGGAGCGCGAGGTGCTGGTGCTCACCGATCACATGGCGGGGTTCGGCGCCGTGGGCGACGGCAGCGAGGTGCCTTTCCGGCCCAGGGGCGAGCAACGCGACGTCTTCTCGCTGCAAGTGAAGACACGCCTCATCCCGGCCGGGTACGTCGTACAGGACTACAACTATCGACATCCGCGCATCGACCTAACGGCGCACCACGAGCTCCCTGCGGCGTACGCGGGAGGCGTCGTGGAGTACGGCACGCACTTCAAGACGCCGGACGAAGGGAAATTCTTCGCCCGGGTCCGCGCCGAAGAGCGCCAGTCCACGCGCGATGTCTATGTCGGGGAGAGCGATATCCCCGCCTTCGGCGCCGGCCTCCGGTTCACGCTGGAGGGACACCGCCACGTGGAGGAGAGCGGCCTCCTGCTCGTCGAGGTCGAGCACGAGGCGAACCAGGTCGTGGGTGGGCACGGCGGCGTCGAGAGCGCGCCTTCCTACAGGAACTCGTTTCGCGCGATCCCCGCGGGCCGCGCGTACAGGCCGCCCAGGATCACGCCGAGGCCGCGGATCCACGGGCTGCTCAGCGGGGTCGTGGAGTCGAACGCGGTGGGGCAGCGCGCGCGGATCGATCCGAAGGGCAGGTACACCGTCCAGTTCCATTTCGACACCGCGGCGGGCGGCGGCGCCAAGGCGTCGCGGCCGGTGCGCATGGCGCAGCCGCACGCGGGACCGGGCTACGGCATGCATTTCCCTGTCAAGCCGGGGACGGAGGTGCTGCTCGGGTTCATCGACGGCGATCCTGACAGGCCCATCATCGTCGGCGCGATCCCCAACGAGTCGGCGCCATCCCCGGTCACGGCCTCGAACGCGCACGTCAATCAGATCAGGACCGTCTCGGGCATCGTCGTCGAGCTCGACGATTACGTCTGATCACGACGCGGAGCCCAGCGCTCGGCATCTAGATCCTCGGAGAGCGCGACGACCGCCGCTGGAGGACCAGGGTCACCCCAGGTTGTGCCGCTTGCCGACGAGAGTCAAGCCTTTCGCGCTCGCGATGATGGCTGCATCTTCTTTGTAGTTCAGCGCGCTGAAGTTCGGCGCGATCGACACGCTGCCGGCGTGGAGCCGGCTCAGACTGATTCTGCTCGGGTCCATGATCAGGGAGTCGTTCGCGCCGAAGGAGAGCTTCACTTGCCTGTCGTCGAGCTCCAGGCTGGACGCGCCGCCGCGGGCGACGACGCTCACGGCGTCGAGCTCGATGCCTGCGGGACCAACCCTGATCATGTTGCGGTCGTTGCCGAGCTCGATGTTGCCCTCGTCATCCATCCTGAGAACACCGCTGCCGACCCGGATCACGAGCGACTGCGCCCTCACCTCGATGCTGCTCGTGCGTGGCTCCGTCGCTGAACCCGCGCCGCTGCCGATCTTGATCGCCTTCCCCTTGAGCTCGATCGTGCCACCGTCCTGGTGCTTGTTGGTCGACGCCTCGATCGAGATCTCTTCCGCGGAGTGCACATTCACCGACTTGCCACCAAACACCTTCACGGAGCCCGTCGCGGCCGTGATGCCGACGTCGTCACCCGCCCAGATCGTCGCGTCGACCATTCCGAACATCGTTGGGAAGAGGGAGACCAGGGCGAGCCCCCCCACGCCGTAGACAGCGGTGTACGCAGGGCTGAAGATCGAGATGCCGCCCGCCCCGAACATCGTGATGCCCGGGATCTTGCCGGCGGCGCCCGCCCCACCGACGAACGGGGCGGTCGAGGCGATGCCCGCGGCGAAGAACTCGATGCACTGCTTGTAGGGCGGCGTCGATTTGCGGTCGTCCAGGTAGCTTTTGATCGCGTCATACGCGAGCTTGGTGGCGACGACCACGTCGACCGCGGCGAAGAACTTGGTCCAGTTGTCGATCTTGTCCGTGTCGGGCGCGCTCTCGTCGAACGAATCCCCGTTCTTCCGCCCGACCTTGACGCCGGCGCTGATGACGACACCGCGCTTTCCCGCGACGTACGTCGCGCCGTTCGAGCTGAGGATCGCCTTCCCGTCCGATCCTTGTTGGTGCAGCTGCGCGAAGCCGTCTTCTTTTTCGCCGCCGTCGGCCTGGAGGAAGACGTCAGTGCCCGCTTGCGCGAAGATACGGCCGGTGCGCGCGCTGAGGTAGATGTTCGAGTCGGCGTCGAGGCCGCAGCCGTCGACGTTCGAGAAGGTGCCCGCCGGGCTGCTCGTGACGCCGGCCCCGAGGAAGAGGCGCGCGTGGTCGAACGGTACCTCGACCTTGAAGCGTTGTGCGGCCACGAGGTTGACGTCGTCCGGCTCCTCCGGGACGATCCCGTTTCCCGAGAGCGATGCGGTGAGCGTGTCGGAGAGGCGAATCGTGGCCTGGGCGGCGCCGACGTCGTCCGGCACGTAGGTGACCGCGATCAGCGTCGGCACCGCCGTGCTCCGCACCGTCGAGGGCGAGAGCGTGAACGTGCCCCCGACCACGGAGATCAGCTCGAGGTTCACATCGCTGCCGGTCGCGTTCGTGACGAAGAGCGAGTCCACGCGGGTCTGCCCGACCGGCACGTCGCCGAAGGCGATCGCGCTGGGATCGATCGTGAGGCTCGGGATGGTCGTGCCGGACAGCGAGCAGCGCCCGAGCTCGCCCGACAGGCCCGTCGCCGTCAAGGTCCCCGCGTGCGTGCCTTCGGCCGCGGACCGATACTGCAGGAACAGCTCGGCCACCTGCCCGGCGTCGACCGTCGTCGGGCCGCTCGCGATGCTGAACTCGGCGGCGCTGGCATCGATCGCGAGGTTTGCCGCCTCGCTCGTGCCGTTTCGCACCACGACCACCTGCACGGCGGCCTCCCCCGCGGGCACGGGACCGAAGCCCAGCGGGTTCGGGGAGAAGGTCAGCGCGCTCGAGCTGCTGGTGGAGGGGACATCCGGCTGGGTCGACGTCATGGGTGCGACCATTATGCCGGAGAGACGACCGATCCCATACCCCCCAAGCTCAGCATTCTGCTATGCCGCCTGCCATGAGCAGCCCCGAGGAAGCCGAACGCGCGCTCAAGGCGATGCAGGAGGCCATGAAGATGCAAGAGGCCATGAAGGCGAGCGGCGCCGCGACCCCTGCCGAGCCGGGCGCGATGCCGATCGACTGGTCCACGGAGGCGACGCCCGCTGCGGCGAACGGCGTGCAGGTCCTGCACTCGCCGCGCCAGTTCGCCGTCGTGTTCACCGAGCACGCGCCGTTCCCGGGCCGCAACGCGCTCGATGGACGCGCCGGAGCGGAGCGCGCGCGTGTGGTCTCCTCGCTGCGGCTCGACCCCGAGACGTATTTCCAGGCGCTCTGCGTGATGGCGTCGAACTGGAACCGCTTCGTGGAAGCGCATATCCCGCCGCAGATGCGACAGCCACGCTTCAAGCTGCTCGACGCCGGCGACGGGCAGCTCTACGGGATCAAGCGTCCCAAGGAAGAAGACGACGGCGCGTGACGCGGAGGAGTGCACATTTCCCCCTAGGCGCCCGGCGCCTCCGGTAGCATGGCGCGTGCGCCGGGCCGGCGCCGAGGAGCCTCGATGGCCGCAACCACCGTCGTCACGAACCGCGCTCATCTGATGGAGCTCTGCGCTCAGGGCAGGGCGCGGGGGGTGCGCGTCGAGGCGGTGGACCTCGCCGGCGTCGATCTGCGCGAGATGGACCTCCAGCGAACGCAGTGGGTGAGCGTGTCGCTCGCGGGGGCCAGGCTCGCCGGGGCGCGGCTCACGGGCGCGCAGTTCTCGGGGGTCGAGCTCGCCGGGGCCGACTTCACCGGCGCCGACCTGGCCGATGCCCGGCTCCTCGGCGCAATCCTCACGCGGGCGCTCCTCGTGGATGCCAACCTGGAGGGAGCCGATCTGACCGGGGCCGATCTGCGCGAGGCGTGCTTACTCCGCACGAACCTCTCGGACGTCACGCTCGCGGGCGCGTCGCTCGCCGGGCTGGATCTCACGACGTGCCGTGTGGGGAGCTCCGCGCTCGGCGCGGCCGATCTGCGGGGGGCGCGCTTCTTTCTGGCGGACTTCAGCGGCGCCGATCTCACGGCGTGCAAGCTGGACGAGCGCACCGAGCTCCGTCAGTGCCTGCTGGAGCGGGTCGAGGGCACGGGTGTGAGCTTCCATGGCGCGAGCCTCGAGGATGCCAACCTGTCCGACGCCAGGCTCGAGGGCGCCGATCTGCGCGGGGTCAAGGCGGCCCAGAGCTGCTTTGCGCGGGCGGATCTGCGGCGCGCCAGGCTCATGGGCCTCCAGGGCAAGCGCGCGGACTTCACCGAGGCGAGGCTCGAGGGGGCCGATCTCTCGCTGGCGATCCTCGAGGACGCCGAGCTCGTCCGCGTCAGGGCGCCGGGGGTGCAGCTTCGAGGCGCGAAGCTGGGTCAGGCCAGGCTCGGCAAGGCCGATCTGCGGGGCGCCTCGCTGGAGGGCGCGTCGCTTTCGTGGGCAGACCTGTCCCACGCGGACCTGAGCCACGCCACGCTGGACCATGCCATCCTCGATTTCGCGAACACGCATCGCGCGAACATGAGCCAGGCCCGGCTCTCGGGCGCGAGCAGAAATGGCCTTCGCGGGACCGATCCAGACCGGGCGGCGGCGGAAGATTTCTCTACCAACGGGTGACGTCATGAAGACAGGACATGGGGCAGCGCAGCGAGGAGGAGTGTCCGTCCAGCCCGTGGTCGAGGCGCTCGTGCTGGGCGTGGAGGAGGGGCGCGTCCGCCTGCGCGGCGTCTCGCGCTCGGAGACCGAGTGGACGGCCCGCATCGCGGTGCCGGGTTATCGCCCCACGACGGGCGATCGCGTGCTCGTTCAGGAGGCGGACTCGGGCACCGTCTACGTGACGGGCGTCGTGCACGCCGCACAGCCATCCCAGCTCGTGGCGCCTTCCGGGGCCAGGGCCACCGTCGAGGGGCAGGTGCTCGCGCTCTTCGATCCCGGAGGCGCGCTGGTCGCGAGCCTGGATGGTGCCACGGGCGAGCTGAGGATCTCTGCGACATCCGATCTCCAGCTCTCGGCGCCGGCCGGACGCGTGATCCTCTCGGCAGGCGTGGACGGGAGCAAGATCGAGCTGACGCAGGACTCGATCGCGCTGGCGGGCGAGAAGGCGCGCGTCTCCGCGGGAGCGCTCGCGGTCGATGCCGTCAAGGCGGACTGGGCGGTGGGCCAGTGGGAGCTGCGCGCCGGCCGCGTCATCGAGCGCGCCAAGGATGTGTTTCACGACGTGGAAGGGCTCCTCGAGACGCGCGCCGGGCGCCTTCGCACGCTGGTGTCGAGCACCCTCGAGCTGCTCGGGCGCCGGACGACGATCACGTCGGAGAAAGACACGCGCATCGACGGCGAGCGCGTGCTGCTCGGCTAGCGGCAGGAAAAGCAGGAGTGAGCGCGATGATGCCAGCGGGATCGAAGGGTGGAGGCACGTGCATGGGCATGCCCGACGTGTGCAAGGTTCCGGCGCCGCCGGCCCCGCCCATCCCGATACCGTTTCCCAACATGGCCATGGTGAGCAACGCCACGGCGACCTCGACGAAGGTGATGATCGAGAACAAGCACGCTGTCGTCGAGATGTCCGAGATACCGGCCAGCACCGGCGATCAGGCGGGGACCGCGGGGGGTGTCGTCTCCGGGACGGTGGCGCAGAAGGTGGTGTTCAAGCGCGGCAGCTCGAAGGTCAAGATCGAGGGCAAGGGCGCCGTGTACCTCACGGCGCAGACGGCGCATAACGGCGCCAACGCCAACATGCCGGCGGGGCTCCACGACTCTCCGAGCCAGGCCAAGGTCCTGGTCGCGCCCTGAGCCATGCTCGATCTGCCGGTTCGCCGCAGGGAGACGGTGCCCGTCGTCACCGATGGATCCATCGCCGCGGCCGTCCGCCCGTGGCAACTCCTGCCGCCGCAGGACGCGCTCGTCGTGGTGGTGAAGAGCTCGATGACGATCGTCCCGGAGGGGCTGGCCGAGCCGCTCCCGCCGGGTGATCAGGAGCCCCCGACCGGGGACGTGTACTTCGACGAGGATCCACAAGGGACCCTCAGGTACGCGTCCGACCATGCGCCTTTCAAGCCGAGCGCCGATATCTTGATGGTGGGGCACGCGTACGCGCAGCCGCAGCGATCCGGCGCGACGAACGTGCAGCTCGCCTTCGGCCAGAGCTTGCGGCTTTCGCTGGCGGCGATCGGCGATCGGAGGTGGCAGATGAGCGGGCCGTCGGCGCCGAGCCCGTTCGATCGCATCCCGCTCCGCTACGAGCGGGCCTTCGGCGGGCCGGGGTACGAGGAGAATCCCGTGGGCAGGGGTGTCATCCAGGGGGTCGCCGGACCTTGGCTGCCGAACCTGGAGCGAGGGGACAAGCTGCTTCGCGGCGAGCAGGATCGCCCGGCCCCCGTGTGCTTCGCGCCGGTCCCCGCCACGTGGGCGCTCCGGGCTTCGCGGCTGGGCACGTACGACGGCACCTGGCTCGAGGAGCGATGGCCGTATTTCCCGAGAGACTTCGACTGGAGGTACTTCAACGCCGCGCCGCCCGAGCAGCAGATCGCCTATCCGCGCGGCGACGAGGACTTCTATCTGGCGGGCGTGCACCCCAGGCTCTCGGTCATCAACGGCAGGCTCCCTGGCCTCGCGCCTCGGGCCTTCGCGCAGCAGACCCGCGAGGCAGGCGGCAAGCTCCGGGAGATCCCGCTGAACCTGGACACGGTGTGGTTCGACGCGGACGCGCTGAAGGTATGTCTGGTGTGGCGTGGCATCCTCAATGTCACGCGTGAGGACGCGCCCGAGATAGCGCTGCTCTATGCGTGCATGGATGACGTTCATGCCAGGACGGCGATCGAGACCGTACAGCAGCGATTCCTTGCCCGGATCGAGGGCGAGACGGCTCCTCGGGTCTCGAACGCGCCGGGCCCCGAGGTCCCGCCGCCCGTCGGCAGCGCCGAGGACGGGTTCCTGGCGGGGCCGGTAAAGCTACCGCCCGCGATGCCGAGGGACGAGGCAGCGGCGCTCGTGGCGTCCGGGGCCGTCCTGTCGGGCGTGAGCTTCTTTCATTGCGACCTCACCGACATGGACTTTCGCGGCAAGGACCTCACGGGCGCGCGTTTCAGCGGTGCCAAGCTCGAGGGGGCGCTCTTCGACAGCGCGGTCCTCGCGGGTGCTGATCTCGACCGCGTCTCGGCGGCGCGCGCGAGCTTCAAGGGCGCAAACCTCGCAGGGGCGAACCTCTCCGGAGCGAACCTGACGAATGCGATCTTCTCTGGCGCGAGGCTCACCGATGCGACGCTCGCCGATGCCAGCGCTTCCGGGGCGGCGTTCGACGGCGCGGAGCTCGCGCGAGCCAACCTGGCCGACGCGACGCTGAACGGCGCCGCCTTCGACGGGGCCAGCGCCGCCGGCGCGACGTTCTCGGGCGCGGTGCTACGCCTCGCCTCGTTTCGGCGCGCGGTCCTCGACGACGCGCAGATGTATGATTGTTCGGCCGAGGAGTCGACCTTCGACGACGCGTCCATGGTGCGGTTCAGGGCGGATGACGCGAAGCTATCGAAGGGCTCGTTTCAGCGCGTCAGGGCGTCCGGGTGCTCGTTTCAGGCCGCCGCGCTCCGGACGGCGAACTTCACGGAAGCGGATCTGAGCGCAGGGATCTTCTCGCACAGCGAGCTCGATCATGCCGTGCTCCATCGGGTGACGGCCAAGGGCGCTCGTTTCCGGCACGCCAGGATGCTCCGGGTGCATGCGGTCAAGGCGAACCTCATGGAGGCCGATTTCGAGGGCGCCGATCTGAGCCACGCCGATCTTCGTGGCGCGAACCTCTACTCGGCTGAGACGTTGAAGGCCACGCTGGATCAGACGCGCCTGGATCAGGCGCTCGTGGCAGGCTCGAAGCTTGCCAGGAGCAAGCGACAATGACGGGAAGGTCAAGATCGCGTGCGATGTGTTCCTTGTAGCCGTCGAACCGCTTCGAGCGACTCTTGCGGCCGTGGCGCATCTCGGCGTCCTCGATCGAGACACGGCGGTCGGGCGCAACGCCTTGCCGGATGCGAACGGTCCCGTCCTCGGCGGTTTCCAGGTCCTGGTCTCCCACCTGTGTGAGCGCATCCAGATACATGCGCAGCGGCTGCTCGACGACGTCGTCCAGATGGCGGTCGACCCATTGCTGCAGTGACGAGACCTCGCAGCGCTTTGGATACCGCGCGCCTCTCGCCCTCCGTCATCGCGCCGGACCGAACGAGCGCCACGGTCCGCTCCAGCAGCACCCGGTCCATCTCGTGCGCGACCATCCGCTCTCGGAACGCCGGCAGCGCGCCCTGCGAGAACGGCGGCGTGGTCGCACCCAGGCAGCCGAGCACCATCTGCCAGCGCAGGTCAACGACGGCCAGTTCCACCGCCTCGGCATCCGATGCGCCGACGTAGCCTTGGAGCAGCGTGACCATGCACATCAGCGCCGGCGGATGCGGCGGCTCACCTGCCCCCGTCGTCCGGTACATGCCCTCCAATCAGCGCCTGCTGCTGCCGCGACAGCTCCACCGGCGGCGACCATCGTTCCATCCGTGAACCTCCGGACGCGGACGAGATCATGGCCCGGGCGAGACGGTCGATCCTTCCATCGACCGGGGCTTCGGGTGTCGCATGCGGCCCTCGTCAGCGCACGAGGGGCTCCGAGGCGCGCTTCAGGCCGGTCAGCACCCTGTAGCGGGCGGCGATGTCCTCCAGCTCGCCAGGGGCGAAGACGTCCTCGATCCGGTAGAAGCCGTCGGGCGCGCGCTCATAGGCGACCTGCAGGCACTGCTCCGGGCCGTCGCGGCGATTGGCCGCGACGATGGCGGCGGTCGCGGGCAGGCGCTCGGCCTCGTAGGCGGCCAGCGCCTCCACCGGATCGGCGTGGGCGGCGAGCGCTCGAACCAGGGCGCGGGCGTCCAGGATGGCCTGGCTCGCCCCGTTGGAGCCGTTCGGATACATGGGATGGGCGGCGTCGCCCAGCAGCGTCATGCGCCCATGGCTCCAGCGCGGCAGCGGGTCGCGGTCGACCAGCGGGAACTCGTAGATCGCCTCGGCGTCCCGGACCAGGCCGGGCACATCCAGCCAGCCGAAGCGCCAGGCCTCGAACCTGGGCAGGAACTCGGCGGGGTCGCCGGGCCGGTTCCAGTCCTCCCGCCGCAGGCTCCTGGCGACCGCGAGATCGGCGGCCCAGTTGATCTTCTGGCGGCCGTCCGGCCCCGGTGGGGAGATCGGATAGACGACGAACTTCTGGTCCTGATGCCCGGCAATGACCATGCTGGCGCCGGTGAGGAAGGGCGCCGCCAGGCTGGTCCCCCGCCACAGGATGTGACCGCCGTAGATCGGCGGCCCCTCGTCCGGATAGAGGCGGGCGCGCGCCGCCGAGTGGATGCCGTCGGCGCAGATCAGCAGGTCGGCGGGCACCTCCCACGCCGCGCCCGCGCGATCGAGGAAGCGCGCCACGATGCGGCCTCCGCCCTCGTCGTGGTCCACGAAGCGCCGATCGCAGATCACCCGGTCAGGGCCCAGCCGCTCGACGGCGGCGTCGAACAGCACGCCCTGCAGGGCGCCGCGGTGCACGGAGATCTGCGGCGAGGCATGCCCGGCGAAGCGGCCGCGCGGCTCGCCCCAGATGCGCTGGCCGAAGCGGTTGAAATAGAGCATCTCGCGGGTCGCCACCCCGTGGGCCAACAGGGCCTCGACGAGGCCCAGCTCGCCCAGCACCTCGACGGCGTGGGGCAGGATGTTGATGCCGACCCCGAGCGGCAGGATGCTCGGCGCCGCCTCGAACACCGTCACCTCATGACCCGAGGCGTGCAGCGCCAGAGCCGCGGCCAGGCCGCCGATCCCACCGCCCACGACGATCACCTGCATAAGTCCTCCAGTGGGGGCCCTTACCACGGTGACCTCGCCGTCGCTCGAGGACAGCACGTACCCGGCGTCCAGCGCCGTGCGCGACGTGGATTCTTGTTCTCTTGCGCCGTTGCGTTGAGCTCTCTTTCCCCGGATGCCTGGCCGGACTCGTGGAGGGTGGATCTCGCCGCCTCGGGCGCGCGTCAGACCTCCTCGACCATGGTCTTGCTCACCTGCTCCAGCGAGTCGCCCATCGTCTCCACCCCGACGAGCGCCGCGTCGTCCAGGCTCGCCTCCGCGGCCCGGGCGGCGCTCACCGCCGTGTAGGCCCGCGTCAGCGCGGCGACGTGATCGGCGATCCGCGCGTCCACCTTGCCGACCACCGCCTCGGCCGGCGCCCCCGCCGCCCGCGCGGCCTCGGCGCCGCCAGCGCCGGCCGGCGGAGGCTCCCCCGTTCGCGCCTCGCGCCCCTGCGCGGCGCGGCCCACCGCGAGCGTGCGCTCGAGCCTCGCCCGCGCCTCGGCGAGGCGCAGCAGCGATGACCAGGTCGCCCGGGCCTGGCGCGCCGCGCGGCGGTCGAGCAGCTCCTCGCCCGCGACCGTCCGGCGGAGCTCTGCGCCCTCGCGGAGCGACGCGCGCGCGGGGCCCGTGATCTCGCCGGCGACGCCGTCGAGGGCGTGCGCCACCGGGTCGTCGGCGTCGACGAGGAAGGGGAGCGCGACGAGCACCGCGGACACCGCGAGCGCGACCCCCCGGAGCGCGAGCGACGCCGCGCCGAAGGCGGCGAGGAGCGAGCCGGCGAGGGCGCCGCCGGAGAGCGCCGCGCCGACGTGCAGCAGGCGGGCGCCCCGGCCCCGGACCCGGACCGAGCGCTCCGCGAAGCAGAGGCCCGCGAGCGCGGCGCCGGCCGCGGCCGGGGACGCCGCGCCGGCGAGGCCGAACGCGAGCGCCCCGAGCGCGCCCCCGGCGACGGCGAGCGAGACGAGCGCCCCGCTCGCCGCGACGGCGAAGAGGACGGCGGCGGCCACGAGCAGCAGCGAGCCCGCGACAGGGCCGAGCCGGAGCGCGAGCGGCGAGAGCCCGAGCGAGAGCGCAGCGGCGGCGACGAAGGCGATCTTGCGCAGCATCGTCAGCGCCTCGACAGGTTGGAGATGTCCTTTTCGACGGCGCGCTTGGCCGCCGCCTTCCCGGCGGTGCTCGACGGAGGCGCAGAGAGGAACTCCTTCTGCGTTGCCTTGTAGTCCATCAGCTGCTTCCGGAGCGGGGCCGCGGCGGCCTTCGGCGCGACGGCGGCGACCGCGCTGAGCTCGCTCATGCTCTGATCGATGAGGCGCTGGGCCCGCCCGACGTCGCCCTGCTGGTAGGCGTCCGCGGCCTCGAGCTGACGGCGGGAGGCGACGACGCTCAGGGCGTCGGCGAGGACGGCGAGGTCCTTGCCCGCCTCGACGGCCTCGGCGGAGGTCGAGCCGGTCAGCGTGAGCCCGGCGATCGGGGCCTGCGCGGCGTCGCCGCCGACCCGGGTCCAGCGGATCTGCCCCTCGATGGTCCGCGATGCCTCGCTGTCCAGCGAGGCCGCGAGCTCGAGGATCACGCGGCGCTCGTCGCCGGAGAAGAGCGAGCCGAGCGCGAGCTCGACCTCGGCGCCGGCGGCGAGGGGCGTCGCGTCGGCCCCGGAGGCGCGGACGAGGCGGACGCCGGCCGGGAGCTTCAGCCGGGCCGACGCGCCCTCGATCGTCGTGGCGGCGGTCTCCCGGAGCTCGCGCTGGAGGAAGGCGGCGAGGGCCGAGGCGTCCTTGACGAAGGCGAAGTTGCCGCGGCCCGCCTGGGCGACCGCGCCCATGTACGCCTCGTCGAAATCGAGGCCGATCCCCAGGGACGAGGTGGTGATCCCGCGCCCGGCGCTGTCCCGGGCGACCTCCTCGCTCCGGGCGCGCGTGCCGTCGAGGCCATCGCTCGCCAGGATCACCCGGCGCACGCGGCCTTTGCCGGCGTCGGCGAGGGCGAGCGCGCCCTGGGCGAGCGCGGGCGCGATGTTGGTCCCGCCGCTGGACTCCAGGGCCTGGATCCGGGCGATCAGGTCGGCCCGGACGCGGCCGGCGCTGGCGAGCGGCTGGAGGAGCTCGCTGTCGCTCGAATAGCGGACGAAGGCGATCTCGTCGTCGTTGCGCAGGTCGCGGAGGAGCTGGACGGCCGATCGCTTGGCCTGCTCGAGCTTCTCGCCGGCCATGGATCCCGAGGTGTCGAGGACGATCACGATCGAGAGCGGCGCGCGCTCCCGGGCCTGCTCGACGGCGTCGGCCTTGACGATCAGCTCGGCGAAGACGCGCTGTTCGCCGCCGCTCTGCACCTTGGTGTGGCTGAGGGCGAAGGTGCCGTGAGCGCCGGGGCCGGAGAAGGCGGCGCTGTTCGAGCCGCTCGAGGCGGCTCCGGTGAATGCGCTCGCGGGGCGCTGATCGCCGGCGGCGGCGCGGGCGAGGACGAGGCCGCCGGCGGCGAGGACGACGGCGCTGGCGGCGATGCCGTGGCGGACGCGGGGCGCGCGAAACCAGGTGCGGATCGACATGAGCTTTCTCCCAGGGCTCCGGACGGACGAAGGCCTGGCGCCCGCGGGGCTCTGGGCGTCGCTTCGTCGCCGTCGGGTGGACCCGTCGACGTGCAAGGTCGCGGATCGATCTCGAAGTGTGACCGAGATCGTCCCGAGACGGCGCCGGCCCGCCGGGGTGGGCGACGGGGGCTCTGATGGGCCGGATCGCGAGGTCGTGCGCCGCGCGCGGGATGGGATCGGCTCGCCCCGCTAGCGCGCGGCGCAGCGGGCCGCGACGTACCGGCCGTTCGGGTCCTCGTCGAGGAGCAGCGCGCCCGCGCCGTCGAGCTCGAAGGTGACCGACGTCGGCTCGATCGCCGTGATGGTGAGCCTGCCGAAGCCCGCGTCGCCGCCGCCGGTGGCGGCCCCGGTGCTGCTGCAATCCGCGCGAGACGACATCCCGTAGATCGTGAAATCGCCGCTCGCCGTATCCACCTCGCCGACGGCGAGCATCGACGCGGGCATGCTGAGCTCCAGGTTCCACCAGTCGCCGCAGGGCGAGAACGTGGGGCGCGCTTCGGGATCGCTGCAAGACAGGGCGAGGGTGGCGATGCGGATGGTCACGGTCGCGTCGCCGTAGACGATCGCGCTCACCTCCGGCGCCGGGCTGCCGGAGGTCGTCGGCGGAGGATGGGGGGTCGGCGAAGGGCCGACGGAGGCGGTCGTCGTCGAGCCCGCGCCGCCGGCGCCGCCGGCGCCGTCTCCGCCGCCGTCCATGATCACCGCGCCGCCGCACCCGGCGTGAACGAGCAGCGCGACCGGCCCTATCGCCCAGGAAATGTGTCGAGGTGAGAGCGTCATCGCCGCAGCGTATCGCCCTCCGGCGAGCTCTGGGGGAACGGCGTCTGCGAGCGCACTCTCGGCCGCCTGTTTCTCTTCGCCCGCGGGGAGCGAGGTGGTCCTTCCGTCATCGCAGTGCGAGCCAGCATCGGACCGGTGCCCTCAGCTGGTCAGCCCCTTGAGGGGCCCGGTGCAGTAGTTCGGGTCGCCGAACGACTCGGTGTCGACGCCCATCGCCTGGAGCAGCGAGACGAGCAGGTCGTTGTGCCCGACCTGCTTCGCCTGGGAGACGAAGCGGCCCGTCCTGAAGTGACCGGCCGCGCTCCCGGCGAGCACATAAGGGATGTTCTGGCGCAGGTGATTGCCGTCGGCGTGCTCGTTCGTCCAGAAGATCACCGTGTTGTCGAAGACCGAGCCGCTCCCTTCCGGCATGCTCTTCAGCTTCGCGATGAGGTATGCGACCTGCTCGGCGTAGAAGCGGCTGATCTTCGTGAGGCGCTGGCGGTTCACCGGGTCGGCGTAGCCGTTGTGCGCCATCGGGTGGTGGCCCTCGGTGATGTCCGGGCCGAGGAAGCTCAGCACCTTGGTCGTCGCGGAGTTCGTGAACTGGAGGCTCGCCACGCGCGTCAGATCGCAGGCGAGGGCCATCGCCATGAGATCGAGCTGGAGCCTCGTGACCTCGGGCATGCTCGCGACCTTGTCCGGGTCGACGTCCGGCGTCAGCTCCGGCTGGGCGCACGCCGCGGAGGTCGGCGCCACGCCGCGGTCGAGGCGCGCCGCGATGTCCTCCACCGACGCGAGGTGCCCCGCGAGCTTCTCCTGATCCGCGGCGCCGAGGCGCCGCTGCAGCCGCTTGTAGTCAGCGGCCACCTTGTCGAGCACCGCCCTGCGCTGCTCGGTCTTCTGGGTCGCCGTCTCGGGCGTGACCGCCAGATCGGAGAAGAGGCGGTCGAACGCGGCGTAAGGGCTGTTCTCCGGCGGCAGCGGCTGCGCCGGGCCGCGGTAGGCGATGCGCGCGCCCACGTTCGCCCCGTAGACGAGCACGCCGAGCTCCAGCGACAGGAACTTGGTCCTCGTGCCGATGTGGTTCGCGATCTCCTGGTCGACCGAGATGCCGTCGGCCCAGCCGCACGACAGCCCGGCGTCGCCGGGGAAATCGCCCTCCTGCATCGGGCGCGCGGTCAGGCACTGCCCCGTGCCCTTCTGGTGCGCGTCGCCCGGCCCCACGAGCGCCGACAGCGCGCTCACGTTGCCGAGGACCAGCAGATCCTCGTTGTGGTCCTTGAGCGGCGCCAGGATGGGCGACAGCTCCTCGCCGTTCTTGAGCTGCGACGACGACGGCCAGAAGTCCGGCGGGACGGTGCCGTTCGGCGTGTAGATGACGACGAAGCGCTTCGGGAACTCGGCCCCGAACGCGGCCCGCCCGGTCTGCTCCGACGCGGGGGCGAGCCGCTTCGAGCAGCCCATCACCTCGAGGAACGGCAGCGCGAGCGCCGCGCCGCCGAGGCCCCGGAGCACGGCGCGGCGGCTGAGTCGGAACGGCTTCATCACGGCTCTCCTTCTGCGCCGCCCTCTGCGGCGCCTGCTGCGCGGATCATGCGCCGGTAGCGGAACGCGTCGGTCTGGGTGAGCGCCACGAGCAGCGCCCGGATGTTGTACCCGGACGCCTCGAACGCCCGCGTCGCCTGCGCGAGGCTGCAGCTGTCCTCGCTCTGCTCGGCGCGGCCGTAGCCGAAGCGGAACCACTGCTTCACCACGCACGCGCGCACCTGCTCGCTCTCTGCGAGCCGGTGCGCGAGCTCGACCGCCCCGTCGAACGGGCCGTCGATGTCGGTCTGCGTGAGCTCGCCGCTCGCGTCGACGGGGATGCCGTTCTCGGCGTCGCGCCAGCGGCCGAGCGCATCGTAATGCTCGAAGCCGAACCCGATCGGGTCGAGCAGCGTGTGGCAGCTCCTGCACCCCGGATCCGAGGTGTGCTGGGCGAACTGCTCGCGGGTCGTCTTCGTCGGGTCCACCATGGGCGGCTCCGGGACCACGTCCGGCGGCGGCGGCGGGATCTGGCAGAGCAGGCTCTGGCGCACGAACCGGCCGCGGTGGACCGGCGAGGACCGGTTCGGCTTCGCGTAGAGCGCGAGCAGCCCGGCGTGCGTCACGAAGCCGGCGCGCTGCGACGGATCGAGCTCGACCCGCTCGAACGCGTCGCCCCGCGGGCCGCCCTCGACGCCGTAGAACGCGGCGAGCTCCCGGTTCATCATCGAGTACGGCGCCGTGAACAGCGCGCTCACGCTCGCGTCCTGCTCGAAGATCGCGTGGTCCAGGAACGCCTCGGTCTCGGCCTGGAAGAGCGGCAAGAGCTCGTCCTTGTACTCGGGGTAGAGCTTCGGATCCTTCCCGCCCGCGGCGATCTCGTCGATCTTGGCGAGCCCGAGCCACTGGCGGTGGAAGCTCTTCACGGCCTCCCGCGCCCGCGGGTCCTCCAGCATGCGCCGCGCCTGCGCCTCGATCTCGGCGGCCGTGCCGAGCGCCCCCCGCTCGGCGGCGGCGAAGAGCGCGCCGTCGGGCATCGTGCCCCAGAGCAGGTAGGAGAGCCGCGAGGCGATCTCGTAGGACGTGAGCGGCACGACGTCGGCCTCCACCGGATCCGGCATGCCGAGCTCGACCCGGTAGAGGAAGTGCGGCGACTGCAGCATCGCCTGGAGGACCAGCGCGAGGCCGGTCGACGCGTCGTCGGGCGTGTCCCCGAGGGCGATCCCGCGCCGGAAGAGCGCGACGAAGTCGGCGATCTCGTCCTCGGCGAGGGGCCGCCGGAACGCCCGCTCGCCGAACGACGCGACGAGCGCCGCGACCTCGCCGCGGCACGCCTCGCCCGCCGCGGCCTCGAGGCACGCGGGCGCCTCCCGGACGAGCTTGCCCACCGCGCGCGCCGCGACGCCCTCGGCCGCCGTCATGTACTGCTCGGCGAGCAGCGGGCTCACCACGAGCGCCGCCGCCTGGTTGTTGAAGCCGAGCGACTCCTCTTCAGGCACGAAGTCCCGCGCAGGGCGGCTGTCGTCGCCGAGGAGATCGAAGATCGTGTTGTCGTACTCCGCGCGGGTCATCCGCCGGAGCGGCGACTCGCCGGGCTCGATCCCGGTGCACAGCGGGGCCGTCGCCTCGCCGTCGCCCTCGTGCGCGGGCAAATCGCCATACTGACCGGTGCAGGAGGCGAGGAGGAGCAGGCCGATGGGCCAGCGGAGACTTCGTGGTTCAGCCATGATGCCTCGTCAGCGAGCGCGGAGAGGGGCCGACGGCGGGATCGCGCGCCGCCGTGCCGCGCGCGCCCTCTCGCCATCTTCCTGGGAGCCTATGGCAATCCACTCCTCCAGGATAGGCGCCGCGCGAGGACGGGGCGAATCAAGTGGGAGCTTGGGGCCGATGCGATCCTCCCATGCGCGCTCGCCTTACCGCGGGCTCGGTTCGCCGCGGATTGCCCCGGATCTCCGCGGGGTGCCGCCGACTCGGTATCTCGAAAGCGGCGCTCGACCCGCGACGTGGAGAGCGACTATGCTCGCGCTCGATGCCAACGAGGCGAACGCGCGCCTGTCCTGTGTTTCCCGCGCAATCGCGGCGCCGCGCGCGCCGCTCCCATGCGGCCGCGCTGCTCGGCGCCGCGCTCGCGGCGCTCGCCGCGCCGCCTTCCGCGCGCGCCGCCGAGGCCGCGGCGGCGCTCCGCCCCGAGGCGGCGGAGCGCGACGAGGGGCGCGCGCCACCGGTCGTAAGGGGCGCCGTGGGGACCGAGCTCTTCAGCGCTGGAGTCGATCTCGAGATCGCCGGTCGTACGCTGTCCTATACGGACCTGCTCTCCGAGAACCTCCGCACCTACGAGGTGCTCGGCGTGCCCATGCCGTCGCTCCGAGCGGAGCTGTACCCGCTCGCGCGCAGCGCCTTGCCGGTGCTCCGCGATCTCGGGATCGCCCTCTCGTACGCCCGCGCCGTCGGCCTCGACTCGGAGGGGGGCGGGGGAGCGAGCGTATCGACCTCCTATAGCCGGCTGTACGCCGGCCTCAAGGGCCGTTACCGCCCGGCCGGGCAGGCTGGTCCGGTCCTGTTCGCGAGCGGCGGACTCTGCTGGACCGACTTCGATGTCGCGCCGACCGGCGACCCGTCGCGCGACGCAGCGGCGGTGTCTTACGTCGCCCTGCGCCTCGCCGCGGACGGCCGCCTCCCGGTCGGCCCGGTCGCGCTGGAGGCCGGCGCGGGCTACCAGGCGCCGCTCTCGACGGGCGCGCTCGCATCGTATTTCCGCGAGCCCAGCGCCGGCGGCGTCGACCTCCGCGTCGCGGTCGCCGTCCCGTTCGCGCCGGGGCTCGAGGCGCGCGCCGGGGCGTCGTACGCGCGGTTCTTCTATGACTTCGACGCCGAGCCCGGGGACCCGTACATCGCCGGTGGGGCGCTCGATCAGCTCTTCGGCGCTCACCTGGGGGTCGCTTATTATGGCTACTGAGGTGCGCGGAGCGCGCGCGGCGCGCGGCGCGTCCGGCCTCCGCCGCGGCTTCTGGGCGGCGGCCGCGCTCGCCGCGCCGGCCTTGCCGCTGCTCGCGGGGTGTCCCGGCAGGATCGACGACAGGGCGCGGTTCGAGACGCCCGACGGCCGCCCGCCGGCCGACTGCGCCGACGTGCCTGCGGTGTTCGCCGAGCGCTGCGGCGGCGCGAGCTGCCACGGTCCGGGCGAGCCCGCGGCCGCCCTCGACCTCGTCACGCTCGGCGTCGGCGATCGCGTCGCCGGGCGCCCGGCCCAGAGCTGCGCGGGGGTGCTCGCCGACCCCGACCGGCCGGAGGAGAGCGTGCTCTACGCGAAGCTCACGGACGCGCCGTCCTGCGGCGCGCGCATGCCGCTCGGAGGGCTCCCGTACTCGTCCGAGGAGCTCGCGTGCGTGGCCGCGTGGATCGCGGAGCTCGCGCCGGCCGCGTGCAGCGGCCCCGACTGCGGCTGCCCCGGGTGCGTGTGCGCGCCCGGCGCGCAGGAGGCGTGCTACACCGGCTCGGAGGACACGCGCGGCGTCGGGCGCTGCGCGGACGGCACCCGCACCTGCAACGCCGAGGGCACGTCGTGGGGCCCGTGCACGGGCGAGGTCCTGCCCGCGTTCGACGCGTGCGACACGCCCGAGGACGAGGACTGCGACGGGCGCGCGCCCGCCTGCGAGGAGGTGTGGAGCCGCGCCTTCGGCGACGCGAACGGCCAGTACGCCCGCGCCGTGGCCGTCGACGCGGACAGGAACGTGTTCGTGGCCGGCCAGATGGAGGGCACCGTCGACTTCGGCGGCGGGCCGCTCACGGCCGCGGGCGCCGACGCGTACGTGGCGAAGTTCGACAGGTTCGGCACGCACCTCTGGAGCAAGCGCTTCGCGGGCGACGGCAACCAGTTCGCGATGGCGCTCGCGGTCGACCCGGCCGGCGACGTCGTCGTGGCGGGCCGCGCGTTCGGCAGCGTCGATCTCGGCGGCGACGTGCTCGTGTCGCACGGGGGCGACGACGTGTTCGTCGTCAAGCTCGACGCGGGCGGCGAGCACGTCTGGAGCCGGATGATCGGCGGATCCGGCGCGGATCGCTGCGACCGCGTCGCCGTCGATCCGGCGGGCAACGTCCTCGTGGCGGGCGGCTTCCACGGCGCGGTCGACGTCGACGGCGCCGTGCTCACGAGCGCGGGCCTGCGCGACGCCTTCGTGCTGCGGCTCGCCGCGGGGGACGGCCGCGCGCTGCTCGCCCTGCGCGCCGGCGACGAGGGCGACGACTACGCCCACGGGATCGCGGCCGACGCGGACGGCAACCTGCTCGTCGCGGGCCATTTCTCGGGCTCGATCGATCTCGGCGGGGCGCCGCTCGCGAGCGCGGGGCTCTCGGACGTCTTCCTGGCCAAGCTCGGCCCCTCGGGCGACCACCTGTGGAGCGCCCGGTTCGGCGGCGCCGAGGCCGACGAGGCCCACGACGTCGCGGTTCACGCGGCGACCGGCGACGTGGTGCTCACGGGCACCTTCGCGTCGACCATCGACTTCGGCGGCGGGCGGCTGACGAGCGCCGGCGGGCGGGACCTGTACGTCGCCCGGCTCTCCAGCGACGGCGCGCACGTCCTGAGCCGGCGCTTCGGCGACGCGGAGGACCAGCTGCTCACCGACTTCGAGACGGGCGCGCGCGCGAGCGCCGACGTGGACGCCGCCGGCAACGTCGTGCTCGCGGGGCCGCTCTCCGGCGCGGCGGACTTCGGCGGCGGGCCGCTGACGAGCCGGGGCAAGACCGACGTTTACCTGGTCAAGCTCGGCCCCGCGGGCGATCACCTGTTCAGCTCGCTGTTCGGCGACGGTCAGACGCAGGTCGGCCTGGATGTCACGGCGGGCTCAGGGGCGAGCGTGCTGCTCGCCGGCCGCTTCTACGGAAAGATCAACTTCGGTCACGGGGCGCTCTCGGGCGCGGGCCAGGGAGATGCGTTTCTGACGAAGCTTTCCCTGTAGCCCCGGGTTGTAAAATTGTCGCTCTGATGTACAAACCTGCTGTCTGCTGAACTGCCTCACGCAGGCGACCCCAGCCGGTCCTGTGCAAATTTGCCTCGCCTGAGGCAGGCTGGATGCTCGCTTGTTGCTGGCGCGGGCCCGCTGCTGCCATTCCGGCCTCGTTTCCAGCTTCTCCGCGGTGGCATGTTCTCTGCTGACCGTGGCTCGACCGCGCGCGAGCCGCGCACCCCCCTATTTGGAGGACTCCTGTCGAGCCTGCGGGCGAGTCCGGAGGAGCAGAGGTATGCGCATCCTGCTTATCACCAAGGTCTTCCCGAACGCGATGAACCCCGGCCAGGCGCCGTTCAACCGGCGGCAGTTCGCCGCGCTGTCGCGTTATTGTGACATCGACGTCTTCGCCACCATCCCCTGGTTTCCGGGGGCCTCCAGGTTCTCCAAGTGGTCAATCGCGGACAACGCGCCTCGCGAGGAGGTGATCGAGGGACTGCCGGTGCGCCACCCGCGGTTCCTGTACCTGCCGAAGGTCGCGCCGTACCTCAACGGCCCGCTCTACGCGGCCTCGATGCTCTTCGAGCTCGCGCGGCACCACCCGGCGCCGGACGTGATCGTGGGATCGTTCGCCTACCCGGACGGCTTCGCCGCGGTGTGCCTGGCGGAGCTGCTCGGCGTCCCGGCCGTCGTCAAGGTGCACGGCTCGGACATCGACGTGCTCTCCCAGCAGCCGGCGGTGCGGCCCGCGCTGGAGTGGGGGCTCCGGCGCGCGACGCGCGTCGTCGCCGTGAGCAAGCAGCTCGCCGAGGGCGTCCACGCGCTCGGCGTCCCGCGCGATCGCATCGATGTCGTCATGAACGGCGTCGATCGCGCCATGTTCCGGCCGCGCGACCGGGGCGAGGCCCGCGCCGCCCTGGGCCGTGCCGCGGACCGCCGGACGCTGCTCTACGTCGGCCACCTGCTCCGCGACAAGGGCGCGCTCGACGCGATCGCCGCCTTCGAGCGGGTCGCCGCGGCGCACCCGGACATCGACCTCGTGCTGGTCGGGAGCGGCGCCGACGAGCAGGCCTGCCGCGCGGCGGCGGAGCGGCTCGGCGACCGCGTCCTCTTGACGGGGCGCCTGCCGCACGACCAGGTGGCGCGCTGGGTCGCCGCCTGCGATGCGCTGGTGCTGCCGAGCCACCACGAGGGCACGCCGAACGTCGTGATCGAGTCGATCGCGTCCGGCCGCCGCGTGGTGGCGACGCGGGTCGGGGGCATCCCCGACGTGCTGAGCAGCCCCGAGCTCGGCGAGCTCGTCTCGCCCGGCGATCTGCGCGCGCTGTCCCAGGCCATGGTGCGCGCGGCGTACGCGCCGCACGATCCCGAGCGGATCGCGGCGATCTCGGGGTGCAAGGGGTGGGACGAGAGCGCCCGCGCCTTCTACGACTCGATCCTCGCCGCGCGGGGCGAGCGGCCGCTGCCGGCGATGGTCGAGAAGCGCCCGGTGCTCCAGCTCGACGGGCAGCCCCCTCCGTCCACGCGCTGGGCGCCGCCGCCCGCCTCGCGGCGGTTCCCCGCGGTCGCGGTCAGCCAGGCCTGAGCAGGCCGCGCGGCGCGGGGTCAGCCAGGCCTGAGCAGGCCGCGCGACGCGGGCCCGCCTCAGGCCACCGGCACGGCCTTGTCCGGCCGGAGGCGCACGGTGGGGCCGGGATCCGGGGGCGGCGGCTCGGCGCGCGGCATCGCGGCGCGCGCGGCCCAGAAGCTCCTCGCGTCCTCCGGCGTCCACGGCGGCTCCGGCGCGCACGCCTCGAGCGCCGCGAGCAGCTCGCGCGCGCTCTGGTAGCGGTCGCCGGGCCGCTTGGCGAGGCACCGCATCACCACCTCTTCCAGCTCCGACGAGAGCGGCCACGGCGCGCGCAGCGACGGCGGGATCGGCGGCATCGTCATGTGGGAGTAGACGAGCTTGCCGAAGCTCCGGCCCTCGAACGGGGCCACCCCCGTCAGCAGGTAATAGAGCGTGACCCCGAGCGAGTAGATGTCGCTGCGCGCGTCGACCGCGCCGGCCGAGATCATCTCCGGGGACATGTAGGTCGGCGTCCCCTTGATCACGCCGACGTCCGTCATGCTCGCGTCCCCTTCCAGGGTCACCTGCTTCGCGATCCCGAAGTCGAGCACCTTGAGCACGTCGTGCTCGTCGCCGACGCGCGTGATGTAGAGGTTGTGCGGCTTGATGTCGCGGTGGATGACGCCCGCGTCGTGCGCCTCCGCCAGCGAGAGGCAGATCTGCCGCGCGAAGTGCACGACGCGCGACGGGGGCATCGGGCCGTGATCGCGCACCAGGGTGGCCAGGTCGGCGCCGGCCAGGTGCTCCATCGCGATGTAGAAGATGCCGTCGCTGCTCGCCCCGAAATCGAAGATCCGGATGGTGTGCGGCGACGTGAGCCGGCTCGTCGCGCGCGCCTCGCGCTCGAAGCTGCGCACGTCGCCCTCGGACTTGCTCTCGCTGCGGAGCAGCTTCAGCGCCACGTCGCGGCGGAGCGACTCGTCCCACGCGAGCCACACCTCGTTCTGCCCGCCCCGGCCGACCGGCGCCACGAGCCGGTAGCGGCCGAGCTTGCGCGCCTCGTAGACCTGCTGGCGCGCCGACCAGAGGCCGTGGCTCGCCGCCGACACGAGGATCGCGGTGGCGAGCACGAAGATGTAGTTGCAGGCGAAGACGACGAGCGACCGCGGCGACGTCCACTGCGCCGCGAGCGCCGGGTCGAGCGACGCCCCCGCGCCCATGATGATCGGGAAGCTGAGCGCCACGGGGAGCGTCATCCGGAGCGAGCGCGTGAAGTGCGTGGGCAGGATCGTCGCGTCGACGAGCATCACGATCGACAGCCCGTGCATGTAGTTCCAGGTGAGATCCCCGAACTCCAGGGCCATCACCGAGATCAGCCCCCCCGTGCTCCAGACCGCGAACACGTGGGCCGCGTCGAGGAGCTCGGCCGAGGTCTGCCCGCGCCGCGCGAGGAGGTAGAGCCAGAGCAGGATGATCTCGCCGAACAGCCGGTAGAGCAGCAGCCGCGCGACGGAGGCGCTCGGAAACACCGCCAGCACGACGAACACGTCGAGCGCCGCGAAGGTGGGCCAGGTCACCAGCGCGGTGGGGAGGCCCCGCGCCATCGCGCGGCGCTCCTCCGTCGAGCTCGGGCCGAAGGGTCCCTGGGATCCCGTCGGATGAGAGCTGCTCGAGGCGTTCATGGTGCGGCGCGGCCCAGGGTGCAGGCCGCATTGGAGCGCTGCGCTGGCGGGGAGTCAAAGCGCACGTCGCCCTAGCGGAGCGGCGCGCGCGATCTCGCAAAATTGCGCAAAATTGCGCGGAATCGCGCGGAGAGGAAGCTGCTACAGTGCCGCGCGATGCCGGAGCGATGCCCGTGGGTGACCGCGGATCCCGAGTACGTCGCCTACCACGACGAGCAGTGGGGCGTGCCGCTGCACGACGACCACGCGCTCTTCGAGATGCTGATCCTCGAGGGCGCGCAGGCGGGGCTCAGCTGGCTCACCGTGCTGCGCAAGCGCGCGGCGTACCGCGAGGCGTTCGCCGGCTTCGACCCGGCCCGCGTGGCCCGCTTCACGCCGGCGCGCGTCGAGGAGCTCCTCGCGAACCCCGGGATCGTGCGCAACCGGCTCAAGGTCGCGTCGGCCGTCGTCAACGCGCAGCGCTTCCTCGAGGTGCAGCGCGAGCACGGCAGCTTCGACGCGTACCTCTGGGGCTTCGTCGGCGGCGCGCCCGTGGTCAACGCGTTCCGCGCCCTCGCGGAGGTCCCGGCGAGGACGGAGACCTCGGACGCGCTCAGCAAGGATCTCGCGCGCCGCGGCTTCAAGTTCGTCGGCTCGACCATCTGCTACGCGCTCATGCAGGCGACCGGGATGGTCAACGATCACCTCGTGAGCTGCTTCCGGTACGCGCAGGTGAAGGCCACCGCCGGCGCTCGGGCCGGCGCGGGGAAGAAGCGGCGATGAAGCGAGGGCGCGCGCGCGCGGTCCCCGATGGGCAGCACGACCGCGGCGATCGGGCGCTGGGCGGCTCCGGCGTCCGGAGGAGCGGTCACCCGCGCGAGCGCCGCGCCGCGCCTGGCGAGCCCTGAGGGCCCGTGGCGAAGATCGGCTACTACGTCCACGGCCGCGGGCGCGGGCACGCGAGCCGCGCGCTCGCGATCGCGGGAGCGCTCCGCGAGCGCGGCCACGAGCTCAGGATCTACGGCGGCGGCCAGGCGGCGGATCTGCTCGGCGCCCTCCCGGAGCACCGCCTCGTCCGGCCCATCTACCCCGGCCTCGGGGGCGCGATCGAGCTCCCGCGCCGCCTCGCCAAGGAGATCGTCGAGCAGGCGGATTTCCGGCCCGACGCCATCCTGAGCGACGGCGACGTGCCCTCGCTGCTCGCCGCCCGCGCGCTCGGGATCCCCGCGGTCGCGCTCGGCCACGACCTCCTCTTCAAGCGCTGCCGCCTGCCCGAGGAGCTGCCGCGCCTCGGGGTGCTCGCCTGCCGCCGGACCACGTGGGCCGTCACCCGGCGGACCTACGCGGTCGCCGTCCACTTCCTGCCCGCCGAGCCGGCGATGCCGCGCACGATCGTCGCGCGCCCGGCGCCGCGGCGGCCGCCCGCGGGCGCGGGGCAGGGGATCGAGCCCGGCGCCGTCGTCTGCTACTTCCGCGATCGCAACGCGCGCGCGGCGATCGAGCTCGTCGCGGCCGGCGGGCGGCGCGTGATCGCGTTCGGCGACCCGGACCTCCGCGTGCCCGGCGTGCGGGCGATGCCGTTCGACAGCCGCGATTTCCTCGCCCACCTCGCCGCCGCGTCCGCCGTCGTGGCCTCGGCCGGGAGCAACCTGCTCGCCGAGTGCGTCGCCGCGGGCAAGCCCGTGCTCGCCCTCCACGAAGCGCGCGATCACGAGCAGGCGCTCAACGCGAGCCTGGCCGCGGCCGCGGGGGTCGCCGTCGCGAGCTCGTTCGCGTCGCTCTCGTCGCGCTGCGTGGCGCGCTTCTTCGAGCGCGTCCGCGCGGGCGACTTCGCGCGCGTCGACCTCGCGGGCTCGCTGCCGGACGCACCCTCGGCCGTGCTCGCCATGCTTGATGAGGCGCGCCGAATGGCCTAGGTGCATCGCCGTGTTCGCACTCGCGCGACGATGGCAGGTGGTGAGATAGGCACGAGGTTTGCTAAACGTCCCCGTCGATTCGGAGTGACGAGGGCGAGGAATCGCTGCTGTGGCGAGCAGCAGGCTGCGCTCGCGGGCGCAGGACGACACGGCTGCCAGGAGCGCGACACGAACGTCATATCGCCCGTCGCGCTGCGCGCGCCGGCCGTTGACGAAGGGCTGCGCCGCTTCTCGAAGGAGCAACGAAGATGACCATGGATGCAATTCGGCCGCTGGGTGAGCACCGCATCGATCGCGTACAGCACGAGGCGATCGCGTCGGTGCGCCACACTCCATCGACGGGACCGGCGCGGGGAGGGCATTCCCCCGCCCGGGCGCAGGCGGCTCTTCCTGAAAATCCCTTCGCTGCCCTTTCCGGAGCCAACGGGCGGCCGCTCAAGGTCGCCATCCTCAGCGACTTCACGCGCATTCCTTACGCGAACGGGGCGGTCTTCCAGACGCGGGCCCTGTATCGCGCGCTCAACACCTGTGGTCACCAGGCAACACTGATCGGACCCCGGGATCCGGACGCCTCGGCCGACGAGATGCCCCCCGGCACCGTCGCCCTGCCCAGCCTGCCGCTGCGCACCTATCCGGGGGTGCACCTGCCGATGCCCCTGGAGTCCTTCGTGTTCGATCCGATGCGGTGGGATTTCGACATCTGCTTCGCCCAGACCACGACGCTCCTCGTCGAGTTCGGCATCTGGCTGCGCAAGATGCGCGGCATCCCGCTGCTCTGCGTGAACACGACGCACCTCGCGGCCGCGTACGACGTGCTCCTGCCCGAGCGCGTGTCCCGGATCGGCGCGGTCCACACGGTGCTCCACAAGACGCTGCGCGCCCCGATGGAGCGGCTCTTCGTGGACCTCTACAACCAGGGCGACGGGCTCGTCGTGCTGAGCGAGGGCCTGCGCGACTACTGGCGCGAACGGGGGGTGGCGGTGCCCATCCACGTCATCCCGCGGATGGTCCCGGAGGACGTGTTCGATCGCCCGCTCGGCCCCGACCCGTACGCGCCGCTGCTCGAGGAGCGCGGGCTCGACGTGCGCGGCCCGCGCTTCGTCTGCGCCGGGCGCCACACGCGCGAGAAGTCGCAGCACCGCCTGATCCGCATCTTCGCCGAGCACATCGCCCCGCACCACCCGCAGGCGACGCTCACGCTCGTCGGCGACGGGCCCGACAGCGCGGCGTACGCGGCGCTCGCGCGGGAGCTCGGCGTCGCCCGGCGGGTCATCATGACGGGCGAGGTGCCGTACAGCCGCATCTCGGACTACTACCGGCACGCGACCGCCTTCCTGCACGCGTCGCTGAGCGAGACGTTCGGCAACGTGCTCAGCGAGGCGCTCTGGTGCGGCTCCCCGACGGTGGCGTTCGCCGACGGCATGGGCGTGAGCTCGCAGATCCAGAGCGGCTACAACGGCCTGCTGCTCGATCCCGGCCGCGGGGCGCTCGCGGAGGACCGGGCGAACGCCGCGTTCGGCAACGCCGCGCTCGCGCTCGCGCGCGATCCGCAGGCCGCCGCGCGGCTGGGGAGCGCGGCGGCGCAGCGCGCGCGCGAGCGGTCCTCGCCGATCGTGGTGCAGCGGATGCTCGCGAACGCCTTCGTGAACGCGCGCGAGCACGCCCGCGAGGCCGGGATCCGGCCGCTCGTCGAGGGGCCGAAGGCGCTCCAGTGGTGGGAGACTTTCCGGCACTTCCGCTCGTGGGTGGGCTTCACGGGCGGCCTGTTCGCCTTCGGTCACCTGCGCCCGGCCGCGGCGCCGCGGCCGAAGGGCATCCAGCCGTCGTTCTGCGCGTGATTCTTCGCGTGAGGTCGTTCTCGCCATTGGCCGCCGTGCGCGCCCTGCGCGCGTGGTAAGACCGGCCCGGCGCCGCCCTCCGCGCGGCGCCGGCTCGAGGTGTCTTTCGCATGCTCCTCAGGATGATCGGGGCGCTCGTCGACTTCAGCGGGCGCCGTCCCTGGCTCGTGATCGGCCTGGCGATCGCCGCCATGGCAGGGCTATGGGGTTACGCTTCGCGGCTCGAGCTGCGCACGGAGCTCCGGGAGCTCCTGCCGAGCGACAGCCCGGCGTTCATGGCCTACGAGCGCCAGGCAAAGCGCGTGGACGGCGGCGCGCAGCTCATCGTGATCGCCGAGTCGCCGGATCGCGGCGCGAACGAGCGGTTCATCGACGCGCTCTCGGAGCAGCTGGAGGAGCCGCTCCGTCACCACGCCGCGCGCGCGGCCTGCCTCGCGGCGTGCGCCGACGACGCGTGCCGGAGCGCGTGCGGGCCCGCGTCGCTCATCCGCTACGTGGAGACCGGCACCAAGGACGTGCGCCGCTTCTTCGACGAGAACAAGTGGCTCTACGCGGGCGTCCGGGAGCTCGAGCAGGCCGACGAGGCGATCGAGCTCGAGCTCGCGCTCCGCAGCGGCCTCATCGAGGACCTCGACGCGGGCGAGGGCGGCGGCGCGAGCGGCGCCGAGAGCGGCGGCCAGGCGGCGGGCGCGCCGGCGAAGAAGGGCCTGTCGCTCGACGACACGTGGGCGGAGCTCCAGCGGCGGCTGAAGAAGATCGACGAGTTCCCGAGCGGCTACTTCTCCACGCCCGACGGGCGCATGGTCGCGATCCGCATCGTCTCGCGGAGCGCCGGGATGGGCGATCGCAGCGCGGCCCAGCTCCTCGACGAGGTGACCGCGCTCGTCGGGCGCCTCGAGCCGGCGAAGTTCCACCCGGCCATGCAGGTCGGGTACGCCGGCGACATCCCGAACGCGATCGCCGAGCAGAGGTCGCTCGTGAGCGAGGCGGTGTGGGCCACGGTGATTGCCCTCGTGCTGATCCTCGGCGGCGTGGCGCTCTATTACCGCTCGCCCTGGTCGCTGATCGTGATCGCCCTGCCCACGGCGTTCGGCGCGAGCGCCGGGTACGCGTTCGCGACGGCGACGTACGGCTACGTGAACACGGTCGGCGCGTTCCTCGGGGCGATCATCGTCGGCAACGGGGTCAACTACCCGATCGTGCTCCTGTCCCGGTACCGCGACTTCCGCGCGCGCGGCATGGCGGCGGACGAGGCGCGGCGCGAGGCGGTCGTCAACGCGTTCCGGGCCGAGCTCGTCGGGGCGTGCGTGGCGGCGATCGCGTACGGATCGCTCACGATCACGCACTTCCGGGGGTTCAGCCAGTTCGGCACGATCGGCTTCGTCGGGATGCTCATGGTGTGGGCGTCCATCGTGCCGCTCGTGCCGGCCACGCTCGTCGCCATCGAGCGCATCCAGGCGAGGCTCCCGCGCTGGCTGCGCGATCCGGCGCCGCGCCTCTCGGACGAGGGCACCGCCGGGCCCGGGGCGCGGCTGCTCGCGCGGGTCACGAGGCGCTGGCCGGTCGTGGTCCTCGCCGTGGCGCCGCTCATCCTGATCCTCTCGGCGTGGAAGCTCCCCGCGTACGTGAAGGACCCGTGGGAGTACAACTTCGCGCGCCTCGGCTCGAAGAGCTCGCGGGAGAAGGGCGCGGGGAGCTGGTCGCTCAAGGCGTCCGAGGTGTTCGGCGGCAAGATGAACGTCGCGGGCGCGATGATGCTGGCGGACACGCCCGAGCAGGTGCCGGCCATCAAGGCGCAGATCCTGGCGAACGACGCGAAGGACCCGGAGGGCAAGCTCGTGGCCGACGTCGCGACCATCGCGGACGTCCTGCCCGGCTCGCCCGAGGAGCAGCGCCAGAAGATCGAGATCCTGGGGCGGATCCGCGACCGGCTGACCCCGCGCGTGCTGAAATCGCTGTCCCCGGAGGATCGGGAGCGCGCCCAGCAGATGCGGCCGCCGGAGTCCCTGCGCGTGATTACGCCCCACGATCTGCCCGACCTCATCCGGCGGCGGTTCGAGGAGAACAACGGGGTCGTGGGCACGGTGTTCTACGTGAAGTACAAGAACAACGTCTCGTTCTCGAACGGCAAGAACCTCCTCCGGATGGCGAACACGACCGGCAACGTGGTCCTGCCCGACGGGACGCACGTGGTCACGGCGAGCAGGCCGACGGTCTTCGCCGAGATGATCCGGTCGATGGAGCGCGACGGCCCGCTGGCGACGGCGGCGTCGTTCCTGGCCGTCACCGGCGTCGTGGTGCTCGCGACCGGCAGCCTGATGGGCTCGGTCTCGGTGCTGTCGGCCCTCGTGCTCGGCGTGCTCGGGACGGCGGTCGCGATGGCCATGCTCGACGTGAAGATCAACTTCCTGAACTTCATCGCGCTTCCGATCACCTTCGGCATCGGCTGCGAGTACCCGTTCAACGTCTTCGATCGCGCGCGCCTGCTCGGCGGCGACGTGGCGCTCGCGCTGAAGCGCTCGGCCGGGCCGGTGGCGCTCTGCAGCTACACGACCGTGCTGGGCTACGGGTCGCTCGTCTTCGCCGACAACCAGGCGCTGAACTCGTTCGGCTGGGTCGCGGTGAGCGGCGAGATCGCGTGCGTGGCGAGCGCGCTCCTGTTCCTGCCGGCGCTGCTCCACGTGATGAGCCGCTCCGGGGCGCTCCAGCGCGCCTGGAAGGGCGGCCTGCTCTGGAGAGGGAGCCAGCACTCGTGAAGATCCTGGACGTCGCGGAGTTCTTCTCGTCGCGCGGGGGCGGCGTGCGGTCGTACCTCGAGGAGCTCGTGCGCCAGGGGAGCCGGCGCGGCCACGAGGTGGTCGTCGTGGCGCCCGGGCCGCGCGACGAGGTGGTGCCGCTCGAGCAGGGCCGCATCGTGCGGGTGGCCGGCCCGCCGATGCCCTACGATCCGACGTACCACGCCCTCCTCCGGCTCGGCGCGGTCCGCGCGATCATCCGCCGCGAGGCGCCCGACGTGCTGCAGGCGAGCGCGCCGTACACGGCCGCGCTCGTCGCGGCGACCGAGCGCGGGGTCCCGCTCCGCACGTTCGTGTACCACTCCGACCAGATCAGCACGTACGCCGCGCCGCTGCTCGACCGGCTGCGCCCGCGCGCGGTCGCCCGCGCCCTGGAGGGCGCGCTGTTCGCCTGGCCGCGGGCCCTGTCGCGCCGGTTCGACGCGACGATCGCCCCGGGGACGTTCATCGCCGAGCAGCTCCGCGCGCACGGCTGCGAGCGCGTCCACCGCGTCACCTTCGGCGTGCGCCGCGAGTCGTTCGACCCCTCGCGCGCCGACGCCGCGCTGCGGAGGAGCCTGCTCGGGCGGTTCGCGGACGACCCCTCGGCGGCGCTGCTGCTCGTCGCGTGCCGGCTCGCCGTCGAGAAGCGGGTCGCGCTCGTGATCGACGCCGCGCGGGAGCTCGCGGCGCGGCGCCCGGTGGCGCTGGCGGTGCTGGGCGACGGGCCCGAGCGGGCGCGGCTCGAGCGGCGCGCGGCCGGCCTGCCGCAGGTGAGCTTCCTCGGCTTCGCGAAGGACCGCGCCACGTACGCGGCGCTGCTCGCCAGCGCCGACGTGTTCGTCCACGGGGGCGCCGCCGAGACGTTCGGCTTCGTGCTGGGCGAGGCGCTCTGCTCGGGCCTGCCGCTGGTCGTCCCCGCGGCCGGCGCGGCCATGGACTTCGTGAGCCCCGGCGCCGCGGAGGCGTACCCGCCGCGCGCCCCGGCCGCCGAGGTCGCCGCCGCGATCGAGCGGGTGCTGGAGCGCCCCCGGGCCGAGCGCGCCGCCGCGGCCCGCGCCGCGGGCGAGCGGCTGCCCGCGAGCGACGAGCACTTCGACGCGCTCTTCGCGCTGTACGCGGACCTGCTCGGCCGCGGCCAGGGCGGGCGCGCCGGCGGCGGGCGCGATGGCTGAGCCGCCGGAGCGCCTCGGCGCCTGAGCGCCTGGGCGCCTGGTATGTTGCGATGGAGCCCGCGACCGTGCGCCCGTTCCTGCTGATCTCGCCCTATTTCGCGCCCCAGACGAGCGTGGGCGCGTTCCGCTGGGTGAAGCTCGCGCGGCACTTGCCGCGCCACGGCTTCCGCCCCGTGGTCCTGTCCGCGACCTTCCCCGGAGACGCGCGCGACGACGGCCTCCTCGCGGCGCTGCCGCCCGAGGTGGAGGTCGCCGATGCGTTCCTCGACCCGGCCGTGCTCGCCGCGGGGGCCGCGTTCGCCGCCCTGCGCGCGCGCGTGCCGCGCCGGGCGGGGCCCGGGGGCCCGCTCGTGGGGCTCCGCCCGTTCCGGGCGCTCACCGATCGCTGCACCCCGCACGCGCCCCACGCCGCGCGCGTGGCCGTCGCGCTCGCCCGCCGCGCCGGCGCGCAGGCCGTCGTGGTGAGCGCCGGCCCGTTCTCCGCCTGCCCGGTGGGCCTCCACGTGAAGCGCGCGCTCGGCGTGCCGCTCGTCTTCGACCTGCGCGACCCGTGGTCGCTGCACGAGACCGGCCACGGCCCCCCGTCCGGCCTGGCCGAGCGGGCGCGGCGCGCCCTCGTGCCGCGCCTCGAGCGCCGCTGGCTCGCGGGCGCCGACCACGTGATCCTCAACACGAGGAGCGCGCTCGAGGCCTACCGCGCGCGCTTCCCCGAGCTCGCGACGAAGTCGTCGTTCGTGCGCAACCACTTCGATCTCGCGCTGTACGCGCCGGCCCCCGCGCCGGAGCCGCCGCGCTCCTTCGTCATCCTCCACCTCGGCACGCTGCGCGAGGAGACCTCGGCCGACGCGATCGGGGCCGCGCTGCGGCGGCTGATCGACCGCGAGCGGCTCGCCCCCGGCGACGTCGTCCTGCGGCAGATCGGCCGGACGTCCGCCTACGATCGCGACCGCTTCGAGCGGCTCGGCCTCACCCCGTACATCGAGATCCTGCCGCCGATCCCGCAGCGCGACGTGATGGCCGAGCTGCGGCGGGCGCACGTGCTGCTCACCCTGGTGGGCCCGCGCGTCGTGCTGCGGATCGCCGCGAAGACCTACGACTACGCCGCGTCGGGCATGCCGATCGTCAGCGCCGCGGCGAACCCGGAGATCGACGAGCTGCTCGCGCATCGGAGCGACAACGCGCGCGTGCCGCCCGACGACGTCGACGGCCTCGCCGCGGCGCTCGCGCGCCACCTCGCGCGCTTCCGCGAGACGGGCGCCCTCCCGGAGCCCGCCCCGCCGCCCCCGGACCTCTCCTCCGAGGCCGCGGCCGCCCGGATCGCCGCGATCCTCGACCGCGTCCTCGCCGACGCGCCTCGCGCCGCCGGCAAGCACTAGACTGCGGCGCGCCGCGCCGCCTCCGCGGCGCCATCACCCTGGATCGGAGCTGTGCATGCGCTTTCTCCACCCCGAGCGTGACGAGTCGCTGGAGCTCGCCCTCGAAGACGTGTTCCTGACCCCCGGGTACTTCGCCGGCGGCTCCCGCCTCGACACCGACCTCCGCCCCACGGACTTCCCCGGCGGCTCGCACCCGATCGTCTCGGCGAACATGAACGCGGTCACCGGCAAGCGGATGGCCGAGACGATGGCCCGCTTCGGCGGCCTCGGCGTGCTCCCGCAGGACATGGATCTCGACACGGTCGAGCGCATCGTCGGCCACATCAAGCGCGCCGACCCGCGGTACGACACGCCGCTCTCGGTCTCGCCGCGGGCGACGCTCCGCGACGTGCACGGCATCATCCGGAAGCGGTCGCACGACATGGTGGTCGTGGTCGACGACGAGCGCCGCCCCATCGGCATCGTCACCCACGCCGACCTGCGCAACCGCGACCAGTACACGCCCGCGTCCGCGCTCATGTCGTCGCGCCTCATCACCATCCAGGCGGGCACGCCGAACCGGACGGCGTTCCTCCTGATGGAGGACGCGCGCGTGAAGGCGGTGCCCGTGCTCGACCAGGAGGGCCGGCTCCACGGCGTGCTGACCCGCGACGACGCCGTGCGCCTGGAGCTGCTCCGGCCGACGCTCGACGCCCGCGGCGAGCTCATGGTCGCGGCGGCGATCGGCATCTCCGCGCAGGCGGCCCAGAGCGCCGCGCGCCTGCTCGAGATCGGCGTCTCCGCGATCGTGCTCGACACCGCGCACGGCCACCAGCGGCGCATGATCGAGGCGGTCCGCGCGGTGCGGAGGACGATCGGCGACGCCGTCCCGCTCGTGGCCGGGAACGTCTGCACGGCGGAGGGCACGCGCGACCTCATCGACGCGGGCGCCGACATCGTGAAGGTGAACGTCGGCCCCGGCGCCATGTGCACGACGCGCATGCAGACCGGCGCCGGCCGGCCGACGTTCTCCTCGGTGCTCGTGTGCGCCCGCGAGGCCAGCCGCCACGGCAAGCGCGTCTGGGCCGACGGCGGCGTCCGCCACCCGCGCGACGTGGCGCTCTACCTCGCCGCCGGCGCCTCGCGCGTCATGGTCGGGACGACCCTCGCCGGCACCTACGAGAGCCCGGGCGACGTGATGGAGGACCGCGAGGGGCTGCTCTACAAGGAGAACTACGGCATGGCGAGCGCCCGCGCCGTCAGCGAGCGCACCGCCGATCTCGACCCGTTCGAGCGCGCCAAGAAGGTCTTCTTCCGCGAGGGCATCTCGACGTCGCGCATCTACATCCACGAGGGCCGCGAGAGCGTCGGCGCCATCCTCATCGAGATGATCACCGGCGTGCAGTCGGCGTGCACCTACGCCGGCGCGGCGAACCTCGACGAGCTCCACGACAAGGCCGTCATCGGCGTGCAGACGCTGGCCGGCTACGGCGAGGGCAAGCCGCACGGGCTAGAGCGGCGGTGAGCGCGCCGATGAGCGGGGACGAGCGGCGATGAGCGCGCCGCGCGCCGCGCTCCGTCACGGTCGTAGCGGCGCGTAGCGTCGTGCGCGCGCCGCGCTGCACATGCGAGCGGCGCGGCGCAGCGCGGGATGCGCGCGGCGCGGGATGACGGAAGCGTGACGTGACTTCCACCCGGCCCGCGACGAATCTCCGGCTGCTTACCGTCGAGGTCGTCCATGCCGAGCGCCGCTGCACCGCGTCTTTCAGCCACCCGCCGCGCCATTCGCCGGTTCATCGGCCACACATGGCTGTCCGTGTTCGGCTGGCGCGTCGAGGGCGTGACGGATCTGCCGCCGAAGGCGGTGCTGATCGCCTGGCCCCACACCTCGAACTGGGATTTCCCGTTCACGCTCGCGGTGAGCTACGTGCTCGACCTCGAGTTCTCCTGGCTCGGCAAGCACACGCTCTTCGAGCCGCCGTTCGGCCCTTTCTTCCGGTGGCTCGGCGGCATCCCCGTCGACCGCCGCGACCGCAACAACCTCGTCGCGGCCGTGGTCGACGTGCTGAAGCAGCACGACGAGCTGAAGCTGATCATCGCGCCCGAGGGGACGCGCTCGCGCACGAAGCGCTGGAAGACGGGCTTCTATTACGTGGCGCTCGGCGCCGGCGTGCCGATCATCCTCGGCTACCTCGATTTCCCCAAGAAGCGCGGCGGGATCCTCCACGTCTTCTACCCGACGGGCGACATCGAGGCCGACATCGCGGCGATCCGCCGGTACTACGAGGGGATCGAGGGAAAGCACGCGAGCCGGATGAGCGAGATCACGCTCGGCCCGCGGAATGTCCCGGCGAACGGGGTCGCGCAGCACCCGTGAGCGCGGGTCGGCGGCGCGCGGGTCGTTCGCGCGCCGCCGGGGGCGCTCGTCAGCGCAGGGACGGCGCGCGCGCCGACGAGGCGGGCCCCGCCGTGATCCTCGCGGTCAGCACGCCCGCGAGCGCCCACTCGAACGCCGAGCGGTCGGCGTAGACGTTGAAGCGGCCGCCCATCGCGAGGTTGGCGACCGTGACGCCCATGGCGACGAGCCCCGGCTTCACGAGGATGTGGACCTCCTTCAGCTTGCCGCGGTTCCGCAGGTGCCACGCCGTGAGCTTGGCCCGGACGTCGCTGTCGTACCCGGCGCCGAGCTCGAAATCGTCGAACACGATCGGGAGCAGACCCGAGTCGATCAGGGTCTCCAGGTGCCTGACCGCCGGCTCGATGAGATCGAGCGTCGCGTACCCCTCGAAACGCCGCGTCACGACGTCGGGCGCGGGCGTGCGGACGTCCAGGACCCCCCTCGAGGTCGACCAGCGATCGCCCCGCGCTCCGAGCCGCGTGTGTGCCAAATCCATCTCGAATTCGGGACTTTAGTCGATAGCCGGCGCTTCGCCATGCGATCCGTCCGCGCCGCGCCGCTCGCCGATCCCGGGGATCGGCCGCCGGCGTCGTGCTCGCGGCCGAGCGCCGCCTGCCCGGCGGGCGGGCCCGCGGCGGCGGAGCGGTGCCAGGGGGGCGCGGCGGAGCCAGGGGCTCCGCGCGGCGGGCCCGCCGGCTCGTCCAGCGCGTCCGGCCGCCGAGATGCATCCGCGAGCGCCGTCGGCGCCGCCGAAAGCGGCTATGATGCCGCCGCGGTGTCGGCCGCCGGCCGGTGCCGGCGGCTCGCGAGGCGTCTTCGCCCGCAAGAGAGCGACGAAGGAGGAGCGACCGAGATGAGAGGAACTGTTTCCAAGGTGCTGCGGCTCGCTGTCGTGGCGTTTGCGTGCGCGATGATGGCGGGCTGCGGCGGCCCGCTGCGCTACACGCCGCAGGGCATGGGGAAGGCGCCGGGCGCCGACGCCGTGATCGTGGCCGACGTCAATTTCGACGCGGCCATGACCCGCCTCGACATCAGCGCGAAGAACCTCCCGCCGCCCGAGCGCCTCGATTCGAGCGGCTCCGCCTACGTCGTCTGGGCGCGCCCGGACAGCGACTCGCCCTGGCAGCGGGTCGGCGCGCTCAACTTCGACGCCGATGCCCGCACCGGCAAGCTCAAGGACGTGAGCGTGCCGCTCACCCGGTTCGAGCTCGTCATCAGCCTCGAGCAGAACCCCAATCCCGAATCGCCCTCTTCGGAGCTCGTCTTCAAGCAGGACGTCGAGTACTGACGAGGCGGCGCCTCCGCCGAACGGGCGGGGCATCGGCGGATGCCGGGCGAGGTACCGGCGGACGCCGGGCGAGGTACCGGCGGATGCCGGGCGAGGTACCGGCGGATGCCGGGCGAGGTACCGGCGGATGCCGGGCGAGGTACCGGCGGATGCCGGGCGAGGTACCGGCGGATGCCGGGCGAGGTACCGGCGGATGCCGGGCGAGGTACCGGCGGATGCCGGGCGAGGTACCGGCGGATGCCGGGCGAGGTACCGGCGGATGCCGGGCGAGGTACCGGCGGATGCCGGGCGAGGTACCGGCGGACGCCGGGCGAGGCATCGCCGGGCCCTCCGCGGGCAGTGCGGCGCCGGCGGCTGAGTCAGATCGGCGCGGGCGCCGGCGGCTCAGCCTTCGGCCCCTCGGGCTTCTTCCCCTTGCGCGCCTGCTTGGTCATCGCCCGGAAGTCGTCGAGGACCGGCGCCAGGATGGCGCGGAGGGGCGCGTTCTGGCGGGCGATCGTGCGCGCCAGGTCGAGCGCGGCGAGGCCCGGACCGATGACCGCCTCGCCGGTGGCGAGGGCGTCGTCGTCGAGATGGCGCGCCAGGTCCTCGAGCGCGTCGGCGACCTGCTGCTCGGCCAGGGCGCGCTTCAGGCGCCGCTCCAGCAGCTCGACCTCGAACCGCTCGGGATCATCGCCCTCGTCCTGGTCCCCGAGCACATGGAACGGTCGGGCGAGGACGCTCTCCTTGCCGTCCTTGGGGCGCAGGAGCGCAAACAGCTTGCCGAGCGGCGGCCCCAGCACGGCGAGGCTGCGGCCGAGGCTGCGCTTGCGCCGGTCCTCCTCGAGCCGCTCGAGACCAGGCCAGAGCGCCTTGATGGCCTCGATATGAGCGAGCGTCTTCTCGACGCGCTCTTCAATCTGGGCAGCCGAGAGCTGATCGACGTCCGTGGGGTCTTGCACAGGTTGCTTGGGCATGAACCGACCTCCTTGGGTTGGGCGCGAGCCGAGAGCGGCGCGCGCGGATCCTGGGAAGCTACGTGGGGGTCGCGGCTGGAGGCAATCCGCTCGAGGCGACGGAGATTTGCTCAGCCGCCCGAAGGCGCTTCGCAGCAGAGGACGTCGTCGTTCTCGAGATGCGGCTCGGCATGCTGATCACCACCGGTCGCCTCGCACGCGCCCTCGCGGCCCACCGCGAGGGTCGCGCTGACGCCGCCCACGGTGCCCTCGGTGGGCATCTCCAGACAGGTCCTCCCGTAGACGGTCCACTGGAAGCTCTCCTGGGGGTCGAGGAGCGTATCGGTGCGGATGAGGTCCTTGCAGTCCGGATCTCGGTACCGGAAGAGGCTCGTCGTGCACTGAGAGAAACGTTGGCGCGAGAGCGCAATGCGCTCAGGCGCTCCGCCCCTTGGGGATCGTCAAGTAGACCGGGTCGACGTCTTCGTCGAGCTCGTCATACTCGCGTGGATCGCTCGCGTGTTGAAGCTGCATGTGCACCGCGCGCGCCACCTCCTGCACGCGCGCGGGCGGCGCCTCGGATCCGTCCCATGCCTCGCAGAGCGCGCGCAAGGTTTCGAGGCGGTTGATCAGCGTGGCAAAATAGGCGCGCCCTTCCGCGTTCTTGCTCCGTGCGGTCCGGAACAAAGCCAGCATGTCGTCGAGGTGACCTAGCGCGGGCAACCGGAGATCCGCGGGCGGGATCTTCGCCACCATCCTGGGCGACGCGAGATAGCAGCACCACTGGAGGGCGACGCCGAAGTGAAACGGGTGCGGGCGCGCCGCCAGCTCCGCTCCGGTCGGGAGCGGACGGGAGTCCGGGTCCTCGAGCTCGGGCGGCTCCTCCGGCGGGGGATCCAGCTCGTCCCAGCCCTCGCGCGGCTCGGGGATGCCGAACGCGGCGAGCAGGCTCCGCGCGGCTCGCTGAATGGCGACCGGGACCTCGGGAGACGGTGTCCACGTGTCGCACAAGGCGCGGAGCGTTCGCGCGTGCGCCGTCACCTCATGGATCGGCCTCCCATCACCGATCGTCACCCGCGATCCGTCACCGTTCAGCGCGATGAAGCGATCCAAAAGCGCGAGGAGCTCCTCCCGGCTCGGCCCGGCACCGAGGCTTTGCGCCACCCGCGGCCCGGCGAGCGCGCCCGCGTAGTTCACCACCTGCACCATGCATTGGGCCCATTCCCTGGACTGCGCCTGTGCTTTGGTAGACTCATCCATGGTCATGCCCTCTACCTTCCTAGTTTGCCTTGCAGAGTTTGACCCATGGGACGATGTGGCTGCCGATCCTGGGTCGAAACGTGATCGCCGCGCCAGCGATATCGCCGTCGTTGCCTACGTAGCAGGTGTAGGTGCACCATCCGTCGGTGATGAGGTTTCCGAGGCCCCATGTGTCCGGGCATGGCTTGCATTTGCCGTCTCCGCAGTCGTCGAGGATGCAGACCTTTGCAAAGTCGCAGGAGACGCTGGAGTTGCACAAGAACGGCGGGGCCATGCACTCGACCTTGATCGGATACCCGTACGAGAGGGTCGTCGGATCCAGCGAAGCGACCCACTGCTCCGCCATCTCCCACGCGAGCGGCGCGTTCTCCTCGATGAGTCGCAGCAGCGTTTCGTCGTCGATGGTTGCCGGATCGACGATCTGGGATTCGGTCAGCCCGCTGAGAGCGTACGCCGCGTAGCCGGCTTTCGCCTGGGTGAGCGCGAGCTCTACCGGGTCCGCCTTTCGCGCCGCTTCGATCGCCTCTTGCTCCTCGGGCGTGAATCCGGCACCGCCGTCCGTGGGAGAGGGCTGCGTGTCGTCGGGGGCCGGCTGCGTGTCGTCGGGTTCCGGCTGCGTGTCGTCGCTGCCGTCCTCGCCCCCTTGCCTGAGGTGGATGGTGCAAGCAGGGACCATCAGCACGCCGAATGCCACGGCAGTGAGCAACGCCCCGGGGTTCGTCAGGATGTTCTTTGACATGATGTGCCCCTCCGCGAGAATATTTCGGACCAGCGTGCACGGAAATACGCAACTGAGAACGGGGCGTCAACGCGGGGCTCACCGCGATTAAGGACGACCGGCCTCATGGGCGTGGTCAGCGTTGAACCCTTCCAGGCTTGAGCCTGACCGGAAGCGGCCGTCGGGCGGGCCCTGAGCGCGCGGTTGGTTCGGCGCCGGACGGAAGGCAAGCGACACCATGCGCTCGGCCGCTGGCGTCCTCTCGATTCCATATCAGTCTAGTGCGCTGAAGATCGACCGGGCGAGTCCGTCAGGCTCGGATCGGGCCTTGAAGGGACATCGCCGTTCCCGCGAGACGCGGAGGAGATCGAGGTGCCAGTGCCAGCGGACCTCTTCAGAAGCGCTCCGTTCACGAGGGGCCTGCCGCCGCTCGTCATCGCCGCCGCCATCACCGCCGCGGGCTGCGCTCAGCCCCGGGAGCCGCCGGGCTCGGAGGCCGGCGGCGGCGGGAGCGGCGGGGCCGGCGGGAGCGGCGAGGGCGGCGAGAGCGGCGCGGGCGGCGAAGGCGGAGCGGGCGGCGCGCCGTGCAGCGTGGCCGCGGATTGCCCCGGGGTCGACGGCGCGTGTCGGCGGCGCACCTGCGAGGGCGGCCGGTGCGGCCTCGACCCGGCGCCGCGGGGAAAGCCCGTGGCCGAGCAGGTGCCGGGCGACTGCAAGAAGAGCGTCTGCGACGGGCAGGGCGCCGTGATCGAGATCGAGGACGAGCAGGACGTCTTCTCCGATGGAGACCCGTGCTCGGCCGACGTCTGCGTCGCCGGCGCGCCGGAGAACCCGCCGGCCCCGGCCACCACGGTGTGCGGCGGGGCCGATCCGTCCGGAGGGCGCTATTGCGACGGAAACGGCGCCTGCGTCGAGTGCCTCGCCCCGGGCGATTGCCTGAGCAACGTCTGCGTCGGGAACAGGTGCGTGGCGCCCGATTGCGGCGACGGCGCGACGAACGGGGCGGAGACCGACGTCGACTGCGGGGGCTCCGCGTGCGTGCCGTGCCCGGACGCGGCGGCGTGCCTCGCCGACGCGGACTGCCGGAGCGGGATCTGCAGGGACGGGATCTGCAGGGCGTCCTCGTGCACCGACGGCGCGACGAACGGGGCGGAGACCGACGTCGACTGCGGCGGGTCGGCGTGCCCGCCGTGCGCCACCGGCAAGGCGTGCGCGGCGGACGGCGATTGCCTCGGCGGCAGGTGCTCGGGGACGACGTGCCTCCCGTCGTGCACCGACGTCGCGCGGAACGGCGCGGAGACGGACATCGACTGCGGCGGGCCGGCGTGCGTCGGGTGCGCCGCCGGCATGCGCTGCGCGATCGGGCGCGATTGCCTGAGCCACGTCTGCAGCGCGGCGGGGGCGTGCGCGCTGCCCGCGTGCGGCGACGGGGTCGTCAACGCCGCCGGCGAGGCGTGCGACGACGGCAACGCGAGCAACACCGACGCGTGCCTCACGACGTGCGAGGCGGCCTCGTGCGGCGACGGGTTCGTGCAGGCCGGCGTGGAGGCGTGCGACGACGCCAACGCCAGCGACGCCGACGCCTGCCCGGCCGGCTGCGCGGCGGCCGCGTGCGGCGACGGGTTCGTGCGCACCGGCGTCGAGGCGTGCGACGACGGCAACCGGAACGCCGGCGACGGGTGCAGCCCCGGGTGCCTCCGCGAAGGGTGCGGCGACGGCGCGATCCGGTCCGGCGAGGAGTGCGACGACGGCGACACCGACAGCACCGACGGCTGCCCCATCACGTGCCGCGTCGCGCGGTGCGGCGACGGGTTCGTGCGGGCCGGCGTCGAGGGGTGCGACGACGCCAACGCGGCGAGCGGCGACGGATGCAGCGCGACCTGCGTCGTGGAGGCGAGGTACGCGTGCCGGGGCACGCCGAGCGTGTGTACCTACTCGAGCGAGCGCAACTGCGGGGACGCGGAGGACAACGACCTCGACGGCGAGACGGATTGCGACGACCCGGACTGCGCGACCGGCTGCGATGGCGGCGTGGGCGGCTGCTCGCCGGGGCAGGTGCTGTGGGTGGAGTCGTCCACCGACGTGCCCAAGACGGTCACGGATCGCGCGGTCGCCGCCAGCGTCCTTGCGGTCGGCGCGAGCGGCGCGGTGCGGCGCGTGACGCTCGAGGTCGATATCGCGCACTCGTTCGCCGCGGACGTCGACATCTCGCTCGCCTCTCCGGCGGGGACGAGGGTCGATGTCTCGAGCGACAACGGGGGCTCCGGCGACGACTACCGCGGGACCCTCTTCGACATGGGGTGCAGGACCCCGGTCACGGCGGGTGCGGCGCCGTTCCGCGGGTGCTTCCGCCCGGAGGCCTCGTTCACGGCGTTCCTGGCCCGGCCGGCGAGCGGCACGTGGACGCTCCGGGTCGGGGACGACGCCGGGTCCGACTCCGGCACGCTGAACTCGTGGTCCATCGCCCTCTGCATCGAGCGGTGACCGCGGGAGCCGTGCCCGCGCCGCGGCGCGGGGCCGGTCGCGCCCGTCCGGTCCGAGCGTCCGCGCTCGGCTGGCCGGGTCTCCCGTACCGCCGGCCCGCGATTCATGCCAGGGTGCGCGCGTGCCCTGGGTTCGCGCATCGCTTCGAGGTCAAACCGTCTACGCCCGCGCCGATGCCGCCGGCGCCCTGACCGCGGAGGAAGGGGGCGGCGTCGAGATCCGCTACAAGCCGAACGACGGCCGCAGGTACAAGGCCCGCCTGGACAACCTGACCATCGTCGACCCGAAGGTGCTGCCCGACGACACCTGCGGTCCGGCCGAGGCGGTCGTGAAGGCGCGCGCCGGCGAGCAGCCCGACGGGGCAGGGGGCGCAGGCGCTCCGGCGCCGGCCGGGGCGGCGCGCGGGCAGCGCAAGGCGACCGGGCGAGGGGCGACCGCCGCGGCGCCTGTCCCGGAGGGGGCCGTCATCGTCTACGCCGACGGCGCGTGCTCGGGGAACCCTGGGCCCGCGGGCCTCGGCGTGGTGGTCATCGACGGCGGCCGGCGGATCGAGCGCAGCGAGTACCTCGGCACCGCGACCAACAACATCGCGGAGCTGACCGCGATCCTCCGGTCGCTCGAGGAGGTGGACCAGCCGGAGCGGCCCATCGTCATCCACACCGACAGCCAGTACTCGATCGGCGTGCTCCAGAAGGGGTGGAAGGCCAAGGCGAACGCCGAGCTCATCGCCTCGCTGCGCGACGCGCTCGCGGCGCGGCCGCGCGCGCGCCTCGTTTACGTTCCAGGGCACGCGGGCGTGCTGCTCAACGAGCGCGCCGACGCGCTCGCGCGCGAGGCCGTCCGCGAGCGCGCGTCCCGGCGGACGGTGTACCCCGGCGCTGCCGGCTCTGGCTGAGCGCGCGCTCTCCGGCACACGGTGGAGCTCCGGCTGGCGGCAGACGTGTAACCCTGGCCCCCTGGAGGCGGCGCCCCAGCAGCCCTGACGGCGACGCTGGGGGGCCGTGGCCGCCGAGCGCGTCGCCTGTGGACACGCGCGCTCGGCGGGGGCCCGCGCGGCTCAGGAGAAGCCGTCGATGGCCGCGTTCAGCGTGGCGCTGGGCCGCATCGCGGCGAACGTCTTCTGATCGTCGAAGTGGTAGTAGCCGCCGAGATCGACGGGTTTCCCCTGCGCGCCGAGCAGCTCGTCGTTGATCTTGGACTCGTTGTCCGTCAGCGTCGTGGCGAGCTTGCCGAACCTGGCCGCCAGCTCCTTGTCCTCGGTCTGCTTGGCGAGGGACTGCGCCCAGTAGAGCGCGAGGTAGAAGTGGCTGCCGCGATTGTCGATCTCGCCGACCTTGCGCGCCGGGCTCTTGTTGTTCTCGAGGAACAGGCCGATCGCCGTGTCCAGCGCCTTGGCGAGCACCTTGGCCTTGGCGTTGTTGGTCTTGCTCGCGAGGTCCTCGATCGAGACCTGCAGCGCCAGGAACTCACCGAGCGAGTCCCAGCGCAGGTAGTTCTCTTTCTGCAGCTGCTGGACGTGCTTCGGCGCCGAGCCGCCGGCGCCGGTCTCGTAGAGGCCGCCGCCGGCCAAGAGCGGCACGATGGAGAGCATCTTGGCGCTGGTGCCCAGCTCCAGGATGGGGAACAGGTCCGTCAGGTAGTCGCGCAGCACGTTGCCGGTGACGCTGATGGTGTCCTTGCCGTCCTTCATGCGGCCGAGCGTGAACTTCATCGCCTCCACCGGGCTCAGGATCGGGAGCTCCAGGCCATGGGTGTCGTGCTCGGGCAGGTAGGCCTTGACCTTGGCGATGAGGTTCTTGTCGTGGGCGCGGTTCTCGTCGAGCCAGAACACCGCCGGGGCGCCCGTGGCGCGCGCGCGGGCGACGGCCAGCTTGACCCAATCCTTGATCGCGATGTCCTTCGTCTGGCAAGCGCGGAAGATGTCGCCAGCTTCGACCTTCTGCTCCAGCAGGGCGTTGCCGGAGGCGTCGACGACGCGCACCGTGCCGCTCTCGGGGATCTTGAAGGTCTTGTCGTGTGAGCCGTACTCCTCCGCGGCCTGCGCCATGAGCCCCACGTTCGGCGAGCTGCCCATCGTGCGCGGGTCGAACGCCCCGTGCTGCTTGTGGAAATCGAGCGTGGCCTGGTAGATGCCGGCGTAGGAGCGATCGGGGATCGTGAACTTGGCGTCGTAGAGCTTGCCGTCCGTGCCGTACATCTTGCCGCTGGAGCGGATGGCCGCCGGCATCGAGGCGTCGATGATCACGTCCGAGGGCACGTGCAGGTTGGTGATGCCGCGGTCGGAGTCGACCATGGCCAGCGTCGGGCGCCGCTCGTAGACGGCCTTGATGTCCGCCTCGATCTTCGCCTTCTCGTCTGCCGGCAAGCCCTGGATCTTGGTGTACAGGTCGCCGATGCCGTTGTTCGGGTCGAAGCCGACCTTGGCCAGCGTGGCCGCGTGCTTGTCGAGCGCCTCGGCATAAAACACGCTGACGGCGTGCCCGAAGAGGATCGGGTCGCTGACCTTCATCATCGTGGCCTTGAGATGCAGGGAGAACAGCACACCCTGCTTCTTCGCGTCCTCCACCTGATCGGCGTAGAACGCGCGCAGGGCCTTGGCGCTCATCACGCTGGCGTCGACGACCTCGCCCGCCTGCACCTTGACGCTCGGCTTGAGCACGGTCGTCTTGCCGCCGGCGACGAGCTCGATCTTCAGCTCCTGCGCCTTGTCCACCACGACCGACTTCTCGCTGCCGTAGAAGTCGCCGCCCGACATGTGCGCGACGTGGCTCTTCGAGTCGCGGCTCCACGCGCCCATCGAGTGCGGGTGCTTCTTGGCGTAGTCCTTGACGGCGGGCGAGGCGCGGCGATCGCTGTTGCCCTCGCGCAGGACGGGGTTCACGGCGCTGCCGAGCACCTTGGCGTAACGTGCCTTGATCGCCTTCTCCTCCTCCGTCTTCGGCTCGGAGGGATAATCCGGCACCGCGTAGCCCTGCTGCTGCAGCTCCTTGATGGCGGCCACGAGCTGCGGGATGGAGGCGCTGATGTTGGGCAGCTTGATGATGTTGGCGTTTGGCGTCTTGGCCAGCTCGCCGAGCTCTGCCAGGTGGTCGCCGAGCTTCTGCTTATCCGTCAGGCGCTCCGGGAAGTTGGCGAGGATGCGGCCCGCCAGGGAGATGTCGCGCGTCTCGACCCGGACCCCGGCGGCCTTCGTGAACGCCTCGACGATCGGGAGGAGCGAATACGTGGCCAAGGCCGGCGCCTCGTCCGTCTTCGTGTAGATGATGGTAGAATTTTGCGTTTCCACTTGTTCCTCGAGGGTTGAAAGGGCCCGGATTGACGGCCGCTTACCGCGCCGGGATCGCTGCGGCAACAGGCTGGACGGCCGCGCGCGGCGCGCTCCGCAGCGAGGCGCGGCGCGTCATGTCGGGCCGCGCCGGGCCGGAAACGCGTGGAACCGGCCGGGGTCAAATGGTAGAGCCGCGCGATGCGCGCCCCGCTCCGCCTCGCCCTCGCCGGGCTCATCACCGCCGCCGCCCTCGCCTCGCCGCTCGCCCACGCGGTCGTGAGCGAGCGGATCGTCGCGGTCGTCGGCGATCGCGCCATCCTGCTCTCGGATCTGCGGCAGCGGGCCCGCCCCTTCCTCCTGCAGATCCAGGCCCGGGTCCCGCCGGGCCCGCAGCAGGCGGCGGCCGAGTCGCAGGTCTTTCGCGAGCTCGTCCAGAAGATGGTGGACGAGGAGCTCGAGGGCCAGGCCGCCGAGAAGGCCAATATCCGCGTCACCTCCGACGAGATCGAGAACGCCTTCCGGAACATCGCCGCCGCGGAGCAGACGACGGTCGAGGAGCTGTTCCGGATGGCGCGGGCGAGCTCCGGGCTCACCGAGCAGGAGTACCGCGACGAGATCCGCCGGCAGATCCTCGAGGGGAAGATGCTGCAGCTCCGGGTGAAGGGCCGGGTGCGCATCACCGAGCAGGACGTGCTGTCCGCGTACGACCGGATGGTGCGCGAGGAGCGCCGGCGGCGCGAGTTCCACCCGGCGTGGATCGTCCTGCGCCTCCTGCCCGGCTCGAGCGCCGAGGCGATCGAGGAGCGGCGCGCGCTCGCGGCGGCGCTCGCCGACCGCGCGCGGCGGGGCGAGGACTTCGCGGCGCTCGCGCGGCAGTTCTCGGACGACACCGCGACCCGCGACGAGGGCGGCGACCTCGGGGTCCGCGCGCCGCAGGGGACGCAGGCCGCGGCGAGCGGCCAGCGCGAGGTGATGGCCCCGGAGCTCGAGGCCGCGCTGATGGCGGTCGAGCCGGGCGGCGTGGTCGGGCCGACGCGCGCCGGCGACGCGTTCGTGGTGATGAAGCTCCTCAGCCGCCAGCCGTCGCGCTTCACGACGCTCGAGGCCGCTCGGCCGGAGATCCTCCAGCGGCTGCAGGCAGAGATCCTGCAGAAGGCCAAGCAGAAGTGGCTCGACGAGCTGAAGCGCGGGACGCACGTGGAGGTCCGGCTCTGACGGGCGCGCGCGGCGCGGCGGGCGCGGGCGGCCGCGGCGAGGCGGGCGGCCGCGGCGAGGCGGGCGTGCCCGAGTGCACCGCGTGCGGCACCTGCTGCTTCTCGACCCTGCCCGAGTACATCCGGGTCTTCGGCTGCGACTACGACCGCATGGACGATCGCGCGCGGGCGCTCACGCGGTTCATCGGCAACCGCTGCTACATGCACGTCGAGGACGGCCGCTGCGCCGCGCTCACGCTGGACGCAGAGCGCGGCCGCTTCCTGTGCTCGATCTACGAGGTGCGGCCCGACTGCTGCCGCGCGCTCGAGCGCGGCAGCGGCGCGTGCATCGGCGAGCTCCACGAGAAGCGGGAGCGGCCGCTGATCGCGCTCGAGCGGCTGCGGCGATCCGGCGAGCCGGGCCGTGATGGGAACGGCTAGACAGCGCGCTGCGCGATGAGCGCGCTCACGATTTTGCGCGTGATCTCCGCGGAAAAGATCTCCCGCAGGTGTTCGATGAACTCCTCCTTGGAGCCTGCCAGGTAGGTCTGCTGCTCGAAGAGGATCGCCACGGGGTAGATGGACGCAGGCTGATACACCCCGAAGAGGCCGTACCGGTAGTCGGAGATCGCGGGGGCTTTCAACACGAAGTGGTGCACCATCTCGGGCTCGAAGGTGATGTTCGTCCCTGGTCGCTCCCACGGCGGGATGTCGCGATCGAGGCGGATGTTGATGCTGCGCCGGGCGAGCTCCGTCGTGGGCTCGGTCCTGACCTCGGCCTCCACCAGGTTCTTCGTCCGCTCCCCGAGCATCGTCGCCTGCTCCCGCAGGATGACCACGGGCAGCTCGTCAGCGGGCGCAGCGCCCAGATCTTCCGGCCACAGGTTGGGCAATTTGCTCGTCATCGCGTCGTGATCCTTTCAGAGGCTCAGCCGGAAGAGAACCGGCAGGTGATCCGATGCTCGACCTCTATCCGGCAGGCCGCCCTGGGTCAGCAAGGAGGAGGCGCCGTCGGCGTGAAGGATCTCCAGCTCCTCCGGGCGAAACGCGTCGAGCAGGTCGGGACGGATCAGCACCTGGTCGTACATGTTCCAGAAGAAGGTGATGTGCTCCCCACCGTCGCGGTAATACGTACCCGGGGGACCCGGTGAACCGTCGCCGAAGCGGCTCCACATCGGATTGTAGAAGAAGGGGTGCGACCGACCCTCGACCTTCCGCGCACCGCGAGCCGCTACGGATCAGTCCATCACCGCGTTCAGCCCGGCGGCCGAAACCATGCCGCTCTCGAACGGGTTCATGTTGAAGTCCCCGGCCAGGATCGTGCGTCGATGGCCGAGCTTGCGCTCCAGCTCGTCGAGCATGCGCGAGAGCTCCACGCAGGCAAACGCCTGGCTGTCCTCCCGCTGGTAGAGCTTGCTCCGTAGATGCACCACGCCGAGCAGCATGTCGTGTCGCGCTGGCAGGCGCAGGTGCCTGACCGTGAGCCGCGCATCGTCGTACAGCGGGCGGATGAGGTCGCCCGCGAATCGCGAGTAGATGGCGATCCCGCGCGGGGTGCCAGGGCTGCCGTTGTCGTGGAACTCGACCCGCTTCCGGTTGAGCGCCCGCAGCATGGCACCCTCCGGCGTCGAGCACTCCGCCAGCATGAGGACGTCGACCTGATGCCGCTCGGCCAGGCGAGCCGCGATGTCCTCGCGGCGCTGGCGGTTCAGGTTCCAGAACAAGAACGTCAGCATCGGCGTGCGGACCGAGGCTAGCCCGCGCACTAGGGCGAGGCGTCCCTGTCCTCCACCGGCGGCGCGCCCGCGTCGAGCGCGCTGCGGTCGAGCCGCATGCTGACGTCGAGCGTGACCGTCTGCCCTGCGGAGACGGTGATCGTGCGCTTCTCCTCGGGCGCGTTCGGGTGGCGGAACGTGACGTAGTGCCGCCCCGCCTGGAGCGGGATCGACCGCGCCATCGGCGTCACGTCGACGAGCTCCCCGTCGACGACGACCTCCGCCCACGGCCTGGCGAGCACCTTCAGGTAGCCGCGCCCCTCCGACGGCGCGCCGGCCTGCCTGGCCTCGGCGCTGGGCGGGCCGACCGCGTCGTGCTCGCGCAGGCCGAGCTCGATGAGCGCGCCGCCCGCGACGACCAGCGCGAAGATGCCGAGGAGCCGGACCGCGTCCGGCGCGAGCGACGGCGCGTGGCGCCGCTCTGCGGCCGGGCGGACGGACGGCACCTGCGCGGGCGGGAGCTCGTCCCCGCCGAGCTTCGCCGCCGCGAGCGCCCTCCCGATGAGCGCCCTCGGCTGCGCGTGACCGCGCTCGGCGAGCTCCTCGGCCAGGGCGTCCGCGACGGCGCGGCCGCTCTCGTAGCGCTGCTCCGGCTCCTTCTCGAGGCACCGGAGCACCACCCGCTCCAGGCCGCGCGACACGTCGGGCACGAGCGCCCGCAGCGGCTGCGGCGGCGCGCTGCGGATGCGGTGCGCGACGGCCCGGCCCTCCGCCCACCGGTCCTCCTCGCGCTCGCGCGGCGCGCGCGACGCGCGGGACGTAGATGGCGCCGCGCCCGCGTCGGCCGGCTCCGGCTTCGGCTCGTCGAACGGGCGTGCGCCGGCGAGCATCTCGAACAGCACCACGCCGAGCGCGAACACGTCGGCCTGCGGCCCGGTCTCCGCCCCGAGGATCTGCTCCGGCGCCATGTAGTCGGGCCGCGCGAACGTGTCGCTGCCCTCGAACGGCTCGGGCAGCGACGGCAGCCGGCCGTCGAACGCCGCCGCGAACTCAAGGATCTTCACGCCGCCGGGCGCCGTGACGACGACGCGCTCCGGGCGCAGCTCGCGGTGCACGACCCCGCGCTCGTGCGCGTGCCCGAGACCGCGCGCGATCTCCAGCGCGATGGCCGCCGCCGCGCCCTCGTCGAGGCGGCCGGCGCGCGCGCACAGCTCCGCGAGCGTCGGGCCCGAGAGCGGCTCGAGCACCAGCCAGATCCGGTCCTCGTCGCGCTGGAAATCGTGGATGTCGATGATGTTGGGGTGCCGGATGCGGGCGAGGATCTTCGCCTCGCGCTCGAGGCCGGCCGCGAACGCGCTCGCGGCCGACACCGTGGGCTTCAGCGTCTTGATCAGCGCCGCCCGGCCGAGCTCGGCATGCTCGGCCCGGTACGTGATCGTGAGCGCCCGCGACGAGACGGCCTCGCGCAGGATGTACGGGCCGAGCTGCCTCTCCGCCGCGCCCACTTAGCGCTGTCGAACGCGGAGCGAGCGCCCCGTCATCGCCGCGGGCTGCGGGATGCCGAGGATCTCGAGCATCGTCGGCGCCACGTCGCAGATGCGGCCGCCCGACCGGAGCACGACGCCGGCGTCGTGCTTGTTCAGGTAGTAGAGCGGCACCGGGTTCAGCGTGTGGGCGGTGTGGGGGTTGCCCTGCTCGTCCTTCATCTGCTCGCAGTTGCCGTGGTCCGCGGTGATCATCAGCGCGCCGCCGGCCTCGCGCACGGCGTCGGCGATGTCGCCGAGCCCCTTGTCGACCGCCTCGACGGCGTGGATGGCGGCCTCGAGGATGCCCGTGTGCCCGACCATGTCCGGGTTCGCGAAGTTCACGAGGATGAAGTCGTACTTGCCGCTCTTGATCGCGGCCACGACCTCGCTCGCGACGCCGGCGGCGCTCATCTCGGGCTTCTTGTCGTAGGTGGCGACGTCGCGCGGGGAGGGCACGAGCTTCCGGTCCTCGCCCGGGAACGTCTCCTCGCGGCCGCCGTTGAAGAAGTACGTGACGTGCGCGTACTTCTCGGTCTCGGCGCACCGGAGCTGCGTGAGCCCGGCGCGGGAGATCACCTCGGGGAACGAGTCGGTCACCTCGTCCTTCGGGAACGCGACGGGCAGCTTCAGGGCCGCGTCGTACTCGGTCATGCAGCTGTAGCAGTGCTCCTGGAAGGCGTAGACCGGCTTGCCGCGATCGGTGAGGAGCTCCTCGACCTCGGGCGGCAGGTTGCGCCGCGTGAGCATCGCCGAGATCTCGCGCATGCGGTCGGGCCTGAAGTTGACGGAGAGGCCGACCTCCTCCCCGAACCACTCCCAGCGAGCCTCCTTCGAGGCGAAGTCGGCCATGAAGTCGCCCTTGATGCCGCTGTAGTCGCCGATGCGGACGGGCTCGACGAACTCGTCCGTCTTGCCGAGCGCGTACGACTGCTGGATCGCGTCGAACGCCGTGTCGGCCCGCGGCGCGTCGCCGCGCACGATCGCCGTGTAGGCCTTCGTCACGCGGTCCCAGCGCTTGTCGCGGTCCATGGCGTAGTACCGGCCCGACACGGTGCCGATGACGCCGACGCCCTCGAGCGCCTCCTGGACCTTCTCGACGTAGCCCCACGCGCTCTTCGGCGGCGTGTCGCGCCCGTCGAGGAAGGCGTGCAGGACCACGGGCACCTCGTGGAACTTCGCGAGCTTGAACAGCGCCAAGAAGTGATCGAGCGACGAGTGCACGCCGCCGTCCGAGACGAGGCCGAACAGGTGCAGCCGGCACTTGCGGTCCTGCGCGATGCGGAACGCGCGGTCGATGATCTCGTTCGATCCGAGCTTGTTCTCGGCGATCGCGACGTCGATGCGCGAGATGTCCATCAGCGCGATCCTCCCCGCGCCGAAGTTCAGGTGGCCGACCTCGCTGTTGCCCATCTGCCCCACGGGGAGGCCGACGTCGGGGCCGCTCGTCCCGATCAGCGTCGTCTGCGCGTCGCGCTTGATCGCGTCGAGGTTCGGCATCTTCGCGAGGGCGATCGCGTTCTGGTCCTTTTCTTCGCGCTCGCCGAATCCGTCGAGGATGCAGAGGACGAGCGGGCGGGGGCGTTGACTGGGAGAGGGGGCGGCTTCGCTCATGGCGGCGGAATCTACAACGAAGCCGCGGCGATCGGGGGGCTGCTCGGGCATTTTCGACCCGCCCCGGGGCGCCCCGGCCGGGGTCCCGGGGGCGTCCAGGGGCGGGCGGCGCAGGCCCGCAGGCGGCGCCCGGCGGCGCGGAGGGGCCGGCGGGCGGCGCGGAGGGGCCGGCGGGCGGCGCCGGCCCGCGCCGGCCCGGCGGCGGGCCTGTCCGGAGGCCGCCGCCTCCCCTACGATGGGCGGGCGCCGCACAGGGAGGACCTCGATGACCCAGGCCCCGCCGTTCCACCTCGCCTTCCCGGTCTCGGACCTCGAGGCGACCCGCCGCTTCTACGTCGACGTGCTCGGATGCCGCGTCGGCCGCGAGGCCGCCCGGTGGATCGATTTCGACTTCTTCGGCCACCAGATCTCGGCCCACCTCGTCGATGAGCCCGGCGCCGTGCTCCCCACGAACCCGGTCGACGGCAAGGACGTGCCGGTGCGCCACTTCGGCGCCATCCTCGAGTGGCGCGCCTGGCACGCGCTGGTCGAGCGGCTGCGCGGGCTCGGGGTCGCGTTCCTGATCGAGCCGCACATCCGCTTCGTCGGCGAGCCGGGGGAGCAGGCGACGCTCTTCGTCGTCGACCCGAGCGGCCACGCGCTCGAGTTCAAGTCGTTCCAGGACGCGCGCCAGATCTTCGCGACGTGAGCCGCTGCGCGCGGCGTGCGTGCTAAGTTCCGACCATGTCCGACGGTCGTCGCGCCACGTACCAGGATGTCCTTGACACGCCCCCCAATCAGGTGGCGGAGATCCTGAACGGCGTCCTCCACGCGACGCCGCGGCCGTCCCTGTCCTGCCGCAACGTCACGTCGGTCCTGGCCGGCGAGCTCTACCTCCCGTTTCGTCGGGGCATCAAGGGGCCCGGCCGGTGGGCGCTCCTGGTCGAGCCCGAGCTGCACCTCGGCACCGATCCGGACATCGTGATCCCCGACATCGCCGCGTGGCGCCGCGACCGGATGCCGCAGATCCCGATGCGGAACGCGGCCATCTTCCTCGCGCCCGACTGGGTGTGCGAGGTGATCTCGCCGTCCACCGAGGCGGTCGACCGCCGCGACAAGATGGAGATCTACGCGCGCGAGCTCGTGACGCACTACTGGCTCATCGATCCGCGGCTCCGGAGCCTCGAGGTCTTCCGCATCGACGGCGGGCGGTTCGCGCGCATGGGCGCGTGGGAGGGCGACGTCACCGTGCGCGCGGCGCCGTTCGACGCCGTGGAGATCGAGCTCGGCGTCCTCTGGCAGGAGTAGCGCCGGCGCGGCGCCGGGCGCATCGCGCGCCGTCACCGGCCGCCAGGGAGCGATAAGCTTCCGGCGTGCGCGTCTCCTCGACCTGCCCGCTCCGCGTCGCGTCCCTCGTCTGGCGGCCTCGCCCCGAGGCCTCCGCGCTCACCGTGGTCTGCAAGGCGACCTTCGCGCTCGAGCCGGGGCGCTCGCGCCTCGCGCCCGCGCAGGAGGCGCCGTGGGAAGCGGACGTCCCGTGGGGCGACGACCCCCGGGCGAGCCTGTGGGCCGCGAGCGATCTCGCGCCGTTCAAGCGCCGCGTGGACGTGCTCGTGGTCGGCCACGCCCACGCGCCCCACGGCGAGCCCGCGGCCTCGCTCGTGGCGCGGCTCGCGATCGGCGCGATCGACAAACGGATCGAGGTGCACGGCCAGCGCGCGTGGACGCCGGGCGGGCAGCTCACGGCGGCCGCGCCGTTCGCCAGGGCGTCGCTCCGGTGGGAGCGCGCGGCGCGCGGGCGCGACGGCTGGAACCCGGTGGGCATCCCCGCGAACGCGGCGCCCGACGCGCGCGGGCTCCGGCCGGCGCCGAGCCTCCTGCCGCCCGGCGCCGAGCTCCGCGGCCCCGCGGAGCCGCTGCCGCCCGCGGGCTTCGGGCCGATCGCGCCGTCGTGGCCCGAGCGGGCCGCGAGGCTGCGCCGGCACGCCGCCACGTTCGGCCACGACGCCTGGGCGGAGCGGCCGCTGCCGGAGGACATCGATCCCGGCTACTTCAACGCGGCGCCGCCCGACCAGCAGCTCGACCAGCTGCCCGCGGGCGAGCGGCTCGTCCTCGCGCACCTGCACCCGCAGCACCCCGAGCTCGCGACCGTGCTGGAGGGCGTGATCCCGCGCGCGTCGCTGCTCCGCGGCGACGCCGCGCCGCAGGAGATGCGGCTGCGCTGCGACACGCTGTGGATCGACGCGGATCGCGGGATCTGCACGCTGACGTGGCGCGGGGCGGTGCCGCTGCGGCACGCGGCCGAGGACGTGACGGTGGTGGTGACCGCGGAGCGGCCGGAGGCCGAGGCGGAGCTGGCGGAGACGCTGATGCCGGCGGTCGCCGCCAGCGCGCCGGAGCGGGGCGACGCCGTCGCGCCCGCGCCCGGGGCGGCGGGCGGAGCTCTGCCGGCGGCGATGGTGAGCACGCTCGTGCCGGATCTGAGCGCGGCGGGCTCCTCCGGCGCGCTGCCGTTCGTTGCGCCGTCGGCGCTGCCCTTCGCGCCGGCGGCGCAGGGCGCGGCCGGGGAGGGGAGCGGCGCGCCCGCGCGGCCCGCGGCGCCGGCGCCGAGCGACCGGCCGTCGGCGCCCCGCTCCCGCCGGCGCCCGCCGGGCCGAGGCCGAGCGCCGCGGCCGGCGCCCTCGACGAGGGGCCGGACACCCTGGCGCCGCGCACGCTGACGCCGGGCGGCACCCTGAGCCCGGGCCTCGTGCCTGTGCCCGCGGAGCCGCTGCCGTTCCAGGCAGGGCGCGCCGCAGCGGCGCCTGTCCCCGACCCGGGCATCGCGCCGCCGCCTCCGCCCCCGATCTTGGGGCAGCGGCTGTCGAGCTCGCCGCCGCCTCCGCCCCCGATCTTGGGGCAGCGGCTGTCGAGCTCGCCGCCGCCTCCGCCCCCGATCTTGGGGCAGCGGCTGTCGAGCTCGCCGCCGCCTCCGCCCCCGATCTTGGGGCAGCGGCCGCGGCGCAGGCGAACGCACCGTCGCCCTCCGCGCCGCCGCCCTCCGCGCCGCCGCCCTCCGCGCCGCCGAGCGCGGCGGTCGACCCCGCGAAGGAGCCCCCGTTGTCGCTCGCCGCGCCCGCGCCCGCGCCCGCGCCGGAGCCGGCCGTGCGACCGGAGGACGTGCCGGTGGAGCGCTTCGCGGCGATCTCCGCCGAGATCGCCGAGCGGCGCGCGCCGCGGCCGGAGGTGCTGCGCGCGCACGGGCTCGGCGAGCGCGCCTGGGACGCGGTGGAGCGCCGCTTCCGGGCCCTCCTGGACAAGGACGCGCGCGCCGGCGGCCGGCTGCGCGCCGCGCACGACGCCGCCTACGTGGCGGCCGTGGAGACGTTGCGCGGCCCGATCGCCCTGGAGGAGTACGCCCGGATCGCGGTGGGGCTGGAGCGCGGCGCGGCCGGCGAGGTCCTCGACGCGCTCGCCATCCAGCGGGCGGCGCTGATGCCGATCGTGCGGGTGTGGACGAAGAAGGCCGCGGGCAACATGGCGCTCTCCGCCGAGCTGATGGCGCTCCTGGAGAAGCTGCGGGCCGAGTGAGCGCGGCGCTCACTCCCCGGGGCGGGAGCGGTCGCCCGGCGCGCGCGGCGCCGCCTCTCCGGCGGCCAGCGCGGCGGGCTGCCCGGGGCCGCCGGCGAGCGCCTGGCGCGCGCGGAACTCCTCCCAGGACAGCGGCATCGGCGGATCCTCGGAGTTGAGCCGCACCCGCTCGCCGACGATGTCGACGTCGTCGTTGGCCCGGATCTCCACGCCCCCGGGCGACGCCTCGACCTTCACCTCGCGCGCCGTGGTGCGCGCGCTCCGGCCCACCTCGCGCACCGCGCTGCCGCGCACCCGCTCGTGCAGGCTCCCGCCCACCTCGATGGCGGCGTCCTGCGCCGCCTGGATCTGCAGCGTGTCGCACGACAGCGAGAGCGTCTTCACGGCGGCGATCTCCAGCGACGCGCCCGCGAGCGACAGCACCGGCCCGTCGTCGGTCATCCGGATGGAGACCAGGATCTGCCCGGCCGCGGCGCGGATCTGGATCCGCTCGCCGGCGCCCTCCTCGGCGATCTCGATGGAGCGCCCCGAGGCGAGGGGCACCACCCGAGCGGTCGGCGCGAGCTCCGCGCCGGGCGCGGGCGCCAGGGCGCCGGCCTGCGGCGGAGGACCCTGCGGCGCAGGATCCTGCGGCGAGGGAGGCTGCGGGGGGAGAGGGGCGGGCGCGTCCGTCACGGCCGCATCGTAGCGCAGGGTCGGGCGCGGCGCGCGGTGAGCCGCGGGCGCGCGCCGGTCCTCGCCCTTGCGTGCGCGCGTGGGCGGAGATACCCGTCGGACGCGACCCTGCAAGGAGCCCGATGAGCGCAGAGGCCTCCCCGCGTGTGACCCAGACCGTGCGGTGCGCGAAGAGCCACGACGGCAAGGTGTGGATGGTCTGCGTGGCCAAGCGCACCTACTCCTTCGCGGGCGGCCGGGTGACGCTCGCGGACGAGCAGGCGCCGGTCGTCATCGACCCCGACATCGAGACCGACCAGCACGACCGCTACCGCACGCTGCGCGACGACATGGACCTGTTCCCGCCGAAGCCGGCCACCGACGTGGTGGTGACCGGCCGGGCGCACGCGCCGGGCAAGGTGCGCGAGCTCATGGTCGGCGTGGCCGCGGGGCGGAGCGCGCGCGTGCTGCGGGTGCTCGGCGAGCGCCGGGTGGAGGTCACGCTCGAGGGGCAGGTGCGCTTCCCGGATCCGGCGCCGTTCGAGAGCGTGCCGCTGTCGTGGGACCTGGCCTACGGCGGCTACGACGCGTACGCCCACGACGAGCTCGACCCGCCCGAGCGCCGCAAGGGGCGGCGGGTCGAGCCCTCGCCGCGCGAGGAGGGCGTCTTCGCCTACCCGCGGAACAAGGTCGGGCGGGGGTATTTCCTCGACGTGGACCGGGACCGGGCGGACGGCGAGCTCCTGCCGCAGATCGAGGATCCGGGGGATCCGCTCGCGGCGTCGCGCTTCTTCGTGCAGGCGCCGCGCGCGTGGCTCGACGCGCCGGCCTCGGGCGGGCTCGGCTGGGTGGCGCACACCTGGTACCCGCGGATCATGCGGGGGCTCGGCGCCTTCCTGGAGCACGATCCGCCGGCGAAGCCGATCCGGGAGATGGCGTTCGCGGACGGGGCGGACCTCGGGGGGCCGTTCCGGAAGAACGAGGTGCTGCCGCGGTTCGTGCAGGGCGCGGCGCCGGGGCTGGCGACCGAGCGGCTGCGGGGCGACGAGCTCGTGATCCTGAAGTACCTGGTGCAGGGGCAGCCGGAGGTGCAGTTCGCGCTCCCCGGTGAGGCGCCGGGCCTGTCGGTGCGGCCGCCGGGAGCGCCGAAGATCTTCACGCCGGAGGCGGTGCTGCAGACTGTTCGCATCGACGGGGAGCGGCGGACGGTGTCGCTGACGTGGTGCGGGGCGGTCCGGCTCCTCGCGCCGATCGCGGAGGAGCAGCTCGCGGAGACGAAGCTCGGGGTGACGTGGGGGCGGTGGTGATCACAGGGCCAGCGGGTAGGCAATCCCATCGAGCCGCACGAGCGCCGGGTTGACTTGCAACGTCGACACGCTGTCGATGGAGTAGGCGGGTGCGATCAGCTCCTCGAGCCGGTGGGGGAGCAGGGTGTCGAGCACTTCCTGGATCAAGTACGTCGACAGCACGCGCGCCAGGAGCCCTTCGTCGAGGCGCAACAGATCCTCCAGGGCGGGCCAGTTGAGCGCCTGGAGAGCGCGGACCTCCTCCGACTCGGCGTCGTGGGGGAGGTCCGTGACGAGCTCCTCCCGGAGCTGATCGAACTGGCCCCGGATCGCTGTGAGGAACCCGCCGGTCTCGGCCTCGATCCGGCAAGCATGCGCTGGGAGGCCGGGGCAGCCCTGGCCGAAGTTCATCGAGCGGCGGGTGAGCGACCTCGAGTCCGCCGGGGTTCCGTTCACGAAACACCGGAGCTTCATGGATCTTCTCCAGATTGGCGCGTGTGCCTGCCGTTCACAATGCGGCCGTCGGGATGGTAAGCGACGCACCCGGAGAGCGTCGGACCGCGCGCGGCGATCGACCGACCCCCGCTCAGTTTCCGATCACGAACAGGTTTCGGCTGGCGTTCGCTGCCACCTCGGCCACAACGCCGACGATGGCCTCGCCGCATTTGACGGCATCCGGCTCGCTCATCGACGCGAGCGCCTGCCGGCAGGAATCGAGCGCCAGCTTGCACCGCTCGTGGCTCAACGTCGTGTCCCCGTAGAGATCGATGGGGCCGAGCCCCTGTCCGCCGACGCTGTCGAGCGCCTTCAGGAACGCGACGAGCCGGGCCTCTGGCACGACCACGGTGCGCACCAGCTTCCCCTTGCGGTCCCGCACCTCGAGGCTCAAAGGCGGCCCAGAACCCAACCTCGAGAGATTCTCCATCATCATTTCCAGTCCCTCTGCGGGAAAGCCGTGACGATCTCTCCGTTCGGCTCCACCACAACTCTGACCTTGCTCACGGGAAGGTCGTGCTTGCCCGTCGCCGGATTGAACTCGTAGCCGGTCGTTCGGCCGAAATCCTTCTCGTAGACGATGCGCCCCCCGTCTTGCGGGGTCACCCGATCCGGATTTCGTAGCGTCTTGTTTGCCGGTTTTTCGTACTTGCCGCCCTTCCACTTCGTCTTGTTCGGGAAGTTGGTCTTCGAGACGTGTCGAGCCTGTATATGATGATGGCTCTTGTTTGTGAAGAAAGGGGGCCTGCTGGGGCACGCCAGGCCCAGAGGGTCTACGTCGTTTGCTGGGTTGCCGTCGAAGGCATAGAGGTCCTCGCCGCCATCGATGCCCAGGGGATCCGGGGTGCACCACCGGCCAACCTCAGCGTCGAAGTAACGGAACCGCGTATAGCAGAGGCCGGTCTCCTCGTCGGCGTACTGACCCAGGAGGCGAAACGGTGAGCTGACGTGTCGCGAGGCCTCAGCGGCGCGCGACGGGTCGCGGTACACCGCCTCTAGCGCGCCCCATGCGGTGTGCCGCGCGGACCACGCGATGCGCCCCCTCGAATCGACGAGCTCTCTGGGCGTCCCGAGATGGTCGTTGACGTAGCTGAACACCTCCTGCCCTTCGGATTGCAGCAGCGGCTCCAGCGTCTCCGGTTCGTGAACGAAGCAGCGAGCCCCACGGACATCGTCAATGTCGGCCGCGAGGGCGTCGCCGTCCCACAGGAACTCGGTAATCCTGGGCTCGGCGAGCCCCTCGGCGGTCGCCCCCACCACCTCCTTGCGCATGCGCCGCCCGAACGCGTCGTACGTGAACAGCAGCTTCGTGCCCGACGTGAGCTTGACCTCTCGGAGCCGATCACGGCAGTCCCATGTGTACTCGGTGACCGCGTCCGGCTCGCCATTCGCTCCGCGGGACGAGCGCCGCACGCGCCGGCCGCGACGGTCATAGGCGTACGCCGCCTTCTCTGTGCGCACGAGCCGGTCTCCCGGGGCGATCTCCCATGCGTCGCCCGTCTCCTCCGGGGCCGGCGCCCCGGCGTGCGCGCGCATCCCGGAGAGCGCGCACGCGATGTCGTAGTCGAACACGTCGATCGTGGAGCCCCGCTGCGCCTCGATCAATTGGCTGATGCTGTCGTACTGGTATCGAGTCGTGCCCCAGAGCCGATCGTCGATGGTCCTGGTCCTGCCGAGCGCGTCGTACTGCCAGACACGCTGCACCGCCACGTGGGGTCCCGCGCTCGGTGATGGCGTCGTGACCTGCTGCCCGATGAGCCGGTCCATTGCGTCGTACTCGCAGTGGATGGAGAAGCGGCCCTCTCGGTCACCGCGGCGCCGCTCGCGCCCGAGGACGTCACGGTCGATGGCTATCGTGCGACCGGCGTGCTCCACCCCCACCAGGTTATCGAGCGCGTCCCAGGCGTAGCGCGTGGTGGTCCCGTCCGGCATCACCCGCCTCGTACGGCGCCCCTGGGCATCGTGGTCGTATTCGATCCTGCGCCCATCCTGAGCCTCGGCCACGACGCGCCCCTCGCGATCTCGCTCGAAGCTCGTCCGCACCTCCCGCCCGTCCTGGTGCAGGGCAGCGCCGAGCATCCGGCCCATCCGGTCGCGCCTGTACATGATAGGCCCGTCGGTCGAGTCCTCGCGGACGACGTTGCCGAGGACGTCGCGCGTGAACGCGCGAAAGCTGCCATCAGGGTAGTCGACGCGCGCGAGATGCCCCGCGGGGGAGTACTGGTATTCGAGCACCCGGCCGTCGAAGGTCTTCTCGGTCGCGATGTTGCCGGCCGCGTCGTAGGTGTACTCGTAGGCCTCACCGCGAGGATTCGTGATGGAGCGCAGCTTCTCGCCGGGAGTGTAGTGGAACTCCCACCCGGATCCATCGGGGTTTCTCAGGCGCGTGGGCACGCCCGTGCCGCCATAGGCCATCTCGGTGACCTCCCCGAGCGCGTTGATCGTCCGCACCGGGTTACCGAGGGGGTCGTACTCGGCTCGAGACGTCGTTCCATCCGGGCGCTGCGCCATGACGGTCCTGCCCAGCAGGTCATAGAAGACATGCGTGCCCCGTCCCAGCGCGTCGATGCGCGCGACCGGGCGTCCGAGGGGATCGTAACGATATCTGGTCCGGGCTCCGCGGGCATCGGACTCCTCGACCAGGTTGTGCCGCGCATCCATCTCGAACGTCGAGAGCGTGAGCCCATCGCTCCGAACGGCCCGCAGGCGGCCCAGATCGTCGTACTCGAGGGCGTACCGTTGACCTGAGCCCTCGGTCACTGCAACGAGCGCTCCGAGCGCGTCATGGGTGTAATGTGTCGACGACCCGTCCGCCTTCACGCGGAGCAGCGGCAGGTCGTCCTCGTAGGTCCACTCCGTGGTGTTGCCCGCCGGATCGACCTGGCGGATCTTGTTGCCCTGCTCGTCGTACTCGTAGCGCGTGCGCGCGACCCCGCCGGCTGCCTCGGAGACGAGGTACTGGTCTCGATCGTATTCGCGCGCTGCCAGGACGGTTCCGTCAGGCGTCTCCTCTCGCACGACCAGCCCGTCCTCGTTCCAGTGCAGCACCCTGGGCTCGTCGTTCCCGATCAGCCAGGTGATACGCTGCTCCAGGTCCACCTTGATCTCGCCCCTGTGCAGGCCGCCGTCACCCCAGCTTCGGCGGCACCAACCCGTGTCGGGATCGTATTCGTAATAGAAGTTGACGCCGTTCTTCAGCGTCTTCTTGATTAGCCGGTGCTCCTCGTCGTACTCGTAGCGCTGGTCGTGGCCGAGCGCGTCGGCGGCGCGCGCGAGCTCGCCCATCTTCGTATACGAATAGTCTACCCATTGCTCGAGTCGGCCGTCGACCCAGACCTCGAGTCGAGCGATGCGGCCGCCGTGGGTCGACTTGACGCGCATCTCACGGCCGGCGGTGTCGACGACCCGGTGCAGCCGGCTGCCCGTGTACTCCAGCGTGATGGAGTTGCCCCAGGCGTCCTGAATCGCGCGGAGAACGGCGCGCTCTCCGGGGGCGTCAGGGGCGAAGAGGCGCGTGAGGCGCGTCTCGTGGCTGTAGACGCTGTAACGCCCGTCGTTCAGCGCCCTCAAGGTGAGCCGATCCGGCCGCTGAAAGGTGTGCTCTCCAGGGCGGAGCGCCGGAAAGTAGATATCCCGTCCCTCCTCGTCTCTCAGGGTGGTTCCCCCCTCATCCTGCTCGATCCACTGCTCGAGGCGGTGGGTCCAGCCCCCGCGGCCCATGGAAGTTCGCTCGAGCGCGCTGGCGGATGAGTAATGTCTCTCCCAGACGAGCGGAATCACTCCGGGGAGCGACAGATCCACCTCGGAGTCGAGCACGCGACCCGAGGTGAGATCGACGGGCTCGAGCCCCATCCGGCACTTCGCGTTCTTCAGCGCCGACGCCGCCTTGCCCTTGAGCGCGCGCGCCCCCTTCCCGAGGGCCTTCCCCGCCTTCCCCATCTGCTTGGTCGCCGCCCGCAGCCCCTTGCCAACGAGGTCCTTCCCCTTCTTGAACAGCGGCTTCAGCACCTTGCCGCCGAATTTCAGCAGCAGCCCGCCCGCGATCTTGGCCGCCCCCTCGAACAGCAGGTCGAGCACCAGATCGATCGCCAGCGTCACCGCCCCCATCGCGAAGTCCCCGAAGGTCGGCGTCGTCTGCACCGTCCCCGGGTTGAGCACCAGCGAGGTCGGCCACCGGCCGATGTCCCAGCAGTCCGCGTTGAGCGACACCGGCCCGCCGATCACGCAGCAGGTCGCCTTCTCCCCGCAGATCTCCACCGCGCCGCGCGGCAGCCAGCACTTGTGCGAGCCGAACAGGATGTGGAGCGGCGTCAGCGCGTCCAGCGGATCCGGGATGATCCCGAGGTGCGGCCAGAGGAACTTGGGCTCGTGCTGGTGCGCCACCGAGGGCACGCCGTTGAACAGCACCGTCGGCTTCTGCTTGTCCCCCAGCGTGAAGGGGTGCAGGAGCACGAGCTTCAAGAACTTCATCGGCGCCGGCGGGAAGATGTGAAACCCCTGGTGCATCTCCAGGCCCACGATCAGCCAGCCGTTGATGTCGTGGAAGTTGTGCGCCACGTCCGCCCCTCTCCTGCCTCACCCGCGCGGGAAGGCCTCGGTCGCCTCGAGCCGCGCGCGCCGGTGCTCCAGCTGCACGAGGCCGTAGCTCACGGTGGCGCGCCAGAGCAGCCGCACCTCGGCGGCCTCGGCGTCGATGTCGACCGCGTCGAGCGCCGGCACGAGCCGCTCGGACGCGCCGCCCACGGCCACCGTCACCGCGACGGGCGGCGCCGGCGCCTCGAACACAAGCGCCTCCCCGCCGGGCCGCATCCCGCCGAGCGCGATCCGCGTCCCGGGCGCGATCGCGTCGAACGTCGTCCGCGGCGCCGCTCGGCTCGCCAGCTTGCTCGCGCCGCTCTGGTCGAACTGCTGGTCGTGCCACACGTGCGCCGCGCGCAGGCCGCCCCAGAGCGGGTAGGGGGCGAAGCAGACCGGCTCGGGGCGGTCGTTCCAGCGCCGGATGAGCTGCTCCGGGTGCTCCAGCAGCGGCAGCGGCTGGTCCTGCGCGCGCGCCGCGTCGGTGATGAACCCCTTGCCCTCGAAGTTGTGCGGATACCCGCTCTCGTGCTCCGGGACGAACGCCTCGCCGCCGCCGTCGTCGTCGCCGAGCGTCACCACCCGCGCCGGCTCCTGCACGACGCCGCCGTAGGCGTTCCGCCAGCTCATCTCGACCCGCTCGAACGCGAGCGGCGCGCTCGGCGCGAGCCCTCCGCCGATCGAGCGCTGCCACACGCGCTGCCCGTACGCCACGATCGCCGCGTCGCGATCGCCCACCCGCAGCACCGCCGTGGCCTCGCGCGCGCGCCCCTCCTTCGGGTAGACGAACCCCGTCGCGCACACCGACGCGACGCTCTTCTGGAGCATCCCGTCGTGCGGGTACGGAAGCGCCGGGTCGAGCAGGAGCGGCCGCTGGGCGGCCGCGAGGGCGAGCCGGCCGCCGGCGATCCGGTACGTGATCGCGGCCAGGAAGATCGCCGTCACCCGGTCGTCCTGCTCCGCGTTCGGGAGCATCGCCGCGGGCAGCGGCGTGTCGTTCGAGAAGCGCATCGCGGCCGTCGGTCTCGTCAGTCTCGTCGGTTCCGTCAGTTCCGTCAGTTCAGCTTGATGAGCCCCGCCGTCACCTGGACCATCCCGCCGCCGTCCATCTCGATCGGCGAGCCGTTCACGGTGACCTTGCCGCCCTTGATGGCGATCTCGCCGTCCTCGATGACCACCTGGCCGCCCTTGATGAGGATCTGGCCGCCCTTCAGCTCCAGCGTCGAGCCGTTCACGTCGAAGAGCGACGTGTCGACCTTCATCGTGCTCGACGCGTTCACGGCGAGGGTCGTCGACTTGAGCGCCTGCACCCCGTCGGCCTTGATCTCCTGCGACGGCGCCTCGATCTTCTGGCTCGCCGAGGACTTCAGCCCCTGAGGCCCGGTCGCCGCCACGGTCTGCTCGCCGCCGACGTTGACCTTCTGGCTCGCGGCGACGCTCACCTCGTGGGTGGCCAGGTACGACGTCGTCTGCGCCCCGGTCACGGTCACGCTCCGGGTCCCGGTGACCGTGAGCGTGTCGTTGCCGGTGACGTCGCCGGAGCGGTTGCCGGTGACCTTCTCTTCCTGGTTCCCCGTGATGCTCGCGCTCTGATTGCCGGTGACGGTGAGGGTCTGGTTCGCCGCGACGGAGATCGTCTGGTTCGCGCCGATGGTCAGGTTCTGGTTCGCGCCGACGGTGGTCGACTCGTTCGCGCCGATGAGCTCCGAGTTGTTCCCGCCGACCATGGTGCTGCGGTTCGCGCCGGTCGACTCGTTGCGGTTGCTGCCCACGGACGAGCCGCTGTTCGCCGCCACCTGCTCGCTCCGGTCGTTGCCGACCTCGCTGTTCCAGTTCATCGGCGTGTGCAGCAGGAGCTGCTGGCTGCCGGCGGTGTCGTCGAAGCGCAGCTCGTTGTGGGTGCCGCCGCCGGGGCTCGTCATCGTCTTGAAGGTGCTCACCGTCGGCGCGCCGCCCGGCGGGCGGTTCTGGCCGTTGTAGACGCGGCCCACGACGAGCGGGCGATCCGGATCGCCCTCCTCGAAGTCGACGATCACCTCCACGCCGACGCGCGGGTGGAACACCGCGCCCTCGCCGACGCCGGCGAACACCTGGTTCACGCGCACCCAGCACGACGACGGTGCCTTCGCGAGCCGCTCGGCGTCCTGGTCCCAGTGGAACTTGACCCGCACGCAGCCGATCTCCGCGCCGGGCGGGCCGCCCACGTGGATCTCCGCGCCCTTCGCGCTCGGCTCCGCGGTGACGAACGCCGTCTGCGTCCCCCGCACGCGCGGCTTCGGCGTGACGCGCGCCGGCCGGAAGCGCGACTCGGCGACGCTCCCGTTCTTGCCGCGCCGCGCGCACTCGAACCGCGCCGTGAACGGCACGCCCTGCAGCGCGAAGCGCCCCGAGAGCTCCGGCGGCAGCGTGCCTTGCTGCTCGCCGCGCGACTCGACGCGGGTCACCAGGTACTCCCCGTCGTACCGCGCCATCGGGTGGTCCAGCGCGAACACACTGCCCGCGCCGAGCATCCGCGCCGTGCCCTCGCCGACCGCGTAGCTCGCCTCCACGGTCAGCCGATCGAGCTTCGCCTGGGCGAGCGGCCGCCCCTGGTCGGGCGTGTCGGGGTACCGCCCCGGGTACTCGTGGTCGACGAGGTCCTCGCCGTCCGCTTGGCCCGTCGTGGTGACGGCCATGTCGAGCGCGGGCTTCTTCCAGTTGTAGTCGACGAGCGACACCTTCTTGGGCCGGAGGCGCGCCCCGAGCTTCATCGTGGCGATCTCGCGGCCGAGCACCCCCGGGCCGAGCGGGGCGAACGGGGCGAGGCGCGCCCTGCCGCCGTCGGCGTCGGCGAGGACGAGGAGGCACGCCTTGTCGCCGTGCTCGAAGTGGTAGCTGATGCCCTCTTCCTCGAGCAGGCGCGACACGAACGCGAGGTCGCTCTCGTTGTACTGCACGCAGTAGGGCCGCGTGGCCACGTCGTCGATGCGGGCGGGGTCGGTCACCCGCCAGGCGTAGAGCTCCCGCGCCGTCTGGAAGGTGAGCGCGTCGCCCCCGTCGGGCTCGATCGAGGCGCCGTCGTCGCGGTGCAGCGACGAGTCTCCCTGGAGCACGGCGTCGATGATCTGGCGCGTCGTCTTCTCGAGGAAGATCCGGCAGCGGGTGCGGTGCATCGAGCGCGCGAGCGGCGGCGAGAGCACCACGCGGTAGAGCATGCCGTCGTAGATCGGCGCGAGCTCTTCCGCCTCGGTGATGATGCCGTGCACCACGCGGTAGGCCGGCTCGGAGTGCGTGGCGAGGCGCAGGGTCGCCCGGGTCCCGACGAGCTCTTCGGGGTCCACGACCGGGGCCGGCTCGTGGGCGGCGAGCGTGAGCTCGTAGCGGTACAGGCTCGAGATCGCCTCGCTGCCGCGGAGCTCGACGACCTGCAGGTGTCGCCAGGGCCCAGCTGCTTCCGAGGCGCCCTCCCAGGCGAAGGCGAAATCGACGTCGTTCACGGCGCGGCTCTCCCGTTCGAGGTGGGGTCACCCTAACCTGTCCGGGGGCCGGCTGGAACTGGGGGCAGGGTCACGGCGTCGCCGCGCGCCGGGCCAGCGTCGGCCCCGAGCGCGGCGACGCTGCGCCCGGCGTCGGGCCAACGTCGGCCTGCGTCGCGGGGCTCCTGCGCCGCGCCTCGTCCGTGCGGGCCGCGGTCCATGGCCGTGCCTCTCGCCCCGGCTGCACGAGCGACGCGATCGTGAGACTGCCCATGACGCGCGTGCGTCGTGCGCAGGGGCCGGCCCGCCGCCCGGCGTGCTGCAGCCCTGCTTCCGCGGACCATGAGGGCGTGCTCGGCGTTCACCCGTCGGAGCGGACGCAGCGCGTGAGCCGTCGATCGCGGACCGAGTGGTCCTGCGATGTGCCGTTCGTGAAGTTGACGAGGATCGCCTTGTCGGCGCTGCCGATGGCGGGCGTCGACGACCAGAAGACGTCGGACGGCGCCCCCGGGAAGGCCTCCGGGTCGATCGCCGGCCCGGAACGTCGATCGTCGACTATGGAGAACAGCTCCTTCGCGCTCGGCAGCCGCCAGTCGTCCTTGCCGGCGAGGGTGAGCTCCTCGCAGTGGGCGAGCGCGCCGCTCCAGATGAAGCGGGTCAGGGATGCCAGACGCTCCCAGACGAGCCCCGTCCGCCGATCGAGCACCCACTCCTCGCCGAACGACAGATCCGGCGACTCCATCCCGCTCTCGCCCCCGACGCACAGCGCTCGCGCGCCGGACATGTCCTTCTGGAAGAACCCCACGGACGCGTCGGCGGCGAGCACGCCCCACGCGAAGCTGTCGTCGTCGGCGACGTCGGTCGCGGACCAGTAGAAGCTGTCCTGGGTGCTCGTGAAGAAGATGTCCGGAAACGCCGTGGTGTGGCCGAAATCCAGGATGGAGACGAGCTCGCGCCGCGTCGGCAGGCGCCACGTCGCGATGCCGCCGACCTGATCGGCGCTGAGCGTCGTGCAGTGCTCCGTCGCGCCCTGCAGCGTGAACGTCCCGCTCTCCATCACCTTTTCCCAGGTGAGCCCGGTCACCGAGTCTTTCACGGTGCCGTCGTCTTCCGTGTAGGAGGGAACGGCGATCTCGTAGTTGCCGTCCTGTCCGAAGAAGGGCTCCGACGGTCCCGGGCACGCCTCGAGCACGATCGCCCCGTCGGAGCAGCGTCTCGTCGGCGAGTCCGGCCACGTCACCGGCACCGTGGGCGTCCCTCCGCCGGCTCCTCCCCCGGCGCCTCCGGAGCCTCCGCCTCCCGATCCGCCATCGCCATGCGCGCCCGCGGCACCGGTGCTGACGCTCGTCCCGGTCGTGCCGCCGGCGTCTTCTCCGGTCGCGTACTCATCCCAGCGCGCGTCGATGAGCTGGGCGCACCCGAGGACGGCGAAAGCCGCCAGTCCGACCAGAGTCATCGCCGCGCACGTGCTCGCAACCATGCCGCTCGACATCCCGTGGAGCGTCAACCCCATGCGCGCCTGGCGTCAAGAAGCCGGACGGGTCCGCCGTGAGCGGACACGCGCGGCGACTGTGTACAACCCACGCTGGCGCTGCCGCGATGAGTCTGGGGCATCGCTACGCGATCGACCAACGATCAACGCCGGCCGGGCCAGTTGCTCAAAGCTCGGGCCAGTTGCTCGACACCGAGGAGTACCGCGCGCCCTGACAGCGGTGAGGCTTCCGCCGCAGCTCCGACCAGCCGGCGGTGGTCACGGCGTCGACTTTCTTGCCGCGAGAGCGTCGGTGCCGGAGGCTCCGGCGCCATGGCTGGCGAGAGGATGGCGGACGCGTGGGCAACGGTGGCGTTGGTCGGGCTTGCAGTCTCCGTGACCGTGGGTTGCGCGCAGGTCATCGGTGCAGACTGGGACGGGTACGCGAGAGGCGAGGGCGGCGGAGACAGCACCGGAGGCATGGTCGGGACCGGCGGCAATGCCGGAGCCGCAGGCGCGCAGGGCGACGGCGGCTCCGGGGGTGGTGCGTCGTCAACCGCGGTGTCGGGCGGGGGAGGCGAGGGAGGCGAGGGAGGCGAGGGCGGGTGTGCGGTGTGCAAGGCGGGGGAGTTCTGCACGGCCAGCGAGATGTGCGTGCGCTGCGTCGACCGCGGCGGCGCGCTGTCGTTCGGCGCGCCGATGGCGATCGAGGTCGAGGGGGCGAGGCCCGCGTTCCCGCGCGTGCGCGAGGAGCCCGCCGAGGGCGAGGGCGTGGCGACGCAGCGGCTCGTCTACGTGGCCACGTTCGGGTCGAGCGACGCGCAGATCGCCACGGCGACGGGGTGGCCCTGGACGGCGGGCGAGGTGGTCGCGAGCGCCGCGGTCAACTCGCCGCAGTCGGAGTCGGGCCCGCTCCTCCTGCCCGTCGACGCGCCCTCGCCGCGCGCGGACTTCCCCGAGGGCTCGCTGCTCTTCGATCGCGTCATCGCGGGGCCGGGCAGCCTGCCGCTGCTGTTCGTCGCGGACCGGCTCGAGGCGAGCCAGGTGGAGACGTTCGACGCGCTCAACCTGGACGGGGGGAGCCACTCGGTGGCGGTGGCCCACGGCGTTTGGCCCTACCGGTACTGGTTCATGAACAAACACCAGGAGGGCGGGCAGGTCACGAGCCGGCTCCTCACGACGCTCGACGGCGGCGTGGAGGCGCAGGAGCTCCACATCGTCCTGCCCGGCGACTGCCCGGCGCAGGGCGACGACCTCGCGCCGTGGGTGACGCCGGACGGGAGCGTGCTCTTCTTCCAGGCGCCGTACAGCGCGCGGGGCGACTGCGCGCAGGCGTCGGTGCTGCGGAGCTTCTACGTGAGGCTCGGGGCCGACGGGCTGCCCGCGCCCGGGGACAAGGCCAAGATGCTGCTGGTGAGCCTGGAGCCGGAGAGCGCGGTCATGACGCCGTCGCTCTCGCCAGACGAGTGCACGCTCTACGTCGCGTCCGACCTGGATCCGGTGGACCGGAAGCAGAGGCTTTATGCCGCGTCGAGGCGCTAGAGCAGCGTCGTGTTCAGATGAGGTGTTCCGGGTTTCAGTGGCTTGATTCTTGACGACGAAATGCTCGTGCTGGAGGCTTGTGCCCCATGGCTCACAGAAGCTTGGTGGCTTCGCGTGCAACGGTGACTCTGGTAGGCCTTGCGGCTTCCGTGGCCGCCGGATGCGCGCAGATCATCGGTGCAGACTGGGACGCGTACGGCGGCCCTGGATCGGCGACGGGGGGACAAACAGCCAGTTCCAGTGTCGGGAGCGGCGGGAGCGGCGGGAGCGGCGGCGGGTGCCCGGGCGGCGGCGAGGTGTGCGGCGACACGTGCGTCGACACGAGGACGGACGCGGAGCACTGCGGCGCGTGCGATGTCGGCTGCTCGGCCGTCGGCGGCACGCCGAGCTGCCATGACGGCGTCTGCCAGTCGCCGGCGTGCGAGGAGAACCGCGGCGACTGCGACGAGGACCCCGAGAGCGGCTGCGAGGAGGACCTCCTCACGAGCCTCTCGCACTGCGGCAGCTGCGACAAGCCGTGCAGTGGCCAGTGCGTGCGGGGCGCCTGCGTCGTGCCGAAGCACATCTCGGCCGGCACCGATTACACCTGCGCGGCGCTCAGCGACGGCTCGGTCTGGTGCTGGGGCAGGAACACCTGGGGCAACCTCGGCGACGGCACGCAGCAGCAGGATCGGCCGATCCCGAGGCAGGTCGTCGGCCTCGGCGGCGAGGCCGCCACGGTCGCGACGAGCATCTCGTCGGCGCGCTCGCACACCTGCGCGGTGCTGACCGACGGCGCCGTGGCGTGCTGGGGCGCAGGCAACAGCGGGCAGCTCGGCGACGGCGAGGCGATGAACGCCCTCTCCCCCGTGCGCGCGAAGGAGCTCGCGGGCGCGACCCAGGTCGCCGTCGGCGGGAGCCACACCTGCGCGGTCACGACGTCGCACGATCTCTGGTGCTGGGGCGAGGGCAACTCCGGCCAGCTCGGGTACGGGGACGAGGCCGATCTGTTCGAGCCCACCGTGGTCCTCGACGACGTGGCCTCGGTGAGCGCCGGCCTCTCGCACACCTGCGCGGGCATGATCGAGCGGATGGGCGAGCGCCTGATGCGCTGCTGGGGCCACAACGAGAGCGGTCAGCTCGGCTCCGGCAACTTCCAGCCGTCGAGCGTCCCCGTGACCATCGCGGGCCTCACCAGCGTCGCGATCACGGCCGCGGGCGCCTTGCACACGTGCGCCGCGCCGGCGACCGGCGTGGCCTCCTGCTGGGGCGAGGGCGCGCAGTTCCGCCTCGGGACAGGCACCGTGAATGTCGAGCTGGCGCCGCGCGAGATCACGGATCTCGTGGACGTGAGCCGGCTCTCGCTCGGCGCGAGGCACTCCGGCGCGGTGCTGGCCAACGGAGAGGCTCTGCTGTGGGGCGACAACACGAAGGGGCAGCTCGGCGACGGGGCGCAGGACCCCGCCTTCACCCCGCAGCCACTCGATCTGATTGACGTGATCGAGCTGGCCCTCGGGGCGGACCACAGCTGCGCGCTCAAGCGCACGGGCGAGGTGCTCTGCTGGGGCGATAACAGGAACGGCGAGCTGGGCGACGGGACCAACGAGCCGCGGCTCGTGCCGACGCCCGTCAAGTGGCCGGTGCGGCCGTGAGGGAGGCGTCGCTCATCGCGACCGGCTGCGGGCAGCTGCTCCCGCGGCTCGCCGCGGCTCAGCTTTTTCTCGAGCATCTCCCGCACCATGGGCGGGCTCGCGCCGAAGGAGTCCCGGCGCTCGCTCCCGTCGCACACGACCATCAGGCAGAGCTCGACCGGATCGAGCAGCCTGTTTCGCAGCATGTAGTGACAGCCATCAGCGAGCAGGTCCATCACATCCTCTGCCTCGAGGTCGCAAGTCGGACGCTTGTGCACGATGAGCGTGTGGGGGCGTAGGTGGCCGAAGATGCGGTGGAGCTTGTCCACGGCCCCGGCAGCGTTGCCGACGAGGCGCAGGACCATCATATCTGCCCAGACCGACGACGCCCCGCTCAGCGAGAGCTCCGGGGATAGTTCCCACCCCTCTGGCAAGTAGACTTCGAGAAGAGAAGCCAATCTCGGGGGCCCGGTGGTAATGAGCCTCAACGGAGGTAATTCGGGCTTCGTCATGGCCGGTAGATCCGTAGTCGAACCTGAGCGCGCGGGCCAGAAGGAATGGTGGAATCCCTGCCCAGTGTGCGGGCAAAATCATCGCCGATTTTCGCACGATGGAGGGAGGTGGCGCGTAATACGCATGCTCGCCTCCTGCGGCGTGCGAGCGTCGTGTCAGCGGGCGACCGTGCCTGGCGGCCCTGAAGGTTCCTCAGTAGCCCTCTCCAGGGCTCGTCAGCGCTGCTCCGCGCCGGAGGCGCTCCCGCCGGATCGAAAAACCGACATCAGCGCGGGCGCCTCCCCGGAACAAGGAGGTATGAAACATCCCATGAGCGCGCCGCCCCGTTCCCCCGTGACCGCCGACCAGCTCCGCCCTGGCGATCCGTACGAGCTGTCCGAGGGACGCCTCGTCGAGTGCCTGCCGACCGGGCGGCGCGGCGGTCGGAGCAACCTGGTGGGCGGCGAGGTGCTGGACACGGATCCCGCGGTCGAGGCCGCCGGCGTGGACATCGGCATCTCGCCGAGGCCGGAGATGCTGCGAGCGCCCGACATCGTAGTGGGGAGCATCCCCGACGAGCCCGGGTGGGCGACGGCGGCGCCGCCGCTCGCGGTGGAGTACGCGGACACGGGCCAGGACGAGGCGGAGCTGCAGAGCAGGATCGAGGAGCTGCTGGCGGCAGGGACGCGCTGGGTCTGGGTGGTGCGGCTGCACGGGACGCGGCGGGTCGAGGTGCATGAAGCGGCGCCCGACGCGCCCGAGCGCAACGCGCCGGCATCCGCGACGCATGGGGCGCCAGCGCCGCTCGCGGCTCGCGCGACGCCTCCGCTGGCGCCCGCAGCGCGAGCGGCAGCGCGCGTCTGGCCGCAGGTGCGGCAGCCGGCGCGCGTCGCGGTTGCCGGCGAGACGCTCGAGGCGCCCGGGGTGCTCCGGAACGCGGTCCCGGTCGAGGCGCTCTACGACCGGCGCGCCGCGCACGAGGCGACGCTGCGCAACCTGCTGCAGCGCAAGGGGTACGACGGTCTCGACGCGGTGCTGGACGAGGGGCGGAAGCAGGGGCGAGCCGCAGGCCTGCGCGCCGCCGTGCGGGACCTGTGCGAGCTGCTCGGCATCACGCTCTCCCCGGATCGCGAGGCGTCGCTCGACGCGATGGACGAGGCCGCGCTAGGCGCGCTGCGCGAGCACCTGAAGCGCGATCGCCGCTGGCCGTGACGATGAACCCGGCCGAACCCCGGGCCGTTCCGCTCCGCTCCTATCTGTAGAACGCCACGTCATCGATCCAGAGTTTGTATGGGCTGCGCGCTCCGAAGCGAAACTGGATGCCCCAGACCTTCGTCGGATCCACCGCCTCGAACGGCTGGCCCCACCCTGACTGCTTGAGCTCGGAGAAGGCTACCTTGTACTGAGTCCAGCAAGGCGTCAGCGTGACTATCTTGGTGAAATGGTCGTCGCACCGGGTGCAGATGCCGCCTTTGTTCCAGGTCTGCACGTCGACGCCGTCCACGAGCACCTTCGTCGAGGAGCCGCTGTCAGCACGAGCGAAGAAGATGATGCCACGGAACTCGGAGGCGTCGTAGACACCCGGATTTGTCTCCGTCTCATTGCTGTTCAGACGAAAGCCGAAGAGGGCTCCCCAGTCGGTGAACTTGTCGTCCGCCTCGGAATACGCGGCGGACAGGCTGCTGCCGCGCGGTGGTTCGATGGCGGCCATGAAGAACGTCTCGTTCCTTCCGGGCTCTTGCGTGCCGAGTCCATCGTTCCCCACGAACCAGGCCCCTCGCCGAGGGTTCTCGGCGTCGTTCAGGGAGATGATGGTGCCGTCGCCGTCCTCCATGTCGTCGATCAGCGACAGGTCCATGGTTTCGCCCGTCGGCGGCTCTTGTACGCAACCAGCTCCAGCGCCTCCGCCTCCGCCGTCACCGCCCGCGCCTCCTCCGCCGCCGCCGGTCCCCGCGCCTCCGCCTCCGGTTCCCGCGTCCGCGCCTCCGGCGCCCGCGCCTTCGCCTCCCGCGCCCGCGCCTCCCGCGCCCCCGCCGCCCGCGCCTCCCCCGCCGCCGCCGGTCCCCGCGCCTCCGCCTCCGGTTCCCGCGTCCGCGCCTCCGGCGCCCGCGCCTTCGCCTCCCGCGCCCGCGCCTCCCGCGCCCCCGCCGCCGGCGCCTCCCTCCCCTCTGTCTTCACCCCCGCGCCCGCGCCTCCGCCATCGAGCCCGAGCCCGTAGCTCTTGTCGAAGCCGAAGATCTGGGCACACCCAAGCCCGAGCACCGCAATGGCGCACCCGCCGGACCACCGCGCAAAAGCCAGCATGCTTTTCAGGGTCATGACACCGCTCTCCGAGATGCATCAACAAGTCACGACGTTGGCGACGCGCACCGCACTGTGGAGCGCCGCGGTCGCGACGCGAGCTGCCGCGGCAAAGCACCGAGACAGCGTGTGACGGCACCTTTTCAGGCCAACCCCGCCGAATCGAAGCAGCTCGGCGATGCTGGGCGAGAGTCTCCTACATGAGATGCCGATATAAGGAGCATTTCGCCATCGGCTGCGGACAACTCGCTTCCCACGTGTGCCAAAGAAGTATCTCCATCATGGCAAATATCATACGAAGATTTGCGAGACTACCCGTTTCACCTCGAAAGAGCGCGCGGGGTCTCTTCGATAGCGCCGCGATGCGATCGGGTTCCGCCGACGAGGTGCGCTCCTGCCGGAATGGAGAAGGAGCGCTAGAAGAGCGAGGTGCGAGGTGCGAGGTGCGAGGTGCGAGGTGCGAGGTGCGAGGTGCGAGCGAGGTGCGAGGTGCGAGGTGCGAGGTGCGAGGCGATCGACGAGACGACGCGCGCCTCCGCGCGCACGAACCCGTCGCGCGCGGGCGCAGCGCACGCGGTATGCTGTGCAGCTTTCGATCGATGACTGTCCGGCGCTGGGTGAGCGCCGGATGCGGCGAAGGGGAAGCCGACGTCCTGAAGGCCTCCGTCGATGTGCATCGCGGTGAGGTTCTGCCGCGCCACCTCGCGCTCCGTTCACGTGTCCTCGGGGCCGCCGAAATCCACGACCTCGAGATTCGCCCGTCCACGGTGGATGACGCTGATCGCGCGCTCCGTGGGCACGGCGACCGTGTTGCTGCGGTTATCAGCACACCTGCCAGATCGTCACGGTGCGCGTGGCCGGCGCGGATCGATTTCCTCCGGAGTCGATCGCCTGGAGCGTGATCCGGTGCGTGTCGCCGAAGCACTCCCCCGAGTACAGCCGCGCGACCACGCTGCTCCCCCTCCCGAGCTCCGCCGGCTGATCGCCCGTCCGGTCCGTGGTCCAGACCAGGCTCTCGCCGCTCAGGGGGCCGTCCTCGATGTCCATCGCCGAGCCGACCAGCGTCACGTCCTTGAACCACCTGGATCGCTCGCTGTCGTAGCCGTCCCACGGTTCGAGCTCCAGGTCTCCGGCGGGCGCCACGATGCTCGCGGCGGGCGGGTCGTCCGTGCAGGTCCTCGCGGAGATAAGCACGCTGTCGAGCGGCGCCGGGTCGTCGTAAGCGAGGAGCTCCACGCGAGAGGCCCCCTCCGTGAACGACGTCGTGAGGGTCCTGCCCGTCCCGTGGCTCGCGCCGCTCGCGCGCCACCGGATCCGCGCGTCCGGCACCACCACCGAGCCGAACCCCGGAAACAGGACCTCGGCCATCAAGGTCATCTCCTCGTTCGCGCAGACCTCCACCGCGCTCGCCGGCTGGGTGATGCGCCCGACCGGCCGCGCCGGGACCGGCGCGGAGGCCGTGACCTTATAGACGTTGTCTTCGCCCATCGCCGCCCCCACGGCGAACTCGATGCGCTCTCCCGCCTCGGCGACGACGCGGTACGTGCGCTGCGTCGGCGAGGCGCTGACCGCCATCAGCCGGCCCTGGGCGATCGTCACATGACCGTAGGCGGTCGCGTCGGGCATCTCCAGCGTCACCGTGACCTCCTGCGGCACGGCCGGGGAGGCCGGCAGCTGCAGGCGGTAGAAGTCGACGTCGGGGGCCGCGGTCATCGGTCGGTCGGTCGGCAAGGTCAGGATGGTCCCGCTGACCGATCGCCCGAAGGGCAGCGTCGTCGCCGTCTCGGCGGTGTCGTTCCGCGCGAGGAGCTCGCTGAAGTTCAGCGACGCATCGGAGAACCCCAGGGCGGCCACGTCCGGCACGTCGGCCGCGGCCATGACCGCGGCGAGCGGGTTCACCAGCTTGCGGCGCCGATCGGGCTGGTCGGCGTAGCCGAGCGCCGCGAGCTCGGCGTTGCTGAACGTGTTGTCCGGCGACAGCAAGATCTCCTTGATGCGCCCGACGATCCGGGAGCGCTCCGCCGCGCTCAGGCCCTCGGATCGCGGGTTCAGGCGGCGGTTCGCCGCCTGCATGTTGGCGATGACGCCGGCGACGAACGGGGCGGCGGCGCTCGTGCCGCCGAGCTCGCGGCGCACCCGCGGAGCGTCGATGTCGTCGACGCCCTCGGGCGCGAGGTACGCCGTGCGGATGGGGGCCCAGATGTCGACGCGGTCTCCGTAGAACTCCGCGTTGTCGAGCCCCGCGCCGACGGCGCCCGCCACGATCGTCTCGGGGATCATGGCCGGGACGATGCCCCAGCGCTCCGTCCTCGGGTCGCTCAGGTCGACGAGGTCGCGCACCACCGCGGGGAGCGACCCGCGCGACAGCGCGTTGCCGGCGATCGTCACGACGGGGACGCCAGCGGCGGCCGCGCTGCGGACGCCGGCGCCGATCGGGCCCTTCAGGTCGCCGAACGAGAGCGTCGCGACGCAGGCCGCGGTGGCGACGGCGGCCGAGCCCACCGCGGCGGCGCACGCGATCGCGCCGACGATCGGGATCGCGCTGGCCGCCGCGCACGTGGCCGCGGCGGCGGCCTGCGCTCCCGCCAGGACGACGGCGCAGATCCCGAGGCGGCCCTCCGGCGCGCAGATGTCGACGTCGGGGCCGAGGTTCGTGAGGATCCGGCACGGATACCCGCCGCTGATGTTCACGACCGAGGCCCCCTGGGACACGGCGAGCCTGACGCCGCGCCCGATCTCGAACGCATACGCGGCCGCGTCGTACTTGTAGAGCATCGGGACGGCGACCTGGCCCGCCACGCCCGCCGCGCCGATGCCGTTGTTCACCTTCGCTCCGATCGTCGCGACCACCCCGGTCCCGTGCCACGATCGCTTGCCGAAGAAGCTGTTGCCGACGGTCGGCGGCCCCCACGCGGCTCCGGGCCCGCAGCGGACGCCGCCGAGCCAACCCGCGGTCATGTCGCACGCGACGACATCGCCGCGGTCCGGCCAGCGGAGATCGTCGGTCGGCGCGAACCCCGTGTCGAGGACGGCGACGTTGATCCGCTCCTCGTCTTTCTCCCACAGCGCGTTGAACGCCCACACCGCCGGCACGTTCTCCACGCAAGGCCGGCTCGCGTCCCCCGGCACGCAGGGCAGCGGGCTGCCTCGCGCCGGGGTCATCTTCATCGAGTGCGTGAGGTGCCCCTCCTCCGTCGCCGAGATGACGGGCGCTCCCTGCAGCTGCAAGCGCGGGTTCACCCCGACCAGGTAGCCGTCGAGCTGCAGCTTCATGGCGAGCGAGGCGATCTGCAGCGCGCCGGCGTCGCTGGCGTACAGCGGATCGTCTTCCCCGAGCAGCGCCCGCAGCGCGGCCGCGTCCGAGGCCCGCTCGCGGCTCGGGTCGACCTCGACGAGCACCGCGTCGCGGCCCCCCTCCTCGTCGCTCTCGAGCGTCGCCTTGACGCTCCCGCCCGTGTCTCTCAGGAACGCCTCGAGCTCGTCGCCGTCGGCCGGGTAGAGGATGAGCTCCCGCGTCGCGATCTGCACGGGCAGCCCTCCCCTGGGGAGCAGGGTGCCGTTCGGCTTCGCGCCTGCGCGGCCCTCGTCGTCGCTCATCGCGACGCCGGCGTCGACGGTCGGCGCTGCCGCCGCGGGGTCCGCGAGCAAGGCGAAGTCGACGACCACGTCCTCCTCGAGCGCGCCCTGCGGCGCCCGCGTCTTGTCGACGAAGTACTGCGCATAGAACAGCTTTCCGGGCCGCGCGCCGAGCACGCCGTCGTTGAGCGCGCCGCCCCCGCCGGCCTGGACGCGCAGCGGGGCCGTCGAGGCGAAGCCGGCGCGCGAGGCGACGAGCTCGAGGAGCTCCACGTCGCCCGTCTCCGGCGCCGCGAGGGCGATCGTCAGCGGCCCGGGGCCGAGGTCGACGCCCCCCGGGTCGAGCGTCGCCGACAGCGCGTCGCCGGCGTCGTACACGACGCGGTCGAGGCGCAGCGCGAGCCTCGGCGGCCTCTCGACCTGGGAGAACGTCGCCTCGCTCGGCGGGCTCGGCGCGTCGCCGCGGCGCTCGCCGCCTCCGGAGCTGCAGGCCGCGACGGCCCCGCACGCCAGCGACATCCACCTGAAACACGGGCGCTTGAGCATGGATTCCTCCTCCCTCCGGTGAACTCGGCATTCGCGGAGAGCGCAGAGAGGCGCTGGGGCGTCCGCGAGGGCGACGGGCGGCGACGCGGGCCGGCGCCGCGTCGACATGGCGGTTCCCGCGATGCGCTGTTCGACGCGGCGCTCCGCGCACGGCGTCGAGCCGTGCGCCGATCGCTCCGTCACAGGCGGTAGGAGCAAACGCGGTGCCGCCCGCCCGTGCCTCGATTTCACGGCCGCCGCCGTCTCGAGCGCGACGGCGGCGCCTAGGACCTCGCCTCGCGCAGGATCCGCGTCGAGGGCGAGCGCCTCCGCGGGGCAGCGGCCCGCCTCCGCGCCGCCCTGCGCCGCGGCGCGTCCCTCTTATTTCGAGCGGCCCTTCCGGATAAGCTGTCGGCCGGAGCGATCATGTCCCGCACGCCCATTCCGACCTGGTGCTTCGCCGTGGTGCTCGTGAGGCTCGGGCAGCGCTTCCTGCTGGTGCACGAGCGCAAGCATGGCCAGCTCTGGTATCTGCCGGCGGGCCGCGTCGAGCCCGGCGAGACGTTCGCCGAGGCGGCGCGGCGCGAGGCGCTGGAGGAGACGGGCGTCCCGGTGGAGCTGGAGGGCATCCTGCGCGTCGAGCACAGCCCGAGCCGCTACGAGTCGCGCTTCCGGGTCGTCTTCCTCGCGCGCCCTGCGGACGGCACGCCGCCGAAGAGCCAGCCGGACGAGCATTCGCTCGAGGCGCGGTGGGTCACGCTGAAGGAGCTCCGGGCCTTGCCGCTGCGCGGCCCCGACGTGGAGTCGTACTGCGCCGACGTGCTGGCCGGGGCGCAGGTGTTCCCTTTGTCGCTGCTCGGAGCCGAGGGGGGGCCTCTCCTCGTGAGCGGGCGGTGAGCGCGCGCGCGTCGGCAGACCGCTGAGCCGGCGCCCCTCTGTTGCCGCGGCGCCCGCGCTCTCTCGCGGGGGCGGCTCCTCGGGGCGGCGCGCCTGCGCCCGATCAGCCGATGTGGCCCGCGAATTTCCACTGCTCGAAGCAGCGCCCGGTGAGCGCCTCGAGCTCGTCGAGGAGCGCGGGCTCTCTCGTCTTGAAGTTGAAGCACGATTTGCCCTGCATGCGCTTCTTGAGCTCCGGGCTGATCCCGTCGAGCAGCTCGGGGTTCGTGTAGACCGGCATGAGGTAGAAGCTCGTGTAGGCCCGTCCTGCCCGCGCCGCGCCGAAGAAGAGCGGCTTTCCGTTCGGCGCCGTCGTGCGCGTGTCGAGGTAGTAGTTGTCGGGCGTGTCGTGCACGACCACGAGATCGCGCGCGTGCCCCTGGAGGATGCTCCGCAGCGCCTCGAAGGCGCCGTTGCCGCCGTCGCCGCCCGCGTTTTTTGTGCCCCCTGCGGCGGAAGCGGCCTTGGTCGCGCCTGCGGCCTTCGCCTTCGCGGCGCCTGCGGCCTTCGTGGTCTTCGTCGCGCCGGCGGTCTTCTTCGTCGTCTTCGTCGTGGCCACGCTCGAACCTCCTGCGCTGAGGGTACACAGCCCGGCGTGCGGCTGCCTATCTGCTCGCGCCGGCGGCTCGACCGACGAGCTCACGTGAGCTTCAGCTTCATCCCCTCGTGGCTCGCCACGAAGCCGAGCCGCTCGTAGAACCGGTGCGCCCGCCGCCGTGCCTTGTTCGACGTGAGCTGCACGCGGAAGCACCCTCGCCGCCGCGCCTCGTCGATGGCCCATCGCATCATCGCCTCGCCGATCCCGCGGCTGCGCAGGCTCGGATCCACGATCACGTTCTCGACCTGCGCCACCCGTCCTCCGCGGAACGCCACGTGCTGGATGATGGTCAGCTGGAATGCGCCGGCGACGCGCCCTTCGAGCTCGGCGACGAGCAGCGCGTTGTTCGGATCCTCCGCGATGGCCGCGAGCGCCTCGCGGTAGCGCGGATCGAGCGGTGGACCGGGGTGATCCGTCTTCACGTTGCCCTCGTCCGGGATCGAGAAGAGCTGGACGACCGCCGGCAGGTCTGCCTCGGTGGCGCGACGGATGGTGGGTGCGAGCTGCGGCTGGCTCATGCCCGGCATTCTGCCCGATCCCGCGCGGCGTTGGGCGCCGTGCAGCGCCCGCTCGCTCCCGGCGCCCGCGCGAGGCCCCCGCCGAGAGGAGCTCGGCGACGCGCCGCATAAAAGCATCTTCGCGGGCAGGCCGCCGCGCGCGAGCATGCGAGCAGGAGAAAAAGCCGGGTTGAACCGAACTACAGGCTCTCTCTCTTCTCTATGTCTATGGGATTCGATTCGTGGCTGTGTGTCGTCTGGACACGAGCGATCAAGCCGTGCAGAGTCACCGCATCACGAAGTCATCCGGAGGACAGTGTCGATGCGCGTAGTCAACACAGCCAGCATCCCCGCGATAGAGTCTCTCAAGGCGGATGAGCGCACCTTGCTCGGGCTGTTCAGGGATATCCGGAAACACGAGGAGCTCTCGGCTTTCCTGCCCGAGGCGTGCCGCCTCTCCCTGAGATGGGTGCGCCTCGCCCCGGGTCAGCCGATCAGGCCTCGTCAGCTCCCCGGCAAAGGCATGATCGTCATCACCGACGGTTCGGGCGAGGTCATCGGAGGCTCGGTCCGGAGGGTCCAGGCGGGAGACGCCGTGCTGGTGCCTCCCGGCGGGCTGCAGGGGCTCATGGGCGGGGCGCCGGACGGGCTCTCCGCGATATCCATCCACTTCGAGGGAGAGGACGCCCGCTGGGACACGCCGTGCCTGTGCGCGACGGCCGCCCCGGGCGGCGCTCCCTCGGATCGATCGGAGTCTCCTCTGGATCGCCTCGTCGAGGAGAACGAGGCCCACGCGCGGGAGTTCGCCGGCAGCCCCCTCATGCAGCTCATCCGCTCCGAGCGCGCGCTCGGCGACGACGTGAAGCGACGGATGCTCGGCGCGCTCCAGATCTGGTCGAACGCCTTCCAGAAGGTCCTGTGTGCCAGGGTCGTGTTCGAGTCGCACCCCGCCGCCATCAAGATCGCCGAGCGTCACCTGGCCGAGGAGGTCGGTCACAACCGGCGGCTCGCCCGGATGCACGGCCCGTCGTCGTCGCCGTCCTGGGACCGGGGCATCGCCGCGGCGTCGTCCTGGTTCATCGAGCGGATGGGCTCGGCGTCCACCGAGGAGCGGACCGTCCTCATCCACTTCGTCATCGAGCGCTGCGCCGACATCCTCCTCAGCGCGGCCCAGCAGGTCTTCCCCGACTCGGACTATTTCGCCACGCACGCCGAGGTGGACGCGGAGCACTTCAGGCTCGGGTACGAGCTCCTGAAGAGCCTCCCCGGCCTGGACATCGCCCCGCTCCGGGGCGCGCTGATCGAGGGCTGGCAGATGATGAACCTGATCTGCCAGCGCATCAGCGACATCGCCGAGCTCGGCTGCGGCGCGGCGGCGGAGCTCCCGGCGCCCGACGTCGTCGCCGGCGACATCCCGCGCGGGCGCGCGGCGCTCTCGATGGCTCCCGCCGCGGAGTGAGCTGCGGAGATCTCGGATGTGAGGAGAAGATCTGCGGAGCGAGGAGAAGAGAGGAGCCACGGAGGCGCAGCGGACACAGAGGGAGAGATGAGAGCTTTTCTCTCATCGATGTCCTTCGTATCTTCTGCGCTCTCCGCGGTTTCTCCTCGTTCGTGGGCCCGTGATCGCCGGTGGACCGGCGTCAGCTCGCGGCCTTCACCACGTCGGTGATGCCCTGGACGCTCTTCGCGCTCTTCGCGAGCATCTCTTTCTCTTCCGCGGTCAGCGGCAGCTCGACGATCTTCTCGATGCCCTTGCCGCCGATGACGACCGGGACGCCCATGTAGATGTCCTTGTAGCCGTACTCGCCGTCGAGGTACGCCGCGGCCGGGAGCAGCCGCTTCTGGTCGAGCAGGTAGCTCTCGGCCATCACGACGGCGCTCGACGCGGGCGCGTAGTAAGCGCTCGTCCCCATCAGCTGGACGATCTCGCCGCCGCCCTTGCGGGTCCTCGCGATGAGCGCGTCGAGCTTCTCCTTGCTGATGAGCTCGGTCGCGCGCACGCCGTTGATCGTGCACGCCGACGGGATGGGCACCATGTCGTCGCCGTGGCCGCCGAGGACCATCGAGCGCACGTCCTTCACCGACACGTTCGCCTCGCGCGCCAGGAACAGCTGGAAGCGCGCGCTGTCGAGCACGCCCGCCATGCCGAGCACGCGCTCGCGCGGGAAGCCGGTGCGGCGCTTGAACTCGTAGACCATCGCGTCGATCGGGTTCGAGATGACGATCACCAGCGCGTTCGGGCAGTGCTGCTTCGCGCCGTCCGCCACGCTGCGGATGATCGGCAGGTTGGTCGCGACGAGGTCGTCGCGGCTCTGGCCCGGCTTGCGCGGGATGCCGGCCGTGATGATGAGGACGTCGGCGCCGGCGCAGTCGGCCCAGTCCGAGGTCCCCTTGATGGACGCGTCGTAGCCGAGCACGGCGCCGTTCTGCTCGAGGTCGAGCGCCTTGCCTTTCGCGAAGTCGGTCTTCTGGGGGATGTCGAAGAGCACGACGTCCCCGAGCTCCTTGCGCGCGATGAGGGCCGCGAGCTCCCCGCCGATGTTCCCGGCGCCGATGAGGGCGATCTTCTTACGGTTTGCCATGGGCGGCCCCTTTACCACCCCCCCGGCCGGAGACCAACGGGGGTCCCGGGCGGGGCGCGGGGGGAGGAACTCGGCCGGGGTCTTCGGAAACCTGTCGACTCGGCCCGCGAGGCCGGGTAAGCCGCGCCCCATGGTCACCGAGGACGATCTGCGCACCGCGCTCGGCCGGGTGCTCGAGCGCACCTCGCTCGAGGGCCCCTTCGCCCGCTACGAGGGCAAGGTGCGGGACTGCTACACGACGCCGGACGGCCGGCGCCTGCTCGTCGTCACCGACCGCATCAGCGCGTTCGACCGCGTGCTCGGCACGCTGCCGCTGAAGGGGCAGGTGCTGAACCGGCTCTCCTCGTTCTGGTTCGAGCGCACGCGGGACGTCGCGCCGAACCACATGATCTCCCAGCCCGACCCGAACGTCCTCGAGGCGATCGAGTGCACGCCGCTGCCGGTCGAGATGGTGGTGCGCGCCTACGTGACGGGCGTGACCTCGACCAGCATCTGGACGCACTACGCGCGCGGCGAGCGCGTCTTCTGCGGCCACCGGCTCCCCGACGGCCTCCGCAAGAACGAGCGCCTGCCGCGGCCCATCCTGACGCCGAGCACCAAGGCGCCGAAGGGCGGGCACGACCTCTCCGCCTCGCGCGAGGAGATCCTCGCCCTCGGGACGATCGCGCCGCGCGACTTCGACGCCGCCGCCGAGATGGCGCTCGCGCTCTTCGAGCACGGCGCCCGCTTCTGCGCGGCGCAGGGGCTGATCCTCGTCGACACCAAGTACGAGTTCGGCAAGGACCGGAGCGGGAACATCGTCGTCATCGACGAGATCCACACCCCCGACTCGTCCCGCTTCTGGTTCGCCTCGTCCTACGACGAGCGCTTCGCGGACGGCCAGGACCCGGAGTCGTTCGACAAGGAGTACGTGCGCCGCTGGCTCGCCGCGCGCGGCTTCCAGGGCGACGGGCCGATCCCGCCGATCCCCGACGAGGTCCGGATCGAGGCGTCCCGCCGCTACATCGAGGCGTTCGAGCGGATCACCGGCGCGGCGTTCGTCCCCGACCTCGAGGACCCGGCCGTGCGCATCCCGCGCAACCTGGGAGTGTAGGTGGGCGCGGCCTCGCCCGTGCCCGTGCTAGCGTCGCGAAGAGAGCGCTTGGAGCAAAGCCAGTGAAAGCCGTCGTCACCGTCCGACTGAAGAAAGAGGTCCTCGATCCCCAGGGCGACGCCGTGAAGCGCGCCCTCACCTCGCTCGGGTTCCCGGGCGTGAAGGGCGTGCGCGTGGGCAAGATCATCGAGATCGAGCTCGACCCCTCGCTCGGCAGCGCGCCCGATCTCGAGGCGCGGCTGAAGAAGATGGCGGACGAGATGCTGGCGAACACCGTCATCGAGGACTACGAGGTCACGCTCGCGCCGTAGCCCCGCCGCGGCGCGGCCGCGGGCGGCGCTCACGCCTCGGGCGCGACGAGCTTCTTCGCCCAGAGGATCGCGTCCTTGCGGGCGCGGCCGACGACGAGGTGGCGCGCCAGCACGGTGCAAATCTGAAATGCCCCCCTAGCAGCCGGGGCCCACAGCGTCAACGATGTCGGTGATGCCGTTGAATCGGGGAGGGGGAAGGGGAGGGACGCGGAGAAAGGTCAGGGGGCCGCGGCGAGCCGGCCGGCGTCGGCGGGCTTGACCCCGAGCGCCACGAGCGCCTCCTTGAGCTTGGAGCGCTGGAGGGAGATGCGGGTCGGCATCCCTCCGGAGATCTTGAACGTCTCGAGGAAGTTCACCCCGCTGTCGAAGCGGGCGGCGAAGGTGACGCTGTCGTTGTCGACGACGACGGAGATGGGCGCGCGCTCCTGCCCGATGAGGAGGAGCAGGGTCTTGTCGTAGGGCCCGCCTCGCTGGGAGGCGTCGACGAGGACCACGCCCGGCTCGACGCGCTCGTAGCGGAGCGCGATCCGGCGGGTCTCGGCCTCCATGACGGCGAGCTCGGCGCCGGCCGCGTCGATGGGGGCCCAGAGCGACGGGTCGGAGAGGCCGGACGCGAGGTGCCGGACGATGAGGCCGAAGAGGGCCTGGTCGCGGGGGCGGGCGCGGAGGGCGCGGTCCATGCGGGTGGCCACGGGCCCCGGGACGCCGATGCGGGTGTCGATGGCGCGGGCGTCGTCGTCGCAGCCGGGGTAGGGCTCGACGCCGCCGCGCATCCACTTGGCGCCGCTGGCGAGGCCGTCGAAGTCGACGTGGCAGACGAGGGTGTCGACGCGCCCGGCGCGGGCGACGACCTCGGGGGTGATCATCTCGGGGCAGGCGCCGTGCTCGGCCTTGGTCGACAGGACGAAGCGAGGGTCGCCCGCGAAGCGCGCGTGGTGGGCGCTGTCGTGGTGGTCGACCCAGGCGGCGAGCCGCGGCCCGAGCTCCTGGATGAGGGGGAGCGTGACGGTCTCGAAGCTCTTGCCCCCCGCCTCGGAGGCGAAGGCGATGTCGAGCACGGCGACGTTGCCGCGCAGATCGCGGGCGCGGGGGAGCTTGCGGGGGGAGGCGAAGGCGAGATCGAATCCGTGCATGGCGTCGCTTCCGGGGAGGCGGGCACCGCCCCGCCGGGCTGCCCGGCGCGAGCCGCGTCGGGCGCCTTGCTCCATACACCCGAAAGGGCGTAAGCGCTGCGGCGGAGGACCTTTCTCGGGCAGGCCCTGAATGATCCGCTAGGATGATCCGACCAACGGCAGGGATGGCTCGGCGCTCCCGGGCGTTCCAGCAGTGCGCCGCCGCAGGAGGCTGGCGGCTCAGGCAGACGCGACAGGAGGGGACCGCGCCCGGGATCGCCGCGAGCGGGGCTGCCCGTGTACGTCGGAGGAAGTGGATGAGAAGCGACGTTCTGGGACTTGGTCTTCTGGCTCTTGGGGGGATGCTCTGCGGCGCCGGGCTCCCGGGCGCGCCGGCCGTCTCCGAGGCGAGGGCAGAGCCCGCTCAGGTGGCGGTGTCGGCCGCGCAGGCGACGGGCGCGGCGGTGCAAGCGGCGGGGGCGGCCGCGCCGGCGGTGACGGGGCCCGCCTGCAAGCTGAAGGGGACGGCGCCGGTGAGCAAGGGCGCCCGGCTCTACGACGCGCCGAGCGGCGGCCGGACGATCGCGAACTTCACCGGCGCGCTGGTCCCGATGACGCTGAGCGCGATCCCGGCGGACCCGCCTTCGGGCCGGGCGCGGCTGAGCACGTCGGACAGCGGGCCGGCGCTGCGGATCGACGGCTACATCGCGCCCTCGGACGTCGCGGTCTACACGACGCGCGACATCCCGGTCATCCAGGGGCACATCTGGATCTCGAGCGCGCACAAGGTGAAGCTCGTCGCGACCACGGGCGACTCGCTGCGCGCGGAGCTCTCGATCTCCGGGTCCGAGGGGCAGACGGCGAGGGCCTCGGCCTCGTGCGACGCCTTCTCGCTGCAGCGCGGCGTCCCCGCCAAGATGGAGGTCCCCGGCAGCGCCCGCGGCTACCTGATGAAGACGTCGACGATCGAGCTGTTCGATCGCCCGAACGGCGACGTGATCTTCACGCTGAAGATGCTGGAGGGGACGGCCCAGCTCTTCTGGAGCACCGAGGCCAAGAACGGGTTCGTCCACCTGATGTCGCGGGGAGACCTCACGATCGACGCCTGGGGGCGCCTCAAGGACCTGGAGGCGCTGAAGAAGGGCGAGCTGATGGACCAGTACATCCCGCCGACGACCGCGGTGGCCGGCGCGCAGCTCGCGCTCGACAAGGCGCCGCCGATCGTGAAGGCGACGCGGTCGATCCCGGTGCGCGCGCGGCGCGACGAGAAGGAGAAGCCGGTCGGCGAGATCGAGGCCGGCGCGGAGATCTACCTGCTCGAGACGGTCGCGGGCTGGACGAACGTGCTCCCGAAGGCGCTCGGGATGACGCCGCCGGACGAGGGCGGCTTCTGGATCCCCGCCTCCGAGACGCCGAAGTAGCGAGGGCGCGCGGGCCCGCGGCGGCGCGCGGCGGGTCCGACCGGACGACGCGCCGCAGCGCGGTCAGGGTCGCTGCGGCGCCCCGCTCGAGGCGCTCAACTCTCGAGAGCTCGGCCGCCCGAGGCGATTAGGATGGCGCGCATGAGCCGTTCGCCGTTTCGTTCCCGGCGGCCTCGCGTCGCCGCCGCCGTCGGGGTGATCGCAGCCTCTTCGACCCTCCTCGGCAACGCCGCCGCGCAGGTCGCGCCCGTCGTGCTCCCGCACGCCGCGGGCCAGCAAGCGCTCGCCGTCCGCATCGACGCCGGCGGCATCACCGCCCGCGCCTGTCCCGCCGCGGCCGCGTGCGCGCCCGACGGCGGTAAGGTCCTCGCCGTGCCGTCCGAGGTCGCGCCGCTGCTCGGCGCCGCGCGCGTCGCGCCGATCACGCTGGCCGACGGCAAGCGCCTCGCGAAGATCGAGGCGCCGGCCGCGGGAAAGCCGGCGCCCGCGAGCGCGCCGGGCGCCGCGGGCGGCAGCTGGGCGATGCTGGTCGCCGCGCCGCTCGCCGGGAAGGGGACGGAGCCGATCGTGCTCTGGAGCGGCTGGACCGGCGTCGCGACCGGGGAGCACGGCGAGGGGCGGAGCGACGCGGTGGTCGTGGAGCCGCTCGGCAGCGGCAGCCGCGTGCTCGTCGGGCAGCTGCGCGAGGACGTGACGATCTGCGGGCGGCCGGCGCTGGTCGGCGCGAGCGAGGTCGATCCCCGGACGATGACGCTCCTCAAGGGGGCGAGCTTCCAGAACCTCCCGGCGGAGGAGCGCCGCGCCGCGGGCAAGCTGGTCGCGGAGCGCCGCGAGGCCGACGCGGCGGCGCCCGCGTTCCGGCTGCTGCGCCCGACCGCGGCCTCGAGCGCGGTCGGCAAGCGCTTCGCGGAGATCGCCGACGGCGACCCGAAGACCGCGTGGTCCGAGGGCAAGGCGGGCGCGGGCCGGGGCGAGTTCGTGTCGTTCTCGTCGGCCGACGAGGTCGGGATCACGGGCCTCGGCCTGCGCATCAAGCCGCAGGACGGCGTCGACGGCGGCGCCGCGCCGCGGACGCTCTTCGTGGCGACGCCCGATCGGCTCTTCCAGGTGAGCCTGCCCGAGGACGCGTGGCTCAAGGAGCCCGCCGGCTACGAGGTGAAGCTCCCCGAGGAGATCAGGGCCTCGTGCCTCGCCGTCGTCCTCGACGAGGCGTACGCGCCGCGGGGCGCGGGCGACCGCGGCGCGCCGTCCGCGCCGGAGGTGCGCGTCACGATCGCCGAGATCACGGCGCGCACCGCGTTCGACGGGCAGGGCTCGGGGGCGCTCGTGGGCGCGCTCGCGGGCGGCGGCGAGCGATCCAGGGCGGCGGCGGCGCTGCTCGCGCGCAGCGGGCCGGAGGCCGTCGAGGCGGCGATCGCCGGGTACGACAAGCTCGACGCGGCGGGCAAGCAGCTCGCTCGCGGCGTGATCGACACGGCGCCGTGCGCGGTGCAGATCCCGTTCTTCACCGCGCGGCTCGCGTCCGGCGCGGCGGCGGCCGCGTCCGGCGCGGCCGCCGCGCGGTCCACGTCCGCCGCGCCAGGGCGCGCCCCTCGCGCGGCGGCGCCCGAGCCCGATCCGGAGCTCCACCACGCGCGCGATCGCATCCGCCGCTGCGGGCGCGCGGCCGCGCCGGCGCTCGCGGAGATCGTGAAGGGGGGCGCCGCCACGGCCAAGGTGGCGGCGGCCCGCGAGCTCGCGCTCGTGGCGCCGGCCGAGGCCATCCCGGCGCTGCTCGACGCCCTCGCCGGGGCGCGCGGCGCGACGCGGCGGGATCTCCGGGCCGCGCTCGCGCTGGCGGCGCGGAGCGGGCGGGCCGCGCCCGTGGTCGAGGAGGAGGTGCAGATCGATCGGCTCCGCGCCCGCCCGGAGGGCGCGCAGCTCGATCTGCTGCGCGCGCTCGGGCCGGCGCTCGGGCGCGTGAAGGGCGGCGGCGCGGCGTTCCAGGCGCTCGCCTCCGCGGCGCCCGCGCCCTTCGAGCGGCGCTACCTGCTCCAGGCGCCGGCCGCGGCGCTCGCCCGCGCCGGCGAGGCCCCGGCGGAGGCGTACCTCCGCGCGTCGCTCCGGAAGGACGCGGACCCGCACGTGCGCCTCCGCGCCGCCGAGGTCGCGGCGGAGGTGCCGGCCCTCGCGCAGGACCTGCTCGCGGCGGCCTCCGACGCCGACGTGCGCGTGCGCGAGGCGGCGATCGTGGCGCTCTCGCGCGCGGCCTCCGCCGGCGCGAAGCTGCCGGCCGGCGCGGCCGAGGCGCTCTCGGCGCGGCTCGCCTCCGACCCGTGGACGTTCATCCGCGGCGGCGCCGCGCTCGCGATCGGCGCGATGCCGGCGACGCCGGCGGGCGACCGGGCGCTCGTCGGGGCGCTCGCCGACCCGTCGCCCGAGGTGCGCCGGCACGCGCTCGACGGCCTCGGCGCGCACCGGGCCACCGCGCACATCGAGGCCGTGCGCGATCGGGCGGAGGACAAGGAGGAGGACGTCGAGGTGCGCGCGCGCGCGATCCTCGCGCTCGGGGCGATGTGCGACGCGAGCTCGGTCGACCTGTGGACGCGGCTCGCGCTGCGGGCGAAGGCGCCGATCGGCGAGCGCGATCAGCGGCTCGGCTCGGCGGCCCTCGCGGCGCTCGGGGCGGTGCACCCGGCCGATCTGCCCGCGCGCCTCAAGCCGCTGCTCGACAAGGACACGCCCCACGGCCTGCGCGAGACGGCGAGGGCCGCGCTCGCCGCGGCGCCGCAGTGCCGCCGGTGAGGCCATCAGGCCGGGCGCACGGCCGACGGCGCGACCCACGACGCGGGTGATCGGGCGTCGAGCGCCCGCCCGCGCGGAGCTCACCTCACCGCGCGCCGCGGCCGGTCCGCCGCGGCAGCACCGCGCGGGCGCGCGCGAGCCACTCCGCGAGCGACGTGGCGTCCGGGGGCACCGCGTCGAGGTCGGCGTCCTCCGCGACGCGCACCATGGCGGCGCCGTCGTCCGGCATCATCCCCTTCGCCGCGAGCATCGCCTGCGCCCGGAGCGGCGACAGCTCCTCGGTCGCCTTCTCGCCGAGGAGCGCGAGGATCCAGCCCTCGAGCGCCGGCGCGGCCACGCCGCCGATCACCTCGGGCGGCGACGACAGGCTCGACGAGACGCGGCGGATGCCCTCGGCGATCGCCTCGCGCCGCGCCGGATCGCGGTCGATGTCGCGGGAGAACGCGAGGACGTCGCACCCGGCCTCCTTCGCGTCGAGGGCCGCGCCGAGCACGTGGTGCGTGTCCTCGTGGGCCGCGCCGCGCGCCTGGTACTTCCGGATGCTCTTCCACTCGCGGGCGCCGCCGACGACCCACCCGTTCGGCTGGACGCGCGAGAGCAGCGTGAAGAGCACGCCGGGGTGCTTGTCCGACTGGTAGGCCGGGGCTCCGGCGCGGCTGCCGAGCTCGTTCTCGCCCTCGCCGACGAGGAAGACCCGGGTCCTCTCGAGCGGCTTCATCACGGCCGCGTGCCTCCTCCGAGGAGCGGCGCCTCGTCCGCGCCGTTGGCGTAGCTGAGCCAGAGCTCGCCGAGCGCGTACACCCGCGCCCGGTCCTCGAAGCCCGGCGTGTGCAGGATGCGCGTGGCCCTCATCCCCTGCTCGCCGGCGCGGGTGATGACCGTGACCTCCTCGGGCTGGAGCTCGTTCACGACGAGCGGGCTGTGCGTCGCGAGGAGGACCTGGGTCTTCTCGGAGACGAGCCGCAGCGCGCGCATCACGTCGGCGATGCGCGCGGGGTGGAGCCCGTGCTCGGGCTCCTCGACGAGGAGCAGCGGCGTCGGATCGAGGTGCGGCAGCGCCGCGAACGCGAGGTAGTAGAGCATGCCCTCGCTCATCAGCGCCGCCGGCACGACGGCGCCGCCCTCGAGCTTCACCCCGATGGCCTTCGTGGTGGAGCTCGGGTTGGCGAGGTGGATGCTGCGCACGCTGGGAAACAGGCGGGTGAGCTCCGCGTTCAGCTCGATGTAGGCCGACAGGTCGCGGCTGATGATGGCGTCGTAGAGGGCCGGCAGGCCGGTGCCGCGCTCGTCGGCGAAGCAGAGCGGATGCCCGTCGGGGATCAGCGGGTGCGGGGCCCGCAGCGCGTCCGGGTCGAAGCGGAGCATCTGCGTGCCGCGCAGGGCCTGGACGATGTCCGGGGCGGGGCGCTCGGGGCTCGGACCGCCGCTCGCGTCGTCGTCCTCGTCCGCGTCGTCGAGCAGCGAGGGGGGCGTGAGGTCCCTGGGGAACGACGTCGAGCGGACCCGCCCCGCGGCGTCGAGCTCCACGCGCCACGTCGTGGTCGCCGCCGACACCTCGAACACGGCGCCGCCGAGCGCCCGGCTCGCCGGGGCGCCGCGCCCGAGCGGGTCCGGCGCCGGCGCCCCGAGCGCCCGCTCGAGCACGGAGGAGAGGGTCCGGAGCGCTCGCAGCACGGTGCTCTTGCCGCTGTCGTTCGGCCCGATGAGCGCGTGCAGCGGCGTGAGCTCCAGGGTCGTATCCTGGACACAGCCGTAGCCCTGGATACGGAGCTGCTCGACGTAGGGTCGGTCCATCGACGTCGACGCGAGCATACCCGCGCGCGCGCCGGCAAGAAACTTGGCCCGACGTCGCCGGCCCCTCTACGCCGCGGTCATGCGCCGCCTCCCGTCGATCGCGGTCCTCCTCGTCGCGCTGGCCGTGCCCCTGGCCGGCGCCCTCGGCGCGCGGCACGCCAGCGCCAGCGTCGCCTACGCGTCGCCCTACACATTCGAGCAGACCTTCGGCACGGCGCTGCGCCTCGTGCGCGTCGATCTCGACTTCAAGATCGTCGAGAAGGACGTCGCGAGCGGCTACTTGCTCTTCGAGTACAGGAGCCCGGAGAGCGGCGGCAGGGCGACGCAGGGCGCGATCGAGGTCGTGAACGGCCGCGCCGGCGTGCACGTCGCCGTGCAGCTCCCCGCGATGCCGCAGTACCACGAGCAGGTGCTCCTCGACGCCCTCGTGAAGAAGCTCGCCGCCGAGCACGGCGATCCGCCGAAGAAAGCGCCGCCGCCGCCCGCCGACTCGGGCGCGCCGCCTCCGGACGCGGGCGCGGCCCCCTGAGCACTTCGTCCCTGCTCCCGCGCAGACCGCAGGCCCTCCGAGGGCCGGGCCGCTCGCCCTAGCCGCTGCGCCGCACGTACTCGAAGTCGACGGGCTTGCCCTTGAGCCCCTTCGCCGGCGCCGCGATCCAGTTCGCCATCTGCTTCGGATCGAACACCGGCTTCTCCATCAGGCTCTTCACGTACGCCTCGTCGCTCGCGGTCGGCAGCCACGCGTCGCGCTGGCGCTCCCACGCCTCCTTCGAGAGCGGGTTGCCGTCGACGTCGAAGTGGAGCCCCGCGTAGATCCCCGAGCTCCGGTGGAACCGCCGGCTCGGCAGCCTCAGCCTGAACGGCACGCCCGCCTCCTCGATCACCCGGTTCATCTTGTCGATGCCGCGCTGCGAGTCGCTCACGTACTCGTCGCGCAGCACCTCGTTCATCGCGTTGCGGAGCGGCACCTCCTCGCGCCGCCACCCGGCCACCGCGCCGCCCGCCGCCGCCACGGGCACCTCGATCGGGTACACGCCGTCGATGGCCCGGTGATCCTCGTACGACTCCTCCTTCGCGCGGCCCTTCACGCTCGAGGCGAAGAACGACGCGGCGTTCGAGGAGATCTCCCCGCCGAACAGATCGAGCGACAGCGAGTACCAGAGGTTCAGGTACTTCTGCATCGTCGGCAGATCGACGCCGCCCTCGGCGCGCGCGTCCTCGTTCTTGTTGCGCTTCATCAGCTCGCACGTCCGCTGGACGACGCGGAGCAGGCCCGTCTCGCCGACGAACATGTGGTGCGCCTCCTCGGTCAACATGAACCGCGTCGTGCGCGACAGCGGATCGAAGCCGCTCTCCGCGAGCGCGAGCAGCTGGTACTTGCCGTCGCGATCCGTGAAGTAGGTGAACATGAAGAACGAGAGCCAGTTCGTGCACGGCTCGTTGAAGGCGCCCAGGATCCGCGGCTTGTCCGGGTCGCCGCTCCGCCGCTCCAGGAGCGCCTCCGCCTCTTCCCGGCCGTCGCGGCCGAAGTGGCTGTGCAGGAGGTACACCATCGCCCAGAGGTGCCGCCCCTCCTCGACGTTCACCTGGAACAGGTTCCGCAGGTCGTAGACGCTCGGACAGCTCTGGCCGAGCAGCCGCTGCTGCTCCACGCTCGCCGGCTCCGTGTCCCCCTGCGTCACCACCAGCCGGCGCAGCATGTTCCGGAGCTCCCCGGGCACCTCCTGCCACGCCGGCTCGCCCAGGTGATCGCCGAAGCCGATCTTCCGGTCCGGCACCCGATCCGCGAGGAAGATGCCCCAGCGGTACTCGGGCATCTTCACGTAGTCGAAGTGCGCCCACCCCTCGTGGTCGACGCTGATCGCCGTGCGCAGGTAGATGTCGTCCGCCTGGAAGCCCTCGGGCCCCGTCTCCCGCCACCAGTCGAGGAACTTCGGCTGCCACGCCTCGAGGGCGCGCTGGAGCTTCTTGTCCGACGCGAGGTCGACGTTGTTCGGGATCCGCTCCGAGTTGATGACTGCGCTCACGTCCGCCTCCAGTCGAATTCGGGGCGCTCCGGGCGCCCGTACATGGTCAGCGCGCCCCGCTGGCCCACCGCGTTCGGGCGCTGGAAGATCCAGTTCTGCCAGGCCGACAGCCGGGAGAAGATCTTCGTCTCCATCGTCTCCGGCCCGCAGAAGCGCAGGCTCGCCTCCATCCCGGTGAGCGCGTCGGGCGACAGGCTCACGCGCTCCTCGATCGCGAGCCGCACCTCGTCGTCCCAGTCCATCGCGTCCGGCGCGAAGGTGCAGAGGCCCTCCTCCAGCGCCTCCTCGGCGGACAGGGGGCCCGTCCGCTCCTTCAGCGCGGCCACGCGCTCCGGCGCGCCCAGGAAGCGCGACGCGAGCCGCGTCAGCCCGTTCGACATCGCGAGCGGACCGAAGTTGAGCGGGCCCAGCGCGACCGTCGCGGGAGACGCGCGCGACGCGTCGTCGTCTCCCCCGTCGAGCATGTAGGACCGGTCCGCCGCGAGGGCGAGCTCGAACAGGCTCCCCGCGAAGCACGAGCCCGGCTCGATCAGCGCGAACACGCTGCGGGCCGTGAGGTCGAGCCGCTTGAGCACGCGCCGCATGTGGAGCAGGACTTCCTTGACGAACCAGTCGTCCCGGGCCGCCCACAGCGCCTCGTCCGCGGCCCGCACCGCGTCCGGCGAGCCGGCCGTCCGGAGGAGGACGAGGCCCACCGTGGGGTGGTTGAAGCGGAGGTCGAGGAGCGCGTCGTCGAGCTCGCGGAACGCGCGGAGCGCCCACAGGTCAGCGCCCGCCCGGCGCATCCCGGCGGCGTCCGACGGCCCCTCGCCGTCCGGCCCGAGCACGCGGATCTCCGCCGTCCGCGCGGCGCGATCGACCTTCAGCGAGACGTGGCGGTAGTCGCAGGTCGACACGTCGCCGTCCTCGGCGCGCCGCGGCTCGAGCGGCGCGAGCTCCACCCCGGGCCCCGGCCGGTCCGGCGTCGCCGCCGCGAGCTCCGCGGCGCGCTGGGCCACCGCCTGATCGAAGCGGCTCCTCGGGATCGAGCGATCGACGAGCCCCCACTCCTGCGCGCGCTTGCCGCGCACCCCCTCGGCCAGCGTCGAGAACACGTCCGCGAGGTCGCGCCGCACCTTGCGCTTGTCCACGAGCCGCGTGAGCCCCCCCGTGCCCGGGAGCACGGCGAGCAGCGGCGTCTCCGGGAACGAGACGGCGCTGCTCCCGTCGTCGCAGAGGAAGATCTCCTCGCACGCGAGGGCGAGCTCGTAGCCGCCGCCCGACGCGACGCCGTTCAGCGCCGCGAGGTAATGCTGCCCGCTCTCGGAGCACGCCTCCTCCAGCGCGAGCCGCGTCTCGTTCGTGAACTTGCAGAAGTTGACCTTGAACGCGTGCGACGACGACCCGAGCATGTAGATGTTCGCGCCCGCGCAGAAGATCCGCGGCTGCGCGCTGGTCACGACCACCGCCTTCACCTCGGGGCGCTCGAAGCGCAGCCGCTGCACGATGTCCGCGAGCTCGATGTCGACCGCGAGATCGTAGCTGTTCAGCTTCAGCTGGTAGCCGGGCCGCATCGGCGCGTCCTCGTCGACGTCCATCGAGACGCGCGCGATCGCCCCCTCGAGCGAGAGCTTCCAGTGCCGGTACCGGCCCGGCTCCGCCTCGAAGCGGACGGGCGAGCCCTCGCCGGATGAGCCCTCTTCCCGGGCTCGGGGCTGCGGCGACGGCGCCGCGGAAGGAGAAGAGGTGGTCGCTTCCATACCGACGAGCCCACCACCGCGACGGGCTTCAGTCAAGCAGTATAGTTCTTGATGACCAGCTTTTCATGAAATATAGTGCAGTATCGAGATGCCACCCCGCCGGACATCGCCTCGGGAGCGCCCCGGGCAGGGCGCGGAGGCCGCCGCGGGCGACGCCGGCGCGCCGCCGATCCTCGCGCACCTCGCCGGGCGGCTCCGGCAGCGGCGCCAGGAGCTCGCGCTCACGCTGCGCGAGCTGGCTGAGCTCGCCGGGGTGAGCGAGCGCTTCCTGGTCCTGCTCGAGAGCGGGCGGGCGAACGTGTCCGTGGTGAAGCTGGAGGACATCGGCCGCGCGCTCGGCACCTCGGCCGCCGCGCTGCTCGCGGAGGGCGAGCTCGCCCCGGAGGAGGCGCCGCGCGGCCCGGCCTCCGGCGAGGCGGGGACGGGCGGGGTCCTCGTCGCGCTGCTCGGCCTGCGCGGGGCCGGCAAGACCACGATCGGCGGCCGCGCCGCGGGGCGGCTCGGGGTGCCCTTCCTCGAGCTCGACGGGCTCGTGGCCGCGCGCGCGGGGATGAGCCTCGCGGCCCTGTTCGAGATCCACGGAAACGCCTACTACCGTCGCCTGGAGCGCGAGGAGCTCGCGCGGCTCGCCGACGCTCGCGCCCACGGGATCATGGCCACGGGCGGGGGCCTCGTGACCGATCCGGCGACCTTCGAGCGGCTGCGGCGCTGCGCGGTGACGGTCTGGCTGCGGGCGAAGCCCGAGGACCACTGGCTGCGCGTGGTCGAGCAGGGCGACGCGCGCCCCATGGCCAACCGGGCCGACGCCATGAAGGAGCTCCGGGCGCTCTTCCAGGCGCGGCGCGCGCTCTATGAGCAAGCCGACTTCGTGGTGGACACGTCGGCGCTCGGACTCGCCCGCTCTGTCGATCGCGTGGTCAAGATCGCTCGTGAAGCTGGTAGAAGGGACGCGACGCGCTCGCGTTGAGCGGGGGCGCGTTCCCCCCTCCCATGTCCATGCCGCGCATGAAAATTCTCTTCGTGGTGTCCGAATGCGTCCCCTTCAGCAAGACCGGCGGCCTCGCCGACGTGGCGGGCGCGCTGCCGATCGCGCTCGCCGCGGCGGGCCACGACGTGCGCGTCGTGATGCCGGCCTACCGGGTCGCCAAGCGTTACCTCGCCCGTCAGATCGAGCGCGCCGAGCAGCAGTCTCCGGGCAGCGGGGCGATCGCCGCGCCGGCGGTGGCCGCGGCGGCCGCCGGCCCGTCGGCCGACGTTGTCGAGGCCGCTCCCCCGGCGGGCGCCGCGCCGGCCGGGGCGCCGGCCGACGCGCCGGCGATCGCCGCTCCGCAGGGCGGGGACGCGCCGGCGCCGGCGGAGCGCTTCATGCCGCGCCGGCTGCCGGAGCCGCTCGGCATCCCGCTCGGCACGGGCGAGGTGTGGACCGCCGTCTGGGAGACGCGCCTCGATCCCGAGACGCCCGGCGCGCCCGCGCCCCGCGCTTACCTGCTCGAGCACGACGTGCTCTACGACCGCGACGGCATCTACGGGGACGCGCACGGCGAGTTCGGCGACAACCTCGCCCGCTACGCGCTCCTGTCGCGCGGCGCGATGCAGCTGTGCCACGCGCTCGGCTTCTGGCCGGACGTCGTCCACGTCCACGACTGGCAGACCTCCCTGGTGCCGCTCTACCTCAACGTCCTCGAGCACCGGTCGCCGCTCGCGCGCGCCGCGTCGGTGCTGACGATCCACAACCTCGGGTACCAGGGCTGGTTCAACAAGCATCAGCTCCCCACGACGGGGCTCGGCTGGGATCAGTTCCACAGGTTCTGCCTGGAGGCGTACGACAGCATCAACCTGCTCAAGGCCGGCATCTACAACGCCACGCTCGTCTCCACGGTCTCGCCCAGGTACGCGCAGGAGATCCAGACGTGGGAGGGCGGCGAGGGGCTCGACGGCGTGCTCCGGGATCGCGGCACCGACGTGATCGGCATCCTCAACGGCATCGACGATTCGATCTGGAACCCCGCGACCGACCCTCACATCGCGGCGACGTACTCGGCCGAGGACCTGAGCGGCAAGCGCCTCTGCAAGGCGGCGCTCCAGCGTGAGATGGGCCTCGAGGAGCGCCCCGACGTCCCGCTCCTCGGGCTCATCAGCCGCCTGGCGACCCAGAAGGGGATCGACATCCTCGCGGGCGCGCTCGACCACATCCTCTCGCTCGATGTCCAGCTCGTGGTCCTCGGCTCCGGCGAGCGCTGGGCCGAGGACCTCTTCTCGCGGATCGCCGGCTCGAGCGACCGCTTCCGCGTCTACGTGGGCATGAACGAGGGGCTCGCCCACCGCATCGAGGCGGGCGCCGACCTCTTCCTCATGCCGTCGCGCTACGAGCCCTGCGGCCTGAACCAGCTCTACAGCCAGCGCTACGGGACGCTGCCGGTCGTGCGCGCCGTCGGCGGCCTCGACGACACGGTCGAGAACAACGTCACGGGCTTCAAGTTCGAGGAGATGTCGTCGATGGCGCTCGGGAACACCGTCGCCTGGGCGGTGCACCTCTACCGCGCCGACCCGGCCTACTTCCGGACGATGCAGCTGCGGGCGATGAAGAAGAACTCCGGCTGGGCGCAGGCGGCGCGGCAGTACGAGGCCCTCTATCGCCTCGCCATCTCCCGCCGCACCGGCCGCCCGTTCTGATCGCGCCCGCGCCCCCGGCGGGAGGCGCGGCGCGATCGACGGCCGCGCGGCCGCGGGCGCGCCTCCCTTCCGGGGAGCGCCGCCCGGGGCGCGTTACTCCTTCTGCGGCTCGGCGGCGGGCGCGGCGGGCGCCGCCGGCTTCGCGGCCTCGCGCGTCGCCGCCTGGCCCTTCGCCATGAGCGAGCGCGAGAGCGCCCGGTGCTTCCCCTCGACCACCGACACGAAGCTCGTGACGACCGGCAGGAACAGGGCGGGGGAGGAGATCCCCTGGTCGGTCAGCTTCGGCTCGGCCGCCTTCACGTCGCGGATGAAGCCCTCGAGCGCCGGGGCCATGATCTTGGCCCACGGGTCGGTCTGATGGCTCGTGCCGTGGGTCTTGAGCGCCGCCGTCGACGTCTCCACCTTCTGGAGCGCGGTCTTCGCCGCCGCGGGGTCGACGTTCTTGCTGGCGAGGATCACCATGAGCGCGCGCGCGTCCTCGAGCGCCGTGATCGCCGCCTTCTGGCCCTCCTCCGCCTTCGAGAGATCGGGCAGGTGCGACGAGTGCCACGCCGACACCGCGAGGCCGAGCTTGTCGGAGTGCGCGTCGAGCTTCTGGAAGTCGGCGATGAGCTTCGCGTGGAGCGCCTTGCCCTTCGCGAAGCTGTCCTTCTTGTACTCCTCGCGCTGGTAGTAGTTGGCCGCCGTGGCGATGTTCTTCGCGAGCTCGGTCGCGAACGGCGCGTACTCGGCGAGCGCCGCGTCGACGTCCGGCATGGCCGGCTCCTTGAGGCTGAGGGCGACGGTGCAGGCCCGCGCGTTGCGCTCGTGCGGGGCGCGCGCGCTGAAGTTGAACGGCCGGCGATCGTCCTTGCCGGGCGGCGTCGGCCCGGCCTTGGCGGAGCCGGCGGCTGCGCTGCCGGACGGCGCGGCCGCGGCCGCGCCGGGCACGGGCGGCTTGGCGGGGAGCAACCCCTTCGGCGCGTCGCCGGCCTTCGCCTGGTCCTCGGTGCCGAACTTCGGGATCTTCTTCTCGCTGGGCTCGTCCTTGCCGAGGCTCGCGAGGTACGCGTCGCGGGCCTGTTTCAGCGAGAGCGTCCCGAAGTAGCAGACGTCGACGCGGTACTCCTTCATCGACTGCGGGTCGACCTTGGCGATCGGCGACACGGGCGTCCGCAGGTTCTTGCCCTTGTTCGCCGCGGCGGAGCTTGCCGGCTGCTCCGGCTGGGGGGGAGGCGGGTCCTCCTTGCAGCCGGCGACACCGCTGGCGACGAGCACGAGCGCGATGGAACAGAGAGACCTGACGGAAATCATTCGGTGTGCCTCCTCGGCTGGCGCATGAACGGGCGCATCATGCCTAAGCCGGCGGCGCTTGCAACACCGGCCATGGGCGGGAACGTGCGGCGCTGGTCGGGAAAAACCCGGCCCCGGCCCCAAACACGCGAGCTCTCCGGGTTCTTCCTGGCCTCCGCTGTGGCTGATGGAACGATCCGGGTCTAAGGTCGCCGCGTGAAGCTGCGAAGCCTGACCCTGGACGAGCTCACCATCGACGACGAGCGCTCTTTCCGGCACGTCGCGCTCTACGACGATCTGAAGCAGGTGCTCCGGCGCGACGGGTACCGCTTCCGCGTGCCCGAGGGCGAGGCGAGCTGGGATCGGGTCGTCTTCCTGAACCTGACGTTCTGGAGCCAGAGCGAGCAGGGCGACCTGATCGCCAGCGATCGCCTCGCCGCGGACGTGGTCGCGCACGTCGCGTGGCACCACCTCGCCCACCGCGCCCTCACCGCCGCGAGCGCCGGCGCTCCGCCCAGCGCGGAGGCGCTCCTGCTGGCCGAGGCCATCGCGAGCGCCTTCGATCTGTACCTCGTCGGGCGCCTCCTCGGGCACGCGCCGAACGCCGAGTTCCTGGCGACGCAGGTGCCGGCGATGGCCGAGGCGGCCGAGGCGGCGGGGCTCTCCGACGACGGCTTCGAGGCGCTCTTGGAGAGCGTGTCCGCGGATCCGGAGCGCGCCTTCGAGGACCTCCGCGCCCTGCTCTTCGACGTGACCACCGCGCTCCTGCCCTGCGATCGCCTGAGCCGCGCGGCCGAGGTCCTCTCCGGCTTCGACGCGCACCGCTTCGCCCCGCTCCTCCACCACTACGAGCTGTCGAACTGGATCCTGTCGACGCGCGCTCCCGGGCCGCCGCCCGCCCCCGATCCGGTCGCCCGGGCCGTCGACGCGGCCCTTCGGAGCGCGCCGGTCTCGCTGGCGTGGCTGGAGCAGCGCTGGGTCCGCCCCCCCGCGCCGCTCCCCGTGCGCGCCGGAACACCCTCCGGCTGAGGGCCGAGCCCCGCGAAGGTCCGGGTGGAGGAGGAGCCCCGCGGGGCGGAGCGGGCGAGCCCGAGGGCGGCCGCCCCCGTCAATTGCCAAGAAGATTGCGCGCCCAGACGAGCTGCGCGATTCTCTTCATCAAGGTGCAACTCGCCTGCTCTGTCTGCAGGGCCTACGTGGAGATCGGGGTAGGACGTGAGATGCGTCCGTCGCTGCCGTTTGTCTGCAAATCCTGCCGCATGAAGAGCAAGCAGTCGGCATCCGACCGGGGCGAGCCGCGGTCGTCCCCCTCGGTCGTTCCGAGCTCCGCGAGCGGGCGTGATCGGCGCGAGCCGCCGAGCGAGCCGGAGCGGGCGAAACCGTCCTCGGGGCGCGCGCTCGAGCGGGAGCCCGCGCTGTCCAGCGACCTGCTGGACGCCGAGACGACGCTCCCGGGCGCGGGCATCCAGCGCAGGGCGGCGCCTGCGCGCGACCCGGAGCGGCGCGCGGCGTCGGCGGCGTCGGCGCCCCCCGCGCGGCGGCGAGGGCTCACGCTCGCGGAGCGGATCGCGCAGCAGGAGCTGGAGGACGCGCCGGCGTCCAGCCCGAGGCCGCACGCGCTCGACGCGCTCGACGCGGCGGCGGAGGCCTCGCTCGAGCACGCGGTGGTGACGCCGGACGGCGGGCTGGGGCGGCGCGAGGTCCAGATGCGTCCTCGCACGTTCGCCGGCGTCTCCTGGGACGACGCGCGCCGCAGCGTCGCGGCGCCGCCGTCGGCCAGCCGGAGCCCGTCCGCGCTCCCTCCTGCCGACTCCGATCCCGTCTCGATCCAGGACCTCGCGCAGATGCTCTCTCCCGGGGTCGAGCCGCCCTCGCTCTCCTTCGGGGCGGACACCGCCGAGGACGAGCGCGCGAGCCAGCCCGCGCCGGCGCCCGAGGCGCCCCCGAGGCCGCGCACCGTCGCGCGGACGCCGGTCCCGGTCCGCCCGCCGGCGCGGCGCGAGCACCGCATCACGGCGGCGCCGGTGGCGATGCGACCGCGGTCTGCCGCGGCCCCGCGCGCGGGCGCCTCCCCGCGGCCCGTGGCGCCGCCGTCCGAGATGCCGCCGGCGCCGCTGTCCGAGCTGCCCCCCGCGCCGCTGTCGATCGACGAGGGCCGGCCGTCGTCGCACCGCTCGTCGCCCGAGCTCCGCCTCCAGGACGTGCAGGCCATGGCGGCGCTCGCCCCGCAGCCGCTACCCTCCACGCGCCGCGCCCGGTCGGGCCCGGGCCCCGCGGCGCCCGCCGACGACTCTCCGGCGGATCTCGCCCTGCTGGGATCGCTGGCGCCATCGCCGACCGCGGGCCCGCCGCCGTCCCCGAGCCCCCGGCCGGCCGCGGGCCCGCCGCCGTTTCCGAGCGCCCGATCGACCGCGGGCCCGCCGCCGTTCCCGAGCCCGCCGCCGGCCGCCGGCCCGGCGCATGCCGCCGAGGCGTCGCGGCGAGAGCGCGGCCGGCCGAGCGCGTCCGGGGCCCAGGGCGCCGCGGAAGGGCTGCGCGAGCACGGGGGCGACGAGCGTCCCTCGCGCGAGCCGCCGGCGCGCGCGAGCAGCGCCCCCAGGGCGACCGCCCGCTCGGCGGGCGACCGGATCAGCCAGACCGACCTGCGTGGGCGCGCCGGTCGCAAGGAGGACTCGGGCCTGATCGACCTCCGCAGCATGGCGCCGCCGCCCGGCGCGGAGGACGACGCGCGCCGCAACGAGGACCGGGCCGACGACGAGATCCTGAGCATCAGCGGCGGGCTGTTCGAGGGGGCCGCCGCCGCGCGCAGCTCGTCCCCGTCGTTCCCGGCGCAGCCCGTCGAGCCCGACCTCGTCGCCTTCGAAGGGCACACGTCCGCCGAGGACTCCGGGGAAGAGGCGCCGCCGCGCGCCTCGAGCACCGCCGGCCCTCTCCTGCGCGTCCTCTCGACGCCGGCTGCGCGCCAGTACCTGGCGATCGCCGGCTGGGTGACCGTGGTCTTCATCGTGTTCGGCGCGGCGCTGTACCTGGCGCAGGCCCGCGGCCGCTCGTCCAGCGCCGCGGCGGATCACGCCCCGCCGGCGAGCAGCAGCGGCGCGCTCGCCGCGGCTCCGCCGGAGGCGGCGGCTCCGCCCGAGGTGGCGCCGCCGCCCGCCGCGCCTGCCCCCGCCGACCAGGCCACCGACCGGGAGCCGTCCCTCGACGACGAGCCGGTCGCGGACTCGCCGTCCGCCGCCCTCGGCGCGCCGCCGCCGAGGCGCCGGCCGCATCCGCCGCGGCCGTCCCGACGGGCGAACCGGCCGCGCCGCCGCCGTCCGAGCCGGCGCAGGAGGGCATTGCGCCCGGGCCGGCGCCTTTGCCGAGCGACGCGCCCGCGACGGCCGCTGCGCCGGCGACGGCCGCTGCTCCGGCGACCGCCGCTGCGCCGGCGGCGGTCGCCGGCCCGCAGGCCGGCGAGGGATCTCAGGCGGCCGAGAGGCCGGCCCGGGCCGCGGCGCCGAGCGCGCCCGAGCGCGCGAAGCCGGCGGCCAAGCAGCCGCCGGCGACCTCGGCGCTCCTGCCGGCGAAGGACGAGCCGGCCCGCTTCGATCAGAGCGCGGCGACGAGCGCGCTCGCGTCCGCGGCGGCCGCCGCCGCCGGGTGCACCGGCGAGGGGCTCACGGGCACGGCCCGCGTGGCCGTCACCTTCGCGCCCTCGGGCAAGACCATGTCCGCCCGCGTGGAAGGGGGCGACCTCGTCGGGACCGCCACCGCCGCGTGCATCGCCGCCGCGTTCCGCAGCGCCACGGTGCCGCCCTTCGAGGGCATCCCGGTCACCGTCATGAAGCAGGTGAAGATCCGCTGACGACGGGCCGAAAGCTTCCTATCCTCCCGCCGCTGTGCTGGTCGCCCTTCGGGTCAAGAACTTCATTCTGATGGATGCCCTCGAGCTCCGGCTCGAACCTGGGTTCAACGTGCTCACCGGCGAGACGGGCGCGGGCAAGTCGATCGTCGTGGGCGCGCTCTCGCTGGTCCTCGGCGGCCGCGCGAGCGCGGAGCAGGTCCGCCCCGGCGCCGACGAGGCCGAGATCGAGGCGCTCTTCGACGTGCGCAGCTCGGATCGCGCGATGGCGATGCTCGACGCCGCCGGCATCGCGAGCGACGGCGAGCTCGTGATCCGCCGCGTCGTCCAGGCGACCGGCCGCTCGCGCGCCTACCTGAACGGCCGCCTCTGCACCGCGGGCGAGCTCCAGGCGTTCGCCCCGGAGCTCGCCGACGTCGCCTCGCAGCACGAGAGCGTCGCGCTCACCGATCCGTCGACGCACCTCGGCTACCTCGATCGCTTCGGCCGCCTGGTGCCGGCGCGCAGCGAGCTCGCGGCGGACGTCGGCGAGCTCGAGGCGCTCACCGCCCAGCTCAGGGCCGCCCGCGAGCTGGAGCGCGGCCGCGGCGAGCGCGAGGCGTTCCTCTCCTTCCAGCTCCAGGCCATCGACGCGCTCTCGCCGCGCCCCGGCGAGCTCGCCGATCTCGCGGCCGAGCGCAACCGGCTCCGCCACGCGGGCCGCCTGCACGACATCACGCGGCGCGCGGCGTCCCGCCTCGATCAAGGGGACGACGCCATGTGCGACGAGCTCGCGCGCCTCGCCTCGGAGCTCCGGGCCGCCGCGGAGATCGACCCCGCGCTCGACGACGTCGCCCGCGCCGTCGACGGCTGCTGGACGGAGCTCAGCGAGGCGGCCCGCCAGATCGCCCGCTACGCCGAGCGCGCGGAGGCCGATCCGGATCGCCTCTCGGAGATCGAGGACCGCATGTACCGCCTCGAGGGCCTGCTCCGGCAGCACGGCCCCACGCTCGACGACGTGCTCGCCGCGCGGGCGCGCCTCGCGGCCGAGCTGGAGCACCTCGCGGGGGTCGAGAGCCACGTCGCGGAGCTCGAGCGGCGGCGCGACGCGCTGCTCGCCGTCGCCGCCGAGCGCGCCCGCAAGCTCTCGGCGAAGCGGCGGAAGGCCGGCGAGAAGCTCGGCGCCGCGATCTCGGCGGAGCTCGCCGACCTCGGCATGGGCGGCGCGCGGGTGGTCGTGGACATCGAGCCGCACGGCGGCGACCGCGCCGAGCTCGTGGTCGACGGCGCCCGCCTCGGCCAGGACGGCATCGACCGCGTCGAGTTCCTCATCTCGCCCAACAAGGGGATCGAGCCTCGCCCGCTGCGCCGCATCGCCTCGGGCGGCGAGCTGTCGCGCGCGCTGCTCGCGCTCAAGCGCGTGCTCGCGGAGTGCGGGCCGGCGGGGCTCTACGTCTTCGACGAGGTCGACAGCGGCGTCGGCGGCGCCGTCGCCGACAAGATCGGGCGCGCGATCGGCGACGTGGCGCGCCACCACCAGGTGCTCTGCATCACGCACCTCGCGCCGATCGCGGCGTTCGCCGGCGCGCACTTCGTGGTCGCCAAGGAGAACGCGGGCGGCATCGCGAAGAGCTCGGTGACGCGCGTCGACAAGAAGGATCGCGTCGCCGAGGTGGCGCGGATGCTGTCGGGCGCGAAGGTCACCGGCGCGTCGCTCAGGGCCGCGACGGAGCTCATCGAAGCGGCGCGCCTCTGAGCGGCGGTCACCCGCTTCGGAGACGGGCTCATCTCGACGTTTTCGGTGCTCAGCGCACCGGAGTGCGCTTGCGCGCCGAAAACGCCGATCTGGGCCCGTCTCCTGTGCGGGTGACCGCCGCTCTGCGACGGCGTACGCAGGGCGCGGATCAGCTCCGCGCGAGCGCGTAGTCGTTCAGATCGACGCGGATCATGTCCTTGAGCCATGGGTGCACCGTGATCGCGGTGCGGTACAGCCCCTGGGCGATGCGCCGGTAGCTCGTGTGCCCCTGCTTCGCCGAGCGGAGCTCGATCACGTGGAAGAGCTCGCGCAGGTTCAGCGTCCACAGGGTCCGCACGCGGAAGCCGAGCGGCACCGCGTACTGCGCCTCCAGGGGGTAGCGCTCCTCCATCGCGTGCCAGGCGTCGCGCGCGGCGAGCATCGCGTCCTGGTAGGCCTCGGCGTGGCCGAGGTCCGACAGGGCCTGCGGGGTCTCGAAGCCGAGCCGGCAGGTGAGCCGCTGCGTCGCGGGCGTCAGCATCCGGTGGCGCTGCAGGTCGCGGTACGCGCCGTAGTCGAGCATCAGCTCGAAGGTCATCGTCGACGCCTCGAACGCGCGCGGCGGCGCGTCGTACGGGCCGCGCTTCGCGCACGCCGCCTGCGCGATGGCGATGAGCTCCGGCAGCGTCGCCCGGCGGAGCGCGTCGCCGAGGTTGTAGGCGTGCACGCCCGGGTCGCTGCCCTCGTACGCGAGCGCCAGCGCGACGCGCTCCAGCGCGTCCTTGTCGTAGCGCACGAGCCGGACGGGCTGGTTGATCACCATCGTCGCGCTCACGCCCTCCTCCGGCGGCGTGTAGACGCGCTTCATCGCCTCGGCGACGGTGGACTGCAGCCCCTTCCGGAGCTCGTTCGGCGCGGCGTACTTCACCAGCGTCGGGGTCACGGCGAGCGCCGCCGCGTGCATGTCGCGGGCGACCCTGCGCACCTCCTCGAGCGGGTGCGACAGCATCTTCGTGAGCAGGATCTCGAGCGCCCGCGCGTTCGCGGTGAGGCCGATGTTCGTCCGCGTCCCCGCCGGCAGGAGCCCGCGCAGGAGATCGCACGCCTGCGCGCGCAGCGCGCCGCGGTAGGCCGCGTCCGACATCTTCTCGGGCTTCGGCTCGCGCGCGCTCAGCCGCTCGGTCACCTTCGGCACCAGGTCGAGGTAGGTCGCGAAGAGCCGCTCGCTCGCGGCCCGGTACCGCGCCCCGTGCTCCGGGTCGAGCTCCGGCAGGTCGACGAACGAGTGCTGATCGAAGACGACGTAGCGCGTGCTCTTCTCCGTGTAGGAGCCGAGCCGCAGGTCCTCGACCACCTTGGAGGCGACGATGCTCACGTTCTCGATCGCGAGGTGCACAACGGCGTGCTCTGCGACCGACGCGTGGCCGTAGCCGACGACCCACTTCTCGTGGAAGCTCCGCGCCTTGTCCGACGCGAACGCGAGCCCCCGGTGCGGCCGGTCGTCGGCGCCGGGGGCCACGTCGAGCTCCTCGTCGCCGAGCAGGCGCGCCAGGTTGGTGCGCAGATCGTCGCGGCTGCGCGAGTAGTACGCGAACAGGACGGCGATGACTTCTTCCGGCAGACCCGACAGCGAGAAGACGTCAGCCGTCAGGCTCGACACATACGGCGCGATTCTGGCACGCGACGCTTCGTCCAAGGCCATGCCCTGCTTCTACCCCTAATCCTCGGCCGAACGGTCGAGAAAACTCGGTTTCCAGTCGCCGGCGCCGGTCCACCTCGGCCCTCTGGCCGGGGCCGGCCGGCGCGCGGCGCGTCCTACGTTCGCGCGGCGCGGCGCGCCCTACGTTCGCGCGGCGCCGGCGCGCGCCTCAGAGCGCCCGCGCCTCGGAGACGGCGAACGGATCCGGGAAGATCTCGCTGTTCGCGAGCGGCCTGCTCCGCCGGGTCAGCACCTCGCAGCCGGTCCTCGTGACCACGATGGTGTGCTCGAACTGCGCCGACAGCGAGCGATCGGCCGTCAGCGCGGTCCACTTGTCCTCCAGGATCTCGACCTCGTACGTGCCGAGGTTGATCATCGGCTCGATCGTGAAGCACATGCCGGCGCGGAGCCGCGTGCCGCTGCCGTACTTGCCCACGTGCGAGACCTGCGGCGCCTCGTGGAAGCGCCGCCCGATGCCGTGACCGACGAAGGCCCTCACCACCGAGCAGCCCTCGGCCTCGGCGAACTCCTGGATGGCGGCCCCGATGTCGCCGAGGCGCGCCCCGTCCCGGACCTGCGCGATGCCGAGCTGCAGGCTGCGCCGCGACACCTCGGTCACGTGCTTCGCCTCCGGCGACGGCTTGCCGATGTAGAAGGTCGCGGAGGTGTCCCCGTAGAAGCCGTTGTAGATCGTGGTCACGTCCACGTTGATGATGTCGCCCGGCTCGAGGACGCGGTCGCACGGGATGCCGTGGCAGACCACCTCGTTGATCGAGGTGCAGACGCTCTTCGGGAACCCGTGGTAGTTGAGCGGCGCCGGGTAGCCGCCGCGGCGGAGGGTGTCCTCGTGGACGAAGGTGTTGATGTCCTCGGTGGTGATGCCGGCGCGGATCATCTCGCCCACCCCGAGGAGCGTCTCGGCCGCCATCTGGCAGGCCACCCGCAGGGCGTCGACTTCCTTGACCGTCTTGATGCTCACGTTGCTCACGGCGCAGACAGCTCCCCGAGGACGACGGCCTCCTTGACGGCCGCGGCGACCTCCGCTGTATCAGGTGAAAGGTGCCAGTGGATCTCCGGCTCGCCGTCCACGCCGGCGAAGCGCCGGATGAAGGCGATGAAGATGAGCCCTCGGAGCCGCGCGTCGATCGCCTTGGCGATGGCGAACGAGCGGCTCTGCGGGCGGATGTGGAGCTCGAACGTCCGGTCCGGCACCCGGGGTGTGGCCAGGGGAGGGTAGCCGACCTGGATCCCGAGGTGATAGGTGCTCTGGTCTCCGATCGAGTCGACGGTCACCGTGCTCACGCGGACCCGCGCGACCACGTCGGCCGTCTGCGCCCTCTCGCGGAGGAACGGGTCGGACCTGGGGGAGGGGCCGTCCAGGGAGAAGCCCACGGCGGCGGGCTCGATGTTGTCGTCGAAGACGTCGCGCGCGTGCCCCTCCCACGCGGGCGCCCCGCCCAGCGCGTCGGCGGCCGTCGCGGCGCGCTCCTGGTCGGCGACGCAGCCGCCGGCGGGGCCAACGGTCGCCAGCGCGGCGAGCGCGAGGCGAAGCGGAGCAGCACCGGTGGCGGAAATCATCCTTGGGACCGGAGCTCGTAGCACGTCGGCTCGCCCCTGTCAGGACCCCGCACACATCGGCCACAAGCGCTGTTGAGGCCGTTTTTCCCTCGGTGTTGTCCCTGTACCGCGTACCGCGCGCCGCGCGCCGCGCGGTGCTTCGTGCGCCCAGCGTTGAATCGTCTCGTCGTCCTGTGTTCGTCCTTCACCGGTTTCACGGCTTCCATCGACGGGGCGGAGCCGCCGTCCAACGTCAGCGGGCGGCCCCGGTCGGCGGGGATCCTATTCTCCTGTCCTACCGCAGGTGCTAGCGTTCCCGGGCTTGCCGGGCTGGTTCCTAACTTTTGCGATTGCAGAGCGCGCAGGGACAGGGCCTGCGCCGGCTGGAGGAAGAACATGAAAGCGAAGAGGCTCCTGGGAGCAGCGTTGGCCGTTGGGCTGGGCCTTGCGGCGATCACGAGCACGACCGTGGTGGCTGCCCAGCCGAAGAGGGGGAAGAGCGGGGCGCCGGCCGCGGCCCCTGCCCGGCCTGCCGAGGTGCCGGCGACGAAGAAGACGATCGCGCTGACCCCTGCCGGGCTCGCGTGGGGGATGAGCACCAAGCAGGTCGCGGCGTTGATCGACAAGATGCTCGATGAGGCGTACGTGCCGCGGTACAAGGCGACGTCGCCCGGCGTGAAGATGAAGGCCCTCGACGCCGAGCTCGCCGAGGAGAAGAGCGCGTTCCGCCGCAGCCGCATCGACTTCGGCAAGCTGCCGACGGGCATCGACGGGACGCCGCTCAAGGGCGAGTACACCTACCTCAACAAGGAATCGATGATGACGCTGGCCCGCGCTGACGGCGGGAAGCGTTACTTCTTCTTCATCCAGGACAAGCTCTGGAAGATCATCGATGAGCACGCGCTTGGCGAGGGCAACCCGCGCGGCAAGGACTACCAGTCGGCGGTCGTCAAGCTCGCGACGGCGTTCGGGTTGCCTGGCCGCGTGACGCCGCCCGAGCCGGAGAAGGGCCGCTACGTCACCGAGGTCGACTGGAAGGACGCGGCCACGCATTTCCGCGCGATCGAGCGCAGCGAGAGCGAGATCGCCTTCGCCTACGAGGACCTGGTGACGCTGAGCAGCCTCGATTCGCTCCGTCCCAACAAGCCCGTCGACGCGAACGCCATCGACCCCGCCGTCGCCTCTGCCGTCCGCAAGGACGAGCCCCCCCCGGGCCCCCCTCCCACCGAAAAAGCCGGCAAGAAGAAGTAACCCCCTCGTTCCTCCCCCTCGGAGCCCCTCCCGCGGGCTCCTCCTCCGCCCCCCTCTCATCCCCGGAGCCACGCTCGTAGGCGGTCGCCCGCTTCGGATACGGGCCCATCTCGACGTTTTCGGTGCTCGGCGTACAGAAGTACGCCTGCGCGCCGAAAACGCCGATCTGGGCCCGTCTCCTGTGCGGGCGACCGCCTACGAGATAAGCGAGGCGCCGTCGGGGACGCGCATGCCGTTGGTCACGACGACCCGCGCGGACGGCGCGACCGCGAGCACCGCCGGCTCGATCACCGCGCGCGCGGTGAGCATGGCCCCGGGGCAGCCCGAGCATGCGCCGGCCAGGTGGAGCGTCAGGTGGTCGGGCTCGACCGCCACGATGTAGAGCTCACCGCCGTCGGCTCGGACGAGCGGCGCGATGACCTCGCGGCAGACCTTGAGAAGCTGATCGATGGAAGCCGGCATGGGGGTGAGCTCGCAGCGCGAGCCAGCTGCGAGCCTAGCACGGCAGCGCTCGATCGCGGGAGATCGCCCGGCCCCGCCGCGCCGGGCGCCCTGGCCGCGGCCCGGAGGGCCCGCGCCCGGCGCCCGCCCTCACGGCTTGCCCGGCGCTCGCCCGCCCCTCACAGCGTCGAGACGAGCGCGGCGACGCCCGCGTCGGCGGCGAGCTCCGGCGTGCGCTGCGCCGCGGCGCCGAAGGTGCGCCCGGCGATCTCGACCGTCCCGCTCCACGGGCCCGAGGCGGTCTTCGACGGCAGGTCGAGCTTCTCGAGCGCCTCGGTGTTGACATCGGGCGTCACCGGTCCGCCGTAGGCCTTCGCGCCCTTCCACGCGAAGACGTAGAGCAGCGGCGTCGACTTCAGGCCGTCGCGCTTGGCGATCTCGGCGATGTCGCGCTTGGCCGCCTCCTGCAGCCGGTAGGCGTAGGCGCGGAACGACCAGCCCGTGACGAAGAGGCCCTTGAGCTCGCCGTCGCTCGCCTTGACCGGATGCACCGCGACCCACTGGAGATCGGGGCCGTTCCGGACGCCGCGCATCTCCTGCATCTCCCCGAACGCCTCGACCAGCCCGCTGCCCGGCGCCAGCACCTTCCTGAGCTCGGGGAACGAGGCCAGGACGGACCGGTTGGCGAGCATGTCCGGATCGGCCTCGCTGCGCAGCACCGTGCCGCTCGGATCGGCGAACGAGAAGAAGGTGCTCTTCGCGAACTCGAGCTCCTTCACCGAGGCGCGCGCGCCCGCGATCGCCCGCTGGAGCCCGAGCAGGTTCGCGCCCGGGTCGGTGTCGATCAGCGTCGCGAGCTTCTGCGAGCCCGCGGGGAGGCCCGTCCGCACCTGGCCGACGTCCTCCGCCACGACCGGCGCGAGCTTGGCGCAGAGCTCCGCGGCCTGCTTCTGCGACGTCTTGCCGTCCTCCTGACACGCGCTCGCGAGGGCGGCGACCAGCGCACACGCGAGCACGACGGGCTTGTTTTCGCTTCGGGCGAGGGTTGAAGAGCGCATCATCGAGAACGACTCTCCACGGGGAGCGGAGTTCCGTCGGCCGGGACCATCGCTCCTCAAAGGGTTTCCGGGGTTACAAAGACGACCTCGACCCGGGCGTTGCGGCCGCGCTCGTTGCCGCCCGGGTCGACGACCGGGGCCGCGGAGCCCGCGAGGAACGGCGCGATGCGCGGGGCCTGAGGGGCCGCAGCGGCGCTCGCGCCCTGCGCCGGGTCGAGGGCGCGGACGACGGCGTCGGCCCGCGCGGCCCAGGCGGGCTCTTCCCTGGCGCTGATCTCCCGGTCCGTGTGCACGACCACGGCCACGGGGAACGCGGGGTGCGCGGCGGCGACCCGCGAGAGGTCGCGGAGGCGCGCCTCGCCGGTCTTCGTGAGGGCGTTGCCGGCGAACAGGCCCCGGAGCGTGACCACGACGCCGCGATCGTCGCGGACGGGCGACCATGTGCCTGCGGCCGAGAGCTCTGCGAGCAGCGCGTCGCCGGCGCCGGGCGCGCGGGTCACCGGCGTGGCGGCGCGGCGGGCGGCGGTCAGCGCGGCGAGGCAGCCTGCCCGCGCGCGGGAGGCCTGATCGATGGGCGCCGGGGCGGCGCGGCCGGCGACGCCCGCCTCCGCGAGATCCGCGTCGAGCTTCTTGATCGCGGCGGTCGCCTCGTCGAGCTGCGCCGCAAGGCTGGCGCTTCCGGGCTGCGCGGCGCCGGGCTGCTGCGCGGCGCTGGGCTGCGCGCCGTCGGACAGCGCGGCGCTGGGCTGCGTACCGTCGGGCTGCGGATTCCCCGGCGGCGCCGGCGCCGTCAGGAGGCGCGCTGCGCCGCACAGCAGGCGGGCCTGGAGCGCGAGCGAGCGCGCCGCGGCGAGGCGCGCCTTCTCGCGATCCGCGTCGGCCTTGCCCGACGGGACCACGGGCTGCGCGTCGCGGGCGACCTTGATCCGCATGTCGAGCGCGTCGACCTCGGCCGCGACGCGCGCCTGCTCCGCCTCGAGGCCCGCGAGGGACGCCTCGCCGGCGGAGCGCTGCGCCTTCGCCTCGGCCTCGGCCGCCTCGGCCCGGGCCACGCGCGAGATCGCGTGCGCGTGCGCGTGCGCGGCGACCGCCTGCTCGCCGAGGATCTGCGCCCCGGCGCGATCCTTCTCGTCGAGCGCGGCGAGCGCGTCGCCGCGGAGCTTCTCCGCCCGGGCGAACGCGCCCGGCGCGTACCGCTTCGACTCGGCGGCGGCCGCCCCGGCGCGGACGTGATCGAGCTCGTCGAGCACCGCGGGCCGCGGGATCGGCGCGCACGCGGCGAGGACCACCCCCGCGACGGCGACGGTTGCGAGGCGGCGCGCGCTCACGGCGTGCCCTCCTTGCCGGCCGGCGCCGCCGCCTTGCCGGCGTCCCGGCTGCCCTTGGCCCCGGCGCCCTGCGCGGCGGGCGCCCGCTCCGCCCGCGGCGCCGCCCCCCTGGCGGCCGCCTTCTTGCCAGCCTCGATCCGCTGCGCTTCCACGTTGGTCGCCGCCCTTGTCGCCTCGCGCGCCTCGGCCTCGATCCGCTCGAGCTCCGCCGCGGCGCGGCCCCGGCGCGCCTGCGTCTCTTCGAGCAGCGCGCGCGCCCGCTCGAGCTTTGTCTCGACCTCGCGCGCCTGCTTCGCCGCCTCTGCCGCCGCCGCCTCCACCGCGGCGGCGCGCAGCACCGCCCTCGCCGTCTCGGCCCACTCGAGGGCCACCGCGTCGAGCCGCCGCGCGTTCGTCGCGTCGCCCGCCGCGCGCGCGCCGTGAGCGCGCTGGAGCGCCCGCTTCGCCTGCGCGACCGGCTCGGCCACGACCTTCGCGGCGTTCCTCGCCGGCCCTCCGTCGGCCTTGCCGCCGCCGTCGGCCTTGCCGCCGCCGTCGGCCTTGCCGCCGCCGTCGGCCTTGCCGCCGCCGTCGGCCTTGCCGCCGCCGTCGGCCTTGCCGCCGCCGTCGGCCTCGTCGCGGGCGGCGGGCGGGGGCGCCGTCGCGACGCTCCCCTCGATCTCGCGGAGGATCTGCGCCGCCTTGGCGCCGTCGCCGGGCGGCGGCGCGGGCACCGTGGCCAGCGGCCTCTCTCCTTCGCCGTGCGCCAGGGCCTCGCCGCTGCCCAGCGACGCCGCGAGGGCGAGGAGCAGCGCTTGGCTCGACCGGCGCCGCCGCGCGTCGCAGAGCATGGGGCGGGAACGCACGTCCGCCAGGTAGCAAACAGGGCTTCCGCGAGCAAGCGCGGCGGCCGCCGGCCGAGAACGTCGCGCGGCGGACGCGGGCAGCGCGCGGATCAATCGGGCAGGAAATTGCGGATGGACCAGTCGATCTGCTGCTGGTGGCGCTCGACCAGCTCCTTCTTGCCGCCTGCCTCGTGGAGGAAGACGTGATCGTCGTCGACGAAGACGGTGAGGTAATAAAGGTGCGCCTCCTTGCCCTCGTCGTGCCCGAAGCGCAGCTGGACGCCCGGCAGGCCGCTCCGGCTCTTCACGTCGGCCTTGCCGAGCAGCGCGTAGCCGCCGCCCTCGCGCAGCCGCTTCTCGACCACGCGGGACCAGAACGCGAGGTCGCCCTCCGGATCGTTCTCGAAGGCGCGGACCCCGAGCACCAGCCCCTCGGCGGTGGTCGCGCGGTACTCGTCGTCGCCGTAGCGATCCCCGAGGTCGACGAAGCCCGGCGGGGTCGCGGGCACGAAGGGCCGGCCGCAGCCGAGCGGCGCCGCGGCGCCGGCGAGCGAGGCGATGAGGACGAAGGCGTGGCGGAGGGAGTGGATCATCGGAAGCGCCCCGGTCACAGGTTGAGGAGCCGCGAGAGGCCGAGCTCGTTGAGCCAGTCGATCGGGAGCCGCGGGCCCGACGGGGTGATGGTCTCCGTCGAGCGCGGCTGGAACGAGACGGTGAGGGTCGAGAACGCGACCCGGTCGCGCAGGAACTTCAGGCGCCCCTCGAGGCGCTCGAGCTCGCTCGTGACGCGCGCGAGCTCGCGCTCCAGCTGGATCGACTCCTCGACCTTCGCGGCCTTCTCGAGGAGCTTCTCCAGGCGGTCGCGCACGACCCGCGCGTTCCGGATGCGGACCCCGAGATCGAGGAACTCCTCGGTGACGTCCTCCGCGACCACGTTGCGCTGGACGACGTCGCCGAGGCCCTCCAGGCGCTTCAGCGCCTCGTCGAACCGGGCGGCGGGGACGCGGATGGTGATCGCCCGGTCGTCGCGGCGGGCGAGGAAGCCGCCGAGGTCCCGCGCGAGCTCCTCGACCTTGCCGAGCGACGCGCCCACCTCGAACACCGCCATCGCGACCTGCGCCGTGTAGACGAGGAGGGGCGCGGGCGCCGCGCTCGCCTCGGCGGCCCCCCGCTGCGTGCCCTGCGGCCCGGCGGCGGCCGGCGCCGCGCCGGGCTGCGGCGCAGGGCTCGTCGGCGCCGGCCTGCTGGTCGCCGCGGGCTGCGCGGGGCCGGGCGCCCCCCGCCCGGGCGCCGGCGCTGCCACGGGCGCTGGCGGCGCGGCCTTGGCGAGCGCGACCGAGCTCGTCGACGTGTCGACGTCGATCGCCTGCTCCTCGCTGATCCTCACGGCGGACATCTCCATCCCCGTGGTCGGATCCGGCGGCGGCGGGGCCGACGCCTGCGTCGCCGCGTACATCGGGGCGCTCCCGGGGTACATCGACGCGCTCGCGGCGTCGCCCGCCCTGGAGCTGCTGGATGCGCAGGCGACGGGGCCTGCGAGCACGGCAAGGAGAGCCCAGGCGGGCAGCGTTCTTCGCATGGTTCCTCGGAGCGTGGAGCCGGTGACAGGCGCAGAACGCGCTGCCCCGGCCGACCTTACACCATGGCGAGGCGCCCGCGCCGTGGCGCGCGGCGCGCCCTCGCCGAGGGCAGCGCAGCTCGGCGAGACCCCCGGCAGCCTGGTGAGCGAGGCGAGCTAGCCGCCCGCCAGAGTCCGGCCAGGGATCCGGAGGGAGAGTTCAACGCCAAGGCGCCAAGGCGCAAAGACGCAAAAAAGATTTGTAGTTTTGCGCCTTTGCGTCTTTGCGCCTTGGCGTTTATTTCTCTGTCGCTCGCGAGGCAGATCCCTGGCGGGCGAAACTAGCCGCCCGCCTCCGGCGGGCCCTTCGCCGCTCCTGGAGCGCGCCGGAGCTGGCGCGCCCAGTACGAGACGCCCGCCGCGGCGCCCGCGCCCGCCGCCGCCGCGAGCGCCGCCGGCAGCGCCCCGGGGAGCGCGATCGCGGTGAAGACCGCCCCGAACTGCACCGCCGTGGCGAGCTTGCCGGGGATGTTGGCGCTCGCGGTCGAGAGGCGCGCGCCGCGGAAGCGGCGGCTCACCGCGATCCAGAGCGCGAGCGGCAGCTCGAGGAGCTCGCGGGCGAGCAGCGCCGGGATGCCCCAGAGCGGGAGCGCGCCGCTCTGGAGCAGCGTGGCGACCACGGCCAGCGCGAACACCTTGTCCGCGATCGGATCGACGATCGCCCCCGTGCGGGTCACCTGGCCGGAGCGGCGGGCCAGCCAGCCGTCGAGCACGTCGGTGAGCCCCGCGCAGCAGAGGACGGCGAGGGCGAGCGCGGGGCGCGTGGCCACGATCGGGAACAGCGCCGCGAGCGGCAGCCGGGCCAGGCTCATGAGGTTCGGCGGGAGCGCGAGTTCGCGTGCAGACAGGGTCGACATGCGAGGAGCTCCATGCGGCGCAGGTGCGCCGCGTAAGGGGGTGGTCCTTGCTCACGCCGAGCGCGATCGAGCCCGCCGCGCCCTGGCCGGCGGCAGCGCCGGCCGCCCTAGCCGGCGGCAGCGCCGGCCGCCCTAGAGGAGACGCACGCGCGCGGCGCGATCAGCTGGGCACGCGCACGGTGAGCACGGGGACGCTGCTCTTCCGGATCACCTGCTGGGCGACGCTGCCGAGGAACAGGTGCGAGAGCCCCCGGCGGCCGTGGGTCCCCATGACGATCATCGCCGCCCGCTGCTCCTCGGCGGCGGCCAGGATCTCGGTCGCGGGATCGCCCTCGCGCAGCGCCGTATCGAGCCCGCCGGTCTTCGCCGAGAGCTGCTGGACCGCGCGCGACGCGGCGGCGCTCACCTCGGCGTGGAACCCGGGCATCAGCGCCGGCTCCAGCCCGGGGTACGTGTAGACCGGGAGCTGGTAGACGTGCAGCAGCACGACCTTCTGCCCCAGCCTCTGGCCGAGGTCCTTCGCGAGCTCGACGGCCTTCATCGACGCCGCCTCGAAGTCGACGGGGACCAGTATCACGTTCGCGCTTTCCTTCATCGCGCTCTCCTCGCACGCGGGACCGAGCGTCCCTTCGATCGTGGACCTTCGACCGCTGCCCGCCCCCGGACGCTTTCGCCGCCGGCGGAGGCGTGCCGCGCGCATCTTGGATCCAAAAACCGGTCAGTCCCAGGAGAAACTGCTCCGCCGAGGCGGGGCTGACGCCCGGGGCGGTAAGCCGCGCGCGCCACGCCACGCCACGCCACGCCACGCCACGCCGCGCGCGACCGCGGCCGCGATCACCGGGCGGGTTGCTGGGGCCGTGCGCGCGCGCGGTCGACGTCGGGCTCGAGGTCGACGTCGTCGGGAAGCGCGGGGGGAAGATCGCGCGCCGCGGGCTCAGGCGCGCCGCTCGCGCCTCGCGCGCGGAGCTCCTCGGCGGTCTCCCACGTCTTCCACGTCTGCCGCGCCCGCGCGAGCGCGCTCTGGTTCGCGCGCACGAGCGACGCGAGCAGCGAGCACTGCGCCCGCCGCCGCGCGACGTAGGCGGCGTCGCGCGCCGCGGCGGAGCGCGGGCGCTCGCGCGCCTCTCGCTCGGCGATCGCGAGCGCCTGCTCCGCCTGCTTCAGCTCGGCGACCGCGAGCGGCGAGAGCGGGTTGTCCTGCGCCTGCACGACCGCGGCTCGCGCGGTGGCGAGCTCGGGGGGCGGCCCGGCCGCGCCCCGCGCGCAGCCGGCGAGCGAGAGGGCCATCGCGAGCGGAGCTCCGGCGCGCATGCGGCCCCTACCGCGCCCCCTCGGCGAGCGTGCTCGCCTGGTCCAGCGTGCGGCCCGCGGCGTCGCGCAGCCCCGCCTCCCTCACGATGAGCGTCGAGAGCTCCGCGTCGACCTCGGCCCGCCGCAGCAGCCAGCGGGCGGCTTCCAGGTCGCCCACCGACAGCCGCCGCCTCGCCTGGGCGAGCTCGCTCCGCGCCAGCGCGAGGTGCATGGCCGCGCGCCGGTCCGCGCCCGCGCCCTCCTGCGCTGCTCCGCGGATCGCCGTCTCGGCGCGGGCGAGCTCGGGCGGCGGCGCCGGCGGGCGGAGGGCGGCGCACCCGGCGAGCTCCAGAGAGACCATCACGAGCGCGATTCTGGCGAGCATTTGCGTGGATTCCCGATCTCGCGGCGCGCCGGTGGAACCGATGCACCCGACCGATGCACCCGGCCGCGCGCCTGGGATCGCCCAGTGCATCGGGCGCGCCAGCCTGGCCGGAGCGATCCGTGCGCGCCGGGAGCTGCGCCGCGTTTCGCCCGCTCACGTCCGCCCTGCGCGTTCCTCCGCCCTGCGCGTTCCAGGGAGAGCCGCTCGCCTGACGTCCGGCCCGTGTGCCCCTGCTGCACGCGAACGCGCGTGCGCCGCCACCCCAGCGATGCTGTCCCGTGAGCCTGAACCCCGAGCGGGTGCGGAGCACCCAAGCGCGCCAGGAACCGAGGTGCGTGCGTTGCGCTGGTCCCCAGGCGCTCCGGGTCGTCGCGCACCTCTTCGATCGGGAGATCGAGGATGGCGCAGAACGTCGAACCGATTCTCACGCGCTCTGGGCCGAAGCCCTGCGCGGCCCTTGGATGGGCAGGCGGCAGCCTCCGCGCCGCGCTGCTCGCGCCGACGTTCATCGGCCTCGCGTGGCTCGCCGGGTGCGCCCGGGCGAGCGCGGAGGGGGGCGACCCGGGCGCTCCGCCGCTCGGCGAGGCGCCGCTCGCGGACACGGCGCCCTCCGTCTCGCTCGGGCCCTGGCTCTCCGCCGCCCCGATGAGCGCCGAGCGCGCCAACCACACGGCGACGCGCCTGCTCGACGGCAGGGTCCTCGTCGCGGGCGGCGAGACCACGCGCGGCGCCTTGAGCGCGTGGTACGACAGCGCGCTCTCCAGCGCCGAGCTCTACGATCCTGCGACCGGCGCCTGGACGGCCGCGCCTTCGATGGGCTCGGCGCGCTCGATGCACACCGCGACGCTGCTCTCGAACGGCAAGGTCCTCGTCGCGGGCGGCGGCACCAACGGCGGGCACACCCCCGTGCCGCTCGTCGCAGCGGAGATCTACGATCCCGCCGCGAACGTCTGGACGGCCGTACCGCCGATGGAGGTCCCGCGCCTCGGCCACACGGCCACGCCGCTGCCCGATGGGAGGGTCCTCGTCGCCGGAGGGAGCTCGACCGGGCGCCCCCCAGAAGAGCTCGCGAGCTGCGCGATCTACGATCCGGCGCTCAACGCGTGGAGCGCCGGCGGCTCCATGCACCGCGCCCGCTCGTTTTACGCGGCCACGCTCCTGCAGGACGGCAAGGTCTTCGTGAGCGGCGGGATCGACGCGACCGCGGAGACCTATGATCCGGCCGCCGACGCATGGACGCCCGGCACACCCATGCTCATGGGCCTCCGGTCTCACACCGCCATGTTGCTTCCGGGCGGCGAGGTCCTCTCGCTCGACACGGCGGCGTGGGGCCCGCACCAGATTTACAGCCCGGCGACCGGGGCGTGGAGGGGCCTGTCGATGAGCGGCTGGGAAGCGCCGTACTCCATCGACCCAGCAGACAAGCGCGCCGTGCAGCTCGCGGACGGCCGCGCCCTGCTGAGCGGGGGCGTGACGGTGGAATCAGCTCCCTGCGGCACCGCCGACTGCGAAGCGTCGGCACCTCCGCCCGTTTACTTCTACTACGACACGGTCGGCATCTACGACGCGGCGACCGACGCCTGGTCGATGGGGCCGAACATGAGCCAAGGCCGCGCCGACCACGCGGCGACGCTGCTCCTCGACGGGACGGTGCTCGTCACGGGCGGATTCGCCTACGGCGACGGAGCGTGGAACGAGTACGCGACGAACACCGTCGAGCGGCTCGCGATCGCGGTCGACCCCGGCGCTCCGTGCGGCTCCTCGGTCGACTGCGGCGGGCGCTCCTGCGTGGACGGCGTCTGCTGCGACACGGCGTGCGACGGCGCCTGCGAGGCGTGCTCGGTCGCCGCCGGCGCGACGCAGGACGGCGTCTGCTCGCCGCTCACCGGGCCGGCCTGCGACGACGGCGACGCCTGCACGGAGGCCGACGCGTGCCAGGCGGGCGCCTGCGCCGGCGCGCCCGTGGGCGACGGCGCGCCGTGCGACGACGGCGATGCGTGCACGCAGAGCGACGCGTGCCAGGCGGGCGCCTGCGCCGGCGCGCCCGCGAGCGACGGCACGCCGTGCGACGACGGCGACGCGTGCACGCAGAGCGACGCATGCCAGGCGGGCGCCTGCGCCGGTGCGGACCCGGTCGCCTGCGCTGCGCCGGCGGAGGGGTGCCAGGCTCCTTTCTGCGATCCGGCGACGGGCCGGTGCGAGCGCGCGCTGGCCCCGTGGGGTGCGCCGTGCGACGACGGCAGCGCCTGCACCCAGGGCGAGACGTGCGCTGCCGGCGCCTGCATCGGCGGGACGGCGACCGTCGTGTGCGAGGCCTCGGGGCCGTGCAGGGCCTCCGCCTGCGACGCCGCCACGGGCGCCTGCGTCGAGTCGGTGCTGCCCGACGGCGCGCTGTGCGAGGACGGCGACGCGTGCACCGAGGCCGACACGTGCCAGGCAGGCTCCTGCGCGCCGGGCGCGCCCAAGGTCTGCCCGGCGCCGAGCAGCTGCCATGCCCCGGCGGCCTGCGATCCGTCGCCCGGGTACGCGTCCTGTGGGGTGCCGACCGTGCGGCCCGATGGCGCGTCCTGCCCGGACCCGACGTCGAGCGTCTGGGTCGAGGCAGCTCCTCCGCCGGAGGGGCTGCTGCACGCCGGGAATTCGTCCACCCTCCTCCAGGACGGCACCGTGCTGATGGCCGGGGGGCTGACCTCCACGCCGGAGGGGAGCTCGATCGCGGCCAGTGATGCCGTGCGTTACGACCCGGAAGGCGACGCTTGGGCGCCGACCGGCGCGATGCTCCACACGCGCGCGTATCACACGGCCACGCTGCTCCCGGACGGCACCGTGCTGGTCGCTGGGGGGTTGGCGGCCGGCGGGGGGGCAAGCACCGCGGAGGCCGAGCGCTACGACCCGGCCACGGGCCTCTGGACCGCAGCCGCGCCGATGAACGCGGCCCGCAATTCGCACACGGCGACGCTGCTCTCGAACGGCAAGGTCCTCGTCGCTGGTGGTTCCGTGAGGGTATCCAGGCAGAGCAGCGCCGAGCTGTACGATCCGGTCGCGAATACCTGGACGCCTGCGGCCCCGATGTCCACGGCTCGCGCGAGCTTCTCGGCCACGCTGCTCGTCGACGGTCGCGTCCTCGTCATCGGCAACAAGTCCTCGGGCTCGGTGGGCTCCGAGGTGTACGACCCAGCGACCGACACCTGGACGGAGGCCTTCATCATGGGTTGGCCCACCGACGACGGGCACTCGGCGACGCGGCTCCAGGACGGCAAGGTTCTCCTCGTGATCTCCGATGCGGGCTCGTGGCCGACGTATCCGGTCATGATCTTCGATCCATCGACCAACACCTGGACGGGGGTCTCCCGGTCGTCGCCCAGGTGCGAGGCGGAGAGGGCCGCGCTCCTCGCCGATGGCAGGGTCTTGCTCCTGTCCTGCTGGGCGACGCTCCCGCTGCCGGACAGGTCCGCTGTGAAGCTGTATGACCCGGCGAGCGATGTGTGGTCCTTGGCCCCGTCGTTCACGCAGGAGCTCTGGAGTCACCAGCCGATTCCGCTCCCCGACGGCCGCGTGCTGACTACCGCCTACGTGCCCGCGCGGTCCGCCTACGCCGCATGGCTGTATGTGCCTGGCGCGCCAGCCTCGGGGGACGGCGTCTGCGCGGGCGGCGTGTGCATGGCGCTGGGGGGTGGAGGCGCCGGTGGCGAGGGAGGCGCGGGCGGCGACGTCTCCGGAACGGGCGGCGCCGGAGGCGGCACATCCAGCGGCGGCGGCGGCGGCGCCGCTGGCAGCCCCTCGGGCGCGGGCGGCGGCGGCGTCGGGGCCTCCGCACAGGGCAGCTCCGGCGCCTCGACGCCCGATAGCGACGGCGGCGCCGGCGGGTGCAGCACGGCGCGCCTCCCCGGAGGCGCGAGCGGCGCCCCCTGGCTCCTGCTCCTTTCGCTGCTCGGAGCGCGGCGCCAGGCCTCTCGCCGTCGCGCTCCGCGAGCGCGACTCGACGGCTAGCCCGCCGCATTTCCCTCGCGGCACGATCCACCGAGACCGCCGCCGGCTGCATCGAGCACCCACCGTCCACCGCCAGGTTCTTGCTCTTCCGGGGCAGGTGACGGCCGCGACCACCCGGGGAGCGCCGCTGTCCCGTTGCGCAAAGGATTGCGTTGTTGCGCAGCGGATGACGACGCCTTCGACCCCGCGCTCGCCCGCGTGCTGCTCCCGTCGCGAAGCGGCGCCGCGGATTCGACAGCCACCACGGCAAGTTTCCACGATGGCAGCGCGATCGGATCGACTGCGGCAGCGACGCGTCGCTCGTCGATGGGCGCCAGGGACACGAGACCTGCGGTCCGGGACAAGGAGCGCGTCGTCAGGGACAAGCGTGCACGTCGAGCGCGACAGGCAGCGCCCTCGCCAGGGACACGGAGCCCGTCGCCAGGGACATGCGGTGAGCCGCCAGGGACACGGAGCCAGTCGCCAGGGACAGGAGGTGCGTCGCCAGGGACACCCCCGGCGCGCCTTCGCGTGTCCCTGGCGCGGCGCCGCCCGGGCACGGCGCTTGAATCTCCGTCGCCCTGTCGCGCAGCTCCCGCGTCCCGCGCGCTCCGAACTCCATCCAGGGCTGCTTGCGGGGCGAGAAAGATCGAGCGTTGCGCGATCGGATCCTTGTGAAGGGGGAGCCCGGCCAGGGCTCTCCGGAATGGATGCCCGGGATGGCGGGGCCGGACGGGATGGCCGGCGCCGCAGCCCAGGGGAGGTCGACATGACGAAGAAGAGCGATATCGAGCGGTGGTCCGACGTCGTGCAGCAGATGAACGCCGCCGAGCTTCCGGCGAGCACGGTGCCGTTGCACGTGCTCCTCGGGGAGGCGGTGGACGTGGCGAAGTTCTTCGAGAAGTACTGGAAGACCCAGGTCGACGCCCAGAAGCGGGTGACCCGCCTGGGCCTCGAGTCGGCGGTCCCGAAGGACAGCAAGAAGGGCGACGCGGCGCGCCTCGGGCCGAAGACGGCGGAGGAGATCCTCTCGCTCCAGCGCGCGACGCAGGAGGCGCAGACGCGATATCTCCTGACCGTCGAGAAGAACAAGAGCCCGCGCGAGCGGGGGAAGTTCCTGCTCGGAGAGATCGGGGCGACGCTGAGCTTCTACTTCGACGACGGCGTCGAGGACGAGCGGGACGAGATGCTCGCCCGGATCGACGCGGCGCACGCGGGGGACCCCGACACGGCGGACGCGCTGGCGAGCGCGCTCCACGACTACGCGACGCTCGGGGAGAAGCACCGCGACGCGCTCGACGGGCTCGGCGGCTTCAAGGCGGAGCTGCTGGACGAGGCGCGCGCCGTGGCGGCCGAGCTGCGGAGCCTGCCGGCGCAGGCGGAGGCGACCTCCCGGCAAGCGCAGGAGGCCCTGCTGCTCCGCAACAAGCTCGCGGCGCTGCTGATCGAGCGCATGGGCCGCGTGCGGTCCGCGGCGCGCTTCGTGTTCCGGAGCCAGCCCGAGATCGTGCGCGAGGTGACGAGCGCCTACGAGCGCCGCAAGCGCGCCGCGGCCCGGCGGTCCAAGGCCCAGCCGGGCCCTGCGCCCGCGGCGCCTCCGCCCGCAGCGCCCTCGCCGGCGGTGCCGGCCGCGCCCCTCGACGGCTGAGCCGCGGCCCGTGAGCTACCCGGCCAGGACCTGCGGTGATACGCTCTCGTCATGAGCAGCGCGCTGCGAGCGAAGGTACAGGGCGGCCGGCTGGTGGTCGACGAGCCGACGAGCTTCGCCGAGGGGACCGTCCTCGAGCTCATGGTGGCCGACAACGACGACCTGGACGACGCGGAGCGGGCTCACCTCGACGAGGCGCTGGAGGCGTCCCTGGCGAGCGCACGCGAAGCGACGATCGACGCGGACGAGCTCCTGGCCGAGATCGCCCGCCTCGAGCCGACTCGGGGATGAAGCGAGCCCGCGTCCGGCTCACCAAGGAAGCAGCCCGCCAGACCAGGGAGGCGGCCGCGTGGTGGATCGAGAACCGCCCCGCCGCGCCCTCCCTGTTCCGCGAGGAGCTCGCCGCCCTGCTCAGCCTGCTCAGGACAGCGCCGGACGCCGGCGCGCCCCACGCACATCGTCGCATCAAGGGGATTCGCCGCGCCCCGCTCCCGACGACGCGCTACCTCGTCTACTACGTCCACGACCGTGAAAGCGGAGAGATCCTCGTGCTGGCCGTCTGGAGCTCGCTGCGCGGCCGGCCGCCGCGGCTCTCGCTCCGGTGAGCGGCCGGCCGCCGCGGCCTGGAGCTCGCTGAGCGGCCGGCCGCCGCGGCTCTCGCTCCGGTGAGCGGCCGGCCGCCGCGGCTCTCGCTCTGGTGAGCGGCCCCGGCGTCGACGCGGCGCTCCGCGCGCGGCCGTCCGCTTTCGCCAGGCTCCGCGAATAAACTCCCGGCGCCCGCCGTCTCCCGCCTGCCGGCTTTTTTCTCTGCGCTCGCCGCTTCCGCTACCCTGGCAACCGCCGTGCCGCCCGCCGATCCGAGCCTCCGCACCACGATGGTCCACGCGTTCGCCGTCACGGTGGCGGACCCGTCGAGCCTGGTGCGCACCACCTCGCGCGGCGGCACCGACGACCCCGCGACCAGCAGCCGCGGCCCCTCGATCCTCCCCGACGTCGGCCAGATCGTCGGCGGGCTCTACCGGCTCGGGCGCCTCCTCGGGCAGGGCATGTTCGGCAAGGTCTACGTCGCCCAGCGCATCGACGTCCCCGAGCACCAGGTCGCCCTCAAGCTCATGCCCCGCTCGCTGTACGCGATGCGGAACGTGGAGCGCGAGCTCGTCATGCTCGCCACCGTCGGCCACCCGCACGTCGTCCAGCTGAAGGACCACGGCATGAACGCCGACTACGTGTGGCTCACCATGCCCGTCTACGAGGGCGAGACCCTCGCGCAGCGCCTCGAGCGCAGCCCCCTCGGCATGCGCGAGGCGCACGACATCTTCCTGGCCGTCGCGCGCGGGCTCGAGGCGCTCCACACCGCAGGGCTCCGCCACCAGGACGTGAAGCCCGACAACATCTTCCTCGCGAGGTTCGCCGGCCGCGTCCACCCGATCCTGCTCGACCTCGGCGTGGCCGCGGAGCGCGAGGCCTCGTTCTGCGCAGGCACGGCGCTCTACGCCTCGCCCGAGCAGATCCGCGCGCTGAACGGCTTCCCCGGCGTCGTGCCGCTGAGCGAGAAGATGGACACGTACGGGCTCGCCACGACCCTCCTCTACTCGCTCGTCAACCCGCGGGACTTCCCGGGCGAGTCCGCGCAGACCCGCACCGAGCTCGCCGCGTCCCACGACGTCCGCGCCGACAAACCGCTCGCCGACAACGCGCTGCCCGACCTCACCGGGCGACCGCGCCAGATGTTCCAGGACGCGCTCCGGCGGTGGCTCGCGATCGACCCGAACGAGCGCCCGTCGATGACCCAGCTCGCCGAGGAGCTCGACGTGCTGCTCGAGCCGGAGCGCGAGGCCGAGCGCGAGGCCGAGCGGCTGCGGATCAAGCAGAAGACCTCCTACCTGCGCGTGCGCATCGCGGCCGGCGCGATGACCCTCGTCGGCTGCGCGGTCGTGCTGCTCGGCTTCTCCAAGCGCGAGACCCTGCGGCTCGCCAACGAGCTCGAGCACGCCCGCCAGAAGGGCGCCGAGTCGTTCGACAAGCTCGACACCTGCGTCGCCTCCCACCAGATCGCAGAGGCGGAGAAGAACGCGTGCCGCACCGGCCGCGAGCGGGATCGCGCGGAGTTCAACGAGACGCTCGCCACCCTCCAGAAGAGCGGATCGATGACCGAGGCGGAGCACGCCCGCCAGATCCAGTCGCTGCACGCGACCCAGGCGGTGCGCCTCAAGGCCTGCGAGGACGACGCCGCCGCCGCGCAGAAGGCCGCCATGGCGGACCGCGAGCGGCTCGCCGAGGCCGAGAAGGCGCGCGCGGCGATGGCCGTCGAGCGCGACGAGGCCAAGGCGCTCGCCGAGCAGCGCGCGGCCGAGCTCGCCGTCGCGACGCAGCTGCGCGCCGCCTGCGACGCGGAGCGCGCGAGCTGCGCCGCCGAGCGCGACCGCCTGAGGGCCGAGGCGGCCGATCCCTACGACGCGCCGCCCTCGCCGGGGAGGCCGGCCGCGCCCGCCGCGAGCGGCGCGCTGCCGCAGCTGCCGCCGCCGCCGGCGAGCGCGGGCGCGGGCGCGCCCCCCGCGGCGGGCGCGTCCCCCGCGGCGGGCGCGTCCCCCGCGGCGGGCGCGACGGCGACCCCGGCGGCCTCGACGCCGTCCAACGCCGCTCCTCCCTGATCGCCGACGCTGGAAGGCGGCCTACGTCGTCGCCGCCAGGCCGCCTCTGCTTGTGGCAGCCGCCCGGGGAGGCTATCCGTAAGGCCAGGGAAGGCGAGGGCCATGGGTGACATCTCTCGACGTGAAGTGCTGCGTCGGCTGGGCGCAGCGGGCCTCGTCCTCGGGGGCGCGGGCGGCCTCGCGGCGGCCCGGTGGGACCGCGGCGGCACCGCCGTCGCCGCCGCCGAGCGCCAGCAGACGCGCGATTACCGGCTCCGCGACGCGCCCGCCGGGGTGCCCCAGCTCGTCGTCGCCCGCGCCGGCGCCGAGGCGCTCGCCGGGGGCGCGCCGGACCCCGCCGCCCTGGTCCGCAAGGCGGTCGACGCGCTCGGCGGGATGCGCCGCTTCATCTCGCGCGGCGACGTCGTGGTCGTGAAGCCCAACATCGGGTGGGACCGCACGCCCATCCACGCCGCCAACACGAACCCCAAGGTCGTGGCCGAGGTGGTGCGCCTCGCCTACGACGCCGGCGCCAAGAGCGTCATCGTGACCGACGCCTCGTGCAACGAGCCGAACCGCTGCTTCCAGCGCTCCGGCATCTGGAAGGCCGCGTACGACGTCGGCGCCGAGGTCGTCATCCCCGCCGCGCACCGCTTCCGCGGCATGCGCCTGAAGGGCGAGGTGCTCGACGACTGGCCCGTCTACACGCCGCTCGTCAACGCGGACAAGGTCATCAACGTCCCGATCGCGAAGCACCACAACCTGTCGAAGTACACCGCGGCGATGAAGAACTGGTACGGGGCGCTCGGCGGCCGGCGCAACCGCCTCCACCAGAACATCGACGTGTCGATCGCCGACCTCGCGACGTTCATCCAGCCGACGCTCACGATCGTGGACGCCGTCCGCGTCCTCATGCGCAACGGGCCGCAGGGCGGGAACGTCGCCGACGCGAAGGACATGCACACCGTGATCGCGACGACCGACCAGGTCGCCGCCGACGCGTACGGGTGCCAGCTCATCGGCCGCAAGCCCGAGGAGATCCCGTACCTCAAGATGGGCCACGAGCGGGGCCTGGGCACGATGCACTGGCAGAACCTGCGGCTCGCCGAGGTGTAGTATCATGGCAGACTCCGATCCGACGCCGGCCGAGCCGGCGCACCGTCCCTCGGCGGCTGCAGCGGCCGCGGCGCCCGCGAAGGCGAGCCCTCACGGCGCGACGGCGCCCGGCGCGACGGCGCCCGCGGCGCCGACACGCGCCAAGCCCTGGACCGCGCTGCTGCGCAAGGCGGGGGCGATCGTCCGGCCGGGCGCGAAGCGGCGGCCCGGCTCGGGGCTGCCGGCGCGCAAGGCGATCCAGGTGCTCGTCTGGGTGCGCCGCGCCGTGCAGGCGGGCTGCCTCGGGGTGTTCCTCTACTTCCTGTTCCAGACCGGCTTCCGCGGCTCGTTCGCCTCGTCCGAGGCGCGCGTCCGCCTGCCGCTGCCCGTCGAGGGGTTCCTCCTCGCCGACCCGTTCGTCGGCGCGATGACCCTGCTCTCGACGCACACCGTCTACCGCGGCCTGCTCTGGTCGCTCGGGATCCTCGCGCTGACGCTCGTCTTCGGGCGCGTGTTCTGCGGCTGGATCTGCCCGTTCGGCACGCTCCACCACTTCTTCGGGTGGATCTTCCCGTCGCGCTACGGCAAGGGCGGCAAGCGCGTCGAGGCGAACAAGACGTACGCGCGGCAGCGGGTGAAGTACTACCTGATGTACGCGTTCCTCGCGGCGAGCGTGGCCGGCAGCGTGATCGGCGGCCTGTTCGATCCGATCTGCGTGGCCGTCCGGGCCATCGGCCTCGCGGTCATCCCGGCCGCGCAGTACGTCGCCGCCGTGGTGACCGGCTCCGCGGCCGCGACCGGGAGCCGGCCGGTGCAGGCCGCCGCGGACCAGGCGCAGGATTTCCTGGCCGCGAGCGTGTGGCAGACGAAGCAGTTCTACTTCCACCAGGCGTGGTTCGTCGGGATCCTGTTCGTCGCGATCCTCTTCATGAACCGCTTCATCCCGCGCTTCTGGTGCCGCGTGCTCTGCCCGCTCGGCGCCTTCCTCGGGGTGTTCGCCCGCTTCGCGCTCTTCGGGATGCAGAAGGATCACGCGAAGTGCACCGACTGCAACCTGTGCCTCGTGCACTGCCAGGGCGCCGACTCGCCCCAGGGCGGGGTGAAGTGGCGGCAGGACGAGTGCCACATGTGCCTCAACTGCGAGAACGCCTGCCCCGAGGACGTCATCAAGTTCCGCTTCCTGCCGAACCGGAAGAGCGCCCTCGTGACGCCCGACACGGGCCGCCGCACCGCCCTCGCGACCGCCGCCGCCGGCGCGGTGATCATCCCGACGGCGCGCATCGCCGACGTGCTCGACGCGAACTACGACCACCGCGTCATCCGGCCGCCGGGCTCGGTCGAGGAGCGCGAGTTCCTCGAGCGCTGCATCCGGTGCGCCGAGTGCATGAAGGTCTGCCCGAACAACGCGATCCACCCGGCGTTCTTCGAGGCGGGGATCGAGGGGCTCTGGACGCCGATCGTCATCCCGCGCATCGGGTACTGCGAGCACTCGTGCGTCCTCTGCGGCGACGTGTGCCCGACCGGCGCGATCCAGAAGATCACCGAGGAGCAGAAGATGGGGATCGGCCAGAAGCCGATCTCGATCGGCACGGCGTTCTACGACCAGGGGCGCTGCCTGCCGTGGTCGATGAGCGTGCCGTGCATCGTCTGCGAGGAGTTCTGCCCGACGTCGCCCAAGGCGATCTGGGTCGAGGAGGTCGACATCCCGAAGCGCGAGCCCGTGCCCGCGGAGCACGGCAAGGAGCCGCCGATGAAGATGGTCCACGTGCAGCGCCCGCACGTCGACCCGTCGCTCTGCATCGGCTGCGGCGCGTGCGAGAAGGTCTGCCCGGTGCAGGACAAGCCCGCGGTCTACGTCACCAGCGTCGGCGAGACCCGGTCGAAGACGAACGTCATCCTCCTTGAGGACACGGACTACAACAAGGCATCTTGACCCGGGCGCGCGCCTGCTCCGCGCGGCGGGAACACGGCAGGAGGCAGCTCGGGTGCGCACGCTTCGCTTGTTCGGGATCTTCTCGCTGGCCGCGCTGTGGGGCGCGCCCGGCTGCGGCGAGCCGTTCACGGCGGCCGAGGCGTCGGCCGCGTCGTCGTCGAGCTCGGGGGGCGGCGGAGGCGGCGGCGACGGAGGCGGGGGCGGGGGCGGGGGCGGGGGCGGCGCCGCGACGTCGTCGTCCTCGTCGGCGGGAGGAGGCGGCGAGGGCGGGTGCGCGGCGTGCAAGGCCGGGGAGTTCTGCACGGCCAGCGACACGTGCGTGCGCTGCGCCGACCGCGTCGGCGCGCTGTCGTTCGTCGCGCCGACGGCGATCGAGGTCGACGGGGCGAAGCCCGCGTTCCCGCGCGTGCGCGAGGAGCCCGGCGAGGGCGAGGGCGCGGCGACGCAGCGGCTCGTCTACGTGGCCACGTTCGGGTCGAGCGACGCGCAGATCGCCACCGCGACGGGGCGGCCCTGGACGGCGGGCAAGGTGGTCGAGAGCGCCGCGGTCAACTCGCCGCAGTCGGAGTCGGGCCCGCTCCTCCTGCCGGTCGACGCGCGCTCGCCGCGCGCGGACTTCCCCGAGGGCTCGCTGCTCTTCGATCGCGTCCTCGCGGGGCCGGGCAGCCTGCCGCTGCTGTTCGTCGCGGACCGGCTCGAGGCGAGCCAGGCGGAGACGCTCGAGGCGCTCAACCCGGACGGGGGGAGCCACTCGGTGGCGGTGGCCCACGGCCTTTGGCCCTACCGGTACTGGTTCATGAACAAGCACCAGGAGGGCGGGCAGATCACGAGCCGGCTCCTCACGATGCTCGCCGGCGACGCGGAGGCGCGGGAGCTCCACATCGTCCTGCCCGGCGACTGCCCGGCGCAGGGCGGCGACCTCGCGCCGTGGGTGACGCCCGACGGGAGCTTGCTCTTCTTCCAGACGCTGTACAGCGAGCGGGGCGACTGCGCGCAGGCGTCGGTGCTGCGGAGCTTCTATGTGAGGCTCGGGGCCGACGGGCTGCCCGTGCCCGGGGAGAAGGCCAGGATGCTGCTGGCGAGCCTGGAGGCGGAGATCGCGGTCATGACGCCGTCGCTCTCGCCCGATGAGTGCACGCTCTACGTCGCGTCCGACCTGGACATGGTCGACCGGCGGCAGCGGCTCTACGCGGCCTCGCGGCGGTAAGGGGGCCTCGGCGAGGCGCCCGGCCCTCGGGGAGAGGGCCGGGGAGCGCGGTCAGGCGGGGGAGATCACTGCGCGCGGAAGCCCTCGGCCGGGCGCAGGCGCCCGGCGTACAGGCTCGGCGCGACGGTGGCCAGGAGGCAGATGAGGATGGCGACATCGCCCGTGATGGCGAACGCCTGCGGGGTCGCGTGCACGGGGAGGCGGGAGATGAAGTAGACCTTCGGGTCGAGCGGGAAGCCGTAGACCAGGAGCCCCTTGCACACCGCCACGCCGAGCAGGAGCCCCAGCGTGGTGCCGGCGAGGCCGATGATCCCACCCTGGTAGAGGAAGATGCGGAGGATCTCGGAGTCCGTCGAGCCCATCGCCTTGAGGACCGCGATCTCCTTCTTCTTGTCGAGCACGACCATGATCAGCGTCGCGATCACCGTGAAAGCGGCGACCACGATGATGAGCCCCAGCACGACGCTCATGAGCAGCTGCTGGACGACCAGCGCGGTGAAGAGCCCGTGGTTCAGCTCCTCCCAGTCCATCGTGTAGTAAAGCCCGTTGCTGAGGAGGTTCGTGATCTCGCGCGCGATGTTGCTGGCGTTGTCGATGTCATCGACCTTCATCTCGACGCCGGTCACCGTGTCGCCGTGATCGTAAAACGCCTGCGTCTCGTAGAGATCGGCGTACGCGAGCTTGGTGTCGTACTGCTCGAAGCCCGCCTCGAAGAGCGCGATGACCCGGAACTGCTTGGCGACCGGCGGCTTGATGGCGCCGTCCGAGAACGAGAAGCCGATGGTCGGCGAGGTGACGGTGACGCACTCGCCGATGTCGAGGGACAGGTTCTTCGCCAGCCCGGCGCCGATGACGATGCCCGGCAGCTTGGCGACCCTCTCCTTGTCCGCGCAGGGATCCGGATCGACCTCGGGCGGCAGCTCGTCGTCCTCGGGCAGCTTGCTGCCGTAGCCGCCCTCCGGCTCGATCGCCCCCTGGGGGGCCCCCTCGGCGATCGCGAGCTCGGCCTCCTCGGCGCCAGCATTCTCGGGGACGTCGAGCTCGGCCGGCGAAGGCGCCGGCTCGGCGCCGGCGTCCCGCGCGGCCGCCTTGCGCTCGTCCTCCAGGATGCGCTCCTCGTACGCCTTCAGCAGATCGAACTCGCCCGCGTCGGGCTCGAGCGCGCCGCGGGCGCCCTTGTCCAGGAGAGGAACGTCGGGCAAGGACGGCGACGGCGGCGGCGCGCGCTCGGCCGGCTTCGCCCCGGGGCGCCGCAACCCGCTGAGATCGCCGCCCGGGAGGACGTACCGGGGCAGATCGAGCACGGGCGCGGCGGCGCCGTCGGCGCCCACACCGAGGCTCCTGGCCGGGTCGACCCCCTTCACGAGCACGTTGGTCGCGGTGGCGCCGCCGTGCGTCAGCATCATGGGGTTGATGCTGAAGGGCGCCGCGCCGATGACGCCCGGCACCTTGGCGACCTGATCCATGACCGATCTGTATTCCCGAAAATCCGTGGAATACTTGATCACCAGGACGTGAGCGTTGACCCCGAGGACCTTGTCGCGGAACTCCGTCCGGAAGCCGCCGGTCACGCTGATCACGGTCGCGAGCGCCGCGACACCGAGCGCGACCCCGAGGATCGCGAACGTGGTGCCGACCGAAACGAACGCCCGCTTCTTGGAGCCGAGGTACTGCAGCGCGACCCGGATGGTGTAGCGCTGCGTCGCGATATCGTAGATCAGCGCGGCGAGAACCAGAAGAACGACGACATTAAGGGCAATCCAGGCCGAGTAGAGCGCGACCTTGAGGGGGTAGCTCATCGCGCAGCCCTCCTAGCAGAACGCGGCGCGCGCGGCACGGTGCCCGCTGCGCCGCAGAGGGAAGCGCGGCGCTGTGCCCCGACGCGGCGGTCGCGCCCCAGGCGTCATCGGCCGCGCTGGCTTTCGCGGGCGACGTCCGCAGGCCCTCGCTTCCCGGACCGAACACCTGCTAGGATCCGACCCTGCCGCTGATGCCGGCATGTGGCGTGCACCTCTGCCCGCGAGCCTTTCATGAGCGCCACCAAAAACGAGCACCACACCGCGCGCAGCAGAGTTTTCGAGGAGGAGGCAGGCGCGCTCGATGAGGCACCGGCGTCGCGCCCCACCGGCGCGGCTGGCGGCGCTCGCTCGTCCGGGGTCGGCACCGCGTTCGCGCCCGCCGGGGAGCCCGAGGGCGCGGGCGACGACGTGCCCGTGGACGTCGAGCTCCGGCCCTCGTCGAGGCCCTCCAGGTCGGGATGGGTCGAGGGGCCGGACAGCGAGATGCCGCCGAGCTTCCGCGCGCCGCCGCCGCTGCGCCAGAAGACCCCGCGGCTCGGACGGCAGAGCGAGCCGGACGCCGACGAGATGAGCGGCAGGACGAGCGCGGCCCCGATCAGCGAGGCGGAGCCCTCCCTGGAGATCCCGCCGCCGGACGAGGTCGAGCCGCGCGAGCGGCGGCCGCCCGGCGCGAAGGATCCGTACATCGGGACGACCTTCGATCACCGGTACAAGATCGAGCGGCTGCTCGGCGAGGGCGGGATGGGGTTCGTGTACCTCGCCCGCCACAAGGTGATCGACAAGCGCGTCGCCGTGAAGGTGCTCCGCGCCGAGCTCGCGCGGGACCGCGAGATCTTCGAGCGCTTCGTGCAGGAGGCCCGCGCCGCGTCGAGCATCGGCAACCCGCACATCGTCGACATCTCCGACTTCGGCGACCTGCCGGACGGCTCCACGTACTTCGTGATGGAGTACCTGGAGGGCGTGAGCCTGGCGCAGCTCATCGACTCGCCGAACGAGCTGCCGATGGACCGCATCTGCCACATCGCGCTGCAGCTGTCCGCGGGCCTCGCCGCCGCGCACGACGCGGGCATCATCCACCGCGATCTCAAGCCGGACAACGTGTTCGTGGTGGCGCGCGGCAGCGACCCGAACTTCGTGAAGATCCTCGACTTCGGGATCGCGAAGGTGTCGACGAGCACGACGACCAAGCTGACGCGCGCCGGGGCGGTGTTCGGGACGCCGCACTACATGTCGCCCGAGCAGGCCGCCGGCGCGCCGATCGATCACCGGACCGACATCTACTCGCTCGGCGTGATGCTCTACGAGCTCGTGAGCCGGCAGCTGCCGTTCAACGCCGACAACTTCATGGGGATCCTGACGCAGCACATGTACAAGGCGCCGGTCCCCATCCGCGCGCTCGTCGGCGGCCCGGACTGCCCGCCGGGGCTCGAGGCGGTGATCCTGAAGTGCCTCTCCAAGAAGCCGGAGTCGCGCTACCAGTCGATGAGCGATCTCCACGACGACCTGGAGCGCGTGAGGAGCGGGGGCGTGCCCGGCGCGGTCGCGGAGATGATGGCGCGCTCGGGCGGCTTCAACGTGCCGCACGACTACTTCAAGACGTCGAAGGTGATCGTCCCGGCGACGCCGCCGTCGCCGCCGCGCTCGCCGTGGCCGCGCTACGTGTGGGTCGCCGGCGCGGCGGCCGCGGTGGGGATCGTGACCGCCATCTTCGTCATCGGCGCGAGCGGGTCCGCGCGGGACACGGCCCCGCAGGCGCAGAAGCCGCCGGTCGAGGCGCCGACGGTCAGGCCGGCCCCCGCGCCGCCGCCCGCCGTCCAGAAGACGGTGGTCGCGCTGGCCGCCGTGCCGGAGACGGCGGTCGGCTACCGCAACGGCGTGGAGCTGAGGCTGCCCGCGAGCATCGACGTGGAGCAGGGGCAGACGGTCACGATCGACATCCGGGCCGAGGGGTATCACCCCAGCACGGTCGTGCTCGATGGGACGGAGCAGAGCAAGCTCGTGAAGCTCGTCGAGGTCGACGAGAAGGGCGTCTCGAAGGTGAGGCCCGGCGGGGCGCCGCGCCCGCCGCCGCAGACGACGGCCAAGCCGCCCAAGGGCTCGGACGTCCGGGACCCCTGGGCGAACCAGAACCAGAAGAAGTGAGCGGCTGCGCGGCGCGGGCCCCGCTCTCCGGGCGCCGTGATAAGCCGCGGGGGTGACCCAGATAGCTCACCTCATCGACCTCGTCCCCGAGGACGTGCTCGGCATCTGTCGCCGCCTCCGCGAGCGCGGCAAGCGCGGCTGGATCGTCGGCGGCTGCGTGCGCGACCTGCTCCGGGGCGAGCCCGCCAAGGACTGGGACGTCGCGACCGACGCGCGGCCGGAGGAGGTCATGGCCGCGTTCCGGAAGGTGATCCCGACCGGGATCCAGCACGGGACCGTGACCGTCATGGTGCGCGGCGTGCCGTACGAGGTCACGACGCTGCGGGGCGACGGGACCTACAGCGACGGGCGGCGGCCGGACCGGGTCGAGTTCGTGGACGACATCACGGCCGATCTGGCGCGGCGGGACTTCACCATGAACGCCATCGCGCTCGATCCGGTCGACGGGCACCTCATCGATCCGTTCGGCGGGCAGCGGGATCTCGAGGCGAAGGTCATCCGCGCGGTGGGGGATCCGGGCGAGCGCTTCGCCGAGGACGGGCTGCGGGTGCTGCGCGCGGCGCGGTTCGCGGCGACCCTGGAGGGGGCGCTCGATCCGGAGACCGAGCGCGCCATGGGCACCGCGCGGTCGCACCAGACGTTCCGCTGCGTGAGCGCGGAGCGGGTGCGCGACGAGTGGCTCAAGGCGATGCGCGCGCGCCGCCCCAGCGTGGCGTTCGAGATCATGCGGCGCACGGAGCTGCTCGGGATCACCTGCCCGGAGATGATGGAGTCGGTCGGGTGCGAGCAGAACCGCTGGCACGCGTACGACGTGTGGGGACACGCGATGGCCTGCCTCGACGCGTGCAAGCCGGAGCCGATCCTCCGCGTGGCGGCGCTGATGCACGACATCGGCAAGCCGAGGACGCGCGAGTTCTCGGACAAGACCCGCGACTACACGTTCTACGAGCACGAGCGGGTCGGCGCCGAGATGGCCGAGCCGATCCTGTCGCGGCTGCGCTTCTCCAACGACGAGCGGGCGCGGATCGTGGCGCTCATCCGTCACCACCTGATCTGCTACGACGACTCGTGGACCGACGCCGCGGTGCGGCGGTGGCTGCGGCGGGTGACGCCGGCGCTCGCGCCGGATCTGTACGAGATCGGCGTCGCCGACGCGCTCGGCAAGGGGCGCGAGGTGACCGAGGACATCGCGACGATCGGGCGGCTCCGGGCGCGGGTGGAGGCGATGCTCGCCGCGGGCGCGGCGCTGTCGGCCAAGGATCTCGCGGTGAACGGCAGCGTGCTGATGAGAGAGCTCGGCATCCCGCCGAGCAGGCTCGTCGGGGAGATCCTGGAGCGGCTCGTCGAGCTCGTGACCGAGGAGCCCGAGGCGAACACGCCCGAGCGGCTGCTCGCGGCGGCGCGGGAGCTCGTCGCCGCGAAGGCGGCAGACGCGTAAGGGGCGTAAGGGGGGAGTTGTCGACGAGGCTGCCCGGCCCTGCGCTGGCCTGCTCGGCGCGCTCCGCGTGTGCACGAGGGTGGTATCGGCGGGACGCGCGGACCCTCCTTGTCGCGCGTCGCGCCCGTCCACCCGCGCTCGGCCATCTCCTCGCTCCTTAGGGGAGCCTGTCCCAGATCGCGAGTCCATCGGTCGCAGACAAGGTACATGAGCCGACAACGGTGGTCGGTTGTCTACCTGCCGTCGGGCTCGATTATTTCATGCCGATCGCATCCATCCGGACGTGTCTCGTGTAACATCCGTTGGTGCGCACTGTCGCGCCCCCCATTGGGAGGTCCATTTTGAAGCTCTCGACGAAGACGCTTGTTGGGCTGATTGGTTTGGGTTTGCTTGCGGCGGCGGCATCCATCGGTGGATGCTCCGGCGGGGGTGGTGAGGCGAGCTCCGGCAACAACGGCTCTGGCAGCGGCAGCGGCGGCGGGGGCGGGGGCGGCGATACGACCGGGAGCGGGATCGGCGACGGAGGCGGGTTCGATTTCGATGGAGGGACCGGGGACGCGTCGCTCAACGAGGACACCGCGTGTGTCGCGACGAAGCTGCAGGCCGACTACGAGCAGCGGCCGGCCGACATCATCTTCATCATCGACAACTCCGAGAGCATGACGGACGAGATCAACAGCGTCCAGCAGAACATCAACCAGAACTTCGCCTCGATCATCGAGCGGAGCGGCATCGATTACCGCGTCATCATGCTCTCGAAGCACGGCAGCTCGGCTCTGGAGCAGTCGGTCTGCGTCGAGGCGCCGCTCGGCAGCGGGAGCTGTTCGCCGGTCCCGACGGCCCCGAACACCAACCCGCCGCACTTCTACCAGTACAGCCTGGAGGTCAGCAGCCTCAACTCGCTCTGCCTCGCCATCGACACCCTGAAGGGCGCGATCCCGCCCAAGGGAGAGACCACCTCGCCCGGGTGGTCGCAGTGGCTGCGGCCGGACTCGCTCAAGGTGTTCGTCGAGATCACCGACGACGGCGTCGATTGTTCGTCGATCTCGCTCGGCGCGGACCCCGCGAAGACCGACGAGGGCGACATCGCGCTCAAAGATGTCGACGACGATGACATGGAGACCCTGGCCGGAGGCACCAAGTCGGCGGAGGTCTTCGACGCGGCCCTGACGGCGACCGCGCCCGAGTACTTCGGCACGCCGAGCGCGCGCAACTACATGTTCTTCAGCTTCGTGGGCATCGTGGAGAACACGGATCCGACGGTGCCCTGGCCGCCGGAGGAGCCCGTCACCTGGGAGCAGTGCCGGCCCGGCTCGGTCGACCCCGGGACGACGTACCAGACGCTCAGCGTGATGACCGGAGGGCTGCGATATCCGATCCAACAGTACGACACCTACGACGCCGTGTTCCAGGCGATCGCCGACAGCGTGATCTCGGGCGCGAAGCTGTCGTGCGAGATCGATGTGCCCAAGGCGCCAGGCGGGCACTCGATCGATCTGGAGACGGTGCAGATCGAGTTCACGCCGAGCAACGGCGGGCAGAAGCAGACCTTCTCTCAGGTGAAGACCCCCGAGGAGTGCAAGCCGATGTCCTTCTACATCGAGGAGGGGATCATCCGGCTGTGCCCGGACACGTGCGCCATGGCGGTCCAGGACAACACGGCGGGCATGAACCTGCTCTACGGCTGCTCGGTCAACCCCAACTGAAGCGAGGAGGCGCTCCCGAGCGCATCGCGCCGGGAGCGCCGGCCCGAGGCGCCGCCCGGCCGGCGAGCGTCGGCGCGTCGGCGCGTCGGCGCGTCGGCCAGCCGCGCGGATCGCGGGAGCCGGGCGCCCCGGCCTGCTACCCTGCGAAGGCAGATGCGGGTCGATGTGGCGTGCCGTGCCGGCCACGGCGGAAGCGAGGAGCCCGTGGCGTTCACCCTGGGGGAGCGCCGCGTGCGGGTGACCGAGATCCTCGACCGGTGGCCAGGGGGCGATCACCTCTACTTCAAGGTGCGCGGGGACGACGGGGCACGGTACATCCTGCGGCGCGATTTCGAGATCCTCGTGTGGGAGCTCGAGGTGTACGAGGCATCCACGGACACCTACGGTGAATGATGGGGGTGCGCTCCCAGGCGGCGGAGGGGGACGGGACGGCCGCGGACGAAGGCGCGGTGGACCGCGGCGGTCTCGGGGGCGAAGACGAGGTGATTCAGGAGCTCCGCCTCGCCGAGGAGATGCTCGGGGAAACGGACGGCGATGAAGTCGGCCTCCTTGCCGGTCTCGAGGCTGCCGATGACCCGGCCGAGCCCGATGGCGTCGGCCGTGCCCTGCGTGGCCATGACGAAGAGCGCGGACGGGAGGAGGCGGTCGCCCAGACAGAGGGCATTGTCGAAGGCGCTCGACATGCTGCGGCGCATGTCGAAGCTGCGCCCGGCGCCGACGTCGCTGCCCAGCCCGACCGAGACCGCGCGGGCGCGCGCGTCGGCGAGGCGCATGCGGCCGCTGCCCAGGAAGAAGTTCGAGTCGGGACAGTGGACGACCGACGAGCGGGTCTCGGCGAGGCGATCCCACTCGCGCGGCGTGAGGTGGATGCCGTGCGCGAGCAAGGCGCGCCCGGTGAGCAGGCCGACGCGGTCGTAGACGTCGATGTAATCGCGCGCCCACGGGTGCTCGCGCAGCGTGGCCTCGCCCTCGGCGGGCGTCTCGGCGACGTGCGTCTGCACGAGGAGGCCGTGATCGTGAGCGAGGAGCGCGGCCGCCTCCATCAGCCCGCGCGAGCACGACAGCGCGAAGCGAGGGGTGATCGCGAACTCGAGCAGCCCGCCGCCCGCGCCGTGCCAGCGCTGCACGAGGTCCCGGGCCATCGCGATCGCGTCGTCGCGACGGACGCAGAGCGCCTCGGGGCAGTTCTGGTCCATGAGCGTGAGGCCAGCGATGCCGCGCAGGCCAGCGCGCAGGAGGGCGTCGAAGAGCTGGTCGGTCGCGCCGGCGCACGAGCTGGAGAAGACCACGCACGTCGTCGTGCCCGACGCGGCGAGGCGCGCCGTGAACTCGCCCGCGACGAGCGCGGCATAGCCGTCGTCGCGGAAGCGCGCCTCCTCGGGGAAGACCGACCGCTCCAGCCAGTCGAGCAGCGAGCCGCTGGCGCTGCCGATGATGCGCGTCTGCGGGAAATGGACGTGCGCGTCGATGAAGCCCGGCATCAACACCGATGGCCGCAAGTCCAGCACCGGCCCGCGGAAGGCGCCCGGGGCGAACGGCGCTGCCTCCACGATCCGACCGTCGCTGCCGACCACGAGCAGCGCGTCGTCCAGGTAGCGGACCGGAGCGCCGTTCGTCGCCGCGGCGAGCGGGGTGAGCAGGCGACCGCGGTAGGCGCGCGGCGACTCCGGCGGCCGCGCGCTCATCGGATGGCGATCTCGCTCCGGCGCGCCCAGCCCATGACCATGTTGCCCCCGTCGTGCTTCATGACGAGCGCCCACGCGCCCGACTCGCGCATGACCATCACGAGCTCCCCCGCGGCGACGGCGCCGATCCGGGCGCCGTCCGCCCGCGGCTCCTCGAGCAGCGTGATGCTGCGCGAGGCGACGCCCGCCTGGAGGCGCCCGGGCGCGTCCGGATCGTCCTCCTCGCCTTCGGCGGGGCCTTCGTCGCGCGGCGACCGCGGCTCGTCGGCGCCAGGGTCGTCGTCGAAGGGGAAGCGGGCGCGGGCCTGCGCGCGGCCCGCCGCCGGGGAACGCCCCTCCAGGAGGTGCGCGAACCGGCCGGCGCTCTGCACCGGCGAGCGATCGTCGGCGATCGCGCGCAGCACGATCGGCGCCGTCGGGAGCGCCGCGACGGCGGTGGCGGCGAAGAGCGCGAGCCCGGTCAGCCGATCGAGCCGGCGCGCGCGCGGCGGCGCGGGCGCGGCGCCCGGCGGCGGCTCCGCCCGGGCAGCGAGGTGCGTGCCGGCGTGCGCGGCGCGCACGTCGCGGGAGCCACGCGAGGCACCCTGTCCGGCGGGGGAATCGTCCATCAGCGCAGAGGATACGCGCTGCGGCCAGCGCGGTCGACTGCGCGGCGGCGCGCGGCGTCGCGGCCGAGGATCCGCCGGCCGGCGAGCGCGTCAGCGGAGCTCGCGCGGCAGCGGGGCGGCGGCAGGGTCGCCGGAGGCGGCTCGGTCCGCCGGCGCGGCGCCCGCGGCGCCCGGGTCCGCGCAGCAGCGGAAGCCCTGCTGGTAAAACATGTGGTTCTCGTCGTGCGAGCGGGTCGAGGGGCGGCAGCGCGTGCGGACCGGGCCCCAGTAGCCGCCCTTCAGGATGGAGGGGCGCTCGCCTTCGCGGACGGAACGGGTCCACTCGTCGATGTTGCCGGTCATGTCGTAGACGCCGAAGGGGCTCCGGCAGCGGGGCTGGACGCCGGACGGCATGCCCTGCCAGAGCCGATCCATCTCGGCCATGGCGGCAGGGCCGCCCCGCGGGCGCAGCGCTGTCTCGATGAACGGGCGCCACGGCTGGTCGACGACGCACGCTTCCGGGTCGCGGACGTAACCGTACGGGTAGGGGCGCGCCTCCTCACCCTCGCAGGCGAAGGTCCACTCTCCCTCGTCGCAGAGGCGCTTGCCCTCCTCGGCGCAGAGCTCGTTCGCCTCGTAGAACGAGACGAGGATGACCGGATAGACGCCCTTCTGGTTGGGGTACTCGTAGCGATCGATGCAGAAATGCATCGGCTTCGTGTCGAGATCGCTCGACATCGCGAGCCACGTTTCGCGATCGAACTCCGCGCACCGCTCCGGGTAATCCCTGCTGATCCAGTGCTTGCAGGTCGTCCGCTGCATCTCGTCGATGGAGCGCAGGTCGCCCTGGGCCTTTGGCGTGGGGTCGAGCTTCATGAGGCCGGAGACCTCGACCATGCCCGTCGGGCAGACGCCGCGGTTGCCCTCGATCTGGTCGGTGGCCTCGCGCGACTCGGCGGGGGACGACGCGATCTGCCAGTGGCGGTCGCGCACGAGGCGCCACTCGAACCGGAGCCGGCGCGGCAGCGCGCCCGTGATGGCGCCCGTGGCGAGCGTCGGCGGCACGGCCGGCGCCTCGGCGAGCCGCAGCACGAGCAGCGCGAGGCCGGCGACGCCCAGCGCGAAGCCGGCGGCGACGGCAGCGCGCAGCGCCCTCGCGCGGGGGGGCGTGGGCTTCCGCGGCGAGTGGGCGTACCTGTGCATGCTCCCTCGCGTAGATTACTGCGCGGGGGACTCGAAGGCAGACAACTTTTCGCGGAGCCGCGCCACGTCGCCCGTGCGCTCGTCGGACAGGTCGCGGGTCTCCCGGGGGTCGCGCTCGAGATCGAACAGGAGCATCCGGTCGCGCTTCTTGCGCTTGAGGACGAGGAGCTTGAGGTGACCGTCGACGACCGCCGCGCGGCGGGCGGTGCGGGCGAACACCGGTCCGCGGGGCGCGCGGTCCGCGCCGGCGGCGATGGCGGCGAGGGAGCCGCCCTCGACGGCCGCGGCGTCCGCGCCGCCGAGGTCGAGGACGGTGGGCGCGACGTCGATCGTGCTCACGGGGTGCGGGTAGCGGCCGGGCGCGGCGCCGGGGAGGGCGACGACGAGGGGGACGCGGATCGCCTCCTCGTAGAGCTCGACCCCGTGGCCGACGGAGGCGTGCTCGCCGAGGCCCTCGCCCTGCGCGCCGTGGACGATGATCGCGGTGCGGCCGGCGCGGGGGCCGCTCGCCACGGCGTCGAGCAGGGCGCCGAGCTGCCGGTCGACGTAGGCGATCTCGCCGTCGTAGGCGGCCGTCCTGCCGGCGCCGAAGCGGATGCCGGGGTGGCTGACGTAGCGCTCGTGGGCGTCGAAGAGGTGGAGCCAGAGGAAGACCGGCTGGGCGCGCTGGGCGTAGCCGTCGAGGAGCTCGATGGCCTTCTTGACGGCGAGGTGGCCGGTCGCCTCGCGCTCGGGGTGGGCCTCGCCGTAGACGGTCTCGAAGCGGTCGAACCCCTGGTCGAAGCCGCGCTCCTGGCTGATCCACGTGAACGAGCTGACCGCGGCGGTGAGGTAGCCGGCGCGCTTCATGCGCTCGGCGAGGGTGTCGTTCTCGGGCAGCAGCGTCGGCCACGCGCGGCGGTCGCGCGCCGCCCGGTTGAGGCGGCGGCCGGTGACGAGGGGCGCGATGGCCCGCTGCGTCTCGCTCGAGGCGGCATAGGCGCGCTCGAACAGCACGCCGCGGGCCGCGAGCTGGGCGAGCCGCGGGCTCGTGTCGCGGCCGTAGCCGTACGCCGACGTGTGGTCGGCGCGCACCGTGTCGAGGGTGACGAGGAGGATGTCGGGGCGCCCCGGCGCGGCGGGGGCTGCGGCGGCGGTCGCGGGGGCCACGGCGGCGGTGGCGGGGGCCGCGGCGGTGGCGGCCACCACGGCGGCGGCGGGGGTGGTGGTCCTGGTCAGGACGGCCGGGACGACCGCGTCGCGATCGTCGCGCGCCGCGGGCGCGGCGGCGGCGCGCGCCGGCGCGGCGGGAGCGGCCGGCGGGGGCGGGAGGCCCGCGAGCGCCCGGGCGGGCCGGGAGGCGTCGCCCGGGGCCGCAGCGCCGCAACCCTGGTCGATGCCGTCGCCCGGGATGTCCGGCGCGCCGTGGTACCGGGTGGGGTCGCCCTCGTCGCAGTCGAGGCCGCCGAAGTGCGCGCCCATCCCGTCGCCGTCGCGGTCGGTCCACCGCTCGAGCGCGCCGAAGAGGGTGGCCGCGAGGCCGCCGCCGGCGCGGACGGCCTGGCCGAGCGCGGGGAACGACTCGACCCGGGCGGTCGCGGTCATGAGGACCAGGGCGGCGAGCGGGACGCCCGCGAGGCCGGCGATGCGGCCGACCGCGGCGCTGAGGTCGACGCTGGAGACGAGCGCGGTGGCCACGAGCGCGATGGCGCCGTCGACGATGGCGGCGCGCACGGCGGCGCCGGCGTCGCCGGCGGTGCTGCCCGCGAAGGCGGCGAGCGGCGCGAAGGCGGCGACGAGGGGCAGGGCGCCGATGGCGGCGCCGGCGACGGCGAGGATCCACGGCTTGACGCCGCGGGCGGCGAGGCGATCGCCGAGCGCGACGAGGCGCTGGGTGAGGAGCGCCGCGGCGGCGACGCCGGCGAGGCCGAGGACGCCGAAGGTCGCGCCGGCGAGGCCGCGGTGGTGGGTCGTCGCCTTGAGGAGGGCGGCGAGCGCGGCGAGCACGGGCACGGCGACGCCGATCCACAGCGCGACGCGGAGGACGGCGAGGCGCTCGCCGCCCGCGCCGACGATGCCGCGGAAGCCGCGGCCGGCGGCGCGCGAGAGGATGATCGCGAGCGTGACGAGCGGGAGCAGGACCGCGGTGCCGACGAGGAGCCCGTCGAGGAACGACGCGCCGGCGCGGGCGGTGCGCAGGGCGGTCGGGACCGCGGAGAGCGACGCGACGCCGAGGCCGAGGACGCAGGCCTCGCCGAGGCGGGTGGTCCAGGCGCTGCGGCGCGGCGGCGGGGGGGCGGACCGCGCCGGCGGGGGGGCGGACCGCGCCGGCGGCGCGCTCGGGCGGGCGGGCGGACCGCTCGGGGATCGCGGCGGGACGCTGTCATGGGCGCCGGCGGCGCTCGGCGGCGGGGGACCTGGTTCGGCGGTGATCATGGGCACACTGGGGGAGGGCCGCGCGGGCGCCTCGCGAGGGCCTGTCGCGCCTGGCCGCGAGGTCGTGCGCCCTGCAGAACGGGGGCCTACCATCGGCGCACGGAACCGGAAAGTATCCTGCGGGAGCGGATGGGCTGGGGGCGGCGGGGAAGGGCGCGCTCGGGCGCTCGGGGCGTTGCGCTGGGGGCCCGCGGGGCGCAGGCGCGCTGGCGGGCTGCGGGTAGCTGCGGCACCATGGCGGAGCCGTGCCGCTCCCTGCGCGCAAGCTCGCCACGATCGCGGACCTGCTGGCCATCCCCGAGGCGCAGCGCTTTCACGAGATCATCGACGGCGAGCTGGTCCCGAAGGCGATGCCCTCGCCGAAGCACGGCGGGGCCCAGGCGTCGCTCGCCGGGATCGTGTTCCGACCCTACAACCGTCGGCCGGGGGGGCGCTGGCCCGGGGGGTGGTGGTTCGCCACCGAGGTCGAGGTGGAGCTCGAGGAGCACGAAGTCTACCGTCCGGACGTGGCGGGCTGGCGGCGCGAGCGCCTCCCCGAGCTGCCCGAGAAGACGCCCATCCTCGTGCGTCCCGACTGGGTCTGCGAGGTGCTGAGCGCATCGAACGCGCGCAACGATGTCGTGAAGAAGCAGCGCGCGTACCACCGGTGCCAGGTGCCTCATTACTGGATCGTGGATCCCATGAACGAGGTGCTCACCGTGCTTCGCTGGACGGAGGGCGGGTATCTGAACGTGCTCACGGCGGAGCGGGGCGAGCGGGTCAGGGCAGAGCCGTTCGACGCGATCGCGTGGCCCGTCGGCGTGCTCTTCGGGGACGACCCGGACGAGGAGTAGCTCGGCCGTCGGGTCGGCAGCTCGACGAGGCAGGGAGCGGGGCGCTCAACCCGGGTCGCGGGGCGCTCAACCCGGGTCGGGGCGCTCGACCCAGGTCGGGGAGCTCAACCCGCGTCCTCCGGCGCCGGCCGCGCCGCGATCACCCGGCTCATCACCCCGCGCAGCGCGTCGAGGTCGAACGGCTTGTCGAGCACCGCAGCGGCGCCGAGGGAGCGCGCCAGCGCGTGGGTGGAGCTCTCGCCGAAGGCGGTGATCAGGACGATGGGCGGCCGGCGCCGCACCGCGGACAGGCCCGCGAGCACCTCCATGCCCGTGAAGCACGGCATCTGGATGTCGCTGACGATCGCGTCCACGTGCGCAGGCGGCTCCCGGCCAGAGAACCAGGGGAGGAGGTAATCGAGGAGCTCCAGGCCGTTCTTCGCCTCGACGACCTCGAAGCCGTCACACTTCAACGTGGACGCCAGCAGCGCCCGCATCTCGTCGTCATCCTCGGCCACGAGCACCCGGCAGCCCGCGCCGTACCGGTCGGCGGGCGGAGGGGGCGGCGGATCGCCGACCCACGGGTCGATGAGGCTCATGCACAGCTCCTTCCGCCAGCCATCCCGTGCCGACGAGGCCGGCGAGCACACGCGCACTGCACGTCGTATGCCTCGTGCCGCCAGGGCCCAGGAGCCGGCGCGAGCAGGGGAGTTTTGCCCCACCCGGGGAGGTTCGGGACGCCCTGCGTGGACCGGCCGTCATGGTCGACACGACGGAGCCGGCGCCGCCGGTCGGTCGCGGGCGCATCGCGGCAAGCTCGCGGATCTCGACGCTCGCGCCCGGATGGAGGTCGATCGGGCACGAGGTGCGTTCGGCGTGCGGCCCCTCACTTCAGGACCGGCTTGATGTCGACGACCGGCGTTCCGTCGATGGCCTCGAGGGGCCCGACGCGGAGGCGGTCGCCTTCGATCGCGCGCACGAAGACGGGGTGGAGGCCGAGCGGGTTCGGTCGGTCCGGCGATCGCGTCGCGAAGACGCCCGTGAGCGGGTTGCTCGTGTCAGAGCGCGGGTGGACCTGGAGGACGTCGCGGCGCGCCTCGTGAAGCCACGTGATGAGGATGATCTCGTCGCCAGCGACGATGCCTTTCAGCGCCTCCGCCGCCCACGGGTGCACCTCGACCCAGGCGTCGGGCGCGCCCTCCGAGCCCTGCCTGGGCGCCTCGCCGCGGCCCTTGAGCGCGGACCGGATCACGCCGATCGGACGCAGGTGAGCTCCGACCGACGCCGCCTCCATCGCCACGGTGCTCATGTCCCAGGGAGGGAAGCGAGGCGGCTCGAGGATGTCAACGGAGAAGCGCCTTGCTCCTCCACGGGTCGGGCGGGGCTCATGTCGACGTATGCAACACCCGAATCCGAATCGGCCAACCGGGACAGTGTCGACCATCGAGTTGCGTAGTCGCTTTGAGCAGCCTGAGCGTGTTTTGGTCGTCTCGGTTGTCCGCTGGTCCGTGTTCGATTGAGCCCGATGAGCGTTGTGGCCACCGCGACGCCGTCAAACGTGCGCATCCACCACGTCCCCGACGGGAGCTGTCTTGCGCGCCCGCGCCGGACCCCACGGACGTCCGTCGCGCCGCTGGGCGCGGCTGGGCGCGGCTGGGTAACCGCGCGCGGGAAGTTGAAGGAAGACAGACAGCCCGGCGGGAGACGGGCAGGTCGACAGACAAGACCGGCAGAACCAGCGAAGCGGAAACCGCAGCGAACCCGCTTGACCCCCCGCGCGACCGCAAGCTATGTTCCCCGCATGCCCAGCGCGTTCACCGCGTCCCCCGCTCGCTCCGGCTCCGAGGCCTTCGTCCTCGGCGTCGCGTCGCACGCGGCCGCCCGGGTGAGCTCGCGCGTGGCCGGGCTGCGCTGGTGGCGCTGGTGCTGTACCAAGGCGGGCCCCAGCGACGGGTAACGCGCCTCCCTCCGGGGAGGCCGACCTGAAGTAAAGAAGAAAGAGGGCCCGCCGAACAACGGTGGGCCTTTTCGTTTTTGTCCGCTATGCAGTGCGCCGCGGTCCGACGCTCGAATCCCGAGGAGCAGTGTCTGCCGGAACGACCGTGAACATGAGGAGCGAACCATGATGCATGCAGTGATCGACGCGCTCTGCGCGGGGGTGGACCTCTCCGCCGAGCAGGCGGAGGCGCTGTTTCGCGACGCGTTCGCGGGAGCGCTGAGCGAGATCGAGCTCTCCGCGCTGCTGGTCGCGCTCAAGGCGAAGGGCGAGACACCGGTCGAGGTCGCGGGCGCCGCGCGCGCGCTCCGGGGTGCCGCGGCGCCGTTCGCGCGGCCGGCCTACGCGTACGCCGACTGCTGCGGCACCGGCGGAGATGGGCAGTGCACCGTCAACGTGTCGACCGCCGTGGCGTTCGTGGCCGCCGAAGCGGGGCTGCCGGTCGCCAAGCACGGCAACCGCTCGGTCTCGTCCCAGTGCGGCTCGGCCGATGTCCTCGAGGCGCTCGGCGCCCGGCTCGACCCGGCGGCCGACGTCTCGCGCCGCGCGCTCGACGAGGTCGGCTTCTGCTTCCTCTTCGCGCCGCAGTACCACGCGGGCATGCGCCACGCGATGCCGGTGCGCCGCGCCCTCAAGGTGCGCACGATCATGAACCTGCTCGGCCCCCTCGTGAACCCGAGCGCGCCGCCGATCCAGGTGATGGGCATCTACGACCCCGCGCTCGTCGGCCACGCCGCCCGCACGCTCGGGATGCTCGGCTGCCAGGCCGCGCTCGTCGTGCACGGCGGCGGCCTCGACGAGATCGCCCTGCACGCGCCGACCCGCGCGGCGCGGCTCCGCGACGGCGTCGTCGAGGAGCTCACGATCGACCCGTCGGACGCCGGGGTCGCGCCCGCGCCGCCCGAGGCGCTCCGGGGCGCCGGCCCGGCGGAGAACGCGGCGTGGCTCCGCGATCTCCTCGCCGGCCGCGGCGAGCGGGCCCACCGCGAGGCCGTCGCCATCAACGCGGGGGCGCTGCTCTGGATCGGCGGGCGCGCCGACAGCCTGCGCGAAGGGACGGCCTCCGCGCTCGAGGCGCTGAGCTCGGGTCGCGCGGCCGAGCGGCTCGCGCGCTTCGTGGCGCTGAGCCGGGAGGCGCCTCAAGAAGCGCGCAAGGAGGCGAATCATGGCTGAGCAAGGCAATGTGCTCGGGCGCATCGTGGAGCGGAAGCGGGCGGACGTGGCAGAGCGCGAGCGGCGGACCCCGCTCGCCAGCCTCAGGGCGAACGCCCCGCCCACCTCGCGGAGCCTGCGGCGCGCGCTCTCCGCGCCGGGGGCGCGGTTCATCCTGGAGTGCAAGAAGGCCTCCCCGTCCGAGGGCGTGATCCGGCCGGACTTCGACCCGCACGCCGTCGCCGCGGCCTACTACGGCGTCGCGGACGCGGTGAGCGTGCTGACCGACGAGCCCTTCTTCCAGGGCAGCTTCGAGATCCTCCAGGCCGTGCGCGCGGTCCTGGACGTCCCGATCCTCTGCAAGGACTTCGTCGTGAGCCCCTACCAGGTGGTCGAGGCGCGGGCGCACGGCGCGGACGCGATCCTGCTCATGCTGTCGGTGCTCGACGACGCGACCGCGCTGCTCTGTCTGGGCGCCGCCGAGGCGCTCGGCATGGACTGCCTCGTCGAGGTCCACGACGAGGCGGAGCTCGACCGCGCGCTCGCGCTGCCCGCGCCCGTGATCGGGATCAACAACCGCGATCTCAAGACGCTCAAGGTCGATCTCGCCGTCTCGGAGCGGCTCGCCCCGCGCGTGCCGCGCGACCGGATCGTCATCGCCGAGTCGGGCGTCGAGTCGCGCGCCCACGTGGAGCGGCTCGCGCCCTCGGTCGATGGATTCCTCGTCGGCACCTCGCTCATGCGCAGCCCCGACATCGCCGACGCCGCGCGCGCGCTGGTGAACGGCAGGGTGAAGGTCTGCGGCCTGACCCGGCCCGGGGACGCGCGCGAGGTGGAGCGGCTCGGGGCCCGCTTCGGCGGCCTCGTCTTCGCCGAGGCCTCGCCGCGGCGGGTGACGCGCGAGCAGGCCGAGATCGCGATCGCCACCGCCGCGGGGCTGCCGTTCGTCGGCGTTTTCCTGAATCAACCCGCGGACTTCGTCGCCGATACGGCGCGCGCGCTCGGGCTCCGCGCCGTGCAGCTGCACGGCGACGAGGACGCCGCGTACGTCGAGGGGCTGCGGCGCGCGCTCCCGGAGGGGTGCGAGGTCTGGAAGTCGGTCCCGATGGCGCCGGCCGGCGCCGCGGGCGCGGCCGGCGGGCCCGGCGCCGCGGGCGAGGGCGCGGCCGGTCAGCCGGGCGCCGCCGGCGCGTCCGGCGCGGGCGCCGAGGTCGAGCGCCGCGCCGATCGGCTCGTCTTCGACACGCGCACGGCCGAGGCGCGCGGCGGTACCGGGCGGACGTTCGCGTGGAGCGCGCTCGAGGGCCACCCGGCGCGGGGCCGGAGCCTGCTCGCGGGCGGGCTCACGCCGGACAACATCGCCGCGGCGCGCCGGGTGGGGACCTGGGCGCTCGACGTGAGCTCGGGCGTCGAGCGCGCGCCCGGCGAGAAGTGCGCCGAGCTGCTCGCGCGGCTGTTCGACGCCGCGCGCGGCCCCTCGCGCCACGACCCTGGCCCCGCGGCCCCGGCGGACCGCGCGTCCCCCTGAACCGCATCTTTTCCAACGCACCACGCACCATCGACGATCGAGGCTATCACCATGCAGCAAAGCGGCCGCTTTGGCGCCTTCGGCGGCGCCTATGTCCCGGAGATCCTCGTGCCCGCGCTCGAGCAGCTCGAGCGCGCGTACCTGGAGGCGCGCGGCGATCCGTCGTTCGCGGCGGAGTTCAACGCCTTGCTGACGACCTACGCCGGGCGCCCGACGCCGCTGACCCTGTGCCGCAACCTGACCGGCGACCCGCGGGTGAAGGTCTACCTCAAGCGCGAGGACCTGCTCCACGGCGGCGCGCACAAGACGAACCAGGCGCTCGGCCAGGGGCTGCTCGCGCGGCGCATGGGCAAGCGGCGGCTGATCGCCGAGACCGGGGCCGGCCAGCACGGCGTCGCGACCGCGATGATCGGCGCCCTGCTCGGGATGCCCACGCGCATCTACATGGGCGCGAAGGACGTCGAGCGGCAGCGGCTCAACGTCTTCCGGATGCGCCTCATGGGGGCGGAGGTGGTGCCGGTGAGCTCGGGCACCCAGACGCTGAAGGACGCCCTCAACGAGGCGCTGCGCTACTGGACCGAGAGCTACGAGGACACGCACTACCTCATCGGGACGGTCGCCGGGCCTCACCCGTTCCCCACCATCGTGCGCGACTTCCAGTGGGTGATCGGCCGCGAGGCCCGCGCCCAGATCCTGGAGGTCGAGGGGCGCCTGCCCGACGCGGTGGTCGCGTGCGTGGGCGGCGGCAGCAACGCGATGGGGATCTTCTCGGAGTTCATCCCGGACAAGGGCGTGGCGCTCGTGGGCGTCGAGCCCGCCGGCCACGGCCTGTCGACCGACAAGCACGGCGCGACGCTGCTCAAGGGGCGGCCGGGCGTGCTGCACGGGTCGGAGACCTACATCCTCCAGGACGAGCACGGGCAGGTCGCCGAGACGCACTCCGTGTCGGCGGGCCTGGATTATCCCGGCGTCGGGCCGGAGCACGCGCACCTCATGACGTCGGGCCGGGCGACCTACGTGGCGGCGACCGACGACGAGGCGCTCGACGCGTTCCAGCGGCTCGCGCGCAGCGAGGGCATCATCCCGGCGTTCGAGTCGGCGCACGCGATCGCGCACGCGCTGAAGATGTCGGCGGAGGCGGCGCAGGCAGGGCGAGAGACGGTGCTCGTCGTGAACCTGTCGGGCCGCGGAGACAAGGACATGGAGCAGGCCCAGAAGCTGCTCGATCCCGGGAGGTCGGCATGAGTCGGGTGGCGGTGAAGACGCGCTACGATGGCGCATTCGAGCGGCTGCGGCAGCGGGGCGAGGGGGCGTTCATCCCCTTCCTGATGCTCGGGGATCCCGACCTCGCGACCAGCGCGCGGCTGCTCCGCGCGGCGGTGGAGGGCGGCGCGGACGCGATCGAGGTCGGGATCCCGTTCTCGGATCCGATCGCGGACGGCCCGACGGTCCAGGCCGCCGCCGTGCGGGCGCTCGCGGCCGGGGTGCGGCCGCCCGACTGCATCGAGCTGCTCTCGCGGTTCCGGGCGGAGGCGCCGGAGGTGCCGGTCGGCATCCTGACGTACGCGAACCTGGTGAAGCACCGCGACCTCAAGGGCTTCTACGCGTCCGTGGCCGCGGCCGGGGTCGACAGCGTGCTCGTCGCCGACGTGCCGGTGCGGGAGTCGGAGCCGTACGTCGCGGCGGCGCGCGCGGCGGGCGTGGCGCCGGTGCTGATCGCGCCGCTCAACGCCTCGGAGTCGACGCTGGAGCTGCTCGCGGAGCGGTCCGCCGCGTATACCTACTGCGTCACGCGCAAGGGCGTGACGGGGGCGGACGAGCAGCTGCGCCTCAGCCACGGGTCGCTCTTCGAGACGCTGCGCCGGTTCGGCGCGCCGCCCGCGATCCTCGGGTTCGGCATCTCGAAGCCCGAGCACGTGCGCGACGCCCTCGCCGCCGGGGCCTTCGGCGTGGTCAGCGGGTCCGCGGTCGTGCAGCGGATCGCGGCGAACCTCGGCGCTCCGGAGGCGGCCGCGCGCTCCGTCGCGAGCTTCGTCCGCGAGATGAAGGCGGCCACGGCGCGCTGACCCGGGGCCGGGTCGAGCCGCGTGGTCGGGTCGAGGCCCGCCGCGCGGCTCGCCGCGGGGCGCGCCCCGCTCCCTGCAGCGGCCGCGCCGTTCGCTGCACGTCGCTTCCGCGCCAGGGCGGCCAGCGCAAGGATGGCCGTCGCGCCCAGGAGATCGCCATGCGGCTCACCGCGAACACGACCGCCTTCCTCGCCGCGGCGGCCATCGGCGCCGCCGCGGCGCACCTCGAGGCCGCCGTCGCCCTGCTGGCAGCGCCGGACGCGCCGGACGCTGACCGAGCCCCCGCGACCGCGTCCTTTCACCTTACGACCGGCCCCCTGTCGATCGCGCTCCACGCGGCCGCGCTGGGCGGCCACCGCGACGGGTGGCCGGCGGGCACGCCGGCTCGCGCCCACCTGGCCATCGGCGTGGCGATCCCGGACCTCGGCCTGCGCGCGGTCCACCGCGTGAGCTACGCCGCGCCGGCGCGCAGCGGCGACCGCGCGCCGATCCGCCTCGTCGAGGCGCTCGCCGGCGGGCGCGTCCGCGCGTGGCTCTCGTGGCAGGCGGCGAGCTGACCTGACGCGCGCGCCGCGCCGCGCCGCAGGTCGCGCGCGGCGCCGCCTGTCAGAAGAGCCCCACGGAGAAGTGGAGCGCGCCGTCGATCTCGTCGAGCTCTTCGCGCGGGGCCAGATTGAAGCCGTAATCGAAGGCCAGGGGGCCGATGGGGGTGTTCACCCGCAGGCCGGCGCCGAGCCCGTAGCGGAGCAGCCGCGGGTCGAGGTTCACGTTCTTCGCGCGGATCCAGAGGTTGCCCGCGTCGAGGAAGATCCCGAGCTGGAGCAGATCGGTCAGCGGAATGCGCAGCTCGGCGCGCGGATTCACCATCACCGTTCCGCCGCGGGGGATGTCGTCCGTCGAGATCTGGACGTCATCGTCCTCGGGGTCCTGATTCTTCGACAGCGCATCTCTCGCCTCCTCCAGCCCGTCCGCGGGGTACAGCGACTCGGCCAGGTGGGAACGGAGCGAGTCGACGCCGCCCATGAAGAACAGGCGATCGGGATACGTGCCGCTGTTGGCCACGAGCGGGTGGATGTAGCCGCCCGACAGGCTCAGCGCGAGGACGGGCCCCCGGCGCGCGAGCGGGATGTAGCCCGACACGCGGCCCGTGAACCGCAGGAAGTGGCTCTCGGGGAAGTCCGACTGGGACTCGCCCGAGGCGAACACGTCGAACGCGTCGACGTGCTCGACCCCGCCGGAGAGCAGGAATCCGCGGGTCGCGGCGAAGGGGGTGTCGCGGGTGTCCCAGGACGCGTCGATCCGCTGCGCCAGGGCGATCGTGCGGCCCTCGGGCATGCGCAGCTGATTGAGGATGTCCCGCTTCTCGGTGCCGACGGCGCCCTGGAAGAAGCCGACGTCGTTCAGCTCGGTCGAGACGGCGAGCTGCGTCGTGATGGCGCGCCGCGGGCGGTAGGTGAGCGCGGGGATGAGCGCCTGCTTCGTGAAGCCGAAGTCGAGCTGGTTGTCGCGCACGTCGATGCCCGACAGGGACAGGCTGACGAGCGGGCCGAGGCCGATGTCCGGGAGCGTGACCGCGATCGTGTTGCGGCGCTCCAGCTGATCGTCGTCGTCGAGCTCGTGGTAGTGGCGGCGCGCCGCCGGGTCCACGACCATGAACTCGAACAGGTAGCTGAGCTGGACGCGCATCGTGAGGCCGATGGCGAGGCCTCCGATGTTGCGGTGTCCGTACTCGAAGGCGAAGCGCACGCCCTCGCCGGTCGAGAACCCGATCTGCGGGTTCAGGTACTGCGGCAGCTGCTCGACCACGTGGATGATGACCCGCTTGTTCTTCTGCGGGACCTCCGGGTCCTCCAGCGAGATGGACACGCTGGAGAAGGGGCCGAGCGTGGCGATGCGCTCCTCGCTCAGGCGGGCCTGCGACTGCCGGAACGGCGCGCCCTCGCGGAGCAGCACGCGGCGGAGGATCAGCTGCTCGTCGGTCCGGACGGCGCCCTTGACGACGATGCCGGTGACCATCACCCGATCCCGCTCCGACACGATGAACCGCGCGCGGGCGCGCGTGCGGTCGGGCGAGGGCTCGATGGCCGTGCGGACCTCGGCGAACGCGTACCCGAGGTCGCGGTAGGCGTCGAGGATGCGCAGCCGGGCGGCGTCGAGGTCGAGCGTCGAGAGCGGCTGGCCGACCTTCAGGTCCGCCACCTCGCTGAGCCAGCGCTCGCTGAACGGCCGCTCCTCGGCGCAGAAATCCCGATCCCGCTCGCTCAGGCCGGGCTGGCCGCAGAAGCCCTTGTTCCCCTCGAAGGCGAGATCGTAGAGCCGCGTCTGCGGGCCGGGGTGGACCGGGATGCGGAGCGTCACCTCGGGGGCGCACGCGATGTGCCGCGCCGGGTCGGGCCGGCAGGTGAGGGCGGCGGGCACGGGCGGCTCGGGGAGGGGGAGGCCCAGCGCGTCGGTGCGGCACTGGGCCGTGACGCGCTCCGTGACCGGCTCGGGGATGCAGGCGCCCGGCGGGGAGCGGCGCGAGCAGGTGGCGCGGAGCACCGAGACCGGGCCGACGACGGCGTTCAGGTAGCCCTTGCTGAAGTAGAGGTCGCGCAGGTGCTTGAGGGCGCGCTCGTAGGTCTCCTGCGCGTACGTCATCGCCGGGATGAGCTCGACCGGCTTGGCCCGGCCGCCGGCGCCGCGGGTCGGGCCGAACAGGTCCGAGATGCCGCGCGGGTCGGGCATCGAGAAGGCGTCGGCGCCGGGCAGGTCCTCCTCGAGGAAGCTCTCGATCTCGCGGCCGAGGTCGTCCGGGCTGAGTTCGCCGGTGAGGCAGGGGAAGACGCGCTTCGTGACGCGCACCTGCTCGTGCTCGCGGATGGTGAAGGTCAGGTAGCGGACCGGATCGTCCGGCTCGCCGCCGAGCGACGGGGTGACCTTGGCGTCGAGGAAGCCGCGGGCGACGTAGAACGCGGTGAGCCGGTCGGCGAGATCGTCCGGCTTCGTCTCGGTGGTCTCGCCGAGGCCGAGCGCGTCCTCGAGGGCGTCGTCGTCGAAGGCGCGGTTGCCGTCGAAGGCGGGGACGATGCGCGCGCCGGGGTCGAGGTAGACGTAGAGGTAGTTGTTCGGGCCGACCGCGAGGACGCGGTGGGAGACCTCGGCGTCGTGAAAGCCGCTCCGGCGGAGGAGCTCGGTCATCTCGCGGTCGGCCTCGGCGAGGGCGGGCTCGTCGACGCGGGCGCCGACGCCGAGGCCGTAGCGCTCCTTGAGCGAGCCGAGCTCCCGGTGCGCGCGCGGGTCGGCGACGAAGACGCGCTGGGAGACGACGCGCGGGGCGCCGGCCTCGATGTCGAGGGCGAGGAGGATCTGCGACCGATCGTCGGTGTCGACGGCGCGGACCGTGACCGCGGCGGCGGGGTAGCCGTGCTCCGCGTAGAACGCGCGGACGCGGGGGCCGATCTCGGCGAGCGCCGCGGCGGTGATCTCGCCGTTCTCGGCGATGCCGGCGGCCTCGAGGGTGTTCTGCCGATCGAGCGCGCCGCCGGCGATCTGGATGGTGGCGATGAGCCGGCGCGGAACGACGGCGATCCGGAGCGCGGCGCCGTCCGGCAGGAGGTAGGCCTCGGCCGATGCGCGGGCGAAGTTGCCGGAGGCGAGCAGCTCGCGCATGGCGCGGCGCGCGGCGTCGTGGCTGAGCGGCTCACCGAGCTCGACGCTGGTGACCGGGGAGACGATGACCCAGCGGTCGCCCAGCGCGGCGACGTCGATGCGGACGATCGGCTTGCCGACGAGCTCTCCGAGGGCGAGCGGCTGCTGGAGCGACGGCACGTCGGTAGCGTCGGTGCGGGCGCCGCCCGGGGGCCCGGCGCGCTCCGCGGGGCTGGGCTGACCCGGGTTGAGCTGACCGGGGTTGGGGGTCGGCTGGGCCGGGTCGACCTGACCGGGGTTGAGGTTCGGCTGGGCCGGGCTGACCTGACCGGGGTTGGGGTTGCTGGGGTTGAGGTTCGGCTGGGCCGGGCTGACCTGACCGGGGTTGGGGTTGCTGACCCGACCCGGGTTGAGGTTGGGGTTGGCCCGACCCGGGTTGACCTGAACCTGGTTCGAGCCGCCCGCGTCCTCCTCGTCCACCTGGGCCACGCGCACGGGCGCCTTCTCGGCGCGCGCGGGGGCGGCGATCACACCGAGCGGCAAAAGGCCGAACGCCAGGGGAATGAGGACGGAGCGAAAGCGAGCCATCAGGCGCGGAGCGCCGGGGCACCAAAACGAAATGAACCGGCGCCGGCGTGCACGAGGAGCGCAGCGTAGCCCGGTTGGGCCGCGTTTTGGCAAGAGGCCGCCCGCGCGTCGACATCGCCGCCGCGCCCTGCGTCGCCGCGGCGCTCCCGCCCCCCTCCGCCGATCGCCGCGCCCCGTTCGCGCCCCAACACGGGACGCGCGAGCTCCAGCGCCCCGGAGGCCCAGGCCCGACCCGATCGACGCCTCGAGGCGCCGATGCGCGAGACGCAGGGCTCTCGGCGGGCGGACCTCGTGCTAGCGTCGCCGCCCGTGCGAGGCACCGGATGAAGGACCTGGCGATGCTTGTCGGCGCCGTGGCGCACGACCTCAAGGTGGTGACGCTGTGGGAGAGCCTGCGCGAGCACTTCCGCGAACATGGAATCCTGATTGATTTCGCGCTCTTCTCTACCTACGAGCGCCAGGTCGAGTCGCTGATCCGCGGGCACATCGACGTCGCCTGGAACAGCGCCATCTCGCACGTGCGGGTCAAGCGGCACACCGAGGGCCGCTCCCGCTCGCTCGCCATGCGCGAGGTCGACCGCGACTTCCACAGCAAGCTCCTCGTCCGCCGCGACGCCGCGGTCGGCGCGCTCAGCGACCTCGAGGGCAAGGTGCTCGCGGTGGGGAGCGCCGACTCCGCGCACGCGCGCATCCTGCCGCTCCACTTCCTCCGGCAGGCGGGGGTGGCGGTCGACAAGATCCAGCTCATGCCGTTCGAGGTGGACCTCGGCAAGCACGGGGACACCGCGACGAGCGAGGTCCAGGCGCTCGCGGCGCTGCACGAGGGCAAGGCGCAGGCGGCCGCGGTCGGCGACGCGGTGTGGCTGGCCGAGCAGGCGAACGGCCACATCGACCTCCGCCGGGTCGACGTCCTCTGGACGACGCCGGCCTACGACTTCGCCATGTTCGACGCGCTGCCGGCGCTGCCCGAGGCGAAGGCCGAGGCGTTCCAGCGCGCGCTGCTCGGCATGACCTGGAAGAACCCGAAGCACCGGCGCATCTTCGAGCTCATGGGCCACAGGCAGTGGGTGTCCGGCCGCGACGACCGCTACGGCGCGCTCGACGCGGCCACCGCGGCGCTCGCCGCGGCCACCTGACGGCCGCCGCTCGGGCGTCACTCGAACTCGAGCCGCCACCGCAGGTCGGCGCCCAGGTTGCCGACCGGCGAGCTCGAGGCGTCGTTCGCGTTGTCGTACGACCCCTGCACGCTCATCCGGTCGCTGAGCTTCACCTCGACGCCCGCGCGCACCTGGCTGCCCTGCGAGAGCCCCGTCGTGACGTTGGCCCGCACCGCGTCCGTGATGCGCTTGCCCAGGGTCACCGTCGGCTCCGGCGCGCCGTTCTTCGACGAGTAGCCCGTGCCGAACCGGAACTCGTCGATGATCGGGACGATGGTCTTCACCGCCTTGTCCGCGCCGGTCAGCGACGAGAGCGCCTCGAGGCCCACCGTCTCGCCGAGCGACGACACCACCCCCTGGTTGAGCTCGGCGCGCGTCATCCCGAGCGTCAGGAGCAGGACGATGTCCTCCTGGCTGAGCGGCGGATCGCTCGTCAGGTTGAGCTGCAGGTTGTCCGCGTCGCCCTGCGCGTGCAGCTTGATGCGCCAGTGCCCGCTGGCGTTCGCGCCGGCGCCGATGCCCGCGCTCGCGGCCGTCGGCGCCTCCGCGCCGGCGGCCGGGTCCGCCGCGGAGCTGCTCATCGACGTGTAGCGGCGGTACTCGCTCTCGGCGCGCACGTCGACCTTCGGGGCGATGCGGAACGGGTCGTCGAAGCGGACGTAGCCCTCCCGCACGTTGAACTCGGTGCTCCGCAGCATGAGCTTCGAGTCGGGCAGGATGCGCAGCGACCCGCGCGCGCCGAAGCGCTGGTTCGTGCCCGAGAGCTCGAGCCCCGTGGGCGAGACCTCGAGCCGCATATCCGCGAGATCGTTCGAGAAGTGGAGCGGGTTCGGCGAGAGCACGACCACGTTGAACCGGACCGCGTCGGCGGCGGGGTCGTAGGTCTGCACCGTCGTCCGCTGGCGGCCCGTGAGGTCGCCGAGGTCCATGCTCATCAGGATCGGGCGCGTGTAGTTGAACGACGTGAGCGTGATCCTGCCCTCGACGTGCGGGAGGTTCTTCTCGCCCGACGCGTCGTCCTCGACGCCGGGCTGGAAGCGCGCCACGAGGTTCGCGTTCGCGGTGAGGTTCACCCCGTCGGCGACCGGCAGCTTCACGCCGGTCGCCACGATCGACGCCGTCGCCATGCCGAGGTTCAGGCCCCGCACCGGCATGTTCCCGACCGCGCTCACCGTGCCCGTGCCGACCCGCGCGGTCGCCCGCGTGAGCCGCACCAGGTCGTCGTCGATCGCGATCTCCACGTCGATGTCGTCGAGCGACACCGGCAGCCCCACGACGTCGAGCTCCCCCTCCTTGAGCGTCGCCGAGCCCGCGTAGCGCAGCCCCTGGAGGGGACCCGTGATCCGGACGTCGGCCTGCACCGTCCCCCGCGCGTGCCGGATCTGCGGGATGTCGGCGCTGAGCCGCGCCAGCTTCGTCGGGCTGACCCGGATCCCGACGTCGAGCTCCGGCGCGGTGAACACCCGCTTCACCTCGCCGGACGCCGTGAACGCCGCCGACAGGCGCGAGGCGGTGTGCGCCTCCATGTGGAGCTCCGGCACCGTGAGCGCGTTGCCCGCGAGGCGGATCGGCCCGCTCGGGGCCGTGAGGTGCACCCCCTGGCCCTCCCGCTCGAGCTTCAGCGCGTCGACCTTCAGCGTGAGCGCCGCCTGCTTCGGATCCGCGAGCGGGAGCCGCTCGATGTCGAGCGACGCGGTCAGCGTCCCCTTCGGCGTCGCCGCCGAGAACGCGACGCCCGGGATCAGGTTCGCGAGGGTGCCGAGGTCGAGCGCGTCCATGCGCACCCGGCCGTCCACGATCTTGCGCTGCTGGCGCGTGACGCGGACCCCCTCCAGCGCGACCTGCCCGCCGAAGAGCGAGCCGTTCGCGACGAAGGAGCCGTCGGGCAGGTCGCGCTCGAACTCCGCCGGGTCGAACGGCGCGCCGATCGGGTTGCCGCAGATCGGCGTCCTGCCGACGACCCTGGGCGGCTTGTCCAGGGGCACGATCGTGAGCTCGACGCGCGACGGGGGCAGGCTCGCGTGCGAGCGCCGGATGCCGATGCGCGAGACGTGGACGTCGGCGAAGCCGGCCATCCTGCTTACGGTGCCGCCCAGGCTCGCCACGAGCGACACCGAGCCGTCGAACAGCGAGCCCGCCGGCCCGAGCGCGTCGATGCGCGTGAGCGGGAGGCCGCTCGCGATGACGCTCCCCTTCAGCGCGCCGCCGTGCGCGATGGACACGCTCGCCAGCACCGAGCCCGTGCCCTTGCGCAGCGACGCCGAGCGGACGTCGAGCCGCATCCCGTCGCCGCCGGCGGCCTGATCGTCCCAGATCAGGTTGACGTCGACCTCGCCCTCGTCGAAGCGCTCCTCGAGGAGCTCGATGCCGCTGAGGCGCATCCCGGCGCTCACGGCGAGGTAGCCGCCGCCGCAGCGGTCCTCGGGGCCGCCGAGCGCGAAGTGGGCCCGCGCCGTCCCGCTCGCGGTCGCCTTGTAGGCGACGTACCGCGGATCCTTCTCGAGGCGGAGCATCTCGAGCAGGTCGCGCGCGGCGAGGTGCGGCGCCTCGCGCGTGTCCACGGTCGCGTCCACGACCACGATCCCCCTCGAGCTGTCGAGCGGGAGGCCCTTCGGCAGGTTGCCCGCCGGGTCGAAGTCGACCTTGAGCGAGGGGACCCGCATGCGGCTCGCCCCGTGCCGCACCCGGGCGTTCTCGAGCGTCAGGGCGAGCGGCTCGAACGCGACCGGCGACGGCTCGAGGTCGCCGATGGGGAACCCGGCGAACACGAACTTCTCGATGCCGACCTCGCCCTTGAGCTTCGGGTGCGCGTAGGAGCCGTGCATCGAGGCGCTCATCGACGCGACGCCGGCGAGCTCGAGGTCGGCGAGCGGCGAGACCTCGGCGAGATCCACGCGCGAGCCCGGGTGGACCTCGACCCCGAGCTGGTCGTTGAAGCCGAGCGAGACGGTGGTCCGGAGGTGCGAGCTCGGCGTGTCGATCGAGAAGCCGGAGAGCACGACGGCGTTCGGCCGCACCTGGAACGAGCCGCGGACCGAGCCCTCCTTCACGCCCATCAGCCGCTGGCGGGCCGGGTCCTTGGTCGGGCGATCGAAGATGTCGAAGCCGCGCGTCTGCACGGCGAGCGGGCCCTCGAGGGAGAGCGGGACCAGCGTGCCGCCGAAGCGATCGAACCGGCCCTCGCGCAGCGTCCAGGCGACGTGCGCCTGCGGGTGCACGCCGAGGTCGCGCAGGAGGCCGGGCAGCTCGATGTTGGCGAGGTCGATCGGCCCCGCGTGGAGCGGCACGCCCTTCTCGAACGGCTTGACCTCCGCGCTGGAGATCTTGAGCGTGCCGTCGGCCCAGGCGACGTCGGTGTCGGAGAGCTGCACGGCGTCGGGGGTCGTCGAGAGCTTGCCCGAGAGGCGCGTCACGAAGACCCTGCCGTCGAGGCCCGGCTGGTCGAGCGCGAGCGTCCCCTTCACGCGCGGCAGCGCGAGGCCGAGCGGCGCGGCCGCCGCGTCGTACTCGGCGTCCACGTCGATCGCGACCGAGCCCGTCGCGGGCGGCAGGTCGACGAAGCGGTGCACGATCGGCACCGGCAGGCGCGCCCGCACGCGGCCCTCGATGCGGTGGGGCATGCCCCCGCCGAGGCCGACGGCGCGCAGGGCGCCGAGCTCCAGCTCCACCCGGCGCCAGTCGCCGCCCTGGAGCCCGCACGGCGGCGCGGTGCCGGGATCCGGATCGAAGTCGGCGGCGCCCTCCAGGATGAGCCGGCGGACGAGCGCGCGGCCCGGCTCGACGCTGATGCGCGTGTCGAAGCGGCAGATCACGTCCTCGTCGACGCTGTCCTCCTCGGCCTCGCGGCCGGGCGCGGGGTGGGTGTGCACGACCGAGACGAAGCCGGAGCGCATCGCGATCTCGAACACGCTGGACGGCTCGGCGGAGACGTCGACGTCGACCTCGCGGGCCTGGACGCGGACGCTGTCGATCGTCAGGTCGACCCGCGCGTCGGTGATGGCGACCGACGAGAGCGGCGCGCGGTCGAGCCCGCCGCCGCCGCTGCTCTTGCCGGTGTCGGGGAGCTTGAAGTTGCGGAGCTCCCCGTCCTTCACGACCGCGCGGACGCGCGGCCCGATGATCTCGACGTCGCCCGCGTCGATGCGCCCCGCGAGCAGCGAGAACAGGCGCGGGCGGATCGCCACGCGCTCCAGCTCGAGGAACGGCGCGCCGCCGTCCGAGGAGTCGACGACGAGGCGGTTCAGGCCGACCATCAGCGGCCAGGCCTGGACGCGCACGTCGTAGCGGGCCGTGATGCCGAGCTTGCTCTCCAGCAGCGCGGCCGTCTCGGCCGACGCCCAGGCCCGCACGGTCGCGGTCCGCACGAGGAAGCCGACCGCGAGCGGGATCGCCCCGATCAGCGCGAACACGACGCACAGCACGCGCACGGCGAGGCGCCCCCAGTCCCTGCGGGCTCTCGGCGGGGAGCCCTTTCTCCTCGTGCCGTGCATCGGGGCGCAGCTTAGCTGATGCGCGGTCGAACGCTTACGTGGGCGGGGTGATCCTGTATCCGGAAAAGATTGGCGCGTGGTCGCTCGCGCCCTCGATCGACGGCCCGTGGGGGATCCGGATCGAGCGCGGGTCGAGCATCCGCCGGAGCAGCGGGTTGACCAGCTGGTGGTCGATGAGCTCTAGCTGTCCGCGGAAGTCATACGTCCACTGGTCGGCGGGCGGCGCCGCGGCCGCGGCGTCCTCGAACGCGCCCGGGCCGGCGCCGGCGACGGCCTCGACCGGGGGGGAGCCGGGGACGTCGTTGAAGTCGCCGAGCACGGCGATCGCGGCGGTGGGGTGCTCCGCGGCGAGCGCGTCGGCGATGGCGCGGGCGCGCTGCGCCTCGGCGAGGCGCCGGTCGGGGTCGTCGGGCGCCGCCTTGGCCTTGAAGTGGACCCCCAGCAGGATGACCTTGCGGCCGCCCCGGGAGAGGTGGAGCTCGATGCAGTCGCGGGTGAACGTGTAGACGGGCCCCGATGTTCCGCGCAGCGTGAAGCGGTCGTCCCGGTGCGACACGACCCTGTCGAAGGGGATCTTCGACAGCGCGCCGACGTCGATCCCGCGCGGATCGTACGCCTCGACGAGCGCGGCGTGGGGGTACGCGCCGCCGAGCTCGATGCGGTTCAGGTCCTCGAGGACGCCGAGGTGCTCGACCTCCTGGAGCACCGCCACGTCGGGATCGAGCTCCGCGAGCACCGCGGCGATCGCCTCGCGCTTCTCGCGGTACTCCGCGGGGCTGAGCACGATCTCGGCGTCGCCCGCGGTGTCGTCCTTGTCGTTGAAGAAGTCCTTGGTGTTCCACGTGACGATCGAGAGCGGCGCGGCGTCCGGCGGCGGGTCGACCGGCCCGGCGCCGCCGTCCGAGCCGCCCGCGCCGTGGCCGCCGGTGCCCCCGGCGCCCCCCTTGCCCCCGGCGCCGCCCGCACCCTCGGCCCGGCCGCCCGCGCCCTCTGCGCGGCCGCCCTCGCCCGCCGCCGCGCCGCCCCCGTCGCCGCTCGACGCGGACGTGCCGAACGGCGAGCGGGTCTCCTCGGGGGGCCGGCAGGCGGGGGGGCCGGCGGCGGCCGTCGTCGCCAGCGCGCCCGCCGCGACGGCCGCGCCGAGCCATGCGCACTGCGCGCTCGGGGTGCTGCGGAGCATGGAGGAGGAGAGCTACTGCGGGCGCCCGCGCCGCACCAGATCGGAAACGTGCTCCGGGGCTCTGGCGCCGCGGGCGGCCGTGCGCTGCGCCACGTCAGCTCGCGGTGAGCTTGCGGTAGCGGATCTTGCGGGGCTCGGCGGCGTCGGCGCCGAGGCGGCGCTTCAGGTCGGCCTCGTAGTCGGCGTAGTTGCCCTCGAACCAGACGACCTTGCTGTCGCCCTCGAAGGCGAGGATGTGGGTCGCGATCCGGTCGAGGAACCAGCGATCGTGGCTGATGACCACGGCGCAGCCGGCGAAGTTGAGCAGCGCCTCCTCGAGCGAGCGGAGCGTGTCGACGTCGAGGTCGTTCGTGGGCTCGTCGAGCAGCAGGACGTTGCCGCCGCGGCGGAGGAGCTTGGCCAGGTGGAGGCGGTTGCGCTCGCCGCCGGACAGGTCGCGGACCTTCTTCTGCTGGTCGCTGCCGGCGAAGTTGAAGCTCGCGACGTAGGCGCGCGAGTTGACCTCGCGCTTGCCGACGAGCAGGCGGTCCTCGCCGCCGGAGATCTCCTGCCAGACGCTGTTGGTCGGGTTGAGGGCGTCGCGCGACTGGTCGACGTACGCGAGCTCCACGGTCTCGCCGATGCGGAGCGCGCCGCCGTCGGGCTGCTCCTGGCCCATGATCATGCGGAAGAGCGTGGTCTTGCCGGCGCCGTTCGGGCCGATGACGCCGACGATGCCGCCGCGCGGGAGCGAGAAGGTGAGGTCGTCGATGAGGACGCGATCGCCGAAGCCCTTGCGGAGGTGGTCGGCCTCGACGACCACGTTCCCGAGGCGCTTGCCGGCGGGGATGGCGATCTCGTTCTCCTCGACCTTCTTCGACTTGTCCTCGGCGAGGAGCGACTCGTAGGCGGCGAGGCGGGCCTTGCTCTTGGCCTGGCGTGCGCGCGGGGCCATGCGCACCCACTCGAGCTCGCGCTCGAGGGTGCGCTTGCGCGCGCTCTCCTGCTTCTGCTCGAGCTCGAGGCGCTTCTTCTTCTGCTCGAGCCAGCCGGTGTAGTTGCCCTCGTACGGGATGCCGGCGCCGCGGTCGAGCTCGAGGATCCAGCCCGCGACGTTGTCGAGGAAGTACCGGTCGTGGGTGACGGCGACGACGGTGCCGGGGTACTCGTGGAGGAAGCGTTCGAGCCAGGCGACGCTCTCGGCGTCGAGGTGGTTGGTCGGCTCGTCGAGGAGCAGGATGTCCGGCTTCTCGAGGAGGAGCCTGCAGAGGGCGACGCGCCGGCGCTCGCCGCCGGAGAGCTTGGTGACGTCGGCGTCGGGCGGGGGCAGCCGGAGGGCGTCCATGGCGCGCTCGACGACGCGGTCGATCTCCCAGCCGTTCGCGGCCTCGATCTTGTCCTGGAGCGCGGCGTACTCCTCGAGGAGCGCCTCCATGTCGGGGGGCGACTCGCCAAGCTTGGCGCCGATTTCTTCGAAGCGCTGGACGAGGGAGCGGACGTCGTGGACGGCCATCTCGACGTGCTCTTGCACGGTCTTGCCGGCCTCGAGCTGCGGCTCCTGGGGGAGGTAGCCGATGCGGATGCCGTCGGCGGGCTTGGCCTCGCCGAGGTACTCCTTGTCGACGCCGGCCATGATGCGGAGCAGGGTGCTCTTGCCGGCGCCGTTTGCGCCGAGGACGCCGATCTTCGCGCCCGGGTAGAAGGAGAGCCACAGGCCCTTGAGCACCTCCTTGTTCGGGGGGTGCACCTTCCGGACATCCTGCATCGTGAAGATGAATTGAGGCGCCACGGTATCTCCTGCGTGTGCGAGCCCGGCGGGCAGAGGGGAGCGGGGAAGGGCGAGCGCCGGGTCGACCGCGCGTCGACCGAGCGGGCTGCGGCCGCGTTCGGGATCGGGGAGACCCGCGTATGCGAGATTGCCGGCTGTCGGTCAAGAGGCGTCGACGGCGGGCGTCGGGGGCGGCGCTGGCGGGGGTCGGGGGAAGCGCTGGCGGGGCGGTGGGGAGGCGCTGGCGGGGCTGTGATCGCCGGGTCGGTTCACGCCGGGCGGGCTCTGCGGCCGAACGCTTGCCGCAGGACGGCGAGGTCGTCCCGGCCGACCTCGCGCGTGGCGACGAGGAGGGCGACGTAGACGAGGGCGACGGCGATCGCCTCGCCGAGCACGGCGATCTTGCCGAGCCACGGCAGCCGCGCGCCGACGGCGATCGCGGCGGCGAGCGCGACGCCCACGCGGAGCGCCGTCGCCGCGGGGACGAAGCCGCCGGCGGCGCGGTGGAGCAGGGCGCCGGCGACGACCGCGGCGGTGGCGAGGGCGAGCGAGGTGGCGGTCGCGGAGCTCACGAGCATGTCGGGGCCGAAGGCGGCGCGCGGCACGGCGACGGAGCAGCCGACGGCGACGAGGAGGACCGTTGTGGCGGTGAGCGCGGCGGCGACGCGCTCGCGGTGGAGGCTTGTGAGCGCGGCCGAGGCGACGCCGAGGATGGCGAAGGCGCCCATGCCGAGGGAGAGGACGCGGAGCGTGTCGCCGCCGCGGCTCCAGATCTCGACGGGGAAGGCGAAGCGCAGCACGTGGGGCGCGAGGCCCGAGATGGGGGCGACGAGGAGGCCGGTGAGCAGGAACGAGAGGCGGACGCCGGTCATGGCGTAGCGGCGGACCGCGGCGCGATCGTTCTCGGCGTGGGCGCGGGCGAGCATGGGGAAGAGGATGAAGGTGACGGAGAGGAGCAGCTGGTAGGGGAGGAACGCGAACAGCTGCGCGCCGCGGTAGACGCCGATGAGGTCGTCGGCGGCCCTGGCGCCGAGGGCGAGGTGGTTCGTGGCCTGGCCGAGGAAGCGGCGGAGGAGGAAGAAGTCGGTCTGGAGCAGGAAGTTGAGGAAGGTCTGCGAGACGGCGAGGGGCAGGAGGAAGACGAGGTGCTCGCGGATCGAGGGGCCGGCGTTGCCGGGGCGGCCGAAGCCGGTCTTGAGGGCCGCGAGGGGGACGATGATGGCGGCGGCGGCGACGAAGCCGGCGATGGCGCCGAGGACGCCGCTCTGGCCGGCGCGGAGGAAGAGGAGGGCGCCGGCGGCGACGCTGGCGGTGCGGAGGGCGCCGTAGCCGATGTCGAAGCCGGCCTGGGTGAGGAACCGCCGCTGGCCGTTGAGGGCGCCGACGAGCGGGGCGTAGAGGCCGTAGAGGAGGACGATGGCGGCGGCGAGGCGGAGCGGGCCGGCGACGTGCGGGGCCTCGGAGAAGTCGGCGATGGAGCCGGCGAGGAGCGCGAAGGCGGAGGAGACGGCGATGGCGAGGACGGCGTGGAGGGCGAGGGTGCGGCGGAAGGCCTCGGCGGCGTGGTGGTCGGCGACGCTGGAGACGGCGCGGGAGACGCCCTGGATGCCGGTGGCGACGATGACGTTGTTGACGACGCCGACGCCGGCGAAGACGACGGAGACGGCGCCGTAGCCGTCGGTGCCGAGCAGGCGGGGGAGGATGAGCTGCTGGACGAAGCCGAAGACGATGAAGGAGACCTTGGCGCCGGCGATGGCGAGGCCGCCGCGGCCGGCGGAGCGGGCGGTGGAGGGGGAGGGGGCGGCCGGGGCCGAGGCGGCCTGCGCGGGGTCCGGAGGGGTCTGCGACGGGTCCAAGGGGTCCTGCGAGGCGTCGGAGGCTTCGGGCGGCGGCGGGAGGGGCTCGGCGGCGCGCGACACGGCGCGGTTGTCGCAGAAGCACGCCAGGCGGGCAATCTCGCGGGAGGGCGAGGGGGAACGGGAAGCGCGGGCGGGAGGGCGAGGGGGAAGCGGAAGCGCGGGCGGGGGGAGGAGGCGCGAGGGAGGGGAGGGAACGGGCGAGCTCACGCGCGTGTCACCAAAGTGAAGCGCCGTGCAGATTCGCTTGACGGGAAGGGCCGGCCGACTATTCTCGCGCCCGTCTCCGACGCATTCCAGCTTAGCTCAGTTGGTAGAGCAGGCGGCTGTTAACCGCCGGGTCGCTGGTTCGAGTCCAGCAGCTGGAGCCACTTCTCTCTCGTCGCCAACAAACGGCGAGGGTCGGTAAACAGAAACCCCCAAGGAGCGATCCGAGGGGGGCTTCGCCGTTTCTCCCCAGAAGTCCGAGCGTTTCGCGCGCTGCGCGTGCGAGGGCGGTGTTCTCGCGGGTGTTCGCAGAGAGCGCCGGGCGCTCGACGGGCAGGCGCTCCTACCGCATCGACGCGACCGGGATCAACACACGGCTCCTCGCGAACGATCCGCCGGGCTGGACCGCGAAGGAGCTCGTCGACGAGTTCGTGGCCCGACCTGCGCGCGTCGTCGGGTTCGACTTCCCGTTCTGCGTCGCCGCAGGCATCAAGCTCGACGTCGATCTCCGGCTCGTCGCCCTCGCGTGCCGCTGCAGCTCGGGCACCGCGAAGACGCCCGACGACGATGTGGCCGACGCCCTCGTCGCGCTTTGCACTTCCATCCTCCACGCGGAGGACGGCTGTCGCCCGGTCCTCGCGCCCGACCCGACGTGGCAGGAGCGGCTCGTGAAGGAGTGGGAAGGCGCGATCTGGGCCCCGACCATCACGACGAGCGCGCCGGCGTAGGCGGCTGCTACGGTCCATCGCGATGAACAAGCGGCTCCACAAGAAGAAGCGCGTCGGCGAGTTCAAGGAGCTCGGCTTCGAGCTGCTCGGTGACCTGCGCGCCGGCATCTCCAACGACGACATCGACGCGTTCGTCGACCGGCTCGTCGTGGTCGCCGAAGCACGGAAGCTCTGTTTCGGCGGTGGCGGCGGCCGTGATGGCAAGTTCGAGGGCTTCGTCACGCGCATGGACGCTTGCCGCGCTCCTGACGGGCGAAGACGCCTTCATTCGTCACGAGGTCGGCCCGCCTCTCGACGCTTAGCATCGACCCGGGCCGGACTTCACAGGTGCGCGACGCCACAGGGCGAACACGAACGCGCCGACGACGAACGTGCCTACGGTCAGCACGAGCTCTCGCGGGCGTGAAGATACCGCGGACGTCAGCTGTGCGGTCGCGATTCCCCCTGACAGCAGGATGAAGAGCATGGGCGTCGCTGGGTAGCCAGGAGTCCGATATGCGCCGTCCGCCGCCCCAACCCGTCGCCTCATGACGAACACTGAGGCGACAGTGAGCGCTGAGAAAAGCGCGAGCCCGAATCCGACGTGCCGAATGAGTTCGTCTGGATTCCAGAGCCCGACCAGGCAGCTTGCCAATACGGCCTGCGTCACAATCGCGTTGACTGGAACTCCGCGCGCACTGCGTCTCGACAAGAACTGCGGCAACGCGCGGTCCTCTGCCATCGCCGCATAAACACGCGGCCCGGCCATGACCATCGACGACACCGAGGAAACCAGCGCTATCGCGATGGCCATCGACAGTGCGCGACCAGTGGCCTCACCAAACAGTCTTCGGGCGGCCAGATCCCCCACTTCCAAGACCCCGGCGAGCTCGCTCGGCGGCGCCGCGTAGATAAAGACCACGTTCAGGAGGACGTATAACAACATCACAATAGCGGTGCCTCCCAATAGCGCCCAAGGCAACGTCTTCTTCGGGTTGGAGATCTCCCCAGCAACGTATGTCGCGGCGTTCCAGCCGGAGTACGCGAAGCTGACGTACATGAGCGACGTGGCGAAGTCGAGAACGGGGAGACCCTCAAGCTCCCCACGCCGAGTCACGAAGTGCGACCAGCTGCCTTTCCCGAACAATAGCCCGGCAGCGATGAACCCGACGATGATGGCAACCTTGCCGATCGTGAACGCGGCCTGCACTCGTCCGCCCACTACCGTGTCATACCCGTGGAGAACTGCGGCGGCCGTTATCAAGGCGACAGCAATCCACCGCGCGTCGACATCGGAGCTAGGGAAGACGCGGACCAGATATTGTCCAAAGGCCAACGAGGCAGCGGCGATGGGCGCGGAGAAGCCAGCGGTCAACGAAATCCAGCCGCTCGCGAACCCGAGGGCGGGATGGAACGCGGTTCTGAGGTAGACGTAGTCTCCGCCAGCGTTCGGCATCATCGTCGCCAGTTCTGCGTAGACGGCTGCGCCGCAGAGCGCGATGACTCCCCCGCCGACCCAAGTCAGGATCATCGTCAACGGGTCGGCGAGGTGTGCTGCCTGAAAGCCCGCTGTGGTAAACACTCCAACGCCGACCATGTTCGCGACCACAGTCGTCGTCGCGACCCGGACGCCCAGTCGCCTGGGCACATTCGCGAGGTTCGGGCCTTGAGACCTAGCATCTGAAACCGCGCGAGCAGAACGCCATGGCAACATCAGACAGCTCGTTCGCTTGGTACAGCGGGTGACGCTTCGCCGAGGAACTCCTTCAGTTCCCGCTCTCCACGGTCTTCATGCGGTTTGCTCCTTCGGCGCGCAAACCATGCCGACACGTCGTCGAGGAGCGAGTACGTGACGGGAGCGGCGAGGAGTGTCAGAGCCAGCGAGAGCGTTTGGCCGCCGAGCACGATGCCCGCAGTAGCGTGATTGACCTCCGAGCCGATGCCCTTCGCTAGGATCAGGGGAACCATCCCCGCTACGAACGCAAGCGTCGTCATGAGGATCGGGCGCAGCCTCTCGCGGTTCGCCTCCATGATGGCGTCAAGCCGCGTCATGCCTTGAGCGCGGAGTACGTTCGTCTGCGATACTTGCAGGATCGCATTTTTCTTCACAACGCCGAACAGGACGAGGAGCCCCAATCCGGAGAAGAGATTGAGCGACTGCTGGAACATCAACAGCGAAAGCAGCGCGAACGGCACCGTCAGCGGCAGCGTCACGAGGATTGAAATGGGGAGCACCCACGAGTCGAACTGCGCTGCGAGGACGAGGTACATGAAGATGAACCCGAGGACGAAGACAAGCAGGAACCCCGGGCCGCTGCGCAGCTGCTCCTTGGTCTGGCCGAGCGGCATCAGTCGACCGCCCTCGGGGAGTCCCTCGGCGGTAACGATGCTGTTGATCGCTGCCATCGTGTCGCTATCGCTATAGCCCGCCGCCGGATTCGCGGTGATCGTCACTTGGCGCTGGCGCGAAAGACGGTCGATGACGGCAGGACCCTTGGCCTCGTCCAGCGCGACCACGCTCGACAACGGAACCGAGCCGAGCTTCGAAGACGGAATATCTACCGCGGCAAGGGCTTCTGGGCTCGCTCTCCACGCGGCGCCGCCGCGCACCTGCACGTCGTACTGCTTGCCCGCTTCCGCGTATGTAGAGGCCTTGAGGCCTGCGACGAAGAGACGGAGTGTCTCCGAGATATCCGCGACGCGAACTCCGAGATCGCCGGCACGTTCTCGATCGACTCGCGCCCGGACCTCCGGCTTCCCGAGGACGAGCGAGCTGTCGACGTCGACCGCCGTCGGGGACTTTCGGAGCTCGGCGACGATTCGCTCGCTCTTGGCGGCGAGCTCCTCGAGATTGGAACCGGTGATCGCATAGCTGACGCGCGCCGTGGACGAGCCCGTGCTGAACGCCTGGACCTCAGCCACGCCAAGGCGAAGGTCCTTCGGGTAGCTCGGGAGGAGCTTCGTGCGTACCGTATCCATGAGCGTCATTTGGCTGTGTTCGCGCCGCAACGGGTCCGCCAAGAACGCCCTGACCTTCGCGAGATTCGCCGTCTGCTGCGGGTCCTCTGCGACCGTCGTCAGCGTGTGCTCGACGCCAGGCAGGCCGCGGATGTCGAGCGCTATCCGCTCCGCGATCAGCTGCGTCTCATCCAGAGAAGTCCCCTCGGGTGCGCGAATCGAGACTTCGAACTCCCCTCGGTCCTGAGGCGGCATGAAGCCGGTAGGAAGGCGGCTCATCATCGGACCGCAAGACCCAATGGTGACCACCATGGTCAGCGCCATCACCCACCGATGCGTCATCACCCACTTGAGAGCCCGCAGGTACACGCGCTCGGCAGGTACGTAGACAATGTCCACGATGCGCGCTAGCAGCGGTGTTCCACGGCCGCTCGTCAGCATGCGCGAAGCCATCGCGGGCGTGAGCGTGAAGCTCACGAGCATCGAGACGGCGATGCTGATCGCCATCGTGACGCCAAAGCTACTGAGGAAGCGCCCGATGATTCCGCCCATCGCGGCGACGGGAACGAACACCGCCAGGAGCGAGAGAGTCGTCGCGAGGACAGCAAGCCCGATCTCCCGGGTGGCTAGGACCGCCGCCATGAAGGGCTTGCGATTCTTCTCGTTGATCCAGCGTACGATGTTCTCCAAGACGACGATCGCGTCATCGATTACAATGCCGACCGCCAGCGCGAGGGCGAGCAGCGTCAAGAAGTTGAGCGTCAGGCCCAAGGCTTTCATGACCGCGAACGTTCCGATGACCGAGATCGGGATCGAGATCGCTGCGATGAGGGTGCTCCGCGCATCCCCCAAGAACACCAACACGACAATGGCAGCGAGTAGGCCGCCCACGATCAGGTGCTCCAAGAGTGCGCGCGTGCCGTTGCGGATGATCGTCGAGTTGTCACGAATCAGATCGAGAGTCACGTCGGGCGGGAGGGAGCTCCGGATGTCCTGCAGCTCGGCCTTCACGGCATCGGTTACCGCAACGGTGTTCTGCCCCGCCTGCTTCACGACCGAGAAGATCACCGTCCGCTCGGAGTCGAGTTGCGCGAAGGAGCGCGCGTCCTCTTCGGCATCCTCGACCCGCGCCACATCCTCGACGCGAACCGAACCGCCGTTCACCTGCCGGACGACAACTCGAGCGAGTTCCTTCGGCGACGCTACCCGACCGTCCACGCGCATCGTCGTTGAGAATGGGCCGGCGCCGAGGTTGCCTCCCGGCGTCGCCTGGTTCTGCGAGCCGATCGCGTTGAATACCTCCGCCGCTGTGACGCCGCGCGCGCGCAAGGCAACTGGATCAAGCCACACGCGAAGTTGTCGCTTGCGGCCACCGATCATGTTGACCTGCCCAACGCCCGGGATGGTCTCTAGACGTTGACGGACGACCTTGTCGGCGAGCTCGCTCGTATCGCGAATCGGTCGTTTCGATCGTACCGCGAGAAGCGCTACAGGGGCCGCCGTCGGGTCAACCTTCGCCACCACCGGCGGCTCGACACCCTTCGGAAGGTCTCCCAGGACGCCCTGAACCTTGTCACGTACCTCCTGTGCAGCACCGTCGGCGCTCTTGCTCAGGTCGAAGGTGGCGACAACCATGCTGACGCCCTCGGCCGAGGTAGAGCGAAGCTCATCCACGCCCGCGATTGTGTTCAGGGCGGCCTCGATCTTGTCGCTTACCTCAGTCTCGACTTCCTGTGGCGCGGCGCCCGGCAGCCGCGCCGTGACAATCACGATTGGGATGTCGACCGACGGGAATTCATCAACTCTCAGTCCGCGATAGCCCGAGGCGCCGAAGACGACGACGAGGAGCATGAGTACCGCCGCGAAGACCGGCCGACGAACGGAGATGAGCGCAAGCCATTGCATCGTCGTTGTTCCTTACTCGGCGAACAGCCCGTTCTTCACCTCTTCGCCAGGCTCGCGCACGATTGGTTCATCACGGGCTACACCCTTCAGCACCGCAACCTCATTGCCGACCCTCGGCCCGAGCTGCACGGCACGCTCCTCTATCCGGCCATCCCGAACGACGAAGACGCGACTGGTGCCCTCGCGCACGACCACCGCTGACGACGGCACGACCGAAGCCAACTTGGTCCCCAACTGCAATTCGACTGTCGCGAACATTCCAGGACGTAGCGCGTGATCGCCGTTGGGCACGGTCGCCTCCGCGAGCACGTCTCGCGTCTCTGGCCGAACTACGGGCGATACTCGGGCGAGCGTTCCGGAGAAGATCCGGGCGCCGTAGGCGGCGACACGAAACGTGACCGCCGCGTCCTTCTTCAATCCGCCCAGCTGGATTTCCGGGACAGAGATGCGGAGCCGCAGCTCGTCGAGCGAGACAAGTGTCGCGACCTTCGTCGTCGGCGTGACAAATTGCCCAACCTCGACGAAGCGCTCGACGAGATGACCGTCCATCGGCGCGCGGATGGTGCCGTCGGAGACGTACTGCGCCGCCATGGTCGCCTGGACCTGCGAGGCTGCCATGGTGCTCTTGGCAATCTTGCACTGCCAGCTCTGCCTCTCCCACTCTGCCATTGGGACCGCGCCCGACGCCGCGAGCTTCTCCGTGCGGGCGCACTCTTGCGCCTGAAGCTCCGCCTGGTCGCTGGCGACCTTGGCCTGGGCGTTCGCAGCGGCTGCCTGCAGCGCTGCGAGGCGGACATCAAGCTTGGCGAGCGCAGCATGTTTCTTGACCTGATCGCCGCGCTCCCCGTGAATGGCCACCACCCGGCCTGTAGCGTTGGCTGCAATGTCGTTGACCGTCGTCGCCTCGAGCGTGCCAGTAACCAGCAATGTGTCCGGGATCGGCCTCGTGACTGCGCCGACCGTGTCAAGTTTCAGGCGCCTCGGCGTCGACGCCTGCGCCTCGTGTTCCTTTCGTTGGCAGCCGCTCGTTGCCAAACAGACCGCCATCGCCGCGGCAAGGGCCGCGCGCCCGAGCCACCGTCGCCTCACGCTCGCAAGGTTGGAGCTTCGCCGCCCGGCCTCGATTCGCGAGAGGTGTCCCGTGGACACCGCCGGCTGTCCTTGGTCGCCCGGCGCTTGTGAACCCAGTTCGCAGCCTCGAATGTGGCGTGATGGGTCGAGCGAAATCAGGGAAGGCATACGCTCCCAACTCGAGGTAGCTCTACCCCACCTTGCGCTGGAGTCGCTGCTCATCGGCGACGCTCCTCCAGAGCGGCCTTAAGTCCCTGGTGCAGGGAAGGCTCTGCCGGGTTCTCATCGAAGCTGACGGTTCTCAAGATGGAGTTGTGCGCGATGGCGGCTTGGATCGCCTCCGCCCCGGGATTCCCGATCGCGTTGTGGCTCAGTCGAAGAATCTTGAGTGATGCATTGTTGCGAAGGGCGGCGCCGATGCTCGCTGCGCCGGTGTCGCCGATGTGGTTGTGGTTGAGGCTCAACGCGATGACCGAGTCGTTGAACGCGAGCGCCCCTCCGATGGCAGCGGCGCCGACGTCTCCGACCTGGTTGCGCCCTAGTCCCAGCTCCGCCAGCGACGCGGACGAACGAAGCGCCTCTCCAATCGCCTTGGCGCCATCATCTCCCACTCGGTCTTCGTTGAGGCACAGCGTTGTAAGCGAAGCATTCGCTCTCAGGGCAGCTCCAAACGCCTTACCGCCTACGTCGCCGATCTCGTTGTTGAACAGCCACAGCTCCCTGAGCGCGGTGTTGGTGAGCAGAGCGTTCGCGATGGCTACGCCGCCGGCGTCCGTGATCTGGCAGCCGCCCATCGTCAGGATGGAGGTCTTGCTGGTCCCGAGTGCCTCGGCGATGGCCGCCACCTCGCTTTGCTGAAGTGCGCCGTCAACAGTAACCTCGACCTGTCCCGCGCGGAGCCGCAACACCGCTTCGGCTGCGTTCACCGTCACGGCGTCCCGCCTACAGACGACCTTGATGAATGGGAGAGTCGCGCCATCGCCCGCGGGCTCGTCGACTTCGGACAACTCGACCAGGCCGTACGGACCGAACTCTCGCTTCACCGATTCGGCGTCGTAGAAATACATCGGAAGCCCAGGCAGTCGCTCGTACCAGTCATCGCCGAGCCGTGAGCCCTGTTCGTACATGGGGGCCTTCTTCGAGATGACCGTGAAGATCATGTGCCCGCCGGGCTCGAGCTGGCGGTAGCAGTCACGAATGAACTTCCGCCGGCCGCGGCCATCGAGAAGGTAGGCGAGCCCATGGCAGAAGATGCCGCCATACTTTCGACGGTCGAAGGGCATGTCCGTGACCGAGCCGCGGACGATTGGAATCTCGAGTCCGAGTCGCGAACGAGCCAGCTCGATTGCCGTCTTCGAGATTTCGATCCCCGTCACAGAGATCCCACGCTCAAGAAACGGCTTCGCATTTCTTCCGTAGCCGATGCCAGGTATCAGGACGCTCTTTGCGCCAGAGCGGGTGAATGTCTCGCACGCCGCCGAAGCTGACGCTGTCGGCGCGAGACCCCACATCAGCTGCTTCTCGTTGAACGCGCCTTCCCAGAACTTGGTCACGATGGTTTCGCTCCTTGCTCGTGCTGAACTGCTCATGGTCTTTGGTGCGCCTCCACGATGTACTGGTCGGGCAGGACGACCGGCGAGACGCTGGCTGAGAGGCCTGCGCTCTCGAGCGCCGCGACGACCGACTCAGGCGCGACGCGCATCTCCGCCGGGGGACCGCGGTGAGCAGAGAGTTGGAAGTCGACGACGATCACCCGTCCGCCGGGCTTCAGCGCAGCCGCGAGGTCGCGCGCGTACGCATTGCGATCGCCGAGGTGGTGCCAGACGTGCACGACGAGGATGCGGTCAACGTTGCGGGCCGCAAGGCCCGAGGCACTGTGCGTGCCTTGGATGGCGCGCAAATTCCGGAGGTCTTCGCGGCGCGCGCGCTCGTTGAGGAACCGCACCATGTCGGGTTCGATATCCGTCGCGATCACTTCGCCCCGGGGGACTGCTCGCGCCAGCCGCACAGAGAAGTACCCCGTGCCCGCCCCAACGTCGGCGACGGTCATCGCGGGTTCGAGCTCGAGGACGCGCAGCACCTCGCTGGGGCGTTGCCAGTCATCACGTGCGGGATCGTCGAGCACCTTGGTCCAGGCGTCGGCGTCAGCGAAGGCGTGGTGATGCGCGCCCGCACCGTGACTCTCGTGCGGAGGAGAAGACTCATGAGCGTGAGGCCGCGAGCCGTGAGTTGTAGTCGGGGCTGAGGCTCGACCCGCCGCCGAACTGCACCCAGCACCTAGGGCCGCCGCAAGGATGGTTGTGCTCAGATACCGCATCCGCTTCTCACTTTCTGAGCGCGCTTCGAGCGGCTCGGTTTGGTGCTTGTGTCGGGTTTCATCGCGCTTTCGCTCCTCGGAGTCGTTGCGGTTCATCTCGGTTGCGTCGCTAGGCATCGCCCGTGGGCGCGATCGGTGCTGTCGACGGGCTCTCCGCTTCGTTGGTTGCTGCAGCTTCGGGACCGCGTACCAGCACGTAGATGAGCAAGACGGCCATCACGGCGACCCCGACCCACATTGCCTGCCGCCAGCCGTCGACGAATGAATCCTGCGCTGCGCGGATTAGCACTTTCGAGTGAGGCCCTGCTCCGTTCGCGGCGGCGAACGCGTTGGCGATTCCTCGTCGGGCGGCGTCGGCGGCTGCGGTTGGGGTTGCGAGCAACCTGGCGTCGATGGCGTTCCGGTAACCTGCCGCGAGGACGGCACCGAGAAGCGCGACACCCAGCGCAGTACCGAACTCCCTGGTGATATCGTTGAGCGCGGACGCGACCCCTTGCCTCTCACGCGGCAAGGACACGGTGATCGCCTCGGTCGAGGGGGTCATGGACAGACCCATGCCGAGTCCCACCGCAAGCATGCCGGGCAGGACCGAGAGGTAGCCGCCATCCACGGAGACCTGCGCCGCCATCAGCGCGAGGCCGACAGCTCCGAGAAGAATCCCGGACACCATTGTCAGGCGCGCGCCGACCCGCGCGGCCATGCGCGGCGCAAGCCCAGAGGAGGCCATGCTGAGGACTGCCATGGGCATGAGTGCAACGGTCGAGCGCAGCCCGGACCAGCCGAGCACCGCCTGGAAGTAGGGATAGAGCGCGATGAAGATGCCTGCTTGCACACCGAACACAGCAAGCAAGGACAAGGAGCCGCTCGTCAGGCCCCGGTTACGAAAGAGCCTGAGGTCGAGCAGCGGCGCTTCCTGGCGTAGCTCCCATGTCACAAAACCGAGGGCGCCCGCGGAGCCGACCAGCAGGGTGAGCAGAGTGATGGGCGACGACCATCCGCGCTCCGGGCCTTCGTGCAGGGAGAAGATGAACCCCACCACGGCGACGACGGAAGAAATGGCGCCGACGACATCGAACCCGCCCTCAGGGGCTTCACGCGAGTTGGGAACGGACCGCGTAACCATGAACGCAGCGGCCAGCACAAGCACGACGGGTAGGACGAAGAGCCATCGCCAATTCGCCACGTCGACCAGCAGAGCCGACAGGAACATGCCGAGGATGCCGCCTCCGCCTGCGACAGCAGACCAGATGCCGATCGCTTTGGATCGCTCTTCTGCCGGAAACGTTGACGTGATGACGGCGAGCGTGACGGGCATGATCATGGCTGCGCCAACGCCGCTGAGAAATCGAGCCGCGAGCATCACACCGGAAGAGGGCGAAAGGCCCGCTGCTGCGTTCGCGATGCCAAAAATCAGGAGGCCGGCGATCAGTACTGGCTTGCGGCCCCAGCGGTCGCCGATGGCGCCGAGCGGCAGCAGCAACGCGGCCAGGGTGACCGCGTAGATGTTGATCATCCATATGACGTCGCTCTGTGAAGCGTCGAGCGCCACGGCGAGCTGCTGCTGCGCGACGTTGAGCCCCGAGACCGATGCGATCACTGCCATGAGGGCAACGCACACACCGGCTAGGATTGCGCGACGCTGGGAGTGAGTATGTATGATCGGGTCGGCAGCGCCGGCTTGTGCGCGGGGGTTTGTCTTCATTGTTTGTCTCACGTCAGAGGGAAGCACCGGGCAGATCGGGCATCGCGATTACCGGTCAGGAGAAGGAACGTTGGTCAAGGGGGCGCTGACGCCGGGCCCAGCGGGCTGCGCGATCTCGCCGAGTCGTCCGGACGCCAAGTCCATTGCGAGATCGACGTTGATCATCGCGCCGGCGCGGGCGCCGGCAGCCGCCGCCCAGATCGCGCCCTGCATCCGCGTCGTCAGGTCACCTGCGGCATAGACTCCCGGAATGGACGTCTCGCTTCTCGTCGCGTCAGTGCGAACGTAGCCGTGCTCGTCGAGGGTCAGGCCCAAGGAACGGACCAACTCCACCTGACGCTGCGCGGGATGCGTGAAGACGACATCACAGGGGACGATGGCGCCAGTCGACAACTCAACTGCCTCGAGGTGACGCTCCCGAGAGATGAAACGCCGCACCGGATCGGTCTCGACGCTGATTCCTGCGGCTCGGAGCCGCGCGCGGGTCTCCGCCGGAACGTCGAAGGTTCCGCTCGTGAACACGACGACTTCGCGCGTCCATCCGCGTGCCTGCAGGGCAAACGGAAGGAGCATCTGCGCGTCCGACGCGCTAACCAAGTATCCCCACCGCCGGTCCTGCACTTCCCAGCCGTGGCAGTAGGGACATTGAAAGATGGCGTGCCCCCAGAGCTCGTCGAACCCTTCGATCGGAAGTCGCTCGTCTATCATCCCGGTGCACAGCAGAACGCGCCGCGATTGGGCGGTGCCCGACGTCAGACCGATCTGGAACGCGTCACGTGCCCCCGAGACGGACACGACCCGGACCTCCTGCACGTTCACGCTCGGGTAAGCAGCGAGCTGCCCACGACCGATCCGCCGGAACTCCTCGGGGGATGTCCCGTCTCGCGTGACAAAGTTATGTATGTGCTCTGCTGCTGCGTTTCGTCGCGAGCCAGAATCACAGAGCAGAACGCGCTTACGCGAACGCCCGAGGGTCAGGGCAGCGGCGAGGCCACCAGGTCCGCCTCCGACGATGACGACGTCGTACGGCGGTACCGATCGTTCGGATGTGTTCGTCGGGCGGAGTGCAGTCCCTGACGCTGTCGCACAGCCGGGAGCGACGATTGCAGCCCCGAGAAGAGCGCCCGCCTGAAGGAAGTCACGCCGTGAGACGTCCCCGTTGCCGGCCTCGCCCTCGCCGCTCCGCGTTGTGACTACCGGAGGGACGACGCCCGCGACGAGGCTCTCGCCGTCAACCTTGCCGCTACTCATGCTTCCTCCCGCCGCGGCAAGCGCCACGGTTAGCGACCCGAGTCCGCACGTCCTCGCCCAGAGTCGCGAGCGTCACCTCGCCGAGGCGCTCGAGAAGGAGCGCCTCCGCAGCATCAAAGGACTTGCCAAGAGCCGCGTTGACCGCCTGTTCAACGACGCACCCGGGCGTCTCCGTTCGGTTCCCGATAGCGAGCAGCGATGGCGAGCCAAGCGCAGTGTAGATGTCGCGCAAGGTCACCTTCGCGAGATCGCAGGCCAGGATCCATCCCCCGCCATGTCCCTTCTCCGACTGGACGTAGCCCTGGTCACGGAGACCGGCCATGACTCGCCGGATCACCACGGGGTTGGTGTCCATAGCTTTCGCCATCTGCTCGGATGTCAAGGGCCCCTCGTGCTGCGCCATGTGCAGCAGGACGTGAAGCACGCCCGAAAGTCGGCTGTCTCGTCTCATGTAACTTATTATGTTGCATGAGTGGGCCGTCGTCAAGGGGAGGAGCAGGCGATCTCCTCGTTGCGCGCCCGCCCGGCGGTCCCCTCACAGATCCCTCGGCTTCGGGTCGGCGAAGAGCGCGGCGGCGTCGCGCGCGCGCTGGTGCGCGTCGGGCTCGGCGGCTCCTCTGCGGGCGCGGGCTCGGCGGCGCGCGCGGCCAACGCCTCCTCGATGGCCTCCTGGGTGTCCAGCACCTCGACCGGGCTGCGGGTGCGGCCGACGTGAGCCTGGCTGACGCGGACGTAGCGGACGGTGGTGCGGATGGAGCGGTAGCCGAGCAGGGTCTGGATGGCGCCGATGTCGGTGCCGAGCTCGAGCAGGTGGGTGGCGAAGCGGTGCCGCAGCACGTGCGGGGTGACGCGCTTGTGCAGCTTCCAGCGCCTCGCCGCCTCGCGCAGCGCGTTGCGCACCGCCTCGTGCGAGATGACCGAGCCCTGCTTGGGACCCGGGAACAGCTCCGGCCCAGCGGGGATCTTGCCCGACATGACCGTCTCCATCGATCTCTCGGTCGCTCGGCGCGAGAATGCCCTCGTCGTTCCGAGCGACGCCGTGCGCGACGCGGCGGCGCCCGCGCCGCAGCGCCTTCGCTCCATCGACCAGTGGCCGCTCGTCGACCGAAGGGATCGACGATGTCGTCGCGATCACGGGCGTCTTCTCGCTCGGCAACGAGGCTGTCGACAAGACCTGGGTGATCACGTCGCTCCGCAGGGCGCAGACGCTCTACGCGCTGCCCGGCGGCGCGACGTCGATCGAGCTCAAGGTCGCCGACGTGTTCGCCGCCGAGACCGTCGCGGGCGAGCTGCGCGGAAGGACGGGGCTGAAGGCGGACAGCTGGATGAAGATCAACGCCGAGCTGCTCACCGGCCTCTCGGCGCAGAGCAGCTCGAAGAGCATGATCCAGTTCTTCGTCGTCCTCGCTGTCGCGCTGGGCATCGCGAGCGTGCTCATCGTGTCGGTCGTCCAGAAGTCGCGCGAGATTGGCATCCTCCGCGCGGTCGGCACGTCGCGGGGCCGCGTCCTGCGCATCTTCCTGATCCAGGGCGCGGTGCTCGGGCTCCTCGGGTCGTTCGTCGGATCGGCGCTCGGGGCGCTTCTGTCGAAGCTCTTCGAGGGCCTCGTGCGCGGGCCCGACGGCGCCCCGAAGTTTCCCGTGCAGCTCGATCTCGAGCTCTTCGTGCTCGCGACCGTCCTCGCGATCAGCGTGGGGCTCCTGGCCGCCGTGCTCCCCGCGCGGCGCGCCTCGGGGCTCGATCCGGCGTCGGCGATCCGCAATGGCTGATCCGCTGCTCGTCGTCGAAGGCGTGGCGAAGGAATACGGCCAGGCCGTCGTCTCGCGCGCGCTCGATGGGGTCGAGCTCAGGATCGAGAAGGGCGAGTTCGCCGCGCTGATCGGTCCGTCCGGCTCCGGCAAGAGCACCCTGCTCAACGTCATCGGCCTGCTCGATCGGCCGACGCGCGGGCGCGTGGTCGTCGACGGCAAGGACACGACGGGGCTCGACGAGGCGAGCCTCACCAGGCTCCGCGCGCGGACGCTCGGCTTCGTGTTCCAGTTCCATCACCTGTTGCCGATGTTCACCGCGCTCGAGAACGTGATGCTGCCCGCCTGGGGCGACGAGGGATTCCCTTCGTCGATCATGAAGGCGCGCGCGGCCGAGCTGCTTGGTGCGGTGGGGCTCGCCGAGCGGATGAACTTCAGGGCGAGCGCGCTGTCGGGCGGCCAGCAGCAACGCGTGGCCATCGCGCGCGCTGTCGCGAAGGCCGCCGCTCGTCCTGGCGGACGAGCCGACGGGGAACCTCGACACGGAGTCGTCGGCGGAGGTGTTCGCGCTGATGCGGCGGTTCAACCGGGAGCTCGGGACGACGTTCCTTGTCGTCACGCACGATCCGCGCATCGCGGAGCAGTGCGACCGCGTGATCGAGATCGTCGACGGGCGCATTGCCAACGACCGCGCGTGAGGGGCATCCAGGCGTCGCGTCGAGACGCAGCCCGGCGCCGCGCGAGCCGCTCCTGTACCTGGCGGACGAGACGCCGCCGAGGCTTCGTTTCCGCGTGCGTTCGGCGCTCGACGAGCACGACGCGCGAGAGAAGCCGAAAGCGTTCAACAGCGAAGCCCATTGTCCCGGGACAGGACGGCTCACGTTGAGCTGGTCAGGGTCCCTTCATGTCAGGCCGAGGCTTTTCATCGCGGCCGTCTTCGGATCACCGAAGAAGATCGGGTCGACGTGCTCCATGATGTCGGCGCTGACGTCGAGGAAGTTCCGCTTGTTCTCGATCGGGATGAGGGCGCGCTTCGCGCCGTTGTCCTTGGCGACCTGCAGCGGCTCGGTGAGTGAGCGCAGGGGCTTGATGTTCCCCTGCACGCTCATGTCCCCGAGGATGAGGAGCGCGGGGCTGACGGGCGCCTTTCGCAGCGCGGAGTAGCAGGCAACGAAGAACGCCACACCGAGCTCGGCCTCGACGCGGTTCGCGAGCAGGTCGATCACCTCGACGTGGACGTCGGAGACGTCGAGGTCACGCGCGATGCCGAGCTCCGTCTTCTTCGCCTGCAAGAAGCTGAAGGCGCGCTGGATGGACTCCTTCATCGCACCGGCGACGCCGCCCGCGAGCTTCAGCTTGCCGGTGCCGCTCGAGACGGAGACCTCGACGCGGTAGAGGCCGACGGTGCCATCGGACGTGACGCCCGCGCTGTAGACGGTTCCAGGGGCCAGCGGGTCGGTGGAGATGAGGTCTCGGCCACCCTGCTCAGGCACGCCGACGAACTTCTCCTCGCCGGTCTCCTGCAACGTGTAGCTGAAGGACGTGTGGTAGTACTCGAAGGAGCCCATCTTCTTGAGCTGCTCCTTCACACGCCGCCGTCCCTCGAGGGCGAGCTCGAGAACCTCGGCCAGCTCCTCCTGGGTGGCCTCTCCGTGCGGGAAGAGGATCTTCATCACGCCCGAGACGGTCTTGCGCACCGCCTTGCGATCACGGGCGTTGAGGTGGCCGCCAAGATCGAAGTGGCGGTCGATGACCTCCGTGAAGTTGTGCTTGCGGAGGTCGCGCAGGGCCTCGGCGAGATAGTCCACGACGAAGCCGTAGTGGCTCGTGAACATCTCGTTGCGCATCTTCGGGATCTCCCAGCCCGGGAGGTAGAAGTGCATGCGATCGATGAACGCCATGTCGTCGCGGATGATGTCGGGCATCGGCGCGAACAGGTGTCCGGTCTGGACCATCACGTCGACGGGCTGGTTCGTGTTGCCGAACATCGCGATGCTCGCGTCGCCCGAGACCGCCTCTTGCCCGCGCTGGAAGGTGCCGGACTCGCAGTAGGTCTTCATCGTCGTGATGACCTCCTTCGGCATCTTCTGGAGGTCGGCGACCTCGTCGAACCCGACGACGTCCCAGATCTGCACCATGCCCTTCTGCCGGCCATTCATGTGCCCGAAGAGGTTGGCGACCGTGGTGCCGCCGGTGAGCAGCGCCGAGTACGGCGAGACCTCCTGCACCACGTAGCTCTTGCCCGTGCCCCGCGGCCCGAGCTCGACGAGGTTGTAGTTGCGCTCGGCGAGCGGGATGAGCCGCACGAGGAAGAGCATCTTCAGCCGCCGGGACATCTCGCCGGGCTCGTACCCCATGCTTCGCATGATGAGGTCGAGCCACTCGTCGGTCGTGAACTCGCTTCGGACGCGGCGGTACTCCTCGAGGTCGAAGGTGGCGATCTGGATCGGCGTGAGCTTGTCGATCCAGAACGGGTTCTTGCCGCGCGACTCCTCGTCGTACTCGAAGCGCATGTCGATCTGCGCCCAGACGCCGCCCATCACGAGGCGCTCGTACTCGCGGACGTAGTGCTCCGGGACGTGCACGTTCTTGTGGCCGAAATTCGTGACCTCGGCCCAGTAGTCCGAGTCGACGAGGCGGACCTTCACCTTGTCGATGAAGGTGTGCCGGCCGCGATCCTTCACCATCGCCTGCGCCTTCATCGACTCGTCCGAGCGGATGTAGTTGCTGGCGAGGGTGTCGTTGACGACCTGGAGCCCCATCTGGATGGCCACCTCGTCGGAGGAGGCGCAGTACTTCCCGAGGAGGAACTCGAGCACGAAGACCGGCACGTTGGCGCCGACCTTCACCTTTCGGACGAGGTCCTTGCGCACCACCTTCCCGGCGAACAGGCGGTTGACCTTGTCGTCGAGCGCATCTCGTGTCGGGGTTGCTCCGCTGCTCATGGCTTACACTCCAAGTCGAACCGGGATGTCGGTGGGCGAGCGGTACAGCTCCGCGTCGGTCGTCGGGTCCTGCACCACCACGCGGAGCGACGCAGCGCTCTCGTCGCTGAGCAGGAACGCGACCGTGACGGGCTTGTTCGGCTCGAGCTTCACGCACCCGGTCGCGCGATCGAGCTGCGCGTCGATGGCCATCCCGACGGCGCCGACCTGCTTTCCCGCCGCCATCAGCAGCGGGCGCACCTGAATGCCCGTGGCTCCGAGCATGATCTGCTTTTCGCCGAAGGTGAACGTCACGCTGAAGATGCGGTTCGTGACCGCCTCCGGGAGCGCAGCTGCCGTGATCGGACCCGCCGAGGGGCGCGCGGACTCTCGTGCCTTCGTTCGAACCGTGAGCACCGGGATGACCAGCTCCTGGAGCGACGGGCCCCCATGATGGAACGCGAGGTCGCCGCCCGCCTTGAAGACGCCGGTCGAGGCTGGGAAGACGAGGTCGAGGTCGGACGCGTACCCGAGCGACGACGCAGCCACGCGGACGCAACCAGGGGGCGTGGCGCCGCCGCGACCGATCCAGCAGCGCCGGTGCAGCTCCACCGTATCGCCGCCCGGGGCGTCCGTGCGCATCGACTCGTCGCGGTCGTTGGCGAAGAACAGGTGACCGTGGTCGGCGCTGACGACCGCGTGCTCGACGCCCGCGGCGGCGAGCTTGCGCATCGCGCGCGCCAGGTTGTCGATGACCGTGTCCATCACCTGGCGCGCCTGGAAGGTGAAGCCGGTCTCGCCCGCGTGATCGATCTCCTGCGAGCGCACGACGACGACCTGCGCGCCGTCGAGCTTCTTCGCGAGCTTCGACGGCTGGAGGCTCAACAGCTCGTCGAGCGCGACGTCGACCAGCTTCGGGACGCGTGCTGCCGCGAACTTCTTGCGGCTCGCGAGGTCGGGCAGAAAGGCCTCGTCGATGCGGGCGCCGAGCTTCCCGTTCTGTTCGACGACCGAGAAGCTGGCGGATGCCCCGGGCATGAGCGCCGCCATGCCGATGGGCGTGATGCTCGGGAGCGCGCCCACGGCCGCGCGCACCGAGACCTCGGACGTCTTCGGCAGGCGCTCGGCGAGCTCGACGCCCATCTCGAAGCGCATCGCGTCGACGAGGAAGTACGCAACGGGCCTGGGCTTGTCGGAGACGACCTCGCTCCAGATGCGCGTCTGGTGGAGCGCGCCCGGCACGGTCCAGCCGGCCTTCACGAGCGCCTTGGTGAAGCCTTCCGCCATCGCGTGGCAGGCGTCCTCGTGGGCACGGCGGACGACGCCGAGAGGGCGCTCCTCCGGCTCCTCGTCGAGGTTCGCGACCCACGCCTCGAGGCGACGCTGGGCCTGGTCGAGGCGGAACCAACCGTCCTTCGACACGTAGGCTTCCAGCCACGCGGCAGCGTCTCCCGCGGTCTTGTTGACGGCCTTTCGCACGTCCATGGCCACGCTGCCGAGCTCGGCCATGCGTCGAGCGGCCTCCCACTGGGCCTTCCTGCTGACGTCTCGGTCGAGCCAGAAGCTCTGCTCCCGGTCCGCGACGAGCGCGAGCGCCTCGCTGAACTTGCCGTTCGCGATGAGGTTGCCCGCGTGGCGAAGGAGGGCGCGTTCCTCGAAGCGGAACGTGTCGATCGAGCCGAGCGCCCCAGGGGGCAGCTTGGCGTTCTTGAGCCCGAGCTCTTGCTCGACGCGGTCCGCGAGCGCGGCGTAGGCGTTGGCGTGGCCCGCGCGCAGGCGCCGCGCGATCTCCCGCACGGCCGACTCCTCGTCCTTGGTTTGCGGCTTCGCGATGCTGTCGAGCGACGCGGGGGCGTCACACGACAGGTCGAGCCGGAACTCTCCGGCGAGTACGTAGCGCAGCGCGATCGCGCGGAGCTTCGCCAGCGGGGCGCCGGGGGCGAGGTCGAGCCCGAGGCGCGCCTTCACGAGCTTGGTCAGCTCGCGGGTCGCCTCCTTGCTGGCGATCTCGGCGTCGCGCGCATCGCTCGCGAGCCACGCCGTGAGCAGCCCGTCGTTGCCGCTGGCGTCGTGGAAGATGCTCTTGAGGATCGACGGCGGCTCCGCGCCGGAGTTGCCGGCGGCCGCGCGCGCGAGGTCGTCGTAGGTGACCTTGCGGTCGAACGGCAGCATCTCGTCGACGACGCCGAGCGTGTACTTCTGGAGCAGGACGTTCTTGGCGAGCTGCTTCAGCTCCGGCTTCCACGTCCGTCCGGCCTTCTCCAGCTCCATCAATACCGACGCCTTCGCGTCGTGCGCGAGGCCGGGGATGTAGAGGACCACCGTCTCCGGCTTGTCGCCGCGGACGAGCGGCTCGACGGCCGCGCGCAGCTCGAAGAGCGAGCCCGCGTACTCGGCGAGGCTCGCCTTGGTGCCGGCGACAGCGACCTGAACGGGCGCGCTCGCCGGACGAGGGCCGCCGCGCACCTCGTCGACGAAGGGCTGGAACTCGCGGCGCTCGTCGTACCAGACGACGACCCGACGGTCCTTGAGCTTGTCGGCGAGCTGCTTCGCCACGTAGTCGTGAAGCGGGTGCATCAGGCGATCTCCTGCTTCTTGACGGCCGCCGCGATGAGCGGTGCCTTTTTTCTGAGCCCGATGAGGTCGAGCTCGCCATCCTGGTACATGCGGTACCACTCACGACGTTGCCGAACGACGCGCTCGTCATGCCCGAGATGCAGGCGGTCGAGCACGAACTGCGCGCGTTCACGTTCCTCGGGTGGAACGTGGTCGGTGAGGACGAGCTGCATCGACGGCAACTGAACCTCGAACCACTCGTTGGTCACCGCGAACGGATCGATGACCTGCGTCGACCTGAGCGACTGCTTGCTCGAGTTGATCCAGCCTGAGGAGAACCTGTAGTTCGTCCAGTCATAGGACTTGCTCCTGTCCTCATCGACGCTGACGAAGTGGTCCACGGTGCCAACCGGCTCGAACATCGCGCAATACGCGCACAGCGATCCGAACGCGTCGGCGAGCTGTGGGCGAAACTCGCGCCAGTGCGCCGGCGGGCGCCCGGTCGCGTTGGCCTTGAGCCACGCAGCACCGGGCCCCTCGACGCGTTCCTCGAAGCCCTCCGGCTTGGGGCGTCGTTCAAAGCGAATCACGGGCGCCCTCCCGCCTTCTCGAACTTCACGACCCAGCGCGGCCAGAAGGGGTCGTGCCCCGCAAGGACTCGCGCGAGCTCGGCATGGATCGCTTCCTTCGTCGAGAGGTCCGGCGGAAGCGCGGCGGTGTCCCCACGCATCCATGCCTCCGCAGCCTCGACAGCCTTCTCGGCTTCGATCGAGCGTGCCTGCTGAAGCCCGAAGCTCTCGGAGACAAGCCAGTTGATGACGTCCCCCTGCATTGCCCATGGCTTCTCGCGAAGGGTGACGACATGGTCCTCGATGTCGAGGACGAAGAGCTTGTCCTTCTCGACGTCGAACAGCGGCTCCACCGACGCGAGCACCAGCGGCGAGTGCGTCGCGGCGATGAGCTGGACCGATGCGCCGGCATCGGCCGTCAGCGTCTGCACCACCTTGAGGAGCGCGGGCACGACGGCGCGCTGCCAGCGCGGGTGGAGGTGGGCCTCGATCTCGTCGAACAGCACCACGATGCGGGATGACGGCTGCTGTCCGAGCTGCTGCGACGCGATGAGGTGCTCGCGCCACGCCCACGAGAGCATGTAGGCGAGGGCGGCGATGCGGCGGACACCGAGCGATGCGTAGAGAATCGGAACGTCCTGCCCGTACGCCATGCGCACCGTGGGGATGTCGCGTGCGTCGTTGACCGACAGCCGCGCGAACGTGTCGCCGACCTGCAGACCGTCGTCGCCCGACGTCGGCGCGAGAATCGCGAGTACGGCCGCCATGCGCTTCGCGTCGGCCTTGCCTTCGCGGATCCACGACGCCCAGTCGGCGACCAGTCCGTTGCTGACCTTCGTCGTCTTGCCGTCGACGAGCACCGGCAGACCGTCCCAGACCTGCTTCGAGCTGAAGACGTAGGCGGGCAGCCGCTCCTGCACGTCGATGTTGCCCTTCTTCCTCCAGTAGTTCCGCGCCGGGTCCCACACGGCGAAGCCGCCGTCGGCGAGCGCGTAGACGACAAGCCCTGGGTTCCACGGGCGTCCGGCCTTGCCGCGCCACGACTGATCTGCGGGCACGTAGGAGCTCTCATACTCGACACGGCCCGTCTTGCTCTCGACGGAGAACTTGATCGTGGCCTTCTGGCCGACGTCGGTGGGCCGCGCGACGTAGCCCGAGGTCAGGTTCTCGTTGAGGTCCTGCGGCCACTTCCGCGTGAGGGCCCACCATGCGACGTCGAGCAGGAAGCTCTTGCCGAGGCCGTTGTCGCCGGTGATGAGGTTGAGCCGGGGCGCGAGCTCCAATTTCATCTCGGGCGCGGGGCCGACGTTCTGGAGTTGGAGGGAATCAAGCATTGGCTTTGCCCTTCTTCGTCTTCCTGGCCGCGCCGCTGGCGACGGGCGCTTCGAGCAGGCTCTTCAGCGCGGACTTCACGGCAGGCGAGGTGCGCTCGCGCACGAGCTCGTCGATGCTGCGCATGGGCGTCTTGCGGGCGGTCCACTTGCCGCCGGTGCCCTCGACCCAGAAGACGTCCTCGAGCCCGTGGGCGATGGCGAGGCTGCGGTCGTTCGCGCACTTCGGGACGACGCGCTCGGGCCAGAAGTGCATGGCGAGGTGGGCCCAGTCGTACTTGCCGTCGCAGAGCGCGTCCCAGGTGGTCTTGAGCTCCTTCTGCCAGGACTTGTTCTGCGGGACGAGCCGCCAGAGCGGGGCGAAGTTGATGACGACGCCGTCATCGAGGTTCGGCTTCCAGAGCGGGGCGACGCGCTTCACCTCGTCGAGGAAGGCGCGTAGCTCGTCGACGAAGGCTTCCTGCGCGGCGAGCTGCTTGCGTTGGGAGGCCGTCGCGCGGTCGCGCAGCTCGCTCGTGAGCGACTCGAGGCGGCGCTCTTCGTGCGCGAGCTTGGGCGCCGCGTAGTCGTTCTGGACGCGGAAGAGCGTGTCCTTGCTGAAGGCGTGGATGTAGAGCCACACCGAGTAGCTCGACGAGGGCGTCGCGAGCTGCCAGTATATCGGCGCTCGCCTGCTGGAGCGCCCGTACGCTTGCATGTGGCTCGAGAAGAAGTGATCTCGAATGATGGGACGGAGGCCCTCGACCCCGGTCACACCGACATCGTCAAGAACTTGCTCGACCTCGTGTACGAGATCAGCGGGATGTCCATCGTCGTCCACGAGCACATCCCGGGCACGAACGCCATCGGTGAGCGCAGGCGCGCGCCAGGCGCGCTTTACAAAGGGGTCGCGCTCTCGGGAAGGCAGCTCGGTCTTGCCGGTTGCGAGCCCGACATCAAACCGACCGAACGCAACTCCGATCGCCCAAGAGATCGTCGCGTCCTGGGCATTGAGAGTGACGACGGACTGTTCAGGTTCGTCCGGAGTGGCGTCATCAGCACCATCAGGCTCGCCATCCGTATAGTCGTGCTGCTCAGTCGACGGGGCGAGCTGCGCGAGCTCTACACCGTAGAGACGGGCCGCAATTTCATCGATTCGCTGCTGGAGGTGGGCCAGCTCGACGTTTGCCTCCGCAATGGACAGGCCCGGCTGACGACTTCGAAGGGCAGGCGGCAGTACGAACTCACTCGAGGTCTCGACCTGCGACTGGATCGTCCGAGCCGCATCCCAAGCGCGAACGGCAAGTTCCGCCAGTTCGTGCTTCGCTTCGCTAGGAAGCGACGGCGGCAGCGGAAGACGCTGCATCGCGGTCACAACAAACTCGGGAAACTCGAAGCGCCCGAGGAGCACCTTGTAGAGGTAGTCGACTACACGACTTGCACTGAGGCCGAGCAGCCAGCGGAGATCGGACGCGGGAGCAGCCAGCACAAAAGAGCGGACGCTGAAGATGGCTCCCTCTGGAAAGACCGACGGAGCGAAGTCACGAGCGCGAAGGGGCCAGGTTATCCCGGGCTTTTCGAAGAGATCGACGGATGCCGGACGCTCCATAGGCCGATGGGGCGTGCCCAGGAACCCGCGGTACGTGCGTCGCGGTCGGTCCCACGAGACGACAAAATCGAGATCGGAATAGAACTTCCGGGTTGAACCCTTGGCCCACGGCCGCCATGAGTCGCTCTCCGAGACTTCCCACCTAAGTCGAACGAAGCGGAAGTTGTCCCCGATGTCATTCGTTTTTCGCGCGACTCTGTCTCCACTCTCGAAGCCTTCGGGCGCATCAAAGAGCTGGCGAATTCTCAGGGGCACCCAATATGAGAAGGGCGCCCCGGGAATCCTTGCGAACGAATCCGCGTCATCCTCAAAGGAGTCGGGAGCATCCTTCCCATCAGCGTAGGAGTTCACCGCAGAGCGAAGCTTGTCGGCCTTGTCCTGCACGGGGGCAGCGAGAACCCGGAAGAAGACAGTCATGCTCGGGCCTCCAGACAGTACGCGGCGGTCTCCACCATCGCGCTATCGAGTACTCCCGCCCCAAGGTCCGCGAAGACGACCGGCGGGGCAAGGCGCAAGAGCACTTGCTCCCGCCATTTCTGGAAGCTCAGAAGGAAGAAGCCAGTCCGCGACGTGATCGCGCCGATGCGGCCGCGCGATGAGAGGAGTTCGATGCTACGCTCGACGAACGCCGCATAAACATCGTTCTTGGTTTTCGGGTATACGCTCTCGAACTCCCTCTTCGCCCGCAGGCTCCCTGCGCCGAACGGCGGGTTCATTAGCACCGCATCGAACCTCTTCTCCCCGACCCCGAGCAACGCTACCCCATGCGCGGCGTCATCGGCGAAGAGCCGCCGTCGCGTGTTCGTAGTGCTCGCCTCCTCGCGCACGAAGCGTTCGAGCGCGGCGCGGATGCGCTCTTCGGGCGGCGCGAACATATCGCCTTGCTTCCTTGCCGGTACCTTCACGAGCGTTTCGACACGGAGCAAGAGCCCCATGTCGCCCGCGAGGTTCAGCGACTCCACGAGGCTCATGAACACGCGACCGAGCTCCGCGTCGCGCAGCTTTGCGACAAACTCCTTGGCGATCTGCTCGTCCGCAACGAGCGGCTCTGCCACGACGATGTTCGACCGTCGGATCTGCGCGCGCTCGGCGCGTCCGACGCCGAAGTCGCGGAACGCCTTCTGCGCACGCATCCAGAGGGCGAGTTGGGCGATCTGCGCGCATCGCGCATCGATGTCCACGCCGTGCAGGTTATGGGCGAGCACGAGCCCCGGTACAGCCTTCCGCAGCGCTTCAATGCTCGAGTAATCCTCCAGGAGCGTCGTCCCCGTTGCTTCGCTCCTCGGGCTCTCCGGGTCGGCATGCGCCTCCTCGTAGATCGCGAGCAGCAGATCGAACGCGTACAGCAGGAAGTGCCCGCTGCCACACGCCGGGTCGAGCACGCGGAGGTCGCGCGGGTCCTTCTTCGCGCGCGGCGCGAACTCCTCGCCGGGCCTCCTGACCATGTACTCGCACTTCTCGGCGAGCGCCGTCTTGGTCCCGCGCATCTCGTACCAGATGCGCCCCAGCGTGTTGTCGGTGAGGAACTGGACGACGTAGCGCGGCGTGAAGAACTGGTTGCGCACCGCCAGCTCACGGCTGTTGCGCGGCGCCTGGCTCTCCTCGCGCATCTTCTTGCGCTCGTCCTGACCGTTGAAGAACTGGTAGACCCACCCGATGGTCTCGTCCTCGCCCCACACGCCGGCGAGCTCGGCGGCGTTCAGGATCTCGAGGACCTGCTCGAACGTCGCCCGCTTCGGCCAGAGCACGCTCGACGGATCTCGCCGATCGAAGAGGACCTTCACCTCGGTCGACAGCTCGTCGAAGAGCGACTCGATGTAGAGTCGGTAGCCCGCGCTGTCCGGCAGGAGCGGTAGCCCTGGAGCCATGCCGCAGAACTCGCGGTAGCCCGCCGACTGCTCGCCCTTGGTGATGCACTCCTGCACCAGCTCGCGCGCCTCGAGCATCTTCAGCGCCACGAACCGGTTGAGCGCGGTGAACGCGGCGTCGCGCAGGTAGTCGCGGGCGGCGTCGGCGGCGCTCATCCCGGCGGCGCGCTTGTGCTCGATGGCCGCGACGATGCGCTCGCGCGAGAACGCCTGGCGGGCCGAGAGGTGCTTGCCCGCCTTCGCGGCCACCGCGCCGTCCCTGTGCACGTCGAAGTCCCCCTCGAGCTGCGCGGCGAAGTCCTCCTCGAGGAGCCTCCGCGCTCGCTGGGTGGCGCGTTCGATGGCGTTGCGTGTGTCCTTATCCACGACGCACCCCCTTCTTGCTGCTCTTCTGCGTCGCCTTCGCGCCCGTCTTCCTCGGCTTCGCCGCAGGCTTCGACGTCGACGCGGCCTTCTTTGCCTTCGGCTTGGCCTTCTTCGAAGCCGCGGGCTTCGCGGCGCTGCCTCTCGACACGGTCTTCCCTCGCTTCGCCGACTCGAAGCGGGGATGGGCCCGCAGGATGCAAGTCACGGAGACCTCCGTGGCATCGAAGATGGGCGGGGGACAGCCCGTTGCCTCCATCGTGCTGCGGATGGTCTGGATACCTTGTCCCTCCGCCTGGGCGAGCTGGAGGCGAGAGAGGAACCAGGCGAGCGCCTGGTTCCTCCAGCGGGGCGTGACGGAGCCCGTACGGAGGTTCTCCAGCGTCACACCGACCGGAAGCGGCCCCGGTGAGACGAACTCGACGCGATCACGGTACGAGGTGAACCGGGCAGGATCGACGAGCTCATAGTCTCGATGCGCGAGCGCATTGACCATCGCCTCCTGGAGCGCTCGCCGTGGATACTTCTCCGCGTTCGGCGCCTCGAGGTTGGTCTTGTCGAACAGCGTCACGGCTTCGGCGTCGAGGAGCTCCTGGAGGCGGCGCGCCTGATCGAGCAGCGTCCCGGGGATCTCGAAGCGACGAGCGACGGGATCGGTGCGATCGAGCCCCCGGTACGCGGAGAAGATCGAGAACGCGCCGGGGATGAAGCGCTGGGGTTCTCGTCCGAAGAGCAACACGGCGAAGTTCCTCGGACGCAGCACGCCGGAGAGCGGCTCGGCCACGCACAGCGACGGCACGAACGGCGAGAGCTGGACCCCGTCGACCAGGTAGGGCTCGACACCACGGTCGAGCGTGAAGACCCCCATGCGCTGCAGCGCGTCCCTCAGCGTGAGGAGGTCGATGTCGTTCACGGTCGCGGCGTTGCACGGCCTCCGATCCCAGGGCTCCAGCGCCCCCTTGCGGACGAGCAGGTCCTTGAGGAGCCCGTTCCGCGCCTCGATGGTGGAGCGGCTCACCCGCACGAAGTGCTTCGCCCCCTCGTTGTTCCGGCGAAACGTGTGCGCGGAGCCCGTGGCAGGCTGGAGGAAGACCAGGATCCGCCGCTGCGGATCCTCCGACTCGAGCTCCTCGACCAGCGGCGCCAGAGGCGGAGAAACGCGCTCCCTGCACCGCGCCAGCACCGTGTTCTCGACCTCCTTCAAGCGCGCTGCGGCCAGCCCCGTGCGAACGAGCCTGGGAAACCCGCTCTCGTCCTTCTCCTCCTTCGCGCCGCACACCACGAAGCCGCCGCCCAGGTTCTGGAGGTCGTTCGCGAAGGCAGAGAGCGTCTCGACGACGTCGTTGACGTCAGCGACGTTCTCTTTCCACTCCGTCTGCTCGCTCTCCCGCCTCGCGAGCTCCACGAGGTCGATGCGCGCCGTCACGAGAGCACCACCTTCTTGCCCGCACCGATGAGGCGCGCACACTCATCGCGCAGGCCAGCCAGCGCAGCGTCGAGCTGCTCTTCCGTCTCGATGCCGGAGCCGAAGTAGGGCTGGACCTGCACGGCGGCCAGCCGCTCGCCCTCGACGGTCTCCTGCACCCGCCGGATCGCGCTCTTGAGCCGCGGTTCGCACGCATCGCGCTCCGAGCGCAGGAGCGGGATCGGCGTCGTCCGCGGCAGCGGCTCCTTCCCCGCGAGGAGGGGAGCGGCGATCTCGCGTTGCGTGTCCTCCGGGATCTCGTGCCAGCCCGGCGTCTTCGTGAGGCGCTCGAAGGCCTTGCGGTAGGCATCGATGCGGGCCTGCTGCGCGTCGTCGAAGCGGCGCGCGTACTGGAGCTCGATCGCGCGCGCGTGCTGTTCGATCGCGGGGAGCTCTCGATAGAAGGTCTCGCGCTTCAGCAGATCGTCGAGCTGGGCGGCCCGGGACTCCAGGTCGGCGCCGATGCCCGGCTCATCCTTCAGCACGGGCCACGCGATGGTCATGGCCGCGCGCGCGCGCTCGAGGTCGTGGAGTCGCGGCTCGCTGAGCGCCTGCTCGAGCTCGACGGCGCGCTTGATGGCGTCCTTCAGGCTCCGATGGGCGGCGGAGAACTCTTGAATCGCGGGACAGTCTCGTCGCGAGCGAATGCTGCGGATCGCATCGCTGGCCGTTTGCAGCACGGCCACACCGGGAAGAGCGCGCGAGCGCAACGTCACGAGCATGTCCTGGACGCGCTGCTCCTCACGGCTCAGTGCATCGCGGATGAGCGTCGCGACGACGCTCTCCTGCAGCTCCTTGGCTTCGATCCCGAAGACCTCCTTGGCGTGCTCGGCACCTTGAAGGATCGTGACAAAGTCGCAGCCGCCCGAGCGGGGCCGAAACGACGCCTGCCGGAACAGGTTGTTGTTCGAGAACGTGTCGCGCGCCTCGACGCCCGTGACGGTGTCGATCGTCTGGCCCTTGCTGGTCGCCTCGATCTTGCCCGCGCGGAGCAGCGAGAGGACGAGCAGGCGCACGACCTCGAAGTCCCAGCCGAACGGCTCCTTCGCAAACTCGTCGGCGAGGTAGCGGCCGCTCGCGGTGTCGCCGTAGTTCGCGCGCTCCTCGATGCGGTCGAGGATTTCCTTGAGCGGGCCGCTCTCGGTGCGGAAGACGGTCTTGCCCTTCTCGTCGCGCAGGAGGCCGATGCCGCCGAACACGCTGGGCAGCCCCTGGAGGTTCTCGGCGGTGAACAGGGCGTCCGTTCCCTTCTTCACGTCCGTCGCCTTCGCGGCGGCTTCCTTGAAGCGATCGAAGACCTCGGGCAGCACCTGACCCAGCACCTCGGCGGCGGTCTTGCCGACGTCCACGGCGCGGTCGCCGGGGCTGCGGTCGTTGCCGCGGAAGTAGATGCGCCCCGAGAGGCAGGCGGCGCGGAGGAGACGGCGTAGCTCGCCGTCGTGGCGCCGCAGGCGCACGCGCTCCTCGGCGATGAGCGCCGGGGTGTCCTCGCCCTTCGTCTCGCGCTCCTTCCGCGCGAGCATCTCCTTGCTCCGGAACAGCTCGACGGTCTCGCGGTCGATGGCGTCGGTCAGCGCGACGGCCCAGAAGACGTGCTTGCGCTCCTGCTGGCTGCGCGTCCGCAGCTCTGCGGCGAGCGCGTCGAACTCCTTCCCGTCCTCGGCGAGGTGGACCTGGAACATCATGTCGCCGCTCGTCACCTCGCGGCCATGGATGGCGAGACCGGCCTTGAAGGTCTTTGTGTCGAACAGCGTGTGCGACGGCTGCGGCTGCCAGAACGCCGACAGGACCTCGGAGGTGATGCGGTGCGCGTCGCCGGGCTTCGGGCTGATGCCGTTGCGCAGGCGCTCCCAGTCGTCCTCGGCAGGCGTGGGAATCCGGTAGCCGTCGTCCCCGCGGCGAACCTTGTGTCCCGCCTCGAGCTCGCGGAGCGCCTCCTTCACCGACGCGAGCTGCGAGTCGCCCCCGACGTCCGGGTGGAGCGCGGCGGCGATGTTCTCGGCGCTCCGGTGGACGCTCTTCACGGATTGAAGCAGGCAGATCACCTTCGCGACCGGCTGGGCGAGCGGGTGGTTCAGCTCCTTCGAGATGGCGGCGATCTTCGCGCGGACCTCGGAGCCGATGTTCTGTTCGACGAGGTCGTAGACCTGGTCGAGGCGGACGAGGTCGCCGAGCCGGCTGTCCGCCAGGTTCACGGCCGGGTTGATGAGGAGCTGCTGCGCGAGCTTGATGATGGTGCGGTTCGCGCCGCCGACGTGCCTGCTCGCGCCGCCTTGCGTGCGCAGGCCCGAGACGACCTGGATGATGAGGTCGATCTGGTAGGGCAGCAGCGGGTACAGGTCGATGAAGCTCTCGCGTGTCAGCTCGGGGAGCTTGATGTCGGCGGTGAGCCGCGTGTGCTCCGTGAGGCGGCCACGGTGCTTGTCGAAGAGCTTTCCGAGGGCCGCCTGCGCTGCGGCGTTCTTCGAGAGCACGCGGCGGCTCGTGACCTCGGAGATGTCCGACGGCTCCAGGTGGACCTGGAGCGGGAAGCGATCCATCAAGCGGGCGAGCTCGATCTTCTTGTCGTCGAGGCCCGAGACGAGCTCGCCGAGCTTCTCCTGGGACGTGACGACGACCCAGTGCTTGCCGCGCCCCTTCACGCCGAGGCTCTGCACGACGGCCTGGAGGTCGAGCATCTTCTGAACGTCACGGGCGACGAACTGGCCAACCTCGTCGACCACGAACATCAGCGAGAGCCCGGGCTTCCTGCGCTTCATCAGCTCGCCCGCGCGCTCGGCGAGCTTGCCCGGCGTGATGTCGGCCTTGTTCTTGACGGCCTTCACCCACGAGTCGGCGACCGGGTACGTGTCGGGGTCGAGGCTGTGCAGCACGCGGCTCGCCTCGGACAGCGCGAAGGCGACCTTGCCCTTCTCGGCGGCCCAGTCCTTCTTGAAGAGGCGCCTGTACTCCTCCTCGAAGCGCGCGAGCTGCCCCTTTTCCTCGAGGCCGATCTCGAGCTCCGAGAGGTCGAGATCCTTCGCGTAGCCGAGGCTCTGGAGGAAGAGCCCGTACATGATCTCGGTGAGCGTCTGATTACCGCTGCGGATGCCTCGGTCCGTCGAGACGTCGAAGATGACGGCGTGGGTCGGGATCTTCTCGTTGATGGCCTTGAGCAGGACGTGGAGCTTCCTGTCGCCCGCGCGCTCGGCGAAGCGCTCTGCTGCCGACTCGCCCGCCACGACGCGGTTCGCCACGGAGAGGCCGAGCATCTTCGCGAAGCTCGATTTGCCGGAGCCGAAGAAGCCCGAGACCCAGACGGCGATCCCCTCGTGCGGCTTGTTCGGCGTCTCGCGGTAGGCGTCGAAGATGCTGGTGTAGTGCGAGCGGATCGCGTCCGTGACGACGTACTCGTTGATCTCGTCGCGGATGATTTCTTCGTCGGTCTGGTCGACCTTGATGACCTCTTCGATGCGACGGTGGATGTCGTTGGCGAAGAGGGTCTTGATGGGCGCGGGCGTCGTCATCGTCGGTGGTCCTCAGAAGATCTTCGGGCGGTAGTTGTGCTCCGCGTCGAGCACGCCCATGAAGCGCAGGCCTGCCGCGCCATCGAGGTCGCCGGGGTAGAAGAGAACGGTGGGGACGTGGACCCGTCCCTTGAGCTGTTCGAGGAGCGAGAAGGTCCGGTACACCGGGAACAGGGCGCCTGTACGGAGGACGAAGACCACGTCACGCAGGGGATCCGGGTCCTCCGGCATGCGCGCGGCGACGAGGTCGACGAGCGGCGAATATTCGGACAGGACCGAGTGAACCGTCTCGACGACGGTCTCGATGCCCTGTTCGCGCTCGGCGGTGAACCACTCCTCCAGCGGGCGCTGCGACCGCATCGCCTCGTCGAGACACTCCGCGAGCGAGATCCGCTTCACGCGCTTGCCCTTCTGGTCGAGGCGCGTCTCGAGCAGCGTCACCTGCTCGCGCAGCGCGAATTCGTCCTCGGGGTCGTAGCGGAACAGGGCGTACGGCATGTCATGGTACGCGCTGATGCGCTGCCGGGGGTCGGGCAGCTCGAGGACTGGCTCGAGGGTCTGCTGGATGCGGTCTTCGAGGTCGCTCATGCAACCATCCTCTCGGCGTACTCGCGGGTGCTCGTGCACGGCAGGGAGAGCTGCACGAGGCTGCCAGCGACCTGGTATTCGAGCTTGCGGTACTGGTGGAGCCGGAGGAGCTCGTGCTCGACGTCCGCGGGGCGCATCAGGAAGAGGCGCCAGTCGGGCGACGAGACGAGCCTGCTCGGGCTCAGCCTCTCGTCGCGCATCGCGTGAAGCAGGTACAGGAAGCTCCGCTCCGGCAGGTGGAACGAGACGAACTCCTTGGCGACCGAGCCGCGCAGCAAACCGAAGTCGACGGCCATCTTGAGGAGGCCCGCTGCCACGCGCTTGGTGGTCTGCTCGGACCACGCGTGCTCCGTGGTGCCCCCCCGCTTGCCGATGTCGCCGAGGTACTCCTCGACGTCCTCGGTGCGGACGCGGAAGGTCCCGGCGTCGTACGCAGCGAAGAGCCATGTCTCGATGAAGTCGCGCACGAGGAACTCGTCGCGGGTCATATGCCAGAGGAGCAAGGGCTTCCATTCATCGACGGGCAGCCCGTGCTTCGCCAGCACGACGAGGGGACGATCGCGCCCTTCCGGATCGAAGCGACGGTTCAGCACCCAGGCGATGTCGCGAAGCCAGGTCGCGCTGCTCGCCCCGATGAAGTTTTCCTGCCTCAGGCGATCGAGGTTGTCGCGCTTCGAACGCTCGAAGTCCCACGCCGCAAACACGGTGTAGGTCTCGTCGATCATCGCGCCCTTCACGACGGTGAAGGACGATGCGACGTTCGCACGCGAGGACGACTTCATGCGTCAGCCCTTCGCGCGTACGGGACGGCGAGCGCGCTGGGTTCTCCGCGGGCGAAGCCGAGGGCGAGGAGCGCCACGTCGTCGTCGGTGCCCGAGAAGGGGCTGGGCAGCGGCACGGCGCGGCCCTCTGCCGAGCGGCGAAGGCGGGCGTACGCTTCGAGATCGCGATCGGACACGACCTCGTGAGCGCGCAGAATCCTTGTGAGGTCTGAGCCCGACAGCGTCTCGAGCTTCTCGAAGAACGGGGTCCACGCGCTTGCGTTGTCGAGCCAGTGTTCCCAGCGCGCATCGAACTCCTCCTCGAGGACCTCGGGAAGCCGCCAGAGCGTAACGCTGCCCGGGGGCTCGAAGACCTCCGCGCATCGGTGAGCAGCTACCGCGAACACGGACCGTGCTTGCGCGAAGCGATGCGTGCGCGGGAAGCCGCGCCGCAGGGCGGCGGAGCCCAGGCGCCCGAGCTGGCCCTTGGTGTTCCACCACTTGGCGAGGTCCATCTCACCGAAGCGTGCGACCAGGAGGCGGAGCTTCAGCAGCCGATCGAGATCGAGCGCTGCTCCGGTCATCGGGGGCCCCCCTTTGCGGCACCGTCGTGGGCATCGGCACCGCCAGCTCGCACCCACTCGTCGACCTCGGAAAGCTGGAACTTCCAGAGGCGTCCTATTTTGTGCGCCGGCAGGCTCCGGGTCTCGATCCATCGATAGACCGAGTCCTTCGCCACCCCAAGGTGCCTGGCGACGTCTTCAACCGAGGCCCAACGCTCTGTCGTCATCGGCTCCGCTCCGGTCGCGTGGAATCCCCTGTGCACCGGAGCAGCGTACCCGGGCCGAGCTCTGCCAACAAGACCGGACTAAAGTCGAGAAGAACAGGTGTGGCACGGAACCTACCCGCGCCGCGTGGGCCGACGGCGCGAGGAGGAGCAGGTCGAGCGGCCGCGTCATTCGCGCCCGCATGAGCCCCAGCTTGCGCGCCACGGCGGCGCGGTCCGCGACGAGGTTCCGGTCGATGGTGCCCCGCAGGTGGCGGCCTCATCTGGACATCCCGCCCGCCCATCTGGACACGGGGCAGCCTCATCTGGACATCCCGCCCGCCCACCCGGACATCCCACCCCGCCGCCTTCTCTCCCGGCTCCCCCCACCCCCGTCCAGACCCTGCTCCGTGCTGGACGCCCCTCCGACCGAGCTCATCCTTGCCGCTCTGCGTCGTGCCCCGACGGGGCGCGGGTCGCAGGAGGAGGGGTCAACGTCATCATGGCAAAGCAAGCAACGGACTTCGATCGCTGGGTCAAGGTCGCCGCCAAGTCGGAGCGGACCGACAACCCGCTGAACATTCCGTACGACATCGCCGTGCGCGAGGCGGTCGTCGCCGCGGCGTTCGTGAAGAAGTACTGGGAGCCCGACGGCGATCGCCCGGGCCTCAAGCGGGTCAAGAACCGCCTGCCCGCCTCGAGCAGCGAGGAGCTGCTCTCCATCGTGCACGCCGTGCAGGAGGCGCAGACGCGGCTGCTGCTCATCGTCGATCCGGCCGTGGCCGATCTCGGCGAGCGCGCCCGGTTCGTCGTCGATGAGCTCGAGTCGGCGCTCGAGTTCCTGCTCGACGACGACGTCGACGAGCCCGCCGACGCGCAGCTCGCGCGCATCAAGGAGTTCCACGCGCAGGACGGCCAGCGCTCGAGCGCCCTCTCGCAGGCGCTCCGCGACTACGCGGGGCTCGCGGAGTCGCTCAAGGACCGCCTTGTCGAGGCGGACGAGGCGTTCGACGTGCGCGTGATCGCCGAGGCCAGGAAGCTCGCGGAGGACCTGCAACGGCGAGCGCTGGAGGCGGCCCCCGAAGCCGGCGCCTCGGCCGCCGCGACCACGATCCGCAACCAGCTGCTGCGCCTCATGGTCGAGCGGGTGGGCGCCATCCGGAAGGCCGCGGCCCACGTGTTCCGGCGCCACCCCGAGATCGCCCGCGAGGTGACGAGCGCCTACGAGCGGCGCCGGCGCGCGGCGGCGCGGCGCGACAAGGCCCGCAAGGCCGCCGAGGCCGGACAGGCCAACGGCAAGCCGGCGGAGGCCAACGGCAAGCCGGCCGCGGCGCCCGCGCCCGCGACCCCCGCGCCCACGACGCCCTAGTCTCGACTCGGGCCGCCGGATCTCCTTGTGCCCCTGGCCCCTGTGAGTAATAATTTACTCACCAGGAGGTCGTCATGTCCCGCTTCCAGGCCCTGACCAACAGCGTGCTCGACGCCGAGCTGGAGATGCTGCGGGAGCGGCTCGGGCTCGAGCCCAACCAGAAAGCCGACCTTCTGCGTGAGGTCGCCGCGCTCGCCGGATGGGTCGTGCGGCAGGCCGAGCAGGGGCGAGCCATCGAGGCGCGGCGTGGCGAGGAGGTGGAGCCGCTCGTTCATCCGGCGATCGAGCGCCTCCGCGCCAGACGGCAGAAGCCGCTGGGCGAGCGGCTCAGGCTGAGCGACGCCGAGACGATCCGCCTGGCCAGCGTTCTCGATCAAGGCTTCGAGCCGCCTCCCGCGCTCCGCGAGACGCTGGCGAACCTGGCGAACCCGAAGCGTCGTCCGCCGAAGCTTCGCTGGAAGAAGCCGGCAGTCTGAATCATGGCCCTCCGCATCGAGGCGCTCAGCCGTTCGCATCGTGCTCTGATCGCCGATTTCCAGAACCAGCATGCGTCGCTCGTCGAGTACCTCAAGCGGTTCGCGCTCCGGCATGCCGAGAAGGACATGCTCGCGCGGACGTACCTGGCCATCGATGAGGTCTCGGGTGAAACGCGCCTCGGAGGCTACTTCAGCCTGTCGGTCGTGAGCGTGGAGCGCGCCACCGTCACGGCGCTGCCGGAGCTGGATAGGCTCCCGCGCTTCCCGGTTCCTGGGGTGCTCCTGGCGCGGCTCGCGGTCGACGCCCGTGTTCAAGGTCAGGGGCTCGGCCGATATCTCTTCGAGGAGGCGCTTGGCCTGACGCTCCAGCTCGCGCACACGGGGCCGGTGGCGTTCCGCCTGTTCGTGACCGACGCCATCGACGCACGCGCCGCACGCTTCTATGAGCGGTTCGGTCTCGTCCGGCTGGGGGACGAGTTTCCCTGTCGCATGGTGCTCGATCTGAGATCGCTCTTGACCATCGGAGCACCGCGCTGAAGGGCATTCTCCGCTGTCGAGCCGGAGTCACCAAAAGCGGCGCTGATCCGGCCGAGGTCGATGCCGCCGACAGAACCGGCGAGGCTGAAAGCCGCTTCTTCGCGCTGGCCAGAGGACCGGTGGCGCGATAGCCTGTGCGGGTGCAAAATCCAGCCGCCAGAGGTCGAACGGATACCGCGTCGCTCGTCGTCGCAGCCCGACCCGACGCGGTCTACCGTGCCTTCGCCGATCCCGACGCGCTCATCACGTGGCTCCCGCCCGAGGGCATGACCGGTCGCGTCCTCGACTACGACTTCCGGGAGGGCGGTCGCTACCGCATCGAGCTGACCTACGAGGAGGCAGCGCCCTCCGGCGGGGGCAAGACGACAGGGCGGACCGACGTCAGCGCCGGGCGCTTCCTCTCGCTGGAGCCGGGCAAGCGCATCGTCCAGTCGGTCGAGTTCGAGTCGTCGGACGCGTCGTTCGCGGGCGAGATGGTGATGACGTGGTCGTTCGAACCGCTGCCCGCAGGGACCCGCATCACCATCACCGCGGAGAACGTCCCGCCCGGCATCAGCCAGGCCGACCACGACGCCGGCCTTCGATCGTCTCTGGAGAATCTCGCGCGCTACCTGGGGTGACGCTGCCCCTTGCGCTGAGCGACCGGGCCGCCGCGACGCGGAGGCTTGGAGGGCCCTCTCCCCGCTCGCTGGGTGGTGATGCCCTACTGGCCGCGAGAGCGCTACCTCGAGCTCGCCCCGAGGTGCTGGGCGCGCACCCGCGCCCGGCTAGTCACTGGAAACGACTCCTACCGCGTTTGGAGCCGAAGACGGTCGCGAGCTCCCCCTGCTCACGCGAACGAGCTCGCCCGAGAGATCCCGATCGGCGAGCGCGCCGTCGACGCGCGCCGCCAACGCGATGTAGTCGGCATCGACGGTGCAGACGACGATGCCGGAGTGCGGGAGGCCGGACCGATGGATCTTGATGAAGTCGCGACGGTTGAGCGTCACGACGACGCGGTTCTGCGCGTGCGCGAACTGCACGACCTCGAGATCAGAGATGGAGGCGTTCGAGTTGCCCGCACCGTGCGTGGTAAGAACGTCATGCCCGAGTCGGCGTAGCTCTACGACCGCTGGCTGGGGAAAGTTCTCGTTCGTGTACAGGAGCGCCATGGTCAGTTCTCCGCTTCCTGTTCGCGAAGATCTCGCGCGATTTCGTCTCGATGTCGCTCGACGTAATCGCGGGTTGCGCGGAGCTGGTCAAGCGAGAGCGCGGGATAAGCCGCCAGCACTTGCTCGTCGCTCGCGCCGGCGCGCCAGAGCGCGTGCAGGGTCCACACCGGGATTCGCGTGCCGGCGACGCGAGCGCTGCCGCCACATACGCCCGCGGTCCGCACGATCACCGGCTCGGCTCGGCCCACAGCATCGCCGCCGTGCGCGACGAGGATGTCCTGGATCTTCGCCATCTCATAGGCGACATCACAGCACCACACGCCGAAGCCGCCCTTGGTGTTGACGCCTTCGACCCACGCTCGCATCGCGGCCACCTTCGCGCGGCTCTGCTCGCTGCCTTCGCCCTTGATCTCGAGCACCAGCGTCTTGCCGTTCTTCAGACGCACGAGGAAATCAGGCAGGTAGCGCCGCTTCGCCCCGCGCCACAGGTAGTGGACTTGAAACCCGAGGTGGTCGTTCTTCGCGTAGGCCTCCACGAGGGGGCTCGTCTCGAGGAGGTTCGCGACGTGCTGCTCCCACGCGCTGTCCGCCAGCATGTGGCTGATCTGCGAGCGCGTCGTCGGGTGGCAGACGCGCGTCGTGTACCAGGTGCGCATGGTGCGCGTGCTGCCGATCGGGAGCTCCTCGTCGAACACGGGCTCGACGCGCTCGAGGTTCTGCTCCGTGACGAAGCGCAGCAGGTGCTGCACCACGCGGTCGATGCTCAGCGAGATGAGGACGCGCTTCCGCAGCGGGTCCTGATGGAACAGGCTCGGGACCGAGAGCTTCGGTGACGCGAAGAACTCCTCGGCGAGGCGGATGAGCCGGAAGACGAGCAGCTCCTTGTTGCTCGTAAAGCGGGCCCCGAGGCTCTCGAACGCCTTTCGTGCCGCAAGGAAGGTGAGCCGCTGAAGGCGGAACGACTCCGGCAGCCGCTCGAGATCGATGGTCTGCACCTTCGACAGGTCGGCGGCGCCGCCGAGCGCAGGAGCCAGCTCCGCAGCGATGGGGATCTGCGCCGGATCGAGCTCCAGCACCTCGACCTGCGCCCAGTCGACGACGAGCGTCGGGCGCACTACCGTCTCGATGCGCACCACGTTGGGCCAGCGCACCTCGAGGTGATTGCGCGACGCGAGCGACTCGATCTGCGTGCTCGGCTTCGGCGGCGGCGGCGCCTCGCCCCCCTCGCCGACGTCTTGAAAGATCGAGAGCGGCACGCCGAAGACGTTCACGTACTCGGCACGGAACAACTCGCGTTCGACGCCGTCCGCGCCGACGACCCGTTCGGTGTCGTAGCCGACGCGACGCAGACCTCGTCCGATGACCTGCTCGCAGAGGAGCTGGCTGGTGAACGCGCGCAGCCCAAGGATGTGCGTGACGTTCTTCGCATCCCATCCCTCTGAGAGCATCGCGACGGAGATGACGTTCTGGAGGTCTTGGCCGGCGCGATCACGCTTGCCCACGTTGTCGACGAGCTCGCGGAGCAGCTCTTCCTTCTTCAGGGAGCGCAGAGCAGCCTTCTTGTCCTCCGGGATGTTCGCGGCCTTGAGGATCTCCTGGAGCCGGGCTTCGTAGCCCTTGTCCGTCGATGCGGCCTCGCCCCGCTCGGCCTTCTCGAGGACGCGCGAGTCGACCCGCAACGTCTTCTCCGGCGCGTGCAGCTCCGGCCAGTGCGCGTCTCCTTTGAGAAAGTAGTCCTCGATGCGCGCGGCGGTCTCCGTGCGGTTGCACACCGTCAGCATGACCGGGGGCACGACGTGCCCGGCCTCGCGCCACTGCGTCGCGGTCTCGCGCCAGTCGGCGCCGAGCAGCGTGTACGCCTGCTGCACGAGCTCGGGCAGCGGTTCGTGCGGCTCGGCCCCGCGGCGGTTCAGGTCCTCGGAGACCGAGGGAGCGCGGTAAATGTGGTAGAGCTTCGGTCGGAGGGTCTTCGTGTCCGGCACGATGCCGTCGCGCACGACCACGCGGGGCGTCTTCACCAAGCCTGCCTCGATGGCGTCGTTGAGGCCGAAGTCCGAGACGACCCAGTCGAACAGTCCCTGCTCCGTATTGGTCCTGCCCGTGGGAGCGAACGGCGTCGCCGAGAGATCGAAGCAGTGCGCGATGCGCAGTTCGGCGTGAATGCGGTCGAGCCCCCCGATCCAACGCGTCGCCTCCTCGAGGTCGATGCCCTGCTCCTCCGCTTGCTGCTTGCTCACCTTCACGTCCGCCGGGACGCGATACGCGTGGTGCGCCTCGTCGTTCAGGACGACGATGTCCTTGAAGCCGGCGAGCTTGCCGAGGACGCGACGCGCAAACGCCTTGTCGCTCTCGGCGCCCTTCTTCACGACGCTCCGCTCGGGCTCCTTGAGCGGCATGAGGGTGTGCCAGTTTTCGACGAGCACCTCGGCTTGGTTCAGCTTCTGGCGCAGGGCCTCCGAAGGGCAGATCCCGAACTCGTCGTAGCTATTGGCGGCATTGCCCGGATAGAGCACCTGCAGGCGCTCCTTCACAGTGATGCCCGGGGCGACGACGAACACCGCGCGCGAAAAGTCCTTGTTGCGCTTCGGGTACGTGACGGCGTTGAGCACCTGCCACGTGATGATCATCGCCATCAGCGTGGTCTTGCCAGAGCCCGTGGCCATCTTGGAGCAGAGCCGCTCCCATGCGCCACCGTCGCCCGGCACGTAGATGCCCTGCTTGAAGCCGGCGGGCGCCTCGATCCACCAGATCAACGTCTCGATCGCCTCCAGCTGACAGAAGTAGAATGGGAGCTGGCGCGCGGCGCGATCGTGCCAGTGCTCGAGGAGGCTCCGCGTGACCGTCGTGACGCCCGGCCACTCCGCTTCCCGCCACTCATCGACGCGCTCGCGGATGCGGTTGACGAGCTCCAGGGGCTCCGTGCGCCGCGTATTGCTGCGCGTGTCGAAGATCTCGTAGCCCGCCGGCCGGCGCCCTTGTTCGAGGTGGAGCGTTCCCCGGTCGTCCTTCCAGAAGAAGGCGGGCCGTTCGTATGGGGAGTTGATGATGAGGGACTTGGGACCGGGCATCGTGTCTCCTCAGTCCAACCGGATGACCTTCAGGGACTCGATGCCGCGATCGTCGACGACCTTGACCGCAGCCTTCTTGTTCTCGCCCGCTCGGAAGGGCAGCGAGATGGTTCCGTGGAACTCACTCAGACGCGACTCGTCGAGCTCGGCCCGGATGTCCTTCTGCAGCTTGTTCCAGCCGTCCTTGGTCCCCGCCATCGGGAAGAACACCTGGCGCGGGAACAGCGAGCGCTCGTCGTAGTCGGTGTCGAGGAGCCAGACCGCGATCTTGCCCTTGCCTCCGGAGACCAGCTCCCCCTTGGCGGTGTCGAAGTAGTCGAAGCCGTTGACCTCGACCTCGTAGAGCCCGTCCTTCCGCTTCCGCACGTCGATGTCGGGTTGGCCCATGAGCCAGAAGCTCTGGTTGCTCGACCGTGCCTTCTTCAAGTCCTCGGTGAGGAGGTCGGTGTTCATCTGGGCCTTCAGCGCGACGATGCCCTTGGTCTGGTCGATGTCCTTCGCAGCCTCGGGGTCGAAGGCGAAGGCCGCAAAGACGATCATCTTCGGGCGTGGAAACAGCTCGCCCGCCTCGCGCATGGCCATCTCGACCTGTCGCTGCTCGAGGGCGCCGTGCTCGGGCCCGAAGCTCACGACCACGCGCTCACCCGTGTCGGCGAGGGTGCCGCTCACGTGCAGGTAGCGCGTGTCGGGCAGGGTCTCGAGCGCGGCGAACTTCATGAGCTGTCTGCCCTTGCCGCGAATGCCCGTGCGGAGCAGCTCGTCTCGCCACTGGTGCTGGCGAGACGACTCGCCCGCGCGCGCGATGGCGACGTCGGCCTCTTCGGGCGTGCGCGCCTCGTCGAGCGCGAGCACCGTCGGGAATGGCACCGCTTCGACGCTGAATGGGCCGGTGATGCGCATTTTGTCCTTCGCGACCTGGGGCTGGTCGTAGAGGACCTCCGGATCGGCGTGCACCGAGATCGACGCGTCCATTCGGCGTTGCATGCGCCGCCGCGCTTCATGGAAGGCATCAAAAGCCGTCCGCGCCGACGTGGGCCACTCATCGGGGAAGTCGAAGGGCACCTCCCACTCGAGGAGCGCGCCGGCCGGCGCCTTCTCCCCCGACGGCAGCTCGACGGTCTTGCTGGCGGCGAGCTTGAAATCGACCAGCTTGCCCTTTCGGCCACCTTCGGTGACGGCAAACGACGGCGGCGGGGCAGCACGCAGAGCCTGGTTCAACGCATCGAGTGCCTGCGCGACAGCAGGGTGAAGCTGCTCGTAGATCCCGTCGATCTCCGGATTGTTTGCGATCGACTTCAACGTGACGTGCGGGACCGTCTTGTAGATGAAGCCGCCCTTCAGCCCCTCGAGCGGGTACTTCAGCTCGTAGTAGTCGAAGCTCGCCGTCATGAGCCGCTGCTTCGCGAGCGTGACGGCGACGCGTGAGGTGTCGCAGGTGATCCAACGGCGACCCCACTTCTCGGCGGCGAACGCGGTGGTGCCGGAGCCGCAGGTCGGGTCGAGCACGAGGTCGCCCGGATCCGTGGTCATCAGGAGGCAGCGCTCGATGACCTTCGCCGCGGTCTGCACCGCATAGACCTTCGCCTCGCCGAATCCGCTCTGACGCGTGTCATCCCAGATGTCGATGACGGGCTGACACGCGAAATCGACGGCGTAGCGAAGGAATCCAAGGGTCCTCCCGCTACCCAGGAGCCGACGCGCTCGACTGAGCCGCTGCATACCGGAAGCATTCGTCTTCCAGCCCCCCTTCGAGACGTCGAACGGCAAGCCTTGATGTGCGACCGTGAATTGAGTCGTCGGACCGCCCGACTGTGACGTGATGGGATTCTGTCGGAAGACGCGCGCGCCGTTGGGCAGGTTCGAGGCGGTTTCGCCGTCCTTCATCTCGCGGCGGGCGCCGTGCTCGAGCTCGACGGATGAGAAGTTGGGGTCCTCCTCGAACGCTTTGAACAGGAAGAGCCGACGAAACTTGAGCTTGGGTCTGCTCTTCGCGAACCAAAGGAGAAAGTCGCAGGTCTGAGGAACCGCCTCGACATACCCGCTCGGACTCCCGGCGCCGGTCGTCTTGCGAAATACAATGAGCGGGAGCGCGTTCTCTCGGCCAAACACCTCATCGAGGAGGTTGCGGACGAGATGCAGATTCTCGTCGGAGATCTGAACGAAGACGCTCCCTGACTCGTGGAGCAACTCCTTCGCAAGCAGGAGGCGATCGCGAAGGTAGGTGAGATATGAATGAAGGCCGAGCTCCCACGTGTCCCGGAACGCCTTCAACGTTTCTGGCTCCTGCGTGAGGTCCTCGTCCTTTCGATCCTTGACGTCTCGTCGATTCGTGAACGGCTGGAAATTCGAGCCGTACTTGATGCCGTAGGGCGGGTCGATGAACACCATCTGCACCCGCCCAGCCATGCCCTCCTTCTGTAGGAGGGAGTTCATCACGAGCAGCGAGTCGCCCGCGATCAGCCGGTTCGACCAGCCCTTGTCGTGCTTGTAGAAGTCGGCCGCGTCGCGGAGGGGCAGGTTCTCGAAGGGCGCGCTGAACAGCCCGAGCTGCATCTTCGGCGGCGGTGCCTTCTCGCCCTTCACGTGCTTGTGGACGGCGTTGAGGACGCTCGCAGGATCGATGCGCTCGTGAACGTGCAGCGAGACGGTGTCGACCTCGAAGCTCGTGCGCTCGGCCTTGCCCGTCCAGTTCAGGTACGGCTCTGCCTGCCGCTTGAGCTGCTCGAGCGCGCGCCGCATGACCTCCTGGTCGCTGCTCGCGAGCGCGTCGTCGATCAGCTCCTCGATTCGTCCACGTCCGATGTCGAACTGCAGCGAAGGATCGAGGTGCGGGTCGTATGACCACTTGGTCTTCGGCTGCACCGGATCGGTGTCCGGATCGACCATGCCGACCTCGGGGTTGTTCTTGCGGCGATCCGAGTGCCGGTAGCTGAGGACCTGTGCGTCGTCGCTGCTGGACGTCCGCGGCGCGGCGGGCTTCGCGCTCTTGTTCGGCTGCGTCCTCTTCGTGCTCGGCGCCTTTGGTTCTGGGCTCTTGAGGACGAGCGCCGTCGGCGCTTCGTCGGGCAGGTCGCCCTCGGCCACGATGGCGAACCGCACGGAGCCACCGCGTCCCTGGCCCTTCGCCAGAATGCCCTCTGCGACGAGGGCGTCGCGCGCGGCCTCATACGCGCCCTGGTCGATCTCTCGCCCGAGCTTCTCGCTGAGGGCCTGGCGCAGACGCGTGTTGCCGATGGTCGCGCCGCCGGCGGGCACGAGAGAGAGCAGAGCTTCGCGGAGTTTCGTCGTCGTCATCGAGATTGAAGTCCCCGCGGGGTGATGGCGGCGAAGGCAGCGCGGCCGGGAGCGTCAGTCATCACCGCCCCCTGGCCAGAGGTGCGCCGGAAGCGCCATCGTCCTCGGACCTTGAAGGCTGGGAGCTCCCCCCGCCGCGCCATCGTGTAGGTCTTGTCCGCGACCTTGAGCAGGGCCGCGACCTCTTGAACCGTGAGTATCTCGTCGCTCATCCAGCAGTGGGCGCTCCGGGCTGGGAGGGGGCCGCTTCGAACGGAGGCCAAGCTACGGCAAAGGCTACCTCTGCACAACGGCGAAGGGGGCGCCGGTTCACCGCCGGACCTGTGCCCACAGCGCCCGCGGCTCGGCCCACGTGCCCGCGTGAGCCACGGCCCGGAGCGTCCGCTCGGCCGTCGGCTTGGCGCCGTCGACCGCTCCGAGCGCCAAGGCGGCGTCCTGGAGATCGGGCGCGAGCACGAGGACGTCGAGCAGCTGGGTCACCCGCGCCCGCCTGAGGCCCAGCTTGCGCGCCACGCGCGCTACCTGGGGTGACGCCTACCCCTTGCGCGGAGCGACCGGGCCGCCGCGACGCGGAGGCTCGGAGGGCCCCTCTCCCAGGCGCTCCGCGACGACGCGGAGCTCGCGGAGTCGCTCAAGCGCCACCTGGTCGGTCAGCCCGACCCTTTTTCTGTTCTCTTCTCGTCGGCCGCCTTGAAAAGAGCGATCTGCTCGGCCTGGGCTTTCTTGAACGCGGGGCGATCGGTCACACGGGTCACATAGGCCTCGGTCGCCGGCCGATCCCCGAAAGAGCGGACGTCCGGGATCCGTAGCACATCCGCCATCAGCAGGTCTGCGACGGTGAAGCGGCCGGCCGCGAGCCATTCTCGCTCGCTCAGTATCTTTTCGAGCTGATCGAGGCGCTTGCCCATCCATCCGGTAAGTTTATTCTGCGCATCGCCGCACATTTTCAGGAACCACCACGGTACGCTGACCATCTCAATCGAGTTGAGCGCGGCGATCGTCCATTGAAGTGTCTCCGCTTCTCCAGCCGGATCGCGCGGCATCAGCTTGTCGCTCTTCCGCGCCAGATGCAGCAGCCCCGCGCCGCTCTCGAAGATCTCCAGCTCTCCGTCGCTCAGGAACGGAACCTGGCCAAATGGCTGGCGCTCGAGGTGGTTGGTCTCGCGATCATCGAACGGGATCGTCTGGACTTCGTAGGGGAGGCCGGCTTCCTCACACGCCCATCTCAGCCTTAGATCACGCACAAACCCACGAGGCATTTTAGGCACCCAGTCGTAGGTCCAGATGGTCAGTTTGCTCATTGCAGCAAGCCTCTCCTGTCGTCGTCGGCTGGGAACGATTCTCAGCGGGGTGTAGCCAATGTTACACAACCACTGAGCTCGTTGGGTCTGTCGGTTCTTGTAGGCGGACCGGTGGATCGCACTTTTTGTGCGTCATGTCAAATGCCGGTCGTTGGCGGGAGCTTCTCGACAGGTCGGAGCGGCTTTGCGCGGGCTATCCTCCCCCCGGCGCGCGACGACCGCGACGAGACTGCCCTGCTCCGCGCAGGCGACCGCGCCCCCGACGCGACGAAGCCGACCACGGTGGAAGGTGAACGCCGGCTGTTCGCGGAGGAACGAGGGCGCACGGCGCACGGCGCGGCGCGCCGCGCCTCGTTCGAATGGCTAGGTCAGGTTGGTGAGCGGCCCGGTGCAGTCCCGCGGGTCGCCGAACGTGGTCCGGGTGTCGCCGAACAGGTTCAAGATCGAGACGAGCAGGTTGTTGTGCGGGAGGTTCGGGTACCGGAGCCAGCGTCCGGTGCGCAGGCCTCCGCCGCCGCCGGCCAGCAGGAACGGCATGTCGTTCTTCTTGTGCGACGGCGGATCCGAGAGCTCGGAGCCGAAGAAGACGACGCTCTCGTCGAGCAGCGAGTGCCCGCCCATGTCGATCTTCTCCATCTCCTGCAGCAGATAGAGGTGCTGCTTCGAGTACCAGGTGCAGATGGCCTCGCACTCGTTCGGCCTGAAGCCCCCGTCGTGCTGGTAGAAATGGTGGTGCTCGGTCAGGTTGAGCCAGGGGAAGGTGTGCTTCGCCTCGGTGTCGCTCCACTGCAGGGTGCCGACCCCGGTGATGTCGCAGGCGAGCGCCATCACCATCATGTCCGTCAACAGCTTGCCGACCTTGGGGATCGCCGCGTCGGGCGAGGTGTCCTTGATCGCGCCGTCGTCGGCCGAGTTGAGCCCCGTGCGCGGGTTGTAGTCGGACGTGTCGACCCTCGTCGGCACCTTGCACGCGCTCGTCTCGACCGGGATGTTGCTGAGGCTCTGCTCGATCTCGCGGATCTTCGTGAGGTGCTGATCGATCTTCTGCCTGTCGGCGGCGCCGAGCTGCCCGGACAGGGTGGCGTAGCGCCGGTCGAGGAAGTCGAGGATCGATTGCTTCCGCGCGAGGCGACGGGCGGCGTCGTTGCCGTCGTTCGGGTTCAGCGTGCCGAAGAGCTCGGTGAAGATCTCCACCGGATCGAGGCGCGGCGGGATCGGCTTGTGCGGCGCGTCGTTCTCGAAATTCGCGGCGTTCATCGGGGACAGCAGGCCGTGAGACTTGCCCGTGGCCCAGCGCAACGCGATCTGGATGCTGGCCTTCGCCTTCTGACCGGCGGAGATCCGGGCGGCGATCACCTGATCGATGGACGGCCCCTTCCCGTAACCGCCGTTGTTGGAGCCCTCCTGCGACGTGCCCGTGAGCCAGGCGATGATCCCGGCCTGGTGCTGCTCACCGCGCGCGCTCTTCATGTCGAGGCCGTCGACGACGATCAGCCGGTCCTGCACCGGCGCGAGCGGCGCCAGGATGGGGCTCAGGGTGAAGCTCGTCTCCGAGCCGGTCGGCCTCCAGCGGTTCAGCACGGTCCCGCCGGGCGTGTAGACGGCGAGGAAGCGCTTGGCGGGGGCGGGGGCCGCGTGCGCCGCGCGCTCGGTGCCCATGATCTCCAGCCAGGGGAGCGAGACCGCGATGGCGCCGGCGCCCCGCAGCATGGCACGTCGGCTCAAGCGAAATTTCGACATGACCTTCACTCCTGTCCTGAAGCCAAATAGTGGAAAGCGTCCGTCTGCGTGAGATCGATCAGGAGCTGTTTCACGTTGTACCCGGACGCCTTGAAGGCGGTCGTGACAGCCTCTTCGGTGCACTTGTCCTCTTTGCGCAGGGTGAGGCCGTAGGCGAACTCGCTCCAGCGCTTGGCGAAGCAGTCCTGCACCTCCTCCGACGCGGCGAGCTTCTGCACCAGCTCGATCGGCCCGCTCACGTCCCCCAGCGTCCCCGGGACCGTGCCGCTCGGATCGATCACGACGTCGTTCTCGGTGGTGCGGTACAGCCCGACCGCGTCGTAGTTCTCGAACGCGAAGCCGACCGGATCCATGAACTGGTGGCACCCCGCGCACGCCTTGTCCTGGCTGTGCTGGCTGAAGCGGTCCCGCGCCGTCTTGCCGGAGTACGGATCCGGCGGCTTCACCTGCTCCAGGATGTCGCCGGTGGGGAGCGGGATGATGATGCACATGAGCTTCTGCAGCACGAACGAGCCGCGGGTCACGGGGTTCGTCGTGTTCGAGTGCGTCGTCCCGGCCATCAAGCCCGCCTGGGTGAGGATCCCGAGGCGCTGGGTCGTGTCGAGCTCTACTTTCTGGAACTCGTCGCCCGTCACGCCGGAGACGCCGTAGAACGCCGCGAGCCGCTCGTTCATGAACGAGTACGGGGCCGTCAAGATGGACGGCCATGTCCCGCCCCCCTCGAAGACCTCGTGCTCGATGAGCCGCTGTGTCTCCTCGCGCATCAGCGAGCCGATGGTGCGAGAGAAGGTGGGGAACGCCTCCGCGTTCCGCTCGAGGTCCGCGAGGCTGCTGATGGGGAGGAGGTTGTCGAAGAAGAACCGGATGGTGGGCCGGGACCGGGGATCCTCGAGCATGCGCTCGGCGTGCTTGCGCACGCCTTCCTTCGTCGAGAGCTCACCCGCCTGCGCGGCCATGCGCAGCTGCTCGTCGGGCGTCGTGCCCCAGAGCATGTACGAGAGCCGCGTCGCCATCTCGTCGCCCGTGGGCCGGCGGAGCTCGGGGCGCTCCGGGTCGGGCATGCCGCGCTCGATGCGGTAGAGGAAGTCCGGCGATTGGAGCAGCGCCTCGATCATCGTCGCGACGCCGGTGGCGAACGTCGCGTCGGTCCGGCCGACCCTGTACAGCGCGAGGAGCTCGTCCGCCTCGCCGAGGGCGAGCGGCCTGCGGTACGCGACCGGGGCGAGCTTCTCGATGATCGTGCGCGCGCACGCCTCCTCGTCCGCCGCCCCCACGTTGCTCGCGCAAGGGGCGAGCTTCGCGAGCGCCTCCGGGCTGGCGGTCGCGCGCTGGGCGACGCCCTCCGCGACGGTGCTCAGCTGCTCGGCCAGCAAGCTCGAGACCGACAGCGTGTCCGCGTCATTGCCGAAGCCGTTCCCGACGTCCTCGCTGGGCAGCGAAAAGGCGGGGTTTGTCGTGTCGCCCAGGAGATCGCGGACGGTGTTGTTGTACTCGACGCGCGTGAGCCGCCGCAGCGGCGCTCGCCCGGGGTACACCTCGCCGTCCTTGCACGCGAGCGGGGCCCCGGTGGTGGGATCCTTGTCGTCGTCAGGCTGGGTGCCGGGCTCGGCGCCGGAACCGGAACCACCCACGTTTCCGATGCAGCCGCTGGCCAGGAGCAACGCGGCCAGGATCGCTGACCGAGAGCCCCGGAGAGGACGCGCCTGCTCGTGATGTGAGGACCTGGACATCGTTGTCGCTCCTCGCCCGCTCCGGGCATGCTGAAGTTCTCTCATCGAACAACAGGCTTTCTTTACAAGAGGATCAGAGGACCATCGCGCAGGCCCCACCAGCGGGGCTACGGCGAAGCAGGGACTACCGGGATCGTTCTGGCGGATCCGTGTTCCATCGATGGAGATGAGGAACCGAATCTCGCGACGTGCTGCCATCCGGCGGGCGCACCCTCGCCGACCTGCCCCGCCGGGCTCGGGCGCGCCGCCCCCTGGCGGCGCGCCGATGACGGAGGAGAGGGAAAACAGATGTCAGTGGATTGCTCGCCACGCAGTAGCGGCTCGCCCTCGAACCGGCTCACCACGGAAGCGAATACCTTCTGAGATGAATTTTTGCGGCCGGAGCGTGAGCCTGCGGTCCGCGACGTGGGTGTTGTCAGAGACCGGGCGGCGCGCGCGGTGAGCCGTTTCGGCGTGGTCGCGCTACTGCCTGACATGCGCTTCGCCACCCCGGCCGGGGAGCCGGCCGAACCCCGTGGGGTCTTGCCGGCGTGGGGTGGTGTCGCCGCGGGTGGCAGCCATGCAATCCACGCCGGGGAACACCGCTGCGATGGCCTCTGGCCGTGTGCGACGAGCTCCTTGCAACGGAGACATGGGCTCGATACCGTGGCTCCCCCGCGCGGCCGCCGTGCGGGGATCATGAGCCCCCGGAGCGATGCCGTCGTGCGCAGAGCCAGCGTTGCCATCGCTCCTCCGGAAGCCGAGCGCGGCGGCCTCGACGACGGCGCGCTGGTGCGCGCGCTCGTGGCGGGGGAGCCGTGGGCGGCGGCGGCGGTGTGGAACCGGCACGCGCCGAAGGTGTTCCGGATCGTGGCGCGGGTGCTCGGGCCGGGCGCCGACGCCGAGGACCTCACCCAGGACGTGTTCGCGAGCGTCTTCTCCAAGGTGCCCGAGCTGAGGGATCCGGACGCGCTCGGGAGCTTCATCGTGTCGGTCACCCTCCGGATGCTCAAGTGGGAGCTCCGGCGAAGGCGCGTGCGGCGGATCCTCCACCTCTCGGAGGGCGCGGAGCTCCCGGAGCAGGCGGTGGAGCCGGTGGACAGCGAGGCGCGCGAGGCGCTCGGGCGCCTCTACGCGATCCTCGACACGCTGAACGCGGACGACCGGACCGTGTTCGTGCTCCGGCACATGGAGGGCATGAGCCTGCCGGAGATCGCCGAGGCGGCCGGTGTGTCGCTGGCCACGGTGAAGCGACGGCTCAGCCGGGCCACGGAGCTCGTGTCGTCGCGCGTGGAGCACGACGCGTCCCTCGCCGGCTACTGCAAGAAAGGGGCGGCGCGAGATGAACCGTGACGAGGGGAGAGAGCCGGAGCTGAGCGCGAACGCCGCGCTCCTCGTCGAGCTCGCGCGCCGGTCGCTCGGCGAGATGTCCCACCAGCAGCGGACGCGAGGGCTGATCCGCGTCGCGGAGCGGACGGCGTCGCGCCGGGCGCTCCGGCGCTCGCCGTTCCCGGCGGTCGCGCTCTCGATCGCCGTGGCGGCCGCGGGCTTCGTCGCCTTCGAGCGGTGGCAACGCAGCTCGCCCGCCGAGCTCCTGTCCTACGAGGTGGAGGGGGGCGCCGCCTCGCAGGACGGCTCGCTCCAGGCCGACGCGGCGAGCCGGCCGAAGCTCCGGTTCTCCGACGGCACCGAGGTGGAGCTCGCCGAGGGCGCGCGCGCGCATGTCGCGTCGGTGACCGGGCAGGGCGCCCGGGTCGCGCTCGACCGGGGCGAGGTCCGGGCGCACGTGGTCCACCGCTCGGAGACGCAGTGGCTGTTCGACGCGGGGCCGTTCGTGGTGACCGTGACCGGGACGGCCTTCGCGCTCGCCTGGGCGCCGGAGGACGAGCGCCTCGATCTGCGGCTCGAGAACGGCGCCGTCACCGTCAGCGGGCCGCCGTCCGGCGAGCCGATCGCCATGCGCGCCGGGCAGTGGCTCACCGTGCGGCTGCGCACCGGCGAGGTGCTCCTGCGCGAGCTCGGCGCGCAGAAGGGCGCGGAGGCGGCGCCGAGCCCAGCCCCGCCGCCCTCGGCCGGCGCCGAGCTCCCCGGCGCGCCGCCGGAGGCCGAGCCGCCCGCGGCCCCGCGCGCGGAGGCGGCGGCCGCGCCGAAGCGCGACTGGGCCGGGCAGCTCGCGGCCGGGCAGCTCGACGCCATCGTCGACGAGGCGCAGCGCCGCGGGCTCGACCAGACCCTCGCGGCGTCCAGCAGCGCGGAGCTCTCGGCGCTCGCGGACGCGGCGCGCTACACGCGGCGGGGCGACGTCGCGCGGCGGGCCCTGCTCGCGCAGCGCCGGCGCTTCCCCGCGACCCAGCGCGCCCGGGAGGCGGCCTTCCTGCTCGGCCGCCTCGCCGAGGCCCAGGAGGGCGGCGCCGCGGCGCTCCCGTGGTTCGAGACGTACCTCAAGGAAGCGCCGCAAGGGGCCTATGCCTCCGAGGCGCTCGGGCGCAAGATGGAGATCGTGCGGCGGCTCCACGGGGATGCGCAAGCCGAGATCGTCGCCCGGGAGTACCTGCGCCGGTTCCCCGGCGGAACCTACGCCCAGGCAGCGCGGACCCTCGCTCGGACGCCGTGAGGTTCGCGCGGGCGAAGGCGCTCTCCGGGGTCCTCGCGCTCCTCCTCTGCGCCGCGAGCCCCGCGGCGTCGGCGGGGCCCGCGCGCGTGGTCCTCGTGCGGCCCAGCGCCGCCGACCCGTCGATCTCCGAGGCGCTGATCCGCATCCACGGGGAGCTCGTCGCCGATGGCTTCGACGTGGAGCTCCTCGGTTCGCCGTCGGCCTCCGCCCCCCGGCCGGCGATGGACGACGCCGAGCAGCTGGCCGGCTCGGCGGCCCTGATCGGGCTGTTCCTGGCGCCGGACGGGCAGGCCGCCGAGCTCTGGGTGGTCGACCCGCGGACGAACAAGAGGCTCGTGCGCCGGATCGACACGCGCGGCGAGGCGCCGGAGCACATCGCCGAGGTGCTCGCGGTGCGCGCCGTCGAGCTGCTCCGCGCGAGCCTGCTCGAGCTCCGGATGTCCTCGCGGCGCTCCGCGGCGCCCGCCGCCGCGCCGCCCCCGAGCGAGGCGAGCCGGCAGGCGCCTCGACGGGCAGAGCGGCCGGTCGACCCGCCGCGCCGGACGATGTGGGGCGTCGAGCTGGGGGGCGGGCTGCTCGCGAGCCCGGGCGGCATCGGCCCGGCGCTGCTCGGGGTCGCGCGCCTGCGCGTCGCGCCGCTCGCTCCGATCGAGGCGCGCCTCTCGCTCGCCGGGCTCGGGACGGCGCCGCGCGTCGCCGGGCCGCAGGGCAGCGCGACCGTGCAGCAGCGGTTCGGGCTCGTCGAGCTCGCGGCGCTCCCCTGGCCCGAGCTCCGCGTGCGCCCGAGGTTCTCGGCCGGCCTCGGGGTGCTCCACGTGGCCGTGGACGGCGAGGCGTCGTGGCCGTACCGGGGGGTCCACAGCGCGCGATGGGCGTTCGCCGCGGACGCCGGCGCCGGCGTCGAGCTCGGGATCATGCGGCGGCTCGACGTCGTCATCGAGGCGCACGCGCTCGTCGCGCACCCGTACCCGGTGGTCCGCTTCGTCGACACCGAGGCGGCGCGCGTCGCGCGCCCGGCGCTGTTCGGCAGCCTCAGCCTCGTGGGGTGGCTGTGATTCGGCGGCACCGGCGGCGCCGCCCCCGCGCGACCGGCGGTAGATTTTATCGGCTGTCGATGTCGCCGAGCCGGCAGCTCGCCTGCGGAGAGGCGCCGGGCGTCACGGGCCCGCGCCGCCGGTGCCGGTGCCAGTCTCGAGCGGGGTCAGCTTGAACTGCTGGCTGGCGCCGCCGTTGGAGGCCCTCTGGACGAGGGCGGTGCCGCTGGCGGGCGGGGAGCCGTAAGCGTCGATGACCTTGCCGCTGAGGCGTGACGTGATGCGGACGGCGCCGCCGCCTGCCTCGGTGACGGACCATTGCTGGTTGGGGTTGTCGTGGCAGGTGAACTGGACGATGGCGGCGCCGTCGGCGGTCGACGCGCTGCGGACGTCGAGGCACTTGTCGCTGTGGACGTTGCGGATCCGGTAATACCCGCCGTCCACCGCCTCGAAGCGGAACTGCTGGTTCCTGCCGCCGTTGCAATCCCAGAGCTGCAGGACGACATCGTCGGCCGTGACGACGGCGGCGTCGACGTCCACGCAGCGCCCGCTCTGGACGCCGACCAGGGTATAGGTGGTGTCGGTCGAGATGTCCGCCTCGACCTCCGCCGGGACGGCGTGCTGGAAGAGCTCGGCGACCTCCGCCGGGGTGAGCGCTCGGCTGTAAATCGCGATGTCGTCGACGTCCCCGACGAGGAGCCGGCCCTCCTGCGGCCATCGGCCGACGTAGAGGCTGGTGGCGCCGGGCGAGATCGTCTTCTCGATGGGCACGGTGCTGTGGAGCCGCCCGTCGATGTAGAGGCTCATGGTGAGCGCCTCGCCGTCGACGACCCCGACGGCGTGCGTCCACCGCTGGAGCTCAAGGCAGAAACATGGGATGGCGTCGTAGTCGGAGCTCTCGGGCCCCTTCCAGAACCCGAAGCGCACGCCTGGCGCCTCGCCGTCGTAGTCGATGTCGAGCTCCCATCCGCCGGTGTTCTCCGCGCTGATCACGGCCCTCAGCGTGTCGTCGGCGGGGGGCTGGTCGGTCAGCGCGCGAACCCACGCCGAGACGGTCCACGTCGAGGTGGCGTTCGGGAAATCGCCCACCGTCATGAACTCGCCCTCGTCGAAGTGCAGCGCGTTCCCGAACCGGCCGTCCTTCACCCACGTGCCGCCGGTGAGCTCGCCGTGGCGCCGGTTGCCGGACCGGTCGGTCACGACCGTCCCTTCGCCCTCGTCGAACGGCCAGTACGCGACGAGGTCCTGCGTCAACGTCGTCGTCGCCGCCGGCGCGACGGCGTCGAGCGGCGCCTCCGCGCAGGCCGCGAGCCCGAGCGACGCGACCGCGGCCGCCCAGCGGCGCGCCGCGCGGCCATGAGGCGCCGCCGCGGAGCCCGGCGTCGCGGCCGGACCCCGGTGCGGGCGCCGCGTGTTCGAGCGCGTCATCATCAGATGTTCACGCATAGCAGGCGACAGGACAGAGCGTAAAGCCCGCCTGTCGGGCTCGACAGGGGGAGCGCGGGGGCGCCGCGTGTCGCCGTCGGGGACGCCATACGCTCGGTAAGTGCGCGCCGCAGCGCCCCTGAGGCCCTCCGGGAACGCGGGGACATCGGCGCTCGAGCCCGACTGGACTTCTTGTCCTCCGTCCGGTAAGGCTGCGTAAGGGACGTTGGGGGTGTAGCCGGATGCTCGAGATGAAGAGGAACACCCAGACGCGACCGAACTTCTGCTCCTTTCTCGTCATCGCCGCCACCCTCGCTGCGGCGGCGGGGTGCTCCGCACCCGACCGGAATTTCACGGACGGCGGCGCGGGTGGCGGAACCGGCGGCGGTCCGATGGATGCGCAGGGCGGCGGGGGCGACGGCGGAGGCGGCGGGGGCGACGGCGCGTCCGGCGGGGGCGACGGCGGAGGCGGCGGGGGCGACGGCGCGGGATGCCAGATCCCGCCAGACAGCCCCACGCTCGCCGACGCCATCATGGTGGCTGCGGGCGACAGCCACACGTGCGCGATCCGGCATGACGGCTCTCTCTACTGCTGGGGGGACAACTCGTTCGGCCAGCTGGGTGTCCCGCAGGCGACGGCGGTCTCCTCGAGCACGCCGGTGAGGGTGCTCTTCCCCGCGTCGCTCGGCGCGGCGACGATCACGCAGATCGCGTTGACCGAGCGGACGACCTTCGCGATCGACAGCCAGCTCCGACTCTGGGCCTGGGGAAACAACGAGACCGGGCTCCTCGCCAACGGCGCCAAGGACGCGATGGCCCATGACACCCCGGCGATCGTCGAGGATGGTGCGGCCCCGTTGCTCGTGCGCGAGATCGCGCCAGCGTGGTACTCGGCGTGCGCGCTCACCTCGACCAGCAACATTTACTGCTGGGGGGCCAATTTTTTCTCGAGCCTCGGGCCGGACGCGAGGGGCGAGGAGAGCCTCGTCCCGGTGAAGGCGTTCAACTTCACCGCGACGGCCGGTCCGAGGGCCGTCCTCGCGCGGGGCATCGGGTCGATAGGCAGCTGCTTCTCGACGGGGGTCGCGGAGGACGGGCTGCGTTGCTGGGGCGCCATGGGCGGCGGTTATATCCTCACGAACACTCCCTCCAGCTCCGAGGGCGGCGTGAACTACAGCGCGCACATGCCGCTCATCGAGGCGGGAGCGACGCTGCCCTTGTCCGAGATCTCCTACGGCACGAACTTCGGCTGCGCGCGCGACGACGTGGGAGGCCTCTTCTGCTGGGGGGCGAACAACAGCTCGGGTCAGCACGGCGCCGAGGCTCCCCCGCCCGGGACGGCGGCTGCGATCCCGGGGGTCTGGGGGCCGATGTCCACCGGCTACGTCTTCGTTTGCGCGGTCGACGACCAAAGGCAGCTCCGCTGCCGTGGCAGCAACGAGCAAGGGCAGCTCGGTCGCAGCACGCCGATGATGGGCGACAATGCGCGACTGGAGCCCGTCGTGCTCGGCGACGGCGCCGCGCTCGCCAAGGTCGTCGCGGTGAGCGCCGGCTTCTTCCACGCGTGCGCGATCGTCGAGGGGGCGTGCGGCCCCACGGGGCCTGGCCAGGTCCTGTGCTGGGGCAAGGGCACCCTGGGCCAGCTCGGCGACGGCGCCGGGACGAGCTCCGCGGTCCCCGTCGAGGTGAAGGCGCCCTGAGGCGAGGATCCGTGGTGAGCGGGCCTCGACCCGGGCTCAGGGGGCGCTCGTCGAGCATTCACGCCGGGCAGGGGGCGTGCCCGCTCGCCCGCCGGGGCACCGGCGCTCACTCGCCCGGCTGGATGGCGACGGAGTATCCGCCGTCGGCCATCACGATGGAGCCGACCATGAAGCTCGCCTTGTCGGACGCCAGGAACGCGACCACCTCGGCGATCTCCTCGGGCGCGGCCGCGCGACGGATGGGGGCGCCTTTGCCGTGATCGCGCAAGAACTCGCGGCCGTCGGGCCGGATGTCGTTGAGCAGGTTCGTGACCACGTCGCCCGACCCGACGGCGTTGACGCGGACGCCATGGTCGATGGCCTCCAGGGCGAGGACCCGCGTCAGCTGCGCCAGCGCGCCCTTCGACGCCGCATAGGCGGCGATCTGCGGGAACCCGAAGAAGCAGGCGTAGGAGCCGATGTTGACGATCGCCCCGCGCCGGTTCGGGATCATCGCCCGCAGCGCCTCGCGCGAATGCAGGAACACCCCGGTGACGTTCACGTTCATGATCGAGTTCCAGTCGTCCAGCGACATGTCGACCACGAGCTTGTTGATGATGCGCGCGGCATTGTTGACGAGGATGTCCACCTTTCCGAAGCGCTCGACGGCGAGCGCGACCACGCGCTTGGCCGTCTCTTCCTGGGCGACATCCCCGACGAACGGCACGACGCGGCCGTCACCGCGGGGCAGCTCGTGGACCGCCGGGTTGACGTCCTCGGCCACGACCAGGGCGCCGCGCGCCTTCAGCAAGAGCGCCGTGGCCCGACCGATGCCGCTCGCCGCGCCGGTGACGATCGCGACCCTACCTTCGAGATCACGCTGCAGGTCTTCGGTCTTGCTCATGTTCCTCTCCCGAGAGCGTTATGGATGTGCTCCCAATCTCTCCTCCTGGTGGCGTCCAGGGGAGATCGCAAGCCCCCGGGGCAATGCACGGTCCCGCTCGGCGATTGGCGAGCGCGGCTAGGTAATGGTGGTAGGCGGGGCGCCCCGCGTGCGCCGCGCGTGCCGGTTACCGCCCTCGAGGCCGCGGGCGGAGCGGGCAGCTCGTCGCACCAGGCGCCGCCCGGAGGGATTTGCTATCCTCGGGGCATGCCTGCATCCGCGCCGAAGGGTGCCCGCCCCGCAACCTTGGAGGATCTCCTCGCGATCCCGGAGGAGGAGCGGCGCCACGAGCTCATCGAGGGCAGCATCGTCGAGAAGGGGGCCGCGACCGGCGAGCACGGGGCCGTGCAGCGCAAGCTCTCCGCCTACGTCGACCCCTACGATCAGCGGCCCGGCGGGCGCAGGCCCGGGGGTTGGTGGTTCGCCACCGAGGTCGATGTCCACGTCGACGCCGCGAACACCGTCCGCCCCGACGTGGTCGGCTGGCGGCGAGACCGCGCCCCGGAGCGCCCGCGCGGTATCCCGATCCTGGTGCGCCCCGATTGGATCTGCGAGATCCTCTCGACGAACAAGCGGAACGATCTCATCAGGAAGAAGCGCGTCTATCACCGGCACCAGGTTCCGCACTATTGGATCATCGACCCCGAGGAAGAGACCCTGGCCGTCTACCGCTGGACGCAGGAAGGCTACGTCGAGATCCTCGCCGCCGAGCGCGGCGAGATGGTCCGGGCCGAGCCGTTCGAGGCGACCCCGCTGCAGGTCGGCGTGCTCTTCGGCGATGACGAAGACGACGAGCCCGCGCGGGAGCCCTAGCACAGCGTTCCCCGAGTTCCGCACGCGCTCGTAGACCCACAGTCTGCGGGGCCCAGCATGTGCTGGACCACCGTGCGTCAATCGACCGGATAGCCCCGCCACATCCAGCGCAGCGTGTCGGGGAGCGTCTGCCTGATCACGCGCCCTTCGCAGTGGCCGGCGCCTTTCGCGTAGACGAAGCGGTAATGATACCCCTTCTCCTTGAGGATCGCCGCCACGCGCTGGTTCGCCATCACCCAGTTGTGGTGGCTGGCTTCATCCCGCGTGCTGCCGAGGTCGTTCTCGCCGACCTGCAGGAAGATGCGCAGCGGCTTGCGCGGGCTGTCCCGGATGAGCCCCTCCGTGTACTCCCAGGCGCCGTCGGGATACTCGGCCTCGGTGGGCGCGCGGGGGTTCTGCTGGTCGACGAACGTGCCGGAGTAGGTGACGATCTTGCGGTAGGTGTCGTGGCCGAACCAGCCCATGGTCAGCGCCGCCGCCCCGCCCGAGCTGCATCCGTACGTGGCGCGGCCGTCCGGGTTGCTCGTGAACTTCAGGTTGGGGTACGCGGCGCGGACGGCTTGGTCGTTCTTGACCGCCTCGAGGAGCTCCGTATCGACGAACCTCTGATAGGCGTCCGACATCGTATCGTATTCGAGCCCCCGCTCGCTGCCGTACGAATCACCCCCTCCGCTCGCCGCGAAGATGGCGATGACGCTCGGGAAACCGTCGTTCGGGTCCGCGACGAGGTTGTTGATCGTGTTGATGATCTCGTTCCTGTCGCGCGCGTCCTGGACGACCATGAACGGCGCCTCCGCGCCGTCGACGTACGTCGCGGGGATCGCGACCTCCACGCGGCGGTTGAAATCCCCCTTGGCGTTGTCGTTCAAGGTCGGATCGTGGCCGGTGAAGATTTCGCTCTCCCGGGATGACAGGGTGAACGTGAACGTCCGCCCCTGGGGAACGCCGTCGATCCTCTTGATCTCCGGGGCGTCCTGGTAGTCAGGCCCGATCTCGAAATCGCCGTCGCCTTCGGTGCCGACCGGATCGACCGTCCCGCCCTGTCCTCCCCCGCCGTTCGGGTTCGGGTCGTCTGTGCCGCCCGCGCCCGAGGTGCTGCCGCTGCTGCTCGAAGCGCTGTTGCTGCTGCTGCTGGAGGAGCTGCTGGTGCTGCTGCTGCTCGAAGAGCCGCCGCTTCCTTTTCCTCCGCTGCCGCCCGAGCCGCCGGCGGCGCCGTCGTCGGACCCGCAGGCAGCGATTGAAAGCGCGACGAGGAGCGAGATACTGCATGTGAACGAGCGGGTCATGGATACTCCTTAGCGCCGGTCGGCGGACGTGAAGCCGATCGTGACGTTCGCGTGAGCGCGCAGGCGCCGCCGGGCAGCGCGGGCGACCGCCGACGAGCTACTCGGTGGTGAACCGGAAGACGACCGTCTGTGCGTAGCGCTGGCCGGGCTTGAGGATGACCTCGTTCTTCCAGGCCGGGACGTTGATCGAGTTCGGGAACTTCTGCGGCTCGAGGCACAAGCCGCTGTGCTGCTCGTAGACCGCGCCGCCCTTGCCCTTGATCGACCCGTCGAGGTAGTTGCCGGTATAGAACTGGATCCCCGGCTGGTCGGCCTCGACCGTCAGCACCCGACCGGTCTTCGGATCCTTGACCCGCGCCGCCTGGCGGAGCTTGTGCGGGTCGCCGCTGACCACGAAGTTGTGGTCGTATCCGACCGGCTTGCCGCCCACGGCCTTCAGGTCCCTGCCGATCGGCTTCGCGGCGGTGAAGTCGAGCGGCGTCCCCTTCACCGGCTTGATCTGGCCCGAGGGGATGTCGGTGGCGTCCGGCGGGGTGTAGCTGTCGGCGTGCAGCGTCAGCTCCTGGTCGGCGACGGAGCCCGAGCCGTGCCCTCCCAGGTTCCAGTAGCTGTGGTGGGCCATGTTGACGATCGTGGTCTTGTCGGTCGTGGCCGACATCTCGACCATGAGCTCGTTCTCGTTGGTGAGCGTGTAGGTCGCGGTCGCGCTGACCGTGCCGGGGTATCCTTCCTCCCCGTCCTTCGACACGTACGTGAGCTTGAGGGACGGGCCGCGCGGCGTCTCGGTCGCCTCCGCGTCCCAGACGACCTTGTCCCAGCCTTTCTTGCCGCCGTGCAGCGTGTGGGCGCCGTTGTTCGCGGAGAGCTTGTAGGTCTTGCCATCGAGCTGGAACTGCGCGTTCTTGATGCGATTGGCCACGCGGCCGACCGTCGCCCCGAAGTACGGGCTGCTCTTCAGGTATCCGTCGAGGTCGTCGTGGCCGAGGACGACGTCGCCCATCTTCCCTGTCCTGTCGGGGACGTGGAGCTCGGTCACCGTCGCGCCGTAGGTCATCACCTTCGCGACCAGGCCGTTCGCGTTCGTGAGCGTGTAGAGGAGCACCTCTTTGCCATCGGCGTTGCCGAAGGGCGCCTTGGAGACGGAAGCGGGCTTTGCGTTCACGGCTTCACCACCAGGGGGCTCGGTTTTTGCGGCCGGGGCCGCTGGAGCGGCTTCCGTCGCGGGGGCCACCGCCGGCGCGGGCGGAGCTGCCGCAGAAGGCGTGTCGACGGTCTGCCCGCCGCCGCATGCGCCGGCGATGCACGCCGTCATCGTCAATCCGAACCACGATCTCGTCCTACGAATCGCCATTCTGTTCCCTCCGTCAGGAGTGGCGCACCTGGATCGGCACCACCTGAGCGCGCCCAGCGCGGGCGAGCCCCCGCGAGCTCGCCATGGCTTGCGTTGACGACACCCGAGCGGAGTCAGCGCAGATCTCGAGCCCGGTACCAAGGACTCAGAGTCCGGTGCGCACGACGGCTGCCCGGGACAAAGCGGAAGGACACCCCGAGACGCGATTGTTAGCGTTCACATAGACCATGTCAACTTAAATGAACCGGCGCGAGGCGAGCGTCGCGCGCGAATTGGAATCCACGTCGAACAATACCGTGGACCTGCGCCCACCTTCTTGACGCGCCGCTCCGGGGGAGTCTTGCCCGCGCCAGCCACCCGATGTCGAGCTTGGCCGCGGATGGACGATCCTCGTTGACATGAATAATGTGAGCGCTCACAATACGGGGTTCCTGCTTCGACTTTGCCCTGAGGGGGTCGTCATGCATACCGGCACCTTCGCCATCGGGATCGAGCTCGGCTCCGACCCCGAGAGGGTTGTGTTCGTACCGATGGTGCGCGCGAAGGCTGCCCAGCCCGTGACCGCCGGCGCGCCGGTCGCGCCGTCGACGGCTCCGCCCGCCGACGCGGTCTCCGCCGCCCCCGACGACGCCGCGCGGGGCGCGCCGCTCGACTTCGTCAAGGTGTACCGCAAGCTCTTTCCCCTCGTCGGTCGGACCGTGCGCCGCCTCGGCGTGGACCCCTCGGCGTACGAGGACGTGTGCCAGGAGGTGTTCGTCGTCGTGCACCGGCGGCTCCCGGAGTTCCGGGGCCGCTCCTCGCTGAAGACGTGGGTCTTCGGGATCGTGGCCAACGTCGTGCAGGCGCACCGGAGGTCGCTGCGGCGCCAGAGCCCGGCCCACCGCGGGACAGGAGAGATCGTGGATCCCGAGCAGCTCACAGCGCCGGCCAACCTCAGCCCGTACGAGGCGATGACGAGGGCGGAGACCGCGCGCGTGGTGCACGACCTCCTGGCGTCGCTCGACGAGGAGAAGCGCGTGGTGCTCCTCCTCGCCGAGCTGGAAGAGATGCCGGCGGCGGAGATCGCGCAGGAGATCGGGGTGAACATCAACACGGTGTACGCCCGGCTGAGGGCCGCGCGACAGGCGTTCTCCGACGCGGTGCACCGCCACCACGCCAGGCTCCGAGGAGGCCCGCCACGTCCGCCCCACACCCGGGCAGCCCGAGGAGCAACACCATCACCGTAGACTTCTACACGCAGGGCACTGCCTGATTTTCGCGCGGCCGCGACGTCGATTTGATCACGAAATTCGCGCGCGCCGGTCACTAGGGGAGAATAGCCGATTCCACACGCGGGAGCCGATGATGACGTTCAGATTGGAGCGAGTGTTCGCGCGTCCCTGGCTCGCCGCCGGGGGATGCCTCCTGAGCCTCTCGTGCACTGGCACGCTCGGGAGCGATGGCGATCCGGGGCAGGGCGATGGCGCTCCGGAGCAGGACGCCGACATCGCTGTCGACGGGATGCCCCTGCACCATATGACAGCTTCGGAGTACAATTCCACGGTCGCCCACCTCCTGGGAACGCGGCTGAGGCCCGCGGACGGCTTCCCGGCCTTCGGCGCGAAGGGCTTCGACGCGAACGTGAGCGCGCTGTCGAACCTCTCGCAGGTCCTGGTCCAGGGGTATTACGACGCCGCCAGGACCCTCGCCGAGGACGCGTTCTCGAACGAGGCGCAGCGCGCCAAGATCCTCGTGTGCGACCCGGCGCAAGGCGCGGGCGACGGGTGCGCGCGCGAGATCATCGAGCGCTTCGGGCTGCGCGCGTTCCGGCGCCCGCTCGACGCGGCGGAGGTCGAGCGGTACGCGGCGCAGTACGCCCACGCGCGGACCTCCCTCGAGATGTCCCCCGTCCAAGCGGTGCAGCACGTCGTCCGGACCCTGCTGACGTCGCCGCATTTCCTCCTCCGGATCGAGCTGGGCGCCGACTCGGCGAGATCGCCGGGCGCCCTCAACGGCTACGAGGTCGCGTCGCGCCTCTCGTACCTGCTCTGGAGCTCGCTCCCGGACGAGGAGCTCTTCGACGCGGCGGAGGCCGATGAACTGGCCACCGAGGGCGAGCTCCGAGAGCAGGTGGACCGCATGCTGGCCGACCCGAAGAGCGCCGCCTTCTTCCAGAACTTCTTCGGGCAGTGGCTCGGCACGCGCACGCTCCCCAGCCACAACGCCGACGCGACCCGGTACCCGCTCTGGAACGACGAGGTGAAGGGCGCGATGCTCGACCAGGCCAACGCCTACTTCGCCGAGTTCACGACCGGCGGGCGGCCCTGGTCCGAGTTCCTCACGGCGCCCCACCCGGAGAGCCGGCTCGTCGAGCCGCTCACCGCGAACGACCCCGAGGGCGTGCGCCGGGGGTTCCTCACGCTCCCGGCGTTCCTGACGCTGTCGTCCCGCGCCGACAGGACCTCTCCCACGTCCCGCGCGAAGACGATCCTGGAGCAGTTCTTCTGCGTGCCCCTGGTGCCGCCCGCCAACGTCGACATCCCGGAGCTCGGCGACGCGGGCGGGGACGAGGGCCCCGTCGAAAATGTACGCCAGGCGCTCGAGAAGCACCGCGCGTCGCCCGACTGCGCGAGCTGCCACGACGTGCTCGACCCGATCGGGCTGAGCCTGGAGAACTTCGATCCGATCGGCGCCTACCGGACCGCGTACCCGAACGGCGACCCGGTCGACGCGACGGGGGTGTACGAGGGCGTGGCCTTCGAGGACATCGCCGGCCTCGTGCCGGCGCTCGTCGAGGGCGCCCGGTCGGGGGCGTGCCCCTCGGAGCAGCTCTTCAGCTATGCCCTGCGCCGGCGCCCGAGCGGCGACGACAGGGCCAGGCTCAAGGAGATCGCCGAGGGCTGGGGCGGGGGGACGGTCGCGGATCTGGTGAAGCAGGTGGTGACCAGCGATGCGTTCCGCCTTCGCGGGAAGGGCAAGGCGCGGTGAGGCCGCGCGCGTTGTTTCTGCACGAGACGAGGCACGAAGGAGCGATGCGCACATGAAACGCTTGATGACACGCAGGAACCTGTTGCGCGGCGCGGGCGTCTGTCTGGCGCTGCCGTGGCTCGAGAGCCTCGCGCCGCGCGGGGCGCGCGCGGGGGAGCCCGGCACCCCGAAGCGCTTCCTGCTCTGCACCTTCCCGAACGGGGCGCCCCATCACTGGTGGGAGACGGCCCCGGCGTTCGGGAAGACGTTGAAGGGCGCCGACTTCAAGCTGCCGAGGGTGCTCGAGCACTTCGCGCCGGTGAAGTCGAAGATGCTCATGATCAGCCGCCTCGGCAACTACACGTGGAGCACGGAGCAGCACCCCTACATCGAGCCTTCCCACTCGCGCCTCGGCGCGGCGCTCTCGACCTGCGTGGACGCCGATCAGCTGGGGAGGGAGGCGCGCCAGGACCTCGGCGAGTGGGTGGGCAACGGCGTCTCGGTCGACCAGCTCATCGTCCAGAAGGCAGGCCCGGAGCAGGCGACCCGCATCCCGTCGCTGCAGACGGGGCTCGGGGTCAAGCCCGGCTTCTTCGACCAGCGCAGCTACGCCTACAACCAGGTCGTCTCGTGGAAGAGCCCGCGCGAGCCGCTGAAGCGCTCGGTCAACCCGAAGGCGGTGTTCGACGCGCTCGTCGGCGCGGGCGTGGGGGCCGGCGTGCCAGGGCAGAGCGACGAGGAGGCCAGGATCGAGGCGGAGCGCCGCGCGGCGGCCGAGAAGAGCGTCATCGACGGCGTGCTCGCGGACGCGAACTCGCTCATGAACCGGGTCGGCTCCGAGGATCGCAAGATCGTCCAGCAATACCTGGACTCGCTGCGCGAGATCGAGAAGAACGCGACCCGCGTCCAGGACACGATGACGCCGGGGCAAGGGAGCCTCGGCTGCAGCCCGATCGGCCAGCCCGGCGTGGTCCCCGAGCCGCCGGGCCAGGCGGAGGGGCTCAACGAGAACGACAACACGGGAGCCGGCCCGTACAAGCACGAAGATCACGCGAAGGTCATGATCGACCTCATCGTCATGGCCATTCAATGCGACGTGACGCGCGTGATCACCCACATGCTCGACGACATGCGCTCCGAGTTCGAGTATCGGTGCATCCCGGAGGACGTCCGCGCCAAGGTGGGGCTCGCGTACAGGAGAGAGAGCAGCCTGCACTACCACTCCTCCCAGCACGCCGCCGGCAACCTGGACAAGGCGACCCAGAATGGCCAGTACAAGATCATCGCGCAGAGCAACCTCGACTACGCGGCGATCAACTGCTGGCTCAACCAGAAGAGCGCGGAGCTCGCGCAGCGGCTGGACGCGATCCCCGAGGGCGACGGCACGGTGCTCGATCACTCCGTCATGGTGCACATGAGCGAGATGCGCTCGCACGATCACGACGGGTACGACCTGCCCATCGTGCTCCTCGGCGGCGACGGCGTCTTCTTGAACGACGCGCACGTCGCCTACGGCGCCCTCGGCAGCGATCGCCAGCTCCGCGATCTGTGGTTCACCATCATGAACCAGTACTACGGCCTGGGCGTCACGTCGTTCGGCGAGGATCGCCGCGGCGCCCAGAACGCGTTGCTCGAGGAGATCCTGCGGTAGCGCGGTGACTCCCGTCTCGGGGCGCCCGCCTCCGGGCCGCCCCATCCCGGCTCCGTTCAAGCCGGCGTGGCCAGGCGGCCCGCCATGTACCGCGCGGGCGACGTCCCGAGCGCTTTGCGAAACATGGTCACGAAGCTGCTCGCGCTCTCGTAGCCGAGGTCCAGCGCCACGCTCTGCACGGCCGCGCCGCGGGAGAGCTTCTGGATGGCGAGGATGATGTGGAGCTGCTGGCGCCAGCGGCCGAAGCTCAAGCCCGTCTCCTCGACCAGGAGACGGTTCAAGGTGCGCTCGCCGACGCCGATGCGCTTCGCCCACGCCTTCGCCGTCGCGCCGTTCGCCGGATCGGCGGTCATCGCGTCCACCAATCGACGGAGCCGCGGATCGGCCGGCATCGGCAGGCGATGCTTCTCGATGGAGACCGTCGCGAGCTCGTCGAGGAGCACGCTCACCAGGCGCGCGTCCGGCCCTTCGAGGTCGTAGAGCGCGGGGCGCGTCGCCAGGCGCAGCAACAGCTCGCGGAGGAGCGGCGTCACCGACACCGCGCAGCAATCCCGCGGGAGGTTCGGCGCCGCGCCGGGCTCGACGAAGACGCTGTAGCCCTCGAGCGGCGCCCGCGCGCGGATCCGATGCGTCACCGAGGCGGGGATCCACAGCGCCGATCGCGGCGGCACGATCCAGAGGGCGCTCGACCCTTCGCAGACCATCTCTCCGCGCACCAGGTACATGAGCTGCGATTCGCGGTGCGCGTGAGGCTCGCTCTCGAGCCCGCCGCTCGCCATGCTGAGCCCGATCGCGTTCACCGGCCGCGGGACCTCGGTCTTCCAGCGCCCGCGCGCCTCGAGCGCGAAACGGGTCGCGAGCGACTCGAGCGACGCCGCCGCGCCACGGGGCTCGTTCGCCACCTGGACGTCTCCGCGGATCGTCCAGCCCGTCGGATGCGCAATCCGTGTCGCCCCCGAGCTCCGCCGCTTCGCTGCCATGACCGATTTGAACAACAATTTGTCTTGATTGCGCAATGCGGTCAAGGCGCCGGTTGCTTAGGCTCTCCTCCCATGAAATCCGATCCCTTCGCCGTTTTGCCCGACGGGCGGGTGCGCGCCGTGCTGCGGCGCCTCCACGACGACGCCGACCGGCAGGTGCCTGGCGTCCTCCTCCACTTCCTGCCGAAGCTGCCGCGGATGCTCCTCGGCCGCCGCATCGACGCTCCGGGCACGGAGCTCGACTTCGCCGACAAGTACCTCGCGATCGGGAGCGACCAGGGCGCCTTCTGCTACCTGACGGCGCGGGCGCTCCGCGCCAAAACGATCGTCGAGTTCGGCACGTCGTTCGGCGTCTCGACGCTGTGGCTGGCGGCGGCGGTGCGCGACAACGGCGGCGGTCGCGTCATCGGCACCGAGCTCGTGCCGGAGAAGGCGCGGCGCGCGCAGGCGAACCTGGAGGAGGCAGGGCTCGCGTCCTTCGTCGAGATCCGCGTGGGGGACGCGACGGAGACGCTGCGGGCCGACCTCGGCGAGGTGGACTTCATGCTGAACGATGGGTTTCCCCTGCGAGCCCTCGACGTGCTGAAGCTCGTCGCCCCGGCCCTGCGTCCGGGCGCCGTGGTGGTGACCGACAACGTCGGCGTCTTCAGGGCCGACTACCGCGACTACGTCGCCTATGTGCGCGATCCGCGCCACGGCTTCGCGTCGATGACGGTGCCGTTCCGCTCGGGCACCGAGTACTCGGTCCGGCAGCCCGCAAATCCGGGCTGACCGAGGCCAGCGGCAGCCCCGAGAAGGCGCGCGCGACGGCATCCCGGTCGCGGCTTCGCGACGGCCCCCGTGCCCCGTCGACGGTGCTTATGTGGACCGAGCCAGCGCCACCGCGTCGGGGCCGGCCGGAAAGCGGAGCTTCCCGGTCGCGTCGTTCGCGGCGCGCCACACCACCTCGGCCACGTCGGACTCCCTCGTCACCGCGGACGGCTGCCCGAGAGAGGCGAAGATGCGCTGCGCGAAGGGCGCGTACGGCTCGGGGATCAGCCCCTGCATGCGGGCCCCCCCGTTGCTCGTGAAGCTCGTGCTCGGGCCATAGCCCGGCTCGACCAGCTTCACCCGCACATCGAACTCCTCGAGCTCGAACGCGAGCGACGCGGTGAACCCTTCGATGGCCATCTTGCTCGCGGTGTACACGGCCACCAGCGGCATGGGCGCCAGCGTCGCGCTCGAGGTCACGTTCACGATCACCCCCGACCTGCGCGCGCGGAGCTGGGGCAGCACGGCCTGCGTCATCGCCATCACACCGAAGGTGTTGGTCTCGAACACCTCGCGCGCCGTGGCCATCGGCGTGACCTCGAAGGCGCCGAAGAGCCCGATGCCCGCGTTGTTGACGAGCACGTCGATGGGCCCGCTCGCCTCGATCGCGGCCGCGATGCTCTCGGGCTTCGTCACGTCGAGCGCGACCACGCGCACCCGGTCCGATCGGGGCAGGACGTCCTCGCGTGGCGTTCGCATGGTGGCGACCACGTTCCAGCCCTGCGCGTGGAAGTGGCGCGCCGTCTCGAGGCCATAGCCAGAAGAGCAGCCAGTAATGAGCACCGTTTTCATCGCGTTACCTCCCAGCTCGTCGCCTCTTCGGGGCGTGCGGTCATCGTTGCGCGAAATGCATTCATTATGTTCACGTCGACTTCTTTGCCGCGGCGCGCGCGACGTTCATGGGGGTAACGTAGTCGCGGCACGCCGGACGATCTATCGTGTACAGTCCGTATTTCGTTTGCTAGAGTCCGGACGTGAACGACCCGCTCTCGGAGGTCATCGCGCTGCTCCAGCCGCGCGCCGTGTTCTCGAAGGTCATCAGCGGAGCCGGCCGCTGGGGGGTTCGCTACTCGGACTTCGGCCAGCCGAGCTTCTCTGCCGTGCTCGAGGGCCGCTGCCGTCTCGCTGTCGACGGTCAGCGCGCCGTCACGCTCGAGGCAGGCGATTTCGTGCTCCTGCCGGCGACGCCGGGCTTCACGCTGTCGGGCTTCGAGCCGGTGAGGCCGGAGCGCGTCGACCCCAAGGTCACGCCCGCGCCGACGGGCGAGGTCCGCCACGGCACGCGCGGCGGACGCCCCGACGCGCGGCTGCTCGGCGGGTATTTCGTCTTCGACGCGCCGGACGCGGCCCTCATGGTGTCGCTGCTGCCGGCGCTCGTGCACGTGCGCGGGGTCGAGCGGCTCTCGGTGCTTGTGCGGCTCGTCGGCGAGGAATCGAACGAGCAGAAGGCTGGTCGCGACCTCGTGCTCACGCGGCTCGTGGAGGTGATGCTCATCGAGGCGCTGCGGTCGACGTCAGGCGACGACGCGCCTCCGGGGCTCCTGCGCGGGCTCGCCGATGCGCGGCTGGCGCCGGCGATACGGCAGATGCATGCCGAGCTCTCGCGCTCGTGGACGGTGGCCGAGCTCGCGAAGACGGCGGCGCTCTCGCGCTCGACGTTCTTCGAGCGCTTCACCCGCGCCGTGGGCCTGCCGCCGATGGAATACCTGCTCGCCTTGCGCATGGCCGTGGCGAGGGATCTGCTCCGCCGCCACGACCTCGGGATCGCCGAGGTCGCCGCGCGCGTCGGCTACGGCTCGGCGAGCACCTTCAGCACGGCGTTCAGCCGGCACGTGGGCCAGCCTCCGAGCCGCTACGCGCGCGCGGGCTAGAACGACGGGAAGCCCGCGCTCCCTCGTGTGCCGCAGCTGACCGCGGAGGGGCGCGCTCTCGGAGAGAACGCGCGGAGCGTGAGGCTCATGACCCCCGCTCCGCCGGTCCCGGGCGGCCCGGTCTGCGCGCTTGACAACCCATAAGCGTCGGCTTATAGGTTGGGCATGCAGCGCGCGGCCGCGGCCGAAGACAAGATCTTCCAGGCGCTGGCCGACCCCAGCCGCCGGGCGATCTTCGAGTCGCTCACGCGCGGCGAAGCGGCGGTGAAGGACCTCACGGCGCGCTTCGACATCTCGCAGCCGGCGGTCTCGCAGCACCTCGCCACGCTGAAGGACGCCGGCCTGGTGAACGCCCGGCGCGAAGGGCGCTGCGTCTACTACCGGGTGGAGCCGCGCGGGATGAAGCCGCTCATCGACTGGATCGCACACTACCGCGCCTTCTGGACAGACCGCATCGATCGCCTCGAAGCCCTGCTGGAGAAAATGGACGAATGAGCCTCACCGACAAGACCGCCCCGTCGCAAACCGAATCCATCTCCTTCGAATTCGATCTGCGCCATTCGCCGGAGAAGGTGTGGCGCGCGCTCACCGACCCCGAGCTGCTCGCGGAGTGGCTCCTGCCCGCCGTCGGGTTCAAGCTCGATCCCGGGGCCGCGTTCACGTTCAAGACGCAGCCATACCCCGGCTGGGACGGCACCGTGGACTGTCGCATCCTCGAGATCGAGGCGCACAGGAAGATCAGCTACACGTGGAACGTGCCTTTTCTCGACACCGTCGTGACCTTCACGCTCACGCCCACGGCGTCGGGCACCCGCCTGTCGCTCGAGCAATCGGGCTTCAAGCCGGACCAGAAGCAGAACTTCGGCGGCGCGCGCTACGGCTGGAAGATGATGGGCGGAAAGCTCGTCGAGCTGCTCGCGAGGCTCCCGTGAACAAACTGGTTCGAGAGAGCCACCGCTGGGTGTCCATCGCCTTCACGGTGGCCGTCATCGCCAACTTCGTCGCCTTGGCCACGGGACAGGGGCAGCCTCCCGCCTGGGTGACCTACTCGCCGCTGCTCCCGCTCGCCTTGCTCCTGTTCACCGGTCTGTACTTGTTCGTGCTGCCGTATGCCACCAGGTGGCGCAGCGGGCGGCGCGCCGACTGAGCGGGCGGCCGGCCCCGGGGGGATCTCTTCACAAACCGTCGAACATCCATGACAGGATCGCGAAACATGACCGCCTCCAGCCAGCACGCCGCAGACCGCCACGACCTGATCCGTGTCCAGGGCGCCAGGGAGAACAACCTGAAAGACGTCAGCGTCGAGATCCCCAAGCGGCGGCTGACCGTGTTCACCGGCGTCTCGGGATCGGGCAAGTCGTCGCTGGTGTTCGGCACCATCGCCGCGGAGTCGCAGCGGCTGATCAACGAGACCTACAGCGCGTTCGTGCAGGGGTTCATGCCGACGCTGGCCCGGCCCGAGGTCGACGTCCTGGAAGGGCTGACGACCGCGATCATCGTCGACCAGGAGCGGATGGGCGCCAACGTCCGGTCGACGGTCGGCACGGCCACCGACGCCAACGCCATGCTGCGCATCCTCTTCAGCCGGCTCGGGAAGCCGCGCGTCGGGTCGCCCAACGCCTTCTCGTTCAACGTCCCCTCGGTCCGCGGCGCCGGGCAGATCGTGGTCGAGAAGGCCGGCGGGAAGAAGACCGAGGCGCGCACGTTCGAGGTCAACGGCGGCATGTGCCCGCGATGCGAGGGGATGGGCTCGGTCTCGGACATCGACCTGTCGCAGCTGTACGACGACAAGAAGTCGCTCAACGAGGGTGCGATCACGATCCCCGGCTACAGCATGGATGGCTGGTACGGCCGCATCTTCAGGGGCTGCGGCTTCTTCGACCCGGACAAGCCGATCCGCAAGTTCAGCAAGAAGGAGCTGCACGACCTGCTCCACAAGGAGCCGACAAAGATCAAGGTCGACGGCATCAATCTCACCTATGCAGGGCTGATCCCGTCGATCCAGAAGTCGTACCTGTCCAAGGACGTCGACGCGCTGCAGCCGCACATCCGGGCGTTCGTGGACCGCGCGGTCACCTTCACCACCTGTCCCGACTGCGGCGGCACCCGGCTCAACGAGGCTGCCCGGTCCTCCAAGATCAAGGGGATCAACATCGCCGACGCCTGCGCGATGCAGATCAGCGACCTCGCCGCGTGGGTGCGCGGCCTCGACGAGCCGTCCGTCGCGCCGCTCCTGGCGACGCTGCGGGAGACGCTCGACTCGTTCGTGGAGATCGGGCTGGGCTACCTCAGCCTCGACAGGCCGTCCGGCACGCTGTCGGGCGGTGAGGCGCAGCGCACCAAGATGATCCGCCACCTCGGGTCGTCGCTCACCGACGTGACCTACGTCTTCGACGAGCCGACGGCCGGGCTGCACCCCCACGACATCCAGCGGATGAACGACCTGCTGCGGCGGCTGCGCGACAAGGGCAACACCGTCCTCGTGGTCGAGCACAAGCCGGAGGTGATCGAGATCGCCGACCACGTCGTCGATCTCGGCCCCGGCGCCGGCACCGCCGGCGGCAAGGTGGTCTTCGAGGGCACCGTCGACGGGCTGCGGGCCAGCGGCACGCTCACCGGCCGCCACCTGAGCGATCGGGCCTCCCTGAAGCCGTCGGTGCGGACGCCATCGGGGGCGATCAAGGTGCGCGGCGCCCGCACGCACAACCTGCAGAACGTCAACGTCGACATCCCGCTCGGCGTGCTGGTGGTGGTGACCGGCGTGGCCGGGTCGGGCAAGAGCTCGCTCATCCACGGCTCGGTGTGCGGCCGGGAAGGGGTGGTGTCGGTCGATCAGACCCCGATCCGCGGCTCGCGGCGGAGCAACCCGGCGACGTACACCGACCTGCTGGAGCCGATCCGCAAGGCGTTCGCGAAGGCGAGCGGCGTGAAGCCGGCGCTGTTCAGCGCCAACTCCGAGGGCGCCTGTCCGACCTGCAACGGCGCCGGGGTGATCTACACCGACCTGGCGATGATGGCCGGCGTCGCCACGGTCTGCGAGGAGTGCGAGGGCCGGCGGTTCCAGGCGTCGGTGCTGGAGTACCGGTTCGGCGGGCTCAACATCGCCGAGGTGCTCGATCTGTCGGTCGACGACGCGGCCCGCTTCTTCGGCGCCGGCGAGGCGCGTACGCCGGCCGCGCACGCGATCCTGCAGCGCATGGCCGACGTGGGGCTCGGCTACCTCCGGCTCGGCCAGCCGCTCACCACGCTGTCGGGCGGCGAGCGGCAGCGGCTCAAGCTCGCGACGCACATGGGCGAAGACGGCGGCGTCTACGTGCTCGACGAGCCGACCACCGGGCTGCACCTGGCCGACCTCGAGCAGCTGCTCGGGCTCCTCGACCGGCTCGTCGACGCCGGCAAGTCGGTCATCGTGATCGAGCACAACCAGGCGGTGATGGCGCACGCCGACTGGATCATCGATCTCGGGCCGGGCGCGGGCCACGACGGCGGGCGGATCGTGTTCGAAGGCACCCCGGCCGACCTGGTGGCGGCGAAGTCGACGCTGACCGGCGAGCACCTGGCGGCGTTCGTCGGCGGCCGTCCGAAGGTTGCCCGAGGAGGTGCGCGCGAGCCGCTTCGGGCTCCTCTTCAGAGGAAGTCCCATTGAGCTGGAACAAACCGATTCGGCAGATCCACCGCTGGCTGTCCATTGCCTTCACGGTGGCCGGCATCGTCAACATCGTCGCCATGGGATAGGAGGAGCCTGCCGTCTGCGTGGGCGCCTTGGCGCTGATCCCGCTCGCCGTGCTCCTGATCACCGGTCTGTACCTGTTCGTGCTGCCGTATGCCAACAAGCGACGCACCGACTGAACGAGCGACCGGCCGCACGACAAGGCCGCGTCGCTACAGGGCTCCTCCCAGCGCACGCCTTCGCGCGCTCGTCAGGCCGCGCCGGCGAGCCGTTCGGCCGCCGCTCGCGCGCCGGCGATGTTTCGCGCCGTGGGGCCCAGCTCCAGCTCGGCCAGGGGACCGCTGACGAACAGGCCTGGCCCCCACTCGAGGTGCGCAGAGACCACCGGGTACCCACAAGCAGCGCAGCGAAGCCCCAGGCGGTCGAGCGCCGCGTCGTCGACGAGGGACCCGCCGGGGCGGTGGCTGTCGAACCCCGTGGCGAGCACGACGCGATCGGCCTGCACCGCATGAGGGGGACGGTCGAGCTGCAGGATCACCCGATCGCCTTTGGCATCGAGGGCGAGAGGTTCCGCCTCCACCCAGCGAACGCGGCCCGTCCGTGCCTCGCGCCGCAGCGCGCTGGCGATCTCGGGAGGCATCGACCCCCGGTGCCGAGCGGCGGCGATCTGCCGGCGCCGCTCGGCCAGGTCACGGGTCCGCGTGAACCCTGTCATGGCCCTGGGCCCGAGCCACTCCGGATCGCTGTCGAAGCGGTGCACCCGGGCCTCGTGCCGTGCCACGACGGTGACCTCGGTGCCCGCCGCGGCGAGCGCGCAGGCGAGCTGCGCGGCAGAGATCCCACCTCCCACGATGGCGACAGACGATGCGCCCGCGAGGTCTTCTCGCCGGAACGAGGGCGCGAAGATGTGGTGCACACGCGCCTCCGCGTGCGCCGCGAGCGCTTGCGCCCAGCGCGGTATGCACAGCTGCTCGGCCAGCCCGACGGCCAACACGAGCCGCCGAGTCAGGAGCGAGCCCAGATCGGTCTCGACGCGGTAGCCCGTCTCGGTCCGCTCGATGCGGTGCGCTCGGCATCGCTCGCGCCGCGCGTCGAGGCGGTGCTCGCGGACGACATGCTCCGTGTGCAGGCGAAAGAACTCGAGTCCGGGTCGATCGTAGGGATAGACGAACCGGGCGTGCCGACGCCCTGCGCCCCGCTTTGCGAACCGACGGAGCGCGTACGGGTCGAGGTCGAGGTGGTGAACGCCGGGCGAGCGCAGATACGTCATCCCCGTGGCTCCGGTCACCCGCCAGAACGTATCGAGAGGCTGCGGGTGGGGGTCAAGGACACGCACGCGATCGGGGGAGGCGCCGCCTCGCTGCACCAGGGCGTGCGAGAGGTATGTGCCATGGACGCCGCCTCCGATGATCAACCAGTCGAGCGGGAGGCTCATGACACGCTCGCTCCGTCGCTCGCGTCGGCGCCGCAGCCTCGCCATCCCCCCACGGCGGGACAGGGATCGTCAGGTCCTGCCCGGCGCCTCGGGCCGGTCGCGAGCTCCGCCGGCGCCTCGCCGGCGCCGAGGAGATCGCAGCGGGCTGTCACGGGTCGCTTCAGAGGCTGCATGCGCACTGTCCAGCGTGCCCCACGGCGCCGTGAGGGCGGTGATCGAGCGTCGTCATCGATGGGATCCCGTAGTCTATATGCAACATAATTGCAACAGTATTCGGGGTGTGTTAGCTCCGCGGCATGTTCCTGCCTTCCGCCGCGCCTCTTCATCGCGTCGCGCGACTCGCGCGTGCTCGCCTGAGCGTCGGCCCCGCCTTCGAGCGCAGCAGCGAGGACGAGGTCGCATGGTGAGCCAGGCTCTGTCGACGGTCGCCGCGACCACGTGGCGAACGAGCCCGGACCCCGAGGTGCTGGATCAGATTCATCGGCCCGAGGTCAACCTCGTCTGCTGGAACAGGCGGCTCCCTTCGGGGGTCGACGAGCGGCTCGCCGCGTGGGCGCGCCGCCTTCCGGCGGACTTCGACGAGGTCGTGCCGGCGACCAGCGTCGACCTCGCCGCCGCGACCGGCGGCCTCGACGAGCCCCTTCGCGGCTGGCTGACCACGGATCTCGCGGCGCTCCTCGCCCGCTTCGCGAGCCTGACGCAGGCGTCACGCCTCCGCGTCTCGTTCGGGGCCGTTCGAAGCGACGACTGCCGGAAGTTCCACGTGGACTACGTCCGCTACCGTCTGATCAGCACGTATGCAGGCCCCGGGACGGAGTGGGTCCCCGACGACGCCGTTTCCAGGGAGGCTCTGAGTCGTAAGGGCAGCTCTCCCCGTGACGCAAACCAGGAGATCGTCCCGAGCGCCTCCGCGGTGCAGCACGCGGCGGCCGGCGACGTGATCGTCATGAAGGGCGCGCGCCACGAGTGTCGTCGCGGCGCTGTACACCGATCGCCGCCGATCGAGGCCTCCGGCAAGGTTCGCGTGGTGCTCGTCGCGAGCACGGTGGACGCGTCGTGACCGTCCTCTTCCTCTCCGCGCCTGTGACCTCCGGCCGCTGAGCGCGCCAGGCCCCGCGACGGGTCGCCGCCCGTCGCGCAGAGCGGCTATCCTCCGCCGCCCCGCGCCGACGCGACGACCTCCTCCACGAAGCGCGACGCCGGCCGGGCCGCCAGCTCCTCCCACGTCCCGGCCTGCGTCACGCGCCCCGCCTCGAGCACGGCGACGCGCTGCCCGAGGAGCCGCGCGTCGGCCGCGTCGTGCGTGACGACGATCGTCGGGAGGGCGAGCGCCTCCAGGTAGCCCGACAGGAACGCGCCGCGCTCGTCGCGAATCAGGCCCGCCGCGGCGGGGTGACGGCGGCGCGCGGGCCGCAGAAAGCGAGCCCCACCGGCTGCCCCCACCCGAGCACCCGCCGCAGCAGCGCGCCGTGGCGCTCCACGCCTGGCAACAGCCGCCGCCCCCCGCCCACGCGCCGAGCAGGAACATCCCCAGCACCTGCGTCGGCCTGTTCGTCCGCAGGTACTGCCCGGCCGCTGCAGCGCGTTCACCACGTCGCCGAGCAGCACCTCGGCCCGGTCCTCCGAGGTGCGGAGCGACAGCAGCGAGCGCCCGCCCGCCCTCAGCAGCACCCGGCGCGCGCCCGCAGCGCGCGCCGGTTCGCGAGGTGAGCCGCGACGAGGAGGGCGCTCCCGAGCACCACCAGCGCCGGCCCGAGCGGCCCCTCCTCGGCGCCCTCGAGCGCGCGCAGGGCGGTGAGCGCGGCGAGCCCCAGGGCGAGCAGCACGAGGAAGGCCCCGAGCTCCACGCCCTCGCCGGCGAGGAGCGGCAGCGCCGCGGAGAGCAGCGGCGCTGCCAGGCAGTGCACCGCGCAGAGCATGGAGAGCCCCGAGCCCACCACATCGAGCCGCCCAGGACCGCTCATCGCCAGAAGATCCGTCCTTTTCGCGTGGAAACCGATGCTCCTTTGCATTTCCTGACGAAGCTGCGCTCCGAGCGACGCTCTGCTGCGCCACCCCGGGCCGGCTCACGGCTCGGCCGCGCCGTCGTGCAGGGGCCTCACCGAGCTCGCGCGGAGCCTGTAGACGCTGGTGACCCCGCCGGCCTCGCGCTGCTCACCCACCTCCAGCGTGCCCAGGACGAGCACGGGACCGTCGACGTAGGAGGCGCCGGCCGGCGCCTCCACGCGCACGAGGACGAGCTGGTTGAGCGCCGGCGGACTCGTGAAGCAGCAGGTGATCTGGGACTCGACCAGCACGAACTCCCGGATGCCGCGCACCTCGCCGAGCGTGTCCATGTACCCGCTCACCCCGACGCGCTGGCCGTCCAGCCGCCGCGCCGACGCGGGCAGCGGCGCACCGTCGACGTAGGGGAAGCCGCCCAGCGCCTCCCAGCGCACCGCGGCGTACCCCGGCGGCAGCCGCTCCGGGGGCGGGGCCCGCAGCGCGGGCGTGTGCGCGCCGCCCGGCGGCATGAGCATCCGGACGTAGGTCGCGAAGCCCTCCGCGCGAGCGCGGAGCCGCGCCGCCTCCTCCGGCGTCACGGGCGAGCCCGCGCCGCGCGGAGGCCGCTCCTCGAGCGCCTCGATCATTCGTTGTACGAGCCGCACTGCGGCTTGCTCCCGCGCGCGCTCGTCGCCCAGGCCCTCCTGCGCGATCGCCTCGGCCAGCCGGCTGACCATCCGCCGGAAGCGTCGCTCCTCGAGCCCCTCCGCCGCCGCGTCCCGCAGCGCCGCCTCGAACTGGTGGGCGAGGGGGTCCTCGGACGTCGCTGCCGCGCGCGCGCTCGGCGTGACGGTGGCGCGCGGCGACGGCGCCTCCGCTGCGGCGCGCGGAGCTACCGCGACGGTGGTGGCGCGCGGCGTCAGCAGCCGGCGAAGGCCGAACAGCGCCCCCAGCGTGATGCCCGCCGCGACGAGCGCCACGAGCCATGGAGACGAGGTCCGCGCCTTCATCCTGCGTCCTCCAGGCTCTGCGCGACGGAGATCCGGTAGGCCTTCACGCCCGGCGCGAGCCCCGCCAGGGCCCCCAGCGTGGCGGCGGCGAGGACCAGCCATGGCTCCACCGGGAGCGCCGCGAGCGACCCCTGCGCGCCCTCTCCGCCCGCCGGGGTCCACGACCATGGCGAGGGGTCGATCCCGAAGGCGTGCTCTAGGCGGGGGCCGAGCACGAACAGCAGCGCGCGCCCGAGCAGCAGCCCGACCAGCGCGCCCGCCACGGCGATCGCCGTGGCCTCCCCGACCAGCATGAGCAGCACCCCCCGCCTCGGCGCGCCGAGCGCGCGCAGCACCGCGATCTCCCTCTGCCTACCCGCCATGGCGGCGAGGAGCGCCGCCGCGATCGACGCCGCGCCGGCCAGGACCACCGCGCCCGCGATCGCGACGAGCGCCTGCTCGACGCCGCCGACCACGCCGAGGAGCTTCTGCACCTCCCGGCCCGGGCTCGCCGCCTGCAGATCGGGGCGCCGGTTCAGGGTCGCGAGCATCCGCGCCGCGAGCGCCGCGCTCCGCGGGAACACCAGCACCGCCGAGATCGCCGGCTCCAAGCCGTTCCCCTCCCGGCCCTCCAGGCGCCCGCCCTCCCGGTGCTCCTCCACCGCGAGGAAGCTCTCCAGCGTGATGAAGACCCCGCGATCGATGGCCGTCGATGTCCGCTCCAGCACGCCCACCACGGTCCACCGCCGCCCCTCCGCGTGCGCGCCCGCGTGCTCCACCCCGTGGGCCGGCTCGATCTCCGACCCTACCCGGAGCCCGAGCCGCTCGGCGGCGGCGCTTCCCACCACGGCCTCGGCGACCGCCTCGCCGGCGTGCTCCCCGCCGTCCGCGCCGCTCCGGATCTCGTCGAGCACGCGCGCGAGCGCCGCCTCGTCGTGGCGGAAGGGGCGCCCCTCCCGCAGGCGCAGCGGCCGCCCCGGGCGCGGCTCGAAGCCTCCCTCGAAGAGCGCCGCCGTCGTCCCGATCACCCGGTGCCCTCCCACGGCGTCGCCGAGCGCATAGGGGATCGCCAGCCGCACCCAGGGCGCCTCCCGCAGCTCGGCGTACGCCGCGTAGGGGATGAGCCCCGGGCTGTCGTCGGCGAGGTAGACCGCGCTCATCACGAGCTGCAGCGCCGACCCCTTCGCGCCGACGACGATCGGCGCCCCCCGCGCCTGCTCGCGGTAGCTCGCGCGCACCTCGTGCCCGAGCCGCAGCAGCGCGGACGCGAGCATCACCCCGAGGGCGACGCAGAGCCCCGTCAGCGCCACGACCGGCCGGCGCTGCCGGAGGCTCGCCAGGGCTGCGCGCGCCAGGCTCATCGCGTCGGGCCCTCCGGCCCTCCCACCATGTGGAGGACGCGCTCGAAGCCCGCGCCGATCCGGTCGTCGTGCGTCACCAGCACCAGGTTCGCCGCCGACTCGGCCGCCACCTCCCGGAGTAGCCGCGCCGCCACCCCGGCGCGGGCCTCGTCCAGGCTCGCGGTCGGCTCGTCGGCCAGGAGCAGCCGCGGCCGGCAGGCCACCGCCCGCGCGATGGCTGCGCGCTGCCGCTCCCCCAGCGAGAGCGAGCCGGGCCGCGCGTCTCCGAGCGGCGAGAGCTCCAGCCGCTCGAGCAGCTCGCCCGCGCGGGCCCGCGCCGCGCGCCGCGGGATCCCGGCGAAGCCGAGCGGCAAGAGCACGTTCTCCAGCACGCTCAGCGAGGCCACGAGGTGGAGCGACTGCAGCACGTAGCCGATGTTGCGCGCCCGGAACCGATCCCGCTCCGCCTCTCGCAGCCGCGCCAGATCGATCCCGCCGACGAGCACCCGCCCCGCCTCGGGCACGAGCAGCCCGGCCAGCACGTGCAGCAGCGTCGTCTTCCCGGCGCCGGACGGCCCCACGACGCACACCTGCTCGCCCTCCCTCAGCCGGAGATCGGGCAGCTTCAGGGTGACCGCTCCTCCGGCGCCACCTCGCCAAAGCGTCTGCTGCGCGCCGCAGAGCTCCACCGCGGCCGCGCACCCCACCCCGGCGCCGGAGCGGACGGGGTGCGGCGAGCCATCGGCCCTCATGCCCGCGAGCCTAGTCGCAACCTGAATTGTTTTGCAACTTTGTTGCAAATGTTGTCGGATTGAAGTAACGATCTACCGTCCGGCGGCGTCGCGCGCCGCCGGCACCGACTCACCCGAACTCAGGAGGCACCCATGCGCGACACCATCAAGCTCGTGTCGTCCGCCGGCACCGGCTACTGCTACTACACGACGAAGAACAAGCGGACGATGACCGAGAAGCTCCAGCTCACGAAGTTCGACCCCATCGTCCGCAAGCACGTCGTCTTCACCGAGGGCAAGATCTCCAAGGGCGGGGGCAAGTAGCGGCCCCGCCATGGCCGACCCGCGCGAGCGCACGCAGGGCGACGCTCCGCCCGTCATCGAGGCGGCGGGGCTCTCCTGCCGCTACGGCGACCACCTCGCCCTCGACCGCCTCGACCTCACCGTCAACGCGGGCGAGATCGTCTGCCTCCTCGGCGCCAACGGCGCGGGCAAGACGACCACCATTCAGCTCTTCCTCGGCTTCCTCCGCCCCAGCGCCGGCGCCGCCCGGATCGGCGGCGTCGACGTCGCCGCCCGCCCCGACGAGTCCCGGCGCCGCAGCGCGTACATCCCCGAGCAGGTCGCGCTCTACGACGAGCTCTCGGGCCTCGAGAACCTCGAGTACTTCACCGCCCTCGGCGGCCGCGGCCCGCGCCCCCGCGCCGAGCTCGCGCGGATCCTCGTCGAGATCGGCCTGCAGGAGGACGCCCTCCACCGGCGCGCCGCGACCTACTCCAAGGGCATGCGGCAGAAGGTCGGCATCGCCATCGCCCGCGCGCGCGGCGCCGAGGCCCTCTTCCTCGACGAGCCCACCTCCGGCCTCGACCCCGCCGCCGCCAACGACCTCTCCGCGCTGCTCCGGGAGGTCCAGCGCGGCGGCGCCGCCATCCTGATGGCCACCCACGACGTCTTCCGCGCCAAGGAGCTCGCCGCCCGCGTCGGCATCATGCGCCGCGGCCGCCTCCTCGCGGTCCTCCGCACCGAGGAGATCGACGCCGCCGGGCTGGAGCGCATCTACCTCGAGCACATGAGCCGTTGAGCGCCGCATGATCCGCGTCATCGCCCGCAAGGAGCTCATCTCCCTCGCCCGAGACGGCCGCTTCCGGCTCGGCGCGGCCATCGCGCTCCTGCTCCTCGTCGCCGCCCTCGCCTCGGGCCTCGCGCGCGCCCGCGCCCTCGCCGCCGAGCGCGAGGCCGCCGTGGAGGCCAACCGGCGCCAGTGGGTCGAGCAGGGGGAGAAGAACCCCCACGGCGCCGCCCATTTCGGCGTCCACGCCTTCAAGCCGGTCTCTCCGCTCTCCTTCGTCGACCCGGGCCTCTCGGCCTACCTCGGCACCTCCTCCTGGCTCGAGGCGCACTACCAGAACCCTTTCCAGCACCGCCCCGCCGACGACGCCGCCGCCCTCGGCCGCGTCGGCGAGCTCAGCGCCGCCTCGCTGCTCCAGCGCGTCGTCCCCCTCCTCATCGTCCTGCTCGCCTTCGGCAGCGTCGCCGGCGAGCGCGATCGGGGCACGCTCCGCATGCTCCTCGGCCAGGGCGTGCGCGGCCGCGACCTGCTCCTCGGCAAGCTCCTCGGCGCAGCCGCCGCGCTCTCCCTGACGCTCGTCCCCGCCGCCGCCATCGGCGTGGCGGCCCTCGCCCTCACCGGCGATCTCGCGGCGAACGCCCCCCGCCTCGCCCTCCTCGCGCTCGCCAACCTCCTCTACCTCGCGGCGTTCCTCGGCCTCGCCGTCGCCGTCTCCGCCCGCGCCCCCTCCGCGCGCGCCGCCCTCGCGCGCCTCCTCGGCCTGTGGATCGTGATCTGCTTCATCGCGCCGCGCGCCGCCGCCGAGCTCGGCGCGCGCCTGCACCCCCCGCCCACCCCGGTGGCGTTCTGGCAGGCCGTGCGCCACGACCTCAAGGAGGGCATCGACGGCCACGGCGCGCCCGACGCGCGCCGCGCGGCGCTCGAGCGCGAGGTCCTCGCCCGCTACGGCGCCTCCCGCGTCGAGGACCTCCCCATCAACTTCAGCGGGCTCCTGCTCCAGGCCGGCGAGGAGCACGGCAACGCCGTCTTCGACCGCCACTACGGTCGGCTCTGGGACACCTTCGAGCGCGAGGCGCGCGTCCACGAGATGCTCGCCGCCCTGAGCCCCGCCCTCGCCGTCTCCCGCGTCTCCATGGGCCTCGCCGGCACCGATCTCGGCGAGCAGCGCCGCTTCGCCGACGCCGCCGAGGCGCACCGCCGCCTGCTCAACCGGATGATGAACGAGGATCTCACCCAGCGCTCCCGGACCGGCGACTTCCGCTACACCGCCTCTCGCGCCCTCTGGGAGCGCGTCCCCGACCTCCGCTACCAGCCCCCCGGCCTCGCCGCCGCCGTGCGACCCCACCTCGGCAGCGCCCTCGCGCTCGTCGCGTGGGCCGCCCTCGCCCTCGCCGCCGTCCTCGCCGCCGGCCGGCGCCTCGCCCCCTGAGGACCATGCTGCTGCGCGTCGTCCGCCACGAGATCCGCGTCCTCGCCGCTGGCCGGGCCCTCTGGATCACCCTCGCCCTCCTCGCGCTCGCGCTCGCGTACGGCGCCTCGAGCGGCGCGACCTTCGCCGCCCGCCGCGAGGCGATGGCCGCGGAGGCGGTCGCCCTCCGGCAGGCGGAGCTCGCGCGGCTCGAGGCCCTCCTTCGCCAGGGCGCCACGCCGCCCCGTTCGGCCGAGGACCCCGCCTCGCCCCTCCACGTCGGCGGCGGCGTCCAGTACGTCGCGCTCCCCCGCGCCCCCCTCGCCGCGCTCGCCATCGGCCAGAGCGACGTCCACCCCCCGCTCGCCGGCGTCTCGATCCTCTCCCGGCAGCGCACCGAGGCCGACAAGCTCGACCTCGAGAGCCCGGTCAGCCTCCCCCTCGGCCGCCTCGACCTCGCCTTCGCCCTCGTCTACCTGTGGCCGCTGCTCCTGCTCGCGCTGAGCTACGACCTCCTCGCGCGCGATCGCGAGTCCGGCGTCCTCCGGATGCTGCTCGCGCACCCCGTCCCGCTCCCCACCCTGGTGCTCGGCAAGGCCCTCGCCCGCGCGGCGGTCGCCGTGCTCCCCGCCCTCGCGCTGCCGGCCGCGTGGCTCGCCGCCTCGGGCGCGCTCGGCGCGGCCGGCGCGATCGCTGCCCTCGCGCTCTGGGCGGCGGTGGTCGCGGCCTACGGCGCCTTCTGGCTGGCCCTCGCCGTCGCCGTCAACGCCCTCGGCAAGACCTCCGCCACGAGCGCCCTCGCCCTCGCCGGCGTCTTCTGCGCGGCGGTGATCGTCCTGCCCGGCCTCGCCGGCGCGGCCGTCTCCCTGCTCCACCCGCCCCCGAGCCGCGCCCTGCTCATCAACGCCGTCCGTGACGACTCCCTCGACGCGCGGCGCGACGGCAGCCGCCTGCTCGCCAGGTACTACGAAGATCACCCCGAGCTCCGCCCCGCCGGCGAGGGAGGCGACGACTTCGGCAAGCTCATGCTCACCACCCAGATCGAGCTGGAGCGCCGCCGCCGCCCCATCGAGGCCCGCTTCCAGGAGCGCCTCGCCGCCCAGCAGGCGCTCGTCGATCGGCTGCGCTTCGTCTCTCCGGCCATCCTGGCGCAGGAGGCCATGAGCGACCTCGCGGGCACCGGCACCCGCCGCCACGCCATGTTTCGCGCGCAGGTCGAGGCCTACGCCGACGCCTGGCGCGCGCATTTCATCCCGCTCGCCCTCGGCGGCCGCCGCCTCGCGCCCGACGACTACGCCAGGCTTCCCCCCTTCACCTTCCGCGAAGAGCCCCTCAGGGCCCTGGCCCTCCGCATCGTCCTCAGCCTGGTCGGGATCGCCGCGCCGACCCTGGCGCTCGCCCTGTTCGCCGCGGCCCGCCTGCGCCGCTCGCGCCTCATCGCCCCCCCTGCCTGACGGGCCCATCATGCATATGCCCCACGATCCCCGCGCCCTCTTCGCCGCCCACCTCCTCGAGGCCGGATGGTCTCCCCTCCGCCCCGAGCCCCTGGGCGGCCTCGCCATGCAGCGCGCCGGCGAGCGCCTCACCCTCACGCTCTGGTATCTCCCGGCGCCCAACCTCCTGCGCCTGCGTGTCGCGTTCCCCTGCGGCGAGGCCTCGGGCGGCCTCCTCCGCGACGGCGAGGCCGACCTCCGGATGATCACCGCTCCCAGCATCCTCCCCGAGGTGCTCGAGCGGATCACCGCCGCCGAGCGCCTGCTCACCCCGGGCCTCTTCCCGGTCTGGATCGAGCAGCTCCTCGGCCTCTGCCCCGAGACCTACGCGGTGATCTCGTCGCCCGGCGCCCCCGAGATCCTCGCCCTCGTCACGGGCTCGTCCCCCGCGCATGCCGTACTGAACTGACGCCGGCGCGCCCGCGCGCGGCCCCCCGCATGAACGGAGCCCTCACCATGATCAAAGCCCCCGATCCCGGCCTCTACCGCACCACCGCCTCGTACCCCGGCCTGGAGCAGGCCATCCCTGCCGGCGTCCTCGTCTATGTCGGCGCCCGCGACACTGGCGCCCCCTTCGTCGTCCGGCCCGGCCAGAACCGCCGCAACCGCTGGTTCTGGGGCGAGCCCGTCACCCTGCTGCGCTCCCTGAGCTGGGGCGAGACCTTGAAGCGACTCCCCTCCGAGGGCTTCTACACCCTCCCGCACGACCTCGAGGTCGCCGGCGGCGGCCGCTGGCTCAAGAACGCCATCGTCCAGCTCGGCTACAACGGCGAGGGCCGCGGCATCCTCTTCGTCGCCGAGGACCACGCCGACGAGACGCGCAACGTCCTCGTGTTCAGCGACCGCGGGATGCTGATCGACGACGACCTGCTCATGCGCCTGCAATGGGCGTCCATCCTGCCCGTGCGCGCGGGCAGCAACGCCAGGTGACACCCGGAGAAGGTCGAGATGAAGCGAACGTCGAACATGATGCATCGCTCGCGGATAGGCGCTTGTCGAGCTCGGCCGGCGGGACCTGCTGCACCACGACGCGATGGTCGCGGCGATGGCCGCGGTGCACCCGTCGCTCCTGGAAGCGGCGCTGCGGGGGAGCGACGAGCCGCGGCTGCGCCGGCTCGCGCTGGAGGGACGTAGCGCGCTTGCAGGTGCATCGCGCGTCGGACGCGAAGAGCTCAGGCCCGGCGCGCGACGAGGAAGTGGCACGAGGCATCGAAACGCACGGGCCTGTCTGCGCCACCCGCGAGCTCTTCGAAGCTCGACAGCACCGACCGCTCGACCGGGGCGAGCTCTTCGTCCGAGCATGCCGCGAAGAGCGGGCGCGTGACCGGGTTCTCGCGCATCATGCTCCACATCGCGCGCGGCGTTGGAGCCGTCAGAACGGCGTTGAAGACCGACACCTCAGGGTCGACGAAGCCCGCCGCCGAGATCTCCCTCGCGAGCCCCTCCGGCGACGCGATGTCGAGCCAGCTCGCTCGTGGAAGGGACGCCCGTACGCGCTCCGGCAGCGCAGCTATCACAGGCGCCATCTGGAGCCGCGCCAAGGCGTTGTCCTCCGGCCCACGCCACACGGCCGTCGCGAGGAGCCCGCCGGGGCGCAGCACGCGAGCCGCTTCACGCCAGCCCGCGTTTCGGTCAGGAAAAAGGAAGATGCCGAACGCCGAGAAGACGGCGTCGAAGCTCGCATCCTCGAACCCGAGCGCCTGCCCGTCGCGGACCTCGCATCGAACGATGTCCGCGGCGCCGAGCACACCGAGGTTGCTCTTCGCATGAGCGACCATCTCCGGCGAGAAGTCCGTGGCCACGACGCGACCGCACGTGCCCGTCGTCGTTCGCTCTTCGAGGCAGTGCATGACCGCCGCGCGGGAGAGCTCGCCGTTGCCACAGGCGATCTCGAGGATGTGGGCGGCGCTCGGCAAGCGCCCCGCCACGGTGTGAAAGAGCGACTGCGCGATGTACCCTGTGCACGGCGCGCCCACGCGAGCGTACGTTTCGGCGTGCCGATCCCAGGCTTTGGAGAGGTCGTCGTTCGTCATGTTCGTGCCTTGCCGCGTTGGAACCGTGTGCTGCGCGACGTTCATCCGCTCGCCTCGCCGAGGCCGGTCGCCCACGACGGGAAGGGATCCGGATAGCGAGCCCATGCCTTCGGGCCTTCGAGCTCCATTTCGTCCAGCAGGCGCCGATCGAGCCCCGCGCGCCGCGGCGGCTCGTCCATTCCGGTGCCCGCACCGGTGCAATAAAATTGCATCTGCGTCAAGGCGGATGGACGATCGATGGGATCTTGAGGTCGTCCAGCGCCGAGATCCATCGAGCCAGAGAACGCAATGAAGTTGCACGGCTTTGCAGCCTCGGGTAGCTTCGTGTTCGTGCGTACGAAGCTTCGCAAAAACGGACACGCCTGCGACTGCGCCGCCCACCGTGCGTCCGCCTCACCGGATGGAGGCCTCTGGTCCGCGCTGCTGCCGGTGCTCGCCTGCGCGGTGTGCCCTGCGTGCCTCGCGACCTACGCCAAGCTCTTCTCCGTGCTCGGGGTCGGCTTCGGGCTGAGCGAGCTTCATCATCTGGTGCTCCTGGTCTTCGCCATCTCGGCCTCCGTGCTGGTCAGCGCATGGCGGTCGTGGCGCTCGAAGCGCCTCTGGCCCACTGCCGTCGCGATCACGGGCTCTTCCCTCGTGTTGCTCGGGCACTTCGCGGGCGACCTGCATGTCGTCGAGTGGGCCGGCGTCATGTGCTTGCTCGCGGGCGGCCTCACGGAGCAGTTCCGCCTCAGGCGGCGGCTCGTGCATTCGCACGCGTAACCCCCGCGGCGACGAGCTTCCTCGGCTCTCGGGCCGAGGTTCTACGCGAAGCGCTCGCCGTACGAGCGCGGCGTCGATGCGTCGATCAGCTCCTTGAGGCTCGCTCGTCGTCGGTCTCTTGCACACGAGGCTCTGGCACGGCGCGCTCGCGCGGCGCGCCGCGCTTCCGCTTCACGAGCGCGCGTACTTGCAGGTGCCTTCGGGGCGCGCCGTGCTCTGGCGCGTCGGCGCCGTGATCGAGCAGTTCCTCCTGCAAGCGATGCCGATCTTCCTCGTCCTTTGCTTCGTATCCGCCTTGATCGAGCACGCGGGCGGTATGACCGCGCTGTCCCGGGTCCTCGGCGCTGGCGTGCGTCTCTTTCACCTCCCAGAGGAAGCGTCGCTCGCAGTGGTCCTCAGCGTCCTTCGCAAGGACGGGATGCTGCTCCTGAACACATCGAACGGCGTCCTTTTGCGCTCGCTCTCAGCAGGGCAGCTGTTCGTCACCGTCTACCTCGCGAGCACCTTGACGCCTTGCCTGGTCACGCTCGCTGCCGTGCGGCGGGAGCTCGGCTGGAGAGCGGCAGGCGCGGTCGCGGGACGGCAGGCACTCACGAGCGTCGTGAGCGCGTGGCTCTTCAGCCAGCTCGTGCTGTGACGATGCGGCGAGGGCGGCGAGCTGCAGAGCGCGGCTCGCCTGACGAGAGGGAGAGCGACATCGTCGATTGCGCGACCCTCTGTCGTCGCGCCCCCAGGGGGGCCCTCGCCCGCGAGGATGGCCCTCCCACGCTCCGGGCCGGGATCCGCTCGCGCGTGCCACCGCTTGAAGCGCCATGACGGGCTGGTCGGTTCTTCTCCTCGGGCTCGGGCTCGGGCTGCGGCACGCCACGGACGCTGACCATCTCGTCGTCGTATCCACCCTCGTCCAACGAGAGCCTGGCATCGCGAGAGCCGCGCGCATCGCCGCCCTCTGGGGCGCCGGACATACGGCCCCTTCCTCGGGCTCGGGCTTCTGTCGTGCTTGCCGAGGTGCGATTGCCTCCGGTGTTCGAGCGCCTCACCGAGGTGATCGTCGGGGTGATGTTGCTCGGACTCGGGCTGTGGCACCTCGCGCGGAGTCGGACGTCGACCCGAGTGTCAAGGGCTCCCGCGACCACGCACGCGCGCCCCGTGGTCGCCGGCCTCGTCCACGGCCTGGCAGGCTCGGCGGGAATCGCTCTGCTCGCGGCGACGACCATTCCCTCGCGAGCGCTCGCCGTCGCCTACCTCGGATTGATCGCGCTCGGCACGGTCGTCGGCATGGTCGCGCTGACCGTCGCTATGGCGCGCCCCATCGGTTGGACGATGCAGCGCGAGGGAGCGCTCAAGCACGTAATGGCCGCTCTCGCGGCGCTGCTCAGCATGGCGCTCGGCATCGTCGTCATCGTGCAGGCCTGCCTCCCGGAGGGCGCGCCGTGATCTTGGCGGACCGCGACCTACGCCAGTGTCTTCACGAGGGCTCGAGAGCGTGGAGCGGTTCTACGAAGGGCGCGCCGCGCGCCGAGGCGCGTGCGGCGCGGCCAAGAGCGGCGCGGCGACCGTCGTGCAACGCACGTCCGGCGACATGCGGCTCAATCCGCATCTGCACGTGGTCTTCCTCGACGGGGCTTATCACGAAGACGGCGCCGAGCTCGTGTGGAGCGAGCTCGGTCACCCGCGAACGCGCGAGGTCGGTCAGCTCATAGAGCACGCCGTCGGGCGGATGCTCCGTTACCTCCGGCGGCACGGGCATCTCGAGAGCGATGGAGGCTCTGCTGCGTTACGTGCTGCGACCCCCGATCGCAAAGGAGCGCGTCGAGCCGCAGCAGCCGCACATCCGGGCGTTCGTGGATCGCGCGGTCACCTTCACCACCTGTCCCGAGTGCGGCGGCAGTCGGCTGGACCGGCTTGTCGACGGCGGCAAGCCGGTCATCGTGATCGAGCACAACCAGGCGGTGATGGCGCACGCCGACTGGATCATCGACCTCGGGCCGGGCGCGGGCCACGACGGCGGGCGGATCGTGTTCGAAGGCACGCCGGCCGACCTGGTGGCGGCGAAGTCGACGCTGACGGGCGAGCACCTGGCGGCGTTCGTCGGCGGCCGTCCGAAGGCCGCCCCAGGAGGTGCGCGCGAGCCGCTCCGGGCTCGTCAGAGGGCGTGACCTTCCTCGCCGGTTATCCGCGATCCCCGACCGCGATAAGCTCCTTCCGTGGTCTCCGCCGTCCCCGCCTTCTTCCGGCTCCGCTGAGCAGGACAGCGCGTCTCCCCGCGCCAGCGCCTCCCGCGCCGGCGCGATGGTCTGCCGCGCTGTCGAGCCGTCCCTGGACCCCTTGTCGGAGGTCGGGGGCGTGTTGCGCGCGCGGACGCGGGGGAACGCCATCCGTTAGGCAGCCCTCGCCGCGACCTGCGCCTGCTCAGCGCTCGCCGACCTCCTCGGACGTGTTCGCCGGAGGTCGTGCCATGCCTGCATCGAAGCGCTCGGACAGCGAGCGCCGCAATTCCCCCGTCCGCGAGGCGATCGTCATCGCCGTTCAGCTCCCCGAGGCCGCAGAGGCCGACGTTCATCGATCGCTCTCCGAGCTCAAGCAGCTGCTCCTCGGCCTCGACATCGCCGTCGTCGCGGAGGTCGCCGAGCAGGTCCTCGCGGAGATCGGCGCCGCGGAGACGCCGGCGCTGCTCCTGCTCAACGAGGCAGACCGCCTGGGCCGCGAGGAGCGCGACGCGCTCGCCCGCGAGCACCCCGGCGCGCTCCTGATGAGCGCCCTCGATCGCCGGGACGGCGACGCGCTCCGGGCCCGGATCGACGCCTTCTTCGCGCAGCACCTCGTCGAGCGGACCGTCTCGATCCCCTACGATCGTCAAGGCGTGCTCGCCGAGCTGCGCGACCGGCTGCAGGTGATCCGGGAAGAGTACGCCGACGAGCTCTCCGTCACGGTCCGCGGCACCCCGGAGGCGCTCGGAAAGCTCGCGGCGCGCCTCTCCGGCGGGTGACGGCGCGATCCCGCTACGCGCCGCCGCCGCGCGCCGACGCGACGAGCTCCTCCACGAAGCGCGACGCCGGCCGGGCCGCCAGCTCCTCCCACGTCCCGGCCTGCGTCACGCGCCCCGCCTCCAGCACGGCGATGCGCCGCCCGAGGAGCCGCGCGTCCGCCGCGTCGTGCGTGACGACGATCGTCGGGAGGGCGAGCGCCTCCAGGTACCCCGCGAGGAACGCCCGCACCTCGCGGCGGGAATGGACGTCGAGCGCGGCCAGCGGCTCGTCGAGCAGCAGCGCCCGCGGGCGCACGGAGAGCGCGCGCGCGAGCGCCACGCGCTGCTTCTCGCCCCCGGAGAGCGCCTCGGTCCGGCGGCCCGCGTGCTCGGCGATGCCGAGGTCGCGCATCGCCGCGTCCACCCGCGCATCGACGGACGCGCCGCTCCGGCGCGATGGATCGCTCCTCACCGCGAACGCGACGTTCTCCCGGACGCTGAGGTGCGGAAACAGCGCGTAGTCCTGCGGCACGTAGCCGATCCCGCGCCGCTCGACCGGCACGTCGATGCCGGCCGCCGTGTCGAGGAGCACCGCGCCCCCGATCTCCACCCGCCCCCGCTCCACGGGGAGCACGCCGAGCAGGAGCGAGAGCAGGCTCGTCTTCCCCGCGCCGTTGGGCCCGACGAGGGCCAGCGTCCCCTCTCCGGTCTCGATCTCCGCGTCGATGCGCAGCCGGCCGACCCGCGCCGCCACGCGGGCGCGCAGCCCCTCCGCGCCGGTCACGGCGCCGCCTCGCCGCGCCCGGCGGAGCGCCGCGCCGCGGCCCGCACGAGCAGGAGCAGCGCGAACGCCACGGCGACGAGGACCATCGACAGCGCCTGCGCCGCGCGCATGTCCGACTCGAGCGCCGTGTAGATGGCGAGCGGCAGCGTCTGCGTCCGGCCTTGCAGGTTCCCGGCGAACATGAGCGTCGCGCCGAACTCGCCGAGGGAGCGCGCCCAGCTCATCGCCGCCCCCGCGACGAGCCCCGGGGCCGAGAGCGGCAGCGCCACGCGAAAGAACACCCGGAGCGGCGACGCGCCGAACGTCCGCGCCACCACCACGAGCTTCGGGTCGACCCGCCGGAACGCGCTCGTCGCCGCCTGCACGAAGAACGGCGCCGAGACGAACACCTCGGCCATGACGACCGCCGCCGTCGTGAACGTCACCGACCACCCCTCCGGGTACAGCCAGCCGGCGAGGAGCCCGCGCCGCCCGAAGGCGAGCAGCATCGCGACCCCGGCGACCGCCGGCGGGATCACGATGGGCAGCTGCACCGCCGTCTCGACCGCGCGCGCGAGGCGCCCGCGCGCGCGCGCCAGCGTCCAGGCGAGCGGCGTCCCGAGGACCACCACGAGGGCGAGGCTGGCCGCCGTGGTGACGAGGCTCAGCCGCAGCGCGGGCCACACGAGCGGGTGGCGGAGCCCCTGCTCGACGTCCGCCGCCGTGGCCGTCACGAACAGCGCCAGGATCGGGACGGCCAGGAACGCCGCGAGGACCGCGCCGATCGCCGCCAGGGCGCCCTGCTCCGCGCGGAGGCGCGCGCTCACGAGCCCGATCCGCCCCCGGACGGCGCGAGGAACCCGGCGCGCCGCAGCGCGCTCTGCCCGGCCTCCGAGCGCACGAGGTCGACCCAGGCGCGCGCGAGCCCGGGGTGCGCGGCGCCGGCCACGACCGCGATCGGGTACCCGGCGACGACGTTGACCTCGGGCGGGATCGCCACGACGGTCACGCCGCCCTGCGCCGCCTGCGCGTCGGTCCGGTAGACCACGCCGGCCTGCGCCTCCCCGAGGCGCACCTTGGTGAGCACCTGGCGCACGTTGAGCTCGCGCGAGGCGACCTTGGCCTCGACGCGCGCGCGGAAGCCCGCGCCCAGGGACGCGGACGCGCGATCGAGGATCTGCAGCGTGTAGCGGCCGATCGGGACCTCCGGGGCGCCGAGGACGATCCGGTCCGCGCCGGGGAGGTCGGCGAGCCCCCGGATCGCGCCGGCGCTCTCGCGCGCGACGACGAGGACGGGCTCGTTGCGCGCGAAGACGACCGGGCCCACGGCGCGCCCGGACGTCGCGAGCTCGTCCATGTGGCGCTGATCGGCCGAGGCGAACACGTCGGCCGCGGCGCCGTGCTCGAGCTGCGTGCGGAGCTCCTGCGTGCCGGCGAAGTTGAACGTGACCTCGACGCCGGGGTGAGCGCGCTCGAAGTCCTCGCCCATCGCGGTGAACACCTCGCGGAGCGAGGCGGCGGCGAAGACGGCGAGCCTGTCCTCGCGCGGGGCAGACGGAGGCTCCGAGCGCCCGCAGCCGGACATGGCGACGAGGCACGCCGCGAGGACCAGGCGCGGGAAGGCGCGCAGCAGGCGTCGTCGGGCGAGGTTCATCGGCGAGGCCCCTGGGGGCCGTCTCCTCCCCGCGCGCGATGTCATGCCGCCCGCACCTCCGCGATCCGCTCGCCCGCCGGGCGGACGTCGTAGCCGAGGACCGACAGCTCGCGGCGGAACGGCCCCGAGACGAGCACGTCGAGCAGGCGCTGGACCCGCGCGTCGGCGAGCGACGCGCGCGGGATCGCGAGGTCGTAGCGCTCCTCGGCCAGGGCGACGAAGCCGAGCCCGAACGCCATCGCCGCGTCGCGCGTGGCGACGCCCGTGTCCGCCGCGCCCATGGCCACGGCGCGCGCGACGTCGAGGTGGCCGGCGGCGCGGAGCGGCGGCCTGCGCGCGAGCTCGATCGGCAGCCCGTGCCCGCGCACCTCGCGCTCGAGGAGCCGCTGGGCGCCCGCGCCCGCCTCGCGCCCGACGAGGCGCAGGCCGGGGCGGCCGAGGTCGGCCGCGCCGCGGATCCGGGCCGCGTCCTCGCGGCGGACCACGAGGCCCGCCTCCCAGCGCGCGAGCGTGATGAGGGCGATCGGCTCGGCGTGCCCGAGCTTCCGGACGTCGGCGACGTTCGCCTCGCCGGTGCGCGCGTCGACGAGGTGGACGCCCGCGACGTGGGCGCGCTGCCTGCCGAGCGCCTGGAGGGCCGCGGTGCTCGACCGGGGGAACCAGAGGAACCGCCCCGGCCCCGGCCGCGTGTTGAGCCGGTCGGCGAGCAGCCCGAGCCCCGCCGCGCAGCCCATCACGACGACGTTGTCCTCGACCTCCGCCAGCGCCCGGAGGGGCTCGACGTCCGCCTTCCCGCGCCGCTCGCCGGTCACGATGCCGTCCGCCGCCGTCCGCGCCGCGTCGTGGTCGAGCGGGTAGGCGACCCAGCGGCCCGCGATGCGCGCCACCGCGGCGCGGCCGAGGGCCGCCGGTGCGTCCGCCGCGCCCGGCGCGCCGAAGAGGTCCTCGACCTGGCAGTCGAGGGCGCGCGCGACGCGCAGCGCGACGTCGACCGCCGGCGTCGCGCGGCCCGCCTCGATGGCGCCCACGCTCTGCCGCGTGAGCCCGGCGCGCTCCGCGAGCGCGATCTGCGACAGCCCGCGCTCCTCGCGCCGCTCGCGGACCCGGTTGGCGGCTCGATCGGCCATGGCGCGTATGCTTTACACCGAGGAACGCGTGCTTGTCACCGCCTTCGCGCGCGGACGCCCCGGCGGCCGAGCCATCCCGCTCGGCCGCCCGCGCAGGAGCGTCATGGCGCGTCGGCTCCTGCGGGACCGTCGAGCCGGCGTGAGCGCGCGCGCCGCTCGCCTCGAGCGTCCGCCGACGCCGATGGATGGTCGCCGAGGAGCGGTCGCCACGCGCACTCCTTCGGCAAGAGAGCCCAGATGACGTCGGCGTTCGGGTGAAACCCGATCTCCCGCAGCACGCGGGGCCTCGAGATGCGGTCCATCCTGAACATTCGCGGCTCGTTCTTCCCCGTGTCCAGGGCGAGCACGTACCAGACAGGGCTCTGGACCAGGAGCCCGTGCGGCTCCACGCGCCTCCTCGACGGCTTCCCCTCGCGGTCGCGGTAGTCGAACGCGAGACCGACACCCGAGGAGAACGACGCCTCGAACAGCCTCACGAGCTCCGCGGGAGGCGCCCCGGCTCCGGCGATCACGGGCGCGCTCGCCGGCTCGCCGACGATGACCCTGCGGCAGAGGGCGCGCAGCTCTCGCGCTCGTTCAGGAGGGAGGCTGCCGAGGAGCTTGGCCAGCGCGGAGCTGGCGGCGCTGCTCCACGGGAGATCGCTCGCGGCCTGAGACAGGCGCGCGGCGAGCCAGAGCGTCACGATCTCGGCGACCGAGAGGTGCACGGCGGTGACGCCCCGACCCGCGTCGAGCCGGATCCCCCCGCCGGGGCCGGCCTCGCCCTCGACGTTGAGGCCGCGCTCCCTCAGCGTCGCGAGATCCCTGCGCACCGTGCGGGCGCTGACCCCGAGCGCGGCGGCCAGCTCGGCGACGGTCGCCGTTCCCCGCGCGCGCAGCAGATCGGAGAGCTCCATGACGCGGAGGGCGCGCGACATATGGTGACAGAATCTGTCAGGGTTACACGCTAGTCAACGCCCATGTCCAACCCGCTGAAGGACCTCTTCGACGAGCGGGCCGTCCGCTCGATCGCCCGCGATCTTCGCGCGGCCCATCCAGGCTTCGACGAGCGCGCCTTCGCCCGCGGCTGCCTGGCCGGCCTCGCCGACCTCGGGCTCACGGGCCGCGCCGCCCACATCGCGGACGTCATGCACCACCACCTGCCGCAGCCGTTTCCGAGGGCGGCGCGGGTGATCGTCGCCTCGCTCGGGCCCGAGCTGCCTCGGAGCGACGCGTTCGGCCTCGAGCCGCTGCGGTACATGCCGCACGTGTTCTACGTCGCGAAGCGCGGGCTCGATCACTTCGAGGACGCGATGACCGCTCAATACGAGCTGACGAAGCGGTTCTCGGCGGAGTTCAGCATCCGCTCGTTCCTGACGAGACACCCTGACGCGACGGCCCGAAGGCTCCGCGCGTGGGCCGCCGACCCGAACGTGCATGTGCGGCGGCTGGTCTCAGAGGGGACGCGTCCACGGTTGCCGTGGGCCCCGCGGCTCCGCGCCTTCCAGCGGGACCCAGGCCCGGTCATCGACCTGCTCGAGCTCCTCAAGGACGATCCCGAGCGATACGTGCAGCGCTCCGTCGCCAACAACATCAATGACATCAGCAAAGACCACCCGGCCATCGCGGCGAGCCTCTGCCGGCGGTGGCTCGACGATGCGCCGCCCGGGCGACGGTGGATCGTGCGCCACGCGCTCCGATCGCTCGTGAAGAAGGGAGATCGGGGCGCGCTCGATGCGCTCGGCTTCGGAGAGGAGCCGAGCGTCGAGATCGCGGCGGCGTCTCTCTCCCCACGATCGGTGAAGCTCGGCGGAGCGCTCCGCTTCTCGTTCGAGATCGCGTCGACGGCCCCGCGCGGCCAGGAGCTGCTCGTCGACTGTGCCGTGCATTTCGTCAAGGCGAACGGCGCGACGCGGAAGAAGGTCTTCAAGCTGCGGAAGCTCGCCCTGCCGCCCGCGGGTCGAGCCGAGATCTCTGGCAAGGTCTCGTTCGAGGAGATGACCCCCCGCCGCCATTATCCGGGCCTCCACCGCATCGATGTGCTGATCAACGGCGTGGCGCACCCCCTCGGGCAGTTCGAGGTGATCCGGTAACAGAGCGCTCGAGCGCGCCCTCGTCGATGAGACCCGCCTTGCCCTGGAGCCGCACGCGACGGCCCAAGGCCGGGCAGGCTCATCGTCCTTGCCCGGCGAGCTCCCCCGCGCGCCAGGGTCGCTCCCGCTGGGTCGGACCCGCACAGAGGCCGCGAAGAACATGCATGCTTCCCGGATTTTCGCGCTGTTCCCGGCGGCCTGCCGTGCTCCGGCGCGATGCCGGCGCGCCGCGGCCGCCCCCGGCGCGGCTCCGGGGGCAGCTTGCTCCCCGCGCCGCCCGGCCTAGCTTTTGAGAGGGGCCCAGCCACGAAGGAGCGATTGCCTCTCGATCCGCTGGCCCGCTGGTCCCGTCGAGAGCAGGGAGGAACTTCGTCATGCCGACGCGGACGCGCTTCGAGGCCACGGCGAGGAGGGGCTACGCCATCCTGACCCTGCTCCTGGCGATCGGCATGGCGTTCTCCATTCGACGGTTCTCGTCCGTGGCGGACGCTCAGATCCAGTGGCTGAGCGCGCAAGAGCGCAACATCACCCTCGTGGAGCGGCTCCGGTGGACCACCGAGCTCATCGTGTCTCACGGCAGGGGCTATCTCGTCTCCGGAAATCGAGAGCTCCTCGACGAGGCCGAGGGCGCCAAGGCGCGCTTTCGCGAGAACATCCGCGCGCTCCGCGCCCAGCCGCTCAGCCCGACGGCTCTCCAGCTGCTCGCGGACGTCGAGGCGGAGGCCGCGCGCTTCTTCCTGCTTCAGAGAGAGCTGCTCGCAGCCCGGGAGCGGACCGACGGCGCGGGCCTCATCGCGCGCCGCTTCGACGAGGAGCTGCGGCCGCTTCGCCGAGAGCTCTATCGCTCCATCGAGCGCCTCGTCGATCACAAGGAGTTTGCCATCGAGGCCGCCTATGCCGGTGAGCGGGCGGAGCGAGCCGAGCTCGTGCTGCGCCTGTACGGCCTGCTGGTCCTCTTGGCGTCGGCCGGCCTCGGGATCGCGTGGTACTTCACGAGGCGGCTCGGCAACCTGTACCACCAGGTGCGGGAGGCGCGCGAGGCCGCGCGCCGGGCGGTGACGGCCCGCAACGAGCTCATGGGCATCGTGGCCCACGACCTGCGCAACCCGCTCAGCGCCATCACGTTGAAGGCCGCGCGGCTGCGGAGGGCGGCCGGCTCCGAGCAGGTACGGCAGCAGGCGGAGTCGATCGAGAACGTCGCCAAGCGCATGGAGCAGCTCATCCGGACCATGCTCGACGCGGCGACCCTGGAAGCCAGCAAGTTCTCGGTGACGCCCGCGCCGTGCGCCGTCGACGATCTCCTGCGCGAGACCCTGGAGCTGTTCGGGCCGCTCGCCGAATCCAAGCGGGTCCGGCTCGAGCAGAGCGTGAGCGCGCCCGGGCTCGTGATCTTCGCGGAGCGGGGGCGCGTGCTCCAGGTGCTGTCGAACCTCGTCGGCAACGCGCTGAAGTTCACGCCTCAGGGCGGCCGCGTGACCCTCTCGGTCGACCGGGAGAGCGAGGCGGCCCGCTTCGGCGTCTTCGACACGGGACCGGGGATCCCCCGCGAGGACCTCCAGAGCATCTTCGAGCGGTTCTGGAAGGTCGAGGCGCCCGGGGAGCGGGGCACCGGGCTCGGGCTCTACATCGCCAAGGGGATCGTCGACGCGCACGGAGGCCGCATCTGGGCGGAGAGCGAGGTCGGGCGCGGCGCCCGGTTCTACGTCACGCTCCCGCTCGCCGATCCCGCCGCGCACCGGGCGCCCGCCGCGGAGGAGGCGCCTGCGCTGTCCGCGGAGGGCGACCCTCGCGCAGGCGGGTGAGGCGCCCGCTGGGACGCGAGCCCCGCCCGCGGCGCCCTGCGCGTCACCGCCGCTCGCCGGCCGGCGCGTCCTCCCGGACCCGCGCGTAGAGCAGGACGTCGCCCACCCGCCCGTCCTTCACCACGTGCCGGCGCATCCGCGCCTCGAACGCGTAACCCGCCTTCTCGAGCACGCGGACCGACGCGCGGTTCCAGTCGAAGATCCCCGCCTGGACGCGCTCGAGGCCGAGCTGCTCGAAGCCCGCCCGCGTCAGCGCGATCACCGCCTCGGTGGCCAGCCCGCGGCCCCAGTAGGCCGCGCCGAGCCAGTAGCCGATCTCGGCGGTGCAGCGGTGCACGTCGTCGAAGCGCTCGAGCCCGATCGCGCCGGCCGCCTCCCCGTCCACCACGATCGCCAGGGCCTCGGCGGGCTGCGCGCGCGAGGCGCACAGCGCCACCCAGCCCTCGGCGTCGGCGCGCGTGTACGGGTGCGGAAAGCGATCCCGGACGTTCGCCCAGATGCGGCGGTCGTTCGCGTTCTTCACGAGCGCGTCCACGTCGGCCGCGGTCCAGGGACGGAGCGTGAGAGAGGGGGTCTCGATGATCATGGAGTCGGTTCCTCCGGTCGAGCCTCGCCGGCTCGGGGGGTGGGTCGAGCCTCGGCTCGGGGCGTGGACCGATCGAACAGCTTCACGACCATCTCGGTCCCGATGCCGGTCGCGACCATCCGCTCGCGGCGGTTCGAGAGCAGCGCGCCGAGCCACGGCACCGCGCCCCCGTCCCCGAGCGGGAGCTCGAGGCCGTCGTCCCGCCGGACGACGAGCTGGACGAACGGACCGGCGTAGTAGCCGAGCCCCTGCAACCGCGCGAGATCGTAGACGATCTCGACCTCCGGCCGCGCGCGCGAGAGCGGCTCGCCCACCTCGGCGGCCCAGCGCTCGGCGCGCGCGACGGGCTCCGGACCGAGGCCGAGCGACCGCACCGCCCCCGCGTAGTCCGCCGCGGCGCGCGGCAAGTCGACGGAGGCCTCGCGCAGGGCCGCCTCCGACGACCCCGGCTCGTGCGCCTTCGCCCGCTGCGCCAGCGCGTCCGCGTCGAGGCCGCGCGCGCGGAGGCACGCCCGGACCACGCACGTGTCGGAGAGGACCACGCGCAGGCCCGCCGCGCGGAAGCCGGCGGCGGGCAGCGCGCGGATGAGATCGGCCCAGACGACGAGGTGCTCGAGCAGGGCGCGCCGCTCGCATGCGTCGTCCTCGCTCCGGCCCGGCGAGCGGGCCGCGGTCACGAGGGCGAACAGGCGGAAGTGCGGCGAGAAGCCGGGGTGCTTCGTCGGCTGCATGCGCAGCACGCGCTGGCTGGCGCAGAGGCGCAGCGGCTCGCCGCCCCGGGTCTCGCGCCGGCGCCGCGCCGCGTGCAGCGCGAGCCCGGTGGTCGGGTCGGCGGCGACCTCGGCGAAGCGCACCGTCGCGAGCACGTTGTTCGGCTCGACGCCCGCGCACGCCGTGGCGCCGAGCGGGCCGACCGGCGCGAGATCCACCGCCTCGAAGCCCTCCGCCGCCGCGTACGCCGCCGCGTCGAAGGCGTGGATGCGCCGGGCGTCCGCGGCCGACGCGTGGGTCATGGGCGCCCGCTCCGCGTGGTCCAGCACCTCGGCGAAGCTCCGCCGCAGCGCGCGCTGGCGCAGGCCATGGAGCAGCAGCGTGGTCAGCTCGTTGCCCGGCAGGCCCTCCGCGAGCAGCCGATCGATCGGCTGGCCGGCGTGCGCCTCGGCCGCGCGGCGCGCGATGCGCGACGACAGCTCGCCCGTCTTGCCGCCTTCCGGCGCCCGCGGCCGGCGAGGCGCCTGCGGCCCATGACCGACGGCCTGCTCTTCGCGCGTGGTGACCGGTGTCGTGAGGTCGTCGTCGGTGGTCGGCGTCGCCATGGCGGGCTCCTCGTCGACACCGTGACCCGGATCTGGCACCCTGGACAGGGCCACGGCGGCCGGTTTCGATGGTGCCAGCGCCCCACAGCTCCCACGCTCCCCACGCCTTCCTCCGCCTGGAGCGCGGCGCGCCGGCGACGCTGGCCGCCCAGCTGGTCGAGCAGCTGCGCCGCGCCGTGCTCGAGGGCGTCCTCCAGCCCGACCACCTGCTCCCGTCGTCGCGCGAACTCGCGCGGGAGCTCGGCGTGTCGCGCAACACCGTCGCCGCGGCGTACGAGGCGCTGGCCGCGGACGGCACGATCCTGGTCCGCGCGCGCCGGGCGCCGGTCGTGGCGCACGTGCCGGTGCGCGCGGGGGGGCAGAGCGCCGCCCGCGCCCAGCCCGCGGCGGCCCCGCCGCGGCTGTCCCGCAGCGCGCGGCGCCTCGCGGCGGTGGTGCCTCCCGACCGGCTCGACGCGCTCCTCGGCGGCCGGCCGCGCTCGCGCCCGTTCGGCGTCGGCCTGCCGGACCTCGAGCTGCTCCCGTGGCGCATCTTCGAGCGGTGCCTCGCGCGCCGCCTCCGCTCGATGTCGGCCGAGGGCGCGCTCCACCACGATCCGCGGGGCGCGCTGCTGCTCCGGCGCGCGGTGCTCCACCACGCCGCGGTGGCCCGCGGCGTGCGCGCGACGGTCGACCAGGTCTTCATCACGGAGGGCTCCCAGGGCGCGCTGGACCTCTGCTGCCGCGCGCTGCTCGACCCGGGCGACGCCGCGTGGGTGGAGGAGTCGGGCCCGCTCGCCCTGCGCGCGGCGGTGCGCATGGCGGGCGCCCGGCCGATCGCGATCCCGGTCGACGACGAGGGGCTGCGGGTGCACGTCGGCGCGCGCCGGGCGCCGCGCGCGCGGGTCGCGTTCGTGTCGCCGGCCTCCGCGTTCCCCTCCGGCGCGCGGCTCACGCTGCCGCGGCGCATCGAGCTCCTGTCCTGGGCCGGCGGGGCGGGCGCGGTGGTCGTCGAGATCGACTACGAGGGCGAGCTGCGGTTCGACGGCTCCCCGCTGCCGTCGCTGCTCGGCCTCGACGTCGAGGGCGTGAACGACCGCGTGATCCACGTGGGATCGTTCAGCCGCTCGCTGTTCCCGGGCCTGCGGCTCGGCTTCATGATCGTGCCGCCGGCGCTGGTGCGCGCGGTGGCCCAGGTGCGCGCGGCGTCGACGCGGTCGCCGCCGTACCTGCTGCAGGCCGCGCTCGCCGACTTCATCGACGAGGGGCATTTCGCGCGCCACCTGCGGAAGCTGAAGCAGGCGACGAGGCGCCGCCGCGACTTCTTGCTCGCGGAGCTCGGGCGCGTCCTGCCGGCCGCGGTCCGGGTGCGCGCGCCCGCGGGCGGCTCGGTGCTGACGCTGGACCTGCCCGAGGGCTCGGACGACGTGGCGATCGTGAGGGCGCTGGCGGCGCGGGGCGTGGACGCGATGCCGCTCTCGCGCGGCGCGGCGGGGCGCGCCAGGGCGTCGCGCGCGCCGGGGCTGATCCTGGGGTTCGGCGCGCACGCGGAGCCTGCGCTGGGGGAGGCGGCGCGGGCGCTCGCGGCGGTGGTGGGCGAGGCGATCGGGGCGGGCGGGCGGCGGGGAGGGGAGGGCGGCGGACCGGAGCGGCTCAGCGGCCGCCGGCGACGTCGAGGAGGGTGCCGGTGCAGTAGGAGGACTCGCTCGAGGCGAGCCACAGGATGGCGTGCGCGACCTCCTCGGGGGTGCCGGCGCGGCCGAGCGGCAGGCTCGCCTGGAGCCGCTCGACGCGCCCTGGATCGCCGCCGCTCGCGTGGATGTCGGTCGCGATGATCCCGGGCCGCACGGCGTTGACCCGGATGCCCTCCGCGGCGACCTCCCTGGCGAGGCCGATCGTGAGCGTGTCGACGGCGGCCTTCGAGGCTGCGTAATCGATGTACTCGCCCGGGGAGCCGAGCTGCGACGCCCTCGACGAGACGTTCACGATGGCGCCGCCCGCGCCGCCGCGGCGCGTGGACATGCGCCGGACCGCCTCGCGCGCGCACAGGAAGCTGCCGACGACGTTGGTGGCGAGGATGCGCTGCACGCGCGCCGCGGTCATGTCCTCGAGGCGCGCTTGTCGGTCGAGCACGCCGGCGTTGTTCACGAGCGCCGTGACCGGGCCGAGGGCGGCGTCGACGGTCTGGAACAGGCGCACGACGTCGTCTTCGGCGCTCACGTCGGCGGCGATCGCGAGGGCGGCGCCGCCGCGGCCGCGGATCTCGTCGACGACGCTGGCGGCGGCGCCCTCGTCGCGCAGGTAGCTCACGGCGACCGCGTAGCCGCGCCGGGCGGCGAGCAGCGCGGTGGCGGCGCCGATCCCGCGGCTGCCGCCCGTGACGATCATGATCCCGGCCATGGCGGGAGGTTAGCGCGGGTCGGCGGCGAGGGCGGCGCGTCGCCGGCGAGAGCGGCGCGTCGCCGGGGCCGCCGGCGCGCTAGACTCGCGCCGGGCCGCCGTGCTCCTCGCGCGCGCCGCGCCCGCTGTCTCGATGGCTTCGATCCGCCTCCACGCCGCCGCTGTCCTCGCCGTCCTCTCGTCCGCGTGCGCCGGCCCGGTCACGACGGCGCCGCCGGCGACGGCGCCGCCGGCCGGCTCGGCCGCTCCGCAGGCGCCCTCGGTCGCTCCGCCGGCCGGAGCGGCTGCCCCTCCGCGGCGCGCGCCTCCGGCCGGCGCGCCCGGGGCGCGGCCTGGCGCCGTCGCGGCCGCGAGCGCGGAGCCCGCCTGGACGCCGCCGATCGTGCACACGCTGGCCGTGTTCACGGTGACCCGCAGCGTGGAGGCGGTGCTGTGGCCCGATCCGTTCGCCGACTTCCGCCTGGAGCGCTGGGGGTACCACTACGGCGAGGCGTTCACGAAGCCGCCGCTCTTCGACGCCGATCAGCCCGCGTTTCGGTGGGATCACGACCCGTGGCCGATCAACGTGATCGGCCACGCCCTGCTCGGGAGCGAGATCTACTTCAGGGCGCGGAGCTGCCGCTTCGGCGTGCCGGCCGCGGTCGCCTTCGCCATCGCCGGCACCCACCTCTGGGAGTACGGCTACGAGGCCAACGGCGTCCGCCCCTCGGCGCTCGATCTCGTCTACACGCCCCTCGCCGGGGCGCTCCTCGGGGAGCTCCGCCATGCGACGTGGCGCGCGGCGGGGAGCATCGAGAGCGCGCCGGCGCGCGTGCTGGTGCGCGCGCTCGTGGATCCGTTCGGCGAGATCGAGCGGGGGGCCGGGGTGTTCGACTGCTAGCGCCGAACGCACCCGCGGTGCCTCTTGCATTTGCCAGAGGCTTCCATCGTTAACCTTGAAAGCCCGAGGACAAAGGAAGAAAAGCCACGGAGGGCACAGAGAAGAGGATGGGAAAGATCTCGTTTCTTTCTCTCGCCTCTGTGCCTCTGTGGTTCAATCTTCTCATCGAAGACGTGGCCCGCGCGCCGACGGTATCGTCGTGCGAAGCGCCACTCCCTAGCCATCGATGCGGCGAAATCGTCTCGCCGAGGACCGGCGCTTGCTGGTGGAAAATTCGACTGCGGCTCGTGTAGCATGTGACAAACGCAGGACGCATCGAGGCAGTGCATGGAACATCTACCGAAGCTCGTAGAAGGTCTTGCGACGCTGCTCTGGCCGATCGTCGTACTGTTCGTCGTCGTGCGGTTTCAGCCGGTCCTCGCAGAGCTGATCCAGTCCGCGAAGTCGCGCCGGTTCACCGTCAAGGTGGCCGGCAACGAATTGACGATGGAGGAGGTTCGGGAGCAACAGAGCAGCCTCCTCGCCGAGCTTCAAGAGCGGTTGACCGCTGTTGAACGTCAGCTGAAGGTAACAGAGGTAGCGCGCGCAGATGGCGCGAATGACATCGCGCCGCCACCTCGCAAGAAGACGGGGGCGATCCTTTGGGTCGATGACAATCCGCGCAACAACAGCCTCCTCGCGGAAATGTTGATGCGCAAAGGAAAGAAGGTTGACGTCGCGACGTCCACGGACGGAGGGCTCGAGCTGCTGTCCCGGCGGGCGTATGACGTCGTCATCACCGACATGGGTCGCCTCGAACGAGGTCGATATGTCGAAGATGCCGGGGTCGTCCTCACGAGGGCGATTCGAAGTAAGAGCGAGGATATCCCTGTCGTTGTCTTCTGCGGCGAGGCGAAGGCCCAGAAGTACCACGAGGAAGCCCTCGCCGCAGGGGCGAAGGTAATTACGACCTCCAGCGTTGACCTCCTCGGAGCGGTGGAGCAGTTGTCGTAGCGAAGCGCATCGAGCGCCTACGCGGCCCTTGACTTCGGGCTCCCCTTGCGACCTCCTGGTCTCTCATGAGCGATCCGAGCGAGCGCCACCCGGTGCGCGTGATCCCCGTCGACGACTACCGCCTGACGGTGGAGCGCAGCGATCACGGCTCGTGCATCCGGCTGGTCGATCGCGCCGGCGCGGAGCCGCTGCGGATCGAGCTGCGGCCCGAGGGTCCGGTGCTGGTCCTCGGCAGCGGCCTCTCGATCGCCGTGGCCGGCGATCTGCAGTTCGCGGCCGAGCGCGTGGCCATCCACGCCCGCGAGGGCATCGAGCTGCACAGCGGCGGCGACACGGTGCTGCGCAGCGAGGGCGATCTGGTCAGCGAGGCGCGCGAGCAGCGGCTCAGCGCCCGGCGCGGCGACGTGCGGGTCGAGGCCAACGACGACGTGAAGCTGCTCGGCGAGCGCATCCGCCTCAACTGCTGAAACGGCCGCCCAGCCGAGGCCGCTGCGCCCCGAACCAGCGCGGGGGCCTGGCCGGCGCGCCTGCCACCCTCGGAGGAGCATCGGCGTGAGCGACGTCAACAACCGCATCGCGGGAGGCTTGAAGCGGCGGCCCTGGATCGGCGTCGCACTCGGGCTGATCGCCGGCGTCACGCTCGGCGTGCTCTCGGTCCGGGCGTGGCAGCGGGCGGCGGCGTTCGGGGACGCGCCGGTGCGGCTCAGCGCGGCGGAGGCGCTGCGCCGCGCGCGGACGGAGGCTGTGTGGGTGGAGCTGACCGACGCGCAGTTCTCGTGCGAAGGGAGCGCGGAGCTCGCGGGCACGCGGTACGGTCGTCTGCTCGCGCCCTCGCTCGGCGAGGTCGTGGCCCTGGTGCGCGCGGACGGGCCGCTGTGTCCGCCGCCCGATCAGCCGCTCGCGGGCGCCTTCGACGCGCCGACGGGCCGACAGCGCTCCTTGCTTGTGGACCGGGGGCTGCCCGAGGCTGCCGACGAGGACGCGCTCGTGCTGTCGCTCGGCGACGGTCCGCGCAAGGCGCGCGTCGATGCCTGGACCTTGCTCGGCCTCGCCGCGATGTGCTTCGCGATCGGGTCCCTGGGCTTCGTCCTCCGCCGCGCCGACGCGCAGGCCGCGCGGCGGGCCGCGGCCGCCCTGCCGCTCGCGGAGCTCCGGCGGCGCCTCGACCGGGACGCGCTGCGGATCCGGCCGCGCTATCTCCTGATCGCCCTCGCGAGCGTGGTCCTCCTCGCGCCGCTCAACGGCGCGCTGATGGCGATCGCCGGCGTGGCCGCGGTCCAGATCGCGCGCGACGTGCTCGCGCAGCCGGACCGCTGGGCCGCCGCCGAGCCGGTCGCCGTCGACGGCCTCGTCTCCGTGGCGCCTCACGGCCACACCGCCTGGACCGACGACTATCTCACCGATGTGGTCGTGAGCTTCCGCGCCGACGGGGAGGAACACGAGGTGAGCTATCTGGTCGCCTGGGCGCCGGAAGTGTTGCCGGACATCGAGGTGCGGAGGAGCGGAGACGAGCTCATGACGAGCGCGGAGCCCGCCCTGAGGACACCGCGGCTGCTGATCGCGGCAGGGAGCGCGGGGTTCGCCGCCGTCCTGCTGGTGCTGGGTGTCAAGCTGGTGGGCGAGACCTGGTCGAAGCTCCGCGCCCTGCGCCGCGCTGCGAGCTCCCCCGAAGTCGTGCTGATCCCGCTGCGCGACCTCCGGGAGAAGCGTCACAACGGCGTCGTCGTCGGATGGGAATGCGAGTACCTGAACGCGCGGGGGGAGGTGCGCCGCGAGGAGTTCAACTACCGCGATCCTCCCGCGCTCGACGACGCGGGGGCACACGCGCTCGCCGTCCGCCCGCGCGGCGCGCCGGGCGCCGAGCCGATCGTGGTGGCCACGGACGGCTACCCGTTCCGCCTCGATCCCTGAAGCAGGGGTGAGGTCGCCCGAGCGCGCGGCCTCGGTCCCGCCCGGCGCTCCTGGGCGGCGGGGCCGGGGCGGTCGTGCGCTCCCCTGGCCGCGCCAGGGACAGGGGAGCGCCCGCCCGGGTGTCCCCGGCGCGTCCCCCCGCGTCCCTGCCAGCGGCCTCGGCGTCCCTGGCCCGCTCGCTCGTGTCCCTGGCGCCGGCATCCATGTCCCTGGCGGCAGCTCCCTCGGTCGTGTCCGGCGCGGTCGCTGTCCCGGCCGGCGCGGTCCTTGTCCCAGCCGGCGCGGTCCTTGTCCCAGCCGGCGCGGCCGCTGTCCCAGCCGGCGCGGCCCTTGTCCCTGCCGGACGATTCCCTGTCCCTGGCGGGGGCGCCGGGGGGCTCGGGTGCTAGAACCCGGCGCGTGACTCCCCAGCCGCTCGATCGCCTCCGCGAGCTCTTCGCCAAGGTCGACGCGTTCTTCGCGAGCGCGAGCGCGCGCCACGGCGGGCGGATGGCGTGCGCGACGGGGTGCAGCGACTGCTGCCGGCGGCGGTTCTCGGTGACGTCGATCGAGGCCGACGCCCTCCGCGAGGCGCTCGCGGCGCTCCCCGAGGCCGAACGCGCGGCGCTCGCCGGCCGCGCGCGAGCGGGCGATCCCGGCGTGTGCCCGGCGCTCGACGGGGAGGGGAGGTGCGCGCTCTACGCGGCCCGGCCGCTCATCTGCCGCACGCACGGCCTGCCGATCCGGTTCGCGCCGTCCGGCGGGCGCGCCCTGCCGGTCCTCGACGCGTGCCCGAAGAACTTCGTCGGCGAGGACCTCCATGCCATCGAGGCGTCGTCGGTCCTGGATCAGACGACGCTCTCGACGGTGCTGGCCGCCCTCGACATGGCGCACGCCGACGCGGCCGGGCTGCCGCGCGGGCAGCGCGCCGCGATCGCCTCGGTGCTCTCGGGCGAGGGCTGACGCGCTACGTTCAAATTCGGCGACACTCGATTCGTTCGCAGGAAAGCGCCGGGGGTCGTTCCTTGTTGTCCGGCTCGCCTTGTGCTCCGCTGGGAAACGCAGGGCGGGCCGGGCGCCCTCGCGTGCGTGAGCTGCGGAGGGACCAAGGGATGAAGCAGGGAGATACGACGAGCCGAAGCGCACCGTCCTCTCGGAGGCTCCAGCGCGGCAGGAGCTGGCAGAGCCGCGGGGCAGGATCGATCCTCGGGCTGGTCGCGCTGGCGCTCCTCGGCTGCACGTCGAGCGTGTCGGGCGGCCCCGAGGACGACGGCGCCGGGGGCGCGCCCGAATCGACGAGCGCCGCCGCCGGGTCGACGAGCGACGCCGCCGGGTCGACGAGCGCCGGCACCGGCGCAGGAACGGAGTGGACCCCCTGTGAAGAGCGCCTGTCCCAGGAAGACTGCGAAGCTCCGACATCGGACGATGACGTCCAACTCTGCTCCTGGGAGCTCGTGTCCGTGAGCCCCGACGGCGCGTCCTGCGACGCGCTGACCGAGGAGCACCGCTGCCTGGGGACACCGCGCGGCGGCCCCGGCGGATGCCCCGGAAGCGTGGAGTGCGGGCAGGAGGACGGCCTGCCCCTCTTGTATCGCCAGGTCGGCGGGACCGTCGAGCTCCATCGCTTCGATGGCGTCTGTGGCCTCAGCCCCGTGGGCTGGAGATACTGCATCTGGGGCTCCGACGGGACGCTCGCGGAGGGCCCCTCCTCCTGCGCGTGCGCGTGCCGCTAGAACACCGACGTTGATCGACCCCATCCGGTCACGCGTGGCACCCGTGGCACGCTTGGCACCCGTGGCACGCGTGCCACGCTGGCACCGGGTGGCACCGCGGCAGCAACGGCAGCTCGACGGCGCCGGGCGGGGACAGCAGCGAAAAGAGCGACGGCGCCCGGGACACCGCGCCGACACGGGGCGCAGGCGACGGCGAGGGCGGCGCCGCGAGAGGCGGCGCGGCGCGCAGAGGGAGCTCCGTCAAGCAACGCCAGAGGAATGATCCAGCGACGCTCCTCGAACCGCAGCGCTCCCGAGCTGGCGCGCTCGTTGCAGCCTGTCTTGAACGTTACTCTTCATCCGATCCACTCCATGGTGGTGTCGTGATCCAGGAGGACGCGAGCGCTCCTGGATCGAGCGTATCCCATGAGGCTCCCGATGCTGCAGCCGGAGATCCCCTCCGGACGAGCGTCAGGGGCATCGATGTGGCCGCACTAGAACGTCAGAAATCAGGGTCACGGGCTTCGGCGACGAACACCGTGCGGCCCTCTGCGTGCCACGAGCCCTGGAGTGGAAACCAGATACATCGACTGAAAGTGAGACGACGAGTGATGAACGACGAGAATTCGAGAGGCTGTCGGGAGATGGGTGGACGTCGGTTCGCATGGGCGCGCGCGGGCGCGGGCGGCGCGCTGCTCGCGCTGGCGACGGCGGCGTGCGGCGTCGCGGACCCGAGCGACGGCGTCTCCGACGAGCCGATCGAGACCAGCGTGGAGGCGATCCGCGCCGGCACGGAAGGCGGCGGAGTCGGCGTGGTCGAGATCGGAGGCTGCACGGGCACGCTGATCGGTGAGCACATGATCCTCACCGCGGCCCACTGCTTCGACGACGATATCGGCACGGCGCTGACGGGCCTCGTGAGGACCAGGGTCAACTACGCGGACACCGGGACGACCTGGAGATGCATGACAGGCGCTCCCTCGAACGGCAAATGCGATGTGGACCGCGACGTCTACGTGAGGCGCTTGCAGCACGGATGGGCGTCGGGCTCCGACCTGGCCGCCGTGTTCACCAAGGACAAGGGCGGCTCCTTCAGCAACGTGACCATCAATGACGCCGCCATCGGGGTCTACGCGGGGACCCTGAGCTCTTCGGAGTCCTATACGTTCTACGGGCGCGGCTATTATCACTACAATGGCACAGGCGCGGGGGTCATGCGCTACATGAAGGATTCGTTGAACTACCTGGCCAGCGACTACTTCCTCACGGACGCGGACGAAATCCGGGTTTGCAGGGGCGACTCGGGCGGCCCGTACTTCCGCGGAAACGGCAACTGGGTGTTCGGCGTGCAGTCCAACGCGGAGCTGTCGTCCGAATGCGCCCAGGTCGGCGAAGAGGTGCGGGGCACGCGGCTGACCCCGACCCGGATCAACAACATCAACGCCTGGCGCGCCCTCGAAGGGCTCCCGGCGTGCACGACGTACTCGAGCACGATCACCGATCGCTTTGTCTGTGATTGAGTGACCGCTGACCCGGCGCCGACCGGAGGAATCGCTCGGCGCCAGCCCGCGGGACCTCGGCCGGGCACGGCCAGCGTGGACGCGCGGACCGCTCCGGGGGGGAGGGGCGTGACCGCTCACGCCTCCTTCAGGAACGTCATGTGGGGCAGCTTGGCGCTCGGGTCGTCCCGGTGGATCTCGGCGTGGACCCTGCTGATGAGCTGCTTGCAGTGGCTCAGGTCGTCGACCCGCAGGAGGAACAGGATGTCGCCGGGATCGTCGTCGTTCGTCCAGATGTGCTCCAGGTGCATCCCCTGTTCAGCGTGGCTGGCCGCGTCGGCCGCCAGCTGCTGCTTGACGTCCTCGAGCGTGGCGCCGGTGAGCCTTGCCAGTACGTGAGCCATGTTCAGACCTCCTCAGGGTGGTGAGCCAAAGGCGCGCCGCACGGGGGCCGTGCGGCCAGGCGCGGGGGGTTCGATCGGGATCCTTCGTGGGTGTAGCCGAACTGGGAGTCCGGCGGGGGCGCTTTTTATCGAGCGCACCTGCTGAGGCTGCACGAGCCGGCGCGAGCTGCCCGCGAGGAAAGCGCCGATAGCTTCACCGCGCCTCCGCGCGCCGACGCGGCCGCCTCGCTGCGCGGCGCGCGCCGGGGCGCCTGGTCGACCGACCGACGAGGTGGTACCAGGAGGTCGAGCACGTGAGAGAGCGCCCACACCCCAAGGACCCGGCGCGCACGGCGCTGCTCGTCATCGACATGCAGAACGACTTCCTCGCGGAGGGGGGCGCGTTCTCGAAGCGGCACTGCGATCCGCATCAGCTCGCCCAGAGCGTGGCCTGGCTGGTGCGCGCCGCGCGCGCGCAGGGGCGCGCCGTGGTGTGGGTGACCTCGGCCTACGGCGAGATCGACGCGGCCCCGGACGCGCTCCGCGGGCAGACGCACACCGGCAGCGCGTGCTGCGCCCGCGGCACGTGGGGCGCCGAGCTGTTCCCGGCGCTCGCCCCGGTGCGCGCCGAGCGCCCGGCGGGGGCCGCGGACTGGCACGTCGAGAAGCGCTGGTATTCGGCGTTCCGCGACACCGATCTGCGCGCGCGGCTCGAGGAGGCGGGCGTGACCGCGGTGATCCTGTGCGGCGTCGCGACCAACGTGTGCGTCCTCGCCGCCGCCCGCGACGCGCGCCGGCTCGGCCTCGAGGTCGAGGTCCTCGAGGACGCGACCTCGGCGAGCACCGCGGGCAAGCACGCCGCGGCGCTGCGCGAGATCGAGGGCCTGGGCGGCCGGCGCCGCCGCTGGGCCGACGTGCTCTCGGACGGGCCCGGGCCGGTGTGCGTCGCCGGCATCGGCGCGGGCGGGACGGCGCTGTGGTGCGGCGCCCTCGACGAGCGCCTCGCGGGCGGCGCGGGGGCCTTCGAGGCCGTCGAGCGCGAGGTCGCGTGGACCACGATGCTCCACCGCGGCGGGGAGGTGCCGCGCCTCGTCGCGATCCAGGGCGAGCGCGCGCCCGACGGCGCCGCGCCGCTCTACCGCCACCCGGTCGACGAGCAGCCCGAGCTCGGCGCCTTCACCCCGGCCGTCGACCGCATCCGCCGGGAGGTCGAGCGCCGCGTCGGGCACCCGCTCAACCACTGCTTGCTCCAGCTCTACCGCACGGGGCGCGACTGGATCAGCGAGCACTCCGACAAGACGCTCGACCTCGTGCGCCCGTCGTTCATCGTGAACGTCTCGCTCGGACGACAGCGCACCATGGTGCTCCGGCCCAAGCGCGCCGAAGGGGGCGCCGTCCAGAAGGTCCCTTTGCCGCACGGCTCGTTGCTCGTCATGGACCTGGAGACGAACCGCCGCTTCTATCACGCCGTCCGGCAGGAGGGCGACGCGGAGGGCGAGGACCAGGCGTCGCGGATCTCGCTCACCTTCCGGCATATCGGCACGTTTCACGATCCGGCGACCGGGGCTGTCTGGGGCGTCGGCGCGCCCGCCGCGGAGCGCGCCGAGGCCGAGGCGCGCGCCCGGGCCCGGTCCGCGCTCCCCGCGCCGGAGCGGGACGCCGCGGAGCGCGCCGAGGCAGAGCGGATGCTCCAGCTCTTCCGCGCCGAGAACCTCGACGCCGCCTTCGACGCCGCCGCGTACCGCGCGGGCTTCGAGGCGCTCAATTTTCGCACGCTGCAGGAGCCCGGAGGCGACCGATGAGCGCGCGGCGGGCGGTGTATTTCGTGAACGGCTCGATCTCGAGCTGGCGCGTGCTCCTCGCCGTTCGCGAGAAGGGCCTCGACGTCGAGCCCCGCCGCCTGCGCGTGATGCGCGAGCCCCGGGAGACGCGCGCCGCGGAGTTCCTGGCCCTCAATCCGCGCGGCCAGGCCCCGGTGCTCGTCGAGCCCGACGGCACCGTCATGAACGAGTCGCTGGCGATCCTCACGTACCTGGAGATGCGGTATCCCGACCCGCCGCTCCTCCCGCCGCCCGCCGATCCCGGCGCGCTCGCCCGCGCGCTCGCCTTGGCGCAGGAGTCCGAGGCCACCGCGTGCGTCTACGACCCGCTGGAGAGCCTCTTCGAGGCCGGCCCGGACGCCCTGTCGCCGGACCGGCGCGCGGCCATCGCGGGCGCGCTCTCGGGCGTGGAGCGCGAGCTCGCGCTGTGGGAGGCGCGGGCCCAGAGGACACGGTTCATCGCGTCGGACGCCTTCACGCTCGCCGACTGCGCGTTCTACCCCGTGCTCGCCTACATGCAGCGGCGCGGGCTGTCGCTCGCCGGGCATCCCGCGCTCGACGCCTACGAGCGCCGCGTGCGGGGCCGCCCCTCGGCGGTCGCCTCGTATCCGGAAGGCTGGTCCCACGACGTGGCGCGCCCCGATCTGTTCGCAAAGGCGCGGGCGCTCGCCGCTCCGGGGATCTCCGGGAGCTGACGCGCGCGCGGCGCGCCCGTGCCCCGGGCGCGGGGCGGGCGCTCAGGGCGCCGGCGCGGCGCCGACGATGTACTCGACCGCGAGGCCGAAGTTGCAGGCGCCGCTGATGTCGTAGTCCTTGAGATAGCGATCGTTGGTGACGGTCAGCCCGCCGACCTCGGCGCTCTCGCCGTTCGCGATCGAGACGGCGGGCTCGCCATCGGCCTCCACGGTCATCGCGAGCTCCTCGTAGCCGCAGTACGCATCCTCGGTGTAACAGGTGGGCTCGCCCTGGGCGATGGAGAGGCCGATGGGATCGTTCTCGCCCACGGCGACCACGAGCTCTCCTTCCCGCTCGACGCGGACTCGGGTGATGTGCTCCAGCCAATCCGACGCTTCAGCATAGGAGTAGTCGACGTCGAGGATGTCGCCCACGGCGACGGCGCTCGCCGCGAAGCCCGGGACCGTGAAGCCCAGGGTGAGCGCCTTCCCGGTCTCGTCGGCGAGGTCGATCATGACCTCGGGCGCGGTGCGTCCGATCGCGCTCCAGCGGAGCGCGCAGGGCTCGCCCTGGGCGGGCGGGCGCACGGCCGTCACCGTGCCGGAGAACGCGAGGGTCCACGGCACGCTCGAGTTCTCCCCCTCCGGTGCCGGGAGGTCGACGTCGGCGCACGCGAAGACCCTGGGCGCGTGCGCCTCACAGGCAGGTCCGCCGCCGGTGCCCGTGCCGCCGGTGCCGCCTGTGCCGCCGGTGCCAGCGCCGGTGCCACCTGCGCCGCCGGCGCCGGTGCCGCCGGTGCCGGTGCCACCGGTGCCGCCGGTGCCGCCGGTGCCGCCGGTGCCGCCGGTGCTGGCGCTCGTGCCGCCACCGGGGTTGATCTCGACGCTGCACGCGGCGAGGCTGACGAGGAATGTCATGAGGGAGGCAAGGAGAGGCAAGCTTGTTCGATGGAGCATCCCATCACCGGCAGCACACCGTGTGCCAATCCGGGCACTGTGCCGATGGCGCTGGTCCTTTCTTTGCCATGTGGGCTCGATGGGCCGGGAAGCAGCGCCGTCGCCGACGCTCACCAGGCCCCCATTGTGCCATCCTGTGCAACCCGAGACCCCGCGAAGGTAGATCATGCGCCCGACGCCGACCGACGCCGCCATCGATTTCGCCGCCCTCGATCCGGGCGCGCTGCCGCCCGCGCTCGTCGAGCAGGCGCGCCTCGTCTGGGCCGACCGCGTCCGCACCGAGTACCAGTCCATCCAGATCGCGACGCGCTTCCTCGGCGAGGCCCTCGCGGCGGGCGAGCCGCTCGACGTCTCCCGCGCCGTCGCGGACGCCATCGAGGAGGAGATCCGCCACGCCGAGCTGTGCGGCCGCATGTGCGCGGCGCTCGGGGGCCGCGCGCCCGCGCCGCGCGACGTCGCCGCGCCGCTCGCGGACCTGCGCGAGGTCCCGCTCGACGAGCGCGTGCTCGCGAGCGCCATCTCGCTCTTCCTGATCGCCGAGGCGTTCTCGGTCGGCTACCTCCTCGATCTCGAGGCCCGCGCCGATCACCCGGTCACGCGCGCCGTGCTCGCCGCGATCGCGGGCGACGAGGCGGAGCACGAGGCCTTCGGCCCCGAGCTCGTCGCGCGCAAGCTCCGCGATCTCCCCGCGGCGAAGCGGGCCGCGTGGCGCGGGTTCACGGGCCGGCTCGTGCGCGGGCACCTCGATCGCGCCGAGCAGGTCCTCGCGCGCGTCCCGGCGGAGGACCGGTCGCTCGACCGCTGGCCCGAGCCCGAGCGGGCGACGCTCGGGCTCCTCGGCGAGGTCCGGCTCGCGCTGCTCTGCCAGCGAACCTACGAGGAGCGGCTCGCGCCGGCGCTGGAGAAGCTCGGGCTCGGCTGAGGAGATGGCTCCTCGCCGGGGCCTGCCGGCCCTGGCGGAGGGGGATCCTGCGCCGTCACGAGCCACGGGCGCCGTCCATCCCGCGCCTCTCTGCCGCTCGCAGCTCCCGCGACGGTGCGCGCGGAGGGCGGTGTCGAGATCGGGGCGCGGCTGGGTCGCTGGTACGCCGCGTGTATTCGCCGGTGGGGGGAAGTGTCCTGAGGCGATGGCCGTAGACGACGGCAGGTGAGGTGAACATGATCGTGTCGATGCAGGCCGCGGCAGCGGCCGCCGGCGCCGTGATGGTGGCGCTTGCGCTTGTGGGGTGCGGGTCCGATGGCGGCGATCCGCCGGGCGGAACGGGCGGGGACGCGGGCGCCGGAGGCGCGCAAGGGGAAGGCGGGAGCGCGGACGGGGGCGGCGGCGCCGGCGCGCAGGGCGGAGGCGGGCCGTGGGAATGCGTGACCCTCGACCTCGAGCCCGGCGAGGTCGGCCCTGGTGGCGTCGTGGCGCTGTTTCGCGACGACGATGTCAATCGGATCGAGTCCGTCGAAGGGAGCGCGCTCTCGGGGGAGTACGTGTACTTCGACGCGGACCACCAGCTCCTGCGCGTGCCGGTCGCCGGCGGCCCCGCGGAGACGCTCGGGGACTTGCCCAGCGGATGGCACGTCATGGTCGGCGACACCCTCGTCTGGACCGAAGAGCTGAGCTCGCAACGCAACGTGCGCCTGCTCGCCGCGCCGGCGACGAACCTGAGCGCCTCGACCGTGCTCGCGGAGGACATCCTCCCTCCTGCCAGGCTCGCGCTCGACGACACCAACGCCTACTACGATCAGGGCGACCCGCAGGCGATCTGGAAGGTCGCTCTGGCCGGCGGCAGCGCCCCCGAGGTGCTGGTGCCGAGCGGCCACCCGCTCGGCATGATCAGCCACGACGGCGCGCTGTACTGGCTCGACTTCCAGACGACCCAGCTCGAGCGGGTGCCGCGCGAAGGCGGCACCCGTGAGCCGCTCGCGGAGGTGTTCTTCGGCGGGCCGATGGCGGCGGCCGGCGACAGCGTCTTCTGGACCGACACCAGCCTCCACACCGTCAACCGGTGGCGCGAAGGCGCAGCCGCCATCGACGTCCTCCACGACATCGAAACGGTCCCGAACGCGGACCCCTCGCCCTCCGCCATCGCCGTGAGCGGCGATACGGTCTACTGGCTTCAAGGCTTTGGCTGCGTCGAGCTGTGGGAGGTGAAGACGGACGGCACGGGCGCTCGAAGGACGGCGTACGGCTTCTTCCTCGCCGATGGGCTCGCGGTCGACGAGAGCCACGTCTTCGTGACAGCGCAAGACGCGATTTACCGCGTCGACCGCTGACCGCCGCCGCCATCACCAGGTCTCCGCCCCGCGCCGGCCCGGCTTCGAGGCACACCTGTCTTGACACTGCGCTCCATCGGAGCCGCCCGCGTCGTTCCTGCGGCGAGCGGGCGGCGCCACGGCTGGCCGCGCGCCGTGGAGGTGTGCGGCGCTACAGCATCGCCGGAATCGTTGGGGGTGGCGGCTGCGGGCGGCCTTCGGCTCAGCTAGCTTCGGTCAACGGCGGAGACGCCGGCGCCGACCCTAGCCACCGACCCGTCACCATGTTATTGCTAGCCGGAATTCCACCACGCGTGCAACCGACGCGCGTCGACGGTTCGCCTGGCGTGAGGAGAGTCGGAGCCACGAGAAACGCAACGCGCTTGAAACGCCCAACCTGGACGTGGCGAACCTGACTCCGCCCTGGCCCCGAGGTCAGAGCCCCTGGGCTCACCTCGCGGACCCCGTCGCCGAGAGCCCCCTCCGAACGAAGGCACACGCAAACCACGAGCTGGAGATCCGGTCATGACCGTTGTCATTGGAGATAAAGAGTACTTCCCCGGTGTCGGCAAGATCCCCTACGAGGGGCCCGAGTCCGACAACCCCCTCGCCTTCAAGTGGTACGACGAAAAGCGCGTCGTCGCCGGCAAGGCGATGAAGGATCACTTCAAGTTTGCGGTGTGTTACTGGCACACGTTCTGTGGTCGTGGGCACGACCCGTTCGGCCCGGGGACGATCCACTTCCCCTGGGACGAGGGCAAGGACGCGCTGGCCCGCGCGCGCATGAAGATGGACGCGAGCTTCGAGTTCATCACCAAGCTCGGCGCGACGCACTACTGCTTTCATGACATCGACCTCGTGGAAGAGGGCGACAGCCGCGCCGAGACGTCGCGCCGCCTCCAGAGCATCGTCGAGTACGCCAAGCAGAAGCAGGCGCAGTCGGGGATCAAGCTCCTGTGGGGCACGGCGAACCTGTTCTCCAACCCGCGCTACATGAACGGCGCCTCCACGAACCCGGATTTCGCCGTGGTGGCCTACGCCGGCGCCCAGCTGAAGGACGCCCTCGACGCCACCATCGCGCTGAACGGCGAGAACTACGTGTTCTGGGGCGGCCGCGAGGGCTACATGAGCCTGCTGAACACGGACATGAAGCGCGAGAAGGACCACTTCGCTCGCTTCCTGACCCTGGCGCGCGACTACGCGCGATCGCGCGGCTTCAAGGGCACCTTCTTCATCGAGCCGAAGCCCATGGAGCCCTCCAAGCACCAGTACGACTTCGACGCCGAGACCGTGATCGGGTTTTTGCGTCAGCACGGCCTGGACAAGGACTTCAAGCTCAACCTGGAGACGAACCACGCGACGCTCGCCGGCCACACCATGGAGCACGAGATGCAGGTGGCCGCCGACGCCGGCATGCTCGGCAGCATCGACGCGAACCGCGGCGACTACCAGAACGCGTGGGACACCGACCAGTTCCCCTACAACATCAACGAGACCGTGGAGATGATGCTCATCCTGCTCCGCAGCGGCGGGCTCCAGGGCGGCGGCGTGAACTTCGACGCCAAGCGCCGCCGCAACTCGACGGATCTGATCGACACCTTCCACGGCCACATCGGCGGCATGGACGTGTTCGCCCGCGCGCTCATCATCGCCGACGACCTGATCCGCAAGTCGCCGCTCGAGGCGATGCGCAAGGCCCGCTACGCGTCGTTCGACGGCGGCAAGGGCGCGGAGTTCGAGCAGGGGAAGCTCACGCTGGAGCAGCTGGCCGAGATCGGCAACGCCGGCGGCGAGGTCAAGCTCACGAGCGGTCAGCAAGAGCTGTACGAGAACATCGTCAATCGCTACATCCGCTGAGCCGAGCGCTCGAGCGGACGACAGCCGGGCGACGCCGCCGCGCGCCCGGCGGCGCCTCACCGGCCCAGCGCGGCGATCTTCTCGTTCACCCAGTCGTCGCCCACGAGCGGGTGCACGCCGGCCCCGTCCCGATCGAGGTCGATCCCCACCGAGAGCAGGCCGCTCTTCACGAGGAACGCGCCGAGCGGGTCCTGCCCGTCCGACTTGGTGAGCCGCCCGCGGATGGCGAGGTTGCCGCCCTGCGCCTCCAGCAGCCTGAAATCGACGTCGCTCTCCTTGCGCCTCACCGTCGCCGAGGCCTTGAGCCCCTCCATCGTGAGGAGCCCCGCGGCCCACCCGGGGATGGCGTCCTCGGCGTCGAGCAGCGCCACCGCGGGCCGCGCGTCCTTGCACTCGAGCCGGATCGCCGCCTCCATCAGCCCCCGACCCACCTTGCCGCCGTCGACGTCGATGCGCGCCCACCAGCCGGGGAGCGCCTCGCCCTCGTGCTCGATCGCGAGGTCCTCGATCTCGATGCGGCTCTTCCCGAGCTTCGCCGTCGGGCCGAGGAGGTTCGCCGCCTCGAGCGCCACGCGCGCCTTGATGTCGCCCTTCACCCGCGTCTCCTTCCACGCGAGCGCCCCTTCTTTGAGCAGCAGGCTCACCGCCCCGGTCCCGCGGCCCAGCGGGTCGACCTCGAGGCTGCTCCGCATGAACGCGGCGCCGCCCGTGAACCGCGGCGCGTCCGGGCCGGCGCCGTCCGGGTTGAGCCAGCGCAGGTCCGGGATCGCCGCGGCGACGACCTCCAGCTTCGTCGAGAACCCCGGCGGGAGCCGCATGAGGTGGAGCTCCGGCGCGTCGAAGGCGGCGCTCGCCCGCTCCACCACGATGGGCGGCAGCCCCTTGCCAGGGCGCTCGAGCGTCGCGCGGGGCACCGCCACCGCGAGGCGCGCCTGCCCGCGCTCGTCGACGCGGAGATCCACGTCCGCCGCGACGGCCGCCCGGAGCGACCCGGCGGAGGCCGCGAGGTGGCTCGTGCCGTACGAGAGGGAGCTGCCCGGCTCGACGTTGCCCCGGTTCACGACGAGGTTCGCCCGGAGCCCTCCGCTCCCGTCCTCGATCCGCGGCTCCGCGCCGTCGCCGGCGAAGAAGTGGATGAAATCGAGCCCGGGCAGCTGGGCGTCGAGGCGCACGCGCGCCCAGGTGGTGTCGAAGACGTCGAGCCCCTCGATGTCCCGCGGATCGAACGTGTTCATCGTGACGTCGAGGTCGGCGTCGACCCGCGCGACGACGCGATCGGCGAGGTGGACCTCGCCCGAGCGGAGCTCCAGCGCCACGGGCCCGACGCGGACCGAGCGGAGCGGCTTGTAGTAGAACCCCCCGCGCACGCGGCCGCCGCCGGCGTACCGGACTTGCTGGATCCAGACCTCCTTGAGCGTCGTGTCCACGCGCTCCAGGTGCACGGTCCAGAGGTTGTAGCCCTCGTCCGAGTTCTCGAGATCGCGCCTCGGCGGCAGCTCCGGCTTGAGCGGAGGGTTCGTGAACTCCGGGATGGGGGGGAGCGCCTGGATGTGCGGCGCCTCCAGATCGCGCTCGCTCGTGGGATCCACGAGCAGCCGCATGCGGAACGTGAAGCCCTCGGCGCGGATGTCCTCCGCGTGGAACTTCTTCCGGAAGAGATCGGTCAGGTGGATGTCCGCCTCCACCTCGTCGAGCAGCACCGCCCACTCCAGGGTGCTGTCGGACCCGCTGAGCCGGAGCTCCTTCACGTGCACGACGCCCGGCCAGAGGCTCCAGGCCGACCCGTAGAACAGCGTCGCGTCGGTCGGGTTGTAGCTGACGAGCCTCGCCACGAGCTTCGCGCTCAGCATGACGTTGCCGATGACGACGTAGCCGAGCCAGAGCGCGATCGGCAGGATCACCATCGCCTTCAGCGCCTTGCTCATGCGCGGCCCGAGCCACCCTCTGAGGCCACGCGAAGACGTCACGGCGGAAGCTCCCGGCATGAACGGGCGGAACGCACGCGCCATGCCGTCGAGCTGGCCCGCCTCGCGGCCGGCGGGCGCTGGGCTCGCCGTAGCGATCTGCCCCGCGTGTGGCGGAGGTCGCCACGCGCGGCGCGCGAAAGTGCGCGATCTTGCCCGGATTTCCCGAGAAATGCTCTGTTCGAGGCGGTCGCCCCCGCCGGACCCGGCGGGCACCCCGATTGCTAACCCCGATTGCCACGCCGACCCCTGGCGACCGCTGCGCTGCCGCGCCTGCCGCACGTCAGCCTCCGCTGGAGCCGAGCTCCAGCCAACCCCGAGGTCATCATGAAGCACACGGTCCATCACGACCTGAACGATGAAGAAGCCAAGAACGCCGTCCTGAGGGCGATGGAGCGGTATCGCGAGCGGTACGCGGAATACGCGCCCTCCATGCTCTGGAGCGACGAATGGAGCGCGGATCTCGGCCTGTGCTTCAAGGGGTTCCAGGTCGCGGGGCGCCTCGAGCTCCGGCCCAGGACCGTCGATGTCGAGATCGACGTGCCGCTGGCGCTGCGCATGTTCAAGCGGATGGCGATCGCCGCGATCGACTCGGAGGTGCGGCGGTACATCGACGAGGCGCACCGCGAGCGGTCGCGGCGCGCGCATGGCGCGGCCCTGGGGGAAGCCGTCTGAGCTAGCCGCGCCATGCCGAGCGCCAGCGCCAAGACCCCCCGATCCAGGCGCCGCCCGCGGAGCACGCCGCGCCGCGCGCGGCGCTCCGCCCCGAGCGGCGCCGTCGTCCGGCGGCACCGCGTCAGCCTGTCGATCGAGACCGTCGAGACGGTCGAGCTGGCGCGCACCGCGGGCGAGCTCGCGGCGGCCGCGCCGCTCACCCCGTCGCCGGTCGAGTCCGCGAAATCGGCCGGGCTCCGGTACGTGAACGACGGCGAGCCGGGCATCTCCCGCCGGAAGGTGGGCAAGGGCTTCAAGTTCCTCGACCCCGAGGGGCGCCCCATCAAGGACGAGGCGACCCTCCAGCGGATCCGGCGCCTCGCGATCCCGCCCGCGTGGACCGGGGTGTGGATCTGCCAGAGCGAGCGCGGGCACATCCAGGCCACCGGCCGGGACGCGCGCGGCCGGAAGCAGTACCGGTATCACCCGCGCTGGCGCGAGGTCCGCGACGAGACGAAGTACGATCGCATGCTCGCGTTCGGCGCGGCGCTCCCGGCGATCCGCGCGGCGGTGGAGCGCGATCTCGCGCTGCCGGGGCTCCCGCGCGAGAAGGTGCTGGCGACCGTGGTGCGCCTGCTCGACGAGACGTCGATCCGCATCGGGAACGACGAGTATGCGCGCGACAACAACTCGTACGGTCTGACGACGCTCCACGACGAGCACGTCGAGATCAAGGGCGATCTCATCAGGTTCCACTTCCGGGGCAAGAGCGGCAAGGAGCACGAGCTGACGGTGCGGGACCGGCGGCTCGCGCGCATCGTGAAGCGCTGTCAGGACGTGCCCGGCCACGAGCTGTTCCAGTACATCGACGGCGACGGCCAGCGGCAGCGCATCCACTCGGACGACGTGAACGAGTACCTGCGCTCCCTCGCGGGGCAGGAGTTCACGGCGAAGGACTTCCGCACCTGGACCGGCACGGTGCTGTGCGCGTCCTTCTTCTGCGAGATGGAGGTCGCCACCTCTGCCCGCCAGATGAAGAAGTGCGTGGCGCAGGTGATCGACATGGTGTCCGCCCGCCTCGGCAACACGCGCGCGGTCTGCCAGCGTTGCTATGTCCACCCCGCGGTGATCCGCGCCTACACCGAGGGGGCCTTGCAGACCTTGCTCGAGGCGGAAGAGGCGGTCATGGACGAGGCGATCGCGGCGCTCCGGCCCGAGGAGGCCACAATGCTCCGGATCGTCCGCGGATTCAGCGAGCGCGACGCGGTGCCGCTCGCCACCCAGCTCCGCGAGAGCGTGCGCGCGGTCGAGGCCCGGCGGGCGGACAGGAGCGCAGCGCGCCCGAAGAGCGGCGTGAAGCGCCCGAAGAGCGCGAAGCGCCCGAGCGGGCAGCGGCGCGCCGCAGCCTGACCCGTCCCAACTGCAACCCCAGCTCCCGCGCTTGCTGCGCCCGGCGCCGCGCCGCCGCGGGCAGCCGACGAGAGCGCCGTGTCCCCCCGTCACAGCGTGGCCATCTCGCCGTGGCATTGTGCCCCGGGCGCGGGGCGTTCTGCCGTCGGTCTGTGAGCAGCGACGCAGACTTCACGCGATGGACGCGCCCGGTACGTTTCGTGTTCTGCGAAGGAGAAGCGAACGACGAGGACCCTCAGCCAAGGAGACATGCATGGCGAGCCAGAGGTTGGTCACCGAGATGGTGCGGACACGTGTGGAGGCCGAGGACGCCATCCGGCGCATCCTCGACCACGGGCACTCGCGCAGGGACATCTGCGTCATCGTGAGCGAGGCCGCCCGCCGCCAGCACTTCTCGCGTTCGCGCGTGCAGGGCGCGGCCGTGAACGGCAATGCGCTCAGCGCGATCCTCGCCGCGGCGGGCGCGGGGCTCGTGGTGCCGGGGCTGCGGCTCGCGGTGGCCGGCCCCATCGCGATGAAGCTCGACGACGCGAGCTCCGCCGGCGCGACGTCCAGCCTGAGCGGCGTGCTCGTCGACGCCGGCGTCCCGGAGCAGCGCGCGCCGGAGGTCGAGCGGCGGCTCAAGGAGGGGGCGATGCTCATCGGCGTGCTCGCGCGCGACGACGCGGACGCCGCGGCCGTGCAGGCGATCCTGCGCGGCGTCGGCGCCGGCGAGTCCTGCGGCACCAACAAGGGCGCGCGCGTCTTCGCGACCCTCTGACGCCCGCTCGGCCGCGCCGGCCGCCCGCGGTACGCCCCCCGACCGAGCGCCGCAGGGCGCCGAGGACGCCAGGAGAGCCGAGAGCGCGCCTCTCGCTTCTCTCCTGGCGTCCCTGGCGCCCTGGCGGCGCGATCTCTCCTCGCCCTCTCCTCGTCAGCTCCGCCGCCTGAACGCCTCGCTCCCGCGCTGAGCTCGCTATCGCACGAGCGGGAATCAGTACGGGTGGAACGGGGTTTGAATAGAATCCAGAGAGCTCAACCGAGGCCGCCCCGGTCTGAGACGTGGATTACCCCTGACGCAACGATGGCCGTACGCTCTCTGCGACGAGGTCGAACATCGGCGGTCTCGCTCACGGTTCTCGCGCGGACGTAGGTCGCGCCGGCTGCTGCTCGGGAGGTAGGGAGGAGACGAATCGGCGTTCACCAGCAACCTCAGGAGAGTACCCATGGAACCGATCGCATTCGCAGACGAGAGCGTGGGCCTGGACGGCCTGATCGATGACGATTCGATCGAGCAGCTCAAATCGTTCTGCCGGGGCGAGATGTCCGCGGTGGAGACCTACCGACAGGCGATCGCCGCCGCGCGCGAGGACTGGTTGGTGCGGCAGCTCCGGCGCAACCTGGCGTCGCACGAGGCGCGGGTGCAGATGCTGCGCCGGCGGATCGAGGAGCTCGGGGGCGACCCGCCGTCGAGCTCCGGGCCATGGGGCGCGTTCGCCAAGGTGGTCGAGCGGACCGCGGTGGCGCTCGGCCACAAGACGGCGCTCTCGGTGCTGGCGGAGGGCGAGGATCACGGCCTGAAGGACTACCGGAATGACCTCGAGGAGCTCGACTGTGAGTCGCACGTCCTGGTGCGCGACGTGATCCTGCCGCAGCAGGTGTCGACGCTCCGAACGCTGGCCGACCTCAAGCGCCAGCTGCCGTGACGCGGCCGGGCCCGGCGGATTGTTCTGGCGGGCGCGTCATGCGATACTTCCCGACGTATGGCCAAGGCTGCCCTGGACATCGCCCGACTGAGCCGCGACGAGCAGCTCGACCTCCTCGACGAGCTCTGGGCTCGCCTCGGGCGAGACCCTGACGCGTTCCCGCTCAGCGACGCGCAGCGCGTCGAGCTCGATCGGCGCCTTGACGAGCTGGAGGCCGAGGGACCGGTCGGGCTCACGTGGGATGAGGTCGTCGCCCAGGCGCGCGCACGGTCACGGTGAGGGCGGTTCTCGTTCGGCCCGCTGCTGCGGCGGATATCGCGCGAGCATACGCCTGGTATGAGCGAGAGCGCGACGGACTCGGAGAGGAGTTCCTGACTGAGGTCCGCGCCGCGATGCAGGCGGTCGTCGAGGGAGAACTCCCCGCTCAGCCCTTCACGTCGTACTCCGCCTGGAGCATCTTCGCGATCGTCGACAGCTGCATGTTCGACGTCCCCTCGTAGATCTTCCCGATCTTCGCGTCGCGGTAGAGCTTCTCGACCGGATAGTCCTTGGTGAACCCCACGCCGCCCATGAACTCGATGCTCAACGACGCCGCCCGCTCGGCCACCTCGGACGCGAACAGCTTGGCCATCGCGGCCTCCTTCACGAACGGCTGGCCAGCGTCCTTGAGCCGCGCGGCGTTGTAGACGAGGAGGCGCGCGGCCTCGATCTCCATGGCCACGCGCGCATACTGGAACTGCACGCCCTGGAAGCTCGCGATCGACTGGCCGAACTGCTTCCGCTCGCCCATGTAGCGCATCGCGTGCTCGAACGCCCCGGCGGCCAGGCCGAGCATCTGCGCGCCGATGCCGATCCGACCCTCGTTCAACGTCTCGATCGCGATTTTGTAGCCCTTGCCGACCTCGCCGAGCACGTTGCCCTCCGGCACCTCGCAGTCCTCGAGGACGAGCTCGCACGTGCTGGAGGCGCGGATACCGAGCTTGTTCTCCTTCTTGCCCACCGAGAACCCAGGGGACGTCCGCTCGACCACGAAGGCCGTGATGCCCTTGTACCCCTTCGACGGGTCGACGCTGGCGAACACGAGGAACAGCGAGCTCTCGTTCGCGTTCGTGATCCACAGCTTGCGGCCGTTCAGCACCCAGCGGTCGCCCTTGCGCTCGGCCCGGGCCGCGAGCGCGAACGCGTCCGAGCCGGAGCCCGCCTCGCTCAGCGCGTACGAGCCGACCCACTCCCGGCTCAGCCGCGGGAGATACCGCTCCTTCTGCGCGTCGCTGCCCCAGCGGAGGAGCGCGTTGGCCACGAGCGTGTTCTGCACGTCGATGAGCACGCTGACGCTCGGGTCGACGACGGCGAGCGCCTCGACCGCCAGGATCGCGTTGAAGAAGCTCGCGCCGGAGCCCCCGTACGACTCCGGGATCTCGATGCCCATGATGCCGAGATCGAACAGCGGAGGGAGCAGATCGCGGTCGAGCGCGCCCTGCTCGTCCATCGCCGCCGCGCGCGGCGCGACGCGCTTCCGGGCGAAATCAAGCACCGAGTCGCGGAAGAGGCGCTCCTCGTCGGAGAGCTGGGTGAGCGGAGGATGGGACACGACGGTTTCTCCTTGTGGGTCCATGGCGCGGCGCGGCGGAGGCGACCGCGGCGTCCCACTATGCACCGCGAGGACCGCGGGCGAAAGCCGTTCGAGCGCGCCCGCGGCGCCCTCCGCCGCGGGCCGGCTCATCCGTTGTATCGCTCCTCGCGCGCCTCCCGCTCCTCCCCCAGAGGCCCGGAGGCCCGATCGTCCAGGCTGCTACGCGCTGTCCCCGGTCCCGGCCGCCGCGCGCGCTCCGCTCCGGGCGCGCCGCGCGGCCTCACGCGCTCATGCGCGCTTGCCGGCGGGCACGTCGCGCCGGCGGCACCGGAGCAGCGTGTGGGCGAGGCCGAGGTGGTCGATCTCCGCGTCGACGGTGAGCCCGGCCTCCTCGATGCAGCGCTTGATGTCGGCGGCGCTGTACATGCGGCTGTTCCCGTTCGCGAGGCACGTGAAATACAGGGAAGAGCCGTGCAGGCAGTGGACCGCCACCTCGTTTTCCTGACGATCCCAGAACGTGTCGAGGATCCAGAGCTCCGTCTCCTCGCCCATGGCGGCGCGCGCCCGCCGGAGGATCTGGGTGATGTCCGCCTCGGAGAAGCACACGAGGAACTGGCTCATCCAGATGGCGTCGAACCCCGTCGGGAACGCCTGTCCGTGATCCAGGAAGTCGATGGGCGTGCCCATGACGCGGCCGAGCAGGCCGTGCTGCTCCACGTTGACGCGCGCGTCCTCGAGCTGGCCCGGCAGGTCCAGGATCGTGACCCGCACGTCGGGGTCGTGCGTACAGCACTGGATCGCCCACCGGCCGGTGTTGCCGCCGATGTCGAGGAGCGTCTTCGGCCGCCGCTCGAACACGATGGGCAGCGCCTTCGGGAACGCCGAGTCGGAGTAGAGGTGATCGAAGGCGAACCAGCTCTCCCTCACCTTCGGCGGGAGCTCCGGGAGCGCCTCGTACACCGTCGGCCAATCGCCGAAGACCCGCAGGCCCGCCGGCTTGCCGCCCTCGATGGCCTCGTCGAGAAAGCGCATGCCCTCGTAGCAAACGTCATGGATGAAATCCATGTTGATACGGGTCATCCGGTCGTTCTCGACGACGAGCCCGACCCGCGTGATCGCGTAGCGCTCTTCACCTTCGCGCGCGCCTCGCCCGCCTTGCCCCTCTCGCCGGTCTCCGTTGCCGCCGGGGAGCTCCACGAGGCCGAAGCTCAGGCTCGCCTCCAGCAAGGTCTTGGCCGCATAGGCGGAGAGGCCGGTGTCCTGGGCCACCTCCGCCGCCGTCCGGCCGCCCTTGCCGGCGCGCTGGAGCGCCCGGAGCACGCCCCGGTTTCTCATGACCCGCGCCACCTGGAACATGACGGGCGCGAACGCGATGCGCTGGGCGGCAAGCATGGCGTCGAGGGTGGGATTCGGGGCGGGATCGTTCTTCATCGAGCTCCGGTCGTCGGGGATTGAGGGGAGGGCGAGCCTAGCGAGCGCCCTCGCGCTGGAGGAGCAGGGCGAAGCCGCCGAGGCCCGTGAGCAGCGCGCACTCCGCCCGGCCCTCGTCGGCGAGCGAGATCCCCATCACGCCGCAGGCCAGGCCGAAGGCGAGGGTCGCGGCGCCGAGCCGCCTCTCATCGGTCGGCCGGACGGACGGAGAGGACGGTCGCGTGCGGTAGGGGCTTGCCACCCGGGGATGATACCACCGTCCCCGACGTCACAAGGACGCCGCGGCGATGTCGGTCAGCTCTTCGTCGGTGAGGGGGAGCGGGTTCGCCTTCATGCTGCTCGCCGCCCGGGCCTTCTGCACGAGCGCCGGGAGATCCGCCTCGCTCACGCCGTAGCGCCGCAGGCCCGGGATCGCGAGGTCGCGGCAGAGCTCGCGGACCCAGGCGATCCCCTCCTCGGCGGCGGCCCCGGCCCGCCCGGTGACGAGCGCGGCGAGCTCGTCGAAGCGCGGCAGCGCCGGGTGCGCCGGGGCGCGGCCGCGCAGCGCCCGCAGGTTCACCTCGAGGACGGCCGGCAGGAGCGCGGCGCACACGGCGCCGTGCGGCGCGTCGAACGTGCCCCCCACCGGCGCGGCGAAGCCGTGGACCGCCCCGAGGCCGGCGTTCGCGAGGCAGAGGCCGCCGAGCAGGCTGGCCACGGCGAGGTCGTCCCGGGCCGGCGCGTCCGCGCCCTCGAGGACCGCGCGGCGGAGCGAGCGCGCCGAGCGGCGGATGCCCTCGCGCGCGAGGCCGTCGGTGAGCGGGTTGCTGCGGATCGACAGGAGCGGCTCGATGAGCTGCGAGAGCGCGTCGAGCCCGCTCGAGGCGAGCACCTCGGGCGGCGCGCCCGCGAGCAGGTCGGGGTCGATCACCGCGAGGCGCGGCAGCATGAGCGGGCTGCGCAGGCTCGCCTTCACGCCGGCCTCCCGCGACGCGAGCACCGCGTTGCGCGTCACCTCCGAGCCGGTGCCCGCGGTCGTCGGGATCGCCACGAACGGCGCGGACGGCCGGGAGAGCGCCTGCCCGCGGCCGACGACCTCGAGGTAGTCGAGCGGGTCGCCGCCGTTCGCGAGCAGCGCGGCGATCGCCTTGCCGGCGTCGACCGCGCTGCCGCCGCCCAGGGCCACGACGACGTCGCACCGCTCGGCCGCGGCCCTCGCCGTGCCCTCGCGCGCGATCTCGACGGTGGGCTCGCCCGCGACGGCGAAGGTCACGGCGGCGATCTTCGCCTCGGCGAGGGCGGCGAGGAGCGGCGCGGCGCGGCCCGGGCGCTGCCCGGTGACGACGAGCGCCCGCGTGCCGCCGAGGCCCCGCACGGCCGCGGGCACCTCGGCGAGCTTGCCGGCGCCGAAGACGATGCGCGTGGCGGTGGCGAACTCGAAGGCGAGCTCGGAAGGCCCGGAAGGCGGAGGCGCCACGTCAATACCCCGCGTCGTCCGGGAAGACATTGACGTATTTCCGGCTGGTCCGAGGCTCGGCCATCATGTCGGCGACGGTGTCCCGCCACCGCTTGTAATGCTCCGTTTCCTTGTGCGCGGCCGGCGCCTCCTTGGTCCTGTAAACCTCGACGAGCACGAAGCGCGCGGGATCCTCGATGTCCTGGACGACGTCGAACCGGGCGATCCCCGGCTCCTCGACGCTCTCGCGCGCGTTGTCGAGCGTCGCCTGGCGGAAGGCGCTCACGTGCTCGGGTTTGACATGCACATGGACATGCACGATGAACAGGCTGCTCTGCATGCGCGCAATCTAGCTCGGTCGCGCTGCCGCAGGAACCCGGCTCGTGACGCGGGGCGCGCGGGGCCCCTCGGCGTCGCCTGGCCGCGCGCGCGGGCCGCCCGGCGCCCCCGCGCCCGGGTGACGCCGTGAGGCCCGCGCGCGCCGCCCGGCGTCGCGCGGCCATTGGCAGAGCGCCTTCGCCCCCTGCGTCCACTCCCGACTTGGCCCGGCCGGCTGCGGCGTTACGATCCCCATGAATCGGCGGGTGGCCGGCAGGTGTCGAGTCCATCTGCGCCGCGAGCGAGGAAGGTCGATATGGCGGATCCGACCACGGAGAGCCCGCAGCCCGACGCTGCGCGCTCCATCGCGCTGGACTCCATCGAGTTCGTGTCCGATCACGGTCTCCTGAAGGGCTGCGAGGGAGGGACCGGCTGGAGGAACGCAGGGGAGCCGTGCTCCCAGCCCGAGTGGACGCCGGAGCGGTCCGTCCCGGTGTCGATCTCGATGGGCCGGAGCGTCGTCATCCGGCTGGGGCTCTCGTCGAGCGGCGGCGCGCCCGCGGCGCCGGTCGAGATCCGCGGCGTCGGGCCGGCGGGGATCACCTTCCAGAGCGGGGGGACTACCGCCTTCGGCGCGCCCGTCGAGCTCACGTCCTCGCGGAAGATCGGGAGGAGGATCCAGAAGCTCAACCTCAACCTGAGCTGGTCGGCGGGCGGAGGAGCCACGCTGTCGCCCGGCCGCACCTCGAACGCCGTTTATGTCACGATGGGCAGGCCCCTGACCGACAGGCAGGATGTCTGGCAGGAAGACGGGGTGACCCTGAAGCGGATGGACAGGGCGGTCTCCTGGGTCGCGCCGCTCAACACCCTCGATCCGCACGAGATCGTCGCGTCGATCATGGCCCGATTCCCGACGTACACGCTCCTGCCGAGCCCCAGGGTGCCCCGGGAGTACCACCACCCGACGTACCTGAACGGCCAGGGCGGGGCCTGGGCGATGACCGATTTCGTGGAGGAGACGGGCGAGTGTCAGGCGATCGTCCGCCTCCTCCGCGGCATGCTGCGCCAGCTCGGGATCCCCGGGCGGACCCGCATCCTCGTGGTCTGGGGCGACCCCAACGTGGGCGGCGGGCGCAAGACGCTGTCGGCCGATCTGGAGGAGCAGCCGTGGGCCGGGCTCGACACGACGCAGATCGTGGGGGGCCGCGTGTGGCGCGCGGCGCTCATCGACGGCCCGGTCGAGGAGGGGAGGACGTACCCCGCCTCCCATACGCGCCTCTCCGACGGGACGCTCAGCCCCGGGCTCAACCGGTACGAGGCGTGCCTCGAGTTCGCGCACGGCGGCGTGACGCGGTACTACGCGGGCGGCGCCGGGGTGTTCGACAGCGTGGAGCCGATCCTGGGCGTCTTTTGGGGGCTCATCTGGTTCAGCTCGGCGCCGAACGAGGGGTTCCGCGTCGAGAAGATCGTGGCGACATACCGATAGTCCGGAGGTCTTCGATGAACGCGCAGGAATGTCTCACGCAGGAGGTGGACGCGAAGGTCGCGGCGTGGCTCTCGGCCGTGACGCGCGTGCCGCCGGGCGGCTTCGCGCCGGTCGCGCGGTTCGACGACGTGCCGGCCCAGGCGCGCGCCGACTCGCTCTACTGGTGCGACTCCATCTTCAGGAGCGAGCTCAACCCGCACAACGAGGCGGTGAGGGCGCGCCACGCGCTCCACGCCGCCACGGACGACACGCCCGATCTGCTCCGTCACGAGTACACCGCGGGCGGGCTCGGGCTCACCGTCACCGAGGGGCGCAATTTCGTGCTCGTCCAGGTCGACCGCGCGAGCGTCGATATCCTCGCTCTGTGCGGCACGGATCGCGCCGCCGCCGCGCGCCGGGTGGCCGAGGCGATCTTCAACACGGGCATCGCGTCGGACACGGTCGGCGTCCCGATGACCTCCGGCCCGGTGGGCTGCCCCGGCGACATGCCCGAGCTCGAGGAGGGGGTGACGTTCGCGAGCAATCCGGCCGTGGATCCGGAGCGGCTCGCCTGCTGGAAAGACCGCACGGAGTGCGGTGTTCAAGACGGGAGGCTCTATTTCCTCTGCTACAAGAAGTCGTCGCAGCGCGCGGGGTTCGCCAGCCCCTGGCAGTGGTTCGACGACCAGAGGACCGGGGTCGGGTGACGCACCGAGAGGCGTGAGGCGGCGGAGGAGAGCGGGGTAGGGGAGGGGGAGCCGCGGCGGCGGGGAGCAGGAGGAGGAGAGGGGAGGAAAGGAAGGAGGGGGGAGGAGGGGAGAGCAGGAGCGAGCAGGAGCGCGCTGCGCCGGTATTGCGTCTGCGCGCCGCGCGCGGGATGTTGCGCGGGTGGCGGGAGCACAGCAGCCCAGGGTGTTGATCTTCCCAGGCGGCTCCGCGGGCGCGGCGCAGGCGCTCGCGGCCGCCCGCGGCTACGTCGCGGCCGTGGCCCGGGACATCGAGGCGGGGCTGGATCTCCTGGCGACCCAGCCGTTCGACGTGGCCGTGATCGGGGCCGAGGGGCCGCTCCGCGAGGCGCTCGCGCTCTGCCGGCGGCTGCGCGCGGCGCCGGGCGGCGATCGCGTCGCCGTGGTCGCCGTCACCGGGAGCGCCGGCGCGGCCACGGCGCTGCTCGAGGCGGGCGCGACGGTCGTGGCGGAGGCGAGCGAGCCGTCGATCGCGATCCAGCTCGACGCGGCGGTGTGGTGGACGCGGCGGCCGTCGGCGCACGTGGCCGGCCGGGCGCCGGCGGAGCGCGCGCTGCTCGAGCGCGCCGCGCGCTCCTTCCGCGAGGCGTCCACGGAGGTGATCGGCCTGTTCGTGTGGGACGCGGCGGGGGGCATCCTCGACGCGAACGACGCGTTCCTCGGCATGATCGGCTACGCGCGCGAGGACGTCGAGGCGGGCCGCCTGAACTGGGTGGCGATCACGCCGCCCGAGCTCCGCGACGCGGACCAGCGCGCGCTCTCGGAGGTCCTGAAGCACGGGATCTGCCCGCCGTTCGAGAAGGAGTTCCTCGCCCGCGACGGGCGGCGCCTGCCCGTGCTCATCGCCCCCGCGCTGGTCGAGGGGTCCCGCGATCGCGGCGTCTGCTTCATCGTCGACATGACGGCGCGCAAGGCCGCCGAGGACGCGCTCCGCGCGAGCGAGGAGCGCATGCGGCTCGTCGTGCGCGCCACGAGCGACGCCTTCTGGGACTGGGACCTCTCGTCGGGGCGCGTCACCGGGAGCGAGCGCATGCGGAGCTTCTACGGCACGGGCGGCGGCGACATCGAGGAGGACGCGGTGTGGTGGTTCGAGCGCGTCCACCCCGACGATCGCGACCGCGTGATGAACGCGCTCCGGCGCGCGATGGAGGGGAGCGGCGGCACGTTCGAGCTCTGGTACCGGTGCGCGCTCGCGGACGGCAGCTACGCCGACGTCCACGACCGGGGCATCGTCATGCGCGACGCGTGCGGCAGGGCGTACCGGATGCTCGGGGCCGTGTCCGACGTCACCGAGCGCCGGCAGCTGGAGGCGCGGCTCCTGCTCGCCGATCGCATGGCCTCGCTCGGCACGCTCGCGGCCGGGGTGGCGCACGAGATCAACAACCCCCTCGCGTACATGGTCGCGAACGTGGATTTCGCGCGCAAGGAGCTCCGCCAGAAGGGCGCCGCCGCGCGCATCGACGCGCTCCTGTCGGCGCTCGACGAGGCCGCGGAGGGCGGCGCGCGCGTCCGGCACATCATGAGCGGCCTGAAGACGTTCTCGCGCGCCGACGACGGCGAGCTCGGCCCGGTCGAGGTCGATCGCGTGATCCAGCTCGTGCTGCGGATGGCGCAGCAGCAGATCCGGAGCAAGGCGCGGCTCGTCGTGGAGCTCGGCGCGGTGCCGCCCGTCCACGCGAACGAGGCGCGGCTCGGCCAGGTCATCCTGAACCTGCTCGTGAACGCCGCCCAGGCGCTGCCGGACGGGAAGGAGGCGGAGAACGAGATCCGGATCACCGCCGCGCCCGCGCCGCCCGGCCGCGTGCGCATCGAGGTGCGCGACACCGGGCCGGGGATCGCGCCCGAGCTCCGGAGCCGCATCTTCGACCCGTTCTTCACGACGAAGCCGATCGGGGAGGGGACGGGGCTCGGCCTCGCGATCTGCCACGGCATCGTGACGAGCTTCCGGGGCGAGATCGCGGTGGAGAGCGAGGTCGGCAAGGGCGCGTGCTTCCGCGTGCTCCTGCCCGCGTGGCGCGCGGACGCCGGCGAGGATCGCGACGGCGCGCCGGGCGACGCCGACGAGGTCCCCGAGGAGGCCGCGCAGTAGGCGTGGCGCGCCGTCCTCGACGGAGAGGCCTCGGGCGAGAGGGGGGAGGCCTCTCCGTCGAGGCCTCTCCGTCGAGGACCGCGCGCCGGGCTCGGGCGGGCTGCGCGCCGCTTCGTGGGACTGGCCGCTTGCGGCGGCGGTTGCGCGCGCTCAAGGTGCTTCACGGGCCCCATGAACGCTCGATCGGTCAGGGCCGCAGCTGGGCTGCCCGGCGGAGCAGCGGGAAGGGAGCGCGCCGCGCGGCGCGGTCCGGTGGTGAGGTTCGAGGATGATCGAGAAAACGGGCCGCATCCTGGTCGTCGAGGACGATCTGGACATCAGGAGCATCCTCTCGCAGCTCCTCGCGTTCGAGGGCTATGAGGTCGAGGAGGCGGCGGACGGCGCAGAGGCGCTCGCGATGCTGCGCAAGGACGGGCCACCCGCGCTGATCCTGCTCGATCTGATGATGCCGATCATGGATGGATGGCAGCTCCGCGCCGAGCTCCAGCGCGACCCTGCGCTCTCGTCGGTCCCGGTGGTCATCGTGTCCGCCGACGTGCGGGCCGAGCAGGAGGCGTCGCGGCTCTGCGCCGCGGGGCTCCTGAAGAAGCCGCTCCAGATCGAGCCCCTGCTCGAGCTGGTCCACCGCATCTGCGGCGCGCCGGCGCGGTGAGCCGGGCGGGCCCCGCCGCCGTGTCGGCGGCTCGCATCCGTCGTTGACGCTCACCCCGCTCGCTCGGCGCCGCGCGCCCCCTCGACTCGGCCCTCATGGGTTCGTCCGTCCGCGCGCATGCGCTCACCTCTCGGCCTGAACACCGCGCTCGACGGACAGAGCTCGCGTCAGGTGAGCAACGGTATTGGTCGGTGTGTGTTCTGTAGCGCACCAGCGCGTGAGTCGTCGTTCCAGGGCTCGTCGCTTGTGCTCATGTGCCCTTGACAGAACGGAGCTCGATGTGATGGCGTATCCCGCGGGGGAAGAATGCACCTTCGAATGCCTGCCACGCCGCGTCGCCTCCGCCGAGCCGGCGTATGCGTCGCCCCTCGCCGGCGAAGCACGCGCTGGGTGGAGATCGGGCTCTCGGTGGGTGTCGCGTGCCTGCTCTCGGCCTCGTGCACGCCCGAGGAGCCCGGTCGGCCCGAGGATGCGATCGTCCTCGGGGCACTCCTGCCCTTCTCCGGCAGCGAGTCGTCCATCGGCCGCAACCTCGAGCAAGCGATGTTGCTCGCGGTCGAGGACCTGAACGCCGCGGGGGGGATCGACGGGCGGCCGTTCCACCTCCGGAGCCGAGACAGCCACTCGAGCGCGGAGCGCGGGCTCGATCAGCTGCTCCACCTGCTCTACACGGATGAGGTCCATTACCTGATCGGGCCAGAAGAGAACTCGCTCGCGACCAAGAGCGTGCAGGAGGTGAAGCTGGCCGACGCGTTTCAAATGCTGCCGGGCTATGCCGCGCCCCCCGTCGCGCGCAGCGAGGCGGACGGGGGCTGGATGCGGCTCGCCCCGTCCGCGTTCGACGTCGGCTGCACGCTGGCGCGCATCGCCTTCGACGACGGCATCCCCACCGTGAACACCCTGGCCGCGTGGGACGACTACAACACCAGCGTCAGCAGCGAGTTCACGACCCACTTCGCGGCGCTCGGGGGGAGGAGCCTCGCCTCGGTGACGTTCAGGCCGGGCCAGCAGACGTATGCGAGCAAGATCGAGTCCGCCTTCGGCGCGAAGGCCGGCCGGACGCTCCTGGCCGCGTATCCCCGCACCGGCTCGACCATCGTGACCGAATGGACCGTCTCCGGGCGCCCGGGCACCTGGTTCCTCGGTCCCGCGCTGCGCACCGAGGTGCTCCTCGCCAACATCCCGACAGGCACTCTCGACGGACACGTCGGGGTGTCGCCGTCGCTGAGTCTGCGGAGCGAGTGCCGCGCGACGGCCGAGGGCCAGGGGGCGGTGGACTGCGCGACGGGGAACGCCGATGCCTTCATCGGGCACTTCTCCAGCGGGTGGGACGGCGATGCGCCGCTGCCCGCGGCGCACTTCTATTACGACGGGGTCGTCCTCATCGCCATGGGCCTCGTGTACGGGCAGGCGAAGACCGGGGAGATCCCGACCTCGGGGCACGAGCTGCACGAGATCATCCGCGAGCTCAACGACCCGGCCCACGAGGCGGCCTCGTGGCGCGACCTGCCGGCGGCGATGACCAAGCTCCGCGCCGGCATCCCGCTCCGCTACGTCGGCGCCGCCGCCGAGTACGAATTCGATAGATACGGGGCGAACAGGCATTACTTCATGCAGCTGTGGACCGTCGACGGCGACACCTTCGTCGATCTCGACCCCGTCCCCGTCGGCTGCTTCCCCGGGTGATGAGCCCGCTGCCAGATCGGAGCTTCACGTAAGGATACCGCGCACGATCGGATGAACCACGGACCGTAAAGGGGGTCTCATGAACAGGATTGGACGACGCTGGGGGGCGGCCTTCGGGCTCGCGCTGATGACGGCGGCATGTGGATCGGGCGACACCACCGGCGAGGCCGAGGAAGCCGCGCCCATCAAGCGCGCGCCGACGCCGGAGAGCGAGTTCACCGCGACGGAGCTCGAGTCGACGCTCGACGCGCTCGTCGCCGAGATCAACGAGGGCGCCGTCGAGCCGATGCAGATGGCGATTTTGCTGAAGGCCCTCGGCGGGTTCTTCACGCCGATCACCACGGGGGCGAACCGGGCCATGAGCGAGCTCGGGGTCACGGGGAATGTCGTCGGGCCCAGCGGAACGGGGGGCGATCATCAGCAGAGGGCGGAGGCCCAGAATGAGCAGATTGGACAGGCGGTGACCGACGGCGCCGAAGGGATCGGTATCTCCCCCTTCGGCGACGCCATCGCGGCCGGCATCGATGCGGCCGTCGCCGACGGGGTTCCTGTGGTGACGCTCGACACCGACGCCCAGGGCTCGAAGCGCTCCATCTATGTCGGGACCATCAGCGAGGCGGCCGGTAAGACGGCAGGAGAGACCCTGCTCAAGCTGCTGCCCGGGACGCCGGGGACGGTGGTGATCCACGGCAATGTCGACCCGTCCTGGCGCGACGGGCTGAACCGAATGCAGGGGGCCCGGGGCGTCCTCGAGAAGGCCGATTACAAGGTCGTGGTGCGTCAAGTCACCTGGGGCCCGAACGGGGAGGTCGATGACGTCGCGGAAATGAAGGCCCTGATCGAGACCGCTGACCCGCCCGTCGTGGGGCTGCTCGGCCTGCACGACATCTCGTACCGGTGCGCGATGGCCGCGGAGGCCGCGGGCCGGACGGACCTCCCGGTCGTCGCCTTCGACTACGATCTGAAGACCGTCGAGTACATGCGTCAGGGGCTCATCAGGGCGACGCACACCCAGCGGCAGTACTACGCGGGGTACCTCGTGCCCTACATCCTCTACGGCATCAGGACCATCGGCCTCGACGCGACAAAGGAGGCCCTCGCCCCGCAGATGCTCGACGCGAGCCGGCTCGACGTCGGCCTGGACGTGGTGCTGTCGACCAAGGTCGACGAGTACAACCTCTTCCTCGACTCGCTCGGCGCGACTCAGTAGCGGTGCCGTAGCTCGAGGAAGACCTCGCGCGGCGAGAGCGGGTACTCGAAGCCCGAGAACCCGGGGTCCGGACCGGTGGCGCCGAGCAGGTTCTTGGCGCGGAGCGCCACGGTCGTCTCGTGACCCGGAATCACCCACAGGTTGCGCGCCACCAGGCTGGCGTTCCACAGGAGATACGGCGGCAGGTCGAAGCTGCGGCCGTTCTCCAGGATGCTCGCGTCCGCGGCGCGGCGCGGGCCGACGACGATCCCCTGCGTCGAGAGCTCCAGCGGAAGGGAGCTCGGCGACGGCAGCTTCACGTAGGCGCCGGCCCGGGCGACCCAGGTCGGGTAAGCGACCATCGCCGGACCGACAAGGTCGGCCTGATAGCCCACCTGGCCGGAGTCCCGGGTCGAGTGGACCGTCTCGAACGACGCGTAGCCGCCGAGGGCGTCGCCGCGCCGCAGCTCGGCGCGCGTCGCCCAGAAGACGGACGTCTGGCTGGCGAGGTTCTCGGCCGTCTGGTTGATGCCCCGCGGGACGAACTCTGCTTTGTCGTTCAGCTGGCTGTAGGACACGCTCGTGCTCGCCGAGGCCCAGGCGGTCGGCCGCCACGTCACCTCGGCGTCCACGGTGTGGATGCGCTGAGGCCTGAGATCCACGTTGCCGATCACGTCGCCCGGGACGAGGGGCTCGGCATAGAGCAGATACGGGGAAGGCGCCTTGAAGGCGCTGCCGTACAAGAGCTTCGCCACGACCGCCTTGCCGAGGTGCGACGTCGCCCCGAAGCGTCCGGTCATCTGATTGCCGTATTTGCTGTGGCGGTCGTAGCGGAAGCCGCCGGTCAGCTTCAGCCAGGGATCCAGCACCTTGAGGTTGGCGCTGAGCAGCGCCCCGACGTCGACCAGCTCGGCCGAGAGCCGCTCCCGCTCCGGCGAGCCGAACGCCTCGCCCGTGAGCTTGCTGATCCGGCGGAAGGACGGCAGGTCCTCTTTGTCGTAGATGGACTCGAGGTTCAAGATGACGTTGAACCGGTCCCACGGGACCCACCGGAGCTCGGCGCTGGCGTCGACGCCGCGGTAGGCCATGCGCCGCTCGATGTAATACCAGCCGCCGGCGACGTCCACGCGGTCGCCCGGCAGGACGCCGCCCTGGAAGTACGTGCCCTGCACCGCGAACGCGAGCTCTCGGTTCAGCTGGAAGAGCCCGTCGAGCGCCACCCGGCGCTGTTGCAGGCTGATCACGGTGCCGGCCTCGCGCCCGGAGGCGTCCGTTCCGCCGGTGAGCTGCGCCCACTGCGCGAAATCGCCGCCGCGCCGGAAGCCGGACCAGTACGCGCTGAGCGCGAGGTGGTGGCCGCGGCTCGGATCGCGGAACGCGATGCGCGAGCCGACCACCCCGGAGAGGCGCTCGAGGTTCTGGGCGTCGACGCGCCCCTCGTTGTACGTCGGGACGCGGGGGGCCGGGGACTGGCGAGGCATCTCCAGGCCGCTCCGATCGTCGAGCTCACCCGCGGCCGAGATCATCATGTCGAAGCGGGCGCTGCTCCAGCCTCCCACCACGTCGAGGCGGCCGCTCGGGTGATCCTTCGTCACGCCGGCGTGCACCGTGCCGTCGACGAAGGGGATGTCCTCCGGCGACAGGGTGATGATGTTGACGACGCCGAGGAACGCGTCCGCGCCGTAGAGCGCCGACGCCGGGCCGCGCACGACCTCGATCTGCTTGATGGCCGACAGCGGGATCAGCTCCGTGCCCAGCCAGTTGCCGCTGGTGGTCCGGAACGCGACCGAGCGACCGTCGATCATCACCTTGATCCCGCCGCTCTCGGCCCCGAGCCCGCCCGTCATGCCCTGCACGCCGGCGTTCGGCAGGATGTGGTCGTCGACCAGGTAAAAGCCGATGACGTGCTGGAGCGCCTCGCCGACGCTCTTGTACCCCCAGCGCCGGATCTCCTCGGCGGTGATCGCCGTCACGAGGGCGGGCGCGTCGTCGAGGGTCTCCAGCGTCTTGCTGGCGGTGGACACCTCGACGTCGAGCAGCCGCAAGAGGTCGACGCCCTCGAGCGCGTCGTTGCGCTGCGCTTCCCCTGCGGACCTCGGCTCTCCCGGTGCTGTCGCGGCCGTCGGCTGAGCCCACGCGGCGCCCGGCGTCGCGGCGAGCGCCAGGGCAACAATCCACTTGGTATCGAGCGAGGCAAAGGTCATGCGGGTACGCTTCGTTCTGAGCCTGCGGCCATGGTGGAATCGGGCCAATCGTCAGCTCGCCTTGGCGGTGGCGGCGAGCTCCTGCCTCAGGGCGACGCTGACAGCATCGAACTCCTGGCGCAGCCGCGAGAGGTCGCCCTTCCGCGGCAGGTCGCCCTCGCGGGCGGCGAGCTGGATCTTCTCCGCGAGCTCGGCGACGCGCGCCGCGCCGATCGACAGCATGCTGCCTTTCAGCTTGTGCGCGCTCGCCATCACCTCTTTGGTCATGGCCTCCGTGAAGGCCGACTCCAGGCTGTCGAGCTGCCCCGGCACGTTCTTGAGGACGAGCTCGATCAGCTTCCGCGACCGCGGGACCTCGGGGTCGAGCACGGGCAGGGCCGCCGACGGCCTGTCGGCGTCGGGGGGCAGCGGCCCCGGCTCGGGCTCGTCCCGGTTCAGCACCACGTGCCGCCACAAGGTCTTCTGCAGCGACTGCGGTCGCACCGGCTTGGCCAGGTAGTCGTCCATCCCGGCGGCGAGCACCCGGTCCCGCTCGCCGACGAGGGCGTGCGCGGTCAGCGCGATGATCACCGTGTGGCGGCCGATCCCGCGCTCCCACTCGCGGATCTTCTGGGTGGCGGTGTATCCGTCCATGACCGGCATCTGGCAGTCCATGAGGACGGCGACGTACTGCTTTTGCTTGACGTACTCGAGCGCCTCCAGGCCGTTGCTGGCGGTCTCCACGCGCAGGCCCAGCTGCTCCACCTGCTCCATCGCCACGTAACGGTTGATCTCGTTGTCGTCGACGACCAGGACGGGGAGCTTGCTCGCGATCCGGCCCGGCTCCACGCCGGGCTTGCTGACGGGCGCGGCCGCGGCGCCCGTCAGCGCGCTCTGCAGCGTGTTGTAGAGCTCCGACACGCGGAGCGGCTTGGGGAGCTGCGTGACGACGCTGGACTCCAGCCCGCTCAGCGCCACGCTCGAGCCCATGTGGTAGAGCGCCACGATCGGCAAACGGTGGAGCCCCGGCACCGACTGGACGGTCCGGACGAACTGCTCGAGGCCGAGATCGTCCATCTGGGCGCCGACGACGGCGGCGCTGAACGGCCGCTGCTCGAGCAGCGCGAGCTCCAGCCGGTTGATCGCGTCTCTCCCGGAGGTCGTGGCCTCGGCGTCGAAGCCCCAGGCCACGAGGTGCTCCACGACGACGTCGCGCCAGCTCTTGCTGATCTCCACCACGAGCGCGCGGCGCCCGCTCGCCCACTCGGCCGACCGGATCTGCTCGGCCCCGGCCGTGACCCCGACCTTGATCGTGAACCAGAACCGGCTGCCCTGCCCCGGCGTGCTGTCGACGCCGATCTCGCCGCCCATCGCCTCCGCCAGGTGCTTGCTGATCGCGAGGCCGAGGCCGGTGCCGCCGTGCTTGCGGACCAGCGAGCCGTCCACCTGCGTGAAGGCGGAGAAGAGCTTCTTCTGGTCGTCGGCGGCGATGCCGGGGCCCGTGTCCACGACGGCGAGCTTGACCAGCGCGGAGGCCTTGTCCTGCTGCGCCGTGGTCGCGTCGATCAGCACCTCGCCGCGCTCGGTGAACTTGATCGCGTTGCCGACCAGGTTCGTGAGCACCTGGCGGAACCGGTCGGGGTCGCCCACGACGCCGGTGGGGACGCGGCGCTCCACGCGGTACACGAGCTCGAGGCCCTTCTCGTGCGCCTGGCTCGCCATCAGCTCCGCGACCTCCTGCACGACGAGCCGCAGATCGTAGGACACGTGCTGCGCCACGTACTTGCCGGCCTCGAGCTTCGAGAAGTCGAGGACGTCGTTGATGATCGCCATCAGCGTGTTCGCGGAGGCGTCGACCGTCTCCACGTAACGCCGCATCTTGCCGTCGAGCGCCTGGCTCTGCATGAGCCGGATGACCCCGAGGATCCCGTTCATCGGCGTCCGGATCTCGTGGCTCATGTTGGCGAGGAACTCGCTCTTCAGCCGCGACCCTTCGAGGGCCTGCTCGGTCTTGACGCGCAGCTCCTCGAAGGCCTGCTCGTTGGCCTCGACCATGCTGTTGAACGCGGCGCCGAGCAGCTCGAGCTCGTCGCCGCTCGAGATCTGCACGCGCTCCCAGCTCTTCCGCGCCGTGCCGGTCGACTCGGCGAGCGGCGCGTTCGCGCGGAGCCCGGTGGCGATGGCCCCCGCGGCCGAGCGCAGCGCGAGCAGCGGCTCCGTGATGTGGACCGCGACGCGCTTGACGAGGAAATAGCTCGCCGCGACGCAGCCGAGGATCAGCGCCACGATCAGGCCGAGCGTGGTCGCGAGCCGGCTCCTCGCGAGCTCGCGGGCGTGAGCCATCCGCTCGGCGACGCTCTTCGTGCTGATGCCGTAGATCACGGTCCCGGCCTGGGTCCCCTCGGAGACGACCGGGGCCGAGACCTCGAGGACGTCCACCCCGCCCATGGGGTTCGCCCGCCGCTTCAGCGCCGGCCGGGGCTGGTGTTCCGTGCTGATGCCGAGCGCCTGCAGATCCTTCGCCGTGAGGGCCGGCGCGTCCTTCGCGGCGCTCGCGGGGCCAAGCCCGCTCGCCGCCCAGACCCGGTTCTCCGAGTCGAGGAACAGGCCATACGCGATGTCGCTGTTCTCCGAGACCGTCTGGTAGATGAGCGCCTTGACGTCCCCGAACAGGTTGTCCGCCACCAGGCTGCGCAGCGCCAGCGACTGATTGAAGCCGAGCAGGCGGGCCTTCTCCTCGAGGCTGCCGAGGAGCTCCTGCTCGCGCGTGGCCTGGACCTCGCGATCCGTGGAGTAGATGAGGGCGCCGCTCGACAGGAGCGTGGCGCCGCCGAGGAGCAGGAGCGCGCCCAGGATCAGGCGCAGCAGCTTGTTACGGAGCGAGCCGTGGGCGTTCGGGGTGGGCATGACTCAGCGTGGACGCCGCGACGAGGCCGGGGGCGGCGCGGAGAGGGTCGTCACCGACGAGGTCGCGCCGCTCTTCGCGGCGCGCGCGGCCACCGCGCGCTCGACCGCGGGCGCCAGGGCGACGTGCAGCTTGGATTTCGAGACGATGCCGTCGGCGCCGACCTTCTCGCCGATCGCGCTCAGCTGCTCGACGTCGCAGCCGGAGACGAGGATGATCCCGAGGTTCGAGAGGTGCGCGTTCTCCCGGAGCAGCTTGGCCAGCTTGTCGCCGTTGATGGTCGGCATGTTGATGTCGAGCGCGACCACGGTGATGCCGTCCCGCTTGATGACCGACGTCGCGCCGATGGGCGTGGCCAGCTCGGAGACGACGTAGCCAGCCCTGACGAGGACGTTGCACATCGCCTCGCGGGCGATCTCGTCGTCGTCGATCACGAGCACCCGGATCACGAGCGCATCCTCCAGGGCTGCCGCAGAGCCGCGCGACGCCCCCGCCGCGGCGAGGCCGGAGAGGCCAAGCGATGATCTTGGATGGCGCGAGCCGACCCGCAGCTTCGGGGACCTGTAGGCATTTGAAAAGGCAACGGCATGGCGTCTCCAGTCCCCCTCCGAACTGCGGTTATCGACCGACGAGAAAGTCAACCTTTCCGAACTGGCTGGAATCGAGGCCGAAGCGCCGCGCGAGCCGCACGTCGACCAGGCGCTTCACGGAGATGGGCAGGCGGACGTCCGACGCCCGGAGCTTCCAGTCCGCGTCCCCGAGCTCGTAGAGGAGATCCGCCGCCTGAAGCGTGAGCGCCTGCGTATCGGGGATGGCCGCGAACGTCCCGAACTCCGCGTGCTCGTTCACGAGGGAGCGCACCGCCACGACCACCGGCGCGCCGAGCCGATCCACGTACGGCAGCCAGACGTCGGTGAGGAACGTCGGGCTCAGCAGGCCATTGTCGTTCGGCAGCCAGATCGCGTCAACCTCGGCGCGCTGGAGCCTCACCAGCGCGGCGCGGAGGTCCTGGACGCGCGGCTTGTTCGAGAGCTCTTGCTTCACGAACGCCAGCTTCTCGACCTGCATCAGGGCTTCTTGCCGGGAGATGTGGCTGGCGAAGCCCTGGCGGTACACGACGCCGACCTGGCGGACGTCGAGGCCCAGCGTGCGCAGCCCCACCATGGCCGTGACCGCCGGCACCTCGTACGAGATCGCCACCGAGTTGGGGACGGTGCGCTGGAGCTCCTCGGCGAAGGAGGACATCAGGATCAGCGCGACCGGCGGTGTCGGGGTGGTGCGCACCCAGCTGCGGTACAGGAGCACGGTCGAATTGTTGACCAGCACCACCGCGCGCGGGCGATCCCTCGACACGATCCGCCCCACGGCCTCGGGGCCCGACTCCTCGACGCGCAGCGGGGAAATGGTGACACGGTATTCGTCGGAGAGCTCGACGCGGAGCGATTTCAGCATGTCCTCGAGCTGCGAGTCCGCGGGAGCGATGATGGAGATGACCGGCTTGCCGTCCGGAGGCGGCGCCTCGGACAGCGGGGCCGGATCTCTGGCGGCCTGCGGGGACGGGCCCGGCGAGCAGCTCAGGGGCAAGAGGAGCCCGAGCAGGGTGGAGGCTCGCCAGAGCGAGCGCGAACCGCGCGGACGCGTCGATCTCATCGCCATTCGTCCACCCCCAGATCCGCCAGCACGTGCTTCGGGAGCCTCCGGATCGCGCCCTCGATCGATTGACGCTCGCTCAGGAACGTGACCGCAACAAGCCCGACCTTGGCGGTCGAGAGACTCAGGATCGTGAAGCTCATCTTGCTCTTGGACTCGAAATCGGCGCGGAACCGCTCCGGCAGGAGCACCGCGTCGGCGGTTTGAAACTGGAGCAGCTGCAGCAGATCTTCGATCTTGGTGACGCGCTGGACCTCCGGCGCGTCGTTCACGCCGAGCAGACCGGCGACGAACCTCGGGAGCGACTTTCGCTCGACCAGGTCGACGATCCCGTACCGGAAGGAGGAGAGCATGTCCCTGGCCAGGAATTTCGTCGAGACCAGGAGGTATTGCTCTGCGTCGCTCCCCGCCCTCAGACCCTGGAGGTCGACGCCCCGGTTGAGCGAGGTCAGGACCGGCCTGGGCGACAGCGCCGCGTTCGGCGGGCTGACCTCGAGCGCCGTCTTGAAATCGCTCAGCTTGCCGAACACCGTCACGTCGACGCCGGGCATCGCGTCCTCGATCTTCTGCTCGAGCGCCCGAGCGCGAAGCGGCGTGACCGCATAGACATAGAGCGTGGCCTCGGGGCCGGCCGTGAGCGGCGAACTGAGCAGCAGGAGACAGCTCCCGAGGAGCAGCGCCGCGGCGAGCAGCGCCGCCGGCGCGCGCGGGGGCTGGACGGCCCGGCGCGGTCGGCGCCAGGCTCCCGCCAGCCGAGCGCGAGCGGCGAGCAGCTCGGCGATGCGGCGAAATGTCCCCGGCAGGACCGGCGCCGCCGGAGGGTCGTTTGGCCGCGCACAAGGCGGACTCCAACGGTGCGCGCTCCGCGCTGGGGATGCGAGCTGCCCCAAGGCCCGCTCGACCGCTGATCGCGGTCCCCGTGTGGAACGCTTGCGACTCATTTCCACCCGCTTCGTCCCCTCCTGGTCATCGTAAGAGGACAGCGTAACCGACGATTAACCCTCCTTGTCAAGCGCCCGAGAGGAGGCGATCGTGTCAAGCGCCGAGAAGCGGCGAAGGCATGATCCGAACGAGCTTGGCGAACGGCGGGCTCTGGAGAGGGGAACAACACACTCGCGGGCCGCTGTCGCGCAAAACTAGCGCCACCGTGATCCCGGCCGGCGTCGCCGCTTACGCGCGGCACACAGGGGCGCGCGCGACGCGTGCTGCTGTCTCAGGACTGCATGTCGCGCGCCTGTCGCCCGCGCGCGCCGCCCTCTCCTCGCTTGCAGTTGTGGCGCGCCGCACCGCGTCTCGGGGCCTTCCTGCGGGGTGGAGTCTGGCGCTGGCGCTCCGGATCTCCGCAGCACATCGTGCCTCGTCGACCTACATGTGGAGCGATGAGGCACGGAATGGCAGATGACTTCACCTTGGCACGCACCGGGCGCGCAAAGGGTGGGTACGCCCGCGCCCTCCGTCGCCGGGATGGAACGCGGCGCTCGAACTGCCATGCTCGCCGGAGGAGCGCGGCCCGGTGGGGGCTTTGTTCAACGGACGACGGAGGGATCGCCGCGCCGTGGAGCGCGGTCCGCCCGAGGCGCGGCGCTAGCTGACCGGCTGCGCCGCGGGGGGCGCCTCCCCCTCCGCGCGCTCGCTGGCGCCGTGCTGCTCCTGGAAGTACTCCGAGAGCCGCCGATCGGCGTCGTCCCCGAAGAGGAGCCGGCACGCCTCCCGGAGCCCGGGCGAGCTCGCGAGCTCGCCCGCGCGGATGAGGAGCGAGATCTTCGTGCGCCGCCGCAGGAAGTCCTCGAGCTTCACGATCATCTCGTGACGCGCGGCGTGCGCGATCTCGCACCGCACGTCCTCCGCCCCCTCGATCAGCGCCTCGGCCATCCTCGGGTCGCGCCGGATCTCCTCGAGCAGCTCGCGCGCCGCTGCGCCGTACCGGCGCCACAGCCGCGCGCTGAGCTTCTCCGCGGCGCGCGGCGGCGTCAGCGCGTCGAGATCGAGGCGGCGCGCGGTTTGGAAGAACTCGTGACGAACCTCCTCGGCCGGCTCGCCGTACCAGCGCTGCGCCGGGCGGGGCAGCGCGACGCCGAGCGCCTCCACGGCGGCGCAGATCTCCTCGCCCACGTTGATGCAGTCGGTGAGCTTGCCGCCGAAGATGCTCACGTGGGCCTGCGCGCGGTCGACCTCGATGGCGTGCTTGCGCGAGAGCTGCAGCCAGTCCTCGCCGCCGCCGCCGTCCACGACCGCGAGCGGGCGCACCCCGCAGCGCTCGGCGATGACGTCCGCCTCGGTGAGCGGCCGCGGCAGGTTGAGGCGCCTGTTGATGTTCGACAGCACGAAGCGCCGATCCTCGGGCGTCACCGCGGCATGAGGGCTCTCGACGCGGGTGTCGGTCGTGCCGATGCACGTCCTCGGGCCCATCGGGATCACGAAGAACAGCCGGCCGTCGTCGGCGAAGAACGTCAGCACCCGGCGGCTCGGGGTGAGCCGCTCCACGATGAGGTGGATGCCCTTCGAGAAGATGTGCCTGTGGCTCGTCCGCTGGCCGGTGAGCGCGTTGTGCACGTCCACGAACGGCCCGCAGGCGTTCACGAGCACGCGCGAGCGGATGGCGAGCTCCCGCCCCGTCACGACGTCGCGGGCGCGCGTGAGCCACGCGTCCCCCTCGCGCCGCGCGCCGAGCGACTCGACGTAGTTGGCCGCCCGCGCGCCGTGATCGAGCGCGGCGCGGACGAAGCCCCAGACGAACCGCGCGTCGTTGTCGACGAGGTACGCGTCGGAGTACTCGAATCCTCCGTCGCAGCCGTCCAGGTTGATGATGGGCTCTTCCCGCGACATGACCCGCCGGGAGAGCAGCCGGGGGATCTTCGTGAAGAAGCTGCCGATGATCCAGTAGAGCCAGGTGCCGAGGAAGAGCTTGAAGAGGCCGTGGCGGAACCCCCGCTCGTGCGCGGTATAGAACCGGATCTCCTGCACCGACGACGGATAGCTCCTGAGCAGGAGGTTCCTCGACTTGCAGAGCTTCCGCACGAGCGGAAACTCGAAGCTCTCCATGTACTTGATGCCGCCCCAGGCGAGGTTCGACGACTCCTGGCTCGTGAACCCGGCGAAGTCGCCGCGGTCGATCAGCGCGACCTTGGCCCCCTTCGCGGCGAGGGCCGCGGCGGCGACGGCGCCGTTGATCCCGGCGCCGAGGACGAGGACGTCGAAGGTCCCGCGGCTCAAGCTGTCGATGTTCGTGGCCCGCAGCATCGATGGCGACCCGGCGTGAGGCGCGGCTCTCGCGCCACCTGTGCTCTATCACGTCTCCGTGGCTCCGGGGGCGGCGGGCGGGCCGAAAAGCGCCGCGCGCGGTGTCACGCCGCGCGCGGCGCGCGCCGCGCGCGGCGTGACGCCGCGTGGGCGCGCGCCGCTCCGCCGCTCCGCTCCGATTCAGCCCATCAGCCCATCGGCCCAGAGGCCGTCGTCGCCGCGGAGCGCGTCGGGCGACGGCGCCGGGAGGGCGCGGCGCGGGCCGCTCTTCGGACCGCCGGCGTGGCCGGTGTGCAGGTGCTGCCACCGCGCCATCGTGGTGTAGACGCCGTCCCGGCGCAGGAGCTCCGCGTGCGCGCCGCGCTCGACGATGCGGCCGCGCTCCAGCACGAAGATCTGATCGCAGTCGACGACCGTGCTGAGGCGGTGGCTCATCAGGATGATCGTCCGCTGGCCCTTCAGCGCGCGGAGCGCCTCGCCGATGGTCCGCTCGTGCTCGGCGTCGAGCCCGTCGGTCGGCTCGTCGATCACGAGGATGGGCGCGTCCGTCAGCAGCGCGCGCGCGATGGCGATGCGCTGCCGCTGGCCGGCCGACAGGTTGAGCCCGCCGTCGGCGATCTGCGTCCCGTAGCCGTCCGGCAGCGCCTCGATGAAGCCCGCCGCGCCCGCCATCTCGGCCGCCCTCCGGATCTCGTCGTCGGTCGCGAAGGGGCGGCCGTAGGCGATGTTCTCCGCGATCGTGGCCGGCAAGAGGATGCTGTCCTGGAGGACCAGCGCGATGTGCCGGCGCAGGTCGGCCACGCGGATCGCGCGCGTGTCGATGCCGTCGAGCCTCAGCGCGCCGTGCGTCGGGTTGTGGAAGCGCGGCAGCAGGCTGAGCAGCGTGGTCTTGCCGGAGCCGACCGAGCCCACGAACGCGACCATCTGCCCCGGCCGGATCGTCGCGTCGATCCCGCGCAGCACCGGGTGGCCCGCGCGGTACTCGAACCCGACCGCGTCGAGCGAGAGCGCGCGCGGCTCGGTCGGCAGCGCCGCCGCGTCGTGCGCGTCGACCACCGCCTGATCGCGGTCCAGCACCTCGAAGACGCGCTGGGCGCCCGCGACGCCGCCCTGCACCGCGGCGCCGGCGCCGGTCAGCTTGCAGAGCGGATCGTAGAGCATGCCGAGGTAGCCGAGGAACGCCGTGAGCGCGCCCAGCGTCATGGCGGAGTCGCCCGCGCCGCTGCGCGCCTCGACGACGAGGTAGCCGCCGTAGCCGAGCACCAGCGCGCCGCCGAGCCCGAGGATCGAGCCCACGGTGAGCAGGTGGCCGAGCTCGTCGTGGTGGAGCCTGAGCCACGCCTTCACGCTGTTGCGCAGCGTCGCGTGGAAGCGCGCCTCCTCGTCCGCCTCGCGGCCGAACGCCTGGACGAGGCCGATCGAGGCCATCGAGCGCTGCACGGACGTCGTGAGCTCGCTCTCGACCTCCTTCGCCTCGGTGCACCGCTTGTGCAGCGCGCGCCCGAACCGCTGGTTCGTGAGCAGGAGCGGCGGCACGACCGCGAGCGCGAGCAGCGTGAGCGTCGGGCTGCGCGAGGCCATGATGCAGATCATCACCGTGAGCGTCAGCGCGCTCCCCATCACCGCGACGGCCACGTTGAGGATCCCGTGGAACCCGGCGGCGTCCTGGTTGAGCCGGTAGAGGGCGTCCCCCTGCGGCTGCGCCCGGTGATAGCCGATGTGGAGCGCCTGGAGCTTCCTGTACACGTCGCAGCGCACGCGCGTGAGCCCGCCGTAGCCGATGCGGAAGTTGAGCAGGGCGCGGCCCATGCCCACGAACTCCTGCGCCACGCGGAGGACGAGCGTCATCGCCGCGAGCCCGAGGACGCGGCCGAGCAGGCTGTCCGGGAGCGGCGCGAGCAGGAGGCGGTGGACGAGGTCCTCGTTGCGCGGCCCGCTCGAGATGAGATCCACGATCACGGCGACGGGCCACACCTGGAGGAGGCTGATCGCGATGGAGACGCAGACCAGGAGGGAGAGCGCGCCGATGCGCGCCCACTCCGCCTTGAAATAGGCGCCCACGCGGAGGAAGAACCGGAGCCGAGCCCCGCCGGCCGCCGAGCGGCTCGGGGCGGCGCGCCGCTCGGCGGCCATCGCCGGGGAGCGCCTCGATGGCCCGATCCTGCCTCCGCGCCGCGGCGAAGGGTGATAGTCCTTGCGGTGAGCTTGTGCGCTCATGGTTCGCTGAGCTCTCTCCTGTCTACGGCTGAGGTGGCCGCCGGCGGCCCGGGCGTCGGGCCCCGCCTGACGGTCCATCGGTTCCGACCGGTAGCGAGGTATCGGCGCAGATGTAACAGCCCCTCGCGGCCGCGCTCACTGCAATGTGCAGGAGAGGAGCAGAGCTCCTGCTGATTTGCTGCGCGGTTGTCCGGGACTCCAGGGCTCGCCGCGGCGGCGCGGTCACGGCACAGGCCGGCGGCGCGGCCGTCGCGCCGCGCTCACCTGCGCGTCTGTTGTCCCGTCAGCGTCCCGTCAGCGCGAGGCGGCGGCCGAGCGCGCGCGCGAGCGAGAGATCGAGCTCGCCCGAGCTCGCCCGGGGCGTGCCGCCGCGCCGGGCGGCCGTGTCCGGCGGATCCATCGCGGCGCGGGCGGGGGGCTGGACCAGGACTCCATGGCTGAGGAGGGAGACGATCATCGCCTGGAGGGCCGCGCGCTGCGCCCCCGCGATCGGCGAGGGCGAGCAGAACACGGACGCCACCTTGCCGGCGAGATCGCCCGAGAGCTGCCTCGCTCCGTCGAGGAAGCGGCGGAGCTCCGCGCTCATCGTGCCATAGCGCGCAGGCGAGCCGAGGGCGATGCCGTCGGCCCAGAGGAGGTCGTCGCGGCGCGCCACCGCGACGCAGGCGAGGTGTTCCCGTGTGGCACGGATCCGCTCACTCGCCCTCCAGCGCTCCTGCGGCGCCGCGAGATCGGCGATCTGCCGGAGCCGCACGGTCGCTCCGGCCTGCTCGGCGCCCTCGGCGACCGCGGCGGCGAGCGCGGCCGTGTCCCCATAAAGAGAATAGAAGATCACGGCCACGTTCATGGGGCCGCAACGATGCAGCGCCCGTACCGCGGCCTCGCGCGGTCGCGCGCCGCGCCGCTCCTGACGGGCTCGCTGCGCGCAGGGGCCTGAGCGGTTCGTCGCGGGCGATCCTTCCGCGCGCCGTGCGCCGTGCGCCGCGGCGCGATTCGAATTGCGCGCTGTCGGGGAAAGCTTTATGGGGCCTCCATGGTCGCGAACGGACCGCGCTCGGGCGATAAGGACGATGCCCCGCGCGATCCGGAGCCGGGCGACGACGGCGTGGCCGCGGGCGATCCGTCCGCCGCCGCGCGCGCTCCTGGGCGCGACGCCGCGGAGGGCGGCCCCGCGCGATCGCGGGCGATCCTCGTCATCGAGGACGACCAGGGCGTCAGCGACGCGCTCGTGGGTGTCCTGTCGGACGAGGGCTACCAGGTGATGGCGGCCAGGAACGGCGCCGAGGCGCTGGCCAGGCTCCGCGACGCGCCGGCGCCGGCGCTCATCGTCCTCGATCTGATGATGCCGATGATGGACGGGTATGCCTTCCGCGCGGAGCAGCTGCGCATTCCGGCGATCGCCGACGTCCCGGTGGTCGTGCTCACGGCGGGGGCTTCGCCGCGCGCGGCCGAGCTCGGGCCCGTCGACATCCTGAAGAAGCCCGTGAACCTCGCCGCGCTGCTCGACGCGGTGGGGCGGTACGTCTGACGCCGGAGCGAGCTCAGCGCTCGAGCGCGCCGGCGAAGCTGGTGGTGGCGGTCGTCGCGGTGTTCACGATGTCGAGGGTCAGCGTGGCACCGAAGTAAAAACGAGGAGCGTATCGGCACCCCGAGCAGGTCGCCCAGCGTCGGCGCCAGCCGCATGTCCTGGAACGATGAGATGACGCCGCGGCGCCGGCCCCCGGGAAAGACGTGGAGCACGATCGATGGATTGACGCTCCAGTCATCATGATTTGATTTGAGGAGCGTGTCGTTCACCGGACCGGCGAGCGGATCGCCCGCGTAGTCGTTGATGCCAACGAGCACGGCGCGCTTCTTTATTCGATGATCCATTCTATCGTGTCGCATGAAACAAAGAGGCCGACAGCGTAATCTCGCGCCCTACCTTGGCGCCTGTCCGGACAAAAGCGCGAGCGTCGTCGAGCGGCGCAGGCGCGCCGCAGTCCCCGGGAGCGCGGCGTCCCTCGGGGCTGCGCGGGCGGCGCCGCCGGCCGCACGAGAACGCGCGGGTCCTCCCCCGTTCGCGTGGTAAAGTCGGTCCCCGCAACATGCCGTACGAACGCCCTCTCTTCCTTTTCGTGAGCCCTTTGCTCGCCGCCGCCGCCCTCGGATGCGCGGCCGACCGCCCGTCTCAGCCCGAGGGGTGGGACAGCGCCGTGGCGCTGCGGCCGGCGCTCGATCGCGACGCCAGGCCGGAGGTGGTCGAGGTCGATCTGACCGCGCGCGTCGAGGAGGTCGAGATCGTGCCCGGCAAGCGGACGCCCACCTGGACGTATGACGGCGGACTGCCCGGCCCGCTGATCCGCGCCAGGGTGGGTGATCGCGTGATCGTGAATTTCCGCAACGAGCTCCCGGCGCCCACGACGATTCACTGGCACGGCATACGCTTGCTGGCGGCGATGGACGGCGCGCCCGGGCACAGCCAGCCCGAGACGCCGCCGGGCGGCGGCTTCACCTACGACTTCGTCGTCCCCGACGCGGGGCTCTACTGGTACCACCCGCACGTCGACTCCGCCGTCCAGGCGGGGAATGGCCTCTACGGGCCGCTGCTCGTCGAGGACCCGAGCGAGCCTGCGGGGCTCGGCGACGAGCTCGTCCTCGTGCTCAGCGACATCAGCCTGCGCGACGACGGCACGCTCGAGGACCCGCAGGTGGGCGGCAACCTCGGCACGCTGTTCGGGCGCGAGGGCGACCTGCTCCTCGTGAACGGGCGGGTGAACCCGGTGATCGAGGCGCGCGCCGGGCTCAGGCAGCGGTGGCGCATCGTCAATGCGGCCAAGTCCCGTTATTACCAGCTCATGATCGCGGATCACCGGTTCACCCGGATCGGCGGCGACGGCGGGCTCCTCGAGCGCCCCGTCACGACGGACAGGATCCTGCTCACCCCCGGCGAGCGCGCCGACGTCCTGGTGGTGCCGCGCGGCGCGCCGGGCTCGACGCTCCCGGTGCGCTGGGTGCCTTACGACCGCGGCTATGGCGCCACGTTCGGGAGGCCCGAGGTCGAGGCGTTCCGCCTCCGCCTCGCGGCCGAGCCCGCGGCCGAGGACGCGCCGCTCCCCGAGGTGGGGAGGGACATCCCGGCGCTCGACACGGCGGCGGCGACGCGCGTCGATCTGAAGCTCACGCAGCAGGAGAGCCCGGGCGGCGTGGAGATGGGCATCAACGGCGTGCCCTCGTGGGAGGCGGAGCCGCTCGTGGCGGCGGTGGGCGAGACCTCGGTGTGGACCGTGGAGAACACGATGGATTTCGATCACCCGTTCCACCTGCACGGCTTCTTCTTCCAGGTGCTCGGCGCGGACGGGGAGCCGGTGCGGCCGATGGAGTGGAAGGACACGGTGAACGTGCCTGTCGACGGGGCGGCGCGCTTCGCGGTCCGTTACGACAACCGGCCGGGAATGTGGATGTTCCATTGCCATATCCTCGACCACGCCGAGGCCGGCATGATGGGGATGTTGCACGTCATCCAGTGACGGCGCAGGGGCCGATGGGATCCTCCGTCCGGGGCGACGTGGGCCTGCCGCGCCATCTGGTGGTAACCTGCCGTCATGCCTGATCTGCCCATCTCTCTACGGCCGCTCGAGATCGCGGAGCTCGACGCCTTCGTCGAGCTCGTGGCCTGCTCGTACGCGGAGCAGCGCGCGAGCGCCGTGGACGCGCGGACGGAGGACGAGCAGCGCAACGCGCGCTCGCAGATCGAGGCGTTCCTGCCGCAGGGGCTCGCCACCCCCGACCACCACATCTATGCGGTGCTGGAGGGCAGCGCCGTGGTCGGCCACCTCTGGATCGGCATGACAAGCGCGGACGGGTTTCGCAGCGCGTTCCTCTACGATATCCACCTGCGCGAGGACGCCCGCGGCCGGGGCATCGGGCGCCGGGTCATGGCCCTCGCCGAGGAGGTCGCCCGCGGCCTGGGCGCGCGGGACATCGAGCTGCACGTCTTCGCGCAGAACGCGCGGGCGCGGGGGCTCTACGACTCGCTCGGCTACCGGATCACGAGCGTCAGCATGAGAAAGCACCTCGGCTGAAGCCGGCGTCGCGCCGCGCCTGACGGCGCCGCTCCCGGGGCCGCCGGGCCGGCAGCGCCGTGGCCGCGACGCTGTGGACGAGGCGCCGTGGACGAGGCGCCGTGGACGAGACCGCGGCGCGCTGGTCCGTTTTGTGCTCATGCCGGCTCGTCTCCGCGGCTCCGCCGCGCCCCTCGCGCGGCGCTGGCGAGGAGCGGAACGAGACCGGAGATCTGGAATGGAGTACCGAAAGCTCTGGATAGCCCTCGCGATCGTCTTGTTGGCCTCGTTTGCCGTGCTCGGGGGCGTCGGGTACCGGGCCGTCCTCTCGGGGCCGCCCATCCCGGCGCGCGTGGTCACCACCGACGGCCGGACGCTCTTCGACGGGCGCACCATCCAGGATGGGCAGAACGTCTGGCAGTCGATCGGCGGCCAGCAGATCGGCTCGATCTGGGGGCACGGCGCCTACGTGGCGCCGGACTGGACCGCCGACTGGCTCCATCGCGAAGCCGTCTTCGTCCTCGATCGGTGGGCGCGGGATCAGGGCGCCCCGTCGTTCGCCGCGCTCGACGTCGAGCAGCGGGCGGCGCTCTCGGCGCGGCTCGAGGAGCGCATCCGCCGGAACTCCTACGACCCCGCGCAGGGCACGATCGCGATCGATCCCGCGCGCGCCGAGGCGTTCGAGGCGCTCGCCGCGTATTACGCGAGCGTCTTCGGCGAAGGCCGGGACGAATACGCCATCCCGCGAGGCGCGCTTGTCGACCCCGAGAAGCAGCGCGCCATGGCGGCCTTCTTCTGGTGGACGGCCTGGGCCTCCGCCGCGGAGCGCCCCGGGGAGACCGTCTCGTACACGCAGAACTGGCCGCACGAGCCGCTCGTCGGCAACCGGCCGACGGGCGAGGCCGTGGTCTGGAGCGTCGTGAGCTTCGTCCTGCTCCTCGCCGGGGTCGGCGGGATGGTGTGGTATTTTGCCTCAAGGGAGCAGGACCCTGAGGCGATGTCGCCGCCCGCTCGGGATCCGCTGCTCGGCCTGAGCCCGACGCCCTCGCAGCGGGCGACGGTGAAGTACTTCTTCGTGGTCGCGGCGCTCTGGGTCGTCCAGGTGGCGCTCGGCGCGATCACGGCGCACTACGGCGTGGAGGGGTCGGGCTTCTATGGGATCCCGCTCGACCGCTGGCTGCCGTACTCGGTGGCGCGGACATGGCATGTCCAGATCGGCATCTTCTGGATCGCGACGTCGTGGCTCGCGACCGGGCTCTACGTCGCGCCCGCGGTGGGCGGCGTCGAGCCGAGAGGACAGCGGCTCTACGTCAATGCGCTCTTCGCCGCGCTGCTCGTCGTGGTGGTGGGCTCGCTCGCGGGCGAGTGGCTGGGCATCCAGCAGCGGCTCGGCGACCTCTGGTTCTGGTTCGGCGCGCAGGGCTACGAGTACGTCGATCTCGGCCGCTTCTGGCAGATCCTGCTCTTCGGCGGGCTTTGCTTCTGGTTCTGGCTGATGCTGCGGGCGCTCCGCCCGGCGCTCGCCCGCCGCGACGAGAGCCGCCCGCTGCTGGTCCTGTTCGCGCTGGCGAGCCTCGCCATCCCGCTCTTCTACGCAGCCGGGCTGATGTACGGGCAGCGCAGCCCGCTGGTCACGGCGGAGTACTGGCGCTGGTGGGTCGTCCACCTCTGGGTCGAGGGCTTCTTCGAGGTGTTCGCCACGGTCGTGATCGCGTTCCTCTTCGCCCGTCTCCGGCTGATCCGCGTGGCGCCCGCGACGCGCGCGGTGCTGTTCTCGACCGTGATCTTCCTCGGCGGGGGCATCATCGGCACGTTCCACCACCTCTATTTCACCGGCGTCCCGAGCGTGGTGCTCGCGCTCGGCGCGGTGTTCAGCGCGCTCGAGGTCGTCCCGCTGGTCCTCATCGGCTTCGAGGCGTGGGGGAACGTCCGCCTCGCGCGCGGCGCCGAGCGGGCGGCGTGGCTAGGCGCTTACCGGTGGCCCATCTACTTCTTCGTGGCGGTGGCGTTCTGGAACTTCGTGGGCGCGGGGCTGTTCGGGTTCTTCATCAACCCGCCGATCGCGCTGTATTACATGCAGGGCCTCAACACGACGCCGGTGCACGGCCACACGGCCTTGTTCGGCGTCTACGGGATGCTGGCGCTCGGCCTGATGCTCTTCTGCCTGCGAGCGCTCCGGCCCGGGCTCGCCTGGAAGGAGCGGGCGCTCGCCGCCGCGTTCTGGCTGATCAACGGCGGCCTCGTCGCGATGGTGCTCCTGAGCCTGTTGCCGATCGGCCTGCTCCAGGCGTGGGCCGCGGTCGAGCACGGGACATGGTACGCGCGGTCGGCGGAGTTCCTGCAGACCGGGCTGATGGACAAGCTGCGGTGGATGCGGGTGCTCGGCGACTCGGCGTTCGCGCTGGGCGCGCTGCTGCTCGGCTGGTTCGTCCTCGGGCTCTGGACGGGGCGATCGTTCGATCCCGCGAAGGGGAGGGTGGAGGAGGGGGAGCCGGGGATCCGCCCCGGGCCGAGGTCGCGTCCGTCGGCCGCGGAGTGAGGGAGCGGGCGCGGGGGCCCGCGCCCACGGCCTGTGGGCCTGCCGTCCCTCCGCTCCGCTCAGGCGAGCGGCGCCGCGCCGGCGGCGCCGACCCCGACGCGGACGATCTTGCCCCCCGTGAGGCGCAGGAGCCGGACGACGAGGAGCACCGAGTTCGTCACGAGCCCTGTCGTGAGCCCCCACCAGAGGCCTTGTGCGCCGAGGCTCAGCGCGAAGCCGAACAGGAGCGTGAGCGGGAAGCCGACAAGCCAGTGAGAGGCGATGTTGGCGAGGAACGGAAACCGCACGTCCCCCGCGCCGCGCAGCGCCCCGGCCGCGACCACCTGGACGCCGTCGAAGAGCTGGAACAGCGCGGCCACATAGAGCAGCTGGACGCCGATGTTCACCACCTCGGCGTCCGACGTGAACAGGCCGACGAGCCTGCGCGGGGCCAGGGCGAACAGGAGGGCGCCGCACGTCATGACGGACGTGCCGAGGGCGAGCCCGAGCAGCGCGGATCGCCGCGGAGGGGCGCCGGCGCCGATGGCGTGGCCGACGCGCACCGACGTGGCGCCCGCGACGCCGAGCGCGCCCATGAAGGTGAAGCTCGCGAGCCCGAGGGCGATCTGGTGCGCCGAGACGGTGGCGGCGCCGAGGCGCCCCACGATCATCCCGAGGACCGCGAAGGCGCCGCTGCCGACGAGCAGGTGCAGCCCGATGGGCACGCCGAGGCGGAAGACCGCCCCCGTCGCGACGCGCTCGCGCGGAGGCGCGGGCCGGCGCCGCCCCGCCGCGCGGAGGACGACGGCGGCGAGGACGAGGCTGCCGGCGCTCGTCGCGAGCCCGGCGCCCAGGGCGCCGAGGCGCGGCAGCCCGACCGGCGGGAGGCGCAGCCACGCGAGCATGTCGTCGCCGCGCACGAGCAGCCCGCAGAGCGCCGCGTTGACGACGTTGGCGGCGATGGAGGCGACCAGCGCGGGCCGCGTCTCGCCGTGGGCCTGCAGGAACGTCCGGTACGCGAGGTGCGCGAGGAACGGGAAGAACCCGGGAGCGTGGCCGAGCAGGTACGCGCGCACGCCCGGGATGAGCGCGGCCTCGACGCCGATCGGCTCGAGCAGCAGCGTCGCGGCGAACGAGAGGGCGACGCTCGGCAGCGACAGGAGCGCGCAGGCGCGGAGCGTCGACCGCAGCGCCGCCCACGCCTGCGCCGGCTGGCCGGCGCCGATCGCCTGGGACGCGAGCGGCTCGAGGGCGAACGCGACGCCCATCCCGAACGAGGTCACCGCGAACATGATGGAGCGAGCGATGCCGATGGCCGCGAGATCCTGGACCGAGGCGCGGCCGATGATCGCCGTGTCGACGAGGCTCATGGACACGAGGCCGAGCTGAGCGAGGGTGATCGGCAGCGCGAGTCGGGCCAGCGTGCGCAGCTCGGCGCCGGCGTCGGCGCCGGAGGGCGCGAGCGAAGTACGGCTCATGCGAGCTCCATGAGGGCCGCCGTGTATCCCCGGGATCGCGCTGCGTCAACGCGGCCCCGGGGGCGAGCGCGGCGGGTCATCCAGCGAGGGACTCGACCGCCGATCGCCCAGGAAGAACCGCTGTCCTCGGAGCGAGCCGCGTGACATGTCACGGCGCCAGCGTGACAACCCCGCTCCCTTCACGACGATGACGGCCGCGGGGCGCCGCTTCAAGCGAAGCGCAGCGCGAGCATCCCGATCAGGTTGATGCCCGCGTGCGCCACGACGCACGGCCAGACGTTGTCCCGTCGCACCGCGAGCGCCCCGAGCGCCAGGCCGATGGCGAAGGTCTGCACGACGCCGAGCGTGGCTTGATAGAAGTGGCCGACCGCGAACAGGGCGGACGTCAGCACGACGGCGCCGGCGGCGGCGGCAGGGTCGTGGGGGGTTGGGGACAGGGCGGCGCGCAGGCGCGAGATGAAGAAGCCGCGGAAGACCAGCTCTTCGTACGTGCCGGTGAAGAGCGCGAGCGGAAGGATGAGCGCCGGCGGAAGCTCGGAGAAGCCGCTGAGCGCGGCGGTCTTCTCGGCGGCGAGCTGCTCCGGGGAGACGCCCGCTGCCAGCCCGTAGACGACCGTCCCCGCGCCGGCGAGCAGGTAGCTGGCGATCAGCCCGAGCAGGCCCCAGCCGAGCACGGCGGCCGGCGCCTCGCGCCGGAAGCCGAGCGTGCTCCAGCGCTCCCGGAACACGGCGAGCATGACGGCGATGCTGCCGAGCAAGATGCCGCCGCCGGCGGCGACGCCCTGGGCGATGTCGCGCGGTGAGAGGCTTCGCGCGGCGGGGCGCGCCGCCTCGCCGAGCGCGAGGAGCGCCAGCAGGACGGCGGCGACGACGAGGGCCTGCAGCGCTGATCTGGCGCGGCGGGTGGGGGCGGACATGGCGGGAGTCGGGCGAGGCCGGCGCGGGCTACGGCGCCGCTGAGCCGCTCTCCATGAGGCCGTCGAACAGCATGGCGAGCACCCCCTCGTGGTCGGCCGAGCGCACCAGCCACTCGAGCGACCGAAGCCCTCGCCGAGCGGCGTCAAGGCGACGCGCCGGCCGCGGGTGAACAGCGCGCCGCCGACCTCGGCCTCGAGCGCGCCGATGCGCGCGCTCACCGCCGGCTGGCCGACGCCCAGCGTCCGCGCGGCGCGGGTGAAGCTGCCCTCGCGCACGACGCGCAGGAAGGCGGTCAGCTGGGCGACGTCCATGGAGGCGCTTCCATCGAGGATATCGATGCGAACCATCGCTTCGATTGCATTGAAGCATGGTAGCGCGGCCGTTAGGTTCACCGCCATGGACACCGTACGAATGGCCGATGCCGGCGACGCCGCGGCGATCGCGGCGATCTACGCCCCGAGCGTCTCGGGGCCGATCTCGTTCGAGCTGGAGGCGCCGACCGTGGACGAGATGGCGGCGCGCATCGCGGCCGTGCTCGCCCACGCCCCGTGGCTGGTCCTCGAGCGCGACGGCGCGGTGGTCGGCTACGCCTATGGGGCGCGCCACCGCGAGCGAGCGGCATACCGGTGGTCGGTCGACACCAGCGTGTACATCGACGCCGCTCACCACCGCACCGGGGTCGGGCGCGCGCTCTACCGCGCGCTGCTGGAGCTCCTGCGCCTGCAGGGCTTCTACGTCGCCCACGCGGGCGTCACGCTGCCGCACCCGGCCAGCGTCGGCCTCCACGAGGCGCTCGGCTTCGAGCCGGTCGGCGTCTACCGCGACGTCGGCTGGAAGCAGGGCGCGTGGCGCGACGTCGGCTGGTGGCGGCTCGCCCTGCGCGCGCCCGACGGCGCGCCCGCGCCGCCGCGGACGCCGGCGGAGATGGCAGGGCACCCGGCGTGGACGGCGATCCTCGCGCCCGGAGCCGTGGCGTGAGATCGGGCCGTTCGCGGCGCACAGAGCGGAGGCGCCGGGGGCGCCGCGATCCGATAGGCATGGCGGGCGCGGATGGCGCTCAGGGCGCGGACCCTCGTCCGTTGTCGATCCAGCTGGAGATCTCCTTCCGCGGCTCCCCTTCGAGCTCGAGCAGCTCCCTCAACCTCGACGCGAAGGACACGGGCGGCCGCCCGAGGACCGCCCCCAGGAGCGGATTGACGCTGGACGCCTCGCCTGCCTCCAGCGCCGGATACGTGGACGCCCAGAACCTCGCGACATCTCCGTTCGCGCTGTTCCGCCGCACGAACTCGTCCTGGCTCACCAGCGAGAAGCGTATCTCGCGGCCGAGGATGGACGAGATGAGCGCGGTCGTCTGCTCCAGCGTGTATGCCTTTGGCCCGACGAGGGCGATCGCCTCATCGTCGTATCCGCCGCCCGCGACGATCCTCGCCGTCGCCTCTGCGAGGTCGTCCCTCGCAGCCCAGGCGACCCCCCCGTCGCCCGGCACGACGACCTCGTCGTGTCCGGCGCCGAGGAACCCGAGGAAGACGGGGAAGCTCTCCATGTACACGCCTTCTCGGAGGATCGTGTAGGTGACCCCGCGCGATCTCAGGTAGGCCTCCGTGTCGAGGTGCGCCCTCATCACGGCTGCCTTGCTCTCTCGCCCGAAGGCGAGAGAGGTGTAGTAGACATGCCTCACCCCCGCCTTCACCGCTGCGTCGATCGCGTTCTTGTGCGACGCGACCCGCAGGTCGTCGGAGAAGGACGGATGAGAGACGATCAGCAGCTTGTCTCCACCGCGAAACGCGTCTTCCAGGGATCTGGGGTCGGTGTAGTCTCCCGACCTCACCTGCAATCCCGCCTTCTCGAGCTCTGCGCGAGCCAGGCGGTTGTGCAAGGAGACGATGATCTCGGAGGGGGGGACCAGCGTGAGGATGTGCTTGAGGACGGACGAGCCGAGGTGCCCCGTGGCGCCGGTGAGGATGATCATGGCGGGAGTCTATGGTCGCGCCCGGGGGTGGGGCAGGGCGAGAGCTGCGCTTCTCTTGCCGAATCCTGCGATCCGGCGCGCTACGGCTTCCGGAGGCGCTCGGCGTAGTTGCCGGGCGCGGCGCCGAAGCGGCGCTTGAAGTCGCGGGTGAAGTGCGAGGCGCTCTCGTACCCGGCGCGCTGCGCCGCCTCGCTCGCGCGCAGGCCAGAGAGCAGGAGGGCGCGCGCGTGCTGGAGGCGCAGCTGCTTCAGGTAGCGCATCGGAGAGACGCGGGCGACGGCGCGGAATCGATGCGCGAAATGCGACGGGCTCATGGCGACGTGCCGCGCGACCTCCGCCACGGACAGCGGCCGCTCGACGTTCGCGCGGAGGAAGCGCATCGCCGCCTGGATCTTGTCCGCGTCGCGGTCGCGCCCCACGGCGCCTCGAACCATCGCGGCGGCCTCCGAGCGGAGCAGGCGAAAGACGAGCTCCTCGAACGCCAGGGGGGCGACGATCCGGCGCTCCACCGGGTCGCGGATCGCGCGGAGCAACCGGACGACGGCGTCCTCGATCGGCGTGTCGAGGTCCGAGACGACGGCGGGAGCCGCCTCGGCCGCAGGCTCGGCGCTCGCGTCGGCCAGCGCGAGCAGCATCCTGGCGATCGCGTCCGGCGGGATCTCGAGGCTCATGGCGAGGTACGGAGAGGCGCTGTCGACCTCCGTTATCGCTTCTTCGAACGCCGCGTCCCTCGCCACGACGGCATAGCGCGAGGCGTCGTACTCGAGCTCGACCTCGTCGAACCGCGCGGTCGTCCTGCCTTGACCGACCACGGTGAGCGCCGGACCGAGGGCGTGCAGGATCTGGCAGGTCGTCGGGCGCGACGCACGGACGAACTTCAGGCCGGGAAACGCCGCTTCCGTGCATCCCTCGGCCTCCGCGTAGCAGGCGATGAGCGCCGAGCGCTCGCCGGCTGACGCCGCGCGATGGATCCCTGCGGCTCGCGGGCCATCGGGCCCGTGCCGGAGCCGAGCGTCGGATCTTCGCAGCATGCTGCCAGTGTACACCGCGCCGCGCAGCTCACCAGCGCGTCACCGGCGCGTCACCAGCGCTACGCCCGCCCCCTCGCCGCCGCCGCCGTCGCATACGGCGGCTCGCGCCCGGCGCGCACCGCGGCGAGGTCGCCCCGCATCGTCCGCGCGTCGGGGTACCGCTCCTGCTTGAGGAAGGCGAGGGCGCGGTCCACCACGGCGCACAGGCCCGGCGGCGCCGTGGGGGCGTGCTGCGCGAGCGGCGGCGCCTTCTCGGTGGCGACGGCGATGAGCAGGCGCGCCTCGTCCAGGTTGCCGTGGATCGTGCGCCCCGCCAGCAGGCGGAACATCGTCGCGCCGAGGCCGAACAGGTCGGTCCGGCCGTCGATCTCGCGGATGAGGCCCAGCGCCTGCTCGGGCGCCATGTAATCGTCGGTGCCGATCGACACGCCGGTGCTCGTCGTCGTCATCTCGGGCACGCCCGCGACGTCCTCGAGCAGCGGGTCGAGCACGCGCGCGAGGCCGAAATCGAGCACCCGCACGCGCCCGTCGTTGCCGATGTGCAGGTTCTCGGGCTTGAGATCGCGGTGTACGATGCCGTGCTCGTGCGCCACGATCAGCACGTCGAGGACCCGCTCGGCGAGCGCGATCACCTGGCCGACGGGGAGCGTCCCGTGCCGGACCATGCGGTCGAACACGGTCTCTCCCTCGAGCATCTCCATGGCCATGTAGACCGCGCCGTCGTCGGTGGCCCCGGACTCCAGCACCTGGGGGAGCCCCTCGCAGAGCGGCGCCACCGCGGCCAGCGCGTTCCCGATCGGCCCCTCGCGCAGGAACCGCTTGCGCACCTCGTCGATGCTGGCGAGCTCGGCGTGCAGGACCTTGACCGCCGCCACGCACCCGTCGGCGCGGCGGCCGAAGAAGACGCTCGCCATGCCGCCGACCCCAAGGACGCGCTCCACCGCCCACGGGCCGATCCACGTGCCGACGCGCTGCTCTGCCAGCTCCTCTTCGGTCAACATGGGGCGATGGTATCACCGGCGCCGCCCCGCGGGGCCCTGCGCTCCCTCCCGCCTGCCCATCGCCCCCTTGCCGGCGCGCTCGCGCTCGGCCCGGCGCTGCTCGCGCGCGCCCGCGCCGCGCCGGAGGCGCCGTGGCTCGCCGCGAGCCTCGTCGACGGCCCCGCCGTGGTGCTCGGGGCGCTGCAGCGCGCCGCGCGCGTCGTCGACCTCGCGGCCTGCGCGGCGCGCGGCGTGCCGGTCGTGCGGCGCGCCACGACCGGCACCGCCGCCTTCCTCGGCGGGCGCGGCGTCGTGTGGACCCTGGCGTTGCCGCACGCGGCCGCGCTCGCGCCCGACGCCACGGCCCGGACGCTCCTCAACCGCAACGTGCGCGGCTTCCTCAAGGGCTTCGCCCGCGCCGGCGCGCCCGCGCACTACGGCGGGCGCGAGTGGATCGCGCTGCAGCACCGCCCCGCCGCGCTGCTCGGCGTCGAGGCCGCGCGCGACGGCGCGGTCCTCATCGAGGTCTTCGCCGGCCACGACGCGCCGATCGCGGTCCCCGCGGAGCTCGCGGCGCCGGACGAGCGCGCCGTCGACCGCTGGCTGGGCAAGGCGCCGGCGGCGCTGGCCGAGGTCCTCCCGGCGCGGAGCTCGCTCGAGGCGCTCGCGCAGGCCGTTGTCGAGGCGGTCGCGCTCGGCGCGGGGCTCCCGCGGGTCGACGGCGGCGAGGCGCCGGAGCTCGCCGAGGGGCCCTTCCAGCCCATCACCGCGCCCGACGATCCGGCGCCGCCGGGCGCCGGCGCCGCCGTTGTCGCGCGCGTGCCCATCGGCTGGATCGAGGCCGCGGCGCTCGGCGAGGCGCCGGCGCGCGCGTGGCTCGGCGGCGACGTCCTCACGGGGCGCTGGCTCCTGGAGGAGCTCGGCCTCGGCGAGGCCGCCGCGCCCCTGGACGCCGGGACCGCGCCGCTCGAGGGGGCGAGCCTCTCCGACCTGCGCGCGCTCGCGCAGCGCGCGCTCTCGGCGGGAGCAGCTGTGCGCGATGCGCGATGATCGAAGACCTGGGGGGCACGGAGGCAGCGCATGATGAGGCGAGTCGAACGGGATCTCTTCGGGACGGCGGCCGCGCTCGGGCTCGCCATGGCGGCGGCCGGTTGCGGCGGCGGAGGCGGCGCGCCGGGCGGGAGCGGCGGCGCTCACGGCGAGAACGGCGGCACCGGCGGCGCCGCGGGGACCGGAGCCGCGGCGGGGACCGGAGGAGCCGGCGCCGGGAGCGGGGGTGCGCCGGGCGGAGATCCCTATCCGACGGAGAGTGTCGGCCCGGTGACCCGCGGAGGAACGATGACGTTCCAGAACATCGGCGCGCCCGGCTACTGGGGTCGCCGCATCGAGGCGGAGCCGGGCGACCCGCGCTGCGACGTCGAGTCGGCGACGCTCAGCTTCTCCTGGGGCGACGAGTTCTGCTGCCGTACGCGCCACGAGGTCACGAGCGCGTCGCTCTCGCCCTTCAATGAGCAGATGACCCTCATCTTGCGAGGGCCGCTCCGCGTAAAGCAGCTCGCCGTCTACCAGCCCAGAGGCGCCGGCGATCGCTGGGTCCGTCGCTCGTTCTGGGATCGCCGCGCGCCGCAGGCGCTCGCGGACCTCAAGCTCACCGGGCCGGACGGCGCGGGCGCGTTCACCGGCGATCTGGGCAATGCATGCCACTGGTATGCGATGCGCGACGCGCCTTTCCCCTGCGGGCCGGGCAGCGATCCGTACTGCCCTGCCGGCGGGCCCGACGTGAACTACCACGGCTGGGAGGGCTCGAAGCTCGTGGTGCTGCTCGCGTCGATGCCCTACGCGGACGACCCGTCGCTCGCGCAGCTCAGCTGCGCCGACGGCCCGAGCGACGGCTGGACCGACGCGCCGTGGGTCGGGTTCTCGGCGTCGGAGCTGATGCGCGACGGCTGGGGCAAGTATCACCCGTGCCATTGCTATGCGAACACCGACCCCGGCGTGGGGGACGGCTGCGGGGAGATCAACGTCTTCGAGACGGTGTCGGAGGCCGAAGGGCTCGAGTACGGCAACCGGGATATCCTCAGCACCGGGCTCCGCTCGTACCAGGTCGGCCACCTGGGCGGGAGCGTCTGCGGCAAGCAGCGCTGCGACGTCGCGTCGTTCCCGGACACCGCAGATCTGCTGGACGCATGCGGACAGGCCGCGCTCGACGCCGGCGCCGTCCTCGACGCCGAGGACCCGGGCGGAGGCTGCCCGGTGTGGCGGCGTCCCCTCGACGATCGGTTCTTCTTCATCCTGCTCGACGAGCCGAAGCGCACGGTCCAGGTGGGCGTCGTGCACCCCGCGGCGATCCCGGCGAGCGCCTCGGAGATCTTCCCCGGCTTGCCGGAAGAGGTGAGTCAGGCGTCGATGGATCGGCTCGCCGCGCTGCGGCTCCCCGAGCGCTGAGGCCCGCGGAGGCGCCCGAGCGCCGGCCGGCGGGGGATGTCACCAATCCCCCGTCGGGCCGCGCCGGCCCGGAAGCACGGTGACGTCCGTCGCGGCGTCGCCGGCCTCGGTGGTGGCCAAATTGGCCCCGGAGTGATTCACATGAAGGCGGGAAGATGGGAAGCTCATTGAGCTTTTCTTCCCGCCTTCCCGCCTTCATGTTCAAATTAGGCCACCACCCCGGCCTCAGGCCGGCCACTGACACGGCGCCAGGTGGCTCGCCAGGAGCCCGTGCATGGCGCCGGCCGTGCCCCCGGCGAGGAGCCCGGCCAGCGCAGGGCGGGGGCGCGGATCCGGCTCTGGGACGTACCGCCCTGCGTCGAGGCGATAGCGAGCGCGGGGACCCCGGGCGACGAGATCGGATATCGCGCCGAGGAATCGATCGATGTCCGCCCTGCTGGTGCCGACGCCGAAGCTCACGCGCACCGCGCCGGGCACCGCCGCGCCTCCCGGCGCCTCCGGCGCGCGCGCCCCGGCGAGCGCGCTCATGAGCGGGTGCGCGCAGAACGAGCCGTCGCGGACGCCGATGCCGTGCTCGGCGCTCAGCGCGGCGGCGACCACGCCGGGGTGGAAGCCCCGCACCTGGAACGTCACGACGCCGATACGCGGGCTCGCGGGGCCCCACATCTCGAGCCGCTCGACCCCCGGCACGGCGCCGAGCCCGCGCGTGACGCGGTCGAGCAGGCCGGCCTCGTGCGCCGCCACGGCGGACATGCCGGCCTCGGCGAGCGCGCGGCACGCCGCGGCCAGCGACACCGCGCCGACGACGTTGGGCGTGCCGGCCTCGTGGCGGGGCGCGCCGCTCGCCCATTCGACGCCGTCGAGCGTGACGCGCCGGACGGCGCCGCCGCCGGCGAGGTAGGGGCGCGCGGCGTCGAGCCAGTCCCCGCGACCCACGAGCACGCCGCCGCCGAAGGGGGCATAGAGCTTGTGCCCGGACAGCGCGAGGTAGTCGGCCCCGACCGCCGCCATTTCGATCGCGCGGTGGGGCGCGAGCTGGGCCGCGTCCACGGAGAGCCGCGCCCCGCGGCGGTGGGCGACCGCGGCGAGCTCCGAGAGCGGCCACAGCTCCCCCGTGACATTGCTGGCCCCCGTCACGGCGAGCAGCCGGTGGCGCGAGGGCGCGCCGCGCAGGGCGTCGTCGGCCCGCGCGATCGCCTCGTCCGCGCTCGCGGGCACCGGGAGGACCACCGAGCGACCGCGCCGCCAGGGCAGCTGGTTCGCGTGGTGCTCCGAGGCGAAGGTCACCACCGTGGTGTCCTCGGGCAGCGCGGCGGCGAGCAGGTTGAGCGCGTCGGTCGTGTTCCTCGTGAACACCACCGTGTCGTCGGCGCGCGCTCCGACGAAGTCGCCCACCGCCTGGCGGGCGGCGGCGTAGAGCTCGGTCGTGACCGTGGACGCGAACCCCGCGCCGCGATGCACGCTGCTGTACCAGGGGAGCAGCGCCGCGACCGCGTCGAGCACCGAGCGGAGGCACGGGGCGCTCGCCGCGTAATCGAGGTTCACGTAGCCCACGTGCTCGCCAGTGACGAGCGGCACGGACAGGTCCGCGCCGACGACGGGCAAAGGGAGAGCGCCGGCGGCGAGCGGCGCCGGCGCGGCCGCATCAGGACGCAAGTCCACGACGGGAGCGATCGACATATCACCTCACGAGTCCAGGGAGACTCCGGGCGACCAGAGTCCGCGCTTGCCGGCCGCTCATGCGGCCGGCCAGGTCTTCACCCGGGACACCCCACCGCGGTTCGGAGGGTTGTCGGCCAGCGAGCCGGGGCTACGCGCTGGCGCTCATGACCTGCCGGGACAGTACCCCGATGACCGCCATGTGGCAAGGGCCTGCGCGACATCGCAGCGGTCCGCTCGATCGCGGGCCGGCTGCGGGCGCCGGTACGGCGATTGCATTGTGATTTCCCGGGAGGCGGCGAGCTCCACATCGCTGCTCCCGAACAGACCCTCACGGCCGCTGTCGCCGCGTGAGGCAGGACGCCCCAGCGTGCCCCGAGCCCGGCGCTCCTCGCGAGAGCTTCTTGCTGAACAACGAGCTCACCGACTTCACCATCCCGCCCGACCCGAGCTCGCCGCACCCCAACGTGGCCGAGCCGGGCAAGCGCCTGCGCAGCAGCATGAGCCCGACGATCGTCCTCAAGGACGGAGAGCCCGCGCTCGCGCTGGGCTCTCCGGGCGGGTCCACGATCATCACCACGGTGCTGCAGATCCTCGTGAATCACATCGACCTCGGCCTCCCCATCGACGAGGTGCTCTCGGCGCCGCGCCTCTCGCAGCGCAACTGCGGCGACGGATCGACCGACGCGGAGACGGCGTTCCTGAGCGCCCCCGAGGCCGAGGGGCTCGCGTCCCTGGGCCACGCCCTCTCCGACGCGGCCACGCTGGGCGGCGAGATCGGCGCGGCCACCGCGCTCCGCTTCCACGGCGATGGCACCGTGACCGCGGTCGCCGAGCCGGTCCGGCGTCACGGCGGGAGCGCGATGGTCGAGCGGCCGCGGTAGGCGCGGCGCGCTGAGGGCTCGTTAGAACGTCTACAATGCTGCGCGCTCGGCCTCGGTGGCCGACGCCGCGGCGCTGGCAGGAGCGGTGGGATCGACGGGGGCATCGCCAGGACCGGCTGCTGACGGGGCAACAGACGATCCGTAGGGTGTTGCTCCAGCAGCAGTCGCGCGTCAGGAGGCCTTCACGGCCACGTGGAGGGGCTGGACCACCGCCGCGAACGCCGGGAGCGCCTCGCAGCGGGCCGCGTGCGCGGCCAGCGCCGGCCGCCTCGCCGCGTCGGTGACGGACGGGTGCGCCTCGCCGATGAACCGCAGCGCGCAGCCGACCGCGATGTCGGCGTGGCTGAAGGCGCCGAACCAGAAATCGCCGCCCCGCGCGGCGCGCTCGCGCTCGCGCTCCAGGACATCGAGCGTCTCGCCGAGCTGCGCGGCGCAGCGGTCGACCCAGACCTGGCTGCGGCGGTCGCTCTGGCGCAGCACGTGCTCGTAGAGCAGGCTCACCGCCTTGTCGGCGAGGCCCGTGGCGAGCGCGCAGACCCGCAGCCCGGCGCGGCGCGCCTCGCCCGAGCGCGGCAGGAGCGCGCGATCGGGCCCCACCAGGTCGTCGAGGGCGTCGAGGATCGCCGCGCTCTCGACGAGCGACTCCCCGCTGTCCGTCACGAGCACGGGCACGCGCCGGAGCGGGTTGTACTTCGCGATGGACTCCGCGTCGGCCCACACCGACCACGGGCGGTGCTCGTACGCGAGCCCGTAATGCTGGAGCGCCACGGCGACGCGGCGCACGAACGGCGAGTCGTACTGGCCAATCAGGATCATGGTTCCTCCTCTCTGAAACGACGCCGGCCGCGGCTACCAGACCGAGCACATGTTCGCCGGCCGCATCGGCGTGCCGGGCGCGCACTTGAAGGCCTCGGCGAACTGCGGCAGGTTCGCGAGCGGCCCGTTCACGCGGAACCGCGGCGGCGAGTGCGGGTTCACCTGCACCATCAGCCGGAGCGCCTCGTCGCGCATCTTGCCGCACCACCCCTGCCCGTGCGCCAGGAAGAACTGCTGATCTTCGGTGAACCCGCCCGCGACCGTCTGCTCCGCCGCGCCCTTGCGCATCGTGCGGTACGCCATGAACGCGAGCTTGAGGCCCCCGAGGTCCGCGATGTTCTCGCCCAGCGTCAGCTTGCCGTTCAGCTTCACCCCCGGCAGCGCCTCGTAGCCCGAGTACTGCGCCTCGACGCACTCGGTCTTCGCCTTGAACGCCGCGGCGATCTCCTTCGACCACCAGTCCTCCAGGTTGCCCTTCTGGTCGAACTGCGACCCCTCGTCGTCGAACCCGTGCGTGAGCTCGTGCCCGACGACCATGCCGATGCCGCCGAGGTTCACCGCGACGCCCGACTTCACGCTGTAGAACGGCGGCTGAAGGATACCGGCGGGGAAGACCATGTGGTTGCGCTGCGGATCGTAATAGGCGTTCACCGAGGGCGGGCTCATCTGCCACTCGTCGCGATCGACCGGCTTGTCGATCTTCCCGAGATCCCACCGCGTGTGGAAGGCGCGCGCCGCCAGCGCGTTCTTCGCGTACGACTTGGGATCGACCTCGAAATCGTACGTCCGCCACTTGTCGGGATACCCGATGAGGTACGCCATCGCGCCGAGCTTGGCGAGCGCGCGCTGCCGCGTGCCCTCATCCATCCAGTCGAGCGCCCGCACCTCGCGGCCGAACGCCTCGCTGATCTCGCGCACCATCGCCTCGGCCGCGGGCTTGCTCTCGCCGGAGAAGCTCGTCTTGACGAACGGCTGCGCGAGCAGCTCGCCGAGCGCGTTGTCGGTCGCGTCGACGCAGCGCTTCCAGCGCGGCCGGACCTCCTTTTGCCCGGTGAGCGCCGATTGCAGCGTGAAGCTCTCGTCGACGAACGCCTTGGACAGCGCGGGCGCGAGCGAGCGCACCACGTGCCACGCCAGGTAATTCTGCCACGCGGCGGGCTTCGCCGACTTGAGCAGCCGCGAGAGCCCCTCGAAGAACCGGACGGAGGTCACGTTCACCTCCTTGATGTCCGGGCGGCCGAGACCCTGGAAGTACGCGTCCCAGGGGAAATCCGGCGCCGCCTTCGCGAGCGCCACCCGATCCATCTTGTTGTACAGGCCCTTCGGGTCCCGCCGCTCGACCCGCGTCTTCGAGATCTTCGCGAGCTCGGTCTCGATCTGCACCACGTCGAGCGCCGCCGCCTTCGCCGCGGCCTCCTTTGCCCCGGCGAGCCGCATCATCCGCGCGACGTGCTCCTCGTAGGTCTTGCGGAGCGCCTTCGACTTGTCGTCCTCGTTCAGGTAGTAGTCGCGGTCCGGCAGGCCGAGCCCGTTCTGGTCGAGCTGGGCGATGACGCGCGTCGCGTCCTTCATGTCCTGCGCAGAGGCGATGTCGAACAGCGCCCAGATGCGGCGGCCGTGGAGCTCGGTGACGAGCGCCCCGACGCTCTTCGGGTCGCGCACCCGCCGCGCCTTGGCGAGGAGATCCGCGAGCGGCTTCGCGCCGGCGGCCTCGATCGCGGCCTCGTCGACGCACGCGCCGTAGTAGGCCCCGATCTTCTTGCTCACCGGATCCCGGTCGCCGGCCTGCGCCGCCTCCTCGAGGATGCGCCGGAGCTCCGCCTCGTTGCGCTGCTCGATCTCGTTGAAGCTCCGCATCCAGATGGCCTCGTCGCCCGGGATCTCCGTCTTGGCCAGCCATCCGCCGCAGGCGAACTGATAGAAGTCCTCGCAGGGGTTGGCCGAGCGGTCGAGCGCGGCCTCGTCGAGCCCGACGTTCTCGAGCTTCGTCTCGACGATCGGGAGGCCCTGCGGCACAGGCGGGGGGGCCGCCGCCTTCACGGCCGAGGGGGGCGGCGGCGGCGGGCCCGCGGCCGGGCCGCAGGCCGGCAGCGCAGAGAGGGCCAGGGTGATCGCGAGGGGGGCTGCGAGCGGTCGTTGCGTGCGCATGCGGCGCTCTACCACGAACCGCGCGCTGCGCGGACAGGCACGAACCGCGCGCTGCGCGGACAGGCACGAACCGCGCGCTGCGCGGACAGGCACGAACCGCGCGCTGCGCGGACAGGCACGAACCGCGCGCTGCGCGGACAGGCACGAACCGCGCGCTGCGCGGACAGGCACGAACCGCGCGCTGCGCGGACAGGCACGAACCGCGCGCTGCGCGGACAGGCACGAACCGCGCGCTGCGCGGACAGGCACGAACCGCGCGCTGCGCGGACAGGCACGAACCGCGCGCTGCGCGGACAGGCACGAACCGCGCGCTGCGCGGACAGGCACGAACCGCGCGCTGCGCGGACAGGCACGAACCGCGCGCTGCGCGGACAGGCACCGCCGGTCGCGCCGAGCCGCGCCGCAGGCCGGCCATCACCACCTCGGCCGCCGTCGCCCGAGGCGCGGGCGGCCTCACTCCCGGTCGAGCTTCCCCATCAGGCTCAGGGTGAAGTACGCCCCCATGTACTTGAGGTGCGGGCGCACCTCGAGGTGAACCCGGTACCAGCCCGCGCTCCCCTCCACCTCGGTCACCGTGGTCCGCGCCTTGCGGAGCGGCCTGCGCGAGCGCACGGCGGGCGACACGACATCCATGTCCGCGACGTACTGGTTCAGCCAGCTGTTCAGCTCGCGCTCGAGATCGCCGCGCTCCTTCCACGTGCCGATCTGTTCGCGCTGCATCACCTTGAGGTAGTGGGCGAGCCGGCTGACGAGGAGCACGTAGGGCAGCTGCGTGCCGAGCCGGTAGTTGACCTCGGCGGCGCGCCCCTCCTCGCTCTGCCCGAAGAACTTCGGCTTCTGCACCGAGTTCGCGGAGAAGAAGCAGGCGTTGTCCGTGTCCTTGCGGAACGTGAGGCCGATGAAGCCCTCCTCGCTGAGCTCGAACTCGCGACGCTCGGTCAGCATGATCTCGGTCGGGATCTTCGTCTGGATGGCGCCCAGCGCCTCGTATTCGTGGAGCGTGAGCCCCTCGACCGTGCCCCCCGACTGCGGGCCGATGATGTGCAGGCACCAGCGGTGGCGCGCGAAGCTCTCGGCGAGCCGGGTCGCCATCGCGTAGGTGGGGGCGCCCCACAGATACGCCGCGTGGTTGCCGACGACGTCCTCCTCGTAGGAGAACGACCGGACCGGGACGGTGCTCGCCCCGTAGGGCAGGCGCAGGAGGAAGCGGGGGAGGAGCAGGCCCACGTAGCGGGCGTCCTCGGACTCGCGGAACGACGTGTACTTCACGTACTGCGGCCCCTCGAAGAGCGCCTTGACGTCGCCGAGGTGCGGCACCTTCCGGTAGTCCGCGAGCCCGAAGAACTGCGGGCCCGCGACGGCCAGGAAGGGCGCGTGCGCCATCGTCGCGACCGCCGCGCACTTCTGGAGGAGCGCGATGTCCTGGGGCCCGGGGCCGAACTCGTAGTTCGAGATGACGGCGGCGAACGGCTTGCCGCCGAAGGAGCCGAACTCCGACGAATAGACGATCTTGTAAAGGCCGCTCCTCACGATCTCGGACGAGTCCTCGAAATCCGCGAGCAGGTCGTCCTTCGAGCAGTTGAGGACCTCGATCCGGATGTTCTCGCGGAAGTCGATGCGATCGACCGCGAACTTGAGGCCGCGCCACGCGGCCTCCAGCCGCTGGAACGCCGGGTGGTGCAGGATCTCGTCGATCTGGCGCGACAGCCGCAGGTCGATCTCGGCGATCCACAGGTCGATGAGGGCGTTGTCGAGCGCCGGGCCGGCGTCCGGCCGGCCGGCCACCCTGTCGAGCGCGGCCGCCACGCCACGCTTCACGTCCTGGTAGGCCTCGTTGGCCGGGGGGATCCCCGCCTCCGCCAGGATCTCCTCGAGCAGAGAGCCGCCGCTCTCCGTCGCCGGCTCTTCTTGCTGCCCCGCTTGCATGTCCACAAATTTACCACGGTCGCTCGCCGGCTGGAAGCGACGGACACGCCGGCGTCCGCGGCCGGCGCGGCGCGGTCCCGTGCTCGCCGCGCCCCATCTGCCCGCGCCGATCGCGCGCTGACGTGACGGCGCGGCGGCGCGCCTCGGACGCCCGCGCGTGGCCGGATCGAACCGTACAGAACAGCGCAGAACGGCGCGTGACGGCGCAGGGCGCTCCGTCAGCACAAGTCAGGTGTCGAGTGGACATGAAATGTACATGGCGATCGAGAGACTACGGTGTTACAAATCATGCGTGGGTGCTCTCACGGAAGTCGCGGAAGCAGTGATCTGCGCTCGAAGGCGCCCTCCCAAATTCCCGGATCCGGCGCCGTCGCCCGCGCGACGTCGCCCGTCCTGGCCGTGGCCGCGCGGCGCCGACATCGCGTGTCGCTAGCGTCCCGAACAGCCAAGAACCCCAGGGAATCAGCCACAGGAGCACGGAGGGACAGAGCGCTTCTTCTGTCCCTCTCCGTGTCCTCTGTGCCTCTGCGGTTCCGATGCCTTGTGTTTCAGCGGCGCCGCCGGGCGCCGCCGGTCGTGGATTTCGAGGAGAGGAGGGGGGATGGAACGCCTCGGGCTCGGCATCATCATCGGCGTGGGACTCGCCAGCTTGACCAGGATCACCCGTCCGACCGTCAAGAGGGCCTTGCGGTTCGGCTTCGCCGCCGCCGACGCGCTCAAAAGCGCGCTCGGCGAGGGCAGGGAGCGGCTCGGCGACCTCGTCGCCGAGGTGAGGGAGGAGATGGCCCGGCAAGAGCAGCGCGCCGGCGCGGGCGGCGCGCGGGCGCCCGCGCGCGCCGAGATCGAGCCGCCCGCGGCCTGACGAGAGGGTGTTCCGGTGACCCGGCCCGGCCGGCCGGGAGGTGAGCCATGCCGAGCGAGCGAGGGGTCGTCATCATCCACAGGGTTCTCGGGCGCGTGCGCCTCGGCGTCCCCGCGCTGCGCGGGGACCCGTCGAGGGCGGAAGAGATCGCGGAGGCGGCGCGCGCCTGCCCGAGCGTCGTCGACGCGCGGGCGAGCGCGTGGGCCGGGAGCCTCACGGTCGAGCACGAGCCCGACGTCCCGCTGGAGATCGTCCTCTCCGAGCTCGCGAGCATCCCGGAGCTCGCGGACTGCGGCTGTCACCCGATCGACGCGCTCTCGCCCCCGCCGCCGCGCTGCGCGGCGCCCGCCGAGCCGCCGAGCCCCGGCCGGACGGCGCGCCTCGTGGTCCAGGCCGCGGGCCGGCTGAACGCGGCGTCGCAGGCCGTCCCGCCGCCGCAGGTCGACCTCAAGATCGTGATCCCGGCGCTCCTCGTCGGCTCCGGGATGCTCCAGGTGCTGCTGCGGCGCTCCCCGGGCATGCCCCACTGGATCACGCTCATCAAGTACGGGGTCGACGCCTTCGTGGTGCTGAACCACGCCCGCATCCAGGGCTTCCTCGCGGGCTCGGGCGCGCCGGCCGGCGGCGAGGCGGGGTGACCATGGCGGCGCTCCTGTCGAGCGGGACCTGCGCGGTCTCGGTCGTCCACGCGATCCCCGGCAGGGTCCGCCTGCGGCTGCCGCGGATCGGGCGGGACGAGGCGTTCGGCCCGCTGCTCGAGGCGGGGCTCGCCGCCGTGCCGGGGGTCCTGTCCGTGCGCATCGCCGAGGGCGCGTCGAGCGCCGTCGTCGAGCACGACCCGCGGCTCGTCGACGTCGGCGCCATCGTGCGCGCCGCGGCCGCGGCCTCCGCCGCGCCGGCGCCGCGGGGGGCGCTGCGCGCCGCGCGCGGCGCCAGGAAGGCGCGCCGCGCGTCGGCCCTGGCGAGGCGCCCGCTCTACCTGTCGAGCGCCGGCATGCTCTTCTCGCTCGGCTTCGTCTCGCCGCTCCTCGCGTATCCGTTCATCGCCGCGACGTGCGCGCCCATCTTCAAGCGGGCGTGGGACTCGGTGGCGCGGCAGCGCAAGCTCAACGTCGACCTGCTCGACAGCCTGGCGATCGCCTCGGCCGTCGCGACCGGCGACGCCGTGAACGCGGCCGGCATCATCTGGCTGGTCACGCTCGGCGACCACATCCGCGACCTCACCCAGGCCCGCGCCCGGCGCGCGATCCGCGGCCTGCTCGGCTACCAGCAGGACCTCGCGTGGGTCGTGCGCGGCGACGCGAAGGTGCAGGTCCCGGTGGCCGAGCTCGCCGTGGGGGACGTCCTCGTCATCTACACCGGCTCGGTGATCCCGGTCGACGGGACGGTCACGGACGGCGAGGGGCTCGTCGATCAGCAGACGCTGACCGGCGAGTCGATGCCGGTGCTCAAGGGCCCCGGCGACCGCTGCTTCGCGGCGACGGTCATCAAGGACGGCAAGCTGTACGTGCGCGCCGAGCGCGTCGGCGGCGACACGACGGCCGCGAGCACCGCGCGGCTCATCGAGAACGCGCCCGCGCTGGAGACGCGCGCGCAGAACTACGCGGAGGTGGTGGCGGACCGGCTCGTCCCGCCGGCGCTCGCGTGCTCGGCGGTCGTGCTCGCGGCGACGCGGGACCTCGGCCGCGTGTCCGCCATCCTGACCATCGACTTCGGCACCGGCCCGCGCGTCTCGGCGCCGACCACGGTGCTCGCCTCGATGAACGCCGCGGCGCGGCGCGGCATCCTCATCAAGGGGGGCGCGTACATCGAGAAGCTCGCGCGGGTGTCGACCGTGGTGTTCGACAAGACCGGCACGCTGACCTCCGGCGTGCCCGAGGTGACCGACTTCCTCGTCCACGACGGCCTGTCCGAGCGCGAGTCGGCGACGCTCGCCGCCGCGGTGTCCGCGCGGCAGACGCACCCCGTCTCGCAGGCCGTGCTCCGCCTCGCCGAGGCGTGGCGGCTGTCGATCCCGGACCGGGAGGAGTCCCGCTACCTCGTCGGCCGGGGCGTGCAGGCCAGGGTCTTCGGCAAGGTCGTCCAGCTCGGCAGCCCGCGCTTCATCGAGGAGCTCGGCGTCCCGTGCCGCGCCGAGGCCGGCGCGCGGCAGGCGCTCGAGGCGTCGGCGAAGTCGCTCCTCTTCCTCGCCGTCGACGGGCGGCACGTCGCCACGCTCGCCTACCGCGACGCGATCCGGGCCGAGAGCCGCGCGACCATCCGGAGCCTGCGCGAGCGCGGGATCGACGACATCGTCATGCTGACGGGCGACAGCCGCGAGGTGGCCCGGCAGGTCTCGCTCGAGCTCGGCATCACGCGGTACTTCGCGGAGATGCTCCCCGAGGACAAGGCGGAGCTCACGCGGCGGCTGACGCAGGAGGGCCGCACGGTCGCGGTCGTGGGGGACGGCATCAACGACTCCCCGGCGCTCTCGTACGCCGACATCGGCATCAGCGTGTCCGCGGGCGCGGAGATCGCCCGCGAGACGGCGGGCGTGGTCCTCGTGGAGGACGACCTGTCGAAGCTCGTCGAGGCGATCGACATCTCGCGCGGCGCGATGCGCATCATCCACCAGAACTTCTCGATGATCCTCGCCGTGAACGCGGTCGCGTACGCGCTGTCGATCCCCGGCCTCCTCAACCCGGTCGCGGCGACGCTCATGAACAACGGCTCCGCGGTCCTCGCCTGCGTGAACGGCCTCCGTCCGCTCATGGCGGCCCCGCGCCGGGCGGCCCGCGCGGGCCGCCGGTGAGCCGGCGCGGCGCGCGGGTCCGGGCGGCGGCGGGCGCGTTCCGCCCGGCGCGGCGCCGCGGCCGGGTACGCGCGCTGCACGGCGGGTGAAATGGCCGGGATGGAGAGCGAAATGCGCGCTGGATCGAGGTCCTCCGCCGCGCGGGCGCGCGCGGCGCGCCGGGCTGTGCTCGGGCTGCCGGGCGCGGCGCTGGCGGCGGTGATCGGCTGTGCCGACTGTGCTCAGCCGCCCGCCACGCCGCACGTGATGGCGGCGAGCCCGGAGGAGGCGGGCCGGTACCTGATCCTCGTGGGCGGGTGCAACGACTGCCACACGCCGGGCTGGGACCGATCGAGCGGCAGGCTCCCGGCCTCGGAGTGGCTGACGGGCAACGACGTCGGCTACCGCGGTCCGTGGGGGACGAGCTACGCGGAGAACCTCCGGCTCTCCGTCCAGGACCTCAGCGAGGACGCGTGGGTGAGGATGTTCCGCGCGGCCGCCGGGCGTCCGCCGATGCCCTGGCTCAACTACGCCACCATGCACGAGCGCGACCTCGTGGCGATGTACCGCTTCATCCGGAGCCTCGGCGCGAAGGGCGCCCGCGCGCCGCGGGCGGTGCCGCCGGGAGAGGAGCCGGAGACGCCGTACATCCTCATGGTCCCACAGCCGCCGGCGCGCAGGCCGTAGCGGTCCACGGGCCGGCGCGCGTCAGGGGCCCGGGCCGCCGAGCGACGCCGGCGCCGTCCGGCTCGCGGCCGGCGGCTCGCACGGCAGCTCCACCGTGAAGCGCGCGCCCTCGCCCTGGCGGCTGTCGACGCGCACCGCGCCGCCGAGCGCCTCCACGATGGTCTTCACGACGTGGAGCCCGAGCCCGAGCCCCCCGAAGTGGCGGCTCGACACCGCGCGCTCGAACCGCTCGAACACGTAGGGGAGGCGCGCGGCCGGGATCCCGATGCCCTGATCCTGCACCACGAGCTCCGCCGCGCCGCCCTTCCGCGCCACCGTGATCTCGACCGGCTTGCCCGCGCCGAACTTGAGGGCGTTGTCGAGCAGGTTCGACACCACCTGCTCCAGCCGGCTCCGGTCCCACGACCCCACGATCGACGGCTCGGCGCGCACGCTCAGGGGCGAGCCCGACTGCGCCACGCGCTCGCCGAGCCGCTCCACGACCTCGTCCACGACCTCCGCGAGGTCGACCGGCTCGACGTGCAGCTCCAGCCGGCCGGTGTGGAGCTGCGAGACGTCCAGGAGATCGTCGATCAGCCGGGTGAGCCGCTGCACCTGCCGATCCAGCCTGTGCAGGGCGCGCCCGAGGCGATCGTCGGGCGCGTGGCCGTTGCGCCGGAGCAGCGCCTGGATGCCGAGGCGCAGGGAGGTGACGGGCGTGCGGAGCTCGTGCGACGCGACGCTGAGGAAGTCGTCGCGCACGCGGATCGCCTGCTGCGCCTCGCGGTAAAGGCGGGCGTTCTCCAGGGCGATCGCGATCTGGTCCGAGAGGAGCTCCAGCACGTGGACGCGGTCGCGCGTGAAGGCCTGCGTGGTGAGGTCGTTCTCGAGGTAGACCACCCCGAGCCGCGCCTCGTTCCGCCGGATGGGCAGGACCAGGACCGACCTCGATCCGCCGTCGGCGAAGCGTGGATCGCGGCCCTGCTCCGGCTCGCTGGCCGCGTCGTCGAGCACGAGGGTCTCCTGCGCCCGGTGCGCGTGCTCGACGACCCGCCGCGGGACCTCGCGCGACCGGCAGAGCGGCGCGCGCTCGATGGAGACCGGGGCGGCGACGGACCCGAGGGCCCGGACGAAGAGCTCCCCCTCTTCCTCGAGCACGAGCGCCCCGCGCTGCGCGCCGGCGGCCTCCAGGCAGACGCCGAGGAGCTTCTCGAGCAGGCGATCGAGCACGATCTCTCCGGAGAGCGTCTCGGCGGCCTTGAGCAGGCTGAGCGCGTCGAGGGCGACCGCCGGCAGCCGCTCCTCGGCGAGCTCGGGCTCCTCGCAGGGCCCGGAGAGCCCGAACTCGTCCGCGAGCGCGCGCGCCTTCTCCGAGGCCCCCCACCGGGCGAACCCCTGCCGCGCGGCGCGCAGGTACAGCGCCGCGATCCGCGCCCGCCCGAGCCCGTGGTAGAAGCGCCCGGCCAGCTCGTTGCCGAGCGCGGCCAGGTGGACGAACCCCGCGCGCGCCGCCGCGTCGACGGCCTCGTCGTACCGCGCGCCGGCGAGCTCGAACTTGCGCTCGACACGGGCGACCTCCGCGTCGACGAGGAGGCGCCTCGGCCGGAAGTTCTCGAGGCAGCCCGTCTCCCACCGCCGCAGGGCGCGCTGCAGGTCGGCCACGCGCGCGAGCAGCGCGGCCCGCTCTCGCTCGTCGGCGTCGTCGCACCGCCAGAGCAGGGTGAGCGCGGTGTACAGCGCGTGCTGGCACTCGGGGATGTATCCGCCGAGGAAGTGCATGTACGGGACCGCCGCGTCGGAGTGCGCGATGGCCTGGGCCAGGTCCCGGTACATGTAAGAGGCCTGGAGGCGCAGCGTGTGATACACGCACTTCGCCGGCGGTTCCCCGCGCGCCGCCTCGAGGAAGGCCCGCTCGTCGAACTCGGCGTCATCGGCGATGCTCCGGCTCCTCGTCAGCCCCTTGAGGCACCGGATGGTCTGCCGGTAGGCGAGCTGGTGGAAGAGCGTCGATCTGTTGCCAGTCTGCCGGCTGAACGCGAGCGCGTCGTTCAGATCGACCAGCACGCGATCGAGCTCCACCCCTGCGGCGAACGAGTGCTCCACGAGCCCCGTGTGCGCGTAGGCGGCAAAGCGGAGCTCGCCGGACGACACGCCGAGGGCGACGAGCTCGCGGAACGGCCCAGCGCTCGAGGCGAGCGGCGCGACCCACGGGTGAACGAACTCGTTGACCATGTACCGGGCGATCGTCTCCTGGGCGCGATCCTCGAACCTCCGCGCGAGCTCCACGGCGAGCCGGCCGAAGCCCTGGGCGCTCTGGAGCTCGCGCTCGGCCGCCAGGAGCATCGCGTGCCCTGCGTAGGAGAGGATCGACTCGCTCGAGTTGCCGTGCTCCAGCGCGAAGTGGACACCGAGGGACGTGATGAGCACGAGCCGCTTCCGGTCCGCGAACCACGCGGGGGCCACCATCTCGCCGAGGAGCTTCATGTAAGCCCGCTCTTCTGGCCTGGTCACGCGGGGGAGGTCGACGAGCGACTCGGGCGAGCGCGCCGCGAGGTGCCCGGCGATGGCCCATCGCTGCGCCGCGATCGCCCCGTCGAGATCCGCCGCGGGCAGCTCGACCCCGAAGTGCGCGCGCAGCGCGTCGCGTCCCCAGCCGAGCGCCAGCTCGTGCTCGCCGGTGATCGTCGCGCTCATGATCCGGATCGTCTCCAGATCGACCTTCTCGGGGATCGACGTCGCGTGGCGGAGGGCCTCGTCGACGAGCGCGCGGGCCATGGCGTGCTGATCCGTCAGCGCCGCGCACTCCGCCGCGTCGCGGTGCAGGGAGAACCAGAGCTCGTAGCACGATCGATCGGCGTTTTCCGGCAGCAACCGGAGGCCGCTGCGGAAGTACGCGAGCGCCGGGCCGTAGGCCGCGGCGCGGCGCGCCTTGAGGCCGGCGCGGTGGTTCAGCCGCGCGAGGTCGGCCTGCTGCTCCGCGTCGAGCAGCGCCGAGCCGAGGTTCAGATGGTCCGCGGCGTCGAACAGCGCGCCCTCCGCCCTGTCGTCGGAGGAGGCCTCGAGGAAGCGGCCGATGTCCAGGTGCAGCTGCCTCCGCCGCTCCTCCGGCACGAGCTCGTAGGCCGCCTGCTGGACGCGATCGTGGGCGAACCGGACCGCGAGCTCCGCGCCATGCGCGCGCGCGCCGTCCGCGCAGATGAGGCCGTCGCGGAGCGGCTTGTCGAGCGACGCGATCGTCTCGTCGATGGATCGCCCTGACAGCGCCGCGACGACCCTGAGCTCCGCGCGCTTGCCGATGCACGCGGCGATCTGCAGGAGCTCCTGCGCCACCTCAGGCAGCTTGCGGACGGACTCCGTCATCAGCTGGACCACGTTGTCGGTCGCCCCGACCCGCTCGATCCGGCCGAGGTCCCATGTCCATGTCGAGCGGCTCGCGTCGAAGAGGAGCAGCCGTTTCTCCTGCAGCGATCGGAGGAGCTGTCGAACGAAGAAGGGGTTGCCCGCGGTCTTGGCGAGGATGAGCCTAGCGAGCGGCTGCGCTCGCGCCGGCTCGAAGCGGAGCGCATCGGCGAGCAGCGCGACGACCGCCTCGGCGTCGAGCGGACCGAGCGGTAGGCGGGTGATCGGGACCTGGGCTTGGCGGAGCTCCTCCAGCGTCCCGTGGAGCGGGTGCGTGAGGCCGACTTCCCTCGGCCGGTACGCGGCGATCAGCAGCACGTGCCGGCTGCCTGGATCCGTGGCCAGGGCGCGCAGGACGCGGAGCGACGCGGCGTCCGTCCACTGGAGATCGTCGAGGAAGATCGCGAGCGGCGGCCGCTGGCTGGCCACCGCCCGCACGAAGTTCTGGATCGCGAGCAGGAAGCGGCTCTCCGCGCGCATCGGATCCACGGCGGGCAGCTCGGGCGCCTCCGCGAGGAGGTCGGCGAGCTCCGGGCAGAGCTCGGCGAGCGCGCGGCACGGCGCGCTCGCCGCGTCCCTTAGCTGCGCGCGGCTGTCCTCCGGCTCGGCGCGGATCGCGGCCGCGAGGGAGCGGAGCGCCTCCGCCAGCGAGGCGTAGGGCACGTTGGCGGCGCGCAGATCGAACTTCCCCTCGATGAACCGCCCACCTTGCTCGGCGACCGCGCCTCCGAGCGCCCTGACGAGGGCGGTCTTCCCGATGCCCGCCTCTCCGGTCACCAGCGCGAGCTCCGTCCGGCCCTCCGCGGCGCGGGCGAGCGCGCCGTGCAGGGCGGCGAGCTCTCGCTCGCGCCCGAACAGGCGCTCGGGCAGCGGGAGCCGCCGCGCGAGGTCGAGGCGGCCGAGCTCGAACGGCGCGACGTCGCCCGCGGCGAGCCATCGCCGCCGCGCCTCGCGCAGGTCCTGGGCGAGGCTCTCGGCGCTCTGGTACCGCAGCTCCGGCATCTTGGCGAGGAGCCGCTGCACGATCTCGGACAGCGCCGCCGGCACGCAGGGGCTCACCGCGTGCGCGGGCACGGGGCTCCTCGCCATGTGGGCGTGCACGAACGCGAGCGGATCGAGCTCCTGGAACGGCGGCGCGCCGAGGAGCATGGCGTAGAAGGTCGCGCCCAGCGCGTACAGGTCCGAGCGCGCGTCGACGAACCGGCCCGTGCGCCCGAGCTGCTCGGGGGACAGGAAGGGGAGCGCCTTCAGCTTCTCGAGCTCCACGGCGCCGGGCGCGCTCGTGAGCTCGGCCGCGTCGGCGAAATGGACGAGGGTGACCTGCCCGTCCGCGCCGAGAACGACGCGGCTCGGGGCGATCGCGCGGTGGACGACGCCGCCCGCGTGGATGCGCGCGCAGACATCGGCGAGCGCGACGGCGACGTGGAAGAAAGCGTCGAGCGCGAGCGGCCCTCGGCCGATCCGCCGCTCGAGATCCTCGGGGCCTGCGTCCTCGAGGAGGAGCGCGGGCGCGCTCTCCGGGCCCTCCAGGGCGAGCGGCCGAGCGATCCCCGGCACGTCGAGCCGGCGCAGGAAGGCGTGCTCGCGCAGCAGCAGAGCCGCGGCGCCCGGGGCCGGAGGGGTCCCGCGGACGGTCTTCTGCACGACCGTCCTGCCGGCGAGCGTGAGCCTGCGGAGCCGAAAACGGCCGCAGCGGTGAATCTCGGTCGTCTCCGCCCGAGTCATACGCGTCCCCCTCGCGCACTTCACGGGATCATAAAGCCGGGTGCGTGTGCGCGCTAGCCGAGAGGCCTCGGTCTCACGACGCCGCGGGAACACCCGTCCACGCTTCCACTTCGGCTTCAACCCTCTTCGGCCCTTCGGGCCGGGCGGGGAGCCCCGCGGCCCGCTCGGCGCATGGACGCTCGATCGGCCGACCGCCGGGCTCAGCGCTGGATCGAGCGCCGAGCGGTCGCTCGTCCAGCTGGCCTCTGCCGACGCGCAGCGCGCGAGACGTCGGCGCACCCTGGGCGCGTTTGGGCACCCATGGCGCCTTTTGGATCGAACTCCGTGCAACGAGCGCTCGATGTATCCCGTTCGGTCCCTCGCGGCGCGCGCTCGCTCGCGCAGCTCCGCGCGGCGCGCTGCTCCGCGCTTCCGGGCGAGCGCGCAGGCTGCTCGACCTCGATCATCCAGCGCGCGAAGGTGCTAGGATGAAGCTGCGCATGTCCGGTGTGGGCCGCTGCCCCGCGCCGGTGCGCGCAGCGGGGAGCTTCGATGAACGCACCTGTGGTCGCAGGGGACGTGATCGCCGAGAAGTACCGGGTGGACCGGGTCCTGGGCAGGGGCGGGAAAGGGGTGGTGGTCGGCGCCAGCCACCTCGTCCAGCCCGAGCGGGTCGCGATCAAGCTCCTGGTCGGCGACTCCAGCCCTGCGCTCGTGGAGCGGTTCCTCCGGGAGGCGCGCGCGGCGGTGCGGCTCAGGGGCGAGCACGTCGCGCGGGTGCTCGACGTCGGTCAGCTCGACTCGGGCGTCCCGTACCTGGTCATGGAGCACCTCGACGGCCGCGACCTCGCCGAGCTGCTCCGCGACCGCGGCCAGCTCGAGCTCTCGGAGGCCATCGATTACGTGCTGCAGGCCTGCGTGGCGATGGCCGAGGCGCACGCCGCCGGCATCGTGCACGGCAACCTCGATCCGGCGAACCTGTTCCTCACGACGACCCCCGGCGGGGCGACGCTCCTCAAGGTGCTCGACGTCGGCATCTCCGCGGAGCCGTCCTCCGCGGGCGACGGGGGCGCGGCGGCGCAGGAGGGGCTCGGCGTTTCCCTCTACCTGGCGCCGGAGCAGCTGCAGCCGTCGCGCCCTGTCGATGCGCGCGCAGACATCTGGTCGCTCGGCGCGATCCTCTACCGGCTCCTGACGGGGCAGCCGCCCTTCGAGGCGAGCTCGCCCGCCGATCTCGGGCTGCGCGTCGCGAGCGCGGAGCCGGCGCTCCCGAGCGCGCTCCGGCCCGACATTCCCCCCGCCGTCGAGCGCGTGCTCCTCGGCTGCCTCGCGAAGGAGCCGGCGCGGCGGCCCGCGAACGTGGCCGAGCTGGCGATCGCGCTCGCCCCTCACGCGCCGGTGGGCAGCCAGGATTACGCGCAGCGCGCCGCGCGCATCCTCGGCGCGACGCTGCCGCCGCGCCCCCGCGCCTCGCTCCCGACGATCGGGCTCGGGCTCAACGCGAAGCCGCGCCCCGCGCCGCGCCTGCTGCAGGGCGCCGAGCCGGGCGCGCCGGCGCTCTCGCGGACCTTCCCGCAGGAGACGCCGCACCTGGGGAGACCCGCGACGCGCCTCGCGATCCTCGCGGCCCTCGCGTCGCTGCTCGCGATCCTCGGCGTGGCCGCGGCGCAGCTCAAGTGAGCCTGCGCTGATCGCGCCGCTGCGACTCCATCGAGGAGCGCCGCCGGAGCTCGCCCGCGGCGCCAGCGCCGGCGGGCAGCGAGGAGCCGGGCGGGCCGCCCCGTCGATGCCGGGCGCCCGCGCCTTCGCGCGCGCTGGACCTCGCGGCCGCGCCGAGAAAACGTGACGTCGGCCTACACCGGCTGTCGTAGTATCCGCCGCATGCCGCATTCTCTCCCACAGTCCGGGGGCGGTTCCGCTCCGCCCCGGCGCATCGGCAAGGTCGCATTCCTCGGGTATGGCCGCTTCGGCGCGGCGCTCGGGTCGCTGCTGGGCGACGCGGGGATCGCGGTGCGCGCGCTCGACCCCAGCGCCGAGATCGACGGCGCCGTGCGGGCCGGCTCGCTCCCGGAGCTCGTCGATGGCGCGGACCTGGTCCTCGTCGCCGTCCCGGTGCCGGCGATGCGCGAGGCGTTCGCCGCGCTGCGGCCGCACCTCGCGCCGGGGCAGGTCGTGGCCGACGTGGGCAGCGTGAAGACCGTGCCGGCGCGCGCCATGGCCGAGGTGCTCGGCGAAGGCCGGCCCTGGGTGGCGACGCACCCCCTCTTCGGCCCGGCGAGCCTCGCCCGCGGCGAGCGCCCGCTGCGCGTCGTCGTCTGCCCGAACCCGGCCCACCCGGACGCGGTGCGCCAGGTCGCCGCGCTGTTCGAGCGGATCGGCTGTCAGGTGCTGGAGCAGGCCCCGGAGGAGCACGACCGGGTGATGGCCTTCACGCACGCGCTCGCGTTCTTCATCGCGAAGGGCATGCTCGACGCCGGCGTGCCGGCCGGCGCGCCGTACGCGCCGCCCTCGTTCCAGGGCATCGCGCACACGATCGAGACGGTGCGCGTCGACGCCGGGCACCTGTTCGCGGCGCTGCACCGCGAGAACCCCTTCGCGGGCGAGGCGCGCCGCCGGCTCATCAACGCGCTCCTCGCCGTCGATCGCAGCCTCGACATCCCGACCGAGGACGCCGCGCCCGAGGACCTCGCCGCGCTCTCGATCCCGGATCTCGGCTCGCTCTCTCCCGAGCTCCGCGAGACGCGGGAGCTCATCGACGAGCTGGATCTGGAGCTCGTCGAGCTGCTCGCGCGCCGCTCCGAGCTCGTCCAGCGCGCCGCCCGGGCGAAGGCCACGATCGGCGCCGCGGTCCGGGATCCCCTGCGCGAAGCGCGCCTCATGGAGTCGCGCCGCCGCCGCGCCGCCGAGCTCGGCCTGGACGCCGACGGGATCGCCGAGGTGTTCGAGGTGATCCTCCGGCACTCGCGTTCCTTGCAGGAGCGGCGCTCTTCCAGTTAGCCAGTCTGCGCATCGATTTCGCCTCTCGTGGCTCAGGCGTGTTTCGCGCGGGTTTCCTTCGTGGACTCTCCCGATTCGCGATCTCCCTCACGGCCTTTCGGAGCCTCTCGGGACCTCGCGGGCGGAAACTCGGAAGGGAGCGCTCCTTCCAGGGCGCCCCAGGGCGCCGCGAAATCCTCTTTCCTCGCCGCCGCACTTCGGTGTAGGGTCAGTGTGCGGGGATCATGGAGCAGCATCGGGAGCCCCCTTGTTGTCACTGCAGGCCAGCCCTGGGTCGCGGGTAAGACAGCGCCTCGACTACGATACGGGCTCGTCAGTGCAGTTCAGGGAGGGCTGAAATGGATCAACGGAGCGGCCATGCGCAGGAGGCCGAGCGTTCCGCGGCCGGTCGCGCCGGGGGTGCGGTCCTCGCGCGCTCGACCACCGCCGGGGGTGCCTCCCGGCGCGTGGGCGGCGGCGCCGGCAGCCGCCCGGTTGCGACGCAGCGCGGCCCCGTCCTCGGCCGCGTGGTCGCGCTGCGCCGCTCGGCCCACATTGTCTCCATGGGCCTCCTCGATCGGAACCCTGGAGCAGGCGCGGGGGGCGCCGCCCGAAAGCGGTGGACACAGAAGAGTTCCTGAGGATGCTGCGAGGCTGGCCGCGGCGCTGACGCCGGGCAGGAGGGCAAGGAGACGCGGGATGAGGGCAGAAGTAGGCAGGGTCAACATCCTCGTCGTTGACGACAGGCCTGAGCAGCTGCTCTCCCTGGAGGCTGTCCTCGCTCCGCTCGGCGAGAACGTCATCAAGGCGTCGTCCGGCAGGGAGGCGCTCCGCTGCCTCCTGCAGGAGGAGTTCGCGGTCGTCCTCCTCGACATCAACATGCCGGAGATAGACGGTTTCGAGACCGCGACGCTCATCCGCAAGCGGCGGAGCACGCTGCACACGCCGATCATCTTCCTGACGGCGCACAACGATCGCGTCTATGTCGAGCGCAGCTATTCGCTCGGGGCCGTCGATTACATCATGACCCCGTTCGCCCCCGAGGTCCTCCGCACCAAGGTGTCTGTCTTCGTCGATCTCTTCAAGAAGACACAGAAGATCAAGCTCCAGGCGGAGTCGCTGCGCGTCCACGCGGAGCAGCTCCAGCGGCTCAACCGCGCCGCGCTCACGATCAACTCGGCCCTGTCGCTCGACGCCATGGTCGCGGCGATCACGGAGGCGGCGCGCGACGTCGGCGGCGCCCATCACGCCATGACGCTCGTGAAGCTGGAGAGGCCCGGCGAGCGGGCGCGGACCGCGGTGTCGCTCTCGGAGCGGTACGCCACGTTCCAGCAGGAGCCGCCGCCCTCCATCGCCGGCAAGCTGTGCGCGTACGTGTGCGGCAGGAACCGGCCCCTCCGGATGACGCAGCTGGAGCTCTCGCAGCACCCGGAGTGGCTGGACGACGGCGGGCAGAGGCCGCCACCGCGGGGGTACCTCGCCGTGCCGCTCACCGCGGCCGACGGCCAGAACATCGGGACCATCCAGCTCTCGGACCGGCGCGACGGCGAGTTCTCCGACGACGACGAGACGGTCCTCGTGCAGCTCGCGCAGCTCGCGTCCATCGCCATCCAGAACTGCGTGCACGCCGAGGCGCGCGAGGCGAACCGCCTGAAGGACGAGTTCCTCGCCACGCTCTCCCACGAGCTGCGCAGCCCGCTCAACGCGATCCTCGGCTGGACGCACCTCCTGCGCAGCGAGCCGTTCGACGAGCAGCGGGTGTCGCACGGCCTCGAGGTGATCGAGCGCAACGTGGCCGCGCAGACGAAGCTCATCGAGGATCTCCTCGACGTCTCCCGGGTCGCGACGGGCAAGCTGCGCATCAGCGCGGCGCCCATGGCGCTCGCGCCCGTCGTGGAGATCGCCATCGACGCGATCCGCCCGGCCGCCGAGGCGAAGGGGCTCACGATCGACGTCTCGCTCGACCCCCTCGTCGAGGTGAAAGGCGACGCGGATCGGCTGCAGCAGGTCGTCTCGAACCTCACGTCGAACGCCCTCAAGTTCACGCGCCCCGGGGACCATATCCTCGTCTCGCTCCGGCGGGCCGGCGCCTACGCGGAGCTCACGGTGCGCGACACGGGCGAGGGGATCGCGCCGGATTTCCTGCCCTTCGTCTTCGAGCGGTTCCGCCAGGCCGACAGCACGAGCCGCAGGACGCACGCGGGGCTCGGCATCGGGCTGTCGCTCGTGCGGCACATCGTCGAGGCCCACAGCGGCTCGGTCGTGGCCGAGAGCCCTGGGCTGCAGAAGGGGGCGACGTTCGTGGTCCGGCTCCCGCTCCTCGGGCTCGAGCGCAGCTCGCTGGCGGCGCCGGCGAAGGAGGGTCGCTCGCGCGCGTTCTCGCCGCCGGAGGCCGCCTCCGATCTCGGCGGGCTCCATGTCTTGCTCGTCGAGGACGACGCGGACGCCAGGGAGCTCCTCCAGGAGGTGCTCTCGCAGCACCGCGCCGAGGTGACGGCCGTGGCCTCGGCCAGCGAGGCGCTCGCCGCGTTCTGCGTGGCTCGCCCGCACGTGCTCGTGAGCGACATCGCCATGGCGGGCGAGGATGGCTACGAGCTCATCCGCACCATCCGGCAGCGCCCGCCGCACGCCGGCGGCGATTTGCCCGCGCTGGCGCTGACGGCGTATGCTCGCAAGGAGGATCAGAAGCGCGCGCTCGACGCCGGCTTCCACATGCACGCCACGAAGCCGATCGAGCCGGCCGCCCTCGTGGCCGCCGTGGCGAGCCTCGCGGCCAGAGCCCGCGCCGGCGAGCTCTCCTGCCCCTGGGAGCGAGGCTCTGGCGACGAGATCAACCCGTGACGGGCGAGGGGAGCGGAGGGCAGCCGGGCGATCTCCCGCGCTATCGTTCGGCCCGCCGGGGACGCGCCGTGCGGTGAGCGAGCGTCGTTGGTCGGGAGCGCCGTCGCGCCCCTTGCGCTCGCACACGACAGCTGATCCGGAGGCCGCGCCCGAGCGAGCTCGAGCGGGATCGATATCGAGTCTCGTCCGGTGCGCCCGCGCTCATGAGCCGGACAAAGGCGCTCGTCAGGCGGGTCCCGCAGACTCCCATCCGTGATTTCCCGGACCGCTCGACCTGAGCGGCCCCATCACGCGTCATCCACGAGGCGCGCAGAACGTCACGACGGCTGCCGGGGCCGGCGCCTGGCGGCCTGAGCGTCCGCGGGCTCGTCCATCGACGGCGACCACGGGCATGGAGCCCCGAGGCGTGACGAGCGGTAGGCCTGGGACTTGCAGCTCACTCCGCGCAACATGTCCCCCTGGGCCAGAGACGCGAGCCAGCCCCGACGCGGGGAGCCGGACGAAGCGCACCCGCACCGCGGCCGGGCCGCGGTCGCGCGCTGCGCGCCGGCGGTGCTCCTCCACGTCGAGCACGCGCGCGCGAGCACGCATGGGCTCATGGGGCTTCACCTCTGGAGGTCTATCCGTTATAGCAGATGCCGCGTCAAGCGCAGTCGCTCTCGATACTTCACAACCGCTCGAGCATACGCTCGAGCGCGCATCGGCGAATGTGCTTGACCGGCGGGGGCTCGCGGTGAGCCGCGCACATGCAACGATGATGCAGTGAGACAAAAAGCTTGCGTAATCCAGTATGGTGGCCTATTATCCACAATAACGGAATCACCATGTAGCCGACACCGAACCATTGCAGGTGAGAGCGCTCGCGCGTCTTGCGAGCGCACATTCGCGCGATTTTCGGCGTGATTTTCGGCGTGATTTTCGGCGTGAATCGAGTCGCCGTGGCGGTGTGGAGCGGTGATCGGCGTGTGGCTGTGCCGCGCGATTCTTTGGGGGGGGGAACAACCCAAGGAGAGAACGATATATGAAAGCTTCGATGAGCATCTTTGCGAGCGCGCTTCTGCTTGGCGCGACGATGATGATTGGCGCCGGATGCGGCGATGACGAGGAGACCGGCACCAGCGGGACGACCAGCTCGACGACCAGCTCGGCGACGACCGGCTCCGGCACGGGTGGCAACGGCGGCGAGGGTGGCGGCACCGGCGGCGAGGGCGGCGAAGGCGCCTGAGCCGAGCGCGTCCTTGATGCGTTTCCCGCTCCCGACCCGCAATGCGGAGGGAGCGGGAGCGATCCCATCGTAGCTCGAAGGGGATCACGGGAAGGCAGGGAGACGGAAGACGCTTTGCGTCCTCCCTCCTTCCCGTGAGATCCGGAGCACCCTCACCTCAGGTCATGGGCCTTCCGGCTCCGGTTTATCCGGTCTGGAGGGGCTCTGCGTCCGGCGCACTCTGCGCTGGCTGCTGCGCAGCTCTGCCGCGCTGCCACGCGCCTTTCGCGCTGCCGCGCGCCGCTTTTGAATTGCCGCTCGTCCCCGCGCTCCCACGCGTCTCGGACGGAGCCCCGGCGGGCAGCTCCCAGCTATGCATCATTTGCGGGCGCCCTGAATCCGGCGTCATGGGTTCGTGCCGAGATCTCCATCGCGTCGAGCGCCGGCGATGCGTTGCCCCGGTCCATCCCCGGTTCATGGTCGCCGCGTAGCGAGGGCCAGTGGCGGAGTCCGCCGCGAAGACGGAAGGCCTGAGACGAGGGTGCTCGTCGCGCGGCGCGGGGAGGGCCGATGTCCGAGGGCGGCTGTCTGACCCCGGTTGAGCGCGCTCGTCCCGCCTTGCCGGAGGGCGCTCTCAGACGAGTCCGATGGAGCCCCCGCGCCGCGCGACGAGCACCCTCCTCGAGCCCGGGTCGAGCCCGGCGCACCGGCACCGCCGTGGAGCGGCGCACCGGCGCCGCGCCGTGGAGCTACCGTGCGTCGCTGCAGCGCCTCAGCTCGCTCCAGGGGCTCTCGGCGTCGCGGTTAGAGGCGCGGAGCTCCTCCGTGAGGCGAGCGACCTCGGCCGCGAGGGCCTCGTTGCATCGCCGGAGATCGCTCGCGGCGCTCTGCACCTCGCGGTGGCGCAGCGCGTTGTTCACGGCCACCGCCGCCTGTGACGCGAGCAACCCGCAGGGATCGAGCTGCCCGGCGCGGAACGCCCCGGCGCCCGCGTCGCTCTCCGCGTAGAGCACCCCCGTGAGGCGGCCCTGGTGCGTCATGGCGAGGCACAGGATCGACCGCGGACCGGCCTCGAGCAGGTAGGGATCCTGCGCGAACCGCTCGTCCGCCGCCGCGCTCGCCAGCACGACCGGCTGCTGCGTCTGCGCGACGTGCTGGATGATGCCCGCGGCGAGATCCGACGCGCGCTCGAGCGGCATCGCAGCGTCGAGCCGCACCCCCTCGGCGTCGGCGGCGAGCTCGGCCTCGACGCCCAGCGCGCCGTCGCGCGCGAGGAGCAGCACGGCGCGCCGCGCCCCGGTGATCTCGCGCAGCACCCGGAGGAGCCGCTCGAAGAGCCGCTCGGGGGCGAGCTCCCCGTGCAGGGCGCGCGAGGCGCGGAGGATGGCGAGCGCATCGAGCGTAGGACGCTGCGTGCTCGCCGGGGGAGCGGCCTCCGGCGGCCGGCTCGCTTGCCCGAAGAGCGTCGTGCGCGCCACGAGGTGTGGGTACTTCCGTGACAGCTGTCGCACTTTGGCCGTCGCACCCCACCGCAGGTAGGCCTCGTGGGCGTCGGTCATGTAGACGTGGGCGATGCGCTCCCTCCCGCTCGCCAGGTGGAACTTCGCGCAGAGCTCGCTGGCGAGCGCCTCGTCGCGGACGAACCCGTTCACCTTCGCCGCCTCGATCGCCTGATCGTAGAGCTTCATCGCCGCGAGCTCCTCGCCGGCCGCGCGCGCGGACTCCGCGCGGACGAGGAGGTGCTTGTGCCGGTAATTGTCCGGGCACCGCTCTGCCCACGCCGCGAGCCGATCCCGGTAGCTCGGCACGGAGACGGGGGTCAGCTGCCGGCCGCGCGACACCGCGGGCGAGAGCAGCGTGAGGCAGGTGTAGAAGAACACCTCGGTCGCGAGGTGATCGTCGACGCGGCCCTGCATCTTCGCCTCGGCGAGCGATCCCATGCGCAGCGCCCCCTCGTAGTCCTCGACCAGGAAGCAGACCTGCTGGCGCAGCGCGTAATGGATGAGCGCGACGGCGCCGTAGGCCGGCGCCGAGATCTTCTCCTCGTACGCCGCGGTCGCCTCGTCGACGACCGGCTCTGGCGCGCGCGACGCGCCGACCGGCGCCGTCGTGCTCATCAGGTCGTCGAGCGCGCGGCGCACCCCCGTGAGCGCCGCCAGCGCGAGCTCATCGCGGCCGCGCTGCACCAGCGCGAGGGACTCGTCGACCTCGGCCCGCACGGCCGCGCACTCGTCGCCGAGCCCGAGGCGAACCAGGGCGGTATGCACGCACGTCTGCGCCACGTACGCGGGATCGCCCGCCCGGAGCCCGGCCTCGTGGGCTTCCTTGAAGAGGTCGAGGCTCGAGAGCAGGTGCTTGGTGAAGACGCTGATGTGCGCCCCGAGCACGAGGCGCAGCCGGCACGAGAGCTCATCCTGTCCGGCCCTCTCGTTCATCTCGAGCGCGAGCTCGCCGACCTCGTAGGCCTCGTCGTAGCGGCGGAGCACCCGCGCGGCCATCCATGCGTAGGCCATGTAGCCGTACGGGGAAGCGCCGCCGTGGCCGTGCTCCAGCGAGAGGTTGACCTGCTTGGCCGCGATGAAGGTGCAGAGCGGCGGGCAGATCAGCGCGGCGGGCATCGTCAGCGCCATGAGGAGCCGGAGCGCCGCGCGGACCCGGGCGTCCGACGTCTCGGGCTCGTCGAGCAGGTCGCTGAGCCGGCGCGTCCCGAGCGCGGCGCGCGCCGCCGCGAGCTCGGCGTCCGCGGCCGCCTTCCGCGCGGGCCCGTCCTCGGGGAGGGGGACGCCGAGCATCGCGAGCGCCGTCTTCCCGAGCGCGATCGCCTCCTCCAGCCGGCCTTGCGCGGCGCACACGGCGACGCGCAGCTCGTAGGCCCGGGCGCGCTCCAGGTCCGAGCGCGCCTCCGCCGCGAGCACGTCGAGCAGCGACCCCGCGCGCTCGAGCTGGCCGCCGAGGTACGCGCACTCGGCCGCCTCCGCGTGCAGCGAGAACGCGAGCTCGGGGTCGTCCTTGAAGCTCCCGTCCGGCAGCGCCGACAGCCCCGCCTCGAAGAAGCCGGCCGCCTCGGAGGGCGCGCCCTGCTCCTTCGCCTTGCGGCCCGCCGCCAGGCTCATCGCGGCGAGCTCCGCGCGCTCGTGCGGCTCGACGGGCGGCGGCGCGAGGGCGCCGAGATCCCACGAAGCGGCGTCGGGGCGCGCGTCCCGGCGCTTCAGGTACGCCTCGACATCGACCTTCATTACCTGCGCGCCCGGATAGCGCTCGTCAGCCGATTTGCAGAGGAGCTTCATCGCCATCTCCGAGGCGATCGCGGAGGGGCGCCGGCAGCGGGGTCGGAGGTGCCGGCGTGGGTGTCCGCGCGGTGGCCCCTTCGCTCGCTGGGAGCTCCGTCGTGATCGTAGATGGATGGGGGGTCATGGAGGGGGCCATCGTCGCCCGCGACAGCGGGCTCCTCCAGCGGCGCGACGTCCGCCGGAGTCGTGCGGCAGCATTCTACCCCAAGTGGGCAGGGGTGCGCTACTGTGGCAGTTTGCCGGCGCTCTTGGGCTGCGCTCGCCACGCGCGCAGGAGCTCGGCCTCGCGCTCCGGCGAGAGCCCTGCCCGCGGCTTGGCTTGCCGCTCCGGCGGAAGAGTCTTCCACCACGACAAAGTGTCCTTGACCGTCTCCTGTACGGCGCGGAACGTGAGCCCTGCTTTGCGCGCGCGCTCGGTGCTGCGCAGGTGAAAGGCCTGGGTCTCGCCCTCTGCGGGGGCCCAGATCGGCAGGTCGACCGGCTCGCCGCCCGGCTTCTCGAGGAACTTCGCGCTCACCCAGGTGAAGCGCGCGTTCGCGCCGCTGCCGAGCGCGGCCTTGCACGTGTCGAGCAGCCCGCCCATCGTGAGCGGCTCGCCGGGCCCGGTCGCGTTGAAGATGCCAGTCGTCCTGGCCTCGACGACGGCGACGAGCCACGCGGCGAGATCGCGGACATCGATGATCTGGATCGGGTCGAGCGGCGTGCCCGGGGCGAGGACCTCTCCCCCCCGCTCGACGCGAGCGGGCCAGTACGTGAACCGGTCGGTCGGGTCTTCGGGCCCCACGATGAACCCGGGGCGGACCCTCGTGACCCGGCCGGGCATCGCCGCCTCGGCGGCCTGCTCGCAGAGCGCCTTGAGGGGGCCGTAGTTCTCGAAGTCCTTGCCCATCGTCTCGACGGTGGGGTCCGCCATCGTCGCGACCGGGGCCGTCTCGTCGGCCCCCGGGGTCGTGTGGCTCGCGTAGGCGGAGAGGCTCGAGATGAACACGTATTGCTGCACGTTCGGGGCGAGCAGCTCCGCGGACGCCTTGACGATCCGCGGCACGTACCCCGAGTTGTCGATGACGGCGTCCCACGCGCGGCCGGCGAGGGCCTTGAGCCCATCGCCCTTGTTCGGATCCCGGTCGCCGTGCAGCTTCTCGATATCGGGGAAGAGGTGCGGCCGCGTCTTGCCGCGGTTGAAGAGGGTGACGGTATAGCCGCGCGCCTTCGCCGCCTCGACCACGGCGGGCCCGAGGAAGCCTGTTCCGCCGAGGATGAGGAGCGTCTTCTTCCCGGAGCTCCCGGAGGACGCGGTCGGCTGCGGCGATGCCGGCGGGGCAGGCGCGGGCGCCTGCGCCTGGCCGCCGCCCGGAACGGGCCCGGCGCCGGCCGCCGCGGGCGGGCTGGGCCTCGGCGCGGAGGAGCAGCCGAACGCAGCCATCGAGCCTGCCGCGGCGGTGAGCGAGAGGAAGTGGCGGCGTGAAGAGGGCATGAAGCGGTTCTATCCGATCGCGCCCTCCCGTCCCAGATGAGTTCGCGCGCCCCGATATAGGACGAGATCTTCGTACTTCCAAGAAGTTTGAAATGGAATGGTCATGGTCCACATCCTGCAGTGTTTCCAATCTGCCCGCGTCGAGGCGGGCGAGGAGAATGCGGTATGCGGTCTGTCTTGGGGGCGCTGGGCGCGCTCTGCGGCGTTATCTGCTGGGGAGCTGGGTGTGTCTCGGGGGCTGGGGGCGGCGCGGCGGAGGGAGAGCCGGGGCGCGACGGCGTGGATCCGATCGGGGCGAACGCGGAGCACAGATCGCCCGCAGGAATGTGCGGGACGGGGGCAGCGGATCCCGGCGGTGTGTGTCAGGGCGCCGCGGCCCCGCGCGGCGGCGGCGTGTCCGGCGCGGGTGGGCCGGGCGCGGCTGCTCGGGCCGAGCCAGGCTGCCGGAGGCGGCCGTTCAGCCGGCAGTTCCCCGCCACGGGCGCGACGTTGCGCGGCTTCGCCATCGACACGACGGGCAACGCGCTGCTCGCCGGCGCCCTCGAGGGCGACGCGACCTTCGGCGACACCCGGATCGAGAGCGCGGGCGCGGCGGACGTCTTCGTGGCGAAGCTCGACGCGTGCGGCAATCCGATCTGGGCCAAGCGGTTCGGCGACGCCGAGGCGCAGGGGGCCATCGACGTGGCCGCGGGCAAGGGGGGGCACGCGTTCGTGCTCGGCGAGTTCACCGGCGCGCTCGATCTCGGGGCGCACCACCTCACGGCGGCGTCGCCCTGGGGCGCCGATCTGTTCCTCGCGAAGCTCGGCTCGAACGGCGCGACCCGCTGGGCCGTGCAGATCAGCGCCGAGGAGGACTCCATCCTGACCGGCACGGCGCTCGCGGCGGACGTCGACGACGGCGGCGCGCTCGTGCTCGGCAGGCTCGAGGGGGCGGCGAAGGTCGCCGGCGTGCGGATCGAGCGGCGGGCGATCGGCGCCTTCGTCGTCCGGCTCGACGCTTCGGGGCGCGTCGTGTGGGTCAGCCTGCCGCCGAGCGGCGCGGACAGCGAGGAGATCGGCATCGAGGTCGACGACGACGGCAACGCGCTCATCGCGAGCCAGGACGGGCGCGGCACGGCGACGTTCGTGACCAAGCTCGACGACGACGGACAGCTCGAGTGGCACAAGCGGTTCCGCGGCTCGTCGGATCAGCTGGAGATGGCGTTCGATCTCGCCGTGGATCCGGACGGCGCCGCGCTGCTGTCCGGCAGCGGCGTCTTCGGCGAGCCCGAGCTGCCGGGCGGCCCGCGGCCGTTCGTGGCCAAGCTCGACGACGACGGCGACGTGCTCTGGGTGAAGCGCTTCGACGCGCAGAGCCCCGGCCAGGTCACGGCGAGCGAGGAGAGCGTGGTGCTGGCCGGCGATGCGCTGTGCGAGGCGGAGGAGCCGGCGTCGTGCAGCGCGTGGGCGGCCGGGCTGAGCCCGAGCGGGGAGGAAGAGGCGTGGACCCAGCGCATCGGCGCCGACGTCCGCGTCGTCGGGCTGGAGCTCGACCCGTGGGAGAAGCCGGTGCTCGCCGGGGGGTTCCAGGGCACGATCGAGCTGGGGGGCGACGAGCTCTCCAGCGAGCAGGGCGCGCTCTTCGTGGCCCGGCTGTCCGAATCGGACTGACCGCGTCCGGCCGCTGCTGCCTCCCGCAGGCAGCTGCTGCCTCCCGCAGGCAGCTGCTGCCTCCCGAGGCAGCTGCTGCCTCCCGCAGGCAGCTGCGGCGTCGTGCAGGCGCTGCGGCGTCGCGCAGGCGCTGCGCGGGGCCGGCTCACAGGCCGAGCGCGCGGCGGACGGCGGCGGCGATCTCCTCGGGGGTGCCGCCGATGTCGACGCGGATCGCGTCCTCCGGCGGCTCCAGCGCGGCGAGCTGCGTCGCCAGGAGGCCGGGCGGCATGAAGTGCTCCGTCCGCGACGCGAGGCGCGCGGCGATCAGCGCGGGATCGCCGGTCAGGTGCACGAGGCGCATCCGCGCGGGGTCGACGAGCAGCTGCGCGCGGTAAGCCGCCTTGAGCGCCGAGCAGGCGATCACGGCGTCGCGCCCCGCGTCGAGGAGCTGGCGGATCCGCGCCGCGAGCGCGGCGAGCCACGGCGCGCGATCCCGGTCGTCGAGCGGCTTGCCGGAGCGCATCTTCTCGATGTTGGCGGCGGGGTGAAGGTCGTCGGCGTCGAGGAACTCCCACCCGAGGTCGCGCGCGAGGCGCACCCCGACCGTGGTCTTTCCGGCGCCGCTCACGCCCATCACGACCACGATCACGGGCGCCGCGCCCCTCCGGCGGCTCTCTCTCGGGCTCTCCGCATGGTGGGTCGCATCCTATCATGCGCGGCGCCGTGCCCTGCACGCCCGCCGGCGCTCGGACCGCGGCAGGCCGGCACGCCCCCTGCTCCGCCGGGCGCATGCGTAGGCCTCCGATCTCCGCGATCCTGTTGCCCTTTTCCCTGATGTCCGCCGGTTGCAGCTCCGACGGCGCCGCGGCGGCGAAGCCCTCACCGCAGCCCTCGGCCTCCGGTTGCAGCGATCCGGACACCGCGGGCTGCGTCATCGCCTCGGAGAAGCCGCGGATCCGCGCGCCCGACGTGCCCCAGGCCGACGCCAAGGAGCTCGTCGCCGGCAACACGGCGTTCGCGCTCGAGCTCTACCGTCAGGTCGGCGCCGAGCCGGGCAACCTCTTCTACTCGCCGTACAGCGTGTCGAGCGCGCTGGCGATGACGTACGCCGGCGCCCGCGGCGAGACGGCGGAGCAGATGGCGCGCGCGCTGCGCTTCACCCTGCCCGAGGCGCGGCTTCATCCGGCGTTCAACGCGCTCGACCTGGCGCTCGCGCGCCGCGGCGAGGGCGCCGAGGGGCAGGACGGCGCGGGGTTCCGGCTCAAGGTGGCCAACGCGCTCTGGGGACAGGTCGGCTCCTCGTTCGCGCCGTCGTTCCTCGACGTGCTCGCGGAGAGCTACGGGGCCGGGCTGCGCGTCGTCGACTTCGCCCAGGCGCCCGAGGAGGCGCGGGGGATCATCAACGGCTGGGTGGCCGAGCGCACCGAGGACCGGATCAAGGACATCCTGCCCGAGGGCGCCATCCAGCCCGCGACGCGGCTCGTGCTGACGAACGCCATCTACTTCAACGCAGCATGGCAGTTTCCGTTCGAGGAGGAGGCGACCGCCCCCGGCGATTTCACGCTGGCGGACGGCTCCACCGTCTCGGTGCCGATGATGACCGGCAACGCGCAGGTCCGCTATGGCGAGGGCGACGGCTACGAGGCGCTGGAGATGCCCTATGACGGCGGCGAGCTGTCGATGGTGCTCGTGCTCCCGTCGGAGCTCGGGGGCTTCGAGGCGGAGCTCGACCGGGAGCGGCTCGATGGAGTCCTCGCCTCGCTCGGGTCGCGGAGCGTCACGATGACGCTGCCGAGGTTCAGGTTCGCGTCGACCCTCGATCTCGTCCAGCCGCTCACGGAGCTGGGGATGCCCACCGCCTTCTCCGGCCTCGCGGATTTCTCGGGGATGAACGGGCAAGGCGGCCTCTTCATCAGCGACGTGCTCCACAAGGCGTTCGTCTCCGTGAACGAGGCGGGCACCGAGGCGGCGGCGGCGACGGGGGTGGTCATCGGCGAGACGTCGGCGCCCGAGCCGGCGACCATCCATTTCGACCGTCCGTTCCTCTTCTTCATCCGGGACCACGCGACCGGCGCGATCCTGTTCGTCGGCCGGGTGGCGAATCCGTCCGGTTGAGCCGCCGAGCCCGCCGCGGCCGCCGCTCCTCCGGTCGCGGCGGCAGGGGCGTCGATTGCCACGCTGAGCTCGTCGGGGCATTTCTCCTCTCCAACGACGGAGGGCCGCCCGCGAGGAACGCGCGCTGCGCCCGCCGTGCTGCGCCATCGACGTGGTGTATCGCGCGTGTCCCGAACCGGCGCCTCGATGCGGCGCGCCTGCGACGCGCGTGGCATTTTGTCGCGCAACGCCGCCGGGGGCGAAGCGGCGCGCGTCGTCGCTCGTCAGTAGACGCGGGGGATGAGCCGCGCGGAGGTCTGGCGCGCGTACTCGTCGTATTCGGGGAAGGTGTCGCGCAGCACGCGCTCCTCGTACCCCATGCGGATCACCTGCAAGACGAGCTCGACCGTGTAGAGCACGATCGCGGCGATCGACGGATAGAGCACGATCACGCCGGCGCCCTGGATCGCTGTCGCGAGGTAGACCGGATGTCGCACGAGCCGGTACGGGCCGCCCGTGACGAGCCGGCGCGCCTCGGGCATGACGCTGAACGACTTGCCCAGCCAGCCCAGGCTGACCACGGCGAGCGAAAGCCCACCGACGAGGAGCAGCGTCCCCGCGATCTGGCGGCCGGGCGTCGGCGCAACTTTGGGCAGCCACGCCAGGCTCGCCGGCAGCAGGCCGGCGGCGAGCGCGGTGATGCGAGGCACGACGCCGCTCAGCTTGCGCACCGGGCGGAGGCGAACCAGCGTGAGCGCCGCGACGAGCAAGAGATACGCCTCGGTGGCGAGGAGCGCGGCCAGCGTCGTCCCGTACGTGAGCCCCGCGGGCCCGCGCCCGAGAAACAGGTGAACGTAGATATCCCGCCCGACGAACAGGGCATTATAGAGCATCAGGACGGCGAGCGGCAGCCGCATCGCGAGATCGTAGATCACCGCGCCATTCATTGTATTCCCCCTTGCATTGGATGGTGAGAGGGGGCGCGGGCGCGGTCAAGCCGGCGCGGCCTGGTGCCGTATCGGAACCGTCATCGATTCACTGCGGGCGCAGCGCGCATCGCGGCGCGCGAGCCGGGGACGTATGCGTCGCGGGTGGCTGCGGGCTCGGCTCATCCATCGGTCGGGGCGGCGTCGCACTCGCCCATCGCCTGGACGGCGACGCCGGCCATCGCGGCCAGACAGGCATTCGCGTAAGTCCGGTCGTCGCAGCCGCAGACGGGCATATCTGCGCCTCGTCCCGCTGCTGGGACTGGCAATGCAGTAGGACGCGGGAAATGCCGTGTCAAGCGAGGCTCGGAAAGGCCGGCTTCGGCGGGAGGACCGGAGAGGCCCGGCGGGCGCCGTCGGGGCGGAGCGGGCTTGGCTGGCCGAGGCGCGGCGGGCAGGACCCCCGCGCGGGAGGGGGGCAGTTCAGCCGTACCGGAGCTTGAGGACGAACACGGTGCCCGAGGGGACGAACGTGATCGCGTTGGCGACGATGATCGGCACGTCCTCGGTGAGCAGGCCGTAAACGAGCCACAGGCCGACGCCGGTCACGAAGGCCGCGTACATGCCGACCGAGATCGAGCGCGTGTCGCGCGTGCGCAGCGTGCGGAGCACCTGCGGGAGAAAGGAGACCGTGGTGAGGGCCGCTGCGACGAGCCCGAGCGCGGTCACTACTTCTGGATCATCGGGTGGTCTTCGTCCCTTCGGTTCGCCCCCGCTGCATAGAGTAGCTTTCCCCGGAGAGACAGGGAGAGACAGCGGTTTTGTGGACGTGCCGCCATCGACCGGAGGAGGGCGCCGCCCCCCGGACCGCGGACGCCTGCGCTCTCCAGGCTCTGCCGCGTTCGCCGCAATGCCGGGCGCCGGGGCGCTCTGGCCGGCTTTCCGCCTGGCCGATCAGAGCGCCTGGACCATCCTCTCCACCGCCTCGCGGATCTCTCGCTCGTCCAGCGCCGCGAACCCGAGCCGCAGGAAGGGGCGCTTCTTGCCGTCGAACGCGAACCGCCGCCCCGCCGAGAACGCGACCTTCCGCGCGAGCGAGCGCTCGGCCCAGGCGTCCGCGTCGATCGCGGCGTCCACCTCGGCCCACAGGGCCATCCCGCCGGCCGGCACGCGGAAGTCGAGCGCGCCGCCGAGCCGGGCGCGCAGCGACGCGACGAGGAGATCGCGCCGCGCCCGGTAAATGCGCCGCGCGCGCTGCGCGTGGCGCTGCACCTCGCCGTCCTCGAGCAGCTCGGCGACGGCGCGCTCCACCGCGTGGTCGCCCTGGCGGTCGACGAAGGTGCGGTGCAGGGAGAGCCGCTCGATCAGGGGCTCGGGCGCGACCACGAAGCCGAGCCGGAGCCCGGGGGCGAGGATCTTCGACAGGGTGCCGAGGTAGACGACGATGCCGGCCGTGTCCGCGCTGGCGAGCGGCAGCACCGGGCGGCCGTCGTAGTGGAACTCGTGATCGTAGTCGTCCTCGAGGATCGCGATCCGGCGGCTGCGGCAGAGCTCGAGGAGGGCGATCCGCCTGCCGGGCGCGAGCACCGCGGTCGTGGGGTACTGGTGGTGCGGGGTGACGTAGACGGCGCGGAGGCGCTCGCGATCGGCGAGCTCCGCGAGCGCGTCGACCGAGAGGCCCGCGGCGTCGACCGGCAGCGGGACGAGCCGCGCGCCGGCGAGGCGGAGCGCCTCCCACGCGGGGCGGTAGCCGTACGACTCGACGGCCACCGCGTCGCCCGGCGCGAGCAGCGCGCGCGCGACGAGGTCGAGCGCCATCTGGCTGCCGCGCGTGACGAGCACCGACTCCGGGCCGGCGGCGAGGCCGCGCACCGCCGAGAGCATCGCGGCGAGGGCGGCGCGGAGGCGGGCGTGGCCGCGGGGATCGGCGTAGTCGAGCAGCCGCCTCGGCTCGGCGCGGAGCGCGCGGCGGTAGGCGCGCGCGAGCGCCGCGATCGGGACGAGGCGCATGTCGGGGACGCCGCCGCTCATCCGGAGCGCGCCCTCGGGGGCGAGGGGCATGGGCCGGAGCGAGGTCGCGCCGAGGTCGAAGCCGAGCTTCGCCGGCACCTCGGCCCGGACCGCGGCGCGCCGGGCGAAGCGCCGGGGCGCGGGCGCCGGCAGCTCGGCCGAGACGAAGGTGCCGCGCGCGGCGCTGGCCTCGATCCACCCCTCGGCGGCGAGCTCGCGGTACGCGGCGAGGACGGTGTTGCGGTGGACCGACAGCGACCGCGCGAGCGCGCGGCTGCCCGGGAGCTCGTCGCCGGCGCGGAGCCGGCCGCGGCGGATGTCGTCGGCGAGGGCGCGCGCGATCTGCAGGAAGATCGGCTGCGACGCGGCGGGATCGACGGCGAGCGAGAGCTCCCAGGGCACGCCGACTGGTCTAGCAGAAATCCATGGACCGGATCTTTTGAACGTACCAGCCGCGCGGCACGCTCCACGCCATGCGCAGGGAAATTTTCCGCATGGATCGCGCGGAGGCCGAGGAGCTCCTCGGGCGCGCGGAGGTGGTGCACGTGGCCTCGACGACGGCGGAGGGCGAGCCGCTCTTGCGGGCGGTGCACGGCGTCGTGGTCCGGGGGGCGATCGCGTTCCACGGCGCGCCCGCGGGCGAGGAGATCGAGGCCGTCGGCCGGGCGGCGGTGGTGTCGTGCGAGCAGATCGTCGCCTCGATCCCGAGCTACTTCACCGATCCAGCGCGCGCCTGTCCGGCGACGACGCTCTACCGGAGCGCGCAGGCGCACGGGGTGATCGAGCGCGTGGACGACCCGGACCACAAGGCCGAGGTGCTGGAGGCGCTGATGCGGAAGTACCAGCCCGAGGGCGGGTACGCGCCGCTCGACGCCCGGAGCCCGCTCTACCGCAAGGCGATCGAGGGGATCCTCGTGCTCGCGGTCCCGCTCGAGCGGCTCGACGGCAAGGCGAAGCTCGCGCAGAACCGCGCGCCGGAGGAGCGGGCGCGCCTCCTCACGAAGCTCTGGGAGCGGGGCTCGCCGGGCGATCCCGAGGCGATCGAGCTCCTGCGCGGCGCGAGCCCGGACACGCCGGTGCCCGAGTTCCTGCGGGCGCCGGCGGGCTGCGCGCTCGCGTGCGCGCTCGGGCCGCGCGACGTGGGCGCGGCCGTCGATCTGCTGGAGGGCGCCTACTGGAGCCAGGGCGTGCCGCGCGAGGCGATCGCGCGGGCGCTGCTCGGCTCGTCGGCGTGGGTGGGCGCGCGCGACGCCGCGGGTCGGCTCGCGGCGACGGCGCGCGCGGTGAGCGACGGGAGCAAGCGCGCGTGGATGTTCGACGTGATGGTCGCCCCTTCGCTGCGAGGCCTCGGCGTGGGCGAGGCGGTGGTGCGCCTGCTGCTCGCGCACCCGGCGGTCCGCGGCGCGCGCCACGTCCACCTGGGCACGCAGGACGCGCACACGTTCTACGCGCGGTTCGGGTTCCGTAACCGCGCGGACCTGCCGCCGCTGCCGTTCACGTCGACGGAGATGGTCCTCGCCAGGGCGTGAGGCCGGGGCGGCGGCGAGGGCGCGATGGCCTGCGCGAGGCGGTGCACGGCCTTCTGCGCGCGTGAGGCGGGCAGCGCGGCGAACCCGAGCAGCAGCCCGTCGAGCCGCCCCTCGGTCGGATCGGATCGATAAAAGCTCGACAGGGCGCCCGGCGCGAGGCCCAGCTGGCTCGCGCGCTCGACCACCTCTCCGTCTCGGGCGCCGGTCAGGCGCGCGATCAGGTGCAGGCCGCCCGTCCCCTCCTCGACCTGGAGCTGCGGCGAGGAGAGCTCCTCGAGCGCGCGCGACAGCGCGCCGTGCCGCTCGCTGTAGAGCGCGCGCATGCGCCGCACGTGACGCGCGAAGTGCCCCTCGCCGAGGAAGTCGGCGGCGGCGCGCTGCACGGCGAGCAGCGGGGCCGGGTGCAGCAGGCTGGCCACGCGGGCGAGCGCGTCGCGCGCGCCGTCCGGAACGACGAGGAAGCCGAGGCGCAGCGCGGGGAACATCGATTTGCTGAAGGTCCCCGCGTAGATCACCCGGCCCTGGTCATCGAGGCTCTTGAGGGCGGGCAGCGGCGCCGAGGCGCGCTGGAACTCGCCGTCGTAGTCGTCCTCGATGATCCACGCGTCGGCGCCGCGCGCCCAGGCCAGGAGGGCGAGCCTGCGCGGCAGCGAGAGCGCCATGCCGAGCGGCATCTGGTGGCTCGGCGTCACGAACGCGAACCGGGCGCGCGGGGCGAGCGCGGCGCCGCGGGCGACGTCGAGGCCCTCGGCGTCCACCGGCACGGCCGCGAGCCGCAGCCCGGCGAGCTCCAGCGCGGCCCGCGCCCGGTGGTAGCCGGGCTCCTCGAACCACGCCACGTCTCCCGGTCGCGCGAGCGCGCGGGCGAGCAGGCCGAGCGCGCCGTGGTAGCCCCCGGTGATCATCACCTGCTCCGCGCGCGCGACGACGCCGCGCGAGACCGCGAGGTGCGCGGCGATCGCCTCGCGCAGGGCGCGGTCGCCGCTCGGGTCGGAGCCGGCGAGATCGCCGGCGCGGGCGCGCCGCGCGTGCCGGCCGAGCAGCCGCGACCAGGTAGCGACGGGGAACGCGTCGACCGCGGGGACGCCGATCTGGAAGGGGCGGAGCTCCGCGCGGGCGCGGGGCTCCTTGCGCGGCGGCTCCGGAGGGGCCGCGGGGGCGAAGGCGGCGGCGATGGGGAGCGGGGTCGTGACGAACGTGCCGGCCGCGCCGCGCGCCACGAGGAACCCTTCGACCGAGAGGCGCGCGTACGCGGCGTCCACGGTCCCCCGCGAGACGCCCGCCTCGAGCGCCATGGCGCGCGCCGAGGGGACCCGCGCGCCCGAGGCGAGCGCGCCGGAGAGGATGGCCTGGCGGAGCCGCTCGTAGAGCTGCGCTTGCAGCGTACCGGCGCTCCGCTGCCGCCGGCGCACCGGGGAGAGCCTGGCTCCGCGGCGGGTCATGATGGCCCACTCGTTTTCGCGATTCTTGGCACTGTCGCTGGGCCATCATGAACCTATCCTGCCGGGCCATGGCAACCACAACCTCCCGGCTCGACTACGCGGGGTTCCGGCGCCTCGCCCCCGAGGCCGATCGCGCGCTGCTCGCGATCTCGGCCGCCACGAAGCAGAGCGCCCTCGGCGCGGAGCTCATCCAGCTCGTCAAGGTGCGCGCCTCGCTGGTGAACCGCTGCTCCTTCTGCCTCGCGATGCACCGGCGCGAGGCGCGGAGGCTCGGGATCTCGGGCGAGCGGCTCGAGGCGCTCGCCCGCTGGCGCGAGAGCCCTTGCTTCACGCCGCCGGAGCGGGCGGCGCTCGCCTGGACCGACGCGCTGACGCAGCTCGCGGACGGCGGCGTGCCCGACGAGGTGTACCGCGAGGTGTCGAGCGCCTTCTCCGACGCCGACCTCGCGGCGCTGACGTCGGTCGTGGCGACGATCAACGCCTGGAACCGCATCGCCGTGGCCTACCGGTTCCCGGCGGCGCCCGACGCGGAGGGCGGCGAATGAGCCAGCCGCACGCCAGCGCGGCGCGCTTCCGGGCGATGCACGCGCCGGGACAGCTCCTCGTCCTGCTCAACGCGTGGGACGCCGTGAGCGCCCGCATGGCCGAGGCCGCCGGGGGCGCCGCGGTCGCGACGAGCAGCGCGGCGGTGGCCTGGGCGCACGGCGCGGCCGACGGCGAGCGCCTGCCGTTCGACCGGCTGCTCGCCTCGACCCGCGACATCCTCCGCGCCGTGCGCGTCCCGGTGAGCGTCGACCTCGAGCGAGGCTACGCCACGAGCGCCGAGGGGGTCGCCAACGCCGTGTGCCGCCTCGCGGAGGTCGGCGTGGCGGGCGTGAACCTCGAGGACGGGGCCGAGCCGCCCGAGGCGCTGGCCGCGAAGCTGCTCGCGGCGCGGGGGGCGCTCCAGCGCGCCGGGCTGGACCTGTTCCTGAACGCGCGCACCGACGTGCTCCTGCGCGGCGCGCCCTCGTCCGCCGCGGCCCTCGACGAGGTGGTGCGCCGCGCCAGGCGCTACGTCGACGCGGGCTGCGACGGCGTCTTCGTGCCGGGCCTCGCGGCGGCCGAGGGGCTCTCGCGCGTCGCCGCGGAGGTGCAGGCCCCGCTCAACGTGTGGGCCTCGCCGGCGCTGCCGCCCGTCGAGCAGCTCCGAGCCATCGGCGTGCGCCGGGTGAGCGTCGGCCCGCGCCTCGCCCTGACGGCGCTCTCGGCCGCGAGGCAGGACGCGGAGCAGCTGCTCGCCGGCCGGTGGGCGCCGCAGCCGTTCCACGATGCGCCGCTGACGTACGCCGAGCTCAACGCGTGGTTCGCGTGAGCGCCTCACGCAGCGGCGCCTCGCCGCAATCCGGGCGCGATCCCGAGGTCATGGGACCCGAGGTCACAGGACCATCGACAACCCAGCGCGCCACAGTGGATTCGAACCACTGGCCTTCGGCTCCGGAGGCCGACGCTCTATCCAGCTGAGCTAGTGGCGCATGCTCGCGGGGTTCGCGAGGGCCCGGAACCTAGCCGGGGTCGGGCTTCCGCGCAACCCCTTCCAGCAACGTTCCAGCAACGTCGTGCATCGCCTGGGATCGCCTCGCATCCCCTGGCCGCGTCTTGCCGCTCGCCCTCCGATCGGGGAGCGCCAAAACTTGGCCACCGGCCCGGCTGTCCGGCATCCCCGGGGCATGGACGCCCGACAGCGAAGCTCTGCGATCCCGGCCCTCGCGCGCGGCTTCTCGCCGCCCGCCCTGGCGCTCGCCGCCCTCGCCCTGCCGGTCCTCTCGGCCTGCAGCGGCGGGGAGAACGCCACGCCCGAGGGCATCATCAGCCTCTCCGCGGGCGCGGCCCAGACGTCCGCCGAGAACGACCCCGCCACCCTCCCGCGCGACGACGGGCCCCGCATCGGCGCCGTGCAGATGGTCGCGCCCATCTACGAGAAGGCGGACCGCCGCTCCGCCAAGCTCGGCTACCTGCGCGCGGGCGGGACGGCGCCCCGCGGGGAGAAGCCCGTCTCGTTCGACGACTGCCAGGGCGGCTACTACCGCGTGCTGCCCGCCGGGTACATGTGCGCGGACAGCGACGCCACGATCGACATGAAGCACCCGATCCTCCGGGCGCTCACGCGGCGGCCCGACCTGTCCAAGCCGATGCCGTACCCGTACGCCTTCGTCAGGGCCATCGCGCCGAACTACTACCGGATGCCGTCGATGAAGGAGCAGCTCAAGTACGAGATGAGCCTGGAGCGGCACCTCCGCAGCTACAAGAAGCTCAAGAAGAAGTGGGACGAGATCAAGGTCGGCGCCAACGACGTGCCGCTCGACGCGCAGGGCAACGCGACCGGCGACCCGCCCGCCGAGCCGCCCGAGCTCGGCGACAGCGAGCTCTACGGCGGCAACGGCAGCGACGAGATCCCCTGGTTCTTCAAGGGTGGGCGGCAGCTCCCGAACATCTCGTCGTTCAAGGTCCCGGGCTACGCGATCATCACGAACCGGATCGCGCGCAAGGCGGGGCTCGCCCTCATCGACACCTTCATGGGCGACGGCGGGCGGCGCTTCGCGATGACCACCGACGCGCGGCTCGTGCCCACGTCGAAGCTCAAGCCCGCCCGCGGCTCCACGTTCCGCGGCGTCGACATGACCAAGGGGTGGGAGCTGCCCCTCGCGTTCGTCCACCGGCAGGACGCGAAGCGCTACGACATCTCGGACGGCGAGATGGAAAAGGCGGGCGAGCTGCCCTGGCACACCGCCGTGCAGCTCACGGGGCGATCGAAGAAGGTGGGCGGCGCGCGCCTCGTCGAGGCGAAGGACGGGACGTGGGTGCGCGACTCCGACGTCGCCATCGCGGTGAAGCCCTCGGAGCTGCCGTCGTTCGCGCAGGGCGACGTGAAGTGGATCGACATCTCGATCCTCAGCCAGACGCTCATCCTCTACGAGGGCAAGCGGCCCGTCTACGCGACCGCGGCGGCGACGGGGCGCGACGGGCTCGGCGACCCCAAGAAGACCTTCTCGACCGTGCGCGGGACGTTCCGGATCCGCGACAAGCACGTCACGACGACGATGGACGCGCACGAGGTCGACAACAAGTTCGAGCTCCGCGACGTGCCGTGGGTGCAGTACTTCGAGGCGGGCTACGCGATCCACGCGGCGCCGTGGCACGACGACTACGGCAAGCCGCGCAGCCACGGGTGCATCAACCTGTCGCCGATCGACGCGCGCCGGGTGTTCCTCTGGACCGATCCGCCGGTGCCCGACGGGTGGCACGGCGTCACCGCGGGGAAGGCCACGGGGGAGGGGACCATCGTCCACATCCACCCGTAGCCCGGGCGTCGCCCCGTCAGTCCTCGTCGGCCTCGACCTTGAAGCCGCTCTCCTTGATCACCTTCTCCTGCACCGCCGGCGGGCAGACCTCCAGGTGCTCGACGCTCATCGTGAACGTGCCCTTGCCCTGGGTCATGCTCTTCAGCTTCGACTCGTACTCGAGCACCTCGGCCAGCGGGACGAACGCGTTCACGATCGTCTGATCCTCGACCGAGTCCGTGCCGATGATCCTCCCGCGGCGGCTGTTGATGTCGCCGATGATGTCGCCCATGGTCGCGCTCGGCACCGTCACCGAGAGGCGCACGATGGGCTCGAGCAGCACCGGCGCGCACTGCGCGGCGGCGGCCTTGAACGCCTTGCTGCCCGCCATCTGGAAGGCCGCGTCCGACGAGTCGACGTCGTGGTACTTGCCGTCGAAGAGCCGCACCTTGACGTCGACCATCGGATAGCCGGCCAGGACGCCCTTCGACATCGCCTTGACGATGCCCTTCTCGACCGAGGGGATGAACTGGCGCGGCACGGCGCCGCCCACGACCGCGTCCTCGAAGACGAAGCCGCCGCCGCGCGGCAGAGGCTCCATGTCGATGTAACAGACGCCGAACTGGCCATGACCGCCGGTCTGCTTCTTGTGCTTGCCCTCGACGTTCGTGGCCTTCCGCGAGATCGTCTCCTTGTAGGCGATGTGCGGCGGGCCGAGCCGGCAGTCGATCCCGACGCGCCGGCGGATGCGCTCCACCGTGATCTCCAGGTGCAGGGCGCCGAGGCCCGAGACGACGAGCTCGCGGGTCGACGGGTCCTGGTGCACGCTGAGCCCCGGGTCCTCCTCGGTCAGCCGGTAGAGGGCGTTGCCGACCTTGTCCTCGCCGCCCTTCGCGTCGAACCTCACGCCGCGCGAGAAGAGGGCCGGCGGCAGCTCCGGCGCGCTGAAGAGGAACGCGTGCTTCTCGTCGCAGAGCGTGTGCCCGCTCAGCGTGGCCTTCAGCTTGTGCAGCGCGACGATGTCGCCGGCGCGCGCCTCCTCCACCTGCTTGTGGTCCTTGCCGACCACCGCGTGGATCTTGCCGAGGCGCTCGGCGTTGCCCGTGCTCGCGTTGAGCAGCGTGGCGTCGGGCCGGAGCGCGCCGGAGAGCACGCGCGCGAACGAGGTGCGGCCGGCGTGCGGATCGATCGACGTCTTGAAGACGAACGCCGCCGCCGGCGCGTCCGCCGACGGCGGCCGCTCGGCGGCCTGCGGCGCGGCGCCGGGCTTGCCGCTCGGGACGACGCCGGCCCACGCCGGGTGCTCGGTCGGCGGGGGCACGAGCTCGACGATGCCGTCGAGCAGCGCGGCGGCGCCGCTCGGGCGCACCCCGGAGGCGAAGTAGACCGGGACCAGCGCCCCCCGGCGGACCGCGGCGCGGAGCCCCTGATCGAGCTCCTGCTGCGTGAGGTCGCCCTCGGTCAGGTACCGCTCGGTGAGCTCGTCGTCGCTGCCGGCGACGTCGTCGACGAGCTTGCCCCGGGCCTTCTCGACCGCCCCCGCGACGTCGGCCGGCACGGGAGCGCCCGCGGCCGCGGCGGGCGCCTCGGGCTTGTCGAGCCAGGCCTTCTTCGTCCGGATCGCCGCGACCCCCCGGTACTGGGGCCCCTCGCCGACGCGCTCCTCCATGATCGCGAGCGGCGCCTTGAGGCGCGCGCGGACCTCGGCGATCACCTCGTCGGGTCGCGCGTTCTCGGCGTCGACCTTGGTGACGACGATCATGCACGGCAGCTTCGCCTCCCTCACCCACCCGAAGACACGCTCGGTGATCGGCTGCACGCCGTCCTTGCCGCTCACGACGAGGATGGCCGCGTCGACCGCGGCGAGCGCGAGCCGCGTCTCGGCGAGGAAGCTCCCCTCTCCGGGCGTGTCGACGAGGTTGATCTTCTTCCCGCCCCAGGAGAGGTGCGCGACGCTCGCCTCGAACGAGCAAACGTGCTCTTTTTCCTCGGCGGTATCGTCGAGGACACTCGACTTGTCGTCCACCTTGCCGAGCTTGGCCGTCGCCTTGCCGACGTACAGCATGGCCTCGGCGAGCGATGTCTTCCCAGCCCCCTTGTGTCCGATGATTGCAACGTTCCTGATGTCCCCTGCCTCAGTCGTTGTCATTCCTCGTTCGTATCAATCCCCGTGGAGATCGAGAAGGCCGGCACGCGATTTTTGGGGTGCTTTCCGCGGCGCAGCAGGACAGCGAAGACGGGCGTCGAGTCGCTCACCCGAGCTCTGCCGCGACGCGCTGCGGCGTGCTCGATCGAACAGCGGTTGTCCGGTGCTGCCTGAGCGGATCGCGCGTCCGGGAGCCCCTCGCGCCACATGAGCGCTCTCCGCCTCGCAATCCAGATGCTGCTCGGCATTGCGCTGCCGCTCGCGCTGCAGCGGTGGGACCGACGGCGGCTTACGCCCGAGCAGCGCGCCGCTTGCTGGAACGGCGCGACCTGGGGCGCAGCGCTCTACGCGTTCGGGCCGCTGTCCATGCTCGGGTGGTGCTGGGTCACGCGCGGCGTTCAGCACGGGCGGCCGGACGCACGCGGGTCGCGGAGCCTTCGCGCGGTGAAGGCGCTCGGGCTCGGCGCGGGGTCCGCCGCGGCGCTCGTCCTCGTCCTGGCCGGCATCGACACCCTGGTAGCGCTCGCGCTCGGGCTCCCGCCGTGAGCCGCGTGGACGGCCGGAGCGCAGGCCCGCGCGCCCCGCGCGGCGCAGCGCCGGACTGCATGGCACGGACGGCGCATCGCTGGGCTGCATGGCTGGGAATGTCTGGATGGCGAAGGGCGATGGATCGGCTGCATTCGCGGCAGCGATGGATGGAGGCGGGCCGGCCGGCCGGCCAGCTGGCCGGCCAGCCGGCCGCGCGCAGAACGGACATCCCCCTGTCGTCGTGGTCGGTAGACGACACGTCATGGACGCGTTGCTGCACTCTGGATCTGCTATTCAGAGGACAGGTTTTGACCCGGTCCGCGGAGAGCGCGGACCCCACCGAGGCAGTGCGTTGACGTCGCTGAAGGCCGGAGGAGAGAATCGCGCGGCCGCGCAGGAGTGGACCGACGCCGGGCGTGCGCCTCGGGCGGCCGAGGCTCCTGCGGGGGGCCAGGAGGTCGTCGCCGGCAGGTACGCGGTGGAGACCCGGCTCGGCGTCGGCGGGGTCGGCGCCGTCCACCTCGCGATCGATCGCGCGTCGGGCCAGCGCGTCGCGCTCAAGCGCGTGGACCCCAGGATCGCCGAGAACCGGCACGCCGTCGACCGGCTGCTCCGGGGCGCTCGCGCCGCGCGCGCGCTCTCGGGCAGGTACGTCGCGCGGGTCCTCGACGTCGGGGTCGACGGCGGCGCGCCGTTCGTCGTCAGCGAGTACCTGGAGGGCTCCGATCTGGCGAGCTACCTGCAGCGCCGCGGGCCGCTGCGGGCCAGGGAGGCGGTGAAGTACCTCCTCCAGATCTGCGAGGCCGTCGCCGAGGCGCACGGCGTCGGGCTCCTCCACCGCGACCTCAAGCCCGAGAACGTGTTCCTCAGCTTCGGCGACGGCGCGCCGAGCGTGAAGGTGCTCGACTTCGGCGTGTCGGCCGTGGCGTGCGGCGTCGAGAGCGAGGGCCCGAACGCCGCGTCGGGCGCCATGCGGACCTCGCTGCTCTACATGGCGCCGGAGCAGATGCGGTCGGCGGGCGGCATCGACGAGCGCGCCGACATCTGGTCGATCGGCGCGGTGGCCTATGCGCTCCTCTGCGGGGCGAGCCCGTTCGAGGCGCGGACCGAGCTCGAGATCTGCAACAAGGTCCTGAACGATCCGCCCGCGCCGTTCCCGCCGCGGTTCGAGCCGGCCGAGCTCGGGGGTCTCGTGCTGCGCTGCCTCGACAAGGACCCGGAGGCGCGCCCCTCGGACGTCGCGAAGCTCGCGTTCGCGCTCGCGCGCTTCGGGGGCGAGGGCGCGGAGGACGCGGCCGAGCGCGTGTGGGAGGCGCTCCGGGCGGAGGACGAGACGCTCCGCATGGCGACCCCGGCCCCCGCGCCCGTCGAGGACGAGTGGGAGGCCGACACGCTGGCCGATCTACCGAAGATGTCGCCCGACGATCTCATGGGCGACCTCGAGACGACGGCCAAGTGGGACGCGCCTGGAGGCGTCCGCCTCGGCGAGATCACGCTGGTGTCGCACGCGGGCGGGTCCTGGGACGGCGGCGAGCAGCTGCGGCCGAGCCGCACGCCGCCCCCGGTCCTGACGGTGAGCCCGCCGGAGCTCCCCACCGACCCGCGGGGCCGGGCAGGGCAGCGTCCAGCAGGCGGAACGCCCGTTCCGCTCGACCGCGAGGTCGCGCATCGCGTCACCGTCGACCCGGCGCCGCGCGTCACGCCGGCCGAGGCGCGCGCGTCGGCCGAGACGGAGCGGCTCACGGTCGTGCGCGGCGGGCCGTCGCCGTGGCCGCGCCGGCTCGCGATCGCGCTCGCGGTGCTCGGGATGGCCGCGGGGGTCGGCGGCGTGTGGCTCGTGCAGACGGGCGCGCTCGGCGGCGATGAGCGCGCCGCGCTGGCATCGAAGGGCGTGGCGAAGCGCGCGGCCCAGGAGGCGCGCTCCTCCACCGCGGCGCGGCGGCCGGTCGCGGCCGTGCCCGCCGCGCCCGTGGCGTCGGATGAGCCCGCGGCGCAGGGGCCGGACGCCGAGAGCGCCCCGGGCCCGGACGGCGAAGCGCTGCAAGCCGTGCCGCCGGGCGGGCTCCGGTACCAGCCGCAGCGGCCCGACGTGATCTACGACGAGGTCGAGCGCGAGCGGCGGCGGCGCGAGAAGATGGAGCGCGAGCAGCGGTGGCGCGAGGGGACCGAGCGCGCGCGGCAGGAGCGCGACGCGCTGCTGCGCGCGCGGCAGCCGTCGGAGGCGGCGACCGCGCCGCGGCCGGGGGAGGCGGCGACCGCGCCGCAGCCGCCGCAGCCGGGGATGGCCGCGCCGCAGCCGTCCGAGCAGGGCCACGGCGGGCCGCGGCCCCAGGAGACCGACGGCGGCTGACGTCCGCGGTACCGCGAGCCGCCCGCCTGGTATAAGGCGTCCCCGTGCCAGCGATGAGTCGAGAAGTACGCGCGTTCGCCGGCGCCGCGGGCGCCGCCCTCGCCGTGTCGGCGGCGGCCGTCTGCAGCGCTGCGCGGCCCGCGAGCGCCGCGCCCCGGATCGCGCAGGAGGCACCGCGGAGCGCGGCGGAGGCGCCGCCGGCCGCGCCTGGGGCGCCGCGGGTCGCGCCGGGGGCGCTGCGGTTTGCGCCGGACGCGCCGCGGATCTCGCCGGAGCGCCTTCCGTACGGCGCGACGGGGTGGGCCGAGTCCGGCTGGGGCGGCGTGCGCGGCGTGACGATCGGGCCGATCGAGAACCTCCGGCATCCGGGCCGCGGCTACGGGACCGCGGCGAGCGGGCGAGCGATGGACGAGGCGGTGGCGATGGGCGCGACTTGGGTCAGCCTGACGCCGTTCGGCCGCGTGTGGGACGGCAAGGGCACCGGCGTCGATCTCGTCTTCGAGGCGCCGTTCGAGGAGAACCGGCGCAACGTGCTCGCGGCGATCGCGCAGGCGCACGCGCGGGGGCTCAAGGTGCTGCTCGTCCCGCACCTCTGGGTCGAGAGCGGCGAGTGGCGGGCGCTGATCGACCCGGGGGACGACGCGGGCTGGGCGCGCTGGGCCGAGTCGTACCGCCGGTTCCTGCTCACCTGGGCGGAGGTCGCGCGCGAGGGCGGCGCCGAGATGCTCAGCGTAGGCGTCGAGCTGCGGAGCTGGGTGACCACGTCGCGGGCGGCGAGCTTCCTGCCGATCATCGAGGCGGTGCGCCGCGTGTACCCGGGGCTGCTCACCTACTCGGCGAACTGGGACGACGTCGAGCACACGCTGATCTTCGACGCGCTGGACCTCATCGGCATCAACGCGTTCTATCCGCTCGCCGAGCGCGAGGGCGCGTCGTTCGAGGAGCTCCTGCGCGGCGGGCGCAAGGTGGCGGCCGGGGTGGACGCGGTGGCGCGCGCGTGGGGCAAGCCGGTCGTGCTCACCGAGATCGGCTACACCACGCGGCGCGATCCCGCCGTGCGCCCGTGGGAGTGGCCCGACCGCATGAAGGACGTGGTCGTCGATCAGCGCTCGCAGGCCGAGGCCTACGCCGCCGTGATGGCGCCGTTCCTGGACGCGCGCACCTGCGCCGGCTTCTTCGTCTGGCGGCTCTACGCCGACCCGGACGACGTCTCGCAGGAGGCCGAGTGGGGGTTCTCGCCGCGGGGCAAGCTGGCGGAGCTCGTGCTGCGCGACGCCTTCTCCACCCGCTGGGCCGCCGACGGCCCCTGGCTCCCCGGCGAGGCGCTCGGCAGGCACCGCGCGCGCACCCCCGGCGTCTTCGGCTGGGAGCTCGATCCCGACGGGTAGCCGATCCTGTTGCCTCTTGCGCTCGCCGGGCGAGCTCAACGTAGAATGGCGCTCGCGGGGGAGGGCGAAAGGAGAGCACAGAGACATGGCGGCTTACGGGTACAGTCACGTCCCCGACCGGGGGTTTCACGCGTTCCTCGGTGATCTCGAGGAAGGGGCGTGGAGGGAGATCGCGATCGACAAGTACGACGCGGCGGATCAGGTGGCGCCGCTGCTCTTGGAGGCGCCGCGGCCGGTGGCGTGGAAGCTGCGTGCGCGGTGGAGCATCGCGCGGCTCGACGAGGTGCTGGCGGTCGCGTCGGACGACGTGCTCCGCTCGCTCGACGCGGCGTGGGATTCGGCGCAACGGGCGTTCGACTACACGGTCGCCGCGGCCGAGGAGCACGAGGACGCGGCCGTGCGCGCGGCCGCGACGCGGGTCCGGCGCGCCATGCTGAAGGGCGGCGGCACCGGGCAGACCGCCCTGACCTATGGCGCCGAGGTCGATTTCGGGCGCTCGCAGCTGGAGGCGGCCAAGAACAAGCGCATGGAGGCGGATCTCAAGAAGATCGGCGCGCTCCCGCACCTCAAGCGGATCGAGGCGGCGACCGACGCGCTGGCGAAGGGGATGGGTCGCGGCGCGGTGGAGGGCCGGCCGGGCGCGCGGTCGAGCCGCCTGCGCGAGGCCATGGGGGTCTGCGTGACCGCCTTCAACAGCATCCACGACGAGATGGACTGGCTCCTCGAGCACCTGCCCGCGGGGAAGAAGCGCGAGCAGGTCGCGGCGTTGCAGAGGCCGTTCCTTGAGCTGCTCAAGCGGTATCCCCCGCCGTCGTCGGCGGCCAGCGCCGCGACCGAGCCGGAAGAGGGGGGAGCCGAGGCCGAGGAGGCCTCGGGCGACGAGCCGGCGTGAGGCGCCGCGCTTCCTTGCAGCAGCGGAGAGCAGGTCGCCGGTAGGCACGCAGGTGCTGCGAGCGGGTCGCGATCGGGGTTGCAGCACCTGCGAGCGGGTGGTGAGAGCGCTTGCAGCACCTGGTGCCGCTCGGGTAGGCGATGGTCCCGTGAGCTTGTCAAGTGCAGAGGGTGGCGCCGAGCACGAGAAGCCTCGGCGTGGGACCGACGGCGCGATATAGCATCGTTCGATCCCAGGAGCGGCCGGTTCTTGATCACCGAGCCGAGCGTGCAAGCGCCGCTTCCGGACAGGTGCGGCACGATCGCCTGAAGGCAAGAGTCACCTCGCCCCGCTCCGCCTGGCGACACTCCGCCGCGCGCTCACGTCAGCCCGCCGCTCCCCGCGCCTTCAGCGCGTCCACGATTTCGGCGCGTCCACGATGTGCCGAACATCTTGCGCCCGCCCGCGTGGTACGACCAGCAGCGCGTCGCTGATCTCGACCACGACGAGCCCGTCGAGGCCCACCAGCGCGATCGCCCGCGCGCAGGAACGACGGAGCCCTGGGCTGCGAGATGGGCGTTGTTCGTCCTTTCCTCCTCATCCACCCTCATCAAGGCAGATCCTCCTTTGCTTCTGGTGATGGTGAATGAGCTTGCACGCCGTCCGCCTGGATGTGTAGGCTGGAATGGTGGGAGGCGGGGCATGAAGAGAGAAAACGGCCCGAGGGGTTTTGCTATCCTATTCGCCGCTGCGCTCGCCAATTCGATGATGCCAGGTTGCAACGTCACACTCGGGCGGCTGCCCGAGGAGGATTCTGCGGGCACGGAAACTGGCGAAGACACGGCGCAGCAGGATCCTCAAGCACCCGAGCAGACCCCTGAGGAAGAACCCGAAGATGCCTTCGCTCAGGTCGACCCCCAACAGCTCGCGTTGGCCGAGGCAAAAGCCGCATTGACGACGGCATACCTCGTGGCGACGGTCGAATCCGCAGGCCTGGATCCGAGCACACTGGACGAATCGGCGATCGAGCAGCTCATGGAGCAGTTCCTGCCCGCCGCTGCGGCCGAGGCGGACGCTTGGCTCGCGACGCTGGATCCGTCGATGTTGTCGGCGAGCTTCGAGCCGCGGATCCAGTGCAAAAAAGAACACGGATGTGCGTACCTCACGCAATGCAAGTACAACGCGCCGCCTATCGACCACAACTGCTGGGTGACGGATTGCGGCAAATCCAGATGCTCCCTATGCCCGGACTGGGTCGCAGACCTGCTGCAGAGCCTGGTGCTTACGTCGTGGTGCGCGTACGTGTGCACCGAAAACGGCACCCACAACGTGGTTGCCATCGGCGCGGGAGGGATCTCAAGGTTCAAAGGCGACTTCGTAGGACCTATCTGCAAGGCGCCGTAGGACTGAATATGGGGGAAAAAGACAGGGAAGGAAACGCGCCGGGCTCCGGCATGGAGGGAATTGGCGTCGCTTCGGACTCGCGCGAGTCGGCCGAGCGGAGCGCCAAGGAGCTCGCTACCGCCCTCGCGTGCGCCGGCAACATCATGGCTCTGTTTGCGGCGCCGCGGGTCCTTGCCCTCGCGTGCTCCGGGGCAAGGCGTCTGCCTGCTCGAGACGAGATCGCGAAGGCGATCGAGGACTGCGCGAAAGCGCTTGGCGCAGGCGCAGGCGACATGCCCGCCGTCGAGCCTCTCCACACGTTGCAGGCACTCTTGACCTCGTGGGAGCCTGGAAAGCCTGCTCCGCAAGCGATGGTCGAGGCGGCCCGAGCGTGGCTGCGGTCGGTCGGGCTGCCGGAGCCGGACGAGGGGTGGGATCGATGGGAGGGCCCCCGCGACGAACCGGAGCCCGCGTGGGCTCCGCCGGCCCCACGCGCCCTCCGCGCCGAGCCGATGACCATCGACGAATGGGCCAAGCTCGATGGGCCAGGCGAGCTCGTCGGCGGCATGCTCGTGGAGGAGGAAGCCACGACGCCGCTGCACGACGCCGTGGTCGACTGGTTTCTCGATGTACTGCGCGCGTGGGCGTCCCCACGGGGCGCAGTCGTGTTCGGGCCCGGGCACAAGTTGGTCGTGTCCAAGCTCGGGGGTCGCAAACCGGACATCTGCGTCTATATGGCCGGCGGGCTGCCCGAGGCCGACGCCAACCTCTCCAGTCCCCCCCCGGCGTTGGTGGTCGAGGTAGTGTCACCGCGGGAGGTTGACGAGTGGACGGATTTCGAAATCAAAAATCGCGAGTACGCGCGTTACGGTGTGCGGCGGTACTGGCTGGTGGAGCCAGCGCAGCAACGCTTCATCGTGTGCTTGGAGCTGGGCCCGGAGGGACGCTACACCATGTTTGTGAGCGGCAGGGATCAGGTCAAGATACGGGTGACCGGGCTCGACGGTCTCGCGCTCGACCTCAGCGACCTCTGGGCCAAGGTCGACCCATTCAGACCCGGCGCACAGGGCGAGAGTTCGTGAATGAACCGCGAGAACGTGCCGAGAACGAATCAATTGCTCGTAGAACGCCCCAAGGATCCCGAGTTCGTCACGACCTGCTCGGCGTCGAGGATCTGGAGTGCGGAGCAGCGTAGAGCGGTTCTAAGGCAGGACGGCTGCCCGCCGTTCCTCGACGCGCGCACGTGCGCAGGCCAAGCGGATCGAGGCGGCGACCGACGCGCTGGCGAAGGCGATGGGTCGCGGCGCGGTGGAGGGCCCGCAGGGCGCGCGGTCGCGACGCCTGCGCGAGGCCATGGGGGTCTGTGTGACCGCCTTCAACAGCATCCACGACGAGATGGCCTGGCTCCTCGAGCACCTGCCCGCGGGGAAGAAGCGCGAGCAGGTCGAAGCGCTGCACAGGCCGTTCCTTGCGCTGCTCAAGCGGTATCCCCCGCCGGCGTCGGCGGCCGGTGCCGCGACCGAGCCGGAAGAGGGGGGAGCCGAGGCCGAGGAGGCCTCGGGCGACGAGCCAGCGTGAGGCGCCGCGCTTCCTTGCAGCAGCGGAGAGCAGGTCGCCGGTAGGCTCTCAGGTGCTGCGAGCGGGTCGCGACCGGGCTCGCAGGTGCTGCGAGCGGGTCGCGACCGGGGTTGCAGCACCTGAGAGCGGGTCGCGACCGGGGTTGCAGCACCTGGCGCAGCTCGCGGCACCCGATGATCCACTGAACTTGTCAAGTGCAAAGGGTGGGCACCGAGCACGACAAGGCTCGGCTCCGGGGCCGTCGGCAGGAAATCGACGGCGAGCGCCTCGCCCACGTACCGGTGCGTCGTGATCCCGCCGCCCGGATGCTGCTCCGTGACGACCCTGCGTCGCGCGTCGAAGGCGCGGTCCATGGTGCGGCCGAGCGGGGCGGCGACCTTTACCGTGTCCCCGCGCGCGCCGCGAGCGATCCCGGGCGCCGCCCCGACCGGAGCCTCGATCCGCGCCGGGAGGCCGAGCCGTTGTCCGATGTGCGGCGCGGCATATACTGGAGACCGGCCGGCTGTCGAGCCGCCTGCAATCTAAGGACAACGACATGGCCCCCAAGCCGCCGCAGCACCTCATTGATGCCTTGAAGAAGGACGAGCTCGGGCTCTTCATCGGCTCGGGCCTCAGCCTCGGCGCGGTGAATGGGAGATTCCCGACCTGGAGACAGCTGCCGGAGCGCCTGATCGACGTGTGCGCGAAGATGCAGAATAAGAGTCCCCGGTGGTGCGCGCTCAAGCGCGGAATCTTCAAGGAGCCGATGTCGCTCGAGGAGATGCTCGCCGAGTTCGACCCGCTGCGAACCGCGCTGGACCGCGGCTACCAGACCGCGCTGAACGAGATCTTCGCTCCGCCGGACGCGCGGCCAGGACCTGCGCACCAGGCCGTGGCGAAGCTCGCGGTTCCGGCCGTGCTCACGACCAACTACGACCAGCTCTTGGAGATGGCCGAGCCGTTCCCCGTGAGGCAGCCCTTTACGTGGAAGCTTGCCGACAACGCACTCCTTGCGCTGCAGAGCACTCCCAAGCGTAAGGTGCTCCTGAAGGTCCACGGCTCGGTCGAGGACTGCAGGACCATCGTCATGTCCCGTGTCGAGTACGACGCCGCCCGGTCGCACCAGCCGTATCAAGAAGTGCTGCGTTACCTGTTCCAGGGCAACACGTTCCTGTTCGTCGGCTACGGGATGACGGATCCCCTCGATCTCGACCTGGTCTTGAAGAAGAACGCCAGCGCCTTCGGCGTGGCGTCGCGGCAGCACTTCGCGCTGCTGCCAAAGCCATCGAACGAGGACACTCGTCGGTTCCGCAACGACTACAATGTGGAAGTCATCCCGTACTCTGGCCACCAGGAGGTAACGGAATTCCTCGTCGACCTCGCACGCCATCGGCCGCATGGCGTCGTCACGCCCCACGTGCCACCCGGCCCGAACGCCTCGCAGACGCGCTGGAGCGAGATGTTGGGGGAGTTTCGCATCTCGGTGCTCAAGGAGGTCAAGGGGTTGCTGCCGTGGGCTCGTTTCGACGCGGGCGACCTGGCGCCCGCCCACGAGGTGAAGATCGGCGATCCTGCGACCCTCTCGATCCGCGCGCCAGAGGAGGCAGCGATCGCCGTTCGGCGGCGGGTCCCTGGAGAGCGTACTGCTGTTCCGGTGCCGCATGGCGCCGCGCGGCGGACGGGTTCCAACCTGGCGCTGGAGTTCCAGATGCCCGGGCCCCCCGGCGAGCACGTCTTCGAACTGTGGGCGATCGTCGATGGCTGGGAGTGGCACGTCGTCGATCGGACGACGTGCACCGCTGAAAGCAGGTGATGTTCCATGACGACGCCGCCGCCGACCGCAGAACGTTCGGAGATCCACAAGCCATGGCTGGACCCCCTCCGGTGGACCGGCCTGGTAAGCGCCTACGCGCTCCTCTTGTTGGTATTCACCCTCCGTATCTATACCGACCTCGTGACCGACGTGTTCGCGCCGTGGTTCCCGGAGGTTCGTCCAGGCGACCCATCCTCGCGGGGCATCGCGATCGGCGCCTGGTTGCTGATCCCCTTCGTGGCGGGCCAGATCGTGACGCTCGGCTGGCTCCTCTCTTGTGTTCGTTGGCGCGCCCCGAAGGACGCGGAGCACCAGGACAGCAAGGAAGCCAGAGAGATCGTCGACAAGACGATGAAGCAGGACCTGAGCGCCGCCGGCGTCTGGCGGCGGCCGATTGTCCTCTGGGGTCGAGTCACGCACCCGCACCTGGTCAGCGTCTTCGGAAAGGCTGTTCTGCTACTCCCGGCCGGGGGTACATGGTTCTTTCACCAGTATGCCCCGACCCGGAACTATCGAGCCGCCCCGCGCGACGCCTTCCGCGCCGTGCTCCAGCATGAACTCGGCCATCTCAAGATGTGGGACGATCTGCTGTTCGGCCAGTGGTACGTTTATTTCTTCGCCTCGGCGCTGGCATGGCTTGCCGGCGTCCTCTTGCTGGCACTCGGACGAGTGGAGCTGACGGTCCTCTTGCGTCACACCGTGCTTCTCAGCGGGCTCGCCGCCCTCGGTGCGTACGTCATGCGGCGCAGAGAAGCATACTGTGATTCCTTCGCGGTTGCGCTCTCGGGGTCGGAGGAGCCGATCCGCACGGCGTTGGACAGCCTCAACACGAGCCGCGGCGTCCATGGGAGTCCGAGGCGGTGGCCGCTGCTCGACCGCCTGCGGGCGCACTCCAATCCAGCACGTCGGCTGAGCTTGCTGGAAGGCCGCGGGCGGCCGTTCGTCGCAGTGTCGAGGTGGGATTTCGCGCTCATCGCGTTCTACTTCGTCTTCATTCCAAGCACCCCGTTCGCCTCTCTGGGCGTCGAGGAAGCGGGCCGTTTGGGAGAGGCCTTCGGACTCGGGATCGATGTCGTCGTCAAGATGGCGGTTGACGTGCTCGTGGTCCTCGTGATCGCGGGCGCGACCTTGGCGCGTGAAGGTAGAGCCCCTGTCTTTCGCGAGCTCGCAGCGGCGACACTCATCGCGATTGCGATCCGCTGGCTCGTGGGTCTTTTCGGCAGCGTGGGCATTAGTATCGCACTCGTCGGGCACAGCCTGGTCCGCGCCCTCACGAGTGGACTATTCGTGTCTGTGTTCATGGCGATGGTGTTCTTGGTGAGCCGGTTGTGCCGCCGGTTCCTCCTGGAACGCCGAGAGCCCGTCCACCAGAGGCTGCGCTGGACAGCCGCGCTGATCGCTGCCTTCTTCCCGATCTTCGGCGCGGTGCTGGGGCTCCTCATGTCGATGAAGTTTGCCGAGAACTTGACGTCCGCGATTCCGATCGCCTGTCAACCGGACCCAGATAGTCCTGCAGGTGTCTCGGGAAGTGACTTTGGTCTCCTGGTCCTGTTCGTCATTGTCCTTGGTGGCGCTGGCTTCACCGTCGCGCTGCTTCTCGGGGCGCTCGGAGGCCCGAAGCCGGTACCCATCAAGTGCCCGAGCTGCGGGCACAGCATTCCTGTGCCTGCCCCGTTTGCCTGCCCTGCGTGCCATTATCTCCTGCGAAGCGACGTCGGCTTCGTGCCAGGCGACACACCGAAGCCGCGCGGGCCCGATCGCAGCCGCCGCGCCATGCTGGTCCTGGCGGCGGCTGCGCTGTTCGTTCTCGTGATGAAGATGCTGGATCCGTCTTCCTCATCCTTCGAGAGTATACGGGCCTCGGCTCTGCGATCGCTTGGTCCAGTTCGGTTGAACGCGATGTGCTTCGACGTGAGCAATGCTGCTCCGAGAACTCGCAACATGGATGGGCGCGTCGAGGTGACGGAGTCGTGGCGCTGGCTGGAAGAAAGCAAGCAGAATTCGCTCGGGGACGCGCGCGTCTCCGTGCTCTTTCAACCCAGGGACCCGACGTGGCTCCGGCAGGCTTCCGCCTGTGATTTCGTCGATCACGTCTTCAAGGACGATCATCTCGTTCGACCACTTCCGAATAACACCACGGTCTATATCGACCAAGCGGCGGAATGTGTGTTCTACGATATCACCGGGAAACGCTGGGCGTACCACGCACGCATCCACACGCTCCGTTGCGATCGGCAGGCGATGACGGTGGTCCGCCTTCCCTATACCGAGAGCGACGAGACCGAGAGCGACGAGCGACCGAAGCTCGTGGCGCATGGGGTCGCTCGCTCTGCGAGCTTAGATCCTGCTCTCTTCGATGACGACGGGCAATGCGCCGCCCTGATCTCGAGCGTCGCTCCCGGGAGCCTCTGGGCGCTCCTCGGCCTGACGGCGCTGGCCAGCGCGCTCGCCCTCGCCTTTTGGCTCAGATGGCGGCGCCATCGGCCAACGTGAGGGGGTTGCGGCTCTTTCCGTGACGCCCGCCGGTGCCGCCGTGGCGTTCATCCGCTCGCGCCGCACCGCGGCGCCCGGCGCAAGACGCGGATGCGTGCGCCCCGCCCGCGCATGTCCCGCGTCACGCCGATCCCGGTGCTGCGCTCGCGGAGGCGCGTGACCAGCTCGCCGCCGTCCCGGCGCCCGCGCCGGGCGCCTCGTTCATCTGCCCCATGCTGCCGGTGAGCCCGGCCATGCCGTTCTCGACGATCACGTCGGGCGCGCCCAGCCACCGGAAGCACGGCCCACCCGTGTCGAGGCTGACCACCTCGTTCAACCAACGTGCCCGGCTCTTCGGCTGGGAGCTCGATCCCGACGAGCCCGGGGGCCGGTTCCCGTAGCCGGACGAGCCTTCGGGCCGCTCCCGGCAGGGAGATGCGCTCACGACGGCAGGCGCAGGGTGAACGTCGAGCCCTCGCCGGCGGCGCTCGTCACCTCGATGCGCCCGCCGTGCGCCTCGGCGATGCGGCGCGCGGCCCACAGGCCGAGGCCGACGCCCGGGGCCACGCAGCGCGACGACGGCGCGCGCCAGTAGCGCTCGAACAGCCGCCGCTGGTCCTCGGCCGCGATGCCGACGCCCTGGTCGGCGACCGCGATGGTGACCTCGGCGCCCTCGCGCGCGACGGCGACCAGCACGGCGCCGCCCTCCGGCGAGTACTTGATGGCGTTCGCGACCAGGTTGTTGAGCACCTGCTCGATCCTGACCGGATCGCAGCGCAGCGGGACCGCCTCGTCGGGCAGCGACAGCCTGATCTCGTGCGCGGTCGCCGTCGGCCGGTAGAGCTCGACGACCTCGCGGGCGATCTCGCAGGCGTCCCGGATCTCGTGGCGCAGCTCGATCTCGCCGCCCTCGATCCGCGCGATGTCCATGAGGTCCGTGAGCATGTGATCGCAGCGCGCGGCCTCCTTCCCGATGCGGGCGAGCATCGGCCTGAGCCGCTCCTCGGGCGGCAGGGGCCGATCCGGCCGGAGGCGGTCGACGGTGAGCTTCAGCGCGGCGAGCGGGTTGCGCAGATCGTGCGCCACGCTCGCGAGGAGCCCGAGCTGCCTCCGGCGCTGCTCGGCCAGCGCCTCGGCCATCTCGTTGAACGCGACGGCGATCTCGCGCAGCTCGTCGAGCCCGCCCTGCGGCGCGCGGGCGTCGAGCGCGCCGGCCCCGTAGCGGTCGATCGCGGCGCGGATCGCGAGCAGCGGGCGATAGACTCGCCCGCTCATCTGCCACAGCGCGAGCAGGACCCCGGTGAGCAGCATCGCGGCGGCCCCGAGGCTCACGGTCACCGAGAGCCGGTTCACCGCGTCGACGCGCCCCCGGGCGATCCGCGCCTCCTCGAGCTTCGCGGCGAGCAGCCGCTCGAGCGCGACGAAGGCGCGATCGACCTCCTCGGGGAGCCCGCGCTCCGCGGGGGCGGCTGGCGGCGCCGCCCCGTCCGCCAGCGCGCGCGCGGCGAGGTAGCGCTCGAGCGCCCGCTCGGTCGCCTTGACGACGTCCGCGTTGTCCACGGTGACGGGGTTGTCGCGGAGGTCGTCGATCCACCGCTGCACCTCGCGCCCGGCGGCGTCGCGCGCGCGCGCGTGCTCGGGGAGCTGGGTCAGCGCGACCCGGGCGCTCTCGCGCTCGTACGAGAGGAGGTGGACCTCCAGCTCCATGGTGGATCGCACCTCTCGGACCAGGTCGAAGAGGCACGCGACCTCGCGGTCCATGTACGCGGTGCTGAGCGTGAGCCCGCTCGCCGTCAGCAGCGCGAGGGCGGCGAGCCATGCGGTGCTCGCGGCCGCGAGCGTCTTCAGCTTCATCGTGGTCCCCCCGATCCGGCCCTGGGCGCGCCGAGAACGGGCGCAGCGTAGCGCCTCGGGCGCCCCCAGACCGTCCGTTGGGCGCCGCGCCGCCCCCGATGCCGCTCGTCGAGGCTGCGAGGCCAGGGCTCGCCAGGATCGATGCCGGCGACCGGCGAAACCGGCGCGCCCGCGCCCTCGCCGCCGGCGCTTCCCGGGTCAGCCGAGCGTCTTTTCCAAGCCGTCCGGGATCGTCAGCGCCGCCCTCGCGATGGCCATCTGCCGCTCCAGCTCCTCTGGCGACGCCGGCGTCTCCAGGATCAGCGCCGCGTCGCCCGGGACGTGGGCGGCGACCCGCTGGAACGCGTGCGCCGCGCTCTGGCTCAGGGCGTCGTGCCGGCTGCCCGAGTTCACCTCGCTCACGTGGAGCTGCTTCAGCCGCGTCCTGTGCGCCTTCACCAGGAAGTGCGCCTCCGTCATCGTGCGATCGACCTGGTGCGCATGGCCGATATCGAAGCAGAACGACGCGTCCGGCAGCGCGTCGAAGAACGGCCGGAGCTCGTCCACCGTGCGGCCCGTCCGCTTTCGCTTGTCCATGTTCTCGAGCGCGAGCAGGCCGCCGAGCTGCCGGAAGGCGCCGAGGTCGTGGACGGTGTCGGGGTGGAGGACGACGAGCCAGCCCAGCGCGGCCACCTCCGCCATGGCGTCGGCGACGACGCGCTCCTCCGCCGCGTCGAAGCGGCTCGGGGCGTGGAACGACACGTAGCGATAGCGCGACAGGTCCAGGGAGCCGAGCAGCCGGAGCAGCGGCTTGAGCTCCGAGATGCGCAGCGCGGAGAGCTCCACCGCGGTCGCGGAGCTCCCTTCCAGCATCGAGAGCGCCCGCTCGACGTCGCTGAGCGCGAGCGCCCCTGTCGAGTAGCCCATGGGTCGCATCAGAACACCCCGTACGTCTGGATGAGCTTGCGGAGCTCCGGGTCCTCCTCGAAGAAGAGCCGGTCGAGCCCGCGCTGGAACTCGCGCCCGATGTCGCGCACCCGCTTGAACGTCGGGTCGTGGCCGAGCTGCTCGTCGAGCGGCAGCTGCTTCAGCCGGCCCCGCTCCTCCTCGTTCGAGAGGAGGTCGAGGAACGCGTCGTAGCTGTCGAACAGCATCCGCGCCGTCTCCGCCGAGATCGCGGGCCGGAGCAGCACCTCGGCGAGGCTCTCCAGCGGCGTCACCCGGATGCGCTCGCGGAGGAAGCGCACGAGCGCGGGCGTCGAGATCCGGTCGCCCTCGTCGGCCCACGTCGCCCGGTCCTTGCCGAACAGCTCGAAGCCGAAGCAGGTGATGAGCCCGCTCACGAAGATGAGCTTGCGCGACATCCGGAGCTTCGCGTTGCGGAGCGCCCAGCCCGAGCTGCGCTCCCGCTGCTTGTAGACGAAGTCGACGGCGACGGTGCGCCAGTACCGGACGATGTCGTTCAGCAGGAACATCGGGATGATCTCGCGTTTGCTGCCGTAGTGCAGCCCGCGGTCGTCCTCCACGTAGCGCGAGAGCACGAGCCTGAGCACGCGCTCGTGGGCGTCCGGCTTGCCGATCGCGAGCGACTCCAGGAGCAGCAGGATGCGCTGGGTCGTGTTCTTGTTCGTGTCCTCCTGCCCGCCGATCTGGTGGAGGATCGGGTGGCTGAAGGCCACGTTGCCGAACACGCCCGTCGGCCCCGGCTCATGGAACTTCGCCGCCTTCAGGATCTTCGTGATGGCCTGGACCTGGCTGAAGTGCCCCTCGTCGGCCTGACCGTCGATGAGCAGCGTCCAGTCGAGATCGCTGCCGGTCGTGTACTCGCCCCGGGCGAGCGAGCCGAAGACCACCGCGCTCGTGTCGCACGGGATCTGCTCGCGGAGCAGCGCCGCGAGGCGCGCCCGGGTCTCCGCCGAGAGCCGCGCGGCCGCCTCGATGCTCGGCCACGACCGCCCCGCCTTCTCGCCGATCCGCTCGATGGCGCTCCGCGGCGCCCCGCCTTCCTCTCGTGTCATCGCTCGCACCCTCGATCGCGCCCGCCGCGCCTCACGCCCCGCCGTCGCCCGGGAGGGAGAGCCCGAACCACCGATTCACGAGGTCATGGTGCTCCGCGAGCTGCTCGCGGTAGCGGGGCGCGCCTTCGATCGCGGCCCGCTCGAAATCGACCCAGTAGAGGGCGCCCGTCTTCTCGCCGATGAGCACGTTGCCGAGCTTGACGTCGAGCGGCGCGACGCCGCGCGCGTTCATCGCCCGGACGATCTCCTCGATGCGGCCGCGGTGGGCCTCGCCGCCGCCGCTCGCGAACGCCTCGATCTCGCGCCGATCGCGCTCCGGATCGAACAGCTGCCCGAGCGGCGCGAGGTCGATGTCGAGGACCTTCTGCCCGCGCTCGGCGACCTGATGTTGCAGCGTCTGGCCGCGCACGTAGTCGATGAACAGGGTGCGCGTGGTGAGGTGGAGATCGCGAATCCTCGGGACGCTGGGGAGATCGCGCAGGCGGAGGAGCGCGGCCGCTTCGTTGTAGAAGAAGAGCCCGAGCAGGGAGTAGAGGTGCGCGCTCGCGGGCGCGTTCCGCGGCTGGCCGATAAAGCGCTTGCGGACGCAGACGTAGCCGCGGCGCAGCACGACGTGCAGCCGGTAGCGCAGGCGCGGCATTTTCTCGCTGCGGCGGTTGAAGAACGGGACGTCGGCCGGGTGGAGCGCGAAGGCGAAGCCGTCCTGATCGAGCTCGGCGAGCACCCTGTCCCCGGGGCCGAGCTCGGCGACCGACGGGATGTCGCTCGGGGTGACGGCGTCGGGCACCGGGAGCGGGTTCTCGTCGAGCCGGCGCGCGAGGAGCGCCTTGACGGTCTCGAGCCGCACGGCGAACAGCCTCGCCGCGGCGCTCATGCCTGGCACGCGGCGCAGGCCCTGGTCCAGGGCGCGCCGAAGTTCAGGGTTCATGCCCGTCTAGTAGCCGCTTCCGCTCGCCAAATCAAAAGTGCGGTGACGGCGAGGCGAGGTGGTAAGATGAACCAGCGACCCGGGGCGCCGCCCTCTGGGCAAGGGCGAGCAAGGGCGAGCAAGGGCGAGCGCGAGCGAGCGAGCGCGAGCGAGCGCGAGCGAGCGCGAGCGAGCGCGAACGAGCGCGAACGAGCACGAACGATCAGCGACGAGCGCGACTTGGCGTGACCGCGCGAGGCTCGGCGCGACTCGGCGCGACCGCGCGTGGCTCGGCGCGACTCGGCGCGACCGCGCGCCAAACGTCACGAACGCACGCGCCCCGGCGAGGCGTGTTGGCAGCGTGGGTGACGGCGCGCGGTGCGGTTTGCGCTTCAACAGGAGACCCGATTCGGGTAGCAACCCTCCATGGGGACTTCGACGCTGCGGATCGTCCATGTCGTGAGCAGCTTGAACGGCGGAGGCATGGAGCATTTCGTGCTGCGCCTCGCCGAGGCGCAGCGGCGCCACGGCCACGACGCCTCGATCCTCGCGCTGCGCGGCGGGCCGCTCGCGGATCTGGCGCGGCAGCGCGCGTTGCCGGCCACCGTGCTCGGCGGGCGCCTGCCCGCGCGCGTGGCGCACGCGGCGCTGGCCTTCGCGCGCGCGCGTCCGCACGTCATTCACGCGCACAACCCCACTGCGCTCCACTACGCCACGGTCGGCAAGCTCCTCACGCGGGCGCGGCTCGTCTTCACCGATCACGCCCAGACGCGCGGGATCATCCGCGTTCCCTCGCGCTTCGAGTGGCGGGCGACGGACGCCGTCGTCGGATGTTCGCAGGACACGGCCGACAAGAGCGGCGCCGTGGGCGTCGCCGGCAACATCTCTGTCATTCACAACGGGATCGACATCACCCCGGCGCGGCGGACGCGCGAGGAGGTGCGCGCCGAGCTCGGCTTCGGCGCCGACCCGCCGCCCGCGGAGTCGCCCGAGCCCGCGGAGTCGCCCGAGCCCGCGGGCCCGTCCGGCGGCGCGTTCGTCGGGATCATGCCGGCCGCGTTCCATCCGGTGAAGGCGCATGACGTGCTGCTCCGGGCGCTCGCGCGGCTGCGGGACCGCGGCGTCGCGGTCACCGTCCTCATCGTGGGCGACGGGGACGAGCGCGACCGCATCCACGGGCTCGCGAGGGAGCTCGGGATCCACGGCAAGGAGGCGCGCTTCCTCGGGTTCCGCAAGGACGTGCCCGATCTGCTCCTCGCCGCCGACTTCTTCGTGCTGCCCTCGCGCGACGAGGGGTTGCCGCTCGCGGTCCTCGAGGCCATGGCGCGCAGCCTGCCTGTCGTGGTGACGCCGGTCGGCGGCGTCCCCGAGGTGGTGCGGAGCGAGGAGCACGGCCTGCTCGTCGCGGTGGACGACCCCGACGCGCTCGCGGCCGCGATCGAGCGGCTCGCGCGCGACCCCGCGCTGCGGCGGCGGCTCGGCGAGGCGGGGCACGCGCGGGTCCGCGACGACTTCTCGTTCGAGAAGATGACGCGCAAGTACGAGCAGCTCTATCTCGGCCTCGGGTGACGGGCGAGCGCGCGATGAAGGTCCTCGTCTTCACCCACCATTACCCTTCCATGCGGCTGCCGACGATGGCGCCGTACAGCTATCACACGTACCGGGCGCTCGCGCGCCGCTGCGAGCTCAGGCTCGTGGCCCCGACGCCCTGGTGGACGCGCGTGCGCGGGGCGTCGCGGGAGCTCATCGGCGGCACGCGCGAGTCGCACACCGGCATCGACGCGCTGTTCCCCACCTACTGGTCGATCCCGGGGCAGCCGCGCCTGCACGCGCGGGCGATCCACGCGTCGCTCGGGCGCACGATGGCCAGGCTCCGGCGCGAGTTCCCCTACGACGTGATCCTGGCCGCCTGGGCCTACCCCGACACGGTCGCCGCGGACGTGTTCGCGCGGGAGGCGGGGGTGCCGCTCGTCACGACGGTGCTCGGCAGCGACATCAACGAGCAGCCGAGGGACGCCGTGCTGCGGGCGCAGATCGCGCCGGCGCTCCAGCGCTGCGCCCGGGTGGTGGCGGTGAGCGGGGCGCTCGGCGAGCGCCTCGTGGAGCTCGGGGTGCCGCGGGAGCGCGTCGTGGTGCAGCTCAACGCGGTCGACGGCGCGCGGTTCTCGATCCGGGACCGGGCCGAGCCGCGGCAGCGCCTCGGCCTGCCGGTGGACGCGAAGGTGGTGCTCTACGCGGGCTACCACGTGCCCGAGAAGGGCGTGGACGTCCTCGTGGAGGGGGGGGGCCCGCCGCGACGTGCACCTCATGATGGTCGGCGGCGGCGAGCTGCTCGAGCCGCTGAGCGCGCGGGTGCGCGCGCTCGGCCTCGCGGACCGGGCGCGGCTGTACGGCTGGGCGCTGCCCGCGGAGATCCCGGAGTACATGGCGGCGTGCGACGTGTTCTGCCTGCCGAGCCGCCGCGAGGGCTGCCCGAACGTCGTCCTGGAGGCGCTCGCCTCGGGCCGCCCCGTCGTCGCGACCCGGGTGGGCGGCGTGCCGGAGCTCGTGTGCGAGGGGCCGGGGGGCAACGGCCTGCTCGTCCCCGCAGGCGATCCGCAGGCGCTCGGGCACGCGCTGGTCCGCGCGCTGGACACGGCGTGGGATCCGGAGGCGCTGCGGGGCAGCGTGGGGGCGCTCTCGTGGGATGTCGTGGGGGATCGTTATTGTGCGCTCCTCGAGGAGGTGCTCCGGGAGCGGCGCGGGGCGGGCTGAGGCTCTGTCGAGCTGCCCGGCCCCGTGGGAGGGGCCTCGTCGCGCGGGGGACCCCCGGGGGCCGGATCTCCCGGCGCGTCAGCTCGCGCAGGGCGGCGGCTTCAGCCGGTAATCCCGGTAGTCCCCGGGATTGCCCGTCTTGCCGTCGAGCGCCGCGATCGCGATGTTGTACATCTCGCGCGCGGTCACGTAGTGGAGCATCCACTCCTTACCATCGTTGTACCGGGTCGTGAGCTCCCGGTGCAGCGCGTGGCTCCCGGCGCCGAGCAGCGACTCCGCCTGATCCTCGGGCGCCCCGTGCGTGTAGACCTTGACGAACACCCATTCGGGCCGCCCCTCGATGTGGATGTTCTGATCCACCCACGTCTTCACCCGGTCCGGCGTCGGTGGATCGACCGCCTGGAGCGCGCCGTACTCCATCCGCACCCGCACCCGGTTCCCCCGGCGCGTCAGCGCCAGCGCGAGCGGCCCCTCGATCATCAGGATCCGGTCCTCCAGCACCTCGCCGACCTTGGCCCGGGCGCCCACGGCGTGGGCCCTCCGGCGCGCCAGGTTGCCGGTCGGCCAGTAGATCTGGTTCACGATGCCGTGCTGCGACTCGTCAGGGGCCGACGGGAACGTGTAGTCGGCATAGCAGCCGGTCTCGAACAGGAGCGGGAGCTCCGCGTCGACTCCGCAGTTCCGCGAGTCCCGCCCGGAGTTCGCCAGACACCAGTTGCCGTGGATGAACCCGTATCGCATGCGCCCGTCCGCGTCGCGCGAGAAGTGCCCGTGCTTCCCGAGGATCTCCAGGTACCTGCGGATGTCCGCGCGCAGGTTCTCCTCCGTGTCGTTGTGGTGGTGCAGGTGCAGCTCCACCTCGCCGAAGCCGCGGCGCGTGAGATCCGCCAGCGCGTCGAGCCACCCGGGCGTGTACTGCTCCCCCGGGAAGAAGAAGCTGTGGCGCGGGTGCTGGCCGTCCGCGTCGCGGTAGGCGCCGGCCATCTCGGGATATCGCTCCGACCACGCCCTCACCCGCGCGTCGCCGACCTCCGGCGTGGCGTTCTCCCACCCCGGCTCCCAGTGGTCGCAGACCGCGAAGAGCAGGTGTCGCGGGCCGATCGGACGCGGACTGCGGGCGTTCTCGATCCTCTGGCGGGCGTAGCCGCCGAGCCAGTTGTGGAGGTTCTTGTTCTTGAGATACTGGAGCTTCGCCTGGAGTGTTCCGATCATGAGCTTTCTCGACCGCGGCGCGTTGGACCGGCGGCCGCCGCGGCGGACCGGAGTCTAACCTGGGCCCCCCGGGCGCTGCTACAGCCGCCTCGTTCGTCCACGCCGCGGCCGAGACGGCCTCTCCCGATGTGCGCGATCGGCCCCCGCCCGCGCCCGCGGCGCGCGAGCGCTTCGCACAGGATCTCGCGCCGCGCTCCAGGCGCTCGAGTCAAGATGAATCAGGGCGAAGAGCACTGAAACGACGAACGTGCGGCCGGAACGGAGCGGACGAGGCGCGCCGCGGCCCATCGGCGGCGACCCCTGCGCAGCGGCCAGCGGCGGCGGCTGTCGCGCAGCCGCGCCTGTCGCGGTGCCCGGCCGCGAACCCGCGCCGGACCCGAGCACGATCCGCCGCCGGGCAGGGACGAGCGCTCCCGGCGCGCCCGCCCGCTCGCTCCACACGGCCTCACCGCCGGGGTGCGCGCAGGCGACATGAAGCCGAACCCTGCTCCGGCACAGGTCCCACGGCCGCCCAGGACATCCGTTGTCGTGATCTTCCCCTCACGGGTGCGCAATGTGCTTGCAATTTTAGCGTCTGGCTGTTCGTGTACCGATGGCCGGCGCCGGGGGGGAGACAATTCGCCCCACATGTGGCGATTTTGTTGCCCCAAGCTCCACCGTGGAGCGCCGGCTGTTGTGTCCGCGGTGAGCGTACACACGGAAGTGTTGCTGGCATGATGCCTGCTCTCCGTGGTAGCTGACTGTAGGCATCACCGATATCGAAGGAGCCAGGCATGATTTCAACCCCGATGACGCCGACCGAAGAACTGGTCCCCCTCCCGCAGCGGAGGGCCTCCCTCGAGTCATCAGCTTCGATCGCTGAAGCGTGCGAGCTAGCCCGGCGGCTCGCGGACATGATCGAACGCCTCAGGTTCTGCACCCCGGAGGGCGACCAGGCCCAGACCCTCCGCATCGCCGAGGGGATGGCGCGGAGCGTGGCGGACGCCGTGACCGACGTCATGCACAGCCGCCGCAGCCACGTGGCCTAGCCCGGCGGACACACGCCCACCGCAACAAGGCCGAGACGGGGGGGCCCACTCCCGGCCTGGAGAACAGCATGAACCAGAAGCGCAAGGGATTGCGTCCGGGGGATCCTTACCCGCTCGGCGCCACATGGGACGGCGTTGGAACGCAGTTCGCGCTGTTTTCGGAGAACGCCGAAGCCGTCGAGCTGTGCCTCGTCGACGACGAGGGGAACGAGCAACGCCTGCCGATGCGCCACCGCACCTCGCTGGTGTGGCACATCTACGTGCCCGACGTGGGGCCAGGGCAGAAGTACGGCTATCGCGTGCACGGCCCGTGGGCGCCGGAGCGAGGGTTGCGCTTCAACCCCCGGGCGCGCCTGCTCGATCCCTACGCGAAGGCGCTCGCGTCGCGGGTCCGGTGGGACGCCAACGCGTTCGCCCACCGCAGCGGCGAGCCGGACGGCGATCTCGTGATGGCCGACGGCGAGGCGCTCGGCGCCCCGCTCGGCGTCGTCATCGACCCCTCGTTCGACTGGAGCGGAGATCGGCGCCCGTACGTCCCGTTCCACCGCAGCGTCATCTACGAGGCGCACGTCCGCGGCCTGACGATGCTGCACCCGGAGGTCCCGGAAGAGCTCCGCGGGACCTACCTGGGCATCGCCCACCCGGCCATCATCGGGTACCTGCGGTACCTCGGCATCACCGCCATCGAGCTCTTGCCGGTGCACGCCTTCGTGCACGAGAAGTTCCTGCTCGACAAGGGGCTCCGGAACTACTGGGGCTACCACTCGATAGGCTTCTTCGCTCCGGACGTCGACTACCGCGCGGGCGCCGAGGTGGCGTCCGAGGTCCGGCAGTTCAAGGAGATGGTGAAGGCGCTCCACGCCGCGGGCATCGAGGTCATCCTCGACGTCGTCTACAACCACACGGCCGAGGGCAACCACCTAGGCCCGACGCTGAGCCTGCGCGGCATCGACAACCCGACCTATTACCGGCTCGTCCCCGGCAACGAGCGCTACTATTTCGACTACACGGGCACGGGCAACACCCTCAACGTGCGCCACCCGCAGACGCTCCAGCTGATCATGGACTCGCTGCGGTACTGGGTCCTCGACATGCACATCGACGGGTTCCGGTTCGACCTGGCGGCGGCGCTGGCGCGCGGCCTCCACGACGTCGAGCAGCTCTCGAGCTTCTTCACGATCATCCACCAGGACCCGGTGCTCAGCCAGGTGAAGCTCATCGCCGAGCCCTGGGACGTGGGCCCCGGCGGCTACCAGGTGGGCAATTTCCCGGTGCGCTGGGCGGAGTGGAACGGCCGCTACCGGGACACGCTGCGCGACTTCTGGCGCGGCGCCGGCGAGGTCGCCTCCGATCTCGGGTTCCGGCTCACGGGGAGCAGCGACCTCTACGAGAACAGCGGGCGCAAGCCGTACACGAGCATCAACTTCGTCACGGCCCACGACGGCTTCACCCTGGCCGACCTCGTCTCGTACAACCACAAGCACAACGAGGCGAACGGGGAGGGCAACTGCGACGGCGCGGACGACAACCGCTCGTGGAACTGCGGCGCCGAGGGGCCGACCGACGATCCCGAGATCCTCCGGCTGCGCGCGCGCCAGATGCGGAACATCATGGCGTCGCTCCTCTTCTCGCAGGGCACGCCGATGCTCCTCCACGGCGACGAGCGGGGGCGCACGCAGGAGGGGAACAACAACGGGTACTGCCAGGACGGCCCGCTCACCTGGCAGCCGTGGACCTGGGACGAGCCGTCGCGCGCGCTCCTGGAGTTCACGCGCAAGTGCCTCCGCATCCGGCACGAGCACCCCGCGCTCCGGCGCTCGACGTTCTTCAAGGGGCGCGCGATCCGCGGCGGCAAGGCGTACGATATCCAGTGGTATCGCCTGGACGGCGAGCTGATGACCGACGAGGACTGGTCGAACCCGTGCACGAAGTGCCTCGGGGTGTTCCTGTCCGGCGAGGGGCTGGACGACGTGGACGAGTCCGGCGACCGGCTCGTCGATGACGACTTCGTCCTGCTGCTCAACGCCTCGGAGTGCGACCTGCCGTTCCTGCTCCCCTTCGCCGACGATCCCAGGCCGTGGCAGCTCCTCGTCGACACGCAGGACGACGCGGCCACCGAGACGCGCAAAGGCGGGGAGGAGACGGCGCTGATCGCGCGCTCGCTCAAGCTCTTCCTCCGGAGCCGGCGCGGCACCTGAGCGGCGCGCGCCGCGCTTCAGAACCCGTTGTAGGCGCCGAGGAACAGGGGGGGGCCGGCGAACGCCGCGTCGAGGAGCGCGGCCGCCTTGGCGCTGCCCACCACGAAGCCCTGGCTCAGGAGATCGCGCGCCGACGTGGCGCCGAAATAGATCTGCGTGAGCCGCTCGATGGATAGCGAGAGGCGGTCGCCCGCCGTGCTGCCGGGCGCCGTCTGGACGCCGCGGGCCGCGAAGGTGACGTCGAAGGCGCGCGGCGCGTCGGTGAACACGGGGTCCTCGACGTCGAGGCCGATGGCCCCGCGGACGCCGTGCTTCCGCGGCGACGGGTGCAGCGCGAGCGCGGCGGCGACGTCGACGATGCGCCCCATCGCGCCGGCCGCCGTCAGGCCGAGGACGTTGCGGCGGTGCGCCGTGTGCACGGGCGGGCAGAGGCCGGGGTGCCGGGCCGCCGTCTCGTACACCATCGGCTCGTCGCGGATGCCCGGCTCGTCGAGCAGCGGCGCGCCGTAGCCGCGCGGCAGCACCAGCTCCACGACCTCGTACTGATCGCCGAGCGCGCCGAGGAAGCCGATGAGCCCGCGGTACGCGCCCGACGTCGGCGCGCGGAGCTCGCGGACGAGCAGCTGCTGGACGCCGTAAGCGCCGCCCTCCGGGACGTCGAAGAGCAAGTAGCCGGCGATCGCCTTGGAGCCCGGATCGACGTAGACCGCGCCGCTCGGGGAGCGCTTGAACACGCGCACGTCCCACCAGTAGTCGCTCCGCGAGAGCTGCCCCGTGGTGTCGGCCCGCGCGAGGTCGTAGGCCTGCTTGATGAGCGGCTCGTCCCGCGGGCGGGAGAAGGCCCGCACGTGGCGCCGCAGCACCGAGTCCGGGAGCCGGTCGGGCGAGGTGCGCACGACGTCCCGGAGCTCGCACACGCCGAAGCCGAACCTGCGGTAGAACGAGAGCCGGAAGGGGTGGAGCAGCGCGAGCGCCTCGCCGCGGCGGCGCATGCGGCGGAGGCTCTCGCGGACGAGCCGATCCGCGATGCCCCGGCGGCGGAACTCCGGGAGCACCGCCACGGACGCGAGGCCCTGGAAGGGGACGTCCGCGCCCGCGAAGCTCATCGTCAGGTCGAGCGAGGAGACGTGCCCGACGAGCTGGCCGTCGGTCTCCGCGACGATCACGTTGTCGAGGGCGAGGTGCGCGTGCTCGGTGAAATACCGCAGCCACGCCTCCGGATCGCCCGCCTGGAACGCGCGGTAGGCGACCGTGGCGAGCGTGCCCTCCTCGCCCTTGCGGGCGCTGCGAAACACGAGCTCGTGGTTGGGACGGCTCGGGATGCGGGCGCGCGCCATGGCGGCTAGGCTAGCCCGCTTCGGGAGGCGCGCCCACAGGGCTCGACGGCCCGGCGGCCATGGCCCGGTGCAGCGCGTCCGCCATCTCCTCGGCCGAGCCGAAGCGGCCGGTCGGCTCGCGGGACAGCGCCCTGACGAACCACGCGTCGAGGGCAGGCGTGACGTCGGCGGAGCGCTCGCTCGGGAGCGGGAAGATGCCGATACGGATGGCGCCCAGCAGCGCCTCGAGCCCCCTCTGCTCGAACGGCGGCGCGCCGGTGAGCGCCTGGTACGCCATGACGGCCACGGACCAGAGGTCCGAGCGGCCATCGACCCGCTTCGGGTTGAAGAACTGTTCCGGGCTCATGTAGACGAGGTTGCCGACGACCGCGCCCGTGGCCGTCAGCGTCGTCCCGTCGGGGTCGACATCCCCCCTGGCCACGCCGAAATCGAGCAGCTTGACGCAGATGCTCCCGCCGTCGTCGGCGAGGAAGACGTGCTCCGGCGTGATGTCCCGGTGAATGATCCCGAGCCTGTGCGCCGCGGTGAGCGCCCCGCAGAGCTGCGAGACCAGGGAGACCGTCTCCTGCAGGGACAGGCGCCCGGAGCGGGCGAGCCGGTCGGACAGCTCCTCACCGCGCAGCAGCTCCATGACGATGTACGGGAGGCCGCCGCCGGCGACGCCGTGCTCGTAGACCTCGGCCACGTGAGGGCTCTTGATCCTCGCCATGAGCGCGCCCTCGCGGTGGAACCGGGCGACCGCGATCGGATCGGTCGCGAGCGACGCAGAGATGAACTTGACGGCGACGTCCCTGCCGAGCCCGAGGTGGTGCGCCGTCCAGATGCTGCCGATCCCCCCCATCCTGAGGAGGCTGACGAGCGTAAGGTGCGGCGATACGTGGGACCCAGGCTCAAGCCGCATAGACAATCAGTATGCATGATGGTCCCTAGTCTGGCCACCTGACGGAGGCGCGGATCGGCGCGCGGCGCCGCGTGGCTCAATACAGCCCCTCGGGTGGCCGACCATCGGACATGAACTTCTTCGCCACGGCCGCGATCCGGCGCGCGTGGAGCTCCCGCCGGACGGGCACCACGTAGGCGAGCAGCGCCTCGAGGTACGCGCCGTCGGGCTGCGGATCGGACGCCTCGAGGCGCCTGAGCGCCTCGAGCGTCTTCACGGCGTGCGCCGTGAAGATCGGCCTCACGGCGGCGTCGAGCGCGGCGAACGGCGCGAGCTCCGCGAAGGCGCGGAGGCGTCCGCCGGCGTCGAGCTCGCGCGCGATCGCGAGCGCCCCGCCGACGTCGCGCGCCTCCGCCGCCCGGAGCAGCGCGCCGCCGGGCGCGCGCGCCGTGCGCGCGGGCGGCGCGGCCGACGCGGGCGGCGCGACAGCGTCCGCGTTGCGGAGCTTGCCGACGAAGCCGGCGGCGAGCACGGCGAGCTGCGCGGCCTCGCGCGGGGAGGCCTCGCGCCCGAGCGCGGCCGCCGCCTCCGCGAAGGTGACGGCGTGGGTGACGTCGAGCACCCCGACCTCGGCGTCGAGGCGCTGCTCCCAGGCCGGATCGAAGCGCGCGAGGCGGACGGCCGCGGCGTGGCCGATCGCGACGAGCAGCGCGAGCGGGCCGGCGCCGCGCGCGAGCCAGCGCACGGTCGCCTCGACGGCCGGCCGCTCCCCGGCGAGCACCTCCGCCTCGAAGGCGGCGCGCTCCGCCGGGTCGAGCGGCGCGGCGCCGGCGGCGGCCGGGCCGGCGCCGCTCGAGCCCGCGGGCTCCGCGGCGGCCTCGGCGCCGGGCAAAGGCAGCTCGGCGAGGCGCGCGAGCGCGGCGCGCGTGGCGGCGAAGGGGGGCAGGCTCGTGTCGGCGGTGGCCCAGGCGAGCTGCACCGTCGACGCGGCGAGGACCTCGTCGGCCGCGGACGAGAACCGCTCGGCCAGCTCCAGCGCCTTCGCGAGGAAGATCGCGCCGTGGCCGTAGTCGTAGAGGTGCTGCGCGACGAAGGGCAGGAGCGCCCGGCGCGCGCCGGCGGCGCCGCGGACCTCGACGAGCTCGCGCATCCGCGCCTCGGCCTCGTCGCGCCGCTCCGCCGCGAGCGCCTCGCTCACCTTCGCCGGCTCGTCGAGCTCGAACTCGACGATGCGCGCGAGCGGCGAGCGCGCCGTCGCCCTGCCGGCGCCCTTGCCGCGCGGGCCGAGCCGGGCCGACGCCTCGCCGATCGCGTGGGCGGCGACCACGAACGCCTCCTCGGCGGGGACCCAGCCGCGCTCGACCCAGGCGCAGAGATCCGAGAGCAGCGCGAGGCCGTGATCGAAGCCGTACTCGGCGCGCTCGGCCCCGTCCTTGGCGAGCACCTCGAACGCGAGGTGGAGGCTGCCGAGGCGGGTCTCCATGCGGTGGAGCCCGAGCGCGCCCAGCCGGAGGCCGTCGCGCAGGGCGCGGGCCGGGTCGTCGCGGACGATCGCCTCGCGCAGGCTGGCGACGAGGCGCCGCACCTCGGAAGCGGTGTCGACGGCGCGGTTGAGCAGCACGCGGCCGCCGTCGACGCGGGTGGCGTAGCGCCGCACCGGCTCGCCGCCGAACGTGCAGGCGCCCGAGGCGACGTCGAACTTCCAGTTGTGCCACGCGCACGTCAGCACGCCGCCGCGCAGCGCGCCCTCGGAGAGCGGGTAGCCCTGGTGAGGGCAACGATCGTCGAGCGCGTGGACCTCGCCGCCCCGGAGGACGCAGGCGAAGCGCCGCCCCGCGTCGTCCTTGCGGAGCACCGGCTCCTCCGCCGGAAATTCGGAGAGGGGGCCCAGATCGATCCAGTCCGACTTCATGGCTTCCCTGAGCTGCGGCGCGCGGCACGTCCGATCGCGGCGTGCGTCGCGGCAGCGACGCGCATGGTAGCCGAGAGCCGGGCGGGAAGGGACCGCGAACCCCGGGCGCGCCTCGCGGCGACGCGGCGGGGCCCGCGCCGGTCGATCACCCCTTCACGCACAGGACCTGCCGGAGCTCGGCGACGATCTCCACGAGATCGCGCTGGTCCTCCATGACGCGCTCGATCGGCTTGTAGGCGGAGGGGATCTCGTCGAGGACGCCGCCGTCCTTGCGGCACTCGACGCCGGCCGTCTGCGCGGCCAGGTCCTTCGTGGTGAAGCGCCGCTTCGCCTCGCCGCGGCTCATCCTGCGGCCCGCGCCGTGCGACGCGCTCTCGAACGCCTCGGGGTTGCCGAGGCCGCGGACGATGTAGGACCGCGTGCCCATCGAGCCGGGGATGATGCCGAGCTCGCCCTTGCCGGCGCGGATCGCGCCCTTGCGCGTCACGAGCACCTCCTCGCCGAAATGGATCTCTTCTGACACGTAATTGTGATGGCAATAGATGGCCTCCTGGATCTCGAGCTGCGGGAAGTGCCGCCGGAGGACGCCCTCGGCGAGGTGGAACATGGCCTCGCGGTTCGCGCGGGCGTAGCGCTGCGCCCAGAAGAGATCGTGCCGATAGGCCTTCATCTCCGGGGTGCCGGCGAGGAACACCGCGAGCTCGCGGTCGGGCAGGTCGCGGTTGTGGGCGAGCTTCTTCGCCGTGGCGATGTGGATCTCGGCGAGCTCCTTGCCGATGTTGCGCGAGCCGGAGTGGAGCATCAGCCACACGCCGCCGTCCGTGTCGAGGCAGAGCTCGATGAAGTGGTTGCCGCCGCCGAGCGTGCCGAGCTGACAGCGCGCCCTCGTGAACAGCCCCTTGACCTTCGGGGTCAGGCTCGCGAACTCGTCCCAGAGCGGCAGGCCCGCGAACCCCTTGAGCGGCGTGTCGTGGGCGGCGAACCCGACGGGGATCGCCCGCTCGAGGTCGCTCCGGATCCGCTTGAGGTCGTCGGGCAGGTCGGCCGCGGTGAGGTTCGTGCGGAGCGCGCCCATGCCGCAGCCGATGTCGACGCCGACGGCGGCGGGCGCGACGGCGTCCCGCATCGCGATGACCGAGCCGACGGTCGCGCCCTTGCCGAAGTGGACGTCGGGCATCGCGGCGACGTGGTGGAACACCCAGGGCAGGGCGCTGATGTTGCGCAGCTGCTCCAGCGCGACCGGCTCGACCTCCTCCGGCCGGGTCCACAGCTTGATGTCCACATTTTTGCCCTTGATCTGCGCCGGTCCCATCCGGGAAGCGTAGCGCGCGGCGCGCCGGGCGGCGAAGGGAGGGCGGGCAGGGGAGGCGCGCGCCGCCTCGCTCGCGGATCACGGGGTGCGGGTCACCGCAGGAGGTTCGAGGCGTCGAGGTCGAGCTGGTGGATGCCGTACCGATCCGCGGCGACCAGGACCTCGGCGCGCGCCCGATCGAGCAGCACCCGGGGGGACCACGCGCCGTGGAAGAAGGCCTGCGCCGCGGGGCTCCGCGGGTCGTCGTAGGCGACCATCAGCGTGCCGCCGTACACGTGGAAGAACGCGCGGCGCTCGGCGGCGTAGGGCATGAGCGTCATCCACCTGTCGACGGGCGTCTCCGAGAGCACGTCGAACCCGGTCGATGACCTCGCGTCGCTGGCCCTCAGGATCGCGAAGCTGCGGGGCTCGTCGCCGTGGCTCCATCGCCAGTACGTCGGCCAGCTCCGCTCGCTATACGTCAAGAGCGCCCTCTGGTGCTGATCGATGAGGACGGTGTCGCCGAGCGCCTTGCCGGTGAGCTCCTGGTACTTGTTGAGGTGCGCGCGCCCGCTGTGCAGCGTCGATTTCGCGAGCGCCGGCTCGATGAAAGAGGGGCCCCACACCCGGTCACGGGTGAACACCTTCGCGCCGCGGATCGCGAGGGCCTCGCCGGGGATGTTGATCGCCGGGCCGAGGGCGGGCGCCCCCGGGTGGGACAGGTCGACGCGCCGGAGGAAGTAGCGCGCGTGGGGGCGCGGGTCGTGGGGCACGGCGGCCGGCAGCTTGACGGAGACGTAGACATCGCCCTCGTGCGACAGCGAGCTCACGGCGTCCTCGTCGGCCGGCAGCGCGAGGGGCGGCGCCAGGGTCGGATGATCCGGGTCCGAGAGGTCGACCACGTGGACGCTCATCTGCCGGATCCGGCGGCCCACGTCGCCGGCGTAGCAATACGACTCGAGCAGCCCGTCGAGCGCGGCCTCGTCGAGGACCGGCGCGCAGGCGTCCCTGGCGCCGAGCCGCGTCGTGCACGCGGCGAACCCGCCCGCGCAGTACTCCGGCCCCCCGTCGATCGATTGGCAGGTGCGCTGCCCCGTGTAGTAGGTGCAGCCGTCGAGCCCGGTGCAGGCGTGGTCGCCGTGAGCGTACGCGACGTGCGAATCGCACTGATCGCCCGGGCCGAGAGCGGACCAGACGTCGGTCGTGCGCGTGAACGCGAGCGACCTGTTCGTGACGTGGACCCTCGTCGGCGGGTCATGGTCGTCATCGTGAGCAGCGTCGTCGGTCGGGGGCAGGGCCGTCGTGACGAGCTGGCCCGCCGCCCGCGGCCTTCGCGGGTCCGAAACATCGACGACGCTGATCGTGGTCTCGTGGTCCGGCCAGCTCACGTACCGGGAGGTCACGACGGCGAGCAGGTCGTCGCCGACCTTGTAGTAGCTCGCGTCGGGCGTGACCGGGGTGGTCGCGAGCGGCGCCGCCATGCCGGCGTCATCGTCCGCGGAGATGACCTCCGCCAGGGCCACCTCGTCGGGCTCGCGCCGCCAGGCGTCCTGCTCGGGGCTGCGGATGCGCACGCGGTGATCGCCGTAGGCGAAGATCGTGTCGTAGGTCGGCGCGAGATCGAGCGCGCCGAGCCGCTCCGGGGCGTCGAGATCGCGCTGATCGTAGAGGCTGAGCTGCGTCTCCGACACGTTCGCCGCGGTGCTCGGGTCGACGCGGAACGAGCGCCGCACGGGGGAGGCGTGGCTCATCACCCCGCGGCGGGTCAGGGTCGCGCCCGAGAACGTGAAGACCTGCACGCCGGACTCGTGCTTCGACACGCCGCTCGACGTGTTGTCGCCGGTGAACGGCAGCAGCACGAGGCCCGTCTCGGTCTCGCCGGTCGGCGCCTCCACGCTCACGGCGTCTTCGAGCACGGTGAACGCGCGGCGATCCCAGCTGGCCTCCGACCAGCTCCAGCCGCCCTCGTCCCCGCTCACCTCGGCGCGCGCGAGCATCGGGCTCGGGTTCTCCAGGTCGGTGATGTCGTACAGGCTGGCCGCGAGCCTGCGCGTCCCGCCCTCGTCGTTCACGCCGATCCCGATGAGGCGGGTCGCGCCGAGCACCGGGCGGAAGAAGTCGTTCCAGCCGGAGACGATGAGCTCGCTCTTCTCCTCGATGTTCCCGTCGGGATCGATCGAGAACGCGTGGAAAGGGTCCTCGCGGAGGTAGGTGACGGCGAACGCCCGGTCGTCGAGGAAGACCGCGCCGAAGAGCGATTGTCCGTCGCCGAAGTCCGCCTTGTCGATCGGCGCGAGGTCGTCCGGATCCGAGGCGTCCCACGTCTGCAGGTGGCTCGCCCCGCCGCCCCGCTGCGGGCCGGAGAAGACGCGCAGCATGTCGTCGCGGAAGTCCATGTGAAACTGCGAGCGCACATGGCCGTCCACGGTGACGGTATCGCGGAGCGTCATCGAACCGTCGACGCCCGAGATGTCGACGAGCGACACCTGGCTGTTCTCGTCGCCCCAGCCCACGGGCCCCCGCGCCACGAGCAGGACGTCCCCCTCGCCATGGATGTCCGTCACGTACCCGCCGAGATCGAGCTGGCTGCGCTCCACGAGCCCGCCGTGCGTCACCTCGAAGCTCTTGACCACAGCCTCGTTGTGCCACTCGTACTGATCGTTCCCGAGATCCGTCCACCCCCAGTTGGTGCTGGCCACGTAAAGGGCGTCCCGGGTCGCGCCGTTCGCGTAACGGCTTGTCTGGATGGTTCCAGGTACATCGACTTGTGACAGGAGCTCGGGCGCGTTCCGGTTGGTGAACTCGATGAGCAGGACCGCCCCGCCCGCGCGGCGATCCATGATGAGGCTGCCCGGGGTGGCGCGGAGCCCGACCCAGTCGTTCAGCAGCACGATCGCGCGGTCGCCATCGACGTACATCTCGACGGGCGTCCCGGCGATCGGCATCTGGCCGACCATCGCCGGGCTCTCCGGATCGTGGATGTCGATGACCTGCAGGCCCCGGTAGCTGTTGAGGTTCAGGAGATGCCCGTCCCCGAGGACCCGGTAGATGTCGCCCTCCTCGAGCGCGGTCTGCTCTTCTTCCTCTTCCTCTTCCTCTTCTTCCTCTTCTTCCTCTTCTTCTTCCCCATAAAACATCGTGGGCAGATCGTCCGCCGACACGAACGATGTGCTCCCGCCGAGGCGCTCGACGACTGCGGCCGTCTCCTCCGCGGCCGCTCCGGCCGCGCATCCCGGACCGATCGCGAGGAGGGCCGCCCCGAGCCACGATGTCAACGCTGTATTGCGTTGTGTCAACAAGTGCATCCCGCCACCCGGCTCCTTTCGTCTCAGACCCGATGAGGGCACGAAACCCATGTAGTTCGCCGCCTCCGCGCGCTCGGCGCAAGCGATGAATCACCCGGGAACATCTAGGAGTCTTGCTGTCGCGCGGCCGTCACAGGCGGCAGCGGGCTCGCCGCGCGCACGGCACGCGCGGCGGCGCGTACACGCGGCGCCGATGTGAGCATCGAGTCATGGCGACAGGGGGCGAGCGCCCGACTCCGGGGTGCGGCGGTCGCCGTTCGGCCTTGCGGGGCCTCGGGGTTCTTGGTACGCGTCGATATCGCTGCTTCCGGGGTGCTTGTCCATGCCGTCTTCACGCGCTCTCTCCGTCGCAACCCTTTTGGCCGTGGCGGCCGTGTCCTCCGCGCTCGCGATCGGTTGCGATAGCCGCAAGCCCGCCGAGGAGGCCGCAGCCGGGAAGCCCGACGCCTCCGCGCCGGCCGCGGCGACCGGCGCCCCGGCGGTCCGCAAGGCCGCCGCGACCCAGGGCGACGACCGCTTCGCGGCCCAGATCGCGGCGAATCTGCCCCGGGTGCCCGACCCGGCGATCCAGGTCCGGGAGGGCGGCGGCGCGGGCGCCGAGCTCGACAATGACACTTTCCGCGATCGCACCGTCGCCTTCGTCCGCCAGGTTGCCGCGGGCGGCGACAAGGTGACGTGCGATCTGTCCCTGTCGTCCAAACGGCCCTTCCGCGCCGTCGTGGTGGGGTTCCAGGAAGGGAAGCAGATCGCCCGCGGGGAGGCGTCGGACGCGGGGCTCTGCGTCGCGCTGAAGGAGGCCGCGCGGCGGGCCGTGGCCGCGGCGGGGGGCGCGCGCGAGGCGCTCGCCGGCGCGCGGCTCGTCGTGGAGCTGCCGGATCATCACGAGTCGATGATCGAGAGCGTCGAGCGCAAGGGGAAGGGCCTCGAGCTCACCCAGGGGCTCGTGCCGGTCCGCGCCCTCGACAAGGCCCTCCTCGCGAAGCGCATCGAGGACGGCAAAGGCTATCTCTTGCGCGTCATCGACCCGACGCACAAGGGGGTTCACAAGTACTACCACGCGCCCGCCGACCGGTTCGAGGACGAGCTCCACACGATCTACACCGCGTCCACGGCGCTGACGTTGCTGAAGCTGCACGCCTACAAGCCCGACCCGCGCCTGCTCCGCGCGGCGACCGAGGCCGCCGGCTTCATGATGGGCATGCAGAGCCACGAGACGCGCGATCGGACGGCCGGCGCGTTCTTCTACGCGTTCGATCTGGAGCGCAAGCGCCCCGAGCGCCGGCTGGTCGTCGGCACGGCGTCGAAGTCGATCTTCACGCTGATCGAGCTCTACAACGTCACGAAGGAGAAGAAATACCTGGAGTCCGCCGTCATCGCGGCCGACTGGCTGATCTCGATGCAGCGGCCCGACGGCAGCGTGCGCTCGGCCCTGGTCGGGCAAGAGGGCGGCGCGTGGAAGGTCCAGGGGAAGGAGTCGACGCTCTACACGGGACAGGTCCTCTCCGCGCTGTCGCGCACCTACCGGGCCACGAACAACAAGAAATACCTCGACGCCGCGGCCCAGACCGCGGACTTCCTGCTCGTCAGGATCGCCAAGAAGGGCTGCTTCCTCGGCGACGAGTACAGGAAGCCCAACCCGATCTCGAGCTCGTGGGCGGTGCAGTCGCTGCTCGATTTCGTCAAGGCGAGCGGCGATCCGCGGGTCGAGCAGACCGTGTTCCGCTGCGCCGACGACCTCGTGAAGCGGCAGTGGCGCAGGCCCGAGGACGCCTACCGCTACGGCCGCTGGCAGCGGTCGCTCTCGAGCAGCGGGAGCGGGTGGCTCGCCGAGGTGATGTCGGAGGTCCATCACCACTGCCGGACGAAGTCGATGCCGGGCTGCGACCGGTACAAGGACGCGGTGGTCGCGGCGATCCGGCAGATCTTGCAATACACCTACGGGCCCGAGAACTCCTTCATGGTGAAGAACCCGAAGGCGGCCGCCGGCGGGGTGTTCTGGAGCGTGCGGGACCGCTACGTGCGCACCGACTCGGTGTGTCACGCGATGAACGCGTACCTCAACATGTTCGGCGAGCTCGGCGACGGGCCGCTGCTCACGCTCCCCGAGCGGCCCCTCGCCGAGCGGATGGCGCTCGCCGCGGAGGCGACGAGCGCGGGCGCGGCGGACGCCGGGGTCGCCGAGGAGGACGGCGAGGAGAGCGACGAGGCCGCAGCGGGGCAGTCCGGGTCCAAGGGCGACGATCCCGAGGAATGAGCGCGCGCGCCGGCAGACCGGCGGCGCGCTGGACCGCGCGGCGCGGCCCCGCGGCGCTTCACCGGGCTCAGCGCAGGAGACCCGGTGGGCGAGCCATGGCAGCGGTCGAAACCGGGCGAGCCCGGCGCGGGGTGGTGTATAGGGATCCTGCGAGATCGACCCGACCGGGGGCGCCGCAGGAGGTCCAGATCCGATGAGCAACAACGACGTGGACAGCGGGACCGGCGCGCTCTCCGGCGCAAACGAGGCTCTGCGGGCGGGACGCGCGGGCGCGGCAGGGGCGGCAGGCGCGGCAGGGGCGATGAAGATGGCCTCCGCGTCCTCGACGGCGGGCTCGACGGGCGCCGCGTTCGCCGAGGCCCTGGCCGCGCTCCGCGCGGGCCTCGGCGGCGAGCCGGATCATCTCTTCCTGAGCTACACCGAGGGCCACGATCTCGGCGAGCTCGCGCGCGCGACGGCGGCGCTTCCGCCGTCGGTGCGGGTCCACGGGTCGAGCTCCTGCCTCTCGGTGATGACCGCCGCCGGGGTCCACGGGGCGCCTGGCGCCGGCCTGGCGCTGCTCGGCATCGCGGACGCGCGGGGCGCGTACGGCGCGGCCGCCGAGCCGATCGGGGAGTCGCCGCGCGCCGCGGCCGCCCGCGCGGCGCGCCGCGCGATGGAGGACGCCGGCCGGGCGGGCAAGCCGCCGGCGCTGTTCTGGCTGACCGCGCCGCTCGGGGTGGAGGAGCAGGTCCTCTGCGGGATCGAGGACGCGGTCGGGGCCGACGTGCCGGTGTTCGGCGGCACTTCCGCGGCGAACTCGCTCGACGGGGCGCTGTCGCAGCTCGGGCGCGGGCAGGCGCACCGCGACGCGGTGCTGCTGTCGGCGTTGTACCCGTCGGGCGAGATCGCCTATGCGTTCGGCTCCGGCTACACGCCGACCGAGCACCGGGGCTGGGTCACGCGCTCGGAGGGGCGGCGGGTGCCCGAGATCGACGGGCAGCCGGCGGCGGAGGTCTACAACCGGTGGACCGGCGGCAGGTTCGCCGCGCAGCTCGGCGGCGGATCCATCGCGGCGGAGAGCGCGCTCAGCCCGCTCGGACGGCCTTCCGGCTGGGCCGGCAAGGCCCCCCAGTTCCTGCTCATCCACCCGAACGCGGTGGACCAGGACAACGCGCTGACGTTCGGCGTGCACATCAGCGAGGGCGACGAGCTCGTGCTCATGAAGGGGTCGAGAGAGGGCCTGCTCGATCGCATCACGGCCGTGGCGGGCGCCGCGCTGGAGGCCGCGCGGCCTTCGTTCCAGCCGCAGGGCGCGCTCGTGATCTTCTGCGCCGGGTGCATGCTGGCGGTGCGCGACGACATCGACCGCGTCGTCCAGGGGATGAGCGCCGCGCTGGGGCCGACGCCGTTCCTCGGCAGCTTCACGTTCGGGGAGCAGGGGTGCTTCGTCCGCGGCAAGAACCAGCACGCAAACCTGTCGATCGCCGTGGTCCTGTTCGGGCAATCGGCGTAAGCGGCGTAACCGGCGTAGATGAAGCCGTGGCGGACCGCGGCGATAGCGCCGCTCCAGGAGTGATCCGATGTCTCAGGTGAAGATTTACGGGATCAAGGACCGGCTCAACCCGGTGAAGGAGAAGCTGTCGCGCGTGATCCACGCCTGCGTCATGGAGGCGCTGGGGATGCCGCAGGACAAGCGGGCCCACCGCTTCTTCCCGATGGAGCGCGAGGACATGCTGGCGCCGGGCGGGCGCACCGACGCTTATACGATCATCGAGATCTCGATGATGACCGGGCGCACCGTGGAGACGAAGAAGAAGCTCGTGCGGCTCCTGTTCGACAGGATCCGGGACGAGGTCGGCATCGAGCACCAGGACATCGAGATCTGCATCTCGGAGTCGCCGCCCCACGACTGGGGGTTCCGCGGCATGCACGGGGACGAGGTCAAGCTGAACTACAAGGTCAACGTCTAGGGCGCCGATCGCGCTGAAATCCCGTGAACATCGATTCATGGGAACAGGACCGCGAGGTCGCGCGGGACGCAAGGGGAAGAGACGCGTCCAAGTCCATCTCTGTCCCCGTGCGCTCCTCGAGCTCCTTGCGCCCTTGCGGTCTCTCCTGTCGCTTCACGCCGTCCGCTCGCGCGCGTGGGGCTCGGCCGGCCGCTCGACGTCGCGCCCGAGCCACGCGCGCGCGAGCTCCCTCACCCGCGCGTTCGCCGGCACCTGCTCCAGGTAGCGGAGCCGCGCGGCCGCGTCGGGGACCTTCCGGGCGCGCTCCTCGACCGCGCGCAGCGCCTGCTCGATCGCGGCCCGCGCGCGCGCCGCGTCCCCGCCGGCGAGGTGCGCCTCGCTGACCGCGAGGCGCAGCGGGATCTCGCTGTACCCCAGCGAGCCGCCGAGCGCCGCGAGGCAGCTCAGCCCCTCCTCCGAGGCCTGCCGGGCGGCCTCCGCGCACCCCTCCCGGAGCAGCGCCTGGATGAGCGTCCGGTAGACCAGCGGCCGGTAAAACCGGTCGCGCTGCAGCACCGCGAGCGCCTTCTCCGCCTCCTCGCGCGCCTCCGGGAAGCGGCCCCGCGCCACGAGGACCCGCGCCAGCGCGCCGTGCGCCGGCCCCACGGTCGCCTCCATGGCGCCGATCTTGATGAGCTGGTTCGCCAGGTCCGTGATCTCGTCCAGCTGCTCCGGCGCGCAGCACTCCGAGAGGAGGATCAACAGCCACACACGGACGCTGGAGACCGTGAAGGCGTCGTTGATGCGCAGCGTGCGCTCCAGCGACTCCCGCAGCTTGCGCTCCGCCTCGGCGTGCTCGCCGAGCTCCGCCATCGAGAGCGCGGTCGAGCTCGCCGCGAACTCGCGCCAGCGCCAGGGGCTCACCTCGAAGAAGACCTCCTCCGCGCGCCGCGCGTCCTCGTACGCCTGCCAGGGATCGTCCCCGAGGAGCCGCAAGAACGTGGAGCGGCTGTAGTGCAGCTGCGCGTGCGCGAGCTTCTCGCCCTCGGGCACGCGGGTCGCGAGCTGCTCCAGGCGCGCCAGGAGGCGTAGCGACAGATCGCGCATGCCCCAGTGGCTCAGGGCCGTGATCGCCGTCGCCACGGGCATGCAGCACGCCGCCTCGGCCCCGGGCTCGGGCTCGCTGCTCATGATCGCGTTCACGAGGGGCTCCAGATCGCCCGCCAGGCCGAGGTGGCCGGTCATCACCACCAGCCGGCCCACCGCCCGGTTCCAGGCGACGCTCCCCCGCGGCAAGAGCGACAGGGCCTCTTTGCCGATCTCCAGGCCCACGTGCCAGTCCTCGCGCAGGAAGCACACGTCGAGCTTCATCCCGAGGAGCCGGCCCAGGATGTCGCCGCGCGGCCCGCAGGCGATGCCGCGCTCGACGCGCGAGAGCATGCCGTCGTAATCGTTGCTCCGGTACGACTGCTCGGCCGCGCGCAGGTAATACAGCGCGGCGCGCTCGAGATCCCCGCCGAGGTGCGCGTGCTCGGCCAGCACCATGGGGTCCGCCTCCCCCGCCTGCTCCAGGTGCGCCCCGGCGAGCTGGTGGCCGAGCCGCCGATCCTCCGCCGCGAGGAGGCCGTACGCGGCGTCGCGCACGAGGAGGTGGCGAAACCGGTACTCCGTGTCGCCGGGGAACCGGCTGCTCCACTGCACCTCCACCATCTCGGAGCGGACCAGGCTCTCCAGCCATCGATCCGCCCCGTCGCCGTCGCCGCCGCCGGCCGCCGGGCGCTCTTGCCCGAGCATGGCGAGCACGCCGCCGCGCCAGAACGTCTGCCCGAACACGCTCGCGCTGCAGAGCACCTTGCGCGCCTCCGGCTCGAGGCACGACAGCCTGGCCTGGAGCATCGCCAGCACCGTGGCGGGCTGCCCCTCGGTCTTGCCCTCGACCACCGCGCGGATCAGCTCCTCCAGGAACAGCGCGTTGCCCGCGGCCTGCTCGACGATGCGCGCCACGAGGCCGGGCGGGACCTCGGCGCCGAGCACCGCGACCACCAGCCGCTCGGCCGCCTTCCTGGTCAGGCCGGCGAGCGGGACCCGGTGCACGACCCGCCCCTGCCACAGCTTCGGGAACACGTCGTGCACCTCGCGGCGCGCGAAGGCCAGCACGAAGAAAGCGCGCTCGCGCAGCTCGAGCAGGGCGGCGTCGACGAGCTTGACCGTGGCCGCGTCGCCCCAGTGCAGGTCCTCCAGCACGAGGAGGCACGGGCGCGCCGCGGCCTCGGCGCTCAGCAGATCCAGGAAGGCGCGGCGGATCTGCTCGCTCATGATCTTGGGATCGCTCCGCGCGGCGATCAGCGAGGCGCTCGGCCGCTCCGCCGCGATGCCGCACAGGGCCGCGATGAACTCGCTCACGCGCTCGGCGTCGGCCGGCGGGACGCGCTGGCCGACGCGCCGGCGGATCTTGGCCTCCTGCGCCGCGGGCGGATCCCCGACCTGCACGTCGCAGAGGCGGCGGAGCGCCTCGCCGAGCAAGGCGTAGGGCGAGCCGGCGCTCATCGGCGCGCCGCTCGCGAACAGCACCTCGAGGCCGGACGACCGGGCGCGGAGGCGCCGGAGCAGCTCGTGCCGCAGGCGCGATTTGCCCATGCCGGGCGCGCCGATCACGAGCGCTCCGGACGGCGTCGCCTCCTCGATGCACCCGTCGATCGCGCCGAGCAGCATCGAGAGCTCCTGCTCGCGGCCGACGCAGGGCGTCGGGCGGCCGAGCAGCGGGCGCGACTCGTCGACGCTCGCGCGCTCGCCGGTCAAGGCCAGCTGCCCGCCCATCGTCGTGATCAGGAAGCGCGGCTCGAGCAGCCGCGAGCTCAGCTCGTCCAGCCAGATCCCCGGCTCGAGCGCCGCGCCCTCCGGGTCGGGCTCGGCGGTCACCGTCGGCTCCGCGCCGGCGCGCAAGAGCGCCACCGCCCGGTCGATCGCCTCTCCGGCGGGCACCCCGCCCTGGAGCAGCCCGCGGCCGGTGGTCAGCGCGATGCGGGCCTCGGGCCAGTGCTGCTGCACCTCGAGGGCGCAGCGGGCGGCGGTGGAGACCTGATCCACCGCGCTGCTCGCCGGCGACACGATCACGATCAGCGAGCCGTCCGCGAGCCACTCGGCGCGGCCGCCGAGGCGCGCGAGCCGGAAGCGCAGGGCGTCGCGCGTCGGGCGGGCCCAGGTCTGGGCCGTCGCGGGCGGCAGCGTCTCGCTGGGATGGCCGGAGGCCGGCACGGCGAGGACGACGCTGAGCAGCTGCATCGCCTCGCCGGTGAGCGCCCGGGGCGTCGGCGGCGCCGCGAGCACCGGCGCCGGCGCCTCGTCGCTCTCCTCCGGCAGCGTCAGGGCGGCGAGCTGCTCGCGGAGCGCCGCCGCGTCGCGGGGGCGCCGGTGCGGATCCTTGTCGAGCATCCGCGCGAGCAGCTCCGCCAGCGCGGGCGGCGTGTCGGGGCGCAGCGAGACGACCGGGGGGACATCGTCGAACAGGATCTTCGCGAGCACGCCCACGAGATCCCGGCCGGCGAACAGGTGCTTGCCGGTCAGGCACTCGAACAGGACGCACCCGAGGGCGAAGATGTCGACGGTCGGCCCGAGCTCGCGGTCGCCCCGCGCTTGCTCCGGCGCCATGTAGCCGGGGGTGCCGACGAAGCGCCCGGTCCCCGTGAGCGTCATGCCGGCCGCCGCCCAGCGCGCGATGCCGAAATCGAGCACCGTCACGCCGTCGACGCGCTCGTCGCGCAAAAACAGGTTGCTCGGCTTGATGTCGCGGTGGACCACGCCCCGGCCGTGGGCGACGGCGAGCGCGTCGGCGACCCGCGCGAGCAGCGTCACGCACTCGGAGATGCGCAGCGGCCCGCGGTCGAGGCGCTCGCCGAGGTCCTTCCCCGACAGCCACTCCATCGCGAGATAAGGCCGGCCGTCCTGGGCCTTTCCGTGCGCCAGGTACGCGACGATGGCCGGGTGCTCGAGATCGGCCAGGAACCGCGCCTCCCGCAGGAAGCGCTCGGTCTCCTCCGACCGCGCGGCGTCGGCGTGCAGCAGCTTGAGGGCCACCGGCGCGCCCGTCGTCACGTCCCGGGCGCGAAATACCTCCCCCATGCCGCCCCGCCTGGCCAGCGTTTCGATGAGGAACCGACCCGCAACCAGAGAACCTTCGAGGAACGACACGGATCGAGCCCTCCACCACCACGGCCGCGCCGAGCGCGCGGAGTGACCGCCCGGTGCGCATGCGAGGATACCCAACTGGACAGCCCGGCGGATCGGTCTTTGCCTTGTTGCTGGGGCCGGCATTGCACTACAGCGAGCGGTGTGTCGGTGGACGCGCTTGCGTCCAGGTGTGCACGTGGAGGCGTGCGCGCACACGCCCTAGGGCGTGCGCGCACGGGGTGAGGGCCGCGGCCGGACCGGCGCGCCGCACGCGTCGGCGGATGCTTCGCGGCACGAACGATGCTGATCGCGGGATCGATGCACACCCCGACGGAAGGGCGTTCCTTCATGTCACCCCATGATGCCGAGTTGCTGCGCGACAGCTTCGAGCTCGTCGTGCAGCGCGATCACGAGTTCCCTCGCCTCGTGTATCGGGCCCTGTTCGAGCGGTACCCGCAGGCGAGGCGGCTCTTCACCCGCAACAGCCCCGGGGCGCAGGGCACGATGTTCGAGCGGGCGCTCATGGCGGTGCTCGACCACCTCGAGGACGACGTCTGGCTCTGCGAGAAGCTCGCGCGGCTCGGCGCCCAGCACGCGGCCTACGGCGTGACCCCGGAGATGTACGAGGGGTTCGGCGAGGCGCTCGTCGCGGCGCTGTCCGAGGTGAGCGCCGCGGACTGGACCGAGGCGCACCGGGACGCGTGGACCCGGGCCTACCGCGCCATCGTCTCGCGGATGCGCGCGGGCGAGCGCGCGCCCGCCCAGGTCGCGGCGGGCGCGTGAGGCGGGCGCCGCCGCCCGCGCCGGCTCAGCCCTCGCTCGCCTCTTCGTCCGGCCCGGCGATGCCGTGGCGCTTCATGAGCCGGTAGAGGGCGAAGCGGTTCTTCAGCCCGAGGAGGCGCGCCGCGGTCGTCACGCTGCCCTGCGCCTCCGCGAGCGCGGCCTCTATCTCGGCGCGCCCGAGCGAGCCGGAGTCGGACGGCTGGGGCGGGATCGACTTGCCTGGATCCGTCTTGGGGCCGGCCCGGGGATCCGTCTTGGGGTCGCCCGTCTCCGGGCGGAGCACCGCGCAGAGATCGGGCGTGAGGGCGAGGAAGTTGTCGTGGCTCGACCCGAGGGCGATCCACATGAGCCGCTCCAGCTCGCGCAGGTGGTGCGTGTAGGGGTGGCGGAGCAGCGCCTCGATGAGCGCCGGCGCGATCCGCGGCTCGGCGAGCCGCTCGCCGCGGCGCTCGAAGAACCGCTCGGTCAGCTCCGGGCTCTCCCGCGCGGCCGTGGCGAGCAGGTGCCGCAGGAGCAGCGGGATGTCCTCGCGGCGATCGGGCAGGCCGGGGACGCTCACGGTGATGAGGAACCGCGCGAGGAAGTCGTGCTTCAGCGACTCGAGGGGGCGGTTCGTCGCCGCGATGACGCGCAGATCCGAGCGGCGCACGCGCGGCTCGCCGAGCCGCTGGTACTCGCCGTCGCGGTCGAGCACCCGCAGCAGGTGGGCCTGCAGGTGCGGCGGGAGCTCGCCGATCTCGTCGAGGAAGAGGGTGCCGCCGTCCGCCTCGCCGATGAGCCCGGGGCGCTCGGGGCTGCCGACGTTGGGGTAGCCCTTGGCCGTCCCGAACAGCTCGGCGTCGACGAGCCCCTCGGGGAAGGTCGCGGCGTTGCGCGCGACGAACACGCCCGCGCGGCGGCGGGAGAGCGCGTGGATGGCGCGGGCGGCGAGCTCTTTTCCGGCGCCGCTCTCGCCGCGCACGAGCACGTGGTTGCCCGACTGCGCCGCGAACGCGAGGGCGCCGCGCAGCGCCCACACGGCCGGGCTCTCCCCGACGATCCCGTGGGGGTCGGCGTCGCCGAACGAGAACCGCGGCGCCTCCTTGAGCGCCTGGATCACCTCGAGGCTCCACCGCCGCCGCACCACGAACAGCACGAGGGCGTTGTGCAGGGTGAGCGTGTCGCCGGCCTTCACGAGGCCCTGCGTCGCGGGCGTGCCGTTGATGAGCAGCGGGCAGCGCCCGATCGAGCGGACGGCGAGCAGCCCGTCCTCGGTGGGCGCGAGCTCGAGCTGGAGGCGCGAGATCCGCGGCCCCTCGAGCGGCGGCATCGTGGCCCAGCCCACCGGCCGCTGGCGATGGAAGGCGAGGCGCGGCGCGCTGTCCTGGGACTGCGGTCCGCCGCGGCCGAGCACGCAGCGCGCGTCGACGAGCGCCGCCTCTCCGACGCGGTGCGGCTCCTCGCGCGACCAGGCGATGACCAGGTGGAAGAACTCCGGGGCCGGCTCCAGGTCGTTCCGGCCCCACAGGAGGCTTCGATCGGTCAGGGTCGTCGTGGACGTCACGGAGGAGATTCCGGTGCGTGATTTTATCACGGGAGGCCGACACAGACATCGGTAACGTTCCGCAACGTTCCGCAACGTTCCGCGCCGCGCCAGGCCGAGCCGTACTGCGCGGGCAGCCGCGGCCGTGGAGGTCGTGCCTGTGCGTGTCCGCGCGGGGCGCCGGAGCTGCCCTGGAGAGACGCTCCCCCGCCGAGCCGGACGTGCCTGGCGAGGACGAGGCGGATCGCGCAGCGCGGCGCCGCCAGCGCGCGCGGCGCGGCCCGGCCGCGGCGTGCGCTGGCGGCGCCGCGCGTCTCGATCGGTGGCCTGCCTACGCCCGTGCGCTACGCCCGCGCGACGCGTCAGCGTCCCGCCGGCGGGGAGGGCGGCATTCGCTCGCGCCGCTGTGCTCGCTTGAAGCGGAGATCGAAGAAGCGGAGGAGCGTTTGCGGTGCAGGGCGGCCTCGGCGGCCGGCGGCGCGCCGCTGTCTACGTCGACGGCGTGGTGCGGGCCCTCGCCCCCCTGGACGAGCGGGATGCGTCCGTGCGCCGAGTCGAGCAGCTCAGTTGCACAAGGAGGCGCCGCCCGGCTTGACGAGCACCTTGCCCCGGAGCGGGGAGACCGTGATGCTGCTGCCGCTCACGAGCGAATCATACGCCTTCGAGGTGGGATTCCATTCGTAGAGCGCGGGGCTCGGATCCGGGGACGCCGTGGGAAGAGCGACGGTGACATCGCCGTCCTCGGGCGAGGTCGGCGGCGGGCTGGCGGAGGACGCCGGCGCGCCGAAGTTCACCACCGCGAAGCCGTGCTCGTACCGCCGCAGGTACGCCTTGCGGTCCGTGCCGACCGGGTCCTGGACGAGGACCGGATCCGCGCACGGGGCGCCGAGATCCACGTGGAGCTGCGTGTAATCCGTGTTCCCGTGCCGGGTGAACGGCTCGGCGTAGAGGCTCGCGAGGCCCCGGTCCGCCATCATGTAGCTCGCGAGCGCCCACTCGAGCCGGAGCCCCGTGTCGGCCCGAATGCTCGGCGTTGCGCTATTTTCGTCGAGCGGCAGGAGGTTGTTCTTGACGTAGTACGGCTTCCCGCGGTTCTGGACGGCGATCATGTACGCCCTCGTGCTGCTCCAGAAGTTCGCCACTGTGCCGTTCATGTTGGAGCAGTTGTAGGCGCCGTCATAGGAGAGGAAGTCGCACACGTTCATGTTGAAGCCGTCCTCATCCAGGACGCCGTCGACGGTGTCGAAGACGTCCAGGAGCGTCGCGTCGGACGTGTCGATGGGGGTGATGGGCCACGTGTACCCGATGTAGTTCATGTTGACGTGGAGGCGCTTGCCATCCTTGTGCATCTCGTCGCGCAGCCGCTTCAGCCATTTCGTCACATCGCGCGTCCAGCGCCAGTCGCAGTACTTGTTGTGGGAGAGGCAGGTCGGGCTCTCGGGGTCGCCGCACGCGGCGCTGCACGACGTGGAGTAACCGTTCGTGCCGCTGTACTTGTTGATCCACGTCCCGCCCGAGTAGACGCGGGACGCCGCCGGGGCGTTCGTGAGGTTCACGTTGTCGACCGACAGCGAGTCGTAGTCTCTGGACCAGAAGATCCGGATCTTCCTTAGCACTTCCTGGACGACGGCCTCGTTGGTGAAATCGAACGCGAGCGCCCTCGACCCCCACCACACCGCGTTCTGCTTCGCAAAGGGATCGTAGTCCGGGGGGGGCGTCGTGGGGGCGCGCTTCCGGAGGATCCAGTCCGGGTGGTTCGTGTTCCAGTAGTTGTACTTGATGGTCTCGACGAGCGTCGAGGAGAGGAGACAACGATTTCCCAGCGTGCCGCCCTGGTCCCAGCAGGCTCCGGCCTCGCTGTCGGGATCGTTGATGTCGACCCTGCAATCGGGGTCGCTCGTGCACGTCCGCATCTCGCTCTTCGTGTTCTGGCCCGACGCGTTGAAGAAGACACACACGTTCTCGTCCAGGTGGTACTGCATCTCCGGGTTGCCGAGCTGCGAGATCCTCGCGGCGTCCATGAGGATGCAGTGGTAGCCCGGCAGCAGGCAGTCCGAGTCGACCTCGCAGCGCGGGAACAGCGAGCCGGTGTCGAACGCCGCGAGGGGCGTGTAATGCCCCACGATCAGGTCCGGGTTCGTGGCGGCCAGGGCGTCGGTGTGGCGCTCTGCGGACCACACGAAGGTGCGCGCCGGTCCGACGTTCGAGACGCTGTCCGGTGCGCTGTTCGTCGGCATGAAGTGGTCGGAGACCACGAACCGGGGCACGGGCGAGGTCACCTCCGACCCAGGAAGGGGCGCCTTCAGCTGATAGAGCGTGACGCTGTCGGCCGTCTGACCGGCCGCGTTCGCGTTGATGAGGCCGTTGTCGGCGGCGGTGAAATGGTGCGAAGGGCAGTCCCAGGTAGCGCAGGTCGACGGCGAGAGCAGGCCGCCGCGGTCGAGGCCGCCGCCTTGCTGCAGCCTCAGCCGGAAGCTCTTGACGGCGCCGGCCCAGGTCGGGCCGCCCGGCCGCGGCTGCGCGGCGAGGTCGAGCGTGCCCGTCCCGGAGAGGCAGAGCTCGTGCGCGATCGGCTGGCCGATGGGCGTGTCGTAGAGCGAAAGGGCCGCGGAGCCGCAGCCATCGACGGCGATGGCGCCCCCCGCGGCCGGCGGGCCGAGGTCGACCACCGCGAGCGCGTCGCCCATCTCGCCCAGCTGGTCGCCGCGCGCCCAGGCCGAACCGGAACCTCCGGGGGAGCCGACGGCGCCGGCTGCGGCGCGCCCCCAGCACTTGATCTCGTCCGTGTCGAGGAGCGCGCAGGTGTGGTGCTCGCCCCCAGCGACGGCCCTCGCGGAGCGCCCCGTGCCCAGGTCGACGGTCGGGAGCAGATCCCCCATCTGGTTGGGTCCGCCACCGCGATGGCTTGTGTCGCCGAGGCCGAGCTCGCCGTCGTCGTTGAAACCCCAGCACTTGAGCTGGTCGTTGTCGAGGATCGCGCAGGTGTGGCGCGCGCCCGCGGCGATGGCCTTCGCGGTGCGGCCCGTGCCCAGGTCGACCTCGGGGAGGTCGTCGCCCATCTCGCTCGGTCCGTCGCCCCTGCGGTCCGTGTCGCCGAGGCCGAGCTCGCTGAAGCCGTTGCTCCCCCAGCACTTGATCCGATCGTTGTCGAGGATCACACACGTGTGACCGCTGCCCACGGCGATGGCCTTCGCGGTGCGGCCCGTGCCCAGGTCGACCTCGGGGAGGTCGTCGCCCATCTCGTTCGGTCCGTCGCCCCTGGGGTCCATGTCGCCGAGACCGAGCTGCCCCTCGATGTTGTCTCCCCAGCACTTGACCTGGTCGTTGTCGAGGATCGCGCAGGTGTGGCTCACGCCCGCGGCGATGCCTTCGCGGTGCGGCCCGTGCCCAGGTCGACCTCGGGGAGGTCGTCGCCCATCTCGTTCGGTCCGTCGCCCCTGGGGTCCATGTCGCCGAGACCGAGCTGCCCCTCGATGTTGTCTCCCCAGCACTTGACCTGGTCGTTGTCGAGGATCGCGCAGGTGTGGCTCCCGCCCGCGGCGATGGCCTTCGCGGTGCGGCCCGTGCCCAGGTCGACCTCGGGGAGGTTGTCCCCCATCTCGTTCGGTCCGCTGCCCCGATCGACGGTGTCGCCGAGGCCGAGCTGTCCCCAATAGCTGCTCCCCCAGCACTTGACCCGGTCGTTGTCGAGCACTGCGCAGATGTGATACCAGCCGGCGCTCGCCGCCTTCACGCTGCGATCGGTGCCCAGATCGATGAATTCGAGGCTCGCCATCTCGCCCCGGTGATCGCCGATGTCCACGGCGTCGCCGCGGCCGAGCTCGCCATAATCGTCGCGGCCCCAGCACTTGAGCCCTGGGAGGGACGAAGAAGGGGCCTGCTCCAGCGCACAGGTATGGAACCCGCCCGCGGTGATGCCGGTGATGTTCGCGCCGAAGCTCAGCGGAAGCGACGCCCCCATCTCGCCGGCGTTGTCGCCACGCGCGGCCCAGTCGCCGAGCCCTAGCTGGCCGTCGCCGTTGTTCCCCCAGCACTTGAGCCCCCCCGTCGCCAGCACCGCGCAGCCGTGGCTCGCCCCGACGTCGAGCGCCTGTGCGCCCTGTCCCACGAGCGCGCTGGATGCGCTGTCCACCTCGGCGCCATCGGCGCCGGATTGCGCGCCGCCCTCTCCGCCGCCGCACGCCGAGGCGAGCAGGCCCGCGGCGAGCACGGTCGAGCGGAGCGATGGTTGAACGCGGGTACGACGTGCATCAACCATCGAACGCCTCCGTGCTCCAGCCCGTGGAGCCGCGAAGCGCGAGGGAGCGCTTCGCCGCGTTCATCCCACCTGGTGCAGGCGTGGGGTGGCAGGCGAGGCGGAGCTCGCGCTCGATATTCGGGCACATGCGATGCTGCATCGGTAAGATCCTCTCTTGAGCCGGCACGAAGACCGTGGCGGGTTCGCCTGGGGCAAATCACGAACCGTGCCCGTAGCGATGCCTGCGCTCAGCGCCCCGGGGGACCGCGCCGGAAGCGGCGATCAGGTCCGCCCAGCAGCGCGGCCGTGCCTCGGCGTGTCATGCTCAGCGCCCCGGGGATCGCGCCGGAAGCGGCGATCAGGTCCGCCCGGCAGCGCGGCCGTGCCTCGGTGCGTCATGAGCGCCCGCGAGGGCGCGACGTCCGGTCCGTGATCTGGGCGAATGTCACGTGACCGCAGGCGAATGTCACGTGATAGCGGGCGAATGTCACGTGACAGCGGGCGAATGTCACGCGCGGCCGGATTGTAGTGAAAGTTACGTTTGCCGAGAACGCCGGGCCCCAGTCGTGCCATCGTGGTTCCAGCTGGTGCCGCCCTTGCCCGGCCGTCCGATCTCGATGGTGACGCCATCGAGCGGCAGAAGACGCAGGGTTACCTCTCTCCACGCTCTACAAGCGACGGACCAAGGCCGTCGGTGCGCTACGTGACGCCATTCGGCTTCGGGAAGCCATGGAGATCTCCACATGCGGAGCGGGGCTCGACGAGCGTCTGCCGTCGATGAGCCGGCGACCGGCTAACGCGCGAGAAAGCCGCGGATCGCCGCGTTGACGATCTCGGGCTCCTCGTGGACGATCCAATGGGTCGCCTCGGGCACGCGCATCACCCTCAGATCGGGGACGTAAAGCTCGATCCCGGCGAGGTTGCTCGCGGGCAAGAGGTACGGATCGCGCTCGCCCCAGATCACGAGGACAGGCACGGAGACGGTGAGCGAGCGGAGCCCTCGGGTGAGGTTGCTCCCCCCGACGGGCTTGCCCGGTCCCGGAGGCCCGATCTGCGCCGCGCGGTAGAGGTTGAGCCCGCCCGTCATCGCGCCCGGCTGCGCGAACGCCTCCAGGTAGACACCGACGTCCGCTTCGCTGAAATATCCTTGCGACAGCCCTGGATCGAGGAAGATCTCCCTCAGAAAGCCGTAGTCGTGTTGGGAGAGGCGCTCCTCCGCGGACCGGCTCCGGAAGAGGTGCATGTACTGGCTCGCGGCCTGCTGCGCTGGGTCCTCCCGCAGCGCCCGGTCGAAGCACGCCGGGTGAGACATGTTGATGGCGACGAGCTTCTCGACGCGCTCCGGGTGGCGGAGCGCCACGGCCCAGGCCACGACCGCGCCCACGTCGTGGCCGACCAGCACGGCCTTCTCCTCGCCGAGGTGCTCGATCAGCGCCGCGATGTCCGCGGCGAGGAGGTCGATGCCGTAGGCGTCCACGGCCGACGGCTTCGACGACAGGTTGTAGCCGCGCTGGTCCAGGGCCACCGCGCGGTGGTGGCGGCCGAAATCGAAGAGCTGCCGTTTCCAGGCGTACCAGAGCTCGGGGAAGCCGTGGATGAACAGGATGAGCTTGCCCGTGCCGCTGGACGCGTAATGGAGGCGGACGCCGTTCACGTCGGCGTGAGCATGGGTGATGTCGTTCCTGGGCGGCATGGCGATGACCTCACCCGACTCCGAGCCGCGCCGGCGCCGGGCTCGACGGCGCGCGCGCGCGCCCGGCGCGCGGCGCCGCCGGCTCCTCGCGGCGAGCCCCGTTCCTCTCGTGGCGGAGCCTCGAGATCGACTCGTAGACCGCGCGCCGGGCGCGGTTCAGCCCGCCGAGCGGCCGGTGCGCCGGCAGCGCGTGCCAGGGCGTGAACGAGAGGTTCTCCTCGAACTCCGCGTGTCCCGGGAGGTCGAGGCGCTGCGCCGGGATGATCATCGTCGCGACCTTGGTGAACGGCGACAGCGCCTCGCTCCAGCGGATCGTCGGATCCTCGATCGGCGTCTTCGTCGGGTGGGCCTGGAGCTGCACGAGGAAGTCGAACATCCAGTCTCCCTGATCGAGCTGCCGCGCCACCGCCTGCTTGAGCGCGTCGTCGCCCGGCTCGACCTCGACGCCGGGCGCGCCGCAGGGCCGGGGGACCACGCAGAACTTCATCGCCCGCTCGCCGAGCCGGAACGGCGTCTGGCTGAAGTACCGGGCGTGCAGCGGGTTCTGCACCGGCTTGAGCACGACGGAGAGGTAGTTCATGAGCTCGCGCAGCCGGAGGCGGGGCGGGCGGAGCGAGCAGAAATACGAGAGGGGCTTGCCCGCGCTCATGGCGGACATGAGCTCGAGGTAGTCCGCGACGCTCCGCGAGAAGAACACGTCCGTGTTCCCCATCAGGAAATCCTGCGTCGTCGCGTCCTTCTCGCCGTCGAGGATCTTCTCCCCCTCGACGCCGAGCAGCTTGATCGCCATGCAGCGGGAGTCGCGCTTCATGTCCGACTGGACGCGCGAGGAGGTCGACGAGAACCGGACCCACGCCGGGTAGACGCGCGGCTCCCGGAAGACGCCGTGCCGGAGCTCGCGGGGCAAGCCCTCGTCGACGATGAAGTGGGCCCTCACGCAGCCGTGCGATTTCGGGTGCACCCCGCGGAGCGCGGGCGAGGCGCCCGCGGGGTACGCTTGCTCGTAATTGCGCCTCATGATCTCGGTGATCTGGCGGATGCTGTCTTCCTCGCCGGGCGGCGGGTACTCCTCGTGGAGCTTGAGCGTCGTGTTCATGACCAAGATCCTCGATGTCGTTGGGGGCCTCAGGAGAGCTTGGCGACGGCGCGCTCGCGCGCGTGGAGCGGCAGGGCGGTGGTCGCGACCTTCACGCCGGACGCGATCTCCTGGCGCTTCCGGTGCTGCACCTCGTTGCGCATCTGGATGAGCCGAGCGAACGTCGTGACCCAGAAGGGCGCTCCCAGCGAGAGCAACCCGCACGAGAAGGCGAGCCCGGCCAGCCAGAACAGCGTGTCCTGGAGGAGCTCCAGCGAGGTCGGCGGGGGCGCGAGGACATCGTGGCGGTACGCGCGGAACCGCTGGACGATCCAGCTCTCCTGCCAGCCGACGCCGAGGTTCGCCTCGTCGAGGAGGGTCGCCGTCTTCTGCATCTCGATCCCGAGCTCCTCGAGCGTGGGGTCGGGGAGCTCGTCCGGCGCGCCGGCCGGGCGCTCGCCCAGGCGCGCCGCGGTGGTCGTCACGGCGTCCGCGTGGGCGGCGACCTGCGCGCGCGCGGCGCCGCTCTGGTGGAGCCGCGCGAGCACCTGGAAGCCGTCGAAGTTGAAGAGGATGACCACCATCATCGAGACGAGGAGCGTCAGCCGCCGCACGCGCAGCTTGAACGTCTGCGACGCCGTGCCCTCGAGGGTGGGGAACCAGCGGCGCACGTACGTGGAGAACTGCTCGAGCGTCGCGTAGCGCTTCGGCGCGCTGGAGCCGCCCTGGCCGCAGCTCACCCAGCGGCTGGGCAAGAGGAGCTCGCGCCCGTCCCCTTCGGCCGGCGCCGAGGCGCCGGTGGCGATGCTGATCAGGTCCTCGACGTCGATGTACTCGACGAGGCCCGCGAGCCGCTCGGGGGCCGAGCCGTACGCGAGCTTCGCGCTGCGCGCGTGCAGGACCGGATCGGAGAGCACCTCGTGCACGAAGCGCATCTCGCAGGCCTCGTTCCTGGCGAGCGCGCCTCGCGCCGGGAGCCCGGTCGCCGGATCGACGACGTCGGGGTCCTTGTGGAACGCGCGGAAGCCGTGCATGAGCGACCGCAGCATGTGGATGAGGACGCAGGAACGGTAGCGCCCGACGTTGACGATCACCTGCACGACCGCGCTCACGAACAGGCTCGCAGTGAGCATGATCATGGCGAAGGCCAGCGCGGTTTCCAAGAGGGGGATCATGACTCTGCTCCTTCTTGTCCGGTTCGATCAAAGGGTCTTGAGATAGTCGATGAGGGCCTCGCGGTCCTCCGGCGGGAGGTCGGCGCCGTACGTGTGCCCCTCGTTGCCGTTGCCCGGGATCGGCTTGCCGTTGTCGTCGACGGTGCGGTAGAGGAAGAGCGCGCGCTCGCCCTCCATCGGCTCGGTCGACACCCACCCGACGTTCCGCGCGTCGAAGCGCCGGTCGCCGCGGTAGAACTGCTTCGGCCGGAACTCCCGCGCCTTCTCCGGAGCGAGCTTGCCGCGGGGCGCGGGCGGCTTGAGCAGGTCGGCCAGCGTGGGCACGGAGCCGTTGTGGAGGTAGGGGGCGCGCGCCCAGATCCCGTCGAGCGGGCCGGCGAGGTACTCGCCCGCCTCCCTGACCGGGCGGAACGCGTCCTTCTCCCAGAGCAGGCGCCGCTCGCCGTACGCGTTGAGCGCGTCCGCGGCCGGCTTCATGAACGCCTTGGAGCGCTCCGCGTCGGTCCCCGTGTCGACGCGCTCCATGTAGAGGCTGCCCTCGACCTCCTCGATCGTGCGCTTCTCCGGGTCGTAGAGCCCGTGGCACGAGGCGCAATGCTCGGTGAAGACCGCGAGGCCGCGCTCCACCCGCTCGGTCGCGGGCGCCGTGAAGGGGTATTTCGGCGCCGGGAGGTCGCGGTCGAGCCAGCGCCCGATCGCGTCGATGGTGGCCTTGTTGAGCGACATCGGGACGGCGCCGACGCCGATGGCCGAGCCGCGATTGCGCGCCTTGGAGCTCATCGTGTTGCCGTCGACGTGGTGCCACGCGCGGATCTCGGCGCGCTGGTTCCACAGCGAGGGGAAGTCGATCTGGGCTGCGGTGCCGTCGTCGGGCGCCTTGAGGACCTCGAACTTGACCGCGTTGAAGGGGTCGATGCGCCCCGGGCCGTTGTCGGCCCGGAGGTCCATCCAGTCGAACGCCCCGGCGCTCCCCCGCTTCTTCAGCTCGACGAGGAGGATCCGGTAGATCGCCTGCTCGCGGGCGGTGAGCGGGGCGGCCCCTTCCTCGGCGAGCGCGGCGTCGATCTCCTGGATGAGCCGGTCGCCGGTCATGCGCTCGTCCTGGAAGGCGCGCGCGAAGAAGCGCTTGAACCCCTGCAGGTCGGCGGTGTGGTTCGGCATCCCGTCGACGTAGACCGGCTCGCCGCGCTCGTTCAGGTACTCGCCGCGGTGGCAGCCCGAGCAGTTGATGGCGACGCGCTTCAGCGCGAAGCGGGTGCGCAAGAGCGGGATGTTCAGGGTGGAGTCGGCGAGGAAGAGCCCGCGGCCCACCGGCCGAGACGCGTAATAGGCGGCGTCGTCGGCGCCGAAGCCGAAGCGGTCGTAGCCGCGCCCCTTGAACTCGTCGTCGAAGATCTTCGGCATGACGCGGAAGATCCAGTAGGGGACGCCGCCGCCGAACTCGGTGCCCGTGGCGCCGTAACGGAAGCGCCACACGATGTCCTCGGGGTCGATCTCCTCCACGCCGGGCGCGAGCTGCTCCTTCGGAATGGCTTCTTCCGAAGGGAGGCGGAGGTCGACCGCGACCGTCGCGTCGAGCTGCCCTGGCCGGAAGACAAGGACGGTGAGCAGCACGAGGAAGGTGACGAGCGGGATGCAGAAGGCGGCGCGGCTCGTGCTCAGCCAGCCCGCGGCGCCCGTGACGAGCTGCCGGATCCAGGCGCCGTACTTGCCGGCGCCGCGGGGGGCGACGTCGATCTCTCCCGGCTGCGGGGGGGAGCTGTCGATCAGGGTGCGGGACACCTGTTCGTATTGCCGGAGGGTCAGGGGGGACATGCTGCTCGGAATCATGCGATCGTCGTCGGTGGGCATCGCGGTGCTCTCCTTGGCAGCGCGGGCGAGCGCGGCTGCGGTCCTGCGGGGACCGCGCCGGGCGGCACGCCTCGGCCAGCAGGGGGCGCGGCGCCACGGGCGCGCCACGCTGCGTCGTCTGCTTCGCCCCAAGCACGGCGTGGGCCACCGAACTGTCAGCGAAAATGTCGGGGTTTGCTGGGGAATCCGGGGGGTGCGAGCGCACGGAGCGCACGTGCACGCACGCACGGACCCGCACGGTGCTCTGTCCAGAGGGCCTCCGGACAGGGCGCGTCGCCGGCGCGAGTGTCAGCGGGCGTACTCTCCGCCTCGGTCCGGCGCGCCCCGAGCGCCGTCCTCCTCGGTCCCTCGTCGACTCCAGCCCTCTTCGGAGGCGCGTCGCCCCCTCGCCGAGCGTCTCCCGCGGCTCCGGGGAGCGGCGCGGGCGGCGCGGGCGGCGGGCGCGCGGCGCCGCCGTGCGTCCGGGCCGGCGTCCGGGCGCCGGTCCCCTGGGCGTACGAAACCAGCGTCAACGACGCCGGGGCGCCGGCGAAGAGGAGAGTGACCCCGCAGAACGGCGGAGGCGCTGATGGTTCATCGATTCGTGTCAGGGCTTGGCTCTCTCCTCCTCAATCGCGACATCGATGTTGCTCTCGCCGCCGCGGGCCGTGTGTCATCTCTCTGCGTCGGCGGCGGAGCGCCGCGCGCACCGCCGACAGGAGGAGAAGAGCCCCATGTGCCCTGCGTGCCTCGCGTCCCTCGGAGTGGTCCTCGCCAAGGCGGCATCGGCCGGCGCCGTGACCGCGTTCGTCGTCAAGAGGCTCCGGAACAGGAAGACCGCCGGCGTCACCGCCCCACGTCCGGGGTCCGCCATCGCGACAGGTACGGCAGGACATGAGACGCCGCGTCTCCACACGGCGCCGACGACAGACGTGGCCGCCGGTGGATGAGATCCTGGCCTCGTTCGCGACGCGTGCCGGCGAACGTGCGATGTCCGCAGCCCACAGATGCTGCTCTGGGACGAGATCGAGGCTCAGCCCGAGCGAGCGCGCCTCGCGTGCGCCGCGCCGGCGATCTCGGCCTCCTGCTCGACGCTCGCGTCGTCGGGCGGCTCCACCCAGGGGTGGGTGAGGCGCTCGGGGCGCACCAGCGGCACGGGCGGCCGCGGGCCCGAGGCCGCCTGGCGCGCCTCCTCGGCCGCGATCTCCAGCAGGCTCTCGCGGCTGATGCTCACCAGCTCGCAGCGCAACGCCTCGGGCATCGAGCCGGGGCGCGGCGGCTGCTGCAGCTCGGCCTCGATCGCCGCCAGGGTCTCGTGGCCCACCGACGCCATGCCCACCCGGATCTCGGGCGCCGACGACAGCGCGCCGCCGAGCTCCCGCGCGACGGCGGCGTGGCCCTCGCGGCCGAGCGCCGCCTCGCCGATGCGGAGCTCCGGCAGCGACGCTGCGGGCGCGGTCTCGGGCGGCGGGGGCGCGTCGCGGAGCGTCACCGGGCGCGCGAGCGAGCGGGGCGGCCCGCCGTTGGCCAGGAGGACCAGCCCCGCGACGGCGCTGCGCCTGGCCGGCGGCGACGGCGGCGCGGCGCGCCTCGCGGGCGACGGCGGCGGCTCGCAGACGGCCGCGGCCGCGCGGGTGGACGGCGGCGGCTCGCGGACCTCGACGACCGGGCGGCGCGCCGAGGCAGGCGGCGCCTCCCCCCGCGGGCGCGACCGGGTGCGCCGGTGCCCCTTGTGGGCCGGCCGCGACGCCGCCGCGGCCGCCTCGTCGATGGCGCGCAGGCCGTGCTCGAGCGCGGGCCACACGCCCTGACGATCCGCCCACGTGGGCATGACCACGCAGAGGATCGCCTCGCCGGCCACGCCGAAATACACGTCGATGGGCGCCGCGCCCCCGTACGGGACCAGGTCCTCGCGCGGCAGCTCCACATGACCGAGCCGGCCCTGGCTCCCGAGGCCCAGCGCTGCCTCCACGATCCGCCTGCGGCCCTCCTCGGACATGTCGCGCGGCGCTCGCCGGGTGACGAGCCTCCCCCGCCGGGTGATCACGAAGGCGAAGTCCGCGCCCGCAGCCACGTAAGTCCGGTCCGAGATCTCGTCGAGATTCGCCACATTCGCACCTTACACGATCCCGGGCGGCCGCGTCCGAGATTCGTGTCTATCCGGGTCGATCATGTCCCACACAGGAGAGAATCGAGGACGCTGATTGGAAGATTGCCAGTAGGGTGCAATCGCTGCTGCCGTCGGATCTCTCGGCCGAGGAGCCACCCGCCGCAATCACACGATGCGCGTCCATGCCATGAAAGGAGCCGTTCTTCTCGATGGCTGTGCGGCGCGACGCCGGGTCGCGCTCGGCGTCGAGGCGCTCTCCCATCGCAGCGCCGTCCAAGGCCTCGACTTCTGGGGTCGTATCGAGGGCGCCGCCTCCACGTACTCCGGTCTCCCGTGCGAGGGAGGCGCCATGCGGCCATGACCCGCGGATGGACGTCCTCGATCGCGGCGAGCGACCCCCGCAGGCCGTGCGGCGCGTCCAGCGGGCACGGTGCGCCCGCGCGCGTCCGCCCGGCCGCGCGGCCGCGCTCTCGGCGGCCCTGGCGGCGCCGGCGAGCGCCCGACCCCTGCTGCTCCCGCCCACGTCGGCTATGCTCCCGCCGTGCTCGCCATCGAAGCCGCCGCGCTCCGCAAGACCTACGCGGGCCTCTTCCGGCGGGAGGGCCACCTGGCCCTGGCCGGCCTCGATCTCGCCATCCCCCGCGGCGCCGCGTTCGGCCTCCTCGGCCCGAACGGCGCCGGCAAGACCACCTTCATCAAGACCTTGCTCGGCGTCGTCCGCCCCACCTCCGGCGTCGTCCGCGTCCTCGGCGGCGCCCCCGAGGACCGCGCCGTCCGCGCCCGCATCGGCTATCTCCCCGAGCGCCTCCACCTCCCGCACGCCCTCACGCCCGTCGCCTTCCTCGCCAGCGTTGCCCGGCTCAAGCGCCTCTCGATGACCGAGGCCGCGCTCCTCCGCGACCTCGCCCGCGTCGGCCTCCGCGACAGCGCAGAGCGCCGCATCGGCGGCTTCTCCAAGGGGATGAAGCAGCGCCTCGGCCTCGCCGCGGCCCTGCTCGGCGCGCCCGACCTGCTCGTCCTCGACGAGCCCACCGACGGCATCGACCCCCTCGGCCGCGCCGAGATCCGCCGCATCCTCACCGAGGAGCGCGCCCGCGGCGCCACCCTCTTCCTCAACTCGCACCTGCTCTCCGAGACCGAGCGCGTCTGCGACCGCATCGGCATCCTCGCCGGCGGCCGCCTCGTCCGCGAGGGCGCCCTCGAGGCCCTCTGCGGCAGCGCCACGCGCTTCCGCGTCCGCTTCGCGCCCGGCTGCGACCCGGCCGCGCTCGCCCCGCTCGGCTTCGTCGCCCGCGACGCCGAGGGCGCCTTCACCTGCGACGCCGGGAGCCCCGAGGACCTCAACGCCCTGCTCGACGGCGCCCGCGCCCGGGGCGCCCTGCTCCTCGAGCTCGCCCGCGACATGCGCGACCTCGAGGACGTCCTCGCCGAGGCCCTCGGGGCGCAGGGCAGGTCGAGCTCCGGAGGACCGTCGTGAAGACCGTCCTCGCCGTCGCGCTCGACCTCGTCCGCGAGGCCGCCTCGCGCCGGTGGTTCCTCGCCCTCGGCGCCGGCATCACGCTCCTGCTCGGCGTCGCCGGCCTCACCCTGCGCATGGACGTCGTCGACGGCGCCCTCGCCGCCACGCGCCTCTTCGGCCAGGTCGTCCCCACCGACATCCGGTCCGTCGACGTCGCCCTCCGGCCCATCTTCCGGGCGGCGGCGTACGTCATCTTCTACGGCGGCCTCGGCTTCGGCGTCCTCGCCTGCGCCGACTTCGCCCCGAGCCTGCTCGCGCCCGGCCGCATCGAGCACCTCCTCGCGCTCCCCGTCCAGCGCTGGGAGCTGCTCGCCGGCACCTTCCTCGGCGTGCTCGCCCTCGCCCTGGCCGGCGCGCTCTACGGCGCGGGCGGCTTCACGCTCCTGCTCGCCGTGAAGACCGGCGTCTTCACGCTGCGCCCCGTCCTCGCCGCCTTCCTCGCGAGCGTCACCTTCGCCGCCCTCTACGGCGCCATGCTCGCCGTCGCCGTGTTCGCGCGCAGCGCCGCGCTCTCCGCCGCCACGGGCGGCGCCCTCTTCGTCGCGGGCATCGTCGCCGGCTACCGCGAGCGCCTCTCGAGCTTCTTCGAGGCCGGCGCCCCCCGCGCGCTCTTCCGCGCCGTCACCGCGCTCCTGCCGCGCGTCTCCACGCTGGCCGACACCTCCGCCGAGCTCGCCGCCTCGGCGCCCGTCGCGGCGCTCGATCTCGCGAGCCAGCTCGCGGGGATCGCCGTCTTCGGCCTCGCCGCGGTCGCCTTCGGCATCTGGGGCTTCGAACAGAAGGACTTTTGAGATCCATGCGCCACCGAGCCTGGCTCCTCGCTGCGGTCCTCCTCCTCGGCCTCGCCGCGTGGCTCATGTCGCGCGGCGACGTCGAGGCGACGTCCCCGAAGAAGAAGGCGCGCGTGGAGTTCCCGCGCCGCCCGCGGGAGCCCGAGCTCGAGCGCAGCCGCCGCCGCCGCACGCTGCCGCCGCCGGTGCTCGGCCCGAGCGCGGCGCCGAGGCCCTCGCGCGACCCGCTGCTGACGGCGCTGCCCACGGACAGGGCCACGTCGGCCGTCGTCTTCGAGGCGAGCGCCATCAAGGAGTCGCCGGCCGGCAAGCTCTGGCTCGACTGCATGCTCGCGAAGCTCGAGATGGATAGCTTCGAGGAGATCGAGGACGAGTTCGGGATCGACGTGCTCGAGGACATCGACCGGATCGCGGCGACGTCGGGGCCCCTCGTGGTGGTGTCGGGCCAGTTCCCGTCGGCGCGCTTCGATTCCCTGCCGCGGAGCCGCCGCGCGTACGGCGCGCGGGGGGCGCTGTTCGAGGAGGAGGAGGGGCGCGCGCCGGTGTTCGGCCGCTGGGGCGACGGCCTCCTGCTCGTCGGCAGGGACGCGGAGGCGGTCGAGGCCGCGATCGACAGGCTGGAGGACAAGGTGGCGCCCGCGCCGCCGCTGATCCCCGAGTGGGCGAGCTATGGAGATGCGTACGGGGTGCTCTCGGCCGATGACGTGGCGGAGCTCCTCGAGGGGAGCGAGCCGGACATCGCCGAGCGGCTGCGCGGCGCGGTGGGCCAGGTGGAGCTGCACGTCGACGCGTCGGAGGACGTCGCGATCGTGGCCGACGTGACGGGGCCCGTGGCGGCCGACGTGGACGATCTCGGCAAGACGCTCGGGACCGCGCTCTCGCTGGCCCGGCTGAAGGCGCAGTCGGACGGGGAGGAGCAGCTCATCGAGCTGCTCGACCTGGCGCGGGTGAGCCCGCGCAACGGGCGCTTCTCGATGGATCTCGCGCTGCCGCTGCCGATGATCCAGAAGGCGATGGGCCGCTGCGTGGAGCGCCGGAGGGACGGCGGGGCGCCGGATGGCGAGCCGTAACCGCGCTGGTGCGGCGTGCATGGAGCGGCCGGATCCAGGTGGGTGGCCGGCGGAGGATCGTGCCGCCGGCCAGCACCCCCCGGCCGTTATCCGTTATAACGGATGAATTGCTTGACAGGAGCCCCCTCGCGGCGTCGACAATGGGGCCATGAGCGTCATCGACGAGCTGCTCCGCGCCAACGAGGCCTACGCGTCCAAGTTCACCAAGGGTTCTTTGCCCCTGCCGCCAGGCCGCAAGGTCGCGATCGTGGCGTGCATGGACGCGCGCCTCGACCCGGCGCGCGCGCTCGGGCTCGAAGAGGGGGACGCCCACGTCATCCGCAATGCGGGCGGGCGCGTCGTGGAGGCGCTGCGGAGCCTCGCCATCAGCCAGACCCTCCTCGGCACCGAGGCGGTGGTCATCGTCCACCATTCCGACTGCGGGATGCTCACGTTCACCGACGCGGACATCCGTGGAAAGCTGCGGCAGACCCTCTCGGCGGACGCCGATCACGTGGCCTTCCTGCCGTTCTCGGATCTGGACGCGTCGGTCCGCGACGATATCGCGATCTACCGGAGCTCGCCGCTCGTGCGAAAGGACATCCCCGTCCGTGGGTTTGTTTACGACGTCCGCACCGGGCGGCTGCGCGAGGTCGAGGCGAGCCGCGCGTAGGCCAGGCGGCGCGTCGACAAGGCGGGTCGTCAGCAATCGACGCGTCAGGAGCGAAACACCCGTGAGACGGGCTCGCCGATCAGCGCGGCGAGGATCCGCTCGCCGTCGGGCCATGGCCCGAAGCCGGCGTCGGTGTTGATGTGCCCGCACGGCCCAGCGTGGATGAGCTGGCTCCCCCAGGCGCGCGCGAAGGCCTCGGCTCGTTCCGGGGTGCAGTAGGGATCGTTCGCGCTCGCGACGACCGCCGAGGGGAACGGGAGCCTGACCCTGGGCAAGGGGTGGAACGTCGACGCGTCGCGCGGATGGCTCGGAGACTCGGTGTCGGCCGGCGCGACGAGCAGCGCGGCGCGCACGGGCCGCGCGCCCGACGCCCCCCAGTGGACCACCGTGCTCACACCGCAGCTGTGCGCGATCAGCACCGGAGGAGCGGCGCTGTCGGCGACCGCCCGGTCGAGCGCATCCACCCACGCGCGCCGGTCGGGATGATCCCAGTCGGGCATCTCCACGCGGCGCGCGAAAGGGAGCTTCTGCTCCCAGAGCGTCTGCCAGTGGCGAGGCCCCGAGCCGGAATAACCAGGAACCATGAGCAGCGGCGGCATCATGCGACTATCTTCCACCTGGCGCGCCCGGGCGTGAAGCGCTATGGACGTCGCTCTGGGTGCGCAGGGGCGCCCTCCCCGCCGGAAAGAAGCCTTTCACCCTGCAACGCGACGATCGCGGGTCACCTCGCACCGTCATGAGCACGTCGAGATCCTCGGGCCGAGGGAGCGGGCAGCGGCCGATTCGAGAGGAGACGTCCATGATCGATCCCGTTCGCGAGCTGAAGATCCGCGCCGAGCTGCTGCACAAGCGGCTCGCGTCGAACGACGCCCAGGCGCGCTCGCGCCTGCGCGCGCTGCCCGAGCTCGTGCGCGCCGACGAGGCCGCGCTCGCCGCGGCCGTCCCCGGCATCCGTCGCAAGCATTGCCTCGCCGTGGTCGCGCGCGAGTGCGGCTTCTCGAGCTGGGAGCGCGCGCGCCTCGCCCTCGCGGGAGAGCCCGGCGCGCCCGAGCTCGGCGCCTTGCTCTACGGCCGGGATGCCGGCGTGCTGCACCACTGGTTCACGACCTACGACGAGGCGCGCGCTCACCTCGAGGCGCTGCCGCAGGCGCCGCGCAGCTATCTCCTCACGTACAAGCGCCACTTCTTCGTCGCCGATCGCGCGTTCGTCGCGTCGCTCGGGCTCGATCCCGACGACCCGGACTGGCGGGCGATCGGATGGGACTGGGCGCGGCCCGCCGACCTCGCCGCGCGGAGCCGCCTCTACGCGAAGCGGCTCGCCGCGACGCGGGGGACGGCATGAGCGCCCCGGCGCTGCACCCCGACCTCGCCGCCGCGCTCGAGGCCGCGTTCCCCGGGCGACCGGTGACCGACGTGACGCCGCTGTCCGGCGGGTTCTCCGGCGCCACGCTGCTCGCGTTCGCGGTCGACGGCGCGCCGTACGTCGCGAAGCGCTGCGCGCCCGATCCGACCGATCCGGGGCGCTTCGCGCGCGAGGCCGCGTGCATGCGCGCCGCCTCCGAGCGCGGCGTCGCCCCGCGCCTGCGCCACGCGGACGCGCGGGCGGGCGTCACGATCATGGACCGCATCGCGGGGACGCCGCTCCGCCCGACGCGCGACCCGGCGCTGCTCGGGCGGGTCGCGGCGGCGTTGCGGCGGCTCCACGACGGTCCGCCGTTTCCGCGCGGCCCGTCGCGCATGGACTTCCTGCGCTCCCTCGACGCGCAGTGCGCCGCGCTCGCGGGCGCGGGCGCGGGCCTCCCGGCGGAGCTCGTCCGCACCGCCGACGCGCTCGAGCGGGTGAGCGGGCCCCACGCGCACGCGGCCCCGTGTCACCGCGACGTCAACCCGAACAACGTGCTCGTCGCGGCCGACCGCGTGTACCTCGTCGACTGGACCACCGCGGGCGCCGGCGATCCGTTCGTCGATGTCGCGCAGCTCGGCGTGTTCGCCTATCCGCGGCCCGAGCAGCGCGAGGCCTTGCTCGAGGCGTACCTCGGGAGGCCCGCGAGCGACGACGACCGCGCGCGGGCGCGCGTGGCGCGCGCGATCGCCCTCGCCTACTACGCGGCGGGGTTCTTCGTCGCGGCAGCGCGCTTCGGCGGGCCGCCGCCCGCGGGCGAGGAGCCCCGCCCGCTCGCGGAGGTCCTCGCCGCGTTCGGCGCCGCGCCGGAGCGCACCCACCCGGGCACGGTCGCCGCCGCCCTCCTGCGCGAGATGCGCCGGGAAGCGCAGGACGTCTCGCGCGGCCGGCCGTGACGTCCCGCTGAAGGCGCGGGCGCGGCCGCCCGACGGCGATCGCGCTCGCCTCGACGCTGCGCCGAGCTGGAGCGGCGGCGCGTCGGCGCCAGCGCGACACGACCCGGCAGCCGTGCGGCAGGACAGGAAGGCTCGACGAGGAGATCGGGAGTCGCGCCACCCCGAGCGAGCGCGCAGGACGCATTGCGAATGAGCGTCTCGGTTTCTCCCTCTTCGGGCCGTTGCTCGCTGCCGTGGGTCGGTTGGCCGCGATCCGCTCGGCCGACCGCGAAGCGATCGACTCTCGTCCATGGTCGAGCCCGCCGTTCGTCTGGATCCGCCGTGCTTGACGGCATAAACGGCGGGTCTGCATAATCGCGCCATGAGCTACATCGACGGCTTCGTGACTCCGGTGCCCACGGGCAAGAAGGACGCTTATCGCAAGGTCTGCGCGGAAGCCGCGCAGGTCTTCCGGGAATATGGTGCGACGCGCATCGTCGAGTGCTGGGGCGACGACGTCCCCGATGGCAAGATCACCGACTTCAAGGGCGCGGTGAAGGCCGAGGCGGGCGAGACCATCGTGTTCTCCTGGATCGTGTGGCCCTCGAAGGAGGTGCGCGACCAGGCGAGCGCGAAGATGAGGGACGACCCGCGCATGCAGATGACGGAGGCGCCGCCGTTCGACGCCAAGCGCATGATCTGGGGCGGGTTCGCGGTCCTCTTCGACTCGGGCGGCGAGGAGCGCAAAGCGGGCACCCGGGTCCAGAAGATCACGCCGCACCTCTGGTACGCGAAGGAGGCGGAGGAGGCGGCCCGGTTCTACGCGTCGATCTTCCCCGACTCCCGGGTGGACCGCGTGACCGCGCTGCCGAGCGACACGCCGGGCGGCCCCGCCGGCTCGGTCAAGGTCGTCGAGTTCACGCTGTGCGGTCAGCCCTTCATGTCCATCAGCGCCGGCCCGCTCGACCCGTTCAACCACTCCATCTCGTTCGTGGTGAGCTGTGACGACCAGGCCGAGGTGGATCGCTATTGGAGCGCGCTGCTCGAGGGCGGCTCCGCCGAGCAGTGCGGCTGGCTCAAGGACAAGTTCGGCGTGTGCTGGCAGATCGTGCCGACCGTCCTCGGCGACCTCATGGCCGACCCGGATCCCCAGAAGGCGCGCCGCGTCTCCGAGGCGATGCTCAAGATGGTGAAGCTGGACATCGCCGGCCTCAAGGCCGCACACGAAGCGCGCTGAGCGCCGGCGCGGCGCCTGCCGCCAGCAGCTCGATCCGACCCCGAGGTGCGCAGCTGCCCGAGCCTGCGTATTGGCGATCCCTCCCGCTCCGGGCACGTCCCGGCGAGGGGGCGCACCTCCGTCGTCGGCAGCACACGTGCGGCGCCGCTTCGGTCGCCACCGGTCCTCCTTCTTTGGTATAAGTCCAGGACAGAATCGGGGGCCCGGATGACCTGTGACGTGGATTACAACGATGTCGTTGCCGAGAACGAGCGCCTGAGGCAGCGCATCCGGGAGCTGGAGCGTGCCGAGGAGGAGCGGGCTCGCCTCCAGGAGGCGCTGCGCCGGAGCGAGGAGCATGTGCGCCTCTTCGTCACCTACACACCGGCAGCGTTCGCCATGTTCGATCGCGACATGCGCTACGTCATGGCCAGTCACCGCTACCGGACGGACCTCGGCTTGGGCGACCAGGAGCTCGTCGGCCGGAGCCATTATGAGCTCTTCCCCGACGTCCCCGAGCACTGGAAGGCGATCCACCAGCGCTGTCTCGCGGGGGCCTCGGAAGGGAATGATGAGGAGCCCTTCCCGCGGAGCGACGGGCGCGTCGAATGGGGGATGTGGAAGATCTTCCCGTGGTACGCGCCGAACGGCGAGATCGGCGGGATCATGCTGTTCACGGAGGTGATCACCAAGCGAAAGCAGCTGGAGGACCAGCTCCGGATGCAGGCGAAGACGCTCCTGGAGCTGTCGGCGCCCATCGTGCCCATCAGCCAGGGCGTCCTCGTGCTGCCGCTCGTGGGCGCGCTGGACACGGCGCGGGCGGAGCAGATGATGGAGAACCTGCTGAGCAAGGTCGTCGAGCGGCAGGCGCGGGTGGCGATCATCGACGTCACGGGCGTGCCGCACATCGACACGGCCTCGGCGAACGCCCTCCTGCAGGTCGCGCGGGCGGTCCGGCTGCTCGGGGCGCAGGTCGTCCTGACGGGCATCCGACCCGAGGTGTCCCAGGCGATCGTCGGCCTCGACATCGACCTTTCCTGCATCGTGACCCGCCGCGACCTGCAGAGCGGCATCGCGTTCGCGACCGCGACGAACCTGCCGGCCGCGCCGCCGTCCCCGCGATGACGCACCCCGCTCGGGGACTGCTGCTGGAGCAGCACCCCCGCAGCACACGCCTGCTGCTCCAGCAGCAAGGGGGCGTCCGGTATAACGGATCATTGTCTTTCGAAGCGGACATAAGCCTGGTACGCCGCGTGCAGAACGGAAGCGACAGCGGAGCAACGCTCGTCGATCTGCTCTTCTGACCGGGTGCGCCGCGTGCGCTGCGACCCGCTGATCTTCCTTCGCCATCGGGAGGCGTCGGGCTCTTCAGCCCCTCTCTGTTTTCCCCCGGGACGGCGCTCAGGAGAGGGCGGTCGCGCTCGCGACGCGGAGCGCTTCGCTCGGCTTCCGCCCGCCCTGCCCTGCTGGGGCCAGCGAAGGCATTGGTCCGCCCGATGCAATGCGTCAGGGCGAGCGTTCACGTGAAGACAGCCATGAAAGACCCCGTGATCGCGCTCGATGCGATCCCATCGATCCTCGCCGGCATGATCGTGACGAACGCCCGTCCAGGCGGGCGGACCGTCGTGCGGCGCCGCGCCGCGACGAGCGCCGCCATCGGCGCGCCGGCGCGGGCGCGCTCCTCCCTCCGGCGCTCGCCGCAGGTAGCGCCCCGCCGGGTCGGCGCTGACGTCGAGCGATGGACGGCCACGCGCTGTCCGAGCGCCGCGCTCGCGGCGCTCTAGCTCGAAGGCCTCTCACGTTCTCAGCACAGGAGCGGTCGCCCCTCGGCGCGCCGCCTCATGCGCCTTGATCGCGGCTGCCCCGCGCCGGAAGCGAGCGCGCGGCACGGCCGCACCCTGGAGACATCGTCAATGAGCATCTCATCCTCTCATCTCTCGCTGAAAGACGGCAAGAAGACCTCCCGGTCGCGGGCGGTGCGAGACAAGCTCGACTACCCGGTCATCGACACCGATCTGCACACGATCGAGTTCGCCCCGATCCTCGAGGAGTACATCGCGAAGTACGGCGGCGCGAAGTACGTCGACGAGTTCCGCCAGGCGATCAACCGGGGCTTCGGCTACCTGAGCAACGAGTGGTACGAGCTCACGCCCGAGCAGCGCGCCGCGCAGCGCTCGGTCCGCCCGCCGTGGTGGGCCCTGCCGACGAAGAACACGCTCGACCTCGCCACGGTGTCGCTGCCCAGGCTCCTGCACGAGCGGCTCGGCGAGTCGGGCACGGACTACGCGGTCCTGTTCCCGAACGTCTCCACGTTCGCCACCCACGTCGGCAAGGAGGATCTGCGCCGGGTGCTCATCCGCGCGGTGAACGCGTATCACGCCGACGTGTACCGGCCGTACGCCGACCGCCTCACGCCGGTCGCCGCGATCCCGCTGCACACGCCGGAGGAGGGGGTCGAGGAGCTCGAGTTCGCGGTGCGCGAGCTCGGCCTCAAGGTCGCGCTCATCCCGGGCAACCTCCGCCGGCCGATCCGGGCGGTGGCCGAGAAGTACCCGTCCCGCCACCATCCCGACGTCGCGCGGCACGCGAACTGGCTCGACACGTTCGGCGTGGACAGCGAACACAACTACGACCCGTTCTGGGCCAAGGCGGTCGAGCTCAAGATCGTGCTGACCACCCACTCTGCCGGCATGGGGTGGACCAGCCGCAGCTCGTTCTCGAGCTACATGTACAACCACATCGGCCACTTCGCCTCCGCCTCCGAGGCGCTCGCGAAGTCGCTGTTCTTCAGCGGCGTGACGCGGCGGTTCCCCGATCTCCGCGTCGGGTTCCTCGAGGGCGGGGCGGCGTGGGGCGCGACGCTCTTCGCCGATCTCGTCGGTCACTGGGAGAAGCGCAACGGCCGGGCCGTCCAGAACTACAACCCTGACCTGATCGACGCGAAGCTGCTCTACGCGCTGTACCAGCAGTACGGCGGGCAGGAGGTCGAGGCGCGGCTCGGCGACATCAACGCCGTCCTCGGGGGGGCGCTCGGCGTGTCGAACAACTCGCGCCGCCAGCCGCAAGACCCGGCCGCGCTCGACGACTTCGGGGCGGCGGGCATCGAGCGGATCGAGGACATCCGCGATCGGTACGTGCCGAACTTCTACTTCGGCTCGGAGGCGGACGACCCGACGATCGCGTACGCGTTCAACACGAAGGTCAACCCGCTCGGCGTGCAGCTCAACGCCTTCTGGGCGTCGGACAGCGGGCACTGGGACGTGCCGGATCTGACCGAGGTCCTCGCCGACACCTGGAGCCTCGTCGAGCGCGGGGCGCTCACGGAGGCGAACTTCCGCGATCTCGTGTTCACCCACCCTTACAACTTCTTCGCCGGCAAGAACCCCGGCTTCTTCGCGGGGACCGCGGTCGAGCAGAAGCTGCCGAAGAGCAAGGCGGCCTGACGGAGATGCGCCGCGCGGGGCTGACGGAAGCAGCCCCGCGCGGCGGTGATGGCGAATCTAACGAACCTCTTTGGATCCATTCATGCGTCTGCTTGACCGTTTAAGAACATCTGTCTCCACGATCCTCGCGACGGCCATCGCCCTTTGCGCGACCCAGGCGAGCGCCCAGAACCCGCCCGGCAGAGCCCAGGGGGAGCGACCCGCGCCAGCGCCTGCGGGCGCGGCCCCGGCGCCTGCGGGCGCGGCCCCGGCCGGTGCCGGCGCCTGCCGGCGCCTGCGGGCGCGGCCCCGGCGCCTGCGGGCGTGCCACCCCCGGTCGCGGCGCCCGCGGGGGACGCGGCCGCGGAGGAGGCCTTCGTCGAGCCCGATCCCAACGCCGTCACGCGGGACGACCTGCAAGGGCTCGTCACCGACCTCGAGAACTTCAAGTTCCAGTGGCAGCGCGAGCGCGATCTCCACACCGCCATCTCCACGCGCTCCCTCACCATCGGCGGCGTCGTCCAGACGCGCATCGGGTGGTCGGAGCAGCCGGTGAACTCGGCGACCTCGAACGATCGCAAGGTGACGTTCGACACGGGCGCCGCGCTCCTCTCGTTCAACGGCATCCTCTACAAGGACTACGAGGAAGGGCGCAACCTCACCTACTCCCTCCGCTTCGGCGCCTCGCCCCAGCAGGCGAGCAACAACAGCTTCCTCAACCTGCTGGACGCCCAGCTGTCGTACTCCGTGCTCTCCACCCTCGCCCCCGAGGACTGGGTCTTGCAAATCAACCTCGGACAGCAGCTCTTGCCGTTCGGGCTGGAGGTGCCGGCGAGCGAGGAGCTCAAGCCGGTCATCACCAACGCGCAGTTCACGACGCGGCTCGGGCTGAACCGGCGCGAGCTCGGCCTCATCGTCCGCGGCGACATCCTGCCGCAGGTGGACTACGGCTACAACTACCGGGCGCCCATCCTCGCCTACGCCGTGGGCCTCGTCAACGGGAGCGGCCCGAACACGCCCGACGACAACAGCGAGAAGGACATCATCGGCCGCCTCGCGTTCACCGTGCCGTCCGACTACAACTCCCTTCTCCGGCAGATCACGCTGGGCGGCAGCGTGTACATCGGCTGGCAGAACACGTTCCTCAAGGACGAGAAGAAGACGCTGTCCGGGAAGGGCGCGAAGCGCCGGTACGGCGGCGATATCTACTACAACCACTACCCGATCGGCGTCACCTACGAGTTCATCTACGGCCAGGACGACGTCACGCTCGGGACGACGCTGGAGGACCCCCAGAAGACGAGGCTCTCGAGCCTGTCGCACGTGGCGACGTTCTTCTACAACTGGGGTGAGCAGTTCCTGAGGGGTTACCGGAACCAGGGTCGATACGACGACTGGTGGCCGAAGACCTACCAGCCGTTCATCCGCGTCGACCTCTTCGATCCGAGCACCGAGGTGCTCGAGAACCGGGTCGACGTCTACACGCTCGGCTTCAACGTCTTCTTCGCGGAGACGACGAAGTTCCAGCTCAACTTCAACCGACGGGACGACCGCACGAACAAAGAAGGGGCGCAGCACGAGCTGCTCGCCCAGCTGCAAGGCGGCTTCTGACGCGTCCCGCGGCGCGCAGCATCGGATTCGGAGAGGAAGACATGAGACGAGCTCTTATCATTCTAAAGATCTTCATCGCGGCGCTCTTGACCTTCTCGACGCACACGGCTCGGGCGGACGCGCCGCGCGTCATCCGCGTCGCGTTCGCCGGCGTGGGCATCGGCAACCGCCCCTTCGTGGGCGGCAGCAGCCTCAGCGTGGTGCACGCGCGCGGGCTCCTCGAGGAGGAGTTCAAGAGGGACAACATCAAGATCGAGTGGTCCTTCTTCAAGGGCGCGGGCCCCGCCGTCAACGAGGCGTACGCGAACAACCTCCTCGATTTCGCGCTCCAGGGAGACCTGCCGTCGAGCATCGGCAGGGCAGGGGGGCTCAAGACGAAGCTGCTCGCGGGCGTGTCGACGCGCCAGCACACGTACCTGGCCGTCCCCTCGGACTCGTCGATCTCGTCGCTCGCCGACCTCAAGGGGAAGAAGGTCGCCCTCTTCAAGGGCACGAACCTCCAGCTGGCCGTCAACAAGATCCTCGCGGGGAGCGGGCTGTCGGAGCGCGACCTCCGGATCCTCAACATGGATAACGCGACCGCCAAGGCGGCCGTGGCCACGAGGGACATCGACGCCGCCTTCGGCGGGTACGACCTCCTCACGCTCCAGGACCAGGGGATCGCGAAGATCGTCTACACGACGAAGAACGACTCGCCGGCCTACCTGCGGCACGCTCACCTGATCGTCACCGAGGAGTTCGCGAACAAGTACCCGGACGTGACCAAGCGCGTCGTGAAGGTGGTCGTGCAGGCCGCCCACTGGATCGCGCAGAACGAGGCCAACCCGGCGCCGATCTTCCAGCTCTGGTCCAAGTCGGGGACGCCCTACGCGAACTTCAAGGCGGACCAGACGGGCGACGCGCTCAAGGTGCGCGCGAGCCCGCTGTTCGATGAGTACCTGATCTCCCGCTACAAGGCGGCCGTCGCCGACGCGAAGCGGTTCGGCCTCATCAGGAACACGTTCGACGTCGATTCGTGGATCGACCTGCGGTTCCTGAACGCGGCGCTCAAGGAGCTGAACCTCGAGGGCTACTGGCCCGAGTTCGACGCGAACGGGAAGGCCAAGCACCCCGGAAGGCCATGAGAGGAGCGCGCGCGGCACGGCGCACGGCCACGATCGAAAGGCAACCAAGATGACGCAGCAGGGAATCCAAGAAAGCCAGACCCAGGCCGCCTACAAGCTCGCGGCGCCCGAGGTGGCGCTGCCCGCGGGCGGCGCCGCGCGGCTCCTGTCGCGGCGGGTGGGCAACGTCGCCGTCGGGCTCATCTTCCCGGCGGCGCTCCTCCTCGCGTGGAGCTTCGCCTCGCAGCGCGAGCTGATCCCGCCGCAGATCCTGCCGGCGCCGGGGCTCGTCCTCCAGACGCTGACCGAGCTCGCGAGCTCGGGAGATCTGCACACGAACATCGCCATCAGCCTCGGGCGCGTCTTCGGCGGCTTCGCCGTCGGCGGCGCGGCCGGCCTGCTGCTCGGCGTCGCCATGGGGCTCTCGCGGCGGATCGAGGACTACGTGCACCCGCTCTTCAAGGCGCTCGCGCAGGTCCCCGTGCTCGCGTGGCTGCCGCTGTTCATGATGGTGGTCGGCATCGGCGCGTCGCTGAAGCTGATCCTCATCGCGCAGGCGAGCCTCATCCCTGTCGCGCTCAACACGCTCCAGGGCATCAGGAACGTCCCTCGATCCTACATCGAGGTCGCCCGGGTCTTCCGGTTCAGCAACGTCCAGCTGCTCCGGAAGGTCGTGCTCCCCTCCGCGGTCCCGTCGATCGCGGTCGGCATCCGGTACGGCCTCACGCAAGCGTGGCTGTCGCTCGTGACGGTCGAGCTCCTGGCCTCCTCCGAGGGCGTCGGGTTCTTGATCGTCTGGGGCCGCCAGCTCTTCCAGCTCGACGTGGTGCTCGCGGCGATCCTCGTCGTGGGCGTCCTCGGGCTCGTCCTCGACAAGGGGCTCGAGAAGATCGAGGCCCGCCTCCTCCGCTGGCGGCGCGCCGCCCTGTGACACCCGCGAGGTCCGAACGATGAGCGCCATCACGCAAGCTCTGGTCCAGCCGCGGCTCTGGCGCGGCCTGGTCCTGCCCATCTTCTTCGTCGCCGCCTGGATCGTGGTCTGCCGCTACGAGCTCGCCAACACGCGCATCCTCGTCCCGCCGCTCGCGGTGTGGGAGGCCGCGAAGGCCCAGCACGAGAGCGGGGAGCTGTGGGCCCACCTCCGGGCCAGCCTGGGCCGGGATCTCCTCGGGTTCGCGCTCGGGACGCTGGCAGGCACGGCGGTCGGCGGCTTCCTCGCGCTCTCGCGCACCGCCGACAGGCTGTTCTCGCCGAGCTTCCACGCCGCGAAGCAGGTCGCGCTGTTCGCGTGGATCCCGCTCATGTCGGTGTGGCTCGGCGTTGGCGAGCAGGCGAAGGTCGCCTTCATCGCGCTCTCCGCCTTCTATCCGGTCGTCGTGAACACCTACGAGGGCGTGCGGAGCGTCGGTGTCGAGCACATCGAGGTGGCGCGCGTGCTCCGCTTCTCGCGCTGGCAGGTCGTCCGCAAGGTCGTCCTGCCGTCCGCCGCGCCGTCGCTCTTCGCGGGCGTCCATCAGGCGCTCATCTATGCGTGGCTCGGCACCCTCGGGGCCGAGTACCTGCTCGAGCCCGCGCCGGGCATCGGCAGCCTGATGGTCGACGGGCGCGAGCGCTTCGCGATGGACGTCGTGCTGGTCGGGCTCATCGTGTCCGGCCTCGTGGGCTTCGGCCTGAACCTCTTGGCCACGGCCGCGGAGGAGCGCCTGCTCCGCTGGCGCGTCCGCGGCGTCTGAACATCTTCGAGGAGGAATCCATGAGCTCGCCTGGAGTCATCAACATCCGCGATGTGAACAAGAAGTACGTGGTCAAGGACGAGTCCCTAGAGGTGCTCCAGGGGATCGGGTTGACCATCCACCCCGGCGAGTTCATCAGCGTCGTGGGCACGAGCGGTTGCGGCAAGTCCACGCTCCTCCGGCTGCTCGTCGGGCTGGACACCGAGTACGAGGGCGACCTCCTCGTCGGCGGCGCGCGCGTCCAGGGGACGAGCCTCGATCGGGGCATCGTCTTCCAGGAGCACCGGCTCTTCCCCTGGCTCACCATCGAGCAGAACGTCGCGCTCGGGCTCGAGAGCTCGGCGTGGACGCGGGCCGAGAAGGCCCGCGCGGTCGATGAGCACCTCGCGCTCGTGGGCCTGTCGGCGTTCAAGCGGGCCTACCCGCACCAGCTCTCCGGCGGCATGGCGCAGCGGGCGGCGATCGCGCGCGGGCTGGTCAACCGGCCGGGGCTCCTGCTCCTCGACGAGCCGTTCGGCGCGCTCGACGCGCTGACCCGCACGAAGCTGCAGCAGGAGCTCCAGCGCATCTGGCAAGAGGAGAAGATCACCATGATCCTCGTCACGCACGACGTCGAGGAGGCCGTGTTCCTCGGCGATCGGGTCGTGGTGCTCGAGCCGAGGCCCGGGCGGATCAAGCGCATCGTCCCCGTCGGCGTGCCGCGCCCCCGGTCGCGCACCGATCACGACATCAAGGCGCTCACCGACGAGGTGCGCGGCTACCTCCTCGAGGCGTAGCACGAACGGCCCCGGGTCCGTCCGGGGCCCCCGGTAAGGCTGCGCCGGAGAAAGATCTCTGGCGCACGCCAGGGGCGTCCGTTATAATGGACGTAACATCCGCTATCATGGTGAGTAAAGCCCGATGACGATGCCGTTGCTCACGCTTCCCAACCCGAGCTCGCTGGCTCTTTCCCTGCGCGCGAAGGCGCTGGTCTTCGAGGATCCCCGGTCGCAGGCGCTCCTCGATCGGATCCGTCAGATCGCGCCCAGCGACGCGACGTTGCTCGTGACCGGGGAGACCGGCACGGGCAAGGAGCTCGTGGCGCGCCACATCCACGCGCTCAGCCACCGGCGGGGCCGGCCCTTCGTGGCGGTCAACTGCGGTGCCTGGTCGGAGTCGCTGGTCGAGAGCGAGCTGTTCGGCCACGAGAAGGGCGCCTTCACCGGGGCGACGACCTCGAAGGCCGGGTGGTTCGAGGCCGCGGACGGCGGCACCCTGTTCCTCGACGAGATCGGGGATCTGTCGCTGCCGCTCCAGGTGAAGCTGCTCCGCGTGCTGCAGGAGCGCGAGGTGGTGCGGCTCGGCTCGCGCCAGCCGATCCCGATCGACGTGCGCCTCATCGCGGCGACCAACGTGAACCTGGAGGAGGCGGTGATCGCGCGGAAGTTCCGCGAGGATCTCTTCTACCGGCTCAACGTGGCGACGCTCTCGCTCCCGCCGCTGCGCGAGCGGCCGGGCGACATCCTGCCGCTGGCGCGGTTTTTCCTCGAGCTGTACGCGCAGCGGCTCGGCTCGGCGCCGGCCGCGCTCTCGGCGGAGGCGACGGCGCGGCTCCTGGAGCACCCGTGGCCCGGGAACATCCGGGAGCTCGAGAACGCGATGCACCACGCGCTCCTGGTCTGCAGAGGGCATGAGGTCACGCCGGCGGATCTGCGCCTCACGGCGCTCCAGCCGAAGGCGGGGACGAGCCCTCCGCCGTCGGATCGGGCGGGCGCGGAGGCTGTGTCCCAGGTGCGGCCGACGCCGCAGGCGACGTCGCTGGAGGGCGCGCTGCTCGCGCTGTTCGAGCAAAACCTGCCGAACCTGCACGAGCAGATCGAGGAGACGATCATCCGGACGGCGTACCGCTATTGCGATCGCAATCAGCTCCAGACGGCGAGGCTGCTCGGCATCAGCAGGAACATCGTGCGCGCCCGACTCGCGCAGTTCGGCGAGCTGGCGCGCTACCGCGCGGTGCGCGGCGGGGCGGCGGGCGCGGCGTTCGTGCGCGGGGAGCCGAGCGCGCCGTCGCGCGCGCCAGGGACGGGCTAGGGGGCGCGTCGCTCGGCGGCGGGGCGCGTCCGCTCGGGGAGGCGGGCGCGGGCGCTCGGGGGAGGCGGGCGCGGTCGCGCAGCTGCGTGGATCGACGGAGGCGCCTCCGGCGCGCTTCAGGAGCGCGACGCGGGGGGCTGCCGGGAGCGAGCCGGCGTGCGGGGGCGAGCCCTCGCGCTCTGGATCCTCGTCCCGAGGGCCTCGCGCACGGTCGTCGCGGTGGCGGCCTGCGCTATCCACCGGTCGAGCTTCGCTGCGTCGGCGCAGGCCCGGATGCGCGCTTCGTCGTCCTGCGAGGGCGAGAGCCCGCGCGCCCGCAGCAGCGTGAGCAGCGCGTCTTGGCGGCCCTCGGCCCGGCCCTTGGCCTCGCCCTCGGCCCGGCCCTTCTTCCGCCCCTGCGCTTCGCGGCCCGGCCCTTGCGTCTTGGCGGCCCTCGGCCCGGCCCTTGGCCTCGCCCTCGGCCCGGCCCTTCTTCCGCCCCTGCGCTTCGAGGAAGAGGCGCAGCTTCCTGGCGGCGGGGGTTTCCGGGATCTTGTCGGGGTTCATCGAGGCCTCCCTGAGGAGCTCCAGCATCCGCTCGCTGAGCACGGAGAGGATCGCACGCTGCTGGGCCCGTCGCAACGCGCGCGGCAGCCGCTCGGTCAGCTCGAACGCCCGCTCGACGACGGCGCGCGCCCCGGGCCCATGGCGGTGCTGCATGGCCCACGCCGCGAACAGCGCGAGCTCGGGGTGGCGTTCGTCGAGCAGCGCCTTGCTCGCGTCGGCGTCGAGGTGGAGCACGACCGGCCTGAGCTGGAGCTCGGTCCCGAGGCGCGTGCGCACGCACGCGACGCGCTCGGCCCAGCGGGCGACGGCGCGGCGCGCGGTGATGACGATCACGTCGCCCAGCGCGCCGGTCTGACTGAAGAGCAGGCTGGCCGCGAGGGGCCACCGCCTCCGCTTGGCCGGATCGACGCCGCGCTGCAGCTCGACCAGGACCCAGCGGCGCCGGCCACCCTGAAGCACGAGATCGAGCCGCAGCTCTGCGGGCTTCACGAAGCGGAGCGTGGCGTCGGCCGGCTTGAGGCTCCGCGGGAGCTTCACGCCGGTGAGCTTGGAGACGAGCGCGCCGAGCAACCCCGGTTGCTCACGCAAGGCGACGATCAGGACCTCGTGCGGTGTGCTCGGCACGCGCCGTGACTACGCCGAGAGGGCGGTCGCCGGCCAAGTTCTGTTCGCCCACCCGCGCTCACACCATTGCAGCGCATCGGGGGCGCGCAGAAACCCAAATGGTCGCGTCGAGCAGCGCGGAATCAACGATCTCCCACCGCCGCGTTTGCTTCACCGCTGCGCGGCGCTCGATGGAAAGCGCGCCGGTGGTGTCCACCGGGCGCGCCGCGTGTCCCGCGTCTCTCGACGATCAGCCCCGCTCCCCTCCGGCGCGCAGCGCGGGCTCAGGCGTGGCTCGCGCGCGTGGAGGGCTGTCCGGTCTGGCTCGCGATCCAGCGCTCCAGATCGGCGCGCGAGGTCACGCCGCTGCGACGATCGAGCTCTCGCCCTGCGTGGAAGAGCACGAAGGTCGGCACCCCCTGAATGCGCCGGCGCCCGGCCTCCACCGGATCGGCGTCGGTGTCGAGCTTGAGGACCAGCACTTTGCCCGCGTTCCTGCGGCCCAGCTCGTCGAGGGCCGGCGCCACGACCCGGCACGGGCCGCACCACGTGGCCCAGTAATCGACGAGGACGGGGACGGGAGAGCTCGCAATCGCCTGCTCGAGCGCGGCCCCGTCCACCGGCTGCGGAGCGCCCGTCGTGTCGAGGTGCGCCTTGCAGCGGCCACAGAGGGGCCGATCCTTGATCCGCTGGTCCGCGACGCGGTTGATCGAGCCGCAGTGGCCGCAACGGTAGATAGCCATGCTCCTCCTCCTTGCCGTCGCCGCGTGACGCGGCATCGCGAGGAACTTGGGGCCGGCGCCCGTCTTCGCAACCAGGGGCTTTACAGTCAGCGATCGGGCTCCAGGGTGACATGATGAAACCCACGAACCAGCACGCAAGACCGAGCAAGCAGGCTGAGCAGCATGTCGGCAGCGAACAGCAGGAGCCGGGGGCGCCGACGCGGCAGCTCGACGACGAGACGACGCAGGGCTCGAGCGACGTCGAGAAGATCGCTCGCCAGCAGGGCGCCTCGCAGCGGGGATACACGGCGGACGGCCCGCACGAAGACCGGCCGGCGCAGTTCGATCCGGCGCACCCCGGGGGGCGACCCGAGGGCGATCCGCGCCGCTGACGCAGGGCAGGGGCTGCGGTCCCCGCGCGCGGCGCGATGGGGCGCGCCCGGCGATGGCCGCCGCGGCCGCTGGACGCGGCGGGGCTACTGCGGCGGGGGCTCGCCCGCCCCCCCCAGCAGGGCGCCTCGCAGCGGGGATACACGGCGGACGGCCCGCACGAAGACCGGCCGGCGCAGTTCGATCCGGCGCACCCCGGGGGGCGACCCGAGGGCGATCCGCGCCGCTGACGCAGGGCAGGGGCTGCGGTCCCCGCGCGCGGCGCGATGGGGCGCGCCCGGCGATGGCCGCCGCGGCCGCTGGACGCGGCGGGGCTACTGCGGCGGGGCCTCGCAGGCCCGCCGCGTCACCTCGTGGCGGTAGTCGAACATCCGCTCCAGCTTGCGCCGGACGAAGCGGCCGCCGCCGAGCCGGCCGAGGGCCCCGAGCGGCAGCTCGTACTCCACGTGGTCGGTGAGATAGCAGCCGCCCGAGCCGTCGGGGTCCATGCGGTGGGTGTGGATCCAGCGCTTGAAGGGGCCGCTGCGCTGCGTGTCCTGGAACATCCTGCCCTGCTCGTACCGGGTGTGCTCCGCGACCCAGCGCACCGGGACGGGGCCGACGCGCGATTCCAGGACCACGCGCGCGCCGACGAGAATGCCGCCGGTCTTCTCCAGGACGCGCGCCTTCTCCCAGGGGGGCGTGAGCCGCTCCAGCGCGTCGGGCTCCTCGTGGAAGGCGAAGACCCGCTCGGGGGGCGCGGCGATGCGCGTGCGCTTCTCGAAGATGGGCATGGCGCGAGCATGGATCGCCGCCCGCCGGCGCGCCCGCGCGCGCGCCGGCGCCGCCTCCGACCGCGCGCCCACCGAGCGCGTTCTCCCTCGGGATCGGCGCGCGGTCGGAGGCGCGACGCGACCCACGGTGGCCTGCGCGCTCGGGTGCCGTCCGCGGTCGCGCCGTGCGTCGCCCTCGATCGCCACCCGCCCTCTGGAAGCGACGGCACGCGGGAAAGGGCGGAGATGTCGCCTCCTTGTTTCGCGCAAGACACATTCGCACAGGAGCATGCGCACAACGTCCGAGCTTCAATCCATCCACAGAGGGAGTGCTCCATGATCCAGAAGAGCGCCAGAATTGGCACCGCCTTGGCGCTTATCGCGCTGCCCGTCGTCGCGACGAGCGCTTGCTCCGGCGATGAGTCGCTGCTGCCCGCGAGCCCGCCGGAGTCTCCGTCCGAAGAGGCCGCGCCGCACGGCGTGCAGCTCGGCCCGCGGCCGTACTACCTCGTCGAGGACATGGACGACGGGGCGCTGAAGGAGCAGCTGATGGCGTGCGCCGAGGGGCCGTTCGAGCGCACCGATTTCTCGATCGGCCATCGCGGCGCGTGCATGCAGTTCCCCGAGCACACGAGGGAGTCGTACGAGGCGGCCGCTCGCATGGGCGCAGGCATCGTGGAGTGCGACGTGACCTTCACCAAGGATCGCCAGCTGGTGTGCCGTCACGCGCAGTGCGATCTCCACACGACGACGAACATCCTCGCGATCCCGGAGCTCGCCGAGAAGTGCTCGGAGCCGTTCGTCCCGGCCGACGCGGAGGCCGGCACGCCTGCGTCCGCGAAGTGCTGCACGAGCGACATCACGCTCGCCGATTTCAGGCAGCTCTGCGGCAAGATGGACGCGGCGAACCCGGACGCCGCCACGGTCGAGGAGTACATGGCGTCGACGCCGGATTTCCGCACGGACCTGTACGCCACCTGCGGCACGCTGCTCACGCACGCCGAGAGCATCGAGCTCTTCTCGAGCCTGGGCGTGAAGTTCACGCCCGAGCTCAAGGCCCCGGAGGTGGAGATGCCGTACGAGGGCGACTACGAGCAACAGGACTACGCGCAGCAGATGATCGACGAGTACAAGGCGGCAGGCGTCGACCCGAAGAGCGTGTTCGCGCAGTCGTTCAGCCTCGACGACGTGCTCTACTGGCTCGAGGAAGAGCCGGAGTTCGGCGCGCAGGCCGTGTACCTCGACAGCCGCGTCGACACGCCCGAGGGCTACGCGGAGGCGGTCTCCGGGATGGAGAGCCTCGCGGCGCAGGGCGTGAAGATCGTCGCGCCGCCCCTGTTCGCGCTCGTGACGCTCGACCGCGGCGGCGAGATCGTGCCCTCGGACTACGCCGACGCCGCCAAGGCCGCGGGCCTCGACATCATCACGTGGACGCTCGAGCGTTCGGGTCCGCTGGCGAGCGGCGGCGACTACTATTACCAGTCGGTCGCGGACGGGATCGACAACGACGGCGACACGATGGTGATGCTCGACGTGCTCGCCCGCGACGTGGGCGTCCGCGGCGTCTTCTCCGACTGGCCAGCCACCGTGACGTACTACGCGAACTGCATGGGCCTCTGAGGCGCCGGAGATGGCCAAGGTGGAGAGCGTCCCCTAGAGAAGCGGCACGGGGCGCGCGGCTGCTGTTCGAGGCCTCGGGCAAGCACGTCCTGGTCAGCCTGCTCGACGGCGCGGCGCGGGCCGGCGCGAAGCTCGCTGCGGGGGCCGGCCCCGAGCCGCGCCCCCCGCGCAGCCGGGGTCGCTGACGGCTCGGCCGGCGTCGCTCGTTCAGAACGTCCACGACCAGGTGAACGCGGCGGGCTCCGGCGTCGGCTCGGGCCGCGGACCTGCCGCATACGGTGCCTTGCTCGGCGCGATCGGGTGGATGGCCGCGATCGCGAAGCCCGTCACGTGGCCCAGGATCATGCCGGCGCCGACGTCCTGCCACGAGTGCGCGCCCGAGCCGATCCGCAGCGCCATCGTCACCACGGTGGCCGCCTCGGCGATGGCCAGCGCGCCGAGGCGCGGCGCGGCGTCGCCGGTCGTGCGCAGCGCGAGGTTGAGCCGCGCGCCCGCGATGGCGGCGACCGGGGTGGTGTGGCCCGACGGGAAGGCGTCGAAGTCGAGGTCGGTGTCTCCGCATCGATCGGTCCGCCACGAGCGCGGCCGGCACCGGCCCGACAGGCGCTTGATCACGCTCGAGAGGCCGGTCGACAGCGCCGCGGCCTCGACCTCGATCAGCGACGTCCTGAGCGCCCGCGAGAAGGGGCGGCGGACGCCGGCGCCCGCGAGGTAGGCGCCCTCGAGGGCGTACCCGCTGCCGAGGACGAGCATCGTGCCCACGGCGGCGCCGGTGATGTCGCTGACGAGGCCGATGGTCTCGTTGCGCTCCTCGCTGGAGGCGGCGCCCCACGTCGAGCGGCGCTGGGGGAGCAGGTACGCCCCGAGCGAGGCCGCGCAGACGGCGGCGACGGCCACCTCGCCGCCCGGCGCCCCGAACGCCCAGTCGGGCGCCGCCGGGCCTGCCTGCGCGGCGGCCGTCGGGCTCCACGCCAGCGCGCACGCGAAGGCGAGCGGCGCCGCGGCTCTCACGGCTTCTTCGCTGCGGGGGGAGCTGCCGGCAGCGCCGCGGGCTTGCCGGCCTGGGGCGCCGCGGGGGCCGCGGGCTTGCCGGCCTGGGGCGCCGTGGGCTTGCCGGCCTGGGACGCCGCGGGCTTGCCGGCCGCCGGCGGCGCGGCCGTCGCGCCCGGCGCCTTCTGGACGATGACCTCGCCGAGCTGCAGCGCCGAGAGCTGCTCTCCGACGGCGCCGGCGTCGCCCACCAGCACGACCCGGAGCTGCTCGGGCACGAGGTACTTCTGCGCGACCTGCTGCACGTCCGCGGGCGTGATCCGCTGGATCCGCGCCGGCCGCGTCCCGAACTCGTCGAGCGGCAGATCGTAGACCGCGAGGCCCGCGACCGTCGACGCGGTCGCGCCCGCCGTCTCGAAGCGGGCCGGCAGCTGGCGGATGAGGTTCGCCTTGGCGTCCGCGAGCTCCTCGATCGTGACCGGCTCCCTCCGCATCCGCTCGATCTCCGCGAAGATCTCCCTCACGGCGGGGCCGGTGTTCTCCCGCACGACGGCGCCGGCCGCCGAGAACGGGCCCGCCCCGTGGCGCATGTCGAAGCTGGAGCGCGCGCCGTAGGTGTAGGCGTGCTTCTCGCGCAGGTTCAGGTTGAGCCGGCTCGAGAACTGCCCGCCGAGGAGGGTGTTCATCACGAGGAGCGCGTCGTAGTCCTTGGTCGCGCGCGGCACGCCCGGCAGCGTCACCGTCACCGACGACTGCGTGAGCCCGGGCCGGTCGACGATCACGACGCGCGGCGCGCCCGCCGCGAGCGCCGGCGGCTCGGCGGGGAGCTCCGCCTTCGCCGGGACGGGCGGCGCGCCGATCGGGCCCTTCCAGGCGCCGAAGACCCGCTCCACCTCCTTCACCGCGTCGGCCTTGGTGATGTTCCCGGCGATGGCGACGGTCGTCAGCTCCGGCCGGAACTGCGCGGCGTGGAACCGCGCGAGGGCGCCCGCCGTGATCTTCTTCAGCGCCGCCTCGGTGCCGATCAGCGGCGCGCTGTACGGGTGATCTCCGGGGTAGAGGACCAGGCCCTGGGCGATGGAGAGGAGCGACGCGGGCCGGTCGTTCAGCTCGGCGAGCTGGGTGATGCGGCGCGATCGCTCGCGCTCGATCTCGGCCGGCGCGAACGCCGGGTTCATGTACGCGTCGCCGAGCAGCGTGAGCATCTCGCCGAAGTGCGGCGTCAAGCTCTGGCCCTGCACGCCGCCGCCGTCGAAGTTGACCCCGGACGAGTAGTTCGCGCCGAGCTTGCCGAGCGCGTCGCTGAACTGGAGCGCGGAGCGGGTCTTGGTGCCCTGCGTGAGCATCGCCCCAGCGAACGCGCCGACGCCCGGACCGGCCTGGTCGGCGCCCCGGACGGTGGTCACGTCCACGGCGACGATCGGCAGCTCGTGCCGCTCCACGACGAGGACGCGGATCCCGTTCGCGAGCTTCGCCTCCTCGATCCGGGGCGGCACGAAGACCACCTCGGGCCCGGGGGGCGGCGGCGAGCGGCGGAAGGCGTCCGCGGGCGCGGGGGGCTGCGCAGCGGCGGTGGGCGACGCGGGCGGCGCCTTGGCGGTCGCGGCGGGCGGCGCCGGCGGGTTCGAGGCGCAGGCGGCGAGCGCCGCGGCGGCGAGCGAGACGGAGAGGATTCGTTTCATGCGCATGGCTCAACCCCCCTTCGGCGCGGCCGTGCCGGCCGCGGGCTTGTCGACGGCGGGCTTGTCGCCCGCGGGCTTCTTGATGGCCGGCGCGGGCTCGGGCCGGTCGGCCGCCGGCGCTGCCGGCGCGCGCGAGATCGCGATGCTCGCCCCGCTGTCCGTGCCGGTGCTCGTCACGGGCGAGACGGGCGTCGGCAAGGAGCGCGTCGCCCGCGCGCTCCACGAGCGGTCGCCCCGGGCGAGCCGGCCGCTCGTGATCGTCAACTGCGCGGCGATCCCGGCGCAGCTCGTCGAGTCGGAGCTCTTCGGCCACAGGAAGGGCGCGTTCACCGGCGCCACCGCGGCGCGCGCCGGCAGGTTCGAGGCGGCGCGCGGCGGGACGATCTTCCTCGACGAGATCGGCGAGCTCCCGCTCTCGGCCCAGGCGCAGCTCCTGCGCGCGCTGCAGGAGGGGGAGATCCAGCCCGTGGGCGAGGATCGGCCGCGCCGCGTCGCTTCGGCAAGGCGCTCAGCCTGGGCCTGTTCCGCTACGTGGCCCTGACGCTCCGGAAGTCTCGCCCCGACGAGCGCGAAGCCGCGGTCGCGGACGCCAACTTCGACGCCTTCGTGAACTCCCGCAGCTATTCCGAGGCGATCCGGGGGTTCGCGCGGCCGGCCCAGGCGGCCGCGGCGCCGAAGGGATCGGCGCCAAAGGGATCGGCGCCGCCGGTCCCTGATGTCGCTGCCCGGGTCGCGGAGATCGTGCGCCGTGTGCTGCGCATGAAGCCGCACGAGGGCTTCGCGCCCGCCGGCGCTGCCGCCGCGGGCTTCGCGCCCGCCGGCGCTGCCGCCGCGGGCTTCGCGCCCGCCGGCGTCGCGGCCACCGGCGCAGCGGCCGCGGTGGGCTTCACGAGGCGCCCGGCCTTCGGGGCGCCCGGCTTCGGCGTGACGAGCGCGATCACGCGCCTGCCCTGGGGCAGGAGATCCGCGATCGACTTCTGCACGTCGGCGGCCGCGACCTGCTCGTACCTGGCCACGTCCTTCGGGAAGTACCCCGGATCGCCGGCGAGCTGGTTGTAGTTGTTGACGGCGTTCGCGCGGTTGGTCACCTGCTCCATGCTGAAGATCAGGTCCGAGAGCAGCTTCGCGCGGGCCCGGTCGTGCTCGTCCTGCGTCGGCGGCGCCTTGCGCAGCTTCTCGAGCTCGGCGTCGATCAGCTTCAGCGCCTGCTCGGGCGACTTGCCCTTCTTCAGCGTGGCCGTGATCTGGAACGTGCTGGCGAGCTGGCTCGACTGCTGGGCCGCGAACACGTCCTGCGCGATCTGGAGATCGTAGACGAGCTTCTTGTAGAGCCGGCTCGTCTTGCCCGAGGCGAGGACGTTGGCGACGAGGTCGAGCTCCGCGTCGCCGGGCGCGAACATCGGCGGCGTCACCCAGCTGATCGTCACGCGGGGCAGCTCCACGTCCGCCTCGATCTCGAGGCGCTTCTCGGCCGCGAGGTCGCCGGGGTCGGGCTTCGTCACGACGGGCGGCGGGGCGCCCTTCGCGATCGGGCCGAAGTACCTCTCGACGAGCTCCCTCGCCCGGGCGCGATCGATGTCGCCCGCCACGACGAGGGTCGCGTTGTTCGGCACGTAGAACGTCTTGAAGAAGGCCCGGACGTCCTCCATCCGCGCGGCGTCGAGGTCCTCGGGCGTGCCGATGGTCAGCAGGTGGTAGGGGTGACTCTCCGGGAACATGGCCGCGCGGAGGAACTGCGGCACGAGGCCGTAGGGCGCGTTCTCGTAGTTCTGGCGGCGCTCGTTCTTCACGACGTTGCGCTGGCTCGCGAACGTCTCGTCGTTCGCGTGATCGAGCAGCCACCCCATCCGGTCGCTCTCCAGCCAGAGCGCGAGCCCGAGCTCGTTGGCCGGGACGGTCTCGAAGTAGTTCGTGCGGTCGGCGTTGGTCGTCCCGTTGCGATCGCTCGCGCCGGCCCGCTCCAGGTACTTGAAGAACATGTCCTCGCCGACGTGCTTCGAGCCCTGGAACATGATGTGCTCGAAGAGGTGGGCGAAGCCGTTCTTCCCCTTCGGCTCGTCCTTGGAGCCGACGTGGTACCAGACGTTGACGGCGACGACCGGCGTGCGGCGATCCTCGTGCAGGATCACCTCGAGCCCGTTCGCCAGCGTGTACTTCTCGACCGGGATCATGACGCTCACGCTCGTCGTGGCCGGCGTCGCCCCTGCCGGCGCCGGCGCGGCCGGCTTGGCCCCGGGCGCGGCCGTCGCGGGCTGCGCGGCCGTCGCGGGCTTGGCCGCCGTCGCGGGCTGCGCCGCAGCGGCCGGCTTTGCCGCGGGCTGCGCCGTCGCGGGCTGCGCGGCCGTCGCGGGCTGCGCCGCAGCGGCCGGGGGCGCCGTGGCGGGCGGCGCGCCGTAGGCGGGCAACGTCAGGCCCAGCGCGGCGACGAGCGCGCTGGACAGGGACGAGAGCGCCCGGAGGCGCCTCCGTTCGGACGGATGGTTGGCTCGCATGGGCGCGGTTCTAGCGCAGATCGCCCGAGGCCGAGCGCAAACTTCGCTGGCGGCGCGCGAGGAGCGCCGCCGCGCGGGTCACGCCCGGCGGCGCGCTCCGGTCACAAGAACTGCGTGACGAACAGCTGGTATGGCCCGAAATCCACCGGCGTGCGTCCGCTCACGGTGATGGAGCCGAGGCCCCCTCCCGAGCTCATCCCGAAGATCGAGGCGTTGGCCCCGTCCGGCGCGCCCGGGCACCCCCCGAGGGCGCTGGAGCACTGGACCTGGATGGGATTGCAGGCATCGTCCGCGGTCTTCAGCGTCATCGGGAAGTCCGTCAGGCCGCACGACGACACGAGGATGGGGACCCCCGGGCATACGGGGACATAGTACGGCTGCTCGGGGCTGCTCGGGCCGCACAGGGCCGCGGGCGGGATCGGCGTCCCGGTGGTGTCGCCGCTGAAGAGCCCGCTGCCCGCGATCACCCCGGCGCCTTCGCCGAGGCACGTCGGGCGCTCGAACCGGAGGCGCACCAGGCCGGAGTCCCCGGGCCTCACGGCCTTGACCACCACCGTGTAGGCGCCGGCCGGGAGCTTCGCCGCGAAGTGCGCGCCCAGCGACATGGCGCCGCAGCTCCGGGCCGCGCAGCCGACCGGGGCGCCGCCGCACCCGCCGCCCTCGAGCACCGCGAGCACCGTGTCGATCTCGGAGTCCAGGGTCCCGAGGTAGACGACCTGCTCGGACGGCAGCGTGAACCGGAAGAACACCTCGCCGCCCTCGCCGCCGCACGAGAGGGCCACGTCCGACGTGTTCTCCGCGGTGATCTGCGCGGCGTAATCCATGGACGCCGCGAGCTCCCCCGGCGTCTCGCAGCTGTCGGCGCCCGGGATCGGCGCGCAGCCGTCGTCCGGCACGCCGTTGCAGTTCTCGTCGACCTCGTTGCCGCACACCTCGGGGAGCGGCACGACGCACCCCGCGCCCCCGCAGCCGTTGTCGGGGACGCCGTCGCAGTCCTGGTCCACGAGGTCCCCGCAGATCTCCGGCTCGGGCACGCAGGCCGTGTACGCCGGGACGTGGACGGGCACCTCGACCACGTTGTTCTCGATCGACTGCTCGGCGATCGCGCCGGTCGGGTTGACGGCGACGCGGAGGAGGTAATCGCCCTCGGGCACGTCCGTCACGTCGACCCACTGGCACGGAATGCCGACGTCGTAGATGTCGGCCCACCCCGCGCTCAGGAAGTTGCACCCATTGCCCCCCGAGGTCGGGAATCCCGGCGTCGCCGGGGACTCGAGATCGAGCGGCTCCATGTCCGTCAGGCAGAACGCCTGCTTGTGGCCCTGCGCGATGACATCGCCGTCCGCGTCGACCAGCCGGTAATCGGTGAACTCCCTGAAATGGAAGTGCCCGTGGCACTGCGCGTACTCGAAGAGCGGGTTGTCGAACTCGGGGCCCGGGTCGAGGTGGCCGGGGCCTGCGTTCTCGATGCGCCCCTCGAACTGGAGGAGGTGCCGCCTGCCGGGGCCCGCGATGCACCCTTCCACGATCTCGCAGGCGTCCGCGGGGAACGTCTGGTACGAGAACTGGACCGTGTCGACGATGCGCTCCTTGTTCGGGCGCAGGTCGGGCACCATGCAGACCCCGTCCACGCACGCGTGGCCGCTCGGGCAGCACGCGCCGCCGCACATCGCGCCGTCGCAGGCGGGGTAGTCGACGGGGAGGACGATCGTGTTGTTGTCGAAGCGCGCCTCCGCGATCGCCTTGTTCGGGTTGACGGTGATCTCGAGCTCGTAGAGCCCGGCCGGCACGCCGGTCACGTCGAGGGCGTTGCACGCGACGGTGCCGGGCTGATCGACGCGCTCTCCGGGGCCGAGGCCCTGCGCGCTGCAGCTGAACTGGCCGCCCTGCATCGCGACGCAGCGCGCGTCGAGCTCGGCCTCGGCGACCGCCGCCTCGCCCTGCTTGAGGCGCGCGCGGAAGAAGCGCGGGACGACGTAGCTGTCCTCGCAGAAATTCGGCTCGAACACGGCGCTCTCCGAGGGCGCGCCGAGGGCGAGCGGCACGTCGCCGGCGTTCCTGAGCGAGACGTTGAAGCGCAGGAGCGCCCGCCGCCCGCTCGCGCCGACGCAGCCGTGCATCAGCTCGCACGCGTCCTCGCCCACGGTGATCGCGGCGAACGTGACGGGCTCTCCGCGCTGCGCGGGCTCGAGCACGAGGTCCGCCGCCTCGCAGCCGCCGTCCACGCACGCGGCGCCGGCGCTGCAGCACGCCGCGTCGCCGCAGGCGCGCGCCTCGTCGCACGCGGCCGTGCAGCCCGACGGTGCGCCCTCCGCGTCGATCTGGCACCGCGCGCCCTCGGGGCACACGAGGTCCGAGCCAGGGCAATGGATGCCCTCGGGCGCGCGGCCGCCGCCGTCGCCGCCGTCGCCGCCGTTGCCGCCGTCGCCGTCGGCTCCGCCGCTCCCGCCGTCACCCGAGCCGCCGCCCCCTCCCGTGGCCGAGGGCGGCTCGGTCGGCCCGTCATCGCCGCACGCGGCGGCTGCGAGAAGCCATGATCCCATCAACAGCGCTCCGACAACGTTCTTCATGTGCACCCTGGTCAGGAGGAGCCGACGCGCAGCGCGCGCCGGGCGCGTCTGCCGCTGCGGCAGGCCCGCAGCGCGCGCAGGGCGCGTCTGCCGCTGCGGCAGGCCGCCGAGCAAGCTGCGCATGGTAAGGGTGCGCGCGGAGAAAATCAGTACGGTTGAACAGGTGCGCAGGATTCCGACCGGTCAGGGGCTCGGCAGCGGCCACGGGAGGGCCGCGGGGGCAGCGCCGAAGCTCCTCATGAACACGATCTGCGCGGAGCTCGCAGGGTCGGATGAGCCCCAGTCTCCCAGCACGACGGTGGTGCATCAGTGCGTTGGCAGGGAGCCCGAGAAGCGTGCGTGGCGATCCGCTCCGTGCCCGAGTACACCTCGAGGGGCGACGGCGTGGGCGGCAGCTACCGGCGCGCGCTTGGCGCGCGGATTCGCCCGCCGCGCGCGGCCGCGAAGCGCTCGCGCGGCGACGGCTCGACCTCGCTAGGAATCCGCTGGATCACTCACGCTGCGGCGACGCTGGGCCTCGCGCTGACCCGGGCGCGCCAGGCCTTCAGGCGAGTCAGGTCCGCCGGAACCTCGATCTTCACGAAATCCGCGAAGGCGAGCCCTGCGAACAGCGTGATGTCCGCCATCGTGAAGTCGTTGCCCGCGACAAACGGCTGGTTCGCCAGCAAGCCATCGAAGAAGCGCATCCCTTGGATAGCGCGCTCCCTCTGCTTCTCGCCCCACTCCTTGTTTTGGTACGACTCGAGCTGGGGTCCGAGGCCGGGCGTGGCGTGGTGGAAGTAGGTGGCGACGGCGTCGAGCACGTTCGCCTCGGCCCGCCGCTGCGTCATGTGGATCAGCGCCCGCTCTTTCGGCGTCCGTCCCGTCAGCGAAGGTTCGCCGCTCACATGATCGATGTACTCCGTGATCGCGGTGCACTCCGCGATCGTCGTGCCGTCATCGAGCTCCAGCACCGGCACTGCACCGAACGGGTTCTTCGCCAAGAACGCGGGCTGGCGGTGAGCACCGTTCGGCACGTCGACGGTGATGAACTCGACACGGTTCAGAAGGCCCTTCTCCGCAAGCGCGATCCGGACGCGGGCGGGGTTCGGGAAGCCTTTAAACTCATAGACCTTCATGCTGTTCACTCTCCTGCGCGGATGGGTCTTCCTCGACAGAAGACCTGTCAAAATACAGCGTCCACGGACGCGAGCACGACGCCTCGGACGAGGGAGCGCCCTCGAGACCAGCATCGAGCTCCTACGCGGATGCTGGGCAGCATGGCCGTCGCATTGCTGCCTGGCGCTTGCATCTCTACCTGACGGCAGATAGGCTGGCGGAACCTAGCACGCATGCTAGACTTGTCAACCTGGATTTTCCCGGATAGACGTCGGAGATGAAGGCTACCAGCGCGACGGCGGAACGGATCCTGGACGAGGCCGAGCTCCGGATGCGGCACGGCGGATACAACGCCGTCAGCTTCCGCGATCTAGCGAAGGCCGTCGGGATCAGGAGCGCGAGCATCCATTACCATTTTCCGCAGAAGGAAGATCTCGCCGTCGCCCTCGTTCATCGGTACTCGGCGAAGTTCTTCACCGCCCTCGCCGAGCAGACCCGAGACGCGTCGGATTCGATCCAGCGCGTCCGCCAGTTCTGCTGCGCCTACCGTCGCGACCTGCTCGGAGCGAATGCGATCTGCCTGTGCGGCATGCTCGGCGCGGAGAGCTGCGGCATACCCCAGGCCGTGTCGGCCGCGGTTGCAGGGTTCCTTCAGGCGAACATCGACTGGCTCGTGACCGCCCTGCCGACCGGGCTCAACCTCGATGAGCGGCGCTCGCGAGCCATCGGCATCGTCGCGTCGCTCCAGGGGGCCATGATCCTCGCCGTCGCGCTGAACGACGTCTCGCTGTTCGATGACACGATGAACAGGATCCTGCGCGCGCAGGATGCTACTTAAATAAGGAGGAGTTGCCTGGTTCGGGATGAGCTCACCAGTCATCTTCGCGGGCATGACCAGATCCGAGCGTTGCGAGACACGAAAATTTCTTGCGCCGCGCATGAGCGCGCTGCAGAGGCGGAAGGTAAATACGTGGACCAAGACGTCCTTCGAGACGTTCGCGATCGATGGTCACCTTAGAGCGGGTGCCGTGCGAGCGACATCGATAGCACGAATTCAACATGCAGGTCCGTGCTGGTACGGAGCTGGCGCTGAGGGCGCCGCTGCGGGAGCGCTTGCAGCCAAGCCTCACGCGGCCGAATCGTGCCGATCGAGCGTGCATCGAGGCCGTTGGGCCAATTGATTCGGAGGCCGCCGCTCCTGTGCATGACCCTCATAACGTAACGCCGAAGGCGTCGGATTTTGATCACGCTGGAATTCTACGATATTCGACACGAACGAGTGGCTTGACATACTGGCGCCAGTTACTATATGGACGACGCTTGGCTGTAGATGTAGTGATGCTCCCAGCGATCCGCGACTAGGGGAGACGGGTTGATGCAGCTGAACACAGACTTCGATAAGCGCGTGGTTGTGCACGCCGCACGCATCCCATGGCAGCCGAGTCCCATTCCGGGCGTAGAGCGTCGGATGCTCGATCGCATTGGCGGTGAGATCGCTCGAGCGACGAGCCTTGTACGTTATGCGGTAGGTAGCCGCTTCTCGCCGCATGTGCACGGCGGCGGCGAAGAGTTTTTCGTTCTAGAGGGAGTCTTTCAGGACGAGCACGGCGACTTTCCTGCCGGTACTTACGTCCGAAATCCTCCGACATCGAGTCATACGCCGGGCTCCGCTCCCGGTTGCGTCATCTTTGTCAAGCTTTGGCAGTTCGATCTCGACGATCGTCGCCACGTGCGCATCGACACCAACCAAGCGTCGTTCGTCCCCGGAGAGCGCCCCGGCGTCGAAATCTTGCCACTCTTCAAGGATGCGAAAGAAGATGTTAGGCTTGAGCGTTGGAAGGCAGGCGCATCGATCGAGCACGATGCGCCGAACGGCCTGGAGCTTCTCGTGCTGCGAGGAACCTTGGTCGAGCAGGCTGACCACTTGACTGAGTACTCGTGGTTGCGGCTGCCGAAGGGAGGTCGACTCGCAGCGACTGCGGGCGAGGATGGAGCCCTGGTTTGGATCAAGAGCGGTCACCTGGGTCAGGAGATTCGTGCTCCAGAGCCGGCCTTCGTGTAGCCAGTTCGTTATCGTGTGACCGAGGGCGGGAAGTAACGGTCAATCGAGGAGATGATCAACCTCAAGAAGCGGAAGCGGATAATTCCGCCTGCGGCGATGTTCTAGACCAACGTCTCCACGTGGTGACGGAGCTGTCTTCTCGATCGCCGTCGCTCTCTGATGGCGAATCGATAACGAATCGATAACGAATCGATAACGAATCGATAACGAATCGATAACGAATCGATAGCGAATCGATAGCGAATCGATAGCGAATCGATAGCGAATCGATAGCGAATCGATAGCGAATCGATAGCGAATCGATAGCGAATCGATAGCGAATCGATAGCGAATCGATAGCGAATCGATAGCGAATCGATAGCGAATCGATAGCGAATCGATAGCGAATCGATAGCGAATCGATAGCGAATCGATAGCGAATCGATAGCGAATCGATAGCGAATCGATAGCGAATCGATAGCGAATCGATAGCGAATCGATAGCGAATCGATAGCGAATCGATAGCGAATCGATAGCGAATCGATAGCGAATCGATAGCGAATCGATAGCGAATCGATAGCGAATCGATAGCGAATCGATAGCGAATCGATAGCGAATCGATAGCGAATCGATAGCGAATCGATAGCGAATCGATAGCGAATCGATAGCGAATCGATAGCGAATCGATAGCGAATCGATAGCGAATCGATAGCGAATCGATAGCGAATCGATAGCGAATCGATAGCGAATCGATAGCGAATCGATAGCGAATCGATAGCGAATCGTACGAGAGAGATTGCGCGGTTGTAATTGACTTGCTACTGTTCAAGTTGGCTTGCTTGCTATGATATCTGACGGGGGGGTAACCGACAGGTATCGATTGGAGGAATCGACGAGATGGAAGATATGAGTCAGGGTGTGCGCTCAGCGGCCGATGGGGAGTCCCATGGAACGGTCGCCGGCTTTCTCTCCCATGATTGGGGGACCGTATCTGCACCGGAATTCTGGAAACTAGCTGATGATTTTCAGGCTGCGACGCTGAGACACGCAGAGAAGCTGTTTAGCTGTACCGAGACCGCCAGTCTGTCGCAGCTCAGGTCGATCCTGATCCAGTACCGGTACTTCACCGTGTACTATATTGCAGACTTGGCGGTCCTCGTAGCGAGAGTGTCGGACGGTCCTCTTCGGAGCTTCCTGGGCACGATCCTCTCCGATGAGCTCGGGATGGGCGATCCGGAGAAGGCTCATCCTCGCCTGTACGACAAGTTCCTGCAGAGCATCGGGGTGAGCGACGACGTGCTGCCGGCGCTGGGCCTGAAGAAGAACGTCAATATTCTCGATTCGGTTCGCCTGAAGCTGATGAGCCCCTCCTACAGCGCCGAGTATGGCATCGGCCTTCGCGGCATGGGTGGTGAGTGCGTCTGCCAGGTGTATCTGGCTCAGCTGTACGAGCACTTCTCGAAGAACCCGCTCATTCAGGAGCGAAAGAATGAGATCGACTGGAAGTTCTGGGAGCTGCACGTGGGCGACCACGACATCGAGCACCGCATCCAGACCCGAGACCTGATCAACAAGGAGCTCGTGCTCCGTAGCCCGAAGGCGCTTCGAGACCTCAGCCTCGGATACAGAGAGAGCATGAAGGGTTGGATCGAGTTCTGGGACAACATTTTCTCATGCGCCCAGGGCGACCAGCTCGGCATTGAGCGCATTGGTACCAGCTCGGTCGCCTCGTTCGCTCCTCCGGCAAACTGAGGAAGCTGAGAGGAGCGGGTTCGGGGCTCACACGCCGCGGACCGGCTTCGCTCGGCGCCGATCAGAAGCCCGCAGACAGAACACGATGTCATCGAAGGCGGCACCCGGGCGCTGAGATTCGTCAACATTTGCGGCGTGCACGGGAGCCTCGGGTGCGCCATGTCGATTCGATGATGGAAACGCGAGCGTATCTCGCCCTGCCGATCGCTGCAGGGCTCGTGTTCGCGGCATCGGCGGCTCTCCTCAAGAGAGAGAAACTGGGACCTGCCGGTGTCATGCTCGTCACGCTCCTCACCAACCTGGGGACGGCAGTCGGACTTTCTCTGTTCTACGGCACGTTTCCGGTTCCTCGATCGATTGACGGGCTCGTTGCACCGCTCGTGGCGGGCTCGTTATTCTATGCGGGGCAGGCGCTCACGTTCGAGGCCGTGAGCCGGGGCGACGTCTCGATCGCCGGCCCGCTGTTGAGCACAAAAGTCATCTTCGTCCCCATCGTGGCGGCGATCATCGCGGTCGAGGCACCTACCGTCAGCACCTTGATCGCCGCGGTCGCCGGGTTGATGGGCGGCGTCATGCTCCAGCTCGGTCCCAAGTCGAGCCCGAAGCGGCTGCGCGCGACCGTCTTGCTCTCGTTGGCTGCTGTATTCTCATTCTCGATCTTCGACGTCGTGGTTCAGCGCTTCGGTCAGCAGAACGGGGCGCGTGAGTTCGTTCCGCGTGCGATGATCTTCGCCACGATATGTTCCGCCGTCGGAATGAAGCTGTCGCGGAGTGCCCGCGCAGCTCCGCTACCGTCGAGCAGGCCATTGAAGGCGCTGGCCTTCGTCGCGGCTCTTATGGCCATACAGGCGATGCTCGTCGTTGGCACGATCGCAGAATATGGCGATGCGGCCGGCGTCAACGTTGCCTACGGCACGCGAGGGATCTGGAGCATCGCGGTCATCGCGGTCTTCGGAAAGAGCCTCGGGATCTCCGAATTTGAGGGCGGTCGGCGTCAGATCATACTCCGGCTCGTCGCGGCGACGTTCATCCTCCTCGCGCTGGTAGTCACGCTGGTTCGAGCTTGAGAATGGCCGTTGCTTGCCATCCTCGGGCGATCGCAAAGGTGTCAGCGATGGCTTTCGTGCCGGCGAGCTCGGTCACCGGCATCCATGCATGGTTCACTCAGGAGCTGTCCCGGCAAGGCTCCTGTCGCCCGATCTCGGCTGCTGGGCTCGTTCCACCCTGCCGGGATTGACTCTTTCCACAAGTTGTGTGCCGGAATGCTGCTGCGGGCTGGCAGCGAAGCCCATGGTGAGCGTCTGCCGCTGAACCGGGCGGCGATGGCTTCTCCGCGTTGACCTGGTCGAGCAGGGGCGTCGCCGCACCGCTCCATCAACGCGAGCAGGTGCGACGATGGGACGAGCAGCGCGTCGGCGAAGCGTGAGGCGGAGCGAGACACAACGTCTTCGGCGGGGCGACGCCGAGCTCGCGCAGCGGGTCGAGCGACGCGCCCTCGATCCGATGCGGTAGCCCTGCTCGTGATGCTGATAGCTTCTGACTTTGTGCAGCCGTTCGAGCGCGGGCGTCGTGAATCGTGGAGGACGACGAGCCCGTGACCGCGATGGCCGCCCCGCGTCGCATGCTCACGCTCGACGGCGACGCGCACCGGGGCGTCGAGCTGCCGGAGCGAGCTCGTCGTCAGCACGCTCTCAATCGCCTCCGGCATGGAGATCCGCTCGGTAGAGCCCATCTCGCGTTCGGACGCGCCGTGAGCACGGTCGCGCGATAGCGATCGAAGTCGCGCAACACGGCATGCCTCTTGAGAGCTCCCGCAGAGCCGCCAGGCGCTGATCCAAGCCACGTGGATCGAGGGGCGATGGCGCGCGTGCTGTCCGTCCACGACGCCTGCGTCCTCCATCGCCCTGCTTACCGGACTGCGTCGATTTGCTGCTCCACCGGCGAGGAGCTGGGAACCTCCCTCTTCGCGACCTCGGCGACGCTGATGGACCCAGGCGCGGCTGCGCGCGCCTCTGGAGAATTCTCCTGCATGGCACCGCGTGGGCTGCTCACTTGATTGTAATTGTACAATTATCCCATAGATCTGCGCGGTGCCTTTGTTGTCTTCCGCGTCGAGCTCACATTTGTTACGATAAGATTTTGTTTCTAATGAATATATTTGAAATCGCATTCAATATTCCGATGGAGAACGTGACAATCAAGAAATTCTTGACAACTAAATGGGTGTATGTATCTATGTTCGACTATGGGTTCTTCTACATCGAACAAGAAAACGTCGCTTGAGTCCGCGGATCGTCGCAAATTCCTCGGTGGCCTTTCGACCGCCGCCGCGGTGCCTTTGTTGTCTTCCGCGTCGAGCTCACATTTGTTACGATAAGATTTTGTTTCTAATGAATATATTTGAAATCGCATTCAATATTCCGATGGAGAACGTGACAATCAAGAAATTCTTGACAACTAAATGGGTGTATGTATCTATGTTCGACTATGGGTTCTTCTACATCGAACAAGAAAACGTCGCTTGAGTCCGCGGATCGTCGCAAATTCCTCGGTGGCCTTTCGACCGCCGCCGCATCGTTGGCCGTCTCGGGCGCGACCGGGGCGATCACCATGACCGCCGGTGAATCGCTCGCGGAAGCGGCCGAGGTCGGGCCGATGACCACCAGTGCGCGCCGGCTTGCTGCTTACAAACTGAGACTAAAGACGGCGGCAATCGCCTACGGCAAGCCGCTGCCGACCCACGTCACGAACGGCGACGAGGAGAAGCTGCCGCAGTTCATCGCGGCCTTCGCGAAGGGGCTGCCGCACAACTCCCTCGGGGAGCCCGACATCGCGGCGTATGACACGCTCGTGAAGGCGCTCGCCAGCGGCACCCATTCTGCGCTCGAGGCCGTCCCGCTCGGCGGCACCACCAAGCTGGCGTCCATGCAGACGGCGTATGCCTTCGATCTGGAGGGCACGGACACGCACATGCTGGCCATCCCCGCGGCGCCGGCGTTCGCTAGCGCGCAGCAGGCGGCCGAGATGGGCGAGGTCTACTGGAGGGCGCTCACGCGCGACGTCCCGTTTTCGCAGTATGCGAGCCACCCGCTCGTCGGGAACGCGATCGACGATCTCAACCTCTTCAGCGACATCCGGGCGCCGAAGGTCGCCGGAGCGATCGACGCGGACACGATCTTCCGTGGCTCCGCGCCAGGAGCGCAGAACGGGCCCTTCATCTCTCAGTTCCTCTACCAGCCGATCCCGTTCGGTGCGATGACGATCGAGCAGAAGTACACGACCGCGGCCGCCAATATCGATTTCATGACGTCTCCTGCGGAGTGGCTGAGCATCCAGCGGGGCTTCGCGCCGACGGCGGCGCTCACATTCGACCCCACGCCCCGCTTCATCCGGAACGCGCGCGATCTCGGCGAGTACGTGCATCGCGACTTCACCTATCAGGCGTACCTCACTGCGGCGCTCATTCTGAACTCCTACGGGGCTGCCGCGCTGGATGCGGCGAACCCGTACCTGTCGTCGGCGAAGCAGCGCAACGGCGTCACGTTCGGCGCCCCGATGATCCTCGAACTCTTGGCGCGCGTGACCATGCCGGCGCTCACAGGCGCCTTCTTCCAGAAGTGGCTGCTCCACCGGCGTCTCCGTCCTGAGGAGTTCGCGGGGCGCGTTCATCATCACATGAACGGGGCGGCAACATACCCGATCCATGACGACATCCTGAACTCGGACGTGCTGGGAGAGCTCATGAGCGTCTACGGGACGATGCTGTTGCCGGCCGCCTATCCCGAGGGATGTCCGACCCATCCGTCGTATCCCGCGGCGCACGCGACGCAGGCGGGCGCATGCGTCACCGTGCTCAAGGCGTTCTTCAACGAGTCGTTCGTCATTCCCAATCCGGTCGTCGCCTCCGACGACGGCCTGTCGCTCGTCCCGTATACGGGCCCCGCGCTCACTGTCGGAGGAGAGCTGAACAAGCTCGCAACGAACATCGCCCATGGACGCGATGGCGGGGGCGTCCACTACCGCTCGGACGGCGTCGCGGGGATGTTGCTCGGTGAGGCGATCGCGCTGTCGATCCTCAGCGAGCGTGGCGAAGGCAACCACACCGAGCCATTCTCGGGGTTCTCGCTGACGAAGTTCAACGGCACGACCGTGACCATCGGGTGACCGTCGTACGTAAGCCATCTTACGCAGTGCGATAAGCCGTCTTGCGCAGCTGCGAGAGGTGCCCGGGTGAGCCGGCGGGCATGCCCCGCCGGCTCGTCGGGGCGTGCCCCCGGCGTGCCGGGACACGTGATAGCCCTCTTCATGTGCACCCAGGTCAGGGGGAGCCGACGCGCAGCGCGCGCCGTGCGGCGTCTGCCGCTCGGGCAGGCCGCCGGGCAAGCTGCGTATCGTACGGGTGCGCGGGGAGGAAATCAGTACGGTCGAGCGGGGGCGCAGGAATTTCGACCGGTCAGGGGCTCGGCAGCGGGAACTGGCTGGCCGCGGGGGCGGTGCCGAAGTTCCTTATGAACATGATCTGCGCGGAGCTCACAGGATCGGATGAGCCCCAATCTCCCAGGAGGACGGCGGTGAACCAGAACGTCTGCACGGTTGCCGAGACGCTCCGGATGGCGTCGGCCGAGCCGACCGGTCGAACGCCCACCCACTGCTGGCCGGCGACGCGCGGCGGCGCGAACTCGACGCCGGTGCTGGCGCTCGCCGACGCGTACGCGACGTCCGTGAGCACGGGTGTAAAGGTATCGCCTCGGGTCCCGTCTGTGTTGACCGACCAGTGGCCGAGATCTACCGAGGGCGCTGTCGCCGAGGCGTTGATCACCATGACGCGCGGGGTGGTGAACGTCCCGGGGAGGTCCGGCTGAACCTTCCACAGCTTGAGCCGCAGCGCCTTCTCGCCGGTTTCTCCGGTGGTGCCAAGCAAGCCTCCCAGGTAGATCGCGCCGGGCTCCAGCGGGCCCGTCCGCTGAGCGCCGACCACCACGGTGTCACCCGAGCCCCCCTCACCGGCGCCGGGCGCGACGAGCGAGAGCGTCGACTCACCCGGCGGAAGATCGGTGTACGTCGGCGCCTGCGCATACCTCAGGTTGATGGCGATCCTCTCCGTGCCCGAGTACACCTCGAGGGGCGACGGCGTGGGCGGCAGCGATGCGTGGAAGAAATAGACGAGCGGATCCCGTTTGACGAACACGGCAGGCGAGTCGTCCCCCGCCGGGACGACGAGCAGCCCGTGCGCGCGCGCGTCGTCGAGGACGCGGGTCGGCTGCCCGGTCTCGATGACGAAGTACGACCGCCCGGCGACGAGCGAGGCCGCGGGGAGCGAGAACGGGGCCTGACCCGTGGGACCGAAATTCCTCGGCGCGGTGACCGTGATCGACCGGGTCGACAGAGGCACGAGCACGCCTTCTGGGGCGCTCGCGCTGAACCCGTCGAGCGCCGCGGCGGTCGTGGTGCTTCGGTCGATGTAGAACGATTTCGGGTTGAAGATGTTGGAGTCGGCGTTCACGAAGCGCAGGGCGACCTCGGTGCATGAGGGCGTCGTGAACTTCTCTTCTGCGATGATGAGCCGCGGCGCCGTCGTCGCATCCGTCGTGCCCGGGATCCCGACGGCCACGATCGTGTAGCGCGTCCCAGCGGCGACCGTCATCGGATCCGCCGAGATCGTGAGCGCGTCGCCTGCGCCACCGCTGCCTTCGTCATCACTCCGCGCCGAGAAGGTGATCGCGCCCGCCGTGACGCTGGCGTACCTCGTGACGGATGCGGCGACCATGCCGGACGACACTGCCTCGATGTCGGGTACCGGCGCTCCGTTCATGTAGAGGCGGAGCGCAGGCGGGTCGCCGATCCCCACCGGTGTGCTCGCGCGGTTCGGCAAAAGGGAGTTGATGAACCGGACCTTGGGCTCAGGGTCGGTGTCCGGCGGCAGACCACACTCCTCCGGATCGCCGCCGCCCGTGCCGCCGGCGCCGCCCGTGCCGCCCGTGCCGCCCGCGCCGCCCGCGCCGCTCATCGCCCGCGTCGATCGCATCTCAGAACTCTCCTCGCAGCCCGAAGCTCGGCAAGATGGGCAGCCCTCCCCCCGTCGCGCCCGCGCCGCCCGTGCCGCCCGTGCCGCCGGCGCCGCCCGTGCCGCCGGCTCCGCCGTCAGAGCCACCGCTCGACGACGCGCCGGCGCTGGCGCTCGTGGTCGCCCCTGTGCCTTGGTCCTGAGGTGGTGATGCATCGTCGCCCCCACAAGCGCTCGTGAGGACCGAAAGCCCGCCCAGCGCAGCCACCATGATCAGCCATTGTTGACGTATCTTCATTATACCAGATCTCCGTGTAGGGCGTCGCATGCGCCGGAGCGATTTACTCCCTCGGGAACTTCAGCTCGCAGGCGTCACGCGGAACCGCGATGACTCCGTTCGTCAGCTCGTCACGTATGTAGATGTAGGCCATCACACCGGCGTTGAAGACGGCTCTCCGGAGCCATGCGTCGACCTCCGGCGAGTTCGCGTCAGCGGTGCGGAGGTCGTCGGTGAGAGGGTTCCCGAGCGTGCACACGTCCCTCCACATGGGCACGCCGAACTCCGGCGCCACGGCGTTGCTCAGGATGCGAACCCAATTTCCGCTCGCGGCTGCGGCGTCGTACGCGGCTCCGAACCGATGAGCATCGGTGCGGATCTCATCGCAGGCGGCGCGCGCGACGCCGAGCATGTTCGCCTTCGAACGCTTGAAAGCCTCCTTCGCGCTCGCCAGATCGAGCGGGATCGGCACCGCCGTCACGATCCGGTTGTTCACAAAGACGTTGAAGAACGTCGTTTCCTCCTCCGGGGTACGGCCGAACGAGACGGTGGTGCCCCCGGTCGCCATCCACACGAGGTACTTCGCCGCCCCGTCGGGGCCAAGGTCGTGCTCTCCGGCGTCGGGCGCATGGAACGTGGCGAGGTTCTCGTTGGGTGCCCAGCGCGGGCCGAAGAGCCCGTCGGGGAAGCTCGCCACCCTCGCCCCGGAGGTCGCGCGGAGCGCCCTGGACGCGCCGGTCTGGGCGTCTCCGTGGATCCCATGACAGTTCGCGCAGATGCCGGCGTAGATATGCTCCCCCGGGTTTGCCCAGTAGATCGCGCTCCACGGGTGGCGCGGTCTCCCGGTCCCCGGGTTGATCATCCACTGCTCCACCGTATCGGGCTCCGGCGCGTCCCCCGGGAATGCGCAGTGCAGGTCGAAGAACCCCTGAGCGTAGACCTTCTTCGCCAGCGCCTCGTGCTCGCTCGTCACCGCCTCCGCGCGGATCCAGTCGTCGAGCTTCGTCTTCCAGTCGATGTTGCGCGGGACGTACGGGTAGCGCTCGGTCGTGTCCTCGAGCACCCACCCGATGGCGCGGTGCTGCTCGCAGTCGTGAAGGGCGCGCGCCTCCGCGGCGGCCACCGCGCGCATGGCGAGCTCGATCGCCTCCGGATCCTCCGGCGCCTCCTGTCCGCCACGCTCGTAATCGCGCGGCACCGACGCCCACCAGCGCGCCACGAGGACCGGCAGGCGGCAGTCGACCGACGCCGTGTGCATCGGCATGTGGAGGTTGAAGAAGGAGCTTACCTCCTCGTTTTCCACGGGCAGGCCGAACTCGCGGAGGGTCCACGCTCCCGTCGGCAGGACGACCCGACGGTAGATCCCTCCGCCCGGTATAGAGTTCCGGATGGCGAGCTCATCGAAGGACGCGGGGACACCAGGAAAGTAGGGCAGCCCGTCCGAGCCCACGCTATCCATGCGAAACCCGAAGATGCTCCCGCCAGGCGACATGTCCAGGCCTCGCAGCGTCGCCTTGCTCGCCACCGCATAGCCGCGCGGGTTATGGCAATGGGCGCAGTTGCCCGCCATGTAGGCCTGCATGTTCAGCTCGTCGGCGTTGCGCGGCTGGCGGGGGAGCGCAGACTCCTCCAGCTTGGGGAAGTCGTCGGGCGTGAGGGTCGCCACCGTGCCGCGCACGACACCGTACGCGAGGAGACGCGCGAGCTGATTGAGCTCGTCGGCGAGCACGTCCGGCGTGTAAACGCCGCCTTCGCCTCTGGGTCGCCTGTGGAGCTGGAAGGGCGTGATGCCGAGGACGAAGCTATCGCTCTCCGAGCCCATGTGGCACGCCACGCATCGGGTCGCGCCGGGCACGGCGTAGCTCTGCACCGCCCCGGTGGTCTCGTCGGCCGTGTAAGGGCGGACGTAGTCGGGGAACGGCTCTCCGTTCAGGTAGAGCTCCTTGCTGTCCGGTGATGCGGGGTCGAGCCCGGTCCCGAGGAGCTTCGCGCCCGTCTCCTCCGCGTTCCACACGTACGTGCCGAAGATCGCGTCTTTGGCCCGCTCGCGCGTCACGATGATGCGCGTCTCCATCTTGCGGAATCGCGTGACCCCGTCGGGCTCGACCACGGCCCTGAAGAACGTCTTGTAGAAGCGGGTGTTCGGCGGGATGCGGAGGCTCTTCGTCTCCGGGTCGTACGTGATGGCCTGTCCCGCCGGGACGTGCACGAAGCGCAGCTTCGCCGCGTCGTCCGACCAGAGAGGGTAGGTCGGCGCGTAAGCGAACGTTCCCCTACGCGCGAGCACCTCGGCGTCCAGCGAGACGAAGTCGGTCTCCGGCAGCTCGACCGGGAGGTCCTCGAACGATCGCATCGCGGCGAAGCGCTCGTCGAGCTCCTCGTCCCGGCCGGCGAGCTCGGCGTCGGGGATGCAGCTCCCGAGCTCGGTCAGCGCGTCGCCGACCTCGCGCGGCGTCACGATGCCTCCGCCCGGATCGACCTCCATGTCGCCCTTCGGGAGGACGTACGTGCCGGCGGGGCACCCTTGCTCGATCCACGCCTGCAGCCTCCGGCCGAGCGCCTCTTGCCCGCCGATCATGTAGGGCATCTCCCCGCTGAGCATGACGTCGACGAGCGTCTTGCCGCTCTTGCCGCGCGCATTGCACAGGTTCTCCGGGGTGCCCGTGTAGGAGAAATCTCCTTGCTGCGCCGGGGCCTTGTGGCAGTTGCCACATTGGATCTCGATCTCCCCCGAGAGGTTGTCGAACGTATCGAGGGCATCTTCGACGGTCGCCGAATGGCGCTGCGGGATCCGCTCGTACGATCGGGCCGGGGTGCATCGACTCGGAACCGTGCCACCCCCCTCCCCGCCGCTGCCGCCGCTGCCGCCGGCGCCGCCGGCGCCGCCGCCGCCGCCGGTACCGCCGGCGCTGGTGCCCTCCGCGGGCGAGTTCCCATCGGTATCGTCATCCCCGCAGCTGGAGCCGGCCAGCGACACGACCCCGAGCAACAGCACCATCGACCTAATCGTCTTCCAACGCCGAGCTTGACGCATCTGCCCACTCCCCGGGTGCGCAGCGGCGAAACCTACCGCCACGGCGGCGGAAATGACACCAGTAGGCCCCGGGAACAACCGTGAATACCGGCTGTCACGGACCCGTGACGCCATTGCGGTGATGTCGACTTGATGATGCCATTGTTGCTTCACGCGCCGCAGGCGCGTTTGTCCCGCCGCCTGTCGTCGGGGGACAGCGACCTGCGCGAGATCATGGGAGGAGATGCTTCAAGGGCCGCAGTCGAGCGGGACGCGGCCCGGAGCGCTCGGATCCGCGCACGCGATGAAGCCGGCGTCCGTCGGCGCGCCCTCGAACGACAGCGCGTCCGCTGGATCATAGACGCCGAAGGCCCAGTCTAGGAAGGCCTGATCGGCGGCCGCGCAAGTCCCGTCGCCCTCATTGAGATGCGCGCAGATGCCGTAATCGTACGCACCCGAGCGGACATTGACCGCGATCGGGGCCACGCCGTCAATCGTGAGCCGCTTGTTGTTCGTGTTGCGCGCGCTGAGGCCGCGTCGAACGGAGCGCGCCTGCCGCGATGGATCGCGCGGCGCGCTCCGCCCTTCGTCATCAGATATCAGCTCACGGGAGCCAGATGTCAGCTCACAGGCAGAGGCCGGCGCCGCAGGCGAGCGGGGCGTAGGACGGGTCGCTCTTGGCCTTGCACCGGATGAAGCCGTTGTTCTCGAACGCGTCCTCGAACAGCTCGGCCTCCGACGGACCGTACGGGGCGCGGCCAAGTGCCCACGCCAGGAAGTCCTCCTGGAGGGCCGTGTAACCCCCATTGCCCTCGTTGAGGTACACGAAGCGAGAGTACTTGTACGCGGTGCTCGGGCTCGTGACGAGCGCGCGGACGTTGGCCGTGCTCGGGGCCACGCCGTCGACCGAGAGCCGCTTGTTGTTCGCGTTGCTCGCGTCCAGGCCGGCGTAGGCGACCACGTTGACGTCGCTCGCGGCAATCTTGCCCAGGCAAACGGTGGCCGAATCGCTCGCCGCGCAGGTGCCCGCGCTCACGAGCGACGAGGTCCCGGCCGCGTCGGTCGAGAGCCGCGGCCCGGCCACCGTGTCATCGACGACCACCTTGACGCTGGCGCAGAACGTGTTGCAGCCGGTCTTCTGCTTGAACACCTCGGTCGTGCCCGAGACGTCGTCGCGGCGGTAGAGCTTGAGGGCGTTCGAGGGGCTCGACGAGCCCACGGCGAACTCGCCCCACGTGTCGGTCAGGGCGCAGCTGGCGGCGCTGCCGCTGCCGTCGCCGCAGAACGCGCCCTTCACCTTGTCCACCGGGAGCGAGGGCAGGCCCGCCGGGACCGGCGCGACGGTGGTCACGTTGGTGGCGGTCTGGGTGCTCTTCGTCCAGAGCGCGACGGCGTCGAGCGCGACGGGGTTGGACTTTTCGCCCGCCTGGCAAGTGCTGAAGTCCCTGGACATCGGGGCGAGCATCTGCTCCGAGGTCCCGTTGCAGTACGTCACGCCGCCACAAGTCACGGCTGCGCTGCCGCGCAGGCACCGCTCGCCGTTGCTCGACCCGGTACCGAGGTAGGTGAGGCCCCCGACGCCCCACCCGGCGAGCGCGTCCTGCATCGCGTTGTACAGCGTGTCCGACCCGAAGAAGCCCCCGGCGACGGTGCCGTTGCAGGTGACGAGCGCGTCCTGCGACTCGCCCACGACCTCTGCCTGCTCCGTGCTGCTCGCGGCGCACGCCGTGATGCCGAGGACCGACAGCGCCGAAAGAACCAATTTGCCCATCTTGTTCATGTTCATCTCCATGTTCATAGTGACGGTGCGCCTGTGCACCTCGATCGTCTCGGTGCGGCAGCGCGAATTCATCAAGTCAACGATCCAACGAAGACCGCCTGGTCGTCGAAACGCTCGCCGGCAGGCGGTCAAGCCTCTACCTCTCGCGAGGCGCGCCGCTCAGGGGGTGGCCACCGCGCGGATCTTGCCGAGGCGCCTCCCCAGCCGCTCGGTGAACCAGATGTCGAGGAGGCCGCACCCCCGGAGCGAGGGGAACAGGGTGATCCCGAACGGACGAGAGTTGGCGATCGGGAGATCGAACTCGGTGACGACGCCGCTCGTGGTGATGCGCCCGATCTTGTTCCCGAACTGCTCCGTGAACCAGAGATTGCCGTCCACCCCGAGGGTGATCGCGGTTGGCGCGCGGTCCGGCGCGGGGAGCGCAAACGCCGTCACGGTCCCGCTGGCGTCGATCTTCGCGATCGCGTTCGCCGTGGTGAACCAGATTTTGAGGTCGGGCCCGAGCGCCATCGAGCTCGGGCTCAAGGCCGAGGGCGGCAGCGGGTACTCGGTCACGGCCCCGGACGTGCTGATCTTCGCGATCTTGCTCGTGAACGACTCCGCGACCCAGAGGTTTCCATCGACTCCAGCCGCGATCCCGCGCGGCTGGCTTCTGGCGCTCGGCAGCGCGAACTCGGTGATGACCCCGGCCGGCGTGATGCGCCCGACCTTGTTGCCGAGGCCCTCGGTGAACCACAGGTTTCCGTCGAATCCCAGCGTGATCGCGAACGGGCTCGAGTTGTCCGTCGGGATATCGTACTCGGTCACGACGCCGCTCGTCGTGATCGCCCCGATCCGGTTGCTCCCCTGCTCGGTGAACCAGATCCGGCCATCCGGACCGACGGTGATGCCGAGCGGCGCCGATCCGGCCGCGAGCGGGTACTCGGTCACGTTGCCGCTGGAATCTGCGGCCGCGATCTTGTGGACGGAGGTCTCGACGAACCAGACGCGGTTATCAGGGCCGAAGGTGATGGCCCCCGGCATGGCGTTCGAAGGAAGGGCGTACTCCGTGATGTCTCCCACGGACGCCGCCGGGCAACGCCCGGCGCTCGCGCGATCCGCTTGCGCCATGAGGGCGGCGCCGACCATCATCGACAAGGCAACAATCGACTTTTTCTTCATTTTATTCTCTGTCAGGGTTTGAGTTGAGGGTGTCTCGCGACATCTCCTGTCACGAATCTGTGGATACCGCGGCTGCGCCGCGCGCCGGCGTCGCTCGTCGAGAGCGTCGCTGCGCGCGCTCTCGACCGCTGCGTCTCCGCGCTCACGCTCGGCCGCGGCCCGTCACGATCCCGTTCGGAACTGCGTCGGCAGACTGCGTGCACACAAGGTGCGTCCCCCATTCCCTCCCCGGAATATGGATTCCGTCCTATGTCGATTCGCACCTGCTTGCTCGTGAGACGAGCCATGTAGCCGCGGAGCGAATCACATCCCGCGGTTCGGTGGGGTGTCGGCGCCAGGCGCGCGCGATGAGAGCGCAACGCCGAGGCCGCGCGCCGGGCGGACCCGCCAAGCAGGTTGTACGAACAGCCATGGCTGCACGGAGCTGATGGCCGGACCCGCTCGGGTCACCCCACGATCGCGAACTGCCACCGCGGCGCTGCCAGCCGGCGGAGCGAGGGCGATCCGCGCTTCTGCCTCTGCTGGTCACGCCGCGTCAGAATGCACTGGTGACGCGCTCGAACGCTCAAGCATTTGCACGGTTCGGGCGCGTCGATGCAATCGAGACCCTCACGTCCTAGCTCGCTATGCAGGGAGACGGCAGCCGTGGCCCCCCGGCGGCTTCGTGTGGGCCAGACTATAATCGGCGCGAAGATGAAATGCGCGAAGATTGTGTTACGTGTTACCGACGGTTCGCGTGTGATTATGGCGTGATCGTGTGGTCCTCGATCGGTGGCCTGATGCACTCGAGATCGATTCGGCTGGCAGCTCTGCGACGGTCCTGTGCCGAATCGGCATAGCGCCGGCGCGCAACAGCGCCGCTCCTGCGAGAGCGGGCGCCGCCGTGAGGGCGCTGCGTCCGAGATCGGGGACCCGGGAGCACGGATGCCGGCTGCCCGCCGTTGCCCGCGCTGCCGGCGGCCGGCGGCCGCCGGCAGCAATTTGTCCCCCGCCGTCCGGAGGGCCTATACTCCCGCCGACATGGCTCCTGTCGTCGTCATCACCGGTGCATCCAGCGGAATCGGTCGGTCGCTCGCGTTCTCCTGGGCGAAGCGCGGGGCGAGCGTGGTGCTCAGCGCGCGCGGGCGCGAGGCGCTCGATCGCGTCGTCGAGGAGGTGCGCGCGGCGGGCGGCGACGCCCTCGCCGTGGCCGGCGACGTGACCGCCGAGGAGGACCGCAAGGCGCTCTGCGAGCGGACGCTCGACACGTACGGCCGGCTCGACGTGCTCGTGAACAACGCCGGGCGCGGCTACTACGCGCCGTCGCTCGAGATCGACCCCGCCGAGCTCGAGGCGATCTACCGGCTCAACGTCGTCGCGCCCGTGCGCCTCGCGCAGCTCGCGATCGAGCCCCTCTCGGCCGCGCAGGGGACGATCGTCATGGTCTCGTCGATCGCGGGGCTCGTCGCCGCGCCGCGGATGGGCGCGTACGCCTCGTCGAAGTTCGCGCTGGAGGCGCTCTCGATGTCGCTCCGCGCGGAGCTCGCGTCGCGGGGCATGCGCGTGCTCGTGGTGCGCCCGGGCCCGGTCGCGACCCCGTTCCACGCGAACGCCGTGGTGACCGACGACAACGTCGGCTACCGCCCGCCGGGCCACAACCCGCAGAGCCCCGAGGAGGTCGCCGAGGGGATCGTGCGCGCCGTCGAGGCGCGCCGGGACGTCTGGGAGACGAGCCTCTTCGTGAAGACGGCGAGCCTCGCCGCCCGCGTGGCGCCCGGCCCGATGCGCTGGATCTCGAAGCGGATGGCGCGCCGCTCGGGGCTCTGAGCGCTCAGAGCGAGCGGAGGAAGGCGACGACGGCGTCGCGGTCTTCCCTGGGGAGCGCCGCGAAGCGCTGCTTCGCGGCGTCCGCCTCGCCGCCGTGCCACAGGATCGCCTCGACCACGTCCCGCGCGCGGCCGTCGTGCAGCAGCTGGGTGTGGCCGTTCACCGCCTCGAGCAGCCCGATGCCCCAGAGCGGCGGCGTCCGCCACTCGCGCGGCCCCGCCAGGGCTTCGCTCGTCGACGTGTCCGCGAGCGCCTCGCCCATGTCGTGCAGGAGCAGATCGCTGTAGGGGTGGATGATCTGATCGCGCAGCTCGACGAACGGGTGATGGCTGCCCGTCTTCATCGAGGGGACATGGCAGCTCGCGCACCCTGCCTGGCTGAACAGCACCTCGCCGCGCTGGACCGCCGGGTCCGCCGTGTCGCGGCGCGGCGGCACGCCGAGCACGCGCATGTAGGCCGCCATCCTGTCGAGATCCTCGTCGGAGAGCTCCGGCGTCCCGCTCGCGCCGGCCCGGCAGCCCGCCTGCTCCTCGCCGCATTCCTCGACCGGGAACAGGCTCGTCGTCACGCCCATGTCCGCGACAAGCGCGTCGGCGACCTGGTGGGGCACGCTCACCTTGCCCGCCTTCCAGCCGAAGCGCCCCAGCCGCAGCGCCCCCGAGACCGGATCCGGGATCAGGTTCGGTCGGCCCGAGATGCCGTCCTGGTTGCAGTCCATCCCGTCCGCGCGCTCGAGCACCGCTTCCTCCGCGATCGCCTCGAGCAGGCCCATGCCCACGACCGGCCGGGCGACGCGGACCGAGTAGCGCGCGATCTGCCCCGCGGAGAGCCCGTCGAAGCGGAACGTGGGCCGGCGCAGGACATACGGCGTGCCGTCGGGGAGCTGCCCGGGCTCCTCCGCGTAGGCCACGGTGGCCGTGCCCTCGCCGGGGCTCCCGTCGGGCCCCTTGTCCTGCAGCTGCCGGCCGTACATCGGGTCTGTCGCGGGCTTGCCGTCCGCGCTCGCCCCGGCGCCGAACAGCTTCACGACGGCGGTCTCCATCGCCTCGCCGGGCTCGGGCGGGGCGCCGCGACCGTTGTGGAGGTGACAGCCCGCGCACGTGGTCTGGTTCGAGAGCGGCCCCGCCTTGCCCGCGTGCTCGTCGAAGACGGGATTGCCGCCCTCGGTGTGCTCGCCGGTGGCGAAGTCCGTGTGGAACAGGCGGCGCCCCTCGAGGAAGCGCTGGATCGAGCCCTCCTGGATGTTCAGCGCCATCTGCTCGTAATAGAGGTGCGGCTCCGCGTAGATGTACGGGATCGTCCCGTCTCCGCCCGACAGCGCGGCCTCGTTCGGCGCGTCGAACGGCGTCAGCTCGCCGCTGCCGACGCGGTAGCGGAACGTGTCGCTGTAATAGCTGGTCCTCCCCTCGACGGTGGCGGGGTCGAGGAACACACCGAACTCGAACTCGAGCAGATCGCCCTCGCGGATCTCCCTGCCTTCCCTGGCGTTGCGATCCACGACGAACTCCCAGTGGGTGCTCGTGACGCGGTCCATGCCGTTGTTCGCGTGGAACACGTTGCCGTCGCCCGTGTACCAGCAGCGGAAGTTGATCACCTGGGTGTCCGACGCCTTCGCGTTCGGGAGCCAGGTGAACTTGACCGTGCCGCCGCCCGCCGGGATCGCGTCCTCGACGACGAACTTGTAGCTGCGGTTCTCGAAATAGCGCGGCTGGAACGGGCTGAACTCCTCCTCTCGCTCGTGGCGGCCGCGCACGCGCCCCGCCGCCTCGAGCGTGATCGTCCCGTCCGCGGCCGTCGTGGTGATCGCCTTGCCGCCCGCGCCCGCGGGGAACAGGGGGGCTATCTGGCCGCTCACGCCGGAGCATTCGCCGGGGTCGACCTCGCCGCCGGGGCAGGTCGCGGCGGGCGGCGCTCCCGAGGCGAAATAGGCGTAGATGGCCTCGATATCGGCCGAGGTGATCGCCTGATCACCGAAGCCCGGCATGCGGCCTTTGCCGGTGCGCACCTGCGCCGTGAACGCCTCCAGGGAGCCGTCGAAGGCGAACAGATCGGGGAACCCGCCGCTCGTCCCGCCGTGGGCGCTGTGGCACCCGCCGCAATTGAGCGCGAACGCCCGCGGCAGCGCCGGCCCGCCGTCCGCCTCCACGCACGGCGCAGGCGGGGGATCGCCCCCGCCGCCCGCGCCGTCCGGCGGCGCGCCCCCGCCGCCCGGCGGGGGAGACGCCGGCGACGGGTCGCCCGAGCACCCGAGCCCTGCTGCGCAGGCCGCGAGCAGCCCGAGCGCGACGTGGAGACCCCGAGACACTAGCCGACGTGAGCGGCGTTCGATCATCGCGCTACCCTCCGACGTGAGACCACCCAGAACAACCGCGATTCCCCGCGCTACCGCAGGATCTCCTCGAGCAGCCGGTTCGGCTCGCCGCGGAGATCGTCGCCGAACGACGCGACGCCCAGGCCGTAGTACTGGTTCATGACGGTGAACCACAGATCGCGGAGCTGGCGATCGTTGCCGAGCGCGTCGTAGGCGACGTGCGCGTCGTTCAGGAAGACGCCGTCGCCGCCCAGAAGGACGATGGGCAGATCGTACGCGTCGTGATCGTGCGTACGCATCTCGCTCATGTACATCATCACGCAGTGGTCGAGCACCGTCCCGTCGCCCTCGGGGATCGCGTCGAGCCGCTCTGCGAGCTGCGCCGTCTTCTGGCCGAGCCAGCAGTTGATCGCCGCGAAATCGAGGTTGCTCTCCTCGACGACCGCGTAGCGGCCGCCCTCGTTCGTGCTGCCCAGGTTGCCCGGGCCGTGCTGGCAGGAGTGATAATGGAGGCTGCTGCCCTCCCGGTACTCGAGGCCCACCTTCGCGCGGACGTCCGCGGGGATGCACCGGTACTCGAACTCGGAGCGCGCGTCGTCGAGCATGTGGGTGACGACGCGGGTCACGTCGCATTGAATGGCCATGACGATGAGATCGATCATGACGTTCGCGTGATCGTCGTGCTTGTACTCGCCGGCCTCCGTGCTGTCGTTCTCGTTGAGCCCCTCCTGCTGTCCGGGCGGCTCTGGGACGACGCCGGGCTCGCGGATCGGGCTGCAGCCGAGGCTCCCTTGCCCCGGCGTCATCGTCGACTGGACGCGGGTCACGTTCTTCTCGATCGCGCGCAGCGAGTCCAGGTATTGCTGGACGATCTTGCGATCGTCCGAGCCGACCCGGTTGATGAGCGAGTTCGCGTCCGCGAGCACGGCGTCGATGACGCTCTTCTCGGTCGCCGCGCGGCGCTCCGCCTCGATCCTGGCCTGCTCGTCGGTCTGCCCGGGCACGGGCGCCGCGGGCGCCGCGCCCGCGCTGACGAGCGCGTCGAACACCGCCTTCGGGTTGACCGAGCGCTTGAGCGGCTCGCGCGGGCCCTTCCAGGAGACGGCCTGGTTGTAGGCGTAGCTGCGCCCGTCGAAGAAGCCCGGCTTGACCCCGAGCCCCGTCTGCAGCGACGGGATGCGGGTCGCCTGCTCCGGGCCGGCCTTCTGGACGATGAGCTGGTCGACCGAGACGCCGTTGCCCACCCACTCGCCGAGGTCCTGCCCCGCGGCTCTCCCCAGCTGATCGGCGTCGACGCAGGTCGACAGCGCGGCGGCGCAGCGCGAATGGGACGGCTCGATGAACGGGTTCTGCTCCTTGCTCCAGGTGTAGTTGCCGAGGCGGCTTATCATGAGCATCTTCGACTTCACCGGCGCGAAGTGCTCGAGCACCCTCGGCAGCTTGAAATCGGCGCCCTTCAGCGTCTTGCCGAACGCGGGCGCCGTCTCCCACCAGTGGTGGGGCGCCCCGTTCGGGAAGGTGCAGAGCACGAAGCGCTTCGGCGTGCCGGGCTCCCCGGCGCGCGCCCGGCGCGGCGCGAGGCTCTCGAGAAACGGCAGCGCCAGGCAGACGCCCGCGCCGCGCAACAGGTTCCTGCGTGTCATCAAGCGTTTCATGTGCGCATCGCTCCTTCGTGACCGGTGTCCTTCGAGAAAAGCGCCCGCGGCCTCACCGCGCCTCGCCCTTGCCCCCGCGGAGGCGGAAGGCGTCGCTGGTCACCACGTGCTTCACGAGATCCGCGAGCGTGCCGCTGTCCCAGCGCGCGGCGATCTCCCTGAACGTGGACATGTCCGCGCCGGCCGGGCGCCGGCGCAGGGCGTAGGTGAAGAGCTGCTCGGAGGGGCAGACCCCGAGCTGGGGGTCTGCCTGGAGCTTGGGCATGAGGCCGGAGAAGTCCTGGAACTCCGTGTCCTCGAGCTTGCCCGTCGCGTCGATGGGATCGCCGTTCGGGTACTCGGTCCGGTAGGCGCCGATCGCGTCGAAGTTCTCGAGGCTCAGCCCGATCGGGTCGAGCACGTCATGGCAGCTCGCGCAGTCGGGCGACTCGCGGTGCTTCTCGAGCTTCGCGCGGACGTTGTCGACCGCGCCCGAGCCGGTGCCCGGGGCGTCGAGCTCGGGGATGTCCACGTTGGCGGGCGGCGCCAGGGGCACGCAGAAGAGCTGCGCCAGGATCGTCTTCGCGCGGGACGTGGGCGAGGTGCGATCCGCGCGCGACGACAGCGTGAGGAACGCGGGGAGCGTGAGGAAACCCCCGCGGACGCCCTCGGGGTCGCGCGCGGTGAGCGGCTCGAGCAGCGGATTCGCCGGGTGGGGCGCCGTGAGGAACTCGGACCACGGCCGCTCGCCGGTCGTGAATTCGGCGAAGTAGGCGTTGGCCTGATCGAGCATCGCGCCCTTCACCTCGTCGTTCCAGAGCGGGAACAGGGACGCGTCGACGTTGTGGCTGGGGAGCGTGCGCGTGCCGAGCCACTGGCCGAAGAAGTTCTGGAAGAAGGCGGCGGTCTTCGGGTCGTCCAGCATCCGGTCCACCTGCTCTCGGAGCTCGTCCTCGGTGGCCAGGCGATCGCCCTCCGCCGCGTCGAAGAGCTCGTCGTCCGGGAGCGAGCTCCAGAGCAGGTACGAGAGGCGCGAGGCGATCTCGTAGCCGTTGAGGGCGCCCGGCGACCGCTCCGAATCGGGCCCCGCCTCGACCCGCAGGAGGAAATGCGGCGATGTCAGCAGGGTCCGGACGACGTGCTGCACCGCCTGGACCGGGGACATCTCGAGGGTGCTCAGCGCGTCCGCGTACTGCGCCGCGTACCGCTCGACCTCCGCCGCCTCGAGCGGGCGCCGGAAGGCGCGCAGCCCGAAGCGCTCGATGATCTCGCGCGCGCACCCGTCGCCCGCGCCCTGCGCCGGGTCGCACACGAGGATCTTCGCGCGCTGCGCCTCGTTCGAGAACGCGTCCTCGGCGAGCTTCCTGGCGGCGTCGTAATACCCCTGGACCAGGACCTGGGACAGGTTCGAGAGCGCGCTGACGCTCGCGTCGAAGCCCTTGGCGCCGAAGGCCGGGAAGCCGTCCGCGGGCCTCAGGCGCGTTCCCAGGAGGTGGGCGACGGTGTTGTTGTATTCCGACGCCGTCATGTGGTGCAAAGGCATCCCGCCTGGCGCGGCGGAGGGGGCGTCTTGCTCCGGAGCGTCCTCGCCCCCGAGGATGCCAGTGCACGAGATGCTCAGGAGACACCCCCCGGCAGCGAGCCAGGGGCGCGCGAACACCCGGTCAAGTCTGAACGTCATCGTCGGCTCCCGCGTGTGAATCGGCAGATACCCCCTCGTGGCCGGAGCGCGCTGCGTTCGTGATCAAATCGACAGCACAGGCGCGCTAGGATCAGGCCGTGCTCTGTGCGCAGAAGACTACGGTGATGGTGTTGCTCCTCGGGCTGTCCGGGTGCGGAGCGGACGTGGAGATCGCGGTGGGTCGCATGAACCCGGCGCCTCCGGCGGGCGGCGGTGAGGCGAGCGGCGGTGGGGAAGGGGGCAGCGGTGGGGTAGGGGGCAGCGGCGGTGAGGCGGGCAGCGGCGGTGAAGGGGGCAGTGGTGCGACTCCGTGCGATGCGCTGCCGTCTCTCATACATCGGTACACATTCGATGGGACGGGAGCGGTCGTCGCCGATACCGTCGGCGGCGCCGACGGCGAGATCCTCGGCGGCGCGAGCCTCGATGGCGGAGGGGGGCTCGCCCTCGACGGCGAGGACGATTACGTCGATCTGCCCGCGGGGCTCCTCTCCGGATTGCGCGATGTCACCGTCATGGCCTGGGTCGCGCGCGACGGCGGAGGCGCCTACCTGCGCATCATCGACTTCGGCATCGGCAGCGGGGGCGAAGATCCGGTCGAGGGCGACGGGAGCGTGGGAGAGTCCTACCTGGTCATCACCCCTTCGACGGGCTTCGACGCGCGGGGGGTCGCCGCGCTCGCGAGCGACAGCGGCGCGGCGGGCGAGGTGGCGATCCCCACCACGCCGACGCTCGACGACGGCGAGATCCATCAGGTCGCCGTCGTCTTCGACGGCGCGGCCGCGTCCCTGGCCCTCTACCTGGATGGCGCGCTCCTCGGCAGCGCGCCGGTCGGCTTTCCGCTCTCGGCGATCCAGGACGTGAACAACTGGCTCGGGCGATCCCAGTTCGATCAGGACCCGTACTTCGGAGGGCGCTACGACGAGCTGCGCATCTACGGCGAGGCGCTGGCCGGCTGCGCGATCGAGGCCGCGTGGACCGCCGGTCCGGATCGGCCGTGACGCTCAGAAGGCCAGCGCGAGGCCGAGGCGGGCGCTGAGACCCGCGGCCGGGGGGCGATAGACGGTCCCCTCGAGGTTCTCCACGACGAAGCGGGGGCGCTGCAGCGGGACGAGGGCGTGCAGCGCCCCCTCGACCTTCAGCGGAGCGGCGACGCGCCACTCGAGCAGCGTCCCGAGGCCGGCCGCGAAGATCGGCGCCGTGCGGGTGAAGGCCTCGTCGACGTCGCGCCCCCGGGCGAGGAGCCAGTGCTGGCGGCCGAGCGCGCAGACGTACACGCCGAGGGGACGGCCGAGGGCGCGCGCGCACGCGTCGATCTCGAGGAACCAGAGCCGGAAGTCGGCGCCCGCGCTCAGCCCGGCGATGCGGCCGGAGCTCGACGGCACCACGCCGGCCGCCGCGTCCGCGCGGAGCCAGCCGACGCGGAGCCCGCCGCCCGCGGCGACCCCGACGCCGATCGCCGGGACGAGCGCCTGCTCGACCTGCGCGCTCAGCCAGAGCGCCCCCTCGACGCCGCGCTCGTCCGGCGGAGGCGGCGGGCTCGCGGCGGGCGGCGGCGGGCTCGCGGCGGGCGGCGGGCTCCGCGGCGCGCGGCCCCGCGTGGGCGGCGGCGGGCGCGGCCTCCGTCGCCGCCGCTCGCCTGAGGTCGCGCGGGCTGCGCGGCGGCATTCCGCGCGGCCGCGTCGGGGTCGATCGACATCGCCACGATCAGCGCCGCCGCCCGCGCCATGGCCGGGCAGTCGTCGCCGTGGATCGCGCGCTCGCCGGGCACCGGCGCGCGGATGCGCAGATCGAGCCGGAGGCGCGCGCCGCCCCGGCGGGCGACGGCGATCTCGACCGCGATCGGCTGGCGCTGCGCCGATGTTCCCAGCAGCCGGTCGATCTCGCTCCGGACCTCGTCGGCCGGCGGGCACCCGTCCGGCGCTTCCCAGCGCAGATCGATGGTGCGCGGCTCGGCGGGCGCCGCGCGCGCGCGGGCAGGCAGCAGCCCCGCCGCGACGATCAGCGCCTGCAGGGCCGACGGGGCCCAGGCCGCTCTTGAGACGTGCACCCGCGCACTCTACTCCTCCTGCCCGCACGCGGCGCGCACGCGCGTCGCGAGCGGCGAGCCCGGGCTCTGCGCCAGGAGCTTCGCCGCGATCGCCCTGCCGGTCGCCGCGCGGCCGGAGCGGCAGAGCGCGATCGCGCGCGAGGCCTCGCGCTCGGTCGAGAGCACGCCCCTCGGGTAGCGGCTCCCGTGCTCGTTGAGCTTCGAGAGCGCTTGCGCGAACTGGCCCGCCTGCAGCGCCTGCTGCGCGTCGCGCAGCAGCGCGATCTCCGCGTCGAGCCCCTCGGCGCCCGGCCTCGCGGCGGCGGTCCCCGGCGCCGGCGAGCGCGCCGCCGGCCCGCGCGACGCGACGGCCGCCGCGGGCGCGGCGCTGGCCTGGGCGGGGGCGCTGGCCGCGCGCGCGGCGCTGGCCGCGGCGGGGTCGCTGGCCGGCGGAGGGGCGTTCACCCCGGCAGGGGCGCTGGCCTGCGCGGCGGCCCTGCTCGCGGCGGAGGCGCTCTCCTCGGCGGAGGCGCTGGCCTCGGCGGGCGGAGGCGCCTCGTCGCCCGGCGCGCCGGAGGGCGCTCCGGCGTGCGGCGCTCGGGGGGTCAGGCCCGCGGGCCTCGGCGCTTCCGCCGCCTGCGGCGCGGGCGCCTCGCCCGACGCCGGGAGGTAGAGCGCCGCGCCCGTCGCGAGGCCCACGATCAGCGTCGCGAGCCCGATCTTCAGCGGGGCGCCGAGCAGCGTGACGGCCGCCCCCTTCGCGACCGCCGCGCCCGCGCTCGCGGCGGCGGGGCCGACCGTGTGCGCCGCCGCCGCGGCGCTCGCGGCGCTTCCGGCCCCGGCGCTCGCCGAGCCGACCGCGCCGGCCCCCGCGGCGCTCTTGGCGCTCGCGGTCACGGCCGTGGCCGCCGCCCCGGCGAGGCCGAGCCTCGCCCACACGGCCGCGCGCATCCGCCGCCGGTCGTCGTCGGTCGGCTCGTCCTCGTCGCGGAGGGCGTTCAGGAGCGCCCGCTCCCCGGGCCCCAGCTCATCCATCGCGGCCTCCTCGGATCCTGGCGTGGTGGCGGCGCACCGCGTCGGAAAATGCCTGTCGGGCGGCCCTCAGCCGCGCATATACGGTGTTGATGTTCACGCCGATACCCTGAGCGATCTCCGTCGCCGGCATCTCTTCCAGCTCGGCGAGGAGGAGCACCACGCGCTTCTCCTCGTCGAGCGACGCAAGGAGGTCGTGCGCCACGCGCGCGGCCTCCGCCCTCGTCATGGCCTCGTCGGGGCTGAGGTCGCTCGGCCCCGCGAGCAGCTCCGGATCCACCGTCTCGCCCGTCCCGCGGTGGGCGGGGCTCTTGCGGCGCAGCGATCTCCGGTGCGTCTGCACGACGTTGACCACGATCCCGAAGACCCACGTCTTCAGCGACGAGCGGCCCCGGAACTCCGGGAGCCGCCGGTGCACGACCACGAACACCTCCTGGCACACGTCCTCGTGCGCGGAGGCGTCCACGCCGAGGCGGCGCACGGTCCGCCAGACGAAGGGGAAGATCTCCTCGTACACCTCGGCGAAGTCGGGCGGCGCGCCCTGGAGGCTGGCCGCGGCGACGGCGGAGACCGCGCCGGCCGGCGGCGGGGTCGACGGAGCGACCGCCGCGCGGGCGGTCACTGGCTGCACCTCTCCGCGTGGGGCAGGGAGACGTAGAGCTCGCCGAGCGCGGTGAGCTCCCCGCTCGCGCCGAGCAGGTCCACGTTGGGGATCGCGTCGGTCCGCCCGGAGAACCAGGCGTACCGGAAGACGTCGGGGTCCGATTCGAGGAGGGGCACCGCTTCTCGCATGTACGCCGCCTGTGCTTCGGGCGACCGATCCGCGCCGTCTCCGCACGAGAACTCGGTCAGCCAGATCGGGCGCCGGTAGCGTTTGAGCTCGCCGAGGTACCACTCGAGCGCCGGCCTGTCGCAAGCGTACCAGTGCGCCGCGATGAAATCGACGCGGCAGCCCTCGCACGCGGCGAAGAAGGCGTCGAGGTACGCGAACGGATCGGTCTCGTGGCAGCCGCCGCCGCAGAAGTTCACGGCCGGCGAGACGAGCTTCAGCCCCTTCTCGTCGGCGATCTCCTCGAGGTCCGGCCACAGCGCCGCGGCCTCGGCGGCGGAGAGGTTGGCCTGAGCGAAGAAGTTCGGCTCGTTGAACGCGAGCAGGTACTTCGCCCCGCTCGGGATCGCCGCCTTGACCTGGTCGGCGTCGAAGCGGCCGCCCCAGACCATCGGTACGAAGTCGACGCCCAGGTCGACGTAGGCGCCTCCCCGGAGCGCCTCGTCGGGGACGGTCGCCCAGTTGTACCACCAGCCGACGCTGGCCGAGAGGGCCGAGAGGTCGGCGACCGAGTGGTAGCCGTACCCGATGCCGCGCTTGCACGGGCGTCCCGCGGCCCCTTCGCCGCCGCCAGCGCCGGCGTTGCCGCCGTCGCCGTCGCCGCCGCCATCGCCGGCGCCGCCGCCGTCGCCGTCGCCGCCGCCGTCGCCGGCGCTGTCCCCCGCGCCGGCGCCGTGCCCTGCCGCGCTGCCGGTGCTGCCCGGGCCGACGAGGCCCGCGCCGCCATCGCCCGCGCCGGTCGCTGCCGGGACGTTTCCTGCGCCACCATCGCCGTTCGCGTCTTGGTGGAAAGATTCCCCCACGCAGGCGACGGACAGGAGGATCCCGAGCAGGGGGCTGATGCCGCACAGAAGGGTTTTGGGGTCTCGACGCATGGCTCGAGGGGGCTGGTGGCCGGAGCCGCCGCGTTCCGTGATGAAAAGTGGAGGGATGGGGATGTGGGGCTCATCGGGCGGCGATCCGTGGGCTGGCGTTTCTGGGCGTGCGGGGGGATCATCACGGCTGCGCACCGCGGCCGACAGCTCGCACCTCCGCGCGCTTGACGGCTGCGAGGAGCGCGCCGAGGAAAACCGGATGACACCCCCTCGCTGGCTTGCCGCGCTTGCGGCGCTCACCCTTCCTTTGGCGGTCTCGGCGACGGCCCTGACCCAGGACGCCGCGCCCCTCCCGCCGCCGCCTCCTCCTCCGGAACCGCTTCCGTCTGCCTCCGCGCAACCAGCGCCGCCGCCTGCGCCCACGCCGTCGCCGGCGCCCACGCCGTCGCCGTCGCCGCCGCCGGTCCCGCCCCCGCCGCGCCGCCGCCTGCGCCTGCGCCCACGCCGGTCCCCTCGCCGCCATCGCCCCCGGTGCCGCCCGCGCCGGCGCCGCCGCCTGCGGCGCCGCCGCCGCCTCCGGTCGGTCCCGCGCTGCCTCCGCCGGTCGCGCCCGCGCCGCCGCCGCCGGTCGCGCCCGCGCCGCCGCCCGTTGCGCCCGCGCCGCCGGTCGCTCCGCGTCCGCCCCGGAGCCAGCCGGCGCGTCCGAGCGCTGCGCCGCCCCCGGTGGCGGGCCCGGTGACCGTGGACGAGCCGGAGCCTTCACCGGCCGAGCCGGAGGAGAAGAACCAGGACAAGGAACCCGGGGACAAGGAGCCCGAGGACGAGGACCGGGACGGCGTCCGGCTCCGGTACGGCAGCACGCTCGGCGGCGGGATCATCAAGGCGCCGACGGGCACCGGCGGCGTCTTCGCGTGGACCGGCCGGCTCGGCCTCCAGATCAATCACCTGTTCGGGATCTACTACCAGAACACCCCCATGCTGACGCTCACCCCCGAGAGCACCGACAACAGCGCGGGGTTCGAGGCGGGGTTCATCGATTACAACTCGCTCCTCGCGAGCTTCACCTTGTTTCATGTCCTCGACTTCGGCGCAGGGCCGTCCATGGACTACGTGGCCGTCGCGAGCTGCTCCGCGACGCTCGCGGGCCTCGAGTCGGGCGCCGGCTGCGCCAGCACCTCGGACTGGTACTTCGGCGCGCACGCGCGGGGCGCCCTCATCCTCGGCGGCGTGTCCGGCGACGGACCGCGGCGCAGCGGGTTCGCCCTCGCCGCCGAGCTCCACCCGGTGTTCCTGCCCGAGGGCACGACCTTCAGCTTCACGCTCGGGCTCGGCGGGGAGTGGTACTGAGGAGAAGCCGTCCGGAGCCGGTTCTTGCCTGCCGGGCGCGGGCAGGGCTTCCCGCTACCCCTGCCGGGCGTCGGGAGGGCTTCCGGCCATCCCTGCCGGCGCCCCACAGATGGCTCACGGATTGAGCCGAGCGGCGCGCGACAGGCCATCCTCGCGTCCATCAGCGAAAAGGCCCCATCACGCGGCCGCTCGTGCTCGTGCTCGTGGAGGGCGAGCTCCGGTTCGCCTTCGACGAGATCGAGGCGCTCAAAGCGACCCTCGCCGTGGTCTCCCCGCTCGCAGGGGAGCCGCGAAGGCGACGACGGAGCGGTCCTCCCAGTCGCGCGGCACGTCAAAGGATGGTAGTGCTCGAATTTGCCCGGAGAGAGTTCACATGAAGGCGGGAAGATTATTGATCTCTTCTTCCCGCCTTCCCGCCTTCATGTTCAATTTTGAGCACTACCCAAAGTATACTTCGGTGCTCTCGTAACGCGGCATCGTCGCGGTCTCCACGCTGGCGCCACGCTGCGGTGATGACGGCGCCTGCCTCACCGCAGCGCCGCGCGCAGCGCGCGGACGGCCTGGCTCTGCGTCGGCTGCTCGAGGAAACCCGCGAGCCACGCGGGGTCGAGCTCGGGAAGGAACGCGCTCCGCGCGCGGGGCTCAACCCGCTCGTCCGAGAGCGCAAAGACGCGGAGGCCCTCCTCGCGATCCCACACCCAGACCTCGGGGACGCCGAGCCCGCGATAGATCTCGAGCTTGTCGAGACCTCCGTGCGTCCAGACGACCTCGATGGCCAGGTCCGGAACCTCCTTGTTCGTATCGCCGACGATGTAGCACTCGTCGGGCTCGGCCCCGCGCTCCTTCGGCGCGTTGCGGAGCGTCCACGCGCCGTATCCGCTGAGCTCGACGCCCCGCTCATCGCAATAGGCCTCGAGGAGCCGCGCGATGGTCGTTTTGACGCCCTCGTGACTGCGAGACGGGCTCATCAGCTCGATCGCTCCGTTCAGGTAGTACATGCGCACGCCGGCCCGGTCCCCCCGTACGGCGAGGAGGATCTCGTAGTCCTTCCACGTCATGCCGTGGAGGATGACGTGCTGGTCGCTCTCCTCGTGACGGGGCCGCGGTCGCTCGGCCTCGGATACGGCGTTCGCCGGGACAGACTGCATGCGTAAGAAGATACTCGACGATGGCGCCGGCGGCGAGCCTCGCCATGCGCCCAGCGGCTCCTTCAAGGCGCGCACTACGCGCGGCCGGGCGCCGGCGCTTCCCTTCGAGCGCGTCGGTGGCGGGCCGGTCGCTCTCCCGATCGTCACCTTGCGCCCCCGCCCCCGCCGCCACGGTGATATCCACGACCGCGCACCGCTCGGGTCCCGACGGCCGCCCGCCGGCCCTCGGCGAAACCTTTGCGGATCGCCCGTGTCCAAGGAGACGTGATGCGCTCGACCCCCCGCCCGATCTTCTCCGCCCTCGCCGCCGCGATGGGGCTCTCCCTCGCGGCCTGCGCCGCGGCTCCTCCGCCCGCGGCGCACGCGCCCGTCCCGCCGGGCGACGCCCGCGCGGCGACCCCGCCGCCGCCTCCGCTCCCCGAGCAGGAGGCCTTCGCCGTCCACGGCACGCTCAAGGACGAGTTCCTGCCGCTCCTCAAGCAGGCGCCGTTCGACCCGAAGGCCGCGCTGGTCCCCCCGGCGCCGGCCGGGGTGCCCGCCCCGCCGGCCGCCTGCGAGGCGTTCGCGCGGCGCGCCCCCGTCGCGCCCGCGCGGCCCTGCGGCGATGTCGGGGGCGCCCTCGACGCGCTCGACGCCGCGCTCGCCGAGGAGGACGCCGCGAAGCGCGACGCGCGGCTCGCGGGGGTCGAGGCGTGCGCGGGCCTCGAGGCGGGGCTCGCGCGCGCGCTCCGGGCCGAGCTCGCGCCCGCCGGGTGCGGCGACGCCATCGCCGTGCCGTACCTCGAGGCGCCGCCCGCCACGCTCAAGGGCGACCTCTACCAGGTGCTGCTCGGCCTCACGCTCTCCGCCCGGCTCGCGCGCACCGCGACCGAGCCGCCCGCGCTGCGGCCGCCCTACGACGTCCAGCGCGTCGTCGCGTTCACCAAGGGGCCGCTCCTCGCGTGGGTGACCGACCAGGCCCGCGCGATCGAGGATCTCGGGCGGCTCGGGATCGAGCTGCCGTTCTACGCCAAGGGCATCGTCGCCGTGGAGTCCGGGCGGGCCGACATGCGGCTCGTCGAGGCGGTCAGGTCGGCGCCGCTGCCCGACGCCATGCGGAAGGACGCGGAGCTCAGCAACGTCTACTACGGCGAGCTCGACCAGCTGCTGGAGCCCTGGAAGAGCCGCGGCCGCGACGCCGCGCTGGTCGGCCTGCGCGAGCTCTCGTCGGTCGGCGTGATCCGCGACGCCCGCGTCGACGGCGCGCGCGCGATGCTCTCGCGCCTCTACGGCGGCCGCCGCGTCGACGCGCTCGACGCGCTGGAGCTGCTGCGCGCGTCGGCCGTCGAGCGGCTCGCGGCCCGGCTGCCCACGTACTACGCGGGCCGCCTGATCCCGGCCGAGATGGCGGCGCGGCCCGAGCTCCTGCGCGTCCTGCTCGGCCGCGGCGTCCCGCTGCAGCACCGCGCGGCGCTGCGCTCCGCCGAGCTCTCGCCCGAGGCGCGGCAGCTCTATGCGCGGGCGCGGATCGAGCTCGGCCGGCTGTACTGGCGCGCCGTGGATTTCGACCAGGCGACGGCGCTGCTCGCCGCGTGGCCCGAGGGCGCCGCGCGCCCGCCCGAGGCGACGATGCTGCTCGCGCTCGCCCTCGGCCTGCGCAACGGCCCGGAGGACGCGGCGCTCATGATGCGGCGGGCGCCGCTCACCGGGCTCGGCCTTGGCGACCTCGCGGCGCTCGACTGGGTGGCGCGCGCGAAGCCGGCCTCGCCGCACGCGGGCATCGCGGCGTACGACGCGGCGCTGATCCAGCAGATCGCGGCGCCGCAGGGCGCGGATCCGAGCTACTGGGCCGACGTGGCCGCGCGCTTCCGCGAGGCGCAGGCGCTCCTCGCGGGGCCGCTCGCGAAGGCGGCGGAGGAGCGGGCGCGGGCGGCGGAGGAGATCGGGCGGGCGGCGCGCTGAGCCGAGGGCGCCGCGGCGCGGGCGTCGAGGTGCGGGCGGCCGCGCCGCGGGCGTCGAGGCGCGAGCGCTGCCGCGCGCGGAGGAGAGGACCCCGGCGGGCTGCCCTCAGGGGGCGGCCTCGCCGGGCGGCTTGTACTCCGTGATCTGGCCGGTCGCGACGAAGCCTACCTGGGCGTAGAGGCCCAGCCCGTCGGCCGATGCCTGGAGGATGGCCAGCCGGAGCCCGGCCGCGCGCGCGTCGAAGAGCGGGCGCAGCGTCAGCGCGCGGCCGATCCCCCGCCGCCGGTGGGACGGGAGGGTCGAGATGTTGTACAGGCCGGCGACGCCGCCGCCCACGGCGAGCTCCGAGGTCGCCACGGGCGTGTCGCCGAGGTAGCCGACGTAGAGCCACAGCGGCGCGTCGTCCGACAGGAGCGCCGGGGCGGCCATCTCGTAGAACTGCGCCACGTGGGGATCGGGCGGGGTCCAGTTGGCCGCGAGGAGGCGCGCGAAGTCGCGCAGCTGCGCCGGGGTCCTGACGCGCGCGATCTCGAGGCCGCGCGGCGGCGCGGGATCGGCGGGGAGCGCGTGGAGATCGGCGGCCATGGCGACCTCCGACTCGGCGGCCTCGAGCCCCGCGACGCGGAGGAGGTCGCCGAGGTTCTCCGGCGCGTCCGCGGGGCCGACCCACCACGAGAAGGGGCGGCCGGCGCGGCGGAAGTGGTCGATGGCCTGCGCCACGCGGGCCTCGGCCGTCGCGGCGTCGAGGCGGGCGCGGAGGACGAAGTTGAAGGTGTCGCAGGGCAGCCCGGAGTCGACGACGACGAGGCCGGCGTCGCGCGTGACGTGGGCGCCGGGGAGATGCTCCTGCGCCCAGCTCGAGTGGACGGCCAGGTTGTCGTCCGCGGCCGCCGCGAGCCGCTTCGCCGGGATGCCGGCAAGCGAGGTCATGGTCATGGGAGGCCTCTCTGACACGAGACGACGGGGGCGCGCCATGGGCGTGCTGTCCCCGCAGCGGCATGGCCGCGGGCTTGAGCACGGTATGAGATGAAGCGGGAAAGATGAATGTTACTCGCCGAGCCTTGTGCCTTCAGCCTGGTGCACGGCCCGCAACACCCACGCGCCCGTTGCGCTAGGAGGCCGCCGTGTACCTCCGCGAGATCCACATCCGGAACCTCAAGCTGCTCCGCGATTTGAGGCTGTCGTTCGCCTCCTCCTCCGGCGAACCGCGGATGTGGACCGTCATCGTGGGCGAGAACGGCCTGTGCAAGACCTCCATCCTGCAGGCCATCGCGCTCGCGGCCAGCGGTCCCGACCGGGCCAACCAGCTCGCCGACATCCCGTCGCTGCCGGACCGGCGGCACCCGGACGAGCCCCTCGACATCGCGGCCAGCTTTGCGTTCGGGCCCCTGCCCGAAGGGCGCTCGCGCACATACCCGGGATGGGGTGACAAGCTGGGCCAGCCGCCGAAGTTCCTGCGGAGCCGGCTCAGCCTGGCGCCCGGATGGAAGGTCTTCGTGGGCTCGTCCGACTACGGGGATCCCTCTGCGCATCCACGGGAACACCTCGAGCCGGCGCGCAGCGCCGACCCGGGCCCCCTGCGCGAAGCCCGCGCCATCGGCGCGCCGTGGTGGTTCGTGGCCGGGTACGGCGTCAACCGGCGCCTGCCCAAGCCGCATGGCGCCGCGCGCCCGGACGATCCGACGCTGAGCCGGCTCGACTCGCTGTTCGACGGCGCCCCGATCCTCGGCACCGGGTTCGCCGACATCCTCCAGGACCTCGGCATCGAACCTTCCCGCTACGCCGAGATGCTTTCCGACGCCCTCTTTCGCCGCTCCCGCCTGCTTCCGCGCGTGCGCGGGCTGGAGCTCCGGCGCCGCGGCGCGGTGAAGAGCGCCGCCGATCTCGTGGAAGCGCACCGCTTCGAGCTGCGCTCGGGCTCCTCCACGTTCACGTTGCCCGCGACGTGGCTGTCCCATGGCTACCAGGGGCTGATCTCCTGGATCGCGGACCTCATCGGCCAAATCGTGGCCGATACTCAGATGCTGGCCGATAAGTCGAAGTACGGCACCCTCGTGGATCCCGCGGAGAAGAGCGGCCTCGTGCTCATCGACGAGATCGACCTCCACCTGCACCCGAGCTGGCAGGCCGAGCTGGTGCCGAAGTTGAAGAAGGTCTTCCCGCGGATGCAGTTCGTGGTGACCACCCACTCACCCCTGGTCCTCCCCGGCTTCGCGAAGGACGAGATCATCCGGCTCGGCCGCAACCGGGACGGCGACGTGATCGCCCGGAAGACCGGCGAGTCGCCCGCGCTCATGACCGGCAGCGAGCTGTACGAGGAGTTCTTCGGGATCGATCGCCTCTATCCGACCGACCTCGGCGAGGCCGCGCAGCGGTACGGCCTGCTCGCGAACGACCCCGGCCGGTCGGACGCGGAGGAGCAGGAGATGGTCGCGCTGCGGGAGAAGCTCCGCGCCGCCGACGTCGAGCCCGAGTGGGAGCCCGTGTCCCGAACGAGGGTGAGCGAGAAGCGGCCAGCGAGGAAGGCGCGAGGCCGGTGATCCGCGTCAACCGAGGCGCGAAGCCGGAAGGGCTGGAGGCCATCCGCAAGGCGGAGGTGAAGCGGCTCGCGGCCATCGTTCGGGGCGCGCCCCCGAAGGCGGCGGACTTCGGCAACAGGTACGACATCGCTCGCCGCGTCCTCTGGAAAGCGCAGGGACAGACGTGCTGCTACTGCGAGCGCCGCATCGACCGCCTCTACAACGACGTCGAGCACTTCCGGCCGAAGACCCGCGCCCACCGCGGCGGGGATCGCCCCACGCACGGCTACTGGTGGCTGGCGTGGACGTGGGAGAATCTCCTCTTCGCCTGCCCCAGCTGCAATCGAAGGCACAAGAAGAACAAATTCCCCCTCGTCCGGGGGAGCCGCATCCTGCCGGTGGGGCACAGCCCACCGGGGCCCGAGCGAGCCCTCCTCGTCGATCCTGCAGGCAGTGACGATCCGATGGATCACATCCAGTTCGTGCCGCTCCACCAGGCGGGGAAGAAGAGGAAGTGGATCCCCGTGGCTCGGGGCGGGAGTCGCAGGGGGAAGAGGACGATCCAGGTCCTCAAGCTCGATCGCCCCGCGCTCGTGACCCACGACGGAGGTCACGTGTCCGACCTCGTCGACCACCACGTGAAAGGGATTCGGGCGGCCATCGACGCAGGAGACGTCCAGGCCGCCGCGAAGGTCTGGCAAGCCGCCCTGAAGAAGCTGTTTTATCCGCGTCAGGCGTTCAAGGCCTTGTCCTATGACGTTCTGGACCATCACTTTCCGCTGGGGACCCGGCAGCAGTGGGGCCTCGAGCCCTACCGTCCCTGATCCAGGGGCGGGAGATCTCCTGGGTACCTGCCGGAGGAGCGCCCATGTTGCGCTCCGGGTGATGCGGATCTTCCGATATGGCCAGATTGCCCCGGATGCGGAGCCCCGGGCGCGCCGTCTCAGGCGCACGACGCCCCGAGCGCGAGGCGGGCGGACGCCACGGCGCCCTGGACGCGTGTGCCCGCGGTGCCCACGTCCAGCCGGCCCGGCGAGTGCTGCGCGGGGGCAGAGGAAGCGCAATGAGCGGCACGAACGTGGTTCGCCTGGAACATGCGAAGCGCCGGCGCGGCGGCGATCCGCCGGTGTCGGAGGTCTCCGGCGTGGTGCTCGTCGACAACATCGCCTACGACAAGCAGGTGCTCATCCATTACCGGGACGCCGCCGGAGAATGGCGCATCGCCCCGGCCAGGTACGACTCCGCGCCGCCGTGGGGCTCCCCCGAGCGGTGGGTGTTCTCCGGGATCTTCTATCCTACCGACTACCCGGAGCCGGCGCGGTTCGCGATCCAGGTCGTCGCCGCCGGGCGCGAGCACTGGGACAACAACGGACATCACGATTACCTGCTGGATCCCGGTGGAATCGTGTTCGGCGACGCGCCGCTCTTCGGCGCCGATCGCCTCCAGCGCATCGCCGAGTTCGTGGGCTGGCGATACCACATGGACGTGATAGGGGTCGAGGAGGCCATGCCGATCGCCGGGCGGGGCCACGTCTTGCGGTACAAGGTCACGATCGGGCGCAGCGTGGGACCGGGCCGTTACGCCCATGCGCGCTGCGTGGGCATCGCCGTCCGCGGCTCGGACGTCAGCGTCCTGAGCGATACCGTGTGCGAGTCCATCCCTCCGGTCGAGCTGGTCAAACCTTGACAGGGCGCCTCGGGCCGGAGCGCGCCACGGCGCTGGCCGGCCCGCGAAGCGCGCCGAGCGCGCGATCTCCCGGCGGCGGATCTCATGGGCCCCCGCCCGAACCGCCGGCGCCGCCTGTGCCGCCGGTGGCTCCCGCACCGCCGGTAGCTCCCGCGCCACCGGTGCCCACATCGCCGCCTGCGCCGCCGGCGCCCATATCGCCGCCTGCGCCGCCTGCACCCGCATCTCCGCCTGCACCCGTAGCGCCGCCCGCGCCCGTAGCGCCGCCCGCGCCCGTAGCGCCGCCCGCGCCCGTAGCGCCGCCCGCGCCCGTAGCGCCGCCCGCGCCCGTAGCGCCGCCCGCGCCCGTAGCGCCGCCCGCGCCCGTAGCGCCGCCCGCGCCCGTAGCGCCGCCCGCGCCCGTAGCGCCGCCCGCGCCCGTAGCGCCGCCCGCGCCCGTAGCGCCGCCCGCGCCCGTAGCGCCGCCCGCGCCCGTAGCGCCGCCCGCGCCCGTAGCGCCGCCCGCGCCCGTAGCGCCGCCCGCGCCCGTAGCGCCGTACGCCGCCGGTGCCATTGCCTCCAGGGCCGTTGCCGCCCGCGCCGTTCGTCGGAGGATCCAGGATCGGGCCCGGGTTCAGCACACCCCCGCCCATCGCGGCGAGGTCATAGACGCGGTACGTCGCGAAGTAGACCCCCACCGGCTTGAGCACGACGCCAGAGCCGACCACGACGCCTCCTGCCGGACCGATTCCCAGGTTCCAGCCGCCGAGGCTGACGATATCCCAGGTGATCTTCTGGAACACGGGATAGGCGGAGATGCGCGCGTACGCCGCCGTCGGGACGAAGTAGACCGAGCTCGCCTGAAGCGTGACGTTCTCGCTCACGCTGAATCCAACCGCCGCGGAGATGTCCGAGAGCGTTGGCGCGCAGCTGCCTGGTAGGCCCAGCGCAGCGCCGTTCGGGGGCGCGCCGTTTCCCGGCATGTTCCACGACGGTTGGCCGTTCGGGGGCATGCAGCCGCCTGGCATCCACCACGAGGGCTCGCAGTCTGTGGGGGAGCGGCTGCCCGGCGCGCCTGGCGCTCCAAGGCCGAACGGTGTGCCCGGCGCGGAGGGGGTGCCAGGCGCGCCCGGCGGGAACGGCGCGCCAGGGACGCCCGGCTGGCCACTGATGGGAGGTACTCCCGGAATGCCCGTCGTGCCCGTCACGGGCTGGGTGCTCGCGGGCGGGAAGGTGCCCGTCGCGGTCCCGGTGACGCTCACCGAGGGCTCGACGCTCGACGCCACGGCGAGCTCGAGCGTCCGCGGCCCGAACCCCTCCGACACGCTGAGCAGGTGGGCGGCATCCTCCCAGTGATACGTCTCCGGGAGCACCGTCACATTCGCGATGATCAGGCCGTGACAGAGGGCCTGGCGCGCCTCGCCGGTGCCGGCGCGCTCGCCGCCGCCGTCCGCGGGCTCCGGCGCCTCGCGCGGGCCCACGCAGGTGAGGGATGGAACGAGCGTCACCGCCATGGCGAGCGCAATCTTTACGTCGGGTGCAAACATCCTTGAACCTCGGGGTGCCGTCAGAATCGCGATGAGCGAGCTACCCAGGCGTGGAGAGCTCCAGAGAACGATGGCCTCCGCGGCGCTCCTGCGCCGCGCGAGGCCGCTCCTCCGGAGACCGGTGATCACGGCGCAGACGCCGGCTCACGGAGCGCCGCATGCGCCCGGATCCCTGGAGAGCGAACCGCTCGATGAGCACAGGAGGCCTATGCGACGCTCCGCCATGCAAGAAGCGGGGAATGCCGGGTCGAGCTCGCATGTGGGCGCCGCCCCGAGATCCAGCGCATGCGCGGAATTCGATGGACCGGCGCTTGCCGCCACCCCGCGCGCGTGACCGGCGCGCTCACGGGGGCCAGCGCGGCGCCGCCAGCGCACGATCCATGACCGCGCACGAGGTGCGAGCGAGGCGAGCATGAGAGAGCCTGCTGCTGTCGTGAGGGCCGCTATCGTGGCCTGTGCGATCCTCACCCCCATCGCCTGCGCGCAAAGCGTCGATCCGCAGCGCGAGGCGCCTGCCGCCGGGGGCTCCGGGGCGACCCACCACGCCGTGGCGCCGCGGGCCAACGGAGGTGGATGGCTGATCACCCAGGCGCTCGACTTCAACGCCGACGGTATGGCCGACGTGCTCTGGAACGACCCCGCGCGGAGCCTCGTCGCCATATGGTTGATGGAGGGGAACCGGCTGCTCGCGCCCGGGCCGCTCATCCCGGGGCCGGTCGGCGATCGCTGGTTCGCCAAGACGAGCGATTTCAACGCCGACGGCATGGGCGACGTGCTCTTTCGCCACGAAGAACAGGGGGCGATGGCGGTATGGCTGATGGACGGAAGCCAGCTGCTCGCGCCGGGGCCGATCCTCCCGGGGCCGGGGGGCAGCGGCTGGTTCGCCAGGGCGATCGACTACAACGCCGACAACATGGCGGACGTGCTCTGGAGCCACGCGGAACGGAGCGTGATGGCCGTGTGGCTGATGGAAGGCACCCGTTTGCTCACGCCGGGGCCGTTCATCCCCGGGCCTCTCGGCGACGGCTGGGACGTCGCCGCCGTGGGGGACTTCAACGCCGACGGCATGGCGGACGCCGTCTGGCGCCATGTCGAGCAGAACCTGATCGCGGTGTGGCTGATGGAAGGCACTCATCTGCTCGCGCCAGGGCCGCCGATCCCGGGGCCGATCGGCGATGGCTGGGTCATCGCCTGGGGCGCCGACTTCAACGGCGATGGCATGGCGGACGTGCTCTGGAACAACGCCGAGCAGAACCTGATGGCGGTGTGGCTGATGGAGGGGAGCCAGCTGCTCGCGCCGGGGCCGTTCCTCCCCGGGCCCGCCGGCGACCGCTGGGTGGCGCGCACCGCGGCCGACGTCAACCTCGACGGCATGGCCGACGTGGTCTGGCAGCGGGGCGAGGCGAGCGAGATGGCGGTGTGGCTGATGGAGGGGAGCCTGCTGCTCGCGCCGGGGCCGGTGATCCCCGGGCCCTACGATGGCGGCTGATCGCGACGCATGCGCCGGTGACAGAAGGGGTGCGTATGCGAGGCCTCATGAGGGTGCTGGAGCGTCTGGCTGCCGCCTCTGGGGTCCTCGTCGCGCTGGGCTGCGCGCAGGACGCCGGCCAGCGAGACCGAGGGCCGAGCACCCTGGAGCCCTCGGGAGCGTCGCTCGGCGCCGCGGCTCAGCGCGTGAACGGCAGCGCATGGAAGGCCGTGCAGGGGGCCGACTTCAACCTCGACGGCATGTCCGACGTGCTCTGGGGCGACGAAGAGCAGAACCTGATGGCGGTGTGGCTGATGGAGGGAACTCGGCTGCTCGCACCGGGCCCATCCATCCCGGGGCCGCTCGGCGAGGGCTGGGTCGCCGCCGCGGCTGCTGACTTCAACCACGACGGCATGGCGGACGTGCTGTGGAACAACCCCGAGCAGAACCTGGCGGCGGTGTGGCTGATGGAGGGAACTCGGCTGCTCGCGCCGGGCCCATTCATCCCGGGGCCGATCGGCGACGGCTGGGTCGTGCCCTCGGCGGCCGACTTCAACCACGACGGCATGGCGGACGTGCTGTGGAACAACCCCGAGCAGAACCTGGCGACGGTGTGGCTGATGGAGGGAACTCGGCTGCTCGCGCCGGGCCCGTTCATCCCGGGGCCGATCGGCGACGGCTGGGTCGTCGTCCCGAACCTGACCGACCACGGCCGCGACAGCATGGCCGATGTGGTCTGGAACAACCCCGAACAGAACCTGATGGCGGTCTGGTTGATGGAAGGAACCCACCTGCTCGCGCCTGGGCCGCTCATCCCCGGTCCGGCCGGCGACGGCTGGAAGGCGCTCGCGGTCGGCGACGCCAACTTCGACGGGATGGGGGATGTCGTCTGGGACCATCCGGAGCGGAACCTGACGGCGGTGTGGTTGATGGAGGGAAGTCAGCTGCTCGCGCCGGGGCCGGTGATCCCGGGGCCCGCCGGCGATGGCTGGATCGTCGTCGCGGCGAACGACTTCAACGGCGACGGCGACGCGGACGTGCTCTGGACGAGCGCCGAGCAGGGCCTCATGGCCATCTGGCTGATAACGGGGGGCTGGCTGCTCACGCCGGGGCCGGTGATCCCGGGACCTCAGTGACGGCGGTTGATCGCGGCGCCTGGGCAAGCAACAGGAGAGATACGTATGCGAGGCCTCATGGTGGTGCTGGAGCGCCTGGCTGCCGCCTCTGGGGTCCTCGTCGCGCTGGGCTGCGCGCAGGATGCCGGCCCGCGAGATCGAGGGCTGCGCACCCTGGACCCCCCGGGAGCGCCGATGGGCGCCGCGGTTCAGCGCGCGAACGGCAGCGCTTGGAAGGTCATCCAGGGAGCCGACTTCAACCTCGACGGCATGGCGGACGTGCTCTGGAACGATCCGGAACAGAACCTGATGGCGGTGTGGTTGATGGAGGGGAGCCAGCTGCTCGCCCCGGGCCCGTCCATCCCGGGGCCGCTCGGCGACGGCTGGATCGCGGCCTCGGCGGCCGACTTCAACCTCGACGGCATGGCGGACGTGCTCTGGAACGAGCCGGAACAGAACCTGATGGCGGTGTGGTTGATGGGGGGGAGCCAGCTGCTCGCCCCGGGCCCGTCCATCCCGGGGCCGCTCGGCGACGGCTGGATCGCGGCCTCGGCGGCCGACTTCAACCTCGACGGCATGGCGGACGTGCTCTGGAACGATCCGGAACAGAACCTGATGACGGTGTGGTTGATGGACGGAACTCGGCTGCTCGCGCCGGGCCCGGTGATCCCGGGGCCGCTCGGCGGCGGCTGGGTCGCCGTCCAGAACCTGTTCGACCTCAACCGCGACAACATGGCCGATGTGGTCTGGAATAATCCGGAACGGAACCTGATGGCGGTGTGGCTGATGGAGGGAACTCGGCTGCTCGCGCCCGGGCCGTCCATCCCGGGACCGGCCGGCGACGGCTGGAAGGCGGTCGCGGTCGGGGACGCCAATTTCGACGGGATGGGGGATGTTGTCTGGAACAATCCGGAGCAGAACCTGATGGCCGTCTGGTTGATGGAGGGCAGCCAGCTTCTGGCGCCCGGGCCGGTGATCCCGGGGCCGCTCGGCGACGGCTGGATCGTCGTCACGGCGAACGACTTCAGCGGCGACGGCGAGGCGGACGTGCTCTGGACCAACGGTGAGCAGGGTCTCATGGCCATCTGGCTGATGGACGGGAGCCGGCTGCTCGCGCCGGGGCCGGTGATCCCGGGGCCGCTCGGCGAAGGCTGGGCCGTGCGCACCGCCGGCGATACCAACTTCGACAGCTTGGCGGACGCGATGTGGCAGGCCGACGGGACGAACCTGATGGCCGTCTGGCTGATGGAGGGGAGCCGGCTGCTCGCGCCGGGGCCGGTGATCCCCGGGCCCAGCCCTTAAACTGGCTGATGTCGAACGATTTGCGGCCGTCAAGAGATCATCAAGGCAGAGGGCGCTCGCGGGCCGGTCCGCGGCGGGAGGCCTGACGCGACCGGGTGTCCTGAACAACGCGGTCTTTACGCCCTGACGGCGCGCCTTGAGGGGATCCTGACGCGGCGCGAGCTAGCTTGTCATCGCGCAGGGTCGATGGACCGCCAGCCAGGGAGCACCGTCATGAAGCCGCCGACCACCTCCGCCTCCGCCCCGTACAGGATGCGCACAGGAGATGACCCCTCGACCTCCGGGGAGCGCGCTCGGACCGACGTGGACCTCGCCGCCGTCCTCGGGCTCGCGTGGCTCGCCTGCCTGCTCACGACCCTCTCGGCGATCTCGCGCGGCGAGGCGTTCGGGGGCGCGACCACGGTGGCCGCACTCATCGTGATCCTCGTTCCGTACCTGCTGCAGGGCTGGCTGAGGTCGCTGAGCGCGTCGGGCGCCCGGCGGCGCCGTGAGCGCGCCCGGGCGCGAGGCGGCGGCCGGCGGGACGCGGGGGCGCGCCGCCTCATCGCTCCCCGCGCGCCCCGTCGCTCGCTCGAGCACGCCGGGCAGAGGCCGAGACGCGCGGTCTCGCCGTCTCCTTGATACTTCCTTGACGTCGCGCCTCCCCGGTTTGACGTCCCCTTGACCCGCGGCGGGCTACGTTCTGTCCCGCTCGGCCGGCGCAGGCGCCGCGGCGCACGGCAGCTGCCGATGAGGTCGCCATGGACATGGTCTACCTGGGATTGACGATCCTCTGTTTCTCGCTGTTTGCAGGGCTCATCCGGCTCTGTGAAAGGGTCTGAGCGCCATGACCGCGTTCACCTGGATCTCGGGCGTCCTCGCCCTCGGTCTCCTCCTCTACCTGATCTTCGCCCTCCTCAAGCCGGAGAGCCTATCATGACCGCCAGCAACGCGCTGGAACCAGCGCTCTACCTGGCCGTCCTCCTCGGCCTCTCCGTCCCGCTCGGCGCCTATATGGCGCGGGTCTACCAGGGCGAGCGCGGAATGATGGCAATGGTCCTCGGGCCCGTCGAACGGCTCATCTACCGCGCCGCGGGTGTGCGCGCCGACCAGGAGATGCGCTGGCAGGATTACGCTTTCGCGGTGCTCGCGTTCAACCTGGCCGGGCTCATCGTCCTCTATGCCCTCCAGCGGCTGCAAGGCGTCCTGCCCCTGAACCCCGAGGGCATGGCCGCCGTCCCGCCCGAGCTCGCCTTCAACACCGCCGTGAGCTTCGCCTCCAACACGAACTGGCAGGCGTACGGCGGCGAGTCGACGCTCAGCCACCTGACGCAGATGGCCGGGCTCGCGGTGCAGAACTTCGTGTCCGCCGCGACCGGAATGGCCGTCCTCGTCGCGCTGATCCGCGGGATCACGCGGAAGACCGCGGATACCGTCGGGAGCTTCTGGGTCGATCTCGTCCGGAGCACCCTCTACGTCCTCCTGCCGCTCTCGCTCCTGCTCGCCCTCCTCCTCGTGTCCCAGGGCGTCGTGCAGGGCTTCGGCGGACACCAGAGCGCGTCGCTGCTCCAGGCCGTCAAGGACCAGAACGGCGACGCGGTCGTTCATCAGGTGATCCCGATGGGGCCCGCGGCCTCGCAGATCGCCATCAAGCAGCTCGGGACCAACGGCGGCGGGTTCTTCAACGCGAACTCGGCGCACCCGCTCGAGAACCCGACGGCCCTCTCGAACTTCCTCGAGATGCTCGCGATCCTGCTCATCCCCGCCGCGCTCTGCCACACGTTCGGCCGGATGGTCGGCGACAGGCGCCAGGGCTGGGCCGTGCTCGCCGCGATGACGGCCATCTTCGCGGTCCTCCTCGTCGTCTGCGTCGCCTCGGAGCAGGCGGGCAACCCGGCCCTCTCCCGCCTGGGCGTCGACCAGGCGGCGAGCGCGCTGCAGGCGGGCGGCAACATGGAAGGGAAGGAGGCGCGCTTCGGCATCACGAGCTCCGCCCTCTGGGCGACCGCCACCACGGCGGCCTCGAACGGCTCGGTCAACGCGATGCACGACTCCTTCACGCCCCTCGGCGGGCTCGTGCCCCTCTGGCTCATGCAGCTCGGCGAGGTGGTCTTCGGCGGGGTGGGCTCCGGCCTCTACGGCATGCTGATGTTCGTCGTCATCGCCGTCTTCGTGGCCGGCCTGATGGTGGGGCGCACGCCGGAGTACCTCGGCAAGAAGATCGAGGCGTTCGAGATGAAGATGGCGTCCCTGGTCGTGCTCTTCCCGGCGATCACGGTCCTCGCCGGCGCCGCCGTCGGCGTGATGACCGAGGCAGGGCGGAAGGGCGTGTTCAACCCGGGTCCGCACGGGTTCAGCGAGGTGCTCTACGCGTTCTCGTCCGGCGCCAACAACAACGGCAGCGCCTTCGGCGGTCTCGGCGCGAACAGCCCCTTCTACAACACCGCCATCGGCGTCGCGATGCTCATCGGCCGCTACGCGGTGATCGTCCCCGTGCTCGCGCTCGCGGGCTCGCTCGCCCGGAAGAAGCTCGTCCCGGCCGGCCCGGGCACGCTGCCCACGCACACGCCGCTCTTCGTCGCGCTCCTGACAGGCACCGTGCTGCTCGTCGGAGCGCTCACGTTCGTGCCCGCGCTCGCGCTCGGGCCGATCGTCGAGCACCTGGAGATGACGCGATGACCTTGAACCTTCATTCCACCGCCGAGGTGATCGCCGAGCGCGGCGCGCCCGCTCCTCCTCCGCACCTCGAGCTGTCGCCGCCGCCGAGGTCGCGCCACCCGTCCCGCGACGTCGAGGGGAAGAAGACCGCGGCCAGGCCGCTCCTCGACCCCACGATCCTCAAGCCGGCGATCGCCGCCGCGCTCCGCAAGCTCGACCCGCGCCACCAGATACGCAACCCGGTGATGTTCGTGGTCCTCGCCGGGAGCGCGCTCACCACGGCCCTGTTCGTGCACGCGCTCCTCGGCGAGGGCGAGGAGCCGGCCGGGTTCATCCTCGCCATCTCGCTCTGGCTCTGGTTCACCGTGCTCTTCGCGAACTTCGCGGAGGCCGTGGCCGAGGGGCGCGGCAAGGCGCAGGCCGACACGCTCCGCAAGGCGCGGCGCGACGTCGAGGCCGCGAAGCTCTCCGCCCCGGAGCGCGAAGCCGCGCGGACCACGGTCCCCGCGTCGAACCTCCGGAAAGGAGACCTCGTGCTCGTGGAGGCAGGCGCGATCATCCCCGGCGACGGCGACATCGTCGTCGGCGTCGCGTCGGTCGACGAGAGCGCCGTCACCGGCGAGAGCGCCCCCGTCGTGCGCGAGAGCGGCGGCGACAGGAGCGCCGTCACCGGCGGCACGCGCGTCCTGTCCGACTGGCTGATCATCCGCATCTCCGCCAACCCCGGTGAGGCGTTCCTCGACCGGATGATCTCGATGGTGGAGGGGGCGAAGCGCAAGAAGACGCCGAACGAGATCGCGCTCGACATCCTGCTCGCCGCGCTCACCATCGTCTTCCTCCTCGCGACCGTGACGCTGCTGCCGTACTCGATCTACGGCGTCCGGGCGGCAGGGCAGGGGACCCCGATCACCATCACCGTGCTCACGGCGCTGCTCGTGTGCCTGATCCCGACCACGATCGGCGGGCTGCTCTCGGCCATCGGCATCGCCGGCATGGACCGGATGATCCAGGCGAACGTCATCGCCATGTCGGGCCGCGCCGTCGAGGCCGCCGGCGACGTGGACGTGCTGCTGCTCGACAAGACCGGCACGATCACGCTCGGCAACCGGCAGGCGACGGAGCTCATCCCGGCGGACGGGGTCGCGGCGCAGGCGCTCGCCGACGCCGCGCAGCTCGCGTCGCTCGCCGACGAGACCCCCGAGGGGCGCAGCGTCGTCGTGCTCGCGAAGGAGAAGCACGGCCTGCGCGAGCGTGACCTCGGGGCCCTGGGCGCCCGCTTCGTCCCGTTCACCGCGCAGACCCGGATGAGCGGCGTCGACTGCGGCGCGCGCGAGATCCGGAAGGGCGCCGTCGAGGCGATCGAGGCCCACGTCAAGGAGAAGGGCGGCGCGGTCCCGGCCGCGGTGCGCGCGGTGACCGAGGCCATCGCCCGGAGAGGCGGCACGCCGCTCGTGGTCGCCGAGGGCGGCGCGGTGCTGGGCGTCATCCACCTCAAGGACATCCTGAAGGGCGGCATCCGGGAGCGCTTCGGCGACCTGCGGCGCATGGGGATCAAGACGGTGATGATCACCGGCGACAACCCGCTCACCGCCGCGGCCATCGCCGCCGAGGCCGGCGTCGACGACTTCCTCGCGCAGGCCACGCCCGAGGCCAAGCTGGCGCTGATCCGCGACTACCAGGCGGGCGGGCGGCTCGTCGCCATGACCGGCGACGGGACGAACGACGCCCCCGCGCTGGCGCAGGCGGACGTCGCGGTCGCCATGAACACGGGCACCCAGGCCGCGAAGGAGGCCGGGAACATGGTCGACCTCGACTCGAACCCGACCAAGCTCATCGAGATCGTCGAGATCGGAAAGCAGCTCCTGATGACGCGGGGCGCGCTCACGACCTTCAGCCTGGCGAACGACGTCGCCAAGTACTTCGCCATCATCCCGGCGGCCTTCGTCTCGACGTACCCCGCGCTCGGGCGGCTCAACGTGATGGGGCTCGCCACGCCGCGGAGCGCGGTGCTCTCCGCGGTGATCTTCAACGCGCTCATCATCGTCGCGCTGATCCCGCTCGCGCTCCGGGGCATCCGCTACCGGTCCGTCGGCGCGGAGCGGATGCTCCGCAGGAACCTGCTCGTGTACGGCCTGGGCGGGCTCGTCGTGCCGTTCGTGGGCATCAAGCTCATCGATCTCCTCCTCTCCGCCCTCGGCCTCGCCTGATCCTCCAAGGAATGAACGCTATGCTCGCGCACCTGCGACCCGCCCTCGTCCTCCTCCTCGTCCTCACCGGCGTCACGGGGTTCGCCTACCCGCTGCTCTCGACGGCGATCGCGCAGGCCGCGTTCCCCCATGAGGCGAACGGCAGCCTCGTGCGGAAGGACGGCCGCGTGGTCGGCGCGAGCCTGCTCGGTCAGCCGTTCGACGATCCACGCTATTTTTGGGGCCGCCCCTCGGCGACGAGCCCTGTCCCCTACGCGGGGCAGGCCTCCGCCGGGAGCAACCTCGGGCCCACGAACCCCGCCCTGGCCGAGGCGGTCAAGGCCAGGATCGACGCGCTCCGCGCCGCAGATCCGGAGAGCGCCGCGCCGGTGCCGGTCGACCTGGTGACCGCCTCCGGCAGCGGCCTCGATCCGCACATCAGCCCCGCGGCGGCGGCGTACCAGGCGCGGCGCGTGGCGCGCGCGCGCGGCCTCCCCGAGGACGAGGTGCGCCGGCTCGTCGCGCGGCACACCGAGGGGCGGTTGCTCGGGCTCCTCGGCGAGCCCCACGTGAACGTGCTCCTCCTGAACCTCGCCCTCGACGGCGCCGGCTGAGGAGAGCGCGAGCGATGGCGGACGCAGGCGACGACCGGCCGGATCCCGAGGCGCTGCTCGCCGCGGTCCGCGAAGAGGAGGAGCGCGAGCGGAAGGGCAAGCTCAAGATCTTCTTCGGCGCCGCGCCCGGGGTCGGCAAGACGTACGCGATGCTGAGGGCGGCGCGGTCGCTCCGCGAGGAAGAGATCGACGTCGTCGTCGGCTGGGTCGAGACGCACGGGCGCGCCGAGACGGAGGCGCTCCTCGGTGAGCCTCCGCCGCTGCCGTGCCTGCCGGCGATCGAGGTCGAGCACCGCGGCAGGACGCTGCGCGAGTTCGACGTCGAGGCCGCGCTGAAGCGTCGGCCGAAGCTCCTCGTCGTCGACGAGCTCGCGCACACGAACGCGCCGGGGCTCAGGCACCCGAAGCGCTGGCAGGACGTCATGGATCTCCTCGACGCCGGGATCGACGTCTACACCACGGTCAACGTCCAGCACATCGAGAGCCTGAACGACGTGGTGGCCCAGGTGACCGGCGTCGTCGTCCGGGAGACGGTGCCCGACTCGATGATCGAGCGCGCCGACGAGATCGAGCTCATCGATCTCCCGCCGGACGACCTCCTCGAGCGGCTGCGCGAGGGCAAGGTCTACCTTTCGGAGCAGATCGAGCGCGCGGCGAGCAATTTCTTCCGCAAAGGCAACCTGATCGCCCTGCGTGAGCTCGCCCTGCGGCGCACCGCCGAGCGCGTGGACGACCAGATGCGCGGCTACATGCGCGCCCACGGGATCCAGAAGACCTGGGCCGTCGCCGAACGGATCGTCGTCTGCGTGGGGCCGAGCCCGATGTCGGCGCGGCTGATCCGGGCGACGCGGCGGATGGCGGGCGGCCTGAAGGCGGAGTGGCACGCGGTCTACGTGCAGACGCCGGCGCAGGCGCGGCTCTCCGAGGCCGATCGCGAGCGGGTCGACCGGAACCTCGCGCTCGCCGAGCGCCTCGGCGCCGTCACGGTACAGCTCCACGGCGCGGAGGTCGCCGCGGAGGTCCTGCGGTACGCGAGGCGCCACAACGTCTGCAAGATCGTCGTCGGCAAGCCGACCCACCCTCGATGGAAGGATTTCGTCTACGGCTCGCTGCTCGATGATCTCGTGCGCCAGAGCGGCGGCATCGACGTGCACGTCATCCAGGGCGTGGCGGAGGCGGCGAAGCCGGAGCCCGGCCCGCCGGAGCGGCGCCGCATGAGGCCGCTGCCCTACGTCTGGAGCGCGTGCGTGGTGGCGCTCTGCACGCTGGCCTCGTGGCTCATGCACCCGTTCTCCGACCTGGCGAACCTCATCATGGTGTACCTGCTCGGGGTCGCCTTCGTCGCGGGCCGCTTCGGCGCCGGGCCCTCGGCGCTCGCGTCGGTGCTGGGCGTCGCCGCCTTCGATTACTTCTTCGTGAAGCCGTACCTGACGTTCGCGGTGGGCGATCTCCGGTACTTCCTCACGTTCGGCATCATGCTGGGGGTGGGCCTCGTCATCGCCAGCCTCACCGCGCGCATCCGCCGCCAGGCCGCGAGCGCCAGCGAGCGCGAGCAGCGCACCGCGGCGCTCTACGCGATGAGCAAGGAGCTGACCGCCCTGCGCGGCGTCGACAAGCTCAGCCTCGCGGCCGCGCGCCACGTGCACGAGATCTTCGAGGCCGACGCGGCCGTCCTCCTGCCCGGCGCCGACGGGCGCCTCGCCGTCCGGGCGGGCACGGCCGACGATCTGGCCGCGAGCGAGCAGGAGCGGGCGGTCGCGGAGTGGGCGTACGCGCGCGGCAAGGCCGCGGGCGCCGGGACCGACACCCTCCCGAGCGCGGGCGCGATGCACCTGCCGCTCCAGGGCTCCTCCGGGCCGATCGGCGTCCTCAGCGTCCGCCCGCGCCGGCCGTCGTCGTTCCTCGACCTGAGCCGGCGCGAGCTGCTCGGCGCCTTCGCCACGCAGACGGCGCTCGCGCTGGAGCGCGCCCTGCTCGCGCGAGAGGCCCAGCGCGCGCAGCTCCGCGCGCAGGCGGAGGAGCTCCGCAACGCCCTCCTGAGCTCCGTCTCCCACGATCTGCGGACGCCGCTCGCCACGATCACCGGCGCCGCGGGCGCGCTGCTCGACGACGGCGCTCACGGAGCGGCGCTCGATCCGGCCGTCCGGCGCGATCTGACGCAGACGGTGCTGGAGGAGGCACAGCGGCTCGAGCGCCTCGTCCGCAACCTGCTCGACATGACGCGGCTGGAGTCCGGGGCGCTCGCGGTCAAGAAGGAGTGGCTGCCGCTCGAGGAGGTCGTCGGGGCCGCGCTGAACCGGGTCGAGGAGAACCTCGACGGACGGCAGATCTCGATCGATCTGGACCGGGCGACCGCGCTCGTCCCGATGGATGGCGTGCTGATCGAGCAGGTGCTCATCAACCTGCTCGAAAACGCGCTCAAGTACTCGCCCGCCGGCAGCCCGATCGCGATCCGGGGGTTCACCGAGGGGAGCGTGGCGGTGCTGGAGATCAAGGATCGCGGTCCGGGCATCGCGCCCGGCGAAGAGGAGGCCATCTTCGAGAAGTTCTACCGGGGGCGCGGTCAGGGCCGGCAGGGGCTCGGCCTCGGCCTCACGATCTGCCGCGGCATCGTGGCCGCGCACGGCGGGCGGATCACGGCGGAGAGCCGGCCTCACGGTGGCGCGATCTTTCGCGTGACGTTGCCCATCGAGGGCCGCCCGCCGGACCTCGCCGGCCCGGAGCTGCCGGCGGTGTCGGGGGCTTGATAGCCTGATCGGGCGAATGTCGGACGCGTCCCCCCTCGTGCTGCTGATCGAGGACGAGCCGCAGATGCGGCGGTTCCTCCGCGCGATGCTGGCGGCCCGTGGCTACCGGCTCGTCGAGGCGGAGACGGGCGGCGAAGGGATCGCCCAGGCGACGACGCGCAATCCGGATCTCGTGCTCCTCGATCTGGGGCTCCCGGACATGGATGGTCTGGAGGTGACGCGGCGGCTCCGGGAGTGGAGCGCCGTCCCGATCATCGTGCTGTCGGCCCGCGGGCAGGAGCAGGACAAGATCGACGCGCTGGACGGCGGCGCCGACGATTACCTGACGAAGCCGTTCAGCGCGGGAGAGCTCCTGGCGCGGCTGCGCGTGGCGCTGCGCCACGCCGCCCACGCGGCGCGCGGGGCGACGGCGGAGAGCGCGAGCTTCCAGGTGCAGGACGTCGAGGTCGATCTCGCGCGCCGGGTCGTGCTGCGGGCGGGCGAGGAGATCCACCTGACGCCGATCGAGTACAAGCTGCTGACGACGCTGATCCGGCACGCGGGGAAGGTGCTGACGCACCGCCAGCTCCTCGGTGAGGTGTGGGGCCCGGCGTATGCGGGGCAGACACATTATCTGCGCGTCTACATGGCGCAGCTCCGGCACAAGCTGGAGCGCGATCCTGCGCGGCCGCAGATCCTCATCACGGAGCCCGGCGTGGGCTACCGCCTGAAAGCGGGTTGAGCCAACGCCGATCGCGGTGCGTCACGGGCGTCTGCGACAACAGGTCGTATTTCCAAGGGATGGCGGCCCTACTAGCGTGATCGAGCTTTCCTCGGTGGAGGTGCTTCAGATGAAGAGGGTGTCGCAGAGCTGCCTGATCGTTGCAGGCTCGTTGTTCGCCTCGACCGCTGCGCGCGCGCACACCTCCGTGTCGGGCCCCGCGTTCGCTGGCGCCACGCACGAGGCCACCTTGCCGGACGACCTGAAGCCGCCGGTCCGCTAGAGCGACAAACGGGTCGAAACCGCTCGAAAGAGCAGAAATTCGAACCGCCAAGGCTCCAAGGACGCCAAGTTCTTTTTCTCTTCTCGGCGTTCTTGGCGTCCTTGGCGGTTCACCTCTCGGTGGATTAACGTGATCGGTGTTCTAGCGCCGCGCCGCCCGGGCTCGTCCCTGATTCCGGAAGGGCGCAGGCCCGAGGCGCGCGGCGCGGGGAGGGAGCGCGAGCAGCCTTGTCAGCCGTGGCCGACAGGTCACTTGGCCGGCACGAATCGCAGGGACGCGAGGCGCACCAGCTCGCCCTCGCCGCCGGTCGCCTTGAGATAGACCTCGTGGGTGCCCTCGGTGGGCTTCACGTCGCACGCGATGGTCTCCCACGCATCCCAGCCGCCCGTGCCGGGGATGTCGCAGGTGCCGATGGCCGAGCCGCCGGCCAGCGGATCGATCCAGACCTCCACGGCGCCGCCTTGGCCGGCGCTCGAGGCCTTCAGCTCGATCGCCTTCGCGTGGACGCCGCCGCTGCCCAGGTCGACGCTGCCGTACATGGCCCAGTCGCCGTTCTCCAGCCCGTCCAGCACCGAACCAGCCTTCTTGCTCGACGCGACGCCGGTGCCCGACTGCTGGTTCGCCTCCGCGGCCGGGATCCAGGTGAACCCGTCCCGGTACGTGAACAGATCGAAGTCAGCGCGCTTGTTGGTCGCGAACATGCCAGCCTGGTTGCCGATCCAGGTGTGGGCCATGGCGTAGAAGTTGTCGAGCGTGGAGATGTCGATCTCGTCGCCCACCTGCGTCCACTCGAGCCGATCGGCGCTGAACCAGCCCGTGGCCTTGTGGCCGGTGCGGACCAGCTTCAGCCAGACCGTATCGCCTTCGGGCGCCGCGGCCGACCCGCCCACCACGACGGGCTCATCGAGCTCGGTGTACGCGCCCCCCTCCTCGACCGGAGGCTTCACCGAGCGCGAGCGGAAGGAGAACCGGATTCGGTCCTTCTTGTCCTCCATGACCCGCGCCACCGAGACCTCCAGGATGGCCGGGAGCATGAAGCCCTCTCCGCTGGTCATCCACGTCGGCGCCGCGATCACCTGCTCGTCCTCCCAGTAGCCGTTGCCCACGTGCAGGCCGGCCGCGTCGCCGTCCGCTTTGGGCTTGAACTGCAGCTTCACCGTCATGCTGCTGGAGTGCAGCGCGTCCTTCTGCACCACCCGCGTGGTATTCCCGGCGCCCGGCTCGATCCGCAGCCAGCCCTCGCGCTCGGTCACCGAGTACTTGTCCTCCGACGTCCCGTAGGTGGTCCAGGCCGGGTTGATCGTGTCCGACGAGAACTCGTCGTTCACGGGCACCAGGAAGGGCACGTCGCTCGGCGGCAGCTTGGGCGCCGGCAGATCGCGCACCTCGGTCGGGAACTTCGGGACCGGGATCGTCTCCCCATCCACCTGCTGCTCCTCCCAGGTCACCTGCAGGAGCAGCCCTTCGCGGCCGAGCCCCTGCCACTCGCCGTTCTTCCACTCCTGGGTGCCCACCCCGGTGCAGTCGTAGGAGTGGGCGAGCGCCCACCAGGTGCCGTCCTCGAGCTCGATCGGAGCGGTGGCGTGCTGCAAGCCGGCGTACGGCTCCTTGCCGGTCAGCACATAGCCGAGCCAGTGCCAGTCCTCGGCGGTGCTGCCGACCAGCTTCTTCGACGCCCAGGCGTGCAGCTGGCCGCCGCAGGCCGTGTGCGTCGACACGAAGTAATAGTACCAGTCGCCGCGCTTGGCCATCGTCGGCCCCTCGGTCCACTTGCTCCAGTCAGGGTTGGTGAAGTCCCCGCAGCCCCCGGTCGCCTGGTCCCAGTTGACGAAGCTCATGTCGATGGTCGACTCCGGCACCAGCATCCCGGTCTCGGGATCGATCTCCGTGAGCAGGTTGATGCCGAAGTCGTTCGGGTGCTCGGCGTCCCATTTGCACAGGCCGTTCTTGATGACCATGAAGGTCTTGCCGCTCTCGGGATCGATGAACACCGAGTTGTCGGAGCCGGTATTGCGCTCGTACGCGATCTCGCTCCCCGGCGGCGTGTAGGGGAAGATATCGACCTTCTTGGGCTCCGACCACGGGCCCTCGAGGCTCTTCGCCGAGGAGAAATGCTGCGTGGCGCCGATCGCGTAGTAGACCCGGTACACATCGCCGGCCTTGACGATGAAGCCGCCCCACGTGCCCTTGCCAGGGCCGGTCTGCTCGTCGAGCGCGGCCGCGGTCGAAGAGACCACCCGGGTCACGCGCTCCCAGCGCACGAGATCCGTCGAGCGCAGGATCTCGAACGCGGGCATCGTGTGGAAGCTCGACCCGACCACGTAGAAGGTGTCGCCTTCCCGGTAGAGGTTCAAGTCCGGGTGATCGCCGGGCAGCACCGGGTTCTGGTACGTCGTCGGGCTGAACGCGGCGCCGAACGTGGCCGTCAGCGTCTCGCCCGTGCCCATGGTGAACGTCGCCGGGTTGTCCAGCCCGGTGTCGGCGCCGGTCCAGCCCAGGAAATTTTGTCCCTTAGCGGGCGTCGCGGTGACGGTGATCACGGTGCCCGGCGCGTGCAGGTAGGTCCCGGGCGGCGGGTCGGTCGTCCCGTCGCCCTTCGCCTCGATCGTGAGCGGATACGAGAGGGGCGTTACATGCTCGTCGATCCCGCAGGAGACGGGCAGGGCGCCGATGAGGAACACCGCCGTCATGGAAAAGATAGGTCTCTTCATTGTTGTCATGTCCTAATTCTGCGCTGAGCCGGTTCGTGCTGGGGAACGCCTTGCGTCGCCCCGGCAGGATGAGGTCGCGGTCGGGTGTGAACGCTCACACTGTAGATGTTTGTAGATGTTAATGGGATTGCCGCCGGAGTGGAAGTCCGATCTCCGTGGCGCTCCGTGCATCCCTCACCGACGAGATGCCGGTCGGGCGGTCCGGCTCACCCGGTCGCGACCACGATCCCGCGCCCGCTCTCTTGACGCGCCGCTCCGGAGGAGCCCCGCCAGCTTTGTTTGCCCCTCGGGATCGAGATACCCACCGTCCCACCGACAAGTATTGACATGGGAGATGTGAGCGCTCACAATGGCCCGCCTCACGCTGAGGACGCGCTTCGTGGAACGCTGCCAGCGAGGGGCGATGCCGCCCCCTGGGTATTCAAATGACCAACAAATCTGCTCTCGCTCAAATCACACGATGCGCGGCGCTGGTCGCCTCTTTCGCTCTCTCGGCGTGCAGCGGTGACGACACGGGCTCGTCGGGGGAAGACCCTCAAGCCGGAACGAGCGGGTCCACCGTGTCAGGCAGCGGCGGTGGCGCCACGACCGGCGGCGGCACCACGACCGGCGCCGGCGCCGGCAGCGCGTCCTCGGGTGGCGCGGGCGGCGAGGGAGGGACGGGCGGAAGCGGCGGCTCGCCAGGAGACGGGGGCGCGGGCGGCTCGACGGACGGCAAGGTCCCCCCGCGGCCGAGCGCCGGCTGCAACAAGGCGAACCCGCAGACGGGCAGCGCGCAGAGCCCGCTCAGCGTCTCGGGTCACCAGTACTACGTGAAGCTGCCGACCGGCTACGACGCCAGCAAGCCGTATCCGGCGATGATCATGTTCAACCCGACGAACAACCCGATCAGCTGGGCAGAGCAGAACGCGGGCTTCGAGGCGACCGGCCCCAAGGAGGCATGGATCCGCGTTTACCCGCATCCGGCCAACTCGAACTCGGGCTGGGGGGCGAACGACGTCTCCTTCTTCGAGCCGTTCTACGAGGAGATCACGGCCAACTTCTGCATCGACGAGGCCCGCGTGTTCGCGGCGGGCGAGAGCTCGGGCGGCGACTTCTCGAGCATCCTGGGCTGCGAGCACGCGGACAAGCTGCGCGCGGTGGGCCCGTGCGCCACCAAGAACGTACGGGACTATCCGCTCGACGCCGGCACACGACGGTGCACCGGACAGGTCACGTCGGTCGTCATCCACGGAGCGAACGACTCGGTGGTCGGGACAGAGAACGGCCCGAAGACGCGCGACTTCTATACCGCGCTGAACCACTGCGAAGCGAGCACGATGCCGGTCGAAGGGTACACGGACGAGCGCTCGAACTGCGTCATGTACCAAGGCTGTGACCAGGACTATCCGGTCTACTGGTGCCAGCACAAAGACCCGAACTACAACGGCACCAATCACGGCTGGCCCGCGTTCGCGCCCAAGTTCCTCTGGAGCCTGTTCTCGACGTACTGAGAACCCTGACTTGCCCGGCGCGCCCGGCGCACGATGTCTGCATCAACCAAGCCGGGGGATCGCGGCGGACGACGCGTGATCGTCCGGGCCCCGGCGATCAGCGTTCCGTTAGAGAGGTGGTGTCTCGATGAGTCGATCTGCACTGGGCGTGGGCGTTCTTTTCACCGTGGGCGTGGCGATGGGGCTGTCCGCGTGCTCGTCGGATCCGGATCCCGTCGATCCCGGCCCTTCTGGGTCTTCCAGCGCCTCGACGGGCGCCAGCTCCACCACGGGAGCGACGACCTCGGGAGCGACGACCTCGGGAGCGACGTCGGGCGGAGGAGACGGGGGGGGCGGGGGCGCGAGCACCTCCGTCGGCACGGGCGGCGAGTCGGCCGGCGGCGGCGGCTCGGGGGGCGCCGGCGGCAGCGGGCCGGAGGGCTCGGTGGGCTGCGGCAAGGAGGCGACGCGCCCCGACCCTCGCGCGCAGCAGACGTTGATGGTCGGCGGCGTGACGCGCTACTTCCTGATGTACGTGCCGGAGAACTACGACCCGAGCAAGCCGCTGCCGCTGGTCTTCGGCATCCACGGCCTGAACATGAACAACGTGTGGGCCGCGCACGACGGCAGCGGGTTCCAGCTCATCCAGGAGACCGACGACCAGGCGCTGCTCATCTACCCGCAGGGGCTGCCGGCGAACGGGCGGTCCACGCCTCCGAGCACCCAATCGCAGTGGGGGGACGCGGACTCGAACTGGGGCGGTCCGCCGCCGAACGCCAACCGGGCGCGCCTCGACGCCGACCTCGCGTTCTTCGATGCCATGATCGAGCACGCCAAGTCGAACTACTGCGTCGATACGAAGCGCGTCTTCGCGGTCGGGTTCAGCCAGGGTGGCTTCATGACGAACACGCTCGGCTGCGAGCGCTCCTCCGTGTTCCGCGGGCTCGCTCCGGTCGCCGGGTGGGGCCCCAACGGCTCCCAGCCCAATTGCGGCGACGCGAGCGCCGCGCACGCGGTGATTCAAACGCAAGGCGACACCGACGGGACCGTGACCCCCGCGCTGGGACAATCCACCCGCGACTTCTGGCGCGGCCGCAACGGCTGCGAGGCGACCTCGATGCCGTCGGCGACCTACGGCAACGGGTGCGTCGAGTACCAGGGCTGCGACGAGGGCCTGCCGCTCGTGTACTGCACGCACCCCGGCGGCCACTCCGTGCCGTCCGGCGCGGGCGGGCGAGCCTGGCGCTTCTTCCAGTCGCTCGAGTGAGCCGGCGCGCGCCGCCGGGCAGATCGCCCGGGCAGGCGCCGGCGCGTCGCGGCCGGTTGATCCCGGCGCGCTCCCGGGGTGCGATCGCTCCCCCGCGATGCGCCAGATCCTCCACATCGACATGGACGCGTTCTTCGCGTCGGTCGAGCAGCTCGACGACCCGTCGCTGCGGGGCCGCCCGGTCCTCGTCGGCGGCGCCTCGCGGCGCGGCGTCGTGGCGGCCGCCTCCTACGAGGCGCGCCCCTCCGGCGCCCGCTCGGCGATGCCGATGGCCGAGGCGCTCCGCCGCTGCCCCCAGGCGATCGTCGTGCCGCCTCGGCACGCGCGCTACGCCGAGGTGAGCGCGCAGGTCTTCGCGATCTTCCGCCGCTTCACCCCGCTCGTCGAGGGGCTGTCGCTCGACGAGGCCTTCCTCGACGTGACCGCGAGCCGCGCGCTCTTCGGCGACGGCGTCGCGATCGCGGCGCAGGTCAAGCGCGCCATCCAGGGAGAGCTCGGGCTCACCGCCTCGGCCGGGGTCGCGCCGTGCAAGTTCGCCGCGAAGATCGCGAGCGATCTGCAGAAGCCCGACGGCCTCGTCGTGGTGCCCGAGGACGTCGCCGCGTTCCTCGCGCCGTTGCCGCTCGAGCGCATGTGGGGCGTGGGCCCGCGCGCCGCCGAGCGCCTCCGCGCGGCGGGGCTCGCGACCATCGGCGACCTCGCGCGCTGCCCGGCGCCGCGCCTCTCCGAGCTCCTCGGCCCCGCGTGGGGCGAGCACGTGCGCCTCCTCGCGGCCGGCGTCGACGACCGCGCGGTGGTCCCGGGCCGCGTCGCGGAGTCGATCGGCGCGGAGGAGACGGTCGAGGAAGATCTCCGGGGCAGGGAGCCGATCGAGCAGTGGCTGCTCGAGCTGTCGGGCCGCGTGGCGCGGCGCCTGCTCAAGGCGGGCCTGTCCTGCCGCGCGGTGGCGGTGAAGCTCAAATACTCGGATTTCACGCGGAGCACGCGGCAGACGAGGCTGCCCGAGCCGGTGGCGGACACGGACTCGATCTACGCCGCTGCGCGGGGGCTGCTCTCGCGGTTCGACCTGTCGAGGCCGGTGCGGCTCGTCGGCGTCGCCGCGGGCGATCTGACGAGCGAGACCGCCGGCTCGACGCTGAGCCTGTTCCCGGTCGCCTCCGAGCGCCGCCGGCGGCTCGAGGGCGTCGTGGCCGAGGTGGCCGAGCGCTTCGGCGGGAAGGGGCTCACGCGCGCGGCCCTCCTGGAGCGCGGGCCGCCGGGCCAGCGCGGGCCGGGTGCGGGCTCGGGCGGGCGCGGGGGCGCGCGGGAGAAGAAATAGGCCGCGGAGCTCGTGTAGAATGGAACGATGGCAAGGATCGTCGACACCCGATGCCCGCGATGCGGCGCCCCGCTGCCGGTTCAGCCGGGGATGGACTTCGCCACCTGCCAGTACTGCGGCGCGCGATCGCTGATCGATCGCGGCAGGAAGCCGACCACCGCGCCGGTCCCGCAGGGCATGCACGTCGTCCGGGTCGCGCCGCCGTCCGCCAACGTCGCGGTGTTCGCCGTGATGGGAGCGGTCGCCGCCATGGGCGTGGCCGGCGGGGTCGCCGCCTTCGTCACGCAGGGCGCGCCTGGGGCGTCCGGGGCGCGGCCCGCCCTCGGCATCGGGCCCAGCGTGCACTTCAAGGATCGGCCGATGCTCGCCGACGTCAACGGCGACGGGGCGCCGGACGTGATCGGCAAGAGCGGCGCCCCGGCCGGGGAGGCGTGGATCGCCGCCTTCGACGGGCGCGACGGCAAGCAGCTGTGGAAGACGGCGGCCCTCGCCAAGGACGCGGCCGGCCACGAGGCGCGGCGCGCGGTCGTCTTCGATCGGGTGATCTCGATCGACGGCCTGGGCAAAGCGCAGGCGTACGATCTGCGCACCGGGGCCCTCTCGTGGTCGGCGTCGCTCGGCGAGAAGCCGAAGCGGGTGTGTCAGGGCGACGGCGTGATCGTCGTCGAGACGGTCGACGACGCGAAGCACGGCCTGGAGCCGGCGGGCGGAAGGCGGCGCGAGCTCGCGAAGGGCGCGGCGTGCAAGCCGGCCCCGAGCTCGAACGCGGACGAGGCGCCCGGGTATCGGCTCGTCGGCTGGTCCGATTTCGACGACCTCGGGCTGCCCGAGCTGCACGCGATCGAGGGCATGTCGGCGCACCGCGCGCTCGTCCCGAGCGGCCCCGGGCCGCGGTTCATGCTCGGCCGTCGCAGCAAGGGCAGCCAGGTCAGGATGGTGGCCGCGGTCGACAAGAAGAAGGTCCTCTGGAAGGACGTGGTGCCCGGCGTCGATCCGCTCACCACGAGGGCGATGGGGACCGAGGAGGCGGCCTACGAGGGCGGGCTCCTGGTCGTCCCGTACGACATGAACGATCACAGCCAGGGGACGCGCCTCGCCTGCTTCGACGGCGCCACCGGCAAGCGGCTGTGGGACGTGCAGGTCCACAAGAAGTCGCAGGTCTCGTCCGGGATCTCGGTGTCGGCGAACGACGTCTTCTTCGCCACGTGGACGGCGGTCTACGTGATCTCGCTGAAGACTGGGCAGCTCAGGTACGTGATCGGGACCGAGTTCTAGCTCGGCCGGCGCTCGCTAAGGCGCGCTCACGGATCGGCGACCTTGAGGAGCTGCTTGCCCGTGTTCGCGCTGGTGAACAGGCGATTCAGCGTCGCGGGCGCCTTCTCGAGGCCTTCTTGCACGTCCACGCGATTCTTGATCTTGCCCGAGCTCACCCAGCCGGCGAGGTCGGAGATCGCCTCGTCCACCTGGCCGAGGAAGTCGGTGACGATGAATCCTTCCATCCGGCCGCGCCGCATCAGCAGGTTGATGTAGTTCTTCGGCCCGGGCGGCTGCTCGGACTCGGTGTAATCGCCGATGGCGCCGCAGAGCACGACGCGCCCGCGCATCGCGAGCTCTGCGAGCGCCGCGTCCAGGATCGCGCCGCCCACGTTGTCGAAGTAGAGGTCGATGCCGGAGGGGCAGAGCTCCCGGAGCCGGGCGGCGACGTCCTCGGAGCGGTAGTCGATGGCGGTGTCGAAGCCGAGCTCCCCCGTGATCCACGCGCACTTCTCGGGGCCGCCCGCGATCCCGATCGCGCGGCAGCCCTTCGCCTTCGCGATCTGACCCACCATCATCCCGGTCGCGCCGGCGGCGCCCGAGACGACGACGGTCTCCCCCTCCTTGACGCGGCCGACGTGGAGCAGACCGAAATAGGCGGTCAACCCGGTGACGCCGAAGACGCTGAGCGCGAGCTCGGGCGGTATGCCGGGCGGCAGCTTCGAGGCCGGGAGCAGCTCTCGCTTTCCGGCCGTCAAGAGCGCGTAGTCCTGCCAGCCGAGCAGGCCCTGGACGAGATCGCCCGGCGCGAAGTCCGGGCTGTTCGAGCGTACGACCTTGCCGACGCCGCCCGCGCGGACGACGTCGCCGATCGGGACCGCCGGCATGTACGAGTCGCGAGCGAGCCATATCCGCTGCGTGGGATCGACCGACAGGTAAAGTGTACGGACAAGGATGTCCCCGTCCGCCTTCGGCTCCGGGATCGGCTCCTCCCTGAACGTGAAATCGCTGTCTTTGAGCAGGCCGACGGGACGCGAGGCAAGGCGCCAGCACCGGTTCACATCGCTCCTCATGGCTGTCTTCTCCTTCATGTGCCGAAGACGCTACCAGCGCATCACCAGCAGGGCAACGGGGGGTCCCCGAGGCGGCCAGCCGTGGTCAAGCCGCGCCATGCGTTGTGCGCTGGCGCACGGACGCTCTCCTACGTTGGGGGCGCGGCGGAGCTCGGGGCGCGAAGCGAGCGAGCGCGCGAATCGCCGGGGCTCGAACCGCTAGGCAAGCGAGCGGGTGCATGCTAGGGTCGCCATCGACGCCTGACACGCGTCCCTTATGATCGCTCCTCGCTGAAGCCATCTCTCCGTCGCACGGCCGTCCGTGGCGAGCCGTCCGTCGCCCTCTTCGCGGCGATGGATCGGCGTCCCTGGTGCCGTGAGAGCGCTGTCACGTCAGCGCCTGCGGACGAACGCGCTCGTCCGCACTGCAGGTTGGTTCCGAGAACGAGGAGGATCGCATGAGAAAGATTGTTTACGACGTCGCGGTGTCGCTCGACGGTTTCATCTCGCATGAGGATGGCTCGGTCGACGGTTTCCTGATGGAGGGAGAGCACGCCGCCGAGTACGTCGAGCGCCTGAAGGGCTATGGCACCGTCTTGATGGGGAGGAGGACGTACGAGTGGGGATATCCCCTCGGGCTCGTTCCGGGCAAGCGGGCGTACCCGCACATGGAGCACCACATCTTCTCGCGGACGCTGCGCTTCGATGAGGGGGCCGAGGTCCAGGTCGTCCATCGCGACGAGGTCGCCGTCATCGAGGGGCTGAAGGCGTCTCCCGGCGCGGACATCTACCTTTGCGGGGGCGGCGCCTTCGCCGGCTTCCTCCTGGATCACGCGCTCATCGATCAGCTCGTCCTCAAGGTGAACCCCATCGTCTTCGGCCACGGGGTCCGGCTCTTCGGCGGCAGCACGAGGAAGGTCGATCTGGCGCTGGTCGGCTCGAAGCCCTACGCGAACGGCGTGCAGCTCCTGAGGTACGACGTGAAATATGGCCGCGCGGCATAGCGCGGTCCGCGCGGGCCCGCGACGTCGGATGCCCGAGCCCATTCTTTCGCGCTGACACGATCCGCGCAGGCGCGAGGAGCCACGCCCCCGCGCGCGCGGCGAACACCCCGCCTCGCGCGGCGCGCCCCCGTGCCGTAAGCTCGCCCCCTCCCGTCATGTCGTCCGTCCAGCGGAACCCCTGGCTCATCTGCGCCTACTACGGCGTGCATTCGTTGATGTTCCCGGCGGCCATCTTCCCGCTGTTCTGGACCAGGGACATCGGCATGAGCGTGGCCACGATGATGAGCGTGCAGGCCTCGTTCAACCTGAGCATCGCGCTCTTCGAGTTCCCCTCCGGCTACATCGCCGACCGCCTCGGCCATCGACGCGCCCTCGTGCTCGGCTCCTCCAGCGTCCTGCTCGGCTGGTTCCTCTACGCGATCGCGCCCGCGCTCTGGTCGGTGATCCTCGCCGAGCTCGTGCTCGGCGTCGGGTTCTCGCTCATCTCGGGCGCCGACTCCGCGCTGCTCTACGACTCGCTCCGCGAGCAGGGCAAAGAGCACGAGTTCGCCCGCTGGTACGGCCGCATGCGCTCCATCGCCCAGATCGCCTCGGGCAGCGCCGCCCTCGTCGCCGGCTTCCTGTACGCGCGCTGGTCTCGCCTGCCGTTCGTGATCGAGGCCGCGGCCTGGGTGCTCGCCCTCGGCATCGCCCTCCGCTTCGGCGAGACCCAGCGCGCCCAGCCCAAGGTCGAAGATCACCTCGGCCGCATGCGCTCCATCGTGCGCGACGCGCTGATCGAGCGCGCAGACCTCCGCGCGGTGCTGCTGCTCGGCGTCGCGCTCGCGCTCGCGTCGTATCTGCCCACCTGGCTCATGGCCCTGTACGCCACCGAGTCGGGCGCCGAGGTCACGTGGATAGGCCCCATGTGGTCCGTCGCCAGCTTCACCACCGCGCTCGGCGCCATGCTGAGCGAGCGCGCCGGCCGCCGCCTCGGCATGACGGGGACGCTGCTCGCGTGCGTCGCCCTGGTGGCGGCCGGGTACCTCGGCCTCGCGATCTCCCATCACGCGCTCGGGTTCGCGTTCTATTTCCTGCTCACCTTCGTGCGCGGCCTCCACATGCCGCTGCTCCACCACGAAGAGCAGCGGCTCGCGCCGGACGGCGATCGCGCGAGCTGCGTCTCGCTCCGCAGCTTCCTGTTCCGCCTCGCCTTCGTGCTGCTCGCGCCCGTCGTCGGGATGGGCGTCGATCGCTATGGTCACCGCCCCGTGCTGTGGGTCTCCGGCGCGCTCATGGCGGCGCTCACCATCGCGGCGTTCTGCCTGTTCCGCGCCCGCGCGGCGCGCCCGCAGCAGCCGTGAGCAGGGCGCGGCCCGCGCCGCCCCGCGCCCGGGCGCGGATCAGGCCGACTTGGCGACCCTCGTGCGCATCCGGTGCCTCAGCTCCTGGACCGCGCCGACGACCGCCGCCGGCTCGAGCGGCGCCGCGCCTGCGGCCACGTGCGTCGACAGGAACGCCGCCGAGTCGACCACGCTCCCGCTGAGCCGGAACGGGACGGGCGTCTTGGCCAGCATCATGAGCCCGGTCGCCACGCTGCGCACGGCGGACCCGAAGAAGCCCTGCCCCTCGCACGCGACGGACACGCCGCCCACCGCGCCGGGATATTCATCGAAGACCCGCACGATGATCTTTCGTATGTCCGGCGGCGGCAGCGGGGTGCCAGGCTCGATGACGGCGAGGTGGCCGATTCCCCACCCGAAGCGCGCGATACCGGCCTTCATCTCTCGATAGAACGTGTGGGCCTCGGCGACGCCGTTTCCTCGCCACACGGCGACATGGAGCCGGTCGACCCAGCCCATGGCGCAGATTTCGTTGACCAGCCCGACCTCGACGGTCATTGCCGCCAAGGTTAACCAGCTCGCTCGCCGGGGTGCAAGGCCCGGTCGTACCCGCGCCGCGCTCGCGCAATGATCGCGCCGCGACCGCCGGCCGGCGCTGGGCTGGTAGGGTGGAATACTCAGAATGGACGGCGCGACGGCATGAGGCGCGGGCGCCGGAGTGCTACGGCGTCGGTCATGAAGAACGTCGCGCGCGAGGAAGAGGCGGACCGGTTCATCAAGCTCGTCGGCGCCGAGTCCTGGGAGGTCGTGCACGGGATCCTGGAGCGGCAGTTCGCCGTCCTCCATAACCGCGCCCAGGTGCTCATCGGCCTGTGCGGCATCGTCATCACCACGACCGGCTTCTCGGGGCGCCTCATCGCCGGCACCAGCCGCGCCGCGCAGGGGCTGATCATCGCTGGCGTGGCGACCGTGCTGCTCTCCGCGACCCTGATCGTCTGGGGGGTCCAGCACATCCGCTGGCTCACCCAGCAGCCCGGCCACGACATGCGCGGGTGGCTCCTCGTCTCGCTCGCCTACCGCGACCGCAAGACCTCCATCTACCGCGTCGCCATCGCGTTCCTGCTGGTGGGCCTCTCGTTCTATGTCATCGCCATCGCCATGATGCTACTCGACCCCACCGCGGCGCCCTCCGCGGGCGGGCGCTGAGAGGCGCGCTGCGCTCCGGGCTCGACTCCGCAGGTGGTCTGATGTGGCTGTCGCCCCCGCAACGGCGCCAGCGTCGAGGATTGCGAACGCGCTGTGTTCTCGACGACGGATCTGGCCGTCCGTGCTGTTGAGAAAGCGATCGGCACCAGATACGCTCGCCGGGTGTGGGGCTGGCTCGGAGGAGCTCGGGTGCGGTGATGGCCGCGAAGGAGCTCGGGTGCGGTGATGGCCGCGAAGGCGAACGGCGGCTTCGCCACGCAGCCTCGTAGGATCAAGGCAAGGAGGGGCTTGAATGAGAACCGTTCATTCTGTGGCGGTCACCGGTTTGCTGGTCGGTGCGTTCGCCACGACGGGTTGCGGCGATGACGGCGCGGGCAGCGGCGGCGCCGGCGGGAGCTCCTCTGGCTCCAGCACGTCGTCGACGTTGACCGGCGGGAACGGCAGCCCGACGGGCACGGGGGGCTCCGGCGGCGGCGGTGGAGAGGGCGGCGGCGGGACCACCGACCCGAGCGAGAGCTGCCCTGGTTGCGCGCGGCTCTCCGTGCCGTTCAGGAGCGCGGGGTCGGCGACGCAGTTCTTCATCGGGTTCGAAGAGGCGATCGACCTGACGGGCGCCGTCGTCACGTTCCGCGTGAAGGCCCACACCGGCACCCACGGCGGCCTGCAGCCGTTCGTGCAAAACGGGGGTGAGCTCTTCTGGGCGAACGTCGGCTATACATGGAATCCGGTCGCCGGTCTGGGAGAGTGGACGGACCTCACGATCGATGTCGACGCGTTGGCCCCGGCGTCTCCCGCCTTCGACCGCACCCAGGTCAAGTTGATCGGGATTCAGGTCACGGCGGGCAACACGGGGCCCTGGGCCAACCCGACCGTCATCTACGTCGATTCCATCACGGTCACGAAGGGCGGGAGCACGAGCGCTGCGCGCGGCGCCTGGGGCACGCGCGACGAGTTCGGCGAGGGCGGCGCGGGCGGCGCGATCGGCGAGGGCGGCGCGGGCGGTGCGATCGGCGAGGGCGGCGCGAGCGGCGTCGGCGGCGCGGGTGGCACCAGCGGCGCGGGCGGTGAAGGGGGCGCTGCGAGCGGCGAAGGCGGCGCGGGGATGATTGGATCGTCGCTCGGGTTCCTCCGCTTCCAATCGTTGGTGCAATCGAAGCTCCCCACAAGGTCGACGCCGGAGGGCAGCGTGATCGCGCCTGAATGTCTGCTGCAAAGGAACACGCGCCCGCGCCCCGTGCGCGCGAGCGCGATGCCGCGCGGAAGGCTCTGCACCGGCTTGTCCCGCGTACCGGGGTTTTCATCGTCGCCCCCGAACCCGTCGACGAACACGCCGCGGCCGTCCTCTGCCTGGTCGGCGGTGAGGTAACCGCGACAGACCGACTCCGGCGGAGGAGCAGGTGCGCACGACGCCGCGCCACACGGCGCAGAAGGCTGCTCGTCCTCATAGGGACTGAGATCGATCCCGCACCCCACCGCCGCGAGCGGCATCAGCAAGAGCAGTCGTGGGATTTCAATGATCTCATGGTCTCTCTCGATGTTACGCCCCGCACGCCGGCGGCGCGGGCGGCGAAGGCGGCACGGGCGGCGAAGGCGGCTCCAGCGGAGAGGTGATTCACGTGGTCGGTCCGTTCGAGTTCACGACCGGCGTGGAGCCGATGGTGATCGGCGATTACATGCCCGTGGAAGGCTCGACGCTGCTCCACATTGCCGACTGAGCCCGGGCCAGCCCCGCGGCGTCCGCTGCTCCTCACCACACGTCGTTCTCGCGGATGGGCTTATGGGGCCTCGTCCGGCTTTCGTGACGCGCTGCGAAGCTATGGGCTTGACTTCGCCGTGGCCGTCAACGCGACCACGGGCGTGTGATTGCTCGACGCGAAGGAACGGCGTTCTGCTTTCGCGGAGTGAAGCCGGCCCATGACGATGGGTCCGAGCCCAAGGACAGAGAGGCCCTGTGGCTCGTGAGCGAGTGGCCATACGACGAAACGAAACCGATCAAGTTTGCTCTGACCACGCTGCCGCGCCGGATGAGCAAGAAGCAGATCGTCAGAACCTTGAAGGAACGATGGCGCACGGAGCTCGCCTACGAGGAGCTCAAAGGGAAGCTGGGGCTCGACCACTATGAAGGGCGGTCGTTCCCCGTTGCGCAGGTTCTGTCATACCTTAAGTCGGCAAGACTTCGGCTCGGTCTATTGATCACCTTCAAAGTGGCCGTTCTCCGTGCCGGCGTCAGGCGCGTGGTTCTTTCCCCGTAAACTTGGCGTTCTTGGCGTTCTTGGCGTTCTTGGCGGTTTCTCTCTTTTCGCGATGAGCCTCCCGCAGTACCGCTAGAACGCCGAACGGTTTGAAAATTATCTAATTTCAATCAGTTACGCAGCCTCCTGGATCAGCCGCTGGGCCGCCTCAAGATTCTGGATCGCTGCGGCGCGCCGGAGGTCGAACAGGTTTCTCCTGGCGCCGATGTAGCGTGCGCTGTGTCCTTTGCGTGCCGCGATGTGGGCAAGCGCATGCTCCACAGCTGTCCGCTGCCGGAGCACGGCGCGTCCTGGCCCGGTCTGCTGCAACTTCCGGAACTTGCCCTGCAGAGCTTCGTCCTCGGCGATGGACACAGTCCGCCCTCGCCCCGAGGCAGCTTGCGTGCACTTGGCTCGAAGCGGGCACGCGCCGCACTCCTCGGGATCGAACTCGACCGTGTCGCCCGGCTCGAACACCTCGACCTGTCCCGCTGGACACGTGATCGTCTTGGCGCGCAGGTCGATCTTGAAATCGCGCTTGCTGAACAAATCGGGGCTTCGAGCCCGCTGGCCCCAAGGCTTCGAGAACACCTGGCCACCCGCGCGGATCACGTCGTCAACGACGGGACTGTTTACGTAGGCGCGATCAATGTGGAGCTCGACGAGGCGCAGCCGCTGACGCTGGACGTCCTCGGCGATCGGTGCGGCACCCTCTTCTTCGGGCCGATTTGCAGGCGTGACCGCGCAGGCGACAATGACGGGAAGGTCAAGATCGCGTGCGATGTGCTCCTTGTAGCCGTCGAACCGCTTCGAGCGGCTCTTGCGGCCGTGGCGCATCTCGGCGTCTTCGATGGAGACACGGCGGTCAGGTGCAACGCCCTGCCGGATGCGAACCGTCCCGTCCTCGGCTGTCTCCAGGTCCTGGTCTCGAACCTGGGTGACCGCATCCAGATAGGTGCGAAGCGGCTGCTCGACGACGTCGTCAAGATGGCGGTCGACCCACTGCTGCAACGACGAGACCTGCCGCTCCAGGATCTGAATCGCCGCCGCCTTCTGCTTCGGGTCGCTCCAGTCGAGGTCGAGCCCGGCCTTGATGCTGGGCGCCAGAAGCAGCGGGATGCCCGCCTTGCGGCAGATCTCCTCGGGCGGACGCTCCGTGATCTTTGACACGACGCGGACGATGCTGCGTGCAGCATGGCCGAGCAGGTTGATCGTGTCCTCAACCCGCCCGGCCCCCGCTAAAGGGCGGCTATCGATGGCCACCCGCAGCGCTTTCGACACCGCACGCCTTTCGCCCTCCGTCATCGCGCCGGACCGAACCAGCGCCACGGTCCGCTCCAGCAGCACCCGGTCCATCTCGTGCGCGACCATCCGCTCTCGGAACGCCTGCAGCGCGCCCTGCGAGAACGGAGGTGTGTCCGCACCCAGGCAGCCGAGCACCATCTGCCAGCGCAGGTCAACGACGGCCAGTTCCACCGCCTCGGCATCCGATGCGCCGACGTAGCCTTGGAGCAGCGTGACCATGCACATCAGCGCCGGCGGATGCGGCGGCTCACCTGCCCCCGTCGTCCGGTACATGCCCTCCAGCTGTTCCTGGAACGTCTCGTCGAACAGCTCGTGCCGGTGCAGTCTGAGAAAGCCGAACAGTGCTCTCACGCGTGTCAGCCGCTTCATCAGCGCCTGCTCCTGCCGCGACAGCTCCACCGGCGGCGACCATCGTTCCATCCGTGAACCTCCGGACGCGGACGAGATCATGACCCGGGCGAGACGGTCGAGCCTTCCATCGAAACGCCCGAGATTATCACAAAATCAACCTGATCGGTCCTCTAGGATGCCAGCGAAGACAGCCCGCAAAGGGAGTGACCGTCATCCTCCGTGGAGAGGCGACCTTTGCGCCGTTCGCACTGAAGCGCGCGGAGCGTCGCTCAACGTGGCGGAAATGTGACTTGACCGCGAAAAGCGAACCGGCTAGGTGGTGTGGTCCAACTTTCATATTTGTATTAATTCCGGTTTTTTTTGATCGAGAAGCGGGGGGCATCCGCGCCGGGGATGCGGGCCGCGATGGCGTATTGGGCCGGAAGCCGAGCTCTGCGTCCCCGTGTGCGGCGTGCGATCCCCGACCGCTCTCGATCGCGAGCCTCATCGCGCTCCATACCATGCGGGCCTGATGGGCTTTTCTTCCTGCCAAGGGAGCATCCATGACGCGTGTCCGTTTCGTGCTTCGGGGTTTACATTTCGCATCATCCATATGGCTCACCGCGCTCCTCATCGGAGCGCTCTTCCTGAGCGGCCTCGGATGCGCGCTCGACGCCGCGCCGCCAGGGGGCGACGAGCTGCGTTCTCGCTTCCCTGGCCAGGCGGCGCAGGTGCTCCTGGGCGACGAGGGGTTCGTCGCGGTCGACGGAGGCTTCGCGCTCGCCTCGACAGGCGGCTCGACCCGCGAGATCGAGGCTCCGTTCGAGCGCCGCGGCGGGCTGCAGGCCGCGCTGCCTGCGAGCGGAGAAGGGAAGGTCCGCTTCCATCTGCCCGGCGGCTTCGAGATCGGCGTGCGCGAGATCGGCGCCGAGGGCGAGGGCGCGGTCGTCGAGCGCGCCGTGGCGTATCGGCGCCAGGGCGGGACGTCGTTCTGGTCCGCGGTCGACGCCGGCTACGAGGAGTGGCTGCTGCTCGACGCGGGCGTGGCGAACGGCGACGCACCGGCGGCCGAGTGGGAGGTCAGCGGCGCGACGCTGCGACAGGACGGCGACGCGGTCGAGGTCGCCGGCGCGGACGGCACGGCGCGGCTGCGCGTGACGGCGCCGGCGGCGTATGCGAGCGGCGGGCGGCCGGTCCCGGTGCGGCTCGAGGTGCGCGGCGCGAGGATCGCGCTCTGGGTCGACGCGGGCGGCGAGGAGGTGCTGGTCGACCCGATATGGGCGCCGACAGGAGCCATGAGCGCAGCGCGCGCCTACTACACGGCGACGCCGCTCGGGAATGGCCAGGTGCTCGTCGTGGGCGGGCTCAATGCGTCTTCTGTGCTGGGGAGCGCCGAGCTGTACGATACGGTATCCAATACCTGGTGGTCGGCCGGAACGTTGGCCACGGCTCGCTTCAATCATACGGCGACGCTGCTCGGCAACGGCAAGGTGCTGGTCGTGGGCGGGGACGGCAGCGGCTCGGTGGTCCATACGAGCGCCGAGCTGTACGATCCGGCATCCAATACCTGGACGGCGACCGGCGCGCTGGCCGCGGGCCGCGCCGCCCACACCGCGACGCTGCTCGGGAACGGCAAGGTGCTGGTCGCCGGGGGGCATAACGGCTTCAGTGTGGAGTTGGCGACCGCCGAGCTGTACGATCCGTCGACCGGCGTCTGGTCGCCCGCATCAACGATGGGGGCGAGCCGCTCCCGGCACACCGCGACGCTGCTCGGGAACGGCAAGGTGCTGGTCGCCGGGGGGCAAAACGGCTCCGCTGTGGCGTTGGCGACCGCTGAGCTGTACGATCCGTCGACCGGCGCATGGTCGCCGACGGCCTCGATGACCGGGGCCCGCTACAACGCCACCGCGACGCGGCTCGTGAGCGGCAAGGTGCTCGTCGCGGGTGGCTACCACAATTCTACCGGCGAGCTGCAGAGCGTCGAGATCTACGACCCGTCCTCGTCGCCACCCAGCTGGACGACGGCGACGGCGATGGGCAGCAAGCGCTCCAGCGCTACCGCGACGCTGCTCCCGAACGGCAAGGTGCTCCTGACGGGCGGGTGGAGCGCCCCCATGGTCGCCAGTGCAAGCGCCGAGGTCTACGATCCGGGAACCAACTTCTGGGCAGCGGCCGGGTCGATGAGCACCGTCCGCGTCAGTCATACTGCGACGCTGCTGGGCAACGGCAAGGTGCTACTCGCGGGTGGGCTCAACTTTGGCACTCCCCAAAACACGTACCACTCGAGCGCCGAACTGTACGATCCGGCGGCCACGACGTGGGGGTCGGTCGCGTCGATGTCTCACACCCGCATTGCGCCGACCGCGACGCTGCTCAACGATGGCAGGGTGCTCGTGACGGGCGGTGACTCGTTTGGAACGACCACCGAGCTGTACAATCCGGCGACGGACACCTGGACGGCGGGGCCGTCGATGGGCATCGGACGCGAGAATCATACGGCGACGCTGCTCGGAAACGGCAAGGTGCTGGTCGTGGGCGTTCGGGGCACCGCGTCCGGCGCGAACGCCCAGCTGTTCGATCCCGCGACCAACACATGGTCGTCCGTAGGCTCGACAAGCCCAAACCTCAACCGCAGGGGGCACACCGCGACGCTGCTCCCGAATGGCAAGGTGCTGGTGCTCGGAGGGGTCAATCCCGTCCCCTCCCCCGACGAGTACCTGGACTCCGCGGCGCTGTTCAATCCGGCGAACAACACCTGGTCGTCCGCCACCGACCTGTTCAGTCCGCGTGCCTATCATGCCGCGACGCTGCTCCCGAACGGCACGGTTCTCCGCTCGGGAGGTAGGACCGAGTGGGACGAGCGGAAAATCAATTACGGGGTCTACGAGCCGGGATCCGATCTATGGGTGGCCGCAGGTCAGATGGCGCAGTTCCGCTCCTATCATACGTTGACGTTGCTGAACACCGGCGAGGTGCTGGCGGTGGGTGGAGGCACCGTGAACACGACCGTCGAGGTCTATAACCCGACGTCCGATCTCTGGTCCGCCGGTACTGCGGTTTTCTACCATCGCTCGCATACCGCGACGCTGCTCAACAACGGCAAGGTGCTGGTCGCCGGGGGCATCGACAACACAGGGAACGTGACCCGGAACGTCTACATCTACGATCCCGCGACCGGTGACATGGACCTGACCGGGCAGATGAACGATGCGCGGTACGCTCATGCAGCGGTCCGGCTCGGGAACGGAAAGGTGCTGGTCGTAGGCGGCAGCGACGGCTCCGCCCTGTCCACCGCCGAGATCTACACCCCCTGACGTCGTTGGGGCGCCCCGGGCCCACGGGCCAGCCCCTCCGCTGGCGCTGAAAGGCGGTGCGGCGCAGGCGCGGCGCCACGAGCGCGCGCCGGCCGCGCCGCCTGCCGTCCGCGCGGAGCCGATGGTGATCGGCGATTACATGCCCGTGGAAGGCTCGACGCTGCTCCACATTGCCGACTGAGCCCGGGCCAGCCCCGCGGCGTCCGCTGCTCCTCACCAGGGAAGCGCGCGAGGCGCGCTGAAGCATCGATCCTTCGGATCGGGTGAACCCTCCCTCGCACCGTCGACCGGATCGCCTTCCAGCCGAATCCCATTCTCGTCGGGCGGCCTCGAGCGGGCGCAGCGCTCTGCGCCTCGACGCGCTCGCTGGGGCGAAATGCGCCACGCGCGCGCCGCGCGGCGGCCGCGGAGGCGCAGGGGCGTGCGGCGCCGCGCGCGGCTCCCGGCGGCACGGTGCGTGCTTTGACCCGGGAGGACCGAGGAACTGACGAACCACGATGACGGAACTACCGTGAGCCGCCCCCGCGCAGCGGGAGGCTTCGGTCTCCGCGAGGGTGATTGCCATGCACGATACCGCGTTGGATGCTGTCGAGAACGATGTTGAGGCGCGCCGTCGGGGCGATGCGCCGTTGCCCGCGGGCGTCCCGCCGCACGCCTCCGGCCTCGCGAAGGCCGCTGCCGGGGCCCTCGCGGGGGCCGCGGCGGGCGCGGCGGTGGGCGCGATCGCCGGCCCGCCCGGGGCCGTCGCCGGCTCGGTGATCGGCACGCTCGTCGGTACGGTCGCGGAGGTCGTCGTCTCGCGCGATCGGGAGCGCGAGGCGCAGCGGGACGCCGAGCTCGACGCGGAGCTCGGCGTGGTCGGCGGGGACATCGGCGCGGCGCCGCCCGGCCAGCCCGCCGCCCAGCGCGGCGCCTTCTCCGCGCCGGCCGCCGGGCTCGTCGGGGCCGTCGACGTCGGGGCCGGCCCGGCCGGCGGTCCGATGCAGAACGTCGAGCAGGCCTGAGCGCTCGTCGCCCCCGGCGCCGGCGCCGGCGCCGGCGGCCGCGCGCCCCGCTGCGTCCGGTCCGTGCTCCTGCCTTGTGTTTCTGCGCCGGTGCTCCAGCGAACTCCCGCGCTGGGGACGCGGCCGACGATCGAGGCTCGTTCGGCGCGCCGAGCGCTGCGGTTCGGAAATATCCACACGCGCCGTTGAGAAAATTCCGGCTTCGGGATAACGTCGCGCCCGCGCGGCGGGTTCGGAGCGAGCTCGGGTACGGCCAGAGCAGGTACGGAGAACAGCGATCTCAGCCGCGTGGCCCCTCATGGGTATAGATAGAGAGGATGCGATGAGATCAGTTCTTTCTTTGGCGATGTGTGGATTGCTGTTCGGCGCGTTCGCCATCACGGGCTGCGGCGACGATGGCGACGGCGGCAACGGCGGCGCCGGCGGGGGCACCTCGTCCAGCACGACCACGTCGGGGAGCTCGACGAGCGGGAGCTCGACCACCACGGGGTCCGGCGGTGAGGGCGGCCAAGGCGGCGAGGGCGGCCAAGGCGGCGAGGGCGGCGAGGGCGGCCAGGGCGGCGAGGGCGGCCAAGGCGGCACGAACGAAGGCGGCGGGGACGCCGCTCCGGACATCGGTCCTGGTCCGGAAGAGAGCTGCTCGGGTTGCGCTCGGCTGGCCGTGCCGCTCACCGCGGCGACCACGGGGACGCTGTTCCAGTTCGACTTCCCGGGGCTCGTCGACCTGACCGGCGCGACGGTCACGTACCGCGTGAAGGTTCACGCCGGCACCGGCGGTGGCGTGCAGACGTACGTGCAGAACGGGGGAAAGCAGAACTGGGTCGGCGTCCCCTGGGCGTGGACGAACCTCAGCGAGCTGGGCGACTGGACGGAGCTCACCATCGACGTCGATGCCGCCGCCGCCGTTACAGGGGCCGAGGCGTTCGACAAGACCCAGGTGCAGCGCATCGGCATCAAGATCGATGCGGGCGATACGGGGCCCTGGGCCAACCCGACCGTGGTCTATGTCGACTCCATCACCGTCACGAGGCCCGTCGGCACGGGCGGCGAGGGCGGCGCCGGCGGCGGCACGGGCGGCGCCGGCGGTACGAGCGGTGAGGGCGGCGCTGGCGGCGTCGGCGGCACGAGCGGCGAGGGTGGCGCCGGCGGCGCGAGCGGCGAGGTGACTGACGTGGTCGGTCCGTTCGACTTCACGACCGATCTGCAGGGGTTCCTGCTCGGCGACTACCAGGCCGTGTTTGGCTCGCGGCTGGATCACCTCCCCGCCGAGTGAGCCAGGAGGGCCTGCGGCGCCCGCTCCCGCGCTCCTGCGCGGAGCGGGCGCCCGGCCCGCCTTCGATCGATCCTCGCGGGCGCGCGTTCCGGCGCGACCCGGCTCCACCGAGCTGCTCCGTTTCACGTAACTGATGTGACCGATGTGATCGATGTGGCTGCGCCCCAGCTGCCGGGTGCAGGCCGCGGCGTCGTCTCGCGAGCGAGAGGCGGCCTGTCCGCAGCGAGCGCTCTCAGACTTCGCACGTGCCGAGCGCGTCCCTGCAAACCCCGTCGACGCAATAGCCAGCGCAGTCGGTGTCGGCGGCGCAGCTCTTCCGCGCGCACTGGCCCGCATCGAGATCGCACGTGAAGTCGACCGGGCAATCCTCGCCGGAGGCGCAGGCGCTCGGGACGCAGCGCTGGCCCTCGTCGCAGGCGCTGCCCGCCGGGCAATCCGCGTCCCCGGCGCACGGCGATATGCAGACACCCGGCCCCTGCGGCGCGCACTGGAAGCAGCGCTGGTCGCCCTGGCAGGCGCCCTCGAAGCACAGCGGGAAGACGTTGTTTCCTGCGTTGAAGCACGGATCCGCAAAGGAGACGCACTCGCCGTTCGGGAGCGGCGGGCTGCACTCCGCGCTGCTGCGGCACGCTGCCGGTGTGTCGTTGCCGCCATCTCCGCCGGTCGCGCCGGCGCCGCCATCTCCGCCGGTCGCGCCGGCGCTGGTGCTTGTGCCACCTGTGCCAGGTTCGTCGTCGGCACAGCCCGAGGCGGCGAGGACGGCAGGGAGGACGATCCCGATGAGCCAGATGCGTGAATGCATGAGATTCCCTTTCTTCTGGCCGCCATCCCCGCCCCCGGCTCGACCGCCGTCGCGCGGGGCGACCGCGGCAGCCCGGCAAGGCTCATGCCGGCACACCGCTGCTGCGGAGAGCGCCGCGCCAGCGGAGGCCAGCCGCAGCCGTTCGCCGAAAGAGAGCGCGACGCGCTGGCCCAGAGCGCCGAGATGTCGTCAACTACCGCCGCCTGGCCCGAGGGGCGCTGTCCGCCGCGACGCCAAGGTCCGTATGATCCGAACCGTCCACACGACCCGCTACGTGACCCCGCTCCGCGAGGGCGGGTCGCTGCCGGCCCTCGTCGAGGCCGACGACGACGGCCTCTACGTGCTGAAGTTCCGCGGCGCCGGCCAGGGCCCGAAGGCGCTCATCGCGGAGCTCGTCGCGGGGGAGATCGGGCGCGCGCTCGGCCTGCCCGTGCCGGAGATCGTCTTCATGGAGCTCGATCCGGAGTTCGGGCGCGCCGAGCCGGACCCGGAGCTCTCGGACCTGCTCTCGGCGAGCGCCGGCCTGAACCTCGCGCTCGACTACCTGCCCGGGTCGCTCGCGTTCCAGCCGCTCGTCGGCCCCGAGCTCGACCCGGCGCTCGCGTCGGCCGTCGTCTGGTTCGACGCCTTCGTGAGCAACGTCGACCGCACCCCCAAGAACCCGAACCTGCTCCTGTGGCACCGCCGCCTCTGGCTCATCGACCACGGCGCCGCGCTCTACGTCCACCACGCCTGGACCGACGCGACCGATCCGCTCGCCGACGCGCCCGACCGGTTCCCCCTCATCAAGAACCACGCGCTGCTCCCGTTCGCCCGCGACATCGCCGCCGCCGACGCCGCGCTCAGCGCGCGCCTCACGCCCGCGCGGATCGCGGAGATCGTCGCCGCGATCCCGGACGCGTGGCTCGTCGAGCCGGAGCCGCCGGTCCGGCTGGTCGGAGAGCGGCGCGCGTCGGCGTTCACCAGCCTCGCCGAGGGCGACGCTCCGGCGCCCTCGGCCGCGCCGAGCGTGCCGAGCGTCGACGCGCGGCGCGCCAAGTACGCCGCGTACCTCACCCACCGCCTCGCGTCCCCGCGGGGCTTCGTCGAGGAGGCGCTCGATGCCCGCGCCCGACGATAGCCCGCCCCGCGCGCGCGACGCCGCGGACGCCTTCGACTACGCCGTGCTGCGCGTCGTCCCGCGCGTGGAGCGCGGCGAGCGCGTCAACGTCGGGGTGGTCCTGTTCTGTCGCGCGCGGGGGTTCCTCGAGGCGCGGAGCGAGCCCGACGAGCGGCGCCTGCTCGCCCTCTGGCCCGCGCTCGACCTCGAGGCGGTCCGCGGTCACCTCGACTTCATCCGCCGCGTCTGCGCCGGCGATCCGGCGTGCGGGTACGTCGCCGGGCTCCCCCAGGCCGAGCGCTTCGGCTGGGTGGTGTCCCCGGCCAGCACCATCGTCCAGCCCTCGCGCGTCCACGCCGGCCTCGGCGCCGACCCGGCCGCGGCCCTCGATCGGCTGCTCGCGGCCCTGGTGCGGCCGGGACAGGGCTGACCCGCGCGGCGCGCGATCAGGGCTCGTGCGCGTCGCGGCCGAGCGCCCGCTTCACCGCGGTGACGACGCCCAGCACCACCGCGCCGGCCACGATGCCGACCACGGCGTTGGCCAGCGACGGCACCACCGCGCCGAGCACGGGGCCGACGCCGCGGGTCATGTCCTCGATGTGGTGATGGAGCCACGGCACGCCGTGCGTCAGGATGCCGCCGCCGACCAGGAACATCGCCGCGGTGCCGGCGACGGAGAGGCCCTTCATCAACCAGGGCGCCGCCCTCAGGATGCCGCGGCCGAGCGACTGCTGGAACGCGTCGCCCTGGCGGCTCAGGTGGAGGCCCGCGTCGTCGAGCTTGACGATGCCGGCGACGAGGCCGTAGACGCCGACCGTCATGACCAGGGCGATGCCGGTCAGCACGGCGACCTGCGTGCCGAATTTCGTGTCCGCCACGGTGCCCAGCGTGATCGCGATGATCTCGGCCGACAGGATGAAATCGGTGCGCACCGCGCCCTTGATCTTCTTCTTCTCGAACTCCACGAGGTCGATCTTCGGATCGGTGATCGCCTGCACGAGCTCGGCGTGGTGGGCCTCGTCCTCGTGCTCGGAGTGCAGCAGCTTGTGCGCGACCTTCTCGAACCCCTCGTAACAGAGGAAGGCGCCGCCGATCATCAGCAGGGGGGTGATGGCCACGGGCACGAGGGCGCTGATCGCGAGCGCCGCCGGCACCAGGATGGCCTTGTTGATCAGCGAGCCCTTGGCCACGGCCAGCACGACCGGCAGCTCGCGGTCGGCGGTGACGCCGGTCACCTGCTGGGCGTTCAGCGCCAGGTCGTCGCCCAGCACGCCGGCGGTCTTCTTGGCGGCCACCTTGGTCAGCACGGCCACGTCGTCCAGCACGGTGGCGATGTCGTCGATCAGGGCGAGCAGGCTGCTTCCGGCCATGGAGTGAGGTCCTCGTCGGGGGGATGGGGTGAGCGGCGGCGCCGACAGGCGGCCGTCGCGGCGGGCATGGTAGCGGCGCCGGCGGTCGCCGGTCGAAGAACCTAGCCGTTCGCGTCGACCGGCGAGCCTACCACGCGCGGCTTTCCCCGGGCGACGCTCCGCGCACGCGCCCTTCTCCGCCATGTCCACCCGCGCCGCGCGGCCCGGGCGACGCCGCCCGTCCGCGAGGGCGCGCCTGGACGACGGATTGGACACTGTCCAACGCGTTGGAGGGTCAGCTGACGGAATGGACACGCCAGCTTACCCTGAGGGCATGTTCCTGGCTGGAGGAGCCGTCATGAAGATAGGCATTTTGCTTGGCAGCACGAGGGTCGGAAGGCAGTCGCACAAGGTCGCGCTGCACCTGGAGAAGGAGCTGAAGGAGCGGGGCGTCGCGGCCGATCTGATCGACCTGGCCGACGACCCGCTGCCGATCCTGGAGGGGCACGCCGCCCGGAGCGCGCAGGTGGAGGCGCGGGTCCAGGCCCTGAGCGCGCGCCTCCGCGCGGCGGACGGGCTCGTGTTCGTGACGCCGGAGTACCACGGGAGCTTCTCGGGCGTGCTGAAGAACGCGCTCGACTACTTCTGGGAGGAGTTCAACCGGAAGCCGATCGGCGTGGCCGCGGTCTCCGCGGGGAAGCTCGGCGGCATCAACGCGTCGACCCAGCTGCAGCACGTCGTCCTGAGCCTCGGGGCGTTCGCGCTGCCCACGAAGCTGCTCGTCTCGGAGGTCCACAGCGCGTTCGACGAGGCGCTCCAGGTGAAGAGCGAGCCGATCGCGAAGTCGACCGCCCGGTTCCTGGACGAGTACCTCTGGTTCGCCGGCGCCATCGTCCAGGCGAAGCAGGTCGCGGCGGAGCGGGCGGCGTAGCGCGGCGCCGCTCAGGCGCTCTCCTCGATGCCCGAGGGCGGCTCCAGCCCCGGCGGCTCTTCCAGGCTGATGCGCCCGAGGCGCCCGGCGCGGAAGTCGTGGACCAGGATGTCCGACGCCTTGTGCAGGTCCACCGCCCCGCCGCTCCGCAGGCAGCCGCGGCGGCGGCCGATCTCCTCGATCAGCGCGGAGGCCGTCTCCGGCAGCCCCTTCAGCTTGTAGCGGGCGACGAGGAGCTCGGGATAGCGCCGCAGGAAGTACCCCGCCGCGAAGAGGGCGACGCTCTGGTAGTCGATGGCCGTGTCCGGGATCGCCCCGCCCACGGCCAGGCGGAACGAGGACGCCTCGTCGTCGATCTTCGGCCACAGGATGCCCGGGTTGTCCGAGATGGCCATGCCGCTCTTCAAGGTGACGAGCTGCTGGCTCTTGGTGACCGCGGGCTCGTCGCCGACCTTGGCCACCTTGCGCTCCATGAGCGTGTTGATGAGCGTCGACTTGCCGACGTTGGGGATCCCCACGATCATCGCCCGCACCACCTTGCCCGGGCCGTTCTTGGGGGGCACGAGGCGCTTGCAGAGCTCCGGGATCCGGCGCCGCGCCTCGGACGACTGGGTCGCGGAGATCGCGATCGCGAGCACCTTGCCCCCCGGCGTCGCCTCGCGCGTCGCCTCACTGGGCGCCGGGTGCTCCGCCTCGAGGTGGCGCAGCCACCCCGTCGTGACGGCCGGGTCCGCCAGATCGCTCTTGTTCAGCACCTTGATGCACGGCTTCTGGCCGCGCAGCTCGGCCACGACGGGGTTCTCGCTGGCCCGCGGCATGCGGGCGTCGAGCACCTCGATGATGACGTCCTGCGACGGCATCGACTCGGCGATCAGGCGCCGAGCCTTGGTCATGTGGCCGGGATACCATTGAATCGCCATCCGCCGCGGAGCTCTCTACCACGCCCGGCGGCTCACGCGCACCCGTCCGGGCCGCAGGCCGCCCCCTCGGCGAACGCCGGGTCGGGCTCGCCGGGCTCGCCGGCCGCCTCGTCCCACGTCCGCTGGAGCACGCCGAGGAGCGCCTCCGCCGGCTGCGCGCCGGAGACGCCGTACCGGCCGCCGAAGGCGAAGAAGGGGACGCCCGTGACGCCCATCGCCCGCGCCTCGGCCTCGTCGGCCCGCACCTCGGCCGCGAAGGCGTCGCCCGCGAGCGCCTCGCGGACCTCGGCCGGGTCGAGCCCCGCCTCGCCGGCGAGGCGCGCGAGCACCGCCGGCTCGCCGATCGCTTCGCCCTCGGTCATGTAGGCCCGGAGCAGCCGCTCCTTCACCGCGCCCTGCGCGCCGCGCTCGGCCGCGAGGTGCAGCACGCGGTGCGCGTCGAAGGTGTTGCCGGGCCGGACCTTCTCGAAGTGGAAGTCGAGCCCGTCCGCCGCGGCCACCTCGGTCATCTGCCGGATCATCGCCTCGGCCTTGGCGACCGACGCGCCGTACTTCCTCGCGAGCCGCTCGGCGTACGAGACCTCCGCGCCGAGGACGCGCTTCGCCGCGGGGTCCAGCTCGAACGCGCGCCAGACGACCTCGACGGCATCCCGGTGCGGGAACCTGGCGAGCGCGGCCTCGAGCCGGCGCTTGCCGACGTAGCACCACGGGCACGCGATGTCGGACCAGACATCGACACGGAGCTTCTTCGTCATGGCGAGCAAGGTAGGTCGCCGCCGCGCCCCCGGCCAGGCGCGTTCGTCGCGGGCGGCAAGGGCGAGGGGAGCGAGGGGAGGCCTCCGCCTGGTTGTCCGCTCGCCGCGGGCGCCGCCGGCCGCACGTCGCCGCGCCTCACGGGAGCGCGATCGTCGCCGCCACCTTGTCCTCGATCCCGGCCCAGGACACCGGCCGGTTCATCGTCGAGTAGGCCTGGAGGACCACCTCCCGGCCCCCGAGCACGACGATGTAGCTCACCATCTGCACCCCGTTCTTGAGCTCGTTCCTGACGCTCACCGCGGGTCGCCCGCCCAGCTCGACGCGCTCCGCCGGGCCCTTCTTGACGGTGTTCGCCGGCCGGTGCTCGTCGAGCGTCTTGCGCTCCTGCTCGAGGAGCGCGTCGACCTGATCGGGCGGCACCTCGCCGTCCAGCGGGAAGACGGCGATCTGGAACACGACCGGCGTCTGGGGCAGCCGCCCGTACGTGTGGAAGGGGATGCCGTTCAGGTCCTCCACGGCCGTGATCCGCGCGAGCGTTTCCGGCACGTCGAGCGCGACGCCCGTGTCCGCGACCGCGACGCGCGTCAGCGCCGGCGGCTCGCCGAGCGCCCACGGGCGGCCGGCGACGAGCGCCACCGCCACGGACGCCGCCATCGCCACGGCCGCGAGGGCGGCCGCCGCCGTGAGGAGGGGGCGCGGCCTCGGCTCCGCGTCCGCCGCGCGCGCGCGCTGCTCGACCGGCAGGAGGCCGCGGGGCAGGACCGTGACGACGAGCGCGAAGCCGACGACGCCGCCGCCGAGGTGCGCGAGCAGGTCGACGCCGGGCTGGAAGCTGTAGACGAGGTTCAGCCCCAGCGGCCACCACGCGCGGCTGCGCATCTGCGCGATCATCGCCGGGGGCAGGAGCCCGTGGGGCCGCAGCGCGACGCCGATGCCCGCCATCATGAGGCCCCAGATCGCGCCCGACGCGCCGACGCTCCACCGCTCCTCCAGCATCGCGCTCGCGACCGACCCGCCCAGCGCCGACGCCGCGTAGAGCAGGAGAAACCGCCGCGGGCCGAGGAGCGCCTCGAGCATCGGGCCGAACGACCAGAGCGCCAGCATGTTGACGAACAGGTGGATCGGGTCGGCGTGCAGGAAGGCCGACGCGAGGAGCCGGTAGAGCTCGCCGCGGCGCACCGCCTCGCCGCTGTTGGCGCCCATGCGCCAGAGCGCCGCCTCGTGCGTGCCCGAGCCGAAGAGGTAGCTCACGGCGAGGAGCGCGGCGCACGCGATCACGAGCGTCGTCGTGACGCTGCGGCTGCCCGTCAGCCTGTCGACGATCGCGCGCTCCTGCTGCGCCAGCGCCTGTCCCTCCTCGAGCGCCCGGGCGATGCCGTCGGGGCCGAGCGGGCCCACCTCGGCGAGGCGCCGGTGGGCCTCCTCGAGGGCCGGCAGGGCGGGGCCCTTCACGCGCGCGAGCGCGCCCGCCGCGTCGAGGTGGTGGAAGCCCATCCGCACGGGCTGCACGAGCGGCGCCGCCTTGGCGAGCGCGGCCCGGCCCGCGGCGGCGCCGCCGCCCACCACGACGAAGTGCGCGGGCGGCCCGCCGGGGCGCACCGCCTTCACCAGGGGCTCGAGCCGGGCGCGGATCTCGTCGGCCGACGCGTCGTCGGCCGCCCTGACGAGCAGGAGCCGGACGGGCGCCGCCCCGGCGACGAGCTCCGCCACGTCCGCGTCGCAGCGGAGGAGCACGAAGGCGTCCGGCCCGCGGAGCAGCGCCGCGAGCAGGCGGTCGCGGCGATCCACCGTCTCGTCCCCGAACGCGCGGTCCATGCTCGGCTGCTCCACCACGCTCTCTCCTCCTCCTGCGATCGATCGCGCGCAGAGCGTAGCGGAAAGGCGGCGCGCGCTGGGCCGCGAAGCGCGCCCGGCTACCTCAGGCGATCTCGGCGACGACCGCGTGGTGGTCGGACGCGGCGCCGACGTCGATGACGTCGGCGAGCGCGAGCCGGCCGGAGAGCCGCGGTGAGAGCAGCACGTAGTCGGTCCGCGTCTCGACCTGGGCGCCGGCGCGGCCGCGCAGCGCGGTGGCCCAGCGCGGGGAGCGCGGCCGGAGGCGCAGCGCGTCGGTCCAGCCGAACGCCTCGAGGGTGTCCATCGTGTCGAATCGCGGCGGGCTCCCGTACTTCTCGATGCCCGCGGCCGCGAGGCGCGCGTCGAGGTCTGCGGGGTAGGGGTCGCGGCGCGAGATCGCGTTGAGGTCGCCGGCGAGCGCCCAGAGGCCCGCGGCGAACCGGGCGGGCGGCACGAGGGAGAGCAGCCAGCGCGCCTCGGCGAGCCGGCGGTCCTCGCTGCCGGCGTTGAGGTGGGTGCCGAGCACGAGCAGCGGCTCGCCGGCGAGCGAGAGCTCGAGCTCGACGAGGCAGTGGGCCAGCACCTCGGGCGCGTGCACGCGCGCCTTCGCGAGCGGCGCCCGGCTGACCACGGCCACGTGGTTCCGCCGGCCGCTCGGCCGCGGGTTGGCGCTCCCGAGCACGGCGTGCCGCTCGCCCGGGGGCGCGCCGACCGCCTCGGCGACGGCCCGGAGCCGGGCGCCGTCCTCCCAGCCGACGCACTCCTGGAGGACGAGCAGGTCCGGGCGCGCGGCGGCGACGAGCGTGAGGAGCGCCTCGAAGCGATCCTCGCCGCCGGAGAGGATGTTGAAGGTCATGATCTTCACGGTGGGATCAGGCTAGCTCGTCCGAGCAGAGCAGCTCCAGCGCGCGCTGAATCCGGTGGACGCGGCGCCGGTGACAGCGCACGAATCCGGCGCGGCCGGGCGCGGGGCCCGGCCTCGGCTTGCAGGATTCATGGATAGGACGATGAGCATCGAGCAACGAGGCCTCCAGTGGGCAGCGCAGCGCGCCGCCCTCGCCATCCTCGCCGGGGCGGTCGCCGCGGCGCGCGCGGGCCTTGCGGGCCAGGCTCCCTCCGCGGCCCTGGAGAGCGCCTGATGGCCGGCGAGATCCTCCCGATCCGCAGCGACTCGCCGCTCTACGTCGGCGCGCTCCGCCTGCGGTACGAGGTCTTCGTCGTCGAGCAGGCCGTGCCCGCGGACATCGAGGTCGACGAGCTCGACGAGGGCGCGCAGCATTTCGTGGTCCTGGACGGCGACGAGGTCGTCGCGACGATGCGGATCGTGCCGTACGGCGACGCCCTCAAGGTCGGCCGCGTCGCCGTCAGGAAGGATCTCCGCGGCACCGGCCTCGGGCGGCGGCTGCTCGAGGAGGCGATCCGCGTCGCCGCCGCGCAGGGCGCGCGCGCGCTGGTCTTGAACGCCCAGGTCGCCGCGGCGCCGTTCTATCGCAAGCTCGGCTTCGTCGAGGAGGGGCCGCTCTTCGACGAGGCCGGCATTCCGCACACCCGGATGGTCAGGCGGATGATCTGAGCCCGCCGTAGGTTCGCGGCGGGCGCGCGCGGCGCGCGCGCCGGAGCCGCCGTGACTCGCGCCCGTCGGCCGGCAGATCGCGCGATCCTTGACGTCGACGCCGACATGCTGGCAAGGCTTGTGTCGCTGCGCGGCCGCGCGGGCGAGGGGCGGGGCGCTCCCGGGCGCCGCGCTCGAAAGGAACGGGTGACCCGATGACTGTGCAGCGGATCCTCCTCGCCGGCGCCACGGGCGCGGTCGGCTCCGAGCTCTTGCGCTTGCTCCGCGGCCGGGGTCACTTCGTGCGCACGCTCTCTCGCACCGAGGGCAACGCCGCGGGCATCCGCGGCCTCGCCTCGGAGGTCGTCGTCGCCGACGCGGCGGAGCCCGGGGCCGTGACCGGCGCGCTCGATGGCGTCGATACGGTCGTGTCCTGTCTCGGCGCGAACGTCTCGATGACGCTGCGCGAGCGCAGGAGCTATTACGACGTCGACGTGGTGGCGAACACGCACCTGCTCGAGGCGGCGAAGCGGGCCGGGGTGAAGCGCTTCGTCTACCTCTCCGCGCACCCTGGCCCCGGCTATGCCCACACCCGCTATCTGGCCGCCCATCTCCAGATGGAGGAGCGCATTCGCGCCTCCGGCCTGTCGTTCTCGTTCGTGCGCCCGACAGGCATCTACTCCGCGCTGAACGACGTGATGGCGATGGCCCGCGCCGGCGTGGGCACGGTGCCCGGCGACGGCCGCGCGAGGACCAACCCGGTGCACCCCGCGGACGTCGCCGAGGCGCTGGCCGAGGTGCTCGCCGGGGGGCCTGACGTGGTGCCCGTGGGCGGGCCCGACGTCATGACGCGCGACGAGGTGATGCGCCTGGCGTTCGACGCGGCCGGCAAGGAGGGGCTCATCGTGCACGTCCCCGCGGGGGTGCTCCGGTCCACGAGCGTGCTGCTCGAGGGCATCCATCCGCGGCTGTCGGATCTGCTGGAGTTCGCGGCGGCCGTCATGACGTCCGACTCGGTCGCGCCCGCGCGCGGGACTCGGCCGCTGCGCGCCTGGTTCGAGGCGCTCGCGGGCGGGAGCTAGCCGAGAGGTCGTCGACGCGCGCGCGGCCCGGCGCTCTCCTCGATCGTCACGAAGTTCAGCGCGTAGAGCTTCTGCAGCGCTCGGCAGCAATCTCGCTCTGCGGCGGCCCGCGCCGCGGGCTCGGCCTCGGGTTCGAGGATCTCCGCGAGGATCTCCCGGGTGGGCTTTCCGCCGTCAGCGCGGGTGAGGAACGACTTGATGAGCCGCCCGACGCGCGCCTTCTGGACGCGATCGGCCACCGCGATCCTCCCGAACAGGATCAGCGTCGGCGCGGGCTCCGGATCGAGCGGCGCCTTGCCGTCGACGAGCGCCTGGATGAACGGCAAGACGTCGCACGAGAGCTCGTGCAGCTCGACGTGCCGGCCCGCGCGCACGGCGCCGTCGAGCAGCTCCTCCTCGGTGACGCTCGGCCTCGACGCGTTCCGCGACCTGAAATCGTCCGCGCTCTCGGCGCTCGCGGCGTCGGACCACAGCATGAACTCGGCGCGCTCGCAGCGCATCACGTCGGTGAGGTAGGGGATATCGAGCTCCCCTCGGTCGATGTGCCGCTCGACGAGCTCGGCGAACCAGAGGGCGTCGCGAAACGCGCGAATCAGGCGTTCGGACTTGAACGGGCGGTACGTCGCGATGAGGCTCCGCTGCACCTTCGAGAGCGCCCTGCGGCGCCGGAGCAGCGCGAACGTGGCGGGGAAGTACGTCTCGACGAGGGAGAAGCGCTTGACGCTCAGCGAGCCCGAGATCCAGCGCAGCCGGTCCTTGTCGAGGGACTGGAGCGCGGACATCTGCCCGGCGCTCAGCGCGTTCTCCTCGGCGAAGCGCGCCGGGTCGTCGTAAAACCGCTCGAGCGCCTGAGGATCGGTGAGCAGCCGCGCGAACGCCGTCTGAAACGCTGACTGGCCCGTATCCATCGCCCGCCCCTCTGTCACGTCATTCATCGCACGTTCCATCGTCCCCCCTGCGGCTGCGCGAGCACCGCCTTACGCCCAGACGGCCCTCGCGTGCTCGACCTCTTCCAGGACATCGTCGAATTTGTCCGGCGGATTCGCGTCGCGCTCGATGAGGATGCCGCGCACGGGCGCCCTCCGGCAGAGATAATCGAGCAGGTCCCAGACCTCGGGGTGCCTGTCGACCGGGTGGCTGTGCGTGTCGATCCACATCCCGTCTTCGTAAGCTCCGCCGGCCAGGTGGACTTGCACGACGCGCTCGAGCGGGATGCGGTCGATGAACTCATACGGATCATAGTGGAGGTTCTGGGCGTTGATGTACAGGTTCGTGAGATCGAGCAAGATGCCGCAATCGGCGTCGTTCACGACCTTGCTGATGAAATCCGCCTCTGTCATGGTGCCCCCGGGGATCTCCAGGTAATAGGCGATGTTCTCGAGGAGCAACGGGACGCCGAGCATGTCCTGGAACTGCCGTGCCTTGGCTGCGCAGCGCGCCGCGGTGGGCTCGGAGAACGCGATAGGCGTGAGCTGGCCGAGCTCGATCTGGGAGACCTGCGTGAAGCAGAGGTGATCGCTGTACCAGGGGGCGCGGACCGCCTTCGCGAGGCGCGCGACGTCACGGCAATAGTCCATGTCGAGCGGCGCGTCGGTGCCGATGGATAGCTCGAGGCCATGGGGCGCTACGGGGATACGCTGGCTCAGCTCCATGGCGCGCGCGACCCGCCCCTGTGTCCGGTAGATGTAATGGTCCGCGCAGATCTCGATCCAGTCGATACGATCGCGGTGTTGCTCGATCCCGCGCACGAACCAGGGCCGGTAGGCGAGCCCAACGCCGATGCGCGGGAGGTCGAATCTCGGCTTCACACTCATGAGCAGCTCCTCGCGCGCGGGAAAAGGAGGCGCCCAGGCAGCCCAGCGAGCGCTGCCTGGGCGCCGGCGGCGGGGGGCGCGCCCCCCCGCCGCTCATGTCATTCGTCGCTCACGCGGCCGTAGCAGCATCGGCAACACAGCGCGACCTCCCGCACCTCCAGTTCGATGGGGTCGTCAGGGGTGATCATCTCCAAATCGAATCCGCTGGTATCCGAATTCATCTTATTGGCTCCTTCATCCGAGGCAGGTCGATCTCCCCGGTCACGGACAGGTCGGCAGGCGCCTCGTGCGGACCGAGGCCCGCCGCGTCGCACCCACCGGCTCTCCGCCCGCGCAGATGCCCAATCAATCGCCGTGCCGCTGGAGGATCGGCGTGCCAGGCGTGCGTGCAGGGCCGCGAGGATGCGCCCGGCTCCGTGCCTCACGCAGGGCGATCGCGGCGGTGAAACGGCCGGGGAACGACCTGGGTCGGCTGAGCGCACCGGTGGACGTCGCAGGAGAGCACAGGGGCGGAGGTGACGGACCGCCGTGACCAGATCGCCCGCTCGAGTCCCGCCGAGGAGGGCAACGTCTTGCTTGGGAATGCAAAGTCCCGCAGCTGAAGGCAGAGCCTTGCCGAGGGAGGCTCGCTGAGCGCGGCCGCCGCGGCGACCTCGGAGACGCGCGCGCGTGCGTCAGCCGCCCCCCGGGCCGCGCGAGCGCCGAGCGCGGCCGCTGCTGCCGGGAGCGCCGCCGCGCCGCGGGAGACGGAGCGCCGTACGTCATCGGCGCTCGGGGTCAGCCGCGCGTGCCGGGCGAGCCCGGCAGATCCCTCCGCAGACCCGCAGGCGGCTGGTTCACGGCCCGTGGCGAGGGGGGCTGCTCGGCTCGCCACCGCCCAGCGCCGCGCATCCTGCCCGCGCCCCGGGCCGCCAACTTCCCTGACGTGGCCTGATCCGACGTCTACACTGGCGCGGTGGGCCGGTTCCGCGCGTGCGCGGGGCCGGGCGGTGCCCCATGAAAAAGCAGAGAATCGAGGACCAGAGCTGGCTTTACGTCGACTACCGCGGCGTCATGCGGAGCTACGAGCTCGGCAAGGGCCTGATGCTCTACGTCTGTCGCGGTCTCCAGATCGGAGAGTTCGCGCCCCACGTCATCGCGGACGGCGAGCGGCAGATCCAGCAATTCCAGCGGTGCATCTACATGGTGGACGCGCTCGATTCGCCCAGGATGGACACCGATTTTCGCGACCAGATGACCGAGTGGCTGAAGAAGAACTGCCCGCGCGCCGAGGCCCACCTGCTGATCCGGTCCAGGCTCTTGCAGATGGCCGTCAACGTCGCAAACCTCCTGATCGGCGCGAGCATGACGCACGCCTATTCCGATGTCGCGGCCTGGGAGGGCGTGGGCCGGCGCACGATACCGTGGTTCAGGCGCCGGCCGCTCGTGGTCCCCGACGACGTGGGCGAGCCCCGCGCGTCGTCCTGAGCTGCCCGCTCACCCCTTGTGCCGCACGCCCTTCGATCGGCGGTACTCCTCGAGCTCCTCGCGGCCTTCCTTCCCGTTCCGATCGAGCGTCTTCAGCCAGTCGTCGCGGTGTTCCCGCATCGCCTCGGCCACGGCCTCGGCGACGACAAGGTTTCTGTACCACTTGGCGTCGGCCGGGACGATGCACCAGGGCGCGTACCGCGAGGAGCAGCGCCGGAAGACGTCCTCGTAGGCCTCCGTGTACTCGTCCCATACCTCCCGCTCCTTCCAGTCGTTCACGTTGAGCTTCCAGGCGGTCGAGGGGCTCTCCTCGCGCTCCAGGAGCCGCTTTTCCTGCTCCTTCTTGCTGATGTGCAAAAAGAACTTGATCACGATGGTCCCGTGCTCGGCGAGCAGCTCCTCGAAATCGTTGATGTGGTCGTAGCGCTCGCCCCACAGCGACTTGGGCGCCAGGTCGTGCACGCGCACGACGAGCACGTCCTCGTAATGAGAGCGGTTGAAGATGGCGAACTCCCCCGCGCGCGGCGCGTGCCGGTGAATCCGCCACAGGAAATCGTGCTCCCGCTCCTCCTTCGTCGGCACGCCGAACGAGCTCACGCTCACGCCGCGCGGGTTCAGCGCGCCGACGACGTTCTTGATCGCGCCGTCCTTGCCGGCCGCGTCGCGGCCCTGGAGCACGATGAGCACGCTGTGCGTCCGCGCGCCCCACATGAGCTCCTGAAGCTCGAGCAGCTCCTTGCCGAGCTCGTGGAGCCGCTCGGCCGCCTCCTGCTTCGTCGCGTCGCGGGGCGGGTCCGTCGAGACGTCCTCGAGGCGAAACTTCGAATCCGGCTTCGTGAGTCGCGTGATGGGCATGCCCGCGAGCGTACACGATCCGGTCCGGGCGCCTCCCCTGGAGCGACGCGCGCGGCGGCCCCCTCACGCCGGGCGCAGCGCCGCGCTCGCCAGGCCGCCGCGCCGCACCGCGAGCGCCCTGAGCAGGGCGATCCACGCCTCGGGGTCGCCGAGCGTCAGGTCGGGCTCGACCCCGGCGTCCGGCCGCTCGGCGGAGGCGATGTACACCCCCACGCCCCCGTTCGCCCGCGCGTAGGCGATCGCCGGCTCGTCGGTCGTGTCGTCGCCCGCGTAGACCACGAGCGTCCCCGGCGGCAGCCGCGCCAGCAGGAAGGCCAGGGCGCCGCCCTTGTCGTGCGCCGCGTCCCTGGCCTCGTGGATGCTGCGCCCCTTCATGACCACGAGCCCCTTCCGCCGCGCCGCGCCCGACCACGCCTCGATGGCGTCGAACGCCGCCGGCCGAGCCTCCGCCGAGACGAGCCGCCAGTGGAGCGCGATCGAGCACCGCTTGCGCTGGACCCAGAACGCGGGGACGCGCCGCGCGATCTCCTCCGCGTCCCGCTCCAGCGCGTCGAGCGCCTCGGCCGGCGCCGCCGCCTCGTACACGAGCGCCCCGCCCGGCGCCGCGATCTCGGCCCCGTGCTCGCCGACGCGCCACGCCGGTTCGAGCGCCGCCGTGCGCGCCGCGAGGTCGTGGATCGTCCTGCCCGACACGATCGCCACCGTCGTCCCCGGCGCGCCGGAGAGCGCCTCGAGCGCCTCGATGGCGCCCCGCTCCGCGACCGCCCCGCCCGACACCGCGGCGATCTCGGAGATGGTCCCGTCGAAGTCCGTCGCGAGGAGCAACGACGGCGCTGCCGCCGCGCGCTCGATGAGCTGGCTCACGTCCATGCTGTTCCAGATTCTACCGCGACCAGGCCCCGGTGAGGATCATCGAGCTGCAGAGGTCGGCAGAGCCTCCGCTCCAGAGCGGCAAATCGCCCCTCTGCGACGTTGCGCCACGCGGGAGAGGCGCCGGCGAGGGCGATTCCCCCTCGTTCTCTCCGCAGATCGAGCCTGGCTCGCTTCATGCCCATGCGTCGACTGAGTCGACTCAGTCGACGCGGCGCCGAACCTGCCATGAACATCGTCGTTCTCACGTACATCGAGGCCCCGGACCAGAAGCCGGATGTTGTGGTCGAGCAGGTCGCCCGGGCGCTCAGGAACGGCGGACACGAGGTGTCGGTCGTCGCCGAGCACGGCGACGTCGCGCGGCTCGTCTCCGCCCTCTCGCGCGCCCGCCCCGATCTCGTCTTCAACCTCATGGAGATGTTCGGCGACGACGTGCTCGGCGACGTCTCCGTGGTCGGCCTGCTCGACATGCTCGGCCTCCGCTACACGGGCTCCGGCCCCGCGGAGCTCTCGCTCGCGCAGGACAAAGGCCTCTCCAAGAAGATCCTCGCCTTCGAGGGCATCCTCTATCCAAAGTTCGCCGTCTTCTCCAAGGACGCGGATTTCGAGACCGGGGGCAACCTGCACATGCCCCTGTTCGTCAAGCCGCTCCGCATGGACGCGTCGATCGGCATCGACAGGAACGGCCTCGTCCACGACGCCCGAGCCCTCATGAAGCGGGTCCTCGCCATCCACGAGGAGTGCGACGACTCGGCCCTCGCCGAGGAGTTCATCGAGGGGCGGGAGCTCTACGTGGGGATCCTCGGCAACGCGCAGCCCACGGCGCTCCCGCCGATCGAGATCGATTTCACCGGCTTCCCGGAGGGGCGGCCGCACATCCTCGATCAGAAGGCGAAGTTCGACGAGCAGAGCGCCGAGTACAAGGGCACGAAGGCCGTCGTCGCGGAGCTGCCCGACGAGCTCCGGGCGAGGCTCCAGAAGGTCTCGCTCGACGCCTACCGGGCGCTCCGCGTGAAGGACTACGGCCGGGTCGATCTCCGGCTCACCGAGGCCGGCGACATCTACGTGATCGAGGTCAACGCGAGCTGTTATCTCGAGGCCTCGGGGGAGTTCGCCATGGCCGCCGCCGCGGCCGGCATCGGGTACGACGCGCTCGTCCAGCGGATCGTCGATCTCGCGACGCAGCGCTACGCGAGGTAGCTGCCGGTGCGCACGTGGTTCATCGCGAGCGCCGTGACGAGCGCCGCGAAGGCGATCACCGCCGTCCGCTCGTTCGCGGCGCGGTACGCGAGCCCGAGCTCGCCCGCGCGGCCGGCGAGGTGGCGCACGAGCGGCCGCGTCGCCTCGGGGAAATGGCCGGTCGAGCGGTAGACGCTGGCGACGAGCTCCCGCTCCAGGTCCAGGATGAGCGCCGCGGCCGGCCGCTCTGCGCCCGCCTCGTCCGGCGCGTCGAGCTCGTCGAGCGCGTCGAGCTCGTCGAAGATCGCCCGCAGCGCGCCGTCGAAGCCCCGCGGCAGCTCGCCTTCGCCGGGGAGCGCCGCGCCGTAATACTCGTCGAGCGACGTGCCGAGCTCGGCGACGTCCTCGTCGAGCGCGTCGTCGGTCACGACCGGGTCGCGGTCGCGCAGGGCGGCCATGGCGCGATCGCAGTACTCCAGCTTGGCGAGCGCCTCGGGCCAGTCGGCGTACTCGACCCGCCACGCGCGCCCGGGCGTCATCCAGACGGCGAACGTCTCTGCCCAGTCCTCGTCCGGGTGCTTCTGCGCGTACCAGCCGGGCAGGTGGACGACGTGCCGGCGGCTGAACGGGATCGGCCGGTAGATCTCGTGGTAGGGCGCGTCGATCGGGCCGAAGCGCTCCACCCACGCCGGCTCGCCGTACAGGCGATAAGCGTAATTGACGACGTGCCCCATCTCGTGGCGCAGGTAGCGCAGGCAATCCGCCCGGGAGACGCCCTCGACATGCCCCGTGCGCGCGCCGTGGAGCGCCGTCAGGTCGGGCCTCGCCAGGTAGAACGGGATGCCGATCGAGATCGTGTCGAACGGGACTCCCCACTCCGTGGAGAGGTAGAATCGCGGGCGGACCCGGCGGATCCCGGCGAGCTCGAGCTCCGCCGTGAACTCCGCGATGATCGCCTCGAGGCGCGTCCCCGCGATGGTGAGGCCGAGATCCCGGAGCGGCACCGGCCCGAGGGCGGGCTCGTGAAAGGCGGGCTCGTCGGGGGGAGCGGCGGCGGCCATGGCGCCAGCATACCGCCGCGCCGGCGCAGGCGCTCGCCGTCGCGGGCGGCCGATCGGGCGCGCGACGGCGTGGTCCTGCTGGCGCCGGAGCAGCGGATCACCACCGGTTGCTGCCGGGGCAGCAGCGCGCGCGCGGCCGGCCTCGCCGAGCGGCGCGCGGCGGCGCGGCACGGGCGTTGCTGAACGCTGAACGCTGAACGCTGAACGCTGAACGCTGAACGCTGGACGCCGAACGCGAACGCTGAACGCGAACGCTCACGAGCGTCGCACCGCGGACACGCGGCGACGGCTGCCGATCGCTGGCGCGGATCAACGGGCCTGATTCGAGCCGTCCACGAGGTCAAGCTGCGTTCCTTCATCGACAAGAACCGCTTTCTTCTGGTGTTCGCCGCGCTGTCCTCGGTCATGGGCATCAGCGTCGGCGTCGCCAAGGTGACCACGACGCTCTACGCGATGGAGCTCAGGGCGAACGAGGCGCTGCTCGGGCTCATCGCCGGATCGCAGAGCGTCGGGGTGCTGCTCATGAGCATCCCGATCGGGCTCCTCGTCGATCACCTCGGGCCCTCGCGGCTGTTCGTGCTGGGGAGCCTCGTGGCGGGGACCCTCTACATGGCCTTGCCGGCGGTCCCGACTCCGGTGTTCCTGCTGGTCTGCACGACGGCGATCAGCTTCTTCATGCCGATGCGCTTCGTCTCGCTGAGCACCGTGTTCATGCAGCAGCTCGAGACGGTGGGCGAGGGCAAGGCCGGCTGGTACCGCGGCACCCATATGGTCGGCATGTTCCTGCTGGGCCCCATGCTCGCGGCCGCGCTCACCAAGGCCCTGGGCTTTCAGGGCACCTACTGGCTCATCGGGGCGAGCTTCCTCGTCACGGTCTTCATGTCGCCGATCGTCTTCGGTCGTTATGCGGCGCGGTCCACCCCCCGGAGGGAGCTCCGCCTCTCCGGCGTCCGGTCCGATCTCGGCCTGCTCGCGCAGGACGTCGAGCTGCGCGGCGTGTGCCTGATCGAATTCGCGGCCCAATCGGTCAACTCGTTCTTCATGTTCTTCATCATCCCGATCGGCGTCGCCGTCGCCAGCCTGACGGCGGCCGAGGCCTCGGGGCTGCTCGCGTGGCAGGGCGTGACCTACATCTTCGCGCTGTTCTCGCTGGGCGGCCTGGTCGGCCGGGTGGGGCACGAGCGCATCTACCTCACGAGCCTCGTCCTCGTCCCGATCGCGCTCTTCTTGCTCGGCCTCTCGGGCGAGCTCAACCTGCTCCGCGCCGGCGGCCTGATCCTCGGCCTCGGGCTCGGCCTCTTGCAGATCGCGAACCTCACCCGCATCGCCCGCATCGGCGCGCGCGTGGGGCGGGGGAAGGTGGCCGGCCTGCACGCCCTGGTGGGCCCGTCGGGAGGCCTGTTCGGCAGCACCGTGGGCGGCCTCGTGGGCAAGAGCCTCGGGCTCCAGTCGATGTTCCTGCTCCTGTCCGTGCTCTTCGGGCTGCTCGTCGCGCTCGCGCGCAGGACGTCGAGCGCGGTGGCCGCGGTGCACCCCGCCCCGACCGAGCCGGCGGCCGCCGAGTAAGCGCGATCAGCGTCGGCCGAGAGGTACGGCGCGCCGTCGACGATGTCCCTGCGGGAGAGGGGCGATCCAGATCACGCGCCGGCCCACGGCGCACACAGAGGCCTTGCACCCATGCGCGAACTCGAACCGCCTGCTCCGTTCACCATAACCCGCCGCGCGTTCGTGGCGGCGCTCTCTGCCGCGCTCTCGCTCGCGGCCTGCTCGAAGGCCGAGCCGGGCGGCGGCCAGGGCGACAGGGCCGCGGGCGACTACGAGGTGCTGGAGCTGCGCCATCAGGGGTTCGCGGGCGTGGTCTCGGTGCCCGAGCTGGCAGAGGACCTCGGGTACCTCGCCCCGCTCAAGCTCACCACGAGTTCATGCTGCCACGAGTTCATGCTGAAGGAGTACCTGTCGCGCAGCGGCCTGACGAGATCGCGCAGGTCACGCTGGTGGTGCTGCCGCCCGTGAGCGCGGAGCAGGCGCTCCGGCAGAAGCAGGTGGACGTCGCGGTCCTCGGCGACATCCTGCGCGACAAGGCGCTCGAGCGCGGCGGCGTCCGGGCGCTGTTCTCGGATTACGAGCTGTTCGGCGAGTTCACCGCCGGCAGCTACGTGCTGAGGAAGCGCTTCCTCGAGGAGAGCCCGAACAGCGCCCGCAAGTTCGTGGAGGCCGTGGGGCGCGCCGTCGAGTGGGCGCGGAGCACCCCGCGCGAGGAGGTGGTGGCCCGCCTCACGCGCATCATCGAGCGGCGGGGCCGCAACGAGGACGCGTCCGCGGTGAAGTACTGGACCAGCATGGGCGTCGCCGGCAAGGGAGGGCTCCTGTCGTCCAAGGAATACCAGGTCTGGATCGACTGGCTGGTGAAGGACGGCGAGCTGAAGCCGGGCCAGATCAAGGCCGAGGACCTGTATACAAACCAGCTCAACCCGTTCGCGACGCCGCCGGTCCAGTGACGGCGCCGCCCCGGCGCGCCCCTGCCGCTACCACTTGCGGTAGGGGAGGAACTTGCCGTTCATCACCACGCGCACGCGGTCGCCCTTGGGATCGGGCACCTTGTCGATGCTCATCTCGAAGTCGATGGCGCTCATGATGCCGTCGCCCATCTTCTCGTGGATCAGCTCCTTCAGCGTCGTGCCGTACACCTGCACGATCTCGTGGAAGCGGTAGATGAGCGGGTCGGTCGGCGGGTTCGGGCCGAGGGAGCCCTTCGACGGCGGCACCTGGAGCAGGAGCACCTCCTCCTGGCTGAGGCCGAGCAGGTTGCCGGCCGCGGCCGCCTCGTCGGCGCTCATGCACTGCTGCCCGAGCAGCGCCGAGGTGGTCCACACCTCGCTGCGCCCCACCGCCTCGGCCAGCTGCCTCCAGGTCAGCTTGCGCTCCAGCTTCGCTGCGACGATCTGCTCCACCAGGTCCATGCGCGTCATGGCGCCACGGTAGGCGGGGGCAGGTTTCGTGGAGCTCTCGGGAGCGTGAAATTCCGGAGCGCCGCGGCCTTCGGGGGCGGCTATCTCGCGCTCATCGCGGCGGCGATGCCCGCCTGCAACGTGCTGTAGGTCGCGATGCCGCGCAGATCCACGCCGAGCTGCACCAGGACCTGGGCCATCGACGGCCGAATGCCGGTGACCAGCACGCGGGCCCCGAGGAGCCGCACCGCCTGCGCCGCGCGCACCAGCTCGTTCGCGGCCTGCGTGTCGATCGTCTCGATGCCGGTGACATCCAGGATCACGCTGGCGATGCCCTGCGCGGCGACCCGGTCGAGCAGCTGTTCCAGGAACTGCGCGGATCGATGGGCGTCGATGGGCCCGATCAACGGCGCCGCCAGCACGCCGGGGGCGAGCGGCAGGAGCGGCGTGCCGAGGACGCGGATCGTCTCCTGCTGCGCCGCGATCAGCTCGGCGCTCCGCCGCAGCTCCTCGGCCCTCGCCTCCGCCGCCTGCCGCGCCTGCACCTGCTCGGTGATGTCGACCCCGAAGTGGCACACGCCGACGATCGTCCCCGTCCCGTCGCGCACGGGCGCATAGACGGCGTTGATCCAGCGCAGCTCGTCGCAGCCCCTCTCCACGCTGTAGAGCTTCACGGGCAGCTCGTTGCCGTAGAACGGCTCGCCGGTGCGATAGACACCGTTCATGAGGTCCATGAACCCCTGCTCCTTGGCCTCGGGGATCGCCTCGGCGAGCGGCCTGCCCATGAGCTGCCGCTCTGGCAGGTAGGCGGCGTAGCCCGGGTTCAGGAGGGTGAACACGAAGTCGTCGCCCCGCCACATGGCGATTGGAGTGCGCACCTGCATGAGCATGTCGTACAGGCTCTGATACGTCGCCCGGGCGTCCGCCAGCGCGGCCTGCGCCTCCGCCAGCGCCCGCTCCAGCGCTGCTATCCGCCGCTCCGCGCTCTCGGGCGTGGATGTGTCTGCTGGAGCCGTCTCTTCACTCATGTCTTTTCCCCGACGTGTCGATGCGATGTCTCGCCGGCGCTCTTCCTCTCGTGAAAGAGCGCGCGCCGGTGCAGCGGTGCGGATCGATGCTAGGCGAGCGCTCGTCACCTGTAAACCACGCCACGATCGAGATCTCGCGTCGTCTCCGCTCGACGGTCGGAGCCGAGCTTGCTAGGCTGCTTCAATTGGCCGGCGAGCGCTGTGAGCGCTCGCGAGCGCGAGGGCCATGCGAGGCCGGAGTGCGCACGTGACGCCGCAGGCGCCGCGCCAGCGAACGAATCGCCATCTCCCGATTGTAAAGAGAGGTGACTTACCATGAGGATCGCCACGAGCTTATCGACTTCCTTCGCGGTCTGCCTGGCTGCGCTGCTCTCCACGGGCAGCGCGGCCGCGACCGAAGGCCCGTTCAGCGCTGATGTCGGCGTGGCGTCCAGCACGAGCTGCGACGACGAGAGCGTGTTCCTGTTCCCGAGCATCGGACAGGATCAGTACCTGAGCTACCAGCGGGTGCTGATCGACGCGCCCGTCAGCGAGGTCTGGCCCGTGCTCCGCGACATCGAGTGGTTCGCGGAGGCGGTCCTGCCAGAGGTGGCGCCGACGTTCCTGTGGCTGAACGGCGGCGGCCCGGAGACGATCCCCTCGGCGTACCAGTTCACCTCGGGGGGCGTCACGCTCGTCGAGGAGATCATCTACCGATCCGAGGCGCACCACCAGATCCTCGTCCGCCTCCTGGAGCCGGCGTTCGGCATGGAGCAGTACTACGCGCTCGGGGATCTCACCCCGTGCGGCGACCAGACGGTGCTGGAGTACACCCGGTATCTCGAGCTCGCGCCCGGCACGGACATCGCGTTCTTCACGGCGCTGTTCACGCAGGAGTTCATCGACATTCCGGCGTATTTCGAGCAGTAGCGCGAGCGGCCCTGGCCGAAGAGCCGCCGAGGCGCCCGGGGGCGCCCCGAGACACGAGACCTCTCTCGTTGCGCTCCTCGACACCTCGTTCGGTTCGTCCCCCGCTCGCCGGCGCCCCGCGCCCGGGGCGCTGGCGGCCCGTCACTTGAGGACCTCGACCGCCATCCCGTCGGTCAGCTCCGCGCTCGCGAGCTTCACGATCCGCTCGCTCCCGTCGAGCCCCGTCGACACGTGGATCGTCGCGCCCGTGTCGCGCTCGACCGTGATGGGCGCGAAGCGGATCTTGCTCCCGGCATCCACGACGGCCACGCGGAGCCCCTTGGCGTCGTTGTAGAGCGCCGTCGCCGGGATCTCGAGCACGCGGTGCGGCGTGGGCAGGGTCAGCGCGACCTCGGCGTACATGCCCGCGAGGAGCCGCCCGTCGGGGTTCGGCACCCGCACCTCCGTGTTCATCGTCCGCGTCGCCGCGTCGAGCGCGCCGGCCGTGCGCGCGATCGTGCCCTGGAACGGCTGCGCCGCGAACTCGCGCACCGTGACCTTCGCCGGCGCGTCGACCCGCACGCTGGGCGCCACGTCCTGCGGGACGCCCACGAAGACGCGCACCGGGTCGGTCGCCGCGATCCGGAAGAGCGGCGTCCCGTTGCCCGCCGTGACCAGCGCCCCGCGGTCGATCGTCCGCGAGGTGACCGTCCCCGCGAACGGCGCGGCGATCTTCGCGAACTTCTTGAGATCCAGGATGCGCTGGATGTTCGCCTGCTGCGCGGTGATCGCCGCCTGCGCCACGGTGACGCTCGCCTCGGCGACGTGCGCCTGGCCCTGCCGCTGCTCGAGCTCCTCCTGCGGCGCCACGCCCGCGGGCACGAGCTGCTGGTAGCGCTGCACGCTCGACCGCGACAGGTCGCGGTTCGCCTGGGCCTGCACGAGGCCGGCGTTCGCCTGCACGAGCTGCGCGCGGGCCTGCGCGAGCTCCTGATCGAGCTCGGGCGTGTCGATCTCGGCGAGGACCTGCCCCTCCTCGACCTTGTCGCCGATATCGGCGCTCCACTTCCGCACGTAGCCGCTCACGCGCGGGTAGACGACCGTCTCCTCGAGCGGCTGGATGCTCCCCGGCAGGACGAGCGCCCGGTCGCTCGACACCGGCTGCGGCGAGACGACCACGACGCGCGGCGCGGCGCCCTCGGCGGCCCGCACGCCCTCCTCGAGCGCGGCGCGGGCGCTCCGGCGCGGCAGGTACGCCGCGGCGAACGCCGCCCCGAGCGCGACGGCGAGGCCCACGCCGAGGGCGAGGCCGCGCGTGCGCGTCATCGCGGCGGGCGGCGGCAGATCGAAGCCGAGATCGTCGGCGGGAGGGCCCGGGGGCGGCGTCTGGGCAGGGCGTTCGGGGGAGCTCATAGGTCCTCAGCGAGCGGGTCTCGGGCCGGAGCCTTGCTCCGGAGGAGGCTGTACATCACCGGCACGAAGAAGAGCGTGCTCAGCGTGGCGACGAGCAGGCCGCCGATGACGGCGCGGCCGAGCGGCGCGTTCTGCTCGCCGCCCTCCCCGAGGCCGAGCGACATCGGCAGCATGCCGAAGATCATCGCGAGCGCGGTCATGAGCACCGGTCGGAGGCGCGTCATGCCCGCGGCGAGCGCCGCGGTGGGGGCGTCGCGGCCCAGCTTGCGCTGGTCGTTCGCGAACGTCACGACGAGGATGCTGTTCGCCGTGGCGACGCCGACGCACATGATCGAGCCCATGAGCGCGGGCACGCTCAGCGTCGTGTGCGTCACGAAGAGGATCCACGCGATGCCGGCCACCGCGCCCGGGAGCGCCATCAGGATGATGAGCGGGTCGAGCCACGACTGGAAGTTCACGACCATCAGCAGGTACACGAGCACGACCGCGAAGAGCAGCCCGTAGCCGAGGCCGGTGAACGACGAGTCCATGCTCTCCGCCTGCCCCTTGACGGTCACCTTCGTCCCGCGCGGCAGCTCGGGCCTGAGCTCGTCGATCACGCGCGAGACCGCGCCCGCGACCGAGCCGAGGTCGGTGCCGTCGACGTTCGCCTGCACGTCGAAGGTCCGCGCGACGTTGTAGTGGGTGATGTTCGCCGGCCCGGTCGAGCGCGACAGCGAGGCGACGTTCGACAGGAGCTGGGGCCGGCTGTCGCCGGTCGACAGCGGCGTCGCGTTCAGGTCGTCGATCGAGCCGATCGCGTACTGGGGCGTCTGCACGGCGACGAGGTACTGCACGCCGCGCTTGTCGAGCCAGTAGGTCGGCGACGTCTGCCCGCTCGACGAGAGCGAGACGAGGACGTCGCTCGCCACGTCGCGCTGGCTGAGCCCCATCTGGTCGGCCATGGTGCGGTCGACGTCGATGCGGAGCTGCGGCCGCGCCGGCACCTGCGCGAGGTGCACGTCCACCGCGCCGGGGATCCGCTCCATGCGGTCCGCGATCCGCCGCGCGACCGCGTAGGTCTCGTCCTCCTTGCCGATCGGGCCCACGACCTGGACGTTGATGGGCGCCGCGAGGCCGAAGTTCAGGACCTGCGTCGAGATGTCGGGGGCGAGGAAGAAGAACGTCGTGTCGGGGTACGCCGCGTTCAGCTTGTCGCGGAGCTCGCGCACGTAGCCGGCGGTCGGCTGGTGGTGCTCCTCGAGCGCGATGAAGATCTGCCCGTCGGCCGACGAGATCTGCGCGCCCTCGCTCAGCGACAGGTTGATGCCGCTCGCCGGGATCCCGATGGTGTCGAGCATCGTGCGGATCTCGCCCGGCGGGATCACCTGGCGGATGGTCTCCTGGATCTGCGCGAAGCGGCGCTCGCTCTCCTCGAGGCGGGTGCCCGGCGCGCCGCGCACGTGGAGCTTGATGAGCCCGGCGTCGACGCTCGGGAAGAAGTCGCGGCCGAGGAGCGGGATCAGCGCGACCGAGGCGGCGACGAAGGCGAGGAACGCGCCCACGAACGCGGCGCGGTGCGCGAGCGCCCAGGCGAGCCAGCCCCCGTAGGCCGCCCGCAGCCGGTCGAAGGCGCGGTTGAACGCGGCGAAGATGCGCCCGAAGACGCTCTGCGTAGTGCCGTGATGCCCGTGGGCGTGCTCCGCCGCCTCGCGCTCGAGCAAGAGGCGCACGAGGGTCGGGACGAGCGTCCGCGACAGGAAGTACGACATGAGCATGGCGAACACGACCGCCATGGCCATCGGCACGAAGAGCGACTTCGCGGCGCCGGTGATGAACGCCACCGGCACGAAGACGATGCAGATGCAGAGCGTCGACACGAGCGCCGGGACGGCGATCTCCTGCGCGCCGTCGATGATCGCGCGGATGAAGGGCTTCCGCTGCCCGAGGTTCCTGTGGATGTTCTCGATGGCCACGGTCGCGTCGTCGACGAGGATGCCGACCGCGAGCGCCATCCCGCCGAGCGTCATCACGTTGAGCGTGTGGCCGAGGGCGTGGAGCGCGATGATCGAGACGAGGATCGAGAGCGGGATGCTGATGACGACGATGAGCGTGCTGCGCCAGCTCCCGAGGAACAGGAGGATCATGAGCGCGGTGAGCCCCGCGGCGATGAGCGCCTCGTGCATCACCCCGTCGACCGCCGCGCGGACGAACACCGACTGATCGAAGAGCAGCGAGACCTTGAGCTCCTTCGGGAGCTTCTCCAGCGTGCTCGGCAGCATCGCGTGGATGCGCGACGTGACGTCGAGCGTGCTCGCGCTCCCGTTCTTGAGGATGCTGAGGAGCACGCTGCGCTTGCCCTCGACGTGCACCATGTTCGTCTGCGGCGCGTTCCCGTCGCGGACGCTCGCGACGTCGCGGAGGTAGACGGTCCTCCCGTTCACGGTCCTGAGCGGCAGCTTGCCGAGATCCTCGAACGCCTCGGGGCTGCTGTTCATGATGACGGGGTACTCGTTCTCCCCCATCTTCGCCGTGCCGGAGGGCAGGATGACGTTCTGCAGGCCGAGGGCGGCGTTCACGTCGCGCGGCGACAGCCCCCACGCGAAGAGGCGCTGCGGGTCGATGTCGACCATGATCTGGCGCTGCTTGCCGCCGTAAGGCCAGGGGATCTGCGTGCCCCGGATCGTGGCGATGTCGGCGCGGATGAAGTTGACCGCGTAATCGAAGAGCTGCTGCTCGCTCAGCGACTCGCTCTCCAGCGCCGCCTGCAGGATGGGCACGCTGGAGGCGCTGTAACGGATGACGAGCGGCGGGCTGATGCCGGGCGGCATCATGCGGATGGCGGTCTGCGAGACCGCCGTCACCTGCGCGGTGGCGGCCTCGATGCTGGCGCCTGGCTGGAGGAAGATCTTGATGATCGAGATGCCGGTGAGCGACTGGCTCTCGATGTGCTCGATGTCGTTGACTGTGGTCGTCAGGAAGCGCTCGTAGTTGTTGACGATGCGCTTCTCCATCTCCTCGGGGGGGAGGCCGCCGTAGTTGAAGATGACGGACAGGACCGGGATGTCGATGTCGGGGAAGATGTCCGTCGGCATCCGGGTGATGGTGAACACGCCCAGGATGACGATGAGCATCGACATCACGATGAACGTGTACGTACGTTGCAGCGCGATCCGGACGAGCCACATGGGCGGCCAATTCCCGTCCCCCTCCAGGGCGCCCCGGACGGGGCCGCCGGAGGGCAGGCTCCGCATTTAGGGTGCCCCTGACGTTCGTCCAATCTATTATTTCGTATCAGACGATACCTTCAAGGTATGGACCTGCGCCACCTCCGGTACTTCACGGCCGTCGCCGAGGAGCGGCACTTCGGCCGCGCGGCGCAGCGGCTCGGCATCGCCCAGCCCCCGCTGAGCCGGCAGATCCAGGATCTCGAGTCCGAGCTCGGGTTCTCGCTCTTCGACAGGTCGCGGCGGCGCGTCGAGCTGACGCCCGCGGGCGCGGTCTTCCTGGCCCACGTGCGGCGGGTCTTCGACGCGCTCGACCTCGCGGTGCACGAGGCGAGGCGCGCGAGCGTCGGCGAGACCGGGCGCCTCGTGGTCGGGTACCTGTCGTCGCTCGCCTACAGCGGCATCACCGAGCTGGTCCGCGCCTTTCGCACCGATTTCCCGTCGGTGGAGCTCGCGCTGCGCGAGATGCCGCCGCAGGAGCAGATCGACGCGCTCAAGGACGGGCGCATCGACGTCGGCTTCGTGAGGGCGCCGCTCAACGACCCGCGGCTCGCCTCCGAGTGCGTCCGGCGCGAGCCGCTCCTCGTCGCCCTGCCGGCGGATCACCCGCTCGCCGGGCGCAGGCGCATCCCGCTCGAGCTCCTGTCGCGCGAGCCGTTCGTCGTGTTCCCGCGCCAGCGCGGGTCGGCCTTCTTCGACCTCGTGGTGGGGCTGTGTCGCGAGGCGGGCTTCACGCCGCGCATCGTGCAGGAGGCGCTGCACCTCGACATCCTGAGCCTCGTGGCGGCGGGCTTCGGCGTCTCGATCCTGCCGGAATCCATCAAGAATATCCGGCGCGGGGGGCTCGCGCTGCGGCCGATCGTCGGCGCGCCGGTCACCGACCTCCTGCTCGCGTGGCGGGCCGACGACGCCTCGCCCACGCTCGGGCAGTTCCTCTCGTTCGTGCGGCGGGTGGGCGTCAGCAAGGGCAAGCCGCGCGCGGCGCGCCGCGCTCCCGGCGAAGACGAGCGCGACCCGGGGGCCGGCGGGGTGGGGCCGGGCGTGGAGGGGTAGAGGAGCGGCGGGGCCTCAATCGTACTGGGAGCAGCTCGTGACCTTTTGCTCGAACGAGTCGCACACTTCCAAGCATACGTCGACGGCGCGCCGGCAACAGCCGGCCTCGGTGCACTGCCCAGCGATCGCGGCGAAACCGCCGTTGCACCGGACCACCCAGCGAGGGCAATCCTCGACGGTGCTGCACCCGATGGGCTCCTCGTCGCACTCGTCGCCTCCGCACCCGCTGGTGCTGGTGACGAGCACCCCGACGTGCATCGCGACGGTCGCGAACGCCGTCGCGGCGGACAGACGTACCAGGGTCGACATGGCTTCCTCTTCCTCCCGGGCGCAGCGTCGTCCACCCGGCGCGATCAGGTCAACGGCAATGTGGACCCATGCAAGTTGAGGTCGGTCCAATCTCGCGCTGGCGACCCTTTCCGGGGAGCGCCGGCTTTTGCCGGGCCCGCCGGCGGCGGCTCAGGCGCGGGGCGGCCGCGGCCCGATGAGCGGCTGTCGCCTGCGGCGCAGCGACGAGAGCGCGCTGCCGAGGGTCGGATAAAGCGTCATCCCCGCGAGGTCGATGCCGAGCTGGGTGAACTCCTGCGCGACCTGCGGCCGCATCCCCACGACGATGACCTCGGCGCCGAGCAGGACGGCGGCGCGGGCCGTCTTCGTCAGCGACGCCGCGACCTGCACGTCGGCGAAGGGCACGCCGGTGATATCCATCAGCAACACCTCCGCTTCCTGGCGGCTGAGCTCCGCGAGCACCACCTCGAGCACGTGGCTCGCGCGCTCCGGATCGATGGCCCCGACGAGCGGCACGAGCAGCACCCCCTCGTCGAGCGGGATGACCGGGCACCCGAGCCGGCGCACGGCGTCGGCGAGGGCGCGCTCGCGCTCGTAGGCGGCGCGCGACCGCTTCTCCTGCTCGATCAGCGATTCGATGAGCGAGGCGCGCTCGAAGGCCGCGGTCAGCATCGCGACCCACATGTCCATGTCCCGGTGATCCAGCCCGAGCGGGCTGCTCACCGGAGCGCAGATGGCCAGGACGCCGCGGTCCTCGCCCTGGCTGCGGAGCGGGATGAGCCGGAGGACGTGATCGCCGTCGTGCTGAACGGCCGCAGGCAGCCAGTCGCCGCGCGGGAACTCCGCCGCCGCGACGCGCGTGCCCGCCGCCGGCGCGGCGGCCTCCATGCCGGGGCAGGAGCTCTCGACGATCCGCAGCGTCGGCCCCTCGTCGCCCGGCGCTTCCCACACGGCGAGGCAGCCCCAGCTCATCTGCACCGCGGAGAGCCAGCTCAGCTTGCTCCCGCCGTTGTCCGCGTGCTCCAGGAGCGTCTCCCGGACAACGAGGTTGATGTCGAGGAGGCTGTTCAGGTAATCGGCGCGGGCCGTCTCGATCGCCACCCGGCCCTGCATCATGTCGTGGCGCGCCCTCCGGATGTACGCCGTGACGCGCCGCTGGGCCGCGGCGTCGTCCGCGCCGCGGAGCATGGACTGGCCCGCTCGTTCCAGGCGGTCGACCATGGCGAGGAGCAGATCGATATGGGGCATCTGCTCCGCGGCCTCGCGCCACGCCCGCTCCAGCGCCGCCGGCGGGGGGCCGGGCTTTCCCTGGGCGGCCGCCTCGAGCCCGCGGACCACCTCCGTCACCCCGGGCCACGACTCCGTCGGCGGCGCGCTCCGGTCGGGCGCCGACGAGAAGGTCGCGAGGGCGACCAGCTCCCGGGCGAGCGCGTCGGCCTGGTCCGCGTCGCCGTCGGCCGGCGCGGCCGCCTCGCGCTCGGCCGGCGCGGGCGAGCAGCCGCAGGAGCGGCGCACGACGAGGAGCGTCGGCGCGATGTGCCCCGCGCTCGGGACATCCCGCCCGGCGAGGCGATCGATGAGCAGCTGGGCGGCCGTCCTGCCGATCCAGTCGAACCGCTGGCGGACCGTCGTCAGGGGCGGCGAGGCGTACCGGGCCGCCTCGATGTCGTCGAATCCGACGAGGGCGAGGTCCTCGGGGACGCGGAGGCCTGCCTCGGCGAGCGCGTCGATGATCCCGAGCGCCCCCTGGTCGGTGGCCATGAACATCGCGGTGCAGGACACGCCCGATTCGAAGAGGCGTTGCGCGGCGAACCGCCCGCCGGCCCGCTCGTTGTTCGGGAGCTCGACGACGAGGGCGGGATCGAACGGAATCCCGCGCTCGTCGAGCGCGTCGCGGTAGGCCTGGAAGCGCTGCCGGATATCCTGGTGCGCCATGTGGCCCGCGAAGGCGATCCGCCTGTGTCCGTGATCGATGAGGTGGCGCACGGCCGCCAGGGCGCCGCCGTGGTTGTCGGGCAAGACGTACGGGCAGCGCCCGTCGCCCGAGCGCGCGCTGAGGGTGACGACCGGCCGGCCGTCGTCGAGGAAGAGCTCGATGTCCGCGGGCTCGATCAGGGCGATCCACCCGTCGATCTGGTCGCGCGCGAGCTCGAGCCTGTGAACGTCTCGCGGCGGCGATTTGACGGCGATCACCCGATATCCAGAGTGCCCTGCCGCCGACTGGATACCTCCGAGCACCTCGCAGAAATACGTCCCCCAGATGTCGTGGCACGTGAGGCCGATGGCTCTATCGAGCGACATGGTGGCAGAATCCTCGGTGGTCCAGAGCTCCGGCATGCCGCCGCGTCGCTGTCATCCACAGGACCGTGTAGCACGGAACGCGTGCGTCCTGCCGCCCGGCGGCGCGCGCGGTGGGAGCGTGTCAGTTCGTCGGCTTACCGGTCAACTTCCCGGTCCTCCGATCGCGGAAGGTGCTGTGTGCCGTCGCGCCGGTATTCGAGATGACTGCGAGCTCTCTTGCGCTGTGCCCGCGGCGCGCGCCGGCCGGGGCTCAGGCGCCGTGCGGCGATCGTTGCTCGGAGTCGCCCGTGAACGGGAATGCCTGCTGCTCGAGGGGCACCCGCCCCTTGCGCTTCGGCCGGCGCTGCGGCGCCTCGGGCTCGGCCGGCGCTGCTTCGATCGGCTCGGCGCAGCGCGGGCAGAGCGCCGGCGGAGCGTCGTCCGGCTCCGGCGCGGCGGGCGGGGGCGGCTCCGGCGCGGCGGCGGGCTCCGGGGGCGGGAGCGGCTCCGGCTCTTCCCGCTCGATCTCGGCGCGGCCGCGCGCGTGCTCGGCGGTGACCAGGGCCCGGAGGGCGCGGGTCGCGGCGCGGTGCTCGGCGGCCGCCCGGCGCAGGCGCGCCACGAGCTCGAGCGCCGCGCGCGTCGGCGCGTGGAAGCGGGCGCGCTCGCGGTGCGCGCAGCCGTCGTGCGCGCCGCCGCTGCTGCCGCAATCGACGCAGATCCGCTCGAGCGAGGGCGCCCCTCCCGCGGCGGAGAACGCCTCGTCCGCCGCGGTGTCGTCGGGCGGGATCGCGTCGACGGGTTCCTCGTCGAGCGGCAGGTCTTCGACGACGATGGCGGCGGCGGCCTTGCGGGAGCGCATGCCTGTCGGCTAGCAGATGAATGAACGGATGTACAGTGTCCAGGCTCGCCGTCGAATCCGGGACCGGCTCGCCGTAGCTCGCGCTCCAGCGCTCACTCCTTCCGCAAGAGCCCGTACCGGGCGAGCTTCCGGTACAGCGTCGTCCTCGGGATCCCGAGGCTCCGCGACACCTCGCACACGTTCCAGCGGGCGAGATCGAGCGCGGCGCGGAGCCGCTCCGCCTCGGCGCCGCGGTAGTCCGCGCGCGACCGGGCCCGCGGCGCGGGCGCCGCCGCCGGCAGCTGGATGTCGGCGGGGCCGATCTCCGGGCCCGGCGCGAGCACGCACGCGCGCGAGAGGACGTTCTCGAGCTGCCTCACGTTGCCGGGCCAGCCGTACGACATGAGCCGCCGGAGCGCGCCCCGCGACAGCCGGAAGGCCGGGCGGCCCTGGCGCGCCGAGAGCTTCTCGACGATCGCCTGCGCGATCGCCGGGATGTCGTCCGGGCGCTCGCGGAGCGGCGGCAGGCGGATCTCGATGACGCTGACCCGGTAGTAGAGATCCTCGCGAAAGCGCCCCTGCGCGACCTCCTCCCGCAGATCCCGGTTCGTCGCGCAGACGACCCGCACGTCGGCGACGGGGACGCTCCGGTCCGACCCCACCGGGCGGATCGAGCGCTCCTGGAGCGCGCGGAGCAGCTTCGCCTGCACGCCGATCGGCGTCTCCCCGAGCTCGTCGAGGAACAGCGTGCCGCCCCGCGCCGACAGGAACAGGCCGCCGTGGTCCCGGACGGCGCCGGTGAAGGCGCCCTTCACGTGGCCGAAGAGCTCCGACTCGAGCAGCGCCTCGGGCAGCGCGGCGCAGTTGACCGCCACGAACGGCCCGCCCCGCCGGGGCCCGCCCGCGTGGATGGCGCGCGCGACGAGCTCCTTGCCGGTGCCGCTCTCGCCCGTCACCGTCACCGTCACGTCGCTCTCCGCCACGCGCTCGCAGAGCGCGAGCACGGCGCGCATCGGGGCGCTCCTCCCCGCGATCTCCGGGAAGTCGCGGCGCGCGTCCGCGCGGGTCCGCTCGAGCTCGTGCGAGAGCCGCTCGATCTCGTCCGCCTGTGAGCGCATGAGCTCCGCGACCCGGCGCTGCTCCTCCTCGAGGGCCCGGGTGCGCTCCCTGAGCTCGGCCATCAGCCGGCCGTTGTGCAGCGCGACCGCGATCTGATCCGCGAAGGCGCCGAGCAGATCCGCGTCGCCCTCCGCGAACTTGCCGCGCTGGAACCGGTTGTCGAGGTAGACGGCGCCGAGCACCGCGCCGTGCGCGCGGATCGGCACGCACACGATCGACCGGAGCCGCAGGGCGTGCACCGACGCGCTCCCGTGGAACCGCGCGTCGGCCAGCGCGTCGACCGTGAGCACCGCCTCGCCGCGCTCGACCACCCGCTTGGCGATCCCGTGGCTGAACTTGAGCTGGCTCTTGCCGACGCGCTCGCGATCGAGGTTCCGCGCGACCGCGACCTCGAGCCTGACCTTCCCTGGCCGTCCGGGGGAATCAGGTGAATTGGACGAGTCGCGTGATTCGCGTGGTTCGCGTGATTCGCGTGGTTCGCGCGAAGGCGACGTGAGGATCACGAACCCCCGCTCGGCGCCGGTCAGCTCGATGGCCGCGTCCATGGCGAGGCGGAGCACCTCCTCGGCGTCGAGCGTCGAGCTCAGGCGCCGGTTGATCTCGAGGAGCTTCATCACGAGCTCCATGCGGGCCGCCGGCCGCGCGGGACCGCCGCGGAGCGCGGCCCGCCGGGGGTGCCGCCAGAAGACCTCGGCGAGCTCCGCCGGGAGCGTGCTCCCGATGCGCTCCCAGCACTCGATCGCGGCCGTGCGGTGCCGCTCGGCCAGCGCCGCCGCCGACCTCTGGCGGAGCGCCTCGGCGGACACCTCCTCGTGCTTCGCGTGGAGCTCGAGCTGCGCGACCTGCGCCACGAGGCCCGCGCCCCGCTGCACCTGCTCCAGGGCCGCGCCCGGGTCGCCGAGGGAGAGCGCGAGCTCCGCGCCCGCCGTCGCGTGGCGCAGCGCGAGGTCCGCCGCGTCGATCTCCCGGAGCAGCGCCGCGGCCTCGGCCAGCCGGGCGCCGGCCGCGGCGCCGTCGCGCGCCGCGAGCGCGACCTCGGCGGCGTGGAGGGTCGCCTCGCACGCCTCGCGCTTCGAGCCGCGCGCCGCGTGGCCCGCGCGGGCCTCGTCGAGCAGCCGCGCCGCCTCGCCGAGCGCGCCGCGCGCCGCCGCGATCTCCGCGGCGAGCCCGAGCGCCGCCGCCGCGATCTCCTCGGGGACCTTCGCGCCCTCGGGCGCGCGCAGGCGCGCGAGGCCGAGCTCGGCCCGGTCGAGCAGGCCGACGTCCGCGTGGATCTTGGCCAGGTTGAAGCGCAGGGTGGCCTCGGTCCGCTCCTTGGCGAAGGCGATCGCCGCCCGCAGCCCGCGCTCGTAGCAGCGCAGCGCCGCGCCCCAGTCGCCGAGCTGGTGCCGCGCCGTCCCCAGGTTCAGCGCGGCGGTCGCGAGCAGGTCGCCGAGGCCCTCCGCCTCGGCCAGGTCGAGCGCCTCCTGGAACCCGCGCGCCGCGAGGGCGGCGTCCCCGGCGCGGTAGGCGTGGAGCGCGTGGTAGCTGAGCGTGCGGGCGCGGGCGCGGGGCGAGTCCGACGCGGGCCGCAGCGCGACGGCGCGCGCGAGGCTCCGGAGGGCGCCCTGCTGGTCGCCGAGATAGCCGAGCGCGAGGCCCAGCGTCTCGGCGAGCTCCGCCGCGGCCGAGGCGCGGGCGCGGCCTCGCCGTCGCCGTCGGCCGCCGCGAGGTCGCCGCCGCCGTCGGCCGCCTCGCTCACGCCTTCGGCCGCCGCGAGCGCGCCCTGCGCCTCGCGCCGGGCCTCGTGGTAGCGGCCGAGGCGGAGCAGGCAGCGCGCCGAGAGGCCCGCGAGCCGCGCGCCCGCGGGCCCCGGCGAGAGCGCCCGCGCGCGCTCGAGCTGCCCGAGCGCCCGCGCGACCTTGCCGAGCTTCTCGTAGCAGCGCGCCGCCCGGTACGAGAGCTCGGCGACGACGTCGCGCGGCGGCCGCGCGCGCCTCGCCCGGGCGAGCAGCGACAGCGCGCGCCTCGGATCGCCGGCCGCCTCGAGCGCGGACGCGGCGGCCACGAGCGTCCGCGGCGCCGGCTGCACCGCGCAGGCGGCGTCCGCCGCGCGCACCCAGGCGCGCGGCGCCCACTCGAACATCGGCTCGGACGCGGCGAGCGCCCGCCGCGCGGCCTCGTGGTCGCCCGCGAAGACGAGCGCCCTCGCCCGGTCCGCGGCGCGCTGGCTGCGGAGCGCCGGGGCGAGCGCCGCCTCGCCCTCGCCGGCGAGGTGGGCCGCCGTCGCCGCCGCGACCTCGCGCACGACGCCCGCGTCGAGCGCGGCCAGCAGCGCCCGCGCCTGCCCGGGCTGGCCGAGGCGGAACCCCTCGCCGTCGAGCCGCGCGAGCCCCGCCGCCTCGAGCGCGTCGAGCGCCGCGCGCCCCACGCCGAGCGCCGCGGCGGCCTCGGGCCCGAGCGGATCCGCCACGGCGAGCGCGGCGAGGGCGCGCGCCTCCTCGGGGGCGAGCGCGGCCACGCGCCGGCGAAAGAGCGCCGGCGTGGTCATCGGGGTCACGAAGCGATCGAGCTCCGCCTCGCTCAGGCTGCGCTGCCCGAGCGCGGCGCAGAGCTCCTTGAGCGCGCGCGGGCGGCCGCCGCTCGCGCGGAGGAGATCCGACACGCGCGCCGCCGTGGCCAGGGGCGCCGTCCACACCCGGACCGCCGCCTCGCCGAGCGGGCCGAGCGGGAGCTCGACGACCGCGCCGCCGCCCGTGTCGAGCCGCTCGGCGGAGGCGATGAGCCAGAGGAGGGCGTCGGTCGGCGCCGCCGATCGCACGAGCGCCTCGAGCAGCGCCCGGTCGTGCGGCCGCAGCCGATCGGCGTCGTCGATGGCGAGCACGAGCGGCCGGTGCGGCGCGTCGCTCGCGAGCGGGCCGCGCGGGCTCTCGGGCGCGCGCGGGGCGTCGCCGGGGCGCCCGCGCCCCCCCGCGAGCTCGCCGCGGGCGCCGAGCAGCGCGTCGACGCCGGCCGGGAGCGCCGCGCGGCCGAGCGCGCGGAGCAGCAGCGCGCGGAGCGGGTCCTCGCCGCGGGGCGCGCCCTCGAAGACCGGCGCGCTGAGCTGCGCGCGCCACTTGAGCTCGCGGAACAGCCGCGACTTGCCGGCGCCCTCCTCGCCCGTGATCACCACGGCGCGCGGCCCGCGCTCGCCGCGGAGCAGCGCCGCGAGCGCCGCGCCGAACGCCTCGACCTCGCGCTCCCGGCCGACGATCTCGCCCGGCTCGCTCACGACGGCGGGCGCGCGCCGCGGGGCGCCGCCGGCGGAGAGGGCCTCCAGCACCTCGTCGACGCCGGAGGGCCGGCTGGCCGGGTCCTCCGCGGTGAGCCGCTCGGCGAGGCGGCGCAGGGCGGCGGGCGGCGCCCCGGCGAGGAGCGGGAACAGGGCCTCGAGCGTCCGCCCCACGGCGAAGAGATCCGAGCGCGCGCTCGGCGGGGCCCCCCGCAGGAGCTCGGGCGCGAAGAACCGCGCCGTGCCCGAGAGGTCTCCCGCCGTGGCGCGCATCCTCCGCGCCGCGCTGAGATCGATGAGCACGCCCGCGCCGTCGTCCCGCACGAGGACGTTCTCGGGCTTGAAGTCGCCGTGGACGATGCCCGCGCCGTGGAGCCACCCGAGCGCGTCGAGCGCGTCGAGCAGGACGGGCAGGGCCGCGTGAAGGGCGCGCCCCCGCGCGTGCTCGGCGAGCGTCCGGCCCCGGATGAGCTCCGTCGTGGCGTACGTGAGCGGCGCCCCGCCGCGCGTCGTCCGGGCGAAGTCGTACGCGCGCGGCAGGCGCGGGTGAGCGCACGCCGAGAGCAGCGAGAATTCCCGCCGGAACGCCTCGGCCGCGCCCGCGGAGTCGAAGCGCAGCGCCTTCAGCGCGACGTCGCGCTCGAAGAGCCGATCGCGCGCCTCGACCACCGAGCCGAGCCCGCCGCGCCCGAGCGCGCGCACGACCTCGTAGCGGCCGTCGACCACGGCGCCTGGCGCAAGGCCACCCTGTACCATCGGTACATCATGGTACAGAATGGTACAGACAGGGAGCCACGATGCCCGGGAACCGCCGCGGGGCGCGCTGGCACGGCGGTTGAACAGGACACCGTTCGACAGGATGGTGGCTTGATGCGCTGGCTCGCGGTTCTTCTCGTTGCTTGCGTCGCCGGGTGCGGGGTGAACCCGATCCCGGAGCCGCCCTCCGCGCCTGCGCTCGCGGGGGGCGTCGTCGGCGCGCTCTGCGACGAGTGCGACGGCGCGCTGATGGATGTCACCGGCGGGCCCGGGAGCGTGGAGGGCGCCGATCTCGTCTGGGCGGTGAACCTCGACAGGGCCGGGGCGCCCGTGGTCGCGCCGGTCGAGGAGGACGGGAGCTTCGCGCTCCAGATCGACGCCATCCGGGGGCACGAGCTGCGCCTCCAGGCGCGGCGCGGCGCGGCCCGCTCCGCGCCGGCGGATCTCGTCGCCGGGAGCGGCGTCCTCGAGCCCGCGCCCCGCCCGCTCGCCGACTGCTTCCGGGTCGAGCCGGAGCTCGCCTTGCCCGAGACCGCCGTCGGCGCCGCGTCCACCCGGACCCTTTCGCTCGTGCACACCTGCGCCGCGCCGCTCGCGATCGACGCGATCGCCCTGCGCGCGCCGGCGCCCGGGTACCTCCTCGAGGGCGCGACGGCGCCGGTGGTCCTCGGGGCCGGGGAGGTGGCCGACCTCAGCGTGGTGCTCCAGCCGGTCGAGGACGAGACGGGCGAGGAGGTGCTGCTGATCGAGGTGTCTTCACCGGAGGTCTCTCGGAGGGCGGTGACGCTCTTCGTCGGCGACGCTCCCTGAGCCGGCTTCAACGCTCATCTCCTCCGGGGGGCCCGAGGCGGGCCTCGAAGGGGAGGTGCATCTCCACGGATCCAATCCTCTCGAAGAAAGATACGGAGACGAACATGCGAGCCTATGCCTTGTTGTTCCTTGCGGCCTCTTCGATCGTCGGACAGCTCGGGTGCGGCCCCTCGCCGGGCGGCGGCGGGAGCTGCCCTGATCCGGGGGATCCCGACGTCCATTACGTGTCTCGCGATCCCGAGGAGTGCAAGCTCATCGACTTCGCCTGCTCGCCGCCGGAGGAGTACTTCGGCGGCGAGTGCGGGTGCGGCTGCATCGACCCCGGGCCGCAGGCCTGCCCGGACCCGAGCGATCCGGGCGTCCGCTATGTCTCTCACGATCCGGTGGAGTGCACGCTCATCGACTTCGCTTGCTCGCCGCCGGAGGAGTCCTTCGGCGGCGAGTGCGGGTGCGGCTGCATCGCCCCCGGGCCGCAGGCCTGCCCGGACCCGAGCGACCCGGGCGTCCGCTACGTGTCGCACGACATCGAGGAGTGCCACCTCATCGACTTCATCTGCGCGGAGGGACAGTCGCTCTTTTACGACGAGTGCGGGTGCGGCTGCATCAGCCCCGAGACGGTCGTCTGTCCGGAGCCGGGCACCACGAACGTCCTCTATGTCTCTCACGATCCGGAAGAATGCATGCTCCTCGACTTCGCGTGCTCGCCGCCGGAGAGGCTCTTCACCAACGCGTGCGGGTGCGGCTGCATCGGCCCGGAGCTCCCTGTCGGCCACGCCCCCTGAGGCGTGAGAGCGCGCCCCGCCGCGACGAGCTCCTCCGCCCGGTCTCGCGCCCTGCGTGGGGCTCCCCACAAACAACGAGCCTCGGCCGGCGTGCGCCCGCGCGTCGCCGAGGAGCCTCGGTGACATCCACCGCTCTGGTAGGGCCGTCCACGATGTTCTACATGCGCGCACGGGGGAGGACCGCGCCGGAACGAGGGGTCCCTGTCGCCGGCGTCGAAGTTGCCCAATCATTTCGTCGAGGTCGGTGATACGCTCTCCCGCTGGATGCGGGGGAGGACACGACCGGGATGAGCATGAGGCCTGTCGACCAGCGCACACGGAACGTGATCGGGCTCGCGTCGGTCTTCTTCGACAACTCCTTCAACGCCATGGTGTTCGCCGGCATGCACCGCGCGGCGCGGGAGCGCGGCTACGAGCTCCTCATGATCTACGGGGCTCCTGCGGCGGTCCGAGCGCGCGGGCTGGGCCTCGACCGGGTGGTCGGCTGGATCTCGATGTACACCATCGACGGCCTCGAGGAGCTGCTCTCCGACGGGAAGCCGGCCGTCATCTTCTGCGCGCCCCCGTTCGGCCCGGGGTACCCGATCGTCCGGGCGGAGAACCACGACTCGATTCACCGGCTCGTCGATCACCTCGTCGGCCTCGGCCATCGCCGGATCGCCTACATCGGCAAATTGACATCGGACGACTTCGTCGAGCGGGGCAAGGCGTTCGATGAGGCGATGAGGGCGCGCGGGCTCTCGGCGGAGCTCAACCTGCTCTCCGAGTTCCACGAGTGCACCATGTTCTACGCCGAGCGCCGGCTGCGGGAGTTTCTCGAGCGCGACGGCAAGTTCTGCACCGCGCTCGTGGCGGGAAACGACGAGATGGCGATGGGCGCCATCCACGCGATCCAGGCGCACGGCTACCGCGTGCCCGAGGACATCGCGGTGGTGGGGTTCGACGACGTCAGCGTCGCCCAGCACTGCGATCCGCCGCTCACCACGATGCGGCAGGACCCCGCGCTGCTCGGGAGGCTCGCCGTCGAGCGGATCGTCGACCTCATCCACGGCATCCCGCCGCCGGAGCCCGTGACCCGCGGCTCGGCCGAGCTGGTGGTGCGGCGCTCGTGCGGCAGCGCCGGGTGGGGCGCGGCGCCGCCCGCGCTGGAGCTCGACGCGGCGGGCGGCGACTGGCAGCGCGGGCTCTCCCGGCAGCTGAGCCGCCTGCTCGAGCGGCCGGCGCCGTCGCCGCGCCCCCTGGTCTGGCCCGAGGCCGAGGTGATCGCGCGCGGCCTCGGCGCGGCGCTCGCCGGGGCGGAGCTCCCGGACGTGGCGACGCTCGAGCGCGCCTTCGCCCCCGCGGTCGCGCACAGCGGCAGCATCGAGGTCCTCCTCGCGGCGGTGATGCTCGTCGAGGAGGCCGCCGCGCGGCAGCTCGCCGGCGCGCCGGATCCGGGCGCGGCGCGGCGAGCGCAGGCCTTCCTCGGCCGCGCGCGCCTCGCGCAGCAGCGGGCCCTCGTGACGTCGGAGCGGAGCAGCGTGCAGAGCCTCGAGCGGCTGATCCGCGCCAACATGGAGATGAGCAGGCTCCTCGCCTCGAAGCAGGCGCGGGCCGATGAGCGCCTCGCGTGGCTGCGGCAGACCTCCGTGCGCGTCGGGTGCCTCGCGCTCTGGGCCGACGACCCGGGCCCGGGCGGGCGCGCGGTCGTCATCGACAGCGTGTACACCGACGATCCGGCCGTGGCCGCGCTCGTGGGGCGCCGCGTCCCGGCCGGCCAGTTTCCGCCGCCCGAGCTGCTCGACGCCGCGAAGCCCGACGAGGCGAGCGGCCATTGCGTGATGATCCCGATCGCGACCGCGCGGCGCGACTGGGGCACGCTGGTGCTCGGCGGGCTGCACACGGAGAGCTTCGCGGACAACCTCCAGCCGCTGGCCATGTGGGTGTCGCTCCTCGTCGCGACGTTCGAGCGCGACGAGATCGAGACCGCGCTGCAGGGGGAGCGCGACATGCTGGCCGCCGCCTACGAGCGCGAGCGCGCGCTCGCGAGCACGGTGCGGGAGCTCGGCTGTCCCGTCATCCCCCTCTTGCCCGGCGTGCTGCTCATCTCGCTGATCGGCGCGATCGACGCGGCGAGGGCGCAGCAGATCCTCGAGGCCGTGCTCTCGGGCGTCGCGCGGGAGCGCGCGCGGTGGGTGCTGCTCGACCTGACCGGCGTGCCGCTCGTCGACGAGGCGACCGCGGCGGCCCTGGCGCAGACGGCGCAGGCCACACGGCTGCTCGGAGCCCGCGTGAGCCTCGTCGGCGTCGGGCCCACGATGGCGCAGCGCATGGTCAGCCTCGGCATCGAGCTGCGCGACATCGCCGTCTTCCAGTCGCTCGCCGCCGCGATCCGCCAGCTCACCCGGGCGGGGCGGTGACCGGGCCGGGCTGCCGGGCTCTCCTGCCGCCCGTCGCGGCGAGGATGCCGCATCCTGCCGCGCGGCGCATGATATCTCTCAGCGGTTGTTCATCGGGGGGTGAGAGCGGGTGGAGATGGGGAATAGCGTGCGCGGCGATCATGCATTCACGGCCGAGGGCCTCGTCGGCGCGTCGTTCGAGCTGACCTTCGCGGGCGCGCTGTCGTTCCTGCGCCGGAAGTACTCGCGCGATCTGACGGGCGTGGACGTCGCGGTGACGGGGCTGCCGCTCGACACGGCGACGACGAACCGGCCCGGCGCGCGCTTCGGTCCGCGCGCCGTGCGGGAGGCGTCGGCCCTGCTCTCGTTCGAAGGCCGCCCTTACGGCGCCGCGGTCAGCCCGCTCGATCAGCTGGCGATCGTCGACTACGGCGACTGCCAGTGGGATTTCGGCAGGCCGCTCGAGGTGCCTTCCGCGATCGAGGCCCACATCGCGGGGATCCTCCGCGGCGGGGCCGCGCCGCTGTCGATCGGCGGCGACCACTTCGTCACGCTGCCCGCGCTGAGGGCGGTCGCCAAGCAGCACGGCACGCTCTCGCTGATCCACTTCGACGCCCACTCGGACACGTGGAGCGTCGGCGACGACGAGGGGAGGATCGATCACGGCACGATGTTCCTCCACGCCGCGCGAGAGGGCATCGTCGATCCGGCCCGGTCGGTGCAGATCGGGATTCGCACCTTCAATCCGGACACGCACGGGTTCCAGATCCTCGACGCGCCCTGGGTGCACCGGAACGGCGCCGCGGCCGTGGTCCAGCGCGTCCGGGAGCTGGTCGAGGGGCGCAAGGTCTATGTCACGTTCGACGTGGACTGCCTCGATCCCAGCTTCGCGCCGGGCACCGGCACGCCCGTCTGCGGTGGGCTCAGCACCGCGACCGCCATCGAGATCCTGCGCGGGCTCGCGGGCCTGGACATCGTCGGCGCGGACGTCGTCGAGGTCGCGCCCGCCTACGACACCGCGGGGATCACCGCGTTGGCCGGGGCGACCATCGCCTACGAGCACCTCCTCCTCTACGCGAGCCGCCCGGGCGCGCCCGCGGCGCGCGCCCGGACCGACGCGTCACGCGCCCGGTAACGCCGTGGGGTCGCGCCCTCTCCGGAGCCGCCGAGCTGCCAGGTTTGCAAGCGCCGATCTCAGGAGTGAAAGACAGCGAGCGCCGTCCGCGCGCAGGATCCCGCGAAACGCGCATGGACGGACTTGGCCCGCATCCTGCTTATGTGGACAGAGCAGAGCGCCTGTGACGGCTTCCCCCCCCCCGCCGTCGAGCAGGTGCTCTGTTTTTTTTCCTGCCGGACGATGGCAGTCGGTCGAGCGGGGAGGTGGGAGGAACGAGCGACGACCTCCCGCCTCCCCGGCGCTCGCGGGGCGCTGTTTCCTGGCGCGAGCGATCGCGCCCGGGCCGCTCAGGTCGCGCCCAGGAACCCTCGGATCGCCGCGAGCGCTTCCGCGCCCGCGTCGGCGAGCACGGCGTGCCCGGCGTGGGGGAAATGCCTCGCCTGGACGAGCTCCCCGGGCAGCGCCGCCACGAGATCGCGCGCGTCCGCGCTTGTCGCGAACGGGTCGAGATCGCCGGACAGCACGAGGGTAGGGCAGCGGACGCGCGCGAGATCCGCGCGCAGGTCGTAGGTCTGCATCTCGCCCCCGACGAAGTAGCCGCCGACGTCGAGGTGGATGACGGCGCGCTGGAGCGCTCCTTCGTCCGCTGGCGTCTGTCGGTAGAGCGGGAAGCACACGCGGATGTAGTCGTGGAAGTTGGGCATCGGGTCCGCGAAGAACCGCCGGGCGACGTCCGCCGCCCGCGCGCCCCCGAGCCGCTCGAACACCGGCAGCATGCGATCGAGGCGCAGCTTCGCGGTCGTGCTCGTCAGGATGAGCTTGCCGGGGTGATCGGGATACCGCGCCGCGTACGCCTGGGCCACCATGCCGCCGAACGAGTTGCCCAGCACCACGGGCCGCTGGATCTCCAGCGCGTCGCAGAACGCCCGCACGTCGTCCGCCCACGTCGCGAGGTTCCACCGCTCTGGCCCGCTGCGATCGCTGCGCCCGCAGCCGCGGTGGTCGAGATAGACGACCTGCGCCACGTCGGCGAGCGCGGAGCCGAAGGGCACGAAGTCGGTGTGATCGACGCCGGGCCCGCCGTGCAGCAGGATCACCGTGGGGCGCTCGCGCATCGCGGGCCCGTCGGGGACGAGCTTCGCCCCTTCCACCTCGAAGAACAGCCGGACGTCGCCTGCCTGGACTCTCATCGTGATCCACTGAAATCACAGACGGGCGCGCAATTCCAGCGCCGCGCGCCGCGCAGATCCGCGCCACGTGAGGCAGATCGCCTCGTGTCGCGCCGGCGGGACCGGCCCGCCGCCCGCGCGCCGTGGGGCTGAGCCCGCCGCGCCGCTACCGGGACAAGGCCGGGAGCACGCGCTCGCCGAAGGCGTCGATGAAGGCCTGTTGATTCAGGGTCACGTTGTGCACGAGACGGTGATCAGCCCGTCGGCCCACCGGCCCACCCGCGCCGCGGTGGCCGGCGAGATCGCCGCGCCGAGGAGGAGCGGCGGCGCCGCTGGCCGCGTGTAGAGCTTCGCGCCCTCCACGACGACGCGGCCCCGGTGCGTCACGGTCTCGCCGCGCCACAGGGCGCGGAGGATCTCGGCGCACTCCTCCAGGCGCGCGGTCCGCTCGGCGTGATCGGGCCACTTCTCCCCGGTGATATGCTCGTTCAGCGCCTCCCCGCTCCCGATGGAGAGCCAGAAGCGGCCCGGGTACATCTCGGCCAGCGTGGCGGCCGCCTGCGCGATCACCGCCGGGTGGTAGCGGTATCCGGGGGCGCACACCGTCCCGAACGACAGCGACGTGGCCTGGAGCGCCGCGCCGAGCCACGCCCACGCAAAGCCGCTCTCGCCCTGGTTTTCACTCCATGGGTGGAAGTGGTCCGAGCACATGGACGCCGCGAACCCGGCCTGTTCGGCGTGGCGCACGTGCCGGAGCAGGGCCGAGGGGGCGAGCTGTTCGTGGGAGGCGTGGTAGCCGATCGCGAGCTTCCGCATGGGTCCGCTGGGCTCCTTGTCGCGCGCCGGTGCCGGCGGTGAGCGGCGGTGATCAGCAATCGGCGCGCCAGGGGCCGGCGGCGACCTGGGGTCGCTCGTCCGCCGCGCGGTCGTCGCGCGGGCGTCGCGCGTCACTCGATCAGCAGATCGGCGGCGGCGAGCGCGACGGCCTGGGTCAGCCGCCGCATGTAGTCCCAGTTGAGCTGAGCTACTGTGTCGCAGCGCGCGTGGTAGCAGGGGTTGCCGTCGTCGCCGAAGAAGTTCTGCGACACGGCGACGGAAGGCGTGCCGTAGCGCCAGAACGCCGCGTGATCGCTGCGGTTCGTGCACGCGTCGACCCGGGCCAGGCCGAGCTCGCCGCGCGTCGCGGCCGCCTCGACCAGGGCGCCGAGCTCGGACGACGTGTTCTCGTTGCAGTGGATGGCGTGATAGCGCCCGTCGTCGTTGGAGTCGTATCCGGTCATCTCGAGATCCAGGACGCCGACCACCTGGTCGAGCTGCCCGTTCCGGTCGAGCATGCTCGCGTAGGCCTTCGAGCCGAGGAGGCCGATCTCTTCTTGGTCGAAGGCGACGACGCGGAGGCCGATGCTCAGGCGCGCGTCCTTGAGCGCGCGGGCGATGGCGAGCGACGACACGACGCCGGAGCCGTCGTCGTCGGCGCCGGCGTTGCTGACCGAGTCGTAGTGGGCCGAGAGGATGAGGACGCGCGACGGATCGGCCCCGGGCTTGTCCGCCGTCACGTTGACGCCCTGGCTCCAGCCGCTTCGATAGGGGTGCTCTTGCACGGTGAACCCCAGCGCCTCGTACTGCTGGCGCAGCCAGGCGCGGGCCAGGGATCGCCCGCTCTCGGAGCCGCGCTCGCGGAGGGTGACCGTCCGGCCGCCGAGGGTCACGGGCACGGCGCCGGAGAGCTCTTTGAGGCGCGCCTCGAGGAACTCGGCGTCGATGCGGACGTCGGCGGGGTCGCCCTCGAACGCCGCGCTCCTCCTGGCCGGAGCGGGGGCTCCCTGCCGGCCGCGCGCGCCCGACAGGACCACTTCGGTCTCCGCGATCGGCTCGGTGTGGTAGCGGTGCGAGCCGAGCCAGCCGTGGGGCTCCCGGCCAGCGGGGACGGCGACCACGGCGATCCCGCCGACGCGCGCGCGTTCACCTGGCAGGGGCGCGGCGGGCAGCGGCCCTTCGACGAGGTGCAGCGACGACTCGTGATCGTGCGTCAGCGGGGCGCTCTGCCAGGCGCCGGGGGCGGCGGCGCGGGTGACGACGACCTGGCCAGTCTCTGTCGCGAGCCGGTTCAGGAACGTGCTGACGGTGTCCTTCTCCACGTGCGAGACGTGGATCGTCTCCGCTGCCGGCGCGCCCGGATCTCCGGACGCGCACGACGCCGAGATCAGCGCAAAGACAGCGCATCCAGCGGCGGCGGCGCTGGAGCGGTTGCGGCGTGTTGCCATGGCGTCTTCCCCTTTCGCGGCCACCCTACGGATCTCATCCGAAAGTTCCAAGAACTATCGCGCGATGAGACCCTCATTTGAATCGAATCGAGTCAAATGCAGGGAGGGACACAGGAACGCTCCGCCGCAGCTGCGGAGTCACGGCCCAGCTCGTCAGTTCGCAGGGGGCTCGACGAGGCCGCTCGGCGGATTGGAGCCGCCGCGCAGCGCGAGCTGACCGCGACGGCAGGTGTCGATGGCGGACGCCAGGATCCGCATCGCCTCCTGGGGCGCGTGGAACCCGGACGAGTTCTCGGCCTCGGCGAAGTCGACGAAGAACTGGCACTTCCGCTGCGCCGCGCGCGCCTCCGCGAGCGCCTCGTCCGCCGCGCCCGCCTCCTTCGCGCGCCGGATGTCGCCGATCAGCGCGGTCACGGCGTCCATCGCGCGATCGCGCGTCTCGGCGTGGCGCCCCTGGATCGTCTCCACGCGCTGCCGGAGCTCGTCCTCGGGCCACTTGTGGCACGTCTGGCACGCCCGGTTGATGTTGAGGAGCGGGCTCTGGATGTGGTGATCAGTGACCTTCGCCGCCCCCACCCGCTGGTACGGCATGTGGCAGTCCGCGCAGGCGACGCCGGAGCGGGCGTGCACCCCCTGATTCCACATCTCGAACTCCGGGTGCTGCGCCTTCAGCACCTTCGCGCCCGACTCCGCGTGCGTCCAGTCCGCGTGGCCCGTCTCCTCGTAATAGGCGTAGATCTCGTCGACCTTGATGCCCTTCGCCCACGGATACACGAGGCGCTTCTCCGGACCCTTGAAGTAATACTCCACGTGGCACTGGCCGCAGACGTACGAGCGCATCTCCTGGCGCGTGGCCATCGTGTTGACGTCGTAGTCCGCCTCGCCCATCGACGCCTTGAGCGCGCGGATGCCCTCGAGGAACCCGGGCCGCGTCACCCGGAGCTGCATCGACTCCGGGTCGTGGCAGTCGATGCACGACACCGGGTGCGTCACGAGCTTGCGCGCCTCGGGGAACGGCATCTGGTTCATCGCCTCCCAACCGCGCATGAGGTCGCCGCCGCCGAGCTTCTTGTACGGCACGTACACGGACGCGTGGCAATGGATGCAGGTGCCCGGCTGCTTCGTCGCGATCTGCCGCTCGGTGTACACCTGATCCTCGAGCATGTAAGCGTGCCCGCGCTCCTCGCGGAAGTCCCGCGCGAAGGCGTATCCGGCCCACATCGTCTTCAGCCGCCCGTCCTCCTCGAGCTTCGACTGCGCGACCACGCTGCGCGGATCGGCCTCGGTCGGCGTGCGCGGCACGGCCTCGCTCCCGCCGTAGCGCGTCCGCTTCTGGTCGACCGTCCGCCGGTAGCCGTCGTACTGGATGGGGAAGTTCTTCCCCCAGACCGCCGGGTCCTCTATCGTGTCGTCAAGCTCGACGACGCGATAGAACGGGCTCTTCGCCTCCTGCTTGTGCTCGAAGATGTTCACGAGCAGCGCCGCGGTCCCCGCGCTCGCGGCCGCCGCCGCGATCGTGATGAGCGGCAGGTAGCGCTGGAACGCCGGCTTCTTCGCGCTCTCGGTCGTCGATCGTTCGTCCTTGGGCTCCGTCATCGTCTCCATCCCTCGAGCGGCGGGCGCGCCTCAGTGCAGGTGGCCCACCGATTCATGGCAGCGCACGCACGAGAGCCGGGGCGCGCCGCGGTGCTCGCTGTCGATCGCATGCACGACGTCGCCGTGACACCCGCGACAGGCCTCCTCCGTGATGCGCAGATTGCCGGGCTTGATCCGGATCGGGTCCGGGAAGCGGCCCGTGGTGAAGGCGAAGGAGTGCCAGAACCCGTTCGACGCCTTTGTGGCATATTTGCCCAGGAACGTGTGGGGCGCATGACAGTCGTTGCATCCTGCCACGGCGCGGTGGCTGGAGCGCTGCCACCCGTCGAACTGCTCGTTCATGATGTGGCAGTTGGCGCACGCCGACGGATCGTTCTGCAGGTACGAGGCGCCCTTCGCGTAGAGGAACGTGTAGCCGCCGAGCCCGACGGCCGCGCCGAGCGCGACGCAGAGCGCGAGCGGCAAGCCCCATGAGAGGATGCCGCGCGCGCGGCGCGCGCTCCCGCGGACGGGCGCCATCGGCGGTTCACCGCGCTGTTGCTCCTCGGCCACGGGCTCCGGCGGATCGCTCATCGGTCGCGGCGCCGTTTGCAAGGCAGGTGCCACCGCGCCGGCAGGGCGGTGATCGACAGGCCCGGTGGCAGCCCGGCGGCGCAGCGGGCGACGCCCGGACTCGACATGACGGCTGGCCGCGGCGCCGGGATCGGCGCGGTGAGGCGGCACCGCATCTGACGAACCTGCAAACCGTGCGCCGAGGCGCAGATTCCGCGCCGGGGTGGGACGGCCGTTCCCGTCGCGGCCCGGCTGCGCTAGTGACGGGGGAGGAGACGCCCCCATGAACACCGTGCGCGCCCCGCAGCCCGCCGCCGTCCCGCGCGAGCCGCAGCCCGCCGCCGGGCTCCCTCCGGCGAACCGCCGAATCCGGCTCCCGGACTTCACGCTCGGCGGCGCGCTCACGGCCGAGCAGCGAGACTTCCTCGACACCCACGGTTTCATCCGCTTCCGGGGCTTCGCCGGCCGCGACGCGGTGCGCTCGCTCGTCGAGGAGGTGGAGGACATCGATCGCCGGCTCGTCGGGGAGGGGAGGACGCACATCAACGGCGTCCCGCTGATCCTCGGCGCGAGGAAGGACGGGTCGCGCTACATCCAGCGCATGGTGTTCGCGTCGCTCTTCGGCGAGCGCCTGCGCGCGTTCCTGCGCGATCCTCGCTTCGGCGCCATCCTCGATGCGGCCGGGCCCGGCTACCGGATCGCCGAGCGGGAGCGCGACGGGCTCGTGATCAACCATTATCGCCGCGAGGAGGGCTCGACGTACCAGCGGCTCGGCTGGCACACCGACAGCCTGCGCGACGTGTTCTATCTCGAGCGGCCGCGCCGTTACCTCAACGTCGGCTTCTATCTCGACGACTCCCCCCTCTCCAAGGGCGGCGTGCGGCTGATCCCCTCGTCGCACCGCCAGGGCCTCTTCGAGATGATCACCCGCAAGGCGTATTTCCTCGACCACAGGCCCGACCCGGACGAGTACGCGCTCGAGGCGGAGGCGGGAGACCTCACGATCCACGACGGCCGGATCTGGCACCGCGTCGCGCAGGCCTCGGCCACGGGCGACGCGAGCCAGCGGCGCGTGATGTACCTGCCGCTCATGTGCGGCCCGCTCAAGGAGAAGCACGAGAACAGCCCCACGCCGCTGTATTTCCGGTTGAAGCGGCTCGCGGGGTACTGAGCGCCTCGATGTCGATCGCGATCGAGGAGGCGAAGAGCGCCGCGGATCTCGCCGACATCCTCGATCTGCCGCTGCGCCTCCACGCGGCGGATCCGGGCTACGTGCCGCCCCTCCGCCCGCTCGTCCTCCGGCGGCTCGACCCCAGGAACCCCTTCTTCCGCGAGGCGAGCCTCCGCCTGTTCCGGGCGCGGCGCGGGCGCGAGACGGTCGGGAGCATCTCGCTCCTCGTCGACGGGCGCCACGACCGCCACAGCGGCGAGCGCACGGCGTTCTTCGGCTTCTTCGAGTGCGAGCGCGATCCCGAGGCGGCGCGGGCGCTCTTCGGCGCGGTGAGCGAGCGCGCGCGGGCGCTCGGCGCGACGTCGCTGCGGGGCCCGCGCAACGTGACGCGGGTCGAGGACATCGGGCTGCTCATCGAGGGATACGGCTCCCGGCCGCCGATGCTCGCCGGCCATCACCCGCCGTATTATCGCGAGCTCGTCGAGGCCGAGGGGTTCTCGAAGCGCTACGACATGCTCGCCTACGACACCCCGCTCTTCGACGCCGCGGGGCGCCGCCGGGAGCTCCCCGACGCGCTGCGCCGGAAGGCCGCGGCGGTGAGCATCCCTGGCCTCGAGGTGCGCCGCGCGGCGGTCCATCGCATCTCGCGCGACATGGAGATCGTCCACGCGGTCTTCACGGAGGCGTACCGCGGCGTGCCGGAGGTCGTCCCCATGTCGCGCGCCGAGTTCGTGAACCTGGGGCGCGCGTTCGCGCTGCTCTCGAACCCGCGCCTCTTGCAGATCGCGACCGTGCGCGGCGAGCCCGCGGCGTTCGCGGTGTGCCTCCCCGACCTGAACGAGGCGCTCGCGGCGGCGCGCGGGCGGCTCCTGCCGCTCGGGTGGGCGCGCGCCGCCTGGGCGCTCCGCCGCGTCCGGACGGCGAGCTTCAAGCTGATCGGCGTGGTGCCGGCGTTCCGGTCGACGGGCCTGTACGCGCTCCTCGTGCAGCACGTGGTGGACGGCCTGCGGGCGGCCGGGTACGACCGGCTCGAGGCCTCGTTGATCCACGAGGACAACGCGCCGATGCGGCACATCGTGGAGTCGGCCGGGTGCTCCATCTACCGGCGCTACCGCGTCTACGAGGGCCCGCTCTGAGGGAAGAGGTGATATGACGACAGCTGCCCCGCAACGGAAGACGCCGTTCACGCCCTACCAGCGGCGGCTGTTCTGGTTCCTCAGCGTGGCCTCGTTCTTCGAGGGCTACGACTACCTGGCGCTCACGCAGATCTTGCCGAACATCGGCGCGGAGATGGGCCTCGCGGCCCGCCACGAGGGGCTGCTCGTCGGGTTCATCAACGCGGGGACGATGATCGCGTACCTGCTCGTGCGCAAGGCGGACGAGTGGGGCCGGCGGCGGGTGCTCACGATCACGATCCTGGGCTACACGCTCTTCTCCGTGCTCACGGGGTTTGCGCCGAACGTCTATGTCTTCGCCGTCTTCCAGCTCCTCGCGCGCATCTTCCTCCTCGGCGAGTGGGCGGTCAGCATGGTGTACGCGGCCGAGGAGTACCCGAGCGACCGGCGCGGGATGGTGATCGGCGTCATCCAGGCGTTCTCGAGCCTGGGATCCATCGTGTGCGCCGGGGTGGTGCCGCTGCTCCTCTCGACCTCGTACGGCTGGCGCAGCGTCTATTTCGTCGGCGGGATCCCGCTCCTCATCATGGCGGTGGCCCGGCGCGGGCTGCGCGAGACGGCGCGGTTCGAGCAGGCGGCCGCCGCGCGGGAGGCGGAGGGCGCGCAGCCGTTCATGCGCATCTGGAGCTCGCCGTACCGCGGGCGGATGCTGCAGCTCGCGCTCATCTGGGGGCTGACGTACGTTTGCACGCAGAACGCGGTGACGTTCTGGAAGACGTTCGCGCTCCGGGAGCGCGGGTTCACCGACGCCGAGGTGGGCGCCAGCATCACCTTCGCCGCGCTGGTGTCGATGCCGCTCATCTTCGTCTCGGGCAAGCTGCTCGACGTGATGGGCCGCCGCGCGGGCGCGGTGATCATCTATCTTCTGGCGGCGGTCGGCGTGCTCGGCGCCTACTCCCTGGGCTCGCGCGCCGGGCTCACGGTCGCGCTGGTCTTCGCCATCTTCGGCGCGAGCGGCGTGCTGCCCGTGCTCAACGCGTACAACGCCGAGCTCTTCCCGACGCACCTCCGGGGCGACGCGCTCGCCTGGTCCAACAACCTGCTCGGCCGGATCGGCTACATCCTCTCTCCGGTCGCCGTGGGCGTCGCGGCAGAGCGGATGGGCTGGGGACCTGCGGTGTCCGCGACGGCGATCTTCCCGGTGCTCGCGCTGGCGCTCATCCTGTGGCTCCTGCCCGAGACGCGCGGCAAGGAGCTCGAGGAGACGGCGCGGGTGTAGCCGACCGCGGGCGCCCCTCACCGCATGTCGATCGACGAGGCGATCCCCACGCCCGGCGCCGGCAACCTGGGTCGACGCTGGTGCGCCCGGGCGGCGCGCCGAGCTCACCCGCGCCGACCGCACCACGAGCGGCGCCGGACGTCCTCACAACGACATACATAGCCTCCTGTCATGCTGCCGCGACGGGGGCTCGCAGGCCCTCGCCGCCTCGTCGGCGTGCGCACGTTCGAATGAGCTATTGCGTACAAGACGAATTTCACGGAACATCTGTGGCTTGCCGTAGTGCCGAGGCCAACGAACTTGGTCGCTGTGGGGGGACGACCATCGACCCGCGAGCAGGCCAGGGCGTGCCTCGCTGGATCGGCGAACCGGAGGCAGCCGCGATGAGTCCCCTGATTGATGTGTTGGCGCCAGGTCTACGTGCGAATCCGCACCCCTATTATGCCGAGATGCGGCGAACGAGCCCGGTTTGCCAGGTCGATCCCGGCGGCATGTGGGCGGTGACCCGGTACGAGGACGTGCTCTTCGTGATGAAGAACCCGGGGCTCTTCTCCTCCGAGGGCTTCAAGGTGGCGTGGCAGCCTCCCTGGGTGGGCTACAACCCGTTCGCCAACTCGATGCTCGCCATGGACCCGCCGGCGCACACGCGGCTGCGCGGCTTGATCCACCGCGCGTTCGGGGCTGCCACCGTGGCGCGGCTCGAGCCGCGCCTCCGCGCCGTCGCGACGGAGCTCACGAACCGGCTCGTGGAAGAGGCCGACTTCGTCGAGGCGTTCGGGCACCCGCTGCCGGCCTTTGCCATCGGCGAGATCCTCGGCCTGGATCACGCGCTCCACGCCAAGTTCAAGCGCTGGGCCGACGACATCGTGTCGATCACGCCCGAGCTCCCGAGCCCCGAGGACGCCCAGCGCGTGCGGACGACCCTCGCGGAGCTGACCGGGTACCTGATGGAGGTCATCGCGAAGCGGCGCCGCGCGCCGGTCGACGACACGGTGAGCGATCTCGTCCGCGCCGAGCTCGACGGGCAGCGGTTGACGGACGCCGAGATCGTCGAGTTCCTGGTCACGCTCCTGATCGGCGGGCTGGAGACCACGACGCATCTCCTCAGCAATTCGCTCCTGTTCCTCGCGGACCACCCGGACATGATGGAGCGGCTGCACGCCGATCCCGGCCTGATCTCCCCCTTCGTCGAGGAGATGCTCCGCTACGATGGCCCGGTCCAGACGCTCCCGCGGATCGCCACCGCGGACGTCGTGCTCTCGGGGGTGACCGTGCCGCGCGGCGCGCTGGTGCTCCCGATCGTGGCCTCGGCCAACCGGGACGAGGCGCGGTTCAAGGATCCGGATCGGTTCGACCTGCACCGTGGCTCGCAGGGAGGTCTCCATTGGGGGCACGGCGTCCACTTCTGCATCGGCGCGGCGCTGGCCCGCATGGAGGCGCGGGTGGCGCTGGAGGCGGTGATCGCGCGATTCGAGCGGGTCGAGCGCGTTCCTCACGAGCTCCGCTACAACCGCACGCTGACGGTCCGCGGCCCGATCACGTTGCCGCTCCGGTTCATCCCCGCCCGGCGGACGGGCCAGCAGGTGGGCTAGTTCCGCGGGTCAGAACTCCCGCCAGGGATCTGCCTCGCGAGCGATAGAGAAATAAACGCCAAGGCGCCAAGGCGCAAAGGCGCAAAACTACAATATTTTTTTTTGCGTCTTTGCGTCTTTGCGCCTTGGCGTTGAATTCTCCCTCCGGATCCCTGGCGGGCGGAACTAGATCGTCTGGCGGCGCGGGTAGGGCGACGACGGGCGACGGCGCTGCTGTGGAACCAGCGTCGCTCGCGCCGTCGTCCGGCGCGCGCAGAGCTCAGCGGTCGGGGGCGCCCGCGCAGATCCAGTCGTTGATCGTCTTGAGCTCGGCCTCGGGCAGCGACGAGCCCGGGGGCATGCTGCTCTCGTCAGGGTCGCACAGGCCGACGTCCTTCAGCTTGTTCATCAGGTAGCTGTCGCTCGGCATGAACGGCACGACGAGCGCCTTTTCGCTGGAGCACGAGCCGGCGTCCTGATTGACCAGCGCGCCGACCGCCGCGCTCGCGCGGAGGTCGAGCCGGCCGGCCGGCGAGGTGGGATTGCCGTGACAGAACTGGTTCGCGCAGCTCTTCACCAGGATAGGCTCCACATCGGCGAAGGTCGCGGTGTCCGGGCCGCACGCCGGATCCAGCGGCGGTGCGCCGCCGGTGCCCGCGGTGGTGGAGCCGCCGCCAGCGCCGCCCTCGCCGCCGGCGCCCGCGGGGGTCGTGGCGCCGCCAGCGCCGCCCTCGCCGCCAGCGCCGCCCTCGCCGCCGGTGCCCGTGGTGACCTCGGCGCCGCCCTCGCCGCCGGCGCCCGTCGTGGTGGTCGTGCCGCCGCCCTCGCCGCCGGCGCCCGTCGTGGTCGTGCCGCCGCCCTCGCCGCCGGTGCCCGTGGTGGTCGTGCCGCCGCCCTCGCCGCCCTCGCCGCCGCTGCCGCCGACCCCCGTGGCGCCGCCCGACCCGACGCTGCTGCTCACGGAGGTGCTCGTGCTGACGTCCGGCCCTCCGGTGCCGTCGACCGAGACGAGCGTGGGCCTGCCGGTACCGCTCCCGCAGAACCCCCACATGGTCGAGGCGCCCGGATCCAGCTTCCCGTTGTAGGACTCGTTGACGGCCCTGATCTGCCCGTCCGACGGCGTGATGCGCGTGTTCCACGCGTGGTTCAACGTCGAGCCGTTGAGCCCGATGACCATCCCCCAGGAGGTCGCCGCGCTGCTGCCCGTGTTCTTGATCGTCACGCTCGCGCAGTACCCGCTCTTCCAGTCCGACGGCACGGTGATCTCCGCCGTCATCGTGCCATCCGGGCTCACGAGCGCGGAGCCCAGCGTGCCGCTGTTCTCATCGCTGTGCGATCCAGCGCCGCAGGCGAGCAGGCTGCATGCAAGCGAAGCGGAGATGTAGCCAAGTAAGCGATTCGTACGCATTAAGTTCTCCATGTCAGATCGGCAGATTCACGGGGTTCTGCTCAAGATGAATAAGTGAATCAAAGACGCCCCGTGAGAACCGCCGTTTCCTGGTTTGAGTTCGTGATTCCCTGCCAGCGATCTCTTGATCACGGATGTGCTCGCCGGTTTATCCCCGGTCGCGACGGCATTGTAGTCGTCCGCGCGCATCACGCACAAAGAATCTCTGCCTTAAATGGGGTTCAAACATCAATTGATATCGGAACGGCTCAGGCATGCTCCTTTGCAATTGCAAGCATCGCGCCGGATCGCCCGCCGCCGAATCCCGCGCTGTGCCGGCGCCGCTCAGGCACGCTCTTTTGCAATTGCAAGCATCGCGCCGGCGCGCTCTCTCCGCCCATACCCGCCCTGTGCCGGGCTCCGCAGGAGCCGCCCGCGCGCCGCGATCGCCGGGCCGAACCGCGGATGCGGGAGCCGCCCGACGCGACGGCGGCCGTGGCGCGGACGGCCGGGCCGCGGTCGACCGCAGAGGCCGCTGGCCGCGGGCGCCTGCCGGAGGCGGCCCGTGGTACAGCAAAAGAACAGCGCTCGTGCGATCGGCGTCGATCGGAGGGCGCGCCGGACAACCATGGACTGGACGACCCACGATCCACCAAGACAGCCAGAGCCGGAGGTCTCATGAAGTACGTAGGTCTCGTACATTTCACACCTGAAGCGCTGAGCTCGTCGAGCGACGAGGCGCTGGAGGACGCCCTCGTCGCCGCGGCCGCGCGGCCGCCGCGCGACGGGCTGCCGCATCACCCCGCGGGCCTGGCTGGTCGGGGCCGGCCGGCGCTCGGCCCTGGGGCGGCGATCGAGAGACGTGGAGGAGTCATGCTGACGGGCAGCTGCTATTGCGGCCTCGTGCGCTTCGAGGTCGACGATGCGTTCGATTACGCCTTCTATTGTCATTGCTCGAGGTGCCGGCGGCGCACCGGCGCCGCCTGCTCCGCCGTCGGCGGGATCGCGATCGACAAGGTCAAAATCTCCGCGGGTCGCGAGCACCTCTTGAAGGTCGACGAGTCCGAGGAGGGGTATCGCGGCCTCTGCGATCGATGCTTCTCGCCGCTGTACGACACGGTCCGCGGGAACACGTTCGCTCACGTGCAGCTCGGCGCGCTCTCCAAGGCGCCGGAGCGACGGCCGGATCATCACATCTACGTCGGCTCGAAGGCGGCGTGGCACCCGATCACCGATGACCTCCCCCAGTTCGAGGAACTGCCGCCGTAGCGCGGCGGAGCGCGCGAGGGGCGCGACGCGCGCGGCCGCTCGCGGCGCCGCTACTCGCCGAAGGCGAAGTACGTCGCCGAGACCCTCCACACGCCGCCCTCCGCGATTGTCGAGATCTCCCACGCCAGCGTGTGCTGCCCGGGCACCCGCAGCGCGTCCGCGTCCCACGTGAACGGCGGCGACTCGCTCCCTGGACACCAGTTCGCCCGCGGCGCCCGCACGCTCTCGATCGCTCCGCACGGGTTCTCCAGGCAGTAATCGAACCCGCCGTCCTCCGGCCCGTAGTGCGCGATCGTGCAGAGCGCCTCGCAGTCGGTCCGCCACGGCCTGACGCGGGCAAGCTCGCTCCCGTCCACGAAGAGGGTGTGAATCCGCCTGCAGAACTCCTCGGCCGGTCCGATGCACCCCGACCCGGACTCGCCGCCGCCGTGGCCGGTGATCCGGTACTCCACGCGCGAGCTCACCGTCCCCTCGGGCACCTCCACGGCGAGCGGCCCCGGCCCGTCCGCGGTCGTCTGCGACCCGTAGAACAGCGGGACCACCGCCAGCACCTTCCTCGGCGCCGGCCCGGGCACCGCCTCGACCACGGCGCTCACGTTCCACCCGCCGTTCGAGCCGCTCACCTGACCGCTCCCGTCGGACCATGTCGGGATCACCACCCTCAGCCGGTGCTTGCCCGCGGGGAGCCCGTTCGCCACGTCGGTGATGTCCACCTCCAGGCGCAGCGGCCCCCCGAACGGCGTGATCGCGCGGACGAGCTCGATGCCTGGCGGATCCGCCGCAGGATCGACGGGATCGTCCAGGGAGAGCTCGAAGTTCCGGTCGAACGCGTCGCAGTCCGCGGGCCAGCTCTGGCCCTCCGGGGGCGGATTGTCCTCCCACGTCTCGAAGGGATAACACGTGCTCTCCAGCTCCACGACGAGCCTCACGCTCGCGAACGGCCCGTCGCGGAGATCGATGTCCGCGTTCGCCTGCTGGAAGTTCGGCTGGCTCGCGTCGCTCGTGATCCGGACCTCCTCGAACGCCGTGATCGTGTAGGCCGGCGCGGGAGAGGGCTCCTGCTCCTCGCCGCCTCGACCGCCGGCCCCGCCGGCGCCGGGCTGCGCTTCCCCGGGCGCGCGCGCCGCGTCGTCGCTGCAGCCGGAGCCCCCCAGGACGACGGCGAAGCCGAGCGCCCCGGCGAGGGCGCGTCGCGTGCAACGTGAACCCGACATGAGATCCTCCGGGTCATGCCTGATGGCGAGATCCCACGGTAGCCTGGGCGGGGCCCGCCGCGGTAGCCTTCTCCTCCTCATGGCACTCCACGTCGATCACGTCGTCCTGTGGGTCGAGGACCCGCTCCGCGCGCTCGAGTTTTATACCCGGGTGGTCGGCCTCACCAGCGTCCGCGCCGAGGAGTTCCGGGCGGGGCAGGCGCCGTTTCCGAGCGTCCGCCTCTCCGAGGCGTCGATCCTCGACCTGATGCCCAACTCCATCACCGAGTTCGTCCGGAAGGCCACCGGCGAGACGAGGCCGTCCGCCGCCGGGAGGCCCATCAACCACGTCTGCTTTGCGATGGATCGCGACGAGTTCGACGCCCTGGCCGCCCGGCTCAGCGCGGCGCGCGTGGCGATGCACACGGCGAACGACCCGTCGTTCGGCGCGCGCGGCGCCTCCGTGCACTGGTTCTACTTCCAGGATCCGGACGGAAACATGCTCGAAGCGCGTTATTACCCGTAGCCGAGCTACCGGGCGCGCGGCGTCACTCCGCGCGGAGGAGCGCCGCGATCTCCTCGAGCACGCGCGGCACCACGGGCAGGCTCGGATCGGCGTACGCCGCTTGCTGCGACGCGCTCGAGAGCGTCGCCTCCTTGAGCGTGTGGCTCATCCCCTCGATGAGGACGAGCCTGGCGTCCGGCCGCGCGCCGGCGAGCCGCTCGGCTTCCTGCACCCCCACCTGGATATCGGCCGTCCCTTGCAGCAGGAGGATCGGCGCCTTCACGGCCGCGAGCTCGACCGCGGGATCGCGCTTCATCCACGAGATGATGTACGGCTGCACGCTCGGGCGAAACAGGCTCAGGAACAGCTCCGTTTGCGGGACATCCTCCACGAGCTCGCCCGCCTCGAGCCGGCCCAGGATCTCGTACGCCCTCTCGCGATCCTCGTCCGGCAGGCCGGCGAGCTGGTCGCGCAGCACCTCGCCGATGGGCCGGCCCGCGCCGGCGATCGAGGCGTAGCCGTCGACGTCGATCGCCTGGGCGGCCAGCATGCCGAGCAGCGAGCCCTCGCTGTGGCCGACCACCGTGACCGTCGCGAACCGCCCATCGTCGCGGAGCGCCTTCACCCACAGGACCGCGTCGTCGGCGCCCATCTCGAAGCGCAGCTCCTGCTCGCTGCGGGGCGCCGCGGAGGCGCTCCCGCCGATACCGGCCTTGTCGTAGCGGATCGACGCGACCCCCCGGTCCCGGAGGCCCTCCGCGAGGAGCCGGTACGTGTCCGCAGCGACGCCCGCGGCGGCCTGGTTGCCGTCCCGATCGGTCGGCCCGGAGCCGGGGAGGATCACCACCGAGGGGAACGGCCCGCACCCGGCCGGCACCTCGAGCGTGCCCTCGAGCGTGCCGTAGGCGTTCTCCACGGTGAGATCGACGCTGGTCGCCGCCTCCGGACAAGGCGGCGTGTCCGGCGCCGGGGGCGGCTCCGTCTCGTCCGGGAGAGCGCCGTCTCCGCCGGCGGACGACTCGCCCTCTCCGGCGCCGCAGCCTACGCCGAAGGGCGACCCCGCGAGCGCGACCGCACACGAGAGAACGAACGCGGCGCGGCGCGCCGGGACCAGGAGACTCGAACGCAATGACATGACGATCCTCCGAGGAAGCAGGGGAGATGCCAGCAGCAGGAGAGAGCCGACGCCGCCTGGGCGCACCGGTGCGCCCTCGCGGCAGAGCGAGCGTCGTCGACGCGCGCGCCGCCTGAACCGGGCGGCGCGCCGCGGACCGGATGGAGTCAGCCGAGGCGCGTGAGCGCGACCTTCGAGACGATCTCCGCGACGAGCACGAGGCCGATGAGCCCTGCGATCAGCGGGGCGCCCCGCAGGCCGGAGGCGTTCTTGAAGCCCCGGGTCAGGAGCGTCAGGAACCACGCGAGGCACAGCGCGGCCAGGACGGCAAAGGCGGCCACCGCGGGCGTGAGCACCGGCCCGCCCGCCGCCGGCGGCGCAGGGGCGAGCAGGCCGAGCACGACCGCCGCGAGCGCCAGCGGCGCGCGCGAGAGCCCGGTCACGCCGAGGAAATCGACGAACCGCACGCGGCACCGCAGGAGCCGCGCGTACGCCCAGAAGAGCAGGGCGGGCAGGGGCCACACGACGACCTGCTCGACGAGCGCCGTCGTGATCGGGACGACCTCGGGCGCCATGTGCAGGTCGAGGAAGCCGTCGAAGCGGACGCCGAGGCGCGTGATGGCGACGCTCAGCCCGGCGACCGCGAGCCCCGCCACGGCCGCGATCTCCCCGCCGAAGCGCTCGAACGGGTCCAGCGCCAGCCGCCATCCGACCTGGGGAGGCCGCGGCGACATCGTCGCCAGGAGCCGCTCGCCTTCCGCGGGCTCGATCACGTGGTCGCGCACGAGCGCGCGCACCCTCTCGTCGGGCGTGATCCTCATCAGAGTCCCACCTTTCTCAGCGCCTCCTCCGCCTCCTTCGCGGAGAGGCGCCCGTGCTCGAGCGCGTCCAGGATCTCGTGCCGGCGCCTCTGAACGCCCTGCTCCAGCGCTTCCAGCCGGCCGATGATCTCGTCGAGCCGGTTGCGCACCGTCGGGTAGCTGATCTGAAGGAGCTGCGACATCGCCTTCAGGCTCCCCGACGAGCGCACGAAGGCGGTCACGAAGGCGAGATCGTCCGGCGACAGCTGGAGCAGCGCCGGGATCTCGAACTGGCCGTCCAGGTTGGTTCCGCACGCCTGGCAGCCGAGCCGCGTCGCGCGCAGCTCGCCGTCACAGCTCGGGCATCGAACGACAAATCTTGCCACGGGACGAGGCTAATATTGCCCCGTGGGTCAAGAACGTCAACGTTCGATTTAATAAAATTGATTCGTGAATCAATTTTTGTGAGCTACGGCCGAGCTCATGGTCGGCTCGGCGCCGCTCGCCACGGGCCCGAGCGGCGCCGCTCGCGACGGCTCAGCGCCGCGCGCGCCGCCGCGCGAACGCGAGCGCGACGGCGAGCCCGGCGAGGGCCAGCGGCGTGGGGGCCGCGGGCGAGCCGGCGGCGCGGCAGCTGCAGCCGCCCTCGTCGCCCTCCTCGTCGGCGCCCTCGTCCGCGCCGCCGGTCCCCGCGCCGGTGCCGGTGGTGGCGGCGCCGGAGGTCGCGGCCGAGGACGTCGATGTGGCCGAGCCGATCGTGGTCCCGCCGCCCGCGCCCCCGCTGCCGCTCGTCGCGCCGCCGGCGCCGCCCGCGCCGCCGGTGTTGTCGCCCCCGCCGGTACCTCCGCCGCCCGCGCCCCCGGCGCCGCCTTCCCCGGACGAGGGGAGCGCGGGACGCACGTCCTCGAGGGTGTCCCCCTCCACGGCGTCATCGAGGATGAGGATGGGGCTGTCCGTGAACTCGGACGGGTTGCGCAGCAGGCCGAGCTGCGTGAAGTGCGGGTTGCCGTCGGCGAGGGTCTGCGCCTGGCCGGCGGTGACGACCTGCTCGCCGTCGAACCACACGTCCACGGAGCCCTGGCTCGGGTTCGTCGACCACTTGACGTGCAGCGCGATGCGGTGCCACACGCCGGGCGTCACCGCGCCGTTCGCCTGCCAGTGCACCTTGTTCGCGGGCTTGCGGGTGGCGAAGCTGATGTTCTGTCCCACGACCTCGAAGGACATCACCTGATTGTAGCTCCCGTCGGACTCCCAGTATCCGATCTGCGTCGGCGGGTCCGCCGCGAGCGCCTCGGGGAGGTAGAAGCTCCAGGCGAAATACGTCTGGGCGCCCTCGGCCGTGCGCCCGGCGGCGGGCTTGTGGTTCAGCTCGACCCGCTTGATGCCGTTGCCGGGCCACACGGCGTCGTTGGTGAGCTGGATCTGCCCGGCCCGCGTCCCCTGCAGGACAGGCGACGTCACCACCGAGATGTGCTCGCCGTTGAGCGAGGTGTTCCACTGGGACAGGTCGCCCGTCTCGAAATCTCCGGTCCAGACCGGCGCCGCCGAAGCGCCCGTCGCGACGGTCGCGACAAGCGCGGCGGCGGGCAACGCGGAGAGCAGGAATCGCGGCCGCCGCCCGAGCAGCGCTCGGCAGCGGAGAAAAAGGCTACGATGTGCGGTAAGGTGGGTTCTGGAAGTCATGGGCTGGATTCCATGCTGTTTCCAGCCCGCCGTCAACCGCGAAGCAGGCCTCGAACACGGCCCGTGCGCTCCTCGCTTCAGCCCTCATGTCACGAGGGCCCGCCTCGCGCGCGCTGCGCCTCAGGCAGAGATTTCGATCCACAGCGCCTGCGTCTCGCGCGCCGGCAGGTGGATCAGGCGCTCTCCGGTGTTGAGGGCGTTGCCGGGGCAGGTCCAGGGCTCGAGACACACGAAGTCCTTGCCTTGCAAGGTCCACACGACCCAGTGGGTGAACTCGGGCGAGCCGCGGACGGCGATGCGCGCGGCCCGGGGGCCCTCGATCGAGAGCGCGCTCTCGGTGGAGCCGTGGTCGAGCAGGTGGAGGTCGACCTCGGGCCGGGTCAGGTCGAAGCCGGAGAAGGGCACCTCCTGCTTCGTGGTGTTGTCGAACGCGCGCGTCGCCCGCGTCTCGATCGAGGCCCGGGGCTTGTCGGCCTGGGCGACGGCGAAGTAGGGGTGGAACCCGACCCCGAACGGCATCGGCGGCGCGCCCTCGCCGGTCTCGTTGGTCACGCGGACGTCGATCCGGAGCGACCTGCCGCGCAGCGTGTAGGTGAGCTCGGCGCGGAAGTCCCAGGGGTACTGCGCGCGCGTCGCCTCGCTCGAGCGCAGGGCGAGCCGCGCGTAGGCGCCGCCGGGCGCGGCGGTGCCGCGATCGTCGAGCGACCAGGGCAGGGCGCGGGCGAAGCCGTGCTGCCGCATCTGGCCCTGCGCGCCCGAGGACGACCAGGCGTCGCCGGCGAGCTTGCCCGGGGAAGGGAAGAGCACGGGGTTGCCGCCGCGCACGTTGGCGCTGCGATCCTCGAAGGTGGCGCGATCGAGGTAGAGCAGCTCGCGCCCGCCGAGGGTCAGCTCGGTCAGGATCCCGCCGCGGGCCGGGGCGAGCACGGCGCGGCTCGAGGCGTCGCCGTCGACGAGCTCCACCGCGGGGATCGCGCCTTCGATCTGCTTCACGCTGAACATGACGCCTCCGTTCTCTCCATCACCTGCGCAGCCACTCGAGCAACCCGACGAGCAGCGCGAGCGCCGCGATCGGCAGCGCGATCCACCCGAGGACCATCGCCCAGCCCCGGCGGAGCGAGCGGCCGCCGCGATCCTCGCACGCGAGGCAGATCGCCCAGACCCGCGCGCCGCCCTCGGTGAGCACGCAGCAGTCGCCGCACACGGGCGCACGGCAGCGCGCGCACGGCCCCGCCGCCTCGGCGCCGCAGCGCCCGCAGCGCGCGACGGGCCCGCCGCCGCCGTCGTGGAAGATCAGGCCGCCGGACATGGGGCGCCGCTGCTCAGCGCAGGCCGGGGAGCGGCAGGACCGGCAGCGAGTTCCCGATCACCGTGACGAGCTGCTCCTGCGTGAGCGTCCCCGCCAGGCGAAACGGCACGTCCACGTTGAGCGTCTCGCCGCCGATCGCGACGGTGCCGTTCACCTGGTACGGGACACCCCGACCCTGCGCCGCGAGCGCGGCGATGCTGGTGAGATCCTGCCACTTCACCGAGAGCGGCGCGTCGATCCGCGTCCACTGCTTCGACCGCAGCTTGAGCGGCGTGGGCACGGTGACCGTGCCGACGTCGATCTTGCCGTCGAGCAGCACGGTCGCCTTCAGCGAGCGCGTCGAGAGATCGACGCTGTTCGGGTTGTACGCCTGGATCTGGACCCGCAGATCGATGCCCTGGGCGGTGACGGCGGTCACCGCGGCGACCTCGGGCTTGAGCGTCGGCGGCTCGGGGCGCGAGCACGCGACCAGGGAGAGGGCGGCAGCGAGGAGCGGCGATCGCACGGCGGAGATGTGGCGCGGATCCCGTTGGCGCTCAACGGAAATCGGGCCCGCGCGCGGGCCCGCGCTTCCGTCCGCGCGGGGACCCTCGCGATCTGCTATGCCCGGCGGATGGGCATCCTCCCGCTCGCCGAGCGCCTCGCCAAGAAGGCGCTGAACCGCTCCGGGGTGCAGAGCCGCTGGGTCGACACGTCGGTCTGCCGCCTGCACCTCTACGATGCTCCCGGCACCGGCGCGCTCCCGACCGTGGTCCTGCTCCACGGCATCGGCTCGTCGGCGCTCCCGTACGCGCCCGCGCTCCAGCGGCTGCGACGGCACGCCCGCCGCGTCATCGCCGCGGAGGCGCCGGGGCACGGGTGGAGCGCGGCGCCGGCGTCGGCGTTCACGCCGGAGTGCCTCACCACCGCCATGAACGAGCTGCTCGACCGCGAGCTCGACGCGCCGGCCATCGTCGTCGGCAACTCCCTCGGCGGCGCGGTCGCGGTGAGCTACGCGCTGAGCTCGCCGGAGCGCGTGCGCGCGCTGGTGCTCGCGTCGCCGGCCGGCGCCTGCATGGAGCAGGCCGAGCTCGCGGCGCTGCTCGGCGCCTTCAAGCTGCGGTCGCGGGCCGATGCGCACGCGTTCTTCGCGCGGCTCTACCACCGCGTCCCGTGGTTCGCCCCGCTGGTCGCCGGCGACATCGTGCGGATGTTCGCGCGCGAGACCATCGTCTCCTTCACGAGCTCGGCCCGGTGCGAGCACGCGTTCACGCCCGAGCAGCTGCGGTCCCTGTCGATGCCGATCCTGCTGATCTGGGGCCGCTCGGACCGCCTCATGCCGGGCGGCAACCTCGAATACTACCGCCGGCACCTCCCGCCGCACGCGGAGATCGAGGAGCCCGAAGGCGTCGGCCACTGCCCGCACGTCGACGATCCGCGCCGGTTCGCCGAGCGGATCGCCGCGTTCGCGCGGGAGGTGATCGCGAGGGGCGCGGGCGCGCCGGCGGCCGCGTCACCGCCGCCGACCGCGTCGGGCGCCCCCGGGGAGCGCGCCGCGACGCTCGAGCAGGGCACGGGTCAGGCCGCGTCGTAGCGGGACGAGCCGCCCGGACGACGCGCCGCGCTCATTCCGGCGCCGCCGCTCGCTCCGACGCGGGCGGCGGCGGTGACGCGGCCGCCGCCGCCGGCCCGCGCTCGCCCTCCGAGAAGTCGAGGTCGATCCCCACGATCTTCATGAGCCGCAGCGCGTTCGCGCTCGTCACGACGCCGGGCTTCAGCGTGTAGTCGAAGGTCATCCGGTCATCGACCACGAGCTCCTCGAAGTGCATGTTGCGCACGCGGCCCGAGGTCTCCTGCTCCAGCACGGAGAGCCCCATGTCGTGGGACGACACCGCGCCGATGGCCCCCCGCTCGACCAGGTGCCTCACCACCGCCCTGGCCCCGATCTGGCGCTCCCGCGCGTTCGTGCCGTGGAGGATCTCGTCGAGCAGGAACAGCACCGGCTCGCCGCGGCCCACGCCGTCGACGACGCGCTTCAGGCGGGTCAGCTCGGCGTAGAAGTGCGAGACGCCCTGCTCGAGCGAGTCCTTGATCCGCATGCTCGTCCGGACGCGGACCGGCGACAGCGACAGCGACGACGCGCACACCGGCGCGCCCGCGAGGGCGAGCGCGGCGTTCACCCCGATCGCGCGCAGCAGCGTGCTCTTGCCCGACATGTTCGAGCCCGTCACGAGCAGCGCGGCGCCCGCGCCCTCCAGCGAGACGTCGTTCGTCACCCGGCGGCCGCGCGGCAAGAGCGGGTGGCCGAGCCCCGTCGCCGCGAAGCGCGGCTCCCCCACGCTCACCTCGGGGTACGCGTAGTCGGGGTTCTCGTGCGCGAACGTCGCGAGGCTCGCGAGCGCCTCGACGTGCCCGAGCGTCCGCATCCACGCCTTCACGTGCCGGCCCGCGCGCAGCTTCCACCGCTCCAGGGCGAGCGCGCACCACACGTCCCAGAGCAGGAAGAGGTCGGCGAGGAGGTGGATGAGCCCGCTGTGGCGCAGATCCGAGTAGCCCACCCGGGTCTCGAGCGCCGTCATCTCGCGCGAGGCGAGCGCGCCCGAGGGACCGGCGAGCTCGGCCTTGAGCTCGTTCAGGAGCGCCGACGAGAACGCCTGCTGCTCGATGCGCGCGAGGAGCGGCCGGTACCGCGCGAACGGCGCCTCGCGCGACGAGGCGGCGGCGAGGATCGGCTCGATGGCGGGCCGCAGGAGGAGCAGCACGAGGAGCTGGGCCCCGAACGGCAGGAGCCACGCGTGGCGGAGCAACCCGAGCTGCTCCCCCGGGACGACCTGCGGCGCGGCGAGCAGCGCGAGCGTCAGCGGCACGAGCACCTTCGCCGCGGTCAGCAGCGCGCTCGCCGGCAGGCCGCCGGCGCGCGCGTCGGCGCCGAGCAGCGACGGGGGCGCCTCCGCCCACGCGATGAGCGGCCCGGCCTCGCGGCCGCGCGCCCCCGCCTGCATGCCCACCACGGCGAGATCCTCCCGGAACGCGCCGAGGCCGGCGAGCTCGCGCACCGCCTCCTGCCGCGCCGCCACGGCGGGCGCCGGGGAGGGCTCGGTGAGCCAGGCCGCGAGCGTGGCCTCGCCCTCGCCCGTCTGGGCCACGTCGAGCAGCTGGAACAGCGACGCCTGCCCGAACACGTCGAGATCGCCCGCGTAGTCGTGGTCGGGCGCGGCGAAGCGCTCGCCCCGCTCGGGGAAGTCGGCGAAATCGCCGGCGACGCGCCGCTTGCCGCGCACGTAGAGGCCGATGCGCTGGTCGAGCTCCGTCATCCGGGTGACGAGGCGCGCGTGCGCCACGAGCAGCCCGAGGAACACCGCGGTCACCGCGCCGGCGGCGTACGCGACCCACCGCGGCACGTCGCCGAAGACGGCGTACCCCCCGGCCACGGCCGCGGCCACGAACGAGACCCCGCGCAGGAGCGAGAACGTCCTCGACCGGCGCTCGAGCGCGCCGGCCTCGGCGCGCAGGACGCCCAGGCGATCGTCGTAGGCGGACAGGACGCGCTGCGCGACGGCGTCGGGGGGCGGCTGCGCGGCGGCGTTGGGGGGCGGCTCCACGGGGCGCTGTCCATAGGCCAGCGCGGGCCGTGCATCCAGCGGCAGCGGAGGCCCTTCTCACGAAGGCCACGAAAGCTTTGAAGCGTCCTGCCTGGCTGCTCGTACTACAATGGCGCCATGGACCAGAACCTGCTGGAGCGCCTCAAGGCGTACACCGTCGTGGTCGCCGACACCGGCGACATCAACTCGATCGAGAAATTCCGCCCGCAAGACGCGACGACGAACCCGTCGCTCATCACCGCGGCCGCCCAGATGCCCGAGTACACCGACATCGTGAGCGGCGCGCTCGCGTGGGCCCAGAAGGAGGCCGGCCAGAGCAAGGAGCCGGGCGACGCCGTGAGCCTCGCGTTCGACCGGCTCGCCGTCGATTTCGGCTTGCGCATCCTGAAGATCATCCCCGGCCGCGTCTCGACCGAGGTCGACGCCCGCCTCTCCTACGACACCCAGGCGACCATCGAGAAGGGCCGGCGCATCATCCGCCTCTACGAGGAGGCCGGCGTCTCGCGCGAGCGCGTGCTCATCAAGATCGCCTCGACGTGGGAGGGCATCCGCGCGGCGGAGGTCCTCGAGAAGGAGGGCATCCACTGCAACCTCACGCTGCTCTTCGGGCTGCACCAGGCGATCGCGTGCGCCGAGGCGGGCGTGACGCTCATCTCGCCGTTCGTCGGCCGCATCCTCGACTGGTACCTGAAGGACACGGGCCGCGCGAGCTACGCGCCCGCCGAGGACCCGGGCGTCGTCTCGGTCACGAAGATCTACAACTACTACAAGAAGCACGGCTACAAGACCGAGGTGATGGGCGCGAGCTTCCGCAACATCGACGAGATCAAGGAGCTCGCCGGCAGCGATCTCCTGACGATCTCGCCGAAGCTGCTCGCCGAGCTCGCCGCCGCGCGCGGCGAGCTGCCGAGGAAGCTCGACCCGGACGCGGCGCGCGCCATGCACATCGAGAAGATCACGATGGATGAGGCGACGTTCCGCGCGATGCACGGCGCCGACCGGATGGCGAGCGACAAGCTCAGCGAGGGGATCGACGGCTTCGCGAAGGCGCTCGCCCAGCTCGAGGTCCTGCTCCGCGAGCGTCTGCAGAAGGTGGCGGCCTCCTAGCGCCGGCGGCGCGGGCGCGGCCCGCGGGGTAGAACGCCGGGGAAAAACGCCTCGGCGCCCCGCGCGCCGCACGCCGGCCCGGGCGCCCGATGGCCGGAGGCGCAGGGCGAAGCCGGAGGGCCGGCTTGCGTGTGGGCCTTCCCGTCTTCTAGGATTCGTGGCGCTGGATGGCACGCGGATCGCATTCAACCAGCTCGACCAGCTCGACCAGCGCGACCAGCCGCGGTGTGGCGGGTCGAATGCGATCCTCCGGGGAGGCTCTCCGTGGAGCCGCCCCTCCGTCATGGCAGCGAGGAGGCGACGTTGAAGCTCACGTCACAGGAGTACTGGGAGAACCATTGGAAGCTCAACGCCGCCGCCGAGGACATGGGCGGCGGGTGCGAGCTCTACGACGACATCGCTCCCTTCCTGCCGCGCGGAGAGGGTTTGTCGTTCCTCGAGATCGGGTGTGCGCCGGGCCGCATCCTCGCCGACTTCAGCGGGCGCCTCGGCTACACCGCCCACGGCCTCGACTTCGCCTGCGACCCGGCGGTCGTCGAGCAGGAGCTCACGAAGCGCGGCGTCAAGGTCGGCAAGATCGAGAAGGGGGACTTCTTCTCCTGGAAGCCCGAGGAAAAATTCGATATTGTAGCTTCCTTCGGGTTCATCGAGCACTTCGATGACGCGGGGTCGGTGGTGGATCGGCACTTCGAGCTGGTGAAGCCGGGAGGCACCGTCGTCGTGGCCATGCCGAACTTTGCCGGCGGGCAGAAAGCGCTCCACTGGCTGTTCGACCGCAAGAACCTGAACGGTCACAACACCCGCATCATGAACCTGCCGTTCCTCGAGGCCGCCGCCCGCCGCAACGGCGCCGAGATCGTCCAGGCCCGCTACACGGGCGGCCACTTCGATTTCTGGCTGGACGACGAGGCGCCGCTCTTGGCGCGGCGTGTCGTCTGGAAGCTCGTCGGGCCGCTCCGGGCGATCGCCAGCCGGGTGGTCCCTGGCGAGACGAACCCCTGGTTTTCCCCCTACCTGTTCGCCATCTACAGGGCGCCCACGCAGACGGGGGGCACGCCTGACGCTTGAGCCTTTGCCGATGAGCGATCCCAGCCCGAACGTCACCTCGCCGCCAGCTGTCCGGGACGCAGACGCCGACCGCCGCTTCCGCGAGTGCGCGCAGCGCCACGGCTGGGATCCGGACGACGTCTTCGTGGGGGGCTATGTCGCCTGGGAGTGGCGGCACAGCCGCCACGCCTACGACGACCTCTTCACCTCGGTCCGCGGCAAGAAGGTGCTCGAGTTCGGCTGCCACCTGGGCGGGACGTCGATCGTCCTCGCGACGCTGGGCGCCGACGTGACGGCGATCGACGTCGACCCCACGTACGTCGAGCTGACCCAGCTGAACGTCGAGCGCCACGGGATGTCCGACAAGGTGCGCGTCCTTCACGTCCCCGACACGACCTCGCTTCCGTTCGCGGACGAGGAGTTCGAGCTCGTCTCCTGCAACAGCGTGCTCGAGTACATCCCGCCCGAGCGCCTGCCGGCCGTCCAGCGCGAGATCGACCGGGTGCTCGGGCCGTGGGGGTTCATCGTGATCCTGGGCACGAGCAACCGCCTCTGGCCGGTCGAGCTCCACAGCCGCCGCCTGCTGATGAACTACGTGCCTCGCCCGCTGCACCCCTTGTTTCCGGGCCGGTCGGTCTACAGCGTATTTCCCTGGCAGCTCCGGCGCGGGTTCGGCGATTATGCGGACATCTCGCAGCAGGATCGGGGGCGGCTGATCGTCGATTTGAAGGCCAAGATGGGCATGTCCGGGCCGCGGCTCCTCGCCTTCTCCGTGGCGAACCGGCTGCTCGGTCCGCTGGGGATGCACGTGGGCTTCGTTGCCCCGACGATCACGATGGTTCTTCAGAAGCGCGGTGAGGGAGGAGCAGGCGATGGCTGACGGCAGGACGCGGGTATACATTACCGTGGACGTGGAGTGCGCCGAAGAGCGCATCACGGGCGACAGCAAATCTCCCGCGATGGGCTACGACCTCCGCATCTGGGGCCGCTTCGTCAACCAGCGCGATCCGCTCGGCATCGAGCTCATCATGCGCGAGCTCGAGGCGCACGGTCAGCGCGGGACGTTCTTCGTCGAGGCGATCGGCTCGTACAGCTTCGGGATGGACGGCCTCACGAACGTGTGCCAGGCGCTGCACAGCCGGGGCCACGACGTGCAGCTGCACGTGCACCCGGTGCAGCGGCGCGCGGACTGGCACACGCGGGGCGAGGCCCGCGTCTCGGACGACATCGCCGATTACCCGGTCGAGGAGCAGGCGCGGCTGCTCCTCGAGGGGCGCGACCTGCTCGTGCGCGCGGGCGTCCCGGCGAGCGAGCTGCTCGGCTACCGCGCCGGCAACTTCGGCGCGAACAACGACACCTGGCGGGCGATGAAGCTGGCGGGGCTCGTGCTGAGCAGCAACTACAACCCCTGTTACTTCAACAAGAACTGCAAGATGCAGTATCCCGGCGCCCGGCTCGGCCTCTTCGAGACGCCCGAGAAGGGGGTGTACGAGCTGCCGGTCACGAACTTCATCGAGCCGACGAAGCGCTTCAGGCACCTCCAGATCACGGCGGTGACGCTCGACGAGATCAAGCATTGCCTCCTCCGCTACCGCGCCCTCGGGGTCAAGGAGGTCACGCTGGTGACGCACTCGTTCGAGTTCTACTTCCTCGACTCGGCGGAGGCGCGCCGCGGCTACCCGAACCGGCTCAACGTGGAGCGGCTCCGCGGGCTCTGCCGCTTCCTCAAGGAGAACTCGAGGGATTTCGAGGTCGACACCGTGGGCTCCCTCGCGCGCCGGCTCGCGGACGCGTCGCCGGAGGCGGACGAGAGCGAGCCGCCGTCGCTGCAGTTCCCGCACTCCAATGCCATCCACCACGCGCGCCGCGTCGTCGAGCAGGCGTACAAGCGCGTCGCGCAGCGGCTCACGTTCGGCTAGCCCCGCCCGCGAGCGCCGAGGGGCGCCCCGGCGAAGCGCGCCCGGCCGGCGCCTCGGCGCCGCGCCCGCGTCGGCCGCCCTCCGGCGGCGCGCCGGTGCTAAGGAGCGCGCATGCGGCTCATCGGACAGATCCACGTTTCGCTCAAGGGCAGCGTCATCCAGCGCGACCCCACGCTCTGGGAGAAGCTGAAGCGCGGCTTCGGCGCCAGGCTCGACCTCGACACCGATCGCGTGCGCGTCGAGCTGGAGGCGACCGCCGTGGTCGATCAGGTGCGGCGGGCGCTCGTCCAGCTCGGGGTCGGCAACGCGCTCTCGCTGGTCATCGACGACACCGTCATCTTCCAGGACACCGACGGGAAGCCGGACGACCTCCCCGATCTCGTCCTCGCGCTGTCCGAGCATTCGTCCGTGTTCGGGCGCGGCTTCACCGAGCTCAAGTTCGCCGCCGAGCACGAGGAGGCGGGGCTGCACCTCGTGATCGAGGCGCGCGCCCGCGCCGAGCACGCCGAGGACGAGCCGGCGGGGATCGTGTCCGTCGGCGGGCGCCTGCGCGATCTCGAGCCGCGCGCCGGCGAGGCCGCGGAGGACTACCGCCGCCGCGTCGAGCCCCTCGCGAAGGACCCGGCGCTGTTCGAGGCGGCGCGGCTGCAGTTCGAGTCGTTCGTCGGGCGGCTCGAGGGCGCCCTCAAGGCGGCGATGCCGGAGGCGCGCGTGGAGCAGCGCCACGCCGAGGCGCGCGTCGTGCACGCGCCCTCGGGCGACGGCGCGGCCGCCGGGCCGCAGCCGGCGAGCCCCGCGCACCCGGGCTACGACCCGTTCATGGTCTATTACCCTCCGAGCCCGCTCAGCATGGTGCTGGACGTGATGCTCATCTCCTCGTTCATGCACATGCTCTCGCCTCCCCACGTGCTCTTCGTGAGCCCGGCGGGCATGCCGCTCGGCACCGCGCAGGAGGCCGCGGCGAATCCCGATCTCCTGAACGACGCCGATCGCGGCGACGACGGCGCGGGCGACGAGGGCGCGGGTGACGAGGGCGACGGGCCGGACGACGGCGATCCGTGGGGCGATGACGGCGGCGGGCTCGACGACGGCGGCGGCGATCTCGGCGATTTCGGCGACTGAGCCGCTCGCGCCGGATCCGCGGGCGCGGCCGCCGGCGTCCGCAGGCGCGCGCCACGCCGGCCTCGCGCCGGCGCCGGCGCGCGGCCGCGCCGCCACGCCGCCAGCGCGCCGCCCCAGCGGGCGAGCGCGCTCGTCCGGCATGGACGGCGAATGACGACCATGGTACGGCCCAGTCCGGCCGTGACCGGCGCTGGCATGGAAGTCCACTCGCGCCGGCGCATCGAAGGTCGCGCGCGCCCAACCCTGGACTGGAGAGCGCGATGAAGAAGAGCGAGGCGGCGCTGGAGAAGCAGCCGCGGGCGGCGAGCGGGGGAGATCCGGAGATCGCCCGCGAGGTCCGCACCATCATTGCAGAGCGATGTGGGATGAGCGTCGACGCCGTGACTCCCGATCTGTCGCTCGAGAGCGGCCTCGGCGTGGATTCGCTGGCGCTCATCGAGGTCAACGTCGCATTGGAGGAGCGATTCCAGATCGTGGCGCCCGATTTCGCGGCGCCGGATCAGGCGCAGATCAGCACGGTCGGCGACGTGATCGCCTTCGTCGAGGCGCAGCTCGCGGCGCGGGGCGGCCGGGGAGGGGCGTCATGATCTCGCCGCGCACGCGCGCCGAGCGCGAGGCCGCCGGCCGGACGCCCGAGGAGCAGCGGGAGCACGAGCGGCGGGAGGTCGCCGCCCATTACCAGAACGACCCGGAGATCTTCTCCATGGTCCTCGACAGCCGCCTCGCCTATGCGACGGGCATCTTCCTCGATCCCGGGGAGAGCCTCGAGGCGGCGCAGGAGCGCAAGTACGACTGGGTCCGCCGCGAGCTCGACATCCACCCCGGCGAGCGCGTCCTCGACGTTGGGTGCGGCTGGGGCTCGAACCTCATCTATCTCGCCGAGCACACCGGCGGGAGCTTCCGGGGCGTCACGCTGAGCGACAAGCAGCGGCAGGAGGCGCTCCGCCGCGCCGACCGGGCCGGCGTCGCCTCGCGGGTCCGCATCGACCTCGCCCATATCGAGGACGTCGACCTCGAGCCCGAGTCGCTCGACGCGGTGCTCTTCGTGGGCAGCATCGTGCACATGCACAACCGCGAGCGGATCCACCAGAAGATCGCCGCCGCGCTGCGCCCGGGCGGCAGGCTGCTCATCTCCGACTGCTATTTCCCGGCGCGCGCCCGCGGCGACCGGGAGAGCTCCGCCACGCAGTACATCTTCGTCCAGGCGCTCGGCTACTGCCGCCTGATCTCGCTCGCGGAGGAGCTCGGGATGATCGAGCAGGCCGGCCTCGATGTCCGGCGCGTCGAGGACCTCACGAGCTCGTACGTGCACACCGTCGCCCGGTGGATCGACAACGTGCGCGCGAACCGCGCCCGGATCGACGCGCGCGCGCCCGGCTTCTCGCGGCTGCTCCAGACGTACATGACCGTGGGCCGGCTCTCGTTCGCGCGCCGCACCGCGCTCGAGTACATGATCGTGGCGACGAAGGGCGGCGGCCGCGAGCGCCTCGGCGTCGCGCCCTCTCCCGAGCCGGGGCGCGCGCGGTGAGCGCCGTGAATGGTGGGGTCGCCGCGCGGACCGTCGCGGGCCTGCTCCGGGCGCGGGCCGAGGCCGCGCCGGATCGGTTCGGCTTCTACCACAAGCAGCAAGGCGAGTTCGTCGGCTGGACGTGGGCGGAGTACTGGCGCCGCGCGCGCGCGGCGGCGTCGGGGCTGCTCGCGGCGGGCGTTCGCCCGGGGGACCGCGTGCTCATGCTCGTGACGGACGTCGAGGTGGCGGTGCCGTGCCTCTTCGGCGTCTGGGTGCTCGGCGCGGTGCCGATCCAGGTCGGGGTGCCGTACCGGCTCACCGACGTGGCGGCGTTCCTCGGCGAGCTCCGGCGGACGGCCGCCCGGGTCGGCGCCCGCGCGCTCGTGGTCTCTTCGGCGCTGCTCGGCTTCGCGCAGGGCGAGGGCGGCGCGGACGGCCTCACGCAGCTCGCCGCCGAGCCGCTGCTCGACGCGCCGCTCGATGCCTCGCTGCCCGATCCGGACCGCGCGCCCGGCCCCGCGCTCATCCAGCTCACGAGCGGCAGCACCGGGCACCCGCGCGGCGTGGTCATCCCGCACGAGCGGCTCATGCTGCACCTCGACGCGATGAGCCAGCGGCTCCCGGTGCGCGGCGAGGGCGCGGGGGGCGTGTCGTGGCTGCCGCTCCACCACGACATGGGGCTCGTCGGCGGGCTGCTCTTCCCGCTCTTCAACGACTTCCCCGTGCACATGCTCTCGCCGCTCGAGTTCCGGACGCGGCCGTTCTCGTGGCTCGCGGAGATGTCGCGCATCCGGGGCGTGATCTCGCTCGGGCCGCCGAGCGCCTACGCCATCTGCGTCGGGCTCGCCCGCCGCGCCGTCGAGGCGGGCCTCGACCTCGGCGCGTGGCGGTGCGCGATGGTCGGCGCCGAGCCGATCGCCCCCGCCCTGCTCCGCCGCTTCGCCGAGGCGTTCGCGCCCTGCGGCTTCCGCCTCGAGGCGTTCTTCCCGGTCTACGGGCTCGCCGAGGCGACGGTCGCCGTGACCTTCCCCGATCTGCTCGCCGCGCCGCGCGTGCTCACGGTGGATCGCGGCCTGCTCGAGCGCGAGGGCCGCGTCGAGGAGGCCGCGCCGGGGCCTCTGTCGCTGGAGCTCGTCGGCGTCGGCAGGCCGATCCCGCACACGGAGATCCGCGTCGTGGACGCCGGGCGCGGCCCCGTCCCGGAGCGCACCGTGGGGGAAATCGAGGTGCGCTCGGAGACCGTGATGGAGGGGTATTTCGACGAGCCCGAGGCGACCGCCGAGGCGCTCGTGGACGGCTGGCTGCGCACGGGGGATCTCGGGTTCGTCGATCGCGGGACGCTGTTCGTCACCGGCAGGAAGAAGGAGGTGATCATCAAGGGCGGTCACACGATGATCCCCGCGGTGATCGAGGAGATCGCGTCTCGGGTCGACGGCATCCGGGCCGGGTGCGTGGTCGCGGTGGGGCTCTTCCTCGAGGAGCGGCAGACCGAGGCCGTCTACGTGGTCGCCGAGACGCGCGCCGAGGCCTCCGAGCACGCCGGCCTCACGGAGCGCGTGCGCGAGGCGCTGCGGGCGAACGGGGTCACGGTCGACCAGGTCGTCCTGCTCCCGCCGGGCGAGCTGCCCAAGACGACGAGCGGCAAGCTGCGGCGCCGCGAGGTCGCCGAGCGGCTGCGCGCGGGGGGATCTCGCTGAACGGCGCCGGCCCCCGTGGGGGCCTGCGGTCGGACGCGGGGTGCGCCCGCAGCGCGCATTCGTGCCTCCGTGCTTCCGGGTCGAACTGCCGGTTTGCCGTTCAACCGTCGTCGAGAGGTCTTTTCCGTTCGCCTCAACGATGGACAGACGCGTCGCGGCGCGGCCGATTTCGCGGGCGCTGCAGCGCTGCGCGCGATAGATCCCGGAGCCGCTCTCCGGAGCACAACCGAACGGGACCGTCCATGTTGCGTCGCCCGAGAGAACACTCATCGACCTGTCCTGCCCCGCTTTCGCCCGAGGCGCGCGCGTGGGAGCTCGAGCAGCTCCGGGCGCTCGGCCTCGAGGACGACGACTGGAGCTCGGACGACCAGTGCCCTTTCTGTGCGGGGCGGCCCCTGTCCTCGGAGAAGGCGCCGAAGCGCGCGTGAGCGACACGGGGAGACGTGCGCTCGGCGGACGCGCGCTCCCCGCTCGCTGACGGTCAGGGCAAAGCGATGCGCACCGTCTCCTGGTGATCCTCGTCCGCGCTGCAGCACGGCTGGCCGCCGCCGCAGCCGAGCGACTGCAGATCGAGACAAAGGCAGTCCGCGATGCCGTGCTCGCACCTGCCGCGGTGCTCCGCGACGGGCGCGCACCGGTAGGTTGTCCCGGACTCGGGCGTGCCCCCGACGACGGCGACGCAGATCTCGACGTTTCGCCTGCACTCGAGATCGCCGCACGCGAACGTGCCCACGGCGCATACCTCGGGGTCGGCCCTGGCCTGGCCGGTCGTCCACAGCTTGCACTGGGCCTCGATGTCCTCCAGGACCTCGCCGTTGCACAGGCAGGCTGGGCCGGCCGTGCCATCGCAGCTGAAGCCGCGCTCGCACGACCCCGTGACCTCCTCTCCGCAGGCGTGCAGGGGGATGATGCACACGCCCCCCGGGCAGTCCGCCCGCTCGGAGCATTCGCCGCCGCTGCCCCGTCCTCCGTCCCCGCCTTGCCCCTCGCTGGTCCCGCCGTCGCCGCCTTGCCCGCCGTCGCCGCCTTGTCCGCCGTCGCTGAGCCCGCCCGCGCCGCCTCGCCCGCCGTCGCCGCCGGGCCCGCCGCCGCCGGTCGAGCCGTCACCGCCGCTGCCGCTGCATCCTGCGATCGCCCCGAGCGCCAGCACGAGCGATATCCATCGAAGCATATCCACCTCCAGGTTCGCTCCATTGCAGCATCGCACGGCGCGAACCAGCGAATGATCCTGCGGGCTCTGCCGGAGGAGCGAGGGCGCGGGCGGGCTCGATCGGGTCCAGGTCACCGGGGCGAGCGCCCGGGGGCGCGGATCACTCCGCGATCTTCCCCTTCACCCACTTGCCCGACTCGGTGAGGTCGTTGTCGGTCCAGTTGCCCATGGTGTTCGCCCTGGGCTTCAGCGCGGAGCACGCCTCGGCCTTGTCGCCTAGCGACCAGTTGGCCCAGCTGATGTTGTGCGCGTCGAGGAAGTTGAGCCAGGTCCCCGACTCGCCGAGATCGAGCGCGCCGTCGCCGCTGGCGTCGCACGTCCCCCACTCGGTCACGAACAGCGCCAGGCCCTTGTCCATCGCGCGCTGGGCCTTCTCGCGCAGCGCGCTCTTGTGCGTCGCGGCGTAGAAGTGCAGGGTGTACGCCACGTTGGGGTCGTTGATGCGGTTGTCCGCGGCGATGTCCGCGTCCTGCGACCAGTTCGGCGAGCCGACGATGACGAGGTTGTTCGCGCCCTGGCCGCGGATCTCGCCGATCACCGCCTCGGCGTACGACTTCACGGTCTGCCAGTTGTGCGTGTTGAGCGGCTCGTTGAAGACCTCGAAGATCACGTTGGGCACGTTCTTGTAGGTCTGCGCCACCTCGCGGAAGTAGCTCCTCGCCTGATCGAGGTGGTTGTTCGCGTTGTGATCGTGCCAGTCGAGGATCACGTAGATGCCCTTCCCGATCGCCGCGTCGGCGATGGCCTTCGCCTTGGCCTTCTGGCCGCCCGCGTCTTCGAGGTAGCCGCCTTCGTTCTCGATGCCCATCGCCGCGCGCACGACGGTCGCCTTCCAGTTGTCGGCGAGCGAGTTGACGACGTTCGCGTTGTAGTAGTTGCTCCACTGGCTCCAGAACAGGCTCATGCCTTTGAGCTGGACCGGGGCCCCGTGCTCACCGACGATGTTGCCGTCCTTGACCCGGAGCACGCCGTGGCGCTCGACCGGCGTTCCGTCCGTGGGCACCATCCCGGTGCCCGTGCTCGTCGTCGACGACGAGGTCGTCCCGGGCCCCGTCGTGGTGGAGCTGACCGAGGTCGTCGAGCTGACCGAGGTCGTCGAGCTGACCGAGGTCGTCGAGCTGGCCGAGGTCGACGTGGTCCCCGTCGTCGTCCCCCCGCCGGCGCCGCCGGCGCCGCCGGCGCCGCCCACGCCGTCATCCGTCGATGCGTCGCCGCAGCCGATCAGCACGGCTGCTTGCAGGGCGACCGCCGCGAGGCCGAATGACCACTTCGACCCGCCAAGCACACCGCGAAACGAAACGCTCTTCATCATGTCCTCCAAGGGAAGTACCGTATGGCGCGGCATTAAAAGGGCAGCTCAGCGCCATGGCAAGCCCTCCATGCGATAAAAGTTAATAGAGAAAACTAAGCCTTGGCATGTAGGCCATAGTACCATGCTGCCGGGCGGAGCGCTCGTGGGCGGGCTGCCGTCGGCCACCGGGGAGGGGTGAGGCGGGGCCATCACGGGCGCCGGTGTGCCCGAGCCGTGGTGTGCAAGCAACCAAAAATTTCCGCAAGACGCATGCCAGTCCGCTGGACCCGCGAATCGGGCGGTGTCGCCGTGTGTCCGTGGCCTGCGCGAGCGTCTTTCCCTCGCTTTTCCCTCGAGGATCTGCGCAGGCTGCCGCGCTCGCTTCGGTGGTCGGGCGACCACCCTGGTCGACCGCCCATCCATGCGCAGAGCGTCAATCGCGCTCGTGAAATCGAGGACGACCGCGCCCGGGATGTCAAGCCTCGAGCGCGCCTGTCGTGGCCCTCTGTGCCGTCCTGGTCCACCCGCCGACCGGTGCCCACGTTGGCCACTGAGCTCCTCGCGACGACGGCGAGCGCTCCGTCACCTAGCGTCACCTCGGGACAGGCACCGGCGGCGGCTCGTCGTCCGGCGTGACGCACGCCGACAGGTCGAACAGCATGAAGAGCAGCGCCTTCTCCTGGGCCGTCAGCTCACGGATCTCCCCGTCGCGGTCCTCGCACCCGCTCGGGAACGGCGCCCCGGCCACGTCGGTCGCCGCCACGTGGATGTCCGTGTACACGAACCGGCCGCACTGCTGTTCTTCCGGGGAGCCGATCGGCGTGTTGAACGTGAAGTACTTGACCCCGGCCCGCGCGTCGAAGGCCGGGTCGGCGTCGTTGTAGAGCCACCGCGTCGCGATCTCCTCGTTCACCGAGTCGACCCAGTGCTGCGGATCGTCGATCTCGATCCGCCCCGGCACGGTCGACGCCCCCACGCGGACGAGCCAGTCCCGGAGCGCCGCGCCCTTCGGGAACGTGGTGTCCACCAGCACGGGGAGCCCGTCGTCCGGGTCGCTGCCCTCGTCCCAGTCCGCCGTCTCGGGGAACCGCTCCGGCCCGAGCCGCAGCCAGGTGTTGTGCCAGTGCGACGCGAACACGCGACCTCCCGCCGACGCGTAGTCGAACATCGCCCGCAGCGCCGCCTCGGGCTTGTCGGCCAGGAACGCCGACCCCTCGCACGACAGGATCACCATGTCGTATTGCTGCAGGTTGTCGAGCGAGCCCCAGAACTCCCGCGCAGGGGAGAAGGCCGCCCCGCCGTTCAGCCCGTCGCGGTACCGGCTCGTCGCGCTGTCCCCCTCGATGGCGCGCCCGGCGAACAGGTTCACCCGCCCGCCGCCCGCCTCCGGCGTGAACTCCGACGCGTCGATACCCATCTTGTAGAGCAGGCACTCCAGCACGTCCGCGCCGCCGGTCGTCAGCGCGATCTTCGGGAGATGGCCCTCCGACGTGTTGCGCGGCAGCCGGACCTCCCCGTCGACGGTGGGGTTGTCGACGCACGCCTCGACCTTCGGCAGCGTGATCCGGCGCCGCCATTTGCCGAGCTGGACGACGAGCGGGATGTCCTCGCCGACCGGCACGTCCTCCAGCACGAACCGCCCCTCCGTGTCCGTCAGCGCGAGCGCGATGGGGTCTCCGGAGAGCGTCACGTTGCACGGCTCGCAGCTCGCCCCGTCGGCGATCGGATCGAGCTCCCTGTTCGGGACGTACACGATGACGTTGTACAGCGGGAGCTCGCCCGCGGGCGCATACACGGTGCCGCTCACCGTCGTCGTGCCGCCGCCCGGACAGGCGATCTTCTGGCACTCGAGCCCCTCGCAGCCGCCGCTCCCGACGATGGATACCCCGCTCCCGGCCGGGAAGGGGTCGCCCCCGAGGCCGCTCCCCGCGCCCTGGTCCGCGCCCCCGCCGCCGCCGGCGCCGGAGGCGCTCGCGCCGCTCGGGTCGCCGCAAGAGCACGCGGCCGTCACGGCCGGCGCCGCGGCCGCCGCGGCCAGGAGCCATCCGGCGATGTCACGCAGCTTCACCATTCGAACCCTCCGGGCGCGGCGGGGCGAAGGCGCCCAGCTCCGCTCATTCCGAGGGTAATCGAGGCGAGGGGGAGCCGGGAAGGGATAACCCTGCAAGAAGGCGAGCGACGACACGTCTCGCCGTCTCCCCTCGATCTCGCCCTCTCTCGCTTACGTCGCCGCGAGAGCGCGGCGGCAGCGCCCCGCGCCTCCGGCGCCGCTCTCGGCCGGTGCGACCCGAGCGGACCGTGAGGAGACAGGCGACAGCGGACCCAGCCGCCTTCGCGCGGACCACAGCGCCGCGCGATCGCGTGGCGACCGCCGCGCGTCGGCAGCGCGGCGGCCGGCGCTCGACAGCGCGGCGGCCGGCGCTCGCCCAGCCGTGTTCCGTCATGGCGAGAGGCAGCCCGGCAGAGTAGGATGCGGCGCCTTGCAATCGGTCATTCCTGCTCCGTCTCTTCCTCGCCCCCGCCTGCTCGAGATCACCTGGCCCATCTTCAGCGAGCACCTCTTGCACATGCTCGTCGGGGTGTTCGGCGTGTGGCTGGTCAGCCGCCTGTCCGACGAGGCCGCCGCGGCGTACGGGCTCTCCAACCAGATCATGTTGACCTTCATGATCACCTTTCGCTTCGTCAGCGTCGGCGCGAGCGTGGTGGTCACTCAGTGCCTCGGCGCGCGCGACCGCGCCGCCGCGGAGCGGGTCGCGCGGGCGTCGCTCGCCGCCAGCATGTGGCTCGGGCTCGCCAGCTGCGCGGTCATCGCGGTCGGCGCGCGGCCCCTGCTCGAGCTGATGCGCCTGCCGCCGTCCCTGTTCCCGATCGCGCAGCCTTACCTGGTGGCGGTCGGCGTGATGCTGGCCTTCGACGCGATGAATTTCTCGATGGGCTCGGTGCTGCGCGCCCACACGTACGGCCGCGACACGCTGCGCCTCATCATCGTCATGTACGTCGTGCAGCTCTCGCTCAGCCTGCCGCTCATGTTCGGTGTCGGCGCGTGGCCGGGGCTCGGCATGAACGGGCTCGCGATCGCCGCGGTGATCGCGCGCGCGTGCTCCTTCTGGATGCACCGGCAGCTGTGGATCGCGCGCCTCGGCATCCGCCCGACCTTCGAGGACTTCTGGCGCATTCGCCGCGAGCAGCTCCGCGAGGTGCTGCACATCGGCCTGCCGGGGGCGGGCGAGAACGTGGTCTATCGCATCAGCTTCATGATGATCCTCGCCATGGTCGCCGACATGGGGCAGACGGCGCTCACCACGCATACGTACACGATGCAGATCGTGCACTTCCTGCTCCTGTTCGGCATGGCGATCGGCTTCGGGACCGAGATCGTGGTCGGGCACCACATCGGCGCGGGCGAGCTGCACGGCGCCGATCGCCAGGTGCGCGGCGGCCTGGCGGTCGGGTTCGGCGTGTGCGTCACCCTGGTGCTCGCCACCGCGCTGCTCGGCCCCCGCCTGCTCGGCCTGTTCACGAGCGATCCGGAGGTGATCGCCACCGGCTCCAAGCTGCTCTGGCTCACCCTCCTCGTCGAGCCGGGCCGCACGCTCAACCTTGTCGTGATCAACGGCCTTCGCGCCGCCGGCGACGCCCGCTTTCCCGTCGGGTTCGGCGTCTTCTCGATGTTCGCCGTGGCCGTCGGCCTGTCGTGGCTGCTCGGCGTCCGCCTCGGCTGGGGGCTCGCCGGCGTCTGGGTGGCCTACGCCGCCGACGAGTGGGTCCGCGGGCTCGCCATGTCCGCGCGCTGGCACTTCCGTGGCTGGGTGCCCCACGCGCGGCGCACCCTCCGCCGCATGCGGCTCAACAGCCGCCCGGCGTGAGCCCCGGTCGATCCACGCCGCGCCACCTCTCCGCTCCGCCCGCGCCGCGCCCGTCTCCGCGCCGAAGGTGGCATGTCCATTGCTGCACCTCGTCGCAAAGGAGACACGCCATGGCTCAAGACGAGCGCACGATGAACGGACGAGCGTCCCAGAGCCCCGCTGCGAGCCCGCCCGGCTACGGCGGCCTCTCGGAGGGGACCGTGGGCGACCCGAGCGCAGCGGGGCAGAAGGGGGCGCCGGCGAAGCCCGCGGCGGCGCCCGAGGGCGCCCCGGACGCGCGGGAGCAGGCGGCCCGCGACCAGGACGTCGAGGAGGGCGACGCGTCGGCGGGGCCCGTGGACACGCCGCGCGGGGGCGGGTCGAGCAACGAGGCGATCCCCGGCGTGTTCGACGGGAGCAAGCCGCTGAACCCGGAGTCGAGCGCCGAGCACAAGAGCAGCTGGCCCGACGAGGGCGCGACCGGCGAAGCAGGCGCGGGATAGCAGGCGCCGGCGGGAAGGTGGGAAAAGCCGACTACCATGTTGTCAAGCCCACCTTCTCGATCACCGCCATGCAGAGCGCGGCCACGCCGCGCCTCGGCACGGTGACGAGCTTGCCGCCAAACGCGTCTCGCCGATCGGTGTAGAGCTTCGAGACCTTGTGCGAGAGGATGGTCGAGCTCCAGACCGCGACGACGTCGGCCCAGCGGAGATCGGCGTCGGCCTTCGCCGCGTTGCGGTGGCCTTCGCCGTCCACGATGCGGATGTCGACCTCGCCCGCGAGCAACCGGCGCAGGTCCTCGGCCGTGCCAGGCCCCCCGCCGACCACGAGCAGCCGCCGGAGCCCCCGCGTGCGGAACGCCTCGATCATCGCGAGCGCCGCCCGCTTGTTCGCAGAGCTGCCGCACATGTCGCAAACTGCGTCGGTCCCGATCTCCACCGCGCGGATCCCCGGCTTCGCGGGGAGCTTCATGCAGTCGGCGCAGCGGCGCTCGACCGGCTCCTGCGCCGGGGGGGGCTCCGGCGACCGGGCGAGCGCCTCCTGCGCGCGCTCCGCGATCTCCGCGGGGAGGAAGTCCGCCGGGTGACGGACTTCCGCCGTGGGCGCATTCTCCGCGAGCCAGACGAGCATCTCTGTTTCAGAAATATTTAGGGATTTTGCGAGGTTGCGCACACGGACGGGTCGCGCCATTGCGCCGCGACTGTGACATGGGCGAGGCGGCGGCGCCCTCTCCTATCGCAAGGGTGGGCGCAAGATCGCGCGCGGCCCCGGGCGCGCCGCTCAGTCGAGGGCGGCGGCGCGGCGCAGCCCGTGGCGCTGGAGGAGGCGGTGGAGGTACATCCGGTCGAGCCCCGCCTTGCGCGCGGCGCGGCTCACGTTGCCGTTCGACCACTCGAGCAGGGCGGCGAGGTAGTCCCGCTCGAACCTGTCGATGATGGCCTCCTTCGCCTCCTTGAAGGGCATCTCGATGTTCGCGGCGGGCAGGTCGTGCGCGCCGCCCGGAGGCGCGGCGCCCTGCGACCCGGAGCCCGGCGGCCCGGAGCCCGGGGGCGCGGAGCTCTGCTCGGACGGCGCCGCCGCCCCCATGGCGGCGCCCTCGCCGAGCACCACGCGGCGCTCGACGTAGTTCCTCAGCTCTCGCACGTTGCCGGGCCAGTCGTAGCGCTTCATGTCCTCGATGACGTCGGGCGGGAAGAGGTGCACCTTGTCGACGGCGCCGAGCTCGTTCAGAAAGCAGTGGACGAGGAGGCCGATGTCCTCCTTGCGCTCCCGGAGCGGCGGGACGCGCACGGTGAGCACCGAGAGGCGGTAATAGAGGTCCTCGCGGAATCGGCCGCTGTTCACCTCGCGCTCGAGGCGCCGGTTCGTGGCGGCGATCACCCGGATATCCACCTTGCGCACCCGGCTCTCGCCGAGCCTGCGCACCTCGCGCGAGGCGAGGGCGCGGAGCAGCTTGGGCTGCATCTCCAGCGGCAGCTCGCCGATCTCGTCGAGGAAGACGGTGCCGCCGTCGGCCTCCTCGAAGGCGCCGGCGCGGTCGCGCGAGGCGCCCGTGAAGGAGCCGCGCACGTGGCCGAACAGCTCGCTCTCGATGAGGCTCGGCGAGATGGCGCCGCAGTCGACGATGACGAGCGGCTTGTGGGCGCGGGCGCCGCGCTGGACGAGCTCGGTGGCGATGACCTCCTTGCCCGTGCCGTTCTCGCCCTCGATGAGCACGTCGGGCGCGCTCTTCGCCACGCGATCGAGGACGGGGAAGAGGCGCCGCATCGGGACCGACACGCCCTGGAGCGCGCCGAAGCTGACGGCGCGCGCGAGCTCGGTCTCGGCGACGGCGGCGGCGTCGCGGATGCGCACGACCGACTCGCCGAGCTCGATGCGACACTCGGGCAGGAGGGCGTCGGCGTCCCGCACGCGGACGCCCCCGAGGTAGGTCCCGTTGAGCGAGCCGACGTCCGTCAGCCGGAACGTCGTCTTCACGCGCTCGAGGATGCAGTGGAAGCGCGAGACGGCGCGGTCGGCGAGGACGAGATCGTTGCTCTGGTGGGAGCCGATGCGGATGAAGTCGCCGTCGAGCACCATCGTCCGGCTCGCGGGCTTGCCTGCCTCGCGCTCGACGCAGAGCTCGAGGCGGGGCACCGCGAGCACCTCGGCCTTCATCCGGGGCTCGGTGGCGGCCGCGATGCTGGTCGGGCTCGGGTCGTCGGGCGTGGCGGGGGGACGCGACATGCGCGCCATCTTACGCGGGAGCCTCTGGCCGTTCCAGGTGGGCCTTGCTGACGGCTCACGGCGCGGCGTCGCTGCCCGCGGGCTTGAGCCACACGACCGTCGCGCCCCACCCGCCGCGCGAGGCCGGCGCGTCGCGGAAGCCCTCGACCGCGGGGTGGCGCGCGAGGACGCCCCGCACGACGCGGCGCTGCACGCCCTTGCCGCGGCCGTGGATGACCCGCACCTCGCGGAAGCCGCGCCGCTGCGCCTCGTGGAGGTACTCCTCGACGACCGAGGCGACGTCGCGCGGGGCGAACGTGTGCAGGTCGATCGCGTCCTCGATCGGCATGACCACGACATCGTCGGGGCCGGGCGGCTCGGGCTCGGGCGGGCCGGCGATGCCGTCGAGGTCGGGGGACGCGGGCGCCCGGGGCGCGGGCGCGCGACCGAGCCAGGCGAGGAGTCGGCGGAGCACCCGCGCGGTGTAGCCGAGCCCGCGGCGGCCGCCACCGGGCATCATGAAGGACATCGGGCTGCGCGCCGGGGCGAAGAGCGCCGCCATGCGCCGCGCAGCCGCCTAGTTCCGCCCGCCAGAAGTCCGGCCAGGGATCCGGAGCGAGAGTTCAACGCAAAGGCGCAAAGGCGCAAAGGCGCAAAGACGCAAAAAAGATTTGTAGTTTTGCGCCTTTGCGCCTTTGCGCCTTTGCGCCTTTGCGCCTTTGCGCCTTTGCGCCTTTGCGCCTTTGCGCCTTTGCGCCTTTGCGCCTTTGCGCCTTTGCGCCTTTGCGCCTTTGCGCCTTTGCGCCTTTGCGCCTTTGCGCCTTTGCGCCTTTGCGCCTTTGCGCCTTTGCGCCTTTGCGCCTTTGCGCCTTTGCGCCTTTGCGCCTTTGCGCCTTTGCGCCTTTGCGCCTTTGCGCCTTTGCGCCTTTGCGCCTTTGCGCCTTTGCGTTTATTTCTCTTCGCTCGCGAGGCAGATCCCTGGCGGAGTTCTGCCCCGCGGTACTAGGCCAGCGCAGGGCGCCGTCGGGCGAGGCGGCCGCGGCGCGCGTGCGGCCTCTCCCTCCCGGTCACGCGTCTCTCGCGTAATCCGGCGGTCCGCTCACGGGCAAGCTCAGCCGGAACGTCGCGCCTTCGCCTGGGGGAGAGTTCACGGTCAACGTGGCCCCGTGGGCGGCGGCGATCCGGCTGACCAGGTAGAGCCCGAGGCCGATCCCCGGCGTCTTCCCGCCGGTGACGAAGCGGTCGAAGATCCTCGGGAGGAGCTCCGGCGGCACGCCGGAGCCGTGGTCGACCACATCGATGTGGGCGCGCTCCTTTCCCTCGCGCAGATCGCTGCTGAGCTTGATGAGGACCCACTTCCCCCGGGGCGAGTGCTTGATCGCGTTGCTGACGAGGTTGTCCAGCGCCTGACGGATGCGCGCCTTGTCCGCCACGACGGCGAGCTCCGGCGGGCCCTCGACGCGGACCTCGACGCTGGGGGAGCCGAGCGCCCTCCCGGTGTCCTGCGCCAGCGCCACGAGATCCACGGGCGCCGGCGCGATCTCGAACAGCCCCTGCTCGAGGCGCCCGACGTCCAGCAGGTCCGAGACGAGCTGGCCGAGCCGATCGACCGCGTCGCTCGCCCGGTCGAGGTCGCGCAGGTCGTCTTCCCGGCCGGCGATCTCCGCGCGCCGGTGGAGCAGATCGATGCGGTTCATGAGCGGGCCGAGGTAATTCCGCAGATCGTGCGCCAGGACCGTGATCAGCTCCTCGGCGGCCTGGCGCCGGCCCTGCGCGACGGCGGTCGTGGTGACCTGCTCGACCAGCTCCGCCCGGTGCGTCAGGGCGCCGATCCAGTGCGACACCGCGCTCAGGAAGCGGAGATCTTCCTCGGTGAAGAACTCCGGCCGGGCGGACTGCGCGGAGACGACCCCTCGCCGCTCGCTTTCAATGACGAGCGGGACCGCGATGTGCGACCGGACCCCGAGATCGTGGACCACGCCCGGGAGCTCGCCGGGCGTCTGGTCCGCGTGCCTGGTGATGTAGGGATCGCCGGTCGTGAAGACCTGGACGATCGAGCCGCCGTTGGCCACCGCCTGGACATCGAGGCCGAGCGACTGCTGGAGCCGGCCCATCGGCGTGTTGCTCGTCCCGGCGGCGCACAGCGTCTTCCTGCTGGGATCGAAGAGGAAGATGTCGATCTTCTCGGCGTCGAGCGCGCTCCCGAGGAGCTCGCTCGCCTGGTTCAGCGATTGCCGGAGGTCGGCCGCGGGGAGCTCGAGCAAACGCCCGAGGGTCGCCATCAACCTACCCTCCTTCGAGGGGGGTTCCATTCCGGACATGCTCCTTGTTTTCTCCGTCAACCGCTCGAATGCGTGTCCCGAGGTGTGGCCGGCGCCCGGCCCGGCGTCCTCAGCAGCTCGGCTGCAGCGGGTGCAGCCCTCTGCTAATCCTAGTCCATGGGACTGCGCGAGTACTGGCGTAAACGCGACTTCTCCATCACACCCGAGCCGCGGGGACAAGAGGCCACCGCCGCGCCCGCCGAGGGCGAGGAGCGGGCCTTCCTCATCCAGAAGCACGCCGCCTCGCACCTGCATTACGATTTCCGCCTCGAGCTCGAGGGTGTCCTCAAGAGCTGGTCGGTGCCGAAGGGGCCGAGCCTCGACCCCGAGGTCAAGCGGCTCGCCATGCACACCGAGGATCACCCGCTCGAGTATGGCGACTTCGAGGGCATCATCCCGCGAGGGCAGTACGGGGGTGGGACAGTGCTCCTGTGGGACCGGGGCACGTGGGTGCCGCTCGAGAACCCGCACAAGGGATATCACGCCGGAAAGCTGAAGTTCCTCCTGCGGGGCGAGAAGCTCCGCGGCGGCTTCACCCTCGTGAAGACCCGCGGGCGGGACGACGACGAGGGGAGGAGCTGGCTGCTCATCAAGGAGAACGACGCGGAGGCGCGCGCCACGAAGGAGTACAGCGTCGTGGACGCCCGGCCCGAGAGCGTGGCGAGCGGGCGGCAGCTCGACGAGATCGCCGCCGCCAAGGACCGGGTGTGGCACTCGAACCGGGCCGAGAAGGAGAGCAAGAACGAGAAGGCGGCGGGCGGCGGGCGTGGGGCGCGGCGCGACGGCGGTTTCGCGCGCGTCGCGGGGCGGGTGGAGGGCGCGCGCGAGGCGGCGATGCCGCGGAAGGTGCGGCCGCAGCTGCCCGAGCGGCTCGCGGCGAGCAAGGCGAAGGGCAAGCCGAGGGGGGCGCCGGAGGGCGAGGGGTGGCTGCACGAGATCCAGGTCGACGGCCACCGGATCATGGCCTGGGTCGAGGACGGGCGCGTGCGGCTCGTGGACGAGAAGGGGAAAGAACAGGAGGGCCGTTTCGAGCACATCGCCGCGGCGATCGCGGGGCTCGGGCTGAAGAGCGCGCTGCTCGACGGCGAGGTGGCGGTGCTCCGGCGCGACGGCACCACGGCCCCGCCGCCGTCCAGCGCGAAGGCCGCGCCCCGGGAGGGCGAGGTCGTCTACTTCGTCTTCGATCTCCTGTACCTGGAGGGCCACGATCTCATGGCGTCGCCCCTCGCGGCGCGGAAGCAGGCGCTGGAGCGGCTGCTCCGCGACGCGAGCAAGGGCGGGGGCGCCCTGCGCTACGGCGATCACGTCGAGGGGTCGTGGGAGGAGGTGGTCCAGAAGGGGTGCCAGCTGTCGCTGAAGGGGATCGTGTCCAAGCGGGTCGACGCGCCCTACGTGCCCGGCCGCGGTCCGGGCTGGGTCCGCGTGTCGTGCAGCAGCGCGCCGGTTGGGGAGAAGGGGAAGAGGAAGGCGGCGGCGCCCAAGGCGAGCGAGCGCGCGGCGCCCAAGGCGAGCGAGCGCGCGGCGCCCAGGAAGAGCGCCGGGGGGCGCTCGCGGCAGGCGCGCGACGCGGAGGAGGGCGACGGCGCCTCGGTCGCCGGGGTGCGCCTGTCGCACCCGGACCGGGTGCTGTACCCGTCGCAGGGGATCACGAAGCGCGAGCTCGCGCTTTACTACGAGTCGGTCGCCGGCTGGATGGTGCCGCAGGTGAAGGGCAGGCCGCTCACGCTGGTGCGCTGTCCGGAGGGCACGGAGAGCGAGTGCGTCTTCATGAAGCACGCGAAGGTGTGGGGGCCGTCCGCGCTCCGGCGCGTGACGATCCAGGAGAAGACGAAGGCGGGCGAGTACCTCGTCGCGGACTCGGCCGAAGCGCTGGTGTCGCTCGCGCAGATGGGGATCCTGGAGATCCACACGTGGAACTCGACGACATCGCGGCTGGAGAAGCCGGATCGGGTGGTGTTCGACCTCGACCCGGATCCCTCGGTGGCCTGGGAGCGCGTCATCGCGGCCGCGCTCCTGCTCAGGGAGCGCCTCGCCGAGCTCGGCCTCGAGAGCTTCGTGAAGACGACGGGCGGGAAGGGGTTCCACATCGTGGTGCCGCTCACGCCTTCGAGCGGGTGGGACGAGTGCCTCGCGTTCACGAAGGCGCTGGCGGGGGACATCGCGCGGCGCGATCCGAAGGGGTACACGATCGCGGTGTCGAAGGCGCAGCGGAAGGGGAAGATCTTCATCGACTACCTGCGCAACACGAGGGGCGCGACGTCGGTGGCCGCGTACTCGGCGCGCGCGCGGCCGGGGGCGCCGGTGTCGGCGCCGCTCTCCTGGGATGAGCTCGGCCCCGAGATGCGCTCGGACCGATTCACGCTCAGGAGCCTGCCCGAGCGCCTGGCGTCGTTGCGGGAGGACCCGTGGGCCGGCTACGGGGAGGTCGGTCAGAAGATCACGGCCGCGATGCGGCGAGCGCTGCGGATGCCGGCGTAGGCAGGCGGGCGCTCCGCGCGGCGCGCCGCGCGCCCGGCGGCTCGACGAGCGGCGCCGCGCGGTGTCACGCTTGCCGCGCCGGCTCGTCCACACCACATCTCCAACCACCTGCATGGCTTCAGAACGCAAGACCCACCGCGCCCTCACCGTCGTCGGGCTGATCCTGTCCCTCGCCATGGCCGCCCTCGAATCGACGGTGGTGGCCACCGCGATGCCCACCGTGATCGGCGATCTCGGCGGCATTCAACAGTACGCCTGGGTCACCACCGCCTACCTGCTCACCTCGTCGGTGCTGGTGCCCATCTGCGGCAAGCTCTCGGACATCTACGGCCGCAAGCCGGTGATGCTGTTCGGCATCGCCGTGTTCCTGATCGGCTCGATCGCGAGCGGCGCGGCGCGGTCGATGCCGCAGCTCATCGCCTTCCGCGCGCTCCAGGGGGCCGGCGCCGGGGCGATGCAGCCGATGGCGATGACCATCTCGGGCGACATCTTCGATCTCAACGAGCGCGCGCGCATCCAGGGCGTCTTCGGGGCCGCCTGGGGGCTGTTCGGCATCATCGGCCCGATGGTGGGGGGGCTCATCGTGCACTACTTCTCGTGGCGCTGGGTCTTCTACATGAACATCCCGTTCGGCATCGCGTCCGTCGCGCTCGTGGCGAGCGCGTTCCACGAGCGGATCGACAAGCGGCCTCACGCGCTCGATTTCCTCGGCGCGGGGCTCCTGTCCGCGGGCGTTGTCGCGCTGCTCCTCGCCACGGGGAGGCTCGGCGGGGGGACGACGCTGTTCGCCTCGATCGCGGCGGCGGCGCTGTTCGCCGCGTTCTTCGCCGTCGAGCGCCGGGCCCCCGAGCCGATGATCCCGCTGCCGCTCTTCCGGCGGCCGGTGATGCTCACCTCCAACGTGGCCGGCGCGATCCTGGGCGGCGCGATGATGGGCACCATCACGTTCGTGCCGCTCTTCGTGCAGGGCGTGCTCCGCGGCACGCCGACGGAGGCCGGGAGCGCGATCGCGCCGATGCTGATCGGCTGGCCGGTCGCGAGCGCGATCGGCGGGCGGCTCATCCCGCGCGTCGGGTTCCGCCCGCTCATCTGGGCCGGCCTCGGCTTCACCGCGGCGGCGGGGCTCGCGCTCGCGATCGGCGGGGCGCACGACACGCCGCTGATGCTCCGCGCGACGACGCTGGTCTTCGGCGTGGGCATGGGGCTGTCCAACGTCGCGCTGCTCATCGCGGTGCAGAGCAGCGTCGCGTGGGATCAGCGCGGGATCGCCACGGCGAGCACGATGTTCTCCCGGCTGCTCGGCGGCGTGGTGGCGGTCGGCGTCATGGGCGGCGTGCTCACGGCGGAGCTCGCGAAGGACCCGACCATCCCCGCGGACGCGGCGAGCCGGCTCCTCACGGCGGAGGGGGCGCGGGGGCTCGATCCGTCGATCTTGCAGCACCTCGGGGAGGCGCTCACGTCGGGCATCACGACGGTGTTCTGGATCATCGCGGGCATGGGCCTGGTCGGCTTCGTGGTGGCGCTGTGGTTCCCCCATGTGCCCCTCCAGGCGGCGGACGACAAGGCCGTGGCGCCGCCGAGCGAGGCCGGGATCGGGTGAGGCCCCGCGCGACGAGCTCCCCCTCACGGGGCCTTCCAGGGTGAAGGGGGGAGTATGGGGAAGCGCGGGGTTCTGATCGTGAGCGGAGATCGATGAGCGGGGTCCGGAGGATTGCGGCGGCGGGGCTGTGGCTCGCGATCGGCGGGGCGGGGTGCGAGGACCAGCACGTCGTGATCGGTGCGCTCTCGCCGGGGCAGGGCGGAGGCGGCGCGGGCGCGCCAGAGCGGCCGAGGTTCGAGGCGCCGACGGCCGTGACGGAGATCAACAGCAGCGCAAGGGAGGAGGACCCGACCCTCACGGACGATCTGCTCGAGATCTATTTCATGTCCGATCGCGGGGGGAGCCGGGACATCTGGACGTCGCGGCGGGCAGGGGTGGGCTCGCCCTGGGACGCGCCGCGCGCCGTGGAGAACCTCAACCTGGCCGAGAGCATCGAGGATACCCCCTGCGTCTCCGGGGATGGGCTCCGGATCTGGTTCTACAGCAGGCGCGAGCCGGAGGGCATCTGGCTCGCCGAGCGCGCCAGCCGGGGCGACCCGTGGGGAACGCCGGTGTACGTGGACGCCCTCGCCGTCGAGGGCGCCACGGTGATGGGCCCTCACGTCGATCCCCCAGGGCTCCTCGTCGTGACCGGCGTCACGCCCGCGGACGCGGAGACGTACCTCGCGATCGCGTCGCGCGAACGCCCGGAGGACGACTGGAGCGCGCTCGTCCCGATCGCCGGGCTGGACGGCCCGGGCGACGAGGGCGGCCCGTTCCTGTTCGACGACGGCAAGCAGATCCTGTTCCGATCGAGCCGCCAGGGAGGGGGAGACCTGTTCTGGGCACGACGGGCAAGCGCCGAAGCGGCGTTCGAGGAGGCAGCGCCGCTGGAGGAGCCGGTGAACCTCCCCGAGGAGCGCGACACCGATCCGCACCTCTCCCCGGACGGCTCCGCCCTGTTCTTCGCGTCGACACGGACCAACGTGGCCGATATCTACGAAGCCCACCGCGTCGCGCCATGACCCCGCAAGCTCAGGCCCCGCGCATCGCCGAGACGGCCCCGTAGCGGTCGCGCCGCACGCGGGCGGCGCTGGAGGAGCCGCGCGCACAGGCGACCCCTGCGCGGCACACGCGCGCGACCGCGTGGAGCCGTGGTGTCCTTTCTTGGTGCAAGTTTGCTGCCGTAATGAAATGCTCCGAGCCGACCGCGAGAAATTCGAGCGACCGGTGATTGATTGCAGGCGCTCCGATCCACGTGGGAACGAGGAGGGACAGGTTCCCGATGACGTACGAGGACAGGAGAGGGAGCCAACCTCACCGTCGCTCCGCCGGGGAGCGCGGGGGAGCACGCGAGGTCCATGCGTTGACCGCCCACGGGCGGTCCGTCGATGAGCGATCGGTCAGGGGTCTTCAGGAGTCTGAGATGCGCTTCATGCTTTGCCGATTTCGGTGTCGACGGGGGGCTGCGCGCGCGTGGGGCCTGCTCAGCGTCGTCGCGTCGCTCCATTGCAGCTCGGAGTCGCCCGGCCCGGGGGCCGGCTCCGGTGGTCAGGACAGCGGCACCGCCGGCGCCACCACCTCCGCGACGACCGCTTCCGCCGCATCGACCAGCGGCGCGGGAGGTGACGCCGGCGCGACGGCCGGCGTGGGCGGCGCCGGGGGCGCGGGCGGGGCCGGCGGCGCAGGGGCGACCGGCGGCGCAGGGGCGACCGGCGGCGCGGGGGGGACCGGCGGCGGAGAGGTCGGCGACCGGTGCGCAGAAGCGACCCTCGACCCGGCGAGCCCGCCCGAGGCGCTGCGTCTGTCCGGAAACCTGGGGACCCACGACCCGGTGGTCATCAAGGCCGGCGACCGATATCACCTGTTCCAGACGGGGGACAGGCTCCCCATGAAGGTCTCGTCGAACCTCGTCGACTGGCAGGATGCCGGTCGGGTGTTCGACGCGAAGCCCGCCTGGCTGAGCAACAAGGTGCCAGGCGTGGACCACCTCTGGGCGCCCGATATCTCCCGCTTCGGGGACACCTACCATCTGTATTACTCCGCCTCCACGTTCGGCAGCAACAAGTCGTGCATCGGCCACGCGACGAAGGTGTCGCTCGACACCCGAGAGCCCTGGGCGGACCGCGGCGCCGCCATCTGCTCGAACGACGGGACGCGGGACGACTGGAACGCGATCGACCCCAACGTCGCCATCGACGAGGAGGGGACGCCGTGGCTCGTGTTCGGGAGCTTCTGGAGCGGCATCAAGATGGTGAAGCTCACCCCGTCGGGGGAGCGGGCCGACGCGGAGATCCACGCGCTCGCCTCGCGCCCCGACGCCGACGGGGCGCTCGAGGCGCCGTTCATCGTCCGGCGCTGCGGATTCTATTACCTGTTCGTCTCGTTCGACGCGTGCTGCCGCGGCACGGACAGCACGTACAAGATCGCCGTCGGCCGCGCGACGAGCATCACCGGACCGTACGTGGACAAGGAGGGCAGGGAGATGAGGTCCGGAGGAGGCACCCTCCTCGTCCAAGGCGACGCACGATGGCGGGGGCCCGGACACAACGCGGTCGTGTTCGACGGCGGCCGGGCCTACAACCTCTATCACGCCTACGACGCCCAGGCGAACGGCGCCCCCACGCTGCGGATCTCCGAGCTTGTATGGGACGGCGACGGCTGGCCGCGCTCCGGAGGGCCGTGACGTGCGAGCCGCGTTCGCCACGCGAGCACGGCGGTTTGCCTGGAGCAGCGGTGAGACTCCCAACGTCGGTGCTCTCCTCGCCACCAGCGCCGACATCCCATCTCCGTCCGGCGAGTGAGGGTGGGCAGTAGGGCCGTGTGCAACCCCCGCGCGCCGCTCGTCCCAAGCAGCTCCCGAGCGTCACCGCCGGGCTGCGGGGGTCCGGCGCTCTCGGTGCGCCTTGACCCGGTGTTCTGGCCTCGTGCATTGTCTTCAACGTGCGAAAGCCCGCGACCGATCTCCCCATGCCGCCGGAGAACGCAGCTCCGCGGGCGGACGACCTGCTCGGGCTCGCTCGGGCCGCGGCGGCGCGCGACCCCGCGGCCATCCGCACGCTCATCACCGAGCTCGGCGGGGCCATGCTGAGGAGCGTGAGGAAGGTGCTCGGCCCTCATCACCCCGACGTCGAGGATGTCACCCAGGAAGCCGTGCTCGCGCTGCTCCAGGCCCTGCCCTCCTTCCGCGCCGAGTGCACCGTGCTCCATTTCGCGAGCCGCATCGCGGTGATGACCGCGCTCGGCGCGCGCCGGCGCCTCCGCGTGCGCGAGCGCTTCGACGAGCCGGACGCGCCGGTCGAGATCGCGCCCGACGAGAGCGGCGCGTCGCCGTTCGCCGAGACGGTCTCGAACAGGCGGCGCGAGATGGTGCTCGAGGTGCTCGACAGGATGCCTGAGTCGACGGCGGAGGCGCTCGCCCTCCACTTCGTGCTCGGCTACACGGTCGACGAGATCGCGGCGCTGGCCCGCGTGTCTCCGAACACGGTGTGGAGCCGCCTCCGGCTCGGCAAGGAGGCGCTGCGGCGCGCGCTCGCCAACAACGCGAAGCTCGCCGAGCTCTTCCGCGGGAGGGAATCGTGAGCGCGGACTGCCGGAGCGAGCTCCTCACACGGGTGCGCCGCGGCGTCGCGACCGAGCCCGACCGGCTCGCCCTCGACGCCCACCTCGGCTCCTGCGAGTCGTGCCGGATCACCTGGGAGCTCGCGCAGGATTTCGACGCCGTGGGCGCGGCGGAGCCCGGGGACGCGGTGCTCCTCGCGCGCATCGCGAACGCCGCGCTCGGCGGGGTCGCGATCGATCTGCGGCGCCAGGGCGCGGCGGTGTGGCCCGCGGGCGTAGGCCGCGAGGGCGCGGCGGTGTGGCCCGCGGGCGTGGGCCGCGACGGCGCGGCGGTGTGGCGCGCGGGCGCGGATGTGCGACCGGACAACGACGTCCGGCGTGGAGACGACGATGCGCGGCCGGAGGGCGGCCTCGCGGGGCGGCGCGAGGCCGGGTGGCGGCGCAGCGTCTGGCTCTGCGCCGTGGCGGCCGTGCTCGCCTGCGGCGTGGCCGGCGCCGCCACGGTGCTCGTCGGTCCGCGCCCGGAGGCGGCGCCGCGGCCGAGCGCCCGCGCGATCGAGCCCGCGGTGCGCGCGGCGGCGTCCCGTCCGCGCGGGGCGGCGCTCCCCGAGGCCGCTCCGCCTGCGGACGAGCGCGCGGCGGCCGTCGCGCTGCCGGCTGGGTCGAGCGGGCCGGCGCCCTCGACGCCGCCGGCGGCGCTGCCGGAGGTCGCGGCGCCTGGTCCGAGGCCGCGCGACGCGGCGCGGGGGCCGAGCGCGGCAGCGCCGTCCTCCGCGGCGGCGACCGCGGGGCAGCTCTTCCGGGAGGCCAACGACGCGCGGCGCGCCGGGAGCTCCCAGCGCGCCATCGAGCTCTATCGCTCGCTCCAGAAGAGCTTCGCGACGTCGCCGGAGGCCACGCTCTCGCTCGTGTCGCTGGGCAGCCTGCTCCTCAACACCGGCGCGCCCGGGGCGGCGCTCGCGCAGTTCGACCGGTACCTCGGCGTGGCCGGCGCGCGGCCGCTCTCGGTCGAGGCGCTCTACGGCCGCGGGCGCGCCTTGCGGGCGCTCGGCCGCTCGGCCGACGAGGCCCAGAATTGGCGGCGCCTGCTCCGGGAGCACCCGGGCTCGCCGTACGTCGAGCACGCGCGCCGCCGTCTCGCCGAGCTCGGAGGGTGATCACGCGGCGGGCGATCGCGCAGCGCGGGGCGTTCTGTCTCGCGGTCGCCGCGGCCGCGGCGCTCTCCTCGGCGAGCGCCCTGGCGCGCGACGGGACGGCGGCGGCTTCCGGAGCGCCGGTGGCCGGAGCGCCGGTGGCCGGAGCGCCGGTGGCCGGAGCGCCGGTGGACGGAGCGCCGGTGCCCGGAGCGCCGGTCGTGGAGATCGCGCTCACGGGCGCCGCGGATCACCTCGGCGCGATCCGGACGGCGCTCGAATCCGAGGCGCTCTCCGCGTTCGCGGTCCGCTTCCGGATCGCGCCGCGGTTCGACGCGGCGGCGCTCTTCGCGACGCGAGCCTCGTCCGGCGTGACCCTCTCGTGCTGGATCGACGTGAGCGATCCGCGCCGCGCGGCGCTCTACTTCACGGATCCCGTGGCCGATCGCTTCCTGGTGCGCTCGATCGAGCTCTCGGGCCGCTTCGACGAGCTCGATCGCGAGTCCGTGGCGCAGGTCGTGGAGCTGTCGCTGCGGTCGCTGCGCGTGGATGCGCGCGCCTCGCTGGATCGGGAGCAGGCGCGCGCGCTCATCCTCCGCCAGACGGCGCCTCCCGAGGTTCCCGCCGAGGCGCCGGCCCCCGCGGCGGCGCCGGCGCCGCGGCGGCGCGCCCTGGAGCTCGGGGTGTTCTACGGGGTGACGGCGCACTCCGCCGAGGTGGGTCTGACGCACGGTCCCGGGGTGCGCGTGGCGCTCGGCGGGGGCTGGGGCCGACACCGGGTCGCCCTCGACGCGCGCGTTCAATACCAGTTCGAGCGGCGTTACGAGGAGCCGCGCATCGGCCTCGATCTCCGGACGATCACGCTCCGGGCGGACGTCTGCTGGCTTTATCCGGTGGCCACGGGCGTGATGCCGATCGAGCTCGGGGTGCGTCTCGGTGCGGGCGTCGATCATGTGGACGCGGCGCCGAGGCCGGGCAGCGCGGGGGCGTCGGGGTACGAGCCTGCGGAGGCGAGCGCCTCGAACGCGCTCGTGCTGGTGGCCGGCCCGGTGGCGAAGCTGCCGCTGAGCCGGGAACTCCGGGTGTTCACGGAGCTCTTCGTCGAGCTCGATCCCGCGCGCGTCCGCTACGACCTGTCGCATGCGCAGGGGACCGAGACCGTGCTTGCGCGCTACCGGCTGCGGCCAGGCGTGCTCCTCGGCGTCGAGCTCTGACGGCCGCTCACGCCGGCAGGCGAGCCGGGCGAGCTGACCGTGGTTGCGGTGGGGTTGGCGGGACCGGCGGGACCCGACCGGGCCGGCCCCGACCGGGCCGGCCCCGACCGGGCTGGCCCCGGCCGGGGTTGAGATTGGGCCGACCCGACCGGGGTTGGGCCGACCCGACCGGGGTTGAGATCTGCGGACCCGACCGGGGTTGAGACCTGCTGCGGAGACCTGCGGCGCCGCCAACGTGCAATTTTGCACCCCGGTGAAACAGATTCGGTTCTCCCAAGACGTCCGGCCTACCCGTGATTGATCGCGCCCGCTTCGGCCCACGTGGAGAGCACAGCGGCGCCTGGCGGCGCTTCGCACCATTTCGACCATGCGACCCTGCTTCTCACCGCCCACCTCGTCCCGAGCCTCGCCCCTCGAGCGCCTCCCCGCTGCGCATCCGCGGTCGGGCGGCTACCCCCGCTGTCTTCCGGCCGCCCGTTTCCTCCATCCGTTGTTTTCCTGCAGGAGCTTGTCATGCGAACGCGCCCCCTCTTCTTGACCGTCGTGCTTCCTCTCCTCGTCGCCGGCCTCGCCTCCGGCGGCTGCGACCCAGCCGACGCCGACGACCCGCCCCCCGCGCACGCGCAGAGCGGCAGCGGCGCGGGCGACGCGGGCAGCGTCACGGGCGCCGGCGGCTCGGGCGGCGGCAGCGCGAGCGCCAGCGTCACGGGCGCCGGCGTCACGGGCTCCGGCGGCTCGGGCTCCGGCGGCTCCGGCGGCGGCGCCGCCTCCGGAGGGCCCACGAGCGCCTCAGGCGGCTCTGAAGGCGGCGGCGGGAGCGCCGCGCTGCCGGACGTCTCGGTCTACATCGCCGGCGACTCGACCGTTCAGACGTACGTGAACAGCCCCATTCACCAGGCGGGCTGGGGCCAGATGCTCGGAGAGTTCTTCGACGCGCGGGTGCACATCGAGAACCGGGCCATCGGCGGCCGCACCGCGCGCCGGTTCATCGACGAGGACCGTCTGGCCGACATCCTCGACGACATCCAGCGCGGCGATTACTTGCTTGTGCAGTTCGGCACCAACGACAGCAACAGGACCGCGACATACGAGCACGACGGCGCCACGATTCCCTACTACCTCGACCCCGCGACGGACTTCAAATCGTACCTCGAGCAGTACATCACGGGCGCGCAAGCGCGCGACGCCATCCCGGTGCTCGTCACCCCGCCCCCGCGGCGATCGTGCACCGGGGACAGCCACGATTTCGGCAACGGCATGGCCGCGTATGCCAAGGCCATGCGGGAGCTCGGGGGCGAGCTCGACGTGCCCGTCATCGATCTCAACGAGAAGACCCTCGCCCATCTGAACTCGATCGGGTGCGTGGCGGCGGGCGAGGACTTCTTCCTCGTCCGGGCGGACGGCTCGGTCGACGGCACCCACTTCAACGAGACCGGCGCCCGCACCATGGCGGGCTTCGTCGCCGACGGCACCGCGGACGCCGGCCTGCTCCTCGCGCAGTACCGGAAGTGAGATCCCGGCCCGTGCGCGGTCGGCGTCACCTCACGTGGATGTCCGGCTTGGGGGGCGCCGCCATCCCGCCGCCGATATGGAAGCTCGGGTGAGGCGGCTGGTTGTAGGCGGTCTGCTCCGAGGTGATCTGCATGCGGTACTGCGGATCGTGCATCAACGTGTAGATCCGCCGCGTCGTCACGCTCGTCGTCGTGTACAGCCGCAGCGCGGCGTCGTTGGATTCGCGCCACACGATCTCTTCCCGCCAGTCGCCGAGCAGGTCGGCCGTGAGCGCCGGCGTCGACTTCGTGCCGTTGTTCGAGGCGCACTGGCTGCAGCTGAGCAGCGAGCCTCCGCCGTACTTGGTGATCGACGTCTTGTCCTGCAGCTCGCGCAGCTCGTCCGCGTCCCACCAGATCAGGAAGTTCGCCGAGCCGGGCTGGCTCCCGACGTTCGACCCGCTGGTGGCGGACAGGAGCCCTCCCGTGGAGTTGGTCCACATCTCGGCGCCGGCGTTGCTCGCGAGCACGTCGCCCGCCACGCCGCGGCCGGTGTCGGCGCCCGTGACCGGCCCCTGCTTCAGGACCGCGCAGGTGTTCGCGTCGTGGATGTCGTAGGTCGGCTTGCTGCCGTCCTCGTGGGGCATGAACACCTCGAGCCCCGGACGCGAGAGGACGAGGTCGCTCACGTGCAGCGCGTCGCCGTGCCCGAAGTTCGTCGAGCACTTCCGGGTGCCGTTGCTGTCGATCGTGGAGGCGCCGTAAATCACCTCCTGCGCGCCGTCGGCGTCGACGTCGGCCACCGCCATCGAGTGGGCGCCTTGGCCCGTGTAGGCGGTGTTCGCGTTGCTGTCGGCCTTCCAGATCTGGGTGAGGCTGCCGTCGCGGAAGCTCCACGCGGTGATCGTGGCGCGCGTGTAATAGCCGCGGGCCATCAGGATCGCCGGCCGGCCGCTCGCCTCCTGTCCTCTCCCGAGGTCGCTCACGAATCCGGCGCTCGCCAGGAACCGATCGACCCGGTTGCCGTACGAGTCTCCCCAGGACGAGACCGTCCCGCGGGGCACGTCGAACGCCACGGTCGCGAGCTCTGCGCCGTCGGGCCCGCCGAACACGGTCAGGTACTCGGGGCCGCTGAGCACGTACCCCGCGCCGTTCCTGTGGTCCGCCGCGTCGTCGTCGGAGGCGGCGGGCCCTCGGCGCAGGTACGCGCCCGTCCCGTCGCGCGTGCCTGGAGCGGTCTTCACGGAGACCTCCGCTTTCCCGTCGCCGTCGAAGTCGTACACCACGAACTGGGTGTAGTGCGCGCCTGCCCGGATGTTCCTCCCGAGGTCGATGCGCCACAGCCGCCGCCCGTCGAGCTTGTAGGCGTCGAGGTACACGGGCCCGGTGCAGCCGGCCTGGGAGTTGTCCTTGGCGTTCGACGGATCCCACTTCAGGATGATCTCGTATTGTCCGTCGCCGTCCACGTCTCCGGTGCTCGCGTCGTTCGCGGAGTACGAATAGCTCTCGCCCGCGTTGTCGCACTTCGAGGGCGTCGTCCCGTTGGCGGGTTTTTCGAGCGGGATGCGGAGGTAGTTCTGGCCCCAGGTGGCGGCGGCGGGCGAGGCTGCCTGAGCGGCGCCGCCGACGACCGCCCGGATGGAGTACGTCGACGAGGTGGTGCCGGCGGTGTCGAGGTAATTGGTGCTGCTCGTGACGTTCGCGATGCGCGTGCCGTTCCGGTAAACGTCGTACGAGATGGCGTTTGGGCTCGCCGGGTCGTATTCGTAACCGAACATCCTCCACCCGACGTAGACGCCGTTGGAAACCTTGACGGCGACCACGCCGCGATCGAGGTCCTCCATCTGGTAATGGCCGCTCGGCGCGGAGCCGCCGGCGCCGCCGCTGCCGCCGCTGCCGCCGCTGCCGCCGGAGCCGCCTGCGCCACTGCTGGCGCTGCTGCTGCTACCGCCGGAGCCGCCGCTGCCGCCTGCGCCACTGCTGGCGCTGCTGCTGCTGGCGCTGCTGCTGCTGGCGCTGCTGCCGGATCCGCCTGCCGTCACGCTCGCGAGCGTCGGGCGCTGCGTGGGACCGCTCGCCGTGCCGCAGAAGCCGAAGCTCGTCGATGCACCCGGGGCCAGGCTCGCGGTGTGGCTCTTCGGCGTCGCGACGAGCTGCGACCCGCTCTCGCGCGCGTCGGCGTTCCAGGAGTTCGCCAGGGCGGAGCCGTTCATGTTGATGGCGATCCTCCAGGTCGTCGTCGCCGCCGTTCCCGTGTTCTGGATGGCGACGTCGGCGCAGTACCCGTTCCCCCAGTCCGACGCGTACGTCAGCGTCGCGGTCAGCCCGTCGCCTGTCAGCGGCTGATCCAAGGCCTCTTGTTGCTCGAGCCCTCCTTCAGGCCCGTACGCGTCATCCATGACACACGCCCCGAGGAGCACGAGGGCGGTGGCCGTTGCTGCAGATAAGCAAGCTCGCATGAAAAAAATCCTTTCATGACGCGCGGCGCACGAGGCGATCCGCGAAATGTCCTCGCTCTCCGGGGCCGGCGGATCATTCGACCGGAGGCCCCGGCGATCGAGGAGCAAGGAACGACCTCCATGTTGCTCCGACAGCTCGGACTCAATCACCAGCTTCTCAAAAAAACGTGCGCTATCGGCAGATCGGAGTTTTTGCGGCGCACGAGAACGCCTCAGGCATCCCGCTGATGCCCGATGGCGGCGGGCCGTGAAACCCGACCTTGTCGGCGGTCTCTCGACATCCCCCGCGACCCTGGCGCGGGCAACCGAGCGAGCTCCTCCATGAGGACCCCTGTCGCTGCCGGCCGGGGCACGGCTCCGGATCCGTGGCTCCTCCGAGGAACCCGCGCCTCGCAGCTCACGCGCCGCGGCGGCGTGCCGGGCTCGATCTGTCCACAGAAAATCCACGGCATGTGGACAGATGTGCAGTGGTCGTGGGGGCGGGCGCGGCTAGAGGCGCACGGCGGTGCAGGCCTGCGCGCCCTGGCTCGGCGGGAGCTCGCCGTGTTCCAGGCACGGGCCCAGGTACGCGTCGTAGCACGCGTCCGAGTCGTTCGGCACCAGGATCACCGTCACGGTCTTTGCGCCCATCGCCGTCGCGAATCAGGCGTCGCCTAGAGCGGTTCTCGGATGGGACTGAGACACCGTCTTCCGTCTCTCGTCCGCGTCTTTCGTTCTCCGTTCCCGCCTTCCGTTCCCGCCTTCCGTTCCCGACCCGTCTCCCGTCTCCCGTCTCCCGTCTCCCGTCTTCGTGCGCGTCCTTCGTGCGCGTCCTTCGTGCGCGTGCGCGATTCTCCGGAATCAGCGCGCACGCGCACGGCAGAGCAAAGATGAAAGACGGGGGACGAGCGACGGGGGACGAGCGACGGGGGACGATGGGTCAGTCCCAGCTGAAGACCGCCCTACAGCCCGGCCTTCTCACACGGGATCTCGTACTTCTCGTTGACGAGCAGGGCCCACTCGCCGGGAGCGACGAACTCGTTGCCGACGAACTCCTGGCGCAGCAACGATGGGTCCTGGGTGCACTTGCCGTCCTTCTTCTTGTAGAGCACGGTCGCGTTGGTCACGCGCCCCGTCACGATCCCTGAGTTCTCGTTGCGCCCCCACAATGCACGTCACGCTTTCAGCTGCGCGAGAGAGCGTCGAGGGAAATCGCGGCCGAGCGGGCCGCGCATGAGCCGCGCTGTGTTGTACGCGCTTGCGCGCGCTGGAGGCGCCTCAGCGGCGCCCGCGATCCATCTCCTTCAGGGCGAGCTTCGCGATCGCCCGCAGGGTGTCGAACACGCCGCGGCCGCTCGCCGCCGCGGCCTCGAAGTCGGGCGCTCCGCCCGGGTTGAGGAGCGCGCGGAGCTCCGCGACGTCGGCGATCCCGTCGAGATCCCGCTTGTTGTACTGGATCACGAGCGGCAGCCGCCCGGGCGAGCGGCCCTCCTCGGCGAGGTTGTCCCAGAGATCGGCCATCGACTCCAGGTTCGCGTCGAGCCGGGCGCGCTGCGAGTCCGCCACGAACACGACGCCATCCATCCCCTTCAGGATCAGCTTCCGGCTCGCTCGATAGAAGATCTGGCCCGGCACGGTGTAGAGCTGGAGGCGCGTCCGGAAGCCCGACAGGCCCCCGAGATCGAGCGGCAGAAAATCGAAGAACAGCGTGCGATCGCTCTCCGTCTTCAACGAGATGAGCCGCCCCTTGGCGCTCGGCACCGTCCGATCGTACACGTACTGAAGGTTCGTCGTCTTCCCGCAGAGCCCGGGCCCGTAATAGACGATCTTGCAGTAGATCTCCCGGGTCGCATAGTTGATGAACGACATCGGCGTGCTCCTCACAGAGTCGACGTTCGAGGGGAGGCAAGGCCGGTCCCCGCATTGAAAGCGAAGGCGATCGGCCGCGATCGCTCGGAAGCGAAGGCAGCGGCCGACCACCGCGCGCGAAGAGAAGGCGACCGCCCGCCCTCACGACGGAAGGAAGGCAGTTGGCCGTCGCCCTCGAAGGGAGGGCGACGGCCGCTCCCCCATCGAATCCCCGCATCGAGCGCGCCGCGCGCTACGTCACGCGCCGCCGGCGCCCGCGCCGCGCGCTACGTCACGCGCCGCCGGCGCCGCGCCGCGCGCTATGTCACGCGCCGCCGGCCGCGAGCCCCTATGTCGCCGCCGCGGCGGCGACCGGGGCGGCGCCGGCGGCGCTCAGCAGGACGCGTCGGCGATCGCGTGGAGCGCGGCCACGAACCCCTCGAGGGAGGCGTCGCGCGCGTCGCTGTGCTTCACCAGCCGCTCGTTCACCGCGATGAGCTGCGCGACGTCCTCGCTCGCGCCCGGGACCCGCCGGAGCTCGTGGACCGCGCGGCTCACCCGCGACGGCGGGTCGAGGCACGCGAGCGCCGACAGCGCCGCCGTCGCGCCTTCCTGGCGGCCCGCCGCGAGCGCCTCGCGCGCCATCCCGAGCAGGACCAGCGCGAAGGCGACCTGGATCGCCTCCAGGAAGCCGCGCGAGACCTCCTTGCCGCCCTGGCCGGCCTCGCTCCACGCGAGCGTCACGAGCTCGCCTATCTCCGAGAAGGCGCGCCGCGACATCAGCGCAGAGAGCGTCTCCAGACCGTGCTTGTCCCAGGCGGCCCGCGTCGTCAGCTGGCGCGCGAGCCAGGGGAGCACGGCATACGCGTCGCCCCCCGCCCGGATCGACCCGAGCGCGATATCGAGCAGCGCGGCCCGCGCCACGCCGTGCGCCTCCAGCCAGACGAGCAGGTTCGCCCGCTCCGCCCCCCGCGGCGTCCGCCGCGCCTTCTCGAGGATCGCGTCCCGGAGCACGGCAGGAAAACGGCGGATATGAGCGCTCCAGTCCTCGTCCGAGCCGCGCGCGCGCTCCATCGCCAGCGCGGCCAGCGCGCCGTCGTCGAGCGACAGCAACCCCGCCCGCCGCGCCGCGAGGATCTTCGCGACCGGCAGATCGCGCAGCGCGGGGCGCTCGGCGAGGCCGTCGAGCTCGTCGCCGTCGAGGAGCGGCTCACTGCGGACCCTCGGCGAGAGGATGAACTCCGAGGGCCACTGGACGGGCTCGCGCCGGCAGCGCGCGAGCACGCGCTCGTAGATCGCCGCCGGGACCTTGCCGCGCACGAGATCCGAGAGCTCGATCCACTCCTCCTCGGCGAGCGTGAGCCGCGGCACGCCCAGCACCTCGTGCTGGAAGTGCGCCGGATCCCGGATCGCGAGCCGGGCGAGCTGCTGAATCACCGGCCCGCTGAAGCCGCTCTCGCACCGCGCCCTCCAGCGCAGGAGATCGGATGTCCCGAGCTCCTCGATGTGCTCGGACAAGAAGGCATGATCGTCCGGCTCGAGCACCGGCTGGCGGAGCACATGAAAGAAGGCGACGGGACGGGCACGGCCCCGATGCGCGCGCACCAGGGCGTCGATTTCCGCCTTTCGCATGGCGCGACCTCGTCATCCCCGGCCTGTGCGGCACGGGGACGTCTTTGCGTCTATCGTCGCCTGGCGCTTGCGCGGCCCGTCATGACTCGGCGGTCGGTGGAATGACGGATCCTGTTCCGGACCGGTGTGGCGAGGATAGCGCGAGCGCGACCTCTGTCAAGATGGCAGGCGCGGCAGGGCCCTTTTGCCGCGGCGGAGAGAGCGGGTGACGCGCCCTGCGCCTCACGCCGGCCCGGCGACGAACCGCAGCGGCAAGGCGACGGGGCCGCGCACGGTGAGGGTGCGGTTGTAGACGATCTCCCCGGGGCCGCGCTCGATCCGGGCGAAGCGCGCGATCAGCGCTTCCAGCGCCGCGCGGGCCTCCATGCGGGCCAGCGCCGCGCCGATGCAGAAGTGGATACCGTGCCCGAACTGGAGCCCGCCGTGAGAGCCGCGGTGCAGGTCGAACCGATCCGGCTCGGGGTACTGCCGCTCGTCGCGGTTGGCCGAGGCGACGAGCGCGAGCACGAGCGCCCCGGCCGGCAGCGTCGCCCCGGCGAGCTCCACCTCCCGGGTCGTCAGCCGGGGCACGGACTGGCTCGGACCGTCGTACCGGAGCACCTCTTCGAGGAAGAGCGGCACGAGATCGGGCGCGTCGCGCAGGCGCCGCAGCATCTCCGGATGATCGGCGAGGAAGAGGAGCGCGTTGCCGAGCAGGTGGGTCGTCGTCTCCAGCCCGCCGAGCAGGAGCAAGACGAGGAAGTCGACGATCTCGGTGTCGGTCAGCGCCTGTCCGTCGGCCTCGGCGCGGATCAGGTCGCTCACGGTGTCGTCCGCCGGGGCGCGGCGGCGCGCCGCGACAACGTCGCTCAGGTACCCGGTCAGCTCGGCGATCGTCGTCCGGACGCGCTCGGCGTGCGCGGGCGGCTGCGGGCCGGGCGTGACCGAGAGGATGTCGTCGGCCCAGCGCTTGAAGTGCCGGCGGAGCCCGTGGTCGAGCCCGAGCACCTCACCGATGACGAAGGCCGGGAGCGGCATCGCGAGCGCGTCGATGACGTCGAGCTCTCCCGCGAGGCCGCTCGCGAGCTCCTCGGCGACGGCGCGGACGCGCGGCGCGAGCCGGGCCACGGTGCGCGCCCCGAACGCCCGGTGGATGAGCCCGCGCAAGCGCGTGTGCGCCGGCGGATCCAGGGCGAGCATCGAGTTGGCGAGCGGGTTGTACCCCACCCAGGGCGGCTGCCACGCCGCCTTGAAGCCGTGCGACGAGAAGAGCTCCGGGTTTTTGAGGACGAAGAGCACGTCCTCGTACCGGCTCACGGCCCACATTCCGCCGGGCTCGACCTGGCAGACCGGCGCCGCGCGGCGCAGCTCGGCGTACCAGGGATACGGGTTCGCGCGAAACGCGGGCGAGAGCACGTCCATCCGATGATCCATCGCGGTTGCCTCCCGGGCCCCTCGGCCGGGCGGCGCGCTCGAGGACCGAGGGCGGCGCGGGCGAGCGGACCACGGGGGCACCCCAGAGCACTCCGGAGGCCAGGCGGCGATCGCCGGGCTTTTCGGCGGTCGCGCGGGATGGACCGCCGCGCGAGCCGGTCAAGATGACCGGGTAGTCGGTCATCTTGACCGAGCCGAGCCCGGGAGGCAGCGCGCCTCCCGGGCTTCGATCTCGCGATGCCGGCGCTCAGCGCCGTGGGGCAGGCCTCACTTGCAGAACACGAGGACCTTGCCGTCGTCGAAGACCTTGACGGCGACGACATCGCTGATGTCGACGTCGTTGTCGCTGAGGATGTCGCCGATCTTCACGTTGTTGAGGATGTCGATCCCGTTCAGCGTGTTCTGAAGGTTGACGAGCTGGAGCTTCACGAGGAGGTTGTTCAGCGTGTTGTCCACGTTCACGAGCTCGTCGCCCGAGAGGATGTCCTCGAGATAGACGACCTTGATGTCCTCGGCGTTCACGCCGACCAGCGCGATGATGTCCGTGATCTGGGCGGTGATGAGGCCGAGCGCGCTGGTCACGCTCGAGTAGTTCGGCACGTCGGTGTGATCCGGAGCCGACCACGACGCCAGGGCGGTGGTCGACATGCTGAGGGCAACGAGAGCAGCGCCGACGCCAGACAGAACGCGAGACTTGAGCGACTTCATGTTGATTTATCCTCGTGGTGACAGGTTCTTGTTTTGGTTTGACCGTTCAACGCGCGCAGAACACCGGTTCGTCATGAGCCATTCACGAGTCCCATCGATCGATCGCGCGCTCGGGCGGCCCCGTCCGTCGGGTGCGCGTCCACCTGGATCGATCTCGACCTGTGGTCCCCAGCCGGCGCTCCCGCGCCGGGCTCCATGCAGCCATGTTGTACCGAGCGGGCTTCTATAAGAAGCCCCCCCGCGCGGCGCGCTGCTGCGAACAGCCCTGCGCGCTGCGAAAGCAATGTTCGCTCATGCCGTCCCGGAGCTCATGCGCCCCACTTGCAGAGCCGTTCGGCCCTCGCGTTGGAGCGTATTCACGGTTGATGCCAACGTCAGAGTCGGTGTCAGGACAGCAGAACCATGAAAGAGTTCAATGGCTCTGTCGTCCGGGCGACAAAGGTGCCTCACTGGGGCTGTGACAATGAGACAAGATACAACAGGCTACGCGGAGCCGCGTGGGCTCTCTGTCGTAGTGCGCTTCTGCCGTTGTCTATCTCGAGCTCATATGATATCAATTTAGGTTTGCCCGCGCAAGGGATGGGGCGGTGCGTCGATGCTGCCCGGACGCGGGGGTGGTCAGTTTTATACCGCCTCCTCCCGTCCCATCCTCTGCTGGCGGGCTCATCCGGGGTGACGACGCCTGCGCCGCGCCGAGCGCGCGTCGTGCGGCGCGACCAGCTTTCGCCGCGAAATCAAGCGGTAGCCGCGCGATGGGCGGCCTGAGCGGTCCTCTCGAGATCCGCCATGAGCGGTAGCCGGATCCTCTTCTGCGGTCGTGTGTCCGCGGGAGCTGCATGCTGGGGCCCGCAGGTGCATGCCGGGGCCCACCGGTGCATGCTGGGGTCCGCAGCTGCATGCCCGGGCCCGCAGGTGCATGCTGGGGCCCGCAGGTGCATGCCGGGGCCCGCAGGTGCATGCGGAGGCCCGCAGATGCAGGCCGGAGCATGCAGACTCAACCGCGGACACCGGCCGTCGCTGGCGCGGCGCGATCCTGGCGCGCCGGCGGCCCGGGAGCCGCGCGCTCGGTGCGGGCAGACCACCCGCCCGTCCCGAGATGGGAAAGGACAGAGGGTATCGCGGCGCGCGGCGGCGTCGCGACAGGGAAGCTCCGTCGGTATCTTGCTATCGCATCGAATCCGTAATGGTGCTCTCTAAACCATCCACTCGACGATGGCTGTTTGGAAGACGACAAATCGGAGCCGGCGAATGGGCGGCAGATGGGGGAGCGGGCAGATCGTGCGGCTGCCCTCGACCAGCTCGCGTGGAGGCCCCCTCTCTCGCTGGCCGCCTGACGTCGTGGCGCGCACCTCGAGAGGCGCCGTCCGCGTCGATCCAGCCGCTCGGGCGCGCCGCCCGGAGGCGATGCGCGCCCGTGGAGCGACGCCCGAATGCGGTGTCCGCCCTCGCCTCGAAGCGCGGTCGAAAACGTGCTGTGCATTCGTCCACGCTCGTCCAGGGGCGTCCTGGATGTCGCGGGGAGCGCACATCGGCTTGCGTCATCCCGCAATCGATTGCGCTTCGATCGCCGCCGTGCCAACCCAAATGGCAGAGACGCGCCCAGCCGCTCGGCTGAAAAGGCAGCGAGATAGTCGTTCTCGTCGGCGATGCAGCAGGAGGGGAAGAAAACAGGCAACGCTGGCGTGTAAATTGCGACTCCTCGCGACAGACGCCCACGTTGAATGCGCCCGGCGCCGCCGAGGCGGCACCGTGGAACCATTCGTTCCTCATGAAAGCAAGGTTGGGAAGAGCCATGATCGATCAACGACGAGCGTTCAACCGCAGGCACTTCTTGCAAGGGATGACCCAGCTCGCCGCGGTCGCCGCCGCGGCGCCCGCGCTCGGCTCGGACCCGTGGAGAGGCGCCACCTGCACCACGCTCACCCCGGGGCAGCCCGAGGACGTGAGCATGAGCTCCGAACGGCTCGAGGACGTGTTCGCGCGGATTCAACGCCGGGTGAGCGAGGGCCTGTTCCCCGGCGCCACAGCGCTGGTCGCGCGGAACGGGGTCGTCGTGGGGCACCGGGCCTTCGGGAGCAAGGTCGCCGGCGCCGATGAGCCGGTGACGCTCGACACGATCTTCGACCTGCAATCGATGACCAAGGTGCTCTCGACGGCCGCCTCGGCGCTCGCGCTCGTGCAGGAGGGGGTGATCGAGCTGAGCGATCCGGTGGCCAGCTACCTGCCGGAGTTCGCCGCCAACGGAAAGGGCGGCATCTCCGTCTACGACATGCTCCGTTACTCGGCCGGCCTGCCGATGGACAACCAGTGCCTGGACGAGCCGGACGACGAGGCCGCGTGGCGCATCATGGCCGAGACGCCGCTCGAGTACGCGACGGGCACGTCGGTGCTCTACAGCGATCTCACGTACCGCCTCCTCGGGCGCATGATCGAGGCCGCCGCGGGGGACGATCTGGACGCCGTCGCGCGCGCCCGCGTCTGGGAGCCTCTCGGCATGAACGACACGATGTACAACCCGCCGCCGGCGCTCCTCGAGCGCATCGCGGCCACGGGGTACTCGCCCCTCCGGGGCTACGTCGTCCGCGGCGAGGTGCAGGACGAGCAGGACTTCGCGCTGGGCGGCATCACCGGGTGTGACGGCGTCTTCTCCACGGCGATGGACGTCGCGGTGTTCTGCCAGATGATCATGAACGGGGGCGCCTACGGCGGCGCCGAGGTCCTGCGGCCCGACCTCGTGCGAAAGATGAAGAAGAACAACACGCCCCAGGTGACGGCGGCGGCGACCGACACCTCGCCCATCAACAACCTGCTCTTCACCCCGAAGGGCCTCGGCTGGGAGCTCTGGACGAGGCGCTTCTCGAACGGCGGCATGCGCCTGTCGCCGCGCGCGTACGGCAAGGCGGGCGGCGCCGGGACGTTCGTGTGGGTCGATCCGGATCTCAGGGTCATCGGCGTCCTCTTGACCAACCACGGCCTGCCGCAGCCGTTCGACGACATCGGCTGGAGCCGGATGCTCGACGACATCGGCTGCGCCGAGTTCTTCGACGGCATCATCAACGCGGTGCACGGCTGAGCGCCCCGCGGGCGCGCCGGGCGAGCGTCAGCCCGGGTCGAGCGCGTAGACGGTCGTGGTCGCCTTGCGCCCGGTGAGGTTGCGCTCGCCCAGCGCGCGCAGGGGGAAGGCGTCGCCGGCGAGGGACCGGGTGGCCTCCGAGACCAGCACCTGGTTCGGCGCCGCGATCGCCTCGAGCCGCGAGGCGACGTTCACCACGTCGCCGATCACCGTGTACTCCATCCGCTTGTCCGAGCCGACGTTGCCGACGATCGCCTCTCCGGAGTTCACGCCGACGCCGAGGCGGACCTCGACGTCGTATCGCTCGCGCCACTCCTCGTTCGCCGTCTCGAGGAAGCGCATCATGTCCTCCGCGGCCGCGAGCGCGCGCCGCGCGTGATCCGCCTGCGCGAGCGGGGCGCCCCAGACGGCCATGACGCAGTCGCCGATGAACTTGTCGACCGTGCCCCCGTGCCGGAACACGATCTCGGTGAGCATCGAGAAGAGCTCGTTGAGGAGGGCGACCATGCGCTCGGCGTCGCGCGACTCGGCGAGCGGCGTGAAGCCGACCACGTCGGCGAAGAGCACCGACACCGCCGCCCGCTTGCCGCCGAGCGCGAGCGGGTGCTCGCCCCGCACGATCGCGTCGACGACGGCCTTGTCCATGAACCGGCCGAGATCGCCGCGGAGCTTCGCCTCCCGCGCGATCTCGGCCTCCCCCTGCTCGAGATCCGCGGCCATGCGGCCGAGCGAGGCGGCGAGCTCGCCGATCTCGTCGCGCCGCCCGCGGAGCCGGTCGCCGAGCGCGATCTCGCGCCAGCGCCGGGCGCCGATGAGCCGCGCCTGCGCGACGAGGTGGAGGACCGGGCGCGTCACGTGGCGGGCGGTGACGACCGCGAGGACGAGCGCGAGGGCGAGCGCGCCCGCGGCGACCGCGAGGCCGCGGCGCCGCATCTCGTCGAGCGCGGCGAAGGCCACCGGCTCCGGGCGCCAGATCGCGACCGCCCAGCCGAGGTCGGGGAGCGTCTCGATGGCGCCGATCATCCGCTGGCCGCCCTCGTCGTGCGGGCCGAGCACGCTGATCTTGTCGGTCCACACCGCGCCCGGCGGGAGCTTGCCCCAGAGCGGCAAGGCCGAGACGTCGGCGCCCGGCGCCGCGCCCGACACGCCGAACGCCGCGATCGCCCGGCGATCGTGGCCCGCGATGAGCAGGCGCACCTCGCGGCCGCCGAAGCGGCGCGCGGCGATCGCCGCGAGATCACGCCCGAGCGCGTCGAGCGCCACCTCCGCGACCACGTAGCCGGCAGGGCCGGCCGGAGACGGCGGCGCCGCGCCGGCGGGCGCATCGGCCGCGCCCGCCCCGCCGGAGGACCGCACGCGGGCCACGAGGAGGCCCCGCGCCGGACCGACCACGCCGAAGCCGACCCCGCGCTCGTCCGCGAGCCGGCGCAGCGCGGCCGGCGCCGCGGGGACGTCCGCGCCGGACGAGGCCTTGCGGATCACGGTGCCGATCCCCGCGTCGGGCACCTCGAGCCGCACCGCGTCGACGAGCGCGCGCGTCGCGACGAGGGCGCGCACCGACGCGACCGCATCCTCGTCCCGGATCGCGCCGCCCGCGGCATGACCGAAGATGGCCGCCGCCGCGACGACGTCGCTCTCGACGTCCCGGACGAGCTGGATCGAGACCGAGGCCACCTCGGAGAGGATCGCCGCCTGCAAGGCCTCCTCGGACGTCCGCACGGCGCGCCGGTTCACGTCGGCCAGGAGCGTCACGGCGACGGCCACGGGGACGAGCGCGATCCCCGCGAACAGCGCGATCGCCTTCGCCTTGAGCGAGAGCGCCCTCACGCGGCGCCCCCGGCGCGCGCCCCGCCGCGCGCCGCGCCGCGCGCCGGGTCACTCAAGGGGGCCGTCCTTCCAGCCGGCCGCGCCCTCGTCCGTGCGCTTGCGGATCTGGAACTCCACCCGGCGGTTCCTGGCCCGGCCGTCGGGGGTGCGGTTGTCGGCGAGGGGCCGGCGCGCGCCGAAGCCGCGCGCCTCGAGGCGGCGGGCGTCGATGCCGTGCGCGGTCAGCCACGCGACCACGGCGAGCGCGCGGCGCTGCGAGAGCCGCAGGTTCCCCTGATCGGTGCCCTGGTTGTCCGTGTGGCCGTCGACCGCGACCCGGGCGATCTCGGGGTGCTCATCGAGGACCGCCGCGACCTCGGCGAGCAGCTCGAAGCTCTCCGGCTCGATCTCGGCCCTGCCGGTCGGGAACTGGACCTGCTGCAGGATGACGATCTGCGAGCCCTCGATGCGCACCGCGAACGGACAGCCGTGCGTCGCGCGGTCCTCGCTCGGCTTGCCGCGCTCGTAAGGGCAGGCGTCCGCCGCGTTGGGGATGCCGTCGCCGTCGGTGTCCGCAGGGCAGCCGTGCCTCGACGTCGGCCGGGCCCCCGCGCCCCCGGGCGCGCCGTCGGCCGCGGCGCTGCTCACCCCCGGCTCGTCCGGGCAGCGATCGTCGACGTCGTAGATCCCGTCGTCGTCCCGATCCGGCGGGCAGCCGCGCCGGAACGCCTGCCGGGCCCCCGCCGCCGCGGCCGGCGGGCGCGCCTCGCCGATGACCCGGGGGCAGGCGTCCTCCGCGTCGGGGACCGAGTCCCCGTCGAGATCGGCGGCCGGAGCCGGCGCCCGCGCGGCGCCGCGGCCGCCGTCCGCGGCCGCAGGCGCGCCCGCGGGGGCCCGAGGCGCGGCCGAGGACGGCGCCGGCAGGGCGTCCGCGGCGACGCCGATCGCCGCGAAGAAGCGCGCCTTGGGCGTGCCGGGCAAACGCCCGAAGCCGGGGCCGGCGCCCGCGTCCAGCGTGAGCGGGCCGAGCGACCAGCGCGCGGTGAGCAGGAGCTCCGCCCCAGCGCGGCCCGGCACCCGGAGCGCCGACGCCTCGCCGGCGGCCGCCCACACCGAGAGCTCCGACCCGAGCTGCAGCGGGCCTTTACGGACGCCGGCGCCCGCCGCGACGAAGACCTCGCTCCCCGTCAGGCTGTCCGCCGAGGCCGGCTGGAACCGGCCCCCCGCCGCGGCCGACCAGCGGAAGCCCGGATGCTCCGCCCCCACGATCACCCGCGGCGCGTAGCGCGCGGCGCCCGCGCCGGCGAAGGCCGCGTCGCCGGTCGGCAGCCAGACCGAGAGCCCGAGCGCCGCCGCCGGCCAGGGCCCCTCCTGCGGCAGGAGCGCCACCCGGCCGCCCACCTGGAGATCGGCGAGCGCGGCGCCGCCGCCGGGCGCCGTGATGCGGACGTCCCCCAGCGCGCCCGACGCGCCGCCCTGATCCAGCACGAACGGCGCGTCGAGGTCGAGCTTGACCCGCCCGAAGAGCTCCACGCTCGCGAGCGCATGGAGGATCGCCTGCCGGTCCACCCACGCGACCGCGCCGGCGGGCGCCGTCCCGCGCAGGCTGAGCGGTTGATGAGAATAGGAAAACAGCAGTCCGACCGCCGGCCGGAGCTCGCCCGATACGCCGGCAGAAGGGACAGTGGTTAGCCCGTCGCCCGCGGGCGCGGGAGCGAGCCTGTCGAGCGCGGTGGCCTCCTGCGCCGCGGCCGGCATGGAAGCCGAGGCGGCCGCGACGAGCAGCGGGGAGGCCAGGAGGGGCGCGATGGCGCGCGCCGACCAAAACGCCATCGGTCTGCTCGTATCCCATTGCCTGGTCTCTTGCAACGCCGATCTCGATCCGGTAGCGTGCGCCGGGCGTGGCATCGTCAAGTGGCCAGTCCGTCGCTATCGCGGTGCTCCTCGGCTGCGCCAGCCACGTTGGATACGTCGGGGCGGCGAGCGCCAAAGAGCCGACTCCGGGATATCCAGAGGCGGTCATCCAATGGGGCGTGCAGCGCGGAGAGACGTGCGACCACATCGCAGAGGTCCTCTACGGCTCGTCCAGGCATGTTGGGTTGATCCAGCGATATAACCGCGTCGCGTGCGGCCCGGGCACGGCGCTCGCGGAGGGCCTCACGCTGGTGCTCCCCGCCGAGGTGACGTCCATCCCCGACGCGAAGATCCGGTCGATGCACCCCGACGTGCGCGCGCGGGCGGCGGGCGGCGCGTGGGCGCCCGCGGCGCCGGGGATGCCCCTCGTCGCGAACTCGAGCGTCAACACGCTCGATGAGGGGCGGGCAGACATCGAGTTTGTGGATCGGACTCGGGTGCTGCTCGCGCCCAATACGCTCGTCGTCATCCACGGTACGGCGCGCCGAACGCGGGTATCGAAGACGCCGCCCGCGGCCGTGGAGCTCGCGGACGGCGAGGTGAAGGCCGCGCTCGCCGCGCTGCGCGGCCAGTCGGTCGACGTCGCCGCGGGCGGGGGCGGCCGGGTGAGCGCGTCGTCGCGGGACACCGTGGTGCAGCGGCGCGGGGAGCGGACGACGGTCGCGGTGTTCGACGGCAAGGCGGGGGTCAGCTCGGGCGGCGTCTCCGTCGTGGTCCCGAAGGACCATGGCACCCGCTTCTCGGACAGGGCGCCGCCCGCGCGCCCGCGGCCGCTGCCGCCGCCGCCCGAGTGGGCGACCGCCGACGTCGCGCCGATCGCGCTCGCCCCGGCGGGGCTCGGCGTCCTGTCGGCGTCGTGGAAGCCGGCGCCCGGGGCGGCCGGCTACCGCGTCGAGGTCGCGCGCGACCCGGAGCTCAACGACCTCGTCGTCCGCGAGGAGGTGAAGCCGGACGTCGTGTCCTTCCGCGCGGAGAAGATGCCGGCCGGCGCCTATTTCCTCCGGGTCCGGGTCATCGATCGGGAAGAATACCTGGGCGTCGGCGCGGTGCGCCGGTTCCACCTCGTCGCCGCGCGCGTCTCCGGGGGCGTCGCCCCGGCGGCGCGGGAGATCACCGCGAACCCGTACGGGATCGTCGAGCTCACGCCGTCGCCCGCGCTCGAGCTCGCGCTCGACGACGGGCCGTTCGGCCCCGTCCCCGAGCGCATCGACCTCCTCCAGCGCGCCCCGCGCGCGCTGCGGCTGCGCGAGCGGGGCAGCGCCGCGGCGGAGCGCCGGCCCGACGCGGTGACGTCGCTCCCGGTCCGGTACACGGCGGTGGGCGCGTCGATCCAGGCGGCGCGCGTGGCGACCGCGGGCGGGCACGCGCTCGAGGCCCGGGTGGCGCTCGACGGGGTCGCGGGGGTCGACGTCGCGCGGCGGGTGGCGCCGCGGATCGTCGCCCACCTGCCGGGCGGGGTGCGCTCCGCCGCGCTGACCGGCGGCGAGCGGGGCGGCGCGCTGACCGCGCGGATCCCGCTGCCCCCGGAGGCGACGCGCCCCGGCGAGCCGCTGGGCACCTCCAGCGCCCTCGCGCGGACGGCCGCGGCGGCGTGCTCGGCACGAGCGACGTCGAGCTGCCGGCCGCGCCGGGGCCGGCGCGCGCGGTGGTGCCGCCGCCGCCGGCCGCGCCCGTGCTGGGCGCGTACCTCCCGCTCCTGCCGGTGACCGCGGCGGCGGACGCGCTCTGGCTCGGGCCCACGCCGCCCGCTGTGGTGGCCGTGGGCGCGGCCGCGGTGCGCGCCGGGGGCGGCTGGGTCGCGGCGGGGCAGGTGCGCGCGAGCGGCGCCATCGGGCCGCTGGGGCTCGACGCCGCGCTGCGCTCGAACCCCGCCGGCGACGGCGAGGGGGTGGGCAGCACCGGCTGGCTCGGCGCGCGCTTCCGGGCCGTGCGCCTCGACCGCTCGGCGCTCGAGTTCGGCCCCACGCTCCGCCTGGGCGTGCCCCTGGCCGACGGGGGCCCGCCGGTCCGCATCGAGCCCGGGGTCGCGCTCGGCGGCGCGGCGGGCCGGCTCACGTGGGTGGTCGACGCGGGCCTCCGCATCCGCGCGGGGGGCGGCGGGGAGGGCGCGGGGGGCGGCGAGGGCGGCGCGGCGGGCGGCGAGGGCGGCGGCGCGCCGGCGGCGCCGCCGTCGCAGGGCTTCCTCCGCGCGCGCCGGCGGCCGACGGCGCGCCGTGGCTCCGGCTGCACGGCGCGCTGGATCTGCACCTCGTCCACCGGGACGATGGGGCGAACGACGTGCTCGGCGGGCTGTCGGCGGGCGCGGAGGCGGGCGGCGCGCTGTTCGGGGCGCTGTCGGTGCGGGTGAGCCCGTGGCGCGAGGCGGGCGAGGGCCCGGTGACGGCGCAGATCGCGGTGGGCTTCCGCGAGGCGCCGCCGTGAGCGGCGGCGACGGCGCGCGCCGGCCGCCGGACGGGGGGCCCGACCCCACCGTGCTGAAGGGCGCGCGCGCGCCGGGCACCCAGCTGGCGCCCGACCCGCACCGGCGCACCGGCCGCCTGGCCGGCGCGGAGACGCTCCCCTCGGACCTGCCGGAAGCCGGCCCACCGCAGCGGGCCGGCGTCGGGCGGGTCCTCGGCGGCAAGTACAACCTCGTGCGGCTGCTCGGCGCGGGCGGGATGGGGGAGGTCTACGAGGCGGAGCACGTCCTGCTCGGCGTCCCGGTCGCGGTCAAGACGATGCACCCGCACATCGCGCTGCTCCCGGAGAGCCGGCGGCGGTTCTTCCGCGAGGCGCGCGCCGCCTCGCGCCTCGTGCACCGGAACGTGGTCAAGGTGCTCGACCTCGGGGGCGACGAGGACGACGAGGACGGGCAGATCTACCTCGTGATGGAGCTGCTCAAGGGGCAGTCGCTCGCCGCGCGGCTCCGGTCGTCGCGCGAGCGCATGGACCTCGCGGAGGTGGCGGAGATCTTCGGGGACATCCTCGACGGCGTGGGCGCCGCGCACGCGTGCGGCATCGTGCACCGCGATCTCAAGCCGGAGAACGTGCTCTTGGCCGAGCAGGACGGGCAGCGCGTCGCCAAGGTCGTCGACTTCGGCCTGGCGCACCTCGACGACCCGCTCGACGCCGGCCCGACGCTCACCTCGAACGACATGGTCGCCGGCACGCCGGAGTACATGAGCCCGGAGCAGTGCCGCTCGCTCGCCGTGGGCCCGAGCACCGATCTCTACGCGTGCGGCTGTATCCTTACCGTGCTCTTGCAGGGGTCGCCGCCGTTCACCGGTCTTCCGGCGATCGAGCTCATGGCGATGCACATGTTCTCGATCCCGCCGCCGCTGGCTCGACCTCCCGGGGCGCCGGCGGTCCCGCCGCTCCTGGAGCGGCTCCGGCTGGACCTCCTGGCGAAGCTGCCGGAGCGGCGGCCGGAGAGCGCCGCGGCGGCGCGGGCGCGGCTCGACGAGGCGATGTCGCGGGAGGCGGAGGCGCGTCGGCTGCCCGAGCGCAAGGCGGACGTGCCGCTCGGGGAGCGGGGCGAGCGCGCGCCGCCCTGGCCGTCTGGCGAGACGGCGGCGCTCGCGCCCGTGCCGGAGCGCGCCGTCGGGCTGATCCGGCTCGCGCCGGCGGGCCAGGGGCTCAGCGAGGCGTGCGAGATCGGGCTCGACGCGCAGGGGATCCACCTGACCGAGGTGGCCGACGCCGCCGCGCTTGTCGCGTCGGGGCTCGGGGTGGCCGTGGTCGACGCGGGCGCGGACGTGGAGGCGGCGTGCGCGCTGCTCGAGGCGCTCGGCCGCGCGGCGCCCGGCGTGCGGGCCGTCGTGTGCGCGGCGGGGCTCTCCTCGGACCGGATGAACGCGCTCGTCGCGGCGGGCGCCGCGGACGTGGTGCGCTACCCGGTCGCGCCGGACGTGCTGTCGCGCAAGATCGCGCGGGTGGTGCGCCGGGGGCGCTAGAACGCCGATCATGCCGAGATTCGGCAAAGCATCGATTCATGGAGAAGAGGACCGCGAGGGCGCAAGGGGCGCGGGGAGGAGAAGAATAAAATTCCATCTCTGTCCTCTTGCGCCTCTTGCGCCCTTGCGGTCTCTCCTCTTGCAGCTCTTGCAGCTCTTGCAGCATGGTCCCGCAAATGCCGATGCCGAGTGACCGGGGCCCACGCTGAGCGCGGAAGCAGGGGCGAGCTGGATGGCGTGCCGGGCTCAGCACGCGAGCGCGCTGGCTGGTTGAATTTGTGAATGCTCACAGCAGCGCGTACCTCGCTAGCCGAGCGGCGGGCTGGTCGATCGACGTTGACATCCGGAATGTGAACGCTCACACTGTCGAGCGGTCGTCATGCTTTTGCTTCGCTCCGGATGGGCCGTCATGAGCATCCAGGAGACGGTCATGAAGTAACGAGCGGTCATGTCGTTCGCGGCTGGGATAGCGGTCCTGGCCAGCGGCGATCCTGGTTGCAGCAACGATCCCAGCGGTGGTGGGACCCGGTGCGGCCGGCAGCGGCGGGAACCCCGGAAGCGACCCGACGTATCCCGTCCAGCGGCAGGCCTCTCCGGGCGGCTGCATCATGAACAATCTGGCCGTGCCGCACGGCGACGCCAGCCGTCCATCTCACTCCAGCTTTTCGAGCGAGCTCGCATGCCGAGCGCGGCCGGCGCGGCCCGCTGGTCGCAGGCGATCCTGGGCCGGATTCGCACGAGCTTCGCACGCCTGGCACGCCTGGCGCGCCGGGCGTGCGCGCCCGGCGAGGACTCGGCCCCATGTCGGCGTCGAGTTGCCATGATGACTCCGCATCTGAGCTTATCGCACCTTTATGAGGATCAGGCCGGCTCGCGATGCACAATCGGCTTGACGGGCATGCCAGCCCGGAACAATAGATACCCCTCATCCTGTTGCCTGGCGCACGCGAGATGAACTTATCCACTCTGCGCGGCAATGGCCAGCGCGGTGGACCGCTCGGGAGCGTCGAGCGCGCGGCGAGCGACCCCGACCCGCGCGAGGGCAGCGTCGAGCAGCGAGAAGATTCCAGTTTCACTTACTTAGCAGGACGAGGAGAACGAGATGAGGTTCGGAACCAAGCAGAGCTTGCTTGCGGCGGCGACGGGCGTCCTCGCCGTGTCGTGCGTCGTCGGCCCCGAGGGGGCGTTCGACGCCGAGATCGAGGAGAATGGCGCGCTCGAGGGCGCCATCACGGTCGACACGAGCGCGGTCTACACGATCGTCGGCGTCCAGAGCGGGAAATGCGTGCAGGTGGCTGGAGGCAGCACCGCTGATGCGGCGGCCGTGCAGATCGCCGGCTGCGACGGCTCGACGCGGCAACAGTTCCGCATGGAATCGGCGGGCGGCGGTTACTATCGCATCCGCAACGTCAACAGCAACCGTTGCATGGACGTCACGGGCGCCTCCACCGGCGACGGCGCCGCCGTCCAGCAATACTCCTGCTGGACCGGGCAAAACCAGCAGTGGTCGTTCACGGATGTCGCCGGCGGCGTCGTGCGCGTCACCGCGCGCCACAGCGGCAAGTCCCTGGACGTCTACGGCCGCGGCACCGCGGACGGCACCGCCGTGATTCAATGGGCGTCGAACGGCGGCACCAATCAGCAATTCCGAGTCACGCCCGTGGGCTCGGGAACCGGCAGCACCAGCAGCACCAGCAGCTCTAGCGGCACCGGCGGCAGCGGCGGCTCCGGCGGCAGCGGCGGCAGCGGCGGCTCCGGCGGCTCCGGCGGCAGCGGCGGCTCCGGCGGCTCCGGCGGCAGCGGCGGCTCCGGCGGCTCCGGCGGCAGCGGCGGTCACGACCGGCCGGTCGAAACGTGTCGGGGAGCGGCCCTCATCAGGTGATCGTCGAGACGAATGCAGACCCGGGCATCAACCAGGGCACCATCTTCCGTCCGGCGGATCTCAGCGGAGCCACCAAGTATCCGATCTTCGTCTGGGGGCAGGGCGGATGCTCGCGAGACGGGCTCGCGAATCAAGCGGCCATGGCCGAAATCGCCTCGCATGGCTACTTCGTGGTGGCGGACGGGACACCGGGAAACACGCAGCCCAACCGCGACCTCGGGAGCGGAGGCGAGGTGCTGCGCGGCTACGTCGACTGGGTGATCGCCCAGAATGAGAAGCCTTGCAGCGCCTACTACCAGAAAATCGAGACCACGAAGGTCGCCGCGAACGGCTTCTCCTGCGGCGGCTTGATGGCGGCGGGGACCGCTGCAGATCCCAGGATGACGACCTGGGGACACACGAGCAGCGGCTCTTTCTCGGCGAACCAGTCGTTCTACAACTCGATTCATACACCCGTGTTGATCGTCACCGGCACCGCGGATAGCCTGGGCGCGAACCAGAACGGCGCGAGAGATTTCCAGAACATCGCCGCGCTGGGCGACATTCCGGTCATGATGTTCGCCAAGGTCGGCGCGGATCACGGGGGCGATCTGTGGGCCCGGAACGGCGGCGAGTTCACGCAGGTCAACCTGGCGTGGCTCAACTGGTGGCTCAAGGGCGACGAATCGGCCACCGGCAAGGGCATGCTCGTCGGCCCGAACTGCCGCTTCTGCACCGACAGGACCTGGCAGATCTCTTCTGCCAATCTGCCCTAGTGTGGCTCGCTCTCGAACCGCCTTGCTCCGAGGAGCAAGGCGGTTCGACCGACCCTGGCGCGCGCAGAGCGAACCGATCCACCCTGCGCGCGTCTCTACGTTTATCCGCAGCGGCAGTGGCCGACGCGGCGGCCCGCTCGGGAGCCTTGAGCACGCGGCGAGCGACCCCGACCCACGCGAGGGCAGCGTCGAGCAGTGAGAAGATGGCAGTTTCACATCCTTGACAGGACGAGGAGGACAAGATGAGGTTCGGAACCAAGCAGGGCTTGATTGCGGCGGCGACGGGCGTCCTCGCCGTGTCGTGCGTCGTCGGCCCCGACGGGGCGTACGACGCCGAGATCGAGGAGAACGGCTCGCTCGAGGGCGCCATCACGGTCGATACGAACGCGGTCTACACGATCGTCGGCGTCCAGAGCGAGAAATGCGTGCAGGTGGCTGGAGGCAGCACCGCTGATGGAGCGGCCATGCAGATCGCCAGCTGCAACGGCTCGACGCGGCAACAGTTCCGCATGGAGTCGGCGGGCGGCGGCTACTATCGCATCCGCAACGTCAACAGCAACCGGTGCATGGACGTCACGGGCGCCTCCACCGGCGACGGCGCCGCCGTCCAGCAATACTCCTGCTGGACGGGGCAAAACCAGCAGTGGTCGTTCACGGACGTCGCCAGCGGCGTCGTGCGCATCACCGCGCGCCACAGCGGCAAGTCCCTGGACGTCTACGGCCGCGGCACCGCGGACGGCACCGCCGTGATCCAATGGGCGTCGAACGGCGGCACCAATCAGCAATTCCGGCTCACGCCCGTGGGCTCGGGGACCGGCAGCACCAGCAGCACCAGCAGCACCAGCGGCACCGGCGGCAGCGGCGGCTCCGGCGGCTCCGGCGGCAGCGGCGGCGCCGGCGGCGGCGGCGGCTCCGGTGGCGGCGGCAGCACCGGCGGCACGCGGAGCGCCGGCTGCGGCATTCCCACCTCCCTCGCCAGCGGTAACCGCACCATCAACGTCAACGGCACCACGCGCCAGTACGTGCTCGACATTCCGGCGAACTACGACCCGAACAAGGCGTACCGGCTGGTGTTCGGCTGGCACTGGCGCGGCGGATCGGCCAACGACGTCGTGAACAACGGGTACTATGGGCTCAAGGCGCTGGCGAACGGCAGCGCCATCTTCGTCTCGCCGAACGGCATCGACAACGGCTGGGCCAACACGAACGGGCGCGACATCGCCTTCGCCCGCGCCATGGTCGACCACCTCGAAGCCAACCTGTGCGTCGACACGAGCCGCGTCTTCTCGACCGGGTGGAGCTTCGGGGGGATGATGTCGAACGCGCTCGGCTGTGACATGCCCGACGTCTTCCGAGCCATCGCGCCGATGTCCGGCGCCCTCTACAGCGGCTGCAACCAGTCCAACACCCAGCCCGTCGCCGTCTGGATGTCGCACGGCGTGTCCGACAGCGTCGTCCCCATCTCGGCCGGAAGGGCGGCGCTCGACGTCTTCGTGCGCAAGAACGGCTGCAGCACCGAGACGAGCCCCGTGGGTCCCAGCTCGTGCGTGGCCTATCAAGGGTGCCGGGAGGGCTACCCGGTGCACCGCTGCGAGTTTGCCGGTGACCACCAGCAGCCGAGCTTCGCGAGCTCGGCCATCTGGAACTTCTTCTCGCAGTTCTGACCTCGCGCCCAGGTACACCGAACGCTCGCAGAGCGGCGGTCACCCGCACAGGAGACGGGCCCAGATCGGCGTTTTCGGCGCGCAGGCGCACTCCAGTGCGCTGAGCACCGAAAACGCCGATCTGGGCCCGTATCCGAAGCGGGTGCCCGCCGCTCTAGGCGCTGCGCGCGTACTGGCCGGGTGTGGTGCCGACGATGCGCCGGAAGTGCCGGTTGAGCTGGCTCTGGTCGTAGAGGCCGACCTGCGGGGCGACGTCGCGCGGCTTCACGCCGGCGGCGAGCATCTCCTTCGCGCGCATGATCCGCAGCCGCGTCAGGTACGCGTACGGAGACATGCCGACCTGCGCGCGAAACGCGCGGCACAGGTGGTACTTGTCGAGGCCGGCGTGCGCGGCGAGGTCGTCGAGCGTCACCGGCTCGGCGAGCCGCTCTCGCAGGAGCTCGATCGCGCGGCGCACCGGTCGCGTGTGCTCGCGCTGCGCGTCGCCGAGCGCCGCGAGCGCGGCGATCGCCTCGGCGACCGCCGCCTCGATCTCGAGGCGATCGGCGCCGGCGCGCACCGCGTGATGCAGGCGGTGGAACGCCGCGCCCCGCTCGTCGTCGGCGGCGAGCTGTGTGTGGACGTAGACCTTGCCGATCGCGCTCTCGACCATCTGCGCCGAGAACGTGACGCACTGGCCCGTGCCCGGGCCGTCGCGCGAGACGTCGCGGTGCACGTCGCCGGGTTGCAGGATCTGCAGCGAGCCCGGGCCACAGCGCCACACCTTCCCGCGGCTCCACCACTCCGAGCGTCCGGCCTCGATGCGACCGATCGCGTACGTTTCCTTCATGCCGGCGTAGAGCTCGTCGGTCGACCAGCGCGTGGCGCGCACGCCGGGCACGGGGACAGGGAGGAGGTCGGCACGGGTCGTCACGCCCCCATTCTACGACCGCCGCGCCCCCTCGGCTTGGGCATTCTTGGCCGCCGGCTTGGGCGTTCTTGGCCGCCGGCTTGGGCGTTCTTGGCCGCCGGCTTGGGCGTTCTTGGCCGCCGGCTTGGGCGTTCTTGGCGCCCTCTCGACCGGCCAAGAATCGCCAAGGCAGCGCCCGCGGCGGTCGCTATCCAGGGGACATGAACGACAAACCCGTCGCCCTCGTCACGGGGGCCAACAAAGGTATCGGCCACGCGATCGCGAAGGAGCTCGCGGCGCGCGGCTACACGGTGCTCGTCGGCGCGCGCGACCTCGCGCGCGGCGAGGCCGCCGCGAAGCAGATCGCCGGCGATGCTCGCGCGATCGCGATCGACGTCACGAACGCCGGCTCGATCGCGGCCGCCGCAGCGCGGATCCGCCGCGAGCTCGGCCGGCTCGACGTCCTCGTCAACAACGCTGGCATCGCCAAGGGCAGCGCGCAGAGCGGGGTCACGGTCGAGGAGATCTCCCGGAGCGGGAGGCCGAGCGTGGCCTCGCTCGCCGACGTGCGCGAGGTGTTCGAGACCAACGTGTTCGGCGTGATCGCCGTGACCCAGGCGATGCTGCCGCTCCTCCGAGAGGCGCCTGCCGGGCGGATCGTCAACGTGTCGAGCAGCCTCGGCTCGATGACCGTGATGAGCGATCCCGCCACGCCGTACCGCGGCGTCGGCGGCGTCGCGTACAGCCCGTCGAAGAGCGCGCTCAACGCGGTGACGATCGCGTTCGCGCACGAGCTCGCCGGCACCCCGATCAAGGTCAACGCGGTGTGCCCCGGCTACGTCGCGACCGATCTCAACAACCACAGCGGGACGCGCACCGTCGCCGAAGGCGCGCGCCAGCCGGTGAGGCTCGCGCTGCTCGGCCCCGACGGACCGACTGGCACCTTCTCGGACGACGCAGGCCCGATCCCCTGGTGAGGAGACGAGCGCGCGCCAGCTTCGGAGGCCCTCGATGAGCTTCTGATGGCGGCGACGCCGCCGTGCTTCGCCGCGGGCAGGCGGGCGACATCGACAGAGGAGCGCCGGCGTCCTCGAGCGCGAGGCGCCTTCGCGAGCGGCCAGCTCCGCAAGACCTCGCCCGCCGGTGTGCAGCCCGAGCCCAGCGGCCTGCTCACCCGCGTCTTCGGCCCTCCCGCGCAGCACAGGTTGCTCCGGTCGGCCCCGCGGCGCCTCCTGGCCCCGCGCTTGTATCCGCCTCTCGCACAGTCCAGCGTCGGGTCGGTTCGACCCGAGAGAGACGGGGGGAGTTCATGGATGGATCGGCGAGCGCGCCCCTCTCGGGCCGCCTCTCGCTGCGCCCGCTCGCCGAGCGGCCGCGGTGCAGCATCGTCATTCCCTGTTACAACGAGGAGCGCTACATCGAGGACGTCCTCCGCTGCGCCCTGAAGCAGCGTTATCCTCCCGAGCTCCTCGAGATCTTCGTGGTCGACGGCGGCTCGAGCGACACGACACGGGAGATCGTCGGCCGCGTCGCGGCGGAGGAGCCGCGGGTGACGCTGCTCCACAACCCCGCCCGGATCCAGGCCGCGGCGATGAACATCGGCATTGGCCGAGCGCGAGGCGACGTGATCGTCCGGATGGACGCGCACGCCGATTACGCCGAAGACTACGTGGCCGCGTCGGTCGCCGCGCTCCGGAGGACCGGCGCGCTCAACGCGGGCGGCGCGGCGCGGCCGCGCCACCGGAACCGCTTTCAGCGGGCGCTCTGCGCGGCGCTCTCGAGCCCGCTCGGCGTCGGCGGCTCGGCCTACCGCGACCCCTCGCGCGAGGGCTTCGTCGAGTCGGTCTTCAACGGGGCCTTCCGGCGCGAGGCGTTCGAGATCGCCGGCCTTTACGACCCGGACGCGATCACCAACGAGGACGCGGAGCTCAACCAGCGCATCATCGAGGCCGGCGGCGCCGTCTACCTGTCCCGGGAGATCGTCGCGTACTACTACCCTCGATCGTCCCTGCCGCCGCTCGCGCGGCAGTACTTCGCCTATGGCAAGGGGCGCGCCCGCACCCTGCTCCGCCGTCGGAGGCTCCTGTCGCTCCGGCCGATGCTGCCGTTCTTCCTGGTCACCGCCGCCGCGCTGCTCGCCCTCGCGTCCGCCTTCCTGCCGTCCGTCCGACCCGCGCTCGCGCTCGCGGCGCTCGCGTACGCCGCGCTCGTGATCGCGGCGTCGCTCCGGCTCGCGCTGCGCGCTTCGCTCGGCGATTTCCCCTTGCTCTGCGCCATCTTCCCCGCGATGCACGCCGCGCACGGGCTCGGGTTCTGGGCCGGCCTGCTCCGCGGCGCGCGCGAACGCGCTGGACGGCGCGCGGAGGGCCGCCTGCCGACGTCGTGACGCGCGAGGGCGCGCGGGGGCGCGCGGGGGCAGCCGCGCGCCGAGCGCGGCTGTGCCGGACTCCGCGGCTCGGGTCGCCGGGGGGCGCGTTGATCGGCCGGGCCCGCTTTGGTATGGTCGCGCGGTGAGCGCGCGCGGGACGTCGTTGACCTCGTTCTCCTCGGTCGCAGCCGAGCTCATCGAGCTGTCCCGCTGGTGCTACGAGCGCGGCTGGACGCCGGCCACGAGCGGCAACTTCTCCGCCCGGCTCGGCGAAGGCACCATCGCGATCACGGCGTCCGGGCGGCCGAAGGGCGCGCTCGGCCCGTCGGACATCGTGGTCGTCAACGCGGACGGCCGCCTGGTCGGGCCGTCCGCCAGCCGCCCGTCGGCCGAGACGGCGCTGCACTGCCAGCTCTACCGGCGCTCCGCCGCCATCGGGGCCGTCGCGCACACCCACTCGCGCGCCGCGACGGTGCTCTCGCGCCGGTGCGCGCAGGAGGGATACGTGACCCTCGCGGGCTACGAGGTGGCGAAGGCGCTCTCCGGCGTGACGACGCACGACCGCGCGGTGCTCCTCCCCGTCTTCGTCAACACGCAGGACATCCGGAAGCTCGCCGAGGACGTCGAGGCGTTCATGTCGGCGCACCCGCCGGTGCACGGCTACCTCATCGCCGGCCACGGGCTCTACACCTGGGGCGCAGACATCGCGGACACGATCCGCCACATCGAGGCGCTCGAGTTCATGCTCGACTGCGCGCTGCTGGAAGGAAGGATCTCATGAGCTTGCTGCGGGTGTACCGGGAGAGCGATCCGACGAAGGCCGAGGAATACACGACGCTCGAGGACATCGCCCGCGTCGCCGCCGCGTCGCAGATCCGCTTCGAGCGCTGGTCCGCCGAGCGCCCGCTGCCGCCCTCGGCGTCGCCGGAGCAGGTGCTCGAGGCGTACGCCGGCCCGGTGAAGCAGCTCTCCGAGGCGTGCGGGTTCGTCACGGCGGACGTGATCTCGGTCTCCCCGAGCACGCCGAACCACGCGGAGCTCCGGCGGAAGTTCTTGGACGAGCACATCCACACCGAGGACGAGGCGCGCTTCTTCGTCGAGGGGCGCGGGCTGTTCTGCATCCATCAGGGGGAGCGCGTGCTCTCGTTCCTTGTCGAGAAGGGCGACCTCATCAGCGTTCCTGCCGGGACGCGGCACTGGTTCGACATGGGGCCTGCGCCGTCGTTCACCTGCATCCGGTGGTTCTCCGATCCGAGGGGGTGGGTCGCCGAGCACACCGGGTCGGACATCGCGTCGCGCTTCCCGAGGCTCGCGGCGTGAGCACGGCGTCGATCCCCGCGCGCGTGGTGCTGGTCGACATCGAGGGGACCACGACGGACGTGCGCTTCGTGCACGAGACGCTGTTCTCGGTGGCGCGCCGGGACCTGGCCGCGTACGTGTCGGCGCACGCCGGCAGCCCCGAGGTCGAGGCGGCCCGGAGCGCGGTCGCGCGCGAGCGGGGCGCCCCCGCGCAGGCGGTGAGCGACGGCGAGCTCGCGGCGGCGCTGCGCGCGTGGATCGACGAGGATCGCAAGGAGACGGCGCTGAAGGCGCTGCAGGGGAAGATCTGGCGCAGCGCCTACGAGTCGGGCGGGCTCCGGAGCCACGTGTACGCGGACGTGGCGCCGGCGCTGCGGCGGTGGCGGGAGCGCGGGGCGACGCTCGCGGTGTTCAGCTCCGGGTCGGTCGAGGCGCAGAAGCTCCTGTTCCAGCACACGACATCCGGGGACCTGACAGGGCTCTTCACGGCGTTCTTCGATACGACGACCGGGCCGAAGCGGGAGGCGGGGGCTTACCAGCGGATCGCGGGGGCGCTCGGGGTGCAGCCGGCAGAGGTGCTGTTCCTGTCCGACGTGACGGCGGAGCTCGACGCGGCGGCGGCGGCGGGGATGCGCACGGTGCAGCTGCTGCGGCCGGGGACGGCGCGGGAGCCGGGGAGCCGGCACGCGGCGGCGGAGCGGTTCGACGAGATCGCGGTGGAGCCGGGGCAACGGTGACGGAGGCCCTGCCGGCTGCGGCGGAGCCAGCGGGGGAGGGCGTGGGGCGCGGGCACGGGAGTGGTTAGGCGCCCTCTGGGCCCCACGTCGATGCGTCCAGACCCCGCGCAGAAGCGCCTGCGTGCGCAGTCGATTTCGCGTCGTCAGCGAGTCGCGCTGACCGGGGCGTGGGCGCTCCTTACGCAGCTCGGCGCGGGCGGGTCCGCGCGCGGCGGGGACGAGCCGGGGGCGAGCGCCGTGGCTGGCGAGGAGGCTTCTCCGCACTCGATCGCGATCGTGAAGGACGAGCGCTGGGGAGCGTCGCTGTCGCTGGGCGTCGACGCGCTCGCCGCGGGGACGCGAGGCGATGGCGCGCGGGGCGGGCTGCGGCCGTATATCGACGGCGAGGGGTGGATCGGGTGGACGGCCGCGGAGCCGGACGCGACGGCGCCAGGCCTGGGCCTCTTTTCGCCTTCGATGCTCGATGCGCGCCGCGGCTTGATCGTCCGCGCGGGCGCGGCTGGCCTCGCCGCGGCGCGATCGACGGGCGGCGCTCGGGCGTTCGAGTGGCGCGCGGCGGAGAGCGCGACGCTCCAGCTTACGCCGGTCGTCCTGGAGCAGCGGTTTTCGTACCAGAGGCCTGTGGAGTTCACCGATCGCTTCTGGCGATCGCAGCGCGGCGTGATGTCGGTGGGCGGCCGGTTCGCGCTCCCGGGCATGTTCACGGTGCTGCCGGCGAAGATGAACGTGATGAGCCTCGCCGTCGAGGCCGACGTGCTGCGCTACGAGGAGGGAACCACGCGGCGCGATCTCGGGGTCGAGATGGTCGTGGTCGAGTTCTTCGACCGGAGCCCCGAGCGGCCGGTCCGTGCGGCGATCATCGATTTGAACGTGGCGCAGCAGGACGCGCCGTTCAAGCGGGGGGAGGAGGGGCGTACCAACCTGGCGGCGCTCACGATCGAGCTTGATGTGCTGTCGCTCGCGGGCATTTCGCTGTCGAGACGGCTGTCGCTCGGGGCGCGGGGCGGCCTCGGTATCGCTGTGCCGACGCATCTTTATGACGCCACGCCGCCGCCGGAGGCGCCGTCGTCGGAGGAGGACGAGAAGGAGAGCGTCCCAAGCGTCATGATGCCGACGCTCTTCGGGGATCTCGTCTATCGGTCGACGGCGCTGCCTTTCGTGCCGAGCTGGAGCTCTCTCGACCGAGTTGTCGCTGGGGGGCGTGGGCCTGGCGCGGCGATCGGCGCTGGAACATTCTCGCGGCTCGATCCGACAGGCAGCGCGGGCGACGTGGGGGGCCAGATCGCAGCGGAGGGGCGGGTAGCGATCACGCGTGAGATCTACGCAGGCGGCAGCGGCACGGTCGTGCTGGCGGAGCGGGTTGTGGTGAGCGATCTGGGCGTGCCGGAAGGGGCGCCTCGGGCGGGGGATATGATTTTGATGACGCGCGTGGCGGCGCAGTTGGAATGGGAGCTCACGAGGGGGGTCACGCAGCGCGCGTCTGCGTTTATCGAGCGGAGCGACCGCGATGATCCTGTGGGCCTCGGCGGCGCGCCGTCGGCGAGCTTGCGGCCGAGGTGGGGAGCGACCGTGTCGCTCGCCGCGACGGTGTTCTGAGATCCGATGCTGCGTCCGTGCCCGCGCTCAGGCAACGTGGCTTCGCGCCGGGGCGGCCGCGCGCCTGCGCGGGCGCGCCCCGGGCCCCGGCACGGCGTGAGGCCCTCGGGCGTTGAGCTTTCCGCCGACCTCGGCGATGGCCCGGAGCGCGGGCACCAGCTCCTGGCCGAGCGGGGTGAGCTCGTACTCGACCGAGGGCGGCGAGGTGGGCATGACGCGGCGGGTGACCACGCCCTTGGCCTCGAGCTCGCGCAGGCGCGCGCTCAGCACCCGCGCCGAGATCTGCGGGATGTCGACGCGCAGCTCGCCGAACCGGCGCGGCTGCCCGCTGAGCGACCAGATGACGTTCGGCGCCCAGGCCCCGCGCAAGAGCGCCATGCACAGCGTCAGCGGGCAGAGGGGCGGCGGGGGGACGCGATTTTTTCGAACCGGCAGCGCCATGGGTAACCCCGAAGATACCCCTTTCTCAGGGTTCTGGCACCTGGCGAGTATCCAGGAGTAACTTCGCGCGCTAGCTTGCTGGTCTCGACGGCGCCGGCCCCGAACGATCGGGGCTGGCGCGCCGCGGCCCTCGCCGAAGCGACGGGCTTCGCCGGGGCGCGCGGGGGCCTTCGCCGGCCCCCCGCGCCCGCCCGCATCTCGCCGCCCCGAACACCTGGGCGCGCGTCGAAGGGGCAGGGTCGTTCGGGGCTCTCACCAACACCACATCATTCGAGGGATGCTTCTATGAAATTGTATTTCTCTCCCGGTGCCTGTTCTCTGTCTCCGCACGTCGTCGCCCGCGAGCTCGGCATCGAGCTGACGCTCGACAAGGTCGACGTCGCGTCCAAGAAGACGTCGTCGGGCCGCGACTTTTGGGCCATCAACCCGAAGGGGTACATCCCCGCGCTCGAGCTCGACGGCGGCGAGGTCTTGACCGAGGGGCCGGCCATCGTTCAGTACCTGGCCGACCAGAAGCCCGAAGCGAAGCTCGTGCCGCCGCCGGGCACGATGGCGCGCTACCGCGTGCAAGAGATGCTCGGGTACATCAACTCTGAGCTGCACAAGACCTACGGCCCGCTCTTCAATCCGAAGACCTCGCCCGAGCAGCGGCAAGAGCGCGAAGAGTACCTGCGCAAGCGCTACGGCGTGATCGAGGCGGCGCTCGCGAAGGGGCCCTACCTGTTCGGCGAGCAGTTCACCGTGGCCGACGCCTACCTTTTCACGGTCGCCAACTGGTCGAATTTCGTCAAGCTCGACCTGTCGGCCTTCCCCAACTTGCTCGCGTACCAGCGGCGGGTGGCCGCGCGCCCGGCGGTGCAGGGGGCGATGCGGGCCGAGGGCCTCCCGGTCGACGGCGGCAAGTAAGGGGGCCCTGGGACCGCGCCGCGAACGCCGAGCGCGCGAGGCCACACGCCGAGGCGGGGGACGCCGCCGTCCAGGGGTCGTCAGGCGCGCGCGGGGCGCGGGCCGCACAGCGGGCGCAGCGCGTCGCGCTCGGCCGTGGACAGCACCGTGACCGGGTACTTCGGTTCGCCGCTCGCGCGATCGGAGAACGGGTGCGGCCACGCGGCGCCGCGGAGCTTCCAGCCGAGCAGCTTTCCGATCATGCGCGCCATGAGGCGCACGCCCGGCTTCACCGACCCGGGACCGCAACGACACTGGAGCTCGACGTCTCGGATCATGGCGCCCCCGTACCACGTCCTGGCGCGCGCGGCGCGCGCTTCCCCCGCGCGCGCCGCGCGAGGCCTCCCTTGAGCCACGCCAGCGCTACTGCCGCTGGACGTGCGTGGCCTTGATGCGACCCTGGCGCATGTAGTCGACGGTCTGCGGATCGAAATCGAAGGCGACGATGGGGAGGCCCGGCAGCTCCGCGGCGTCTGCGGCCATCGCGCACCGATACGAGACGCTGAACACGCCGATCAGGCCCACGACGGGCGGGTCCGCGGCATCGTTCGCGGCTTTCAGCGCTTCGACGTCTTCAGCTTCGTCAAGATAGTTGAGCTGTTATACCAGCACGTTGTCACCGGCATCCGCGAGCACGGCCTGCGGGAGGAGAGGCATCTCCGTGACATGTCACGGCGGCAGCGTGCCAGATCCCGTGACATGTCACGGAGACGGCGCTCCGTGGGCGCGGCGCCCGCGCCGGCCGCGTGGCGCGCCAAAGCGGAGTTTTTTCGCGGACCTGCGCCCCGCGCCCGGCCCCTTCCGCGGTGCCCTCCACTTCCGGTGCCACCGTCGGGCGCCGGACACGGCCGGCGCTCTGTGAGCGAGAATACGCGCTTGGCCTGCAACGTGCATTGTCGACGGGCACAGCAGCATCGCCGTGCGCCGGGGGATGAGCGCGCAATTGCTCACTGCTGCGTCACAGTCGTCCCACGACGCTGTATCTGCGGCTCGCCGTCGCCTTGATGACGGCCATGACCACTGGAGGAGATCCGCTCATGAAGCTCACGAAGACTCAGCTGAACGCCTACAATCAAGACGGGTTCGTGATCATCCCAAATGTGCTGTCCGACGCCGAGCTCGGGCGCATCCGGGCCGACACCCGCGTCGCGCTCGCCGAGGAGTCGCCGCGCCGCGTCCTCGAGCGGGACGGGCAGACCGTGCGCGGCGTTCACGGCCAGCACAAGACGTTCGAGAGCTTCGCCAGGCTGGTCCGCCACCCTCGTCTCGTCGAGCCGTGCCGCCAGCTCCTGGCGGATGAGGTGTTCGTCTATCAGTTCAAGATCAACCTCAAGGCGGCGTTCGCCGGCGAGCTCTGGCCCTGGCACCAGGACTTCATCTTCTGGCGTGAAGAGGACGGCTTGCCCGAGCCCCGGCTGGTCAACGTCGCTGTCATGGTCGACGACAACACGGAGTCGAACGGCCCGCTCATGTTCCTCGCCGGCTCGCACCGCGAGGGCGTCATCGATGTGCGCCCGTCCGCGCGCCAAGGCGGGGCCTACGAGGGCGAACCGGCGTGGATCCACAACCTGACCGCGGACCTCAAGTACGTGTTGAGCCGCGAGCAGGTGCGCTACCTCGCGGCTCGCTACCCCGTACGGACCGCGGTGGGCTCCGCCGGCTCCGTGCTTCTGTTCCACCCGAACCTCGTACATGGGTCGAGCAACAACATCACGCCGATCGACCGGTGCCTCATCCTGGTCACGTACAACAGCGTCCTCAATCGAGCTCACCCGGTCGCGACGCCGCGGCCCGAGTTCCTCGCGAGCCGTGACTACACCCCGGTCATCGCCGGCCCCGAGAGCATCCTCACGGAGTGATCACCCCCCACGAGCGGATCGGCTGACCAGGAGACATTTCCGACCGGCGCACGGGGCGCCGCGCTTTCGCAGGGAATTTGCACATGCACACCGAGACCTTCCATCACGTCGAGCAGCACTCGAACATCGTACAGCCCGAGCCCTGGGCCGCCTCTCCGGAGACCAGCCGGCGGCGCGCCGATGAGCTGATCCGGTGGGTGCGCGATTACGCCGAGCGGCGGATCAACTCCCGCCTGATCGACGAGCGGCGCTGCATCCCGCCGCACGTGATTCTAGACTTCGGCAACCGCGGCTTGCTCGGCATGCAGGTGTCCGAGCGCTATGGCGGGCTCGGCCTCCGCTGCGGCGACGCCCTCCGCGTCCTCGAGCAGCTCTCGGCGATCGATCTCACGCTCGCGATCGTCGTCCTGGACAGCATCCTCGGCGCGCACACCATCGGCCACCACGCGACCGAGGCCGTGCGCGGCGAGTTCCTCCCGCTCGTCGCGCGCGGCCGAGTCTTCGCCGCGGTGGCGATGACCGAGCCCAAGGCGGGCTCCAACCTCCGCGCCATCGAGACCAGGGCGGTCCCGGAAGGTAGGGGCGCGTGGCGCCTCCACGGCAGCAAGCTCTGGGTCGGCGCCGGCTCCGCCGCCAGCGTCATCCACGTCTATGCCCAGCTCCTCGACGAGCGGGGCCGCTCTCGTGGGCTGACGGGCTTCATCGTCCGCCAGGGCGCGGACGGGCTCCATATCGGGCCAGAGGCGCTCACCCTGGGGCTGCGCGGGTTCACCAAGAACACGGTGGTGCTCGACGGCGTCCGCGTGACCACGGCCGACATGCTCGGCGCGCCGGGCAGCGGAATGGAGGGAGCCCGGGACACGATGATGCTCATCCGCTTCTATCTGGGCGGGATGGCGGTCGGCGGGATGAAGCGCTGCGCGCAGCTCATGCTCCGCTACGCCGAGCGGCGGCAGGTCCTGACAGGCAACCTCCTCGACAACCCCGTGACGCTCGCCCGCATGAGCGAGCTCGCAGCCCGGATCACGTCGGTGGAGGCGCTGGCCACGCGGATCGCCGAGCTGCGCGACGCAGGCCGGAGCGTCCCCGCCGAGGCGTACATGGCCTGCAAGAACGCCGGCGCCGAGTCCCTAGGCTGGGCCGTCGATCAGCTGGTCCAGCTCCTCGGGGCGCGCGGCTACGAGGAGAGCAACCTCGTGCCGCAGATGTACCGCGACGCGCGCCCATGGCGCATCTTCGAGGGCCCCACCGAGGCCTTGAACATGGTGCTCGGCTCGAGCGCGCTGCACACGGACCGGAGCCTGTACCGCTTTCTCGCCGAGACGTGCGCGTCGCCGGCGATCGCCCGCCGCCTCGAGGAAGCAGCAGCACGGGTGCGGGCCCGCGCGGGGAATGCCGCGACGCCCTTCGACGACCGGTCGACCGCCCTCTACTGGGGCAGCGCGCTCCTCGGGGACGCCGCGACCGACGCGCTCCTCCTCGCCGCGGTCGAGAGCAGCCGCGGAGATGCGTCGGCCCTGCGCCCGGCCGCCGCGTGGCTCGGGGGACGCTTCGACGCGGCGCTCGCGGCGGCGTGCGATGGAGCCCGGGAGGAGGCCGCCCTCATGAGCCGCGACGCGCTCACGCTCCGCATCTCCCGCTACGCCGCCGCGGTCGGCGACGTCGAGCAGGGGCTGCCGGGCGCCAGCGACGCGCTCGATCCCTACCTGAGCCGCAGGTTCGAGGAGGATCTTGCCTACTGGACGCCGCCTTCGCGCGCGCGTCGCGCGGAGGCACCACGGACCACCCTCGCCGCGCCCGCAGGGGATCTCTGGCCAGGCGGCGCGCGCCCGGCGCGCACCGGCGGGAACGGCGCTGCCCATCCCTGCGGCGCCCCCGACGACGCGGCCTGCGTCCACGACCTGTTCGCGCGAGCGGCGGCGAGAGCTCCGGGCGCGATCGCGGTCGTCTCCGGCGCCCGTTCCATCACCTACGCCGAGCTCGACGCCCGCAGCAACCAGCTCGCGCACCACCTGGCCGCGCTCGGCGTCGGCCGCGAGGCGCTCGTCGGCATCTGCGTGGAGCGCTCGATCGAGCAGATCGTCGCGATGTTGGCCGTGCTGAAGGCGGGAGGTGCGTACGTCCCCATCGACCCCGCCGAGCCGGAGCCTCGTCGCGCCTACATCCTCAAGGACGCGGGCGTGGTGACGGTCCTCACGTCGGAAGCGCTCGCTTGCCGGGTGGCGTCGCAAGCGGCCCACGTCGTGCGCCTCGACGCCGACCGCACCGCCATCGAGGCTCGTCCCACCGCCGCGCCGGCCGCCGCCGCGGGCCTCGGCCAGGCCGCGTACGTCATCTACACGTCGGGATCCACCGGCCAACCGAAGGGCGTCGTCGTGGAGCATGCCGCGCTGTCTCGCTTCACGCGCTCGGCATGCGTCGAGTACGGCATCGGCCCGGGCGATCGCGTCCTCCAGTTCGCCGCGATCAGCTTCGACGCTGCCGTCGAGGAGATCTACACCAGCCTGATCTCCGGCGGCACGCTCGTGCTGCGCAGCGAGGCGATGATCGGTTCGGCGCCCGCGCTCGTCGCGGCTTGCGCGGAGCTCGGGTTGACCGTCCTCGATCTGCCGACCGGCTACTGGCACCAGCTCACGGCCGAGCTCACCGCGTCCGGCCTGAAGCTGCCGCCCTGCGTCCGCCTCGTGATCATCGGCGGCGAGCGCGCGTCGCTCGCGCGGGTCCTCGCGTGGAAGGCGCATTGCGGGCCGTCGCCGCGCCTCGTGAACACCTACGGGCCCACCGAGGCCACGGTCGTCGCGATCACCTGCGACCTCTCCGCCGTCGACGATCTCGGCGCCGAGGTCCCGATCGGGCGCCCGATGCCGCACGTCGAGGCGCACGTGCTCGGCCCGGCGAGCGAGCCGGTTCCCGGAGGGGTCGCAGGGGAGCTCTACCTCGGCGGGGCCGGCCTCGCGCGCGGCTATCACGGCCGGCCAGAGCTCACGGCGGAGCGCTTCATCACGAGCCCCTTCGATCCATCGGGGCACGCTCGCCTCTACAGGACAGGAGACCTCGTGCGCTGGCGCGCCGATGGACACCTCGAGTTCGTCGGACGCGCCGACCATCAGGTCAAGATCCGCGGCTACCGCGTCGAGCCGGAGGAGATCGAGGCCATCCTGGCCGAGAGCCCGCTCGTGGGCGACGCCGCGGTGGTCGCCCCGGAGCACGCCGACGGCTCGCGCCGCCTCGTCGCCTTCGTCGTACCCCGGACGCCCTCGTCGAACCTGCCGCAGGAGCTGCGCGGCTTCCTCGCGTCGCGGCTGCCCGCCTACATGATCCCTTCGGCCTTCCACGCGATGGACTGCCTCCCTCGCACGGTGAGCCGCAAGCTCGATCGCCAGGCGTTGCTCTCGCGGGCGTCGCTGCCCGCGGAGCTCGCGCCCGCAGGGGACCCTGGCATCGATCCGGCGGATCTCCCGCGGTCCGCCACCGAGCGCGCCCTGGCCGCCATATGGAAGGAGGTCCTCGGCGCGGAGGTCGGCATTCACGACAACTTCCTCGATGTCGGCGGCAACTCGCTGCTCGCGATCCAGACCGCCGCGCGGATCAGGAGCGCGCTCGGCGTCGAGCTCTCCGTCGATGCGCTTTTCAGCGCGCCGAGCATCGCCGAGCTCGCCGAGCGCATCGACGCAAAGCACGCCCTCCGGGAGGAAGGCGCCGGCAGCCAGCTCGCGGCGCGCCCGGCGGACGATGCCACCGCTCTAGCGGCGCCGCAGCACGAGCTACCGCTCTCCCCCGGCCAGGAGCAGATCTGGTTCCTGCACCGCCTCTACGCCGGAGAGCCGCTCTACAACGAGCCTTGCGCGATCCGCATGCGCGGCCCCGTCGATGAAGGCGTCCTCGAGCGGTGCTTGGTCGAGCTCATCCGCCGTCACGAGATCCTGCGCACGGCGTTCGTCGAGAGGGAGGGGCGGCCGGTGCGGATCGTTCGCACCCCTTCCTTTTCTTTGCGCGTCGTCGACCTGCGGGCGGTCCCTCCGGCGGACCGTGCGCCTGCGGCGCAGCGCCTCGCCGAAGAGCAAGCCCGGCTCTCCTTTGACCTCGGGGCACCTCCCCTCCTCAGAGCGACCTTCGTGCGCCTCGCCGACGACGAACAGGAGCTCCACCTCGTCCTTCACCATCTCATCGTCGATGGCATCTCCCTGTACCGCGTCCTGCTCGCGGAGCTCGAGGTGGCCTATGACGCCCTCTCCCGCGGCGCGACGGCGCCGCCGTGGCCCGAGCTCCCGGCCCAGTACGCGGACTTCGTCGCCTACCAGCGGGCCGAGGCCGAGCGGGCCGCGAAGGTCGAGCTCCCGTGGTGGATCGAGCGGCTCCGCGGTTTGCCGGAGCTCGAGCTCCCGCTCGACCGGCCCCGCCCGAGCGCCCCGCGCTGCAGCGGAGAGCGCGCGTGCATGGCGTTCTCGAGCGACCTCACCGAGGCCCTGAGGCGCCTCGGTCGCAGGGAGGGGGTCACGCTCTTCATGACCGTGACCGCCGCCATCTACGTGCTCCTCCATCGCTACACCGGCCAGCGCGATCTCGCGCTCGGTACGGTCATCGCGCAGCGCGGCCGGCCGGAGCTCGAGCGCGTGATGGGCTATTGCGACAACACCCTCGTCCTCCGCGCCGACCTCTCCGGCGATCCCACGGTCGGCGAGCTCCTGCGGCGGGTCCGCGGCCTCAGCCTCGAGGCCCTCCAGCATCAAGCGCTCCCGTTCGAGGCCCTCGTCGCGGCGCTCCATCCCCGGCGCCACGCCGGCCGGAATCCCCTCTTCCAGGTGGCGTTCATCTCCCAGCCGCCGCTCGCGGCAGGCCCGCTCGGGTGGACGCTCGACCGCCTCGGCGTCCATACAGGCACCGCGAAGTTCGACCTCATGATCGAGATCGACGAGCGCGCGGAGGGGATCCTCGGTCGGATCGAGCACCGCAGCGATCTGCTCGCGGCAGAGACCGTGCGGCGGATGGCCGGCCACCTGGAGGTGCTGCTCGCCGCGATGGCCGAGGACCCCGCGAGGCGGATATCCGCGCTGCCCGTGCTCACCCCTGGGGAGCGCCGGCAGCTCCTCGACGACTGGAACGCGACGGCGATCGAGCGCCCCTCCTGCTCCATCGTCGCGCCCTTCGAGGCGCAGGTGCGCCGGACCCCGGACGCCGCCGCCGTCGTCTTCGGAGCGGAGGAGCTCACCTATGACGCCTTGAACCGCCGCGCCAACCAGCTCGCGCGTCGCCTGCGCCGGCTCGGGGTCCGCCGCGATACCGGCGTCGCCCTGCTCCTGGACCGGACGCCGGAGCTGATCGTCGGCGTGCTCGGGATCCTCAAGGCCGGCGCGGCCTATGTCCCGCTCGATCTCAGCTATCCTGCGGAGCGACTGCGCTTCATGTGCGCCGACGCCGGCGTCCGCGTGCTCGTCACCCGCGCGGGGCTTCTCCACCTGTTGCCGGACCACGGCGCCGAGGCGCTGTGCATGGACGCCGCCCAGGACCTCCTCTCGGCCGAGCCCGATCACGACCTGGACGACGACGCCTCACCGGAGCAGCTTGCCTATGTCCTCTACACGTCGGGCTCCACGGGGACTCCCAAGGGCGTCGCGATGCCGCAGGGGCCCCTCGTCAACCTCCTCGCCTGGCAGCTCCGCCAGACCGCGCTCGGCTCGGGCGACCGCACCCTGCAGTTTGCGCCGATCAGCTTCGACGCTTCCTTCCTCGAGCTGTTCGCCACCTTCTGGACGGGCGGCACCCTGGTCCTCATCTCGGAGCCGGCGCGCCGCGATCCGCTCGCGCTGCTCGGGGTCATCGCCGATCACCGCGTCGCCCGCATGTTCCTCCCCTTCGTGGCCTTGCAGCAGATGGCGGTGGCCGTCGACCGCGGCGCCCCGGCCCCGGAGAGCCTGCGCGAGCTCTATGTCGCGGGCGAGCAGCTCAGGATCACGCCCGCGGTGCGCCGCTTCTTCGAGAAGCTCCCCCATTGCGTGCTGCAGAACCAGTATGGTCCCTCGGAGACGCACGTCGTGACCGCGCTCACGCTCTCTGGCCCGGTCAGCGCATGGCCGGAGTTGCCGTCGATCGGCCGACCGATCGACAACACTCAGATCTACCTCCTCGACCCTGCGGGCCACCCCGTCCCGATCGGCGTCCCCGGCGAGCTCTACGTCGGCGGCGCCGCCCTCGCGCGCGGCTACCTCGGCCGGCCAGAGCTCACGGCGGAGCGGTTCCTCGTCGACCCCTTCTCCGCCGCTCCCGACGCTCGCCTCTACCGCACCGGCGACCTCGCGCGGTATCTCCCCGACGGCAACATCGCGTTTCTCGGCCGCACGGACGCGCAGGTCAAGATCCGCGGCTTTCGTGTCGAGCTCGACGAGGTCGAGGCCGTCCTGGCCCGCCATCCTGGCGTGGAGGCTGCGGCCGTCGCCGCCAGGGACGACGCGACCGGCGGCAAGCGGCTGGTCGGTTACGTCGTCCCGCGGGACGGCTGCGATGTCGGCGATCTGCGCGAGTTCATGAGGGCCACCGTCCCTGATTACATGGTCCCTGCGGTGATCGTCCCTTTGAGCTCGCTTCCGCTGACGCCGAGCGGGAAGGCCGATCGGCGCGCGCTCCCGGAGCCCGAGGGGCTCACGGCCCCGACCGGCCGTGCATGGGTCGCTCCTCGCGATGAAATCGAGCTCCGCCTCGCGCGCATCTGGTCCGAGGTCCTCCGCGTCAATCCCGTCGGTGCGACCGACGATTTCTTCGACCTCGGGGGCCACTCGCTCCTTGCCACGCTGCTGACGGCGCGCATCGAGCAGGAGTTCGGGCAGGCCTTCCCGCTCGCCGCCCTGTTCGGAGGCTCGACGGTCGAGCGTGTCGCGAGCGCCCTGCGCGCGCCCGCGCGTGCACGCCCCTGGACGCCCCTCGTCCCCATCCAGCCGAACGGCGGGCGCCCGCCCTTCTTCTGCGTCGCAGGCTCCGGCGGCAACGTCGTCTACTTCCACGCGCTCGCGCGGCACCTCGGCGCGGATCAGCCCTTCTACGGCCTCCAGTACCCCGGCATTGACGGGCAGTCGCCGCCGCTCGCCACCATCGAGGCGCTCGCCGCTCATCACCTCGCCGCGATCCGCGCGTTCAGGCCTCATGGCCCCTATGCTCTCGGTGGCCACTCCGTCGGCGGCGCCATCGCCTTCGAGATGGCCCGGCAGCTCGAGCGCGAAGGCGAGCAGGTCGCCCTGCTCGCGATCCTCGATGTCCCGGCGCCCGTCGCCGAGCGCGACTGGATCGGCTTCCGGTGGGACCACGCCCGCTGGCTCACGGCCATCCTCGCCCTCTTCGAGCCGATGTCCTCGGAGGCGCTGCGCTCGCTCGACGAGGAGCTCCGGGCGAGGAGCCCGGAGGCGCAGCTCGAGCTCCTGGCGCGCCGGCTCGGGGCTGCTGGCGTCCTGCCCACGGACGCGGGACCCGATCGCGCGCGCGGCATCGCGGAGGTCATGAAGGCGAGCGATCTCGCGTACGGCCGCTACGATCCAGCCCACGTGACGGTGGATCGCATCGTGCTCCTGCGAGCCTCCGAGCCGAGCCGCTTCGACCCTCTCGTGGACCTCGGCCTCTTCGCGCGCGCGGCGGACGACCCGGCCTGGGGCTGGGGCAAGCACGCCCGCGCCGGCGTCGAACTCCGCTGGGTGCCCGGCGATCACATGACGATGTTCGCCGAGCCCCATGCGCGCGCCGTCGCCCAGGTGCTCGCGCGGAGCCTCGAGGCCGCGGCCTCGACGGCGGGCCGTCCGGCTTGAGGCTCCGACGCGCTGACTGAGCTCTCGACGCCGCCGCGCCGAGCCCGCCGATCGCACCGATGCGCGTGATCGTCCGTTGACCCCTGCCGCAGCGAATTCTACCGAGTTGGGCCGACGTCCCCCAGGTTCTGCCCACCGGAACCTTGAACCCTGATCCGCCGAGCAACCTGAACTCCATCGAACTCCTCCGCCAACCTGGGGGTAACCTCGGAACGCAGGGAGAGGAATGCTGGAGGGCGCGCCCGAGCACCCTGGCGCGCGCCTCATCGAACGACGAGCCCGGGCGTCCACGCGTCGTGGGAAGCGCTCGAGTCGCCCTGGATGGGCACCTGCGGCCCCAGGAAACGCGGCCCGCGGCCTGACCAGGTGTCGATGAGCGTCAGCGCCGTGGCGAGGAGCTCGCGCCGCGCGTCGCGGTCGGCGTTCGCGTAGACGCGCCGGTCGGCGGCGTAGCCCACCGCGGGGAAGCCCGCCGCGCGCGCCAGGTACAGGGCGCGCGGCAGGTGAAAGCCCTGGGTGCACACGACCGCGTCGCGCACGCCGAAGACGCGCGCGGCGCGCTGCATCGTGTCCAGCGTGCGCAGGCCCGCGTGGTCCATGAACACGTCCTCGGAAGGCACGCCGCGGCTGACGAGCCACGCGCGCATGGCGTTGGGCTCGTCGTACCCGACACGCGCGTGGTCCCCGGAGACCAGCACCCGCCGCACCTTGCCGGCGCGGTACAGATCGAGGGCCGCGGCGAGCCGATCTTCGAGGGCCGCCGACGGCGTTCCGTCCGGCCACACGAGCGCGCCCGGGACGATGGCCACCTCGCCCCGCGGAACGGCGTCGAGCTCGCGGTAGATGCGCGCCGACCGCAGGACCCAGAGGCGCGCGCCGGCCAGGGCAGCGCCCCCGACCAGCAGCAGCAACCCCAGGGTCACGAGCGTGCGATAGGCGAGCCGTCGAGGGGTCGACGCGCCGAGGCGAGGCCGGGCCGGGCGAGGCTTCGGGAGCACGCCCGGCTCAACGCGCCGGACGGCGCGCGTATTCTGGCGCGCCGGACGGCGCGCGTATTCTGGCGCGCCGTCCGGCGCGCGCGAACCTGTGGCGCGGCCAGCGCCGCGGGCGCACGTCGGCGCGGACGTAAGCGCGGCCAGCGTGGCCATGAACGCGATGGGCTCGAGCTCGAGGTGTGTGGCGCCGTTGCGGCGTGGCCTCCGAAGCCGAGCTGCGATGTGGCCGTCGGGGACCGAGAGGCCGTGCCCGGTGATGGGCCACCCCGCCACAATCGTGCTCGCCGCGCCGGTCTCGAACACGGTATGAGCACGAACCGAACCCGAGGACCGCCGGCAGCTCCTCGTGCAGCTCTGGTATCCGGCCGATCCCTGCGGCGCCGGCGAGCTCGCGCCGTACCTCGCGCCGGAGGAGGGCGACAGCCGCCGCGCGAGCACCGGCCTCCCGGTCGAGGACGGCTTCGAGGCGAGCTTCGTCACGCACGCGCGCACCGGCGTCCCCCTCGCCGACGAGGGCGCACCCCACCCGGTGCTCCTCTTCTCGCACGGGTTCGGGATGCTCCGCGCCGACTACACGAGCCTCGTCGAGGACCTGGCGAGCCACGGCTTCGTGGTCGCCGCCATCAGCCACACCCACGACACCGAGCTGGCGCTGTTCCCCGACGGCCGGGCGGTGCCCTTCAGCCCGGTCGTCGGGACGCCGCCGGGGATGGACGCGACGCCGGAGGAGATCGAAGCCTTCTTCGAGGCGATGGACGAGCACGTCGCGGTCTGGGTCGACGACGCGCGCTTCGTGCTCGACGAGCTCACGGCCGCCGCGCAGCGCGACCCCGGGGGCCTGCTCACCTGGCGGCTCGACCTCGATCGGGTCGGCGTCCTCGGCCACTCCTTCGGCGGCGCGATGGCCGCCGAGGCGTGCGCCGTCGACGACCGGTTCGACGCCGGGCTCAACCTCGACGGCAGCCTCTTCGGGCCGGAGAGCGGCGCCGGAGGCCGGAGCCTCGCGCAGCCGTTCCTGATCATGCTCGCGGAGGGCCATGTCGACGACGTGCGCGTCGACGAGACCTACGGCGCGCTGAAGGGCCAGGGCTACCTCGCGCGGGTCGAGGGCGCCGCGCACCTCACGTTCTCGGACCTGCCCGTCGTCATCGAGCACCTGCTCGGCGCAGGCGCCCTCCCCGAGGAGCTGGGCACGCTCGCTCCGGCCCGCGCGGTCGAGATCACGAACGCGTACACGCGCGCCTTCGTCGAGGCGCACGTGCGCGGCGACGCCTCGCCGCTGCTCGACGGCCCCTCGCCCGAGTACCCCGAGGTGTCGTTCGAGAAGAAGCGCTGACGTCGCCGACGAGAGGTCCTTCGCGCCCTGAGCGCCGGCGCCGCCGCCCGCCGTCCAACACCGGCCTGCGCTCCGGCGCGCTCCGATCTCCTCCTGACGACTCCCCCTGGAGGGCGGCGCCTCCAGGCTGAGGGGGTGCGCCCTCAGCGCGCCGGCGCGGGCGCGGACCGCCCCGGCCGCGGAGCAGGTGCTGCTCGAGCTGTACGACGCCGTGGTCGGCAGGCACTGGGACGCCGTCCGCGCGCTGTTGACCGCCGACTTCGTCGACCACAACCCCGACGCGCGCGCCGCGCTCGGGACGAACGGCTGCGAGGCCTTCATCGCCTATTTCCGCGACGGCGAGACGCCGCTTCACGGCGCGCAGGTCGAGATCCAGCGCATGGTCGCCGACGCCGAGTACGCCGTGCAGCCGGTCACCCACCGGCGCACGACACGTCACGCCGTGCGCGGCGCCCGGGCGCGTAGGTAAAAAGAAGCGCGATCGCGGGCACGGGGAGGTGTGGAGCGGCGAACGGATGTGGTACCTCGGAGGGCGGCGCGCAGAGGGTTTCCGGAGCACTTCAACAAAGGAGGACCAATGAGCACCGCCACTCCTGACGCAGCGCTCCGCCCTTCCCTGGGCAAGCGCCTTCTCGCAAACACCTTCGTCCGCATCCTGCTCGCGGTGCTTGCCTCCATCGGCAGCATGGCGCTGCTGCTGATGCTGTCCGAGATCGTGCCCAAGCCCATGCGCGTGGTGTGGCCTACGCTGCTGGCCGCGGCCGCATGCATGGCAGGCTACCGCTTCTACGTGCGCAGGGTGGAGAAGCGCGAGCCGCTCGAAGCTGCCGGGCCACGCATCCTGCCGGAGCTGGGCATAGGCTTCGGCGTTGGCGCGGCGCTGGCGGTCGGTGTGGCCGGCGTGTTGCTGCTGTGTGGCGCCCTGCAGGTGCAGGGCCTGGGCGACTGGCGCGCCATCTTCAAGCCGCTGCCGGAGCAGATCATGGTGGCGACCTTCGAGGAGCTCGTGTTCCGCGCCATCCTGTTCCGCATCGTCGAGCAGCGGTGGGGGTTCCGCATCGCCGCGACATCGAACGTACTGCTGTTTGCGCTTGCCCACCTGCCGAACCAGAACGTGAGCGTCCTCGCGGTTCTGGCCACGGCGTCGGCCGGCGCCGGCCTGCTCGGCGTCTACCTGCTCACCCGCCGCGTATGGATCGCCATGGGCATGCACTTCGCCTGGAACTACCTGTTCGATGCGCTGATGTCGGTGCCCGTCTCCGGTCATGCGGCGCGCGGCTGGATTCAGGTGACGCCGGCCGGTCCGGCGTGGCTGAGCGGCGGTGCCTACGGCGTCGAGGGTTCGGTCGTCACGCTGATCGCGTGGACCGCTGCCGCCATCGCGCTCTTCCGTAGGGCGGGCCGGCGCTCGGCCAACGTGCTCCCGCACTGATTCCGAAGGATGATCGCGGCGCGCCGGGGAAGATCAGAACGTCGAGAAATACGCCCACGGCTGGTTTCCGGCGCTGGTCTGCATGCAATAGCCGCCGTTTCGCTCGGCCGGCAAGGTGACGTTGGCGCCGTTGCAGGTCACGAGCACGCCGTTGATGCGGAACGTCCGCCCCGCGGCGAAGTTGCCGCAGTTGAGCCCTTGCAGGTCCACGGTGGTCTCGTGGCAGGTGGCCGCGGTGCCGAGGTTGCCCGAGTGGTAGCTCTGCGTCGAGAACACGACGGGGCTCGAGCAGAGGCCGTCGCAAGGAGCGCTGCCGCCGGAAGCGCCGCACTCGTTCGGCGTGCCGCCGCCGCCGCAGGTCTCGGGAGCCGTGCAGCTCCCGCACGAGCTCACGCTCCGCGGCGCGCCGCAGTTGTCGACGTCGCTCAAGCTGCCGCAGCCGGCGCCGAGGCGCGCGCAGAACTGGGCGTCGCTCTCCGGGGTGCAGGTGCCGAGGTAGAGCGCCGAGACGCCGGGGAACTCGGTCTGCGCCTTGGCGAGCTCGAGCTCGAGCTGCGGCGTCCAGCGGAAGGCGAGCCGGGCCTCGTCCTCGAGATCCACCCCCGCGGCGCCCGCGCAGAAGTGGATGAACTCGCCGAGGTTGAGCGGGCGATTGCCGTACGTGCTGTTGATCGTGGGCAGGTGCTCGGCGAGGAGCTGGAAGAACCTGGACAGGAACCGGCTGCCCTTGTGGTCCGCGTCCGTGTTGCCGAAATCGCCAGTATAGAGCGGATAGTACCAGTCGCGGAACCAATAAACGCCGAATCCATCGGTGTGGGACACGTTGTCCGCGTAGATCTCCGGCGCGAGGTTCGGGGAGATCGTGGTCAGGTGCAGGAACACGTCGTAGCCGAAGATCTCGGCCCACTTGCTGTCACCCCAGGCATTGAAGGCGGGCGAGCCCGCGATGCCGTTGTTGTTGCTCTCGACGATGTGCCCCATCTCGTGGATCAGCGACTGCACGACCCAGCCGTAGTCCGGCGCCGACCAATCGCTGCTCACGGTGAAGATGATGTTTCGATAGGAGGCGGCGCTGTCCGAGGCGTACACGACTCCACCGACGTTGTAGGCCAGGGTGCCGGGAACCTCACCCGGAGCGTTGTCCTGGTTTCCGATCATGTGAAGGATCGGGTCGACCATGCTGCCGTAGGTGTCCTTCGCGTAGCCCCAGGCTTCGCTGACGATCGGGGCCACCCAGGTGGCGCCGGACGGGTTCGGGACGTACTGGTCGAAGTACGCGGCGAGGTTCGCGTCCGAGTAGGCCAAGGTGACCGTGCGGTTGTGGCCGTCGTACCAGCCGTTCTCCACGAACGACGCGGGCGGCGTGTTCGCGGTGGTGGTCGCGCTCACGGGGCCGACCGTGATCGAGCTGCCCGCCGCGTTCTGCGCGCTCACGCGGAAATAGTAGGTCTGGTTCGGCGCCAGGCCCGTGGCGCGGAGCTCGGTGCTGCCGGCGCCGGTCGTCCCGACCACGAGACCGGAGGTGAAGCTCGAGTTCGTGGCTCGCTCCACGCGGTACGACGCTTCGGGGTTCAGCTGCCCGGCGTTGTCCGTCCAGGTGACGCGGATCTGATTGCCCGACAGGGCCTGCGCGTTCACGCTGCCCGGCGCGGCCGGCGCGGCGAGCGAGGCGCTGCTCGTGCCGAAGAGCCGCCACTCTGCGAGCTGCGTGTCACCGGCGCCGTGGTTGTCCTGGATGTGCAGGCGGTATCGGCTGAACTCCAGCCGCTCGGGGTTGCAGGAATACGCGCGCGCGCTGTGGCGGTTCGTGAACGACTGGTTGGTCCGCGTGTCGAGCACGGTCCAGCTCGTGCCGTCGTTTGAACCTTCGAGCGTCCAGTCCTTCGGATCGCGGCTCGGAAAATCGTTGGCGGACGTCAGGCTGTAGCTGGTGACCACGGCGCTCGGCGTCTCGAGCCGGATCCAGGTGCTGGAGCTCGGCTCGTAGTACTTCGAGAACGGGTTGTTGTCCGTGACCTTCGCGACATCCTCGCCGGCGACGCCGTTTCCAGGGTGCTGCTCGACGGGCACGGACGAGGAGAGCGCGGTGATGTCCTGGTGCACGGCGACTCCCGCCGTCGTGGCGCGCGCGGAGACCTCGGACGGGAACCCGCGCAGCGCGCCGTTCACCGCCTGCACTTGATAGAGATAGCTCGTGCCTGGAGCCAGGTTCGTGTCGGTGTAGCTGGTGGAGCTCGTGAAGATCTCCGTGGTGCCGCTGCCGTCGTCGTTCACGCGCTGGACGTAGTAGCCGGAGGCGTTCGCCGCGGGCGTCCAGGTCAGCGTGACGGCGTCGGAGTCCACGCTCGGCGCGGCGAGCACCGGAGTTCCGGGCATGGTGCCCGCGGCCAGCGAGCCGCCGACGCGCAGCTCGGCGAGCTGCAGCGCGTTGCCGCCGCCGAGGTTCTGGCTGACGTTCAAGCGATAGTAGAGGTACGCGCTCGAGTTCGAGAAGGTGAAGGACCGGGTCTGGTGCCGCGAGGTGAAGGACTGGTTCGTCCTCGTGTCGAGCACGTCCCAGCTCAGGCCGTCGATGGAGCCCTCGAAGGTCCAGCTGCTCGGATCGCGGTCCGGGAAGTCGTTGGCCGAGGTGATGTCGTACGAGACGATGATCGACGGAGCCTGCATCCGGTACTGGATCCACTCCGTGCGGTGGGGCATGAAGAGCTTGGTGTCGACGTCGCCGTCGTGCACCTTGTCGATGCCCTCGACCCCCGGGGGATTTCCCCGCATGTCGCTGACGTCGACCGTGGACGCCGGGGTCAGATCCGTGCCAGTGAGGGCCGCTTGGTGCGACGCGATCGCCTCGTCGGAGTCGAGCGGATCGAAAGATACGCAGGCGGGAAGGAAGAAGAGCGGGAGCCAGAGATGCGCGCGTGTACGGTGTTGCCGCATTGCCACTTGACCTCGTCAGTAATGAAGCGAAACAGATCGGGAAACGACACAAACGAAGGAGCGCCGTTTCGGGGAGATGGAAAGCACACAATGCGAGGGCGTCAAGGACGAATCTTTACGCTTGTTTCGGACGGCTGATGATTTCTTATGCAATCTGCTGCCTCCCTTCGCGCCGTGAGCGCCGGCGCCGCCGCCCCCCCATCCCATACCGGCCTGCGCTCCGGCGCGCTCCGATCCCCCTGACGACTCCCCCCTGGAGGGCGGCGCCTCCAGGCTGAGGGGGCGCGCCCTCAGCGCGCCGGCGCGGGCGCGGACCGCCCGGGCCGCGGGGCGCGCGGAGGCGCGAAAATGCCGGCGTGCGCGCGGCCGCGCGCCGGGATCGGGGAGTGGCACGCTTCCTGTTTATAGGCGCTGCATGACGCTCGGCGCGGTTCAAACCGCGAGCAGGGCGACCCGGGCGACGGATGGACTCGACTCGGCGCACCCGCGGCGGACTGCCCGCGCGTCAGATCACGTGTTGTTTAACTAAATACCGGAAAGAGAGCTCAATCATGAAGCGTGCAATGATCCTCCTCGCCTCGTCCCTCGTGTCCTCGTTCGCGCTCGTGGGCTGCGTCGCCGACGCGACCGACCTCGACGCGGAGCTGTCCGGACCGGAGGAGGTCGAAGAGACCTCGCAGGCGCTGTGCATCTCCCCGCCGGCGGCCGACCAGACCGCGGCCCAGTCGAACTCGAGCGACGTCGGCAGCTTCACCCTCCGCGAGTCGCCGGACAACACCTACTACAGCAGCAAGGGCAACTACGTCGTCGAGGTCACGAACGTGAAGAACGCGTTCGCGTCGACCCAGACGGCGATGGCGTACAGCGTCAACGCCGGCAAGTCGAAGAGCGTCTGCGAGCACACGACGACCACCGCGACGCTCTACGGCTTCGACGAGGTCGAGGGCTGCTGGGTGCAGATCGGCGCGACGAAGAGCAAGACCGGCGTGTACTACCCGGGCGGCGGCTTCATCCAGCCGAGCTGCGATGACGTCGTGAGCTGGTCCATCCCGAAGACGGTCACCAAGGTCCGCATCAAGGGCAAGTCGGTGCTCCAGACGACGTTCGGCCCGGCCGGTCAGAAGATCGCGGAAGGCACGAGCTGGAGCCATTGATCCGGCGCGAAGGGCGGGGGAGCAGGCGCCGGCGAGCGGATGAAGCGGTCGATCGCCGCGGTCACCGACAACCGGCTGGTGGGCCTGCTCGTCTGGATCGTGGCTACGACCCTGCACGACGCGCCCCGACCCTCTCCGACCGCAACCTCGATCACGTCGACCCGGGGGCCGCCTCGCGGCGACCGCGAGCCGCTCGGGCCCTCACGGCGCGGCGCCGCCGGCCGCCGGTCGTCCGACCCGCCGCGCGCGGCGGCGGGCCACGGTGAGGTCAGCCGATCAAACCGCGACGGGGAACGGGTTATAGATGGGCCATGACCATGACCCATCCCCGATTCAAGGCCGCGGCTGTCCAGGCCGCCCCTGCCTTTCTCGATCTCGACGCCGGCGTGGACAAGGCCGTGCGCCTCATCGCCGAGGCCGCTGGCCACGGCGCCTCGCTCATCGCCTTTCCGGAGGCGTGGCTGCCCGGATACCCGTTCTGGATCTGGCTCGGATCACCGGCCTGGGGCATGCAGTTCGTGCAGCGCTACGCCGACCAGTCGCTCGAGGTGGGCGAGCGGCATATGGCGCGGCTGCGCGAGGCCGCGGCGCGGCACCGCATCCACGTGGTGATGGGCTACAGCGAGCGCGCCGGCTCGAGCCTCTACCTCGGACAGGCCCTCCTCGGCCCCGACGGCGGGCTCATCGCCGCGCGGCGCAAGCTCAAGCCCACGCACGCCGAGCGCACCGTCTTCGGCGAGGGCGACGGCGGCGACCTGAAGGTGCACGCCACCGCGATCGGGCGGCTCGGGGCGCTCAACTGCTGGGAGCACATCCAGCCGCTCGTGAAGCAGGCGATGTTCATCCAGGGCGAGCAGGTGCACGCGGCCTCGTGGCCCAGCTTCTCGGTCTACCGGGACATGGCCTACGCATTCGGCCCCGAGGTGAACGCCGCCGCCAGCCGGATCTACGCCGTCGAGGGGCAGTGCTTCGTCGTCGCCGCGTGCGCCACGGTCTCCGAGGAGATGACGGCGCTCCTCTGCGACTCGCCGGAGCGGGCCAAGCTCCTCCTGTCCGGCGGCGGCTTCGCGATGATCTACGGTCCGGATGGCCGTGCGCTCGCGGAGCCGCTCGACGAGCGCGCAGAGGGCCTGATCTACGCCGACGTCGATCTCGGCCTGATCCGGCTCGCCAAGGCGGCGGCCGACCCGACGGGGCACTACGCGCGCCCCGACGTGCTCCGGCTGCTGTTCAACGAGACGCCCCACCGGCTTGTCGAGCGGTTCACCACGGAGCTCCACGAGGCGGAGCGGACCGCGTGAGCGCCCGCGGCCGCCCGGCCGCGCGCCGCGCCGCCTGCGGAGATGTCAGCCACGAGCCTCCGCCGCCCGCCACACGGGCAGGCCAACACGTCCACGAGGTACACCCTGCGGAGCAGGCTCGCCCAGTCGATGCGCGCACCGACTGGCTTGGTGACGCCAGTGCCGAGGCTCGATGTGGCCTTTCTGAGTCTCTGTCAGCTGAGCAGGATGGCGATCAAGAGCGCGACGCTGAGCAAGAGCGATACGACGATGGACGCAATGAGCCACGGCCGCATCGCCGGCGAGGTCCACCTGGACGCGAGCGATGTCGCGCTCGTCTGGTGCCCCGGAGCACCCTGGTGCATCGTAACGGTCGGCTCGAGCTGCCTCGGCGCGCCCTCCATCGCCGCAATGGCCCCGTCGATGGCCGCGATCACGCTGGTAGCCGTCGGATAGCGTTGGATTGGGTCTCGCTGGACGAGCCGCATCACGATCGCCTCCACTTCGGGGCGGATACCTGATCCCGGAGCACGCTGGCGGAGGGGGGGCGCATCCTCGAGGAGCCGCTGCCGGAAGGAAGATTGGCCGTCGCTCGCGTCGAACGGGCTTCTCCCGGACAGCATTTCGTACAAGATGATTCCAAGCGCATAAAGATCTGCGCGAGCATCGACGGCATCCATGCCGCGCACGGCCTCCGGCGCGAGATACCTGAGCGTGCCGAGGACTTGGTCGGCGGCCGTGAGGTCCTGGCCTTTGCGCGTGGCCTCGCGGCTTTCGGTGGACAGGAGCTCTACGTTCACCTTCGCGAGGCCGAAATCGATGAGCTTCACCTGATCACGGGCGTTGAGAAGGATGTTCTGCGGCTTCACATCGCGGTGCACGATCCCCTTCGCGTGCACCGCTTCCAGAGCGGACGCGATCTGCCTCGCGATGTGGAGCGCGCGTCGCGTGGGGAGCGGCGCCGAGGCGATCACGTCCTGGAGCGGGGTGCCCTCGACGTACTCGAGGACGAGAAAATGCGACCGATCCGCGAGCTGACCGAAGTCGTTTGCCGAGACCACGTTCGGATGCTGGATATGCGCCCCCGCGATCGCCTCGCGCTCGAACCGCGCCACGATCTGGGGGAGGTTCCGGGCGCTCGGATGGAGGATTTTGATCGCGACCTGCTTGCGGAGGTGCACCTGCTCGCCGCGGTACACCGCTCCCATACCGCCCTGCCCGATGAGCTCGTGGACGCGGTACCGCTCCGAGATCAAGCTCCCGATCAGCGCTGGCGCTTTGTTGTCCGAGCGCACCAACGTGGGTGCGTCGTCCGACCACGGCCGTGTCGCAGTCTCGATTTCTTCTCCAAGGGCCGAGCTTGAGAGCTCAACGACGGATGCGTCGCGTTGTTTCCCGAGCATCGGCACCGTGACGTCGTCGGTGCTTGAGCGCCCCTTGGGGGGAGTTATCCCTGGCATGCCGAGGAGTGTACACGCACAAAGGTGCCGAGAGCGGAGGAACCGCACCGCCGTCCGAGTGGACATCATGCTCAATCCACCCTCCGCACGGAAAAGCTGTGCAGTTCCGCGATGTTCGGGGACCTGGTTCCGTGCGCCGACATCAGCCTACAAGGATGACCACAGCGCATCGAGCCGTAGCTCGCTGGTCGCCGCCCGCATCGGGCGCCGCCCGCATCCCCGGAACCTCCAGCCCCGCGGGCGGGCGATCGGGGAGCTCGGCGGCGGCGTGCTCTTCGGCAGGCCGACACGGTACAAGCTAAGGCCGCCGCTTCTCACAGAGCTATTCCCATTGGAGCTCGGAGGGGTGGTAGGCTTTGAGGCCGTCAATCGGAATGGGCCCGTCGGGGGTGCCGCTGCACACTTTAACGCCCTCATCATTCGTGCGTACTGGATAGGCGTGTTTCAATTTTGACGTGACGCAAAATGGATACTTGCCGTCTTTCATGAGGAGGCGATACTTGCCATTGGGGGCGGGCCGGCGCGTAGGTAAGGGCGCAGCGGTCGGGGATGTCGGTAAGGGCCTAGCGGTCGAGGATGGTGTGCTGGTACTGGAAGACGTGGCCATCGTGCGAGAGCTACCGCTCGCCTTGTCCTCTTGAGATGTCTCATCGCCCGCGCTCTCGCGAGTGTCTTCGGCGGAGCCTTGCGAACGAACGACAAATAGTACAGCGGCAAGGAAAACGGCGACGACAAAAGAGCCAATCACTGCAATCATCAAGAATGGCGAACTCGAGCCCGCTTGTGGGCTGGTCGCGGCAGATTGAGGCGGCACGGATACGACCATGGGTGCCTGCCTCGCTTGGCCGGGAGCAGGAGCAGCCATCGTCGGGCCATCGACGCTGATTGCAGACGACACGTCGGCTCGGAACGACGCTGGGGCCGGCGCGTGAGGGGCAGCATTGGCGCCCAAGACGCGCTCGATGTCTTCACGCATGGCGCGGGCCGTTGGATAGCGGCGCGACAGATCGAAGGCGAGCGCGCGGTCGACGATGGTGCAAACCTCTGGGCTGACAGAGGGCGCAACGGTGCGCAGGGCCGGCGCGGGCTGCGTCGCCATTTTGATGAGGAGCTCGCTCTCCGTGGAGCCCTCGTGCACACGGCGTTTCGCTAAAATTCGAAACATCGTCGCGCCAACGGCGAAGATGTCGGCCCGCCCATCGATTTCGCCACCAGCGATTTGTTCGGGCGACATGTAAGGTATAGTTCCGAGCATCGCGCCGATGCGCGTGCGAACATTGGAGCCGCCCTGTCTCATTCGAGCAATCCCGAAGTCGAGGACCTTGACGCCGCCTGACGATGTCAAGAACAGATTGTCGGGTTTGATGTCTCGATGAACGATGCCAAGCCCGTGCGCGACATCGAGCACTTCGAGCACGGTCGAGGCAACGCGGAGCAGCTCGCGCTCCTCGATGCCGCCGGAGCGGTGGGCGCGCTTGCCGAGCGATTCGCCGTCGAGCAACTCCATCACCAAGAACGGCGAGCCATCTTCGCTCGTATCGATGTCGAGGACATTGACGGCTGCGGGGTGACCGAGCTGGTTCACTGCGAGCGCCTCTTGCTCGAACCTGGCTCGAAGCTCCTTGGAGACGGCGATTTCCGGATGGAGGATTTTGATCGCGCAGCGCCGGCCAATCCTGTGTGTCGCCTCGTAAACTGCAGCCATCCCGCCGACGCCGATAAGCGAATCAATGCGCCATTTGCCCCGGAGGACCGTTCCGATTCGTGCTGTACAGTGCGCTAGCTGGGGATCGTCACTCATTGAGGTCCAGGTTCCGATGTGTGCCGGATGCGAGGATAGGTAAAACATCCCCGCTGATCGGGCGGGGGCTCGACGATACCATGAGACGTTCTGCACCGGCAATGGAGCTTGAAGTGAAAGCCCTTCCCCTTCCACGTCTTGCCCTTCCCCTTCCACTTGCCCTTGCCCGCGGCGAGCAGCCCCGTCTTCGGATCGTGGACGAGCGGCATCGTGCCGCTCACGGCTCCGGCCTTGACAGGCTTCCGTGTAGAGGGAAGGCCGGATGCTTCGGCGGCGAGCTTGCGCTGCGTGCGGAGGCCAGCGATCCTGCCGGGTCACGCGGTGGGTGTGCCACGCGCTGCGTATGCAGCGTCCTCTCCGCTCCGTCTGCGCCTGGGCCGACCGGCTGCCCGCCGTGGTCACACGTACTTCATGACCATCGCATCGACCCTCGCGGAGGGCACGGCGCCGACGATCATCCCGACGACCTTGCCGCCCTGGAACAGGAGCATCGCCGGGATCGAGCGGATGCCGTAGGCTTGCGGGGTGTCCTGGTTGTGGTCGATGTTGAGGCGTCCGACCTTGAGCTTGCCGGCGTAGCGGGTCGCGAGCTGCGTCGTCGTCGGCAGCATCGCCCGCGAGGGGGCGTTCCACGTCGCCCAGAACTCGACCAGGGTCGGCAGCGGCGACTGCAGGACCTCCGCTGCGAAGTTGTCGTCGGTGAACACGAGCACGGGCGAGCCGGTCATCGCCCGAGTATCCCCGCGGCGCGCCGGGGCGATCAAGCCTCCCCGTCGGCGCCCGGCCTGTCTGCGGGCGTGATGGTACGCGCAGAGGGGCCACCGACACGCGCGCCTGCGCGCTCGCTCCGGTGATGAGCCGGCGACCGTTCCGGCCTGAACGGCGGCGCGACGCGCGGGCGGGAGATGCGGCTTTCGTCCCCCGTTGAGCCTATCCTCTCGCAAACGATCGATCCTTGCAAGACTGGTTCTTCGCGAACACGGGTCCACCTTGTCGGCCCGCCGCGCGTCCCGGATCCACGCGCGGCGCCACCCTGGAGGACTCCATGAGCGACGTCACCATCCTCTTCGGAAGACCCCATGTGCCTCAGCTCGCCGATGACCGCTTCGAAATCGACGTGCTGGCCGCCGAGGAGCTCGGCATCGAGTCGTACGCTATCCCTCTCGACCCCGTCGTGAATGGCGAGCCGGAGCGCGCCTTGCGCCGGCTGCCGAAGCCCCGGTACCGGACGTGGCTCTACCGAGGGTGGATGTTGAGCGAGGAGGAATACACCGGCCTGTACGAGGCCATGCAGGACCGCGGCGAGGAGCTCGTCGTCGATCCCGAGAGCTTCGCCGAGGCGATGTACATGCCGAGCTACGTCCCGCTGCTCGGCGATCGAACGGCGCCCACGCGGTGGACCGAAGGTGAAGACATCCGGGAAGCGTGGGAGGTGGCCCTGGAGCTCGGGCCGCCGCCGTGGGTGGTCAAGGACCACGTGAAATCGGTCAAGGAGCTCTGGCATCGTGCGTGTTTCGTGCCCGAGGGCGCCACGTACGACGATTTCGCCGAGATTTGCGAGAAGGTCCTGGAGCTCCGCGGCGACCGGTTCGAGCGGGGGTTCGTCGTGAGAAAATACCTCGATCTCGCGACGTTGCCCGGCTGGGCGCCCGGCCAGCGTCGCGTGACCGACGAGCACCGGCTCGTGTTCTGGGAGGGGCGGCTGGTGGCGCACGCGCCGTACTACGACGTGGACTCGACGCTCGAGCATCCGGGGCAATTCGCCCATCTCGGGCAGGTCATCGGCTCCCCTTTCTTCACGGCCGACGTGGCCCGGCTCGAGCGCGGTGGGTACACGGTGATCGAGATCAACGACGGCGGCTGCTCGGTCTTCCCCGAGCAGATGGATCCGCGCGACGTCTACAGGGCGATGCTGGGTTGAGCCCCCGGGGGAGCGTTCGGTGCTAGCCTCCCCGCATGGCCACCACGGTTCGGGCAGCCCGACCGACGCAGCCCGAGCGCGCCACCCTCGCGGACTGGCTCGCCGAGCCCGACGATCGAGGAGCAGAGCTGATCCGCGGCCGGCTCGTCTACAAAGCGGTCCCGAGCCCGGAGCACGGCCGCGCGCAGCGCAAGCTGGGCGCCCTCCTGGACGCGTTCGACGGCCGGCCGGGCGAGGGCGGGCGGCCCGGCGGATGGTGGCTCTCGACCGAGGTCGACCTCGAGCTCGCCGGCGAGGGCGTGCGGCCCGACCTCGCCGGCTGGCGGCGCGATCGCGTCCCCACGCTCCCCAAGGCACCCCCGGGCGGCGCGGTCACCGAGCGCCCCGACTGGGTCGCCGAGGTGCTCTCTTCCTCGACCGCCGCCCGCGACCTCGGCGACAAACGCAGCATCTATCACGCGGCCGGCGTCGGCCATGACTGGGTCCTCGATCCGGCCAACCGGCTCCTGATCGTCTATCGCTGGGCGCGCGAAGGCTACCTGTTCGCCCTGAGCGCCGGCGCGGGCGAACCGGTGCGCGCAGAGCCGTTCGAGGCGCTGGAGCTCCGGGTCGAGCTCCTGTTCGGCGACGACGGCGAGCCCGAGGCCGCCGCACCCCGGCCGTGACAGCGGGCTCGATCAGGGCCTCTCGATCGGCGCCCGAGCGCTCCGGCGAACTCCATCACAGGAGCCCGGCGCCGACCCAGAGCCCGGGCTCGTAGGCCACGAGAACATCCACGTCGCTCGAGCCGAGCAAGAGAAAGTTCACCGGCGAGACACCGACGAACAGGTGCGGCGTGATCGGGAGCTGGATCCCCCACGCGAAGCGGCCGCCGAAGGCGCCGACGCTCTCGAAATACGGTGAGTCGAAGAAGATGCGGTAATAGCCTGGCGTGATCCCGACCGACATCTCGAGATGCGAGCCGACGCCCATCACGAGCCGAAGCGGCACGCCGGCCGCAACCTGATCGACGTCGGCGGTCGAGACGCTCCGGAGCTCGACCCCGATCTCGAAGCGGCGCGTCTCGCTCAGGCGCAGGCGCGCGAGCACGTCGAGATCCACGGACATGCCATCCTTGACCGCGAAGCGCGCCGGGACGAAGTAGCCGGAGATCCCGAGCGAGAGCGCCATCCGGCGCGCGTTGGCCTCCGCCTGGGGGCCTGTGCCGGGCTCCTCGGCCGCGGGCTCCGGAGGCGCTTTCGTCGCGCGCCCGGGCTGCCGTGCGGCGGCCGCGGCGGAGGGTGGGGGAGCCGCGGGGGAGCCGCCCGCCGAGGGCGGCGGGGGCGGGTAGGGCGGGGGAGGCCCGCCGGGCGGAGAGGGCGGGTACGGATAGGGCGGGGGATACGCGCCCGCTGGAGGCGGCGGGTACGGGTAGGGCGCGGGATACGCGCCGGCCGGAGGCGGCGGGTACGGATAGGGCGCGGGATACCCGCCCGCAGGAGGCGGCGGGTACGGGTAGGGCGCGGGATACGCGCCGGCCGGAGGCGGCGGGTACGGATAGGGCGCGGGATACCCGCCCGCAGGAGGCGGCGGGTACGGGTAGGGCGCGGGATACGCGCCGGCCGGAGGCGGCGGGTACGGATAGGGCGCGGGATACCCGCCCGCAGGAGGCGGCGGGTACGGGTAGGGCGCGGGATACGCGCCGGCCGGAGGCGGCGGGTACGGATAGGGCGGGGGATACGCGCCCGCAGGAGGCGGCGGATACGGGTAGGGCGCCGGAGCCGGTGCCGCCGCCGGAGCCCTCGGCGGCGCCACGGGCGGCGCCGAGCTCGCCGCCGCGGGCTTCGCGGCCGGGGGCGGCTCGGAGCGCGCCGGCTGCGCCGCAGCCTCCCCCGCGGCCAGGCTCAGGGCGGCGAGCGCCATCAGCGCGGGGGCCGCCGCGGCGCCGCCGCGAGCGCAGCGGGCGCGGCGCGCGCGCAGGACGGCCGCCGCGAGGCCCAGCAGGAGCGCCAGCGAGACGAGCTGGGCGGTGCTCAGCCCCCCGTACACGCCGCGCCCAGCGTCCCCGCGGAGGAGCTCGACGAAGAACCGGCCGGCAGCGTAGAGCGCGAGCCACGTCCCGAAGGCGCGGCCGTCCCGGTGCCCCCGGGCGAGCCAGAGGGCGGCGATCGCGCTCGCCAGCAGCCCGAGCGCCGCCTCGTAGAGCTGCGTCGGGTGCACGGGCAGGCTCGGCGCCCCGAGGGGCACCCAGCCGGCGGCGACGTGGTCCGCCGCCGCGGGGCTGCCCGCGGGAAACCGGACGCCCAGCGCGCCCGCCGTGACGCGGCCGTAGTCGCACCCCGCGAGGAAGCACCCGGTCCGCACGCTGGCGTACGTGATCCCGAGCCCGGGCACGAGCCGGTCGAGGAACGGCAGCACCGGCGCGCCGCGGCGGCGCAGGACCAGGCCGGCGACGGCGACGCCCGCGAGGAGCCCCCCGTACGCGGCCCGGCCGGCGTGGAGCACCGGACCCCACGCGCCGCGCGCGAGCGCCTCGGGCACCGCGCGCAGCGCCTCGAAGGCGTAGCCGCCGAGGAGCGCGGCGCCGTAGCCCCACAGGAGCGCGCGACCCTCGACCCCGACGTCGCCCCGATCCCGGCGCACCAGCCAGAAGAACGCCGCCGACCCGAGGAGCCCAGCGACGGCGACCATCACCGCGTAGCTCGGCGCGAGCCACGGCGGCAGGCCGTGGCGCTCCAGCCAGAGCATCAGCGCCCGGCTCACGCCCGCCTCCGGATGCGCAGCAGCATGTAGCCCGCGGGCACGAGCAGCCAGAACGCGCCGCCGAGGGCCCCGGGCGCGCCCGGGCGGCCCCCCCCGAGGTCGCGCCCGCCCGCGCTCAGCCGGCAGCTCGTGGCCGAGCTGCTGCCCGCCGTCAGATCGCCGTCCTTGCAGCTCTGGTTGCAGTCGCGGCAGTTCTGGTTGCAATCGCTGCAGTTCTGGTTGCAGTCGCTGCAGTTCTCGTTGCAGGTCGCGATCTCCTCGTTGCAGCCGGCGCAGCCGCCGCTGCAGGTGCCGCACTCGCCGTCGCCCGACGAGCCGCTCGGCGCGCCGATGGGGACGCCGGCCGGCGAGGTCGGCTCGCCGTACTGGAGGCAGCGGTCGAGCACGGCCATGCAGCCCGCGTCCGCGGCGAAGGCGAGCGCGCCGTCGCGGTCGGCGATCGGCAGGGCGGCGCACGCGCCGCTGCCCGCGGCGAGGACGCACTCCTTCACCCCCTCGATGCTCATCAGCGCGAGCACGCAGAGCGCCTCGGCGTTCGTCGCGCCGGCGCTGACCCACGCGCACTCCGCCTGCGCGTCGGCGAAGCGCGGATCCGTGCGCTCGTGCTCGCATCGCCCGGCCTGGGCGCAGGTGCACACGTCCCGCACGCCGGCGGCGCACTCCGCGACCGACCCGGGGAGGTGATACGGGTTCGCGCGCACCGACTGCGGCTCGCTCCGGGGGAGCTCGGGCAGCGCGACGCCGCCCTGGGGGCTCTCGAGCGCGGGCGCGTCCGAGGGCGAGAGGGCGCTCAGCGCGACCAGCCACGCGGCGTTGACGTAGACCGCCCCCTCCTGGGCGACCACGCCCGCCGGCAGCCCGGTGACGCGGACGAGCTCGCGCGCGCCCGCGCGCCGCGCGAGGTCCGCCACGATCGCGCCGGCCCGGCCGCCGAGCGCCGCGTCCTCGAGCCCCGCGGTCTCCGGCGACGCCGGCTGGCCCGCGAGGACGGGCCGGGCGAGCGGCCGCTCCGACCCGCGCTCCGCCGCGAGGGAGCGGAGCACGAACCCCTCGGCGGACGGCTCGAGCGCGCCGAGGACGATCGCGTCCTTCCCGAGCTCCTCCCGCGCCGCGTCCGCGGTGCGGACCAGCGCCGGGGCGCTCGCGATCTCCGCGTCGAGGATCGGCGTCTCCTCCCCCTGCTCGCGGTGCGCCGCCTCCAGCCGGGCCGCGACGTCGTGGAGCGCCTCCTCGGGCAAGGCCGCGAGGACCTCCGGCGCGGCGCTCAGCGCGTCGCGCAGCGGCAGGTCCTCGTAGGGCGGCGCCTCCGCGCTGCACGCGCCCAGCGCGGCGATCGCGAGCAGCACGGCGGCACGGCGGATCGCGCTCTCGATGACGACGTTCGTTGGCATGCCCCCCCTCGCTCCCCGGGGCGCGCGGACCCGGACTGGACACGTCGCGCTCGGCGGGCGCGGGCGCATCGCCGGTGAGGACGCCGCCGCGAGGAGACACGACGAGCGTGCCAGAAGGCGCGGCGCCGGCCAAGGCCCATGCGGGGGAGCGCCGGTGAGGGAGATCGCGCCGATCGCGAGAGGCTCCTTCGACGCGGTTCCTCTCAGCGTCCGACATCGGGTGGCCCTGGCAACCTGGTGGGAGTTCGGCGTCGCCGCGATGCGCAGGGGCGCTGACAAGCCGCTCGATACCACCCTCCGCCGCGGCCTCGCCGGCGTGTCGAATTTCGGTTCACACCGCGCGCCGGCGCGGGTCTGCCTCGGGGAACGCCGGCGGAGGGCCGGCCTCACCCGAGGAGCAGAGCCATGACTCGCATCCATCCGAGAGCACACCTGTGGACCAAGGCGGCGCGGACCCTGACGGCGCTGGGCGGCCTGCTGGCCGCGACGGCGGCCCCTGCCAGCGCGCGCGCCGAGATCCTCGCTTACGACGAGCACGACGGGGAGGTGGGCGGCGCCGTCGGCTGGGCGGACGATTGGCCCTTCGCGCGGGAGGGCGGCGAGCTCGTGCAGACCGCCAGCTACGTTCGCCGCCGGTTCGCGGCCCCGCTGTCGGCCGCGCACGCCACCCGGTGGATCGCCGTCACCGGCCGCATGGCCGCGCCCCCGGCCGGCTACGCGTACCACGTGCCCATGGGCGTCAGCTCCTGGACGACCGCCCACCAGCACCCCGGCCTCCATTTCGACACGTCGAGCCCCGCGGGCCTGCTCGCCGACGGCGCCGGCCCGACGAGCGGCATCGCCGGGACCACGCTGCAAACGTGGCTCGCGCGGTACGTGTTCGGCCCCGCCAACGCGAACGGCCGGTACAGCGCCACCGTGAGCATCTGGGCCGGATCCGGCGCCGGCCGCCGCATCGACCCGGGGGCGCCGCCGGCCGTCGTCCGCACGCTCGCCGACACCACGCTGGACAGCCTCTATGCCGGGCAGAGCGACGCTCAGGACCTCTTCTTCGTGGAGCGCGAGAGCGTCGCCACCACGGCCCGGGAGGCGCTCGCCGCGCCCGAGCGCGACCTCTACGTGGTCGCGCACCAGGACGACGATCTGCTCTTCATGAACCCCGACATCGCGGACTCGATCCAGGCGGGGAATTCCGTGGAGACGGTCTACGTCACCGCGGGCCTCGGCGGCAATTGCCTGGACGTGATGGGCGAGCGGGAGGCCGGGATGAAGGCCGCGTACGCGGCGATGGCCGGCCTCGCCAACAGCTGGAGCTGCGCCGAGGCCGCGGTGCTGGGCAAGGATCTCGTGCGCTGCGCGCTCGACGGGAGCGCCGGCCGCGTCGGGCTCGTGTTCCTGCGGCTCCCCTCGTCCCCGGACACGGCGCTCCTGAGCGACCTCTGGAACGGGGGCGCGCCGACCTTGACGCGCGTCGACCGCACCGGCGACGAATGCGACTACAGATGCGCCACCGGCGACGCCGCCGACGACGCGTGCGACGACCCCGATGACGAGCTCCCCTCCGACGAGCTCCCCGTCGATTACACCCGCGAGGAGCTCATCGGCGTCCTCGCTCGCCTGATGTCCGATTTCCGCGCGAGCCGCGTCGGCACGCTGAACAGCGACCACGGCCACGCCGGGGACCACACCGATCATTACCACACGTCGCTGTTCGCGTTCGCCGCGCAGCAGGCCTACGCCGCGGGGCACGCGCTCCAGACCTACCGGGGCTACGACATGTCCAACGAGCAGGCGAACGTCTCCGACGAGGAGTTCGACATCACCTGGGACGCGTTCCGGTGGTATGCGCAATGCGACCGATTCACCTGCACGGACATGAGCGCGTGCGGCACCGGGACCACCTGCGAACCGGACAACTCGAACTATCGCGCCTGGGCGCGCCGCCGGTACGTGGCCTCGGCGATCGCGGGCGTCTCGGGCCGCCTCGGCGCGCTGGGGGGCAAATGCCTCGCGGCCGCGGGCGCGTCGAGCGGCGCGCCCGTGGTCCTCGCCGATTGCTCCATGGCCGCGGCGCAGCAATGGACCGTCGCGGAGGACCGCATCGGCGGCCCCGGCGGCCGCTGCCTCGGCGTCGCCGGCGGCAGCGCGTCGAACGGCGCGCCCGTGGTGCTCGAGAGCTGCGCCGGCACGAGAGGCCAGGCGTGGACGATGCTGGACGGCGGGCAGATCCGCGGCCTCCAGGGGAGGTGCCTCGCGGTCGCCGGCGGCAACGCCGCGAACGGCACGCCGGTGCAGATGGTCGACTGCAATGGCGCCGAGGCGCAGCGGTTCGCGATCCAGCTCTCGGCGCCCACCCGCTGGTCGTACGGCAACGATTTCTCCGACGCCCAGATCGGCACGAGCCAGTCCTACACCCGCACGGTCCGGCTCGGCGACGTGAACGGCGACGGCAAGGCCGACGCGTGCGTGCGGCGCGCCGACGGCGTGTATTGCGCGCGCAGCAACGGCGCGGGCGGGTTCCTCCCCGCGCAGCGGTACACGACGGAGTTCTCCGATGCGAACGGCTGGCAGCCGGCGCACTACGGCAACACGATCCAGCTCGCCGACATCGACGGCGACGGCAAGGCCGACCTCTGCGGCCGCGGCGCCTGGGGCATCCTCTGCCAGGTCGCGAACGCCGCCGGCGACGCGTTCGTGGCCTCCGGCGGCGGCTGGTGGACGTACAGCTTCTCCGACGCGGAGGGGTTCGACGACGCGCCGAGCTATTACCGCTCGATCCACCTCGCCGACGTGGACGCCGACGGCTACGCCGACGTGTGCGGCCGCGGCGCCGACGGCCTGCGCTGCGCGATCAACACGACCGCCGGGAGCTTCGGATCGGCGGCGCTCTGGCTCGCCGAGATGTCCGACGCGAACGGCTGGCTCCCCGAGCAGTACGGCGCCACGATCCAGCTCGGCGACATCGACGGCGACGGCGCGGCGGACGCCTGCGGCCGCGGGCCGTCGGGCGTTGTGTGCGCGGTGGCGAGCGCTTCCGGCGCCGGGTTCGCGCGGCCGCACGTCTGGTCGTACAGCCGCGGGGGCGCGCCGGATTACGGCGACGGGTCGGAGTTCGACGCGGCGCCGAGCCACTGGGGGAGCCTCGGCCTCGGCGACGTCGACGGCGACGGCGACGCCGACCTCTGCGGCCGCGGCGCCTCCGGCGCGCTGTGCGCCCTGTCGAACCGCCTCGGCTTCGGCGCGGCGCGCCCCGCGTCGATCGGCGCCTTCGGCGATGCCCAGGGGTGGCTCGCCGCGCGGTACGGCGCGACGGTGCAGCCCGGCGACGTCGACGGCGACGGCCGCGCCGACCTGTGCGGCCGCGCGTCGGACGGCCTCTGGTGCGCGCTCGCGCCGTGAAGCCGTGACGGCGGTCGGGCCGCGTGTTCCGGCGCCGCGTCGATCCTCTCTCCACGGCGTGGACCTGCGGCGCCGCCGCGGGACGGCGGGATCGCCGACCGCGGGACGTCGGCGGACGGTGATATCCTCGGCGCCACGATGTCCCTCGACCGAGAGCACCTCGAGCGCGAGGTCCGCGAGCGCTGCGAGAGCGGCGCCGTCGCGCGGGCCGCCGAGCTCGCCATCCGCGGCTACGGGCCCGAGATCCTCGGCTTCCTGACCGCGCTCCTCCGCCGCGAGGAGGACCCCGACGACGTCTTCTCGGTGTGGTGCGAGCGCCTCCTGCGCGGGCTGCCGACCTTCGCGTGGGAGTGCTCGCTCCGCACCTTCGCGTACACGATCGCGCGGAACGCGGCGAAGAACCACGCCCGCGACAGGCGCGCCCGCGAGCGGCGGGTGCGCCCCTCGCTCGGGACGACGGAGCTGAGCGCGATCGAGCAGCAGGTGCGCACCGAGACGCGGCCCTACCTGCGCACCGACGCGAAGGACAAGCTCATGGAGCTGCGCGAGGCGCTGCCGCCGGACGATCGGATGTTGCTCGTGCTGCGCCTCGACAAGGGGCTGGAGTGGAAGGACGTGGCGCGGGTGATGCTCGGCGAAGACGCGGCGGACGAGGCCGCGCTGAAGCGGGAGGCGCAGCGGCTGCGCAAGCGCTTTCAGATCGTGAAGGACCATCTCGTCGAGGCGGGCCGGCGCGCGGGGCTGCTCGGCGAGGGGTGACGCGCTCGGCCCGCGGGCGCTACCACGCGCCGAGCGCGCCGCCGTGGGCGCCCGCGGCGACGCGCTCGGCGCCGTCCTCGCCGAGGCAGCCGGCCGTCAGCGCCGGCGAGCCGGCGCCCGGGTGAAAGTCGCCCGCGAGCAGGTCCGCGAAGATCGGGTCGGCCTCGATGTTCCCGTCCTGACCGGGCACGATCACGTTGCCCAGCCGCTCGTTCCCGAAGAGCACGTTGCACCGCACGCGCCCGCGCTGCACGTGCTCCTGCTCGAGCGCGGCGCCGTTCGCGACGATCACGTTGTTGAGGACGTCGAGCTCCGCGGCGCCCGCGGCGATCGCGTGATCGCGGTTCTCGTAGAACACGTTCTGGGCGACGACCGCGTGATCCTGCAGGTGGCTCCCCACGAAGCCATGCCCGTTACCGATGAACACGTTGTTGCGGATCACGGCGAGCGCGTGGAAGTAGAGCATCACGCCGACCTCGTTGCCCTCGATGATGTTCTGCGTGAGGAGCAGCGACGGACGCGCGCAGTCTTCCCAGTTATCGCCGCTGTGGCCGTCCGCGTAGACGGCCGCGGAGTACCAGTCGCCCGAGCAATTCAGCACGTCGCGCGAGCAGTCCCCCGCCGATCCCACGTTCCGCAGCCTGAAGCCCCGGACGACGGCGTTCTGGGCGCCGGTGTAGTCGATGAGGTTCTCGCTCAGCCCCTGGCCGTCGAGCACCGTCGTCGTCGCGCCCGCGCCGACCAGCTTCACGCCCGAGCGCAGGCGGAGGTGCTCGTGGTACTCCCCCGGCTGGACGAAGACGGTATCGCCATACGCCGCGGCGTCGATGGCCGCCTGGATGCTCGGGTAGGCGTCCGGCACCACGAGCACGCGCTCCTCGCCCGGGATCGGGAGCGAGCACCCCGCCGTGCCCGTGCTCGCGTCCAGCACCTCGCCGCCCTCGTCGAGCGCCACCGCGGACGCGAGCGCCGCGTCGCCGGTGGCCAGCGTGATGATCGGGCCCGTCGCGCTCTCGACGTCCAGCACCGCCGGGGCGTCCGAGGTCACGACCAAGCTGTCGACGGTCACGCGCTCGCCGCCGGGCACGCGGAGCCGCAGCGCGGAGGGCGCGCCCTGCGCCGATCCATCGGTGCCGCCCGGCGCGTCGTCCGGCCAGCTCGCCCCGCCAGGCGGCTCGGGGATCGAGGGCCCCTTGGGATCCCCTCCTGTCGAGACCTCCGTCCCACACGCCATGATCCACATCGTGGCGCAGAGCACTCCGAAGCGAGAGATGGTGTTCATGGCGGTGAGCTCGGCAAACGCCATGCCGCTCCGCTGAAGGAGAGAGCGACGGCTTCGGCCGCGATCCAGGAGCGGCGTGTGTCATGCCGAGCCACGCGCCGGACGACGCTGACAGCCGCCGCGAGCGCGCGGGAGCGGCTACCGCTTCGATCCGGCGGCGTCGAAGCGCGGGACCTCCGGGAGCTCCGGGGCGTCGAGCCCCGCGAACGGATCGCGCCAGGCGTCGAGCTGCAACAGGCGCGCGTGCCAGGCCGCGACGTGCGGGTAGTCCGACAGCGGCAGCCCGGCGAGATCCGCGAACGGGAGCACCGACGCCATGCGAAAGTCCGCGTACGAAGCCGCGCTCCCGACGAGCCAGTCCCTGCCGCTCAGGACCTTGTCGAGCAGCGTCGCCGCTTCGGCGAACCCCGAGAGCCCCTCGGCCACGAGGTCGTCGCGGATGGGACCGAGCCCGTAGCGCTGCTTCGTCACGCGCTCGAAGTGGACCTTGTCGCACGCCGCGACGAAGTTGTGCGTGCCCCAGCTCAACCAGCGGATCATCTCCGGTTGTGCGGCGCCCGTGCGCCAGAAGTCCGAGCCCGTGAGCTGCGAGAGGCGGCACGCGATCGCGTCCGTCTCCCAGAGCGACTGGTCCCCCTCGACCAGGATGGGCAGGCGCAGGTTCGGGTTCAGCGCGCGAAACTTCTCCTGCTGTGACGGGTCGAGAGGCGCCGCGTGGATGTATTCCACGGGTGCATCGAGGTGGCGCGCCACGGCGACGGCGACGCGTGGATTCAAGTTCCGGCTGAAGTAGAGTTTCATGGATCGTCCGCTCCTGTGGGCTGGCTCTATGCGCCGATGACGTGCCGGCGCTGCAGTGTCTGGCTTGAAGCCCGTTCGTCGCTCGAAGGGGAACGCACGAGGCCTCGCAAGTGCGTTCGGCGCTAGCCCCCCAGCGTGGCGGCGAACCGCTCGGGGCGCCGCACGCCGCGGGCCTCCATCCACGCGTCCGCCGCGGCGACGAGCGCGCGCCCCTCGTCGCCGCCGAGCCAGACCCCCCGCGCGCGGCGCGCGGCGGCCGCCAGGAGGGCGGCGCCCAGCCGGTCGAGCGCGGCCTCGGCGCCGCGCATGCGCTCGGCGGCCTCGGCCGCGCGGCCGCGCTGCGCGGCGACGCTGGCCCGGATCATCGCGGCGACGGGCGGGCCCCAGAAGACGTCGCGCCGATCGAGCGCGCGCGCGTCGGCGAGGGCGAGGGCCCGCAACGCGACCGCCCGCGCGGAGCCGCGCGCGGCGACCGCGAGGGACGCGAGGGCGCGCAGGTAGTGGAGCTCGCCCCGCACCAGCGGGATCGCGACCATGCCGGAGCCGAGGAGCGGCGGCGTCGCCGCCAGGACGAAGCGCAGCGCCGCGGCCGCGTCGCCCTCGTAGAGCGCGATCCGCCCGCGGGCGAGGACCTCGCGGAAGTGCTGGAGGTGGTAGCCGGCGCGCGACCAGCGCTCCATGGCGGCGTCCACCGCGGCGCGCGCCGAGGTCGGCCGATCGGCGGCGAGGTCGAGCAGGTACGCGCCGTTGAGGCGGATCATGGTCTCGCGGTAGCGGTCGCCGCGCTCGCGCGCCTCGGCGAGGAGCTCGGCCGTGATCGCCGCGAGGCCGGGGATCTTGCCCTGGAGCCAGAGCACCGTCGCCAGGAGCGCGTGCGCGAAGCTCCCGCCGCTCCCGCTCTCGCCGCCGTGCGCCCCGAGCGCCGCGCTGCTCCGCCCGAGGAGCACCTCGGCCCGCTCGATCTCGCCGCGGGCGAACGCGGTCACGCCCTCGGCCAGCAGGTGGAAGTTGCGCGCCTCCGGGCGCGGCGAGCGCGCGGCCACCCGCTCGAGGAGCGCCAGCAACGCGGCGGCGCGCCGGCGCGCTGGCCGCGGAGCGCGGCGTGGATCGTCTCGAGGGTGAGCGCCCGCGCGAGGCGGTGCGGCTCGCCGGCGTCGAGCGCGAGGAGCAGGTGCCTCGCCGCGAACGGCGCGCTCTGGACGGGCGCCGTCACGGCCAGGCTCGCGGCCGCGTGGCACGCGTCCATGGCGAGCAGGTCGCGGCCCGGGATCTCGCGCTCCGCGCGCTCGCGGAACGCGAGGCCGCGGGCCCAGAGCCGCGCCCGCAGGGCGGCCGCCTGCGCGAGCGCCTCGAGCGTCGACGCCGGCCTGGAGAGCCCGAGCTCGGCCAGGACGCCGTCGAGCACCGACAGCCCTTCGTCCACGTACCCGCCCGCGAGGAGCAGCTGCATCGCCCGCAGCCGGTGGGCGAGCGCCTCGCGCGGCGGCTCGCGCGACGCGAGATCGAGGTACGCCTCCGCCGCCTCGCGCGCCCGGCCGCCGCTCGCCAGCGCGGCGGCGAGCGCGCGGCGGGCGCCGCGGGCGACCGCGGCGTCGGGCTCGCCGAGCTCGAGCGCCTCGCGCGCGAAGCGCGCCGCCCGATCGAAGGCGAGGGCCGCCTGCGCCTGCGCGGCCGCCTCGACGGCGCGAGCCGCGGCCTCCGCGTCGAGCCCGGCCCCGCGGAGGTGGTGCGCGAGCAGGGACGGCTCGGCGCCGCCCTGGCCCTCCAGCGCCCGCGCGAGGCGCAGGTGGTGCTCGCGGCGGCGCGCGCGCGGCAGCGCGGCGAGCACCGCCTCGCCGACGCGATCGTGGTACGGCAGGAGCTCCTCACGCTCGTGCGCCTCCCGCACGCGCACGACCTGCGCGGCGACGAGCCGCGAGAGCGCCTCGGGCTCGTCCAGCGCCTCGCCCTCCGCCTCGGCCGCGCGCGCCGCGGTCCGCCGCGCGATCGGCTGCCCAGCCACCGCGACCACCTCGAGCAGCCGCCGCGCCGGCGCGGGGAGCCGCTCGATGCGCCCCGCGAGCAGCGCGGACAGGTCGGGCGCGGCGCCGCCGAGATCGCCGCTCTCCACCGCGAGGCGCGAGAGCTCGGTGATGAAGAGCGGGCTGTGGTGGGCCTCCGCCGCGATCCGCGCCGCCGCGCCGCCGGCCGCGCCCGCGCCCGCGAGCAGCGCGCCCGCGAGCGCCGCGGCGTCGGCGGGGGGCAGCTCGCCGACGTCGATCTCGTGCACGCGCACGTCCGCCGCGAGACCTTCGCGCAGCGCCGCGAGCAGCGCGCGCAGGACGGGGCTCGTCTCGGCCTCCTCCGCGCGGTACGAGGCGACGAAGAGCAGCGGCGGCGCCGCGGGGGGGCGCAGCAGCTCGGCGAGCAGCGCGACGCTGTCGAGGTCGCCCCACTGGAGATCGTCGACCGCGAGCACCAGCGCGCGCGCCCGGCCGAGGCGCGCGCACAGCTCGCGCAGCGCGGCGAAGGCCCGGCGCCTGCGCTCCGCGTCGTCCGGCGCCGCGCCCTCCCGCGGCGCGGCCGCCGCGATCGCCGGCACCTCCCGGAGCACCGGGAAGGCGCGCCCGAGCTCGACAACGTCGTCGGGCAGCCACGCGGCGAGGTCCTCCGGCGCCGCGCGGGCGAGGAGCCGGCCGAGCGCGTCGACGACGCCGTCGAGCGCCTTGTACGGCACCGACTCCTGCTGAAAGCAGCGCCCCGCGAGCGGGACCGCCCCGGGCTCGCGGCCCGCCGACTCCAGGAACCGCTGCAGGAGCGCGCTCTTTCCGATCCCCGACGAGCCGCAGAGCAGCGCGACCACCGTGCGCCCCGCGCGCGCCTCGTCGAGGGCCTCGTGGAGCCGCCCGAGCTCGGCCGCGCGGCCCACGAAGGGGGCCGCCGGCGCCGGGCGCGGCGTGAGCGGCGCGCCGGCGGCCTGGCCGAGGAGCCGCGCCGCGACCTCGCGGGCCGTGGGTCGGGCCGCGGGATCGTGCGCCAGGAGCTCGCGGCAGAGGCGGTCGAGATCCTCGGGCGCGTCCCTCGCGGCCGGTCCCGGCGCGGGCGCCGCGCCGCCTCGCGCGGGCAAGCGGCCGGTGAGCGCCTGGTGGAGCATCACGCCGACGGCGTACATGTCGGCGGCCGGCCCGACCGCGAGCCCCGCGGCCTGCTCCGGCGCCATGTACCTCGGCGTCCCCGCCCGCACGGGCGCCGTGGGGGTGTTGAGATCGGCGACGAGCCCGAAGTCGAGGACCTTCACGGCGCCGGCCGCGTCGACCATCACGTTCGACGGCTTGATGTCGCGGTGGAGCTTGCCCGCGTCGTGCAGGAAGGCGAGCCCCTCGGCGATCTCCCGGAAGGCCGCGCGCAGGCGCGCCTCGTCCGGCCCTCCCTCGCCGCGCGCGTGCGTGAGCACGTCCGTGCCCGAGACGAGCTCCATGGTGAAGAACCAGCGCGCGTCGTCCCGGTGCAGCTCGTAGAGCCGGACGAGGCGCGGGTGGACGATCCCGGCCAGCGCGCGGAACTCCTGCTTGAACAGGGCGATGGCCTGCCCGTCCGGGCGCCGCAGCACCTTGAGCGCGACGAGCGCGCCGCGCTTCCGGTCGAAGGCCTCGTACACGGTGCCGAACCCGCCGCTCCCGAGGCGCCGGCGGAGCGCGAAGCGCGGCGGATCTTCGCCGGCGGCGAGGAAGGCGCCGCTCTCGTCGGCGTCGATGGGGGCGGCGGGGACGACCTCGGGCACGCGGGCGATCTGGCGGAGGAACGCGAGGGACGGCGAGGAAGCGGTGGAGCCGCCGCCGGAGAGGCTGCCGGCGTCGGCGGTGGCGCCGGCGGACGGCGCGGCGTCCGCCGTGACGCCGGAGGATGGCTGGGGCTCGACCGTGACGCCGGGGGGTGGCTCGGATCGGTGGTCTTCAGCGGACAAGCAGGGGCTCCTGGGGGAGGAGCATACCGCGGGCGCGCTTCACGATGCAGGCGCCGCCGGCGCGAGCGCGGGCGTGAGGAGGCGGTCTCGCCGCCTCACGCCGGGCGCTTCACCAGGCCTGGTGCCAGACCTGATCGCGGTCGGCCACCACGCCGGCGCTCGAGCCATACAGGACGTTGACGTGGCCGTCGTTGTCGTCGCCGCCGCGCGAGATGTCCTCGCCGGGCGCGCCGATGGCCAGGTCGGCCTTGCCGTCGCCGTCGAAGTCGCCGGCGGCCAGCGCGTACCCGGAGCGGTCATCGTCCTCCAGGCTGCCCTCCACGCCCGGACTGTCCTGCGTGTACGCCGGGTCGCCGAGGGTCGACAGGCCCGTGGCGGTGCCGCGGAAGAGGTGCGTTATCCCGGCGTCGTCGTGGCCGTCGATGTCCTCGTGCGGCGCGCCGACCGCCAGATCGGCCTTGCCGTCGCCGTCGAAGTCCCCTGACGCCAGGGCCCAGCCGAAGTGATCGCCGTCCGCGACGCTGCTGCCCACGTTCGGGGTGTCCTGGCTCAGCAGCGGATCCCCTGCGGCGGAGAGGCCCGACGCGGTGCCGCGGAAGACGTGCACCACGCCGCCGCCGCCGTGCCCGGCGAAATCCTCGTGCGGCACGCCGATCGCGAGGTCGGCCTTGCCGTCGCCGTCGAAATCGCCCGAGGCGAGCGCGTAGCCGAAGTGATCGCCGTCCTGCACGGTCTCGGCGACGTTCGGGCTGTCCTGGTGGAACATCGGATCGCCGACGGCCGACAGGCCCGCCGCCGTACCGCGGAAGACGTGCACCGCGCCGGCGCCGCCGTGCCCGGCGAGATCCTCGTAGGGCGCGCCGATCGCCAGGTCGTCGAAGCCGTCGCCGTCGAAGTTGCCGGCGGCCAGCGACCAGCCGAGGCGATCCCCTTTCTCGACGCTGCCGGCCACGTTCGGGCTGTTCTCGTGGAACATCGGATCTCCGGCGGCCGACAGGCCCGCCGCCGTACCGCGGAAGACGTGCACCGCGCCGCCGTCGTCGTGGCCGTCCACGTCCTCGTCGGGCGCGCCGATCGCCAGGTCGGCGTAGCCGTCGCCGGTGAAGTCGCCGGCGGCCAGGGACCAGCCGAAATGATCGCCGCCCTCGACGCCGCCGGCCACGTTCGGGCTGTCCTGGTCCCAGCCCTGATTGCCGGCGCTCGTGAGCCCGGACGGAGAGCCGTAGAGGACGTAGACCGAGCCGGCGTCGTCGTCGCCGCCGATGTCCTCGCCGGGCGCGCCGATCGCGAGGTCGTCGAAGCCGTCGCCGTTGAAGTCGCCGGCTGCCAGGGCATAGCCGAAGCGATCGTCGTTCTCGGCGCTGCCCACCACGCCCGGCGAGTCCTGGTGCCACAGCTGGTCTCCGCCGCTCGTCAGCCCGAGGATCGAGCCGTAGATCACGTTCACGGCGCCCGCGTCGTCCGCGCCGTTGATGTCCTCGTAGGGCGCGCCCACCGCCAGGTCGGCGTAGCCGTCTCCATTGAAGTCCGCCGTGGCCAGCGCCCGGCCGAAATGATCGTCCTTTTCGGCCTTGTCCTCGGTGTGGCCGTCGGTGATCCGCTGCGCCGGCACCACCGCGCAGCGGTAGCTCGACGCCGGGGCCGGCGCGAGGTCGGGCTGGGTGCCCCCCGGGCAAGGATTGACGGGGTAGGGGTGGTGCGACGGCGCCTTGACGTTGGCGCAGTTGCCCACGCCGTAACGGTCGCAGTCCGAGGTCGTGTACGCCGTGACCTGCGCGGGGACGCCGCCCTCGCTGTGAACGGCGCTCACATCCATGCTGTCGCCGTCGAACTGGACGAGCAGGAAGTAGCTGTACGTCGCGGAGCCGGTGCGAAACCACGGGATCTGGACGCCGTTCACGGCGATGTTCCCCCTGTGGCCGGCCTGGCTGTGGATGTGCCCCGAGAAGATGCCGAGGACGTTGTATTCGAAGCCGGTGATGGCGCCGATGAACTCCGCGTCCGTGGTCGACATGTCGTCGCCGAAATCGTGCATGTTGATGACGGCGCGCTGCCCTTCGCCCACCGCGTCGGCGAGCTGGTTCCGGAGGAAGTCGATCGACTTCGAGATGTGGAAGTCGGGCTCCTCGTAGGTGGGGTGATTGTGGAGCTGGATGAAGCGGATCCCGTTCTTCGCGAACGAGTAGGCCACGCTGCCCGGATCATAAGCCTCGAGCTGGCCGCGGTGCTTCTTGATCCAGCGCTCCATCCACCGCCGCGACTCGTTCCCGCAGTAGTTGGATCCCTCGCCGGTCATCCGGTCGCACTCGGCGCACCCCTTGTCGCAATCGCAGGCGCCCACGAGCTCGCACAGGTCGCAGCCGGGGCTCGCCGCGCAATAGCCGCAGGCCTCGGCGATGTCCTGCGCCGAGGCGCCGCAGCTGTCGTGCACGTTGCTCCCGTAGTCGTGGTTCCCCAGCCCCGGGAAGACGTCGACCAGGAGGTCGTCTTCATACTGATCCTCGTACGCGGCCCACTGGTCGGGGCGGGCGAACGAGGTCAGATCGCCGTTGACGACGACCGCGCTTGGCGCGCTGTAGCCAGGAGGCGTCGCGCCCTTGACGAGCGCGTTGATCGCCTTGACCTGATCCCGGTTGGTCTTGTTGCCCAGGGCCTTGATGTCCGCCGACGAGAGCTTGGCCTTCGCGGCGTCCTCGCCCACGAGGTCGTCCTCGCTCCACCAGTATTGCGGATCGGAGGCGATGACGACCGAGAACGGCGCCACGGCCTGGAGCGGCGCGGGGGCCTCGGCGAGGGGGGCGGGCGGCTCGACGTCGGCGGCCTCGCACGCGGCGAGGGCCATGGCGGTGCCCAGGGTGATGATGGACAGGAGGATCGGCGCTGCGCGTCTCATACGGGTCTCCTTTCGGGTGTCGCAGAGGCAGACCCGGCCCGCGGAGGATGTGAAGCACCCGATGCTCCGGAAGCGGCGCCGCCGCGCCCCGGGGTCTGGGCCGCGGGCCCCCGCGCCGGCGGGGGCTCGGGGCCCTTCGGGTCAGCTCGCGCTGGGATCGGCGACGCGGCCGACGAACAGGATGCTGCCCGTCGCGTTGTCGCGGATGAGGAACAGGAAGGGATTCACGAGCGCGAGCGATGCCGGCACGGGCGCCGACTCGTCGCCGACGATGACCGCGGTCGCGGCCGCCGCCTCGGTGCCGGCCTCGTTCACGCCGACGAACGCCTTGTGGAGGACGTCCTGGATGTAGGGCTGTCCCTGGGCGTTGATGCCGGTGAAGTCCGCGGCCCCGGCCGTGAACGCGATCTCCATCCCCATCGCCTCCAGCGTCTTCTTGAGGCTCAGCTCGTACTCGAACTTGAACTTGGGCATGGTGGTCTCGACCAGGTGCTCGCTCATCGCGCCGACGATGCCGTCGACCTTCGCCGCGTCGAGCGACGCCTCGAACGCGTCGAGCGTGCCCTTGGCGGGCAGGACGAGCACCATCGACAGCTCGTCCCCGTCGTAGGGCATCGCGACCGCCTGGTAGCCGTCGCCCTCGGCGTACGGCATCTCCAGGTTGGCGTGCATCAGGGGCACCGTCACCTCGGTTCCATCGGCCTTCTCGAACGGCCCGTCCGCCGTCGCGGTGGGCTCGAAGGGGGTGCGCCACGCCGCGTTGAAGTAGATGGCGTTCGTGAGGACCAGCACCGTCTCGGGGGTGATCGCGTCGAGGGGCACCAGCTTTTCGATCTTGCCCTCGGTCTGGTCGCTGACCCAGCCGTTGATGAGATCGACCGCTTCCTGCTTGTGGCCCACGAAGTCCACGACGCGCATTCCGGCGCCGTAGTTCAGCGCGAGCGTATCCAGGAAGGGCGCCTCGAACCCGTAGCCGATCTGCCCCCAGAGCGCGTTCACGACGTTGAGGCGGAAGCCTTCTCCATCGGCGCCCTGGGCGCCCTGACCGCGGCTCTCGAGCTCCTGGTCGATCCAGTTGAACGCCGGGTGGAGCTTGTCCTGCCCGAGGCCGAAGCGCAGCGTGTCGGCCATGGCGGTCTCGGTCTCGCCCTTCGCGCCGGCCCAGGTCATCGCGAGCGCCGTCGAGATGCTGTAGGGCGAGTAGAAGACGTTCCCGGGCTCCTGGCGGAGCTCCTGGTAGAGGTCGAGCGCGAACGCGGAGTTGCCCGAGACGAGCGCGGTCTTGTCCTCCGGAGGGACGTCCGGGGTCGAGATGCGCTGTTTGTCCGAGGCGACCACGCACCCGGCCGTATCGGCGTCGCGGCACGCCTCGTCCCCGGGCTCGGGGGTCGGGGTGGGCTCGGTGGACGTCTCGCAGCCGAGGATCGCGGCCAGAGACAGGGCGAAGAGCGGAGCGCAGGTTCGGAGGGTTCGCATCATGCCGCCCCGCCCAGCATCGGCCGTGCCGCGCCCGCCCGCGATCGCGGGCGCGTGGGTTTCCGGGGCGATGCGCGCGGAGGGATTGAGCCGCAGCGCTCCGGGCGCTTCCGCTCCCTGACATCCGGAGAAGCGGTGGCCCGTTCTGGCACAAGAGGCTTCGCCCGGGCCGCCGAGCGCTACCGCGTGGAGCGTCGCGTCGGCGGGGCCGATGCGCGTGCTCCCGCTACCGCGCCGGGGTGAGGGTCACCTTCAGCAGCTGGTTCGACGCGGGATACGGATACCCGTCGTCGACGGGGCGCACCTGGTCCGTGGGATCGTCGGCGCCCATCTGCGGCCCGGCCTGGCGCGGCGCCTGGTCGGGGCCCACGCCGGGCCACTGGTTGGCCTCGGTGCCCGCGTCCCAGATCGTGACCTGGTCGGACACATCGCCGCTCACCGGCTCGCCGCTCGCGTCGAACAGCGCGATCCCCTGCTCGCTCGGCGCGAAGAACAGATCGTTCGATTGCCCCAGCATCGACGCGAAGCTCAGCCGCTCGCCGGGCCGCGCGGTCACCGTGAAGCTGAGCTTCGCGCCGGGCAGCAGCGGCCCTGGCATCGAGGCGCCCACGGGCGTGTTGTAGACCAGCACCGACGAGATCCCGCTCTCGCCGCCGACCTCGGATTCCAGCGACGCCGCGAGCGCGGTCGGGTTCCCGTCCTCGGCCAGCATTTCGAGGCCCTTGCCTCGGTCGGCCTCGCCCGATTCGAACAGGGGCGCTCCGGACCCGTGCACCACCGCGACGCCCGGCGCCACCGGCGAGGTCAGCCCTGCGCGGGGCATGGCGCCCTCGTGCAGCATCCTCGGGTTCCCGTCCTCGGCTTGCGCCTCCAGGCCGTTGTCGGGGTACGCCTGCCCGACCGTGAACAGCGGGTCGTCCATCGTGTGCACCACGAAGAGCCCCGGCGACAGCGGCACGGCGGCCGGCTCGCCGCCCTCGGGCATCAGCGTCCCCGCCTTTGACATGTTGGTGATCCGGATCGTGAACTCATTGCCCGGCTCCGGCGTCACCGTCACCTGGATGACCTCCTCGACCGCCGGGTAGGTATAGCCATCGTCGACCAGCCGCACCGTGTTGTCCGGGTCCGGAGCGCCCGTGTTGGGGCCGCTCTGCCGGGGCGCCTGGTTCGGCCCGGCGCCCGGCTCCTCGTTGGCCTCGGTGCCCGCGTCCCACAGCAGGACCTGGTCGGTCACGTCGCCGCTCACCGGGGCGCCTTTCTCGTCGTAGAGCGCGATCCCGGCGCCGTCGGGCGCATAGAACAGATCGTTGGATTGACCGAACATGGTCGTGAACGACAGCCTGTCGCCGGGCAGGGCGCCGACGCGGAGCTCGAAGCTCTTCTCGGGGAAGAGCGGCCCGGGCATGCTCTCGCCCACGGGCGTGTCGAACACGCCGGCCACCCGGTACTCCCGCGCGGGCGTCACGTTCTCGAGGGTGACCTCGAAGCTCGTGACCGCATCCCCGCCGGCGGACCCGCTGGCGTCTCCCCCGCCCATGCCACCGGCGCCGGTGGTATCGCCGCCGTCGCCGCAAGCAGCGGCGAGGGTGAGGACGAGGGGCAGGGCCGACAGCGCGCGATTCCGAATCTTCATGAACATCCTCCAGGAGCGGTGATTGAGATGACGCGACCTGGATCGCCCCCGCCGCGGCGAGCCGCGTGGCAGTGGGCGATCCTCCAGCAGCACGCCGACGAGACCGGAGCGGCCGCGGGCGCCCGCGTGGCGCCCGCCTCGGCCTGCGATGGTTCGTGGCGCGTCGTTCGATGGTGCTACGTGAGGGGGGGCGGGTCGGTTTCGCGATGAGCGCGCGCGCCTGCTCGATCGTGCTCGGGAGGAATTTTTCGGCGCGGCTGGTGGCCGCCGGCGCGCTCGCCTCGCTCCCCTTGGGGGCCAAGGCGACGCGTTGGGTGGTGGCCGTCGCGAGGACACCGGGTCGAGCGCCACGTGGACCAGCTCCTGCCCGCCTTCGAACGGAGCTCGAGGCCGTCGACGCAGCGGCTGGCCCTGGGGCGACGACCGCGGCGAGGAGGACGAGGCTCGCGCTCGGACCGAGCCCCGCGAGCGCCGAGCTCACCCGGAACCGGAGGCCGAGGAGCGAGCTCTCGCGCCCACCGTCACTTGCATGCTTGCGCGGATTGACGCTCTCGCGCTGCCGTCGAATCGTTGACACGCGATCCAGAGAGCTGCTATATGCGCTCGTATGTGGCGAGCGTTTCGTGGGCGTGCGTTTCGTGTCTTGGCCTCGCGGCTGCCGCTGTTGCCGCTTACGGCATCGGCGATCGTCGCGGCAGCGTCGGCGTGTGGGTGGCCGTCTTCCAAGCCGAAGGCTGCGATGTCGCTGGGCTGCAGCGAGGACCAGCTCACGATTCAGCCGAACTCGACGTACTCGGAGATCGTCTCCGGCTGCGGGAAGAGCGATGTGATGACGCTCGAAGGCGGCAGCTGGGCTTCGCTGAGGGAGCGGGTGGCGTTCGAGCTGTCCTGCCCTGCCAACCAGATCGACGTGAAGATCATCAGCTCGTCGTTGTATGGCGTGACGGGTTGCAACAAGAAGCTGGTGTATAAGTACGTTCTCAATGCCGGGATTGTGATCCAGTCGGTGCAGGACACAGGCGGGACAGGGCCTGCGGACCCGGCAGCGATGACCAAGTAAGCTCCGACGTCGCTCCCCACCTCGCGCGGAGGTCATCGCGAGCGTTCACCACCCATAAGGCCCAAGCCCACGATGCCGCCCGACGAACCGCTGGTACCGACCGCGCTTCGCGCGGCGGCACACCGGCAACCAGCGCTCTGCTCCAGATCGGCGCGCATGACCAAGGAACTCGACATCGTCCTCTTCGGTGCCACCGGCTTCACCGGTCGGCTGGTCGCGGAGTACCTCGTGGCGCGGCGCCCAGGCGTGCGCTGGGCCTTGGCGGGGAGGAGACGGCACCGGATCGAGCACGTCCGGAGCGGGCTCGCCGCCCTCGATCCCGCCGCGGAGGCTCTCCCCATCCTCGTCGGCGACAGCCTCGATCGCGGCGCCATGGACGACATCGCTCGCCGGGCGCGGGTCGTGTGCAGCACGGCCGGGCCCTACGCGAAGTTACGGCGATCAGGTGGTCGCCGCTTGCGTCGAGGCGGGTTCTACTGGCTGCACTCGTACCTGGAGCACGTCTGGCTGTTCAAAGACCAGGTCTTTCGCGACAAGACGGCCGAGGTCGTCGAGCGCATCGCGGCGTGCTCGAGCTGAGGCGCCTCCGGGGGTGCGCGAAGCGACGGTGCGCGCATCGCTGCTCGATGCAGGGCAGGGTGGCTCGCGCGGCTCCTCCACGGTCGGGGGGGACGGCAGCGTCGTGCTAAGGTCCCTGCGTGCCGAAGGAAAAGGTCAGGCCGGGCGAGGTTCTCATCGCGCGCAACAAGCGCGCAGGCTTCGACTACGATCTCGGTGACCGGTTCGAGGCGGGCATCGTCCTCAAGGGGAGCGAGGTCAAGATGCTCCGCGACGGCAAGGCCGACTTGACCGACTCGTTCTGCACGGTCCTGCGGGGCGAGGCGTTCTTGCACGGCGTGAGCATCGCCGCGATGGCCGGCGCCGCCTTCGGCCACTTGCCGAAGGGCGCGCGCAAGCTCCTGCTCCACCGGCGCGAGATCGAGCGCATCGACCATTCAATCGCCCGTGAGGGGATGACCGCCGTCGCTACCCGGCTCTACTTCAAGAGCGGCTTCGCCAAGGTCGAGATCGCGCTGGCGAGGGGGAAGAAGATCTACGACAAGCGCGAGGCCATCAAGACGCAAGACGCCGAGCGCGAGGCGCGCGCCGTGGTGGTGCACGGACAACGACGGTACGGACGCGCGTGACGCTCCTTTTGCCCTGGCGCTCGTGCATAGTCTTTCCCGCCGCGGAACGCGTTTGCTTGTCCTATCCGCTCGCTGAAAGCGAAGCGATCGACGCGGCCGTTCGGGGTGGCGCGCGGATCGAAGAGACCCTCGAAGGCGCCCGGCGGCGCGCGCGGTGCTCCTGTTCGCCAGCCTTACGAGCGCCCTCACCGAACGGCGCGCGCCTCCGCTTGGGCACAGGCCGCGCGTCTTGCACGAGCTGGTCTATTTTGTCGTCACACAGGACGCGTCGTCCGTCGGAGTCGTCAACTCTATCTCTTGAGATGGATAGTACATCACGAAATTATAACACATCTCATCCACCGTCCGCTCCCCGAATTCCACGGCCCTGTTGCCCGGGTTGTCCCACGCGCAACGCGTCCTCACGGTGTCGCCGCCTCGAAGGATGGTATCGTTGTCGTACCAGATCTGGTTGTCGAAGTTCCACGGATCGGCGAGCCCCAGGTTGCTCGGCTCGCTGCCGTCCGTGGGCACCGTGTTGCTCGACAGGTGCTTGCCGAGATTGTGCATGTGCGGCATAACACTGATTACCGAAATCGCCCCCATATCCCGCGGGAACTGGTAATCGCAGCTCACGTCGAGCGAGCCGTGAGGCGGGATGTTGATGTCTTCTGTGCCGAACGAGAAGATGCCGGCGTCGTTGGGGCGGAGCTCCGTCGTCGTGCAGACGTTGAAGCCGGTGCTGTCTTGCTGCCCGTCGAGGCCCTTGATGTTGCTGTAGTGCACCTGGACTACGAAGTGTGCCGTGCCTTCCAGCGGGAAGCCCGCCTCTAGCGGCAGCTCCGTGGCCTTGCCGCCGGGCGCCCAGACGGACAAAAGAGCCCCCTGGATGTCGCCCCCCTCACAGGGCGTGGGCGTCGAGGGAGACGCCTCATCCGCCTTGAAGAGCAGGATATGGTGTACAATGGTGCTGTTGTCGATCTGGGGTGCGATCCCGACGAGGTGTCGTTTCTGGCCGATCTCTACATCGACCCCATAACACATATACTGGTCCTGGACGCCCTTCGGCATGACGTAAGGCGCGGACGGCGCTAGCAGGACATCCGGTGTGCAGCTCAGGGTCGGAGGGTCGATGGTTCCGCCGCCGCCCGGGTCGACGCACGTGTCTTTACCGGCCGGCATGCCGGCGGCGATCCATCGATCGAAGATCGCGAGCTCCGCGGCGGTCAGGCGCTCGGTTGGGGGCGGAGGCATGGGGCGCGCGGTGTCGCGGGCGCGTGCGGCGACGAGCTCGTAGACCTTCTTGTTGGGATCGCTCACCGCGGGCGCGACCAGATCGCTCCGGTCGACCAGCGGGAACGGCGCGCCGAACTTCGGGGACGCCCCGTGACAGGTCTGGCACTTCGTGGAGAGGATCTTGTCGACGTCGCACGGCAGCGCTTCCGCGTTGCCGTTCTCCGGACCGGAGCCGGATGTGCCGCTGCTGCCCTTCTCGGCGTCGCTGCACGCGACGACCACGAGAGCGGATAGGAAGGACAGCGCCGAGAACAAACAACGACTACGATTCATGCGAGCTCCTCGGGAAAAAGTGCGACCTGAATCGGCGTTCGAGGGTATCGAGCGCTGATCTGCCGCTTTTTGAAAGGGCGGTCGAAGACCGAGATTCCGAAAAACGCCGTCGAATTGGGTGGAAGAAGAACGCGCGCCGCGAGCTCCCGAGAACAGCGGGAGACTTTGCGCGTGAGAGCACCGGCGACCCAGGTCTACGGACGGGCCGGCGACCTGGCGTCGGTGCTCCTTCGGTGAGTGCCCGCCCGCTCTGAGATCGTTCAACGGTGCGCTCACGCGGAAGGTATCGAGGCGCTCGCGCGCCAGGAGGCGCGGTGCCGTCTGGTCAAAGCTCGGCTGCGGACTGGTACCGCGTCGCCTGAGTTCGTCCCTGGTTCTGCGTGTCGGTGATCGTCGCGTCCCGCGTCCGATCCGTGAAGACCGCCGCCCCGTGATCGCCGGCGGTCACCGTTCACCGCCGGCCCCCACGCGGATCTGGGCCGCGCTCGCCTCCGCGGCGTAGACGTCACGCCCGCCGAAAAGTCGAAGGCCCGAGGGCTGCCACCCTCGGGCCTTCTGGAGCTCCGCCTACCGGAGTCCCCCACCTTCATCACAAGCCGGGCTCCAGGTCCAGAAAACGGCGGCATGGAGCCCATTGCCTTCGTCCGCCTACCGCCTCGCCGTCTGCACCCGCTGCCGCGTTCAGCTTCGCCTCTGCCAGCGCTGCGATCGCGGCCAGCGCCTGTGCCTCGACTGCCGCCCGCTCCGGCGTCGTGAGTCGCTCCGCCGCGCCGGCGCCGCGTACCGGACCCGGCCCCGTGCTCGCCGCCTCCAGGCCGCTCGACAGGCCCGCTACCGCGACCGGCAGCGGGACAAGTTCTCCGCGCAGAAAGTGACGCATCACGGGGTGACGCAAGCCGCGGCCGCGTCGACGTCCCAGCTCGCGCCGGAGATCTCGTCCGGCCCCTACGGCGGCGACGACGGGCCGTCGACGAGCTCTTCGGCCTGGGCTTCCTCGCCACCGGCCACAACGCCGTGCTCGTCGGCCCCAACGGTGTCGGCAAGACCATGATCCTCAAGAACCTCACCCACCAGGCCGTCGTCCGCGGCCACACGGTCCGCTTCTCGACCGCGAGCGACATGCTCGCCGACCTCGCCGCGCAAGAGTCCTCGGTCGCGCTCGCGCGAAGGCTCCGCCGCTACACGGTCCCCCCTCTTCTCTGCATCGATGGAGTCGGCTACCTCTCCTACGATAGCCGCTACGCCGACCTGCTCTTCGAGGTCGTCACCCGTCGCTACGACGCGCAGAAGCCGCTCTTGCTCAGCACGAACAAGGCCTTCGCCGACTGGGGCCAGGTCTTCCCGCACGCCGCGTGCGTCGTCACGCTCGTCGACCGGCTCGTGCACCGCGCCGAGGTGCTCGAGATCGAGGCCGAGAGCTACCGGCCGAAGGAAGCCAAGGAGCTGAGCGCCACCCGCAGCAAGCAGCGCCGCGCCAAGAAGCACTGAGCGGCATCTTCACCGGTCACTTTCCCCGGTATCGGCCGCGCACTTCACCGGCGTCCGGCGTGGTCTTCACCGGCACCGGCTGCGGATTTCACCGGTGAACTTCACCGAATTCCCGCGGGTTGCCTTCCACCCAACACTCTGGCGATGATCAGCGGGCGAAGCCCGTCTGATCCATCGCCCTGTCGGGCCGCATCCATCAACCGTCAGGAGAGCACTTCGGCGGCGGTCTTCGCCCCGAGGACGTTATCGATCCAGCGGTCGAGGGTCGCGACGTCCGCGCATGCCTGGACGCGAGCGCTCTCGTTCTCGGTGAGCACGATCCCTGCACGCGCGAGCAGCCGCAACAGCGTATCCCTCTTGCCCTTGAGCTCGCCCTCGCGGATGCCCTCGATCTTGCCGCGATCGATGAGCCTCTGCACGAACGGGGGAAAAGTCGCCTCGCCTTCGATCTGCCGTTCCATGACCAACGCCTCCAGAGCCTACCGCATCGGCTCACGCAACCCGTTCCAGATGAGCTGAAATAGGCCATCGCGTGCTCCTGGTCGGCATGACGCTCGGCCTCGAGCATGCCCCATGCCGGCACGAAACCACGGGAAAACCCGAGGAGAGGGGCAGCTCAGGGGGGGCGGCGCCATGGCGGAGGGGGCGGCGACCAGGCCCCACTCCACGGCGCTATCGTCCTCCATTCTGGCATTCGGCGGAAGCGCGAAGCGCCGTCCGCTGCAATGCCACGATGTTGGGCAGCTCCGCGCTCATTCCGGGAATGCCGCTGCGATGCGGCGCCGGAGCAGCGCTCGAGCGTCATCGCGCAAGGGTTCTCCGTGGGCGCTGATCAAGTGCCGAAATGTCAGGGAAACAAGCCGTCGGTAATCGGCGACATCGGGGCTGCACGCGCTCAGCCAGGTCGACGGTATGTTCGCGGCGCCGATCAGGCCCTGCTCCAGGAATGAATCTCCTGTTTCTTTCGAGAAGAAGGGATCGACGCGGGTCCAGTTCTGCACGGCGTCACAGGTGATGAGAATCCCGCCCTCCTGAGGGAGCACCACCGCAGCCTCGGGGAACGACGCGGTGGAGAAGACGAAGACCTTGCCCCCATGCGCCGGGAAGGGTGCGGTGGGGTCGAGCTCTCTATCCGCCGGACGTCCATCGGCGCATCGAACACCTGGAAGCGCCCAGGTCGTCGCGCCGTACCGATCGCGGTAGAAAGGGTCATCTCGACCGTGGAAGGCGCCCAGTCGAACGACGTTGCGGACTCGACCGAGCTCCTCGAGCTCGCCGAGCCCATGCTCTGTCAGCCGCACGGTGTTGACGAGCGTGAGGGCGCCGCCGTCGCGAAGTATGACCATCGTGCGGCTGGTTTGAAGGTCCGTGCCCGCGTGATGGGTTTTGTTGGTCCCAACGACGAAGTAAACATCCGCGAACGCCGACTGAAGCGCGCCGTGCGGCCAGGCTGGGGTGTACTCGAACATGTGGACCTCTCGCTTTCAATAGCCGACATTCATCGGCGACGGTGGGATTGCTGGCAGGAAAATCCTTCTGCATACCCAGTCGCGCCCCGCCGCTCCCGGCGAGCGGCCGTGCCGCCCTGGCCGCTCCGCGGCGCTCGTGCTCGATGCCGACGGAAACACCATCGAAGTCGTCCGCCACGGCCGTCCGGATCACGCTCCGACCCGGGCGAGGTCGCCCTATGGCGCCGACCCACCACCCTTGCGCACATGATGGTGAATCCGGAGACTCCCGAGCGAGCCGCTTCGACCGTTCCTGATTCCTGTTTCGCCCTCCCGGTGGTATCGTAGACGACATGCCCCGGTCTCGGTGGCCAGGAGCGTTGTCGCATCAGCGCGTCAACGAGCTTGGACACGGCGACGGCACGGAGGGTACCGCTCGTGTGGCAAGCATCGGCTTCCGCTGGACAATCTGACGCCAATCCCCCGATCAGCGCGCGCGCCGCTCTGGCGCGCGCCGGCCGCTCCGGCGACGCCGGCCCCGCCTCTTCCGCAGCCGGGCGGGGCGACGTCGCGCAGGACCCCCGGCGCAACCAGGTCGTCGCCGGGCGGTACAAGCTCCTGCGGCTGATCGGCCGCGGCGCCATGGGCGAGGTGTGGCTCGCGCACGACAGGGCCCTGCGGATCGACGTCGCGCTCAAGCTCCTCACCGTCCAGCGCGAGAGCCAGGCCGGCACCGCGCTGGAGCGCTTCCGGTTCGAGGCCCAGGTCGCGGCGCAGCTGGCGCAGAAGACGGACCACGTCGTCGCCGTGCGCGACGTCGGGAGCGATCCCGACGTGGGTCCGTACCTCGTCATGGGCTACGTTCGAGGCCGGTCCCTGAGGCAGCTCATGCAGGAGCGGGGGCCGATGTCCCCGGCGGAGCTCGCCCCGCTCCTCGGCCAGATCGGAGAGGCCCTCTCGGTCGCGCACGGCCTCGGCATCGTGCACCGCGACGTCAAGCCGACGAACGTGCTGCTCGAGGAGGAGCGGAGCGGCGAGGTGCGCGCCAAGGTCGCGGACTTCGGCATCGCGAAGTGGATCCGGAAGGACCTGCCTGCCGATTTCCCCCGTCGGACCGCCGACGGCGTGGTGCTGGGCACGCCGGCGTACCTGAGCCCGGAGCACGCATGCGACGGGGACACGAGCGCGCACTCGGACATGTGGGCGCTCGCGGTCGTCTCGTACGAGGCGCTCACGGGCCAGCTGCCCTTCCCGGGCCAGACCATGAGCGACGTGCTCGCCTCGATCCTGGCCAGCGCGCAGCCGCCGCGGTCGTCGCTGTGCCCGGCGGCGCCGCCGGCGCTCTCCGGCTGGTTCGGGCGCGCCTTCGCCCTGGATCCGACGGAGCGGTTCCCCTCGATCGAGGCCATGGTCGCCGCCTACGAGGCCGCGGTCGGCCCGTCGGCGGCGCCGGCGCGCGCCGAGCCCGCGCGCCGGGGCAAGCTGGGCCTCGCGGCCGGCCTCGTCGTGGCGCTCGGCGTCGTGCTGTCGACCGGCGCGCTGTGGGCGCAGGTCCAGGTCCCCGGCGCGCTGCGGGCGGCGAGCGTCGACGCGCGCGCCGGGGCCATGGTCCGCGCCGCGCAGGCGCGCATCGCCGCCCAGGCGAGCCCGCGCACGGCCGCGCGATCGGGGGACGCCGCGACGGCGGGGGGCGCCGCCGCGGCGACCGAGGAGGCCGCCGCCCCGGCGGCCGCGCCGCGCCCCCTCGCCGCGCAGCAGGCCGCGCGCCCGGTCGAGCCCCGCCCGGCGCCGCGGAGCGCGCGTGCTCCCCGCGGCGACCGCGGCGAACGCGGAACGAGCGCGAGGAGCGCGCCCACCGAACGCGATCTGCTCAGGACGCGCCACTGAGCGGTGGGTCCGTCGCCTGGGCGCCGCGGCGCGAGCGCCCGGATCGGCGCCCTGGCGCTCAGCTCATCTCGAGGAACAGCCGATCGGGACCCTGCCTACCCGACTAGCCGGGCTCGTCCGCCTCCGGCGGGTTCAGCGGGAGCTCCACCACGAACGTCGCGCCCGCGCCCGGATGGCTCTCCACCCGGATGGATCCGCCGTGCGACATCACGATCGAGCGCACGATGTACAGCCCGAGGCCGAGGCCGCCGAAGTTCCGCACCGACACCGCGCGCTCGAAGCGCTCGAAGATCCTGCCCTGATCGGCCTCGGCGATCCCGATCCCCTGATCCCGGACGACCACCAGCGCGCGATCGGCCTTCCGCCGCACGCCGACGAGGATAGGCCTCTCTGCACCGTACTTCATCGCGTTCGACAGGAGGTTGATGACGACCTGCTCCACGCGAGACGGATCCCAGTGGCCGACCACGGGCTCGTCCAGATCGAGCTGGATCGGGCAGCGGGCGTCCGCGAGCTGCGGGCGCATCCGGTCGACGACCTCGCGCGCCAGCGCCGTCAGATCGACCGGCGCCCGCGCGAGCGTCAGCCGCCCGGCGTTCAGCCGCGTGACGTCGAGCAGCTCGTCGATCAAGCGCCCGAGCCGCAACGTCTGGCGGCCGAGCGTCTGGAACATCCGCTCGAACCGCTCCGGGGGGACGTCCGCGAGCGAGCGGCGGCGCAGGGCGCGCTCGACCGCCTGCACCTGCATCTGCAGCGAGGTCAGCGGGGTCTTGAGCTCGTGAGACGCGACGACGAGGAACTCGTCCCGCCGCTGGATCGCCTCCTGGGCCTCGGCATACAGACGGGCGTTGTCGAGCACGAGCGCCGCGCGGCGCCCCAGCTCCTCGGCCAGCTGCAGGTCGGCGGGACCATAACGGCGCTCGGGCGCGGTCGCCAGCAGGGTCATGACGCCGAAGTACCGGTCGCGCGCGAGCAGCGGAACCCGCAGGAAGGAACGGACGCCGAGCCGATCCCAGGGGGGCCTGACCCGGGGGTCGAGCGAATGCACCTGCTGCAACAGCGGCGTGGCGCGGCCATCTTTCCCCTCGGAGCTGGCCGGCGACGCCTCTGCCAGCGCGCGCAGCGCGTCCTTCAGCGCTCCCAGCTGCTCGCGGGGCACCCCTGCGACGGCCGTCGGGCCCGGCGTCCTGTCCTCCAAGAGCACCTCGACGACGCACTGATCCGAGAGCTCGGGCACCGGGAGCTGCGCCACGCTCTCGAAGGTCGCGCCGTAGCCCAGCGTCATCAGCCTGCGGCTCGCCTCGGCCAGGAAGCGCTCGGCCTGCTCGGCCCGCTTGCGCTCGGTGATGTCGGTGGAGATGCCGCAGACCGCGCGAGGCTCAGCGCCCTGGCCCAGAGGGAACTTGACGGAGAGCGCGGTGCGCAGCCCGCTGGCGAGCGGCACCGTCTCCTCCCACTCCATCGGCGCGCCCGCCTCGAGCACCTGCCGGTCGTGCTCGCGGAGCGCCGCGGCGACGGGCGGAGGAAAGAGCTCGGCGTCGGTCTTCCCGAGGATCTGCTCGCTCGGCACGCCCAGGAGGGCCGCTACCGGCCGGTTGGCGAGCAGGTAGCGACCCTCGCAATCCTTCACGTAGACGCCCGCCGCCGAGTTGTCGACGATCGCCTGGAGCATCTCCTGGTTGGCCTTGAGCGCCTGTTCCGCCCGCCGCCGCTCGGCGTTCTCCTGCTCCAGCTCGGCATAGAGCATCGCGTTCTCCAGCGAGATCGCCGACTGCGAGGCGAGCAGCTCGATGACGCTGAGCCGCCCGGCGGTGAAGGCGCCGGTGACGAGGTTGTTCTCCAGGTAAAGCAGGCCGATGAGCCGGGCCTGGCGCACGATCGGGAGACACAGCACCGATCTCGGGCGCTTGCGCCGGAAATACTCATCCTCCATGAAGGGGTGCCGGGCGGCGGCGTCGTCGAGCAGCACGCGCTCGTGGCTCCGGCGAACATAGTTGAGGACGGACCGCGGCAGCGCGGCCGAAGGCGCCTCGTCCGCGCCGAGCAGCCGCACCGCGCCCCCTGGCGTCTCGATCGCCGCGGTCCACAGCCGCTCATCCCGGACGAGGAGGACACAGCCCTCCTCGGCGCCCGCGTGCTCGACCACGACGCGAAGCAGCGTCTCGAGTAGCGGCGGGAGCTTGAGCTCACCGGAGATGCCTTGCGAGGCCTTGACCACCGACAGGACGTCGAACTGCTCGGCCCGCACGGCGAAGGTGACGGTGGGGGCGATCGGCTTGCGCTCGACGAGGTGGGGGTAGCGCTGATCGAGCTGCTCCACCTTGGCGTGGGCGCCCCACGTGAAGTAGGCGGCGCGGGCCTTTCGCAGGTGGGCGTCTTCGGACGTGGAGAGGCCGCGCGCGCGGTAGAGCTCCGCGGCGAGCTCGGAGGCGATGGCCTCGTGCTGGACGAAGCCGCCCTCCCGCGCCGACGAGATGGCCTGCTCGTAGAGCCCGATGGCCTCCAGGTCCTGCCCACGGAGCCGGGCGATCTCGGCGCGGACCAGGGCGTGCTTGTGAAGGAAGTTGTCGGGGCCGCTCCTGGCCCACTCGCCCAGCTGCCGCTCGCACTCGAGGAGCTCCTCGGGGAGCGCCCGCTGCGGGGACGGCTGCGCCTCGTGCGCCTCGTAGGAGAGGGCCGCGAGCGAGAGCGCGCGAACATAGAAGCTCTCGACAATGAGCGCGTGTGGCCCGACCCTTGGGGGGTGCTCGGCGATCGCGCGGGTCGCCGCCGCGAGCGCCTCTCGGGGAGAGCCGAGGACGAAGAGCGCCTGCGCCTTCAAGCTGTAATGGAGAGCGCGAACCCCCCGCAGATCCTCCTCCTCCAGCTGCGCCTCGAAGGCCGGCGGATCCAGCTCGGACCCGTCCGGCATCGAGAAGCGGACCGGCCTCCCGCGCAGCGTCTGGATCATGGCGTGGCCGCTGAGGAGGGCGATGTGCGCGAACGCGTAACCGGCCCTGCGCACGAAGCCGAGGCGCTCTTCGACCTCGCGGAGCACGTCCTCCAGCGGCTCGCCGCAGAGGAGCCGGAACACCGTGACCCAGAGGCAGCCGAAGCACGCGTTGTTCAGATCGCCGGACTCGACCGCGGCGCTGAAGCCGGCGCGCGCGTACGGATACGCCTCTCTGTAGTGGCGTGTCCAGAAGACGACGGTCTGTCCGAGGTAGCTGAACACCGCCGATTTCGTGGTGAGGAGGCCGCTCCTGTCCGCCAGGTCGCAGCCGAGCTTGCCGAACAGATACCCCTCCTCGTATCGCCCGAACCTCGGGCCGATCAGCCTCGCGAAGGCGGCGTACGCGAGAGCGGAGGGCTCGGCGTTGCCGTGGCGCAGGCTGAGCTGGACCATGCGCAGGACGACCAAATAGTGCAGGTCCGGGTCCACGAAGACCGCTGGGAGGACCATACGCTGCAGCACGCCCATCGTGATCTCGATCTCTGGGTCCGTCATGGGGGGCAGATGGATCAGGTCCTCGATGGCGCGGTCGCCCAGGACCTGCCAGACGCTCTTCGTCTCCTCTTCGATCTGTGCGCCGGCGGGGTGGAGCGGAAGATCGATGCCGCAGGCGCGGAGCCAGGAGAGCCCGATCTCCACCGCGCGTGCGTAGTGCCCGCGGGTCAGGTAGAAGGCAAGGACGAGCTCGACGGCGGCGGCCGTCTCGCGCCGGGTTTTCGCGCGCTCCATGAGCTCTTCCAGGAGCCGCTCGGCCTCGTCGAAGCCGCCGGTGATGTACGCGACGTGCGCGCGCTCGAGCGTCAGGTCGTAGGTCAGCTCGTGTTGCGTCTCCCAAGAGGCCGGCGCGAGCAGCGAGAGGCCCGCGGCGAAGAGCGCGGCGGCGGACTCGAAGGCCGCGGCGGCCTTGGCCTTCCTGCCGGCGCGGAGGTTCAGCGCGGCGACCTCATCCCGCTCCGCCTGGGAACGCAGGAACGCGGCGCCGCGGTTGAGATGGCCGACAATGTCGAAGAGCGCCTCGTCGCGCGCTTCCGCGCGTTGCGCCCTGAGGAGCAGCCGCCCGATCCCGAGGTGCATCTCGGCGAGCTGTCCCGCCGGGATGAGCGAGTAAGCGGCCTGCTGTACCCGGTCATGGAGGAATCGATAGGCAGAACCCCGGCGGAGCAGCAGCCCCTCCCGCACGGCCTCCTCGAGCGCGTCGCGGAGCTCCGCCGCCGGACGGCCCGCGACCACCGCGAGCGTGTCGAGGTCCAGGCTGCTGCCGAGGCACGCGGCGAGCGTGAGCGCCTCGCGCGTCGGGGCCGAGAGCCGCATCAGCTTGCCCGCCATCAGGTCGACGACGTTGTCGGTGAACCCCTTGTCGCGGATCGCGGCGATGTCCCACCGCCACCTGCCCTCCTCCGCATCGAAGGCGATGAGCCCCTCCTGGTGCAGCGCGATCAGGAACTGGAGCACGAAGAACGGGTTGCCGCCGGTCTTCTCGTAGACCAGCCGCGAGAGCGGCTCGACCTGCTCTGCGGGCGCGTGCGGCGCGTGGACCGTCTCGGCCACGAGCGCCCCGACGTGGGCGGCGGAGAGCGGCGCGAGGACGAGCTCGGAGACGGCGGCGCCGCGCTTGCGCGCCTCGGCCAGCGTGAGCCGCAGCGGGTGCGCGGGGCCGACCTCGTTGTCGCGGTACGCGCCGATCAAGAGGAGGTGCTCGGACCCGGCGTAGGTGGCGAGCTGCTCGAGCAGCTGGAGGCTTCCCGCGTCGGCCCACTGCAGATCGTCGAGGAAGAGCGCCACGGGGTGCTCCTTCTGGGCGCACGCGGAGACGAAGCGCTGGAGCGTCGCGTGCAGCCGGCTCTGGGCCTCGGTGGGCGGCAGCTCGGGCACGGGCGGCTGCGGGCCGAGGAGCAGCCCGAGCTCGGGGAGCACATCGGCGAGCAGCCTGCCGCTTTCGCCGAGGGCCTCCCGGAAACGCTGTCTCCAGCGCTCGACCTGCTCCTCGCTCGCGCCGAGGATCTCCTGCAGAAGCGCCCGGAACGCCTGAAGGAAAGCGCGGTAGGGGACGTCCCTCGCGGTTTGATCGAACTTGCCGGAGAGGAAGAACCCCCGCTCCCGCACGATCGGCCGGTGCAGCTCGGCGACGAGCGACGACTTCCCGATGCCCGCATAGCCCGACACCAGCACCAGCTCTGGCCGGCCCTGCGCCACCACCCGCTCGAACACGGCGAGCAGCGCCTCCACCTCGCGCTCGCGCCCGTACAGCCGCTGCGGCACCTGGAACCGATCGGAGAGGTCGCGCTGACCGAGCGCGAAGGGCGGAATGGCGCCGCTCTCCCGCCACCGGGCGAAGCACTCGTCCAGATCGTGCCGCAGGCCGGCCGCGCTCTGGTAACGCTCCTCGGCGGCCTTGGAGAGCAGCTTGAGCACGACTTCCGACAGGAGCGGGGGAATCGAGGGGACGAGCGCGTGCGGCGGGACCGGCTTCTGGGCGATGTGGCAATAAACCCACGCGACGGGATCGCTGGCCCGGAACGGCAGGGTGCCCGTCAGCATCTCGTAGAAGACGACGCCCAGGGAGTAGAGATCGGTCCGCTCGTCGATCCAGCGGTTCATCCGGCCCGTCTGCTCCGGGGCCATGTACGCCAGGGTCCCCTCGATGAGCCCGACGTGCGCGAGGTGCTGGAGCTCGCGGGGTATCTGGGACGCAATCCCCAGGTCGGTGATCTTCACCTCGCCGGTGGCGGGGTGGAGGAGCACGTTCTGAGGCTTGATGTCCTTGTGAACGACGCCGTGCCGATGCAGCCCGGCGAGCGCTTCCGCCAGGCGGACGGCGAGGGGGAAGAAGCGCTCGAGCGGCGTCGGCCCGTCCAGGAGCCGATCGAGCGACACGCCGCCGAAATCCTCCAGGACCAGCGCCGGCAGATCGCCGAGCATCTCGAGCGCATAGGGCTTGACGATGGCGGTGGAGTCGATCGCCCGGGCGACCTCGTGCTCGTGACGCAGTCGCTCGAAGGCGCGAGGGCTCGCGTGATCGCGACGGAGGACCTTGAGCACCACGGGACGGCGGTCGCCCTGGCGTACACCCCGGTAAAGAAGGGTGTCCGAACCCTCGCAGAGGACCTCGATGATGGCGTAACGGGACGACACCCCGGGATCGGAGAAGACGGGAATGGTGTTCACAGGAGCTGTACGACGGGTAATGCGAGACGCATGCTGCCATGGTCGGCGCGCATCGCCATCGCTTTGAGCGGGCGAGGCGTCGGACCTCATCCGTCCTCCTCCGCGAACCAGCGCGAACCTGCGCGCGCCGCGCCCCACACCGGCGCCGCCCTGTCGATGACATCGTGACAGGGCTCGTCGAAGAAGATGCCGACCAGGTGGGCTCGCGAGCCAGGTGAGACAGGGGGCGCTCGCTCAGCGCAGCGCGCAGGCGAGCCCGCCAGGTGGGCTCGCGAGCGTGGCGAGGCGGGGATGCGCTCAGCTCATCTCGAGGAAGAGCCGGTCCGGATCCTCCAGATACCCGATGATCTCGTAGGCGAACGCCGCCCCCACGTGACCGTCGATGATCCGGTGGTCGAACGAGAGCGACAGCAGCATCACCTCGCCGATCACGATCTGCCCGTCGCGCACCACCGGCTTCTGCTTCATCTGGTGGATCCCGAGGATCGCCACCTCGGGGAAGTTCAGGATCGGCGTCGCGAGCAGCCCGCCTTGCTGGCCGAGCGACGTGATCGTGAACGTCGAGCCGCCGAGATCCTCCGGCTTCACCCGCCCTGCCTTCGTGTCCTCGCCGAGCCGCGCGATCTCCTGCGCGATCTGAAGGACGCTCCGGCGATCCGCGTCGCGCACGACCGGCACGATGAGCCCGGCCTCGGTCGAGGAGGCGATGCCGATATGGTAGCTCTTCCGGACGACGATCTCCTGCGCGGCCTCGTCGAAGGCGCTGTTCAGCGTCGGGTGCTTCTTGAGCGCGGCGACAACGGCCTTCACGAAGAAGGGCAGGAAGGTGAGCTTGACGCCCGCCTTCTCGGCCAGCGGGCGCAGGCGCGCGCGGCGCTCCTTGAGGGCCGACACGTCGCACTCCTCGACGAAGGTGAAGTGCGCCGCCGTGTGCTTCGACCGCGACATCGCCTCGAAGATCCGCTTGCGCACGCCGCGCAGCGGGATGCGCTCGTCGCCTGGCGCCGCCGGCAGCCCGCGGCCGCGCTCCCCCTCGGGCCGGGCCGCCACGCGCACCGGCGGCTCGTCCAGCAGCTCGGCCTCCACCGCCGCCGCGCCGGCCGCGCCGACGACGCCCGCCGGCCGCTTCGGCGCCACCTCGGACAGCGCCGGGGTCGTCACGGGCGCCACCTCGGCCGCCTCGGGCGCCTCCAGCGCCCGCACGTCGTCCTTCGTCACGCGGCCCCCCGGGCCGGTCGGCGGCACGCGCCGCAGGTCGACCCCGAGGTCGCGCGCCAGCTTGCGCGTCGCCGGCGTCGCGAGCGGCTTCTCGTTGAAGTAGGCCGCCGCGCCGGCGCCCGCGCTGCCGTTCGCCCACGCGGGCCGCGCCGGCACCATCAGGTTCATCCCCGGGAGGTCCTCCCGGATGTCGCCGACCGCCGTCGCCGCAGGCTCGGCAGGGCCGGTCTTCGCGGCGGACTGACGCATCCCCGCCCCGGACGAGGGCGACGGCGCCGCAGGCCGGCCGTGCGCCCCCGCGCCCGCGTCGGGCGGCGCCGGTGCCGGCGACGCGGCGGCGGGCCGGTCGTCGAGATCGAACACCACGAGCACCGAGTGGACCGGGACCACCCCGCCCACCTTGCCCCGCGTCTCCACGATCCGACCCGAGCGCGGCGACGTGATCGTCACCGTCGCCTTGTCGGTCATCACCTCGACCATCGGCTGGTCCTCGACGACCACGTCGCCCGGCGACACCAGCCAGCTGACGATCTCCCCCTCCGTGACGCCCTCGCCGATGTCCGGAAGCCTGAACTCGTACTTGCCCATGCGTCAGTACCTCGCCGTCTCCAGGATCGCCGGAAGGATACGATGCGAGAGCGGGAGGTACTCGTTCTCGAGGGTGTAAGGGAAGGGGGTGTCGAAGCCCGTGACCCGGAGCGGCGGCGCCTCCAGGTGGAGGAACGCCTTCTCGTTGACCAGCGCGACGATCTCGGCCCCGAACCCGCAGGTCTTCGGCGCCTCGTGCACCACGATGAACCGGCCCGTCCGCTTCACCGACTCGACCACCGTGTCGATGTCGAGCGGCCAGAGCGTGCGCAGGTCGATCACCTCGCACTCGATGCCCTGCGCGGCCGCCTGGTTCGCCGCGTCGAGCGCCTCGTAGAGCATCGCGCCCCAGACCACGAGCGTCACGTGCCAGCCCGGCCGGACCACGCTCGCCTGGCCGAGCGGGACCGTGTAGTCGCCCTCGGGCACGTCGCCCTTCGCCGCGCGGTAGATGCGCTTCGGCTCGAAGAACAGCACCGGATCGGGATCCCGGATCGACGAGAGCAGGAGCCCCTTCGCGTCGGCCGGGTTCGACGGGCACACGACCTTCAGGCCCGCCACGTGGATGAACTGCGCCTCGGGCGACTGCGAGTGGTAGTGCCCGCCGCGGATGCCGCCGCCCACCGGCGTGCGGATGACGAGCTTCGACGGGTACTCGCCGCCCGAGCGGTAGCGGTACTTCGCCAGCTCGGACACGATCTGGTCGTACGCGGGATAGATGAAATCGGCGAACTGGATCTCCGGGATCGGCACGAGCCCGTAGAGCGCCATGCCGATCGCCGTCCCCACGATGCCGCCCTCCGAGAGCGGCGTGTCGATCACCCGGTCGTCCCCGAACTCGTCGAACAGGCCCTGGGTAACGCGGAACACCCCCCCGACCTTGCCGACATCCTCGCCGAGCACGACGACCCGCGCGTCCCGCCGCATCTCGAGGCGTAGCGCGTCGTTGATCGCCTGGACCATGTTCATCTGAGGCATGCTCTTCGTCTCCGTCTCTCGGCCAGAAGGTGGGAATGCAACCTCACAGGCGCCCCCGCTCCCCTGGGGACCCTATCGATCGCGGGCGGCGGCGCCACCCCGGCCATCGGCGCCGCCCGGCGAGCCGCCCCGCCGACCGCGCCGTCGTCCACGCCGCGCCCGCACGCGCTAGTGGCCGCCGTGGCCCTTGGGCCTCGGGCCCGCCTTGAGCTGCTCCCGCTGCTCGACCAGGTGCCACGGCGGCTCCGCATAGACGTCCTCGAACATCGAGTCGAGCGACGGCGGCGCCACCTTCTCCGAGACCGCGATGCAAGCCTTGATCTCCGCGTCGACCGCCGCCTCGATCTCGCGATCCTGCGCCTCGGTCCAGCCGTGGGCGCGCTCCATGTGCCGCCGCAGCCGCGCGATCGGATCGAGCCGGCGCCACGGGTCGAGCCACGCGTCGGGGCGGTACGCCTTGGGGTCGTCGCTCGTCGAGTGGCCCGACAGGCGGTACGTCATCGCCTCGATGAGCGTCGGGCCCTCGCCGCGCGCGGCGCGCGCGATCGCGTCGCGCGTCACCTTCACGACGGCGAACAGGTCGTTGCCGTCGACCCGCACCCCGGGGACGCCGTACGCGACGCCCTTGCACGCGAACGTGTTGCTCGACGTCTGGCGCTCGGTCGGCACGCTGATCGCCCAGCCGTTGTTGCGGCAGAAGAAGACGACCGGCACCTTGAACACGCCCGCGAAGTTGAGGCCGCTGTGGAAGTCCGACGAGCTCGTCGCGCCGTCGCCGAAGTAGACGAGCGCGGCGAGCTCGTCGCGCTTCAGCTTCGCGGCCCACGCGAACCCCACGGCCTGCGTGATCTGCGTGCCGATGGGCGAGCTCACCGAGCCGAAGTGCCCCTCGCGGTAGGTGTAGTGGTCCGGCATCTGCCGCCCCTTCACCGTGTCGTTCGCGTTGCCGAACATGTTGTCCATGTACCGCTGGAGCGGCAGCCCCCGCCAGAGCGCGGCGCTGAACTCGCGGTAGCAGGGGAACACCCAGTCCTGGGGCCGCGTCGCGGAGGCGCTGCCGAGGATCGCCGCCTCCTCGCCGAGCGAGCCGACGTGGAACCCGATGCGCCCCTGCCGCTGCAGCGCCACGAGGCGCTCGTCGAGGTGGCGCACGCGCACCATGAACTTGTAGAGGGCGCTCACCTCCGACGGGTCGAGCTTCGGATCGTGCGCGGGATCGAGCGAGCCGTCGTCGCGCAGGACCTTGATCACGTCGTCGGCACACGTGTCGAGCGGGTGCCGGGCGACGGCAGCCTGCGGCTCCAGGCTTGCCCCTGAGACGTTCGGCGGGCGGTCGGTGGAGTACGTCGCGGTGCTCATCGGCTCGCGTGGACACTAATCAAAGGCGCTGCCCGAGACCAGTGCCGAGACGCGGCGTTCGCTCATTCGCTTTACGCGCGACGTTGACTCGTCGCAGCGATCGCGCCTCCGGCTTGACTCGCCGCGGCGATCACGGACCCGCGCGCGACCCCGCCGCACGTCGCACACCGCACGCCGCGGTGTCGATGTCCCGGCTAGACGTTCCCGGGCTCGGCCGCCTGCGCGAGCGCCTCGTCCACCGCGGCCGCGTCGAGCTTGAACCCGCGCGCGAGCTGCTCGAGCACGCCGCGCTCGTGCACGCTCACGCCGCCGGAGGCCTGCGCCATGAACGCCGCCACGCGGAGCACCTCGCGCTGGTGCTCGGTCCGCCCGATCGTGCGGGAGACCATGGCGACGCGCTTCTCCATCCCGTCCTCGGCCAGCATCTCGCCGAGGTCGGCGAGCAGCGCCTCGAGCTGCTTTTCGTGGACGAGGTTCTGGCATGCGTCCACGACGATGGCCTGGAAGCGCTTGCGCTCCGCCTCGTCGAAGTGGCCGTCGGCGTTCGCGACGAGGAACGCGGCCTCGATGATCGTCTCGAAGAGCGCCACGGCGGCCGGATCGAAGCCGGTGGGCATCGTGATGTCCTCGATCGGGGGTCGCGCGCTGTAGGCCCTCGCCGCCTGGGCGATGATGGAAGCCACGCGTGCGCGGGGCGTCTCCGCGCCGAGGCGTGACGCGCCGGGAGCGATGCCGCCCGGAGCGATGCCGCGGGGGCGCCTGTCGATGGGAGCGGACATCGTGGTCTTTGACCCTCCTGCCGTCTCCAACGCTCGGACAATCCCCGGGGAGCGTCAAGGCGCTTGCGCCGGCCGCCGCTGCGCGCGGCGAATCCGTTCGGTTTCTCGTCCGACCCGGCCCGCGGGACTAGCGGCGGACCAGGGACGCTGCAGGGACGAGCCGCGCGGCGGGCGCCGGAGCGCCGAGCGGGCGGGGCTCGCCGTCGTCGGGCGCGAGCTCCGCCTCGATCCGGGCGGCCTCGCGGCGCGCCACGGCGAGCCGCTCCTCGAGGAGCGCCTCGACGTGCGCGCCCGCGGGGGCCTCGCCCGCCGGGGCGCCGTCCTGCGGCGCCGGCGGGCGGCGGTCGACGAGGCTGCGGACGAAGACCTCCGCGGCCTTGTAGCTCGATCGCACGAGCGGCGCGCTGGCGGCGTAGAGGAAGCCCATCTCGAGCGCCGCCCGCTCGAACGCGGCGAACGCGTCCGGCTCGACGAAGCGCTGCACGGGCGCGTGCTTCGAGGACGGGCGGAGGTACTGGCCGATGGTCACGATGTCGACCCCCGCCTCGCGCAGGTCGCGCAGCGCCTCCAGCACCTCGTCGTCGGTCTCGCCGATGCCGACCATGATCGAGCTCTTCGTGAGCCGCCGCGGCGCCGGCGCGCCGCGCCCCTCCGCGTCCGCGGCGAGGCGCCGCTGCCGGTCCTTCGCGCGCCGCAGCACGGCGAGCGACTGGTCGTAGCTCGACCGGACGTCGCGGATGACGCGGGTGATGCGGCGGACGACCTCGACGTTGTGGGCGAAGACGTCGGGCCCGGCGTCGACGACGGCGTCGACGGCGCTCATGTGGCCCTGGAAGTCGCCGACCAGGGTCTCGATGAGCAGGTCGGGGCGGAGCGCGTGCAGGCGGCTCACCGTGCGGGCGACGTGATCGGCGCCGCCGTCGAGCAGGTCGTCGCGGTTGACCATCGTCATCACGACGTACTGGAGCGAGAGCCGGGCGATGGCGCGGGCCACGTGCTCCGGCTCGCGCACGTCGACCGCGCCGCGCGGGTCGCCGGTCGTGACCGCGCAGAAGCGGCAGCCGCGCGTGCACACGTCGCCGAGGAGCATCACCGTCGCGGTCCCCTCGCGCCAGCACTCGCCGACGTTCGGGCAGCGCGCCTCCTCGCAGACCGTGTGGAGATCGAGCTTGCGGAACGTCTCCTTGAGGTGGTGGTAGGTGTCGCCTCCAGGAGCGCGGACCTTGAGCCATTCAGGCTTGGGCGAGAACTGCGCCATCAGGGGTGTCCTTAGCCCATGCGGCGCGTGCGCGCGAGGGGGAGGCGGCCGGCGTCAGCCGCCCGGCGGCACGGAGCGGCTGATCTCGCGCGTCGTCAGCTTGCCGCGCTCGGTGAAGATGGCGGTGATGAGCTCCGCGGGGGTGACGTCGAAGGCCGGGTGGCGGACCGGCACCCCGGGCGGGACGACGCGGCGGCCGCCGACGACGGCGACCTCGTCGCGGGTCCGCTCCTCGATCGGGATCGACGCGCCGGTGTCGGTCGCGAGGTCGATCGTGCTCCACGGGGCGGCCACGTAGAACGGGACGCCGTGGTGGCGCGAGAGGCAGGCGAGGCCGTAGGTGCCGATCTTGTTGGCGACGTCGCCGTTCCGCGCGATGCGGTCGGCCCCGACGACCACGGCGCCGATCTCGCCCTTCTGCATGAACCACGCGGCCATCGAGTCGGAGATCACCTCGACGGGGATGCCGTCGCGCTGGAGCTCCCAGGCCGTGAGGCGCGCGCCCTGGAGGTACGGGCGGGTCTCGCACGCGAGCACGCGGATGTTCTTGCCGTCGGCGACGGCGGCGCGGATGACCCCGAGCGCCGTGCCGTAGCCGCCGGTCGCGAGCGCGCCGGCGTTGCAGTGGGTGAGGACCGTGCCCGACTCGGGCAGGCGCGCGGCGCCGGCGCGGGCCATCTGGTGGCAGGCGGCGACGTCCTCCCGGTGGATCTCGCGCGCGAGCGCGGCGAGCTCCCGCGCGCGCTCCTCGCCGCGGCGCCCCGCGTGCTCCAGGGCCAGGGCGAGGGCGCGCCGCACCGCCCACCCGAGGTTCACGGCGGTGGGCCGGGCGGAGGCGAGGTGCTCCCCCGCCGCGCGCATGGCGGCGACGTAGCCGGAGGCGATCTCGTTCCGGGCGGCGCGCGCGGCGAGGGCCATCCCGTACGCGGCGGCGATGCCGATCGCCGGGGCGCCGCGGACCACCATGGTCCGGATGGCCTCGGCGACGCCCGCGGCGTCGGTCGCGGTGACGTAGCGCTCGCGCTCGGGCAGGTCGCGCTGCTCGAGGAGGAACACGCGGTCGTCGCCCTGCGCGAGCTCGACGGCCGAGTAGTCCGCGCCGGAGATGGCCTCGGCCGGCGCCCACGGCGGCGCGAGCCGCGCGCCGTCGCCTGCCTGCTGCGACCTCTGTTCTGCTTCGAAGCTCGTGCTCATTCAGCGCCTCCCGTTCGAGCGTGACGGTTCCCCCTGCGATCCTGCGTCCGTCCCCGAGCCCTCGGCGCTCACGGCGAGCCGGCCGCGGATCTCCTCGGCGACGGTCGCGAAGTCCTCGGCCGCCTCGGCCTTGCGGCCCGCGAGGTAGGCGCGGAGCGCGTCGGCGGCGAGCAGCGCGAGGCTCGCGTTGATCCCGCGCGCGGTGAGCGCGGCGATCACGTCGCCGTTCTTGAGCAGCGTCTCGAGATCGTCGAAGACCGCGGCGACCTCGGGCCCGGGATCGATGCCGCCGCCGGCGCCGGGGCGCGTCTTCTCGTCGTCGTCGTCGCGGCTCACGCGTCGCGCCTCATTTCTTGGTGGTGGTCGCCTTGGGGATCGCGCTGAAGGGGAAGTGCGGCGGCTCCACGCCGGGCACGCACTGGTACTTCGAGAAGTCGGTGACGCCCTCCTCGCGGAGCAGGGCCTCGTCGATCCACGCCTTGCCGGGGCGGGCCGACGGCTCGCGCGCGAGCAGCGCCACGGTCGCGTCGGCGATGATGTCCGCCTTGCGCCAGAGCTCCGGGCCGCCGAGGCCGAAGTTCATGGTCGCGTAGCTCTCGATCGCGGTCGCGGGCCAGAGGGCGTGGGCGGTGACGTTGTGCTCGGCGTACTCCCCGGCGATCGCGTTGGCGATCATCGTCATGCCGAACTTCGAGACCGCATAGGCGCCGTGGTGGGCGCAGGCCTCGGGCTCGACGGGGGGCGACATCATGATGATGTGGCCGTATTTCTGCGCGATCATGTGGGGGAGGACGGCCTGCGAGAGGGCGAACGACGCGCGCACGTTGATGCCCATGATGAGGTCGAACTTCTTCATGGGCGTGTCCGCGACGTCGGCCCACCAGAGCGCGCCCGCGTTGTTGACGAGCGCGTCGACGCGCCCGAAGCGCTCGACGGCCGCGGCGACGGCGGCCTTGCAGGCCTCGTCGTCGCGCACGTCGAGCTTGACGGGCAGCGCGCGGCGGCCGAGCTGCTCGACCTCGCGGGCGACGTCGAGGATCGTGCCCGGCAGGCGCGGGTTCTCGGCGACCTCCGTCTTCGCGGCGACGACGATGTCCGCGCCCTCCCGCGCGCAGGCGAGGGCGACGGCCCGACCGATCCCGCGGGAAGCTCCGGTGATGAAGACAACGCGGTCCTTGAGGCGCATGGAGGGCGGTCATAGCACAGGACCCGGCGAGGGTGCGGGCCCGCGGCGCGATCTCGTGATCGCGTGATCGCGCGCGGCCGTCCGCTACGCCGCGCGACGCCAGGCGGCGCCACGCCGCGCGGCCACGCCGCGCGACCTCGCGAGCGGCACGAGGCGCAAGGACAGGCTCTGCCGTGGACGGGAGCGGGCGAGGGCTCCGAGGGGCGCGGGGCGACGCGGCGATGATCCGCCGGGAGCCCCGGATGTCAGGGGGCTTTCAACGCATGGCGCGCAGCTCGCCCCGGACGAGCGCGCCGGGCGGTCGAGGCGGGCCGCGCGATGAGGGCTGTGGCGGTCGAGCGACGCTGCGGCGCCCGGCTCGGTGCAGCGCGCGGACGGGCGATGGGGCCGGGCGCGGGCCGGGAAAGGCCGCTCCCGTCGAGCGTCGGCCGCTGGAGGGGCCCTGTCCAGCAGGTCAGTCGTGGTCTCGCTGACACGGTGTTGCCGGCATCGACGGATCGCTGGGCTCGGTCTCCTCTCGGAGCACGAACACCTACCCTTCGGCTCAAGGGAGATGGGGTGTCCTGCCGGCGCCCTGTCGCGTACCGGTCTCGAGTGAAGAAATCCTGTCTCATGGAGCCTTGTGAAGGTCGGTTTCACGCGTCGTGGAAAGGTTCAGTGATTCGGGGGTAAATCATGCGGTTGGGCGTGTTTCGTATCTGGACATGCCAGCGGTCAGGTGACACCGTGTTGTCAGCGAACTGAAGGGAGGCGCTGCGCTGCGCGGGATCGCGCTGGGCGCTACTCCGCCCCCTGAACAACGCTGTACTGGGGTGGCCCGCCATGGCGCCGTGTGCCCCGGCGTACCTGCCGGCGCGAGCCGCGGGGCCGGGGCGGGCCGAGCTCAGACAGGCTTAATCACAAGGAGCATGCATATGAGCGCTTTGCACCGGACGCTGGTCCTCGCCTTCATCGCTGGCTGTTCTGCCGTCGGTTGTCTCGCATCGACCGAGGTCGACCACGAGCCGTCCGGCGAGGCGTCCGAGCCGGTCGAGGGGGCGGTCTGCGATACGGCTCCGGAGGGCTCGGACATCTCGCTCTCCTGCCCGGCCGGCGAGGTCATCACGGCGGTCGAGTTCGCGAGCTACGGCACGCCGCGGGGGGTCTGCGGCAGCTACCGCGCGACCTCGTGCAACGCGCCGACGTCGAAGGCGGTGGTGGAGCGCGCGTGCCTCGGGCAGTCGAGCTGCACCGTGCGGGCGAACAACGCGACCTTCGGCGATCCGTGCAGGAGGAGCACGAAGCGGATGTACGTTCAGGTCGCGTGCGCCCCCGCGGCGCCGGACGGCGGCTCGACGGGCACGGGCACGGGCGGCTCGACGGGGGAGGGCGGCTCGACGGGTACCGGAGGGCGGCTCGAGCTCGACGGGTACCGGTGGCTCGACGGGCGTTGGGGGCTCGACGGGTGAAGGCGGCTCGACGGGCGGCGAGACGTGCGGCGGCGCCGGGGCCAGCACCACGACGCTCGATGCCGAGGAGCAGGCGTTCCTGTCCATCATCAACCAGTACCGCGCGCAGAACGGCCTCGGGGCGCTCTCGGCGTGCACCGCGCTGAGCCGCGCCGCCCAGGGGCACAGCGAGGACATGCGCGATCACAACTACTTCGATCACGCGAGCCAGGATGGCCGGACGCCGTGGGATCGCGCGGCCAACGCCTGTTATGCGTCCGCCGGCAGGACCGCCATGGCCGAGAACATCGCCGCCGGCAACTCGGCGGCGCAGGCGACGTTCACCCAGTGGAAGAACTCGGACGGCCACAACAAGAACATGCTCGGGTCGTCCTACAAGGTCATCGGCATCGGGCGGGCGACCGGGGGCGGGACCTACGGGTCCTACTGGACCACGATGTTCGGCGGCGCGTCCGACGCGAGCTGCAACTAGCGCCGAGCAGCCGTGAAGCCGCGCACGTGCGCGGCCTCTGACGGCCGCTGAGGCGCGGAGCAGCCTGTCACGCATGAGGCGATCTGCCACGGCGGCGCGGCGCGATCTGGGCTGAAGAGGGCCTGGGCCGCGCCGCGCGCCGCGGCCGGTGCGCCGCGAACGCGGGGCGGCCTGGCGATTGCTTCGTTCTGGGTCCGGCGGAACGGCAGACCTCCGTGCAGGCGAAGAATCGCGAAGTCGGGAGCAGATCCAGGACTTCCCGTCTTCCTGGGGACGGATCGTGTCCTCGGGCGATCGGGCTGCGCGGGTCCTCCGTCTGGAAGAGCCCATGGCGGAACACATCATCTATCTCCTCGGTCCGTATCGCATTCCCGGCTTTCGGGGCGAGCGCAACGTCCGCGTCTATCTGCCCAGCGAGGGGGCGCACGCCGCGCCGTCGCCGGTGCTCTTTCTGTTCGATGGGCAGAACGTCTTTCACGACGATCCCTCCTACAGCGGCGGCTGGCACCTGCACGAGGCGGTGCGCGATCTCTCGGATCGAGGCCAGGTGGCGCCGGTCCTCGTGGGGATCGATCACGGCGGGAGCGAGCGGCTGACCGAGCTGTCGCCGTTCCCGGGCGACGGCGGCGAGGGGAGGCTCGACGACTTCCTCGGCTGGCTCGCGTCCGAGATCGTGCCGGCCGTTCGGGAGCGCTTCCCGGTGCGGCGCGACGCGGCCGGCACGGCGATCGGCGGCTCGTCGATGGGGGGCCTCGCGGCGCTCTACGCGCATTTCCGCCGCCCCGACGTGCTCGGGGCCGCGCTCTGCATGTCGCCGTCGCTCTGGTTCGCGGAGCGGAAGATCTTCGACGTCATCGCGTCGCAGCCCGTCCCTCCGGGCTCGCGGCTGTACGTCGACGCCGGCGCGCAGGAGGACGGCGGCTCGGTGCTGCGCGACGCCGCGCGGCTCGTGGAGCACCTGCGCGAGCGGGGCTACGGCGAGTCGAACCTGCGCTTCTGCCCGGACGAGGACGGGACGCACTCCGAGGACGCGTGGCGCCGGCGCGCGCCGGGGGCGCTGCAGTTCCTGTTCGCCGAGGCCGCCGGGGAGCGGCAGGGGGGCGCCGGGGAGGCGGAGGGGTCGCAGCAGGCCGCCTGAGCCAGGGCAAGCGCAGGCGCCGCGCGTGGCGCCCGCGGCGTGTCGGCCCGTGAGGAGAGGGGCGCGGTACGCCCTCGGACGTGGTATGACGTGAACCTGAGCATGCGGGAAGCGTTGCCGAGGGCCGATGTCGGGATTTTGACCTTCCGGGAGGACGAGCTCGAGGCCGTGCTAGAGCGGTTTCCCGGGGAGAAGTACGTCTCCACCCAGCGGGTGTACAACATCAGCCGGCTGCCGCTTGACGGAGGTGAGAGGTACACGATCGCGGTAACCCGCTGCGTTGCAGATTTCGCTAGCGGCGATGCCGTGCTGGCCTTCAACGAAATCGTCCAAGATCTGGCGCCGAACCTTCTTCTGATCGTGGGGATCGCGGTAGGGACGCCATCGGAGGATTACACACTTGGAGATGTGGTCGTCGCGACCGGTATAATCGACGCGAGCAAGAACGAAATCCGTGGTTCCGGGGCCCTCACGCCGGAGCCTATGCACAAAGACGTTGTTAAGTGGGCATCCAACCTCCCAGCGCTGGTTGCGCCCGGGTGGAACGATGAGAAGCTTACAGGGCCAGCCCCCAGTATACCGCAACGATTCCAAGGGAACATATCATTAAAGAATGTCGTTCTTTCGTCGCTGAAGCACCAATTCGCTGGAGGGACAGCCTCCTATTACACTGTTCCGCGTCTGAAGCTTCGAGCCTCGCGCCTGGTGGCTGGTACAGTAGCAGCAAGTGACCATGCGCTGAGCGATTCTGATCTCGAATGCATTTATGAAAAGGCAGGGAGCGACCTCCGCGCAATTGAGTCTAAGTCCCTAGACGTCTACGGCGCAGCGCTGTTGTATGGCGTGCCCACCATGTCGATCCGGGGCATCAATGAAATTGTCGGTATGGAGCGCGACCCGAAGTGGACTCGCTATGCATCCCGGGTGGCTGCGTCATTCGCATTGGCCTTCTTGAAGGCGCGTCCTATCGAGCCATACGAGCGCCCCGCACTTTTTACGGCAGCCACGGAAGCCTCCTCCGAGAGAGAGATCAGTCTTACAGCAGCATTCTCGGTGAAGCGCCTAACTCTTTCGTCCATTAGAGGGTTTCCTCTGCTCGATCTTCCTCTGAAGCTGCCGGAAAAACAGGAGCAGGGACAGTGGACCGTCATCCTGGGTGACAACGGGATCGGCAAGACCACCATTTTACGTGCTCTCACGCTCGCACTTTCTCCGAGCGATGTAGTCCATGCCGTGCTGGGTAGGATGGGAGCCACTTCCCCGACGGTGCGAGCCGGCAGCGCGAAGGCCGTGATTCGCCTCCGAGCTCACGATGACGAAGATGACCTCACGACGCTCGCCCTGGAGCCGTCCCCAGGCGGCGAGGTCCTCCGGCGACGGACCTTCACCGAAGCGGCCATGCCCTTCATTGTGGCCTACGGCTCCCGCCGCGGCTCCGGCCTCCTCGACTCCGGACGCAGCGCCGAGCCCACGCCCCTGGCGGCCGTCGAAACCCTGTTCGACGAGGGCGCTAGCCTGATGCAGCCGGATTCATGGCTTATTCGGTGGCAGCTTGCTGCGCTGCAAGGCGGCAAGGGCTCGCGAGAGGCGCGCTTCTTCGATGCGATCCTCTCCACGCTGTGCGAGCTGCTTCCGGACGTGAAGGCGGTTCACGTGAGCGCCAAGGGGGTCGAGATTGAGGGCCCCACACTCGGCCGGGTGCCGCTCGGAGCGCTGAGCGACGGCTACCGGACGACCATGGGCTGGATCCTCGACATGGTGGCGCGCTGGGTCGAGGAGGCGCGGCGACGCAATCTCCAGGTCGATGGTGATTTTCACGAGAAGATGGCCGGCGTTGCCGTGATCGACGAGATCGATCTGCACCTTCATCCTCGGTGGCAGCGCGACGTGATCTCGATGGTACGCGGACACTTCCCGCGGATGAGCTTCGTGGTCACCACACACAACCCGCTGACGCTTCTCGGCGCGCGGCCGGGAGAGATCTACGTGCTGCGACGGGGTGCGCGAGGCGGCGTGGAGATCCTCCAGCGGGACCTCCCGCCCGGTGCGGGCGCCGAGCGGATCCTCACGGGCGAGTGGTTCGGCCTCCCGTCGACGCTGGACGACGAGACGCTGGACATGCTCGCCGAGCACCAGCGGCTCATCCGCGACAGCGGCTTGGACGCACCCGAGGCGGTGAAGCTCGAAGAGGAGCTGCGGCGGCGGCTCGGGTCTTTCGCGGATACGCCGGTGGAGCGGCTGGCGCACGAAGCGATGGCGGAGCATGTCGAGAAGGATCTGCGCGAGCTGACGCCCGAGGAGCGGAAGCAGGCTCGGGCGAAGGTCGCGCAGATCCTTGATGAAAAGCCGGGTCCGGTGAAGCCGGCGCCGGTGAAGAGCAAGCCAAAGGCGAAACGACCCAAGCAATCTGCGGGTTGAACGGGAACATGCTCCGGTTCCGGCGTCCCAAGCCTCCCAGGAGGTTTGCGAAAGAGGTCGATGCGGCCCGACGCGCCGTGGCGCGCGCGATCGCCGCGGGGCAGGCGCCGGAATTCCCTCCGTTGTGGCGCAAGGAGGAGTACAAACGCGCGTTCGTCGCCGCGCAGCACGGCAAATGTGGCTACTGCGAGACGTACGCGCTGAACCACCCTCCCGCCATCGAACACTACGCGCCGAAAGGTGAGCTCGAGGACCTGGCCAACGATGGAATGGAAGCGGACGGGCTCTACGGCGTCCGGGAGCGTGACGCGCGACAGATCAGCGCGACCGGCTACCACTGGCTTGCCTATGAATGGAAAAACTGGTTGCTTGCGTGCGAGCGCTGCAACACGGGCTGGAAGCGGTCGCTCTTTCCGGTGCGAGAGCGTCCGCACCCTTGCCCGCCGACGCCGGACCAGCCCTATACGCCGCTGCTACTGAGCCCGTTCGGCGTGGAAGATCCCGTCGAGCACCTGGAGTTCAGCGTGCTTGGCAATGTCATCGCCCGTCATGGGAGCGAGCATGGGGAGGCGACGATACGTACGCTCGGGTTTTCTCGCCGTGAATCGCTGCGCAAGATTCGGCATGGCTTCGCGGAGGACGCAACCCGGCACGCGAGAGGGCTCGAGCAGGCACTCGCCGACGACAAGCTCGATCGTGCACAGATTCACGCTGAAGCATTGATCTCGCTCGGTGGTGAGGAGCGCTTGCATGCAGGCATGGTGCGGAGCATCGTCCTGTCCAAGCTCGGCCTGCGCTGGTCCGAGATGGAGGAGCTGGCGGAGAAGATCGCCGCGAAGTCGCTTCCTCACGCCAAGGATCCGAGCCTCGGTACGGACAACAGGAAACGGGGGCGGAAGAGATAGAGATCGTTCACAGTATCGGGATCGCTTCGTCGGCGCCTGCTCAGCGCCCCCGCGCTCGAAGCGTTCTGGCGGAACTTCCCCCCGAGCACCGCCCCTCTACCGCCGCCCCTTGCTCCGCTTGCGCGTCCCCTGGACGATGCGCGACGGGTCGCGCGGCGGCGGGGCGGTCGCCGAGAGCGCCGCGGCGAGCCGATCGGTCTCCGCGTCCGAGAACGACCCCTTCCGGAGCGCCGCGATCGCCTGCCCCACGACGTCGCGCGACTCGGGGCGCTCCGCCTGCGTCTTCTCCTCCAGCCAGCGCACCACCTCGGGGAAGCGCCCCGCGAGGGTCGCGATCTGCGCGGGCATCCCCTGCCGCAGGAGGCGCAGCCCCTGCAGCCGCTCGTCGGCCCGCGGCGAGCGGTCCGAGATCGCGAACGCCTCCTCGAGCCGCGCGACCACCTCCGCGCCCGCCGAGAGCCCCGCGAGCAGCGTGCGCTCCGCGAGCGCCTCGAGCGCCACGTACGCCTGCAAGTAGCCGTCGGTCCAGGACGAGAGCTCGCCGACCACCGCGTCGCCGCGCGCCGCGATGACGGCGCGGAGCGCCGCCACGACCCCGTCGCGCACGACGCGCCGCGGATCCTCGGCCAGCTGCCCGAGCTCGCCCAGCGGATCGAGCCCGCCCCGGCCGCCCCGCGCGCGCGGCGGCCGCCCCGACCTGGCCGCGCCCTCCGCCTGCGCGCCCTGCGCCGCGATCGCCGCGAGCGCCTGCGCCGCCACGATGAGCGCGTACTCCTCGGCGCTCGAGCAGAGCGCCCGCACGAGGCGCTCGGCCGGCGCGCCGCGGTCCGCGATCGCCGCGCCGACCGCGCGCGCGAGATCCAGGTTCACGCGCGGCAAGGGGGCGTTCGGGCCGAGGTCGGGCCCGGGCGCGCGCCCCCCGCCGCGCCGGGCAGGGAGCCCGGAGCTGCGATCGAGCAGCGCGAGCAGCTCGGCCGGGTCGCCGAGCTGGACGGCGCGCTCGATCGCAGCGTCGATCTTCGGGTTGCGCAGCGCGCCCGGGGGCGTCGCGCCCCGGCGCAGATCCGACGTATCGGCCATTCAGAACCCCAGGGAGAGGCCGACCTCCGGAGAGAGGACGGCGGTCACGGCAGGAAAGGTGAGGCTCGCGCGGAGCGCGAGGTTCAGCGATACGGCCTCGAGCGGCGCATAGGCGACGCCCGCGCCGAGCGACGCGAACCCCTGGCCCGCTTGCCGGGTCGCGGCGAGCGTCTGCTGGCGCTCCTCGACCCTCCCGCTCCGGCCGGGCCTCGTGCACGGGCTCGTGATGTCGTCAGGATCGGCCCCGCACGCGGCCGCGTCCTCGAGGACCTCGACGTCGACCTCGGCGTCGACCTGCGCGACCCCGGCCGCGGCGAGCACGAACGGGCGGGCGCCGAGCTGCTCGAACGGCCGCGCCATGAGGAAGTACTGCGCCCGCGCCTCGAGGTGGAGCGGCAGGAACGAGGCGCCGCCGCCCGTCGTGCCGCCGGCCGCGAAGCCGACGCGGCCGCCGACCGTGAGGTTGTCGAGGACCAGCCGGTCGTAGGCGAGCGCCACCCGCGACGTCGCGAGCGCGAAGCCGAGGTTCACGTCGTTCGCGACGTCCGCCGTCGGCGCGCCGTCGTACCGGGTCCCGTCGCCGCGCAGGCAGACGACGTTGCCGCGCTCCTGCGACGCGAGGGAGCACACCTCCCGGCCGGAGAGCAGCGCGACGTCGGGGGAGAAGGTGAGCCCGACCCAGCTCCGTGAGACGCTGGGCGCGACCTCCGCGGGGGGCCTCGCGACGCACGCGCCGCGGACGCACGCGAGCCCCCGGCTGCACTGCCGGTCGTCGATGCACTGCCGCGGCCGCTCCCGCTCCGGCGCCGCGCACATCGCCGGCGGCGCATGGCCGGGCCAGCGGGGCGGCGCCGACGTGATGCGCGCCTCGATCTCCGTGGTGAGCGGCGCGTCGCGCGCGCCCGCGCTCGCGAGGATCGCGCCGTCCTCGTCGACGGCCGCGACGTGATAGCGGAGCGTCCCCTCCGCAACGGTCGCGGCGCACGGCACGTTGATCCCGAACCCCTGGCCGCGCAGCTTCTTCATGACGAGCGGGCGGTACTCGCGCTCGCCGGGCGCCTGGTACCAGAGCGTCACCTGCTTCACGCTGGGCAGCAGCTCGGCCGGGACCTCGACATAGATCGGGACGGGCGTGCGGATGCGCTGCTCGGGCGGCGGCGCGATCGTGAGCTGCGGCCCGGCCGCCGCGGGCGCAGCGACGCCGGTCGCGGCCCGCGCCTGCTCGAACGCGAACGAGACCTCCGGCGTCGCGAGATCCGGGCTCGGCTTCGCCGACGGATCGATGCGCAGGGCGTCCGCGAACGCGTCGCGCGCGTCCCCCAGCTCCTTTCTGCCCTGGGCGAGCACGGAGCCGAGCGCGACGAACAGCCTGGCCTTCATCGCGGGCGAGCACGCCGACGCGCCGCAGGCGTCGATGGCGGCCCGCAGCTTGCGCTCCGCCTGATCGAACCGGGTCTCGAGGTAGTCGACCCCCATCGCCTCGTTCAGGGCCGCCTCCGCCTGCGCATCCCGGGGAGGCGCCTGCGCGGCGGCCGCGCCCGCGACGAGCCACCCGGAGAGCCCCCCCGCCGCGATCGCGACCAGCGCGCGCGGCGCGCGGAGAGCGGAGCCGTTGCGTACGGGCATCGGCCCGCAACGTAGCCCACCGGTGTGGCCGCGAGCGCTACAAAAACTCCGGGGCAGGCGTACCGCCCAGCCGGCCTCCGCCGCTCGGCGGGCGCAGCACGGACGAATAATCCACAGGTTGTTCCCAGCTTGTGGAATACCCAGACGGGGTCCCTGACACCTTCTGGGAAGCTGCCCGGGTCCTGCGCCGCTCGCGGGGCGGCAGCTCCTCCAAGCGCCGGCGCCGGCCAACGCCAGCCCGGGCATGGACGCGCCGCCCACACCGATGCCACCGATTTCTTTCTGCGATCTCGGGCACTCCGCGGCCCGACGCGCCGCAGAACTTCCGGGCGCTAAACTCCCTCCTCCGGGCCCGATCTGCAACCCAAAAATCACGCATCCGAGCCGCGTTTGAAAGCCCAACCGCTTGTCCACAGCTTGGCCACCCGATGACCCCAGACAGGGGCCAGATTTCGTCCCCGCTGCGGGCACCGAAGGGGATGGCCGGGTCCGGCTGTCGGGTCTTCCTTGACAGCCGCGTGACGACCTGCGGCGGCGGACCCGGCGGCCGCTGGGGCCTCGCCGGGGTGCTCGGCCCTCCGGCGGCCGTCCGGGCGCGGGCGCCGCGCCGGGCGCGGGGGCGGCGATCGCAGGGCCGCGCGGCGCCGCGCGCGGCGTGCTAGCTGGTGCGCATGCGCGTTCCGGAAATCCCCGAAGAGGGCGCGCCGGCCCTCCGCGCCGGCGATCCGCCGGCGCCGGCGCCCGTCCCCGCGCGACCGCTGATCCGGAGGAGCGCGCGCGCCCCACGTTGGCGCGCGCGGCTCGCCGACCACGACGCGGCCTCGCTCGCGGAGCTCCTCCGCAAGGCCGGCGGCACGGCGTCCGCGGCGCGCGCGGTCGCCGGCAAGGTGGTGCGCCACGCGTTCGGCGCGGAGCCGGGCGCCGAGCGGCCCGCGCCGGCGTGGGACGCGGCCGCGCTCGCCGCCCTGGGCGTCGGAGCGTGGGCGCACGAGGCGCTGCTCGCGCTCGATCCCGGCCTGTCGCTCGAGGTCGCCGAGCGGGCGCCGTCGGAGGACGACACGCTCCGGCTGGTCCTGCGCGCGCGCGACGGCGCGCTCATCGAGTCGGTGCTCATCCCCGGGCCAGCCCGCACCACGCTGTGCGTCTCGAGCCAGGTCGGCTGCGCCCGGGCCTGCGCGTTCTGCGAGACGGGGCGGCTCGGGCTCGCGCGCCAGCTCGCCGCCGGCGAGATCGTCGATCAGGTCCGGATCGCGCAGGCGCTCGCGCTCGCCGAAGGACAAGCGCGCCGCGGCGCGCCGCTCCGGAACCTCGTCTTCATGGGCATGGGCGAGCCGTTCGACAACCTCGGCGAGGTGCTCAAGGCCATCCGCCTGCTCACCGACCCGCGCGCGTTCCGGTTCGCGCCGTCGCACGTGACCGTGAGCACCGTCGGGGTCGCGGACAAGATCGAGGCGTTCTTCCGCGAGGCGCGGGCGGAGCTCGCCGTCAGCCTCAACGCCCCGGACGACGCGCGCCGGCAGGCGATCATGCCGGTCAACGCGCGCTTCTCGATGGCGGCGCTGAAGGAGGCGCTCGCGCGATCGCTGCCGCCCGGCCGGCGCGTGCTGTTCGAGTACGTGCTCTTCGATCGGTACAACGACGCCCCGGACGACGCGGACCTCCTCGCCGCGTACGTCGCCGGGCTCCGGTGCCGCGTGAACGTCATCCCCTGCAACCCCGGCCCGGATCCGGCGCTGCGCCCGCCGTCCGCGGAGCGGCTCGACGCGTTCGTGGCGCGGCTGTCCGGCCACGGCGTGACGACGCTGGTGCGGCGGCCGCGGGGGCGCGACGTGGGCGGCGCCTGCGGCCAGCTCGCGGGGATGGCCCGCGTCAGGCAGCCAGCGCCAGCCTGAGGGCGGCGCTCCGGACGAACGGCGCGCCCACCCGCAGCGCCCCGTTGCCCGCCGCGAACGTGCGGGCGACCTTCCCGGCGTGCTGGTTCATCCGGACGACCACCGCGCGCTTGGCCATCGCGTCGGCCGTCTCGACCGTGTCGAGCAAGGACAGCAGGTCGCTCCAGACCCGGTCGCGCCAGCCCCTGAGCATGAAGAGCACGACGCCCGACACGGTGCGCTGCACGTCCTTGGTCAAGGTCGCGATCCGGGCGAGCGGGCAGCCATAACGATCGCTCAGGATCGCGAAGATTTCCGGCATCGCTGCCGCGAGAATTTCATTCACAAGATCGTGGTCGTGCCGGTAGCGGCTGAGAAGGCGGGCGTCCTGCGCTGCGCCGTGCTGGACGATGTTCCGGTAGAGCCCGAGGGCCAGGTCGTAGTTGATGTGCGCGTTGATGCCGAGCAGCGCGTGCACCGCCGCCGCCGTCCCGTCGGTGCGGCTGCACTGGAAGGCGACGTCCCACGCCTCCACGCCCGTCGAGCGCCCGTCCAGCGACGCCGCGAGCGCCGTCAGGTAGTACTCGCAGAAGATCCCGGCGAGCCGCGAGATCCACGCGGGCTCGAGGAATCTCTCATCCTTACCGTCGACGACCGCCTCCTTCACGCGGCGCGTGATCACGGCGTAGACGTCGGGGAACACCGCCCGGGGGTCGTTCCTCTCGCGCAGCCGCGCCGCGACCGTCTCCAGCGCCACGAGCGCTTCCGCCACATTCCCCGGCTTCATCGTCACCCCCTGCAGGATGGCGTGACGCGCGGCGGAGTCCGCGGGACGGCACGCGGCAGAGGACCGCGTCTGCTTGCTCACCAACGCCAGGGGCCGGTCGGAAGTAAGGGTCTTCATGGCTGCGCTGAGCGAGCGAATTCAAGGATCGTGCCCGTATGTCCGGTTCGCAGTCGTACACCGTGTTGACGTGTGGTGAGCCGCGCCGGGCGGAGCTTGAGCGCGCGCCAGCGCGGCAGGCGCGCTCGTCTACCGCGCCCGCGCTCGCGTGATTTCCCGCGAATCCAGCGGAGTTCGTCGGCCCGAAACCCCGGGCGAGCGCGCGAGTCCGTCGGCGGTCGTCAGCGGCTATCCGGAGCGGACCTGCGCGCCGTGGTCACAGGGGCGCCATCTGCCCGACACAGTGAGAGCGCTGACCGGGGCGCCAAAGTGCCCCATGGGGCAGATTGTTACGCGCGGACGGATTCCCTTCACTCAAAATGCGGGATGCCCTGACGCTCCGCGTGTTTTGGCGACTTGACGCCACCGTGTGCGACGCGTCGAGCTGACGTTTCGTGTTGACGCGCCGGGCCGACGTTTCGCCCGCGGCCCGCGGGCGTTGCGCCGTATCCTGGCGGGCGGGATCGCGCGCCTGCGCGCATCCATCGACATCGACCGGCGCCCGGGAGGGCGAGCTCCGCTCCTCCGCGCTGCCCCCGCCGAGCACCATGAGCTTCCTCAAAATCGTCTGCTCCGAGCCGAAGAACGACCTCGCCTCCTTCCTCCAGTCGCTGCCGATCGAGCCCGCGGAGCCGGTCGTCGCGCTCGTGCTGAGCACCGCGGATCTCGCCTACCCGCACGTCGCCGCGCGGACGTTCGTCGCGTCGGCGAAGGAGGTGGGCGCGTCGCACCTGCTCTGGGTGGCGCCCTACGTTCCTCCGTCGAGCCGGCTGGGGCAGCAGATCCGCGACGCTGAGGCGTTCGTGCGCGCCTCCGGCCACCGGGTGACGGCCGTGTGGCATGGGCCATTGCTCAGCGCGCTCAACCTCTGGCGTGAGGACATCCGGCTCCGTCGCACGCTGCCGCTGCCGCTCGGAAGCGCCGCGCTGCCCTGGGTGGCGCCGGCCGACGTGGCCCGCATGGCGATCCGCGCGCTCGAGCAGCCCGGCGTGGAGGCGCCGGTCGTCCGCGGCCCCGCCGCGTGCACCGGCGCCGAGGTGGCGGCCGCGCTCTCCCGCGCCGTCCGGGCCGCCCTCGCCAGCGAGCGCTTCGCGTGGCGCAGGTTCGAGGAGATCGATCGCGACAACAACCGCGCGCTCAGCGAGGACGAGCTCCTGCCCTACCTCACCGGGCTCGGGATCCCGGCCGACGAGGCGAGGGCGCTGCTCGTGGCGGCGGACACGACCGGGGACGGGACCCTCGATTTCGAGGAGTTCACCGCCGGGTTGCGGGGGCCGCTCGACAACCTGGTCCAGCAGCTGCTCCGCGAGGACACCTTCGAGATCCGGTACGTCGACACGCCGGCGGACAGGGCCGTCGCCGCGCTGGTGCAGGCGGGCTTGCGGCGGGCGGCGGCCGAGGCGCTGGTCGAGGGCTGGGCGAGCGTGGCCGCGGAGGGGATCCCCGAGGGGCCGGACGAGGCCTGGCTCGAGCTCCCGCCCGCGAGCGTCGACGCGTGGGCCGAGCGGCACGCGCTCGACTACGTCAACGTCCACCTGCTCCCCGGGCAGGGGCTCCTCTCGCAGCGCGAGGCGACGGTCGAGGACGGCGCCGCGATGGGCGCGCTGGCCGGCAAGCCGGCCGCCGTCTCGTCGATCGTGGACGGCGGCGGCCGGATCCTCACGCTCTTCCGCGCGCTCGACGGGAGCGGCGTCTCGGCGCGGTGGCGCGACGCGCCCGCCGAGAGCCTCCGGTGGGTGACGTGCGGGGACCGCGACAAGCGCCGCGCGCTGCTCGTGTCGGGCGGGCAGCTCGCGGGGGTGCACGTCGAGGGCGAGTGGCAGGGCCTCCCCTCGGCGATGCGGCAGCTCATGGCGCGCGCCCCGCTGCCCGGCTGGCAGCTCGCGACGTTCCGGGAGCTCGGCGAGCTGAAGCTCGAGCAGTCCGCGGCGCTGTGCGAGCCGCACGAGGTCGTGTGCAACTGCGCCGGGGTCAAGCGGGGACAGATCACGGGGCTCATCGAGGGCGGGTGCGCGACGGTGGCCGAGCTGTCGGAGCGGACGCGGGCGGGCCAGATCTGCGGCGGCTGCGTCCCGGCGATCGAGGAGATGTTCGGCGGGTCGAGCCTGGTGCAGGCCGAGGTGAAGGGCGCGCGGGAGGTCGCCCCCGGGATCTTCCAGATCGCGCTGTCGCCGGTCGGCGGCGCGCCGGCGGCGTCCGTGCCCGGGCAGCACGTGCTCGTGCAGGGCTACCTCGATCGGCGCTGGGTGGCGCGCGCGTACACGCTCTCGGCGCCGGCGCGCGCGGGCGGCGACTACGAGATCACGGTGAAGCGCGAGGAGCTCGGGGTCTTCTCCCGGTGGCTGTGCGAGCGCGCCGCGGCCTCGCTGCTGCGCGCCTCGGCGCCGCGGGGCAGCTTCGTCCTTCCGGCGCCGCCCGTGGAGCGGGTGGTGTTCCTCGCGGGCGGGATCGGCGTCACGCCGGCGATGGCGATGCTGCGGGCGCTCGACGGGAGGGCCGACCGCGCCGAGGCGCGGGCCTTCCTTCTGGACTGGTCGGCGTCGCGCGCCGCCGACTTCCTCTATTTCGAGGAGGAGCTGCGCGCGATCGCCGGCCGCACGCCCGGCGTCGCGCTCCGCCTGCGCGCGACGCAGGCGGAGGGGCGGCTCTCCGGGGAGGACGTTGTCGAGCTGTACCCGTACCGGCCGGGCTCGCGGGCGCTCGTGTGCGGGCCCGACGGCTTCATGCGCGACGCGCACGAGCACCTGCGCGCGGCGGGCTGGCCGGCGGACGCCATCCAGCGGGAGCTGTTCACCTCGAACGTCGACGTCGCGGGCACGATCCGGCAGGCGCCGCTCCGGCGGGCCGGCGCCGTTCGTGCGGCCGGCGGGGTCTGTCCGGTCGAGCACGGGTCGTTTCACCTGACCCCGACGGCGTCCGCGGCGGCGCTGACCGAGGCCGAGGCGTTCCTGCGCCAGTGCTACGCGGAGCTCGGCGTGCCCTCGGCCGTGGACGAGCGCTGGCAGGAGGTGCGGGCGAGCCTGGAGAAGCACGGGACCTATACGCACCTGCCCGACGAGCTCGCCTACGGGGCGCGGCTGGCGTGGCGGAACAGCTCGCGGTGCATCGGGCGCTTCTTCTGGTCGACGCTCCACGTGCGCGACCTGCGGCACCTGACGACGGAGGAGGAGATCTTCCAGGCGCTCGTCGAGCACCTCGATCTGGCGACGAACGGGGGCGACATCCGGGCGACGATGTCGGTGTTCCGGCCGGGGGAGCCGCGGATCCGCATCTGGAACGGGCAGCTCGCCCGCTATGCGGGCTACCGGCTCCCGGACGGGGGCATCCTGGGCGATCCGGCGAACGTGGAGCTGACGGACCAGGCGCTCGCGCTGGGGTGGCCGGGCGGGGAGCGGACGCGGTTCGATCTGCTGCCGCTGATCATCCAGATCGGCGACGCGCGGCCGCGGTGGTTCGAGCTGCCGCGGGAGCGGGTGCTCGAGGTGCCGATCGAGCACCCGCGGCACGCGTGGTTCGCCGAGCTCGGGCTGAAGTGGCACGCGCTGCCGGCGGTCTGCAACCTGGCGCTCGATCTCGGCGGGATCCACTACACGGCGGCGCCGTTCAACGGCTTCTACATGGGGACCGAGATCGGCGCGCGCAACCTGAGCGACGCGACGCGGTACAACCAGCTGCCGCTGATCGCGGATCGCCTCGGGCTGGACCGGTCGCGCAGCGACACGCTGTGGCAGGACGCCGCGCTCGTCGAGCTGAACATCGCGGTGCTGCACTCGTTCCGGCAGGCGAAGGTGCGGATGCTCGACCACCACACGCTGTCGGAGTACTTCAAGAAGTTCGAGCAGCAGGAGCGGCAATGCGAGCGCCCGGTCTACGCGGACTGGTCGTGGATCGTTCCGCCGATGTCGGCGTCGACCATGGCGGTGTTCCACACCAACATGGAGAACAAGATCCTGAAGCCGAACTACCTTTATCAGGACGATCCGTGGAAGGAGCGGAAGGGGTAGCTCGGGGCGGGATCGGGCGTGTTTTGTCGTGCCGGCGTGCCGGCGGGGTTTCCCTATCGGGCCGGCGGCGGTCTGGTAACCTCCGCGCGCGATGATGGACGACGAGGAGCTCGCGGCGCAGCGCATCGGCACGCGGATCGGCAGCTGGAGGGTGGAGCGCGTGCTCGGGGGCGGCGGGATGGCGAGCGTCTTCCTCGGGCGGCGCGCGGACGGCCAGGTCGCGGCGGTGAAGGTCCTGCACCCGTCGCTGAGCCAGATCGAGGAGCTGCGGAAGCGCTTCCTGCGCGAGGGCCCGATCGGCAGCGCCCTGGCCGCGGTCGGCCCGCTCTGCGAGGGGCTGCCGCTCGTGCTGGAGTCGGGCATCGCGGACGACGGGGCCGCCTACCTGGCGATGGAGGTGCTCGAGGGCGAGACGGTCTTCGACCGCATGGCCCGGGCGGGGACGCTCCCGGTGGGCCAGGTGATGGCGCTTTCGGAGCGGGTCCTCGATGTGCTCGTCGTGGCGCACGCGCACGGCGTGGTGCACCGGGACATCAAGCCCGAGAATCTGCACGTCGGGAACGACGGGCGGGTGAAGGTGCTCGATTTCGGGATCGCGCGCGTGCTCGATCCGCTGCCGTTCGGGATGGGGGAGCTGCCGGAGAAGACGGCCACGAGGACGGGGGTGGCGCTCGGCACGAGCGAGTACATGGCGCCCGAGCAGGCGACGGGGATGGTCCGCGAGATCGACGGCCGGACCGACGTCTTCGGCCTGGGCGCCACGATGTTCCGGCTGCTCTCCGGCCGCGCGATCCACGGCGACGTCGCCGACGCGCGCCTGCTCATCGCCGCGGCGACGGAGCGGGCGCCGTCGCTCGCGCTGTGTGCGCCGGGCGTGCCCTCCGAGGTGTGCGACGTCGTCGATCGCGCCCTCGCGTTCCACAAGGTCGAGCGTTACCCCGACGCGGCGACGATGCGCGCCGACGTCCGGGCGGTGCGGGCGGGCCGGCTGCCGCCGTACGTGGTCGCCGTGGAGGAGGGCCGGATCCCGGCGGGGGCCCCGCTCCCTCGCCGCTGAGGGCGCCCGCCGCGCGGCGGGCGCCCTGTCCGGCTGCGGCGCGCGTCAGCGGCGGCCGCAGCGGAGGTGGCCGTTGTCGTTCGTGATGTCTCCGCGGCACCGCCGGAAGTCGACCATGCGCGTCCTGTGGTAGTGCCCCCTCCGGTCCCTGCACATCGCGTTCAGCGAGCCTCGATTCACCCGGACGTTCCTGCACGTCCTGAGATAGGAGCCCTCCGGCGGTCGTCGTTGCGCTTGCGCCAGTTCGCTGCTGGACAGCACGGCAGACAACGAGAGCGCGCCGAGGACCAGCGCGACGAGTGAACTCTTCATGATTCCCCCCTTGGTGCACCGCATTGCAGAGCGATGCTCGGGGGATCTCATGGGGCGGGCGCTTGGAGGCCGCAATCCTGCTGGAACCGCGAGCGATGGAGATATGGATGTGAAGAATTGAGCCACAGAGGCGCAAAGGGCATAGAGGAGAGGGGAGAAAGGGGAGGGGAAAGAGCAGAGGGGGAGAGGAAGGCCAGACATTCGTTCCTTTGTTTCTCTGCCATCTGTGCCCTCTGTGCCTCTGTGGCTCAAGTCTCCCTTCGTCTGCCTCGGCGTCGAGCCGTTCTCCTCGAATCGGGACCGCGATATGTGGGGATCGAGAGCGCACATGACGACATCGCGCAGATCCTGGTCGGAGCCGGGCCTCCGCACGCAGCTCATGGTGCTCATGGACGCGGTGGCCGCGGAGCTGCCGCCGTTCGACGAGATCCTCCGCCGCCTGCCCGCGCAGGTGCGGCGCGTGGAGCTCTTCGCGTGCCCGGACGCGCTCGGCATGACGGCGGCCGCGGAGCCGCACGTCTTCGTGGATGGCGAAGACGCCCTCGGCGGCGCGGGGGCGGTGCGGCTCATGGTGCGCGGGCCCTTTCCGGAAGGGCCGCTCGTGCTGCCGCGGCCGTTCCGGTGCTGAGCGCCGGCGACGACGCTCAGCGCAGGGCCTGAGAGACGCTGGGGGCGGTGAGCGCCTGCGCGTGCCACCGCTCCAGCGTCGCCAGGTCGGCGCACGCGTCGATGCGCGCCGCATCCTCCGGGGTGAGCTCGAGCTGCCGGTGTGCGAGCACGCGGCGCAGGGCCGCGCGCGCCTCGTCGAGGCGACCCTCGTCGACCAGACGCTGCTTCATCTTGGGATTGGCCGAGAGCAGGACTTCCAGGATGCGGTCCTGGCGCGCGTCGATCTCAGGGTCGCCGGTCCTGGCGAACCGCCACAGGAGCTCCTCACGGGCCATCGTCGACATGGGCAGGTACTGTAGCATGGACAGCACCCATTCAAGCGGCCGGCGCGGTGCCACCCAGCGGGCAAACTGGTCGAGCGGCTGCCCAGAGCGGGCGACCAGGAACGGCATCAGCTCGTCGCACAGCGGCAGCTCGTTCGCCGCCACCCACACGAAGCAGCGCCCCAGCGGCTCCACGAAGTAGCAGCCAGGAGCAAAGCGCACCGGATGGCGCGCCTGCCTCAGCCACTCCGGAACGTGCGGCGCTGCCAGCCAGAGCGGCGTTTCGCCCGGCCAGGACGGAGATCGCTCCTCGACGCGCTGCACCTGCCTGGCCTGCCGGCGAAGCAGGGCCCGCTCCACCGCGCTCATGTCCAGGTGGTCCCCCGCGAGCTTCAGCTCCACGACGATTTCCTCGTATGCCTGCGCGGCCGGCCACGGCGCCGGCAAATGCGCGAGGAGCCCCGGGCGGCGAATCACGAGCAGGCCGTCGGCCTGCACCTTCTCCAGCCTGATGTCGATCGGATCTCGCCACATCACCGCTCCATCCGTGACCCGCTCGGTCTCTTCGGCAAACGTCCGCTTCGCGAACAGGTCCGGCTGACCCATTGTAGGCCGGGCGGTAGCAGACCGTGAGCGCCGCAGCCAGCGTCATCTGCAGAAGGTATTGCCATGGGACAGTGCTTCAGAATGAAGCACAGCGAAGCGTGCGATCCTCGAACGAAAACGACGCCATCCCCGTAAGTCGTCTGGCAGGCGCGCCGCCGACATCCCGCTCGACGCTCCGCAGCGCCCTTATCCGCTCCCCTGCGCTCCGCCCGCCACCAAGCTCGCCGCCTTCACGAGATCTGCCTGGAAATGCGCCCGCGCCGCTGCGCGGGCCGCCTCGTCGGGCATGCGCAGCAGCGCCGCCGGGTGGTACGTCGCCGTCCACGCCTCGGCCCACGGCGTCTTGAAGACCTGCCCGCGGCTCTGCGTGACGCTGAATCGCCCGCCGAGGAACGAGCGCGCCGCCGTCGCGCCGAGACACACGATCACGCGCGGCCGCACCGCCTCGACCTCCGCCTGGAGCCAGGCGCGACAAGCCTGGATCTCCGGGCCCACCGGCTTCGCGTGCAGACGGCGCTCGCCGCGCGGCTCCCACTTGAAATGCTTCACCGCGTTCGTCACATAGATGCCGCCCCGCGACAGGCCCGCTCCGGAGAGCGCCTCGTCGAGCACGCGACCCGCAGGGCCGACGAACGGCCGCCCACAGAGGTCCTCCTCGTCGCCCGGCTGCTCCCCCACCAGCATCAGCGCCGCGCCCGCCGGACCCTCCCCGAACACCGTCTGCGTCGCCCGCTCGCACAGCGCGCACGCCCGGCAGGACGCCGCCGCCTCGCGCAGCACCGGGAGCTCGCGCGCGCCGGGCACGTACGCCGCCGCCGCGCTCGCCGCCCCGCTGCGGCCCGCCTGCATCGCGTCGACGCGCGACGCCGCGTCCCGCACGAGCTCGCCCATCGCCGACGTCTCGGGCAGCGTGCTCCAGTGCTTCGCCGGCATCTCCGCGCGCATCGCCCGGAGGTTCACCCGCGCCGGGTTGTAGATCGCCCGGTAATACGTGCGAAACAGCTCCTCGAGCTCGTCCTCGCGCGGCGCCGCGTCGCGCGGCAGCCCCGGGCCGTAGCGGAGCTCCGCGCCGTCCCAGCGCGCCGACTCGTCCGGCGTCAGGATCGACCACGCCATCGACGGGAACCGCCGCTCGAAGAACGGCGCGGCGAGGCGCACGATCCGGTGATCCGGGCGGTACCACGCCACGTAGCGCTCGCCGCCGCCCGCGTCCTCGACCCGCCGGAAGCGAACGAACGCGTGCATCTTGTGGACGTCGCGCCGCACCGCCTGCTCCAGGGCGCGCAGCCTCGCCACGTCGGGATCGGCGGCGACGTCGAGCAGGTAGGGCTCGCCGTGGGTCAGGCGGAACAGCGCGCGGTAGAGCAGCGCGAACCGCCCGGGATCGCGATGGCAAGCGGCGGCGCTCGCGAGGCTCATGAACGCGGCCGGGACGCGCGGCGCCGGGGAGGACGGCCCGCGCGGCGGCGGGGAGGCCGGCGCGGGGAGCGCGGGGAGCGCCGCGTCGAAGAGGACGCCCTGGCCCTCCACCACGTCTTCCCAGAAGACGTCCTCCGGCGCCGCATGGCGGGCGAGCAGCGCGCGGGCGGCGTCGCGGAAGGCCTCGAACGTCGGCGGGATGGGCGCGCGGATCACAGCTCCCCGGAGCGCGCCACCTCGCGCGCCTCGAACAGCCCGAGCTGCGCCGGCGGGCGCACCCGCGCCGCGAGCCCGGCGCGGTCGAGATCCCGCGCGGCGCTGCGGTGCTCGTCGGCGGTGACCAGGAACGGCGCCGCGCGGGCGACCGGGACGCGGAGCCGGGCGAGGTCGGCCATCCGCACGGCCCGGTGGCGGCGCATCGCGAGCACGCGCTTCACCGTCCGCACCCCGAGCCCGGGCACGCGGAGGAGCGCCTCCCGGGGCGCGGTGTTCACGTCGACCGGGAAGAACTCGCGGTGCGCGATCGCCCAAGCGAGCTTCGGATCCATCGTCAGATCCAGGTTCGGCGAGGCCGCGCTCAGGAGCTCGCCCGCGGAGAAGCCGTAGAACCGGATCAGCCAGTCCGCCTCGTACAGCCGGTGCTCGCGCGCGAGCGGCGGGGACTCGGCCGGGAGCCGGGCGTCGGCGTGCGGGATCGGGCTGAACGCCGAGTAGTAGACGCGCCGGAGCCCGTGCGCCGTGTACAGCCGCGAGGCGGTGGCGAGGATCTCCTGATCGCTCGTCGGCGTCGCGCCCACGATCATCTGCGTGCTGTGCCCCGCGGGCGCGAACGCGGGCCTGCGCGGGCTCGGGTCGTCGCGCGCCTCGGCGATCTTCGCGTGGATCTCCGCCATGGCGGCCTCGATGGCCGGCATCGTCTTCTCGGGCGCGAGCGCCGCGAGGTCCCGCTGCGTCGGCAGCTCGACGTTGACGCTGAGGCGATCGGCGTACCGCCCCGCCACGTCGAGGAGCTCGGGCGAGACGCCCGGCGCCGCCTTCAGGTGGATGTAGCCGCCGAACCGGTGCTCCTCGCGCAGCGACCGGGCGACGGCCACGAGCTGCTCCATCGTATAATCGGGGCTCTTGAGGACTCCCGAGCTCAGGAACAGCCCTTCGATGTAGTTCCGCCGGTAGAAATCGAGGGTGAGCGCGACCACCTCTTGGGGCGAAAAGCTCGCGCGCTCGACGTCGCTGGACAGGCGGTTCACGCAATACTGGCAATCGTAGATGCAGACGTTCGTCAGCAGGATCTTGAGCAGCGACACGCAGCGGCCGTCCGGCGTGTAGCTGTGGCAGATGCCCATGCCCTCCGTGCTGCCGATCCCCTGCGGCAGGGCGGGGCGGCTGGAGCCGCTGCTGGCGCACGAGGCATCGTATTTGGCGGCGTCCGCGAGGATCGCGAGCTTTCGCTTGAGCTCCATGAACCGAACCAACCTTGGGTGCTCTCTTCACATTGGCAAGGCCCGCCGGGCAGCGCCGCGGACCGGAGACGGCGAGGCGCGCGGCAAGCTGCGCCAGACCGTCGCGCGCGGACAGCCTCTTCGCCGGAGGAGGCTGATGAGCGGTGATGGGTTGATGGGTCTGCTCGTCTGATCTCGCCCGCTCGCCGGACACAGGCAGCCTCGGCGGTAGCAGCGTCGGTCCCGGCGGCCTCGACAGCGAAAGGGCAGCGTCCGCGAGATCGTGCCCTGAGCTGCGGCCGGTCGCGCGGGCGGCGCTCGCGACGCCGCCCGCTTGAGCATCTGGCCGATGGTTCGGGTAGGCTCGGCGCCCTCGTCCTCATGGTCCGTTCTCGACTAATGATCCTCGCCGCGGCGGTCCTCTGGTCCACCGGAGGAGCCGCCATCAAGCTGATCTCCCTCGACGGGTGGCAGATCATCGCGGGCCGCGCGCTCATCGCGGCGCTGACCTTGGGCCTGGTCATGCCGGGGGCGCGCCGCTGGCCGTCGCGGCGCGCGCTCGGCGCCGCGGCGCTCTACGCCGTCACGATGGTGCTGTTCGTGCTGGCCACCAAGCTGACGACGGCGGCGAACGCGATCTTCCTGCAGTCGACCTCGCCCGTGTACGTCCTCCTGCTCAGCCCCCGGCTGCTCGGGGAGCGACCCTCTCGCAACGAGAAGCTCGCCGTCCCCGTGTTCCTCCTGGGCCTCGGGCTCTTCTTCGTGGACCAGCTCTCGGCGGGACAGCTCCTCGGCAACGCCCTGGCGCTCCTCTCCGGGCTCGCGTGCGGGTTGTGCCTTATGAGCTTCCGTGCGCTCCCGGACGACCACGCCGCGGTGCTCGTCTCGGGCAACCTCCTCGCGTGCCTCTGCGCGCTCCCGATGGCGCTGGCCGGCGCCGCCCGCCCGGGGCTGGCCGACCTCGCGCTCCTGATGTTCCTGGGCACGGTCCAAATCGGCCTGTCGTACGCCCTGTTCAGCCGCGGCGTGCGTCACACGCCGGCCGTCGAGGCCTCGCTGCTGGCGCTGGTGGAGCCGGTGCTCAACCCCCTCTGGGCGCTCCTCTTCGTCGGGGAGCGCCCCGGGCTTTGGGCGACCGTGGGCGGCGCCATCATCCTCGGCGCCACCGTGTGGCGGACCCTGCAGGTGGCCCGCGCCGCGCCCCCGAGGGCGCCACTGCCGAGTCAGAATCCTGCGCGACGCCGGGATGGCGCAAAATGGTAATCCGACGAGCCTTTCCCGTGGGCGCGGCTTCGACGATCTTGATGCGATGAACCTGCGTCTTCTTTCAGCTTTGACTCTTGCGATCGCAATTCCTGCATCCGGGTGCTCGGACGCCAGCTTCGATCCTGGCGGCTCCGGCGCCGGCTCCGGCTCCGGGGGCGCCGGCGGCGACGGCGAGGGCGGTCCCGGGGAGATCGCCGGCGGCGGCGGGGGGACCGGGCTCCCGAGCGCGGTGAGCGTGATCATCACGGCCGACAACGCGTATGGCTTCGGCTACGGGACCGGCGACGAGCTCCTGAACTATTTCGGGGGCATCGAGAACAACCTCGCCGAGGAGATCTTCTCCTGTCCCATCGGCAACGGGCCAGAGTCGTACACCGTGCCGGCGGAGTCCGCGAACGCCGGACACTACCTCTACATCATCACGTACGCCGACAAGCTCACGACACAGGGCGTGATCGGCCAGTTCTTCCGCGAGGGGGCCGAGCCCGTCTTCACCGGCAACGGCGGGTGGGAGGTCTGCGCGACCGGCGAGGACTACGACCTCGGCTCGCGCGGGCCGACGCTGGAGACCATCAACCAGCAGCTCGCGAGCTGCAACCGCGGCGACCTCGACCCGCAGACGAGCAGCGCCGGCTGGGTGACGACCGAGGCGTCCGCGCACGGCCACGTCGTGTTCGGCGAAGCGAACGACACCGCCCGCGAGATCCCGGAGCCCGGCAACGAGTTTCCCATCGTCTGCGGCATCGACGAGGAGGCTCGGTGGATGTGGTACGAGTGGGAGCCGGACCGCAGCGCCGGCAGCCCGTTCCTGTGGCCCAGCGGCAGCGCCGGCAACGTCACCAAGGACTTCTTGATCTTCCGCCTCGGCGCCGAGCTGATCCCCGAGGTGCCGCGCTAGCGGCGCTCGGGCGCTGCGTCGCGGCCGTGGAGGGCGGCCGCGACGCCCGTCACTTCGCCTCGACCTTCACGTTGGCGTTCGCCTTGAAGCTCGCCTTCGCGCCCGCGCCCCCGTTTCCATCGTCCACGGGCGTGGTCGCCTTCAGATCGAACGACGGCGGCGTGTTGGGGTCGCACTCCGGCGGCGGGCCGAAGCCGTCGGCGTTGAACTTCCACGAGACCGACCCCGAGGCCGATGGATCCTTCCGGATCGCCTTGATCTCCACCTCGTGCTCCCCCGCGCGCGCCGGCGTGCAGTACGAGAGCAGGTAGAAGCGCTTCATGTGCGCCTCGATCTTCGCCGCGATCTTGTCGAACGACTCCTTGACCTTGGCCTGGTCCGCCGCGAGCTCGGTCCCGTCGCGCCCGATCTCGTCGAGCCGCGCCTTCTCGATCTCGGCGCCGACGCCGACGACGAAGATCTGGTAGGTCTCGTAGTCTTCCTTGTCGAGCTCCTTCATCATGTCCTCGCGGCTCACGCGGTTCGCGCGATCCGTGCCGTCCGAGAAGACGACGAGCGTGCCGAACTTGAGCGGCCGCCGGTCCCGGTCGAGCTGCTTCTTGAGCTCCCGGATGCCCTCGACCACGCCGCCGTGGAGGTTCGTCGACGTGTCCTTGGGCTTGTAGCTCCGGAGCCCCTCGAGCCCGCCCTGGACCGAGCCCTGCGCCTCGGTGAACGGGACGACGGAGTGGATCTTTGCCTCGCCGTCGAACGCGTAGACGCCGACCTTCTGGCTCTTGCCGACCCGATCGCTGAACGACTGCGCGGCGTCGACGAGGGCGTCGGCCTGGCCGGACTCGGTGATGCTGCCGCTCATGTCGACGAGCAGCATCGTGTACATGACCGCCGCGACCTCGGGGTTCTGGATGGTCTGCTTGCTCTCGAACGTCGAGACGAGATCGCCGTCCTCGTAGATCTCGAAGTCGCTGGCCGTGAGGCCGCCCACCGGCTCGTCCTCGCCGGCGTCGACGCTGAAGAACACCCAGACGTTGTTCGGCTTCTTCTGGGCAGAGTTGATCCGGGTGACCCGCAGCCCGCCGCCGCAGGCCACGCTCGAGAGCGCGAACAGGGCGGCGAGCAGGATCCGGAACGCTGGAGAACAAAGGAGGATTTTCACGCGCGCGATTAGCGCGCATCGGACGCCGCGCTGTCAATTCGCTGCCGTCGCCGACCGACGGGTGGCCGCCGCGACGGCCGGGCGCGGCCGCGCCGCGGGCAGGGCGGCGCTCTCCCTTCCCCAGAGGCTCCCCAGAGGCTCCCCGGAGACCTGGCCCCGCGCGGCCGGCCGCCCCGCCGGTCCGCGCCGGGAGCGCTCGCGCCGGGAGCGCTCGCGCCGGTTTACACCGGGAAGGAGTCCGCCGTACATAGCCGGCGCGCCGCCGAAGCGCGCGCGCCGCCGCCGGACCGTCGGCGTCAGCGAGTTGCTCCTCCCCGGCGGATTTCCGTTACCCTGTCGCCGACATGGCACGCATCCTGATCGTCGAGGACTCGCCGGCAATGCGAGCGTACGTACGCTCGACGCTCGAGGACTGCGTGCTCGGGCTCGCGGGCGACGTCGACATCGTCGAGGCGATGAACGGCTTCGACGCGCTCCGGCTCCTGCCGCGCGGCGCGTTCGACCTCGTCATCACCGACATCAACATGCCCGACATCAACGGGCTCGAGCTCATCCGCTTCGTGCGGCAGAGCGACCGCTACCGCCGCGTCGGCATCCTCATCATCTCGACGCAGGCGGCCGAGCGCGACATCCAGCGCGGGCTCCGCCTCGGCGCCGATCGCTTCCTCCCGAAGCCGTTCACGCCCGAGGCCCTGCGCGACGCGGTGGTCGCCTGCCTCGACGGGCGGCCCCAGCTCGCCGAGCCCGATGGCTCGCCGCCGGCCGATCGCGAGGGCGGGGCCGAGGACGGCGGAGCCCCGCCGGCCGCCCGCGCCCCGGAGCCGGTGACCCGCACGAAGCAGCCCGGCTCCGGCGAGGAAGGCGGCGGCTGATGGTCGACAGCGGCGATCGAGCGCGAGAAGAGTTCTTCTCGGAAGCGCAGGAGATCGTCGAGGGGCTCGGGCGCGACCTCCTCGCGCTCGACGAGGCGGTGCGCACCAACAAGGTCGACCCCGACGTCATCAACGACGTCTTCCGCGCCGTGCACACCCTGAAGGGGCTCGCCGGGCTCTTCGGCGCGACCCGGATGGCCACGCTGTCGCACGAGCTCGAGGAGCTGCTCGACAACCTGCGCCTCGGCCGCATCGAGATCAGCGCGTCCGTCCTCGATCTCCTGTTCCGCAGCGTCGAGCTCTACGGGCGCATCCTCCAGAACGAGAAGGACGGGCGCGACGCGCCCATGCCCGAGGTCGACGACCTCCTGCGCCAGCTCCACCAGGACGCCGGCCCGAGCGCGGCCGGCCTCCCGGACGACAACTACGACCTCGATCCGGGGCTGCTCTCCGTGCTCACCGAGTACGAGGAGCACCGGCTGCGCACGAACATCGCGAGCGGGATGACCCTGTTCCGCCTCCGCGTGCAGTTCCACCTCGCCACGATCGACCAGGCCCTCGACGACCTGAAGATCACCGCGAAGCCGTACGGCGAGATCATCACCTACCTGCCGACCGGCGCGGGCGCGGACCAGGACTCGATCGAGCTCGACATCCTGATGGCGTCGCGCGCGCCGCTCGAGGAGCTCCAGCGCGCCCTGCACCAGGCCGGCGCCGCGGTCGAGGAGATCCCGCGGCGCAACAACAACGGGCACGGCCGCGTCGCCCCGCCGGGGATGCCGTCGATGTCCGCGGCGCTGCGCGGCGGCGCGCCGACGGGCGTGTCGCGGGCGGTCGACCTGACCGGCTCGATGCAGGCGAGCCCGCCGTCGAGCGCGCGCGGCGGACGCAAGGGGGAGCTCAGCTCCATCCGCTCGGTCGCCCAGACGGTGCGGGTCGACATCCACAAGCTCGACCGGCTGATGAACATCGTCGGCGAGCTCGCCCTCGTCCGATCGGCGCTCGGCCGCCTCGTCGAGCGGCTCCGCGCGGCGCCGACCGAGCGCGAGCTCTCCCTCGACCTCCACCGGCTCCAGCGCACGTTCGACCGGCACCTCGCCGCCATGCAGGCGGGCATCCTCGAGGTCCGGATGGTCCCGCTCGGGCAGGTCTTCGACAAGCTCGCCCGCGTCGTGCGCCAGATCAGCCGCGACGCCGACAAGCTCGTGAACCTCGTCATCACGGGCGCCGAGACCGAGGTCGACAAGCTCATCGTCGAGGAGCTCAGCGACCCGCTCATGCACATGATGCGCAACGCCATCGACCACGGCATCGAGTCGAAGAGCATGCGCGAGGCGGTGGGCAAGCCGGCGGTCGGCACGATCGCGCTGAACGCCTTCCAGAAGGGCAACCACGTCGTCATCGAGATCGAGGACGACGGCAAGGGCATCGACGTCGACAAGCTGCTCGACGCCGCCCTGCGCCGCGGGGTGATGACCCCGGAGGACGCGCGCACCACGAGCTACCGCGAGGTCCTGAACCTCATCTTCCAGCCGGGCATCTCGACCAAGACCGACGTGAGCGAGATCTCGGGGCGCGGCGTCGGGATGGACGTCGTGAAGACGAACATCAGCAAGCTCGGCGGCGTCATCGACGTGCACAGCGAGCCCGGCATCGGCACCAAGATGACGGTGACGCTGCCGATCACGCTGGCGATCATCAGCGCGCTCATCGTCCGGGTCGCCGACCGGCTCTTCGCGATCCCGCTCACGAACGTGCAGGAGGCGGTCGCGCTCGACGAGAGCACGGTGCGCCAGATCGACGGCCGCGAGATGATCACGCTGCGCAACAGCACGCTCCAGCTCTGCTACCTCGCGCGGCTCTTCGGCCTGAACGAGGAGGAGGAGCTCAGCGCGCGCATCGCCGGCCTGCTCGGCGGGGCGCGCGGCGGCTCGGCGGCGCGGGCCGCCGTGTCCGGCGGGCGCCGCGGCGACGGCCGCGCGACGCTCGGGCTGCAGGGGGGCAGCAAGCGCAAGTACATCGTGGTCGCGTCGGTCGGCGCGCGCCGCCTCGGGCTCGTCGTGAGCACGCTCATCGGCCAGCAGGACGTCGTCATCAAGGCGCTCGGCCCGTCGCTCTCCTCGGTGCGCGGCTTCTCCGGCGCCACCGAGCTCGGCGATCAGCGCATCGCGCTCGTCCTCGACGCCCCGGCGCTCATCGAGGAGATCCTCCACGGCGGCGACAGGCAGCGCAACGATCCGCGGAGCACCCATGGCTAACCTCTCCCGAAGGCCCGCCCGGATACCCGTCTCGAAGAGGAACCCGCGCGCGCAGGCGAGCGGCCCGCGGACCGAGTACCTCGCGTTCACGCTCGCGGGCGACACCTACGCCGCGCCCGTCTCGCTCGTGCGCGAGATCCTGAAGCCGCCGCCGCTCACGCCGGTGCCGCGCGCGCCGGACTCGACGATGGGCATCGTCAGCGTGCGCGGGCAGCTCGTGACCGTCATCGATCTGCGGCGGCGGATGCGGCTGCACGAGGGCGCCCCGCAGCGGCGGGCGCGCATCCTGCTCGTCGACGCGGCCAACGGCGAGACGCTCGGCCTCTTCGTCGACGAGGTCCAGCAGGTCTACCGGCTCGCCGACGCCGAGATCGAGCACGCCGCGACGGCGCTCGGGGGCGACGTCGCGGGCTACATCGCCGGCATCGCCCGGCCCATGCACGGGGCGAGCGCGTCGGACGGCACCCAGGGCGAGGCGCAGCCGCGCGTCATCATCCTGCTCGACCTGCAGGCCATACTCGCGTCCTAACGGACGAATCGTCCGCGCCCGGGCGGCTCGTAGAGCCCGGGCGCTCGGAGGCTCAGATGCCGTTGACTGGAGAGCGCAGCCGTCCCGACCCGCACAAGAGCCTCGTCGGCTTTGTGGTCGGCGACGTGCACTACGCGATCGACATCACGCGGGTGCGCGAGATCGTGAATCCTCTCGAGGTGACCACGCTGCCGCACACGCCGCCGGAGGTCGCCGGCGTCGCGAACCACCGCGGCGAGGTGGTGCCGGTGATCGAGCTCCGCGTGCGGTTCGGGCTGCCTCCGGTCGAGCCGAGCCGCAGCACCAAGTGGATCCTTGTCGACGTGGGGACGCACACGGTGGGGCTCGTCGTCGACGCCGTGACCGAGGTCTTCGGGACGAGCGGCGACTACCGGCCGACGCCGCCGGTGGGCGGCAGCAGCGACCTGCGCGGCATCGTCGGGGTGACGACCCACGACGAGCGGATGATCTTCGTGCTCGACGTCGGGCGCTTCGTCGAGCTCGCGCTCGCGCTCGCCGCGTCGGGCGCGCTCCTGGAGGCGCCGTGAGCCGCGCGTTCGACGATCTCGGCCCGTACGGGGGCCCGCGCGTGAGCGACGCGGGCCCCTGGCCGGCCGAGCCCGAGTCCATCTCGCCCAGCGTGCGCAGCACGCCGATGCCGATCGCGGCGATCGCCACGGCGCTCGCCGCCGACGACGCCGAGGAGCGCCGCCAGGCGGCGGCGCGGCTCGGCCGGGCCGACGTCGCGGAGGCGCTGCCGCTCCTCATGCGCGCGCTCGGGGATCCCGACTGGCGCGTCCGCAAGGAGGCGACCTACGCCTGCCACCGGCTGATCCAGGCCTCGTCGCCGCCGGCCGCCGAGGGCGAGCGGCCCGCCCCGTCGCCCGCCCGAGGGCGAGCGGCCGTCCGCCGCGCGGGTCCTCGTCGGCGCGCTCCTCGACGCGCTGCGGACCAGCGACGACGTGGGGCTCAGGAACGCGGCCATCGAGGTGCTCGGCTACTGCGGCCGCGACGCCACGCCGGCGCTCGTCGGCGCGCTCGCCGAGCTCAAGGGCGACGAGCGCAAGCTCGTGGTCGACGCGCTCGGCCGCACGCGCGACCCGGCGGCGCTCGACGCGCTCTACGCGGCGCTCGCCGAGAAGGACGACAACCTGCGCCAGAGCGCGATCGAGGCGATCGCCGGGATGGGGCTCATCGCGCGCGAGCGGGTGACGGACATCCTGTACGAGAGGCTCGGCGATCGGGATCGCTTCGTGCGGCTCACCGCGCTGAACGGGCTGAACGGCCTCGAGGCGCCGGTGCCGTGGCGGGTGCTGTCGCAGCTCATCGACGACCCGATCCTCCGCCCGGCGGCGCTGGTCGCCGCGGCGCTCGCGGAGAGCCCGGAGGCGCCGCGGGCGCTCGTCACGGCGCTCGCGACGGCGCGCGGCGGCGCGTTCGCGCAGCTCGTCCGGGCGCTCGCGCGGCTCGTCGAGGGGCCGCTCGCCTCGCACGCGGTCGACGCGCTGCGGGCCGCCCCGCAGGAGGTGGGCGCCCGCCTCGTGCAGGCCGCCTCCGCCTCGCCGGGCGCGGGCGCCGCGGAGCCCCCGTCGTGGCGCGGCCTCGGCGCCGATCCGGTGAGCGGGCGCGCGCAGGCGCTCGTGCTCGCGGCGATGGCGCGCGCGCCGGGCGCGGCCGACGCCGCGGTGCAGGCGATGATCGAGCCCGCGCTCGTCGAGACGGCGCAGCGCGCGCTCGGGCTGCTCGGCGGGGAGGCGCTGCCCGCGGTGCTCGCCTACCTCGAGCGGCACATCGATCCCGATCCGGATCTCTGGGAGGGCCTCGACGACGCGACGGCCGCGCTCATCGACGGCGCCGTGGCGATCGCGGAGCAGCGCGGGCGCGAGGGCGCGCCGGCGCAGCCGCCGCAGCCGGCCGACCCGACGCTCGACGAGCTGCTCGGCGCGGTGCGGAGGTCGGTCAAGAGCCCGTCGACGCTCGTGGCGACCAGCGCGCTCTACGGCCTCGCGAAGATCGGGGCCGCGGACGATTTCCCGCTCGTCGTCTCGCAGACGCGCGCGATCTCGCTGCCGGTCGCGCGCGCGGCGGAGAGCGCGCTCGCGGGGCTCTCGGAGCGGTACCCCGAGTCGGCGCGCGCGCTCGCGCGCCGGCTGATGCAGGCGGGGGAGACCCACCTCGCGGCGGCGATCGTGATCGAGGCGCTCGGCACGGCGGACCAGGAGGAGATCGCGTTCCTCACGAGCGTCGCGTCGGTCGGGGACGTGCGCGCGCGGCGCGCGGCCGTGACCGCGGTCGCGGCGGCGGCGGGCGTCTCGGCGCTCGAGGTGCTGAGCCTGTCGCTGGCGGACGAGGAGCGGGAGGTCCGGCTCGCGGCGGCGCGCGCGCTCGGCCGGCTGTACGCGTCGCTCTCGGATCGCGCGGGCGACGAGCGGGCGCGGGCCCGCGAGCTGCTCTCGCTGGTGCGCGCGTCGGGGGAGCCGGAGCTCGTCGCCGCGGCGGCGCAGGGGGGCGCGCCGTTCCGCTCGGATCCCCCGTGGGGCGAGGCCGGGGACCGGTTGAGCGCGCCCGTCTCGATCGATGGCGGCGAGGGCCCGGTGTCCACCTCGGGGATGTCCGGCGGGCCGCCGTCGGGGAAGGTGCTGTGAACCGGCGGCGGGACGACGAGATCCGCCTCTTGCCTGACGAGTTCCAGAGGCTGCGGGACCTGTTCAACAAGCACTGCGGGCTGCAGTTCGGGCCCGAGGCGCGCACGTCCATGGAGCGGCGGCTCCGCGAGCGGGTGGTGGTGCTCGGGCTCTCGTCGTTCGCGCAGTACCACGAGTACCTGCGCTCCCACAGCCGCGGGCGCGCCGAGCTCGACGAGGCGCTCGAGCTCATCACGGTCAACGAGACGTATTTCTTCCGCGAGGACTACCAGCTGCGCGCGCTCATGACCGAGATCGTGCCGATGATCGTCAAGGCGGGGGGCGCCAAGGGCCGGCTGTCCATCTGGAGCGCGGGCTGCTCGACGGGCGAGGAGGTCTACTCGATCGCGATCGCGGCGCGGGAGTCGGGCGCCGCGGATCGCCGCGAGGTGCGCGTCTTCGGCAGCGACATCTCGCGCCGGTGCGTGGTCGCCGCGCGCAAGGGGGTCTACGGCGCCTCGTCGTTCCGCGTGACGCCGCCCGAGCTGAAGCGGCGCTACTTCACGGAGCGGCCGGACGGGTTCCACGTGGTGGACGAGCTGCGCGCGCTCTGCCAGTTCGGCCACCTCAACCTGCTCGACTCGTCGCGCGCGGCGGTGGTCGGGCGGGTGGACGTCATCTTCTGCCGCAACGTGCTCATCTACCTGGACGAGGAGTCGCGGCGCCGGGTGATCGACATCTTCTACGAGCGCCTCTCGCCGGGCGGGTTCCTCTTGCTCGGCCACTCCGAGTCGCTCCTGAACGTCACGACCGCGTTCGAGATCGTGCACCTCCGGGAGGATCTCGTGTACCGCAAGCCGGCGGCGACGATGCGCCTCGGGCTCGCGGAGCTCTTACCGGAGCGGGGTGGCGGCGAGCGGGGCGGCGGCGAGTGGGGGGGCGGCGAGTGGGGGGGCGGCGAGTGGGGGGGCGGTGCGCGCGGGGGCGGCGAGTGGGGGGGCGGTGAGCCGGGGGGGCGGTGAGTGGGAGAACGGTGAGCGTGGCGGATGAGACGCCGACGAAGTCGAGGCTGCACGGGCGACGGGTGGTCCCATGGCGCTCCTGGTGGGGTAGAATGAACCTCCGGCGGAAGGTTTTGCGCTCATGACATTCGCTCCCCTGCGCGTGCTCGTCGTCGACGACTCCGCGTACAACCGGCGCAACATCGCCGAGATCTTGAGCGGAAGCGACGAGATCGAGGTCGTGGGCAAGGCCGGAGACGGCGACGACGCGCTCCGTCAGGCGGCCCAGCTGAGGCCGGACGCGATCACGCTGGACCTCGAGATGCCGCGCATGGATGGCTTCACCTTCCTGCGCATCCTGATGGCGAGGCAGCCCACGCCGGTCATCATCGTCTCGAGCTACAGCCACAAGGAGAACGTCTTCAAGGCGCTCGAGCTCGGCGCCGTGGACTTCGTGGCGAAGCCGGACCGGCAGTTCACGGCGGACGCGCAGATCCGCAAGGAGATCATCCAGAAGGTCCTGCTCGTGCGCTACCTCCGCCCCCGGTCGCCGATGCCGGCGGCCTCGCCTCCGGCGCGGGCGTCGCAGCCCGCGCTGCAGCGCCCGGTGCAGGAGTCGTCGCGGCTCGGGGTCTCGCTGCGCCACCTCGTCGCGGTCGGCTCGTCGACCGGCGGGCCCACGGCGCTCCTGGAGATCTTCAACCGCATCCCGGATCGCTTCCCCGGCGCGATCTTCATCGCGCAGCACATGCCGGACAAGTTCACCCGCACCTTCGCGGAGCGGCTCGATCGGAAGGGCGGGCTCCGGGTGGTCGAGGCGCAGAACGGCGACCAGGTGGTGGCCCGCAAGGCCTACGTATGCCCAGGGCGGATGTGCATGGAGATTGCGGTGACGCCGGGCAGCGGGGTCGGGTTGAGCGGCGACATCCGGATCCGGGTGGGGGCGCCGGCGCCTGGCGATCGGTACGTGCCGAGCGCGGACCGGCTGTTCCGGAGCGTGGCGCAGGTGGGCGGCAGCCGCGCGGTGGGCATCATCCTGACGGGGATGGGGGACGACGGGGTGAACGGCGCGCGGGCGATCCGCGCGGCCGGGGGCACGGTGGTGGCCGAGAGCGAGGACTCGGCGGTGGTCTACGGCATGCCCGGGGCCGCGGTGCGCGCGGGGGTCGTGAACGAGAGCCTGCCCTTCACGGCGATCGGCGACTTCATCGCGCTGCTCTCCTAGGCGGCAGCCGGGGATCCGTGGGGATCCGAAGAGAAATTGAGCCACAGAGGCACAGAGGGCACAGAGGAGACAGAGACTTCCGTCCCTCTCTGATCCGAGCTCCGAGGGCTCTCCGATCTGAGCCCTCTTCCTCTCGTTCCGCTTCCCTCTGTGCCCTCTGTGCCTCTGTGGTTCAAAATCTCTCTCTTCATCACACCCCCACCGGTGCGATGTGCGCCAGCCCCCTGTGTCGTGGACGGTTCGCGGCCGTTCCGCCTGACTGCCAAAGTTGACCCCTCGGGCGCATCGTGAGACAGGTCGGTCGCTGACATGCGGATCCGACGCGCCGCACGCAGGCTTGTCTGTCTTGGCTGGATGGCCGCCCTCTCGGGCGTCGCTCTCGACGGCCTCGCCGCGCCCCCGGAGGCTGCGGCGGCCGAGCCGGCCAAGGTCGAGGCGAAGCGGGATGCGGCGGCCGGCGGCAAGGCGGACCGGCCGGAGGCGAAGAAGGCCGGCGCGGCGGAGGCCACGCCGGAGAAGCCCGCGGCGCCGAGGCCCGCCGCCGCGTCGAGCGGCAAGGGCGGCGCGAAGCGCGTGGCCGCCAAGGCGCCGGCCAAGCCGGCGGCGCGATCGAAGGCGCCGAAGAAGGGCGCGGCCAAGATCACGCGCAAGCCGGGGGAGCCCGGCGCGCCGGACGAGGCGGCGCGGCGGGTCATCGCGGGCACCGCGGCGCCGGCGGGGGCGAGCGTCGCCGAGTCGCCCGAGCTCCGCACGATGCGCGAGATCGACCAGGCCCTGTTCCCCGGCGCGACCCCGAGCGCCGGGCCCGCGTGGCCGGTCGACGGCACGCTCCTGCTCGGCGCGGGCGAGCCGCGCCTCGAGGCCTCCGGCCTGCCGCCCTCGGGGCTGTCCGTGGCGCCGCCGCCGGCCGAGGAGACCCGCGACATCTCCTGGCTGCGGCAGCTCGAGCTGCCCGACATCCCGGTGCGCTGGGACGGCCGGGTCGTGCGCTACCTCGAGTACTACAAGGACGACCCGCGCGGCCGCTCCGCCGTGGTCTTGTGGATCAAGAAGAGCGGCCGCTACGGCGCCGCCATCCGCCGCGTCCTCCGCGAGCAGGGGCTCCCGGAGGACCTGCTCTGGGTCTCGCTCGTCGAGAGCGGCTTCGACCCGACCATCCACTCGCCGGCCGGCGCGGCCGGCCTCTGGCAGTTCATGCCCGAGGGCGCGCGCATCTACGGCCTCACCGTCGATCGATGGGTCGACGAGCGCCTCGACCCGGAGCGCTCCACCCTCGCCGCGGCGCGGTACCTCTCGGATCTGCGGCGGCGCTTCGGCGGCTGGGAGCTCGCGTTCGCGGCCTACAACATGGGGTACGGGGGGCTGCTCGCGTCGATCCGGAAGTACAACACGAACGACTTCTGGGAGCTGTCGCGGCTCGAGGCGGGGATGCCGCTCGAGACGGCGCTCTACGTGCCGAAGATCCTCGCGATCGCGATCGTGGCGCGGAACCTGAAGGTGTTCGGCTGCGACGAGGTCGAGCTCGATCCGGCGGTGACGTTCGACAAGATCGCGCTCGGGTCCGGGGTGTCGCTGCAGTCGGTGGCGTCCGCGGTCGGGGCGGGGGCGCCGGAGATCGAGGCGCTGAACCCGCAGCTCGTGGCGAAGCGCACGCCGCCGCTGCCGGTGGACGCGAAGGAGCAGGCGCGCTGGGAGGTCCGGGTGCCTGCGGGCGCGGGGGCGCGCGCGGCCAAGGCGATGCCGAAGCTCCTGGAGCGCGAGCCGAAGCTCGAGCGCTACCTGGTCCGCTGGGGCGAGTCGCTCGACGACATCGCGACGTTCCGCGGGACGACGCGGTGGACGCTGCAGACGCTGAACGGCCTGCGGGCCGGCGAGCCGGTGCGCCCGGGGACGCTCCTGTTCGTCCCGGCGGCGGAGGGCGTGGGCGTGGCGGCGGCGGAGCACCTGCTCGCGAACGGCGCGCCGCTGTCGTCGGACGCGAAGCCGGTCGTGGTGGTCCCGTCGCAGCGCTTCACGTACGAGGGGCGCCGGCGCGTCTTCTACCGCGTGGTCGCGGGCGACGCGATCCGGGATCTCGCGGCGGTGCTCTCGGTGACGCCCGACGAGATCTGCCGCTGGAACACGCTCTCGCCCGGGGCGTCGCTGCACGAGGGGATGACGCTCCAGCTGTTCGTCCCGAGGTCGCAGCGCTACGACGGGGTGTTCCTGCTCGACGAGGCGGACGCGCGCATCCTCCCGGTCGGCTCGGAGGAGTTCTTCGCGCACTTCGAGGGGCTGAAGGGGCGCAAGCGCATCGAGATCGCGGTGCGGGAGGGCGACACGTTCAGCAAGCTCGCGACCCGCTACGGCCTCAGCGTCGGCAGCCTGGAGCGGATCAACCAGCGCTCGAGGCGGAGCCCGCTGATGCCCGGGGATCGGCTCGTCGTGTACGTGCCGACCTCGCTGCCGGACGATCCGCCGCCGGTCGAGCCGCGCGAGCCGCGCGAGGACGAGGTCCGCGTGGCGTCGGCCCCGGCGGCCGGCGCGGTGGACGACGGCGACAAGGCCGCGGCCGCCGAGCCGGTGAAGCCGGCGACGGCCGCCGCGGCCACGGCCGCCGGGGAGGAGGGCCGCAAGGCGGCCGTCGCCAAGGACGGGAGCAGCGCCAAGGACGGGAGCAGCGCGCCGGCAGGCGCTGCGGCGGCCGCGGGCGAGGCGAAGCCGGCGCGTGCCGAGAAGGCCGAGGCGGGCGAGACGAAGCCGGCGAAGAGCGAGGGGGCGGCGGCGGGCGCGGGCGAGACGAAGCCGGCGCGGGCCGAGAAGGCCGAGGCGGGCGAGACGAAGCCGGCGAAGAGCGAGGGAGCGGCGGCGGGCGCGGGCGATCAGGCCGGAGCGGCGCCGGAGGAGAAGAAGACCGCCGAGGGAGAAAAGAAGCCGGCGCCGGGCGGCGCGGACGCGAAGAAGCCGGCAGGGCGCGCCAAGGGAGCGCAGGACCGGGAGAAGCCCGCGGCAGGCGCCGGCACCGCGCTGTGAGGCGCGCCGCCCGGCGGCCCGGGTGAGCTCTTCCCGGCGGGCACGACGGCCAGCGCCGCGGTCAGGCCCCGCCGGGGGGCCTCCTCAGGTCTCGTCGCGCCCGTGGACGCTGGCCGGCGGGCTCGTCGCTTCCACCGCCGTGAACGGTTCGATGATCTTGTAAGAATGCGATGCGCCTTTAGGCACCGTCCAGGAGTCGCCCGGCTCCAGGCGCACCATCTGCCCCTCGAGGTGCAGCTCGGCTCGCCCCTCGATGACGAACCCCACGGTCTCGTAATCGCGCACGGTCGCCGGTTTGGCGTCGCCCGGCGGCTCGCGCTCCCAGAGTCGCATCGAGACCTGGATTCCGGAGGCCAGGTATTTTTGGCCCATCTGGCCTCTCGGAGAGCGGCCGGAGGAGACCTTCATGATGGTTGTGTCGCCCATGTGCGCCTCGCTTTCCTCGCGTCGTTCGCCGGGTTTTGCCGCGAGCGTGGGCGCGATCGTGGGTCCGAGCCCGGCACGCGCGAATCGGGCTTCTCCCGCTTTCCTGGTCGGTCGTTCGTCGTCCGTCCCGCGCTGCAGAGAACGTATCGCGGCGGGGAGAACTGCTGTAAGATGCCCCGCTCAGGAGGCGCGTCCCGTGGACCTGGGAATCGGATGTTACGTCGCGCGGGGGCAGGCGCGTGAGGGAACGGACGGCGCGAGCGCTGGGCGGGGGCGCCGGAGGGGCGCCGCGGCTCGCCTCGGTCCGCTGGCCGCGTCCGTCCGGGCGTGCTCCGTGACGGCGGGGCGCGCCGCGCTGCTGGAAAGTCGCTGATGTCATCGCCGAAGAGCTCGACGCTGCTCGCCTCCGGCGTGCTGATCGACAAGAAGTACCGGCTCGTGCGCCAGATCGGCGAGGGGGCCATGGGCGTCGTCTGGTCGGCGGTCAACGTGGCGACCTCCCGCGAGGTGGCGCTGAAGCTGATCCACCGCCCCGAGGCCGAGTTCCGGCTGCGGCTGCAGCGCGAGGCGCGCAACAGCGGGGCGCTGCGGCACCGGAACGTCATCGACATCTACGACATGGGCGAGACCGAGGCCGGGGAGCCGTTCCTCGTGATGCAGCTGCTCACGGGGGAGACCGTGGCCGAGCTGCTCGCGCGGCGCCGCCGGCTCGATCCGCCGGTGGCGGCGTCGATCGGGCGCGACGTGGCGCGCGGCCTCGCGGCGGCGCACGCGATGCACATCATCCACCGCGACCTGAAGCCGGCGAACATCTTCCTGCACCGCGAGCCGGACATGGACGAGCCGGTGGTGAAGGTGCTCGATTTCGGCGTCGCGAAGAACCTCTCGGTCAACGACGGCCTGCACACCGTGCAGGGCGGCGCGGTGGGCTCGCCGCTCTACATGAGCCCGGAGCAGGTGCGGGCGGAGCCGAACGTCGATCACCGCGCCGACATCTGGGCGCTCGGCGTGGTGCTGTTCGAGATGCTGACCGGCATGCGGCCGTTCCAGGGGGACGCGCAGGCGGTGTTCATGGGGATCCTGACCGGCGAGATCCCCACCGTGTCCAGGTACCTGCGGCGGGTGGACCAGGGGCTCGTCGATCTGATCGCGCGCTGCATGCGGCGGGACCGCGCGGACCGGATCGCTTCCGCGGCGGAGGTCGCGGCGCAGCTCGATCGGTACGCGGCGCGGGGCAGCGACGCCGGCATCGACGCGGCGCTGCGGCCGACGTCGCCGGAGGAGCAGGGGCTGCTTCCGGGCGAGGCCACGGACGGCGGCTGGCAGGGGGCGCAGGCCGGGGCGGCGCAACCCGGGTCGGTGGCGCAACCCGGGTCGGCCGCGCAACCCGGGTCGGTGGCGCAACCTCGGTCGGTGGCGCAACCCGGGTCGGTGGCGCAACCTCGGCTGGCGACGCAACCCGGGTTGGGGGGCGCCGACGCGGGCGCGGGAGCGCTGCCGCTGGCGCTGCTCGGCGGCGGACCGCGGGCTCCGATCCCGGTGCAGGAGCCGCCGGGGGCGGGCGCGCCGCCGTCGCAGGGCCGGCAGGCGGCCGCGGGGCAGGCGGCAGGCTTGAGCCCGGATGCGGGACAGGCGGGGGTCGCGTCGCCTCGGCGCGCCGGCAGCTCGGGCCAGCATATCGCTGCGGCGTCGGCGGGGCGCGCGCTGTGGGAAGAGGACGTGGCGACCCTGCCGCTCGGGCGGGGGAGCGCGGAGGCGGCCGGCGCCGGCAGGCAGCGCGCGGGCTCGGGGCAGCACCCGGCGGCGGGACATCCCGCGGCTGCGCTGCTGACGCCGCTCCCCACGGCGGCGTCAGGGCCGTCTCACGCGAGCGCGGCGCAGCCCGCGCCGGCGCACCCCGTGCCGGGGGCGATCCCGGAGCGCGGTCCCTGGGGGATGACCGTGCGCATGTCCTCGCCGTCGACGCCGGAGGGAACGGCGGGGCCGGGGGGCTTCGGCGCTGCCGGCGCGCAGGCCTCCGGCAGCGCGAGCGCGTCGTCGAGCCGGATCCCGGCGTCGACGGTGAAGCTCGCGCCGGAGCCGGGCGCGAGCGCCTCCGACTCCAGGCCGGGCGCGACCACCGGCACGGGCGTGCCGCAGCAGGGGGCGAGCTCGTCGACGACCCCGCTCGTCTCGAACCACCCGTCGGTCCGTCAGACCGGGGCGCACCCGGCCCAGGGCGTCCAGGAGCAGGCGCTGCAGGGCGACGAGCAAAAGCGCAAGCGGACGGCCGCGACGCTGGCGATCGCGGCTGCCGCGCTGTCGCTGATCCTCGTGGGGATGCTGATCGCGCTGCGGTCGCAGGAGCCGGCGCCCGCCGCGCCGGCGCCGTCCGAGAGCGCGGTGCTGCCCGAGATCGCCTCGGGGAGGGACGAGGGGACGCCGCCCGAGGGCGGCGGCGTTCGGGCGCCGGACGACCGGCCCCCGGAGCAGCCCGCGGGGCTGCCGGCGGGCTCCGCGACGGCACCGCCGCCCGAGCCGACGGCGGCGCAGAGCGCCGGTCCGGCGAGCAGCGCTGGGCCGGCGGCGAGCGGTAAGGCCGGGCCGGCGGCGGGCACCGGCGCCGGGACGGCGGCGAGCACCGGGACGGCGGGCGCTGGCAGCGCGACGAGGGTCGGCGCCGGAGCGACGGGGATCGGCGCGGGCGCCGCGGCGGGGGCCGCCGCGCCGGCGACGCCGAGCAGCGCGAAGCCGCGCACCGGGGGGAGCTCGCCTCCGACCGGGACGGCGCAGGCCGCCAAACCGCCCTCGAATCCGTGCGCTGGTCTCAAGTTCATGGAGAAGCAAAAGTGCGAGGCGAGGTTCAAGAAATAGGCGTCCTGTTCCCCGGTCCCGCGCCGCGTCTCCCGCGCTGACGCCGCGGTCGCGCCGGCGCGCGCCTGTTCTTGACCGTGCGCTACCTCACCTGCGACAATTCCCCGAAAAGCGCCTTCGACCTGCCCCCGCGTCGTCCCTAACGCGAGCCCATCCATGCCATCTCCCTCGCCTCCTGCCGGCCCGCCGCCAGGTACGCTCGTTCGCGGCAAGTACCGGCTGCTCCGTCAGATCGGCGAGGGGGCCATGGGGGTCGTCTGGGCCGCGCACAACGAGGCCACCTCGCGCGAGGTCGCGCTCAAGCTGCTCGTGCGGCCCGACCCGGAGCTCCGCGTCCGGCTCCTCCGGGAGGCGCGCGCCTGCGGCGCGGTGAGCCACCGGAACATCGTCGATATCTACGATGCGGACGAGACCGAGCAGGGCGATCCGTTCCTCGTCATGCCCCTGCTCTCGGGCGAGACGCTCTCGTCCTTGCTCAAGCGCAAGCGAAAGCTGGAGGTCCCCGAGGCCGCGCGCATCGGGCGCGACATCGCGCGCGGCCTCGCCGCGGCGCACGAGCGCGGCATCGTCCACAGGGACCTGAAGCCGTCCAACATCTTCCTTCACACCGAGCCTGGCGAGAGCAACTACGTCGTCAAGATACTCGACTTCGGCGTGAGCAAGTTCCCCACGGGGGCTGATCAGATCCGCACCGCGACAGGCATCCTCATCGGCTCGCCCGCCTACATGAGCCCGGAGCAGGTGCGGGCGCAGGGCGAGCTCGATACGCGCGCGGACCTCTGGGCGCTCGGGGTGGTGATGTTCGAGATGCTCACCAGCCGGCGGCCGATCCAGGGCAGGGCGCACGAGCTCCTGAGGAACGTGCTCCAGGGCGAGATCCCCACGGTCTCCCAGATCGTCTGGCAGATCGACCCCGGGCTCGACGCCCTCGTGGCGCAGTGTCTCCAGCGCGATCGCGAGCGGCGGCCGCGCTCGGCGGCGGAGGTGGCGGCGGCGCTCGAGCCGTTCGTCGCGCCGCCTCCGCGGCCGCGCAGCGCCTCGTCGCCGGGCTCGTCGCCGGATCTGCGGTACGACGTGCTGCAGCAGCCGGGGCGAGGGCCGTGGGGCGGGGCGGCGCCCGGGCCGATGCCGGCGACCACGACGCCGCTTCCGGCGTCGGTGGCGTCTCTGCAGGTCCCGCACGGGCACGGCGGCGGGGCGACGTCGGCGCGAGGGGCGGGCGCGTCGCCGACGCCGCTGCCGCGAGGGGCGGGCGCGTCGCCGGCGCCTCCGGCGAACGGGAGCCCGGCGGCGCCCGCGCCTCGGCCGCCGATGTCGAGCCATTCCCTGCTGGGAGAGCACGGGACCATCAAGCTCTCACCGGCGGCGGCGGACGTTCATCGGCAGGCGCTCCTCGCCGCGCAGGCGCGTCCTGCCGGCGCCGTCGCGCCGCAGCCCGCGCCGGCGCCGGGGGGCGGCACCGTGCCGCTCGAGACGCTCCGCATGCCGGAGCGATCGCCGCCCGCGCCCGCTCGCCCGGCGGCGGTGTGGATCGCCCTGGCGGTGTTCGCCGCGGTGGTCCTCGTGGGGATCGGCATGGCCGCGGGGTACCTGCTGTTGCGCGCCGGGGCGGAGACCCCCGCGGGGCGCGGTGACGCGCGCGTTACCTCGTGGTGACGCCCTTTCGTTCCGTGGTACGTCACGATACCTTGCGCGCTCCGGTGCTGCGCCCCGAACAACCCTGTTGAGCTCGATGTCCAAGTCCTTCACGCACATCGCTGCCGGCCTGGTGATCGCCGAGAAGTACAAGCTGGTGAGGAGGCTCGGCGAGGGCTCCATGGGGGTGGTGTGGGCCGCGCTCAACCTGGCCACGTCGCGCGAGGTGGCGCTGAAATTGATCCACCGGCCGGATCCCGAGCTCCGGCGGCGGCTCCAGCGCGAGGGGCGGAATGGCGGGGCGCTGCGGCACGGCAACGTCATCGACATGTACGACATGGGCGAGACCGAGTTCGGCGAGCCGTTCCTCGTGATGCAGCTGCTCACGGGAGAGACGCTCGCGGATCTGCTCCAGCGCAGGCGCCGGCTCGACGCGGACGTGGCCGCGGCGATCGGGCGCGACGTGGCGCGGGGCCTCGCCGCGGTGCACGCGGCGCACATCGTCCACCGGGACCTGAAGCCGGCGAACATCTTCCTGCACCGCGAGCCGGACATGGACGAGCCGGTGGTGAAGGTGCTCGATTTCGGCGTCGCGAAGAACCTCGCCACGAACGACGGCATCCGCACGGCGACCGGCGGCGCGGTGGGGTCGCCGCTCTACATGAGCCCGGAGCAGGTGCGGGCGGATCCGAGCGTCGATCCCCGCGCCGACATCTGGGCGCTCGGCGTGGTGCTGTTCGAGATGCTGACCGGCACGCGGCCGTTCCAGGGGGACGCGAGGGCGGTCTTCACCGGGATTTTGACCGGGGAAATCCCCAAGATCTCCAGGTACTTGCGGCGCGTGGATCCGGGGCTCGTGGAGCTCGTCGCGCGGTGCATGGCGCGCCAGCGGGACGAGCGGATCGGGTCGGCGGCGGAGCTGGCGGAGCTCCTCGACGGGTACACGGCCGCGGGCGCGAGGTCGGGCGGGAGGGCGAGCGCCGCGGGCGCCGCCGTGGTGAGCGGGGGCGGAGGCGGCGTTGCGGTGCCGGAGATGCCGGCGCAGCGGGCGAGCGTGGCGCCGGTATCGCCGCCGGTGCTCGGGGCGAGCGTGGTGCCGGCGGGGCTGGGGGCGAGCGTGGTGCCGGCGGTGCCGGCGGGGCTGGGGGCGAGCGTGGTGCCGGCGGTGCCGGCGGGGCTGGGGGCGAGCGTGGTGCCGGCGGTGCCGGCGGGGCTGGGGGCGAGCGTGGTGCCGGCGGTGCCGGCGGGGCTGGGGGCGAGCGTGGTGCCGGCGGTGCCGGCGGGGCTGGGGGCGAGCGTGGTGCCGGCGGTGCCGGCGGGGCTGGGGGCGAGCGTGGTGCCGGCGGTGCCGGCGGGGCTGGGGGCGAGCGTGGTGCCGGCGGTGCCGGCGGGGCTGGGGGCGAGCGTGGTGCCGGCGGTGCCGGTGGGGCTGGGGGCGAGCGTGGCGCCGGCGGTGCCGGCGGGGCTGGGGGCGAGCGTGGCGCCGGCGCGGTTGCCGCCGCTGCCAGGCGCGAGCGGCGCGGCCGAGCCGGTGTGGAACGCCGAGCTGACCCAGAAGCTCGATCCGGAGGTCATGGTGGGCGCGGACGCGGGGGCGGGCGCCTCGCCGACGTGGGGTCAGGACGAGCCGGGGAGAGCGGGGAGATCGACGCCTGCGCCGGGTCCGGAGGCGGGCCGGGCGGGAGCGCAGCCGTCGCCGTGGGCAGTGCGCGCGACGCCGCCGCCGATGCCGCCGCCGGAGCCGAAGCGGCGCTCGCCGAGGATCCAGGTCCCCGGCGTGCTCCTGGCGCTGGTGGCTGCCTTCGCCGCTGGCCTCGTGGGCGCGGTGCTCTTCTTCGCCCTGCGCGCGCCCGAGGGCAGCAGCGAGGTGTCCGCGGGGCCGGACGCGTCGATCGAGGCCGGCGTCGAGCGCGAAAGCGTCGAGAGCGGCGTCGCCAAGCCGGCCGAGACGCTGGCCGCGCCGGCGGCGCCCGCGCCCCAGGATCCGGCGGCGGCGGAGCCGAGCGAGGGCGACACGGATGCGGGCGCGGCGAGCAGCGCGGAGGGCGCGGAAGCGGACGCATCGTCGCCACCGGCGCCGAGCGCGCCGGCCGCAGCGGCGACGACGACGGCCGTCGCGGTTCGACCGGTGCGCGCAGTCTGCGGGAGGCCGCCGAAGGAGTCGAGCCCGCCAAGCCGGCGCCAGCGGCGGCGTCGCCTGCGTTGCGGCTCGCCGCTGCCGCGCAGCCCGGGGGCAAGGCTCCCGCGAAAACGCCCGCGCCGGCGGCCACGGCGCCGCAGCAGCCCGCCGCCAAGCGGCCCAAGGTCGATCCGTGCGCGGGGAAGACCGGGTTCATGCGGACCAACTGCCTGCGGGAGAACGAGCGGAAGCGGGATCCGTACGCCCCCTGAGCGGCCTCGACGGCCGGGGCCCGGGTTCCGCGATTCCGGTCGCGCGGGAGCGATGGTAAGCCCGCGCTGGGCTTGGGGCGCGACCCGGGGGGCATATGACGGAACCGATCGAGGCGTACAGGCTTCTTCCGGGCATGCTGCTCGCGCGGAAGTACCGCCTCGGCCGCAAGATCGGGCAGGGCGCGATGGGCGTCGTGTGGGCCGCGAGGAACGAGGCCACCGGGCGCGAGGTGGCGCTGAAGGTGATCGCGCGCCCCGATCCGTCGCTGCGCAAGCGGCTGCTCCGCGAGGCGCAGTCCTGCGGCGCGCTGCAGCACCCGAACATCGTCGACGTGATCGACGTGGCCCGCACCGAGAGCGGCGAGCCGTGCCTCATCATGGAGCTGCTCGTGGGCGACAGCGTGGCCGCGCTGCTCGAGGCGCGGCGCCGCCTGGAGGCGCCGCTGGCCGCGCGGATCGCGCGCGACGTGGCGGGCGCGCTCGGGGCGGCGCACGCCGTGCAGATCGTGCACCGCGATCTCAAGCCGGCGAACGTGTTCCTGCACCGGCCGAGCGAGGCGGGCGATTTCGTGGTCAAGGTGCTCGACTTCGGGGTGGCGAAGAGCCTCGCGGCGGCGAGCGGCGCGACGTCGACGCTCGACGTGGTGGGCTCGCCGCTCTACATGAGCCCGGAGCAGCTGCGCGCGGACGAGGACCTCGATGCGCGGTCGGATCTCTGGTCGCTCGGGGTGATGCTGTTCGAGATGCTCACCGGCGTGCGTCCGTTCCAGGGCGAGGGGCCGCAGCTCCTGTCGCAGATCCTGTCGGGGGAGATCCCGAAGGTGTCTCGCTATCTGCGGCGCGTGGACGAGCGGCTCGTGTGGATCGTCGACCGGTGCCTGCGCAGGGAGCGGCACGAGCGGTTCGGGACGGCGGAGGAGGTTGCGCGGGAGCTGGCGGCGTTCGTCCTGCCGTCCGCCGGGGCGGTGGGGGAGCTCCGGGAGGGCGCGGGGGAGGCGGAGCGCGGGGGGCTGCGCATCACGGGGGAGCGCACCGTGCCGCCGCTGGGGAGCGCGGTGGAGCAGGAGACGGTGGTGGCGCCGGCGCGAGGGCAGGGGCGCGCGGCCTCCGCGGAGGAGCTCGCGACGACGGCGCCGCTGGCGTGGCCGGGGGCGCCGGCGAGGGAGAGCGGCGGCGGGAACAACGCGGCGGTGCAGGGCGCGCCGGGGCAGCAGCGCGCGCACGCGCCGCAGGGCGCGTCGGCGGCCGGGCAGGTGCTGCAAGGAGCAGCCGCGCCGGGCACGAGCGCCGCCGCCCCGGCCGCCGGAGCCGGACCCATGGTCACGCTTGGCGGGACGCTCGTGATGCAAGGGGAGGTTGCCGAGGCGCAGGTTCAGGCGGCGATGGCCAGGATGCGCGCGGCGCAGGCGCAGCAGGCCAGCGCCCGCGCCGCGGGCGCGCAACCCGCCGCGCAGGTGGGAGCCGCCGGCAAGGCTAGGCGAAGGGGAGGGAAGGCCCCGGCGATCGTGGCCGTGACGCTGGTGGTTGGCGTGATCGCGGGCGCGGTCGCGACAACGTGGCTCCTCGGCTGGGGAAAGCCGACCCCGTCGGCAGGCGCCGACGGAGGGAGTGAGCCAGCCGTGGGCGCGGCGGAGGCGATGCCGCGCGAGAGGGCTCCGGCTGCGGCAGCGGCGACGCATGCAGCTGCAGGGCCGGGACAGCCAGCGGCGATGGAGAGACCCGCGGAGGGCGCGGCTCCGCCCGCTTCCTCTGGCCCCGGAGGGACATCGGACCAGGTGAGGCCGGCGCCGCCGACGGCGACGGCAGCCGCTGCGACGAGCACGTCGAAGCCAAGGCCTGGGAGAGCGTCCGTCCCTGGAAAGCCGGTGACGGCCCCGGACTCCGTGTACGACAGCGAGCCGTCGCCGTATCCGCCGCTTCCTGCCCGCGCCGCATCGCCGGCTGGCGCCGCGGCCACCGCGGAGAAGAAGCCGCCGCCCCGGCCGTTCTGAGCAGCCTGGCCCGTCGCCGTGGCGCCCGTCGCGCCACGGCGTCGCGCTCGAGCTCGCCTCGACACGCGACCCGCGCGCCGCGCCCCTCACGCCGTGTCCGTCGCGCTCGGCCTGCGCGTCCGGCGTGCGATCGGTTACGCTGCTCCCACCGCAGGAGGCGCCCCGGCGCATGCAGCTCGAATCAGGCTCGATCATCGCCGGCAAATACCGCCTGGAGCGCGCCCTCTCGGCGGGCGGCATGGGTTCGGTGTGGGTGGCGCAGCACGTCCAGCTCGGCACGCACGTCGCCGTCAAGCTCATGGGCACGGCCTACGCCGGGTCGCCGGCGTTCCGCGCGCGCTTCGAGCGTGAGGCGCGCGCGGCGGCGCACCTCCGGAGCCCCCACGTCGTGCAGGTGCACGACTTCGGGTTCGAGCAGGGGGTGCCGTACCTCGTGATGGAGCTCCTGCGCGGCGAGGACCTCAGCGCGCGCCTCACGCGGGTGCGCCGGCTCTCGCTGCCGGAGACGCAGCGCCTCCTGGTGCACGCCGGGAAGGCGTTGCGGAGCGTCCACGACGCCGGGCTGGTCCACCGCGACCTGAAGCCGGCGAACCTGTTCCTCGCGCGCGTCGACGGCGAGGACGAGGACATGCTCAAGCTGATCGACTTCGGGATCGCGAAGGAGACGGCGACGAAGCTCGTGTCGGAGGCGTCGACGACCGGCGAGGTGATGGGGTCGCCGCACTACATGAGCCCGGAGCAGCTCCGTGCGGAGCGCGACATCGACGCGCGGAGCGATCTCTGGGCGCTGGGGGTGATCCTGTTCCGGATGGTGACGGGGTACCTGCCGTTCCCGGGCGAGGTGCTGGCGCAGGTGATGACGCGCATCCTCGTGGAGCCGATCCCGACGCCGCGGCAGCTCGCGCCGGATCTGCCGCCGGCGCTCGACGCGTTCTTCGCGCGGGCGCTCGCGCGCGACCGGAACCAGCGGTTCCAGAGCGTGCGCGAGATGGTGGAGGAGTTCGGGCGGGCGGCGGGGATGCCGGTGTTCTCGTCGTCGGGGGTGGGGGGGTCGAGCCCGTTCGGGTGGACGGCGGTGGGCGGGGCGGGGGTGACGGGAGCGGCGGGGGCGCCGTGGGCGGGAGCGGGGGGGAGCGGTGCGGGAGGGAGCGGCGCGGGCGGGGGGCCGGTGGCCGCCGGCGGCGGGGGGGGGGGAGCGGGGTATGGCGCTGCGGTTGGGGCGCCGGGGGTGGGGGCGAGCGGTGAGGCGGGGGGCCATGGCGCGGCCGCGGGGCATGAGGCGCAGGCGCAGCCGGGGACGCTGACCGATGCGATCCGTGTGGCGGCGTCGCAGCGGTCGCGATCACGGGGCGCGCGGGTGGTCTGGGTGCTGGCGGGCAGTGTGGGGCTCGCGGTGGTGGGGCTGGGGCTGGGGGTTGCGCTGAGGCGTGCTCTGGAGGAGCCGGCGGCTCCGCTGGAGGCGGCGGAGGCATCGGCGGAGGTGGCGGCGAGCGCGCCTGGAACTGCGGCGGCTGCGGTGGCGACAGGGGAGGCGCCTGCGGTAGCGACAGGGGAGGCGCCGGCGGTGGCGGCAGGGGAGACGCATAGCGAGGAGCCGGCGCTGCTGCCCGGGCCGGCGCTGAGCGCGCAGGTGCCGGAGAGCGACGCTGGAGCGAGCGCACCACCCGAGGAAGTAAAGCCTGCTCCGGCAGGCTCGCCGGGGACGAGCACCGCGCCGGCGTCCTCGGTGCCGGGAGCGCCCAAGGACAAGCGTGCGGGGGGGACGCAACCCTTCGGCCCGGGGGGGTCGAAGCCGGCAGGAGCAGCGGCGCCTCAGAAGGCGGTGCCTCAGAAGGCGGTACCTGGACAGCCAGACTGGGGATTCTGAGACGACGCCCGGTGCGGTGCTCGGTGTAGGCGCTTGTCAAGGGGTAATTGCCACAAATCGACGTGCGACATCGAAAAATCGATGTGAGACATCGTTGAACCGATGCGGGGCATCGAAAAATCGATCCCGTGCTTCGCGCGGGCGGAGGCGGACATCGAGCGGCCGAGGTTGCGCTTCGCCTGAGCGAAGGCGGCCATCGACGGGGCGAGGTGCGGCTTCAGCCGATGGCCGCGCAGGTCGGAGCGGCGGAAGCGGCGGTGGCAGCGAGGCGGTGTGGAGATCGAGGTGCACGCGGCAGCGTGAACCGCGGGTGGAGCCACCGACGGTGCGCCGCACGCAACCTGGGCGCTAGTTGAACTCCAGCGTGTTGCTCGCCATCCCGGGTGCGCCGCTGTGGCCGGCATCGCTGCCCTGGCCGCCGGTGCCCGGATCGCCGAGTTCGATGGTGGCGCCGTCGGTGGGCGGCGGGGCTCCGCGGAACGCGATGCCGAGGGAGTGGCCGCCCTGCCCGCCGCCGCCTTTGCCGCCGGTGCCGCCGGTGCCGCCCTTGCCGCCCTCGCAGGCTGGGAATAGTCCCGCGCCCCCATTCGGCGGAATCCGTCCGCCTGGACCGCCAGCGCCTCCTTCGCCACCCGGCTGTCCGGGACCGCCCCTGCCGCCGTCGCCGCCGCTGCCGACCCTGAGGATCACGGCATCGAAGGAGAGCGCGGCATCCAGGCTGATGAGCGCGATGCTGGAGCCGCCCGGCAAGCCGCCTCGGCCGCCTCGGCCACCGCAGCCGCCGGCCCCGCCGGAGCCGCCGCTCGCGCCGCCGCGTCGACTTCCGGTCGGGCAATAGCGCTCCACCGTCGTCTCCGCCACACCACGGGCACCCCCCCCACCGCCTCCGCCTTGTCCGGGCAGCCCAGGGCGGCCGTCGCTCCCAGCGGCACCGGCATAGCCGGCAGCGGAAATGGAACCGGTGCCTATCGCGCCCGCGCCAGGAGGGCTCTCAGCGCGGCTGCTGCCTGGTCTTCCGATTGTGCAGGTGGTGATCCCATCATGGCCGTTGCCGCGATTTTCCATGTCGCCGCTGGCAGTGAGGAGCGGGGTCCCGTTGTCGCCGGTGGTTCCGATCAAGGGCAAGCCGTCGCCACCACTTCCGCCCGACGAATCATCACCGAGGTCGTCAGGTGTGCCGCACTCGTTGAACACAGCGCTTCCGCCGGCCACGGGCGCTTCGTACGCGCCGGAACACGCGTAATTGCCTTGTTGCCCCGGCAGCCCCGGCGGAGCATTGCCTTCGTGAGGCGCGCCATCCGCCCCCGATGCCGCATGGCCGGCCTCGAGCACGCATCGCACGAGCTCCACGCTCGTGCTGTGCGCGAGGGCCGCGATCGATGATAGCCCTGCTCCGCTCTCGTCTTGCTGTCCGATCGACTGCGCCACGACGTGCAGATCCTCGATGTGCACGGTTCCCGGCAGCCCGCGCATCGTCAGCGGGATCACCCCTTTGCCCGCCGTCAAGCGCGTCTTCTGCGTATCTCCAACCCATTTCCAGCCGTCGTTGCAGTCGAGCCCGCCGTAGATCGCTACGCCGCCTGGCACCTCGATCGCTTCGTTGAAGTCCTCGCCGTCGCCGGTGCACGCGTACACGCGATGGGTTCCATTCTGCCTTGCGAGATCGATGGCCTGCTGGAGCGAACCGAGCGGTTCCGACTTGGATCCAGCTTCATTGGACACGTTACTGCCTACCGACACGAAAACGCCGCATGCATCGTCGACGCCGTCGGGGTTTTCGCGGGGCATGCATTTCGCCTCCTCCGGGTCGGGAGGGGCAGGCGGATCAGGCGAGTCGGTCGGATCCGGCGACTCCGGCGACTCCGGGCCTGTAGCAGCGCCTCCGCATTGATGCAGCTCGACACAGTCGGGTCCGAGGCAGCTCGATGAATGGAGCGATGCTGCGATCGCCATCACGACCAGCGTCGGAGCCCCGCGTGCGGCCAGCCGGATCGCCCTCTTGGTTCGTCGGTTCATGGCTTCCTCGACTCAGAACACGCCGCCAGCGACGACCCCCGCGCCGCCTGGCGTCACGAGCGGCGAGAGGTGTACCTGCTTCTCCGGCTCGCTCGGCGCTCCAGCGAGCCAGGTGTAGCCGAGCGCTCCGAGCGCGCTCGCTCCCCCGAGGATGAAGCTCCACGCCGCGAGGTTGCTGAAAAGGTACTTGTCGTCGACCATCGAGCTCAATTTCTGGCATTGAATCGCCTGATCTGTACCGGCGGGACTGGAGCAGTTCACCGAACCGCCATCCATGGCCTTGACCTTCATCCACTGCTGTGTCGCGTCGCTCGCATGGCCATTGGCGACCAGCGTGAACGCGACGCCCGCGAGCACCAGAGCTCCGGCTGCCCCGCCGCCGATCAGCGCGATCGTCCTCGCATCGCTCTCCGCCGCTGGAGGCGCGCGGTCCGGGAGCGGCGCCGTTGCTGCCGCGGTGGAGGCAGGCGAGAGCTCGATGGTGACGCGCTCTCTCTTTCCCTCCGTCAACCGGAACATTCTCGTCACCGGGGTGTAGCCCGGCGCGGTCGCGACCAGCTCGTATTCACCGGGATCGCGTTCCACGGGCGTCGCCACGGCGATGCGCTCTCCGTTCAGCGTCAGCGCCACCGCGCCCGGCGCCGCGCCCGCGACAGCGACCTCCAGGGCCGGGATGCGCGGCGCCAGGGCGGCCAGCCCGGCCTTCGCGTCGGCCTGGGCCTGATGGAACGCCTGCGGCGCGCTGGCGTCGAGCGGCTCGTCGGCGACGCGTCGATAGAGCGCGCGGGCCTCGATCAGGCGGCCGAGACGCTCGCAGGAGCGCGCCGCGAGGAGCAGGAACGGCGGGGCGTGGACCTGTGCCTCGGCGCTGCGGAAGGCAGCGAGCGCCTCTTCGTAGCGGCCGGCATTGAAGAGCTCCCAGCCCTTGTCGGCGAGGGCTCGGGCCGCGACCTTGGCCAGCTCGTCCGGCCGGGCAGGCTGGGATACCGCGGTGGCCGGCACGGCGGAGAGCGTGAGCGCGAGGAGCAGACCCAGGCGGAGATGTCGGCGGATGGTCATGGCTGCGAGGCGTGGGTAGGCGTAGGCGGTCTAGTTGAACTCCAGCGCGGTCTCCGCGACCCCAGAAGCGCCGCTGCCGTTGGCGGCGCTCTCCTGGCCGCCGGTGCCCGGGGCGCCGAGCGTGATCTCGGTGATGCCAACGGTGGACGGCGGAGCGCCGCGGAACGCGATGCCGAGGGAATGGCCGCCCTGACCGCCGCCGCCCTTGCCGCCGGTACCACCATTGCCGCCCTTGCCGCCCTCGCAGGCTGGGAATAGTCCCGCGGCCCCCATCGGCGGAATCCGTCCGCCTGGACCGCCAGCGCCTCCTTCGCCACCCGGCTGTCCGGGACCGCCCTTGCCGCCGTCGCCGCCGTCGCCGACCCTGAGGATCACGTCATCGAAGGAGAGCGCGGCATCCAGGCTGATGAGCGCGATGCTGGAGCCGCCCGGCAAACCGCCTCGGCCGCCTCGGCCACCGCAGCCGCCGGCCCCGCCGGAGCCGCCGCTCGCGCCGCCGCGTCGAGTTCCGGTCGGGCAATAGCGCTCGTTCGTCGCATCCGCCACACCACGTGCACCCCCCCCACCGCCTCCGCCTTGTCCGGGCACCCCAGGGCGGCCATCGCCGCCAGCGGCACCGGCATAGCCGGCAGCGGAAATGGAACCGGTGCCTATCGCGCCCGCGCCAGGAGGGCTCTCAGCGCGGCTGCTGCCTGGTCTTCCGATTGTGCAGGTGGTGATCCCATCATGGCCGTTGCCGCGATTTTCCATGTCGCCGCTGGCAGTGAAGAGCGGGGTCCCGTTGTCGCCGGTGGTTCCGATCAAGAGCAAGCCGTCGCCACCACGTCCGCCCGACGAATCATCACCGAGGTCGTCGGGGGTGCCGCACTCGTTGATCACAGCGCTTCCGCCGGCCACGGGCGCATTGTACGGTTTGGAACACGCGTAATCGCCTTGTTCCCCCGGCAGCCCCGGCGGAGCATTGCCTTCGTGAGGCGCACCGTCCGCCCCCGCTGCCGCATGGCCGGCCTCGAGCACGCACCGCACGAGCTCTACGCTCGTGCTGTGCGCAATCGCTGCGATAGACGATCGTCCTGCACCCGTGTCGTCTTTCTGCTCGGTGAGCTTCGCGACGACATGTACATCCTCGATGTGCACGGTTCCCGGCAGACCGCGCATTGTAAGAGGGATTGCTCCTCCGTCCGCCGTCAGCACCGTCTTCGTCTTATCGTCGATCCACTTCCAGCCGGCGCCGCAGTCGAGCCCGCCGTAGATCGCGACGCCGCCCGGCACCACGACCGCTTCGTTGAATTCCTCGCCGGCGCAGGCGTACACGCGCCCGGTCTTATTCTGTGCGAGATCGATGGCCTGCTGGAGCGAGCGGAGCGGTTCCTCCTTGGTCCCCGACACGTTGGTTGCGGCGGCGGTGGCCGACACGAAGACGCCGCAAGTGTCGGCCACCCCCCCATCGGGTTTCTCACGAGGTACGCACTTCTCCTCCTCCGGCTCGGGAGGATCCGGAGGATCGGGAGGATCCATAGTGGGATCCGGTTTCTGCCCCCCTGTGCCACTATACCAGCAGTTTTCATGCCGGTCTTCGCAGTTGGGAGATGGGGTCTGATAGACACAGCTCGCCGCGTGCACCGCCGTTACCAGCGACGCCATGACCAGCGCCGAAGCGCTGTGAGCGGTGAGCCGCATCGCTCTCTTTGCGTGTCGGTTCATGCGTTCCTCGATTCAGAAAACACCGCTAGCGACGATTCCCCCGGCACCAGGTGCCACGAGCGGAACGACGCGAACGTGCCGCTTCTCGGGGGGGGTCGATGGGCTGGCGAGCCAGTAGCCGAGCGTCCCGACGGCGACCGCGCCTCCGCCGACGAAGCTCCACAGCGCCAGGTTGCTGAACAGATCTCTGCCGTCGACCAGCGTGCTCAGCTTGTTGCACTGCTGCTGCATCTGCTCGTCATTCGTGGCGGCGTTGCAGTTCACGGGGGCGCCGATCTTCGTGTGCTGTTCTCTCACGCTGTTCGCCTTGGCGTTCGCGACGAGTGTGAAAACGACCCCCGCGATCACCCCCGCCGCGGCGACCGAGGCGCCGGCCACGATGGGCGCCGAGCTCCGCTCCGCCATGGCGGGCGGCGGTGGCGGCGCTGGCGCCGGCTCCGGCGGCGCGCGCACCACCAGCTGCTCGAGCTCGAAGGCGCGCTGGATCTCGCCCCCTCGGGCGACGTCCACCGCGCTGCTCTCCGGCGCATGGCCGTCGTGCTGCACCGTGATCGTGTGCGGTCCCGGCTCCACGAACACCGGGTCGACGAGCGGCGTCGTCCCCACGGGGGAGCCGTCCACCAGCACCTTCGCGCCCGGCACGTTGGCGCTCACGATCACCGCGCCCACCTCCGCGCGCGCCTGCGCGTAGGCCGCCGCCGCGGCCTCGCGCTCCTCCGGGGTCGCGGTCGTGTCGTTCGCGAGCTCGCGCACGTAGATCGCGAGGTGCTCGGCGGCGTCCCGGTACCGCTGCAGCATCAGCTCGCACGTGCCGATGCCCCCGACGATGGTGTAGTGCTTTTGTAGCGCCCAGGCCGCGACGAACGAGGCGTAGGCGTCGGCCCACCGGTTCTGCTCGGACGCGGCGACGCCCTCGACGTAGAGCTTGCGCGCCTTGTCGCTCATGGCGTCGCTCGGGGCGCGCTGGATCCTCGGGCGGCGGGCGGCCTTCGGCGCGGCGGCGCTCGTCGGCGGAGGGCTGCTCTTCGGCTGCGCGTCGGCCGGCGACGTGGACGCGAGCAGCGCTGGCAGGCAGAGCAGCGGGACGACCTGGGAGGGGCGCATGGGGACCATCTTACCTGCGGTCGGAGCGCTCGTAGCGGATTTTGGCGGGCTCGACGAGGTTGCGGGGCGTCGGGATGCTGCCTGGGAGGACGAGGGGTCGAGCGGCTCGTCGGGCATCGAGTCGGGCATTGAGCGGCTCGTCGGGCGTCGTTACCTGGGCAGGCTGGTCGTGTTGCTGCGGGGCTGGCGCTGACGAAGAGGCTGGCGAGGCGGCCTGGACGGTCGATCCGTCTAGGGGCGGGCCTCCGTGGGCCGGGGCAGGAGGAACTGGTCGGCCAAGAGCGTGAGCCCGAGGAGAAGCGCCGGGCCGAGATGTCGGCAGGTGCTCACGGCAGGTGCCACATCACGGGGATGCCGATGAGGTGGTAAAATCTTTCATCTTCTCCGCGAGGCCGTTGCCAGTGGCAGCGCCGACTTCGATGGCGACAACACCCTCACCCTCCTCCGGTGGCGGGTGGCCAAGGTAGGCGATGCCGAGGGAATGGCCATCGCTGCCCTTGCCGCCAGGCCCGCCGTTGCCGCCGTCTCCTCCTTCACCGCCGTCACAGCCGGTGCTCAGCGCGGTCGGCCCTGGGCCGCCTGAGCCCGGAGCGCCACCCCGGCCGCCGATCTGGCCCTCGCCACCGGCGCCGCCCCGGCCGCCAGCCTTGGCTCGCAGGAGCACATCCTCGAAGGTGAGGGTTGCATCGATGCCGAGGAGGGCGATGCTGGAGCCACCGGCGCCGCCGCCCTTGCCGGCGGCGCCGCCGCAGCCGCCGGCGCCGCCGGAGCCGCCGCTGGCGCCACCCGTTCCCGGTGAGCCGGCGGGACAGGCGCTCCCGCCCCTGGCGCCCGCGCCGCCTCCGCCGCCCTGGCCGGGGATTCCGGGCTTGCCTGCTCCTCCAGTGAGCCCGATAAAACCGGTGCTGTCGATGGTACCGGTCCCCTTCGCGTCGTCGCCTGCGTCGCCGGCTCTACCTGATTGACCTTCCTTGCCGGCGCCGCACGCGCCGCCCGAGCTGCGAACGCCGCCATTGGGATTCGCATCCTCTCCAGGAGAACCGGCGGTGCCAGCGCCTGCTTGCGTTGACGTACCGTTGCCGCCCAGGCCGCCGATCGAGTTGTCGCTGGAATCGTTCGGGATCCCGCAGTCGTTCTCGGGAGGTTCGTCCGTAGTCACGGTGCCCGCGGTGCACGCCTCACTCCCTGAGCTGCCGTTTCCCCCTTCCGCGGCGCGCTGGCGATGGAGAGCTCCCGGTGCCCCCGGCGCCGCTTCACCCGCATCGAACGTGCACCGCTCGAGCGCGATGTTGCCGCCATCAGCAATCGCAGCGATCGAGGACTTCCCGTATCTATCTTTGTTGTCCGGGTTGTCGGGGTCTTCGAGATCGACGGTGATCGACGGCGCTACGACATGGAAATCCTCGATCCGTACGCTCTTTCCCGCTGCGCTCATCGTGAGAGGAGCCGTCCCCGGCGGCGCCGTGGGCGGCGTCGTCAGGAGCGTTTCCCCTGTGCTCGTCCATCGCCAGTTTGCCCCCTCGGTCTTGCAGTCGAGCCTGCCGAAGATCGATACCTTCGTCCGCACCGAGACGGCTTCCTCGAAGGAGCCGACACACACGTAGACGTGAGGTTTGTCAGCGCCGTCCACGCGAGCGATGGCTTCTCCGATCGACTTGAGCGGCGCCTCCTTCGTGCCAGCAGCGCCATCATCGCCGTCCTCGGACACGAACACCCCGCAACCGTCGTCGACGCCGGCTCCGGCGAGCTGCGGGTCACACTCGGGCGTCGGAATGACTCCTCCACTGTCACCGCCGCCACCAGCGTCGCCGCTCCCGCCGGTACCCAGGGGGCAGCCGACGAGCTTGCCGACGCAGGGGTCACCCGTCGAGCACCCAGGCACCTGGATCCCGATGGCCATCGAACCCAGAAGAAGCGTCGCGGCGAAGCGACAACCACCCACCCTGCTGACTCCCCGGTACACGGCGCCTCCGCTCAGAATCGACCGCTCAAGGAAAGGCCCGTCACGCCCGACCCCACGAGCGGCGCGACCTGCACGCGGCGGTCCGGCGCGGAAGGTCGAGCGACCAGCGCGTAGATCACCGTTCCCACTCCGGCTGCCCCGACGATGAAGCTGCCGATGGCCACGTTGGTGAACGCGTACTGGAGGTCGACCGCATCGCTCAGCTCCGCGCAGACTGCCGGCGACTCGGTGCTGGGGCAGCGGCCCTTGAGCTCCCTGTCTGCGCGGACGCTGGCGCGCAGGTCCTCCGCGTCGCTTCCCTTACCGAGCGCGAGGACCGTGAACGCGGCGCCCGCGATCACGCCCACCCCGGCCGCGACTCCGCCTCCGATCAACAGGGGCTTTCGCAGATCGTCTCGTGATGCGGAGGACTCGCCGCGCGTCCGCGCGGCTTCGGCCGGAGGCGCCGTCAGGTCGAGGACGACGTATCCCTTCGCCCGCTCGTCCAGCCGGATCGTCCGTGAAACCGGAGGGCGGCCCGGCTGGACACCGACCAGCGTATGGTCGCCAGGGTCACGCTCCACGGGGGTCGCCGGAGCGATGCGCTCTCCGTCGAGCGTCAGCTGCACCGCGCCTTGCGCCGTGCCAGCGAGGGTGACCTCCAGGGTAGGGATGCGCGGGGCGAGGGCAGCGAGCTCGGCCTTCGCGTCGGCCTGCGCCTGCTGAAAGGCGCGCGGAGCGCTGGCGGAGAGCGGCTCGTCCAGGACGCGCTGGTAGAGCGAGCGCGCCTCGAGCAATCGACCGAGGCGCTCACAGGAGCGCGCCGCCATGACCAGGAACGGAGGGGCATGAACCTGGGCCTCGGCGTCGCGGAAGGCCGTGAGCGCGTCCTCGTAGCGGCCGGCGTTGAAGAGCTCCCAGCCCTTGTCGGCGAGCGCCTTGGCCGCGAGCTTTGCCTCGGCGGTCGGCGGGGACGGCTCGGCGAGGGCGGTGGGCGAGGCGGCCAGGAGCGTGAGCCCGAGGAGAAGCGCCGGGCCGAGATGTCGGCAGGTGCTCACGGCAGGGGTCGCATCACGGGGAAGCCGATGCGTTGGTAAAATCTTTCATCTTCTCGGCGAGGCCGTTGCCCGTGGCAGCGCCGACTTCGATGGCGACAACACCCTCACCCTCCTCCGGTGGCGGGTGGCCAAGGTAGGCGATGCCGAGCGAATGGCCATCGCTGCCCTTGCCGCCAGGCCCGCCGTTACCGCCGTCGCCTCCTCGGCCGCCGTCACAGCCGGTGCTCAGCGCGGTCGGCCCTGTTCCGCCTCGGCCTAGAGCACCACCAGCGCCGCCGATCTGGCCCTCGCCGCCGGCGCCACCCCGGCCGCCACCCTTGGCTTTCAGGAGCACATCCTCGAAGCTGAGGGTTGCATTGATGCTGAGGAGGGCGATGCTGGAGCCGCCGGGTCCGCCGCCCTTGCCCCCCGCGCCGCCACAGCCGCCGGCTCCGCCGGAGCCGCCGCTGGCGCCACCCGTTCCCGGTGAGCCGGCGGGGCAGGCGTTCCCGCCCCTGGCGCCCGCGCCGCCTCCGCCGCCCTGGCCTGGGGTTCCGGGCTTGCCTGTTCCTCCGGTGAGCCCGGTGAAACCGGTGCTGTCGATGGCACCGGTCCCCTTCGCGTCGTCGCCTGCGTCGCCGGCTTTCCCTGCTTGACCATCGCTGCCGTTGCCGCACGCGCCGCCCGAGCTGCGAGTGCCGCCATTGGGATTCGCATCCGCTCCAGGAAAACCGGCGGCGCCAGGGCCTGCTTGCATTGAAGTACCGTTGCCACCCAGCCCGCCGAGCGAGTTATCGCTGGAATCGTTCGGGATCCCGCAGTCGTTCTCGGGAGCATCGCTCGTGATCACGGTATTCGCGGTGCATGCCTCACTCCCTGAGATGCCTTCTGCCCCTTCCGCGGCGCGCTGGCGATAGAGAGCTCCCGGTGCCCCCGGCGCCGCTTCACCCGCATCGAACGTGCACCGCTCGAGCACGATGTTGCCGCCATCAGCAATCGCAGCGATCAAGGACTTTCCGTATCTGTCTTTATTGTCCTGGTTGTCAGGGTCTTCGAGATCGACGGTGATCGACGGCGCTACGACATGGAAATCCTCCATCCGTACGCTCTTTCCCGCTGCGCTCATCGTGAGAGGAGCCGTGCCCGGCGGCGCCGTGGGCGGCGTCGTCAGGAGCGTCTCCCCTGTGCTCGTCCATCGCCAGCTTGCCCCCTCGGTCTTGCAGTCGAGCCTGCCGAAGATCGATACCTTCGTCTGCACCGTGACGGCTTCCTCGAAGGTGCCGACACACACATAGACGTGAGGTTTGTCAGCGCCGTCCACGCGAGCGATGGCTTCTCCGATCGACCTGAGCGGCGCCTCCTTTGTGCCAGCAGCGCCATCATCGCCGTCCTCAGACACGAACACCCCGCAACCGTCGTCGACGCCGGCGCCGGCGAGCTGCGGGTCACACTCGGGGGGCGGAATGACTCCTCCTCCGCCGCCGTTCCCGCCGTTCCCGCCGCTCCCGCCATTGCCGCCCATTGCGCCAAGGCGAGAAGCCTCATCGTGCTTTTTCTTGGCATCGTCAGGTTGCACCAAGCACCCGCTCACATGGAGCCCTGCGGTCATCGCCGTCAGGAGAAGCGTCGCCGCGAAGCGACAACCAAGACGATGATGACCCATCCTGCTGACTCCCCGGTTCACGATGCCTCCGCTCAAAACCGACCGGTCAAGGAAATCCCTGCCGAGCCCGCGCCCACGCGCGGAACGATCTGCATGCGGCTGGCCGGTGGAGCAGGCCGATCCACGAGCGCGTAGATCACCGTCCCCGCGCCGGCTGCCCCGACGATGAAGCTGTAGATGGCCGCATTGATGAACGCGTACTGGACGTCGACCGTATCGCTCAGCTCCGCGCACAGCCTCGGTTTCTTCGTGCTTGCGCAGTACCCTTTGAGATCGCCGTCTCTATCGACCTTTCCTCGCAGCTCCTCTGCGTCGTCCCCCTTGCCGAGCGCGAGCACCGTGAACACCGTCCCCGCGATCACCCCCACCCCCGCCACCGACCCTCCCGCGATGAGCAGCGTCTTGTTCGGCGGGGGATCTCCGCCCTTCCCCAAACCCCCCCGCCACGCCGTCGCCGGCCTCTCCCCCGCCGCCGGCTCGCTCGCCCGCGCGCTCTTCAGCTCGACGCTCCGCTCGATCTCCTCGCCCGCCTTGAGCTCCACCGCGACGCTCGCCGGCTCGTACCCTTGCCGCCGTACCGAGATCGTGTGCGTCCCCGGCTCCAGGAACACCGGATCCTGGAGCGGCACGGTCCCGATGACCTCCTGCCCCACGCGCACCTCGGCGTCCTCCACGTTGACGCGCAGCCGGACCGCGCCCACCTTCGCCCGCGCCTGCGCGTACGTCTTCAGCGCGGCGGCGCGCTCGTCCGGCGTCGCCGTCGCGTCCTTCTCGATCTCGCGCACGTAGATGGCGAGGTGCTTCGCCGCGTCCGGATAGCGCTGCAGCATCAGCTCGCAGGTGCCTATCCCGCCGGCGATCGTGTAGTGCTTCTGCAGCGCCCACGCCGCCACGAACGACGCATAGGCGTCGGCCCACCGCCCCTTCTCCGAGGCGGTCACGCCCTCCATGTAGAGCTTCCTGGCCTTGTCGCTCATCGCCTCGCTGGGCGCGCGCGGCGCCTGGATCGCCGTCTGGCCCGCAGCCCCCTGCTGCCCCGCGCCCCTCGGCGAGGCGCCTCCCTTCGGCTGCGCCTCGCTCGGCGAGGCGGCCGTCAGCAGGCCGACGACGCACATCCACGGAACACTCTGCGCGAGACGCATGATCAAAACTTTACCTTCGGTTGAATCGCGCCCACCGGCTTCTGGTCCTCCGGGTCGCGCGCCGTCTCTTTCCCGTCTTTCCCGCGTTGCTGCGTCGCGGGCGGCTTCGACCCCGCCCTGCCGCCGCCGGTCTTCCGCTGCTGGCTCGCCGTCGTCGCCGACGCCGGCGGCTTCGCCTGCGCATCCTCCCCGGCGCTCGCCGCCCCGTCCGGCGCCGACGCCGCCCCCGTCGCCTGCGGCCCCGCCGTGGGCTGCGGCGCTGCCGCCTCCGCCCCCTCCTTCACGCTCGTCCCCGGCGCCCCGCCCACCGTCGTCGGGGCCGCCGAGGGCTGCTCCGGCGGCGGCGCCGGCTGCGCTCCCGGGCCCCTCGACACAACCGCCCACGCGACCGCCCCCGCCGCGGCGGCGCACCCGAGCCCCGCCACCGCCCAGAGCGCCTTCCGGGACTTCTGAGGCTGCTCGACGACGATCGGAATCTCCCCGCCCTCGTCCTCCCCCGCGGCGCTGCGCGCCGAGACGGGCGGCATCGCCGGCGCCTGCTGCACGCCCCTGCCCGCAGCCATCGGCAACGGCGGCGCCCCCGCCCCCGGCCGCATCAGATCCGCCGGACTCCTCGAGATCGGCGGCACCCCGCCGACAGCGGGCCCCCCCGCCGCCCCGCTCACCGCACCCCCCGCCCCCGCCTCGACGAGCCCCGCCTCGCGCAGCAGCTTCTCCGCATCGATGACCAGCGTCCCCTTCGGCCCCATCGCCGCCGACGCCGCCCCCGCGCCCGCCCCCTCGGCCGCATGCGCCTCGACCCGCCGCTGCGCCGGCGGCGCCGGCGGCATGTCCTCCCCCGCGGCGCTGCGCGCCGAGACGGGCGGCATCGCCGGCGCCTGCTGCACGCCCCTGCCCGCAGCCATCGGCAACGGCGGCGCCCCCGCCCCCGGCCGCATCAGATCCGCCGGACTCCTCGAGATCGGCGGCGGCACCCCGCCGACAGCGGGCCCCCCCGCCGCCCCGCTCACCGCATTCCCCGCCCCCGCCTCGACGAGCCCCGCCTCGCGCAGCAGCTTCTCCGCATCGATGACCAGCGTCCCCTTCGGCCCCATCGCCGCCGACGCCGCCCCCGCGCCCGCCCCCTCGGCCGCATGCGCCTCGACCCGCCGCTGCGCCGGCGGCGCCGACGGCATCCGCCCCCGCTCCGACACCGGGCCCGCGGGCACCGGCCCCGCCCCCCCGGCGGTCTGCGCCAGGTGCGCCGCGCCCCCCGCCTGCTGCGCCGCGTACCGCTCGCGCCACCCGCCGAACTGCGGCTTCTCCCCCGTCTCGCCCTGCGGCCGCGCCCCGAACAGCTTGCGCGCGATCTCCCCCGCGTCCTCCGCGACGTCCTCGATCCGCAGCAGCGCCCCGTGACGATCCTCCATCGTCACGTCGCGCTCCCGCACGAACCGCACCGACACCCCGCCCGGGATGTCCGCCTCACGACCGCTCGTGATCGACGTCCACTTGATGTTCGACCGGTACAGCACCGTCGCGATCCTCGCCGCGGCGTGCGCGATGGCCCCGAACGGCTCATCGTGCTTGTGCACGATCACGACCCGCTTCGGCAGCGACCCCTCGTCCGCCACCCAGTCCCACGTCGCGCTGCTCCGCCGCAGGTACGGCAGATCCCCGAACTCCTCGACATACCGCTCCAGCACGTGCGCCACCCGCTCCGGCGCGTCGCGCACCGCGCCCACGTACTCGCGGTAAAACATGCCCGCCGACGAGTTGACCTCCGTCGCGTTCATCACATGCCGGTAAAAAGTCGCCGACGCCTCCAGGAGCGACGTGTACCCGAGGTCCCGATCCACCGCGACGATCCCGTGCGCGAACGGCGGGTTCCCCCGACCGGCGTGATCCATCGCCCCGCCGATCCGGAACCCGAAGATGAGCCCCATCGCCCCGTGCCCAGGCTCGTGCTGCGTGTCGTCGCGCGACAGGTTGCCGATCGCGAACGCATGCGTCGCCCCCGTCGCGGGCTCGATGTACTTCATCAGCCGCGCCAGATGGCTGAAATGCGTCGTCGTCAGCGCCCCCTGCGGCACCTCCGGGCAGTACATGAAATCGATCTGATGCCCAGGGATGTTCCCGTGCAGCACGTGATACCACGCCGCCTCCGCAGGCGCGCGGTACCGCGGGATCACATACCCCGAGGCGCCCTCGCTACCGTACATTGGGCCTGACCTGCTGCTGCGGCATCTGCGGGGCCGGGAGCTGCGCCGTCCGCGACAGCGAAGGATTCGGCCCGATGTCCGCCTTCATCCGCTGGAGCAGCTGCGGATCATACGCGTTCTTCGGGAGGATCCGCTCCACGAAGTGCGAGAACAAATGGTGCGTGCTGTGCCCGTAGCTCGCCGAACCGACCAGCACCCGAATGTCGATGTGGTTCTTGTACCGCTCGAGGCTGTCGATGAGCGGCTTGTAATACCCGCGCGCCTCCTTCTCCACCTCGGCCGGCGTCCCGGACAGAACATCGGACTTGTTGATGAACAGCACCACCGCCTTGCACGACGCCAGCGTCTTCGGGCTGAAGAAGAACTGCAGCGACTGCGGCTGAAACTCCCGGAGCTGCTCCTGGATCCGCGACGGCTCGAGCTTCTGCCCGTCCTTGCCCGCCAGATCCACCACCATCAGGAGCCCATGGATCTCCTCCATGATGAGCTCCTGCTGCGCGTCCACGATGTGCTCGCCGCCCCAGTCGCCGATCTCGAACACGTGCTCCGTCAAGACCTCTTTCGTGAGCACGTGGCTGACCGTCCGCTCGTACCGCTCGATCTTCGTCCCCTGCAGCGTGCCGAGATCCACGAGCGGGTTCGCCCACTTGAGCGTGAGCGACGTCTTGCCCGTCCACTTGATGCCCAGGGTCAGGATCTTGTAGCGCTTCTGCGTGATCTTCGGCCGGCTATCGAGCTCGCTCTTGTACCAGTCGATCTCCTTCTGCTGGGCGTCGAGCCAGTCGACCTTCTGCCGGTCCTCGCCCCGCGCGATGTCGAGCGCCTGCTGGAGCTGCGCGTACTGCCCGCGCATCTGCTCCAGCTGGTTCTTCGCCTGCCGGAGCGCCTCGATGTGCTGGTTCGCGTCCTTCAGCTGCCGCTTCAGCGGCGCCACCTGCATCAGCAAGAACACGACGCCCGCGCCGCACGCCACCGCAACCAACCCAAGCACAATCGGTAGAACAACCTGCATGGCCCTCAAACCTCGCGCCCCGACGGGCGGCTATCCCAAGCTGTCCTGTCCCGTGAGGCCGGAAAAACGGCCAGCGCGGGCCGGCCTGAGTCCTGAGCTCTCATCAGACCACGGCTCGCCGCAGCGGACAAGTCCGAGGTAGTCCTCGGCACCAGCCGTGCCTTCAACGTTCGCCAGCGTTCGCCACCGCCCGCCATGGCCCCACACGCCTCGCGCCCCGCGCCCATGCCGCTCCCCACGACGCCCCGCTACCGGCCTGTCCCGCTCACCGCGCGCCGCCGCCCTTCCGGGTGACCCGCGGCAACGCCGTCCTCGTCTCCGGCGCGAGATCCAGCGCGTCCCGCTCCCCGGCCGCGAGCCGCAGCGCGCCCGCATACGCGATCATCGCCCCGTTGTCCGTGCAGCTCGCGAACGGCGGGACGAACAGCGCGAGCCCCCGCCGCTCGCACGCCGCCGCCATCCTCGCCCGGAGCCCCCGGTTCGCCGCGACGCCCCCCGCGAGCACCACCCGCTCGACCCCCTCGACCCGCGCCGCCCGCACGGTCTTCTGCACGAGCGCGTCGACCACCGCGCCCTGGAACGCCGCGCACAGGTCGTGGAGCGCCTGCCCCTCGGGCCGCCCCCGCTTCGCCACGTGGCGCGCCACCGCGCTCTTGATGCCCGAGAAGCTGAACTCCAGCGACTCCTTCCGCGCCATCACCGCCGGCACCGCCTCCGACGCGGCCGCCGGATCCCCCGTCGCCGCGAGCCGGTCGACCACCGGGCCGCCCGGATACCCGAGGCCGAGCAGCTTCGCCACCTTGTCGAACGCCTCGCCCGCCGCGTCGTCGCGCGTCGCGCCGAGCTCGCGGATCGCGCCGAGCGAGGGCCCGTCCACCCGGTAGATCGCCGTGTGCCCGCCCGAGGCGAGCAGCGCGACGTACGGGAACGACGGCCGCTCCTCCGGCGGCGGCGCGCCGCCCCGCCGCAGGAACACCGCGAGCAGGTGCCCCACGAGGTGATCGACGCCGACGAGCGGCTTGCCCGCCGCCCACGCGAGCCCCTTCGCCGCCTGCAGGCCGACGAGCAGCGCCCCCGCGAGCCCCGGCCGCGACGTCACCGCGACGCCGTCGAGGTCCGCCGCCGCGACGCCGGCGCGCGAGAGCGCCTCGCGCACCACCGGGACCACCGCGCGCGCGTGATCGCGCGCCGCGACCTCGGGCACGACCCCGCCGTACGGCGCGTGCAGCGCCACCTGGCTGCGCACGACGTCCGAGAGGACGTCGCCGCCCTCGGTCACCACCGCCGCCGCCGTCTCGTCGCACGATGTCTCGATCCCTAGAACCCGCATGTCCCCGTCCGCCGCGTCAGCCTGAAATTGCCGAACACCTGCCGCTCTCCCTCCGCCTGCGCCTCGCCCGGCGCAAGCGGCTCCCGGCCCGGCCGGAGCAGGCGGACCTCGACCGACGCGTCCGTGCGCAGCGACAGGATCGCGAGCAGCGGCTCCGCCGCAGGATCCGACGCGCTCACCGCGTAGATCGCGTTGCGCTCGCGGCCCTCCCCGAAGTCCAGCCGCGACAGCGGATCGTGGGCGAGCGCGCCGATCGGCCGCAGCGGCGCGCCGTCGAGGAGGCGCCGCTCCGGCGCGGCGCCGTCGGGCGCCTCGTAGGTCCACAGCGCGCCCGGCGGCTCCGGCCCGTCGAGCGCGTCCGCGTCGAGCGACAGCCGCATCTGCACCCGCGGGCTCAGGCCCGCGCGGAACGCGCCGCCCAGCGTGATCGCGCCGCAGTAGGCCTCGCCGTCGGCCGTCGAGAACCGGCTCACGTCGTCGCAGCCGGCCGCGCCGCCCGCCGCCGCCGCGCTCGCCGCGCCGGCCAGGACGAGCGGCGCGAGCCGCAGCGGGACGCGCCGCGGCCCGGGCGCTGCAGCGGCGCTCACGGCGCGCCGCTCCGCATCAGATCGGCCGCGGCCTGGCGCACGCGCGGCTCGGGGTCGCGCGCCGCGAGGTGCTTCAGCACCGGCGCCGCCGCCGCGCGATCCGCCGAGGCGAGGGCGCGCGCCGCCGCCTCGCGCACGAGGGCGTACGCGTCGGAGCGGGCCGCCGCGCCGAGCGTCGCCGCCACCTGGCCCGGCCGCCCGCCGGCCGCGCCGCCGGGCGCGCCCAGCCGGCCCAGGGCCTCCGCCGCGCGGACGCGGAGCGGCCAGCTCGGCGAGGTCCGCAGGAGCTCCGAGACCGCCGCGATGGTCGGCCCGTGCCGGACCGCGCCGAGCGCCGCGAGCGCCGCCCGCCGCACGCTCTCCTCCGGATCGCCGAGCGCGTCGACCACCGCGGCCTGCCCCTCGGGCTCGGGCCGCGTCGCGAGCAGCTCCACCGCGCGCGTGCGCACCTCGATCGCCGGGTGCCGCACGAGCGCCACGAACCCGCCCACGACCGCGGCCGCGACCCCCTCCACGGCCGCCTCGACCTGCCGCCGGAGCTCCGGGGCGAGCTCGGCGCGCCCGTCCGTGAACGGCGCGAGCCCGAGCGCCGCCCCGCCGCCCGCGGCGCCGCGATCGCCGGCCGCGCCGCGCGGGCCGGCCGCGCCGCGCGACAGGATCGCGTCCGCGACGACGAGCGCCCGCTCCGGCGACGTCGCGACCGCTGCGACCGCGGCCTTCTGGAGCGCCGGGCCGAGCGCCACGAGCGCGGCCGCGCGGTCCTCCGGGCCGGGCGGATCCGGATCGAGCCCCGCGAGCACGTCCTTCACCGTCAGCGCCCCGTCCGGCACGGGCAGCGGCTCGCGCGCGCGGGGGTACGCGCGCCGCGTGAGCGCGACCGCCGCCGACACCGCGGCCGCGCGCAGCCCCTCGTCCGACGAGAACGCGCCGGCCGCGATCGCCTGCGCGGCGCTCCCCGAGGCGGGCGCCTCGGCCTCGCCGGGGCCGCCCTTCGTCGAGGCGCCGTCGCCGAGCCGCGCGAGCGTGAGCAGCGCCGCGCGGCGGAGCTCCGGCTCGCTCGAGTCCGCGAGCGACATGAACAGCGCGGGCCCCTCGCCGCCGCCGCCGATCTCGCCCAGCGCGCGGACCGCGGCCGCGCGCGGCACGGAGCCGGCCTCGGGCGCCCGCGCGACCGCGGACAGCGCCGCCGCGTGCCTCCGGTCGCGCGTCAGCCCGAGGCCGACCGCCGCGATCGCCCGCACCTCCGGCGCCGGCGACGACAGGAGCCGCGCGAGCAGCGCCTCGGCCTTCGCCGCGGGCCGGCCGCCGCCCGCCGCGAGCCGCGCCACGCCCCAGGTCGCCGCGACCGCGACCGCGTCGTTCGGCAGCACGGTCGCCGCCGCGTCCCGCGGGGCGAGCATCTGCTCGTAGCGCTCCAGCATCGACGGGTCGCGCAGCGCGCCGCACGCGATCATCGCGCGGGCGCGCAGGCCCTTGTCCGCCTGCCCGATCGCGAAGTTGTAGAGCGCCGGCCCGGCGCTCTTGTTCTCGACGTAGGCCAGCACCTCGATCGCGACCTTCTGCTGCGACTCCTTCTCGTCGGCGAGCGCGTCGAGCAGCGGCTTCACCGCGCGCGCGCCGATCTTCGCGAGCTCCGCGCGCGCGGCCGCGCTCGCCGCGCCGCCCTCGGCGCGGACCTTCTGCATCAGCGGGAAGGTCATCGCCCCGTACAGCTCGACGAGCAGCCGCCGGTAGAGCGGCTTCTGCGGGTTGCCGACCGCGACCGGCAGGAGCTCGCGCTCGAGCACCTCGAGCGAGCTCCGGCCGAGGTTCACTTGCATCGACATCCGCGCGGCGCGCGCGACGAGCTCCTCGTCGTTGGACGCCCGCACGACGCGCCGGAAGAGCCGGTCGGCCTCGTCGGCCTGCCCCGCGGTGAGCAGGAGCTCGGCGAGGTCGAAGTAGACGGGGAACAGCCGGTCGTTCTTCGCGAGCGCCTGCCGGTACTCGGCGATGGCGCGCGGGAAGTCCTGCCGCCTCCGGTACATGTCGCCGAGCTTCTGATGGCCGCTCGCGTCCTCGGGCGACAGCTCGACGGCGCGCGCGGCGTACCGGATCGCGTCGTCGTCGCGGTAGAGCTCCGCGGCGTACTGCGCCATGCGCTGGTAGAACTCGCGGGCCCGCTTCGGGTTCACCTCGACGAGCTTGCCCAGCACGTCGATGGCGCCGAGGAGGTTCTGCTGGAGCACGAGGACGCGCTCCAGCGCGAGGAGCGAGTCCTCGTCGCCCGGCGCGGCCTGGACGAGCTTGCGGAGCGTCGCCTCGGCGTCGGGCAGCCGGTGCAGCTTGCGCTGCACCTCGGCGAGCAGCCGCCCCGCCTCCAGGTCGGGCGGGGTCGCGTTGAAGCGCGCGCCGAGCGGCCCGACGCGGCCCTGCAGCTCGTGGGTGAGCGACCAGAGGCTGACGATGTGGGTGCGCGCCTCGCGCGCGAGCAGCTTGTCGCCGCCCGCGCCGGCGAGCAGCTGCTCCCACAGCTCGCGCGCCTCGGCGTAGCGCGGCCCGGCGTTGCCGAGCGAGCTCGCGGTGCGCTCCAGCGCGATCGCCAGCGCCTTCTTGTAGCGGGCGTTCGCGGGCTCGAGCTGCGCGGCCTCCCGGAGCGCGGCGAGCGCCTCGGCCACCATGTCGTGGTCGAGGTACACCTCGCCGAGGGTGGCCGCGGCGCGCGCCCGGCTCGGCACGACCTGCTTGATGCGCGCCCAGGTCTCCAGCGCCTTCTTCTTGTCGCCCGCCTGGAAGTACCGGTCGCCGAGGTCGACGAGGTGGCTCGGATCCCCGCCCGCGGCCCCGGCGAGCCGCTGGAGCACCTTGAGGGCCCGGTCCTTCTCCTCCACGCGCTCGTAGAAGTCGGCGACGGCCGCGAGCGTCTCGGGCTCGTCCGCGACGCGCCCCTCGAGCTGGGTGAGCAGCGCGAGCGCCTTCGGCCGGTCGCCCCGCTGGATGAGCGTCTCGCACAGCTCGAACACGAAGTCGGCGTTGTTCGGGGCCGCCTTGATCAGCAGCTCGTACTCGCGGATCGCGGTGTCGAGCTCGCCGGCGGTCTGGAGTAGGTGCACGAGCCGGAGCCGCGTGTCGATGTGCTTGCCGTCGAGCGCGAGCGCCCTCCGGTAGATCGCGATCGCCTTGTCGACGTCGCCGGTCTCCTCGTACAGCGCGCCGAGGGTCGCGAGCCGCTGGAAGTCCTGCCCCCGCTCGGCCTCGAGGATCGCGATGAGCTCGGCGAGCTTGCCCTCGGCGCGGAAGGCGTCGGTCATGATGAGCAGGATCTCGGCCCGCACGCCCGCGGCGTTGCCGGCGATGGAGAGCGCCCGCTTCAGCACGGCGAGCGCCTCGTCCATCTTCTTCTGCCGCGCGAGCGCCTGCCCGAGGTCGCGCAGCGCCGGCGCGAGCGCCCGGTTGTCGCCGGCGGCGGCCTTCACGAGCTCGCGGAACTCGGCCTCGGCGCGCGCGTGGTGCCCGCGCGCGGAGAGCTCGCGCCCGAGCTCGGCCTTCACGAAGAGCGAGCCCTGCGCGTTCTTCACGAGCGCGTCGTGGTGCGCCTTGGCCGCGTCGAAGTCCGAGAGGTCGAGGCAGAGCGCGAGCAGCGTGCGCCGGGTCTGCTCGACGTCCGCGGCGACCTTGAGCAGCGGCAGCGCCTTCTCGTAGTGCGTCCGCGCGCGGGCCTTGTCGCCGCGGTCCGCCTCGAGCTGGGCGAGCGCCATCATCGCCGCCGGGTCCGCCGGGCGGTCCGCGATGGCGGCCTCGTACGTCTTGATGGCGTCGTCGTAGCGCCCGTCCTGCTTGTAGATGCCGGCGAGCACGACCTTGGAGGCCCAGGCATCGGCGCCGGGCTGCGCGGCGCGGCGCTCGAACTCCTCGACGAGCTTCTTCAGGTTCCCGTCGCGCTCGCGGTAGAGCTGGGCGAGGCGCTGGAGCGGGAAGGGCGCGCTCGGCTGGCTCATGACGATGGCCGTGTAGCGCGCGATGAGCGCGTCGTTCGACGGCCCGCTCCGCTTCGCGTCGCCGCCCTCGGCCGGCTCGGGCTTGGCCTGCGGCGCTCGTTCGGGCTGCGGCCTCGGTCCCGGCTGCGGCCGCGGTCCGGGCTGCGGACGCGCGGCGGGGCCCGGCTTGCCGCCGCCGGGCTTCGGGGCCTTCGGTTTGCGCTTGCCGCGGCCGGAGGGATCGAAATCCGCGGCCTCGGCGTGCGGGATCGCGAGCGTCGCGGCTGCGGGGACCAGGACCGCGAGGCAGCCGGCCAGAACGAGGGATCGCACGGGGGTAGGGTAGATCGGCGGTGCGCGGCGGGCCACGCGGAGCGGCGGCGGCGCGTCCAGGGAGGGGCGCGATCGCGGCGCCGCGCGCCGGGCGGGTGAGCTCGGCGGGCACGTCTGCCCTTTCCGGGGGAATGCTTGACGGGCGAGGTGGGGCCGGGGACAGTCCCTCTGCGCGCTGTGAGCACCCTCTCCGCCGCTGAAAGGCGGCGGCCCATTGAAGGAAGCCATGCCCTTCGTCCCCGCCCTCGGCCAGTCCGATTTCCGCGACCTCCGCCGGGCGGGCGCCGGCTACGTCGACAAGACCTCGTTCATCGCACAGCTCCTCGCCGATCCCGCGCAGGTCGTCCTGCTCCCGCGGCCGCGGCGCTTCGGCAAGACCCTGAACCTCTCTACCATCGCGTATTTCCTCAGGAAATGCGACGAGGACCTCTCCCCGCTGTTCCAGGATCTCGCCGTCTGGAGCGACCCGGCGGCCCGCGCGCATTTCCAGCAGCACCCTGTCCTGTTCCTCACGTTCAAGGACATCAAGACCGCCTCTTACGAGACCACGCTGGACGCGATCCGCACGGAGGTGCGGCGCCTCTACAGCCAGCATCAGGAGCTGCTGCAAGACGACGTGCTTCGCCCCGATGAGCGGCGGCACTACGAGCACATGCTCTTCGGGGAGATTGCCGAGGAGGACTGTCGTGGGTCGTTGAGAGAGCTGTCCGATTACCTCGCACGCTACCACGGCCGCAAGGTCGTCATTTTGATCGACGAATACGACACCCCGATCCAATCCGGATACCTGAACGGCTTCTTCGATGAGGTGACGCTGTTCTTCCGAAATTTCTTCTCTGCCGCGCTCAAGGACAACCCCTCGCTCTTCAAGGGGGTGCTGACGGGGGTGCTGCGGGTCGCCCGGGAGAACCTCTTCTCGGGCCTCAACAACGTCATCGTCTCCTCGATCCTGAACGATCGCCGTTACGCGACCTCCTTCGGCTTCACCGAAGCGGAGGTCGCCGGCGTCCTCGAGCAGGCGCGACCCGACAGCGGCCCCACCGGACAGACCGGCTCGCTCCCCGATCATGCGCCGCCGCGCCTCGACGAGGTCCGGGCCTGGTACAACGGATATCTCTTCGGCGGTGAGGTCATCTACAATCCCTGGTCGATCCTCAACTGCGTGGACAGCGGCGCCCTCCGGCCCTACTGGGTCAACACCGCCTCGAACGACCTCCTCCACGAGCTCATCGCGCGGCGGGGGCTCGGCCTCTCGACCGAAACCGAGGCGCTGCTGCGGGGCGAGCCCGTCGAGGCCCGTATCGATGAGAACATCGTCCTGCGCGATCTGGACCGGCAGCCCGAGGCGCTGTGGAGCTTCCTCCTCATTCTCCGGCTACCTCACGCCCAGGGCGGTGCGCGAGGAGCTCGGCAAGGTCATCGCCTCGCTCGCCATTCCCAACATCGAGGTTGGCGTCGCGTACCGCGATCTCTTCGACTCCTGGCTCCGGCGCGGGCTGCCGGAGCGGAGGCACGCCGAGGGGCTGCTCCGCGCGCTGCTCGCGGGCGACGCGCCGTCGCTGGAGGCGCTGCTCGAGCGGCTGCTCGTCACCGTGATGTTCTACCAGGACCCCGCCGGCCGGGAGCCGGAGAAGCTCTATCACGGCTTCATCCTCGGCCTCCTGGTGCAGCTCGAGGGCGATTACGACGTCCGCTCCAACCGCGAGTCGGGCCTCGGCCGCGCCGACGTCCTCGTGCGGCCGCGGACGCCGGGGCGTCCAGGGGTCGTGCTGGAGCTCAAGGTGCCGCAGCGCGGCGAGACGCCGGAGCAGGCGCTCCTCGCCGCCGCGCGGCAGGTCCGCGATCGCCGCTACGCGGCAGAGCTTGTCGCCGCCGGCGCCGCGCCCGTGCACGCCCTGGTCGCGGTCTTCGACGGAAAGCGCGCCTGGGTGAGGCCGGTCGACGACGTCCTCTCCGGCGCCGAGGGCGGACCCTCGCGGGACTGACACCACCGGACATGTGTCGTGGTGCGGAGCACAACGTCCTGCCCACCTTCGCACCGCTTCGCGGCAAACCGTAACCTAGATCTCGTAACGGTTGCCTTCCTCACAGCACAAATTGCTGCCTGGAAGCGGCGCGGTTCTGGATATCCTCGGCCACTGCGATGGGCTCTTCCGACGCACTGCTCTGGCGAGCGCCGCGGCTCCCGGGGTCGCCGCAGGGGTACCGCTGATGCGCGCAGGGGACCTCGTCGGCAACCGCTTCGAGATCGAGGGGCACGCCACCGCCGGCGGCATGGCGCAGATCTTCCGCGCCCGCGACCGGCTCACCGGCGAGCCGGTCGCGGTGAAGATCCTCCAGCGCCGGGGCCCCCAGGAGACGCACCGCTTCCTCCGCGAGGCGCAGGCGCTCGCCACGCTCCGTCACCCCGGGATCGTCGCGTACGTCGCGCACGGCGCGACCGAGGGCGGCGACCTCTTCCTCGCCATGCAGTGGCTCTCCGGCGAGACCCTCGCCGAGCGCTTCCTCCGCGAGCCGCTCACCGTGCCCGAGAGCCTCGCGCTCGGCGCGCGCGTCGCCGCCACGCTCGGCGCCCTCCACCGCCTCGGCGTCGTCCACCGCGATCTCAAGCCGAGCAACCTCCTGCTCGTCGGCGGCTCCGTCGACGAGGTCACCCTGCTCGACTTCGGCGTCGCGCGCATCGCGGAGGCCGGCCAGGAGCTCACCATGCCCGGCGTGATGCTCGGCACCCCCGGCTACATGGCGCCCGAGCAGGCGCGCGGCGAGCTCACCATCGACGCCCGCGCCGACGTCTTCGCCCTCGGCTGCGTCCTCTACCGCTGCCTCACCGGCCGGCCCCCGTTCGTCGGCAACGACGGCCTCTCCGTGCTCGTGAAGGTCCTCCTCGAGGATCCGCCCCGGCTCCGGGAGCTCCGCGGCGAGGTGCCCGCCGCGCTCGACGATCTCGTCATGCGCATGCTCGCCAAGGCCCCGCGCGACCGCCCCCGCGACGGCGCGGCCGTGGCCGCCGAGCTCGCGTCGCTCGGCGAGCTCGCGCCCGGCTCGCGGCGCGTCCCTTTGCCGATCGGCGGCCCCGCCCCCGAGCTCACCACCGGCGAGCGCCGGATGATCTGCCTCCTCCTCGCCCGCGACGGCGCGCTCGACAGCGACGCGACCCGGTCCGAGGGCGAGGACGCGCTCCGGGTGCGGGCGCTCAGCGCCCTGGCCGAGCGCCACCAGGGCCGCCTCGAGATCATCGAGTCGCGCTCGCCGGTCGTCGTGCTCTCGGGCGCCGTCGCGCCGACCGATCTCGCCGCCCGGGGCGCGCGGTGCGCGCTCGCGATGCAGGTGCTGCTCGGCGGCGCGCCCGTCGCGCTGGTCTCGGGGCGCACCGAGCTCACCGCCCGCTCCCCGATCGGCAACCTCATCGATCAGGCCGCGGCGCTCCTCGCCGGCGACGCGGCGCGGCCCGGCGTCGTCCGCATCGACGAGGTCACGGCCGGCCTGCTCGGCGCGCGGTTCGACGTCGGAGCCGATCCCACCGGCCACCTCCTGCGCGGCGAGCGCGACGACCTCGAGGTGGTGCCGCGCCTGCTCGGCAAGCCGACGCCGTGCGTGGGCCGCGACCGCGAGCTGTCCCTCCTCGAGGCGACCTTCGTCCAGTGCATCGAGGAGCAGACCCCGTCCGCGGTGCTGGTCACCGCCCCCGCCGGCATGGGCAAATCGCGCCTGCGAACCGAGCTGCTCCGGCGCCTCCGGGCGCGCGGCGAGCCGATGGAGGTCTGGATCGCGCGCGGCGATCCGATGAGCGCCGGCGCCTCCTTCGGCCTCCTCTCGCAGGTGCTCCGGCGCGCGCTCGGCGTCGCCGACGGCACGCCGGCCGCGGCGGTGCAGCGCAAGATCCGCGAGCGCGTCGGCCGCCACGGCGAGGACGGCGCCCGCCTCGCGCCGTTCCTCGGCGAGCTCGTGGGGGCGCCCTTCCCGGACGACGAGAGCGAGGCGCTCCGGGTGGCGCGCCGGAGCTCCGTGCTCATGGGCGATCAGCTGCACCTCGCCTGGGAGGAGTTCCTGCGCGCCGAGTGCGCGGCGCAGCCGGTGCTGCTCGTCCTCGAGGACCTGCACTGGGGCGATCTGCCGACGGTGGCCATGATCAACAGCGCCCTCCGCAACCTGCGCGACGCGCCGTTCATGGTGCTGGCGCTCGGCCGGCCCGAGGTGCGCGAGATGTTCCCGAAGCTGTGGGCCGGCCGCGGCGTGCAGGAGATCGAGCTCACCGGGCTCTCGCGCCGCGCCAGCGAGCGGCTCGTGCGCCAGTCGCTCGGCAACGCGGCCGCCGACGAGGTCGTCGCCACGCTGGTCGAGCGCGCCGACGGCAACGCGTTCTTCCTGGAAGAGCAGATCCGCGCCGCCGCCGACGGGCGGGGCGCCGCGCTGCCGGAGACGGTGCTGGCGATGGTGCAGGCGCGGCTCGAGGCGCTCGATCCCGAGGCGCGGCGCGTCCTCCGGGCGGCGAGCGTCTTCGGCCAGAGCTTCCGGCCTGCGGGCGTGGCCGCGCTGCTCGGCGGCGCCGACGCCGAGGTGGGGGACCGGCTCGCCGAGCTCGTCGAGCGCGAGGTGATCGTCCCGCGGCGGCAGCCTGGCCGGCGCGGCGACGGCCTCCTCTCCGCGATGTCCTCCTCCCCGCACGCGGGGTCCTTCGACGAGCCCGAGCGCGACGCGCCCACGGCGTGCGAGGCCGCGGCGCTCGAGCTCGGCGCGCCGGGCGAGGCGGGCGCGGCCGAGCCCGAGTACAGCTTCCGGCACGGCCTCGTGCGGGAGGCGGCGTACGGCGCGCTGACGGACTACGACCGGCAGCTCGGGCACCGGCTCGCGGGCGAGTGGCTGGAGGGGGAGGGGAAGGGCGACGCCGCGGAGCTCGCGGAGCACTTCGAGCGCGGCGCCGAGCCGGGGCGGGCGGCGGCGTGGTACCGGCGCGCGGCGGAGCAGTCCCTGCGCGGCAACGATCTCCTCGCCGCGATCCGGCACGCCGAGCGCGGCCTCGCGTGCGGCGCCGCCGGGGCGGAGGCGGGCGGGCTGCTCCTCGCCGAGGCGGAGGCCCGCGTGTGGCGCGGCGATTTCGCCGTGGCCGAGCAGCGCGCGCTCGAGGCGGCCGCGCTGTTCGAGCCGGGCTCGCCGTCCTGGTACTCCGCCGCGACCGAGGTGGTCCTGGCCGCCGGCAAGCAGGGGGCGCTCGACCGCGTCGAGTCCTGGGTGGCGACGGCGCGGGGCGCGTCGCCCGGCGAGGGCGCGCTCACCCGGCGGGACATCTGCCTCGTCGAGGGCGCCCTCTGGCTCGTCTTCGGCGGCCGCTACGCCGCCGCGGACGGGATCATCGCCGCGCTCGAGCGCAGCGGGGACGAGGGCCGCGCGCTCGACATCGAGGTGCTCGCCAGGCTGTACGAGGCGCGCGCCATCCGCGCGATGACCTCCGGCGATCCCGGCGCCTGCCTGGAGGGCATCGAGGCGGCGCTCGCGGTGTTCGAGCGGAGCGGCGATCGCCGCAACGCCTGCTCGCTGCGGGTGAACCTGGGCGCCATCACCACGGAGCTCGGCGACTACGAGGGGGCCGAGGCCGCGCTGCGCGCCGCGCTGCGCGCCGCGGAGCAGATGGAGCTCACGGACCTGGCCGCGTTCGCCCGCAGCAACCTGGGCAACGTGATGATCGCCCGCGGCGATCTCGACGAGGCGCGGCGGGTCGAGGCGGAGGCGATCGCGACGTTCCAGCGGCTGGGCGATCCGAGGGCCGAGGGGGTCGCGCGCGCCTACCTGGCGAAGGCGGCGCTGCTCGGCGGCGACCTCGCCGCCGCGGAGGCCGAGGCCCGCGCGGCCGCCGAGCTCCTGCAGAGCGCGCCGCCGCTGCGCGCCGCGGCGTGGGCGCTCTCCGCGCGCGTGCTGCTCCGGAAGGGCCGCGCCGACGAGGCGCTCGCGCTCTCCGGCGAGGCGCTCTCCCTCCTCGAGTCGCTCGGCGCGGTCGAGGAGGGCGAGTCGCTGATCCGGCTCGTCCGGGCGGAGGCCCTCTTCGCGAGCGGCCGGCAGGACGAAGGGATCGCCGCGATCGCGCGGGCGCGCCAGAGCGTGCTCGCCCGCGCCGGGCAGATCTCGAATCCTCGCTACCGGGATCGCTTCCTCTCGTCGCTCGACAACGGCGAGACGCTCGCGCTGGCGGCGCGGTGGCTCGGCGACAGCGGCGCTCGGTGACGATGCGACAACGGTGCGACGGATAACGGTGCGATCCACCGAACGTAGGATTCCCTGCCAGCGTCTCTCCCGGAGTCCTCGCGCCGCCTACGAGCACGCCTGATCGGCTGCTCGCTCGCCGTTTTTGCCAGACCAACGCAGGTGCGGAATCTTTGAGGTTCCTCCCGAAATGCGTTGAGGAAACTCCTGATGCATGTTTCACTAGCTAGTGAGGGGGCTATGCGAAATCGTACTGTATTCGCGATCTCGTTGCTGGGCCTGATGAGCGTCTGTTTGCCGGCCTGCGTGGGTGAGGCCGAGCCCTCCGAGGAGGACAGCGAGACCGCGGCGCAAGAGGTGTTCACGCGAAACGCGTTCACGACGAACGCGCTGAAAGCCAGCGCGCTCACGACGGACAGGGTCGCGACGGGGGAGCTCACGGGCAATCCGCTGACCACCGACGCGATCGCCGGCAGCAGCGATGTCCTGAACGCGCTCCGGGATCCGCTGGCCCGAGAGTTCCTGAAGTACGCGGTGGGCTGCGCGCTCCCGGCGGGGCAGTCGGTGGAGGTCTCCCTGGGCGGCGAGACTCACGTCTTCGAGGGGGATGTCGGTCTTTCACCCGAGTGGGGCAGGGCGCACGGGCACTGCAACGCGCGATGCCAAGGGTGGGTGTCCTCCTGCATGCTGGCCAGGGTCAACCACCTCGGGGAGAGCCTCCCCATCTCGATGCGCGGCCAGAACAAGGCCCTTGAGCTGGAGCCCGCGGAGCGGGATTCCTTCTCTCACCGGGAGGGGGCTTATTTCGGCGATCTCTTCGCGCCGGAGCAGCTCCGGTTCGCGTGCAGGTCGCCCGGGTCGACGCTCATCCGCCGCGTGTGCGGCGGGACGGGCGAGGACGCGGAGGGCTGCGTCGTCGAGGTCCTCGGCGAGTGCGACGAACACTGCGGCAAGCCGTCGTCGGACGGCAGCTTCCGGAACTGCTCCGGCGGCGGCCACACGATTCCGACGACGGTGACGATCTTCCGGCAGTAGCGGGATCAGGTCCCTGCCGCGGGCTCCTCGTCGCCCCCGAACAGGGCGCCGACGGGCAGCTCCACGGCCTCGAACGGCTCGGCGCGCACGCGGTCGCCGGGGCCGGCGGTGAGCGCAGCGAGGTAGCCGTCTGCCGTCCAGCGCAGCACGGTGAGCGTCTCGTTCTGCGGGTCGACGATCCAGTAATGGGTGATCTGGGACCGGTGATAGACGCGTAGCTTCTTGACGAGATCGTTGCTGGCGTTCGAGGCGGAGAGCACCTCGCAGACCCAGTCGGGCTTGCTCTTCACCGGCCGGCCGCTCGGGCGCTCGGGGGTGCGATCGCGGCGCCAGCCGGCGATGTCGGAGCGGTAGACCTCCTGCGGATCGAGCTCGATCTCGACCTCGGGGAGGATCCACCACCCGCCGGGATGACCGCCGCCCGGGCGGCGATGGAAGGGGCCGCGCAGGCGGGCGATCACCTCGCCCTGCGCGTCGCTGTGCTCTGCGCTCGGGGTCGCCTTCTCGACGATCGCGCCGTCGATGATCTCGGCGCGCACGTCAAGGGGCAGCCGCGCGAGATCTTCGGCGGTGGCGCGACCGAGCGGCGAGGCAGTTGCCATGCCGGAAAGTGTACCGCATCCGGCCGCGGGCCTCCCCGCGACGGCTCCCCGCTTTCGTACTAGAGTCGCGCCGCCATGAACCGACGGCCGCCCGCCCTGCTCGCCTGCCTGCTCCTCGCCGCCTGCGCCTCGCCGGAGCCCCGGCCGAAGGAGCCCCTCGGCCAGATCCCCGAGGCGTCGACCACGGCGAAGCCCGAGTGGCTCCCCTTCCGCATCCGCGCCGGCAAGAGCGTCGCCGCCGATCCGCGCGAGAAGCACCTCGCCGACCTCCGACAGCTCACCTTCGGCGGCGAGAACGCCGAGGCCTACTGGTCGCCCGACGGCAGGAAGCTCATCTTCCAGTCGACCCGCGACGGCAACGCCTGCGACCAGCAGTACGTGATCGACCTGGAGAGCGGCGAGGTCCGCAGGGTCTCGAACGGCCAGGGCAAGACGACCTGCGGCTACTTCCTCTTCCCCGCGCCCCCGGCCCCGGCGCAGCCGCGCGTCCTCTTCGCCTCCACCCACGCCGCCGGCGAGGCGTGCCCGCCGAAGCCGGATCACTCGCAGGGCTACGTGTGGCCGCTCGACGAGTTCGACATCCACACCGCGAACCCCGACGGCACGGATCTCCGCCCCCTCATCCAGGGGAAAGGCTACGACGCCGAGGCCACCGTCGCGTTCGACGGCTCGCGCCTCGTGTTCACGAGCACGCGCGACGGGGACATCGAGCTCTACACCGCGAAGCTCGACGGCTCCGACGTCCGGCGCATCACGAGCACGCCCGGCTACGACGGCGGCGCCTTCTTCTCGCCCGACTCGACGAAGCTCGTCTGGCGCGCGAGCCGCCCGACCGGCGCGGCGCTCGACGACTACCGCGCGCTGCTCGCCAAGGGGCTCGTCCGCCCGAGCGCCCTCGAGATCTTCGTCGCGGGCGCCGACGGGCAGAACCCGCGCGCGGTGACGAGGAACGGCCGCGCCAACTTCGCGCCCTACTTCCTGCCGGACTCGCGGCGGCTCGTCTTCGCCTCGGATTTCAGCACCCCGCAGGGCGCCCGGGGCATGCCGAACTTCGACCTCTACCTTGTCGACTCCGAGGGGCCCCCGGGGCCCGACGGCGTGCCGCCCGTCGAGCGCGTCACGTTCTACGAGGGCTTCGACAGCTTCCCGATGTTCTCGCCGACCGGCGAGCACGTCGTCTTCGCCTCGAACCGGTACGGCGCGAAGCCCGGCGAGACCAACCTGTTCGTGGCCCGCTGGGTCGAATGATCGCGCCGCCGCCGCGGCGCCGCGCGCCGCTCGCCCTGGCGTCGGCGTGCGCGCTCGCGGGCTGCTCCAGCGCCCCGGCGCAGCCGTCGCGCCCGGCCGCGGCCGTGCTCCCGCCGGCCGACATCGCGGGCGCCGCCTACGCCTCGCCGGCGCGCTGGAGCTACCACCCGGCGCCGCCCGAGGCCGCGGTCGCGTGGGCGCCGTCCACCGGCGGCGGCTGCGTCGTCGTGGCCCAGGGCGGCCAGCGCTGGACGGTGACGCCCGAGTCTCGGACGACCGCGGCGGCGCGGCCGGACGCCGCGCCGCCGGGCGCCGCCGCGCAGCCCGTCCGGTGCGCGGGGCAGGGCAGGGCGAGCGCCGCGCCCGCGCCCGAGGAGCTCACCGCCATCGTGCGGCGCTCGCCGGCCTCCTGGATGTTCGTCGGCGCGAGCGGGGCGATCTACGAGGCCTCCTCGCCGCTCGGCCCGTTCACGCGGACGCTGGCGCCGCCGGAGCCGCTCGTGCAGCTCGCCGGCGCCGGCGGCTCGCTGCTCGGGGTGACCCGGGCCGGCGGCGTGCTCCGCTGGCGCGAGGAGCTCGGGTGGAAGCCGGCCCTGCTCGACGGCGCCGCGGCGCAGGCCGGGTCCCCGCCGCGCGCCTTCGGCGTCGCCATGACCGAGGGCGGCCGCGCGCTCGCGCTCGCGCTGCCCGAGGCGCTGTTCGCGAGCGAGGACGGCGGCGCCACCTGGGCGCGCGCGCCGCTCCCGGCCATGGGCCTCTCGCGGGTCGGCGCCCTCGGCGGCGAGCTCCTCGCCGAGGGCCTGCTCGCGTCGGCGACCTGGGATCCGCGGCGCGCGCCCGCGTTCTCGCGCGGCGCGGCGACGCTCCCGCGCGCCGACGTCGAGCTCGCCATCGCGGCCCCGCGCGCGCCGTCCGCCGCCGCGGTGTGGCTCCGGCGGGCGGCGATCGCCGGCGATCGCTACGTCGAGGCGGTGCGCCCGGACGACGCCGGCGCGCCGTGGCGCCTCGCGAGCGGCCCCATCGACGGGCCGCTCAAGGAGGCGCCCCTGCCGGGCACGGGCGAGTGCGGGAGCATCAAGCTCGGCGCGAACGGCCGGCGGGTGGTCGCGGTGTGCGCCGAGCCGGACGGCGACCGCATCGTGGCGCGGGTGCTCCGCAGCGAGGACGGCGGCGGCGCGTGGTCGCCGGCCGCCACGCTGGAGACGGCGGACATCGACCAGGTCGGCGTCGCGGTGGCGCCCGAGGGCGCGGCGCTCGTGACCGGCGTCTGCAGGCCGAGCGACGGCGCGGACGGCTGCAAGCCGACCGCGCCGCTGCTCCTCACCCGCGACGGCGCCCGCGACGCGCGCGACGCGGTGACCCTCGCGGCGGCCCCCACGCTCAGCGCCCCCGCCGCGCTGCCCGCGTTCTCGGCGGACGGGCGCTCCGCCTACTTCCTCGGCTACCGCGGCAAGGACGAGCGCCTCGCGCTGTTCGTCTCGCACGACGGCGGCGAGACCTTCGCGCCGCGGTCGCTCGACGCGACCGGCGGCGCCGGCGCCGGGGGACGGCGCCGAGGACGAGGACGAGGACGCCGAGGGCGGCCCGGGCGAGGGCGCGTCGCCCGAGGGGCTCGAGATCGTCGAGGAGAGCGCGCTCCGCCCCGCGGACGACGGCGCCGTGGGCCTGCTGCTCTCGGATCGCGGCGCGCTCACGTACCTCACCGCGGACGAGGACGGCCGGGTGCTCACGGCGGCGCGCGCCGGCGGAGAGCGCGGCGCTCGCCGGCTTCGGGCGGCGCGTGGTCGCGCTGTCGGCGCGGGCGTCGCGCGGGCGCGCGCGTACCGACGGAGGCGGCGAGGACGTCGCGGCGTTCTGGGAGTCGCTCGACGGCGGCGTGACCTGGGCCGAGCTCCCGGAGATGCCGGCGCTCTCGCGCGAGCTCGCCCAGGCGCCGGTCGCCGTCGCGTGCGGCGCGAGCGGCTGCCTGTTCGGCGACGTGGCGACCCGCGTCGGCTGGGGCGGCCAGGCCGAGGGCGCGCCGCCGCGCGCGCCGGAGCCTCCGCCGCGCGCCCAGCCCGCCGTGCGCACGCCCATCGTCTGCGAGACGCTGCCGTCCTCGAAGTGGACGCGCGTCGACAACGTCGACTCGAGCGGCCTCGGCCTGCCCGACGCCGACGAGCTCCTGCGCGGCCGGTCGGTCTGGTCGTTGCTCACGCGCGCGCCGAGCGGCGCCATCGACGTCGTCTCCGCGATGCTCCCCGAGTCCGGCGCCGGCGAGGCGCGCGTCGTCACGCGATCGCTCTTGCCGGCGGTGCCGGCGGGGCTCGGGGGAGCGCGGGTGGCGACCAACCTCACCGCGCAGATGGAGGGCTACGCCGCCGCGCGCCTCCGGATCCCCGGCGGCGCGGCGAAGCCGGGCGCGCCGATGCGCAACGTCGAGGTCGCGTGGGAGAACTGGCTGGACGGCACCTCGGGCCGCGGCGTCATCCCCGACGCCGGCCCGTTCGAGCTCGGCGACGTGAAGCCCGCCCCGGACGCCGCGCGAAAGGCGCCTCCGGGCGCGCGCCCTCCGCCCGGCCAGCGCCGCGCGCCGGCGCCGCCCCCCGAGGATTTCTACGACCCCGCGCTCCTGTCGGTCTCGCTGCGCGGGATCTTCCTCCGCCCGCACTCCGGCAGCGCGCACTCGGAGCTCACGTTCTTCTACGAGCCGCCCGCCAAGCTCCAGCGCTTCGATTTCCCGTCCTGGCCCGCGTCGGGCCTCCACGGCAGCCTCGACGTGCGGGCCGACGCGGTCCTCGCGGACGGCCAGCCCGTCGGCGTGGGGATGGTCCGGCAGGCGTCGAACGGCCCGGTGACCGCGATGCTGCTCGCGCACCGCCCGGCCCCGGCGCCCTCCGCGGGCGCGCCGACCCCGCCTGGCCCGGGCCCCGCGTGGGCGATCGACGCCGTGACCGTCGCGCCTCCCGCGGGCCGCGATCGGCTCGTGCACACCGACTGGACCTACGCGGGCACGTCGATCGGCGTGACGACCCTGGTCGCCGATCCAGGGCACGCGAGCGCCTGGGCCCTCTTCCAACCTTTTCGCAAGGACGGGACGCTCGGCCCTGCGCGGCCGCTGCCGACGCCGTTCGATCTCGGCGACGCGCCGCGCCCGTGCTCTGCCGCCGAGCGCGCCGCGACCGCGCGCCATGAAGCGCCGCTCTTCCTGGGCAGCGAGGCCCTGTTCCCTGGCACGCGCCACCCCGTCGTCGTCACCGACGCCGCTGGCCCGTCGGGCGCGCCCGAGGTGATGGTGCTCCTGACCGCCTCCACGGTGCTCCACGGCACGCCGTCCGCGCCGTGCGTCGCCGGCTGGGACGCCCGGGCGATCGGGCGGGCTCCTCTTTCCGCGATCCTCCCCGGCGATCTCGCGCAGTCGTGGCTGTTCCGGGCGGCGGCGGGCTCGTCGGGCGCGACCGGCACGGCCATCGAGCTCCGCCGGATGGCCTGCCGCTTCGAGCCGGGCGCGAAGGTCCCGGAGGCGGTATGGAGCGAGCCGGCGCTCGACGGCTCGCCGCGCCCCGATCGCTGAGCGCTGAGCGACGGCCGAAAAAAGGACGGAGGAAACGCAGCAGAGGGTGCGATGAAACGCTCCTGGATCCTGGCTCGCGGTAACCTTCTAGCGGTTCGCGTCTGCGCTTCGGCGCTTGCGTTCGTGGTCTGTGCGGCGATAGCCTGGCCTGCCTGAAAGGGAGGCGGCATGATCCGGAAGCGACGGCGGTTGGAGCTCAGGAAGACGCTGTTCCTGCTTCCGAACCTGATCACGCTCTCATCGATATTCTGCGGCTTCGACTCGATCCGGCGCTCGGCGACCGCGCAGTCGGAGGATGATTTCTACCGCGCCGCGCTGCTCATCGTCTTCGCGATGTTCTTCGACACGCTCGACGGGCGCGTCGCGCGGATGACGAAGACCCAGAGCGCCTTCGGCCTGCAGATCGACTCGCTGGCCGATATCGTCTCGTTCGGCGTGGCGCCGTCGATGCTCGTGTACCAGTGGACGCTGCACCGCTTCGATCTCGCGGGGCTGCTCGTGTCGTTCATCTTCACGGCGTGCGGCGCGGTCCGGCTGGCGCGCTTCAACGTCCTCTCCATGGGCGAGGCGGGCAAGCCCACGAAGCCCTCGAAGTACATCGTCGGCCTGCCGATCCCGGGCGCCGCGGGGATCCTGGTCTCGATCGTGGTGGCGAACCACGCGGCCGCCGGCGACATCGGCGGCGAGCGCTACGCGCCGGCGATCCTCGTGACCACGACGATCCTGTCGCTGCTGATGGTCTCGACGATCCGGTTCCGCTCCTTCAAGGATCTCCGGCTCAACGTCCGCACGGTGCTCTTCGTCGCGTTCGCCGTCGGCTCGAGCGCGGTGATCTCGACGCAGCTGCAGCCTGCGTTCGTGCTCGTGTGGCTGCTCGGCTTCTACGTGCTGCTCGGGATCTTCGAGTCGCTCTGGCACCTGCCGGCGCGCCTCCGCGGCCTGTCGCGGGACTCGGCGCCGCCGCCCCGGGTGCCCCCGCCGGCCTGACGCGGGGCCCGGCCGCTGGCCGACCCCTGGCCGCCGGCATCGCGGCCCAACCGCTCGGGCCTGTTTTTGAGTAGACTGCCCGCGATGAAGAACCGCGTGTTCTTTCCGCAGGCCGCGCTCGACGACTGGATCGCGAGCGACCGCGTCGATCTGAACAACGACGAGCTTCTGATCAAGACCGAGGGCCGCCGCTACAAGATCATCGAGGCGATCCGCGTGCTCCGCGAGGTGACGGGGGCGGCGGACGTCCACGAGGTCCTCGGCCGGGTCAAGACGCGCGCGTTCCTGCGGGAGCTCGGGGCGGAGATCCTCGAGGGCTCGATGATCATCGGCGACAACGCCTACGACGTGATCCCGGGGTTCATCGGTGCGCCGGTGGGCACGTTCGCCGAGCACCGCAAGGCCGCGCCCGCGTCGACCGCCACGAACAGCAGCCTGACCAGCGACGAGGAGCTCCTCGCCGCGTTCCTGACGAGCAAGATGTAGCGCCGCCGCACCGCGGCGCGGCGGTCCCTGGCCCGGGCGCGACGGCGCCCCGGCCGGGCGCGACGGCGCAGCAGCCGCCGGCGTCCCGCCGAGCGCGACGGCGCCCCCCGGGCGCAGCGGTCGCCCCAGGGCGCCCGCCCTCCAACCGGGCCCTCGCGCTGTCGGGCCGGCTCCGACGACGGTACGCGCCCGCCTTCGAGCCCCGCGGGCCATCCCCGGTAAGGCAGGCTATAACGGGGGCCATGCCCGAGGTCATCTCCGGGATCAGCTTTGCGCTCGCGCTCCTGTTCTACGGCGCCGCCAGCGCGCTCTTCTTCCTCGACGTCGCCCGCAGCCGCGCGCGGCTCCCCTCCTCGGGGGAGGTCCCGGGCCTGCTCGGCGGCGGGGCGCACGCCCACGACCCCGCCGCTCGGCCGAGCGCCACCGCCGCCGCGCGCGCGTCGCGGCACGCGCCCCTGCTGCTCGGCCTGGGCGCCCTCGGGCACGCGACCTACGTCACGCTCGCCAGCTTCGTCGCGCGCGTCTGCCCGGTCCACTCGGTCCACTTCATGCTCTCGGTCGCGTCCCTCCTCGCGATCGCCGTGTACCTCGTCGCCCGCCGTCGCTTCCGCATCGACGCGCTCGGGCTCCTCATCGGCCCGCTCGGGCTCGCCTTCCTGCTCGGCACCTTCTTCCTCGGCAAGCCGCACTCCGAGCAGAAGCTCAGCCCGCTGTTCATCGCGGCCCACGTCATGGCGAACCTGCTCGGGATCGCCCTCTTCCTCCTCGCCGGCGCCGCCGCCGCGCTCTACCTCGTCCAGGAGAAGCGCCTCAAGCGGAAGCGGCACGTCGAGCGCATGGGCAGCCTCCCGCCGCTCGACACCCTCGATCACGCCGTCCATAGATTCCTGATCGCCGGCTTCCCCTTGCTGACGCTCGGCATCGTCACGGGGACGTACTGGGCGCACCAGCTCGAGATGGGCAGCACCGAGGAGGTGATGCGCGTCATCTTCGGCTACGCCACCTGGCTCCTCATCGCGCTCGTGCTGCTCCTGCGCGCGGCCGCCGGCTGGCGCGGCCGCCGCGCGGCGTACGGCACCATCGCGGGGCTCGCCTGCGCCGCGGCGGTGCTCGTGATCTACCTCGTCCGCCCCGCCGCGGGGCTCGGAGGCTAGCGCCCGTGATCTTCGTCGGGCTCTCCCACAAGACCGCGCCCATCGAGGTGCGCGAGCGGCTCGCGATCGGCCGCGACCGGCTCCCCGAGGTGCTCGGCCGCCTCACCGCGCACCCCGCCATCGGGGAGGCGCTCGTGCTCTCCACCTGCAACCGCGTCGAGGTCTACGCCTCGCCGCGGCAGCAGGCGCCCGGGCCGCCCCGCCCCGGCGGCGCCGCGCCGCCGTCCGACGAGGAGCTCGCGGCCGACAACGAGGCGCTGCGCGCCGCCGTCGGGGTCCTCGTCGGCCTCGGCGGCGACGGCGTCCGCGGCCACCTCGCCGGCCGCGTCGGCGGCGATGCCGTCCTCCACCTCTTCCGCGTCGCCGCGTCGCTCGACTCGATGGTCGTCGGCGAGCCGCAGATCCTCGGGCAGATGAAGGAGGCCATCGAGATCGCCCGCGGGGCGAAGACCCTCGGCGCGCGGCTCGGCCGCGCGGCCCACCGCGCGATCAAGGTCGGCAAGCGCGTGCGCACCGAGACGGCGATCGGCGCGGGCCAGGTCTCGGTCTCCAGCGTCGCCATCGATCTCGCCCGCCAGATCTTCGCCGATCTCGCCGGCCACACGGCGCTGCTCATCGGCGCCGGCGAGATGGCCGAGGCCGCCTCGAAGCTCCTCGTCCGCGCCGGCGCCCGCCTCGTCGTCGTCAACCGGAGCCTGGATCGCGCGGCCGCCCTCGCGCGCGAGGTCGGCGGCGAGCCCCGCCCCTGGGCCGAGCTCGAGCGCGCCGTCATCGACGCCGACATCGTGATCTCGTCGACCTCGAGCCCGACCTACGTGGTCACGCTCGACCTCGTCCGCCGGGCCCGCAAGGCCAGGAAGGGCCGGAGCCTGTTCCTCATCGACATCGCGGTCCCGCGCGACATCGACCCCGCCGTCAACAAGCTCGACAGCGTCTACCTCTACGACGTCGACGATCTCTCGCAGATCGTGGCGCAGTCGGTCGAGGGGCGCGCCGCCGAGGCGGCGCGGGCCGAGGCGATCGTCGCGGACGAGGCGCACGCCTTCGAGACGTGGACGCTCGAGCGCGCCCTCACGCCCACGATCGTGGGGCTCAGGGCCCGCACGCGCTCCATCCTCGCGGCCGAGGTCGAGCGCAGCCTCGCCGGCAAGCTCCGGCACCTCGGCCCGGCCGAGCGCCAGGCGCTCGCGCTGATGGTCGACGCCGCCACGAACAAGCTGCTCCACGTGCCCACCACCCGCCTCCGCGCCATGGCCACCGATCCCCGCGTCGCCGAGCACGTCGACTCGCTCCGCGAGCTCTTCGACATCGACAGCGCGCCGGAGTGCGGCGCCGCCGCCCCGCTCGCCGAGGGGGAGCTGCGCGTCGCCGCGGAGGGCCCCCCCACGCCGCGGTCCGCCCGCGGGGCAGCGCCGCCGCCCTCCGGCGCGCGCGGCGCGTCGCCGCGGCAGGCCGACCCGCGCCCTCAGGTCGCGGACGACGACGGCCGCTACGCCCGGCAGCCCAGCGCGCGCCCTCAGGTCGCGGACGACGACGGCCGCTACGCCCGGCAGCCCAGCGCGCGCCCCCAGCCCGCCGAGGCCGGCGTCATGGCCGTCGCGAATCCGGCCGCGGCCGTGCGCGCAGCTGGGTTAAAGGGAGCGTGACCCCATGGAGCTCACCCTCGCCACGCGCCGCTCGGCGCTCGCCCTCGCCCAGTCCCGCGCCTTCGCCCGTTCCCTCGAGGCGGCGGTGCCCGATCTCTCCCTCCGCGAGCTCGAGGTGGTGACCTCGGGCGACAAGACGCAGGATCGCTCGCTCCAGGACATCGGCGGCAAGGGGCTGTTCATCAAGGAGCTCGAGGAGGCGCTGCTCGATCGCCGCGCCGATTTCGCGGTCCACTCGATCAAGGACGTCCCCGCCGAGATCGCCCCGGCGCTGTGCCTCGCCTGCATCCCCGCGCGGGAGGATCCTCGCGACGTGATCGTCACCCGGAGCGGCGCCCCGCTCGCGGAGCTGCCGGCGGGCGCCCGGGTCGGCACCTCGAGCCTCCGCCGGGCGGTCGCGCTGCGCGAGGCGCGCCCGGATCTCGCGATCGAGCCGGTCCGCGGCAACGTCGACACGCGCCTCCGCAAGGTGTCCGACGGGTCGTTCGACGCCGTGGTGCTGGCGCTCGCCGGCCTGAAGCGGCTCGGCCTCGCCGATCGCGCCACCGAGGTCCTCTCGCCCGAGGTGTCGCTGCCGGCGATCGGCCAGGGGGCGCTCGGCATCGAGTGCCGCGCCGAGGACGCCGGCGTGCGCGGCGTCCTTGCGGCGCTCGCGGACCGCGAGACCACCGTCTGCGTCACGGCGGAGCGGGCCGTGATGGCGGCCGTGGAAGGCAGCTGCCGGACGCCGGTGGCCGCCTACGCGGTGCGGGACGGCGGCGCGCTCTGGCTGCGGGCGCTCCTCGCCGAGCCCGACGGCTCCCGGCTGCGGAGGGCCGAGCGGCGCGTCCCGTGGCCCGGAGACGAGCGCGAGGCCGCGCGCCTGGGGGAGGACCTCGGGATGGAGCTCAAGAAAGGCTGAGGCGCACGGACCGACGCCGGAGCTCCAGCGCTTCCCGCGCCGGCGCGCCCGTGCGAGATCGCGCCCGCCGGCGATCTCCCGCCGGCCAGCGCTCATGCCGGGCTACGTCGCCCTCGTCCTCCACGCCCACCTGCCGTACGTGCGCCACCCCGAGCACGCGCGCTCGCTGGAGGAGCGCTGGCTCTTCGAGGCGCTCTGGGAGTGCTACCTCCCGTTGCTCGGGGTCCTCGATCGGCTCGCCGCCGACCGCGTCGTCGCCCCGCTGACCCTCTCCGTCTCGCCGCCGCTCCTCGCGATGCTGCGCGACGAGCTGCTCCTCCGCCGCTTCGAGGATCACCTCCGCCGGACTACGGCGCTCGCCGCCCGGGTCGAGGCCCGCTTCGCCGGCGGCGGCTTCGCGGCGGCCGCCGCGTTCTACCGCGCGCGGCTCGCCGGCGCGGCGAGCGCCTGGGCGGCGCTGGGCGGCGACGTCCCCGGCGCCCTCCTGCGCCACGCCGCCGCGGGCCGCGTCGAGCTCCTCACCACCGCCGCGACGCACGCGTACCTGCCCGGCCTGCTCCCCACGCCGGCGTCGATCCGGGCGCAGATCCGGCTCGGCCGCCGCGCCTTCGCGGCCCTCACGGGCGCGCCCGAGCCGCGCGGCTTCTGGCTGCCCGAGTGCGCTTACGCGCCCGGCATCGACGCCGATCTCGCCGCGGCCGGCGTCCGCTTCACCGTGCTCGACGCCCACGCCCTCGCGCTCGCCGCGCCAGCGCCGTCCGCCGGCGTGTCCGTCCCCGTGCGCTCGCCGGCCGGCGTCGCGTGCTTCGGGCGCGATCGCGACAGCGCGCGCGAGGTCTGGTCGCGCGACGCCGGCTACCCGGGCCACCCGGTCTACCGCGAGTTCTACCGCGACGTCGGGCTCGACCTGCCCGAGCGCGAGCTCGACGGGGAGATCGGCCCCGGCGGCGCCCGGCTCATGACCGGCCTCAAGCTCCACCGCGTGACCGGGCCCGGCCCCGACAAGGCGCCGTACGACCCGGCCCGCGCGTCCGCGCAGGCGCGCGCCGACGCCGCGGCGTTCGTGGCGCGCCGCGAGGCCGCGCTCGCGTCGATCCAGGGCGCGCCGGGCCGCGGCGCGCCGGCCTCGCCCATCCTGGTGGCCCCCTATGACGCCGAGCTCTTCGGCCACTTCTGGCTCGAAGGGCCCGAGTTCCTCGAGCACGCCCTGCGCGGCCTCGCCGCCTCGGATCGCGCCGTCCCCATCGCGCTCGGCGCGTACCTCGATCGCCACCCGCCCGCGGAGGTCGTCGCGCCCGCCGCCTCCACGTGGGGCGAAGGCGGCTTCGGCGCGTACTGGACGGGCCCGAGCGCGGCGCGCCTGTGGCGGCACGCCCATCACGCCGAGCGCGCGGTGCTGGGGGCGCTCTCGCGCCGCCGCGGCGCGGGCGGACTGCCCGGCCGCGCGCTGGACCAGGCGATCCGCGAGCTCCTCCTCCTCCAGTCGAGCGACTGGGCGTTCATGATGTCCGCCGGCGACATGGTCCCCTACGCGGAGGCGCGCACCCGGGCCCACGCGGCCCGCGCCCGCCGGCTCGCGGGCCTCGCCCAGGAGCCCTCGGCCGCTCCCGCCGACGTCGCCTGGCTCGACGCGCTCTGCGCGCTCGATCCGTTCCTCGCCGAGCTCTCGGGCCCCGCGCTCCAGGACGCCTTCGACCCGTGGCGATTCCAGGACGCCTTCGACCCGTGGCGATGAGCGGCGTCTTCACGGCGCTGCCCCGTCCCCGGACATCTCCGGAGATTGGGAGCTGAACCGCTTTCAACATCGCGAATGCACACACACTAGAATGCGCCTCTATTGAAATATTCTACGACGGAATTTGCGGCGACCGCTGGCGGCCTGCTCCGGGGCGCAGCACCCTTGCGCCGCGGATGCCACGGAGGCCGCGGCGCGCGGCGCTGAGAAGGGCGCATTCGCGCGGCGGCTCACCGCTCCGGCGCTGCCTTTCCGGACCTTTCCGGAGGATGACCGGCGATTCACCGCTCCGTTTCATTGCCGAGCGCCGGCCGGCGCAACCCCGAGCGCGGCGCGCAGCACGTTTTCCTCGGCCATGGCGGCATAAAGTGCGAGGAGGACGGAGACATTGGCCGGATCACCCCCTTGATGACCGGCCGGTCAGCACCCTACTGTGGTGCCCGCCAGCTTTGCTCCTGGACCGCACCGGCAGGCGCTGGCAAAGAACCGGGCGGACTCCCCATGACACATCCTCCTTGCGGACCCGAGCGCCGTATCGCTCGACGGGTTTTCGGCGCTCGTAGCGCCGCCTCGAATCACTCCCGCGCCGCCGTCGTCGCGGCGCTCCTCGCCGCGCTCGCGGCGACCACGCTGACCGCCTGCAAGCGCCCGGAAGCGGAGGCGAAGCCCGCGCCCGCGCGCGACACCGCCGCGCCTCGCGAGAAGCCCGCCGTGCGCTTCGGGAAGGTGGCCGCGCGCCCGCTCCCGCAGACGCTCGACATCAGCGGCACGCTCGTCGCCGACGAGACCAGCGAGGTGGCGACGCAGGTCGCCGGCTCGGTCGTGAGCGTCGAGGTCGACGTGGGCTCCCGGGTCAAGAAGGGCGACGCGCTCGTCGTGCTCGACGCGCGCAACCTGGCGCTCCAGTCGCAGGCGGCCTCCGCCGCCGTGGCGCAGGCCCGCGCCAAGCTCGCGCTGCAGCAGGGCGCGTCGCCGAAGGACATCGATCCCGACCAGGTGCCGGAGGTCCGGGCCGCGAAGCAGAGCATGGAGCTCGCGAAGGCCGAGGCCGACCGCGTGAAGCAGCTCTTCGATCAGGGCGCCGTCGCCCAGTCGACCTGGGACGCGGCGCGCACGCAGGCGCAGAACGCGACCGCGCAGTACGAGGCCGCGGTCAACGGCATCCGCGCGACCGTCGCCGCGCTCTCGTCGGCGCAGGCGCAGGCGGGGCTCGCCTCGAAGTCGGTGGCCGACACGACGGTGCGGGCGCCGTTCGACGGCGCCGTCGCCGAGAAGCGGATCAGCGTCGGCGAGTTCGCGAGCCCGGGCCGCGTGGTGGCGGTCGTGGTCCGCGACAACCCGCTGCGGCTCCGCATCGACGTGCCCGAGGCGGACATCGCGAGCATCGAGATCGGCAAGCCGGTCCGCATCTCGGTCGCCGCCTTCCCCGATCGCACGTTCCCGGGCGTCGTGAAGCGCATCGGCGCGAGCCTCAAGGCCTCCTCGCGCACGCTGCCCGTCGAGGCCGAGTTCGACAACAGCGAGGGGAAGCTCCGGCCCGGCCTCTTCGCGCAGGGTCAGCTGGCGCTGACCGGCGAGTCAAAAACGGCGCTCCTCGTGCCCGAGGCGGCGGTCGGCACCTCCGGGACGAGCGCGCGCGTGTTCGTGAGGTCCGGCGATCGCGTGACGGAGCGGCTGGTCAAGACCGGCCGCAAGGTCGACGGCCTCGTCGAGGTGATCGGCCCGGTCGCCGATGGGGAAGAGGTCGCGATCGACAAGGTGAGCGAGCTGGCGGACGGCATCGAGATCGCGGCGGCGCAGTGAGCCGAGCGCGCTGCGCGTCTCATTACTGAAGAAAGGTAGCGACCATGCAATGGCTCGCGGCAATCTGCATCCGTAGGCCGGTGTTCGCGTCGGTGATCGTCCTGCTCCTGACGGTGCTCGGGGCGTTCTCCTACTTCGGCCTCGGCGTGGACCGGTTCCCCAAGGTCGAGTTCCCGTTCATCGTCGTGACGACGGTCCTCCCCGGCGCGGCGCCCGAGGAGGTGGAGACGGAGATCTCCGACAAGATCGAGTCGGCGGTCAACACGATCAGCGGCATCGACGAGCTGCGCTCCGCGTCGGTCGAGGGGCTCAGCCAGGTCATGATCTCCTTCCAGCTCGAGAAGGACGTCGACGTGGCCGCGCAGGAGGTGCGCGACAAGGTCGAGGGCATCCTCGCGGAGCTCCCCGAGGGCATCGATCCGCCGATCGTGGGCAAGCTGGATCCGGACGCCGCCCCGATCCTCACGCTCGCCGTCTCGTCGCCGAAGGCGAGCGTCCGCGAGGTGACCGAGTTCGCCGACAAGACGCTGCGGCGCGAGCTGGAGTCGCTCGCCGGCGTCGGCCAGGTGCTGGTCATCGGCGGCCGCAGCCGCCAGATCAACATCTGGATCGATCCGGAGAAGCTCGAGAAGTACGCGCTGACGGGCGGCGTGGTGGCCCAGGCGCTGGCGAGCCAGAACGTCGAGATCCCCGCCGGCCGCATCGAGCAAGGGGGCAGGGCGCTCACCCTGCGGACGCGCGGCCGCGTGCAGTCGGTCGAGCAGATGGCGGACATCGTGCTCGCGAACCGCGACGGCTACTCCGTCCGGCTCGGCGACGTCGCCGAGGTCCAGGACGGCATGGCGGAGCCGGAGTCCGCCGGCTTCCGCGGGCTCGACCCCGCCGTGCTCCTCAGCATCCGCAAGCAGAGCGGCACGAACACCGTCGAGGTCATCGACGGCCTGAAGGCGCGGATCAGCGACGTCGAGAAGCGCCTCCCCCCGGGCTACCAGATCGTCATCGCCCGCGATCAGTCGGAGTTCATCAAGAACTCGGTCAACGCCGTCAAGGAGCACCTCGTGCTCGGCGCGCTGCTCGCCGCGATCATCGTCGCGCTCTTCCTCGCGAACGCGCGCAGCACGGTCATCTCCGCGATCGCGATCCCGACGAGCATCATCTCCACGTTCGCCCTGATGAGGGTGGCGGGCTTCACGCTCAACGGGATCACGCTCCTCGCCCTGACGCTGGCGGTCGGCATCGTGATCGACGACGCGATCGTCGTCCTCGAGAACTGCTACCGCTGGATCGAGGAGAAGGGCGCGAGCCCGTGGGAGGCGGCGCTCCAGGGCACGCGGGAGATCGGCCCCGCGGTGCTCGCGACGACGCTCTCGCTGGTCGCGGTGTTCCTCCCCGTCGCGTTCATGAGCGGCATCGTCGGCCGCTTCCTGAACTCGTTCGGCCTGACCATGGCGTTCTCGATCCTGGTCTCGCTGATCGTGAGCTTCACGTTGACGCCGATGCTGTCGGCGCGGTGGCTGAAGAAGCCGGACAAGGACGGCTCCCACAGCTCCAAGGAGTCGCGCTTCTACGGGCCGATCGAGCGCGGCTACATGTCGCTCCTCCGCTGGTCGATGGCGCACCGCTGGGTGATCGTGCTCGCCTCGGTCCTGGCCCTGTTCTCGATCCCGGTCCTCGGGGGCCTCGCGAAGTTCAACTTCCTCCCGGTCGAGGACGAGTCGCAGTTCCAGGTCACCCTGCGCGCGCCCGAGGGCGTGAGCCTCGACGGGACGCGCGTCATCGCCACGCGGATCGCCTCCGACATCGAGAAGCTCCCGGGCGTGAGCTACACGCTGACGACGATCGGCGACGATCCGCAGAAGACGCCGAACCTCGCCAACATCTACGTGAAGCTCGATCCCGTGAGCGAGCGCGAGCTGTCGCAGCAGGACCTCATCGACCGGGCCCGGCGCGAGCTCCAGCCGAAGTTCGACGCGGAGAAGCTCCGGGCGAGCATCGGCGTCGTGCCCGCGTTCTCCGGCGGCCAGAGCGCGCAGATCGCGTACCAGGTGCAGGGCCCCGACCTCCAGAAGATCGGCCAGTACTCCGACGCGCTGCTCGAGAAGCTCAAGGCGATGCCGGGCGTCGTGGATCCGGACACGTCGCTGCTCGTGGGCAAGCCGGAGATCCGGGTGGAGATCGACCGCAAGAAGGCCGCCGATCTCGGCGTCCAGGTCGGCGACGTGGCCAGCACCCTGCGCCTCCTGGTCGGCGGGTACAAGGTGTCGACCTACAACGAGGGCGGGGAGCAGTACGAGGTGCGCGCGCGCGCGCTGCCGAGCTTCCGCTCCGACAAGGAGGGCCTCGCGAAGATCACGGTGCCGTCGACCAAGCTCGGCGCGGTCACGCTCGACAACGTGGTCACGTTCAACGAGGGGACGGGCCCGTCGCGCATCGAGCGGTACAACCGCCAGCGGCAGGTCATGCTGATGGCCAACCTCGAGGCGGGCTACTCGCAGCAGACGGTCGTCCAGGAGCTCGACAAGGCGGTGGCGCAGATGAACCTGGCGTCCGGCTACTCCGCCGGCCCCGTCGGCGCGTCGAAGGAGCTCGCCAAGATGATGAAGAGCTTCCTCGTCGCGCTGCTCCTGTCGTTCGTCTTCATGTACCTCGTGCTCGCGGCGCAGTTCGAGTCGTGGCTGCACCCGATCACGATCCTCCTGTCGCTGCCGCTGACGGTGCCGTTCGCGTTCATCTCGGTCATCATCTTCCGGCAGTCGCTCAACATCTTCTCGCTGCTCGGCATCGTCGTGCTGTTCGGCGTCGTGAAGAAGAACTCGATCCTCCAGATCGATCACACGATCAAGCTGCGCGAGCACGGATTGCCGCGCGCGCAGGCGATCCTGGAGGCGAACCGCGACCGGCTCCGGCCCATCCTGATGACCACGCTCGCGTTCGTGGCCGGCATGATCCCGCTCGTCGCCTCGAGCGGCGCCGGCTCGGGGACCAACCGCGCGACCGGCTTCGTGATCATCGGCGGGCAGACGATGGCGCTCCTCCTGACGCTGCTCGCGACCCCGGTCGCCTACTCGCTCTTCGACGACGTCTCGTCGTGGCTGAAGCGGGTCCTGCCCTTCATGCGGGGCAGCGACGATCCGGGAGCGCCTCGCGGGGCGGGGGAGGGCGGCGTCGCTCCGGCGGGCGATGGGGTCGTCGCGGCGGGCCACCACGGCGCCGCGGCGCGCGCCGCGATCGCGCACGAGGGCGGCCGGCCGGCGGGGGCGCACCTCGACTAGCCGCGCTGCCTTTCGGCGCTCGGGGGCCGCGGCGCGCCGCGCCCGGCCCCCTGCGCTGCCGCGACGCGGCGCCGGTCGAGCGCGCCGCGCTCCGCGACGCGCCGGTCACTGCGTGTCGCCGTGCACCTTGCGCAGGATCACATCCAAGAGACCGTCGAACGCGTCGCGCATCGCCCAGGCCTGCGCGGCGTTGTCGTCGAGGCCAGCCGCCTTGCGGCGGCCCTCGGCGAGCGCCTGCCTCGGGCCCCGGCACGAGGGGCCGAGCCGGCGCTCCATGTCGAGCGAGGCGCCCTCGTAGATGTGATAGCAGGACGCGAAATCCCCCTGGTTGTAGAGGGGCGAGCCGACCTGGATGGCGCCGTCCATCGTCCGCGCCAGGACGAGGAGATCCCCCTCGGTGCAGCCGCGGAGGATCGCGAGCGCGTGGTGGGGCACCGAGCGCTTGACCGCCGGCAGCGCCTGCTCCTCGTCGGCCGTCTCGGCCGCGAAGGTCGAGAGCGGCACCGGGTCGGGGCGCACGAGCAGCCGCTTGAGGTAGTCGGCGGGCACGCCGAAGTTGAGGTTCTGCCCCTGCGTCGCCACCGCGGCGGCGACGCCGATCACCTCGCCGCGCTCGTTGAACAGCGGCCCGCCCGAGGAGCCCGGCGCGATCGGCGCGGAGATCTGCAGCAGCGTCAGCGCGGGATCGACCACGCGGACCGCGCTCACGAGGCCGTTCGACACCGTGTCGGCGAGGCCGAGCGGATGCCCGATCGCGACCACGGGATCGCCCGGGCGCACCGCGCGGCTGTCGCCCAGGGGCAGCAGCGGGAGCTTCCGCGGCGCGTGGATCCGGACGATCGCGAGATCCCGGTCCTCGTCGAACGCGAGCACCTCGAGCACCGGGTGCTCGCTCTGGTCCCAGAGGACGACCTTGAGGTCCGGCATCCCGGCGATGACGTGGAAGTTCGTCGCGATCCAGCCGTCCTCGCGGACGAGGAAGCCCGCCCCCAGCGAGCCGTCGCCGCGGATCGTGACGACCGCCGGCGTGGCGCGCGCCGCGATCTGGGCCGGCGTCATCGCTGCGGGCGGGGGCGCCGAGCTCGCCGGGTGGCCCGCGGAGCCGGCGCAGCCGAGCGCCGCGAGCGCCGCCGCGGCGAGCAGCCCGGAGAGGCGCGCCCGGAGGGGCCGCCGCGGCGGTCGGGAACGCGAGGGAGGGGCGGCGCTCGGGCGCCGGTCGTCGTCGTGGAGCTCGCCTTTCAGGCTGCGATGGTTCATGTCGCTCCCCGGGGCCGCCCCGTGAGCGGCCTCTCTCCACAAGCGTAACGAAGACCCGACGGGTCGTCTCGCGTGCACGAAGAAATTCCGGGCGCGGCCGCCTATGCTGTCGCGGTGAGCCAACACCACGACGCGCGCGATCCGATCTTCGCCCTCAGCGACGAGTTCGTCGAAACCTTCGCCGCACAATGTCCTGCCCACGCCACCCTGGCGGGCATCCCGTGCGACGACGGCGCCTGGAACGACTGGAGCCCGAGCGGCGCCGCGTCCTGGGCCTCGACCGTCGCGTCCTTCCAGGAGAGGCTCCGGGCGCTGCCGCCCCCGGGTCGCGGGCCGGAGGCGCGGTGGGGCCGCCTCGCACGCCGTGTGATGGCCGATCACCTGGACGAGCGGCTCGACGATTTCCGTCACGGCGAGCACCTGCGCGACCTCAACAACATCGAGTCGGCGTTCCAGCACCTCCGGGTGGTCTTCGACCTCATGGACGTGCGCAGCGCGGCCGGCTGGGACGCCATCGCGTCGCGCCTGGAGGGGCTCCCGCGGGCCTTCGACAGCTACCGGGCGTCGCTGGAGGAGGGGCGCCGAACAGGCCAGGTCGTCGCGCGCCGCCAGGTGCGCGCCGTCGTCGAGCAGGCGCGCTACCAGGTCGGCGAGGCGTCGTTCTTCCTCACGCTGCCCGTCGCCTACGAGGCGTCCGGCTGCGCCACGGACGCCGGCCGCGCGCGCCTCGCCGCCGGCGTCGAGCGGGCGCGCGCCGCGTTCGGCGCGTTCGCCGACTATCTGGAGCAGACGTACCTGCCGAGCGCGCGCGCCGCGGACGCCGTGGGCGAGGAGCGTTATCTGCGCATGGCGCGACGCTTCCTCGGCGCGACCATCGATCCGATCGAGACCTACGCCTGGGGGTGGTCCGAGGTGCACGACATCGAGGCCCGGATGGCGCGCCTCGCCGGCGAGATCCTCCCCGGCGCGTCGCTGCCCGACGTGATCGAGCTGCTCATGACCGATCCCGCCCGCTGCGCGCACGGCGCCGACGAGTTTCTCCGCCTCATGTCCGAGCGCCAGCGAAAGGCGCTCGCCGAGCTCGACGGCGTGCATTTCGACATCCCCGAGCCGATCCGCCGCATCGAGGTGAAGCTCGCGCCGCCGGGCGGCGCGCTCGGCGCGTACTACATGCCCCCGAGCGACGGCTTCAAGCGGCCCGGCACCGTCTGGTACGCCGCCGGCGACAGGCAGCAGTTCCCGCTCTACGAGGAGATCACCACGGCGTACCACGAGGGATTCCCCGGCCATCACCTGCAGTGCGCGCTCCAGGTGCACCTCGAGGACCGGCTGAGCCGGCTCCACCGCTTCCTGGTGACGTGCTCCGGCTTCGCCGAGGGGTGGGCGCTCTACGCCGAGCAGCTGATGTACGAGCTCGGCTACTTCGAGCGCCCCGACTACGTGCTCGGGATGCTCGCGGGCAAGCTCGTGCGCGCCTACCGCATCGTCCTCGACATCGGCATGCACCTCGATCTGCCGATCCCCCAGCACGCCCCGCTCCACGCCGGGGAGCCGTGGAGTTACGAGACCGCGGTCGAGTACCTCCACCGCCGCGCCTTCCTCACGCTGGATCACGCGCACAGCGAGGCGACGCGCTACCTCGGCTGGCCGGGGCAGGCGATCTCGTACAAGGTCGGCGAGCGGGTCGTCCTGGAGCTGCGCGAGGAGCTGCGGCGCCTGCAGGGCGAGGCGTTCGATCTGAAGGCGTTCCACGCCAAGGTGATCGGCTCGGGCTCGGTCGGGCTCGACCACCTGCGCGAGATCGTCCTCGAGGGCGCGGGCGCGGAGGACGGCGCGCTGCGCTGAGCCGCGCTCGCCTCGATGGGCTCGACGCGCGGCCGCGCGCGTGCCAATCGACGCGGGTGAGCTCTCCCCCGGCGAGCGAGACCCCCGAGGCGCGGCAGAGCGGTTCGGACCTGTGCACCGCGTGCGGCCTGTGCTGCACGGGGCTGCTCTTCGACGTCGCGCCGCTCGAGGAGCGCGAGCTCCCGCTCGCCGAGAAGCTGCGCCTGCCGCTCGCGTGCAACCAGTACCACGACGCCTTCAGGCTGCCGTGCCCGTGCCACCGCGACCGGAAGTGCACCGTCTACGAGACGCGCTTCTCCGTGTGCAGCAGCTATGAGTGCGGCCTGCTCCGGCGCTGCAACGCGGGCGAGGTGCCGCTCGGCGAGGCGCTCTCCCGCGTCGAGCGCGTGCTCCGCCTGACGGACGCCGTGCGCCGGCGCGTACCCCCGCTGGAGCCGTCGCGCCCGCTCTGGGACGAGGCCCGCGAGCACCTCCGCCGGCGCGACGCCGAGGACGCGTCGCCGGCGTGGCGCAGCGAGCGGGAGTCGCTCGTCGCCGCGCTCGCCGAGCTCAGGGCCGCCTGCAGGGAAGGGCTCGATCCGTAGCGCCGCCGGCGCTGGAGACGCCGCCATTCCAGCGGAGAGCGGGATCGGGCTCCCCGGGGCTCGCGCTGGATCGAGCCGCGGATCTGCAGAGTTGCTCCGGGGAGATCTCGCTTTGCCTCGCGCTCGCGAAGAGCGCCGAGACCCGCGATCGGGATCGCGGCGACTCCCGCGCTGCGCCCCGGTCGAGCGCGGTTCGTCCTCGACTTCGCGCGTCGCGGGCAGGGCCCAGCGAGCTCGTCCGGCCTCCCGGTGGCCAACGCCGCGCCGTATATACGGTCGATGGAACCGAAGATCCGCCGACTGACCAACAAGTATTCCGTCATCACCGCGGTGACGAGCTTCGTCACGCAGCCCATTCCCGGCGCAGACGAGCTGATCGTGGTTCCCATCCATTACTACTTTTCCGCGTCGCTGACGTGGGCGCGGGGCGCGCCGCTCCTCAGGGCTCCGTGGTTTCAGGTGAGCAAGATCATCTGGGGCGGAGCCGCTGTGCGGCTCTTCGCCAACTTCACGCTCGGCCTCGTCCCGGTCGCCGGTCTCTTTTCCAACGCGATCACCGCCGTCGCGCTGACCGAGCTCCTGGGCCGTTACCTCGACGGTGCGCTGAGCAGCCCGGCGGCGGCTCCCCCGATCTCGCTGAGGGCCATCCGAGACGTGGTGGCGGGCTCGCGCCGAGCGAGGAGATCTCGGCGATCGTGGCCCACGATCCGTCGGGCCTTCCAGCGATCTGTCCCCAGACCGACCCCGGCTTGAGCCGCCAGCGCCCCCGGCGCGGGCCGCCGCGGCCTCTGCGTCTGCGCGCGGGGCGGTCTCTCCTGGCGATCGCCGCCCAGATCGAATAGATCCCCGGCCATGCTCTCCGAGACCCGCGAGAAAGTCCTGGACATCAAACGGCGCTTTGAGGCGCTAAGGGGGCATCTTTGACGTCCCTAAGCTCGAACGGATGCTCCAGGACCTGACCCAGACGACGCTGTCGTCCGGGTTCTGGAACGATCAGGAAAAAGCCCAAGCCGTCCTCCGCAAGCGCGCCCAGGTCGAGGCGAAGCTCGAGATGGCGCAGAAGCTCGGCCGCGAGATCGAGGATCTCGCGGAGTACCTCGAGCTCGGCGCCGCCGAGGGCGACGAGGGCGTCATCGCCGACGCCGACGCGCAGGCCGACGCCATCGCCGCGCGCCTGCGCAAGGCCGAGCTCGATCGCATGCTGTCCGGCCCCGCCGACCGCGGCAACGCCATCGTCAGCATCCACCCGGGCGCCGGCGGCACCGACGCGAAGGACTGGGCGTCCATGCTCCTCCGCATGTACCTGCGCTTCTGCGAGCGCCGGGGCTACAAGACGGAGATCATCGACTACCAGGACGGCGACGAGGCCGGCATCGACGCCGTGACCTTCACGGTGACCGGCGACGCCGCCTACGGGTACCTGCGCTCCGAGGCAGGGGTCCATCGCCTGGTGCGGATGAGCCCGTTCAACGCGGATCATACGCGCCAGACCGCGTTCGCCGCCGTCGAGATCACCCCGGACAGCGACGACGAGATCAACATCCAGGTCAACGAGAAGGACATCGAGATCACGACGATGCGCGCCGGCGGCAAGGGCGGGCAGAACGTGAACAAGGTGGAGACCGCCGTTCGCCTGCGCCACCTTCCGACCGGCCTCAACATCGTGTGCCGCGCCGAGCGCAGCCAGCACCAGAACCGCGCGATGGCGATGAAGGTCCTCAAGGCGAAGCTGTACGAGATGGAGCTCCAGAAGCGGGAGGCCGAGGTCCAGGCCTACAACGCCGCGAAGAGCGCCATCAACTTCGGCAGCCAAATCAGGAATTACGTCCTCGCGCCCTACCGGCTCGTCAAGGACGTCCGCACCTCCACCGAGGCCACCGACGTGGACGCCGTCCTCGACGGCGATCTCGAGGGCTTCATCGAGGCCTATCTGCTCGCCGCGGCCGGCGGCTCGCTCAGGAAGGGCGGCTCGGTCGCGGAGGACGACGCTCCGTGAGCCAGCAAAAAGACCGACCGAACGACAAGAAGAGCGAGCGGCTAGCGAAGGAGGCCGCCGAGGCCGCGCGCGCCGAGGAGACGCTGATCGCCACCCGCAAGGCGAAGGCGGCCCGCCTCCGCGCCCGCGGCGAGAACCCGTTCGCCAACGACGTCACGACGGGCGAGCCGCTCACCGAGCTCGCCGCCGTCCGCGCCCGCTTCGACGGGGCGCGGGCCGCGGCCGAGCCCCGGCCGGAGGGCGCGGCGCCGGACCGGCCCGCCGCGCCGACGGTGGATCGCTACGACCCGGCGCGCGTCGAGCCGATCCCGTTCCGCGTCGCGGGCCGGGTCCTCTTCGTGCGCTCGTTCGGCGGCGTCACCTTCGTGCGGCTGCGCGACCGGACCGGCGAGCTCCAGCTCTACTGCGAGCAGGGGGGCCTCGCCGATTTCGAGCGGCTGGAGGACATCGATCTCGGCGATTTCGTCGAGGCCCACGGCGTCGCGATGGCCACGCAGAAGGGGGAGCTCTCGATCCGCGCGGAGCGCCTCCGGCTGCTCACGAAGGCCTACCGCCCGCTGCCGACCAAGACGAGCTTCAAGGACGTCGAGTCGCGCTACCGCATGCGGTACGTCGACCTCGTGGCCAACCCGCACGTGGCCGGGGTCTTCCGCGCCCGCAGCGCGATCGTCGCGGCGCTGCGCGAGTTCCTCGACGCGCGCGGCTTCCTCGAGGTCGAGACCCCGACGATGCACACGCTCGTCGGCGGCGCGGCCGCGAAGCCGTTCAAGACCCACCACAACGCGCTCGATCTCGAGCTCTTCATGCGCATCGCGCCCGAGCTCTTCCTGAAGCGGCTCGTGGTCGGCGGCTTCGAGCGCGTCTACGAGATCGCGCGCTGCTACCGGAACGAGGGGCTGTCGACGCGGCACAACCCCGAGTTCACGATGCTCGAGTACTACCAGGCGTACGCGACGTACGAGACCCTGATGGACGCGACCGAGGCGATGCTCCGCCACGTCGACGCCCGCCTCGCCGAGCGCCTCCCGGCCGAGCACGCGGCCTGGGCCTCCCAGCGCGCGTTCTCGCTCGAGCGCTTCGCGCGCGTCCCCATGGCCGAGGGGCTCGCCCGCGCCCTGGAAAAGGCGGGGCTCCCCGCCGACGTCCCGCAGCGCGTCGCCGCGGACGACGCGCCGATCAAGGAGTGGGCGAAGGCCGCCAAGGCGAGCGGGCGCGAGATCGACTGGACGAACTTCCGCGCGGGCGCGAAGAAGTGCGAGTCGCCCGGCGAGCTCGTCTTCTGCGCCTACGAGTACGTGGTCGAGCCGTTCCTCACGAAGGACTACCGCACCGAGGCGGGCGACAAGAGCGTCCCCGTCTTCATCATCGACTATCCCTTCGAGGTCTCCCCGCTCGCGCGCAAGAAGGACAGCGATCCCTCGCTGGTCGACCGCTTCGAGCTCTTCATCGAGGGCCGCGAGCTCTGCAACGCCTTCAGCGAGCTCAACGACCCCGAGGACCAGGACGCGCGCTTCCGCGCGCAGGTCGCCAAGAAGTCGCGGGGCGAGGAGGAGACGATGGATTACGACGCCGACTACGTCCGCGCCTTGGAGCACGGCCTCCCGCCGACGGCGGGCTTCGGCATGGGGATCGATCGCCTGACGATGCTCCTCACCGGCGCGACATCCATCCGCGACGTCATCCTGTTCCCCCTCCTGCGCCCCGAGACCGACGCGTGATCGAGCTCTCTCGATCCCTGCAGGCGGCGCTCCTCGCCGCCGTCGCGCTGGGTGTCCTCCTGCTCGCCTGGCGCGGCTACACCCGCTTCGACAAGAAGGGCGAGCTGGAGCCGCGGCGCCCCGTCGTCGCGCGCGTCGGGCTCGTGCTCGCGCTCGCGGGCGGCGGCCTGCTTGCGCTCGCGCTCCTCACGTCCGGCGGGGGAGCGAAGGCCCTCGGGCTCGTCGGCGTGGTCGTCGCCAGCAACCCCGAGATGATCGGCGGCGCCCTCGGCGCGCTGGCCGGGACGGGCGTCGGCTTGCTGCTCGTCACCGCGACGGGCCTCGGCTGGCGGGTGTTCGGCGCGCGAGGGCCCAAGGTCCGCGCGTTCGTCAGGGCGCTGGGCGTGATCTGCCTCGTGGCCGCGCTCGCGGTGGCCGTCGTGTGGCTCGCGGTCCTGCCGCTCCATCCGACCCTGAAGTGGCTCCTCGCGGGCGTCCTGATCGCCGCGGGCGTGGGCTACGCGATCGCCGGGACCCGCCCCGTCCGCAAGGGGCTCTACCGCGCGCTCGGCTGGTGGTGGGGCGCGCTCGTGGGCGTGACGTTCGGCGTCACCGCGGCGCTCACGGCCAGGATGCCCGTCGGGCGGTTCGCGGCGCACAACACCACCGATCAGATCATCCGCTTCGCCGCGCTCGTCTCCAGCACGGTCTTCCTGTTCTTCGTGCTGTCGGCGCTCCTGCCGCTCGCCCTCGACGCCCTCGAGCGCCGGAGCTTCGTGCCCCACGTGGGCGCGCGCCACGTGCGCGCCTCGAAGAGCGGCTTTCTCACGGTCATCTCGGTCCTGTCGATGGCCGGGGTCGCCGTCAGCTCGTGCTCGCTGTGCTCGGTCACGAGCATCATGGGCGGCTTCGGCGCCGACCTGAAGCGCAAGATCCTCGGCAACAACGCGCACATGGTCGTCGACGCCACCCGCCCCGGCGGCTTCGGCGACTGGGACGACAAGCTCACCAAGGTGCGCGTCGCGCTCGCGCCGTACGGGGGCGCGGCGACGCCGGTCGCGGCCGGCGAGGCGATGGGCTCCAGCGCCTCGAACACCGCCGGCGCCATCGTCCGCGGCATCGATCCGGACACGATCGGGCAGGTCATCGATCTCCAGAAGAACATCGAGGTCGGCAGCTTCGACTACCTGCGCGATCCCGAGAAGCTGACGAGCCTGCCGCCGGAGGAGATCATCGGCCGGGGCCCGGGTGGGGAGCCGTACTTCAAGGGGCCGGACTTCCGCCAGCCGCCGGACGTGGACCCGTCGGTGCGCGAGTACCTGAAGCGGCAGACGCGCGTGTACCCGGGCGTCGTCATCGGCCGCGAGCTCGCGAAGTCGCTCCACGTGCTCGTCGGGGACGAGGTGACGCTGCTCTCGCCGGTGGGCGAGCTCGGTCCCACCGGCGTGATGCCGCGCTCCCGCAGGTTCCGCGTCGCGGCGATCTTCTACAGCGGCATGTACGAGTACGACGTCTCGCACGCGTACGTCTTGCTGGACGAGGCGCAGAAGTTCTTCGGCCTGGAGGACAAGATCACGCACATCGACATCCGGATCCCGGATCCCGAGCGGGTGCAGGACGTCCGCCCGGCCGTCGAGGCGGCGGTCGCCGCGAGCGCCGCGCTCGACGAGGCGCCGGAGGGCGGCAAGCCGCCCCAAAAGCTCCGCGTCCGCGACTGGGTCGAGAGCAACAAGAGCCTCTTCAGCGCGCTCAAGCTGGAGAAGATCGCGACGTTCATCATCCTGTCCATCGCCATCGCGGTCGCGAGCTTCTGCATCGTCTGCACGCTGCTCCTCATGGTGACGGAGAAGGGCAAGGAGATCGCCGTCCTGAAGGCGCTCGGGGCCTCGGACAGCGCGGTGATGCGCGTGTTCATGCTCGAGGGCGTCATCATCGGCGCCATCGGCACCGTCTACGGTGTCGGCACCGCGCTGGCGGTCTGCACGGGCCTGTCCTGGTTCGGCGTCCGGCTCGATCCGGACGTCTATTACATCGACCGGCTGCCCGTGAACGTGAACGGCTCCGACTATGCGATAGTCGCGGTGGCGGCGCTGCTCATCTGCACGATCGCCACCCTCTACCCGGCCCGCGCCGCCTCGAAGCTCTCTCCGGTCGACGGGCTCCGCTACGAGTAAACCCCTCCATGTCCACTCCGCTCGTCGTCGTCGAAGATCTCCGCAAGACGTTCGTTCACATGGGGCGCGAGCTCCACGTGCTCTGCGGCATCGATATCGTGATCAACCAGGGCGAGGTCGTGGCGTTCGTGGGCCCCTCGGGGGCCGGCAAGAGCACGTTCCTCCACTGCATCGGCACGCTGGACCTCCCGACGAGCGGCCGCATCCGCCTCGGCAGCGACGAGCTCACCGGCATGCCGAGCTCGCGGCTCGCGGCGATCCGGAACCGGATGATCGGCTTCGTCTTCCAGTTCCACCACCTGCTCCCCGAGTTCAACGCGGTCGAGAACGTGATGATGCCGGGCCTCATCCAGGGGAAGACCCGCCGCGAGATGGAGCCGATCGCGCGCGCGCTGCTCGCCGAGGTCGGGCTCGCCGCGCGCGCGACGCACCGGCCGGGCGAGCTGTCGGGCGGCGAGCAGCAGCGGGTGGCCCTGGCGCGCGCGCTCGTCCTGTCGCCGAAGCTGCTCCTCGCCGACGAGCCGACCGGGAACCTCGATACCGCGACGAGCGACTCGATCCACCAGCTGTTCTTCGAGATGAACCGCAAGCACGGCACCACGGTCGTCGTGGTGACGCACAACCTCAGCTTCGCCGAGTCGATGCCGCGCGTGGTGACGATGCGCGACGGGGCCGTCGAGAGCGACCGCATCGGCAACGAGCGCGCCGCGGCCGCCGGGTACCGCGGCGGCTCAGCCGGATAGCCGCGCGCTCAGGAGCTCGGCCGCGCGCAGCGACATGGCCATGATGGTCATCTGCGGGTTCACGCCGAGCGACGAGGGGATCGCGCTCCCGTCGCACACGTAGAGCCCGGCGACGTCGTGCGCCTGGTGGTCCGGCCCGAGGCACGACGACCGCGGATCGACGCCGATGCGGCACGTCCCGAGCGGGTGGAACGCGGCCACGTCGATGTCCCCGGCCTTGATCTGCCGCCCCTTGAGCCGCTCGAGGTCCTCCGGCCCGTTCACCTCGTCGCAGCCGGCGACGAGCGGCAGCACGCGCCGCGCCCCCGCGGCCAGGAACACCTCGCAGAGCAGCTCGATCCCGCGCTGCATCCTCGCGACGTCCTCCGGGTTCATCGTGTAGAGCACGAGCGGCGTACCGCCGAGCCCGGGCCGCACCTCGCCGCGGCTCGTGTCCTTGATCATGAACCCGAACGTCGCGAGGTGCGGGTACCGCTCCATGAGCTCGGTGTAGCGCCGCCCCGTCCACGGCACGGCCAGCGCGGCGACGTCGAACGGGAGCGAGCCGCCCTCGAACATCAGCCCTTCGTCGGCGAAGTGGTCGATCTGGTAGCCCTGCGGGATGCCTCGCCACTGGTCGACCCGCTCGTCGAAGAGCGCCATCACCTTCGACGCCGGGTGGATCGACAGGTTCTTCCCCAGCATGCCGCTCGAGAGGCACGCCCCGCTCCGGCGCAGCAAGAGCGGCGTCATCAGCGCGCCGCCGGCCACCACGACGGCCTCCGCCTTGACCACGAGCCGCGGCCGCCGCCGCCTCGCGCCGCCGCCTCCGCCGGCCCTCGTGTCGCCGCCGAGCACGGCCGTCGCCCCGCGCGCGCGGCCCGCCACGACGTCGATCGTCCTCACGCGCGCCGCCGTGATGAGCTGCGCGCCCCGCTTCAGCGCCTCGGGCACGTAGCTCACGTCGGTCGAGCGCTTGGCCCCGGTCGGGCAGCCGAAGCAGCAGATCCCCTGTCCGTCGCAGTCCGGCGCGTTGCGCTGGAGCGGCCCGTGCTGCAGGCCGAGCCGCTCCGCGCCGCGCCGGATGATCGGCCCGATCGCCCCGAGGTGCAGCGGATCGGCCGGGGCGACCTGGAGCATCCGCTCGACGCGCTCGTAGTAGGGCGCGAGCCCCTCGGACGAGAGCTCCGCGGGCAGCCCCATGCCGTCCCGCCACGACGCGAAGGTGCTCTCCGGCGCCCGGTAGCAGGTCCCGGAGTTGATCACGGTGCTCCCTCCGACGGCGCGCCCCGCGAACACCGGGATCCCCACGTTGCCGATCGCCATGTCGAGCCCGTGGTCGCGGTACATCTCCCGGTACGCGCGCGCCGGCCGGCCGGTGAAGCTCGAGCGGCGGTGGTAGTCGCCCTCCTCGAGCATCAGGACCGCGTGCCCCCGCGACGCGAGCTCGTAGGCGGCGGCCGCGCCGCCGGCCCCGGTGCCGATCACGAGCACCTCGCACTCGAGCTCCAGGTCCTCCTCGACCTCGCGCCCGTTCGTCACCTGCGACAGCCAGCGGGGGCTCTCGTCCCGCACCGTGGGCAGCTCGTAGCGGCAGCCCACGTGCTCGAACATCTCGGGCCTGTCGTAGTGCAGGAACCGGAGCGGCGTGAGCACGGCGCGGAGCAGCGAGCGCAGCGCCAGCGCCCGGCTCTGCTCGAAGCCGCGGAGCACCTCCATCCGCTCCTCGAGCGGCAGCGCCGACAGCGGCCTGAGCCGCGTCGGCACCGGCGCGAGCTCGATCGCCCACAGCGCCGCGCGCAGCCCCTGCGCCAGGTGCGGCGGGATCGTCGACAGAAAGGCCGCGAGGCGGGCGGCGGTCGCCGCGCCGGCGCCCTCGAGGAAGCGGCCGGGCGGCATCGCCGCCTCGGCGAGCGCGGCGGCGATGCGCAGCTCCCGCTCCGAGAGCGCCGGCTCCGCGCCAGGCCGTCCCCCTGTCGCGGGCGCGCTTGCCGCGCCGTCCTCCGCCCGCTGCGCCGTCCCGGGCCAGCGCTCCTTCCGCTCCAGCCGCTCCAGCCGCTCCAGCGCGGGCCAGCGCCTGAAATCGAAGTCCAATCCCAGGGTCATGGTCCTCCGAGCCCCTCGTGAAAGCTTCTGTTAATTCTGTAGCAACAGAATCGTCGAAATGCAAGGCGGCCCGGTCCGCTCGGTCTGCGCGTTCCGATCGGAGCGCGCGGCGGCGTCGTTCACGGCATGGGCAGGACGCAGATCGGCGCGCGGGGCTCCAGCGCGAGGTGGTGCCAGGCGTCCTCGGCGATCGCCAGGCCGCGCTCTCCCTCGTCGCGGAAGTGCGCGGCGACCGCGCGGAAATAGGGGGCGTCGGGGCGCTCGAGCGCGACGATGCCCTTCGGGTCCGACGGGCTCGGCGCGAACGGGCGGCCTGCCTTGGCCCGGCGGGTGTCGCTCACGAGGGAGATCTCGTCCATGCGGGCGGTGAAGTGCGGCCCGCCGTCGAACGGATCGACCCTGTGGGCGTAGCGGAAGCCGATGCGGCGCAGGAGCTTCTCCACGCCCCGGGTCTGCGACCCCACCTTCCCGATCAGGCGCTGGGCGTCCTCGGGCAGCAGCGAGGCGTAGATGGTCCCCTCGGGGAACAGCCCCTTGATGAACTCCTTGTTCTTCTTGGAGAGGAGGTCTGCCTCGGCATAGCTCATGTCGGTGAACTTGCGCCCCAGCGCCTCCCAGAGGTGGCTTGTTCCATCCGGCTCGAGCGGGGGCATCAGCTCCGCGAGGATCTCCTCCTGGAACAGGTCGGGCCGCGCGGCCATGTAGAGGAAGCGAACATACGAGATCATCGTGCCGAGCCGCTCGGGCCCCTGCCGGTAGTCCGGCATGAGCACGAGTCCGCCGATCTCCGTTGGTCCATTGTACGAGTAGCCGATGCGCAGCACGGTATGATGGAAGTGCTTGTCGATCGTGGCCGAGTACTTCTCCTCGTCGAGCACGTCGAAATAGATGTACGGGACGCCGCGCCGGCCGAGCTGCGCGATGATCATCGAGGTGCCGACGATCACGCCCTTGTCGCCCTTCGTCAGGTCGACGAGCACGAAGACGTATTGGCGCAGGCGCGGGTCCTGGATGGCCCCGCTGAAGCTCCGGTGGCTCTCGGCGACGATCTCGTGGATTGCGTCACGGTTGTTCGGCAGGTTGACCGAGTTCAGGTGGCGCGCGACATAGAGGAGCTGCTCCTCGTCGCCGGTCACGGCTGCGCGTATTTCAAACGAGATCATCGGGAGAAGCCTACGCGTGGCGCTCGCGCTTGGCCATTGCTACGGATGCCGCGCGCGGGGCGTACAACAGAGCTCGCCGCGCGCCGCCCGTCCCCGCCGGCGCGCGGACGGCGCGAGCCGGCCCCGCGCGGCGGCGCGCGTCAGCCGAGCTGAGCGCGCAGCGCTTCGTCCATGGCGTCGAGCGGCGGCTCGCGCCCGGTGTACAGCCGGAACTGCTCTGCCGCCTGGTGAAGGAGCATCCTCCCGCCGTGAACGGCGGTGGCCCCGCGCCGCCGCGCCGCCTCCACGAGCTCCGTGATCATCGGCTTGTACACGATATCCATCACCAGGAGACCCTCCCGCAACGCCTCCTCCGGGACGGGGCTCCGCGGGTCGACCTCGGTCATGCCGCGCGAGGTCGCGTTGACGAGGACGTCGTGGTCGGGCGTGAGCGCCCCCCCGTCGAGGGGCACGGCCGTCCCGCCGACCGCCGCCGCGAGCTGCCGCGCCTTCTCGAGGTTCCGGTTCGCGATCGTGACGCGGGCGCCGCGCTCCGCGAGCCCGAACGCGACCGCGCGCGCCGCGCCCCCCGCGCCGAGGAGCAGCACCCGCGCGCCCCCCAGCTGCGTCGCCTCCTCGAGCGCCCGCGCCGCGCCGATCCAGTCGGTGTTGTGCCCCCGGAGGCGCCCGCCGTCGTTGACGATCGTGTTCACCGCGCCGATGCGCGCGGCGACGGGATCGATCTCGTCCAGCAACGGAATTACCGCCTGCTTGTAGGGCATCGACACACCGAGGCCGCGGATCCCGAGCGCCCGCATCCCGCGCGTCGCTCCCTCAACATCGGTCACCGCAAAAGGGATATAGGTAAAATCGAGCCCCAGCGCGCGGTAGCCGGCGAGGTGCATGGCGGCGCCTGTCGATACCGGATGAAGCGACATTGATCCGCAGAGTGTGAGGCGGCCCAGAGCCTGGGAGAATGATGCAGTCGACGAAGTACAGCCGTGCATGCAGCGAAGCTGGCCTGTCTCCAGCGCGGATGCTAGCCCCGCCAGCGATGAGCGAGCAGAGCTCCCCCGGGCCGGCGGCCGAGGCGGCGACAGCGTGCCTCGAGCCCGCCAAGGCCGGCCTGTTCATGCCCCGATCCGATCGCGCGCTCGCGCGGCGCGCCTACCAGACCGTCGCGCCGCTCGGTCGCAGCCTCCTCAAGGTCCTCGCGGTCCTCGCGATCCTCACGCTGGGTCGCTCGACGCTCGCGGACCAGTACCACGTGCCCACGGGCTCGATGTGGCCGACGATCGCCCCCGGCGATCGCATCCTCGTCGACAAGGTCGCCTACGGGCTCCGCGTCCCGCTCACGGACGGCTACGTGTTCGAGCGCAGCGGGCCGAGCGCCGGCGACGTGGTGCTCTTCGCGGATCCGCGCGGCGGCTCGACCCTCCTCGTCAAGCGCGTGATCGCGCTCCCCGGGCAGACGGTGATGCTCCGGCGAGGCGTGCTCTACGTCGACGGCGCGGCGCAGGCGATCGAGGAGCTCGGGGACGGCACGCGGGTCGAGCACCTCGGCCCGGTCACGCACGCGGCGGGCGAGCCCGATCTCGAGGCGTTCGGGCCGGTCGTCGTGCCGCCGGGCCACCTCTTCGTGATGGGCGACAACCGCGCCGCGTCGCTCGACAGCCGGGCGATGGGCGCGGTGCCGCGGGAGCTCGTCCGCGGCCGCGTGCTCCGCGTCGTCTATCATCACGACGCCGACGGCTTCGATCTGTCCCGCGCCCTGCGGAGCGTCGACTGAGCGCCCGGGTCACGCGTCGCCGCGCGCCATCATCGCCCTGAGCTCGTCGCCGCTCAGGGTCTCGACCTCGTAGAGCCTCGCGGCGATGCGCTCGAGCGTCGCGCGGCGCCCGTGGATCATCGCGCGCGCCCGCGCCTCCGCGTCCGAGAGGATCCGCGCGACCTCCGCGTCGATCTCGCGCGCGGTCGCGTCGCTGCACTCCCGCCCCGACCCGGGCGGGGGCGCGCCCCGCGGCTCGCCGAGGAACGACAGCGGCCGGCGCGGCTCCAGCGCCGAGAGCCCGACCCCCTGGCCCATGCCGAGCTCGCGCACCATGCGGCGCGCCAGCTCCGTCGCGTTGAGCAGGTCGTCCTGCGCGCCGGTCGACAGGTCCCCGACGGCCTCCGCCTCGGCGGCGCGCCCGCCGAGCAGCACGACGAGCCGGTCGAGGATCTCCTGCCGGCTCCACAGGTAACGGTCCTCCCGCGGCAGCTGCATCGTGTACCCGAGCGCCCCTGGCCCGCGCGGCACGATGGACACCTTGCGCACCGGGTCCTGCGTCGGTAGCAGCGTCGCCGTCAGCGCGTGCCCCACCTCGTGGTAGGCGACCACGAGCTTCTCGCGCGCGCCGAGCCGCCGGCCCCGCCGCTCGAGCCCCGCGAGCCCGCGCTCGATCGCGGCCTCCAGGTCGACCTGCCCCACCGCGGTGGCCCTGCGCCGCGCCGCGAGCAGCGCCGCCTCGTTGACGACGTTCGCGAGGTCGGCCCCGACGAGCCCCGCCGTCTGTGCGGCCACGGCGTCGAGATCCACGTCCGCGTCGAGCGCCACCTTCCTCCCGTGCACCGCGAGGATCTCCCGCCGCTCGGCGAGATCGGGCCGATCGACGTGCACCCGGCGATCGAACCGCCCCGCCCGGAGGAGCGCAGGATCGAGGATCTCGGGGCGGTTCGTCGCGGCGATCACGACCATGGCCGCGCGCGTGTCGAACCCGTCCATCTCGGTCAGGAGCTGGTTGAGCGTCTGCTCGCGCTCGTCGTGGCCGCCGACCGAGCCGCCGATGCCGCGCGCCTTGCCGACCGCGTCGAGCTCGTCGATGAACACGAGGCAGGTCCCCTTCTCGCGCGCCTGGGAGAAGAGATCGCGCACGCGCGCGGCGCCGACGCCGACGAACATCTCCACGAACTCCGACCCGCACGCGCTGAAGAAGGGGACGCTCGCCTCTCCCGCGATCGCCCGGGCCAGCAGCGTCTTGCCCGTGCCGGGCGGCCCCACGAGGAGCACCCCCCTGGGCATCCGGCCGCCGAGCTTCTCGTAGCGCTCGGGCGCCTTGAGGAAGTCGACGATCTCGCCGAGCTCGGCCTTCGCCTCGGCGCTGCCCGCGACGTCGCGGAACGTGGTCGTCGACCCTCGCTCCTCGTAGAGCCGCGCCTTGTTCTTGCCGAAGGCGGTCGCGGCGCCCGAGACGTTCCCCGCCGCCGACCGGCGCGACGCAAGGTGGACCATCGCGACCAGCGCGGTGAGGGGCAGCGCCAGCCAGAGGTACGGCAGCAGCCCTCGCTCGTCCGCGGCGCGCGTGTACGGGATTCCGCGCCGGTCGAGGGCGGCGAGCAGATCCTTCTCGGTCTGCTCGATGCGCCCCGTGCGGTAGCTCCGCGGTGTGGTCACGCTGAGGCCGGGCGCCGCTCGCCCGATGTACACGCCGTCCCGGATCTCGACCTCGGCGAGCTCTCCGCTCTCCGCGAGCGAGCGGAACCGCGCGTACGGGATGCGGCTGTCGGACGCCGCCACCACCTGAAGGAGCAGCGCCGAGCCGAGCACCAGGACGAGAACAATCCAGAGCGACCGCATGGCGCGCCTCCGCGCGGACAGGCGACGTCGCCGGCAAGCCCGACCAGTCGCCATGGTGCGCCTTGCACGGAGTCTGCCAAGGCGTCCCGTGCACCCTCGAGACAAGGCGGACCGCCCGACGGATGAAGTTGCGTTACAGGCGTAACAGCGCCGAGCGCGCCCGGCGCGGCGTGGACGCACGGCGCGAACCGATCAACCCTGATCGCATGGGGAGAGCTCTTTTCTTGATCACGGGTCCACTGACGATGTCCTTGCTCGGGTGCGGCGGGGCTCCACCACCTCCGGCCGAGCAGCCCGAGCCCGCGCGGCTGGAGGAGCCCGCGACGGCCGCCGAGCCCGCGCCGGAGGCCGCCCTGGGCGCCGAGGCGCAGGAGGCGGAGCCCGCTCCGGCGACGCCGTCCGCCGCGCCGGCGGCGCCGCGGCGCGACGACTCGGTGCCCGACGACTACGCGCTCATGCACGGCGACTGCGTCGAGCTCGGCAAGCAGCTCACGGTGCTCACGCGCTCGGAGCAGGTCGCGGCGCTGAGCGCCAAGCTGACGCCGGAGCAGCGGGGCGAGACCGAGAAGAGGATCGACGCCGTCGCGGCCACCCTCGGGGAGCAGTACGCGCAGTCGTGCGAGCAGAACGTCGGCAAGCACGTGGATCCGAGGTCGCTCAAGTGCGCGTTCGACGCGCGGAGCGTCAGGGCGTTCGAGGCCTGCCTCAACGCGCCGCCGCCGGCCAGGTGACGCCGGCGCGTCGCGTGCGCCGGATGACGGCGGGCGCGATGCGGATATAATGCGCCCTCGCATGGACGCTTCGCTCCTCGACGACCCCTGGATCGCCGCTCAGGTCGACGCCGCCGTGGCGCCTTACGTGGGTCGCCTGCCGGCGCACGAGGTCGCGTGGATGCGCGAGCAGCTCGCGGAGGTCTTGCTGCACGACGAGGAGGCGATCCGCCTCCTCCGGCGCGCGCACCCGCGCGAGGTCGACGAGAGCGGCGAGCGGGCGTTCGGGGTGCTCGGCGCAGCGGGGCGCGCCAAGGCGGGCTAGCGGTGCGCACTCCGGAAGACCGGCTGCTCGCCGAGGGGCTCGATCTGCTCCAGCTGGTCGCGAAGCGCGTCGCGCGCCGCCTGGGCCGCCGCATCCCGGTCGAGGACCTCGTCGCGCTCGGGCACCCGGCGCTGCTCGACGTGGTGCGGACGTACGATCCAGGTCGATCCTCGTTCGAGGCGTATGCCAAGCGGAAGATCCGCTGGGCGATCTTCGACGGCATCCGGCGGGAGACGCGCTGGCGATCTGCGGCGGCGCGGGCCAGCGCGCTGGCTGCGTCGGCGCGGTTCGCGGAGGGGCGGGGGGCGGAGGACGACGCCGACGCGCCGGCCACGCAGGAGGACTACGCCGCGCGGCTCGGCAGCCTGCTCGCCGGGCACGCGGCCGCGATGGCGCTCGGCCTGCTCTCGAACCAGGGCGACGTCGCTGCGGTGCCGGACGCCGCCGACAGCCCCGAGGAGCGCGCCTCCGCCGCCGAGCTCGCGCAGGCCGTGCGGCACGCCGTGCGCGAGCTCCCCGAGCGCGAGCGCGCCCTCGTCGAGCGCCACTACTTCGACGACGAGCGCTTCGATCGGATCGCGCAGGATCTCGGCATCAGCAAGAGCTGGGCGAGCCGCCTGCACAGCCAGGCGATCGCGCGGCTGGGCGAGCTGCTCCGCGCGATGCGCTGACGCGCCGTTCCTCCACGGGCGCGCGCGCGTCGTTCCCCTCGACGGATGGCCGTTATCGCTGCCGGCTCTGGACCGAGCGGAGGTACGGGGCGCGCTCCTCGTCGGTGACCGGCTCGTTGCTGATCACGCGGTGATCGCGCGGCATGAAGTGAACGAGGCGGACCATCATGTGGTCCTTCACGACGGTCAGCTTCCCCTTGCGGCGGAGCTCCGCGGCCTCCTGGAAGGTCTGCACCTTGGGATCGTAGGCGATCATGTGCAGGTCCCTTCCGAACGGCTCGGGCAGGTCCTCGATCTCGACGATCTTGTAGATGCGGATCCCTCCGCTCTTCTCGGTGGCCGCGACCACGGCGCCGACGACCAGATCCTTGCCGGTCGGATCGGAGGTTTCGGGCACGGGGGGCGCGCGGTCACAGGCCGGCGCGAGGGTCAGGATGCCGGCGCACACGGCGACGGCGAGCGCGATCGACCTCATGGGCGCTGAATAACATCGATGCGACCCGGCGCAAGCGGCTACCGCGCTCGGCGCGGGGGAGCGCGGCGCGCCGCGACGTCGTCCGCCGCCGGGGGTCGGCGCTGTGGTAGACGCGCCTGCGAGACAGTGGCCGGGAGCGATCCCTCGGAGGAATGCGATCATGCGACTCGAGGACACGAAGTTTGTCGTCACAGGCGCCGCCCAGGGGCTGGGTCGCCATTATGCGCTGCGGCTCGCGGAGCTCGGGGGCCAGGTCGCCGCGGGCGACGTGAACGAGGAGGGGCTCGCGTCGCTGGTCGAGGCGAGCCAGGGTCTCCCCGGGAAGATCCACGCGCGGCCCTTCAACGTGGCGGTGGAGGCGGAGGTCGAGGCGTTCGTCCGGTTCGCGCACGGGGCGATGGGCGGCCTGAACGGCCTCGTGAACAACGCCGGCATCCTGCGGGACGGCCTCCTGGTCAAGAAGGACCGCCAGACCGGCGCGGTCGTCAAGCTGAGCGCGGCGCAGTGGCAGGCCGTCATCGACGTCAACCTGACGGGCGCCACGCTGATGGTCCGCGAGGTCGTCGCGAAGATGGTCGAGACCGAGCAGAAGGGCGTCATCGTCAACATCAGCTCGATCGCGCGCCACGGAAACCGCGGCCAGTCGAACTACACCGCCGCGAAGAGCGCGCTCGCGGCGAACACGAAGACCTGGGCGCTCGAGTTCGCGCCGTTCGGCATCCGCGTGGGCGCGGTCGCGCCCGGCATGATCGAGACGCCGATGACGCAGGGCATGCACCAGAAGGCGCGCGACGCCCTGGTCGCCATGATCCCGGTCGGCCGCATCGGCGTGCCCGAGGACATCTGGCAGGCCGTGCGCTTCGTGATCGAGTGCGAGTACTTCAACGGCCGCTGCATCGACGTCGACGGCGGTCTCACGATGTGACCCCGGCGCGGTGGCGCCGGCATCCCGCCGCGCCCCCGCGCGCCCTCGCCGCGTCCTCACCGCGCCCCCGCGCGCCCCCGCGCGCCCTCACCGCGCCCCCGCGCGTCCTTCACCGCGTCCCTTCGCTTCGCGCCTCGCCTCCTGGACACCCAGGGCGCTGCCCGCCGGCGTCCGTCGTGGGCCTGCCCCGTCCGGCGGCCCCACGTCTCGCTCCGCCGGCGCCGCCGTCCGGCGCCGGGGGCGCCGGAACCCCGGGAGGCCGAGCCCCGAGCCGGCTCGGCGATCCGCCCACGAAACATTCGCGCTTGACGCGTCGATATTGAAAGCTATGTTCAATATCAACCTACCCGTTTAACGTAGCCGGGGGTTCTGCATGTACGTGTGCCTCTGCATGGGCGTCTGTGATCGAGAGATTCGCGAAGCGGTGAACGAGGGGGCCTGCTCCGTGGCCGAGGTGATGGAGTGCACGGGGGCCGGTACGCGGTGCGGCTCCTGCCAGCCGACGATCGCCAAGCTCGTCGGTGCGGGCGAGCCCGTCGCCGCCCCGCGCCGCCTGACGATGGCGCCGGTCTCCAGCGCAGCCTGATTCTCTGGATCGCCGCTGCGCTCCGGTCTCCCTGGCGCGGGGGATCGGCGACCTTTCCTTAGAAACTTCTTGCGCACTTCCGTGGACCTTGCGCATTTGACCTGGGCGCTGGCGCTCCCGCCGGCGCCTCCTCGCCGTTGCAGGCGGGGCGAGCACGACAGGCACGAGCGCGAGAGGGTCCGATGAAGGGTGCGAAAGATGTCGTCGACGCGTTGAACGAGGTGCTCGCGGCGGAGCTCGTCGCGATCAACCAGTACTTCCTGCACGCGAAGATGTGCGCGCACTGGGGCTTCGTCACGCTCGCCGCGCGGGGCCGCGCCGAGTCGATCGACGAGATGAAGCACGCCGACGCGATCATCGATCGCATCCTCTTCCTGGAAGGTCTGCCCAACCTGCAGCGGCTGGACACCCTTCACATCGGGCAGACCGTGCCCGAGCAGCTCAAGAGCGACCTCGAGCTCGAGTACAACGCGGTCAAGCGGCTCAACACGGCGATCGCCCTCTGCCGCGACAAGGGGGATCGCACCTCCGAGGAGCTCCTGGCCAAGATCCTCGAGTCCGAGGAGGAGCACATCGACTGGCTCGAGACCCAAATCGGCCTAATCGAGAAGCTTGGCGAGACCGCCTACCTGTCCCAGCAGATCCGCGAGTAGGGTAGGGTGGGGCTCGGCCCCCCGCACCGACGGCGCACCCCGCGCGCCTTCTGGCGGCGGAGGCCGCGCTTGACGTACGATACTCTGGACGCATGTCCAAGGCGCCGCGGACGACCGCGCTCGCGCGGTTACGCGCCGGCTCGGTGCGTCGATCGTGATCGTCGCGCCGCGCCCGTCCCTCGAGGAGGATGAGCGCGGCGGGGGAAATCCATGTCGAAGATTCTTGTCGTCGATGACCAGCGGAACATGCGGACCACGCTCGCGATGATGCTGCGTGGCGCCGGGTACGAGGTCGATGAAGCGGGCGACGGCAGCCAAGGCGCCGACCTGGGCGCCAAGGGTGCGTACGACGTCGTGCTCACCGACCTGCGGATGGGCGGCTTCGACGGCATCGGCGTCCTGCGCGCGGTGAAGGAGTCGAACGCGAACACCGAGGTCATCGTGATGACCGCGTACGGCACCATCGAGAGCGCGGTCGAGGCGATGCGGCTCGGCGCGTTCGACTACATCCAGAAGCCGTTCTCGGAGCAGGAGCTCCTCGTGAAGGTGGAGCGCGCGATCCAGAACCGGAAGCTCACCGGGGAGGTGCAGCTGCTCGCCAGCGAGTTCAAGGAGCGCTACCGGTTCGAGAACATCGTGGGCCGCTCGCAGGCGGTCCGCGAGGTGCTGGGCCGGATCGTGAAGGTCGCGCCGACCGACGCGACGGTGCTCATCACGGGCGAGAGCGGCACCGGCAAGGAGCTGGTCGCCAAGGCCATCCACGCCAACAGCAAGCGCGCCGATCGCCCCTTCGTGCCGGTGAACTGCGCCGCCATCAGCGAGACGCTCCTCGAGAGCGAGCTGTTCGGCCACGCGCGCGGCTCGTTCACGGGCGCGATCTCGGCGAGGAAGGGGCTGTTCGAGGAGGCCGACGGGGGCACGTTCTTCTTCGACGAGATCGCCGAGACCCCGCTCACCTTCCAGGCGAAGCTGCTCCGCGCGATCCAGGAGAACGAGATCCGCCGCGTGGGCGAGAACAAGCCCATCAACGTCGACGTGCGCATCATCGCCGCGACGAACCAGGAGCTCCTGACCGCGGTGGCGGAGAAGCGGTTCCGCCAGGATCTCTACTACCGGCTGAACGTCGCGCGCTTCGTGCTCCCGCCGCTGCGCTCGCGGCGCGAGGACATCCCGATCCTCTGGGAGTTCTTCCTGGAGAAGTACAACCGGAAGATGGCCTGTCGCGCGCGCGCCGCGGACGGCGTCGTCGAGGCGCTGACGCAGTACGACTTCCCCGGCAACATCCGCGAGCTCGAGAACATGGTGGAGCAGGCGGTGGCCCTCTCGGGCGGCGGCGTCATCAGCGTCGACGACGTGCTGCCCGCCGCGGTGCAGCCGAAGCGGGCGCCCGAGGGCGGCAGCCGGCTGCTCGCCGACGTTGTCGACTGCGCCGAGCGCCAGGCGATCGAGGCCGCGCTGCGGGAGTGCGACGGCAGCCGGGAGCGCGCCGCCGAGGTGCTCGGGATCAGCGCGACCACCCTCTGGCGCAAGATGACCCGCCTGACGATCACGTACCCGCCGGGCTGAGCCGCCCCTCCGCTGCCGTTCTGCCGTTCCCGACGACCAGGCTCGGCAGGACGTTCCCTCAGGGTACAGCGGAACTCCGTGGACCCGACCGAGCAGGCCAGTGCTCACCTGGCTGAGCAACGTTCTGCCCATCGGGCTCAGCCGGCGTGTGCCTGTCCGCGGTTCGACCGGCACGTACGGCCAGGCTGAGCAACAGACCTGACTCGCCAGCAAATCAGGGCAGCTAGCCCACGTTGGCTTGCATCTTTGCAATGGCGCAGGGTCGGGATTTGCCTTAGTGCAATGAGGCAGCCGATGTAGACTGTGCGCATCTGTTTCACTTCGGCGTCGGCCACCGCAACTCGGTGGTTCGGTAGCTTGGCCCGGTAATTGCTAAGCCGTTAACTGATAGCTGATAGGCGTAGTCATGGTTGGCGGCGCTCGCCGCAGGAGGACGCTTAATGGCCCGCATGCTGATCGTGGACGGTGAGAATTCCCAGCGTCGCGCTCTTTCAGCTGGGCTAAGCGTCGAGGGGTTCGAGGTCGCCTTCGCCGCCTCGTTCCAGGATGCGCTGTGCATCCTCGGCGCCTCCCCGGTCGACGTGGCGATGATCGACCTGATGATGCCGGACCTGAACGGCCTCGAGCTCGCCCGTCACATCCGGCATGCCTTCCCGAGGGTGCGGGTCGTGCTCTCCAGCCCGTATCACCTCTCCGCGCGCCAGGTCGAGCGCGCCGACTGCGGCGCCGTGGCGTTCGTCCCGAAGCCTTACAAGGTGGGCGAGATCTGTCGCTTCCTGCGCGCCAAGACGAACGTGCTCACGCCCGCGTCGTGCTAGTAGCGCGGCGTGCGCTGCGAGCTGCTCGACTACGAACTCCCTGAAGCGCTCATCGCGTCGCGGCCCCCCGAGGAGCGCGACGGCGCCAGGCTCCTCCTGGTCGACCGCGGCCGCGAGGCCGGCGAGGTCGAGCACGCCGCGATCCGCGATCTCGACCGGTACATCGAGCGCGGCGCGCTCGTCGTCGTCAACGACACGAAGGTCGTACCCGCCCGGCTGTTCGGCAAGAAGCGCGGCACCGGAGGGCAGGTGGAGCTCTTCCTGCTGCACCGGCTGGACGAGGCGCCCGACGGCGAGGAGGGGACCGCCGGCCAGCCGCGCGATGGCGCGGCGCGCCCCGAGCGCTGGCGAGCGATGGGGCGCGCGTCCAAGCCGATCCGGCCGGGCGCGTGGCTCGATCTCGAGCGCGACGGGGCGCTTGTCGCGGAGGTGTTGGAGCGCGCGGACGACGGCGTGCTCACGGTGCGGCTCTCGTCGCCGGCAGGGCTGTCCGTCGCGGCCGCGATCGACGCCTATGGGCACGTCCCGCTCCCGCCCTACCTCGGCCGCGGCGACGACGCGTCCGATCGCGAGCGGTACCAGACCATCTTCGCCCGCGTCCCGGGCGCGGTCGCCGCGCCCACGGCGGGCCTCCACCTCTCGCCCGGGCTCGTCGAGCGGCTCCGCGCGAACGGGGTCGAGATCGCGAGTGTCACGCTGCACGTCGGCCTCGGCACGTTCCAGCCGGTCACGGTCGACGACCTCGACCAGCACCCGATGCACGCCGAGGTCTACTCGGTCCCCGAGGCGACCGCCGGCGCGGTCGCGGCCACGCGCGAGCGCGGCGCGCCGGTGGTCGCGATCGGCACCACCGTGGTGCGCGCGCTGGAGAGCGCGGCCGACCCGGCGCGCGAGGGCCTCGTGCGGGCGCAGTCCGGGGAGACGCGCCTCCTGATCCAGCCCGGCTACCGGTTCCGCGTCGTCGACGGCCTGCTGACGAACTTCCACCTGCCGCGCTCGACGCTGCTCGCCCTGGTGTTCGCCTTCGCCGGCCGCGAGCGCGCGCTCCTCGCGTACCGCGCGGCGATCGAGGCCCGCTACCGCTTCTATTCTTATGGAGACGCCATGCTGATCCGCGGCGCGAGCGCGCCATGAGCCGGACGCCCGGCTTCGCCTTCTCCGAGCTCGCGCGGGACGGTCACGCCCGCACGGGCGTGCTCTCCACGCCGCACGGCGACGTGCCGACCCCGACGTTCATGCCGGTCGGCACCCAGGGTAGCGTGAAGACGTTGACCCCCGCCGAGGTGGCCGCGACCGGCGCGAGGATCGTCCTCGGCAACACGTACCACCTGTGGCTCCGCCCCGGGCCCGAGCTCGTCGCGCAGCTCGGCGGGCTGCACGCGTTCACGCGCTGGCCGCACGCGATGCTCACGGACTCCGGCGGCTTCCAGGCCTTCTCGCTCGCCGAGCGGCGCACCCTCGTGGAGGACGGCTTCGTGTTCCGCTCGCACCTCGACGGCGCCCGCAAGGCGCTCACGCCCGAGGTCGCGATGGAGGTGCAGGGGCTGCTCGGGGCCGACATCGCGATGCAGCTCGACGTGTGCCCGCCCGGCGGCGCGCCGCTCGCGGAGGTCGAGGAGGCGTGCCGCCTGACGACGCGCTGGGGGAAGCGCTGCCTCGCCGCCAAGCGCCCGACCCAGGCGCTCTTCGGCATCGTTCAGGGCGGCACCTCGGTCGCCCTGCGCACGGCGCACGCGGACGAGCTCGCGGCCCTGCCGTTCGATGGGCTCGCCCTGGGCGGCTTCTCCGTGGGCGAGCCGATCGCGCTGATGCACGAGGTCGTCGCGCAGATCGCGCCGCGCCTCGATCCGTCGCGCCCCCGCTACCTCATGGGCGTGGGGACGCCGCTCGATCTCGTTCACGCGATCGGCGCCGGGGTCGACATGTTCGATTGCGTGCTCCCCACCCGGAACGCCCGCAACGGGCAGGCGCTCACGCAGCACGGCAAGATCGTCATCAAGCAGGCGCGCTACAAGGACGACCGATCGCCGCTCGACCCGACCTGCGCCTGCCCGACCTGCGCCGGGGGGTACAGCCGCGCGTACCTCCGGCACCTCTACATGGCGGGCGAGATCCTGGTGCTGCGCCTGCTGACCGAGCACAACCTCCACCTGTATGGTCGCCTGATGCGCGAGGCGCGCGCGGCCATCGCCGAGGGGCGGTACGCGGCGTTCGCCCGCGCGTGGCTCGGCGCGCGCGACGCCACCGAGTAGCCGAGCCACGGAGCAACCCGGTGACCGAGCGACCGCGGGATCGAAAGCTGCCTACATCGTCTCCATGGCCTCTGGAGGCGCTCCTGGAGCGGCCGCGGGGGATCGTGCGGAGGGCGCAACGTCCGCGCTGCCCGGGAGGGTTCCGAGTTACCATGGGCGGATGGTGAGCCCTCGCCTCCGGCGTGGCGTCGCGCGCCCGCACCCGCGCGCGCGGGGCCGCGCCTCGGCCGCGCTCGACCAGCCTGTAGGCCCGAGGCGCCGGCGCGCGAGCCCCAGCCGGCCGCACCCGGCGAACGGCCGCCGTCGCGCGCGGACCGCGTGCTTGCCCGCGCATTCCTCGTCCATTAGCCTTCGGACTCGGCCCGCGGAATGACGCAAGACGCCAACAAGAAGCCGCTCGGACGCATCCTCCTCCAGCAAAGGGCGGTCACCCAGCCCCAGCTCGAACAAGCGCTCCTCGAGGCGCGCGCGAAGGGGGTCCCCCTCGCCACGAACCTGATCGAGAGCGGCACCGTCTCCGAGGTCGCTGCGCTGAAGGCCCTCTCCGAGCAGAGCGGCGTTCCCGGCATCGACCTCAACCAGGTCTGCATCAAGCTCAGCGACCTCTCGATCCTGCCGCGCGAGATCGCCGCCAAGCACAAGCTCCTGCCCGTGCTCGTCCGCGAGGATCGCATCCTCGTGGCCATGGCCGCGCCCGCCGACAAGAAGGTGATCGACGAGCTCGAGTTCGTGACGGGCAAGCGCGTCTTCCCGTACATCGCGCTCGCGGGGCCCCTCGTGCGGACCATCGCGGCCGCCTACGACATGAAGGAGCAGGGCGAGCCGTTCTTCGTCGGCGCCAAGTGCCCGCCCGAGGTGCTGAAGCGGGCCGGGCTCGGCGCCGCGTCGGCGTCGTCCGCGCCGGAGGCGCCGCCCGCGCCCGCTCCCGCGCAGCCGCCGCCGCGCCGGCCTGCGTCCGCCGTGCCGCCGTCGACGGTCGCCCAGGCCCCTGCCGCTCCTGCGCCCGCGCCCGCGCCAAGCGCCGCCCCGCCGGCGAAGCCCGCGCCGGAGCGCCCGCGCGACGACGCCGAGATCTCGTTCGCCGATCTGACCGACGAACCGAGCCCGCCCGCTGCCCCGTCGCCGGCCCGCATCTCCTCGGCGGGGCCTCCGCTCGTCGTCGACGACGCCATGCGGAGGGCGGCGGCCGCCGACGAGCTGACGGACACCGACTTCGGCACCGCCGACCGCGATCTGTCCGTGGTCGAGTCGCTCCCGGGCGCAGGCAAGGCGCCGCAGGGCGATCAGACCACGATCCTCGTGGTCGACGACGAGCCCGAGATCCGGAAGCTGCTCCGCCGCATCTTCGAGGAGCGCGGGTACCGCGTCGAGGAGGCCGACCGCGGGCTCCTCGCGCTGCGCATGGTCAAGGAGAATCCGCCCGACGTGATGATCCTCGACGCCATGCTGCCCGAGGTGCACGGCTTCGACATCGCCCGCCGCATGAAGGGCACCCAGCGCTACGGCCACATCCCGATCATCATGATCTCGGCCGTCTACCGCGGGTGGCGGTTCGCGGAGGACCTCAAGTCGAGCTACGGCGTGGAGGCGTACATCGAGAAGCCCTTCCGCGTGGCCGACGTCGTCGCCGCCGTGGAGAACGCGCTCCAGGCGCGCTCGATCCGCGGCGATCAGGACCGGATTTCGGCCGAGGCAGAGCGCCTCCTCGCCGCGGGGATCGCGGCGTACCGCGCGGGCGATTTCGACAAGGCCGTGCGGCACCTGCGCGAGGGCACGGCCATCGATCCGCTCGCGTACCGGCTGCACTTCCACCTCGGCCTGCTCTACGGCAAGCAGGGACAGCTCTACGACGCCATCCAGGAGCTGGAGACGGCGCTGCACATCAACGGCAAGCACTTCCCGGCCCTGAAGAACCTCGCGGTGCTCTACCAGAAGGCCGGGTTCCGCAACAAAGCCATCGAGACGTGGGAGCGCGCGCTGGGCGTCGCGCCCGATGACCCGACGCGGCAATCCATCAAGGAGCACCTGCTCGGATTGCTCTGACCGTCTAGCCCATGTCGCCCGCGGCCAAGCTGTCGTAGACTGCGCCGATTCCACCGGCAGGCGCGTCCCTGGATGAAATTCATCTGCGATAACTGCAAGGCCAAGTACCAGATCGGCGACGAGAAGGTCGCCGGCAAGATGGTGCGGATGCAGTGCCGGCGATGCGGGCACCTCATTCAGGTGAGCGCGAGCGTCACCGAGAGCTCCGTGGCGCGGGCTCTCCCGGTCGAGCCGCCGCGCGCGACGGCCGACGACGCGCAGCTCGCCCCCCCGAGCGACGAGGCTCCGCCCGCCGGGCTCGGCGCGACGGTGGCCGACGCCGGTGCCGCGAGCGCGCCGAGGCCGCCGCCCGCGTCGTCGCGGGGCCAGGGCGCTGCGCCGGCGCCGCCCCGTCCGGCGTCGCAGGCCCTCCCGCGCCCGGGGGGCGCGCCTCGACCTCCCGCAGCGCCGCGCGCCGCGCCCGGGCCGGTGTCGGGCCCGCGCCCTGCGCCGGGGGCGCCGATGCCCGGGACGCCCGCGCCCGCCGTACCGCGGGCCGCCCAGCCCGCGCCCGCCGCGCCGCGGGTCGCCCAGCCCGCAGCCGCCGCGCCGCGGGCCGCCCAGCCCGCGGCCGCGCCTGCCGGTCCCGCCGCGCCCGCCGCGCGGGCGGCGGAGCCCGCGGCGGCCGCCGGCGCGTTCACGCGATCGATGTCCAACGACCGGCCGCTCGGGAAGGCGCCGGCCGTGCGCGCCACGGCGAGCGAGGACTGGTACGTCGGGGTCGGCGGGGTCCCGCTCGGCCCGGTGCGGCTCGCCGTCATCCGCGAGAAGGCGCTCGCCGGCGCGGTGGACGGCGACTCCCTCGTCTGGCGCGAGGGCTTCGACGAGTGGCTGCCCCTCAAGAACTTCCCGGAGCTGCTCGAGATCGTCACGCAGGCCCAGACGACCCGCGTGTCCGCGCCCGCGCGCCGCACCAGCAGCACGGGCTTCGCCGCCGTTCAGCCGCAGGTCCCTCCCTCGGCGAAGGCGCCCTCGTCGTCGAGGGTCCCCCCGCTCGCTGCGGCCGCGCCCGCGCGCTCGGCCGCGCTCGAGCCGGAGGCCCCCGGCCTGAGCGAGCGGTCGCCCGCGGTCGCCGGCGCGGTCGCCGCCTTCACCGCGGCGGGGACGCCGGCCGCGAGCGCGCCGGCCGCGTGGCCCGACGCCTCGATCGGCGCCGCGCGGGCCCACGCCGCGGGCCCCGCGCCGGTCGAGGTGCTGGCCGATCCGTTCGCGGCCGGGCCGCGGGCCGCCGCCGCGCCGAGGTCCGACCTGGCGTCGCCCGCCTCGGCCGACGTCGCTCGCGCCGCGGGCGGCCTGGCCCTGGGCGGTTCGCCGTCCGCGACGGCGGGCGGCGTGGCCGCGGCCGGCTCGCCGCGCCCGACGGCGGCGCCGGCCGGCGCGCTCTCGTCCGCGGAGCCCGCGCCCCTCGTGGCCACGCCCGCCAGCCTGGTGGAGACGGTCGCGCCGAGGCGGCGATCGGGCATGAGCCCGCTCGCCTACGCCTTCATCGCCATGGCGGCGGCGTTCGGCGGCGTCTCCGCCTACGTCCTGCTGTCGCCCAAGCCGCAGACCACCGTGCAGGTCGTGACCGCGCCGCCGAGCAACCCGGTCGATCTCCCCACGGCCGCCCCGCCGCCGCCGCCCAGCGTCGAGCCGGAGGCGCCGCCCCCCGCCGAGGCGCCCTCTGCCAGGCCGGAGCCCGCCTCGCCCGGCAAGCCGGGCGCCGTGGCGACCCAGCGGCCTGCGCCGGAGAAGCCGGTCGCCTCCGCGACCGGGGCGCAGCTCGACCGGTCCGGGTTCGGCGCCGGCGTCCCCGGCCCGACGTCGGGGCCGGGCAGCCAGGGCGCCGGCTCCGGCCTGACCCCGCTCTCCCAAGGGGAGATCTCCGGAGTCGTCGAGGCGAACCGGCCGAGCGTCCGGCGCCACTGCTGGCAGCCCGCCCTCGACGCGCGCGACCGCAACGCGTCGACCACCGCCCGCGTCTCGGCCTCGGTGGTCATCGGCGCCTCGGGCGCCGTCCAGTCCGTCTCGGCCGGCGGCTCGGAGAAGGACTACCCCGGCCTGGCGAGCTGCATCGCCTCGCGGATCAAGTCCTGGAAGTTTCCGCCCTCCTCGGGCTCCACGCCCGTGACCATCCCGTTCGTCTTCGCGGCCCAGTGACCGCTCGCGGGGAGGGGAGGCCGCTCCGCCGGGGCGCAGCGCTTTACGCATGCCCGGGCAGGCGGTAATCGACGCGATCATGGCAGAGCGCAAAGTCCGAATCCTCGTGGCCAAGCCCGGCCTGGACGGCCACGACCGCGGCGCGAAGGTGGTCGCCCGGGCACTCCGCGACGCGGGCTTCGAGGTGGTCTACACGGGCCTGCACCAGACCCCCGACATGATCGCGTCCGCCGCCGTGCAGGAGGACGTCGACGCCGTGGGGCTGTCGATCATGTCCGGAGCGCACAACACCCTCTTCCCCGCCGTCATCGAGGCCCTCCGCAAGCACGGCGCCGAGGACATCGTGGTGTTCGGCGGGGGCATCATCCCGGACGAGGACATCGCGCGCCTCCAGGACGCCGGCGTGAAGGGCGTCTTCACCCCCGGGACCACCCTGAAGAGCATCGTGGAGTGGGTCCAGACCCACGTGACCCCCCACAGCTGACCGCCCCGGCGGCGCGCGTCCCCACTCTCCCCCACCGCGCGGGTCCCCACTCTCCCCCACCGCGCGTCCCCACGCTCCCCCACCGAACGCCTCCCCACCGGCACCGGCACCCGGCTCGCTGAGCCCGTCCGGTCGCCGTCCATGGTCCCGCTTGCCGGCCCGCGAAATCGGGCGTCCAGGGCGGCGATCCGCCTCGCTTCCTTTCCGCCTTGCCAGCGTCCGCCAGAAGCGGTCGCGCTCACCTTCCAGGGGCTCCCCACTTCCTCCCACGGACCTGGATGTGCCGCCAGATCGCGAGAAAACGCGCTGATTTGCGAAAGAATACCTTGTGGATAAATGACCTACATAGGTGCCGGTTGAGGTCCAGAAATCTCCCAAACTGTTGACACTCGGCACCTCCCTCCGTAGCGTGGCGGAGCTTCGTGGGAAGAAGTGGCAGAGAATGTCACGACGCGGTGAGCGCTCGTTGGGGCAACGCGTCGCCAAGCCCTCGGCAGGACAGGACGGCCGGAGCTGGGGTCGATGAGCACGATGTTTCGCGGTCACTTCGAGCACGCGATCGACGCGAAGGGGCGCACGAGCCTCCCTTCGCGCTTTCGGGACGTGCTCGCGGCCGCGAACGACCTGCGCATGGTCATCACCCCCGCCCTCTTCGACCCCTGCCTACACGCGTACCCGATGAAGGCCTGGGAGGAGCTGGAGGCTAAAATTGCAGCGTTGCCGCAATTCGATTCCAACGTGGTCGCGTTCCGGCGCCGCTACCTGTCCGCGGCCGTCGAGTGCGACCTCGACAAGCAGGGCCGGATCCTCATCCCGCCGTCGCTCCGCGAGCACGCGAGCCTCACGAAGGACGTCCTCTGGGCGGGGATGGGACAGACGATCGAGCTCTGGGCGAAGGAGCGGTGGAAGGCCGCCCAGCAGATGAGCGAGGTCGAGCTTCAGAGCTTCAAGACAGCAATCGCGGAGCAGTTCCGCCTATGAACGTCGTCAATGTAGTCCCCATGCACCTGCCCCCTCCGCCACCGCGGCCGCGCGGCGAGCAGCACGTCTCCGTCCTCGGCCGCGAGGTGCTCGCCGCCCTCGCGCCCGTCAGCCAGGGCATCTACGTCGACGCGACCCTCGGCGCCGGCGGCCACACCGAGGCGATCCTGGACACGCCCGGCAGCCGGGTCATCGGGATCGATCGCGACGAGCGCGCCCTCTCCATCGCGCGCGCCCGGCTCGCCCGGATGGGAGACCGGGTGACCTACGTTCACGGCGAGTTCTCCGAGATCGAGCGGCACCTCGCCGCCCTCGGCGTCCCGCAGGTGGACGGGCTCGTGGCCGACATCGGCGTGAGCTCCATGCAGCTCGACGACCCGGCCCGCGGCATGAGCTTCCGCGCCGAGGGGCCGCTCGACATGCGGATGGACCGGAGCCGCGGCGAGACGGCGCTCGAGCTCATCGAGCGGCTCAGCGACGAGGAGCTCGCGGACCTCATCTACCGCTACGGCGAGGAGCGCCGCAGCCGGCGGGTCGCCCGCTGTATCAAGCAGGCGGCCGAGGGCGGCGAGCTCGCGACGACGCTCGACCTCAGGCGCGCCGTGGTGCGCGCGGTCGGGCCGGCGCGCATCGGCGGCGTCGATCCGGCGACGCGGACGTTCCAGGCGCTGCGCATCGCCGTGAACGGAGAGCTCGACGAGCTCGAGGCGCTGCTCGAGGCGGCGCCCAGGATCGTCGCGCCCGGCGGCGTGATCGCGGTGATCTCGTTCCACTCGCTCGAGGACCGCATCGTCAAGCGCGCGCTGCGCGAGCCCGAGGTCTGGCAGCCGCTCACCAAGAAGCCGGTGACCGCGGGCGACGAGGAGATCGAAGGCAACCCGCGGGCCCGCAGCGCGAAGCTCCGCGCCGCGCGGCGCGTCTCCGGCCCGGAGGCGCTCGCGTGACGCAGCAGCGCCCGTTCCTCGTGCTCTGGACGCTGGCGGTGGCCGCGACCGTGGCCGCGTTCGTCGTGCACCTCGCCCTGCGCGGGCGCACGGTCGATCTCGGCTACCGGCTCGGCCGGGCGCGCGCCGAGCAGGCGCGGCTGCGCGAGGTCAAGCGGGTGCTGTCGCTCGAGGCGGCCAGCTACGAGACGCCGCAGCGCGTGGAGATGGTCGCCCGCTCGCTGCTCGGCATGACGCCCCCGCCGCCCGAGCGGGTCATCCCGGTGCGGGGCTACACCGCGCCGCCGGAGCGCGATCCGGCGAGCGGCGAGGCCGGCAGCGCGCCGCCGAGCGGGGGTCGGCCGGAATGAAGAACCTCGATCCGCGGCGCGCGCGGTGGATCCGCATCCGCATGGGGCTGCTCTGCGGCCTGATGGCGCTCGGCCTGGGCGGCGTCGTGTCCGGCGCCTACCGGATCGAGGTCGAGGACGGCGACGCCTGGTACGACCTCGCCGAGCGGCAGCGCCAGCGGCGGCTCCACATCACGCCGAAGCGCGGCACCATCTACGACCGGAACGGCGCGCCGCTCGCGGAGAGCGTGGAGGTGCCCAGCGTCTCCGTCGACGCGGTCGAGATGCTCCGCGGCGTCGACGAGCAGTACATCCCGATGCGGATCCAGCAGTACGCCGAGCGCATCGCGCAGGCGCTCTCGCTGCCGGTCGAGGACGTCGTGGAGAAGCTCAGCCGGCGGCGCCGCTTCGCCTGGCTCAAGCGCCGCATCTCCGAGCAGGAGGTCGAGAACGTCCGCGCGCTCGGCGACCGGACGCAGCGCTACCCGGTGCGCGGGCTCGTGATCGAGGGCGAGGGGCGCCGCTTCTACCCGAACCGCGAGCTCGCCGGCCCGCTGCTCGGCTTCGTCGCCACCGACGGCGAGGGCAAGGAGGGGCTCGAGCTCAGCATGGAGCACGAGCTCCGCGGCAACGCGGCGGAGGTGCGCGGGCTCCGCGATCGCTCGGGCCGGCTCATCTTCTCGGAGGGGATCGAGGACGAGCAGGCGCTCGCCGGGCACAACGTCCACCTCACGATCGACAAGGGCATCCAGTTCACCGCCGAGCGCGAGCTCGAGGCGGCGATGAAGACCTACGAGGCGATCGGCGGTGCGATCGTGGTCGTCGACCCCGAGAACGGCGAGATCCTCGCGATGGCGAGCGCCCCGGGGTTCAACCCGAACGACTACTCGCAGAGCGATCCCGGATCCCGGCGCAACCGCTGCGTGGTCGATCGCTTCGAGCCCGGCTCCACGATGAAGGTGTTCGCCATCGCGAGCGCGCTCGCGGCGAAGAGCGTCTCCCCGAGCGCGACCATCTACTGCGAGGAGGGGAACATGGCGATCGACAACGTCGTGATCCACGACACGCACGTGCACAAGTGGCTGACGCTGCCGCAGATCCTCGGCCAGTCGTCGAACATCGGCACGGCGAAGATCGCGCTCGGGCTCGGCGAGCAACGGCTCTACGAGGGCCTCCGCCGGTTCGGCTTCGGCGACCTGACCGGCGTGCCGCTGCCGGGCGAGTCCGTGGGCGTGCTGCGCCCGCGCGGCCGCCCCTGGGTCCAGGTCGAGACGGCGTCGGCCTCGTTCGGGCAGGGGATCAGCGTGACGACGCTCCAGCTCGCCATGGCCATGGCGTCGGTCGCCAACCGCGGGCGGCTGCTCGAGCCCATCCTGATCAAGCGGATCACCGACGGCACCGGCGTCACGCTGTCCGAGACGTCGCCGCGCGTGCGCCGCGACGCGGTGCCCGCGTCGATCGCGCGGATGATGTCGGAGATGCTCGTCGCGGTGACGGAGGGCGACGGGACCGGCGTGGAGGCGAGCATCCCGGGCTTCCGCGTCGCGGGGAAGACGGGCACGGCGCAGAAGATCGATCCGGCGACGGGCAGGTACACCGACACCCACTACGTGGCGTCGTTCGTCGGGTTCGTCCCGGCCGAGCGGCCGCGGCTCGCCATCGCCGTGGTGCTCGATGAGCCGCTCGGCGGCACGTACGGCGGCGGCTCGGTCGCGGCGCCCGTCTTCCGGCGCATCGGCGAGATGGCGCTGCGCTACCTCGGCGTTACCCCGCGCGGGAGCGTGCCGATGAAGCTGTCGGAGGTCGCCGAGCAGTCGGGCGAGGACATCGCGGCGAACACCTACCAGGTCCTGAACGAGGCGCGCGCCGCGGCGGCGCCGATCGCGACGGGTGTGGTCACGCCGTCCGCGCCGCTCAAGACGGGGGAGCTGCGCGTGCCCGATCTCACGGGCCTGCCGCAGCGCGAGGCGGTGAGGAGCGCCGCGGCGCTCGGGCTCGATCCGAGCGTCGAGGGCACGGGGAAGCTCACGCGCCAGGAGCCCCCGGCCGGGACCGTGCTGCCCAAGGGATCGCCGCTGAAGCTGATCTTCGAGCCCCCCACATGACGGCGCGCGACCACAACGAAACCGGCGTGGCCGAGGTCGAGCTCGCGCTCCGCCTCGGCGACGTGCTGCGCGAGATCCCGGGCGCCGCGCTGTCCCCCGCGGGCGCCGCGGAGCTGCTCGTGACCGGCGTGCACCTCGACTCGCGCAAGGTGGAGCCGGGGGACATCTTCGTCGCGCGCGCGGGCGCGCGGGCGCACGGCGAGCGCTTCATCCCCGAGGCCGTCGCGCGCGGCGCGCGGGCGGTCATCCTCGGGCGCGGGAGCGCCGCCGACACGCTCGGGGCCGCCCGCGTCGAGGTGCCCGACGTGCCGCTCGCGCTCGCCCTGGCCGCCGCGGCGGTCTACCGGCACCCGACCTTCACGCTCGACGTCGTCGGCATCACCGGCACGAACGGCAAGACGACGACGGCCCACCTCGTGCAGGCCTGCATCGATCGGTGCGGCGGCCGGGCCGGGATCGTGGGGACGCTCGGCTACCGCTTCGGCGATCTCGACGTCCACGCCTCGCACACGAGCCCCGAGGCGGACGAGCTCGCGCGCGTCGCCGCGGCGATGGTCGGCCGCGGCGCGACGCACCTCGTGATGGAGGTCTCGTCGATCGCGCTCGCCGCGAAGCGCGTCGACGCGGTCCGCTTCCGGACCGCCGTCTTCACGAACCTCACCCAGGATCACCTCGATTACCACGGCACGATGGAGGCGTACGCGGAGGCGAAGGCGCGCCTGTTCGTGGATCTCGGCCCCGGCGCCGCGGCGATCAACGTCGACGATCCCTTCGGGCGAGAGCTCGTCCAGCGGATCGCCCCGGGCGGGCTCTCGCGCCCGGTCGCGTCGACGCTCGCGCGCTACTCGACCGAGGTGGGCGCCGGCCCGGACGCGGCCGAGATCGCGCCCGTCGAGCTCGTGCACGGGGCGCGCGGCATCTTCCTCCGCGCCCGCACGCCCGCCGGCGAGGTCACCATCCGGTCCCACCTGCTCGGCGCGCACAACGCGTCGAACCTGCTGGCCGCCCTCGCCGTGGCGTACCTGCTCGGGTTCGACGTCGGCGACGCCGCGGCGGCGCTCTCGTCGCCGATCCAGGTCGCCGGCCGCCTGGAGCGCTGCGATACGCCGGGCGTCGACGACGTGATCGTGCTCGTCGACTACGCCCACACGCCGGACGCGCTCGCCCGCGTGCTCGCGAGCGTCCGCGCCCTCGGCGGCGGGCGCGTCCACTGCGTGTTCGGGTGCGGCGGCGATCGCGATCCGCTCAAGCGGCCGCGGATGGGCGAGGCGGTCGGCCTCGGCGCCGACGTCGCCATCGTGACCAACGACAACCCGCGGAGCGAGGATCCGCGCGCGATCGCCGACGCCATCCTGCCGGGCCTCGCCGCCGGCCGCGCGCGCGTCGTCGTGGAGCTCGATCGCGCGCGCGCCATCGAGCGCGCGGTGCGAGACGCCGAGCCCGGGGACCTGGTCCTCATCGCGGGCAAGGGCCACGAGCCGTACCAGATCATCGGCGGCGTCACGCTGCCGTTCGACGACCGCGACGAGGCGCGCCGCGCGCTCGCCGCCCGCCGCGCTCGCGCAGTGGCCGAGCGGCAGCCGCGCGGAGGTGCGGGATGATCTACGAGCTCTTCTACCCGCTCAAGTTCCACTACAGCTGGCTGAGCTGGCTCAACGTCCTGCGCTACATCCCGTTCCGCACGATCATGGCGACGATCACCGCCATGGTGCTGACGTTCCTGCTCGCGCCGTGGTTCATCCGCGAGCTGCGGCGCAAGCAGATCGGGCAGGTGGTCCGCGCCGAGGGGCCGGAGACGCACAAGATCAAGGCGGGCACGCCGACGATGGGCGGCGCGCTCATCCTGCTGTCGCTGCTGCTCCCCACCGTGCTGTGGGCCGACCTCCGGAACCCGTTCGTCCTCGCGACGACGGCGGTGACCGCGGGCTACGGCGTCATCGGCTACCTGGACGACTTCCTCAAGATCAAGCGGCGGAACAGCGGCGGCCTGCCGGGCCGCTACAAGCTCATCGGCCAGGTGCTCATCGGCGGCGCGGCCGTGGCCTACACGTTCCTGCTCGCGTCCAAGCTCCCGCCGGACTGGGCGGAGATCAGGACGCGGCTCGCGATCCCGTTCCTCGCGTTCTCGAAGTACCACATCGAGCTGCCGCTCTACGCCTACGTCCCGTTCGCCGTCTTCGTCGTGGTGGCGACGTCGAACGCCGTGAACCTCACCGACGGCCTCGACGGGCTCGCGATCGGCCCGGTGATCATCAACGCGGGGACGTACCTCATCCTCGCGTACATCGTCGGCGCCTCCATCGCGAACTTCTCGCTCGCGGCCTACCTCGACATCCCGGCGATCGCGTCGGCCGGCGAGCTGTCGGTGTACTGCGGCTCGGTCATCGGCGCGGGGATCGGCTTCCTCTGGTACAACACGTACCCCGCGCAGGTCTTCATGGGAGACGTCGGGTCGCTCGCCCTCGGGGGCGGGCTCGGGATGCTCGCCGTCTTCACCAAGAACGAGCTCCTCTCGATCATCCTCGGGGGGATCTTCTTCATCGAGACGGTCAGCGTCATCACGCAGGTCCTCTCGTTCAAGCTCACCGGCAAGCGCGTCTTCTTGATGGCGCCGATCCACCACCACTACGAGAAGAAGGGGTGGGCGGAGCCCAAGATCATCGTGCGCTTCTGGATCATCTCCATCCTCCTGGCGCTGGTCTCCCTGGCGTCGATGAAGCTGCGGTGAGGGCATGATGGACGTCCGCGGGCGAACAGTGATCGTCGTCGGGCTCGGGCGGAGCGGCGTCGCGGCCGCGCGCCTCCTCGTTGCGCGCGGCGCGCGCGTGATCGCGAACGACGGCGCGCCGCGCGAGCGGCTCTCCGCCGCCGCCGCGTCCCTCGAGGCGGAGGGCGCCGTCCTCGCGCCGGGCGGGCACGATCCGGCGCTGTTCGACGGCGCCGATCTCGTGGTCGTCTCGCCGGGCGTGCCGTCGTTCCCCGCGCTCGACGCCGTCGAGCGCTCCGGGCGCGAGGTCATCGGCGAGCTCGAGCTCGCGTCGCGCTTCGTGTCGGCGCCGATCGTGCTCGTCGGCGGGACCAACGGCAAGAGCACGACGACGGCGCTCACGGGCGCGATGCTCGAGAGCGCCGGCCTCCGCACCTTCGTCGGCGGCAACTTCGGGACCCCGCTCGCCGAGGCCGTCGGGGAGGCGTGGGACGCCCTCGTCCTCGAGATCTCGAGCTTCCAGGCGGAGCGCGTCCCGACCCTGCACGCCCGCGCGCACGCCTTGCTGAACATCACGGACGATCACCTCGATCGCTACCCGAGCTTCGCGGCGTACGCGGACGCGAAGGGCAACCCGTTCGAGCGGATGACGCCGGAGGACGTCGCGGTCGTGCCCTTCGGCGACGAGCTCGTCGCCCGCCAGGCGGCGCGCGGGCGCGCCCGCGCGGTGACGTTCAGCGCGCGTGACGTCCGCGCCGACGTGAGCGCCTCGGGCGGCGCGATCGTCGATCGCGTCGCCGGCGCGAGCTACCCGCTGGAGCGCGTCCGCCTCACGGGCGCGCACAACCTCGCGAACGCCTGCGCCTCCGTCGCGCTGGCCGCCGCGCTCGGCGCCCCTCCGGCGGCGATCGCCGACGCGCTCGCGCGCTTCGAGGGGCTCCCGCACCGGACCGTGCTCGTCGCCGACGTCGAGGGGGTCCGCTACTACGACGACTCGAAGGGGACCAACGTCGGGGCCTCGGTCGCCGCGCTCTCCGGCCTGCGCGAGGCGAAGGCGGTGCTGATCGCGGGCGGGCGCGACAAGCTCGGCGACTACGCGCCGCTCGTGGCCGCGCTGCGCGAGCGGGGGCGCGCCCTCGTCGTCCTCGGCGAGGCCGCCGACCGCATCGCGGCCGCGGCGGAGGGCGCCCTGCCGATCGCGCGGGCCGGCTCGATGGACGAGGCGGTCCGCGCCGCGCGCTCGCTCGCCCGGCCGGGCGACGCGGTGCTGCTCAGCCCCGCGTGCTCCAGCTTCGACATGTTCCGCGACTACAAGGACCGCGGCGACGCCTTCGTCCGCGCGGTCCGCGCGCTGGAGCGAGCCGCCGGGGAGGTGGCGTCGTGATGTGGAGCGGCAAGCTCGGCGCGGGCGAAGGCGCGCCCAAGAACCGGCACATCGGCCCCTCGGAGCAGGACAAGCCGGCGCCCGGCGCGGCCCTCGCGGCCGCCGAGGCCTTCTGGAAGGGGTCGAGCCCCTCGGGGCCCGTCGACGCCCTGCTCGCGGCCGTCGTCACCGCGCTCATCGGGTTCGGCGTGGTGATGGTCTACAGCGCGAGCGCCGTCGAGGCCACGGTGCGCTACAAGGACGCGCAGTTCTTCCTCAAGCGTCAGGCCGTCTACGCGGTCCTCGCGATCGCGACGATGTGGATCACGAGCCGCATCGATTACCGCCGGATCAAGGTCCTCACGTACCCGGTGCTCGTCGCCGTGATCGCGATGCTCGTCGCCTGCGTGGCGGGGCTCGGCCACAAGGCGGGCAACGCGTACCGGTGGCTCGCGCTCGGCCCGGTCAACGTGCAGCCGGCCGAGGTGGCGAAGCTCGGGATCGTCCTCTGGCTCGCCTACTCGCTCTCCAAGAAGGCCGACCGCATCAAGTCGTTCTCCGTCGGCTTCCTCCCGCACCTCATCGTGGTCGGGCTCCTGATGCTCCTCTGCCTCAAGCAGCCCGACTTCGGCAGCGCGGTCGTGCTGCTCTTCCTGACCTTCACGCTGCTGTTCGTCGCGGGCGCGCGCGTCCCGTACATCGCCGCGTTCTCCATGCTGATGGCGCTCGCCGCCGCCGCGCTCGTGCGCTTCAGCGGCTACCGCTACGCGCGCTACCTCGCGTGGATCGACATGGACAACAACCGCGCCGACCTGGCGTACCAGCCGTTCCAGTCGGTCATGAGCTTCGGCTCCGGCGGGGTCTTCGGCCTCGGGCTCGGGCGGGGGCTGCAGGTGCTCTACCTGCCGGAGGCGCACACCGATTTCGTGTCCGCGATCGTCGGCGAGGAGCTCGGCTTCGTCGGCATCGTCGGCCTCTGCGCGGCGTACCTCGTCATCGTCTCGCGGGGCGTGAAGATCGCCCTCGAGGCCGACGACGACTACGGCAGCTTCATGGCGTTCGGCATCGCGACGCTCTTCGGCGTGCAGGCGATGACGAACCTCGCCGTCGCGATGGCGATCCTCCCGACGAAGGGGCTCACGCTGCCGTTCCTCAGCTACGGCGGCTCGTCGCTGCTCGTGAACGCCGCGGCCGCGGGCATCCTGCTCAGCATCAGCCGCGCGCGGAGCCCGGTGGCCGCCGCGCAGGGCGGCGCGGCGGGCGCTTCGCCCGTCCCGAACGCGCCGAGCGCGTCCGCCGTGATCGCCACGTCGGCGGAGGGGGGCGGCGCATGGTGACCGTCCTGATCGCCGGAGGCGGCACCGGCGGCCACGTCTTCCCGATGGTCGCCGTCGGCGACGCGGTCCGCGCCGCGGCGCGCGACGCGCGCGTCGTCTACGTCGGCACCGCGCGCGGCATCGAGGTGCGCGTCATGCGCGAGCGCGGCGACACCCTCGAGCTGCTCCACGTCCTGCCGCTCCGCGGGGGCGGGCTCTCCGGCTTCGTGCGCGGCGCCGCCCGCGCGGGCCGCGTCCTCCCGGAGGCGAGGCGGCTCGTCGAGCGGCTCGACGCCCGCGTCGTCCTCTCGCTCGGCGGGTACGCCGGCGGCCCGGTCTCCCTCGCGGCGCGCTCGCTCGGCGTGCCCGTCGCGATCCTGGAGCCGAACAGCGTCCTCGGGCTCTCGAACCGGCTCCTCTCGCCCATCGTCGACCGCGCGTACGTCGCCTTCCCGGAGGCGGCGCGCGCGCTGCGCCCGAGCACCGTGCGCCTCTTCGGCGTCCCGCTCCGGCGCGCCTTCGCGCGCGCGCCGTACGCGCCGCGCGAGGGCAAGCTCCGCCTGCTCGTGCTCGGCGGCAGCCAGGGCGCGCTCGCCCTGAACGACGTCGTCCCCCGCGCGATCGCGCAGGGCCGCGAGCGCGGCGTCGATCTCGAGGTCGTGCACCAGACGGGCAGGGACCGCGAGGCCGCGGTCCGGTCGCTCTACGCCGAGCTCGGCCTCGCGGAGCGCGCGCGCGTCGTCCCGTTCATCGACGACGTGGCCGAGGCGCTCGCCGCCGCCGACGTCGTGATCGCCCGCGCGGGCGCCTCGACGCTGGCCGAGCTCTGCGCCGTCGGGCGCCCGTCCATCCTGATCCCGTACCCGTTCGCGGCCGACGATCACCAGCTGAAGAACGCGCGGTCCCTCGAGCGGGCCTCCGCCGCGGTGGCGATCGCCCAGGCCGACGCCACCGAGGCGCGCCTCGCCGGCGAGATCGCCCGGCTCGCGGCCGCGCCCGCGCTCCGCGCCCGCATGGCGGACGCCGCGGCGGCCTTCGCCACGCCGGACGCCGCGGCGCGCGTCGCCGCCGATCTGCTCGAGCTCGCGCGAGCTCCGCGCCACCGCGCGCTGCGCCTCCCGGCCGTCTTCGGCCGCGCGGCGCGCGGCGGCGAGGCGCAGCGCAGCGCCGTGATGGAAGAGGCCGCGCCGCTCGGTGCCGCCCTCGGTCCGGAGGAGGCAGGCTGATGTTCCGCGGTCGGGTTCGCCACGTTCACTTCGTCGGCATCGGGGGCGTCGGGATGAGCGGCCTCGCCGAGATCCTGCGCTCGCTCGAGTTCGAGGTCTCCGGCTCGGACCTCAAGGAGAGCTCGACCACGCGGCGGCTCACGTCGCTCGGCGTCCGGATCGACATCGGCCACCGCGCCGAGAACGTCCGCGGCGTCGACGTCGTCGTGTACTCGAGCGCCATCCGGCCCGACAACCCCGAGCTCACCGAGGCGCGCGCGCTCGGGATCCCGGCGATCGGCCGCGCGGAGATGCTCGCCGAGCTGATGCGCGTGAAGTACGGCGTCGCGATCGCGGGCTCGCACGGCAAGACCACCACGACCTCCCTCGTGGCCACGGTCCTGCGCGCCGCCGGCCTCGATCCCACCGTCGTCGTCGGCGGCAAGATGGCGGCGCTCGGCACGAACGCGCGGCTCGGCGCCGGCGACCTGCTCGTCGCCGAGGCCGACGAGAGCGACGGCTCGTTCCTGCGGCTCACCCCGACGATCGCGGTCGTCACCAACATCGACCCCGAGCACCTCGATCACTACGGCACGCACGAGCGCATCAAGGACGCCTTCGTCGAGTTCGCCGCGCGCGTGCCGTTCTACGGGCTGGCCGTGCTCTGCCTCGACCACCCGCACGTCCAGGATCTGCTCCCGCGCATCCCGCGCCGCCACGTCACGTACGGCGTCTCGCCGCAGTCGGACTACTCGGCGCGCGGCATCCAGTTCCGCGGCCTGGAGACGAGCTTCAACGCGTACCGCCGGGGCGAGCCGCTCGGCGGGTTCACGGTGAAGATGCCCGGCGCGCACAACGTCCTGAACTGCCTCGCCACGATCGCGGTCGCGGACGAGCTCGAGGTGCCGCTCGACGTCACCAAGCAGGCGCTCGCCACGTTCGGCGGCGTCGCGCGCCGCTTCACCGTCGTCGGCTCGATCGGCGGCGTCACGCTGATCGACGACTACGGCCACCACCCGGCCGAGATCCGCGCCACCGTCGACGCGGCACGGCGCGCGTTCCCCGGCGAGGACCACCGCGTCGTCGTGGCCTTCCAGCCGCACCGGCACACCCGCACGCGCGACCTCTTCGACGAGTTCACGCGCGCCTTCAACCAGGCCGACGTGCTGCTCGTCACGGACATCTACCCCGCGGGCGAGGCGCCGATCCCCGGCGTCACCGCCGAGCGCCTCGTCCAGTCGATCCGGGAGCACGGCCACCATGACGCGCGCTACGTCGCGGACAAGGCCGACCTCGCGGAGGCGCTCGAGCAGATCGTCCGGCCGGGCGACGTGGTCATCGCGCTCGGCGCCGGCGACGTGAACGCCTGCGTGCGGGAGCTCAAGGCGCGCCTCGAGGCGAAGGCGCCGCAGGAGGGCAGCCCATGACCGAGCGCCCGAGCGCCCCGCCGCCGAACCGCCGTCGCGCGTCGACGGCGCCCCCCGCGCCGCCTGGCCGGGCGGCGCCCGCGCGCGGCTCGAAGCCGGAGCCCGTGGCCGCCGCGCCGGCGCCGAAGAACGAGCGCGTGCGGCCGGCGACCCCGTCGTCGCACGAGTCGCCGGCCCCTCCCGCGACGAGCGTCTCCGTGCGCCCGCCGCGCCCGCCGCCTTCGAACGGCTCCCCCGCGGGGGCGCGCCCGGCGCGGCCGATCTCGCGCCACCTCCGCGCGCTCCAGCTGCTCGCGGGCGCCGCCGTCGTGCTCATCGCCTCGACCGCGGTCGCGTGGGGCGCGCGCCGCTACATCGTGTCGAGCCCTCGCTTCGCCGTGCGCACGGTGCTCGTCGACGGCGCGGTGCGCCGCTCCGCCGAGCAGGTCGCGAGCTCCGGCGGCATCGAGGTCGGCAAGAACATCTTCACGCTCGACCTCGAGCTCGCCAGCGCCTCCATCTCCACCGATCCCTGGATCGAGAAGGCGACGGTCACCCGAAAGCTCCCCTCGACGGTCCACGTCAGCGTCGTCGAGCGAGAGGCGCAGGCCCTCGTCGCGATCGGCGGCGATCTCTACCTCGCGACGCGCGACGGCGAGCTCTTCAAGGAGCTCGCCGAGGACGACCCGTTCGATCTCCCGATCGTCACGGGGATCACCGGCGAGCAGGTGGCGCGCGATCGCGCCGGCGTCGTCATCGCGGTCCGGCGCCTGCTCGACGTCGTCGAGGACATGGAGCGCGCCGGCGTCGCCCGCCGCTATCCGATCCAGGAGCTCCACGTCGAGCGGGACGGGTCGGTCGTGATCACCATCGGCAAGGAGGGGATCGCGCTCCACCTCGGGCAGCCGCCCTACCGCGACAAGGTCGGCCAGGCGGCGCGGGTGCTCACCGAGCTCGCCCAGCGGAAGGCGAGCGCGTCGGTGATCTTCCTGGACAACGACGCGCACCCCGAGCGCGTCGTGGTGAGGATGAGATGACCGCCGTCGCGCCCGCTCTCCGCGCCGGCGATCGCCGAGCAAAACTTGGCCGGTCCTCTCGGCTCATGGCAGCGTCGTGCCCGCCTGACACGCGCATGGGGCTCGTCCCCGCATGAGGTGGTGCACGCAATGAAGAGCCGGATGGAGACTACTGAGATCGTCGTCGGCCTCGACATCGGGACGACCAAGGTCTCGGCGGTCGTTGGCGAGATCGACGCTGATGGGATCACCATCCTCGGGGTGGGCAACGTCCCGTGCCGCGGCCTGAGGAAGGGCGTGGTGAGCAACATCGACTGGACGGTGCGCTCGATCGCCGAGGCGATCGAGGCCGCGCAGACGATGGCGGGCGTCGAGATCCGCACCGTCTATGCCGGCGTCGCGGGCAGCCACATCCGCTGCCAGCAGTCCGACGGCGTCGCCGCGGTCTCGGGCGGCGAGGTCACCCGGCTCGACGTCGAGCGCGTCCTCGAGGGCGCGCGGGCCATCCCGGTCGACGCCGATCGTCAGATCCTGCACGTCCTGCCGCGCGAGTTCATGGTCGACAACCAGGACGGCATCCGCGACCCGGTCGGCATGAGCGGCGTCCGGCTCGGGGTGAAGGTGAACCTCATCACCGCCGCGACCTCGTGCGTCCAGAACGTCGTCCGCTGCGCCGAGCGCTGCGGCCTCACCGTGGCCGACGTCGTGCTGGAGCCGCTCGCCAGCGCCGAGGCGGTGCTCTCCGAGGACGAGAAGGAGATCGGCGTCGCCATCATCGACATCGGCGGCGGCACGACCGACCTGCTCCTCTACGTGGACGGCGGCATCGCGCACGCCAGCGTGATCCCGGCGGGCGGAAACAACGTGACCGCGGACATCGCGGCCGGGCTGCGCACGCCGATGGGCGAGGCCGAGCGCCTGAAGCGCAACGCCGGCTGCGCCCTCGGCCGCATGGTCGGCGACGAGGAGGAGATCGAGGTCCCCGGCGTGGGCGGGCACCTGCCGCGCAAGGCGGCGCGCCGCGTCCTGTCGGACATCATCGAGCCGCGCGTCGAGGAGATCTTCGCGGTCATCCGCAAGCGGATCGAGGACACCGGCATGCTGGAGCAGCTCTCGGCGGGCGCGGTGGTCACCGGCGGGGGCGTCCTGATGGAGGGGATGACCGAGTTCGCCGAGGAGATCCTCGGTATGCCGGTGCGCCTCGGCGTGCCGGTCGGCGTGCGAGGCATCACGCAGCTCGTGGCAGGCCCGCAGTACGCGACCGGGGTGGGCCTCGTTCAGTACGGCGCCAACGCTCTCGCGCAGGCGCGCGCGCTCACGCCGGTGACGCACGAGGCCGCTCACGCCGGCCGCGCGGAGGGCCGCCGCGAGAAGCTCCGAGAGCGCGAGCCGCGCCGGGAAATCATCGAAGAAATGACGATTGAAAAGAGGTCGAGCGGGAGGTTCTGGAACTGGCTGCGAGCAGCATTCTAGGCATGACGTAGCAAGAGAAAGTTGTTAGAGAATTGGGTTTGAGAGGGCCGGAGAACGCGCTGGCGAGCCCTCTTGAACGCAAAGTCAAGAGGGTCTGAAAAGCGGTGTTCGAAGGGGAAGAGGCGCCCCTCTGAACGCCGTCCGGAGCGAGGACGTCCTCGCGTACTTAGGGTTCCGTGCCGCTCGACCTCCGCGAGGGTCGGCGCCGGGCCGAGCGGCTAGCTGTACATCCCCGGGAGGAGTTCATGAGTTTCTCCATCGAGTTTGCCGACGAGCACACCGGGTACGACGCCCGGATCAAGGTCATCGGTTGTGGCGGTTCTGGCGGCAATGCAGTCAACACGATGATCAACTTCGGCCTCGAGGGCGTGGAGTTCATCGTCGTCAACACCGACGCCCAGGCGCTCGGAGCGAGCCTCGCGCCGACCAAGCTCCACATCGGGGCGAGCGTCACGCGCGGTCTCGGCGCGGGCGCCGATCCCGAGAAGGGCCGCAAGGCGGCGCTCGAGGACGTGACCCGGGTGAAGGAGTGCATCCAGGGCGCGGACATGGTGTTCGTCACCGCGGGGATGGGCGGCGGCACCGGCACCGGCGCCGCGCCGGTCATCGCGCAGCTCGCGCGCGAGGAGGGGTGCCTCACGGTCGGCGTCGTGACGAAGCCGTTCTTCTTCGAGGGCAAGCAGCGCTCGCGCCGCGCCGAGCTCGGCCTCGCGATGCTCGCCGAGCACGTCGACACGCTGATCACGATCCCGAACCAGAAGCTCCTCACGCTCGGCGACGAGGACCTCTCGTTCGTCGAGGCGTTCCGCAAGGCGGACGAGGTCCTCTACCAGGCGATCAAGGGCATCAGCGATCTCATCACGCAGAACGGGATCGTGAACGTCGACTTCGCGGACGTGAAGACGGTGATGTCGAACATGGGCCGCGCGCTCATGGGCACCGGCTGCGCGAAGGGGCAGGGCCGCGCTCGCCTCGCCGCCGAGATGGCCGTCAGCTCGCCGCTGCTCGACGACATCTCCGTCGAGGGCGCGACGGGCGTGCTCATCAACATCGTCGGCGGCCCCGACATGCGGATGCGCGAGATCGAGGAGGCCGCGACGCTCGTGCAGGAGCAGGCGCACGAGGACGCGAACATCATCTTCGGCGCGACGATCGACGAGAACATGGGCGAGATGATCAAGGTCACGGTCATCGCCACCGGCTTCGATCACCTCGTCGCCGAGGTCCCCCAGCAGCTCGCGAGCGCCGCGCAGCCCCGCGCGACCGCGCACTCCATCGGCGCGTCGCTCTCCGCCGCGACCGGGCCGATGTCGGCCCGCTCTGCCCCGAGCGTTCCTCCCATGACGCAGCGCCAGCCGCACCGTCACGAGGAGGTCGCGTACCCGGCCACCCGCCGTCCGGCGCCGCAGGTGCAGTCGGCGGGCGGCGGCCCGCGCGACCGCGCGAGCTTCGTCCCGCCGCTCGACTCCGACTGGGACACGCCCGCGTTCCAGCGCCGCGGCCAGTAGCAGCCCCGCGGCCCGCGCGGCCAGTAGCAGCCCCGCGGCCCGCACGGAAGATCGCGCGACGCCCGGGTCACCTTGGGCGTTCACGCTGTATTACGCGTTGACAGGCGCGGGCGACGACTTATGGTCTGCCGGCGCCTATGCCCCCTGTCGGGCAGGATCGACGCGGCGGTCCACCATTCATGAGTGAAAAGCGCGACTTCTACGAAGTTCTTGGCCTCGCGCGAGACGCGACGCCTGACGACATTCGCAAGGCCTATCGTCAGGCTGCGTTGAAGTACCACCCGGACCGGAACCCCGGCGACGCGTCGGCGGAGGCTCGCTTCAAAGAGGCCACCGAGGCGTACCAGGTCCTCTCCGACGAGGAGAAGCGCAGGCGGTACGACCAGTTCGGCCACGCCGGCCTCGAGGGGATGGGCGGCGCGGCCGACAGCGACATCTTCTCGCACTTCCAGGACATCTTCTCCGAGTTCTTCGGCGGCTTCGGCGGCGGGCAGCGGCGGCGGCGCGGGCCGGCGCGCGGCCAGGACATCCGGGTTCAGCAGCGGCTCTCGCTGCGCGACGCCCTGCTCGGCTGCAAGCGGGAGGTCGTCCTGCGGACGCCGGTCGCGTGCGACGAGTGCTCCGGCTCGGGCGCGAAGCCGGGGACCAAGCGCAAGCCGTGCGGCACGTGCGGCGGCGCCGGTCAGGTCTCGACCTCGCGCGGCTTCGTGATGTTCACCCAGACCTGCCCCGAGTGCTCGGGCGAGGGGTCGGTCATCAAGACGCCGTGCGCCGTCTGCAAGGGGTTCGGGGCGGTCGAGAAGACGCGGAAGGTCGTGGTCAACTTCCCGGCCGGCATCGACGGCGGCCAGCGGCTGCGGGTGCCGGGCCAGGGCATGCCGGGCGCCCAGGGCGCGCCGCCGGGCGATCTCTACGTCGACGTCGACCTCGCCGCGGACGAGCGCTTCGAGCGCGACGGCCTCGACCTCATCACGCGCGTGCCCATCTCCTTCGTCGACGCGGCGCTCGGCAGCACGGTCAAGATCGACCTGCCGGACGACACGGCGGTCGACGTCGAGGTCCCGGCGGGCGTCCAGCCCGGCGAGGTGATCTCGGTCAAGGGCAAGGGCGCGCCGCGGATCGACGGCCGCGGCCGCGGCTCGCTCCAGGTGATCGTCCAGGTCGAGGTGCCGCGGAACCTGTCGCCCGCGGCGCAGGAGCTGCTCCGCAGGTTCCAGGACGAGGTGGCGAAGCACCAGCCGGCGGCGAAGGCGGCGACCGCGTAGCGCCCGTCGCGAGGGCGCGCGTAGCGCCCGTCGCGAGGGCGCGCCGCGCGCTCAGCGCGTCGTGCCGATCCAGGCGCCCGCGCACGCGAGGCTGAAGGCGATCGGGGCGAGCGCGGTCGCGAACACGACGGCGACGGGCGCCGCGAGGCCGAGCAGCACCAGCGTGCCGACGATGGCGAGCGCCGCGGAGGCGGCCGGCTCGAGGAGGCTGCCGGTCGACGAGGCCCGGGCGACCAGGTAGCCGGCGAACGGGAACGCCGCGATCGCCCCGGCGACCAGGAGCAGGAGCGGCGCTGCCGCGGCGGTCGAGGCGTCGCCGCGATCCACCGCCGCGAAGTCGACGCCGAAGCGGTGGCCGAGCGCGACCGCGAGGGCGAGCGTGGTCGTCATCACCCCGACCGTCACGAGCGCGCCGAAGGCGATCCAGGTGAGCATCACCGGCCGCTCCGTGCGCCTCAGCGCCTCGCGCACCGTACCGAGCGACGGCGGCGCGATGTGGGGCAGGAAGCGGCGCTCCCTGCGCTGCGAGCTGTGGGGCGACGCGCTCCGGCGGAGCAGATCGCGCGCGGCCAGGAAGACCACGACGCCGAGGCCGAGGAGCACCGGGGCCGCGAGGAAGAGCGCGACCGGGCGGCACGCGAAGACGATGTAGTCGTAGGCGCCGTTGAGCAGCATCGCCACGAGCCACGCGGCGTTGAAGCGGCGCCCGCCCAGCGGCCGCTTGCGCTCGCGGCCCAGCGCGTAGCCCCAGAGCGAGGCGAAGGAGAGGTGCGCCGGCACGGCGAGCAGCGCCCGCGCGATGTCGATCGACGAAAGCGGCCGGCCCCACAGGTACACGGCGTTGTGGGCCGACACGAACCCGAGCGCCGCGGCGGCCGCGTAGACGAGCCCGTCGAACGGCTCGTCCACGGTGCGCAGCCGGGCGATCGGCGCGACCGCCGCGACCTTGAGCCCCTGCTCCAGCGGCGCCGCGACGGCGAACAGGTAGACGAGCGTCACCGCGTCGAGCGCGCCGGCGTTCTTGTCGAGGCCTTGCCAGCGCTGGAGGAAGCTCTCGAGCAGCAGCGCCGGCACGAACGCGAGCGCGCCGAGCACCGCGGTCCCCACCACGAACCGGCGCCTGCCGTAGAGGCGCTGCGACCCGAGGAGGAGCGCGGCGAGCCCCCCGAGCGGCGCGGCGACGGTGGCGAGCCAGAGGAGCACGGAGGCGGCGTTCATGGCGCGAGCGGCAGGGCGGTGGGGCCGGCGGCGCGGCGGCTAGAAGTGGAGCCCGGCGACCGCGGTCAAGGCGAGCGCCGAGCCCACGCTGGAGCCCTCGGCCGCGAGCAGATCGGCCTTGGCCTGCTGCGGCGCGGCGGCGGCCTCGCCCTTGATCCGGTCGATCTGCGCCGTGGAGAGGCCGGGCCTGGTCAGCGCCAGGAGCTCCCAGCTCGCGTTCGCGCCGATCGAGAAGACCGGCGAGAGATAGAGGTCGAGCCCGCCGGAGATCCTCCCGTAGAAGCCGCGGATCGCGATGGCGTCGGCCGCGCCGCTCACCGCGCTCTTGAAGCTCCCGAGCCCGGCGTAGCCGAAGCCCAGATCGACGTGCGGGTCGAGCCGGCCGAGCGGGAGGTGCAGGCCGACCTCGCCGCCGAGGCTGAAGAGCTGCCAGTCGTCGAAGAACCCGACCCGCCCGCGCGCGCCCAGCGTGAAGTAGAGGAGCCGGACGCCCGCCCCGGCGCCGAGGACGCCCCCGTTCGCCGAGCTGGAGATGAACCCGGCCGTGAACTCCTCCTCGTCGATGTTGAACGTCTGGAGGCCGACGTTCTCGTAGCCCCCCTCGACGTTCAGCCAGATGAGCTCGAGCCCGCGGCCCGAGTCCTCCTTCTTCGCGTCGTCGAGGCGCCTCTCCGTGTCGTCGGGCGACACGGGCTCCGGCTCGGGCGTCGTCATCGGAGGTGGCGGCGCAAGGCCGCCGGCCTGCATCGAGGGATCGTACGGGTTCGTCTGCGCGGGCGCGGCCGCGCCGCCGCCCGGCGACGCCCCCAGGGCCGGCTGGCCCTGCTGCGCCGCGGCGGTGGACGCCGCGGCGGCTGACGCGAGAACGGTGAGCAGGCAAAGCGCGCGGCGAGCGATCATTCGTCCTCTTCCTGAAGGTTGCCGCCGAGCCCATCCGTCCGTCCCCTCGACTCCAGGGCCTCGTCGTCGTTCGTCGAGGAGACGGGTGGGCCAGGCACCCGGTAGCCGCCGTCGAGCCAGCGGCCGAGATCCACCAGCTTGCACTGGGGCGAGCAGAACGGAAAGACCGGGTTCTCGGGCCTGGGCCCCGCCGACTTGCGGCAAATCGGGCAACTCGCGCCTGCCGAAGCTCCCATGCGGCGTACCGTAGCAGCCTCCATCGCGGGCATGTAGCCCGCCCGCCTGCTCTGCCCTCCCGCGCGCGGACCGAGCGCGCCGGCGCGGCGCCCGCTCAGCGCGCCGGGACGGCGAGGTACCGGGTCGCGCCGTTGCGCCGCACCCGGAGCAGCAGATCCTGGCGCCCGGCCGCGAGCAGGCGCGCCGTCAGATCGGCGCCGCCGCGCACCGGCGCGCCGTTCAGGTCGAGGACCACGTCGCCCACCTCGAGGTGGCCGGCCGCCGGGCTCTGCGGCGAGATCGACTCGACGAGCGCGCCCTCGAGCGCGTCGCTCGCCAGCACGCCGAACGGCGGCTCCCCGGCGTCCGTGGGGGCGCGGCCGTCCGGCGCGCGCCGGCCCGGCGGCGGATCGCGCAGGGCCGATCGCTCGAGCTTCACCGTGGCGCGCCGGTCCGCGCCGCCGCGCTTGTAGGTGATCTTCACCTCGTCTCCGGGCTTGGATCGCCGGAGCTCGCGCGCGAGCTCGCGCGCGTGATCGACGCGGCGCCCCTCGACCGACGTGATCACGTCGCCGGGCCTGAAGCCCAGGCGCGACCCGGGGCTCTCCGGCTCGACCTCGGTGATCAGCGCGCCCATCCGGCGGGGGAGCCGCAGCGCGCGCGCGAGCTGCGACGTCACCTCCTGGAAGCTGATCCCGAGGCGCCCGCGGTCCACGCGGCCGGTCTCCCGCAGCTCGGGGAGGATCTCCAGCACCTCGTCGATCGGCAGGGCGAAGCTGATGCCGCGGCCGCCCTCGTGGATCGCCGTCGCGATGCCGATCACCTGTCCCGCCGCATTGAAGAGCGGCCCGCCGCTGTTGCCCGGGTTGATGGCGGCGTCGGTCTGGAGGTACCCGTCGAGGCTCCCCGCGCCCATCGGCCTCGACGTCGCGCTGATGATGCCGCGGGTCACCGTCGGCCCGAGCCCGAACGGGTTGCCGATCACGAGGACGTCGTCCCCTGGCCGGATCGGAGCGCTCGATCCGAGGGACGCGGCGCGCAGCGACCCCGCCCCGCGCAGCTTCAGCAGCGCCACGTCGAGCGCGGGATCGCGCCCGACCACGGTCGCCTCGAAGGCGCGCTCGTCCGAGAGCTGCACCTCGATGCCGAACGCGTCGCCGACCACGTGCTCGCTCGTCAGCACGAGCCCCTCCGCGGCGATCACGAACCCCGAGCCGATCGCCCGCTCCACCCGCGGCGGGCCGCGGCCGAAGGGGGATGTCGGGGCCGCGCGCCCGTCCGGCAGCGAGATCGCGCGCAGGGTGGCGACGGTCACCACCACGGGCCGCACCTGCTCTATCAGCGCAGGCAGGGGCAGCGCAGGCAGGGGCAGCGCAGGCAGGGGCAGCGCAGGCAGGGGCAGCGCAGGCAGGGGCAGCGCAGGCAGGGGCCACGCGCCGCCGGCCGCCGGCGGCAGCTCCTCGCGCGGGATCGAGCACGGCGCGCCCGCCGCCTCGCGGGGCGCCGCCGCGCGGGAGAGCGCGGCCGCTCGGTCGTCGCAGGCAGCGAGCGGCGCGGCGCCGAGGAACCCGACACACGCCCATGCGGCAGCGCGGAGCCGTTCCACGCGCCGGACGTAGGGCTTCGAGGGGAGACCGCAAGCAGCGCCGGGACCGCGCTGGAGGGCGCGCCCCGCGCGCAGGCGGGCGACGCGCGCCTGGCCTGGACGAGGTCGCGCGACGCGCGCCTGGCCTGGACGAGGTCGCGCGACGCGCTCAGCCGGGGGGCGCGCCCCGCGCGGCCTCCGTGCGCACCACCTGGACGACGACGTCGACCAGGCGGCCGCCGGGCTGCGCGAACGACGCCTTGCCGCGACCGCCCTCGAAGCGCCACGCCAGATCGGCCGGCGCGCCGGTCTCGCCGTCCTCGGCGCCGGCGCGGATCACGGCGCTGACCTCGAGCGTCTGTTTCCCGGCCGTCACCGCGCCGCGCGCCACGGCGAACGTCCCTCGGCCGAGCAGCGCGATCGTCCGCTTCGCCAGGTTGCCGAGGTGCCGCGCGGGCGGCTCTTCCCCCTCCGGACGCCACGACGCGATGTGCCCGGCCTCGTCGATGTCGATCACGAAGCGCGCCTTCCCGGCGCTCCCCAGCGGCAGCGTCGCCCAGGTCGGATCCGCCTGGCACGCCGGCGGGATCGCCCTCGTGAACGCGCGCCCGAGGCTGCGCACCGCGCTCGGGCCGGCCGCCCCGAAGTCGCCCTCTCCGCCCTCGCCCGCGCCCGTCCGCGCCGCGGCGGGGCGCGCCGCGTCGCCGGCGATCTCGTCCGCCGCCGGCGCCCGGCGCTCGTCCGCGGGCCGTGGCGTCGTCCTGGGCCGAGGCGTCGCCCTGGGCCGAGGCGCTGCCTGGGCGCGCGGCGCCGTCGCGGGCGGCGCCGGCGCGCCGCCGGTCTCGTCATGGCGCGCCGCGGGCGCCTCGGGCCGGGCGGCGTCCGCCGGAGCGGGCGCCGCCGGGGCGCGCTCCGGTCCGGCGCGCGCGTCGACCGGGGGCGTGGCGCCGCCGCTGCCCGGCAGCGCCGCGGTGGTGCCGGTCCAGAGATCGATGGGCTCGCGCTCCGCCGCGGGCGTGGCGGGAGCGCTCGCGGGCGCCTCCGGGGTCAGCCGCGCGGACCCCCACGCGCCGACGTGGACGAGCGTCGAGACGAGGAGCGCCGGCAGCATCGCTCGTTGATCGCGCATCCGCTCGCACTCCGGGCCCGGGCCCGGTCGAAGGGCCGCGGCCCCCAGCACCTCGCTGAAGCCCGTTGCCCGTGGCCCGTGGTTCTGCCAGACAGCACCGCGTCTGCAACGTTCCCGAGCGCGCCTTGAAGCTCCTCGCCCTCTCGACCTCGACCCCGCGCGGCAGCGTCGCGCTCCTCGATGCAGCGAACCTGGACGGTTCCGCCGAGGCGGCCGCGCCTCCGGGCGGCGCCGCCGCCGATCGCGCGGCGGCGCTGGGCGCGGGCCCGCGCCTGCTCGCCGCGACGGCGTACGCCGACCTCCACGGCCACGCGGAGCGCATCTTCGGCGCCATCGACGAGGTGCTCGCCGCGGCGGGCGTGCCGCCCGCGGCGGTCGAGGCGCTCGGCTGCGACGTCGGGCCCGGCTCGTTCACCGGGGTGCGCGTGGCGGTCGCGGCGGCCAAGGGCATCGCGCTCGCGCTCGACGCCCCGATCGCCGGCGTCACGTCGCTCGAGGCGATGGCCGCGGCCGCGTTCGCCGAGGGCGCGGCGGCCCCCGGCGATCTGCTCGTCCCGCTGATCGACGCCAAGAAGGGGGAGGTCTTCCTCGCCGCCTTCGACCGGCCCGCCGCGCCGCCGGAGGTGCCGCCGCGGCACCTGCCGCGCGACGCGGCGTTCGACGCGGTGGCCGCGCTCGCCGCGGGCCGCCGGATCGTCGTCGTCGGCGCTGTCGCCGAGGAGATCGAGGCGCTCCGGCCCCTCGCCGTCCGCGGCGAGGCGCTGGATTTTCCCGACGCCGCGTGGATCGCGCGCCTCGCGGCGGGCCGGCTCCGGGCCGCCGCGCTGGGCGGCGAGCGCGGCGCGGCCCGCGGGCACGACCCGGAGCTCCTCGAGCCGCTCTATGTGCGCGCGCCGGACGCGAAGCCAGCCGAGCTGGGATACACTCCGCCCCGATGACCAGCTCGTCTGAAGGGGACGGCGTCGCACCCGACGCGGAGCGCGACGCCTCGAGCCCCAGCGACGCGGAGCCCGCGCCGCTGCCCGCTGCGGCTGCGGCGCCTGCGCGCCCTCGCTCCACCCCCGCCGCGGCGCCCGAGGCGCCCGACGAGCCCTCCGCCCGCGCGGAGCCGGCCGAGTCGGTGCCCGATCCCGAGCGGCTCCGCGCCCGGTTCGGCCGCCCCTTCGAGGCGGGCGACGTCATCTTCCGCGAGGGCGAGCCCGGGACCGAGGCCTATCTCCTGGAGGAGGGGAGGATCCGGCTCATCAAGAAGGTCCGCGGCGCCGAGCGCAGCCTGATGGTCCTCAAGCCCGGCGATCTGTTCGGCGAGTCCGCGCTCCTCGGCGGGGCGGCGCGCTCGTCGACGGCGATCGCGCTGTCCCGCGGCGTCGCGCTCGCGCTCGATCAGGGCACGCTGCAGAACCTCGTCGAGCGCAACCCGGCCGTCGCCCTGCGCATCATCAAGCAGCTCGTGGGTCGGCTCCGCGACGCGGAGGACCAGATCGAGATCATGATGCTCGCCGACACGCAGTCGAAGGTGGTGAACGCGCTCCTCAAGCTCGCGCAGCAGTCGCGCGCCGCGAGCGGCGCCTCGTCGAACGGCGCCTCGTTCGCGATCTCGCCGATGGAGCTGTCGACCCGCGTCGGCCTCGACGTCGACACCGTGAAGCGCGCGGTGCAGCAGCTCCGCGAGGGCCAGTACCTGCGCGTCGCCGACGAGCGCCTCGAGATCCCCGACATCGAGGCGCTGCGGAGGTTGTTCGGCCTGCTCGGCCTCAAGGACGAGATCCGCGGCGAACAGTGAGGTCCAGGAATCCCCCGCTCCGGCATCCTAGGCTGACCTGACATCTGCTGAAAGCGGAATCGCGATCGTGAGGACGCGCCGCGTCTACAAGGCAGATTCGCGGGTTGACGTGACCAGCGGCCTGGTTTACTCAGGGGTCCCCGCAGGGCAGCTCACCGCTCGCCCTGACGTGCTGCCGCGCTGCGGCGTTGCTCAGCAGCGGAATCAAGATCGCACATGACATCGCAGCGACACATGACAGCAGCGACCCGCGCGGGGTGCATCCGCGGCGCGGCTGTCGTCCTGTCGCTCCGGTCGCTGCTCGCGGTTGCGTCGGTTGCGCCGCTCGCGGCGTGCGGCGGCGCGCAGCCCGCGGCGCAGGCGGACGAGACGCGCTCGCTCGCCGAGTACGATCTCGCGCGCGATGCGTTCCAGCACGGCCGCCTGCGCGAGGCGCTCGCGCACGTCGAGAAGGCGCTCGCGCTCGACGAGGACAACGCGGAGGCGGCGTATCTGGGCGCGCTGATCCTGCTCGGCTTCTGCGCCGGCGACGCCCACTCGAGCGACTGCCGGTTCGACAGCGCCGAGAAGATGGCCCGGCGCGCCCTCGAGGCGAACCCCGAGATGCGGGACGCGAAGAACGCGCTCGGGGTCATCCTCGTGCACCAGCGGCGCTACGACGAGGCGATCGCGGTGCTCAAGCCGCTCGCCGGGGACATCCTCTACGCCTCGCCGGAGAAGTCGTGGGGCAACCTGGGCTGGGCGTACCTGCTCAAGGGCGACAACGACGCGGCGATCGACGCGCTACGCCGCGCCGTCGCGGCGCAGCCCCTCTTCTGCGTGGGGCAGTACCGGCTCGGCCTCGCCTACGAGAAGCGGGGCGAGCTCGATCTGGCGCGCGAGGCGTTCACCAGGGCGGTCGAGACCGACCAGCCGGAGTGCCGGCGGCTGCAGGACGCGTTCGACGCGCGCGCCCGCGTCGCCGAGAAGAGGGGGCTTGTCGACGACGCGCGCGCCGATCTCGAGCGGTGCCGCGAGATCGACGCGTCGACGCCGGTGGGGCAGCGCTGCGCTGCACAGTTACGGACGTTGCAATAGGCCCTCGGCGCTCCTCGCTCCGAGAAGGATCTCGGGGAGCGTTAAGGGGTTGAGCAACGGTTCTCGGGGTGAGTAGAGTGACGACCGAATGACGATGGGTGGAATGGGATGGAGTCGATCGGACGCTACCTGAGACGCACGCGTGAGGCCCGAGCCATGAGCGTGGAGGAGGTCGCCCGCGCCACGCGCATCCCTGTGATCTCCATCGAGCGGATCGAGGCAGATCACTTCGATGACCTGCCCGGCGAGGTGTTCGTCCGCGGGTTCCTGAAGGCGTATGCCCGCGCCGTCTCGCTCCCGATGGAGGAGGTGCTGGCCCGGTACACGGCGAGCCGCCGGATCGCGCTGGTGACGCCGCTGCCTATCGCGGCGCCCGCGCGCCGCACCCAGAGCCGGCGGTTCGGGGTCGCGATCGCGTTCGTGCTGCTGCTCATCCTGTTCACGCTGGCGCTCAGCATCGTGCTCCGGCCCCGCGGCCACGACATGCCTCCGGAGCTGTCCGAGGGCACCGTCGCGGGGGCGAGTACCTCGCTCTCGGCCTGAGGGCCAAATTTTCGCCGCGCGCTCGCCGCGGCTCGCGGTTCAACCTGCCGTTCCCTGCCATCTCCTGCCATGCCCCGATCCGTTCGCCCGCGGACGGAGCGGCTCCGCACCGAGGCGCTCCTGGTCCGGCGTGTCCCCTTCGGTGAAGCCGATCTCCTGGTCGGGCTCTTCACCGAGCAGGCCGGGCTCTTCTCTGCCACCGCGCGCGGCGCGCGCCGCTCGGCGAAGCGCTTCCCGGCGCTCGAGCCGATGCACCTCTTGCGTGTGACCCTGGAGGTCCGCCCCGGCGCCGAGCTGGCCCAGCTCACCGAGGCCGCGATCGAGCGCCCGCGGCTGCGGCTCGCGGGGGATCTCGGGCGCCTCGAGGTCGCGGGGCGAGCGCTGCGCTGGGTGCGCGAGATCGCGCCCGCGCACACCGCCGAGCGGGCGGCGTGGCGCGAGCTGAACCAGCTCCTCGATCGGCTCGACGAGGAGTCCGTGGCGCCGCCTCAGGCGCTCCTGGCGGAGACCGGCCTGCGCCTCTTGGCCGCCTTCGGCTGGGGTCTCGAGCTCACGCAGTGCGTCCGGTGCGGGCGCGCTTGCGACGCGACGCAGTCGGCCCACGCCGATCCGGCGCGCGGCGGCCTCGTGTGCCGTACGTGCGGCGGCGGCCCGCTCTTGCTGCGCCCCGAGCCGCGGGAGCGCCTGCTCGCCGCGATGCTCGGCGGGACGCCGATCCCGGAGGAGGACGTCCCGATCGCGCTCGACCTGGTCGAGGGCGCGCTCACCGCGCACGCGAGCGGCAGCTAGTCTCGCAGGTCAGAACTCCCGCCAGGGATCTGCATCGCGAGCAATGGAGAAATAAACGCCAAGGCGCAAAGGCGCAAAGGCGCAAAACTACAAATCTTTTTTGCGTCTTTGCGTCTTTGCGCCTTGGCGTTGAACTCTCCCTCCGGATCCCTGGCCGGACCTCTGGCGGGCGGAACTAGGTCGTCAGCGCCTCACGCCACCGCAGTCCAGAAGCGGCTCACCGCGCGCGGCGCGTCCGGCGGCCCCTCGATCTCCACGTACGGCCTGCCGGGCGCGGTGCGCGGGAACGAGAAGCTGCCGGTGTTCGCGTACCCGTCGCCGAGCGCTTCCTTGTGCGTGTGACCGAAGACCACCAGCTTCGCGCCGGTCGTCGTCGCCACGCGGCCGGCGCTCTCGGCCAGCCGCTCCGCGACCGTGCCGACGTAGCGGTTGTGGCCGCTCGCCCAGCTCACGCCCATCAGCAGCGCGCCGAGGCTCAGCGCCGCGGCGCCGGTCTCCCGCGCGCCCAGGCCGAGCGCCGCGACCCCCGCGCCCATCGACAGCGTCGCGATCACGCGATCGAAGTACAGCCGCGTGAAGGTGCTCGCCGCGCTCTCGAGCGTCGGCGTGGCCGCGAGCCCGAGGAGCTCGTCGGCCATGGCGCGCGGCACCCCGAGCTCGTGCGCGAACCGCTCGACGACCTCGGCCCCCACCGCCGCTTCGCCCCGCGCGCGGTAGAGCGGCCCGCTCTTCAGCATCGCGCCGATCGCCGCGTGGAAGTAGCGGTAGATGACGTACGGCGCGCGGGGGCCGTACCAGGTGAACGCCGAGAGGAACAGCCGGAGCGGCGTCTGGTCGTTCGCCTGCAGATAGCGGTGCGCGCCGGTCGGCGCGATGAACTCCTCGACGAAGTGGACGCCGAGGCTGCGCTCGCCGACCACGAGCGGGTGCGCAGGGGCGTTGTCCGGGTCGTACAGGTGCCCGTGCTCGATGTGGATCGCCCCCTCGCGGAAGAACCAGGGCGTCGTCCGGATCCGCGACCGGGCCTCGCCGGTCAGCTCGAGCGCCTCACCGAGCGCCTGCGGGAAGTCGGGCGCCCCGACCTCGGCGTCGTGGTTGCCCCCCGCGAGCCAGAGCTCGCCGCCCCGGTCGAGGTGCTCGGCGAGCGCCGCCCGCGCGGTCGGGTGCGCGAAGAGCGCCTCGCGCAGCGCGCGCGGTCGCGGCATCCAGGGCGACTCGGACGAGAGATCGAACAGATCGCCCGCGACCACGATGCGGGCCCCCGGGTGGGCCGCCACGAACCGGGCGAGATCGGCGGTCACGTCGCCCGGCGTCTGGCGCACGAGGTGGAGATCGGCGAGGACGACCGTGCGGCGCTGCGTCATAACCCTCTCTATTCACCACGTCCGTCCGGGCGCTGCAACTCGCCGCCCGTTGCGCGATCTCGCCCGGACGGAGGTCGCGGCGTGCGAGCTCAGCGCTGGGTATCGGCATCGGCATCGCGGACACGTCCCTCCTGGGCTCGACGCCCACGCCGACGCGTCCCATGCAAGCATGTATGGAAGGCTCGGAGCGGACGCGACCTTCGGCACAGCGGGTGAGCGGCGGGTTGCTCGCGGAGATCACCCGCGCGTTGAAGGGCAAGGACATCGAGGCCCTCTCCCGGATCTACGCCGACGACGCGGTGATCGAGGAGGTGAGCGGCCGGCATCCTCCGGCCCATCCCAACGTCACCACCGGGAGGCAGGCGATCCTGGAGCGGCTCCAGGAGGACCTCTTCCGGGATCCGGTCTCGGGCTGGGCGCGCCAGCTGGACGCGGCGGAGATCCTGGACGGCATCGAGACCGACGACGGGCTGGCGTTCACGGAGGTGCGGGTCTACGCCGCGGGCGACAGGGTCGTCGCGCAGCACCTCGCCCGCAAGAGGAACGGCCTCATCGGCCACGATCGCGTCGTCGTCGCCTGGGACGCGGAGTGAGCCGCTGCGATGCGCCGGCGGCGCCGCCGCGCGCCGTCGACGCCGGCGCTGCCCGCGCGGCGGCGATGTAGAGTGGCGCCGTGACCACCGCCGTCCTCCTCAGCTGCCACGGGACCGTCGAGCGGCTCGACGATCTGCCGGCGTTCCTCGCCAACATCCGCCGCGGGCGGCCCGCCCCGCCGGAGCTGATCGAGGAGGTGCGGCGCCGCTTCGAGAGGATCGGCGGCTCGCCGCTCATGCGCATCACGCAGGCGCAGGCGGACGCGCTCGCCGCGCGGCTCGGCCTCCCGGTCGCGATCGCGGGGCGCCTCTTTCATCCGTACCCCGGCGAGGTGCTCGCGTCGCTCCACGCGAGCGGCGTGCGCCGAGTCGTCTCGCTGCCGCTCGCGCCGCAGTCCGTCGACGTCTACCACGCCGTGGTCCGCGACGCGGCCGCGAAGCAAGGCGGCGTGGAGGTCCGGTGCGTGCCCGCGTGGGGGCTCGAGCCCGCGCTGATCGACGCCTTCGTCGAGGTGATCGACGAGGCGCTCGCGCGCTTCCCCGAGGAGCATCGGGCGCGCGTGGCGGTGATCCTCTCGGCCCACAGCTTGCCGCAGCGGATCATCGACGCGGGCGATCCGTACGAGCGCCAGTTCCGCGCGATGGCCGCCGAGGTCGAGCGCCGGGTCGCGCCCCGGGGCAACCCGGTGCTCGTCGCGTTCCAGAGCCAGGGCATGACCGGCGACGCCTGGCTCGGCCCGGATCTCCGGTCGACGTTCGAGGCGCTCGCCGCGCGCGGCGCGCGCGAGGCGCTGGTCGCGCCGATCGGCTTCGTCGCGGACCACGTCGAGACCCTCTACGATCTCGACGTGGAGGCGCACGTCATCGCCCGGGAGGCGGGCCTCGTCCGGCTCGAGCGGGCGCCGGCCGTGAACACGCGGCCGCGCTTCATCGACGCCCTGGAGGCGCTCGTCCGCCGCGAGCTCGCGCCCGCCGCGCCCTAGGCCGCCGCCGGCTCAGCCGCCCGAGCGCCGGCCCTTGCGCGGGAGCCGCGCGACGGCCGCGTTGAGCAGCCCCGGCGCGTACCGCGCGAGCGACACCCCGAGCTTGGCGTGGCCGGTGACGATCGCCTCGGCGCGGCGCGCGGCGATGGCGTCCATGATCTGCCGCGCCGCCGTGGGCGTCGGCATGATGAGCCAGCGCGGCACCGGCTCCCGGGCGCCGTCGACGAGCTTGCCCGCGTTGTCGATCCGGCGGATCTCGCTCTCGACGAACCCCGGGGCGACGTGCGTGACCGCGACGCCGTCGGCGTGGAGCTCGGCGCGCAGCGTCTCGGCGAGGGCGCGCACCGCGAACTTGCTCATGGTGTACGCGCCCATCGTGGGGAACGCGACGTAGCCGCTCGCGCTGCCCATCAGCGCGACGCCGCCGCGCGCGCGCTTGAGCTCCGGCAGCGCGGCCTTCACGGTGCGCAGCGCGCCGAAGACGTTCGTCTCGAGCTGCCGGCGGACGTCGTCGAGCGAGAGGTCCTCGACGCGGCCCATCACGCCGAACCCCGCGTTCGCGATGGCGACGTCGAGCCGCCCGAACGCCTCGATCGCCTGCGCGACGGCGCGCTCCACGTCGCCGTCGCGCGTGACGTCGCACGCGGCCGCGATCGCCTCGCCGCCGGACGCCCGGAGCTCGCCGGCGAGCGCCTCGAGCCGCTCGGTCCGCCGGGCCGCGAGGACGACGCGCCCGCCGCGCCGGGCGACCTCCCGGGCGAGCGCCTCGCCGATGCCCGACGACGCGCCCGTGATCAGGACGACCTGCCCTGCAAGCCTGCTCGCCATGGCCCCTCGCATACCACGATCGCGCGGCGGCCGACGCTGGCGCGCCCTCGGCCGCTCGCTCATGCTCGGCCTTCCTCCTCTCGGCTAGGATGGGCTTGCCCGGCTCGACCGGGCGCCGCATTCCCAGCGGGAACTCTCGACGAATCACGCACGGCGCACGTGCGGTGACGTACGACTGCGAACGATGGCGCACGGTTGCGCACGGGGTCTCATGCGAAGCCACTCGATCCGCCGCTCTCTCGCCGCCCTCCTCGTCGCCGCCGCCTGCGCGGCCCAGGCTCCCGCGTCCGCGGAGCCGCCCCCTTCGCTCGCGCGCGCCGAGGCGCTCGTCGCGCAGGGGGATTACGCCGGCGCCGAGAAGGTCCTCCTCGCGCTCCAGGGGAAGGAGCGCGCCGCCGCGCTGCTCACGAAGGCGCGGATCGAGCTCGCGACGGGCCGCTACGACGACGCGGCGAAGACCGCGAAGGCGGCCGCCGCGCTCGGCAGGGAGGCGAAGATCGCGGCCGCGCCGCTCAGGGCCGAGGCGCTCGCGCGCCGCGGGAAGGTGGCCGAGGCGATCGCGGCGGCGCGCGAGGTCGAGCGGGAGGACGAGGCCCGCCGCGCGCGGCTCTTGCTCGGCGAGCTCTTGATCCAGTCGGGCAAGCGGGGCGAGGCGCGCGCGCCGCTGATGACGATCATCGACGACTACAACGACGACAAGATCACCGCGAACGACGCGGAGGGCCTGTCGCTGGTCGGGCGCGCGGCGCACCTGCTCCGGAGCGCGCGCGACGCGAACGACGCGTTCAACGCGGCCGAGAAGGTCGGCGGCAAGCAGCGGGTCGAGACGTTGCTCTGGCGGGCGGAGCTGTTCCTCGACAAGTACGACCCCGGCCACGCCGGCCAGGTGGTGAAGGAGGCGCTCAAGCTCGCCCCGAAGGACCCGATGGCCCACGTCGCGATGGCGCGCGTGAAGCTCGACAGCGCGCTCGACTTCGGCGGCGCCGACAGCGAGGTCGCGCAGGCGCTCTCGGTGAACCCGAACCTCGCCGAGGCCTACTTCGTGCGCGCCGGGCTCGCGCTCCGCGACATGGACATCGACGCCGCGGACGCCGCGGCCGATCGCGGCCTCCAGGTGAACCCGGGCGATCTGGAGCTGCTCTCGATCAAGGCGGCGGGCCGGTTCCTCGCCGACGACGCGGCCGGCTTCGAGGCGCTCAAGGCGAAGGTGCTCGGCCTGAACCCGGAGTTCTCTCGGTTCTTCCAGATCGTCGGCGAGTTCGCGGAGTGGGAGCACCGCTACGACGACATCGTCAAGATGATGGGGGAGGCGACGCGGGTCGATGCGAACGACGCGAAGGCGCACGCCACGCTGGGGCTGAACCTGATCCGCGCCGGCGACGAGAAGAGCGGCCTCCAGGCGCTCCAGAGGGCGTGGGACAAGGATCGCTTCAACGTCCGGGTCTTCAACACGCTGAACCTCTACGAGAAGGACATCGCCACCCAGTACGTGACCGTGGAGGGGCAGACGTTCCGCGTCCGCTACCACAAGCAGGAGCGGGCGATCCTCGAGCGGTACGTGCCGCGGATGCTCGAGGAGGCCTGGGGCTCGATGGTGAAGCGTTACGGTTTCACGCCGAAGGTGCCGGTCTCGATCGAGCTCTACGCGTCGACGGAGAACTTCAGCGTGAGGACGAGCGGCCTGCCCAACGTGGGCATCCAGGGCGTCTGCTTCGGCCAGACGCTGGCCGCGCTGAGCCCGGCGGCGGCGGAGTTCAACTGGGGCAACGTGCTGTGGCACGAGCTCGGGCACGTCTTCGCGATCCAGCTCTCGAAGAACCACGTCCCGCGCTGGTTCACCGAGGGGCTGAGCGAGTACGAGACGATCGTGCGGCGGCCGGAGTGGCACCGCGAGGAAGATCCGGCGCTGTTCGCCGCGCTGAAGGGCGGGAGGATCCCGGCGGTGGCGGGGTTCAACCGGGCCTTCACGCACGTCGACGACATCTCGGACGTGACGATGGCGTACTTCGCGGCGAGCCAGATCGTGGTCTTCATGGTCGAGGAGTTCGGCTTCTCGAAGGTCGTGTCGATGTTGCCGCGGTGGGCCGCGGGCAAGCGCACGCCGGAGGTCGTGAAGGAGTCGCTCGGCGTCGGCACCGAGGAGCTGGATCGGCGCTTCCGCGCGTGGCTGAAGCCGCGCCTCGAGCGCTACGAGAAGCAGTACGTCCCCGATCTCCAGGCGCCGCCGCTCGACGACGCGCGCAAGGCGGCGGCGCGCGCTCCGAAGGACGCGAGGCGGCTTGTCGAGCTCGCGCTCGCGCTGGACAAGGACGGTCAGCACCAGGAGTCCGAGGCGGTGCTCGCCGAGGCGCTCCGGGTGGACCCGAAGCAGCCGGACGCGAACTACCTCAAGGTGCGCGCGGCGTTCGGCGCGAAGAGGCTCGACGAGGCGGCGAGGCTCTTGGGCAAGATGGTCGCCGACGGCCACGACGGCTACGTCGTGCGGATGAAGCTGGCGGATCTGGCCGAGCTGAAGAAGGACGCGGCGAGGATGAAGGCGAACCTCGAGGCGGCGTCGCGGCTGGATCCCACGCAGGCGGAGCCGCTCCAGGGGCTCTACGACCTCGCGCGCCGGCAGAAGGACGCGGCGGGCGAGCTCGCGGCGCTGCGGCGGCTCTCGCTGCTCGACCAGCACGATCGCCGGGTCTGGCGGCGGCTGCTGCGGCTGCTCGTGGAGCGCGGCGCGTGGGAGGAGGCGCGCAAGGTCGGCGAGAGCGCGATCTACGTCGACGTGGCGAACCCGGAGATCCACCGGCTCTACGCGCGGGCGCTGGCGCGCACGGGGCGGCACGTGTCGGCGATCTACGAGCTGAACAGCGCGCTGCTCGCCGGGGCGAGGGCGGGGGACGCGGCGGAGATCTACGGGGAGCTCGCCAAGGCGTACGCGAAGATGAAGCAGGACGACTACGCGAAGCAGGCGCTCGAGTACCAGAAGGCGATGCGGGGGGCGTCGCCGCCTGCGCCGCGGGCGATGCCGGATTGAGGGGAGGGGCGAGCCCGCTTCGGGGCGCGCTCGCTGTTGCGCGCGATCAGCGCTTGCCGCCGGGCAAGAGCAGGTGCTCGCCGCAATGGCCCACGTACACGACGTGCCGGTCTTCCACGACGTCCGTCCAGACGTGGATGCGCGTGCTGGCGCCGGGCTTCGCGTGCATGTCGAAGTACTGTTCGCCCCGGCCGGGGACCACGAACGTACGCTGCCTCTTGCAGGTGGGGCTGCGGGCGACCTCGCCGCTCTCCCGGGACATCGGGACGCCGCTCGCCTTGTGGTAACGCTCGGCGGCCAGCTCGCGGGATAGCCCTTCGTCGAGCGCTGCGGCGTAGGTTGCGAGGTCCACCAGCGCGCGAAAGAGGGTGGCTTCCGGGCAGTCGAGGTTCCACCTCCGCGCGGCGTCGCGAGCTCGATCGAGGACGATGAGCCGGCTCTCCTGCTGCGCGGCGGCTTCGAGCGTCGCGAGGGCGCCGACGAGCCCGCGGGTCGCCAGCTCGCCCAGCCGGTGGAGCGCCTCGGCGCTGCTCCTGAGGTTGTCGACGTCGGCGATCGCGTCGCCGTATCCGAACCGGTACCTGGGCTGCGAGAGATCGGAGCGGGGATCGAACGACAGCACCCACGGCGCCGTGGAGGGCGCCGAGAGCGCGTGCGCGGCGAGGTGCCGCATCGCCTCGCGCCGCCACGGAGGCTCGGGAGGAAGCGCGGGGTCGTCCGAGAGCAGGGAGACATCGCGCTCGCTCGGGAGATCGGTCACGAACGGGCCGCTGAGCAGCCGGAGCAGCAGCGGGATGAACCGGTTGCGGTCGGCTTCGACGTCGTTGCGGTGCTGGTTGCCCCACGCGATGAACGGACCCTCGCCGGTGGCCTGATGCGCGAGCGCCGGGTGCACGTGCATCGGATCGCCCCCGAGGCGTCGCTGCACGTCCTGCAGGGCGACGGCGACCGGGCCGAGATCCGCGCGGTAGGCCATCCCTTCGACGAAGTCGTGGTTCAGCAGCACGACCGGCATCAGCGGAGGAGCTCCGCGAGATCCACGGCGGCCTGATCGAAGAAGCCGGGCGGCCAGCGCAGCGCGCGTCCGTGCGGGTTCAGCTCGATCTCCTGGACCACCGTCCGGCCGGCTTCCTGGCTGAAGAAGCTGATGGCGACGGCGTCCGGCGGCAGCCCTTCCTTGACGGCGATCTGCGCGGCCGTGACGAGGTGCTCGCTGTGGGTCTCGATCACGACCTGGCGCCCCTTGCGGGCGAGCTCGATGAAGAGGCTCGTCAGGCGATGCTGCGCGCCGGGATGAAGGTGCGCCTCGGGTGTTTCGATGAGGAGCAGATCGCCGGGGCGGGAGACGAGGCACGCCGTGACGATCGGCAGCGCCTGAGAGAGCCCGAGCCCGACCTGCCCGAGCCCGAGCCGCTCGGCCGAGGGCGTGTCGATGGACAGCGTGAAACCGAGGCGGGCGGGCGCGTCGATCTGGAGGGCGAAGCTGCCGTCGAAGAGGTGGGACCACCACGCGTTGATGGCCGAGAGGATCGGCGAGCCCTCGTCTTCGTGCGGCTGCCCCGGCACGGTGACGTCGGTCCGCTGCGTGCGATGCCGGAACAGGAGCTCGGCCGTGTGCTCCCCGTACCGGCCGAGCGGCGGGCCGGCCGTGGATGTGCGCGGCGTGTAGAGCGGCTGCGGTGGAGCGCGGAAAGGACCGACGTACTGTGTGCGCGAAGCATCGACGAGGCTGAGGGCAATGCTCCTTGCCAGGTACGTCCCTGAGGGTGAATGCAACTGGCGCACGTTGACGGTGCCAGGATGGACGAAGACCGCGCTCGCGCTGGGCTCGCCCGGATGCGCTGGAGGTTCTTGCCCGATCGCCTTGTTCTCCTCGGTCCAGACAAGGCGCTCGCCCTCCAGGACGAGCCGCCCCGCTGCTTTGCCTGAGACATAGTCGAGCTTGTGGATCCGCGCGGCTGCGTGCGCGTCGTCGTCCGGTGGCCCGAGCTCCCACAAGACATCTCTCTCAATTCCGTTCGGAGTCTCTCCGTTGACGCCGATGGCGAAGCGGCGCTCGTCCAATGGGCGGCTTGCGCTGACGACGTCGTCGAACCGGCCGAGATCGCACCAGGCGCCGCTCAGCAGCAGCGAATCGCCGCTCGATGCCTGCTCCGACTGAACGAGCGCGAGCAACGCCTGGATGACGGAGCTCTTCCCTGCGTTGTTGGGCCCCGCGAGGATCGTCAGCGGGGCGAAGCGCACGGCCGTCGGATGCTCGAACGAGCGGAAGCCTTCGAGCAGCACGCTACGCAACATGCGTGAGCTCCTTCATCCAGAGGTCGAACCGCCTTCGAACGGTGTTCGCGGACTGCGTGGCGAAGGTGATCGAATCGCGGAACGCCTGGTCGCCGGAGATCGCCTGGAAGCGATCCCGAACGGCCTCGATTTTCCTGGGCGTCAAGGGCGTCCCTGCGGGGAAGAACCGATCGAAGCCGGCCACGATGACCTCGACGAGCGGGCCGTTGAGCTGCCGCGCCCACGATCCATCCAAGGGCTTGTAACGGCAGAAAGCATGATCCTCGAAGACGGTCTTCGTGTGAGCGAGGGCGTGCGTCAGCCTGCGCTCCAGCGCGTGGCGTTCTTCTTCTGTCGAGGTGTTCAGCCGCTTGAGCTCGTCGTTCAGGAAGCTCTTCAGCTCGCCGGTGTAGCGGTCCACCCCGAGATCGAGGAAGGCGATGGCACGGAGCACGAGCTCGTCCGCCCTCATGCGTCTGTAGCCCCGGTTCAGGCCTGCGACGTCACGAAACGAGCCGGGCGATGCGTCGTTGGCGAGGCGCTTGATGAAGTCGAGGCCAGGCCCTCGGTAGAGGCAGCTGCGGACCTCCTGGGCGTTGAGCGCGACGGCCCCTTCGTTCACGCGCTCGAAGATCTGGAACTTTACCTGCTCGTCCGTGCCCGGCTGGACGATGAAGCAGGTGAGCGGTGTGTTTTCGAACCGGCGCTGCACCTTGCCGTCGAGATCCTTGAAGTGCTTCTTGTTGAGCTCCGGGAGCAATTTGAGCCCGCTCAGACGGAACCCTCCGTCGAGAAACTCGAACAGCGTGGTGAGACGCTGCTGGCCGTCGATGACGAGGGTCTCCTCCTCGTTCTCCTCGGAGAGGTAGAACACCGGCAACGGGAGCCGCATGAGCACGGACTCGACGAGCTTGACCTTGCGCCAGTAATCCCAGACGAACTCCCGCTGGAAGTCCGGATCGAGGCGGATCACCCCGTTCTTCCAGCTCCGGTGCAGCTCGAAGATGGAGCGCTCCGCCTTGGAAATCTGGAGGGGCCAGCTGGCGGGTTGCCGAGGATGCGTCTCGTCCGGCGACGGTTCCTCTTCCTTCTCGAGGAGATCGTCCTCCTGCCCCGCGAAGGGAGCATCGAGCTCCCGGTCCAGCACGTGCGCCGTCACCATGGCGCATCTTGTCGTTGCATGAGGGAGGCAGGCAAGCCGCCGGCCGAGGCGCTCGGTCGTCGCGCGTCGTGCGCAGGAGGACAGCTTGGAGACCTCGGCGGACCGGCAGCGGTCCGGGGGAGGTAGCTGGAAGCCCTCGGGGAACCGGAAACGGTCAGGCGGAGGCAGCTGGGGAGCCCTCGGGGAACCGGGAACGGTCTGGGGGAGGCAGCTGGGGAGCCGCCGGGGAACCGGAAACGGTTCGGGCGAGGCAGCTGGGAGCCATCGGGAAACCGGAAACGGTCTGGGAGAGGCAGCTGGGGAGCCGTCGGGGAACCGGAAACGGTCTGGGAGAGGCAGCTGGGGAGCCGTCGGGGAACCGGAAACGGTCTGGGAGAGGCAGCTGGGGAGCCGCCGGGGAACCGAAAGCGGTCTGGACGGATGCAGCTGAGAGCCCCTCAGGAACCGGAAGCGGTCGCCGACGTCCTCCCCGATGGCACAGCACATGCTTAAGGCGCGACGCGTGTGCGCGCGCATGTCTCCACGGCCCGCTCCCGCGGCGCGGCAGCCGTCATGCGCCCGAGGCTTCGGCTGGCCTGGAGCGCGGTGCGCCGTCGCTCGCCGCCGGCTCGGCGGCTGCTTGCTCCCGCTGCTTCCGCACCGCGCGCGCAAGGAGGGGCGCCTTGCGCGCGAGGCCCTCCAGGCTGAGCTCTCCCTCGCAGTACATCCGGTACCACTCCTGCCGGAACGAGACGACGCTCTCACCATCGCCGAGCTTGAGCCGCTTCAGCATCGTCTGCGCGCGATCGCGGACCTCCGGCGGGCAGCGGTCGGTCAGCACCATCTGGCAGGACGGCAGGATGATCTCGAACCAGCCGTCGCCGACCTCGAACGGATCCAGGACCTGATCGGAGCGGAGCGCGCTCTTGCTGCTGTTGATCCATGCCGCGGCGTACCGAAAGTTGGTCCACGCGTAGGCGAGGCTGGGGTCTTCATCCCGCGAGACGAAGTGGTCGACCGTCCCTGGCGTCGAGAGCCACATCGCCGTGTAGCCGCACAGATCCTTGAAGGCGGCCCTGAGGTCGCGCGCCGCGCGGCGCCAGTACCCCGGCGTGCTCCTGGCGTCGCCCTTGGCGAGCCACCGCTGGCCGGGTTGTCGGACGCTGGCGTCGAAGCCCGCGGGCTCGGGCGCGCGCTCGAACGGGATCATGCGCCCGCCCGCTCCCGGCGCACGATCCATCGCGGCCAGAAGCGATCCTGATCTGGCAGGAGGCGCACGAGCTCCCGATGGATCGCGTCCTCGCTCCGGAGCCCCTCCGGCAGCGCGCCGGTCTCGCCGCGCATGAACGCCTCTGCGGCCTCCACTGCGCGCTCCGCCTCGATCGAGCGCGCCTGCTCCAGACCGAACACCGGGGAGGTGAGCCACCCGATCGCATCGCCGCGCTTCGCCCAGGGGAGCTCGCGCACGGTCACATCGGCGCCGTCGAGCTCGAACACGAACAGCTTGTCCCTGGCCGGCTTGAAGTGCGGTTCCATGGACGCGAGCACGAGGGGCGAGTGCGTCGTCAGCAGCACCTGCGGGCGCATCGAGGGAGAGAGCCCGCTCAGGGCGCCGAGGAGCGCGGGGACGATGTGGCGTTGCCACTTCGGGTGCAGGTGCGTCTCGGGCTCCTCCATCAGCAGGACGATGCGGTCGGAGGGCTTCCAGCCGATGAGGCGCGACGCCTGCATGTGCTCCGACCAGGACCATGCGACGAGGTAGGAGAGCGCGAGGATCCGCTTCATCCCGGCCGACGCGTGGACGATGGGGATCGTGCCGTAGGGCAGCTCGATGGTCGGGAACTTGCGCACGTCGTCGAGGTAGAGCCGCACCGGCTTGCCGGGCGTCATCGTCTCCTCGGGGTGGGAGAGCTGCTGCAGCACGCGGCAGAGGAGCTGGAACGGGTGGGCCTCATCGCCGTCCGCCGCCTCGAGCTGCCATGTCACCCAGTCCTGGACGAGCCCGTTGCAGACGGGCCTGCCCTCGTGAACGAGCCCGTCCCAGAGCTGTCTCTCCTCGAAGAGATAGGGCTGGGGATCGGGCGAAGGTGACGACGACAGCCGGTACAGAGCGCTGCCCAACGAGGGAATATTTCGACAGGGATCCCAGACGGAGCATGCGCCGTTCGTACGGACGTGGAGCACCGGGACCAGGCCGCGTACCCACGAAGAGATGACCGCCCCGGAAGGGGTATCGGTCCAGCTGCGGCCCATGTGGCGCTCGAACCTGTCGCTCCACTGCTGAGCCAGTCGATCGTACTTGCCTTCGAACTGATGGCGCGTGGTACCCGGCTCGGCCTCGCCCGCGATCCGCGCGCCCTCCTCCTTGCCGGGCTGCGGCAGCACCGGCCGATCCGTCCACGTACCGGTGAGCGCCCACCATGCGACCTCGAGCACGAAGCTCTTGCCGAGCCCGTTGTCTCCCGTGAGCACGTTGAGCCGCTCGCCGAGCTCCAGGTCGAGCCGATCGGCCGGCCCCACGCCTTCCAGGTGCAGCGATCGCAGCATCGTGGTTCCGCGTACCACACCGACCGCGGTCCAGGCCATGCGTCGAGCTGCCTCTACGCCTGTCCCTAACGACGCCCGTAGCGCCGAGGGGAGGGTCTGCGCGGCGGCCGCGGGTGGGCGCGGCGAGCACCGACCGAGGTGCCATAAGGTCCCCGTGGGCTCGGCGCTCCAGGCGCGCCTTGTGTGGCGCGCGACGAAACGTCCCAGGTGGCAAGGCCCGAAGGGAGACATGCCGGGCGGTGTTCTCAGCGCAAGCTCCCTCGTCCCCGTCTTGGCGGATGGCCGAGCGCCCACCCGCGGCCGCCGCGCAGACCCTCCCCTCGGCGCGGCCCCCCGGCAGGGCCCCCTCGCCGTCGCCGTCGCCGTCTCCGGCTACTCGTCCTCCGCCTCCCCCTTGTCCCCGCGCAACCCGAGCGCCTTGCACTTCTTGTACAGGTGGCTCCGCTCCAGCCCGAGCCCCCGCGCCGTCGCCGCCATCTGCCCTCCGTAGTGGCCGAGCGCCTCCTCCAGGATAGTCCGCTCCGCCTCCTCCGCGAGCACCCGGAACGGCACCCCCGGCCGGAAGATCCCGCCCTTCATCGCCGCCTGCTGCCCGCCGAAGCAGACCTTCACGTCACCCTCGTCGATCGTCTCGTCCGGCGTCAGGATCACCAGCCGCTCGATGATGTTGCGCAGCTCCCGCACGTTCCCCGGAAAGCTGTAGGCGACGAGCATCCGCATCCCGCCCTCCGTGAACGCCATCCCGGGCCGATCGTTCGCCTGCGTCGCGAGCGCCAGGAAATGCCGCGCCAAGAGCGGCACGTCCTCGCGCCGCGCCCGGAGCGGCGGCAGCGACAGCGGCAGCACGTTCAGCCGATCGTACAGGTCCGGCCGGAACTGCCCCTCGCGGCACGCGGCCTCGATGTCGCGGTTCGTCGCCGCCACCACGCGCACGTCGACCTTGATCGTCTCGTGCCCGCCCACGCGCTCGATCTCCCGCTCCTGCAGCACCCGGAGCAGCTTCGCCTGCATCGCGAGCGGCATGTCCCCGACCTCGTCGAGGAACAGCGTCCCGCCGCTCGCGCGCTCGAACTTCCCCCGCCGCTGCTTCGTCGCGCCCGTGAACGCCCCCGCCTCGTGCCCGAACATCTCGCTCTCGATGAGCTCGCTCGGGACCGCCGCGCAGTTCATCTTCTCCAGAGGCCCGCGCGCCCGCTTCGACGCCGCGTGGATCGCGCGCGCGACGAGCTCCTTGCCGGTGCCGCGCTCGCCCGTCACGAACACCGTCGCGGTCGCCCTCGCCGCGCGCGCGATCTGCTCGCGCAGCTCCAGCATCGCCCGGCTCCCGCCGATGAGCTCGCCCACCTGACCGGTCTGCGTCCGGAGCGCCTTCGCCTCGGCCTCGGCGCGGATCAGGCGCAGGGTGTTCTCGAGCACCAAGAGCAGCCGATCGGTCGACAGCGGCTTCTCCAGGAAGTCGATCGCGCCGAGCCGCGTCGCGCGGACGGCGGCGTCGACCGTCGCGTGGCCGCTCATCATCACGACCGGGATCTCCGACCCCCCGGCGCGGATCCGCTGGAGCAGCTCGACGCCGTCGCCGTCCGGCAGCGAGACGTCGAAGAGCGCGATGTCATAGCTCCGCTTCGCCAGCTTCTCCTCGGCCACGCCGACGCCGCCGGCGACGTCGACCGTGTAGCCCTCGAGCGACAGGGCCTTCTGCAGTGTCGTCAAGATCGCTCGCTCGTCATCGAGCACCAGCACATGTCCGCGCGGCATGCTTTCCACCGTAGCGCGGAACCGCCGCGGCCGACGCATGACGGCGCGCGTCGGCAGCGACAAGAACCCGTGGGCGCGCGCCGGCAGAGCGCCGCCGCGCGCCGCCACGCAGCAGCGTGCGTCGAGCGCGCGTCGGCAGCGACAAGAACCCGTGGCGAACGGCCCGACGCGCGGGCGCCGCTGCGCCACGGGCGCCGCGCCGCGCGCCGGAGCGCCGGAGCGCGCAGCGCCGCGCCCCTTTCGCCGCGGTCCGCGACGCCGCGACCTCAGCCGCGCCTCCGTCGTGCGCGCCATGGAGAAAGGGGCTCCGGCGCCCGTGCGCTATGGTAGCTTGACGCAGGATGTCTGCCGACGGTCCGGCGACGGCGGAAGGAGATCTGGAGCGGACGCCGTTCGCTCACCTCTTCGTCTATGCCGTCGACCATCGGCTGACCGGCGCGCTCATCCTGGTGGAGCCCACCGGCGCCGAGCACACCCTGCGGATCGTCCGCGGATCCCCGGTCAAGCTCCGCCCGAGCGACGGCTACGCCCGGCTCGGCGAGATCCTGCTCGAGGAGGGGGTGATCTCCGCGGACATCCTGTCGGACGCGCTCGCGACCAGGGGCCTCCTCGGCGACGTGCTGCTGCTGACGGGGCTCCTCGACGCCCCGACCATCGACTGGCTCGCGCAGGTCCAGTTCGTGCGTCGGATGGTGCGCCTCTTCGACCTGCCGCCGGAGACGAAGTACCGCTACTTCGACGGCCTCGACGTGCTCGCCGACTGGGGGGGCGATCCAGCGAAGGTCGATCCGCTCGGGCTCCTCTGGGCCGGGCTGCGCGACCACGGCGAGCGCTCGACGCGGCTCGAGCGGACCCTGGAGCGGATCGAGTCGGTGCCCCTCCGCCTGCACCCCGCCCTCGAGCCCGGCCGCTTCGGCTTCAGCGAGGGCGAGCTCGCCGTGCTCGCCGTGGTCCAGAGCTCCGCGCCCTCGCTCCCCGCGCTCATCCGGTCCGGGGTCGCGCCGGAGTCGACGGTGCGCAAGCTCATCTACGCCCTGGCCATCACCCGTTACCTCGATTTCGGGAAGGGCATCCCGGTGGGCGCGGAGCCCTCGTCGAGCGTGCCTCCGGCCAGCGCGGCGAGCCTGTCGCTCGGGCGCATGCAGCTCCGCGCCACCGTGCACCGCGTCGGCGCCGCCGCGCCGGATCCGGCGGGCGACGGCGAGCGCGCGCCGGTGCTCGGTCGAGGCCGCCGCCGCGATCGCATGTCCTCGGAGCCGTCGCCGGTGTCCACCGTCGCGGGGTCGTCTCCGCTGAGCGGCGGCTCGCTCTCCGCCGCGGTGGCGGCCGAGCTCGCCAGCGCCGCAGGGATCGCCAGCGCCGCCGGCATGGACGGCACGGCCGCCGCGCGAGCCCTCCGGCCCTGGCAGGGACCGCGACGCGTGGGGCTCCTCTGCTCCGCCCGGCGAGGGCGGCCCCGGCGGCTCGCCGGCGACCGAGGACCCCTGACGACGACGGCCCGCGGCGGCGCTCCACGCCCGACGAGGCCGCGCCGCGCTGGACGGCGCGCGACGAGGCCGCGCCGCGCTGGAAGGCGCGCCCGCGTTTCTTTATAGGCGCCGAGCGATGCCGAGCCCCGCGCAACGCCCGCTGCCCGATCAGGTCCACCTCCCCTCCGGCACCGTGGTGCGCCTGTCGGACGCCGCCGCGCGCGCCGAGACCGAGGCCATCTTCGGCGCCCCCGGGGGCAGCGGCGGCGGCGAGCGCTCCTCCGTCGGCAGGTGCGCGCGCGACGTGCAGGTCCTCGCGGGCCCGTCCGTCCTGACCGACGCGCGCGGCGCGCCGCTGGATCCGCTCGGCCTCCCGCTCGCCGACGCCCATGTCCTGCGGGCGCTCCTCGCGTCGGCCGGCGTCGTCCCCGAGGAGCCGGGCGCGTACACCTGCGAGAACTGCGGCGCCCCGTTCGAGGTCGCCCCGTCGCGCCTCCTCGAGATCGGGCCGTTCACCGACGGCGAGCTCGACGATCCCGAGCTCGATCGCCCGTTCGATTTCGGCGCGCTGCACCCGATCCCGGCGCTGCGCGTGGGGCGCGCCGTCTGCCGCGGCGTGCGGTTCGCCGAGCGGACCGTGGAGGAGGCGATGCCGCTGCTCCGCCTGCCCGGCGAGGGCGCGCTCCGGATCACGCCGTCGCTGGTCGTGGCCATGGGGATCGCGGCGCTCGGCCGCGAGCGGCGCGCGCCCGTGATCGCCGACGCGCTCGCCGCGGCGCCGGACGAGGCGTGGGCGGCGATCGTCGACCTCTACCACGAGGCGCGCTACCCCGCGCGGCTCGTCGCGGTCCACCGCTGCCAGGGCTGCGGCGCCCGCAACGATCTCGACGTGCCCCTCGAGCGCGAGCTCGCGCGCGCGCCGCTCCGCGCCCCCGAAGCCGGCGCGGACGATCTCGAGGAGCCCGGCGCGCCGGCGGGGAGGGCGGGCGCCTTCCCGGATCTCGACGCCTTCGAGGCGCGCGTCCGCGCGGCGGCCGAGCGCATCTACGCGGCCCGCGGCGTGCGGAACATCGATCTCTTCATCGACGCGGGGGTGCCCGCCTGCGACGACGGCGGCGAGCCGCTGCTCGGCTGCTACACGCCCGGGACGCCCGCGGACGAGCTCGGGATCGCCCGCCCTCCGGAGATCCGGATCTTCTACCGGACGTTTCGGTCGGAAGCGCGCGCGGACCCCGGGTTCGACGTGGACGCGGAGATCGCCGAGACGATCGACCACGAGGTGACCCACCACCTGCACCACCTGGCCGGCAGCGATCCGCTCGACGACGAGGAGCACGCGCAGATCGAGCGCGAGGAGCTGCGCCGGATCGGCCACGCCGAGGCCGCGCGGCGGGCGCGGCGCGGCGCGCTCTCGGATCTCGCCGGCTTCGCGCGCGCGACGTGGCCGGCCTGGGTGATCGCCGCGGTCGGAACGGCCCTCGCGTGGTGCGAGGGCGGACGCTGACGCGCAGGCACGCGCGCCCCGCGCTCGCCGCTTTCTTCGAAGCGGGGGATGAGCTGTTTATACTGCGGGGACAGGAACAAGATGTGCCGGGGAATACCGGCTCCTCGAGCGCCGCTGTGCTCCTGCCGAGGATCGTGAAGACGAAGAGCTCGCCGGCCGCCAGGGCCGGATCCACCAAAGCGCCCCGTCCTGCCAAGCGGAACGGCGATGCGCAGAACCGCCGGGGAAGCCCGGATGCGGTCGAGAAGCGCCGGGCGGCGCGCCGGTTCAACGAGCTGCTGCTGGGCGGCGGCGGCCGCGCCGGCGACGGCCGCACCGAGCGCCGGCGTCGGCGCCTGCTCGCCGAGCTGGCCGAGGGCGTCGCGCGGCGCGGCAAGCGCGCGCTCAAGCCGATCGACGTCCTGTCGCGGGTCGAGGAGCTCCTCGAGCTCGGCGAGCCGCTCGCCTCGATCCGCAAGGCGTACCCGCCGCCGCCGCCGGTCGAGGTGACGGCCGAGCTCGTCGAGGGCCTGCGGCACCTCCACCGCGCCTACGGCTTCTCCGCGGACGTGTACAGGTTCGTCGGGCTCGACGCGCAGGCCTTGCGGAAGGCGGGGGTGCTGCGGGGCGGCGAGCGCGGAGAGCAAGGCGCGTCCGCCGAGGCCGCGCGCCGCGGCGCGGCTTGACCTTGCCCGCCCGCGCGGGGATAACCCGCTCCGATGCGCGCGAGAACGGTGAAGCTCTCCCTCGCCGCGGCCGCCGTGGCGTCCGTGTGCGCGGCGTCGACCGGCCTGTCGCTCCGCGCCGAGGCGCAGACGCCGTCCGGCGGCGCGGCGGACGCGGTGGTGGCGCGCGTCGGCGACCGGGCGATCACGGCGCCGGAGGTCGAGCGCAGGCTCGCGCAGATCCCGCCGTTCCAGCTCCAGAGCTTCGGGCGCACGCCGGAGGAGATCCGGAAGAACTTCGTGAGCCAGGTCCTCGTGCGCGAGCAGCTGCTCGCCCAGGGGGCCGCCGCGCAGAAGCTCACCGAGCGCGCCGACGTGCAGGATCGCGTCCGCGGCGTCCTGCGCGCCGCGCTGCTGCAGCGGCTCCAGGCGGAGGCGGCGGCGAGCTCCCCGGTGACGGACGAGGAGGTCCGCGCCTACTACGAGGCCCACCGCGACAAGTTCAGCTCCCCGGCGATGGTCGCGCTCTGGCGCATCCTCGTCGCGACGCGCGAGGAGGCCGAGGCGATCCTGGCGGAGCTCAAGAAGGACCCGTCGCCCCAGCGGTTCAAGGACATCGCGCGCGAGAGGTCGCTCGACAAGGCGACCAGCATGCGCGGCGGCGATCTCGGCTTCGTGGCGCCTGACGGCGTCACGTCCGAGCCGGGGCTGAAGGTCGCCCCGGGGCTCCTTCAGGCCGCCGCCCGGGTGAAGGACGCCGAGCTCGTGCCCGAGCCGGTGCCGGAGGGCGATCGCTTCGCCGTGCTGTGGCGGCGCCAGAGCCGGAGGCCCGTGAGCCGCTCGCTGGAGCAGGAGGCGCCGTCCATCCGCCAGATCCTCGCGCACGGCAAGGCCGAGGCGCAGGTGAAGCAGCTCCTCGAGCGCCTGCGGGCGCAGGACGTGTCGGGCCATGCGCCCGAGCTCGTCGAGCTCATCGACGTCACCTCCACGGGCGATCTGCAGCCGCTGAAGCGCCCGGGCACCCTCGCGAGCAGCCGCCGCCCTGGCGCGCCCCCGCCGTCGCCCGTGCCGCGCAACGACATGCGTTGACGCACGGCGACCGGGCGCGGAGCGTCAGCTGAGGGCGACGGCGAGCGCGATGGCGGCGAGGCCGGAGGCGATGGTGAGCGCGAGCGCGGCGAGGCTGCCGGCGCGTCGGGCGCGCTCTGCCGCGCCCGGGTGGAGCGCGTAGACCCCGAGGAGCAGCGCCGTGGAGGCCCTGCCCGGCACGCGGAGCGAGGCCGAGAGGAGCTGCTCCGCGCCCTTGACGCCGCCGCTGACGAGCATGACGAGCGCGCCGAGCGGGCCGGCCATGAGGTCCCAGCCGCACGCGTAGAGCCCGAAGCGGATCGCGCGCCGTCGCTCGGGCCGCGCTCCCTGGCGGCGCGCGCCGAGGTCGAGCGCGGCGCCGTGCAAGGCGTGCGCGAGGACCATCCACACGGTGAGCCCCGGGACGCCGAGCGCGAGCCACTGGAGGGCGCTCTCGCGCGCGGCCGGGTTCCGGGCGAGCTCCAGCGTCAGGCCCGGCAGCGCCAGCGCGGCGATGGGCAGGAGCGCGACGATCATCGAGAGGATCGCGAGCGTCTCCGCCAGCAGGGCGAACCGCATGGCCGCCGAGATCGCGCCGTCGGGGATCGCCGCGAAGAACGTCTCGGCCCCCAGCGTGGTCGCCTTCGAGGTGGCCCAGAGCCGCGACCAGACCCCGTCGATCGTGCGCTCCCAGGGGATGATCGCGACGACGCCCGAGCCCTCGTCGGTCGCCGCGGCGCACCCGGCGCAATCGGGCTGGCCGCAGCACGCGCAGAGCACCGCTGCGGGGACGTCGAACACCTCGTCGTCCCGCGAGAGCTCACGGCGTACGCTGGCAGATTTCTTGGCCATTGCGCACCTTCGAGGAGCGGACGGAGGCCACTCCCACCAAGGTTACGTCGCACGAGCTGGCCTGTCGACCCGAGACGCCCCCCGGGCGCGCTCGTCCTCGTCCTTCCGGCCGCGCTTCCCGTCCGCGCGCCGGGCGCGCCTCCGCATGCGCGCCCGCAGCGCGATGCTCACCGGCCTCACCGGCACCCTCGCGGCTCGGGATCGGCGCTGCGCTCGGAGCGGAGAGCGTCACGATGCCGGAGATCGGCCATCGTTTCCTGCGCCGCGCGCCACGCGCGGCGGGCTCAGTGCAGCACCTCGTCGCCCCGCCGCCGCTGTCCCGTGGGGAGGTCGTCGACCCTTCCCCCGAAGAACGCTGCGGTCGCCAACGCGAGGAGCGCGATCGCCCCGGTCGCGTAGAGCCCGTACCCCCACGTGAAGCGGACTGGACGGAGCAGCGTGCTGGCCGGCGTGAACAGCAGGCGCATCGCGACGGTGGTGAGGGCGACCGCGGCGAGGAACGCGACGGCCACGCGGGCGCCGCGCATCTTGTGGATCGAGCGCCGCGTCAGCACGAGCGGGATCATCACGAAGAACGCGACCGCGGGGGCCCACATCCACCCGAGCCTGCGCGCGAGCCCGAAGCCGCTGAGGTCGCGGAGCTCCGGGGCCGTCTCGTGGACCCACGGCGCGAAGAACGCCGCGAGGCCGAGGACCGCGAGCGCGAGCAGGGCCCCCCTGCCGCGCCCGGCGTAGGTCCACGGCAGCGGCTCCATGTGCGGCGGGAGCGGCTCGTCCGGGTCCTCGTGGAGCGCCTCGTACGAGGGGGGGAGCTTCGAGAGCGCCTCCAGCCGGAGGCCGCAGGCGGGGCAGGTGGGCGCCTCGTTGGCCTGGAACATCTCCCGGCAGAAGGGGCAGGCGTAAAGCCCGGTCATCGCGGCGGGAGGTATAGCGCACAGCGGCCGAGCGCGCGGCGAGCGGCGGACGGCGCGCCGCGCGGGGGCGAGGTCCGCATTCGGGGTTCCACCGAGGCGGGGCTTAGCTCATAGTTGCGCCGCATGGGCAAGCGTGATCGGCTCTCGGGCGATGAGATCGCCGGGTTCGTCGCGGCTCACCCGGGCTGGGTGCAGGCGGGCGAGCGGCTTGAGCGGAGCTACTCGTTCCCGGATTACGGGGCCAGCGTGGGCTTCGTGATGCGGGTCGCCCTCCTGGCCGAGCGGCGCGACCATCACCCCGACATCGAGCTGTCGTGGGGCAAGGTGCGGGTCGCGTGGTCCACACATGACGCTGGCGGTCTGACGGCGCTCGACCTGGAGCTCGCCGAGCTGACCGACCGCCTGAGCACGGGCTGACGCCGCGCGTGGGCAAGGTGCTGGCGATGCTCCCGAGCGAGCTGCTGCGACGTCTGGATCTGGGGCTGGAGGGCGAGCTGCCGCACCTGGAGGAGGCGCTGACGCACCCGAGCTTCTCGAACGAGCAGCGGGGCGGCCGGCGCGTGGACAACCAGCGCCTCGAGTTCCTGGGGGACGCCGTGCTCGGGCTCTGCGTGACGGAGCTCCTGATGGAGCGGTTTCCGGGGGCGCGCGAGGGGGAGCTCTCGATGATGCGCTCGGCGCTCGTCAACACGGACGCGCTCGCGGCGTGGGCGCGGGGCATCGAGCTCGGCGCGGCGCTCCGGGTCGGGCGCGGCGCGGAGGTCGCCGGGGAGCGCGACCAGACGAACGTGCTCGCCGACGCGGCCGAGGCGCTCGTCGCGGCCCTCTACCTCGACCGCGGCTTCGAGAGCGCGCGCGCGCTGAGCCGGAAGATCGTCGCGAGCCCGCTCGCCCAGCTCGCGAGCGGCAGCATGCTCGGGCGCGACGCGAAGAGCGAGCTGCAGGAGCGCGTGCAGGCGCGCGGCGCGGCGTCGCCGCGCTACCGGCTGATGGGCACGGAGGGGCCGGACCACGACCGTGCGTTCCTCGTCGCCGTGGAGGTCGATGGCCAGGTCATCGGCACCGGCCGGGGCCGATCGAAGAAGCTCGCGGAGCAGGCGGCCGCGCGCGCCGCGCTGGTGGCGTGCGCCGCGCCGGAGCCCAGGGCCGCATCCGATGAACGAGCGCCCGCCGAGGCCGCGGGAGGCGCGCCCGAGGGCGCGGGGGCCCCGCCAGCCGGCGGGAGCTCCTCCGAGCAATCCGTGAACGACCGAGGACCCAGCCGATGATCCGTCACCTGTTTCTTGCCTTCACCTTCGCGCTCTGCTCGCTCTTCGTCGCGCTGCCGGCCTGGGCCGGGAGCTACCTGGACAGGGCGAGCCTGCTCCTCGAGGAAGCGCGCAGGGAAGGCGACATGCTGCTGCCGCGCACCCATGACAAGGAGCTCATCATGGTGGTGCACGCGCTCGCCGAGGCGCGCGCCCGGGTGGCGAGCAAGATGGAGTGCCCTGCCTCCGTCTCCAAGGCGCACCCCCACCTCCTGCTCGTGCTCGAGAACAGCGAGCGCGCCGCCGACGCGGCCGCGCAGGGCAACTTCAAGAAGTTCATGGAGCACCTGACCGTGGCGCGGAACGAGGATCGCGCGTTCCGGGCGCTCCTCGCCGAGCTCGGCTACGCGCTGCCCGATCTGAGCTCGAAGCGCTGAGGGGCTGCGGCGGCGCCGGGCGTCCCGGCGCGGCGCGCTTCAGAACACGGCGCCGAGATCGAGCGCCAGGGTCCACTGCGACCCGAGGCCGGCGAACTTGTTCTCGCCGTTGATCTCGTGCTTCGAGCCCGTGTTTGCGTCCTCGGGGCTCACGACGTCGGTGACGAAGTGCGCGCCGAACTTGACCATCTGGAACCGCAGCTGCGCGCCGAAGTGGAGCCGGTGGCGCGTCATGCGCACGGCGTCGAACACGACGGTGTTGTTGAAGTCCGCCTGGGAGCCGCCGTCGCACACCGGCTGGCCGTCGTGCGGGAGCGTCTCGCCGTTCGAGCCCTGCACGGGGTTCGCGGGCGAGTTCAGCCCGCGGAAGTTGCAGTAGCTCACGGCGTCGGTGTTCGGGGTGAGATCGATCAACCCCGAGTCGCCGAAGATGTGGATCCACTGGTAGCCGGCGTACGGGGTGATGACCACGGTGCCGCCGATCGGCAGAGGCTTCGAGATCTGCGCGTCGAAGCCGGCGACCGTCAGCTGGAACTCCTCGGTCCCGGTGACCGTCCGGACGCTGCCGCCGACGGCGAACTCCGGGAAGATCGCGGGGATCCCTCGGCGGAACCCCTCGAACAGCGCCCAGCGCACGTCGGCGCCCCCGCTCACGAGGCTGGTGTTGGCGAGGAACCCGACGGCGCCGGTCAGCTCGAACCCGAACGGAAAGCCCTTGCGCACCTTGAGGGAGTAGTGCTGCAGGAACGAGTCCGGGCTCCGGTTCTCGATCGAGGACTGCCCGCTCGCCGGATCCGGCGGCCCCTGCGTGCCGCGCTTCCAGTAGTCCGCCTCGCTGTCAATCTTCGTGTAGTCGGCCTCGATGCCGATCTCGAACCCGCCGTAGCCCGTGGTCCGCGCCGAGTGCATCGCCGAGGGCGCCACCGCGAAGCCGTACTGCGCGATGAGCTTCGCGAACGCCGCGTCGTCGGTCAGGCAGCGCTCGTAGCCCGACGCGGGGTTGTAATAGACGCCGCCGTCCGGCCCTCGGACGCTGCAGGGCGCGGCGGCACCGGCGCTCGAAGCCCGGTCGCGCACGAGCCGCGCGAGCGCCGGGTCCATGGAGTCCGCAGCCGCCAGCGAGGACGACGCCACCCCTGCGAGGGCAATAGCCGATGCGATCCAGCACGATGCGCGCATTCCGTGTCTCCGAGGCGGGAGGCTACGTGTCCGCTCGTACAGCCGTCAAGCGGACAGAGGCGCCTCGGCCGGTTCCGATCGCGTTTTGCGCGCGGCGCGTGGGCCGGCACCCGGCGAGGCGGCGGCGGCGGCGGTGGTCAGCCTGCCCGCGCGCGGATCCCTCCGCTCGGGGCTTGCGGCGCGCGGGCGCGTCGCGGAAAGAGAGGGCGTGCTCAAAGATGGTCGCCCCCGGCTCCGCGCGGCGCCGCTCGATCCGCCGTTCCGGATCGTGCTGGTGGAGCCCGAGATCCCGCAGAACACAGGCAACATCGCGCGGCTCGCGGCTGCGACGCAGAGCCCCTTGCACCTGCTCGGGAGGCTGGGGTTCCGCATCGACGAGCGGAGCGTCCGCCGCGCGGGGCTCGACTACTGGCACCTGGTCACGCTCGAGCAGCACCTTGACATCGCCCACTTTCGCCACCGGCACCCGAACGCGCGGCTGCGCCTGTTCAGCGCCGTGGCGCAGCGGAGCTACCTCGACGCTGACTTCCGGCCGGGCGACGCCCTCGTCTTCGGCAAGGAGAGCGTGGGCCTCGATCCCGACCTCCTCGCCCGCATGCCCGACGACGTGTTCGGCATTCCCACGCTGGGCCCCGTGCGTTCGCTCAACCTGGCCAACGCGGTGTCGATCGTCCTCTACGAGGCGCTCCGCCAGGTGGGCGCGCTCGCGGGCGCCGCGCCGGGGTGAAGGCGCGAGCCGCGGCGAGCGCGCGTCTGCGGCACATCGCGCGCGACACCGCGCGCGCCCGCGCGCGGTGGACGCCGGCGGGGCATCGTTCTAAGGACGGGGCCGATGGTCGCGCACCGGCAGCACGCACGGCACGGCGGCGGGGGGGCGGCCGCGCGCCTCGTTCGGGCCGGCGTGGTCGTCGCGCTCTCGGTCGCGGCGCTCGCCTCCGCCGGGTGCAGCAGGCGGCCCCCGAACGGCACGCCCGACGGCGCCGTCCGGGAGCTCGTCGTCCGCCTGCGGCAGCTTCACGGCGATCCGGCGGACGCCAAGGCCGCCTTCGAGCTCCTGTCCCGGCGCGCTCGGGACAACCTGGCCGCGCGCGCGCAGCGCTATAGCGCGGCGACCGGCAAGGCGATCGCGCCCGAGGCGATGATCACGCCGTCCCGCTTCCTCCTGCGCTTCGAGCCGCAGCGGTACGTCGCCCAGATCGCCGGCGCCCATGCCCTGGTGGACGTCGCCGGCCTGCTCCCGGGCGAGCGCGTCCAGATCCCTTGCGTCTACGAGGACTCAGGGTGGCGCGTCGATCTCGCGCTGCCCGCGCTCCCGCCCGTCCAGAAGCGGCCGGGCAGCGATCTCTGAGGGCGCCCGACCCGACAGGGCGAGCGCCGGCCGCGGCGCGCTGCCCCCGGCGCGAGATTTCCGGCCCACAAAAGCCCGGAGGCCGGCAGCGCCGGCCTCCATCGGCAGCGGCCACATGGCCGCTAGCCATGAGGGTTCGCCTCAGTTGGCGAGAAAGATCGCCTCGATCTCGGTCTTCACCTGCTCTTCCGTCTGGCCTCGGGCGATCGCGATCTCCTTGACGATCAGCGTCCGGGCGGTGTCGAGCATGCGGCGCTCACCGAACGAGAGTTGCTTGTCCGTCTTCAGGCGGTAGAGGTCGCGGAGCACCTCCGCAACGTCGTAAATCGACCCGGTCTTGATCTTGTCCATGAAACCGCGGTAGCGGCGGTTCCAGGTCTGATTGTCGAACGCGATGGTGCGCTCGCGGAGGATGTCGAAGATTTCCCGGATTTCCTGCTCAGAGATGACCTGGCGAAGGCCGACCGCGCTCGCGTTGCTGACAGGGACCATGATTTTGCGATCCGTGTCCAAGATGCGGAGAACATAGAATCGCTGGCGATTCCCAGCGATGTCCTTCTCCTCGATGTTGACAACCTCGGCAACGCCTTGGGCCGGGTAGACGGCTTTGTCGCCCACCTTGAACTGGATCTCCGAACGAGCCTGCATATCGTCTCCTTTGCCTTCCACCCCGCCGTCTCTTTATTTTTTCGTCTGCCTCCCGAGATCCTCTTCAGGTTCGGGAAGCGGCCGTTGAACATGCGGTTGAACCTGGACCCGCAGAACCGACACACACCGTCGCGCATTCCTAGAAAAGAACCATGAGCCGCCGCTCGAGACCGCTGTGCGAGAAGCAGACGCGCGAGCACCACCGCCATGACCTTCGAGAGGTCGGTGCTCTGGCGTGCACAGTGGAATCTTGAGCAGCGGCGGTAGAAGCGGACGGTTCCGGGCGGAAGGGATTGAGGTTGGGGGAACGGCCCTCTCGAACAAGGGCCAGTTTGCGCCAGGCGCGCGCACTCTAGTGAGCCGGCCCAAATACGTCAACGAAAATCCCCGTGGCTGACCCATCGTGGCGTGATCACTCTGGTTTTTCTCTCGGGATCCGGCGGGGTCACAGTGTGCACCGATGGAGCCATCCGCCTGGATGCACGCTGGCTCACGCCCCCTAGTCTAGGGCAGAGCGGGCGTCTCCGGGAGAGGTGGCGGACCTGACCTGGGTGGGATGGGTCGAAAAATCTGGCAGCCACAGCGGTACCTACCGCTGTGACCGTCCGTACCTCGAACGCGCGGGGGCTCAGGCGGCGCAGAGCCGCTCGGCCAGTCCCCAACGGACGCCGCGATCCGAGGCGACGAGATCCACGGGCGCTCCGGCGAGCCGCGAGGCCCACGCCAGGATCTCCTCGATGAGCACGCTGCCCGCCACGATGACGTCGGCGCGCGCCGGATCCAGGGCGGACAGCTGCCTGCGCTCGGCGAGCGGCCGGGAGGCGAGGCGGGCGGTGGTGGCCACGATCTCCGCCCCGGAGAGCCGCGCGCCGTGCACGCGGGCGCCGTCGTAGGGCGCGACGCCGCGGACGAGCGCGGCGAGGGTCGTCACCGTCCCCGCGACGCCGACCAGGGTGGGCGCCGCGAGCAGGGGCACGGACGGGACCGTCGCCAGGGCGGCCCGGGCGTCCGCGCGGACCGCCTCGAGCTCCTCCGCGGCCGGCGGATCCGCGCGGATGTGGCGCTCGGTCAGCCGGACGCTCCCGACGTCGAGGCTCACCGCCCGCTCCACCGCGCCACCGATGCCGCCGACGATGATCTCCGTGCTGCCTCCGCCCACGTCGAACACGACCCTGGGGCCCTCGGCCGGCAGGTCGAGCCCCGTCAGCGCGCCGGCGTACGTGAGCTCCGCCTCCTCCGGCCCGGAGATCACGCGGGGCGCGACGCCGATGAGCTCGCTCGCGCGGGCGATGAACTCCTCGCCGCCGGCGGCGTCGCGCATCGCGCTGGTGCCGACGGCGTCCACGCGCTCCACCCCGAGGGACCTGAGCTCCTCGCCGTAGCGGGCGAGGCAGGCGAGCGTCCGCTCGACGGCCTCGGGCGCGAGCGCGCGCGCCGCGTCGACCCCCTGGCCGAGCCGGGTGATGGTCGCGCGCTCGACGAGCGCCACGAGCTCACCCCCGCGGCGCTCGGCGATGAGAAGGAGGACCGAGTTGGTCCCGATGTCGATGGCCGCGACGCTCATGCCGGAGACCTCACTGGGTGAGCGTCTTCAGGTCGAGCATCTCCTCGACGTTCGGCAGCACCACGAGCTCGCACCGCCGGTTGGCCTGCTTGTTCTCCGGGGTGTCGTTCGCCTTCACCGGGTCGGTGTCGCCGTAGCCGGAGGCGCTCCACCTCTCGGGCTTGAGGCCGCCGCCGCCCTTGTCCTGGGGCTGGAGCAGGAACGCCAGCACCTCGCGGGCGCGCATGACGCTGAGCCCCCAGTTGTCCTTGAAGCGGCCGCCGGCGAGCGGGGCGTTGTCCGTGTGCCCGGCGACCTGGAAGGAGCGCGCCGACAGCCCGGCGTCGTTGCGGATGACCTCGGCCACCTTGAGCAGGATGTCCTGGCCCTCCTTCTTGAGCGTCTCCCGGCCGGAGTCGAAGAGGACGTCGCCGGGCAGCTGGATGACCATCCGGTTGTTGCGGACGGTCACGTTGAGCCCGAGCTTCGTGAGGGCCTGGAGCTTCTCCCGGAGGACCTCGAAGCGCTTCTTGATGTCCTCGAGCTGCTGGGCGCGGCGGCGGAAGTCCTCGAGCGCCCGGGCCTGCTGCTCGAGGTTCGCGTTCAGGTTGGAGATGTCGACGCCCGCGGCCTTGAGCTGGGACTTGAGCTGCTCGATCCGGGCCGCCGCCTCGTCGAGCTCGCTCTTGGCTTTCTTGTTCTGCGCCTGCTCGGCGCTCAGCTGGGTCTTCAGGCCCTCGATCTCGCGGACCTTCGCCTGCATCTCCTCCTCCGAGTAGCCGCACCCGAGCGGCCCAGAGCCGGCGAGGAGCGTTGCACCCAGGAGCAACCACGACGTCGAGCGACGAACCAACATACCTTTCCTCCTAGAGCCGCGCGGCGCTCGGCCATGAGGGGCGCCGCGCCGGCGGCGCGACCGTAGCGAGGCGAATGGCGCCGCACAGGGCTCTCTAGAGCCTGCGCAACGCTGGTGCTCCATGCGACCATGAGCTCTCCGGCGCCGTTCGCCGCGCCGCGCGGGCGCGCGATCGCCACGGAGGAGCGCGGAGGGCCAAGACAGACATTCGAGTGATTGTCAACGAAAATCCGTTGTCCAGTGCGGTCTGGTTGTTTTCGCCACGGCCTGATCCGGCGTTTACCCTCGCAACGCTTGCGGACCAGTTTGCCTGGAACACATGGGATACATCGGTTTAGGGCCTGCAAGATTTTCCTTGACCATCACCATGCGTGGCAATATACGTCGTGCAACATCTGTTGCCTCGGTCAGGAGTTCGTAGCGGCGAGGACGTTGGGCGATGTCCGCCGTGCCGGGGCGAATGCAGGAGGATTTCCAATGGCTGCTAAGAAGACCGCGAAGAAGCCTGCGAAGAAGGTGACGAAGTCGGCCAAGAAGCCGGCCGCCGCGAAGGCCGGGAAGGTCGCGAAGAAGCCGGCGCGGAAGGCAGCGAAGAAGGCCGCCCCGAAGCGCGCCGCCGCCAAGAAGACCCCGAAGCGCGCGGCCGCCAAGAAGCCCGCCGCCAAGAAGGCCGCTCCGAAGCGCAAGGCGAAGGCGGCCGGCAAGCGCGCCGCCGCGCCGAAGAAGGCGGCCGCGCCCCGGGGCGGACGCGCCGCCGCGAAGCGCGCTCCGGCCAAGGGCGGGAGCGCCCGCGGCGCGCGCAAGAGCACGCCGGCCCCGGCCCCCGCGAGCACCGGGCCGTCCGACGAGTCGGAATAAGGCGCAGAAGGCGCGCCTCGCGTTTCTCTACAGCTCGAGGCGCCGCGAGCGGCGCCAGCCGGCCGCGACGAGACAATCCGACGACTAAGACGTCCGGGGGGTGAGGACGCCGCAGCGACGGCGCGCTGAACCAGGCCGGGCGCGCGGGTGGACGAGGTCCCCGCGACGGCGCCGCCGCCCAGGGGCGCCGCGACCGGCATCGGCGCGACGCGCGGCTCGCTGCCACGCGGCGCGGCGCTGGAGTGGCGCGGCAGCGAGCCGCGCGCATCCCGGCCGGGGCGGAGGGCGGAGAGGCCTGCCGGCGCCGCAGGCGGCGGACGGGCTCCCGGGGGTGAGCGGCGGCGCGCCGGGGGCGCTCGCCGAGAGAGCGCGGCGGCGCGGCGTCGAGGGCGCTCGCCGGGCGGTCGTCAGGCGCGCGCCCGAACGATCAGGCGCGCTCGCCGAGGTAGAGCCGGAGGGCGCGCGCGGCGCCCTTGCGGTCGAACGGGACGCCGACGAGGTCCTCGCGCTTCGAGATCTGCTCGAAGAGCTTCACCAGGAACTCGGAGAACGCCTCGCACTCGCGGATGGCGGCGTCGAGCCGCTGGGGATCCAGCAGATCGCTCTCCTCGAGCGCCGTCATCGCCGAGACGAACACGTCGACGCGGGGGTAGTCGCCCACCCGGAGCAGCGGGTAGCCCATCGCCCGGAAGTACGAGAGGAACTCGCGGACGAACGCGAAGCTCGCGATGCCCGTCCACCGATCGGGCGCCGGTCCGGTGGTGCGCGCCTTGCTCGCGAACGCGCGGGCGATCTGGGCGAACATCCACACGTCGCGCCGGAGGCGATCGCTCGTCGCCCGCCGCGCCGCCTGGTCGTCGAAGACGCGGCCCTCCTCGAGCCTCGCGCCGAGCGACCTGCCGAGGAACAGGATCGCGTTCTGCAGCGCGGGGCGGAGGCCGTGCGCGACGGCGCGGAGGCGGACGCGGTACTCGGACTCGCTCACGAGCGCGTCGGCGGGCGGAAGATCGTGCTCGAAGGCGCGGCGCATCTCGAGCCGCAGGTTCGCCGCGAGCCCGGTCAGGGCGGCCTTCGTGGAGAGCAGGCGGTGCCCCTCGGCGGCGAGCTCGTCGTGGCGCGCGACGACGTCGCTCGCGGGCACGCGCAGGAGATCGCGCTCGAAGCTGTCCGCGAGCAGCGCGCCCGCGCGGCGCCGGAGGTAGTTCGAGAGCGCGCGGGCGTCGCTGCGCAGGACCGCGAGCACGAGGTACCCGCGCCCGGCGACGCGGTGATCCGAGTGATCGAGCGCGATCGCGTCGAGCAGCCGGAGGTACCGGAGCATCCGGAACAGCGCGAGGAACGTGAGCGCCACGAGGCGGTGCGCCTGCTCGCCGGGCACGCGGTGGATCAGCTCGAGCACCTGCGTGGAGGCGATGCGATCGAACTCCGGGCGAAACTCGAGCGCGTGGAGCGGGTTGAAGAACGTGCTCTGCGCGATCTCGCGCATCGCCGTCGCGAGGTGGGCGTAGAAGAGCCTGAAGTTGACCCGCGGCAGCCGGAGCAGCCCGCCCGCGACCTCGATGAGGTTCGTGAACCCGTGCCGCAGCACGAAGAGGCTGGACTCGGGCGACTCCTGCGCCATCGTCGCGTGCAGGAGCCGCGTGCGCGCGGTGTCCTCCGGCAGCACCGTCTCGAGGTAGCGCTGGAAGACGAAGGCGCGATCGCGGTCGCCGAGCATGGCGCGCGTCAGCTGGACGACGCGCGCCATGCCGTCGCGCGCGTGCTGGAGGTGCTCGCGGAAGTCGTGGCTGACGATGGTCTGGCGCCGGCCCGCGCCGGGGTGGTTCCGCGGGTTCGCGAAGCAGGCGACGCCCTTGAGGAGGATCTCGAGCTCGAAGAGCGTCTCGTCCTTCTTGTCGGCCGCGAGGCGCGCGAACCACGCCTCGCGGGCCTGCTGCTGCTCGCGCCTCAGGCCGCGCGTGTCGCGGAGCAGCTCGGCGTAGGCGTTGCGGCCGGGGTAGCCCGAGCCGCGCAGGATCCCCGAAGCGTCGCTCGACACTGACGTCCTCCTCCCCGGCGGCGCGCTGCTAGTAGTTGCGCCGCTTGAAGTCGAAGGGGTAGGTCAGCACGGTCTCCTTGCCGCTCGGCGAGCGCGCCCAGGTGATCGACTTCGCGAGCTCCGCCATGCACGACTCGATCTGCGGCGCGGTCACGTCGCTCTTGTCGCGCACGATGCTCGCCTCCTCGAAGGTGCCGTCGGGCTTCAGCTTGAGCTGCCACGTGATCCTGCCCTGCGCGCCCGGGTGCTTGCGGGCATAGAGATCGAAGCAGCAGCGGAAGCCGTCGCGCCTCGCCTTGATCGCGTCGACGAGCGGCTGCAAGCGGTCGCTCGAGCCCGCGTCGGCGGAGGTCATCGCGTTGTTCATCACGACCCCGCCGTCGGGCGGATCGTTCGTGATCTCGGAGGCGATCACCTTGCAGTCCTCGACCGTCTCGGGCGCCTTCTTGCGCGCCGCGGGTTTGTCCGGCTGCGCCGGCGCGGCGGCCGCGCCCGGGTCGGCGGCGCCCGGGGCTGCGGCGCCCGGCTCGGCGGCGCCAGGCTCGGCGGCGGCGGGCGGCTGCGACTCGGGCGGAGGCGATGCGCCGAGCGGCGCGCTGTCCGGGGGCGTGGGCGGCGCGGTGCCGCTCGAGCAGGCCGCGAACAGGGTCGCGGCGAGGAGGACTCCGGTGAACACGGCGCTGGCAGTGGCGCAGGGACGCATGGCGCGCATACTAATCGCTCCGGATGAGCGGAAGCGAGGCGCCTTGTGTTTTTCGCCCCCGCGCGCCGCGCTCCGCGCTCTCTTTGGCGGCTGCTTACGGCTGCTTACGGCTGCCGCCTTGAAGATTCCGCTGTCATTCATCGCAGGCGCCGCCCTCGCGGTCCTCGCGCCGGCCGGCTGCGATCCCATCGCCGAGCCAGAGCTGTGCGGGGAGATCCCCCGGGGCGGGTGCCCGGTCGGCCGAGGAGGCAGCTGCGACGACGCCGCTTGCCGCGCCCTCCACGATTGCCTGGACGGCGCCTGGACCGAGGTCGCGCGGTGCGATCGGCCCGGCGAGCCCGCGCCGGACGCGGGCGCCGGCGGCGGAGACGCGGGCGCGGGCGACGGAGTGGGCGGCGGGTGCGCGGCCGTGACGCTCGACCACGGCGGCGAGGCGCAGGGCTGCGCGCCCGCGCTGCAGCTGCCGGACTGCCCGGCGGAGGCCGCCGAGACCTGCGCGGACGCCGCGTGCCGGACCGGCTGCATCGATTTCTTCCTCTGCGCCGAGGAGGGGTGGAGAGCGGTCGCCTACTGCGACGACCAGGGGCGCGTCGCCGTGATCCCGTGACCGCTCCCGCCGTCGGCGCCGCCTCCGTCGGCCGGCGCGGCGCCGGGGCGAGGGCCGTCAGCCGGCCTTGAGGAAGGGGCTCCACTCGTCGAACGAGTGCGGCAAGCCGAGCAGGATCTGCATGGTCGCCGACCAGCGCGGCGGCACCGGCTGGCGGATGAGCCGCATGCTGGCCTCGTCCGGCGTGCGCCAGCCCTTGCGGAGGTTGCACGTGCGGCAGGCGGTCACGAGGTTCTCCCAGGAGTCCTCGCCGCCGCGCGACCGAGGGAGCACGTGGTCGATGTTGAGATCGCGGACGGGCGGGCGGCGCGCGCAGTACTGGCACTGGTGCGCGTCGCGCAGCATCACGTTCTTTCGCGTGAGCCGGATCGTCGGGCGCCGCATGCGCTCGTAGCGGCGGAGGTGCAGGACGCGCGGCACGCGGAGCGAGCCGCCGACCACGGGGAGGCCGTCGTCCTTGTCCCGCACCGGCAGCCGCCGCCAGGCCGAGAAATCGTGGAGATCGCCGAGCTCGTCGATGGCGAGGGCGGCGCCGCCGAAGAGCAGCAGGAAAGCGCGGCGCGCCGTCGTGATCTGCACAGGCTGGAAGAAGCGGTTCACCACGAGGACGGGAAGATCGAGCGGCTCGGTCCTGCGCTCGCGGTGAAACCCCGAAGACGCGTCGCCGAGATCGAGCTCCTCGTGAGGAGAGCCCCCCGGGACTGTAGCTACCCCGTCCGGCACGCTGAGGAGTGTAGCAACGAAAGCCCCCTTGAACATCCGGTGCTGCAGCGCGGAAATTCTGCTGGAACGCCGCCGTCGCGGAGGGCCGCGCGCGGGGCGCGCCCCGGGGCCGTCGCCTGGAGACCGCGCCCGGTCCGCTGAGGCGCGGGGGGCCGTCGTCGAGGCAGGACCGGCGGCCCGGCGGGAGGCCAGGAGGCCGGCGCCCGAGCATCGTGGGCCGGGGGCGTCGCCCCGCGCCGCGGACCGCTTTCGGTCGGGCGCCGGTTTCGGTAAGACGCGTCCATGCCGAGGGACGGTCGCCTCCTGGGTGGAGCCGCCGGGGTGGGGAAGCAGGTCGGATGACGGAGCAGCGCGAAGGAGCGGAGCCAGAGCGGACGACCGGCGCGGAGCCCCCCGCCGGCTCGCCGTGGGACGATCCGATCGAGCGCGCGCCGCTCGTGTTCCTCGATCTCGAGATGACGGGCCTGCGCCCCGAGAGCGACCGCGTGATCGAGGTCTGCGCCGAGCGGGTGCGGGGGGACACGTGCGAGGACGCGATCACGTCGCTCGTGAGGCCCGAGCCGGGCGTGTTCGGCAACGCGCACGTGCACGGCATCGATCCGCGGGAGCTCGCGGGCGCGCCCACGTTCGCCGAGCTCTGCGATCGCATCGATCGGGTGACGGAGGGCGCGGTGCTCGTCGCCCACGCGGCCGCGTGGGACGTCGCGTTCCTGGAGGCGGAGCTCGCGCGGGCGGGGAAGGCGAGGCGCGTGCCGCACTACCTCGACACGCTCGTCCTCTCCCGCCGGGCCTTCGCCCTGCCGAGCCACAGCCTCGCCTCCCTCTGCCGGGAGCTCGGCGTGCACCGCGAGCGCGCCCACCGCGCCGAGGACGACGTGCACGCCCTGCGCGGCGTGTTCCGCAAGGTGCTGGAGGTCCTCGCCCCGCGCACGCCGCGCGACCTGTGGCACGTCCGGATCGGCGAGCGCCACGCGCGCCCGGAGCTGGTCGCCGCGGCGGTGCGCGCGGCAGAGCATGGCGCCACGGTGCGGGTGCGGTACCGGCCGGCGCGCCGCGGGCCGGAGGAGCTCGTCGTACGGGTGACGGGGGTGCGAACGGACCTCGACCCACCCCGGGTTCTCGGCTATCTGCTCCCGTCGCGCAGCCGCCGCGAGCTACGGGCCGATCGCATCCTGGCGATCGAGCCGATTTCGTCGGGAGAAATCGGCCCGGACGGCGCGCCGCAAAGGGCCTGAGATCCACGTGCGAATCCATTCGAATCGAAACGCGCCGACGAGGAGCTCCCTCGCTGTTCGCCTCGGCGGCCTGCTGACCGCGACCCTCCTCGCGTCGTGCTCGACGATGGTCGGCCCGGAGTCCGCCCGCCCGCCGGCGGCGGAGAAGTGGCTCGCCCGCGCTCGACAGGAGTTTCAGTCCGCCGACGTCGACAACGCGCGCGATGCGGTCGCGAAGGCGCTGACGATCGTCCCGGCCGACACCGAGGCCCGCCTGCTCGCGGGGCGCATCGCGCTGGCCCGGCTCGACTACGCCGAGGCGCTGCGCCTCCTCAAGGGCGTCGCCGGCTCCGAGGCCGCCGGGATCCGCGGGCGCGCGCTCTGGTACAAGGGCGACCTCGACGCCGCCGCCGACGAGCTCGAGGCGATGCTCGACGATCCGGACGTGGTCGACGACTGGGCGAAGTCGATCGCCAAGCTGGCGCGGCGCGGGGCGGGGCGCGCGCCGTTCACGCTCTCGGGCGGGCTCCTGGCGGCGATCGAGATGCCCCACGTCAACCCCGCGGCGCCCTTCTTCGTCGTCGAGCTCGAGATCGACGGCGAGTCGGCGCTCGCGATGGTGTCGACCGGCACCGGCGAGGTGGTCCTCGACAGCAGCACGCGCAAGGAGCCGAGCTGGGTCTCGCTCCGCTTCGGCCGGCGGCTCGAGGTCAACGACGTCCCGGCGCTCACGCAGGACCTCTCGGGCATCTCGAAGCAGATCGGCGCGCCGGTCAAGGCGCTGCTCGGGGTGAACCTGATCCGGCACCTCAACGCGACCATCGACTACGCCGGCCGGCAGTTCGTCGTGCGCAGCTTCTCCCCGCCGGCGCCGCCCGACGCGACGCGCGTCGACGTGGCCTTCATCAAGGGCGGCGGCATGGTGCTGCGCAGCAGCCTCGGGCCCGACAAGACGGTGCAGGCGCCGATGCTCATCGACACGTCGATGACGTTCCCGATCGCGCTCGACAAGGAGGGCTGGAAGAAGGCGGGCTTCGAGGCCGACGGCCTGAAGCGGGTCGAGCAGGATCCGGAGCAGAAGCTGAAGCAGGGCGTCGTGCCGATGCTGCGGCTCGGCGCGCTGGAGATCCCCAAGGTCCCCGGCGTGTACGGGGCGCCGCTCCAGGCCGTCGAGAAGCAGCTCCAGCTCGATCTGGACGGCGTGATCGGCGCGGGGCTGCTCGCCTACTTCCGCGTCACCTTCGCCGACGGCGGCCGGCTCATGTGGATCGAGGACGACACCGCCGTGAACAAGGTGCTCCAGGGCGGCGAGCCGGCGCCCGCGAACGAGGGGCAGGTCCCCGCCGCCCCCGCGGACGGGGCCGGCCCCGCGGGCGGGATCGGCTCGCCCGCGCCTCAGGCGCCCGCGCCCCAGGCGCCGCCGGCCCCGCCCGCGGCCGCGCCGAAGTCGACACCGCCCGCAGGCGCTCCCAAGCGGACGCCGGACCGGTGAGCGCGATGGCCAAGGAACTGCTGGCGGTCTACGCGGGGAGCTTCGATCCGATCACGTTCGGTCACCTCGACCTGATCCAGCGGGCGTCGAAGCTGTTCGATCAGGTGATCATCGCGGTCGGCCGGCATCCGACGAAGCACCCGCTCTTCACCTACTCGGAGCGGCTGGAGCTCCTGCGCCAGACCACGAGCGAGGTGTCGAACGCGCGGATCGACTCGTTCGAGGGGCTGCTCATCCAGTACTGCCAGCGGGTCGGCGCGCGGGTGATCGTCCGCGGGCTGCGCGCGGCGACCGACTTCGAGTACGAGCTGCAGATCGCCCACGCGAACGCGGACATGCTCCCCGGCGTCGACACCGTGTTCCTGCCGACGCGCACGCATTACGGCTTCGTCTCGGCGTCGCTCGTGCGCGAGATCGCGAGCCACGGCGGTGACGTCAGCCACTACGCCCCCGCCGTCGTCTGCGACGCGCTCCGGGCGAAGTTCGGCGCCGCGAAGCCCTGAGCGCCGGCGCGCTCAGTAGGTGCCGAACGGGGTCGGCATCAGCAGCAGCACGAAGAGGATCAGCGTCACCACCGCGATCGCCTTGCGCCCCGGCGACAGCTCGCCGGGCTCCGTGGGCGGGTGCTCCCGCCCGCCCATCCGCAGCATCAGGTAGACGAGGCCGAACCACGTGAGCCACGGCATCCCGTTCGCGACGCCGGCGCGCAGCGCGCCGGAGAGCCCGTCCGCGATGAACTGCCGCGTGAAGTAGGCGACGTTGCCGACGAAGAGCGCGAGCATCAGGAAGTGCGCGGCGCGGCCGTAGCGGTCCTGCCGCTTGCCGAACAGCGCGTAGGCGACGTGCCCGCCGTCGAGCTGGCCGACCGGGAAGAGGTTGAACGCCGTGATGAGCAGCCCGGCCCACCCGGCCATCGCCGTGGGGCCGAGGAAGACGTCGTGGCTCTCGGGGATCGGGCCGACAGCCAGCCGCCTCAGCAGCAGGTAGAGGAGGCTCCGCCCCTCCTGCAGCGCGGGCCCCGACGTGGCGTGCACCTCCGACTGCATCAGGCCCACGAACAGGACGGGGAGGGCCACGACGAGGCCCGCCAGCGGCCCGGAGGCGCCGATGTCGAGCAGCGCGTTCCGCGACTTGATCCTGCCCTTCATCGAGATCACGGCGCCCATCGTGCCGAGCGGGCTCACGATCGGGAGCGGGATGAAGTAGGGGAGCGACGCCTCGACCCCGTGCGCGCGCGCCGCGAAGTAGTGCCCGAACTCGTGCGCCAGCAGGATCGACAGGAACGGCACCGCGAACGGCCAAGTCTGCGGCAGCGCCTTCACGAAGGCGAGCGCGCTGTCGTCCTCCGGCGAGATCGGAGCCCAGAGGGTGCCGGCGACGAACACCGAGACGACCGTCAGGCAGAAGAGCGCGAGGTTCTTCTTCCAGCGAAGCGGGGGCGGACGCGAGGCGGCGGCGCTCGGCCCTGGGAAGCTCGCCGCCGAAGGCGAGAGCTCGGCGTCCAAGTCGAGCGCGCTCGGGGAGGAGGTTCGACGATCGTCGGTCATGCGCCGCTAAGCGTGGCCGTCTCCTCGTCGCCGCTCAAGCGGTCCGCGCGATCCCGCGTCCGGGCGGGCAGCTCGCCGCGCGCCGCGCCGGATGACCTTGCGCGTCAGCCCTGCGCCCTCGTGCTCCGGCGGAGCCAGCCGGGCCGGCGGGAGCGGCCGCGCCGGCCCGGGCCCTCGCAGGCGAGCGCGCCGCGGCCGCGGATCGGTGCGGCGGCGAACCTCCCGCTGCGCCCGCGCCGCGCCGGGTCGGCCCGCGCGCTCTTCTGCGCCGCCGCTGCGCGCGTTTGCCCTTCGACAGGCGCGACTGCGCTACGATCGATCCATGCCTCCTGCTCGCGTCGCCGCCGAAGCGCTCGTGGGCAAGCTCCTCTGCAACAAGTACCGCGTCGTGCAGCTGCTCGGCAGCGGCGGCGTCGGGCACGTCTACCTCGCCGATCGCGCCGGCAGGCCCCAGGAGGCCGCGCCGTCGCGCGTCGCGCTCAAGGTCCTCCGGGCAGAGCTCCGCGACGATCCGCTGGTCGTCGCGCGGTTCGAGCGAGAGGCGGACGCCGCGTCGCGCGTCCGTCACCCCAACGTCCTCCGCGTCGAGGCGCTCGAGCGCGCCGGCGACGCGCCGTGCTTCGCGATGGATCTGCTCGTCGGCCTCGACCTCGCCGACACGCTGAGCTTCACGCGCTCCCTCGTCCCCGCGCGCGCGGTCCGGATCGCCGCCCACCTCGCCGCGGGCCTCGAGGCCGCGCACCGGGCCGGGGTGATCCACCGCGACGTGAAGCCGGAGAACGTGTTCCTCGTGCACGCCGCCGATGGGCGCGAGATCGTCAAGCTGCTCGACTTCGGGCTCTCGTTCATCGCGGGCCAGGGCGAAGGCGCGCTCTTCCCCCGGGTCGTGGGGACGCCCGAGTACATGGCGCCCGAGCAGGCGCACGGCGCTCCGGCGGCGCCCGCCGCCGACGTCTACTCCCTCGGCATCGTGCTCTACGAGATGCTCGCGGGCCGCGTGCCGTTCCAGGGGACGTACCCGGCGATCGCGGAGAAGCACGCGCGCGAGCCGCCGCCGCCGCCGCACCGGCTACACCCGGGGCTCCTCATGTCGCGCGAGCTCGACGCGGTCGTGCGCAAGGCGCTCGTGAAGGATCCGCGCGGCCGGTTCGCCTCGATGGCGGAGCTGCGGCAGGCGCTGCTCGCGACGCCGGAGGCCAGCGCCGGGGCGCCGCCCGCCGCCCAGCCGGACGCGGCCCCGCCGCCGGCCCCCGGGCTCGGGCACTGGGGTACCAAACCGTGACGCCGGCTCGCTTCAGAGGCTTCTGTCGGCCCTCCTGCGCCTCGGCTTTGCTCTCACGGCGAAGCCCTGCTAGACGGCCGTTAGCATCTCTTGTTCCGGGCGACAGCCGGATCCGCTCGCCAGGCCGAAGCAGGCCGAGGCGAGCGAGCCGGCACGGTTCGGGGGTCCGCGGGCGCGGGCCTCATCGCGCGGGTCGGTTCTCCAGGGAGTACCCAGAATCGCGCGCCAGTCGTCCTCCACTCCTCCAGGCGCTGCCTGGTGCTTTCTCGGTTGCTGATTATGGGTCGCGCGACCCCATCTCCTGATAACGGCACAGCGGCACATCAAGACGCCGATCTCCCGACCTACGAGGTCCGAAGCGCCCCCGGGCTGCGCGTTGGGCCCGAGGGCGAGCTCGTGCCGACGGATACGGGCGCCCTCGACGGCGATCCGTTCCGCGTCGAGCTCGTCGACGAAGACATCCCCACCCCGCGCCGCTTCCAGGTCGTCTTCGACGAAGCGCGGATCGATCCGGACGTCCAGAAAGTCGTCCGGCGCCTCGTTCGCCACGGTTACCAGGCCTACCTGGTAGGCGGTTGTGTGCGGGACTTGCTGCTCGATCGCCGCCCGAAAGATTTCGACGTCGCCACCAGCGCCCGTCCGGAGGAGGTCCGCGAGCTGTTCCGCAACTCGCGCATCATCGGCCGGCGGTTTCGCCTGGTGCACGTCCTCTTTCAGGGCGGGAAGGTCATCGAGGTGGCGACCTTCCGCCGCAACCCGAAGGAGGACTCCGAGGACGGGAGCGAGCTGCTCATCCGGAGCGACAACGCGTTCGGCGTCGCGCACGAGGACGCCCTGCGCCGCGACTTCCGGATCAACGCGCTCTTCTACGACGTGGAGGCGCGGCAGATCCTCGACTGGGTCGGCGGCATGGAGGACGTGCGCCGCCAGGTGGTCCACACGATCGGCGACCCCGAGACGCGCTTCCGCGAGGATCCGATCCGCATCCTGCGCGCGCTCAAGTTCGCCGGCCGGCTGGGCTTCGCGATCACCCCGGACGTGTACGACGCGGTCGTCTACTGCCGCGACGCGCTCGCGCTCGCGGCGCGCCCGCGCCTCTCGGAGGAGATCCTGCGCCTTTTGCGCGGCGGCCAGGCGCGCCGCACCATCTACCTCGCGTGGGAGACGGGGGTGCTCGACGTCCTCCTGCCCGAGGTCTCGGCGCTGCTCTACGACGATCGCGGCGACGACGGCCCGGGCCAGCGCCTCTGGCGCGTGCTCGACTACGTCGACCGGCGCACCGCCGCGGACCGGCCGCTCGACGACACGGTCCTCTGGACGCTCCTGCTCCTCGAGCCGATGAAGGAGGCCTGCGACGGCGTCCGCGATCGCGCCGCGGCGGTCGCCGACTTCCTCGAGCCGCTCATCGACCGGCTGGCCATCTCCCGCCGGTACGCCGACGGGATGCGCCGCATCGTCGCCGTCCTGCCGAGGCTGGCCGGCGGCCGCGCCGGCCGCTTCGCGCGGACCGACATCTTCCAGCCCGCCCTCGACGTGCTCGCCGCCGAGCTGACCGCGCGCGGGGAATCCACCGAGGCGATCGACCGGCTCCGCTCCGCCCCGCAGCCGCGGCGCCACCACGCCGATGCGGCGCAGCACCGGCGCTGACCGGGGCGCCGGTGGCCGACCGCGCCGGCCGGCGGCAGGCGCGCGGACGGACCGGCCGGCGTGGAACATCGCCGGGGTTTCTGGTTTCATAACAGCCCCCTGATGTCCGCTCCGGTCGCGCGCCCGCGCCCTGCTGCTCTGCCCGCTGTCTCCGCCTCCCGGCGCCGGCTCGGCGGCTGGGCGCGCGGCCTGCTCGTGTTCGCGCTCGCCTGCGCCGTGTCGCCGCTCGCGGACGCGCAGGTGTCGCTCCTCCACGAATTCATCGCGCCGGACCCCGCGGAGGACGTCTCGCTCGCCACGACCACGCTCGACGGAGGGCTCCCGGCCGCGATCCAGACGCCGAGCGGCCTGGCCACGGCGCCCGATCCGCAGCGCCCGCCGTCGAACCAGCAGCAGGTCTACAGCACCGTCGGCTCCGACGCCGGCCCCGAGGCCTCCTACGAGCCGGATCGCGACACCCGCCGGCCGAACATCGAGCGCTACGACGACCCGTTCTCCCCGGCGACCGCGCCGTTCAAGCGGCTGCAGGCCTACGACGCCGTCAGGGCGGACTACTCGCTCGTCGTCCGCGATCGGAGCCTGAAGGCGGTCGAGGTCGGCGGCAAGGTCGCGGCAGGCGACGAGGCGTTCTACGGGGACATCGCGGTCGACCTCGTGCCGAACGAGCCGGTCCGGATCCCGACGGTCGGGCCGGACACGCGGCTCGTGCGGGTGCACGTGAACCCCGACACGCCGGTGGTCGTGCTGCGCGACGGCGCCGACAACTGGTTCGTGCGCGGCACGAAGAGCGCGCGCGTCCGGCTCATCGTGCAGCTCGCGATCGCCCGCGCGACCTTCGGCAGCGATTTCGCCGAGGTCGACTGGGGCAAGCTCGCGCCGTTCCGCCCGCCGCAGGAGCCCTCCCACGAGGCGGCGTTCAAGCAGGTCGCCCAGGCGATCGGCATCTCGACGGCGATGCGGCCGCGCGAGGTCGTGCAGAAGATGGTCGAGTACTTCCGGTCCTTCGCCCCGTCGGACGACCCGCCCAAGGGGCACGGGGACATCTACCTCGATCTCGCGCTGTCGCGAAAAGGCGTCTGCCGCCATCGCGCCTTCGCGTTCCTCGTCACGGCCCTGCACATCGGGATCCCCGCGCGCATGGTCGTCAACGAGGCGCACGCCTGGGTCGAGGTCTTCGACGGCTCGCTCTGGCACCGCATCGATCTCGGGGGCGCCGCCCTCAACATGGACCAGGAGGTCGATCCGAGCCGCCCGCCGTACGTGCCGCCGCCGGACCCCTACAGCTGGCCGGAGCAGCGCGACTCGGGCCAGGACCTCGCCGATCGGACGCGCGCCGAGCAGATGCAGCAGGGGCCGCCCGGCCCGGGCGGCGCCGGCTCCGCCAGCGCGGGCGCGCCGCCGCCTCCGGCCCCGCCGGCGCCCACCCCCACGAGCGACGCGGCCGAGCGCGCCGCGGCGCGCACCGACGTCGCCGTGACCGCGGTGGACAGGGAAATCCGCCGCGGGTTTCCGCTCCACCTGCAGGGCCAGGTGAGCAGCGACGGGGCGCCGTGCGGTCACGTGCGCGTCGACGTGATCCTGACGGGGAACGCGGCGCCGCAGGGCCTGACGATCGGCTCGCTGTCGACCGATGAGCGCGGCCGCTACGACGGGGCCGTGATCATCCCCGGCGATGTCGCGCTCGGCGACTACGAGCTCGCGGTCGCGACGCCGGGCGACGCCCGCTGCAAGGCCGGCCGCACCGAGGCGGCCGCGCCGTGAGCGACGCGCCGGGACGCGCCCTGGAGCCCCCGCGCGTGGCGGTCGGCGCCGTCGTGATCGAGCGCGGCCCGGGCGCGTCCGATGCGCCGCGCGTGCTCCTCGTCCGGCGCGCCCGCCCGCCGCTCGAGGGCTCCTGGTCGCTCCCCGGCGGACGCGTGGAGCCGGGAGAGCGGCTCGTGGGCGCCCTCGCCCGCGAGATCCGCGAGGAGACGGGCCTCGAGATCCGCGTCGGCCCCCTCGTGGAGGTCGTGGAGATCGTGGCGACTCCGTACCATTACGTGATCCTCGATTACCTGTGCGAGTCGACCGGCGGCGTCCTCTCTCCCGGAGACGACGCCTCCGAGGCGGCCTTCGTGCCGATCCCCGAGCTGCCCGCCCATGGCCTCACCGACGTCGCGCTCCGCGTGATCCACCGGGCCATGGCCATGGCGACCGCGGGCTGAGACCGCGCGATCCAGGGAGAGCCCGACTTGGCGCAGCCCGCGCCGAGGCGGGATGTCGCCCGAGGCGCGACTCTCCACGTTGCGCTCCGGTGTTCGGCAATAGCAGCGTTATTTTACCGTCCCATCGCTCACGACATGCGTCGACGGCGTTAGGTTTCACGTGGGTGCCGGGATGAGCGCTGCTCCAGCGATCGTGAAGGGCATGGTGGTTGTCGTGGCGGCGACCCTGCTATCTGCTCCTCTGTGCTTCGCGCGGCCCGGAAACGACGGCGCTGGGCTCTTCGCGCTGCCCGCGCCCCGCGCATTGCGCGCCGCCGCGCCGCCCGGCGCGCAGGGCGGCGCGGCCGAGGACCCGGGCGGGCTCGCGGCGCGCATCGCGCGGGCGCTCTCAAGGACCGTCCAGCGGGCGGTGCGCTCGGGCGTCGCCCCGATGTTCCTCGGTCTGCACGGGTTCGGTGTGACCGTGTCCGGTGAAATGTGATGAGCGCGGCTACCCGCGATAGCGCGATGGCCGGCTGAGCGAGCGCGCGGCGCGCGAGCGCCGACCGCGCGATCGTGAAATCGAATTCGCACGCGATTGCCGTGGCGTCTGCATTGCGGCGCTTCTGGAGACATCGTAAACCGAGAAGTCGATGAGCTCGACGCGAAGAGCGCGGAAGGAGGAGCAGAAGGAGGAGCGGCGGAGGATCATCATCGACGCAGCCTGGCAGCTGTTCCAGGAGACGCCGTATCTCGAGGTGACCATGGCGCAGGTCGCCGAGCGCACGCGGCTCGCCAAGGGGACCCTCTACCTCTATTTCACCACCAAAGAGGAGCTCTTCCTCGCCGTGGTCGATCAAGAGCTGGCGAAGTGGTTCCATGAGGTGGATATCCGCCTGACGCATCTCGGCGCCTCCCAGGGCGAGGACGCCGCGGCGCGCCCCCGGGCGCCGCGCGCCCGACGCGGCGCGCCCGCGGCGCCCGGCGCGGGCGTCGCGGGCAGCATCGCCTCGATCCTGTCGGCGACCCTCGTGGCGCGCGACGCGATGACGCGCTTGCTCTCCATCCTTCACAGCGTCCTCGAGCAGAACGTCAGCTACGAGGCAGCCCTCCGCTTCAAGCTCTCCCTCCTCGCCAACATCGAGCGCACCGGGACGCTGCTCGAGCGGTGTCTGCCGTCGCTCGCGCCGGGGCAGGGCGGTCCGATCCTCATCCGCATGTATGCCCTGCTCATCGGCATGCGCCAGGTCTGCGACCCCAGCGACGTGATCCGCGATATCCGCAGCCGGCCCGATATGGGCCTTTTCCGGATCAACTTCGGCGAGGAGATCCGGGCCTCGTTTGCCATCCTCCTGAGCGGGGCGATCGCGCCGCCGCTCGCGCCCGAGCGGCTCGGCGCCCCGGCCCTCCACGGGATCACCTCGGCCGAGCGGCGGCGCCCGGAGGGGTGAGGGGCGCGCTCACCACGGATCCCGCGCCGACATCGGCGGCAGGTGATCGGCGAACGGCTGGTTGAGGATGCGCGCGATGACGGACTTCCACGTGGTCGCGTCGTTCTCGAAGTCCTCGTGCCGCCGCGCCTCCGAGCCGTGGGGAGGGGGCCTCGTGTTGGGCCCCTTGATCCACTCCGCCCGCGGAAACACGGTGGGCCGATCCTCCCGGTTCTCGGTGAGGAGCGCGAGGACGTCGGCGTTCTCCGGGTCGAGGAGCCCCGCCTCCATGCCGAGCAGCGAGACGCCGCTCGTGCCGGGCACCCGCGGGCGCCGCTCGAGCGCGTTCGAGACCAGGTAGAGCAGCGACCTGCCGTAGACCTCGCAGTGGTCCTGGAGCTCCGCCTCGTCCGTGAGCGTGAACAGGGCGAACCTCCGGACCATGCCGGTCTTGATCGGCGGCATGTACGTGTCGCGGAACGCGTCGAGGGCGCTGGCCGGAGCGAGCAGGGAGAGCGAGTCGATCGGGAGCCCGAGCCCGAGCTGACCCCGCATCGGGCCGCCCTCGATCCGCTTGCCCTTCTCCGCGGTGACCAGCTGCACGAGCGGCGCGAGCAGGAACGTGCCGCTGGAGTGGGCGACCAGGTGGAGCTCGATCCTCGGGTCCTGGTCCATCAGCGACGCGAGGCGGCTGATCATCTCGCGGACGCCGCCGTGATCGGCGTCCATGGTCGCGTCGCCCGCGGCGAGCTTCATGCGATCCCACTCGGCCTTGCCGCCCATGCGCCGGACGAGCGGCTCCAGGGCGTCGTCGCGGCGATCGATCATGAACCCGAACGCCCTGGGATCATAGCCGTCGTGACGGCGGCCCTCGGTGGCGCGGTGGAGGATCTCGAGGAGGCGCGGGTAGTGGTCGGTCTCCCAGAGCAGCTCGATGGGGTAGATCTCGTGGCCGAGCAGCTTCGGCCGGAGGCGCGACATCCGGTTGATCGCGTCGATCTGCCGGCGCAGCCCGCCGCCCGCGATGAGCACGAGCCGGCGGCGCCTCCAGCTCTCGGTCGCGCTCATGAAGTCTTCTTCCATGATGATGCGGACGTCCTCCGAGGACGTGCCGTAGGCCCCGCGCTGCTGGAGCTGACCGTGCATGTCGACGCTGATGAGGTGCGGCCGCAGGCTCGCGAACGTCCGGCTCGTGGAGGCGAGCGGGCGCAGCGAGCGCGGCTGGTTCAGGCGGATGGGGACGCCGAGCCGCCCGACCCACGCGTCGAAGCCGTACTGGAGCCAGTCGTCGTAGCAGAGCCGCCCGAAGCCGCTCTTGCCCCAGCCGAGCCCCCAGGAGTTCTGGAGCCAAAAGCCCTCGGCGTCATACCCCACGATCGCGAAGGCGTGGCCGCCCCAGGGGGCGATGAACGGGTTCGTCTTGTCGACCGGCGGGATGATGCCGTTCTTCTGGGTCCCGTAATACCAGCCATTGAACGGGATGAGCGCCGAGGCCGCGATGATCCCGACCTCCGCGAGGGCGTTGTGCATCGCCGGGAGGTCCTTGTGGTTCACGCGTTGATACAGGCCGAGCGGCCGGAGCATCGCGTCCGTGGCGCGCTCCGGCGTGAGCGTGCCGTGGAGGTCGTTCGGGTCCCACGGCCATTGCTCATAAGAGCAAATACCGTGTTTGTGCCAGCCCTTCATGGCGCCCCTCAGGCTGGAGCCCCTCGCGTCGTCCTCGCCCGGGTACTCGTCGTAGCGGCGCGCCATCGTGTACACCATGTTCTGGCTCACGAGGCCGTGCTCCGGGGAGACCTTGCGCTTGCGCAGCAGGAAGTGGGCAACGGTGGCGACAGTGAAGCCGGTGCAGCCGTTGTTCCTGCCCTGGTCGAGCACGGGCACGCCGTAGTCCATGAAGCGCTCCGGGGGCATGACCGGAGGCACCTCGATCATCGTGGGCCGATAAAGGGTGTCGCGGAAATCGAGGACGTCGGCGCGGGCGTCGGTCGTGATGTCCCCGTGACGCTCGGCGAAACGCTCGGAGTCGATCATGGTTTCCGATCTCGTGAAGTCGCCGAGTGTCGCACGGGCGGCGCTCCTGGCAAAGTCGGCTGCGCTCGCCCCTCGGACGAGCCTGCTCGTGCTAGCGTCGCCCGTGCGGCGCCGCCGCGCCGTCGAGAGGTGGGATGAACGAGGACAGCCGCGCAGAGCGAGGGGGCGAGGGCGCGCAGGGCGACGTCGTCGACGTCGGCGACGACGTTAGGGCGCGGATCGAGGCCGAGGTGCTGCGGCGACTCGCGTCGTTCCGAGGCCGGCTCGGGGGCGAGCTCGGCGCGCTGTTCGATGAGCTCGCCGCGCGCCTCCGGCTCTTCGAAGGAGAGCCGGGCGAGGGCTACTTCTCCCACCCGGCCGCGCTGCCGGTGCTCGAGCTGCCGCTCTGGGTCGCGACGCGGCCGGGCGGCCCGACGCCCGCGGCGGACGCCGGATCGCGGGCGATCCCGCCGCTCGCGGTCGAGCTCGCCGAGGCCGCGGCGGTCGGGTACCTGCACGTCCGCATCGAAGACGACCTGCTGGACGAGGGGGTCGGCGAGCCCGGGGCGGCGGTGCTCCTGTCCGGAGCGCTGTTCGCCCGCCACCAGGCGCTGCTCGCCCGCTCGCTGCCCGGCGGGAGCCCGTTCTGGGATCTCTTCGAGGAGGTGTGGCTCGGGTACGGCGAGGCGATGCTCCTCGAGCGGCGGCTGCACCGGGGCGCAGGCCCGCGCGACGCCGCCACGTTCCGGCGGGTGCTCGCCCGCTCGCGCCCGCTTGTGCTCCCGGCGGCCGCGGCCCTGTTCGCGCTGTCGCAGGGCGAGCGCCTCGCGGCGCTCGAGGAGTTCGTCGCGGCGCTCGCCGCGGCGCACCAGCTGTTCGTGGACCTGCTCCACGCCGAGAAGGATCGCGCGCTCGGGAACGCGACGTACGTGCTCGCCCGGCTCGGCGCGCAGGTCGAGGCGAGGGACGCGGGGCGGCCTCGGCCGGACGGCGCCGCCCCCGCCGGGGGCGAGCCGCGCCACGATCCGGCGGGGCGCGGCGCGGCGGCCCTGCGCGCGCAGCTGTTCGCGCGCGGCGGCTTCGACGCCATCCTGGAGGAGGCGCGTTGTGAGCTCGCTCGCGCCGAGGTCGCTGCCGGGGCGCTCGGGCTGCCGGAGGCCGCGCGCTTCTGCAGGGAGCGCGAGCGGTACATGACCGAGATCCAGCGGCGCGTATTCCGCGCGTTCTTCGGCGCGCTCGCGGGCGAGCCCGCCGCGAGCGGCGGCGCGCCGCGCTGAGCCGGCGCGCGGGCACGGGAGACGCGCGCGGCGCGCCTGCTGGTACTTGCTAGCCGTTTGCAGGTCTCCTAGCCTCCCGAGCGAGAAAGCGAGGAGTCGTGACGTCGAAGAAAACAGAGGCAGAGCTCATCGGTCGTGCCGTTGTGGATTCGAGCTTCCGCCAGCAGCTCCTTGCCGATCCCGACCGCACCATCGACGCGGAGGGGTACGAGGTCGGGCCGGAGACGCTCCAGCGCATCCGCGACGCCGCGACCTCGACGCCCGAAGCGGTCGATGCGGCCATCGCGGCCGCGGCGCGTGAGGGCGGGGTCGGTATGTGACGTTGTCCCCTGCCTCAGGGGCGACCGCCGTCTGGCCCTGGCTCGGCCCGGACGACAAGGTGGCGTGCGAGCGCTCCTGGTCCGCGCTGCTGTCCGCGGGGGCGCTCCAGCGCGGTGACGCGGCCTGGGGCGCGCTCGCGATCGAGCGCGGCGTGGGCGCGCCGCCGGGGCGCAGCATCCCGTGGGCCAGCTGGGCGCTCCGGCTGTGCGGCCGCGTGTCGGCGCGCCGTGGCCGCCGGCGGCGTCGAGGGCGCTCCGGACGCGCTCGCGCGGGGCGCGCTCGCGGCGCGCCTGCTCGCGCGTCACGCGGGCGAGGCGCGCGCGGGCCGCTGGCTCGTGGACCTGGCCGGGCTCGCGGAGGCCTCGTGGCCCCGCAACCCGGTCGTCGCCGGCGTCGCCGGCGCGGCGCCGGACGCCGCGGCGGGGCGCGCCGGCGCCGCCGGCTCGCGCGAGGCCGTCGCCCTCTGGACGGCGCCCGCGCTCGTCGCCGGCGACGATCTCGCGCCCGCGCGTCGCTTCGGAGAGGCCGTGGCCGAGCCACTCTGGCTCCTCGACGGGCTCGCGCGCCTCTGGCTCGATCCGGCCGCGCCGGACCTCGCGGCGCCGACGCTCACGCCGCTCTTCGCGCTCTGGCTCGGCGGCGCGGATCTCGCTCCTCCGCTGCTCCGCGCGCTCGCGGGCGAGCGTGCGTCCCCCGTGCGCCGCCGCGAGATCCACGGCCTGGCCGCGACGCGCCCATACCGGGCCGCGCTCGCCGCGCGCGCGGGGGGCGCGCTCGCGGCGGCCCGCGAGGCGGCGGCCGGCGCGCCTCGCTCGCGCTCGACCGAGCGCGGCCTCGCCGAGGCGCAGCTCGAGTTCGTCGACGCGCTCGGCGATCGCTTCCGCTTCTTCGAGGGGCTGATGGCGTTCCGCGATCTGCTCGGCGCCGGCGCGGCGCCCGCGCCGCGGCCGCAGGGCGACCGCGCGCCGCGCGAGGACGCGGGCGCGGATCTGGAGGCGGCGGTCGCGTTCCTCGCGGACGCGGCGCCGTGGCCGGAGTCCTGGGAGGTGCAGCGCTTCGGCGTGCTCGGGTCGCGCGAGCGGCCGGTCGGGCACTGGTTCGTGCGGGCGACGATCCTGAAGGCGCTGCTCGAGATCGGGGACGCCGGGCGCGACGTCCGCGCTGACGCCGCGGCGCTGCTCGACGAGATCCCGGCCGGAGAGCTCCGCTACTTCGGCGCCTTCCGCGATCTCCCGCCGGACGCCGACGACCTCGCGATCATGCTCCAGCTGGTCGCCGAGACGGGCGCCGCCCGGGATCGCGCCGAGACGTGGATCGACGTCATGCTGGCCAACGTGGGCGAGGATGGCGCCGTGCCGACCTGGTTTTACCGCGGGCCGTCGGGGCCGACCACGCCCGGCGCGGCGTGGGCCGGCGACGACTGCACGGCGGTCCGGCTGAACCTGCTCGCGGGCCTGCTCGCGTTCGACGCGGAGCGGTTCGCGCGGCTCATCGACGACAACGCGCGGCGCGTGCTCGGCGCCGCCGCGGAGGGCGGCATCGAGGGCGCGTGCTTCTACGACGCCGCGTACACGGACCTCGCGTTCCTCCGCTTCGCGCGCCTCTACCGGGAGCGGGCGGGGGAGGCGCCGCGGGCCGCCGACGTCGCCGCGGTCGAGGCGGCTATCCTGTCGCGGATGCTCGGAGCGCAGCGGCTCGACGGCGGCTTCGGGACGCCGCTCAGCACGGCCGCGTGCCTCGAGGGCGCGGCGATGGCGGCGTCGCCGGACCCGCTGCTCCTGGAGCGGGGGCTGCGGTACCTCGGCGAGCGCCAGCTCGTGGACGGGTCCTGGCCGGCGGAGCCGCTCTACCGGGCGCCGATGAAGCGCGGGCGCGAGGGGCACCACCAGGGCAGGGCGCTGACGACCGCGCTCTGCGCCCGCGGGCTCGCCGCGGCGTGGTCTCGGCTCGAGCGCGGAGGGGAGCGGCGCGCATGAACATCGAGAAGTCGCCGGAGATCGTGCGGATCCTCCAGGCGCAGGAGATGCGCGGCGAGCAGATCGTGAACCACGTCCGGTTCGTGTTCGCGCTGCTCTCCGCCTGGACGTTCGCGCACGTGTGGACGGTCAACACGCCGGCGGCGAACCAGATCTTCGCGATCCAGATCGGCGGGTACCTCGCGTTCTCGCTCCTGCTCTACGCGTTCTTCCGCCTGCGCCCCGGCGCCTACGCGGGCTGGCTCAAGTACGTGAGCATCTTCGTCGACCTCGCGCTCCTGACGCTCACGGCGCTGGCGACGGCGAGGAACCACTCGGGGATGATCGAGTACTTCTCGGGCTACCTCGCGACCGTCTACGTGCTCTGGAACCTGATGTCGGGCTTCCGCTACAGCGTCGCGGCGTGCCTGTACTCGGCGGGGCTGTCGGTCCTCTTCAACTCGATCGTGCTCGCGATCACGGTCTACACCGGCGCGATCCCGATCAGCCCGGTGTCCGTCTACGGGCAGAACGCCATCAACATCGCGGACCAGTGCCAGCAGGTCCTGTTCATCGCGCTCCCGGGCGTCGTCGCCGGCATCATCGCGCGGATGTCGCGCAACCTGGTCCTCCGCGCCGAGCTCGAGTCCATGGCCCGCCTCCGCCTCGAGCGCGAGAAGCAGGAGCTCGGCCGGTATCTCTCGAAGGACCTCGTCGATTTCGTCCTCTCCGATCCGGGGCGGCTCAAGCTCGGCGGCACGCGCCGGCACGTCTCGGTGATGTTCACCGACATCCGCAACTTCACGCCGCTCACCGAGTCGGTCGAGCCGGAGGCCGTGGTCTCGTTCCTGAACGAGTACTTCACGGAGATGGTCGAGATCGTGTTCCGCTACGGGGGCACCCTCGACAAGTACATCGGCGACGGCCTGATGGCGGTGTTCGGCGCGCCGCTCTCGGTCGAGGACGCGCCGAGGCGCGCCGTGATCGCGGCGATCGAGATGGTGCAGGCCCTCGAGCGCATGAACCAGCGGCAGCTCCTCGGCTGCGGCGAGATCAAGATGGGCGTCGGGATCGCGACCGGCACCGTCATCTCCGGCAACATCGGGTCGCTCCAGCGAATGGAGTACACCTGCATCGGAGATACCGTGAACACGGCCTCGCGCCTCGAGCAGTTCAACAAGGAGCTCGGCTCCAAGATCATCATCTGCCAGGCGACGTACGCGAACCTCGACGACTGCGTCCCGGTGACGCCGACCGGCGCGCTGAGCATCCGGGGCAAGAGCCGCCAGGTCCACCCTTACATCGTGGACCACCAGGAGCTCTCGCCGGCGCGCCTGGAGGAGCTCCGGCGAGAGCTCCTCTCGCGGCCCCGCCGCATGGAATCGATGCCGCCGCGGCCCGACGCCGCGCGGGCGCCCGCCGCCTTGCAGAGCACGGGGCGCGGCGGCGCGCGGTAGCGGCGCGACGTCACCAGGATGGCGTCGCGCGGGAGCGCCGCGGCGTCAGGAGGGCGTCGCGCGGAAGCGACGCACCCGGGCCGAGCCGGGGCCGCCGTCTTGCGTCGACAGGCCGAGCGCGGTGCGCGCCGGCGCGTGCAGGCGCTGGAGGACGCGATCGAGCAGGCGGAGCGCGCCGTCGCTCATCTTCACGCCGCGCGGCGAGCGGTAGCCGAACGCGACGCCGTCCACGACCTTGTAGGCGTTCTCGGTGGGCGAGGCGGGGCGCATCTCGACGACGAGCGCGCCGTCGCGCGTCTTCATGATGACGACGATCTCGCCCGGGCGCGCGGAGGCCTCCACGAACGTCCACCCGCCGGAGGTCGCCTCCTTGATCCCGAGCTCGAGCACGCGCTGCAGATCCTGCCCCGCGGGCGCGAGCGTCGTCGCGCCCTCGACCCGGATCTCCCCGCCCGGCGGGACCACGCCGCTGCCGAGCGGCATCGCCGGCCGCCGCATCTCGCGCGGCCCGGGGAAGGACCACATGTCCGGCGTGATCTCCCCGCCCTCGCGGTACGCCATCTCGATGAGGCGGCTGCGCTCGCGCGAGAGCGCGTCCTCGGACCAGCCGAGGCACGAGCGCATCATCAGCGTGAACGGGTCGAAGCGGAGCTCGAACGACGCCGGCGCGCGCGTCATGAGGTCGTCCGGGAGGACGAGGCTGTGGAAGATGCGGACCTTGCACGGGAGCTCGCGCGCGCGCTCGAGCGTGCGGCGGAACGTGATGGGGCCGTCGCCCGGGAGGCCGAGGAGGATGTCCACCTCGATGTCCGTGAAGGTCGAGAGCTCCTCGATCACCTTCGCGAACTTCGACTCCCGGAAGGGGCGCTGCGTGCCGTCGCCGGTGTCCTTGTTGAGCGGCGGCAGCCGCGCGTCGAGCGACACGCGCGCGAGGCCGCGGAGGAACTCGAGGTGCTCGTCGTGCACGTGCTCGGGATCGATCGACGCCGAGAGCGTCGCCTGCTTGAAGAAGCCGACCTGCTTCTCCGCGGCCACGAGGTTCCGGAACGCCTCCGCGTTCAGGTTGAGCGGCGCGTCCACGACCTGCGCGCCCGGGGCGCCGGCGGCGCGGAGCGCGCTCAGCTCCTCGACGAGGTAGGCCTCCGAGAAGACGCCCGCGGAGGCGTCGCCCGTCGAGATGCCGCAGGTCGGGCAGCTCATGACGCCGCCGCGGCAGATCTCGATCGGTACGATGCGATCGGTCGGGAGCAGCTTCATCCGGATCGGCGACGGGAGCTCGTCGGGCGCCACGTGAGGCGCTTCGCCCGTCGAGACCCAGCCGCCGGCGGTGAAGACGTGCAGCCCGGGCACGGTGCGCAGCGCCTCGGGGGAGCGATCGCTCAGGCGGACGATGTTCCGGAACGTGAGCTCGTTGCCGTGCACGAGGGCGTCGATGCAGGCGGCGGCGTCGCGCCACGGCGCGAGCGCGAACATCGCGGGGCGCGCGAGGGGACCGCAGAGGACGATCGTGCGCCCCGGCCGGTTGCGCTGGAGGTGGCGCGCGACCTCGATGAACGTGGGAAAGGACCAGACGTGCGCGGCGAGGCCGACGATGTCGGCATCCACCGTCTCGACCTCGGCGACCCACGCGTCGAGATCCCTCGTCTGCGCGTCGACCACATGGATCGGCACACCGGCGAGCTCCGGATCGGCGAGCAAAGAGGCTTCGACACGACGGATTCCATGGCTGAACGGCGCTCCCCCACCGTCCGGCATGGTTGGCTCCATCGCGAGTAGCGCGACGCGGCGTTCGCCAGGCATCCATGGGAGTCTACCAGGGTGTCTCCCCCGTCGGGGAGTCCGTTCGCGCTCTCTGTTTGCTCCCAACTCCCGGTCCGCTCTGCCCGACGTCCGGGGGACGCCCTGGCTTACGTCCGGGGCCCGTCCGGAGTTGCATCCCGAGCGCGGCCGGGCTTTCATAGTGCCCGGGGCGAAAGAGGGGAAGGGACTACACCGGATCGCCGGAGTGCGGCGGTCTGTCTGTCGGGCTGCGCGCAATGTCATCGTGGACGCGGCGCGCTGCGGCGAGCGCTCCGGAGCGCGTAAATCCGTTCGCCTGGGCCGCTCGTCACGCCGTGCCGTCCTCAGAGGGGCCTGCGCCGCGCCGGCGACCGGCCTGTCGGGGCGCGCCGCGCGCTCGTCCGGCGTGGGACGGGAGGGCGCGCCGCCCTGCAGAGCAGCCTCGCTTCCGAGGAAAGCCGAGGGGAGCCATGCGTGGCAAGCACGTGATCCTGGTTGCAGAGGACGACATCGACACGGCGGCGATGCTGGAGGAGCTCCTGACGCTGGAGGGGTACGAGGTCGAGCTGACCGCGACCGCGCGCGAGGCGCTCGACGCGCTGGCGGAGCGGCGCTTCCACGCGGTCCTCCTCGATCTGACGATGCCGGGCATGACGACGGACCGGTTCGTCTCCGAGATCGCGGGGCTCGGCACGCCCTCTCCCCTCATGATCTTCTCGGCCCGCCGGCCTCACGAGATGAAGGCGATCGCCGAGCGGCTGCACGCGGCCGCGCTCATCCCGAAGCCGGTGGACATCGATGTGTTGCTGAGCACCCTCTCGAAGGTGGTGCTCGGCGCCGCGGGCGAGGCAGGTTGACGCTGCCCGCCCGATCCGCTCCGCGCGGGCTGGAGCGCATCCGCTCGGGTGGCGCCGCGCGGCGGCGCTCCAGCGCGCCGGTGGTACCCTCGCCGGCTCATGACCTGGCGGAGCACGACCGAGCCGCGCGACGCTCACCCTGGCTGGCCGCAGATCTGGCAGAGAGCGTCTTCGCCGGAGCGTCACCCTGCTGTAACATCGTGCTCGACCGCCGACGATCGAGCACGATGCGCACGCCCGAACCCCTCCTGCCAGACCCGTCCGGCGTGAGGGCCGTCGACTCCGCGCGGGTCCACGGTTCCACGCCTCCACGGTTCCACGGCGGAGCGCGGCGCTCGCGCGGGCTCCGTTCCGAGGCGCCCCCGCGGCGCTCCTTGCCGCAGAGAGACCTTCATGCGCGCCCTTTCTCGCAGAACAGGCCTGATCAAGCGGACCCCGAGCAGGGATTCAGGGCTTTCCCTGTTTCGCCGTGACGTCAGGCTTTCGCATAGTGGTTGATGCACCGTGCCTGCCACTCCCTTGAAGAGGATCCTCGTTGTCGATGATGATCCGGATATTCGAGAGACCCTCGCCGAGCTCCTGCAAGAGGAGGGCTACGCCGTCATGTCGGCGGCGCACGGCGGCGAGGCGCTCAGCGCGCTTCGAACGGAGCCTAAGCCCGGCCTCATCCTGCTCGACCTCATGATGCCGATCATGGATGGCTGGCAGTTCAGGGCGGAGCAGAAGAAGGACCCGGAGCTCGCCTCGATCCCGGTCGTGATCATCTCGGCGACGGGCCGCGACGAGTTCGTGTCGTCGCTCGGCGCGGCGCAGTTCCTCAAGAAGCCGATCAACCTCGAGCAGCTGCTCGCCGCGGTCGAACAGCACTGCCGGTGACGGCGCCGTGCCCCTGTTCGTCTACGGCACGCTGATGCGGGGCGAGCGCTCGCACCGGCTGCTCGGGCGCGCGCCTTTCCTCGGGGTCGCCCGCACCGCCCCGTCGTTCGAGCTCGCCGACCTCGGCGCCTACCCGGCGCTCGTGCGCGGGGGCTCGACCGCCGTCGTCGGGGAGCTCTACGAGCCGGATCGGGAGACCCTCGCGTCGCTCGACGTCTACGAGGGCTGCCCCGACCTCTTCCGGCGCGAGATGATCGAGCTCGACGGCGGCGCGCGCTGCGAGGCGTACCTGATGCCCGCCGGCCAGGTGCTGGGGCATCTCCGCGTCGCCTCGGGGGACTGGCGGGCGCGCGGGCGGTGAGCGCGTCAGTCGGAGCCGGCGCGGCGCGCTGGCCGTAGCCCCGCCTGCGGGGGCTCGTCCTCCTCGGGCTCGGTCCTGTCCTCGACGACGAGCAGCAGGGCCGGGAGCTCGCCCTCGTCGGCCTGGAGCCGGAAGGCGGAGAACGACAGCGTCCTGCGTCCGGCGTGCGCGAGCACGGCCTCGACGCGGAAGTCGACAAGCGCGGCGCTGCGGCGGAGCACGTCCCGGAGCCGCTGCTCCAGCTGCGGGGTGTTCCACACGGCGTCGATGGCCGAGAGGGGCCGCCCCTCGATGTCCCCGAGCGAGACCATGAACAGCTCGCAGTAGCGCCGCGTCGCCGCGCGGATCCGGAGCTCGCCGTCGAGCAGGAGGAACGGGTGGCGCAGCACCTCGAAGACGGCGGAGATGCGGTCGCGCGCGCCCGCGAGCTCGCGCCCGGCGCGCCTCGTCGCGTCGCTCTCCAGCCAGCAGATCACCGCGCCGTCGACCTCGTTCCCGGTGATCCGGAACGGGCGCGCCCGCACGAGATGGACGCGCCCCTCGCGGTCCTCGACCTGCCGCTCGACGCCGCTCCTCGTGTCGAGCACCTCGGCGACGATCGGCGCGATGTCGGCCGCGCTCCTCGGCCTCACCTCGAGGATCGATCGGCCCACGTCGCTCGCGGCGAGGCCGAGCAGCTTGTCGGCCACGCCGGCGACGCGGCGGATCCGGAGGTCCGCGTCGAGCATGAGCACCGGGATGCTCATGCTGCCGAGGAGGTTGCGCAGCTCGTCGTTGGCGAGCCCGAGCGCGACGTTGCTGCTGTGGAGCTCCTCGTTGATGGCCGTGAGCTCCTGGTTCGCGGACCGGAGCTCTTCGTGGGCGGACTCGAGCGCGTCCTTCATCCTGTGCAGCTCGTCGTTGCTCGCGAGGAGCTCCTCGTTCGCGCACAGGAGCTCCTCGTTCGTCGCCTCGAGCTCGTCGATGATCGACTGGAGGTGCTCCCTCGTGGTCACGAGCTCCCTGCGGAGCTGGGCGACCTCGAGGTCCTTCTGGGGGTCGCTCTGGGCCGGGTCGTCGCCTGGCCGGTCCAGCCTGGCACCGCCCGACTCGGAGAAGACGACGAGGAAGCAGCGCCCCTGCGGGAGCCGCGCCTTGAGCGGCCACACCTCGACGTCGACGTAGCGGAGCTTGTCCCCCTGCCGGATCTTGATCTGCTCCTTCCGGGCCATCGCCTCCGAGTTCATCGACGCGTCGATGGCGGCCCGGAGGCCGAGCAGGAGCCCCTCTCGGGCCATCTTGAAGAGGTGCAGGCTGGCGTCGCCGGGCGCCGGCTCGAGGTAGGGCCCTGTCTTGCCCCGGAACTGGACGATCTGCATCTCCTCGTCGACCACCACGCCGGCGGGGGCGTAGCGGGCCATCACGATGGCGTCGGCCTCCTTGCGCAGCGCGTCCATGAGGAGCCCCTCGGGGCTCCGCGGCTCCCCCTTGTCCGGCGCGGGCGCAGGCGGGGCGGGGAGGGCGGGCGCGGCGAGATCGCGCGCGCTGGCCGCCTCCGACGCGGCGCGCTTGCAGAAGATCCTGTGGGTCCTGTCCACCACCCCGAACAGGTCGGCCATCGCGCTGATGCTCTCTGAGGAGCCGAGGAGCAAGAAGCCCGTGAGCTTGAGGGCCTGGTGGAAGGTGTGCAGCAGCCGGCGCTGCAGGCTCGGCTCCATGTAGATCATCAGGTTGCGGCAGCTGACGAGATCGAGCTTCGTGAGGGGCGGATCGGCCGCGGCGTTGTGTCGCGAGAAGATGCACAGATCGCGGACCGACTTGTTGACCTGGAAGCCGCCGTGCACCCGGACGAAGAAGCGGCGCAGCCGGTCGGGCGAGACGTCGAACGAGATGCCATCGACGTAGATCCCGGCCCGCGCCTGCTGGATGGCGGCCTCGCTCAGATCGGTGCCGAAGATCTGGATGGCGTGATCGTTCGCGTCGTCCTCGAGGAACTCGAGCAGCGAGATTGCGAGAGAGTAGACCTCCTCGCCCGTCGAGCAGCCCGGCACCCAGATGCGAACCGTGGAGTCCTGCGGCCTGTTGTGCATGAGCACGGGGAACACGTGGGTCTTCAGCGCGGCGAATGCGCCCGGATCGCGGAAGAACGTGGTCACCTTGATGAGGAGGTCCTGATAGAGGTGCTCGATCTCGTCCGGGTGCGCTTTCAGGTGATCGAGGTACTCCTGCAGGGACGCGAGCCGGTGGAGCGTCATTCGGCGCTGGATACGGCGCCTCAGCGTGCTCTTCTTGTAGTGGCTGAAGTCGACGCCCACCGCGGCATGGAGCAGCCTGAAGAGCTTGCCGAGCTCCGGGTCGACCCCCAGGGGCGCGCCCTGCGGGAGCCACAGGGCGGGCGCGTGACCGGGGCGGCCCATCCTCGCCAGCTCGGCGGCGATCGCCTCGACGCCGCGGATGAAGTCGACGCCTCCGGCAGCGATGGCGTTGCGCGGGAGCGCCGGCCGCTCGGCGGTGCGCGGGTCCTCCGCGAAGGTGACCCCGCCCTCCGCCTTCACGTCCTTCAGCCCGAGGGCGCCGTCGCTCCCGGTGCCGGACAGCACGACGCCCGCCGCGCTCGACCCCAGCTCGCGCGCGAGCGAGCGCAGGAAGGCATCGGCAGGGCCCGGACCGGACTCGCCGCGCGGCGCGAGCTCGACGCGCACGCCGTCCAGCGTCGCTCGCGTGTCCGGGGCCAGGACCTGGACGTGACCTGGCATGAGCCTCGCCCCGGCGCGAAGCTCACTCGTGGGGAGCGGGCTGCTCTGCGCCGCGAGCTCGAAGACCGGGATCTCCCCTGGCTCGGCGCTGTAGATCAGCACGAGGGAGAGGCTCGTGTCCCTGCTCGGCAGCCGCCGGAGCAGCTCCGCGATCGCGCCGCGCCCGCCGGCCGACGCGACGACGCAGACGACCGGAAACCGCTGCTCGTTCCCGAGGTGCGGCTCCGCGGCGGCGGCCTGCTCGCCGGCGTCCTCGGACGAGTCCGGCGCGCGTCGCTGCGCAGCCGCCCTGCCGGCGTGGGGCGCGGCGTCGCTGTGGCCCGGTGCCCTGAGCTGCGTCCGGCGTGACTTCTTCGGTTCCGGCATGGTTGCTTGAACGGTTAAGCGCTCTCTCGGGCGTCTCGCAGCCGCGGGGCACAGGCGAAGCTAACGTTGCGGCGATGGGTCGGCCGACGTGCCTTTCCTTGCCTTCGCGGAGCGCCCGACACGGTGTCTTACCGCCACATCACCTCGATCAGCGCGCCCCTTCCAGGCGCTTCAGGAGTTGCTCGAGCTGCTCGAGGACGCGCGCCGACCGATCGGACGCCACGCGGGCGGAGTCGTTGAGCCTCATCAGCGTCATCTCATCCATCTTCCCGCCGGGCTGGAGCCTGCTCATGACTTCCAGCGCGGCCTCGTGGCGCGCTCGGGCCACCTGCGCTGCCGCCATCGCGCGGCGCAGGCGCGCGCGTGGGGGCTCCGCGCCCTCGACCGTGGGCGACCTCCTCTCCGGCGGCGGCTCGCGCCGCGCCTTGTCCTCGGCCCGCGCCTCGCGCTCGGCGGGCGCCGGGGCCTCGTGCGCCTCGAGCAGCGCTGGCGCCTTGGCCCCCCGCGGCGCGGGAGCCTCCTGATCCCTCGCCTCGCGCGCGCGATCCTCGCGCTGGTCGTCGGCCTCGACGTGGGTGCTGACGCCGATCTCCCGGTCCGCGCCGGGCTCTCGGGCGTCCTCCCACGCTCGCTCGTCGACGACGTGCTTCGTCGCGTCGTTGACGAGGAACACCTGATCCGCGTCGTGGAACCGCTCGGCCCGCAAGGCCTGCAACGAGGCGCGCGCCGACTCGAGCGAGCGGATGTGCTTCATGAGCGCGAGCCGTCTGCCCCGGAAGCGAACGTAGATGCTGTAGGTGGTCTGGAGCGCCATCTGCATCGCCTCGTGGACCTGGCTCCGTCATGCGGTGTTCATCGCTCTTCTTGGCAGCTGCTTCGAGGGATCGGCGCTCCTCGGCGCCGGCGTGAGCCGGCGAGATCCGAGCGTTGCCTTGTTCGCGCCGGTCCGTCGCCGTGAGCCCTCCGCGCGGGCGCCGGGCGCGCGCCCTGCTCTTCGCCTCACGCCTCGGGCACCGTCGTCAGCAGCACCAGCCGCCCCGCGCTCCGCTCGGCCGTCCTGCAGGCGGTGCGCACGAGGGGCCACGCTGACTTCACGAGCTCCGCCATCAGCGATCTGTCCTGGGAGAGGGCTTTGCACAGGGACTCCTCGGCGTCTTCGCCGAAGGAGAGCACGCGTATCGCGATGGCGAGCGCGAGGTCCCTGGTCAGCTGGACGCGCAGGTCGACGTCCGGGGTGAACACGTGGAGCGCGTGCTCGGCGAGGGCAGCATCGAGCCTGTCTGCGATCGACCTCTCCGTATCAGCGCGCCACTCCAGCGAACGGCACGTCTGCCGGAGCAGCTCCTGGATCAACCGTCTCTCGCAGCCCGATCGTGTGCTCATACAGCCCCCCTCGACAGCCCCGTTCCCTCGCGGAGAGCGCCTGTTGTCGTCCAGCGCGCGATGGTCGCCACGGCGCGGTCGAACGATCAGGCAGCTCCCCAGGCTGCGCTCTTCCGGGTCGCCTGAGCGGTTCCCCTCCGGCGCCCCGATTCACCCCCTCACTGTCCCGAGGCCGAAGTCCCCGTTGACTGTTAGCTCTAGCTCAGCTGCAGCCCGACCGACCGCTAGGGCGATGAGGAATCACGGGTCAGGGATTCCCTGTACAATTTGCCCGGTGCGCACGGGATCCGTGTGCTCCGTTCAGGTGACGCCCTACCAAGCGCGCTGGGACGCGGATGTGCGGCGGCGCGCCGCCGGAAGCAGCGCGGATGCGACATCGGCGGCGCGCGTCGTATCCGCCTCGGACGGCCTTGAACCAGGCGGTGACCGCCTCAGGTCGCCTTGGCCTTGGCGCGCCGGCGCTCGCCGCCGGGCGCCGACGCAGGCGCCGCGCCAGCGGTCTGACGCGCGCTGCGCGGCGGCGCTTCCGCGCCAGCGGTCTGACGCGCGCTGCGCGGCGGCGCTTCCGTGACCGGCAGGTCAGCGAAGGCGCGCGCCTCCGGGGTGAGCAGGCCGTGCAGGAAGAGCTGGAGCACCTGACCACACCAGGCGGCGATGTCTGGCCGGGACGGCGCGTCGATGAGCTTGCGGACCAGGCGATCGAAGGCGCCGGAGATGAGCGCCGCGAGGACGCTGGGATCGAGATCGCGCCGGTAGAGGCCGATGTCGATCGCGTACCGGACGCGGGTCTCCACGAGGCGCGAGACGCGCTGGGCGAACTCGTCGATCAGGTAGGCGTAGGGGGCTCCGCCGCCGCCCGCGAGCATCATCTTGAGCAGCGCCCGGTTCTGCCAGCAGAACTCGAGCACTTCGACGTCGTGGGCGAGGAGCCGCTTGAAGTACTCGTCGACCGACACCCGATCGGCGCCCTCGACGGCGATGGGCGGCAGCTCCACGCACCCCGCGAGACGCGCGATGAAGGTCTCGACGATCTGCTTGAAGCAGTCGTCCTTGCTCTGGAAATGCAGGTAGAAAGCGCCCTTCGAGACGCCAGCCCGCTCGGTGATGTCCTCGACCCTCGCCGCGGCGAGGCCACGCTCGGTGAACGCCGCCTCGGCGGCGCGGAGCAACTCGATCCTGGCGCGGCGATCGGCGAGGCGGGGCATTCTGACCGGTGGGTCACCTAGAGGGACTCGGGCACTATGGGAAGGCCGCCCGGGGCCGTCAAGCCGGCTCGGCCGTGCGCCGTCGCGACGCGCTCGAACGCAGCGCGTCGCGACGGCGCGCGGCTGGCACGCGCGATGCTGCTCGGGGAAACCATGGCGACCGTGGCGAGACGAAATGCAGCAGGGCGCGACGCGGGCCCCGGCGAGGCGACGGCGGCGGCCTTGGTCCCCAGCCGTCCTTCCTTGCCGCGCCTGCGCGAGGCCGCGGCGGGCTGCCGGGCTTGCCCGCTGTGGGAGCGGGGGACGCAGACGGTGTTCGGCGAGGGCGCGGCGCGCTCGGACGTGCTCCTCGTCGGCGAGCAGCCGGGCGACAAGGAGGATCTCGCCGGCAAGCCGTTCGTGGGCCCGGCGGGGCAGCTGCTCGATCGGGCGCTCGAGGCGGCGGGGATCGACCGGCGGCGGACGTACGTGACCAACGTGGTCAAGCACTTCAAGTGGGAGCCGCGCGGCAAGCGCCGCATCCACAAGAAGCCCGACGCGCGCGAGATCCGCGCGTGCCTCCCGTGGCTCGCCGCGGAGATCGCGGCGGTGCAGCCGGAGATCGTGGTGTGCCTCGGCGCGACGGCGGCGCAGGCGCTGCTCGGCGGCTCGTTCCGGGTCACGCGCGATCGCGGCCGGCTCGTCGCCTCGCCGCTCGCGCCGCGCACGCTCGCGACCGTGCACCCTGCGTCGATCCTGCGCATGCCCGACGAGGCTTCCAGGCAAGCCGAGCTCTCCCGCTTCATCGACGATCTCGCCGCGGCGGCGCGCGCGCTCGGCTGAGGCGGCGCGCCGCGCCTCCTCGCGGTGAGCGCTCGCGATGGAGTAGGATTCGCCCCGATGACGACAAGCCCACAACCGGCCGAGGGCGCAGAGCGCCCCGCGGCGTCCGCGCCGGCCGACCGCGCCCACGGCTCGAGCCCGAAGAAGATGTGGCCGCTGATGCTCGCGGCGCTCGGGGTCGTCTACGGCGACATCGGGACGAGCCCCCTCTACGCGATGAAGGAGTGCTTCAGCCCGAGCAGCCCGCACCACGTCGCTCCGACGCCGGACAACGTGCTCGGCGTGCTCTCGCTGATGTTCTGGTCGCTGATGATGGTGGTGACCGTCAAGTACCTGACGTTCATCACGCGGGCCGACAACGAGGGGGCGGGCGGCATCCTCGCGCTCCTCGCGCTCGTCCCGAGCAGCGACCGCAAGGGCGACGGCCGCGGCCTGCTCGTGCTCCTCGTCCTCTTCGGCGCCTCGCTCCTCTACGGCGACGGCGTGATCACGCCGGCGATCTCGGTGCTCTCGGCGGTCGAGGGCCTCGAGGTCGCGACGTCGACGCTGAAGCCCGCCGTCGTGCCGATCACCTGCGCCGTGCTGCTGGCCGTGTTCCTCGTGCAGAAGCGCGGCACGGCCGGCGTCGGGACGATCTTCGGGCCGGTGACGCTCGTGTGGTTCATGGCGCTCGCGCTGCTCGGGGCCAAGGAGATCCTCCACAGCCCCGGCGTGCTCCGGGCCGTCTCACCGACCTACGCGGTGAGCTTCTTCGCCGAGAACAACGTGCACGGCTTCCTGATCCTCGGCGCCGTCGTCCTCTGCATCACGGGCGGCGAGGCGCTGTACGCCGACATGGGTCACTTCGGCCGCGGGCCCATCAAGTACACCTGGTACACGATCGTCTGGCCGGGGCTGCTCATCAACTACTTCGGCCAGGGCGCCAAGCTCCTCGAGGACCCTGCCGCCGCGGCGAACCCGTTCTACGCGCTGGTCCCGCCGTGGGTGCTCTACCCCACGGTGGCGATCGCGACCGCGGCGACGGTCGTGGCGTCCCAGGCGCTCATCTCCGGGGCCTTCTCGCTGACGCAGCAGGCCGTGCAGCTCGGGTACTTCCCGCGCGTCACGGTGATCCACACCTCGAAGGACGAGGCGGGGCAGATCTACATCCCCGAGGTGAACAGCGGGCTCTTGATCTCGTGCATCGTGCTGGTGCTCACCTTCAAGAGCTCGAGCGCGCTCGCGGCCGCGTACGGCATCGCCGTGACGGGCACGATGGGGATCACCACGGTGGTCTACTACGTGGTCACGCGGAAGACGTGGGGCTGGCCGGTCTGGAAGTCGCTCCCGCTGGCCGGGCTCTTCCTCGTGATCGATCTCGCGTTCTTCGCGGCGAACAGCGCCAAGTTCTTCCACGGCGGCTGGGTCCCGATCGTGATGGGCGCGGCGACCTTCACCGTGATGACGACCTGGAAGACGGGGCGCAAGCTCCTCGCCGCGGCGATCAAATCGGCCATCTTGCCGCTCGACATGTTCCTCGAGGACGTGAAGCGCACGAAGCCGCACCGGGTGCGCGGGACGGCGGTCTTCATGGCGTCGAGCCCGGAGGGCACGCCGCCGATCCTGCTGCACCACGTGAAGCACAACCAGGTGCTGCACGAGCAGGTGGTGCTCCTCTCGATCCAGGTGCTGAACGTGCCGGAGGTGCCGGCGGAGCGGCGCACGACGGTCATCCCGCGGGGCGAGGGCATCTACCAGGTGACGGCGTGTTACGGCTTCATGCAGACGCCGAACGCCCCGTCGGTGCTGGAGGGGTGCAAGCGGCACGGGCTCCACATCGATCTCGGGCGGACGAGCTACTACCTCGGCCGGGAGACGCTGCTGACGACGGGGCGGTCGAAGATGTCCCGGTGGCGGAAGGGGTTGTTCGCGTTCATCTCGCGCAACGCGCGGCCGGCCACGGCATACTTCGGCCTGCCGCCGAACCGCGTGGTCGAGCTCGGCATGCAGGTCGATTTTTAGGGCGCGGCGCGCGAGTGTCAGGGCCCCGTGTACCGGGCGCGGGGCCGCAGCATGTACCCGGCCTCCCGCTGCTCGAAGGCGTGGGCGATCCACCCCGCGGCGCGGCCCACCGCGAAGAGCGCCGCCGCCGCGCCGGACGGCAGGCCGAGCGCGGCCGTGATCGCGACGAGGCCCATGTCGAGCGACGGCGGGTCGTGGCCGGCGTCGCGGAGCGCGTCGACGAGCGCGAGCACCGTGCGCAGCGCGGCGCTCTGGGGCGCGAGCGCCCGGGCCGTGTCGAGCAGCGCCTGAGCGCGGGGGTCGCCCTCCGGGTAGAGCCTGTGCCCGAAGCCGGGGATGGGCTCCCCGCGGCGCAGCCGCTCGTGGACCGCGGCGGCGGCGCGCTCGGGCCGGGCTGCCTCGGCGACCAGGGCCTCCACGCGATCGGTGGCGCCGCCGTGCCTCGGGCCGGAGAGCGCCGCGAGCCCTGCGCTGACGCAGGCGTAGAGATCGGCCCCGGTGGACGCCGCCACCCGGACCGCGAACGTCGAGGCGTTCAGCTCGTGATCGGCCGAGATCGAGAGCGCCCGGTTCACGGCGCGCTCGGCCTTCTTCGAGGGGCTCGCGCCGAGGGCGACGAGCAGGCGCCGCGCCGCCCCCTCGGCCTCGAGGGCCGCGGTCGCCCGGGCCGGGTCCCGCCCGAGGCCGACGAGCGCCGCGAGCGAGCGCACGAGCGCCCGCGCCCGCGCGCGCTCCGCGTCGCTCGTGGGGATGCGCCCGTCGCCCGAGGGCGCGCCCACGTGACGGGCCGGGTCGTGCGCGCCGAGCGCGGGCACCACGAGCGCGAGCGCGGCGAGCGGCGGCGTGCCCTCCGGGAGGAGCGCCGCGAGCTTCGCCGGGCGGACGCTCGGCCGGCCGGGTCGCGCCGCCGGCGCGCCTCCCGCCGGCAGCTCGCCGGTCCACAGCAGCTCCGCGACCGCCTCGAACGGCACGTCCTCGAGCGCCAGCGCGACCGCCTCCTTGCCCCGGTAGACGGGCCCGCGCGGGCCGATCGCGGTGAGCGCCGACTCGAGCACCGGCTCGCCCCACCGGAGCGCCTCGGCCGCGACCGGCCCGTGGCCGGCGCGCGCGTCGTGCCGCGCCTTGAGCCGCTCGATGTCCGCCCGGAGGTAGAGCCGCGCGCGCCCTCGCCCGCCGGGCACGCCCCGGAGCACGCCGCGGCTCGCGTACGCGTAGAGCGTCTCCCGCTTCACGCCGAGCAGCTCCGCCGCCTCGGCGCCGGTCACGTACGCCGAGGGCCGCTGCTCCGAGTCAGGTAGATCAACCATGATGGGCCATCAACGTCAGGTCCGAACCCTGTCCGCCGATCCAGGAGGCGCGGCCCGCGGATCGCCGGACGCATGCGTCCCTCCTAGCACCGGATTCCCCGGTCCTCGCCGGGATTCTTCGCCGAGGCGCGGCCCGCGCGCCGCCGTTTTGCCCACGCCTTCCCCCCCAGCGCGCGGCGTCCTCCGCGCGCCGCGCCCGGGCCGGGGGCGCGGGCTGGGCGATCGCGCCCCGGCGGCGTCCTCGACGCGCTTCGATAGCGTGCATGGTTGATTGTACAATCAAGATTGATCAACCTCATGCGATGCCCAACATGTCCTTGGCGGAGGTGATCGGATGAAGGACGTGGCGGCGCCGCTCGCGAGCGGCCTGGAGGGTGTGGTGGTGGCGGAGACGCGGCTCTCGGAGGTGGACGGCGAGCGGGGGAGGCTCACGCTCGCCGGCCACGACATCGAGGCGCTCGCCGGCGACGGCGGGGTGACGATCGAGGACGCGTGCGGGCTGCTCTGGGGCGGCGCGTTGCCCTCGGCGACGGAGCGGGAGTCGCTCCGGGGCGCGATCGCCGAGGGGCGGACGCGGGCGTTCGCGCTGCTCGGCCGGCTCGGGGACGCGCTCCACGCGGGCGACGGCATGGACGCGCTCCGCGCCGCGGTCGCGCACCTCCGCGGCGACGCGCCGCCCGCGGCGATCGCCGGGGCGGTCGCGACCTTCGCGGCGGCCTGGTCGCGGCGCCGCGCGGGCGAGGAGCCGGTCGCGCCCGATCCGGCGCTCCGGCTCTCGGCCGACTACCTGCGCATGGTGCGCGGCGCGGCGGCGAGCGAGGCCGAAGCGCGCGAGCTCGACACGTACCTCGTCACGGTCTCGGACCACGGCATGAACGCGTCCACCTTCACCGCGCGCGTGGTCACCTCGACGGGGTCGGACGCGGTCTCGGCGGTGGTCGCGGCGATCGGCGCGCTGAAGGGGCCGCTCCACGGCGGCGCGCCGGGGCCGGTGCTCGACATGCTCGACGCCATCGGGGCAGCGGCGGGCGAGGGCGGCGCGCCGTCGCCAGGCAGCGCCGAGCGCTGGATCCAGGCGGAGCTCGCGGCGGGGCGGCGGATCATGGGCATGGGGCACCGGATCTACCGGGTGAGGGATCCGCGGGCGGCGGTGCTCGAGCGGGCGATCGAGCGGCTCGGGCGGACGGCAGGCGGGGCGCAGGGCGCCCGGCTCGCGCTGGCGCGCACGGTCGAGGGGGCGGCGGAGGCGGCGCTCCGCGCGCGGCACCCGGAGCGCCCGCTGCGCGCGAACGTCGAGTTCTACACGGCGGTGCTGCTCGACGCGCTCGGGCTGCCGCGCGCGCTCTTCGCGCCGACCTTCGCGGTGGGCAGGGTCGCCGGCTGGTACGCGCACATCGAGGAGCAGCGGCGCGTCGGGCGGCTCATCCGGCCGAGCTCGCGTTACGTTGGGGATGTTCCAAGGGCGGCCGCTGTCCCCGGAGCGGCAGCCCCGCCGCACTGACGCCGGAGCGGCAGGAGCCCCGCCCGCGCGCTGGCGACAGGAGCGCCGCGACGGTCCTGACCCTGCCCCAGGTCGACAGGGGGCGGGGAGGACTTATTGAAGAACTCAGGGCGGGCATTCCCCTCATCCCCGCTGTCCTGTCATCCCCGCCGCCCAAAGATCACCGACGGAAGCCATTCCGCCGTCCCGGAACGGCGAAAGGGGAACGTGCCGAGCGCGGGTAGGACGTTGTTCGTCCTGCAAAGTTGGCAGCCTCGCGAGGGTACTGTTACCATGTTCAGTATGTCGCCCGTCGCTCTTGCCGCTCCTCTCGCCCGGGACCTGCTGCGCCACACCCTCCCCGAGTTCGAAGCGCGCGCCAAGACGCTCCCGCTCAGTATACAGGAAATTAATGACGCGCTCCCGGAAGGGGGTCTGCCGCGCGGGGGGGTGGTGGAGCTCGCCGCGCCGCGGGGGCTCGGGCGGTCCACCTCCATCGCGCTCTCCGCGTGCGCGTCGGCGCAGGCGGAGGCGCGGCTGCGCGGGACGAGCGCGACGGCGGGGGCGTGGTGCGCGTGGATCGACCCGAGCGGCTCGCTGTTCGCGCCGGCGGTCGCGCGCGCGGGGGTCGACCTGAGCCGGTTGCTCGTGGCGCGGCCCCCCGTGGAGATGCTCGCCAAGGTCGCGGTCCGGATGGCGATGAGCCGGGCGTTCGCGGTGCTCGTGATCGATGTGGCCGGGGTCCCGGGGGCCTTCGGTCAGGGGGCGGGGAAGGGGGAGCGGGGCGCGCCCGCGGCGGGGCGCCGCGAGGAGGACCTCGCGCGGTGGGTCAATGTGGTGCGCAAGCTCGCCCTGGCCACCGAGGGGAGCGACGGGACGATCCTGCTCCTCACCGACCGCCAGGCGGCGCGGCCGATGCCGTTGCCGGTCGCGATGCGGCTGGAGCTCGAGCAGGTCGCCGAGGGGCGGCTGATGGTGCGCGTCGCCAAGGATCGGCGCGGGCGCGTGACGTCGCCGACGCCGGTGGTGCTCGGCGAGCGGGCGCGGGAGAAGGCGGAGCGGGCGGCGGGAAGCGAGCCGCGGCCCGCGCTGTCGCGGGCGTGAGGAGGAGAGGCGATGGCGGCGAGGCGCATTGTGGCGATCGTGCTCCCGCAGCTCGCGTGCGAGCTGGTGAAGCAGCGTGGGCCGGTCTCACCGAGCGGGAAGGCGCCGCTCGCGGTGATCATCGGCGGCGAGGAGGAGCGCCGGGCCGCGCTCGCCGCGCGGTCCGAGCGCGAGCCGGCGGCGCCGGTGGCCGTGATCGACGTCGTCGACGACGAGGCGCGGCGGTACGGGGTCAGGCCGGGGCAGAAGGTCGTCGAGGCGGCGGCGCTGGTCGCGCACCTCGCGATCCACCGGGTGACGTTCGCCGAGATCGACGCGGCGCTCGGGCGGGTCGCCGAGGTGGCGCTCGGGCTCGGGGCGACGGCGGCGATCCAGCTCGGCGAGCAGGGCGCGCAGGCGCGCGCCGGCGCGCGCGCGGGGGCGCCGCGGGCGAGCCGCCCCGGCGAGCGCGCCGCGACCACGGCGCGGAGCCCCTGGGGCGACGGCCCGTACGACACGGTGTGGCTCGACATCACCGGGGCGTCGCACCTCGTCGGCGGCGAGGAGGCGCTGCTCGGCGATCTCGGCGAGCGCGTGGCGGCGCTCGGCCACCGGGCGCGGCTCGCGATCGCCGACGGGCCGCGCCTCGCGCAGGCGCTGGCGCGCTTCGGCGCGCACGCGGACGGCGCGCCAGGGGCAGACGCCCCGATCGCGCCGCCGGGCAAGGGGGCGCAGGCGATCGGGCCCCTGCCGGTGCAGGCGCTCCCGGTCGAGCGCGAGGTGGCGAGCTTCCTCGTCCGGCTCGGCGTGCTCCGCGTCGAGGACCTCGCGCGCCTGCCGCGGGCGCAGGTGGCGGCGCGGCTGGGCCCGCGGACGGTCGAGGTGATGGAGCTCCTCGCCGGGCGCGATCCCGTGCCGCTCCTGCCGTACGAGGTGCCCCGGCTGATCGAGGAGGAGGTGCTCTTCGACGATCCGGTCGAGAGCGCCGAGTCGCTCCTGTTCGTGCTGCGCGGCATGACGTCGCGCATCTCGTCCCGGCTCGCCGCGCGCGGCGAGGCGTGCGGGCGGCTCAACGTCGCGATCTCCTACGATCGCTCGATCGCGCGGCTCCGCCTCGGCGATCGCGACGACGAGGTCACCGCCGCGCTCCTGGAGGACGAGGAGCGCGGCCCCTCGCTGCGCTTCCACGTCGACATGCCGGTGCCCCTCTCGGACGCGGGCGATCTGCTCCGCCCGCTCAAGGCGAAGCTCGAGCGGATCGAGCTCGCGGCGCCCGCGGTGGGGGTCCACCTCATCGCCTCCCGCATCGCGCGCGCCCGCCGGGTGCAGCTCGATCTGTCGCGCGACCGCTCGGTCGATCCCGACAGCCTGCCGGCGCTCCTGGCCGAGCTCTCGGCGGAGATCGGCGCGGAGCGGGTGGGCGTCCTGGAGGTCGCCGACGCGCACCGCCCCGAGGCGCGGTCGCGGCTCGTGCCGGTCTCGGACGAGGCGGCCGCGGGGCGCACGTCCGCCGCGGCCCGCGCGCGCGCCGCGGCGGAGCAGGGGGCCGCGGCGGAGCGCGCGGAGGGGGCCGACGCGCCGGCGCCGGAGCCCGCGCGGCTCCTCGCGCAGCCGATCCCGCTCGGCCGCGTGGGGCGCGGGGCGATCGTGGCGGTCGACCGGCACCTCTACGCGATCGAGCGTCTCTCCTTCGTGATGCGGCTCGACGCGGTGGAGTGGTGGACGCCCACGCCCGCCTCGCGCGATTACGCGCGCGCCTGGCTGGTCTCGGGCGCTCCGTCCGGCAGGGCCGCCCCGGCGCGCCTCGGCGAGCTGCGCCCTCCCCGCGACGGCGCGAGCGCGAGCTCCTGCGGCGAGGCGTGGATCTACGTCGACCGCGCGACGGGCGAGGCCTTCCTGCAGGGGTGGTGCGAGTGAGCGCCGGCGCCTCGGTGCCGTTCGCGGAGCTCTGCGGCCGCTCCTGCTTCTCGTTCCTCGAGGGCGCCTCGCACCCCGAGGAGCTCGTGCACCGCGCCAAGGAGCTCGGCCTCGAGGGGCTCGCGCTCTGCGATCGCGACGGGATCTACGGCAGCGTCCGCGCGCACACGGCGGCGAAGAAGGTCGAGCAGCGGGTGATCGTCGGGGCCGAGCTGACGATCGGCGCGACGCGCGCGGCGCGCTCGACGGACGAGCGCGCCGCGCCGCGCGCCGAGCGCGCGCCGGAGGTCCAGCCCTCGGTGGTCCTCCTGGTCGAGGACAGCGAGGGGTACGCGAACCTCTGCCGGCTGCTCACGCTCGCGCACGCCGATTGCGAGAAGGGGACGGCGAGCATCTCGGCGGAGGCGATCGCGGCTGCGCCGCGGGGCCTGTCCGCGATCGTGCCGCTCGATCCGCTCGTGCCCGCGGCCGCCTCCGGCGCGCTCATCGGCGCGCTGCGCGACGCGTTCGGCGAGCGCGCGCTCGTCGCGACCTGGAAGCACCTCGACCGCCGCGACGGCGAGCGCGTCGCGGCGGCCCTCGCGGCGGAGCGGCGCTACGGCCCCTGCGTCGTCGCGACCGCGCGCCCGCTTTACCACCACCCGTCGCGCAAGCCGCTCGCCGACGTGCTCACGTGCATCCGGACCAAGACCACGCTCGATCAGGCCGGGACGCGCATCGCGCCCAACGCGGAGGCGTACGTGCGGTCCGGCGCGCAGATGGCGGCGCTGTTCCGCGATCATCCGGCCTGGGTCGCGCGCACGGTGGAGGTCGCCTCCCGCTGCCGCTTCTCGCTGGCCGAGCTCCGCTACAGCTTCCCGAGCGACGCCCTGTGCATGCCGGGGGAGACGTCGGATCAGGCGCTGCGGCGCCTGACCGAGGAGGGCTGCCGCGACCGTTACCCGGAGGGGACGCCGCCGCAGGTGCGCGCGCAGATCGAGAAGGAGCTCGCCCTGATCGCGAAGCTCGGCGTGGCGCCCTACTTCCTCAGCGTTCAGCAGGTCGTGAAGATCGCCCGCGCGCGGCAGATCCTCTGCCAGGGCCGCGGCAGCGCGGCGAACAGCGCGGTGTGCTTCGTGCTCGGCGTGACGGCGGTGGACCCGGCCCGGTCCAACCTGCTCTTCGAGCGCTTCCTGTCGGAGGAGCGCAACGAGCCGCCGGACATCGACGTCGATTTCGAGCACGAGCGCCGGGAGGAGGTGATCCAGGCGATCTACGAGATGTACGGCCGCGACCGGGCGGCGATGGTCTCGGAGGTGATCGCCTACCGCGGGAAGAGCGCGCTCCGCGAGGTGGGCAAGGCGTTCGGCTTCTCGGCGGACCAGGTCGACAGGCTGAGCGGCCTCGTGCTCCACCACGAGGCGGACATCACGGAGCAGCGGGTGAGCGAGGCGGGCCTCGATCCGGACGACGTGCGCGTCCGGCAGGCCGTCCTGATGGCGAGCGCGCTGGAGGGCTTCCCGCGCCACCTCTCGATCCACGTCGGCGGCTTCGTGCTCTCGTCGGAGCCGCTGCACAAGGTGGCCCCGGTCGAGCCAGCGCGGATGGAGGGCCGCACGGTGATCCCGTGGGACAAGGACGACCTCGACGATCTCGGCTTCTTCAAGATCGACGTCCTGGCCCTCGGCATGCTGACGGCGATCCGCAAGGCGCTCGCGTTGATCCACGCAGATCGGTACGCCGAGCTCGCGGGCCGGCCGGCGGACGCGGCCCGTGACGCCGCGGACGCGGCTCGTTACGCCGCGGACGCGGCTCGTGACTCCGCGCCCGCGGGTCCCTCGGTCGACGCGGCTCGTGACTCAGCGTCCTCGGGCCCCTCGGCCCATGCGCGCCGAGGCGCCGCGTTCGATCCGATCGCGGCGCTCGCGCAGATCCCGCCGGAGGACCCGGCGGTCTACGAGGCGATCGGCCGGGCCGACACGGTGGGGGTGTTCCAGATCGAGAGCCGCGCCCAGATGGCGATGCTCCCGCGGCTGAAGCCGAGCAAGTTCTACGATCTGGTGATCGAGGTCGCGATCGTGCGTCCCGGGCCCATCCAGGGCGGGATGGTGCACCCCTACCTGCGCCGGCGGACGGGGCAGGAGCCGCCGGTGTCCCCGCACCCGTGCCTGGACCCCATCCTGGAGCGCACGCTCGGCGTGCCGCTCTTCCAGGAGCAGGTGATGCAGATCGCGATGGTCGGCGCGGGCTACACGCCGGGCGAGGCCGATCAGCTGCGCCGCGACATGGCGGCGTGGAAGAAGCACGGGCGCCTGGAGCGGCACCGCGGGCGGCTCATCCAGGGCTTCGCCGAGCGGGGGATCTCGGCGAAGTTCGGGGAGATGCTCTACCAGCAGATCCAGGGCTTCGGCGAGTACGGCTTCCCGGAGTCGCACGCGGCGAGCTTCGCGCTGCTCGTGTACGCGTCGGCCTGGCTCAAGGTCCACCACCCGACGGCGTTCACCTGCGCGCTCCTCAACGCGCAGCCCATGGGGTTCTACAGCCCGTCGGCGCTCGTGCAGGACGCGCAGCGGCACGGCGTCGAGGTGCGCCCGGTGTGCGTGGTGCAGAGCGCGTGGGACGCGACCCTCGAGCCCGGCGAGGCGCCCTCGGCGGGCCCGGCGCTGCGGCTCGGCATGCGCCTCGTGAAGGGGCTCGGGGAGGCGGCGGTGGCGGCGATCGTGGCGGCGCGCGAGGAGGCGCCGTTCACGGGTCTCCCGGATCTCGTGAGGCGCACGGAGCTGAAGAAGAACGAGGTGGAGGCGCTCGCCGAAGCGGGCGCGCTCGCCGCGCTGGTCCCCGCCCGGAGAGAGGCGCTCTGGCGGGCGCGCGCGCCCCGCGTGGAGGGGTTGTTCGACGGCGTGCCGATCGAGGACGACAGCGACGTCGGGCTCCCCCCGCTCAGGCCGCTGGAGCAGCTCGCGCTGGACTACGGGCGCGTGGGCCTGTCGCTGCACGATCACCCGATGCGGCACCTGCGGCCGGCGCTCAAGCGGCGGCGCGGGGCCGGGCGCGTGCGGACCGCCGAGGAGATCAAGGCGGCGCGCAACGGGGAGAGCGTGCGGGTCGCCGGGATGGTGGTCGGCCGCCAGCGGCCCGCGACGGCGAGCGGCGTGACGTTCGTGACGCTCGAGGACGAGACCGGCGTGGTCAACGTCATCGTCCAGAAGCAGGTCTTCGAGGAGCACTACCAGGTGGCGCGGCACGCCGCGCTGTTGCTCGTCGCCGGGCGGGTCGAGCGGCAGGGCGAGGTGATCCACGTGCTCGCGCGCGAGCTGGAGCGGCTGGAGCTGCCGAACGACGAGGAGATCACGCTGAAATCGCGCGACTACCACTGAGGGCGCCTGGAGGCGCGCGCCCTGAGGCGCGCGAGGAGCGGCGCGCGCGCCTCAGGGCGCGGCGACGACCTCGTCGACCAGCGAGAGCAGCGTCGCCGCGTCGAACGGCTTCAGGAGCAGCCGGGCGTTGACCTGCTGCAGGAACGACTTGCTGCGCTCCGTGAAGGCGCCGCCGGTCAGGAACACGACCCGGCGCTGCTGCTCGGGCGCGTGCTCGGCGAGCGACGCGTAGAAGTCCATCCCCGTCATGTCGGGCATCATGAGATCGCACAGGATGGCGTCGTAGCGCTCCCCGGCGCGGATCCGGGTGAGCGCGTCGCGCGCGCTCGCGGTCGCGGTCGTCTCGTGCCGCGGCTCGAGCGTCCCCGCGATGGCGCGCGTGAGCAGCGGCTCGTCGTCGATGATGAGGACCCGCTGTCGCGGCGCCGCCTGCGGCGCGGCCCCGGCGAGCCCGCTGCCATCGCGCAGCTCGCTCGACGCGCCGGAGCCGGCGTCCGCCGCGGCCCGCGGCTCGGCGGACGTGGCGGCGGGGAGGACGACGCGGAACGTGCTCCCCTGGCCGCGGCGGCTCTCCACCTCGATCCGACCCCCCAGCGCCGCGACGATGGCGTGGCAAATCGCGAGCCCGAGGCCGAGCCCTTCGCCCTCTTCCTTGCTCGTGTAGAACGGCTCGAAGATCCGATCGAGCGACTCGGGCGCGATCCCGGCGCCGGTGTCGCGCACCTCGACGACGACCCACCCCGCGGCGTCGCAGCGCGTCGAGAGCTCGATCACGTTCTGCGCGGCGAGCCCCTCCGGGATGGCCTGCGCGGCGTTCACGATGAGGTTCAGGAAGACCTGCGCGAGCCGCGGCTCGTTCGCCTCGACGGGCGGCACCTCCTGGAAGCTCCGGACGACGCGGGCGCGGTGCCGGATCTCGTTCATCGCCATGTGGACGCAGGAGTCGAGCACCCGCCTGGGGTCGACCGGCCCGCGGCGATCCTCTTCGGCGCGCGAGAACCTGTGGAGATCGCGCACGATGAGCCGCACCCGCTCTGCGCCCTCGCGGGCGTCCTCGAGGAGGCTCAGCACCTCGGGGAGCTCGCTCGACGGCCCGCGGCCGTCGCCGTGGGAGCGAGCCCACGGGCCGCTGCGCGGCGCGCCGTTCCGCCGCTCCATCGCGCCGATGCGCCGGAGGGCCGCGTCGACGTTCGTGATGACGAAGGCGAGGGGATTGTTGATCTCGTGGGCGACCCCGGCGGCGAGCGTGCCGACGCTCGCCATGCGACCGGCGAGGACGAGGCGGGCCTGCGTCTGCGCGAGCGCCTGGCGCGAGGCGGCGTCGCGCGCGGCGCGCTCTCGGGCGACGGCGAGCCGCGCCCGGGCGCCCGCGCCGTCGTCGCCCACGAGCAGGAAATCGCTCGCGCCCGCCGCGAGGAGCCCGCCGAGGTCCGCGTCGCGCTCGGCGATCGCGAGGAGGAACACCGCGTCGCCGCCGGGCTGCGCCCGCACGTGGCCGCAGAACGCCGCGGCGCCGGCCGGGTCGCTGGCGTCGACGGCGAGCACCAGCGGCGGCTCGCGCAGGCACCGCGAGAGCGCGCGCTTGGGATCGGAGACGACGCAGACGTCCGGCACGTGGCGTCGGATCAGCGCCTCGAATCGCTCGCTCGCCGCGGCGCGCCCGCGGAGGAGCAGGAAGGCGCCCGACTCAGCGCTGCCCATCGACGTCCTCTCCGTGTCCTTCGCAGGCCCTTTACCGCATCTCCATCCCGGCGTGCACGCAGGACGTTCCGTCCACCCGGTATTGTCGTGCCGCCGGCCGCTTTCGCGCCGTCCGTCTGGCGATCCGCTGGCCCGCTGCCGCATCTGCGGCGCCCTCGCCCGTCGGGCGGCGCCCTCGCCCGTCGGGCGGCGCCCTCGCCCGTCGGGCGGCGCCCTCGCCCGTCGGGTCGCGCCCTCGCCCGTCGGGCGGCGCCCTCGCCCGTCGCGCGGCGCTAGCGAGGGCTCGCCGCCGCGTCGTCGTCCGGATCCCCGTCGTCGGCCACCCTCGACGCGTCGTCCGTGAGCGGCGGGTACAGGCTCTCGACGAGTTCCGCGGAGAGCCGCTCCGCGAGGCGCGCGTCCATCCGCGCCATCGCCTCGCGCAGCCGATCGATCTCCGCCGAGAGCGCTTCCTTGAGCGGCCGCCGCTGCGCCTCCTCCATCGCGGCGAGCTCCGCCAGCGCCTCCTCGAGGCGGGCGCGCGCCGCCTCGTCCGCGCCGCCCGCGTCGGATCCCCGGACCAGGTGCTCCGCGACGCGCACGCGACCGCGGTAGCGCACCCGCGTCCGCTCGAGGAAGTCCCGGTACGGCTTCACGGCCCCGCTGAGGGCCTGCACCGCGGCCCCGAGCGCGCGCGCCTCGCCGCGCAGCGCCTCGCGATCGGCATCGGCGAGCGCCGGGTTGTGCTCGACGTGGGCCTCCAGCGTGGCCAGCACCTCGCGGGCCCACCGCAGGTGCCGGAGCCCCGAGGCGTCGCGCGACAGGCGCCGCCCGCCCGCGTGAGGCCCCGCGCTCACGCCACCGCCGCCGCCGGCGCCGCCTCGCGCTCCGGCCGCTTCGCCGTCTCGTTGATCCGCACGCTGACGAGCTTCGAGACGCCGGGCTCCTGCATCGTGACGCCGTACAGCACGTCGACCGACTGCATCGTGCGCTTGATGTGCGTGATGAGGATGAACTGCGAGTGGCTCGTCATGCTCCGGATCGCCTCGTTGTAGCGGGCCACGTTCGCCTCATCGAGCGGCGCGTCGACCTCGTCGAGGATGCAGAAGGGCGACGGCTTGAACTGGAAGATCGCGAAGATGAGCGACACCGCGGTGAGCGCCTTCTCGCCGCCGCTCATGAGCTCGATGTTCCCGAGCTTCTTGCCCGGCGGCTGCGCCAGGATCTCGATGCCCGTCTCCAGCATGTCGTCGGGGTTCGTCAGCCTGAGCTCCGCCTGGCCGCCGCGGAACATCTTGGGGAACAGCGCCTTGAAGCGCGCGTTGATGCCGTCGTACGTCGTCTTGAAGAGCCGCTTCGACTCGCGGTTCATCTGGGCGATCGCCTTCTCGAGGTCGTCGAGCGCCTTCTCGAGATCGGCCTTCTGGCTCGAGTAGTACGTGTACCGCTCCTCGGCCTCGGCGTGCTCGCGCACGGCGTCCAGGTTGACGGGGCCCATGCGGTCGAGCAGCTCCGTCAGCTCCTGGATGCGCGCGCGGTGCGAGGCGTCGACGGGCGGCCGCTTGTGGTAGTCGCCGACGACGCGGGCGAGCTCCAGCCCGCGGAAGCGCTCGCGCACCCCCTCGATGAGGTGGGTGTGCTCGACGCGCAGCCGCTCCAGCGCGAGCTCGTGCTTGCGGAGCTGCTCCGACACGTCGGCGAGCTCCTGGCGCAGCCCGCGCAGGTCGGCCTCGCGCCCCGCGTGCGCCTGCCGCGCCTCGTCCAGCGCGCGCCGCGCCTCGGTCAGCGTGGCCTGCGCGGCGTGCGCCTTGGCGACGGCGTGGACCAGCGCCTCGCGCGCGATCACGATCGTCGCCGCGGCCTTGCCCGCGCCGATCGCGCTCTCCGTCCGCTCCTGGTCGAGCCGGGCGATCCGGCCCTGCAGCTCGCTGCACGACCGCGTGAGCCGCTCGATCGTGCCCCGCGCCGCCGTCGCGCGCTCGCGCACGCGCGCGAGCTTCACCTTGCGCTCGGTCACGACCGACTGCTGCCCGAGCACCCGCTCGCGCCACTCGGCCGCCACCTGCTCGGCGTGCTCGAGGCCGGCCGCGGCTGCCTCGCGCGCCGCGCGCCCGGCCGCGAGCTTGTCGCGCGCCGCCTGCTGCTCGCTCCCGCCGGCGTCGAGGTTGTCGGCGAGGTCCTCGAGCTCGGAGCGCACCACGCCCTCCCGCTTCTGCGCCGCGGCGAGCTGCTCCTCCGCGCGGCGGAGGTCCTTCTCGGCCGTCACCAGCGCGAGCTCCCCCTCGTGCGCCTCGCTCCGCGCGCGCTCGAGCGCCGTCCCCACCTCGGAGATCCGCAGCCGGAGCTTCTGCTGCGCGTCGAGCAGCGCTGTCACCTCCTCCGACTTTGTCGCGACGAACTCGTGCAGCGCGCGCATCTCTCGCTTCTGCTCGATCATCCCGGCCGCGACCGCGTCGCCCGAGCCGCCGCTCACCACCCCGTCCTCGCGGATCACGGTGCCGTCGAGCGTCACGAGCGTGCACCCCGCGCCCTCGGCCGCGAGCCGCGCCGCGACCTCGGCGCTCGTGACGACCACCGCGTCCCCCACGAGCGCGCGCGCCAGCGCCTCGTCCTCGGGCGCGAAGACGAGCCGCTCCGCGAGCGGCCCGAGCACCCCCTCGCCGCACGGCGGCCGCCGCGCGGCGCCGGCCACGAACGGAGGCCGCGCCGCGATCACGCTGGCCCGCCCGCGGTTGTTCTTCGACAGGTCCGCGAGCAGCGCGATCCCGCGCTCGACGTCGCTCACGACCGCGCACTGCAGCCTGTCGCCGAGCAGCCCCGCGAACGCCGCGGTCAGCTCGGCCGGCGCCTCGATCCGGTCGGCCACGAGCCCGAGCAGCGCCGGGTCCTTCGTCTTCAGGAGGTTCTTCACCCCCGCGCCGACGCCCTCCAGCCGGGCGTGCAGCTCCTCGAGCGCGCGGAGCCGGTTGCGCCGCTGCCCGAGCTCGTTCTTCGCGTGCTCCACGGCGCGGTCGCTCGAGACCGCCTGCTCCCGCAGCGCCTTCATCTCCGCGTCGAGCCGCGTCCGCTCCTCCGCGGAGAGCCGCTTCCCCTCGGCGAGCTCCGCTACGTTCCGCGTCAGCGACGAGCGCCGCCGCTCGAGCTCCTCCGACTCGTACATCAGCCGCCCGAGCTCGTCCTCGAGCTTCGCCCGCCGCTGGCTCATCTCCGTCATGCGCCGGTCGAACCCGGCGAGCGACGCCTCGGCGGCCGCGACCGCCGCGGTGGCCTCGGCGGCGCGCCGGCGGAGCGCGGCGACCTCGTGCTCGGCGGTGCGCTCGCCGTGCCGCAGCTCCTCGAGCCGCTCGTGCTGCTCGAGCGCGAGCTCGCTCTCGCGCGCCTCCTCCTCCTCGACGCCGGCGAGCTGCGCCTCGAGCTGCTCCTTCTCGGCCTTGAGCTCCGCGACCGTCTTCTCGAGATCTCCTTGCTCCTTGGCCGCGGTGACGAGCCGCTCCTCCAGGTGCCGCAGGCGGTCGCGCGCCCGCGCGATCTCCGCCTCGTGGGTGCGCACCTGGTTGTCGGCCGCGAACGCCTCGTTCTGCGCGCGCTCGGCCCGCTCCTCGCAGGCGAGGGCCTCGAGCCGGGTGACCTCGATCTCGGCCTCGCGCGCGGCGAGCGCGGTCCGGGACGCCTGCTCGCGCTCGGCGTGCGCGGCCCTGCCGATCGACTCGCGCTGCGTGAGCACCGTGATCTCGAGGAGCTTGTGCGACGCCTCGTGGAGCACGAGGTCCTCCAGCTCCTTGCGGTAGTTCACGTACCGCTCGGCCTTCGCGGCCTGGCGCTTCAGGGAGGCGAGGTTCCGCTGGATCTCGGAGACGATGTCCCCCACGCGGAGCAGGTTCTGCCGCGTCTGGTCCATCTTCTGCTCGGCCTGCTTCTTCCTGGCCTTGTACTTCGTGATGCCGGCGGCCTCCTCGATGAGCATCCGCCGGTCCTCCGGGCGCGCGGAGACGATGAGCCCGATCTTGCCCTGCTCGACGATGGAGTAGGCCTTCGTGCCGACGCCGGTGCCGAGGAAGAGATCGGTCACGTCCTTGAGCCGGACCTGGGTCTTGTTGATGAGGTACTCGCTCGTCCCGTCGCGGAAGAGCCGGCGCGTCACCGCGATCTCGGCGTAGTCCCGGTACTCGAGCGGGAGCTGCGACGCGGCCGTCGGATCGCTGTTGTCGAAGGTGAGCGTCACCTCGGCCATCCCGTGCTGGGCGCGGGTCTCGGAGCCGTTGAAGATGACGTCGGACATCGACTTGCCGCGCAGGTGCTTCGCGCTCTGCTCGCCGATGGCCCACCGGATCGCGTCGACGATGTTCGACTTGCCACAGCCGTTCGGACCGACGATGCCCACCACGTCCGTGTCGAAATGGACCACCGTCCGATCGACGAACGATTTGAACCCGCTGATCTCGAGCTTCCGAATGCGCATGGCGTCCCCGGGACCGGACGGGCGGGCTTAAACGTATCGTCACAGCACGCCACGTACCGTCACATCTGGCTTCTACCCCGGGGTCTACGTGGGCTGGCGCCGCGCGGCAAGGCCGGATCCCGCCCCCTCACGCGCCCATCGAGGACCAAGTCTTGCCCAGGGCGTCCATGACGCGAACAACGTAGAGGACGCGACCGATGTGAGCTGCGTTACGGTGCGGCCGCGCGGGAGCGTCGAGCCGATCGACGCTCCGAAATGCGACGGATCGACGTCAGAATCGCAACGCATGCTTTTGGCAGCCGCCTTGACAGGTGGCTAACGTAGCCATATTCCTCGCGTTGTTCCGAGGAGTAGAAACGCCATGCCCACATACGAGTACGCTTGCACATCCTGCGCGCATGAATGGGAGGCCGAGCAGTCCATCAAGGAGGCGCCGCTCTCGGAGTGCCCGTCGTGCCACAACGCGACGGCCCGGCGGCAGATCTCGCGCGGCACGGGCTTCATTCTCAAGGGCGGTGGCTGGTACTCCGACCTGTACGCCTCGGGCTCGAACAAGCCGCCCGCGAAGTCGGAGAGCGGCTCGGGCAGCTCCTCAGGGTCCTCGGGGACGAGCTCCGACTCCGGATCGAGCAGCTCCTCGTCGACGAGCAGCAGCAAGAGCGACTCCAGCGCGTCGTCCGCCTCCGCAGCGGCCTGACGCGACCCCGGCGTTCCAAGGCGACGTGTGGCCAGCCGTGCGAGGTGCGGCGTCGCGGCCCTGCGCCCGGAGCGCTGCGAGTCCACCTGCGCCGGGGGCGGTGCTAGGGTGGCCGGGATGGATGAGAGAAAGCGACTTGAGGAGCTCCGCCGGCAGCTCACGGAGCTGGATCAAGAAATCCTACGAAGCGTCGAGCGCCGGGCGCGCATCGCGCACGAGCTGGCCAAGCTGAGGACGGGCACGGCCCGGTTCGCCCCCACGGCAGACGCCGCCCATATCCAGGCGCTCGAGCGCGCCGTGACGCCGCCGTTCCCGCAGCGCGCGGTGCGGCCGATCTTCGTCGCCATCGACGCGGCCTCGCGCGCGTTCGAGCTCGCGCCCCGGGTCGCGTACCTGGGCGCCGAGGGCGACTTCGGCTGGACCGCGGCGCACGATCACTTCGGGGTCGGCGGCGAGTTCGTCCGCGCGGACGGCCCCGCCGCCGCCATCGAGGAGGTCGCGCGCTCGCGCGCGGACTTCGCCGTGGTCCCCTACGAATCGCTCAAGGAAGGGCCGATCTTCCCGACGATCCAGGCGATCGGCGGCGCCGACCTCAAGGTGGTCGGCGAGCGCCAGCTGGTGCAGGCGCTCGACCTCGTGAACCGGACCGGCAACCTCGCCGACGTCGAGCGGGTGTACGCCTCGCCGCAGGACCACGTGGCCTGCGTGCACTACCTCGAGCTCCAGCACCCGCGCGCGCTGGTGCTCGACGTGCGCTGCCCGCAGGCGGCGTGGGAGCTCGCGGCCGAGAACGAGGGCAGCGCCGCCATCGTGCCCCGCGGCTTCAGCGGCGCGCCGGAGCTCCGGGTCGCCCGCGAGAACGTCGGCGACGAGGGCGAGCTCCGGATCCGCTACGCGGTGCTGTCGCGGCTCCCCGCGCCGCGCTCGGGCCACGACGCCACGGCGATCCTCTTCAGCGTCCACGATCGGCCCGGCGCGCTCCACGACATCCTCCAGCACTTCAAGGAGCGCAGCTGCAACCTCCGGCGGGTCCACTCCCGCCCCGTCCCCGGCGAGGGCTGGGACTACGTCTTCTACGTCGAGGTCAGCGGACACACGACCGATCGCGCGCTCGTCGCGGCGCTCGAGGGCGTGAAGCGCGAGACCAAGATGCTGAAGATCATCGGCTCCTTCCCCCTGGAGCGCCCCGACCCGCCGCACGAGCGACCTTGATGACGAGCACGATGGAGCAGACGCTGCTGCAATCCCGGGGCGCCGCCGCCCTGCGCCGCGCGGCGCTCGCGCTCGCGCTCGCGGCGCCCGCCGCCCCGGCGCTTGCCGGCTGCGGGGGCGCGGACGACAGCCTCGCGCTGGTCGGCGGCGAGAAGATCGACGCGACCGCGATCGACCGCGATCCCCTGGCGGTCCTGCCGAGCGGCGTGGTGATGCTCGGCTACCTCGACGCGGCGGCGATGTTCACCTCCGGCCTGGGCGGCGAGGTGAACCAGCTCATCACGAACCTGCTCCCGCTGGGCCCCGAGTCGAACTTCGTCCCGTCGCGCGACATCGTGAAGATCTACGGCGGGCTCTACGCGATGCAGGGCGCGGATTTCTGCGCCGTGATGCAGGGCAACTTCGACGTCGACGCGATCCGCCGCTCCGCCGACGCGAGGTCGGTCACCGTCATCGGCGCGCCGCTCGTGAAGACGCGCTACGCGGACAACGATCTCTTCACGGCCGGCAACGTGGGCTTCGTCGTGCTCACGCCGCACACGATCCTCACCGGCAACGAGACCGGCATGCGGCGGGCCCTCGACCGGCTTCGCTTCAGCGCGCTGAAGCGGTCCGTGCCCTCGTGGATGGTCGAGCTGCTCGGCACGAAGAACGCGTCGTTCGCCCTGGCCGGCGATCTCTCGAGCCAGCCCGCGGTCGCGTCGGCGGCGGGGCAGCTCCCGTTCCTCGCGGGCCTCCAGTACGTGCGCGTCATCGGCAACTTCCAGCCGCCCGGCGTCAACTTCGCCGGCGCGCTCACGTACACGGACCCGCAGAGCGCGGCGAACGGCGCCGTCGCGCTCCGCAACCTCGAGCAGATCGCCAGGATCGCGAGCCTGCTCTCGTCGTGGGGCTTCGGCTACGGCTCGATCCCCCCGATGCAGGTGGCGCAGCGCGAGAGCGACGTCGGGTTCACGCTGCCCCTCGGCGAGGGGATCGTGCGGATGCTCCTCCGCACGGCCGCCGAGACGGCGAGGGCCGCGGCGCTCGTGCGCTGACTCATCCCTTGCGGAGCGGCGCGCGCGACGGCGGCGCCGCGCGCGCGGGGTCGTCCGGCCACGCGTGCTTCGGGTAGCGGCGCCGGAGCTCCTTGGCGATCGCCGGGTAGTGGCGCGCCCAGAACCCCGAGAGGTCGGTCGTGACCTGCACGGGGCGCTGGTTCGGCGCGCACAGGTGGAGCACGACGGGCACCCGTCCGCCGGCGACGCGCGGCCCCTCGGCCATGCCGAAGAAGTCCTGCAGCCGGGACGCGAGCGACGGCGGCGCGTCGGCCGCGTACTCGAGGCGCGCCCGGCGGCCGCCGGGCAGGACGATCGACTCGGGGGCGAGCTCGGCGAGCGCTCGCGCCTGCGCGGGGCGCAGCGAGGCGTGCACGGCGGCCGCGAGGTCCGCGTCGCGGAGCTCGGCGAAGCTCCTGCGGCCCTCGCAGAGCGCCTCGAGCGCGGCGAGCACCGCGTCCTCGCCCACGTCGGGCAGCCCGGCGTCCGGGCAGTGCGCGCGCACGAACGCGACCCGGAGGAGCCAGCCCTCGAGCGCGTCGCCCTTCACGAACGCGCGCCACCCCTTCGCCTTCGCCTGCGCGGCGAGCTCCCGCGCCGCCGCCTCCGCGAGCGGCCCGCCCGCGCTCGCGGCCGGCCGCGACTCGTCGAGCACGAGGCCGTCGTACGAGAGCCGGCGCACGACCTCGACGCGCTCCGCGGCGGCGTTCCAGGTCGCCTCCGTCGTGTCCCGGATCGCGTCGGTGAAGAGGTCGAGCAGCCAGTCGGCCTCGATCGCGCTCGCCGACCGGACGACGGTGCGCGCCGAGCGCCCCTCGCTGCGCTCCTCGATGTCGACCGCGACGACGAGGTCGACCTCGTCGATCACGCTCGCCTCGGAGAGCGCGGCCGTCCCGCCCGCGGCCAGCACGACCTCGCGCCCGCTCCGCCCCGACGCGTTGGCCGGGCGGCGGAGGCGCCCCACCCGGTCCGGGTAGCCGGAGAGGATCGCGATGCGCTGCGCGATCTCGCGCGCCTCCGCGGTCTCCGGCGGGGCCGCGCTCCGGTGGTCCGCGAGCCGCGCGAGCTGCTTGCGCGTCCGCTCCACCGCGAGCGCGCGCGCCGGGTCGACGCCGAGCCAGCGCAGGCGGTCCGCCGCGAACCGCGCGCGGTCCGCCTCGTCGAAGGTCTGGAGCGCGGCGAGCAGATCGGAGCTGTGCCGCGCGTGCGCCGCCCGCGGGCCTTGGGGCGCGCCGAGGTCGCGCTCGGCGGCGAGCGCCGCGAGGGTGCACCCGTCCTCGGCGACGCCGCGCCGCTCTGCCTCGACGATCATCCGCGCCTGCCGCGGGTGCGCCGGGAAGCGCAGCATCCGCCGGCCGATCGGCGTCACGCGCCGCGCCTCGTCGAGCGCGCCGAGCCGTACGAGCAGCGCCTCGGCCGCGGCGAGCCCGGCGGCGGGCGGCGCCTCCAGCCAGCCGAACCCCTCGAGATCCGTGACGCCCGCGGCGCAGAGCTCGAGCACGGTCTCCGCGAGATCGAGCCTCCGGATCTCGGGCGCCTCGTGCTCCGGCCGCGCGGCGAAATCGCCGCGCGTGTAGAGGCGGAGGCAGCGACCCGGCCGCGTCCGTCCGGCGCGCCCCGCGCGCTGCGCCGCGGAGGCGCGGGCGATCGGCGCGACGCGGAGCGTGGGCAGCCCCGACCAGGGCGCGTGCGCGGCCACGCGCGCGAGGCCGCTGTCGACGACCGCGACGACGCCGTCGATCGTCACGGAGGTCTCGGCCACGTTGGTCGAGAGGATGACCTTGCGCCGGTCCGCGGGGCGCACCGCGCGGTCCTGCTCCGCCGGCGACAGCGACCCGTGCAGCGGCAGGAGCAAGAGGTCGGCGCTCTTCGCGAGGGGCGCGCACGCCTCCGTCGAGCGCCGGATCTCCGCGGAGCCCGGCAGGAACACCAGCACGTCGCCGTCGAGCCCGTCGTCGAGGAGCTGCCGCACGGACGAGGCGACCAGGCTCTCGAGCGTCCTGTCGCCCCAGTGCGCCGGCGCGCGGCGCTCGCCCGCGGCGCGGGTCGACGCGCTCACGCGGGCAGGCTCCAGGTGCTCGATCGCGACGTCGAACATCCGCCCCTCGGCGCGCAGGGTCGCGCAGAGCGGGGCCTCGGCGGCCGGGGCGGCCTCGGCCGCCGAGGTGGGCTGCGCCTCGCGCGCGCCGAGGAACGCCGCGATCGGCCCGGCGTCGAGGGTCGCGGACATCACGACGAGGCGGAGATCGGGCCGCGCGCCGCGCTGCAGCCGCCGGAGCAGCGCCAGCGCGACGTCGCCCGCGAGGTGCCGCTCGTGGAACTCGTCGAGGACCACGACGCTGACGCCCCGGAGCTCGCGATCGACCAGGAGCCGCCGCGTCAGCACGCCCTCGGTCACGAAGCGGATCCGCGTGGCCGGGCCGGCGGCCTCTTCGAAGCGCATGGTGTAGCCGACGGTCTCGCCCACGCGCTCGCCGAGCTCTTCGGCGACGCGGCGCGCGGAGAGGCGCGCGGCCAGCCGCCGCGGCTCGAGCACCAGGATCTCGCCGCGCTCGGCGAAGCCGGCGTCGAGCAGCGCGCGCGGCACGCGCGTCGTCTTGCCGGCGCCGGGCGGCGCCTCGAGCACCACGCTCGGGTGCGCGCGCAGGGCGGCGCAGAGATCGGGGAGGATCGGATCGATCGGCAGCGGCTGCATGGCTCCGGCGGTTCGCCCGCGAACGGCGCGGGGCCCCGGAGCCTAGCAACCCTTCGAGCGCGCGGACCTGTGATACTCGTCGAATCCCCGTGAGCGCCTCGACCGATCCGACCCGCCTCTCCGCGACCGCGCTGTCCTCGCTCCTGGCCGCGCGCGAGGTCAGCTCCGAGGAGGTCACGCGGGCGCACCTCGCGCGCATCGAGGCGCTCGATCCCCGCCTTAGAGCCTTCACCCAGGTGCTCCACGACGAGGCGCTCGCGGCCGCGCGCGGGCTCGACGACGAGCGCCGTCGCGGGGAGATCCGCGGCCCGCTCCACGGGCTGCCGATCACCGTGAAGGAGTCGCTCGACATGGCCGGCATGGCCTCGACGCTCGGCGTCGCGTCCCGAAGGGGCCACCGGGCGGCCGGCGACGCTGGCGTCACCGCGCTGCTCCGCCGGGCCGGGGCCGTGATCCTCGGGCGCACGAACGTCTCGCAGCTGCTCCTGTACAACGAGGCGCGCAACCCGCTCTTCGGCCAGACGGCGAACCCGTGGAGCCTCGATCACAGCCCGGGCGGCTCGTCCGGCGGCGAGGCCGCCGCCATCGCGGCGGGGATGTCGCCGCTCGGCATCGGCACGGACATCGGGGGCAGCATCCGCGTCCCCGCGCATTGCTGCGGGATCGCCGGCATGAAGCCCACGCTCGATCGCTGGACCAACCTCGGGAGCAACACGGCGCTGCTCGGGCAGGAGGCGATCCGCTCGCAGGTCGGGCCGATGGCGAGGAGCGCGCGCGACCTCGCGCTCGTCATGGCCGAGCTCGATCCGGCGACCATGGCCGCGCTGGACGTGCGCGTGCCGCCGTTCCCGTTCACCGAGCCGGCGAGCGTCGAGGTGGCGCGGCTGCGCGTCGGGTTCTACTGCGACGACGGGCTCGTCCCTTCCTCGACCGCCGTCGCCCGCGCCGTCGTGAAGGCGGCGTCGGCGCTGCGCGCGCGGGGCGCGACGGTCGTGCCGTTCACGCCGCCCGGCATCCCCGACGCGGTCTACGGGTACTTCGCCGCGCTCTCGGCGGACGGCGGCGCGACGGCGATGTCGCTCCTTCGAGGCGACGCGGCCGACGTCGACGTCTCGCTCCGGTCGCTCCGCGCGATGGCGTCGCTCCCGTCGTTCGCGCGCCGCGCCGCCGCGCGCGTCGCCGGGATCGCGGGCGAGCGGCGTCTACAGCGCCTCCTCGAGGTCACCGGGCCGAAGTCCGTCGCCGAGCTCTGGCGCGTCACGCACGCGCTGCGCGAGGCGAGGGCCGCGATCGCCTCGGCGATGCGCGCGGAGTCGCTCGACCTGCTGCTCTGCCCGCCGTACGCCACGCCGGCGCTGCCGCACACCGCGTCGCGCGACTTCGTCCTCGCGGGCAGCGCCGCCATGCTCTGGAACCTGGCGCAGTTCCCGGCCGGCGTCGTCCCCGTGACCCGCGTGCGCGCCGGCGAGGCGCGCCGCGAGCGGCCGCGCGATCGGCTGGAGAAGCGGGCCGCCGAGGTCGACGCGAAGAGCGAGGGGCTGCCCGTCGGCGTGCAGGTGGTCGGCTTGCCCTTCAGCGATCACGTGGTGCTGGCCGCGATGATCACCATCGAGGACGAGCTCGCCGGCGAGCCGGATCGGCCCGTCACGCCCGTCTCACCGCCCCCGCTCGCCGGATGACGCCGTGAACCCCGGGTGCCGGGGGGCGCGAGCGACACCGGGACGCGATGGCGGGGCCACGCCGCCGCTGCCCGGCGCGTCCACGGTCGACGAGAACTGAAGCCCTACAAAGCCGAAAGGTCCGCCGGAGAACCCTCTCCGCCGGACCAGTCGGGGCGAGTGGATTCGAACCACCGACCCCTTGACCCCCAGTCAAGTGCGCTAACCAGGCTGCGCTACGCCCCGAGCCACTCCGTCGCCACGTTTCGGTGCGGAGCGAGGCGCACCGTAGTCGAAGCCTTGGGAATTGCAAGGGCATCGCATCGCGGATCGAAGACTCGCTCCGGAAGGGGCGTCCGGCGCTGTCCGGAGCCGGGCGCGCGCGATGGCCGGCCCAGCGAGAACGCACCGCTTTCAGCGCGAACGCGCGGGCACGGTCGTTCAGCGAGAGGGTCCGCTCTCTGGGCGGCGCGGCGGGACGCAGCGGAGCGCGGCCCCGAGGCTCTCCGCGGTGCCTTCCGCGACGAGGATCCCGTCGTCGTCCCTGGCCCACGCGACAACGTCGCCCGCGTCGCACGCGATGACGGGCACGCCGAGCGCGCGCGCCTCGCGGATCACCGTGGGGGCGGCCTCGTGCGATGACGGGTGCAGCAGCACGTCGGCCGCGCCGATCCACGCGAGCGCCTCGCTCCGCGGGAGCGTGCCCGTGAAGCGCACCGCCGCGCCGTCTGCGCCGCGCGAGCTCTCCGCGGCGGCGCGGCGCGCGAGGCGCTCGAGCGCGGCGCGCTCCGGGCCGTCGCCGACGATGACGAGCCGGAGCCCGGCGCCCGCCGCGCGCGCCGCCTCGATCGCGAGCTCGACCCGCTTCGTCGGGATCAGCCGGCACGCCACGACGGCGAGGCGATCGCCGGGGCGCTGGACGAGCTCGCTCCGGAGCGCGGCCGCGCGCTCGGCGACGGGCGGCAGGTCGATCGCGGGCGGCGCGACGCGCGAGGCGGAGGCGAGCGCGCGCGCCTGCGTTGGAGCGAGCGCGGCCGCGAGGGCGTCGCGCAGCGCGCGCGCGGCGAAGACGAAGCGCGCGTCGCGGCGGAGGAGCGCGCCCATCACCGCCGCGCGCGCGGCCCGGGGCGCGCCGAGCAGGAGCCGCACGTCGGCGCCGTGCGCGTGCACCTCGAGAGGCGCGCGCGGCAGGGCGAGCAGGAGCGGCCACGCGCACGGGACGATCCAGTGCGCCACCGCGCGGTCGACCTGCCCGAGCCGGCGCAGCCGCTGGAGCGCGGCGGCCGCGAATGGACCCGCGGAGAGCAGCCGGAGCGGCGACTCGCGCGCGCGCGCCACGGCGCCCGGCCACGCGAACAGCGCGCCCCCGCCTGCCCGATGGACGACGACATCGCCGTCCCGTGAGGGGGGGTCGAGGACCGAGCCCCCGGCCGCGATCACGTGGACCTCGGCGCCGCCGCGCGCGAGCGCCTGCGCCGACGACCGCACGAAATGGCCCGAAGGATCCTCGTCGCTGATCGGATAGGACGTCGTGAGCACGACGGCGCGCATCGGGACCTCTGGAGCGGGGGCGCCGCGAGCGCCGCCGCGGCGCCGACGCGCGCAACCCGGGGCGCGTCACGCCGCCGAGGCGGCTCTGGGACGAAGACAAAAATGACAAGACGCAGAGCACGCCGCGGAGGCTTGATTCAAGCGTCCACGCGCGTCTTCTGCGTCTTGGCGGGGTGCCCTTGCGCGAGGGGCGGTCGCGCTAGGCGACCATGTCCATCTTGGACCGCTTCCGGCGGCGGCGAGCGGCCTCGGAGGCCTTCTTCCGCCGCTTCACGGACGGCTTCATGTAGTGCCGGCGCCGCTTCAGCTCGCGGAGGATCCCCTCGGCGGCCATCTTCCTCTTGAGGTGTTTGATGGCGCGCTCGATGCCCTTGTCGCCCACGGCGACCTCGAGCGGTTTGCACTGAATGGCGTCGGTCGGCATGTCTTGCAGCGTCCTCTTTTGCTGGAAAAAAACTTGCCCCGTTGGCGGGCGAAAATGCAAGCCGGCGGGGGCCGGCGGCGCGGGGCGCGCACTATGACAGAGGCTCTCCGGCCTCGCAAGAGCCAACCCCGGGCGCGCGACGCCGCGGCGCGTCGTCTAGGCTCGACCAGCCTGGACGCGGCAGATCTGCCTGGTCCGACCCGGATTTGCCAGGCTCATCTGCCGTGATTGTTAGGACTTGCAACTGAGAAACTTTCTAAGTATCACTCTCGCCGTGGCCGCCTCGCGAACACCTGCCGCCAAGGGGCCCGCGCCCCGCGACGCTCAGGGGCGCGGGGTCGGCTTCGATCGCGAGGGGATCGAGGAGGATGCGCGGGTCGCGTCGATGCTGGCCTGCGTGCGCTCCTCGGGGCTCAAGCTGACGCCGCAGCGCCTGGCGATCGTGCGCGAGCTCGCGGCCGATCCGACGCACCCGACCGCGCAGGAGCTGTTCGAGCGGCTCCGGCCGGCGCTGCCGACGATGAGCTTCGCCACCGTCTACAACACGCTCGACGCGCTGGCGTCGGCGGGGCTGTGCGCGGCGCTGTCGCTGTCGCCCGGCGCCTCGCGCTTCGATCCGAACATGGCGGCGCACCATCACGCGGTCTGCGACCGCTGCGGGCTCGTCCGCGACGTGCCGTGCGAGCCCTCGGGCGAGCGCCCGGACGAGAGCGCGCCCGCCCCGCTCGCGGCCGCGCCCGGCTTCGAGGTCCGCGCCGTGGAGCGGATCTACCGGGGGCTCTGCGCGGCCTGCGCGAAGGCCGGTCAGGAAGACGAGGGCGCGCGGGCCGCGGGGCGCGACGCCGGGCGCAGCGAGGAACACAGTCGACTCCGCCCCGCAGGGGCTCGAGGGGCGCGGCGCCCCGAACGTGGCTAGCGGAGCCGCCGAGCTGACCTGCGTGGGCACCAGGGATCCATCGTCCCAGCCGTTCAACCAAGGAGAGCGAACACCATGACCACCAAGCAGCTTACGGGCACGAAGACGCACCAGAACCTGAAGGACGCGTTCGCCGGGGAGTCGCAGGCCAACCGCCGCTACCTGTACTTCGCAAAGGTCGCTGACGTCGAAGGTCGCCCCGACGTCGCGGGTCTCTTCAAGGACACGGCGGACGGCGAGACGGGCCACGCGCACGGCCACCTCGACTACCTCCGGCAGGCCGGCGACCCGGCGACGGGCCTGCCGATCGGCAGCACGGAGAAGAACCTGAAGGCCGCCGTCGCCGGCGAGACCCACGAGTACGAGACGATGTACCCGGGCTTCGCGAAGGAGGCCCGCGAGGAGGGCTTCGACGACATCGCCGAGTGGTTCGAGACGCTCGCCAAGGCCGAGAAGTCGCACGCTGGGCGCTTCCAGAAGGCGCTGCAGTCGCTCGACTTCTGATCTCGACCGATGCGTGAGCGCGAGCGCCCTGGATCGCGCCGAGCCGTCGGCGGCTCGACCCGGGGCGCGCGCGCCGCCGCTGCCAGCGCGGCCCGCCCGGCGCCGCGCCGCGCAGCTGCCCCTTCGCCCCGTACTCCCAAAGGATGTTGAGAGGAACCGACCCGTGAGCGTCATTCGGCGTGCACCAGACCGTCCGCCGGCGACATCGCCGAACGACGAGCGATATCTCGATCCCCGCGACCTCGAGGCCGAGCTGCGGCGGACGTTCCAGATCTGTCACGAGTGCCGCATGTGCGTCGGGTACTGCGGCTCGTTCCCCGAGCTCTTCGCCCGCGTCGACAGGGACATCGAGGCCGGCGTCGCCGAGGGCGCCGAGGCCCTCACCTACGACGACTTCAAGGCCATCGGCGACGAGTGCTGGCAGTGCAAGCTCTGTTACATCAAGTGCCCGTACACCGCCGACGAGCACGCCTACGAGCTCCTGGACTACCCGCGCGTGCTCGCGCGCGAGCGCGCGATGCGCGCCCAGCGGGAGGGCATCCCGCTCGTGGACAGGATCCTCGGCGAGCCGCAGCTCATCGGCGCGCTCGGCTCCGGCCCCGCCGCGCCGCTCGCGAACCTCGTGCAGGCGAGCCGCCTGCTGCGCAAGGTGCAGGAGAAGGTGACGGGGATCTCGTCGGAGTTCCCGCTCCCGGAGATGGCGCGCAAGCCGTTCTCGTCGTGGTTCGCGGAGCACGGCGCCGCGGCGGACGCCGGCAAGCAAGGCTCCGTCGTGCTCTTCGCGACCTGCTACGGCGAGTACAACACGCCCGGGGTCCCCGAGGCCGCGGTCCGCGTGCTCGAGCACAACGGCTACGCGGTGCACGTGCCCGGCTGCGCCTCCCCGGACGATCCGCAGGACGCCCCGACGGACGCGCTGACGTGCTGCGGGATGCCGAACCTCGACGGCGGCGATCTCGAGGCGTTCACCGCGAAGGTGAAGCAGAACGTCGCGCTGCTGCTCCCGCACGTCCGCAGGGGCAGGAAGATCGTCGTGGTCGGCCCGACGTGCGGCTACACGATGAAGAAGGAGTGGCCCGAGTACCTGCAGACGGCCGAGGCGCGCGAGGTCGCGGCCGCGACGGTCGACATGATGGAGTTCCTCGTCCAGCTCGGGCGCGAGAAGAAGCTCAACCGCGAGTTCAAGCGGGGGCTCGGCACGATCGCGTACCACGCCGCTTGCCACCTGCGCGCCCAGAAGATCGGCTTCCCCGGCGCCAGGGTGCTCGGCGTCGTGCCCGACACCGAGGTGCGCGTCGTCGAGCAGTGCTCGGCCGTGGACGGCACCTGGGGGATGAAGGCGGCGCACTACGAGACCGGCCGCAAGTACGCGTCGAAGCTCGTGCGCGGCGTCGCGGGCGCGGACGTCATCGTCAGCGACTGCACGCTCGCCGGCCTCAGGATGGTCAAGGAGAACGGCGCGAAGGTGCTGCACCCGGTCGAGGCGCTCGCCCACGCGTACGGGCTCGAGCCGACGTCGTACATCGAGCCGAAGTCGTAAGCGAGACGTAAGCGAGACGTAAGCGAGACGTCGAAGAGAGGAGCCGTCATGCGTCCCATCGATCGCAACGAGGTGCTCGGGATCGGCGAATACGAGGCGATCCGGGAGCGATTCCGCAACCGCATCATCGAGGAGAAGCGGCCCCGCCGCGTGCGGATCGGAGACCACCTGACCGCGGTGTTCGAGAACCGCGACTCCGTGCTGTTCCAGATCCAGGAGATGCTCCGCACCGAGCGCATTACGAGCGAGAGCGGCATCCTCCACGAGATCGAGACGTACAACGATCTCATCCCGGGGGAGGGGCAGCTCAGCCTCACGCTCTTCGTCGAGATCCCCGACCGAGCGCTGCGCGACCAGATGCTCGTCGATCTGGTCGGGCTCGAGGACACCGTGTCGGTCGAGGTCGACGGCGTCGCCGCGAAGGCGCGCGGCAAGCGCGACGCGTCGGTCCTGGAGGACCGCACGACGGCGGTGCACTACCTCAAGGTGGATCTCCCGGCCGAGGCGCAGGCCGCGATCAAGGCCAAGAAGGCGGCGGTCTCGCTCGTGATCGCGCACCCGCGGTACTCGGTGAAGGCGCCGCTCGGGAGGGCGACCCTGGAGAAGCTCGCCGAGGACCTCTCCTAGCCGCGATGGTCCCCCTCGATCGCCCGATCAAATTCGAGGACGTCGACGCCGCGAACATCGTCTTCTTCGCGCGCTTCCTCAACTACGCGCACGAGGCGATGGAGCGGTTCTTCGCGCCGCTCGAGGGAGGCTACGCCCGGCTCATCCTCGAGCGGCGGATCGGGCTGCCGGCGGTGCGGGTCGAGGCCGACTACGCGGCGCCGGCGCGTTACGGCGAGACGCTCCGGATCGAGACGTCGGTCGTCCATCTCGGCAGGCGGAGCGCCACGTTCCGGTACCGCATGGTCCGCGCTCACGACGGCGTGCTGTCGGCCGAGCTCCGGCACACGGTGGTGACCACCGATCTCGTGCAGCTGGTCTCGGTCCCGATGCCGGACGACGTCCGGGCCCTGCTCAGGGCCCACCTCGAGAGCGAGCAGGCGCCTGCCGGCGCCGGTCAACGGGCGTGAGCGCGCGGCCGGCGCGCCCGCGCGCGCGGGCGCGCAACGTGGAGGCGACGCCGCGGACCCAGCTCAAGCGGCGCGTCGAGCTGACGCTCCTCCGCGACAGGGCCCACTACGACGCGCTCGTGATGGGCGCGGTCGCGAACGCGCGCGTCTCGGTGTGGATCGCGACGGCCAACGTGAAGGAGCTGCGCGTCGAGGCGCCCATCGGGTCGAGGGCGCGGGCGCGCGGCCGGTACATGTCGTTCCTCGATCTGCTCGACGCGCTCGCCGCCCGAGGCGTCGAGCTGCGCCTGCTGCACGCCGGCGTCCCGTCGCGCGCGTTCCGCGCCGAGCTCCGCCGCCGGCCCCGGCCGCCGATCGAGATGCGGCGCTGCCCGCGGGTCCACCTGAAGATGATCGCCGTCGACGGCGCGCTCCTGTACCTCGGCTCCGCGAACCTCACCGGCGCCGGGCTCGGGGCGAAGGGCGAGGGGCGGCGGAACTTCGAGGCGGGCGTGCTCACGGACGACGACCTCCTGCTCGACGAGATGCAGGCGACGTTCGAGGCCATCTGGACGGGCGCCGAGTGCAAAGGCTGCCGGCTCCGGCCGCTTTGCCCCGCGCCGCTCGATGCGCTCGAAAAATCCCGTTGCGCTAGCGGCCGCGATGACCGATGAGCAGCGCATGAACATCGCGGCGCTGGACCCTGCCGATCTGGATCGTGTCGCTCTCGCTGCGCTCGCGCACATCGACAGCGGGATGTTGCTCGGGCTCGGCTCCGGGCGCACGGCCGAGGCGTTCATCCGGCGCCTCGGGGAGCGCGTCCGCGGCGGCCTCCAGATCCAGGGCGTCGCCACGTCGGAGCGCTCGGCGGCGCTCGCCCGCCGCGAGAACATCCCGATCCTGCCGTTCGAGGAGGTCGAGCGCCTCGACGTCGCCGTCGACGGCGCCGACGAGGTGGCGCCCGATCTCGGCCTCATCAAGGGCCTCGGCGGCGCGCTCCTCCGCGAGCGCGTGGTGGCCTACGAGGCCGCGCGCTTCATCATCCTCGTGACGCCCGAGAAGCTCGTCGAGAAGCTCGGCTCACGCGTCCCCGTCCCGATCGAGGTGGTGCCCTTCGCGAGCGCGTCGGCCGCGCGGCACCTGGTGGCGCTCGGGGGCAAACCGGCGATCCGCAAGAACGCGGACGGGTATCCCTTCCAGACCGACAACCACAACTGGATCCTCGACACGGCGTTCGGCCCGATCGACGCCCCGGCGGCGCTCGACGCGCGCATCCGCAAGATCCCCGGGGTCATGGACACGGGCCTGTTCCTCGACATGGCGACGCTCGTGCTGGTGGCCGAGGCGGGCGCGGTCCGCGAGCTCCGCCGGCAGCGCTAGCTCGTCGGCAGCGCCGGGCAGCCCTGCAACATCTCCCGCGCACCGCGGGCGCGGGCTCGTGATGGACGCGGCGCTAGAACACCGATCACGCCGATCGAGCGAAAGGTTAACCGGCAAGACGCCAAGGACGCGAAGATAAGGATTCTCTTCTTGGCGTCTTGCCGGTCCGAAATTCTGCGCTTTTCAGGCAGATTCAACCCGTTTGTCGCTCTAGCGCGCGTTCCGTTCCAGCCTGCGGGCCAGGTCGTCGAGCGCGAGGTTGCCCGGGGCGCCGAGCGACACGCGCGCGCGGAGGCTCGCCGCCGCGTCGCCGGCGGGGAGCGCCGCGATCTCGGCCGCGACCTTCCGGTAGGCCTCGCGGAACGGGACGCCCTGCACGGCGAGCTCGACGGCACGATCGGTCGCGAAGCACTCGGGCGTGATCGCCCGGGCCATGCGCTCGCGATCGAAGGCGAGCCCCTCGACGAGCCGCGGCAAGAGGCGCGAGGTCGCGAGCGCCTCGTCGAGGCCGCGCATCGTGGGGCCCTTCGTGAGCTGCAGATCGCGGTGGTAGCCGGACGGGAGCGCCACGAGCGACTGCACCTCCGCGAGCGCCCCCTGCACGACGGAGCACGCCGCGCGCATGAGCTCGACCACGTCGGGGTTGCGCTTCTGCGGCATGATCGAGGAGCCGGTGGTGAACGCCTCCGGGAGCCGGATGAACGCGAGCTCGCTCATCGCGAACAGGCTGAGATCCCACGCGAGCCGGCGGCTCACGGCGACGACCTGCCACGCGGCCGCGAGGATCTGCGCCTCGATGATGCCCCGCGACGTCTGGGAGGCCAGCGGGTTCAGGGCCACGCCGGCGAACCCGAGCTCGCGCGCGACGCCGACGCGATCGAGCGGCAGGTTCACGCCGAAGCCGGCGGCGCCGCCGAGCGGGCACCGGTCGACGAGCGCCCGCGTCGCGCGGACGACGTCGACCGCGTCGGCGAGCCCCTCGACGAACGAGGCGGCCCAGTAGCCGACGGACGACGGCACCGCCCGCTGCAGGTGCGTGTAGCCGGGCATCGGCGTGTCCGCCTCGCGCCGGGCGAGATCGAGCAGCGCGCGGGCGCCGGCCGTCGCGTGCTCGGCGAGCTCGTCCAGGGCGTCGCGCTCGTAGAGGCGCATCGCGACGAGCACCTGGTCGTTGCGGCTCCGGCCGGTGTGCACCTTCTTGCCCGCGTCGCCGATGCGGGCCACCAGCGCCGCCTCGATCGCGCTGTGGCCGTCCTCGTCGTCCTCGGTGAGCCGCAGCTCGCCGGCCTCGTTCTGCGCCGTCAGCACCTCGAGCTCGCGGACGAGCGCGTCGCGCTCCGCCTCGCTGAGCACGCCGATCCGCGCGAGCCCGCGGACGTGCGCGATCGTGGCCCGCAGGTCGTAGGCGAGCAGGCGCTGATCGAGCTGCCAGTCGTCGCGCGAGGTGTACCGCAGCATTTGGGCGTCGGTCGCGCCCCCTTTGTCCCAGAGTCGTACGCTCATTCAGCTCCCTAGGCTCTCGTCCACGAGAGCACGGATCTCCGCAAGCTTCTTCGCCTTGCCCTCATCCAACGATCGCGGCTTCGCCGCGCCGGCCGCGGGCGCGAGCTCTCGCTCGAGCTCGCGCAGCTCGTCCTCCGCCGTCCGCGCGGGCCGGCGCTTGCCGAGGCCGAGCGCGCGGGCCAGCCAGCTCCTCGACTCGCCGATCGCGTAGTCGTCCGCGGCGATCCGATCCGGGGCGGCGCGCAGCATGCGGACGAGCGCGACGTTGGAGCTCGCCCAGACCGCCGACTCGTCGAAGTGGGCGCGCGGCGTCACGTCGAGGTGCCGCGCGGCGGCCCGGTCGGGCACCTCGTGCAGCCGGCAGTAGACGGCGAGCGCGAGCGCGAGCTCGTCGACCGGCATCTTCGTCGCCGAGTGCACCTGCACGCCGCCGCAGCCCTTCGCGTACAGGTACGAGCCGTTCGTCACGAGGACGCCGAAGCCGAGCAGCACGGCGGCGAGATCCACGGCGGGATCGCGGTCCGGCGGCACGAGCGCCTCGAAGGCGCCGGCCTCGCTCAGGAACATGAACGACACGGCGCGCACGAACGCCGTGGTGAGCACCGTCGGGTTGCGGAGCTCGCCCGCGGAGAGGGCGACCCGGTAGCCGCCGTCGTCGCGCCGGGCGACCCGCTCGAGCTTCGTGTCGAGCGCCATCCCGCCGCACGCGCCGCTCGAGCAGCTCACGGTGCTGGCCTGCCCCTCCGGCGTGACCACCGCCAGCTCCACCGGCAGATCCTGGAGCCCCGCGTGCTCTTGCACTCGCAGCATCAGGGCGGCCACCGTCTTCGGCGTGCCGTCGTAGGGGTCGGGGAAGAACTCGGCCGTCGGCTGCACCAGCCCGCGCACCGGCTCGGCGCCGTGCTGGAGGAGCGTGGAGGATGTGCGAAGGATCCAGCGGATTTGCGATTCGTCCGGGAGGTCCATACGGCTACTTTATGCCACGGCCGGGCGCCGGTCGCGCGGTCGCTGCAACAGGGCGGGGGCCGGCGCCCGCGACCTGCGCCGGTGCGAAGCTCCAGACGCGATTTTTGTCGATTTTTTGTCCATGCCACTTCCTTTTCGACGGCGGTCGGCGACCGCGTAAAGTTGTGCTCCCATGACGGAAGAGGCGAAGGACATCTCCGAGAGGAAAGCGGACCACATCGAGCTCTGCGCGACGGGGGATGTCGGGTTTCGGGCCAAGACCACGCTCCTGGAGCAGGTCGAGCTGATCCACGACGCGCTGCCAGAGCTCTCCCTCGACGCGATCGACACCTCGGTGCTGCTGCTGGGCAAGCGGCTCCGCGCGCCGCTCCTCATCGCGGCCATGACCGGCGGGACCGAGCGCGCGCAGGCGATCAACCGGGAGCTGTCGCAGATCGCCGAGGAGCGCGGGTACGGCTTCGGCCTCGGGAGCCAGCGGGCGATGCTCAACGGCGACGCCTCCGCCTCGTACGAGGTCCGCGAGCGCGCCCCGACGACCCTCGTCCTCGGGAACATCGGCGCCGTGCAGGCGCGGTCGCTGTCGACCGAGGCGGTCGCCGAGCTCGTGGCGCAGGTCGGCGCCGACGCGCTCTGCATCCACATGAACCCCGCGATGGAGCTGGTCCAGCCGGGCGGCGATCGCGATTTCGCCGGCGCGCTGGAGGCGATGAGCCGGCTGGCGAACGGCCTCAGCGTGCCGGTCGTCGCGAAGGAGACCGGCTGCGGGATCGGCCCGGGGACCGCCTACCGGTTGATCCGGGCCGGCGTCCGGCACCTCGACGTCTCCGGCGCCGGGGGCACGTCGTGGGTCGCGGTCGAGACGGAGCGCGCCAGCGGCGCCGCCCGCTCCCTCGGGGAGGCCCTGCGCGAGTGGGGCGTCCCGACGGCCGCCTCGGTGCTCATCGCCCGCACCATCCGTCCCCGCTTCAAGACGGTCATCGCGACCGGGGGCATCACCAGCGGTCTTGACATCGCGCGGGCGGTCGCGCTCGGCGCGCATGCGGCTGGGATCGCGCGTCCGGTGCTCCAGGCCTTCGTCTCGGGGGGACGGGAGGCCGCGGTGCGGTACCTGGAGAACATCGAGGCGGAGCTCCGGGCGGTCATGCTGCTCGTCGGGGCGCGCGACATCGCGTCGCTCCGGAAGACGCCTGTGCTGCTCGGCCGGGAGCTGCGCCAGTGGACCAAGTTGCTGAAGCAGATGGAGAAGGCGTAGTCGTGGAGGCGGGGGTGGGCGGGCCGGGCGGGCGGGGGTCCGGTCTCCGAGGTAGGGCGAGCGCGCCCGAGCCGACGTCATCGATGGCGGCCGTGGCGGGCGCCCCCCCTGGGAGACGGGGGCGGGTCCGGGCGTCGCCGGCGGCCCGCGCTCGACGCTTCCGTCCGGTCAGCCCCGCATGATACGGTCCGAAGCTCTGGAGAACCCCGGGATAAAATGACGGAGAAAAAAAGGGCGTCCGAGCGATCGTCCCCCCGAGGACCTGAAGAAGGAGCGTGATGCCTTCATTCAGCAGTTCTTCCGCAAGGGGGCGCAGCTGACCGAGGAGCTCCTCCGCGAGAACGAGCGCCTTCGTGACAAGATCACCGAGCTCGAATCGGAGAACGGCAAGCTGCGCGCGCACCTCGCGAGCGACTCGGCCATCCGCGACCTGCTCCGCAAGATCGAGGAGCTCGAGCAGGAGAAGCGCGATCTCGTGACGCAGTCGGTGCGGATGGTGGCGGCGTCAGACCGCTTCAACAGCCGCTACTCGGAGGCGGAGGGCGAGCTCGCGAACCTGGCGAACCTGTACGTCGCGCTCTCGCAGCTGCACGCAGCGCGCAACGTGCGCCATGTCCTCCGCAACCTGAAGGAGCTCCTGGCGCAGTTCCTCGGGGCGGGCGCCTTCTCCGTGTACCTGGCGTCTCCTGATGGTAAGGAGCTCGTCTCGATCGCGAGCGAAGGCGTCGCCGTCGACGAGATTGCGCGCATGCCGGTGACCGAAGGCGTCGTCGGCCAGGCATTCTCGAAGGGGGAAATCTTCTTCGACGAGACCAAGGACGTCTCCAAGGGGAGCATCGAGGATCCGGCGGCAGTGATCCCGCTCGACTTCAACGGGCGCACCGTGGGTGTCATCGCGATCTTCGGCACGCTCCCGCAAAAGACGGAGTTCGTGAACGTGGACACCGAGCTCTTCAAGCTCCTCGGGGCCCAGGCCGCCCCCGCCCTCATCAACGCGCGGCTCTTCACCGACGCCGGCCGGAAGGTGCCCGGCGTCCAGGCATTCCTGGACCTGGAGGACTGATCATGGCCGAGTACTCGTGTCTGATCGTTGAAGACTCGCCCATGATGCGGCAGCTCTTGGTCTTCGCGCTCGCGCGCGTGAAGAACCTCCGCGTCACCGAGGCGGATGATGGCGTCGACGGTCTCCGCAAGCTCGCCTCGACCAAGTACGACGTGATCATCACCGACATCAACATGCCCATCATGGACGGGCTCAAGCTCGTGAAGCGCGTGCGCACCGATCCGGTCCACAAGGACACCCCGATCATCATCATCACCACCGAGGGGTCGCAGGAGGATCGCCAGCGCGCGCTGCAGCTCGGCGCGAACGCGTACATCACCAAGCCCATCCAGGCGCCGCAGGTCATCGCCAAGGTCAAGGAGCTCCTCAAGATCGACTGAGGTGCGGGGGCGGCGCCGCGCGCCGGAGCCGCCCCGCGCGCTCGCGGAGGCGCGGCTGCCGCGGCGATCGCCCGTGGCCGCCGAGGCGCGGCTGCCACGGCGCCCGCTCGCGGCCGCGCCGGCTGACCTGCCGCGCGCCCCTCGCCGGGCCTACGGCTTCGGGCCGAACTTCAGGAGCACGCGGTTGCGGCCGGTGCGCTTCGCTTCGTAGAGCGCCTCGTCGGCCGCCGCGATGAGCTGGAGCCCGGTCTGCACCGGGACCACGGGGTGCGCCGCCACGCCGACGCTGATCGTCGTGGGCACGCGGACGCCCTCGTGCTCGAAGACCGACCCCTCGATGAGCAGGCGCAGCCGCTCGCCGAGGATGCCCGCGTTCTCGAGCGCCACGCCGCGGCACAGGATGCCGAACTCCTCGCCGCCGTAGCGCGCGAACACGTCCTCGGTCCGCACCGTGTTGCTCGCGATCTTGGCGATCCGCGCAAGGACGTAGTCGCCGGCGAGGTGCCCGAACGTGTCGTTGATCCTCTTGAAGTGATCGACGTCGAACATGAGCAGCGACAGGTGCGCGCTGTGCCGCCGGGCATAGGAGACCTCGGTCTCGAGCCGATCCAGGAAGTACTTCTTGTTGAACGCCTTCGTGAGCGCGTCGCGCAGCGCGGCGTCGTACATCTGCTGCTGAAACGACTCGTCCAGGTGGTCGTGGTAGGTGAACTTGAGGATCGTCGTCGAGCCCAGGCGGATCTTGTCGCCGTCGTGCAGGGCGACGCGCGTCACCTGCTCGCCGTTCACCAGCGTCCCGTTCGAGCTGTTGAGATCCTCGATCAGCACCTGGCTGTCCATCTGGAGCAGGCGGGCGTGGCGCCGCGAGATGCCGTCGTCGTTCAGCCGGATCGTCGCCCCGGAGGCCCTGCCGATCACGATCTCGGCGCCCTCGACCCGGTACATCTCGCCGACGTTCGAGCCGGCGAGCACGATGAGGTAGGCGCGATCCTTCGGCGAGCGCGCCGGGAGCTCCTTCTGGAGTTCCCCAACGTTGGCCACCCGCGTGGCCTCGAAATCATCGTCGGGGGAGTAGCTGCCCATGCTCCCCGAGGATGATCCTAAATCCTTGATATAGGTTCAAGCGGGAGGGCATGCCGCGCGCGCTGTTCCTCGCCTGGTACGATACGTGACGAGCGCCGCGCGTGCCCTGCGCGGTGTCGCGTGGCTCCGGGGCGCTCGGGTCGCTCTGGGCGCGCCCGTCGCTCCTGCGCCCCGGCGCGCTCAGGCCGCCCTACCGAGCGGCACCACGACCTGCTCGACCCAGAGCTCGCCCGCCCGGAGCTCGACGAACGTCGCGTCGGCGTGCCCCGCCCCGTAGGACACGGACCCGCTGCGCACAAGCTCGCCGGCGGGGCGCCCACCGACGCGCACCCGGTCGACCTCGCCCCGCATCGAGCACGGCGCCTCTCCCACCGAGCCGACGTTGATGATGCGCACGCCCCCCACCATCCGGTCGAACGGGACGTGGGAGCCACCACAGATCACGACATCCGCCGGGTCGTCGCCGAGGAGGGAGAGCACCTCCTCGTCCGTCATGTCGTGCGAGATCGGCTCCAGCGGATCCGCAGGCGAGCCGTGGACCAGGACGAGCTCGCCGCCGTCCTCGAGCGGCAGCCGGTACGTCGGGGCGAGACGCGCCAGCCGCGCCAGGATCAGCTCGCCGAGCTCGGTGCGCGTCTGGGCCAGGCGATCGAGCCGCGCCCGCTCGTGCTCGCTCCGTGGCCTGACCTTCTCGATGTCCAGCGTCGCCAGGGCGCGATCCGATACGCCCTGTACGCAAACCGCCTTGGCCTGCGTCAGCCGGCGCCACGTCTCGAGCGGCTTCGGGCCGGGAAAGCAGAGATCTCCGGCGACCAGGAGCTGGGTGTAACCTCGGCGCTCGGCGGTGGCCAGGACCGCCGCGAGCGCGTCGGCGTGGCCGTGGATATCCGAAACGCAGAGCAATCGCACCCGGCGAGCATAGGATCGGAGGGCGACGTCGCCAAGGCGCGAGGTGACGCCTCCGGGCGATAAACTGGCGGTCGGGCGCTGCGGAACCGGCGTTCGCGACGCCAGGGTCTTGCTAGCCTCCCGCCATGCAACAGGTCTCGAGGCTCCTGGAGATCGCGAACGCGATCGACGAGCAACGCGTGAAGGAACGCGCGGCGCGGCTGTCGCCCCGCTTGCCGCCGGGGACGATGGCCTTCGCCATCGCGGCGCTCCTCACGGCCGCCTACCCCGCGATCGGCGCGACCATCGAGGCAAATCCGGACATCGCGGAGCGGCTCGCGGCGGAGGGGCACCAGACGGCCCGCGATCGCGCCACGTACCTGTCGCGGATCCGCGGCCGCGTCGGCGACGTCTCCGACGCCGATCGCGTCCGACGGGAGCTCCGGCGCGTGGCGCGCGAGGAGCGGATCCGCATCGCGCTGCGCGAGCTGCTCCCGCCGTCGGCGGGGGGCGCGGACATCGACGTCACGGCGCGCGAGCTCACCGCGCTCGCCGAGGCCACGATCGAGGTGGCGCTCGCCGAGGCGGTCTCGGCCGTGACCGCGCGGTTCGGCGAGCCGCGCACCGCGACCGGCGCGCGGTCGAAGTTCGTCGTCCTCGGCATGGGGAAGCTCGGCGGCGACGAGCTCAACGCGGGCTCCGACGTGGACCTGATCTACCTCTACGACACCGACGAAGGGCAGGTGGGCCCCTCCGGCGACCGCGCCGTGTCGGTCACCCTGCACGACTTCTGGGCCCGCGTCGCGCGCCGGCTCACGGCGACGCTCGAGGAGGTCACCGAGGACGGGTTCGTGTGGCGCGTGGATCTCCGGCTCCGCCCCGAGGGGCGGAGCGGCCCGCTCGTCAACTCGCTGGCCGCCGCCGAGCGCTACTACGAGTCGTTCGGCCGGCTCTGGGAGCGCGCCGCGCTGCTCCGCGCCCGCGAGATCGCCGGCGATCTCGACTTCGGCGCCGAGGCGCTCGGCGTGCTCGGCCCGTTCGTGTGGCGGCGCCAGGTCGATCCGCAGCTCGCCGTCGACATGATCGAGCTCGTCGAGCGCGCCCGCGCGGAGCTCTCGCACGACGCGTCGCGCGACCTGAAGCTCGGCCCCGGCGGGATCCGCGAGGCGGAGTTCTTCGTGCAAGCCCTGCAGCTCATCTGGGGAGGGCGCGAGCCGCGGGCGCGCGCGCAGGGCATGCTCGACGGCCTGCGGCGCCTGCGCGCGCTCGGGTACGTGACCGACCGGGAAGGGCGGGAGCTCGTGGAGGGGTACCTCGCGCTCCGGCGCGCGGAGCACGCCGTCCAGTCCGCGACCGGCGTGCAGACGCACCTGCTCCCCGACAGCGAGGCGGAGATGGAGCGCCTCGCCCGGACGCTGCGCTTCGAGGACGCCGCGGCGTTCCTCGCCGACACCCAGCAGCGCCGGAGCCGGATCAAGGCCCGGCTCCTGTCGCTCCTGCCGAAGGGGAGCGCCCGGCCGTCGCGGTGGATCGAGGCGATGGCCGCGCTCGACCGCGGAGATCGCGACGCCTTCGCCGACGCGCTCGCGAAGCACGCCGTGCTCGTCCTCGGCGGCGGCGGGGGAGAGCCGGAGGCCGCCGAGGCCGCCGCGCCGTCCGCCGGCGCGCCCCCGGAGCCGGGCGCGAGCGCCTCGCTGACCGCGCGGTTCCGCGACGTCGCCGACGACCTCTTCGAGCTCTCGCGCCAGCCCGACGGCCTGCTCGGCGCGCGCAGCCGCGAGGCGTCGTCGTCGCTCGCGGAGACGCTGCTCGCCGCGGTCATCGACGCCGCCGATCCGGAGCAGGCCGCGCGCTTCCTCCGGCTGTGCTTCTCCCGCATCAGGCACTCCGCCGTCTACGCGCGCATGCTCGGCGACGACCCGCGCGCGCTCCGCAGGCTGGTCGAGGCGCTCGGGTCGAGCGCGTTCATCGGCGACGCGATGGTCAGGTACCCCGAGCTCGTCGACGTCGTGCTGCTCGCGCGCGGCGCGCCGAGCGCCGGCGTGATCAGGCACACGATCGAGGAGAGCCTCAGCGAGGCCGCGCCGGACGAAGATCCGGAGGAGGCGCTCATCGCGGCGCTCCGGCGCGCGAAGGCGCGCGTCACCATCGAGGTCGGCCTCGCCGATCTGAGCGGCGAGGTCGGCACGCGCGAGGCGACGCTCGCGCTCTCGGACCTGGCCGACGCGTCGCTCGAGGCGGCGACGCGCTTCGCGCTCGGGACGCCGCCCGGGGAGCCGGTGCGGGGGCTCGCCGTGATCGCGATGGGCAAGCTCGGCGGGCGCGAGATCGGCTACGGCTCGGATCTCGACGTCTTCTTCCTGTTCGATCCGACGTGCGCGCCGTCCGGCGATCAGGGGCCCGGCTCGGACCCCGGCACCTTCTACGCGCGGCGCGCGCGGCAGATCATCCGGCTCATCTCGATGTCGCACGCGGCGGGCCCGGGCTACGAGCTCGACACGCGGCTGCGCCCGTCGGGCAGCCAGGGGCTGCTCGTCACGTCCCTCGACGCGTTCGCGCGCTACCACGGCATCCGCCGCGGGGGCGGGGTGGCCCAGGCGCCCGCGGAGCCGGAGTCGTCGCCCGGGGCGCGGCACATGCGCGCGGCGATCTGGGAGCGGCTCGCGCTGATCCGGGCGCGCGCGTCGGCCGGCGATCCGACGCTCGGGGCGGAGGCGATCGCGATCGCGCATGAGGCCGCGTACCTCCAGGCGGACGACTTCGATCGGATGGCCGAGGAGATCCACCGGCTCCGGATGCGCATGGAGAGCGAGCTCTCGCACGAGCGCCGCGGCCGCCGCGACTTCAAGCTCGGGCGAGGCGGCCTCGCGGACATCGAGTTCGCGGTGCAGCTCCTGCAGATCCGCCACGGCGCCGATCCGCGCGTCCGGACCTCCGAGACGCTCGCCGCGATCGACGCGCTCGCCTCGGCCGGATACCTCTCGGCCGCGCACGCCGAGATCTTCCGGGACGGCCACGCGTTCCTGCGCAAGCTGGAGCAGCGGATCCGCATCGTGCACGCGGACGCCTCGCAGCTGCTCCAGGAGGACGCGCCCGGGGTCCCGCTCCTCGCGCGGCGGACGGGGATCCGGGGCCGCACCGGGGCCGAGGCCGCGAAGGAGCTGCTCGCGCGCTACGGCGCCATCACCGAGCGCGTCCGCCGCGCGTACGAGGCCATCGTCGCGCGCGGCGCGGCGGCGAGCGCGACGAGCGGCGGCGAGGCGAGCGGCGGCGAGGCGAGCGGCGAAGAAGCGCGCTGACGCGCTGACGGTTGCCGTTGACCCTCGACGGGCGCGGTGGAATGCCAGGTGACCCGATGAACACCCAGAGCGAGCAGAACGCAGGCGCGGCGGCCGGGCGCCGCCTCATCACCCAGGTGTCCTCCCTCGACAGCCTCATCGGCGCGCACCCCGACGCGCTCCGGCAGATCTACAGGGCGGGGAAGCCGGCGGATCCGGCCGAGCTCGGCGACGCGCCGCGGGGGCGGCTGCTCTCCCTGCAGCCGACGGCCGGGGTTCACCTCGCGGTGCGCCCGCTGATCAAGGGGCTCGCGTCGGACTGGATGCCCTGGAAAGGGAACGAGTTCGACCACGGGGGCAACTCCGGCACGAACCTGGTCCTCGGGAGCAAGGTGTGCCGCTTCAAGGCGCAGCTCGTGCCCTCGGAGCTCGACGGCGAGCCGACGCTCGCGCTGACCTACGGCGAGAAGGCGTTCGGCAATCCCTGGCCCGTGAGCGCGCTCAAGGACGAGCTGCGGACCCCGTCGCCCGGGCTCGCGCTCGGGCCGGTGCTGCTGCAGTGGCACGAGCGGTGGCACGTCGTGCTCTGGTTCGGGCTGACGCGGGTCGATCCGCAATAACCGGCGCTCCGGTCGATCGGACCGAGAGCGCCGCCCGCGCGCGGCCTCTGCGCCGCGGCGCCGCCGCTCGCGGCGCGGTCGCGCGCAGCCGCTTTGGCGGCGCGCCGCCTCCCAACGACCCACGCGTCGATCTTCCGCGGCATCGGGTCGCACACCATGTCGCAGGCGCGGAGATCCGCTGTTCGATCCGTCCCTCGCCGCGATGTGCGCGTCCTGCGCGGAGTCGGTAGTCAGGGGTATCAGGGCTTACCTTAATCTACTATCGCTTCATTCCTGCTCTTCGCCGGACATACTTCCCGATTTCTACGCTCTGGCCTACGATAGAGACTGGGCGGTAGCAGGGTACCTTTGCTCGCATCGCCCGGGAGGCTCGAAATGTTGACTTGGTCGGGCAGGGCGGGAGTCTTGATGGCTGCGATCGCTGTAGCGCCGGGCGTTGTCTCCGGCTGCTCCTGCGGCGATACGGGAGGCACGGCGCCCCCGGCGTCCGGCGGCGCGGGGCCTGGCGGCGCGGGCGGAGACGGCGGCGGGATCGGCACGGGCTTCGGCGGCTTCCCGGCGAATGTCGGCGGAGGCGGCCTGGGACTGGGAGGAAACGGCGCGTGCGAGGGCCTCGAGTGCCAGCAGGTCCACTGCGAGGGCGGGGCGAAGACCACGGTGAGCGGCACCGTCTACGACCCTTCGGGCAAACTGCCCCTCTATAACGTGATTGTCTACGTTCCCAACGAGCCGCTCGATCCCCTCACCGACGGCGCGACCTGCGATCAATGCAGCGCGACGCTCTCGGGCTCGCCCATCGTGACGGCGCTGACCGATACGAAAGGGAGCTTCGTCCTGGAGGACGTGCCGGTCGGCGAGGACATCCCGCTCGTCGTCCAGGTGGGCAAGTGGCGGCGCGAGATCAGGCTCCCGGCGGTCGAGAAATGCAAGGACACCGCGACCGAGGCGGGGACCATCCGGCTGCCGCGCAACAAGGCGGAGGGGCACATCCCCAAGATCGCCCTCACGACGGGCGGCGCCGATCCGCTCGAGTGCCTGCTGCACAAGCTCGGGATCGACGAGAGCGAGTTCACGCCGGAGACCGGGACGGGGCGGGTCCACCTGTTCGCCGGCCGCGGCGACGCGGGGCACCCCGTGACGACGCGCTATGCGGACGGCCTCAATCAAGGCGTGGAGTTCACGTCGGCCACGAGCCTCTGGGGGACCGTCGACACCCTGCGTCAGTACGACATGGTGATCCTCGCCTGCGAGGGCGATCCCTACGCCGCGGACAAGCCGGAGACGGCGCGCCAGGCCTTGTTCGATTACACCTCGCTCGGCGGGCGCGTGTTCGCCTCCCACTGGCACAACTACTGGCTGAAGCGGGGGCCGGCTCCGTTCCCGGACACGGCGGTCTGGGACAACATCAACGAGGACCCGGTGAGCCCCCTCACGGCGCTCGTGGACACCACGCTTCCGAAGGGGCAGGCCCTGGCGGACTGGCTCGTCAACGTCGGCGCCTCGACCGAGCACGGCGAGATCGTGATCAACGGGGCGCAGCACACGGTGAACGACGTGACCGAGGGCATCTCGACCCGGTGGATCTATTACAACGAGCCCGAGCCGGCAGGCGTCCAGTACTTCACGTTCAACACGCCCATCGGTGTCGACGAAGATCAACAGTGCGGACGCCTGGTGTTCACAGACATCCATGTCTCCGCGGGAGACGTCACGGGCCCGCCCTTCCCGGAGGGGTGTTCCACGGACGAGCTGACCCCGCAGGAGAAGGCGCTGCTCTTCATGCTGTTCGACCTGTCGTCCTGCATCGTGCCCGACGACGAGGTGCCGCAGGTCCCCATCCCCCACTGACGCGCTCCGGCCGACCCCGCCCGCCCGCTATCGCCCGCCGCGCAGCCCCGGAGCCCTCTGCCGGGGCCGAGCGCCGGACATCGGCGTTCTCCTGACGAGCGTCGTATCCCTCCCGAGCTGCCCGCAAACGATGCTCGGCCGCGCGCGGAGGTCGGTCCCCCCCCCCGCGCGCCGCGCGCGGGGGGGGGGGGACGACCGAGCGTCGGCATGTCCTCAGGGCGCGCCGCAGCGCACCTCCGGAGCCTCCTGCTGCGCTCCGCCGCTGACGCGCGACGCCCGCGCGCCTCGTCGCGTCGGTCTTCGCATTGCGCGCGCGCGGCCAGCGGCCCACGCTGCTAGCCACTCCGCCGCTCCGCTCCCCGCGCCGCGCAGCGACATCGATTGAGCAGAGAAAGACGGCGAGGAGAACGACAGCAGAGACAAGAGGCTGTCGCGGTGGGAAGCACCACGCATCTACGGAATGTCATCCATGCATGGTCCGGGGATCCTGCTAGGATGAATCTCGGCCGCAGTGCGGCGCCACATCCGAGCCTGGGTCGCTGGTTTTCGGCTCGCCCGAAGGAGCATTCCTACGATGGTCCAGCATCGCCCTACGCCAGCGGCTGCAGGTCGGACCATCGAGCGCGGGCCTCGCGAGGGCGGCCGCGCGCCGCGATCGATCGGGGTAGCGCACGGCACCGGGCGCACGGAGGCGCTTCCGCCGCAGAGCGAGATGGGGGGTATGTGCGGAGCGATGGAGGACGATGAAGTTCAGGTCTGTCCTGCGTCCGTGCCGCCGTCCTCGCGCCGGTACCTCATCGGCCGGCGCGCGGACGCGGGCTGTCCGCTCTGCGCGAGGCGCGCGCGCGGCGGGGCGACCCTCCCGGGGCTCGGCGGGACGTCGTACCACTTCCTGACCGCCACCTGGGTCGTCCTCATGGTCGGCGAGCCGGCGTCGTCGCAGTCCTGATCGGCACCGCGGGATGGGGCAGCCCTGCTCCGCCGGGATGGGGCAGCCTTGCTCCGCCGGGATGGGGCAACCTGGGCAGGCGCCCCTGTGCTTACCGGAGGCGGCGCCGCAGAGGATCGAACCGCCAAGGGCGCCAAGGGCGCCAAGGACGCCAAGGACGCCAAATTGTTGAGACTTCTTGGCGTTCTTGGCGCCTTGGCGGCTCCCCGAGTCCCGCGCTTTCGGTCAGAGTACCGCGCTGCGCGAGAGAGAGCCCTGGGCGGGCATCGCTCGGATTGGCCGTCCTGTCGGGTCGGCAGTCCGCGGCGGTGGCCGCTGGATGGGCAGCCCCGGGCAGGCATCGCTGTGGATGGGAACAACGCGGGCGGGCGCTCCGCGGCGAGCGGCGCGCCCGGCGTCGAGGCTCAGCTGGCCTGGGTCCGCCGTCCGGCGGTCGCGCGCTTCTGGCCGGCCCGCTGCGCGCGCGGCCGCGCCGACCTCGTGCGCCGCGCGCCACCGCGCCCGGCGGACGGCGTCTGCCTCGCCGCGCCGCCACGCTGCGGCGCGGCCCGCTTGGCGCCTGCCGGCTTGCGCGCCGTCTTCTGCCCGCCGGCCCCCGCCGGCCCGGTCGCGCCCCGGCCGCGCCCCGCCGTAGCGCCGGCGGCCCGCTTCCGCGTCGTGGCCGCCTTCTTCGCGGCGGCGCTCCGCGGCCGGGTCGTCTGGCCGGCGGCCGTCTTCCTCGCCGCGCTGCCCGCCCGCTGCTTCGGCCCGGCCTTCGCCCCCGCCGAGGTGCTCCGCGCCGTGCCCGGCCGCGCGACCGCGCCTGCTCCCGCCTTGCGCGACCCCTTCCTGGCCTGGGTCGCGCGCCGGGTCGGGCTCGCGGCCTTCCTCGCGCCGCCGGCCGCGGCCCTGGTCCGCCTGCCCGACGCCTTCCGACCGGCCTCGCCCTGGGACGTCGCAGGCGAAGGCTGCTCGCGCTCGCCGCTCCCGACCCGCTTTCTCTGCTTGGACGTATCCTTTGCTGTCTCGCCTCTCGGCATAGAGCCCTCCCCCGAGCTCTCTCGACATGAGCTCGCTCGTGGCCTCATGGTGCCACAGCCTTTCCTCTTTCCCGGTCGGAAAGTCGGCGGGAAGGACCGGAATCGAAATCAGGATCTGCTGTAGCCCACCCCGGCGGAGTCGCCTATTGCGCGTCAGGCCCGCGGCAGATCGGCGCCGCAAACCCGCTTGGAAGCGCTCAGAAATCCCAGTCGAAGCCGACGCGGGCGCCGCCCTTGAGGTTCCACTGGGCGGGGCGCCGGTGGGTCTCGATCACGTGCTCGACCGCGATGCCGAGGCCGGCCCACGGCATGATGCCCCGCATCCGCAGGGAAGAGACGCCGACCAGCGCGCCGGCGCGCAGCCCCGGGCTCACGCGGAGGTCGTCCTGGGTGAAGTACGCGAGCGACGCGAGCTCGCCTTCGTAGTGCCAGGTGCGGGCGCGGTACCGCAGCACCATCGGCAGCGCGGCGACGAAGCTGATCGGGAAGCGGGTCTTCGTCGCGGTCTGCTCGAGCTGCGCCGTGCCGCCGAACTCGCCGCCGGCCAGGAACGTCCAGCGCTCGTCGATCCCGCGGCCGAGCAGCAGCCGCGCCGAGCCGCCGGCGCCGGGGAGGACCCTGCCGCCGGCGCCCTCGAGCACCGCGATGCCGCCCCCCTCCAGGTTGAGCGTGGTCCGGTACGCGTCGGTCTCGCGCCCCCGGAAGGCCGGCGAGGGGCGGAGCCAGAACGGGCACTCGGCCGGCGCACCGCCGGCGCCGCTCGCGCGGCCCATCGCCTCGGCGAGGAGCGCGCGCACCCGCGTGGCGAACAGGAGATCCGCGACCTCGTCGAGGTCTTCTCCGCGACGCCGGAACGCCTCCTCGACGGGACCGCCGAGCTCGACGATCCGGCGGTCGAGCGCCGCGAGCGCGGCGGCGCGCGTCTCCGCCGTCACCGAGCACACGCTCATCAGCGCCGGCGACATGATCTCGTCGAGCTCGTACCGGTCGATCGTCCAGCCGAGCGACTGCTGCACCTCGACCATCTTCTCGAGATCGGCGAGCAGGCCGACCACCGCGAGATCGCGCGGCGCGGCCTCCGCGACGGGCGCGGCGACGAGGGACGTCGCGAGCAGCGCGGCGATGACGTGCGCCGCGAGCAGCGCGGCGAGGACGCGCGCCGCGCGCCGCGCCGCGACCGCCGTGCCCCACGCCAGCGCGGACGCCCTTCCCATCGCGCCCCGCACGATCACCCCGCGCATCGCCGCGTCAGAAGCAGGTGCCGCCGCCGCAGCTCCTGCCCACGCAGAGCAGCAGCCGGAACGTCTCCGGGCTGTTCATGCACTCGAACCCGCAGACCGCGGAGTCGTTCCCCTCGTCGAGGCAGCCGAAGAAGCACGCCACGTCCTCGGCGCACGCGGCGCTGGTGAGGCACTGGTTGAGCTGCGCGCAGCAGCCTTCGGCCACGCAGCTCCCGCACTCGGTCCCGTCCGACGGGCAGGCGGGCCCGCCGCAGAGGCCGTTCTGGCAGTTGTCGTTGCAGCACTCGCCCGAGTCCGCGCAGGGCTGGCCGTCGGGCCTGCACTCGGTCACGCACCCGAGGGCCGGATCGCAGGCGCCGCTGCAGCAGCTCTCCGCCGAGCCGCAGCTCGCCCCGTTCGGCAAGCAGCCGACGCAGGCGCCCTCGAAGCAGCTCCCGCTGCAGCACGAGGCGTCGGCCGCGCACCCGCCGCCCTCCGGCGTGCACGGCGTCCGGCAGACGCCGTCCTCGCACGCGCCGCTGCAGCACGCCGCGTCGGACGCGCAGCGGCTGCCGTCTTCGGCGCATTCGCCGCAGGTCAGCCCGCAGAGCCCGGTCACCTCGCGGACGCAGATCTCGTCCCAGCTGGCGTCGCAGCAGAACGAGTCGAACCGGCAGATCTCCGCCACGCAGCCGCCGCACTCCGCCGCGAGGGGCGCGCCGATCGCGCAGGGCCCGTGCGAGCAGGACACGCCCCCGCAGACGCCCTCGTCACAGACGCCGGAGCAGCACGCGTCGGCCGAGCCGCACATCTCCCCGTCCGGGCTGCACCCGCCGCAGACGCCCGCGTTGCAGCGCCCGGAACAGCAGTCCGCGCCCGTGTTGCAGCCGAAGCCGTCGGGCGAGCACGCGAGGCCGCAGGCGCCGCCGCGGCAGACGCCGCTGCAGCACGCGTCGCCGCCTTCGCAGAGCGCGCCGTTCGGGATGCACGGCGCGCGGCAAGCGCCCTCCTCGCAGCGGAGCGAGCAGCACTGCCCCGCGAAGCTGCACGCGCTCCCGCTCGGGAAGCAGCCCTGCCCGCACGCTCCGCCCGTGCAGACCCCGGTGCAGCACTGCGCCGCGCTCTGGCACGGGGCCCCGTCGACCGAGCAGCCCTGGCCGCAGAGCCCCTCGGTGCACAGCCCGGTGCAGCAGTCGCCCGGGGCGGCGCACGGCGCGCCGTCCTGCGCGCAGCTGCCGCCGCCGCAGATCCCGCGCGCGCACGCGGCGCTGCAGCAGTCCGCCGCGCCCTCGCAGGGGAGCCCGTCCTCCCGGCACACCGGCGCGTCCGGCCGTGCGTCGGGGGCGCCCCCCGCGTCCGCGAGCTCGGGCAGGCCGACGAGCTGCTCGCGGGAGCCGCAGCCGAGGGCCAGCGCCATGAGAACCACCAAGAGAAGGACGGGCGCTCGGGAAAGCACGTTCCCGAGGCTATCACGGGCGCAGTTCACGGCGGGCGGGCGTAACGGTGGGGAAAGCGGCGGGGAACCGTGCGGCGAGGGAGCGGGGAGGGCGCGGTGGGGGCGCGGTGGGAGGCCGGAGCGGCGGGGGCGCGAACGCCGGGGCAGGGAGCCGTCGGGGATGGGACGACGACGGCGCGGGAGACCTCGGCGGCCCGCCGAACGTTCGGACCCGGGGCCGCTTCCGATGCTACACTCGCCGGCGTGTCGTTGAAGATCGACCAGGATCACGGGCGCTTCCGTCAGATCGTTCGCGGCCGCATCCGCGAGAACCTGCGCAAGTACATTTCGCAGGGCGAGCTCATCGGGCGAAAGGGGAAGGACCTCGTCTCGATTCCGATTCCTCAGATCGACATCCCGCGCTTCCGCTTCGGCGACAAGCAGCGCGGCGGCGTCGGGCAGGGCGACGGCAACCCCGGCGATCCCGTGGGGGGCTCGGACGACAAGCAGCCCGGGCAGGGGCAGGCGGGCAGCGGCGAGGGCGACCACATCCTCGAGGTCGACGTCACGCTCGAGGAGCTCGCCAGCATCCTCGGCGAGGAGCTCGAGCTACCCGACATCCAGGACAAGGGCAAGAGCAAGATCTCGAACGCCCACGACCGCTACTCGGGCATCCGCCGGGTCGGCCCGGAGTCGCTGCGCCACTTCAAGCGGACGTACCGCGAGGCGCTGAAGCGGATGATCTCGAGCGGGACGTTCCGCCCGACGGCGCCGGTCGTCGTCCCCATTCCGGACGACAAGCGGTACCGCTCGTGGAAGACGATCACCGAGCCCGTCGCGAACGCGGTCATCATCTACATGATGGACGTCTCCGGCTCGATGGGCGACGAGCAGAAGGAGATCGTGCGCATCGAGTCGTTCTGGATCGATGCGTGGCTCACGCGCCAGTACAAGGGCCTGGAGTCGCGCTTCATCATCCACGACGCCATCGCCCGCGAGGTCGACCGGGACACGTTCTTCCACACGCGCGAGTCCGGCGGCACGATGATCTCGAGCGCCTACAAGCTCTGCTCCCAGATCATCGACAGCGACTACCCGCCGGACGAGTGGAACATCTATCCGTTCCACTTCTCCGACGGCGACAACTGGTCGATGGACGACACCCTCTCCTGCGTGGACGTGCTCAAGACCCAGATCCTGCCGAGGGTCAACATGTTCGCCTACGGGCAGGTCGAGAGCCCGTACGGCTCGGGCCAGTTCATCAAGGATCTCAAGGAGCACTTCTCGCACGACGACCGCGTCGTGGTGAGCGAGATCAGGGACAAGGACGCCATCGTGGGCAGCATCAAGGACTTCCTGGGGAAGGGGAAATAGGGCGGCATGAGCAAGTTCGCGCTGAACACCGCGCTCCCCCGGTACCTGCGCACCGAGAAGGAGCGCATCGAGAAGATCGCCAGGGACTACGGGCTCGACTTCTTCCCTGTCGTCTTCGAGATGCTGACGTACGACCAGATGAACGAGATCGCCGCGTACGGCGGCTTCCCGAGCCGCTACCCGCACTGGCGGTTCGGCATGGAGTACGAGCAGCTCTCGAAGAGCTACGAGTACGGCCTCTCGAAGATCTACGAGATGGTCATCAACAACAACCCCTCGTACGCCTACCTGCTCGAGGGCAACTCGCTCACCGACCAGAAGCTCGTGATGGCGCACGTGTTCGGGCACGTCGACTTCTTCAAGAACAACTTCTGCTTCCGGTCCACCGACCTCGACCAGCGCGGCCCGATCCTCGACCCCGTGCGCAGGAGCGAGTCCTACGACCCGGACCGCAAGTGGATCGACAAGATGGCGAACCACGGCGCCCGCGTGTCGCGCCACATCGAGCGTCACGGCATCAACAAGGTCGAGGCGTTCGTCGACCACTGCCTCTCGCTCGAGAACCTCATCGACCCGTGGGCCCCGTTCACCGGCCGCCCGGCGCCCAAGGAGGAAGAGGAGCCCTCGGAGGAGCCGATGGACACGTACAAGCTCCGGGCCAAGGAGTACATGGACTCCTTCATCAACCCGGAGGAGATCCTCGCGGCGCAGAAGAAGAAGCGGCAGGAGCAGAAGAAGCCGGAGCGCAGGGTGCCGGAGCGCCCGGAGCGCGACGTGCTCAAGTTCCTGCTCGACCACGCGCCGCTCGATCGGTGGGAGCGCGACGTGCTCGAGATCATCCGCGAGGAGGCCTACTACTTCGTGCCGCAGCGCCAGACGAAGATCATGAACGAGGGCTGGGCCTCGTACTGGCACTCGAAGATGATGACCGAGAAGGTCCTCGATGCGTCGGAGATCATCGACTACGCCGAGAACAACGCCGGTGTCATGGCGACGGCGCCGGGGCGGTTCAACCCCTACAAGGTCGGCGTGGAGCTCTATCGCTACATCGAGGATCGGTGGAACAAGGGCCGCTTCGGCCGCGAGTGGGAGGAGTGCACCGATCTCGACGCGAAGCGCACCTGGGACATGCGGCTCGGCCTCGGCCGCGAGAAGATCTTCCAGGTGCGCGCGCTCTACAACGACGTGACCTTCATCGACGAGTTCCTGACGCCGGAGTTCGTGATCGACCAGAAGATGTACACATTCGGCTTCTCCGGCCGGAACGACCGGTTCGAGATCGAGAGCCGCGAGTTCAAGGAGGTGAAGGAGAAGCTCCTCTTCCAGCTCACGAATTTCGGCGATCCCTACATCCGCGTCGTCGACGCCAACTACGGCAACCGCGGGGAGCTCCTGCTCGAGCACGTGCACGGCGGCTTCGACCTGCGCGCCGACTACGCGCGCGAGACGCTCGTGGCGCTCGTCCGCTGCTGGAAGCGGCCGGTCGGCGTGGCGACGAAGATGGATAACAAGCCTGTGCTGCTCCGCTACGACGGCAAGGAGCACGCGATGACCCCGTACAAGCTGTGAGCTCCCGCGGATCGATCCGCGGGCTCGCCCTCCTCGTCGCGCTCGCCGGCTGCGCGGGCGCGCCGGCGGACGCGCCCGCGCGATCGGTCCCGGGAGCCCCGCCGGCGATGCCGCCCGCGCCCGTCGCGCCCGTCGCGCCACCCGCGGCGAGCGGGGCGGCGGCGGCGGCGGCGAACGGCGCGGCCGCGGGCGCGGCGGAGCCTCAGGCGACCGGCTCGGGCGTCCCGCTCGACGCGCCGTCCACCAGCGAGGGCGCGCCGGCGAGCCCTCCTCCGCGCGTCGCGCGCGGCACCGGCACGCCGGCGGACAGGAAGCTCGAGGAGGGCGACGCCGCCTACGCGAGCGGCGATTTCGCCGCCGCGGAGAGGGCCTATCGCGCGGCCGCCCTGCTCGACAGGCGAGACCCCGCGGCGATCGTGGGGACCCAGCGCGCGGCGATCGCCAGGGCGGGGGTGTCCTCGGATTACAACGGGGCGCCGGGCGACAAGACGCTCCTCGCCGCGATTCCCGAGCTCAAGCGCGCGGTGAAGCTCGATCCGGAGCACGCGCCGGCGCACCTCGAGCTCGGCCGCGCCCTCCTCGTCCTCGGCCGCGCCGACGCGGCGCTCGGCGAGCTCGCGCGGGCCGCGGAGCTCGCCCCGAGCGACCCCGAGGCCCGCTCCGCGCTCGGCGTCGCTCACCTCGCGCTCGGCCACCTGCAGGACGCCGTCCGTGAGCTCACGCGATCCGCCGAGCTCGCCCCCGGCGACGCCGAGCGGCAGGCGAACCTCGGGACGGCGCTGCTCGCGGCGGGGAAGACGGCCGACGCGATCCGCGCTTACGAGCGCGCCGCGAGGCTCTCGCCGGCCGACGCGCGGCTTCAAAACGATCTCGGGACGGCGCTGCTCGCCGCGAACGATCCGGCGCGCGCCGTGCCGTACCTCGAGGCGGCGGTGGCCCGCGACCCGGCGCGCGCCACGTACCGATCGAACCTCGGGTATGCGTACCACCTCCGCGGCGACCTGCCCAAGGCGACCGCGCTCTACCGCGAGGCGCTGCGGCTCGACGACAAGCTCGGCAGCGCGTGGATCAACCTGGGCAACGCGCTCGCGCAGTCGGGCCAGCTGAAGGAAGCGCGCGCGGCGTACGAGAAGGCGCGCGCGGTGGATCCCGCCGATCCGCGGGTGAAGGCCGTGATGGACGAGCTCGACGCGATCGAGCGGCGCGGCGCCGCGCCGCGGTGACAGCCGCGAATCCGGCGCTGCGGCCTGGGCGCGTGTCAAGCGCAATCGTCGCCCGGCGCGACGCCCGCACGACGCCCGCACGAGCTAGGCCTCCAGCGCTCGGCGACGTGGGCGGAGAGAGCGAGTTGGCGGGCCAAGCGAGCTCACGGGGCGCGCGGGCCCACGGCCGCGCGCGCGCTGGCGCCGGGCCCGGAGCGCGCGCCCGAGGCGTACGTCGCTGTGAAATCACCCGCCGGAGAGGGCCACTCGCCCCCGCGCGCCGCGCCCGCCTGCACTGGGTAGGTCGCCCCACCGAGCTCCGCACAGTTCCGTAGCGACTCGCGACCACACGCCATGAGTGATCTCCGCAGTGGCGGGCGCGGCATGAAAGTGTTGACAGGACCGACGCGCTTTCGATTACCTCCCTTGAAGGTGTTCTCGAGGGCTTCGACGGTCGCAGGCGCCGCCTGCCAGGGTACGCGGGCGACGCGCGGCGCAGCGAATTCTCCGTCGTCGCTGCACGGCGCGCGCGCGCCGATCTGTGGACAACTCGGCCGGCGAGGGCCCGCGCCGCGGGCTGGCCACCGGGCGTCGCGCCCGAGCAACAGCGCACGTCGCGGTCCCGACCTCGGCGGGCGCACGGGGAGAACACCTTTCTCTACCTGCGCGGAATATCAGCAGCGAATAAATGTGATCTGTACCACATTATCGTTTCGATCCTGTGGCAATCCGGGCACCTCCAAGGCAGTCCTCGTCAGCGCTGTGCTCGTCCGAGTTCACCATGGCGACCTCGAGCGGGAGCGCGACGCACTCGACGCGGCACCCAGACTCCAGGTACTCTGCGTCCTGCCTCCTCTCGCAAACCAACCCCGAGGCCTTGATGTCCGTTTCGAAGCCGACCGATGTAGCCCCGACGCTGCGACCACCGCCGGTCATGGCGCCGAGCGGCATGATCATCTCTGCCAACTTCTCGGTCACTGGCTTCAGCAAGCGCTGGAGCCACTGCCATCAGATGGCGAACTTCCTCGCGCGGTACGCGAGCGCAAACGAGGACGACCCGGAGCGCTACGCGACGCTGCTCTCGACCTTCTTCAACGAGCTGCTTGAAGCCATTTATCGCAATCACGCTCCGTCGGGCGACATCATCATCACCTTCCAGAGGAACAACGGTCGCATCAGCGTGACGGCCGAGGTGCCCGCCAGCAGCGAGAACGTGGCCTTCTACAAGCACGCCGTCCAGCTGCTCAACCAGCCGGATCCGATGGCCTGGTACCGAGAGCAGCTCGAGCACGACGTGCCCGACAACGATGTTACGACTCTAGGTCTGCTAGAGCTCGCTGTAGTTTACGGTTCGACGCTGAGCCTTACTGAACCCAAGAACGGGACCTCGCTGACCTTGAACATCGAGCTGCCGTTTACTGAGGTAGATGAAAATGAGTGCTTCAGTCTACCCTGAGAACGCTGTCCCGCCCTCGTCCTCATCGGGGAGCCTTCCGTCATGGCGCTCATCGGTGACCTTCAACATGCGGGTCGATCAGGACGATCAGGAGGTGGCCCTCGCCGGCATGCTCCGGCCGTTCGTGGGCGACCAGATGCGGGCGATCCGAGGGACGCTGGAGACCGCCGCGAAGAACGCGACAGGCGAGCTCACCCTCGACTTCAAGCGCCTCAAGTACATGAACAACGTCGCGTTCCTCGAGATCAACCGGTTCGTCCGGTGGGCCGTGGAAGAGCGGCCCAACCTCAAGATCCGCCTCATCATCTCGAGCGTCATCCCCTGGGCGATGCGGAAGTTCCAGGTGATGGAGGAGCTCTATCCGAACGTCTCGGTGGAGGTCTACGACAAGGCGCTCTATCCGATCCAGAGCGTGATCGAGGACGAGGATTTCGTCCGGGTCCTCAGGACCCAGGAGAAGATCGTCTATAACCACGAGCGCAAGCTCCTCCACCGGCACGGCCTCCGGCCGGGCATGAAGGTCGCCGACATCGGCTGCGGGCTCGGGGACTTCGCGGTGCGGCTCAACGCGGAGTACAAGCCGGAGTACGTCACGGCCGTCGACCACTCCAGGGCGTTCCTGAAGCACGCCCAGGCGCACGCGAGGAGCCTCGGGATCGAGAACATCGAGTATCAGTACGGCGACGCCGCCGCGCTCCTCATCCCCGACGACTCCTTCGACTTCGTGTCCTGCCGGCTCGCCATCCAGGTCTTCCACATGCCGGACCAGCTGATGAAGGAGCTCTGCCGGATCTGCAAGCCGGGCGGCCGCGTCTACATCACGAACGAGATGCTCGCGTGCGTGACCGGCTATCCGGATCAGGACCTCATCCGCATGGGGTACCGGCGGTACCTCGAGCTGAGCCGGATGGTCGGGATGGACTTCGACATCGGCGTGAGGACCCGCGAGCTGCTCTCGAACGCGGGGCTCGAGGACATCCGCAGCGATCTCATCGACATCAACAACATGAACACCGACCCGAACAACTTCGCGAAGGTCGTGGAGAGCTGGATCAAGTTCTGCGGCGACGTCGCGGCCTCGGCGAACGCCGATCCGGTGATCTTCGAGGAGATTGGCATCGGGCTCAGGGCCCATGTCTCTGCCATCCTCAGCGACAAGGGGTACGCGAACTGGCCGATACTCGCCGGCTCCGGGCGCAAGCCAGAACGGCTGATGCGATAGCGTGAGTGAACTGGAGAGGCCGATGAGGCGCCGCGAGCCGACCTATGGAAGCTAAGGAGCGCAAGAAGTTTTCGATCGTTCAGTGGATCGTCGAGAGGTCCTCCGGGCGCTTCCGTACGAAGTTCATGCTCGTGGCCTCGTTCGGCGTCCTCATCGCTCTTGCGTCGAGCGCGGGCACGGCCCTCTACAACGTCACGCGGCTGGAGCAGGAGGCCAGCGCCGAGGTCTACGGCGGGCTGGCTCGGGCGAACGACGAGTACCTCGAGAACTACATCGAGACGACGGCGCTCCGCCTCGACCTCCTGTTCGAGCAGACGTTCTCCGAGCTCCGGATGACGGCGTCGATGCTCCAGACGCTGATCGACTACCCGGACGCCGCGGAGGCCATAGGGACTCTCCCCGACAAATCGTCCTTCTTCAAGGACGATTTCGAGGTCGATCCGAACGGGAAGTGGACCCAGAACAAGCCGGGCGAGCAGTCCGTCATGAGCGTGTGGCACTACATGCTCGAGAAGGACGGCTCGATCAAGCCGGACATCCTGAAGGACGTCAAGAAGAACGCGATCTTCGACCTGTTCGGCCCGGCCATCGTCAAGAACGGGAGCGAGAAGCTCCAGGTCTACTACGTGGGGCCGAAGGAAAAGCCCATCATGCGTCTGACGCCCTGGCTCGAGATGGCGCAGACGTTCGACAGGCTCTACCCGGGGCACACGGACAAGAACTTCTGGGACTCCTTCTTCCCGGGCATCTACGAGGGATGGCAGCGCTGGCTCAAGGACCCCAGCAGCAAGCCCGTCCCGAAGACCGACGTCACCGGGTATCCCCCCTACATCGACGCGGCGACCGGCGGCAACATCGTCACGTTCTTCAATCCCCTCTGGACGAAGGACCGGACGGACTGCGCCGGGGCGGTCGCGATCGACATCACGCTGGATCAGGCGGTGGCCCTCATCCGGCACGTGCACATCAAGTCCTCGGGCTTCGCGTTCATGTCGATGTCCGACACGAACGTCCTCGCGATCAACAGCGAGGGGGAGAAGGTCCTCGGGATCGGGACGCGGGACGGGCAGAACGAGGGCGTGAAGGAGGTCAAGCGCCTCCTCAGCCAGAGCCAGTTCCCCGAGGTCGCCAAGATCGCGATGCCGTCGAGCGAGAAGCCGGTGTTCCACCGGGTCTCGATCCAGCGGGCGCCGGGCGAGCCGGCCACGCCGTACGTCATCGTCCTGCGGCGCCTGCCCGGGATGAACTTCTACCGGGGTGAGAAGCCCATCGGAATGGAGTACTGGGTGCTCGGGTTCGTGGTGCCCGAGTCCGAGCTCTTCTCCACGGTGCACACGGCCCAGCGCGCCATCCAGTCGACGGCGGGGAACATCCTGGGCCAGCAGATCATCGTCGTCGTGCTGAGCCTGTTCGCCGTGCTCGTGGGCATCGCCTGGGTCGCGCGGAGGATCACGGCCAACCTCGTCGATCTCTCCGAGGCGGCGCACCGGCTGATGAACAAGGACTACTCGATGAGGGTCAACATCGACAGCCAGGACGAGATCGGGCGGCTCGGGATGACCTTCAACGCGATGGCGTCCGACATCGAGCGGTACACGGCGAACCTGGAGGAGCTCGTCAGCGAGCGGACGATGGCCCTCGAGAAGGCGAACGAGGAGATCAGCGAGCTGAACGCGAAGCTCGCGCAGGAGAACATCCGCCTCGGCGCCGAGCTGAACGTCGCGCGCCAGCTCCAGCTGATGGTGCTCCCGGCGCCGAGCGAGCTCCAGGAGATCCCGGGCCTCGACATCGCCGGCTACATGGCCCCGGCCGACGAGGTCGGCGGCGACTCCTACGACGTGCTCCGGAGCGACGGGCTCGTGAAGATCGGCATCGGCGACGTCACCGGCCACGGGCTGGAGAGCGGCGTGCTCATGCTGATGGTGCAGACGGCCGTCCGGACCCTGCTCGCGAGCAACGAGCGGGATCCGAAGAAGTTCCTCAGCATCGTCAACAAGGTCATCTACCAGAACATCCAGCGCATCCGCTCGGACAAGAACCTGTCGTTGACCCTGCTCGACTACAGCGACGGCCAGCTCCAGCTCACCGGCCAGCACGAGGACCTGATCATCGTCCGGAAGGACGGCACCCTCGATCGCATCGAGACCATGGGGCTCGGCTTGCCGATCGGCATCGATCTGGATATCAGCGACTTCATCGGCAGCATCGAGGTGAAGCTCGAGCCCGGGGACGTCGTGACGCTGTTCAGCGACGGCATCACCGAGGCGGAGGACTCTGCAGAAGAGCAATACGGCATCGACCGGCTGTGTCACGTGATCTCGCGCAACCACGAAAGGACCTCGAGGGAGATCAAGGACGCTATCATCGAGGACGTCTTGGCGCACGTAGGCTACAACAAAATCCATGATGACATTACGGTACTTGTCATTAAGAGGGTATGAGCAAGGGGGAGACTGGGCATTACCATGAGCGAAATCATCGGCGTCTACTCTTTAGACGATTCGTTCAGCGAGCACATGTCGCTGACGTTGTACCCCGACTCGTTCGCGGTGAGATGGAGCCTGTGTAACCTGACGGCGAATTTCATGGCCGAGTACTTCGGGGAGCTCTTCCCGGAGATCGACGGCGAGGACAGGCTCATCAGCCGAGACGAGGTCTCAGGCGCCATCGGTTACGTTCTGAACGAGCTGGTTGAGAACGCCGTCAAGTTCAATCAGCACGGTGACATCACCGTGACCGTCGGCATCGGGCGTGAGGACCTGGTGTGCCTCGTCAGCAACCAGATCACGAACGCGGCCGTCCCGTCGCTCCGGGAGAAGCTCCTCGAGCTCACGCAGGAGGACCCGGGGGAGCTCCTGCGGCGTCAGGCGGAGGCGAACGCCGAAGACGCGGAGAACGCCGGGTCGGGGCTCGGCTATCTCATCATCATGAATGATTACGGTGTCAGTCTTGGGTGGAAGCTCGATCCGATATCGGTGAACAGCTTCAGCATCAAGACGATGGCCAGGATTCCTATTTTGAACGAAAGGTCGAGAATGGAAATCAAAGGTGGCAACTACCGGGTTTGGTACGATCCCTCTGAGGTTGTGGTGTACCTGGAGGGCATCCTTCGTCTTGGCGGCACCACCGAGTACGCCCCGATCGAGGAGCTGCTCGACAAGGTCCTGGCCACGAACCCTCCCACCATCACGCTCGACGTCAGGGCGCTGAACTTCCTGAACAGCTCGGGGATCAACGTCCTCTACAAGTTCGCGATCGCCACCCGGAAGAAGGGGGAGCTCCAGCTCATCGTCCGCGGATCGAAGTCCATCCCGTGGCAGGGGAAGTCGCTGCCCAACCTCAAGAAGTTCAACCAGAACTTCGAGATGATACTCTGTGATTGAGATCGGATGGGATCTTCCGTCCAACCCGAATCGCGTCCAGGTCGAGCCATGACTGCACCTAAGGACATCAGCTCGATGCACTCCAGAGGCTTCATACAGAAGCAGAGCAATCTGGATGCCATCAGGGCGATCGTGAAGGAGCGGCAAGCGTGGAACACTCTCCTGCGCGACGAGGGGAATTTCACGGACTTCATGGAGCGCTGCAGCGCACTCTTGGAGTACGTCGATAAGCTGAAGCTCGACTTCGACGATCTCTCCCTGGTGCACGAGGCGATCCTGGAGCACGCGACCAGCATCGAGAACGAGCTAGAAGGGTACAACCGGGCCATCGACGACGACCTCGCGGTGGCGCGGCAGGTCCAGCGCGCCCTGCTGCCGGAGGCGAGCGGGCCCATCGCCTCGGCGTTCGACATGGCCATCTTCCACAAGCAGCTAGCGCAGGTGGGAGGGGACTATTACGACTTCTTCTATCTCCCCGGCGAGCGCCACGCGATCGGTGTTTACGATATCTCGGGTCACGGGGTATCGTCGGCGCTCATCATGGCGTTTCTGAAGGCTCAGTTCGCCCACGCCACCAAGCGCCTCGACAGCCCCGGGGCGATCGTGGATTGGGTGAACCGGAGCGCTTACTCGTTCCTCCGGGAGGTTCGCCGGTACGCGACGGTGAACTTCGTCATGTTTACGGACCGATTCCTCCGCTACGTCTCGGGCGGAGGGTACGGGCTCCTGGTCCGTCGGGGTACGCCTCGCTCGTTCAACCGGGTGAGCAACTTCATCGGTCTGCGCATCAAGCCGTTTCACGAGTTCGAGCTGCCGTTCGAGGAGGACGACGTCCTCGCCTTGTACACAGACGGGATGTTCGAGGCGCAGGACGCGAGCGGGGAGATATATTCCGTGCAACGTCTCAACGAAATCGTCGTCAAGCACAGCGAGGAGCCGGTGCAGGTCATCCTCGACCGGTGCATCGAGGACTACACGCGGTTCCGAGTGGCGGACGCCGACGACATCACACTGATCATCCTGCGAAGGTGCGCCTGATGAAGCCCGAGAAGAATCATTCGCAGACGTCGGTCGGTGCATCGATATATATATCTCCGATCGATCACATCACGGGCGACGTGGCCGGCCTGCTTGCGAACTTTCTGGATGCGCTCCTGGTGAGGTTCTATCCCAGACGGATCTGCCAGAAGGTCAACGTGGTCGTCACCGAGCTGGTCACCAACGTGATCCAGCACGGGACCGAGCGTGACAGCGAGGTACGACTCGATCTGAGCATCGATCCCGACCGGCTACTCATCAAGGTATCCAACCGCGTTACGCCGGAAGAGTACCGTACCGTCAAGGCGGTATTCGACGAGATCTTCGCCGCGGAGGACCCGAGGGAGCTCTTCGCCAGGACGGTGCGCGAGCGGCGCAACGACCGGCGGAGGGGCGGCCTCGGCCTCATTCGGCTGACCGCTGAGAACAAATTCCATCTCTCGACGCAGTACGTCGATGGAATTCTCGTCGTCCAGGCTACTTTCCCTTGAAAAGGCTCCGTATGTTTTCCACGAAAGGTCGCGTATGAAGGCTCTCAGCTATGGAGAAATCACGGATGGCGGGCTGAGCGTCTTTCAGTCGGTCGCCCGGCTCGATGACGACAACCGCCTCGTCTTGACCTTCGAGGGCGCTATCCGGATCGACAACCCGTACCGGTACCTGTCCAGCTACCTCGACGAGCTGGCGCGAGTCCTGCCGCAGCATCCGATCACGTCCACGGTGATGGACTTCGTGAAGATGCGGTTCTGCAACTCGAACGGCTTCTACGTCATCATGGACATCGTGGACGCCGTGTACAACCTGGTGCCCGGGCGGGTGACGGTGCGGCGGATCCTCGACGACGACTGGCAGCACGAGACCCTGCCGATCCTGCTCAACCTGAACGAGGAGCACGTGGCCGCGCGGACGACGTTCGAGGATGTCAAAGAGCCGTAAGCGTGGGGTGGGGGCTCGGTAAGGCGACCGGCGATGAACGCACCTGCGAACGAAGCGGACGTAGCGAGGTTCTTCGCTGTCTGTCCCGATCCGCTCTGCGTTCTGCGGATCGACGGATCGTTCCTCCGCGTGAGCGGCGCCTGGGAGCGCACGCTGGGCCTCGGGTCCGAGGAGCTGGTCGGCCGGAACCTGCTCGATCTCGTGCACCAGGACGACCTCGCCGCGACGCGGGAGCAGCTGGCGCGGCTCCGGGAGGGGCCGGTCACGCTCGGGATGGAGAACCGGTGCAGGAGCAGGAGCGGCCTCTACGTGTGGCTGTCCTGGTCGATGCTGTCGGTGCCCGGCGAGGGGCTCGTCTACGCCTGGGCGCGCAACGTGGGCAAGCAGAAGCGCGTCGAGCGGGCGCTGATGCAGCGGATCGAGACCAAGATGCTGGTCGCGTCGATCTCGGCCCATTTCATCAATGTGAAGCTCGCGGACATCGACCGCGGCTTTCAGCTGGCGCTCGCGGAGCTCGGCAAGGCGCTGCGCGCCGATCGGACGAGCCTGTTCTTGCTCTCGGAGGACGGGCGGCGGTTCCTGAACACGCACGAGTGGTGCGCCGAAGGGGTCCCGTCGCTGCTCGAGGAGCGGGCCGTCGTCTCCAAGGACGTGTATCCGTGGCTCGTCGACAGGCTGTGCCGCCTCGAGGTGTGCGACGTGCCGCGCGTGGCCGACCTGCCGGATGAGGCAGCGAGCGAGCGGCGAGCGTTCGCGGAGCTGGGGATCGCCTCGTTCGTCCGGATGCCCGCGGCGTACGCGGGCCGGCTCGTGGGGGTCGTGGGGATCGACGCGGTGCGCTCGATCCGGGCGTGGGACAAGAGCGTGCGGGCGCTGCTCCAGGTCGTCGGGGAGATGTTCGCGATCACGCTGGAGCGCATGCGCGCCGAGGAGTCGCTGCGCGCGGTGGTCGAGCAGCAGGAGTCGCTGCGCGCGGTGATCGAGCGGCAGGAGTCCGCGATCGAGACGCTGTCGACGCCGATCATCCAGGTCTGGAACAGCGTGCTCGTGCTGCCGCTCGTGGGGAGCATCGATCGGCACCGGGCCACCGAGATCACGGAGAAGCTGCTGCGCACGATCGTCGAGACGAAGTCGCGGTATGCGATCGTCGAGGTGACGGGGGTCGAAGAGGTCGACTCCACGACGGCGCAGCACCTCATCAGCATGCTGCAGACGATCGAGCTGCTCGGCGCGCAGGGCGTGGTGGCCGGCGTGCAGCCCCAGGTGGCGCAGACGGCGTCGTCGCTCGGGATCGATCTGTCGTCGGTCCAGGTGCACCGGGACCTCCAGGAGGCGCTGCGGTGGTGCATCCGGGAGATCCGGGCGGAAGGGCGGCGAGGGACGCGGGGGCGGCAGGGGCGCAGCGGCCGGTAGCGGGTCGCAGGGCGCAGGGCGCAGGGCGCAGGGGGATCCGAGCTGCCCGGCCACCGGGGAGGGAGCTCGTGGCGCGGCGCCGGGAGGACCGAACTCGCCTGGGACAATGCGCCCCGGCGGCGTGCGCTGCACGCCGGGGACGCATCGTCACCAGGCTCAGACACCGGTCCTCCCGGCGCCGCGCCACGAGCTCCCTCCCCGGGGGCCCGCGGTCCGGGCGCAGATGCGTCCGCTCGGTACGCGCGTGGGGCGTGAGCCCGCGGCTTGACGAGACCTTCGGGAGCGAATATTTCGTACACGAAGCATCGTGACCGCGACCCTGCCGCCGCCAGAGAGGCCGGAGATCGACGCCATCGTGGAGGTGATCATCTATCTCTACACGGAGTCGCGCCGGCTCACGAAGGGCATGGCGAGCGGGTTCGGCCTCACCGGACCCCAGCTCACCATCCTCAAGCTGCTCGAGTCGTTCCAAGATCTGTCGCTGTCCACGCTGTCGGAGCGGATCCGGGCGCAGAACAGCACCGTGACGGGGATCGTCGACCGCATGGAGAGGGAAGGGCTCGTCCGGCGCGAGCGCTCGAAGGCCGACCGGCGGGTCGTGCACATCCGGCTCAGCGAGAAAGGAGCGCGGCTCGCCCGCGAGATCCAGGTCGAGCCGATGGAGATCTTCCGGAGCGCGCTCCTCGGCCTGAGCTCGACGGATCTGCGCGACTTGCTCCGGATCCTGACGAAGCTGCAGAGACACGTGGTCGCCCGGGTCGCGCAGAGCGGACCGAAGAAGGGCGACGGCGGCGACAGGACGTGAAAGGGAGGCAGGGGGCATGAGAGAGAAGCCGACGTTCACCGGGGAACCGCGGAAGCCGAACGAGCGAGACCCCGATGTCTGCGTGGTGACCTGCGCGCTGTCCGGGGTGCTCGCGAACCGCAAGCAGTGCCCCGCGATCCCGTACACGCCGGTCGAGATCGCCGAGGAGGCGAAGCGGGCCTACGACGCGGGGGCGGCGGCGGTGCACATCCACGCGCGCAACGACGACGGGTCGCCGACGTTCTCCCCGGCCGTGTTCGCGAAGATCAAGGAAGAGGTGCGGCGGCGCTGCCCGGTGATCCTGAACTTCTCGACGGGCACCCTCCTCGAGGACGTCGGCGAGCAGTGCGCGACCATCCGCGAGAGCCGGCCGGAGATCGCGGCCCTCAACATGGGCACGATGAACTACTCGAAGTACTCGCGGGCGCGGAAGAGCTTCGACTTCGACATGGTGTTTCCCAACACGTACGCGAAGATCGGCAAGCTCCTCGCCGCCATGAACGAGGCCGGGACGAAGCCCGAGCTCGAGTGCTTCGACACCGGGCACACCCACGGCGTGTGGCCGCTCGTCGACATGGGCCTGCTCAAGCCGCCGCTGCAGTTCTCGTTCATCGTCAACGTGCTTGGCGGCATCCCGGCGCACGTGGAGTCGCTCCAGCTCCAGACCAAGATCATGCCGCCCGGCTCGGAGTGGGAGGTGATCGGCATCAGCCACGGGCAGTGGCGGATGCTGGCGGCGGCGCTCGTGCTCGGCGGCAACGTGCGGTGCGGGCTCGAGGACCACTTCTACCTGCCGAGCGGCGAGATGGCGCGCAGCAACGGCGAGCTGTGCGAGGTGGCCGTGCGCATGGTGCGCGACGTCGGGCGCAGGCCGGCCACGGTCGAGGAAGCCCGGCAGATCCTGGGGCTGCACGGCGACGGCGCGGGCGGTCCGGCGGAGGGGGCGGCCTCGTGACGGGCGGCGCGACCGCGGTCGTCCAGGCCGCCTCGGCGGGGGGCGTCCTCCGGCTCACGCTGAACAACCCGGGGCGCAAGAACGCGATCGGGCCGGCGATGGTGAACGAGCTGCTCCACGCCCTCGAGGGCGGCATGGCCGACGAGGCGGTGCGCTGCGTGGTCCTGACCGGCGCGGGCGACGCGTTCTGCGCCGGCGGCGACTTCGCGCAGCTCACCGGCGCCGAGGGGGCGCCGGCGCCCGCGCCGAAGGGCGACTACGCGGACCTGCTGCTCGCCATGGCGAACTCGAGCAAGCCGATCGTGGCGCGGGTGAACGGGCACGCGCTGGGCGGCGGGCTCGGGCTCGTCGCGGCGTCGCACTTCGCGATCGCCGGCCGCGGCGCGAAGCTCGGGACGCCGGAGATCAATGTGGGCCTGTTCCCGATGATGATCATGGCGGTGCTCCAGCGGCACGTGAGCCGCCGCAGGCTGCTGGAGATGATGCTGCTCGGGCAGCGCCTCGACGCCGACGAGGCGGCGCAGTGCGGGCTCCTGAGCAGGGTGGTCGAGCCGGGCGCGCTCGACGCCGCGGTCGACGAGGTGACCCGGGCGATCGCGGCGAAGAGCCCGATCGCGGTGCGGCTCGGCCTGGAGGCGTTCGCGGCGCAGGACGATCTCGACCTGGAGTCGGCGCTGCCGCTGCTGCGCGAGCGGCTCGCGGGCTGCCTCGCGACCGACGACGCGCGCGAGGGGCTCATGGCCTTCCTGGAGAAGCGGCAGCCCCGCTGGTCGGGCAGGTAGGCGCCGGGGGGCGCGTGGGTGCTTTGCGGGGGACGGGAGGGCGCCGCAGGCCGCGGCGCTCGCTGGCTCTCGGTTGAGGCGGCCCCGCTCGCCGCGCGGCGCGCGACGGCGAGCGGGGCGCGCAGGATGAGGTGGCCCGTGAACATGCGAGAGCTCGTGAAGGACCTCGAGGCCCGCCGGGAGCAGGTGCGGCGGATGGGCGGCGAGGAGCGGGTGGCGAAGCAGCACGCCCGCGGGAAGATGACGGCGCGGGAGCGGCTCGCGGCGTTCTTCGACGACGGCGTGCACGTCGAGGTCGGGATGCACGGCACGCAGATGGGGCTCGCGGCCGGGCCGGACGGGAAGGACCGGCCGCCGGCCGACGCGGTGGTGTGCGCGTTCGGCAAGGTCGACGGGCGGATGGTGTGCGCGGCGGCGTACGACTTCACCGTGAAGGGCGGCAGCATCGGGCAGACGGGCGAGGAGAAGGTGACCCGGCTGCGGCAGATGGCGCTCCGCGGGCGCTGGCCGATGGTGTGGTTCATCGACTCGGGCGGGGCGCGCATCGATCCCGGCTCGATGCACCCGGACAGCATCTCGCTGTTCGCCGGCTCGGGGCACCTGTTCCGCGAGCAGGTGCACATGAGCGGCGTGGTGCCGCAGGTCGCCGCCATGGTGGGGCCGGGCGCCGCGGGCACCGCGTACATCCCGGGGCTCGCGGACTTCGTGCCGATGGTCAAGGACGTCGGCTCGATGGCGCTCGGCGGCCCCCCGCTCGTGCGCGCGATGACGGGCGAGGACATCTCCGAGCAGGAGCTCGGCGGCAGCAAGGTGCACGCGACGAAGAGCGGGGTCGGCGACGCGGAGTACGCGAGCGACGCCGAGTGCATCGCCGCGGTGAAGCGGTACCTCTCGTTCTTCCCGTCGAGCTGCGACGAGGAGCCGCCGCGCCTGCCGGTGACGGATCCCGTCGAGCGGCGGGAGGAGTCGCTGCTCGACCTCCTGCCGGAGAGCCCGCGGCGCGCCTACGACATGCTGAAGCTGATCGACGCGATCGTGGATCACGGCGAGCGGTTCGACCTGAAGCCGCGGTGGGCGCGCTCGATCATCACGTGCCTCGCGCGCATCGGCGGCCAGCCGGTCGGCATCGTGGCGAACCAGCCGACCCAGATGGGCGGCATCCTCGACGTGGACGCCTCCGACAAGGCCGCGCGCTTCATGCAGATCTGCGACGCGTTCAACGTCCCGCTGGTGTTCCTGCAGGACGTGCCTGGCTTCATGATCGGCTCGAAGGTCGAGCACGAGGGGATCATCCGCCACGGGGCGAAGATGCTGCACGTCATGGCCGCGGCCACCGTGCCGAAGATCACGGTGGTCGTGCGCAAGGCGTACGGCGCCGGCTATTACGTGATGTGCGGGCGCGCGTACGAGCCGGACCTCATCGTCGGCTGGCCGACCGCGGAGATCAGCGTGATGGGGCCGGAGGGGATGCTCGGGATCGCGGCGAAGAAGATGTTCGGGGATGCGCCGCCGCCGCCCGAGGTGAAGCAGGGGATGATCGAGGCGCTCCAGAAGAACATCGACGTGATGAAGGTCGCCGGGTGGGGGCTCATCGACGACGTGATCGATCCTCGGGACACGCGCCGGGCGATCGCGTGGGGGCTCGAGCTCGCGCGGAAGAAGCGGGTGGAGCGGCCGGAGAAGAAGCGGGGGATCATCCCCGTGTAGCGCGGGGCTCGGCCGCGCCCGGCGCGGCGATCCGCCTCAAGGTCGCTCGCCGTCCTCCTGCTCCGGCGCCTCGCCCTCCTCGGGCTTCGGCGTCGGCACGGCGCGGGGCGCGGCCGCGTAGAACGGCTCCGGCGCGCTCTTCACGCGGAGGAGCGTCGAGCTCTTGGCGCGGACGACGGCGGTGTACGCGTCCAGGCCGAGCCCCGTGCCCGGCTCGTTCGCGTGCAGCGTGGCCCTGACCTGGTAGAGACCCTCGCGGGCGAAGGTGTTGTCGGGGCAGACCTCCCGCAGGAGGAGCGAGAGGTCGACCGACGCGCCGGGCTTCAGCGTCCTGAACATGTCGCGCGGGATCGCCCCGGTCGGCGGGGACGCCTCGCACACGGTCGTGCCGTTCGGTCCGGCGACGAGGAACGCGAGCATCCGCGACCGGATGGCCACGGTCATGGGGCGCTTGCCGGCGTTCTTCGCGCTGACCCGGACGACGATCGAGCGAGGGCTCGCCGCGTCGGACCAGGGCTCGCTCGTGAGCTCCAGGCGAGGCGCGTTCGCGTCCACGATCGGCTCGCCCGGCGCGCCCGCAGCGACCTGAATCGGCTTGTCGGCCGGAGGCTGAGGCGGCGTCTTGTCGGCCGACGGTTGCTGCGTCTTGTCGGCCGACGGCCGCGGCGTCTTGTCGGCCGACGGCTGCGCCTCATGGTCTGCCGCCGAGGGCGGCTCGGCGTCGCCCGCGCCGTCTGCGGCGGCCTCCTTGCGGGGCAGGCCGTAGCTCAGCGCGACGGTGGGCGCCGCGAGCCCGGGCGCCGGGGCGAACGCCGGCGGATCGTCGGTCGACTCCGCGGCGAACGGCGGCGAGGGCGCCTTTCTCGACCACTTGGGCGGCGGGCCCCAGCCGTACCACGCCCTCACCACCGCGCCGCCGGCGAGCGCGGCTTCGTCCTTGCCGAAGCAGAGCAGGCGCGGATCGAAATGCTCGACGTACGACTGCCCGGGCGCGAGCAGGAGCGCGCGCCGCTCGGGGAACCCGCTCGGCTTGAGCCCCAGAGGGGCGGCGCAGCGGGTCGTCTTCTTCGTGCGCTTGTTCAGCGTGTCGATCTCGAGGCGCAGCAGGCGCACGTCGGCCGGGACGCGCATCGGGCGCTCCCCTTCGTTGTCGATCCGCAGCGTCCACGGCCCCTTGGGGGACGGCGCGACGAGCCAGACGCGCGCCGGCGGCGGCGGAAGGGGAGGGGGCTCGGGCGCCTTCTTCTTCGCGCCCGCCCTGGGCGCGGCCGCGCTCGTCTTCGGCGCCGCGGCCTTGGCCCCGCCAGGCGGGGCGGCGGCGTCGGCCTTCGAGCCCTCGGCCGGCGCGGCGGAGCTCGGCTTCTCCGCCTGCTGCGCGGGGCCCGGCTTCTCCTCCGCGAGCGCAGGCCTCGACGCGAGCCCCAGGACGGCCACGGCGGCCGACGCCGCCGAGGCGGCCGACGTGAACAGACAGGCGATCCGGACGAGACGTGTGCGCATGGAGGATCCGTTCGGGAGCGAACGCTTCCGCTTTCTTTCCGGGGGCGTCAACCTTAGCGTAGCCGGCGAGCCCGGCTCCCTCGGGGGCGCCCGGGCGCTCTCCCATCGCTCGAAGCGTGGTCATGCGCGGCCTGTACGCCATCGTCGACACCGATTCGCTCGAGCGCCGCGGGCTCGATCCGGCGGCGTTCGCCGAGGCCGTCCTCGACGCCCGCCCCGGGGCCCTCCAGCTGCGCGACAAGCGCGGCGGGGCCGCGCGCACGCTCTCGCTCCTCCGCGCGATCCAGCCGCTCGCGGCGCGCGCGGGCGTGCCGCTGTACGCGAACGACCGGGCCGATCTCGCGGTGCTCGCGCGCTGCGACGGCGTGCACGTCGGCCAGGACGATCTCCCGGTGCCCGTGGTGCACCGGCTCGCGCAGCGCGCCGGCGTCCGGCTGCGCGTCGGGCTCTCCACCCACACGCCCGCGCAGATCGAGGCCGCGCTGCGCGAATCGAGCGAGCACCTCGATTACATCGCGATCGGGCCGATCTTCTCGACGTCGAGCAAGGAGCGCCCCGACGCCGTGGTCGGCCTCGAGGGGCTCGCGTCGCTGCGCGCCATGGTCGAGCGGGCGCGGCCGGGGCTGCCGGTCGTGGCGATCGGCGGCATCTCGCTGGAGCGGGCGCGCGACGTGGGCCCGCTCTGCTCCGCCGCGTCGATCATCGCCGCGCTGCTGCCGACGCCGGGCGCGCCGACGTCGCGCGCCCTCGAGGAGGTGAGCGCGCGGGCGCGGGCGCTCAAGGAGGCCCTCGCGGCCGCGGCCGGAGGGCGTGCGCGATGAGCCTCACGCTGCTCGCGGCGGCCGCCGCGGCGGTGGCCGCGACCGTGGGCTACATGGCGGCGCGCCGCGAGCGGGAGGCGCCGTGGGAGGACCGCGACGAGGACGAGCGCGCCGCGCCCGCGGCGTCCCCCGAGGACGCGTTGTGGGACGAGCTGCCGTTCGCGCTCGGCGACGTGGTCCTGGCCGGGAGCGAGGAGCGCTGGCTGTCGGGCGCGATCGTGGCGCGCGAGCGGGGCGAGATCGTCGCCGTGGTGTTCCTCGCGCCGGAGGGCGCGACGCAGCGGGCGGTGGTGGCCTTCCCCGCGCCGCGGCGCGAGATCCTGTGGCTCGCGCCCGCGGCGGCCGACTCGCCCGACGAGCCGCCGGCGACGCTCGAGATCGCGGGCATGACCCTGCGGCGGCGCGCGCGGCTGCCTGCGGCGCTGGAGCGCCTGGGGCAGGGCGCGCCCTCGCTGGGCGAGGCGGGGATCATCGCCCTGTACGAGGGCGGCGGGCACGACGCGGCCGTGGTGCTCGCGAGCGAGGGGCGCATCCACGCCTGGGTCGGGCGGCGCGTCGAGGAGGGCGGGTACGAGCGGCTGGGCGGCGGCGGCGAGGGCTGACGCGGCCTGCGTCGCCTCGCCGAGCGATCGCGGCGGCCGTCAGCCGTTGACGCCGCGCAGCTCCGCGATCAGCGAGGCCATCGCCAGGCTCGGCGAGGCGTTGCGCTCGAGCTGCGCCACGGCGCGCGAGACCGCCGCGTAGCGCCTGGCCGAGACGACGGCGCGGCGCGGATCGGCCGCGACCGCGGCGCGGGCCTCGCGGGCGAGCGCCGCGTTGAGCGCGCGGAGGTCGTCCTTGAGGGCGCCCTTGTCGCGATCCAGCGACTCCGCGAACGCGACGGCGGGCCCGAGGTCGCGGGCGGCCGCGGCCGTAAGGATGCTCCTTACGAACGCGTCGCGCGAGGCGGTCTGCTCCTCGTCCGCGAGCTCGAGCGCCGTGGAGGCGCTGCCCGCGGCGAGCTCCACGGCGAGGTCGTGCCGCTCCTCGGGCACGCCGTGATCGCGGAGGATGCCGCGGACGATCGGCTCGGAGAGCGGGGCGAAGCGCACGGGCAAGGTGCGCGAGCGGATCGTGTTGAGCAGGCGATCGCCGCGCGAGGTCAGCAGGATGAAGTGGGTGCCAGGCCGCGGCTCCTCGAGCGTCTTGAGGAACGCGTTCGCGGCGCCGATGCTGAGGTCCTCGGCGTCGCGCACGATGAACACCCGCGCGCGCCCCTCGTGCGGCGGGTAGGACGCGTGGGCGAGCACGATGGAGCGGACCTGGTCGACCGAGATCTCGGTCAGCTCGTCGCGGCTCCGGCCGATGACGGCGGCGGGGTAGAAGTTCTTCGCGACGATCTGCACGTCGGGGTGGAGCGGCGCCGCGGGGCGCCCCTCGGAGCGCGCGGCCGCGCGCCGGCACGCGTCGCAGCGGCCGCAGCCGAGCGGGTCGCCGCCGGTGCAGACGAGCGCCTGCGAGAGCGCGACGGCCGCGAGCTCCTTGCCGACGCCGGGCGGGCCCTCGAAGCGGTAGGCGTGGTGCACGCGGCCCGTCTCGAGCGCGCGCGCGAGGGTGCCGACCGCGGTGTCCTGGCCGAGGATATGGGAGAACGGCACGGACCGCTCTCTACCACGGCCGGGGCGCGGCCTGATCCCGCTCGAGCGCGAGAGGCCGCTCGTCGCCCGCCCGCCCGCGCCGCGACCGCGTCGTCCGCATTGCGCGCGGCGGTGATAGGTTGCCGCGCATGCGCGTCCTCGTGCTCGGCGGCACCCGGTTCATGGGCCATTTCCTCGTCTACCGCCTGCTCGCGGCGGGCCACCAGGTCACCCTCCTGAACCGCGGCGCGACGCCCGATCGGTTCGGCGATCGCGTCGCGCGGGTCCGCTGCGACCGCGCGGCCGACGACCTGGCGCAGGCGCTCGAGGGCCGCGAGTTCGACGCCGCGGTGGACTTCACCGCGTACACGGCCGCGGACGGTCGCGCGGCGGCCCGGGCGCTCGGCGGCGGGCGCGTCGGGCACTACGTGATGATCAGCACCGGCTCGGTGTACCTCGTGCGCGAGGGGTGCCCGCGGCCGTCGCGCGAGCGCGACTACGACGGTCCGCTGCTCCCGGAGCCCGAGGGCGAGGAGGATCGCGCGGCGTGGGCCTACGGCATGAACAAGCGCGGCTGCGAGGAGGCGCTCGCGGCCGCCTTCCGGGACGACGGCTTCCCCGCGACCGTGCTGCGCATCCCGATGGTGAACGGGGAGCGCGACCCGCACCGCCGCCTCGAGCGCTACGTCGCGCGCGTGCTCGACGGCGGCCCGCTGCTCGTCCCGGACGGCGGCGGGCACGCCGTCCGGCACGTGTACAGCGGCGACGTCGTGCGGGCGATCGTGGCGCTGCTGCTCGTGCCGTCGACGTTCGGGCAGGCGTACAACCTCTGCATGGACGAGACGCCGACGCTCTCGGAGCTGCTCGCGCTGATCGCCGAGCTGCTCGGCGCGCCGGCGCGCCTCGCGCCGGTCGCCTCGGCCGCGCTCCGGGCGCGCGGCATCGACCCGGTCGCGATGTCGCCGTTCAGCGATCGCTGGATGTCGACGCTGGATCCATCGAGGGCGAAGGCGGAGCTCGGCTTCCAGCACACGCCGCTGCGGCGGTGGCTGGAGACGGTGGTCACGTCGCTGCTCGCGAACCCGCCGTCCGATCCGCCGCCGGGCTACGAGCGGCGCGCCGACGAGGTGTCGCTCGCGGCCGAGGCGGGGGCGGGGAACGCCGGTCGCGCGTGAGGTACGCTGGACCCGCGGGGAGGCGAGCGGGCCGGGAGGCCTCGCGCCGGCCGCGCGCCTCGCCGTGAAACGTCCGAAGGAGGGAGATCTCGCGATGCAGGATGCAGCACCCAGGCGGGTCTTGGCGGCCGTCGACGCTTTCCTGAGCACGCCGCTCGACGCGGCGCTGTCGCGGCACCGCGAGGTCGATCCGGCGGCCGGCGCGCTCGCGTTGTTCCACGAGGTCGCCGCGACGGTCCCCGCGTACCGGCGCTTCCTCGACGAGCACGGCGTCGATCCGGCGGCGGTCCGGACCCCCGCGGACTTCGCGGCGCTCCCGGTGATCACGAAGCAGAACTACGTGCTCCGGCACCCGATCGCGGACCTGTGCCGGGGCGGGCGCGTCGAGTCCTGCGACATGGTCGCCGTCTCGTCGGGCTCGACGGGCAAGCCGACGTTCTGGCCGCGGTCGGTCGCGGACGAGCTCCCGGTGGCCCGGCGCTTCGAGCAGGTGTTTCACGACAGCTTCCGGGCCGACGCGCGCCGCACGCTCGCCGTCGTGTGCTTCGCGCTCGGCTCGTGGGTCGGCGGGATGTACACGACCGCGTGCTGCCGCCACCTCGCGGCGAAGGGGTATCCGATCACGGTCGTCACGCCGGGCAACAACAAGGACGAGATCTTCCGCGTCGTGCTGGATCTGGGGCCGGCGTTCGATCAGGTCGTCTTGCTCGGTTATCCGCCGTTCCTGAAGGACGTGATCGACACCGGGCGGGCGCGCGGGGTCGACTGGGCGCCGCTCCGGATCAAGCTCGTGATGGCCGGCGAGGTGTTCAGCGAGGAGTGGCGGAGCCTGGTCGGCGAGCGCGTCGGGTCGACGTCGCCCTGCTACGACTCGGCGTCGCTGTACGGGACGGCGGACGCCGGCGTGCTGGGCAACGAGACGCCGCTCAGCGTCGCGATCCGCCGGTTCCTCGCGGGGAGGCCGGACGCCGCGCGCGCCCTCTTCGGGCAGGACCGGCTGCCCACGCTCGTGCAGTACGACCCGGCGGCGAGGTTCTTCGAGCAGCGCGAGGGGATGCTGCTCTTCTCGGGCGAGAACGGCGTCCCGCTGGTCCGTTATGCGATCCTCGACAGCGGGGGTGTCTATGCGCACGCGGACATGATGGCGGCGCTCGCCGGCTTCGGCTTCGATCCGCGGCGGGAGCTCGACGGCGAGCGCGGCGCCCGGGAGCTGCCGTTCGTCTACGTGTTCGGGCGCTCGGATTTCACGGTGTCGTACTTCGGGGCGAACATCTATCCGGAGAACGTGGTCGTGGGCATCGAGCAGCCCGGCGTGAAGGAGTGGGTGACCGGGAAGTTCGTGCTGGAGGTCCGCGAGGGCGCGGACCGGGACGCGTACCTGTCGGTGGTGGTCGAGCTCGCGCCCGGGGAAGGGGAGAGCGAGGCGCGGCGCGAGGCCGCGGCGCGGTCGATCGAGGAGCACCTGGTCCGGCTGAACAGCGAGTTCAGGAACTACGTGCCGGCGGGGAAGCGCGCGCCGCGGGTGACGCTGCGGGCGGCGGGGGATCCGGAGTATTTCCCGCTGGGGGTGAAGCACCGGTATACGCGCAAGCCGGGCGGGTGAGGATGACCGAGGCTTGGGGCTAGAGCGCCGATACGTGAGAATCCCAAAAAAACAGCAGATGGGAAGACAACCGCAAGGGCACAAGGGACGCAAGGGGGGAGAAGAAACAGATTTTATCTCTGTTTCATGGCGCTTCTCGCGCCCTTGCGGTCCCTCTCCTTCCTCCACTCCGCGTCCTTCAAGCGGAGTTGCTACGCCTTGAGCTCCTCCACACGTCCGGTCGCGATCCGGATCGCCTGCCTCCTCCGCTCTACAATCTCGGTCCCCAGGCCGGCGTCTGCGAAGGCCCGGCGCGCGCGGTAGATGAGGACGTTCAGGTGCTTTTTCTCGACGCCGAGCTGCTCCGCGAGATCGGCCTCATGGATCCAGCCCTGCTCGTCCTCGGGAAGGCAAACAGCGGCGTCCTTCCGCCGCTCGCGGGCGAGCAGCAGAAGCGCATAGAAGGCGGTGAGCTCTCCGAGTTGCCGCGCGCCGTCCCCCCACACCGCTTCGATACGCACGTGCTCCTCGTCGCGGCTCACGTGAAATCGCAGGGTCGATGTGCCGAGCGAGTGCCTGGTCTTGTTCGTCCCGGCGACCGGCGAGGCAGGCGGCACCGCGAGCTCCAACTGCTCTCCCGCGACCATGATCTGTTTGAGCGTTCGGCGAATCGGGCCGCCCTCTCCCAGCTCTCGCTCAAATGCCTCCACGAGCCCGCCCGGTAGCCGCCGCGAGCGTTCATGTGCCTGCAACCCTGCCTCGCCCTGAAGGATCCCTGTGCCGCTCGAGCCTTCCCGCGCCGGTCCGCCCTCGCTCTCTGCCGCGCCCCTGAGCGCCTCGCAGAACGCCGCCACATCCGGGTACCGCTCCGACGCCTCGAACTCGATCGCCCTCTCGAGCACCTTCCGCACCGCGTCGCCGCACGGCAGCCGCTCTATCACCCGCCCCGGATACCGCATCATGATCGGCGGCAGCTCCCCCCCGTGCAGGCAGAACACCGCCGTCATGCCGAGCCCGTACACGTCCGCCCGCGCGTCCGCGTCCTGCGGGCGGTGCATCAGCTCCGGCGCCGCGTAGAGGAACGTCCCCAGCGCCCCGCTCCTCGTGCCCCCCGTCGTGTCGCGCGCCCAGACCAGATCGAAATCCGTGATCCGCGGCAGCCCCTCTCCGTCGAGCAGGATGTTCGCCGGCTTCACGTCCCGGTGCACGAGCCCCCGCCCATGCGCGAACGAGATCGCCTCTCCAGCACGGAGGATCATCGGGATCACCCCCTCTGCCGGCAGCCGCTTCCCGACGACCGCGCTCTGCACGTCCTCGCCGTGCACGAGCTCCATCACGAAGTAGTGCCAGCCGCCGTCCTCGCCCTTCGGCTCCAGGATGCGCACCACGCCGGGGTGGTCGAGCTCCGCCATCGCGCGCGCCCCCCGGAAGAACCGCTCCCGCCGCCCCTCGTCCCCCGCGAGGTTCGGGTGCAGCACCTTGATCGCCACCGGCTGGTCGCCCCGCCCCGCGTCGAGCGCGCGCCACACCGTGGCGAACCCCCCGCGGCCGATCCGCTCGAGCAGCAGGTACCGGCCCTCGCTGAGCTCCTCGCCCACGTGGAGCTGGCCGCCTTCCCGGCGCTTGCGCCGCAGGTCGACGATCTCCTGGTCCACCTCCACCGTGCTCGCGCCGGCGGCCTTCAGCCTCACCCGCCGCTTCTGCGCCGCGGCGATCTGCTTGTCGATCGCGCGGATCGCCTCCTCGGCCTCGCGCAGCGTCGCCGCGAGCGCGCTCGCCGGCGCGGCCCTCGCGGGCGCCGCCTCCGGCCGCGCGCTCGCGGCGGCCTCCTCCACCGCCGCGCGGACGCCCCGGACCACGTCCCTCCAGGCCTCGTCCGGGTTGGCCCAGCTCGTCACCGCCCCGCCGTCCCGCGGCAGCGCCTCCAGGTCCGCCAGCGCGGTGCCCTCCCGGTCGCACGCGCGCACCAGGATCGGCACCACGCGCGCCTCGCCCCGGCGGTGCCGCTCCAGCGCGGCGCCGAGCTCCCGCTCGTAGCAGCTGTCCGAGGCGAGGAACGCCTCGCTCACCAGCAGCAGCACCACCTCGGCCGCGGAGAGCTCCGCCGCGATCGACGCGTCGCGCACCGCGCCGGCGCCGATCCGGCCGCGGTGCCACGTGCTCACCAGGCCCTGCCGCTTGAGGGCGGCGAGGTGCGCCTCGAGCGCCTCGAGGTGCGGCCGATCCGCGGGGGCGTAGGAGATGAAGACGTTGACCGCCATGCGCTGAGGAGCGTCGCTGCGGCGGCGAGCACGCTGCGTCCTGCCGTCCGCTCCGCGCCGACCAGGCTACCAGACGCTGCGCTGTCCTGCGCCCGCCCTCGCTACTCCTCGCCTTCCGCGCTGCCCGGCGGGGGCGGTGGTTCCTGCTGCTCTACAGCCTCGAGCTCGTCGAGCTCGCGAAAGAGCGCGTCCAGATCCAGCGAGAGCCCCGCGCAGCCCGGCACCTCCTGCAGCAGCCCCCCGGTCGCGGCGAGGCGGCGCACGTAGCTCCCGTCCCGCGTGAGCTCGTGGACCTCGAAGCTGCGGAGCTGCGGATCGAGCAGCCAGTACCAGGGCACCCCGAACGCGGCGTACTCCTCCAGCTTCTCGACGCGGTCGCGCCGCTCATCCCGCGGCGCAGGGGAGACGGTCTCGATCATGATGTCCGGCGGGATTCCGACCGGACCACGGGCAGGGGGCTTCCGGGCGCGCGATAGGAACACGGACACATCGGATTTGCGCCCGCGCCGCGGCTTGAGGGCGTACTTCACCTCGGAGCCGAAGACGAGGCCACCTCGCGGGACGGCCCAGGCCCGCAGCATCTGGATGAGCCAGGCGACGGCCAGCTCGTGGACGCAGTCGGACATCTCTTCCTCGACCAGCCGGCCGTCAACGAGCTCGCCGGGCTGGTCTTCCGGCAGCGCAGCCCACTCCGCGACGGACAAGAGGCGGCCTGCATGGTGCTCCGGGTAGGCGCTCTGGCTCACATCGAGGAGGGTACCACCGCGCCGCGCCGCGCGCCGCCCTGAGAGCGCGGTTGCCATTCCACCGCCCGGCGGCCCGGCCGCTCACGCGGTCTTCCCGCAGCACCGCTTGTACTTCTCGCCGCTCCCGCACGGGCAAGGGCCCTTGCGGGACGGCCCTTCCTGGCGAGGCGCCTGGATCTTCGGGTGATAGTGCTCGCGGAGCGGCGCGGGGGCGCTCCCCCTCTCTTGCTGGTAAAGGGCTACCTGCACCCATGCTCGATCCCTCTCCCCCGCTCCTCGTCCTCGGCTGCGGCTTCACCGGTGCGGTGGTCGCCGGCCTGCGGCGCGCCTCCGGCGGCCGCGTCGTCGCGACCACGCGCTCGTCCGAGCGCGCCGCAGAGCTCGCACAGGCCGGCATCGAGGTGAGCGTCCTGCCGGCGCTCACCGCCGCGGCCGTCGACCGGCTCGTCGGGGACGGCGCGGACGTGCTCGTCGCCTTCCCGCCCGACGGCGCGACCGACGCCGCGATCGCGCCGTCGCTCCGCCGCGCCCGCGCGATCGCGTACGTCTCGTCGACGGCCGTCTACGGCGACGCGACGGGGCGCATCGACGAGGCGACGCCCACGTCGGCCGACGGCCCCCGCGCCGCCGCGCGCCTCGCGGCCGAGGCCGTGTACCTCGAGCGCGGCGCCGTTGCGCTGCGCGCCGCCGGCATCTACGGCCCGGGCCGCGGCCTGCACCAGCGGCTCTTGCGCGGCGACTTCCGCATGACCGGCGAGGGCGATCGGCAGGGCGCGAACGTCGTCTCGCGCATCCACGTCGAGGACCTCGCGCGCCTCGCGCTCGCGGCGCTGGAGCGCGCCGCCCCCGGCGACGTCTTCGTGGTCGCGGACGACGCGCCCGTGCCGCAGATCGAGGTCGTCCGCTGGCTCTGCGCGCGGCTCGGCCTCTCGCTGCCGGCCGGCGCGCCGCGGGAGGATCTCCACGAGACGCTCCGCCACGATCGCGCGGTGGACAACGCGAAGATCAAGCGCGCCCTCGGCATGACGCTGCTCTACCCGAGCTACCGCGAGGGGTTCGAGGCGTGCCTGGCCGTCGAGGCCGCGGCGCCGGCCCTCGCCGCGGCCGCGGGCGCCCCGCCGCATCGCGGGTGATCGAGGTCGCGAGCTACAGGACGTCCGAGCCCTGCCTCGCGACGACGATATCGTCGCTGTCGCCCGCCGCGCCGCCGGCCGCGCGCGGACCGTCGGCCGTGCCGTTCTCGCCGACGCTGGACAGCGTGTAGCCATCGCCGCCCGGGCTCCTCTCGTACACGAGCGGGCCTGTCCCACAAGGATCCTGCGGGAGCGCCCGCAGCGCCTCCGGATAGCCGCCGTCCGCATACGCCAGCTCTGCCTGGACGGCCGCGCGGGCCAGGAGATACGACGCCCGCAAGGCGCAATCCATCCTCGCGGTCCTCTGGAGATGCTCGGCGTCCAACATGGCACCGAGCCCCGTGACGTCGGCGGCGAGGGAATCGGCGGCGGCCTCCTGAAAGCGCGTGACCTGGGAAGCATCGCGCTGCGCGCCGAGCGCCATCTGCTCCGCGGCGCGCAGCTGCGCGTCGAGCGGCGGGAGGGCGTGACCGAACACGGCGGCCATCGGGAGCACCGTGATGAGCGCGCGGGCGCCGGTGGACGACGCGAGAGGACGGAGCTCCTCCTCGGGCAGGGGTCCACCATCGCTCAGGCGCATCGCCACCTGGCGGAGGCGCAGGCGCTCTCTCCGGAGCACGTCGGCGAGCCGCGGCAGGTGGCGCCCGCGCTCCTCGAGCGCGCGGTCCAGCTCGGCGAGCTCCGCCGCGGGGAGCCGGGGCGCGCCGGCGACGAGGGCCGCGGCGCGGCGGTAGGCGCGCCCCGCGTCGTGAATGCCGATCAGGCCCGCGATGGCCGAGCCCGCGGACAGGTCCGCGCCGACCTTGGCGACGGTGAGATAACGGTCCAGGGCGCCGCGCGCATCCCCCTTGGCCTCGAGCCAGCGCCCCTGGACCAGGACAGCGCGGTTCGCGTGCCACACCGGATGGATGGGACCGTATTCGATCCACGCGCTCTCGTCCGGCAGCTCGTAACGAGAGCAACGCGCCATCTGCCGGAAGGCGTCGATCTCGGGGCGGCGCCGCTCGATCTCGGCGGCGAGCTCGGGCGAGAGCGGCGCGCCGGGCCCCGCCTCGAGCGCTCGCTTGACCCACTCGGGATGGACGTCCAGCTGAATCGACGCCGTCCTCGCGTAGCTCGCACCGCAGTCCTCCTGCGCGGCGCCCTCGCCGGCAGGCCGCGAGCGCTCGCGGATCCGCGCGCGCTCCGCGTCCCATTCGGCCCGGGTGGCATCCCGGTAATCCCGGAGCCGGGACTGACCCCACGCCGACGCGCCGGCCCGGAACAGCGCGAGAAGCGCGGCCGTCGCCGCGAGCCCGACCCCCACACGTCTCACCCTCCCGAGGAGGCGCCCCTTGCTGTCTGTCATCGCACCGAAAAAGCCCGGGCGCGACGGATCATTCCGTGCCTTTTTGTCAACTGGATCGCACGGCGATGCGCCCGACCCGGGGCGGACGGAGATGGCCTCTCGAACGGCCAGGCCCGGGGATCCACGGCGCGAAAAACAGGCATCGACGCGCGCGAGCTGCACGCTACGCTCGAAGCCGCTGAAGGAGCGTGCATGAAGGTTACGTGTTGGACATGGCTTGTGCTGGCGGCCGTCGCCGCGGGCGCGGGATGCGGGGATGACGAGGGTGGAACCGGCGGCGCCGGGCCGGGAGGCTCGGGCGGGGCGAGCGCCGGCGGGGGAGGCTCGGGCGGGACGAGCGCCGGCGGGGGAGGCTCGGGCGGGGCGGGCACCGGCGGGGAAGGCGGCGTGAGCGACGGCGGGGCCGGCGGAGAGGCCCCGATGCCGCGGTGCGCGCCGCCCGATCCCACGCTCGCCGACCGCGACGCGGACGAGCTGTATGCGGCCGACGAGGTCTTGCGCTTCGACTTCGTCCTTCCGGAAGAGCGCTGGGCCGAGCTCAAGGAGAACGCCCGCGACGAGGAGTACGTGGAGGCCGAGGCTTGCTACGAGGGCAAGAGCCTGGGCGTCGTCGGCCTGCGCTTCAAGGGTGGTTATGGCACCCTGCAGATGTGCTTCGACGAGGAGGGGAACCTCACCTGCCCGAAGCTCAGCATGAAGGTGAAGTTCGACGAGTACGTCGACGGCCAGCGCTTCTACGCGCAGGAGCGGCTGAATTTCCACTCGATGATCTGGGATCCGACGAAGCTCCACGAGCGCATCGCCTATGGCCTGTACCGCGAGATGGGCGTCGCGGCCCCGAGGAGCGGTTGGGCCACGCTTTATGTGAACGGCGAGCCCCAGGGACTCTTCTCGATGGTCGAGGAGGTGGACGGCCGCTTTTTGGAGAGCCATTTCCCCGGAGGGCCGGACGGGGACCTCTACAAGGAAGCGTGGCCGGTCACGGACGACGCCAGCTACTACGCGGAGCGCATCGAGACGAACGAGGACGAGGCCACGCACGAGCGCTTCGTCGCGTTCGCCGCCGCGCTCGCGTCCGCCGAGGGCGACGAGCGCCTCGCCGCGCTGTCGCAGTGGGCGGACATCGAGCAGCTGCAACGCTACATGGCCGTCGACGAGGCGATCGTGAACTGGGACGGGGTCACGACCTTCTACGTCGACCCCGCCGGCGGCGCCAACAACCACAACTTCTACATCTACGACGAGCCCTCCTCGGGCAAATTCCACCTGATCCCGTGGGATATGGACCAGACCCTCGGCGCCAGCACCTACTTTGGCCAGGTGCCCCGCTGGACCGAGGCGCCGGCGACCTGCCCCGCCGTGGTGCCGGTGTTCATGGGCGCCGAGCGGGTGCGCGTGCCGGGGTGCGACGCGCTGTTCGGCGCCTTGAGCCAGGACCCCGCGGGCTACCAGGCCGCGCTCCAGGCGCTGCTCGACGGGCCGTTCGGCGAAGGGAAGCTCGAAGCGCAGGTGGACGCGTACGCGGCGCAGATCCGCGCCGCCGTCGAGGAGGATCCGCTCGGGCCCGGCCTCGCCTCGTGGGAGCCGGCGGTCGCGCGCCTCAGGAGCGAGGTGCCCATCCTGCGCGAGCGCCTGCGCCGGTTCGCCAGCAACACGCCGCTCGTGCCCTTCTCGTTCACCGCGGCGGGGGTCAACGATTTCGAGGCGGCGGACGCGGTCGAGCTGTACGTCGGCACGCTGCTCGCCACCAACAACGCGTCCGGCGCGGTGCAGGGCCTCACCCAGGACGCGCCGCTCAGCGGGGCGCAGAGCCTGCTCCTCAGCTTCGATTTCCGCGACGAGGCGTACGCCTGGGGCCAGTACGTGTACTTCACGGTGCCCCTCGTCGAGGGCTCGGTCGACGTGACGCCGCTCGAGGGCGTCCGCTTCCGGGCGCGCGCCGACGCGGCGCGCGGGCTGCGCGTCGACGTCGAGAGCCCCGCGCAGAGCAACGGGCTCAGCGGGGTCCGCCACGGCTGGGACGTGCGGCTCGGCGTCGAGCCGCAGGTCATCGAGCTCAAGTTCGCCGACATCGCGCTCCCCGGCTGGGCGATCGACCAGGGGCTCGACCCCGGCGACGACGTGAACGACGTGCTCGCGTCGATCATCGGCCTCGCGTTCAGCCCGGAGATGAACGGCGTCGGCGCGAACGGCTTCCTCGGCCGCGGCGAGGCCGACTCGGGCGCCGTCGTGATCGACGACGTCGAGCTCTTCGGCGCGACGTCCGGCGATCCGTGATCGGCGGACGGTGAGGCCCGAGGCGAGCGCCCCGGGCCCGCGGAGATCTCGTTTCGAGAGGCCCTCTCGCCGCTCGGTCCCCCGGACGCGAGCGGCAGAGCCCCGGAGCGCGGGTTGGGCTCGGTCCGCGCTAGCCGTCGCGCCGGCGCCCCCACCGCGGGGCCATGGTCGCGAACACGTCGTCTCTTCGGATCAAGAGGTGAAAGAGCGCCGCCGCGAGGTGCTGGAGGAAGGCGCCGAAGAGCAGCAGGGCGAGGAAGGTGTGAGCGCGGCGCAACGCCGCGTACAGCGCGGGGCTCTGCGGCGCGATCGAGGGCAGTTGGACCCCGCCGAGCAGCGTCACCGGAGAGCCGCCCGCCGAGAGCATCGCCCAGCCGACGATCGGAATCGTGAACATCAGGACATAGAGCACGATCTGCGATGCGCCCGCCGCGCGCCGTTGCCAGGCCGGCATGTCCTCCGGCAGCGGCGGCGCGCGGCGCGCGAGGCGCACCCCCAGGCGGACCGCCGCGAGCGCGAGGAGCACGACGCCCAGCGACCGGTGCGCCGGCAGCAGGAAGGTCCGGGCGCCGCTCACCGTCGAGGCCATGCCGACCCCGATGAACAGCATGGCGACGATCGCGACGGCCATGGTCCAGTGCAGGGCGCGCGATAGAGGGTGAAACTTGTGCGGAGGGCTCATCGGCGCGCGCCCTCCTCGGCGGGGCCGCGGGACAGCGCGCTCGGCGCCGGCCCCTCGCCGGCGCGGCGCGTGAGCGAGACCGCGTAGGCCGAAGAGCGCGCGCTCAGCAGCGGATCGTCCGACGGCTCGATCCCGGCCGGCAGGATCAGCGGATCGAAGGTGATGTCGCGACACGGCCCCGCCTCCTCCGTCGCGGCGCGCTCCACCACGAGCGCGCCGACCTCGACCTGCTCGCGATCGCGGGGCCACTCGCGCGTGGCGTCGCCCGTGGGATCGCCCGGGGCCGCGAGCGTCACCCGCATCCGCCAGCGCAGCGGGCCCCGCTCGAGGCGCGCGACGACCTCCTCGAAGAGGAAGCTCGGCGGCCTCGAGGCGAGCGTCGCCTTGTCCAGCGCCTCCAGCGGGGCCTCGGGCACCATCGACCAGCGGACGTCGCGCGCCGGGCCGGCGCCGCCGGTGAAGCGGAACGCGTTCACGCTGTGGTAGGCGCCGTTCGCGAAGCTCGACGGCAGATCGCCGTCGCGCAGCCGGGCCATGAAGGCGCGCGTCTCCGGGTGCGCGGCGAGGAAGCCCTCGACGCGCGCGGCGTCCGGCTTCCCCGTGGCCGCGACGGGCGAGGTGGCGCGCTGAAAATCGAGGAACGCCGCGGGCGTCGCGACCGGGAAGACGGGGATGTGGTTCATCGCGGTGCGCCATTGCTCGCCGTTCGGCAGCGAGAAGCTGAGCGCCATGCTGCGGAGCGCGACGCGCCCGTCCGGCGCGTACGGCATGCCGCCGCCCGTCGAGAAGCGCCCGACCACGGGGACCTCGCCGCGCGCGAACACGCTCGCCCTGGAGAGCCGCGCGCCCGCGCCGCTCGCCTCGAAGCGCCCGGTGAAGCAGACGCCCTTCGCGTGCGCGCGGCGAAAGCCCGGGTGCAGGCCGTCATGCCCCTCGAGCGCGTCGACGAGCTTGGCCGGGGTCAGCCGCGAGGGCTCGAGGACCCCCGCAACGAAGGCGAACGCCGCGGCCAGAGCGGCCACGATCGCGAAGATCAGCGAGGCACGGGCGATCTCGCCGGCCTTCGCGCGCAAGGGGCCCACGAGGCCCCCGTCGGAACGCAGAAATCCGAACATCTCGAGCTCCTCCGCCATCGCGGCGGCGTGGGTGGATGCAGCCGTGACGCCGCCCGGGGGGCGGTATTCCGCGGGCTACAAAGGAGACCCCCCACGGAATAACCTCGGTTCGAGCGGCGTCTCGCGGCCGTGGAGGCCTTAGAGCCGAGGAGCGGGCAGGTGCGGCGATGAGCGATCTGAACGACGAGGAGCTGCGCGCCCTCTTGCCGGGCATGCGGCGGTTCGCGGCCTCGCTGACGCGCGACGCGAGCGCCGCCGACGATCTGGTGCAGAGCTGCCTCGAGAAGACCCTCTCGCGCTGGCAGACGAAGCGCCCGGAGGGGAGCCTGAAGGCCTGGCTGTACGCGATCATGGTCCGCCAGTTCCTCGACGGCCGGAGGCGCGCGGGCCGCGTCCGGCGCTTGCTGGAGGCGTTCGGCGTCCGCGCCGAGGGCGAGCACCCCGGCGAGGAGGCCGTCCTCGCGCGCTCCTCGCTCGGCGCGTTCGACAAGCTCTCGGTCGACCATCGCGCGGTCCTCTTGCTGGTGACGGTCGAGGGCTTCTCCTACCAGGAGGCGGCGCAGGCCCTCGACGTGCCGATCGGCACCGTGATGTCGCGCCTCTCCCGCGCGCGCGAGGCCTACCGCGCGCTGACCGAGGCCGAGCCCGCGCCCGCCCGGATCCGGAGGGTCAAATGAGCCTCGATCCCCCGACCGAGGACGAGCTCCAGGCCTTCGTGGACGGCCGGCTCGATCCCGAGCGGGCGCGCGCCGTCGAGGCGTACCTCGCCTCGCACCCCGACGAGCGCGCGCGCGTCGCCGCCTACCGGCGGAACGCCGAGGAGCTGCGCGCCCTGCTCGCCGGGGCCTCGCTGCTGCCGCCGAGCCCGCGCCTCGACCCGCGCGCGATCCGGCGCGATCTGCGCCAGCGCTCCCAGCGGCGCGCGGTGCTCGGCGCATCGCTCGCGGTCGCGCTCGGGATCGGCGCGCTCGGCGGCTGGACGGCGCGCTCGATGCGCCTGCCGGGCGCGCCTGCGCCGATGGACGACGCGGTCGAGGCCTACCGCACCTTCGCCACGGATCGCGTGCGGCCGGTGGAGATGGCGGCGGGACACGGGGGCGACCTCCAGGCCTGGCTCTCCGGCCGGCTGGGGCGCCCGGTGGCGCTGCCGGATCTGGCGCCGTACGGGTTCGACCTCCTCGGAGGCCGGCTGCTCTCCACGGCCAACGGGCCCGCGGTCCTGCTCATGTACGAGGACCGAGACGGTCAGCGCGTGAGCTTCTACATCCGCCCGAGCTCACGCCCGGGCGAGCTCACGGGCACGCGCCGCGACGGCGGGCTCGCGACGAGATACTGGTTTCGCAACGGCTACGGGTTCGCCGTGGTCGGCCGCGCGGACGACCCGCGCATCGCGGAGGTCCAGGAGGCCGCGCGCCTCTCGATGTGACGCGGCGGCCCATCCGAGCGGCGGCGATGCTGCTGTTCTTCAGGCGCCGAGAGGTCGCCTGCGCGCCGCGGCCGCACTGGCACGCTCGCGGGAGAGCGATCCTTGTCATGGATGCACGATTCGAGCTGGGCCTCGACAGCGCGCCTGCCGTGCTGAGCGAACCTTTCTCGTGAATGTGCACGAGCTCCGAAAGGCCAGACAGCTTATCCAGCGCTCTCGATGTTCCGCTCCTCGAACGCGGCCGTTCCAGAATGCCGCCTGGCACAGCCTGGGTATCGCCGCATACTCCGGACGTGACCCCTGCGGAGATGACATGAACAAAGAAGAGCTTGGGAATAAATTGGGTATCGCGATCTGCGCCGGGATCGCGTTGAGTCTCTCCACGGCTTGCTCCATCGCGGATGCGCCGGACGATCCGGTCGAGTCGCTCGATTCGCAGTCGTCCGAGATCATCGGCGGCGAGATCGCCGAGGCGAGCCCCTGGGCCGTCCAGGTCTTCGACGTGCGCGGGAATACGGGCGATTTCTATCAGTGCACGGGCACGCTCGTCGCGCCGCGCTGGGTGCTCACCGCGCAGCACTGCATCGCGGATGAAGGCGAGACGTCGGCGGTGCGCATCGGCAGCAACACGTACCGCGAGGGCCAGCGCATCGAGGTCGACGCCATCGAGGTGCCCTCGGCGGAGGTCGACATCGCGCTGCTCCACCTGACCGAGGACGCCGGCGGCGCGGTCGTCCAGCTCGCCCCCGCGGGGCCGGCCGTGGACGGGACGGACGCGACGGTCTACGGCTGGGGGAGCGAGGGCACGCCGCTGGTGATGGCGCCGTCGCTCAAGAAGGCGGTCATCCACATCGATGGCCGGCGCTCCGACGACGAGCTCCTGGCGACGGGCGTGACCGGCTCGGGCTGGAGCGGCGACTCCGGCGGCCCGTGGTTCGTCGACGGGCTTCAGGTCGCCGTGTTCTCCGCCTCGAGCGGCCAGGACGGCACGAACTTGCATGCGTCGCTCGCCGGCGTCGACGTCGCGCGCCACCGCGCGTGGATCGACGCGACGATCGCCAGCGGCCCCACCGACCACGCCGAGGACGAGGTCGTGCTCTACGATCTCTCGGACTTCTCCGGCGTCTCGCAGGGCTTCGGGATCGGCCGCCACAACCTCCCGGACATGGCGATCATCGGCAACGACCGCGCGAGCGCGATCAAGGTCCCCGCCGGGCTCCGGGTCACGGTGTTCACCCACCACAACTTCGAGGGCGAGGCGCGCGTCTTCACCTCGGACGCGGATCTCGTGGCCGCGGGCTTCAGCGACGTCATCTCGAGCTTCGTCGTCTCGCGCGCCTCGGACCCGCAAGAGGACGTGGTCGCCCTCTACGAGCACGCCGATTTCTCGGGCGACGCGCTCCTCTACGGCGTCGGCAGCAGGTATCTCATCGGCGGCGCCTGGGACAAGAGGATCAGCTCCGTTCGCGTCCCCGACGGCTTCAAGCTGACGCTCTACGACCTGTTCTTCATTTATTCGCCCGCGTCGCGCGTCATCACGGCGGACGCCAACCTCGACAGCTACGACTTCGACGACCAGACCTCGAGCTTCACCGTCGAGCGCCCGTAGGAGCGCGCGGGCGCGGGCGGCTCGCTCGCCCGCGCCCCCTCGCGACGCTTCAACGCATCTCGCCGCCGCCGGACGCGCGGCGCTGCCCGCGGGCCGGCCGGCGGCGCACCCCGCGGCGGAACCCGAGGCCTACGGCGAGGAGCAGGGCCGCGACGCCGCCCGCGGAGGGCGTGTCGGCGCCGAGGCGGCACCCGCAGCCCGACGACTCGCCGCCCCCGGAAGCGCCGCCAGGCGGCGCCCCGCCCGAGCCCGACGCGGGGGCCCCACCCGAGCCGGACGCGGCGTCGCCCGCGCCGGACGACGCGACGGTATCGAGCCCCGCGCCGATCGACGTGGTGGCGGTGGTGGGCGGGGGCGGCGCCTCGACGCACGCGCCCGCCTCGCACCGCTCGCCCGCGGGGCACGCGACGCCGGCGCAGACATCGACGCACGCGCCCTCGCGGCAATACGTACCTTCATCGCACGAGACGTCGGCGCACGCGGCCTCCACGCACCGGCCGCTCGCCATGTCGCAGCGCTCGTTCGTCGGGCACCCGCGGCAGTTGCACTGGAGCACGCACACGCCGCCTTCGCACACCTGGCCGGAGTTGCACACGACGTCCTGGCACGGATCGATGCAGCGCCCGGCGCGGCACACCTGGTCGTGCGGGCACACCACGCCGTCGCACGGCGCGCTGCACTCGCCCCCGCGGCACACCTCGCCCACCTCGCACATCACGTCGACGCAGGCCTGCTCGACGCACAGGCCCCCCTGGCACACGAACCCCTGCTCGCACGGGAACTCCGCGGACCCGCAGCGATCCACGCAGCGGCCGCGGTTGCACACCTGGTGCTCCGGACAGGGCGCCTCCTCGTCGATGACATCGTCGCAGTCGTTGTCGACGCCGTCGCACTGCTCCGCCTGGCTGCCAGGCAGGACGAAGGGCGTGCAGATCACCGCCCCCTGCGCGTCGCAGTCGGAGATCCCGAGGCGGCACGCGCCGACGTTCTCGTCCACCTCGCACGGCTGGCCGGCCTCGGGGCACGTGATGCCCGAGAAGCGGAACAGGAAGTCCTCGTAGTCGAGATCGTTGCCGTTGACGCCCGCGGCGCCGGCCGCGTTCTGGAAGTCGAGGTCCTCGAAGCCCAGGTAAAACGTGTTGAGCAGCTCGTTCGAACGATAGATGAGGTCCGAGTACCACGGGCCCGGCGTCTCGCACGCCGTACACGCCACGTTGAACCGATGCTCGGTATAATGGTATTGCGTCGCATTCCCGTTGCCGGTGCCGTTCGGGTTCGGGATCAGCACGAAGCCGATCAGCCCGCCGGCGTACGCGGGGCTCTCCCGGATCGACACCGCCGTCAGCTCGCGCATCGCCGCTGGCGGCAGGCTGGTCGAGAAGGGAAAGAGGATCTGGATATCGCTCTCCGGCGCCGCGGTGTTGAGGTTGGCCCCCGTGTCCACGGAGACGTACTTCGGCGGGTCGTCGCTCGCGCGGCTGTCGTCGACGTTGTACCAGCCGACGGCGAAGTTGGCGCCGCCCCCCTTGGCGATGTACTTGCCGCTGAACTCGCAGAGCGGCGAGAACACCTGCGGCTCCACCGCCGCGTCGGCCACGACGTCGATCATCTCGTCGATGTCGTCGTTGTTCGCCGACCCGTTGAGCAGGTCGCTCAATCGTCCGGTGACGGCGGGGATCGTGGTGCCGTTCGGTTGCACGATGTCGGCGCGCGCCGTCCCGCTCGCGCCGAGCGCCGCCGAGAGGGCCACACACCACGCAAGGGCAGACGGTTTGCTGAAGCTGAAGATCGACCAGCGCATCGGGCCTCCTCTCCTGGCAGGACGCGTGAGTCCGAAACGAAAAGTGGACGCCAACTTCGCCGCCTTGTCCAGACGGCGCGCGCTCGTCAGATCCGCGACCGATGTGCACGGTCAGCCCACGTGAGGACACGGTGTGATCTGCGCGGGGCGAACTCCCGCGCTCGGCCGCTCACTCCTCGCGCTTGCGCACGATCGCCGCGAGCTCACGGATGAGCTCGGTCACGCCCTCGCCCGTCGCGGCGCTGACGAGGTGGAGCTTCACCTTCGCCTTCGCGAACCGCGCCTTGAGCTTCGGGTAGGCCTCGCGCACCTCGGTCAGGTCGGCCTTGGTCAGGGCGACGACCTCGGGGCGCTGCGCGATCTCCGGGCTGAACTTCTTGAGCTCCTTGCGGAGCGCCCGGTAGTCGGCGAGCGGCTCGCGGCCCTCGCCGGCATCGAGCGTCACGAGGTGGAGGAGCGCCCGCGTCCGCTCCACGTGCTTCAGGAACCGGGTGCCGAGCCCGACCCCCTCGCTCGCGCCCGGGATCAGCCCCGGGATGTCCGCGATGACGAAGCTAGACCCGCCCGAACGCACGCCGCCGCCGATCTCGACCATGCCGAGCGTCGGGGTCAGCGTCGTGAACGGGTAGTCGCCGATCTTCGGCCGGGCGGCCGAGACGGCGGCGACGAAGGTGCTCTTGCCGGCGTTGGGGAAGCCGAGCAGGCCGACGTCGGCGAGCACCTTCAGCTCCAGGCGGAGCTCGCGGGCCTCGCCCGGCTCCCCCGGCTCGGCGCGCCGGGGGGCCCGGTCGTGCGGCGACTTGAAGTGCAGGTTGCCGCGGCCCCCCTTGCCCCCGCGGGCGACCACGACCCGCTGGCCGTGCTCGGTCATGTCGGCGACCAGCTCGCCGGTCTCCGCGTCGAAGATCTGCGTCCCGACCGGGAGCTTCTCGACCCGGTCGGCGCCGGCGCGCCCGTGGCAGTCGCTCCCCATCCCGTGCTCGCCCCGCTCGGCCTCGAGGGTGCGCGCGTAGGTGAAGTCGAGTAGCGTGGACAGGCCTTCGTCGCCCACGAAGACGACGTCCCCGCCGCGGCCGCCGTCGCCGCCCGCGGGGCCGCCGAACGGGATGTACTTCTCGCGCCGGAATGCGATCGCTCCATTGCCGCCATCCCCCGCGATGACCTTCAGACGGCACTGATCGACGAACCGCATGGTGGCGGCTCATAGCATAAAACTCAGGAAAGACCCCACAGCGGAAGGCAGCCCCGTGCATCGGGCCGCCCGCCGGACCGCTCGACCAGGAGATCCCAGGTGCGCGCTCGAATCCTGATCGTGGACGACAACACAAGCCTCGCCGGAAATCTTCGCGACGTCCTCGAGGGCGCGCGCGAGCTCGACGTGGAGGTGGCCCTCGCCCCGAACGGCAAGCAGGGGCTCGCGGCGGCCCGCCGCGACGGCTTCGACGTGGCCGTGGTCGACGTCAAGCTCCCCGACGCGAGCGGCCTCGAGCTCATCGCCCCGCTCCGCGACGCCGCCCCCCACGGCGAGATCGTCCTCGTCACCGGCTTCGCGACCGTGGACACCGCCATGGCCGCGCTCCGCGCCGGCGCCTTCGCCTTCATCCTCAAGTCGTTCCGGCCCGAGGAGCTCATCTCCACGGTGGCCCAGGCGATCGAGAAGATCTCGCTGAAGCGGGAGCGGGAGGAGCTCGAGCGGCGGTACCGGGCGATCGTCGACGCGGCGGACGTGCTCATCCTCGGCCTGAACGCCGACGGCAGCGTGGCCCTCTTCAACCCGCGCCTGTCCGCGCTGACCGGGGTGGGCGGCGACGCCGCGCTCGGCATGCCTTTCTGCGAGACGCTCGTCGACGAGTCCGAGCAGCGCCGGTTCAACCAGTCGTTCCAGAGCGTCGTCGAGGGCGACGCCGCCGCCGCCGAGGTCGAGGTCGGCGTCCGGGACGCGGTGGGCGCGATCCGCCGGGTGCGCTGGCACCTCTCCGGCGTCCGCAGCGGCGGGCGCGGCGGCCGGACCGACCTCGTCTACGGCATCGGCATCGACGTGACCGAGCGGCGCGCGCTCGAGCGGCGCGCCGCCGACGCCGAGGCGCTGAACGCCATGGCCCCGCTCGCCCTCGGGCTCGCGCACGAGATCCGGAACCCCCTGAACGCCGCGGTCCTGGAGCTCCACCTGCTCAGCCGCGGCATCGACCGCCTCTCCGACGAGGCGATCCGCGAGCCCATGAAGCGGCGGGTGGGCATCGTCGAGGCCGAGATCGGCCGGCTGGGCCGGCTGCTCGGCGAGTTCCTCGAGCTCGCCCGCCCGCGCGCCCCGCACCGCGAGCCCGTCGACCTGGCCCGCGTCGTGCGCGACGTCCTCGACCTGGAGGAGGAGGCGCTCGCGAGCCACCGCGTCGAGGTCGTCCGCGATCTGGCCGACGACTGCTTCGCGCTCGGCGACGTGGAGAAGCTCAAGCAGGTGGTCCTGAACCTCGTCGTCAACGCGCTGGACGTCATGCCCGACGGCGGGGTCTTGCGGGCGTGCGCGTCGGGGGACGCGCACGAGGTGTGGCTGTCGATCGGGGACACGGGGCCCGGGATCGACCCGACGATCCTCGCCGAGATCTTCGATCCTTTCTTCACCACGAAGGCGGCGGGCACCGGCCTCGGGCTGGCGATCGTCCGGAAGATCGTGGACCAGCACGCCGGCCGGGTGGAGGTGAGCACGCACGCGGCCGAGGGGACGACGGTCCGCGTGCGGCTCCCCCGCTTCATCCCCGAGCCGGTGCCGGTGTCTCGCCCCACGACGAGCTCCCTGCCGCCGCGGGGGGCGGGAATTTAACGGGCGGTCAGCCCACGATGCGCATCGGGGGCTTGAGCGGCAGGGGGGGCTTGGAGCCGGGGGCCGAGGGGATCGCGGACGGGGCCGGCTTGGGGACCGCGTCGCCCTCGAGGGCGGCGAGCGCCACGAACAGCCGGTCCATGCCGTAGTCGAGGGCCACCTCGCGCTGGAAGACGTGGGCGACCTTGATGAGGCGCAGCGACGTCTGCTTGCCGAGGTCGATCTCGCGCTCGAGGAACGCCTCGAACGAGCCGTAGCCCTTCGCCTGATACAGCTCCTGCTGCTGGATCTCGGCGAGCACCACCCCGATGTCGAAGAACCCCTTGTCGAGCCGCTTGCGGAGCGTGCGGATCTTCTGGGTCTGGTTGTGGAGCTCGGCGATCTTCGCCTTGATCTCCTCCGCGCCGGTGGGCACGCGGATGGTCGCCCGGGCGCTGCCGGGGGGCGCCGGCTCGGCGGCCCGTGCCCGCGCCTCGGCGGCGTGCTTCGCGGCGTGCCGGGCAGCCCAGGGCGCAGCGCCGCGGAGGCCGAGCTTACGCTTCGAAGCGCTCGACGAAGATTTCGAGTCTTCCTTGATTACCGGATTCACGGGTTTCGCAAGCTGAGCTTCAGCGCCCCCCTTGGCGCTCGAAGAGGCCTTCTTCTTCGTGCCCGTCGCCTTCTCGGAGCTGCCCTGCTTTGTGATCTTCGGCATGTCGCTGCGTCCCCCGCTGGGTACGAGATCGTCGCGGCCCTTCGCCACAAGCGCGCGCCGCCCGCGCGGGGGAAAGACCCGCGCGGCTGTCAAGCCGAATTGGCTCGCCAGGTCGTCGCCTTACCAAAAAATCGACCTCCCCGTCCACTATGTTTCGGGGGAGGCTCCTCGCTTTCCCGTTGGTCAGCATGACCCAAGATCGGCTCGAGAGCCAAAACCCATGAGCATCGCACGCTTGGGCCTCTCTCGGACAGCGGCGACCGCCGCGGGCGCGCTGTTTTGGCCACGTTGGCCTACAGCACGATCCCGGCGGGCTCGACGCTCCGGTCCAGCGAGGCCCCCCGCGCCGGCGCCGGCGTCGACCTCGTGGCGGCGTCGTTCCTTCCACGGCTTCCACGGCGCGCGCCCGCGCGATCTCCAAGCGCGAGGGTCGGTCGTGGTAGATCGCGGTGCATGACCTCTCCGCCCGCCGGTCGCGGCTCCGATGACGTCTCCCAGGCCGCTGATGCGCCGCGTCGTCCGAGCGACGTGCCGCGGGGCGCGGCGAGCAGCCGGATTGCCGTGGTGGTGAACGGCAACGCCAAGAGCGTGACGGCGGAGGTGATCGAGACGCTCGATCAGATCCTTGACACGGGGGATCTGTTCGTGTCGCGGCGGGTGGAGGAGAGCGAGGGTATCGCGCGGATCCTCGTCGACCGGGGTTACGGCACGATCCTCACGGGCGGCGGCGACGGGACGTTCACCGTGGTGGTGACGGCGGTGGTGAACGAGGCGAAGCGGCGCGGGCTGCCGCTGCCGCGGTTCGGGCTGCTCCGGCTGGGGACGGGCAACTCGCTGGCGTGGGTGCTCGGCGCGTCCGGGGGCGCGGGCGCGAAGCCCGGGCTGGCGGTGGACCTCCAGCGGCTGCGCGCCGAGGCCGGGAGCCGCAACCTGCGGCTCGTCGAGGCCGAGGACATCCTGTCGCCGTTCTGCGGCTTCGGGATCGACGCGGTGATGCTGCGCGACTACAACGCGGTGAAGTCGGCGCTCGCGCGCGGCCCGCTGAAGCGGCTCGCGCCGGGGCCGGTGGCGTACGCCGTCGCCGCGACGACGCGGACGATCCCGAGCTACCTCGTGCGGCGCACGCCGCACTGCCGCATCATCAACGAGGGCAACGAGGCGATCCGCGTCGGCGAGAAGGGGACGATCCTCGGGGCGCCGATCAAGAAGGGCGGCGTCATCTACGAGGGTCCGGCGAAGATCGCGGCGCTGTCGACGATCCCTTATTACGGCTTCGGCTTCCGGATGTTCCCGTACGCGGACGATCGCCAGGACCGGATGCAGCTGCGCGTGTCGATGATCTCGCCGTTCACGTTCGTGCGGAACTTCTCGAGCATCTGGAACGGAGAGTTCGACGACCTGGAGACGGTGTTCGACTACTTCGTGGACGAGGTCACGATCGAGATGGATCCGGCGACGAGCTTCCAGATCGGCGGCGACGTCCGCGGGGATCGCTCGCGCGTCCGCGTGCGGCTCACCGAGCCGATCCGGATCGTCGACTTCTACGCGCCGCCGCGGGGGTAGCGCCGGGGAGCGCCGCCCGCCTGGGGTTCCATCCGCCCCGCGCGCCGCTGCCGGGTCCCGCACCGGGTGCCCGTCCCCCGCACGAGCGGCGCAGATCGACGCGCGACCAATCTGGCACAATTGCCTGTCAGGCACGGCACACGCTGGCAAACGCGTGGAGACAGGGGCGCTCTTCGCTCCCTCGATGCATGCAAAATCAATGGTTTATCCGGGCGGAGAGGGGCTGGCGCATGGCTTGCTGGAGAGCTGTGCCATGAACACGACCCTTTCACGGACTCGCTTGGGTTTGATGGGAACGCTCTCCTTCTCGCTGCTCCTCGCGGCGGTGCCGTTCGGCGCCGGGTGCGTCGGAGAGGTGATCACCGCGGAGGGCGAGGGGAGCGACGACAGCGCGCTCGAGGGCGCGGAGGAGGCGAGCCCCGAGGACGGGAATGGAAACGGAGGGGGCGGCGGGAACACGCCCGGAGGCGAGGAGGCCGAGGCGGCGTGCACGATCGGCGAGTCCCGGAATTGCACCAACCACGGGATGGGCGGCTACGAGCTGTGCGAGGACGTGGAGGGGGTGCCGACCTGGACCGGGTGTCAGTCGAGCAGCGTCAGCACGCCGCTCGTGCTCTCGTTCGATCAGCGTCCGGTCGAGTACCTGACCGCGATGAGCGGCGCGTTCGATCTGAGCGGGCTCGGGGCCACGATCGCCACCGACTGGCCCACCGCGGCGACGCCGTGGCTCGCGCTCGATCGGGACGGCAATGGGGCGATCGACGGCGGTGCGGAGCTGTTCGGCTCGGCGACGGTGCTCGCGAGCGGGGCCCGCGCGGACAACGGGTTCACCGCGCTCCGCGAGCTCGACTCCGACGGAGACGGCCGCATCACGGCGCGGGACGAGGCGTGGTCGCGGCTCGTGCTGTGGAGCGACCGCGACGCGAACCGCGCCTCGAGCGCCGGAGAGCTCGAGCCGCTCGCGTCGCGCGGGCTCGTCGCGATCGAGCTGTCGTACGGGCGCGACCGGCGCTGCGACGGGCGCGGCAACTGCGAGATCGAGCGCGCCGCGTTCACGTTCTCGGACGGCGCCGCGGCCCGGACGGGCGCGGTCATCGACGTGCACCTGCGCTGGCAGTGACCCCACCGCCGGCGGGCGACCCGGCGCGCCCGCCGCCGCGACGCGTCCGTGGCCGCGTCGAGGCGGCGGGCGCGAAGAGGAGGTCGCGTCGACCCGTCGACGCGCAGGAGGTCGCGTCGACCCGTCGACGCGCGCATGCCTGCACGGCACACGGGAAGACGGGCTCCCGCGAAGGAGCGGTGGGGGCGCGCTCCGGCGGGAGCGTGACGGCGTCTCGACAGCATCAGGGAGCCGGGAACCGGCGCATGTGGGGGCTTCCCACGAAAGGCGGTTGCACCGAAGATGGCGCCGCGCGGGTGACATGTCACGCCGCGTCATCGACGTGCGAGTCCCCCTTTCCCTGGAGCGATAGAATGAGACTACGATGGACGACCTGCCTCCTCATGCTGGGGCTGACGGCCAGCGCCGCGGCGTGCGGGGACGATGACGGCACCCCGCGTCCGAGCACAGGAACGGGCGGCGAGGGCGGCGCGGGCGCGACGGGGGACGGAGGCCGGGGCGGCGAGGGCGGCGTCGGTGGTGCCGGAGGCCTCGGGGGCTCGGGCGGCGATGGCGGGCTGAGCGGTTCGGGCGGCGGTGGCGGCTCCGGCGGCGACGCTGGCGCGGGCGGGATCGGCGGCTCCGGCGGCAGTGGCGGCGCAGGCAGCGGTGGCGGCACGGGCGGGATCGGTGGCTCGGGTGGCGGTACCGGTGGCTCCGGCGGCGGCATCGGCGGGGCGGGCGGCTCCGCGCCGCCGGAAGCGCCCTGATGAACGCTCCTCGGCGGCGCGCTGGCGCGGCGGCGGTTCAGCGGGCGCCCTCGGCCGCGGCCACGTCACCCTTCTTGAGCTTCTCTTGGAGCTCGCCGAGCCTCCCCGCCGTCCGATCCAGGACGCGCGCGGCCTGCTCGAGCGCGATCCGCCCATACCCGATCGCCACCCCTGCCCAGGACGTGCCCCGCTCGCGCAGCGTCTCGATGAAAGGCGCCTTGGTCGCCGGCGCTGCGGCGCTCGCGTCGGCCTGATGCGCGGGCGCGGCGCTCCCGTTCACGCTGTTCTCGACCTTCGGCTCCGTGATGCTCTGGGTCTCACTCATGATCTGCCTCCCACCTCGGTTGGTCCCCCCGCGAAGGACGCGGGCGTACGGAAACGATCCATCGAGCACAGGCCGATCGTCCTCGCGCATCGCCCGCTCTCGCGAGAACGCAAGATGCGATGTGCACGGCGGCATCGGCGGCGCGGGCGGCTCGGGCGGCGGTATCGGGGGCGCGGGCGGCGACGCTGGCGCGGGCGGCTCCGGCGAAAGTCGCAACCTGCCCGACGGCGCCGCCTGCACGGACGACGCGATGTGCGCAGGGAGCTTCTGCAATCGCGAGGACCTCAACGGATGGCCCTCCGGTTACTGCATCAGCTCGTGCGAGCACACCGGCGGCACCTGCGCCGGCCACGGCGTCTGCATCGAAACCGGCAGCAACGGGCACCTCTGCTATGCAGCGTGCGCCACCTCGAGCGACTGCCGTCCCGGCTATGCCTGCGTCCCCGCCGCCGACGGGGCGCTGAGCTGCCGGCCGGCGTGCACCGAGGACGCGCAGTGCCCGACGCGCGGCAGGTGCAACGTGTCCACCGGCCTTTGCAGGATCTACGAGGCGATCTGCGACGACCGCGCGGACGACGACTTCGACGCGGCCTTCGATTGCGACGACGACGATTGCGAGGGACCCTGCGCCGCGATCGCAGCGACCTGCGCGGCCACGCCGCCCCTGCCGCCGGAGGTCGCGGGCGACACCTCGCTCGGCACGAACGTGTTCGCGGCCGGCTGCACGGGCGCCGGCCGCGAGGACGTGTACCTGTTCGTCCCGCCCGAGGAACAGTCCGGCACGCTCTCGGTCGCGATCGAGTCGGACACCGACCACGGGCTCTACGTGCGCGGCGCGTGCGACGACAGGACCACCGAGCTCGCGTGCGCCCAGCTCGCCGCCGGCGGGGGCGCCGAGCCGATCGAGGTCGTCCTGAGCGCCGGCGAGCCGGTGACCGTCGTCGTCGACGCCCATGCGCCGGGCGAGGAGGGCCCGTACACCCTGCGCTCCACGTTCGCCCCGGCGATCTGCGGCGACGGCGCCGTCTCGCGGCCCGAGCAGTGCGACGACCCCGACGCCTTCGGCGCCTGCGCCGAAGACTGCTCCTCGGTCTGCGAGGGCGCGCGGGAGGCCGTCCTCGGGGTGAACACCGGCGACACGCGGACCGGCACGATCGCCCTGCGGGGCAGCTGCTCCATGCCCGACACGCGCGAGGACGTGTACCGGTTCACGCCCCCGGCGGACGGCAAGCTCACGCTCGCGCTGTCGTCCGCCACCGATCTGACCCTGTCCGTGAGGTCGAGCTGCCCGTGGGCGAGCGCCGAGCTCGCGTGCGAGGACGCCGCGCAGGCAGGCGTCGGCGACGCGCCCGCGATCGAGACGCTCGCGCTCGAGGTGACCGGCGGCGCCCCGCTGTTCATCGTCGTCGACGGCTTCTGGTCCCAGGCCGACGCCGGGCCGTACACGCTCGACGTGTCGTTCGCGCCCTGAGCGCCGCCGCCTCCGCCCGCCACAATCCCACACCGACCCGCGCTCCGGCGCGCTCCGATCCCCCCTGACGACTCCCCCCTGGAGGGCGGCGCCTCCAGGCTGAGGGGGCGCGCCCCCAGCGCGCGGGCGCGGGCGCGGACCGCCTGCGCCGCGGAGCGCGCGAAGGCGCGAAAATGCCGGCGTGCGCGCGGCCGCGCGCCGGGATCGGGGAGTGGCACGCTTCCTGTTTAAAGGCGTTGCGTGACGCTCGGCGCGGTCCGAGCGGTGAGCAGGGCGACCCGGGCGACGGATGGATTCGACGCCGTCGCTCCCGCGGCGGACCGCCCGCGCGTCAGATCACGTGTCGTTCAACTAAATACCCGAAAGAGAGCTCAATCATGAAGCGTGCAATGATCCTCCTCGCCTCGTCCCTCGTGTCCTCGTTCGCGCTCGTGGGCTGCGTCGCCGACGCGACCGACCTCGACGCGGAGCTGTCCGGACCGGAGGAGGTCGAAGAGACCTCGCAGGCGCTGTGCATCTCCCCGCCGGCGGCCGACCAGACCGCGGCCCAGTCGAACTCGAGCGACGTCGGCAGCTTCACCCTCCGCGAGTCGCCGGACAACACCTACTACAGCAGCAAGGGCAACTACGTCGTCGAGGTCACGAACGTGAAGAACGCGTTCGCGTCGACCCAGACGGCGATGGCGTACAGCGTCAACGCCCCCAAGTCGAAGAGCGTCTGCGAGCACACGACGACGACCGCGACGCTCTACGGCTTCGACGAGGTCGAGGGCTGCTGGGTGCAGATCGGCGCGACGAAGAGCAAGACCGGCGTGTACTACCCGGGCGGCGGCTTCATCCAGCCGAGCTGCGATGACGTCGTGAGCTGGTCCATCCCGAAGACGGTCACCAAGGTCCGCATCAAGGGCAAGTCGGTGCTCCAGACGACGTTCGGCCCGGCCGGCCAGAAGATCGCGGAAGGCACGAGCTGGAGCCACTGATCCGGCGCGGAGGGCGGGGGAGCGCGCGGCCTCCTGCGCGCTCCCCCGCTCGTCGAGGCCTGTCGCCAGGCTGCGCGATCCGGCTCAGTCGTAATACTCGTTGCCGAGGTGGGTGATGAGGTCCTCCCCCATGAGCCAGCGCATCGTGTTCTTGAGCTTCATCGACTGGATGAAGAGGTCGTGCTCCGGGTACAGGGCCGGCGCGGTCATCGGGCTCTTCCAGTAGAAGCTCAGCCACTCCTGCGTGCCGCTCAGCCCGGCGCGCTGCGCGAGATCCAGCAGCAGCGCGAGGTCGAGCACGAGCGGCGCGGCGAGGATCGAGTCGCGGCAGAGGAAGTTGATCTTCATCTGCATCGGGTAGCCGAGCCAGCCGACGAGATCGATGTTGTCCCAGCCCTCCTTGGCGTCGCCGCGAGGGGGGTAGTACTCGATCCGCACCTTGTGAAAGAGCTTGCCGTAGAGCTCGCCATGGACGTCCGGCTTCAGGATGTGCTCGAGCACCCCGAGCTTCGAGACCTCCTTCGACCGGAACGACTCCGGGTCGTCGAGCACCTCGCCGTCGCGGTTGCCGAGGATGTTCGTCGAGAACCACCCCGCGACGCCGAGCATCCGCGCCTTGAGCCCCGGGGCGATCACGGTCTTCATCAGCGTCTGGCCGGTCTTGAAGTCCTTGCCGGCGATCGGGACCTCCTGCTTGCGCGCGAGCTCCCACGCGGCGGGGAAGTCGACGGTGAGGTTCGGGGCGCCGTTCGCGAACGGGATGCGCTCCTTCAGGCAGGCCCAGGCGTAGATCTGGGAGCTCGAGATGGCCGGGTGGTCCTCGGCGAGCCCCGACTCGAAGCGCGCGATCGACTGGTGGACCTCCGCGGGCGCGATGTACACCTCGGTCGAGCCGCACCAGACGGCCACGGCGCGCGCGGCGCCGCTGTCGCGCAGGGAGGCGCGGAGATCTGCCCGGACCTGCTCCACCATCTCGGCCTTGCTCGCGCCCTTCTTCACGTGGGTGCCGTGGAGCCGCCGCACGTACTCCGGGTAGAACACCGCGGGCATCGGCCGGATCCGCTCGAGCTCGTCGCGGACGGCGTCGAGGTGGCGGCGCTCGAGCACGTCCGCGTGCCGCGCCGACTCGTAGGCGTTGTCGGGGAAGATGTCCCACCCGCCGAACGTCAGCTGATCGAGCGCCGCGAGCGGCAGGAAATCCTTGATCCTCGGCGCGCGGTGGTCGGTGCGCCGGCCGAGCCGGATCGTGCCCAGCTGCGTGAGCGACCCGATCGGCGGGGCGAGCCCGCGCCGCGCGAGCAGGGTGCCCGCGATGGTCGTCGTGGCGACGGCGCCCAGCCCCGGCAGCAGGACCGCGAGCTTGCCCTCTGCCTTCTTGATCTCTTTCGGCTGCTTCACGTGACGTGTTCCCCCCGGTCGTTGTCGCGGGCGCTCCTCGGGCAGAGGCGGGGCGTCCGCCGGTGCCGTGCGCGCGGCGCGCCGGCGCCTCCCGGGGCCGCGCGGCGCTGCGACCGCCGGGAGCATGAAGCCCGGCGGCCGCGATCACCACGGCCTGGCGCGCGCGCGAGGGCGTTTCCGGCGCGCTCCCTTCACCGATCTCCGGCGCGCCCTGCGGGCCAGCGCCTCGGACGGCGGCGGCCGGGCGGCCGGAGGCGGCTGGAGACGGCGAGCGCGGGGGCCCCGGCGCGGTCGGGCCGGACGCTCGCCCGTGCTCGTCAGCCGTCGTCGTCGCCGTCGAGCAGGCCGTGCACCGAGAACGCGACGGCCTCGAAGGGCTCGGCGTGGACGCGCTCCTCTCCCTGGGCGTCGAGGACCAGGAGATAGCCGTCCTCCGTCCAGCGATACACGATGAGCGTCTCGGCGATCGGATCGATGAGCCAAGAATGAGGTACGCCCGAGCGCTTGTAAGTGCGCATCTTTTTCACGACGTCGTTGCGCTCGTTGGAGGGCGAGAGGATCTCGCAGACCCAGTCCGGTCGCACCGAGATGGGGCTCTCCCTGGGGAGCTCGGGCAGCCGCTCCCTGCGCCAGCCGGCGATATCCGGGCGGTAGATCTCGCTGTTTTCGAACTGGACCTCGGTCTCGGTCAGGAAGCGCCACCCGCCGGGCCACGGCCCACCGGGGCGACGATCGTACGGGCCGCCGAGCCGGATGGTGAGGCGCGCCTGGGAGCTGCCGTGGCGCGGGCTCGGCAGGGCCTTGCGCACGAGGTCGCCACCGACGATCTCGTGGAACCGCTCCGGCTCCGGGATGGCGAGGAGGTCGGCGACCGTGGCGGGCGCCTTCTTCAGCGCAGCGGGCGGCATGGCCGGAGGATAGGCCTTCCGGCTGCGGGCAGCCACCCGAGGCCGGCGTCCACGCCTCCAGCGCGCGGCGGTCAGGGCGCGGCCGGCGGGTAGCCGGCGGCGGGGGTCATCGCCTCGATCCAGGCGCGGACCGCGGCGACGGCGCCCTCGTCGACGCGGCGGGTCGCGAGCGGCGGCATCTGCTCGGGCGGCGCGCCGGGCGCGTCGCGCCGGGCCATGGCGCGCAGCAGGGTGCTGCGATCCGGATCGCGGGGCCTCAGCCGGTAATAGCGCGCTCCCGGCGGCGCGCCGGGCGGGCGCAGCTTCGCTGGCTGGTTGATCGCCGTCTGGTAGGCGCGCGTGCCGCGCACGTCGCCCACCCGGCCGGCAGCGTCGATGTCGAGGCGCAGCTCGAAGTGCGTCGCGACGCCGAGCGGATGGTGGCACGAGACGCCGCAGTTCGCGTGGAGCAGACCGAGGGCGCGCCGCTCCGTCTCGGTCCCGGGCACCTCGAGCGCGCCCGCGCTGGGCAGCGGGCCGCCGGCGCTCGTCGAGAGCAGGCCGCGCTGGACCAGCTCGGGGTACGTCAGGCCGCCGGCGCCCCGCGCGGCGAGCTGGACGGCCTCGAAGCCGAGCGGGTTATCGGTCTTGCCCGCATGGCAGCGGATGCAGTCGACCTGCGCCGGGATCGCATAGCCGTCCGCGCCGGGCACGTGGGGGACGCCGGCCTTGACCTGCAGCGCGCTCTCGCCGTCCTCGGACCAGACGTAGGTGGCGCGCGTCCAGCGATCCTCCGCGGTCTTCCAGAGGAGCCTCGTCTCGAGCCGGCGGCCCCCGGCGGGCGCGGGCGTCCGGAACTCCTTCCACAGCTTGGCGCCGACGGGGAAGATCCAGTCGTTCATCCTGGAGACATCGATGGTCGAGCCCGGAGGGAGGTAGATCCATCGCGTCTTCTCGGCGCCGTCGCTCCACAGCTCGAAGGCCGGCTTGAACTCGCGGACGCCCGCCGCCAGCGAGCGCGCGCCGAAGTCGCTGTACAGGCCGGTACAGCGGAGATCGTGAGGATCCGTGTCGCCGTCCTTGCAAGGCGGCTCCCGGGGCGCCGCGGGCGCGCGCTCGGCGGGGCGCTCGTCCGCTCCGGCGCCGCGCGCGGCCGCTCCGGCGTGCGGGCCGACCGGGGCGGGCGGGGCCGGCGCGGGCGGGGCCGACGCGGGGAGGCGATCGGCCCGGGGCGTCTCCTGCGCGCCGCAGCCGCCGCAGCTCGCCAGCAGCAGCGATGCGAGCACGGCTTGCCAGAGGTGGCCGCTCATGATGAAGGTGGAGGCGGAGGTGTCCGCTTGCCCGAGAGACCGATCCACCGGCGCGCGGGGCGCGCTGCCTGGCTGACGAGAGCGTGCCATCGGACCGCCTGGTGCCTCCTGCTCGCGGGCAGTGTAGCCGCCTGCGACCGGCGCGTGCAGGTCGCGGGGCCGCCCGAAGAGCCGCGCGAGGTCGTCGCCGCCGGTCCGGCCGCGGCAGGGAACGCGTCCCCGCCGCCGGCCCAGGCGGGCGCGGCGGCCGCGCGGCCGCCGCGCAAGCCGCGCCCGCGGCGCAGGGCGCGCCCGCGCCGCCGCCGGCGAACGCGGCGGAGCTCGCCCGGCCGGCGAAGTGCGCCGGCGTCCCGCCGCTGAAGCTCACGCTCGTCGCGAGCGGGCTCGATCAGCCGACGTACGTCGCCGCGCCGCCCGGCGATCCGGCGCGCCTCGTGGTGCTCGAGAAGGCGGGGACCCTCCGGCTCGTCAAGGACGGCGCGGTCCAGCCGGCGCCCTTCCTCGACGTGCGATCGCGCGTGTTCTTTCCGGCGCCCAACGCGGAGGGGGGCCTGCTCGGGCTCGCCTTCCACCCGGATTACGCGAAGAACGGGCGCTTCTGGCTCCACTATTCGTCCGCCCCGCGCGGCAACGTGGTGATCGAGGAGTGGAAGCGCGCGGCGCAGGGCGCCGACACCGCCCATCCCGAGCCGGTCCGGTCGCTCGTCGACGTGAAGCACGGCGCCTGGAACCATGTCGGCGGCATGCTCGCCTTCGGCAAGGACGGTTACCTGTACGCCGCGATCGGCGACTCCGCGCGATCGCCGAGCCCGGCGGCCGATCTCACCTCGAAGCTCGGCAAGATCCTCCGCATCGACGTCGATCAGCCGACCAAGGCGCCGGCGGGCAACATGACCAGCGGCGATCCGATGATCTGGGATTACGGGCTCCGCAACCCGTGGCGGTTCAGCTTCGACCGGCTCACGGGGGATCTGTACATCGGCGACGTGGGCCAGAAGAGCTGGGAGGAGATCCTGGTGGAGCGCCCTGGCCAGGGCAGGAACGATTACGGCTGGGAGGCGATGGAGGGCGCCCATTGCTATCCTCCGGGCGCGACGTGCAAGCCGCGCGGGCTCCCGCCCGCGGTGGAGCACCCCCGCAGCGAGGCGGGCTCGATCGTCGGCGGCTATGTTTATCGCGGGGCGAAGATCCCGTGTCTGCGCGGCCGGTACGTGTATGGCGATTACGTGACAGGCCGCTTCTTCTCCTTCGTGTGGGACGGCAAGGCCGCGACCGATCGCGTCGAGCTCACCTCCGCGCTGAGCCCGAACGGGCTCCCGGCGTCGTTCGGGGAGGACGCCGCCGGGGAGATCTATGTGGTGATGTTCAACACGGGGCGCATCTACCGGATCGACCCGGGGTGAGGCGCCGAGCCCGGCGCGCGCCCGCGCCGCCGGCGAGGCGCTTCACCCGGCCCGGGCGAGCTCGTCGCGCGCCTCGGCCGTGATCTCGAGCGAGCGCACGCGCGCGGCATGATCGAAGATCGCCGAGCTCACCATGAGCTCGTCGGCGCGGGTCCGGGCGATGAACGCGTCGAGCCCCCGCCGCACGGCCTCGGGCGAGCCAACGACCGTGCAGGACAGCGCCTGATCGAGGCCGGCGCGCTCCACCGGGCTCAGCTCGCGCTCGAAGCCGTCGACCGGCGGCGGCAGGGGCCCCGGCCGGCCGCGGCGCAGGTTGACGAACGCCTGCTGAAGGGAGGTCGAAAGCCGGCGAGCCTCCTCGTCGGTGTCGGCGGCGAACACGTTGATCCCCAGCATGACGTGGGGCTGCGCGAGCTGCGTCGAGGGGCGGAACTCCCGGCGGTACAGCGCGATCGCCTGCGCCATGTGGCCCGGCGCGAAGTGCGAGGCGAAGGCGTACGGGAGCCCCAGCGCCGCGGCGAGCTGGGCGCCGAACAGGCTGGAGCCCAGGATCCAGATCGGCACGTCCAGGCCGGCGCCGGGCACGGCCTGCACCAGCTGGCCAGGCTCCGCCGGGCGGAAGTAGCCCATCAGCTCCAGGACGTCCTGGGGGAAGCTGTCGACGTCGCCGGCGAGGTTGCGCCTCAGCGCGCGGGCGGTGACCGGGTCGGTGCCGGGAGCCCGCCCGAGGCCCAGGTCGATGCGCCCCGGAAAGAGCGACGCCAGCGTGCCGAACTGCTCGGCGATGATCAGCGGCGCGTGGTTCGGCAACATGATCCCGCCCGCGCCGACGCGGATGGTCGAGGTGCCGCCGGCCACGTGCGCGATCACGACCGCGGTCGCGGCGCTGGCCACGCCGCCCATGTTGTGGTGCTCGGCCAGCCAGAAGCGACGGTAGCCGAGCCGCTCGGCGTGGCGGGCGAGGTCGAGCGTGTTGCGGAAGGCCTGGGAGGCGTCTCCGCCCTGGACGATTGGTGACAGGTCGAGAACGGAAAAGGGAGTCATGTCGGGCACCTCGCTCGACTGTTGCACGCCGAGGACGGTTGCGGGAGCGCCCGGACGCCGGCGCGGCTCGATGCGCGGCGGCGCCCTCGCGCCGGCGCTCCGCCGGTCCTGTCCGCCCGGCGCCCCCGCCCGAGGCGTCCGGGCCGCCTGGAACGGCCATGACGCGGCCGCGCCCGCTGTACTACGCTCGGGTCGTGCGCCGTACCGTCTCGCCGCTGCGCCGGCTCCCGCAGGTCCTGCTCGTCGTCGCCGCCTCGGCCGCGGCGCTCGCGCCGCCCGGGGACGCCGCCGCGTTCCTCTGGCCCAACGTGCCGGAGCAGATCGCGCGCGCGCTCACGTCGGGCGACGTCTCGGAGCGGCGCCTCGCCGCGACCCGCGTCGGCGAGCTCGCCCCGGAGACGGCGATCGCGCTCATCCAGAAGGGCATGAGCGATCCGGACGTCGAGGTGCGGCTGCACCTCGCCGGGGCCGCCGTGCGCTTCCGGATGCCGCGCGCCGGAGACCTCGTGATCGAGTGGCTCGGCGAGGGCGACGCGCGCCTGCGGCTCGCGGCCTGCGACGTGATCCGCGCCGCGCCCACCGACCGCTCCGTCGTCGCCCTCGGCCGGGTGCTCGGCGATCCCGACCCGCACGTCCGCCTCGCCGCCGCCGCCGCCATGGGCGCGGCGGGGCTCCCGGACGCCGTCTCGCCGCTGCTCGGCCACCTCGACGACTCCGCGCCGGAGGTGCGCGCGGAGGTCGCGCGCGCGCTCGGCCGGATCGGCGACGCGCGCGCCGTCGTGCCGCTCATCGGCAAGGTGCAGGACTCGGTCCCGGAGGTCCGCCGGGCCACGGCGCGGGCGCTCGGAGAGCTCGGGGACGCGCGCGCGGTCAGCGCGCTCATCCTCGCGCTCCAGGACGCGTCCCAGGACGTCCGCGTCGAGGCCGTGACCGCCCTCGGCCGGCTGCGCTCGGACGAGGCGACGTCCGCGATCGCCGATCTCGTCGCGGCGTCGCCGCTGCCCACGGGCGCGTTCCTCGGAGCGCGCCCGACCGACAGCGGCACCTCGAGCAACGACGTGCGCGAGGCGGCGCTCCGGGCGCTCGGCCGCATCGGCTCGGACGCGGCGGTGAAGGTGCTGCTCGCGGCGCTCGCCAAGGACGACCCCGCGGCGCCGCGGTCCGCGGTCCGCGACGCGCTCGTCACCGCCGGGAGGCCGTCGTCGGCGGCTGCGCCCGCTGCGGCGGCGACCCCCGCTGCGGCGGCTGCGCCCGCACGACGCCCGCGGCGCCCGCTCCTGCGCCCCCGCCCGCCGGCGGCGCGAACGCTCGCAAGGGCACCGCCGTCCCCGCGCTCGTCGGCGCGCTCGCGGCCGCGCCGTCGGCCAACACCGCGGCGGGCGCCGCCCTCGTGCTCGGCGAGCTCAAGGCCAGGGAAGGGCTGCCCGCCATCGTCCGGGCGATGCAGCGCGGCGTCGTCCCGCTCCGGCACGGGCTCCGCGCCCTCGGCGCGCTCGGCGACCCCGCGGCGCTGCCCAGCGTGCTCGAGCTGCTCGGCGACGCCGATCCCTCGGTCCGCCGCGAGGCGATCCGCGCCGCGACCGCGCTGCTCGATCCCGCGCGGCCCGACGGGCGCGCGGTCGACCCCGCGCGCGCCCTGCTTGTCGACCCGGCCACCCCGTCCGACGAGAAGCTCGCCCTCGTCCAGCTCCTCGGCCGCACCGGCTCGCCGCGCGCCCAGGAGGTGCTGCTGCCCCTCGCGAAGGCCCGCTCCGCGCCGCTCCGCCTCGCCGTGATCGAGGCGCTCGGCGCGGCGCGCGCCGCCGGCGAGCTCGGCGCCGCCGTGGACGCCGCGCTGCTCGAGGCGCTCGACGACGAGTCGGCCGACGTGCGCCTCCGCGCGTCGATCGCGCTCTCCCGCGTCGCCGGCCCGGGGAGCGCGCGCGCGCTGCTCCAGCGCCTCACCGTCGCCGCCGAGCAGGACCGCGGCGCGCTCGGCATCGCCCTCTCCGGCGCGCTGTCGCGCGTCCCGGACGACGGCAAGGACGCGAAGGACGCGAAGGACGGCGGCAGCGCGGGCCTCGCCCGCGACGTCGCGGCCGCCATCGCGAGCGCGCCGGACGCCGCGCGCGACGCGCTCCTGGAGGGGCTCGGCCGCATGCCCGGGCAGGCCGCGGGCGCCGCGCTCGCGCGGATGGTCTCGGCGGCGCCCATCGACGACCGCCGCAAGATCGCCGAGGCGCTCGCCGGGCACCCGGAGGCCGCCGCCGCGCTCCGCAAGCTCGCGGGCGACCCGGATCCGGGCGTCCGCGCCAACGCGGTCTGGTCGCTCGGCGCCGTGGGCGACCCGGACGCGCTGCCGCTGCTCCAGCCGCTCCTCAAGGACCCCGACGCCGCCGTGGCGGGCAACGCGGCGGGCGCGATCGGGCGCGCCGCGGGCCGCGCCGGCCAGCCCGCACGCGCGGCCGCGGCGCTCTGCGGCGCGCTCGCCGACGCGCGCCCCTACGTCCGCGCCAACGCCCTCGCCGGCCTCACCGTCGCCCGGGCGCGCTGCGACGGCGCCGCGGCCCGCGACCTGCTCGCGCGCGACCCCGCCGAGGCCGTCCGCCTCGCCGCCGCCGACCACCTCGCGCAGGGCGGCGCCGACGCCGACCGCCGGGCGCTCGCCCGCTGCGCCGGCGAGGACCGGAACGCGTCGGTCGCGGGGCGCTGCGCCAGCGCCGCCTCGCCCGGCGCGCCGCCGGCCGGCGCCGAGGACGTCGCGGTCTTCGTCGTCCCGTTCGACGCGGGCCGGGGCGGCTCGTCCCGCGACGCGCCGGTCCCGCGCGCCCCCTTCGCGCTCGTGCGCGCCGACGGCCTCCTGCGCCTCGGGGTCGCCGATCGCCGCGGGGAGGTCTTCGAGCGCGGCGCTCCCCGAGGGCCGCTCCGCCTCGCCGTCCCGGCGCCGCTCGTGAAGTGAGCCCGCGCCCGCCGCGCTGAGCCGTTCGCCATGCGCAGCCGACCCGACGTCGAGCTCCGGATGTCCAGGACCGTCCACCCGGGCGACGTCGTCCTCGTCGAGCTCGTGCTGCGCAGCCGCGCGAGGACGCCGGTCGACTCCATCGAGCTCCACCTGGAGGGCATGCAGATCGCCCGCGTCGAGGAGCGCGTCCTCGTGCCGCCCCACTTCCTCTCGCTCGTCGCCCGCCTCGCGGGGGAGACGACGCTCCCCGAGGGCGAGCAGCGCTACCGCGCGAGCTTCCCGCTCCCGGCCGACGCGCCCTGCTCGTACCTCGGCACGCGCGCCGAGATCCGCTACGGCATCACGCTCTCCATCGCGATCCCGTGGTGGCTCGACGTCCAGGAGTCGTACGAGGTGCTCGTCACGCCGCGCCCGGTCACGCGCCCGCCCCGATCGCCGGCCGCGGGCACCACCGCGCGCGGCGACAGCCCCTTCATCGAGGTCTCGCTCGACGATCAGGTCTTCGCGCCGGGCGACGAGATCTCGGGGGCGGTGGCGCTCGGCAACGTGCAGGGCCGCGGCGTGCGCGGGATGGAAATCTCGCTGGTCGGCGTCGAGCGCCTCCTCAGCGGCGGCCCCGCCGCGTCGAACCGCGCGACCGAGGCGCACCGCTTCACCGCCTTCCGCCGCGCGGACAGCCGCGACGAGGGGCGGGAGCTGCCCTTCCGGTTCCGGATCCCCCGCTCCGTCGCGCCCTCGTTCGACGCCGGCTGGGTCGCCCTCGTCTGGGGGCTCGAGGTGCGCGTCGAGCTCGCGCGAGCGGACGGCGTCGTCCACACGACGCCGCTCGTGCTCGGCGTCTTCGACCGGCCGCCCGGCCTCGGCGCGATCCGCCGGCAGATCGGCTCGGGGCGGTGGCGCGCGGTCTGGGGCGCGGTCGGCGCGCGCCACGGCCTGTCGCTCGATCCGCTGGAGCTGCGCCTCTCGGGCGCGCTCTCCGGCTGCGCGGCGTCGGTGTGGATCGACGCGGGCTCGTCGTCGAGCGGCGCGCTCGTGGGCGAGCTGCGCTGGCCGTCGTGGGGGCTCGATCTGGAGGTCGGCGTGAAGCGCTTCCTGCTCGCGCTCGCCTCCGAGGACGACGAGGGCTTCGGCCGCCGCTACCGCGTGCGCGGGCGCGACCCCGGCCAGGTCCGCGCCGTCGTCGCGGGGCCGCTGCGCAGGGCGCTGCTCGCCTTCGACGACGTCCGGCTCGACGACGAGCACGTGTCGGTCCGGTCCCGCACGCCGGGCCACGACCAGCCGTGGCTCGGCGCGTTCCTGGAGCACCTCGCCGCGCTGGCGGCCGAGATCACCGCGGCGTCCGCGCGGATCCCGCCGCCCACGCCGATGGCCGGCATGCGCCCGGCGTGGGAGCGGTTCGCGGCCGAGGTCCATGGCCGCTTCGAGGTCGGCCGCATGCGCATCCGCGACGCGCAGCTCGACGGGGCCACGTTCCACATCGACACGTGCTTCGAGCGGGGCCCTTACCCCGAGCGCTCCGAGGTCACGCTGGTGCTCGATCCGCCCCTCGACGCGGCGCTCGACCCCGACGATCCCGAGCAGCTGCGCGCGGCCTCGCCCGGCGCGCGCGAGGCGTTGAAGCGCCTGCGGGCCCGCACGCACGCGCTGCGGATCGCGCCGCACGCCATCGTGATCACGGTGCCGGCGCCGCTCGAGGACCCCGCGACCCTGCGCGATCTGCTCGGCGCGCAGCTGCACCTGTCGGCGCTCCTGCGCGGCCGGCGCGTCGCTCGCCCGTACCGCTGAGGCGCCGCGGGGGGGCAGCACGGAACCGCGGAAGGAGCGGGAAGAAGCGGGAAGAAGCGGGAAGAAGCGGAAGCGGGCAGGGACCGGGGCGCGTGAGCGCGAGCGCGAGGCGGGAGCGCGAACGTCGAACGTCGAACGTCGAACGGCGAGGTCCGGGAATCCCCTTACGGCGGGCGGCGTGCCGATTCCACACAAAGCGCCGGCTGATCCGGGCTAGAGTCTCCGCCCATGCTCGACAAGCTCTCTCGCCAAGAACGCCTCCAGCTGATGCGGTTCATCTGCTCGTTCGCCTGGGCCGACCTTCAGGTGCGCGAGCAGGAGCGCGCGTTCGTGCGCAAGATGATCCTGCGGCTCCAGCTCGACGAGGAGGAGGCCAAGCAGGTGCGCAGCTGGCTCGAGGTGCCGCCCGCGGCCGACGACCTGGATCCGATGAAGATCCCCCGCGCGCACCGGCAGCTCTTCCTGGCGGCCGCGCGCGAGATGATCTCGTCCGACGGCGAGATCGGCGAGGAGGAGCGCGAGAGCCTGAGCCTGCTAGAGCAGCTCACGCGCTGACCGGGGCGCGGCGCCTCGGTCGATGGATGATGGATTGGTGATGAGCGGAACGATGAGCACGATGGAGCGAGGAGGAGCCGGCGAGGGCCGGGCCAGGACGGAGATGGGAGCGAGCTCGACCGAGAAGCCGTGGGTCGGCGTGATCATGGGGGGCAAGAGCGACTACGAGCACCTCGCCGTGACGAGCGAGCTGCTCACGCAGCTCGGCATCCCGCACGAGGTGCGCGTCGTCTCGGCGCACCGGACGCCGGACCGGATGTTCGAGTACGCGAGCACGGCCGCGGACCGCGGGCTCGAGGTGATCATCGCCGCCGCGGGCGGCGCCGCCCACCTGCCCGGGATGGTCGCCGCGAAGACCGTGCTCCCGGTCATCGGCGTGCCCATCCCCGCCACGGCGCTGAACGGCATGGACGCGCTGCTCTCGATCGTCCAGATGCCCAAGGGCGTCCCGGTCGCCACGATGGCGATCGGCAAGCCCGGCGCCGCCAACGCCGCCCTGTTCGCGGCGGCGATCCTGTCGGGCAAGCACCCCGAGCTCCGCGAGCGCCTCGCCGCGTTCCGCAGCGCCCAGGAGGCGTCGGTGCTCCGCGACTCGGTCATCGTCTAGCCTCACCCAGCATCTCTCAGTTTCACAGGTCTCAGAAATGCCCATCGCTCCCGGCTCTACGCTCGGTATCCTCGGCGGCGGTCAGCTCGGCCGCATGACGGCGCTCGCCGCCCGCACGCTCGGATACAAGGTCCACGCCCTCGACCCGGATCCGGACTGCCCGGCCCGGTCGGTGCTCGATCGCTGCATCGTCGCCTCGTTCGACGACGCCGCGCAGGCGGCCGAGCTCGCGTCGCAGTGCGACGTGGTGACGCTCGAGATCGAGAAGATCGCCACGGCCGGGCTCTCGGCCGCCGCGCGGCTCGCGCCGGTGCGCCCGTCGGCCGAGGTGCTCGGCATGGTGCAGGACCGCGGCGTCCAGAAGAGCTGGCTGTCGAGCAACGGCTTCCCGGTGGGCCCCTTCCGCGAGGTCGCGACAAGCGCGGAGCTCCTCGCGGCGACGCGCGCCATGGGCGGGGCGTGCTTCGTGAAGTCGTGCGTCGGCGGGTACGACGGCAGGGGGCAGCTGCGGCTCTCGGGGGGCACCTCCACGGGCGGCGGCGACGACCTCGAGCGCGAGGCGGAGGCGCTCTTCGGAACGCTGGGCGGCCAGCGCTGCGTGGTCGAGCAGGCGCTCGACCTCGAGGCCGAGCTCTCGGTGCTCGTCGCGCGGAGCCCGAGCGGCAAGCTGGCGGTCTACCCGCCGGCCCTGAACCACCACCGCGACCAGATCCTCGACTGGTCGCTGCTGCCCGGCCCCCTCTCGGCCTCGGTGACGGGGCAGGCGGTGCAGATCGCGCTCGATCTCGCGGTCGGCCTGCGGGTGGAGGGCCTGCTCGTCGTCGAGCTCTTCCTCCTCAAGGACGGCCGCCTCCTCATCAACGAGCTCGCCCCGCGGCCGCACAACAGCTACCACGCCTCCGAGGTCGCCTGCGCGACCAGCCAGTTCGAGCAGGCGGTCCGCGCCGTCTGCGATCTGCCGCTCGGCTCGGTCGAGATCGTCCGCCCCGCCGCGATCGTCAACCTGCTCGGCGACGCGTGGCTCGACGGCGCGCAGCCGCCCTTCGAGGCCGCGCTGGAGATCCCGGGCGTCCGGCTCCACCTCTACGGCAAGCGGATCGCCCGCCCCGGCCGCAAGATGGGCCACCTCTCGGCCACGGGCCGCACGCCGGAGGAGGCGCTCGTCGCCGCGAAGCTCGCGATGGCCCGCCTCTCGGCGCACGCCGGCCTGCCGCTCCCCAGCCGATAACGGCCCTTCGCGCCGCGAGCAAGGCTCACCCGAGCACCACACCACCCCACGCGCTCCGAGCATCCTCACGGCCGGTCGCCTCCGTCGCGCCGATCTCGTCGCGTCGATTCATGAGCCGCGGGCGAGCAGGGGCGCGACTGCTCGCCCAGGACAACCAGTGCGGGTGGGGCGGCGACGACCGCCCGCGGAGAGGCGAGACGATGGGTAGATCCTCATTCGTGGTGTTGGCGTGCGCGGCGGCTGCGCTCGGCAGCGCGTCGTGCGGGGGAACGGACGCGGGCGACGACGCCGCGCCGGGTGAGACCCGCAGTTCTCCGTCGACGCCCAGGGCGGCGTCTTCACCGCGGAGGACGGCTTCACGATCGAGGTGCCGCCGGGCGCGGTCAGCGCGGCGACGGGGCTCACCATCGAGCGCGTCGAGGCCGCGCGCGACGGCGCGGTGGGGCCCATGTATGTCCTCGGCCCTGAGGGGCAGACGTTCGCCAAGCCGATCACGCTCACGCTGCCGATCACCGTCGAGCTCGAGGCGGAGCTCGGGGAGAACACCTCCCTCGACGCCTACGGCTTCACCGCGCCCACCGGCTCCGACGACTTCACCCCGATGGAGCGTCACGATCCCTCTCCCGCCGGCGTCATCACGCAGACTTCGCATCTCTCCAGCTTCTATGCCGGGATGATCCCGCCGACGGCGATGGCGAGCCAGCACTACTTCCCGAAGGCGATCGCCGCCGACGACGCCTACCTCTATTTCGCGAGCGGCGGCACCGAGGACGCCGCGCCCGAAGACTCGAACGACGGCTTCATCTATCGCGTCAAGAAGGGCACCACCGAGGCGGAGGCGATGACGCCCCCGGATCCCGACCCCACGGCGCTGTGGGTCAACGACACCGACGTGTACTGGGCGAGCGGCGGCGACAACGATCCGGTCATCCCGTCGGCGATCAAGCGCGTCAACAAATCCACCCTGGAGATGGAGACGCTCATCGAGGTCGGTTACCTGCTGAGCCTCATCGGCGACGAAACGTCGCTCTATTTCGGCGACGGCGACGGACACAACATCTACAAGATGGCGCTCGACGGGGGCGAGCCCGTCGTCCTCGCGGAAGGCGCCGGAAATCCCGAGCACCTCGCGCAGGACGCGGACCACATCTACTGGACCGGCGGCAAAGCGACCAACAAGGTCTACAAGGTGGCGAAGTCGGGCGGGGAGGTGACGGTCATCGCCGAGAACGAGGCGGAGCCGACCGGGATCGCGGTGGACGTGGAGTTCGTCTACTGGGCGAGCGCCGGCGACGGCGGCGTGTTCAAGGCGCCGATCGCCGGTGGGGCCAAGACGCTGATCCATCAGGGCGGCTCGATGGCGGGGCTGGCCCTCCGGGGCTCGACGCTGTTCTCGACGGACACGAGCCGGAACCGCAGCGTCAACGCGCACGATCTCGAGAGCGGCACGACCGTCGTGCTCGCGCTCGGCCAGCACTTCGCCTGGCGCATCGTCGCCCCGGAAGGTGAGGATGTATTCTGGACGAACGGCGGCGATTACCGCTTCGAAGGCCAGATCGTCGCCTACCGCGCGCCTTGATCGCGCGCGTCCCGGCGACGCGCGCGAGCGCTCGACAGCAGGGGCGAACGCGACCGACGGTGCCTGTTCGTCCTCGCCGCGCTCCGCCGCCGGGCGGCATCGGAGGCCGCGTCGCGAGCTCTCATGAGGCCGCTCGCCAGCGCGCCGCGCCGCGCGGCCGAGGGCTGGGCGCATTGACGGCGTGAGACGTCCTCGCGTATCTAGTCATGTCCGATGCAGATCACCCTCGCGAGCGCCAGGCTGCGAACCGCGCTGTTCGCCTCGATGGCGGCCGTCGCGGGCGCCGGGCTCGCCGTCGAGGTGCTCAAGCCGATCCTCGGGCTGAAGAGCCGCAGCGGCGTCGTCCCGCTCCTCTCGCTGAGCTACGAGCAGAATGTGCCCACGTGGTACACATCGTGTCTGCTGTTCGCGTGCTCTCTCACCCTCGCGGCGATCGCCGCCGGCGCCCGCCGCGGGGGCCGGTTCGTGAAGCACTGGTGGGGGCTCGCCGCGGCGTTCCTGTACATCTCCCTCGACGAGGTCGTGGAGATCCACGAAGCCGCGAGCTCCTGGCTCGATCTGGGCGGTGTCCTGTATTTCAGCTGGGTGATCCCGGCGGCCGTCGTGGTGGCGGCGTTCGCGCTCGCGTACCTCGGGTTCCTCGCGCACCTCCCGCGCGGCACCCGGAACCGGTTCTTGCTCTCGGGCAGCATCTATGTCGCCGGCGCCCTCGCCCTGGAGCTGCCGCTCGGGTACTGGACCGAGCAGGCCGGGAGCAACAACCTCGTTTACGCGCTCATCGACTTCGTGGAGGAGTCGATGGAGATGCTGGGGGTGAATCTCTTTCTCCTGTCGCTCGTCGACCATCTCGCCGTGCAGGGGTGGACGATCGGCTTCTCGCCAGCAGCTCCGGAGCCGCCGTCCGCCCCGGTCGAGCGTGCGGCATGAGCGCCCGGGCCGAGCCGGCGTCTCCCGCGCTCCCCGCCGCGGGCAGGACGGCCTATATCGTCGGCCCCGCGTACGACTGGGCTTTCTTCCTGCTCCCGCCGCTCGTCGCGCTGGCCGCCGGCGCCTCGATCGCGGGGACGCCGCTCACCGACGCGCGGTTCCGGCTGTACGGGGAGAAGGTCACGTGGGCGGGGCTCTTCATCGGGACGCTCATTCACGGCCACCTCGCCGCGGTGCTCCTCCGGAGCCACGGCAACGCGGAGATCTTCCGGCAGCACCGGCTCCGCTTCCTCGCGGCGCCGGTCGCCCTGTTCGCCGCGATGATGCTGTCAATGTGGGCCGTCGTTTGCGTGACCGTCCTGGTGGTGTTCTGGGACGTCTACCACTCGGCGCTCCAGACGTTCGGCCTCGGGCGCATCTACGACGCCCGCGCGGGGAACGCGCCGGCGCTCGGCCGCCGGCTGGATCTCTGGCTCAACCTGCTCCTCTACGTCGGCCCCATCCTCGCGGGCGCGACGATGCTCCTCCACTTCCAGAGCTTCGACGCCTTCGAGGACGTGGGCGCCGCGCTCTTCAGCTCCGTCCCGGGGCTGATGGAGTCGCACCACCGCGCCATCCGCTGGTGCGTCATCGCCGCAGGGACGTTGTTCCTGGTCTATTACGCGCTCGCTTACCGCTCCCTGTACCGGCGGGGCTATCGGGTGTCGTTCCCCAAGGTGTGGCTGTTCGCGACCACGGGGCTCTGCTCCATCTACACATGGGGGTTCAACCCCTGGGGACAGGCGTTCTTCATCATGAACCTGTTCCACGCCGTGCAGTACCTCGCGCTCGTCTGGTGGTCGGAGGGCGGCCGCCTCCGCCGGCGGCTGCGCCTCGACGCGCGCCGCGCCGGCAAGCCGATCGCGGTGGCCGTCTTCCTCGGGAGCGTCCTCGCTTACGGCGTGTGGGCCGAGCTCGCGCCGGCGGAGGACCGCGCGCTCTGGTCGCTCACGCAGACCGTCGCGCTGATGCACTTCTGGTACGACGGCTTCATCTGGTCCGTGACCCGCAAGCAGGTGTGAGGCGGGATGCGGACCATGAGCACCTCGGGACAGGTCGGCGGTCGCGCGGCGCCGCCGGCGCGCGCCCGTGGCGCGGGCGGACGGCCACGCGGGCGCGGCCGCTCTGGTACGATGCGGCCGGCTCACCCGGCCGCCGTTCGATGGACTCCGCAGTCGAAGCGCTCGATCCGGGCTTTGCCAAAGAGGGATGTATGAGAATCCAGGGTTGTCTCCGCTCCGTGCTCCTCTCGCTCGCGGTGGTCTCCACGGCGCTCGTCGCGCCCGCCTGCAGCAAGTCGCCGCAGATCACGGCGGAGAGCATCGAGGACAACTGGGCGCTGACGGAGCAGCACGAGCCCGGCTCCGTGGTCATGACCGTGGCCCAGGACGGGCAGGTCACGGTGCTCGTGAAGGACCAAGACGGCAAGCCCATCGAGGAGGGCGTGTCGGGCAACCTCACGGTCAAGGTGCCTGGCAAGGACGGCGCCCCGGCGAAGGCCGAGCTCGTGCCGGAGCCCAAGTCGGGCGGCGTCCTGCGCGCCAAGATCCCGCCGCTCGAGGACGATCTCACCGAGGTGGGCTACGAGTTCAAGGTCAAGGGCGAGCCGTTCACGGGGGTGCTGCACGTGCCGCGCGGCGGGACCCGGGAGCTCCAGGAGAGCGCCAAGGCGAACCAGGCGACCAAGGTCGATGGGATGAAGGGCCCGAACGGCGGGGTGCTCCAGCCGGTCGGGGACGACATCGTGGAGATCGTCGCCGACAAGGAGACGGGCGACCTGCGCGTGTACGTGCTCGATCTGAACCTCAAGCCGGTCCCGATCGGCGAGCGCGAGATCAAGCTGGCCATCCACACGGCGTCGGGCCCCGACGTCATCGTGCTCGCGCCCGGGCCCGATCGGCTTTACTTCACCGGCAAGCTGAGGGCGAAGGTCAACCCGACCAAGATCACGGTGGTGGTCAAGGAGGGCGGGCACACGGATGTGGTCCTCTGCGGCTACCGTCCGGGCTCGGTGATCGTGGTCGGCCCGAGCGCGCCGGTGATCGGCATCCTGGTCGCCACCGCGTGGGCCGTGAAGGTCAACGTGAAGCCCACGGTCGTGGTGCACGACGACGATGACGACGACGGCCGCCGGGTCATCGTCATCCACAAGGGCAAGCACAAGGGAAAGGGCAGGGGCAAGTGGCGCTGGAAGTGAGGAGGGCCGGCGCCGCGGCCTCGCGCGGCGCCCCGGCGAGGTGACGCGGCGCCCCGGCGCGGTAAGGTAGCGGCGCCGCGCCCGCCTCACCCGACGGAAAGCCCCCTCCATGACCGAAGCGCCCGAGCTCCCCGACCTCTCCCCCGACGACGCTCACCCCCGGGCGGTCGCTGCCCTCGCCGACCCGTTCTTCTGGTCGCTGACCGACGAGACCGCCCCGTTCGGCAACGAGACGGCGCACGAGACGCTCACCGCGTTCCGCGACTTCCGCGACGAGCACCCGAAGGGGAGCCCCCTCGAGCTGCTCGACGCGCTCCTCGCCCGCTGGGAGGTGGAGAGCGCCCACTGGAACGCCGTGGACGCGGCCGAGGTCCAGGCGCTCGGCGAGGAGGACGAGTACAGCCTGCTCACGCGCGACGAGGCGATCCTCGCCCTCGCCTTCAGCCAGATCGTGACCGAGGGCAGGCTCGATCCCGAGGTGCGCCGCCGCGCGCTCCTGGCGCTGGCCCGGCAGGCGCTGCCCGCCCTGCTCAGCGCCTTCGAGGGGCGCGCCCTGGAGCGCGCGCTCAGGATCGACCGCATGCGGGCCGTCCTCTCGGAGCGCTGGGAGTAGCTCGGGTCGCCTCGAGGGCCTACCGCCGTTGGAGAATGGCGTATGCCGTCAGGCCAAAAGAAGCGAATCCTCGAATCTTGGCCCGGCTTCCTTCGAATCCTCGTACGCGTCCCACCCGCACGCGGGCGCTTCGACGATTGAACCTCGATAGGCCTGTTCGTCCGAGGACAGCGTCCCCCTCGTCGATCCGACACACTGTAGGGGGGCTCGCAGAGCGCGTCAGTGGATGCGTTTACCGACCAAGTTGTCAGGGATACCCTGAATTTTGCGCCACTGCGGAACGCGACGGATGGCCTTCCGGCTCGCCCGGCGGAGCTTCCGGGGGGGCAATGGCGGTCCGGTATCGCTCGCAGCAGAAGATCCTGGCCGCAAGCCACGCAGCTATCGTCCGCCGCCGCAACACCTCAGGACGTGACACCCTGCGCTTGGCGCTCGGGCGGCTCGAAGACCGACGCTCCCTTATGTTACCGGTGTTCTCGAGCGCGCCATCGAGGCACGCGGCTGCTGCGCACATGGATCATCGAGCTCATCGGCGCCTCATCGGCGCATGGATGAGCAGGTCCCCCTCTTCCCCGGCGCAAACCCGGTGCAAACGCGCCGCAGGGACGGCAGCGCTCGTCGCCCCCCGTCGGCCGATCCGCTGGAGCCGGCGCTACGCGCGTGATACCATCCACGTTCCGGCGATCGATGTCGCGGGACCGTTGACGATTGGGTAGGGCATAGCGCCCCCGAAGAAGAAGGAGTGCGGGATGGAGCTCAGGACATGGTGCGCGGCGCTCTGCGCAGGGATGGTGGGTCTTGTGGCGTGCGGGGGCGACTCGGGCACCAACGAGGACAGCGGTTCGCCGGGCGCGGGCAACGGAGGGAGCCAGGGGCAAGGGGGGGGCATCTTCGGGTCGGGGACCGGTTCCTTCGGGCAAGGCGGGGGCTCCTTCGGCAACGGGGTCAGCGGATCGACCGGCGGGACGGGGGGCAGCGGCGCGAACAGCGCGGGGTGCGAGCACGTCGATGTCGTGTTCGCGCTCGACAACTCCTCGAGCATGAACGAGGAAAAGCAGTCGATGCGCGAGATCGTGTTCCCGGCCTTCGCGCAGGCGCTGCTCGATATCAGCGGCATCCAAGACTTCCGCGCGGCCGTGATCGACGCCTGCCCGCTCCCTGCAAATTTTCACACGCGCGGCGCTGCAGGCGAATGTTCGTTCCAGAGCGGACAAGCGTGGATGGAGAGCTCGAGCAACGACCTCACGGGCGAGTTCCAGTGCGCCGCAGATCTTTATGTGGACGATGTCGAGTGCAGCGGCAACAACGACGACGAACAGCCCGCGTCCGCCGTCGCCGCCGCGCTGGAGCCGCCGTTCTCCCAGGAGCAGAACGCGGGGTTCAGCCGCGAGAACGCGCTCCTCGTCGTTGTGGTGATCACCGATGAGGACGAGCAGCCCGTCCCCCGCCAGGAGCCGCAAGCGATCCACGATCGGCTCGTCGCCGTGAAGGGCGACGCGAAGAACGTCGTGTTCCTCGGCATCGGCGGGAAGACCGATTGCGAGGGGGCCTATGGGGACGCGGACGAGGCCGACAACCTGCAGCGGATCGTGGACACGTTCGCCGCCGACGGCCGCGGCTTCTTCTGGGATCTCTGCCAAGGGCGCCTCGAGGACGGCCTCACGAACGCCCTCACGGCGATCGAAGAGGCGTGCGAGGAGTTCGTGCCCGTCGTGAATTGACGCGAGCCGGGCGCCAGGGAATGCGATGAGCGCACCTGGCCCCGGAGCCGCGGAGCGCCCGGCCCTGTCCTGAGCACGCTTTTCGGCGGTAGCATCGCCGCCATGGACACCGCTTCCTTCCTCGCCGAGGTCGAGCCGCTCGCCCACCACGACCGCGTCCGCCGCGCCGTCGCGCTCGGCCGCGCCGCCGCGGGCGGCGACGCGGGCGCCGCCGCCCTCCTCGGCGCGCTCTCGGGCAGCGCCCAGGCCTACGAGCGCCTCCTCGCGCTCATGGCCGCGTACGGCTCGGGCGACGGCGCGCGCGTCCTCGCGGCCGTGTCGGACCCGTCCCGCCTCGTCCGGCGGCGCGCGGGCCGCATGGTGGCCCGCTTCTGCGACGATGCCCAGGCGCTCGCGGCGCTCGGCGCCGTCGTCGAGCGCCGCACCGTCCGGCGCACGGTCGCCCAGCTCGCGCGGCGGAAGCGGCAGGCGGTCGTGGACGCCTTCCTCGGCGCGCGCCTGCAGCAGCAGGGGCGCGATCCGACGATCGTGGACCTGCTCCCGTTCGGCTCCGAGCCGCTCGTGTCGGCGCACCGGCGCGCCATCGACGAGGCGGGCGGCCCGCTCTGCCTCGAGCGGCTGGCCGACCGGCACCCCGCGGCCGCGGCGCGCTGGTTCGGGGAGGCGATCGCGCGCTCCGGGTCGCTCGACGTGCGCCAGCGCTACCGCCTCGCGCCGCTCCTCGTCCGGCTCGCCCGGCGCGCCCCCGACGCGGCGCTCCCGCTGATCCAGGCCCTCTTCGACCGCGGCGAGGAGCCCTCGTCCCTCGCCGGCGAGCTCCGCCTGCTCGCCCGGTCGCGCCCGGCCGCGACGTTCGACCTCCTCAAGGCGCGCCACGAGAGCGGCCGCCCCGCCCGGCCGCCGGGCGCCTTCGGGGTCGTGCGCTTCGCCGAGGGCGCGCCCGCCCTCGGCGCCGAGCGCCTCGATTTCCTCATCCGCAACGCCTGGGGCGCGCTGAGCGACGGGAAGCGGGGCGCGCGGTGGTTCCTGCGGCTCTGCGCGGACGACCAGAAGGCGGTCCTCCGCGCCTTCCTCCTCGGCGGGCGAGGGGGCTTCGGCGCCTTCCTGTTCCGCTACGTGAGGGCCGAGTCCGCCGAGGAGCAGGCGGTCCGCGAGCGGGCCTTCGAGCGCTGGTCGTGCGCCGCGCAGGCCGAAGACGGCTCGATCGCGCCCGAGGTGCTCGACGCCTTGCCCGGCGATCTGCGCGAGCGCGAGGCGCGGCGGCACCTCTTCGACTGCCCCGCGCTCGTCGCCAAGCCGGACCGCCGGATGAGCTACGCGCGCCTCCTGCCGTTCGCCGAGGCCAAGGCGGTGCTCGCGCCGCTCCTCGGGCACCCCGAGGGCGACGAGCGCGCCAAGGCGCAGGCGCTGCTGATCGCGAGCGTCCTGCACGACCGGGGCGCGCTCGCCGAGGCGATCGCGAACGTGCGCGCCCGCAAGTTCGAGCAGGACCCGGTGCGCCGCGCGATGATCGGCGCCCTCGCCGCGCTGCCGCTCGCCCGCTTCGGGCCGGAGCACCTCGACGCGGTCTCCGTCGTGGCGCAGGACGCGCTCGACGCCGCGGACCTGTCCCAGGCCACGGCCTCGGCCGTCGAGCGGCTCGTGGTCAAGCTGTTCCGCATCGACGGCGCGTGGGGCGCCCGCTGGCTCGCGCGGATCCTCGCCGTGCGCGGCTCGGTCTCGACGGCCGGGCTCGGGGAGGGGCTCACGCGGGCGGAGGCCGAGCGGCTCACCCCCGCGCTCGCGCAGCTCGCGGGCGCGTGGAGCACCGCCGAGCGGGCCGGGGCGGTGCTCTCGCTCGCGCACAGCCTCGGCGTCCGCCTCAAGGAGGTCGCGCCGCTGCTCGACGCGCTCGAGCGGCTGTCGCGCGAGCTCCCGTTCGTCGGCGTCGCGGCGGGCGCGCTCGGGCTCCTCCGCGCCCACGATCGGCCGCGGTTCGCGCGGCTCGTGCCCGCGCTCCTGCGCGAGGACGCGAGCTTCGCCCTGATCGGCGACGTCGCCCGGCACGTGAGCCGGAGGCGCCAGGATCTGCTCGATCCGCTGCTGGACGGCCGGCCGATGACCGGCAGGTACGCGACGGGGCGGACGCGCTGGGTGATCGACTTCGGCGCGGGTCACGCCCGCTGGACGGCGCGGCAGCAGGCGCGGTACGCGGCCGGCCTGCGCGCGCTGCTCGCGGACGAGACGTGCGACGTCCCCACGCTGCGGTTCGCCGTCTCTACGCTGGCCCGGCTGGCGTACGTCGACGCGTCGGTGATCGTCCCGTTCGCCGCGGATCCGCGGCAGCCGCTCCGCGAGATGGCCGTCCGGGCGCTGCCGTGGCTCGACGCCGGCCAGGGCGTGCCGGTCCTGATCGAGTGCCTGGGCGACGACCGCGCGCGCTGGGCCATTTACGCGCTCCGGAAGGCCTTCTCCGAGATGTCCCGCGACCGGGTGCTCGCCGAGCTCAGGGCCGTGCCGACGGCGAAGGTGACGGTGGCCAAGGAGGTCGTGCGCCTGCTCGGCGAGCTGGGCGGCGACGACGCCTACCGGGAGCTGCTCCGGCTGGACGGCCCGAAGACCCACCGCGACGTGCGGATCGCGCTGCTGCGGGCGCTCTGGGAGCACCTCGACCGGCCGGAGACGTGGGACGTCTTCGGCCGCGCCGTCCGGGATCCCGACTGGATCGTGGCCTCGAAGCTCGCGGACATCCCGCTCGGCCGGCTCTCGACCGAGGCCGAGCAGCGCGTCGCGGAGCTGCTCGCCGCGATCCTCGGGCGGGCGGAGCCGGAGGCGCGGCTCGATCTGCTCCGGCGGGCCGCGTCCTTGCCGCTCCGGGACGAGAAGCGCGCGCTCTTCCAGCGGCTGCTCGGGCACCTGGACGCGCCCGCGCCCGAGGAGGCGGCGGTGGCGCTGGCCGCCGTGCTCGCCCGGATGCAGCCGGGGGAGGTCGCGGCCGTGGTGGCGCGGCTGAAGGAGCTCTCGCCGAGGCGCCGGCTCCTCGTGGCGTTGCTGCCGGTGCTCTCGGCGCGGCTCGGCGCTTATGCCGCGCGGCACCACGTGGCGGTCGGCGAGGGGCTGCTCGCAGTGCTGAAGGCGGACGACCTGGCGGTGCCGCAGTACCTCGGGCTCGCGGCCCGCCTGCTCGGGTGGCGGGAGCTCGGGCAGGCGCTCGTCGAGCTCGGCCGGCGGGACCTGCTGCACCACGACGCGATGGTCGCGGCGATGGCCGCGGTGCACGGCTGCGTGCACCCGTCGCCCCTCGAGGAGGCGCTGCGGGGGAGCGGCGATCCGCGGCTGCGGCGGATCGCGCTGGAGGCGCTGGTGCAGGCGGCGTCGCCGAAGAACGGGTGGACGGCGGATCGGCGGGCGCTGCTGGAAGAGCGGTACCGGAAGGACCGGTCGCCGGCGGTGGCGGGGCCGGCGTCGTTTGTGGCGCCGCCGTGATCGATATCTGCGGATCGTCCCCGGGTCGCCGGGCGGCGCCAGACGAGCGTGAGCCCTGCGGCTCGCAGCCCGAAGTCGCAAGGACCCTCGTCTGCAGGGAGCGCGAGAGCTCCTCGGCATCAAGCCGTGTCGCCCGGCCGGGGCCTTCCCGGCGCCCATCGAGCCCGCGGCGCGACGCATTGGCGGAGTCCGAATCTCCGCTCGCTCTCGGCATGATTCCGACAATGCGGAGCGATGGTCATGGTGGTATTGTGCCGGGGCACGCAGTCCATGCGTTCGGGCCAGCCGATCGTTGGTCGATTTTTCTTGTTGTTTGGGGAAAGGGAATGTGGATACATGAAGAAGCTCGCGAAATTCGCAGTCCTCCCTGCGTTGGGTCTCCTGTCGAGCCCGGGTGACGTGTCGGCTGGGGCGACCACGAGCGCCGGGGCGTGCTTCGCGTCCTCGGAAACGACCGTGTTTCGAGCGGCCAACGGCCTGACAAACCTCTTGAGCGGCGCGCAGGCCGTCACTTGCCCGATCCCGGTAGATCATCAGCTCGGAGAAACGGTGACCTTCCGGATCCGCATGGTTGATCTCAACTCCGACTCCGCGGACGACGCGAACGTGATGTGTATCGGAAGCGTGTTCAATCAGGATGGCAATGGTGTCGGCGATACTCCAATCATAACGTCAGGGACCGGAACCTTCACCGGCTTCGTGACGAAGACCACCTCGATCACCGTCTCGCCGCAGAGCTCTTCGCACACGTACGCCGTGACTTGCTTGCTTCCAGGGGGTGGAGCGTCTGGTATCAGCACGGTGCGCGTCTTCTGAGTCGAGCCGAGCGAGCCGAGTCGAGCCACGTAGGCCATGAGCTCTGGACGTCCACGCGGGGGACCGGTGATCGAACGACGACCGCACTGGCTGCTCATCCTGCTGGCTGGCATCGCAGCGTCGGCGGGCGCATACGTCTGGGGGCGCGCTTCGGCGCCCCCGGCGAGCGAGCGCGAGGGCGCCTTGCGCGCGGAGGACGGCCAGCGAATCGCGGCCCTGGAACGCGAGGTCCGCAGGCTGCGCGCCGCGACGTTGAAGGCAGCCATCCCTTCGCGGCAGGACTCGGCTGGCGAGGATGCGGTCGAGCCCCTCGGCTCCGCCCGGCCTCGCGACCGCGATGAGCAGGACGGCGACGGCTTCGACGGCACGGGCGCGCACGAGCAGCTCGATCCCGAGGAAGAGGAGCGTTCGTTGCGCGAGGCGCGGATCAAATTCTGGGACGGGTTGAGCGATCGCGTCGACACCGAGCCGGCCGACCCAGCATGGCGTCGTGAGACAGCGCCGGTGATCGCACGGTTGATCCCCGAGCACCTGGGGCCACAGGTCAGCGTCGACGAGGTTGTCTGTTCTTCCAGCATCTGTCGCGCGAAGCTGACCCACCCCGAATGGCCACGCATCCCCGGCGACAAGCTCGTCCAGCTCAGCTTGCGCCGCGGATCGCTGGGGACGATGGAGCTCCAGATGGATACTCGGCAGGAGGGCGCCACCGTTCTGTTCTTCTTGCGTAGAGAACGAGCGCCCGCGGACCACGCGCTGTGAGGTTCGCTCGGTGCCGCAAAGGGTGAGCGCACCCTGGCCCGGCGGATTGGGCGACGATATCTTGCGTTCCCGGCGCGGCCCGAGCGCGATCCCGATGTTCACCGTGGCACGACCGGGCCCATTCCATGCCGGGGGGCCGCATGCGCCCGAGCGATGGCCTGCCGCCCCTGTGCTCGTGGGCCTGGGAACAGGCGCTTGCTGGGGTTTGAAATCGCTGGATTGGCCGGTTGGCGTGGCGATCGCGGGACGCCTCAGCCCCTGGAGCACGCAGGCGTCAAGGTCTACAGGGCGGCGCGGCGCCGCCGCCCGTCACTGGCAGGGGGGGTCGCCGAGCGCCGCCGCGCACAGCGTCGGATCCTCGAACGCGCGGCTCACGTAGAGCAGCCGGCACGCGACCGTGGCGCCCTCGGCGCTCGCGATGGCGTAGCCGGAGTCGTGGCCCGCCCCCGACACGTCGCCGCAGTCGAGCTCGCACGCGCCCCGGTCCTCGAAGATCGCGTCGAACGCCTCCTTGCAGGCCGCCTCGAGCAGCGTGCAGTACGACGCGCAGTTGCCCGTCGTCGTGGAGTCGCCGTCGAGCCCGCAATGGCCGTCGCCCCCCGGCCCCGCGTGCCCGCAGTGGGTGTCCGGGGCCAGCAGCGCGCTGTAGGCGTGGTACTGGCGGCAGCCCACCGTGTTCTCGCTCCGGTCCTCCGTCCCGCCCGGCGGAAGCGCCCCGCAGACGGCGAGGCACTGCTCGCTGGAGTCGTAGACGGCCTGGTCGCCCTCGCAGGACGTCATGACCACCCGGCAGAAGTCCTCGCAGCTCGGCTCGGTCCCCTCCGGCTCGATGCACGGCTCCACCGGCATCAGGCTCGCGTGCTCGCAGTGCTCGTCGGGGTCCACCGTCGCGGAGCTCACGTGCACGAGGCGGCACTGCAGCGTGTCGCCCTCGTGGTTCTCGATGGCGTCGAACCCCTCGACGTCCCGGAGCCCCGCGCACTTGGCGACGCACTCCTCCTGCGTGGGGAGCTCGGGCGAGCACGCCGCCGCCTGCAGCGCGCAGTAGCTCTCGCAGTTGGTCCCGCAGTGCGGGGCGCCGCCCGGGCCCGCCGCCGGACAGTGCACCGCCGGCTCGCCGGTGAGCCCCGCCAGCTCCGCCTGGCGCGCGCGGCAGGCGAGCGTGTTGTCCACCGGCTCCAGCGGATCGCCCGCCGGGAGCGCCGCGCACACGCCGTGGCAGGTGTCCAGCGTGGAATAGACCTGGTTCTCGCCCGTGCAGTTCTCCATCACGTCGGCGCAGTACGACGCGCACGCCTCGCTCACGGGAGAAGGCTCCGGCTCTTCCTCCGGCGGAACGTAGGTGCGGTCCTCGATGCCGGCGATGGCGTGGCACCCGAGCCAGCCGGAGATCGCCGCGGGGGCGAGCAGGACGAGCGGCAAGAGCCCGGTCGTGAGGGTGCGCCTCATTGGAACGTCCCTCCGACGCGCAGCCCGACGTTGCGCGCGCCCACCACCGGCCCCACCTCGACCCGCGACGACGCCCGCGGCGCCACGAAGTACAGCACCGCGCCGCCGGCGAGCGCGGCCGCCCCGAGCCCGAACGCGATGTTCGAGCCGGTGGCGGCGCTGCTGGCCTCCTCGGTCAGCGTCACGCCGCGCGGATCCTCGCACGTGCTGCCGCCCTTGCAGTAGCCCTCGGCGTCGCCGTTCTTCGAGATGGCCTTCACGCCGAAGAACGTCCCCACGCCGAGCCCCACGACGCCCGCGCCGCCCACGACCAGGCCGATCAGGCGCATCGTGTCGCCCCGCGACCCCGCCGGCGCTGGCGCCTGCGCCGGAGCCGGCGCTGGCGCCGGCGCGCCGACCGCGGGCGCGGCGACCTCCGCCTCGCTCGGCGCCGGCTTGACCGGGTCGGGCGGCGGCCCCTCGAGCCGCTTGAGCGCCGGCACGTCGACGTTCGCCGACGCCTTGTTGCTCCCGAGCTTCACCGTCGTCTTCCAGGTCTCATGGCCCGGCGCGCTCGCCTCGATCGCGATCTCGCCCGGATCCACCGGGATCGCGATGCCGAAGATCGCCGGCTCGACGGGCTTTCCGGCGGAGCGCACCGCGAACCCCTGGAGGGCGAGGTTCTCCGGCGCGACGCCGATGCTCAGCTTGGACAGGCCCGGCTCCAGCCGGGCGGCCCTCGCCTGCGCCTTGCGGGAGCGCTCGGCCTGGCCCGCGGCCCTCGACTCCGACGCGGCCTGGCGGAACGTGGCCCAGGCGCTCGCCGTGCGGCCGGTGTTCTCGTAGCACTCGGCCAGGTAGAGCAGCGTGCCGATCCCCGGGTCGATGCGGTGGCTCTGCTCCAGCCTCGGGCACGCCTCCTCGCTGCGCCCCTGCTTCATCAGATCGAGCGCCGCGTCGAAGAGCGCCTCCGCCGTCGCCTTCTCGGCGGCGCTCGGCTCCGCCCGCGCGGGGAGCGCCCCGGAGATCAACGCCGCGCACAGACCCAGCGCGACGGGGTGTGCGGTGCTTCGCTGATGCCGTCTCATTCGTCCTGTACTCTCCTCCAAGCTGTCCGCGACGGCGCCCGAGGGCCGTCGCCCGGTTGACGCGGGCGCCGCGCTCAGCGCCGCCCGCCGAAGTCGCTGATCGTGGTGCTCCGGCGCGGCTCCTGCTGTGCGCCCGCGCCGGGCTGCGGGCGCTCGGCGGGGCGCGCAGCGCTCGCCGGGGGCGCGGCCGGCCGGGAGGCGGCTCACCGCGGGCCCCGTGTCCGCCGACGCTGCGGGCGACGGCGCGCCGTGCGGCACGGACAGGCGCGCTCCGGCGAGCTGCCCGCCGGTCGCCGCGCCGGGGGGAGGGAGCGAGATGCCGGGCTGGCTGAACGCCGACGGCCGGGCGCCCGGGAGCCCGAGCACGCGGCGCGCCCGCTCGACGTGCACGTGGCTCCCGGCCGGGCCGAACGCGAGGAGCGCCGCCGCCAGATCGCCGACGTTCCTCCACCGCTGCTCGGGGTCCTTGGCGAGGCAGTGCATCACCACCGCGTCGAGCTCGCGCGGCACGTCCGCGCGCAGCTGCGCCATCGTGGGGGGCGTCTCGTGGAGCAGCGACGCGAAGAGCTGCGGCACCGAGTCGCCGTTGTAGGGCGTCCGGCCGATCAGCATCTCGTACACGATGACGCCGAGCGCCCAGATGTCGGTGCGCGCGTCCACGTCCTTGGCGCAGCGCACTTGCTCCGGGGACATGTAGAGCGGCGAGCCGAGGAGCGCCGCCGTCTTGGTCAGCGCCAGCTCGTCGCGCGAGCCGCCGAGCATCGATTTGGAGATCCCGAAATCGAGGACCTTGATGATCCGCCCGCCGTCGGGCCGGCGCGCGAGGAACAGGTTGGCCGGCTTGAGATCGCGGTGGACGATCCCCGCGGCGTGCGCCTCGGCCATGGCCTCGATGGCCTCGAGGACGTACCCGACCGCCTCCACCACGGGGAGCGGACCTCGCGCGCGGATCTCCTCCGCGAGGTTGTTCCCCTCCAGGAACTCCATGACCATGTAGGGCATTCCGCCCTGCATCGAGCCGACATCCAGGACGCGCGCCACGTGCTCGCTCTTGATCCTGGCCAGCGCGCGCGCCTCGCGCCGGAACCGCTCCGCCGGGTCGCCGCCCTCGGTCCCGGGCGAGTGCAGGAACTTCATCGCGACCCGCTGATCGAGCTCCAGGTGCCACGCGGCGACGATCGTGCCCATCGCGCCTGCGCCAACGATTTGCTCCACGCGGTATTTGCCCGCCAGCACATCGCCTATCGCCACGGGAGCCGCCACCATGGCCTGTAGGCTAGCCGAGATCCGAGGGGATCACCTACTCCGGAGCGCCGCGCCCTGCGCGCGGGACACAAAGCTCCGGCGAGCCGCGCCGCCCCGGCGGAACTGTCGGAGCTGTGCGCCCGGACACGCGTGCCCGGGCATGCCGCGGGCGGCTCGACGCTCGGCGTCCGCGCCGGCGCGGCGATCACGGCCGCGTCAGCGCGACGCCCTCGACGCAGCGCCAGCGCTCGGTCGGCCCGTCCACGGCCCACAGCTCGAGCCGCTCTGCGCACGCTCGGTCGTCTCCGAGCGAGAGCACCCGCGGATCCGCGGCGAGGGCCAGGCGGCGGTCTTCCGGCAGGTCGCCGTAGACGAGGCTCACGTGCGGGCGAAAGGGGCGCTCGCCGGCGCCGAGCGCGGCCCGCGCGGCGCGGCGCAGCGCCGCGAGCGGCTCGGTGAGCGCCACGTCGAGGAACACGCACTGGTGGCGGGAGGCGCCGACGGCGGGGCCGCGCGCCTCGAGCTCCACGGGGTGGAGGGCGCCCTCGAGCTTGCCGAGCCGCGCGGCCAGCGCGGCGCCGTCGCCGCGCAGCCCGGAGACCAGGGTGAGGTGCGGCGAGAACGCCGGCCCGCCGGTCTCCCGGGCGAGCGCCGCGATGAGCTCCCGGAGCCGCGCGGCCGGCGCGCCGCCGGGGACGAGCCACAGAGCGAACGCCTTGTCCTCTGCCATCGCCGACTCCCTCGCGCCGCCGGGCCCCGGGGGCAAGCGCTCCTACCGACCCGCGCGCGGGTCCAGGCGGAGCCACACGCCGCCGGACGTCCGCAGCGTGCCCGCGATGGTCAGCCGCGTCGTCCGCCCCGGCACCGCGCTCACCCGGTACTGCTGGACGATGCGGGCGAGGATGAGCTGACCCTCCATGAGCGCAAACTCCTTTCCGACGCACTGCCGCTGTCCGATCCCGAACGGGACGAACGAGAGCGGGTGCCGCCCGCGCGCGCGCTCGGGCGCGAACCGGCCGGGATCGAACGTCTCGGGGCTCTCCCAGCAGTCGGGGTGCCGGTGGAGGACATAGCTCATCACGCCCACCATGGTCCCGGCGGGGATGCGGAACCCGTCGATCTCGTCGTCCTCGATGGCGGTGCGAGGGATCCAGTAGGCCGGCGGGTAGAGCCGGAGCGCCTCCTGGAAGATCGCGAGCGCGAGCGGCAGCCTGGGGACGTCCGCGAAGCCGGGCCGCCGGTCGCCGAGCGCCGCGTCGACCTCGGCCTCGAGCGCCCGCAGGACGCCGGGGTGCTCGACCAGGAGGTGGAGCGCCCACGCGAGCGCGACGGCGGTCGTCTCGTACCCGGCGAGGAACATCGTCACAGCCTCGTCCCGGAGCTGCTGGCCGGTCATCTGCTCGCCGGTCTCCGCGTCGACGCTGTTGAGGAGGATCGTGAGCAGATCGCCGCCTCTCCCCGGCCGCGCCCGGCTCTGCGCGATGAAGCGGAACACGTGCTCGTCGATGGTCTTCACCGCCAGCTCGAAGCGGCGCCGCCCGGGGGACGGCACCCAGCTCGGCAGCGACCGGAGCACGACGCCGAGGAGCAGGAAGTCGTTCGCGTACCGGAGCGCGTCGCCGACGGTCGCCGTCTCTTCTTTGGTGATCCCGGCGCCGAACAGGGTGTTGAGGATGACCTTCATCGTGATGTGCGGCAGCTCCCGCTCGGCGTCGACCGGGCGCCGCGCGGCGGCGGCCGCGTGGAAGCCGGACAGCCCGTCGTCGATCGCCTGCACCATGAGATCGCACATCGCGGCGAGCCGATCGCGGTGGAACTCCGGCTGGATCATGCGCCGCTGCCGCATCCAGAAGTCGCCCTCGCTCGTGGGCAATCCATTGCCGAGGAGGTCGCGCACGCCCTCCCACAAGGGGCCGCCTTTGCGGTAGTTGCGCGCGTGGTCGCGCAGGACGTGCTGGGCGTGCCGCGGGTGATTCAGCGCGATGAGCCGCGTGGCCCCGAGATCGAGCACGTAAAGATCGCCGAGCTCTTTCCGGGCGGAGACGAGGTAATCGAATCGATCCTTGATCAGGCGCGGGAGCGCGCCCACGAGCGGGAAGCCGCGCGTCGACGGCGGCCGGCTCATGCGGGCGGCGGCGCGGGCAGGGCTGCTGGCGAGAAGGTCTGATGGCATGGTGGCCTCGTCCGGAACGGGAGCGCGGGTGCGAGTGCGGGGCGAGTGCGAGCGCGAGCGCGAGCGCCGCCGGGCCGCTCGACGGCCGGAGCGCCCGCTTGTGGATCGGACGAGAGTACAGGAGGCCAGACCCCGGGAGAGGCGATGTTGCAAATAGAATTTTGAAACCTGCTGCGTGCGCATGTGGTACGCGGTTGGTGTGAAATGTGGTGAAGGTATGCAGCTGCGCTCTACAAGCGTTTTCCCGGGACGACCGGTACGCGGTCGTGTAGGTGCCCTCCTGCATCGGGGCTCCGCGCGGCGTCGGATCAGCGCTTCGCGCACATTGCTGCCACGCCGAGCGATGAAGCTTGGTTACGGGCTGCTGTCCGGCGGGAGCTGCACGAGGATGTGGTGGACGCGGAGGTGCCCGCCCGATGGCTGTGTGTGCCGGGTGATGAACGCGGGGTAGAGCACCTTCGAACGAGATCCATCGCGGTCCGGCCATACGATCTCGCCGAGCGTCCCGGCGCGCAGACACTCCTCACGGTAACGCTCATGCAGTGGTCGCGATTGGCGATCCACCATGACAATACAGGCGAACTCGTCGCCTGGAACAGCGTATCCGAGCACCTGCTCAACGACGTCCTTGTAGCCGGTGCCACCCCACACCTTAACTTCGATACACGCTCGCCTCCGTGGATCCGGAGACCAGCGCACCTTCACGTCCGCGCGCCCGCGCGCCGACGCGCGCCGAGGAGAGCGGCTCTGGTTCGGCGAGCAGATCTCGCTGCAGGAGCGCGGTAAGTAGGCAGAGCTGGAAGTGCTGCTCCGGGAGCAGCCGCGCGTTGCCCGTGGTCTGAGATAGGCGCAGGTGCCAGGTTGGAAACTCGACCGTGGCGCGGGCCCACCGCGCGACGCCGCTCACGACCAGCCGCTCGAAGGCATGCGCACCGAGCACTTCGAACGGGGCGTCGTCTGCGACCGAGCCAGCGGGGTGAGGGGTCGTCTCCGCGAATGGATGGTTCTGCTCGAGCCACACTCGAAACAGAGCGCAGCGTGGCAAGAGCTGCCCGCCATCGGTCCGCGCCACGCCCGTCGTCTTGAGGATCTCGACCACTGCGTCCGGCCCATTGCCGAGCGTCACGGCCCACTCTTGACGATCGAGAGGCCGTCGCAGGCTGATCAAGGTGCGGTATGCCGACTGACCACGAGGCGTCAGGTTGTCCCACCAGATCGGGAAGAGCGTTGCAGCCAGCTGCTCCTCGGCGAGCCCGCGCAGCGCTTCGTGAAGCTGCGCGGCATCCGGGGCGAGGGCGACGGCGCGCTCCATCAGCATCTGCAGTAGCAGCGGGTGCCCGCCGGTCTGCTCCCAGACGGCCTCCACGAGCGGATCGGGGATGGTGAGGCCGAGCGGGTCGCGGAGGAGCGCAGCGGTCTCGGCGAGGGAGAGCCCGAGGAGCGGTATCCACTGGGCCGTGCGCAGGAAGGGGGACACCTCGCTCGACAGGAGATCTTGGAGGCGGCTTCCGCCGAAGATCACAACCCCGAGTCTGCCACCGAGCTGCTCGTAGGCCGCTCGCAGGTTCTCGAGCAGATCGCGCCCGGCCTCCGACGCAATGAGACCGTCGATCTCGTCGAGCAGCAGCACGACACGCGAGCAATCGAGCGCTCCGATGGCCTCGACGATGGATTCGACTGGCAGGATGGGATCGAGCGGCAGACCGAGGATCGATGCGAGCTGAGACAAGAATGCGGCGGCGTCCCTGGATGGGCGACGGACGAGGTGCACCACCTTCGTCCCGTCGGCCGCGAGCCTCCTGTGAAGCTCGATGGCGAGCGCCGTCTTCCCCATCCCGCGCCCGCCCATGACCGCGGCGATAGCGCGGCGTCCGGTACGAAGGGCGCCCGCGAGCTGAGCGATCTCGCTGGAGCGGCCGACGAAGGGCCCCTCGCCGGGGATGTCCGAGCGGTAGGGGTTCTCGCGCTCAGGCATTAGCGGCCGTGGGCACGCCGAGCGGCTGGTTCTGGAGTAGCCAGGCGCCAAAGCTGCCAATCCGAAGGGGCTCATTCGCCCCCGTCTCGTTCAAAATGCCATAGCGGCGAAGGGTGTGGACCGACTCGGGCTTCAAGGCGCTGAGGGATTCATCGGTTTCTTCCGGGTAATGAACAATGTAGGCGAGGACGTCCGGAGCTTCTGGGTCGATCGTGCGCACGGCGTCGTGGATCTCCTGCATCGTCGGAGCCACATCGCGCCTGAACTCTTCGAGGTGCTCGAGCGTGATGGCTCGATCGATACGCATCGAGTCTCGCTTTTGCGACGGTATCTCCCGATCGATGACGCGGCCAAACTCCCTGGCGAGATAGGGGTGACCTCCGGTCTCTCGCCAGATGACATCCAGCGCGTCTGACTCGAAGCGAAGCGAAAGCCTGCGTCCGATCTTACGAATGAGCTCGTTCATCTCTTCGCGCTCCAGGCCGGCGAGAGGGTGGTCGACGATGAAGCTGAACAGCGGATTCTGCCGCTGGCCGTAACGTGAAACCGACGCCTTCTGCCGATCGAGCCCCGCAATGAGAATATTAAACGTCCTCGGGTAGCGCTGCACGAGGCCGCGAAGGTAGTCGAGGATGTCCAATCCGTCGGTCACGGGGAACCTGCTCGCGCCGAGGATGCGCTCGTACTCGTCGATGAGAAGGAATATCGCCGGCGCGGACGGAGCGGAACGAGCCCAGTCGATCAGGCACTCAAGGGCCTCGGGGACGAGCCGCTCGAGATCTTCGGCGTCCAGCTCGCCCAGGCGCCGTCTGTCCGTGAAGCTTGCCGGAAGGTTGAGGGTCGTGGGCGCGACGCCGAGGCGTTCGAGGGCTTCGTGCATGGAACGGAGCAGGTAACGCATGAAGCCGGATCGCTTCATCTCTGCGAAGCTCAGCGAGAGCAGATCGAGATGAATCGGAATCGCCACGATCGAGCCACTCTCAGCGGTAGAGTCGGCGATGAGCTGGTCCTTCAGAGCGATCAGCACGGAGGTCTTGCCCGCCTTGCGCAGGCCATAGAGCCCGACGGGCCGCCCGTCCATGAGTCGTCCGCGGATCGAGCGGAGCTCCTGCTGCCTCCCGACGAAATCCCAACCAAAGACAGGCCGCCCCGCGGCGAACAGATCTCCGGAGCCGATGCGTTCCTGGAACAGGTCCCGAAGCCATCGCTTCGGATCCTGAACCGCGAGCACGGCGTCGACGGACACAATGATGTAGAGCCGTCCGGTGTGCTGAACGGGATGCGCAAGGCGACGCTCAGCTGCCGCATCGCGTGCCACGATGAGCACGACACCACGATCCAGACGGTGATCCCGTCTCAGAGTCTCTTCCGCCAGTGACACGTCTCGCGCCTGAGCCTGTTTCCAGGGAGTCAGCACGAGGAGGAGCTCCTGTGCCAGATCGAAGCTCTCGCGGAGGTGCTTAGGCGGCTCCCAGAAGAGCAGCCACGTCCTCATGCCACTCGCGCTGCTCGATCGATCGGCGGGCTCGACGCGACGGAGCTCGAGCCCGGCGCGCTGAAGCCCGTCGACGACGTTCTCAGCGTCAGGAATCTCACCAAGCATCCAATGCTTGAAGTTTTCCAGCGCTTCTATCTTTCCTGTTTCCATGGAGCTCCCGCCCCTCGAAGGTATCACTCGGCCGCCTCCCGGTTCAGCCTCTTCGATGCGGACCAGCGGTGCTGCGCTCGTCGTGCGGGGTGGTAGCCCACCTTTCGCGCGGGCCGAGATGGGCGAGGCAAAGCGCCGCGGAGGCTCGGGCGGGGAGGTCGGGGAGCTGCGGAGCGTGGCCCGCGCCGTCACGCTGTCGGGTCAGCACCCGCGCGCCGCGAGGCGCCGCTCGATGTGGCCGATCGCCGTCGCCACGCCGTCCTCGCCGCGGATCTTGCGGCCGAGCTCCTCGGCGCGCTGCCGCATGCCGGCGTCGGTCGCGGCGGCGTGGATCGCGGCCGCGAGCGCCTCGGCGGTGAGGCGCGGCCGCGGGATGGCGCGCGGGCCGACGCCGAGCTCCTCGACGCGCCGACCCCAGTAGAGCTGGTCGCCGAGGTGCGGGACGACCACCGCGGGCCGTCCGGCGCGCAGGCACGAGGCCACGGTGCCGGCGCCCCCGTGGATCACCGCGGCGGCGACCCGCGGGTACAGCCAGTCGTGCGGCACGGCGTCGATCCGCAGGATCGAGTCGGGGAGCGCGGCGTCGCCGAGCCCGGCCCAGCCCGCGAGCAGGACCGCGCGCCGGCCGCTCCGCACGACCGCGTCGACGAGGAGCCGGGTGGTCGCGGCGGGATCGTGGGACGTCATGCTGCCGAAGCCGACGGCGACGGGCGGCTCGCCCGCCGCGAGGAACCGCTCGAGGGCCTCGGGCGGCCGGTACGCGCCGCCCTCGTCGAGGAACCAGTAGCCCGTCGTGTGGAAGCCGGGCGGCCAGTCCGGGGCGCGCGGGACCACGTGGGCGCTGTAGCCGTGGACGACCAGCGTGCGGCGCAGCGCGGCCAGGTACGCGCGCCGGCCCTGCGGCGGCAGGCCGAGCCGCTCCCGCACGCGGTTCGTCACGCCGGCGTACCAGCGCCACACCGTCGGCTCGATCAGGAGCTTGCCCACGAGGAGGTTGAGCGCGCTGTCGCCGCGCGGCACCGGGGCGACCGTCGCGGTCGGGCCGTGGCGCGTGGCCAGGATCGAGGGCTGGAGCGGCATGCTGACCTGCACCGCGCCGGAGGCCTCGGCGATCGACGCCGCGTACGTGTCCGAGGTGAAGCTGCTCAGGATGAGCTCGGCGCCCTCGCAGGCGCGCAGCGCGTCCTCGGACATCTCCGCGCCGTAGCGATCGATGATCTGCTGCAGGATCCGCGGCTGGGCCAGGGGATCGGTGCCGCGCGCCACCCACGCCTTGCCGAGGTCGCTCTCCATGATGTCGACGGTGTCGACGCTCGCCGGGATCGCCGTGAGCCCGTGCGCCTCGATCCAGCCCTGGAAGCTCTTGCCGGCGAGGACGCGGACGTCGTGGCCGCGGGCGGCGAGCGCCTTGCCGAGCGCGATGGCGGGCTGGACGTCGCCCCGGGTCCCGACGGCGAGCACGGTGGTCTTCATGCGGGGCCCCCTCGCCTCAGAGCGCCTTCCAGGACGCCTCGCCGGACGGCAGCCGCGGCGGCTCGACCGACAGGATGTAGTCGACGCGGCGGTTGCGCGGCTCGTCCACCTGGTCCGCGGTCTTCACGAGCGGCGCCGACTCGCCGAGCCCCTCGAACGCGACGGGGAGCTTCAGGCCGCGGCCCTTGAACCAGGCGGCGATCGCGCGCGCGCGCCGCCGCGACAGGGCGAGGTTGTGCTCCGCGCTGCCGACGGTGTCGGTGTGGCCGACGATGAACAGGGTGATCTTGCCGAGCTCGCTGGTCTTCGCGACGACCTCCGAGATCTTCTGGAGGCTCGCCTCCAGCTTGGGCACCTCGGGCGCCCGGATGACGTCGGAGTTGGTCTCGAACTGCACCTCTTCGTGGGGGATGCTCACGTTCCACGGGAGGATCGCCACCCCTGCCCAGTAGCCCTGGGTGTCGTGGCCGTACACCTCGATGCGCGCGACGGTCTCGTCGCTCGAGGGCGTCCAGGTCACGGTGAGCGGCGTGCCGGCCGCGGCCCCGCCGAACGGCTTCTCCTCCTCGGCGAGGACGGCGCCCGACTGGCCGACGACCTTGATGCGCACCTTGGCGGCGGCGCGCGACAGCTTGACCTCGATCTGGCGGCCCTTGAGGTCCACCTTCGACCGGTCGATCGTCACCTCCAGCGCCGGCGGCCTGGGGGCCTTTTCGCCCTGCGCGGGCGCGGGGGCCGGGCCGTCGCCTCGGGCGGCGGCGGGGGCGAGCAGCGAGGCGGCGAGGAGCAGGGCCGGGAGGTGGCGCATGGGGACCTCATCTCGGAGGGTGAGGGAAGTGAGGAAGACGGGCCGAGTATACCACCGGGACGCCGGCGCCGCGCCCGCGTGCTTCTCTGCGTCGCGGCGGCGCGCTTCTCTGCGTCGCGGCGGCGCGCTTCTCTGCGTCGCGGCGGCGCGCTTCTCTGCGTCGCGGCGGCGCGCTTCTCTGCGCCGCGGCGGCGCGCTTCTCTGCGCCGCGCCGGCGCGCTTCTCTGCGCCGCGCAGGCGCGGCGGTGGCGGTCGCCGGCGCGATCCCGTAGTGTCCGCGGGCGTCGAGCGGCGCCCCTGCGTGGCTCTCCGGCGCACCAGCGCACATGGCAGTCACCATTTTCGATCTCTTCAAGATCGGCATCGGGCCGAGCAGCTCGCACACGGTCGGCCCGATGCGCGCCGCGCGGATGTTCGCGGTGGATCTCGACGCGTCGGGCCTGCTCGACCGCACCGCGTCGGTCCGGGTGGAGCTGTTCGGCTCGCTCGGCGCCACGGGCCGCGGCCACGGCAGCGACAAGGCCGTGATCCTCGGGCTCATGGGCGAGACGCCGGACGGCGTGGACGTCGAGCGCGCGGGCGAGGTCGTCGAGGGGGTGCGGCGGAGCGGCCGGCTGTCGCTGCTCGCCCGGCACGAGATCGGCTTCGAGGTGAAGGGGCATCTCGCCTTCTTGCACCGGAGCTTGCCTTTCCATCCGAACGGCATGCGCTTCACCGCGCTGGACCAGGGCGGCGCCCCGCTGCGTGTGCGCGTGTATTACTCGGTGGGCGGCGGCTTCGTGGTGAACGAGGCCGCGGCGAAGGGGGAGAATCCGATCGAGGAGGACGCGACGCCGCTCCCGTATCCGTTCCACAGCGCCGCGGAGCTGCTCGCGGCGTGCGCGGCCGGGGGCCTGTCGATCAGCCAGGTCATGCTGGAGAACGAGAAGGTCTTCCGTCCGGAGGCGGAGATCCGGGCGGGCCTCTCGCGGATCTGGGCGGTGATGCAGGAGTGCGTGCGGCGCGGCTTCCGGACAGAGGGCGTGTTGCCGGGCGGCCTCAAGGTGGCGCGCCGCGCGCCGGCGCTGTACCGCAAGCTCATCGACAGCCCCGAGGCGGGCCTCCGGGATCCGCTGACGGCGATGGACTGGGTGAGCCTCTACGCGCTCGCCGTGAGCGAGGAGAACGCCGCCGGGGGCCGCGTCGTGACGGCGCCGACCAACGGCGCGGCGGGGATCATCCCTGCGGTCCTGCACTATTACCGGCGCTTCGTGCCGACGTCGACGGACGAGGGGGTGATCCGGTTTTTGCTGACGGCGGGCGCGATCGGCCTTCTTTACAAGGAGAACGCGTCGATCAGCGGCGCGGAGGTGGGGTGTCAGGGCGAGGTGGGCTCCGCGTGCTCGATGGCCGCGGGCGCGCTGGCCGAGGGGCTGGGCGGCACGCCGGCGCAGGTGGAGAACGCGGCCGAGATCGCGATGGAGCACAACCTCGGGCTGACGTGCGATCCGGTGGGCGGGCTCGTCCAGGTGCCGTGCATCGAGCGCAACGCGATGGCCGCGATCAAGGCGATCAGCGCCGCGCGCATGGCGCTGCACGGCGACGGGGCGCATTTCGTGAGCCTCGACAAGGTGATCAAGACGATGCGCGACACGGGCGCGGACATGGAGTCGAAGTACAAGGAGACGGCGCGCGGCGGCCTCGCGGTGAACGTGGTCGAGGTGCCGCTGGAGGTCGGGGTCCACCTGCCGGAGTGCTAGCCCCGCGCCGCTCGACGATCCTTCGTTTGAAGGACTCCGAGTGTTCTCTCACCTCAAAGCCTGTCTCCGCTCCCCGAAACGTCGAGGGTCAAGTGGGGAATCGGCTTCGGCCTGCTCCTGGCCCCTGGCGTGGGCGAAGAGGACGATTGCCAGCTGCGGCCGGAGGGCTCGAGGCCTCGTAAAGGACGCAGAGAGCTCGTTCGGCGGCAGGCCGTCGAAGCAGCGCACAGGCCGCACGCTCGGCGCGTTCCGCCAGAGTCAAGATTTTTCAAGACCCGAAAAAGTCCACCTCAGCGGTGTGCGCACCGCGCGGAAGCCACGAAATAAGACAAAATCGACTTGAGACGATCGGCAAAGTGGGGAATAACCACGGTGGCACTCGCGGGTCGGGCCCTCGTCCGCCACCCCGTCGCCCGACCCCGGCGGTGTCCTGCTTCACGATCCCCTCAAGAGGAGCGCTCAACATGCGTCTACGCACCGGACGTCCCACGATCTCTTTGGCCTTGTTCGCAGCGCTGCCTTTGGCGCTCGCCGCGTGCGGCACGGGAGGCGGAGGATCGGATCCTGCGGGTTCAGGGGGAAGCTCTACAGTCGGCACGGGGGGGGTCGGCGCCAGCGGCACCGGAGGGGCGTCGACGGTTACTAGCGGAGCGTCCTCTTCGGGCGGCGGCGTGACGACGGGCGAAGCCAGCAGCGGTGGTGGGGGCCCGGTCGGAACGGGCGGAGCGCCGGGAACCGGTGGTACCGATGGCAGTGGCGGCGGCAACGCCGTGAGCGCCGAGTGGGGCCAGGTGGAGAACCCTGGAGCCGGGTGCACCGTCGGACCGATGCCGAGCGTCGCTTCGCTCACGGCGAACGCGAAGCTGCCGGACCCCTTCAAGAAGATGGACGGCACCCGCATCGCCGACAAGAGCGAGTGGGCCTGCCGGCGCGAAGAGATCCTCCAGCAAGCCTACGAGTTCATCTACGGCGACAAGCCCGTGCCGGCAGAGGGCGCCGTGTCCGGTACCGTGAGCGACAGCAGGATCACGGTCCAGGTCGACGATGGCGGCGGCAGCGCCTCGTTCAACCTCACCGTGAACATGAACGGGGCGACGGCGCCCGCCCCGGCCATCATCGGCTACGGCGGCCTGAGCGGCATGCCAGTTCCGCGAGGCGTCGCGACGATCACCTTCTCCGCGGTCGAGTCGACGGGCGGCAGCGGCGCGAAGAACGGGCCGTTCTACAGCGCGTACGGCTCGGACCATCCCGCGGGTTACCTCACGGCGCAGGCCTGGCAGATCAGCCGCGTCCTCGACGTCTTGGAGCAGAACCCCGGCGTCATCGATCCGCACCGGGTGGGTGTGACGGGCTGCTCACGCTGGGGCAAGGGCGCCTTCGTCGCCGGCGCGCTCGACAACCGCATCGCCTTGACCATCCCGGTGGAGTCGGGTCTCGGGGGCACGGTCGGCCTGCGCCTCGTCGAGGTGCTCGACAGCTACAGCGGCTCCGAATGGCCCTATCATAGCATCAGCTACGTCCGCTGGCTCTCGGAGGTGGCGCTCGGCCAGTTCACCACGGGCAACAACGCCGGGGCCGACAACACGAACAAGCTCCCCGTCGACATGCACGAGATGATGGGCCTCATCGCGCCGCGCGGCCTCTACATCGTGGACAACCCGAGCACCATGTACAACGGGCTCGATCGGAACTCGGCGTGGGTCACCGCCAACGTCGGCAAGATGATCTTCGAGGCGCTCGGCGTCGGAGACCACATGGCCTACACGGGCGCAGGTGGGAGCCACTGCAGCTGGCGCTCGCAGTACACTGCGTCCCTCAACGCGATGATCGACAAGTTCCTGCTGGGTAAAGACGCCACGGCGACTGGCAATTTCGCCACGGACCTGCCCAACAAGCCAAACCACCTGGACCACATCGACTGGACACCGCCGACGCTCACCGGCGAGCTCTGATCCAGCGCAGAGGAGGTAGCCCATGAATCCTAGCTCGTTCCGCTCTCTCGGGGTCGCCCTGGCCCTGACGCTGGGCGCCTGCGGCCCTGGAGAAGGTGGTGACGCCGCGGGCGGCACCGGAGGTGGTGGAGCCTCGGGCAGCGCGGCGGGCTCGGGCGGCCAGAGCCCCGCGGGCGGCACCGGCGGGACCGGCGGCGCCTCATCGGGCGGCGGCGGCGCGACGTCGACCGGCGGCGGGGGGCCGAGCGGCGGCACCTCCAGCGGCGGTGGCGCCGGAGCGGCCACCGGCGGAGCGCAGGGGTCGGGCGGCGCTCCGGGCGGCGGCTGCACGCGCGAGCTCTTGGATGGCCTCCTGGACGACTACTTCGCCGCCCTCGCCGCCGGGGATCCTTCCAGCCTGCCCCTGGCAGAAGGCGTGAAGTTCACCGAAAACGCCGTGCAGGCCGAGGTCGGCACGACGGACTTCTGGAAGAACGCTGGCGAGGTGAAGCATTCGCAGCGCGCCCTGGATACCGAGGCGTGCAGCGTCGGCGCTCAGGCGGTGATCCCGGAGGGCGGGAGGGATCTCCCCGTCGCCCTCCGCATCAAGGTGGAGGGTTCGGAGATGACGGAGATCGAGACGATCGTCGTCCGCCCGGGCGACTACACGGCATCCTTCGCGGTCGCGTCGGATCCCGCCGCGATCATCGCCATCGCGGACGACATCGGTTGGCACGACGAGGTCCCGGAGGCCGAGCGGGCCACGCGCGAAGAGCTGACGAGCTGGATCGACAAGTACTTCCGCGCGTTCCCCGCCGGCGTCTGCGACGTCACGGCGGCCTGCAAGCGCCTGGAGAACGGCGGCGGCAACTTCTCTTGCGGCGCCGGAGCATCCTGCAGCGCCGGCGATCCTGGGTCGGGCGGCACCCTCATCCCGCGCGTCATCCTGGCCGACGAGGTGCGCGGAATCGCCGTCGGTCTCACCATGTTCGACTTCTCGACGGACGGGCATCTGGACATGCATATGATCAAGATGTCCGGCGGTCAGGTGCACGCCGTCCACGCCATCCTGCGCGACACGAACGGCATGTCCGGCTGGGAGTGATGGCGAGCTCCCTCGCCGCTCGCGTCGAACCGGCGCCCGGTTGCCTCCGCCGTCCCCCTCGGATACCCTAGCCTGGCCGTGGGTCTCCGCCGCCACGGGCGCCGCAAGCCGCGCCACGGGCGCCGCAAGGAAAGAAGGACCCATGGCCGTTCTCTCTGGATTCGACCTCACGAGCGAGCGCTTCTTCGCCGATGGGCGAGGCGGCCATGCAGTGCTTCCAGATTGTCGCCGCCGGCTTCGTCACCTCCGTGAACCAGATCGCGAACACCGTGCTCGCGCTCCTCAACCACCCCGCAGAGCTCGCGAAGCTCCGGGAGGCGCCGGGCCTCGTCCGCGGCGCGGTCGAGGAGAGCCTGCGCTTCGAGCCGTCCGTGCTCTCCCTCAGCCGCATGTGCAAGAGCGACACCGAGATCCGCGGCGCCAGGGTGTCCGAGGGGCAGTTCGTCTTCGCGATGATCGCCGCAGCGAACCGCGATCCCGGGCTGTTCTCCGAGCCGGACCGCTTCGATATCACGCGGCAGCAGAGCCGGCACCTGACCTTCGGGAGCGGCGCTCATTACTGCCCGGGGGCCCCGCTCATCCGGATGGAAGTGGAGGAGTCGCTGCGCGCTCTGCTCTCGCTGCCGCGCTGGGAGCTCGCCGAACCGACGTTGAGCTACGCCGGGTCGAACCTGCAGGACCGCGGGCCGAGCTCGCTGCGCGTTCGCTTCCCCGCGGCCTGAAGCGTAGCCCTGGGGGTCGATACGATGCGAACGCCGACGCATGAACCGAAGCCGCGGGCGCCCCGCGGCGCACGCTCCGCACCAGGTCACCGCCGCGGCCCGCGGTGGCAGGCCGCCTTGCCGTTCCTCCTCGGGGTCGTGGTCGCTGGCTCCGCGTGCGTCAGCTCGAGCCGCGCCGGGGGGGCGGGGACCGGACGCGAGGAGCCGCGCAGCTCACCGCTCGCCTCGAACGCCGGCGGTCCGGCTGAGTACGCTGGCGGTCCGGCTGAGGACGCCGGCGCTCCGGCGCAAGAGCCCCGTCCACAGCCGCCGAGCACCGAACGTCGGCCCGCGGAGAGCCCAGCCGCGCCGGCCGCCGACGTCGAGCAGGCGGCCGCGCCGCGCTGTGATGCGCTCGCGCGCTGTGGTGAACATGGCATCTGTCCCGCGGGGAGCAATTGCTTCGACCTCAAACGCTGCGGGGGCACGGTGTGCACCACGGTGGAGGCGGCTTGCGCCATCGAATGCGGACGTCCGGGGTGCACGCTGCTCAAGAGCCTGCCCCCTCAGATAGATTGCTCTCCCTGAGGAACGATCGCCCGGCGGGCGTTTGGCCCGCCCGGCGCTCTGATCGGATCGTCGGCGCGCCAGCGCAGACCCAAGGCACACGGCCTTCTGCAGTGCTGTAATGTTCTGCGGCCGGGAATGGCTCGGTTCAACTTTTGCAGGATTGGAAGAACTCGAAGCGTGTATTGCGCCGGAGTTCTGCCGTCGACTAGCATCGACGCGGCAAGCGCGCGCCATCGTCGGCGACGCCAGCGCAAGAGGTGCTCGACATGCGTCGATTTCAGGATCGCGTCCTCGTGGTCGCGTCGATGTCTCTGGGCCTGCTCGCGGCCATGCCCGCGCGCGCCGCGTCCGTGGTGAAGGTGGACCGGACGACGTGGGGAGCGAGCGGCGTACCGGACTACGTCAACATGAACATCTATGTCCCGGACCGGCTGGCGGACAATCCACCCATCGTGGTGGCCTGCCACTCTTGCAGCACGCCGGTGAGCGGGTTCTTCAACAGCATCTCGGGGATCCGCGCCGGGGCCGACAAGAACGGCTTCATCATCGTCCTTCCGGAGGCCACCGGCCGGAACTGTTGGGACGTGGGCTCGACGAAGTCCCTGACCCACGACGGCGGCGGCGACACGCAGGCCGTCGCTCAGATGGTGAAATACACGCTCGAGAAGTACGGCGGCGACCCGAAGCGCGTCTACGTGATGGGCGGCTCCTCCGGGGCGATGATGACCCAGGCCATGCTGGCCGTGTACCCGGACATCTTCAGGGCCGGCGCGGCGAGGGCGGGGGTGCCGGCGGGGTGCTGGGCCGACGGCTTCGACGCGAGCAACCAGTGGAGCGGCAACTGCGCGGGGGGCAGGACGAGCAAGACGGCGGAGCAATGGGGAGACCAGGTTCGCGCGATGTATCCTGGCTACACGGGACACCGCCCGCGTCTTCAGATCTTCCACGGCACGGCGGACGCCACGATCAACTACAAGAACCAGGGCGAGGCGATCAAGGAGTGGACCAACGTCCTGGGGTTGAGCGAGGCCCCGGCCTCGACCGACAGCACGACCTCGAACGGAACGACGTATGAGCGCCGGTTCTGGAAGAACGAGTGTGGCTACACGGTGTTCGAGGCCTGGTCAGGGAAGGACGGCGCGCACTCCATGCCGTACGAGGCCGACGCCATCCTCGCGTTCTTCGGCCTCGACGAGGCCGGCGGCGCCGATCCAGAGCCCGCTTGTCCAGGGCCGGACGGCGGCGGTGGTATGGGCGGCGCGGGCGGCGCGGGCGGCGCGGTAGCACCCCGACGGCGTTCGCGGGCAGCGACGACCCCGGCGCGGGCCCCGATTCCGCCTCCGAATCGGGCGGATGCGCCTATGTCGTCGGCAATTCGAAGCCGATGAGCGGGGCCGCAGCCGCCGTCGCCGTGGGCCTCGCGCTGTTGACGCTCCGTCGCCGGCAGCGAAACGCCGGGCGCTGACAAGCTGCCTTCGCGCAGGAAGCGCGCCTCTCAATGAGCAACGCACGGGACCGGCGTGCGGTGCGCGCGCTCCGTGAGCCGCGGCGCGCGGCGCGAGCGTGCCATGTCACGCCTCGAACCGTGCCATGTCACGCCTCGAACCGTGACATGTCACGCCTCGAACCGTGACATGTCACGGCGGCTCGCCCCGCGGGAAAGGGCGAGCCCTCGGCCGGCGCGGGCCGCGGCGCGCCCCGTTCGGCCGGAGCTGCCGCGCCGGCGCGCTCCCTCGGAGGGCACGCCAGGCGGCATGTGCCTTGCTGATCCGCGCTCTGGCTCGCAACGCACAAGCGCGCGGATGGCCGCGCCATCACCCGGGGAACGGAGCATCATGATGTCTGCGCCGATACCGATGACCACCATGAACCTCCTCGCGAGGTCCATCTCTGCTGAGCAGCGGATCGACGAGGCGGTCCTCTGCGCCAACGTGCCGAGCCCGCTGTCCTCGGTCGCATTTCATCAGGATGTCGAGTGCATCCAGCGGTTCTTCGCCGCGGGGTTCCCCGTTCACCTGGCGGTCCATCGCGTGGACAGCGCCGAGCCGGCGCGCCGGGACTACACCGCGCTGCACACCCACGATGTCCCGGAGATCAACCTGATCCTCCCCGACCCCACAGGCCTGGAGTACCGCATCGAGCTCGGCTCCAGCGCCCACCTCGTCACGGGCAGCACGAGCATCTGGATCCCGCCGGGCGTCCCGCACTCCGCCAACGTGGTCCAGGGCTCTGGCTACCTCGTCACCGTGCGCCTCGATCGCGGGGGTGCGACATGAGCTGCGGCCTTCCTCGGAACCTCGACGCCGACGCGGACGTCGATGCCGACGCGACGTTGCCAGCCATCACCGTCCCCCCCGCCGCGCAGGCCTACCGGAGAGGGAGCCTCTGGCAGAAGGGGCGCGGCGAGCGCCTCATCGAGCTCGCCGGCGTGAGGCGGGGCGAGCTCGTGCTCGACCTCGGCTGCGGCACAGGCGGCCTCACACAGCAGCTCGCCGAGCTCGTCGGCCCCGGCGGGCGCGTCGTCGGGATCGATCCGGACGACGCGCGGATCGCGCTCGCCCTGGAAACCGCGGTCGCGCCCAACCTCGAGTTCCAGGTGGGCACGGCCGAGACCCTGGGCGAGATCGCCCGGGGCCGCCCCGTCGACCTCGTCTTCTCGAACTTCGTGTTCCACTGGATCCGCGACAAGCGGGCGGTCCTCCGCCGGCTGCGCGGCCTGCTCCACCCCGCGGGGCGCATCGTCGTCCAGTGCGTCTCGTCGCTCCCCGTGCTCGTCGGGGAGCTCTCGCGGCTCGCGGACCCGTCGGGGGAGAGGATCCTCCGGGACTTCGCCTTCGAGGACGCCGCGGCGATTGCGCACCACGTCGAGGGCGCCGGCCTGCAGCTGATCCGCCTGGAGGAGCAGCAGGGGACACACGTGTATCCGACGCTGGACGCGCTGCTCACCTGGTGGCGGGCGACGACGCACGACCGCTTCGACCCGCGGGCGATCGAGCCGGCGGCGCTCGCGCGGTTCGCCGAGCAGCATAACGAAGGCGGCGCGTTCCTCGTGCACGAGACGTTCTGCTGGTTCGAGGCGCGGATCCCCCCGGCGCACGCGTGGGGACGCCGCGGCTGACCCGGCGCCCCCTCCGCGGCGGCTGACTCACCCGCGGCCGTTCATCGACCCTCCGCCGCGGGGCCGCCGCGCCGTGTGTTCACCGCGTCACGCCTTGCGCCCCCACAGCTCCTCGGTGGCGAGCCGCGCGCCCTGCGCGAGCGACTCGAACTTCGCCCACATCACCGTCGGGTGGACGCGCTGAATGTGATCGGCCTGCGCGAACCCGCAGTCCGATCCGGCGATGACGTTCTCGCGGCCCACGATGTTGGCGAACCGCACGATGCGATCGGCGACCACCCGCGGGTGCTCCACCGTCGTGATGTGATGGGTGATCACGCCGGGAATGAGGATCTTCTCCGGCGGCAGCTTCACCTTCTGCCACACGCGCCACTCGTGCTCGTGCCGCGGGTTCGCCGCCTCGATCGAGTACGCGCCCGCGCGGACGCGGAGGATGAGGTCCACGATGTCCTCCAGCGGCGCGTCGGACATGTGCGGCAGGTGCCAGCTGCCGAAGCACACGTGATAGCGGACGCGATCCTCCGGAATGTCGCGGAGCGCGTGGTTGAGCGCCTCCACGCGCAGCTCGGCCCACGTGCGGTACGCCTGCGGGCTCTGCTGCACGAGGTGATCATACATGTTCGCGAGCACCGCGTCGTCCACCTGGACGACCAGGCCCGCCTTGGAGATGGCCAGGTATTCCTCGCGCAGCGCCTCGGCGAGGGCGAAGATGTACTCGCGCTCGCTCCCGTAGAACTCGTTCAGGCCGTTGAACACGGCGCTCCCCGGCGCGACGACCGTGAGGAACCCCTCCGCGACGCTCACGCCGGCGAGCGCGGCCTTCAGGTTGTCGACGTCCCTCTGCACGTCGCCCGGACGGTAGCGGAGGGCGCTCGTACAGACGTGCTGCATGAGGGTGCCGGGGTTGTCCTTGAACTCGAGATCGACGACTTCCTTGAAGCGGTCCTTGTCACGGCCGAGCCAGTCGCGCGGGCTCTTGCCGCCAGGCCGGAGCTCGAAGCCCGACACGCGATCGAGGACGTAGTTCGCCCAGCTCGACTTGCCGTACTCGCCATCGTTCACGATGTCGATCCCCGCCGCCGCCTGTCGGCTGACCACGTCGGCGACCGAGCGGCGCAGCAGCCTGGCGTAGGCCGCCGGGTCCTTCGGCGGGCCGATGCGCTGGCTCGCCATCTCGAGCATCGCGGCCGGTCGGGCGATGCTGCCGACGTGGGTGGTGAGAATCCGGTCTTCGCTGCGTCTCATGACCCTCTTGGCTCCAACGATTGCGGTCGTCGACGACCTCGAACGAGCCCTCGCTCGCCCTCCGAAGCGCGATGAGGGCGCCCCCGGCACGCCCGGCGCGATCGCTCGGCGACGCCAGCTCTCACCCTGGGTCGGGCACGCTCACGTGGCAATCGAGGTTGTCTCCGCTGGAAACCCGAAGCGCCTGGGGCGAACGAACCGGATTTCCTCCTCCCCGACCCCTAACACGCGCCCCGCTCACGGCGCAACGGTCAACGGTGCTCGTCCACACCTCGACGGACAGCGCGTCTCCGGCTCCCGCCCTGAGTCCATCTCTCGCGCTCCGTCTGGGGTGAACTCAAGCGAATTTTTCAATGGGCGAGGAGCCCTCCAGTCCCCTGTTATGATGGGCTCGCACAGATACAGCAGGGCCTCTGCGCGCGCGCCGACAGGACGCGCCTCGACAGCGTGCGTGCGCCGCGGAGCGCGGCGATCCGCCTCGGCGCGAGCGCTGCGACGGATCAGCTCGGCTCGACGGGCGCCAACCGATGCTTCGGGGGCCCGCGCTCTTTCCCCGGCGGGCCCCGGCGGGCGCGGCGCCGGGCGATGGACGCGCCAGGCCAGGTCGAGTAGGAGGTGCGACCCCCGTCGCGTCGCGTCGAGCAGCAGGCCAGATGGACAAGAACGAGATCGAGATCGGTTCGCTCATCGATTCGGCGAAGTTCATCGGCCTGCCGCTCGCGATAACCGTGCTCACCGTCATCATCATGCTTGTCGACGGCTTCGACCTGCAGGCGATGGCGTTCGTGGCGCCCGAGGTCCTGAAGGAGTGGGGGATCGCGCGCGCGGCGCTGACGCCGGCCCTGACGGGCAGCATGGTGGGCATGGCCGTCGGCTCGGTGGCGCTCGGCTGGGCCGGCGATCGCGTCGGGCGCAGGAGCTCGTACATCGCCTGCATGGCGTTCCTCGCCCTCGGGTCGTTCTTTTGCGCCCACGCCGGCTCGCTCGCCAGCCTCACGCTCTGGCGTGTGGTGACGGGGATCGGGCTCGGCGGGGTGACGCCGCTCGCGGCCGCCATCATCTCCGAATGGACCCCGAAGCACGCCCGCAGCATCGCCGTGGCGTGCGCCATGGTGGCCGTGCCCCTCGGAGGCATGCTCGGGGCGGGGGTCGCTCAGCGGGTCATCCCGATGTACGGCTGGCGCGGTGTGTTCTGGATCGGCGCGGCGCTGCCGCTCGTGCTCTTCGTGGCGGCGATGTTCCTGCTGCCCGAGTCGCCCAAGTACCTCGCGCAGCGCCCCCACCTGCACGGCCGCCTCGCGAAGCTGCTGAACCGCCTGTTCCGCGAGCGCCGCTTCACCGGCGACGAGCGCTTCGTGGTGGCCGAGCCGCCGCCGCCGCCCAAGAGCTGGCTCGCCGCGCTGCTCGGCCCCGCGTACCGCTCCACCACGCTGCTGCTCTGGGCCGCGTTTGCGTTGAACACGCTCGCGCTGTTCTCCTGCGTGAACCTGCTGCCCACGGTGCTGTCCTTCACGGGCATGAGCACCGCGGAGTCGCTGCAGGGCTCGAAGTTCTTCAATTTCGGCGGGTTCTTCGGCGCGGTGGGCGGCGCCGTGATGATCGGCTGGTGGGGCTCGCGCCGCGTGGGCGCGGCGCTCTCGACGGTCGGCGCCGTCGCCACGTTCCTCATCGGCACGACCATCCTCGATAACGGGGGCGTCCTCGACGGCCGGTCGCTCGCGCTGCTCACGCTCGCGGGCATGGCGATGAACGGCATGCAGAGCTTCCTCTACACCGTGGGCGCGCACTCCTACCCCACGTATATCCGCGCGTCCGGCGTGGGCTGCGCGCAGACGGTGTCTCGCGCCGGCGGGCTCCTCGGCACGGTGGCCGGCGGCTCCTTCTTCGCGCTCGAGCCGCAGCCGCCCGTGAGCTACTTCTTCTACGCCGTGGCCGCCGCCGTCGCGCTGGTGGTCGTGAGCTTCACCTCGCTGCGCACGCACATTCCGGGACGGAAGGGGAGCGCTTCGCCGCAGGCCCAAGGGGGTGAGTGAGCAGGGCGGGGGGGCCGCGACGCGGGGCGACCTCCGCGCGCCTCGCGGCACCGAGAGCGGAGCCCAAGTGTCCCGTTGTGCTCGCCATGGAATCTCCTATGCTCTGACCATGCAATGGAAACAGCGATTCCTTGTCCTTGGGCTCGTGAGCTCTCTCGGCTGTGCCATCGGCGACTCGGCGTCGCGTACCGGCGGCGGCGGCGGCGGCGGCGGCGGTGCGGGGGGCCAGGACGTCTCGGACGGCGCCGGAGGCTCGGGCGGCACGGGAGGCCGGGATGATCTCGGGGGCTTCGGCGTCGGCGGGGTCATCGTCACGGACTGGGATTACAAGCCTATCCCGCTCGATGGCCGCCCGCCCTGCGAGGAGCGCCCGGTGTTCTGCGAAGATTCAGGCATCTCCGCCGAGGCGGCAGCGAAGCGCGTGGAGGAGATCGGGAACGATTGCCTCGTCCCCAATTTCCCGTGCGGCGGCGCGATCGGGGTCATGTTCGACGCGGTGGGCTGCGCCATCGGAACCGATGCTTTCGATCTCGACGAGAAATCATTGTCCTGCGTCTACAAGGCCCTCACGGAGGAGCGATGGGCTTGCGCCGCGGGCTTGCGCGTGACCGGTGGCGGCTGGAATTGCGAATGACCGGCGCTCGCCTCGACGCGCTGCCCCGGGCGCATGACCGAGCGTCGCACCGATCCCGGCGCCCGCGCCGCTCGTGACCGCCCCCCCTCGCGCTGCGCCGGCATCTAACCGGCGAGGGCCACGCGCGCTGTCCGGCGCGGTCTTCGAAGGGGGCCTATGTCCGTCCGTATCACCGATGTCGTCGCCCGCGATATCCGCTTTCCGACCTCGCGCTCTCTCGCCGGATCGGACGCCATGAACCCCGAGCCGGACTACTCGGCGGCCTACGTCGTGCTCGAGACCGATGGCCCGGAGCGGCTGGAAGGCCATGGCCTGGCCTTCACGATCGGCCGCGGCAACGAGCTCTGCGTGGCGGCGATCGGCGCGCTCCGGCCGTTCGTCGTGGGCAGGCGCCTCGCCGACGTGACGGCCGACATGGGGGCATTCTGGGACGAGATCACCGGCGACAGCCAGCTCCGCTGGATCGGCCCCGAGAAGGGGGTCATCCACCTGGCGACGGCGGCGATCGTCAACGCCGCCTGGGATCTGCGGGCGAAGGCGGCGGGCAAGCCGCTCTGGAAGCTGCTCGTGGACATGACCCCCGAGGAGCTCGTCCGCTGCGTCAGCTTCCGCTACATCACGGATGCGCTCGGCCCCGAGGAGGCGCTCGAGATCCTCCGCCGGAGCGCGCCGACCCGCGGCGCGCGGGAGCGAGAGATGCGAGAGCACGGCTTCCCCGCCTACACGACGTCCGCGGGGTGGCTCGGCTACTCCGACGCCAAGCTGCGCCGCCTGTGCCGCGAGGAGCTCGCGCGCGGCTTTTCCCATTTCAAAATGAAGGTCGGCGCGAACCTCGACGACGACATCCGCCGGGCGCAGATCCTCCGCGAGGAGATCGGGGCGCACCGCAGGCTCATGATGGATGCCAACCAGGTGTGGGACGTGGACCAGGCGATCGCCAGCATGCAGCGCCTCGCCGCGTTCGATCCGTGGTGGATCGAGGAGCCCACGAGCCCCGACGACATCCTCGGCCACGCCGCCATCGCCAGGGCGATCGCGCCGATCGGCGTGGCGACGGGGGAGCACGCCCACAACCGGGTCATGTTCAAGCAGCTGTTCCAGACCGGCGCCATCCGGTTCTGCCAGGTGGACGGCGCCCGGCTGGGCGGCGTCAACGAGGTGCTCGCCGTGCTGCTCATGGCGGCCAAGTTCGGCGTCCCGGTCTGCCCTCACGCCGGCGGGGTCGGCCTGCCGGAGATCATGCAACACCTCTCGCTCTTCGATTACATCTGCGTGAGCGCGTCGCTGGAGGATCGCGTCCTGGAGCACGTCGACCACCTCCACGAGCACTTCGTCGATCCGGTCGTGATCGAGGCTGGCCGCTACATGCCGCCCAGCGCGGCGGGATGCAGCGTCACCCTGCGGCCCGAGTCGCTCGAGAGGTTCGAGTTCCCGTTCGGAGAAGCGTGGGTGAGGCAACGGCAGGCATCGGTGATGCCCTGAAGGGGCGGGCCGTGCTGCCGGGCGGCGCGGCCTCGCCGTGATCCACGCCACGAGCGGCCGGGCCCCGCCGTGGGGCTTGCATCGTCCTCTGTCGGAGATTTGTTTACGTTTCTTTGGTAAAGAGCATTTCCATCCTTGCCGCGGCGGCCCGCTCGTGCGCATCTTGCCCGGTGGCGCGCCGGCGAAGGTCGTCACTTCCGACGTCCCTGCCGTCGTGTCGAGAGCTTTCTTTTTGCAGTGGCGGCGCTGTGTCCCGGGGGCAGCCTCGTGCTCGCGCGGCCTGCAGTGGAGATCGAGCGTCATGACCGACAAGAAGCAAGGAGCACCTTCGTCCCGCTCGGACCGTACCCGCCGCCAGGTGCTGAAGCAGGCGGTGGGCCTCGGCGCGGGGCTGGCCGCCGCGAGCTTGCTCGGCGGAGAGGCGTCCGCCGCGCCGCGCCCGCGCATCCGCTCCGGGACCTTCACGACCAGCGACGGGGTCGCGCTCAACTACCTGGAGGCGGGCCGAGGCGAGCCGCTGCTCCTCTTGCCGGGGTGGTCCCAGTCGGCGGCGCTGTACCGGACGCAGATCCTCGCCTTCGCGGAGCACTACCACGTCATCGTGCTCGACTGGCGCGGCCACGGCGAGTCGGAGAAGGTCGACCACGGCTATCGCATGGCGCGCTTCAGCAGGGATCTCTACGAGTTCCTCCGCGGGATGAGGCTCAAGCGCGTCACCGCGCTGGGGCACTCGATGGGGTGCGGCGTGCTCTATAGCTACTGGGACAACTACGGTGGGCAGTACCTGGATCGGCTGATCCTTGTCGACGTGGGCCCGGCGATGACGGCCTGGCCCGACTGGTCCGAGGAGGAGAAGGTCGAGGCAGGGTCCCTGTTCACGCCGCAGTCGCTCTACGACACGGCCGCCGCGCTGCGCGGCCCCGACGGGATCGCGACGACCCAGGGCCTCGTGGCGAGCCTCTTCAGCCCCGACTTTCCGGCGGATCGGCTCGCCGCCGTCGTCGAGGAGAACCTGAAGCTCCCGCGCGAGTACGCGGCCAAGCTGCTCGTGGACCAGGCCGCGCAGGACTGGCGGGACGTGATCCCGCGGATCGACGTGCCCACCCTCGTGGTCGGGGGCGAGATCAGCATCTTCAGCCCCATCTCCCAGCAGTGGGTCGCCGACCAGATCCCCGGCGCGGAGCTCATCATCTTCAGCGCCGAGGAGGGGGGCAGCCACTTCATGTGGGTCGAGAACCCCGAGAAGTTCAACGAGGATGTGCTCGATTTCCTCGGCTGCTGAGCCGCGCCGCCCGCTCAGGGGTTGAGGCGCGCGAGCGCGGAGATCATCCGTTCGGCGATGTCGGCGGGCCCGGGGAAGATGCGGGTCACGGCGCGTTGGTGCGCGAGCCCGTGCAGGCCGAGCCACAGCGCGATCGCGTCGGCGGCGGGGTCGGCGCTGGTGGAGCAGCCGGCGGCGACGCAGGCGTCGAGGGCGTCGACGAGGAGCTTCAGGGCTCCCTCGCCGAGCGTTGTCAGGTCCCGCTCCGTCACGGAGCTGTCGCCCAGCGTGGGCATCCAGAGGCCGCCGAACATGGTGCGATAGCGCTCCGGGTGCGTCCGGGAGAACTCCAGATAGGCGTTGCAGACGGCGTACAGCCGCTCTCGTGGATCGTCGCCGGCCTCTTCCGCGGCGCGGCGCAGCTGGCTCTCGAGCTCGGCGAAGGCCTGCTGCACGACGGCCAGCATGATGGCCGGCTGATCGGGGAAGTGGGGGTAGATCGAGGGGGCGGCGATCCCGACCCGGCGGGCCACCGATCGCAGCGTGATGGCGCGTTCGTCGCCGGCCTCGTCCAGCAGCGCGACCGCCGCGGCCACGATCTCGTCGCGCAGGCGGGCGCCCTCGCCGCGGCGGTTGCGGTCGCGGGCCGGTTTCGGTGCGGCCGACGCCGCCGTTCCGCTGTCTCCCATGGCGTTACCTTACACGAAAAAACTTACTGTCGTTAGCCCTTGCAGGATGAGGCTAACGTAAGAATTGTCACATCCTTGCGCGGTTGCCGGCGGACCTGCTCGACGGCGGCGACGAGCGGCCGTGCCCTGCGCGCCGTGGCTCCGGTCGTGGCCTGGTCGCCCTGCGGCCCGAGAGGGCGGACCTCAGCCCCCAGCGCGGGGCGGCGGGCCAGCCGCTTCACGCCGCGCCCCGACGCCTCAGGGGCCGGGACGATTTTCGTGCGAGGTCAGTTGACAACAGTTAGGTGACGGTCATAAGCTTACACATGTAAGTCGATGCCGATGGCGTCGCGTTGTCTTTCAACGGCTCGCCGTTCTCGGCTCGCCCCCATGACCCGGAGGTTCCCATCATGTCCGCCGCCACCCCGACCCTGTTCGCCGCCACCACCACCGCCGCCGTCCCCGCGCTTCCCGTGGGCGAGGTCGACAACCGCGCGACCTACATCAGCTTCGGACTTGCCTACGCTCTCGGCCACGGCGCCGCCGCGGTCTCCAAGGGAGCCAGCCCCCTGCTCGCCTTGCCCGGCTGGCTGCCCATGACGCTCCTGGGAACGGGGCTCGCGGTCGGCACCGTCTACGCCACCCTCGCCGCCACCCGCGCCCAGCGCGGCGCGAGCGGCTCCGACGCCCTGTCCGGCAAGCTGCTCGGCGCTTCGTGGGTCAGCGCCTTCACCGCGCTGTTCCTCGCCGTCACCGGCCTCGCGTACACCCTCGACATGCCGGACGTGCAGACCATCCTCTGGCCCACCGGCTCCGGCTTCGTCGTCGGCCTGATCTACCTCGGCGAAGGCGCCGTCCGCCGCAACCTGCTGCACTACGGGCTCGGCACCTGGCTCGCCCTGATCTCCACCGCGGCGCTCTTCCTCGGCGCTCCCGGCCTCTTCTGGGTCCTCTCCATCGCCGGCGGCGGCGGCTACGCCGTCGCCTCGGTCCTGGAGGCCCGTCGCCTGACCGCGCTCGCGAAGCAAGCGCAGCGCTGACCCCCCGCTGTTCCTCGGGAGGAACAGGTGTCTCCTCCGGAGAGGCAGGGGGCTCGCCAGCCTCGTGCTCATCTCCGCGGATCAGGCGAGCGATTGCCCTCGTTTTCGGAGCAAACGCGGGAGCTCGCCGACGGCCGCCCGGCCCGCCCGCCGCGGCATGACGGTTGCTGGTTCTTTCGCCGACCGCTTCGTTTCTCGCCGACAACGCCGCTTCGACCGCCGAGCCACGCACGTCGCGCGTGGTTCGGCGCGCGGGGGCGGCGCGTCGGCGTCCAGACGAACAGCAACCCGAAGGAGCCTGTCCATGAAGCATCTGTTGTTTGCCGCGCTCATGCTGCCGCTCGCGCACGTCGGTGATGCCGGCCGCGCCACGCCCGGACCGAGCGAGGGCGCGGTGGTCGAGGCCGCCAGCGAGATCGACGCCGCGGCGAAGCCGCCCGTGCCCTTCTGCCTGCCTGGTGAGAAGGTCGTATGCACCCTGGGGCCGCCGCCTGTTTGCCATTGCGAGTAGCCGTCGCGAAGGGCCGTCGATCGCGGCCTGCGCCGGCCCCTGGCGCGAGCTCGTAGCTCGACGGGAGCCGCGGGCGACTTCGACGCAAGGGGCGCTCAAGGTGAGCTCCTGTCGACGTCAAAGGCATCTCTGTTTCACATGTCCGGTCTACATCGAGGAGAATCGAATGGTTACTCGCTTTGTTCAACGAACCATGGCCGTCCTTTTCGCGTCGCTGATGGCGAGCTTCACCCTGATCGGCTGTCAGGTCGAGGTCGTCGACGAGCCGTCCCCCGACGGCGAGGTGGGCGAGGCGAGCCAGGCCATGCTCAACTGCAAGGGGCGGTGCGCCAGGTTCTTCATGCTCTGCGTCCAGTCCGGCGATGACTACGAATTCTGCGCCGCCGACCGGGACGCCTGCATGGCGGACTGCGATGAACAGACCTGCGAGCCCGGGGAGCCCGGGTGCTGCCAGGGTCAGCCGACCTGCTGGTAGGCGGCTTTCCCCGAAGGGGCCGCGTCCGGAGCGGTCAGGGCTGATTCGTTTGGCCGTGGCCTATGTCTCGTCGCGCTCACGGAGCGGGGTTGTGGCGCCGCTGTGGATGGCCGAATCGCGTCGGTCACCACGGAGCGCTCGGCAGGGCAGGGGACGCGCGCCACCTGACCATGCTCTGCGCTGGTATGAGCGTACGAGTGAGCTACAACCTGCCTCATGTCATCCCAGCCCTCCACCGCTGCCGTCTCTCCCCCTGCTCCGCCCATCCAGGCCACAGGCCGGTCCGACGCCGACGAGCTCGCGCGGATCGTGCTGCGCTTCTGCGGCGCCTTCAACCGGGAGAACCTCGACGAGGCGATGGCCTACTTACACGAGGACGCCCTCTACGTGACGCCGGACGGCAAGCGGCACCAGGGGCGCGCGGCGATTCGAGCGGCCTTCGAGCCGCAGTTCCAGGGCGCCTGCGGGCGCCTCGAGTTCATCAACGAAGATCTCATCGTCGACGCCGCGCGCGGCCGCGCCGTGCTGCGCTGGGTCTGCCGGCATGACCTCGATGTCCCCCCGCGCGGCTCGCTCCCCCGCCGCCTCGGCGTCTCGCTGCTCCGCCGCGCGCTCGGCCGCGGACGCGATTGGCAAGGGCTCGACGTCTTCTACTTCGATGGGCGCCAGATCGCGGAAAAACATACCTTCGCCCGGACGCTCTTGCCGCTGCTGCGCGCTGAGCTCCAGCCCGAGCCATGGCGGGGGCCCGCGGACCTCGAGAGCGAGGCGCGCCCGCGCAAGGGCGGCTGAACGAGGAATGAGCGTAGCCCGTGCTGGATCAGCTGCCCAAGGGGAGGTTGAGCGCAGGATGACGAAAGAAGATGTCCGTGCGTTGTACGCCGTCGCTCTGGAGTCGTTGAAGGACGTGCTCCCCCCGAAGCTCTATCACGATGCGCACCGCTGGGTTCACCAGTATGGGGAGTGGGGGCTCGCTATGGAGCACATCATCGACTGGATCGGCGACCTCGATCTTCCTGTCGGACAAGCGCAATTCGATGCGATGGCGGGCGCCATGGCCGCAATGGGCTGGGCCGAGAGCTCGAGGATGAAGTGGCTTCGTGAGTATTTCATGGCTCAGAGCCCTCTGCCGAAGGCGAGGTGACCACGTACGGCGCTTGAGCTTTCGAACTCTCCCACCGTCGCGCTCTCACCCGTACCCGACCCGCCCCCAAGCAGGAGGACGTGACGAAGCAGCCCTCCCAGCCTCCCGATCGACGCTCCCAGGCATGGCGGCGAAGGCGTTGGGGGCCGCCACCAAGGGCTCGCTCGCCGACGCCGAAGCCCGAGCCGCTAGGGCGCCGGACGTCTTACCAAGGTGCGGGGGGTGGGTGCTCGCAGGCCCTCGTGGTTCGCCCCAGCCGCGGTTGGGCACTCGACCGGGCTCGTGTCGGGGTATCCGACCCAGGTTCGGGTAGTCGGGTAGGCGCCATCCCGCAGAGATTCTGGTTCCTCGCCCGCCGTTCATGTACCCTCGCCTACGTAGGGCAACCAGAAGTAGGCGCCAGGCATGCACATCGCTCCAGGATCCGTCATCGGGGGGAAGTACCGGATCGAGCGCCCGCTCTCGCAAGGCGGCATGGGGGCGGTCTGGGTGGCGCGCCACGTCACGCTCGGCTCTCTCGTCGCGGTCAAGCTCATGGCCCCCGAGCTGGCTGCCGTGCCGTCGTTCGTGGCCCGCTTCGAGCGCGAGGCCCGCATCGCGGCCAACCTCCAGAGCCCGCACGTCGTCCATGTCCAGGATCATGGCTTCGACGGCGGCCATCCCTACCTCGTCATGGAGCTGCTTCGTGGTGAGGACCTGGAAGCGCGTCTCAAGCGCGTGCGCCGGCTGTCAGTGTCCAGCGCGACGCGTATCCTGATGCAGGCGGGCAGGGCCCTGCGCCGCGCGCACGAAGCCGGCCTCGTCCACCGGGACCTGAAGCCCGGCAACCTCTTCCTTGCCCGCGTCGACGACGAGGAGGTCGTCAAGATCCTCGACTTCGGCATCGCCAAGGACATCTCCGGCCGACCCATGACGGAGGTGACGCGCACGGGCGAGGTGCTCGGCTCGCCCTACTACATGAGCCCGGAGCAGGTGCGGGGCGAACGAGACATCGATCACCGAAGCGACCTGTGGTCCCTTGCGGTCATCCTGTTTCGCGCCATCACGGGCGAGCTCCCCTTCCCGGGCGACGAGCTCGGCTCGGTCCTCGCGAAGATCCTCGTGGATCCGCCGCCACGTCCGACGCGGGTCGCGCCCGACCTGCCGCGCGCAATCGATTCCTTTTTCGCCCGCGCGCTCGAGCGCGATCGAACGCAGCGGTTCCAGTCCGTCAACGAGATGCTGGACGATCTCGCGCGGATCACGGGCGTGCCGAGGCCGGCTGCGTCGCTGCCGGAGATGGAGCAGCCGGCGGTCGGAGGGCGATCGTCCGGGGTCTCCGTGCTTGGCCTGGCCACCACGGCGCCAGCGCCCCCGGAGGACGCGCCCACGCCGGACGATGAGGATCGCCCGGAGGAAGCGACGTCGGGTCCGGTGCGCGGCTCGGACCACGCGACCGTCGACCTCCGTCCCAAGCCGAGGGCCGAGCCGAGCGAGGCGCCTCTCGCGCCCGAACATCGCGCCTCCGGTGTGCCCGCTTTGCAGGTCACGGACTCCTCCGCAGTGACGGACTCCGGCCCGAGGATCTCCCCCGAGGAGTCGATACAGCTCCCGGTGACCTCCACGCGGGCCTGGTTCCTGGGCGTCGCGGCCGCTGCGGTGGTGGGAGGATGCGGGCTCGTGTGGGCCGCCTCGAGGGGCGACGTGGAGGCGCCGAGCCCGCGCATGTCGATGGAGGCGCTGCCCGCGCAGCGGCGTGAGTCGACGGAGCCGCCGCCCGCGCAGCCGCGTGAGACGACGGAGCCGTCGGCGCTGGAGCCACGCCGCCCGTCTTCAGCGGCGATGATCGCGCAGCCGAGCGCTCCCCCGGACGGGAACATCGGTCAAGGACGCCAGCCGACCGTTCAACCGCAGGATGGCCGGAGGGCACCGCAGCCCCGGCCGGTCGCGTCGGACGGCCTCTACGACAAGGACAAGGCGAGCGCTCCCGGCCCTGCGCCTCGCGTGCCGAGCACACCGGAAGCAGAGCCTGTGTACGCGGAGCCGGTCGTGCCCGTGCCCGAGGGGAGGGCGGCGGCGGCGCCGGCGAGGCCCTTCCACGACCTGTTCGCGCGTCGGGTCCTGGTCGAGGCCGCGGCGAAGGCAAAGAGCTGCGCGCGCGCCACGGGCCCCACGGGCAGCGGCGTCGTGCAGGTGACGTTCGCGCCGAATGGACACGTCGGCCACGCGGTCGTCGTCGGTCAGCCGTTCGCAGCCACCGACGTCGCTTCCTGTGTCGCCTCAATATTCCGCGGCGCGACGATCCCGCCGTTCGCCGGAGGCCCGGTCACCCGGTCTCAGTCGTTCTCGATTCCGTAGCGTCGTCGCGCGACGACCTCTATCGCCTTCGAGCGATGGTGGACTCGTAGGACGTGACCGCCGGTTCAACGGTCACATGCGAGCACGATCCGGTGCGTTGGCCGCCTTGGTCGGCAGTTTGGCTGCATCGTGGGACATCCGGGGGCGTTCGCCCCAGCCGCGGTTGGGCAGCCGAGCGAGCTCGTGTAGCCTCCTCCAGGAGAGGAGAGCGCGACCATGCTCGAAACGTTCGATCCCTCGTCCACGGCTGCGTCAACGTCGGTTCGCAAGCCTGCAGCGCGCGCCCGCGGCTATCCGGTGGTGGGGCTGCTCCCGGGGCTGGTGTACGACGCGCCCAGCCTCTTCCTCCAGCTCGCGCGGCAGCACCCGGGCGCGCTCATCGAGCTCGATCTCGGCGTCCTCCGCGCCTACCTGGCGACGCACCCCGATCAGGCGCAGTACGTCCTCAACGACAACTGGCGCAATTTCACCAAGGAAGGCGGGATGTGGAAGCCCCTCAGGAAGCTCCTTGGCAACGGCCTCATCTCGGTCAGCGGCGACGAATGGCTCCGGAACCGCCGGCGCATGCAGCCGCTGTTCGCGCCGCGGCAGCTCGCGGGCCTGGTCGACCTCATGGTCGATGTCGTCGAGAGCGATCTGCCGCGGCTCGAGCAGCTGGCGCGCACCGGCGCCGTCATCGACATGGACAGGGAGATGATGCGGCTCACCCAGCGCATCATCTTCGCGACCATGTTCGGCGCCAGCATCACCCCCCGGGAGGCCGATAGCCTCGGCGACGCGCTCCTCACCGCGTTCCAGGCGCTGAACGCGAGGATGTTCCTCTACTTCATGCCCGATCGCTTGCTCCCGGGCGATCGCGCCTTCAGCGGCGCGCTCGCCAAGATCGACGAGGCGATCCTGCGCCTCGTCAAGGAGCGCCGCCGGAGCGGGGAAGAGCGGGACGACCTCCTCTCGCTCCTCCTGCACGCGCGGGACGAGTCCGGCTCCCGCATGGACGACCGACAGCTCCGGGACGAGCTCGTCACCATGTTCATCGCCGGCAACGAGACCACGGCGATCACGATGACCTGGCTCTTCTACCTGCTCGACGGGCACCCCGAGGTCGAGCGCAAGCTCCGCGCGGAGATCGAGCAGGTCCTCGGCGACCGGCGGCCCACGGCCGCCGACCTGGCGAAGATGGACTATACGAAGATGGTGATCCAGGAGGCGATGCGCCTCTATCCGCCCTCCTGGTTCCTCCCGCGCGTGGCGAAGGAGGACGACGAGATCTGCGGCTATCCCGTGCGCGCCGGCGCGACCGTCATCGTCAGCCAGTACGTCGTGCACCACGACCCGGCCTTCTGGGAGGACCCCGAGCGGTTCGACCCCGAGCGCTTCACGCCCGAGCGCTCGGCCTCCCGCCCGCGCTACTCGTTCATGCCGTTCGGCGGCGGACCGCGGCAGTGCATCGGCAACCTGTTCGCGATCCTGGAGGCGCAGATCCTCCTCGCCGTCCTGCTGCGGCGGCTCCGCACGCGCCTCGTGCCCGGTCGCCCGGTGTCGCCTCAGGCCGTCACCTCCCTCCGGCCGCGCCATGCCCTCAAGATGACGCTCCACCCCGCCTGATCGGATCGCCCGCCGTCCGCGCGGTCCGCTGGAGCGCGTCCGCCCGCTCGGCGCGCGAGGCAGGCGTGAGCGCGGAGGTACCTCGGCGCGCCCGGGTCTCGTAAGATGGTGAGCTCATGCCGCGACCGCCGGCACGACTCCGCCCCCACCCCCGGCGCCGCACGAGCGCACGGGCGAACACGACAGGCGCGGCGCCGAGGAGATCCACGTGAGCGCTCGAATCCCCCTTCCGCCGTTCCCGAAAGGCTGGTTCCAGGTCGCCTCTGCGGAGGAGCTGTCCGCCGGCGGCCCCCTCCCGCTCCGCTGCTTCGGGCAGGACCTGGTGCTGTTCCGGACGCAGGACGGCGAGGCCCGCGTCCTCGACGCCCACTGCCCGCACATGGGCGCCCACCTCGGGGTGGGGGGCCGCGTCGAGCAGCGCGGGATCCGGTGCCCGTTCCATGGATGGGTGATCTCCGGCGAGGGCGCGTGCGTGCTCATCCCGTACGCGGACACGATCCCCCCGAAGGCGAGGGTCCGCTGCTGGGAGGTGCGGGAGCTCGACGGCGCCATCCTTGTCCACCACGCGCCCCCGGGCGAGCCCCCGGCGTTCGAGATCCCGCCGCTCCCCGAGGCGCGCTCGGCGGAGTGGTCCCCGGGCATGAGCAAGCGCTGGAGGATCCGGACGCACGTCCAGGAGACGCTCGAGAACATCGTGGATCCGGCCCACTTCGTCGTGGTGCACAGCATGCCGGTGCAGCCCCGGACCGAGATCGAGATCGACGGCCACATCATCCGCTCCCGATCGGCGGTGAAGCAGAAGGGCCCGAACGGGCAGGTGGTCGACGGCACGATCACCTGGGAAGGCCACGGCATGGGGTACGGGACGATCCGCTTCACCGGCATCGTCGAGCTCCTCTTCGTGAACACGGTCACCCCGATCGACGAGGAGCTCGTCGACGTGCGCGTCGCCTTCTGGCTGCGCAACGACGGCGCGCAGCGCCTCGGCCACGCCCTCGCCGCCGAGGTGTGCCGGCAGATCGAGGAGGACATCCCGATCTGGGAGAACAAGATCTACCGCCCCCAGCCCGTCCTGTGCGCCGGCGAGAAGACCATCATGACGTTCCGCAAATGGAGCAGCCAGTTCCTCTGAGCGGCGGCGTCGGCGGCGTCGGCGTTGGATTCCGCCCCGAGCTCGCCGCGAATCTGCTCGCCGCGCCCTCGGCCGTGGACTTCGTCGAGGTCGTGGCCGAGGCCTGCTTCGCGAGCCCGGCGGCGCGGCGCGAGGCCGCGGCCATCGCGCGCATCTGGCCGGTGGTGCCCCACGGGGTGAAGCTCTCGCTCGGCAGCGCCGAGGGCGTCGACCTCGATCGCGCCCGCCGCCTCGGGGCGCTCTGCCGCGAGCTCGCGGCCCCGGTCGTGAGCGAGCACGTCGCCTTCGTGCGCGGCGGCGGGCGCGAGATCGGGCACCTCACGGCCCTGCCGTACACGCTCGAGGCGGCCCGCGTCGTCGCGCGGAACGTCGCCGCCGCCCGGCGGGCGCTCCCGGACATCCCGCTCCTGCTCGAGAACGCCGCGCGCACGCTGCGCTTCCCCGACGACGCCCTCGACGAGGGGAGCTTCTACGCCGAGGTCGTCGCCCGCACCGGCTGCGACCTCCTCCTCGACGTCGGCAACGTCTACGCGAACGCCGTCAACGCCGGCGTCGATCCCGGGGCGCTCGTCCGGTCGTACCCGCTCGAGCGCGTGGCGATGATCCACGTCGCCGGCGGCGCCCGCGAGCACGGCTTCTACTTCGACACGCACGCCCACCCCGTCCCCGAGCCGGTCTTCGCCCTCCTCGCCGCGGTCCTCGCGGCCACCGGGCCGGTCCCGATCCTCCTCGAGCGCGACGGCGACTTCCCGCCCTTCGCCGCCCTCGCCGCCGAGCTCGCGACCGCCCGCGCGCTCGCCCGGTCCGCGCCGCCGCGCCGCGCGCCGCCCCCGCCGCCGCCCGCGCCGCCGCCCGCGTCCGTCGCCGATCCGCCCCCCGGCGCCGCGGCGCTCGCCGCGGTCCAGGCGCGCGTGGCCGAGCTCCTCACCGCCCCGCGCGCGCCGTCGCCGGCCGACGTCCGGCCGTTCGCGGCCGACGAGGTCGCGCGATCGCGCGCGATCCTCGAGCGCAAGCGGGTCGACGACGCGCTCCCGCTCTTGCCGCGGCTCGCGTCGCACCGCGAGGCGGCCGCGCGCCTCGGGGCCCGGTGCGTCGAGGCGTCGCCGCGGGCCCCGCGCCTCGCCGCGGTCGCCGACGCGCTCCGGATCGCCGCCGCCGCGGCGGCCGACGAGCGCCTCGCGGCCGAGGCGCTCGTCGATCGCCTGCTCCTCCGCGCCCGCTTCGTCGGGCCGGCGGCCGACGGGAGCGTGCGGCCCAGGCTCCTGCCGTTCATTCGGCGGGAACGGCTGCCCGGAGGTCGGGTAATCTGGGCGATCAAGGGGATGGGCTCGAGCGCCGATGTCCGGATCGTCGAGCCGCGAAGGTAGCCTATGAAAGACGGATCGAACGCCACGGGGAGCGCGGTCTCCCGCTTGCCGGCGCCGGTGCAGGCGCGGCTGGTCGAGCTCAAGGAGAGCCTGGAGCGGGCGCTCGGCGACCGGCTCGCGTGCCTGCTCGTCTACGGCAGCGCGGCGCGGGGCGGCTACCGAGACGGCCAGAGCGACGTGGACCTGATGGTGGTGCTCGAGGAGGCGTCCCGCGAGAGCCTCGACGCGATCGCCAACGCGCTCCGGCTCGCGCGCTACGCGGCCCGGATCGAGGCGATGATCCTCACGGCGGCCGAGATCCCGCAGGCCGCGGACGTGTTCCCGCTGCTCTACGACGACATCCGCCGGTGCCACGTGCTCCTCTCCGGCCGCGACCCGTTCTCGGCGCTGGTGATCGACGGCAAGAACCGCCGCCTGCGCGTCGAGCAGGAGCTCCGCGAGGCGCAGATCCGGCTCCGGCGCGCGGTGGTGGACGGGATGGGCGCGGACGACGCCCTGCGCGGCGCGGTGCTCCGCAAGGTGAAGCAGATCCGCGGCCCGCTGCACGCCCTGCTCGGCCTGCGCGGGATCGACGGCGACGACGATCTCGCTACGGTGCTCGCCGGCGCGGGCAAGCTGCTCGGCGTGGACGTCGCCCCGCTGCAGCGGGCCCACGAGGCGCCGGGCGCGGCCTACGAGGCGCTGGCGGCGCTGCTCGCCCGCGCGGTCGACGACGTCGATCGGCTCGAGCACGGGGAGGCGGCGCGATGATCCACGAGATCTTCGACTTCTTCCCGTTCAACATCGCGTCTGGGCCGGAGTTCTTGCTGTTCTACTTCGTGCTGTCGGCGTCCGGCCTCTTCTTCGCCACGCTGGCGCGGAAGGCGCTCGGCGCGTCGCTCGATCGCGCGGCGCAGCCGGGCGGCGCGCCGGCGGAGCGGTAGGGCGCGGCCGCCGCGGCCGCGGCGGGCACGCCCTACCGCTTCCACGCGCCGCCGCCCGAGCGGCAGCGGCTCTCGGTGGGCTGGGTCCCGCAGCCGGACGAGTACTGGGCGATCGCGTACCTCCGGGAGGAGAACAAGGGCGTCGCGGCCACGCTGATCGCGGTCGCGATGGCCGCGGGGTGGCTCGTCCCCGGCGGCGACGGGAAGGGGGAGTCGTTCCAGGTGACGGGCGGCGCCCCGCCGCGGGACCGGGTGCTCTCGGCGTTCTTCGGCCTGCTCACGTCGCTCCGCGCGGGCGGCGACGCGAGCGCAGCGCTCTCGGCGGCGCAGGTGCGCGCCTCGGCCGAGCGGGTCGCGGCCGACGTCGAGCCGGAGCTCCGCGAGGAGCTCGCCGCCGCCGGGATGATCCGGCCGCGGGGGACGGTGGCGATCCTCTCGGCGGTGGTCTGGGCCGTGGGCCTCGTCCTGCTCGGCGTGGGGCTGATCCGCGTCCTGCGCGCGGAGGAGCTCCACCGGCCGCACACGTTCCTGGTGGTGGAGATGATCGCGCTCCTGTTCGCCACGTGGCTCGTGGCGAGGAGCACGAGCGCGTACAGCGCCCTGAAGTCGGCCTACCTCGACTGGATCGAGGACTCGACCGTCTCGCTGCGCGCCGACGTCGCGGGCGGCCGCCGCCGGGAGGCGGTGGACATCGGCTTGACGGTGGCCGCGACCGGCACGGCGGCGCTCGCGATGTCGCCGATCTTCGGGCCGATGATCTTCGCGATCACCCCGCCGCGCGTGGTCGCGGTCGAAGGCGGCTCCGGCGGCTCGGGGTGCAGCTCGTCGAGCTGCGGCGGCGGCGGCGGCTGCGGTGGCGGCGGCGGCTGCGGCGGTGGCGGTGGCTGCGGCGGCTGACGCCTGCTTCGAGGTGCTCGACGCCCTCGGCCTGTGCCGGCTGACCCGGCGCACCGGCGACCTCGACGGCGCGGTGCCGCTGCGTGTGGCCAAGGCGTGCGTGCCGCTGCTCGAGGGCAACGCGTTCGGTCATCAGATCACGCTGGCGCGGCCGATCGAGGTGCAGCGGCGCCTCGGGTCGCTCCGCGCCGAGCCTGTGGGCGAGCACCGCGAGGCGCTGCTCCGCGCCCACCGCGCCGCGCTGCCCCGGCTCGTGTCGCAGGGCTTCCTGGCGCCGGACGGGGCGTGGCACCGGGCGCTGCGCGGCGGCCTCGCCTGGACGTGCCGGACGGGGCTGGGGCGGCCGCGCCTGCGGCTGTGGACCGGGCTCCTGGTGCGCCCGGACCCTGGCGTGTGGCTGCGGGTCGCGGGCGCGGCGAACCGCCGCAACGTGCTGATCGAGGTGAGCGAGGCGTACCTCGCGGACGAGCGCGCCTTCGTGCCGCTGGTGGTCGAGCTGCGCGTCCGCGACGAGGCGCCGCAGATCCTGCGGCTCGAGGGCGAGATCGGCTGCCTCGCGCCGGTGCGCCCCGGCGTGCGGATCGAGGCCTGCGCGCTGGCGGACGCGCCCGAGGTGGGGCGGGCGCACGCGGAGTTCTACGACGCGAGGTACTTCGCGGTGAAGAAGGGCGAGGTGACCCGCAAGTACCGGCGCCTCGTGGGAGGCGAGGCCGGCGCGCGGAAGGGGCGTGCGGGCGAGGGGGGTGCGGGCGAGGAGAGCGCGCGAGAAGGCGATGCGGGCGAGGGGAGCGCGCGAGCGGGAGATGCGGGCGAGGGGAGCGATGCGGGCGAGGGGAGCGCGGGGCCGGCGCGCGTGCGGCTGGTGGTCGCCGGGCCGGCGGCGCCCGAGATCGCCGAGGTGACCGAGGTCACGACCGCGGCCGGGCCGGATCCGGTCCCGTGGCGCGGGGGGGCGCGGCGCCTCGCGTCGCTCGTGGTGAGGAACGCCGTGCCGTTCCGCGCGACGTTCGACGGGCACACGCTCGCCGTCGCGCCGGAGGCGCCGCGCCTGGCCGAGGGCGCGGCCGCGGTGGAGCGCGCCTTCGCCCGGGTCTTCGGCGAGGATTTCATCGCCGCGAACCGCGGGGCGCTCTGGTACCTGACCAAGTACTTCACGCCCCACCCGCCGGGCGAGCCGCACTTCTTCGTGAAGCCCTGGGCCTTCACCCGGACGCCGCCGGGCTGGTCGAGCCTGCTCGACGGCATCCACGGCGAGGGCTACGACGTGATGCGCGGCGTGGTCGCGACCGACGTCTTCTTCGCGACCCCCGCGGTGTTCCACGTGCGCCGGCTCGGGGCGCCGATCGAGGTGCCCGAGGGCACGCCGCTGCTCCGGGTCCTGCCGATCCCGCGCGACCTGCTCCGGGCCGGCTTCCGGGAGGCGCGCTTCCTCGATGCGTGAGCGGCGTGGACGGCGCGGCTTTTGTGACCGGTTGTGCTGGATAATAGACATGATTTCGCCCTTCGAGCGCCCCCGCGGAGCGCGCCCATGAGCGAGCGGTGGATCTGGCCCGGCGCGGAGCGCGGTCCGGCGAGGCTCCTCGACGAGCTCGCGGCGCGCGGCTTCTCGGTCCTCCGCGGCGACGCTTCGCTGGCCCCGGAGGAGGCCGCGCGGGCGCCGTGGAGCTTCGCCGAGCGGCTCCTCGGGGCGAGGCCGCGCCTCGTCGAGCGGCAGCCGATCAAGGCCGTGCCGGGGGGGAGGTCGTTCGCCGCGAGCTCCGCGGCGGCGCCGCTCCACACCGACAGCCAGAGCTTCGCGGGCGCGCCGCCGGCCGTGCAGATCATGGCCTGCGTCCGGCCCGCGGAGCGCGGCGGCGAGAGCCTCCTGCTCGACGGCTGGGCGCTGCTCGCGGCCGTCGAGCGCGCCGACCCCGAGCTCTTCCGCGCGCTCTTCACGGTCTACCGGCGCATCCCGTTCGTCTTCGGCGACGTCTTCGGTCCCACGGTGTCGCTCCGCGACGGCGCCCTCGCGCTGACGCACGCGCCGGTCGCGCCGCCGGGGGACGCGATCGCCGCGCGCCTCGCGCGGTTCGTCGAGGCGTCGCGGCGCGAGGTGATCGAGCTCGCGCTCGGCCCGGCGGACCTCCTGGTGGTCGACAACCGGCGCATGCTCCACGGCCGCCGGGCGTTCGAGGGCGGCGCGCGCGAGTTCGTGCGGCTGCTCGTCTGGATGGAGGCGCCGCTCCCGTCGCCGCCCGCGTACCGCGCGCTGGCCGCCCAGGTCGCCGAGGCGGCCTCGCGCCGCGTCGCTGGCGCGCCGGAGGCCACGCGGCGGCGGCTCGGCCTGGGCGCGCCGGCCCCGCCCGAGGCGAGGCGCCGCCTCGGGGTGGTCCTGGAGATGCTGCGGGGCGTCCCGCCGGGGGTGCTCGCCGCGCGCGAGCGCATCCCCGAGCCGGAGCTCTACCGCCTGCGCGACGCGGCGCTCGCGGCGGCCGAGGCGGCGCTCGCGGAGGGCGCGGCGGGTGGGGACGACGGCGCGCTGGCCGAGGCGATCGGGCGGATGGGCCGGGGGTGAGCGGCGCGCGCGCCGCGCGGATGACGTCGCGCCATCGGCGATCCGTCAGCCTGCGCGGCCTGCTCTCGTCACTGCGCGACGCAGTTCTCCTTCATCACTTCCCAGACGGCATCCCCGGTGGCGATGCTGCCGGCAGAGGTGGGGTGGATCCCGTCTTGCGTATAGTCGTTGTGTCCGTTCCAGGTCGGACGAAGGTCCAACCAGTAGCACTTCGGCGACGTGAGCCCGTCGCACAGCTCCTTCATCTTCGGTCGGAGCGCGTCGAGGCAGGTTTTGAGCGACGCGAACTGGTTTCCGATGGGGTCCGGATAGAAGAAGTAGACCACCTTTTCGACGTTGTCCCCGGCCATGGTCTCGAACAACGACTCCGCCGCCGCGAGGGCTCCGTCGCCGTCCCCTCGCAACAAGCAGTCGTTCCCGCCCCCGTCCATCAGCACGTACTTGATCATGCCGTTCTCCGCGGCCTTGCGGTACTGGCTGGGGATCTGATCGCCGGCCAGCGTCGTGCCGCTGACCGAGTTGTCGATGTAGCGCTCGTTCTCGGCGAGGGAGCCGTTGGCCTTGGCCTGCTTCTCGATCTGCTGCGTGATGCCGTGGGTCGCGGCGATGAACGACTCGCCGATGACCGCGACCTGATTTCCCCTGGTCTGGCCCGTGACGCACTCGCCCGAGGTCCCGCCGGTGCTGGCCGCTTCTCCCCCGCTGGCCGCGCTGCTGGCCGGCCCGGTGGTCGCGCCACCGCTGCTCGAGGTGCTCTCGGCCGATGAGCCTCCGGTGCCGCCAGGGCCCATGCCGCCGGTGCCCGTGCCGCCGGTGCCGACCGTCGCCGTGGTACCCCCGCCGCTGGTAGACCCGTCAGGGGTGCCTCCGCTGGTCGAGGTCGTATCACCGTCGTTCGCCTCACCACAGGCACAAATGCCGATGCTCAGGAGACCGAGGACGATCAAGTTCGTAGAGACGCAGCGACGTATTGACCGCATATTTTTATTCTCCATCAACGGCCGAGCTTGTCGCGCAGGGGACAGCGATATCCTCCCCGGATCACTACAAGCATCCGTCTGGCCTGTAGGGTGAGGGAAGCTCAACGGCGCTCGTCGTAGACAGCTCGACCCGGGGGCTACGAATTCCAGCGCGATTGTTCCGAGAGCGCCGTCCGTCCTCGCATCGTCCGATGCAAGTGACTGCCAGGACTTCGTACCCGAGCCAGCTGGATCGAGGTATAGGCATACTCACCTATGCCTCGATGCGAGACGTCACGCCCACGTTGGTGGATTGAACAATTCGGGTGAGGGTCGAATTTGGTCATCGCCACACAGGCTGCGGGATCTGCATGACCTACCCCGGGTCGACGGAGCGTCCTTCCCTGCGATCCGGCGCCCCCTGGGAAAGCGACGTTGATCCAACCATTGAGGATCGCGCGCCCCGCGCGGGCGCGCCGCCGGGCGTTCGAGGGCGGGGCGCGTGAGCTCGTGCGGCTGCTCGTCTGGGTGGAGGCGCCGCTCCCGTCGCCGCCCGCGCGCCGCGCGCTGGCCGCCCAGGTCGCCGAGGCGGCCTCGCGCCGCGCCGGAGGCCACGCGCCGGCGGCTCGCCTCGGCGCGCCCGCCCTGCCCGAGGCGAGGCGCCGCCTCGGGGTGATCCTGGAGATGCTGCGCGGAGTCCCGCCGGGGGGGCTCGCGGCGCGCGAGCGCATCCCCGAGCCGGGGCTCTACCGGCTCCGCGACGCGGCGCTCGCCGCTGCCGAGTCGGCGCTCGCGGGCGAGGTGCGGACGCGGACGACGGCGCGCTGGCCGGGGCGATCGCGCGGATGGGCCGGGGGCTCGCGGCGCGCGCGCCGGCCGGCAGGCTGGTGGCGTGCGAGGAAGAGCCCGCTTCGCGTCCCAAGCTTGCGTGGCAGGCGCTGTGCTTGCCAGCTCTCCGACGTGGTCGCCGCTTCGCTAGCCTGGGACGAGGGCGGTGTGTAGCATGGCGCCGTCATGACGATCGCGTCGTTCTGGGCCAAGGGCTACCGCAGCCTCCGGGATGTCCGCGTGGACGATCTCGGTCCGTTCAACATCTTCTATGGCCCGAACGGGAGCGGCAAGTCGAACCTCCTGGAAGCCCTGAGGACGCTCTTCCGGCTGGCCGATGTGATCGCGGAGACTGGGGCGCTGTCGGGCGTTGAAAACGCTCTGAGAGCGCTCGATGCCGGTGTGCTCAACCGGCGCGATGTCTGCGCTCATGACCCATCACGATTCATCCTGCTGGGAGCTCGGCTCGTGGCGGCGCAAGACGAGGCTCTGGTACCGGTTGGGCTGCTCCCCGCGCCCGAGCTCGTCATGGAGGTGACCGTTGATTGGACTCACAGGCTGACCCACGCGGTCATGGGCTCGGACGCGCGCGAGGCCCTGGACGCTGGGAACGCGGCGTGCGTAGGCCCCCGATAAGCCCACTCCATGGCGTGCAACACCGGCGTGGCGCTCGTGCCGTCCTGCGCGGGACATCCGGGCTTGTTCGTTGGCTACGACGTGCGGCTCATCGTCGCATGGTCGTCAGCCGCTGAGTGCGTTCCGCGCCGGTCGGCGGGGCCCTCCGAGCCCGTACGGAGCGTGCGATCCCGCTCACGATAATCGCTGCCCGCTTTTGATACGGCATCGGCCGCAATCACAGGCGCGCGAGAGCGACACGAGCTGACTCGTGCCTCAATCGTGAATCACCGGTCGCACGCGGTCGGCGCAGCGCGGAGCGCGGCCTCCTCGCTCGCCGCCTTGGGTCGGGAAGCGGTTGCCGTCGTCTTCAAAAGATCTCGACGTTTCGTAGCAATCGTTCACGGAACGGTTCAAACGCCGGTACACCAAGGAGCGCTGGAAACCCCGCACACTCAAGGATGGACGTTCGAAAGTATCCCAGCAGGTCGATGGGCTCGGGCAGCGCCGAGACCGGGCGTCGCGGGCCAGTCCAGGAGAAGTTCTGAAAAGGCGCTAGCCAGCCGCCGCCGACCTCGATGCCATACGGCACCCCGCCGCTGATGTCGTCCTTGTGGTAGCCGTCCGGAGCGAGGGTCAGCAGGTACGGACCGTCCAGCGGCGGCGAGCCCGGATCCTCGGTCAGGTCGGTGAAGTCTTGCACGGCAGACTCGACCCACGCAGCGCTACATGGATCCACGTGGATACCATCACAGTAGCCGTCCGGCCCGGTGACACCGTGAGCCTTCCAGAATTCGACGTGCGAGTACCCCTCGAGGTCCACGAGGGAGATCCCCCCGACCTGCTGCCAAAACGCGACGAGGATTGGCGGAGCGGCTCCACCGACCGTTGCCTCGAGGTGCCGCAGTCTCGAATCGAGGCCAGGTTCGGGCGGGATCACTCCCGGGACCGGCGGGTAGCCCAGATCGCGGAGATTCGCCGTGAGAGCTGCCACGGCCTTCTCCAGACCGGCGAGCGCGTGCACCGCGTCGCGCGCTGCTGCGTGGGCGTCGACAAGGGCCGCGTCGCGCCAGGAGCGCTGCGTCCTCAAGATGGTCATCGCGTCGATCATCGCGGCCCCTCCGAGCCTGCCCGACTTCCGTCGATGGGTCGACCGAGGCCGCCGGGCCAGGTCTGTCTCAATCGTCGCCTTTCGTGACGTCCCCGCGCGGGAAATCTCACGGATCCGCCGTGCGCCGCAACGCCCAAATGCTGTCCAGACGCCAGGTGAGGTGATCGCGGAGCGGGGGACCAGGCGGAGCGCGGCAGCTCGCCCCCGCTGGCGGCGCCGGCGCGCTCCGGCTCCGCGCCCGGCGGCCGACGCAGAACGCCGGGCACGCCGGCAACAAAACGGCACCGGGCGGTTTCGGAACTTGACAGTATCGAAACTGATCGGTATCGATATGTGCAGAGGGTGAGGTGACCGCATGACCCGGAACGAGGACGAGCACGCCGAGGTGGAGCCCCCGAGGCCGGGGCGCAAGCGAGACCGCTCGCGCGACGCCACGATCCTCGAGGCCGCGCTCGAGGTCCTCGCCGACGTGGGCGCAGCGGGCTTCACCATGGACCTGGTGGCCGCGCGGGCCGGCGCCGGGAAGGCGACCATCTACCGTCGCTGGACCTCGAAGGTGGAGCTCGTCATCGACGCCGTCGCGCACATGAAGCGCAATCAGGTCGATCTCGAGCATCTGCCCGACACGGGCACGCTCCGCGGAGACCTCCTCGGCCTGTTCAAGCCGCAGTCGATCGAAGAAGGCGAGCGCAAGCTCAAGATCATGACCGGGCTCGCCTCGCTGCTCTCGCAGGAGCAGGCGCTCGCCGAGGCAGCGAACAGCGCGGTCGTCGAGCCGTGGGCCGAAGCGCATCTCGCGCTGATGCAGCGGGCCGTGGCGCGCAGCGAGATCTCGGCGTCCGCCGACATCGCCACCCTGTCCCAGGTCATCCCGTCGATGGCCGCGTACCGCACCCTGGTCCAGCGCAAGCCGATCGACCTGGCCTTCGTCGTGTCGATGGTCGACGGCGTCATCGTGCCGGCCCTCCGGAATCAGCCCTCCGACGCGCCATCACGCTCGACAGGTCACCGGCCTGCTCCCACCACCTCACCCGCCGACGAATCCGCGCCGGCGCCCCGGCGGGCCTCGCGCGCGCGGACACGCTCGAAACCCTGAACTCGCATAGGAGAACGTCATGACCGTCAGCGTTACCAACCACCTCAACTTCCGCGGCGATGCCCGAGCGGCGCTGGAGTTCTACCAATCCGTGTTCGGCGGTGACCTCACCATCGTGACCTACAAGGACGCCCACAGCGTCCAGGCTCCGTCGGAGGCCGATCAGGTGATGTGGGGCCAAGTCGCCGCCAAGAACGGCTTCCGGGTGATGGCGTACGACGTGCCCTCCCGGACGCCATGGGAGCAAGGCGAGAACGCGTTCTTCGTCTCGGTCCGCGGCGACTCGGCCGCCGAGATCTCCGCGCTCTGGGAGAAGCTGTCCGCTGGCGCGACCGTCGCGCAGCCCCTGGCGCCGTCGGGATGGACCCCCCTGTACGGCATGCTCAAGGATCGCTTCGGCGTCACGTGGGTCCTGGATGTCGCGACGGAGTACAAGGCGTCCTGAGCGCGCGGAAGAGCGCGCGCGGCGCGGGCGCGCGCTCTTCGATGGTTCGAGCGTGGCCCGCCACACCGATGGAAGACGCCACACGGCTCCACAAGCGGCACGAGATCTCCCACGCGTGAGCGCGCGAAAGATCTTCTACCACCGATCCATCCTGGCGGATCGAGCCTCTCGGTCGCGGCATCGAGGCCATGGGTCTCCACCTACGGCAAGAGCTTGCCGGCAATCCCGGCAAGCCCTGGCAAGATCTTGCCAGCTCCCTGGCCGATCGGCCTCGCCTTGGCCTTCGCCCGCGGCCGGAGGACTGCTGTCGATGGCCAGCCCTCGCCACGTTCGCGCGTGGTTCGCGCGCGGATCGAGCGCGCTAGCCCAGGTCCCGTCCTCCTCGCCGGGCGCGCGGCACGATCATTGAAATGAGAGGGGCGGAAGGGGACGGACAGCGCGAAGCGCGCTTCCGACGACAATCCCTTGGAGGAGGTACATCATGGGCTTTTATGGACCGGTCACGACGCATGGTCTCGAGGCAACGGCCGAGTTTCGCGCCACCGGGTTTGGCGGGGTCGTGGGCGTGCTCGGCATCAAGGTGAGCGGCGAGGCGCAGAACTTCACGTCCGGGTTCGTGCTGGTGCGGGACGAGAAGTTCGTCGGCGGTCTGAGGTACAACCTCATGGGCTGGACGGGCCCGCTGGGGAAGGGGGATTCGCCCTTCCATCACGAGCAGGGCTTCGATCTCGGCGCGATGCCGCCCGAGGAGATCGTGATCGCGTCGGCCAGCGAGACGATCCGGGTGCCCGTCAAGCTGCCGAAGGCGTCGGCGGCGGCGCCCGCGCCCACGAACACCGGGCTGCCCGCGCCGCCGCGCCGGCCGCGCCGCTCCTCGCGCGACGCGCGGCCTGCGCGGACCCCTCAGCGCCCTCAGCGCTGGTCGGCGCGGGCCTGATCCTGGATGGCGTTGAACACGGCGGCCATCTCATCGGCGCCGTGGCCGAGCTGCAATGCCCGTTTGTAGTAGGACAGGATGAGCTCCGGGATGCGCCGGTCCACGCCGTTCTCCCGGCTGAGACGCGCGATGTGCTCGAGGGCGCCGGTGTGGATGTCCAGCGTGCAGTCGGTCCCCTTGAAATCGCCGGTGGACAGCATCTTCTTGCACATGTCGGCGGTGATCGAGATGAGCGGCATGATCGCCTGGTACTTGGCGAAGTAGGCGTCGAGGGGGAACTTCTCCGACGCGCAGATCGCCGCCCCGTGCAGGAACGACAGCGTGGCGCCGTAAAAGCTCTCCAGGAGAGCGCAGTCGAGCGCTGCCGCCGCCCCGATCGGCTCGCCGACGTGGGAGGTCGCCCCGCCGAGGACGCGCAGCGTCGGCTCGTGGCGGTCGTAGAGCCCCTTGGGACCCGAGTAGAACACCGGCGTCTGTTCACCACCGATGTAGCTGGGGTAAGCCATGATGCACCCGTCCAGGTAGCCGATCCCGAGCGCCGACGTCCATGCCGCCCCGCTGCGGGCGTCGTTGGGCGTGCCGCTGGTCAGCTGTACGAGCGTCCGACCCTTCGCGGCCTCGGCCACGAGGGGCGCGCGGAGGACCTGGTCGCTCGCTTCGTAGTTGGACAGCGAGACGATCGTCAGGTCGCTCTCGCCGCACGCCTGCTCGGGCGTCGCCGCCACCTTCGCCTGGCCCTGAAACGGCTCTGCCTTGCTGTGGGTCCGGTTCCATACGGTGACCCGATGACCGGCGTTGATGTAGGCGCGCGCCAGCGCGGCGCCCATTTGACCCAAGCCGAGGATGGACACGGTCTCTTTGTGCGACATGATCTGGTTCTTCTCTCCTGTGATCGCCTGCGGCTGCCGAGGGACACCAGCGTGAGAGGCTACCGAGGGCGGAGGAAAAGTAAAACGGTTCGAGGAGGTCGAGGGCGAATCGCCAAGCCCGCTCCAGGTGGCGGAAGCAGGTGTTTCCCGCGTCACGCCTCTTCTACCGGCCGGATACCGGCCGGACGGCTACCGGCCGGATACCGGCCGGACGGGGCCTTGCGTGTTGGTGGCCCGCGCCCGCCGGGGTACGCTCACGAGGCATGGCGTCACGTCTTCTCCTCGAAGCGGCCTCGTTGTGCGGGCTCGCCCTCGGCTGCGCGGCGTGCAAGCCGGCGGTGGAGCCGCTGCCGGCCCATGTGCGCGTCTCCATCGACGGCGCGGTCATCAGCCCGGCCAAGGCGGATGGGCGCCAGTGGGACGGCATGGGCACCGTCCCGGCGGGGGCGCTGACGGCCATCGGCGACCTGCTCCGCACGGCGCACCCCGCCGCGGCGGCCGCCAGCGTGGCGGGGTTCGCCGCGGAGGCGGCGGGGGCGGGCACCGAGCCGCCGGAGCCGTTCGGCTCGGCGGAGCTGTTCGCGGGCGGCCGGTCGCTCGGCCGGCGCGCGCTCGATCGCTCGGGGCAGCGCGACACCTGCACGCCCGGCTGGAAAGGCCCGCCGACCTGGCGCCGCGTGCCGCTCGCGCCGGACGTCCACGTGAGCGGTGAGCTCATCGACCGCGACCTCGTGAGCGACGACGTCATCGGGAGGTTCGCCATCCACCGCGATCACCTCGTCGAGGCGCTCCGGGCGCGCACGGTGTACCCGGTGGCCGTCGGCAACCAGGCCGCCGGACAGGTGTTGTTCGTCTGGATCGAGGTCTGGCCGGAGTAGACCGGCGTGGACCCGGGCCGCGACCCCGGAGCACGCGCGCCGTGCCTGCGCAGCGCCCGCGCCCGCGCCGGCGCGGCGCAGCGCCGGTGAAGCAAACCTGCTCGGCCAGTTCTGCGGTGCGCCCTCCCGGTGTATCCTGCCGGTCGCCGCCCGTGGGACTCCGGGGCGATTTCCGAGCCCAGTCTGGTTACTGTCGTACGTAGATCGCCCCACCATTCCCCGGGCGGCGTTTCGTATGCCGCCCGCGCCCCCCGCACGTTTCCATACCGAGCGCGTCGAGCGCGAGGACCTCGTCATGTTCATCAACGCCTGCTTCGCGTGCAGCGGGCAGGCCGAGTTCTACGGCTCCTCCGGCGGCCAGGTCGTCTCCGTCGACTTCCTCCACGAGTACATCCTCGGCAACTACCGCCGCCTCTACGCGCGCACGCTCGCGGCCGGCATCAACCACTTCAACCAGGCGCGCATCGCCGTGAACCTCCTCGCGACCGGCGCCGAGACGCCCCCCGCCGACAGGCGCGAGGAGGGGCTGCTCATCGCGGCCGCGCTCCGGGAGCTCCCGCCGCAGCGCGCGCTCCGGGCGCTCCGCGAGCTCCGGGAGCGGCGGGTGAACAACCGCCGCGCGCGCGCCGTCATCCGCGACTACCTCGCCGCCCGGCCGGACCCGGCCTTCGACGCCGTCAAGTACCGCGCCCACGTCCGCGCGCTCGCCGTGCACGCCCACCTCCGGCTCCCCGGCGAGATCGGGCCGTTCCTGTTCGAGCCCGGGCGGCGCGCGCCGTTCGAGGCGCCGCTGCTCGAGCGCGCGCGGCAGGCCCGCTACGCGAAGGAGGCGATCTTCGACCTGCCGCTGACCGTCGCCGAGGGCCTCGCCGCCGCCCGCGGCGTCTCGCGCGACGAGCTCCTGCGCCGCGCCGCGCCGCGCATGACCGAGGGCGAGCGCTTGCGGCTGCAGCGCGCCGCCGGGCGCGAGGACGTCGACCTCGCCGTCGACCTCGGCCGCGCCCCGCTCACGCGCGTCGCCCTCTACGCGCTCTCCCTGCCCGAGGCGGCGCGGCGCGACCGCCGCGACGAGCTCCACGCCGCGCTCGAGCGCGCCGCCGCCCGCGCGCTCCGCCGGAGCCCCGCCGCGCTCGGCCGCGTCGCCGCCGTGCTCGACCGGAGCTACTCGGCGTCCGGATCGAGCGAGAAGCGCCGCCGCCCGCTCGCCGTCGCGCTCGGCGTGAGCTACCTGCTCCGCGCCGCGGCCAGCGAGTACCGCGCGTTCTGGACCGCGCCCACGCCGGACGAGATCCTCGTCGGCGCGCGCGGCCAGACCGATCTCGCGACGCCGCTGCTCGACGCGCTCGCGTGGCGGCCGGACGTCGTGATCGTGGTCTCGGACGGCTTCGAGAACGACCCGGCGGGCGCCGCCGCCGAGGTCGCGCGGTGCTTCCGGGCGCGGCTCGATCCGGGGCAGCGCACGTCGATCGTCCACATCAACCCGGTGTTCGACAGCGAGCGGTACGCGCCGCGCGCGCTCGGCCCGTCGATCCCGACGGTCGGCCTGCGCGACGCGGAGGATCTGCCGACGGTCCTCGGCTTCGCCAGGTTCGCCGAGGGGACGGCGCCGCTCGCGGAGCTCGAGCGTTACCTCGCGCGGCGCGCGGACGCCCTGCTCGCGCGGCACGCGCGGCCCGTCGACGGACCTGCGGAGGCGCCCGCGGCGGCGCTCGAGGCGCCCTGATGGCGAAGGGGCCGGCCCTGCTCCAGTCGCTCTCGCTCCGGGGCCTCACGGCCACGCACGCCCAGGTGTTCGCGGGCGTGCGCCTGGTCCCGCTCCTCCGGTCCGCGCCGCGCGACGACCTGCGCATCGCCCGCCGCCGGTACGACGACCCCATGGCGCTCGTCGATGTGGGCGAGGGCTCGCTCTATTGCTCGACCTACGTGCCGCACGCGCTCGTGGTCGGGTGGACCGAGGACGGCTCGCCGGTCGCGTCCTACGGCGCGGCGCTCGCGGGGCCGGCCGACCGCAACCCGCTCGCCAAGATCTGCCGCGGCGTCAACGTGCTCCACCGCATGGTGCGGCGCGAGGCGCGCGGCGAGGACCCGGCCGAGCGGAACCGCCTGCGCCTCCTGCCGCAGCACCTCGCGATGGAGGGCTTCCTCGCCTTGCACTTCAACGCCCCCGAGATCGCCTGGTCCGAGTACTCGCGGCGGGCGATCTCCCGCGGCCTCGATCCGCGCACCGAGGTGTCGCTCTCCGGCCGGGCGATCCCGAGCCTCGAGGACGCGCTGCGCGTCTTCGAGATCCACGAGGGCCAGAGCGGCCTGCTGCTCTTCGTCGGCGAGCTGCTCGCGTCGGTGTTCGTCGTGTCGCACCCTGACGACTACCGCGCGCTGCACCGCACGCTGATCGAGGACTTCTACGAGCAGACGCTGCTCTACGCGGCCCGCCACAACGGCGACAGCCAGGCCTTCACGCACACCTTCGACGCGGCGCAGATCGGCTCGCTCGACGACCTGCGGGCGGCGCTCGGCCGGGCGCGGGCGGAGGCCGGCGCGCTGCACGTGGACACGGCCGCGGGCCTGCTCGGCCGGCCGATCGCGGCGCAGCGCGTGTACCGGGCGGGGCCGTTCTCGCTGCAGCGGTTCATGACCGAGCTCGATCCGTCGCTCGACAACCACATCGGCGAGGCGATCGTGCGCGACGACGGCTCGCTGGAGTACGCGAAGACCTACCGGCTCTCGGCCGGGCAGGTGCGGCGCGCGCGGCTCCTGGAGCAGCTCGCCGCGCACGGGTGGAACCTGGACGCCACGGCGGCGGCGCTCAGGATCGCGCGCGACCAGCTGCTCCGGCGGATCGACGGGGAGGGGTTCGGGTATCTGATCGCGGAGCACGTGCTCAAGGCGGCGCTGAAGCGGACGCGCTGAGCGCCCGCGCGCTGCCCGGGGGCGCCGGCGCGCGCCCCTCCCGGCGGTCAGAAGCTGGCGCAGAAGCTCGTGTAATCCAGCGCGACCTGGTCGGCGTAATCGAGCGCGATCGCGCGCACCTTGGCGCGGAAGCCCGCGTGATCCCCGTCGGTGAGCGCGTCGATCTGCACGTCGACCGAGCCGGAGAACACCGCCGCGTCCCAGTCGTCGTCGGCGCGCGCGTGCTGCGTCGCCAGGATCTCGCCCCACTGCTGGGCGAGGTTGGTGAAGCGGGTCATCGTCGAGAGGCTCGCGGTGTCGAAGGTGTCCTTGTAGGGCGAGCGCTCGCGCACGCTGTAGCTCTGGCCGTCGGAGAGCGTCATCCAGCCGAGCAGGTCATCGACCCTATAGCCGAGCGCCTTGTACGCGAGCACGGTCCGGGTTGCGTGGTTGCCGCCGCTCGCCGCGCTGGTCTGGGAGACGGCGGCGGCGGCGATGCCGGCGAACGCGCTCGGAGCGCCCTGGGCCTTGACGTCGAGGAGGCGGTCGTCGTCCTGTCCCGCGGTCGGCCCCTCGATCAGCACGTAATACCGGGTCACGCCGAGCGAGCCGATCCCGCTGTGGAGCCGCTGGGCCACGCTCTTCACCGCGAAGTAGGCGGCCGGCAGCCCGCTGCCGCCGCCGCTCAGGGTGGCGCGATAGGCCGACATGTGGCCCCGGACGTCGGCGTCCACGGCCGCGGACACGGGGGCGAGATCCGGGTTGCCCCCCGTGTCGAGCGCGCGCACGCCGCCAATCTCGATCGTGAAATCGTCGAGCATCTCGACCCGGCTGTTCGACGCCTCGACGTCGTCGAGGAAGTCGTCGAGCAGGCCATAGGTGTTGCTCTCCGTGAACTTCCGCGTGGTCTCCTGGCTGTTCCCGGCGTAGCTCGCGATCGCGTCGAGGTACGCCTCGGTGAACGCGTCGAGGAGCGAGCTCTGGTCGGCGAGGCTGTAGCCGCCGTTCTCGCGGGCGACGAGCGCGAGGCTCGTGGCGAGCCGCCAGACGTCGAGCTGGTAGTCGCCGATGACCGCCTCGTCGAAATCGTTGATGGCGTACACGACGTCGCCCTGGTCGTCATCGAACGATCCCATGTTGTTGACGTGCATGTCGCCGCCGAGCCACGTCCGGGTGGAGCTCGCGCCGCCATACGTGAGGAGCTGGGGCGAGCTGCCGAGATCCTTCCAGTAGAGGTGGTTGGAGCCGCGGAAGAACGTGAACGGAGAGGCCTTCATCTCCGCGTACTTCTCGGCCCGAGCGCTCGAGGGCAGGCCCGCGTTGGCGCTCGTGATCTCGGCGACGATGTAGCTCGTGCGGCTCGAGGCCGCCGCGCCGGGCGCGGCGGCGAGGGCGACCGCGGAGAAGGCGGCGGCGGCGCAAGGGCGGCGCGCGACGAGCGCGCGAATCGACGGTGTGGACATGGGCTTGCTCCTGGGGGCGATCACGGCGTCGTACGTCGAGCGCCGCGCGCTCAGCAAGCGCCCGGGCTGGGTGACACGGACTCGAGGCGCCGTCGTCGTGGTGTCGAAACGGGTACGGCGCTCCCCGGGCGAGCGGGGGAGGGCCACGCGCTCATGCCCACGGTTGCCGCACGGATGGAGCTTGGAGCCACCGCGGCGGCGCTCCGGAACAGGCGCGACCGGCTGCCAAGGCGGCTCGACGGGGAGGGGTTCGGCCCGGCGCGAGCAGCGGCCGGGGAAGTGGCCGGCCGACCCGACCGAGGTTGAGGCCGACCCGACCGAGGTTGAGGCCGACCCGACGACCGAGGTTGAGGCCCCGACCGAGGTTGAGGCCGACCCGACCGAGGTTGAGGCTGCCGGCCGACCTGACCGAGGTTGAGGCTGCCGGCGGACCCGACCGAGGTTGGGCCGACCCGAGGTTGGGCCGACCCGACCGAGGTTGGGCGGGGGCCGCCTCGGCCTCTGTGCCAAGCGAGGGGGCGAGGACCGCGAGCTGTGCCGTTTCAGCGTTCCTCTGTGCCAGAGGAGGGGGGGCCGGGACTGGCACAAACGCAATGCATTGCGACACACCGGGGTCCGGACCCCTCGAGAACGCTCAGCGGAGCGTGCGAGAGCGCGATTTTGTGCCAAAAATCGCTTCGCGACGCACTTTTTTGTGCCATTTGCTCCCCGAGAACGCGGTTTTTTGTGCCAAAAGGGGGGTCCGGACCCCTCCGGAACGCAATGCAGAGCATTCGCGGGGGTCCCGGACCCCCTACGGGGCGCAACGCCGTGCGTGCGCGGGCGGGCCGGAGCGAAGCTCGGCGCATCGCGGAGCGCACCCGAGGCGAAGAGGAGCGCGGACAGGTAATCTCCCTCTCATGCAGAGGCCCGGGGCGCCCGGCGTGTGGATGGAGATCGCGCTCGACAGCGGCGGAGCCGAGGTGCGGGCTTCTGCTCGAGGCAGCCGGGGGGAGCAGACCGCACCTCACGCGCTCGGGCCGGGGCTGAACGCAGAGATCCTCGGCCGCTTCGCGAGCGACGTGCGCCAGGCGGCCGCGCGCGGGCGGCCGCTGGAGGAGCGCGTCGCGAGGATGGCGCAGGCGCTCCATGGCGCCGTGCTCCGCGACGGGATCGACGACCTCCGGGCGCGCCTCGGCGAGGCCGCGGGCGGGCCGCTCCTCGTGCGCCTCGCGATCGGCGATCCGGGGCTGCACGAGGTCCCCTGGGAGGCGCTCGCCGCGCCGGGCGGCGCGATGCGCCATTGGGGAACGTCGCCGGATCTGCTGCCCGTGCGCGGCGTCAGGAGCAACGAGCCGTGGCAGCCGCGCGAGGTGCGCGGCGCGGTGCGCGTGCTCGCGATCGCGCCCGCCGGCGGCGCCGCGCTCGCGCGGCTCAAGGAGGCGCTCGCCGGCCCGATCGCCGCGGGCGAGATCGAGTGGCTGGCGCCGATCGAGGGGCAGGCCGCGCAGCTGCCCTGGCTCTTCGATCGCCTGCGCTGCGAGCCGATCCCGCACGTGATCCATGTCGTCGGCCACGGAGGGGTGCAGGACGGCGTCCCCGTCCTGCGGCTCGCGGACGCGGACGGCGACGAGCGCTGGCTGCCGGTCGAGCTCCTCGGGCAGCAGCTCGCGGCCGGCTTCCGCAGCTTTCTCCGGCTCGTGGTGCTCGAGGCGTGCGAGGGCGCGCGGCCGGCGGCGTTCGCGTCGGCCGCGGAGATCCTCGCGCGGGCCGGCGCGGACGCGGTGGTCGCGCACCTGTGGCCGGTCCAGGCCGACGTGGCCAGGGCGTTCTCGGCGCAGCTCTACCGCGCGCTCGCCGGCGCGAGCCTCGGCAAGGGGGACGTCGCGCGCGCCGTGAACGAGGCGCGGCGGGCGATCCTCGCCGAGCTCGAGGGCAGCGCCGAGGCGTTCTCGCCGGTCGTGGTCCTCCGGGGGCCGGACGGGGTGCTGTTCGATTTCAAGGGTCGCAAGGTGGCTCCGCCGGCGGTGCTCGCGCCCGCGGTGAGCGACGCGGCGAGGGCGATCGAGCCTGCGCTCGCGCGCATCGTTGCGCGGCCGTTCTCGCTGCTGCTCGGGGATCGGTGGAAGGCGGAGCGCGCCGCGCTCGACAGCTTCCGCGACAAGCTGCGGGCCGAGCTCGCGAAGGGGCCCGAGCCGATGCCGCCGGGCCTGCCGATGAGCGCGCTGACCCAGCGGTACGCGCTCCGCCGCGGGGCCGACAAGCTGGGCGCCGAGTTCCAGCGCGCGTTCCGCGTCGGCGCGGAGGCTCCGCCGGTGATCAAGGCGCTGGCGCGCGCCCTCGGCCCCGGGGTGCACGCGACGCTGCTTCGCAGCCCGCTTCTGGAGATCGCGCTCGCGGAGCAGCAGCCCGAGAGGACGATCCACGTGATCCAGCCTGACGAGGAGAGCACGCTGGTGCTCCGGCGTGCGGCCGGCGGCGACTGGGAGGCGCTCGAGGCGCCGCCCGCGTCGGTCGATCTGGAGCGGGAGATCGTGCTGCTGCGGCTCTACCGCGGGTACACGCCGGAGCAGATCTTCACGCGGCCGCTGCTCACCGAGGACGACTACCTGCTCGGCTTCCGCGAGCTCGAGAGCGCGCTGCCGCGCGACCTGGCCGACGAGATCCTGAGCACGCTGAACAGCCGGCCGGCGCTGATCGCCGGGATGTCGGTGACGACCTGGCACCACCGGATGCTGCTGCACCGCCTCTTCGGCCGGCGGCCGGTGCCGCGCGGGAGCCTGGCCGTGCTCGAGCCGGACGACACCGAGCGGGAGCTCTGGGAGAAGGGCGTGAGCCTGCCGGGGAGAGCCGGGGTAGGGGTCGTCGCGGCGAGCGGCGAGGACGTCGTCGACTGGCTCGAAGCGCTCGTGGCGGCAGGGAGGAACGGCCGATGAGCGAGGCGAGGGTGTCGCACAGCGCGCCGCACAACCCCTTTCCGGGCCCGCAGCCGTACCGCGCCGCGGATCGCGGGTACTTCTTCGGCCGGGAGGAGCTCACGAAGAAGCTGGCGCACCGGCTGATGGCTCACCCGTGCACGACGGTGTTCGGGCCCTCTGGAGCTGGGAAGTCGTCGCTCATGCAGGCCGGGGTGATCCCGCTGCTGGAAGAGGCGCACGACTTCCGGGTCGTGAGCGTGGACGGCTGGCCGCCCGGGGAGGCGCCGCTCTCCTGGCTCGTCCGCGCGGTGTTTGACGATCTCGAGCTGGGAGATGCTTCTGCAGGCGAGGCGCGGATCGAGGCGCTGGACGAGGCGATCCTCCTGGCCGAGCGGAGGAGCGAGCGGCCGATCCTGATCTACCTGGATCAGCTCGAGCAGCTGCTCTTTCCAGGGCGGGATGCGGGCGAGGCGATCGCGCTGATCGAGGCGGTGGATCGGCTGGCGCAGAAGCCGATCCGAGGGCTCCAGATCGCGCTGTCGCTGCGGGAGGATTACCTGGGGCGCTTCCGGGATCGGGCGAGGGGGCGGCGCGAGCTGCTCGAGCACGGTTTCCGGCTAGGGCCGCTCTCGGTGGGCGAGATGGTCCGATCGGTCTGCCGGGCGGCGGAGGAGGGGCGGCCGCGCCAGCGCTGGGCCGAGGAGCAGGTGCGCGCGCTGATGCTGGAGGTGAGGATGCCGGGAGCGTCGGCCTCGGAAGACGCGGAGGTGCAGGCCGCGTTCGGGCAGATCGTCTGCCGGGCGCTGTGGGAGGAGCGGGCGGCGGGGCGCGGCGGCGAGGCCGGCGCCGTGGAGGCGGAGGCGATCCTGCACCGGTACCTGGAGGCGACGGTGGAGGGGCTCGGGGCGCTGAGCGAGGCGGCGCGGCACCTGCTCGAGGAGCACCTCGTCGACGGGGAGGGGCACCGGACGTTGCTGACCGAGCAGGAGGCGCGCGGCGTGCTGCCGCCTGGAGCTGCGGCGGAGGTGCTCGGGCAGCTGGAGCGGGCGGCGGTGTTGCGCGCGGAGGAGCACCAGGGGAGCCGGTACTTCGAGCTCGGGCACGACTGGCTGGCGAGCCGGGTGTTCCAGCGGAGGCGGGAGCGGGAGCAGGAAGAGGCCGAGAGGAAGCGGAGGGAAGAAGAGGACCAGAGGATCGCCGGGGAGCGGAAAGCGCGGCGGATACTGAGGACAATTGCGGCGGTTGCAGTTGCGGTGGCGGCGGTGATGGCGGTTCTCGTTGTCTGGGCGCTACAGCAGCGCGACGCGGCGCGGCGTGCGGAGGGAGATGCCAAGGCAGCGCAGCAGGGGGCTAAGGCCCAGGCGGCGCGAGCGCGGGCTTCTTCGTTGATGGCCGGGATTCGTGAACTCTTGGCGAAGGGACAGCCGGCGATGGCAACGAAGCTGCTCCTCGAGGTGGCTGAGCCGGGAGAAGTACGGGGGTGGACCGATGTGGCGTTTGATGTGCTGGAGCTAGCTGTTCCAATTTGGACGATGCACGGTCATCGAAGTAGTGTTTGGTCGGCCAGCTTCAGTCCCGATGGTCGCCGCATCGTCACCGCGTCATTTGATAAGACGGCGCGGGTGTGGAACGCCGACGGCAGCGGGAGGCCCATCGTGCTCAGGGGCCACGAGGGCGTGGTTCTATCGGCAGTGTTCAGCGCCGACGGGCCGCGTGTGGTCACCGCGTCGGCGGACAAGACGGCGCGGGTGTGGAACGCCGACGGCAGCGGGAGGCCCATCGTGCTCAGGGGCCACGAGGACCTGGTTTACTCGGCAGCGTTCAGCGCCGACGGGCAGCGTGTGGTCACCGCGTCGGCGGACAAGACGGCGCGGGTGTGGAACGCGGACGGCAGCGGGACGCCCGTCGTGCTCAGGGGCCACGAGGGCGCGGCTCGATCGGCAGTGTTCAGCGCCGACGGGCAGCGTGTGGTCACCGCGTCGGCGGACAAGACGGCGCGGGTGTGGAACGCGGACGGCAGCGGGACGCCCGTCGTGCTCAGGGGCCACGAGGAAAGGGTTACCTCGGCAGTGTTCAGCGCCGATGGGCAGCGTGTGGTCACCGCGTCGGCGGATAAGACGGCGCGGGTGTGGAACGCGGATGGCAGCGGGAGGCCCGTCGTGCTCACGGGCCACGCGGACCGGGTTTACTCGGCAGTGTTCAGCGCCGACGGGCAGCGTGTGGTCACCGCGTCGGACGACAAGACGGCGCGGGTGTGGAACGCGGATGGCAGCGGGACGGCCGTCGTGCTCAGGAGCCACGAGGACCGGGTTTACTCGGCAGTGTTCAGCGCCGACGGGCAGCGTGTGGTCACCGCGTCGGACGACAAGACGGCGCGGGTGTGGAACGCGGATGGCAGCGGGACGCCCGTCGTGCTCAGGGCCCACGAGGACTGGGTTAACTCGGCAGTGTTCAGCGCCGACGGGCAGCGTGTGGTCACCGCGTCGGACGACAAGACGGCGCGGGTGTGGAACGCGGATGGCAGCGGGACGCCCGTCGTGCTCAGGGGCCACGGGGAGTGGGTTACCTCGGCAGTGTTCAGCGTCGACGGGCAGCGTGTGGTCACCGCGTCGGACGACAAGACGGCGCGGGTGTGGAACGCGGACGGCAGCGGGACGCCCGTCGTGCTCAGGGGCCACGAGGGCATGGTTCAATCGGCGGTGTTCAGCGCCGACGGGCAGCGTGTGGTCACCGCGTCGGACGACAAGACGGCGCGGGTGTGGAACGCGGACGGCAGCGGGACGCCCGTCGTGCTCAGGGGCCACGAGGGCATGGTTCAATCGGCGGTGTTCAGCGCCGACGGGCAGCGTGTGGTCACCGCGTCGGACGACAAGACGGCGCGGGTGTGGAACGCGGACGGCAGCGGGACGCCCGTCGTGCTCAGGGGCCACGAGGGCATGGTTCAATCGGCGGTGTTCAGCGCCGACGGGCAGCGTGTGGTCACCGCGTCGGACGACAAGACGGCGCGGGTGTGGAACGCGGACGGCAGCGGGACGCCCGTCGTGCTCAGGGGCCACGAGGGCATGGTTCAATCGGCGGTGTTCAGCGCCGACGGGCAGCGTGTGGCCACCGCGTCCTGCGACAGGACGGCGCGGGTGTGGAACGCGGACGGCCGCGGGACGCCCGTCGTGCTCAGGGGCCACGGGGAGTGGGTTACCTCGGCAGTGTTCAGCGTCGACGGGCAGCGTGTGGTCACCGCGTCGGCGGATAAGACGGCGCGGGTGTGGAACGCGGACGGCAGCGGGAGGCCCGTCGTGCTCAGGGGCCACGAGGGCATGGTTCAATCGGCGGTGTTCAGCGCCGACGGGCAGCGTGTGGTCACCGCGTCGGACGACAAGACGGCGCGGGTGTGGAACGCGGACGGCAGCGGGACGCCCGTCGTGCTCAGGGGCCACGAGGGCATGGTTCAATCGGCGGTGTTCAGCGCCGACGGGCAGCGTGTGGTCACCGCGTCGGACGACAAGACGGCGCGGGTGTGGAACGCGGACGGCAGCGGGACGCCCGTCGTGCTCAGGGGCCACGAGGGCATGGTTCAATCGGCGGTGTTCAGCGCCGACGGGCAGCGTGTGGTCACCGCGTCGGACGACAAGACGGCGCGGGTGTGGAACGCGGACGGCAGCGGGACGCCCGTCGTGCTCAGGGGCCACGAGGGCATGGTTCAATCGGCGGTGTTCAGCGCCGACGGGCAGCGTGTGGTCACCGCGTCGGACGACAAGACGGCGCGGGTGTGGAACGCGGACGGCAGCGGGACGCCCGTCGTGCTCAGGGGCCACGAGGGCATGGTTCAATCGGCGGTGTTCAGCGCCGACGGGCAGCGTGTGGTCACCGCGTCGGACGACAAGACGGCGCGGGTGTGGAACGCGGACGGCAGCGGGACGCCCGTCGTGCTCAGGGGCCACGAGGGCATGGTTCAATCGGCGGTGTTCAGCGCCGACGGGCAGCGTGTGGTCACCGCGTCGGACGACAAGACGGCGCGGGTGTGGAACGCGGACGGCAGCGGGACGCCCGTCGTGCTCAGGGGCCACGAGGGCATGGTTCAATCGGCGGTGTTCAGCGCCGACGGGCAGCGTGTGGTCACCGCGTCGGACGACAAGACGGCGCGGGTGTGGGCCATCTCTGCGCAAGGCCTTCAGCAGTGCCTCCGCGCTGCCACCACCGACTGCCTCTCCGCTGAAATGCGACGAACCTACCTCGACGAGAGTGATGAGGCCGCCCGGAAGGGATACGAGTCCTGCGAGCGCTCGTACGGCCGGACGCCGTTCTACGCGGAGGTTGACCCGCCGTGAACAGCCAAAATGCCTCCTCTGCACGATATCGACCCCTGGACGCGCGAGCCCGAGCGGCGAAGCTTTGCTTCTTCTCGCTCTCCCTCTCGCTCCTCATGACCGCTGCCTGCCGACGCTCCGAGCCGAGCCCCAGCAACCAGCCGCCAGCGCCGTCCGCCCACTCCGCGTCCCCGGTTGCTCCAGCCGAGCCATGGGCGTCCCGCCCTCCTCGAGGGAAGCCGGCGGCGAGGACGCCGCCGCGGTCTACCGGAGCGTCGAACGGCGGCGCTGAACGGAGCATTCAGCTCAGGTGAACTGAAAGCTCTCCACGGTCTCGCGGAACACCGCGCGCATGTCTGCGAGCGCCCGATCTCGCCGGGGGTTCGCCCTCGCGACGCAGCCAAACAGGGAGACATGCGCCACGCGATCGCCAGCCTCCGCGCGGAAGACGCCGTTCGCGGAGAAGCCATCGATCGCCGGACCGCCAAGATCGAACGCGAACCCCGCGGCGTCCCCTGATAACACCGGAACATCCGCCATTCGGCGGCGGACCTCGCCCTCCTTGGACCCAGGGAGCGCCTCCACCCTGCTCACGATGCCGTCGCGCTCGGCGGCGACCTGCGCATCCTCGCCGTGAGACAGGGTGACCGAGAGCGTCGCCGCACAGGTATTGCCGCCGAGCTGCGCGAAGTGCTTGGCGGTCCGGAGGCCAGACTCCTCGGTTTCCTCCGAGCGGAGGAACCAGGTCGCCGGGTACGCGAGCGAGAACCCCTCGTGATCGACGCGCTTCGGGTGGGAGAAATCCACGAAGTCGTCGAACGAGTCGGGCATGCTCCCTTTGGGATCGCTCCACCCGAACGAGGTCACGGTGATCGGGTTCTTGCCGCCGTCGATCGACAAGCACGCCACGCCCGTCAGCATCACGCGCGGGTTGAGGTCATGGTGCTTCTGGTACTCGGCCCCGGGAATGGGCGTGACGAGCGGGTACGCCCGGTCGATCCCGCACGGATAGCGGACCTCGCGCGCGGCGCCGCCCAGGGCCTCCTTCGCGGCGTCCCAGCGGCGGACCAGGAGGAGGTTCATCGCCATCGACGTCTGCATCTCGGGTCGCTGGACGAGCGTCGCCACATCGACATTCCCGCTCATGGACGCACCTCGGATCCGCTCGACCCGGCCCGGCGTGGGATCGGGCATGTCCAGAGGCGCCCGCGGATCGGAGCGGAACCAGGCCGTGCACTCGCCGAGCGGGGTCTTGAAATCTGCGGAGAGGGCCCAGGATCCATCGGCCATCTGGCCATGGAGGCGAATCGCCATGGCCGTCCAGGTCCCGTCCTCGCGCTTCAGGAAATAGGTCACATACTGGCCAGCTCTCCACGGCGGATGAACGGGCTGATGTTTCGAGCCGAGGCGCTTCTTGAGCCAGTCCAGCATCGTTCACCTCCGATACGAGCGCCTCAGGGCTCTCGACGCGCAGCCGCACCACCACGTCACCCTACCGCGAGGGGCCATCGAAAGGAACAGGGGGCGTCGCCAGCCCGCCGAGGCGCCCGCGCGCTCCTCCCGCTCTGGGCTCCACCGCCGCGCGTGCGCCGAGAAATCATGAATGGCTACGGCATCCTCGGAATGCCGCCGACCCACCGCATTGACCCCCCATCACGCCCCTGGCACCCTGCCGCCGATATGACCGCTGCCGCCCCCAGCACCCTCGAGCTCTTGCTCGCGGACGCCATCGAGCTCCGCCCCACCCTCGCGGCGGGCCTGCCCGAGCTCGCGGCGGGCAGCGCGCCGAAGCCGGAGAAGACCGCGCGGGCCGTGGACGCGCTCTCGCTCGAGATGCCCGACGCGGACCCCAACGATCTCGAGCTCCAGCGCTGGTCGGTGATCGCGCCCGAGGGCGCCCTGGGCGACCAGGCGCTCGAGGCGATCACTCCGCTCCTCCGGCTGCGCGAGGCGGAGCAAGGGGCGAAGATCGAACCCTACCGCGTCAAGCCCGGCATGGGCATGGCCGAGGCGCTCCGGTGGAAGAGCGAGGTGCTGCGCGACGAGCGCGTCCCCGAGGAGGAGAGGCCGCGGTACCTGCTCCTCCTCGGCGATCTCGACCAGATCTCCGCCGAGCTCCAGCACGTCCTCGCGAACGGCGCATTCGTCGGCCGCCTCCACGTCGCAAGCGCAGACGGCCGGCCGGATCTCGCCGGCTATGCCGCCTACGCGCAGAAGGTCGTGCGCTGGGCCGAAACCCCGACAGACCACGACCAGCCAGATGCCCTGTTCTACGTCGCGGAGGACGGCACCGCCGCGACCGAGCTGGGCCGCAGCCTGCTCGTCGATCCCTGCATCGCGATGGCGCAGAAGCCGGGCCGGCGGCGCTCCCCGGCCGCGAACGTTGTCGAGATCCCGAGCGCCGAGATCGCCGACGACCTCCTCCGCGCGGGGAGCACCGCGAGGCCCTCCGTGCTCCTGTCCGTGAGCCACGGCCTCGGCCGGCCCAGCGCCGGGTGGGCCTCCGTCGAGCAGCAGCGCGCGCTCCAGGGGGCGCTGCTCGTGGGCGCATGCGGGGGCCCCGAGGCGCTGCTCACGGCGGAGAGGCTCCAGGGCGCCCCCTTCCTCCCGGGCGGCCTCTGGTTCTGCCTGGCCTGCTTCGGGGCCGGGACGCCCGAGCAGAGCGCGTTCTACCCCTGGCTCTCCCTCCTCGCGCGCGAGGGCGCCTATGCCGGCCAGGCCCGGCGCGTGCTGGCGAGCCTGCCCCGCGACGGCGAGCGCCCGTTCCTCGCCGCGCTGCCGCAGGCCGCGCTCCGCAACCCCGACGGGCCGCTCGCGGTGATCGGGCACCTGGATCTCGCCTGGACCTACAGCTTCGTCGACCCGGCCCGCGCGGCGCAGAGCCGCGCCTCCAGGATCTTCAGCAGCCTCCAGTCGACCGCACGCGGCAGCCGCGCCGGCGTGGCGCTCGACGCGCTGATGCGCTCGTACCGCGAGGCCAACGACGAGCTCATCGCCGGCTACCAGGCCGAAGAGGACGCGCGCGCGTGGAACCGGCCTTCCCCGGTCGAGCCCATCCACCGCAGCCGCGCATTCATGCTCCGCAACGACCTGCGCGGCTACGTGCTGCTCGGCGATCCGGCGGCGCGGCTGCCCCTGAAGGGCAGTGAGCCCCCCAACCATCCTTAGGCATTCAGGTCCGAGCCCGCCTTCGCAGCTGGCGAGCGACCCGGACACCCCTGTTGCGGAGCGGACGAACAAGCTCTCAGCGTGAATCGATAAAGCGCCCAGGACGGTGCCTGTGCTCACGACATCTCACCGGCGGACGCCGTAGACAACCGCGCGCCGTACAGGCATCGTCGTCGCTCTCGACACGGTGCGTCTGCAGCGTCGCACCGGCCGCCACGGAGGTGCCCATGCGCGCTGACTTGGACGCTTTTCCTGAGCCGCTCGCGGTGCTCGACGCGACCCTGCAGCTGCGAGAGGTCAACGCGGCATGGCGCGACGCCTTCGGGGCGGCGCCGGTCCTCGCGCCGCAGGCCGAGGCGGCGGCGCGCGCGGTGCTCGGAGGGGCGCAGCGCCGGATGGAGGTCGACGCGGGGGCGGAGAATGGATCGGGCCCGCAGCGCTGGACGTTCCTGCGCTGCGCGAGGGCCGAGGGAGAGCCGCTCGTCTTCGTGCACGCGCGCGCGCAGGGCGGGGCGGCGCCGCGCCGCCGCGAGGAGGAGCTCGCCGAGGAGGTGGAGCTCCTGCGCAGCTTCATCGACCTCGCGCCGAGCCTCATGTTCATCAAGGACCGGCGCAGCCGCTACGTCATGGCGAACAGCGCGCTCGCGGACTGCTACGGCATGACCCCGGAGCAGGTCGTCCACGCGTCCCAGCTCGAGCTCACCGCGAGCGCGGAGGAGGCGGAAGGGTTCGCCAGCGTCGACCGGCAGGTCATCGACACACGGCAGCCGGCGATCATCGAGGAGAAAGAGACGCGGCCGAACGGCGAGGTGCACTGGTACGAGACCGTCAAGAAGCCGATCGTCCGCAGGAGCGGCGAGGTGCAGGTCGCCTGCTTCAGCGTGGATGTCACCGAGCGCCAGCGCGCCCAGGAGGCGCTCCAGCGCTCGGCGCGCGAGCTCCAGACGATGGCCGCGGCGGCCCGGCGCGAGGCGGACGAGAAATCGGCGCTCGCCGCCGAGCTCGACCGGAGGCTCGCCGTCATCCAGGCGCAGCACCGGCAAATCCTGGCGCTCTCCGCGCCCATCCTGGAGGTCGCCGACGGCATCGTCGGCGTGCCGCTCATCGGCGCCATGGACGAAGAGCGGACGGCCATGCTCACCGAGCGCCTGCTCGACGCCATCGCGACGCGGCACGTGCGCAGCGTCGTGCTCGATCTCTCGGCGCTCGAGGCGATGGACACGCGCACCGCCGACCGGCTCGTCGGCATCGTCCGCGCGATAGGCCTGCTCGGCGCGCGCGCCGCGATCACGGGGATCCAGCCCGCGGTCGCGCAGACGATGACCTCGCTGGGCATCGATCTCTCGAGCATGGTCACGACGCGCACCCCGAAGGACGCGATCCGCCTCTTCTCGACCACGAGCTGAGCCCGCGAGCTCGGCGCGGCGCGCCCCCGATCGGCGCTTCGAGCTCCTTTGGGCGCGCCTGCGGGGAGCGTAGAGGCGCGCAGATGGGTTCGGGCTCCGACATTCGAGCGGGTTTCGTCGTGGGCGTGCCCTCGGTGTTGACAGTTGAGCCCGCCAGCTCGTAGCCTCGATCAGAAGCCGAGACTCGTGTGCTCGACGCTCGCGGCGACCCTCGGGTCATGACCCCTCTGGGCACGCCGCAGGCGCGGAGACACGAGCGCTCGGATCGAGGGGCCTGTGCCCCTCATCGGACCATCTCGACATACCCGCTCCGCGAAAGCCGAGAGTGGAGGTGCAACATGAAAAAGTCGTTGGTAAGGCTGGCGATCGTTGGTCTGCTGACTGGCGCGTGCTTCCTCGACGTGGAGCAGCGCGGCGCCGGGGTCGCGCACGCGAAGGCGCCTGCGGCGTCCGAGCGCAGGGGCGGCGGTTTTCAGGGCCGCTTCGGCTGGGACGCCTCCGGCACCATCGTCGGGCAGGGCAATTTCGTGGCGAATGGGACCTTCACGTTCCACCGCAATGGGACGCTCACCGCCACGGAATCGGGGAATCTCGAGGGGGCGTACTTCTCCGATACCTTTACCGGTACATGGACCCTGGACGAGGACGGCACGGGCACCTTCACCACGGTCGACTCGTCCGGCGGCGTCAGCGTCTTCGACTGGGTGCTGACGGCGCAGGGGCAGCGGGGGACAGCGATCGCCAGGGACGCGGGGGACGTCACGCTGCTCAGGATGGAGCGACAGTAGCCCTCTCGCTGCCTGTTTTTGCCATCGCCCGCGTGGCGCGCTGAACAGGCTGCCTGGCCCGGCTACCGCCCGGATTCCCCGTCGGCCGGCGCCGGCTGATTCCGCTCCAGCGCCTCGATGCGCCCGAGGAACGCGCGCCCCCTCACCGGATCCGTCATGTAGACGAACGCCGCGAGCCCCTTGAGCTGCGCGAGCGTCTCCCCCTTGCCGGGCCTCCCCAGCTCCCGGTTGCGGATCGCCGCGCGCAGCTCGCGCACCCGCTCGCGCGGGACCCGCGCCGCAGGGGCCGCCTCGCCCGCGCCGTTGACGACGAGGCCCGTCACCTTCTGGCGGCTGCCCTTGCGCATCACCACGGTCTTGCCCGGGTGCAGCCGGAAGCCCTCCGCGCTCAAGATCTCCCGGACGCCCCGGAGCAGCGCGCCCACCGGCGCACGCGGCCGCGCGGCGCCGGCGAGCCCGGGCGCATCGGGCGCATGGGGCGCGCGAAAAGAGAAGGTGAGATCGTCCGCATACCGCGTGTAACGGAACCCCAGCTTGCGCGCGAGCCCGGACACGCGCCGGTCGAGCCGCAGGCAGATCGCGTTCGTGATCGCAGGAGAGGTGGGCGCGCCCTGCGGGAGCACGCGCGGGCCGGTGGCCACGTAGAGCGTCTGCCCGCGGAACTGCACGACCTCGCGCGGCGCCTCCGTCGCGAGCAGCGCGACGAGCGTCGCCGGACCCTCGGCCACCCCCGCCTTGCGGAGCAGGCCGCGCACGCGGCGCCACGTGATCGTCGGGAAGAAGTCCTTGATATCGATCTTGACGATCGTGTCGGCGCCGGCGTGCGCGGCCGCGTTCGTGACGATGGAGCGGCTCGCGAGGAAGCCGTGCGCCGCGGCGTGGACCGGGAGCTTCTCGAAGAGGTTGCGGAGCGCCCAGCGCTGCGCGCGCTTGAGCTCCCGCTTCGGGGACGAGATGGCGCGCGCGCTGCCGTCGCGCTTCGGGATCAGCCAGCGCCGGTAATGCGTGCCGGCGTCGACCTCGCGGTGGTACGCGAGCCAGCGGAGCCGCGGGATCGTCAGCCCGAGCGCGCGCGCGAGCTCGCCCGCGGAAGGCAGGTCGGGCAGGCCGCGCGACCGCGCGCGCTCGGCGAGGCCCGGGACGTCGAAGGCGTCCGGCCCCTCGCGATCGCGGAAGTGCACGCCGGCGCCGAGGTGGTTGATGTGCGTGGCGAGGTAGGCCTGCCAGGCGAGGCGGCGCAGCGCGCGGCGCTCTCTTGCCTCGACCTTCTTGCGCTCCTTCCACTGGGCGCGCTCCCGGTCCGACATCGCCTTGGGATCGCCGGTCGCGACGGCGCCGCGCGCGACGAGCTCCGCGCTCACCCACGCGTCGATCCCGCCCGCCTCGGCGATCGCCTTCCAGCGGGCGACGCGCTCCTCGTGGGCGAGGCGGCGCTCCTCGGCGCTGCCGCGGGCCGCCGCGAAGGGCGCGGGCGGCGTCGCGAGGGGGAGAACGACGGGGGCTCGGGCAGGGACGGTCGCGTCGATCTTCGCGGTCATGTCTCGGTGGAAGCGCGGCTGTGAAGCACGATGGAAGCGGCCGGCGATCGAGCGCGGCGCGCGGCAGGATCGCCGGTCGCCGATCGCGGGTTCATGTCGCCAAGAGAGGCCCCGAGCGCATCACCTTCTACCCATGGGGCACGGTAGCCTCACCGGTTCTCCGGCTAGACCAGCGCTACGGCGCCGGGAGAAACGGCGGTTGCGAGGTTGTCTCAGCTCTCCCGGCGCCGTAGCGCTGGTCTAGCCGAAGAGAACCAAGAACAGGCTACCTTGCGGAGAGTGACTGGCGGTTCCTCCAGAGCGGCGCGACGCCGCTCCTGCGCTCAAGGCGCGGAGGCTGGTGCGTTCAGAACCTCTCCTGGCAACACGACGCAATCTGACGTTGGCTGAGACCTCCTTCCCCTCGTCACGCCGACGACGCCTCGGCGTCGACGAACCCCGACGACGTCAACGCATCCAGGCGCTTGAAATACGCGTCGCGCGCTTCGCCGTCCGTGTCAAACCAAATGCGCTGATGGCGAGGGTCCTCCTTGCCGCGCGTGCCCCACGACAGGTGCACGACACGGTCGTCCAGCGAGACACGGTAGACCACCTCCGCGCCCGAGGCCTCGCGGCGCACGTAGGTGCGCGTCTCGGCGCGGATGAGCGCCCGCCCCTCGGCCGTCGTTCGCTGGGCGTCCCGCGCGGCGCGGTCGCGGGCGTAGGCGACGCGGAGCGCGATCATGTGCTCGCACGGCCCCTCCCGGAGGCCGCTCCGGCGGAACGTGGGGCAGCTGCACCACGCGTCCGAGACGCGGCCCTCGAGATCCACCGTGAACCGGGGCGAGAAGCCGCGGTGCGCCTCCCGGTCCGCGACCTCGCCGTGGATCTCCGTCCCCTCGCCGGCGATCTCGTGCACCTTGGTCGGCCGCACCGCGCCCGGCGCGGCGAGCAGGCGGTGGGCGGCGGCCTCGCGGGGCGAGCTGTAGCGGATCTCGCGCTCGTCGACCGGCTCGGCGAAGAGCTCGCGCGGGCGGTAGACGCGGCGCGCGACGTCGTAGAGCACGCGGCCGCGCAGGCACTCGAGCTGGAGCGCCGCGCGGGCGTCCTCGGCGCTCGCGCCGGCCGCGAGGGCCGCGAGCGGGAGCGGCCCGCGCTCGCGGAGCAGGGCGCGCTGCCTGCCGGCGAGCGCGTCGAGCGCGCCGCCGCCGCGCTCGCCGTCGCGGGGCATCAGGGCGTCGAACGAGGCGGCGCTGGCCCAGCTCGCGTCGGTCCAGCCCGTGAGCGCGACGGTCAGCGTCGCGCGGCCGAGATCGAGCACCCAGAAGACCGGCAGCCCGGGGCCCCGGAGCTCGGCGCGGGCGCTCCGCACGTGCGGCAGGAGGCGCGAGAGCGCGAGCAGCCGCTGCCGGCCGAACGTCCGGACCACGCGCGGCGGGCCCTCGTACGGCGGGCCGTGGCCCTCGAGGAGGATCTCCCACGGCTCGAGGATGAGGCGCGGCGGCTTGCCGGGGACGAGCTCGAAGCGCAGGCCGCGGGGCGGCTTCTTCGCCTTGCGCGTGCGGAGCACGAAGAGGGCGTTGTAGAGGTCGATCGGGGCGAGCTCGCACGAGACCGCGGGGAGCGTCGCCGCCGACTGCACCTGGAGGAAGCCGCGCAGCCACGTGGCCGGGACCTCGAGCGAGCGCTCGATCGGCGTGGGCGGCGCGGCCGGCGCGGCCGGCGCGGCGCCGCCCGGGGCGCGGGACGCGCCGGCGTCGAGCTCCACCTTCGTGTAGACGCGGAGGCGATCGATCTGCTCGACGATGCGCGGCGAGAGATCGACGAAGGCGGTGCCGTGGGCCGCCTCGCGGCCCTCGAAGAGATCGCTCGCGAAGGCGAGCCGGGCGTAGGCGCTCTCGTCGCGCGAGAAGACCTCGATCGCGACCTCGTCCGGGTGCACCGTGAGCACCGGATCGAGCGCGCCGGCGGCCTTGCGCGCGCCGGGGGAGCCGTCGCCCTGGCCCGCGGCGCCGCCGCCGAGGGCGCCCTCCAGGTACGCCTTCTGCGCCTCCCAGATCGCCGCGGTCGCCTTCTTGCCCTGCTTCATCAGGTAGGCGAGGTACGCGGTGCGATCGCGGCCCTTGTACCGGAGGTCGCTCTCCAGGAGCGTCGCCAGCGTGACCATCGCGTCGCGGAAGAGCGCCGCGTCGCGGACGGCGCCGCGCACGCCGACCGGGCCGCGGGCGCTGTCGAGGGAGAGGCGCACGCTCGAGTGGAGCGGGGCGGCGGCGAGCTCGCTCGGCGCGGCGTACCGGAGGTGGATCGGGCGGGCGAGGGCTGCGGTCATGCGTTGACTCCGTCGGGGGGCCCGGGCTCGGCGGGGGCGCGTGCGGTCGAGGGCCGGCGCGCGCGCTCGTTCGCGGCGCCGCGCTTGGCGCGGCGGTACGCCCGGTACGCGGCCTTGCGGACGGCGGCGTCGGGCGCCGCCGCCTTGTCGAACGCGAGCGCGGCCAGCGCCTCGAGCGCGCGCTCGCCGCCGGCGCGGCCGAGCGCCGCGATCGCGTCGAGGCGGGCCGCGGCGTCGCCGCCCTCGCCCTTGGCGAGCGCGATCAGCGGGGCGAGCGCGGCGGCGTCTCCGCGCGCGAGCATCGCCGGCAGCGCGAGGCGCCGGCCCGGCTCGCTCGCGGCGAGCGCCGAGAGCGCCTCCGGCGGGGCGGCGCGCGCCGTCGGGCCGAAGGCGACCGGATCGAACGGCCGCGCCGCCGCCGCGCGCGCGGCCGCGCCGTCCGGCGCGAGCGCGGCGAGCGCGGACGCCGCGGAGGCGCGGACGCCGGCGTCCATGTCCACGAGGGCCGCCGTGAGGGCGTCCGCGGCCGTCGCGAGCGCCGCGCCGCCCGCGGCCGTCGCGAGCGCGGCGAGCGCGGCGAGCGCGCGCGCAGCCTCGCGGCGGACGTCGCCGGGGGCGGCGCCGTCCGCGAGGAGCGCGGAGAGCGCGGGCGCCATCGCGGTCGCGCCGGCGCGCGCGCCGGCCCAGAGCAGCTCGCGCCACGCCGCGGCCTCGGCGTCGCGCGCCTCGCCGTGCGCGGCCGACCAGCGCTCCGCGGTGCGCCGCGCCGCGGCGGCCACGGCCGCGGCGAGGGCCTCTCGACCGCCGTCCACGGCGCCGGCGGCGATGAGCCGCGCGGCCTCCTGCCGCGCCGGGGCGCGGTCGTCCTCGAGCATGGCGCGGAGCGCGGCCGCCGGCAGCGACCCGCGGCGGAGCAGACCCATGGCGAGGCGCTGCCGGAGCTCCTCGTCCTTGAGCGCCGCGAGCCGCGGCAGGAGCTCGACCGGGTCGGCCTCCGCGGCGAGGTAGCTCGCCGCCGGGCTCGCGATGTCGTCGTGCTCGCTCGCGACCGCGAGGAGCTCGACGCGCGTCCGCTCGCCCGGGAAGAGCTTCTCCAGCGCCTTGCGCGCGGCCTTGCGGACCTCGGCGCTCCGCGCGTCGAGCGCGCGCGCGAGGGCGGGCTCGGCCGCGCGGTCGCCGAGCTCGCCGAGCTCGTTCACGGCGACGAGGCGGAGCCGGTCGGGCGTGTCGCCGGCGCGCGCGAGCTCCTCCAGGAGCACGCGGGCGCGCTCGCCGCCGATCCAGCGCACGCCCCGCGCCGCCGACTCGCGGAGGTCGACGGCGTCGGCGTGGAGCGCCTGCTCGACGCGCTCCGAGGCGCGCCGGCGGAGCTCGGCGCCCTCGAGCTTCGGGGCGATGCGGCCGAGCGCCTCGGTGGCGGCGGCCTGCATGGTGAGCTCGACCGAGGGGGCGGCGGACGCCGACCCCCGACCCACGTTGACAGCCGACTCCTTGGTGCCGCCGGCGGCCACCGCCTCGAGCTCGTCCAGCGCGCGGGCGTCGCCGAGCGTGCCGAGCGCGAGCAGCGCCCGCTCCCGCTCGCCGGGCTCGCCCGCGCGCACGACGAGCATGAGCGGCAGCAGCGCCGGCGCGAGGCCCCGCGCGGCCACCCCCTCGGCGGCCGGCAGCACGAGCTCGCGCGCGCCGGCGCGCAGCACCGCCTCGAGCGGGCCGGTGGGCGCGCCCTTGTCCTTCACGCGCTTCGCGTACGACGTGACCGCCGCGACGCGCGTGGGGAGGTCGCGGTCCGAGAAGAGCGGGACGAGCAGGTCGTCCTGCGCGGGGTCGTCGCCGAGATCGAGCTCGCGCGCCGCGGCGAGGCGGAGCGCCGGGTCCTTCGCGCGCGCGGCGGCGGCGAGGAACGCGACCGCGCGCGCCGCGTCGCGCTTGTCGCGCTCGCGCCCGCGGTCGACGATCTCGAGGCACGCCTTGAACGCGGCGCCCCGGACCTCGGCGGCCTCGTCCTCGAAGCGCGCCGCGAGGGCGGGGATCGCCTCCGGGTTCCGGGCGCTCCCGAGCGCGCGCGCCAGCGCGGCGCGGTCGGCCGGCGCGGCGGCCTCGTCCATGCGCGCCGCGAGGGCGCGCACCGCGGCGCCGCTCGCGAGCGCGACGAGCGCCTCGCGCGCGCGGGCGAGCGTCGCGCTCGCCGGCGGCGCCGCGCCCTCGCGCAGGAACGCCGCGAGCACGTCGACCGCGCGGTCGTCGCGGCGGCGGGCGAGGAGCTCCGCCGCGCGCAGGCGGAGATCGTCGTGGTCGCTCTCCATCGCGCGGCACAGGGCCGGCACGATGCGCGGATCGCTCGACGACGCGAGCCGCTCGAGCACGCCGAGGCGCAGGTCGGCGTGCTCGCTGCCGAGCGCGGCGAGCAGCGGCTCGAGGCTGCCCTTCGGGCAGAGCCGCTCGAGGAGCTCGAAGGCGTAGCGGCGCACGTCGGCGAGCGGCGAGCTCAGCGCGCGCGCGATCTCGGGCCGGGCGCCGTCGCCGCGCGCCGCGATCTCGTCGAGCGCGGTCCGCGCCACGTCGGCCGACGCCGACGCGAGCCCGAGCGGCTCGCCGGCCCCCGCCGGGAAGAGCGCCTTGAGCCCGGCGAAGGCCGCCTTGCGGACGAGGTGGTGCGGGTCGTCGAGCGCCCGGACGAGCGGCGGGATCGCCGCCGTGCTGCTGACGTGGCCCTTCTGGCAGACGTCGACGATGCGATCGACGGCGTCGCGGCGGGTCCGGTGCGCCTCGTCGTCGCCCGGCGAGACCTGCCGGAGCAGGCCCATGTACGCGCCGAACGCGAGCCAGCGCAGCCGGCGCTGCTCGCCCTCCGGGACCGCGTCGCCGGCCGGCCGGTCGCCCTGCTTCTGCCCGGGCTGCGCGAACAGGCGGCGGAGCCACCCCTTCGCGGGCCGCGTGTCGGTCTCCTCCGCGGCGCGCGGGGTCGTGTCCGCCGCGACGGGCGCGCCCGCCGGGCGCAGCGCGGCCACCCGCTTCGCCTCGCGGAAGTACTCGACCGGCTTGCGGCGGATCCGGAGCACCTGCGCGGCCGCGTACCGCTGCTCCGGGTTGTCGCTGGCGAGCGCCTCGGCGAGCCCGACGAGGACGCGGCCGCGCGCGACCTCGGGCGGCCAGTCCTTCGTGCCGGCGGGTTTGTCGCCCTCGGCCGCGCCGTCGCGATCCCGGTCCGGCTGCGCCGCGGCGTCGGGGCGCGGGGGCATCAGCACCTCGATGAGGTGGGCGAGGTACGCCTCCGGATCGGTGCGCAGCTCCAGCGCGCGCGCCGCGGCGAAGCGCACGTCGGAGCGCTGCGACGAGAGCGCGCTCGTCAGGAGATCCGGCGGATCGCCGCGGCGGAAGGCCCGGAGGTCGCGCGCGAGCACGATCGCGAAGACGAGCTCCTGGACCTCGCGCGAGCTGTCCTCGAGGCCCTGCAGCATCCCGCCGTAGCCCTCGGGCCCGAGCGCCGCGAACGACATGATCGTCGCGACGCGGATGGGCGGGTGCTCGTGGCGCAGCGTGCCCGTGAGCACCGGCAGCGCACGCACGTCGCCGAGCCGCGCGAGCCCGTCGGCGGCCCACGAGCGCACGGCGACGTCGGCGTGGCCCATGGCGTCGAGCAGGTAGCCCTCCTCGCCGCGGCGGGCGGCCATGGCGAGCCCGCGCGCCGCCTGCTCGCGCACGTCGGGGTAGTCGTCCTTGAGCAGCTCGGTGGCGAAGTACTTGACGAGCCGCGGCGCGCCGAGCGTCGCCAGCGCGGTCGCGGCGCGGGCGCGGAGCGGGCCGAGGATCTGGATCGGGAGCTCCTTGAACAGCGATTTGTCGGCGAGGAGCGCCCGCATCGGGTTGATCGGCTGCTCGTCGCGCCGCGCGGCGCAGAGCTCGGCCGCGCGCACCCGGAGGTCGAGGTGGCTCGACTGGAGGCCGATGTGGAGCGGCCCCGCCTCGGCGGGCAGGAGCTTGTCGAGCGCCTCGATCGCGGCGGTGCGCGGCCCCGCGTGGTCGTCCTCGAGCAGCCGGACGAGGGCGCTGCGGACGGCGTCGCTCACCGGCGCGCGCGCGGCCCCGCGGGCGCCGCTCTCGCGGACCGACGGGTGGATCGACGCCATCGCGGCGAGGTGCGGCTCCGCGGCGTCCTTGCCGCGCAGCTTGACGACCGCCTCGTAGGCGGCCTGGGCGACGCCGTCGTCGCGGTCGCCGATCGCCGCCTTGAGCCGCTCGGCGGCCCACGGCTGCTCGCCGTGCGCCTTGAGCTCCTCGACGGCGCGCAGGCGCAGGTCGGGGAAGCGCGCGCGCTGGGCGCGGTCGAGCGCCGTCTGCGGATCCGAGGCGTGCCACGACCAGAGCGTCCGGAACGCCTCGCGGCGGACCTTGGGCGACTCGTCCTCGATCGCGTCGGCGAGCAGCGCCTCGGCCTCCGGGGGCCTCGGCCCCTTGCCCTCGCCGGCGAGCGCCACCAGCCGGTCGAGCCCGCGGACGCGGATGTCCTCCTGCGACGAGCGGAGCGACGCCTCGGCCACGGCGAGCGGGGCCGACGGCTCGAGCCGCGCGTACGCCTCGAGCGCCGCGGCGCGCACCGCGCCGTCCGCGTCGTCGAGCATCCAGACGAGCCGCTTCTCGGCGCGCGTGTCCCGGAGCTCGGCGAGCGCGGTCGCCGCCTGCCGGCGCAGCGACGGGTCCTGCTCGCGCGTGAGCTGCAGCAGCGCGCCGAGGGCGCGCGTGTCGCCGAGCTGCGCGAGCCCGCGCGCGCCGCGCACCGCCGTGTCCGGCGTGCGGCACGCCATCGCGGTGAGCAGCGGCTCGAGGTCGGGCTCCGCGGGCCCTTCGCCGGGGCTCCCCACGCCGGGGATCCGGGCGCGCGCGGCCTTCAGGTCCGCGTCGTCGGGCGCCTTCGGCTTGGCCTTCGGGTCCGGCGCGGGCGGCTCGCCCTCGCCGTCGCGGGCGCGCCGCAGCACCTCGGCCGCGCGCCGGGCGATGTCGAGCGCGGCGCGGCCGAGATCCTCGTCGCGCGCCTCGAGCGCGTGGGCGAGCGCCCGCCGCTCGATCACCTTCGCCGCGAACGCGATGCGGCGCACCTCGGCGTCCTCGTCGTCGAGCGCGCGCGCCGCGATCGGCGCGAACGCCGGGGCCGAGAGCCAGCCCTGGAGGGCGGCCCGGATGAGCGCCTCGACCCGGAGGTCGGCCGGGCCGCGCTCGAACGCGGCGCGCAGCGGCTCCGGGCCGCCCGGGTGGAGCTTCTCCAGCTGGTCGAGCGCCGTGAGCCGGACCGACGCGTCGCGGGCGGCGAGCTTGTCGGCGATGAGCCCCGGGATGAGCGGCGAGCTGCCGTGGAGCTTGCCGAGCTCGACGAGCGCCCGGCGCTGGACGTCCGCGGCGCGCGCCTCGAGCCCCGCGCGGAGCGGGGTGAGCGGCGCGTCGCGGTCGATCGCGCGGAGCGCGTCCAGCGCGGCCAGGCGGACGGCCGCGTGCTCGTCGTCGAGCGCCTCGCGGAGCTTGGCGCGCGCGCCGCGGCGCCTGCGCGCCCCGAGCTCGCGGGCGGCGAGCGCGCGCACCTCGGCGTCGCGGTCCGACCGGAGCGCGCGCGCCGCGGCCTCGAGCGCCTCCGGCTCGTCGAGGGCCGCGAGCGTCTTGACGGCGGCCTCGCGGGCCGGCCGCGCCCCGGAGAGCGCCTGGGCGAGGGCGTCGAAGCCGTGCGCGAGCTCCGCGGCGCCGTCGGCGAGCGCGCCCCCCGCGTCGATCGGGAAGCGCCACACCGTGCGCCGGTCTCCCGCGGCGAAGACGGCGCCGAGCCCGTCCTTCGCGTCCGCCGTACCGCGGCCGGACGCGCGCGACCCCTTGCGCGCGGGGGCGCCCTCGGCGGGCGCGAGCGCGAGCGCGTGGAGCGGCAGCGCGCTCGTCTCCAGCGTGCGCGGCTTGCGCCGGTCCTCGAGGCGGTGGACGCGGAGCGCGCCGTCCGCGCCCGCCGACACCAGGCGATCGCCCGCCTCCTTGCCGTCGTCCTGCGGCGGCGCGGCGGGCAGGCACACGAGCGCGCGGACCCCGCCCGCGTGCCCGGTCCCGTCCGCGCCGCGCACCTCGCACTCGACGTCGCCGACGAGGTACCAGAGCCGCACGGTGCCGTCGTCGCCGCCCGACGCGAGCCGCCCGTCGCGCGGCGTGAACGCGAGCGCCGCGACCGGCCCGTCGTGGCCGGGCATGTCGCGGCGGGCGCCGGTCGACAGGGTGATCACGCGGACGACGCCGTCGTCGCCCGCGGCCGCGACGAGCTCGCCGGCGGGGTCGAAGGCGACGGCGCGGAGCGGCGCCGCCGAGAGCGCGAACGCCGCGATCTCGGCCGCGGCCCCGGGCGGCGCGGCAGCGGACCCGCCGCCCCCGCCGACGCGGAAGACCCGCAGCGCGCCGTCGGCGCCGACGGTCGCGAGGCGCGCGCCGCCCGGCGCCGCCGCGACCGCGGTGACGCCGCCCGGGTGCGCGTCGAGCGCCCGCGCCTCGGCCGCGCCGGCCGCGACGAGGCGCAGCGCGCCGTCGGAGCACGCCATGGCGAGCAGGTCGCCCGCGAACGCGAGGCCGAGCACGTGCGCCGGCACGTCGATCGAGCGCACCGGCTTGTTCGCCGCGTGATCGAACAGCGTCACCTGGCTCGCGCCGGCGGGCGACGTCCCGCCCGCCCCGCCCGGCGCCGGCGCGCGCACCCCGCCGACGGCGAGGAGCCGCGGGCCGGCGGCGAGCGCGCGGACCTTCTCGTAGTGGCCGATCGTGTGGCTCATGCGCGCTCCTGTCCGGCGCCCGGCGCGGCGAGCCCCTCGATCGCGAGCCCCGGGTGCGCGCGCCGGAGCTGCATCAGCGCCGCCAGGCAGGCCTGCCACTCGCCCTTCGCGATCGACCCGGTGAACTCGGCGATGACCGGGGCGACGAGCGCCGCGAACGCCGCGTCCTCGACCGCGAGATCGCGCACGACCTCGATCACGTGCCGCTTGGCCTCGCTCGCGGACAGGCGCCGCCGCGGGCCCGCGTCGTCGCCCGGCTCCGGCGAGCGCCCCGCGGGGATGCCGGAGAGCACGTACCGCAGGAAGGCCCGGAGCGCCTCGACGTCCGCGAACCGGCCCGCGTCCTCGGGCGCCTCCGCCGCCGGGCGCGGCTCTTCTTCCTTCCCGCGCGCGCCGCGCGGCTGCCAGCCCGGCGGCAGATCGCGCGGCCGGTGCTTCTCCCAGAGCATCCGCACCGCGAAGAGGCGCACCTCGCGGTCGGCGCTCTGCATCAGCCAGCCGAGGCGCTCCGGGCCGCCGAGGCGCGCGTAGTGCTTCAGGATGAGCGACAGGCCGAGCTCGCGCGCGCTCTTCTTCAGGCTCTCCGTGAGCGCGAAGACCTGCGCCGGATCGAGCTCGTCGAGCGTGAGCGTCAGCGCCGGGTCGGCCGACGGATCGCCGGCCTTGCGGAGCGCGTCGAAGGCGATGTTGCGCACCTCCTTCGCGTCGCTGTGGGCGAGCTCGTAGACGCGGGTCTGGTAGCCCCACGCCCGCAGCTCCGCGCGGGTGATCAGCGCGGCGAAGCGCCGGACGTCGTCCCGCTTGTCGGAGAGCGCGGGCCAGACCCGCTCGGCGGTGAACGCCGAGCGCTTCAGCGCCGGCTTCAGATCGAGCTCCTTGGCCTCGCCCTGCTCGGGCCCGAGCGTCGGGTGGTGGCACCGCAGGTAGGTCTGCGCGAACGCGCGCATCGGCTCGGGCTCCTTCTCGCCGAGCGCGAGCGCGAACAGCCGCGCGGTGCCCGCCTCGCGATCGCCGCGGCCGCCCGCGTCCTGCCCCGCGTCGAAGTCCTGCGGCTTCATGTGCGCGAGGAGGTACCGGCGCGCGAAGCCGTTCAGCGTGGGGTCGGCGCGCCGCGCGAGCGCGAGCAGCCAGGGCAGGGTGAGCTGCCGCGCGGTCACGATCTTCGGGTTGCCGAGCACCGAGAGCGCGACCGCGCGCGTCTCGGCGCTGAAGACGAGCCCCTTTAGGCGCTCCACGCCCTCGGCGGTCAGGTCGGGCAGGGCGTCGGCCTTCTCCAGCCAGGCCGCGACGGCGCGCCCGATGCGCTTCCGCGTGAGCGCGCCGAGCAGCCACGGCGTCCCGATCGCCGCGACCGGGTGCTTGCCGAGCGCGTCGAGCGCGATCTCCGTCGCGCGATCGTCGTCCTCGTGGCGCGGGTCGTCGAGCACGCGGATCCAGAAGGCCGGCCCGAGCTCCCCCGGCCGGTACTTCGCCTTGAAGTACGCGGCCGCCCACCGCTTCTGCGCGCCCTCGCCGTAGATCATGTCGACGAGGAACGGCTCGGGCAGCTCGGCGCGGTCGAAGCTCTCGCCGAGCGCCTTGCCGGCCCACGCCTCGGTCTCGCCGCGCTCGAGCAGCCGCCCGAGGAACGCGAAGCCGAGCGCGCGCGGGCTCCTGCCCTGGAGCGCCGACGCCGCGAACGCGCGCGTCTCCTTGTGCTCGGAGGCGAGCAGCGCGGCGAGCCGCTCCGGGTCGAGATCCGCCGCGTGCGCGCGGGCGTACTCGATCGCGAACGCGCGCGCCTTGGGGCTCGGCGAGTCGAGCAGCGCGAGCGCGGCGTCGTGCAGCCCGAGGCCCCGCAGCTTGCTCTGGTGGAGCTCCGGCGAGCCGAGCAGCGTCTCGATGAGGAAGTCGTGCGCGCTCGCGAGCGGCCGGGTCGCGAGGCGCGCGAGCCACGCGGGCGTGGCGGCGCTCCGCAGCGCGTCGGCGAAGTCCTTCTTGAGCCCCTGGATCGCGAACCGCGCCGGGGGATCGGCCTTGCAGGTCGAGAGCAGGAGCATCAGCGGATCGGGCGATCGCCTCCACGCCTCGCCGAAGGCGCGGTGCTTCACCATGTCGCTCGGCGGGACGCCGCCTTGGAACGAGCGCCCGTCGTACTTGCCCGCGCCGTGCGCCCAGATGTGGTTCGCGACCCAGAGGTCGCGGAAGGCCGTGTCCGGCGTGTAGTGGCGGAGGACCTCGACCGCGAACTGCGGGTAGAGCTCGGGCGTGCTCCGGCCGAGCTCGCGCAGGAAGCGCCACGCGCGGCGGCGCATGTAGATCAGGGTGCCGCGGGAGACCTCGCGCCGCCCGCCGCGCGAGAGCTCGGCGTCGAAGCGGTAGGCGAGCGCGCCGAAGAGCTCCGCGTCGAGGCGCGCCTCGGCCAGCTTGTAGATGCGCTTGAGCCCGCCCCACGCGCCGAAGACGAGCGGCGCGCTCTTCGCGACGTCGCAGAGCGCGCTGCGCCCGGCGTCGGTGCCCTCCTCGTAGATGCGGACGAGCAGGTCGGCGAGCTCGAGCCGCGGCGGCGGCGCGGCGTCGACCTGCGCGAGGAAGCGCCGCCACGCGTCGGTCGCCTGCTCGCGCCGCTGCTCGGGGGTGCTCCTGCCCTGCGCGACCGAGAGCAGCCGGAGGAACGCCGCGAAGGTGAGCGCGCCCTCGCGGGGCGGCGCCTCCGGCGCGGGATCCGGCTGCTCGAGGTAGGCCTCGAGGATCTCGGCCAGGGCGGGCGAGCCGCTCGCGGCGAGCTGCTTGACGTTCGCGATGTCGATCGGGTTCGGTGAGCTCGCCAAGGCGCCTCCCGCGGCGGGATGGCCTGAGAGAATCGCGAGCCCTGGGGATCAGGTCAAGCGGAGTCGACGCGCGCGGCGCGCATCCGGGCGATGCGCCGCGCGACGTGCGGGTCGCTGCCCGCGTCGAGGCCCGCGAGGTACTCCGCGAGCGATCGCCCGCGCTGGGCGAGGTGCGCGGCGAGGTAGGGCGAGAGCGCCTTCCACCGGAGCGCCCAGCCTACCTCGGCGCTCATGGAGCCGTGGTGCGGCCGGTCGACGAGCAGCGCGCCGAGCCGGAGGCCGAGCTCCGGGTCGCCGAGCTCCTCGAGCTGGCGCCCGAGGACGGCGAGCGCGCCGGCGGCCGGGGAGGTCGCGGGCGGCGCCTTCCAGGTGTCGCGCACGGCGCGCGCGAACGCGGCGGCGTCGAGCTCCGAGAGCAGCTCGATGGCGCGCACGAGCGGCAAGCCGATCGGCCGCGCTGGGCGCGACGACGCGGGCCATGAGCGCGTCCACGGCGGCCGACAGCGCCGCGTCGGTCGCGGGGTCGAGCCCGCCGAGCGGCTCGAGCGCGCGGCGGGCGCGGCGGACGGCGCGCCCGAGGGCCCAGCTGCGCCGGCCGCGCGCGGCCGCGAGCGCGGAGAGCGCGTGGACGGCGGCCCTCCGCTGCGCCTCGGTGGCCTCGCCGGGCCGCACGCGCGGCGGCAGATCGAGCTTCGCCGGCGGCGGGGCGGCCTTGTCGCCGCTCGGCGCCGGGGCGCTGCCGGCGGGCGCGCCGCCCGCGGGTGCGGCGACCTCCTGGTAGCCCTCCCGGAGCTTCTCCGCGATCTTCTTCTCGCACTCCCGCGCCGCGGCCTCCGCGGTGGGAAACGCCTTCTCCTTGCGCTGCCCGGCGGTGCCCAGCCGGCCGTAGACGACGATGAACGTCGTGTCGTCCACGTCGGCCATCCAGAACTTGGCGCTCGTCCCCTGCACGAACTCGAACCGGCGCATGGAGGCGAGGATACCACCGGACCTCGCCGGCGCAGCTGGTCTCGTTTGCGGCGGGACCGCCCGAGGCTAGGGCTCACGGGCTGGCGGCAGCGCCCGGGACCGGAAGGCAAAGCAGATACAGCGTATCGAGCTCCCTCCTCGTCGTCTCTATCCTCCAAGCGGAATGGTCGCGTCCGAGCCCTCCTGGAGCCTGCTCATGTCATCGATCGTATACGTCCTCGCGTTGGAGACCGTCCCGTTCACGCGAAGCGTAGGAGGATAATCGGGACGAGGTAGGTGAAGACGAGCTGCCACCAGGCCATGGGCTTCACTGCCAGTGTGATGAAGAGGCACGTCACGAAGTTGACCGGCAAGGCGGTCCACCAGAGAAAAGTGCGCGCTGTTGTCGCAGAGCGCGACGGGTCGTCGACTCGCCTGAGCCGAAATCAGGATTCGCATCGCCGCGGCGAGCTGCCCGTCTCCTGGCGGAAGACCCAGCCAGAGCATGCCATGAGGCCCGCGGCCGTTGCATGGCCTGGGCGCGATGGGACATCATGCAGCCATGGCCCGCACCGCTCCCGTCCCCAACATTCCCGCGATCCCCGGCATGAATCCTGGCGTCTTCATCCTGGGCGGCGGCGGGGGCGGTGGTGGTGGCGGCGGCCGGAGCGGCCGCGGCGGCGCGGGGAAGCAGGGCGCGGGCGGCGGCAATGGCGGCTCCAGCGCGAGCGGCGGCGGCAAGAGCGCGTCCTCTTCCTGCGGGTCGCCAGGCCAAGACGGCGGAGGATGCCCGAACCATCACGGCGGGAGGAACAGCGGAAAGGTGGCGCAGGGCGATCCGGTGGATGTGATCACCGGGCGGGTCTTCACCCTCCGCGAGACGGATCTCCACCTTCCCGGCCCGCTGCCATTCGAGTTCGCGCGCGGGTACTCGAGTACAGCGCGCGATCGTGACTACGGGCTGGGCTTCGGGTGGACCCACACATTCTCGTGGGAGATCGAGCTGCGCTCGCGGCGGTGCCTTGTCGCGACCCCCGAGGGGATCGAGGTCGAGTTTGGACACGCTCCGAGCGATGCGGCCGTGATCGGATCGGATGGTTGGCTCCTCCACCGCGACGGATATGAGCTCGTGCTCGATGCCCCCGACGGGATCCGGCGCCGGTTCGAGCGCGATCCCACGGACAGCCTCGAGCGACGATTCCGTCTCGCGCTGGTCCAAGACCGCCATCGAAACCGCATCGCGCTACAGTGGGAGGGCGGCAGGCTCGCAGCCTTGATCGACAGCGTAGGGCGCCTCGTGTCGCTCCGCTCGAGCGAGCGCGGGCAGATCGCCGCGCTCGAGGTCATCTCCCCGTCTCGCCAGCGGTATGCCTTCGCCCGGTACACCTACGACGGGGCGGGGCGACTCGTCGCCGCCACGGACGCCGACGGCTACACGACGCGCTATGCCTACGACGACCGCAACCTGCTTTGCGAGCAGGAGGCCCCGACGGGTGTCACCTTCTGCTACCGCTACGACGATGCGGCCCGCTGCGTCGAGACATGGGGCGAGATCCCGGGCGGAGAGGAGACGATCCTCGCCGCGTCGGTGCCGAAGGTGCTCCACGACGGGACACGCGCACGCGGGATCCACCATTATCGCTTCCTCTATGGCGACGATGGTTACACCGAGGTGACCGATCCGGTCACCTCGCACCGTTATGCGGGTACGGTCCACGGCAAGGCCGAGATGGCGGTGCTGGGTGGTCGGGTGTTCACGCGCATCTACGACGAGCGTGGACACCTGTGCTCGTTCACGGATCCGGAGGGTGCCACGACGCGCTGGGAGCGCGATCTTCTAGGGTTCGAGACGCGAATCGTCGATCCGCTAGGCCGGGAAACGTTGATAGAGCGGCTCCCAGGGGGCGATATCCGCCGGATCACCGATCCGGACGGTGGCGTCACGGAGGTGAGTTACGGGCCCGGAAGCATCGTGTGGGTCGATCCGATCGGGGCGACCTTCGAGCTCCGGCACGACGCCCGAGGCCTCCTGCGGGAAGCGGTGGCCCCCGACGGCTGCCGCACGCGCTACCGCCACGATCGGGATGGAAACCTGATCGAGGTAGCGGGCGAGCAGGGGGCGCGTTTTCATGCGACATACGACGAGCTTGGCCGGCGCACGTCGGTGACCGACGCCAAGGGCGCCGTCACCCGGTTCACGTGGAGTCCGGCGGGCAGATTGCTCGGCGTGACAGCACCCGACGGCACGGCGGAGTGGGCGCGCTATGACGGTCGCGGTGTGCTGATCGCGACGACCGACGCGCTGGGGCGAACGACCGAGCTTAGGCGCGGCGGCACCGGGGTGCTCACGGAGGCCATTTTGCCTGATGGTCGCGCGGTCACGCTCCGCTACGACCGGCTCGAGCGGCTCGTGGAGATCCGTAATGCCCGTGGCGAGGTCTACACGATCGCGTACGATGCGCTCGGTCTACCGATTCACGAGCGCACATTCGACGGACGCGAGCTCCGCTCGCGCTACGACGAATGCGGTCGGCTCATGGCTGTCGAGAGCGGGCACGGCACTCGCGTCGAGGTGGAGCGCGACCTCGCCGGACAGGTGGTCAAGCGTATCGATTCAGATGGGCGGGAGGAACGATTCGAGTACAACGGACGGGGCGAGCTGGTCCTCGCCGAGAGCGACGTCGGCACGTTCACTTTCGAGCGAAACGCGGCCGGCTGGGTGACACGTGAGGTGCAGACGGCGTTCGGACGCTCCATCGAGATCAGGACCGAGTACGATCTGCTCGGAGCCGTGGTCAAGCGCACGACGTCGCTGGGCCATGCGATGATGTGGCGACGGGACCGGGCGGCGCAGCGCGCCGATGTCGAGCTCGACGGGGGCGAGCGCGTCACGATCCACTACGGCGCCTCAGGGCTCGAGGCGGAGCGGCGATTCTTGCGGGGTGGCGCTCGGGTGCAGTTCCGGTACGACGCGCTCGATCGGCTCGTCGGGCGGCAGCTGCTCACGGATGGCGCGCGGCGCGAGGTACGGCCAGGCGAGCCGGATTGGGTCGGCCCAGGCGAGCCGTCGGTCCTCCTGGACCAGCGGTGGTCGTACACTCCAGCGGGCGAACTTGCGTGGGCGTGGGATGCCGAGCTCGGTGCCACACGCTTCGGCTACGACGCGTTGGGCCAGCTCCTCGCGGCGGTGCCGGAGCATGCCCAGAAGGAGCTCTTCGGGTATGACGAGACGGGCAATCTGCACGAGGCGGGCGAGGCGGTCCCAGCGCGCCTGCAGGCGCTCACACAGATGTCGAGCGACATCCGCGCGCAGATCATGGCAGAGCAGAAGAGAACGCCCAGTGAAAAGCGGCTGAATCCTAAGCAGATCGATCAAGAGGTCAACGCTCGCATCAAGAAAACATTTCAGGAGCAGGAGCTGAGCATCGAGACGTTCGAGAGCAAATACGACGCGGACAGGGATCAAGGGCGGGTCGACCCGTGCGAGCGATGCGGCAGCATGTTCCGATCGCTCGGCATCACCGACTCGGTCGTCGGCGCCAAAGGCAGGCGCGGAGAGTTCGGCGTTTACAGCAAGGGCGGCGGCAAGAAGAGGCGGAGATGACCGGGGTACGCGACGGCAGCGCCGAGTCCCTCGGCGCCGCGTTACTGAACACCGCCGAGGCATCGCTCGGTGCCCCGCTGCCTGCGCTTGCAGCCTTCCTGGGCGCCCTCGCCTGGCCGGTCCGGTGGTCCGCAGGCCAGGCGCGGGCGCGGCGGGCGCTCGCAGCGTGGTTGGTCGAGGAGGACACGCGACGCTGCGTGCTCCACGGCCCGGCGGGCGTGGGTAAGACGCTGCTCTGCGCCGCGCTCGCGGCCGACGCACGCCTGGACACGCTCACGCCGGTGTTCGTGCCCGCAGGCCGAGCCCAGGGCCTCGCGCTTTGCCACCCGGTGCTCGCGCTGCTCGACGCCATGATGCGCGGAGCGGAGGGCCCGCCTGCGCCCGCCGACACGGCGCGCCTACGCCGGTCCGTCGCGCGGCGGGTCGCGAGCGGGCGCGATGAGGACGAGCCGCCGTGGCTCCTCCTGCTCGACGGGCTCGATCAGGTGGTCCTCACGCCGGGGGAGCCCGACTTGGGCATGCTGGAGGACGTGGGCGAGCGGACCCGCGTGCTGGTCTCGGTGACCGGCGGACTCGACGCCGCCCGCGCGTGGTGCGCTCGGCTCGGGGGGAGCGAGGAGGAGACCGCGTTCGTGGAGGTCGGGGCGTGGACGCTCGCGGAGGCGGAGGAGCTCGGTGTGGCGCCGGGAGCCCGCTGGGCGGCCGCAGACGAGGCAGGGCCGGGCCGGCGCGTCGCGGTGGTGCGACGCGCGCTGCGGCGCAGGTGCGACGGCGCGCGCGCCGACGTGGCGCTCGCGGCGCTCGCACGGCTGCTCGCGCCCGCCGAGGCCGAGGCGCTCGGCCTGATCGCCGGTGAAGATGCTGTCCGGGCGCTTGACGCAGCACGGGAGGACCTCGCCGGCACGGTGAGGTGGATCCCAGGCGAGCGCCGCGCGGCCTTCTCGCAGGAGGCTCTGAGGGCCGCGTGGGAGCGACAGACAGCCGCAGAGGGCGTACTGGTCCAAGCACGCATCCTCGATCTGTCCCGCGCGGCGCTCGGGGCTGCAGGCGCAGCCCCGGCTTACCTGCGCGCGCACGCGGCCGCTCACCTGACGCTGGCCGGCGCCAGCGAAGAGGACCTGCGGCGCATCGCCGATCCCGCGTGGGCGAGCGTGACGTCGGCGGCGCGCGCGCCGGAGGTGCTCGCGGACCTGCGTCGCGCGCGGCTTTCGCTGGAGCGCAGCGTGGAGCAGGCTGCGGCCGCAGGAGGATCGCCGCACCGCGTGGCGACGGCGCTCGGGGCTATCGCGCGGTGCGCGATGGCCACCGCGGTGGCGGAGGAGCGCGTCGCGGAGGCGCGCTGGGCGCACGCTCCGCTGCTCGCCGACGAGGGGGAGCGGGCCGGCTTCGACGCGGCCCGCGCGGCGGCGCTCTGCTGCCTCTCACAGCGTGCCTCGGGCGAGGTGGTCGATGGGCTTGCGGCGGCGGCGCTCGACCTCGCAGAGCGCGTGGTGTCTACGGCGCCGCTCCTGAGCCCGGTGGCTGCGGCGCATGAGCTGGCTCCGGTCGCCCGGGAGGCTGCCGCTCGCGGGCGACCGGAGCTCGCGCGCGCCGCGCTGGAGGTGCTCCGTCGGCATGAGGGCGCCGCCGAGCGCGAGGACGCCGAGCTGCTGCGCCGCGATCAGCTGATCTTGCTCGGCTCCGCGCTGCCGGCGCCGGAGGTACCGGCGTGGGTCGAAGGCGTCGTGGCGCGAGCCCGGCGCGGAGGCTCGCCGGCGAGCGCGCTCGCGCGGCTGGTCGGCGACGAGGGGCTCGCGCCGGAAATCGCGCTGGCGCTGCGCCACGGCCTGGAAGCCGCTTCGCTGGAGGAACGGTGTGCGCTCCTGGCGCGGCTGATCCCGTGGCTGCCTGCGCCGGAGCGCGACGCCGCCATCGCCGAGGCGCTCGATGGCTGGAGGCGCTGGATGGCGGACGCGGACGGGGTGTCGCCGTTCGACCCCGCGTCGCAGGATGTCCTCTCCTCATGGCTGCCAGAGCCGGCGGCGCTGGCGATGCTGGAGGACGTGCCGATCTGGCCCGTGGGGGCGCTCGCGGCGAGGATCGCCGCGCTGGGCCACACCGATCGAGCTCGGGCGCTGGTCATGCGGTGGATGGAGTCGCCTGCGTACTGCGCGCCGGCGCTGCTGCGGGTGGCCGCGGCTGCGCCTCCGGAGGCGCGCGCTTCGCTGCGAGCGGAGCTACTCTCGCTCGTCGGCGAGCTGTCGGGCTCGCAACGGGCGACGTTGGTCCGGGAGCAGCCTGTTGCGTCGGCGGCCGTGCTCGGCGCCGAGGTGACGCTCACGGCCGCGGAGGCCGGCGCTGACGAGTTCGGGGCCTACGGCGCGCTCGCGGCGCTCGCCGCGGTGGCGCCGCAGCTCCCGGAGCCGTTACGCCTCCGGGCGGCTCGGCGGGCCGCGGAGCTCTACCGGCACGATCCGGACAGCGATGCGCTCGCGCACGTGGTGAGCCTCGCCCCCTGGCTGGTACCCGCGGAGGCGGCGCGGCTGGTCGCGAACACTCTGGGCGATGTCGCGCCGCGAAAGTCCGTGGGGAGCGTTCTCTGCGGCTGGGGGGGCATCGCGCAGCTCGCGCCGCTGCTTGCGCGCGCGGGCGGCGACGAGGCGTTGCTCGCGGCCGCGCGCGAGGTGCGGGCCGCCCTTCGGTGAGGCGGCGTGCGGCGGTGCCGCGCGCGCCTCAGGAGAGCGGCGGCGGAGCCGGCCGGCGCACCCGTACGAACGGCGCCACTACGAGCGACAGGAAACGCAGATCGAGCTGGCGCTCCCCTGCACGAACTCGAACCGGCGCATGGAGGCGAAGCTATCACGCCCTCACGCGCTCGGGGGCCGCCGCGCCCGGAGGCGCCGGCGCGACGTCGAACTCGATGTCTCCGTCGGCCAGCGTGAAGGTGGCATAGGCGAAGTCCCCGCCGGGGAGGTGCCATAGCGCCGTCCCGCCGCGCGCCACCGGCCTGCCATCCACGATCATCCACCCCGCGACGGGCGTCGACCAGCGCGCTCGCACCATGTCCCCCGGATGGTCGGGGTCACTCACGTAGCGGTCGGTGGTGCTGAAGTCGGTGACCGCGCCGCGCTCGTCGACGAACACGCGCGCCGTGACGGTCCTCCCGTGATCGGTGAGCGCCACGTCGAAGGAGCCGTCGTCGACCGCCGTCCACGTCGCCTCGGGGCCGAGCACCATCGACGGCGCGAACAGGATGGCGTCGTTCAGGTAGGTGACGAGCTCGCCGGTGTCGATCTTGGCGCTGGCCTCGTCGACCACGCTGATGGTGTCGAGCACGCGCCCGAGCATCCGGCCCTCGCCGCGCACGTACGTGTCGCGCACGAGCAGCGGCATGAGGCCGTAGCGCAGCCGCATGTGGAAGATGCGCGCGATCCCGAGCCGCGTGTCGTACTGCCACGCCTCGCACGCCTTCCACGGCTGGTCCGGCCGCGTGCGGAACACGCCGGTCCACCGCGCGCGGAACGACCACACGCGCGGCCGGCCGACGACCCTCATGAAGCGCAGGTAGCGCTGCGCCGTCGCGGGGAGCGCGGCGAGCTCGGCCTCGGTGACGCGCGCGCGCGGCCCCGGATCGCCCGCGAGGCCGGCTTCTGCGACCTCGCGGAGGAACTTCGCGCGCATGCTGCGCGAAGGCGCAAGGCCTGCGGTCGATAGGCTGCTGGACGTACGTTCGTTTTCCACGGGGGGCCTCCTCGGGGGGGCGTCCGAGCAGGACCCGTGCCGCTCGCGAGCCCGTGCGGTCGCCCCGCGGGGGGGTCGCCCGGGCGCCTCAGGACGGCGGCGGAGAGGCCGGCCGGCGCACCAGCACGAACGGCGCGACCACGAGCGACAGGAACCGCAGATCGAGCTGGAGCGGCCAGCGCGCGAGATCTTCGGCCGTGGGCTTGGTCAGCTTGCCGGCGGCGATCCAGGCCTGGACCTTGGCGGCGTCGTTCGCGGCGATGGCCTCGCCGACGTCCAGGAGGTCGAGGTCGGCCGCGACGAGGATGACCCCGTCGCGGACCGCGTGGGCGCGGAGATCGGTCCAGAAGACCTCCCCGAGCGTCTTGGCGAGCTGTTCGCGCATGAGGGCAGCATAGAGCCCCGGCGGCGGCCGCCAAGCCGGCAAGGCGCCGCGGGCGGCGGCGCGCCTCGCGGGCGCCGCGCCGCGGAGGGGGCCGCTCGTGGGCAGGGAAGGGACGGTGATGCGCCCGCCGTGGCGCGCGCGCTCAGCGCCGCGCAGCGCCGGGCAGCGCAGCGCCGGCGGCCGCGACCGGGCTCTTCGCGAGCGCTACCAGCCCATGTTGTGGTGAATCCAGCAGTCGATCTGCTCCCAGCCGATCGGCGTGCCGCGGTGGCCGTTGAGGATGTGGCCCGTGTCGGGGACGATCGCCTTCGTCACGCGCGCGGCGCTCGTGTAGAGCGCCGCGTCGGAGTCCACATACGCCGCCGGCTGCAGCTCGTCCGTCTCCCCGAACTGGATGAGCACCGGGCTCGTCACGTCGTGGATGCCGGAGAGCGACGGGTCCTCGGAGACGGCGAGGAGGCTCAGGAACTGCCCGCGCGTGTACGTGTCGGCGATGTTGGCGTTGTCGAAGGCGATCAGCGCGGGGTCCGCGTTCGCCGCGTCGTAGAAGATGTCCGTGCGGATCTCCGGCGGGATCGCGATATAGGGCGTCTGCAGCAGCGCGGAGATCGCCTCCGGGGAGACGGGGATCGGGTGCGGCGTGAACGTGAGGCCGGTGTTCACGAGGACGTCCGCGTCATTGTAGGTGCTCTGAACGTACGTGCTGATGATGGCGCCGTTCGAGTGGCCGACGAGCGCGATGCGATTGAAGGGCGTCTTGAAGACCCCGCCGCGGGTGCGCATCTCGGTGAGGACCTGATGCACGCTCTCGGCCGTCTCGGCCAGGTCGAGGAAGTCGCCGTCCGGCCGGCTGCTCTCCCCGGTCCCGAGCATGTCGAGCGCGAGGACGGCGTATCCCTCCTTGGCCATGTGCCGGGCATAGGAATAGTCGCGTCCGCCGATCGACGGGATGTCCCAGTACTCGTGCGTGTAGGTGAGCCCGTGGACGAGCACCTGGAGCGGGCGATACTTGTAGTGGTCGCGGTAGTAGAGGTAGCCCACGACCTCGTACGTGTTGCCGTCGGAGAGGGTCACCGGGAACACCAGACGCTCGACCTTGGTGTGCCGGCTCGACGACGACGCCTCGGCCTGGCTCGCGGGGACAACGGTGGCCGCGAGCGCCGCCGAGAAGAGAACCGTGCTAAGTGTGCGGGAATACAAATTCATCGATTGACCCTCATGGTTGCGGAAGGTGATGGGAGGTGAGGCAACGTCTCTCGCGGTGCGATGTCCCGTGGTCTCTCAGCTCCAACACCACCTCGCAAGGCTCGCAAACACTGGACCAGAAAACGTCTGATCCTCCAAGATAGCTCACGATCCCTGCTCGCGCCGCCCTCGAACGCATTTCTTAATGCGTTTCTTCTCGGGGGCGATGTCCGTGTGAACCGCTGGATCCGGCCGTGCCGTGGCGCGCCGCAGACGCCGCACGCGTCGTTGCGTGGATCGTTGCGTGGATCGTTGCGTGGATCGTTGCGTGGATCGTTGCGTGGATCGTTGCGTGATCGCTGCGTTGATCGTTGCGTTGTGCCGCAATGATTTGCGTCCGCGGATGGCGCGGATGACCATTCCCTGCAGATGTCGGAGTCCACGTCCCCGTTGCGCTTGCTGTGTTGGCAATAATTTTACTGCTATGCTTCAAGGTTCTTCGTCATCCGTCATGGCCAGCCGCCGCCGTCACCGCGTGATCCCGGGGTGATGCGCTGATATGCGATTTTCGCGGCCGTACTGCACTTCGTCGCCTCGCCCGTCGGTGACCCGGCGCGAACGGGCGGTTCCGGGGATCCTCGATCCTCGACGCGGGCGCGCTCCGCGGGCGCGCGGCGCGCAGCTGCGCTCCCGCGGAGGCGTGGCAAGGTCGATGCCGCTCAGAAGCTCGCTTCGACGCCGAGGCTCGGGATGACGATGGGCCCGAGCTCCTCCGGCTCGCAGCCGCGCAGGATCGAGCACTCGTATTGCAGCGTCTCCTTGCCGGCCGTCGCGTTGAGCGCCTCGACCGTGAGCGAGATGGTTCGCCCCTCCCCGAGCACCCACCGCTTCTCGAGCCGCAGATCCAGCCGGAAGAACGCCGGCAGCCGCTCTGGCAGGTTCAGCCCGCGGACGTACCGAGCGATCTGCGCGCGCAGCCGCTCGCGCCGGCGGATGTCTTCCTCGGTGTCGGGGCGATCCTTACCGTCGTCGGGTCGCTGCCCGTTCAGGGCGTCGTTCCCCCAGAGATCGTAATCGAGCGTCATCGGAAGGCCGCTGTAGAACACCGCCCGGCCCCCGAGCTTCCAGCCGTGGCCCAGATCGACCGCGGCGGCCGCGTTGAGCACGTGCCGGCGGTCGAAGGCCGAGTCGAACGTCTCGCGGCCGACGTGGCGGACCGAGCGCGAGAGCGTGTAGGACACGAACCCTCCGATCCGCTTCGACAGGCTGCGATGCGCGTGGATCTCCAGCCCATGGGTGCTGCCGGTGCCGCGCAGCTCCGCCCGCTGCGCGAGGCCGATGTCGGTGCCGGGCAGCCGGTTGCCGAGGGCGTCGCTGAGGTCGAAGAACCCGCTCCGGAACGCGGTGATCGTCGCCTTGATCCCCTCGGGCAGCCGGAGCTCGACGCCGGCGCTCGCGAGCAGCCCGGTCTGCACGCCGCCGCGCAGGCCGCCGATCTGCATGCCCGGCACGGCGCCGAGGAAGCTCGGCGGCTGGTGGGTCACGCCGAAGGCGCTCAGCAGGGCGACGCTCCGCGTGGCCTGCAGCCGCGTCGCGAGGCGCGGATCGACCGTCGCCGCGGTCTCGCCGCCGGACGCGAAGAGGTCGCCGCGCACGCCCGGCACGATCTCGAGCGCGGGCGCGGGGCGCACGACGACGTCGGCCCAGAGCCCGGCGGCGAGGTCCTCCCGGCTCGTGAACAGGCGCGCGAGCGCCCGGTCGTTCCGGCTCGGGAAATCCCCGTCGTTCTCGCGGATGTCGATGTCGAACCGCTCCAGCTGCGCGTCGGCGCCGGCGCGCACGGTGAGCCGCTCCGAGGCGGGCGCGGACAGCTCCACGCGCGCGCCGAGGAGGCGCGTGCTCCCGGCCCGCTCCCCGTCCTGGTTCGAGCTCTGCTCGTAGCCGAGCGTGACGGCGTGCCGCAGGCGGCCGCCCCGGCGGAAGAACCGGTCGTAGCGCAGGTCGAGCCGGTGGAAGTCGCCGGCGAGCACCACGTCGGTCTCCCCGGCGTCCTCGATCTCGGCGAGGTAGTCGTGCGACCCGAAGGCGAAGAGCCCGACCCGGTCGTACGGCGAGACATCGTAGGTGGCGCGCGCCTGGTAGTCCCAGTAGCCGAGCTCCACGCCGGGCGAGAAGAGCGAGAGGAGCGCGCCCGGGTAGGCGTAGCGGCCGCCGGCGAGCGCGGTGCCGCGGCCGTCGGCCCAGGGCGCCTCGACGAGGACGCCGGCGTCGAACAGCCGGACGTTGGCCTCGCCGTGGAACAGGCGCGACGGCTCCCTCGTCTCGCCGGCGATGACGCCGCCCGTGTAGCGCCCGAAGCGCGCCGGGAAGCCGCCGGGGTAGAGATCGACCCGCTCGACGAGCGCCGGGTGGATCACGCTGGGGCCGAGCGCGACGTGGTAGAGCAGCGGGACGCGCACGCCGTCGACGAAGTAGCCGACGTTGCCGGGCGGCGCGCCGCGCACGAAGAAGTACGGCACGCCCGAGGCGATGGGCGTCACCCCGGGCATCGCCTCGACCGCGCGGAACGGGTCGCCGAACGCGCCCGGCATCTGGCGCACCTCCTCGCGGGTCATCGAGGTCGTCATCGGCGCCGCGCGCTCGCCCACGACCACGACGTCGATGGCCTGCGGCGGCGGAGGCGCGGGGCTCGCCAGGGGCAATCGCGGCCCCGCGGCGGCCGGCGAAGGCGCGGCCGGCGCGGCGGGCTCGGCCGGCGCGGCGGGCGCGGCGGCCGCCGCGGCGGGGCGAGGGTCGCGGAACGTCACGCGGAACCGGATGCGCGCGCCGATGGGCTGCCCGTCGCGGCGCGCGGGCTCGAACCGCCACGACGGCGCCGCGCGCAGGGCCGCGCTCGCGAACGGCTCCGCGCCCTCCTCCGCCTCGACCGCGCCCACCGTGCCGTCGGCGCGCACCGTGATGCGGAGCACCACCGTCGCATCGCCGGCGCCGCCGGGCGGGTAGGGCGGGTCCGTGGGGACGATCGGCGACGGCAGGGTGACCTGCGCGGTCTGCGCCGCGGCGGCGCGGCGCTGCCCCTCCGCGGGCTCGGCCGTCGACTCGGCTTCCATCAGCGTCAGGAGCGCGCCGGCCGCCGCGGACGCGGCGATGGCCCGGCGCCGGCCGCGCAACGGGCGGCGACCCGCCGAGCAGGAGGCGCGCGGCGCTGCGACGGCCGCGGCGCCGGCCGGGCTCCGGCGTCGCAGCTCCCTGTCGTCCGGCTCCTCCATCGGCGCTCCGGAAACCATGGAGAGTCGCGGCGGCGTGCTCAAGCGAAACGTGCCGCCTCCGTCGCGCGCTCCCCGCGGTCGGTGCGCCGCGCCGAGCTCGCCGCGCTGGACGCGGGCGCCCTCGCTGCCGTAGAACGCCGGGAGCGCCGACGTGGGCTCGAACAGGAAGCGACAACGGAAGTCCTGGGGCTCGCGGGCGCTTGTCGCGCTCGCCGTCGCCGGGCTCAGCGCGGCGGGGGTCAAGTGCGGCCTGGAGCGCGCGCTCGAGGAGCTCGGCCTGGGCCGCGGTGAGGACCGGACCTCCAGGCCGTCGCCGTCGTCCGGCCGATCCAGCAGCCCCTCGCCGCCGAAGGGCGCTCCGACGAAGGGCGCGCCCTCGCCGCGGCCGCCGGCGCAGAGCGCCCACCTCGAGCTCGGCGTGCCGGCCCGCACCGGGGCGCAGGCCGCCCGGGCCGAGGCAGCGGCGTCCGACGATCACCTGATGATCAAGCCCCAGTACGCCCTCTCCTACAACCGCTCCAGGAACGTGGCGAACTGGGTCAGCTGGCGGCTCGACGCGGCGTCGTTCGGCGACGCGCCCCGCCACCGGGGCAAGTTCCTCGCCGACGCGGCGCTGCCGGACGGCTGGTACCGCGTGCAGCACGACGACTACACCGGCTCCGGCTTCGATCGCGGCCACATGGTCCGCTCCGAGGAGCGGACGCGGACCCCCGACGACAACAAGGCGACGTTCCTCCTCACGAACATCCTGCCGCAGCGGCACGACCTCAACGCCGGCCCGTGGCTCCGGCTCGAGGAGGCGTGCCAGGAGCTCGCGCAGAAGCAGCGGCGGGTGCTGTTCGTGATCGCCGGCGGCCTGTTCGACGGGCGCGCGCGCCCGGACACCATCGGCAAGGGCGTCGCCGTGCCGGACGCGTTCTTCAAGGTCGCCGTGGTCCTCGAGCCGGGGCAGGGGCCGGACGACATCGGGCCGGCGACGCGCGTCATCGCGGCGGTGATGCCGAACGAGGCGGGGATCCTGGACGAGGGCTGGGGGCAGTACCGCACGACGGTGGACGAGATCGAGCGGCGCGCGGGCTACGACCTCCTGACCGCCCTGCCCGAGGCGGTGCAGCGCGCGCTCGAGGCGCGCACCGACGACGGGCCCGAACGCGGCCGCTGAGCGGCGCGATCAGGCGGCCGCTGAGCGGCGCGATCAGGTCTCGACGACCCTGGTCTTGAGCCCGAGCCACGCGCCCGACGACGGGTGACGGCCGACGACGTAGGCGTCGATGTCCACGCGGCCCACGCGGTAGACGCGGAGATCGGTCAGGTGGCGCTCCAGGAGCTCCGCGAGCTCTTGGTACCGCCCGGCGTCGGCCTGCGCCGCCTCGCCGGCCTCGGCGGGCGGATCGAGGACGGGGGCGAGGAAGTCGTCGAGGGTCGTGACCTCGACCGGCGTCTCGGCGGCGAGGCCCTCGGCGGCGCGCAGCGCGGCCGGCGACGACGCGTCCCCGCGCGACCGGAACGGCTCCAGCGGGTGATCGGACTCGCTGGGGAACAGCAGGTGCTGCGCGGCCTCCCCCAGGGAGGCGAGGAGCTCTTCGGGCGACGCGGAATCGGCCTGCATGCGGATCTCCGGAGGGCGGCGCGGCGAGGGCGGCTCGCCGCGGGGGCTATTCTACCGTGAAGCCGAAGGCGTACGGCGCCTGCATCGGCACGCCGTCCACGCCGAGCGCGCTCCTCACGTCGGAGACCACCACCTCGTAGGCGCCCGGCGCGAGCGGCTCGGCCGGCGTGAAGACCAGGCGGCCCGGCGCGGCCTCGACCACCGCGCCCGCGACCGGCTCGCCGTCGCGCGCCACCTGCACCGAGCCCTCGTAGCCGCCCTCGCCCTGCGGATCGATGTCGCGCGAGAAGCCGACCTCGATCGCCGGCGCCGCCGCCACGACGTCGCCGTCGGCGGGCGCCGTGCCGGACACGAGCGGATCCCGCCAGAAGCGGACCCCCTTGTCGATGTCGGGGAGCGCGCCGTCGTCCCACGCCGTGGAGGTGTTGTCGACGACCTGGGGGCCGCCGCCGAGCGGGATCGACACGGCGCGGTTCGTGACCCCGGTGATGCGCCCCCACCACTCCACGCGATCCCAGGTGCCGCGCGCGTACTTGTACTGGAGCTCGGTCCCCTCGGGGATCTCGACCGTGGTCTCCCAGATCCCGCCGCCCACGCGCGCCATCGGCACGAGGCCCGGGTTCCACGGGCCGAGCGCGCCGATGCTGCCGGGCACGTAGATCGTGTCCAGGGCGGGCGTCTCCGGCGGGGCCCAGACGCGGAACGTGACGGCCACCGGGCGGGGCGTCGCCGCCTGCACGATCTCGTTCGACGCCGGCGACTCGGCGCCGTCCGCGTGCACGGCGCGGACGATGTAGGAGTAGGTCTGGTCGGCGGTCAGCGCCGCGTCCGTGAACGTCGTCAGCGCGCCGTCCACCTCGGCGTGCGGGGTGTCGCCGTAGAGCCCGCCGGGGAGGTGCCGGTAGACGCGGTACGCGACCGCGCCGGGCGCGGCCCCCCAGGCCAGATCGATCGAGGCGGCGCTCGCGCCGGTGACGCGCAGGTCTTCCGGCGCCGGGGGCGCCTCGTCCCGCGGGATCACCGTCACGGTCACGGGCGCGGCGTCGCCCACGGCCACGCTGACCGGCCCGCGCCCGGAGAGCCGGATCTCGAAGGCGACCGTCGCCGTCGCGTCGGCGTTGATCCGGACGAAGCGCGCGTCGACCGGCGCGCCGCCCACGATGAGGCCGACCGTGTCGCCGCCGACGAGGTTGCCCAGGTTGGTCACCTCGGCGGTCACCGCGACGACGTCGCCCTCCACGGCCACCGCCGGCAGCGCCACGTCCTCGACCGCGTAGCGCGGCTCCCGGTAGTCCTCGAGGCTCGCCGTGTCCTCGGCGGTCGCCGGGCGGAGGCGGACCGCCTGGCCGCCGCCGGCCTCCATGGCCGCGACCAGCGTGTCGGCGGGCCTGACCAGGAACCGGCTCCGGGCGACCAGGTTCGGGCGCGCGTCGTAGTCGGCCTCGGCGTCGTCCGTGTAGGTCTCGGCGACGAACGTCCCCTCACCGAGGAAGTCGAGCGGGATCCGGAGCGCGCGCGGGGTGCTGTCCGTGCCGCTCCCGAGGTACCAGTCGCCCCCGCTCCGGCGCGCGACGGTCGTGTGCTCGCCGATCGCGGCGTTCAGCACGCGGGTCTCGTCCCAGGTCACCGGGACCTGCTCGATGAAGGCGAACTCGGGCTGCCCCTCGTAGTGCTCGGGGATGTCGGTCACCATCTGGAGCCCGCTGAGCAGGATGACGTAGAGCGCGAGCTGGTGCGCGCGCGTCGTGTGCACCCGGGCGGGCGGGTTCCCGGCGAAGGGGCTCTCGGGGATCTTCTCCGGCGCCCAGAGGACGTCGAAGATGCCAGGGTTGTAGTCGACCGGGCCCCCGAGCATGCGGGTGAAGGGCACGGTCAGCGTGTGCGAGGCGGGGTTGCCGTCGCTCCAGGCCTCGTACTCCATGCCGCGCACCCCCTCGCGGCTCATGAAGTTGGGATACGTGCGCTCCTCCCCGGTCGGCTTGATGGGCTCGTGCGCGTCGACCATGATCTCGTGGTCCGCGGCGCGCCTCGCCACCTCGGCGTAATGGTTCACCATCCGCTGGCTGTAGTGGTGATAGCCCGGGATGCTCCCGACGTATCCTGTCTTGATGGCGTGGATGCCGAGCGACTCGTAGAGCCCGAACGCGTCGTCCAGCTGGGCCTCGAAGCCGTCGACGTTGGCGCCGGTCTCCATGTGCGCGACGAAGCCGACCCCGCGCGCCGCCCCGTACGCGACGACCTCCTCGAGGTCGAAGCGGTCGTTCGACGCGGTGTAATCCATGTCGGTCCAGCCGCCGTCCCAGCCCCGGTTCCAGCCCTCGGCGAGGACGTACGGGATGCCGTGATCGCCCGCGAAGTCCATGTAGCGCTGCGTGTTCTCGGTCGTGGCGCCGACGTGCTCGCCCGGCTCCCAGGTCGACAGGCCCTTGTGGATCTCCCACCAGACGCCCATGTACTTGCCTGGCCGCAGCCACGACAGGTCGCCGTCGCAGATGGCGCACGGATCGTTGAGGTTGAGGATCAGGTGCGACTCCAGGAGGCGCCCGGCGCCGGTGCCGATGGTCAGGGTGCGCCACGGCGTCTCGAAGGGCAGCGTGATCCGCGCCTTGACGGCGGAGCTCTCCGCGCCGCTCTGCGCCGGCACGAGCGCGCTCCGGAACGCGTGGGGCGCGCCCGGGAGCGCCTCCAGGGTCATGGCGGCGTAGTCGTCGAGATCGGCCTCGTGCAGGGCCACGTAGAGGTCCTCCGCCAGCTGGACCGTCAAGGGCGTATTGGCGTCCTCGACCGCGCTGAGCGCGCCGCGGTTGTACAGCGACTCGTCGCCTTCGAAGTCCGCGCGCGTCCACCAGGCGGTGCCGTCCGAGGCGAAGCGAAACTCGGTGTCCTCGGAGGTGACGGCGAGCTCGCCGAGGCCCTCCTGCGCGGGGATGACGTACCGGAGGCCCAGTCCGTCGTCGAAGACGCGGAACACGACGTCGAGGCGCATCGCCGGCGCGCTCGACGCCAGGTGGACCGTGAGCTCGTTGTAATGCTCACGAACCTCGGACGCGGCGCCCCACACCGGGTTCCATGTCGAGTCCACGGTCCGCCGATCGGCGCCGGTGACGCGCGCGCCGCGGCCGAGCGGCCCGAGATCGCCGAGGGCGAGGCCGAGCGCGGAGTCGGCGAGGATGGCCCTGCCCGCGCGCTCGACCGAATAGACGGGGACTCCGCCCTGAACGTCGAACGTCACGACGATCTCGCCGCCGGGAGACGTCACCCGATGCTCGTCGCCCGGCTCCCCGCCGCCCTCGCCGCCGAGGCCACCGCTGCCGCCGCCGAGACCGCCGCTGCCGCCGAGACCGCCGCTGCCGCCGAGACCGCCGCTGCCGCCGAGACCGCCGCTGCCGCCGAGACCGCCGCTGCCGCCGAGACCGCCGCTGCCGCCGAGACCGCCGCTGCCGCCGAGACCGCCGCTGCCGCCGAGACCGCCGCTGCCGCCGAGACCGCCGCTGCCGCCGAGACCGCCGCTGCCGCCGAGACCGCCGCTGCCGCCGAGACCGCCGCTGCCGCCGAGACCGCCGCTGCCGCCGAGACCACCGCTGCCACCGAGGCCGCCTTCGCCGCCTCGGCCGCCGCTGCCCGCCTGGCTGCCGCCAATGCCACCCTCGCCGCCAAGGCCGCCGCTGCCTGCCTGACCGCCGCCAAAGCCACCATCGCCGCCGAGACCGCCTCCGCCGGCGCTCTGTCCGCCTCCGGTGCCGCTGGGTTGATGGTGCTCGTCATCACCACAGCCGGCCACCAGGGGGACGAGCGACGCAACCAGGCCGAGCCAGGCGGCCCGAGTGCGAATCCTTTTCGCGATCGTTGCGCATTCGATGGTCATGGGCGTGCGTCCGGCATGGCCCACCTCCCCGGCGGCGTCAATCGTCAGCCGTCCCCTGAGTCGATGGTAACCTGTCGAAATTGAACGAGTTTTCTCAGTAAGGGCCCGGGCGGCGCCCGCGAGCGCTGGTTGCGCTTGACATCTCAGAAAGGTTCCGAAACCGCGTCGTCACCGCGGTGACGCGATGCTTCTAGTCCGCAGCTGCCGCACGGGGAGAATCCGCTTGCTCCCGGAGCTTCGGCGATGGTACCGGGACGCGCCCGCCCTGGGGATCCGATCCACCCTTCCGCTTTCCGCCCTCGCGTTGCATGCTCAGCGCAACCCGAGCAAGGAACAAGGATTCAAGGTGCCATGTCCAAGATGAAGCTCAAGCCCGGCGTGATCACTGGTTCCGCTCTTCAGGAGCTGTTCGAGTACATGAAGAGCGTCGAGTGCGCGCTGCCGGCCGTGAACGTGATCGGCTCGCACAGCACGGTCGCCGCGCTCCAGGCGGCACGGGAGGCCAAGAGCCCCGTCATCATCCAGTTCTCGAACGGCGGCGCCCACTTCTTCGCCGGCAAGTTCCTGGACAACAAGGGCGAGAAGGCCGCCATCGCGGGCGCGATCGCGGGCGCCCACTACGTGCGGAACCTGGCCGAGGCCTACGGCGTGCCGGTCGTCCTGCACACGGACCACGCCGCGAAGAAGCTCCTCCCGTGGGTCGACGGCATGCTCGAGCACGGCAAGAAGTTCTTCGAGAAGAACGGAGAGCCCCTGTTCTCCTCGCACATGCTCGACCTCTCCGAGGAGCCGCTCCACGAGAACCTCGAGATCTGCCAGAAGTACCTGCGGCAGATGGCCGCCATCAAGATGACCCTCGAGATCGAGCTCGGCGTCACGGGCGGCGAGGAGGACGGCGTCGACAACAGCGGCATCGACAACGCCAAGCTGTACACCCAGCCGGCCGAGGTCCTCGCGGCCTACGACGCGCTGAAGCCGATCGGCAACTTCACGGTCGCCGCGTCGTTCGGCAACACGCACGGCGTCTACAAGCCGGGCAACGTGCAGCTCCGGCCGCCCATCCTGAAGAACTCCCAGGACGCGATCCAGAAGGAGCGCAAGACGGGCGCGAAGCCGGTCGACTTCGTGTTCCACGGCGGCTCCGGCTCGTCGCCCGAGGAGATCCGCGAGGCGGTGTCCTACGGTGTCATCAAGATGAACATCGACACGGACACGCAGTGGGCCTTCACGCAGCCCATCAAGAAGTACATGGATGACAAGGGGGCTTACCTGAAGTCGCAGCTCGGCAACCCCGAGGGCGAGGACAAGCCCAACAAGAAGTACATCGACCCGCGCGGCTGGCTCCACCTCGGCGAGAAGGGCCTGGCCGCGCGCCTCGTCGAGGCGTTCAAGGACCTGAACTCGTTCGACAAGTTCGAGTTCTGATCCGCGGCAGCGAGGGCCCCGCCCGCCCGGGCGGGGCCCGAGCCGCCCGGGCCGCCGGCGGATCGCCGGGCGAGCCGTGGCGAGGCGGACCTGCATCCACGTCGCTCGTCGCGCGCCGGGGTCGGCGCGACCTCGGCGTGCGCGTCGCGAGAGAGCGTTCGTTCCGGCGGCGCTGCCGCTCCTCTGCGGGCTCAGGAGGGCGACGGGTGCGCCTCGCGCAGCGAGCGGACGGGGCGTGACGCGGCGGGGCGGCGGCGGGGCAGCCGGGAGAGCGGCAGGCCGAAGAGGCCGAGCGCGGTGAGCTCGATCCCGAGCACGGGGAGGAAGGACGACCCCGCGAGCTCGCTGGCGACGACCTGCACGAGGACGAGCGGGGCCGCGAGCGAGACGAGCGCTGTCCGGTACGGGATGCCGTGCAGCAACGCGAGCAGCACGCCGACGATCCCGGCGGTCAGGCACCCGTCGGCGCCGGGGAGCAGCGCCAGCGCGCTCGGGGTGCGCAGGGCGGCGCGGATCCACAGGAGGGCGCCGCTCCCGAGGAGGAGGAGCGCGATCGGCAGATTGCCAGAGGAGCGGGTCGTGATCGTCTGGGTCTGGAAAGCCATGATCACCGGCCGAGAGCACGCCATGTGCCCATGACGGCTCCCCGTCGAAGGCGGGCTGCCCGCGCGCGCGGGAGATGCACGGATTGCGCGTCGGCGCATGCCGTGCGCGTCCGGTCGCGTCAGGGTGCCGGAGGGCCGGGCGGGTCGCCGGGGTCGCCAGCGGCGGCGCGCTCGCCGCTGCGCGCGGGATCGACGGGCGAGGGGCCGCTGCGCGCGGGATCGACGGGCGAGAGGCGGATGCCCAGGTTGAGGAGCTTCACGCAGTCCTGATCGCACGCGGGCTGCCCGCCGGGTAACCGCGAGCACCGCGCGACCTCGACGAACTCCCCCGAGCGCCCGTCGGCGATCATCTGGCACCGCACCGGGGTGCCGGTCCGCGGGCAGACGAGGGTGACGTCCGAGGCGCGGTAATGCCGCCGGGCGAGCAGGCGTCTCGTCGCGACGACCACCCCTCCAACGCCGCCGGCAGCCGCCAGCAGCTCGATCAGCCAGTCTGCTGCCATCGTGACCCCCTCCGAAACGCTGCGTGTACGAAGCAGCAAGCGGCACGCCATCGGGAGCGCCGGCGTGAGCGCCCACGCGCGGCGAGCTGCGCGCCTCGCCGGTGCACGCCGTGCGCCCTCCAGCGCAGGGCGTGCGCCACGGCGCGAGGACCGAGCCGCTCGGCCCGCCGGCTGCGCACCCGCGGGTCGGAGGAGCGGCGCGGAGGGGCGCGGGATCCACGGCGGGAGGCGCGATCGGATACGGCCCGGACGGCTCGTCGCGCCCGCGCCGCGGTGCGCCCTCGCGCGGCTCGTCGATTGCAAAACCCCCTTCATCGGCCGAGGGCCGCGGGAGGAGGGCACGATGACCTGTCGTCTGGATGCACCGGAGAAGCTGGCGTGGCTCGAGATCGAGGGGGGCGGCGTAGAGCGACAAGAGGTGCGCTGCCCGCGGCGAGAGGAGACGATCGACGTGCGGGCGTGCCTGGCGTGCGAGCGCTACGCGACGCTCGCGATCCATCCGAGCGGCAAGAAGATCTATGTCGTGTGCGAGCCGCTCGACGACGCGCCGGACGAAGGCGCGTAGCGGCGCGAGGGGCGCTGGCGCAGGAGGCGGGCGGGCGGTGCAGCGCAGCTTGAACGCCAGGCGAGGACGTGCGAAAGCCTGTCGAGCCACGAAGGCGTCCGGAGAGCGTCGCGATGACCCCTCGCCCCAAGCCCACCCGCTCGGCCTGCTTCCAGCCGGACAACTACGTCGATCTGGCGCTGTTCACGAACCGGGAGGAGCTCCTCAGCGACCTGGTGGAGAGGCTGAAGAGCGTCCTGGAGCCGGGTGGGCCGGGGCAGGCGAGGATCCTGGTTCGCGGGCATCGCGGGGTCGGAAAGTCGATCCTGACCCGCAAGGCGCTCGACACGGTCATCTCGTCGCCCGGCGCGCTCCGGGTCATCGTGGACGGCGCCCAGACAGGCCACGGCCCTGACGCCGTTCTCAAGCGCATCGCCGCCGACCTCGGCCGCGAGGCCACGGAGAACGCGAACGACCCGGCGCTGCAGAAGGGCGCGGAGCTGCTCCAGCGCTTCGCCGCGCTCACCAAGGTCAGCGTCAAGGAGGTTCGCCAGTGGTCGCGCAACATCCAGCTCGGCGCTGCGGTAAAGTCCAAGCTCGTCGAGAGCGTGCAGGTCGAGTTCGGCATCACCGGCGCCGTCGGCCGGGTCCGGACCGTCGAGGAGTCGTACGAGCGCGCGGTCGACGCCGATTTCCTTCGAGACAAGGTGCAGGACTTCCTCAGCGATTGCCGCGCCGCCGGGGAGCACGTGGTCCTCTTCGTCGACAACCTCGATCAGGTCGGCTACGCCGAGATCGAGGAGGACGTGCGTCGGGTCACCGACCTGGCGAAGGCCATCCTCGGCTTCCGGGACTGCGTGGTCGTCGCGAACCTCCGGACCGAGTTCGTGTCCGCGGACCTGCGCAAGCTGTACTCGAACGAGGTCGTCGTGAAAGGCCTGGAGCCCGAGGAGCTCCTTCGGATCGCGAAGACGCGGATGGGGACGGCGGGCCCGGACAAGCGCCTGGCCCTCAAGGAGGCCGGGTTCGAGAAGCTGGCGGCGACGCTCGCCTCGTGGACCACGAATGCCTGGGGGTATCTCTCGTGGCTCGCGGATCTCGACTACGAGAGGATCGACTTCCCGCCCGAGGACGGGGATCGCCTGCGTGAGGCCTTGCTCCGGATCGCGGAGAATCGGTTCGCTGGACTGCGCGGCGAGGAGATCCGCCGGGTCGCGGCGGCGTTCAAGCACGCGCCGCACCAGTTCCTCACCGGCGTCGAGCTCGACACGCACGGCGTGACGCAGGAGCTCCGCCAGCGCGCGCTCCGGTATGGCGCTTTGGTTCCCGACTGGCTGCTCAGCCCAGATCGCTACATGCTCTCGCCCGGGCTCCACTTCCTCTGCGAGCACGTGGCCGGTCAGGCTCCCTGATCCTGAGGAGGCCGCGTGCGCCTGTTCGCCGGCGACCATTTCCCGCGCCTCGCCGTCCAGAGCGGTGATCTGCCGCGGCCGTGGGTGATACCGCTCGGACTTCCGCGCGCGCACCGCGACCGCCTCGCGGTGTTGCTTGCTCAGGCGCTGCGCGCGCTCGAGCCGGATTTGAGGCTGGTTCAGCTCCGCTGGGCGGAGCGGCATGCCCTGCTCTCGGGCCGGATCAACCTTCCGAGCTCGGTGCTCGTCTGGTGGCGTGTCGACGCGGTGCCGGTGGTGGACCCGCAGGCGGTGATCCTCGATGGCAGCAAGATGACGCCGGGGCTTGCGCTGTACGACTTCGATCAGGAGGTCAGCCTGCCAGCGGAGGCGTGGCTCGGGCCGCTGAAGATGGGGGTGCTCCATCGCATCCTGGATCGGCTGCTCGACGAGCGGCCGGTGAGGGGATACGAGGAGATGGCCGATGCGGTCCGGGAAATTTCGGCAAAGCTGAACAGCCCGATCGACCTCGTCGATGCGGCGGAGGCCATGGTCGAGGCCGAGGCGCAGGGCGAAGGGCTCGACGCGGCGAAGGCGGAGGCGATCGGACGTATCATCGCCGGGCGATTCGCGACCGGGGCCGCAGAGGCGGCCGTGCGCGCTCTCGTCACGGTTGGCAGAGGCGAAGCGCTCGGAGCTGAGGGGCGCGAGGCGCTGCGCAGGGCGGGGTTCGCGGACACGGGAGGGGTGCTGCCGATCCTCGACCTGCTACGCGACGACGAGGTCCTCCGGCGGACGCTCTTGCACGTCGCCGCGCTGCGGCGATTCGAGGGATCGATTGCGGAGCTGGCCCCCGGGCTGTTTCCCGAAGCGGAGGGTCGGGCAGTGCCCACGCAAGCCGGCAGGGATATCGTGTCTACCGAGGTGCCGAGCGCCGTCGAAGCGCGCTCGCCCAGCCTGCCCGAGCCCGATGCCATGGCTGTCCGCGCGGCGCTGAAGCTCATCGAGGACGGTGACGCCGAGTCGGGCGCTCGGCTCCTGCTTCGATCTCGCCAGCAACGCGACGACAGCGCCTGGTCAAACGACGATCTGCATGTCGCGGGGCTGACTCTGTACAGGCTGGCGATAAACGAGAACCGACGGCGCGGGGAGAACGTGGATCCCGCGGCCATTGCGCGGATCGCGGCGCTCTACGAGGCCGCGAGCGAGTGGCTGGATCGCTCCGGCGCTGCGCCCAAGCTGGCCATGGCGGCTCTCCTCGGCGCGGGACTCACTCGCGCGATCCTCCGTCAGTGGGGGGCCGCCGCGGCGCTGCTCGAGCGCGGACGCCAACTGGCTACGGCTGCCGGTGATTTGAGGGGCCTCGCCTTTTGTATGAAGCGCTTGTCTCAGATGAAGCTCTGGACGGGGCGAGCGCAGGAGGCGATCGAGGACGCGGAAGAGTCCGTGCGTCTCTTCCGCCGTATTGGGGTGCGGAGTGAGGAGGGGTGGGGGTTGAAGATGCTCGGAGATGCCAGAGTCCAGATCCATCAGCTCGAACAAGCACGGACGGCATACGAGCGGGCGCTCGGCGTTTTTGAGGCCGCCGGTGAACCCATCGGGCGCGCTGCAACGCTCCTCTCCCGTGGTCGGTTGTGGCAGCTCGAGGGCAACGTCAAGAGTGCTCGCCAGGATTTCGAAGAAGCCCTGTTTGTCGCCAGAGAGCATAAGAGCCGGCTCTACGAGGCAGCCGCGCATGAAGCGCTCGGGGAGCTTTCGCTGCGCCGGAGCGAGCCGCGCCGGGCTCGTGAAGCTTACGAAGAGGCCGCCCCGATCTATCGCACCCTCGCCGATCAATCCGGGGAGGCGAGGGCAATTGAGGGGCTCGGTGATGCGTGCGCATCGATGAACGACGTGCCGCTCGCGCGAGACGCGTACCAGGCGGCGTTGGAGCTTGCGCGTGACCTGGCGAATCCTTCATGGGAAGCTGCCCTGCTCTTCAAATGCGCAGGGGTGCGCCGTCAGAGCGGCGATCATGAGGGCGCGTTGCGAGAGTACGAAGAAGCCGCGCGTCTCTACGAGCAGACAGGGGATTTCTCTGCTTCGGGTCGCGCGCTAATGGCGCTTGGCGATATCAAGTCGGAATCTGGCGATTGGACCAGTGTCGCTGCGCATTATAAGCTGGCCGTCGCCCGCTTCCGGGAAGCCGGCGACCGTGCGGGATCGTGCGACGCACTCCATTCACTCGGCATGGCGTTGTTCCTCGCGGATCAAACAGAAGAATCTAGGAAAGTGCTCCTTGAGGCCGTCGACGTCGCGCAGGCCGATGGTAACGAGCAACTTGTAGCGAAGGTAAAGCGTACTCTAGACCGCATGGATAAGGGTACAGGGGCGCGACCCGATGTCATGCGGAGCTGACGCGCAGCAGCATAAGCTTTTGTCCCGGCGCGGCTCCGCGTCAGTCGAGGAGCAGCCCGAGAGCTGGATGCGTGCCCCTCGCTTGTTCCGCCGACTCAGCGGCGCCTCGCCGCTCGCCCGCGACGCCAGCCTCCGCCGCGGGCACCGGCCATCGATCTGTACCACTTCAACCTCGCGGCTCAGCGCGAGTTCGGGAAGCGCTACGGCCAGAAGATGCTCGAGCCGCTCGGCGGCTGAGCGCGGCCGCACGAACGAACGCCACTTCTCGTTGAGTCCCTCGCGCCCGCGAGGGCCTCTCACGACCTCCCGCCCTCGACGTAGGCGCCCCCGCGTCGCGGGCGCCGCAGATCGCGCATCTTCTCCAGCTCGAAGAACCCCGCGAACGCGATCCCGAGCAGCGGATAGGGAAACAGGATCGCCATGGTCAGCAGCACGCCGAGGTGGAAGAGCCACGCGGCGCCGCAGAAGACGACCGCGACGCGCCGGCTGAACAGGGCGAGCGGCGCGCCGAGCTCCATCGCCAGGCTCGCGAGCGCGAGCGGCGGGAACAGGAACCGGTAGCGGACCAGCGCGCCGCCGAGCGGAGAGTGCGTGTCGCCGAGCGCGATCTTGCGCACGTTGTCGTAAGCGACGTAGTTGCGGAGGATGTCGCTGAACGCCCAGTCGAGGCCGCTGTTCCGGAGCTTGGTCACCCCCGCGATGAAGTACGAGGCCACCGTGATCGCGCAGAACAGCCGGATCGGCCAGCCATAACGGCCGTCCGGCGCCGGCGGGGCGGCGCCCGCGCGCCGCGCGGCCCGCGCGTCGAGCGAGAGCGCGTCGGCCGACGCCCCGAGGCTCAGCGCGATGACGTGGAGCACGAGCAGGTTCTCGGTGTGGAACACCATGCCCCAGGAGTTCCGGTAGGTCAGGACCCAGAGCAGCAGCGCGCTGAAGAGCGGGCCGGCGACGCGGAACCGGTAGCCGGCCACGAAGGCCGCGCCGGCCGCGATCGCCGCGCCGATCAGGCCCCGCACCGCCCAGAGGGGGAGCGGCGCGGACAGCGCCGAGACGACGCCGATCGGCCTGAAGCTCCCCGGCGGCAGGTGCCCCACCCGCTGGAGGTGCACCGCGCGGACGCAGAGGTACACGAGGGCGAAGGCGCCGACGAGGAGCCGCAAGAGCGCGAGCCGCTCGGCGGGCGCCTCGGCGAAGAAGCCGCGGTCGAGCCGGTCGAGGAGCCGCCTCATCGCGCGCCCACCTTGCAGGTCGCGTGGAGCTTCGAGTCGACCGGGGTCTCGTGCCCATCGAAGAACGCCACGGCGTCGAAGGTGTCGGTGCGGATCTCGACCTTGACGACGTCGGCGTACCGATCGTCCTCCGCGACGCGCGCCGCGACGCCGCGGCACAGGGCGCGCGCCGCGCGGGCGCCCTGGCGGATGCTCTGCGCCAGCGTGGCCTTGGCCTGCAGCACCTCCTCGCTGCCCACGAGGCGCGGCGGGATCGGCCGCCGCTCGCCCCGGGAGTCGACGCCGACGGCGCGCTCCACGGTGGTGCGCGCGTCGTGGCGACCCCACGAGAACATCGGGTAGGTCGACAGCGGGAAGCTGTCGACCGGAGGCCGCCGGAACAGCGGGGCGAGCATGAGGAGCACGAGCCCCGCGGTCACGCCGTACGCGTAGCCCTTGCGCTCGACAAGCCGCGGGCCGCCGCCCACGGCCGCGCTCGCCGCGGGGGCACCGGCCATGGCCGCGCTCGCGTCATGACCGCCCGCGCCCGCGCTTCCGGCTCCCTCGCCGCCGGCGCCCGCGCTCACAGCGGCCCCGCCGCCGGCGCGCTCCGCCCCGGCACGAGCCCCAGCATCCGGCCCCCGTGGCCGAGCGCGGCCCAGGCGTGCTGCACGTAGTCGATGCGGATCCGGGGAGACGCCATGCTCTCGCTGAAGCCCCCCTCGACGATCACGTCGCGGCTGCAGGCGAAGCACGTCGCCGCCGACCACTGCTGCCGCACCAGGAACCCGAGCACCCGCTCCATGAGCGCCCGCTCCCGCGCGAGATCCTCGCCGCGCGCCGCCTTCACCGCCATCGCCCCGGCCAGCGCCTCGCCGAACCCGGCCGTCGACGTGTTGTGCGGCGGCAGCACGTTGCCGAACCCGTACCCGCCCACGAGATCGGGCGCCACGCCGCTGTCCTCGTCGAGCACGAGCCGCGACTTGAACGCCACGTAGTCGAGGCAGGACCGCTCGTAGTCGTCCCGGCGGTGGCGGCCGAGCGCCGCGCGCGCCGCGAGGCAGTGCCAGTTCTCTTCCATGTACACGAAATCGCTGGCGAAATGGTCCCAGTAGCGGTTCGCGTAGTAGTCCATGGCCCGGTCGACGGCGGCGCGCACCTCGGCCGCGGGCGGGAGCTCGGGCCGCGGCTCGCGGGCGGCGAGCGCCTCGAGCAGCGTGAGCGCGAGCACCGACTGGCCGCCCTCGTAGAGCTGCGTCGGGCCCAGGATCGGCGCGACGCGCGCGAGGTCGAGCTGCGGCGCGAAGCCGCCGTCGTCCCGCTGCGTCGCGAGCACCATGCGGGCGAGCCGCCCGATGAGCGCGTCGTGCGCATCGCCGACGACGTCGCGGCACGACAGGAACGCGACGAGGCTGAGCGCCGTGGGGTTGAGGCTCGCGACCGTCGCGGGGCTGTCGGCGGGGTAGAAGAGCGCGCCGACGGCGCCGCCCTCGCCGCCCTTGCGCTCCAGCTTCGCGAGCAGCCCGAGCGAGCGCTGCACCACCTTCCTGAGGTCCGGCCGCGCCCGCGCGCCGCCCTCGCCGCCCCCGAGCTCGCACAGGGCGAGGGTGGTGCCGGCCTGGCGCGCGATCGAGAACCCGTCGAACGAGGCGCGCCCGGTGAACGGGTCGACGATGTAGCGGAACATGCCGTCCTTCCGCTGCGCGCCGAGGATGTAGCGCTGGGCCGCGGCCGCCGCCCGCTGGGCGGTCGCCTCGGTGAGCGGGACCGACGGCTCGCCGATCCGGGACAGGAGGTGGAGCGCGCCCTCGGCGTCGACCGCGTAGCTCAGCGTCTCGATCCGCGCGAGGCCGCGGCGCAGCGCGGCGTCGTCGGGGCCCACGGGGCCGCGGCCGCCCGGCGGCTCGCGCTCGCCGAGGGCGCGGCGCAGGACCGCGAGGTCCACGCCGAAGCGGAAGTCGGGGACGCCGGCGAGCGGCGCGTTCGTGTTGAAGGCGTCGGTCGCGATGAGCTGCCACGGCATGAGGCACCGCTCCGCGAGGCAGAGGCCGTCGAGCCCGGGGCGGAGCGCGAGGCCGACGAGGCCCGGCCCCGGCGACGCGAGCGGCTGCACGGCCGAGACAACGTCGATCTTGAGGGGGCCGCGCAGCGCCTCGGCGAGCGCGCCGCGCAGCGCCGCCGCGAGGTCGTCGCCGGGCGCGGGCTGGAGGCAGCGGGTGGCGGCGGCGGCGCGCTGGGGGGCCTCCGCGCGGGCGAGGTGGGTGACGACGAGGGTGGGCCGGCCGGGCTCCGGGGGCGCGGGGCACGCGGCGGGCGCCGTGGTCATGAGCGACGGCGCCTTGGCCGGCGGCGCGGGCAGCGCGTCGAAGGACGAGAGCGCGTCGCGCAGCGCCGCCCCGGTGCGCGACGGCGCGCCGCCCGGCACGGGCAGGACGTCGGCCTTGGCGACCCGGTGGCGGAAGAGCAGCGAGATCGCGGCGAGGAGCGCCAGCGCGGCGAGGGCGGCGAGCGCGGGCGTGGGCCGGCGCTCCGGGCGGAGCAGGCGGAGGCCGCCGGTCGAGGCGACGCCCCAGCAGGCGAACGGCAGCGTGAGGAGCGCGACGACCGCCCAGACCGCGAGCAGCGCCGCGGCGATGCCGGTGCCGAGGCCGCGGTTCAGCGAGGCGACGTAGACGGCCGAGGAGAGGAGCCCGTAGCTCAGGAAGGCGAGGTAGCCGAGCGAGGCGAAGGACGCCGCGCGGAAGGCGCGCGGCGCGAGGGGGTGGGGGAGCAGCGAGAGCGCGGCGGTCGCGGCGTGGAGCAGCGCGAGCGCGGCGGTGGCCACGGCGAAGAGCGTCCACGGCCGGAAGGGGAGGGAGAGCGCGGCCCAGGCGAAGACGGGGGCGTGGAGGGCGCTGAGGAGCCCGACGGCCCAGCGGCGGGGCGGGGAGGTCGCGGGGGCGGCGCCGCCCGCGGCGGGCGCGGGGGCGGCCGGGGGGGAGTCCGCGATGGGGGCGGCCGGGGGGAAGTCCGCGATGGGGGCGGCCGGGGGGGCGCTGTCGTGGAGCGGCTCCGAGGGCGCGGGGGGGTCGGTGTCGGGCGCCTGCATGGTGCGGCGACGCTTATCACGACGTCCGGCGCGCACGATCGCCGCCGTGGCTCGACGGCGGCGCAGGGGGGCGCCGGCTCAGCCGAACGCCTCGGCGACGACGCGGGCGACGTCGGCGTGCGCGGCGTTGCGCGCGTCGGCGCTCGCCGACGGCGCGTCGACGAAGCACGCGATGACGATGGGCGCGCGCGACGGGGGCCACGCGACCGCGACGTCGTTCGCGATGCCGATGCCGGTCCCGGTCTTGTCGCCGATGACCCAGTCCTTCGGCAGGCCCGCCCGGAGGCGGGCGAAGCCGGTGGTCGACCGGACCATCCACGAGGCGAGGCGCTCGCGCGACGCCCGCTGGAGCGCGCGATCGCCGACCAGGATGGCGCGAACCGTATCGGTCATGGCGTCGGGGGTCGACGTGTCGCGGGGATCGCCGGGCACGTTCTCGTTGAGGGCCAGCTCGTTGCGATCGAGGCGCGTCACCGGGTCGCCGAGGCCGCGGAGGTAGGCGGTGAGGCCGGCGGGGCCGCCGATCTGCGCGAGGAGCAGGTTGGCGGCCGTGTTGTCGCTGATCTCGACGACGGCGGCGCAGAGCTCCTCGACGGTCAGGCTGCCCTGCGCGAGGTGGGCGCGCGTGACCGGCGCGTGATCGAGCAGATCGGACGCACGGTAGGTGACGCGGTGATCCAGCCTGAGCTGGCCCTGGTCGACGCGCGCGAGGATGCACGCCGCGAGGAGCGTCTTGAAGGTGGAGCACATCGCGAAGCGCTCGGCGGCGCGGTGACCGATGCGCGCGCCGGTCGCCGTGTCGAGGGCGGCCACGCCGAGGCGGCCGCCGACCTGCGCTTCGATGCGCGCGAGGGCCGGCGCGGCCTGCGCGCCCGGCCCGGGCGAGGGCGCTGGCGAGGCGGCGGCCTGCGCGCCCGCCGCCGCCGGGGAGGTCGTCGCCGGGGCCGCGCTCGAGGCTCCGGCGCCGGCCGGTTGCGGCTGCTGCGCTCCTGCGCAGCCGAGGAGAAGGACGGAGGCGGCTCCACCGAGGAAGCCGCGGCGTGAGGATCGGGGGTGGTCTTGCATGCGGGCTGCCGTACGCCCGAGGAGCGAAGCGCATTCCCGAGCGGAGAGGAAGAGGGCCGGCCTCGGTCCCTTCTCCGATCCTCAGGACGGGGGCCGGCTCAATCCCGCGCGCAGCGGAGGAGCTCGCCCGCGTCCGCGCAGATCTCGGCCATCTCTGTTCCCCCGTTCTGGCAGGTGAACGGATCGACGTCGGCGAGGTGGTGGAGGGCGATCACCTTGCCCGTCTCGCCATGGACGATCGGCGACCCGCTCGAGCCACCTTCGGTGTCGCACGAATAGCCGGTCTGCGATCTCGTGGCCGTGCGGTGGAGGGTCCACTTGGTCGCATCGATGTGATAGTAGGTCTGATCGATCGTGTCGATCTGGCAGCGGGCGGTACGCGTCCGATCCCTCCAGTAGCCGACCTTCTTCGGGCTCCCGCCGGGATGTTGAATGAGGTTGACCGGCGTGCCGGCGCGGAGCGCCTTCGTCGTCGGGGTGAGCTCGCCCCAGGTCGCCTCGGGACTGCCACGCAGCGCGATCAGCGTGTAATCGAGGCCGCCTGCGGAGCCGGAGCGATATTTGCTGCTCGTCTTGAGGACGTCGCCGCCGGAGACGCTCGCGGCGCTCGCCAGCGTCGAGCCCCCGCAGGTGGTGTGCTGGTAGCCGAACTGGGCCTCGAGGGTGTTCGCCTCGCTCTGGGTGCTGATGCAGTGGTTGTTGGTCATGAGCGTGCTCTCGTACTTCCCGGCGACCAGCCAGCCCGTGCACAGGAATACGCCCCCGCCGCTGATGAAGACCAGCCGCGCCACGGGTCTCTGCTGGGCGTCGAGCTCCGGGTGACACGCGATGTCCTCGCGACCGTCCGTGGAGCACACCACCTCCGGCGTGCCTCCGAAGGGCCGTAGCGCGAGGGGGGCGCTGCGCGGGTCAGCCTCGTCGGAGCTCACCATGCCCGGGTCGAGCGCGACCGTCCCGTGGGCGATGTCCGCGATCGAGAACCCGTGGCCTCCGCCGCTGTCGCTGTGCAGCTCGACGATCGCTGTTTCGCCCTCGATGGCAAAGGCCCAGACGTCGCCGTCGTCGTTCGGCCCCCGGCCTTCGTACCGGAACGACCGAGAGCCGTCGGGGCTCGAGACCGTGACATAATCGCCCTTCGCGAGCGAAAAGCCGGTGAGGTGCACGCGCACGAACGCGGCGCCCGGCGACGTGATCGCGTGCTTCCAGCCTCCCACGTACGGGTGGGGCGTCTCGGCCTCGTAAGCGACGACGTCGCCCGCCCGCAGCCGCCCCGGCGCTGCCTCGATTTCGTAGGCGTCATACGCCCCATCCGCGCTCGGGTCGTCAACGTTCGCAGCACACCCCGCGACCGCGAGGAGCGACCCCGCGACCATCAGATTTCTGTTCATTACACCCCCCCTTCGTCCCGGCTCGCTACATGGATCGGCGCGAGCGAGCGAATCGCATAGGATAGGAGAGGGCGACGAATCCGGCAAACGCGTGGCTGCTGGAGAGGAGGCAGGAACTGGCCATGCGCTCCGAACACAAGCCTCGCGGCGGAGAGAACGACGAGGCTGCGTCGACCCGGGCCCGGCGCGGTGGGCCGAGGAGCGCGGGCTGCCAGCGCGACAGCGGCGCTCGCGGGGACGCCGGATACGGAGGTTTACGGCGGGTGCATGGGCAAGCGCGAGGAGAGCGACTGTCGTGCGAATGGTTTCATGAGGATGTCGAGCGCCCGAGAGAGGGCGACAGGCGGCTGCGCAAGCAGGGGCGCCGGCGGGCGCGGCCGGGCGAGCGCGCCGTGTCCGAACGGCCGGGCTCATCGCGGCAGCGCTCCCCGATGCTCTGCCGCGATGCGCGGCGGGCGCCGGTCATCGGATGCGGCATGGATGCGCAGCGCGCAAAGGCGAGGCCCGCCGCCCGCCACCGGCTCGCAGCGCTGCTCCTCGCAGCGCCCCTCCTCTGGACGAGCTGCGGCCGGCCGTCCGCTCGGGTGCCCGCGGCGCGCCGCGTGGAGCCGCGCGTGCGGGCCGTCCTGGAGGCGCACGTCGCCGCCGCGCGCGCGGGCTCGGTCCCGCTGCTGCTCGTCGCCGACGCCGCGACGAGCGCGCCCGCGAAGGGCCCGCCGCCCGCGAAGGGCCCGCCAGGGGCGACGCCGCCGCCGGAAGCCGTCGTGTCCTCGGGCGTGCCGTTCGCGCCGGGCGCGCTGCGCGACGTCCGCCTCCTCCGCCTGCGCGACGGCCGCGGCGCCCAGGTCCCGCTGCGCGCGAAGCCGCTCGCGGTCTGGCCGCTGGACGGCTCGATCCGCAGCGCGCTCGTCGCGTTCCGCGCCGCGCTCGCGCCGGGCGAGCGCGCGATCTACACGCTGGAGCACGGCGCTCCCCCGCGCCCCGCAAAGGGCGCTCCGCCCGGCGAGCCCCCGGCGGGCGCGCCCCGGCACCGCGCTCCGGCGGGCTCCCCCGGGCAGCGGGCGGACGCGCCGGGCATCGAGGGCGCCGTGCTCGACGAGTCGCTCCTGCCGGACCCGGACGGCCCGATCGCCGCGGTGCTGCCGCCCTCGTGGTACGCGGCGAGCCAGGTGTGCGGGCCGCAGCTCCCCGCCATCGACGACCGCCGCTTCCCCGGGTTCGAGAGCGGCATCGAGCGCGCGCTCGCCCGCATGACGCCCGCCTACGACGCGTACGGGGTCAGCTGCGCGGGCGCGCACCGCACCTACTACGACGGCCCGCACGCGCTCTACCAGCGCTTCCTCCGGAACGGCGACGCCGCCCGCTACCGGCGCGCGCGCGCCGAGGCCGTCTGGTACCGGCAGCACGAGCTCCGGTTCTCGCCCGACCGGCGGCTCGCGGTCCACGTCTGCGAGAAGGAGGACTGGACCCCCGCGGCGCCCCTCTCCTGGCAGGTCCTCCGGCGCATGCTCGGCCAGGGGATGCTCGACGATTACCTGCTCACCGGCGACCCGGCGGCGAAGGAGGCGGTCCTCGCGATGGGCGAGGCGCTCCGGCTGAACCTGCCCGCGCTCACGGGCGGCAAGGAGGACGTGCTGCGCGCGACCGAGCGCAACATGGCCTGGGCGATGATGACGCTGTCGAGCTACTACGCGCTCGACCCGCGGCCGGAGCTCCTGGCGGCGCTGCGCGGCCTCGCGGATCGCACGGTGGCGTGGCAGCGGCAGGGCGCGTCGGGCGCCTTCGAGCACGATCTCCACCGCGCCGACCCGTCCGAGTGCGAGCGCGGCCCGCGCGGCGGCTCGCCGTTCATGACCGCGCTGCTCGTCGACGCGCTCATGGATTACCGCGCGCTCACCGGCGACCCGCGGGTCCGCGACGTGGTGGCGCGCGCGGCGGGCTGGCTCGCGGAGCGCGCGATCACCTCGGACCGGCGCGCGCTCCGGTACCTCTGGGGCTGCGAGACCGACGCGTACGACGACAGCGGGACCGCCGACCTCAACCTGCTGATCGTGCCCGTGTTCGGCGCGGCCTACGCGCTGACCGGCGATCCGCGGTGGATCGACGTGGGGGACGCGCTGGCCGACGTCGGCGTGAAGGAGATGTGGGTGAAGCAGCCCAAGCACTGGAATCAGGCGATGCGCGCGTTCGGGCGCTACCTCGGGTACCGGGCGGCGCTCGCCGGCCCGGTGGCGGAAGGGCGGCTGTCCGCCGGGCGCTAATCGGACCTGACCGACCTCGCGCGTTCGCAGGTGACCGAGCTCGTTCCACACGAGCTCGGTGCCGTCTTCGTGATAAGCCCCGTCGAGGAAGACCACGTGCAGATGGATTGAGCCGCATGTCGCCGGACGCGCGTTGCACGACGGTCACCCAACGCCGACGCCGGCAAGCAGATCCTCGTCACCGCGCCGTCGAACGCGGCCACCGGCACGGCAGCGGCGACGGCCGGAGCCAAGACCCGAAGTCCGGCGGGAGCATCACCCTCGACGCCGCGGTGACCCGGAGCTACGCGGCCGGCGACAAATTCGGGTGCTCGAAGGGGGGCTATTCACGTGCAACTCGCGAGCGGGACGGGGGGAGCGCGCCTCGGGGAGGGGGCGGAGGCATTTGCCCGGGGGGCGCCCGGACAGAGTACTCTGGGCGCCGCCGGGCTTCGGCTTCACGACCTGCGTGCACGCCGACGCGAGCGCGGCCGAGAGGCCGCCGACCGACCGAGACCCAAGGAGACGCCCATGACCATCGCCTTGCACAGCCTGACGACCGGGACCTTCGTCCCCTTCCTGCGCAACCTCTCCGCCCTGCTCGACAAGGCAGCGGCGCAGGGCCACGACGGCGCTGCGCTCGCCCAGATCCGACTCGCCCCCGATATGCTGCCGCTCTCGATGCAGGTGCGCTTCGTCTGCGACCAGGCCCGCTTCGGCGTCGCGCGGCTCGTGGGCGAGGAGCCGCCGGCGGTGGCCGACGCCGACGCCGACGCCGACCTCGCCGGCTTCAAGGCCCGGATCGAGCGCACCATCGCCTACGTCGAGTCCGTCGCGGCCGACCGCTACCGGGGCGCGGAGACGCGCACGATCGCCTTCCCGCTGGCAGCCGACCTGTCGGTGGAGTTCACAGGCGAGCAGTTCCTGCGCGACTTTGCGTTCCCCAACTTCTATTTCCACCTCGTCACGTCCTACGACATCCTGCGCAACCAGGGTGTCCAGATCGGCAAGGCCGACTACATGGCCCACATCGGCTACGCGCTGCGCGGCACCCCGCCTGCCGAGGGAAGCGGACGGCAGTAACCAGCAACGGTCGCCCCTCCCGCTGGCGACCCGCAAGGCTCCGGCAGCGAGTCCATGCGAGCGGCGCGCTCGACGTTCGGTCCAAGTTCGCTCACCGCTCCGGTGCCACTGGCAGCCCGAGCAGGCGACCGATCGTCTCGTGAACGACCCGGGCCGTCACCTCATCCCCGAGGGCCACGGCGCGGCTCAGGGTGCTGGCGAGCGAGGCAGCCACCGCGAAGCGGCGCCGAAGTCCGGCCTCATCCCAGGCCGGACTTCGGCGAGCGCAGCTACCCCGCCGGCCGGAGCCGGAAGGCGCCGCACTCCGGGTGCTCGATGCGCCCGGCGAAGAGCGAGCCGTCGAGCGCGAGATCGCCCTTCATGCTCACGGTGACGTAGTTGGGAGGGCGCTCGAGCCAGGCGCCGGGCGAGAACGTCGCGGTGCGCGTCTCGGGGTCGTAGCGGCCGCGCATGAGGTACTTCCCGGATGCGCCGGACGCGGCATGACGGAAGTCGAAGACGGCCTTGATCCGGTCGCCCTGGACCTGAAGGATCCGGAACGTCATCTCGGTCGTGCCCTGTGGGCAGTCGTAATCGCCGATCCAGGTGCGCGTCCGCGCGAACGGGTTCTCGCCGCGGGCCTCGTCCGGCACCCAGTCGTCCGCGGCCACCGCGGCTCCCGCCGCCGGGGGCGGATCGTGGATGACGATGTAGATCGTCTCGGCGGGGGACGGCGGCTCCGGGGCGCGCGGCTCGGCCAGCGTGGGCGCGGGGCCGCAGGCGGCGAGCAGGAGGGCCACGCACGGGGCGCGGCGCAGGGCAGAGCGCCGTTCGGGGACAAGGGCGTTCGCGGTACCCATGGGCGGGAGGGTACCACAAGGGCGCGCGGCCGGAGCCAGCGCCGGCGCGCCAGGCGGGCGGCGGCGCGCCGCGCGATCAGCCGGCGAAGGAGCGGTACAGCGAGCTCATGTTCCGCGCGTACGTGTCGGCGTGCGCGGTGTAGTAGCGCAGCCGCGAGAGCTCGAAGGCGGCGCCCGCGGCGTCTCCCGCGTCGAAGCGCGCCAGCGCCGGCTGGTAGTGTTTGCCCATGAGCCGCCAGTAGTCGGCGGCGCCGTCGAGCGCCTCGGCGTGGGCGCGAAAGCGCATCTCCACCTGCTTCCACACGTCGGGATTGCGCTGCACCCGCTCGGCGACGCGGATCACGTAATACTGCCCGGGCCACTGGCCGAATCCGGTGATGTTGCCCAGGTTGTAGTTCCACACCTTCTGCCCGCGTCCGTTCTCGATGGCCACGTGCGCCCACGCGCAGGCCAGGCGCGCGCGGCTCGGGTTCTCCTGGAAGACGAGCTCGTGGCTGTGCTCCAGCACCGCCGAGAGCTCCGCCTCGGAGAGCGGCGTGGCTTGCTTAGGCACCTCGCGTGGGGGCAGGACCTCGCCGCTCCGCGCCTCGGCGGCGCGCCAGGTGAGGGGACCGACGATGCCGTCCGCGCCGAGGCCGTGCCGCTTCTGCCACTGGCGCGTGAGCCGCTCGGTCACGCCGCCGAAGATCCCGTCCGGCTCGGCTCCGAGGACCCGCTGCCAGGCGACGACGTCGTCGCCCCGCGAGCCGAGGCGCAGGATCTGGCGGACGACGGGGCTCGGCCCCGGCTGTCCGCTCGTCGAGGCGTGCTCGGCCTGCTCGAGCGCGTCGGCGCCGACGGGCGGATCTGCGGGTCTCGTCGGGTCGGCCCCGGCGCCCTCCAGCCAGGGGCGGATGTGCTGGCGGAGCACCCTCGGCAGGACCTCGCGCTGCTGGAGGATGTGCGCCTCGGCGTCGATGGCCTTGCTGGCGTACGAGTAGATCCAGAGCTGCCCATCGTTGCGCACCGCGGGCGCGTCGACGGGGCCCGCGGCGTCGAGGGGCCACTCCGTCGCCTGGCGGAGCACCGTCGCGGTGGAGAGGAAGGGCGTCTCGGGCGACCTGAGCTGCTCGACGTAGCTCTGCTGGGTGTGCGTGGCCACGACGAGCAGCTCGCCCTGGCGGGCGCGCGCGAACGCGTCGCGCCACACGTCGATCTGCCAGGCGACCGGCGGCTTGCTCGCGTGGGTGCCGTCGACGAGCACCAGGGCGGCGACGGCGCCGTTCGCCTGCGCCTTCTCGAGCAGGCGGGATCGCACGCCGCTGCAGCCGAGAGAGTAGCCGGCGAGGACGATGCGGCCGATGGCGGGGAGGTGCAGCCGGTCGCGCACGGCGGCGATCACCGCGTCGAGGCTGTCGGCGGGCTTGCCGGTGGCATAGGCGACCACGCACGGCGCGGGGCCGAGGGCGTCGCGCAGCGCGGCGTCCATGTGAGGGCCGACGAGGTAGCAGAGGACGAGATCGCGGGGCTCACCTGAGCCCATCTGGACGATGCGCATGGCGGATTCCTTTCCTCGATGAGGGCCGGCTCAGGCGCGAGCTCGGGGCCTTGCAGGTACGGCCACCACCCCCCGATGGATTCACCCTCAGATCACGACCGCGGGCGTCGGGCGTCAAGGCTGTACCTGGCGAAGGGAGTCGAGCTGGTGCCCTGAACGGCCTGGGTTCGGGCGCAGCGGGCAAATGCAACCGGCAGGCCAGGGGGTGAGGCGCGGCGCCACGCCAGCGAGAGGCGCGGGGACGCGGGGGATGGGCCGGGCGGGGAGTGTTGACGCGCAGGCTGGCTGATGGCCCGTCGAGCATGCTCATTGATGGCCATCGAGGGGGGAGTTCGGTTGCGGCCAAGGAGCGCGACGGCCATCCCTCGGGTGTGCGCCGCAGGCCGCCGCAGGATGGCCATCATCGTCTTGGACGTCGGCGCCGGCGCCGGCGAGGATTTCCTGCGCCGGCGCCGAGCGGGCCCGTCGTCGAGGTCGGCGTCAACTGCCGTCCGTCCCCAGGTCGCCGACGATGCGCGCCATCACGTCGCGCTCGACGAGCTTCTTCTTCCGCCGCGCCGCCTCCCGCAGCGCGGCGGTGGCCATGCGGTCGATGTCGCGCAGGCTCGATCCGGCGGCCTCGTGGAGCAGGGTGAGCGCGTCGGCGGTGAAGACCTCGCGGTCGGCACCGGCGCGGCTCATCCGTAGCCGCACGTACTCGCCGGTATCGTCAGGGGCCATCGCACCGATCGAGATACGGCGCTCGATACGCGAATACAGCGAGCGGTTCTTGCGCAGCTCAAGGCGGTCTTGTAGATCGGAGAGCCCCACCAGGATGAGCGACAGCAGTGCACGGCTATCCCATTCATAGTTCGGTGGGCGGCCGGCGCCGCGCCCGGCTTGCGCCGGGTCGGTTTCCGGCCGCCCCCGTCCAAACCCGGCGTGCACCTTTCGTTATGCACCGGGCTTTCCCTCCATGTTTGTGGCGAAGTATGGCTCGCGCATCCACCCCAGCTTGTACTGCTCGACGCGCACGGTGGACGTTTCGAAAGGGCTGACCCCTCCATCCGTCCATCGCACGCCTCGCCCCCTCGGTCTGCGCTGTCCGTACCGTAGGATCAAGCGCTTCAGGGAGATGCGGTGCTTCTTACGAAGCCACCGGGCGATCGTCCACCACACGTAATGATCGAGGAAGTTGAAAACCTTCTTCGCTCCCCACGCGTGCCGGTAGAAGTTCGCCCAGCCCCGCAGGATGGGGTTGAGCCTCTGGAGCTGACCCCGCAGCGAAGAGCCCGTTGATCTCTTCTTGAAAAGCTGCTTGATCTTCTCCCGGAGGCGCTGGCTGCGCTCCTTCGGCACGAGGCCCGCGCTCACCTGCCGGCCATGTCCGGGGTGGCGTCGGACGAGGACGTGGTGCCCGAGGAAGCTCATCGGCTCCGTGACGGGGGTCACGAGCGTCTTTGCCTCTGCAAGCTCCAGTCCAAGCTCGGCTTTCAGGAAGCTGGCCAGTGCAGCCTTCTCCTCGTTCGCGACTCGCTCGGCATCCGCGTGCTGCTGCGGGCCGGTCGGGGCGGCAACGAGGATGATGAAGTCATCCGCGTACCGGATGGGGACGAGGATCGGGAGGCCGCGCCGCCGGTCAGTGGCGCGTCTCTCCTTCGCTCGTCGAGTGATCCCCGCCGGATCGGTCTGAGTCGTCGGGGTGCGGCGTGGCCACACATGACGCTCATACCGCTCCTCGATCGCGCTGAGCGCGATATTCGCCAACAATGGCGATAGGATCCCACCCTGGGGAGTGCCGGCTTCCGTTCGAGAAAACTGCTCCTCGGAAAGGACGCCGGCCTTGAGGAATGCTGCGATCAGTCTCGTCACCTTGGCATCGCCAATGCGCCGGCGGACCCGGTTCATCAGCGCGTGGTGCCCGATGTGATCGAAGCAGCCCTTGATGTCTCCTTCGATGGCCCATTGATACGGCAGCCGATGCTCGATCCCACCCTTGCGCACGGGCCTCGGTCGCAACAGCATCCGTAGATGCTCGAGAGCGCCGTGGACCCCGCGGCCGGGGCGGAAGCCATACGAGACGGGGAAGAAGTCCGCCTCGAAGATCGGCTCGAGGATGCTCTTCAACGCTGCTTGCACGACGCGATCCTTGACAGTGGGAATCCCCAGGGCTCGGTACTTCCCTGGGGCACTTGCCTTGGGGATCCGCACCCGTCGGACAGGGCTCGGGCGGAAACGGTGAGGTTTGAGCTCCTCGCGCAGTGCCTGCACGAAGGACTCGCCGCCACCGCTCGTTCGTCCGAGCTTGACCACCGTGACCCCGTCGACACCCGCCGTGCGACTCCCGCGATTGCGGGCGACGCGATGGAAGGCGCATCGCAAGGTGCGAGGATCTGTAACGAATCCCCACAGCTTGCGAAAGACGTAGTCCAGATCGTCTCTACTTCGCCGGTGAAGCTCGCGCTGGACACTCCGGAGCCAGTCCTGATCGGACTGAGGCGCCGCATACACGGCTTTCTCCGGCGCCATGCGCGTTTCACCCATGGACTGCCTCCCTTCGCCATGTGCGCGGCTTTCCCGCGCTCCGACTACTACGGAGGCTCCGCCCCCCGGACGAGACATTGCCAGACCTGGTGGCTTGCTGGCGCTTCCGCCAGCGCTCGGCTCGGGGTTCCCGTGTTCACTGCCCTGACCCGTGGCGCTGTAGGTGGTCGGCTTTGCCCCTGGCAGCGCGGACCGCTCCCCCGTTCGAGGCTGGGGGGCGGCATGCCCATACCGGGCATACCCAGATGCTTTCAACTGGCTACCGGGCTCTGGCTGCAAACCCGCACGAGGCGGGGCATACTTCCGTACAGAGGGTTCTAACACCGACTTCGATTTGCCTGGACGACGGTCCATGCGGCTCTCACCTTGGCACCTGTGGTCACCGGCCTCGGTCGCCGAAGCTTCCTTCGCCGGCTGTTTACGCCGCTCGGCTGTTGCAGGCCCCCGTTCCAGTCTCCGGGGACGTTCGCGGCGCCCTTCTTTACCCAGCTCGACCTGGGCGAGGGGGACCCCTTGCGGTCCCCGGTCTTGGCAGCGCCTCACGGCGCACATTAAGCAGTATGTGGAGATGATCGAGCGTGTCTTGGTGGAGCAGGTGCGCTTCGTCCAGCAGGAAGACCGGGTGGATGCGCTCGCGACCGAGGGTCTCGACGTGCGCGCTGACAGCATAGAAGACGGCCGCCGCGGTCGCGGCGGGGTTGAGGCCGAGCGCGTGGCAGAGCTGGCGATAGAAGTCGCGGCGGCCGAGCGTGGCGTTGTGGCAGTAGGTCAGCCGGAAACCTGCCTGCGGCAACCGATGACGCACGGCCCGCAGCACACACGTCTTGCCGGCACCGGGCTCGCCGACGAGCAGCACTTGCGCGTGCTCGTGCACGGCCTCGCATACCTCCTCGACGACCTGCTCCTTGGAGGGCGGCAGCCAGAGGTCGCCATCCTGCACCTCCTTGGAGAAAGGCACCGCAGACAGGGTGAAGAAGCGGACGTAGGACTCGCTCACGCCGCACCTCCGCCCGTGCTTGTGTCGTCGCCGCCGCCGCTTGAGGAGCGGCCGAGCGTCCGCGCGGGATTGAAGTCCACCGGGCGGGTCGGCTTGTCCGCCGCAGCGCCGCCGCACGTCAGCCGCCTGCGCCGCGCGTTGCTCTGCGGATCGACCGGATGCAGCACAAGGCGCTTGCCCTCGTGCTCGACCCACGGCGGCTCGCCGGACGCGACGAAGCATCGGGCGACCGAGACGACCTGGCCAGCGAGGTAGCCCTGATCGAGCTGCCAGGCGACGCCGTCCACGGAGACGATGTTGTCGGCCGAGACGCGGCGCCGGGTGCGCTCGGTGAGCGCTGTGCGCAGCGCCTTCTCGTCCACGGCCCCCTCTCCGGCGGGGCGGGCCGCGTACACCCTGGCCGGCGTCTTGCCGAGCAGGCCCGCGTGCGGCGCCGGGTGATAGCGCCTGTCGAGGAAGGCGCGGAGCGTCGTGTTGATGTCCACGAGCGAGGCCACGGCGCCGAGGTAATTGAGGCATCCTTCGCGCAGCGTGCGCCAGAAACGCTCCATCTTGCCGCGCGCCTCTGGGTCGTAGGGCTTTGCATGCAGCAGCGTGATGCCGAGCCTCGCGCACGCGGTCTTGAGGACTTCGCCGCGATAGGTGGAGCCGTTATCGAGGTAGAGCGCGTCGGGCTTGCCGTGACGGCGCAGGGCGTCGACGGTCATGCCGAGCATGTCGACCTCTTTCTCGGTGGTGTGCGCCTCGAGCGCGACGACGTAGCGAGAGGCGTCGTCGAGCAGCCCGTGGATGCGGATCGGCATCGTTTTGCCGCCGACGGTACAGCCGGTCACGTGACAGACGTCACCGTGCCAGAGCGCGCCGGGGCGCTCGGCTTGCCAGCGCAGCCGCGTCTTCGGCTCGCCCTCGGCGCGCGCAGCGCGGCGGCGAAGTCCGTGCGCCGCGTACAGGCGCCGCACGGTGGGCTCGGAGACCTTGCCCGCTTCGAGGCGCCCCTCATCGACGAGCGTCTTGAGGATGAGCGGCACCGAGGCGTCGGGATGCTCGCGCCGGATATCGAGCAGCAGCGCGCGCAGCTCCTCAGAGAGCTCCTGAGCGAAGCCTCGATCGCTGCGTGGCTGCGGACGCAGGCCGTCGAGGCCAGCGGAGCGATATGCGTACAGCCAGCGCTGGAGCGTGGGCACCGAGTAGGTGCGCGTGCTGTGCGCGCCCGGCGGTCGAAACCGCTGCTCGCTAAGCGTGCGCAGCTCGGCGGCGAGCTGGCCGTGGGTGAGCACGCGGTGCATCAGAGGGCCGATGACCGTGGCGCGATAGATCGCCACGGTCTCGGCGTGGTCGGCGGGGCCGAGAGCCATTCGAACAGGTCCTTTCTGCGCCTTGCTGGCGCGCGGTCCTTGTCCGGGATCAGCGGCGTCTTCGGCAGGGATCCTCTCAGGTGGGCTGTACGATTCGGGCTCCGAAGGGGCAGAGGCCCTCACGCCGCGTGCGCGGCGCCGAAGAAGGCGCGGTGCTCGATCGGCAGCGCCCGCGTCGTCGGGTCCGCGCTCGCCGCAAGCACTGCCGCGGCGCTGGCCGCGCTCTGACGAAGCGACGCGGACGGGCCTGGGTCGGGGGCTTGAGCGAACAGACGTTGCTGCGCGACGTCGCGCGCCCATCGGCGCAGCGTGGCCCAGCCGGTGACGGCGCTGTCGCCGAGGATCTTCGCCGGGCCCACGCGCCGTCGGACCTCGGCCGCCGTCGCGAGCGCGAGACCCCAGAGCGCGAGGGCGAAGCCGATCGCGGCGGCGCTGTACATGCGAAGGCCGAGCACGCCGCGAGGGACGACGAGCAGTACGGCCTCGCAGCAGAGGCAGCGGTAGCGGCGGCCGAGCACCGAGATCTGCTCAGCCGGTCGGTCCGGGCTGGTAGGGCCCCAGACCTGCCGCTCGCGCGTGCCGTGGCCCTGGAGCTGGATGGCGCCGCCGAGCGGGCAGCTCGCGGTGCCGCAGGCGGGGCAGCGCGCAGGCCGCGCTTCGACGACTGTGGGCGGTTGCTGCTGCCAGCGCTTGATGTCGATGGCGCTCTGGATAACACTGCGACCGCTTCGATTCCTGGGCAAGAGAACCGGAGCACGACGAGGAGACTGTCGGCCAAGATCAGGTCTCCTCGTCACCTATTTTGTGGCCGGCACCGCGCCGCTGCTCCGCTCCTCGGGTGGACCTACCCCGTCGTGAGGCGCGCGTGGGAGCAACAAGGTGTGGTAATTTTTGACGAGTAAACGGAAGGGGTTGCGCACCAGGTGCGGAGGGCACCTTGGGGTGCGATGGAACCGTGGTCAGGGGGCTGCTATGAGAATTTACGGTGGATGAACGGAATGCGCGGTGCCGCGGCTAGCGGGCCGGCGTCTCCCGGGTGCGTGCGCCGAGCGAGCACTCTCCATGATGGCGAGTTGTGTTGGGAAGAACGCCTCGCCATCAACCAGCATGCCCAAAGAGAGGGGCTAAGACATAAACGGGAGTGCGCGATAATAATGGAGGGAGGGGCAATCTCTGCGTATTCAGGAAATACCGCGGTGTGGTCGTTGAGCGACCGTGTCGGCCACAGGACGTCCGACCAGGCGAAGAGGTACATCGAGTAATATTCGCCAAGGCGTAGCAGGTGGCTCTTGGCGTGCTCCGGTTTGTTCTTCACCATGGAGGTCAGCTTCATTCGCTCCGCCACCTTGGCACGGCACGCAGGGCGCAGATCGTCGTCCTCCTTGACGCCTGGTAATACTTCTCGGCCATCCAGGAGTGTATCTGCGGCATCCATCAGCAGGAACAGCAGCGCGTCCGCCACATCGTCCGCGTAGATCTGATCGCCGGACATCATCAGCAGATGGGGCCTCGGATCCTTGGCCCCAGGCTTTAGGGCGTCCGCGATGATGTTATCAAGGATCGCGAGCGCATCCTTGCTCTCACCGTGTAACTTGCGGCAGGATCCGTGAAACATCCGGAAGTCGTTCATATCCACGGGCGCGAGCGCGAAGCTCGGCAGCGTGGGCGCGTCCGTGGCGACATCCGTATAGAGCAGTAGACGCGCAGCGTCGTCGCTGCTGCCGGCGAGCACGCCGGGCGTCAACAGGTCGCCGCTCGCGGCCGAGTCGGCTTCTCCCGCCAGCGGAGTGAACGAGAGCTGATAGCCGTACACGGACCCGGGCTGAAGCTGCTCGGTTCCAGAGCTGGCAGTGATCGCGATGACGTGCAATCCCCGCCCGAGTCGGAGCGTACGAGCCGTCGCTCGCAGCGCAGCTGAGCTCGCCCATCCCCCGTTTTGTTCTCTCTGGAAGACCTCCAGCTGTACCTGCCGGGGTTTCCGGAGCGCGACCCAGACTGTCACTTGGTCCGCTCCGACCCGGCGCAAGATGGGACCGGCGAGGACCAGGGGAAGCTCCTCCAAGCGCTGAGTGAGTGGTTTTGTTGACAAGGTCTATGCCTCCGTGAGGTAAGCCCATGGCCGTGGTAATCCGGCGGCAGGCGTGTGTCGGTGCGCTCATGCAAGGTGGATAGGCGCGAGGCGAACCATGGGGTGTGACGCTGCACCCGACGCGAACGGACGCGCCCCCGGCAGGGATCGTCCCGGCCCGGATGACCTCGTCCATTGCCTCGGCGGCAACGGCGGGTGTGGCGTTGAAAGCAACGTCCGAGCCTACGTAGCGAACTCCCGCATCTCCCGGGCGCCAGGCCCGGGGTACGCCGCCAGCGCGGGCGCTGGCGCGCGGTCGATGGGCGGCCCCGCTCGATCCTCACCTCCAGGTCCGCTGCAGCGGAGTCCTCTGGATAGGACCGCGTCCGCTGGAGCGGACTGCCCTGCACAGGCCCGCATCCACCCGCGCGGACTCCTCTGCACGCGGCCGCGTCCGCTCGCGCGGGACCAACCGAGCTTCACCGTCCGTCCCGCCGCCCGCCCGCCGCCGGCCCGGCCTTTACACCCCCGCCCCCGCGCGCCGATACTCGCGCCGTGCGACCCGCGACCGTCTTCCTGGACCGCTACCGCCTGGAGCGCCGCGCCGGCGCGGGCGGAATGGGCGAGGTATGGAAGGCGCTCGATCAGGAGACCGGCGAGCCGGTTGCGGTCAAGCTCCTCTCCGGCGGCGACCCCGCGGGCGCGGCCCGGTTCGCGCGCGAAGCGCAGATCCTCGCCAGCCTCTCGCATCCGCGGGTGGTGCGTTACGTGGCGCACGGCGCGAGCGCCGACGGAGCGCCCTATCTCGTGATGGAGTGGCTCGAGGGCGAGGACCTCGCGGCGCGCCTCGCGCGCGGCCCGCTCGGCGCCGACGAGAGCGTCGCCCTCGCCCTGAACGTCGCGGGCGTGCTCGCGTGCGCGCACGCCCAGGGGGTGATCCACCGTGACCTGAAGCCGAGCAACCTGTTCTTGCCCGGCGGGCGCCTGGAAGAGGTGAAAGTGCTCGACTTCGGCATCGCGCAAGCGGCGCACGCGACGCGGATGACGCGCTCGGGGACGCTGCTCGGGACGCCGGGGTACATGGCGCCGGAGCAGGCGCGGGGCGAGGCGAGCATCGACGCGCGCGCCGACGTGTTCTCGCTGGGGTGTGTGCTCTTCGAATGCGTGACGGGCGTGCCTGCGTTCGGCGGCCAGCACCCCGCGGCCATCCTGACCAAGGTGCTCTTCGAGGAGACGCCGAGCGCGCGCAGCGTGCGGCCGGAGGTGCCCGGGGCGCTCGACGAGCTGCTGAAAAGGATGCTCTCCAAGCAGAGAGAAGAGCGGCCGCTCGACGGCCAGGCCGCAGCCGAGGCGCTGCGGGCGCTCGGCGACTTGCCCTCCAAGCTGGCCTCGGGGCCGAGCGAAGCACCGTCGCTGACGAGCGACGAGCAGCGCGCCGTGGCGGTGATCCTGGTGAGCGCGCCGGCAGACGCGGATGCTCAATCCTTCAATGGTATCTCCACGCTTGCGGTGGCCCCGGACGACGCGACCCTCCTTCAGGAGGCCGAGGCGCATGGCGGCGCGAGCGAGCGGCTGCTCGACGGGTCGGTCGCGGTGGTGCTGGCGGGCCGGGGCCTGGCGACGGATCTCGCCGCGCTGGCGGCGCGCTGCGCGCTCGCCCTGCGCGTGCGGGCAGGCGGGAGGCGCGTCGTCCTCGCCATGGGGCGCGGCGATCGTAAGGCGCGATCGCTCGGGCCCGCGATCGAGCGGGCGGCGCGGCTCTCAGCGGCCACGGACGGCCATGGCGGGCCGGAGGGCGCGGTGGTGATCGACGAGGCGGTCGCGGGGCTGCTCGATGCGCGCTTCGATGTGCGCGAGGGCGAGGGGATCTTCACGCTGCACGGCGAGCGGCCGGTCGCCGGGAGCACGCGGCTGCTCCTGGGCAGAGCCACCCCGTGCGTGGGCCGGGAGCGCGAGCTCGGCACGCTGCGGGCGCTGCTGGCCGAGACCGTGGAAGAGGCGACCGCGCAGGCGGCGCTGGTCATGGCGCCGCCCGGCGTGGGGAAGTCGCGGCTTGCCCACGAGCTCTTGCAAGAGCTCGGGGCGCGGGGCGAGCCGCTGTCGGTGTGGATCGCGCGCGGCGACGCGCTGCGCGCCGGCTCCCCGCTGGAGATGCTCGGCCAGGCGCTGCGGAGCGCGTGCGGCATCCACGAGGGCGAGCCGCTCGAGATCCGGCGGGAGAAGCTCTCGGCGCAGGTGGCTGCGCGGGTCGCGCCGGGCGAGCAGCGGCGCGTCTCGGAGTTCCTGGGCGAGGTCGTGGGCGCGCCCTTCCCGGACGACGAGAGCCTGCCCTTGCGGTCCGCGCGGCGCGACGCGCCGCTCATGGCGGATCAGGTGCGCGCGGCGTTCCTCGATTTCCTGGGCGCGGCGAGCGCACAGGCGCCGGTGCTCGTGCTGCTGGAGGATCTGCACTGGGGAGATCGACCGACCGTCCAGCTCCTCGACGCGGCGTTGCGCGCGCTGCACGAGCGTCCGATCTTCGTCCTGGCCCTGGCCCGGCCCGAGGTGCGCGACGTCTTCCCGAGGCTCTGGGACGGCCGCCGGCTCCACGAGCTGCGGCTCGTCGAGCTGAGCCGGCGCGCGGGCGAGCGGCTCGCGCAGCACGTCCTCGGCGAGCGCACGGAGCCCGAGCTCATCGCGCGCATCGTGCGCCTGTCCGAGGGAAATGCGTTTTACCTAGAGGAGCTGATCCGCTGGGCGGCGGAGGGCAAGGGCTCGCACATGCCGGAGACCGTGGTGGCCATGGTCGAGTCGCGGCTCGGGGCGCTCGACGAGGCAGCGCGGCGGCTCCTGCGCGCGGCGAGCATCTTCGGCGAGGTCTTCTGGGTGGGGAGCGTCGCCGCGCTCGTGGGCGGAGAGGCGCGCCGGAGCGAGGTTGCGCGCGGGCTCGCGGCGCTCGTGGAGCGCGAGATCCTGGTGCGGCGCCGCGAGAGCCGCTTCCCGGGCGAGGACGAGCTCGCGTTCCGGCACGCGCTCCTCCGCGAGGGGGCGTATGCGACCTTGACCGAAGGCGACAGGGCGCTCGGGCACAAGCTCGCCGGCGCATGGCTCGAGCAGGCAGCGGAGCCCGCCGCGGCGGTCGTCGCCGAGCACTTCGATCGAGGCGGCGATCCCGCGCGCGCCGCCGACGGCTACCGGCGAGCGGCGGCGCAGGCGCTCGCCGGAAACGACCTCGAAGGCGTGTTCTCCCATACCGATCGCGCCCTCGCGCTCGGAGCGCACGGCGAGGCGCGCGGGGAGCTCGCGCAGATCCGGGCCGAGGCGCATCACTGGCGCGGGGACATCGCCGAGGCGCTCCGCTGGGCGCAGGTGGCCATGGAATCGCTGCCCAGGGGCAGCGCCCGCTGGTACGTGGCCGTGGGCGACGTGGGCCAGACCGCGGGGAGGCTCGGACATCACGAGCAGCTGGTGGCGCTCGCCGACGAGCTCTCCAGCGCCTGGTCCGAGGGCGAGGCGACCGGGCCGGCGGTGATGGCGAGCACGCGGGTGGCGGTGCGGCTGTTCTTCGCGGGCAGCTACGATCGGGCCGAGGCGCTCCACGCCCGGATCCAGGCGGTCGCCGGGCGCTTCTCGGGCGACCCCGCCGTGAGCGGGCCGGTCTTCCGGGCGCTCGGCGTGCGCGCGCGGTTCGCGGGCCACCTCGATCGCTGCCGAGCGCTGATCGAGGCCTCCCTGCGCTGCTTCGAGCAAGCGGGCGACATCCGCAACGCCTGCGTCGCCCGCGGCAACCTCGCGGAGGCCGAGATCAAGCTCGGCGCCTACGCCGAGGCGGTGGCGCTCCTCCGCGGCGCGGTCGCCGACGCCGAGCGGATGGGGCTGGAGCGCGCCGTCATCACGGGCCGGCACAACCTCGGCTTCGCCCTCGGCCGCCTCGGCGCCCTGGAGGAGGGGCTCGCCGTCGAGGCGGAGGCCGTCGCCGCCGCCGTGAGAGGCGACTGGCGGAGCATCGAGGGGGTCTCGCGCGCCTACCTCGCGTGGCTCCTGCGGAGCGCGGGTGAGCTCGAGGCGGCCGAGGTGGAGGCCCGGCGCGCCGTGGCGCTGCTCGAGGCGTCGAGGCCGTTCCAGGTCGTGGCCCGGGCGACGCTGGCCGAGGTGATGCTCTCGCGCGGTCAGCCGTCCGAGGCGCTCGCCGAGGCGCGTGACGCCATCGCGCTGCTCGCCTCGCTCGGCAAGGTCGAGCAGGGCGAGGAGCTCGCCCGCCTCGTGTACGCCCGGGCGCTCGAGGCGATCGGCGACCGCCCGGCGGCGCGCGCCGCCATCGCGGATGCGCGCGACCGCCTCCTCGCGACGGCGGCGCGGATCGACGATCCTCGCCGGCGCGAGGGCTTCCTCGAGAACGTCTCCGAGAACGCTCAGACCTTGAAGCTCGCCCGGGAGTGGCTCGGCGACTCCGCCGTCGCGCCAGCGTTTGCCGCGGACGGCGGCAACCCGAACGCGTGAACGAACCAGCCCGCGCGGCGCCGGGCCGCATCCACCTGCGCCGCTCCGGTCGTGTTCCCTAGGGCACTCTATTCCGGTATCTTCATCAAGAAGCATGCCTCCTTCGCGAGATGACGAAGCCCTCTCGGCCCCACCCGCTCGTCCTGCGGACGCCGCGCTTCGCGCCGAGCAGGAGCGTGACTTCTATCGCAAGCTCCTCGAGCTCGGGCAAACCGAGGAAATGGAGCCGTTCCTCGCCGAGGCCCTCGCCCTGATCGTCCAGATCACCGGCGCACTCCGGGGCTACGTCGAGATCGTGTCCGATCCAGACGCCCGCGGCGAGCCGCCCTTCTGGGTCGCCCACGGCTGCCAGGACAAGGACGTCGCGGAGATCCGCGCCGCCTTCTCGCGGGGCGTCATCGCCGAGGCGCTCGCCACCGGCCGCACCATCATCACCGTCTCCGCCCTCCGGGACCCGCGCTTCCGCGCCAACGAGAGCGTCGAGCGCAACCGCATCGAGGCCGTGATCTGCGCCCCGATCAGCGTCCGCTCCCCCGCCGGCGCCCCTCCGCTCGGCGTCGTCTATCTCCAGAACCGCATCGAGAAGGACCGCTTCACCGAGGAGGACCGCCGCCGCGTCGAGGCCTTCGCCCGCCACCTCGCCCCCTTCGCCGATCGCCTCATGCTGCGCTTCCGCCGCCGCGACGAGGCCGACCCGACCCTCCCGTTCCGGCGCGCCCTGCGCGCCGACGCGATCGTCGGCAAGAGCCCCGCCCTCGCGCTCGTGCTCTCGCAGGCCGCCGTCGCCGCGCCGCTCGACGTCACCGTCCTGCTCACGGGCCCCTCGGGCACCGGCAAGACCCAGCTCGCCCGCGTCCTGCACGAGAGCGGCCCGCGCGCGCGCGGCCCCTTCGTCGAGCTCAACTGCGCCGCGCTCCCCGAGACGCTCCTCGAGAGCGAGCTGTTCGGCGCCCTGCCCGGCGCGCACTCCACCGCCAGCCGCAAGATGGACGGCAAGGTCGCCGCCGCCGACAAGGGCACCCTCTTCCTCGATGAGATCGGCGAGCTCAAGCCCTCGGCGCAGGCGAAGCTGCTGCAGCTCCTGCAGTCGAGGGAGTACTACCCCCTCGGCGCGACCCGCCCCGTCCGCGCCGATGTGCGCGTCATCGCCGCGACCAACGTCGACCTCAAGGCCGCCGCGCAGCGCAAGGAGTTCCGCGAAGATCTCTTCTACCGCCTCCAGGTGCTGCCGATCCGCCTCCCCGCCCTCTCGGAGCGCCGGGAGGACATCGCCCTCCTGGCCGAGCATTTCTGCGCGGAGGCCTGCAAGACCCACGGGCTGCCCGCCGTCCACCTCAGCGTCGACGCGCTCTGCGCCGTCGAGGCGGCGGAGTGGAGCGGCAACGCGCGCGAGCTCGCCCACGCCGTCGAGGCGGCCGCCATCCGCGCCGCGGCGCAGGGGGTCCCCCAGGTCGAGCGGCGCCACCTCTTCCCCGGCGACATCGCCGCGCCCGAGGGCGCCGCCGCGGCCCCGGCCATCACGACCGCGCCTTACCGGGGCCTGACCTTCCAGGAGGCCACCCGCCGCTTCCAGGCGGAGCTGCTCCGCGCGGCGCTCGAGGAGTGCGGCTGGAACGTGGGCGAGGCGGCGTCGAAGCTCGATCTCGCCCGCTCCCACGCCTACAAGCTCGTCCGCGCCTTCGGCCTGACGCGGCGGCGCGGCGGCCCCGACGAGCCTCGGCCGGGCGCCAAGCCGCCGTGAACGACGCCCGCTGCCTCGACGACGCGGCGTGGAGCCCGCCCGCCACGTTCGACGGCTACCGGCTGCTGCGGCTCATCGGCCGCGGCGGCATGGGCAGCATCTACCTCGCCCACGACAGCCTCCTCGACCGCCCGGTCGCCATCAAGTTCATCGCCTCGCCCCGGCCCGACGCCGTCGCGCGGCAGCGCTTCCTCATCGAGGCCCGCGCGCTCGCGCGCCTGTCGCACCCGAGCGTCGTCGCCGTCCACCGCGTCGGCGAGGTCGACGACCGGCCCTACCTCGTGTCCGAGTTCATCCGTGGCAAGAGCCTCGCCGAGCTGGAGAAGCCGGTGTGCTGGAAGCGGGCGCTGCGGCTCGGCCTCGGCCTCGCCCGGGGCCTCGGCGCCGCCCATCGCCACGGCGTCCTCCACCGCGACATCAAGCCCCAGAACGCCATGCTCGGCGAGTCCGGCGAGCTCAAGCTCATCGACTTCGGCCTGGCCAAGCTGATCGAGGAGCCCGCCGCCGCCCTCGGGAGGCCGCCGCCCCCGAGCCGCCGCGCCTCCAGCGCGATCCTCCGCGAGGTCGACGGCGCCGCGAGCACGGTCGCCTGCGAGGGCGATCCCGCCTCCAGCGCGGTCGACCGCGACGGCGATCGCACCTCCGGCACGCTCACCCGCGCCGACGCGCTCCTCGGCACGCCCCTCTACATGGCCCCCGAGCTCCTCCGCGGCGCGCCCGCGACCCGCCAGAGCGACGTCTATGCCCTCGGCGCCGTGCTCCACGAGCTCTGCACGGGCGCCGCTCACCGCGCGGGCGTCTCCCCGGACGCGCCCCTCGACGACTGGATCGACGCCGCGCCCGCGCCGCTCGAGTCCGCGGTCCACGGCGTCGACCCGCGCTTCGCCGCCGCCGTCGCCCGCTGCCTCGAGCCCGCGCCGGAGCGCCGCTTCGGCTCCGGCGAGGCGCTCGCCGAGGCCCTCGAGCTCGTCGACCTGGAGGAGCCCCGGGCGCCCATCCCGGAGGGCAACCCCTACCGCGGCCTCCGGCCGTTCGAGGCCGAGCACCGCGCGCTCTTCTTCGGCCGCGAGGGCGACATCCGCGCCGTGCTCGACAGGCTCCGCGCCGAGCCGCTCGTCGTCATCGCCGGCGACAGCGGCGTCGGGAAATCGTCGCTCTGCCGCGCCGGCGTGCTGCCCCGCGTCGTCGAGGGCGCGCTCGGCGACGGGCGCGCGTTCCAGGCGTTCTCGCTCGTGCCCGGCCGGCGCCCGCTCGCCGCGCTCGCCGCCGCGCTGGACGCCGTCACGCTCGACGAGGGCGCGCTCCCCCCGGCGTCGGGCCTGCGCATCGAGGGCGACGTCGAGGGGCTCACGCGCGCGGTGCAGCGCCGGATGGCCCACGCGCGGGGCGCGCTCTTCTTCGTCGACCAGCTCGAGGAGCTCTTCACCCTGGCCGAGCCCGCCGAGGCCGCGCGCTTCGCCGAGGCCCTCTGCCGCCTCGGCTCGCTCGCCGCGGGCGTGCGCGTGCTCACCACCGTGCGCGGCGATTTCTTCACCCGCCTCTCGTCCCTCCCGGCCCTGGGCGACGAGCTCGGGCGCGCGCTCTATGTCCTGCGCCCCCTCGGCCCCGACGGCATCCGCGCGGCCATCACCGCCCCGGCGCGGCGCACCGGGATCACCTTCGCGTCCGAGGCGACGGTCGACGCGCTGGTCGAGGCCGGGTCCGCGGCCTGCTTGCCGCTCCTGCAGTTCGCGCTGGCGGAGCTGTGGGACGCCCGCGACCCGGTCGCCCAGCGCATCCCCGAGGCGGCCCTCGAGGCCATCGGCGGCGTGGCCGGCGCGCTCGCGCGCCACGCCGACGCGGTGGTCGCCGCGCTCGCGCCCCCCGAGCAGGCGGCGGCGCGGCGCATCCTGGTCCGGCTGGTGACGGCCGAGGGCACGCGCGCGCGCCGCAGCGCGGCCGAGCTCGGTCTCGAGGACGCGGCGGCGCGCGCGGCGCTCGAGGCGCTGATCCGCGGCCGGCTCGTGGTGGGGCGCGAGGTGCGGGAGGGGACGCATAGCGCGCCGGGCGGAGCGCCGGGCGGAGCGCCGGGCGCCTCCGGCACCGCGTACGAGGTCGCCCACGAGGCGCTCGTGCGCGGCTGGGGCGCGCTCGGCGCCTGGATCGACCGCGACCGGGAGGACCGGCGGGAACGCGAGCGGATCGAGGTGGCCGCCGCGGAGTGGGCGCGGCTCGGCGGCGCGCCCGAGGCGCTCTGGAGCGCGCGGCAGCTCGCCGAGGCGGCGCGGGTCGCCGAGGACGCGCTCGGCCCCGGGGAGCGCGCCTTCCTCTCGGCCTCGCGGCGGCGGCTGCGGCGCGCGCGCCTCGCCAGGGCGCTCGGGGTCGCCGCGGCGCCGCTCGTCCTGGGCCTCGCGCTCGCGGGGCTCGAGTGGAAGGCGCAGCGGGACCTGGACCGGGTGGTCGCCGGCCATGAGGCGGCCGCGCGCGCCGCAGAGGGGGAGGGGCGGCGGCGCAAGGCCGACGCCGACGCGCTCCGGAGGCGGGCCTTCGCCGGCTTCGACGCCGCGATCGGCCGGCGCGCGGCGGCGTCGCTGGTCGAGGAGGAGGCCGCCGAGCGCACCTGGGCCGAGGCCGTCGCGGCGGCGCAGGAGGCGGAGGAAGCGCTCGCGCGAGCCGGTCAGGCGCTCGAGGCGGGGCTCTCGCTCGACCCGAGGCGCGCCGATCTGCGCGCCGGGCTGGGCGACGTGCTGCTCGAGGGCATCGAGCTCGCCGAGTGGTTCTCCGAGCGGGAGCGGCGGAAGGAGCTCGTGCGGCGGCTCACGATCTATGACGAGAGCGGGGCGCGGCAGCGCCGGCTCGTCGCGCCGCCGCGGCTCGCGATCGAGGTGACGCCGCCGGGCGCGTCGGTGGCGCTCGGGCGCTACGACGCCGACGGCGACGGGCGCCGCGCGCTCCGGCCCCTCCGGGCGCTCGGCCGGGCCCCGCTGCCGGAGATCGCGCTCGACGAGGGGCCCGGCTCGTACCTGCTGACGTTCCAGGCCGAGGGGCGGGCCGACGTGCGCTATCCGATCCTGCTCGGCCGCGGGGAGCGGGCGCGGGTCGCGTTCGAGCTGCCGCCGGCCGCGGCCGTGCCGGAGGGGTACGTCTATGTCCCGCCGGGGCGGTTCCTGTTCGGGAGCGCGGACGCGGAGAGCTTTCGCCGGGGCATGCTGCAGACGCAGCCCGAGCGCGAGCTCGCGACGGGCGGGTACCTCATCGGGCGCGCCGAGGTGACCGTGGGCGAGTGGATCCGGTTCTTGCGCGATCTTCCCCCGGCGGAGAAAGCGAAGCGGACCCCGAGGGAGCGCGCGCAGCCCTGGGGCGTGCAGCTCGACGAGCTCCCGGAGGGCGGGTGGGCGCTCACGCTCGTCTTGAACGGCGCGCCGGTCACCTTCCGCGAAGGGGAGCCGCTCCGCATCCCCGGTCGCCGCGCCCGGGCGGAGCAGGACTGGCTGCGCATCCCGATCACGTCGATCGCGCTGGAGGACGCGCTCGCGTACACGGCGTGGCAGCGGTCGACGGGGCGCCTGCCCGGGGCGCGGCTGTGCGACGAGCGGGAGTGGGAGCGGGCGGCGCGGGGCGCGGACGAGCGGCTCTATCCGCACGGCGACCGGCTGGCGCCGGGCGACGCGAACTTCGATGAGACGTACGGCCGGGTGAGCGACGCTTACGGTCCTGACGAGGTGGGCTCGCATCCGGCCTCGGCGAGCCCGTTCGGCGTGATGGACATGGCCGGGAACGCGTGGGAGATGGCGCGATCGGCCGGGCCGCGGGAGGAGCTGCTCGTCCGCGGCGGGGCCTGGTATTACGACGCGCTCTCCAACCGGAGCAGCAACCGCACGGCGGTGGAGGCGCAGACGCGGAGCGGCCTCGCGGGGCTGCGCGTCTGCGCCGATTTCCCCCCGCGCGAATGACGGCGCGCCTCGGTCAGAGGCTGCGGCGCAAAGGATCCTTCGGGCAGATCCCGCCCGTCGCGACGTTGTCATGCGTGCTGCGCGTCACGAGGAGGACGTCCCCCGGCCATTGCGCCCGCCGTTCCCAGGAGATCGCCGCCTCGTTGCACGCGGGCAGCGCCTTGACGTCCGGATCGGCCTCGCACGCGGGGAAGCGCGGGGCGCTGATGCAGAGCGGCCCGCCCTTGCCCCACGCGGCCTCGACCTGGAGCGACAACTGGCTCGCGCTCGGCTGCTCGATGGCCAGGCGATCGTACACGTCGATCAGCGTGCCCTCGCGGGTATACGAAATGCCAGGCGAGTACTCGGCCCGCGCAGCGCGGATGCACGCGGCATAGTAGTCGGAGAGCGGCTTTCCATCGAGAGACCCCCAGGGCGGATATCCCCAGTTCACGCATTTGGCCGCGATCCCGGTCATGCACGCCAGGGTGAAGACCTTCTTGTCCTCGCCGCGGTGCTCATAGTATTTGCCGGACTTCTCGTCCCATGCGCCGGGCACCGCGATGGCCCGCCCATGCAGCTGGCTTCTCTGCTCCTTCGTGCAGACGTCCTCGGGGCCGGGGATGTAGTCTTGTCCGAGGCAGGGGTCGAACGCGCCGGCGTCGCTCGTCTGCACCGAGACATCGTAGACGCGGACCTCGCCGGAGGTGACGCAGCTGTTCACGACCGCAGGTGTCAGCGTGACCTGGACGTCTCCGACTTCGTCGAGGTAGCCGACCACCGTCGCCGGGAGCGCCTGCGGCGGAGCCTCGTTCCCCGGCGCATAGAAGTACCAGAAGTTCTCGAGGCCTCCACCCCGGTAGCTGGGTCCCTGTGGATTGACCTTCTTGTGAACGGGGCGCTCGGTGAGCTGCCTCTTGAGCGGGAGCCGCGGCGCCTCATGACCCCCGGGCGCGGCCAGCGGGCGGTCGCCGGGAAGCGTCGAGAGCCCCAGTGTCCCGGCGCCGCAGGCGAGCCCTGCGATGGATAGCAGCGTCAACCCCAAACCATGGCGAATGCGACCACTCACGATGACCTCCGGATCAGTGCCACTGCCTCGACGCCCTCCGCGCGGCGCTCGGATCGGGAGCGACGCTCGCGGGGGCAGCTTGTGGCGCGGCGCGACGCCTCCAAAGCAACCCGCGCGCCAGGCGCCGGAGGGGGCGGCGCACGCGAGGGAGCGCCGGTTTCCCCCGGCGATCCCGGGGGCCGCGCGCCGCGGATCTCGGCAGGTCCGCTGGACGAGAATCCGCTCCTGCGCACCGTGTCCGCTCCAGCGGACAGCCCTGGTGCGCGGGCGGGACGTCGCGGCGTGGGCCTGTGGCCGGGGAGGCCGGCGGCGCCGGGCGACTCAGCGCATCGCGCGACGCTCGTCCGGCATGGAGCCGCTCGGCGACAGCACGCGGCGCGCAGCGAGCCAGACCGTCGGTCGCAACCGGAAGCTGGACGACCCTGCCGGCGAGGGCTCACTCATCGTCACACCCTGCGGAGTTGAAATGGCTTGTACCCCAGCGCTCGACGCATGATGCGAATGTCTGCGCTGCACGATGCTTTTTACTCTGCAAATAGGTGCACTGCGCAACGGTTCCCATCGTGTAGGACACCAGAGGGCGACCCCAGAACGTAGCCCACGGACGACCCCTATCCGTGAACTGATAGCTGTAACCGTTCTGGCTCTGTGGGATGGCGTGTGAAATCTCGTGAGCCAACGTGTTGATCGCGCACGATTTGCGCAGTACCGAGCCGGAGCGCCACTGCCTCAGCTTGGCACGGCTGAGCTCGATCGTGGCTTCTCGCGTCGCGCGCTCCCGAGGGCCCGTCTGCTCCGTGGTCCCCCATACGAGCGTCGATGGAACCCCCGTGAACGCCGGATCCAGGCCCAGGTACATGACCACGGCTTGCTGTGGAGACACTGTGTCCCCGTACGGGGAGAGCCAGAGGTCGCCGAGGTGTGTGCCGATGGTCTCTACGTTTGCGGCAAACTGCTTCGACGTAACGACTGAGTGAGTCGCGTCGATCAGCGCTTGCGTGTCTATCCGTTCTTGAATGTCATTTATGCTGGGGTCGAGGCTCGGCTTGGGGAGCGAGGGAAGAGCGTCCGAGCTGAAGGGGGCTACCATGTTCGGCGCATTGATCGAACAACCGGATACGGTGACGAAGATCCCAATGTACGAGGCGAGCGATGTCGGTTGTTGAGCCGTGGTTCTCTTTCGAGGTGTGGTCTCTGAAATTGGCATGGTCGCCTTACGTGGTCAGCCTCGCCATCTTCGATGCCAAAGCCTGGGCTTCTCTTCTAACTTCCTCCTCGCGCTGCCGCCTGTCTTCACAACCCGGGGACAGCAGCAGGAGGGAGACCGCCGACATGGCCGAGAGGCACACATACGATCGAGATCTAGGATCGCAGGACCGGAGCATCGCTGGAGGCTAGCGTGTCTTCGCCGCGAAGTGGGAAGGAAGTCGTCCAGGGACCGCGGTGGCCGACGGGGAGCCGGAGCGCCTTCCCCTAGAGCGCCCGCACCTTCTCGCTCATGACCTGGGCACCCGTCCGCGCAGTCCGGAGCGGCGGGGCCGAGGCGAGGGGCGCGAGAGCCTCCGCCTGCCCGGAGCGCTGGCGCCGTCCCGCGCTGCTCGGCGCGGCGCGCGGGCGCGGCGTCGCGATCGCTTGACGATCTGCGTTTCGCGTCTATCTTGAGCGCCGCTGCTGCGGTGTGCGCCTCCCTCGTGCGCGCGCCGGGTCCAAACCGGGGGAGAGTGAGCCGCGGCCCCTTCGCGCGATCGCGTCGGCCGCGTGCGTCTTCGTGAATTGGACAGCAGCATGGTTGGCAAATTGCATCTCGATGCGGTGGTGCGTCGCGTGGATGGCGCGACGGCCCGCATCGACAATCCGTTCGGGATCCCGATCACCCTCGTGGCGCGGGAAGATGTCGTCGTCGAGGCCGACGGCATCGAGGAGCTCCTCCGTTTCGCCTCGCTGGAAGGCACGCTGCGCGATCTCCGCGCATGGGAGAAGGCCGGCAGGATCGCCCCGTTCTGGGGCGGCGCGGCCGGCGAGATCCGGTCCATCGTGCTCACGCCGGATTTTCATAAGGGCGCGGGCATCCCCGTGGGCACGGTCGTCGATGCGCGCGGGTTCGTGGTGCCTCAGGCCGTCGGCAACGATGTCTGTTGCGGCATGCGCCTGCTCGCGACCGACGTCGATCGGGGCGAGCTCGCGCCGCACGTCGGCGCCCTGAAGCGGCGGCTCCGCGCCATCTTCTTCCAGGGACAGCGCGATATCCCCATGTCGCCGCGCCAGCGCGCGGCCATGCTCCGCGACGGCCTCGCCGGGCTGCACGAGACGGCGGCGGACAACGCCCGCACAGGCCTGTGGAACCACTACGATCCACGCGCGCAGCGCGAGGATCTCGAGCGCGTGCACTTCCACGGCGCGCTGCCCGCGCGCGGGACGTTCGCGTTCGACGCGTACATCCAGGCGTCGGGCCGCGCGGACGGGCGCGACATCCAGATTGGCACGGTCGGCGGAGGCAACCACTTCGTCGAGATCCAGGCCGTGGACGAGCTCGTCGACGGCGGGACGGCGCGCGCGTTCGGGCTGACGAAGAACGCCGTCACGATCATGGCCCACGCGGGCTCCGTCGGGCTCGGACACGCGGTCGGCGGCTATTTCAACGAGCGCGCCCGCGCGCTGTACCCGACCGGGGTGCCCCACCCAGCGCACGGCTTTTACGTGCTGCCGGCGGTGGGGCCCCACGCCCGCGAGGCCTCGGTCTACCTGGATGCGATGCGGAACGCCGCCAATTTCGCCTTCGCGAACCGCCTCTTCCTGGGCCTCATGGTGGTGCGCGCGCTGCAGGAGGTCCTCGGCCGTCGGGTCGCGAGCTCGCTCGTGTACGATGCGCCGCACAACCTCATCTGGGAGCCCGACGGCGCCGAGCCGCGCTACCTGCACCGCAAGGGCGCGACGCCGGCCGGGGGACCGGATGGTCAGGGCGGGGTGTTCGCGTACACCGGTCACCCGGTGATCATCCCCGGCTCCATGGGCGACTCGAGCTGGGTGCTCGCCGGCGCAGGCCACGCGGAGCTGCTCGCGAGCGCGTGCCACGGCGCGGGCCGCAGCCTCACGCGCGGCCGCTCCGCGCACGCGGACGAGGACCTCTACCGGCGCGCCGTCGAGAAGCTGCATGTCGTGACGCCCCTCGATCCGGAGGCGCCGAGCGTCCGGCGGCGGCGCGACATCCTCGCCAAGTACCACCAGCGGATGAAGGAGGAGGCGCCGTATGCCTACAAGCCGATCACGCCGGTCGTCCGTTCCGTCGAGGATGCCGGGATCGCGCGGCGCGTGGCGCGACTCTGGCCGCTCGTGACGGTCAAGGGATAGGGCGCGCTCCGAACGATGGCGCGCCGATCGCGCCGCCCGCGGGCCCTCAGGGCGCGCACGTTCCGGGTTGGCGCCCCCGGAGCAGACCTGTAGCCTGCCGCAGGAGGCTCGCTCATGGCCAAGGTGACCGCGCTGGGCATGGACACGATCACCGAGAAGTCCGGCCACCAGATGACCGGCATGGCCGTCAGCGTGTGCCTGACGCCGGCAGCGCCGAGCCCCTTGCCGATCCCCTATCCCACGATGGGCACGGTCGCCGAGGGGATCATCGATCCCTGCATGCGCACCAAGATCGAGGGGGCCAAGATCCTCACGGTGGGCGGCTGCATGAAGGCCTGTCACGGAAACGAGCCGGGCACGCTGAAAGAGGTCGTCAGCCTCAACACGGCCGGGCCGTGCTTCCCCTGGCTCGGGGCGCCCAATGTCTTCATCGAGCTCGGCATGGCCGGCATCACCGGCAGCATGGGGCAGATGAACAAAAGCATCACCGTCGGCGCCGGCGCCAGCGCGAGCGGCGCGGGCGGGGGCGGGGGTGGCGGCGGCGGCGGCGGCGGCGGGGCCGGCGGCCCGGGCGGCGGCGGCCCGCAGGGCGGGGGCAACGGCGGCGGGGGCGGCGGCGGCTCGAGCAGCGGCGCCTCGCCGCCGAAGCCGCCCGCGCCGCCTCAGGCCGAGGGGCAGGCCGCCGCGGCGCACCCGATCGACGTGGTCACCGGGACCATGTACACGAACCCCAAGCTCGATGTCCTGCTCCCGGGGCCGTTCTCCGTCGGCCTCGTGCGCCGGTACGCGACCTCGGCGGTGCGCTCCCGCTGCGGGATGGGCTGGGGCTGGTCGCACAACCTGCACTGGTACGCGCGCAGGCAAGGCGACGGGCTCGTGCTCGTGGACCCCGATTTCCGCGAGGTGCACCTCCCCGAGCCCGACAGCGATCAGGTGCTTGTGCTGCCTTACGGCGTCAAGGTGGGCCGCGTCGGCGGCGACCTCGTGGTGGACCTCGACGACGGCGCCGTGCGCGTGCTCCGCTACGATCCGGCGGAGCTGCGCTATCACCTCGCGGAGCTGCGCGACGACGCGGGCAACGTGGTCGAGCTGGAGTGGCGCGAGGGCGCGCTCGTGCGCCTCGTCGACTGCGCCGGCCGCGTCCTCACGGTCGAGCGGGACGGGAACCTCGTCGTACATCGGCTCTCGGTGACGGACGAGGAGGGGAAGGTCCACCAAAGGACGCTCGTGGTCCTCGAGATCGACGCCCGCGGCGATCTCGTCCGCGCCGTCGACGCAGGCGGCGTCGAGACGCTCTTCGCGTACGACGAGGAGCACTACCTCGTCCGGGAGTCCTCGCCGGACGGCATCGATTACCACTTCGTCTACGCGGACGTCTCCGGCGAGCGCCGCTGTGTCGAGAGCTGGGGCGAGCTCCGGGGCGGCGACGTGCTGCGCGAGATCGGCTACGCGCCGCCCGCCGGAGCGCCCAGGCCCAAAGGCATCTTTCATACGCGCCTGTCGTGGGGCCCCGAGCCGCTTCAGACGCACGTGATCGACGGCCTGGGTCAACGGCACCTGTACGTGGGCAACGCCTTCGGGCTCGTCACGGCCTACCAGGATCCGCGGGGGTATGTCACCCACTACAGCTACGACGGCGCCGGCCGGCTCATCGCGATCCGGGACGCCGAGGGGCGCGTCGCGCGCCGGCGCGTCGACATGTCGGGCAGGCACACCGAGGTCTCGGTGAGCGGCGATCTCCTGCGCGCCGTGCGCTTCGACGACGGCGCGGGGGCGGTGACCCTGACCGAGCCCGGAGGCGCGACGCGGCAGGTGCGCTACCAGGGATCGAGGGTGACCGAGGAGGTCGACGAGCTCGGCCGCTCCACCGCCTATGGCTACGACCCGCGGGGCCTGCTCGCGCAGGTGATCCACGCCGACGGCACGGAGGACGCTTACGCGTACGACGCGCACGGCAACGTCCGCGAGGTGAGCGCCGGCGGTGGGGTGGCGCGCTTCCGGTACGAGTTCGACCTGCTCGGCCGGCCCGTCCGCGCGGAGACGCCGAAGGGCATCGCGCTCGAGCTCGATTACGACTCGCGCGATTACGTGATCGCCATCCGGGAGCCCGCGGGCAAGGTCACGTACTTCGACTACGGCCCCACAGGGCACCTCATCGCCGAGCGGGCGCCGAACGGGCATGAGATCCGGTACCGCATGGTCGGCGACGTCACGGTGGAGTCGGTGCACAGCGACGGGCGCCGCTACCGCGCCGGCTACGACGCGCTGCTGCGCCTCGCCTGGGTCGAGAACCCGGCGGGCGAGCGGCACGTCTTCGAGTACCTATGAACGTGTCAACCTCGGGACAACGATTCACGTCGACCTCCGGCCGGGAGCAGGGGTCTGCGTGGACTTGGCCCGCCGCGGTGCCGCTGGCGCTTGCCGGGCGGACGCCGGCTGGACGGACCGCTGAGACGAGGCGGCGGCCCCAGCCGCTTCGGGCGGCTCGGCAGCCGCTGCGCGACGAGGCAGCCGCTGAGGGCGGCTGGTCTGCGCGACGTGCTTGAGCACCTTCTGCTGGCGCAGCATGCGCAGCTCGCCGTCGGACAGTGGCGCGATGGGCGGCAACCCCTCGCGCTCGTAGATCGTGTCGAGTGCGGGCACGGTGCGGGTGCGCACGCCCGAGCCGTACGCCGTGGGGCGTGGCTGCCCCGTCGGCGGCCCGGTCCGTCGCCGCTCGCCGGTCGCCTTCACCCGCATTCTGGAGAGCTTGGTCTCCGTCGAGCGCGGGATGGCGTAGCGGTAGGGTTCGTTGTTCTTCAGCATGTGCCAGGCAATCGTGACGAGCTTGCGCGCCGTCGCTACCACCGCCACGTTGCGGTTCTTCTTCTTGGCGAGGCGGCGGAAGAAGACCCCCAAGGGACCAGGGTGCGCGGACAGATGCTGTGCCGCTTGCACGAGCATCCAGCGCGCCTGCCCTTTGCCCTGCTTGGTGATCGGGCCGTGGTAGCAATGCTCCGCCGACTGTCGGGTCGATGGCACGAGCCCCATATAACTCGCAGCAGCGTCGGGATCTTTGAAGCGCTGAATGTCACCAAGCGTCGCCAGCAGCGTCTGCGCAACCGCCACATCCACCCCCGGCAGCGTCATGAGCAGCCGTACCCGTGGATGAAGCGCTGGCGGTGGATGGGTACGATGACCCACGGGTACGGCTGCTCATGACGCTGCCGGGGGTGGATGTGGCGGGTGCGCAGACGCTGCTGGCGACGCTTGGTGACATTCAGCGCTTCAAAGATCCCGACGCTGCTGCGAGTTATATGGGGCTCGTGCCATCGACCCGACAGTCGGCGGAGCATTGCTACCACGGCCCGATCACCAAGCAGGGCAAAGGGCAGGCGCGCTGGATGCTCGTGCAAGCGGCACAGCATCTGTCCGCGCACCCTGGTCCCTTGGGGGTCTTCTGCCGGTCTTGGAGGTCAGGGAGCCCTACCAGGATCAGCGACAGCAGGGCACGACTGTCCCATTCGTAATTGAGCAGGATGTGGAGATGATCAAGCGTGTCCTGGTGGAGCAGGTGCGCTTCGTCCAGCAGAAAGACCGGGTGGATGCGCTCGCGGCCGAGTGTCTCGACATGCGCGCTGACGGCATAGAAGACGGCCGCCGCGGTTGCAGCGGGGTTGAGACCGAGCGCATGGCAGAGCTGACGATAGAAGTCGCGACGGCCCAGCGTGGCGTTGTGGCAGTAGGTCAGCCGGAAGCCTGCCTGCGGCAACCGATGACGCACCGCCCTCAGCACACACGTCTTGCCGGCGCCGGGCTCGCCGACGAGCAGCACTTGCGCGTGCTCGTGCACGGCCTCGCACACCTCGTCGACCAGCCGCTCCTTGGAGGGCGGCAGCCACAGCTCGCCGTCCTGGATCTCCTTGCAGAAGGGCGCGGCCGACAGGGTGAAGAAGCGGACGTACGACTCGCTCACACTGCACCTCCGGCCTCGCTCGTGTCCTCGCCTCCGCCCGCCCGGCGGCCGAGCGTCCGCGCGGGGTTGAAGTCCACCGGGCGCGTCGGCTTATCCGCCGCAGGGCCACCGCACGGAGGCCGCTTGCGCCGCGCGTTGCGCTGCGGGTCGACCGGATGCAGCACAAGGCGCTTGCCCTCGTGCTCGACCCACGGCGGCTCGTCCGGCGCGATGAAGCACCGGGCGACAGAGACGATCTGGCCAGCGAGGTAGCCCTGATCGAGCTGCCAGGCGACGCCGTCCACGGAGACGATGTTGTCGGTCGAGACGCGGCGCCGGGTACGCTCGGTCAGCGCGCGGCGTAGCGCCTTCTCATCGACGGCGCTGTCTCCGGCGGGACGGGCTGCGTAGAGCTGCGCCGGGGTCTTGCCGAGCAGGCCCGCGTGTGGCGCCGGGTGGTAGCGCCTGTCGAGGAAGGCGCGGAGCGTCGTGTTGATGTCGACGAGCGACGCCACGGCGCCGAGATAGTTGAGGCACCCTTCGCGCAGCGTGCGCCAGAAGCGCTCCATCTTGCCGCGCGCCTCAGGGTCGTAGGGCTTTGCGTGCAGGAGCGTGATGCCGAGCCGCGCGCACGCGGTCTTGAGGATGTCGCCGCGGTAGGTCGAGCCGTTATCGAGATAGAGCCAGGTCGTACGGCACCTACCTATTCGAGCTCCCAGCTCAACCGGGTGGGCCGGAGGGGCGGTCACATACGACAGCGGGTTCTGGACCCATACTCGTAACCGACCGACCCCGGGGTGAACGACCCCCTCGCACCGCACGTTTGGTTGAGACAGCGTCTCACCCCGTCCCATGCCCGGTGCGAGGGAGGCCAGCATGGGACGACGCCTTTGCAAGTTCCTTCTCAGCTCGGGCTCGTCAGGTCGCTCCGAGGGCCTTCCTGGCGCCTCGATTCCCCAACGGCCGCGCTCTTCTCTCCCCCTCGGGGCGGCAAGCGGGCGAGGCGCAATCCGCGCGCTCCGTCCCCCCCTGCTCCGCTCCACCTCCCTGCGCCTCGCCCGCGCGCCGCCTGCGCGCGGCAGACGACGCCCCCACGACGCGACTCCTTCCTGCCGCGCGCTCGTGCCACTCCGCTCCAGCTCACCTCTCGTCTCCGCTCCAGTCCTTCGCGCAGCGCCCGGTAGCGAGGCCACACCACGTTCATACCCTGTACGACCCGTCCGGCAACATCCGCGCGGAGACGTCGTTCTCGGGCGTCCGCACGGAGTACGAGCACAGCGGGGTCGCCGAGATCGCCTCCGTGATGAAGGCGGACGGCTCCTGGGTGCGGCTGTCGAGCGACGCGATGGGCCGGCTGCGCGTGCGCGAGCATTCGACCGGCGAGCGCGAGGAGTACGGCTACGACGAGCGCGGCGGGCTGCTCTACGCGAGGAGCGCGGCCTCGGAGGTCGTCTTCGTGCGCGACGCCGCGGGCCGGGTCCTGCGCGAGGAGCAGCGCCTCGGCGGCTTCCAGTTCGCGGTGTCCTACCGCTACGACGACGCCGGCCGCGTCGTGGAGCGGAGCTACTCGTCGGGGTGGCGCGTGACGACCGAGCGCCGCCCGGGCGACGGCGCCCCCACGGCCTGGGAGGTCGCCGTGGACGAGGCGCGCGCCGCCCGGCTGACGCTCGCCTACGATGAGCGAGGCGTCGAGTCAGAGCGCGCGTTCGGAGAGGACGGGCCGCGCGTGATCACGCGGAGCGACCTGTACGGCCTGCCCGTCCATCGGGCCGTCGTGTCGTCGACCGGCGGCGAGATCGCGGCGCGCTCGTACGCATGGTCCAAGGCGGGGCCGATCGAGGTGGTGGACGACAGCCGCGCGGGGCAGCGGCGCTACGTGCTCGACGAGGTGGGCCGCCCGCTGTCGGTGCAGGGGCTCGGCGCGAACGAGCAGCTCTCGTATTCCCCGCAGGGCACCCCGATGCCCCGGGGCGAGGCGTGGTCGCTCGGCCCCGGGGGCCGCCCCCTGCGCACGGCCGGCGAGCACCTCGCCTGGGACGCCCTCGGCCGGCTGGCGCGGCGCACCTCGGCGGAGCGCGGAAAGAGCTTCGAGTACCGCTACGACGCGCTGAACCGCCTCGCGGCCGCGGTGCGCGACGACGGCCTCGTGATCCAGTTCCTGTACGACGCGCTCGGCCGCCGCGTCGCGATGACGATGGGCGGCGAGAGCGTCTGGTTCGGCTGGGACGGCGATTCCGCGGTCGAGGAGGTGGCGAGCGGGGGAGGGCGCGTGCGGCGCGTCTTCGCCGACGACGGCTGCACGCCGCTCCTCGAGGCGCGGCAAGGGGGCGACTTCCGCGCGGTCGTGACCGACGCCGCCGGCACGCCGTGGCTCTTCCTGTCCGCGGCCGGCGCCTTCGACGAGGTGGACTTCGGCGCGCTGGGCGACGTGACCCGGCGCTCCGGCGATCCAGGGACGCTGCGCTTCGCCGGGCAGCGCTGGGACGCCCCGACAGGCCTCTTCTACAACCGCCACCGCTACTACGATCCAGCGCTCGGCCTGTACATCACGCCCGATCCCGCGGGGCTCGCCGGGGCGTTCCACGAGCTCGGGTTCGTTCCGAACGTCACGCTGTACATCGACCCTTCGGGGCTCACGACGATCCTCGTCGGCCAGCGCGGCGACAAGGCGATCGAGAGCCACAAGGCCAATCTGCAGAAGATGTATCCGGGGGCCACGGTGCTTTACCACGACGAGCTGAAGAACGCCCCGCTGGCGAACGAGAACCACGTGATCGTGTCGACGCACGGGTACCCGGGCGGGGTCGAGTGGGGAGAGAAGAAGAAGTTCCTGGGGCTCATCCCTTACGGCAACCGGCCCACGATCAACGGGCAGCAGCTCGGGGACGCGCTGAAGGGCGCGGGCTTCAAGGGGGGGCCGGGCTCGCGCGTCGATCTGTCGACGTGCAACGGCGCGACGCCGCCGGATCCGAAGTGGGGCATCGGCAACGACAGCACGGCGCAGGGCGTCGCGAACGTCACGAAGTCGAGCGTCTGGGGCGCCAAGTCGAACGACCCCGCCGCCACGTACCGCGGCGATGTCGAGGATATCTCGGGCAAGAAATGGTATCAGTTCTGGAAGAAGCCGAACAACTGGGGGCCTGGGATGATGGCGCCCGTCGGACAGAACCCGGTGAACGGGGCGATGAACCCGAGGCGAGATGTGTACGTCCGGAAGGGCGCGTACGTCGAGACCCGGTGAGGAGCTGAGCCATGCCGGCGCCCCGACTCCCTCACGTCCCCGCGCGTCTGCCCTGGCCCGACACGACCGGGCCGGACCCTTCCCAGGCGGCGCTCGACGCGCTGTGGTCGAAGACGCGCGCGGTGCGCGTTTACCCGGGCGAGCTCGGTGAGCACGGCCCGCTCGCCCGAGCGCCCGTCATGGAGCTCCGGGGCCCCGACGTCGCCGAGCTCGCGCGCCTCCTCGCTTTCGAGCCGCCGCCGGAGCGCTTCCGGGTGCCGAGCCTCGGGCAGTGCGCGCTCGAGCTCCGCGGCCGCCTGTTCCGCGTCGGTCTGCTCGGGCTCGACGCGACAGGGGTGCTCCGCGTCAGCGGCTGGGGCTCGGACGTCACGCTGCGCGAGCCGGCGGCGGTCTTCGCGTGGCTCGCGGAGAAGGGCGGGCCCTCTCTCCTGGAAGCGCGCCAGCAGGGGGCGGGCTAGTACCGCGTCGCCTAAGTTCGTCCCTGGTTCTGCGCGCCTGAAGGTGCCGAGCGAGGAGAGCGAGGTGCGGAGCGCGAGGCACCTCCGCGTGCATTACGTCCAGCAGCGCCGTTTTTCTCATCGCTGTGCCCTCCTCGGTCTTTTCGAATTTCGTTGATCGGGGCCAGTCGCACCGGGCCGGATGCCCGGACCGCAAGCTACGCCCGTCAAGTTGCCGCCGAAGGTACGCAAGCGCCTGGCTCGCTACGCGCGCTCCTCGAAGCTTCCGCACCGCATCGTCATGCGGGCGAAGATCGCGCTGCTTGCCGAGCAGGGGCTGTCCAACGCCGCGATCGCCGAACAGGTAGGCTGTGACGTCAAGACGGTGCGCAAGTGGCGCGACCGCATGGCTGCACTCGAGGACCCGCTCGCACTGGAAGACGACTACCGCAAGGGCCGGCCGGCGCGCATCTCCCTTGAGGTGCATCACGAGCTCATCAAGCTCGCCTGCCAGCGACCCACCGACGACAAGTCGCCGTTCGAGCAGGTCTGGACCCTCAAAACGCTGGCCGAGGCGCTCGCCGGGTCGACCGGCGTGCGGATGAGCCGGACCGAGGTCTGGAGGATTCTCGAGGGCGCCAGCTTGAAGCCCCATCGCGTCCGGCTCTGGTTGCACAGCCCGGACCCAGACTTCCGACCCAAGGTGGCGAAGATCTGCAGCCTGTACGTGCAGCCGCCCGAGGGAGCGACGGTGCTGTGCATCGACGAGAAGCCAGGGATGCAGGCGCGGGAGCAACGCTTCGCTCCGCGAGCGTGCGGTCCAGGTCGCCCCGGCCGTAAGGAGTTCGAGTATCGCCGCCGCGGCACCCGCACCCTGATCGCGAGCTTCAACATCCGCACGGGCGAGGTCCTCGCCGCGTGCGGCCCCACGCGCAAGGCCCACGATCTGCTCGCGTTCATGGAGCGGGTGGCCGAGCACTACCCAACGGGACCGGTCTACATCGTCTGGGACAACCTCAACATCCACAGCGGTCCACGGTGGGCCGAGTTCAACGCGCGCCACGGTGGGCGCTTTCACTTCGTACACACTCCGCTGCATGCCTCCTGGGTCAATCAGGTCGAGGTGTGGTTCAGCATCCTGACGCGGCGCGTGCTCAGGCATGCCGCGTTCCGCTCGGTGCACGAGCTGACCGCTCGCGTTCTTGCCTTCGTGGAGCACTGGAACCGGGTCGAGGCGCGCCCCTTCCGCTGGACCTTCCGCGGCCGGTTTCGCCGCACCTTGCATCCTCGCGCGGCCTGAGCTGACGCTCGGCCCGTCATGGCCAAGCTCCACGCCGACCCGGTACACGCCGAAGCCGTCGCCTCGCGGCTGTCAGCACGCGGATTCCCCCACCTGCGCGCTCGCAAGCGCGGCGAGCTGGTCGTCATCGAGTCCGGCCCCGACGACGACCCCATCCCGCATGCGCGCCTGCGGCGCGACACCGTCCAGCTCTGGAGGCTTGAGATTGCCACACATACCGGGCGCTGGGAGCCGACGGGCATCCGCGCGCCCCTCAAGGACATCCTCGACGTCCTGGTGCACGACTTCCCCTGGGTGCTGACGCCTGTCGTCTGATCGGGAAGGCTTGGCAAGACCTCTCGCGGAACCAGGTACGAACTTAGGCGACGCGGTACTAGCGCCAGCGCCGCCCTCACCCCCCGCCGATCAGCGCCCGCAGCGCGTCCGCTTCCCGCTTCGCCCGCGCCGCGATCGGCAAGAGCCCCACGAGGCACGACGCCGGCACCTCCCGCGCGAGGAGCACGCCGTTCTGGCTCCGGAACACGCGCACGCCGCGCGCCCGGAGCCGCGCGGGGCTGATCTCGAGCATCACGTCGACGTTCGCGCGCTTGCCCACCGCGCTGCCCGGCGCGTCGGTGCAGTGCACGTGCGTGCGCGCCGCCGGCCGGATCCCCTCGCGGGCGATGCTCCGGACCGCGTCCACGCTGGTGCCGTGCCAGATCGACGCGTCGCCGAGCACCTCCTCCCAGGACGCCTCCAGGCCGGCGAGCGTCACCGGCATCCCCTCGCGCGAGTGCCCCTGCGAGGCGCGCACCCGGCCGCCCCGGATCTCGAGGCGGTTCTTCGTGTTGGTCTCCACGACCGCGTCGAGCAGCGAGCGGGGTATCCCGAGCGCCCGCAGCACGTCGTCCACGGCCACCCAGCCCGCCTCGTCCATGGCGACGCCCATCGAGGGCGCCCCGTGGCGGAGCAGCCAGGAGAGCTTCTTGCTCATGTCGGTCAAGCGATCGCGGCCCATCGTCAAGCTCCATCCTTTCGAACGTCGGACGGTAAGAAGGATAAACACCCCGCTATCGCGCGGAAGAAGTATTTCTGGATACGCTATCGCGTTTCGCGATAGCGTCCCGGCATGCTCAACCTCGACTGGCTCGGCGCCTTCGTGGTCTTCTCCGAGCACCTCAACTTCACCCGCGCGGCGCGGGCGCTGCACGTCTCGCAGCCGGCGCTCCACGCCCAGATCGGCAAGCTCGGCGAGGCGCTCGGCGTCACGCTCTACCAGCGGCGCGGGCAGCGGCTCGAGCTCACCGCCGACGGGAGGCGCGTCGCCGCCTTCGGGCGCGAGGTGGGCGAGCGGACGCGCTCGTTCCTCGACGTCCTTCGCCACGGCGAGAGCCGGGAGCCGGTCGTGCTCTGCGCCGGCGAGGGCTCGTACCTGTACCTGCTCGGCGAGGGGATCCGCGCCTTCACCGCGCGCGCCGTCGCCCCGCTCCGCCTGCTCACGCGCGACCGCGAGGCGACGCTCGACGCCGTCGTCGCGGGCGAGGCGCACCTCGGCGTCGCGCCGCTCGAGGGCGCGCCGGACGGGCTCGCCGCCGACCGCCTCACCGAGGTCGAGCAGGTCCTGGTCGTCCCCGAGGCGCACCCGCTCGCCCGGAAGCGCCGCGTCCACCTGCGCGATCTCGAGGGGGCGCGGCTCGTGGTCCCCGGCCCCGGGCGGCCTCACCGGGCCGCGCTGGCGCAGGCGCTGCTCTCGGCCGGCGTCCGCTGGGAGCCGGCGGTCGAGGCGAACGGCTGGGAGCTGATGCTCCACTTCGTCCGGCTCGGCGTCGGCATCGCCGTGGTCAACGCCTGCTGCCGCCTCCCGCGCGGCCTCGTCGCGCGCCCGCTGCCCGAGCTGCCGCGCAAGGTCTTCTATGTCGTCCACCGGCGCGGCGTCGATCTCCAGGGCGGGCCCGCGGCGCTCCGGGACGCGCTGGTCGCGCACGGCGCCGCGTGGCAGCGCAAGCACGCGCGCGGCGCGCCGGCCGCGCCCGACGTCACGCCGAGCGCGCCGGCGCGCCGGCGCTGAGCTCCCTCACCCGATCTCCGGGCTCAGGCCGCCTCCTTGGACCTCGCCTTGCCCTGCTTCGCCTGCTTGCCGCCCGTGTCTTCCGGGCGGCTCACCAGCTTCGAGAAGTAGCTCGTCTGCCCGTCCGCCGTCTTCTCCTGGTACACGAGGGCGAGGTTCGACTCCTCGAACTTGGCGAAGAAGTCGTCCCACGAGATCTCCTCGAGCGAGCCCTCCCCGCTGTAGCCGGGGAAATCGATGCGGAGGATGCCGGGCTCACCGTTCTTCTCGGTGCTCTTCACCGTCGCCGGGCGGCCTCCGCGCGATTCGGCCCACTGGCGGATCTCGTCGTGATCGATGGTCATCTTCGATGAATTGGCCGACATCGTCTCTCTCCTGTGCTCGTACGTCGATTGGCTCGAGAACGGCAACCTGCGTGCCAGAGGACCATGAGAAGATCCGCGCGGGTGATGGACGGGCTCAGCCGTGGGCGGCCTGGAGCGGCGCGTGCGCGCGGCGCGGTACGAGCCCGTCCCGCCGTCGGGCGCTGCCGTCGCCCGTGTCGCGCGTGCGAGCCCGGCGTTATCGTCACGAGACCGAGCCGAAAAGGAAGGGAGCTCTGCCGTGGCCGAGCGCGGGTGCGACGAGGCAATCTGCCTCGGCTGCGGCGAAATGCTGCCGATCCGATGAAATGATCATGAATCATGAAAAGAGGGGTGGTTCCGTCCGCTATGTAGTGTCGGGCGCAGATGTCGAGTGTCTGCGGGTACGGCGCGCTTGACCAGCTCGCCGGCAAGGTTTTAGCTGCTCGGTGGGAGGCTGCGCGATGCGCGGAGTTCTATGAAAACGCACTCGGACGAACGACAGGAGACGCCCTCATCGAGGGTCGCGCGCCCGCTGCGCCGCGGGCGCCGGGGATGGGCCGCGGGGGCCGCGCGCGCCGCGCTCGCGTCGAGCGCGGCGGTGCTCGCGCTCGGGTGCGTGCTGGAGATCGACGCCCCCGGCGCGACGGGCAGCGGCGGGGCCGGCGGCAGCGGAACGGCGAGCGGCGGGGCCGGCGGCAGCGGAACGGCGAGCAGCGGGGCCGGCGGCGAGGGCGGCGCGGCGAGCTCCTCGGCGTCCGGCGGCAGCTGCCCGGGAGAGACAGACTGCCCCGGCGCGTGCGTCGACACGGGCTCCGATCCGGCGAATTGCGGCGCGTGCGGCAACGCGTGCGCAGCAGGGGAGTCGTGCTGCGAGGGCACGTGCGCCGACCCGAGCAGCGATGGGCTGCACTGCGGCGCCTGCGGCCACGGCTGCCAGGGCGGGCTGTGCAGCGACGCCGCGTGCCAGCCCGTCGTGCTCGCGGCGGCGGCCGGCGCTCCCCTCGCCGTCGCGGTGGACGCGACCCACGTCTACTGGACGCACCGGGATACGGACGAGATCATGAGTGCGCCCATCGACGGCGGCGAGGCGGTCACGATCGCCGAGAGCTGCCCGTCGTTCGGCATCGAGGTGAGCGCGACGGACGCAACCTGGACCTGCGCCGAGCTCGGCACCGTCACCAGGGCGCCGCTCGAAGGCGGCGAGCCCGTGCCGCTCGCGACCGGGCTGAACCTCCCGATGGGCCTCGCGCTGGACTCGACGAGCGTCTATGTGGGCGACGACAGCGCGGTGAAGCGAGTCCCGATCGGGGGAGGGGAGGCGGTGCAGCTCGCCGTGGGCAGCGGCTCCCGCCGCCTCGAGATCGACGACACCCACGTCTACTGGACCAACGCGGACGCGAGCACCATCCGGAAGGTGCCGATCGGGGGGGGCGAGGACGTGATCCTCGCGACCGGATACTTCGAGTCGCACGAGGTCGCGCTCGACGCGACCACCGTGTACTGGACGACCCCGGGCGAGGGGCCGAGCGTGGGCTCCGTGAACAAGGTGCCCAAGGCGGGTGGCACGCCGGTGGCGCTCGCCACGGGCCAGGCGTCCCCGTTCTTCATCGCGGTGGACGGGACCCACGTGTACTGGGTCAACGTGGCCGGCGGCGAGATCAAGAGGGTGCCTGTCGACGGCGGCGAGGCGGTCGTGGTGATCTCGGGCGTATCGCCGAACGACCTGGCGGTCGACGGCACCAGCATCTACTGGACCGATGAGAGCGGCTTCGTGATGAAGCTGGCCAAGTAGGCGCCCGGCGCGCCGCTCGACGAGGGAGGTCCACGCCGCAGCGCGCCAGCGCGTCTACCCGCTGCGCGAGCGCCGGGCGGGTGCTACCTAGCATCGAGCGGCGCGAGCCGCGCTGCCGAGGCCGAGCACGTGACCGCCGCGTACCATCTGCTCCTCCGAGCCGCTGTGCTCGCCGTGACCACGGCGACCGCGACGCCGGCGGCCGCGCGCGAGCCTCGACCTCCTGCAGCTGCTTCCGCCACGGGCGCGCCGCGGCCCGCGCCCGCGCCGCCGTCGGCGCGCTCGCGTCGGCCTGCGCCGGCCCTGCCTGCCGCGCGCGCCCCGCAGCCCGCGCAAGCCCCGTCGTCGGCGCGCTCGCGTCGGCCTGCGCCGGCCCTGCCTGCCGCGCGCGCCCCGCAGCCCGCGCCCGCCCCGCCGGCCGCGCCGGAGGCGCCGTCGGCTCCGCCGGCCGCGCCCGAGCCCGAGCCCGAGCCCGCGGCCTGGCGCGCCCTCGTCGTCGGCGGCGGCCCGCGGCCGCCCATGAACCAGGTGGCCATCGAAGGCCACATCCGGTACTTCCAGTCGCTGCTCCCGGCCACGGTGGAGCGCCGCGTCCTCTTCGCCGACGGGAGCCGGGGCACGCGGAGCGTGCAGTTCCTCGACGGCCTCCGCATGCGCTACCGCGCGCCCAGGCTGCCGCGCATCGACGGCGCGACGACCCGCCGCGGGTTCGACGCGAGCTGGCGCAAGTTCGTCCGCGCGCGCCCGGCCGACCCGCTGCTCCTGTATTTCGCCGGCCACGGGAGCCCGGATCCGCGGCGCGATCTCGACAACAACGTGTTCGACCTCTGGGGCGGCGGGGGGCTGTCCGTGCGCGACCTCGCCGCCCGCATGGAGGAGCTGCCCGACGACACGCCCGTCGTCCTCGTCATGGCCCAGTGCTTCTCCGGCGCCTTCGCGAACCTCCTCTTCGAGGGCGGCCGGCCCGACGGCGAGCTCGTCGAGCGCGACGTCGTGGGGTTCTTCGCGGCGACCCGGGACCGCCCCGCGTCGGGCTGCACGCCCGAGATCAACGAGGCGGATTACACCGACTTCAGCAGCTACTTCTTCGCCGCCCTCTCGGGCGTCGATCGCCTCGGCAACCGCGTCGTCGGCGCCGATTTCGACCAGAACCGGTTCGTGGGGATGAACGAGGCGTTCGCGTACGCCCTGCTCCACCAGGCGACCGGCGACGTGCCGGTCGCGACGTCCGATGTGTTCCTCCGTCGCTTCGTGAACAAGCCCGATCACGAGACCATGGCGACGCCCTATTCCAGGGTCCTCTCGTGGTCCAGCCCGGCCGAGCGGGCCGCCCTCGAGGGCCTGTCGGACGCGCTCGGCCTCCGCGGCGAGCACCGGCTGCGGGCGGCGTACGATCGCGAGTTCGGGCCGGGCGCGGGCAGGAGGGACGTGGAGGACGTGACGTCGGCGCACCGGCTGCGGTTCATCCGGCTCGCCAAGAGCGTGGTGCTGGCGCGGGCGCTGCGGCAGAGCGGCGATCGCGCGCTGCTCGAGCGCTTCGAGCGGCTGCGCGCCGCCGAGGCGCGCAACCCGCTCGCCGAGGCCAAGGCCGCGAGCCAGGTGCGACAGGACTCGAGGCGGCGCGCCGCCCGGTGACCTGGCGGCGGCCTCGCCGGCCTGCCCAGGGCTCCGCCACGGCGCTCGGCGCGAGGCGCCGCGCGCGTCACGGCGCGGGCTTCTCCTCCACCTGCATCGCGAAGAGATCCGTCACGCCGGGGTCGATTCCCATCTGCGTGAGCAGGGTGGTCACCTGGCCGCGGTGATGGGTCTGATGATTGAAGAAATGGCCAACGGTCCACCAGAGCGGCTGGGTCAACACCGTGCACCGCGCGTGAAGGTCAGGTCGCCCGAGAGCGCCTGCTCATCGATCTGGTGCACCCAGGCGAGGATGTCCGCGTCGGTCCTGGCGCGCTCGCGGGAGAGATCGTCGAAGTCCGCGTAGAGCTCCTGCGACAGCGAGGTGATCTCGATGGCCCTGCCGCTCGCGTCGCGCACGGCGAACCGCTCCTCGTCGCCGGTGAAGCGCCCCATCCACCGGCGATCGGCGAGCAGGAGGTGGTTCAACGTGCCGTGGATCGACCTGAAGAAGGCCCCGCGATCGCGCTTGCGCTCCGCGTCGTCGAGCTTGCCGACCAGCGCATAGAGCTTGTCGTTCATCCACAGGTTGTAGCGAGCCAATGCGCGGTACTGATCTACCCAGCTCATGAGTCAACCCTCGTCCGTCCAAGTGTAGGCACGCAGCCTATCACGCCCGCCCGCGACCGCGAACCCCGGCCAGCGCCGCCGCGGACGCTGGCGTCGCCGCGGGCGCTGGCGTCGCCGCGCGCGGCGTCGACCGACCGGCCCGCGCCACCCTCGCGGACGGCGCGCCTCGGACGCATCGCCGCCGTCGCGCGCTGCGACCGAGATCGCGCTTGCTCGGTCTGTTATCGCGGACTATTGTCCTCGATAACAGACACGCGGTGATCGGCGAGAACTCCCCGTTCGGAGCCGCCTTTCACCCATTTTCACCTCTTCTCCCAAGGAGCCACGATGGTCAGCCTTGCGCTCGATTCAGCTGTCCTGGCCGAGACGTACGATCGCGTCAGCGATCGGCAGTTCAACCACGGAAAGCTGCTCATCGAAGATCTCCAGATTTCCCCGGGCGAGCGCGTCCTCGACGTCGGGTGCGGGACCGGTCGGCTCGGAGCCCATGTCGCCGAGCTGGTCGGCCCGTCCGGCGAGGTGGCCGGCGTCGATCCGCTGCCGCTCCGCGTCGAGCTGGCGAACAAGAAGCGCCGGCCGAACTTCCGCGCCAGCGTCGGTCAGGCCGAGGATCTCTCGCAGTTCGCCGCCGGGAGCTTCGATGTCGTGTTCCTGAACAGCGTGCTCCACTGGCTGCCCGAGAAGCTCGGCCCGCTGCGCGAGGCGCGCCGCGTGCTCAAGCGGGGAGGGCGCCTCGGCACCAGCTCGGCCGCCAAGGAGCGCCCGCACGAGTTCGAAGAGGTGCTCGATGGCGTGCTGTCGTCGCTCGGACTGACCGGCACCGCGGAGACGCTCGGCAACACCACCTACAAGGTGACCTCCGACGACCTGAAGAGCACCCTCCTGCGCGCCGGCTTCGAGGATCCGAAGCTCCAGATCCGCACCTTCACGGACCACTTCGCGGCCACGGACGACGTGCTCGCGTTCAACCTGGCCAGCTCGTTCGGCAACTTCCTGTCCAACCTGGCCCCGGAGGACGCCGCGCGGGTCAAGGCGGCGCTCGAGGCCGAGCTGGAGCGCCGCCGCGCGCCGGAGGGGATCCGGCTGCGACGTCACCTGATCTTCGCCGTCGCGCGCGCGGGCGGCTGAGCGGCAGCGCGGCGCGCGGCGCGGAGGAGCAGGAGCCGGCAAGCGAGACGCCGAGGAGCTGCGCGCGCTCGCCGAGCCGTACCGGCCGCACCCGGTGCTCGGGCACACCTGAGCGCGGGGCCGTGGTAGGTTCGCGGCCGCCGTGCAGCCGGCCACCGACGCAACGCGACCCGCGGCCGAACCAGCGCCCGATCCGGAGGACGCGCCGCGCGCGGACCACGACGCCGCGGGGCGCGCGTGGTCGTGGCTCGCGCCGTGCGCCGTCTTCGGGGCCGTGGCGTCGATGTCGCGCTCGTTCGTGTCCAACCAGAACACGTACCTCGTGCACGCGGCGCGGAGCTCCGGCGCCTACCCGGAGCTCGCGGCCGACTGGTTCGCGCACACGGCGGATCCCACGCCGTTCTTCACGGGGCTCGTGGCCCCGCTGCTCGCGCTCGCGGGCCCCGGCGTCCTGCCGGCGCTGAACGCGATCCTCACCGCCGCGTGCCTCGCGGCGATCGTCCTCGCGGCCGAGGCGCTCGTGCCGGACGGCGCGCCGCGCGCCCCGCGGTGGGTCGTCGCCTGCGCGCTCGCGGTCGCGTGGCTCGCCAGCCCCCGCGCGCAATACGGCTTCGCGGGGGTCGCCGACCAGCAGGTGCTCCGCAACTTCCTCCAGCCGGCGAATTTCGGCGTGCTGCTCCTCGTCGGCCTCGCCCTGCTGCTCCGCGGGCGCCCGCGCGCCGGCGCGGCGATCGCCGCGCTGGCCGCGGTCATGCACCCCACGTACATCCCATCCGTGCTGCTCCTCGTCGGCGCGGCGCTCGCGCTCGATCGCGCCGCCCCGTGGCGGCGCAAGGCGGTCGCGGCCGCGCTCGCCGGGGCCGTGCTCGCGCCCCCGCTCCTCTGGACGGCGACGCGGTTCGCCCCCTCCGACCCCGCGACGTTCCGCGCCGCGCAGCGGATCCTCGCCGACGAGCGCATCCCGCACCACACGAGCCCGCAGCTCTGGTTCGATCTCGGGGCCGTCCTGTGCGCGCTGATCGTCGCGGCCGCCCTCCTGATCGCGCGGCGGTCCGGCAAGGCGCTGCTCGGCGCGTACGCGGGCGTCTGCGTGCTCGGCACGCTCGCGGCCGCCGCCTTTCCGCAGCTGTACACGCTGCGGCTCGCCTTCCCGTGGCGGATCTCCACCTGGCTCGTGCCGCTCTCCACCGCCGTGCTGTTCACCGCGCTCCTCGGCCGCCTGATGCGCCGCCCGGCGCGGCGCGTCCTGCCCGGCATCGCCGCGGGCGTGTGGGTGATCGCGACGGCCGTCGCCGTGCGCCAGGGGCTGCACCGGATGCGGCCGCGCGAGGAGGCGGGCGTCGCGCTCGCCCGCGAAGCGCGGCGCCGGGGGGCGGCGACGGACGTGATCGTCAGCCCCCCGGCCTGGGAGCACCTGCGCCTCAACGCGCCCGCGGCGATCTTCGCGGACTGGAAGTCGCACCCGTACGCGGACCGGGAGGTGCTCGAGTGGGACCGCCGCGTCGGGCTCCTCTCCGGGCTCTACGCGGGGGCGGGCGCCCTCTCGTGCGGCGCGCTCGCGCCCATCCTCGCGAGCGCGCCGGCGCCGCGCTGGGTGATCGTGCCGAGGGGCGCCTCGCTCTCGTGCCCGGGCGTCGAGCTCGCCGTGGAGGGCGCGGACGGCAGCCTCTATCGCGTGCTCGCCGCGCCGCCTCCGGGCTAGCGCGCGGAGGTTGCGCGGCCGGTCGCCTCTGCGAGGATACGGCGCCGAGAGGGGCCGGCAGCCCGGCGGAGCGCCTCCGGGCGGCGCTCTCCGCGGAGAGCCCGCCCCCGGAGGCCAGGTGAGCGAACGACTCGACGTTGAGGTGCTGCACCGTCGCGAGGAGCTCGAGGCGCTGCGGGAGCCGTGGAGCGCGCTGTGGGAGCGATGCCCGGCGGCGACGGTGTTCCAGCGGCCGGAGTGGCTGATCCCGTGGTGCCGCGAGCTCGGGCCCGAGGCGGTGCTGGCCCTGGCGTTCCGGTCGGAGCAGGGGCTGGTCGGCCTCTCGCCCCTCGCGATCCACCACGACCGCGGCGAGCGCCTCGTCGCGCTGCTCGGCGCCGGGATCACCGACTACAACGACGTGCTGGCCGCGCCCGGGTACGAGCGCGCGGTCGCGGACGCGGTGCTCGCGTACCTCGACGAGCGCGCGGACGCCTGGGACGTCGCGGATCTCCACGACCTGCGCGGGTCCTCGCCCCTGTTCGCGGCCGAGGCGCCCGCTGGCTGGTCGGACGAGATCGAGAAGCACGAGGCGTGTCCGAGGGTGACGATCCCGGAGGGCGCCGGGCCGGACGAGCTGTTCTCGCCGGGGATGCGCGCGCGCGTCGGCCGCGCGCGGAAGCGGCTCGCGAAGGCCGGCGCGCTGCGCGTCGACGTGGCCGACGCGTCGAGCGTGGACGAGCTGCTCGACGCGCTGTTCGCGAACCACCGGGCGCGGTGGGTCTCGCGCGGCGAGGGCGGGGTGCTGGACGAGGCGCTCCGGCCGTTCCACCGCGCGGTCGCCCGGGGGCTGTGCGCGCGGGGCGCGCTGCGGCTGTTCGGCCTGCGGCTCGACGGGCGGATCATCGCGTCGCTCTACGGGCTGGCCGAGCGGGGCGGCATGGCGTCGTACATCACCGGCTTCGATCCGGAGTTCGCGTGGTACAGCCCTGGGCTCGTGATGCTCGCCAGCGCGATCGAGCACGCGGCGGCCGAGGGCGCGCGGACCGTGGACTTCCTCCGCGGCCGCGAGCCGTACAAGTACGAGTGGGGCGCGGTCGACCGCTGGACGTACCGCCGGCGGCTGCGGCACCGGCGCGCGCGCGAGGCCGGGCGGGACGCCGGGCAGGGCGCGCTCGAGGGCGCGGTGAGGGCCGTGATGGCCGGCGAGGCGTCGCCGGAGGTCGGCCTGGTGCGGCTGCTCGGCGCGGCCGGGGACCTCGCGGACGCGGCGCGCGCGATCGAGGCCGCGCGGCCCGCGGCGGGGGAGGGGGAGGCGGCCGCGCGGCTCGAGGCGCTGCGCCGCTGCCTGGACGAGCGGCGCGCCGCGTGCGCGACGGTGGCGGAGATGCTGGGCGCGCACCGCGACGCGGGCGTCGCCGGGCCGGACGCGCCGGCGCGCGCCGCGCGGCTGTTCGACGAGCTCTGCGCGCGCTCGGAGGAGGCGAGCGTCGCGGCGTACTCGCTCGGCGATCCGGCGCTCCTCGAGCGGGCGACGGGGGAGGTGGTCGAGCTCCTCGAGCGGTGGGGCGCGATCGGGGAGGACCGCGCGATCCTGCAGATCGGCTGCGGGATCGGCCGCTTCGAGGCGGCGCTCGCGCCGCGGGTGCGCGAGGCGTGGGGGCTCGACGTCGCGCCGCGGATGATCGAGGCCGCGCGCCGCCGCTGCGCGGGGCTGCCGAACGTCGTGCTCGCGGTCTCGTCGGGCGTCGATCTCGGCGACGTGCCGTCTTCCCGCTTCGAGCTCGTGTACGCGGTCGACTCGTTCCCGTACCTCGTGGCGGCGGGCGAGGAGGTCGTGGATCGGCACGTCGCGGAGGCGCGCCGGGTGCTGCGGCCGGGCGGGGAGCTCGCGATCCTGAGCTACTCGTACCGGGGCGACCTCGCGCGCGACGCGGCCGACGTCGCGCGGCTCGCGGCCCGCCACGGGTTCGACGTCCTGGTGAGCGGCGAGCGGGCGTTCTCCCTGTGGGACGGCCTGGCGTACCGGCTGCGGAGGATCGAGGACCGGTGAGCCTGGCGCGGCGACGGTACGGGAGAATTTAACGCAAAGGCGCAAAGGCGCAAAGACGCAAAAAAGATGAGATTGAATGAGGAAGATGGCCGGAGGATGAGGGGCTGTCTGCCTGGATATATGTCTATCTCATCTTCTTTTTGCGCCTTTGCGTTGAATTCTCTTCCCCCCTGCAGCGCTCGAAGCGCCCCGCCGCATAGCAAGGCGCCCACCATCCTCATCTCCTTTTTGCGTCTTTGCGCCTTTGCGCCTTTGCGTTGAATTCTCTCTCTCTCTCTCCCGGCAGCGCTCGAGCGCCGCACAGCCAGCCGCCCATCCGCCGCGTCGGAATCATGCTCTCCCGGGGCCGCCGCGAGGAAGAAGCGCCGTTGCACGCCGTATCCGTCGGCAGAAGGTACTTGACATGAAGACCACGACCTATCGCGCGTTCGCCCTCGTCCTCCTCTCCTCCCTGACCCTGCCTGCCTGCGCCGCCGTGGAGCTCAACCCGGGCGCGGAGAAGGTCATCGTCACCAAGCAGCCGGCCCCGGAAGGGTGCCGGTTCCTCGGCACGCTCGTCGGAGAGCAGGGCGGCTCCATCTCCGGGAAGTTCACCAGCAACGCCAACCTGCAGAAGGGGGCGGTGAACGACATGAAGAACCAGGCCCACGAGCTGGGCGGCAACTACGTGGTCCTCGAGAACACGAACGCCGGCACCACCATCTCCGGCGACCGGGACAGCATGTCCGGCGAGCAGACCGACGTCACCCACATGGGCAACGCGTACAGCTGCCCGCCCCAGCTCGTCGGCCTGTAACCCCGCCCGCGCCAGCGAGCACGCCGCGGCGATGGCCCGCGGCGCGCCTGGGCTCATCCAACGTCGACGAAGCGCAGGTGGAGCGCCGCCTCGGCGGCAGCGCCGGGCGAGCGCGCGGCCTGCCCCGGCGCCGAGGCGGCTCGGCGGCCGGGGGCGGCCGCGCTTCGCGCCGCACGGAGGAAAGCCGGCCACAGGAGAGGGGGAGATGGAACTGTCGTTGTCCAAGCGCACGGCCGCGGAATTTCTCGGGACGTTCTGGCTCGTGCTCGGCGGCTGCGGGAGCGCCGTGCTGTCGGCCGCGTATCCCGGGCTCGGGATCGGCTTCGTGGGCGTGGCGCTCGCGTTCGGGCTCGCCATGCTCACGATGGCGTACGCGGTCGGCCACATCTCGGGCGCTCACTTCAACCCCGCCGTCACGCTCGGGATGATGGTCGGCGGGCGCTTCCCGGCGCGAGACATCCTGCCGTACATCCTCGCCCAGGTCGCCGGCGCCATCGTCGCCGCAGGGATCGTCTACGTCATCGCCAGCGGCTCCGCCGGGTTCGCCGTGAGCGACGGCTTCGCCTCGAACGGCTACGGCGCGCACTCGCCCGGCGGCTACTCGCTCGTCGCGAGCCTCGTGGCCGAGATCGTGCTCACCTTCGGCTTCGTGGTGGTGGTCCTCGGCGCCACCGATCTCCGCGCCCCGATCGGGTTCGCACCCATCGCCATCGGCTTCGCGCTCACGCTCGTTCACCTGATCGGCATCCCGGTCACGAACGTCTCGGTGAACCCGGCGCGCTCGACCGGCCCTGCCCTCTTCGTCGGCGGGTGGGCGCTGTCGCAGCTCTGGCTCTTCTGGCTCGCCCCGCTGGCCGGCGGCGCGCTCGCGGGGGCGCTCTACCCGATGCTCGTCGGCGCGAGGCCGGCCCGCGCCGCCGTCACGCCGCGCTCGACGGTCTGAGCAGGGGGCTCCGGGCGGGCGAGCCGGGCCGGCGGGCCGAACCGGTCCCACCCGAGCTTGGCCGTGAGCACGAGCCCGAGCGCGACCACGAACCACCGCACCTTGCTCGGCGCGATGCGCCGGGCGACCACGGCGCCGGCGAGCGAGCCGACCACCGCCGCCGCCATCATGATCGGCGTGGCGACCGGATCGACCGCGCCCGCGAACAGGAACGCGAGCGCGGCCACCCCGTTGATCAGGCTCGCGAGCACGGTCTTGATCGCGTTCAGCCGGTGGATGTCCACGTTGCCGCCGAACGACGAGAGCAGCGCCAGCATCATGATGCCGATGCCCGCGCCGAAGTAGCCGCCGTACACGCTCACGAGGAACTGGAGCAGGAACACGAGCCACGGCCGCGAGGGCAGGGCGAACTCCTCCGCCGCGCCGTCCTTCTGCGAGGGCTTCGCCGACGCCGAGGGCCTCGCCGGGCGCAGGTTCTGCCAGAGCAGGAGCAGCGTCGCGACGAGCACGAGCCCGGGCACCGCCGCGTCGAACACGCGCTGCGGCGTCACGAGCAGCAGCGCCGAGCCCGCGACGCCGCCGAGCAGCGACGGCAGGAAGAGGACGCCGAGGACCCGGTAGTCCCGGGCGAGCTCGCGGCGGTACGCCCACGCCGACGCGAGCGACGCGGGCGTGAGCGCCACGGCGTTCGTCGCGTTCGCGGGCAGCGGCGCGAGCCCCGCGGCGATCGCCGCGGGGAACGACACGAGCGTGCCGCCGCCGGCGACCGCGTTGATGACGCCGGCCACGGCGGCGCCGCCGGCGAGGAGTGCGGCTCGCGTCAGATCCACGCCGCGACATGGCCCGAGCCCGGCCGCGCTGTCAACCGCGGCCCGGAGCCCCTAGCATGGCGCTGCCGCCGATCCCGTCGGCCGCTCCTCCCTGGAAAGCCGAGCGCCATGCCGCGATCCCCCACGTTCTTTCCCGCCGCGTTGCTCTCCGCGCTGTCGCCGTGCGCGATGCCCGCGAGCGCCGCCGCCGGCGAGGCGCCGCCGGAGCGCGCGCTCGTCTGGGCGGCCGACGACGGCACGCGCGTCCGGCGCGAGGACGTCGGCCTGCCGCTCTCGCGCGGCGAAGGCAACGCGCTCTTCCGGCCCGGCGCGCCGATCCGGCTCGGCGCGCTCCGCGCGGAGGTCGTCGCCTTCCAGGTGATCGTCGAGGCGGGCGCCGAGCCCGTGCGCGGCGTCACGGTCGAGCTCTCCGGGCTCGCCCCCGCGGCCGCCGCGGGCGCGCCGGCCAGGGAGCCGGCCGCGGCGCAGCCGCAGGCCCCGGGCGGCGCGCCCGCGGACGCGATCTCGATCGCCCGCTTCGTCGAGCACTACGTCGAGATCCGGCAGCGCTCGCGCAACGACCAGCGACCCCTCGAGTCGCTCGGGTGGAGCCCGGCGGCGCGCCCGCCGGACGACCGGCACCTCGGGTTCCTCCCCGACGCGCTGATCCCGGTCGAGCTCGCGCCGCCCTGGGCGCCGTACCCGCTCGAGGTGGGCGCCCGCGAGACCCGGGCGGTCTGGGTCGACCTCCACGTCCCGGAGGGCGCCGCCCCCGGCCTCCACGAGGGCAAGGTGGTGGTCCGCTCGGCCTCGCACGGCGAGCTCGCGTCGCTCGATCTGAGGCTCGACGTCGCGCCGGCGACGCTGCCGTACGGCCCGGTCGACTTCATCGCCTTCTACGAGATCGACCGCGTCGCCGAGCGGATCGGCGACGGACCCGCCGTCGAGCAGCAGCTCTGGCAGCTGCTCCACGAGCACCACGTCGACGGCTTCGCGTCGGTCCGGAGCCCCGCCGAGGTCGAGCGGCTCCGGCCGGCCATCGACGGCTCGCTCTACACGAAGGAGCGCGGCTACCGCGGGCCGGGCCAGGGCGTCCCGCCCGCCGCGGTGGCGCTCGGCGCCTACGGCGGCTTCGGCGATCCGAAGGAGGAGACGCTCCGCCGCGTCGAGGCCGTCGCCGACAGCCTCCCGCCGGCGGTGGACGACGTGATGCTCTACGCGATCGACGAGCAGTGCGAGAGCCCCCGCGGGCCCGGGTGGCGCCGGCTCGTCCGCGGCTCGCGCCTGTCGTCGCGCATCCTCGTGGGGCACTCGTGCGGCGAGGTGCACCCGCTGCAGCAGGACGTCGACCTCGTGCTCACGCCGGCCAACCGGTTCGACTCCGCGTGGGCGCGGGCCGCGCGCGAGGCCGGCAAGCGGCTCTGGGTGTACAACGGCGCGCTGCCGCGGACCGGCACCTTCATGATCGACGCGCCGCTCACCGGGCTCATGGCCGACGGGTGGATCGCGGCGACCCACGAGGTGGGCCGCTGGTTCCTCTGGGAGACGGCGTTCTGGCACGACGGCAACCGCGGCGGGAAGGGGCCCGTCGACCCGTTCACGGTCGCCGAGAACTTCCACAACCGGGACGGCGACGCCTGCCTCGGCGACGGCATGCTGCTCTACCCCGGGACGCAGCGCGGGCGGTTCGCCGCCCGCTCCGTCGGCTTCGCCGGCGTGCTCCCCTCGATGCGCCTGAAGAGCCTGCGCCGCGGCATCCAGGACGCCGGCTACATCGCGCTGGCCAGGTCGGCGTCGCCCGGCGCCGCGGACGCGATCGTGAAGGGCGTGATCCCGGCCGCGCTCGACGAGACGCTCGACGCCTCGCCCACCGCGTGGAGCAGCGAGGGCGCCGCGTTCTTCGAGGGCAGGGCCGCGCTGCGCGCCCTGATCCCGGCGGGCGCCTCGCTCGACCCCGCCGGCGTCCGCCGCGCGCTCTCCGAGGCGGCGGCCGCGCGGCGCGCGCTCGTCCCGCTCGCGCGGCCGAAGGGCGCGGGCGACGAGCCGCCGGCGGAGGGCCCGGGGCAGGCCGCGCCGGGGCCGCTGCGCCGCTGGGGCGCGACGGGGCTGCTCCTCGCCGTCCTCGGCCTCGGCGCCGCGGCGCTCGCGCTGGCCGTCGCGCTCTACCGGCGGCGGCGGCGGTCCGGGCGCGGGGCCGACCGGCGCTGATCGGCGGGCCGCGCGCCGGCCCGCGGCGCCGCCCGGCCCGCGGCGCGGCCGCCCCCGCGCCGCCTGCTACGCTCGCGCCCCCCATGCAGAGCCCAGACAACGGCCGGCGCCCCGGCCGAGCGCACCTCCGGCGGCTCCTCCGCCTCGCCCGCCCCGAGCTCGGCAAGCTCGCGCTCGGCACCCTCTTCCTCGGCGTCGGCAGCGGCATCAGCCTCCTGCTCCCCCAGGCGATCCGGAAGATCATCGACGACGCGCTCGGCCCGGGCAGCGGCGTCGAGGCGATCGACGACGCCGCGCTCTGGCTCGCGCTCCTCATCGTGGTGCAGGCCGCCGCCGTCGCGCTGCGGTACGTCCTCTTCTCGACCGCCGGCGAGCGCGTCGTGGCCCGGCTCCGGGCGCAGCTCTTCGAGCACCTCCTCCGGCAGGAGGTGGCGTTCTTCGACGATCACAGGACCGGCGAGCTGACGAACCGCCTCGCCTCCGACACCACGGTCCTCCAGAGCGCCGTCAGCGTGAACGTGTCGATGGCGCTGCGCTACGCCGCGTCCGTGATCGGCGGCGTCGCGTTCCTCTTCTACACCTCCCCGCGGCTCACCCTCCTGATGCTCGCCGTGGTCCCCGTCGTGGCGCTCGGCTCGGTGGCCTACGGCCGCCGCGTCCGCCGGCTCTCCCGCAGCGTGCAGGACGCGCTCGCGCGCGCCAGCGAGGTCGCCGAGGAGGCGCTCTCGGGCATCCGCACCGTCCGGGCCTTCGCCGCCGAGCACCACGAGGCGGCGCGCTATTCCGGCCGGGTCGCCGAGTCGTTCGACCTCGCCCGAAAGCGCATCCGCGCCTCGGCGAGCTTCATGGGCGTCGTCACGTTCGCCGGCTACAGCGCCGCCGCGCTCGTCCTCTGGTACGGCGGCCACCTCGTCGTCGAGGGCCGCATGACGCTCGGCGGGCTCACCTCGTTCCTTGTCTACACGATCGTCGTCGCCTTCGCCCTCGGCGGCCTCAGCGACCTCTGGGCCGACTTCATGAAGGCCACCGGCGCCGCCGAGCGCATCTTCGACCTCCTCGACCGCGAGCCGGCCATGGCGGACGCGGGCGGCGCCCAGCCGAGCGCCGTCGAGGGGCGCCTCGAGCTAGAGCGCGTGCGGTTCAGCTACCCGACCCGCAAGGACGTGCCCGTGCTCAAGGGCATCGACATCGCCGTTCGCCCCGGCGAGGTCATCGCCCTGGTCGGGCCGTCCGGCGCGGGCAAATCCACGATCGCCTCGCTGCTCCTGCGGCTCTACGACCCCGACGAGGGCCGCATTCTCCTCGACGGGCGCGATCTGCGCGAGCTCTCGCCGACCTGGCTCCGCCGGCAGGTCGGGATCGTCGCGCAGGAGCCGCTCCTCTTCGCCGCGAGCGTGGCCGACAACATCCGTTATGGGCGGGAGGACGCCTCGGACGCGGAGGTCGAGGCGGCGGCGCGCGCGGCGAACGCGCACGGGTTCATCCAGCGGTTCCCGGCGGGGTACCGCACGCTCGTGGGCGAGCGCGGGGTGCAGCTGTCCGGCGGCCAGAAGCAGCGCGTGGCGATCGCGCGCGCGATGCTCAAGGACCCACGGCTGCTCGTGCTCGACGAGGCGACGAGCGCGCTCGACGCGGAGAGCGAGCACCTCGTGAAGGGGGCGCTCGACGCGCTGATGAAGGGGCGGACGACGTTGATCATCGCCCACCGCCTCTCGACGGTGATGGGCGCCGACCGCGTGCTGGTGATGGATGGGGGTACGATCGTGCAGAGCGGCGCGCACGCGGCGCTCATCGCCGAGGACGGCCTCTATCGCCGGCTGGTCGAGCGGCAGTTCGTGAGCGCGCAGCTCACGACGACTGCTGGATGATGAGCTGCTGCGTCGCCTTGCGTTCGCCCACGATGGAGACGGCCGTCTCCGAGGCGAGCGCCGTCGCGCCCTGCGACGTGCGGCGCAGCGTGCCGAGCAGCGCATACCAGCCGTGCTGGCCGCTCGTGAGGGCGCGCGCGCTGATCGCGTCCGTCCGGACGAGCGCCTTGCGCGCCACCCGGAGCACGCTGCGCTGGATACCCTCGATCAGATCGAGCGTGGCGCCGAGCCGCTCCTGCGTCTCGACGCGCACGTCGTCGAGCAAGCCGAACCCCGCGCGCACGACCTCATCGGCCACGCCGAGGCTGCCGTCCACCCATGTATAGATCAGCCCCTCTCGCGGATTGCTGAGCTGCGCGTGATCGGAAACGTTGCTGCCGGCCGCGATCTGGCCGGAGATGCTCTCGTCCATCTCGAACCCCCTTTCCTCATGGTGGTTGGCAGGCGACTCGCCTGCTGCGAACCCACTATCGACAACCGAGGTCTCGGATGGGTTATCACAGGGCAACAAAGGTGTGAACCCTTTCTTTCTCGTCGCCTCCCTTTCGGATGCGGGCGCGCAGAGGTCACCTGACGAGGCTGTCGTGAGCGTTCTGCTGAATCCGTGATAATTCAATGAAAACACGTGAACAACGGCCAGCGTGTCGGTGACGTAAGCTAGCGGCCGCAGGAAGATCCTTAGTCCTTGGCAGGCGCGCCCTGGCTAGCTAGCGTCTCGCGGTGCCCACGCGGCCCACGAATACCGGGCGATTCATGAGGAGAACCACCTTGTCAACGCTTCTTGCCGCCTCCTGCGCCTCCGGCGCGCCGCACGTCGAGGCGCCCCCGGCGGCGCCCGCTCCTGAGCTCCTGGCCTTCGAGATCCAGGAAGGCCGGATTCGTAATCACTTCTTCCGTCATGGTCATATCGCCGCTCATGTCCTGACGACGTCCGGCGTGTCGCCGCGCCTCATCGTCGCTTTTCCGGCGGGCGACATGGGAATCGCCGTGTGGTTCGACGCGCTCCCGGCGCCGGTCGAGCTCTCGGTGGAGGGGGGCCTCTCCGGCGTCGAGCGGCCCGGCGGCATGCGCGGCGTCTCGGCGCTGCTCGCGAGCGCGGCCCCGGCGCTGCGCGTCCATCGGCTCATCCTCGGGAGCATCCGCACGGTGCGCGACGTGGGCCGCGACGCGCCGCTCCCGGCCTGGTTGCGCGGCGACGTCGAGGCGGGCGGCGCGTGGGTCGCCGCGCGGCGCACCACGCGGGACGGCGAGCACCACCTCGAGCTGCTCGTCGAGCCGGAGGGCGGCACGACGGCCGCGCTGGGGCCGGACGGGCGGATCGAGCTCACGGCGGGCCCGAGCGGCCTGCGGGTCCGGGTGACGGCGCTCTCGGACGAGCCGCCGCTCACGCCGGTGCCGCTCGGCGAGCTCGTCACCGAGCGCGCCGCCGACGACCCGCGCCACCGGCAGGCGCTCGCCTTCCTCGCGTACCGGGAGAAGCTCCTGGCCGGGTCCTGGCGCTTCCTCACGTACTTCGGCCGGGACACGCTGCTCGCGGTGAGGATGCTCCTGCCGGTGCTGGAGCCGGCCGCGATCGAGGCGGGCATCGGCTCGGTCCTCGATCGGCTGAGCCCGTCCGGGGAGGTCGCGCACGAGGAGGCGATCGGCGAGTACGCGGCGCTCCTGCACCTCGCCGCCGGCCGCGCCGGGGCGCTGCGCGAGCCCGTCTACGATTACAAGATGGTCGACGACGACTTCCTCCTCGCGCCGCTCTGCGCCGAGTACCTCCTCGGCAGCGCGGCGGGCCGGGAGCGCGCGGCGGCGTTCCTCTCGCGCCGGACGCCGGCGGGCGACACGTACGCGCAGGCGCTCGCGCGGAACGTGTCGCTCGTGCTCCGCCTCGCCGCCCCGTTCGCCGAGACGGGGGATCCGAGGGCGCTCGTCTCGCTCAAGGAGGGGGAGTCCGTCGGCGAGTGGCGCGACAGCGCGGAGGGCCTCGCGTTCGGCCGCATCCCGTACAACGTGAACGCCGCCCTCGTCCCGGCCGCGCTCCGCGCGTCGGCGCGGCTGCTCGCGAGCCCGCTGCTCGGCGCGGACGCGGAGGGCGCCGGCCGGGCGGAGCGGCTCGCGCGCGCGTGGCGGGACGCCGGCGTGTTCTTCCGGGTGGAGCTGCCGGAGGCGGAGGCGCGGCGGCGCGTCGCCGCCTATGCGGCGTCGCTGGGCCTGGACGCGGCGCCGGCGCTCGCGTCGCTCTCGGGGCCGCTCTCGTTTCCGGCGATCGCGCTCGACCGGGAGGGCAGGCCCCTTCCCATCATGCACTCCGACGACAGCTTCGTCCTCCTGTTCACCGACCCGCCGCCCGGCGCCCTCGAGGAGATCGCCGGCCGCCTGCTCCGCCCCTTCCCGGCGGGCCTGCGGACGCCGGTCGGCGTCCTCGTCGCGAACCCCGCGCTCGCGCCGGATCCGGCGCTCTGGGCGCTGTTCACGCGAGGCCACTACCACGGCACGGTCACCTGGTCGTGGCAGCAGGCGATGCTGGCCGCGGGCCTCGACCGGCAGCTCGCGCGCGGCGACCTGCCAGCCCCCGCGCGCGACGCGCTGGAGCGCGCGCGGCGCGCGCTGTGGGAGGTGATCCAGGCCTCGCGGGAGGCGAGCACCCGGGAGCTCTGGAGCTGGGCCGTCGAGGGCGGCCGTTACCGGCTGGTCCCGTTCGGCGCCGAGCGGGCGCACCACGACGAGTCGAACGCGGTGCAGCTCTGGAGCACGGTGTACCTCGCGGTGCGCCCGTGATCGGCGCGAGGCGTGGTTGGGGAGGGGGAGAGCTCGCCCCGAACGCTCGCGCCTACGCGAACAGCCCCGAGATCGCCGTCGTGTGGAGGTCGGAGTCCCCGATGACGAAGTTCGGGAGGCCGAACGCGCCCGCGCACGCCATCCAGTAGTCGTTGGTCGACCGGAGGCCGCGGCCGCCGTTGTCCCACACGCGCCCGCCGAGCAGCTTGGTGCCCGCGCCGCCGAAGAGCAGCCAGGCCATCTTGTCCCAGTTGTGATGTCGGGTCCCGACCTCGGTGATGTAAGGGACGAGGGTGTTGTCCAGCAGCGATCCGCCGTTCACGTCCTTTGCGGCCGCGAGCTCCTGCAGGAACCCCACCATCTTGTTGGCATAGAACTCCTCCACGCGCGTGAGGAACTCCAGCGTGTCCCGCGTGTCGGGATCGTGGCTCGTCGTGTGGTGGACCTTGAAGATCTTCGAGTCCGGCGGCCACAGGTCGCCGAAGCTCACGTGGTTGGTCCCCGGGGCCCACTGGAAGGTCACCACGCGCGTCAGGTCGCACCGGAAGGCCGCCTTGACCACGGCGAAGTGCAGGGCGCCGATGCGCGCGTGCTTCTCGTCGTCGCGCTCTCTCACGACGTGCGACGAGTTGTAAGGGTCGATGTACTCGCTGACGCTGACGATCTCCGGCGGCTGCTCCATGCCGCAGAACGCGGGGTTGGTCGGGTCGGCGTCGAACTCCTTCTCCACCTCGCGGATCGCCTCCAGGTGCGCGTCCAGGAGCTCGCGCTGCGCGCTCGGCGCGAGCTCGTGGAGCCGGCCGAGGTCCCGCGTCGCGAAGTCGAGCACGCTCTTCTTCTGCCGGCGCGCCCTGGCGAGCGCCTCGAGGTTGTCGTTCGTCGTCCCGCCGGGCATCAGCGAGCCGAACACCCGCTGGTAGGCATCGAACGGCTGGTAGTACGGCGTCATCGGGGCCCGCGGGCCGGAGTACGACATGTGGCGCGTCGACACCTCCGGCGTGTCCGCGCGCTTGTCGCACGAGAGCTGGAGCGACGCGATCGCCGTCCCCTGCAGATCGGCCGACTGCTTCTGGATCAGCTGGTCGACGCTCGCCGCCTCGGACATCGGGTCGTCCCCGCCGTTGCCGGGGTAGAGCTGCTTGGTCCGCGTACCGGTCGCCATCAGGACGGTCCCGCGCTCGTGGCCGCCGCCGACCGACCCCTCGGACGGCAGCTTCAGGTCGCGGAACACCACCATCTTGTCCTTCACCGGCTCGAACGGCTTCAGGATGCGGGACAGCGTGAAGTTGGTCCCGTTCCCTTGCGGCCACCAGTTCTCGTAGACGGTGCCCACGGGCCGCTGGACGATGAGGAACCGCTTCGGGCTCGGCGCGCCCTCCGCGGTCCGCTCGAGGCCGCGGAGGATCGCGAACATCCCCGCGGCGGCGCCGACGCCCTGGAGGAAGCGGCGGCGGGACGAGACATAGGGCAGGTGGCGGTTCATGGTCACTCCTCCTCCGTGCGCTCGGCGAGCGCGCGCGACGTCGCGACGGCCTTCACGATGGCCGGCAGGGTGCGCTCGCCCACCGGCAGCGCGTTGATCACGCCCTCGACCTGGCAGTCGTCCGGCCTGAGCTCTTCATCGTCGGTGCTGTAGGTGACGAGGTGCCGCGTCAGGCACGCGGCGAACTCCTCCCTTTGCGCCATCACACCGATGAACTCGACCGCGTTCGGGTAGCTCTCGTACAGCCCGAGGAGCCCGTTCATCTCGATGTTCGAGTCGATGGGCTCTCCATCGAGCGTGTCTCGATAGCGGCCCAGCGGATCGTAGTTCTCGAGCGTCAGGCCGAACGGGTCGATCCCCCGGTGGCACACGCCGCAGGTGCTGTTCATCGCGCGCGCCTCGGCGCGCTCGCGCTCGGTCATGTCGGCCTTGAGCAGGTCGGCCACCGCCTGCGCGAGCTCCTCCGGCGGCGACGCGAGCTTCGGCAGGCAGAGCAGCGCGCCGCGGACGAACAGCCCCCGCGCGACCACGCTCGTGTTGTCCGTGCGCGAGAGCGTCGCGAGGACGCTCGCCTGCGTGAGCAGGCCGGCGCGCTGGCCTTCGGGCAGGGTGACCCGCGAGAACTCCTCCGCCGCGCCCGTGTGCTCCACGCCGTACACCTTGGCGAGCGGCTCGTTGACGAACGTCTCGCGCGACGTGAGCAGCTCGGTGACGTCCGCGCCGCGCTCCCAGAGGGTCTCGTCCACGAACAGCTCGGTCTCGTGGAACATGGCCGCCTGGAGCCCGGGACCGTATTCGGGGAACATCCCAGGATCCTTGATCGTGCCGAACAGGTTGCTGAGCCCCCACGCCGCGAGCAGCGTCGTGCTCAGGCTGCGCCGCGTCTCCGGCAGCGCGAGCAGCCGCTCGGTCTGCCGGGCGATCTCCTTCGGGTCGCGGAGGGCCCCGGAGTCGGCGGCGGCCATCAGCTCCGCGTCCGGCTGGCTGTCCGTGAGGAAGAACGAGAGCTCGCTGGCGAGCTCGTGCGGCGTCAGCCGCACGACGCCGTCGCTGCCCTTCTCGCCGAGCTCCGTCCGGTAGGAGAAGGAGGGCGACGCGAGGACGGCCTCGACGGCGAGCATCACGCCGCGCTCGTAGCTCTCTTCCTTCCCGAGCGCGAACACCTCCATCAGGTCCGCGAGCTCGGCCTCGCCGATCGGCCTCCGGAACGCCTGCGCCGCGAACCCGGTCAAGAAGCCGCGGGCGCACGCGTCATCCCCGTTCTGCGCGCAGCCCGTCACCTCCTGGAAGCGCCCCTTGAGGGTCTCCGCGGCGTAAGCGGCGCTGTCGAGCCGCCCGCGCACCAGCGATGTGCCGGCGACCAGCCCCTTCTTCATGAACGGCTTGGTCTTGTCGTCGGGCGCCAGATCGGCCCGCACGGCGGTGTCCCCGAGCACGGTGCGCACGGAGTTCGTGAACTGAAGATCGGTGAGCAGCACGACGCGGCGCCCGAGCCGCGGCGCGCACTGCGCCTCCGCGTCCGGGCGCCCGTCGTCGGGTCGCCCGCTGCTGCCACCTGGTTCTTGTTCGCCGGAGTTGTCCCCGAGGGTGCCCGTACACGCCGCCGCCACGAGGGCCGAGGCGCACGCGGCGAGCCACGCCGAGCGGCGCCGCGCGGCGCTCCGAGGCGAGCGCTCCCGGGCGACCTGCCCCTCCCCCGAAGCGGGGGGCGCCGCGCGCTCTTTCCGATCCCAAACCCGAGGTCGATGCATGAACAAGCCTCCCAATCTATCCCGCGGCGCGAGCGCCCGTTGCTCGAGATCAGCCTACGAAACGGGGCCAGGTGGACTGCACCGATGCAGAAGACGAGCCGCCTTCGACACGACGCCATCCCGAAGCCCCCAACCTTCACATCCTGGGATGCGAAACGGCGCAACGACGAACCGTCGTGTTGCGCAGCGAAGTCCCACCTCGCCGCCGGGCGAGGATCCTCCGGGGGCGAGCGCTCGGTGCTCGCCGAGCGCCCTGCTCACTTCCGGACATGCTTAGTTTCAACCACGCACGCTCATGAGTCAAACCAATTTGTCGCGATCGGGGCGTTTGGATAGGACGCCAAGTTTACGTTAATACAGCAGATATCCGGCGTGCGCGGCGCGTGGAGGCACCCAGCGCGACGCGTCAGGCTGTGCTCCTCCTGGAGCAGCACCGATTCGCGCGCCGGGGCCTCCGCGCCCGCGCGAGCTACGATGTCGGAGGGGCGGCGCGGCGCGCGGCGCTCGCCTCGCAGGGAGGCGAGCGCGCGCCGTCGCCTCACGGCAAGAGGTCGCCGATCGCCGCGGATCCACACCGCGAATACTGCATTCCAACCAGAATCATCGCATTCCTCCATGCCACGCACGCTGAATGGCAGAGCCGGAGTTCCCCCGACGCGCTCGCGGTTTCCAGGTGATATCGCGCGCGCAGCTCGAGTTCACGCGGTCTCCGAGGAGCGTCGACCCGCGGCCCCGCGCCGCCCAGCGCCTCGCGCACGGCGCCGCCGCGCGGCGACCGCGCCCAGCGCGATGAGCGCGGCGAGCGCCCCCGCGGGGGAGCTGGACCCCGAGCTGACCCGGAACGCGCACCCGGCCTCGTCGTGGCTACCGCCATCAGCGGGGGCGGCGCCAGCGCCCCCCGCGCCGCTGCCCGCCGTCGCTCCGGTGCTGGTGGTCGCTGCGCTGCTGACGCTCCCACCCTCGCCCGAGCCGCCGCTGCCCGTGGCTCCCCCTTCACCTGTGCTCGGGGCGCCCCCGCCGCCCCCGCCGCCCCCGCCGCCCCCGCCGCCGGTCGGCTCCGGATCCGGGGCGTCGAGCGGCGTGAATTTCCACCAGTTGAAATTGAACAGGGGACCGTTCCCGCCGGTGAACTTCAGGTACAGATCGTGGATCCCTGTCGCGCCGTCGACCGCGCACGACGTGGTCACCCAGGTCTGGGCGCCGCCGGTACCCTGAACCATGCAGGTTCCGACCAGCGTGCCGGTCGGGCTGTCGAGGCGCAGCTCGATGCTGCCGCCGCCCGTCGCCGAGGCCACCCTCGCGTCGAAGGACACCGCGCCGGAGCCGAAATCGACGCCCTTCACCTTGATGTAGTCCCCGTTGTCGATCGAGGTGACGTTCACGCCGCCCTCGCTGCATCTCTCGGTCTCGACACCGGATTCCCAGGCGATGGTCTCAGCCTCCGTCATGACATACGGATTCAGGTTGCCGACGCCAGGCGGGCCCTCCTTCGTCATCCTGATCGTCGGGATTGTACCGTCGGGGTTGAACGTGAACTTCTCGACGGCCGCCGAGCGGTGAAAGCCTCCGCCGCCCGGCAGGGCGCCGTTGTGATAGAAGAAGTAGGAGTTCCCCTTGAAATCGATGACGCCCGCGTGATTGGTGAAGCTGCTGCCCTCCGTGGGCATGATGACCCCGCGGTACGTCCACGGGCCGGTGGGGCTGCTGCTCGTGGAGTAGGCGATGTATTCAGGGATGGGGCCAGCCGCATACACGAGGTAGTACAGCCCGTCGCGCTTGTAGAGCCAGGGACCTTCTTCGTACTTGGTCGTATGACGACCATCATTTTCCCCGGTGCGCTGCCCGAAGCTCGCCGCCGTCATGGGCACGTGCACGACGCCTCCCTGGTAGGAGATCATGTCTTCGTTCAGCTTGACGTAGCACGAGCTCGGGTTCCCCCAGTACAGGTAGGCCTGGCCGTCGTCGTCGATGAGCACCGTCGGATCGATGTCGCCGCAGTCGGCCGCGACGAGCGGCTTCCCCAGGGCGTCCTTGAACGGACCGGTAGGGCTGTCCGACACGGCCACGCCGATGGTCATCCTGTTGAGCGAGCGGCTCGTCACAGGCACGTAGTAGTAGAACTTCCCGTTCCTGTGGACGGCCTGGCCTGCCCACGCGTCCCCCTTCGCCCAGCTGAAATCGCTGTATTTCAGCGGCGAGCCGTGGTCCGTCCAGTTCACCATGTCCTTGGAGGAGTACACCCTCCATTCGTTCATCCCGAACCAGTCCGTGGCGCTGTCCTCGTCATGCCCGGTGTAGAGGTACACCGTGTCACCGTGGACCATGGGCGCAGGATCGGGGGTATAGATGGTCTGAACGATGGGGTTGTCCGCCAGCGAGACGGACGGGAATGCAGCCACGCCGCAAAGTATCGATGCCGCCGTGAGGGCCTTACGTCGGATGAGCGTCGTGTTCGTTGCCATTCTCGGATCCTTGCTGGTCTCCTGAAGCTTCGTCAGGTATCGTCGATGTCGTAGGCGGCTCGGCTGGAGCATCTCCGGACGGCGCGGCGGCAGCCCATCAAGAGCTCGCCAGCGCTCGCGTCCGACACCACCGCGCGAACGGAGTCGGTGCCGAGATCGATCGGATGACGAGGGCCCCGGGCGCGGACGACCCATCCCTGGGGAAGCAGAAGGATACTTCTCCTGGCCAATGTGAACGCTAACATGGCCGGAGTCAACACAGATCGACCGGGCCGCGGGTGATGCTCCGGCCCGGGGAAGGCCGAGGCTGGCGGGGCTCCTCCGGCCCGCGGCGTGGAGAGGGGCGGGCGCGGGGCGCCGCGGGACATCAGGCGAGGCCCGCGCTCGTGTGACCTACCGCCCTCGATCGGTGTCGTTCGCGGCCTCAGCTACGGAGAAATCCAGGCGTACTGTCGAGTGCGGCAGCATGGATGACATGGATGACATGGATGAAGCCAGCGCCCGCGCTTCTTGACGCGGCGCTCCGGAGGAGCCCTGTCAGCCTTTCTCGCTTCAGTTGCGAGGAAGATGCAGGGTGGTCGATCTGGATTGACATCGCTTCTGTTAGCGTTAACATGACGACCCATTCGTATCTCTTGCTTCGCTCCGGAGGGGTGGTCATACGCGCCGAGAGCTTCGTCAGCCGATCGATCTCGGCGCCGGTTCAGCACGCTCGGTCGCCACGGGCGCGAGCCACGTTGAGCTCGCGGACGTCGCGGTCGCGGGTCAGCAGCGCCGGGCGCGGGGGCTCCACGACGACCGGCGCGCGCGTCGGTTCGCGAGCATCTGCTCGACGCCCCGCACATCCACCGAGCTGACCTGCGTCGACGACCGCAGGGGGATCACGACCTGAGAGACCCGTCGAGACGGTCATGAGGCGGCTCGCGGCGCTGCGCCGGGCCGCGCACGACCATGGCATGGCCATTCGAACGAGACGCGATGTCGACGAGACGACGTTTGGCATTCCCACGTTCAATACCGGCGCGCTCGCCGGACTGGTGCAAAATGAGAATTTTTCCACTCGTGGTCCCTGCATTCATGCTCCTCGTCGCCTGTGGCTCCGACGCCGACCCGCCCTCGGGCGACCAGGCTAGCGCAAGCTCCAGCTCGACCGGCGTCGGGGGGGCAGGCGGAGGCGCCGCGACGAGCGCCAGCACGACCGCCTCGACCAGCGCGAGCTCCGTCGGCAGCGGCGGGGCCGGCGGCGACGGCGGCGACGGCGGCGCTGGCGGCAGCGGGGGAGCCGGCGGCAGCGGCGGCGAAGACCTGCTCGCGGCGGCCGCCAGCATCGACGGCTTCCGCTGGGAGATCCCCTGCGACCAGGACCCCGGCAACCGCGACGAGTGCGCGACGTCCACGCGGGTCGACGAGAAGAGGACGTTCGGCGGCTCGCCCGACACGGTCTACCAGGTGACCGTCCGGCTCCGGGGCGTGGTCGAGCCGGAGACGTATCGGGGCGGCACGCCCGACGGCATGCACTTCCGCGTCGGCGGCACGCCCGACAACGCGACGTACAACAGGTACAGCTTCTCGGTGTCCGACCCGCCCGAGGTCTACTACCTCAACGACAACCCCACCGTGGGGCACGACGTGTTCATCATCGACCACACGAAGACCATCCCGATCCGCGGCGGAGCCACCGTGTCCTTCCTCGGCGACGATCCGAATCGTACCATGATCGCCAACTTCAAGCATCTGGTCGTGGACGGCGTGCCGCCGGCGCCCGAGCCGTTCATCGGCCAGTTCATCCAGCTCGACGTGCAATCCGTCGAGGCGGCGCAGCCGTGACCTCGCGCCGCGGCGCACCGCGCGCCGCGGCGCACCGCGGCGCACCGCGCGGCGCACCGCGCGCCGCGGCGCTCGCTTCCGGCCGCCTTCAAGAGCGACGTTGTATCGATGATCTCATGCATCGAAGCAGCCGGTTTTACGCTGTAACCTTACCCGCTTAAGCACAGGAGAACCTTATGAGAATGCGATTCGAACGATGGCCGCTGCTGGCCGCCCTCGCGCTCGTCGCGTGCGGTCCCGCCGAGGAGCTCGACGAAGACGGCTTCGACTTCGGCGACGCAGCCGAGAGCGTCACCATCGATGCAGCGGCGACCTACACGATCGTCGGCGTGCAGAGCGGAAAATGCGTCGAGGTGGCCGGGGGCAGCACCGCTGACGGCGCGGGCGTGCAGATCGCCGCCTGCAACGGGTCTGCGCGGCAACAGTTCCGCATCGAGTCGGCGAGCGGCGGCTACTATCGCATCCGCAACGTGGGCAGCGACCGCTGCATGGACGTCGCGAGCGCCTCGACCACCGACGGCGCCCGCGTCCAGCAATACTCCTGCTGGACCGGGGAGAACCAGCAGTGGTCGTTCGCGGACGTCACCGGCGGCGCCGTGCGCCTCACGGCGCGCCACAGCGGCAAGTCCCTGGACGTCTACGGCCGCGGCACCGCGGACGGCACCGCCGTGATCCAGTGGGCGTCGAACGGCGGGACGAACCAGCAATTCCGACTCACGCCCGTGAGCTCGGGCGGAACGGGAACCGGCACCGGTGGAGGCAAGTTCGTCGGCAACATCACGACCGGCGGGCAGGTGCGATCGGATCTGGCCCGATACTGGAACCAGCTCTCCCCCGAAAACGAGGGCAAGTGGGGATCCGTCGAGGGCCAGCGGAACGTCATGAACTGGTCCGGCATGGACCGGGTCCGGGATTACGCGCGCCTGAACAACATTCCGTACAAGGGCCACACCCTGATCTGGGGTGCCCAGCAGCCGGGCTGGCTCGCCGGTCTGTCGCAGAGCGAGCAGCGCGCGGAGGTGGAGGAGTGGATCCGGGCGTTCTGCCAGCGCTACCCGGACGTCGCCATCATCGACGTCGTGAACGAGCCGCCCCCGCACACCACGCCGGTGTACATGAACGCCCTCGGCGGCGCGGGAGCGAGCGGGTACGACTGGATCGTGCAAGCGTTCAAGTGGGCGCGGCAGTACTGCCCGAACGCCAAGCTGCTGCTCAACGACTACAACAACATCGAGTACAGCGGCGACAACCAGAACACCATCAACATCGTCAACCGGATCCGAGCGGCAGGGGCGCCCATCGACGGCATCGGAGCGCAGGCCCACGCCGCGTTCTCGATGCCGACCAGCACCGTGAAGACCTTCCTCGACCGGCTCGCCGCCACCGGTCTACCGGTCTACATCACCGAGTACGACATCGACCTGGCGAACGACGCGCAGCAGCTCAGCGTGATGCAGAGCCAGTTCCCCATGTTCTACAACCATCCGAGCGTGAAGGGCATCACGCTGTGGGGCTACGTCAGCGGCCAGACGTGGCTCTCCAACTCGGGGCTCATGAGCAGCGGCGGCCAGATGCGGCCCGCCATGTCCTGGCTCATGGGCTACCTGGGGCGCTGACCGCGCCGACGCGCGCATCCCCCGCGCGCGTCCCCGACAGCCGCGCGCCCGGAGATCGCCGCGCTGGCTCGTCCTCACGGCGCCGATTCGACGGAGCCTGCCCGTGAGCCCGAGCCCGCGCGGCCCATCCCGGGCGCCCTATGTGTCTTGTTTGCAGCTTCATACCCTGGTGAGTACAGGAGACGATGATGAGAATCGGACTTCGACTATCTTTGCTGTCCACGATGTTCGCCGCCACCACCGCGTGCGGTCCCGCCGAGCAGCTCGACGACGCCGACTTCGATTTCGGCGACGCAGCCGAGAGCGTCACCATCGACACCGCTGCGACCTACACGATCGTCGGCGTGCAGAGCGGAAAGTGCGTCGAGGTGGCCGGAGGCAGCACCGCTGACGGCGCCGGCGTGCAGATCGCCGCCTGCAACGGCTCTGCGCGGCAACAGTTCCGCATGGAATCGGCGGGCGGCGGCTACTATCGCATCCGCAACGTGGGCAGCAACCGGTGCGTGGACGTCGCGGGAGCCGCGACCAGCGACGGCGCCCGCGTCCAGCAATACTCCTGCTGGACCGGGGAGAACCAGCAGTGGTCGTTCACGGACGTCGCCAACGGCGTCGTGCGTCTCACCGCGCGCCACAGCGGCAAGTCGCTGGACGTCTACGGCCGCGGCACCGCGGACGGCACCGCCGTCGTCCAGTGGGCGCCGAACAGCGGGACCAACCAGCAATTCCGAGTCGTGCCCGTGAATTCGGGCGGAGGGACGGGGGGCTCTGACGGCGGGGGCTGCGGCTTGCCCACCTCCTTCCGCTGGCAGTCGAGCGGCATCCTGGTGAGCCCGAAGTCGGACGCCAACCACAATATCGTGTCCATCAAGGACCCGACGGTCGTCTTCCATAACGATCGCTACAACATCTATGCCACCACGGCGAACACCGCTGGCAACTGGCAGATGACCCACCTGAGCTTCACCGATTGGCCCCAGGCCGCGTCCGCGTCGCACTACTATATGGATCGCACGCCTGGGTTCAGCGGCTACCGGTGCGCGCCGCAGATCTTCTTCTTCAAGCCTCAGAACAAGTGGTACCTCATCTACCAGTCGCAGCCGCCGCAGTTCTCCACGACCGACGACCCGAGCCGCCCGGAGACGTGGAGCAGGCCCCAGAACTTCTTCGCGTCCACGCCCGCCGGCATGCCCAGCCTGCCCATCGACTACTGGGCGATCTGCGACAGCGCCAACTGCTACCTCTTCTTCACCGGCGACGACGGTAAGATGTACCGCAGCCAGACCACCCTGCGCAATTTCCCGAGCGGGTTCGGTCCGGTCTCGGTCGCCCTTCAGGACTCGAATCGCAACAACCTGTTCGAGGGGAGCTCCACGTACAAGATCAAGGGCATGGACAAGTACTTGACGCTCATCGAGGCCATCGGCCCGACGGGCGCCAGGTTCTATCGCTCGTTCACCGCCGATCGCCTCGATGGCGCGTGGACCCCGCTCGCGCACACCTGGAACGCGCCGTTCGCAGGCCAGAACAACGTCACCTACGCGTCGGGCGTGGCCGACTGGAGCGACGACGTCAGCCACGGCGAGCTGCTCCGCGACGGCAACGACGAGACCGCGACGATCGACACCTGCAATCTCCAGTTCCTGTATCAAGGCCGCGATCCGAGGTCGGGCGGCGAATACTCGCAGCTCCCGTATCGCCTCGGCCTGCTGCGGGCGGTCCGCTAGAGCGTCGGTCACCCGCTGCGGATACGGGCCCACCTCGACGTTTTCGGTGCTCAGCGCACCGGAGTGCGCTTCCGCGCCGAAAACGCCGATCTGGGCCCGTCTCCTGTGCGGGTGACCGCCGCTCTGTAACGCATGTGCATGAGACGGGGGAAGATCGCTCTAGAGCGCCGATCGGTGAGAGGCGAGCGACGCCTCGAACCCTCGGCTCAGACTGCGTGAAGAGGTCGCCGGGCTCCGCGAGCGGCAGGTCCTGCAGCCGGGGCGCGGCGTCTCCGAGACGTGCGGATCTCCTGCTCCTCAGGCGAGGATCGGATCGACGAGCCCGCCCTCGAGGCTCTCGTCGCCGAAATCGTCGAGCGGGCCGCCCTGGCCGTTCTTGCAGCCGACGGCCGCGCCGATCGTGTTGAGCAGCTTGTTGTTGGTGATCTTGACGTCGACGAACTGGCCGGTCTTCAGGTAGCCCGCGGCGCCGCCGGCGAGGATGTACGGGACCCTCCGGTACCCGTGGAACTTGTCGGCATTGTCGTTGAGCCACACCGCCACGCCGCGGTCGAGGAGCGTCCCCGAGCCGAGCTCGTAGGACGAGAGCCGGTCGAGCAGGTGCTTGAAGAGCCGCCCGTGGATCCGGTCGATCTGGTGGTGCAGCTCCTGCGCGCCCTCGATCGGCGGACCCGAGGTGCCGTCGCTGTCGATGCGGTGGGAGATCTTGTGGTAGCTCTTCTGCCGGACGCCATGGATCGTGTACTCGGTCCCGTCGTTGCCGTCGCCCACCTGGAGCGTCGCCACGCGCGTCACGCCGCACGCCATCGCCAGCGCGATGATATCCATCTGCATGCGGGTGACCGTCTCCACGTTCTCGGATCTGCCGACGTTCGGCGAGATCGCCTCCATCTCGGCGACCGCCTCCGCCGGGAGATTGCACGCGAGCGCGACCTCGAGGTCGCGGATGCTGTCGAAGTGGAGCTCCAGCCGCTCGCGATCGCTCTTGCTGAGGTCCTTCCGGCCCATGAGCGCCCGCATCTCCCCGCGCACCAGGTCGTTGACGCTGGCGCGGCGCTCGGTCAGCGCCTGCTGGGCCTCGGCGCCCACGTCGGCGAGCCCGAAGAGCTTCTTGTACGCGTTGATCGGGTTGCGCTCGGCGGCGCGGAGCTGCTTCGGCCCGCGGTACGACAGCACCTCGTTGATGTAGCCGCCCATCCTGCCCGCGTAGAGCGTCAGCGGCTCGACGCCCGCCGGGTTGAGCTCGGTCGCGATGCGGTTGTCGATCGACTCGCCCATCGCGAGCGACTCGTTGCCCGACGGCTGATCCGACACGCGCGCGGCCGTGAGGCACTGGTTGCCGCCGCCCGAGTGGCCGCACCCGTTGGCCTTGAACGCGAAATCCACGCCGCGGACCAAAATGAGCTGGCTCGCGTAGTCCTTGAGCTCGCTGACCGCCCGGTCGCTGTCCCGCTCCAGGGACGCCTTCGACAGCGGGCCCGTCTCGCTGGGCCAGAACATCTCGGGCTCGTCGCCGGCCGCCTGCGCCACGCCGTTCGCCTGGCGCATGAAGATCGCGAAGGGCGGCACGTCGCCCGTGCCGGCCGCCGCGCGCCGGGGCGCGAACGTCTCCAGGAACGGGAGCGCGACCGTCACGCCAAACAGGCCTCGAAGCACACGTCGTCGGCTGATCATCGCGCCTCCGCGGGAACGCGAGCGAGGAAGGAAGGGGATGAGACGATCTGGAGAATGAGCTCCTTGGTCGAGGCGCCGCCCCGCGACGCCTCGCCGAGCTCCTTGATGGACTGCCGGTCCTCCGCGCCCGTGCTGCGGCCCTGCGCGAACTCGATCCAGCGCCGCGCGTAGCACGCGTGGGCCTCGTCGCTCTCGGCGAGGATCCGGCTGAACTCGATGGCGTCCGCGTAGCTCTTCAGGCCGCCGCCGAACCGGTAGGCGTCCGCGGCGTCGACCGGCACGCCGTTGTCGGTCGTGCGGTACTTGCCGATCGCGTCGTAATGCTCGAAGGCGAACCCGGCCGGGTTGATCCATGTCCCGTGGCACGCCTCGCCGCACGTCCCCTTGCCCGTGTGCGCCTCGACGCGCTCGCGGTTCGTCGCGTGCTCGCCCGGCGGCAGCCCCGTCGCGTCGTCCGGCGGCGGCGGCAGCGCGGCGCAGAGGATCCTGAGGTTCACGAAGACGCCGCGGTGGATCGAGTCCGGCTGCCGCGCCGTCGCCTTCGACGCGAGGAACCCGAGGCGCGTGAGCAGCCCCGAGCGCTCCGCCTCGGCGAGCTCCACCCGCTCGAATTTGTCCGAGAACTCGCCCTCGACGCCGTAGACCGCCGCGAGGTTGTCGTTCACGAACGCGGTGCGCGAGGTGAGCAGATCGGCGAGCCCACCCTCCTTGTCGAAGACGATGTGCTCCACGAACAGCTCCGCCTCGCGCTGCATGTCGTCCCCCATCCCGGGGACGAACTCGGGGTAGAGCGCCTGGTCCTTGTTGAGGTCGTGATAGTGCTCGTAATCGTAGAGCTGTCGGTGGAACGCGCCGACGACCTCGCGGGCGCGCGGGTCGTCGAGCATGCGCTCGGCGTAGGCGCGGACGGCCTCGGGGGTCGAGAGCTCGCCCGCCCTCGCCGCCGCGAGGAGCTCGTCGGAGGGCATCGTGTTCCAGAAGAGGTACGCGAGCTTCGTCGCGATCTCGTGCCCGCTCAGCGGGATGAGCCCGCCCTTCGCCGGCCCGGCGCCGACCTCGACCCGGTAGACGAAATGGGGCGACTGCAGAAACGCCTCGAGCGCCGCGCGCGCGCCGGCGGCGAACGGCTCCTCGCCCTCGAAGAGCTCCTCGCCGCGGTGGAACAGCGCGAGGTACGCGTCCCGCTCGCCGGCCGTGAGCGGGCGCCGGAACGCCCGCTCGCCGAACCGCTCGACGAACGCCTGCGCCCGCGCCTCCGGCTCGTCCGGCAGGCCGGCGGGCACGATCCGGGCGAGCTTGCCCGGGTCAGCGGTCACCATCGCCGCGAGCTCCTCGGCGGCGCGCTGGTAATCGCTCCAGAGGCCCGGCGTCACGAGGAGCGCGGCCTCGTTGTTGTCGAACACGCCGCCGAGCGGATCGGTGGTGAACGACGCCGAGAGGCCGGGCCTGTCGTCGAGGCGCAGGAGATCGCGCGCCGTGTTCTCCCACTGCGCGTGGCTCAGCCGCGGGAACATGCTGCGCTCGGCGACCTGCGACGCCGCCGCGCCGCCCGGCGAGTCGCCGTCGCCCTGATCCGCGTCGCCCAGGGAGCCCGTGCACCCCGCGAGGAGGAGCGCCGCGGCGCAGAGCCCCGCGCCGAGCGCCCGCCTCCAGCGCGGTCGGCCGGTGATCGAAAAAGACGGTGGGGTCATCATTGTCTCCTCAACAGGCTCTGACGAATGAGCAGCTCTTTCAGCGTGGCTGACAGCGCAACCACCAGAGACCAGAAACGGTATCGTCTCGTCCGTCGTCGAGCGCGGCTTCGATTGGACCCGCAACGTCTGGCCGGCGGCCGATCGACGCTGAGCACTTCGAGCTCGACCGGAGCTCGTGACCTCGCTCGTGCGCGAAATCGCGAGGGATCGCGCGATCCCGGGAGGCGGCGCGACCGCGGGCGACCTGCGGTGCGCCGATCCGCCGCGCACCGCAGGACGTACGGAGTCGGGGCCAGGATCGTTCGGACGAGGGCCTCGGGCGCACGACGACCCACCCAAGGCGAAGCAAAAGGATACCGCTCTGTTCGATTGTGAGCGTTAACATAACCAGTGTCAACGCCAATCGACCGACGCCCCCGCTGCCCGCGAGTGGCGGCTGGTCGGATTTTTGGTGGGATGTCGACTTGCAAGTCCGTTACACTACGGACGCGCTTTTGGAGCAGCGCGCAGAGGGGCGAGGATGAGCCGCGACAGGAGCGAGAGCACGTCGGGATCGAGCGGACGCGCGCACGCGCACGGGAGATCCGGAGCAGACCGCGGCTCGGGCGCAGAGAGCTCGGCGGGCGGGCATCGCGAGCTCGACGGGAGCCCCGCGCGGGGTGGGGTGTCCGCGCACATCGATGGCCACATCGACGACCCCAAGGCAGAGAGCGCGGCGCTGCGCGCGCGCGTCGAAGAGCTGGAGAAGGAGCTGGCGACGCTGCGCGGTGAGCTCGCGCGCGAGAGAGGGCTGGTGAGCGCGGCAGCGGCGTACCTCGACGCGCCGTTCGCGCGGGGCGCCACGCAGGTGCCGGCGCTCGTCCACTGGCGCCTGGATGGCACCGTGACGCGCTGGAACGACGGCGCCGAGGGCCTCTTCGGCTGGAGCGAGGGCGAGGCCGTCGGCCGCCGCCTCTCCGACCTCGTGGCCGCGGATCCGGTGTCGCCCCAGGCGGCGCAGGCGTTCAACCACGATCGTGGCGAGAGCCTCTTCGCCACGGCGACGAGCGCGGGCAGGACGAGAGAGGGAAACGCGATCACCTGCCGTTGGACCTACGCCGTGCTGCGCGACGAGCGAGGCGACGTCCGAGAGATCGCGGCCATCGTGGATGACGGCGACGATCCGGGGCGGAGAGAGCGCCTGGCGCACGAGCGCTACCAGCTCCTCCTGCAGCTCGTGGACAACTCGCCCAACGTCATGTTCATCAAGGACGCGGAGGGGCGGTACGTGTTCGTCAACCGCCATTATGCGCGCGCGCTCGGGCGGCACGCCATCGAGTTCCTCGGCAAGGACGAGCATGAGTTCGGCGCCACGCCGCCCGGCGTCGCCGACGCGATCGTGGCGAAGGAACGGGAGGTCCTCGCGAGCGGCCGGCCGTTGCGGTACGAAGAGGTGCTGGACTACGGCAGCCAGAATTACTATTTCTCCACGGTCAAATTCCCGGTTCGCAACGCGCTTGGCGAGCTGGTCGGCGTCGGCGGCGTCGTGAGAGAGGACACCGACCTGAGGCGCTCGGAGGCCGAGCGGGCCGCGCTGCAGGAGCAGGTCATCGCCGCGCAGCGGGAGACGCTCCGGGAGCTCTCGACGCCGCTCATCCCGCTCGCCGACGGCGTCCTGGCCATGCCGCTCGTCGGGACGCTCGACCGCGCGCGGGTGGGGCAAGTGATGGAGACGCTGCTCGCCGGGATCAGCAGCCAGCGCGCCCACACCGCGCTGCTGGACATCACCGGCGTGCGCGCCGTCGACGCGCTCGTCGCCGAGGCGCTGACGCGGACCGCGCGCGCCGCCCAGATGCTCGGCACGCGCGTGGTGCTCACGGGCATCCGCCCGGAGGTGGCGAGGGCCCTGATCGAGCTCGGCGCGGACCTCTCCGGCATCGTGACGCTGAGCAGCTTGCAGAGCGGCATCGCCCACGCGCTCCGGCCCACGGAGCGCCGCCGCGCTGCCCGCTGAGCGACCGCGCCGGCACCGCCGGTGCTGGCAGGCGCGCTCGCCTTGCGCTCACGCGCGGGCGAGCGCGGGCGGAGCGCCCGCTCCGAGCTGCGCGGCGCTCAGACCTGGATGCCCTGGAGCGGTGAGTTGACCCGCCCCGCGTCGATGCCGATCTCGGTCGCCTTCGAGCCCATGATCTGGGCGACCGTCAGGAGGGCTTTGCTCAGGTTGTCGCCGGGGAAGTTGTGGTGCGCGTCGCCGCGCAGCCGCCCGCCGGCCTTGCCCGCGAAGAGCACCGGCCATTCCGTCCTCGAGTGCGTCTTGCCCCAGGCGGTGTCGGACGTGACGAAGACGAGCGAGCTGTCGAGCAGGTTCGAGCTGCCGTGCGGCGTATCCTTGAGCTTCGTCAAGAACTCGTTGAGGCAGCGCATCGTGTAAATCACACCCTTGTCGACGCGAGGCTGGCTGGATTGATCCCCGGGATCGCCGTGACAGATGGTGTCGTGGAAGTCGTCGTTCATGTCCTGCGCGAGGTGCCGGTAGTAGACGTGCGCGGCGGGCAGCGAGAACATGAACGAGAGCACGCGGGTCCTCTCGCAGGCGAGGGCGAGCGCCGAGAGCTCGACCATGGCGGTGTTCACCGCCGGGGGGGCCTCACTCTGCATGTCCTTGCCGACGGCGGGGGCCGCCGGGCTGCTGCACGCCGTCGGCGTGCCGTCGCCGGGGGCCGTCGTCTCGAGGCGCCGCTCGATGGCGCGGATCGACTCGAGGTGCTGCTCGACGCGTTGCTTGTCGGCCGCGCCGAGCCGCTGCTGCAGGCTCGCGCCGTCTTCCAGGACGGAGTCGAGCACGCTCTTCCGGACCCGCGCGAGCTTCGCGGCCTGCTCCGCTTGCGGGTCGCTGGGCGCGGGCGACGTGCCCATGAACAACCGGTTGAACACGGCCTTCGGGTCGAACTCCGGGTTGTTGCGCGAGTTCGGCCCCCGGTGCGAGATCGTGTGCAGCGAGTCCTGGGGGCCGTTCGGCGTCGCCGGCGTCACGCCCACCTCGAGAGAGCGGTACGGCGCCCCCTCCGAGATGGCGTCGGCGACGACCTGGTCGATGGAGGCGGCCCGCACGGCGTTGCCGCCGAGCGGCGCGCCGGTCGTCGCCCCCGCCGACCCCGTGGGGTGCTCGAGGCCGGACACGACGAGCTTGTTCTCGAGGCCGCTGATCACGGTGAGGTGCGACTTGTGGTCGGCGAGGGGCTGGAGCTCTGGGCTGAGCTCCCAGGCCGAGCCGGAGCCCGTGCGCGCCGGCTTCCAGCGGCCGGGCAGGGTGCCGTTCCCGAAGAACCAGGTGACGTAGAGCGGCGAGACCGGGGTGTTCGGCTGAGCGTACGCCGTGCCGCTCTGGTTCAGCATGATCTCCAGCAGGGGGAGCGGGATGGTGACGGCGGCGCCCGTCGCCAGCATGCCCCGGAGTACGGTTCGTCGATTCAACGCTTTGATCGCCATGGGGAACACCGTGCGATTCGGGGTGACGTGTTCGCGAGCGCGGGCGGAGCGCCCGCTCCGAGCTGCGCGGCGCTCAGACCTGGATGCCCTGGAGCGGTGAGTTGACCCGCCCCGCGTCGATGCCGATCTCGGTCGCCTTCGAGCCCATGATCTGGGCGACCGTCAGGAGGGCTTTGCTCAGGTTGTCGCCGGGGAAGTTGTGGTGCGCGTCGCCGCGCAGCCGCCCGCCGGCCTTGCCCGCGAAGAGCACCGGCCATTCCGTCCTCGAGTGCGTCTTGCCCCAGGCGGTGTCGGACGTGACGAAGACGAGCGAGCTGTCGAGCAGGTTCGAGCTGCCGTGCGGCGTATCCTTGAGCTTCGTCAAGAACTCGTTGAGGCAGCGCATCGTGTAAATCACACCCTTGTCGACGCGAGGCTGGCTGGATTGATCCCCGGGATCGCCGTGACAGATGGTGTCGTGGAAGTCGTCGTTCATGTCCTGCGCGAGGTGCCGGTAGTAGACGTGCGCGGCGGGCAGCGAGAACATGAACGAGAGCACGCGGGTCCTCTCGCAGGCGAGGGCGAGCGCCGAGAGCTCGACCATGGCGGTGTTCACCGCCGGGGGGGCCTCGCTCTGCACATCCTTGCCGACGGCGGGGGCCGCCGGGCTGCTGCACGCCGCTGGCGTGCCGTCGCCGGGGGCCGTCGTCTCGAGGCGCCGCTCGATGGCGCGGATCGACTCGAGGTGCTGCTCGACGCGTTGCTTGTCGGCCGCGCCGAGCCGCTGCTGCAGGCTCGCGCCGTCTTCCAGGACGGAGTCGAGCACGCTCTTCCGGACCCGCGCGAGCTTCGCGGCCTGCTCCGCTTGCGGGTCGCTGGGCGCGGGCGACGTGCCCATGAACAACCGGTTGAACACGGCCTTCGGGTCGAACTCCGGGTTGTTGCGCGAGTTCGGCCCCCGGTGCGAGACCGTATGCAGCGAGTCCTGAGGGCCCCCCGGCGTCGCCGGCGTCAATCCCACCTCGAGAGAGCGGTATGGCGCCCCCTCCGAGATGACATCCGCCACGACCTGGTCGATGGAGGCGGCCCGCACGGCGTTGCCGCCGAGCGGCGCGCCGGTCGTCGCCCCCGCCGACCCCGTGGGGTGCTCGAGGCCGGACACGACGAGCTTGTTCTCGAGGCCGCTGATCACGGTGAGGTGCGACTTGTGGTCGGCGAGGGGCTGGAGCTCTGGGCTGAGCTCCCAGGCCGAGCCGGAGCCCGTGCGCGCCGGCTTCCAGCGGCCGGGCAGGGTGCCGTTCCCGAAGAACCAGGTGACGTAGAGCGGCGAGACCGGGGTGTTCGGCTGAGCGTACGCCGTGCCGCTCTGGTTCAGCATGATCTCCAGCAGGGGGAGCGGGATGGTGACGGCGGCGCCCGTCGCCAGCATGCCCCGGAGTACGGTGCGTCGATTCAAAGCTTTAAGCGTCATGGGGACCACCGTGCGATCAGCGTTGGGGGGCGACGGACGAAAAGGCCTTGCTCGTCACGATGTCGAGGACCAGCTCGCGCAGCTGGAACCCCGACGCCTCGAACGAAGCGCTCAGCTCGTTGACGACGCTGCCGTCGACGTCTCGCTCCTCGTGCCCCGCCGCATACGAGTAGTATTTGCGGACGAGGCATTGCGCGACCTTCTCGTTCGAGCCGATGGCCTCGCCGAGCTCGCGCGCGTCGGCGACCGGCTGCTTGTCGAACGATCCGCTCGGGTCGATCGGCAGGCCGTGGTCGGTCGTGCGGTAGCGGCCGATCGCGTCGAAGTTCTCGAGCGGCAGGGCCAAGGGGTCCATGTACGCATGGCAACCGGCGCAGGTGGGGTCGGTCCGGTGGCGCTCGAGCCGCTGACGCTTGGTGAGGGGCATATCCGCGGTCGGCTCGTCGAGCACGATGTCGACGTCGCCGGGGGGCAACGGGATGGTCTTGCACAGAAGGGCCTCGCTCATGAACCTGCCGCGCAGGGTCGGGGAGCCCTCTTTCTGGTTCGCGAACTGCGAGAGGAAGCCCGCCTTGCCGAGGATCCCGAGGCGCGGGCCGTCCGCGGGCAGCGAGCGGACCTCGAAGCTGTTCGACGTGAGGCCGGTCGTGTCGAGGCCGTAGAGCTCGGCGAGCTCCGTGTTGACGACGACCTTCGTCGTCGAGAACAGGTCGAGCGCGCTCGCCTGATCGTCGAACGCGAGGACCTCCCAGGTGCCTCGCATGTCGCGGACCATCGCCTCTTGCAGCGCGGGGCCGTACTCCGGAAATAGCCCCGTGTCCTTGGCCTGCGTGCCGATGCGCTCGAGCCGCATGTACTCCTCGGCGAACGCGCCGACGGCCTCGCGTCCAGCGGGCGTGTCGAGCAGCCGCGTCGCCGCCTCACGGACCCCCTCCACCGTCTCGAGGACGCCGCTCTTGGCCTGGTCGAGCAGCTCCTTGTCCGGCAGGCTGTTCCACACCAGGAACGCGAGCCGGGACGCCATCTCGTAGCCCGTCAGGCGGAGCGACCCGCTGGCGCTCGGCGCTCCGAGCTCCGGGCGATACAGGAAGTTCGGCGACGTGAAGAGGGCCACCGTCGCCCAGCGGGCACCCTCGATGGCGCTGCCGAGCTCGGTCGCGGCCGTCGCGGCGACCCCCGCGAGCCGGTCGACCTCCGTGGCCTCGAGCGGGCGGCGCCACGCTCGGAGCCCCAGCGTCTCGATGAAGCCGCGCACGCAAGCGTCGTCCTGCGCGCCGCTGGGCGCGCAACCGATGAATTGGTCCCGCCTCGCGGAATCTGCGAACACCGTGTTCACGGCGTCCTCGATGGCCGTGTGGTACTGCTCGACGCCTCGTTCCGAGGTCACGACGGTCGCGGCGCCGATGACCGCAAAATTACCGTTCCAGCTGTCGGAGTCGAGCTTATTGACATCGACCTCCACGTCGAACACGTCGCGCACCGCGTTGCGGAACTGCGTTCTCGTCAAACGGCGCAGCATCCCGGCCGCGGGCTGGAACGGCGGAGGGGCCGAGCCCGTCGACGGTCCATCGCTTCCGGTGGAGGGGGTTTCATCGCCGTCCGTCGAGTCACCCAGCGTGCCCGTGCACGCGGCCGCGAATGCGAGCGTGCACACAGCGGCGATCTCTCTCGAAGTACGGCGCTCGTGCCACCACGGCTTCTTCATCTTGCTCTCCGATAACGTAAGGGAGTGACGACGCACGGGAGCCCACGGCGGGAGATCCTGCCTCAGGGCTGCTGCACACACCTCGAACCGCACCTCGCCCGGCGTGACCTGGGCACAACGTCGATCACCGTCGGCGATCGCTTGCGCGACGACCGTGCGAGCGGTGTCGGCGCGTGGATCGATCCCGATCCCGAGGACGGAGGGCCCGGTACGCGCAGCGGCCTCCTCCGGGGCAAAGCGAAAGAATACCCCTGGGGAGAATGTGAACGTTCACATGGCCGATGTCAAAACAAATGTGACGGAGCGTCCGCGCCCGGACCCGGTGGAGGATCGGGCCGGCGGGCCTCCGCCCGAGGCCCGTGCGCGCTCAGCGGTTCCGGGGGGCCGCGGCCGTGCTCTTGCGCACGACCAGCTTGGTCTCGACCACGACGTGCGCATAGGAGCGGTGACCGCTCTCGATCTGACCGAGCAGGAGGTGGAGGCACCTTCGCCCGAGCGCGGAAAAATCCTGGTTCACGGTGGTGAGCGGCGGCGTGAAGTAGGCCGCCTCCGGGATGTCGTCGAAGCCGACGATGCTGATGTCCTTCGGCACGTCGCGCCCGGCCTCGTGGACAAAGCGGAGCAGGCCGAGCGCCATCTGGTCGTTGGCCACGAACACGGCGGTGATGCCCGGCGTGCGCACCAGCTGCGGGCCGAGCTCGTACCCCGAGCGGGCGCTCCAGTCGCCGCGCAGGAGAGGGGGCCGCTCGACGCCGGCGGCGACGAGCGTCGAACGCCAGCCGTCGATGCGCTGCTCGGCCTCGAGCCAGTCGGGCGGACCGGCGACGTGCCACACCGTCTTGTGGCCCAGGTCGAGGAGGTGGCGGGTCGCGGCCGCCGCGCCGCCGTGCTGGTCGACGGCGACCACCGGGATCGAGTCGTCCGGCCCACCCTCGACGGCGACCACCGGCACGTCGGAGGTGATGTGGCGGAGCGCGTCCACCGCCGACCGCTGCGGGGCGATGACCACGACGCCGTCGGCGCCCTGGTCGCACAGCCGCTTCACCGCGTCCACCACCGACGCGCGGCTGAGGGACTTGACACTGGCGATGCTGACGCCGTACCCGGCGTCGTGCGCCGCCTCCTCGAGCCCGAGGAGCGTCGACGCAGGGCCGTAGAGCGTCGTGTCGAAGCTGACCACGCCCAGCGTCCGCGAGCGCCCGGTGACGAGCGCCTGCGCGACGGAGCTCGGGCGGTAGTCGAGCTGGCGGATCGCTTCGAGCACGCGCTCGCGCGTCTCGCGGTGCACGTGGGGGCTGTCGTGCAGGACGCGCGAGACCGTCTGGTGCGAGACGCCGGCGAGCTTGGCCACGTCGACCATGACCGCGGCGCGGCGCCCGCCTCGCTTGACGCGCCGCTCTGGAGGGGAGTTCTCAGCCATCGGGGCTGGAGCTTAGTCGTGAACGGACGGATTGGAATCCTCATCGAACACGACCGCGGCCCGGCGCCCGCCCGCTTGACGCGCCGCTTCAGGAGCGATGCGCCAGCCGGCGCCCGGTCCCGGGCTCAGCCGTCGCGGGCAGGAACAGCATTGACTTCGGCCATGTGAACGTTCACAATGGCGCCTCATCCTTCGGCTTTGCCCCGAGCGGGACGTCACGCGCGCCGGGACCGTCGCGGCCTGGCCCGTCCCGGCACCGACGCCGTCCGGCTGTCGCCGCGGGCGCAGCCCAGCCGAGCGCGGGAGGGGCGGGCGAGGCGCTGGACCAGGAGCCACGATGACCATGAGGAGACTCGCTCGTTCTTCGCTGATGCTCGCAGCTGCCCTCTCGGCGCCGAGCTGCGCCGGACCCCTCGACGCCCCGGGGTCCTCGACGGGAGGAGGTCAGGGCGGCTCCGCCGAGGGCACGACCGTCAGCACCGGCGGCGCCTCGACGGCCAGCGCCGCCGTCTCCACGACCGGCGGCGCCGTCTCCACGACGACGACGGGCGGGGTCGACGCGACCGGCGGCGGCGGCGGCGGCGGCGGCGGCGCTCCCCCCGGCGTGGCGAACGGGTACGCCCGGAACCCGATCGTGAGCCACATCTTCACGGCGGATCCGTCGGCGCACGTGTTCGAAGGGCGCGTGTACATCTACGCGTCCCACGACCCGGACGACCAGTCGGGCTACTCGATGGTCGACTACCACGTCTTCTCGTCGGACGACCTCGTGAACTGGCAGGATCACGGGGTCGCGCTGGCCGCGGCGGACACGTGGGCCAGGTACCTGTACGCCCCGGACTGCTGCTACAGCGAGGCTAACGGAAAATACTACCTGTACTTCCCGGACTCGGGGAGCGGGATCGGGGTCGCGGTCTCCGACACGCCGGGAGGCCCGTTCAAGGAAGCGCTGGGCAAGGCGCTCATCTCGAAAAGCACGCCGGGCGTCGGGGACGTGGACTGGCTCTTCGACCCCACGTGCTTCATCGACGATGACGGCCAGGCGTACCTCTATTTCGGCGGAGGTCCGACCGGCACGGGCGACAACGCTCGCGTCATCCGCCTCGGCCGGGACATGATCAGCCTCGCGGACGCGTCGGCGACGACCATCAAGGCGCCGGCCTTCTTCGAGGCGTCGTTCATGCACAAGCGCGACGGGAAATACTACTTCTCGTACTCGACCGACTTCACGGGCCACGCGGCGTACATCGATTACATGATGAGCGACAACCCGATGACCGGGTTCACCTACGCAGGGACCATCCTGCCGAGCCCGGCCGACAACAACGGCGACAACAACCACCACTCGATCGTCGAGTACCAGGGCAACTGGTACATCTTCTTCCACAACCGCGTGCTCGCGAAGCGCGACGGCTTCTCGAACTACCAGCGCAGCATCACGGTCGACAACCTGATGTACGACGCGCAGGGCAAGATCGTCCAGGTCTCCGCCACGAAGGGCAGGGTGGCTCAGCTGAAGAGCGTCAACGCGCGCGCCCGCATGGAGGCGGAGACCATGGCCGCCCAGCGCGGCATCGAGGTCGACGTCGTGCAAGAGGGCGGCGCGCGGGCCGGGGTCGCCGTGGGCTGGATCAACGACAAGGACTGGATCGGGTACTCGCAGCTCGACTTCGGCGGCGGCGTGGAGAGCTTCCATGCGCGCGTGTCCTCGGGCTCGACCGCCGGCGGCTCGATCGAGGTGCTGCTGGGCGGCTGCGAGGGGTTCACCGACTCGCCGGGCGAGCGCATCGGCGTGTGCGAGGTCGGCCCGACGGGAGGCTGGCAGGCGTGGACGGATGTCGAGTGCGCGGCTCAGGTTCCGCCAGGAGTCCACGATATCTGTCTACGCTTCACCGGTAGCGGCTCTGATCCTCTGCTCAACCTGGATTATTTCCAGTTCAAGTGATCGCGGCGCCGCGCTCGACGCGCCGGCCAGACGAGCTCGCCCGCCCGGGAGCCGAGCCGCAGCTGCGGCTCGGCGATTGTTGTTGACATCGAAGATGTTAACGTTCACATTGAAACATCGATACTTCGGCTTCTCCATGAGCAGGTCGTCATGAGCACTGGGACCTTCGTCATCGGGATCGATTTCGGCACCGACTCCGTCCGTTCGGTCGTCGTGGACGCGCGCGACGGCGCGCTCGCGGGGGCGGCGGTCGCGCCCTACCCGCGCTGGGCGCAAGGTCGTTATTGCGACCCGCGCGAGCACCGGTTCCGCCAGCATCCGCTCGACTACCTCGCTGCGATGGAGTCGTCGATCCGGTCGGCCCTGGAGCAGGCGGGCGGCGACGTGGCCGCGCGCGTGCGCGGGATCTCGGTCGACACCACCGGCTCGACGCCGGTCCTGGCCGACGCGAAGGGCAGGCCGCTCGCGCTGCTCCCTGGCTTCGAGGAGGATCCGGACGCGATGTTCATCCTCTGGAAGGACCACACCGCCGTGGCCGAGGCGGCGCGGATCAACGAGCTCGCCCGCTCCTGGGGCGGCCCGGATTACACGAAGTTCTCGGGGGGCGTGTACTCCTCCGAGTGGTTCTGGGCCAAGGCGCTCCACGTCATCGAGAACAACCCGGCGGTGGCGCGCGCGGCGGTCACCCTCCTCGAGCACTGCGACTGGATCCCCGCGGTCCTCACCGGCACCGAGGATCTCGGGCGGATCCGGCGGAGCCGCTGCGCCGCTGGCCACAAGGCCATGTGGCACCCGGAGTTCGACGGGTATCCGTCGAGCGACTTCCTGGCGAGGCTGAGCCCACGCCTGCCCGCGCTCAGGGCGACCCTCGGCTCGCGCACCTTCACCGCGGACGCGCCCTTCGGGACGATCTCGCCCGCGTGGGCCGCGACGCTCGGCATCCCGGCGGACGTCGTCGTGGGCGTCGGCGCCTTCGACGCGCACATGGGCGCGGTGGGCGGCGACATCCAGCCTCACCACCTGCTCAAGGTCATGGGCACGAGCACGTGCGACATGCTCGTCGCCCCGAAGACGGACGCGCCCGAGGTCCTGGTCGCCGGGATCTGCGGCCAGGTGGACGGCTCGATCCTCCCCGGCGCGATCGGCTACGAGGCCGGGCAGTCCGCCTTCGGCGACGTCTTCGCGTGGTTCAAGCAGCTGCTCAGCTGGCCGCTCCTCGCGATCCAGCCGGACGCCCCGGCGGCCGGCGATCCGCGCCGGGCGGCGCTCGCCGACGCGATCATGGACCGGATCATCCCCGCGCTGGACAAGGCCGCCGCGGAGATCCCGCCGTCGCGGAGCTCCGTCGTCGCGCTCGACTGGTTCAACGGGCGGAGGACGCCGGACGCGGACCAGCGGCTCCAGGGCGCGATCGCCCGCCTGGATCTGGGCACCGACGCGCCGCGGATCTACCGCGCGCTGGTCGAGGCGATCGCCTTCGGCTCGCGCGCCATCGTCGAGCGCTTCCGCGCGCAGGGGATCCGCATCGACGGCATCATCGGTATCGGAGGGGTCGCGCGCAAGAGCCCCTTGACCATGCAGGTCCTCGCGGACGTGCTCGACATGACCGTCGAGGTCCGCGCCGGCGAGCAGCCGGTCGCCCTGGGCGCGGCGATGTTCGCCGCGACGGCGGCGGGCCTGCACGCCACGATCGAGGACGCGCAGCGCGCGATGTCCTCCGGGACCGAGGCCCGTTATCGACCGGATCCCGCGCGCGCCAGGCTCTATGACGCGCTGTACAGGGATTATGTCGAGCTCGGATCGTTCGTGGAAGAGGAGCTGACGCAATGAGCGGTGTCGCGATGCAGGATCTTCGGGAGAGCTTCGAGGTTTGGTTCTTGACCGGCAGCCAGGACCTCTACGGCGAGGACACGCTGAAGCAGGTCGCCGAGCACGCACGTGAGATCGCCGGGTATCTCGACGCCTCGGGCAAGCTCCCGGTCAAGGTCGTCTGGAAGCCGACGCTGAAGAGCCCCGAGGCGATCCTCGCCGTCTGTCGCGAGGCGAACGCGACGCCGCGGTGCGCCGGCGTGATCACGTGGATGCACACGTTCTCGCCCGCGAAGATGTGGATCGCGGGGCTCACGCGGCTGGAGAAGCCGATCGCGCACCTGCACACGCAGCACGGGCGCGAGCTCCCCTGGGGGAGCATCGACATGGACTTCATGAACCTGCACCAGTCCGCCCACGGAGATCGCGAGTTCGGGTACATCGGCGCGCGCCTGCGCATCGAGCGGAAGGTCGTGGTCGGGCACTGGCAGGACGACGACGTGCTCGCCAAGCTCGACGTCTGGGCGCGCGCGGCCTGCGCGATGCTGGACGCGCGGCGGCTCAAGATCGCGCGCTTCGGCGGCATGAACATGCGCGAGGTGGCCGTCACCGGCGGGGACCGCGTCGAGGCGCAGGTCAAGCTCGGGTGGTCGGTGAACGGCTACGGCGTGGGCGACCTCGTCGGGCGGATCGCGGACGTGGACGAGGCCGAGGTCGATCGCCTGGTGGCGGAGTACGACGAGGCGTACACGGTCGCTCCCGCCCTGAGGAAGGGCGGCGCGCGCCGCAACGATCTGCGCTACGCGGCGAGGCAGGAGGCGGCGCTGCGCACCTTCCTGAAGGAGGGCGGCTTCGGCGGGTTCACGACGACCTTCGAGGACCTGCACGGGCTCAAGCAGCTCCCCGGCCTCGCGGTGCAGCGGCTCATGGCCGACGGCTACGGCTTCGGCGCCGAGGGCGACTGGAAGTCGTGCGGCCTCGTCCGCGCGCTGAAGGTCATGGCGACCGGGCTGCGCGGCGGCGTCTCGTTCATGGAGGACTACACCTATCACCTCGTCGACGGAAAGGAGCGGGTCCTCGGCGCCCACATGCTCGAGATCTGCCCGACGATCGCCGCGGGGAGGCCGTCGCTGGAGATCCACCCGCTCTCCATCGGCGGCAAATCGGACCCGTGCCGGCTGGTCTTCGACTCCGGGACCGGTCCGGCCGTGAACGTGTCCATGATCGACCTGGGCGGCCGCATGCGGATGGTCGCGAACGAGCTCGAGGCGGTGCCGCCCGAGGAGGAGATGCCGAACCTGCCCGTGGCGCGCGCGGTGTGGATCCCGAGGCCGGACTTCAAGCGCGCGTGCGAGGCCTGGATCCTCGCGGGGGGCGCTCATCATTGCGCGCACAGCCGCGCCGTGACGATGGAGCACCTGGAGGACTTCGCGTCGATCGCCGGCGTGGAGCTGATCCGCATCGGGGTCGGGACCGAGATCCACGCGCTGAGGAACGAGCTGCGCTGGAACGACCTCGCCTACCGGCTGTCGCGCTGAGGGGTGTGACGTGAGCGCGACCTACCGAGAGCTGCGAGAGCGGGCCTGGGCGGCGAACCTGGAGATCCCGCGCCGAGGGCTCGCGATTTACACGTTCGGCAACGTCTCGGCGTTCGACCGCGACCGGGGCGTCCTGGCCATCAAGCCGAGCGGCGTGCCGTACGACCGGCTGTCGATCGACGACATGGTGGTGGTCGATCTCGAGGGACAGGTGGTCGAGGGCCGACTCCGACCTTCCTCGGATACCCGGACGCACATCGTCCTCTACGCGAACTTCCGGGGGGTGGGCGGCATCGTCCACACCCACTCGACCTACGCGACCGGCTGGGCGCAGACGGGCATGCCGATCCCGATCTACGGGACGACCCACGCCGATCACCTGGCCGAGGACGTGCCGTGCACCGCGGTGATGCGGCCGGACGCCGTGCAGGGCGATTACGAGACCGAGACCGGCAGGCAGATCCTCGAGTGCTTCGCGGAACGGAACCCGCTCCACACGCCGATGGTGCTGGTGGCAGGACACGCCCCCTTCGCGTGGGGAGAGGACGCCGACAAGGCGGTATACAACGCGGCGGTGCTCGAGGAGATCGCGCGGATGGCGTTCATCACCCGCGCCATCCACCCGGGCGCCGCGCGCCTCCCGGACGCGCTCGTGCGCAAGCACTTCGAGCGGAAGCACGGCAAGGGCGCGTATTACGGCCAGAAGTAAGGCCGGACACCGCGGGGGGCGACGAAGAGCGCGCGTCCCGCGGACGAGATGTGCATAGAATGGAGCGGAAAGGAGCTGCGCCATGAAGAGGAGCCGTGTTGTCGCCGTCGCGGTGATGGTCCTGACTGGACTATCGGTGATCCTGGGTGGGTTGGGTTGTCAGTCGGAGAAGAAGAAGATCACGCTGGGGTTCTCGCAGATCGGCGCCGAGAGCGAGTGGCGGACGGCGAACACGAAGTCGATCGAGGAGGCCGCCAAGGCCGCGGGGATCGAGCTCAAGTTCTCCGACGCGCAGCAGAAGCAGGAGAACCAGATCAAGGCGATCCGGTCGTTCATCGCCCAGAAGGTGGACGTCATCGCCTTCTCGCCCGTGGTCGAGACCGGCTGGGAGCCCGTCCTGCGCGAGGCCAAGGCGGCCAAGATCCCGGTCATCTTGACCGATCGCGCCGTGGACACGAAGGACGACAGCCTCTGGGTCACCTTCATGGGGTCGGACTTCGTCGAGGAGGGCCGCCGCGCGGCGAAGTGGCTGGTCGAGAAGACGAAGGACCAGCAGGGCACCGTCAACATCGTCGAGCTGCAGGGCACGGTCGGCTCCGCCCCCGCCATCGATCGCAAGAAGGGGTTCGAGGAGATCATCAAGGACAAGCCGAACTTCAAGATCCTCCGCTCGCAGACGGGGGACTTCACCCGCGCCAAGGGCAAGGAGGTCATGGAGGCGTTCCTCAAGGCGGAGGGGAAGAACATCAACGTCCTCTACGCCCACAACGACGACATGGCGATCGGCGCGATCCAGGCCATCGAGGAGGCCGGCCTGAAGCCCGGCAAGGACATCCTGATCATCTCGATCGACGCGGTGAAGGGCGCGTTCGAGGCGATGATGGCCGGCAAGCTCAACGTGACGGTCGAGTGCAGCCCCCTGCTCGGGCCGCAGCTCATGAGCGCGGTGAACGACCTCGTGGCCGGCAAGACCTTGCCCAAGCGCATCGTGACCGAGGAGGGCGTCTTCCCGATGGAGACCGCCGCCGCGGAGTTCCCGAAGCGCAAGTACTGAGCGCGACGGAGCCCTCGGCCCGGAGACCGGAAGGAGGTGTGCGATGATGAGCGACGCGGTGCCCATGCTCGAGATGAAGGCGATCTCCAAGCGGTTCTCCGGAGTGCAGGCGCTCCAGTCGGTCGACTTCCGCCTCCTGCCGGGAGAGGTGCACGCCCTCATGGGGCAGAACGGCGCCGGCAAGTCGACCCTGGTCAAGGTCCTCACCGGCGTCCACACCGCGGACAGCGGGCACATCCTCCTCGAAGGCCGGGAGATCAGGCCGACGAGCCCGCTCGAGGCGCAGAAGCTCGGCATCAGCGCGGTGTTCCAGGAGGTGAACCTCTGCACCAACCTGTCGGTCGCCGAGAACATCTGCCTCGGCCGGGAGGGCTCGAGCCCTTACGCCCTCCGGTGGGGGGAGATGCACCGGAGGGCCGCCGCCGCGCTCGAGGATCTGAACGTTCACATCGACGTCACCGCGCCGCTCTCCGACTTCTCGCTCGCCGTCCAGCAGATCGTCGCGATCGCCCGCTCGTTGACCGCCCGGGCCAAGATCCTCATCCTCGACGAGCCGACGTCGAGCCTGGCCGAGGACGAGGTCCGGGTGCTGTTCTCGATCATCCGGCGCCTCAAGGCGCAGGGGATGGCGATCCTGTTCATCTCGCACTTCCTCGATCAGCTGTTCGAGATCTCGGACCGGGTCACGGTGCTGAGGAACGGGCAGCTGGTCGGCGAGTACCCGATCGCCGAGCTGTCGCGGATGCAGCTCATCACGGCCATGGTGGGGCGCGAGGTCAAAGACGAAGGTCCTAGCCGGTCCGCGCGCCCCCGGGCGGAGCGGCCGGCGGGCGGAGACGCGCCGCTCTTGCGGACGCGCGGGCTGGGCAAGAAGGGCTCGGTCCAGGACATCGACATCGAGGTGAGGGCGGGGGAGGAGCTCGCCCTCGCGGGCCTCCTGGGCGCCGGGAAGACGGAGACGGCGCGGCTCCTGTTCGGGGTCGACCAGGCGGATCAGGGCACCATCGAGATCGACGGCGCCGAGGCGCACATCCGCTCGCCGCTCGACGCGATCGCGCACGGGATCGCGTTCTGCCCCGAGGACCGGAAGGCCGAGGGCATCATCGGCGACCTCTCGGTGCGCGAGAACATCGTCCTCGCCCTCCAGGCGAAGCGCGGCATGTTCCGCAACCTGTCCCGGGCTCGACAGGACAGCATCGCCCGCGGCTACATCGAGCGGCTCGGCATCGCGGCGGCCGACGCGGAGGTGCCCATCTGCAAGCTGAGCGGCGGGAACCAGCAGAAGGCGCTCCTCGCCCGGTGGCTGGCGACCGATCCGCGCATGCTCATCCTCGACGAGCCGACGCGCGGCATCGACGTCGCGGCCAAGGGCGAGATCATGGGCCGGGTCATGGAGCTCTGCGATCGGGGCATGGCGGTGGTGCTCGTCTCCTCGGAGATGGCCGAGGCGCTGCGCTACTCGGACCGGGTCGTCGTCCTGCGCGACCGGCGCCAGGTGGCGGAGCTCGACGCGGGCCAGACCGACGAGCAGGGGGTGTACCAGATCATCGCGGGAGGGCACGCGTGAGCGCGGCGGCGGCTTCCCTGCGCCGGCTCGCCGGGAGGAGCATCTCCTTCCCGCTGGCGATGCTCGGCCTGCTCCTCCTGTTCAACCTCGTCAACAACCCGCAGTTCTTCGCGATCACGGTCAAGGATGGCCACCTGTACGGCAGCGTCATCGACATCCTGAACCGCGCGTCGCCGCTCATGATCATCGCCATGGGGCTCACCCTGGTGATCGCCACCCACGGGATCGACATCTCCGTCGGCGCGGTCGTTGCCATCTCGGGCGCGGTCGCGGCCGCGCTGATCGGCGGCGAGCTCTCGCTGAGCGGCGGGACCGGCATGGCGGACGTGACCCAGGTCCCGCTGCCGCTCGTCCTCGCCGGCGCGCTGGGCGCGGCGGTGGCCTGCGGCATGTGGAACGGCGCGCTGGTGTCGCTGGTCGGCATGCAGCCGATCATCGCGACCCTGATCCTGCTCGTCACGGGCCGGGGCATCGCCCAGCTCATCACGGGCGGCCAGATCATCACGATCTACTACAGCCCTTACCACGCCATCGGGAACGGCTTCTTGCTGGGCGTCCCGGCGTCGCTGTTCATCGTGGCGGGCGTGGGCGCCGTCCTCGGGCTCCTGGCCCGCAGGACCGCGCTCGGCATGTTCGTCGAGGCGATCGGCATGAGCCCGGTCGCCTCGCGGCTCGCCGGGATCCGCGCGCGCTCGATCACCTTCGCCTGTTACGCGGTGTGCGGCCTGTGCGCCGGCATCGCGGGGCTGATCGTGAGCTCGAACGTCAAGAGCGCCGACGGCAACAACGCGGGCCTGCTGTTCGAGCTCGACGCCATCCTGGCGGTGGTCCTGGGCGGGACGTCGCTCGCCGGGGGCAAGTTCACGCTGGCGGGGAGCGTCGTCGGCGCCCTCATCATCCAGACGCTCACGACCACGATCTACGCCGTCGGTGTCCCGCCGGAGGTCAACCTCGTGGTGAAGGCGCTCGTCGTGTTCGTTGTCAGCATCCTGCAATCGCAGAAGGTCAGGGGCCTCCTTGGGAGGCAGCGGGCCGGGAGAGTGGCCGTTCCATGATGGACACCGCAGCCGTGACGGGCAACACCGCAGCCGTGACCAGGCCGTCGCTCCGGTTGAGCCCGAGGCACCTGCCTCTCGCCGTCACCATCGGCCTGTTCGTGCTCATGTTCGGCGCCGGATCTTGCCTGTTCGACGGGTTCTTCTCGCTGCAGGTGTTCCTCAACTTCTTCATCGACAACGCGTTCCTGGCGATCGCGGCCGTCGGGATGACCTTCGTCATCCTCTCTGGCGGGATCGACCTCTCGGTCGGCTCGGTCATCGCGCTGACCACGATGGTCTCGGCGTCGCTCGTCGAGAAGCACGGCGTCAACCCGGCGACGGTCATCCCGCTCGTCCTGGCCATGGGCGCGGGCATCGGCCTCGTGATGGGGGTGATCATCCACTACTTCGAGGTCCAGCCCTTCATCGTCACGCTGGCGGGCATGTTCCTGACCCGCGGGCTCTGTTACCTCATCAGCATCGACTCGATCACCATCCACGACGGCTTCTACGTCGCCGTCTCTTCGCACCGCATCCCGTTCCTGTTCGACACGTCGATCACCTGGAACGTGATCATCGCGCTCGCGCTGTTCGCCACGGCGATCTACCTCGCGCACTACACGCGCTTCGGCCGCACCGTCTACGCGATCGGCGGCAACGAGCAATCCGCCCTGCTCATGGGCCTCCCGGTGGGGAGGACCAAGGTGCTCATCTACACCTTCAGCGGGTTCTGCTCGGCGCTGGCGGGCGTCGCCTTCACGTTCTACATGGTGTCCGGCTACGCGCTGCACGCCGGCGGGATGGAGATGGACGCCATCGCCGCCGTCGTCATCGGCGGCACCCTGCTGACCGGCGGCTTCGGCACGGTCGTCGGCACCCTGTTCGGCGTGCTCATCTACGGCACGATCCAGACCCTCATCATGTTCGAGGGCACGCTCAGCTCCTGGTGGACCAAGATCGTCGTCGGGCTCCTCCTGCTGTTCTCCTGCCTGCTGCAGCGGCTCTTCGAGCGGCGCCTGGTCGGCGCGAAGGGGTGAGGGGCGCGCCGCCCCAGGGCGCTCGTGCCTAGGTGAGGCGCAGCTCGCGGATCCTCCGCAGCAGCGCCCGCTTCGAGACCTCGAGGCGCTCGACCATCGCGTCGATGTGTCCGTTGCACTCCCTGTAACAGCGGGCGATCTCGTCGAGCGGAAGATGGCCGGCCCGGCGGACGCGAGGGCAACTCTCCACGAGCGCGTAGAGCGATGTCCGCGAGACGCCCAGCAGCTCCGCGGCCGCCTTGAGATCCCATCGGCTCCGGCGGAGCGCGTCGAGCAGCTCCTCTTCGCGCACCTCGGAGGGCTTGCGCCACCCCGCGCCCTTTCCCCGGCCGTGGCCCGGGGGCTCTGCGCCGTGGCTGACCGGCTCGGCCTCCACCCGATCCGAGGGAGACGGCGCGGCCGCGGCCTCGCCGTGCCTGTCGGCGCGCGGCCGCGGCTCGGGGGTTGGCCGCTCGAGCAGGCGCTCGATGACCGGCAGCTCTTCGAGGCTCGCCGCCTCCTGTCTCGCCATGACCATCTGCCGGACCGTGTTCCGGAGCTGGCGCACGTTCCCGGGCCAATCGTGGCGCGCGAGCCGCGCCACGAGGGGCGCCGGCAGCCAAGGCAGCTCGCCCGGCGCCGGGGAGTCGAGCCGGCGCGCCTCGCCCGACGCCTCGAGCTCCTCGCGAAGGAAGTGAACGACCAGCCGGCCGATGTCGTCCCGGCGGCGGCGGAGCGGAGGGAGCGCGATCTCGTAGCCGGCCAGGCGGTGAAGCAGGGGGGCGCGGAAGGCCCCCTCCGCGACCCGGACTTCGAGATCCGCGTCGGTGGCGGCGATGAGGCGCGCGCGCGTCTTCCGTGGCTGCTGGGCGCCCACCGCCTGGATCTCGCCCGTCTCGAGCGCCCGCAGGAGCATCGCCTGCACGTCGGGCGGCGCCTCGCCGATCTCGTCGAGGAAGAGCGTCCCGTCGTGGGCCAGGCTGAAGTACCCGGGCCGGCTCTGCACGGCGCCGGTGTACGCCCCCCGCTCGGCGCCAAACAGCTCTGCGGCCGCGAGCGAGAGGGGGATCGCCGCCATGTTGACCGCGACGAAGGGCCGGCCCCGACGCCCGCTGGCCTCGTGGATCGCCCTCGCGACGAGCTCCTTCCCCGTGCCTGTCTCCCCGCGGATGAGGACGGTTGTCTCCAGGTTGGCGACGCGGCGTATGTCCTGGCGGACGCGCGCCACGACGTGGTTGTCGCCGATGAGGCCGAGGCGGTCCCCCGGCTCGGGCGGCCTCGGATCCGCCATGTGGAGCAGCAGGACGACCCGCTCCGCAAGCTCGATGACGACGCCCTGCTCCACCTCGGCTTCGGACAGATCGCAGACCGTCTGGAGCGGAGCGCCCTGCGCCGCGATTCGCATGCGGCCCCCAGACGTCTCCAGCCGGATCTGCCGGCCGGGCAGCGCGAGCAGGCGCAGCGGCTTGCGGCTGAGATGGATGTCCTCGAGCGGCGCGCCGCGGGAAGCCCCCGGCGCGACGAAGCACGGCGTCATCCGCGACAGCTCGACGGCGTCGCGAACGGCGATGTCCCGCAGGACAGCGCGCTCGCCGACGCGCTCGAGGCGAGGATGGTAAAGGATGGTGAGGGCGGGGACGAGGCGCGCGCCGGCGCTCGGCGAGGCGGCTGCGCTGGGGTGCTGCGTCGTCATCGCCCCGAGCGTCGTCACCCCTGGCCGCTCCAGCATCATCGTGGGCGAGGATACGCGGCCATCGAAAATGATTGCAAGACGGGTTGGGCGACCGCCGGCGCGGTGCGCCTCCACGCCCGTCGCGCCCATGCCGCGCTCGAGTCGCGTTCAGGTCGCGTTCAGGTCGTGTTCAGGTCGCGTTCAGCTCACGTTCAGCTCGCGTTCAGCTCGCGTTCAGCTCGCGTTCAGCTCGCGTTCAGCTCGCGTTCAGCTCGCGTTCAGCTCGCGTTCAGCTCGCGTTCAGCTCGCGTTCAGCTCGCGTTCAGCTCGCGTTCAGCTCGCGTTCAGCTCGCGTTCAGCTCGCGTTCAGCTCGCGTTCAGCTCGCGTTCAGCTCGCGTTCAGCTCGCGTTCAGCTCGCGTTCAGCTCGCGTTCAGCTCGCATTCAGCTCGCATTCAGCTCGCATTAAAAATGCAACCCTCAGACCACCTCGATTCCCCCCGGGCCCTCGGCGTGGCCCAGCGGCGGATCTCCGTGCAGAAGCAGGCGATCTCCGCGGTCGCGGCGAGGCGTCGCGGCGTCGCGCTGCCCGTTGACCGGCGGTTGCCAGGCGCGTAGGTGTTCTGACTTGTTATGCAGGACCACACGATCGGGGGGAGGTACGCGCTTCGGCGCGAGATCGGCCACGGCGGCATGGGCGTCGTGTGGGAAGCCTTCGATCAGATGCTCCGCCGGACGGTGGCCATCAAGCGGATGCCCGCCGGGGAGGGCGCCTCCGACGAAGCGCAGCGCCGCTTCGCGCAGGAGGCGACGACGATCGCCCGGGTCCGGCACGAGCACATCGTCCAGGTCCACGACTACGGTATCGATCAGGGGGCGCCGTACATCGTCATGGAGCTGCTCGAGGGCGAGGACCTCGAGTCGCGGCTCCGGCGGGTGCACCAGCTGCCGGCGGCGGCCGTGCTGTCCTTGATCCGGCAGATCGGCGCGGGGCTCGACGCCGCGAGGGCGGCGGGCATCGTCCATTGCGATCTCAAGCCCGCAAACGTCTTTCTCGCCAGGAGCGCATACGGCGAGTCCGTGAAGATCCTCGATTTCGGGATAGGGTGGACGCTCCACGACGGGGGCGACGGCGCATCGAACGAGCGGTACAGCGGCCGGTTCGGGACCCCGGCGTACATGAGCCCCGAGCAGGTCCGCGGCGCGGTCCCTCACCCCCTCACCGACCTCTGGTCGCTCGGCGTCATCGTCTACCGCGCGCTCACCGGGCAGCTCCCGTTTCCGCTGACCGACGTCCGGGAGCTCATCGTCAGCATCTGCACCGATCCGCATCCGGTGCCGTCGTCGCTCGGCGTCGATCTGCACCCAGGCCTCGACCGGTTCTTCGAGCGCGCCCTGGCGAAGGACCGCTCTCGCAGGTTCCAGTCGGCCCGCGAGCTCGTCTCGGCCTTCGCCGCGATCTGCGAGGCCGCGACGAGGCCGGCCAAGATCCTCGTCGTCGACGACGAGGTCGACGCCCAGATCCTGCTCAAGCTGTACTTCCGCAGGAAGACCGGCCGCGCCGCCTACGAGCTCGTCTTCGCCGACAACGGCGAGCGCGCCCTCGACGAGCTCCGGCGGCACCCGGACATCGACGTCGTCGTCACCGACATCAACATGCCGGTGATGGACGGGCTCGCGCTCCTGGAGCGCATCCCCGAGGTGAACCCGCTGGCGAGGACGGTGATCGTGTCCGCGTACGGCGACATGACCAACATCCGCCGCGCCATGAACCGGGGCGCCTTCGACTTCGTGCTCAAGCCGATCAATTTCGAGGATCTCGAGGCGACGCTGGAGAAGACCGTCCGCCACGTCGAGGAGCATCGGCGCAAGGCCCGCTCGAACGAGGAGAACGACGTGCTGCGGAAGTTCACGAGCGCGGCCCTGATCGAGCGGCTCCGGTTGCACGGGCCCGGGGGCGCCGCGGCGAGCGAGGCGCTCGAGGCGACGGTGGCGTTCATCGACGTTTACCAGTTCACCCGCGTCGCGAAGGAGCGGCCGCCCGCCGAGGCCACGCGGCTGCTCAACGCCAACTTCGAGGTGATCGTCCCGGAGCTCTTGGCCGAGGGCGGGGTCGTCGACAAGTTCGTCGGCGACGCCGTGATGGCGGTGTTCCATGGGCCGGATCACCTCGATCGAGCGCTCCAGGCGTGCCTCGCCGCGCGCGCGCAGCTCGAGGCGATGGCGCAGCGCGCAGGGGACGACTCGCCGTATGCGCACGGTGTGTGCATCGGCCTGTCCACGGGCGATGTCGTCGCGGCGGGCATCGGCTCGCACGCGTGCGGCCAGCTCGGCTACACGGTGCTGGGCGAGGTGGTGAACGCCGCGGCCCACCTGGCGCGGGCGGCGCTCCCCGGGGAGATCCTGATCGACGGGGCGGTGTGCGATGCGGCCAGGCGTGAGGTCAAGATCGAAGCCGCCGGCCAGCGGAGCGTGTGGCCGAGGTCGGAGCCGACGGCGGTCTACAGGGTGCTGCGGAGCGAGCCATCGTTGCGCCTCCTGGCGGAGCAGCCGACCGTCGAGGTGTAGCGCCGGTGCGCGGCGGATGGATCCGCGGGCGCCGACATGTCGGCCGACATGTCGGCCGGCGCCTGGCCGACGCACGGGAGCCGTCCTGGCCGACGCGTCGGCCGGGCGCGGGCCGACGGACGTTCGCGTCGAACGTTTCGCGCCTCGCGACACGCCGGGCGCCGGCGCGCCCCTGCGGGTGGTACGCCGCGTGCACAACCACGTCGGCGACCGGATTCGCTCGGTCCACAACGCCGCGACGCGACCAGCCCTGGCCATGGGTGATGTGCCGCGGGGCTGACGGCTGCACGGCGAGCCGCAGGGGCAAAGCACCGGAGACCACGGGAGAAGAGGGCATATGTCGTCGAACGATCCGATCGGCAACTTGTACAAGCTCTGCAATGTTCTCGCCGGCAAGACGAGAGAGAGCGATGAGGCTCGCGCGCATTGCGAAGAGCCCCACACGCGCATCGCGCTCTGCAAGAGCTATAAGGTCCCCTGCGAGGAGGGCGATCTCGCGTACAAGATGGCGCGCTACGCGGCGGGTAACAACGCGGACGAGTTCATCCGTGGGATCGTCTCCAGCGCCGCGCAGACCATGGGGAAGCCGCCCTACTCCGGGGCGATCGTCAGGCAGCAGCAGAATTGGAAGGGCACCGACCTCTTCCAGTTCCTCTATGATCTCACGCAGGACGCGGAGCTCAACGCCGAGTTTCGCCGGGTCTTCGCGCAAGGCACGCCCGAGGAGCAGGACGACTTCCTCGAGCAGCGCTTCAAGAAGAACGGCTACGACGAGCGGGAGGCGATCAAGGCGCTGCTCAACGAGGGGAACGCCGAGCTCCTGGCGAAGAGCATGACCAAGATCATCATCTCGTTCGAGGGTAAATACCAGTTCTTCTGTTGAAGCGAATGGTCTGCGCGCGACCAGGGCAAAGACATGAGCGCGCTGAGCGACGGCCGGGCGAGGAGGGCGAGCACCCCTGGGCTCGCTCGATAGCAAGGCGACCTCGAGCCCACGGGGGCTCGACCCGGCCGCGCGTGGAGCGCGGCGGCTCAACGCCGGGCGAGCCCGTGGTGGCGCGACCGGCGCGCGCCCGCTGCGGGACGGATGGAGCGAAGGAACGGGGTACCAGGATGTCCTCTCGAGAAACCCTCAACTCAGCCCTCTCGGAGGCGGCGGCGATCGAGCACAGCATCACCTGCCAGTACCTCTTCGCCGCCTTCTCCCTGAAGACCCACCCCTCCGAGGGCGGCGTGGACTGGGTCGGCCTCGAGCGGATCCGCGGCTGGAAGGCCGAGATCCTCGCCGTGGCGCGCCAGGAGATGGCCCACCACGGCATGCTGTGCAACCTCCTGATCGTCACCGGCGGCGCGCCGCAGTTCCAGCGCCCGAGCTTCCCGCACCCGGTCCGCCTCTGTCCCCCGCACGCGACGTTCGATCTGCTGCCGTTCTCGGGAGAGGCCCTCTCGCGCTTCGCGGACTACGAGCGCGTCCACGCGCCGGATCCGGCCGCCGCGGGCCGCCCCGGCCCGCCGACGACCCTCGGAGACCTCTATCGGCTCATCCGCGACGCGCTCGTCCACATCGACCGCAGCAATCCCAAGCTCTTCATCGGCCCCGCGGAGCACCAGATCACGAACCGGGAGCTCCGCATCCGGCAGGGGCAGTTCGACGTCGATCTCGCCGCGGCGACGGACGCCGCCTCCGCGGTCGCGCTCATCGATCGCATCCTGGAGCACGACCACCACGCGCGCTTCGTGGCGATCCAGCGCGAGCTCGACGAGCTGCGGCGCCGCGACCCCTCCTTCGAGCCCGCGCGCCCTGTCGCGACGAACCCGCGCGTCCACGCGCCGCCCGCCGCCCTCGGCCCGGCGACGCTGATCCGCCACCCCCTCACCCGGGCGGCCGCGGAGCTCTTCAATGCGGCCTACGCGGTCATGGTCCTCATGCTGACCCGCCTCTACGGGCGCTCGAACGAGACCGAGGGCGAGGTGGACGGCCTCCTCCGGATCGCGTTCTTCCCGCTCATGACGGCCGTGATCCGGCCGCTCGGGGAGGTGCTGACCCACATGCCGGTCGGGGAGGGCGCGCCCGCGCCCACCGCGGGGCCCTGCTTCGAGCTCCCGCCCAACCTGCAGCTCCAGCCGTTCAAGCGCGGCGCCTGGGTCTACCTCCACGAGGCGCTTCAGGAGATCGCGCAGATGTGCGGCGCCCTGCGCGCTGGACTCGACGAGTCGAGCGAGCCCTGGGCCGCTGCCGTCCGCCCGCGCGTCGTGCTCCTCCACGAGAACCTCGAGCGGCTCGCCGTCAATTTCGAGGAGCACATGGGGCTCCGGCGTGATTACGCGCAGCATATGCTGACGAGGATGCGATAGCGATGCTGATCGTGGACTTCGAGGGGTGGTTCCAGTGCCGGCTGGCGACCGATCCGGATCCCACGGACGAGCTCCGGGGCGCGAGCGGGTTCACCTTCGCGTTGCCCGGCGAGCCTGATCTCGACAGGATCATCCGCTTCCAGGACCCGGTCGCGCCCCGCTCGCACGCGCCGGCGGTCGGGGTGCGGGTGAAGCGGGTGTCCCTGGACGGGCAGCTCCTGTCCGACCACCCGCTGCTCGGGGCCCGGGTCGATCTCCTCGGGGAGCCGAAATTCGAGTCCCGCAACTACGTGCTGCGCGACTCCGGCCAGGGCGCCATCGCCCCGTTCCACCTCCGGATCTCGGGCGGCGGGATCACCGTCGAGCGCGAGGACATCCTGTATCCCGCGGACCGCTCCCGCAGGCTGCACGAGATCCCGGCCGCGTTCCACGCGCGGCGCGGCTCGCTCATCCCGCTCACGGTGGACCGCGTCAAGATCGCGGACGCGACCGGCATCGCCGACCCGGCGGCGTACCGGCGGCGGCGGAGGGAGCTGCTCGAAGCAGAGCTGCGGCGGGCCGGCGATCCCGTGGTCCGGGCGGCGCTCGGGAAGCGCATCGCAGAGCTGTCGATCACCGATCCGGAGCGGCTGCAGGTCGCGGCGCTCACGCTCTACGGAGACTACCGGTTTGAGATCAACGGTCCGGCCTCGGTGGTCGATCCCGATCGCCTCCTCGGCGCCGCGATCGATGCGGTGGAGGACTGGCCGATCGCTTTCTGGATGGGCGCCTGGGACAGCGACGCCCTGTGCGGCTGGGTGCGCGGAATGCTCTCCATCCCATGCGCGACGGCGTCCGAGGGAGAAGCGCGCCGGCACGCCGTGTGAAATCGCGTGAAATCGTGTGAATCGCGTCAAATCGCGTCAAATCGTGTGAAACCAAGCGCGGATGCATGTGAGGTACCATGAAACCTGCGTTCATCGTTGTTTCTGCCATGTGCGCGGCGCTCTGCACGTACTCCTGCCTCACGGTCACCCATGAGCCAGGAACGCACCTACCCTCGACCCCTGTCCCGGCGCCGACCGCCACGGAGCCAACCGGCACGGAGTTGCCCCGATGCGGCATCTCGCCGACGCTCATCGGGACGGTCCCGGAGCCCGAAGCTCAGTGCAATGAGCGCATTTTCGTGGACCGCCTGCTCTGGCAGACGTTCATCGCGCTGAACTGGCCGGCGGACACCGAGGCCGGCCGGGGTGTCCCTCGCTCCCCCACCGACCCGTCCCAGTTCTGGACGACCTACGTCCCGCTCGTCTGGGAGACCTGGAAGCAGCAGTGGGAGACCGTCGATCAAGAGAAGCTCAGCGCCTGGAACAGCTACGATGTGGCGCGCCCACCCTGTGACGAGGTGCAGCCCCGCGAAGGAGAGGGGCCCATCCGCGTCGACCCGGAGAACTGGCCCAGTCTTTACAAGAAGTACGGCGGGACCGTGCTCAACGGGATCAACCTCGTCAAGCAAAACCACGCCGGCGGCGACGTTCCCTTCGCGCTCGCCGGCCCGCTCATCGATCCGCACAGCAACTACGTGCGCTACGAGGTCCGCTTCAATCAAGCGCTCTACGATTGCGTGCGCGACGGTTCGAGCGCCGGCTGCTCGAAGACGGAGGGCCGTATCTCGATGCCGGCGGCGCGACCCGGGCAGGCCGGAGCCATCAGCGTGAAGGCGGCGTGGCGCGAGCTCGACGAGGACGACGATAAGAAGGATTACCACCACCGCGACGTCCTTGTCCTCGATCACGAGAACCGATCGGGGAAGCCGATCCGCGTCTGCAAGCAGAAGGAGATGGTCCTCGTGGGCATGCACCTCGTCTACAAGAGGGACGCGAGCGTCGCGGGAGCACCAGACGCCGGGGCGGGGCAGGACGAAAGGAACCATTGGATCTGGAGCACCTTCGAGCACGCGAACAACGCCCCGAATTGCTCCGAATCGTTCGCGTTCAGCGGCTCGAACGGCTACAGCCATGAGCCGGCGGTGCTGGCGCGCGCGCCGCTGCCGCCGGCCGAGGCGCGCAAGCCGGTGATGCTGTGCCACGTCAAGAAAATCGGGCCGACCACGAAGAGGGTGAACCGCGCCTACGCGGGCGTCCTGTGCGGCGGCGACGACCAGCCCTGGTGCAATTACCGCCTCCAGAGCAGCCATTGGCTCGTGGGCGACGCTCCGATGCCGTCCAAGTGGGTCGCCAACGTGATCCTGGAGCCATATTCCCAGGACGACACGTGCATGGGCTGCCATAACCAACAGAGCAGCGCCTCGGACTTCGTCTGGAGCCTGGAGATCGCCAGGCGGCCTGACGTATTCCCGAAGGACCCATGGCGCTGATAGGAGCGAGAGGGGCACATCAATGATCAGGGTATCCGGTTACATGATCCTCGAGACGCTGCACGAGAGCAGCTCCTCGATGGTGTACCGCGCGCTGCGCGGCGGCGACGGGCTGCCGGTCGTCGTCAAGATGCTCGCGGACGCCTACCCGACGCCGGAGCGGATCGCCTGGTTCCAGCGGGAGTACGAGGTCACCCGCGGCCTCTCCGACGTGCAGGGGTGCATCGGCGTCCACCGCCTGCACAGCGATCGACACCGGTGGATCATGGAGGTGGAGGATTTCGGTGGCACGTCGCTCGCCCAGCTCCTGCGGCAGCGGCGGCTCACGGCGGAGATGATCGTGGATCTCGCGCCGACCATCGTGGACATCCTCGGGCACATCCACCGGAGGCACATCATTCACAAGGACGTGAACCCGGCGAACATCGTCCTCAACCCAGGCACGGGCCAGCTCAAGATCATCGATTTCGGGCTCTCGTCGGTCCTCTCGCGCGAGAGCCCGGCCCTGCGCGCGCCGAGCACGATAGAGGGGACGCTGGCCTACATCTCGCCCGAGCAGACCGGGCGGATGAACCGCTCCCTCGATTACAGGACCGATTTCTACTCGCTCGGGGTCACCCTCTACGAGCTCTTGACAGGGCAGCTCCCGTTCTCGACGTCCGACGTCCTCGAGCTCGTGCACTCGCACATCGCCCGGCGTCCGACCCCGCCGCACGAGCTCGACGGGCGCGTGGATCAGGCGCTGTCGGCCATCGTCATGAAGCTCCTCGAGAAGAACGCGGAGGATCGTTACCAGTCGACGTACGCGCTGCTGCTGGACCTGGAGGAGCACCGGCGGCGGCGCGCCGAGGGGCGCGTCGAGCCGTTCGAGCTCGGCCGCCACGACGTCTCGGATCGGTTCCAGATTCCGCAGAAGCTCTACGGCCGCGAGCGGGAGAAGGAGGCGCTGCTCGGCGCCTTCGAGCGCGTGGCCGCTGGCGCCGCCGAGGTCACGCTGATCGGCGGGTATGCGGGCATCGGCAAATCGGCGCTCGTCAAGGAGATCCATCGGCCCATCACCCGGCGCCGGGGCTATTTCATCTCCGGCAAATTCGAGCAGCTCCAGCGGGACGTGCCCTACACCTCGCTGATCCAGGCCTTCCGCGAGCTCATCCACCAGCTCCTCGCCGAGCGCGCGGAGCAGATCGCCGAGTGGCGCAGCAAGCTCCTCGAGGCGCTCGGACAGAACGGCCGGGTGATCACCGGCGTCATCCCCGAGCTCGAGGCGATCATCGGCCCCCAGCCGCCGCTGCCGGAGATCGAGCCGAGCGAGGCGCAGAACCGCTTCTACCTCGCCTTCCAGAGGTTCACGGACGTCTTCGCCAGGCCCGAGCACCCGCTGGTCGTCTTCCTCGACGATCTCCAGTGGGCCGACGGCGCGTCGCTGGAGCTCTGCCAGGCGCTCTTGACCGGCGAGGGCACCGGCCACCTGCTCCTCGTCGGCGCGTACCGCGACAACGAGGTGAGCGGGGCCCACCCGCTCTTGCTCCGGGTCGGGCAGATCCGCGCAGCGGGCGTCGCGGTCCACGAGACGGCGCTGCAGCCGCTCGCCCTCGAGCACGTGAACCAGCTCGTCTCCGACGCGCTCCGGAGCGAGCCCGAGGCGACTCGGCCCCTCGCCGAGCTCGCGCTCCGGAAGACCGGGGGGAACCCCTTCTTCCTTGGCGAGTTCCTGAAGCACCTCCACGCCGAGCAGCTGATCCGCTTCGATTTCGAGCGCGGTACCTGGGCCTACAGCGTGGAGGCCATCGAGGCCTGCGACGTGACCGACAACGTCGTCGTCCTCATGGCCGGCAAGGTCCAGAAGCTCCGCCCTCGCTCCCGTCAGGCGCTGATGGTCGCGGCGTGCGTCGGCAACGTCTTCGACCTCCGGACGCTCTCGATCGCCTCCGGCGTGGCGCCGGCGGAGGTCGGCGCGGATCTCTGGGACGCGGTCGTCGAGGGGCTCATCGAGCCGCTCGACGAGAAGTACAAGCTGACCCAGGTCGCCGTCGAGGGGCTGTTCGAGTCGGTGGACGTCGCCTATCGGTTCGCCCACGATCGCGTCCAGCAGGCGGCCTATACGCTCCTCTCCGGCGAGGAGCGGCGCCACGCGCACTGGAAGATCGGGAAGGTGCTCCTGGAGAGGACCCCCTCCGAGGAGCTGGGACAGCGGATCTTCGACATCGCCAACCACCTGGAGCACGGGCTCGAAGGCGTGCACGCTCCCGCCGAGCGCGACGAGCTGGCGAGGCTGTACCTCCTCGCCGGCGGCAAGGCCAAGGCGTCGGCGGCCTATGCGCCGGCGCTCCACTATCTGCTCACCGCGATCCAGCTCGCCTCCAGGCAGGGGGCGTTCGAGCCGGGCTGGATCCCCTCGGCAGAGGAGGCGCGCGAGGGCTGGGAGCGCCAGTACCAGCTATGCCTGGAGCTCTTCAACGATGCCGCCGAGGCGGCCTGCCTCGCCGGCGAGTACGACGTGATGCAGCGCCTCAACGCGGTGATCCAGGATCGCGCCGCGTCGCTGCTCGACAAGGTGCGGAGCTACAAGATCGAGATCCAGTCCCACGCCGCGCGCGATCAGCTCCTCGAGGGCGTCGCGGCGGGGCGCAGGGCGCTCGCCCAGCTCGGCATCGACATCCCGGAGGCGCCGGACGCGGGCGCCATCGGCCACATGGCCGCCGAGGCCGCCGCCGCGTGGGCGGGGCGCGAGATCGAGGATCTCCTCGCAGCGCCTGAGATGACCGATCCCGAGCGGCTGGCCGCGATGGAGATCATGGCGCGGCTCTACATCCCCGCCTTCAACGGGGCGCCGGCCGTCTTCATGCTCGTCGTCTTCCACGAGCTCGTCCTGTCCATCCGATACGGGGTGACCACGAGCTCGGCGCGCGGCCTCGCCGCCTACGGGTTCATCCTGTGCGCGCAGGGCGACATCGAGTCCGGCTACCGCTTCGGCACGCTCGCCATGCGCCTCGTCGACCGCTTCGGCGGCGTGGACAAGGGGAGCACGATCATGATGTTCAACCTCTTCGTACGCCACTGGCGAGATGACATCCGGGACACGCTCCCGCCGTTCCTGGAGGGCTACCAGCTCGCGCTGACCGCCGGCGATCTGGAGTACGCCGCGCTGAACCTCGTCGGCGCCGTCTGCCAGTCGTTCTGGGCCGGCAGGGAGCTCCCTGCCATCGCGGCGGAGGCGGCCGGGTACGCCCGCACCCTCCGCCACCTCAAGCAGGATCTGCCCGGCGAGAGCGTTGCCCTCCAGTGGCAGGCCGTCCTGAACCTCATGGGCGAGAGCGAGGACCCGCGGGTATTGACGGGGCTGGCGGCGAACGAGCCGGCGAAGCTGCGCTTCTACCTCGATACCAGCAACGTCACCGAGCTCGCGTTCCTCCACCTGAACAAGCTCATGCTGTGTTACCTCTTCGACGATCACGCTGCGGCCGTGGCGTGCGGGGGCGTGGTCGAGCAGAACGCCGCGGGCATCACGCCGCTCATGGGGCTTGCGGTCTACCATTTCTACGATGCCCTCGCCTGGCTAGCGCGTTCTCCCGAGCTCGACGAGGAGCAGCGGACGCGCGCCCTCGAACGGGTGGACGCCCACCTCGGGCGGCTGCGCGCCTGGGCCGAGCACGCGCCCGTCAACTTCGAGCACAAGGTCTGTCTCGTCGAGGCCGAGCGCGCCCGGGTGCTCGGCGACACCTCCGCGGCGCGAGAGCTCTACGACCGCGCCATCTCCCTCGCCCACCAGCGCCGGTTCCTGGGCGAGGAGGCGCTCGCGCACGAGCGGGCGGCCTGCTTCCATCGCGAGCGGGGCTACGACCACCTCGCGCGCAATTACCTGCTCGATGCGCACTACGTCTACGAGCGCTGGGGCGCGCGGGCGAAGCTGAGGCAGCTCGAGGCCGCGTTCCCCCAGGATCTCGGGCGCGCCGCCCGCCGCGCGGGGACGGGGGTCCAGGCCGTCGCCGCGGCCGACGTGGTCACCACCTCGTCCGACAGCATCGAGGCCACGGGGCCGCTCGATCTGCTCAGCGTGCTCAAAGCGTCCCAGGTGCTCTCCGGGGAGATCGTCCTCGACCGGCTGCTCGCGAGGCTGCTCAGGACCGCCATCGAGAACGCCGGAGCGCAGCGGGCGAGCCTCGTCCTCGAGCGCGACGGCGCGCTCGTGGTCGAGGCCGAGGCGACCGTGGACAGCGCCGAGGTGCGGGTGCTGCAATCGACCCCGGTGGCGACCAGCGACGCCCTGTCGCCGGCCGTCGTCTACCTCGTGGCGCGCAGCGGCAAGCCGGAGGTGCTGAACGACGCGGCGCGCGAGGGCATGTTCGTCGACGATCCGTACGTGCAGCGGAGCGGCGCCCGCTCGATCCTGTGCATGCCGCTCGTCAACCAGGGGAAGCTCACCGCGATCCTCTACCTGGAGAACCGGCTCATCGCCGGCGCCTTCACGTACGAGCGCGTCGAGGTGCTCCACCTGCTCTCCGCGGAGATGGCGATCGCCATCGACAACGCCCGGCTCTATCGGGAGCTCGAGGCCGCCAACCGCGAGCTCGCCAGGTACAGCCACGCCCTCGAGGACAAGGTGGCGGAGCGGACCCGCGAGCTCGCCGAGAAGAACCAGGAGCTCCAGCGGACGCTGGACCGGCTCCAGACCACGCAGCAGCAGCTCATCCTGCGCGAGAAGATGGCCTCCCTCGGGATGCTCACGGCCGGGATCGCGCACGAGCTCCGCAATCCATTCAACTTCATCAACAACTTCTCCAAGCTGCTCAGCGACATCGCCGGCGAGCTCCAGGGGGAGTTCGAGTCCTGGATGCATAGCCCGGATCACGATCGGCTGCGCTACATTCGCGAGCTGCTCGGCGATGTGGTCACCCACGCGTCGACCATCGAGCGGCACGGGAAGCGCGCGAACGCGATCGTCGGGAGCATGCTGCTCTACTCCTTCTCCTCCAGCGACGAGCGCGCGGCCGCCGATCTGAACGAGCTCGTCAGCCAGGCGCTCCAGCTCGCGTACCACGGTATCCGCAGCCGGGACGCCGCCTTCAAGACGGAGATCGTCGAGTCCTACGATGACACCATCGGCTCCCCGATGATCGTGCCCCAGGAGATCAGCCGGGTGATCATCAACCTCATCGAGAACGCTTGTTACTCGACGGAGCTCAAGGCCGGGAAGGCCGGCGACGGGTACTCACCGAAGCTGTGGGTGACCACGGCGAGGAGGGACAGCACGGTCGAGATCCGGGTGCGCGACAACGGCGTGGGCATCGCGCAGGAGCACCTCGACAAGATCTTCAACCCGTTCTTCACGACGAAGCCGACGGGCGAGGGGACAGGGCTCGGGCTGTCGATCAGCTACGACATCGTCGTGCGCAAGCACCGCGGCGTGCTGCGCGTCGACACGCGGGAGGGCGAGTACGCGGAGTTCATCGTGGCGCTCCCGGCCATCGCTCCGGCCAGCTAGCTCCGCCCGCCCGAAGTCCGGCCAGGGATGGCCGGACTTCGGCGCCGCTTCGCGGCGGCTTCGCGCGGGCGGAACTAGCCTTGTTTCCTCGGGGCTTCGCCCCGAACCCCGGCGCCCGCTTCGCGGCCGTCCCCAAGCTCGACGTCCGGCCGGACGCCGACCGCGTGGATCGCCTCCCCGCCCGGCAGGACCATCATCGCCACCGGCGCGAGCACCGGCGCGCGCTCCACCGGATCGACCGCGACCTGCAGCGCCGTCCCCTTGCCGTACGTCCGCTCCCCCGCGACGATCGCCCGCCCGTGCCACTGCAGGCAGCCGGCGAAGAGCTCCGCCGCGGACGCCGTCCCGCCATCCACGAGGATCCACAGCGGCGCGCGGCGCGGGTTCCGATGGCTCGACCGGTACACGATCTCGTCGCCGTCCGCGTCGATCGCCCGCGCGAGGACGCTCCCCGGCTCCAGGAAGTCGCCCGCGAGCTCGAGGGACGCGGTGAGCTCCCCCCCGGGGTTGCCGCGCAGATCGAGCACGAGCGTCTCCAGCCCCTCCGCCTCGAGCGCGCCGAGCGCCGTGTGGACCCGGGCCGGCACGTCCAGCGAGAACCGGCGGATGCGCAGGTAGCCGACCCCCGGCGCAATCCAGGCGCTATCGACGACGGGCGAGGCGCTCCCGCAGGGATGCAGCGACGCGACAAGCGCATCGAGGTCCGCCAGGTGCGCAGCGCCGGCCGGACGGGCGTCGCGCGCGCTCCCGGCGCTCTCCGCGCTGCCCGCGTTGTAGCCGACGCGTGTGTTGTTCAGGCTCGGCAACACCTCGACGCCGAGGGGGCAGTTGCAGTTGTTGCCCATCCTCGGGGACAGGTGCGTCGTCACCGGAAGGCCGTTGATGAGGACCGTGATATAGCCGAACGTGTGCCGCCCTTGCCCCATGAACGTCGGGTGCAGCGTGCCCAGCTGGTCGCCCAGCGTGATCGGGCTGAACGACGCCAGGTTCAGGGCGGGCGCCATCGAGAACCACACGGTGGGCGAGAACGGGAACATCGTCGCGTTCGGGTTGAAGTTGGGGAAGGGGAACGGGCCGAACGCCGGCGACAGGCACACGTCCGGATAACCGGCGCTCAGGCCAACGGCCTTGTTGTTCGGAGTGAGCATCGCGCGGACTCCTAGCCCAAGAGGATCTGCTTGCCGTTCACCGTGACCGTCTCCTCGGTCAGGATCGTGGCGTTCTTCGCCTTCGTGAACGAGGTCTTCTCCACCACCGTGTGCGACTCGCTGGCCTGGACGCTCAGGAGCGCGCTCACCCGCTGGTAGACCGACGCGAACTTCTGGACCACGGCGTCGGCCACCATCCGGATCTTGCCGGCCTGCACCTCGAGCTCCGGCCCCCGGATCTCGACGCCCTTGTCGCCGCACAGCGAGAGCGCGCCCTCCCGCGCGTGCAGCGCCACGTCGCCCTGGAGCGACAGGACCGACCGCCCCCGCCCGTGGAGCACGCCGATCGCGTAATAGGCGTCGTCCCGCCCGATGACGAGCAGCGTGTCGTCCAGGGCAGGCTCGTAGGGCAGCGCGAGCGCCATCTGGACCGCGACCGGCTGGCCGCCCGGCAGCTCCACCGCGATGGCGCCCGCCTCCGCCGAGGTGACCCGCGCCGGGCCCAGGTACTCCCGCGGGAGCGCCGCGGCCCGGCCCGGGCCCGCCTCGCCCTCCGCCGCGGCGCCGGCCCGCGCCAGGCCGATCCTGGGCAGCTCGGCGCCCCGGCCGCGCGCGGCGTGCTCCTCGCCCCCCGGCGCGTCCACCCGCACGGCCGCCGCGCGATCGCTCTCCTTCATGGCTCCCATCGACATGGCTCCTCCTCTACGAGCGCCGCTCCGGCGGCATCCAGGCCTCGGCCTCAAGCCGGTCCACGTCCGTGCGCCTCGCCGTGGCGAGGTTCGCGTCGAGATAAAGCGCCTTCTCGTCGCGGATATGGTGCAGGTTCGCCCACGTCAGGTCCGCGCCGGTGAAGTCGGCGCCGGTGACGTCCGCGTGCGAGAGATCCGCGTAGTGCGCCTTGACGCCCACGAACAGCGCCCCGGGCGCGCGGGCCTCGGTCAGCAGCGACTCCCGGAGGTCGGACCCCGCGAGGTTCGCCCCCGCGAGATCGGCCTTCACGAAGATCGCGTTGCGGAGCATCGCTTGCGTCAACACGGCGCCGGCGAGGGTGCCCTCGCCGAAGAAGGCGGCCTTCGCCATGGCGCCCGACAGGGTGGCGTGCCGCAGGTTCGCCTCCTTGAAGTTCGCGTTGGCCAGGATGGCGCCCTCCAGGCGGGTGCGCTCCAGGTTGCACGCGGTGAAATCGCAGTTCGACAGGTCGCACCCCGACAGGTCCATCCCCGAGAGGTTGCCGAGCGCGAAGAAGCACCGCGAGATGGTCAGCCCGGCGAGCGACGTGCGGGTCAGGTCCACGCCGGAGAAGTCCACGCAATCGAAGATCGCCTTCTCGAAGCGGACGCCCTCCACGCGGGCCAGCCGCAAAGAGGTCTGCGAGACGAGCGCGCGGGTCAGGTCCGCGCCCGAGAGGTCCGCCCCCTCCAGGACGCAGCGCACGAGCCGCGACCCGGACAGGTTCGCGCCGGAGAGGTCGGCCCCGGTGAAGACCACCATCTCGAGGTCCTTGCCCGAGAGATCCGCGCCCGGCAGCCGCGCCCGGTACAGCATGCACGACCTCAGCGTCGCGCCCCGGAAGTCCGCGCCGGTGAGGTCGCAGTTCGCGAGCGTCGTCTGGTCGAGCGTCGCGCCCCGGAAGCTCGCGCCGCGGAGGTTCGTGCCCTGGAGCGACGACAGCGTGAGGTTCGCGTTCTCGAAGCTCACCCCGGCGAAGTCCATCTCCTCCAGCGCCGCGCCCGCGAGGTCCGCGCCGGAGAGGTCGAGCCGGCCGAGGCGCGCGCCGTCGAACACGGCCTTCGTGAGCTTCTTCGGGAGCACGGCCTCCCGGAGATCGGCCTTCAGGAACACCACCGTGTCGAGCTCGGCGCCCGAGAGATCGGCCCGCCGGAGGCTCGCCTCGGCGAACGACGAGCCCTCGATCCGCGCCTGCACCAGCGAGGCGCCCGAGAGGTCCGCCCGCGCGAACGAGGCGTGCGCGACCGTCGCGCCGTCGAGCGAGGCGTCCGACAGGTCGGCGAGATCGAGCCGCGCGTTCGACAGGGTCGCCCCCGAGAGCTCCGCCCCCGCGAGCCGCGACTCGGCCAGGTTGGCCCCCTGGATCCGCGCGCCGCTCAGGTTGGCGCCGGCCAGCTGGCCGCGGACCAGGTGGGCCCCCGCGAGGTTCGCGCCGGAGAGGTTCGCGCCCGAGAGGTCGCTCTGGGCCACGACGGCGCCCTCGAGATCGGCGCCCGACAGGTCCGCGCCGCGGAGCCCGCACCAGGCGATCTGCGCCCCGCGGAGGTCGGCCCCCGAGAGGTCCGCCCCGTCCAGCTGCAGCCGTCCGAGCTTCGCGCCGCGCAGCCGCGCCTTGCGGAGGTCGGCGCCCCGCAGGTCCATCTCCCCGAGCGCCCGGCCCTCGAGCGCCTCGCCCGCCTGGACCCGCGCCTTCAGCTCGTCCGGGGTCATCGATCCCGCTCCAGCGTCGAGCGCTTCAGGTTCGCCCCCCGGAAATCACAGCCGGAGCCGGCGGTCTGGTAGAATTTTGCATCGTAGAGGTTCGCATCGACGAACTTCGCCTCCGGGACGAGCGCCTTGTGCAGGTCCGCGTCGAACAGGTTGGCGCGCGTGAAATCGGCCCGCGTGAGGTTCGCCCGGAAGAACCGGGCGCCGCGCGCGTTGGCGCCGAAGAAGCTCGCCCCGTCGGCCACGGCGTCGGTGAAGTGGGCGCTCGTCAGCACGGCGAGGCTGAGATCCGCGCCGGTGAGGTCCGCGCCCGTCCATATGCTGCCCTCGCCGCGCGCGCCCGCGAACACCGCCTTTCGCAGATCGGAGCCGGAGAAGCTCGCGCCGGCGAGGGTCGCGCCCGCGAACGTGGCCGAGGCCGCGCTCGCCTTCGACACGAAGCACCGCGTGAGCGAGGCCTGGGACAGGTCCGCGCGCTCGAGCACGGTGCCCTCCAGGTACGCCGCGGTCCACCTCGCCCCCCGCGCGGTGGCCCCGGTCATGTCCGCCCGCGAGAAGACGAGCTGCGCGCCCTGGCTCTCCGAGAGATCGGCCCCCATGAGCCGCGCGCCGTCGAACGAGGCGCCCTCCAGCGTGGCGCCGCGGAAGACGGCCCGCTCGCCCCACGCGCTCTGGAGCGTCGCGTGGCTCAGGTCCGCGCCCGTGAAGTCCGCGTCCCGCACGTCGGCGTCGAACAGCACCGCCTGCTTCAGCGTCGCGCGCGCGAGCTTCGCGCCGCGGAGGTTCGCGCCCGTGAGGATGGCGCCGGTGAGGTTCGCGCCGGTCAGGTCGACGCCGCTCAGGTCCTTCTCGCTCAGGTCCTGGCCGGAGAGGTCGCACCCCGGCCCGGGCTGCCCCGGCGGCCGCGGCGGGGCGGCGGACAGGCCCATCGCCGCGAGCTTCGGGTCGCTCGCGAGCTTGTCCCACGCCGCGAGCGCCGGGACCTGCGCCCCGCGCGCGGCCGCCAGCGACTTCGCCTCCTCCACGGCCCGCGCGACCCGCCGGAAGGCCGTCCGGAGCTGCGCGTCGGTCACCGCGGGCCGCGCGTCCGCGCTCGGCGGCGGGAGGGCCTGCGACGACCGCGGCAGGTTGCGCAGCGCCTCGGCGATCAGGCCGCCGAGGGCCTTCCCCCCCGGCACGGCGATGCCCGCGAGCCCCGCCATCGCCCGGCGGATCTTGTCCTGCTGCGGCTTGGCGGCGTCGCCGAGCCGCGCCTTGAGCAGCGCCGACAGCGGGTCGAGCCCGGACGCGTCCGGCGGCGCCGCCTCGTCGCCCTTCTTCGCCAGCGCCTGGAGGGCCTTCCACTCTTCCTTGAGCTCCGGCGCGATCTGCTGCTCGATCTCGATCGGATCGGCCTCGAACCGCTCGAGGATCTCCCGGTAGTGCTCCGGCGGCTGCGACGGCCCGTCGAGCGGCTCGGAGGCGACGAGCGTGGTGGTGAGCGAGAGATCGTCGTCGGTCACCTCGGTGAGGCCCCGCCAGGTGAGGTACAGGGCCTCCTTGTCCAGGTCGGCGAGCAGCGTGTCGAGGTGCATCGGCGCCTCGCGGAACCCGCGCTCCGCGTCCTTCACGAAGACGCGGATCCGCAGCCCCGGGAGCCGCGACCGGAACACCTCCGCGTCCGGGTGGAGGTTCTGGAACAGGAGCTCCTCGTCCCCGCGCAGGTAGGGGAGCCACTGATCGGGCCGAGCGGCGTTGAAGAACGTCCAGTCGAAGTCCTCGGCGTAGTAGGGCGCCCGCTTCTCGCGGTACGACTTGCCGTACTGCTTGCCGACCTTGGCGCGCCGGTCGGGCCGGCTGGGCGAGAGGGGCCCGAAGCCCGCGGGGGCCGGCCGATCCGAGCGCGACAGCAGGAGATCGTCCGCGTTCTCGACGTTCGGGAGCTCGCGTGTCCCGTGGCCTTTGCCCACCGGGTTCAGCGGGTGTTCGGGCCCGCCGAAGCTGTACCGATCGCCGAGGGGCATCCGGTCGAAGGGGACCGGATCGCTCATGGCCGGCCCGAGGAGGCCATCCATCCACACGCGCTCGCCGACCACGCGCAGGATCTTGGACCACGATCCGACGCCGAACCGCACCGGACACTCGGTCATGCGCGCCTTGCCCGGCGTGTGGCAGGTGCCGAGCAAGAGGACGTCCGCGTGCGGCTTGAAGTCGGCGAGATCGCTCGGATACAGGCACTCGCCGGTCATGTCGTGATCGTCGTCGCGGAACACGTCGCCGAGCAGCGTCCCCTGCGCGAGCGCCGGGTGGCCTTCGGGCAGGGAGAGCGGCGCTCCGGGCCTCAGGTTGAACTTCGCTCGGACGATCAGGGTCATCTCCGGCTGGGGCGGCCGGCGCGAGGTGACCTTGCTGCCGAAGAGGAACGGGGTGAGGTTCTTGTTCGCCATCCGTGGGTTCGCCGCGCTCGTGCGTCACACCAGGAGGTGGACGGCCGCGATGTTCGTGCGGACGGGCGCGGCCATGCTCCGGTCCAGGAAGATCTTCTCCCGCGCGGGCCCCATCGAGAGCGAGGGGCCGATGCTGGCCTCGAGGGTCGCGGTCACGCTGACGGACGCCTCCAGGCCGACCGTCGCGTCGACCGTCGCCCCGACCGAGAGGGTCGCCTCCCCGCCGAGCGTCGCCTCGACCATCGCCCCGAGGACGACCTCGTTCACCACACCGAGGTTGATCGTGGTCTCGATCCCGTCGACGACGGTCTTGCTGTTGCCCTGCGTGTAGGAGTCGGCGTCTCCGTACATCTCATCCTCGGTGTCGGCGCGGGTCTCCGAGATGATCTTGTCGGCGGTGGTCTTGTTCTTGATGGTCCCGGCCTTGGTGGTGTCCGAGAGGGTCTCTTCGACCGTGGTGGTGGACGAGATCGACCCGGCCTTCATGGTCTCTTTCGACGGCCCCTCGACGGTCGTCTCGTCGGTCATCGTCGTGACGTGGGTCTTCGACACCATCGCCTCCGCCCAGGTCTCCTCGTGGATCGAGGGCACCGGCAGCTTCGCCGAGCCGGTATAGGACGAGATGCTCTTCGCCCACGTCCTGGAGACGATCGTGGGGTTCTCGGTCATCACCGACGGGTAGTCCTCGATCGGCGTCGGCGTGTTCGGGTCGCCGGTGCGGCTCGCCAGCTTGCCGCCGTAATGGTACTCGTACGAGTCGCCGTGGTAGGTCGAGTGCACCTCGCCCTTGACGGTCGTCTCGCGGATCCGCCGCTGGCCGCGGGGGCCCTTCACGAGCTCGATATCGCTCCGCCCCTGGAAGGTGATGCCGCCCTGCTTGATGCGCCCGTCCTCCACCTCCGAGCTGGCCTTGAACTCCCTTCGACCGAGGACCGTCATCGAGTAGGTGCCCCCGATGATCTCGATCTTGTCGCCCCGGGTGGTCGTGATCCGGTTGCCGTCGGTCTCGTCCCGCCACGTGTAATCGTCTTCGGGCGTCGCGCCGATGCGCAGGTACGACGACATCCCCTCGCTGAAGTCGGGGACGTGGAGGATCGCGTATTTGCCATCGCCGGCCATGGGAGCTCCGTATCCGGTGGGCGCGTCGAGCGGGGTGCTCGCCGCCCTCAGAAGAAGAGGTTGAACGCCGAGAGGACCTTGTGCGCGAGCGCGACCTCGGTCTTGCTGATGTGGAGCTCCACGCCGGACGTCCCCAGCTCGAGCTTGGGGCCGACGGAGAAGTCGACGCTCGCGGTCATGCTGAGCTCCACCTTGGCGCCGACGGTCACGTCGAGGGAGCCGCCGGCCGTGAACGTCACCTCGCCGCCGAGCGTCGTCTCGACCATCGCCCCGAGGACGACCTCGTTCACGACGCCGAGGTTGATCGTCGTCTCGATCCCGTCGACCACGGTCTTGCTGTTGCCCTGCGTGTACGAGTCCGCGTCTCCGTACATCTCGTCCTTCGTGTCGGCGCGCGTCTCCGAGATGATCTTGTCCGCGGTGGTCTTGTTCCTGATCGTCTTCGCCGTGGTCGTGTCCTCCATGGTCTCGTCGACCGTGGTGGAGGACGTGATCGACTCGGCCTTCATCGTGGACACCGACGCTTCCTTGACGGTCGTCTCGTCGGTCATCGACTTCGCGTTCGTCTTCGAGACCATCACCTCCGCCCAGGTCTCGTTCGTGATCGTGGGGACCGGCAGCTTCTCCGAGCCGGTGTAGGACGAGATGCTCTTCGCCCACGTCTCATCGATGATCGTCGGGTTCTCCGTGGGGATCGACTGGGGGGAGGGCGGGTTCGTGTCGTCGATGTAGTCGTCGGTGACCTGCAGCGTGGGGAACGTGTCGGTGCCCGTCTGGCTCTGCTTGATCTTGCCGTAATAATAGTCGTAGACGTCGCCGTGGTAGGTGGTGCGCACCTCGCCCTTGACGGTTGTCTCGACCACCTTCCAGGTGCCGCCGTAGTTCTGCACCCACTCGATGGTGGTGCCGCCGCCGAAGGTCTCGCTGACCTCGGTGAGGTGTCCGCCCGAGATGTCCCAGCCGGCCTGGTGCTCGCCGCGGCCGAGGATGAGCAGGCGGTAATTGCCCCCGATCACCTCGACCTTGTCGCCCTTGGTCGTCGAGATCCGGTTGCCGTCCGAGTGATCGCGCCAGCCGCCCTTCGTGTGCAGCTTCGCCGTCTCGGCCTGGCGCTCGCCCTCGGGCACGAAGTCGGGCGAGCCGTCGCGCTTGCGCGTGTCGTCCGTGAAGGTCTGAATCCGCTCCGCGAGGTCGTCGCCCGGGCTCTCGCCGAGCGGCGCGGCGGCCCCGAGGCGCAGGTACGACGGTTCCCCGCCGTTCAGGTCGGGGACTTCGAGTAAAGCGAACTTGCCTCCGGGCACTGGAGCCTCCGTGTCGAGCGTGAGGAACGACGCAGGGCGTCGCCCCGTGGCGGGCTCCCTATCCTAGGTCACGGTGGGCCGGCCGTCCATGCAGAACCGCTCGCCGCGTCCCCTCCGCGGGTGTGCGCGGTTGGTCGGCATGCGCGCATGCGCGGGCGCGCGGCTCAGGAGGCCTCGGCGGGGCGCTCTGCGGCCGACTCGGCTGCTTGGTGCACCACGGCCCACACGAACTCGGGGATGAGCGCGAGCGAGTGCGGGTCCTGCGTGACGCCGATCAGGCCGCTGATGAACTCCAGGGGGTGCGGCCGGCGGCCCCCGTCGACGAAGCGCAGCTGGGCGCTCGTCAGGCCGGGCGGCAGCTCGGAGAGCCCGGGCCCTTGCGGGTTGCCGAGCCCCCCGAGCGCGTCGCTGCGGGACTCCGCCGTCAGCCACCGCTCGTGCCAGCTCTCGATATAGGGGTTCGGGGCGAAGTAGTCGTTGGGCCAGGCGCGCAGGTAAGGAAACAGCACGTGGATCCACCCCGTGAGCTCGTCCGCCGGGTTCTCGTAGCGGAAGAACGCCCGCCAGAACGACCTGTCGGCGCGCCCCTCCGACGAGGCGGCGATCTGGTCGAGCACGGGCAGGAGGGCGCGCGTCCAGCGCTCCTGTCCGACGGCGCCGAGCATCGCCACGCGCTGGCGCACCCAGCGCCAGTCGTCGGAGGTGCCGAGCAGGTACACGCGCGGGATGCCGCGCTGCGGGTACACGAGATCGCCCGGGAACGGCGGCTCCCAGTCGAAGTGCGGCGCGAGCGGGGTCGCCACCGTGAGCTCCGACGACACCCGCTCGACAGGACCGGTGGTGGAGAAGTTGGCTGTCACGAGATCCCGCAGCGTCCCGACCCGCGCTGAAACCTGCCTGGAGAAATCCGGAAACAACGCGGGCCACGGGTTCACCTGGCCGAGGGTGAAGTCGGGCCGCTCGACGACGAGCTCGAAATCGCGGTCTTCCGCGAGGAAGCGGCGTCGCTGCTCGTCGCTCGCGGCGAGGTGGAGCGTGAAGCCGCGCGCCAGGCAGAACCAGACGACGTCGGGCGAGATCACGAGGGGATAGCGCTGGGTGAAGGCGGTATAGGCCGCCTGGACGAGCGGGTGCAGGTCGGTGCGCCCCACGAGCGGCAGCCGGTGCCGGTAGGACGCCTCGATCGGCGCGACCAGCAGGCTTTGCACGGCGGCCTCGCTGTCGAACCCCGGCAAGGGCGCCGTCGCTGGCTCGACCTCCGCGACGGCGATCGTCGTAACGTTCATGACCCCTCGTCCTCCTGGCCCGGCGCGACGCTGTCGTGATCTGGCGCTTTTCTTTCGTACACGAGCGTGCCGCGCGCGACAACCTGCCGGCTCGCGCGGCCCACGCCGGCCTCGCGGCATGAAACCGCCGCCTCCACGGGATGAAACGGAGCGGTCACGGAGGCTCGCGGCGCGACGGCGGCTCGCCTCGCGATCGGGACGAGCGCACCGGCCAGGGCGCGCCTCGGACGTGGGGACGTGGGCCGCCGGGGCGCCGGCCGCGCGCCGCCGGCGCCCCGGCGCGTGGCGACGGCGCGCGGGCGATGCCGTGGGCATGTGATTTTTCGCGGATGGCGGATGCTTGTGGGGGTAGCATGGGCGCAGATCGCGCGCGGATGCCGGGCGATGGTGGGCCTCGTCGCAGCGGTGTTGCACGTCCGTGGCGAATGGTGCACGACTAGACGCTCGCGCAGCCGCTTCGATCGGCTTGAAGGAGGAGCGCAGCAGATGAGTTCACGCCAGGCGGGTTCGTACGTGGCGGGGGCACCGGCCAACGCGAAGGCGGCGCTGCGGATCGACTTTCTGAAGAAGGTCTATGGGCTCTTCACGGCGAGCCTCGTCGTGTCGTCCTTGGGCGCCATGTGCGCGCTCTACATCGGGGCGCCGGACGCGGAGGAGGCGGCCGCGGGGGGCCCGATGCCGCCGCTGGTGGAGCTCTTCGCGAGCCACCCGATCATCTCGATGCTCATCGTGTTCGCCGTGATGTTCGGCGCCCGCGCGGTGCGCCGCATCCCCGGCGTCAACGTCCTCGCGCTCTTCGGGATGGCGGCGATCCTCGGGGTCACCACGGCGCCCGCGCTCTACATGGCCCAGGTGGCCGCGGGCCTCGGCGGCACCCTGTCGTCGGCCCCGGTGCGGGACACGTTCATCCTGACGGTCCTCACGTTCGGCAGCCTCACGCTCGGTGTCCTCCTCTCGAAGGAGGACCTGTCGTTCCTGGCCAGCGGGCTCGTGATGGGCGCCATGGTCGTCCTCGGCGCCATGCTGCTCAACGCCGTGCTCGGGAGCACGCTCCTCGGGCTCGCGATCGCCAGCGTGTCGGTGCTCGTGTTCGGGGGGTACGTCCTCTACAACACGTCGCGCCTGCTCCACTCGGACGAGCAGGACCCCGTGGGCGGCGCGCTCGACCTCTACCTCAACTTCATCAACCTCTTCTCGTCCATTCTGCAGATCCTCTCGGGCCGCCACTTCTGACGGCCGCCCTCGCGGCGTGCGCGCCGGCGCGCGATCGATCTACGTTTCGCCGTCCCGCGTTCCGCCGTTCCGCGGCCGCGTGCGCGCCCGGGGCGGACGCCCGGGGGAGCGCGGCTTGACGTTCCCTGGGCGCCGGGTAAGAACGCGCGGACCATGCGTCGCCCGCTCTTCGCCGCCGCGCTCGCCCTCCTCTTGTCGTCGCCGCTCGGCGGCGCCGCTTGCAGCAAGCCCGCCGAGGAGACGAAGGCGGTGGCGGCCGCCGAGCTCGCCGCGCCGGCGGGCGTGAAGCGCGTCGACATCGCCGTCAACGACAGCGGCTTCTCCCCGTCGACGATCGAGCTCAAGAAGGGAGAGCCGGTGGTGCTGCGCTTCACGCGGACGACGAAGAGCGAGTGTCTGAAGGCGATCGCGATTCCCGATCTCAAGGTCGAGAAGGACCTGCCGCTCAACACGCCGGTCGAGGTGGCCATCACCCCGGAGAAGGAAGGGAAGATGGTGCTTCAGTGCTGGATGGCGATGGTCAAGGCGACCATCAACGTGGTCGGCTCGTGACGCGGCCGCGCCCTCGTCGGGGCGCGGCGCCGCGCGGACCCATCAGAGGATGAGCCAGAGCTCGGCGTCGTAGCGCCGCGCGCCGCCGGCGTCTCGCGCCGCGCGGCGCGTCCCCGAGGCGGGCGCCTCGGCGCGGCCCGGCTCGGCGGGGGCGCCGGCGTCGCGCGCCGCCGGCGCGGCGGCGTGCGCCAGGTCGGCGCCCGCGGCGGCGCAGCGGGCCACGGCGAAGCGGAGCATCTCGCGCACGTCGTTCGCGGCGAGCATGCCGTTCGTCCGGTGGCGCGCGAACGCGGCCGCGCGCTCGACGCACGCGGCGCAGGGCGCCGACTCCGACCTGAACCTGAAGAGCAGCGTCCCCTCGGGCCACCCGAGCGCCGTCGCCTCGATGCTCACCACGACGAACGCGCCGTCACGGACCACCTGCGTGCCGGCCACCCCCGCGCCGCCCTCGCCGGCGCCGGGAGCCTCGCGCCTCAGCAGGAACCAGTAGCGATGCATGAGGCGCTCGACGCCGCGCGGCTCCCCGTGAGCGATGATGTCTGTCATCCATGACCTCCGACGTCAGAATTTGAGGCCTGCGCCTCGGAGCCGCGACGCCGGGGAGGGTCAGGAAATGTCAGAGGAGACGGACAATGTCCGGGCGGCCTCGGCTGCGGCGGCACCCTCGGGGACGGCGCGCCGCGCTCGTGGGCGGCTGCCGCGCCCGCGGGCGGCGCAAAAGTGAGATAGGCCACGTCTGAAGCGGAAACTTTCGCTTCCCTTTGGGGTTGCCGTGAGTAAGCTCTGCGCCCCCCAACGCACCCGGCGGGCGACCGCCCCGGTTCTTCGCTCCGAACCGGCTCGTGACCGAGGCGTGCCGAGGGGATCGCGCCCGCGGCGTGCCGCGCGCGCGGAGGCAGTCCGAGCCACCCCAGACGGAGCGAAGAGGCAACCACATCATGAATCAGCATCCCGGCATCATCGGCAAGAAGATCGGCATGACGCAGATCTTCAGCGAGACGGGCGAGGTCCTGCGCTGCACGGTCGTGCAGGCGGGCTGCGTCGTCGTCGGCAAGCGCACGCTCGAGAAGGACGGCTACAGCGCGCTCATCCTCGGCCTCGGCGAGCGGGCGGAGAAGCACACGACGAAGCCGCTCGCGGGCGCGTTCAAGAAGGCGGGGCAGACGCCGAAGCGCGTCGTGCGCGAGCTGCGCTGCTCCCCCGAGCACGCGGCGAAGTTCGAGGTCGGGCAGGCGCTCAAGGTCGACGAGATCTTCGAGGTCGGCCAGCGCGTGGACGCGCAGGGCCGCTCGCGCGGCCGCGGCTTCAGCGGCGTCATCCGCCGGTGGAGCTTCGCCGGCGCGGTGAGCTCGCACGGTACCCACGAGTACTTCCGCCACGGCGGCTCGATCGGTACGAACATGACCCCCGGCCGCACGCTGCCCGGCCTGAAGATGCCCGGCCACTACGGCGACGAGACGGTGAGCGCGCTCAACCTGAAGATCGCGAAGCTCCTCCCCGAGGACAACCTCATCCTCATCGAGGGCCCGGTCCCCGGCCCGAAGAACCAGGTGGTCACGATCCGTGGCGCCGTGAAGAAGCGCGGCGGCAAGGGGCTCCCCACGCCGGTGCAGCCGACCGGCAAGAAGAAGGGCGGCTGACCCGCCCGTCCGGCGGAGCGCGCGCGTCGGAGACGAACGAGCGCGCGCGCCCTGCCGGCGATGCCCTCCGGTAATCCGTGCCGCAGAAGCCCAAGAACCCGTACAAGCGTCCGGACGCCTTCACGAAGGCGGCGAAGGCGCAGGGCTATCCGGCGCGCAGCGTCTTCAAGCTCGAGGAGATCGATCGCCGGGTGCGGCTGCTCCGCCCTGGCCAGCGCGTGCTCGACCTGGGCGCGGCGCCCGGCTCGTGGTCGATGTACGCGGCGCAGCGGATCGGCGCGGCGGGGAAGCTGCTCGCGGTGGATCTGTCGCCGATCACGGCGGCGTTCGGCCCGCAGGCGACGGTGGTGCAGGGGGACGCGCTGTCGCTGACGAACGAGGCGCTCGCGCAGTTCGCGCCGTACGACGTTGTGCTGTCGGACATGGCGCCCGCGACGAGCGGCAGCAAGATCGCCGACCAGGCGCGGAGCTACGAGCTGTTCATGCGCGCCGTGGCCGTGGCCGAGGCGCTGCTCGCGCCGGGCGGCGCGTTCGTCGGGAAGATCTTCATGAGCGAGGATTTCGTGAAGGCCCGCGACGCGCTGCGGAACCTGTGCGAGGAGGTCCGGAGCATCCGGCCCGAGGGGACGCGGGCGAACAGCGTGGAGATCTTCCTGGTGGGGCTGCGGAGGAAGGCGGCGGGGAAGGCGGGGTAGGGGAGCGGGGCGCTGCCCGACGGGGTGTCCGGAGGGAGAGAGGGCGTCACGCGAGCGCGCGGCACCGCTTCTTGAACAGGCGCGTGTAGCTCTTCCGCAGCTCTTCCGGCATGGGCGAGCGTCGCAGCAGGGCGAGCGCTGCGTCTGTGCAGCCGAGGATCGCATCGAGGATCGCTGCGGCGTCGGCACGCGGGAGGCGTGCGTGCTGCTCGCCGAAGTCGAGCCACTGGTGACGGCGCAGATCTTTGTTGCGGATGCCGAGAGGCAGCGACGGCGTCTTGTCGCCGTAGACCCAGGTGCAGATCAGGTCGTAGGCGGGCGCCAGGCGGTAGACGCCGTCCTCGCCGCGCAGCAGCGAGAGGTTCTTCAGGTGCAGGTCGCCGTTGCCGATCCAGTAGGCGACGAGCAGGTGCTGGAAGAGGCGGCGCAGCTCAATCTCGGGCTCGCCGCAGTACCGTGCTACGAGGGCTGCGCACTCGCCCGCGGTTCCCTGGCCGCGCTCGTGGGCCGGCCGGCCGGCGAGCTGGCAGAAGTCCTCCTGGTGGAGCTTCCGGCGATGCTTGCGGCGGATGCGATCGTAGCGCTGGATGACGTAGGCGAGGCTCCCGTCCGCGAGGTGAAAGAGCCCTAGGCGCGGCACCTGCATGCCCGTGAGGGCGGCGATGCGCATGCTGGCGTGCTCGTTCTCGGGCACGTGCGAGTACGTTTCGAGCTGCGGCTTGAGGATGTAGCGGCTGCTCTTCTCGGCGACCTGGAGGCAACTCCTGTCCTTCGAGAGCCGCATCAGCGCTTTTCGCTGCATGCCCGAGATCGACATCTTGCCGATCTCGGGCTCGATCCGGGCTGAGAGGTGGAGCAGGTCGAGATCGATCCGCGGCGCGTACTCCACGCCGAAGAGCTGGCGCAGGCAGGCGCGATGGTAGCGGCCCCCGGAGTCGTCGGGCGGGCTCTCGCCCAGGCAGATCAGGCACGCGCCCATGCGGCTACGCCGCCACCGAGAGCTTTTCGGGAACGATCTCCACCGCGCCGGCACAGTCGGCGCAGGTGGCGAGCATCAGGCCGAAGGCGTCGGTGCGATCGAGGCCGAGCTTGCGGCAGGTCTGATCGAGGAGCCAGCCTTCGGGGAGGAGGTTCTCGAAGAACGGGTGAAGGCCGCGGCTCTCGTAGGGCTCGGGGCGAAGCGGGAGCGTGGGGGAGAGGGGGATGGCGTCGGGGCGGGCGAGGTAGGCGCGGTCGTACGTGAAGCGGCTGCCATCGGGGGTCTCCTCGACGATGCCGGCGCGGATGCCGTCGAGCGAGACGACGCCGCGCCGGCGGCGGCCGGCCTGAAGGAGGGCGCGGTAGATGCGCAGATCCTCAAGGGCGGCGGCGGCGGCCTTGCGGACGTTCGCGCTCCTGGAGCGCGCCGCGAGGCGAGCGATGCGCGTCTCGTCGCGGAGCGCCTTCGCCGCGAGGAGGCGGGTGGAGCCGTACCTGGCGGAGCGGGACAGATGAGCGAGGACAGGGCGCCACGCCGGCTCCGGGAGGCCCTTGTCACGAAGATACACGGCGGCGCGAACACGGACAGTCTCATCGTCCGCAGAGGTAGCGAGCTGGTGAAGTTGACGGAGGGCTTCGGTCCGCTCTCCGCCGTCGAGTGAGGCCAGCCTTCGACACACCATCAGCCGGAGGTCCTCACGGAGCCCGCCCTCGATGAGATGCCAGAGCCCAGCACGTGCCTCCGGCAGACTGCTAGCGCGCTGGAGCAGCTCATCGAGCGGATCCCGTACATGGTGGCCTGTCTCCTCGTGCACGAGCAGGAGCAGCGCGTCGACACCGAAGCGGCGTCCCTGCGGGACATCGAGCAGGGCTCCCGCTGCGAACTGGCGGATCGGTGTGGCGAACGAACTCGAGCATGCGATCTCGCGCAGTGCATCCACGCCACGAGGGTCACTGCGGGCGACCATCCACTGTGCGATGATGACCCTCGCGTCGAGCCTCTTGACCGTGGTGATGTCGTTCAGTGCGCGCGACAGGGTTCGCTGCGCCCCGGCGTGCTCGCTGGCCAATCTATCCAGCGTAGCAACGTCAACGTCATCGAACACCCATTCGTCTCCCTCGCTGAAGAGCGCTTCCAGCCAGATCGAGATCGCCTCCTCATCATGCCAAAGCAAAGCCATCTCCCCGGCGACGCGCTCCCTCAAGCGAACGTCATCTACGTGGAGTAAAGAACGCACCTGTTCGCGAAGGGGAGGCTCATCAGCAGCCTCGAGCAAGCGTGGGAGATCCTCTCTGTTGAAGGCTTCCTCATACCCGGAGCGGAGCACGTCGACTAGAGTGCTTACCGCGTCGCTTCGCCACTCGGGGATATGCAGCAGCGCGAGCGCCGCGTAGCAGCGCCTGAGCGGATCCTCGCGATCGCTCATGACCGCGGCGACGGGCCTCAACGCCGAGGCCATGCCGCTGTCGAAGAGCGCGATCCACGCCCTGGTCTTTGCCGGCTCACTCAGTCTCTCCACGGCGTCATGCAGCGATACGGCCTCGGCTGCAGTCCACTCCCCCAGGCGCCCTGCCTCCATGATGCCATTGACGAGCCGAAACTCATCAGGCTGATTGAAGACGAGCTCTGTTAGCCGCGGGACGCGTTCTCGCTTCGTGCTGACGGCGATCGAGCATGCATCTAATGGGAATAGCATGCTGTGATAGTCGTCTCGCGATTCTTCCTCGGCGGCAGCAGCGACGATGCGCGCGGCGTCCGGCCATTCCGGTCCGCGTAGCCGGAGCGCTGAAGGAAGCTGGTTCATCAGGAACCAGGATTGAAAGTGGTATCCGAGGATGCAGTCCGTTAGCCTGCGCGCGAAGGAACGAACAGGCTCCTGATCGAGCAGCCGGATCTCGGCCACGCATCGTATCGCGAACGACACGAAGCGGAACATTCGATAGTCCTCGAAGGGATCCACATCCTCGAGCACGGCCTGAAGTAGCTCGAGCACCTGCTGCGGGCGCTCCTCCTCGACCATCCCGCAGATCAGGGTCAGGGTCTCCCCCCACGCCTGGTCCTGCCAGCTCTTCCTGAAGACCGCCTTGATCTCGTCGAGCCCCCAGTCATGGGTCCGGAACCGCGCATGGATCTCCGCCGCGGCCAGGTACTCCAGGAACGTCTTGTGCACGAACCCGAAGGTCTGCCCGCCGATCAAGGCGAGGATGTAGTTCCTCTCTCGCAAGTGCTGGATGAGCTGCTCGGCCGTCGCCTGAGCCTCCTCGGCCCTGAGCCCGTATTCCTCGGCGCAGAAGGACGCCGCGAAGGCGCTCAGGTCGTGCTGCCGGACGGCGTTGCCGCTGCCGGCCGTGAGCTCGGTCATCATCAGGAAGGCGAGCTTCCGCAAGAACCGCTTCTTGCTAGCGAGATCGAACTGGACGGCGCCGGCCGCCGCCAGGTGCTTGTTCGCCTCCCATTGCTCCGCCATGAGGTCCACGGCGCGCTCGTAGAGCCGGTGCCGCTGGCGAGGCAGCTCCGCGCCGCGGTTGAGGAGCGCGATGAGCGTGAGCAGCAGAGGGTTGCCGCAGAGCTCGCGCACGGGCCTGCTCTCCTTCAGCGTCTGGCGGAGGCGCTCCAGCCGCCGCGCCGCGGCCTCCGGTGCGCCGGGGAAGGCGAGACGGTGCCAGCGCTCCAGGAAGGCATCGATCTGCCGTTCGTCGAACTCCTGCAGCGTGTAGGTCGCGAGCCCGGCTTGCTGGAAGAGCGGCTGTGCCGGGCGAGCGCCGACGATCCGGCTCGTCACGATGCCCCGGCCCGCGTAGCGGTCGCGCAGCCCCACGATCATGGCGGCGTAGTCCCGACGGGCGTGCGGGTCCGCCACCTCGTCGAGCCCGTCGAAGAGCCAGAGGAGCCGTCCCGCTTCGGCGAGGCGGCGCAACGGCTCTCCGTGCAGCGAGAGGTTGCGTTCCCGGTGGACCTCGTCGAGGTAGTCAAAGAAGTCGCACGAGCGGCCCGCCTGCCGGCACGAACGATAATGAAGGTCAAAGCGGCGGAGCTCGATGCGCACGGGCACGAGGTCGGCGGGCAGGTCGCCGAGCGACTCGCCTGGAGCAGAGAGCCTGAGGACGAGCCAGCGGGTGAGCCTGGCACAGCTTCCAGTTCACGTCGTGGTTGCCAGGAACGACGACCACCCGGCGCGGCGCCAGCTCCGTGACCTCGGTGAGGCCGTGCGCGAAGGAGAGCAGCTGATCGAACTGCGACTTCATGCCGTACTCGGTGAGGTCGCCGGTGAGCAGGACGAGGTCCGGACGGATGCCCTCCTCGTCGCGCAGCCGCTCGAGGTCGTCGCGCAGCCGCTGGAGGAGGCTGCCGGGCGAGCTCGGCCCTTCGAACCGATGATGCGGTCCGAACTGCATGTCGGACAGGTGAAGCAGGGTGATGGGCTTCTGCTTGACCACGCTCGGGTCACCTCCAGCGCACGACGGTACCACAGGACCGCTCGTCTACTGCTCAGCCGGGATCACCCGCGTTCAGGGGCGCGCGACGGATAGCTCGGCCTGGACCGTCGGCGCTCCGGGGTGAGCGCCGGGGCGGTTCTGCGTGCTGCAGCCGACCGGCTCTCTCGCACCGCCGTGTCGACGAGGTCACGCGCAAAACGCTCGGGCACGAGCGGCGCTCCCTGACCTGCCCAGAGCAGCATCGGTGCCCGTGCAGCAAGGGGGAGCGGCGGCGTAGGAGGGGGTCGGGACCGCGCAGGGGCCCACGACGGACGGCGTAGGAGGGGGGCCGGGACCGCGCAGGAGCCGACGAGAGGCGGCGGAGGAGGGGGCCGGGGCCGCGGAGGAGCCGACGCGAGGCGGCGTAGGAGGGGCCCGGGACCGCGCAGGAGCCCACGCGAGGCGGCATAGGAGGGGGCCGGGACCGCGCCGGAGCCGACGAGAGGCGGCGGAGGAGGGGGCCGGGGCCGCGGAGGAGCCGACGCGAGGCGGCGTAGGAGGGGCCCGGGACCGCGCAGGAGCCCACGCGAGGCGGCATAGGAGGGGGCCGGGACCGCGCCGGAGCCGACGAGAGGCGGCGGAGGAGGGGGCCGGGGCCGCGGAGGAGCCGACGCGAGGCGGCGTAGGAGGGGCCCGGGACCGCGCAGGAGCCCACGCGAGGCGGCATAGGAGGGGGCCGGGACCGCGCCGGAGCCGACGAGAGGCGGCGGAGGAGGGGGCCGGGGCCGCGGAGGAGCCGACGCGAGGCGGCGTAGGAGGGGCCCGGGACCGCGCAGGAGCCCACGCGAGGCGGCATAGGAGGGGGCCGGGACCGCGCCGGAGCCGACGAGAGGCGGCGGAGGAGGGGGCCGGGGCCGCGGAGGAGCCGACGCGAGGCGGCGTAGGAGGGGCCCGGGACCGCGCAGGAGCCCACGCGAGGCGGCATAGGAGGGGGCCGGGACCGCGCCGGAGCCGACGAGAGGCGGCGGAGGAGGGGGCCGGGGCCGCGGAGGAGCCGACGCGAGGCGGCGTAGGAGGGGGCCGAGGCCGCGCAGGAGGGCGCCGAGGCCGCGCAGGAGGGCGCCGGGGCCGCGTCGGCCTTCGCCCGACCGGAAGGCCCGGCCCCACGCTCGTTACTCACGCGCCCGCCGGCAACGAGGCCCCGAATGCCCCCGTCGGCACCCCTCAGAACGCGTTATGCCCCGTGATCGCGTTCCCGAGGATCAGGCAATGCACCTCGTCGGTGCCCTCGTACGTGTACACGCTCTCCAGGTTGAGCATGTGCCGGATCACCGGATAATCGAGCAGGATCCCGTTCGCGCCGAGCACGCTCCGCGCGGTCCGCGCGATCTTGAGCGCCCAGCCCACGTTGTTCCGCTTGCACAGCGACACCTGCACCGGGCTGATCCCGCCCGCGTCCTTCAGCCGCGCGAAGTGCAGCGCCATGATCTGCCCCTTCGCGATCTCCGTCGCCATCTCCACGAGCTCCGCCTGGATGAGCTGCCGCGACGCGATCGGCTGGCCGAACTGGACGCGCTCGCGCGCGTACGACACGGCCGTCTCGTAGCAGGCGCGCGCGGCGCCGAGCGCGCCCCACGCGATCCCGAAGCGCGCCTGCGTCAGGCAGCCGAGCGGGCCCCTCAGGCCGACCGCGCCCGGCAGCATGTTCTCCTCCGGGACGCGCACCTCGTTCAGGACGATCTCCCCGGTCGGGCTCGCGCGCAGGCTCATCTTGCCGTGGATGAGCGGCGTCTCCAGCCCCTTCATCCCCCGCTCCACCACGAAGCCGCGGATCGACTCGGGGCCTCCGTCATCCACCTTGGCCCACACCACGCAGAGGTCCGCGATCGGCGCGCTCGTGATCCACATCTTCGTGCCCGTGAGCACATACGAGCTCCCGTCCTTCCGGGCCCGCGTCTTCATCGAGCTCGGATCCGAGCCGCTGTCGGGCTCCGTCAGGCCGAAGCAGCCGATCAGCTCGGCCGAGGCCATCCTCGGCAGCCAGCGCTGCTTCTGCTCCTCGGAGCCGTATTTCCAGATCGGATACATCGCCAGCGAGCCCTGGACGCTGACGAAGCTGCGCAGGCCGCTGTCGCCGTACTCCAGCTCCTGAAGCGCGAGCCCGTAAGCGACCGAGTTCATGCCGGCGCAGCCATAGCCGGCCAGCGAGCCCCCGAGCAGGCCGAGCGCGGCGATCTCGGGGATCAGGTCGGTCGCGAACTCCTCCCGCGCGAACAGGTCCGCGGCGCGCGGGAGGTACCGCTCGCGCACGAAGCGGCGGACGGAGTCGCGGACCATGCGCTCCTCGTCGGAGAGCAGCGGATCGATCGCCATGAGCTGATCGAGCGAGACGGGCTCCTGCGTGGCCATGAGGCCAGCGTGTAGCGTGCCTTCGGACGGCGCGGAAGACGGAAGGGCAGCGCGCCGGCGCGCGCCGCCGGATCAGGGGCGGATGGAGACGAGCGTGCCCTTCCGCAGCGAGAGCGCGCCGTGCCAGTCGGCCGGCACCTCGGGGGTCGTCCACTCGAACAGCCAGGCGGCGTCGAGCGGCGAGAGGTTCACGCAGCCGTGGCTGCGCGCGGTGCCGAAATCGTCGTGCCAGTAGGCGGCGTGGAACGCGAAGCCCCCGGTGAAGTACTGGACGAACGGCACGTCGCGGAAATCGAAGGGATCCTCTTCCTCCTCGTCGCCATCCATCGTGACCGTGACGTGCTTCGTGTGGATGCGGAACAGCCCCTGGATGGTCGAGCGCGTCGTCTCGGGGTCGCCGAGGCCGTCCGCTCCGGTCGAGACCAGGGTCACGTAGACAGGGCGAGCGCCCTCGTAGGCGACCAGGCTCTGCTGGTTGATCGAGACGTCGATCCACTTGCCCCCGCGCACCGCCCACGCCGGGGTCCTCGGGAGCGGGTCGACGCGCACGACGTCGTCGGCGCGGACGAGCGAGCCGTCCCGCGCCTCGAGGTAGTCGACGCCGGCGACGCGCCGGGAGGCGCCGGACAGCGGGATCGCCTCGCGGAAGCGGAGCGGGGCGCGGGCGAGGCCGCCGCGCTCGCCCGGGACGAGGCGCGCGGCGTGGCGGCGCCGGGCGAAGGCGACGGGCAGGGCGACGCCCTCGGGGAGCAGGAGCCCGGAGAAGGCGCTCGGCCGGATGACGCGGGTGCGGTCGAGCGGCAGGACGGCGAGGTCGGTGGTCAGGCCGAAGCGGCGCCCGTCGTGATCGAAGGTCGAGAGCAGCGCGAAGCCGGAGCGCGTGCGGGCGCGGCCGAGGACGAGCGCGTCGGACGAACGGCGGTCGCCGGCGAGGCCGGGCGCGGGACGGCCGTAGAGCAGGACCGACGGGGTCGCGTCGGGGGGCGGCGGCGCGACGAAGTCCGGCGCGCGCGCGGCGGCCGCGGCGCGGAGCAGGTGCGCGCCGAGGTCGGGCTCGGCGCGCACCTGCTCGTCCTCGCTCGGCAGGCGCGCGTAGAGCGGCGGGGTGGGGGAGCGCGACATCACGTACGTGTAGGGCAGCCCGCCGAGGAGGGCCGCGGCGTCGCGCGCCTCCGGCGCGGCGGGCGCGGTATCGACCGCCTGCGTGGCATTCGGGGCGGCGTCGCCCGGCTGCATGGCGCTCGGCGCGGCGTCGCCCGGCTGCATGGCGTCCGGCGCGGCCTCGCCCGGCTGCATGGCGTCCGGAGCGGGCTCACCCGGCTGCATGGCGGCCAGCGCGACCTCGGCGGCCGGCGCGCTCTCGCCGGCGCTCGGCGCGGCCTCGCCGCGGACGACCGGCAAAGCGGGCAGCGCGAACCGGCGGACCGGGCGGCGCGACGAGGCCTCGACCGCGAGATCGTGGATGTTCAGCGTCGCGCTGGCGCCGATGCAGACATAGCCGTTCGGCTCGATGCGGTACCAGCCCCCGCCGCACGACTCCCTGCCGGACGGCTCCGGCCGGCGCGCGACCACGGCGCCGGCGCGCAGGTATCCGATGCGCCGGCTGGTCCAGCGCGGCTCGGCGAAGATCCAGGTCTCCCGGGCGATGCTCGCGAGCTCGTGGACCTCCTCGGCCGGCGTCGGCGAGGTGACCGGGGGCGGATCCAGCTCGGGCAGCCTGTCGGATCCGTCATCGACGAGCTCCGGCGGAAGCGCCGGCAAGGCGAGCGGGTCGCCGCCCGGCGCCGCGGCCTCAGCGCCCGACGCCGCCGTGACGCCCGCGCCGGCCGGCGCCGCGTCCTCCGCGGCGGCCGGGGGCGCGGGGGCAGCGACCGGGGGCGCCGCCCCGGCGAGCGGCGCGGTGACCGCGGACGCGGGCGCAGGCGCAGGCGCCGGGGACGCCGTCGGCTCGGAGGCGGGGCGCGGGCAGCTCACGCTGAGCGTCGAGAGCGCCATCGCTGGCAGCAGGAGAAAGCCTCGCACGCGCATGGAGCGCGCGTATCAAGAGGCGCGGGGGAGGGCCAAGTTCGAGGGATTCAGGCGAGCGCGGGCTCGGGAGCGGGCGCCTCGCCGGCCGAGGCGCTCGCCTGGAGCTCCGGGACGGCCAGAGGCGGGGATAGCGGCGGAGGCGGCGATGTCGGCAGAGGCGCGGGGACCGGCGCGGCGGGCCCGCGCCCGGCGGACGTCAGCTCACAGGTCGCGCGCGCACATCGCGGTGACGTAGTAGCGGCGATCGTCGTTCCGGTAGGAGACCTGATAGTCCGTCGTCTGCTTGAACCCGGCGGCCAGGAAGCTGCCGCCGTGCATGAAGCGCGTGGGGGAGCTGTTGTCGAGCCGCGAGCAGTCGTTGCAGGGCGTCAGCAATTGATAGATCGCCGAGCCGTCGCGGGTGGCCTTGTACGCATTGCCGGCCAGGTCCATGTGGCCCCAGCGCCCGGCGCCGTTCGGGAATTTGCCGACCTCGGTGAGGTCCCTCTCGCTGCACGGGTAGAGCGAGGGATACGACGTCTTGCAGGCGCCCGCGACGCTTCCGTCGCCCTGGCAGCACCACGAGGCGTCGTCGAGCTCGATGTCCTCGACGCTCGTGCCGCCCCAGGGATAGATGCGCTGCTCGTTGCCGCCGGCAGACGCGTAGTTGATCTCCGCCTGGGTCGGCAGCCGGCCGCCGTCCCACGCGCAGAACGCGAACAGCTCGTACCACGTCGCGCAGACGATCGGCTTCTTCTCCTCGGATCCGGGGGTGTTGGTCCACGACGGCCAGTCCCACTGCTCGCAGATGAGCGCCGTCCGGAGCGCGTCCGTGCTGGCCGTGAGCTGCGAGTTCCACGTCGGATCCCAGCCGCTGTTCGGGATCTTCGGGTGGGCGCCCGCGCCGGCGGGCGGCGGGTTGGCCTGCGTCGGGCCGCCGGTCCGCTCGATGTACTGCCGGAAGCGCCCGACCGTGACCATGTACTTGTCGAGGTAGAAGTCGCTGACCGTCGCGGGGTAGCTCGGGTGGTTGAGCCGGTTGAACGTCCCACCCGGGACCGGCAGGGTCGAGCAGCAGTTGTCGCTGCCCTCGAGGCCGCAGTTCGCGCCGGCGCCCGGCGTGCTGCTGCTGCAGCTGATCGGCAGGCCGGGCACGCCGCCCCCGCCTCCGCCGCCCGCGCCGCCGGCACCGCCCGCGCCGCCGGCACCCCCGGCACCGCCCGCGCCTCCGGAGCCCGAGCTGGAAGCCGAGGTGCTGGAAGTAGACGAGCTGGAAGCGGAGGTGCTGGAGGCCGACGTGCTGGAAGCGGAGGTGCTGGAAGCGGAGGTGCTGGAAGCGGAGGTGGTGCTGGAAGCAGCGGAGGTGCTGGAAGCGGAGGTGCTGGAAGCGGAGGTGCTGGAAGTGCTTGAGGCCGTGGAGCTCGATCCGGAGCCCGTCGCGCTGTCATAACAGACGGTGAGCTTCGGACGTCGCTCCTCCCAGATGGTGTTCGTATTCTCGCTGGTCCGGATGTCGGTGCTATTCGCGGTCTGTTCGAAGAGAACGCCGTTGTTCGCGACGGTGCCGTTCACCCAGCTCTGCACGAGCGCCGTGATGTTGACCGTCTGGTAGCTGTAGGCGAATCCCGCGCTCGCCGTGACGCTCCCGAGGACCTCGGGATCCCATGCCTCCGCGTGCGTGCTCCATTTCGCGGTGGTCTCCTCCCAGGGCAACGTGACCCGGTGTACACGGACCGCCTCGGGCGTCGCAGAGCCGAGGTTCACGGCGAGGTTCGCCGAGTTGATGCTGGCGTCAGAGGGAATGGACGAGAGGTCGAACGCCATCAGCCCGAGCATACGCGTCGGGGTCGTCGCGGAGGTCATGCCAACATTCATGTTGGGCCCATTGTCCGAATAGCTGCGAGACGACTCATGGATGGTCACGTCCTTGACCGTGCCCGTCGTCCCGGCGCGCTGGAGCGTCACGCAGGTCGTCACCGCCTGCTGCGCTTCGTCCACGAGCTCGTCGCCCGCGCCCGGCCCGCCGACGCACCCGGCGGCCGCCGCGCCGGATGCCGCGGCGAGGTAGGCCAGGAGAAGATGCCGATTCCCTCTCACGAACGTGCGATTCCTCATGATGCTCTCCGATCCGCATCGCCGGGCGAGCCCGCCAGCGAGGCCAACTGTGACGCCGTCGCGCTGGAGCGCCAGAGAGCGCCCCCGCCAAACTCATTCTCTGCCTGCGCGCCGTGAGTGATCACCTATGTCAGGCCAACGGTCGGATCGTTCTGGGTTCGATCAGCGCGCGAGGAAAACGATACCGTTGTACGTCTTTAAAAGGAATACGTCAATCACGAATCGAGATTTGTGATGAGAAACCTTGTGAGAGCACGAGTCGTGTTGAGACAAAAAGAGACATTATTGCGCCAATCGCTAGCGCTTGTCGAGCCCCCGCCTGCTCATTTGGGTGATGCCGGTCACGGACGCGCGCTTGGCTCGCCCAGGCACGCCGGGCACGCCGGGCGCGCGGTGCGCTGGTGGATTTTTACGGATTGGCTGCGTGTGAGCGGGGGTGAGGGAGCAGGCCTGGTTGCCTCTGCCTACCCGCGTGCCTGTCAGACCACTTACCTGCTCAGGCCGCTAATTTACGGGTTACGGCCTGCTGCCCTGTCTGCCCTGTCTAGGTCGCGGAGTCGGGGCCGGCGGCCCGGGAGAGGCCCTCTTCGACCTCGGCGACGATCATCGCCGCGAGGAGATCGAGCAGCGCGCGGCCCTCGTCCTCCGAGGCCTCGCGCGGAGCGCCGGTGTAGGCGGCGTCCATACCCAGGTCGCTGAACCGCTTCACCCCTGCCTTGATGCCTGCCGACAGGCTCACCTCGAGATCGGGCAGGGCCAGGGCGATGTCCCTCCGGACGAGCGCGGGGGCCGCGGCGAGGACGAGCGAGGTCTCGTAACGGCCGGCGTGACAGGCGCCGCTCCGGAACTCGGCGGAGAGCGTCCGCGCCCAGCGGCGCGCGAGCGGGCAGGCCACCGAGCCGCGGCCCGGGGGCAGGTCGCTCACGGCGGCGCGCACGGCGCGGTCGTGCTCCGGCTCAAGGTGGTTGTTGATGAAGCAGACGTGGGCCAGGCCGGCCGACAGGTACGCCTCCGCGACCGCGCGCAGGAAGGCGGTGAGCGCGGGCGCCGGGATCGAGATCGCGCCCGCGAAGCCCGCCGCGAAATCGGTCACGCCGTAGCCCACGGGCGGCGCGAGGAGCGCGGCGACGCCCCGCTCCCAGAGCCGCCGGCCGGCACGCTCGGCCGCGGCCTCGCCGATGAGCGTGTCCGTCCCGAGCGGCAGGTGTGGGCCGTGCGGCTCCACCGACCCGACCGGCACGAGCGCGACGCACGGCGCGCCGCCCGCCAGGAGCGCGGCGAGCTCGGCCGTCGTGAGCTCGGCGAGGCGCGGCGCGGCCTGCACGCCTACAGGCCCGCCGGGTTCTCGCCGGCGGCCTCGCGCTGCCGGAGCGCCTTGCGATCGACCTTGCCGCGGTCGTTCCGGGGGACGTCGTCGATGAAGACGACCCACCGCGGGTACTTGTGCTTGCTCAGCCGGTCCTTCACGAACGCCTTGAGCTCCGCGGCGAGCTCGGCCCGCCCCTCCGCGGTGGCGACGCGGCCGCGCGCGTCGTCGCGGACCACGATGAACGCCTTCGGCTTCACGAGGCCCGCCTCCTCGGCGCCGATCACGGCGGCGAGGCTGACGGCGGGGTGCTCGGTCAGGCACTCCTCCACCTCGGTCGGCGCGACCCAGACGCCGCCCACCTTGAGCAGCTCGTCGGCGCGCCCGCTGAACCAGAGGTAGCCCTCGGCGTCCATGCGGAAGAGATCCCCGGTGCGGCACCAGTGGCCGTGGAAGGTGCTCCAGCTCTTGTCGCGATCCTGGAAGTAGCCGAGCGCGACCGAGTCGCCCTTCACCCACATGACGCCGGTCTCGCCCGGCGGGAGCTCCGGCGCGCCAGGGCCGACCGCGTCCGAGGAGAGGATCTTGATCGTGTACCCCTCCACGGCGCGGCCGAGCGACCCGGGGCGAACGTCGCCGGGGCGGTTCGTGCAGTAGATGTGGAACATCTCCGCGGAGCCGATGCCGTCGTAGACGTCGGCCTGGAACCGCGCGCGGAAGCGCTCGAGGAGCGCGGGCGGCAGCGCCTCGCCCGCGGAGAGGTGGAAGCGGACGCTGGAGAGGTCGAGGCGCGGCTCGCCGCGCGCGGCGCGGGCGTCGTCGTGGTCGAGCAGCTTGCCCATCATCGTCGGGACGTTCGTGACCACGGTGGGGCGGTAGCGCTCGATGTACCGGGCGAGCGACTCGGGCGTCGGGCGCTCGACGAAGAGGCCGGCGGTCGCGCCGACCGCGAACGGGAACATCAGGTTGGTGCCCGTGGCGTAGCCGAAGAAGAGGCGCGGCACCGAGACGGTGACGTCGTCGCTGCGGTAGCCCACGGTCGCCTTGGCGTAGCGCTCGGTGTTGAAGGCGAAATCGCGGTGCGTGTGGATCGCCGCCTTGCTCCTGCCGGTCGAGCCGGACGTGAACAGCCAGATGGCGACGTCGTCGCGCCGCGTGGGGCGGGGGACGACCGGCGCGCTCCGCGGCACGAGGGCGGCGCGCCCCTGCGCGAGGGCGTCGCGGAGCGAGATGCCCCGCAGCCGATCGAGGGCCGGCGAGACGGCGAGGTCGGCCTCGAGGTCGCCGCCGGTCGGGACCTCCGGCACGAGGACGAGCGTCCGGAGGTCCGCCGCCGCGAGCGCGCCCTGGATCGCCTCGGCGACGCGCGGGATCGTGACGACCGCCGCGGCCCGCGTGTACTCGACGAGGTACGCGAGGTCGGCGGCCGGCGCCTCGGGGTTGCCCATCGCCACGACGGCGCCGTGGTGGAGCGCCGCGAAGAAGGCCCAGACGAACGCGGGCGAGTCGTGCAGGACGATGAGCACCCGCTGCTCGCGCGCCACGTCCTCGACCGCGAGGTGCCCGCGGAGCCGGCGGACCTGCTCGGCGACGTCGGCGTAGGTGTGCCGCTGATCGCCGAAGAGCAGGGCGACCTTGTCGCCGAGCCCCTCGCGCAGCCGGTCGAACAGGAAGTAGTCGGCGAGGTTGAACTCTTCGGGAAATGTCGGTGCGCTCATGGTCACGCCTCCTCTCGCCTCCACCGCGGCGCCGTGAGCCGCCGCTTCCCCCCGTCCGTCGTCGCGACGCCGGGCGCGTCGAGCCCCTCGCGATCCCAGAGCTGGCACGTGACGGGCCGGTGCCGCTGATCGAGCGCCTCGCAGTAGTTGGAGTAGATGCAGCGGCGCACCTCGCCGCCGCGGCCGAGGCGCAGCTTCAGGAACCAGTCGGGATCGGCCAGCGTCTGCCGGGCGGCGCCGATGAGGTCGGCGTCGCCGGCCGCGAGGATCGCCTCGGCCTGCGCGAACGTGCAGATCCCGCCCGCGACGACGACCGGCGTGTCGAAGCCGGCGTCGCGCACGGCCCGCCGGACCCGCGCCTGCTTCGGCACCTGCCGCCCGAACGGGCCGGCCGCGTCCGAGAGCGCCGTCGGCATGCACTCGTACCCGCTCGGGCCGGTGTAGGGATACGCGGCCTCGCCGACCTTGGGCTGCTTCGCGTCCTCGAACTTGCCGCCGGTCGAGAGCGAGAGGAAGTCCATGCCGGCGCGCGCGAAGGCGATCGCGAAGGACGCCGCGTCGTCGACCCGGTTGCCGCCGGCGATGACGTCGTCGCAGAGGAAGCGGCAGCCCACCGTGAAGCGGGAGGACACGGCGGCGCGCACGGCCGCGTAGACCTCGAGCGGGAGGCGCGCGCGGCGCTCGCGGTCGCCGCCGTAGCCGTCCGTCCGTGTGTTCAGCGCGGAGAGGAACGAGGCCATCGTGTAGGCGTGGGCGTAGTGGAGCTCCACCCCGTCGAAGCCCGCCTCGCGCGCCCGCGCCGCGGCCGCGGCGAAGAGGCCGGGCAGCGCTCGCGGCAGGTCGCGGACGTGGGGGAGCGCGACGTCGGTCACGCGCTCCCGCTCGCCGAAGCGCAGCGCCTCGAGCTCGCGCGGGGCGAGCACGGCCTCGAGCCGCGCGTCGTCGAGCGCGAGCAGCCGCTCGCGCACCTCGGGCTCCGGGGCGCCCTCGAGCCCCGGCTCGCCGAGCGCCTCGGCGAGGGCGCGCCGGTGCGCGCCGGTGATCTCCAAAAACTGACCCAGGAACCTCTCCCTGGTCGGGCGCCTCCGGATGCGGAGAAAATCAATGAGCTGGAGGATCGCGCGCGTGCGGCCCGCGCTCCGGGCGCGCACCGTCCGGACGAGCTCCGCGAGCCCCGGGATGAACCGATCGTGGCCGGCGCGGAGCAGCGGCCCGCTCGGCACGTCGCGGATGCCGGTCGCCTCGACCACGAGGGCGCCGGGCTGGCCGTCGGCGAAGCGGCCGTACCAGTCGAGCACGTCCTGCGTGACGAGCCCGTCCTCCGTCGCCCGCCAGGGGACCATCGCCGGCACCCACGAGCGCTCCGCGAGCTCGAGGCCCGAGGCGAGCCGGAGCGGCGAGAAGAGGCGCGCGCGCGCCGCCTCGCCCGCGGTCGGGGGCTCGTCGCGGGGCAGGGCGTGGCGGATCCGCTCCGGCGGCTTCCACATCGCTACCGCGCCTCGCCGCGGGCGGGCTCGCCCGCCGCGCGCTCCGCGGCGGCGCGATCGAGGATCCCCTTCGCGATGATGAGCTTCTGGATCTCGGTCGTCCCCTCGTAGATGCGCAGCGGCCGGATCTCGCGGTAGAGCCGCTCGACCTCGGTCCCCTCGATGACCCCGAGGCCGCCGTGGAGCTGGACCGCGCGATCGATGATCCGCTGCGCCGCCTCGGTGGCGAACATCTTCGCCATGGCCGCCTCGGTCGAGACGCGCGCCGCCGCGCCGCCGCTGTCGCGCTTGTGGGCGGCGCGGGCCACGAGCAGGCGCGCCGCGTCGAGCTCGGTCGCCATCTCGGCGAGGTAGGCGCGCACCATCTGCTGCTCGGACAGCGGCGCGCCGAACTGCCTGCGGCGCGTGACGTGCGCGATCGCCTCGCGGAGCGCGCGCGCCGCCATGCCGTTCGCCGCCGCGCCGACCGAGATCCGGAAGGCGTCGAGCGTCTGCATCGCGAGCCTGTAGCCGCCGCCCACCTCGCCGAGGCGCGCGCCGTCCGGCACGCGGCAGCCGTCGAAGCGGAGCCGGCCGATCGGGTGCGGGACCGACATCGGGAGCGGCTCCGCGGCGACGCCCGGCGCGCCGCTGTCGACGAGGAACGCCGTGATCCCGGCGCGGCCCTCGCCCGTGCGCGCGAAGACGACCAGGTGGTGCGCGAGCGGGACGTTCGAGATCAGCACCTTCTCGCCGTCGAGGACCCACCCGTCGCCCTCGCGCCGGGCCTCGGTCCGGAGCGAGGCGACGTCGCTGCCCGCCTCGGGCTCGGTCAGGGCGAAGGCGCCGATGCGGCGCCCCGAGAGCACGTCGGGCAGGATCGCGCGGCGCTGCGCGTCGCTGCCGGCCAGCACGATCGGGTACGAGCCGAGCCCCTGCACCGCGAAGATCGCGTCGGCGAGCGGAGAGACCTGGCCGAGCGCCTCGCGGATGAGCACGAGCGAGCGCACGTCGACGGCCGCGGGGTCCGCGGCGGGGCCGCCGCCCGCGGGCGCGCCGCCGAGCGCCTCGGGGACGAGGTGCGCGTAGAGCCCGAGCGGCTCGCCCATGCAGCGCGCCACGGCGGCGGGGTCCTGCGCGCCCGCGAGCGGGGCGAGCGCCTCGGGGGTGAGCCGCGCGGCGAGGGCCGCGTGGCGCTCCTCGAAGAAGACCGGGAGATCGGCCGAGGAGAGCGCGAGCGTCGTCATGTGCGGGGCGCCGACGGGCCGGTGGCCCGGGGGGTGGGGGCGGCGTCCTCCTCGGCGGACGCCGCCGCGTCGTCGCCCAGGGCGGCGCCCTCGAAGCGCGGCGGGCGCTTCGCCTTGTTCGCCTCGTAGGCCTCGCGGAAATCGGGGTGCGCCATGCAGAGCGCCTGCGCCTGCGCCTCGGCCTCGATCGCGGCGGCGAGGGGCATCGTGCGCTCGCTCTCCAGCATCTGCTTGGTGATCGCGTGCGCGAACGCCGGCCCGCGCGCGAGGCGCTCGGTCCACTCGCGCGCGAGCGGGAGCGCGTCGCCGTCGGGGACGACGCGGTTCACGAGGCCGATGCGGAGCGCCTCGTCGGCGCCGATGAGATCGCCGAAGAAGAGCAGCTCGGCGGCGCGCCCGTGGCCGACGATGCGCGGCAGGAGGTAGGAGGCGCCCATGTCGGCGCCGGACAGGCCGACCTTGGGGAAGATGAACCCGAAGCGGGCGCTCGCCGCGGCGATGCGCAGGTCGCAGGCGGCGGCGATCACCGCGCCCGCGCCGACGGCGACCCCGTTCACCGCCGCGACGACCGGGCGCCGGAGCTCGCAGATGCTCTGGATGAGCGCGCCGGTGACGCGGGTGAACTCGAGCAGCCCCCGCGCGTCGCGCGCGAACAGCTCGGCGATGATCCCCTCGACGTCGCCGCCCGAGCAGAAGCCGCGCCCCTCGCCGGTGAGCACGACCGCGCGCGCGGCCGACCGCTCGAGCGAGCGGAACGTGGCCGTGAGCTCGCCGTAGATCTCGAAGGTGAGGGCGTTCAGCCGGTCGGGGCGGCTCAGCGTGATCTCCGCGACGCCGCGGGCGATCTCGAGCTGGAAGGAGCGGGGGGTGAGGGTCATCGGGGCCTCTCGGGTTCGGGTGCGCTGCGCTGGGACGAGGTCTCGCGGTCAGGGCTTGGTCCGCGTGCGCCGCGGCGGGCTGCGGGCGCTGCGCTCTGGGTGCGCGCGGGCGCTGCCGGGGCGCGACGGGACGGGCAGGTCCGGCTCGCGGAGCGTGGTGCGCAGCTTGTCGAGCAGCCGCGTCAGGGTCGAGAGCTCGGCCGGGCTCAGCCCGGAGAACACCTTCGCGACGCGCGCGGCGTGGCGCCGCTCGGCGTCGCGGAACGCGCGCTGCCCCTTGGGGGTGACGTGAACCCGCCAGGCGCGGCGGTCGCTCGGGTCGGCCCGCCGCTCGACCATGCCGTCGCGCGCCGCGCGGTCGACGAGCCCGGTGAGGTTGCCCGCCGTGACCAGCATGCTGCGGGAGAGCGACGCGAGCGTCTGCCCGTCGCTGCGCACGAGGTTCGCGAGGAGGTCGAAGCGCGGGAGGGTCATCTCGTGCTCCAGGTCCTCGCGGATGGCCGCGAGCGCGCGCTTGTGGACCGCGAGGATGCGCACCCAGGCGCGTACGGCGGCCTGATCGCCGCGCGCGCTCTCGGGCGGGGGCGCCACGGCGAGCGGGCGCCTCGCCGGCGCCCCGCGCCTCACGGGCCGCCCTCGTCGCCGACGGGCGCGGCGCCCGCCGCGGCCCCGCCGCCCGCCGTGGCCTCGCCGCGCGCGCGCGGCTCGACGAGCGCCGCGACGGCCTCGATCTCGACGAGCGCGCGCGGCTCGACGAGCGCCGCGACGCCGACGAGGGCCATCGCCGGGAAGTGCTTGCCGAACCGCGCCCGCCACGCGGCGCCGATCGCGGCGCGCGAGCGCCGGTACGCCTCGAGGTCGGTCACGTAGACGGTCATCCGCGCGACGTTGCCCGGCGCGCCGCCGGCGGCGGCGACGACCGCGAGCACGTTGTCGAGCGCGAGCGCGAACTGCTCGGCCAGGTCGTCGCTCGGGAACTGTCCGGACGCGGCGTCCCACCCGATCTGCCCCGCGACGTGCAGCGTCGGGCCGCGCGTCACGACGCCGTTGGCGTACCCGCGCGGCGCGGGCCACCCGGCCGGCTGCACGATCTCGAGGCCGCCCTTCACCGCATCACCTGCCCGCCGTCGACCGGGATCGCCTGGCCGTGGATGCTGCGCGCCTCGTCGCTGCAGAGCATCGCCACGACGAGCGCGACCTCCTCGGGCTCGACCATCCGGCCCTGGGGCGACATCGCCTCGAGCGCCCGCCGCGCCGCGTCCTCGCCCCGCCCGGTCCTCTCGGCGATGCGGGCGATCGCCTCGTCCGCCATCCTCGTGTTCGCCCACCCGGGGCAGACGCAGTTGATGGTGACCGGGGTCCGGGCGATCTCCAGCGCGATGGCGCGGGTCATCCCGACCATGGCGTGCTTCGACGCGCAGTACGCGGTCGAGTAGGCGCAGCCGGCGAGCCCCGCGGTGGAGGCGACGTTGACGACGCGCCCGAACCCGCGCGCGATCATCTTCGGGATCAGGGCGCGGCACAGCGCGAAGGCGCCGGTCACGTTGACCGCGAGCATGCGGTCCCAGAGCGCGTCGGTGGTCCTGTCGAACGGCGCGCTCTCGGCCGTGCCCGCGTTGTTGACGAGCACGTCGACGCGACCGACCTCGGCCTCGAGCGCGGCGAGCGCGGCGAGCGCGGCCTCGCGCTCGCCCACGTCGAGCCGGACGGCGACGCCGCCGACGGCCGCGGCCGTCTCGTCGATCTCGGCCTGCGTGCGGCCCGCGACGGCGACGCGCGCGCCGTCCCGCGCGAGCCGCTCGGCGATCGCGCGGCCGATGCCGCGACCCCCACCCGTGACGAGCGCGATCCTACCTTCCAGGGACATGTGGAGCACCTAAATCATATATATATGAAGCACAGGCCGAAGTCACCCTCGCCGCGGATCGCAGCAGCGCCCGCTCGCCGAGGCGCCGCGTCCGACCGTCCTGTGCCTTCGGGCGCCTCGTCGCTCCGCCCGTCCGGGCGCCTCGTCGCTCCGCCCGCCCTCGCCTGTTCGCGCATCCTGCCCGGATTGCCGTCCTGCCCAGACTCCCCGCTTCGCCCGGTTGCCGCCTTGCCCGCATGGCCGCCTGTGGATCGCCAGGCACGTGGCACGGCTGGCACGTGCCACATGTCAGCGTGCCAGCCGTGCCACTCCTGTGAGGTTGCCCCATAAGCGGAGCAGCCTGTTCCTCGGCTGCGATCACGGCCTCGGATGAGGTGAAGCCACTCCCCCTATGGGCCTCGGCGTGCGCGCTGCGCTGCAATATTCGCTGCGTGCTGCTCGGCGTGCGGTCTTTCCCGCGAAGATACGCCCCGACGCTGTCAGCACGTCAGACCCAGTCGCCGCCCAGCGAGTGCGACGATCGAGGCGGCAGCCCCCCAGATGTTTTCCCGGGCACATGCATTGCATTGCGGTCGGCCGTCGACGACATACCGTGCCCGCTGGAGGTCGAACTCCGAGAAATGCGGATGGGGAGGGAGGCGCGGGTCGTGTGACAAGGCGGTAAGCGTTGTGAATCGCCCTGGCGACGACGGCCAGGGCACCGGGGGAGCCACGCGGTAAGAGCGCGAGAAATGAGGAGGCCGATGGCAGGGGGCCTGTTCGGCGCTGCGGCTGGGAGCTTGGTCTCCGAGGGCGGTGAGCCTGTTTTGCGCTCTAGCTGAGAGCTCGATCTCAGCGAGTGAATCCAGGAGAAGGTAGCTTTGGGAACAACAGCGAAATCGGTCAAGAGGCACAAGTTTTCGAAAGATATCCTTAAAGACGTCAGGGCCTGCTATCCGGCGGACGATTGGCACGGTCCCTTGGAGATCGTCAGACACTGGTCGTTCGTTCTTCTGTGGACGTGGTTTTCGTGCTGGTCGTGGCGGCACCTCCCTCTGGCGCTGGGGGTAGTCTCGTACGTCGTCGCCATCTTCTTCATAGGCGGGCGGCAGCGCGCGCTGGCAGGCGTGCTCCATCAGGCCTGCCACGGCACGCTCATGTCGAGCACGAAGATAGGTGCCACTCTCGGCGCGACGCTCGCCGGCTATCCGATGCTTCAGAGCTTCACTGGGTACCGGCTTTCCCACGTCGTCAACCATCATGGTCGTTTCGGCGATCCCCAGCGAGATCCGGACTACCTCCAGTACCAGCGCATCGGACTGTGCGGACAGAACCTCCGAAGAGAGAGGCTGCGCAAGTATTTGCTGACGCTGGCTGGCCCACGCTCGACGTTGTCCTACATTGCATATTTGGTTCGACATAGGATTTTGCACAAGGAGGAGGCGAGCTGGGAGCGCTATGTGAGGATCGTCGGCCTCCTGACGATCTTCGTCGTCGCCGGTGCTACGGGGTGGCTCGGCGTGCTCGTGGCGTACTGGTTCGTCCCGCTGGTCACCACGCAGGTCTGGATCGGCGCGATCGCAGAGCTCTTGGAGCACTATCCGCTGATCGAGACTGCGCCCCGCGTCGATATCTACATGACATGGAACCGCCACTATAACCCGGTCGAGCGGTTTCTGCTCGGAGAGGAAGAGGGCGAAGGGTACCATCTGGTTCACCACATCTTCCCCCGAGTCCCCCTCTGGCGTCTCAAGGAAGTAGACGCGATCTTGAGGAGGGACCCTGCCTATGCCGACTTGAAGCGGCCGCGGGGCCTGGCTGCGCTCTCCACCGTCTTCGCGTCGCTGCCTGGGCCGGAGGTGGAGAGCGCCGCCACGAGCGCCTAACCGAGTGAGCGTCGGACATTCCTGCGGGGCTGGCAGCGTGCCGGCGGGCCCGCAACGATGATTGTTGTCCTTGGAGATCGAGGGTATGAAAATGCTTACGAATAGAAAGATCAGTGTTGAGGTTTATAATGAGTGGGATCCGCTGGAAGAGGTGATCGTCGGCAGTGCGAAGCATGCGCAGCTGCCCTATTTTGATCATGGAATGAACGCCATCGAGCCGAACACGCGGCACATCATCGAATCGACCGACGACCGAAGATACCCGGCCAAAGTGATCGAGGAGACGGAGGAAGATCTCGCGCGGTTCATAGAGATACTGGACAGGCTGGGCATCACCGTTCGCAGGCCGAAGTCGATCGACTTCCCTGGGCTCGTTCGAACGCCGTTCTGGGAGTCGGAGTACTACTTCCAGTACTGCCCCCGGGACGTCCTGCTCGCGATCGGCGATACGGTCATCGAGTCCCCGAATCCATTCCGGTCGCGTTACTTCGAGTCCATGGCCTATCGCGATATCATCGTCGGGTACTTGAAGCACGGCTCGCGCTGGCTCTCGGCGCCGAAGCCGTCCCTGAGGGACGAGCTGTACGAGACCAGCAACCCTGAACAGCCCACCCTGCGAGAAATCGAGCCCGCCTTCGATGCCGCCAACGTGCTTCGCCTCGGGCGCGACATCCTCTACCTGGTGTCATCCACCGGCAACGAGCTGGGCGCACAGTGGCTTCAGAGCACGCTCGGGCCGGAGTACCGCGTCCATCCCTGCCGTGACCTCTATTGCGGCTCGCACATCGACACCACCCTGGCTCCGATCCGTCCCGGCCTCGTGCTGATCAACCCGGAGCGCGTCAACAAGGACAACCTCCCGGCTCCGCTCAGGGGGTGGGAGGTCATCGTGGCTCCCGAGATGGAAGTGGTGCACTACTCGAACCTTGCGCCGAGCGCGTCGATCTGGCTCGGGATCAATCTGCTCATGCTGAGCCCGAATCTGGCCGTCGTGGACGCAGATCAGGCCCGTCTGATTCGGCTGCTCGAACGGCACCGCGTGGAGGTGATCCCCCTGCGACTGCGTCATGGCCGCACGCTCGGCGGGGGATTTCACTGCGTCACGCTGGATGTCCGGCGGCGAGGAAAGCTGGAGTCGTACTGCGATTGACGTGCTGGCCCTCGCAGCACGTGCGCTCGGGTGCGCTGGGCGCGCTGGGACCGGCCGCGCCGAGCGCACGTGCTGCGAAGGAGAACGCTCGCGTCGTGGACCGAGACCTGGCGCACGGCGAAGGAGAACAGGCTCTTTGTGCCACGGGGAGACGCGCGTGCGACAGCGCCGCCGCACCCCCGCGAAGGAGAAAGTAGGTTTCACGTGACAAGAACATCTCCCGTACGACAGCGACCGTTCTATCTCCTCACGGAGAACTGCCTGGACGCGAGTTATCTTATCGTCGACTGGCTGAGCCAGCTCCGCCACGCCGAGGGGTTCCGAGGCATCTTGGTGCGGGACGCCCCCGATCGGCGAACGTGGGCCGAGAAGGTCGCCTTTCACCGGAGACATAGCGGCCGCACGCGCCTCTCTCCTGACGAGGTGCAGGAGCTGCTCGGGCTCTACTCCAACAGCAGCGGCTACAGCGCGATGCCTGGCTTCGCCGAGGCGTCCGTCGCGCTCTATGGTGTTCCGGAGTATCCGGAGCCGGCGGCGGGCGAATCGCTGCCTATCCGCTTCATCGGTCAAGATCTCAACACACCCGAGCTCTTCGCCTGGGTCGACGACATCACGGCCGGCGATGCCCGGCCCGTGCTCTTCATCTGGTTGTCCAAGATCCTGAAACAGCGCTGGATCGACGCGTTCGACGGCTGGATCATCAACTCGCACCCGGCGGTCTTGCCGTACGCGCGCGGGATGTGGGCAATCGAGCAGGTGGTCATGGAGGGCGTCCCCGAGAACGTCCGGCGCTGCGCGGGCGCCAGCGTTCACTTCGTCGACGCGGGCATCGACACCGGAGACATCATCCGGGTCGCCGGGATCGACCCCTTTCAGTCCAGGACCTTGCCGGAGCTCAGCGCGCGAGTGCTCCGGCTGGCCACACGCATGCTGGTCCGCACGGCCAGGTCCCTGGCCGAGCACCCCGAAGAACATCTGCGCGGCGTCCCGGTCGATCCCAGGCTCCTCGGCCCAAACTACAAGAACAAGGACTTCGACGAGCCGGCTGCCGCAGAACGAGCGGTGAATTCCTTCGAGCGAATGCTCGCCCATGTGGTGCGTTCTTGAATTGCATGCTATCGTGTAAGAAGCCTGCCGAGCTGAGATCCCCGGGAGCACCCAGGTCGGCCCGAACAACTGGGGCTCGCGCGCGATCGATCGACGCCCCGGGGGAGCAATCGTCCACGCCTACAGGGCGTGGCACCACGAAGTGAAGGCGCGGCGATAGCCGCAACATTCCTGCGAGGTTCTGGTGAAAAGCAGCTCTAGGCTTCTCCTTACAAAACCGATCGCCGCGGAGAACGTGCCGGTCGTTCAGCCAATCTATCAGACGACGCTCTTCCGCATGCCGAGCTACGAGATCGCTGTCGGCTCGGAGCATGCGACGCGACCGAGCTCCTACTACACCCGCTGGGGCAATCCGACGGTCGGCTTTCTGGAGAAGCAGCTGGCGGCGCTCGCGGAGACGGAGACCGCGGTCGCCTTTCCTTCGGGCATGTCGGCGATCACGACCGTGCTGCTCGCTCTCAATGACCCTGGCGACACGCTCGCGGTGTCGACCCGGCTCTATGGCGACAGCTTCAGGTTCTGCGCCGAGGACATGCGGCGCTTCGGCTACAAGGTTTGCTTCTTCGTGCCCGAGGACACGGAGCAGCTCGAGCAGCTGCTCCGACGCGGCTGCCGTTCGGTGTACTTCGAGACGCTGAGCAATCCAGACCTGGTCCTGCCGGACTGCAAAGAGATTTGCCGGCTGGCCGCTCGGTACGGCGCGACGAGCATCTGCGACGCGACGTTCACGCCTCCCGGGGTCCTCGAGACCTCGACCCTGGGAGCGGACGTCGTCGTTCACAGCCTGACGAAGTACATGAGCGGCCATTTCTCCGTCCACGGCGGCGCCGCGATGTGCTCGAACGCGCTCGCCGAGGAGATTTGGCATAAGCAAACGCTGTATGGCTCTTGTATGGACCCGCACGCAGCCTGGCTCGTCTCCGAGGGGCTCAAGACGATTCATGTCCGCGTGGCGCAGCAAAACGCGAGCGCCGCCCGTATCGCCGAGTTCTTGGACGCGCATCCCCGGGTCACGTCGGTGCGCTATCCGCGCCTGCGGTCGCATCCGCAGCATGACCGAGCGCGCGAGCTCCTCGGCGGCGGCGGAGGCGTCATCGCCTTCTCCGTGGGGGGGCCTGCGAGCAACATTGCGCGGCTGCTGGAGGCGCCCCAGGTCATCGGGCTGTCGGTGAGCCTGGGAGGGATCTATAGCGTCATCGAGCATGCTCAATCGATGTCGCACTCGATGGTTAAAGATGCTGGTGAGGAGGCCTCGCGAGGGAGCAAGCCGGCCGGCGATCTCTTCCGCCTATCGGTCGGGCTGGAAGACGTGGACGATCTGCTCGCCGATCTCGCGCAAGCCCTCGCGCAGCTGAGCTGAGGTTCTGCTCGAGCCGTCGCGCCGAGCCGAGCGCGACCGGCTCGCGCGCTGCGTGTGCGGCGGAGCGGCGTTCGCGTCGACCGTGGTCCGGCGGCCGCCGGCGGGCTCCGGTCGTCGCCCGTCGGCCCGGTCAGCGAGGAGCGGCCTTCATCGAGTCGAGCACTCTCTCGATGTCTGCGTGCTTCTTTCTCGGGTCGATGATGACGAGCCGAACCGCCGGTTCGCCCTGGAAGGTCGTGGGTACGACGAAGCCCGCGCCCGAGGCGATCAGGTGGTCCGCCCATGCATTGTAGTCCGCTGCGGACCAGCCGCGGCGGCGGAACACGAGGACGGTCAGCTCCGGCTCGATGAGCAACTCCAAGAACGCCCTCGCGCGGATCGCCTCTGCCGCCTGCTGCGCCAGCGCAAGGGTCGTCTCGATCGCGGCGGAGTAGGCGTCCGTCCCATGAACGGCGAGCGAGAACCAGAGGGGGAGCCCGCGAGCGCGTCGGCTCATCTGCACCGCGTAGTCCGCGGGATTCCAGTCGGCGCTCTCGTTGATGGGATCCAGATAGGCCGCCGATTGGTTGTGCGCCGCCCGCGCCTGCGCTGGATCGCGGTAGACCAACGCGCAGCAGTCGTAGGGCGCAAAGAGCCATTTGTGCGGATTGACGGTGAAGCTGTCGGCCATCTCGACCCCGGCAAAAGCCGCGCGCTTGCTGGGCGCGGCCAGCGCCGCGAGCCCGTATGCCCCGTCGACGTGCAGCCACGCGCGCCGTTCGCGGCAGACCTGCGCGATGCCGGAGAGATCATCGATCAAGCCCAGGTTCGTTCCTCCCGCCGACGCGACCACCGCGAAGAGCCCATCGTCGCCGTGCGCGTCGAGCGCTGCTCGGAGGCCCGTGCCGGTCATGCGGTGATGGTCATCGACCTGGACGTCGATCAGCTCGACGTCCAGGATGCGTGCCGCCTGCTTGATCGACGAGTGGCCGTCGGTCGAGGCCGCCAGCTTCCAGCGAGCGGGCCGTACGCCCTGCCGCCGCACGAGCGCCGCGTGCCTGGCCGCATGGAGAGCCGAGAGCGTGCCCATCGTCCCGCCGGGCACGAAGGTGCCCCCGGCGCCCGCGGGGAAGCCGGCGAGATCGGCTATCCAGCGCAACGCCTCGTTTTCCGCGTAGACGGCGCCGGCAGCTTCGAGCCAGCTCGCCGCGCAAAGCCCGGCTCCGCTCACGACCAGGTCGAAGAGCACCGACGCCTCGGTCGGCGCATGGGGGATGAACGCGAAGTAGCGGGGGTGATCGGCCGCGACCGTCGCCGGCGCCAGCTCTTCGACCCAGCGCCGCAGCGCCTCCTTTTCCCCGAGGCCCGCCGGCGTGATCGTCTCTCCCACCCGCTGCGCCAGCACCTTCGGCTCGACCTGCCCACCGAGCGGCCACGCATTCCGCTTCCGGTGCAAGACGAGGTCCATCACTTGACGCGCCAGGTGCTCCGATTCGTCCGTTGAGCCGTGCAAGGTCTTCGTCATTCTGGTGAAGAAACAAGTAAACCCCAGCGATGCTGGGGGAATCCAGAGGCCTTACCCATCGGGAGATGGGGCGGCGTAGGATCACCCTCGAACAGGCGCCTCGTTCCGGAGGTGATCGTCGCGGCGCCATGAGAGGCTAGAGCACAGCGAGTGGGAATGCAAGCACCGCGTCGTATCTGCGATCACACTGAATTCATAGGTAATCGGCAGGGTGGACGCTGGTTGCATTCGGCGCTCACCCAGGCGGATGCATGAGTTGTGTCAGCCTCTCCAGCGATTCGCTCCGGGTGGGCGGCAGCAGCGGGAACAACGTTGGTTCGCAACGGTTCTGCGGCGCCCGTCGCAAGGGCGAGCTCGCGCCCAGCGCCGACCACGCCGGAGCGCGGTGCGTGAAGGCGCCGTAGGCGTGGAATCACGTCCGAGGACGGACATGTGACGGCGCGCGCCGCCGCTGTGTCCTGCGTTGAGAAGCCCTCTGTCCTCATCTGGGAACCGCCCATTGGCCGGGACGGCTGCGCGGAGGGTATGAATCGTGAACAGAGCGGGCGCGCCGTGCGCTCTGCTACGATCGCGTCCGCGACACAGGCGATCGCGTCCGCGACGAAGCGACGCCGAACAGCGCATCGTGTCGCGCCTGTCTGGCCGCTTGGCGCGCGCTCCGGCCGTCGATCTCGACGAGCGCGTGCGCCACTATCTCCGCATGCGTGCCTCCTCCGCCGCGGCGACGATCGCGGCATCGTCCCTCGTCGCGGCGCTCGGCTGCGGCGACGCGCGCCCGAGCGTCGCGTCGCTCTGGGTCTCGCCGGCGCACCTCGCCGAGCTCCGCGGAGCGCGGTTCTTCGACGCGCCGTGGCCGAGCGATCTGCGCCGCGAGGGCGGCGCGGTGCGGCTCGACGGCTACCCCAACCCGCGGCGGCTCAGGCTCCTCGACGAGTACGTCGGCGAGATGGACTCGGTCCTCGACGGGTTCTCGCCGGCGGCGGCGGGGTACCTGCGCTTCGCCGGGCCGATCGACGTCTCGTCGCTCCCCGAGACGCCCGCGTTCGCCATGAGCCCCGTCGGGTCGGTGCAGCTCATCGATGTCGATCCGGGCTCGCCGACGCGCGGAGAGCGGCGCCCGATCTCGGTCCATTTCCGGCGCGAGGCCGGCGTCTACTGGCCGGAGAACACCCTCGCCTTCATGCCCGTGATGGGCTTCCCGCTGCGGCCGCGGACCCGGTACGCGCTCGTCGTGACGGACGCGCTGCGCGGCGAGGGCGGCGGCCGCGTCGAGGCGAGCCCCGAGCTGCGGCAGGCGCTCGGGATCGACCCGGCCGGCGCCGACGTCGAGGCCGCGCGAGCGGCCCTCGCGCCGGCGGTCGACGAGATCGAGGCGGCCGGCGTCGAGCGCGAGCGGATCGCCCACCTCGCGGTCTTCACCACCGCCGACCCGACGGCGGAGCTCTTCGCGCTGCGCGATCACCTGCTCGCGAGCGCCCCGCCGCCGGCGGCGCAACCCGCGCTCTGGCGCCTCGTGAAGCGCGCGCCGTCGTGGGACGAGTACGCCGGCGTGTACGGGCCGTCCCCGAGCTACCAGATCGGCCGGGCCCCGTACGCGACCCACGCCGACGGCGGCGGCTTCGCGAGCAAGGCCGGCGAGCCGGTGATCGCCGGCTATTTCGACCTGCGCTTCTCGATCACGGTCCCCGCCGCGAGCCGCTGCCCGATGCCGGAGGCCGGCTACCCCGTCGTGCTCTACGCCCACGGCACGGGCGGCGACTACCGCTCCTACGTCCGCAGCCACACCGGCCTCGCGCTCGCCGAGCGGTGCCTCGCGGTCATGGGCGTCGACCAGATCTTCCACGGCGCGCGCCCGGAGGCGCCCCAGGACGCGGCGCAGGCCGGGCCGCTGTTCTACAACGTGCAGAACGTGTACGCGGCGCGCACGAACGCGCGCCAGTCGGCGCTCGACGAGGTGCAGCGGGCGCGCCTCTTCACCGAGTCGCGCATGACCGTGCCCGCCCGCGTGTCCAGCACGGGGGAGGAGATCCGGTTCGACCCGTCGAAGATCCTGTTCTTCGGGCACTCCCAGGGCGGGCTGAACGGCCCGCTCTACCTCGCGGCCGACGACTCGGCGCGGGGCGGGGTGCTCTCCGGGGCGTCGGCGGTCATGTCGATCACCCTGCTCGAGAAGACGAACCCGCCGCCGAGCATCGCGGCGCTCGTCAAGTCGGTCTTCCTCGGGCTCATGGGCGACGAGGAGGGGGAGGTGAACGAATTCCACCCCGCGATCTCGCTCGCGCAGTCGATCGTCGACGTGGTCGATCCGATCCACTACGCTGCGCGGCTGTTCGTCGCGCCCCGCGACGGCTTCGCGCCGAAGAGCATCTACATGACAGAGGGCATCAACCCGGATGGCAGCGGCGACTCGTACGCGCCGCCGCGCGGCATCGAGATGCACGCGCTGGCGATGGGCTTGCCGCTGCAGTCGCCCGCGCAGCGTTTGATCCGCGAGTACGGCTTCGGCGGCCCCGCGCCGGTCGAGGTGCCGCCCGAGGGGCTCGCCGGGAACCTCGCCGGCGGCCGCGCCTCGGGGGTGCTCGCGCAGTGGCCGGTCGCCGAGGGGAGCGACGGTCACTTCGTGGTCTTCGACGTGCCCGCGGCGGCCGCCCAGGCGCACGGCTTCCTCCAGAGCCTCGCGGACGCGTCCCGCGGGCGGGTGCCGGCGCCGTGAGCGCGGCCTCGGCCCTCGCGTCGCGCGTCGCCGCGCTGCTCGCGCACCCCGGCGTGGAGGCGCGGCCCCAGGCGGCCGCGGGCGCGTGGCCGCTCGATCTGGCCGAGCCGCCGGACGTCGCGGCGCTCTACGCGGCGGCGGACGGCCTCGCGCTCCCGGACGGCACGCAGATCCTGCCGCGCGGCGAGCTCGCGCGGGCGACGGCGTGGCTCACGGAGGAGCGCTCGCTCGACTGGGCGCGCGACCTCCTGGTCGTCGGGGAGCGGGAGGATCTCGTGATCGTGCTCGACCTCGACGCGGAGGGCGCGCGCGCCGGGGGCGGCGTGCTGGAGGTGCCGACCGACGGGCTCGCCTCGTTCCAGCGCGTCGCGCGCTCGCTCGTGGGCTACCTGGAGCGCCGCCTCGGCGTCGCGGGGGCCGAGGCCGCGTCGCCCGAGGTGCGGGCGCGCGAGGCCGCGGCGCGCCGCGACCTGCCGGGGCTCGCCGAGGCGCTCGCGGAGGCGATGTACCCGGGCGCGGAGCGGCAGGTCGCGCACGCGGCGCTCACGCTGGGCGTGCTCCTGTCCGAGCGCGGGGACGAGGCGGCGCTCGACGCCTTCGCGCGCTCGGTCGAGGCGCGGGTCGCGGCCGCGGCCCGTGGCGCGGCGGCGCCGGAGCGGCTCGCGGCGTGGCGCGCGTGCGAGATCGCGGCGCGGGAGGCCGGGGCGGAGGCGATCGCCGCGGCGTGCGCGGCGCGGGGGAGGGGCGCAGGGGCGGGGCGGGGCGGGGCGTAGCGAAGGAGCTGGCCCGTCGCCGCTCAGCGGGCCGCGCTCACCGTTTGCCCTGCTCCCGGAGCATCGCTCGCCACGCGCGCACCACGGTCGTCTGGTCCCCCTTGCGCACCATGAACTCCGTCAGCGCCGCGACGTCGAGCCCCGGCAAGAGCCGGCTTCGCTCCGCCTCGGCGTAGCCCTCCGGGCCGAGGACGTGAACCGAGAGCTTCCCCTTCTTCAGGAACCAAATCTCGGGCACGCCGAGCCCCGCGTACACGGAGAGCTTGTCGATCGTCCCGCTCTTCTCGATGACCTCGATCGCGAGCTCCGGGATCTCCCCGTCCTCCACCGTCCCGAGCACGTAGCACTCGTCCGGCTCCACCCCCCGCTTCACGAGCCGCTCGCGGACGGTCATGCTGCCGTACCCGCTGAGGGGCAGCTCCGCCTCCTCCGCGTAGGCCTCGACGAGGCGGGCCAGGATCGTCTTCCGCCATTCGTGCGGTCCGCCCGGGCTCATCAGCTCAAGCACTCCCTCGCAGTACGTCACCCGCACGCCCGCGCGGTCGCCGAGGGCCGCGAGGAGGGCCTCGTACTCCTCCCACGAGACGTCATGGACGACGAAGAGCTGGTCTTCCGAGCCGCCTGCCGCGAGCGCTTCGGCGCGTTCGGCAGGGGGGGCGAGGAGGGGTGCAGCGGCGGCCATGACAGCGTGCTCCTGTCGGGAGTATCACCGCCGGCCGGCCTGCTGGCAACCGCCGAGCCGAGCGCGCGGGGGTCCTGCCCCCGCTGGCGGCTCCTGACGAGCACCCTGGTCTCGCCGAGCGCCGGTAGGGCCGATCCCGGGGTGCGCGCGGGCTCGTGTATGCTCGACGGTCGCCTGCCTTCGATGGGGGAGCCAGCGTGCCGACGCCGATCGACGTGTTCATCTCCTACGCGCGCAAGGACACGGCCCTGCTGGGCGAGCTCGTCACGCACCTCGCGCTGCTGAAGCGCACGGGGTTGATCCGCACCTGGCACGATCGCGAGATCGAGGCGGGCGCCGACTGGGAAGCGGAGATCCTCGATCGCCTCGACGCCGCGCGGGTCGTCCTCCTGCTCGTCAGCGCCGACTTCCTCGCCTCGCCGTCCTGCTGGGATCGGGAGATGGAGCGCGCCATGGAGCGGCACGCCGCCGGGGCGGCGCGCGTGGTCCCGATCCTGCTCCGCGCGTGCGACTGGAAGGCGGCGCCGTTCGCTGCGCTGGCCGCGCTGCCCGACGGCGAGCGGCCCATCCAGAGCTGGCCCGACCGAGACGAGGCGTGGGCCGACGTGGTGATCCGGCTCCGTGGGCTCCTCGAGAAGCTCGCGCCGTCCCTCCCGGCCGCCTCGTCGGCGCCGAGCTATCCCGACGCGGAGACGCGCCGGCTCGCCGAGGAGCTGGAGCGGGCGCGCGCGCGGCAGAAGGCGTTGAGAGACGCCGGCATGGACGACGCCGAGGCCCGGGAGGAGGTGCTCGCGCTGCGCCGCCGGATGCGCGAGGGCGGCCAGCTCCGCGCGGGCGACCGGCTGGGCCAAGGGCGGTACCTGTTGCTGGAGCGCGTGGGGCGAGGCGGCTTCGCGAACGTCTGGCGCGCGCGCGACGACGAGCGAGGCGAGAGCGTGGCGATCAAGGTGCTCCACGCGAGCCTCGCGGAGGACAGCACCCGGCGCGAGCGCTTCTTCCGGGGCGCCCAGCGCATGGCCGCGCTGGATCACCCCGGGATCGTGCGCGTGCTCGACCCGTGCGGCGAGGACGGGGGGTTCCACTACTTCGTGATGGAGCTCGTCCCCGGCGCCGATCTGCAGCGCGCGGTGCTGGACAAGCAGATCCTCGCGGAGCAGGTCGTGCCGCTCGTCCTGTGCGTCGGCGGCGCGCTCCAGGCGGCGCACGCGGCGGGCCTCGTGCACCGCGACGTCAAGCCGGCGAACATCCTGGTGGACGCGGCCGGCGCTCCGCGGCTGACCGACTTCGACCTCGTCGCCGCCGCCGACACCACCGGCGGCACGAGGACCGGGGCGCTCGGCACCTTCGTGTACAGCGCGCCCGAGGTGCTGGATCGCCCTCAGGACGCCGACGTGCGGGCCGACGTGTACGGCCTCGGCATGACCGCGCTGTTCTGCCTGCACGGCGCGCCGCTGCCCGCGGAGGTCGTGCACGATCGGCAAGCGTTCCTGCGGGAGCTCCCGTGCCCCGGCACCCTGAAGGCCGTCCTGGAGAAGGCCGTCGCGTGGAAGCGCGATCAGCGGTTCGCGACGATGGAGGAGCTCTGCACGGCGCTGGTCATCGCGTGCCGGCCGCGCTCGACCGGACGGACGGTGGAGCTGCGGCAGGCGGCGCCGGCGCCGCAGAAGCACGCCGCGGCGGCGACGGCGGAGGCCATGGTGGAGGCGCTGGCCGCCGCGCCGGCGTCGCTCTCGCGGCTGGCGCGCCGCGTACGGCAGATGGATGCCCTGAAGCTCGATCTGACCCTGGTCGCCATCCCCGGAGGGCGCTTTCGCATGGGGAGCGCCGACGACGAGGCGCTCGCCCAGGACGACGAGCGCCCCCGACGCGAGGTGAGGATCTCCTCGTTCAGCATGACCAAGGGTCCGGTGACGCAGCGCCTCTACCGGGAGGTGATGGGGCAGGACGACGGCCAGGTGTTCGGCGATCTGCCGGTGAGCGGCGTGAGCTGGTTCGAGGCCGTGGCGTTCTGCAATCGGCTGTCGGAGCTCATGGGCTTCTCGCCCGCGTACCGGATCGAGGAGCACGAGGTGACCTGGCTCCGCGGCGCCGACGGGTTCCGCCTGCCCACCGAGGCGGAGTGGGAGTACGCCGCACGGGGAAACGATGGGAGGCTCTATCCCTGGGGCGATGAGCCGCCGAGCGCGCCGCCGTCCGAGCAGCAGCTCTGCTGGAGCGGCGCGCCCGGCGCGAGCCTGAAGGCGCGCGCGCGGCCCTGCCCCGTGGGGCGCTACCCCAAGGGCGCCTCGCCGTTCGGGCTCCTCGACATGGCCGGCAACGTCTGGGAGTGGTGCTGGGACTATTACGATGTCTACCCGCCCCGCACGGGGCGCGAGATCGACCCCGCGGGGCCGCGCGCGGGCTCGGCGCGCGTGCTCCGGGGCGGCTCCTTCAGGGTGGGCGCCGCGTCCCGGATCCGGGCTGCCGCGCGCAACAAGTTCCTGCCATCGCTGCGCGGCATCGATATCGGCTTCCGGTGCGCGCTCGGCGCGAGGTACGGGTAGCGCGCGCCGCCGCCCCGCCCGCGGCGCGCGGGGGCGCGCCCCCTCAGAACACCCGCCCGAGCCCGTCGAGCGCCGCCACCCGGTAGGCCTCGGCCATGGTGGGGTAGTTGAACGTCGTGTTCACGAAATACCGGATCGTGTTGCAGGGCGCCGGCTGCGACATGATCGCCTGCCCGATGTGGATGATCTCCGCGGCGTTCTCGCCGAAGCAGTGGATCCCGAGCAGCGCGAGCGTCTCGCGGTGGAAGATCAGCTTCAGCATCCCGACCTGCTGGCCCGTGATCTGCGCGCGGGCGAGCGTCTTGAACGTCGATTTCCCCACCTCGTAGGGCACCTTCGCCGCCGTGAGCTCGCGCTCGCTCTTGCCGAGCGACGAGATCTCCGGCGTCGTGTAGATGCCCGTGGGGATGTCCCGGACCAGCTTCTCGTCGGCGTCGCCGCAGATGTGGCTGGCCGCGAACCGGCCCTGGTCGTAGCTCGCGCTCGCGAGCGCCGGGAAGCCGACGACGTCGCCGACGGCGTAGACGTGCGGCTGGCTCGTCTGGAAGGTCTCGTTGACCTCGAGCTGACCGCGCTTGTTCGGCGTGATGCCGAGGTTCTCCAGGCCGAGATCGGCCGTGTTGCCCGTCCTCCCGTTCGCCCACAGGAAGACGTAGCTCCGGAGCTTCTTCCCGCTCTTCAGGGAGAGCACGACGCCCTCCTTGGTGGCCTCGACCTTCTCGTGCTCCTCGCCGCTGAGGACGCGGATCCCCTTGTCGCAGAAGTGGTACCCGAGCGCGTCGGTGATCTCGTCGTCGAGGAACTCCAGGAGGTGGGCGCGCGTGTTCACCAGGTTCACTGCGATCTGCATGTTGCGCAGCATCGACGCGTACTCGCAGCCGATGACGCCCGCCCCGAAGATCGTGATGCTGCGGGGGGTCTGATCCATGCGCAGCAGCGTGTCGCTGTCGAAGATGCGCGGGTGGCTGAAGTCGATGTCGTCCGGCCGGTACGGGCGCGAGCCGGTCGCGACGACGAAGGTGTCGGCCGTGAAGCGCCGGCGCTGGCCCCCGTCGCCCTCGACCTCGACCGTGTGCGGATCGACGAAGCGGGCTTGCCCCGGGATGAGCTGGACGCGGTTCCGATCGTAGAAGCTCTCGCGCAGGTCGACCTGCTCGTCGATCACGTGGTTCGCGGTCGCGAGGAGCTCGGCGAACGGGTACTCCGGGACCACATCCATCCGCTTGTAGATGGGGCTCTGGTTGACCAGGTTCATGTGGTAGATCGCCCGGCGCAGCGCCTTGCTCGGGATCGTCCCCCAGTGGGTGCAGCCCCCGCCCACCCGCGTGTAGCGCTCGATCGCCGCGACCGATTTGCCGTGCTTCGCGGCCGTCATGGCGGCGCCTTCGCCGCCCGGCCCCGTTCCGATGATGATGAGATCGAAGTGCGGGGTGGTCGCCATCGCGTTCCTCCGAGGCGCGCCGCGCGCCCCGGGAGAGGCTACTCGAACTGGAGCGGCTCGTCGTCGTCCCCGACGCCGAGCATCTCGAGGATCTGGCGCACCTCCATCGCGGCCTCGACCTCCGGGCCCGCGTCCAGGAAGCCCTGGAGGTGCTTGCGAGCGAGCGCACGGTTCCCGCGCGCCGCGTAGGCGAGCCCCATCGCGTGCATCGCGTCGCCGTCCTTCGGGAACCGGCGGAGCGCCTCCTTCGCCTGCGCGATCGCCCCGTCGGTGTCGCCGAGGCGCCGGAGCGCGTGCGACAGGGCCACCCGCGCCCCGAGGAAGCTCGGCGCGAGCCGCACGGCGGCGCGGTAGGCGTCGCGCGCCGGCTCGATCTGGCCGAGCTCGTAGAGCGCGTGCCCGAGCAGGTTGTACGCGTACGGGTTCGACGGCGAGGCCTTGATCACGTCGCGCAGCGCGACGAGCGCCTCCTGGACCTGCTCCTCCTGAAGGAGCTCGGCCGCCTCCTCGACCGCCTCCCAGTGGGCGGCGTCCACCGATTCATCCACCACAGCCCTGAGCACCATGGCCCGCAGTCTAGCCAGAATTGCCGCCCGGTCCCGGCCCCTTCGTGGTACCGGCCGGGCCGTGAGGCGCGCGCCTTGGATCAGGCTGCTCCTGTGGCACGCGAGCGCCGCCATCCCGGTCCTCGGCGCGGCCGCGGCGTTCTACGGGCCCGCGCTCGAGAGGACGGGCGGCGCCTGGCCGGCGCCGCTCGACGACGTCTACATCCACTTCGGCTTCGCCCGCGCCGCGGCCCTGGGCCACCCGTTCTCGTGGATCCCCGAGAACGGCTACTCCTCGGGCGGGACCAGCCTGACGTACCCCCTCGCCCTCGCGCCCGGGTACCTGCTCGGCTTCCGCGGCGCCTGGCTCGGCCTCTTCGCCGCGCTCCTCGCCTGCGCCGCGCTGCTCGACCTGTGCCGCTCGCTCCGGCGGCTCCTCGAGCCGCGCGGCGGGCCCGGCGCCGCCTCGTCCCGCTGGGTCGGCTGGGTCGGCTGGCTCGCGCCGCTCTTCGTCGTGGCCGTGCCGCTGCTCGACTGGAGCTGGTTCTCCGGCATGGAGGTCGCGCTGCTCGGCGCCGTGCTGGGCCGGGCGCTCGTCGCGGTGCGGCGCGCGGAGCTCGCCCCGCCGGCGCGGCGCCCGGCCGAGCAGCTCCGGGCGGGGCTCCTCGCCGCGCTGCTCGTCGCGACGCGGCCCGAGGCGATCGCCCTGGCGGCGCCGCTCGCCGTCGCCGTCGCCCACGCCGCGGGCTCGCTCGGCGCGGCCGCGTCGCTCGCGCGCGCGTCGCTGCCCACCGCGCTGCTCCTCGGCGCGCAGGCGGCCGCGAACCGCGCGTTCACGGGCGAGTGGGGCGCCGCCGGGGCCGTGCGCAAGCTCCTCCTCTCGAACCCGTACCCCACGCCGCTCGAGAAGGCGGTGGAGGTGATCAAGAACCTCGCCGCGCTGCGGGTGCAGGCGCTGGAGAGCGCCCTCGGCGGCCCGTGGCTCTCCCTCGTCCTGCCGCTGCTCGGCGCGGTCGCGGCGCTCGATCGCCGCTCGCGGCGCGTCGCCGTGCCGCTCTTGCTCGGCGCGTACGGCTCGCTGCTGCTCGTCGCGCTCAACGCGACGGCGCGTTACCAGAACCTCCGCTACGCCGCCCCGTCGCTCGCGATGCTGCTCCTCGCCGCGGCGCTCGGGGCCGAGGCGCTCGCGCGGCGGGGCCGGCTCGCGGCGGGCGTCGCGGCGGCGCTCGCGGTCGCGGCGCTCGCGGCGCCGTCCGCGGGGTTCGCGCGGCAGATCGATCACTTCGCCCGCGCCTCGGCGAACATCGCCGGCCAGCACGTCGAGGTCGCGCGGCGCATCGCCGCGCGCGCGCCGCGGCGGGTGCTCCTCGGCGACGCGGGCGCGATCCCGTACCTGTCGGGCATCCCCGCCATCGACGGGCTCGGCCTCGGCGGCTACCGGGGGATGCCGTTCGCGCGGGCCTCGGTGCACGGCGTGCCCGCCGTGGTCGAGCTCATCGAGCGGCTCGACCCGGCCGAGCGGCCGGACGTCTTCGCCCTGTACCCGTCCTGGTGGGGCGGCCTCGCGGACGTCTTCGGCCGGCGCGTCGACGCGGTGAAGATCGACGACAACGTCATGTGCGCCGCGGACGAGAAGGTGATCTACGAGGCGGACTGGTCGGCGCTCGCCCCGCCGGGGGAGCGCCGCGCCGGGGTCATCGACGAGGTGGACATCGCCGATCTGATGGACGAGCGGGCCCACGGCTACGCCTTCCCGTCGCCGCGCGGCGGCTGGGTCATCGGCGCGGTGCTGCCGGGCGGCGGCGACGGCGCGGGCGGCGGCGGCGGCGCGGGCGGCGGCGGCGCGCCGCGGTTCGACGCTGGCAGGCTCATCCCCGAGGGGCGCGAGCAGTCGTTCACGATCGACGCCGCCGCCGCGATCGCCCGGGGGCCTGCCGTGCTCGCGCTGCGCACCGACGGGGGCGGTCCGATCGCGCTCGGCGTCGCGGCCCTGCGCGACGCGGGCGGCGAGGCGCGCGTCGAGGTGCCCGAGCGCCCGGCGGGGCGCTGGTCCGAGATCCGCGTGCCGCTGCGCGACGTCGCGCCGGGCGATCGGATCCGGATCCGCTCGCTCCTCGGGACCTTCCGCAGCTTCCACGTCTGGCTGCTGCGGCCGTGATCGGCCGGGACGCAGCGCGTCGGGAGGGCGCGGGGGCGTCGCGCGACGGATCCGTGGTAAGAGCCACCACGTGGTGAGGTGGTTCCGTGCGTCGGCCTTCGCGGCGACCGCTGGCAGGGAGGTGGCCTCGTTCGCGCGGCAGGCGGTCCTCCTGCCGTACGACACCCGCGCGCCGGTGATCCCTGCCGGGACGCGCGACGGCGACGACGTGGTGATCATCCTGCACGGCCTCTTCGCGTCGGCCGGCGTCCTCCGGCCGCTCCGGACGGCGATCGAGCGCCACGCGTCCGCGTCGTCGGCGAGAGGCCGGCCGGTCCCGGCGCGGGCCGAGCCTCCGTCGGGGGCGGTGCACACCGCGACGATGTCGTACGCGCCGGGGCCTGGCGTCGAGGAGCTGTCGGCGCGCCTCGGGGCCCTCGTCGCGGCGCTGCCGGGCGGGGTGCGCTTGCACCTCGTCGGCCACAGCATGGGCGGCATCGTGTGCCGCTTCTTCGCGCAGGAGGTCGGCGATCCGCGGATCGTGCAGACCATCTCGATGGCGAGCCCGTTCGGCGGCATCCCGCGCGCCGCGCTGCTCGGCTTCGGGGGCGCCCGCGATCTCGACGCCTCGAGCCCGCTCCTCCGGCGTGTCCTCCTCGGGACGGCGCGGTCGAGCATCCCGCACCTGTCGATCGTCGCGGGGGCCGACACGCTGGTCCGCTCGCCCATCGCGCACGCGCTGCCGGGCTTCGAGGTGCGCGTGATGGAGGCGCGCGGGCACAACACGCTCCTCTTCGACCCCGACGTGGCCGCGCTCGTGGCGCGGCGGATCGTCGAGCGCCGGGGCGGCGCGCCCTGACCTATCGCCGCTCGGCGCTTCGTGGTAGCTCGCTCGCGTGCGCTCGCCGATCGCCTGTCTCCTCGCCCTCGGGGCTCTGCTCGCCCCGCTCGCCTGGTCCTCGTCCTCGCGCGCGGACGCCTCCGCGTGGACCTTCGTCGGCGCCGGCGCGGTCGGCTGGAAGCAGGGCGACAGCGATCTCGTCCTCGACGGCGCGCTCTCGCTCGACGTCGGCGTCGGGACCACGCCGGACGCGCCGGTCATCGTCGGCGGCCTCGTGCGCGCGACCCCGCTCCTCGACAGCGGCATCGATCTCGCGTTGCTGGCCCGGGTCGCGACGCGCGGCTTCCAGGCCGGCCAGCTCGGCCTCGCCCTCGACGTGGGCGGCTACCAGCGCTTCTGGGGGGCGGGCTCCACCGGCGTGGCCGGCGCGCTCACGCTGGGGGCGCCGCTCGGGATCAGCCTGTCGCTCCAGGGGAGCTACGGGACTGACGACGCCGTGTCGTTCGGCGCCATCGCGGGCATCGACCTGCTGCGGCTCACCGTGTACCGACAGGCGCTCCTGCCGGTGTGGCCGAACCCGTTCCCCGCGCAGGACCGCGGGCGGGACGTCGCCTCGCGCTGAGGGGCGCGCGAGGGCCTCTCCTTCTTGTAGCTTGTAGACGACGGCAAGCCATCGAGCCGGGAAGCGAGCCGTCGAGGACCGGGCGCACGGGCACGGCAGAAGCCGGTTGACCGGCGAAGCGGCGCGTGCCTAGCCTGCGGCCAGGGGTGGCCATGGGAGTGATCGCTGCGCTCGCCGTTCTCCTCCCGGCGTTCATTCTCGTTTCCCTCCGCGTGATCAGTCGTCGCACGCGGAGGGGTGTCGCCGCGTCGCGTGGCCTGCGGAGGGCGTTCTGTCGCCCGTTCGACAGGGGCGCGGAGGGCCAGCTCCGCAAGGGATGGCTCGGCGCCGCGCTGAAGGCGCCGCCATGTGCCGCTTTCCTCGCGGCCCTCATGCTGCCTTCCATCAGGTGTCGCGCCGAGCGGGAGGCGTTCTTCTACCAACACCGGAACAACCCCCGGTGCCTCTATCACGAGCAGTGCTTGTCCATGAACTGTCCACCTCCTCGCGGGGTCTTCTGCCACTGGCACGAAGAAGAGTACAACGGAGTCTGTGTGTGTCAGCGATACGGCTTGCAGAGGTCGGACCTGGTGGATGCAGGTCCGCCCTGAGCCGGTCCTCATCACACTTTAGAATCTACCAGTGCGCAACTTAGGACCCGAGGAGCAGAAGAGACAACAATGTACCGTCAGAGCTGCACCGTCCTCGCCGTTTTTGCGCTGTCCTTCGTCGGATGCAACGCGGAGCGGGAATGGTTTTGGTATAAAACTCGGGACAATCCCAGGTGCCTCTCCGATGTCGAGTGCTTTTCCATGGCCTGCCCGCCTCCTAACGGCGTCTTGTGCGTATGGCATAAGAGGATACAGGAAGGAGTCTGCGTATGTCAACGGGATGGATTGAAGCCTTCGGAGCTCGTGGATGCAGGTCCGCCCTGAGCCTGGCCATTTTTGCGTTCTCGGGTTTTCTCGCGTGTGACATGATGCCATATTGTCCCGCGGGCCAAACCAGATGGCAATGCAGTGTCAAAGCGACCGCGTGTCATATGGCCTATGTCAACTTTGTGTGTGCTGGTGATATGCAATCTGCCATCGACGCTGCGAATAAGGAAGCGATATTGAGGTTGAAGCCGCAAGACCAGAACATCGTCGGCACGACGTGCACGAACACCGGCGACACGAGAGCTCCGCTGAGCTTCAAGCCGCCGAAGCACAGACCCCAGGGCGTCACGTCCTGCGATCTGACCGAGGCGGACGACAGCTGCATCGCGTGCGCCAAGGTCTTTTGCTGCGATCAATACGTAGCCTGTTCCCAGGATACGAACTGCTCCTGCCTCGTCGGCTGCCTCTACCAGGGGAACTCGGTCGAGACCTGCACGAGCCCCGCGCACTGCGGCGCGGCGTCGTTCATCTCGATCACGACGGCGGACTGTCTCAACCTCGCGTGCGGCGACTGCTCGGGCGCCGCCGGTCTCGGCGAAGCCCTATGCCCTGAGGCGCCGGCCGACCCCTCGTGTACGGGCACTTCCCTGGGCGGCGAGACGTGCACGAGGGACAGCGAGTGCATCTCGTGTTACTGCAATCCGGTCACGCGGACCTGCGATTGACCCCCGCCCGGCCGCGCGCGGCAGTTCCCGCCATCTTCGCCCGATGAGGCGCTGCCGCCCCGCCGCGCAGGGGCGCCGTCGCCCTCCGGAAGCCCTGTCGCGCGGTCCGGAAGGCCACCCGCCGCGTTCCGGAGGCCATGCCGGCCGTTCTCGAAGGCATGTCGGACCTTCCGGAGGCCTTGTCGGGCGAGCCGGAAGGCCACCCCTCGCGCCCCGGAGGGCATGTCGGCCGCTCCGGAGGCATGTCGGTCCGGCCGACATGCCCTCCGGAGCGCCAAATCCGGCTCGGATCTCAGCCGTCCAGCCCTCCAGGCGGCCGGCGAGGCCCTCGGGCCCGCCCGACATGCCTTCAACACGGCGCCCCTGGGCCTTCAGGACCGCCCGACATGCCCTCCGCGCCGGCCGACATGCCCTCGGTCAAGCGCCGGGCATGGTCTCGGCGAGCGTCGCATTCGTGCCGAGCCGCGCCGCCGCCTTGCCGAGCCAGAGCGCCACGTGGTCTCTTTCCGTCCGGGAGGTGGATGTGAGCTCAGAGATCGAAATCGACGGCGAGGGCCCGAGCCGGCAGGTCCTCGCCGAGGTGCCGGGCCGCGCGCTCAGGTTCCTGTCGGCGGCGGGCAAGAACCGGCAAATCCGCGCGCTCCTCCGGGAGCGCGGCTACACCGACGAGGATCACAGGGAGGGTTGGGAACTGCTCCACCGCGCCTCCGGCTTCGGCACCGGCGAGCCCGACGAGGTCGAGGACGCCGAGGTCGGCAAGGCGGTCGCCGAGCTGGACGCGTGGGACGAGCCGTACTTCCGGTTCATCCGCGCGGCGCTCCTGCGGCGCCACCCGGCGCAGGAGAAGTTCGTGTTCGACAACCTCACCGCGCAGGCGGGCGCGGCAGCGGTCGTGTCCGTGAAGACGCTGCTCGATCGGCTCGACGCCCTTGAGAAGAGCCCGAAGCGCAAGGCGACCCGCAAGGAGGACCACGCCGCGCTGGAGACGATCGCGAAGCGCGGGATCACCAAGGAAGAGCGCAGCCGCCTGCGCCAGCTCGTCGACATCGCGTCGGGCGGCGGGGCGGCGGCCGAGGAAGGAGAGGGGGCAGAGGACGGCGGCGCCGAGCGGGCGGTCATCGACAGCCAGGAGCACCTCGAGGCGCTCCGCGCGCTCCACGCCTGGTACCGCGAATGGTCCGAGACGGCGCGCGCCTTCATCAAGCGGCGCGACTTCCTGGTCCGATTGGGGCTGGCGCACCGCAAGATGAAGGTGAAGGTCAAGCCGAGCCCCGCCGCGCCGCCCGCGCCGGACGTGCTCTGAGCACGACGGAGGAGGTCTCCGTGCTCTGGCGCGGCGGCGCGATGCCCGTGGGAGCGCCGGCCGCGGCATCCCCACACAGGGCCGTTCCCACGCTGGAGCGTTCCTCCACCGTTCGCGCCTGACGCCGCTCTCGTCGCGCGAGCGTGGCAATTCTTCTTCGCGATCTACAATGCAGTGCACCTCTGAAACCGAGCGCTGAAGGGCGTTCTAGCGGCCCGCGGGCCTGTGCTAGGTTCTCCTGCGCAGGACAGCCGTGCTGGGTCGCCCCAGCCCGGTAACGACGCTGCACCGCGTGGCGGCGCAGCACGGCGTCAGGTCCCCTCGCTCGGGCCAAGGTGAACCGTGAACCGCTCCGCGCTGCGCGCCCTGCGCGTTCCAGCATCCGCCGTCTTCGCGTCCTTTCTTTGGTTGCCACCGGCGGGCGCCGAGGAGGCTCCACGGCGCCCGCCGCACATCCAGAAGCTCGTGCGGGAGGCCGAGGCCGCCTTCGACCGGCTCGACATCGCCCTCGCCCGCCAGATCTGGGCGCGGATCCATGAGCTCGAGCGCACGAACGTGGCGATGTGCCAGCTCGGTCAGCTCGATCGCCGCCTGGCGCGCTGGGTGGACGCCGTGGGCGAGCTCGAGCTCTGCGTCGCCCAGATGAAGCCGCCCGAGACGCCGCGGGAGCACCGCCTATACGAGACGCGGCACGACGATCTCGCCGTGGCGCGGCAGCACGTCGCGGAGGTCGCCGTGCTCGCGCCACCGGGGGCGGCGGCCGTGCTCGTGAGCGGCCGCCGGGTGGGTGCGACCGGGCGGATCTACGTGGCGCCCGGGCAGCATGAGGTGAGCGCCGCGCTCGCGGACGGGCGGGTCGTGCGCACGACGGTCTCGGCCGAGGCCGGCGAGTCGCGGACCGCCCTGCTGGCGCCACCGGCGGCTACGCCGCCCGTACCGGCCGCCGCACCGCTGCCGGAAGCGCCGCTGGTCGCGGAGCCTCCACCCGTGGTGACTCCCCCGCTCCCGCTCGATGTCCCGCCGCCTGTGCCCGAAGCATCTTCACCGGTACCGCCGGATCCTACTTCCGAAGAGCAGCCCGCCGCACCGCTGCCGCCGCGCGCGCCGGAGGCACAGGCCCCACAGGCGGCCACGCCGCGGTGGATCGTGCCGGCGGGCGCGGCGGCATCCCTGGCGCTCCTCGCGACGGGCGTCGCGCTCCACGTGGCGGCGGCGAGTGAGCGGGCGGAGGTCCGGACGAAAGTGTACTCCCCGGACGACACCACATGGCGATGGAGTACCAGCGAGAACGTGGCGAGCGTGGCCATGATGGACCAGATCAGCACCGCGACCCTGGTCGCCGGCACGACGCTCGCCGGAGCGACCCTGATCTACGCCGTGCTGCGAGACGGCACCCAGATCCGCGCGCGCGTGACCGGGGTGGAGGTGATGTTCGTATGGTAGGCGCTGGCGACCTCTGGGAGGGACACCGGATCCTCGGCGTGGTCCGAGACGGCTTGGTCCGCACGGTGCTGGCCAGACAGGTCGGCGACGCAACGGACACGGTATGGCTGCACCTGCGTGACCCCGGACCGATCGACACGGCGGCGTTCGCAGCCGAGATGCAGCGCGTGCAGGAGCTCGCGCGCGCGGTGCCGCAGCTCGAGCCCGTTCTCTACGGCGACGTGAGCGGATCGGTCGCCTGGGTCGCGACCCGGCACCGTGGCCCCGCGGTTCCGATCACGGAGGCGATGCGCGGTCCGGACCTGGAAGCTGCGGCGCTCGAGACGGTGATCGCGCTCGCAGAGGCGATCGCGCGGTGCCATGCCCAGGGCTGGGTCCACGGGTCGCTGAGCCCGGACCGCGTGCGCATCGCCGCCGATCGACGCCTCGTCATCACCCATTTCGGGCTCGTACGCCTTTTCCGCCTCGGTGCCTCCGATGCGGCTCGGGAACCGCTGGTCGGCGCGCCCGAGTTGCTCGGCGGCGGCAAGGTCGGCCCGCGGGCGGACGTCTACGGGCTCGGAACCGTGCTGTACGAGCTCGTTTGCGGGCGCGAGTTCCACGAAGGACGGGCCCGCGCGCCGGGCGGCCGGTGCTCAAGGCTCACATTCCCGGACGGCACGCCGCACGCGGTACGCGCCGCCATCGAGATGGCGCTCGCCGAGGACCCGCGGCGCAGGTACGCGAGTATCGAGCTCCTGATCGCGGTGCTGAAGGGCCTGATGCAGGCATGGCCCCGGCTGGACCGTGCGCCCACGTCGCAGGACGGGGCTGCGGCGGCCGTGGACCCTGTGCCTCCGACGTCGCGCAGCGCGCAGGAAGCGCGGCTCCGGGTGCTGGAGGACGAGCCGGAAGCACCCGGCGCCGATCCTCGCGCGAGCAGTGATCCCTCAGGCTCGGGTCGGGCTATGGGGAGCGAGCTGGAAGGGCCCGACACCCAGCCGTCTGGGGCTTCTCTGGCTGAGGAGGACGAACCACCGGTGCCGGAGCTCCCCTCGCTGGAGACTCCCGCACGGCCAGCGCCGACGCGGACACCGGATTCGCATCGACCCGCGCCGTCAGCGCTCCACACGGACGACGCGCACGACCGCGGCGTGCGTCGGAGCGGCGCGGCGCGCGCGACCGCTGCGCGGGTTGGCCTCGGCGTGGCTGTCTCCGCCCTCGCCTTCGCGGTGTCGTGCGCGATGTTCGCATGGCTTTCTCACCGCGCCCAGGTCGTCGCTGTTGCGCGGAAGCTGCCGAGCGTGGTCATGCCGCCGGCCGCCCCCCGCCGCGCCATCGGCGCAGGCCCTGCCGGGGAGCAGCGAGAGGCGCGTGCGATGTCTCCGCGCGGGTCGAGCCGTCCGCGCCGTACCGCGGTGCTGAGCCGAGACGAGGTGACGACATTCACCCCCGAGCGGCCTTTTTGCGAACGCGGCGACGTAAGCTGTGGAGCTGATGAGATGTACTAGGCAGGAGGCCGAACGGCATGCGATTCCCCGCGATGGTATTGATCGTTTCCGTCGCCGCGCCCTCCTGTGGAAGTGAGCCGGAAGACCCCGATTGCAGTCAGAGAGGACCGCGCGAAGGCGCTCACGCGGTGTGGCTCTGGGAGGGTTCCATGGACGACGTCCCAGCCTGCCCGGGGGCGCGCGATGTCCTCTGGGATGGAATCAGGCTCGATCCCGAGTCGCCGCCGGGCTCGATGGCGAGAGCGTGCGCTGGCGTCGTGCAGAAAGAAATCCCGTCTGGGTTCACCCTGTGCGTGATCCCCAGCCTGGTAGACGGAGTGTGCTGGCAAGGGTACGAAAACCGATGGCTTTACGTTGAAGACGGTGGACGCGAACGAGTCCTGTGCTGCCCTCCAGGAGGATCTCCTCCCGCGATTCCTGCGACTTACGGCTGTCCATCGTAGACCGAACTCAGGAGAGATGCCCATGCGTTGGCCCATGATTGCCTTGGGGGCCGTTTCAGCTTCGACCTGCCTTTGTTGCAACGCAGACCCGCCGAGCGTCGCAGGGATCGTCACGGTAGCCCTCGATGGAGAAGAGCTCATCATCGACACCGGCGACGGCGGCAAGCGGCCGGTGATTGGGACAGACGATACCGTTTCCGGGCTCTGCACGCTGGGAGCTGGATACCTGGGCATGTGGGTACAGCACCATACGGCGAAGTTCGAGACGCTTGATCTGATGGACGAGCCGGGACATCCACACATGACCGCGGAGATCGCCGGGATCACCTATCAGGGCGGGTGCTCGATCACCACCGAAGTTCAGCGCAACGATCCCTATGAAGCCGACGTGTCCGCCGGTCCGTGCGAGCTCTTCCGGCCGTTCGACGGTGCCATACTACGTCTCGAGTCAGCGTCGTTCCACCTCAAGGGATGCTGGGACGACTGACTACGATCACGCGGCACAACCACCGCTACAGGCGCGGCGACCCCTCAGGCCAGGGTGATCCCCGCCTGCCGCGCCCGGTCCCTGACGACGGCGGCCACCGTCTCCCCCGAGAGCCGCTCTCCGGTGCGATCCTGCGCGTCGATCGCCACGAACAGCGGCCCCGTGACGAGGCGCGCCCTGCTCGTCCAGGCCGTCAGCGCCCGGACGGGGCACGTCCGCTCGCTCGGCCCGAACGGGATCGGCACCGGCTCGCCGGTCAGGCGCAGCTCCAGCCCGGCCTCCGCGAGGACGAGGTCGTCGACATCGACGGCGGCGAGCTCGGCTGGCCGGAGCCGCGCCACGTACCCGAGCAGCACGAGGGCGCGGTCGCGGAGGTCCGCGAGGCGTGCGCCTCCCATCGCGTGAAGGATGCGCCGGACCTGCGCGGGATCCAGCAGACCGCCTTCCGTGGCGCTCGTCCGTTCGCGGCCGTCGCGCCATCGCCGCACGATCGCGCTGTCGGTCGGCGAGGCGTGACGCATGCGATCGTGCGCCGTCCGGATCGCGCAGAGCGCCGCGTCGATCGCCGCAGGGGCAACGCGCTCGCGCTCCATGGCGAGCAGATGGAGCAGCACGACGCGCGGGCGCGCGGGCACGGCCAGCGAGCCGCGCGCCGCGCACCAGGCCGTGAAGCTCCGCCAGCGCGCGCTGAGCTGCCGCCGCGTGCTCTCGGTCAGGTCGGGCACGACGGCGTCGAGCAGGCCGTGCAGCTCGGCGGATTGCTGGGCTGCTCGGGCGCGGTCCATGGCGTGCCTCGCTGGAGACCGGACATCCCTCCTCACTCGGCTGCCCCCCCACCCGCACCGTCGCCGACCCACGCCCGCGCGAGCTCCAGCGTCCGCGCGTTCTCCTCCACATCGCGGAGGAACCTCTCGCGCATCCCGGCATCCGCGATCCGCACCGCCACCTCGAGCAGCCGCTCGCGCGCCTCGGCGATCGCCGCGCGCGCCCCGGCGCCATCCCCCGCCGCGAAGAGCGCCTCCGCGTACACGAGGCGGGTCATCGCTTCCCCCTCCTCGACGCTCTCCACCGCGGCCAGCTGCGCCACGGCCTCGCGGCTCTCCGCGAGCGCCTCGGCCGACCTGCCGCGGGCGAGCAGCACGGACGCCAGCGTCGCCCGGGCCGCGACCTGGGCCTGCTGCGCCGTCTCCAGCAGCGCCGCCGCGCGGCGGGCCTCGACCTCCGCCTCGTCGAGCCGGCCCGCGTCTCGCAGGATCCCCGCGAGGTACGTCCGAGACCAGCCCTCCCCGCGCCGGCTGCCCTGCGCCGCGCACAGCGCCGCGGCCCTCGCCTGCACCACGCGCGCTTCGTCGAGGGCGCCGGTGCGCCAGAGGACACGACCCAGATCGTGCAGCGTGAAGCCGAGCACGTAGTCGAGCCCCATCCGCTCGGCCTCCGCGACCGCGGCGCGCAGCCGCGCCAGCGCCTCCGCATAGGCGCCGAGCAGCGACTCCCGGAACCCGAGGTTGCAGCGCTCGATGCACGCCCGCCGCAGATCGCCGACCTGCTCGTAGCAACGGAGGGCCTGCGCGGCCATCGCGCAGCTCTCGTCGAGGTGCCCGGCGAAGAGCTCGCGCATCCCGCGCTGCCGGTAGATCGGCCCGCTCACGCTCGGGTCGTCGCGGAAGCGCTCGGCGACCGCCTCGATGCGCCGGTGGAGCGCCTCGGCCCGGTCGTGGAGGCCCGCGAGCAAGAGGTCCAGCGCGATCGACGCCGCCGCCGTCACCGCCGGCGCGGACGGCTGCCCCTCGGGCCACGCGTCGGCGAGCGCCGCGTCGAGCTGGAGGAGATCCTCGGGCTGCCCGAGGTGCCTCGCCGCGCGCCCGGCCTCGGACAGCGCGGCGTGCCAGGCCGCGGTGCCCTTCGGCAGCACCCGCAGCGCGATCTGCGCGCAGCGACCGAACTCGGCGAGATCCCCGCGCCACCTCCGCGCCTCGGCCCGCAGCAAGAGCAGCTCCCCCTGGGCCTCGCCGCTCGCCCCGAGCGCGAGCGCGCGCTCGGCCCACCGGACCACCGCGTCGAAGTCGTTCGCGGCGAACGCCTGCGCCGCCGCGCTCTGGTAGAGCTCCGCGGCGCGCGCGCGATCGCCGCCGCGATCGAGGTGCTCGGCGATGACCGCCGCCGACGGCTCGGCGGCGCGCTCGAGCCACGCCCCCGCCAGCCGGTGCCCGAGCGCGCGATCCTCCTCGGTCAGCATCCCGTAGGCCGCCTCGCGCACGAGCGCGTGCCGGAACGCGATCTCCCGCTCGCCCTGGAACCTCGACGCCGACCGGGTGACGAGCCACTCCAGCCGCTCCAGGCGGGCGAGGTGACCGTCGATCTCCGCGCCGCCCGCGCCGCCCGCGCCGCCCGCGCCGCCCAGCAGCGCGTCGAGCGCGCCTCGCCAGAAGACGTCCCCGAACACGCTCCCGGCGCGCAGCAGCCGGCGCGCCACGTCGTCCAGCCCTTCGAGCCTGGACCGCACCATCGCCAGCACCGTCTCCGGGGCGTCCCGCACGTCGCCTTCGGCGGTCGCGCGGATCAGCTCCTCCAGGTAGAACGCGTTGCCCTCGGCCTGCGCCACGATGCGCTCCAGCGTCGCGTCGCTCACCCGATCGCCGAGCACCTGCCGCACGAGCCGCGCGCTCGCCTTGGAGGTCAGCGGCTCGAGGCGGATCTCCTGGAGCCCCCGCTCGGCCCACAGCCGGGGGAACAGCTCGTGCACGTCCGGGCGCGCCAGCGAGAGCAGCATCCACGGCTTGTCGCGGACGCGGCGCAGCGCCTCGTCGATGTACTGGACCGTCGGCGTGTCGCTCCAGTGCAGGTCCTCGAGCACGAGGAGCAAGGGGCGCTCGTCGCACGACGCTGCGAGGAACTCCACCCAGGCCCGCTGCATCTGGTCGCCGAGGAGCCGGACGTCGCCGCGCGCGGCGCGCAGCTGGAGGCTCTCCTCGTCGGGGAACGGCGTGTTCAGGAGCTCTCCGAGGAACTCCGACACGCGCTGCGCGTCGGCCCCGCCGAAATACCTGCCGACGTGGGCGCGGAGCTTGTCCCGGCGCGCCTCGAGCGGCTCGCCGTCCTGGATGCCGCCGCACGCCTGCCGCAGCGCCTGGCCGAGCAGGCCGAGCGCGGCGCCCGCGCGCAGCGGGTCTCCCCGGCCGACCCACAGCGCGAACGAGGGCTCGCGCTGGCGGGCGCGGAGCAGCATCTCGTAGGCGATGCGCGACTTGCCCATGCCCGCCGGCCCGGTCACGAGCACCGCGCGCGCCCTCGACTCCTCGATGCACTGGGCGCGGAGCGCCTCTAGCGCCGCGATCACCCAGTCGCGCCCGACGCACGCGGTCGGCCTGCCGAGCAGCGTCCGCGCGCCCTTCGCGAGCGCCTGCTCGCCGTGGAGCCACAGGCCCGACTCGGTCTCGACCACATCGAAGCGGGCGTCGAGCAGCCCCGCGGTCACCTCGTCGATCGCGATCGGCCGCGCCTGCGCGGCGGCGGGCGCGGGCTGCGCCAGCGTCCGCGCCACCCGGTCCAGGAGGTTGCTGGCGGGCAGCCTCCCCGAGAGCTCGGCGGTGCCCGTCGCGAGGGCGATCGGCCGGTCGCCGGCGTGCTTGCGCAGCGAGAGCGCGCAGCGGGCCGCGCGCACCGCCTGATCCGTGGCCAGGCCCGTCCCCGTGAACGTGACCAGGATCGAGCTGTCCAAAAGGAGGTCGAGCTGACACCCGAGCCCGGCGACCTCCCGGGTCACCTCGTCCGAGGCCGAGGCGATCTCGGTCTCCGCGTCCGGCCTCCCCGCGCCGCTGGCCGCGCCCGGCTCGGCGGCCATCAGCAGCACGCACTGCACCCGCCGTTCCCTGTGGGTCAGCGACAGCGGCGACGAGGGCGCCGAGCTCGCCGGCGCCGCCGCCATGGAGAGCGTCGCGCCCAGGCCGACCGCCTCGAGCGCCGCGGCCACCGCCGCGCCGTCGCGCGGGCGCTCCGCCGGGTTCTTGGCGAGCATCCGGGCGCAGAGCGCGTCGAGGTACGGCGGCACCTCCGCGCGCAGCTCGCTCGCCCGCGGGGCGTCCTCCAGCACGATCTTCAGCAGCGTCGCCATGAAGCTGTCGCCCCGGAACGCCTGCACGCCGGTGAGGCACTCGAACAGCACGCAGCCGAGCGCGAACACGTCGGCGCGCGCGTCGACCGCCGTCTTGCTCCGGGCCTGCTCGGGGGCGATGTAGGCGGGGGTCCCCACGATCATCCCCGACTGGGTCATCCGCGTCGCCTCGGAGAACCGGGCGATCCCGAAGTCGAGCAGCTTCACCCGCGCGACGTCGCGATCCACGAGGAACAGGTTGGAGGGCTTGAGATCGCGATGAACGATCCTGCGCGCGTGCACGACCGCGAGCGCCTCGGCGGCGCGCGTCACGAGCGTGACCGCCTCGTCCACGCTGAGATCGCGGCGCGAGAGCCTCGCGCCGAGGTCCTCTCCCTCGAGCCACTCCATGGCGAGGTAGGGCGCGCCCTCCGCCGTCCACCCGTGCGCCACGTAGCGACAGATGCCCGGGTGATCGAGCTCGGCGAGCAGCGCGGCCTCGCGCATCAGGCGCTCGGCGTTCCGCGGGTCGAGCTGGTAGAGCACCTTGACGGCGACGGTCCCGCCAGACGCCCGATCGCGCGCCTGGTAGACCTCCCCCATCCCACCGGCGCCTCCGAGCTTCTCAACCTCGAATCGCCCGGCGATCACCTCTCCCCCGCGCATGGCGGCGAAGTATCGCCCGGTTCGAGGCGCGTTGGCACCGGGGAGCACGCGACCGGCGCGGCCTCCAGGCGGCGACGAGGTCGCCGGGGGGGCCGACCTGCCGCGGCCCCGTACCCTTCGCCCCCGCGCGCCCTTCGCTCCCGCGCGCCCTTCGCCCCCGCCTGGGCGCCGCCCGGGGCGTCAGCCCGAGAAGCCCGCGAGCGCCTCCACGAGCCGATCGAGGTCCGCGCGGCTGTGCCGCTCGGTCACGGCGACGAGGAGCTCGTCGCGCCGGCGGGCGTCGATGCGGCCGAGATCGAGCCCCGGGATGATGCCCTGCTCGGCCAGCGCCCGCGTGAGCTTCCCGGCGTCGCCGCCGCGGACCTTCACGACGAACTCGTGGAACGTCGGCGCCGCGAGCGGCAGCGCGTACCCGTCGAGCCGCGCGATCTCCCGCTTGAGGTGCTCCGCCTTCGCGAGGCACTGCCGCGCCGCCTCGACGAAGCCGCGCTTGCCGAGCATGCACATCCGCATCGTGACCGCCGTCGCGCACAGGCCGCTGTTCGTGCAGATGTTGCTCGTCGCCCGCTCCCTCCGGATGTGCTGCTCGCGCGTGGCGAGCGTCAGCACGTACCCCCGGGTCCCGTGCTTGTCGACCGTCTCGCCGACCAGCCTGCCCGGCACCTGCTGGAGGTACTTGCGGTCGTTCCTGCACGCGAACAGCCCGACGTTCGGCCCGCCGTACTGCGGCGGCAGCCCGAGCGGCTGGCCCTCCGCCACCGCGATGTCGGCGCCGAGCGCGCCCGGCGACTCGAGCAGCGCGAGCGCGTACGGATCGAGCGTGACCGTGATCAGCAGCGCGCCCTTCTGGTGGCACGCCTCGGCCACCCTCCGGATGTCGCCCACGACGCCGAAGAAGTTCGGATAGCCGACCACCACGCACGCGGTCGTCTCGTCGATCGCCCGCGTCAGCGCCTCGACGTCCGCCGTGCCGTCGCGGCCGACGTCGACGCGGGCGAGCGACGCCTTGCCGCTGCCGATGCCGTGCACGTACGTCTCGACCGTGCCGACGTAGTCCGGGTGCACGCCCTCGGACAGCACCGTGCGCTCGCGCCCCGTGAGCCTGCGGGCCATCAGCACGGCCTCGGCGAGCGCGCTCGCGCCGTCGTACATCGACGCGTTGGCGACCGGCAGCCCGAGGATCTCGCTCACGATCGTCTGGAACTCGAAGATCACCTGGAGCGTGCCCTGGGAGACCTCGGGCTGGTACGGCGTGTAGGCGGTGTAGAACTCGCTGCGGAGCAGCAGCTGATCGGCGGCCGGCGGGAAGTGGTGCTCGTAGGCGCCGGCGCCCAGGAACGAGAGCATGCGCCCGGCGCGGTTCTTCTGCGCGAGCTCCTCGAGGTGCCGCATGAGCGAGGCCTCGTCGAGGGGCGGATCCATCGAGAGCGGGCGCGTGAGGCGCGCCTCCTTCGGGATCGCGCTGTAGAGCTCCTCGAGCGACGACAGGCCGACGGCCTGCAGCATCTCGCTGATTTCCTCGGGCGTGTGGGGCAGGTAACGCATGGTGTTGTGCAGCGGGCAGGGTGATGCGGGGGGCGCGGCGCTCAGTGCGCCGCGGTCTTCAGGAGCTCGGCGTAGGCGACGGGGTCCATGAGCGCGCCGAGCTCGCCCTGGTCCGAGGGCGCGACCTCGATCATCCACGCCTTGCCGTAGCAGTCGTCGTTGACGAGCTCGGGGCGGCTCTCGAGCTCGCCGTTCACGCGCACGACCTTGCCGCTGAGCGGCGCGAACAGATCGCTCAGCGTCTTCACGCTCTCGATGGTGCCGAACGCCTTGCCCGCCGTGATCGTGTCGCCCGGCTTCACGTCGAGGTTGACCAGAGTGATGTCGCCGAGCTGATCGACCGCGAAGGCGGTGATCCCGACGACGACGTGGTCGTTCTCCTGCTTGGCCCACTCGTGGTCCTTCGTGTACCGCCGATCCGTTCGGACATCATCGCTCGCCATGGACTTCTTCTCCCTTTGCCAACCTGGATCTCTGCTCGCCTCGCGGCCGCTCGGTCAGCGCGCCGCGCGCGTCAGGCCCGCTTGTAGAACGGGGTCTTGACCACGACGGCCTCGACCGTGCGCCCGCGGCAGTCGACCTGGAACGCGGTCCCCACCTTGGCCATCGACGCCGGCAGGTAGCCGAGCCCGATGTTCTTGCCGACGGTCGGCCCGGGGCTGCCGCTCGTGCACAGGCCGACCTTCTCGCCGCCTTCGTCGAGCAGCGGGTAGCCGTGGCGCGCGATGCCGCGCCCCACCATCTCGAAGCCGATCAGCTTGCGCGCGGGCCCCTCGTCCTTGACGCGCTGGAGCGCGGCGCGCCCGACGAAATCGCCCTTGTCGAGCTTCACCACCCAGCCGAGGCCCGCCTCGATCGGGTTCGTGGTCTCGTCGATGTCGTTGCCGTAGAGCGACAGGCGCGCCTCCAGGCGGAGCGTGTCGCGCGCGCCGAGGCCCGTCGCCTCGAGGCCGAGCGGGCCGCCCAGCTCGACGAGCGCGCGCCAGAGCCGCTGCGCGTCGGACGGGGAGCAGAAGATCTCGATGCCGTCCTCGCCGGTGTAGCCGGTGCGGGCCACGGTGCAGCGGACGTTGGCGAGCGTCGCGTCGCGGAAGTGGAACGACGGCAGCTCGCGCAGCGCCGGGCCGTCGCCGCCCGCGAGCGCGACGATGTCGAGCGCCTTCGGCCCCTGGAGCGCCATCATCGCCGTGCGATCCGAGGCGTCCTCGAAGCTGCAGTGGCCCTGCGCCGCGCTCCGGAAGTGGGCCGCGATCTTGTCGCGGTTCGACGCGTTGCAGACGATGAGCCACTGCCGCGCGTCGATCCGGTAAACGATGAGATCGTCGAGGATCGTGCCGCCCTCGTTGCACGCGCACGTGTAGAGCGCGTGTCCGTCCTCCAGCTTCTTGACGTCGTTCGTGACGAGGTGGTCGACCACCCGTCCGGCGTGCTCGCCGCTCAGGATCATCTCGCCCATGTGCGAGACGTCGAAGAGCCCGGCGGCGGTGCGCACCGCCCGGTGCTCCTCGGTCACGCCTTTGTACTGGACCGGCATTTCCCAGCCGGCGAACGGGACCATGCGGCCGCCGAGCTTGATGTGCTCGTCGTAGAGCGGGGTCCTTCGGAGCGGAGCGGTGGGGAGCGGCTTGGTCGACACGGGCGCGATCTACTTCGAAAGGTCGGGGATGTCGACTGGCGTGGCGGCCTCCGCGACGCGCCACGTCGAGGCCGCCGGCGGCGCGCGCTCACTCGAGGCGGGTGGGATCGAGCACCTTGCCGTCCGGCGTGAGCCCGTTGCGACGCCAGCGCTCCTCGACGGAGAGCCCCCGCTCCGGGGGCGGCCGCGTCTCGTCGCGGACGACGAGCTCCGAGACGTGCGCGCGCGAGACGACCTCGACGCGGAGCATCCGCTGCGGCGCGCTCTTCACGGTCGCGCGCGAGAAGATCGTCTTCGCCGGCCCGGTCTCGACGTTGCCGGCGAGCACGCGCGTGCGCACGTAATTGGCCACCCGCTCGGCCGGGATTTCCCCGACCGCGAAGACCGCGTCGGGGAAGCGCGCGCGCACCTTCATGCGCCGCGGGATGGGGAGGCCGAACGCCTGCTCGGCGCCCTCGGCGAGCTCGCCCGGCAGCGCCTGGTCGACGGGCGGCCTCGGCGCCGAGGCTTCGCTCGCCGGCGGCGGCGGCGGCGCCGGCGCGTCGCTGCGGCAGGCGGGCGCGGCGGACGCGGCGGACGCGGCGGACGCGTAGATGACGGCCGCGGCGGCGCGCGACAGGCCGCTGCGCTTCATTCGAGGATGGTCGCCCACGAGTCGATCTTAACGACCTTGCGCGGCGGCTGCAGCGTCCTCGTGGTCGTGCGCGTCTCGCCCCCCTGGGCGTCCTCCTGGCCCGCGGCGCCGGTGTGGAACACGAGCTGGTACTCGGGCGGGGTCGACTGCCGGATGATCGTCTGCGTGCCGAAGTGCACATCGGTGTACTCCTCCGTCACCGTGCACGTCGGCTTCTGGGTCACGGCGACGCCGAAGACGACGGTGCCCGGCGCCTGTTTCTCGAAGGGAGGCTCGAGCGGATCTTCGACGAGGCACCCGCTCCCCCTCGGGTACGCCGCCGGGGTCGCCGCCTGGCCGAGCAGGTAGTCGACGCCCCAGATCGATCCGAACCCGTCCGCGCACGCGAAGGTCCCGGGCGCCACGGGCGTGAACGTCGCGAAGTACGCGCAGCCGTTGAAGAGGGAGATGGGCCCGGTCACGCGCTGGCCGTTCGTGAGGGGCACGACCCAGTTCTCGGAGATGCGCACGCTCGTCTCGTGCGGCCGCTCGGTGATCGACCAGACCCGCGTCTCGACGCCCGGCGTGAACGACTCCTGATCGCCCGTGGAGAACAGGACGACCGTGTTGCCGAGCGGATCGGTGCTGACGATCGGCGTCGTCTGGATCGGCTGGCTGCTCGCCGCGGCGTCGCCCATGCCCGTGATCGAGTACGCGTCCCAGGCGAGGGACACGCTCCACTCGTCCGGGTCCGTGCTCGACAGGTTGACGCGCCAGAGCGTCCCGTCGGCGTCCCCGACGTAGATGCGCTCGGCGACCTCGCCGACGCCCGCCGGGAACGGCACGGGGACGCCGGTGATCGGCGAGTCGAAGTCGACCTCCGTGGTCCGCGTCGAGAGCACGGACGGCGCCTCGGAGGGGAGGCCGCGGAACGTGCGGAGCACCTCGCCGGTCTCGAGCCGGACGATCGTGAGCGAGCGCGCCGGCCCGACGGGGCCGCCGCTGCCCGCGCTGCCCCAGCACCGCACCGAGCTGCGGACCGACAGGCTGCCCGTCGGATGGAAGAGCGGGTGCGTCGTGCCCTTCCGGTTGCACGCGGGCTGGCTCGCGTCGAGCGGGGCGGAGCCGCCGGGCAGGATGGCGACCGCGATCTCGCGGATCTGGCCGCGGTCCTCCATCTCGACCATGCCGATCGCCGGCGTCGGGGTCGACGCGCCGAACAGCGGGTTGCCGGCCTCGTCGGTGGAGAGCTGCCAGAGGAACCGCGGGGCCGTGGGGTTCGTCACGTCGAGCGCGTAGTAGAAGCCGCCGCCCGCGCCGCCGCCGGCGAGCAGCACCGTGCTCCACGACGCGCTCGCCTCGCTGATCTGCGCCGACGTGCGCTCGAAGACGACGTTCTTCACGACGGGCGCGCCGTCGAGCAGGATCGATTGCTGGTTGAACGTATCGAGGAGGCGGGGGAGGACGTAGGGTGGCAGGAAGGACCAGAGCTCGTTGTTCTGGACCCGGTCCACCTTGAGCGGGTCGGTCGCGGTCGCGGCCGTCACCTGGAAGGCGTGGAGCTGCCCGTCGGTCGTGGCGGTGTAGAGCACGAGCGGCCGGTTCGCCTGGGCGGGCTGCTCCGCGAAGAGCCGGTAGGACTCGTCGGGGATGTAGTCGCGCGGCGCCCCCACGACGACCGGCGTGGAGTGGTAGATGCTGCCGAGCTCGTTGCCGTCGCGGGACGGGACGTTCGCGGGCATCGGCTCGCCGGTCTCCCACTCGATGATGCGCTCGGCGCAGACCTCGGCGGTGGCCGCCTGCAGCCCGCCCGAGCACTGCGAGGGGACGGTGCCCGAGCTCGGATTGAGGCCGAGCGCGCGCGGCGCGCTGGAGAGGGCGTCCGCGAACGCCTGCGCCGGCGCAGGCGCGCCGCTGCCGGTCACCGTGCCCGTGTAGTCGCTGAGGTCGTCCACGGCGGCGGCCGCGGGGCGGATGGTCCGCTGCGACCAGACGCGCTGCTCGGCGACGTCGAGATCGCCGATCACGGTGAGGAACCTGCGCGGTCGCGCCAGATCGTTGGAGCTCACGTTGGCCGCGAAGTCGTCGCCCTTGCCGGGGTCGACGTCCTCCAGCTGCGTCGTCATCACGCCGTTCACGGACTCGCAGACGTAGCGCTTGCGCTCGAGGTTGCCGCTCCAGAGCGAGCCGTCCGCCGGCGGGCTGAACGACGAGCCGAACTGGTAGGCGACCCCCGCGGCATCGCTGCCGTTGTTCACGGTCGAGGTCGCCATCGCGAAGACGGGGAGGGTGCGGCTCGTCGAGTTCGCGGAGATGCGCGCGAAGATCTGCGACATGACCGCGGACAGCTCGTTGGCGTCGTCGGGGAAGTAGCCGCGGTCGGTCCCGCCCTCGATGGCGATGCGCGAGAGCGTGCAGCACGCCCTGACCGCGCCGGTGGCGTTGTCGCAGCGCCCGGCGGGCAGGAAATCGGTGCTGGAGATCCTCGCGCAGTCGAAGGTCGGATCGCTGAGCTCCTGCCGCGCCTGCGTGGTGAGGCCGAACCCGACGGCATAGGTCCTGACGCGCCGGTTCGGGTTCACGTGGGTGTTGAGCGAGTGCGCGATGACGTGCGGCTCCTCGTACGGGCAGCCCGTGCCTTCGGGGCCGGGGCCCGGGCCCTGCGCGCACGTCGGGCGCAGATCGAGGTTCGGCTCGCCGTCGGAGACGAGCACGATCGACGTCTTGCGGCAGCCGCCGCTGATGTACGGATCGTCGCGCGGCCCGAGCGGCTGGCCCTCCCAGAGGGAGGCATCGTTGAGGATGTAGTCGCGCGCGTCGGACAGCATCCCGGCGAGCGGCGTGGCGCCGTACGGCCGCGTCGCGAGGAGCGCCTTCTGGATCTTCAGGTTCTTCTCGCGCACGGTGTCGATGGGCGCGTCGTGGGTCGGGAAGGGGATGAGCGGCCCCTCCCAGAGCGGCGCCGCCGGGTTCTTGGCGCCGACCTCCATGTCCTCGACGGCGCATTCGGGCGGGTTGCCCCGCGCCGGATAGCCCGCGCCGCTCTGGAACTCGAGGAAGTAGCTCCACATCCCGCGCATGCCGCTCTGGGCGTTGGGCACGCCGCCGACGAGCCCGGTGCGCGCGTCGGGGAGCGTGTCGAACGTCATGAGCGAGAACCGGATCCGGTCCTGATAGACGTCGAGCAGGCCGTTGGGAGCTTCGTAGGGGAAGGTGCAGCCAATGCCCGCATCGTCGTACCTGTGCCCGACCACGTCGTTGTTGGTCGGATGGGGGGTAGGCGTGCAGCCGTTGGAGAGCAGGCGATGGAACGGGATGTAGTAGTTCGCGTCGTACGGCGGCTCCCCGTCGATGGTGAACTCGTCGATGAACTCGGACTGCGTGCGGGGCTGCGCGTAGCAGGAGAAGTCCGGGATCGGGCCGGTGAGCGACTCGACGAGCTTCGTCCAGCGGCTCTTCGTGGCCTCGGAGGCGGGGGGCGTGAGCGGGTTGCAGTCCGGCTCCCCGCCCGCCACCGTCTTCTCCATCGAGCCCGACGTGTCGACCAGCAGGAGGACGTTCGGCAGCGGCGGCTCGACATCCATGGCCTGCGCGCGCGCGCGGGCGGCGACGAGGCCGACCGTGGCCGCGGAGCCCATCGTGACAAGGACCTTCGTCAGGTTTCGCATCGTGCGCTCCGGTTCGTCACTTCGAGCAGAGGATATCGGCAACGACGGACATGGATTCCTGGCTGCCCACCGCCTCCATGACCGCGCCGTTCGGCCAGGCGATGAGCCGCGCGTTCATGGTGACCGTGCAGTAATCGGCGCTCACGGCGTTCGGGCCGCCCTGGTCGCTGCCGGCGCGATTGCCTATCGCGGGCTTGATCTTGTCGGTGATCTCCACCTTGGCGATCCACGCGATGTTGGCGCGGCCGAGGCTCCCCGGCGCGTCGGGCGCGGGCAGCTCCAGGAGATCTTCCGCCGCGGCGAACGTGTGCGGGTAGAACACCCAGCACGGCTCGGTGCTGATCGAGCAGTTGCTCGACTCCGTCGCGGCGATGGCGTCCAGGCCGCCGTTCTGCTCGATCTCGGCGAGCGCGAGCTGCATCGCGTACTCGGCGAGGTAATGCGTCTGCGTCATCCGGCGCTCGTGGCCGGTGGCGATGGTCGACAGCGTGGCGACGTTGGCCGCGAACAGGCCGATGGCCGTGAGCATCGTGATGACCAGCACGACGATGAACACGGCCGCGCCCCGCTCGTGGGCGCGCCGGCGGGACCGGGCGATGCTTGCGTTCACCATTTGACGTAGGCCTGGTTCGGGAGCGCGATGTCGGCGTAGAGCGTGCGCATCCGGGCGTAGGTGGCGCCGCCGACGATGCCGGGGATCAGGAACCTGAGCCTGCGGCCGTCGGAGCGCTCGGGGTAGCCGACGTCGCGGTCGGGCGCGCGGGTGCGGGTCGAGAGCCGGACCTGGACCGACCGCACGCGCTGCGGGGCGGCGGTGCTCAACTGGTCGAGCGGGGCGGCGACGTTGTACACTTCTGTGTTGTCGGTCGCCGTGATCGAATGCCGCTGGATGAACGGGTCGGTCACGCTCAGATCGGTGCTCTCCTCCGCGACGGAGATCCCGAACTTGAGATCGACGGCGTACTCCGCGACGAGCTCGAGCGTCTCGTCGATCTCGTTGTTCTGATCGTCGAGCTCGACCCGCACGAGCTCGGTGCGGCCGTTGTCGCCGGTCTGCGCTGGCGCGATGGGCGCGACGAGGGGGGCGTAGGGCGTCTCTTTGCCGACGAGGCTCCGGATGTTGTAGCGGACGCGGTTGACGACGTTCACCCATCCGCCGTCGCCGGTGGCGCCGCCGGGGGTCACGCCGCACCGGCCGAGCCCCGAGAGCATCGGCAGGCCGGGAGTCGGCTTGAGGGTGATGGCGATGAGGTTGGGCGGATCGCCCTGCACGATGGTGCCCTGGATGACCCCATAGAGAAACTGGGTCTGGCCCCGGACCATGACGCGCAGGATGCGGTTCGGCGCGAAGATCTGGCTCAGCCCCTGTCCGCTGCCGTTCGCTCGCTGGAGCGTGCGCTGCACGGCGGCGCTGTTCGGATTGAGCTCGACGATCAGGGCGCCGGTCGCGTCGCTGATCCTCCTGAACTCGAAGAGCTCGTTGCTGCTCAGGCTCCCGCCGATGATGATCGAGTCCGGATACAGGTCGTTGTCGGCGCTCTGGGTGAGCTCTCCCCCGCCCTCGAACACCGATCCTTGCCGCCGGATCGCGATGCCCGCGAGGACATTCAGGCCAGGCGGCTCGGCCGGGACCTGGCAGACCTCCGGGTCGGCGCGGATGTTGGGCGTCGAGAGGTACGCGGCGCGCTGCAGGTCCGCGGCGAGCCGGTTCAGCCCGACGGTCGCGGCGAGGTGCGAGGCGGACGCCCTCGCCTCGTGCTGGAAGAAGCGCGTCGCGTTCTTCGAGAGCAGGAACGCCGCCAGCGACACGACGAGGCCGGCGGCCATCGCCACGAGCAGCTCCACGAGCGTGAAGCCTCGCTGTCCTGAGGCGCGCGCCCGCGCGGGGGAGATGCGGCGATCCGTCGTCATCGTCGGTCCTCGCTCGTGTTCCGGAGGACGCCCGTCGTCAGGTAGACCGCGCCGAACCGGTCCGGTTGCTGGTCGACGTCGATCGGGTCGACCGCGCAGTTGATCGGGTTCCCGTTGCGCTCCCAGATGACGCGGATCTCGGCGCGGATGAGGCTCTCCCAGCGCCGCGTCCCCGTCGCGGGGTCGGTGAACTGGCGGAAGCGGACGTGCGTGCAGAACGCGGGCTCCGACGAGTCGCCCAGGTGGATGTCGGTCCCGAACACGTCGGCGCTCGGCGCCCCGAGCGTGTCGACCCGCGTGGGCGTCACCTTCGCCGGGAACGGGCTGGCGGTCGTGAGCCTGAGCCACTGGGTGTCGCCGTCGAGGTCGGGGACCCGCCGGGGCTCGTTCCACTGGAGCGCGTCCACCCGCAGCCGCTCCGCCCACGTCATGGCGATGTTGTTGGCGATCGCGATGTTGCGCGCGTTCGTGTTGCTGATGAGCGTGGCCTTCTGCAGCGCGAGCACCCCGGTGGCCCCGATGGCGAGCACGCCGAGCGCCGCCATGACCTCGATGAGCGTGTAGCCGGAGCGCCCCGCTCGCCTCACCCGCGCCGCGCTCACAGGCCGAGCCTCGCGACGCCGTTCGGCGGGACGAAGACCGAGCGCACGAGGCCGGTCCTTGTGTTGGTCACGTTCACCCGGACCGCGCCGAGCAGCGGCACGAGGTCCCCGGAGGTCGCATAGCGCACGTACGTCCGGCCCCTCGGCGTGAAGCAGATGTCGGCATTCGCGCGCACGGCGCCATCGGGGGCGGTCGGATCGCGGAGCTCCACGGCCGCCAGCTCGATGCCCTCCGTTTGCAGCGTCGTGACGGGGTCGGTCAGGGCGGGGTCCATCCAGTTGGCGATGCTGCGGCAGCTCGTCGCGATGAGCGAGCCGGCGCCGATGTTCTGGACCCGCGCCTGCCGCACCTCGAACTGCCCCGTCGCGGCCGTCCACCGCACGAGCACCGCCGCCCCGCGGCCGATCGCCTGGTAGCGCGCGAGCCGGTACAGGCCGCTGATCTCCATCGCGGTGCGGTTCACGCGGCGATCGCGCATGCCGTTCACGAAGCTCGGCGACGCGGCGGCCGCCAGGATGCCGATGAGGACGACCACCGCGAGCAGCTCCGGCAGGGTGAAGCCGCGCCCATTGCGGCGGCGCCGCGCGCGCTCTCGCGGCGACGACGCCCGCGGTCGATCGGGATCTCGAAGAGGAGGTCGCGAGCAGGGGAAGGGACGCACCAGATGGCCGGCAAAGGCAAGCCGCATGCCCTCGGCGATGCGCGCTAAACCATGGATTTGCATGATGAATCTCTCAAAGCGGTCCGGGACGGGCGCTAACGATTGCGGCGCTATGAAAAAAGGTGCAAGGCGAACGGGCCATGCGATTCCCGCCGGAAAGGTGTTCATCCAGAGTCCCGTCTGCCCCCAGCGCGCCTGTCGCGTGCGGCGAAAGGCCCCGGCGCTTCCGCGCCGGGAGCTGTGCGCTGCTCGCGGGCGCGCTCGCGGCCGCGCTGTCCGCGGGCTGCAGCAAGAAGGAGGAGCCCATGGGCGCGCCGCCGCCGCCGCCGCCGGCCGCGAAGCCGGCCGCGTGCGCGGACGGCGGCGGGACGATCAGCGACGCGGCGAGCGCGCCGTTCTTCCCGCGCACGACGGGCGGGTTCTGCCTCGATCCGAACGGCGCCGCGAAGACGTTCGGCGAATCGGCGCCCCTGCCGCTCGACAGCATCTGCGACATGTTCGACGGGGAGTGCGAGATCTACAAGGGATTCGGGGTGCGGCGGGTGGTCGAGGCGCGCTACGTGAGCGGCGCCGGCGGCTCGGCGACGGTCGACGTGCACCTCTCGAAGTTCGGGTCCACCGAGGGCGCCTACGGGATGTTCACGAAGCGCACCGTGGGCGACGGCGACCCCGCCGACGAGGCGACGCCGCGCCAGATCGACGGCGGCGGCGCGGCGGCGATGGGGGTCGGGAACGCGTACCTCTGGCGCGGGCAGTACCTCGCCGAGATCACCTACAACGACGAGGCGCTGGCCGAGGCGGCGCTCAAGTCGTCGAGCGAGAAGGTCCTGCCGGGGCTCGTGAAGGAGATGGGCTCGAAGCTGCCCGGCGAGCCGTCGCTGCCGCCGGCGGCGGCGGCGCTCCCCAAGGACAACATGATCCCGCTCGGGGTCCGCTACGAGACCAAGGACGTGCTCGGGGTCGACGGCGCGGGGCCCGGCGCGTTCGGCTATTACAAGGAGGTCGACAAGCGCTACCGGGTGGCCGCGATCGTGCGGGCCGACGTCGATCAGGCCAAGGACGTGCTGTCGACGCTGGCGAAGCTGCCGGGCGCCGTCCGGGAGAAGGGCATCGGCGACGGCTCGGTGCGCCTCATGCACAAGGAGGGCGAGAGCCCCGCCACCGAGTGGATCTTCGCCCGCGCCGACAAGACCGTCTACGGGGTCGGCGACGAGGCCCGCGTGCTCCGCAGCGGCATGACGGCCGACGAGCACGCGAAGCTGACGCTGACCAAGGAAGAGAAGTCGGCGAGGCTGAAGAAGATCGTCACCGCGCCGGCGCGCTGAGCGCGCGGGCGAACGGGTCGCTCACGGCGCCGCGGCGCCGTTCGGGCCTGCGCCGCCCGGGCTGGCGGCGCTGCGGCGCCGTTCGGGCCTGCGGCGCCACGGGCCTGCGGCGCCGCGCGCTCACTGCGTGCGGAGGATGACGTGGAAGCCGAACGGCGTCTCGACGAGGTCGCTCACCTCGCCGACCTTGATCTTCTCGAGGCCCGCCTGAAACTCCGGGACCATGGCGCCCTTCGGGAACTTGCCGAGGTCGCCGCCGCGCCGGTCCGCGCCCGGCTCGTCCGAGTACTCCTTCACGATGTCCGCGAACTTGCTCGGGTCGGCCTTGGCCTTCTTCATGGCCTCGGTCGCGCGGGCCTTCGCCTCCTCCTTCGTGCGCGTGATCGTCGCGGGCGCGCGCCGGCTCCCCTGGTACATGACGAGCAGGTGCTTCGCGCCGAACATCTCCCGGGGCGGCTGCGCCGACTTCGCCGGACGGGGCGTCGGGGCGGGCGCGGGAGGCGCGGCGGCGGCCGTGTGCGCGTGATCGTCCGGCTCCGGGGCGACAGGGGCGGCGAGGCGAGCGAGCGGCGTCTTGTTGAACATGCCGAAGAAGCCGAGGAGCCCGATCAGCACGAGCGCGCTGAGCACCGCGTGCGGCGCCCACCAGTACGCATCTTCCGGATCGGCGCCGTCGTCGTCCGCGTCGTCGTCGTCGTCGTGCGCGTGGCCGCGGCCGCGGATCGCGGTGGCCTTCGCCTCTTCCTCCTCCCCGTCGTCGTTGCCTTCGTCGGTCGACTCGTCCTCGTCGAGGTCCTCGTCGTCCTTGGCCCTGTCCTTCTCGGTCGTCTTGCTCATATCGCTTCCCTGATCCGGGCCTCGGCCTTAGCACGCGGCCGCGCCGGCCGTCAGCCGATCTCCGCCCACGCGCTCGTGAGCACGGGATCGGGGCGCTCTTTGACCGAGGTCACCAGCGCGACCTTGCCGCCCTCGAGCATGTAGCCCCGCGTGATGAGGGTGTCGCCGGGCCAGACCGGCTTGCGGAACTGCGCGCCGTAGGCCCGCAGCCGGCTCGCGTCGCCGCCCGCGGCCTTCTGGATGATCGCGCGCGCCGCGAAGCCGTACGTGCAGAGGCCGTGCAGGATGGGGCCCTGCGCGAAGCTCGCCTTCGCCGCGACCTCCGGGTCGGCGTGGAGCGGGTTCTCGTCGCCCGAGAGCCGGTACAGGAGCGCCTGCTCGGGCGCGGTCGCCTGCTCGACGACCCAGTCGGGCTCGCGGTCCTTCGGCACCGAGGCCGCAGGCTCGCTCTGCGGCGGGCGCGGCCCGCCGAAGCCGCCGACGCCGCGCACGATGATCGACCAGACCGTGTCGAAGAGCGGCTCGTCGTCGAGGGTCGTCTTCGTCTCGACGATCACCTGCGCGAACTTCTTGAGGTCGTAGATGCCGGACACGGTGGCGGTCGTGAACAGCGTCCCGCTCGTCGGGAGCGGCCGGTGCACGCGGAGCGTCTGGCCGCCGTGGACGATGAGCGGCAGCTCGGCCCCGGCCGCCTCGAGCGCCGAGAACACGGCGTCCTGCGAGGGGATGACGCCGAACGTGGGGTAGACCTTCATGCCGCCCGGCACACCCTCGTAGAGGTACTCGAGCTCCTCGCGACGGGCGCCGATGCCGAGCGCGTAGGTGGCCAGGGTCTTCCAGGTGAAGGTGAAGGCGCTGGGCTTGGTCGTGTGGCCGACCGTCGAGAGATTCAGCGGCATCGGGGGCTCCTCGCAGGATGGAAACGGTCGAGGAGGCGTACAGACCCGGCGATGTCGCGTCAACTGGCGCACGCCGAGCGATCACCGTGGGCGCACGCCGTGGGCGCGCGCCGTGGGAGGCGCGGGCACGCGCGCCGGGGCCACCCCGCGCGCGGGATCAGAGCGCGACGCGATAGGCGATGAGCACGCCGATGTTGAACATGTCGACGCGCTCGGAGAGCGACGCGCGATCGCCGGTCGGCGAGATCTTGCGCTGCTCCGGGAGGAACCAGCTCGAGTAGCGGAGGTGGCTCCCGACGCTCCAGTTCTCGGCGAACGCCCAATCTCCTCCGATCGCGAGCCCCGCGGCGACCCCTTCGGTGCCGATCGTCGCTGCCCTGGGACCGACGTACGCCGTGTCCGAGTACGGGTTGCGATCGGCCTCGACCGACCAGGAGTCGTTGACGACGACGCCGCCGACGGTCGCGCCGACCCACCACTCCGTCTTGGGCGTGCGGAGGGCGTAGTAGCGGAACACCCCGTCGAGCATGAAGTAGCGGCGCGAGTGATCGCGCTCGAGGCTGCTGGCCCCGTGCGCGGCGTCGGTGCTCAGCGACGCCGCCCAGAAGATGCCCGCGCCGAAGCCGATGTCGCCCCAGCGGTAGAGGTTGTGGATGCCGAAGGAGACGCTCGTCTCGCCCTGCTCGCACGCCTCCGGGGCCAGGACGGGGCAGACGTCGGCGCCGGGGAGCGTCATCACGCCGCCGCTCATCTCGACCATCGTGTAGGGGCGATCCCGCTCGCGCGCGGCGGCGGCGCGGCGGGCCGCCCTGCTCTCGTCGGCGCGGCCGGGGGCCGCGGAGAGGAGCAGGGCGAGCGCGGCGGCGCCCGCTGCGCCCGCGGCGCGGCGCTTCGATCGGGCGCCGTCTCGGCGCGGCGGCGCTGCTCGGTCGCCCTCCCCAGCGCGGACGTTGGGGGGTGCGCGCGACGTCGGGTACCAGCCGCCTCGATTCACCTTCGTCGAATTATAGCCACGGACCGGTCGACGAGGGGAGCGGCGAGGAGCCCTCCGCGGGCAGCGGGGGCGGCGACGGCGGCAGGACCGGCGCGTCGCTTCCCGGCGGCGGGGCGGCGCCGGTCTTCGCGGGCGCGCCCGCGCCTCCCGACGCTGGCGGCGGGGCCGGCGCGCCGCGGGGACCCGGCGCCGGCGGCTGGCCGGGGGGCGAGCCGCGATCGCCGTCCGGCGCCGTCCGGCGCGGGGGCGGCCGGCGGTCCGGGCCGGCGTTCCGGAGCCCGCTGCTCTGCGGGGAGACCTGCGGCGGCGGCTCTTCGGGGGCGTCCTTCGGCGGGGCCGAGAGCTCGGCGACGAGGTGCTGGGCCGTGGTGAGCTCCGGGTGCAGCTCGATCGCGAGCTTCGCCAGGCGGATGGCGCCGGGCCTGTCGCCGGCGTACTTCCGCCCGAGGGCGTCGGCGACGATGCGCTCGGCGGACTCGCGCCGGAGCGCGCCGAGCCGCGCGTCCCTGGGCCACCGCGCGAGGGCCTGCGCGATGATGTCCTTCACGTTCTCGCCGGGCGGCGTGTCCCACGCGTGCCTGCCCATGCAGTCGCGCGCGCGGTCGATGTGCCCTTCCAGGGAGTCTTGCGCGCTCTTCCCCCCGAAGGCGCCGAGGTGCCGCCCGCCGAGGAACGCGACGAGCCCCACCGCGCCGGCGCACGCGAGGAGCGCGGTGGCGCGGGCGATCACCGCGCGGCGGGGGAGCTGCGGCGGCGCGGACGCGACGCCCTGCATGGTCGACGGTGCGGGCGCGGAGTCGCGCGCGGGGTCGATGCCGAGGCCGACCGCCGTCCGCGCGGGCTCGTCCGGCGCGCCGCCGAAGTCGGCGCTGCTGAAGGAGGAGCGCTCGACGCCGCTCGCTCGGGACGAGGCGCGCTCCGCGTCGCTCGCCGAGGAGCGCTCGACGCCGCTCGCTCTGGGCGACGAGGAGCGCTCGCCGTCGCTCGCGGAGTACCGGTCCCCGCCGCTCGCGGAATACCGCTCCCCGCTGCTCGCGGAGTACCGCTCGACGCCGCTCGCTCTGGGCGACGAGGAGCGCTCCTCGTCGCTCGTCGAGGAGGGATCTTCCTCGTGGCGCGGCGACGCGGGGCCGCCGTAGAGCGCCGCCTCGCTCGCCGGGAGGAGCGGATCGAGGTCGCTGACGCGGGCGCTCTCCAGCGTGGGCGCGGCGATGCCTCCGATCTTGGCGGCGAGCGCGGGGGAGAGGTCGAGCGACTTGGTGCGCGACTTCGACGCCAGCTTCATGACCGCGCTGGCGCGCAGGAGCCCGGGCTGGGCGGCGATCTCGTCGGGGTCGAGGCCGCTCGCGCGCACGGCGAGGGCGAGATCGCGGCCGAGGGCGCGCGCGTCCGGGGCGCGGTCCGACGGCTTCTTGGCGAGGTTCTGCATCACGACCTCTGCGATCGGCGCGGGCACGTAGCTCGAGCGCGCGATGCTGCGCAGGTCCGCCGGCGGGGCGTGGGTGTGCTGGACGAGCAGCGCGACGGGCGAGTCGCCCTCGAACGGCGCGCGGCCGGCGAGGCACTGGTAGAGCATCGTGGCGATCGAGTACACGTCCGCGGGCGGGCCGACCCGCTGCCCCTCGGCGCCTTCGGGCGAGATGTACTTGGCCGTGCCGAAGATGAGCCCGGCCTGGGTGGTCATCGCCTTGTCGGCCCAGTCGAGGCGGGCGATGCCGAAGTCGAGCACCTTCACGTAATCCGGGTCCTCGCCGCGGCGGACGAGCATGATGTTCTCGGGCTTGAGATCGCGGTGGACGATGCCCTGCGCGTGCGCCTCGCCGACCGCGTCGCACACCTGGAGGATGATGTGGAGCGCCCTCGGGAGCGGGAGCGCCTCGCTCTCGCCCGCCGTGCCGGCGGCGGCGAGCGCCGAGAGCAGCGAGATGCCGTCGAGGTGCTCCATGACGAGGTAGAGCTCGCCGCCGATCCGGGCGTCGGCCGTGGCGGGGATGCTCCCGGTCATGAGCACCTGGACGACGTTCGGGTGGACGAGCCGGCTCGCGATCTTGGCCTCGCGGTGGAAGCGGCTCACGAGCTCGGCGTTGCTGCTGAGCTCGCGGTGGAGGACCTTCACGGCCACGTCGCGCTCGATCCCTGCCTGGAAGGCGCGGTAGACGCGGCCCATCGAGCCGATGCCGATGAGGTGGCGGACCTGGATCTGCCCGCCGAGGGTGAGGCCCACGTACGGGTCGCGCTCGGCGGCGCCTAGCGAGGCGCTCTTGCGCGAGCTGGCGAGCGGGGTGCCGTCGCGCGGGCAATACAGCACGCCCGCGTCGTAGCGCTCACCGCACGAGGGGCAGCTCTTCGCGGGGGACGGCTTCATCGACCGCGCTGATCCTAGCACCGCTCCCGCCACAAATTCTCGGAGGGAGCGGCGTTTCGGCGCGTCGCGCCGCCGGGGGGCGCTCGGGCGTGGACCGACCGGCGCCTTGCGACTACGGTCGCGGCGTGAGCGGTTCCAAGGCGGGCGCAGCGAGGGCGCGCGGCGGCAAAGGGCGCGGCAACGCGGGCGCCGCTCCTGCGCCCGCCGCCGGCCGGGGCGCCGCCGCTACCTCGCGCGCCGCCTCGCCCGCCTCGCCTGCCCGTGACGCCGCCTCGGCCCGGGAGGCCGCCTCGGCCCGGGAGGCCGCCTCCCGGGCCGAGGCGGCGGCGGACGCGGGGCCGCGGGAGGGCGAGTACGTCGTCACGCTTCCCACGTTCGAGGGGCCGCTCGATCTGCTGCTGCACCTCATCCAGCAGCACGAGCTCGACATCCTCGACATCCCCGTGAGCTTCGTCACGGAAAAGTACCTCGAGTACCTGAAGCTCATGCGCTCGCTGTCGATCGATCTTGCGAGCGAGTACCTCGTGATGGCGGCGACGCTGGCGCACATCAAGTCGAAGATGCTGCTGCCGAGCGTCCCTGCGGGGCAGGACGACGACGGGATGCCGGGCGAGGAGGAGGATCCGCGGGCCGAGCTCGTCCGTCGGCTCCTGGAGTACCAGAAGTACAAGATGGCCGCGGCCGATCTGGCCGAGCGCGGCACGCTGGGGCGGGACGTGTTCACGCGCGGCATGAGCGAGAGCGAGGTGCCCAAGGGCCCCGCTCCGTTCGCGTCGATGCCCATCTTCGGCCTGCTGGACGCCTTCGAGCGGGTGCTGAAGCGGACGAACGTCCAGATCGATCACGAGGTCGTCTTCGATCGCATCAGCATCACGGATCGCATCGTGGAGCTCACGGAGAAGCTCTCGGCGCGGCGGTCGATGCGCTTCGAGGATCTGCTGCTCGACAGCGTCTCGAAGGGGGGCGTCATTCCCCGCTTCGAGGTCGTCATCACGTTCCTGGCCGTGCTCGAGATGTGCAAGCTGAGGCTGATCCGGGTCCACCAGACGGACCCGCTGGCGCCGATCCACATCCAGCTCTCGGTGCCGGACGGCACGCCTCCGCCGGATTTCGAGGTCGACGAGGGGGCGCCGGCGGCGGAGCGGGTCGAGGCGGCCGGGGGCGAAGAGGCGGGCGCGCCGCCTGCTGCCGGCGAGGGTGATGGAGCGGAGGCCGCGAGCGTGGTGGGCGGCGAGGCGGCGGAGCCGGAGCTGGTGGAGGCGGCGGAGCCGGAGCTGGTGGAGGCGGCGGAGCCGGAGCTGGTGGAGGCGGCGGAGCCGGAGCTGGTGGAGGCGGCGGAGCCGGAGCTGGTGGAGGCGGCGGAGCCGGAGCTGGTGGAGGCGGCGGAGCCGGTCGAGCCGGAGGCGGCGGAGCCGGAGCTGGTGGAGGCGGCGGAGCCGGAGCTGGTGGAGGCGGCGGAGCCGGAGCTGGTGGAGGCGGCGGAGCCGGAGCTGGTGGAGGCGGCGGAGCCGGAGCTGGTGGAGGCGGCGGAGCCGGAGCTGGTGGAGGCGGCGGAGCTGGTCGAGCCCGTGGAGGACAGGAGCATGCTGGTGGAGGCGGCGGAGCCGGAGCTCGTGGAGGCGGCGGAGCCGGAGCTGGTGGAGGCGGCGGAGCCGGAGCTCGTGGAGGCGGCGCGGAGGCGCCTGAGCCTGCGGAGGTTGCGGAGGCGCCTGAGCTTGCGGAGGCTGCGGAGGCGCCGAGCGAAGAGCCGGCGTGGCCGGAGCTTGCCGAGCCCGTGGAGGCCATGAGCGTCGAAACGGAGGCGCCTGAGCCTGCGGAGGCTGCGGAGGCGTCGAGCGAAGAGCCGGCGTGGCCGGAGCTTGCCGAGCCCGTCGAAGCCATGAGCGTCGAGGCGGAGGCGCCTGAGCCGGCGGAGGCTGCGGAGGCGCCGAGCGGAGAGCCGGCGTGGCCGGAGTTGAACGAGCCAGCCGAGCCATCGAGCGGCGAACCTGCAGGGCCGGAGCGTGCCGAGCCGGCGGAGGAGACGAGCCGCGCGCACGAGCTCGTGGGGGTCGAGCCAGCGGCCGAACCAGACGCCGGTCCCGCCCTGGAGCAGACGGAGCGCGATGCGGCCGCGGATCCGAGCGACCTGCCGGCCTCGGAGGAGGCCGCGACGCCGCCGGAAGAGGCGGCGCCGGCGGAAGAGGTGGATGAGGTAGACGCAGGGAGTGGCCGTGACGGTGGCTGATGCCGCGGCGAAGCGGCGGCGCGTGGCGAAGACGACAGGACAGGGCGCGCCGGCGCAGCTGAGGGCGGCGGCGCATGCGTGGCTCGGCGGAGCGAAGCGGTCACGAGGAGCGAAGAAGGAGCCGCGCGCGCCGAGGACGCCGGGGCAGGGCGCGCCGGCGAAGGCGAACGCGCAGGGCACGCCGGCGCGGCTGAGGGCCGCGGCGCACGCGTGGCTCGGCGGAGCGAAGCGGCCGCGAGGAGCAAAGAAGGAGCCGCGTGCGCCGAGGACGCCAGGGCAGGGCGCGCCGGCGAAGGCGAACGCGCAGGGCACGCCGGCGCGGCTGCGGGCGGCGGCGCACGCGTGGCTCGGCGGAGCGAAGCGGCCGAGGGGGGCGAAGAAGGAGCCGCGCGCGCCGAAGACGTCGGCGCAGGCCGCGCCGGCGCGGGCGAGCGCGCGGGGCACGCCGGCGCGGCTGCGGGCGGCGGCATACGCGTGGCTCGGCGGAGCGAAGCGATCGCGCGGCGCGAAGAAAGAGCCGCGCGCGCCCAGGGCGGCGCGGCAGGATCCGCTCGCTCGCTTCCGCGCAGGCGCCTGGTCCCAGCTCGGCGATCCGGCGCGTCGCGCCGATGTTCCCGTCCGGAGCGCGGCCTCGGGGCCCGCGCAGGTGCCCGGGCTCTCTGCGGTCGCGCGCAAGCATCTGAAGGGCGTGCTGGAGGCGCTCATCTTCGTGGCGGAGCGACCGGTGCCGGCCCGCGAGCTCGCGCGTTCGGCGAACGCAGAGCACCGCGTCGTGCGCGAGCTCTTGGCCGAGCTCGTCGCGGAGTACGACGGGCGGGGGTTCCGGCTGGACGAGGTCGCCGGAGGGTACGTCTTCCGGACGAGCCCCGCGTTCGCGCCGTTCGTTCGCGAGGTGACCGATCAGAAGCCGGTCAAGATGTCTCGCGCCCAGACCGAGACGCTCGCGATCGTGGCCTACCGGCAGCCGATCACGCGGCCCGAGGTCGACGAGATCCGCGGCGTCGACTCCGGCGCGGCGCTCAAGTCGCTCCTGGAGCGAGACCTCGTGAGGATCCTGGGCAAGAAGGACGAGCCCGGGCGCCCGATGCTCTACGGCACGACGGCGCAGTTCCTCGAGTTTTTCGGCCTGAAGGCGCTCGGCGAGCTGCCGACCCTGCGCGAGTTCACCGAGCTGACCGAGGAGTCGCGACGCGCCTACGAGCGCGAGCTCGGCGAAGAGCCGCCGGAGACGGCGGTGGCGACCGCGGGACAGGAGAGCTTCGCCGGTGCGGAGGGATCAATCCGGACGACGGTCGCCGCTGCGGCCGAAGATCTACCGGAAGACGTCGGCGTGTCGCCTACTGCGCCGCGGGAGGGAGATGTTGCGATGGAGGCCATGGGAGACCACGTGCGTGAGGGGAGCTCGGTCGTTGGGGAGGATGCTGGGGCTGTCGAGAAGGCCGCCGTCCGGCGCGACGACCCTGCCGAGGAGGATGCGTTGCGCGACGAAGAGGACGAGGACGAGGAAGACGAGGACGAGGAAGACGAAGAGGGCGACGACGAGGACGAGGACGAGGACGAGGACGAGGACGACGGAGAGGGCGAGGACGAGGACGAGGACGAGGACGAGGACGAGGACGAGGACGAGGACGAGGACGAGGACGAGGACGAGGACGAGGACGAGGACGAGGACGAGGACGAGGACGAGGACGAGGACGAGGACGAGGACGAGGACGAGGACGAGGACGAGGACGAGGACGAGGACGAGGACGAGGACGAGGACGAGGACGAGGACGAGGACGAGGACGAGGACGAGGACGAGGACGAGGACGAGGACGAGGACGAGGACGACGACGAGGACGACGAGGACGACGAGGACGACGAGGACGACGAGGACGACGAGGACGACGAGGACGACGAGGACGACGAGGACGACGAGGACGACGAGGACGACGAGGACGACGAGGACGACGACGACGACTGAATCGTCATCTCCTCCTGACCCTCAGGCCCTTCGGCCCGCCGCTCACGACGGTGGGGCGTCCATCGGATCCGGATAGGTTTCGGCCAGCTTCATCGCTGCGCTCCTCAGCTCGGGGTGGGCGAGGAGCTTGCGGAAGAGCCGCCAGAGCTCGGGGTCGGAGAGCAGCTGGAGCGGCGAGGCGGTCGTCTGCCTCTTCTTCTTGCGGGGGATCGCCTCCGGACCTTTGCGCCGCAGCTCCTCCATCATTCCGACGAAGCGCTTGGTCGGGAACAGATCGCCGTGCTCCCAGGCGAGCACCGTCTCCTGCTCGATGCCCAGCGCTCCGGCGAGCTCGCGGGCCGTGCACCCAAGCTCCTGCCGGAGCTTCTTGATGTCCTCGGGGGCCATGCGAGGCGAGGGTAGCGGCCTCGAAAAAAAAAGCGACGTCGAGCAACCGGCGGCGAGCTCCTGCCGAACTCCGCGTCATGACCCAGCACCCGCCGACTCGCCCCTCGTGCACCCCCCGCGCTCGCCGCGCCCTGCCGCTCGCGCTCGCGCCGCTCGCGGCCTCCGCCCTGTCCTGCGCGCCAGAGCTCGCGGCTCCCCCTCGCTCCCCTCCTCCTGACGAAGAGGACGCCGAGCTCGCCGACCCCGCGGACGCGGGCCCCGAGCTCCACATCGAGCCCGAAGCGCCCCTGCACGCCGCGCCGCCGGTGCTGCGGCTGCGGGTGCGCCTCCCGGGCGCCTCGCCGGAGGGCGTCGATCCCGCCCGTGCGCTGGTCGTCCGCGGCAAGGTCGGCGCGGCGCACCTCCGCCAGATCGAGCAGGGCGAGCTGTCGAAGGCGCTCTCGGAGCGCGTCATCCCGTCGATCGCCTGGCTGGACGGGATGCCCCCCGGGGACCTCACGCTGACCGTGGCGCCGCTCGTCCCGCTCGCCCCCGGCGAGACCTACGCCGTCGCGAGCGGCAGCCCCGTCTTCTCGCACCACCTCCAGATCGCCGCGGAGGGCTCGCCCCCCGTGCTCCCGCGGATCTGGCCGCCGCCCGACGCCGGGGCGAGCCTCGGCCTCGGCGTCTGGTGCGGCGATGCGCCGCTCCCGGAGACGGCCGCCGCGGCGACCCTCGAGCCGAGCGGGCCGGCGGGCGAGCTGCGCCGCGGCGCCGTCGAGGGCATCGGCGCCCGCTGCCTGCGCTTCGAGGGGGAGCCGCCCCCGGCGCCGGGCGATGCGGACGAGCTGCGCCTCGTCGGGCCGCCCATCGCGTTCGACGGCGAGCCGGGGGCCGTGAGCCTCGATCCGCGTCCGTTTGCGCTGGAGTCGGAGCCCCTCTCCGCCGTCGCCGCGGCGTGCGCGCCGGACGAAGTGCCTCTCGGGCCGGGGTGCGCCCAGGTCGCCGACGATCGGATCCGCGTCCGGTCGGCGGACGCGCCGCTGCTCTGGGCGATCGCGGGCGAGGGGCTGGACGAGGTCCTCGCCCTGCGGCCGGGCGAGCCGTTCGTCCTCGGGCCCTTGCCGCCCCTCGCCCCCGTGGAGCTCGCCCTTGCCACCGTCGACAACGCCGGCCGCGTGGAGCGGCGGACGTTCTCGGCCATGACGCGCGAGCCCATGCCCCACGTGATCATCAACGAGGTACTGGCAAATCCTGTCGGGCCGGAGCCGGGGCAGGAATGGGTCGAGCTCTACAATGATGGCGACGTCCCAGCTGACCTTACAGGGTATGTGTTGGCCGATGTGGGCGGAGAGACCGAATTGCCCTCCATTTCGCTGGCGCCCGGCGCGTACGCGCTGGTCGTCAACGAGGGGTTTGTCTCCGATGATGAGCTCGACCCCCCGGCTCCTCCCGAGGCGCTCCTGCTCCGCGTGCCAAAACTTGGCAACCATGGGCTGTCGAACTCGGGAGAACCGCTCAAATTGATGGATGGAGGAGGTGCAGTCTTGTCCAGGTCGCCCGCCATGCCCGAGCCGAAAGCAGGGATGAGCCTGGCCCGCGTAGGGCCGCGCGCTCCCGACGGCTCGGCTGGCTCCTTCGTGACCAGCTGGCCGACGCCCGGGCGCGTGAACATAATGAACCAGGAGATCCCCTGAAGGATGGGGAGTTCGCCTCCGTACAGGGCGATCTCTCCGAGGGGCCGAGAAAATTCGAGCAAAGCGGGTGACGGACCCGTCTGTGAGAGCTAGGTTTCAATCGAGTAGACAGACGGGTGGGGGGGGCCGCCACCTGAGGAGACGCTGCCGCGCTGTGAACGCGAGCTGTGCGGCAGGTGCCTTTCGCGTGGAGTTCGGCGATGGCTGGTGTTCGTGAGAAGCTGTTGACCGCATCCGACCTCGCAGCCCTGTGCGAGGTCGACTTGAAGACAATCCATAACTGGGTGGATCGAGGGAGGATTGCCCATTTCCGTACGCCAGGGAGACACTTGCGCTTCAAGGCGGCGGATGTGGCCGAGTTCCTTCGTGCATGGGGCTATTCGGTGCCCCGGGAGCTCGCCAAGGCGACCTCCAAGTCGATGATGGCCATCGGCACCAAGGACACGATGGCCCACGTGGCGCGAGCCCTCGGGGAAGGCGTGCCCATCCGGCACGCGAACCACCCGTACGACGCGCTGATCTACGCGGGGGCGGACCCCGCGGACGTGTACATCATCGACGTTCGGGCCGTGTCCGGCGACGTGGACGTCACCTCCCTCTTCGAGGCGCTCCACCGAGCGAACTCGCAGGGGACGTTCGTCGCGCTGTCGGACGAGCCGATCAGCTTGCCCCCGTTCGTGGGGAGGATCGGCCGCAACGACGCGCAGCAGCTAAGGGCATTCCTGATGCCTGAAGCGGCCGCGCAGCCGGGAGCGCCCCTCCAGGCGAGCGCCGGCGCAGCCTCGGAAGAGCCGCCGCGGAGCCTGGCCGCAGGCGGATCCTCGCGCTGAGCGAGGGCCCCGGCCGTCCTGCGCCCAGCTCAACGGCTGGGCGAGGACGGCCGCGGGCGACGGAGGAGAGCCCGCCACCGAGCGCAGCACTGCAAGCACGACCCGCTGAGGACAGAACCCCCCTCCGCAGCGCAACCTGGGGCCGGTTGAAGGGTCGCTCGCAACCCAGCTGCCGAGCCCGCTCCTGCGCTTTCCTGGATGAGCTGGAGAAGAAAAGTTCGAGGAGCGCGGGCCGCGCCGCGGACACGCACTGGCGGCGGCGGCTCAGCTCGCTCAGCTGCCGGCGATGGTCATGGCGGAGACCCGGAACGTCGGAGATGACGTCGCCGTCCGGAGATCGAGGTCGTTCCCGACCGCGTCGATCCGCTGCAAGAGCTCGTCGAGGTTCAGCGAGATGGTCACCTCGCTGACCGGGTAGGTCAGCTCACCGTTCTCGATCCAGAAGCCGGCGGCGCCGCGGGAGAAATCGCCGGTCACGGCGTTGAAGCCGAAGCCCATCATCTCGGTGACGTACAGCCCGCGCGGCGTGGAGCGGACGATCTCTTCCGCGGGCGTGGCGGTGGGCTGCAGGATGAAGTTCGAGGTCGACGGGCCCACGCCGCCGCCGGCGCCGCGCGAGGCGCTGCCGGTCGAGGAGCGCTTGAGCTTCCGGCCGCTGTAGCTGTCGCAGAGGTAAGTCTTCAGGATGCCCTGCTCGACAACGACGTTGCGCCTGGACGGGAGGCCCTCGCCGTCGAACGGGCGCGAGCCGGGCGCGCGCGGGATCAAGGGGTCGTCGACGACGGTGATGAGATCGCTGGCGACGCGCGTCCCCTCGCGGCCGATGAGGTAGCTCGACTTGCGCCAGATCGCGCTGCCCATGAGGCAGGAGCCGAGCAGCCCGAGCATCGAGCGGGCGACGTCCGGGTCGAAGACGACGGGCGCCTCGCAGGTCGGCACCTTGCGGGCGCCGAGCTTGCGCAGCGTCCGGCGGGCCGCCTCGCGGCCCACGGCGTCCGGGGCGTCCAGGTCCGCGAGGTGGCGCCGGGCGGTGAAGTAGAAGCCGCGGCGCTTCTTCTCGTCGCTGTCGTCGGCGACCGGGGAGACCACGAGCTGGGCGTACGAGCCGGCGACGCCGCCGCGGAACCCGCCGGACAGGACGAGGGCGTAAGCGCCTGCGCTGCGCGAGAACGTCGCGCCCTCGCTGTTCGTGATGCGGGGGTCGGCGTCGCGCGCGGCCTGCTCGCCGCGGCGCGCGAGGTCGATGGCCTGCGCGGCCGTGACCTCGCCGCCCGAGGGATCGTAGAGATCGAGCGCGGGGAAGTTCCCCTTGGCGATGAGCTCCGGATCGGCGGGGCCGGCGAACTCGTCCTCTTGAGAGATGTCGGCGAGCTCCAGCGCGTCCGCGACGAACCGATCGAGGCCGCGGGGCGTGAGGTCGGAGGTCGAGGTCAGCGCGACGCGCTGCTTCTTGATGATCCGCATGCCGAGGCCCTTGTGGACGGCCTCCTCGACGAGCTCGGGCTCGCCGAGCCGCACCTTGGTGGTGAGCTCGGAGCCGGAGCGGGCGATCGCCTCCGCGACGTCGGCGCCGCCTTTCCTGGCGCGGGTCACCACCTGCTCGGCCAGCTCCATCAGTTCTTCGATCTGACGATCCATGCGGGCTCGTTCGGACATGAGGCGACAGGGTGGTGGAGCGCGGTGGCTCCGTCAACGCGGTGACGCGGCGGGCCGGCCGCCGCGGCGGTCCGTCGACGCGGTGACGCGGCGGGCCGCGGGGCCGCGGCGGTCCGTCGATGCGGTGACGCGGCGGGCCGCGCTCGCGGGGGCGCCTCAGCCCGGCCGGTTCGAGCGGCCACCCTTGCCGAGGCCGAGCCGGCGCTGCGGGCGCGTCGAGGCGGGCCGCGGCGGTTCGGCCGCTGGGGGCGGCGCGCTCGGGACGGCGCGGGGGCGCGGGCCGGCGGGGGGCTCACCCTTCTGTGCGCCGCCCGGCGGCTCGCGCCGGAGGAGGGCGCTCACGGTGACCGCGAAGCCGGCGGCGAGCATGGTGTGCATCCAGAGGAGCGCGTAGCCGAGCGGACCGCCGGTGATCGGATGGACGCCGAAGTCGCCCTCGACCTGCCGGTAGGTGCCGTCGAGCGCGAGGCGCCGGGACAGGGCGAGGACGGCGATCAGGGCGATCGCGAGCGGCGCGCCGGCGAAGACGGCCAGCGCGCGGAGCGAGCGCTGCGCGGTCGGTCGGCCGCCGGCGCTCGCGGCGAAGCGCTGCGCGGCGACGAACCCGGCGGGCACCGAGGCGGCGTCGAGGAGGAGCAGCACGAGGTCGACGGCGGACGGGATCCTGCGGGTGTCGACGAGGTACGCGAAGCTCCAGTCGGGCGCGAAGACGAGGAAGTAAGCGCAGACCGGGGCGAAGACGAGGACGGCGAACAGGGCAACGAGGGCGAGCGGCCGATCGGGGGCGCCGGACGCGAGCCGTGGCTCCGCCGCGCGGAGCGCGCCTGGGCGGTGAGAGGCTGCTGCGCTGAACCAGGCGAGCAGCGCGCCGAGAGCAAAGCCGACGAGGGGAGCGACGAAGGCGGGCACGCGGCGCGGAACGTAGTCCTGTCGCCCCCTCCTGTGCAAAGAGCCTGGAGAGTTTGCGTGGAGCGGCACAAGGAAGCGAGGGGAGCGCGCCGGGACGGCGCGTCTGGGGGACGGCGCGTCGCGCGAGAGGAGCGCGCGCCGAGCCGCGGAGGCGCACGGCCGGGCGCCCCGCGGGCCCGGGGGGGGGGGGGAAGGGGGGGCGGGGGGGGGGGGGGGGGGAACGTGCGGACGGGGCGGAACGTTTGCTCTGGCGGCGCCGCCGCGCTAAGCGGCTGCGCACATGGAGCCGCGCCTCGTCCGGGAAATGCTTGAGCGCGTTCGCACCGGCGAGCTCGCCGTCGAGGAGGCGCTCGAGGCGCTCCGAGGCCTGCCTTTCCGGGATCTGGGCGTCGCGACGGTCGATCACCACCGCGCCCTCCGGCAGGGCGTGCCCGAGGTGATCTTCGGCGAAGGGAAGACCCCCGAGCAGATCGCCCTGATCGCCCAGGAGATCTCGGGGGCCGGGCAGAACGTGCTCGTGACCCGGGTCGACGCCGCGAAGGGCGCGGCGGTGGCGTCGCTCTTGCCCGCGTTTCGCTACGTCCCCCTGGCGCGGACCGGCACCGTCGAGGTCGCGCCGACGCCGAAGCGCGCCGCCGGTCCGGTCGCGGTCGTGACCGCGGGCACGAGCGACGTCCCGGTCGCCGAGGAGGCCATCGAGACGCTGCGCGCCGTGGGGCTCGAGGCGAAGCGGCTGTACGACGTGGGGGTCGCGGGGCTGCATCGCTTCCTCCATCGCGTCGAGGAGCTGCGCAAGGCGTCCGCCGTGATCGTGGTCGCGGGCATGGAGGGCGCGCTGCCGAGCGTGGTCGGCGGGCTCGTGGCGGCCCCGGTCGTCGCGGTCCCGACGGCGGTCGGCTACGGCGCGGCCCTGGGCGGCTTCACCGCGCTCTTCTGCATGCTCACGTCGTGCGCCTCCGGCGTCGCCGTGGTCAACATCGACAGCGGCTTCGGCGCGGCGATGGTGGTGCACCGCATGTTGCCGAAGGAGTGAGCGCTCGACGAGCGCGACCGCGGGAGCGCCGCGAGGCACAGACGCCCGGCGAACGGAGCAGGCGAGACATGGGACACGGGCACGATCACGACCATGCGCACGGGCACGGTCACGACCACGACCACGCGCATGGGCACGGTCACGACCACGGGCACGACCACGACCACGGTCACGACCACGGGCACGGTCACGACCATGCGCACGACCACGACCACGACCACGCGCACGGGCACGACCACCCGCGCGCGCCGCTCCTCGAAGAAGGCGCGGGCGCCGGCAAGATCCTGTTCTTCGACGCCTTCAGCGGGATCGCCGGCGACATGACCATCGCCGCGCTGCTCGATCTCGGGGTGCCGCTCCTCGTCATCGAGCGCGCCGTCGCGGCGCTGCCCATCGAGGGGTTCCACCTGCACCGCGGGCACGCGCACCGCAGCGGCATCGTGGCGACCTCGTTCGACGTGCACGTCGAGGCGCCGCAGCCGGAGCGCACCTACGGATCGATCGACGCCATGCTCGCCGCGGCGCCGCTCGATCCGCCCGTCGCCGCGCTGGCGCGCCGGATCTTCCGGCGCCTCGGCGAGGCGGAGGCCGCCGTGCACCGGATCCGCCTGGAAGACGTGCACTTCCACGAGGTCGGCGCCGTCGACGCGATCGTCGACATCGTGGGCGCCGCCGCGGCGATCGTGCACATCGGCGCGGAGGTCGTCGGATCGCCGCTGCCCATGGGGCGCGGGTTCGTGAAGGCGCGGCACGGGATCCTCCCGCTGCCGCCGCCCGCCGCGGTCGCGTGCCTCCGCGGCGTCCCGACGTACGGCGTCGACCTCGACGCCGAGCTGGTCACGCCCACCGGCGCGGCCATCATCGCCGCGCTGGCGACCCGGTTCGAGCGCTGGCCGACGTTCGCGCCCGACCGGATCGGCTTCGGCGCCGGCCAGCGAGAGCTCCCGGACCGCCCCAACCTGCTGCGGGTCGTCCTGGGGACGCGCTCGGGCGGGGAGGAGAGCCTCGGGAGCGCGTCGCACGTGATCGTCGAGGCCAACGTCGACGACCTCACCGGCGAGGTGGCGGGGCACGCGATCGAGGCGCTGTTCGCGGCAGGCGCGCTCGACGCGTGGGCGGCGCCGATCACGATGAAGAAAGGGCGGCCCGCGCTGACGATCGCGGCGCTCGCCGCCGCCCCCCAGGCCGACGCGGTGGCGACGGCGCTGCTCCGCGAGACGACCAGCATCGGGCTCCGGAAGATCCCCGTCGCCCGCACGGAGCGGCCGCGGCGCATCACCACCGTGAAGACCGCGTACGGCGCCATCCGGGTGAAGATCAGCGAGGGGCCGTTCGGGCCGCCGCAGGTCAAGCCGGAGTTCGACGACTGCGCCGCGGCGGCGAGGACCCACGGCGTCCCGGTGCGCGAGGTCGTCTCGGCGGCGCTCGCGGCCGCCAAGGGGTGACGCGGCGGCCGCCGGTCGATGACGCCGGCGGCGACGCAACGCCTCGGCGCCGCGCGCGCGCCGGGGCGACGGCCGCGCTCACCTGAAAGGGCGGACGCGCGCGCTCAGTCGGGGCGCTCGATCGGCAGCGCCTCGGCCTCCCACGAGAGGAAGCCCCCCTCGAGGAACGCGACGGGGACGCCCTCCTCCGCGAGCTTCGCGGCCATCTCCTTCGACTTGTCGCCGGAGCGACAGTAGAGGACCGGCGCGCCCGGGAGCATGTGGAGCTCGGCGAGCCGCCCCTCGATCTCCTCCAGCGGGAGGTGCACCGCGCTGGGGATGTGGGCGCGGCCGTACGCGTTGGCCTCGCGCGTATCGACGGGGACCACCTGGCCTTGCTGGATGAGCTGCGCCAGCTCGACCGCCCGGATCGCCCCCTCGGCGCGCGGGAGGAACGGCTCGAGCATCTCGCGGAGCTGCTTGCGGTTGAGGACGCCCTGCTCCGCGGCCGCCGGGCGGCCCCGGTGAAAGACCATGAACGTCGGGACGGCCTGGATGCGCAGCATCGTGGCGATGCGCTTCGACTTGTCGATGTCGATCTTGACCACCTTGGCCTTGCCCTCGAGCTCGCGCGCGATGGCGTCGACCTCCGGCGCGACCGTTTTGCACGGCCCGCACCAGGTGGCGGTGAAATCGATGAGCACGGGCAACTCGCTGCGGAGCACCTCGCGCTCGAACTCCTGCTCGCTGATCTCGGGAACGGCCATGGCGGGCGAATTCATAGCGGGCCTTCCCATCGAGATCGAGTGGCGCGAGCGCCCCGCCGCCGAGATCGCGCGAATGAGGCCGATTTCGGCGAAATCCCGGCGCGACCGCGGCGCGGGGCGCGCGGCCGGCGGCGGGCGCAGCGGAGACGGCCGCGGGCGCGTCGCCCGCCGCGCGCGCCGCCCCGCCGCGCGCCCTCAGCGCGGCGTCCGCGAGCGTACGGTGCGCGCGTCGACGGCGTCGCGCAGCGCGTCGGCGATGAGGTACGAGCCGCCGACCGTCGCGAGGAGCAGCAGGCCGGGGAGCACGAGCAGCCGGATCTCGCTCGGGTGCCGCGCCGCCTGGCCCAGCGTCTCCCCCCACGACGCCACGCGCGTGGGCGCGCCCATCCCGAGGAACGAGATCGCCGCCTCGAGCAGGACCACGGACGCCACGCCGAGCACCGAGCTCACGATCGTGGGGCCGAGCGCGTTCGGGAGGATGTGGCGGTAGAAGACGCGCAGCCGGGTGCTGCCGAGCGCGCGCGCGGCCATCACGTACTCCTCGCTCGAGGCGCGCAGCACCTCGGCGCGCACGAGGCGCGCGATCTCCGCCCAGCGGACGAAGGCGACCGCGAGCACCAGCGACAGCGCGGAGGGCTCGCGCTCGATGGCGCGCACGATCGCCACGACGAGGATCGCCGGGAAGGTGTCGACCGTCTCGACGAGGCGGACGAGGCCGTCGTTCCAGAAGCCGCGCAGCGTGCCGGCGAGCCCGCCGAGCACGACGCCGAGGAACATGCCCACGAGCACCGCGCTGAGCGACAGGCCGAGCGCGGTGCGCGCGCCGTAGATCAGCCGCGCGGCGAGATCGCGGCTCTCGAAGTCCGTGCCGAGCGGGTGATCGAGCGAGGGCGACGCGTTCGGGCCGGCGTCGGTCCGCTGCTCCGGGCCGTAACGGATGGGCGGCCAGAGCGCGACGCCCACCTCGAAGCGCACCCGGAGCTCGGCCTCGGTGAGCGACTCGAGCTCCGCGGCGTCGGTGACCGCGGGCAGGATCTCGGGGCCGTCCGGCCCGAGCCGGGCGATGGGCGCGGGGGCGGCGAGCAGCTCGGCGAAGATGGCGAGCAGCGCGAGCACGCCGAGCAGGACGGTGCCCGCGGCCACGCGCTTGCTGCCGATCATCCGGCGGAGGAACGCCGCCGCGTGCGTCACGCCCCGCTCCTCCGCGAGAGCACGGCCGGGCCGAGCCGCGGGTCGACGAGCACGTACGCGAGATCGGTGACGATCACGCCGAGCGCGGCGATGCCCGCGGCGCCGATGGAGATGGCCATGAGCCAGCTCACGTCGCGCGCCTGCACGGCGAGGAGGGTGAGCTCGCCGAGGCCGTGGAGCTCGAAGACGCGCTCCACGACGAAGGCGCCGCCGAGCGCCATCGGCGGCTCGAGCATGGCGAGCGTCACCACCGGGAGCACGGCGTTGCGCAGCCCGTGGACGGCGATGGCGCGCGCGGCGCCGGCGCCGCGCGCCCGCGCGGCCCGGATGAAGTCCTGCGTGAGCACGGCGACGAGCGCCGCGCGCTGCTGGCGCGTCGGCGCGGCGATGAGCGAGAGCGCGATGAGGCACGTCGGCAGGAGCAGCGACTCCGCGCCGCCCGCGAGGAGCGCGGCGGCCACGGCCGCGACGGCGGTCGGGAGAACCGCGAGCGTGAGCACGGCGGCCGCGATGGCGGAGTCGCTCCGCCGCCCGCGCGAGGCCGCGCTCAGCGCGCCGAGCGGGATGGCCACGGCGTAGGCCAGGGCGATCGCGCCGAAGACGAGCGTGAGCGTGACCGGCGCGCGCCGCTCGAGCTCGTCGAGCACCGGCTCGCCGGTCGCCGCGACGCCGAGGCGGTGGGTGACCGCGCCGAGCGCCCACTTGCCGTACCGCGTCTCCAGCACCGTCGCCGCGAGCCGCGCCGGGCCGGAGAACACCTCGAAGTCGCTGCGGTAGACGTTCCAGAACGACTTCCACCGCGTGACGCACGCGCGCGCCTCCGCGAGGTCCTCGCCCGGCGCGATCCGGTCGTCGATCTCCGTGATGTGGGCGGCGACGTCGACGAGGGCGCGCGCCTGCTCGAGCGCCGCCGCGTCGCGCGGCGGCTGGAGCGCGGCGATCACCGGCTGCAGGGCGAACGTGTCGAGCTCGAGCAGCTCGGCGGCGCGCGACTCGGAGCCGTAGCGGACGAGGCGGCGCACCGCGCTCCGGACCGACGGGCTCCGGAACTCGATGCCGCGGTCGTCCCAGAAGCGCGTCCAGAAGGCGACCGCGTGCGCCGGGTCCGCGGCCTCGTCGGCGCGCGGCAGGCCCATCCGCGCCGCGACCGGCGCGAGCGCGAGGGCGACGCGGGTGCGCGGCTCGGGCGCGAGCGCGTCGAGCGGCAGGATGTGCGGCAGCGCGGCGCCGGGCGGCCGCGCCGTCGCCGCCGGCCGCGACCGCCTTCACGGCCGCGAGGGCGCGCAGGCGCACGTCGCGCGGCTCCAGGTTGATGAAGCGCGGGAGGTCGAGGAAGCGCTCCCGGCGCAGCCGGGCGAGCTCCGCGCTGGAGAGCGAGCTGGCGAGGAGCGGATCGTCCGTGGGATCCGGGACGAACGAGAGCACGAAGAACGTCAGCAGCGAGACGCCGACGAGGGTGGGCAGCGTCCAGAGGAGCCGTCGGAGCGCGTGGCGGAGCATCTCTCTCGCGCGGGGTCAGCGCAGGATGGCGTCGAGCAGGTCGATGCGCATCCCGAACTTGTAGGGGGAGGCCTTGACCACCTCCGTCTTCTGGCCGGAGATCGTCTCGTCGTTGCCCTCCAGGTAGCCGCCGGCGTTGATGCCGATGACCTTGCCCTGGCCGTTGAAGATGGGGCTCCCGTTCATGCCGCTCGTGCTGCGGGCGTCGTGCTGGATCAGCCAGGCGTCGGCCGCGGCCGCGGGCCGGCCGTTCGCGCCGGTGATCCGGCCGATGTTGGCGGCCAGGAACGTGGCGACGGGGTTCGCGGCGTCGGTGAGGCGCTCGGGGAAGCCGATCAGGTACACGTCGTCGCCCGCGCCGGCCGCGGCGAGCTCCTCCCGGGGGGCGAGCTCCAGGACGGCGGCGGCGCGCCCCGCGATCGACACGACGCCGATGTCCTGGGTGAGCTGGTCCGCGCTGTCGCGGTACTGGGGGTGCGTCCGCATGCTGGTCACGGCGAAGCTTATCTGGCCCCGGCCCTCGTTCTCGAGCGCCACGATCGTGCCGCCGCGGCGCTTGGCCGCCGTGATGCAGTGCGCGTTCGTCGCGAGGACGGAGGGCCGCACCGCGAACGCCGTGCAGAACCCCTCGCGCCCCGAGGCGAGCATGAAGATCCCCTTTCTGAAGCGGTCGTGGAGGTTGCGCCCGAAGTTGGCGTTCGAGGGGTGCAGCGTGCCGAGGCGCCGCTCGATCTCCTTGCGCCGCGGGTCCTCGGGCGGGAGGCGCGCGAGCTCGGCGCGCAGCTGGCTGATCTCGTCGTGGGAGGAGCGGTTGTAGACGATGAGCCCGGCGAGGCTCGCGAGCGCGACCACGAGGAGCGAGGCGAGGATGTAGGTCGTGCGACGCTGGCCCGCGGTCGCGGCGTGCACCTCCTTGTGGAGCATGGCGTTGAGCTCGACGGTGCGGCGGGGCTTCGCGCGCCCCGTGGCGGCCGAGACGGCCGAGGAGATCATCATGGCGATCGTCCGCTCGCCGACCCGCCGGGCGCCGGCCGGCGGCGCGGCGGCGACGTGCCCGGGGTGGGCCGCGGCGGGCGCGGCGTAACCCGCGGCGTGCGCCGGGAGAGCGGCGGATGGCGCGGGGTGGCCGGCGGCCGGCGACGGGTACGCGGCCGGCGCCGGATAGCCGGCGGCGTGCGCCGGGAGAGCGGCGGCGGGAGCAGGGTACGCGGCGCCAGCCGGGTACGCAGCGCCAGCCGGGTACGCAGCGGGCGCAGGGTAGCCCGTGGGCGCGGGGTAGGCCGCGGCGGGCGCGGTGGGAGGCGGCGGCGCGTGCGCCTGCGGCGGACCCGGAGGCCGGCGCTCGACGACCTCGATCCGCACCCGCGGGCCCTTCGCGCCGAACGTGACCTCGTCGCCCGAGCCGATCGGGTGCCGCTTGATCCGCTGCCCGCCCGCGTAGGTTCCGTTGCGGCTGTCGAGGTCGTACAGCACCCAGCCCGCCGCCTCGAGGGCGGCGTGCGCCGGGAGAGCGGCGGATGGCGCGGGGTGGCCGGCGGCCGGCGACGGGTACGCGGCCGGCGCCGGATAGCCGGCGGCCTGCGCCGGGTGAGCGGCGGCGGGAGCAGGGTACGCGGCGCCAGCCGGGTACGCAGCGCCAGCCGGGTACGCAGCGGGCGCAGGGTAGCCCGTGGGCGCGGGGTAGGCCGCGGCGGGCGCGGTGGGAGGCGGCGGCGCGTGCGCCTGCGGCGGACCCGGAGGCCGGCGCTCGACGACCTCGATCCGCACCCGCGGGCCCTTCGCGCCGAACGTGACCTCGTCGCCCGAGCCGATCGGGTGCCGCTTGATCCGCTGCCCGCCCGCGTAGGTTCCGTTGCGGCTGTCGAGGTCGTACAGCACCCAGCCCGCCGCCTCGAGGCGCGCCTCGGCGTGGTGGCTGCTCGCGTCGCGATCGTGGTTCGGGTCGAACACGACGTCGTTGTCCGGCGCGCGGCCGAAGCGCACCACGCGCTTGTCATGGAGCTCCACGGACCCGGCGTTGCGCCCGAACGTGTGCACGACGCGCAGCATCACGGCGCGGGGACCCCCTTCAGCAGATCGATGCGCATCCCGATCCGGAACGGCGAGCTCTGCGTCACCGTCGTCTTGCGCCCGTCGATCGTCACGTCGTCCTCGTCGTCGATGTGCGCGGCGTGGATGCCGATCACGTGCCCGTACTGGTTGAAGATGGGGCTCCCGCTGTTGCCCCCGCGCGTGACCGCGTCGTGCTGGATGACGACGGCGCGGTCCGGCGTCGTCGCCTCGTCGTCGATGCCGGTCACCCGCCCGATGCGGCCCTCGAGGAACGTCGCCGAGGGGCTCAGCGGATCCATCAGCCGGCCCGGGAAGCCGAGGACGTAGGCGTCGTCGCCCGGCCCGATCGCCCGCAGCTCGGCGTCGTTCGCGAGCTTCACCGTGTGCGACGCCCTGCCGTCGATGCGCAGCAGGGCGACGTCCGGCGAGCCGGCCCCCGCCTGCCCGGGCTTGTACGCCGGGTGGGCCGACATCGCGACGATGCGGAACCGCGTCTTCCCCATCGAGTCGTTCTGCGTGACGATCGGGGTGCCGCCGCGCGCGCGGCAGTCGCGGACGCAATGCGCGTTCGTGGCGAGCAGATCGGGCGCGACGGCGAAGGCCGAGCAGCAGCCGCCGATGCGGTTGTCCACCTTGTAGCCCATCACGTAGAGGGCCAGCCGGTTCTGCTCGAAGATGGCGCGGCCCGAGAGCACCTGCTCCGGGATCTCGCCCGTCGGCCGCGCCGCGGGCGCGACGCCGAGGCCGACCTCGCGCGCCAGCGCGTCGGCCGCCCGGCGCGACCGGTACGCGACCACGCCCGCCACCGCCACCGCGACGAGCGCCGCGACGACGCCGAGCCCGAGCAGCAGGTTGTGGCGCGCCACCCGCCGCCGCGCCTCGTCCGCCTTGGCCCGCACGAGCGCGACCGCCTTCTCCTCGCGCTGCATCGCCTGCACGACGGCGTCCCTGACGATGCGCTGCGCGGTCTCGACGTCGACGCGGCCGTCCGCGTCCGGTCCCCGCGGGGGCGGCCCTTCCTGCGGGGCGGCCGGAGCCTGCCGGCCACGCTTGTCGTTGCTGCGCAGCATCGCGGTGGGTGGCGCGCGCACGTGCGCTGCGCGCGGCCTAACGGAGCAGGTAGTAGCCGGCGATGGTAACGCACGCGACGGCGCTCACGATCATCAAGATCACGAGCCACTGCGGCGCGCCGTCGGTCGGGATCATGATCGGCTCGTCGCCCTGGACGGGGGCGCGGGCCTTGCGCTCCTCCAGCGCGTCGTCCGCCGGCAGGGGCGAGATGACGGGGTCGTAGTCGTCGCCGTCCTCGTCCAGGTCGCCGTCCGCGGCGCTCAGCCACGACTTCGGCGAGGGGGGGCGCTGCGAGATCTTCTTCTCGTCGAGCTCCTTCACCTTGCGCGCCGGCTCGGACGCGGCGGCGTTCTGCGCGAGGAGGTGCTCGGGCAGCGAGTACTTCTGGTAACGGAGCTCCTCGATGTCCACGAGGTCCGGCTCGGCGAGCCCGTCGCCGTCGAACTTCGCGACCACCACCGTGATGTTGTCGTGGCCGCCCGCCTGGTTGGCCCGATCCGTCAGCACCTTGCAGGCCTCGATCGGATCGTCGACGGTCCGCAGCACCTCGCGGATCTCCTCGTTCCGCACCATGCCCGAGAGCCCGTCGGAGCAGAGCATCAGCGTGTCGCCCCGCTTGAGCTCTACGTAGGTGAGGTCGACCTGCACCGAGTCCGCCGTGCCGAGCGCCTGGAGGATGATGTTGTTGTGCTCGAAGGTCTCGGCCTCCTCCTCGGTGAGCTGGCCGGCCTCGATGAGCTGGTTCACGAGCGACTGATCGCGCGTCACCTGCACGAGCCGATCGCCGCGCAGGACGTACGCGCGGCTGTCGCCGACCTGACCGAGGAACAGGTGATCGTCCATGAGCGCGGCGATCGTCGACGTCGTCCCCATCCCGCGCCGGGTGCGATCGAGCTTCGCCTCGCTGAAGATCCTGAGGCCCGCGGCCTCGATCGCCTGCACGAGGCGCGCCGCGAGCTCGTCGTGGTGCTGCGGGGGACCGCCGGCGCTCATCCGCTGGTAGATGATGTCGACCGCGAGCTGGCTCGCGACCTCGCCGGCCGCGGCGCCGCCCATGCCGTCGCACACGCCGAGCAGCGCGCCGCGCTCGCCGACCACCTGGTAGCGGTCCATCTCCATCAGGCCGCGGCTCGCCTTGGTGAGATCCGCGACGATGAAGTTGTCCTCGTTGTGCTCGCGGACCTGCCCCACGTCGGTCCGGCCGAACAGCCGCAGCACGACCTCGGGTCGACGCGGATCGGCCGGCGCCGCGGCGCCGCCGTCTGTGTCGTCGGGGCGCTGCGCGCCCTCGGCCGGCTCGTCGCCGGCGGCGGGGCGTAGGGTCGAGCCGTCGCCGGCGGTCTCCGCGGCGGGGGTCTCGTCGAGCGCGCCGTCGTGCGACGCGACGACCGACGGGGCCCCGAGGGAGGCGTGCGCGTGGACGCCGGCCGGCGGCGCGTCGGGGGTCGCTCCGTCCGCGAGGTCGTCCGACCGCGTCGGACTTCCATCGGCGTCGTCCTCGCGCTGCCCGCCGGCGGTGAGCCGCACCCGCGGCGGCGGAGGGAGCTTCCTCCCGACCTTGTCGGGGCCTGGGGCGCCGGGCGCCTTCACGGATTTCACGGCGATGCCAGCCTTCTGTTCGCGCGCGGCGTTCGCGGCCGGGCGCATCTTGGGCGGCGTGGGCGGCTTCCAGTTCACGGGCTTGCCTGCTTCCAGAGACCCCGCTTTGCCGGCCTCGAGCGACGCGGCGCTGTGCGGGGAATCACCAAGGGCCTTGCCCGCGTTGCCGCTCGAGTCGGTCCCCACCGACGCCGCGCTCGAGAGCCCCTCGACTTCCAGCGCCTCGGTCGGCGTTTCGCGGACGGTCGGGTCGCTCATCGGGAGAGATCCACGCGGAACAGGTGCTGCCCGATGCGCACGAAGTCGCGATCGTGGAGGCTGACGTCCTCGCGGATGGCGACGTACGTCCCGTTCGACGACTCCAGGTCGGTGAGCGTGAACTCCCCCGTGGCCGGGTTCCTCCGGATGGCGGCGTGGCGTCGCGAGAGGAACGGGTCGGCCGTGAACACGATGTCTCCCGTTTCCCGTCCGATCACCGTCTCGTCCCGGTAGAGGTGGTACACGTCCCGCGTCACGCCCTCCACCGTCCGCTGGCAGAGTCGCGCCCGCCGGTGGATGGCGGGCGAGCCAAACAGCAACGTTCCATGCTGGATCGCATGGCCGAGGCCTCGCTCCCCGTCGCTCACGGTCTGAAACTGTAACACCTCGAGCCCCAGGAGGAGCAAGTCGGCATCTCGAAGGGCGTGCGTCTTCCGGATGCGCAGGTAGATGCGGTTGACGCTGCCCAGGTCACGGAGAACCCAGGACCCGTTCTGCGGAATGATCCGCGCGTGCCGCGGCGAGACGTACAGGTCGTCCTCGAGGACGATATCCCCCTCGGTGCGGCCGATGTCGATCTGCGGTCCGGTGAGGGGAAAGCTCTTCCCCTCGGTCCCGTCTTCGACGATCACGATGAGCTTGCCATCGGGCGCCCGGGCCGGCCGCGTGTCGGCTGGGACCCACGCCGGCGGGCGGACCGAATAAGACGCCCGCAGCGGAGCGAGGGGCACCTGGGAGGGCCGCGGCGCGCTGCCCGCCTCGGTCGAGAGCGGCCCGGCGGCGTCGCCCTGCGGGGGCCGCGGCGGGTCGTGCGGGGGCCGCGGCGGGTCGCGCCCGACCTCCGGGGCGAGCGAGGGCGCGGGCTGCGGGCGGTCGGCGGTGGGCCTGGACGGGCGCTCGGAGACGGGCCGCTCGCCCTCGAGCGGCGCCCCGCAGTACTTGCAGAACCGCGTGCCCGCGAGGCACTGGCCGTGGCAGCGCGCGCACTCGACCGGCCGGGCCGGCGCCTTCTGCGACGACGCGATGTCGAGCACCGGCGAGCCGACGATCTTGTCGGGGGTGCTGCCGCTGGCCGGGGGAGGGGGCAGCCGCGGGGGCGGCTGGGCGACGGGCGGCAGCGGAGGCGGCGCCGGCCTGGCCGGCGGCGAGGCGCCGGGGCCCTGCCGCAGCGCGTCCCCGGCGCCGGGGCGCTCGTCGCGCGACGCGGGCGGCGGCGCGGCCTCGGGCGCAGGCGCGTGCCGGGGCGCAACGTCCTGGACCCCCCGCGCCGTCGTCTTCGTCTCCTCGAGCGGCGGGTGCACCACGTACGGCGCGGCGGGGGACAGCGCGCCGTCCGGGTCGCTGCCCCTCGCTCGCCTGGGCGCGACGCTCGCCGGCTGCAGCGCGCCCGCCGGCGCGGCGCCGTCCTTCCGGTGGAGCGGCGCGCCGCACGTCACGCAGTAGCGGTAGCCCGGCGGGTTGTCCCCGCCGCAGCTCGCGCACGAGAGCCCCAGCAGCGCCTCGGTGATCGAGGGCGTCGCCTGCGCCGCGGACGGCGCCTCCGCGTCGCTCCGGTCCGCGGGCCGCGGCCCTTGCAGCGCCGGCGCCATCTGGATGGCGTTGCCCAGCGCCCCCACGGCCGGCGTCGCGGCGCCCGCGCCCTCGCGCGCGGGCGCGGGCGCGGGCGCGGGCGCGGACCGCGCGGCGATCTCCGCGCGGCCGTGCGCCGCCGGCATGGAAGGCTCCGTCCTCGCCGAGCCGATCGGGCTGAACGAGAACACCGGCGCCTCCGGGCGAAGGCGCCCCGGCGCGCCGCGGGCCCCCGGCGCCCGGGCGGCCCCGCGGGCGTCGTTCGCGGGCGGCGCGTCGGCCTGCGCGGGCGAAGGCAGCGCCGGGAGCGACACCTGGGGCAGGCCGCTCGGCGGCGTCGGCGGGGCGACGCGCGCCTCGCGCGCCTTGAGCCGTCGGCCGCAATCCTGACAGAACGTCAGATCGGCAGCGTTGTCGCGACCGCACACATCGCAGATCACGCTGCCGAGGGGACCGCGGAGCGACGGTCGAGTCAAGTGGACGGTGCGTTCTCTCGCGCGGGAAGGGGGAGCCGCTCAGCGCCGACCGAGCTCGGTCCGCACCTCGAGCAGGAGCTCGAAGCCCACGAACTGCGCGATGCCGGTGCCCCGCTCGTAGTTGGCCGTGTCCTTCCAGCCCGCGATCAGCACCGGCCGGTAGACGCAGCTGACCCCGAGCACCGCGCGGCGCGACACCTCCAGCTCGACGCCGACGCCGCCGAAGATGAGCGCGCCGCCCGTCTCGACGCCCCACTCGTTGCCGTAGACGACGCCGCCGATGCCGGCGGAAAAATACGGGGCCGCTCGGTAGCCGATGTCCGGCATGTACCTCATCTCGGCGCGCAGCTGCTGGAAGATTCCGAGCCGGTAGAGGTTGCTCGAGTCCATCTTCGTGAACTGGTACGCGCCGCCGAAGTACCAGGGGCCCGGCGATCGGTAGCCGCCGCGGATCGCGAGCCCGCCGCCGCTGCCCAGGATGCACGAGTACAGCGGCCCCGATCTCGGGCAGACGGCGCCGGGGTCGAGGCTGATCTCCGCCACGAGGGCGACGCCGTACTGCGCGTACTCGACGTGCAGCGGCGGCGGCCGCGCGGCGAGCTCGACGCGCGGCTTGACGGGAGGAGGCGGCGGCCGCGCGGCGGCGGCGTCGCTCGCCTGCGCGTCGCGTTCGGGCGCGGCGAGCGCGCCGTCGCTCCCGTCGCGCGCGGCCTCGCCTGTCCGGGCGCCTGCGCGAGCGTCGGGCGCGGCGGCGGGGAGGTCGCCCTCGGCCTTGCCCTCCGGCGGCGCGGCAGGCGCTGTCAAGGACAGCAGCGCGCTCGCCGCGAAAGTCGCGGCCGGGAGCGCGCCGGGCGGAGGTCGTAAACGCACGAGTTGCTTGAGATACGCGAGAGATCTGCCGCCGGCAACGCCCGTCCACGCGCGGGCGCCGGGGCCCGGGGGCGGCTGTCAGTCCCCCGCCGCGCCGCCAGGAAAAGAGGGGACGGGAGGGGGAGGCGGGCGGTCTCGTGAAGCTCGACTCCATACGCCGCTTGACGGCAGCTGCGAGGGTCGCCTAAACGAAGCCACCTTCATGGAGATTCACCTCGACAAGCGTGCCGTAAAGCAGATCCGCCTCTCTGCGGCGGATGCCGTTGAGGAAGGCGACACCGAGGCGCTGCGCGAGGACGTCCTCGAAGCGTTCTCGGAAGAGCAGGTCGAAGAGATCGAGCGTCGTCTGGACAGCGGTGATTTTTTTGAGTTCTTGACCGACGTGCTCGACGAGTGGGGGGGCGACGACGTAGACGAGCTCTTCGAGCTCCTCGAGACGCAGCTCGGCGACATCGGCATCGACCTGAAGTACGAGCCGCGCGAGGACGACGACGACCTCGACGAGGCTGAGGACGACGACCTCGGCGACGATGACGACGACGAGGGCGACGACGACGCGGAGCTCGAGGCCGAGGACGACGAGGACGACTGATCGCGGGCGGGCCGCCGAAAGGGCGGTCCGTCGCCACGGCCGGCCGCCGCCACGGCCGGTCGCCGCCACGGCGATGCGCCGTGCGGCGCCCCGCGTCAGCGATCCTTGTCGCCTTCCTTTCCGCCGTCGAGCTCGCGCACGATGTAGTCCGCGCACGGGCGCTGCGGCGCCGGGAGCGACGGGCAGATCGCGTGCGCGCAGCGCGCGTAGCGCGACTCGGGGAGCTCCCGGGTGATGAGCGCCGCGGTCGCGCACGCCTCCTGGGTCCGGCCGTCCTCGCGCCACAGCTTCGCCTCGGCCCAGAGCGCGTCGTCGCGCAGGATGGACGCGGGGTGGTTCGTGTAGAGCTTGCGCAGCTCGCGGCGCGCGGCCGCGCGATCGCCGAGCGCGTCGCGGTAGAGGCGCGCGATCTCCAGCTGCGCGTCGTCGAACCGCGCGCGGTCGTAGCTGCCGGTCGCGGCGGACTCGCGCGGCGCGAGCAGCTCCCTCAGGTAGCCGATGGCCTCCTCGGGGCGCCCGAGGGCGGCGGCGAGCTCTGCCGCGCGGAACAGCGCGTCGTCGGTCAGGCTGCCGGCGGGGTAGGGGTGCGCGCGCGCGGCGGCGACGAGCGCGCGCAGCGCGCCCTCGCGATCGCCGCTCTGCTCGAGGAGCAGCCCCGTGTGGTAGGCGACGTCCTGATCGAGCTCCGTCCCGCGGAACGCCGGGACGTGCTGCCGCAGCCACGCGAGCGCGCCGCCCGCGCCGGCGCGCTCCTCCTCGCGCCGGAGGAGCCGCTTCAGCGCGTTGCGCGCGAGCCCGTGCGACGGGTTCCGCCGCGTCGCCGCGAGGAGCATCGCATAGCCCGCGTCGGCGTCGCCGTGCTCGATCTCGATATCGGCGAGCTCGAACTCCGCGCGCACCGAGCGCGGCCCGCGCGGCGAGTCGGCGAGCAGCCGCTCGTACGACGCGCGCGCCTCGGCCCAGGCCTCGGCGCGCTCGAACGAGCGCGCTTGCAGGAGGCGCGCCTCGTCGCGGTCCTTCACGCGCAGCGCGCGCGACGCGGCGCCGTCGAACGAGCGGGCCGCCTCGCGGTAGCGCCCCGCGTGGTAAGCGCGCTCGCCGGCGGCCATCGCGGCGACGTAGGCGTCGCCGCGCGCCGGCGCGCACGCGGGGCCGAGCAGCGCGGCGATCGCGAGGGCGAGCGCCGAGGCGGCGGCGCGGCGGCTCATGCGCGCGCGCCCTCGTGGCCGCGATCGCGCGGCGCCGACAGCACCTCGTCGAGCGCCTCGGCGAGGGCGCGCGCCGCGGGCGCGACCTGCTCGGGCGCGACGTCGAGGTGGGTCACGGCGCGGACGGTGCACTTGCCGGTCGCCCCGATCAGCACGCCGCGCCGCCGCGCGGCGTCGACGAGCCGCTCGGCCGGGATCCCGGGCGTGTCGACGTAGAGGATGTTCGTCTCGGGCTCCTCGATCGTCGCCGGCTGTGCGGTCGCGCCCGGCCGGGCGGCGCGGCGCGCGGCGTCGCGCATCGCCCGCGCGATGGCGCGCGCGGCCTCGTGGTCCTCGGCGATGCGGCCCTGGTGGTGCGCGAGCGCGTACAGGGCGGCGGCGGCGAGCACGCCCGCCTGCCGCATGCCGCCGCCGAGCATCTTCCGGAAGCGCAGCGCGGCGCGGATCGCGTCGGCGCCGCCGCACAGCGCGGAGCCGACCGGGGCGCCGAGCCCCTTCGAGAAGCAGACGCTCACCGTGTCGAACGGCGCCGCGAGCTCGGCGACCGTCCGGCCCGAGGCGACCGCCGCGTTCCAGACGCGCGCGCCGTCGAGGTGGAGCGCGAGGCCGTGCGCGCGCGCGACCTCCGCGATGGCGAGCACGTCGTCCTGCGGGAAGACGCGCCCGCCGGCGCGGTTGTGGGTGTTCTCGATCGCGACGACGCGCGTGCGCGGCTGGGTGTACTGCGGCGGCTTGATCGCGTCCTCGACGTCCGCCGCCGTGAACAGGCCGCCGCGCCCGGCGAAGGCGAACTGCACGCCGCTCCACGCGGCCCCGGCGCCGCTCTCGTAGAACGCGCAGTGCGCGCCCTCGCCCGCGATCACCTCGTCGCCGCGCTGCGTGTGGCAGAGCAGCGCGATCTGGTTGCCCATCGTCCCGCTGGGCACGAACAGCGCGGCCTCCTTGCCGGTGAGCTCCGCGGCGCGCTCCTCGAGCCTGCGCACGGTGGGGTCCTCCCGGTACACGTCGTCGCCGACCTCGGCCGCCGCCATCGCCGCGCGCATGGCCGCGGTCGGTCGGGTCACCGTGTCGGAGCGGAGATCGATCATCGCTTGCCTCCTGAAAACCTCGGCTGTCGGCCCGGCCGACATGCTAGCACCGCGCCCCCTCGACCCTACGCGGGGCCCTCCGCCGCGAGCCGCGGGAACCGCTCGGCCATCCGCCACGCGATGCGCGTCGCCATCGCCATGATCGGCACCTGCGAGTTCACGCCGATGCTCGTAGGGAGGATGGAGCCGTCGGCCACGAAGAGCCCCGGCAGCTCGAAGCACTCGCCGCTCTGATCGACGATCCCGCGCCGCGGATCGTTCGCGACCCGCGCGCTCCCGAGCGGGTGGAACGCCATGCACTCGATGCGGCGCGCGTCGACGGGGGCGCGCTCGGCCGCGAGCGCGGCGTCCATCGACGTGATCGGCGGGGCGCCGATCATCGCGGTGTAGACCTCGCGCGCGCCGGCGGCGATCGCCATCTCGCTGAGCAGGGTGATCGAGCGGCGCAGCCGCGCGAGATCCCGCGGCGCCATCGCGTACGAGACGAGCGGCTCGCGGCCGAAGCCGGGGCGGACGCGGCCGCCGCCCTCGTCGTGGATCATGGCGCCGAAGACCGCGCTGCGCGGCAGCGCGCGGACCCGCCGCCGCAGCGCGGGCCCGACGCCCGGGAGCCCGGCCGCGAGCACGTTCACCGCCGAGTAGACGCCGACGAGCTTGATCCCCTCGGCGTCGAAGTGGTCGGAGTAGACGCTCTGGAGCGCGCCGTCCCAGCCGTTCAGCGCGTCGTCGAACCGCGCGACCACGCGCACCGCGGGGTGCAGCGTCACGTCGTTGCCGAGCGCGCCGCTCGCCTTGAAGGCGCCGGCCGTGCGGAGGAGCAGCGGCGAGTGCAGCGTGCCGCACGCGGCCACCACGACCTTCGCGCGCACGCGGAAGCGGCGCGGCGGGGCGCCGGGCTCTCCGCCGAGCAGCGTCCCCTCGACGCCGGCCGCGCGCCCGCGCCGCACGGTGATCCGCTCGACGAGCGCGTCGGCGACGACGCGCGCGCCGCGCGCCGTGGCCGACGGCAGGTAGGCGACGTCGACCGAGCGCTTCGCCCCGGCGGGGCAGGTGAAGTTGCACCGCCCGTTCCCCTCGCACGCGTCGCCGGTGTTGCGGCGGAGCGGGCGCATCGGGATGCCGAGCCGCCGCGCCCCCTCGACGAACCGCGCGGTCGACGCGGAGCGCATGGCCTCCGGGACCTCGCGGACGTGGAGCCGCTCCTCGACGCTCTCGTACGCCGCCTCGAGCGCCCGCTCCGAGAGCTCGTCGAGGCCGAGGTCGCGCACCCACCGCGCGTGGACGCTGCCCGGGATGCGGAAGCAGACCCCGCCGGTCACCACCGACGAGCCGCCGACCGCGCGCCCGAGCGTGAGGGAGATGATCGGCGTCTCGCCCACGCCGAACGCCGTCACCATGCCGCCCTCGCGGAACAGCCGCCGCAGCGACTCGCTGGGCTTCCAGCGCTGGTAGTCGTCGGGGCGGTAGTAGGGGCCCTCCTCGAGCACGATCACGCGGCGCCCCGCCTCGGCGAGCAGCGCCGCCACGACCGCGCCGCCGGCGCCCGAGCCGACCACGGCGACGTCGCACGCCTCGTCGAACCCCGCCGGCAGATCGCGCCCGCGGACGATCGGCTCGCCCGACGCGATGGCGCCGCTCACGCGGCGCCCCGGGCGGCGGGCGCCGCGCGCGGAGGCTCGCCCGCGTCGGCGCGGGGCGCGGCGGGAGCGCCCGCGGCCGGAGCGCCCGCGGCGGGAGCGCCCGCGGCCGGAGCGCCCGCGGCCGGGCGGAGCGCGGGCAGGCGGCGCCGCGCCGCGGTGCTCTCGCGATCGAGGCCCGTCAGCGCGAGCTCCGCGCCCTCCTCGAAGGCGGGGATGCACATCGGCACCTTGAAGGCGACGAGCAGCATCGCGAGGAGCCCGGAGCGGCTCGACTCCAGCGCCTCGAGGTAGGCGAGCCGCCGGCCCAGCGGGAGCCGGCTCATCCGGCTGAAGGCGCCGATCACGAAGGGCGGCAGCAGCTCGAGGCATGCGGCCAGCAGCGCGAACCCGCGCCGGGTCTCGGGGCTGGCCTGCCCGAGCGAGAGATCCAGCGCCGCGACCGCGCGCTCGCACACCTCGGCGCCCGGCGGGGCGAGCCCGCCGCGCTCGTCCTCGTCGCAGAGCATCGCCTCCGTGGCGGACCACGCGACGCGGCGCGCCCAGGGCGAGAGCCCGCGCCCGGGGCGGTCCAGCCGATCGGGCCCACGCGCGGCGCGCTCGCGCGCCACCTCTCCCGCGTTCTCCTGCATGGCCGCGAGAGCCTAAGCCCGGATCGACCCGGCGCCGAGGCCCAAGGCGGCGCGCGCCGCGGCCGGGTGATCCCGGGCGCTGGCCGCGGCCACGCGGAGGGGTCGCGTTCGAAGGTCGGCCGCGGCCCGCCGCGCTGCTCGTCGAGGCCGGCCGAGCGCGGCGAGGCGCCCGGCGCCCTCCCTCCTCGCCCCGGCGCTTCCTCCTCGACGCCGACACGACGCGCCGCGCGGTGACGCGCCGCGGGCCGCGCTCGATCGGCGCGCCGCCGCCCCGCGTTCGCGCGTGGTTGCAGAACGACATCCTGGCGGTCCGCGGGAGACGCGCGCCGCGCGCGCGTCGAGGCTCGGTTCCCGCCGGGCTTGCGCGCGCTCCGTCGCCGCGCGCGCGGGCTGCCGGCGCGGATCCGGTTCTGGTATTCAGCGGAGCGGCCGGGGGAACACGGAGGAACGATGGCGGAGCGATCGCTGCAGCACCGGGATCCCGATAGCAAGGACGACGAGACGCTGAGGAGAGAAGCGCGCGTACACCTCGCGAGCGAGCCTGCGCTGCAGCTCGTGGCAGAGCTGATCGCGCGGCTGCGCGAGCTCGATCTGCCGTGGTGGACGCCGGTCAAGCTGCGCGAGCGGTTCGGCGCGGTCGAGCGGATGGACTGGTTCCGCGAGCGGAGCGACGTTCGCCAGCAGATCACGACCTCGCTCACGGGCCTCTCGCCGCGGGCGGCCCGCCGCAAGACGCCGGACTTCCAGGGCGCGCTCATCGACTCCGTCATCGACGAGGGCGACATCACCCCGCGCGCGTTCGAGGCCGCGTTCGATCCGCGCGATCTCGCCGTGTACGGCCCGGCCGGGGGCTACTGGCAGTTCTTCCGCGAGTCGATGCCGTGGGATCAGGACACGCCGCAGCACCAGGAGATCGTCGCCTGGCTGCTCAAGGCGCTGCTCGCGGACCGGAGCCCGTTCGAGGGCATCGGCAGGACGCCGATCCTCACGCCGTGGGACGTGCGCACGGCGATCGACGGCCGGCTGTGGCAGACCCGGATCCCGCTCGAGGTCCGCGTCGCCATCGACAACGCGCGGCTCAAGCAGGAGCGCGAGCGCCCGGGCGTGCCGTTCCACGCCGACGGCGAGCTCGCGATCGCCGGGCCGGACGTGATCGCCGCGAACATCCCGCCGCGCGAGATCCTCCCCGTGGTGCAGCTCGCGCAGAAGGCGATGCGCTTCGACGCGGCGCGCGCCGCCGCGCCGAAGGCGGACGCGCCGAAGGCGGCGCTGGCCGAGGTGTCGTCGGTCCGCAGCGGCGCGCCGGCCGCCGCGCCGCCCGGCGGCGCGCCCGCGCCGTCCGCGCCGGCCGCCGGCGCTCCCGCGTCGACCCCGGCGGCGTCCGCGCCGGTCTCGCCGGGCGGTGCGCCCGCGTCGAAGCCCGCGGCGCCCGCGCCGGTGTCGCCGGCCGGCGCGCCCGGTTCGGCGGCCGCGGCGTCCGCCCCCGCGTCGTCCGGCAACGCGCCCGCCTCTTCGCCGGCGGCGCCCGCCTCGGTGTCGTCCGGCGGCGCGCCGGATCCCGGCAAGCCCGCAGCGGCCGCCGCTCCGGGCGGGGCCTCCTCCGGGGCGGCGAGCTCGCCGCCGGCGGGGCTCCCGCCCTCGGTGAGCAGCCCGCCGGCCGGCGCTCCTGCGGGCTCGAGGCCGGCCGGAGGCATCACGCCGCCGAGCGCGATCGTGACGAGGCCGCCGTCGGCCGGCGGCGCCGCGGCGGCGTCCGTCTCGTCGCAGGTGGCCGAGCCGCCGCGCAGCAGGCTCCCGAGCGACCCCGGCGTCTCGTCGGCGCGCGCGTCGACGCCGCCCGCGCCGCCTGCGCCGCGCGCGTCGACGCCGCCTGCGCCGCGCGCGTCGACGCCGCCCGCGCCGCCCGCGCCGCGCGCGTCGACGCCGCCCGCGCCGAGCGCCTCGCCGGCCGGGGTCGAGTCGCTCGACGATCTCGAAGCGGAGGACGCCGACGAAGGCGACGGCGCGGCCCCCGACAGCGAGCGCACCAACCCGTGGGCGGTCTCGAGCGACGAGAAGGCCAAGGCCGAGGTGGACGAGCTGGACGACCTCGGCGAGGTGGAGCCGGCGAAGTAGGGCCGCCTCACCGCAGCGCGGCGCCTGACCCAGCGCGGCGCCTGCCGCAGCGCGGCGCCTGACCGCAGCGCGGCGCGCCGTATCGCCCAGCACAGATCGCCGCGGCGCGCGCGGCCGCCTTCATCTTTCTTCACGAGCGCGCCTGCACATCCTTCACACGCCCTGCGCAGCTTCGTCGTGGCTCGGGGCCGCGCGTCTGCGGCTCCAGCCTCGCAGCCCGGGGCCGCGCGAGCGCGGCTCCGGCCGACTGCGACCGGGGCCGCGCGCGCGTCCGGACGAGCCGGGCGCCGCGCGGACATGCCCCGTGCACGGATCGACAGCGGAGACGCTCACGGAGGGTGCTCATCATGTTGGGATTCATCGTTGGAACGGCCTGCCTGATCGGCCTGATCATGACCCTGAAGCGCGCCGGCCGGTACGATTGCGGCGGGCACTGGGGCGCGGGGCAGCGCCCCTTCGGCCGGCGCGGCTTCGGCGGCTTCGGCTTCCGCCGTCGCTTCTTCCTGTCGTTCCTCTTCGACCGGCTCGGCACCACGCCGTCGCAGGAGAAGGCCATCGTCGCGGCCGTCGACGAGCTCCGCGCCGCCGCCGACGCGCACCGGAGCGAGATCCGCAGCACGCGCGCGGACGTCGCGGCCGCCATGCGGAGCCCGAGCTTCGACGAGACGCGCCTCGGCGAGCTCTTCGCGCGGCACGACACCGCCATCGAGTCGCTGCGCAAGGCCGCGGTCGGCGCGCTCGGCGAGGTCCACGCCGTGCTCGAGGACCGCCAGCGCGAGCAGCTCGCGGACCTCATCGAGATCGGGCCGGCCGCGTTCCGCGATCTGTGGTCCGGCAGGGCCGGGCGGCGCGGCCACCGCGCCGATCCCTACAGGACGCACGGCGAGTGGGCGTGAAGGAGGCAACGAAGACCATGATGCGACGCCAGATCACGATCACGCTGCTCGTCCTCGGCACCGTCTTCGGCTACGCCTCCGGCTTCTCGGCGCTGCGCTGCCGGGCCGAGGCCCGCCGCGACGCCTTCCAGCGCCACGTCGCGTCCCTCTGCGTGGACGCCGCGCGGGAGGCCGAGCGCTCCTCGTGGCGGAGCGCCGCGCCCGCGCGCCCCGCGGCGCCGGAGACCGACACCGCCCCCGGCCGCTGAGCTATACACGACAGAGGCGGCCGCCGCGCGCTGCCGCCCCTTCCCTTCGGGTCCCTCCATGGCGCTGCGGCTCCTGCTCATCGACGACGACTCCAGGCTCCACGCCCTGCTCGCGAGCTACCTCGAGCAGAACGGCTTCACGGTCACGGTCGCGTGCGACGGCGCGCGAGGCCTCGCGGCGCTCGCCGCGGGCACCTTCGACGCCGTCCTGCTCGACGTGATGATGCCCGGCATGGACGGCATCGAGGTCGTGCGCCGCATCCGGCAGAAGAGCTCGATGCCGATCCTCATGCTCACCGCCCGCGGCGACGAGGCCGATCGCGTGGTCGGCCTCGAGATCGGCGCCGACGACTACATCGCCAAGCCGTTCAGCCCGCGCGAGCTGCTCGCGCGCCTCCGCGCCGTGCTCCGGCGCGCCACGCCCGACGCCGCCGGCGAGCGGATCGTGGCCGGCGACATCGCCATCGACGTGCCCGGCCGCGTGGTCACCGTCGCGGGCAAGCCCGCGGAGCTCACCGGCATCGAGTTCGACATCCTCGTCGCCCTCGCGCGGCGCGCCGGCCGCGTCGTCGCCCGCGAGGCGCTCCTCGAGGAGGCCGGCCGCGGCGACGTCAACGTCGGCGGGCGGACCGTCGACGTGCACATCTCGCACCTGCGGCAGAAGCTCGCCGACGACCCGAGGTCGCCGAAGCTCATCAAGACCGTGCGCGGGGTCGGCTACGTGCTCGCCAAGGACCGCGCGTGATGCGCTGCCGCTCGTGGCTGTTCGAGAACGGGCGGAAGGTCTCGATCAACCGCTTCCTCAGCGCCCGGCTGCACCGCCGGATCTTCATGTGGTTCGGCGCGACCATCCTGATCACCGCGTTCGCGGCGATCGCGACGGTCGGCGCCATCGACCGCGTCGGCAACTCCGGCTGGCGGCACGAGCACGCCCGCGCCCAGTCCTTCGTGGGCCTCCAGTTCCAGCGGGTCTGGGGCGATCCCGTGGCCCGCGACGCCCTCGCCCGCGTGATCGCGGAGGAGTTCGACACCGACCTGGACCTCCTCGACGCGAAGGGGCGGCGGCTCGCGCGGTACGGCCAGCCCTGCCGGGTGCAGCCCCTGGTCGCGCCGGTCCCCGGCGACGGCGGCTCGCTCGGCACCGTGCTCCTCTGCCCCGGGCGCGGCCGGTCCGGCGCGTCCCTCCGCCTCGCCCTGCCGCTGTTCGCCGTGGCCGCCGTCCTGTGGGCGGCCTCGGGCCTCATCTCGCGCCGCCTCGCGCGCCCGCTCGTCGACCTGGCCCACGTCGTCCACGAGATCGGCGCCGGCAAGCTGTCGAGCCGGGTCCGGCTCGATCGCCACGGCCACGGCGAGGTCGGCGTGGTCGCCGAGGCGGTCAACGACATGGCCGCGCGCATCGAGCGCCAGGTCGCCGACCAGCGAGAGCTCCTCGCCGCCGTGTCGCACGAGCTCCGCACGCCGCTCGCCCGGATCCGCCTGCTCACCGAGATGGCCCGCGGGGGCGGCGGGGCCAGCGCGACCGTGTTCGACGACCTCGATCGCGAGGTCATGGAGATCGACGCGCTCGTCGGCGACCTCCTGGCGAGCTCGCGCATCGACTTCGCCGCGCTCACCCTGACGCGCCTCGATCCGGCCGAGGCCGCGATCCGCGCGCTGGAGCGCGCCGGGCTCGACCCGACGCTGCTGGAGGTCGCCGAGGGGACGCCGGCGTTCGAGGCGGACGCGACGCTGCTGGCGCGCGCGCTCGCCAACCTGATCGAGAACGCGCGCGCGCACGCGGGCGGGGCCGAGCGGCTGCGCGTCCGCCCCGGCGGGCCGAGCCGTGTCGTCTTCGAGGTCGAGGATCGCGGGCCCGGGTTCGCGGACGGGGAGGAGACGCGCATCTTCGAGCCGTTCTTCCGGCGCGAGCGGGCGCAGGGCGGGGAGAGCGGCGCCGAGCGCGGCTCGCTCGGCCTGGGCCTCGCGCTGTGCAAGCGCATCGCCGAGGCGCACGGGGGGCGCGCCTTCGCCGAGCGCCGCGAGGGCGGCGGGGCGCGCGTGGGCATCGAGCTCGCGCTGCGCCCGCCGGCGAGCGCCGCGCGCCTCCGCGATCGCCCTCGCCGCGCCTAGTTCCGCCCGCCAGAAGTCCGGCCAGGGAGCCGGAGCGAGAGTTCAACGCAAAGGCGCAAAGACGCAAAGACGCAAAAAAGATTTGTAGTTTTGCGCCTTTGCGTCTTTGCGCCTTTGCGTTTATTTCTCTATCGCTCGCGAGGCAGATCCCTGGCGGGAGTTCTGACCCGCGGTACTAGCTTCCGCGCGCCAGCGATCTCGGAAGGGGTGGCCGACGCGCAGCGGACGCCGGGGGGGGGAGCCCCGAGGCCGCCAGCCCGGCCGCGAGCGGACCGGGGCGGCGCGTTCCCGCTTGACCGCGCGACGGCGCCGGTGCGAGGCTCCGTGAGCTCGCGACCATGCGTATCCTTCTCTGTGAAGATCAGGACGCGATCCGGCGCATGATCGAGGCGCTGGTCGGCGCGAGCGGCCATGAGGTCATCGGCGTCGGCACCGGCCCCGAGGCGGTGGAGCGCGCCTTGACCGAGCCCTTCGATGTCCTCCTGCTCGATCTGATGCTCCCCGGCAGCATGGACGGCTTCGAGGTCTGCGCGCGCCTCCGCGCGGACCCGGCGACGGCCGGCCTGCCGATCGTCGTGATCAGCGCCCTCGACGACCGCGAGGCGCGCGCCCGCGCCGAGGCGCTCGGCGCGACCGCCTACTACGCGAAGCCGTTCCGGCCCCTCGAGCTCCTGGAGCTCATCGGCGGGCTCAAGACCGCGCGGCGGGCCTGACCGCCGCCGCGGCTCCCCGGCCGGCGCAAGAGCGCGCTGGAACGCGGCGCGGGTTTTGGCTACACCCCGCCCTCATGCACACTCGGTGGCGCGGGGTTATGGCTTCGATGCTCGCGGCGGTCGCCCTCTCGGGGCTCGCGGGCTGCGACGGGGACAAGAGCAAGGCGCAGGTCGCCGTCGACGCGGGCGCGCTCGACGCCGGCCCGGCGCTCCCGGTGGTCGGCGGCAAGCTCGGCGCGGAGCTCGCGGCGGCGGCGTCGGGCGGCCCCGAGAGCCGGCCGGCGCCGGGCGGCGCGAAGGACGCCCCGCCGGAGAACGGCGTGTTCTCGCCGCAGGCGGCGGCCGCCGCGCTCCCGAAGGACGTGCCCTACAAGATCGAGGTCATCGACGCCGGCAGCGAGCCGCGCGCCCAGCTCGCCGCGAAGGTCGATCCGAAATCCGAGCAGAAGGTCGCCATGACGCTCGGGCTGCGCATGGGCGGGCCGCAGGGGTTGCCGAACCTCGAGCTCGGCCTGAGCATCAAGGCCGACAAGCCGGCGGACAAGCCCAAGGAGGGCGCGCCCGCGCCCGCGGCGCCGACGACCGTGACCGCGAAGATCACGTCGGCGACGCTCGCGTCCATGTCCATCGGCGGCCCGCCGAAGGAGCTCGCCGACGCGCTGGCGAAGCTGAAGGGGAGCGCCCTGCGCTACGATCTCTCGCCGGCGAACGTGGTCAGCAACCAGAAGCCCGAGCTCGCCAAGGACGCCGACCCCGGGCTCCAGCCGCTGCTCGCCGCCCTCGGGGAGGCCCTCACGCTCCTCACGCCGCCGCTGCCGGACAAGCCCGTCGGCGCGGGGGCCTACTGGATGGTCACCGACCGCGCCGTGGTGTCGGGCGCGCAGCTGCCGGTGCTGCGCTACCGCGTCTTCAAGATCGAGAAGGTGGAGGGGGATGTCGTCTCGCTCAGCGTGGACACGCGCCAGTACGCGGAGGGCGCCGACCTCAAGCTGCCGGGCCCGAACGGCGACGTCACGCTGACCATCGACCGGCTCGACTCCGCCGGCAAGGGCACGCTCACCTGGTCGCCGTCGAGCTACGCGCCGGGCACGGCCGACGCCTCGCAGCGGCTCCAGGCGCTGCTCGTGCCCCCCGGCGCCAGCGGCCAGCAGGCCGCCCAGCAGCGCAGCGTCGCCCAGGTCGAGCTCACGGCGAAGATCGCGCCGCCCGCAGCGCAGTAGCCGCCCGCCGCGCGGGCGCGCGCGCCGCTGCGCCGGGGCCTGGAGAGCATGGCGACCGCGCCGCGCCCCGGGGCGGCGCAGGGGCGTTGGCTAATCCCGTGCATGAACGCCCGTGCGGGGAGGCGTGGCGGCTGTCCGACCCGGCTGGCAGAGGCGGGCGAGCAGACTGCGCCACGACGGGCGGCATGAGCTACGGGGGCGGGCGGAACATGCACGGGTGCAGCCTCGAAGCCTACCTCGAGGAGCCGGGGCTCACCGAGGGACAGCGGCGGCGGCTGCGGCTGTTCCAGACGGTGGAGGACGCCGTGAGCGATCGCGTGGAGCAGCTGTGCACGTGCAGCGAGCTCGAGGTGACCGACGCGGCGATCCTCGTCGTGTCCCCGGCGGCGCGCCGGCTGCTCTTCCGCAGCGCCGCGGCCGCCGGCGCGGAGCCGCCGGCCGCGAGCGTCATCCTCGGCCACCGGGCGCGGCTCCACGCGTTCCTGCACGCCGCGCTGCCGCCCACGGACGAGGCGCCGTTCGACCCCTACGCCGACCTGCTCGCTCCCTCCCCGCCCCAGTGCGTCCGCGTGCTCATCCTCGACGAGGACTCGCTCACGGTGCTGAACTACGGCGCGTTCGTGGTGGTGACCCTCGACCGCGGCGAGATGCCGGCGGCGTAGCGACCGGCCCCCGCGGGCCGCTCAGAAGCGCACGGTGAGGCGGAGCGGGCCGACGGCGGCGCGCGGCGGGGCCTGCCTCCGCGGCGCGCCCGCCGGGCCGCGGTCGAGGACCAGCACGAGCACGCCGGCGCCCGCCGCGAGGAGGCCGGCGCCCGCGACGATGTCGCCCGCGAGCGCCTGGGCCCGCGCGGCGTCGGCCGCGTCCCCGTCCCGCGTCGGCGCGTCCGACGCGCTCGCGACGCCGAGCAGGCCGATCGCCACGCCGGCCGCGACCGTGGTCAGGCCGCCGGCGAGCAGCACGATCGGCACGACGCGGACCGTCGCCGCGTCGGGCGCCGCGCGGGGCGGCGCGCCGCCCGGCAGCGCCCCCGCCGACGGCGCCCGCGGCCCGGCGGAGGCGCCCGGGGTGGACGCGCCCGGCGCGGGGGCGTCGCGCTCCAGGGTCAGCATGACGACGACGCGGCTCCCCGGCGCCGCGGCGACGCTCCGCCGCGCCTCGCGGTAGCCCGGCGCGCTCACGGTGACCACGTGGTTCCCCGGGTTCACCGGCCGAGGCCGATCGAGCGCCGCCGCGGGCACCTCGATCCCGTCGATCTTCACCACCACGCCCGCGACGTCGTCCGGGGAGAGCCTCAGATCGAGCCCGGCGACGTGGCGCTCGAGCTCCTGCACCGCCTGCCGCGCGAGCTTCTCGTACTCCTTGGTCGCCGGCGCGGACGGCTCGACGAGGAACGCGCGGAAGCTCTCCAGCGCCTCGACGAGCTGGCCGGTCTGCTGCTGCGCCACCCCGAGGCTGTAGAGCGTGATCGGCGCGCGCTTGATCGCGAGCGAGCGCTCGTACCGCTCCCGCGCCTCCTCCCAGCGGCCCTGCTTGGCGAACTCGGAGCCCTCGATGAAGATCTCGCGCGCGACCGCGACGTCGGCCGCGCTCTGCGCCGCGGCGGGCGCGGGCGCCGCGAGGAGCCCCGCCGCGGCGATGAAGAGCGCGAGGGGGCCCGCGAGGGCCCGCGTCCGCCGCGGCGTCACGGCCTGAACCGCTCCCCGTCGGCGAGCAGCGAGAACCCGTCGAACCCGGACCACAGGATGAGCTCGGTCCCCGTCCAGACCCCCACGCCGTAGCTGTGCTGCTTGTTCGCCACCGCCAAGCTCGCGCCCCACCCCGCCGCGGGATCGTACAGCTTCCCGTCCTTTTTGGACATCGCATCGCTCCGCCCGCCCGCGATGAGCGCGCGCGTGCCGGTCCACGCGGTCCAGCCGGTGCGCCGCTCGCTGCGGCTGCGCCGCGAGGGGGCGTCCTTGTCGTCGACGGCGGCCCACGTGCCGGCCGCCGGGTCGTAGATCGCGCCGTCGTCGAGGTCGCGGTCGTCCTTGTCCACGCCGCCCCAGACGAGCAGCCGGCCGCCCATCCAGACCGCGAACGCGTCGGCCCGCGGGCTCGGCGCGCCCGCGCCGGGCAGCGCCCGCCACGCGTCCGTCGTGGGGTTGTAGGCGTACCCGTCGCCCGTGGTCGCGTCGCCGGCGCGCCCGCCGAACAGGTAGAGCTCCGCGCCCGACCACGCCCACGCGACGCCGTCGCGCGCCGGCGCCGCGCCCACGCTGGACACGGGCGACCACGCGTCGGCGACCGGATCGTAGAGCGCGCCGCCGCCCACCGGGGCGCCACCCGCGGCGCCGCCCCAGATCAGGAGGCGCGTTCCGGTCCACACGGCGATCGGAGACCGCCGCGCCGCGGGGGCGCCCGTGGTGCTCATCGCGCGCCAGGTCCGCACCGCCGGGTCGTACGCGGCGCCGGTGGCCAGGCCCGCCGTGCTCCCGAACGCGCCGCCGCCCCACACGAGCACCCGGGAGCCCGTCCACGCCGCGCCGGCGAGCACGCGGGCCGAGGGGGCGCCCGCGGTGCCCAGCGGCGACCACGCGTCGCGCGCCGGATCGTAGAGCGCCCCGTCGTTCACGTCCCTGCTCGCCGTGCGGCCGCCCCACACGAAGAGCGCGTCCCCGATCCAGGCCGCCGCGGCCATCTGCCGCGGCATGGGCGCGCCGGCCGCCGCCATGGCGACCCGCGGGGGCGTGCACTCGCCGTCGCGGCACTCGCGGCCGCTCAGGCAGGCGTTGCCGCACGCGCCGCAGTGCTCGACCGAGCCCAGGCTGACGCACGCCCCGTCGCACGCCACGAGGCCGGAGCCGCAGGGCGGGATGCAGGCCCCGCCGGAGCAGATCTCGCCGCCGCTGCAGTCGGCGCTGGTGCAGCACTGGCGGCACGCGACGAGGCTGCAGCACTGCTCTCCGGCGGCGCAGCCCGTGCTCCGGCACGCCGTGCCGCCGGCTTCGCACACGTCGGTGGTGCAGCCGTCGCCGTCCGAGCAGTCCGCGTCCGAGCAGCAGGCGCGGCAGTCTGCGCCGCAGTCGTGCGGCGTGAAGCCGCCGCACGCGCACACGCCGGCGACGCACGCGGCGCCCGGCTTGCAGGCGGTGCCGCACGCGCCGCAGTGCTGCGGATCCCGCGCGAGGTCGGACTCGCAGCCCGGCGCGCTCGGGTCGCAGTCGGCGAAGTCCGCGTCGCAGGCCAGCGCGCCGGCCTCGCAGTGCTGGTGAGGCCCCGCGACGACGTCGCACGCGCCGCAGTGGCGCGGGCTGGTCTGCGTGTCGACGCACGAGAGGCCGCACGCGGTGAGGCCCGGGGCGCAGGTGACCACGCACGCCGTGCCGTCGCAGCGCGGCGTGTCCGCCGGGCACTGCACGCCGCAGGCGCCGCAGGTCGCCGGGTCGGTGACGATCGACTCGCAGCCGGGCAGGCCGTCGCAGTCGAGGAGCCCGTTGGTGCAGGAGCAGCCGCCGACCAGGTCGCAGGCCATGCCGTCCGAGCAGGCGTCGCCGCACGCCCTGCAGCTCTCGGTCGTGCCGAGCGAGGCCTCGCAGCCGTCGTCGGGCGACAGGTTGCAGTCCGCGTACCCCGCCTGGCACCCGCACACGCCCGCCTGGCACTCCATGTTCGGCCCGCAGGTGACGCCGCAGGCGCCGCAGTGCGCCGGGTTCGACGAGCCGTCGGTCTCGCACCCCGTGTCGGAGAGGGCGTCGCAGTCGAGGAGCGGCGGCGCGCAGGCGCACTCCCCCGCGTCGCAGATCGCCCCCGAGGGGCAGCGGAGGGAGCAGCCGCCGCAGCGCTCGGGATCGCTCGTGAGATCGACCTCGCAGCCGTTCGTGACGATGTTCCCGTCGCAGTTGTCGAAGCCGAAGACGCACTCGGACGAGCAGTGGCCGCCCACGCAGAGCGTGTTCAGGCACGCCGCGCCGCAGGCGCCGCAGTTCGACGGATCGTTCAGCACGCTCGTGCACTCGCCCTCGCAGCACGACTCGCCGGCGCCGCAGGCGTTGCCGCAGGCGCCGCAGTGCCCTGGGTCCTGGCTCAGGTCGACGCACGCCCCGCCGCAGCACGCGTCCGCCGGGCAGTCCGGCGCGCAGCCGCCGGTCGACGTGCTGCTCGGCGCGCCGGCGCCGCCCTCGGACGGCTTGTCGGAGAGGGCGCTGTCCGCGAGCAGCGAGCAGGCGCCGGTGAGCACGGCGAGGGCGAGCAGCAGCGGCCACCGCGCGCCGAGCGTGGGCTCGCGATGTCGCGCTGCGCGAGCGGGCCTCACGTTCATCGGCATCGCGGCTTCAGAAGTTCGGCCGAGCCGGGACCGGCAGGGCGGCGGAAGGGGTCTTCGAGGTCGTCCGCGGGGCGGCGCTCCGCCGGGCGCCCGCGTTCCGGGGCGACGCCGAGGGGCCGGCGCCGCCGTCCGTCGGCTCGCGGCGCGGCTCGCGGGCGGCCGCCGGCGCTCCGGCCGAGCGCGCCGGCGCGGGGTGGGCCTGGTTCCCGGCGTCTTGCCCGGCCGTCGTCGGCGCGGCGGCGGCGGCGGGCGAGGGCAGATCGCGCGGCGCGGCGGACGTCGCGGCCGGGGGCGGGTCGGCGCCGCCGTCGCGCGCGGTCACGCCGCGCAGGGTGAACAGCGCGAGGCCGATGGCGACGACCGCCGCGACCGCCGCCAGCGCGAGGACGGCGGAGCGCCGCCGGCCCGAGGGCGGCAGCGCGATCTCCTCGCGCTCCTCGCGATCGAGCGTCTCCACGTCCGGCCCGCTCCGCGGCGGGCGCGCGGCCGGCCGCTCCGAGAGGCGCCGCTGGCCGCCGTCGCTCAGCCAGTGCACGGCGAGCGACGTCCCGGTCACGTCCTCCTCGACCCCGTTCTCGGTGGCCCACCGCGCGAGCGCCACGCCCATGTCGCGCATGGTCCGCCACCGCCCGGCGCGCTCCTTCGCGAGCCCGCGCTCGATGATGCTCCACAGCGCCGCGTCGCCGACGCCGAGCTCGGTGATCGGCACCGGATCCTTCACGAGGATGGCGGCCACGAGGTCGTGGTAGTTGCCGCCGAGGAACGGCCGCTGCCCCGTCAGCGTCTCGTAGAGCACCACCGAGAACGCCCAGACGTCGGTCTGCCCGTCGACGTCGGTGATGCCGCGGGCCTGCTCGGGCGACATGTAGTCGGGGCTGCCGAGCACCGTGCCCGCCTTGGTCACGTCGCCGCCCGCGGTCTCGCTCCACACCTTGGCGATGCCGAAGTCGACGATCTTGGGGATGACGTCGCCGCGATCGTTCTTCACGAGGAAGATGTTCTCGGGCTTGAGATCGCGGTGGACGATCCTGCGGTCGTGCGCCGCGGCGAGGGCGCTCGCGATCGGCAGCAGGATCCGGAGCGCGGCCGCGGGCGAGAAGCGCTTCCGGCGCTCGATCGCCTCGACCAGCTGCTCGCCGCGGAGGACCTCCATCACGATGTACGGATCGCGGTGATCGGACTCCCCGAAGTCGAGCACCCGGACGATCGAGGGGTGATCGATGCGCGCCGCCGCGCGCGCCTCCTGCTGGAGGCGAAGCGTCGCCTCGGTCGAGGTGACCTCGCGCCGGATGAACTTGAGCGCGACGTCGATGTTCAGCACGTCGTTGTGGGCCAGCCACACCATCCCCATGCCGCCTTCGCCGAGGACGTAGCGCAGCCGGTACTTGCCGCCGATCACGTCGCCCTCGCGGTAGATGCGCCGCGTCGACCGCGCCGGGCCGGGCGACGGCGCGCCGACCTGGCGGAGCGACGACAGGAGCGATGGATCGAGCGACTCCGGATCGAGCAGCTCCGGGTCGCCCGCGTCGGGAGCGCTGCCGCGCGGGAAGGCCGCGGACGACGACGAGGGACGGCTCACGCCATCAGCCCGCAGCGTCGATCCCGTCGAGGGTGCGGGCGCGGAGGTTGAGCGCGGCGACATGGAGCGAGGGTATTCTAACTTTGCCGGCCTCCTACAGCCATGGTCTCGCGCGGCCGTGCGTGCGCGGCGAGCGCGCGCGCGGCGCACGGGCGCTCGATCAACGCGCGCGGCGCGCGCGCTCGCCGCGGGCGCCGCGGGCGCACACCTCGTGCGATGTGCGCCGGCTGGCGACAGGGCGGTGGCCGGTCTTGTGCTCCACGAGGATTTTTACCCGCGGGCCGATGCGCACCGTGAGCGGGCCGACGTGCTCGTGCACGTCCCCATCGCACACGTAGCGGACCACACCGGAGCGCGCCTCGAGCACCGCGCGCTGCGCGATCTTCTCGAAGGTGTGCGCCTCTCCCATCGGCTGCGCTCGCCAGATGTCGCGCAGCTTCCGCACGAAGCCGAGCGCGGAGGTGTGGATGCCCAGCATGTGGAAGCTCTCGGGGCGCTCGTCGTAGCGGTGGAACGGGCGGAACCCGAGGCCGATCTGGTCGACGGTGCCGGCGGCGACGGCGAGGTAGTCGCGGTCCGGGAAGGCCGAGCCGTCGTCGAAGTGGACGCGGCCCTCCCAGCGCGCGGCGACCTGGGTGTCGGTCTTGAGGAGCACGGCGGCGCTCGCGCGGGCGAGGACCTTCGCGGCCCAGACAGCGTTCCGCTCCTCGCTGCGGTTGTACTCGGCGATGAACCCGTGGACGCAGCCGGTGCCGAAGATGAAGCCGTAGTGGGCGCCGATGTGCATCACGTGGCGCTCGACCCAGCGCAGCGGGTGCCGGCCGCGGTCGGTGTAGCGGGCGATGAGCCCGGCGAGCAGGCCGTCGGGGCGCCCGCGGGGGACGCCGACGGCGTTCGCCACGGTGTTCATCGTCCCGCCGCGCAGGAACGCGATCGGCGGCAGCGGCTCGTCCTCGTAGACGTCGAGGAAGCCGGTGATGGTGACGTGGTTCGTGCCGTCGCCCCCGGAGATGCCGAGCACGTCGATGGAGAGCTTCCTGAAGTCCTCCGCGATCCGGGCGAGGTCCTCGCGGGTGCGCGCGGTGCGGACGACGCCGTGGTCGCCGAGCGCGCGCGCGAGCCGGACGGCCGCGCGGGGATCGCTCTGGTTCTGGCGCGAGCGGGGGTTGATGATGACGCCGATGCCGCCCATCTAGCGCCGGCCTCTCGGCGTCTTCCACCGCGGCTTGAGGTGGACCCGCATGACGTCCGCCATCAGGCCGAGGTGGGCGCAGTGGTCCGGCTTGTCGTCGCCGGTGTACCCGCGGAGGTGGAAGTCGCCGCGGTCGAAGCGCCGGATCATGTCGAGGCCGAGCACGTCGCGGCGGGAGGAGCCGCGCGGCTTGCCCCGCAGCTGCTGCACGATGAAGCTCGCCGTCTCCGCGGTCGACGCGTAGCCGGGCGGCAGGATGGAGGAGTGGCTCATGAACATGAACGCCTCGCCCGCCGCGGCGCGCCGCGCGAACGCGATGAACGGCTCGATCTGCGCGACCTTGAGCTTGCGCTGGTGCTCGTCGGCGTACCCGGCGTGCAGCGAGTCGAGCAGCACGAGCGCGTCGACCCGCTTGCCGGCGGGCTGGCGCAGGATCTGCTCGATGGCGCCGTAGCCCGCGCTCCAGGCCGAGAGGCCGAGCTTCCGGATGTAGACCTTCTTCTTGCCGGTCTTCTTCGCCACCGCGCGCTCGATGCTGTCGAGCAGGTTCTCGAAGACGTAGGGCGCCGAGAACGCGCTCGAGTACGCGCCCGAGCCGATGCCGAGGTCGATGCCGACGAGGACGGCGCCGTCGGCCGTCTTCACGAACTCCTTCCGGAGCGCCTCGTGGCCGTGGAAGTGGATGATGACGTCGAAGCCGCCGCGCTTCGTGACCCCGCCCTTGTGGGGCATGATCATCTGCCCGATCGAGGGCGCGCGGGACCACCGGTCGTAGACGCCCCAGCCCGGATCGGGCGTCATGCACGGGTTGATGTCGCCGCGGCGCTTCTTCGAGGGGGTGGCACGGCTGCTGGTCGCTCCCGGCCGGTCGCGCCGCGCCGGGCTGCGATCGGCGCGCGGGCCGGATTCCGGGGCCGCGCCGCCCCCGCCGGAGGGCGGGGCGCCGGCGCCGTCCGCCGCGGGCGCGCCGTCCTGGGGCGCGCCGTCGTCCTGGGGCGCGCCGTCGTCCTGGGCCGCGACGGCCGGCGGGGCGGCCTGCGCGGCCGGCGGAGGCTCCGGGGGCGCGCCGGCGTTCGCGGCGGCCGGGTCCTGCGCCGCTGCAGGGGGCGCGGCGAGCCACCAGGTGGCGGCGAGCAGCGAGACGAGCGCCCATCGCCCGGGGGGCCGGCGGGCCTGCAGAGGAGTTTTCATGTCGGGTGGGCCTCCATTCCATGGAACCGCGTGCGGATCGAGCGATCGGTGCAGGGGCGCCGCCGCGGCGCCGTCCATCGCGACGGCGCGCGGGCGTCCGGCGGCGGCGCAGGCGGCGGGCGGGGCGCCCCGCTCGGGCGAGCGTCACCCCGGCGGCGGCTTCCCCTGGGGGAACGCCGCGCCGGCGTCGGCGGCGGCGAGGATGCGCTCCTCGGCCTGCGAGGCGAGCTTCTCGACCGCCGCGGCGGCGTCGGCGGGGGGCAGCGAGCGGAGGAACTGGATGAACTCCGGCTCGAGGCCGGGCTTCACGCCGCTCAGGACGAGCACGATCGGGATGGCGGGCTTCTCGACCTCGGCGAGCTCGGTGGCGCGGGCGCGCCAGCGGCTCGCCCCGAGGGCGAGGCGGAAGGCCCACTGCCCGCCGAGGCCGATGAGGAGGCCGGCCATGACGCCCGCGACGAAGAGGTCGGCGTCCTTCGGCGCGAGGAGCGCGGCGGAGAGCCCGCCGATGGCCGCGCCGATGACGATGCCGGGCTCGCCGCTGTTGTGCGCGGCGGCGGTCTTCAGGATCTCGGCGGCCTGCATGCCCGGGCGCCCGCTGCGGACGGCGTCGCGCAGCGGCAGCAGCGTCGCGAGGCGGCGCATCGAGGCGGCGCGCACGCCCAGGTAGCTGATGAGCAGGGCGCAGACGGTCAGCCCCACGCCGACGCTCACCGCCACGCGCCGGGAGAAGACGCCCTGGGGGAGCGGCTCGCGGACCATCGCGGTGAGCGCGCGCTCCCGGTCGCGCTCGGCGTTCGCCTTGTAGGCGGCCTCGGCGTCCTTGGTGGCCTGCGCGACCTTGTCGGCGGGGATGTCGGCGAGGAGCGAGAGCAGCTGCTTCGCCGCCTCGAACTGCTCGGCCTCGGCGGTGCCCGGCGGCGTGATCGCGGCCGCCTTGACGATGGCGTCCCAGGCGGGGATCGCGCTGACGCGCGCCCCGAGGAGCGCCTCGGTCGCCTCGCGGCAGCCGGCGAGGGTCTTGACCTGCTTGTAGAGCGGCTGGGCGGAGGCCCAGGCGCCCTGCTTGTCCGGCTCCTTGGGCTTCGGCAGCGGCGTGTTGCGCTGCGCGCGCGTCTTCGTGACCGGCGGCGGCGCCGGGGGCTCCTCGCCGGGGGCGGGCATGCGCGCGGATTTCGCGGCCTTCTTGAACAGGTCGATCTCGACGATGAGCTTCTCGCCGGCGAGGGCGCACGCGCGCGCGGGGGCGATGCGGGCCTCGGACTCCTCGGCCTGCCGCCGCGCGGCCGGGTCGGGGACGAGCCTGCCCTCCACGGTCACGAGGCGGAGGACCGCCACGGCGATGCACAGGACGAGGATGGCCGAGGCGATGAAGGTGGCGCGGACCTCCTCGCGCCGGGTGTACTCGTTCACGCTCGCTCCCTCGGAAGTACCGGAGATGGGCAGGTCGGCGCGAGGGCCGTGCGCGCCGGGCCGGCCGCGCGGCCGTCCGGACGCGCGGCGCCACGATCGGCGTCGCGGCCGTTACGGCAGGGGGACACCGAGGGAGCGCGAGCCCGTCGCATGCAGTTCACCGTTAAACCAGATGCCGGACCGATACCACAGCGTCGCTCGCAATGGAGTCCGCTGCTTCCCTCGCGTCGGCGTCGGCGCGGTTCCGCGCGGCGCGCACGGTGCTGCGCGGTGGTCTGCGCCCCCGAGCGCCCTGGAACTTGCTCCGCCCCGGGGCGCTTCGTGTAAGGGTGCGGAGAAGGCGTGGAGGCTGCCGTCACTTCCCACAAGTCCGTCGAGACCGCTGCCCCGGCGCGCGCCGCGCCGTCCGATCAGGGCGCAGAGGTCGCGAGGCGCGGCGCCCCCGCCGGGGCGCCCGGCGCGGCGGCGGCGCCCGGCGCGGCGGTGGCGCCCGGCGCGGCGGCGGAGCGGGCGGCGAGCCGGGGTCTGTGGATCTCGTCGACCTACTTCGCCGAGGGCTTGCCCTACGCGATCGCGCACAAGGTGGCGGGGGAGTTCTTCACGGCGGCGGGGGCGAGCCTCCAGATCATCGGCCTCGTGTCGCTCTACGGGCTCCCGTGGAACCTCAAGTTCCTCTGGAGCCCGCTGGTCGACCTCCACGGCAGCGCGCGGCGCTGGCTCGTGGGGGCCGAGATCGCGCTCGCGGTGATCCTCCTCGGCCTCGCCGCGACGGCGGAGAGCGGCGCGCTCGGGCTCGTCGCGGCGCTGTTCGGGCTGGTCGCCGTCGCGGCGGCGACGCACGACATCGCGGTCGACGGCTTCTATCTGCAGGCGCTCGACAAGGACGCGCAGGCGGCGTTCTCGGGGCTGCGGGTCGGGGCGTACCGGCTGGCGCTGCTCGCGGGCGCGCTCCTTGTCGCGTTCGCGGGCTGGGCGTCCTTCGGCGCGTCGTTCGCCGTGGCGGCGGCCGCGCTCGCGCTGCTGGCGGGGGCGCACGCGGCGGGGCTGCCGCGCCCGGCGGCGGCGCCCGCGCCCGGCGCCCCGGCGGCGGGCGCCCCGGCGGCGTCCGGAGCTGCCGCGGCGTCCGGAGCTGCGGCCGCGCCCGGGGTGGCGGCGCCGGGAGCCGCCGGGCTGCGGCGGTACGTCGAACCGTTCCGTGCGTTCCTGCGCCAGCCCCGGATCGCGTCGAGCCTCGCGTTCATCCTCTGCTACCGGGCGGGGGACGCGCTCATGTTCGCGATGTCGTCGCCGCTGCTGAAGGACCTCGGCCTCGACACGGCGGCGCGCGGCAACGTGGCCGGCGTCGGCACGGTCGCCTCGATCGCCGGCTCGACCCTCGGCGGTGTGCTCATCAAGCGGTGGGGGCTCGCGCGCACGATCTTCCCCATCGCGCTCCTGCAGAGCCTGGCGATCCTGCTCTACGTGGCGCTCGCGTCGCTCAGGCCGGCGCTTCCGTGGATCGTCGCGCTCGTCACGCTGGAGCAGCTCGCCGCCGGGGTCGGCACGGCGGTGCTCGTGGTGTTCCTGATGCGGCGCTGCGTGGACGGGTACAAGTCGTCGCACTTCGCGATCGGGTCGGCGCTGATGTCGGTCTCGGCGACGTTCGCCGGCAGCGTGAGCGGCTACCTCGCCGCCGGCGTGGGGTTCACGGCGTTCTTCGCGATCGCCTTCGCGGCGTCGATCCCGGGGGTCGTCCTGTCGCGCTGGGTGCCGCGGGAGTAGCTGCCGCCGGTCGCGGAGGCGCCCGCTCACTCCGCGTCGGGGCCGAGCAACCAGGCCAGCAGGGCCTCGGTGTCCAGCTCGAACACGGCGGCAGCCGCCTGGGAATCGCCGAGCGTGCTCGCCCTGTTGGCCACGGCGGCCTGCTCCGCGGCGTTCAGCTCGCGGCGCAGCCGGCGCGCGAGCACGCCCCGCAGCATCTCCTCGATACCCTGTCTGCGGCCCTTCTCGATACCCTTCTCGACGCCCTGCTCCATGCCCTTCTCGATACCCTGCTCGAACACCTCCCGCAGGGTTTCGCTCGCCAGGATCGACTGCTGATCCAGCTCCTGTACTCGCATCCTGATCTCCTTGTGCCAAGTGTGCCCCCAGGGGGCCAGCTCCGCCAGCACCTGCATCACGGCATACAGCTCCGCGCGCTGCTCGTCGCGAGGCTCGCGGCGGCGGATCTCCTCGACCACCTGCCGGATGGAGCCCTCCGTTGCGTCCACGGCCAGAGGCGTGAAGACGAGCCAGAACACGCCCGGTCGCGCCATCAGCTCGGCCACCTTGCGCTGGTAGACAGCCTCGATGCGGAAGCTCTGTCCGCAGAAGCGCTCGCTCTCGGGCCAGTTCGTGCGGAACTGCCCCTCCAGCGGCCACGGAGCCGCGCGCCCGCTGAGGAGGACGGCCACGCTCTCCACCGGGGGAATGGCGCCGTCGCCCCGGCCCGGGTCGACCGCGGCCCGGAGCGAGAGCACGAGCAGGACCGCGTACTCGAACATGCGGAGCGCGAGGTCATTGCCCGGCGCGACGATGAACTCCAGCTGCACCAGCCGTCGCTGACCGCCGCCGCGGAGCTCGAGGACCCGGTCGATCCTGCGCTCCAGCGCGGTCAGCTGCGTCTCGACCCACGAGACCGAGTCGACCGCAAACGCGAGCGTCAGACCCCGAGCGAGCTCGTCGCCGCAGCGCAGCGCGATGTGCCGCAAGGCGATGTCGTACTGACCCATTCCACCGATCTTCACGTGGGCGCACGCAGCGAGAGAGGCCGCTGCGCCCGGCTGCCCCAGCGCTCCACCTCGACCCTCGACCGGCCCTGTGCCGCCCGAGGTGCTCTCGTTGTGGATTCCGGGCAGGAGGCGCGGATGATTTGGAAATGAGACGAGAGGCCACGAGCGAGGCCGCCGCGCCCTGCGTGACCATCAGGACACGCCACCCGGCCACCAGGACACGCCACCCGGCCATTCAGGACACGCCACCCGGCCATCGGGACACGCCACCCGGCCATCAGGACACGCCACCCGGCCATCAGGACATCCCACCGCCACCTCTCCCCTCCGGCGCCCTCCCACGCGCGTCCAGATCGTGCGTCGACTCTGGACACCCCTTCGAGCGAGCTCATCTTTGCCGCTCCGCGCCGCGCCCGCAGGGCCGCGAACCGCAGGAGGAGGGGTCGAGGAATCGTCATGGCAAAGAAGGGGAAGGATTACGATCGCTGGGTCAAGGCCGCCGCCGAGCAGGCGCGGACCGACAACCCGCTGAGCCTGCCGTACGACGTCGCCGTGCGCGAGGCGGTCGCCGCCGCGGCGTTCGTGAAGAAGTACTGGGAGCCCGACGGCGAGCGCCCGGGCCTCAAGCGCGTCAAGAGCCGCCTGCCCGCTTCGAGCAGCGAGGAGCTGCTCTCCATCGTCCACGCCGTGCAGGAGGCGCAGACGCGGCTGCTCCTCATCATCGACCCCGCAGTGACCGACCTCGGAGAGCGCGCCCGGTTCTTGGTCGATGAGCTCGAGTCGGCGCTCGAGTTCCTGCTCGACGATGACGTCGACGAGCCCGCCGACGCGCAGCTCGCGCGCCTCAAGGAGTTCCACGCGCAGGATGGCCAGCGCTCCAGCGCCCTCTCCCAGGCGCTCCGCGATTACGCGGGGCTCGCGGAGTCGCTCGAGGACCGCCTGGTCGAGGCCGACGAGGAGTTCGACGTCCGCCTCATCGCCGAGGCCCGGAAGCTCGCGGAAGACCTGCAACGACGAACGCTGGAGGCGATCCCCGAACGCGCCACCTCGGCCGCCGCGACCACGATCCGCAATCAGCTCCTGCACCTCATGCTCGAGCGCGTCGGCGCCATCCGGAAGACGGCGGCGCACGTCTTCCGCCGCCATCCGGAGATCGTCCGCGAGGTCACGAGCGCCTACGAGCGGCGCCGCCGCGCTGCATCGCGGCGGGAGAAGGCCCGCAAGGCCGCGGGGAGCAAGCCGGTCGAAAACCGGCAGGGGGCGGTGCCTCCGCCCGCAGCGCCCGCGAGCCCTGCCGGCGCCCCGCCTTCGTGAGCCCGGCTGTCCCGCGCCGGCGCCGCGCTTTCCTTCCGCTTCCGCCGTGCGTCCGTTTTCCGTGACAACTTGACAACGGCACCCTCGCCGGCCGCATCTCGCCCTCGGTGCTCCCGGCCGCTTGCGTCCCGCCTGGGACCGGCGCAACCCTCGGGCCCATGCAGACCCGCGCGCGTCACCCGCCGCTCCCGCGCTCCACGGGGCCGATCCTGGCCGCCGTGGCCGCCGCCTTCTCTCTCTCCGGGCCGAAGGCCGCCCCGGCCGCGCCGCCCGAGGCCGCCGCTCCGAAGCCCGCGCCGGGAGCGCCGACCGCCGCCTCGCCCCCGCGCAAGCTCGACGTCCCCTTCACCAAGTACGCCCTCGAGAACGGCCTCACCGTGATCCTGCACGAGGATCACGCGCTGCCGATGGTCGCCCTGAACCTCATGGTCAAGGTCGGCTCGCGGTTCGAGGAGCCGGGGCGCACCGGCTTCGCGCACCTGTTCGAGCACCTCATGTTCATGGGCACGCGCCGCGTCCCCACGAAGCAGTTCGACGCGTGGATGGAGGCCGAAGGCGGCTGGAACAACGCGTGGACCAGCGAGGACCGCACCGCCTACCACGAGGTCGCGCCGGCCCACGCGCTGCCGCTCCTGCTCTGGCTCGAGGCCGACCGGTTCGCGTCGCTCGCCGACAGCATGGACACCGCGAAGCTCAACACGCAGCGCGACGTCGTGAGGAACGAGCGCCGCCAGACCAGCGAGAACGAGCCCTACGGCAAGGTCGAGCTCCTCCTGCCCTCGCTGATGTACCCGAAAGGGCACCCCTACCATCACCCGGTGATCGGCTCGCACGAGGACCTCCAGGCCGCGACGGTCGACGACGTGACCGCGTTCTTCCGGCGGTGGTACGTGCCGAACAACGTCTCCCTGGTCGTGGCCGGCGACTTCGATCCGCAGAAGGCGCGCGACACCATCGAGCGGTACTTCGGCGGCATCCCGGGGCGGCCGGTCCCCGCGGCGACCGCGCCGCCGCCGGTGAAGCTGAGCGGCGTCGTGCGCCAGACGATCGAGGACGACGTGAACCTCCCCAAGGTGGTCATGGCCTGGCACAGCCCCGCGCGCTTCGCGCCGGGCGACGCCGAGCTCGATCTGCTCGCCACCGCGCTCGAGCAGGGCAAGGCGAGCCGCCTGTACAAGGCCCTCGTCTACGACAAGGCGCTCGCCCAGGAGGTGAGCGCCCTGCAGAGCTCCGGCGATCTCGGCTCGACGTTCATCGTCGAGGCGATCGCGCGGCCGGGCGTCGCGCTGGAGAAGCTCGAGGGCGCCATCGACGCCGAGCTCGCCCGCGTGCGCGACGAGAGCCTGAGCCGCGAGGAGCTCGACCGGGCCAAGAACCAGTACGAGACCGCCTTCGTGACGGCGCTCGAGTCGGTCGCCGGCCGGGCCTCGATGCTCAACCGGTACGAGACGTGGACGGGCCAGCCCGGGTTCGTGGAGCAGGATCTGAAGCGCTACCGCGACGCGACCGCGGCGTCGCTGCAGGCCGTCGCGAAGAGCACGCTGGACCCGAACGCGCGGGTGATCGTGCGGGTCGTGCCGAAGGGCAGCGACGAGGCGAAGAAGGGCAGCGGCGAGACGAAGAAGGCGGTGACGAAATGAGAGCGAGGAACGCAGGCGCCCTGATCGCGCTGCTCGCCGCGGCCGTCGGCTGCGAGCCGAAGGCGCCGGCGCAGTCCCCGGCCCGGGCGGAGGCGCCGCAGAAGGCGCCCCCGGCCGCGGCCGCCCAGCCCGCGGACCCGCTCGGGCCCAAGCCGGAGCTGCCCAAGCCGCAGCCGTTCACGCCGCCCGCGCCCGTGGTGCTCGACGGGCCGAACGGCATCAAGGTGTGGCTCCTCGAGCGCCATACGCTGCCGATCGTGGCGGTGTCCGTCGCCGTCGCGTCGGGGTCGGCGGACGATCCGAAGGGCGCCGCGGGCCTCGCCCACATCACGGCCGACATGCTCGACGAGGGCGCGGGGCAGCGCAGCGCGGTGGAGCTGTCCAGCGCGATCAACGATCTCGGCGCGACGCTCGCGGTCGGGGCGCGCGCCGACGGGAGCGTCGCGACGCTCTCCGTGCTGAAGAAGAACTTCGACAAGGCGTTCTCGCTCCTCGCCGACGTCGTCGCGCGCCCGCGCTTCGAGGCGAAGGAGTGGAAGCGCGTCAGCGAGCTCTGGCAGAACGACCTCCGCAAGCGCGGCGACGACCCGACGCGGGTCTCGGCGCTGGTCTCGACGGCCGCGCTCTACGGGCCGGGCACGCCGTACGGGCACCCCGTCGAGGGCCTGCTCGCGGACGCCAAGTCGATCGGCCTCCCGGCCGTCAAGGCGTTCTACAAGGCGGCGTGGCGCCCCGATGGCGCGGTGATCTCCGTGGTCGGCGACATCACCCGGGACGAGGTGATGCAGGCGATCGCGCGCGACCTCGGGGCCTGGTCCGGCAAGGGCGCGCCGGCAGGCGCCGCGCCGGCCGACAAGGGCGCGCCGGCCGCGCCCGCCGCGGCCCCGGCCTGGAAGCCGCCGCGCCTCGTGCTCGTCGACCGCCCGGGGGCGCCGCAGTCGGTCATCGCGGTCGTGCGGGCGGGGGTCGCCGCGAGCGATCCGCGGCGGCCGCTGCTGCAGCTGATCAACACCGCGCTCGGCGGCTCGTTCACGTCGCGCCTGAACCAGAACCTGCGCGAGGATCACGGCTGGTCCTACGGGGCCGCGTCGGCGTTCAGCGAGACGAAGCGGCCGGGCGCCTTCGTCGCGCGGGCGTCCGTGGTCGCCGAGGCGACCGGACCCGCCCTGAAGGAGATGCTCTCGGAGCTTGCCAAGATGGCAGACTCCGGGCTGACCCGGGACGAGCTGGCGAAGGTGCAGGCGCAGGACCGGGCGGACCTCGTCTCCGCCTACGAGACGGTGAACCGCACCGCGCTGCGCCTCGGGACGCTGGCGAGGCTCTCGTTGCCGGAGACGTTCGACGGCGCCGCGAGCCAGGCGCGGCAGCAGGCGACGCTCGCCGGCCTCGCGGAGCTGGCGAGGGCGGTGGATCCGAAGGGGGCGACCCTCGTGGTCGTGGGCCCGCGGCAGGAGATCTTGCCGCAGCTCCAGGCGATCGGCCTCGGCGAGCCGGAGGCGTGGGACGTCGAGGGGCAGCCGATCCAGCCGAAGAAGACGCCCTGAGCGGCCCGCGTCCCCGCTGCCCGCGCTCCTCCCGCCGCGCGGGCAGCGGGAGGAGCGGCGGCCGTCCCGCGCGCTCCAGGCGCGAGGTCGGCCCCCGCGCCCTCAGGGCGAGGTCGGCTCGAAATCGATCGGGTTCGTCGGCGCGCCCTCGTGCAGGACGCCGTCGCCGAACCAGTAGACGTAGCGAGGCTCCTGGACGCCGTCGAGGTACGCCTCCAGCCGGACGATGGCGCCCTCGGTCGTGGTGAACGTCATCGCGTCGATGTCCGAGCCGGTCTCGGCGTGGAGGTACGCGATGCCATCGTCGGCGAGGCGCGTCGCGTCCGACTTCTCGAGGTCGGTCCCCACGATGTCGAACAGCTCGGACGACGTGTCCACCGAGGCGTAGAGGTCGAAGCTGCAGACGACCTTGGAGCTGTTGGTGTCGCAGGTCGTCCAGAGCCGCCACGTCCCGCCGGCCGCGTACTCGACGAAGATGCCGACCCCCTCGCCCGGCTCGCTGCTCAGGGCGGCGTCCGTGTCGATGGCGACGAGCCTCGGCTCGTCCGCGGGCGGCGGAGGCTCGTTGTCGTCGTCGTCGTCCTCCCAGCCGTCCCCATCGTCGTGCTGGTGGCCCCCGTGGTGGCCGTCCTCGTCGACGATGATGCAGCCGGACGAAGCGAGGGGCGCGGCGACGAGAAGGAACGACCACAGCCCCAGTGAACGAAGCTTCACGAAGTCAGCGGAAAACGTCATCGCATCTGCTCCTGCCCGTGGACGTCGCAAGACGTGGACCAATCGCTATCTCGACCGCGGACGGGCCGGCGACGCCGGCGCCGCCCTCCCCGGAGCCGGGCCCGACGGGATGTGGATCCTGGGGCGCGGGGCCGGCGCGCTCGGGAGGGCGCGCGGCCTCGCGACCGGCGCGCTCAGCTGCGGCGTCGGCGCCGGCGCCGACCGCTGCGGGACGGCGCGCGGGGCGGACGGCGAGGCGTCGACGCGCGGCGCGGTGACGACGCGGGGCGAGGGGGCGACGCGGGGCGAGGGGGCGACGCGCGGCGCCGGGGCGGGCACAGCCGACGGGGGCGCGACGGTCGCCCTCGAGGCGCGGTGCGGCGCGCCCGCGCCCGAGAAGCCCCGCCCCGGAAGGCCGGGCCTGGCGACGGAGGCCGGCGCGTCGTCGTGCGACCTCGGGGTGCGCAGCGACGGCGCCGCCCGCCGAGCGCCCGCCGGCGCCGGAGGCGCCGGAGGCGCCGAGATGCGGCGCGACGACGGGGGCGCGAGCCGCGCGCTCGGCGCCGTGCTCTTGCGCGCATAGGCGAGGGCGCGGGGATCCGCCTTGCCGCGGGCCTTCGGCGCAGCCGACGAGGGGACACGGGCCTCGGCGAGCGAGGGCGATGCGGGGCGGTAGCTGCCAGGACGGATGCTGTGGGACGGGCCGGCGTGCCCCGCCCCCCGCCTGCCGTCCGGGCGGACGTCGTCGCGCCCGGTCCTGCTCACGGTCGGCCGCGCCGGCCTGTAGGGGTGCGAATGCGCGGCGATGCGCCGGACGACCTCGCGGTCCCGGACGACGTGCCGGTGCACGTGGTGGTGGAACACGTAGGTCGTCGGGCAGAAGACGTACGCCGCCGGGGGCACCGTCCACAGCGACACCGCGACGCCGCTGCTCCAGGTATAGGTGGGCGGCATCGGGGCCCAGCCGATGTAGCCGTCGTCGCCGACGCGCCAGACCACCCACGCCGGGGCGTAGGCGCGCCCCGGGATCCAGGCCCAGCCGTGGACGGGGAGCCAGACCCAGCGGCCGTAGTGGAAGGGGATGTGACCCCACTCGTAATCGCTGACCCACAGCCACTCGCCGTCGTCGGCCAGCTCCCAGCGGCCCGCGGTCTGGTACGGCGCGAAGCCCGGGCCGACCACGACCGCGGAAGGCACCCAGACCCGGCCGTAGCTCGCGTGGTCGATCCAGGTGCCGTACGGGGCGAGCGGCTCCTGGAACTCGATCAGGGCGCTCGGGTCGGTGTCCTCGTACTCGTCCACCGCGATCTCGGCGCTCACGCCGACCTCGGCCTGGACCGGCCGGGTCTCGGCGGACCGTGAAGCCGCGGTCTCACCGGCGGCGGAAGGCTCGTCGGTCGTGTAGCCCTGCGGCAGGCCCTGGGCGGCGGCGCTCGATGGCGCGGCGACGAGCGCGGCGAGCAGCGGCAGCGCGCCTGCGAGCCGGCGGAGGGCCCTGGTGATGCCCGACGCCGCAGGCGCAGGGCGCTTCGGGGGAGCGGACGGGGGGAGAGGCATCGGGTGCATGATGGGTCCTTCTCGAGGGGGATGCCAGGAAGAGGTCGGGCTGGCCTCGGGCGTCCTCGGGTCTCTTCAGACGTCCTCGCGCGCCGGATCAGTCACCGCGCGTTCACCGCGCGTTCACCGCGCGTTCACCGCGCGTTCACCGCGCGTTCACCGCGACCGCGCGTCACCGCGCGTTCACCGCGCGTTCACCGCGCTTTGCAAGCTCCGTTCCGGAGCTCGCCCGGCGCTCGGGGCGCCGCTCCGCCGGGCCACGCGTCGCGTCGCGGCGCGCGCCGTCGACCGTCGAGCCCGCGTCGCGGCGCGCGCCGTCGCGCGTCGCGGCCCTTGCCTCAATCGAGGTCGCTGTCGTCGAGCGCCGGCGCCTCCTCGTCCGACGGCGGCGGCGCTCGCGAGGGCAGCGGCGGCGGCGCTCGCGAGGGCAGCTGCGGCGGCTTCGGCAGGAGCGACAGCCGCGCGTGCGCGTCGGCCAGCTTGCGATCGGCCTCGCGCAGGCGCCGGTTCAGCACCCGGATCACGGCGTCGGCGATCTCGGCCGTCTCCCGCACCGCCTCGTGGAAGTCCTCGGCGGAGACCCGGAGCAGCTCCGCGTCCTCGGTGACCACGGCGGTCGAGCCCCGCGGCTCGCTGTCGAACAGCGACATCTCGCCGAAGACGTCGTTCGCGCCGAGCCGCGCGATCTCGCGGCCGTCCAGGGTGAGGCTCACCTCGCCCGAGATGATCGAGTAGAGCGCGCCGCCCGGCTCGCCCTGGCGGAAGATGACGTCGCCCCGGGCCAGCGAGACCACGAGCGAGCCGCGCGCCAGCGCCACGAGATCGTCGCCGGCCACGCGCGAGAACAGCGGGACACGCTGGAGGAACAGGACCTTCTCGATGGTTGTGTACATCTCGTCCTCGGGATCGATGCCGGTGCCGCCGGTGACCGCCCAGTATCGCGCGTAACGCGCCACCGCGGGATCCTCGTCGGCCCGCAGCGCGGCGAGGCGCTCGGCGGCGCCGGGCGGCGCCGTGACCGCGATCGCGATGGCGGCGGCCTCGCGGACGAGCGGGTCGGGGTCCCAGGTCGCGGCGAGCGCGTCCGCGGCCGCGCCGGAGATGGCGCGCCGCGCGACGGCGTCGAGCGCGAGCGCGGCGCTGTAGGGCTCGCCGCGCACGAGCTCGCGGCGGATCCAGGCGACGGCGTCGGCCTCGGGCGGCATCGGCCTCCGGGGGAACTCGGCCGAGAGCGCGAGCAGGCGCTCGACGAGGGAGACGAGGCGCTCGCGCAGCGGCCGGTCGAGGAGCGACTCCAGCACCTCGAACGCGTTGGCCCGCAGCGCCGGATCGGGGCCGAAGACGTGGGTGCGCACCAGGGCGACGACCTCGCGCGGGTAGGCGAGCTCGCACAGCCGGAGCACGCGGATGATCCCCTTCCGCAGGCGGCGGAGCAGGTGCTGATCGAGCAGCGGGCCCGCGACGCGGGGGCGCGCCGCGATGTACGCCTCGCGCGTGCGGACGTGCTCGACCGTCTCGTCGTCGATGCAGGCGCGGATGCGCCGGAGGGGGGCCGGCGGCGCGCGCAGCGCGAGGCGCAGGCGCGAGGCCGACGCGAGCACCTTCTGGCGGAGGGCCTCGTTCGGGTGGTCGATCTGGGCGAGCAGCGCGTCGAGGGCGCCGTGGCTGGAGAGCCGCGCGAGCACCCGCGGGAGCGCGAGCCGCGCGGCGCGCGGGGTGCCGTCGTCGTCGAGGCGCGCCGCGAGCTCGGGGATGGCGGCGTCGCCGAGCGCCTCGATGGCCCGGGCCGCGGCCGACGCGAGGGCGCGCTCGGCGAGGGCGTCCGCGAGCAGGGGGAGCAGGCGCGGATCGGCGACGCTCGACGAGGAGCGCACGGCCGCGCGGCGCACCGCGGGGTCGGGGTCGCCGATGAGCCGCGCGAGCGCGCGCTGGAGCGACGCGTGGCCGACCATGCCGAGGATGCGGGCGGCGGCGACGCGGTCGCGGGGGGAGGGGCTCTCGAGCAGCGCGCGCAGCCGCGGCGCGCCCTCGAGCATGCCGTCGAGGCCGCAGTAGCGCAGGAGCGCGGCGATCGCGGCGGCCCGGAGCTCGTCGTCGCCGGGCGCGCCGGCGGAGGCGCCGCGGGGCGCGTCGCTCTCCCGCGCGAGCGCGAGCAGCTCGTCGTGGGCGTCCTCCCGCAAGAGCGCCGCCAGGGCGTCGACCGCGGCGACGCGGACCGCGGTGTTCCGGTCGCGGATCGCCGCGCGCGCGATCTCGGCGCCCTCTTCGTGCTCGAGCTCCGCCGCGAGGCGCACCGCGAGCGCGCGCACCCTGGCCGAGCCGTGGCGCGCGAGCGCGGGCACGGCCTCGCGCACGAGGGCGGGGTCGAGCTGGCGGAGCTGATCGACGGCGAAGAGCACCTGCGTCATGGCGCGGCTGTAGAGCGCCTCCTGGAGGATCGCGCGCGTCTGCGGGCCGTAGACGACGCTGTCCGGCCCGATCTGGCGGCGCATCAAGGTCCGGCGCATGGCGTCGAAGTAGCCGCGCCGCACGAGCGGGATGAGGGCGATGGTGGCGACGCAGAGCGGCAGGCAGTAGAGGCCGAGGCGCGCGGCCTCCTCGACGAGCGCGGGGCCGGTGGCGGCGGTGGGCGCGAGGGCGAGCAGCAGCAGCGCGCCGAGGCCGTAGCCGAGGGGCTTGGCGATCGCGGAGACGAGCGTCCGCACCCGCTCCCGGAGCGCCGGCGGGAACGGGAAGAAGAGCAGCTGCATCGTCGCGTCGTAGATCGTGAACTGGAGCGCGTTGTCGCTCAGCTTCATGATGGAGGCGAAGGCGAGCGAGGGGGTCGCGACCAGCGCGGCGGTGCTGGCGGTGAACGCGGCGGGCATGGCGAGCAGCCCGCCGAGCACGCCGTGGCGGCGGAGGACCGCCGGCGTCGCGCCGAGCTGCACGAGCAGGCCGATCACGCCGACGGCGCCGTAGAGGTGCGCCATGAACCGGGCGAGATCGTCGCGGTCGGGGTAGGCGGTGAGGGCGATCGCCTTGAACTGGTAGTCGCCGACCGTGAGCACGGTGAAGAGGAGGAGCGTCAGGAGCGCGATGGTGAGGGCGTAGCGCGATCGCCACACTTCCATGCGGGGGAGGCGGGCCTGGATGCGCTCGTCGTCGCCGGACGGGGGCCGCTCCAGCGGGTGCCGCCGCGCGAGCGCCGTGGTGAGCGAGGCCATGGCGAGCAGGGCGGCGATGAGCACGAACAGCAGGTTCTCGGTGCCGATCCACGTCACGACGAGGCCGGTCCCGAAGCCGCAGGCGACGGTGCCGACGACGCGGCCGCTGCCGATCAGGCCGAAGAGGCGCTTGGCGCTGCGCGCGTCGTGCAGGTCCTGGGCGACGGCCCAGACGAGGACGGCGGTGAAGTTCGCGATGATCTCGGACCAGATGTAGAAGACGAGGATCGCGCCGCGCACCTCCTGGCCGATGAGCACGCGCAGGAGCGCGAACGTGATCGCGCCGAACAGGGCGAAGGCGACGCACAGGCGGGCGCGCGGCAGGCGGCGGGCGATGCGGTCGTAGGCGAGCGCCGCGACCGCGGAGGCGGCGCCGTACACGATCCACATCGGCGCGATCCAGGTGACGGGGAACCTGGTGAGGAAGAGCGCGTCGCGCGCCGAGCGGCCGACCACGAAGATGAGGGCGGCGAGGAAGAGCAGGCAGAAGAGCAGCGCGCTCCGGTGCAGCTCGACGCGGGTGAGGGTGACGCCGAGGACGGCGGTGTCGGTGCTCGGCGGCGCGCCGCTCGGCGGCAGCCGGCTGGGCCGGCTCGACGTCGGGCGCACGGACGGGGCGGACCCGGGCGCAGGCGCGCCGTCCGGGCGCGCGCTCGGCTGCCCGGAGCGCTGCGGCTCCGGAGCGGCCGCGCGCCCCTTCGCGCTCGGCTCCGCGGGAGCTGCGTCGGTCGGGTCCACCGGCCCCAGGCTAGCCGAGCTCTCTCGAAGAGCGCGTGCTTCAGGCCATGCGGCGCGTCCGGCGTCGCGGCGCGGCGCGCCGGCCCGCTCGCCCCCGCGCGCCGCGGCGCCGCTGCTCCCCCGCGCGCCGCGGCGCCGCTGCCAACTTGTCAGGAACGGACCGCGAGGGTGGCCAGCTCGTCATTTCGCGCGTCGCCGATGTGGGCATCGAGGCGCCCTGCGGCGGGGGCGGCCGAGGGGTCCTCGGTGCTTCCGAGCGCGGCGGACGCGGGGTTCGGACGGGGCTCCGACTGGGGCAGAGGCGCCGTTTCCCTGCTGCGCGGAGGGCTGTGCGAGGCATTTGCGGCGTGGTACGAGCTGTGCTGAAAGGACCCGCCCATGGACACGACAAGGACTCTCGTGCGGCTCCGGCCGCGAGGGCGGCGGCACCTCGCCCGGATGTGCGCGGCGGCGCTCGCGGCGGCGGCGCTCGCCGGAGGCGCGCGCCGGGCCGATGCGACGGTGACCATCAGCACCGACGTGGATCGCACCGGGGACAGGCGCCAGGACGCGCAGAACCCGCTCTGGATCAGCCGCGAGGATTGCCTGACGGACAACGATCTGCGCTTCACGGTCACGCTGAGGGATTTCTCGACCAGCCAGACGCTCGAGGTCTGGGTCAGCGAGTCGCAGGACTGCACGCTCTACTCGAACCGCGACACGGGCACGCGATGCCGGAAGGTCACGGCCGTGTCGCCCCTCCGCGAGACGATGGACATCGAGCTGTCGTCCAAGGAGATCGCGGCGGCCCTCGGCGCCGAGGAGTGCGAGGGCACGCGGTCCAGCACCGGCGCGGTGTCGGTCACCATGTACTTCATGCGGCTCGAGTCCCTGGACGAGGACGAGCCGGATCACGCGAAGTGGGAGAGCACCAAGCTGGATCTCCAGGGCCCGAAGCCGCCGACGGAGGTCGAGGCGCACCCCGGCGATGGTCGTCTCCTCGTCGACTTCAAGCAGAACGAGGACGAGGACGTGGAGGGGTACTATCTCTACTGCGACGGAGGGGGGCAGTCCTCGCCCGGCGCGGGCGGGGCGGGGGCCGGCGGAGGCGACGACGGCGCGGGGGCGGCCGGCGGCGGGAGCGGGGGTGGAGCGACGGGAGGTGGCAGCTCCGGATGCGGGGCGTCGCGCCTGGTCCCCGGGGAGGTCCCGGCGACCGCGTTGCGGTGCGGCAAGGTCGGGAAGGCCAACCGTGGCGAGGCGGCGAAGTTCGAGGACGGCGCGGCGATCGCCAACGGCACGTCGTACGTCGTCGGCGTCGCGGCCTATGACCTCGTGGGCAATGCCGGCCCGCTGTCGGAGCTGTCCTGCGCGACGCCGGTCGAGGTCGACGGGTTCTTCGAGAAGTACCGGGAAGCCGGCGGGCAGGCCGGCGGCGGGTTCTGCAGCGTCGGGGGGCCGGTCGGGGCCGGCCGGTGGGTGTCGGCGCCGCTCGGCGTGGTCGTGGCTGGCGCGGCGCTCGGTCTGTGGCGCAGGGGCCGCCGCCTTCGCGCGCGTTCCATCAAGCAGGAGAGCCAATGAACCGTCATCTCCGTCATCTTGCTGCGGCGAGCCTCGCCGGCGGCGCGGCGCTCCTCGTCGTCTCCGCGGCCGGCGCGCAGACGAGGAGCGACTGGCGGCAGCACGATCGGGCGAGGATCCTGCGCGAGGAGCGCTATGCCTCGCCGCAGAGCTTCGCGTTCGAGCTCCGCTTCGCCCCGTACTCTCCGGAGATCGACGAGGAGTTCTCCGGCGCGGGCCCCTACGAGGGGACCTTCGGCGACGGCGCGCAGTTCTATTTCGGCATGGAGCTCGACTGGCTGCCGCTCCGGATCCCGTACGTCGGCGCGATCGGCCCGGGGCTCGGCTGGGGGTACACGTCGACGTCGGCGAAGGCGTTCGAGGCGGGCAGCGCCACGAGGGCCGAGGCGGAGGAGACCTCGCTCACCGTCATGCCGATGCACGTGTCCGCCGTCCTTCGCGGCGATGAGCTGATGCGCAGGACGGGCGTTCCGATCGTGCCCTACGCGAAGGCGGGGCTCGGCATGGGCCTTTGGTTCACGTCGTCCGGTCCTGGCACGGCGGACGTCGATGGGGTCCGGGGCGAGGGCATCACCTGGGGCACGCACCTCGCGCTCGGCGCGATGCTCGCGCTCAACTGGATGGACCGCCGCGCGTCGTCGCAGCTCGACGAGACGACGGGCATCAACCACACCTACTTTTTCGGCGAGTGGATGTACGCGAACCTCGACGGGCTCGGCTCGAGCCCGCAGATGCACGTCGGCACCTCGACGTGGGTCCTGGGTCTGGCCCTCGACATGTGAGACGCCGCGCCCGGCGCTTCCGCGGGGGAGCGCGGCGGTGGGGGCTCGCGTGAAGGGAGCGCGGCGCCGGGCGCCCGTGGGTGGGCGCGCGGCGCCGGGGGTTCGCTCAGGGCGCGCCGTCGTCGAGCGGCGTGCGGCCGTCGTCCTCCTCGATCACCGTCGTTCCCCGGGGTCGGGTCGTGGCCGGGCGGCGCGGGGGGCTGTCGCTCTCGAGGGCCTTGACGGTCTCCGGAGAAGGAGGCCCGAAGATGGGCATCGCGAGCTCGCGCGCGGTGCCCTCGCGCTCGTAGGCGATCTTGAGCTCGCTCGCGCTGGCCAGGGCGCGATAGGCCGCGAACAGGTCGTCCGGGCGCTCGAGCGTCGTGCCGTTCACCTGGGTCACGACGTCGCCGGGCTTGAGCTCGATGGAGCTCCAGTCCGCGGGCAGCGCGAGGATCTTCCAGCCGATGAACGCGCCGGCCCGGATGACCTCCTCGACCGGGACGCGCCGCAGGATCCAGGGCGGGCCTTGCAGCAGCGCCCGGTCGACGTCGGCGCGGGCGAGCTGCCCGGCGGGCGCCGCCTGCTTGGCCGGGGCTGCGCTCGCCCCCTGCTTGGCCGGGGCCGCGGCCGGAGCGGCCGCCTGCTGCCCGCCGCACCCCGCGAGGGCGGACAAGGAGAGATATGCGCCGAGCATGAGCCTTCCGCGCGTCGACATCGGCGGGACTATGCGCGGGAGACCCGAGGGGGCCAAGTAAGCTGCCGGCGCGCCGTGGAGGGGGCCAAGTAAGCTGCCGGCGCGCCGTGGAGGGGGCCAAGTAAGCTGCCGGCGCGCCGTGGAGGGGGCCAAGTAAGCTGCCGGCGCGCCGGGACGATGGAAGCTGGCGGCGGAGCGGGCGAGCGCTTTGCAGGCGGCTCGTCGGGATCGCGGCAGGGGACGGGATCGTCGGAGAGGGTCGGGGAGGCGGGATTTGAACCCGCGACAACGAGCACCCAAAGCTCGTGCACTACCGGACTGTGCGACTCCCCGGGCGGAACGTCCGCGAGCGGGACCATAGACGACGTGTCTTGCCGGGGCAAGCCAGCTCGCTCGGGCGCCCGGGTCTGCGGGGGCGTGGGGCGCGCGGTTTTTGTGCGGTTTTCGTGCGGTTTTTCGGTGCGGCACCGCGAGAAAGGCGCTGAGATGCGGGGCTGCATGGGCGAGACGCTGCCGTCGCTGTCGGTCCATCACCTGGCCGTGGTCGTGCGCGATCTCGAGCGGGCGGAGGCGTTCTATGCGGGCGTCCTCGGGCTACCGGTGGTGCGGCGCTGGACGGACGAGGCCGGAGCGCCGCGGTCGGTGTGGCTCGGGCTCGGGGGCGGCGCCTTCCTGGCCGTGGAGCGGGCGGCGGCCGCCGGGCCGACGCGCTCGGACGAGGCGCCGGGCTGGCACTGCGTCGCGCTGGGGATCGCCCCGTCCGAGCGCGAGGCGTGGCGCCGCCGGCTGGCCGCGGCGGGCGTGGCCGTCGAGCGGGAGAGCGCCTACACGATGTACGCCCGCGATCCCGAGGGGAACCTGGTGGCGCTCAGCCACTACCCGGAGCCGCAGGTGCCGCGGCTGGACGCGGGCTGATCGCGTGCTGGGGGCGTGCCGGCGGCGTGCCTGTGCGGAACGCGGGGCCGGCGCGCAGGGAGGAGGCGCGGCGCGCCGCGAAGGCAGTGCGCGTCGAGCGCGGGGATGAGAAGATGGAAGGTCGGGCGGCGAGCCAGCCCGCTGGAAGCTGCTCGAGGGCAAGCGCGTCGAAGGGGAACGAACGAGCCGGAGGTTTTTAGATGCCGCGTTCAACGTCCGATTCCGTGTCGCCTGATGGTCCTGTGTCGCTCGTGCTCCCCTTCGGGGCGATGGGGCTCGTGGGCGGCTGGCTCACCGCAGACAGCTTCCATCTCCCGGACCGCTCGGTCCATTGCCTGCTCGCGGGCGTGACGCCGGTCGTCGCGGGGCTCCTGGGCCACTACATGACGAGCCGGATCGGGGGCGTGGGGAGCGCCGGCGCGGCGGCGCCGGGCGCGGCCGCGGGATGGGCGGACCGGCCGGGGGGGGCGAGCGGACCGGGGCGGTGGACCCGGCGGGGGCCGATCGCGGCGAGCCTGCTCTCGCTGTGGGCCATCGTGGTGGCCGGCGTCGTCAACGGCATGACCGTCGGGCTCGTGCTGGGGCCGGTGGGGATGCTCGTCGGCGCGCCGTTCGGGGCCGTGTTCTCGCTGCCGTTCGTTCCGGCGCTCGCGGTGGTGCTGCTCGCGGCGAACCGCGTCGGGAGGGCGCGCGCAGGCTCGGTCGTGGCGCAGGCGGATCGGCGCGCGGTGTGGTCGGCGACGGCGGCGGTGACCGCGGCGGCGGCGCTGGCGGCGCCGGCGCTGTTCGGGAGGCCGGCGGTGCCCGAGGTGGGGCTCGCGGTGGCGGCGGTCGGGCTCGCCGTGGTGGGAGCGCTGTTCGTGATCGACGCCGTGGCGCTGGCGAAGGTGCTGACGCTGCCGCTGCCGCGGAGGCTGATCGGGGCGGAGGAGGCGGGAGAGGGCGGGGCGGGGACCACGGGGATCATGGGGACGGGGGAGAGGGTCGACTTCGGCTTCGGGGACGAGGTGCGGGTCGAGGTGGTGCAGCCGACCCACGCCTACCGCGGGGCGCCGCAGGTCGCCCGGGTGGTGCGGGGGAACCGGGAGCGCGCGGTGGGGGCGTTGCGGGCAGGGCTGGCGCGGGGTGGGATCGCGCTGGCGATCGGGGCGGCGCTCTGGGGAGGGCCGTGGACGACGTGAGCGAGGGGCGGGGAGGGCGGGGCGGGGAGGGGATGAAGGCGGAGGAGCGGCGGGACGGACGGAGAGGAAGCGGAAGGGCGGACTGAACGAAGAGGCGGCCAGGGATCGGGCTTGATGCACACGACGAGGTGTGCCAGGGTCCCGCCCCCGTAGCGGCTGATGCCCCTGCCCCCGTAGCTCAGTGGATAGAGCAGCGGTTTCCTAAACCGAAGGTCGCAAGTTCAATTCTTGCCGGGGGTGCTGAAGGATTTCGCGGGGTTAGGTGGCCTCGTCCGAGCCGCCGCCCTCATCCCGGACAGCCTCCCGGCCGAAGAACTCCTCGACCAGGCGATGAAGCTTCCCGAGAGCGAACGGCGCGTCCTTGCCCTGCGGCTCCTGGAAAGCGTGGGTGACGAGTCCTCGGAAGAGGTCGACCGCGCGTGGGTCGAGGAGGCCCGGAGGCGCCTCGACGACATCCGGGCGGGGCGCTCCCAGCCCGTCGCCTGGGAGGACGCACGGCGCCGCATCTTCGCGCGGCTGAGATGACGCGCCGTCCCGTCGTTCTCGCGATCGAAACAGAGCGCGAGGCGCAGGGCGTTCCTCTGGTACGAGGCGTGCGATCGGCGCGTCGCCGATCGCTTCGAGGCTCCGGTGCTTGCAGCCCTCATGACCGCGCTGCCCGTTGCGTCGGCGGGCCATCGGCGGCGGGCGAGGCGCTGTCAGGCCGCGCCGCGCTGTCAGGGCGACAGGTTTCGACAGGCTCCGGGTTGAATTTTAATTCAACCGGAGGCTCTCGGCAGGCTCCGGGTTGAATTTCAATTCAGCCGGAGGGCTCTCGACAGGTAATGGCCCAGATACCACATCTCATCACGCATAGTGGCCCATACCCAACAATGTAGTGGCCCAAATGCGGATATCTGTTGTGACCTCGTAGCTGGTCCGTAGGCTTCGACCGCGAAGTAAGTGCGGGGCGCGACGCCTGCCAGCGTCCGCCCCGCGTGGCCGAACCCCGATTCCGCGAGGTCCGACATGCTGACCGTAGTCCGTTCGCCTTCGGGCGAGCAAGAAGGCGGAGGTGCGCCTGCGCGCCGCCGACGCCCCCGTTCCCCCATGCTCCGCCTGACCGACGCGGAGCGCATGCGGCTCCGCGCCGCCATCCGCAACCTGCGCGCGCTGTACGGCACCTGGGCCTGCTTGGCCGAGGTCATGGGCGTCAGCGCCGGGACGCTCCAGCAGCTCGCCAGCGGCAACGGCGGGTCGCACGCGATGGCCCTGCGCGCCGCGAAGGTGGCTGGGACGACGCTGGAGCGCATCCTCGGCAGGCCAGCGGCGGCGGAACGCTGCCCGCACTGCGGCCGGGGTGCGTCGTGACGCGACGTGGTCGCCCTCCGAAGGGCCACGAGCCCGACGCGAGCGCCACCCCGCCGCACCTCCCGCCCGACGTGAAGGACGCCGTGGGGCGCGCCATCGTGCGCGCAACAGCCCAGGTCAAGGGCTTCCTGCTCCAGCGCGGCGTGTCCCTCGGCAACGCGCAGGACGTCGCCCTGGAGTGCGCGTTCATCGCGTACCGCAGCGTCGCTAAGGGCACGCTCGCGCTGCCCGACGATGCCAGCGCCTACGACCAGAAGCTCGCCGCCTACATGCGCACCGTGGCGTGGCGCCTGCTCCGCAACCACAAGCGGGCCGGCGACATCTTCGTGCGGCACGATCGCGAGCCCGGCACGGAGTTGCTCGTGTCGCGCACGTACGACGTGGAGCCCGCGCTGGAGCTCGCCTCCGAGCTCGCCGCGGAGCCTCCGAAGGCCCGGCGCTTCCTGCTCGCGATGCTGGAAACCGGCGAGCCGTGCGTCGCGGCCGTCGCCGCCGGCATGACGAAGCACGCCGGGAAGTGGACGATGCGGAGCACCCGGGCACGCGCCGCGAAGCGCCTCGCCGCCGTCTGACGCGCCGGAGCATCAAGACGCTCGCGTACATACGCAGCCGAATCGCGCACTTATCCCAGTTCATGCCGGCACTGCGCGTGCGCCCGTGTAGCCGCACCGGTCGACCTTAGGCCGTGATGGAGACCGGCCAGGACGCCGACCCGCAAGATCCGAAGGGACACGCAGAGCTTCGTCAGGGCGCGCGGGATACTGGAGTCACTCGGGATGCCTGGCACGAAGCTCGACGCTAGGCTTGCGGGGATGGCGCGGGCCTTCGCGTTTGCATCGACCGGCTGACCTGTCACCCCAAGCCAGGGCGACGTGCAGCCCGTTGACGGGGATCGCCGAGCTAGACATAATCCGACCCCCCGGCCGGGTCCGGGGTAGCTCTCTAGGTAACCCCGCATGCTCACGACAGACGCTGTCAGGCGAACACAGCGGGCGCTCAGCGACCCCAGTCCGGACCGTTGCTTTCAGGCGCTGGAGGCGCTCGGTTGGAGCGACGGGGACGCAACCGTGGTCTGGAGCCCTGAGCGCTTCGGTCTAGGACAGTGCCATCTCGGCGCCTACCCGACGGGGGCCTCGGTGACTCGAGAAACGGCACCACAACCCACTGCTGACTCCGAATGGTGGAAAAAACCTTACTATGGCGACTACAGATGGGGACTGTTGTTCGACCATGGGCGTATCAGGTGGTGTGACCTGCTGGGCCAAAAGCAATGCACCGTTCTTCAGCAAGATCTCACCGCCGAGGTACTGCAAGGGTTGACGCCGGAGTCCTTCGCTAGCCAGGGGCAGCTCGAGTTGCTCGGCGTGCAGGCGTCACCCTTGCCGAACCATCGTGGCAAACGCGCAGCGGATTACTTCAGTAGCATGATGGAGAGCTGGTTCGAAGACTACCTGGCTGCCAGCGGTGCAGATGAGGATTCTGAAGCGAAGGAGCGCTTCACGAGAATCATCTCCGCATTCATCCTACTGCGCACGATCGAGGACGTCAATCGTCTCGATTGGCTGATGCCGGGGGCGCTGCGTAGCGCGGCGCGTAAGGGGGAGCGTGCTCTTCGGGAACTTCTTGGACGCGCTGCCAAGGAGTTGAACAGCCGCGTGCTCCATGGCATTGCGGATCTCCTCCCCGCCACAAGCCGGGTCCGCAACCTAGTAGAAGCCTTTTATCAGGATCAAGAGGATGTGCGATTCTCGACGCTCGAGGCTGACCCAGTAGGGGCATTTTACCAGAATCTCCTCGGCACACGGTACGACGTACGGCCACCAATCAATCTGAATCTTTTCGGGGAGAACAATGCCATAGTGCCAGATCGCTCTGCGCGCAAGAGAAGTGGCGCATATTTTACTCCTCGCGAATATGCGGATCTATTGGCGACGCGGCTTGTACTACCTGCGGCTAGGAATGCGCGGACAAAGGACGAACTGCCGATCGTAATGGACCTGGCGGCGGGCTCAGGCCAACTGCTTTGTGCGGCGCTCCGGCAGATTTTCTCGTTACCCCGATGGCGCAATCCAGAAGTCGCCATCCACGTACTTGAGCGTTGCATCTGGGCCGTCGATGACGATAAGAATGCACCACAGTTTACCGCCCTTAACGTCCTCCGGACCGTTGTGCAGTTCGTACCTGACATCCTTGGCTCTGGCCTCAAATTCCCCTCTTTGGAGAAGAATGTCCGCAAAGGGAACGCCCTTCAGAAGACCACGCTCGAAGAACTCCCCGATGCCGACGTGGTGCTACTGAATCCACCATTTCACGGGGCGAAGCGGTGGAGGGAATGGATGCCTCCCGAAGGGGCCCTTGAAGACGTAGAGAGCCTGGCAGGGAAAGCACATTCTGCGTTTGCGTTCTGTCTCGCAGGTCTTACAAAACTCCGAGCCGGCGGCGATCTCGGGATACTCATGACGTCCCAGCCCATCCTCGGAGACCAAAGTCGGGCAGCGAGGGAGGCCGTCGGAAGACATTTTCGCATCGAGACGGTCGTCATCAATGAGGTGGCGAATGTTCTCGACAGAGAGAAGAGCTACCTGAGCGTCGTTCTCGGCCACAAGGCTTACGACGTGGACCGCCCAGGGACCCAGGTGATCTCGGTGGTCGGTGGTAAGGGCGCAGATATCGGCGCGCTCGCTGCTGGCGCCTGGAGCGAACGCAGTAATTCACATGCGGCGCTCGTTATGCTCTCTGATGAGCGCCCCTGGGACTGGACTGGTCAGGAAGCCATCACGAGTAGGCAGAGCGCGATGGTTATGCGTGCAGAGGGACACCAGTCCCAGATACCGCGTGTGCGGCTGAGCGATCTGCTTGGCGAAGAGATTCACCAGCCAGTCTCTTGCGCGCCGAAGCCCTGGGAGCGAGAACTATTCTTATTCAGGATGACCCGACCTGACGTCCTCCGGCACGAGGCGACGCATCAGGAAATCCGTGGCACCTCTGCGTCACTGCGGCGAGTATCCATCCCCAATCTGCTGCGTTCCGTGCCTCCTTTCCTGGAGCCGTTTGCCGGGCGTTCTGGGGAGTTACGCGTGTTTTTCCCGGGGGATGGCTCTCCCGATGGGATCTTGTGGAGGGGGCTGCGTCGGAGCGATCCGGTGGGGTATAAAATCGCGAAGCTTATCAGCCGGATCGTCCTTGATACGCCGCCAAAGGACCTAAACGATGATGCGCTTGCGTTTCAAGAGGACGTTAAGCGTGGGATCCTTAGATTTAGCTGGAATAGAGGTTACACGTCAGACAGCCGTGCTCTGCTACTTCTCTCCCGAAGCCCCAAGCTGCCGACAGGCAAAAAACATGAGCTAATCTGGCCGTGCTGGATCGACCCAAGTGGAAGCGCGGTGCCATTAGGTGGTAGCTGGGTGCGCGTGTCAAAAATTGAATGGGCGATCGCAATCGGGGTCATGCTGAACGTACCAGACGCGGTCATGACGATTTTGCGTAGCGCGCCCAAGCGAGACGAGACGACGGAGCCTACCCTGCGTGATAAGAACGCATGGTTAGTCCCTGATCTGCGAGACGCCCGATGCAGCCGCATACTGCGTGATCTCGAGCAAGCCTACGCAGCTTATCAGCGGGCATGCAAGTCGATCCAACGGGGTGAAGCACTGAAGTGTCCCGAGCTAGCGCACCTGCTGGAGCTTGGAGGCGAGCTATGGAGGCTGTAGAGCAGCTCTCGCTCCATCTCCTTGATGTTGGCAAGGGTGACGCCATAGTGATCGACTTCCCGGACGGTAGTTTTGGCCTCGTTGATACTGGCCCAAGCAGTAGAGGAGAGGGCGTCACCGAGTGGCTCGATCAGCGTGCGCAGCGAGGAAAATTTCGGTTCGCAGCTATAACGCATTGGGACACCGATCACGCTGCGGGTATGCCCGGCATCTTGAGGCGCTACAAGCCGATTCGGTTTTACCATCCCGCAGATGAACTTCCCCTGCTGGAGAAGCTCGCGAGCAGCGGCGATTCAACGAACCCCGCTGCGCTAGCCGAAGAAATTAGACGGGCACGAGACAAGGATACTATCGAAGCGTGCCTCTTTGCAAGAGATAGGCTGGACACGCCGGAGGGGGTCGACCTTATCGCGCTATCGCCAGATAGCCACGTAAAGGACGAGCTCTATGAGGCTATTCGTTGTGGCGCGAGCTGGCATCAGGTTCGAAAGCTGAGAAATAGGCTTTCCGTTGCACTCTGGCTTCGCTTCGCCGGTGTTAAGCTCCTTCTTACTGGTGAGGTCGAAGCAATCCAGTACAAGCGGATGAGCGATCTGTTTCGCGCCAAAAATGAACCGCTTCATGAGCGGTACGGGTCGCCTCAGGCAAGCTGGATTAAGCTGAGTCATCACGGGGCCGAAGGAAATAACCCACCTTCTCTCTTTCAGTACTTCGCTACACAGAACGTTATCGCGTCTGCGAGCGCGGGAGGTGCGAATGGTCATCCGCATCCGGTTGTGCTCCACTTGGTCGCAAGTCGCGGCGGTCAAGCTATGTGCACTCGGCTCGGCCAGGGATGCGGACACATCCAAAGGCATCAGCTCGACCCCAACCCGATGAGCTGGATAGCCAACGTGAGCTTGAAACAACTGCCTAATCCTCAGCAGCGCTGCTATGGAGACGTTAGCGTCAAGATTGTCAGGGATGCTGCCGGCAGCACGACCTGCCAGGTGCGAGGTTCCAGGACTCAGGCAAATTGCCCCTACGGGGGCCCCTCCGATGGGGAGGCAAAGCTCATTGTGACTCTTCGACCCCGCCCATGAGGGAGCCTGTCGTCTCCCCGGGCACGCAGGAGTCGCTCATCGCAGCATATGAAACCACATCGCTTGTCCTCAGTCAGGCGCTGCACTCAGTTGTCACCGAACAAGCTCAACTGCACCATCCGCCTCGGCTTCGGGGCGGGCGGCGGCTCTGACGGCGGGGGCTCCGGCTCCGACGCGGGCACCGCGACGGGTGCCAGGGGCGGCGGCTGCGGGGTAGCGGATGCCGACGGGGCGGACCTGCCCGACACGAGCCGGAGCCATCCGCGGCCGCCCGGGAGCTCGCGAGCGGGCGCAGGCGCTTCACCGGTGCGCGGCTCTAGTTTGAGCGGCTGCGCGACTGGCGGCGCCGTTTCCTCCTCGGCAAGGGCCGCAGTGACGAGCTCGGTGAGGGTCCATGGACGCTCTGCCAGGCCCGCCGCAACGGCCGGGGTGGTGCCGAGCGTCCCATGCACGCGGACCCAGTTGTAGGCGGCGATCCCCAGGCCGATCGCGGCGCGGTGCCCGCGCAGCGTCTTCGAGAACGCCAGGCAGAGCCGCCGCGTCCGGCCGACCGTGTGGCGCGTCTGGAGATTGAACCGCTCGACGTAAGATGTCGAGATTAGCTCATCCTTGGGCGCACCGAAGATCGGTGTCTTGGTCATGAACGGATCGCGCGGCGGCTCGTACCGATGATCGGGTGAGCGCTGCGCCCCGCCGCGGTAGTTCTTGACGCATTGGCCGTAGTCCGCCGACCCACGGAAGTTTGCGAACATCGCCTCGATGTACGGCTGCCAGCCGTCGGTCGTGACGTGCGGGACGACCGTGAGCCGCGCGCGAAGATCTTTGACGAACGCCTCCGTGTTCTCCCCATCGCGCTTGCCGACGTGGTAGGAGATCGCGAGCTTCGTGTTCGCGTCCAGCGCGACGTAGAGGTACGCGTCCCTGTGCTCGGCGGGGTCGTTCTCGGTCACGCGCGCCTGTTTCTTCTGCACAAAGCTCCACATCTCGTCCATCTGGATTACATGCGCCGCCAAGCCGCGCACCTTCCGGCCGTGGAGCCGAATGCAGCCCTCGCCGAGGCGCAGGGCGAAGTCGAGGACGGTCCCCCGCGCCGCATCGACCATGCGGGCGGTGGCGCGCAGGGAGTTGCCTTCTACGAGAGCGGACGCGATGCGGACGCGCGTCTCCAGCGGGAGCGGAGCGGGCATGACGGGCCTTGCCTCTCTCCCCGGGCCGGCCCATGATGCGGCTGCGACGCGCGCTCTGTGGGCCTCCACAGGGTGTGTTTGCAGCCCCGCTCTCAGGTGCGAACTGAGGGCGGGGCGCTTTCGCTAAGGCCCTTAGTGTACCACTTGAGAGATCGCCCGCTCGCTCTTGATGAGCCCGGTCGGACAGTGGATGTCATAGCCAACGTGCGCGTTTACAGCCGATTTGACGGCGTTTTTGCGCGATGGCCGCAGACCGCCGACGTGCAGCACGGCGCCCGCCGTGGCGCCACGGCGGGCGTCTGCGACTGGTCCTGGAGAACGGCGGACGCCATGCCCGGCGCCTTCGAGCTGACCGAGGCGCTGCGCGGCGGCTTGACGGCGCGCCTCGACCATGGCGCCGAGCGTGACCGACCCGTCGGGCTCGACGTGAGCTCGGACACATGGCCGTCGTGGGTGGCCCAGATGCCGGTTTCGAGTGGCCCAGACGCGGGATTTGCGAGGCTATCCGGGCCATCACCTCTCGACAGGCTCCGGGTTGAATTTCAATTCAGCCGGAGGGCTCTCGACAGGCTCCGGGTTGAATTTCAATTCAAGCCGCCGGTAGCGCGCGACCTCACCATCTGAGCCAGTGCACTGTCAGCCAGCACCACGGCGAGATCAACATCCCTTGAGAACCGCGGTTCCGCCCGTGCGGACACAAGGCCTCCCACGAGCGCGAGTCGCCTGTCGAGCGTCTCCAAGTCCGCGACCACGCGGCCGAGGGCGTCTTGACGTGTGCTCACGGGGCGCGTCGCGGCCAGGGAACGGGCCGCCCCTCTGCATCGCCAAACTCGGCGCCGGGACGCTCCCTCAGCCAGTCGGCAAGGCGCTCGTCGATGTCCTCCTCGCTCGCCTCGGGCAGCCGGCGCCGGAGATTCTGCCGCATCAGTGCCACGCCTGCGTCGTGCAGCTCGAAGGCCAAGCGTAGGTTCTCCGCCCATCGCGTCGGGTCTGCGGCAGCCACTTGTCAAGTCTACCGCGTCCCTGGGGCGCAGGCGAGCGGGCGACGTACGCGGTGCTGCGCTCTGCGCTCCAAAGGTCGTGGAGCGGAGGCCGTGGAAGGCTGGAAGGAAGAGTTCATGGACAACATGTACCGGTCCCAGAGCGAGACCTCGGGCCTTCACGGGGCCGAACGGCGCGCGACGGACGCGCTGGCCGGAAGAGTGTATCTTCCGGCAGGTGCTTGCGCTCTGCCGGCGCCGCACCGTCCTCCCGCTAGACGGCGAGACGCGCGATCTGCGACGCGCGCCTCTTGGCGCGGCGGGTGGTGTTCAACTTCACCGAATTCCCGCGGGTTACCGCGATCATCTACGTGCGCGCGGGGGGCGCGGAGCGCCAGCCGGCGAGCTCGGGGCACGGAGCGCCCGCGCGCTCTCTCGGGGAACCCGCCGGCGAGCTCGCGGGTGGGGCGGTCCTGTCGACCCTGCTCAGCCGCGGCCGGGTCCACCCTATCAACACGCGGGCCTCCGACCGAGGCGTCCACCTTGCGTCAGGCGTGACCTTCACGCAGCTCTCCCGCAGGGCGCGGGGCGGTTCCGGCGGCGAGCTCCGCGCCACGCTGAGGTCACAGGCGGGAGCTCCCGCGAGGCGCGCGGCCTTCAGCAGGCTCGAAAGCTTCGGACGGATCGGTGCTGCTGGGAGCCCTTGGTGCCGCCGCAGAAGCTCCAGAGGAAGCTCCAGGCCGTAAGTGCTCGTAATAATACGGATCTAGCTCCTGGAGCTTCTGGAGCTTATTTCTGGCAGCCGTTCCTGCGCGCCTGCGCACGATCCACAACCCACAAGAAAGCTCCAGAAGCTCCCGGAGTAGGAGAAGCATAAGTGATTTCGCTAACTTGTATCGTGGAGCTTTGCGCAGAAGCTCCAGCCGAGCGTGGTGAGCCAAGGGGGCGCTTCCTACTTGATAAGACCGCCTCACTCTGCTCAACGGGCTGCGGCTCCGTGAGCGGTGGCGTGGAGTTCTCAGTAGGTTCCGCGTAGCCGCCCGGGGCTGATGGAATCCGGTTATATACGACCCCATTTCTGATTGGGGCCTCCGTGGCAACTCCACATCTGGACTGGTGTTCCGTTGGCCGCTGGCGACGCCGATGCGATCTGAACAGAACAACACGGACCCCGTGGCGACGCGGGCGGAGGCCGCCTCGGCGGGCACCGTTGCAGGCCCGCCCGGGGCCGTGGGCCGACGCGGCTCCGCGGTCTCGCCCGAGCCGCCGCCCTCATCCCGGACGGCCATTCTGCGGACCCGTCGGATCAGGTGCTCCGACCGAGAGTGCGCGCGAAGTCACCAATCGCCTCTTCCTGATCGCTATTCTCGATGGCCCCAGGGCGGCAACGCCTCACGGCGGCGATCGCGTCGACCGGCGTGAGCCCACGCTTGACCAAACAAGCTGCCGCGACGAGTCCCGTCCTGCCCAGGCCGGCCCAACAGTGGATGACCGCGGCGCGCCCCCGCGCGGCCGTGTCGAGGATCCGATCGACCGGCGCATGAAGGGCCGCAGCGTCGGACGGTACCGAGAAGTCGCCGAAAGGCCAGCGCAGGACGACAATGCCCCGTTCCGTTGCACGCTCGGCCAGATCCTGGATCCCCAGAAGCTCGAGCTCGTGCTCGCTGACCAGCGAGACGAGGAGGCTAACGCCATGGAGATGATGGAGTTCGTCGAGATCCTCGACCAGCGGCCGGCCTCGCCCAGGCGCCGCCATCATCCCGATGCCCGCGGCGAGGCCGGTCATTGCAGGGGGCATGTAGTCGACGCGCATGGATCAGCAGATGAGTCTAGCACGCCCAGTGGAGCCGGAACGGTCTCAATGCCCGAGGAGGCGAACAGCAGGTCCGTCACCACGCCCCGTGGTGGACGGCTCGGCGTCTGGCGCCGAACCGTCGTCGCCGGACGCACCCTTCAAGCTCACCTCGCCCCACGCCATCAAAACCCGCCCTCCAGCCCGAGGCTCGGCACCGTGACCGGCCCGAACTCGGTCGGCTCGCACGGCCCGAACCCATCGCACATCCGCGGCATGTTCTCCTTCGACATCGTCGCGTTGAGCACGTCGAGCACCACGGCCAGCCAGCCCGACTTCCCGATCGACCAGCGCTTCTCCAGGCGGACATCGAGGCGGAAGAACGGCGGCAGCCGCTCCCACCGGGGCTCCGCGCCGGCGGCCGACCCGAGCCCCCCGGGGACGCCGCTGCCCGGCGGGAGCGTCACGCCGCCGACCCGCTGGGGAAGCCCGGAGTAGAACACGAAGCGCCCGCCAGCCCTGTAGCCACGGCCGAAATCGTAGGTCAGCGCGGCGTTCGCCACGTGGGTCCGATCGACCGAGGTCACCTCCCGGCTGCGGCCGATGCTCCGCGTGGAGCGGGACAGCGTGTACGACGCGAATCCTCCGATGCGCTTCGTGAGCCGCCGATGCGCGGACAGCTCCACGCCGGTCGCGGCGCCGAGCGCGCGGAGCGTGAAGGCTTCGTCGACCGACTGGAAGCCGGCGGCGCCGAGCGCGTCGGTCATGTTGAAGAACGCGTTGTGGAACACCGAGACCGTCGCGTCGATGTCCGCCGGCAGCGCGAGCTCGAGGCCGGCGCTCGACTGGAAGCTCCGCTGGAGGCCGTCGTCGAGGCGCGGGCGGACGCCAGGGATCGGAACGACGAAGCTCGGCAGCTGGGACGCGAGGCCGTGCGCCTGCACGAACGTGACGCCGCGCCCCAGAGAGAGCCGCGCCGAGAGCCGCGGATCGACGCCGAGCGCGACCGCGCCGTCCGAATGGTAGAGATCGAGCCGGAGCCCCGGGGTGATGCGCAGGCGCGGGGTGATCGCAATGTCGGCTTCGATGTAACCGCCCGTCGTGAAATCGACGCGGCTCAACAGGAGATCGCCGACCGAGACATCGTCATCGTCGTCACCGTCCGGCCCGACGCCGCCTGGAGAGTCGCCGACGTCGGTCCCGAGGTCGAGCACGTTGTCGTCGACCACGGCGTCGATGCCGGCCCGGATCACGGTCTCGTCGCGCAGCCGGTGAGCGAGCGTGACGCGCGCGCCGAGGCTCCGGGTCAGCGCCTTCTGGCCGCCCTCGATCCCCGTCTCGTCGTGGCCGAGCGTCAGCGCGCCGCGCAGCGCGCTGCCCTGGCCATAGGCATGGTCGTACCGGAGATCGATCCGGTGGAATGTCGTGTCGAAGAGGGTCGTCGTCTCGCCGTCGGATTCTTCTCCGAGGAAGTCGTGGGCGCCGAACGCGAAGAGGCTCACCCGGCCTTGCGGGGCGACCTGGTACGATAGCCGGGCCTGATAATCCCAGTAGTCGAGCGCCACCTCGGGCGCGGCCAGCGAGAGGAGCAGCGCCGTGTAGGAATAGCGGCCGCCCACGAGCGCGACCCCGCGGCCGTCGGCGAAGGGGCCCTCGACGAGCCCGCCCACGTCGACGAGCCGGAGCATGCCCTCACCGTGCCAGTACGGGAGCGGCGGTGTCGTCTCGCCAGCGACGATCCCGCCCGCATACCGGCCGTGACGCGCGGGGTAGCCGCCCGGGTAAAGGTCGACGCGATCGACGATGCCGGGATGGACCACGGAGGGCCCGAGCCCGAGGTGATAGAGGTAAGGGACACGGACGCCATCGAGGAAATAACCGACGTTGCCCGGCGGCGACCCGCGGACGTAGAAGAACGGTAGCCCCGTGACGAGCGGGGTCACCCCGGGGAGCATCTCGATCGCGCGGAAGGGGTCGCCGAACGCGCCGGGGACGATCCTGACCTCGCCGCGGCTCAAGCTGGAGACGCCGGGCGCCTGCTGCTCGCCGTGCACGGTGACCTCGAGCGACCGCGGCGCGCCGGGCGGCGGCGCGGGCGCCCGGGCCGGGCCGCCGCCGGGCGCGGGCGGAGGCGCCGCTGCAGGCGCGGAGGCGTCGGGCGGCGCGGCCTCGGTGAAGCGGACCTCGACGCGGATCTTCGCGGCGACCGGCGCGCCGTTCCGGGTGGCCGGCGCGAAGCGGAACGACGTCGCGGCGGCCACGGCGGCCGAGGCGAACGGCTCCTGCCCCTCCTCGGCGACCGCGGCGCGGACCGTCCCGTCCGCGTTGACGGTGAGGACGAGGCGGACCAGCGCGTCGCCGTGCGCTCCAGCAGGGTAGTCGGCGCCGAGCGGCGTGAGCGGTGTCGGCGGTACCAACGCGTCCTTCGGCGCATCGCGCGGCGGCTCTGTCGACAGCGCATCGCGAGCCGGCCCGGGCGGCGGCGCGTCGCGCCCGGCCGGCGGCGCCTGGGCGGGCGGCGCCTCGGCGGACGGCGCGGCCGGCAGCGCATCGCGCCCGGCCGGCGGCGCCTCGGCGGAAGGCTCGGCCGGCGGCTTCGCATGCGGCAGCGGCGTGTCGGGCGCGGCAGCGGCCAGGCCCGGCGTGAGCGCGCTCGCGAGCAGCGCCGCGGCCGTCGTGGATCTCCGGAGAAAGCTCATCGCCGCGCCATGGAAATGGAAAAGGCCAGCCGCCGCCATCAGCCACGATCTACGCCGAACGACACGCTCACTTCCCCCTCGCCGGCTCGAGCATCACCTGGCGCCCCCATGCCCTCACGAGGAGATGACGCATGAAGTCCACCTTTCCCGAGACAACGAAGCACCGAAGCGCCGTGCGAGGCGGCCTGTCGCCTCGTCACCGCCTCCGCGCCCGCTCGTACGCCTTGAGCCACCGCCTCGCCGTCACATCGAGGCTCTCCCTCAGCCAGTCGTCGAGCTTGTCGAGGTCGAGCCCCGCGAACGCCTCCGCGTGCTGCCGCGCGAGGATGCTCACCTGCGCCTCCAGCACCGCGCGGAGATCGCGCTTCGACAGCGCCTCGATGTCCACCGAGGCCCGGCCCAGGCGATCCCGGAGCAGGTACACGCTCCTGCCGACCTGCACCTCCCGGTAGAACGGCACCTCGAGGCCGCGCCATATCGACGCCTTCGCCCGCTCGAGCCGGTCCTCGTCCTCGTGCAGGAAGTTGTTCCAGCTCGTCGCCGCGTGCGTCGTCTCCTTGAGCTCGAGGAGGCGCAGCCGCCGCTCTCCGCCCCGCTCGCGGCCGAGGATCAGGTACCGCTCGAGCCCCCCCGAGCCGCCCGCGTCGCGGTCCCGGTGCGCGAGCGCGAGCACCTCGACCTCCGAGAGCTGCCCGGACCGCCCGAGCGCCTCGAGCAGCCGGTCGCCCGTCCCCGCCTCCGCGCGCGACAGATTCAGCGAGGGCTCGTCGAACCGGAACGCCTCGCCCTCGGTCCACTTCGCCAGCTGGCGCGCGTCCCTGGCCGCGACGTCGGGGTACAGCGCCTCGGGGAGCTCGCGCAGGGGCTCGTTGCCCTGGAGCATGTCCTCGTAGAGCTCCATGAGCTCAGCGAGCGCCTTCCGGTCGTCGAGCAGCAGCCGGAGCACCGTGAAGTACCGCAGCGCGTCCAGCGCGGCGAGCCCGGGGCCCGCGTCGTCGAGATCGTTGAACACATAGCGCGGGCCCACCGTGAACGTGATGAGCCCGAAATTGTCGGGGTGCGCGTCGCCGAAGCACAGGCACCGGCCGCCGGGCACCCGCGCCCGCGGGACGTCGAGCAGATCCACGTGCCACGCCTGCGGGAAGCTCCGCATGAACCGCATCGGCGAGCGCAGCGCGGCCTGCCACTTCTCCTCGAACTCGACAGGCTCGACGTGCGGATTCACCGCCCGGAAGAACGCCCGGGTGAGCTCTTTGACGGGCGGCAGATCGCTGTCTCGAATGGGGCGCATCGCGTCTCCTGCGGCCGGACGCGGGGCGCCCCGGGGGGACGGCCCTCCGCCGCCCCGCGAGCGCGCCGCCGCCCGCGCGGCGCTCTCGTAGCACGCGCGCGGGCGGACCGTGAGGAGGAGATGGAGGAGATGGACCGCGCGCGAGGCCGCGCCTTACGGGGTCGCGACGGTGGCGGAGACGTCGCAGGTGAACGCGGCCGTCGCGTCGTACGACGCGACCAGCACCGTGTAGACGCCGCTCTCCGGGCAGACGAACTGCGTCTGCGGGCAGTAGCCGCACGCGTCATCCACCGAGGACAGCGCCTCCGCGCCGGTGCACGCCGCGGGGCCGTCGCACACCCGCATTATCGGATCGTCCCCGCAGGTGCCGGAAGGGCAGCCGCAGCCCACGGTGATCACCGTGTTCGGGTCGCACGCCACGGCCTCGTAGCCGGGCGCGATCGACCAGCCGCAGTCGCGCCACTCGCCGCCCACCGGATCGGAGCAGGCCGACAGCGGATCCCCGGGCTCCGTCGGGCCGTCCTCCGGGATGGTCACCGGGACCTCGATCGTGTTGTTGCCGTAATCGCTCTCCGGCAGCGTGCGATCGGCGTTGATCGTGATGCGGAGGAAATAGTCCCCCGGGCTCACGCCGGTGATGTCGACCCACTGGCAGTCGAGGCCGGAAGTGTAGACGTCGCTCCAGCCGCGCTGGATGCCCTGGAAGCCGCAGTGGAAGCGCGAGGTCGACGGCGACCCCGGGATGCCCACCGGCGAGCTGTCGAGCAGGCAGAACGCCTGCTTGTGGCCGGTCGCGACGACCGCGCCGGTCCCGTCGAGGAGCTCGTACCGGGCGTACCCCTCGAAATGGTAGTGGCCGTGGCACGCGGAGTACTCGAAGCCGTCGACGTCCGTCGGATTGCCGAGGATCATGTCCGCCTCGCCGACGTTCGGCGTCTCGGTCGAGAAGCGCATCAGGCGGCGGTCGCCCGCCCCGCCCACGCAGCCCTCCACGATCGCGCAGCTGTCCGCCGGGAAGCTCTCGTGGTCGATGCTCAGGCTGAACTGCGCCACGTCCGCGGAGACGGTGAGGTCGGGCAGCGGGCACGCCTCGCCCTCCCCGAGCTGCGTGCAGGTGCCGACGAAGCCCGCCAGGCAGCACGTCCCGCCCGGCCCGCACTCGCTGTCGTCGGTGCACAGCGTCGACGTGGAGGGCGCCTCCTCGACCTCGATCACGATGTCGAACGAGCCCCGGTCGAGCACCACGTCGTCCCCGCCGACCCGGAAGCGCAGCGGGACCAGCGTGTTCTGGTCGGCGTACACGTTGAACCACTGGGGGTTCGGCGAGAGGAACTGCGCCTCTACCGGCTCGATCGTGTTGTCCAGGTTCAGGCGCTCGAGCCGCCAGCCCTCCTGAAGGAACGTGTAATAGCTGCCCGTCGGGACGTCCGCGCTCAGGCGAGCTCGGTTCGGGTCGTCCTCGGTGTCGAAGAAGATCGTGTCCTGCGGGCCCTGGACCATCACGATCCCGTCGCGCAGACGGTACACGGTGCCCGACGCCGCCGCGCCGATCAGGTTCAGCTCGATCTGCCCCGTGTCCTCCTCCGCCTCCGTTCCTCCCCCTCCTGCGGAGCACCCGGCGAGCGCGATCATCCCAAAGAGCGCGAATTTCGAAAGCTTCATGTGAGCCGCGTACCTCCTCATCTCTCCACCACGAAACGCTTGATGCCCTCACCGCACCAGGTCCTTCACGCGAAGGCCGAGGTGCGCCGAATGTGTCAGGACATCACACGTTTCCGACGCTGTCCATCGACCGACGCCATCGGCGGGTACGAAGCGCGGCTCACCGGTCCTCCCCGGGCCGCCCACGGGAGCAGCTTTGCGGCGGAGACCGGCGCTCCGTCGCCGTGCCCGTGCCCGTGCCCGTGCCCGTGCCCCGTGCCCCGTGTCCACACCGTCCGCCCACCCGCCGGCGCGAAGCGCGCACCGGTCATGAGTGTCTACTTGACAGTATAAGTGTCGCGATCCAGGATGCTCGTCGTGATGACGTACAAGCTCGACGAGCTCGCGGGCGAGGCGGGCGTGGCGCCGCGCACGGTGCGGTATTACGTGCAGCGCGGCCTGCTGCCGGCCCCCGAGTTCCGCGGCAAGGACACCTCCTACGGGCGCGAGCACCTCGTCCGGCTCCGCGCCATCAAGGTCCTCCAGCAGGCGCACCTGCCGCTCGAGGAGATCCAGGCGCGCCTCGCGGGCGCCGGCCTCGACGAGATCGAGCGCATCGCCGCGGGGGCGCCGCCCGCCGCGAAGGCGGGCACCTGCGCCGGTCCGGCGGAGGCGGCCGCGGCGTCGACCCCCGCCGCCGGAGCGCCGCGCGGCGCGCGCTGGGAGCGGGTCGAGATCGCCGACGGCGTCGAGCTCCACGTGCGGGGCGACGCGCCGGAGCGCTCGCGGCGCATCGCCCTCGATATCGAGTCTCGTTACGCAACCCTTGCCCCGAAAGGCTCGCGATGACCCCCTCCATCGATCCCTCGCTCCCGGCGGCGACGCCGAGCTCGTGTCTACGCTCCTCCGAGGGGCACCCGGTCCCGCTGCTCGGCGTCTCCCTCTCGGGGGAGGTCTTCGGCGGCGCGGCGCGGCTCGTGGTGCGGCAGCGCTACCGGAACGAGGAGCGCCGGCCGATCGAGGCGATCTACACCTTCCCGCTGCCGAGCGAGGCGAGCATCGCGGGCTTCGCCATGGAGTGCGCCGGCCGGCGGCTCGAGGGGGAGGTCAAGGAGCGGGAAGAGGCGTTCCAGGCCTACGACGAGGCCGTCGCCACCGGCCACGGCGCGGCGCTGCTCGACGAGGAGCGGCGCAACGTGTTCACGGCCAGCGTGGGCAACCTCCTGCCCGGGGAGGAGACGGTCGTCGAGGTCGCGTTCGTGCAGCGGCTCCAGGCCGACGAGGGGGCGCTGCGGCTCATGATCCCGACCCTGGTCGCGCCCCGCTACATCCCCGGCAAGGCCGGGGGCGAGCGGACCGCGCACGGCGCCCACGAGCCGACGGACCAGGTGCCCGACGCCGACCGCATCTCCCCCGAGATCGCGCGGGTCGACTACGGCATCGCCGTGGACATCGTCTTCGATCTCGGGCGCGACGTCGCGATCGAGAGCCCCTCGCACGCGCTCGCCGTGCGCCGCGAGGAAGGAAGTCGACAGCGCGTGTCGCTGCGGGGCGACAAGGCCGCGCTCGATCGGGACATCGTGCTGATCGCCGCGGGCGCGCCGGGCGTCTCGGCGGGCCTCGTCTGCGACCGGGCCGCCGGCAAGGAGGGGACCTTCGCGCTCACCATTGTGCCGGACCTGTTCGACGCGCAGCGGTCGTCCGCCCGGCGCGACGTCGTGTTCGTTGTCGACGTGTCGGGCTCGATGCAGGGCGAGTCGATCGACCAGGCAAAGCGCGCGCTCCGCCTGTGCCTCCGCCACCTCGCCGAGGGGGACCGGTTCGGGGTGATCGCCTTCTCCAACACGTTCCGGGCCCTGGAGCCGTCGCTCGCGCCGTTCACGCAGCGGACCCTCGAGGCCGCGGACGCGTTCGTCGAGGGCCTCGTCGCGTCCGGCGGCACCGAGATGCTGCAGCCGCTGCTCGCGGCCGCGGGCATGCTCGGCGACAAGGAGCGGGACCGCGTGGTCGTGCTGCTGACCGACGGCCAGGTGGGCAACGAGGCCGAGATCGTCGACCGGGTCGCCGAGCAGGGCCAGGGGGTGCGGGTCTACACGTTCGGGATCGGGACGAACGTGAGCGATCTGCTCGTGAACGATCTCGCGCGCCGGACGCAGGGGGCCGCGGAGTTCATCCACCCGGGCGAGCGCATCGACGAGAAGGTGACGGCGCAGTTCGCGCGGGCGACGGCGATGCGGGTGACCGGGCTCGAGGCGCGCTTCGAGGGCGTCGACGTCGGCGAGCTCTCGCCGGCGGAGCTCCCGGCGCTTGTCGACGGCGAGCCGTGGGTGCTCTACGGCCGCTACGAGCGGCCGGGGGTGGGGCGCGTGGAGCTGCGCGGGAGCCTGCGCGGAGAGCGCTTCCACCTCGCGGTGCCGGTCGAGCTCGAGGCGGAGGCGTCGCGGCCCGGGCTCGAGGCGCTGTGGGCGGGCGCGCGCGTGCGGGAGCTCGAGGCGTCGGAGCGCGGGCTGTCGGGCAAGCGCGCGGAGGCGATGCGGAAGCGCATCGTGGACCTCGCGGTCCGGCACCGGGTCGCCTCGAAGCACGCGTCGTTCGTGGTGATCGAGCGGCGCACGGGCGATCGGCGGGCCCACGGGCAGCCCGAGGCGAGGCCGGTGCCGGTGAGCGCTCCGGCGGGGTGGGGGATGAGCCGCCGCGGCCCGGCGGCGCCGGCCGCCGCGTTCGCCGCGATGGGCGGTCCGATGATCGGCGGTCCCTCCATGAGGGCCAATTCCTTCATGAAGGCCAGGGCTTCGGGGCCCGCGCCGATGGCCATGTCGGCGCCGGCGCCCAGGGCTGCGGAGAGCAGCCCGGCGCCGGCCGCCCGCGGCCTGCTGTCGCGCGCGAAGCAGCTCTTCCAGCCGAGCGCCGCGGCCGGCCCGGCGAGCGTCGCGGCCCCCGCGGGCGCCGTCGCGCGGTGCGGACCCGCGGGGCAGCAGCACGGCTCCGGGCCGGGAGGGCCCCCCGCGCCGGCGCCGGGCGCTGCTCCCGGAGGGGCCGAGCCCGAGGGCGCCGGCCTTGGGCGCATGTTCGAGGAGCAGCTCGCGTCCGGGCTCTGGGAGCGCGGGGAGCCGACCGACCTCGGCCGGCTCACCCGCACGGCGCGGTGCCTCGCGGCGTGTCACGAGCAGGGCGTCGACTCGGCCCACCCGATCTACGGCGCGCAGGTGGCCAAGGCGATCGAGGCGCTCTGCGCGCTGGCCGGGTCGCTCCTCCAGCGCGGCGGCGCCGACGGCGAGGTCGCCGCGGCGCTCGCGGCCGCGTACCTCGTCGCGAGCGGGCGGCGGCTGCGGGCGCGGGTCCACGACGCGGTGGCGGCCGCCGCGCCGGAGGCGGTGCGCGCGGTGCTGGGCGAGCTCGGCGACGCCGGGGCGCTCAGGAGGAGGGTCGAGGCGCTGCGCGGCGCATGACGGGCTGGCCACGGCTGGACGGCCGCGGCAGCCCTCGAGTCGCTTTCACGGATACGTGTCGTCCCCGCCCTTCGTGCCGGTCCCCGGGCGGGCCTCGCCGGCCGGGCGGGCCGCACCGCCCGGGCGAGCCGCGCCCGCCGGGGCCGCGCCCGCCGGGGCTGTACCACCAGCCGGGGTCGCGCCAGCCGGGGTCGCGCCAACTGGGCGGGCCTCGCCGGCCGGCCTCTCCGCGATCTGCGCCGTCCCCTCCACCACGATCTCCAGGCGCGGATCCGCCGGCTGCGCGGGCGCGCCGCCGCCCACGTCGGCAGGCGGCAGGTCGGCGAAGCTCGCCAGGCTCAAGCGCGCGACGGGCAGCCCAGCCTCCTTGGGCTGCGCCAGGAACAGCAGCACCGCGCGCGCCTGGGCGACCGTCACGTCCCAGCCGTTGCGCCACGCCACGCCCGGCGCCACGCCCGGCGCGCCGCCCGCGGTGTGGCCGACGACCTGGTAATCGAGGCCCTTGAGCGGCTCGTTGCCGCGGATGATCGCCGCGACGTCCCGCAGGATCTTCTCGCCCGCCGGGGAGAGCGCGTCGCGGTTCCCCTTGAACAGGACCCGGGTCGGGATCGAGATCACCACGCGCCCGTCGCGCGGCGCGACCGTGACGTCCCCGGCCGCGACCGGGAGGAACGCCCTCAGGACGCCGCTGTCGCGCTCGGCCGCCGGGCGAGCTCCGGCCGCCTCGCCGCGCTGCGCCCCCGCGCCCGGCCCGGCGCCGAGATCGATGCCCTCCGCGGAGAGCGGATCTTCCCGCGGCGGCGCGGCAACGCCCCCGCGCGCGACGTCCTGCTCGAGCTGGCGGACGCGCTGCTGGCTCGTCTGCAGCTCGCGCTGGAGCCGCTCGGACCGATCGAGCTGGGCCTTCATCTCGAACTCGGTGTAACCGCACCCGACGAGGAGCGCGGGCGCGAGCAGCGCGACGAGGCGGCGTCCGACGCCCCCGGCCCGGACGGGCAACGACGGGGCGATCCCGGCGCTTCCCTCCGCGCTCACGGCTGCGACACCCAAAGCAGGCAATTGCACTTGGCAGGCTCCTTTTCGCCGGATCATCCGGATCCATCCTCCTCGCGCCGGTGCGCTGAGCGGCGGGAGCCTATCCGAGCGGTCCGGGTCCCACAAGGCGCGCGCCGGGGCCGAGGCGGGTCCGGCTCGCGCGCGAGCGCGGGGGCCGGGCCGACGCGCTCGGCACGGACCCGGTTCCCCTCAGCTCGGCGGCGCACCGCGGTCACGGCGCGCGGGCAAGCAGGCCGAACGGGGACCCGGATCGGGGACGCGCCCGCCGAGCCGAGAGGAGCGGCCGGCCGTTCACCGGACGCTCCTCGGCGAAGCCCTCAATCGAGCGGCTGGAGGGACCCGTCGAAGACGGCGTCTCCGACGTTCCTGCCCAGGCGCATCCCGTTCATCGCATCGAACCTCCAGTGGACACCCAGGTAGATGCGGCTGATCGCGACCTCCTGAGTCGCCTCGCGGAAGCCGGAATAGCAGCGCCGGAGCCTGGGGCGGACGTCGCCCCGCGCGTCCGTCGTCCTTCCGTTGTACTCGTCGGAGACGACGCAGAAGGGGACATGATGCGTGCCATAATAACGGGCCAGCACCTGGAACATGGCAGCCCCGAGGCTCGCGTGCCCGGAGACGTACGACGGGAACGCCGGGGTCTCGTGCAGCGGGCCCCCGTTGCTGCCGGGGGATGCGAGGGGCGTCCAATGCTCGTCCTGTACCGTGAGCGGGTTTCCATCGATGTTGGCCAGACGGATCCCGATGATCGGCCGCCAGCGGTTGTAGTGGTACTTCGTGTCCCATGTGGCGATGGCGGCGTCGGCCAGGGCGAAGTTGACCAGCGCGAAGTAACGGGCGTTCTCTATCTCCGAGTTGTGCTCCTGCACCGCGACGACCCGCGCGATCTGGTCGAAGAGCCGCGGCACCACCCCGATGCGCGGGGCCTCGTCGTACGACCAGAAGATCCCGATGACGGTCTGCTCCGGAGTCCGCAGGGTCGGGGTGCTCTCGCCATCGCCGCCCAGCGCGAAGAGCTCGTAGAAGCTCAACGCATACGAGAGGCTCCGCAGCGACGGCGGGGGCGGAGCCCGGAACTGGTCGCCGCTCTCGATGGCGAACGGCGTCACCTCCCCCCATCTGGGGGTCAGGAAGCCCTGATCGGGGTGGAGAGGATCGACGCGATGGTCGCCGGGCGCATAGCGTGGGGTGTAAGGCATCGGGGCGTCTGCCCCGTCGCGCGCCCGCGCCGCGAGGATGTCTTCGGCGACCTCGTTGCCAAGCACGATGCCGTCCTCCTTGGCGTCGCTCGCCGGGATCTCCGCCAGGTACGCGTAGAGCGCGGCGTCGAGCGCGGCCGTCTGACGCGGGTAGAGCGCCGTCAGCGTGCGGTAGGCCGCCGTGGCCACCGCGGCATCGACGGACGCGTCCGGCGCGCGGGTATAGACGATGTACGGCTCGTACCGCGGCACGATCGAGTTCACGGCGTCGTAGATCGCCGCGTGGACGATCGCGAGAGCCCGCGAGGCGCGCGTGGGCCCTTCCTGCTCCGGCGGCCTCCTGGAGGGGTCGCTGTAGTCTCTGGCGACCGCGTCCAGCGCGACGGCGTTCCAGTCGAGGACCGCGTCTCTGTCCGGCGGATCCCCCGGACACTCCGGCTCGTGCGCGGACGCTCGGCCTCCGAGCAGACAGGCGGCTGTGACAGCGAAGGCGATGGGCGCCCAGCTCGCGGGTGAACGATGCATTCAAGGCTCCTTTGAACGGATCCTCGGAGACCGCCACCGCAGACGACGCCGCTGCGCTGGTCGGCGGGATGGCGGCCACTCGAGGATCGAGAGGCACGGGCAACCCATCAGGGCGAGATGGAGAGCCGTATCTACCCGATTGACGCCCGCCGCGGCACGCAGGAGAGCGCGGCTTCATGGGGGCATGCGCCATCGGCCGCCGGCCGCTCCTCGGCGGGAGATGTGTCTCTGCGTGGCGCCGGATCTCGAGTACGTGTGCCGTCTGCCGGACGTCGCTCTTCGTCCTCGTCGCTCGCCAAGATGGTATGCGTTTTATTCAATTCCAGGCTATCAGTCGGAGCTGCCGCGCGCAACCGGCGCACAGGCTGGTTCACGACCTTCTTTGAGCAGATATGTGGTGGGCGCACGACGAGCCACTCTTGAACAGCGGCAGCGCGCGCGAGCGATGGTCAGCATGCGCGCTCGTTATGCCATGATCGTACATGGCGCCTTCGCCTCGCGGCCCGGTGCGCGCGCTCTCCGACGGGTGCGGTGATGGTGAAATATTTGCTGTGATTGTTGTGTTGGAGCGCACCGAGGCCGACCCGTGCGACCCCTCCCGGCGCCGCCAGGGTCAGCGCGGGCGCAGCACCGCGCCGACCGCGTGCCGGAAGAGCCCGGGCGCGAGCGCGAGCGCGGACAGGAGCCCGTCGCGCAGGCGCGGGCGCCGCGCGATGAAGAGCACCGCGCGCGTCGCCACCGCGTAGCGCAGGAAGGCCTGCCGGAACACGCGGGCATAGGCCGCGAGCGGGGCCGCGCCGCCGCCGCGCAGGGCCGCGTCGAGCGCGGTGGAGAGCGCGGCCGCGCCGACGAGCGCGAGCGAGATCCCCTCGCCGGTGATGGCGTCGATGTAGCCCGCCGCGTCGCCGACCAGCACGAAGCGGTCGTCGTGGAGCCGCGACGACGCGCGCTCGAGCGGGCCGCTGCCCCGCGCCGTCGAGTCGACCGGCGCGCCCGCGACCCGCTCGGCCAGCGCCGGGAAGCGGCGCACGAGGCGCTCGGTCGACGCGCGCCCCTCGAGGCGATCGCCGTCCCACAGGAACGCGACGCCGACGCGCTGCGGGCCCGCGGGCGTCACGTACGCCTCGACCCCATCGCCGAGGTGCACCTCGACGAACGACGACCACGGCGCGCACCGGAAATGCTGGCGCAAGCCGAGCCGGCGCGGCCCCGCGGGCGGCGCGTCCCAGCCGAGCGCGCGGCGCACGCGCGAGCCGAGCCCGTCGGCGCCGACCACGTACCGCGCCTCGACGGCGCGCCGCCGGGTGACGAGCCGCGCGCCGGCGCGCGTCCGCTCGACCGCGACCAGCGGCTCGCCCGCCGCGAGCCGCGCGCCGGCCGCGCGCGCCCGCGCCGAGAGGGCCGCCGACAGCGCGGTGCGGCGCACGCCGAGCCCCCCGGGCGCCGGCAGCGGCGCCTCGACGCGCAGCCCGTCCGGCCGCAGGTACCGGATGCCCTCGATCGGCGCCCGCTCGGCCGGATCGAGCTCGGACAGGACGCCGAGCTCCTCGAGCGCGCGGCAGCCCTCGGGCATCACGCCCTCGCCGCACGCCTTGTCGATCGGCCACGCGGCCTGATCCAGGACGAGGACGTCGTGCCCCCGCTGCGCGCAGCCGATCGCGACGGCGAGGCCCGCCGGCCCCCCGCCGACCACGGCGATGTCGGCGATGTCGGACCGCGCGCTCACGGCGCCGAGGGGCGCTCCGGCGCGGCGCGGCGGCCCGGCACGAGCCGCGGCAGGCCGCCCATCTCCGCCGCGTACGACGGCCCGAGCGCCGCCTCCTCGGCGCGGATGCGCACCGAGAGCACGGCCGCGTTGAGGGCGCTGAAGACGAGCGCGGTCAGCCACGCGCCGTGGATCATCGGGATCGCGACCATCTCGACGATCACGGCGGCGTAGTTCGGGTGGCGCAGGTAGCGGTACGGGCCGCCGGAGACCGGCGCCGCGCCGGGCACCACGATGATCCGGACGTTCCACTGCTCGCCCAGCGTGGCGATGACCCAGTACCGCATCGCCTGCGCGAGCAGCGCGGCCGCGAGCGCCGCGAACCCGACGAGCCCGGGGAACGGCCGGTCGAGCGCGTCGACCTCGAGCGCGCACGCCGCGAGGAAGGCGGTGTGCATCAGCGCCATCGCCCGGAAGTGCGCCTGCCCGACCTCGACGCCGCCCTTGGCGAAGGCGCGCCGCGCGTTGCGGCGCGAGATGACGAGCTCGGCGAGCCGCTCGATGGCCACGGCGCCGAGGAAGGCGAGGTAGAGCTGCGCCGAGGTCACCATCGCAGCAGCGCGATCTCCGAGCAGAAGCCGGGGCCGAAGGCCATCATCACGCCGTAGTCGCCGGGCCGGGCGTCCGCCTCCTCCAGGACGTCGCGCAGCACGAACAGCACCGAGGCGGAGGAGACGTTGCCGATCTCGCGCAGCGAGCGCCACGAGCGGGCGAGCGCGTCCTCGGGGAGCTCGAGCGTCTCGGTGATCGCCTCGAGCACCTTCGGCCCGCCGGTGTGGACGATCCAGTGGCGGACGTCGCCCCGCGACAGGCGGTGCCGCGCGAGGAACGCGTCGACGTCGCGCCGCACGTGCTCGCGCACGAGCGCGGGGACGCCGGCGGAGAGGACGACCCGGAAGCCGGTGTCCACGACGTCCCACCCCATGATGTGCTCGGTCTCCGGGTAGAAGACGGCCTGCGCGTCGAGCACCGCCGCGCCGCCGGTCCGGCCGCTCTTTCGTGCCGCCTGCGCGCCGCGCGCCACGACGGCGGCGGCGCCGTCGGCGAAGAGCTGCGCGGCGATCACGTTCGCCGCCGAGGTGTCGTCGCGCTGCAGCGTGAGCGAGCAGAGCTCGACCGAAAGGAGCAGCGACGTCTGCCCCGGGAAGGCGCGCAGCGTGTCGGTGATGCGCCCGACGCCGGCCACGCCGGCCACGCACCCGAGGCCGAAGACGGGCGTGCGCTTGACGTCGCGCCGGAAGCCGAGCCGGTTGACGAGCCGCGCGTCGAGGCTGGGCGCCGAGATGCCGGTGACCGAGACGAACATGATGTGATCGACGTCCTCGGGCCGGAGGCCCGCCCGATCGAGCGCGGCGCGACAGGCGCGCTCGCCGAGCTCCATCGCGCACGCGCTCCACCGGCCGTTCTGCGCGGCGAACGTCGAGGGCGCATAGTAGGCGTCGATCGGCAGCGCGAGGTGCCGCCCCCGCACCTCGATCGACCGCCGGACCCGCTCGACGAGCGCGAGCGCGTCGCCCTTGCCCGCCCACAGCCGGCGCAGGCCCGCGCACGTCTCGTCCTGCGTTGCGTAGTGCGGCGGCAGCGCCGTCCCGACCGCGGCGATCGTCGGCGCGAACGGCATCTCCAGGCGTTCGGAGCTCATGGCGGGCGGCAGTCTCGCACCGAGGCAGGCGACCGACCACGTCGATTTCGCCGTCAGGAGCCGCCTGAGGGCTCACCGAACCTTGGGCGATGAAGGCCTGCGCGCTTCACGGTTGATCCATGCCGGCCGCTGCGCCAGAGGTCTGCCGGGAATGGCGGGCCGCCGGCGCTCGCCGCACCAGAGACATGGCTCAAGGTTACCTCTTCCTCATCATCGCCCTCGTCTTCAACGCGACCGCGAACATCCTCATGAAGCTCGCCTCGCGGCGCGTCCCGCCGATGGAGGGCCTGTCGCTCGTCGACAAGGCGCTCGCGCTCGCGACGAACTACCACCTCGTGCTCGGGCTCGTGCTCTTCGCGTCGAACATCCTGTTCTACGTCCTGGCGCTGAAGCGCATCAACCTGTCGGTCGCCTATCCGATCATGTCCTCGGGCGGCTTCCTGATCATCTCGGTCTTCTCCGTCTACTACCTGCGCGAGACCCTCACGGCGGTGCAGATCGGCGGCATCGTCCTCATCGCGGCGGGCATCGCGATGGTCGCCTACAACCTCAGCTAATCCGCCGCGCCGGCCGTGACAGCGGACGTGGTAGCGTGCGGGCCGCACGCCGCCGTGCGACCGAACGCCCTCACCTCGGAGGAAGCATCCATGGCCGACCGATCGATCCCGCGCGCCCTCCTCGCCGTGCTCCTGGCGACCGCCGGCTGCGGCAGCGCCGCGGCGGACGACAGCCCGCCGCCGGCGCCCGAGGCGACCTGCGACAGCGGGGCGCCGATGATCCGCACCGAGCTCTTCTTCGGGATGGACCGGTTCGACGAGCCCGACGTCACGCAGGAGGAATGGCAGGCGTTCGTCGATGCGGTCGTGACCCCGCGCTTCCGGGACGGGCTGACGCAGTTCGACGTCGACGGCCAGTACCTCGCGACGACGGAGGAGCTGATCCGCGAGGACAGCCGCCTGATCATGCTCCTTCACGACGGCGGCCAGGCCGCCTCGGACAGCATCGAGGCCATCCGCGAGGAGTACAAGGCGCGCTTCGATCAGGAGTCCGTGCTGCGGATCGACGAGCCCGTCTGCGTCGATTTCTGACGGCCGGGGCGTCGTGGCCTCGCCTTACTGACGCGAGCGCGCGAGCCCGCCGGCGAAGACTCTTGACCTCCTGGGATCGCGCGACAAAGTGCGCTGTCCGCTGACCAGCCGTCGATCGCCCATCGAGCGGTCATCGAGGGAGGGGCGCCGCCGCGGCGCGCCCGCTCTTCGCTCGTCGAGCGACGGCGCACGAACACCCCGGGCGCTCGGCGCGAGCGCCCCTCGCGGGCCCCGACGGGGCGACGCCCGCAGTGAGGCCGATATGCGATCTCTCTCGCTCTCCGTGCCGAACGCCTTGCTCCTCGCCGGCGCGCTCGCCGCCGCCTCGTGCGGTCGCGCGAGCGATCCGGTGGGCGCGGGCGCCGATCGGGATCCGTCGCTCCCGGCGCAGGGCGCCGCGGCGGTGCGGACGGCCCCGGCGCCGGGGGTCGTGGTGCCGGACGAGGAGCTCGTCGATCAGGACGGCGCGCCGGTCCGCCTCCGCGATCTCGCGAAGGATCGCGTGCTCGTGGTGAACTTCGTCTTCACCACCTGCACGACGATCTGCTCGCCGATGACGGCCATCTTCGGCCGGCTCCAGGCCGAGCTCGGCGACGCGCTCGAGCGCGACGTGCGGCTCGTCTCCATCTCGCTCGACCCCGCCACGGACACGCCGGAGCGGCTGAAGGGATACGCGGAGAAATTCGGCCGGCGGCCGGGCTGGGTGTTCCTGACGGGGAAGCGCGAGCGCGTGAGCCGGGTGCTCGACGCGCTCGGCGGGCGCGCGCCCATCAAGGAGCAGCACACCCCGATCACGCTCATCGGCCGCGCGGCCGAGGGGCGCTGGACGCGGGTCGACGGCATCGCGACGCCCGCGCGCCTCGCCGAGGAGACGCGGGCCTACCTGTGGCGAGGCCTGGCGGCGCCGGGCGCGGGCGGGCGCCGGCTCGATGATCCCTGGCGGAATTTCTGATGCGATGGTAGAGGGGCGAGCCCACTCAGCTCATGCCCGCGTTCGCCGGGCGCGCCACGCTTGCTCGACGCGATCGAGACGCACGCCGCGGCGCCGTCCCAGGACCGGCGCGGCTGAGCTGAGCCCCTCACCCCCCCACGGAGCGGCATGTCGCGACCGAAGCCCCTGGTCTCCCACATCTACACCGCGGACCCGCGCGCCCACGTCTTCGAGGGCCGCGTGTACATCTACCCGTCGCACGACGTCGACAGCGGCATCCCCGAGAACGACAACGGGGATCACTTCGACATGCGGGACTACCACGTCCTCTCCATGGCGAGCATCCCCGGCGAGGTGACGGACCACGGGGTGGCGCTCGACCTCAAGGACGTTCCCTGGGCGGGGCGACAGCTGTGGTCCGGCGACGCGGCGCACAAGGACGGCACTTACTATCTGTATTTTCCGCTCAAGGACCGGGACGGCATCTTCCGCATCGGGGTGGCCACCAGCAAGCGGCCCGAGGGGCCGTTCAAGCCGCAGCCCGAGCCGATGAGGGGCAGCTACAGCATCGACTGCTCCACCTTCCAGGACGACGACGGCGCGCACTACATGTACTTCGGCGGCATCTGGGGCGGGCAGCTGCAACGCTGGCAGAGCGGGAAGTACGACCCGACCGCGCCGCCCGAGCCCACGGAGGCGAAGCCCGCCATCGGCCCGCGCGTGGCGCGCCTCGGCGACGACATGCTCCAGTACGCCGAGGCGCCGCGCGAGATCCGCATCCTGGACGAGAAGGGCGAGCCCCTCCTGCAAACGGACCACGCGCGCCGCTTCTTCGAGGCGGCGTGGATGCACAAGCACGACGGCAAATACTATCTGTCGTACTCCACCGGCGACACGCACCTGCTCGTGTACGCCACGGGCGACAGCCCGTACGGCCCCTTCACCTACCAGGGCGTCGTGCTCACCCCCGTGCTGGGGTGGACGACGCACCACTCCATCGTGAGCTTCGGCGGCAAGTGGTGGCTCTTCTATCACGACTGCGAGCTCTCCGGCGGCAAGACGCCCCTGCGCAGCGTGAAGGTCGCGGAGCTCACCCATCGGCCGGACGGCTCGATCGTGACGATCGACGGCCGCCTGTAGCTACCCGCCGTCGGGGGCCTTCTGCCCCGACGCCCGCGGCCGCTTGACGGGGCCCGGGCCGCGCAGCTCGGCCTCTCCGCGCCGCCGCTCCTCCTCGTCGGCCCGCGCCTCGTTCAGCGCGAAGAGCCGGTCGATCACCCGATCTTCGAAGGCGCCCGCCGCGCTCCGCTCGCCGGGCGTGACCGGCGCGGCGTACGGCGGGACCTCGATGTCGCCGAACCCGTACGCCGCGAGCACGGCGCGGTCCATCTCCTCGTGGAGCCGGCGGAGCTCGACGACGCCGGGCCGCGCGCAGGCAGGGTCCTTGAGGAGGTTGTACATCGCGGTCAGGCCCTCCCCCAGCTCGACCATCAGCCGGGCGCGCGCCGTGTAAAGGCGCTCGCCGGCGGCCTCGAGGGGCCCGCCGGCCGCGAGGTGCTCCGGGCGAGGGAAGGGGAACGTCTCCACGCAGTCCGACGGCGCGTACCGCAGGCCCTCTCCCATCGTCGAGGAGAGCAGGCGCGCCCACGACTCGTGCGCGCGCGACTGGAGGACCGCGAAGCGGGCGTAATCGTCGATGGCGAACACGCACAGCTGGTCCGAGAACGTCCGCCCCGCGGGCTGGAACGCGAAGCACAGGTGCTTCGTCACCCGCGCCGCGACGAGGCACCGCGCGAGCGGCGCGACCCTGCGCCGGAGCTCCGGCCGCGGGTTGGCGAACTGCCACCATCGCGCCCGGTGGCCCGCGTCGATCCCGGTGAGCTTCAGGCGATCCCGCGCCGGCTTGACCCGACTCCGCACGATCGACAAGAGCGCCGGCCACCGCGCCGCGTCGTCGAGCCCGCGCTCGCCGAAGTCGATGACGTGGCGGTGCGGGCTGTGCGAAGGCGACGAGTTGACCTCCTCGCCGCCGAGGAAGGGGCGGAGCACCTCGCCGGCCGCCGGGTCGCCCGCGGAGAGCGCCCGCGCCTCGCCGTCGGTGAGGACGAAGCCGTCGCCGCGGAGGAAGCAGCCGATGAAGCAGAGATCCCGGCTTGCCAGAAGCGGCCTCGGATCGGGCCGCTCGGGCATCGCGCGAAGGTGGGAGTTGATGTGGCGGACAGGGACGCCGTCGAGCCGGGGCGGCGGGACCCCGTCGGCCGGCGACATGCCCACGGCGAGGTGCACGACGGCGACGTGGACGGCCGCGTCCCCGGGCCACGGGGCGCTGCGCACCGCGTGGTAGATGACCGCCCGCCCCGCCTCGACGAGCGGCTGCAGGCCGGATCGCCGGGTGTCGCCCTGAGCTATCGTGTTCGTGGCGATGAGCCCCACCGTGCCGCGGCCCCCGAGCAGCGCGGCCGCGCGGCGGAAGAAGTGGGCGGCGAGATCGGTGTTCTTCGTGGCGCCGTGCAGCTGCTCGAGCCACGCGGCGTAGACGTCCCCGTGATCCGTCGAGATCCGCTTTCCCCCGAGGAACGGCGGGTTCCCCACGAACGCGTCGAGCCGCGCCGGCCCCGGCGCGCGCTCGCCGCCCGGCCCGCCCGGGCGCGCCTCCTGGAACACCTCCGGGAACTCCAGCGGCCAGTGGAACGCCGGCAGCGGCGGCGCCCCGCCCGGCGCGCCCTCCCGGAGCGCCCGCTGCATGGCCAGGAGCTCCTCCGGGGGCGGCCCCCCGCCGCGCAGCCACGCGATCGCGAGCCGCGCCCGGCGGTCGCGCTCCCGCAGCCGTTCCCGGTCCTTCTCGTGCGCGAAGAACGCCCCCACCACGAGGTCGCCGAGGAGCCGCGCCCGGCCGATCGCCTCGTCCGCCTCCCGCGCGAGCCGCTCCCGCCCGCGCGCCCCGGCCCGCCCGGCGCTCGCCGCAGCGCGAGCGCCCGCTCCAGCGCGGCGTCGATCGCGTCGCAGAGCGGCGGCGCCGGGGCGGCGGGCTTCCAGTGGAAGCCGCGCAGCTGCGCGAGATCGAGCCCGACCAGCGAGTCGCCGTGGCGGAGGGCGTGATCGACGAACGTGAACGGCTCGTCCCGCGCGCGCGTCACGAGCCAGAGCGACAGCCTCGCCAGGCTCACGGCGAAGGGGTTCTTGTCGGCGCCGTACAGGCAGCGCCGCGCCACGAGCCGCCGCGCCTCGCCCACGGCGTCTTCTCGCCCGCGGGCGAGCCGCTCCGCCGCGGCCGCGTCGCCGGCCGCCGCCTCGCGGGCCCAGGCGGCCACCACCTGGTCGGCCAGGTACCGGCACGCCTCCAGGAGAAAGGCGCCCGACCCCATCGCCGGGTCGCAGATCGCGAGCCCGAGCAGCCGCGCCGACGGCGGCTCCTCGCCCAGCTGCCGGAGCAGGGGCTCGAGCGTCCGGGCGACGATGGGCGCGGACAGGCTCCTCGGGGTGTAATGGGAGCTCGTCCGCCGCCGCTCGGCGCCCGGCTGGAGGAAGAGCCGCCCCGCCGCGAGCACCTCGGTGTCCCTGGCGCGCAGCGGTCCCAGCGCCCCGAGGACCTCGGCCTCGGTCCCGGCGGCGGCGAGCGCTTCGCCGAGCCGCTTCGCCTCGCGCCGCGAGAGCCCCGCCCGCTCGGCGAGCCACGCCGCCCGCCGCGCCCTCGGCTGCGCGAGCGCCTCGGCCGCGCTCACCCAGACCCGCTCGGGCCGGAGGCACACCGTCGGCCCGGCGGCGCGCTCGACCCGGTAGCCCATGAGCGCCTCGTAGAGGCCGCCGAGCTGCTCGACGTCGAGCGCCCGGTACGACAGCGGCCGCCCGTCGAGCACGAGCAGCCGCTCGAGCACCGCGTGCACCGTGGCGTCGTCCAGAGGCGGCGCGCCGGTCCCCGCCCGCTCCAGGAACGGGTAGCGCTCGGGGTCGAAGAGCTGCCCGCGCCGCGCCGGCAGGGTCAGCTCGGGGCGGCCGAGCCCGTGAAAGACGGCGCGGAACAGCGCGACGAGCCGCGCCCACGCGCCGGAGCGCCGCCGCATCGCGGCCGGGCGCGCGGCGTGCTCCGCCGCGAGCTCCCGGAACAGCGCGTGCACGCCGAGGTGCGCCGCGTAGCGCGGGTCATCGACCGGCAGGAGCCCGCGCGCCTCGGCGTGGAGCAGGAACGCGAGCCGGAGGAGCGCGGTGAGCAGCCCGCCGTAGAGGTGCTCCGGGCCGCGGGCGAGCGCGCCCGCGAGCGCGCCCGGCCCGTCGCGCTCGGCCGCCTCCTCGAAGGCGCGGAGCAGGACGCCGAGCGCACCGAAGGCGCGATCCGCGAGCGCGCCCGCGACGTCTGCCTGCTGCGCCCTGCTGTCCCCGTGGACGGGCCGATCCATGCCGAGCGCCCGGAGTGTACGCGAGCGCGCGGCGATCCGCTGCAGGTTCTGCCTCGCCCGCGTCGCGGGCGGCCGGACCGTCGACCGAGCTCGAACGAAGCTGTTTCCGTCTTCCTCGCGCGCGCTCCCCGGGCGCTTGACGGCCGTCGGCGGGGCCCAATAGGGCCTTCACCCAGCTCGTCCCTGGCTCCGTGATGGGCAACAACTCGAACACACAGCATCTGCGCCAACGAGGTTCAGAGTCAAAGGACGCAGAGAGTCTTCGTCCTCTGCCCCGCGTCCGCCGCCCCGGTGACGCGGGAAGCCGTCGACCCGGTGGACGATGACCTGCCCTCGGCTCGACATCCGAACGCGCCCGCGCATCGCTCCTTCAGGCTTGTTGTGCGCTGCGACGCACATCCCTTGCTTCCCTGCTACCTGCCTCCCTACTGCCTCCCTTCCACCTGTCTTCGACCTCCATGGGCTCTCTATCGCGGAGCTCGTTCGCCTATTCCGCGCGCGATCGCCGTCGCTGCGGGGATGGCGTCTCCGCTCGAGGCCGCGCGCTCCGGCAGCAGGTCTGCCAGCGCCCGCCCGCTTGCATGCCGCCAGAGTCGTGGCCTCGAACCTCATTGAGGCTCCGGGCTCGCCGGCCGATCAGCGCGACCGACAGGGACCAGATGCGTACGGACTGAAAATTCTGTGTGGAGCTTCCACAAACCCTCGTGGTAAGGTCTTGCTGCTCAGGGGGGGAACGCCCTGTGCACAGGTGCTGCACGCAGGTGGAGGAGGGGGAGTCTCCTTGCCCTGCGTGAGGGCGCGGCCGCTGCCGCTGAATCCGCTCGAGGGGGTGCAACGGTGCCTCGGAAGAAGATCCTGCTGGTCGACGATTCTCAGACCATCCTGCGCATCGAGCAGATGGCGCTGCGCGAGCACTACGACCTCATCACGGCGAACGACGGCGGCCAGGGCGTCGCCGTGGCCGTGGAGCAGCGGCCCGACCTCATTCTCCTCGACGTCGTCATGCCGCATATGAACGGATTCGACGCATGCAGGCATCTGCGCGCGGACGAGGCGACGCGCAGCACGCCGATCCTGCTCGTCACGAGCCGGAGCGACGTCGCGCACATGGAAGAGGGATTCCGGTGCGGCTGCTCCGATTTCGTGACGAAACCCATCGACACGATGGAGCTCCTGGAAAAGGTCAGGAACTGCCTTGGCGACTGACTCAGCCGTCAGGGCATCCGAGGACGCGCACCGCGCGCCTCCCGGCGACGCCGATCGGGCCGGGCCTCCCCACGACGATGTCGGCGGAGAGGACAGGACGAGGCCGCCCGACTCCACGACTCAGTCTCTATCCATCGGTCCGCCCAGCTGGCGCTCGCTGCCGACCAGGTCGCACCACGTCATGCCGGGCCAGCTGTTCGTCTCGCCCGAGCCGACCTCGGTGACCACCATCGTTGGGTCCTGCGTGGCGATCTGCCTCTGGGACCCCACCACCGGCGTCGGCGGGATGAACCATTACGTGCTTCCGGGGTGCCCGAGCCCGGCGATGGCGTCGGTCCGCTTCGCCGATCCCGCATGCCAGCGTCTGCTCGAGCAGCTCCTGGAGCTCGGGGCCTCCAGCCGGGCGCTGCAAGCGCGCGTCGTCGGGGGCGCCTGCCTCATCTCCGCGTTCCGGGAGCGCGGCACCCACCTCGGCGCCCAGAACGTCGACGCCGGTCTCGGGTTCCTGCGCGCGGCGGGGATACGGATCGCCCAGCTGGATACGGGCGGCAACCGGGGGCGCAAGATCGTCTTCCGGACCCACGACGGCGCCATCTCCATCCAGCCCCTGTGAGCCGCATGGCCCCTCGTGAGCAGCATGGCTTCTGTGAGCAGCATGGATAGCGAGCGCGACGAGCTGCTCCACACGTTCATGGCAGAGGCGCACGAGATCCTCGACGAGATCGAGCGCGCGCTGCTGCAGCTCGAGACCGGACCCGACGTCCACGACGTGCTCCAGCGCGTCTTCCGCGCCACCCATACGCTCAAGGGGAGCGCCGGCTCGGTCGGCCTCGGCGGCCTGAGCGATCTCGGGCACGCCGCGGAGGACGTCATCGAGGCGCTCTGCCGCGGCGACCTCCCCCTCACCACGCCGGTCGTCTCGCTGCTGCTCGAGACGGTGGACGCCGCCCGACGGCTCGTCGCCGAGATCGAGAGGGGACAGGTCGAGCGCAGCACCGCGCACGAAGAGGTCATCGCGCGCCTCCAGGAGGCGCGGCGCAGAGGGCCAGAGGCGCTGCAGGGCGCGTGGGCGGCGGGCGCGCGCCGCGCGACCGAGGACGACGCGGAGGGAGCGACCACCCTCAAGAGCATCCGCGTCGCCGTCGAGAAGCTGGATCGCATGGCGGATCTCATCGGAGAGCTCACCCTCGGCCGGAACAGGATCGCGCGGACGCTCCGCGCGGTCCGCGGGGAGGCCGGCGCCGCGCTGCGCGACCAGATGGAGGAGCAAGATCGGCTCTGCAGGGAGCTGGAGGAGGCGGTGCGGGCAGCGCGCATGGTGCCGGTCGGCCCCTGGTTCCGGCACTACGAGCGCACGGTGCGCGATCTCGCCCACGCGCAGGGCAGGCTGGCGCGCCTCGTCGTCCTGCACGGCGACGTCGAGGTGGATACGGCCGTGGTGGAGCGGTTCCGGGACGCCCTCACGCACCTCCTGCGCAACGCCATCTGTCACGGCATCGAGGCGCCCGAGGCGCGGCGCGCCGCGGGCAAGGACCCCTGCGGCACCATCACCCTGCACGCCGCGCACGAGCGGGGCGGCATCGCGCTCCGGATCTCCGACGACGGCGCCGGCATGAGCCGCGAGCGCATCGCCGCTCGGGTCCGGGCGCTGGGGAGGCACCCTGCGCCCGACGCGCTCCCCGAGCACGAGCTCTTCAGCCTCGTGTTCGAGCCCGGGTTCTCGACGGCGGCGGAGTCGTCCCACCTGGCGGGGCGCGGCATGGGCATGGATGTCGTGCGGCGCAGCGTGGAGTCGATCCAGGGCACGATCCGGATCGAGAGCCGCGAAGGGCACGGCACGTCGCTGCTGATCCAGCTCCCGCTCACGCTGGCCACCATCGAGGGGCTCTCGGTGGGGATCGGCGACGAGCGGTACGTGATCCCGCTCCGCGCGGTGCTCGCGTGCTGCGATCTGCCGCGCGGCTCGCTCGCGCACGGCGGAGCCCAGGGGCTGATGGTCCGGAGCGGACGCGCGCTGCCTTGCGTCCGCCTCCGGGCGCTCTTCGGGCTCGGCGGAGCTCCCCCGCCGGAGGAGCGCGTCGTCGTCGTCGCGCACGGCGGCTCCGAGGCCGGCCTCGTCGTCGACGCCCTCGACGGCGAGGGGCGCACGGTGGTCAAGCCGCTCGGCCAGCTCTTTCGCCGCGTTCCGGGCATCTCCGGCTCGACCATCCTCGGCGACGGCAGCGTGGCGATGATCCTCGACGTGGACGCGCTGCTCGGCGGCGTCCTCCGGGACGTGGTCCCGGCCGACGCCCTCGACGGGCGCAGGGCAGCGCCATCGGCCGCCGGAGGCGCCCCAGGATGATCGGGCGCCCCGGCGCGCAGGGCGCCCGTTTCCCCTCTCTCTCCATGGAGGCGTCATGATCTCCGACGCATCGAGCCCCGTGTCGCAATACATCTCCTTCATCATCGCGGGGGACGAGTACGCGTTGAACATCGTCCGGGCGCGGGAGATCGTCGAGCACAGCCGCACATCGCGGGTCCCGATGATGCCGGCGTGCGTCGTCGGCGTCATGAACCTCCGGGGCCGCGTCGTGCCGGTCATCGATCTCGCGGTCCAGCTCGGGCTGCCGCCGACGAGGGTGAGCCGGTGGACCTGCGTGCTCATCGTCGAGACCGAGCTCGACGGCGAGGACACCCGCCTCGGCCTGCTCATCGACGGCGTGGGCGACGTGCTCACGCTCTCCGAGGACGAGATCGAGCCCGCGCCGGCCTTCGGCGCGCAGGCGCGCGCGGATCAGCTGCTCGGGCTGGCGAAGGTAGGCCAGAAGCTCGTGCTGCTGCTCGACATCGACCGCATCCTCTCGCCGGCGGAGCTCCTGGCCTCGACGGCGCTCGGCCCCTCGGCCCCCGGGGCCCCGCCGGCGCTCCCGGGCAGCCACGAGGCGCCGGCCGGCGAAGGGGACAGGCCATGATCTCGATCGCCGAGCCGAGCCCGCGCACGCTCAGCGACGAGGAGTTCGCGCTGTTCCAGAAGCTCGTCAAGCGCCTCTCGGGCATCGCGCTGGGCCCGCAGAAGAAGCCGCTCCTGCTCTGCCGCCTCGGGCCCCGGCTCCGCGCGCTCGGGCTCCGCAGCTTCGGCGAGTACTACCGCCGCGTGACCGCGGCGGACGGCGAGGGAGAGCTCGTGCACATGCTCGACTGCATCTGCACGAACGAGACCCATTTCTTCCGGGAACGCGAGCAGTTCGAGCTGCTCGAGCGCGAGATCCTCCCGGCGTGGCACGCGGGCGCGGGCGCGGGCGCGGGCGCGGGTCACGGAGCGCCCCCCGCGCGCGGCGGCCGCCCGCTGCGCGCCTGGAGCGCGGCCTGCTCGACCGGGGAAGAGCCCTACTCGATAGCGATGGCGCTGCTCGACAGCCTGCCGTCCCGGGATCGCCGCGACACGGCGGGACAGGCGCCGCCGCGGGCAGGCGCCGCGTCGACGGGCGCTCCGGGGATATCCATCCTCGCGACGGACCTGTCCTCCCGCGCGCTCGACCAGGCGCAACGCGCGGTGTGGCCGATCGAGCGGGCCTCGGAGATCCCGGAGGAGCGCCTGCGCGCCTACATGCTCCGCGGGACGGGCGCGAGCGCGGGCCTCATGAAGGCCCGGCCCGAGCTGCGCCGGCTCGTCACCTTCCGGCGCTTCAACCTGCTCGACGCGGCGCCCAAGCGGTTCGGTCTGTTCGATCTGATCTTTTGCCGGAACGTCCTCATCTACTTCGACGCCGCGACGAAGGCGTCGATCGTGGCGAGGCTCATCGCCAGCCTCGCGCCGTCAGGATACCTGTTCCTCGGACACGCCGAGGGCCTCCACGGGGCGGACCACCGCGTGCGATGCGTCGCGCCATCCGTTTATCGGCTCCAGCCCCCGGCGGGGCTCGAAGGAAGCCGCAACACACCTAGCCCGGAGCATGCATCATGCTTGCGCATATCGGAGTAGGCCGGAAGCTCTACCTCGGCTTCGCCGCCATGGTCGCCATCGTCCTCGTACTGGCGGGCATCGCCTACAAGAGGTTCGCGGAGCTCGACGAGGCCCGCTCATGGGACCAGCACACGTATGAGGTGATGCTCGCGACGGGCGATATCCTGGAGTCGCTGCTCGACACCGAGACAGGGGAGCGCGGCTTCGTCATCACCGGGGTGGAGTCCTTCCTGGAGCCGTACCGCGGCGGGCGCGACCGGTTCGAGAAGAGCCTGAGCCGCGCCCGCGAGCTCACCAGGGACAACCCGCGCCAGCAGATGCGCCTCGACAAGATCGACAAGGACCACAACGAGTGGCTCGCCTCCGTGCTGGAGCCGATCATCCAGCACCGCCGCAGCGCGAACGAGGCGAAGGCGCCGCCGGATCGCGCCGCCGACGAGGTCAGCCAGGGGCGCGGGAAGATCCTCATGGACCAGATGCGCGCGACGCTCAAGGAGATCGACGACGAGGAGCTCGCCCTCCTCGCCCAGCGGCAGGCGGCGACGAACGCGCTCGTCCAGACGATGTACGTGACGCTGCAGATAGGAGGTCTGCTCGCGCTCGTCGTCGCCGTCGTGCTCGCCGTCGTCTTCAGCAGGATGGTCCTGCTGCCGCTCAACCAGGCGGTGTCGCTCCACCAGCGCATCGCCGGAGGCGACTTCACGGGCGAAGTCACGGTGAAGAGCTCCGACGAGTTCGGCCAGATGCTCGGCGCCGTGAAGGCGATGTCGGAGCGCCTGGCAAGCCTCATCGGCGAGGTCCGGGGCGGCGCGGTCTCGGTCTCCTCGGTCTCGGTGCAGCTCTCGGCGACGGCGCAGAGCCTGTCGCAGGGCACCAGCGAGCAGGCGGCGTCCGTGGAGGAGACGATGGCCAGCCTGCAGCAGCTGAGCGGCACGATCGCGAAGAACGCCGCCAACTGCAAGCAGGTCGAGGAGACGGCGCACCGGAGGACGAAGGACGCGGAGCAGAGCGGTCAGGCGGTCCGGGAGACGGTCGAGGCGATGAAGGCGATCACCCAGCGGATCGTGATCATCGAGGAGATCGCGTATCAGACGAACCTGCTCGCCCTGAACGCCGCGATCGAGGCGGCTCGCGCGGGCGAGCACGGCAAGGGCTTCGCCGTGGTCGCCACCGAGGTGCGGCGGCTCGCCGAGCGGAGCCGGGACGCGGCGAAGGAGATCGGCTCGTTCGCCGCGTCGAGCATCATGGTCGCGGAGCGCTCGGGGCAGCTCATCGCGGAGCTCGTCCCGTCGATCCGGGAGACCGCGGAGCTGGTGCAGGGCGTCGCCGTGGCCTCGAAGGAGCAGTCGAACGGCGTGGCCCAGATCAGCGGGGCGGTGGAGCTGATCGAGCAGGCCACGCAGCGCAACGCGGCGATCGCCGAGGAGCTCGCCAGCACGGCAGCCGAGCTCTCGGCGCAGGCAGAGCAGCTCCAGAACGTGATGGCGTCGTTCCGCCTCTCGCGGGAGAGCGACGGCGACCCGGGCCAGAAGCCGCCGGCGCCGGGGCGTCACCCGGACCGCCACGGCGGCAAGGCGCTGTGGAGGCCGCAGAAGGGCCGCCCGAGCGGCGGCGCATCCAGCAACGGGCGCGCGCTGCACGCCGCGGGCGATCAGGACTTCGTTTCGTTCTAGCTCCGCCCGACCGAAGCCCGGCCAGGGATGGGGGATGGCCAGGCTCCGGCGCCGCTTCGCGGCGGCTCGCGCAGGCTGACTGACCTGACTGACCCGACTCGAGGCATGGATACGTCGCTGCCTCCGCATGGGCCACGCTGCGCGACCCGTGCTACAATGAGGTCCAATGTCGCGCGGCTCCGACCCGACGCCGAGGATAGCCGACCTGGTGGGGAAGCCCGCCATGGTGCAGCGATGCGCGCGATGGGCCGCGGTGGCGACGGTCGCGGCCGCGCTCGCGGCGGTGCTCGGGCGCGCGGGGACGAGCCAGGACGTGGATCCGGCGGGAGCGCTCGACATCTCGCGGGAGCCGTTGCCCTCGCGGTCGCCGCGCTTCGTCCAGCAGCTGGACGTCAGCGTCTTCCAGCGCGGCAACCTCCATGCGCACTCCGCCCGTTCCGACGGTGACAGCCCGGCGCAGCTCGTGTTCGCCTGGTATCGCGACCACGGCTACCAGTTCCTCGCGCTGACGGATCACAACAACTACCTCGACGTGACGCGCCCTCCTGCCTCGCAGGTGCAGGATTTCCTGGTCATCCCCGGCGAGGAGGTGACGATGGCCGCCGCCGGGCAGCCGGTGCACGTCAACGCGCTCTGCACGAAGCGGCGGATCGGCGGCGGGACCTTCCGTACCGCGCGGGCCGCGCTCGCCTGGGCGACGTCGGAGATCCTGGCGCAGGGGGGCGTGGCGCTCGTGAATCACCCGAACTTCCACTGGGCCATCGAGGCCGAAGACATCGCGGAGGCCGAGGGCGCCCAGCTCGTCGAGATATTCAGCGGTCATCCGCACGTGCGGAGCGACGGCGACGCCACCCACACCTCCGCGGAAGAGAAGTGGGAGCAGGCGCTGTCGTCTGGCCAGCCGATCGCCGCGGTCGCGGTCGACGACATGCACTCGCTCACCGGCGCGAACAAGCACGTGCCTCAGGTGGGACCTGGCACCGGGTGGGTCGAGGTGTTCGCCGAGGAGACGTCGCAGGAGGCGATCTGCGCTGCCCTGGGCGCGGGTCGGCTCTACGCCTCGTCGGGGCCCAGGCTCACGCGCCTCGCGGTCGCGTCGGACACGTTCACGCTCTGGGTCGAGCCCCCCGACGTGATGGTCGAGTTCATCGATCGGTGGGGCGTGCTGCTCGAGGCCGCGCCGGCGACGGCCGAGGCCGAGATGTCAGGCGCGGCCTACCGCGCGAGCTATCAGCTCCGCGGCCCCGAACAGTACGTGCGCGCGCGCCTGACGGCGCCGGATGGGTCCCGCGCCTGGACGCAGGCTTACTGGGTCGCGCGCTGACCTCGGCGCGCGGCGGCCAGGGGCGCGCCGAACAGCGCAGCGCGGCGCGCGCGACCGCCGGGCGACCGGGCGGCGCCGTGGAGAGCAGGGGAGCGCGCGCGGCCCCACGAGGCGACGCCGCTTGATGAACCCGGCGCCGTTTCCTACGCTCGCGACGGCGTGCCTCGGACATCACTACACGCCGCCCTGCGCTGGATTCCGCGGCTCGCCCGGGTTCCCGCGGGGCGCGGGCGATCGCGCGACGAGCTCGCGCGGTGCGTGTCGGCGGGCGTCGCGGTCGGGCTCGTCGCGGTGGCGGCCGATACCGCCGTGCGCCACGACATTGCCAGCGTCGCGCTGGCTGGGCACCTCAGGGCCGCCGTGGGCCTCTACGTCGCCGTCGGCGCGGGCCTGGGGCTGGCCGCCTGGGCGCTCGTCACCCTCGTGCGCCTGCTCGCGACGCCGCTCGAGCGGCGGGCGCCGCGGGCCGCCGAGGTCGCGCGGGCGGCGGCCTACGGGTCGATCGCGGCCGCGGCGCTCTCGGGCACCGCCTTCTGGGTGTTCTCCGGGCGCCTCGCGCACGCCGGCGCGCTCGGCACCCTCGGTCCCTACCTCGCGCTGACCGCCCTCGGCCTGGCCGCGTCCACGATCGCGCTCGTCCACAGCCGCGCCCTGCGCGGGGCGGACGCCGGGCGCGCGGGCGGCTCCGCGGCGGCGGCGACGACGGCGGCCGCGCTCGCGATCCTCGGGGGCGCGCTCGTGATCGTGGACCTCACCGTGCTCGTGGCCATCTACAGGCGCGTGCACACGGCCCTCGAGCTTTGCGGGGCGGCGCTGCTCGGGTGCGCCTGCTTCGCCGGGCTGACGCTCGCCGCGCGGCGCGCGCGGGCGCGGGCCGCGATCCGGGCGGCCGCCGTGGCCGCCGCGGTGTGGGTGCTCTTCCTCGCGTCGTCGCCCAGGCTGCGAGGCTGGCATCAGGAGGTGCTGGCGCACACGGGCCGAGACCCCGTCTACGTCGGGAGGATGCTGCGCCGCATCGAGCTGGCGCAGGCCCTCCTGCGCGGCGAGGACGTCGCCGAGATGCGCGCCAGCCGTGTGGAGGCGCTGCGCGAGCGGTACGACGTCGACCAGCCGACGCGCGACCCCCGCTGGGACGCGGGCTGGCGCGATCGGCCGGGCGCGGGCCCGGCCGGCTCGGGGGGACGCCCGCTCGCGGCCGACTTCAACGTCCTCGTCTATTACGTGGACAGCCTCCGCAGCGACGTCGCCTACGACGAGGAGGTGATGCCGAACGCCGCCGCGCTGTCGCGCCAGGCGGTCCGATTCGAGCGCGCGTACTCGACGGGCTCCGACACGCTGCGCGCGCTGCCCGGGCTGCTCGGCGGCAGCTACGACGGCCTGGCGCGCAGCCCGGGCAGCCTGCTGGACCTGGCCAAGCGGCTGGAGATCCCGACCACCCTGTTCATCCCCGCCTCGGCGGCCGACTTCATCTCCCTGCTCCTGCCGACGTTCGCGTTCGATGAGACGTATCGCCTGCCCGACCACGCCCGCGGGGGGGTCTGGGGCTACGGCGCCGACCAGCCGACGGCGGGGTCGATGGTGGACCAGACCCTGTCCTGGCTCGCCCAGCGCGGCTCGCAGCGGTTCTTCGCGTGGCTCTTCAACTTCGATGTCCACAACTGGCACGAGCTCGATGGCACGTACGTCGAGGGCGCCGCCGAGCGCTACCACGTGCCCGCCGAGGGCCGCTGGAACTGGCGCTACCGGGTGGCGGCGCGGAGCCTGGACGAGCACCTCGGGCGGCTGCTCCGCGGCCTGGAGGAGCTCGATCTCGCCGACCGCACCCTCGTGCTCTTCGTGTCGGACCACGGCGAGGCGCTCGGTTTCCGCGGGTTCTGGCCGCACTCGACCTTCCTGTGGGAGTCGCTCTTGCGGGTGCCGCTGGTCCTGCGCGTCCCCGGCATCCCACCCATGGTCGTCGAGGAGCGCGTCTCGCTCATCGACGTGGCGCCGACCATCGCCCGGCTGCTCATCACCAATCCGCCCATGAACGGATACCACGGCGAGGATCTGCTCGGCTTCCTCGATCCCGAGCCCCCCCCGCGCCGGCTGCCGTTGCTCGCGACGGCGGTCTCGGACCAGCAGGTCGCGCGCGTGGGCATCCTCGATGGGCGCTACAAGCTCGTCTTGCCGTTCGAGTGGGGCGCGCCCGAGCTGTACGATCTCGCCGCCCCGGCTCCGGACGAGGTGGACGTCTCCGCGGCTCACCCCCGCGAGGCGCTGCGGCTGATGGGCGCGCTCCTGCGATCCCCCGTGTTCCTGGCCGCAGAGGCCGAGCTGGAGCGGGCGAGGCGGTGAGCGCCGCGGCGCACCCTTCGATGCCGAGAGCACCTCATGGCCGCCGACCTCGCGGTGCGCTCCCGCCTGCGCCGAGCTCGAGCCCTCAGCCGAGCGCCCCTCCGCCATCGACCGCGCTCGCGTGCGGGCCCCGCGCGGGGGCGCGCAGGGCGGGATCGTCGCCCGAGAGCTGGGGCAGCATCGCGACGAACGCCCAGTCGCCCGAGTCGTCGAACGTCAGGTGAACGCGGTCGCCGTCGCGCTCGAACGTGATGGCGAACAGCGCACGATCGAGCGCGGCGTCGTCCGCCGTCGTCGTGAACTGCTCCTCGTAGTCCTCCTCGACGAGGAACTCGCCCGACGCCGCCGCGCGAGCCTGCGGATCGTCCACGCGCACCGCCAGCCGCGGCACGTCGGTGCACTGCACCGCGCCGAGCCCGCGCAGCAGCACCGCACGCAGCCACGCGCCGCCGAGATCGAAGCCGCCGCCCCAGAAGAACACCAGGCGATCGACGCTGAGCACGTTCGCCTCGTCGCTGAACAGGCCCTTGAGCAAGAACCGCGACGCTGCGTCGCCCGGCCACGGCACGCCGTGCCGCCGGCCGAGCTCGACCAGCGGCGCGGGCACGGCGCCCTCGCTCCACGGCGCGTCGGCGGTCTCCTCGTAGACGACGTAGTCCGCGACGAGCCGCCGCAGCTCCGCCGCGGCCTGCTCCGCCGCGGCGACCGTCGAGAACTCCGCTGCCTGCATCACGACGTGGCTCATTCGTGGAGCGTATACGATCGCGCGGGGCGACGGCGAGGAAGCCGCCTGTGAACCGGCAGGACCCGCGGCGCCGCCGGCCGCGCGGCGCTGCGCGGATCAACGCTCTATGTTGAGCTCGTAATGGCCGGATTCCATGTAGCCGTCGACCACGATGACGATGGTCTGCCCTGCTTCGAGCGACACCTCGAGCTCGGATACGGGCTCGTACCAGTCTTCGAGCGCCACGTCGTCGTTGCAGGCGAGCTCCTCGCCCTCGCAGCTCCCGTCGAAGACGGCGAGGACCGTGTCGAACTCGGAGCCGAACGTGTCGATCGTGTAGGTCCCCGCCTCGGGCGCGGTGAACGAATAGGCCACGTCGGGCGCGTCCGAGCCGCCGCAGCTCGCCTCCGCGACGTCGTGGCCCCCCGCGGTCGTCCCCGCCGTGCTCAGGGGGACGGCGGCCTCCAGCGCGACGGGCGCCGCGCACGTGCCGGGGCCGTCGAACTGGCTCACGTTGAGCGTGTAGTCGCCGCCCTCGCCGCTCGCCTCGACGCTGATCAGGACCGTCTGGCCGGCGTCGAGCCGCACGATGGCGCGCGAGCTCCGCCCGCCGCTCTCGCAGGCCATCTCGTCGCCCCCGCACCCGCCGTCGCGCACGGACAGGACCGTCTCGACCGTCGAGCCGGCGGTGTCGATGTCGTAATACCCCTCCGCCGGCGCGGTGAAGGCGTACGTGGCCTCGCCGCCGGGGCCGGCGCCGCACGCGGGCGTCAGGACATCGGGATAGCCCTCGTTGTTGCCCGTGACCGTCTGAGGGACCGAGTCGCCGAGATCGAAGAGCGGGCAGGGCAGCGCCTCCTGCCGGGTGACGCTCAGCGTGTACTCGCCGCTCGCCTCGTAGCTGTCCACGGACACGACCACCGACTGACCGGCGTCGAGGAGCACGCTCAGCCGCGAGTGGGTGAGGACCCCCGTGGGATCGGCGTTGTCGTTGCACTTGAGCGAGGGGCCGGCGCACGAGCCGTCCCGCACGTCGAGGAGCGTGTCGAACGTCGAGCCCTCCGTATCGAAGGTATAGAGAGCGTAGGCCGGGGCGGTGAACAGGTAGGTCGCCTCGGGGCCCCCGAAGTAGCCGCATCCGGGCGCGAGGATATCGCTGAAGTCGGCGGTCGTGCCCGTGACCGTCTGCGGCGCCGTCGAGCCGAGATCGATGATGGGACACGCGAGCTCGGTGATCTCGAGCGCGTAGTCGCCCACGTCTCCATGGCTGTCGAGCACGATGACCGCGGTGTCGCCGGACGCGAGCGGGACCGCGGCCCGCGCGGGCTGCGACGTGCCGTCGAGGCACGTGACGACCTCGCCCGTGCACCCGTCGCGGCGCACCTCCAGGAGGGCGGGGAAGCTCGATCCCGTCGCGTCGAACATGTACACGCCGTCGCGCGGCGCGGTGAAGCCGAAGGTCGCCTCGCCGCCGCTCGGGGCCGAGAAGCACGGCGCGAGCACGTTGCGGAGCTCCTCGTTGTTCCCGGTCACCGTCTGCGGGACCGTCGAGCCGAGATCCGCCCCTGGGCACGCCGGGGCCTCGAACACGTCCAGCGTGAACTCGCGCATGGCGGTGACCGGGCTCGCCACGGCGACGAGCACCGTCTTCCCCGCCTCGAGCTCCGCGACCGCGATCGACTCGCCGAAGCCGAAGCCGCAGTTGAGCGAATCGCCGGTGCAGGCGCCGCCGTCGAGGACCTCGACGAGCAGCTCGGACACGGCGGAGCGCGCGCTGAAGACGTACAGGCCGTCCTCGGGGGGTGTGAAGGTGTAGGTGGCGTCCAGGCTCGAGGTGTAGTCGCAGGTGGCGGACACCGAGTCCTCGAGCCCGACCGTCGAGCCCACCACCGTCTGCGGGACGACCGGCTCGAGCGCGGTCGGCGTGCACTGGACCGGCCCCGGCTCGCCCACGCGCAGCGTGAAGTCGCCCTCCGCGCCGCTCACCACCACGAGGATGCGCTCGCCCTCGGCGAGATCGACGGCGATCTGCGACTGGACGCTCCCCGCGTCGTCGTTGCAGGCCAGCTCGACGCACGTGTCCGCCCGCAGCGCCCCGAGCGCGGTGTCGTGCGAGGCCTCGAAGGTGTCGAACAGGTAGGTCCCCGCGCGCGGCGCGGTGAACAGGAACGTCTGATCGGCCGCGCCCGAGCCCGCGCAGCTCAGCGAGCGGCTGTCGTCGGCGCCGAGCGTGGTGCCGCTCACCCGCTGGGGGACCTCGGCGCCGATGTCTTGGGACGGCTCGGCGCTGCACCCGCAGGCGCCGCCCTCGCACGGCCGGCCGGGGTCGCAGGCGCGATCGCACTGGCCGCAATGCAGCGGATCCGCGGTGAGGTCGACGCAGGCGCCGGCGCAGTCGGTGAGGCCCTCCAGGCAGGTCCGCCGGCACAGGGCGTCGACGCACGCCCGGCCCGGCTCGCAGGCCGCGCCGCATTGGCCGCAATGGCTCGGGTCGGTGCGCGTGTCGACGCATTCCCCGTCGCAGCGCTGCATGGCGCGGTCGCCGCCGCACTCCGGCCCGCTGCCGCCCACGCCCGCGGAGCCGCCGTCCTCGCCCCCGCCGCCGCCGTCGCCCCGGGCCGCGCACGCGCCGGCCACGCAGGCCTCATCGACCGAGCACGCCACGCCGCACGCGCCGCAATTCGAGCGGTCGGACCGCAGCGCCACGCAGATCCCGTCGCAGGCCGAATCGGGAGGATTGCAGAGAGCCGCCGGCGGGCTCACGTCGCCGGCGCACGCGGAGGTCGCCGCGAGGAGCGCGGCTGGCAGCCAGAGCACGGCCCGCGAGAGCGCGTACCCGAAGCGAAATCCGCCTCTGGTCATCGGCATCCCTCGGCGGCATGCGCTGCCCTGGCGCATGGGCGGGCGGGAAATGCAAGGATGAAGAAAAGATTCTGAGTTCTCTCTTCTCTCTTCCTCTGAGTCCTCTGTGCCTCTGTGGTTCATTCTCTCGGGGTTTCAACCCGTCCGGTGTCCTGGCCGATCGTGCCCCACCTCGGGAAGGCAGGTCAAGGCGCTCCGGCGCGCCCGAGCCCGCCGGAGAAGGCGCTTTCCTGCTCGCTTCGCCGTCGCGCGCGCCGGCGAGCCGGCTCATCGGTTCTTCGGGCGGCCGCTCGTGCGAGAGGGACAACCGCGCCACCCCTTGCTAGAACGGCGCGGATGATGCGGCCTGCGCGCCCTGAAGTCCTCGCCCCGGCCGGCGATCGCGCCGCCCTCGAAGCCGCCGTGCGCGGCGGGGCCGATGCCGTCTACTTCGGCCTCCGGGGGGGCGCCGCGGCCAGCGGCGCGGCCTCGCCCTTCAACGCCCGCGCCCGCGCCGCGAACTTCGACGCGGCGGAGCTCGCGGAGACCATGCGCTTCCTCCACGCCCACGGCGTGAAGGGCTACGTCACCCTGAACACGCTCGTGTTCGACGACGAGCTCCCGGCGGTCCGCGGCGCGATCGAGGCGTGCGCCGCGGCCGGCGTCGACGCGGTCATCGTGCAGGACCTCGGGGTGATGCGCCTCGTGCGCGCGCTCGCGCCCGGGCTCCCGATCCACGCCTCCACGCAGATGACCTGCACCGACGCGGCCGGCGTCGAGCTCGCGCGCTCGCTCGGCGCCGCGCGGGTCATCCTGGCGCGGGAGCTCTCGGTCGACGACATCGCCGCCATCCGCCGGGCGACCGACGTCGAGCTCGAGGTCTTCGTGCACGGGGCGCTCTGCATCGCCTACTCGGGGCAGTGCCTGACGAGCGAGGCCATCGGCGGCCGCAGCGCCAACCGCGGCGCCTGCGCCCAGGCTTGCCGCCTGCCGTACCGCCTCGTCGTCGACGGCGCGCTCCGCGACCTCGGCGACGCGGCCTACCTGCTCTCGCCGGAGGATCTCGACGCCACCGACGTCATCCCGGACCTCGTCGCGCTCGGCGTCGCCTCGGTGAAGATCGAGGGGCGCCTCAAGGGCCCCGAGTACGTGGGCGCGACCGCGCGGCTGTACCGCGCCGCCATCGACGCCGCGCTCGGCGAGGGGCCCGGCCCCGGCGCGCTCGACCGGGAGGCCGCGCTCCAGGCGTTCTCGCGCGGCTCGGGGCCCGGCTTCCTGCGCGGCGTCGACCACCAGCGCCTCGTCGACGGCCGCACCTGCGATCACCGCGGCATCGAGGTCGGCGAGGCGCGCGGCGCCTCGCGCCGGCGCGGCCACGAGGTCGTGGTCGTGCGCGCCGCCCGGCCGCTCGCGCGCGGCGAGGGGATCCTCGTGGAGGGCGGCTTCGCCGGCGAGGGCGAGATCGGCGGCCGCATCTGGGGCCTGTGGGCCGACGGCCGCGAGGTCGAGCGCGCGCCGGCGGGCGGCGACGTCGAGGTGTGGCTCGGCCCGGACCGGCGCCTGCCGGACGACGTGCTGCGCGGCGCGCGGGCGCTCCGCGGGCGCCGGGTCTTCCGCACGAGCGACCCTGCCGGCGCGCGCGCGGTCCGCGAGGCGCTCGAGCGCGCCCCGCGCCGCGTGGCGATCGACGTCCGCCTGGAGGGCCGCCTCGGCGAGCGCCCGCGGCTCTCGGCGGCCGGGGGCGGCGCGTCGGCCGCCGTCGAGGTCGACGCCCCGCTCGGCCGCGCCGATCGGTCGCCGCTCGACGAGGCCACGCTGCGCCGGCAGCTCGATCGGCTGGGCGACACGCCGTTCGTCCTGCGCGGCGTCGCGCTGTCGCTCGACGGGCCGGCGCTCGTGCCGCCGTCGGCGCTGAACCGCGCCCGCCGGGCGCTCGTCGCGGCGCTCCTCGAGGCGTCGCACCGCCCGCACGCGTGCGCTCCGCCGCCGGACGAGGGGCTGCTCGCGGGCGCCGTCCCCCCGGCGATCGAGCCGCCGCCGCCCGGCCTGTTCGTGCTGTGCCGCAACGTGGTCCAGGCGCGCGCGGCGCTCGACGCCGGCGCGAGCGGCGTCTACCTCGATTTCCTGGAGATGGTCGGCCTCGGCGCCGCGGCGCGCGAGCTCATCGCGGCGGGGGCCTGGGTGGCGGTCGCGCCGCCGCGGATCCGCAAGCCGGGGGAGGAGAAGATCGACCGGTACCTCCTCTCGCTCGGGCCGGCGGCGATCCTGGTCCGCAGCCTCGGCGCGCTGCTCGACGCCCCGGCGGGGGCGCCGCGGATCGGCGATTTCTCGCTGAACGTCACGAACAAGCTGGCCGCGCGCGAGGTCCTCTCGCGCGGGCTCGCGGCGTTCACGCCGTCGTTCGACCTCGACGCCGCGCAGCTCGTGGCGCTGCTCGACTCGCCGTTCGCGCCGTTCGCCGAGGTGGTGGTGCACCACCCGATGCCGCTGTTCCACATGGAGCACTGCGTGATCGCGGCCGCGCTCTCGGAGGGGAAGGATCATCGCACCTGCGGGAGGCCGTGCGAGGAGCACGCGCTGTCGCTGCGGGATCGGGCGGGGATGGATCACCCGCTCGAGGCGGACGTGGGGTGTCGGAACACGGTGTTTCACGCGGCGCCCCAGAGCGCGGCGCACCTCGTGCCGAAGCTCGCGAAGGGCGGCGTGCGGCGGTTCCGGATCGAGCTCGTGCGCGAGGACGCGGAGGGGGCGCGGCGGGTGGTGGAGGCGTACCGGCGGCTGCTCGCCGGGGAGGTGGCGCCCGCGGAGGTCGCGCGCGGGCTGCGGGTCGAGGGCAGCTATGGAGTGGTGCGGGGGTCGCTGCGGGTGCTGCAGGCGTGAGCGGCGGCGGGGGTGACTTGGATGGCGGGGGAGCGGGCGCTCCAGCACCTTCAACGCGAGGTCATTCCCAGTTCTTGCGCTGGGGGTTCTCCCAAGGCGGCTTGCACAACACGCAATCGTCGCCGAAGAAATGGTCTCGCGCGCCCATGTCGTTGTAGATCCAGTAGCGCATCCACGCGACGATCGCGGGCCGCTCTTCGCCGCCGCCGTCCCTCTCGATGTATTGATGAGGCGCGCCCGTCAGCGTTGCCAGGAATGTCGGCACTTCGGACATGTCGTAGGTGGCCTGCTGGAGGGGCATGCCGACAGTATCCTGGGTGCCAGTCGTCTGCAGCATCGTGCCGTGGAGGTCGGCCGAGGCCCTGTGGCCGTGGATCGAGACGACAGTGGCCACCGCCTCGTGACCGCCGAGTTGCACGGCCGAGGTGCCGCCGACCGAGAAGCCCATCGAGACCGCGTGATCGACGTAGAGCTTGCCCTGGTATTTGCCTGGCGCGTCGTTCTGCTCCAGGATCCAGTTGAGACCATCCTCCATCTTCTTGCGATTGCCCTCGTCGCCGGGGCCGCCATTGAGGACGGGGGACCCGACGACCACGAAACCGTGAGAAGCAAAGTTCGTCAGCATGGTCGTGTGCACCGCCACCTGCTGGCCGATGCCGGGGCCGAAGATGATCGGAGCGTGCAAGAAGCCGTCCGTACCCAAGGGTTCGGGCCTAAACACCGTATAGGCTCCGTTCGGCCCCACGTTCCGCTCCACGACTGTATCGAAGGGGCCCTCGTCCGAGTAATCGGCGATCGGCGGCAGGGTGGGACCGCCCATCCCTCCTGCGCCGCCGCCTCCTGCCTCGCCGCTCATCCCTCCTGCGCCGCCGCCTCCTGCCTCGCCGCTCATCCCTCCTGCGCCGCCGCCTCCTGCCTCGCCGCTCATCCCTCCTGCGCCGCCGCCTCCTGCCTCGCCGCCTCCTGCCTCGCCGCCCATCCCTCCTGCGCCGCCGCTCATCCCTCCTGCGCCGCCGCCTCCTGCCTCGCCGCCTCCTGCCTCGCCGCCCATCCCTCCTGCGCCGCCGCTCATCCCTCCTGCGCCGCCGCCTCCTGCCTCGCCGCCTCCTGCCTCGCCGCCCATCCCTCCTGCGCCGCCGCTCATCCCTCCTGCGCCGCCGCTACCCCCCGAGCCGTTTCCGCTCCCCGCGCCGCTCCCGGTGGTAACGCCGAGATCGCCGCCCGCGCCGGCTGAACCGGCGCTACCTTGCCCTGAGCCGCCTTGGCCGCTCGCCTGGTCGCCGCACGCCGCGATGGGCATACAAACTGCTATCGCTATCGATGACATCAGCGACAGCGACGCAAGGCGCACACCCGTGAAAGCACTGATGGACTTCATACGGATACATTGCCCTCCATGTCCGACCGTGTCACGTATCGAAAAATTACGGTAGGGGTCCATCAACCCTTCACCACCCCTACCGGGCAGCTCGCGCCGGTCCCGTCGAGCCCGCAGTATCCTCGCCACCTTGCATACCGCGGTCAGCTCGGCTGTTATCGAGCGCAGTACTTGATGGACAGGAGGCCCTCGGCGATCCGGTTCTTTGATGACTCGTTCTTCTGACTCCGGAACTCCGCGCCAGCTTCGAAACTGCTGCCGCCGAAGCGGCGCGCACGAACATGATCCGTGATCTCTTCATCGCCGTCACTCGTACGCCGTCATTCCGGGCAGCCGCCGAGTAGGTTGACCCCGTGGGCGAATCGCCTCATTCGCTCGCGGGGCTGGCGATCGAGCCTAGGTGGTTGCCAGACGTTCCGCACGTGGATCGCGCCCTGATGTCATCCCAGCCGAGCCCAGCCTTTGTGAACGTTAACATGGCGGGCGTCAATCGAAAACTGACGCGCGGCGACGGCCGGCGCGCGCGAGGTCCGCGTCGAGCGGGGAACGGAGCTGGTGAGGGAGCTCCGGCCTCGGGCCCTGCACGGAGAAGGCGCCGTATCACGGGCCCGCGGGCTGCGGGTGCGGTCAGCGGGGATGGATCATCCCGCTCGAGGCGGACGGGGGGTGTCCAAGCACGGTGTTTCACGCGGCGCCCCAGAGCGCGGCGCACCTCGTGCCGAAGCTCGCGAAGGGCGGCGTGCGGCGGTTCCGGATCGAGCTCGTGCGCGAGGACGCGGAGGGGGCGCGGCGGGTGGTGGAGGCGTACCGGCGGCTGCTCGCCGGGGAGGTGGCGCCCGCGGAGGTCGCGCGCGGGCTGCGGGTCGAGGGCAGCTATGGAGTGGTGCGGGGGTCGCTGCGGGTGCTGCAGGCGTGAGCGGCGGCGGGGGTGACTTGGATGGCGGGGGAGCGGGCGCTCCAGCACCTTCAACGCGAGGTCATTCCCAGTTCTTGCGCTGGGGGTTCTCCCAAGGCGGCTTGCACAACACGCAATCGTCGCCGAAGAAATGGTCTCGCGCGCCCATGTCGTTGTAGATCCAGTAGCGCATCCACGCGACGATCGCGGGCCGCTCTTCGCCGCCGCCGTCCCTCTCGATGTATTGATGAGGCGCGCCCGTCAGCGTTGCCAGGAATGTCGGCACTTCGGACATGTCGTAGGTGGCCTGCTGGAGGGGCATGCCGACAGTATCCTGGGTGCCAGTCGTCTGCAGCATCGTGCCGTGGAGGTCGGCCGAGGCCCTGTGGCCGTGGATCGAGACGACAGTGGCCACCGCCTCGTGACCGCCGAGTTGCACGGCCGAGGTGCCTCCGACCGAGAAGCCCATCGAGACCGCGTGATCGACGTAGAGCTTGCCCTGGCATTTGCCTGGCGCGTCGTTCTGCTCCAGGATCCAGTTGAGACCATCCTCCATCTTCTTGCGATTGCCCTCGTCGCCGGGGCCGCCATTGAGGACGGGGGACCCGACGACCACGAAACCGTGAGAAGCAAAGTTCGTCAGCATGGTCGTGTGCACCGCCACCTGCTGGCCGATGCCGGGGCCGAAGATGATCGGAGCGTGCAAGAAGCCGTCCGTACCAAGGGTTCGGGCCTAAACACCGTATAGGCTCCGTTCGGCCCCACGTTCCGCTCCACGACTGTATCGAAGGGGCCCTCGTCCGAGTAATCGGCGATCGGCGGCAGGGTGGGACCGCCCATCCCTCCTGCGCCGCCGCCTCCTGCCTCGCCGCTCATCCCTCCTGCGCCGCCGCCTCCTGCCTCGCCGCTCATCCCTCCTGCGCCGCCGCCTCCTGCCTCGCCGCCTCCTGCCTCGCCGCCCATCCCTCCTGCGCCGCCGCCACTCCCCGAGCCGTTTCCGCTCCCCGCGCCGCTCCCGGTGGTAACGCCGAGATCGCCGCCCGCGCCGGCCGAACCGGCGCTGCCTTGCCCTGAGCCGCCTTGACTGCTCGCCTGGTCGCCGCACGCCGCGATGGGCATACAAACTGCTATCGCTATCGATGATATCAGCGAAGCGAGGCGCACACCCGTGAAAGCACTGATGAATTTCATATGAATACATTACCCTCCGTATCCGGCCGTGTCACGTATCGAAAAATTACGGTAGGGGTCCATAAACCATTCGCCACCCCTACCGGGCAGCTCGCGCCGGTCCGGCCGAGCCCGCAGTATCCTCGCCACCTTGCATACCGCGGTCAGCTCGGCGGGGGTGAGGTGCATCGCGGGGTGTCGGAGGGCGAGAGCGATGCAGAAGCAGCCCGATCCGCCGGCGCCACGCGAACTACGTCGTCTACCTGGAGGCCGGCGGCATCGACTGGCTGTAACGCCGCGGCATCTCCTACGAAGAGATGGTGCGGCGCGACCTCCATCTCGCGGTCGCGGAGCTGCGGATCAAGTACCGCAAGGCGGCGCGCTTCGGCGACCACCTCGAGGTGGAGACGACCTGCCGCGAGATCCAGCGGGTGACCGCGCGCTTCAGCTACCGCATCCTCCGGGGGTCGCGCGTCGCGGTCTGGCTGTCCAGCAGTCACGGCGGCGCCTTGCCGCTCGAGGCCGCCCTCTGCGACCGGGCGCCACGACGCCAGCCGGCTGAACTCGAGCGAGACGCGCGGGCGACATGTCACGCTAATCGGTGACATGTCACGTGACATGTCACGATGGCGATCTCTCGACGGCCGACCGTCGGGCGAATTCGCCGGGGAATCCTGCGGCGAGACCTTTGGTCCGAGGATTGCCTGTAGCTTCTCGCCACCCGAGCGGGGCTCCAGCCCAGGCCCCACGCTGGTCGCCGCTCGCGAGAGATCGCGCGATGGTCTCGTGACGCGCTCTGGATGTGCTCTCCAGGGCTCTTTCAACAGGAGAAATCTGAAGATGATAAGGTCGCTTCTGTTAGCTCCGGCACTTCTGGCCGGGTTCATTGTGGCAGCTGGAATCGTGGGATGCGGAGGTGATCCGCCGGCGGAGGACGGGCCGATACAGACGCAAATTGGCGCGCTGAGCGCTTCTGCCGTACGCCTTCCGGTAGACGACAGAGCGTCTCCTCGGTCGACCTCGGAAGCGGCGCGAAGCCGGCTCGCTAACCTAGGCGCGGCGCGGATCGCGCGGAGCCGCGTCCTGACTGCCGAGGAGATAAGCCAACTCCAGGCGCGCAATCCTGCCTTCGCTGCGCTCGTTGCCGGTCAAGAAGGAGGACGGAAATGACCACGGTGAAGACTCACGACTGGAGAATGTTTCGGAGGACGTCGGTGCTCGGCGCCTTGGTCTTGGGCGCGCTCACGCTCGGCAATGCGCGGCCGGCGCAGGCGCAGGAACCAGGCGGCAGCTGCATCGAGGATTTCTCGGACTCCTTTGCGCTCTCGAATGTGCACGACCAGGCGCGAACACACTTCGGGACGTGGAGCACCGTGGACGCAAGCGGGACGGTGGTGCCGTGCAGCAACTCTGCGGGAGCAGCGGGTTGCTGGCTGTATCGGGCCCGCTGTGGCCTCTCCCGTTACTACGTTCACGTGTTTCCGGCCGGGCCTTACAATCCAGACCATCTTCACCTTCCCTTCAGCAACCCTAACCTCCAGCCCCTGTGCGGCTGCGATCCTGGAGATGGAGGTGGACTCGGCTACGGCTACCGTGTGAACAACGTCTGCAGCTCAACGTGCCCGGACTGGGCGAACGAGCCACGCGCGGGCACCTTTCCCCACACGAATGCAGACGCCATTAACATAGCCGTGGACAATACCGCTCTGGGGAGCAGCACATTCGACCTGTTCGACATCACCATCGGCGGTGACAAGACGGTCGAGCTGGTTTGGTTCGATGGGACGAACCTGAGAGCGTCCGGGCCCTTGACGCCGGGCTATCACGAATTGGACGTCAGCAACACGCCATGGGCTCAGCTGTGGGACTACAACCATTTTTGGGGCATTGACGATGAACCAGGGCCGATCCACGTCATCGACCTGGGCGTGTCGGCCCCAGGAAGCTAAGCTCCCTGTTACCGAGCACGGTACTTGATGGACAGGAGGCCCTCGGCGATCCGGTTCTTTGATGGGAGGGGCGCGTAAATACGCGACACCTGGTCGAAGTGGATCGGCGGGTGCCAGCTTCGATGATGGGCTCGCGTTCGAGCGGATCCCCCGCCCGAACGCGTAGTTGCCTCACGCTGGGGAGCCCCGGCCGTGTCAAGGCTGCCCCGCAGGGGCACCGCCGGAGGCGGTCGCAGGGCCTCGATATGGTTGGGCACCCCCAGCACCCCATCACGTAGCCGGATCGCACGCCCATCGAAGAGCGTGCTCGGTAACACTCCCGGACATCGTTGTTGTACACTTTGTACCCAGGATCGCCTATGATCGCAGGTCCGCATGACCACAGACGTTGACAACATCCGTGTCCTGGGGCTTAGCGCGACCTGGCGTAGGGCCCGAGCGCCGCTGGGCATGACTTTGCAGCACCGCCATTCTGAGGAAGGACCTTCGCTTGGGCGCAGGCGTCGGACGTCGTGGGCGACCATCGCTTTCATAGCACTGGGCATGGCCACTGCCTGCGTCCAGGCGGAGTCCGCGGTGACGCCCACTGCCGACGCCGGTGCCGGCGGTAGAGACGCCGACCGTGAGACGGGTGTTGGCGGCGGAATCGGCGGCGAGGCGGGTTCGAACGACGCGCAGCCCGAACCCGCTAGCCTCGCTTCTGCCCAGACAGTGGCCGTCCGGCTGGCTCGCCTGCTATGGGACGCCGAGCCCGAGGCTGCTCTGATCGCGCGCCTGGATAACGACCGGTCGTCGTCCCGGGTGGCGGCCGTCGCCGCCGAGATGTTGGATGATCCGCGCGCGCGCATGGGCCTCGAGGCGTGGATCCGGTGGCTGCTCCGGCTCGACGACTTGGCGACCGAGACCAAAGAAGCGGTCGAGCTGCTGCCTGATGTCCGCGCGAGCATGGCGAGCGAGGCGGTGAAGCTCGCCGAGTACGTCGCGTTCGATGGGGATGGCCGCATCGATACGCTGTTTCTGGCGCCGTACACGATGATGGATGGGGCACTCGGCCGGCACTACGGCGTGGACCTCGCGCCGGACGCAGCCTGGCAGCCCGTCGAATTCCCGACGCATGATCGGGTCGGATTGCTCGGGACCGCCGGGGTGTTGACCCGCTATTCCGGACGGTATCAGCCGCCCTGGCCCGCGCGGCGGTATTGGCTGCTCTCCGACACGCTGCTCTGCGAGATGCTGCCCATTGCGCCACCGGCCCCGAGCGTGCTGGGAACCCCCACCGTTCCCATGCGGTCCGCGCGACAGCAGATGATCGAAGTGACGGCGTCTCCGGACTGCATGGCGTGCCATTTTGCCGTGAATCCACTTGGATTCGCGTTCGTCGGATTCGACACTCTGGGGCGAGCCGTGTCCACGGACGGAGAAAGCCCGGTCGACCCCTCGGGCGCCTTGCCGGTCGGTGACAGCAGCGAGCTGTCGTTCACCGGACAGCCAGACCTGATCCGCCAGCTCATGGATCGCCCGGAGACGGGACGCTGCTTGGCGCGGAGGCTGCTGTCCTATGCGCTGGACCCGTCGCCTGACTCGGGAAACGCGGAACACAGCAGATTCGTTCGTCTGACTCCGGAGCTCCGCGCCAGCTTCGAAACTGCTGCCGCCGAAGCGGCGCGCACGAACATGATCCGTGATCTCTTCATCGCCGTCACGCGTACGCCGTCATTCCGGGCAGCCGCCGAGTAGGTCGACCCCGTGGGCGAATGGCCTCATTCGCTCGCGGGGCTGGCGATCGAGCCTAGGTGGTTCCCAGACGTTCCGCACGTGGATCGCGCCCTGATGTCATCCCAGCCGAGCCCAGCTGCTATGAGCGCTCACATGGCAGGCGGTGCGGGGGTCGCTGCGGGTGCTGGAGGCGTGAGCGGGGGAGGGGAGCGAGGTCGCGGGCCTCGTCACGCCTGCTCGGGCACGCCTCCCCGGACGGGAGGCAGCGGCAGCGTGACGCCCTCGGACAGGTTGCCCTTGCCGGGGACGTGGTTGATCTCGAGCCGGATGCCGTCCGGATCCTCGAACAGGATCGAGTAGTAGCCGGACGCCCACGCGCCCTCCTCGGGCGCGTGCACGAGCGTGCCGCCGAGCGCGGCCAGCGTGCCCTCGAAGAACCGGTGGAACGCGTCGATGTCCTCGCGGCTGCGGGCGCGGAAGCACAGGTGGTGGAGGCCGGGCTTGTACTGGTGAAAGCGGGCGCCCGCGTGCTCCGGGTTCACGGGGCGAATCAGCAGGCCGGTCTTTCCGCCGATGTAATAGAGCGTGGGCCTCTCGGTCTCGTTGCCCGGGTCGTCGTACTGACACTGCATCTCGAAGTGCTCGCACAGCGCGCGGTAGAACGCGCGGCTGCGCGGGAAGTCGGTGACCGAGAGCTGGATATGGGCGATTCCGGCGAGGTTCATGGCGAACACGGTAGCCCAGAACCGACCGCCGGGGGCATCGCGCCGCGCGCGCCGCGGAGGCGCGGCTGCCTTCGGCCGCGCGCGACGGCGCGCCCGGGGTGAGGCGCGCTGGCCGCGCCGCGCGCTCGCTCCTACAAGCGCTCGATGCGGAAGCTCCGGGTCTTGTTGTCGAAGTTGTGGGGGGCGAGGTTCGCGTCCGTGGTGAAGATGCGCGACTCGGACGAGTATTGCCAGAGGCCGTCGTAGAGCGTCAGCTTCAGGCCGGAGGGGACGCGGACGGAGCTGACCCTCTGGTCCCATGGGGTGCTGAAAAAGAGGGAGGAGCCGATGCCGTACATGACCGAGGCGCCCGAGAGCCCGGCGTTCTCGTACAAGGTGACCACGTCCGGCTGCGGGTCCGAGGCGTTCGCGACGACGATGCTCGAGATGGTGTTGTCGAAGCCCACGGCCGCCAGATTCGTGTCCGAGGTGAAGACGCGCGCCTCGCCCCCGCGGTCGGGGTGCATGAAGGCCGTGACCCGGAGCCCGGCGGGGACCTTGATGGCGCTCGCGCGGTTGTCTCCGATGATCGTCGCGTCCGTGAGGTCGTGGCGGCCGAGCCCGAAGCCCTGCGAGATGCCGGAGAAGTTCGAGAGATCGTGGAGCACCACCTGGTCGCTGGGGTGGACGGTGGGGCCGCCGGCGATCGTGGCGTCGATCCACGCGCGGTGGCGCGCGACGTCGACGCCGGTGACCCTCGCGTGCAGGTTCGTGCCGTCCTGCCCGTTCACGCCCGAGAACACGGCGACCTGACGCCCGTCGACGAACCACGGGCCGCCGGAGTCGCCGTTCCAGCCCGAGCCCGTCACGCCCGTCCCCAGGAGCTCCTCGTCGGAGTACCAGCCGTCGATGTGGAGGATCGCCTTCTTGAGCGACGGCGCCATCACCAGCGGCGTGCCCTCGCTCCCCCAGCCGTAGGCCGTCGCGTCCATGCCGGTCGCGACCGACGTCGCCTCGGCCAGCTGGACGAACGGTCCAGCGGCGGCCTCGGTCAGGTGGAGCAGCACGATGTCGGCCCTGGCCGAGGGCACCTGGACGGCGTCGACCGCGATGCGCTGGCCCGCGAGGTACGTGTTGCTGCCGACGCGCACCGCCGACGTCTCGCCCTCGTCCGCGATGCAGTGCTGCGCGGTGAGCACCCAGCGCGGCGCGACGAGCGTGCCCGTGCACTGGAAGAAGTCGCCCGTGCTCCCGCGCACGTCGAAGACCTGGACGGCCCAGGGGCTCGCCTCGGCGACCTCGCCGCCGACGATCTCGGACGACTGCGTCTCGAGCGCCTCGATCGGCTCGTCCGACGCGCCATCCAACGAGCAGCCCGTGGAGAGGGCGAGCGCGGCGCCTGCGCACGCCGCGAGACCAAGCTGATGACCAAGTTCTCTCTTCTTCATTCTACCTCTACATCATTATTATGATGATGATGTGATGATGTTCAGACGATCGTTCGCGCCGAGGGAGTCCGCCTCCGCCGGGCGGCTGCCAGCGCGATCGAGGTCAAGCCAGCGTTCGTTGGCGATTCGTCAGCAAGCAGAGCGACAGGGCCTGTGATGACGGCATGCCCGGCTCGGCGACGACGCGCCGGGCCCGATACGGTGGAGGGACCACCAGAGCGGGAGGCCCGGCGGCAGGCGTGCGAAATCCGCCCGCGACCGCTCGAGAATCACGTCCAGAGTATGCCTCGCTACCCGGAGCGACGCCAGGCGACGATCTGGAACGGCCGCGTTCGAGGCGTGGAACGAGGCGGCATGGTGGCCGTCCCGAAATGGGTCACGACGGCGCGGCGTCGACCTCGATGGGTCGGCTGGCCAGGAGGTCGTCCAGCAAGGCGCGCAGCGCCGCCGATTGGCGGGCGGCCCGGGTATACAGGGCGGTCGCTTGAATCACCGGCATCTCGACGTCGGGGAGCAGGCGTACCAGCGACCCTCGCTCCAGGTCACGCGATGCGAGGAACTCGGGGACGAGGGCGATGCCCAGCCCGGCCCTCGCCGCGTCCCGCGTGACGATCATGTTGCTGGTGCTCATGCGCCAGGGGACGCGCACGGTCTCCCCGCCGATCTTCCACTGGATGATGTCGGGCCGCGGGACGACGACGGCGTGCCGGGCGAGGTCGGCGGGCCTCCGGGGCATGTCGTGCTGCTCCAGCCAGCTCGGCGAGGCGACGATGACCATCGAGATGTCGGCCAGCTTGTGGCTGATCAGCGCGCTGTCCTGGATCGCCCCCATGCGGATGGCCAGGTCGTAGCCGTCGTTGACCAGGTTGACGCGCCCATCATCGAGGCGCAGGTCGACGCGGACCGCCGGATAACGCCTCATGAACGCGAACACGCGGGGCGCGATCGCCGCCTGGCCATAGGCGACCGACGCCGTGACGCGCAGCAGCCCGGAGGGGGCCGCGTGGCGGCGCTTGACCTCGGCGGTCGCCTGCTGCGCGTCTCGAACGATGGGCTGGACCCGGTCGAAGAACCGCCTGCCCGTATCCGTCAGGCTGAGCGCGCGCGTGGAGCGGATCAGCAGCGGCGCGCCGAGCCGCTTCTCGAGCAGCGCGAGGTTGCGGCTGATGGTCGCCTTGGGGAGGCCGAGCGCCCGGCCGGCCGCGCTGAGCGAGCCTTCCTCGACGATGCGCACGAACATCGACAGACCTGACAGATCATCGGGCTCCCTCAATGTTCCACTCCTCGAACGCCGCCATTCCGGGGCGCCGCCTGGCGCCGCCGCGGGCATCTTCGCACACTCCGGACGTGATCCTAAGCGTGGCGGCGGCGGCGGCGGTGGGCCCGCACATGTCGGGGCTCGAGGGGAAGGGGGCCTGCTGCGCAAAGGACCGCGGGAGCGCGCCGAGCTCGCCTCGCGTGGCCCAGCCTGGGTTGAGCTCGGCGCCCGCCGCGGCGAGGGCGCGGCGGCCGGCGGCCGCGAGAGCGCGACGGCGCGGTCGGGGTGAGGCGCGCTGCCGCGCTCCGCGCGCTCGATCCTACAAGCGCTCGATGATGAAGCTGCGGGCCTTGTTGTCGAAGCCGTGGGGAGCCAGGTTCGCGTCTGCCGTGAAGACGCGTGACTCCGGCGAAGTCCAGAAGTACCCGTCGTAGAGCGTCAGCTTGAAGCCGGGGGGGACGCGGACGGAGCTGACCCTCGCGTCCCATGTGCCGTTGAAGAAGAAGTTGCCGCCGACGCTGTACACGAACGATTGTCCCGTGAAGTTGGCGTTCTCGTAGAAGGTGACCACGTCCAGCTGCGGGTCCGAGGCGTGCGAGACGACGATGCTCGAGATGATCTCGTCCGCGCTCACCGACACGCCGTTCGTGCCCGCGGTCGCGAGGTTCGTGTCCGAGGTGAAGACGTACGCCCCCTCCTCGAAGTTGGCGTTGAAGAAGACCGTGACCCGGAGCCCGGCAGGGACCCTGATCGAGCTCGTGCGGTCGTTGCCGATGATCGTCAGGTCGTCGACGTCGTAGCGCCCGATCCCGAAGGCCTGCGAGGCGCCGGAGAAGTCCGAGTGCTCGTAGAGCACCACCTCGTCGCCGACGATCGCGGACGAGCGCGGCTCGAGCGCCTCGAGCGGCTCGTCCGATGCGCCTTCAAACGAGCAGCCCGTGGAGAGGCCGAGCGCGGCGCCCGCGCACACCGCGAGACCAAGCCGATGACCAAGTTCTCTCTTCTTCATTCTGCCTCCACATCATTCATCACGTCCGGAGCATGCCGCGTCACCCGGAGCGATGCCAGGCGGCGATCTGGAACGGCCGCGTTCGAGGCGTGGAACAACGCAGCATCGCGCTGTTCGCGTCGAGCTGCATCTTTATGATGCGCGCGCCGACTGGGGCAACGCCGTCCACGTCTGGTCATCGGCACGAGCTGGATATCGGCGCTTCCGGAGAGATTCATGGCGATCACGATAGCCCCGATAGGGAGTGACTACGGCTCCTGTGCCAGCGGCGCGGAGTGCCCTGCATAGGGAAGGCGCCGTGTCGCGCGCCCGCGGGCCGCGGGGGTGCGGCCCGCGCGCACGTCAGCCGGCGCCGGCGAGCGCCGCGCGCGCTGCGCACGTTCGTGACGCGCCTTCGCGCTTGACGACGGATCCTGGATTCGGCGACCTTTGCGTAAACTACGCTACAGGAGCCTTCATGCGCCATCGGTTCCCGATCATCGCGACGTTGACCGCCGTTTCGCTGCTGCTCACCGCGAGCGCCCGCGCCGCCGACGGAGAGGACGAAGTCACGCTCAAGAACGGCGGCACGATCCGGGGCACCGTCGTCGCGTCCGAGCCCGGGGAGAGCGTGAAGATCATCGAGCTGGGCGAGAAGGAGGTGCGCGTCATCCCCTGGTCCCAGGTGTCGGACGTGGAGCGCGGAAAGTTCGCGCCGAAGAGCGCCGCGCAGCCCGGCGCTGCGGGGCCGGGCTACGGCGCCGCACCGCCGCCGCAGCCGGTCCCGGCCCCTGAGCCGACGCTCGGCGCGCCCGGCGTGGTGCGGCTGCATGTCGACAGCCCGACGCCCGTGCGGGTGCTCGAGGAAGCCTCCACGACGTACGGCGCCTACGGCGGCTACGGCTTTGCCGTCAAGAAGATCCGGCCCGTCTGCGTCTCGCCGTGCGACAAGGTGATCGACGGCAGCGACGGGCGCAAGTTCTCGCTCTCTCCGGAGGACATGCCGCCGCCGGACCCGTTCACGTTCGCGCAGATGACGGGCGACGTCACCCTTCACGTGGACCCCGGCAGCTACGGGCGCCGCACCGCCGCGTCCTGGCTGAACATTCTGGGCCTTACCGCCGCGGTCACGGGCGGCACCCTGTGGTTTGTGAGCAGCGTCGGCACGGACGTCGACTCGGACCCCTCGAACGACGACGGGGGCGGAGCTCTCAAGACCGTGGGCATCGTCTCGCTCATCGGCGGCGGCGCAGCGCTCGCCGGCGGCATCGTGCTGTGGGCGACGTCGGGCACATCGGTCACGCTCGAGCAGCACGGTGAGAAGCCGGCTGGCAAGGCGGCGCGGGTCAAGCCGCGCTACTGGCTGGGCGAGTTCTGATGCGCCCGCGCCGGCTCCGCGGGCTCCTCGCGCTCGCGCTCGGCGCGGGCGCCTGCCACGGCGCGACGCCCGCCGGCCCCCCGCGCAGCTCCGAGCAGACCGCGGGGCCGGCGCCGCGACGGACGTTCACGCTCGACGACGGTGCCATCGAGGACGTCGTGCGCGCGGTGAGCGCCGCGCGGCAGCTCGCGCCGCGGAGGCCGGTCGCCGTCGAGCGGCTCGACCGCGCGCGCTTCGTGGAGCGCCTGCTCGGCAGCCGCGACGCGGAGCCCTCGCCGGGCGACGCGCTCAGCTCCGAGGCCGCGTTTCTGCTCGGCTTCGACTTCCTCCCGCAGCCTGGAGAGCGCGGCGGGCTCTCCACCGTCGACGAGGTGCTGGAGGAGCAGGTCGTCGGCTTCTACAGCCGCGCGACCGACAAGGTCTTCATCCCCGACGTGCCCCTCGCGTCCGAGGACGAGCTGCTCGAGCAGCGAGCGGTGCTCGCGCACGAGGTGCAGCACGCGCTCCAGGCGCAGCGCTTTTCCCGCCCGCCCGAGGCGGCGAGCGCGGACGAGGCCATCGCGCAGCTCGCGCTCATCGAGGGGGACGCGATGGTGGCGATGGGCGCGTGGCTCGGCGCCGAGGCCGGCGCGCCGGTGGGGCGCACGCTGCGGCGGATCGTGGAGGTGACGAAGCGCGTCCCGCTCGCGAGCGTCACGCGCGGCGAGGCGAGCACCAAGCTCGACAGGGCGCTCGACGTGACGCGCAAGCGCCTCGAGTTCCCCTACCGCGACGGGATGCTGCTGGTCACCGACGTGTACCGCGCCGGCGGGTTCCCGCTCGTCGACAAGATGTACACGCGCTTCCCGCGCAGCACCGAGCAGGTGCTGCACCCCGAGAAATACCTCGCGGGCGAGCTCCCGCGGCCCTTCGCCGATCCGAGGCCGCCTCCGGGGTACGCGCTGTCCACCGCCGACACGCTCGGCGAGCTCAGCACGCGCGTCCTCCTGGAGCGCTGCGCCGACGCGGAGGCCGCCGAGCGCGCGGCCGCCGGCTGGGCGGGCGACCGCTTCGGCGTGTTCGTCGGGCCGGATCGGCGCCTCGCGACGGCGTGGATCAGCGCGTGGGACACCGAGAAGGACGCGGAGGAGCTCGAGGCCACGCTCGGCCAGAGCGCGGCCTGCTGGCGCGAGAACGCGCTCGGCCTGGAGCGCGGCGACTACACGATCGGCGCCAACATCGCCGTCCACCGCCGGGGCAAGCTCGTCGCGTTCGTGCGCGGCTTTCCCGCGCGCGCCGAGGCCGCGCTCGCGTCGCACCTCTTCACGCTCGCCGGACCGGAGCCGGTCCCCACGCCGCTCGCCGATCTCCCGATCCCGCCGCGCGTCCGCCTCCCCGAGCCGGAGCCGGGCCGCCTCGACGGCGACGTGTACCGCAACGAGTGGCTCGATGTCGTCGGCCGCGTGCCGCCGGGGATGCTCGGCCGCCTGGGCGGCGATGTCGAGTTCGTGATCGAGCGGCCCGACACGCTGGTGCGCGGCGGAATGTCGGTGTCCACGCGCATCACCAGCGATGTCGAGAACGAGAAGACCTTCGGCGAGGTGCAGGCGTCGTTCGCCCGCGAGGTCGCCGCGCTCTCCATGCGCGTCGAGGCGCTCGGCGGCGGTCCGGTGACGACGGCGCTCGGCGCGGGCATCGAGCGGAGATGGCGGGTCAGCGGTACGTGGGTGGAGCTCCGGCTCGTGCTCGTCCCCATCTGCGCCGGCACGGGGTCGATCGTGTTCGTCCAGGCCTACGGCGACCCCTACGCGCGCGGCGTGCTCGACGGATGGATGGAGAGCTTTCGCTGGACCCACGGGCGCAACCTCACCGCGTGCGACTTCCTCGATCCGAAATGAGGCTCTGCCAGCCCGTGGCAGGTCACGCAGGTGGGAATCAATGTGATCGACGTGATCGATCGTGATCGATGTCTTCGCAACGATTGAATTTCCCCAGACTGTGCGCCATGCACGCCAGGGCTGCTCGCAAAACTCTGGACGTCGAGGAAGATTGTGATCCATCTCAATGCGGATCTGGGGTAAAATCCCCCGGGAGGCGATGAGCGAGCAGCAGGCGACCGTGGCGCACGAGGCGGAGGTGGACGCGTTGCGGAAGGAAGTGCAGCGCTTGCGCGCCCGCAACGCCGAGCTGGAGGCGGATCGCAGCCTCCCGGGGCGCTTGCTCGACGCGCTGCCCAGCCTCGTTTACGTCCTCGATCTCGATGAGCGGCGGTACATCTACGCGAACCGGGCGCTCGCCGAGCTGGCCGGAGAGGGCATCGGCGCCGCGGCGGGCCCGCTCCGCGGCGACGGCCTCTCCTCGATGTTCCATCCGGACGATATCGGCCGTATCGAGGAGTACCGGGCTCGCGCGGCCGCCTCGGAGAGCGGGGACCCGGCGACCGTGGAGTACCGCGCGCGCGGTCGCGACGGGGGCTATCGCTGGTTCTTCGAGCGAGGCGTCTCGCTCGGCCGCGGTCCGGAGGGCCCGGGGCGCCGGATGCTGGGGTCGGCGCACGACATCACCGCGCGCAAGCACACCGAGCAGATGCTCGAGCGGAGCGAGAGCCTGCTCCATGCGTTCCTCGACTACACACCGTCGATGATGGTCGCGGTGGACGTCGAGGGCCGGCTCCTCCTCTTGAACCACGAGATCGAGGCCTATTACGGGATGAGCCGCGAGGAGCTGCTCGGGAAGGTCGTCTACGACCTCCTCCCGCCGGCGGCGTCCGCCTCGATACGCAAGGCCAATGACGAGGTGGCAGCCTCGGGGCAGCCGGGCGCCTCCGAGCACGTGCTCGTCTATCCCGACGGTCCGCGCGACTACCTGTCGACAAAGTTCCCCATCCGCGACGCCGAGGGGAAGTTCTACGCGGTCGGGACGGTGTCGGTGGACATCAGCCGGACCAAGCAGGCCGAGGCCGAGCGCGCGGCGATGCAGCGGCGCCTCATCGAGATGCAGCGGGCGACGATCCAGGAGCTCATCACGCCGCTCTTGCCCCTGGCGCGCGGCGTCGTCGCGATGCCGATCGTCGGGACCGTCGACCCCGCGCGCGCCCAGCAGATCCTGACGACGCTGCTCGAAGGGATCGCCGCCCGGAAGGCCAGGATCGCGATCCTCGACATCACCGGCGCGAAGGACGTCGACGCGCACGTGGCGCAGTCCCTCGTCGGCGCGGCGCGGGCCGCGGGGCTGCTCGGCACCCGGGTCGTGCTCACCGGGATCAAGCCGCAGATCGCGCAGACGCTCACGATGACGGGCGCGGATCTGAGCGGCATCGTGACCAAAGGCACCCTGGAGAGCGGCATCGCCTACGCGCTCCGCGCCCGGCGCCGCTCTTGACCGAGCGCGCTCCCACCGTGAGGCCGGGTGGTCGCGCGTGCGCGCAAAGCCTCCACGGCGTCGGCGGAGCGCGCGAGCACCGCCGAAGAGCGGTTCTCCAGCGCGCCTGACGGTGTACGATGTGGAGGACATGCGTCCGCGCCCGTACCGGAGCGCGGGGCGCTGTCGGGACAACGTGCGATGTAGCCCAGGAGGTTGTCGATGAAGCCTGGAGTGATGCCGTTACGGGGCGCGTTCGTGGCGACCGTGGCCGTCAGCCTGATCGGAGGCGCGGCGCTGGCCCGCGGCGTGCCAACGCTGGCGCTGGCTGGGTATGATCCGATCCCCGGCCCCTCGCCGTGGGGCCCTGACGACGAGGCGGGCGCCTCCAACACGCAGACGGACGACAAGGTCCTCGAAGGCAAGCGCCTGATCAAGGAGGGCAAGGTCTATCGCCTGGGCCACGTCTACGAGCCGGGCATGGCGACGTTCCCCGGCAACCAGGGGCTCTCCCTGGACGCCGGGCCGATGTCGCAGATAGGGCAGCAGGTCACGAACTCCGAGGTGATGCACGGGGAGTTCGGCCAGATGGGGACGCAGTTCGACGCGCTGGGGCACTTCGGCTACATCCCGCCCGGGAGCTCGGACCCCGACGACGCGCTGTTCTACAACCAGTTCACGGGCGCCGAGGTCATGACGGGAGACGGGCTCGCGCACCTCGGCGTCGAGAACGTGAAACCCCTCGTCACGCGCGGCGTGCTCCTCGACGTCAAGCGCCACGCGAACGGCGGGGAGACGCTCGCGTGGGGCCAGGAGATCACGCTGTCGATGGTGATGAGGACGCTGCGCGCGCAGAAGATGGACGCGCGCGACATCGGCGTCGGCGACGTCGTGCTGATCTTCACGGGCTGGGAGGAGAACTGGGAGCTCGGCACCGAGGGGTTTTACACGCAGCCGGGCGTGGGGATGGCCCAGCCGGGGATCGGGCTCGAGGTCGCGAAGTGGCTCTCCTCGAAGGGGATCGCCTGCGTCGGGTCGGACAACTTCGGCATCGAGGTCACTCCGCCGAAGCCTCCGGTCGCGCCGGGGGTGGTCTTCCCGGTGCACCATCACCTGCTGGTGAAGAGCGGAATCTTCATGCAGGAGGCGATGGTGCTCTCGGAGCTGGCCGCGGATCTGGCCGCGGAGCTCGAGGACCGGCCGCACGGCCACAAGAGCCCTTACGAGTTCTTCTACGTCTACAGCCCGCTGCCCCTCCGGGGCGCGTCCGGATCGCCCGGGATTCCGCTCGCGATCCGGTGAACGGATCGGCGGGCTCGATCCGGGCTCGGCCTGCTCAGGCCCGGTGCAGCCGGAGGCCCTGCTGTCCCGCCCCGAGCCCGTCCTTCAGCCTCATCGACGGGATCTCGTAGTCGCCGTAGTTCTGAGGCCGGTAGGCGATCGGCCGATCGGTGAACAGCCCCGCGAGGCGCCGGTCGAGGTCGGCCGCGATCGTCCGGAAGCGCGCCTCGTCCACCCGCTCGGCGCGGTAGACGACGAACGGATCCAGCACCGAGAAGCCGGGATAGAAGAGGATCCCGTGCTGGATCGGGAACAGGAGGTCGTCGATCGGCCCGTTGATGCCGCGCTCCGCGTAGTGGTCGGCCCAGCCGCCGGCGGTGAGCACGAGCATGGCGCGCTTGCCGGCGAACACGCCCTCGCCGTAGCGGTCGCCCCAGCGCCGGTCCGAGTGCTCGCCGACGCCGTAGGCGAAGCCGTGCGCGAACACGCGCTCGACCCAGCCCTTCAGGATCGCCGGCATGGAGAACCACCAGAGCGGGAACTGCAGGATGACGGCGTCCGCCCAGAGGAGGCGCCGCTGCTCCTCGACAACGTCCGGTGTCTGCGTCCCCTCGGCGAACGCGCGGTGGGAGGCGTCGATGAGGCGCAGGCGGGCGCCTTCGGGCTCGGCCGGGAAGTCGGCGCCGTCGAGCGACGCCTTCCAGCGCTGCGCATAGAGGTCGGAGACGAGCACCTCGTGCCCGGCGGCGGTGAGGGTCGCGACCATCCGGTCGCGGAGCGCGCCGTTGAGCGAGCGCGGCTCGGGATGTGCGTAGACGATGAGGATGTTCATGGCATGTCCTTTCCGAGGGCGTGTTCGTCGGCTCGCGCGGTGGAGCCCCGGGCCTCCGCGGCCCGGCCGGGTCGACGCCTCGAACACTACGCCTCTCCCCGGCATCGTTGAAAACGCGGTTCTTCTGTGCTGCTATCACCCGGGTGGATAGTAGCCGCCTCGACCTGAACCTGCTCGTCGCGCTCGACGTGCTGCTCGCCGAGCGCAACGTGACGAGGGCCGCCAGGCGGCTCAACCTCAGCCAGCCGGCGCTGTCCGCGCAGCTCCAGCGGCTGCGCGAGATCGTCGGCGACCCGCTGCTGCTCCCCGCGCAGCGCGGCATGACGCCCACGCGGCGCGCGCTGGAGCTGCAAGCGCCGCTGCACGAGGCGCTGGAGGGCGTGCGCGCCGTGCTCGCCGCGGGGGCCGGCTTCGACCCGGAGACCGCCGAGATGACCGTCGCGGTCGCCGCGTCCGATTATGTGCAGTACGCGCTGCTGATGCCGCTCGCGTTTCAGCTCCGGCGCGAGGCGCCGGGCGTGCGGCTCGCGTGGCGGGCCCTCGACAGCGCCCAGCTCGCGGACCAGGCGGAGCGCGGCGATGTGGACCTCGCCTTCATGACGCCCGAGACCGCGCCCGATCGCCTGCGCAGCAGGAAGGTGCTCGACGAGCGCTATGTCGTCATCGTCCGCCGCAAGCACCCGCTCGTGTCGCGCGCCATCAGCCTCGACCAGCTCTGCGCGCTCGACCACGTGGTGGTGAGCCCGCGCGGCGGCGGCTTCGCGGGCGCGACCGACGCCGCGCTCGCCGCGCACGGGCGCGAGCGGCGCGTGGTCCTGTCCGTGCCCTCGTTCCTGATGGTGCCGGAGATCGTGGCGCGCTCGGACATGGCGGCGCTCGTCCCCGAGCGCGTGGCGGGCGACCGCGCGGGCCGGCTCCAGATCCTCACGCCTCCCGTCCCGGTGTCGGGCTTTGCCATCGCCATGGTGTGGCACGACAGGACAGCCAGGCACCCGGCGCTCACCTGGTTCCGGGACCGGGCGCGAGCGTTCGCGGCGGGCATTTGAGGCGAGCGGCGCGGGCCTTGTCGCCGGGGCTGCGTGCGTCGAGCACGTTCTCGAGGAGGCCGCGACGTGCTAAGCGCTCGGAGATGGCTTCGGGAACGGGGTTATTGTGCTGTACACCGCTCGCCTTGATGATCGCCTGCGCGGCCGAATCCTCGCGCGCGCCCGTCGACGCGGGCACCGACGCGCCGCCCGCGGGCACCGTCACCGCGCCCTCACCGCTCCCGCGTGAGGCCGCCCTCGACGCACGCTTCGTGAAGATCACGCTGCACCGCGAGTTCACCTGCGAGGGGGCGAGCTTTGCGGACTTCAATCGCGACGGGGTGACGGACGTCATCGCGGGCCCGGATTGGTACGAGGGTCCGGGGTATGGCGCGAGCCATCCCGTGTGGCCGAGGGAAGCCTTCGATCCGCACGGCTACTCGGATTGCTTTTTCGAGTTCCCCTACGACTTCGACCACGACGGGTTCACCGACGTCCTCGTCGTCGGCTTTCCGGGGATGCCCGCGGCTTGGTACCAGAACCCGCGCGACGGCGACGCGCTCTGGGCTCGTCACGACACGCTGCCGTGGCCGATCGACAACGAGTCGCCCCTGTTCGCCGACATCACCGGCGACGGCGTGCCCGAGCTCGTGCACATGTCGGGGGGCGCGCTCGGGATGTCGTCGCCCGGCGTGGACCCGACCGAGCCGTGGGTCTTCCGGGCGCTCACCGAGGATCGGGGGTACGGCGCGTTCACGCACGGCCTCGGCGCAGGCGACGTCAACGGGGACGGCGCAAGCGACTTGGTCGAGGCGAGCGGCTACTTCACGCGGAGCCCAGGGTCGCCCGACGGCTTGCCGTTCACGCGCGTCGAGCAGCCGTTCGGCGCCGGGGGAGCGCAGATGCCGGTGATCGACGTGGACGGCGACGGGGACGCGGACATCGCGACCACGCTGGCCGCTCACGGCTACGGGCTCTCCTGGTTCGAGCAGGTTCCAGACGTGGCCGGCGCCGCGTTCGTGGAGCACGTCGTCGTTCCGGGGACCACGCCCGACGCCGCGTCGAGCGTGTTCATGCACGAGCCGCACGCGCTCGCTCACGCCGACATCGACGGCGACCGGCTCCAGGACCTCGTGAGCGGCGAGCGCTTCTGGGGGCATGTGCCTGCCGGCATGCCGGACTTCGACGCGCCGGCCCGGCTCTACTGGTTCGAGCAGGCGCGAGCGGCGGAGCGCATCGACTTCCGGCCCGTCCTCATCGACGACGATTCGGGGGTAGGCACCCAGCTCACGGTCGCGGACGGTAACGGAGACGGTCGGCCGGACATCGTCATCTCGAACAAGAAGGGCGCTTTCGTCTTCCTGCAACGCTAGGACACCGATCGCGTCGATAGACCCTCAAGCCTTCCTCCGGCGGCGCGGGGCCTTCCCCGCGGGCGCCGCCGCCCCGGCGCCCGGGCCGCAGCGCTGCAGCTCCTCCCAGAGCGCCTGCGCGACGGCGCCGTGCGGGCGGTCGCGGCGGCGGATCACGAACAGCTCCATGGTATCGGCCTCGAACTCGGGGACCTGCAGCGCCACGAGCTCGCCCGTCGCCAGCGCGCCGGCGGCCACGTGCTCGGGCAGCCCGCCCCAGCCCATGCCCGCGAGGATGATCTCCTTCTTCGCGGCGACGTCGGTGACCGTCCAGCGCAGGCCGCCCCCCAGCACGTTCAGGGACGGCGAGGCGCTCCCCCTGGCGCTGTCGCGCAGGATGATCTGCGCGTGCGCCCGCAGCAGCGCGGGCGGGATCGGCGCGCCGCAGGTCGCCAGGGGGTGATCGAAGCGCGCCACCGGGATCACCCGCACGTCGCAGAAGCGCGCGATCTCCACCGCGGACGCGTCGATCCCGAGCCTCGTGGCGACGGCGAGATCGGCGCGGTCCTCGCGCAGCGCGCCGGCGGTGCCCGCCAGCCGCTCGGTGCCGAGCTCGATGCGCACCAGGGGATAACGCGCCTGCGCTCGCCGGAAGATGTCCATGATGGGGCCGAGCGGCGTCACCGCGTCGACGGCGAGCCGCACGATCGGCTCTGCCTTGCCCGAGAGGCGCATGCCGAAGCTGCGCAGCGCCTCGGTGCCCTCGATGACGGCGGCGGCGCGCTCGTGGAACAGGCGGCCGGCGTCGGTGAGCGTGGCGCGGTACTCACGGCGGTCGAACAGCTCGACCCCCAGCTCGCGCTCGAGGTTGCGCACCAGCTTGCTCACGGCCGGCTGGGACTTGTGCAGCCGCGTGGACGCGGCGCTGAACGTGCCCTCGACCGCGACGGCGAGGAAGGCGACGAGCTGATCGTAGGTCATGGCGGCCCGGCAGGATCAGAACCTGGAGTTATGGAGTCCATAGAAACATACCACTTTCTTGGTTCGAGGGGTGGTCCTAGGTTGTCGACGCGAAAGGAGCGACACTCCATGTCCACCAGAATCGATCGCGTCATCATCACAGGCGCCAGCAGCGGTATCGGCCTCGACCTCGCGAGGCGCTTCCTGGCCGAGGGGTCGAGCGTCGTCGTCAACGGGCGCGACCCGGAGAAGCTCGAGCGGGCGCGGCGGAGCCTCGACGGCGGCGCGCGCGTCGTGGCCGTCCCGGGCGACGTGGGCGATCGGGCCACGGCGCGGGCCGTCGCCGCCGCCGCGCGCGAGCGCTTCGGCGGCGTCGACGTGCTGATCAACAACGCCGGGATCTTCGGCGTGAAGCCGTTCCTCGAGAGCACGGAGGACGACCTGGCGCGGTTCTTCGCCACCAACGTGAAGGGGACGTTCCTGATGACGCAGGCGGCGGTGCCGCTGATGATCGAGGGCGGCGGGGGCTCGATCATCAATGTCGGCACGGTGCTCGTCCAGCAGGCCATGGCGCGGATGCCGGCCTCGGCCGCCATGGCCAGCAAAGGCGGCGTCCACGCGCTCACCGTCTCGCTGGCCGCCGAGCTCGCCGCCCACAACATCCGCGTGAACACGCTGGCGCCCGGCGTCATCCGCACGCCGCTCATCGGCGAAGGTGCGGACTCGCTGGCCTCGATCCACCCGCTGCAGCGCGTCGGCGAGGTGCGGGACACGACGGAAGCGGCGCTGTTCCTGGCCAGGGCCGGCTTCGTGACAGGCACGACGCTCGACGTCGATGGAGGCTACTCCCATGGACGCTGACGGCCGACGGCACGTGCTCCTGGTGGGGCTCCAGATCGCGGACGAGGCGTCCTACGCCCGCTACCGCGCCGGTATGATGCCGATCCTGTCGTCCTACGGCGGCGCCTTCGGCCACGATTTCGTCGTGGCGCGGGTGCTGAAGGGGGAAGCGGGCATCAACCGCGTCTTCACCCTCCTGTTCCCCGACCGCGCGGCGCGGGAGCGGTTCTTCGCCGACGCGCAGTACCTCGCCGTGCGCGCCGAGCTCTTCGAGCCGGCGGTCGCGGCGACCTTCATCCTCGGCGAGTTCGAAGCGACGGCGGCGTGAGCCGCGCGTCGCGGGGCGAGGGCGCCGAGCGTCGCGCCGCCGGCGCCGGGCTCCCGATCATCCGGATCGCGCGGCCGACGCAGCGGCGCGAGCGCCAGCGCAGCCTGGCACGCCCGCCGGATCGCGGCTGGCCTCAAGGCGTGTAGACGATGTCGCCGTCATCGAAAAAGCCGCCGGGAATCGAGACGCCGACCGAGCCGTAGTAGTTCACGTCGACGGCGTCGACGCCCGCGCCTGGGCTGCCCAGGTCAGAGAAGGCAAAGCGGTTGGCCGCAGCGAACGTGCCGCCCGAGGTCCAGCACGTGCCATGGCCATCGAAGCTCCAGCTCCCGCCGCTCACGGTATGGGGACGGAAGCGCAGGTAGCGGCAGGTGACGGGGTCTTCGCCGGGATTGTGGATGACGATCGTGAAATGCCCTCTGAGCGAGCCGTCGACCTGCTGGCTCACCGAGCCCATGAAGCTGGCATGGCCGCGCACGCCCCATCCGGAGAGCGTCGGCAGCGGCCCGGCCGCCGCAGGGGACGTGAACGCTGTAACGGCCAGGCCGGCGGCCATCGTGAGCGTCAGGACGAGGGAGCGGGTCTTGTGGGTCGTGTTCGTGGGCAGCATCGTCTCTCCTTGATGGTTGCAGCAAGTCTCGCGGGCGGCTTCCTTCGTGCGGAGACCAGGCGGACACTGCATGAGCCGTACCAGGGCCCACGAGGGGAGCGGGTCGAGCGGCGAGGCTGGTTCAGTTGAGATCCTGGGAGGGGCGCGGCGCGCGGGACGCGGGCTGGAGGGACGCGCCTCCATGTCTGGTGGTGGTTCGCGGCACCACCGAGGGCGCGCGCCCCTGCCGCGCGGGCCCGGGACTCGGGTGCTCGACGCCGCGGGGTGCTGGGTGACCCCGGGGTTCATCGATCTGCACACCCATTACGACGCCGAGGTCGAGCTCGCCCCTTCCCGCCTTCATGTGAGCTCTCTCCGGGCAAATTGGAGCGCTACCAGAGCTCGCGCGGCGGAGCCGCTCAGGAGCCGGGAGGGCGCAGCTCCGCATCAATCCGCATCGAGCAGCGCGGCGAGCTCGGTGATGCGCCGGTCGATCTCCTCCTCTGGCGTCGCCAGCACCCATCCCTCGAAGTCGTCGAACGATCCCTTGAGCCGCGTGATGAGCTCCCCGAGGGCCTTCCCCTCCAGCCCCGGCACGAGCCGCATCACCCGCTTCCCGCTGAACTTCGCGTCGATCTGCGCCCGCCGCGCCTCGGCCGCGCGCTCGCGCTCGATCTGCCCGTCGAGATCGGCCTCCGGGAACGCGGCGAGGATCATGGGCAGGTACGACCGCCGGTCCCCGAGGGGGGCCGCTTGTCGATCCCCCGGGCGCTCAGATACTCGATGAACCGCGCCACGGTCGACCGCACGCCGGCGCGCTCCCGCAGCGGGCTGTCGCCATCATCGAGGTAGGGCGCCACCGAGAAATAAGGGCTCGCGATCACCCAGTCGAACACCGCCGGCAGCGACGCGAACCCCGCCTGCCACGCCCCGTGATCGAGCCCGAGGAAGCCGCAGATCCGCTCGAAATCCCGCGTCACCTCCAGGTCTGCCCGGTAATTGCCCCCCTCGCGCCGGTACACGTAGGCGAGCCCGCGCTCCCCGTACTTGAGGTCGAAGCGCCGGCAGATCCGCCCGATGAAGTTCCCCACGTCGTTGAAGCACATGAAGCTGTACGCGATGTCGAGGTAGCGCTCCGGCACCGGGAAGAAATCGGTCTGGAGCCCGCGGCACACCGTCGAGAACACGTGCCCCACGGCCTTGGTCTGCGTGACCCCGAGGTCGCGCGCGATCTCGGCGCGCACCTCGCCCCAGTCCGGCCGCGACGCGACGACCACATCCATGTCGCCGAAGTCCGGCTTGTCGCCGTAGTAGCGCGGGATGCGGTACTGCCCCGGCAGCTTGACGTCGAGGTAGCGCCGCACCTCGGCCTCGATCGCCAGGTACTCGCCTCGGGGCATCCTCGGTAGGTTGAACAGCTTGCCGCCCATCGCAGAGCTCCGGCCTCGCAGTCTACACCGATCCCCGATCGGGTCGTCCGCTTGCCGCCGCCCGGGCTCGAGCGCCCTCCTCGTTCTCCGTTTCATCCCTGCCTCCCGGCGCCTCCGGGCGTGTCCACGGATGCGGGGCAGCCCCCCTCGGCGCGAAGGATGTGTAGGATGCGCCCCTTGGACCAGCCGACTCCCCCCCGCCCGGATCTGCTCGACGTGCTCGAGGCGCGGTTCGGGTTCCGCGATCTCCGCCCAGGCCAGCGCGCGGTCCTGGACGCCCTGCTCTCGGGCCACAGCGCGCTCGCGGTCTTCCCGACGGGCGGCGGCAAATCGCTCTGCTACCAGCTCCCCGCGCTGCTCCTCGACGGGGTCACGATCGTCATCTCTCCGCTGATCGCGCTGATGAAGGATCAGATCGATTTCCTCACGGCGCGCGGCATCGCCGCGGTCCGGCTCGACTCGTCGCTGTCGGCCGACGAGGCGGCGGAGGCGCACAGGGATCTGCGCTCGGGCAAGACGAAGCTGCTCTATGTCGCCCCCGAGCGGTTCGTGAGCGAGCGCTTCATGGCGCTGCTGAAAGAGCTCAAGATCGCCCTGTTCGCGGTGGACGAGGCCCACTGCATCTCGGAGTGGGGGCACAACTTCCGCCCCGACTACTTGAGGCTCGCGGACACCGCCCGGGCGCTCGGCGTGCCGCGCGTGCTCGCGCTGACGGCCACCGCGACGCCCGGGGTCGTGCGCGACGTCTGCGCCACGTTCGGCATCCGCGAGGAGCACGCGGTGGTCACCGGCTTCTACCGGCCGAACCTCGAGATCCGCGCGACGGCGGTGAGCGCGCCCGCGCGCGACCGGATCCTGATCGAGCGCCTGAGATCCCGGCCGCCCGGCTCCACCATCGTGTACGTCACGCTCCAGAAGACCGCCGAGCACGTGGCCGAGCAGCTCGCTTCGGCGGGGCTGCCGGCGCGCGCCTACCACGCCGGGATGGACGCGGAGGAGCGCGCGCGCGTGCAGGACGACTGGATGCAGAGCGACCGCGGCGTCGTGGTCGCCACCATCGCGTTCGGGATGGGGATCGACAAGGCCGACGTGCGTTATGTCGACCATTACAATCTCCCGAAGAGCCTCGAGAGCTACAGCCAGGAGATCGGCCGCGCGGGCAGGGATCAGGCGCCCTCGGCGGTCGAGCTCTTCGTGTGCGGCGACGATCTGCCGGTCCTCGAGAACTTCGCTTATGGCGATACGCCGACCGCGGAGGCGCTCCACGGGGTGGTCGGCGCCGTGCTCGACGCGCCCCAGGTGGAGATCGGCCTGCACGCGCTGTCGGCGCGCCACGACGTCCGGCCGCTCGTGCTCCGCACCGCGCTGACCTACCTCGAGCTGATGGGCGCGGTCCGGCAGCTCACGCCGTTCTACGCCGGCTACGAGGTGCGGCTCCACCGCAAGCTCGAGGAGGTCGTCGCGACGGTGAAGGGCGAGCCGGCGCGGTTCCTCGAGGCGCTCTTCGGCCATGCGAAGAAGGGGCGAGTCCTGTACGCGATCGATCCGGCGGCCGCCGCCGCGGCGCTGGACCAGCCGCGCGAGCGGGTGGTGCGCGCGCTCGAGTACCTCGAGCGGCAGGGGCTCGCGGAGCTCAAGGCGTCGGACCTGCGGCACCGCTTCGTGCGCGTCGCGCCGCCGGACGACGCGCCCGCGCTCGTCGGCGAGCTCCTCGCGCGGTTCGCGCGGCGCGAGGACGCGGAGATCGCGCGCGTGCGGCAGGTGATCGCGCTGATCACCGCGGAGCGCTGTCACGCCGCCGCGCTGGCCGAGTACTTCGGCGAGCGCCTCGACGCCGCGTGCGGGCGTTGCACCTTCTGCCGCACCCGGGTCGCCCTGAGGCTGCCGGAGCCGCCGCGCGCGCCGCCGATGCCGGCGGGGCTCGACGTCGCCGCGTTCACGGCGCTGCGCGCGGCGCACGGGGCCGCCCTGGGTCACCCTCGCCAGGCGGCGCGCTTCCTCTGCGGCCTCTCGAGCCCGGCGACCACCCAGGCCAAGCTCGCGCGCCATCCGCTCTTCGGCGTCCTTGTCGCTCGCCGGTTCTCCGAGGTGCTCGACTGGTGCGCCGGGCTCCCCCTCCTCGCCGGCGCGAACGTGAGGGGCTGAAGCGGGCCTACGCGGCCTTCGCCGGCTTCGGGTTCAGCTGGAGGAAGCGGCGCTGGTAGGCGTAGGAGCGAGAGCGGATCTGCAGCGGCGGCTCGTTGCCGCGACGGACGCCCGGTCCCCTCAGGAGGGGCTCACCCGCGCAGACGATGCGGTCCGCTCAGGGGCAAGGCATGTTGATAGGCCAACAACGGTCTCCGCACTGACAGCCCTTCCCTGCCGGGCAAGGTCCGCACGAAGGCTCATCGCTGGGTACACACTGGCCCGCGGACCCGCCGGAAGGGCTCGTTTGGCAGTATTCGCCGGCCGGACACTGGCAGTCGCCGAAGCAATAGAGATATGGAGGTAGAGGGCTAAAGTGGACGTCGAGGCAAGTCCCTGAGCTACAGTAGTGATGGATCGGGCAGTCGCAGTCCACCGTGCAGCTGATGACCGCCTCGCTCGGTAATGCAATCTGCTCCGTGCCATCCTCGACGGGATTCTCGCCGATGCCGCGTTCATCGACGGTCGCCGCGCAGCTGGCGGCCAGCGCGATCGCGAACCATGCACCCATTCTTTGGAGCGTGTTTCTCATACAATGCCTCCCGGGCTCGCCTGTGCCTCTGAGCGAGCCGAGGACACTACATCAGATGCTCTCCGTCAAGCTGAAAGCCCTGCCGCGGGGCACCGCCCGTGCACGAACGCTGCATTCTTCGCGTGAGGCGCGAGGAATGCTTACAGCCGAGCGCGATCCGCGTCCCGCGGGCGGGGCGAAGGAGCACGCGAATGTGGAAGCGGCGTTGCTCGTCGGGATAGATGTGCTCCTGTCCGACCGGGCACGCGCGGCGCGACAGGCCTGTCCAAGCATGCACGCCCCGGCGGGCTGGGCGTCGGGCCGTCAGGAGGCGGAGCTGGCGGAGGCGCGGAGCGGCTCGGCGGAGAGCTCGCGCTCCCTGGCGGCGGGGACGAGCTTGGGGGCGGTCTTGAGGTGGGTGGCGTACAGGGTGAGGCCCGTGAAGGTGATGCCGCCGAGCATGTTGCCGACGACGGTCGGGATCTCGTTCCACACGATGTAGTCCATGACCGAGAAGTTGCCGCCCATGAGCATGGCCGACGGGAACAGGAACATGTTCACCACGGAGTGCTCGAACGTCATCGCGAAGAACAGCATGATGGGCATCCACATCGCCGTCACCTTGCCGCCGACGGTGTTGGAGATCATCGCGCCGACCACGCCGGTCGAGACCATCCAGTTGCAGAGCACGCCGCGCACGAAGAGCGTCAGCATGCCGGCGGCGCCATACTCCTTGTAGCCGAGCGTGCGCGCCTCGCCGATGCCGGAGATGGCCTTGCCGACGGCGCTCGGCTCCGTGGAGAAGCCGAAGGTGAAGACGATCGCCATCATCACGGCGACGGTGAAGGCGCCGGCGAAGTTGCCCGCGAAGACCAGGCCCCAGTTGCGCAGGACGCCGCCCAGGGTGACGCCCTTGCGGCGATCGATCAGCGCCAGCGGCGCCAGCACGAACACGCCCGTGAGCAGATCGAAGCCCAGCAGGTACAGCATGCAGAAGCCGACCGGGAACAGCATCGCGCCGATGATCGGGTAGCCCGTCTGCTGGGTGACCATCACCGCGAAGACGGCGGCGAGCGCGAGCAGCGCGCCGGCCATGTAGGCTCGGATCAACGTGTCCCGGGTCGACATGAAGACCTTGGATTCGCCCGCGTCGACCATCTTGGTGACAAATTCTGTCGGCGCCAAATAGGACATAAGCTTGGCTTTCCTCCGTGAAGACGTGACTGGCGAGAGGGCTCGAGCTCGGCGCGGCCGCCCCTGGCTGGCCGCGCCGCGCTGGCCGCTGGCCGGCGCGGCCTGGGCGGCGGCGCGAGCGGATCGCCCCGGCGTGTGCCGGAGCGATCGAGCTCTCACGACGTGCCGTGGAATGTAGACGGGGCTGCGTTTCGGCGATGTTTCCGTTGATGATCGATATGGGATTTATGGAGAGGCGAGGCTTGGGGGGCGGCGCAGGGCGGCGTAGCGGCCGCTGGGCGTGACGATGACGTGGGCGGTGAGCGGGACGTGCAGCTCCGCCGAGCGATGAAGGGGTAGCCAGCGCTACGCGGGCGGGTGCCAGCCCACCTCGGCCCAGCGCCGCCGTGCGGCGACGATCGTCGGGCGGTTCATCCGGAGCGCGATGACCGTTGCTCTACCGGACGGCGTCACGCCCTCTACCCTGGTCGCGTCGACGCTCCACGTGAAGTGATCGCTCCAGCGATGGAGGCGCGGATTGAAGAGCGGCACGACTTCTCCCGTCAGCGGGTCGACCGACTCCGTGGCCTGCCTTGAACGCGTTGCATGGGCGGCATGCGAGGCATAGGTTCTCGAACGAGGTCGGCCCGCCCTTCGAGACCGGCGTGATGTGATCGTAAGTCAGGGGAATTCCGCTATTGGCCTCGCTTGTCAGGCAGTATTGACAGCGGCGCCGATCGGCCTCCTCGATACGAGAACGGAGCAGCTCGGAGACGTAGGCTGACACCTCAGTCCGTCTTCCTTCTCGTGGAGGGCGCGCGCTACGGAGAAGCGATCGCGTGCCCGCGCCATCGCAGGAGCGCCGCAGCGTGCGCCTTGCGGAGCATGAACAGGTCGCTCTCGTGGCGAAGACGCTCGAGCTCGATGCGCTCGGCCGGCGTGAGGAGCCCCTGGGTGTTCCGGTCGAGCAGCTCGTCGTAGCGCGCGAGCTCTGCTTCGGGCCTGTGGCTCTTTGCGATCTGCCAGAGCGCCTGGTCGTCCATCTTGTCCAGGCAGGCGAGGTCGACCTGGAACTCCGGGGGCGCGTCGTCCCAGGCGGGAGGGCTGCCGAGGCTCAGCGCCCGCAGCATCACGGCTTCGAGCGGCTGTCGGGTCGCGAGCGCAGTCCCCTTCAGTCGCTGGTAGAGCGCTTCGGGGAGAGCGAGGGTGACGGTGGCGGTCGACATCGCGCTGGGGTGGACGCGGGAGGCGAGCCCGCTTCGCCGTCGAGCCTAGCACGAGGAGCGCCCCGCCTCCTCCCCGGCCAGCCGCGATGACGAGAGCGAACGCGCGGCGGGGCTGCCGGCTCGGGCGCTGTGCGGGAGGCTTTCGGCTGGATGCGCGGGGGCGGGACGCCCCGCCGCAGGGGCGGGGTCGGACCAGACCGGGTTGACACCTGCACCCGCTCGGCGACAGATGGAGCCATGGCTCGCACCGCTCCCGTGCCCAACATCCCCGCCATTCCAGGCATGAACCCCGGCACCTGGATCATGGGAGGAGGAGGTGGTGGCGGCGGCGGCAACGGGCGAGGCGGTCGAGGACGCGGCGGCAAACAGGGTGCGGGCGGCGAGAATGGCGGCAGCGGCGCGAGCGGCGGCGGCAAGGACGCGGGCTCCTGCGGGCAGGGCAGCGGAGGCGGATGCCCGAACCCGAGCCACGGCGGCCGCGGCACCCAGGCGGGGGACCCCGTCGACCCGATCACCGGGCGCGTCTACACCACGGCAGCCGTCGACCTCGCGCTGCCCGGCACCATCCCGCTCATCCTCACCCGCAGCTACAGCAGCTCCCTGGCCCACGAGGATCTCGGTCTCGGCTTCGGCTGGACCCACGCGCTCGCCTGGACGATCGACGAGCGCCGCCGCTCGATCCTCGTGATCGAGCCGGGAGCGAACCCGACAGAGACGCCGCGCCCAGCCGAGGGGGCATCGGTGCGCCTGCCCTGCGGCAAGCTCACCCGACACCCTTGGGGCTACGCGCTCGATCGAAATGGGCTCGCGTACCTCTTCGGCGAGGTCGAGGGCTCGAGGTGGAAGCTGTCGCGCATCGTCGACCGGCGCGGCAACGCCATCAGCCTCCATTACGAACGCGGCAAGCTCGCGACCGTCCTCGACAGCGTGGGAAGGGTGGTCACCGTGCGCAGGCACCCGGACGGACACATCGCCGCTTTCGAGGTCAAGAACGCGAAGGCCCAGGGCCGCCGCGTCTCCTTCCGCACATACCTGTACAACGACCGAGGCGACCTGGTCGCGGCCGTCGACGGCGAGGGCCAGCCGACGCGCTACGAGTACGACGTCGACCACCGCCTTCTCCGGCGCGCCGAGCCCGGTGGGCTGGTCGCCGAGTTCCGCTACGACCAGGAAGGCCGATGCTACGAGAGCTGGTGTCATCGCGAAGGCAATGACGGACTCGACGCCTCCATCCCCGAGTTTCTCGCCGATCACACCACGCGGGCCAAGGGCTTCCTCCACGTGCGCCTCGAGTACGGCCCCGATAGCACGGAAGTCGTCACCTCGCGCGGCATCCGGCGCGTACACGGCAACGCGCTCGACCAGCCCACGCTGATCACCTGGTCACGGGGCGTGCACAGCTACACGTACGACGATGCGGGCGAGCCCACCCAGTACATCGATGCGCTTGGCCACGTCACACGCGCCGAGCGGGACAGCGAAGGCCGCCTGCTGCGATCCGTCGATCCCACCGGAGCGGTGACGGATTACGTGCACGACGAGCGCGGAGACGTCGTGGAGATGCGCGACGCGTTGGATGGCGTCGTCCGGTATCAGCGCGACGCGTGGGGCGACGTGCTCTCCGTGCATGACGACCTCGGACTAGTCGTCGCCTTCGCTTACGACCCCCGCGGCCTCCTCGTCACCGCTACCTTGCCGAACGGCGGCATTACCCGCATGGAGTACGACACCCTCGCCAACCGGACCTCCGTCGTCGAGCCGCACGGCGCCACACGCCACATCAGGCACGACTACCTGGGCCGCGTGGTGGGCTTCACCGACGAGCGCGGGCTTCAGACGTTCTTCACCTACGACGCCTGTGGTCGCACCCGCAGCATGCGCACCCCCGGGGGCGCTGAGGTCGTCTACGAGTACCTATGAACGTGTCAACCTCGGGACAACGATTCACGTCGACCTCCGGCCGGGAGCAGGGGTCTGCGTGGACTTGGCCCGCCGCGGTGCCGCTGGCGCTTGCCGGGCGGACGCCGGCTGGACGGACCGCTGAGACGAGGCGGCGGCCCCAGCCGCTTCGGGCGGCTCGGCAGCCGCTGCGCGACGAGGCAGCCGCTGAGGGCGGCTGGTCTGCGCGACGTGCTTGAGCACCTTCTGCTGGCGCAGCATGCGCAGCTCGCCGTCGGACAGTGGCGCGATGGGCGGCAACCCCTCGCGCTCGTAGATCGTGTCGAGTGCGGGCACGGTGCGGGTGCGCACGCCCGAGCCGTACGCCGTGGGGCGTGGCTGCCCCGTCGGCGGCCCGGTCCGTCGCCGCTCGCCGGTCGCCTTCACCCGCATTCTGGAGAGCTTGGTCTCCGTCGAGCGCGGGATGGCGTAGCGGTAGGGTTCGTTGTTCTTCAGCATGTGCCAGGCAATCGTGACGAGCTTGCGCGCCGTCGCTACCACCGCCACGTTGCGGTTCTTCTTCTTGGCGAGGCGGCGGAAGAAGACCCCCAAGGGACCAGGGTGCGCGGACAGATGCTGTGCCGCTTGCACGAGCATCCAGCGCGCCTGCCCTTTGCCCTGCTTGGTGATCGGGCCGTGGTAGCAATGCTCCGCCGACTGTCGGGTCGATGGCACGAGCCCCATATAACTCGCAGCAGCGTCGGGATCTTTGAAGCGCTGAATGTCACCAAGCGTCGCCAGCAGCGTCTGCGCAACCGCCACATCCACCCCCGGCAGCGTCATGAGCAGCCGTACCCGTGGGTCATCGTACCCATCCACCGCCAGCGCTTCATCCACGGCTTTCATCTCTATCTCGATCTGACGCAGCAATCTCAGCTCGCTGTCGATGGCGAGGCGCCCCGCAGCGTCGAGCTCCAGCGTCTGAAGCCAGCGCATGCCCTTGGTTCCAAACAGATCGCTGACCGGTGGCTCCATCAACCGCTGGTGCAGCACCGCGTGAATGCGGTTCTTGACGCGCGTCCGATCGGAGACCAACGACGCACGGCGAGCGGTCAGCCGCCGGCGAGCTTGCGTCATGCCGTCCGGCTGCCACACCCGGGGCAAGAAGTCGGCCCGCAGCAGCTGAGCCAGCACCAGCGCGTCGACCTTGTCCGTCTTCACCTTGGCCTCGGCGATGGCGCGCGTGCGCATCGGATTGGAGACGACGAGCTCGCCGGTATACGGCCGCAGAAGCTCGACAATGCTCCATGTGTTCGTCGTGGCCTCCAGCGCCACACGGGCCTTCGGACCCAGCCGCTTCGTCGCAAAGCGAACGAGCTCCTCTCGGGTACACGCGAAGCGTTCCCGATGCAGGATGCGGCCGTCCTCGGCGCGAAGCACCACGGCCTCCACCACACGCTTGTGGACATCCAACCCCACGACAGTCATACTTCACCTCGTGCGGTGCGAGCGGGGCCGTGCTGCCCGGGTGCCCAGGCGAGCGAGTCCCCTTCGCGGGACCCGGCGAGCTGGATGGCCCTCGAGGCCGACGGTCCAGCACGCCGACGAAACAACAGGTCGTACGGCACCTACCTATTCGAGCTCCCAGCTCAACCGGGTGGGCCGGAGGGGCGGTCACATACGACAGCGGGTTCTGGACCCATACTCGTAACCGACCGACCCCGGGGTGAACGACCCCCTCGCACCGCACGTTTGGTTGAGACAGCGTCTCACCCCGTCCCATGCCCGGTGCGAGGGAGGCCAGCATGGGACGACGCCTTTGCAAGTTCCTTCTCAGCTCGGGCTCGTCAGGTCGCTCCGAGGGCCTTCCTGGCGCCTCGATTCCCCAACGGCCGCGCTCTTCTCTCCCCCTCGGGGCGGCAAGCGGGCGAGGCGCAATCCGCGCGCTCCGTCCCCCCCTGCTCCGCTCCACCTCCCTGCGCCTCGCCCGCGCGCCGCCTGCGCGCGGCAGACGACGCCCCCACGACGCGACGCCTTCCTGCCGCGCGCTCGTGCCACTCCGCTCCAGCTCACCTCTCGTCTCCGCTCCAGTCCTTCGCGCAGCGCCCGGTAGCGAGGCCACACCACGTTCATACCCTGTACGACGCAGACGGCAACGTCTCGCGCCTCCTGGACGCCGATGGCCGTGCCTCCCTGCTCCGCTGGGGAGGCATCGGCGTGGTTACGGAGGTCGTGCGCACCGATGGTCAGATCGTCCGTTATCGCTACGACCGCGAGCAGGCTCTCGCACGAATCATCAACGAGGCAGGTGAAGAACACGTCTATGAGCGCGACACCGAGGGTCGCATCGTTGGCGAGCGCACCTTCGACGGCCGCGCCATCTCGTACCGGCTCGACGCCATGGGACAAATCCTCGCTATCCGCGAGGATGCGCGTCTGACGGAGCTCAATTACGACCCCTGCGGCCGCCTCGTAGGGCGCAGCTTCTCCGATGGGCGCGTCGAGCGGATCGAGTACGATGCGCTCGGCCGCGTCCTACTCGTCGAGAGCGACGACAGCGCCTGCGAGTACACCTACGATGCCCGCGGCCGGATCTTGCGCGAGCGCCTCGTCGACCGTGGCGTCACCACCACGGTCGAAACCGCGTACGACGTCATGGGCAAGGCCGTACGCGCGGAGGGCTCGTTCGGCGCGATCGCGGTTGAGCGCGACGTCGCCGGCCGCCCGGTACGGATCCACCACGGCGACATCGCGCCGATACAGCTCCGATATGACCCCACTGGCCGCGTCGTCGAACAGGTATTGCCCGGCGGCGGACGCATCGCTCAGGGCTTCACGCCCGACGGCATGCTCGCCCGCGTGCAGGTCCTGAGCCCCAGGGCAACGCCGCACGTCGGGCCGGGCGAGCCGGCGTGGGTCGGCCAGATCCCCCTCGGCCAGACCTTTGCGCGTAGCTACCACTACTCGCCGGCCAGCCTGCTCGCGGCCGTCGACGACGCGAGCGGCGTCCGCGTCGAGCTCCGGCGCGACGCGAATGGGCGTGTCGCCGAGAAGCGTCGTGTTCAGGGAGCGCAGCACGCGGTCGACGAGTCGTACGGCTACGGCGCGAGCGGCGATCTCTACGAGCCGACCGTCCCACGCGAGTACGCTTCCGGCGGCCGCCTCGTCCGGCGGGGCGAGGTCGAGTACGCCTACGATGCGCTGGGGCGCGTGTCGCACAAGCGGGCGCCCGACGGGAAAGCGTGGTCGTTCATCTGGGCCGACGACGACCAGCTCATGGCCGTGCGCCTACCCGACGGGCGGACGGTCCGTTTCGCGTATGATCCGTTCGCGCGGCGGACCGAGAAGCGCGTCGAGCGCGCCGGACGCGTCGAGAGCGTGACCCGCTACGCCTGGTACGGCGACGCCCTCGTGCGCGAGATCCATGAGACTGCGCGCGAGGCGGGTGAGCCCATCGTCCAGGAGCGGACCTACGTCGTGCTGCCAGGGACGGTGCTGCCACTGGCACAGCGCGAGACCAGGGCCGGGCAACCGCCGGAGCTGCTGTACTACGTCGAAGGCCCGAACGGCGCGCCCGAGGCGCTCGTTGCGAACGATGGGGCCCTGCTAGAGACCCTCGCCCCTACCCTGTACGGGCGGGTCGACGGCGAGCCGAGGACCCCGCTTCGGTTCCCGGGCCAGTACGCAGACGAGGAGACCGGGCTCCATTACAACCGGAATCGCTATTACGATCCCGAGACGGGCTGCTACCTGAGCCCGGAGCCGCTGCGCATCGAGGGCAGCCTCAAGCCCTACGCCTATGTCGACAACATGCCGGTCGAGCACGTCGACATCGACGCGCTCGTTCGCTGCACACTCACGCGCACGGTCGGGGATCCGATCACGAGGAGCAGCGGCGGCAGCCCGAGCCGGCTTCATCCGGCCGTCGAGAGAGCATTGCCGCGGCAGCCGGCCCGGCACCCCATGGAGCCGCAGCCTGCGGAGCAGTGCGCCGAGCCCCACGTGCTGAGCGACCACCTCCGGGAGTGGGAGCAGCGGACCGGCAGGTCATGCACGCCGGGTCAGCCTGGGTGGCGGCGCAACCTTCGCGCAGCGCTCGGCGAGGTGCAGGGCATGGAGTCCGAGACCGGAACCAGCAACATCCCGGCTTGTCCCAACTGCTCCCAGCTCATCCCTCGGCTGTGGACCATGGCGGGCCGCAAGCCGCCGCGCCCGAGCGAGGTCGGCGGGGCCATGAACCCGCAGAACCCCACGTATCACGATAACCCGAGCAACCGCCTCACACGACCGAACCGCCCGGGCGGCATCCACAACGTAGGCACCTGGAGGGTGGTGGGCGATCGGTTCGAGAGGGTCACATAACCATGAGCGCTGTCCAGGGATTCTCCGAGGCCCTCTGCGCGCTGGCCGAACGCGCGCCCATCCGCCGCGCCTGTGACCGCCGCACGCTCGCGAAGCTCGCGCCGCCCGGCTGCCCGCCCCGCTGGACCGAGGCGGCGGATCTGCTCCTCGCGCTGACTCAGGACCGAGGCCTACCCCTCCTCGGCGACTACGACTTCGGCGCCCTCGCCGAGTTCGACTGCAGCTTTCGCCGCCACCGCTCGGGCCCGCCCGACCTGGTGATCGCAAGGCACGCTTCGGGCCGGCGCGTGCTCCTGACGCAGCGAGAGGGCGCTGTGTACCTCGGCCGGTACGAGAAGCGCCTCTGCAGCGATCTGCGCGCGTTCCTGGAACGCCTCGCCGCCGAGCTCTCTCCCACGCCCCCCCTGGCTCACTTCTCGATCCACTGGCGCGCTGGGGACGAGGCCAGGAAGCTCGCGAACAAGCTCCGCGCCGCGGAGAATGGCGCCGCATCGGCGCTGCACGACACGTGCTGGTCGGACGACCGCTGGTTCATCGTCCGGGATCGCGCCGCCGCCCGCCGCTTCGAGGACCTCCCCGCGCTGCTCGCGGCCGCCCGCGCCGCCGGCGCGGAGCTTGGCCTGCACGACGGCCGCGCCGAGGCGATGCTCGTCGAGGATCTCCAGCGCGTGCCCAGGGGCGCCCAGCTCCACCAGGCGGCCGGCATCGCGGAGATCTCCATTGAAATCGCCGAAGGGCGGCGGATCGTGCAGGCCCTCCATTACGGGGACGTCGCCACCGAGCGAGCGGAGTGGGAGGACGGCGAGCTCCTCGTCCAGCGCACGCGCCCGGCGACCGAGCTGTTTGCTCCGATCCCCGAGCTGCAGGAATACCTGTTCGCCCGGCGTATCCACCGCCTGGATCGCTTCCGGCGTTCCGAGGAGGACCTGCGCAGGCTCTTCGGCGGCGACCTCTGGCCCGTCCTCTCCGCGGTGGAGCGGGACCACGGCGGTGTCATCGCGGAAGATGACTTCGCGCCGTGGAGTCTGCTCGGCGTGGCGCCCCTCATCGCGCCTGGGTACGTCGCGGACACCGTTGCGGGCGACCAGCGGATCAGGGACATCCAGGGCAAGCCGGTGCGCCAGGTAGGCAAGGTCGACAAGATGCGCTGGCTTTGCATCGACGAGGAGGGGCGCTGTTACGTGACAGGGAGCCTCGGCGACGACCTCGAGCCCGGCGGCGACGACATCGAGTCGGCCTTGCTACGCCTCGCGCTCGACTGGACGCTTCAGCGCTGGCGCACCGAGGCCAGCATGGGCGGGTTCCTCCAGCGCGAAGGCGCCGAGCGCATGCTCAAGGAGCTGCACGGCGCGGCCGAGCGAAAGCTCGACACCTTCGGGCACACCTATCATGCCGGCCCCGGCTTCATGCTGCGGCACCGCAAGGCGGTCCTGGGACTCGACCCCTACTTCCAGCTCATCGCCACCTCGACCAAGCGCTTCTGCGAGCTCCTGCGCCCGCTTGCCGCCGCGGGCGGCCCAGTGCGCGTCCTGCAGGACACCGAGTCCTTCCCGACCGACGAGGAGCTCGCCGCATGCGCCCAGGCAGGGGTGGTCATCTCCGATCACTGAAACCGCAGGTACCCGACCGACGTCGCGGGGAACCAAGCCACGGCCTTTGGCGCCGCGTGCTCCAGCTCGCTGTGTGGCTGGCGGAGGCGACGGAGATGTGGGCGGGGGCGGTGCGCTGGAGGCTCTCGGCTGGATGCGCAGCGGCGGGACGGCCCGCGGCAGGGGCGCAGCGCCCCGCGAGGGCCTACTCGTGGACGGCGGCGTAGCGGCCGCTGGGGGTGACGATGACGTGGGCGGTGAGCGGGACGTGCAGCTCCGAGGCGAGGTGGCGCAGCTCCAGGTCATCGCTTCGTCCTCGCGGGTCGGCGTCGGATCGCCGCTGGGGTGGTTATGGGCCAGGACGAAGCTGTGGGCGGCCATGTCCAGCGCTGTGCGCAGGACGGTCGCGCGGCCGATGCCGATGCAGAGGGCGTCGTCGGAACCGCGGGCTCGACCTCAGCCACATCGTGAAAGATGACCGGAAGCGTCACCGGAGCCGCGCGCGGGCGTCACGAAGGCCGTCCTCGGCCGGTCGCCCCCCGGACGGATCTGCGTCAAGCTCTGCGTCCCGGCGCGTCGCTTCCGCGGTCCAGAGGCGCCTGTGTTCCTCCTCGGAGAGCTCATCCAGGCTTTTCAAAAGCGTCTCTGCGAGACGTGCGCGCTCCGCGACAGGCAGCTTCAGGGCTTCGGCTTCCAGCTCGGGAAGGTTCACGGGGGGATTGTACCGCGCGGTCGGAGGCTGAGCCGTGCGTCGTGCCAGCGCATCGTCGAGGAGAATCACACGGGATGGATTTTCCAGCGCCAGGGCCATGGCAGCAAGCTCTCCTGCCCCCAGGTCGAGCGCGAGCCATTCCGATGGCATGGATTGGGGGTCGACGATGCTCAGCCACCCATAGGTGTTCAGCGTGGGGACCTCATACCCCTTGCGTCGCCCTTCCTTCAACTCACGATCCACAGCGCTGGGGACCCAGACGTCTTTGAACATCTCGGCGAGCCAGTCCATGGCACCGATGCGGTGAAGGTAGAGCAGGGGCGAGGTATTGCTGATCGCCTCAGCCAACCGCGGCCTCCAGTGAGCGGAGCTCGGCGTCAAGAGGGAAAACCTTGTAGCGGCCCAGGCTCAACAGAAATTCGACCCGCGCCATGCCGGCGAGCTCCGCAGCGCGGCCGGACGAGAGCCGCCCCAGCTCGTACAGCTTGACCGCAGCGAGGGTGCGGAGCTCTCGCGCGAACTCAGCTTCATCCATCTTCTCCGCAAGGAGCACCTTCTCGGGCACATCAACCACAATCTGTCGAGTTGCCATGTTCCGTCCTTGGTTGCTCGGAGGGTCGAGGAAATCTGCCTTTACCACGAAGCGGGATCCCTGCGCGCTCGCGTGAACACGCATGAGGGTGTGCATTGTCCAGCGCGGTGCGCAGAATGGTCGCGCGGTCGATGCAGAGGGCGTCGTCGGAACCGCGGGCGATCAGGCGCGTCTCGCGAACGCGGCCGTGGGTGCACGGCGGCGACGCCACCGACGACGATGAAGTCGACTCGATGCCGGGCGAGCACCCCGAGGAGCTCAGCGATGTTCGTCGGAGCGGGGATGCGGTTCTCGCGCGCGCCTGCTCTCACGGGCGAGCGTGACGAAGTAGATGTGGGCCTGGAGGGTGGCGACCCGGTCTGCTGGCGTGAGGCTCAGCATCCAGCGGATGAGCGTGAGGTCGACGCCGTCCTCATTGTAGACCGGAGGTGCCGCTTCAGGATCGACCATCTCGCGTGGAGCGTATCACGCACGGATGCGACGGACGAGCTCCCGCGTCGCGGCGGGCTGTGCCGCACTCCATCCAGGCATGCGGCGCCAGGCGTCTCGCCGGCCGTGATTGCGCGGATCCCGCCCGGTGTTGTGACGAGAGACTCCCGCGATGGCCATCCACCAGGCCGGACCAGAGGGTGCGGGGGCGCCATCCGCCCGCCTGAGCCGCCGCTGCTGGAGGCTTGCGGAGCAGCCGGTCGGGGCGATGCGCTGGGGCGGGCGGCTGGATGCGCAGGGGCGCAGCGCCCCGCGAGGAGACCTACTCGTGGACGGCGGCGTAGCGGCCGCTGGGGGTGACGATGACGTCGGTGGTGAGCGGGACGTGCAGCTCCGAGCCGAGGTGGCGCAGCTCCAGGGTCATCGCTTCGTCCTCGCGGGTCGGCGTCGGGTCGCCGCTGGGGTGGTTATGGGCCAGGACGAAGCTGTGGGCGGCCATGTCCAGCGCCGTGCGCAGGACGGTGGAGCGGCCGACGTGGAGGGCGTCGTCGGAACCGCGGGCGATCAGGCGCGTCTCGCGAACGCGGCCGTGGGTGCACGGCGGCGACGCCACCGACGACGATGAAGTCGACTCGATGCCGGGCGAGCACCCCGAGGAGCTCAGCGATGTTCGTCGGAGCGGGGATGCGGTTCTCGCGCGCGCCTGCTCTCACGGGCGAGCGTGACGAAGTAGATGTGGGCCTGGAGGGTGGCGACCCGGTCTGCTGGCGTGAGGCTCAGCATCCAGCGGATGAGCGTGAGGTCGACGCCGTCCTCATTGTAGACCGGAGGTGCCGCTTCAGGATCGACCATCTCGCGTGGAGCGTATCACGCACGGATGCGACGGACGAGCTCCCGCGTCGCGGCGGGCTGTGCCGCACTCCATCCAGGCATGCGGCGCCAGGCGTCTCGCCGGCCGTGATTGCGCGGATCCCGCCCGGTGTTGTGACGAGAGACTCCCGCGATGGCCATCCACCAGGCCGGACCAGAGGGTGCGGGGGCGCCATCCGCCCGCCTGAGAGGCGACCGAGGGAGGGGAGAGCGGCCGTGCCGAGGAGGCGCGGGCCGACGCCGGGCAGGCCGAGCACCATCTCGAGGAGGGCGGCCTCGGTCGCGGTCGGCAGCTCGGCCGCCGTCTCGGCGGGGGCGTCGACGGGGGCGCGGCTCATCGGGCGCATCGGGGCCACCTCCGAGAGCGGGTGAGGGCGCGGGCGAAGAGGCGGCGCGCGAGGCGGAGGCGGGTGGCGACCGTGGGGCGCGGGAGCGAGAGGGAGGCGGCGATCTCGAGCGAGGAAAGGCCGGTGGCGGCGAGCGACAGGATCTCGCGCAGCTCGGGGCGGAGACGGTGGAAGGCGCGGAGGAGGCCGCGGGCGACGAGGCGGGCCTCGGGAGAGGGGGCGGCGAAGGCGGAGAGGCGGTCCGGGTCGACCGCGGGGAGCTCGTGGCGGCGGTGGGCCTTGTCGCGGTAGTGCGAGGCCTGCCGCGAGGCGATGCCGGCGAGCCAGCGGCGGAGGGCGTCGGCGGAAGGGAGGGCGGGGGAGGGGCGGGAGCGGCCGGCGCGCAGGCTGCGCCCGGCGCCGAGGAGGGTGTCCTGGATGAGGTCGTCGAGATCGGCGGGGAGGACGCCGCGGGCGCGGAGGGTGCGCCGGACGAAGGGGGTGTGATCGAGGATCGCGGTGATGTCCAAGTAGACGGCGGGATGCGCGGCGGGAGACCCGCGCCTGCCGGGCCATGGCCCGAGCGGGCGTGGAGCGCCGGAGCGGACGCGGCGGCGGGAGGGCGGATCGATCTCTTGGCCCTGTTCAGGGCGTGAACGTACTGTTCCCATGTCGGACCTCGTGTCTGCGGGGTTCGGCCACGCCGCCCGGGGTGTTACCAGCACCCGCGGGCGGCACTATTCGTGGTCCCGCAACCCTACGGGCTGCCGGCAGGAAGCGTCAAGGAAAAGCACGGTCGGGCCGCGTTATTCTGGACCGGGCAAGGGTGTACGCCGACCTGGTGCGAACGCTCACCCTGGACACCGTTCTGGTCTACATCGCCGCGAACCTTCGGCGTCTACGCCAGAAGCGCGGCATGACCCAGGAGGGCCTCGCGGAGGCTGCCGAGCTCGATCTCCGGACGTTGCAGGACATCGAAGGCATGCGGCAGAGCGTGAGCCTGGCCGCGCTCGTCCGGCTCGCGAACGCGCTCGATGTTTCACCGGCGGCTCTCCTCCGGCCCGCGGAGATGCCGGAGATCAAGCGCGGCCGGCCGCGCAAGCATCCCGCCGGCACCTGACAGCCAGCCCCCGGTGTCCGCACCTCGTATTATCGCGCACCCACGAGCACCGCGACGAGGCACGCCGAAGGCGACAGGGACCCGCGTGGCGACCGCAAGGCACGGCCTGGCCGGTCGCAGCGAGCCGCGCCGCACGGGGCTCACGCCAGCAAAGACGTGGCGGCCAGACTCCGCGGGGGGTCGGGGTTCGCGCTGTGAGCCTGAGGTACCGGCGCTTCAGCGGCGAGCGCAGGATCGTCCGCAGCAAGCGCTGGTCAGCCGCCGGACGCGATGTGCGGGCCGAAGAGCGATACGAACACCAGACCGGGCGCGATCAGCTCCGAAGCCCGCCTGGATCCACGTGACTCCCAGAGCTGCAGCGGGACCAAGAGCCCGCCCAGCTCACACTCCTCGACAGTGAGGTCGGGCGCGCTGCTCACACCAGACGCCTCTTCCCCCAGCAGACCTAGCTGGAAGGGCTCCACCTCGAAGATGCGCGCACCAATCGTCGCGAGGAGACGCTCCAGGCGCACGAGCCAGGCATCCTTCTGCGGATCGAGAGGGTACGAAGCCCCGAATGCAGCCTCGAGCATCCCGGTGGGAATCGAGAGGTCAATCCAATCGGAGCCCGATTCTTCCCGGATGAGCCACGACATGCAGCCGAGCTCCACACCGTCGAACCTCAAGCACCCCAGGAGAGACGACGGGTGAAGCACAGGCACGATCGGATCAGAGCCGAACGCGTCTTCGCGCTCCCATGGCCCGCGCAGCGCCGGGTGCTGCCACAGCGCTTCGAGCGCGCGCTTGGCACGACGGTCATCTCCTGCTGGCCCGATCTCGAGCGCCAGCTCGAAGTAAGCGCCCAGCCACAAATCCTCACGGAGGTAGGTGCTGCGATCCATGCCGGTCCAGATCATCTGGATACCGTAGCACTCCACCAGCGCATGCTCCAATGACGACGCGCAGGGAGCGGCGTTCGGCCTGAGCGGCGGAGCGCCTTCCGTGGCGTCAGAGCGACTCGAGGTACGCCACGAGATCGTCGAGCTGCGCCGGGGCGAGCGCGGAGACGTCGCCGTGGCGGTCGCCGCCGCAGGCCGGGTCGAACCGGTCGCGGAGCGTCCTCGCGCAGCCGTCGTGCATGAACGGCGCTCGCGCGGAGAGGCCGATCAGCGAGGGCACCTGGAATGCCTCGCCGAAACCGACATCCTCGTTGAGGTTGTTCGTGAGCATCGGCCCCGCGTGGCATTTCGCGCAGCCTACCTGCGGGTCATGGAACAGGGCCTCTCCTCGCCGGACGGCGGCCAGGTCGTCGGGGGGCGAGGCGGGGAACGCCGGCACGCTGTCGAGGAAGCGCTCGAGGTGCTCGACATTCCGATCGCCGGGCCATGAGCCGCCCATGCGCGAGACGAAGACCTCCCGCATGAGGTGGGTGAGGTCGCTCTGGTCGCCGCTCCAGTGGAAGGGAGCTGTCTTGAGCACGCCGCCCGCGACCGTCTGGGTGCGCCGGAGGCCGAGCTTGTCGAAGCGCCACGTGTGACCGTCCTCCTGCGCTTCCGGATGGCAGGAGGCGCACGCGATGCCGCGGGAGCCGAGCGGCGGTTCGTGGAACAGCGCGTGTCCCGGGTCCCTCACGCTGTCGCCGGGGAGGTCGATGCCCACGCGATCGAGCGTGTCGAGATCGCGCACCTCGATCCTCGCCGACTCGCGGAACTGGACGACCAGACGGCCCCGCGCCGTGAAGGCGACGGCGATCGGCTGGTTCGAGTGCTCCCACTGATTGTAGCGACCGCACGTGCCCGAGGCGTCCTCGCTCGTGATGGTGTCGAGATCGATGAGCTCGGTCGTGTAGCTGCCGGCGCCCACGACCGCGGCGCGCTTTCCGTCCGGCGCGACCGCGATGTCGACCGGGAGCGCGATCTGCCAGAGGGCCGGCGTCGGGAGCTCGGCTCCGTCCCCTGGAGTCGCCGAGGCCGGGGGCAGGACGCTGACGGCGCCGTGCAGGATGCCGCCATCGCAGCCGGCGGCCTCGTAGTAGCCCGTGGGGGCGAGCACGACGGGCGAGGTCAACGCGCGCTGGTGGACCATCGCCGCGCCGCCGCCGGGGAGGGCGACCATGCGCCAGGCGACCGAGGGGCGGTAGTCCGAGGTGATGGCGGCGTGCGCGCTGAACCACGGGAGCGACCGCCGCGAGAGCACCGCTCCGTCCGGGCCGACGACGAGGGTCTCCGCGGATTTGAACCGGCTGACGAGCAGGCGATCGCCCTCGACGATCACGTCGCGCAGGTCGGCGTCGAGCCGTAGCTTCCGGAGCGCGGCGCCGCCCTGGGCCGGGAGCGTCACGAGCTCGCCGCCGGCGCAGGCCACATGGATCGCGTCGAGCGACGCGTCGTAGGCGAGGCCGCGCGGCGCGGGGCAGACGGCGCGCCGGTCGAGCACCTTCGCCGTCCCGACATCGATCGTCGCGAGCTCGCCTGCGCGGCGCAGGGCGACGTGGACGCGGCCGGCCCCGTCTTCGACGACGCGTCCGGGCTCGTCGCCGCGCGCGAGGGGGATCGCGCGGGGCTCGCCGCCGTCGGTGTCGACCACCCAGACGCCGTCGCGATCGGGGTCGGCCGCCACGGCGGTGTGCCCGTCGCGGGCGATCAGCAGCGTGCCGCCGCTGATGGGCGGCGGGGGCTCGTCGATCGCGGGGCTCGACGGCAACCGATGGGCGGAGTCGTCGGGGTGAGAGGAGCAGGCCGCGACGCCGGCGGCGATCGCGCTCAAGGCCGCGAGGGCCAGGTGGGGTGTCGTGCGGGAGAGGTTCCGATGCATGAGGCCTCCGGAGGTGGCGGGCTGCTCGGCGAGCGCGAGCAACAGCAAACCCAGAACGCTGTCGGGGAGTCGACGGCGCGCGGCCGAGCAAGAGCAAGGCGCGTGCGCGGGCGCAGGGGCGCGGGGGCGCGCGGCGGGCCCCGGGAGGCGCGGGGTTCGGAGGTGCGACGAGCGATGGGCGGCGGCAGGGTGGGTGTGGTCGCCTGGCATCAGTGTTACGGACAGCCACGCGGGGGCAGCGCGGAGCGGGAGGGGGCTCCGGCGCGAGGACCGTCATCCGCGCCGCCGGGCAATCCGTCACCGCTCTTGCCGCCGACGCTCGGGAGCCCGCCCTCGCACGGGTTCACCACGGCAGGCCCGCCGGCCACGGTCTCTCCCGTCCCTCGACGTCGAAGTCGACCGTGTGCGCAGGCACGGCGGAGTCGTCATCGGGCCCATCGAGCTTCCGACCGTCGTGCGGGTCGAGGCATGTGACGACGCCGCGGCATGTGACGACGCGCAAGGAGCGGCGTTCGGCCTCGTCGAGCCGGAGGATGCGGCGCGACTGGCGAGCGTAGCGGCCAGACTCCGCTGGGGGCCGGCAGCAGAGACGGCTGAAGCCGAGCCGAAATTGTGGCAGCGTTCACGTCATGAACCACCGCGATCGCCCACGAGCTCGCGGCGCTCGACGCGCTCAACCAGCAGCTCGGACAGCCCGCTGCGTCCGCGCCGGCGGATCCAACCGCGACGGGCGGGTCGCGCCCGCCTGGCGGCAAGCTCCGCGATGGCCTGCCGATCCATCGCCAGGAGTGGTAGACTCGCCGTATGGGACTCTTGACCTTCAGCATCAACGTCACCCTGGACGGCTGCGTCGACCACCAGGAGGGAATCGCCGACGACGAGACACACGCCTTCTTCACCCGCCTCATGGACGATGGTGGGGCGATGCTGTGGGGCCGCGTCACCTACGAGATGATGGAGAGCTACTGGCCGGCGGTCGCCCGCGGCGACGAGGAGGCGCCGCCGGCGATGCGCGCGTGGGCGGTCAAGCTGGAGGCCAAGCCGAAGTACGTGGTGTCGTCCACGCGAAAGGACTTCCCGTGGACCAACAGCCACCACATCGCCGGCGACCTGCGCACGGGCGTGCAGAAGCTCAAGGACGCGACCCCGGCCGGCGTGCTCCTCGGTAGCGGCAAGCTCGCGACCGAGCTGGACCGGCTGGATCTGATCGACGAGTACAAGCTCCTCGTCCACCCCAGGATCGCCGGCCACGGCCCGACCTTGTACCAGAGCGGGCTGCCCAGCACGCGACGGCTCGAGCTGGTCTCGGCGAAGCCGCTCCGCTGCGGCGCGGTCGCCATGCACTACCGGCGCGCGCGCTGACGCAGAGCAGCCCCATCGCGCCCAGCTCGCGGGCCAGCGCGTCGTCGGGAGCCTTCTCAGCGTCCTGCCCTACGCGGTCCGCCCGCACGTGCCCAGGGAAGCACTGTAAGGGGGCAGGAAGGTCGACCGTTCCCCCGGAATGCATACGAGCTTGGGTCGAGGAGCTGGTCGTCTCGTGATCGCGATCGCCGCGCTGCTGGCCGCGTGCGGCGACGCACACCGTCCGGGTGGGCCCCCGCGGGGCGCGGAGCAGCCGCCCGCTGCCGCCGTGACGCCGACTGCGGCATCGACGGCGACCGTCGCCGGCGGGCCGACGGGGTCGCCCCCGCCGCCCGGCCCGGCGACCTGCGCTGCCGCGTCGGACTGCGTGATCGTGGCCACGGCCGACCGCTGCTGCTCTTGCGGCACGATCTCGTCGAGGGCGGTCGCGAGTGCGTCCAACCTGATGATCTACGACGGCAGCGGAGCTTTCTTCCGCGAGCTCAACGCCCGTAGCCCCCCCGCGTGCCGGAACCTCCAGTGCTCCCCGTGCCCGCCACCGCCGCAGCTCGCGTGCGTGGCCGGCACGTGCCAGGCCGCGCCGCAGCCAGGCCCCTGATGGGATAGGTGACCGGCGCCGCGCGGACGGTCACGATGCCCTTGGCTGGGCGGCTACGCCTCGTCCGCCTCGCTGGGGCTCGCCGCCGTCGCCGCCAGGGCCGCCGTCGGACGTCTCGATCTCGCTGCCGTGACGCCGGGGCTGCGCAGGAGCCGGGCTCGTATGGGCTGCACAGGAGGAGGTGTTTCCGGAGGATGCGGTCCAGTCCGACGCGCCTGCTCGCTAACGTGGCGTCGCACCTGACGGGCGTCACGCATCAGGTTTCTCGCCTGGCGGGTTCCGCGCCCGGCGGGTACGTTCGGCGCGCCTGGAGGCCAAAGGTCCCGCAGGTGAACTGGGGCATTGCGCTTGTAAAGACCGGGATACGATCGCTCAGGCGCAGGTTCCGGCGCATCGCGCCGGGTCGAGCCGGCGCCTGTAGGACATGTCCGTCGGGGCCGCGCGCACCGGCCGGCCCGCCTCGGGCATCGCTCGTGACGCCGGGGAGCTCTGACGCTAGACTGAGATCGCCGGTAAAGGAGTAGGAGGAAGCATCGTGCGAGCCGCCAAGATCCCCATCGTCATCCCTGCAGACCGTCGGGTAGAGCTGCAGGTGCCCGCAGACCTCCCAGAAGGCCCGGCGGAGGTGATCGTCCTCATCTCCTCTCCGCAAAAGGCTGCGCCACGCGACAAGCGGGCAGCGCTTGGCATGGATCGAGGTACGGTCCAGATCGCCGACGACTTCGACGCGCCGCTGCCGGAGGACCTACAGCGAGCGTTCGATGGTGAGACATGAGGTTGCTGCTCGACACACACTGCTGGCTCTGGCTCGTCGCCGACCCCGAGAGGATCAGGCGCGACGTCGTGGAGATGCTCGTCGCAGAAGGTGCTGACGTCTACATCTCGGCTGCGACAGCATGGGAAATCGTCATCAAGCACGCGCTCGGAAAGCTCTCCCTTCCCATCCCGCCTGCCGAATACATTCCTTCTCGCATGGCCGCCCTCGGTCACCTTTCCCTGCCCATCGAGCAACCGAGCAACGGCACACCCTCCAGGTCGCCGGACTTCCCCCGCATCACAAGGATCCATTTGACCGGATCTTGGTCGCGCAGGCCCAGGTCGAGGACATCCAGCTCGTCACCGCCGATCGGCTCATGGCGCCCTACGATGTCCGCGCGATCTGGGCAGATGCATGATCGTGCTGGGATCAAGGTATGCGTCGATCGATATATGGTGTCATTCCATCGAGACTCCGCCCAGCAGGGGCACTGCACTTGACGGCCTCCGGGCGAGACGACCGTGGTCGCGACGACGTCGGCCCGGATCCGCGAGGCGATGGAGCTCCTCGGCATCGGCGCGTTGGCACGCGCGCCTCGATGCTCATCCTCGGCACATTCACGTTGGGCGCCTGCGGGTCCGAGGTCCTCGTCCTGGATCCCGGCGGCGGCTCCACGTCGAGCGCCCAGGCCGGCTCGGGCGGCGGCTCGACGTCGGCTGGCGCGGGCGGCGGCTCGACGTCGGCCGGCGCGGGCGGCGGCTCGACGTCGGCTGGCTCGGGCGGCGGCTCGACGTCGGCTGGCGCGGGCGGCGGCTCGACGTCGGCCGGCGCGGGCGGCGGCTCGACGTCGGCTGGCTCGGGCGGCGGCTCGACGTCGGCTGGCGCGGGCGGCGGCTCGACCTCGACGAACGCGAGCAGCGGAAGCGGCGGGGCGGGAGGTGCGGTCAGCGCCGGCGGCGGCGGTCCGGGCAACATCAGCGATGTGTTCGATCCTGCGGAGGTCTACCTGCTGGGGACGGTCCAGCCGGGCTCCAGCGGTCGTGACGCCATGGCCCACTGGAGCGACCCGAACACGGCCGCCGTCGGGTTCATTGGCGCCTACGATGAGTTCAGCGCGCGCCTCCAGGACAGCGGCAAGCTGCTCTACGTGCTCGCAGGATCGGTTCGCGAGTTCGTGTGCGACGCATGTCCCTACGTGGGCACGTACCTCAACGGCTCGGACGCGAACGACCTCGTCCTGCCGACGGCACCATGCGTCCCCAACGATTGGATCGAGGACATCAAGGTGGGGCCCGGGGGATCGTGGGTTCACAGCTGCTCCGGCGACGGGAACAGGCACTGGTACGACTCGAACGGCGTCATGGTGTACGGCGACGAGGAGGACATGCTCGTCCACCTCGGCTACTCGAACCTCGCGCTCACGCAGCACCGCGTCGTCGATCTCGCCAACGCGAGCTCGGTGCCGATCGTCGGCCTGCCGAACGCTCCGCTGCTCGCCGTGCGCGCGCTCGCGCCGGACTCGTTCCGCGTCGCGCTCGCCACGGGCCAGGAAAGCGGGGCAGTCGAGCTCTGGCAGATCGACGCGACCGGGACGGCGACGCTCATCGGCTCGTATCCACCGGTGCCCGCGGGGTACACGGTGCAGCCCTTCTCTCCCCACCGGCATCACGCGCTGGAGGCGACGGGCGCGCTGCTGCAGCTCGGAGAAGGGCCGATGGTGTTTCAGGACGTGATCGTCCGACGCGAGATCGGAGGCTCGAGTGTGGTGGTCTACGACGAGGCGAGTGGTCCGCTCGTACAGATCCACATCTCGGGTCTCGTGACGGGGCCGTGACGATCCGCCGAACGCCCCAGCGTTCTGTGATCTTTCCTCATCATCCTTGGGCTGCTCGCCGCGACGCCCTCGGCGTCCATGCGCCAAGCTGCAGCCTGGCGCCGGTGCGGCGGGCCATCGACCTGGAGGCCGCATCGCCGTGCGTGGCGGACCACGAGAGGCGCCCCGGGCTGGGCGACGAGTTCATCGCTGAGAACCAAGTGAGGTGACGCGTCACGTCGCTCGTGGAGTTGCTCCCGGATATCCAGTCTTTGCCGCGTGCTGACAAGCTCAAGCTGATCCAGTTCCTCGCACAGGAGCTGGCGGAGGCGGACGAGCCGCCTGCGCTCCGGGCGGGCCGGTCCTGCTCCGCGTGGTCGCCCGACCGAGCGTTTGCGGCGGCCGAGACGCTCCTCCAGACCTTGTCTCGTCGAGGGCGGTCGTGAGTGCGTCCGACCTGATGGTCTACGACGGCAGCGGAGCCTTCCGTTCTCGCCCCCTTGCCGCCTCGGCCACCGCAGTCGCCGGCCCCGCCCGAGGCTCCCCCGCGTGGCGCCCGGCCGGGCCGGCGCGCTGGCTGGGGAGCCCCGGCCCTCGCGACGAGCGAGGCGCCCCCCTCCTTGACGCGCCCGCCGCGACCTGGGGCGATCACCCCTCGTCTTCGTCCTCGCCCGGCGCGCCGTCTTCCGTAGCGCCCCCCTCCGACGCGTCGCCTTCCGGCGCGCCGTTCTCCGCGGCGGCCTCGCCTTCCTCCTCTTCCTCTTCCTCTTCCTCTCCGGTGGACGCGGCGCCGCGGGAGGCGGGGAAGGGCGCGTAATCCTTCATCCTGTCGGTGCCGGCATACCAGTACTCCGCGGCGGCGCGCAGCCGCCGCTCGGCGTGCATGACGAGCGTGTACGCGGCGTCGCGGAGCTTGCGCGCGCGCTGCGCCTCGGGAGAGAACGTCTTGTCGGCGAGCATGCGCGCGAGCTCGGGCGAGAGCGCGCGGAGGCGGGCCGCCGCGTCGGCCTCGCCGCGAGGCGCCTTGCGAAGGGCCTCCGCGTGCTCGGAGCAGAGCAAGAGCAGGTCGGAGACGTCCTGGACCAGATCCGCGTCGCCGCTGCCCGCGCGGATCGCCATGAGCCGCTTTTGCCCCTCGGGGCTGTTCTTGAAGCGGAGATCGAAGAAGCGGAGGAGCGTTTGCCGGTGCAGGGCGGCCTCGGCGGCCGGCCCCTTGAACAGCGCGACGGCCTGCTCCTGGCGCTGCTGCACGGCTTGCCAGCGCGATTGCGTGACGCGCAGGAGCTCGATCTTGTCGCGGAGCGCGCGGATCTCCTCGCGTGTCAGCGCGGGCTCGTCGTCGGGAAAGGGGGTGCGGACGAGATCGGCCGCGTCGCGCTCGGCGACGAGCTGGATGCGGCTCGACCAGATGACGCGCCGAGCGAGCTTGCCGGGGAAAATCACGGTGTTATCGCCCAGCGATTCGGCCTCTCGCAGGAGCTCGGTTTCGCGGGCGGCGCTCAGCGTGTACGCTGCTGCGCCCGTCGAGGAGCGAGGCGCGCCCCGTGTCTCGCGCGACGCGCGCTTCGTTGCGGCCTTGTCGGTACTGGGCGACGTGGTGGTGGATGCCTTTGCCCTGGTAAAAATACGCCTCCTTGTCGGGGCCAGCGCCCCTCGGATTGAGGGACTGGAAGATCGGCGAGGGTATCGGCGAACAAGGCATTGGCCAGAGGAGAGCACGAGTCGGTCGCGCCGCGAAGGAGGCGCTCGGCCCGAGGGCTGGGAGAGGCGGTGTGCCGCGCATCGAATCGAGGGGGCGGCGTGCCCGGCGCCGCGGGCAGCGGGCCGCGGAGGTGGTGAACGAGGGAGGAGGGAAAAAGAGTTGCGCTGCAACCACAAAGGGCGCGCGAGACGACGCCGGGGCTGCGCAGGAGACCCATCGGGCCCGCGCAGTAGCCCGACGAGGATGACGAAGGACCCCAACGGGGGCGCGCAGGAGGGTCGCGAGGGCCGCGCAGGACGGCGGCTAGCGTAGCGCAGGACACGAACGGGGGTGCGCAGGAGGGTCGCGAGGGCCGCGCAGGAGGGCCTGCGGGGCTGCGCAGGAGATCCACCGGGGCCGCACAGGAGGGCGCCGGGGCTTGTCCAGGAGGGCCGATGGGCTGCGCAGGACGGCCGACGGCGCTGCGCAGGAGGGCGCCGGGGCTCGTCCAGGAGGACCGATGGGCTGCGCAGGAGACCCACCGGGGCCGCACAGGAGGGCGCCGGGGCTTGTCCAGGAGGACCGATGGGCTGCGCAGGAGGGCCCGCCCCAACGCAGCGCCGCGTATCGCGCAGGCCGTGGCGAGCCTCGCGGCCAGGTAGGTCGCTCAGCCCGAGCTGGGCCTTCCCCGCGTGCCCGGCGGCCGGGCCTTCGCCGCCACCGGCCGTGGTTCGCCTGCCCGGGTCACGTAGGCGCCGAGCTGCGCGACGAGGTGCTCGAAGACGAGGCGGACGCGGCGCACGGCGCGCAGATCCTCGTGCATGACGACCCAGACGTCCAGGTGGAAGGCGAGCGCGGGCAGCACGCGCACGAGCGGCACCGGCCGCCGGCTGAGCGGGAGCTGGCACACCCCGATGCCGAGGCCGGCGCGCACCGCGGCGAGCTTCGCGATGTCGCTGTCGCTGCGGAACGCATAGTCGCGCGGCGTCGTGACGAGCCCGGCGGCGGCGAGCGCGTCGATGATGGCGCGGGAGCCGTCGGCGCCGATGAGGGCGTGGTCCGGCACGAGCCCCGCGAGCGACGTCGGGGCAGCGCGCGCGGCGAGGTACGCCTTGGTGGCGAAGAGGCCGAGCTCGACGCGCCCGGCGCAGCGCCTCACCAGGCCGGCCTGCGTCGGCTCCGCCATGCGCACGGCGACATCGGCGTCGCGGCGCAGGAGATCTTCGGTGCGATTCGTGGCGACGAGCTCGATCTGGAGGCGCGGATGAGCGACGCGGAGCGCGGCGAGCATCGGGGGGAGCACCTCGGCGCCGACGACCTCGCTGCACGTGACGCGCACGGTGCCGCGGTCGGCATCGGCGGGGCTCGACACGGCGCGCACGAGGGCGCGCGCGCTCGCGGCGATGGACTCGGCGTAGGGCAGCGTGGCGAGCGCGAGCTCGGTCGGCACCAGGCCGTTCGGCGCGCGGGTGAAGAGCACGACGCCGAGCTGCGCCTCGAGCTGCTCGATCTGGCGGCGCACGGTGGGCTGCGCGACGCCGAGGGCGCGCGAGGCGGCGGAGAGGCTGCCGGTGCGCATGACGGCGAGGAAGGCGCCGTAGAGGTCCCACGAGGGCTCGGCTGGGCTCATCAAAAGATGATGAGCGGATGGACGCATTTGTACAATGTTCATGAGCACCCGCGGCGACCATGCTCTCCACGTCGCCGGCGCCCGCGCCGGTATGCACGACGAGGAGAACGACCATGACCACCGCCGCGACGCTCCCTGCGCTCGACCTTGCCCCCACCACCCGCCGCCCCGCGCCGCAGCCCACCTCCGAGGTCTCGGCGGGCGGGGCCAAGGGCATGCCGCGCGCGCTCCTGCGCCTCGAGGGCGCGCTCGTGCTCGGCGCAGCGCTGCTCGCCTACGAGCACCTGGGCGGGCGCTGGGGATGGTTCGCGGCGCTGTTCCTCCTGCCCGACCTGTCGCTGCTCGGCTACCTCGCGGGCCCGCGCGTGGGCGCGGCGGTCTACAACGCGGGGCACAGCCATCTGGCTCCGGCGCTGCTCGCGGTCGCGTCGGTCGCGCTCGGCTCGCCGGCGCTGCTGCTCGGCGCGGCGATCTGGGTCGGGCACATCGGCTTCGATCGGATGCTGGGCTATGGGCTCAAGTACGGGACGGCGTTCGGCGACACGCACCTCGGCCGCGTGGGCTCGAAGCGCTCTTCGAGTCGAGCCACGTGAATGCCATCGGCGACGATCTCGGCGTGAGCGAGCGCCACCTCCGCCGCGTGTTCCGCGACGCGGTCGGGGTGCGCGCCCAGCACGCTGAGACGCGGTGACGCGCGGACCCGTCGCGGGCGACCCCACGCGGGGCCTATCAGGGGTTCCGGCGCGTGCCCGAACGCCGATCGCTGGTGCTCACCGAGATGACGACACGGCGGCGTGGCCGCGACGCCGCCTGGGCCTCCCCTTGCTGCGGCGGCTCTTGCGTCGCCTGGTGCTGTTGAGGCCTGTGCGGCGCCTGGTGCTGCTGCGGCCTGTGCGCTGCGGCCTGTGCGGCGCCTCGTGCGGCGCCTCGTGCTGCTGCGGCCTGTGCGGCGCCTCGTGCTGCGCGGGCCGTTGCGCCGTCGCATGCTGGGCCGGCCGATGGTCTGGCCGATGCCGCTGTGGTCGCTGCCCCGCCTCGTACTGCACCGGCGGTTGTCCTGATGGGTGCTGCGGTGGCCTTTGGGCAGGCGCGTTGCCCGCGTGCTGCGGCCTCTTGTCAGGCCCGGCGTTTTGCGGCCTTCGCCCTGGTCCGTGCTGCCGCGGCCTTGGCCCGCCCCCATTCCCGGCATGCGCAGCCGGCCTCTCCGCCTGCCGCGGTCGGTCCCGCGGATCGGTCGTTCGCCCGTCGGTCGTGGGCGCCTCGGGGGCGGGGGCGGGCGCGGGCGATGGGGTGGTCTTCGGCGCTCCCCGCATGCTGAGGCCCTGACGCTCGCGGCGCTTGCGCTCGTCGTAGTTCGCGTCGCCGATGAGGTCGAGCACGGCGCGGGTGTCCACCCTTCGCTCGGAGACCCGATGGCGGCCGGTCAATCGGGCCTCAGGGGTAAGCGCGCCGCAGGCGTAGAGCTCCCACATCTCCTCACCATAGGCGGCTCGCCGTTGCTCGGGCACGAAGCGCGTGAGGAAGCGATGGAGGTTGTCGACGTCACGGAGCAGGAGCTGCCTGGCGTTCTGGTTCTTCGCGGCGTCCACCGACTGGGGGAAGTCGATGATCACTGGCCCGTCGGCGCTCATGAGCACGTTGAAGTCCGACAGATCGCCGTGCACGACGCCGGCGCACAACATCCGCGTGACCTCGCCGATCAGGCGATGGTAGACCCACGTGGCCTGATCTCGGTCGAGGCTCGTCTCGGCGAGGCGGGGCGCGGGGCTGCCGTCGGCGTCGGTGACCAACTCCATCAGGAGCACGCCGTCGATCGCGTGGTACGGCATCGGCACGCGGACGCCTGCGCCGCGCAGGCGGTAGATCATGTCGACCTCGGTCGAGCGCCAGGCGGCTTCGTCCTGAGCCCGGCCGTGGCGCGAGCGTTTGTCCATCGCGCGCTGGTCGCGGCTGTTGCGCACCTTGCGGCCCTCGGTGTACGCCGCGCGGTTCTTGAAGCTGCGGTTCTGCGCTTCTTTGTAGACCTTCGCGACGCGCAGCTCGCCGCCCGACCGGACGAGGAAGACCACCGCTTCCTTTCCGCTCATCAGCGGCCGCACAACCTCGTCGATGAGCCCTTCGTCGACCAGCGACGTGAGGTTGCTCGGAATTTGCATATTCTCGTGTGTCTTCGTTTCGTGGGAGGAAAAATCTCCCGGCCTCCTCTTGCCGCAAAAGATGGTGCGCTGCAACCCTAGCCCACGCTTCGGCGGCTGCGCGTCGCCCGCCTGAAGGTCCCGGCGAAGGACACGCTGGAGCGCGATCTCGCCGCCGTGGCACGCGCGAACGTCCCCCTGCCCGTCGTGACCGGCTCCTCGCCCCCCTTGCCGCCTCCGCCGCCGCGCTGGCCCGGCGTGCCCCAGCCGCCGTCGCCGGCCCAGTCCGCTTCCCAGCCGGCCTCGCCGATGCGCCCGATAACCTGGCCGGGGGCGCCGACGGTGCCTCGCGCGCCGTAGCTCCCGTCGTCACCGTCCTTGCAGCCCACGTCGGCCCCGTCCCCGCGTCCTCGCCGTCCGTAGTGGCTGGGGTCCGACGTCGGGGTCGGCGCCTGTTCTGGCCCGCGAGCAGAGGCCTGATCGCGCTGCGTTGGCGTCGTCGGTCACGGAGTCTTGCATGGTAGCTACCTCGGAGAGCGGGACGCCTCCTGAGAGGCAGTCCCGTCGTTCATGCCCCTCGCGGCGATCAGAGCCGGCCCTCCGCGAGCAGCTCGCGGGTGCGCTTCAGCGTCGACAGCAAGGCGCCCTTGTAGCCCTTGTCGCCGTCCAACCACGCCTGCTCGGCCTGCTCCTCGGGGCCGTTCGGCGCTTTGCCGCGCAGGCCGAGGTAGCAGTAGAAGCGGAGCTGGAGCGCGCCGTCGGCGTCCTCGAACAGCTCGTTGATGATCGCGCCCTCGCGGGGACCGGTGGCCTGGAAGAAGGTGACCTTGCTCTGCGGCTCGAACGTGATGATCTCGCGCAGGTCTTCGCCCGCGATCGTGGCCTCGCGCACGATGAGAGAAGCGCTCTCCTCGACGACGTCGCAACGGGTGCAGAGGCCGGGCGGGAGGAACAGGCGGGCGTCGCGGGCCTTGAGGACCAGGCCCTGCCATGCCTGCGCGCGGGTCAGCTCGGTCTCTCCTTCGGGGTTCACGGGGACGGTGGCGGTCGAATAGATCATGACGATGTTCCTTGTCGTGCGTGTTGAGGTTCGCTCGGCCGCTAGCCCGAGGTCGCGATCTCGGCGGCGAAGTCGCGGTAAGAGCGCAGGGGGCGTCTCAGGAGCGCGGTGAGACGCGCCACGTCGCCGGCCTCGGGGAGCATGCCCTCGGTGAGGAAGCGCTCGCTCATCAGGCGCATGTCGAAGGCCATCCAGCTCGGCATGAACCGCCGGAGGCTCTGCTCGAACCCGGCGGTGTCATCGCCGGGATAGGCGATCGGGCGCCCCAGGACCTCCGTCCAGATGGCCGCGACATCCGCGCCGGTCAGCGTGTCGGGACCGACGAGGTTGATCCGGTCGAGGGGGAGCGGGCGAGGTTGAGCGCGATCAGGGCCTGGGTGAATTCGTCAGGCACCACGGCGTTGAGCAGGAAGAGCGTGGAGACGCCCGAGAAGGCGCTCCGCAGCGCGTCGACGTCGAGCAGGTCGCCCTGCGCGACGGCGACGCCCGCCGGGAAGTTGGCTTTGGCGGGATCGCGGACGAGCGCGCGCACGCCGGCGCCGCGCTTCGCGAGCTGTTCGACGACCTGGCGGCCGACTGTCCCGGTCGCGCCGGTAACGAGGATGGTCATGGGGGATCGCTCCTGTTCGGGTCGAAAGACACCCTGCAAATAGGTCGTTCACCTGCGCGCCGATAGACGTTACCTTGGGACAGACCGTCTCGCTGGTGGAACGCATGGATCTGCTCGCTCTCGCTGATTTCAGCCTCGTCGCCCGGCACGGGGGCTTCGGACGAGCCGCGCGCGCCGCGGGGCGCCCGAAAGCGACCCTGTCCCGCCGGGTCGCGGAGCTGGAGGCCGCCCTCGCCCTGCGGCTCTTCGAGCGCGGGGGGCGCACACTGAAGCTCACCGAGGAGGGACGGGCCCTCTTCGAGCGAACGGGGGCGTTGCTCACCGAGCTCGACGAGACCGCGGCGGCGATCGCCTCGGGTGGGGGCCGGCCGCGAGGCAAGCTGCGGATCAGCGCGCCTCTGCTCTTCTCGCAGATCGCGATGGGCAAGATCGCGGCCGGGTTCGCGCTGAAATATCCGGAGGTCCGGCTCGAGGTCACGACGGAAGATCGGAAAGTCGATATGGTCGAGGAAGGTTACGACCTGGTGATCCGGGTCAATCCGGATCCGGATGAAAGCCTCGTCGGGCGGATCTTGCTGCGCGATCGGCTGGTCGTCGTCGCGAGCCCGGGCCTCGCCCGACCGGCGGACAACCTCGCTGTCCCGGCTGTCGTGCGGGGGGCAGGCGACCGGACCTCGGCCTGGGACGTCATGGCGCCGGCTGGAAGATCACGCATCGCGGTCGATCCAGTCCTGCGCCTGTCGTCGCTCATCATGGTCCGCGATGCTGTCCGAGCGGGCGTCGGCGCCGGACGCCTCCCCATTTCACTCGTGAGTCGCGATCTGGCCGCTGGGACTCTTGTGCATTGGGGCGATGTGGACGGCCCGGACATCGTCCTGTGGACGCTCTACCCGTCCCGGAGGCTGCTGAGCGCTCGTGTCTCCGCCTTCCTCGACCATTTGAAGGAAACCTTTCCCATGGGGAAGCCTGACGAGCTGGCGGCCTTCATCGGCGCATGAGGCGGCTGACCCCGCCGCGGGCGAGGCGTCACGCGCGGCGGGCGGTCGGGACCTCGTAGGCGAACGAGCCGCGCTCATCGAGGTGGTAGGCGGACCGCGCACGAGGCCTCGGGGTCCCGGGCCATGTTCGATGGCCCGAGGAGGAAGACGTCAACAACGGGCTCGGCCGGGCAAACGGGCTCAGCCGTGCCTCCGCCGCTCCTCCTGTCTCAGCATGATGCCCCTGGGAAGCGGGGCCTCAGGGGCTGATTGTTAACGTTAACAAAACGAATGTCAATTCCAAACGGTCGCCGGCGACCGCCCTCGAGTCCCGGCGGCAGGCAGGTCTCTTGCCGGCGCGATGCGTTAAATCACGGCGCGTGCGTCGAGATGGGACGGGCATCGGGCCGCGGTTTCGTGGGCGTTGTAGAGCCGCCGTCACCGGCGCGCCGCGGCGCGACCACGAGCTGGCGATGTGGCCGCGACGCGGCGCGTTGTGCGCCAGCCGCCGATGCGCTGATCGGCTTCGAGCTCGTCGATCGGGTCGGCGGTGATCGCGGCAAGGCGCCCGCCCATGTTCCCGCGGCGCTGCGGAGGAGCCCGCCAGCCGCGAGAACCCGCGGGATCGAGATACTTACGAACCTGTCGTTTTGAATTGACAGCGGTAATGTTAACGTTAACATGGCCGCCGAGGGCTGTCCTTGTTGCTGCGTATTGCTCGGGTCGCCACGCGTACCGAGGCCTTCGTCGTCTGATCGATTTTTCGCACCAACTCTGTTCGCTCGGTCGTCGCGGAGGCGATCGCTGAACGATGGGGATGGGCATCGGGCCGAGGGGGCTCCACCAGAGGCTCCACCAGAGAACACGGCATACCGCGCTTGCTCGGCGGCTGTCGTGAAATATTGATTGCTGTTCATCGGGGGTGATTCCGTCGAAGATGCGGCGGTGCAGGCCACGTGGCCGGGTCACAACGCCTCGCGGTGTCTGTCTCGTTCTAGAGAGGAGGCCTCGTCGCTGGTTGGCGCGGCGCGGTCTCGTCCCGAATTTCCTGGATACAACGCATTCGAGATCTGAAGGGAACCATCATGAGTAAGAGGATCCTGCAGTCCCGGCGCTCGCTCTCGGGCGCCGCCGCGCTGACTGTCTCGCTTCTGTTTGGAGCCCTCGCTCCAGGGGCGGCGTCCGCCGCTGACCCCGTCGAGAAGCTGCAGGAGTTCGCGCTGGACGAGGTGAGCGTGACCGACGCGTACTACCAGAACGTCTCTTCGAAAGAGATCGCGTACATCATGAGCCTCGACCCCAACCGACTTCTGGCGGGCTTCAAGGCGGTGTCGCAAGGAAAGGACCCTGGGAACTCGCCGGGCCTCAATCTCTACGGCGGGTGGGAGGGCGGCTGGAGCCTTCTGCGCGGGCACACGATCGGCCACTACCTGTCCGCCATGGCGCGAGCGTACAAACAACTCAAGAGCTCCGACGCGGGGCAGAGCGCCGCCATCGCGCAGAAGATCGACTACACGATCAGCCAATTGAAGTCATTTCAAGACGCGAGCCCCAAAGGATACCTGTTCGCGTCGCCGGAGACGCATTTCGACGTCATCGAGGGGAAGGCCAGCGGCTCCAGCTGGGCGCCATGGTACACGATGCACAAGATCATCGCAGGCCTCATCGACGTCTACGAGTTCGAAGGCAACGCAATGGCCCTCGAAATCGCGAGCAGGTTGGGGGACTGGACCTACAATCGCAGCTCATCCTGGAATGCGGACCTTCGAAGGAAGGTCCTGGGCGTCGAGTACGGCGGCATGAACGACTGCCTGTACGATCTGTACAGGCTGACGAACAACGCCAATCACCTGGCGGCGGCCCACATCTTCGACGAGGACTCGCTCTTCACTCCGATCTCTCAAGGCAACAACGTCCTGCCAGGCAAGCATGCCAATACACAGATCCCCAAGTTCATCGGCGCCATGAACCGCTATCGGACGCTGGGTCAAACGGAGAGCTTCTACTACACCGCGGCAGAGAAGTTCTGGACCATCGTGTTGAGGGATCACACCTATGTCACCGGTGGGAATAGCCAGCTCGAGCATTTTCACGAACCCGGGCAGCTGGACGCGCAGAGGGACAACGTGAACAACGAGACGTGTAACTCGTACAACATGTTGAAGCTGTCGAGAGCGCTCTTCAAGGCCACGGGGGACGTCAAGTATGCCGACTACTACGAGCAGACCCACATCAACGAGATCATGTCCGCCGTCAATCCGACGAACGGAATGACGACCTACTTCAAGCCGATGGGGACCGGGTACTTCAAGCTGTTCGGGAAGCCGGAGGACACCTTCTGGTGCTGCAACGGGACCGGTATGGAGAACTACACCAAGCTCAATGACAGCTTGTACTTCCATGACGACACGGATCTGTACGTCAACATGTTCCTCAGCTCGACGTTGACTTGGTCCGCGCGGGGGCTGTCGTTGCAGCAGACCTCCAATTTCCCTGTCTCCGACAAGGCGGTTTTCGAGATCACCGCTGCCCCGGCCGACGCGGTCGCGATCAACTTCAGGAAGCCCTCCTGGGTTGCCCGGTGTCAGCCCGTGACGATCACGGTCAACGGTCAGGCATGCGACGCAACGGAGGCGAACGGCTATCTCACGGTAAGTCGCACCTGGGAGCCCGGAGACAAGGTGGAGCTCGCGCTGCCAATGGAGGTGAAGGTGTCGAGGCTCCCCGACAACCCCAATGCGGTGGCGTTCGTCTACGGACCGGTCGTCTTGAGCGCCGGTCTCGGGACGGAGAGGATGCTGTCGGAGCCGCAGTGGGCGTCCGCGAAGGCTACCATCCCCGCAGGTGTCGTCATCAAAGACACCATCGGCATCAACAACGGTATCACGATCAACCAGTGGATCGCCGATATCGAGAACAACTTGGTTCAAACCCCGGGTACGGTGGAGTTCACGCTGCGGAACACGGACTCCAATAATACGTTGAAGTTCACTCCGCACTACCAGCGATACGAAGATAGGTACGGCATCTACTTCCGCCTCACCGGGACGGCGGGTGAAACCATCCCGGACGACGGCATGTGCGCGCCCTCTCCTGGAGCTGGCAAGCTGTGCGATAGCGTCTCGTCTTCGGAGAGCGGCGGTGCGACGGGCAGCGGCTCGACGGGCAGCGGAGCGACTGGCAGCGGAGCGACTGGCAGCGGCTCGACGGGCAGCGGCTCGACGGGCAACGGCTCGACCGGCGGCGCGTCCGAGGACGGCTCCGGTGGATCGGGGGGCGCGGATGATGGCGCCACGGACCAGGGCAGCCCGGGTTGTTCCTGCGATCTCGGTCGTGCTTCGTCGGAACGCTGGCCATTCGCCGCGCTGTTCGGCCTCGGCCTGGTCGCGCGGCGCCGGGGGAGACGTCGTGAGGCGCCGCAGGGGTCGCGGACCTTTGGCGCGCTATAAGCCTCCACATCTGCCTGCGCCCGAGTGATCGTTCGCCGCTCCGGAGCCCGAGATCATCTTGCCCTCCTGGTCCCAGCCGTCGCCGCCCTCGCCCGGCGGCGACAGCGTGAAGGGCTTCACGCGCGGCGGGCGGTCGGGACCTCGTAGGCGAACGAGCCGCGCTCATCGAGGTGGTAGGCGGAGACGTCACGGTCGATCCGCCGCCCGCCGGCGCTCGTGAACATGCGCCGGGGAAAGACGCGCGCGCGGGCCTGCGCGGCGCCGGGGAGCAGCTCGAAGCGGCCGGCGCTGAAGCCGTGGAGGCGGGTCACGGCGCGGCCGCCGGGGCCGTCGTGCTCCTCGAGGCCGAAGAGGGAGGCGCCCTGCAGGGCGTGGCGCGCGTGGCCGCCGCCGTGGGCGGTCGAGGTGGCGGTGCCCTCGTGCATGTGGCCGAAGAAGTGGGCGGCGAAGCGACCGGCCGGGTCGACCTCCTGGCGGAACTCCTGGCGTGCCTGCGGGTGGAGCCACTCGGGCGGGTGGTGGGTGAGCAGCAGGTTGATGTGGTGGCGCTGCAACCACTCGGGGGCGTACTCGTCGCAGACGGCGTGGAGCTGGCGCGGGTCCACGGCGAGGCGCTCCTGGTAGTCGCCGCCGGTGAGCTGCAGGAAGGCCGAGTTGAGGCCGATGACGCCGAGCTCGAGGCCGTGGAGCGACAGCGAGTACGCGCTGTCGCCCGGCAGGAGGCCGAGCCTCCGGCGGTCGCGGACGTGCCACCGGCAGGAATCGACCCAGTCGGTGTAGGACCTGAAGATCTGCGCGAGGCGCTCGCGGTAGCCGAGGGAGTCCGGCGCGTCGAACACGCGGTCGCGCAGGCGCGCGTTGGCGTGCCACTGCGAGAGGGCGAGCACGTACGGATCGAGGTCGCTCGGGCGCTTCAGGTCGTGGTTGCCGGGCACGGTGATCAGCCGCGGCTGCGAGCCGAGCTGGTCGAAGCGCCGCCACAGCCTGTCGAGGGTGGCGTCGAGCTTCCCGAACTCGTCGCGGCTGCCGCACTGGGTCAGGTCGCCGGTGAACAGCACGAGGTCCCACGGGCCGCACACGTCGTGCAGGCGCTCGAGGTCGTCGAACACAGCCAGCCGCCGCCCGGCAGGCTGCGCCCGCGGCGGAGCTCGGCCAGGTGCTCGGCGAGCCAGGCGTCGTCGGCTCGCCATAAAGCAGGCACCGCCGCGTTGACGCCGGCGAGCGCGGCGATCAGCAGGTTCGCGTTGTTGCCGATCAGGCCGGTGGCGAAGCGGTTGTTCACGTCGCGGCCGTCGACGTGGTCGGCGTTGAAGAGCTGGAGCAGCCGCCGGAGGCCGGCCTCGTCGAGCTTCCCGAGGGAGCCCTCGATCAGCGTGCGCGCTCGCGCGAGCGCGTCCTCCCGCCGGGCGATGCGCTCCGGGTGCAGCTGGGCCCGCGTCTGGAGCAACACCTGGTGGCGATCGAGCATAGGCGGCGACTATATCCCGGCGCGGCCCCCGTCGGCGCGCCTCGCGCGAGCGGGCGTGGCCCTGGCCGGGCGAGGCCATCCGAGCGATCATGCCCTCGTGGAAGCCCTGCTCCTCTCCGCGCTGGGGGTCGCGCTGACGCTCGGCCTCGGCGGGGCCGGGCTTCGATGGGCGCTGCGGCGCGCCGAGCGAGAGCGCCTGCGCCGGGCGTGCGTCGACGCGATCGCGCGGCTGCGGCCAGCCCGCTTCACCGCCGCGAGGGGCCGAGCGGTGCCCGTCGGCGAGCCGCTCGTCGCGCCCTTCAGCGGGCGCCCGTGCGTCGCCTTCCGGGTCGTGCGCTGGCGGCAGGAGCGCAAGGGCGGCTTCGGCCGCAACAACCTGGGCTTCGTCTGGGTCGTCGACGACGACGCCGAGTGGGCCTCGGACTTCGCCCTCGACGACGGCACGGGCCAGGCGCTCGTCCGCCCGAGCGGCCACGTGCGCTTCGATCTCGCGGACGCCGAACCGCCCCCGGACGCCGCCCGCCACGTCGACGCCTTTCGCGAGCGCTACGGCCACGAGCGCGCGTCGTTCTTCGCCGGCTTTCACGGCGCGGTTCGCTACCGGGAGACGGTCATCGAGGTGGGGCACCCCGTGCTCGTCGCGGGCGCCGCCGCCGTCTCGAGCCGGCGCGACGCGAACGACGAGCGGGACGGCCATCGCGCGCCGCCGCGGCCCATCGAGCTTCGGCCCGACGACGACCCGCTCTACATCGGCGACGGCCGGCGACCGGACGCGTGATCCCCGATGTCCACCGCGGTGGACGACCTCGTGTAGGAGAGCGCCCGCGTCGCGCGCGCAAGTCGACGGAATCCCGGTTCGCCTCCATCTCGGCCGCCGCCCCCGAGCGCGCCTCGGAGCACCACCGGCCAGGGATCCGGAGCGAGAGTGCAACGCAAAGGCGCAAAGACGCAAAGACGCAAAAAAAAGATTTGTAGTTTGGCGCCTTTGCGCCTTTGCGCCTTTGCGTTTATTTCTCTATCGCTCGTGAGGCAGAACCCTGGCGGGAGTTCTGATCCACGGAACGAATTAGGGCACCACCCCTGCAGGTCGCTGCCGCCTGGTCTGGACTACCGCCCGGCCGACCTGCACGTCGCCGCCGTCTGGTCAGGACCACCCCCGGGCCGACCTGCATGTCGCAGCGGCCTGGTCAGGACCACCCCCCGGCCGACCTGCATGTCGCCGCCGTCCGGTCAGGACCACCCCCCGGCCGACCTGCAGGTCGCTGCGGTCCGGCCGCGACCCCATTCCCCTTCCATCCCCTCATCGCGGCTCCGCCGGCCTCCCCGCGCCGGCGGCGGGCACGTCGAGCGGCACGGTCGTCGCGCAGGTCCCCGCCGCGACCTCCACCGTGCGCCCGGCGAGCTTCACCCTGGCCGCGTCCCGGCCCCCCGCGCGGCTCAGCCGCACGAGCTCCCGGCCCGTCTTCGCGTCGTAGAAGAGCTCCTCGGTCTCGAGCCGCCCGGGGTCGCACGCGTCGGCCCCCGCTTCGTCCGCGCTCTTCCAGGCGCGGAGCTCCGCCTCGACCGTCACGTGCACCACGTCGGGCTCGAACCGCACCTCGAGCCGCTCCTCGGGGATACACGCCATCCGGTTCATCGCCGTGAGGTCCGTCGCCCGCAACACCATGCCCGCATGGAAAATGAGCAGCGCGCCGTCCGGCCGCGACAGGACGTGATCCTCGATCTCGCCCTGGGTGCTGTTCAGGTACCGCGTCAGCAGCCACGGCGAAGGGCCCGCGCAGCGATCCGCGCCGTGGCGCTCGCAGAGCGAGCGCCGCGCCTCGGCCTCCGTCGCGGGCTCCTTCGGCTCCACCTTCGGGTCGTTGTCCCGGTAGAGCTGCTCATAGGCGTCGAGCCAGCCCCGCGCGACGATGAGCCTCGGCGCGAGGAAGTCGCCTCTGGACGGGGCCTCGCGGCGCTCGACGAGCACGCCGCACGGCATGCCGGGGCCCGCCTTGGCCTTGGCCGCGGCCGTGGGCGACAGGAGGAACGACCGGGCGAAGGCGGCGCGGGCCAGCTCGGCCTCGCCGCGCAGCTCGTCGAGCAGACCGAGGTTGTACCAGATCTGGGCGGCGAGCTTGTCGTCGGGCCCGAGCTGCTCGGCGCGGTGCAGGTCGGCGGCGGCCGCGTCGAGGTCCGCGCCGAGGCGCATCCGGGCGTGGCCGCGCTCGGCGAGGGCGCGCGGCTCGTTCGGCATCGCGGCGAGCGCGCGGTCGAAGGCGGCGATCGCCTCGGCGTACCGGCCCTCGCGCGCGGCGGCGCGGCCCTGGCCGAGGGCGCCGAGGTACGCCGCGCGATCCACCGGCGCCGCCTCGACGCGAGGCGACCCGGGCAGCGCGGCGGCCGAGCCGCTGGGCGCGAGGGCGGGCGCCGCGGCGCCGCCCGAGGCGATCGGGGCGACGGCCGCGTCGCTCGAGGCGGCGGCCGGAGCCGCGGCGCCGGCGAGCGCCTCGGGCGCCGGCTGGAGCGCGGCCGAGGGATCCGGCGCGCAGTCGCGGCACCCGGACGCGGCGAGGATCAGAACGAGCGGCAGTGGACGACACACACGCATCGGTCGCCCAGGATAACCGGAAACCGCGCGCCAGGGCCGGACCGCAGACCGGAGACCGCACGCCAGGCCTGCCTCGGGACCGCGGACCGCCAGCCCTGCGCGTGCGGAGCCTGCTCGGGCACCTCTTCGCGGCCGACTGGCGGGGATTGCGCGAGCCGCCTCTGGCTCGGGATAATTACTCGGATTCCACGCAGATGGCGTCGCCGAGCGGGCGAGAGTCGGTCGCGCGGACGTTGCAATCATAACCAGCACCGTCCATGGATCCGCCTCCAGCGATCCTCGCAATCCCCCACAGCCCGATGTGAGGGCATATCTCATCCGCGTAGGAGGAGGCGGTCGCGAAATCCACGAGCTCGAAGCCATCGATGCACTGCTCTCCGCCCCTCACCACCGCAAAGGTGGTCCCGTCGATCTCGAAGAGCTCGTAGTTCGGCTTGCAGAGCGTGTATTCCAGCTCGCGGGTGTCGTTGGCGTGCTGCTGGCAGCTGTTCCACGGGCCATCTATCGAAGACCCGTCCGCGATACGGAAGACCCCCGAATAGGGGAGATCGTCGCAGCCGCCGACGAACGTCCAGAAGGCGTCGAGCGGGGTCAACGGCGCGTATCCTACGGGGCAACCGTCTCCTTCGTAGACTTCGTACTCCACCGCCTGAGCTTCGGCGGGTGCGCTCAGCGAGACCGCTCCGGCGACGAGGCCGCAGGTCAGGGCGCGGATGAGCGTCATGTGAAGGGTGTGTTTCATTTCTCCGCCAATGGGTTGTGATGAGTTAAGTTTCCAAACCGAGCGCGTGGCCGGCGCAGGGGTTCGTCGGTGCATCTCGGTCACGCCGCAAGATGCGCAGCGGGCTCCGCAGCGGAGCGCCCGTCCCGCGCTTCGTCGGCCGGCGCGGAGGTATCATTCGCCCAGGCGGAAACTCTGTCAACGTCGAAACGAGCATTTCGTTTTCATGGATATCTCTGATCGAGATGGAAATGGCAATCGGATGCTCAGAGCATGCGGCGAGACGGTGGGCGACGCCAGCCAGCGGGCTGGAACGGCGGCGTTCGATGGGTGAAACAGTGCTATCCATCTCCACCTGGACTCGTATCCTTCCGTCGTGGACCGCTGCGGAGTCGCCGAGGAGGATCTCTGGGAGGATGATGACGATTGGAGCGGCCGATGCGCAGGCCGGATGGGCGCACCGGCCGCTGCTCACCTCACGGCTGGACGCCGGTCCGAGGTGGCGATCGGCTCAGGGGACGCTCGAGCGCGACGCGACCCAGCGCGCGATCTGGTCGCCGAGGATCGGCAGGGTGACGGCGCCCGCGCCGAGCAGCGCGTCGTGGAACCCCTTGATGTCGAACCGGGGCCCGAGCTTCTGCTCGGCGTCCTTGCGCAGCCGCTGGATCTCGAGCTGCCCGACCTTGTACGCGAGCGCCTGCCCGGGCCAGGTGATGTAGCGATCGACCTCGTTCACGACGACGCCCTCGCCGAGGATCGTGTTCTCCATCATGTACGTCACGGCCTGCGCGCGGCTCCAGCCCTTCGCGTGGATCCCCGTGTCGAGCACGAGCCGGCACGCGCGCCAGGCGTCGGCGCTCAGCATCCCGAGCCGATCGAGGTCGCTGGAGTAGAGCCCCATCTCGTTCGCCAGCCGCTCGCTGTAGAGCCCCCAGCCCTCCGTGAACGCCATGACGTTCGCGTGCTTGCGAAACGCGGGCACCTCGCCGAGCTCCTGCGCCAGCGCGACCTGGACGTGGTGGCCAGGGATCGCCTCGTGGAACGCGACGACCTCGGACTCGAAGCGACGGCGCGTCTCGGGGGCATACGTGTTGACGAAGTACGTCCCGGGGCGGCTCCCGTCCTGCGCCGGCTCGCGGTAGAAGGCGGGCGGGGAGTGCTTCTCCTCGAACGCCTCCATGCGCTTCACGACGAGCGGGGTCCGGGGCAGGGCGCCGACCCAGGCAGGGAGCGCGGCCCTGGCCCGCGCGACCGCCGCCGCCGCCGCCGCCTCGACCTCGTCGCGCGTGGCGTAGGCGAGCGCCTCGTCCTCGCGGAGGCGGCGCTGGATCTCCGCGAAATCGGAGGTGCCGAGCGCCTTCGCGCCGAGCGCCTTCATCTCGTCCCGGATGCGCGCGACCTGCTCGAGGCCCACCGCGTGGACCTCGTCGGCCGAGAGCGGGAGCGAGGTGCTCGCCGGGATGAGGCGCGCGTAGCACGCCTCGCCGCCGGGCACGTGGGACAGGCCCGCGCGCGCGTGGTCCCTGGCGCGCGGCAGGATCTCGCGGGCGAGCGCCTCCCGGTAGCGCGAGAAGGCCGGACGGGCGCCGCCCTCGACGGCCTGCTCCACCGCCGCCGCGAACGATTTCTGCTCCGTTTCCGGCCAGTCGGGGTGCGCGGCGTCGCGGGGGCTCATGAGCGCCCACGCGCCGGAGGGCTTCGCGAGCAGCTCGTCGAGCTGGGCGATCACGCGCTCCACCGTGGCGCGCGGGGCCACCTTGCCCTGCTCGAGCGCTCGCCGGAGCCGGTCGGTGCGAGCGTCGATGTACGCGCCGATCTTGCTCCAGCGCGCGACGAGGGCGCGGCCCTCCTCCACCGTGCGCACCGTCTGGATCCGCGCGAGCTGGAAGAGCTCGACCTGGGGTCCCCCGAGCTGGTCGGCCGTCCACGCCGAGAGGTCACACGCGCGCCACGCGAGGTCGCTCTCGAGCTCATGAACCAGCATCCCGAGCGTGACGCGATCGGGGAGCGCGAGCGACGCGGCGTCGACCGCGCGCGCCCGCCCGAGCAGCGCCTCGAGGCGCGCGATCTCGCGCGCGCGGCCGTCCTCGGTGACGTCGGGGAGGCGGTCGTCGTGGCTGCGGAAGCCGAGGAACGTCGCGTCGACGGGCTCGGCCGCGAGCCGGCCGTCCCAGTACTCGCCGGCGAGCGCCGCGAGCCGCGCCGCCGGGGCGGAGCCTTGCGTTTCGGTGCGCCCCGGCGCCGCCGGCGGCCGGGGCTCGGTGCAGGCGAGCGGGGTCAGGGCGAAGAGCGCCAGCGACAGCAGCACGGTCCGTGATGAATGAAACAAGGATCCCTCCAGCGTGGATGCGATGAGGCCTCTCCCCGTCAAGGCGCGCGCACGATTGCCTGGTGGATGCCAGTTCCCTCGGTGATCCGTCGCTCGATCGTACATCGACGGCGTCGGTCTCATGCGCTCGGGAGCTCCCGCGCAACCCGGGGCGAATTTTGCAGGACGCGGCGCTCAGTCCACATAGCTCTCGGCCTTCGACGCCATCACCAGGACGAGCGGCGAAGAGCCGAGGAGATTGCGCTCGATGGTGTCGCAGATGCGCGTGAGCGGCAGGTCGTTCGGCTCGTGGCCGAAGGGGTCGTCGAGCTCCCCGCCGAGCGCCTCGATCATCAGGACGGGGTAGGCCACCATCATCGTCACCAAGGGCGTCATGAACCCGATCGCGTTGATGAGGGCGAGGGGCAGCGTGGCCAGGTAGAGCGCCACGCCGCGCCGGAGGAGCAGCACGTAGCCGAGGGGCGTCGGCGTCTTGAGGATGCGCTCGCAGCCCCCGAGGCAGTCGACAAGGGTGTTCAGCTGCTCCTCGGCGCACACCGCCATGTTGCGCTCGAGGCTCCCGGCCCGCGCGAAGGCGGCGAGGCGGTCGGAGACCTGCTGCGCGGCGTAGAGCGGCGGGTGGGGGTGCGCCGCCATGGCCTCGACCTGCCCCGCGGAGAGGAGCCGCTCGATCTCCGGGCGCTCGGCCTGCCCGCGCAGCGAGCGCCGCGCGGCGTGCACGAACACCACCACCCAGACGGCGAGCTCGCGCGCCGCGGCCGGGTCCACCGCGGCGTGCGCGTTCACGATGCGCGTGATGTTGCGGCTCGCGTTCACGATCGAGCCCCAGAGGGTCCGGCCCTCCCAGAAGCGGTTGTAAGCCGTGTTCGTGCGGAACGCGAGGATGAGGGCGATCACCGCGCCCGCGACCTCGTAAAAGCCGATCGAGAGGCCCACGCGGGGGATGTACCGGTCCGCGAGCCACAGCGCCGCGGCGATGACCCCGAAGGCCAGCACGCGCCGCATGACGCCCGGCGAGAAGGAGCCGCGCGGGGACACCAGCAGGTGAATCCATTCGCTTCTCGGGTACGGGATCATCGGGCGCGGTCCTGGCGGCGCTCCCCGCGGCGCATCGCGCCTCCGTACCAGCAGGGGGCCTATGCCGCAACGCCGCCGGCCCCAAGGGGGTAAGCCCGCCCGTCGCACGACCGGACCCGGGCGCCTGGCGCCGGCGCGCCGGACGCGGGAAACTCGGCCGTCCGACCGGGCAGGGCAGACCGCGGTGGCTCTGCGCGCCCGAGTCGTCTGGAGCCGTCGATTGAAGTCCCTCTCCCCCGTCGTCCTGTTCTGGGTGGCCTCCCTCCTGGCCTGGCTCCTCGTCGTCGTGGCGGCGCGGCGCCGCCGCGGCCGGCTCTACGCCCGGTTCGTCGGCGTGCTGCTCGGCATCCACACGCTGATCGCGTGCGCGCTCTTCCGTCACGTCGGCCCGCTCGCGCCGGCGTTCGCGTACCTCCACGGCGCGGCGATCCTGCACTTCCTCCTGCTCTCGCGCCCGCGGATGCGCCCGCTCGCCTACCGGGCGCTCGTGAGCATCCCGGCGTCCTACTTCGTGGCGGCGACCTTCCTGTCGTTCCCGTGGGCCATCGCGGCCGGGCTCGGGGCGACGCCGTACGGCCTCTGGGTGCCGTTCGCCCTCGCCGGCGTCGGCATCCTCCAGTCGCTCACCGCCCGCCGCGAGGAGGTCGAGCTCGTCGTCGACCGCGCGCGCGTCGACGGGCTGCAGCGCCACCCGCTCCCGCGCGAGGGCGCGCCCCCCGCGCGCCGCCCCCTGCGCATCGTCCAGATCACCGACCCTCACCTCGGCCCGTTCATGTCCGTCGCGCGGCTCCGCGGCATCTGCGAGCGCGCGGTCGCGCGCGATCCGGAGCTCGTCGTGCTCACCGGCGACTACCTGACCATGGAGTCGCAGGACACCGCGGAGCACCTCGCCGAGGCGCTGTCCCCGCTCCGCGCCCTGGAGGGCCGCGTGTTCGCGTGCCACGGCAACCACGATCACGAGGCGCCCCGCCTCGTCGCGACCGCGCTCGCCCGGGCCGGGGTGCGCCTGCTCGTCGACGAGGCGGCGCTCGTCGAGACGGCCGCGGGGCCGGTCCAGGTGCTCGGGATGGACTTCCACTACCGCGATCGCGCGGAGCGCATGGCCGAGGTCTGCGCCCGGCACCCGCGCGCGCCCGGGGCGCTCCGGCTCGTCCTGCTCCACGACCCGGGCGCGTTCCGCCTCCTCGGCGAGGGCGAGGGGGATCTCGTGCTCTCCGGCCACACCCACGGCGGGCAGCTCGGCCTGGTCAGCCTCGGCGGCTCCTGGACCGCCCTCCGGCTCTTCGTGAAGATGCCCGATCACGGCCTGTGGGCCCGCGGCCCGGACCGGCTCTACGTGCACCGCGGGACAGGGCACTACGGCTTCCCCCTCCGGCTCGGCGTCCCCGCCGAGGAGAGCGTGCTCAAGGTGCACCTCGCCGGCGACGGCGCGTGACAGGCGCGCGCCCGCCCGGGGGGCCGACGCCGGCCGCCCCGCGCCCCGCGGGGGCGCGTTCCAGAGTGGATGTTTCGCGGAGGAGGCCCGACGCGCCAGGGCGGCGCGGCGATGATTCCGCGCCTCGCGCGGCGACGGCTGAGCGCGCAGGCGGGCGCGCGCGGGGGGAGCTCAGGCCTTTTCGAGGAACTTGCGCACCTGGGACTCGATGGCGCTCCCGGGGACGATGAACGGCTTGTCCGTGATGTCGACCGAGAAGCTCTGCGCGGCGATGGCATAGGAGCCCTTCACCGTCCCCGCCGGCGTGGGCACCGAGAACGTGCCGTTGCCCTCGTTGCCGCTGAACTGACCACCGGCCTTCTCGATCGCTGCCTTGGCCTTCGCGACGATGTCTTGAGCGGAGCCGGGGAAGGGGACTGAGAAGCTGTGCTTTGCCATGTCGTCTCCTCGTTGGGGTGCTCGGTCGCGATCCGGACGCGACGAGGCGCCGCAGAGCCTAGTGCGCCCGCGCCGGGGGTACCAGCGCGAATCGACCGGAGCCGGGCGCCCGGGGATGGAGCCCGCGCGGCCCGGCCTCCGGCGCGCTCGCGATCTCCGGCGCGGCTTCCGTGTGGCTCCGGCGCGCCTCCGGCGCAGCTCCGCCGTGTCGCGCCGCGGGGAGCCGGGCGAGGACCCGCAGACGGCGCCGCCCCGGATCCGTCACGCTGGCGAGGATTGCACTTGACAAGATGGACGGAATTGCCGCTTTTTAACCGCGGATTGCCCCCTTCCGTGAACCGAGGACTTATGAACCACTCCCATCTCAAGCCGTGGATCCTCCGCCGAGCGGGGCGGGTGTCCGCGCTCGTGCTCGGGGCGCTCGCGGCGAGCGCTGGATGCGCGACGTCGCAGGGCCCTGCCGCCGAGGCTCCTTCCGCCGGCGCCGCCCCCGGCGCCGACACGGCCGCCGGGCCCGCGCAGACCAACCTGCTCAAGGCCTCCGATTTCAACGACGACAAGAGCCTGCCCTGGACGACCTCGTTCACCGCGCCGGGCGCCGGCAGCGCCGAGGTGAAGAACGGCGCCTATTGCGTGACCGTGACGAACAAGGGGTCGAACAACTGGGACGCCCAGTTCCGCCACCGGGAGATGGTGATCCAGAAGGGGCACAGCTACACGATCCAGTACAAGGCCTGGGCGTCCGCGCCCACGAAGGCGCGCCCGAAGGTCGGCATGTCGGGGCCGCCGTACGACGAGTACTGGTACGACACCGTCGAGCTCGGGACCGAGCCCAAGACCTTCTCCGGCAAGTTCTCGATGGCGAAGGCCGACGACGCGACGGCGGAGCTCGCCTTCCACATCGGCGGCGCGATGGCGTCGGCCAAGGAGCCGTTCGAGGTCTGCATCGACGACATCCGCCTCGACGACCCGGAGTTCAGGGCCGCCGCGCCCGCGGGCGACGCGGCGGCGGCGGCGCCGAAGGTCGCCGTGAACCAGGTCGGGTATCTGCCGGGCGCGATCAAGATCGCGAGCGTGAGCAACGCCGCGACCGCGCCGCTCGCGTGGGAGCTGCTCGACGCCTCGGGCAAGCCGGTCGCGCGCGGCCAGACCAAGGTCTTCGGGAAGGACGCGGCCTCCGGCGATCACGTCCACCTCGTCGATTTCACCGCCCACAAGGCGCCGGGCCAGGGCTACGTGCTCAAGGTCGGCGAGGAGAAGAGCTACCCGTTCGACATCGGCGCCGACATCTACCAGAAGCTCAAGTACGACGCGCTCGCGTATTTCTATCACAACCGGAGCGGCATCGAGATCAAGATGCCTTATGCCGGCAAGCCCGAGCTCGCGCGCCCGGCCGGGCACCTCCAGGACAAGAGCACGCGCTGCCTCAAGGGCAGCGGCTGCGACTACGCGCTCGACGCGTCCCGCGGCTGGTACGACGCCGGCGATCACGGCAAGTACGTGGTCAACGGCGGCATCTCGGTGTGGACGCTGCTCAACTGGCACGAGCGGACGAAGCACCTCGGCAGCTCGAGCGCCGATTTCGGCGACGGCAAGCTGAGCATCCCCGAGGGCAAGAACAACGTGCCCGACCTCCTCGACGAGGCGCGCTGGGAGCTCGAGTTCCTGCTGGGGATGCAGGTGCCGGAAGGCAAGCCGCTCGCCGGCATGGTGCACCACAAGATGCACGACGACGCGTGGACGGGCCTCGGCCTCGCGCCGCACGAGGACAAGATGACGCGCTCGCTGCACAAGCCGAGCACGGCGGCGACGCTCAACGTCGCGGCCGTCGGGGCGCAGTGCGCGCGCGTCTGGAAGACGGTGGACGCGGCGTTCTCCGCGCGGTGCCTCAAGGCCGCCGAGCGCGCGTGGGCGGCCGCGAAGCAGAACCCGGCCCTCTACGCGCCGCCCGGCGGCGACAAGGGCGGCGGGCCGTACGACGACACCGACGTCAAGGACGACTTTTACTGGGCCGCGGCCGAGCTCTTCGTCACCACCGGGAAGCCGGAGTACAAGCAGTACCTCCAGGCCTCGCCGCTCAACGCGCGGTTCCCGGCGGAGGTCGACGGGGTGGCCTCGTCGATGAACTGGAAGGTCACGGACGCGCTCGGCCAGATCTCGATGGCGATCGTGCCCGGCAACGTCGACGCGGCGTGGCAGCAGCAGCTCCGGGGCCGCATCGCGAAGGCCGCCGACCAGTACCTCGCCATCGCCGAGAAGGAGGGCTACCGGACGCTCGTCCAGCCGACGCCCGCCGGCAAGTACGAGTGGGGCT
>NC_021658.1:3610000-4322500 GCF_000418325.1 Sorangium cellulosum So0157-2
CAAAGAGATAGAAGTACCTGCCGTCCCGGAAGGAGAGGGAGAGGGCGAAGGTCGAGCCGGGGGCAGGCGGGGAAGGCACGGCGGCGTCCGTGCCCCGGAGCTGCGCGCCATCCGCCTCCGCCACGCGCAGCGCGTCGGCCGGCTCGGCAGCGCGACGCGCGTCGCCAGGAGCCGCCGCGCGCGCGTCGCGCGCGTCGCGCGCGTCGCCGGAGGAGAAGACCCGGCGATCGACCATCACGTAAAAGAGCGCGAGGAGGCAGCTCACCGAGAGCGGCCGCATCAGATCCTCGATCCAGAAATCGACCCACATCCGCTCCACCCAGGGGTGCTGCCGCGGGAGCCAGAAGACGAACCACCAGAACCAGCCGTCGTGGATCCGGTCGAGCACGACGACGCTGCCGACCATCATCGCCGCGCCAGACGCGGCGAAGACGAGGCCGCGCCGCCACCCGGCGAGGACGAGGTACGCCGCGACCGGCACGAAGATGACCGACGCCGACTGCTTCGTGAGCAGGGCCAGCGTGAAGAGCGCCGCGGCGCCGACGGCAGAGCTCATGGAGCGGCCGAACCGCGCGACGTAGAGCGCCGCGAGCAGCAGGAGCACGAACAGCGAGTCGACCCGCGCGATGTCGAAGAAGCCGGCGGAGAGCGGGTACGTGGCCGCGTAGACGCCGGCCGCGAGCAGGGCGGCGTGCTTGCCGCCGGTCTCGCGGTGGACGATGCGCGCGATGAGCGCGATCCCCGCTATCGAGGCGAGATACGAGACCAGCCGCGCCGAGAAGAAGCCGACGCCGAGCACCTTCGAGAACGCGGCCGCAACATAGAAGTAGAGCGGCGCGTACAGGAAAGGGACGTACTCGACCGTGGGCTTGACGTAGAGCTTCTGCCCGGCGAGCGCGCGGCGGATCTCGTCCACGAGGCCGCCCTCCATCCACTCGATCTCGAACGGAAAACGAAGGTGGATGATCCCGAGCACGAGGTAGGTGCCGATCGCGCCCGCCGCGGCCAGCGCGACGACCACGCGCAGGAACACGACGGCGAAGCGCGGGAGGCGCTCGATCCACGGCAGGACGCGCGCGAGGAGGCGGGCGGCGCGCGCGCCCCACGGCGAGGGGACGGCCAGCGCCGTGGGCGTTCCAGCGCGCTGCGGCTCGTCAGGCGCAGGCTCGGGCGCTACGTCAGGGGAGGTCTGGGTCATCGAGGGGCCGAACAGCGGAAGCAGGGACGACAGAGAGCCGGCGCGGCCAGCTCGGAGGGCCAGCGCGGCCCGCGCGGGGGCGGATCGCGCGCGAGAAGACCCCAAACAGCGACGGGGTGTCAATGCTCTCCCACGCGGCGTGGGCCACCGGAGATCCAGCGCGGACCAGGAGGGACGTAGGCTCGTTTGCAGGCTGCCAGAGGACTCCCCTCCATCCTGCGCTCCGGTTTCCCGCCGAAAATCCCCGCGATCGCGAGAGCGCATGTGCGCTCACCCGCCGTCGTCTCCCGCGGCCCCCGAGGACCGCTGCGCTCGCTGCGACGTCTGGGCGCGCGACGAAGCACGTTACCGACGCTCGGCGAGGGCGTGTGAGGCACTCTGGAGCCAAGGCGTGGCGGCCCGCCCCACACCGCACGACGCTCCCCGCACCAGCGCTCCAAGCGCCCCGCTCGACCGGTGGCATGCCCGCTGCACCAGGCTCGCCCAGGAGAGCTGAAGCCATGGAAATTCCGGTGAGACAGAACATGTTCACCCGGCCTGAAAACAACGGCTGGGTGCGCACCCTGGCCAGGTTCGGGTTTGCGGCCAAGGGGCTCGTGTATGTGCTGATCGGCGCCCTCTCGCTCCAGGCAGCCTTCAGCGGCGGCGGGCGCACCGCCGGCGGGCACGAGGCGGTCGGGGTGCTCGGCGAACAGCCGTTCGGGCAAGCGCTGCTGATCGTCGTCGGGATCGGGCTCCTTGGGTATGCGCTGTGGCGCGAGGTCCTCGCGCTCAAGGACCCGGGCCACGTGGGCCACGACGCGAAGGGGAAGGCCGAGCGCGTGGGCTGGGCCGCGAGCGGCGTGATCTCGGCGGGCCTCGCGATCACGGCCTTCCAGCTCGCGCTCGGCCGCGGCGGCGGCGGCGACGGGTCCCGGACCTGGGTCGGCAAGGTGCTGGAGCAGCCGTTCGGGGGCGTGCTGGTCGGCGTCGCGGGGCTCGTGGTGATCGGCGTCGCCGTCCAGCAGCTCCGCAAGGCGATGAAATCTCGCTTCGCGCGGGACCTCAGCACTCAAGACATGAGTCCCCACGAGCGCACGTGGGTCTTCCGCATGGCCCGGGTCGGGCTCGTCTCCCGCGGCGTCGTCTTCGGGATCATCGGCGCGGCGCTGATCAAGGCCGCGATCACCCACGATCCGGGGCAATCGAAGGGCGTCGGCGAGGCGCTCTCGACCGTGGCCGCGTCGCCCTTCGGGCCCATGCTGCTCGTGCTCGTCGCCGCCGGCCTGTGCGCCTACGGCGTGTACATGTTCTTTTGCACGAAGTACTCGAAGCTGGCACACCCCGCCGCATGACGCGGGCGCGAGGCTCGGCCAGGCTGAACAGGCCCGCTCGCGGGCCGGCGCCGCAAGGGAGGTCGCGCCATGAGCACCGAGGTCTCGAGGCTGTACGTGCTGCTCTGTGGGTACGAGATCCTCGAGAAGACGGTCTCGACGCGCGACCGCGGCGGGCGCTTCATCCTCGCCGAGCCGGTGTCGGCCTATCTGCTCGAGACCGCGCGCGGGCTCGTGCTCGTCGATACGGGGCTGAACAGCGCGCTCGTCCACGACCCGGCGCTCCGCGAAGAGCACTACACGAAGCAGGGGATTCGCCCGCCGGTCATCCTCCCGGAGCACGAGCTCGCCTGTCAGCTCGACCGGATCGGGGTGCGCCCCGCCGACGTGGGCCACGTCATCCTCACACACATGCACCTGGACCACGCCGGGAACCTCGCGATGTTCCAGGGCGCGCGCATCTCCGTGCAGCGGCGAGAACACGCGTATGCCTTCGGCCCGGATCACGGGCCCGCCTGGTTCGAGCGCGACTACGATCTGCCCGGCCTGCGGTGGGACCTCGTCGAGGGAGACTGGGAGGCGATGCCGGGCGTCGAGGTCGTGCTGACGCGCGGGCACACGCCCGGCCATCAGTCCGTGGTGGTCGAGCTGAGGGACACCGGCACGGTCGTCCTCGTCGGCGACGCGGGCGACCTCGCCGAGAACTTCACCGAGGAGATCCTCCCCGGCGAGAGCGTGGACGACGAGGCCGCGCTCGCCAGCATCCGCCGCCTCAAGCAGATCGCGCGAGAGCGCCGCGGCGCGCTCCTCCTCGGCCACGATCCGGCGCTCGTCCAGGCGCTGCGGCTCGCGCCGGCCTGCTACACGTGACGCCGGCGCTTCACGCGATCCGGCCCGTCTGATAGCATCGCGGCAGACCGCGGCGCCGGCCGCACTGGAGCGCGACGTGAACTGCCCGAAATGCACCGCCTCGATGGATGTCGTCACCTTCGGCGGGATCGACGTCGACCGATGCACCGCGTGCGGCGGAATCTGGTTCGACAGCCGTGAGAAGGAGTCGCTCAAGGCGATGGAGGGCTCGCAGCACATCGACACCGGCGACCCCGCGGTCGGGCGGAAGAACAACGAGATCCGGCGCGTGCCGTGCCCCCGCTGCACGACGCCGATGGTGCGCATGGTCGACCCGCAGCAGCCGCACATCTGGTACGAGAGCTGTAGCGTGTGCGGCGGCGTCTACTTCGATGCCGGCGAGTTCCGCGACTACAAGGAGCACACGCTGAGCGACTTCTTCCGGGACCTGTTCGCGCGGCCGCGCGGCTGACGGCGCGCCGCGGACACGGCGCCTCAGCCCGGAGGGCCGGGCTCGGCGATGTCCGCGATCGAGCCCCGCGCCGCGGCCTCGGGGTACGTCGCCACGAGCTCGCCGGCGCGGAAGACCCAGAGCGTGCCGGGCGTCGCCTTGCTCCAGAGCTCGTCGCGCGTGAGCGGCTCGGTGGCCACCACGGCCATGCGCGCGTCGGGGCCCAGGCCGTGGACGTCGTTGAAATTCACCTTGAGATCGGCGTCCACGAGGGTGGCCTCGCCGAACGGGGCGTGGCGGAGGATGCAGGACAGGTGGTCGCCGCAGCGGGCGAACAGGTGCTCTCCGTCCGCGAGCAGGAAGTTGAACACGCCGTCGCTGCCGAGCTCGTTCCCCAGCTCGTAGAGCGTCTTCCCCAGCGCCCGCCCGTCGCTCGGGTACTGCGCGCCGTAGGCGGCCCGGAGCTCCTCGAGGAGGACGCAGAAGGCATGCTCGCTGTCGGTGTCCCCGATCGGCGTCTCGAGGTGGAGCTTCCGATCCCGGACGTTGGGCAGGGTGCCGTTGTGCGCGAACACGATGTGCCGCCGGTGGAGCACCCGCATGAAAGGGTGCGTGTTCTTCAAGGCCGCCCCGCCGCGCGTCATCTTGCGCACGTGCGCGATGGAGAGGGCGGTGTGGATCGGGTTCTCGCGGATGAACCGCGCGAGCGGGCTCGAGAACGCGGGGTGAGGCTCGAGGAACGTCCGCGCGAAGAGGCCATCATAGAGCGATACGCCCCAGCCGTCCGCGTGCGGCCCCGTCTGCCCGCCGCGGAGCGCGAGCCCGGTGAACGAGAACACGATGTCCGTCGGCACGTTCGAGACCATGCCAAGGAGCTCACACATGGCGGTTATCCTCTCGTTTCAGGCGCGGATCGTCGACGATCAAGAGCCCGGTGACCCCGCCGCCCGCGGAGACGTTGCTCACCGCAGAGGCCGAGAGCCGCACCATGGCGCCCTCCATGCGGCCGGCGAACACGAAGGGACACAGGTCGAAATAGACCTCCTCCTCGGCCACGCCGCCGTCGCGGAACGTCGGCATGCGCGCCGTGCGCGCGCGGCTGCGCTCCTGCACGATCGCGCGCTGCGCCTCGGCGTCGCGGACAGCCGCCCTCCACGCGTCCGGAGGCGTCTGCCACCCGAGCAGCACGCCTTTGCCCCCGTAGTCGTCGTTCGGCTTCAGCACGAAGCTCTCCTGCTCGGCGCCGATGAGCTCGAGGAGATCCACGTCGCGCCCGCGCCAGGAGGTCCGGCCCGACCGCACGCGGCGCGTCCAGGGGATGTGCTCGGCGATGGCCGCCCGCTGCTCGGGCGAGAACAGATCGGCGAACTCGGGGGCGCTCAGCACCGCGAACGCCGCCTTCTTGTTGAGCGGCTTGGTCCGGAACGAGTTCGCCACGTACGCCGCGCGGTCGCGGTAGGCGCGGACGAGCGGGTGATCCAGGCCGCGCCGCCCGACGAGCTCCTGCGTGATGACGCGCCGGTAGACGAGATCGATCCGCTCCCCGCCGGCCGAGAGGCGGCCTCCGTCGAGCTCGAGCTCGTCCGGATCGAGGATCAGCGCCCGGTGCCCCTCGGCCGAGAACAGGTCGGCGAGCACGTTGAACTCGGCCGAGGTGGCGGCGGTCTTCCAGTCGACGATGGCGATCGTGGGCCTCGCCTCGCGGCCGCCCCACGCGGCGTACCCCTCGCGCAGGGCGCAGAGGAGCGCCCGGTGCGGCGCCGGCGCGCGGACGCCCCGCCCGCGCCGGAGCGGCGCGAGGTGGGGGAGCGCCATCAACGTCTCCTCGATGAGGAGCTGGTCGGTGATGCCAGCGGGCGAGTCGGCGTTGTATTCGATGAACGAGAAGCCGCCCTCGGTGACGAGCATGTCGAGCCGCCCGACCGTGAGGAACGGCCCCTCGCCGGGATCGAGGGCCGCGAGGGCGCGCTCGTCCGCGGAGAGCCCCAGCTCCTCGGCCAGGGCGGCGTCGACGAGCGCCCGCCGCGCGACGCGCTCGAGCGCGGCGGCGATCCGCTCGGCGGCGCGCGCGACCGCGGCGTAGTCGTGCTCCGCGATGAGGTAGGGCCTGAGGTGGCGGCACAGCGCGCGGCCGCCGTGCGTGAGGCCGAGCCTCTGCTGGCCTCCGAGGAACGACGCGAACCGCGCCGCGTCCATCGCCCCCGGCGCGGAGAGCCGCGCGTCGATCTGCGCTGCGAGCGAGCTCGTGGCGTCCCGGCTCATGGCGACCTCACGTCGAGCCGGCGCCCGGGATCGCCCAGGCGTGCACGGGGTTGCCGGAGTCGACCTCGGCCATGTACCGCTCGAGCATCCGCCGGAGCGCCTCCTCGCGCGACGGCGCGCGCGGCTCCAGGGCCGAGAGCGCGCGGAGCTGCCACACGGCCCCGGTGACGCCCTTGGCGACGCGCGCCTCGAAGATCTGCAGGTAGCGGCGGGCCTCCGCGCCGTCGACCCCCGCGGTCACGAGGCCCTCCTCGACCCGCGGCAGGAGCGAGAGGAGGAGATCGCGCGCGCGGACGCCCTTCGGCGCGGCGCCCGGCCCCTCCGGCCAGACCAGCTCGGCGTCGAGGCCGTGCTGCGCGGCTTGGTAGAAGTTCCGCGCGGCGAGCCCGAAGGGGAACGACGGCAGGAGCTCTCCCACGGTCGGCGCGAGGGCGAGGATGCCCCCGAGCAGGAAGCACCCGTTCGCGAGCATGTCGTCGAGGGTGGGCCCGGACGGCATGGCGCGCAGCTCGATGCGCAGGTGACCGCCGCCGGCCGGGTCGTACACCGGCCGATTCCACTTCCAGACGGTGCCGTGGTGCAGGCGGAGCTCGTGCAGCTGGGGCACGCCGCCGGCCCGCGCGCACGCGATGACGTCCTCGTCGCTGCAGACGGGGAGGATGGGCTCGTGCAGCGCGACGCTCTCCATGAAGAGCTCCGCCGCGCCGTCGCGCACCCAGCCGGTGCCGAAGCCGATGCGGGCGGGCTTCTTCCAGTCCGCGTCGGTCTCGGGGGGGCGGTCGTCGCCGGCCTGCTTGAACACCGCCACCCGCGTCTCGTGCCAGAGCCGGTGTCCGAGGAAGGTGGGGGAGTTGCCCGCGGCCGCGAGGACGGGCGCGGTCATCATCATGGCCGCGTTGAACAGCCGCGCGAACGCGTCGGGCGACGCCCGGAGGTGGACCTGAAAGGCGGTGTTCGCCGCCTCCATCGCGGGGTCGTCCGACATCAGATCGAGCGGCTCGGCGCCGTCGATCCGGATGTGGAACGGCGCCTTGCGCAGCCGGCAGAGCCCCGCGGCGAGCGCGCGGTACCGGGGCAGGTTCGTGATCGTCGCGGGGCTGAAGTCCTGCCGCTGGAAGGTCGGCAGGATGCTGACCGGGACCACGCGCGCGCCCCGCGCCGCGGCGCGCTCGCGGATCGCCTCCACGGTCGCGCGCATCTGCTCGCGCAGGGCCGAGAGCGGCCGGCCGGCGAGCGGCACCGCCTGCGTGCTGAGCTCGATGTCGAACGCGCCCATCTCCGGCGTGATCATCGGGCTCGCCGCCGCGCGCGCGATCTCGGGCCCGAGCGGCACGGGGCGCGCCTCCCGGTCGACGAGGAACATCTCGAGCTCCGCGCCGATCGTCGTGTCGCCGAGGCCGAACCCCGGCCGGCTGAGCACCATCTCGAGCGCGGTGAGGTTCTGCTGGAGGCGCGCCTTGAAGAGCCCGTAATCGACGGTCTTGAAATGGTCTTGCTGGATCTCGATGCCCAAGGGACCTCCCGCGGCGATCTCGGCGAGAGCCGATCCACGATTCTCCACGTTCCAGCCGTGGGCCGGCGACGTCCGCGGCCGGGATCGCGATGTTCTCGGACCCACGCAATGCAAGCGCAGGGCCAGGGGCTGGCGATCTCGGCGTGAAGGACGGCGGAGATGGGCTGTGCGATGGGGTCGAGTCGCGTCGAGCTCGATCGGTGTGGCGCAGGTGCGGCCTGTGGCAAAACGCAGCGTGAGGCGTGCTCGGCCGCGCCGTTCACCGGCGTTCGCGCGGGCGGCCGATCACCGGTCGACGTGCGGCACGCGCTCGACGACGCATTGCCCCGCCTTGCAGCGGGCGACCGAGTCCTCCTTCGGCGCCATGCACTTGGCGACCGGGCAGCTCTCGGCCGCGCAGCGCGCGGCGCGCCACTGCTGGAGCGCGGCGAGCGCATCGCGGTGGTACGCCTGGTCGCACGGCGGGCACAGCTGGTCGCAGCACTGTCCGACCCGCGCGCAGGAGACCACACAGTCGGCGTCTGCCGCGCACCGGGGCTCGGTCGTCGCGGCGCTGCTGCCGTCGCCCGGCGCGGCGCTGCTGCCGTCGCCCGCCGGGGCGCCGGTGCCGGCGGCGGGGTCCTGCGTCCGGGCCGCGGCCTCGACCGGCGGCGGGGCCTGCGCCGGGGCCTCCTTGTGACAGCCGGCGAGACCGGCGAGACCGACGAGCACGAGCGGGCGCGAGAGCGATGAGATGTTCATGCCGGCCATCATGCCACGAGCGCGTCGCGCCACGCGCCTGGTCCATGCACGACGGGCGGCGCCTCGACCCGGAGACCGGCCTAATGGAACGTGAGCGGCTGCCCCGTGGCCTCCACGACGGCCATCCACAGATCGTCCGTCGGCTCGACCTGCTTGCGCATGCGGACGGCGAGCGGCATCGGCACGTGCACGAAGCGGCCGTGCCACCTTCCGATGAGCATCTCCGTGTTGCCCGCCATGGCCGCGTGGACGGCGTTCCTGGCCATGTTCCAGCAAAACACGCTGTCCGACGGGGACGCGGGGACGCTGCGGATATGATAGCTCGGGTCGAGGTACTTCAGCGTCGCCTCGACGCCGCGCGCCCGGAAGTGCGCGTTGATGCGATCGCGCAGGACGAGGCCGATGTCCTTCAGCTTGATATTGCCGCTGAGATCGGTGGCCATCGGCTCCGCGCTCGAGGCGCAGTGCTCTTGCAGGGCGCCCTCGGCCACGACGACCACGGCGTTGCCGTGGCGCGCGAGCCGGCGCTCGAGGTGCGCGAGCAGCCCGCACGGGCCGTCGAGCTCCGCGCGGACCTCGGGGATGAGCACCACGTCCACGTCCGCCGACGCGAGCGCCGCCGAGCACGCGATGAAGCCCGAGTGCCGGCCCATCACCTTGACGAGGCCGATGCCGTTCTTCGCGCCGGAGGCCTCCACGTGCGCGCTGCGGATGACGTCCACGGCGGCGGCGAAGGCGCTCTCGAAGCCGAAGCTGCGGTCGATGAAGTGGATGTCGTTGTCGATGGTCTTCGGCACGCCGATGACCCCGATCGACAGCCGGCGCTCCTCGATGGCCCGGACGATCGACATCGCGCCGCGGATCGTGCCGTCTCCGCCGACGACGAAGAGCACGTTGATGCCCATGGCCACGAGCGTGTCCACCATCTGGTGCGGGTCCTGGTTGCCGCGGGAAGTGCCGAGGACGGTGCCGCCCATGCGGTGGATCTCCTCGACATTGCGCGGGTCGAGGCGCAGCGGGGCGTGCCCGAAGCGGGCGACGAGCCCCTCGTAGCCGTAACGGAAGCCGAAGATCTCCTGCACGCCGTAGCTGTGCGCCATCGTGAGCACGAGCCCGCGGATGACGTTGTTCACGCCGGGGCATAGCCCGCCGCACGTCACGATGCCGGCGCGCATCTCCTTCGGCTCCCAGAAGGCGCGGTTGCGCGGCCCGGCCAGCTCGAACGCCGGCGGGCGCGGGCCTGCCGCGCCCGAGAGGACGGCGGACAGGCGATCGTCGAACAGCACTTTGTCGGCCTCGCCGACGTACACCGTGGCCTTCTCGCCGAGCTTCTCGGCGACGGGCGAGGGGTAGCGGCAAGGGCCGAGATCCTTGATGGCGAGATCTGCAGAGGTCACCACGCGGAAGGCCTCCATGCTGAGGAGAGGGCCGCCCCGCGGCGAGGGCCGCCGCGGGGACGCCGGCATTGTCTCCCGGCGCGGGTTTCGTCGGCATTTCATGCGCAATACGCCGCCGTAACGCGCGCCGCGCGGCCCGTGTCACACGCCCCGGCCGAAGGCGGCCGAGGCGCTCGCCGGTCCGCCGCAGGTCCCCCCGGAGCTCGCTCGCACCTCGGGGAGATCTCCGCGGCGCCGCCGCCCTGGCCGAGGTCGTCGACGCGAGAGCGCTCCGGCGAGCGGTCGATGTCCGGTGTCCCGCTCGGCGAGGGACCGCGCATAGCCACCCTGACGAGCGCGCGCGCCCCCCTCTCCGCGGCGTCAGGAGGGGTGATTGCGACATTTGTTACAAACTGTGTTTACGAACCTCCGGTCTCGGACGAGCGCTCCGCGCGGCCGCGTCGGCCGCGCTTTCTGCCAGCTTTCGGCAGGCGCCGCGGCGCGGTCATGCGCCTTGGACGAGGGGCGTTGTTCTCCTCGAGATGCGGCCGCTGCGCTCGAGGTGCGGTGTCCGTTCGTCGCTGTCGAACGCCGGTGTCGACTCGAGTTCTTCCGTGAATTCGGTCGTGCGTCGTTTTGGTGTGTGCTACGTATTCGTCGATGTTTGCTGCCTTCGAAAGAGGCCGTGCGACGCCGGCCGTTCTGGGGGTGACCGCTGGCGCCCTGCTCGCGGGCGCGCTGCTCTCGTCGCTGCCGCGCCCGGCCCGAGCGGAGCAGGGGAGTGCGGCGCAAGCCTCGGAGTCGGCGCGGCGCCTGCTCGACGAGGCCTACGCGCGCAAGGCCGCCCGTGACGCCCGCGGCGCCGCGGCGGCGCTCGAGGCGGCCCGCGCGGCGGGCGCCGACGCGCAGCTCGTGGCGCTCGAGCTCGGATACCTCGCGAGCCAGCAGGGAGATATCGAGGAGGCGCGCCGCCGCTTCGAGGAGGCCGGCCGCGGACCGGACGAGGCGCTCGCGCGGAAGGCCCAGGCAGAGCTGCGCTTGCTCCCGCAGCGCCTCTCGGCCGACCTCTACGCGGAGACCTATGGATGGAGCCGCGTCCTCGGCGCGGCGCAGCAGAGCGATCTCGTCCCGACGCTCAGGGCCCGCGGCTTCTTCCGCCCGTCCTTCTCGCTCGATCTGGGGCTCTATGCGTATGCGCAGGTCACCCGCGATCTCGCCTCCGGGAGGGGCGCGGGCGGGGTTCCGCTCGTTTACGCCGACAACTACGCCCTCGCCGGACTCGGCGCCATGCTGCGCCTCTGGGACCGGCGGATCGGCCTCTTCGTGCAGGCCGGGCCGGCGCTCAACCTGCTCGACGACGGTCGCGAGCGCGTCGCCTTCGACGCGCGGGGCGGCGCGTTCTTCGGCGCGGAGACCGGCGGCTGCGCGCCCGGAGGAGCGGGCGTCTCGTGGACCTTCGTCCCGTGCGCAGAGCTCTACGCCGAAGCGGTGTTCGTGAGCAGGTTCGACGACAACGTCATCGCCTTCGCGCGGCCGCGGCTCTCGGCCACCTACCTCGTCACCGGTCCGCTCGCGTGGCAGGTGGTCGCGGAGGGGCGCGCAGCGGCGGATACGAACGGCGATTTCTTCAACAACTTCGTGGACGCCGGCGCGGGGCCCCGGCTCCGGCTGCTCCGGCCGCTGCGCCTCGATCTCGCGCTCGGGGTCCACGCCGGCTCCTACCTGGGGCTGGAGGGCCGCGATCCGGCGCCGCGCCAGCTCGGGTACGTCGATCTCCGTCTCCAGGCCGCCACTTACGTGGAGTTCTGAGCGTGATCCTCGAAGCGCTCGATCTCGGCATCCGCGCGGTGGCCTACACGGCCGGCGGCGCGATCCTGGCGAACCAGCTCGACGAGCTGTTCGTCGACGTCAATTACCTGGCGCGCGGCCTGCATCGGCGCGCGCAGCGGGCCGTGCCCATCGAGGCGCTCCGGTCCGTCGAGCAGAAGCGCGTCGCCATCCTCGTCCCGGCGTGGCACGAGGCGGAGGTGATCGAGGAGATGCTCGACCACAACCTGTCGACGCTCGATTACGACCGAGACAGCTATCATATCTTCTGCGGGACCTACAGCAACGATCCCGAGACCCAGGCGCGGGTCGACGCCGTCGTGCGGCGGGCGCCGAACATCCACAAGGTCGTGGTGCCCCACGACGGCCCGACGTCGAAGGCAGATTGCCTCAACTGGGTGTATCAGGGCGTCATCCTCGAGGAGCAGCGCCGCGGACGGCGGTTCGACATCCTCCTCATGCACGACGCGGAGGATCTGATCCATCCGATGTCGCTGAGGCTCTACTCGCTCTTGATCCCGGGCTACGACTTCGTGCAGACGCCCGTCTTCTCCCTCCGCATCCCGCGGCGCGCGCTCGTCTCGGGCACGTACATCGACGAGTTCGCGGAGCACCACCTGAAGGAGATGCTCGTCCGCCAGGCGATCGGCGGCCTCGTGCCTTCGGCCGGGGTGGGCAGCGCCTTCGCCCGGGATGCCTTCGAGGACATCGCGGTCTCCCACGCGCAGCGGGCGTTCAACACGGAGAGCGTCACCGAGGACTACGAGCTCGGCCTCAAGTTCCGGCTGGCCGGCAAGAAGGTGTGCTTCGCGTGCCGCACCGTCGCGGGCAACGATCCCGCCGCGGCGGGACGGGAAGAGTACATCGCCACGCGGGAGTTCTTCCCGGACGGGTTCAGCGCCTCGATCCGCCAGCGCTCGCGCTGGATCCTCGGTATCACGCTGCAGACGTGGGAGCAGCTCGGCTGGAGAGGGTCGCTCCCGGTCCTGTATTGCCTGTTCCGCGATCGCAAGGCGCTCGTGACGAACCTCCTGCTCGTGCTCGCCTACGCGCTCGCCGCGTACGCGGCGGTCCGCAGCAGCCTCGCGCTCGCGACGGCGGCGTCGTGGAGCTTCGCCCAGATCTGCCCGGAGGGCTCGGCGCTGCAGTGGATCCTGTGGTTCAACCTGGCCATGCTCGTCTGGCGCGCGTGGATGAAGGGCTGGCTCGTCTTCCGGTTGTACGGCGCGGGGCACGCGCTGCTCAGCTTCCCGCGGATGGCGGTCGGCAACCTGATCAGCGTCGCGGCGATGGGCCGCGCCGTCGTGCAGTACGTCGACCACCGGATCACCGGAAAGCCGCTCCGGTGGCTCAAGACGGCCCACGTCTTCCCGTGCCCCGACGCGCTCCGGGCGCGGCAGCCCGAGCGCGAGCCGCTCGTCCTCAAGGAGCAGGCGCTCGGTCCGGGCCAGCTCGACGACGCGCGGTGACGGAGACTCACGGCCGCGCGCCTCGAGGCGGCGGCCATGAAGCGATGAAGATCGAAGCGCTGCTCCAGGAGCGCGGGGCCCGACGCCCCGCGCGTGGAGGCGGCGAGGGTGACATTGTCATAGGGGGGGAAACATGGATAGGCGAAGTGTTGCGATCGTCGTGGGCACACGCCCGGAGGCCATCAAGCTCGCGCCGCTCGTGAAGCGGCTGTCGCGGAGCGGGGCGTTCGAGCCGCTCGTCATCTCGACCGGTCAGCACCGGCAGATGCTGGATCAGGCCCTGGGCACGTTCGGCCTGCGGCCCGACATCGATCTCGGCATCATGAGCCCGAAGCAGACGCTGCACGACATCACCACGCGGGCGCTCGAGCGCCTCCGGCATGTCTTGCAGGAGCGCCGTCCAGCGTGGGTGGTCGTTCAGGGGGACACGACGACGGCGTTCGCCGCCGCGCTCGCGGGCTTCTACGGGAAGCTGCCCGTCGCGCACGTCGAGGCGGGGCTCCGCTCGGGAGAGCGCTACGCGCCGTTCCCCGAGGAGATCAACCGCAGGATGATCGATCAGCTGTCGGACGTGCTCTTCGCGCCGACCGAGCCCGCGCGCCAGCTCTTGCTCCGCGAGGGGTTCGACCCGGACAGGGTGTTCAACACCGGCAATACGGTCGTGGACGCCTTGCTCGCCACGCGAGAGCTCGTGCGCCGGAGCCCTCCCGAGATACCTGGTTTCTCGCCGGAGCGGCTCGCCGGACGGAGGATGATCCTGGTGACGGCGCACAGGCGGGAGAGCTTCGGGGACGCGCTCAAGGGCATCTGCCGGGCCCTGCTCCGCGTCGCCCGCGACGTGCCGGACGCCTGCATCGTCTATCCGGTGCACATGAACCCCAACGTCGCCGGCCCCGTCCGCAACATGCTCGGGCATCACGAGCGCATCGCCCTGCTCGAGCCCGTTTCTTACGTGCAGTTCGTCTCTCTCATGGATCGCGCGCACCTCGTGATGACGGACTCCGGAGGTGTGCAGGAAGAGGCGCCGACGTTCGCCAAGCCGCTGCTCGTCATGCGGGACGTCACGGAGCGCCCGGAGGGCATCGAGGCGGGCGTGGCGCGCCTGGTCGGGACGGCCGAGGAGCGCATCTACGAGGAGACCATGGCGCTCCTGACGCAGACCGAGCGCTATCGGGCGATGGCCAGCGGCATCAATCCATACGGAGATGGGGCGGCCGCGTGGCGCATCGCCGAGCTCCTCGAGACGATGTCGGGGCTCGACGCGGCGCCGCGCGAAAAGCGGCGCGGGCGCACCGCCAGCAGCCCCGCGGCGCAACCGTGGAATCTGCTCTGAGCAAAAGCCTGACGATCTTCTCCCGGACGGCGGCGATAGGCGTCTGCCTGAGCCTGACGTCCTCGTGCAACGGGGCGTGGGCGCGCCATCCTCAGCGCGCCTGCCCCGGGGGGTTCGAGTCGACGTTCATCCAGATCAGCGAGCGGGAGCTCGGCTACGGTGTCGCCGAGTGGACGCGCGCGCTCGTCCAGCTCCAGCCGCTCGGCGTCACGAGCATCGTGCTCCAGTACAGCGGCGACGAGCTTGGCCCCTTCGACGGCCGATTGCCGGGGAAGGAGCCGGTGCGCGCGCTCCTGCGGGCGGCGGAGCCCCTCGGGATGCGCGTGCTGTTGGGCCTCTACCTGGATCCACGCTGGCCGAAGGGGTTCGCCGTCGATAGCGCCCTGCCGCCGCCGCTCGATCGGCCGGACGCGGCCGCGGGCCTCGCGCGGACGTGCGCCGCGGCGCCCGCGTGCGCGGGCTGGTATTTGCCGCAGGAGATCGACGACGCGACGTGGTCCTCGGCGGAGCGCGCCCGCAGCATCCGGCGCTTCCTCTCCCGCGCGGCGCGCGAGCTCCGCCGGCTGAGCCCGGGCCGCCCTGTCGCGATATCGCCGTTCTTCACGGGGACGCTCGGCCCCGAGGAGCACGCGCGGTGGTGGGGGGAGCTCCTCTCGGATCGCCCGGTCGACGTGCTCATGCTGCAGGATGGAGTCGGCAGCGGTCACGGGAGCGCCGAGGCGGCGAGCCGCATGCTGGCGGCCCTGCGCCCGGTGACCCGCGCGCGCGGCGTCGAGCTGTGGTCCACGGTCGAGCTGTTCCGTCAGGTCCACGGGCCGCCGCGCGACGACCTGCCGTTCGAGGCCGTGCCGGCGGAGCTCGCCACGGTCCTCCGGAGCACCGCGCTCGAGCGAGCCGCCGGGGCGCGGCTCGTGGCCTTCTCCGTGCTCGATTACATGAACCCCGAGCGCGGCCCCGCCGCCGCTCGCCTCTTCGACGGCTATGCGGCGTGGTGCCGCGAGCGAGGGAGCGGCGGCGCTGTTCGCTGAATCAGAGATCCCGCGGGCTCACGAAGGTATACCCGGCGGCCTTGATCCCCTGCACGATCTCCCGGAGCGCGTCGAGCTCCAGGAAGGGGTGGAAGTAGAAGCTCGCCACGCCGTCGCGGACGACGAGGTTGGCGCGCGCGCTCGCGATGAGGTCTGCCGGGAGCCTCGCCGGATGGTGGTTGTAGGGCTCGGGCTCGTAGGAGCCCAGGTTCTCGGGGATGACCTGCCAGCCGTAGGTGTCGCGGACGAGGTAGGGGAAGAACTGGCCGAGCATGCGGCTGTGATCGTCCGCCCCGCCCCCGAGGGCGCCTCCGAAGTACAGCCCCCGGTGGTACGCCGTGGGGAACCGCTGGGCGATGGCCCGCGAGTCGACGGCGGAGCCGGCATAATGCGGATATTCGAAGATGGTCGGCGCGGGCAGACCGGCGGCGCTGAGCTCCGCGTACGACTCCTCGATGCGGCCGAGGGCCCAGCTCGCCGAGTCCTCGGGGACGGGGCCGTCATAGATCACGTAATCGTCGGCGTCGACATGGCTGAGCCAGAACTCGAAATCGTCGGCGCTCACGCCCGAGTAGGGGTTCGGGCGCGCCCCATACTGGTGGGTGTAGCCGTGCATCACGAGCTCTCCTCCTCGTGCGATCATGTGCTTCAGGGCCTTCACCACCGCGTTTTCGTCGCGCAGCCGCATCGTCTCCGGCACGCCGCCGGAGTAGGCGCCGACCGCATCGACGTACATCGGGATGGTGGCGATGCTGAAGGGGACGCGCTCGCTCCACAGGTAGTTTGCGATGGCGATGAGCTTCTGGGGCTCCTCGGCCGGGTCCACGTCCTCGATGCGGACGAGCGCGCGGTGACGCTCCGGCGTGGTCGGAGCGAGGGCGTCGAACAGAAGATCGCAGAAGACGAGGTAGCGATCCGTCTCGGAGATATAGCTGAACGGAATCTCGCCGATGTAGGTCAAGTTCTTCGAGCGGAGCGCCCACGGGAAGGTGACGCCGTCCGAGCGAACCGCCTGCGCGAGGACGCTCACCTGCGCGCCGAATTCGCCGCTGTACGTCATGATGCCGGCGCCGTTCATCGTGTACCGCGTGAGGCGCGACCCCTTGTAGAGCACCTCGCCGACGGACGCGGTCTCGAAGGTCCACGGCTGGAAGCCATACCTCGCCGGGAAGTCGGCGACGCGGCTCGAGAGCTGCCAGATGTTGTGGTTGAGCCACACGACGGGCGTCTTTTCCAGGAGGACGTCGTCGAGGAACGCGCTGGGGAGCGGCTCGTCGTAGGTCGACCCCACGTAGATCACCGCCGAATAGGCGTTCATGTCGCCTGCCTGGTAGCTCGACACGGGCATCGGATCCCAGCCGCCGAAGTGGCTCGCGAGGTTGCCCGCGGCGACGGCGTAGAACTGACCGAGCCACGCCCAATCGCCGGCCTGGTCATAAAGCACGAGCGCCCGCGTGGTGGCCGGCGAGGACGTGACGCCCTCGCGCAGCGCGCTGCGCTCGGCCAGGGGCCGCCGCGCCGGCCTGCTGCGCGGGGCCGAGGGGCGGCGGCCCCTGCCGTCGTCGAAGGGAAAGGGGTTGAGTCGATCGCTGCGCTGCTCGTGTGTGCCGTGGTGGTGCGAGCTGAACGCCGTCCGCGCTGCACCGGTCTGACGTTCCGGCTCATCGACGGTGGCGCACCCTGCGGCGAGGGACATGTACAGCACGCAAGCGCGGGTGGAAATCCTGCTTAGACAGCGAATCTTCATATTGATACATCCTCCCGCGAATGGATGCTCGTACATGGCGGTTCATGCAAGGAAGATTTGGTGTTGTTGCCGCGTTCGGCGGCAGGTTCGTTGTGGGCTCATTTCTCGTCCCGCGAGCGTTGGAGACGTGCGCTGCGCAGAGCGGCGCTCATCCCCCGGACGCGGCGCGCTCGCCGGGGCGTGCTCGTTCTGTCTTTGGTCGATACGGCGCTCGCGCGCACCGCGCTCGTCGCGGGCCACTACCCAGGAGCGCGGGCTTCCTGGAGGACAGTGCGCCAGTTCAGCAGAAATCCGCTCTAGAACTCGACCATCAGCCCCACCGTCGGGTAGACGATGAAGCTATCGAGATCCACCGCGGCCGCCCGCTTCCCCAGCACGGAGAGCTCGCCGCCCGTGAAGATCTCCGCGAGCGTGAGCTCGACGCCCAGGAACACGTGCTTGTAGCCGAACGCGACGCCGGCCTGACCGCCCACGTAGAGCCCGACGCCGGAGAGCGCGGCGATCTCGAGCTCGCCCGGGTATCCGGTGACGGCGGGCAGGTTCATGGTGAGGCCGGCGTCGAACGTCGTGAGCATGAGGCGAGGGCCGCCCCAGACCCGGTACCACGTGCCCGCCGTCCCGACCTGGATCGGCAGATCGATCTGCCACCGGGTGAAGTCCTCGAGCTCGACGATGCCGAGGACGCTCACGACAGGAAGCCCGAATAGGTAGCGCCCGACGCCGACGCCGGCCGTCAGGTCGACGCCGTCCTTGTCGCGCTTCAGGAGCTGGTAGCGGGTGCCCAGGCGAAGCGCGCTGCCGGTATAGCGGAGGTTGAGCTCCCAGCGGTCGAGCGCGGTGTAGCCGATCCCGAGGTGCGGCGTCGCCGAGGGCGGGTTCAGCGTGAGCGCGCCGCCCGCCTCGAAGAGCGTCTGCCGCTCGCGCTCGGACAGCTCCCGGGACTCCGCGACGTCCGCCAGCACGACGCCGGCGTCGATGAGCGAGGCGATGGTGCCGGTCGGAATCGAGACGTCGAGCCCGAGCTCGGCCTGGACATGGCCCTTGTCGGCCACGTGGGCCGGCTGGAACGTGGAGAGGGCTGGAGCGCAACCGCACGTCCAGAGGGAGAGAGACGCGAAGGCGAGCAAGCGCATGGCGCCCTCACGCTACCATGCGCCGCCGCGCAGGAGACCGCGCCCGCCGGATGGCTCCGGCCGCGCGCTGGGCCAGGCGGGGTCAGTCCCGCCCCTTCTTCACGCCGACCTCCTCGTAGGGGTTCGGCCTGCCCTCGCCCTCGTCGCCGCCGGTCGCGCCCTTGCCGCCGAAGTCGCCGTGGCCGTGCGTCGCGCCCACGGCGCCCTCGGTGTCGCCGCCCTGGTGCGTCCCGCCGGGGTTGTCGCCCTTCTGGTACGCCTCCGCGCTCTCCTGCGAGCTCTTGCCGCCGTGGTGCGCCTCGCCGGCGCGCCGCTGCGTGCGCTCATCGACGTGCTGTTGCCGCTGGTCCGTGCCCGCTGCGCCCTGCTTGTTCTGCTTCTCCATGCGCGTCTGATGGCGCGGGGGTGCCCGGCCGCAAGCCCCCCCCGCCGTCCCGGCGGCGCCCGCGAGAGGCGCCTTCCTCGCGCCGCGCGGATCCGGTACTGCTCGCCCCGCTCCGGTTCGCGCATGCCCCCGCCGCCCAGGCCGCCCACCGTCGCCCAGCGCCTCGCGCGCGCCCTCGAGGTGCTGGTGCCGGCGCTCGACATCGTCGAGGCGCGCGTCGACGAGGGCGCGCCGCCGGCCTGGTGCGAGGCGCGGGGCTGGACGGGCTTCCTCCTCTCGCTCACGGACGCCGAGCTCGCCCGCTGCGAGGGCGAGGGGCTCGCGGCGTGCATCGACGGGCTCGGCGGCGCGCCGGCGAGCCTCGCGGCCCTGGCGTGCGCCGCGGACGAGGCCGCGAGGCTGCCGCGGCGGTCCAGCCGCTCCCGCCGGCGTCGCTGGACGAGCTCCGGGCGGTGCCGGCGCGCAAGCGGCTCCAGCTCGAGGCGCTGCTCGGCGCGGTGGCGCCGATGGCCGCCCGCGCCCGCCGCCTCGTCGACGTGGGCGCGGGGCACGGGCACTTCACCCGCCTCGCCGCCGCGCGCTTCGACCGCGACGCGATCGGCCTCGAGCGCGAGCCCGACCGCGTCGCGACGGCCTCGGCGCTGGCCGCCGGGGGCCGGGCCCGCTTCGTCGCGTTCGACGCCTTCCAGGAGGCGCTCGCGTTCGCGCCGGACGACCTGCCGGTCGGCCTGCACGCGTGCGGGGAGCTCGGCGATCGCATGGTGACCGCGGCGGCGGCGGCGCGCTGCGACCTCGCGCTCGTCTCGTGCTGCTTGCAGAAGATCGGCGCGCCGGCGCGCGCCCCGCTGTCGGCGGCGGCGAGGGCGGCGGGGCTCGTCCTCCGGCGCGAGGCGCTGGGCCTCACCAACCTCACGGCGCGGCGCGCGGGGGTCGAGGCCAGCCTGGACGAGGAGCTCGCGGCGCGCGAGCGGCGGCACGCGCTGCTCTCGCTGCTCCGCGGCCGCGGGCTCGACGTCGCCCTCGGCGAGGAGATGCGCGGGATCAACCGCCGGCGCGCGCACGGCGGGCTGCGCGAGCTCGCGGCGCGGGCGCTCGCGCTGCGGGGCCTCCCGCCGGCGACCGAGGCCGAGCTCCGCGAGCGCGAGCGCGCGGCGCGCGCGGCGTTCGGCCGGATGCGCCGGCTCACGCTGCCGCGCGCTCTCCTGGCCCGCCTCACGGAGGTCGCGGTCTCGCTCGACCGCGCGATGGCCCTCGGCGAGCAGGGGCACGAGGTCGAGGCGGCGATCGTCTTCGACCCCGAGGTGACGCCGCGGAACGTCGCCGTCTTCGCGAGCGCGCGGCCGGGGGGGCTCGGCGGCTGAGGCCGCGACGCCCGGACCGGCGGCGAGCCGCGAGCGGGGCGCGCGCCGCCGGGCGCGGCTCCCCGGTCGGCCTGCGGGATGGACTGCCCGCCAGCATCGTTGCGGATCGGGTGCTCCCCTGGAAGCAGCGTGGCGCGCCGGAGCGCTGATTTGGGGGGTGCTCAGCGAATGGCATGTCCGGTGCACATCGGCGCGCCATGGATAGACGTCAGTTCTTGGGGGGCGCTGCGGCGGCGGTGTCCGGAGCGCTCCTCGCAGGCAGGGCCCGTGCTGCTGGGCCCAGTGTGATCCGCGTCGGCGTGCCGGGCGTGGGCGTGGGCAATCGCCCCGTCACGGGGGGCAGCTTCTTCTCCCTCTTGCACCTTCAGGGGAGCCTCGTCGAGGAGTTCAAGAAGGACGGCATCGAGGTGAAGTGGAACTTCTTCCGCGGCGCCGGTCCGGCCGTGAACGAGGCGGTGGCGAACAACCTGCTCGACATCTGGACGCACGGCCACCTGCCCTCGGTGGTGGGTCGGGCGAGCGGCCTCAAGACGCGGCTCCTGGGCAGCGCCAGCCGGCGCGGCCACGCTTACCTGGTGGTGCCCTCCGACTCGCCGATCAACGGGGTCAAGGATCTGCGCGGCAAGAAGGTGGCTTTCGCCAAGGGCACGGCGACGCAGCTGTCCGCGAACCGGATCCTCGAGGGTCATGGGCTGACCGAGAAGGACATTCGCTCCATCAACATGGACACGTCCACGTCGAAGGCGGCGCTGGCCACGAAGGACATCGACGCGGCGTTCGGCGGCACGGATTTTCTTTCGCTGCGCGATCAGGGCATCGCGAAGATCGTCTACACGACGAAGGGCGACTCGCCGACCTACCCGAGCAATTCGGGCATCATCGCGCGGGAGGACTTCATCAACGAGCACCCCGAGATCGTGCAGCGCATCCTCACGCTGGCGGTGAAGTCGTCGGCGTGGGTCGCGGACGAGAAGAACCGCAACCAGGTGTTCCAGCTGTGGTCGAAGTCGGGCACGCCCTACGCGAACTACAAGGAAGCGCAGCAGGGCGAGGACATGAAGCAGAACGCGAGCCCGCTGCTCGACGAGTACGTCATCGCCCGGTACAAGTCGGCGGTCGCCGACTCGAAGAAGTTCGGCCTGATCCGGAGCACCTTCGACGTCGAGCCCTGGACCGATCGTCGCTTCCTGAACCGGGCGCTGAAGGACCTCGGCCTGGAGCGCTTCTGGGCGGAGTGGGACGCGAACGGCAAGGCGAAGGGGTGAGGCTGCCGGGAGCCTCGCGGGAGAAATGAAATTCAGACCCGAGGCTGCGCTTCGACCAGAGCGGCGCCGCGGTCGAAGCGTCGGAGCGGAACGGCCGACCGATGGCCATGGGCCTCGACGAGGGGGGCGTGCCGTGGCTCGTGACCGAGCGCGAGGTGCTGCGGCGGCACGGCGCGGGCGTGCCGATCTGGAAGCGGTACCACGCGCAGGCCGAGGGGGCGCCCGGGCTGGTGGCGATCGGGTTCCATCCGGCGGGGGTGCGCGTGGTCGACGAGCTCGGCGGCGGGGTGGTGCTGCGGCCGGCCGACTTCGCGGCGACGTGGCTGATCGAGGGATGAGGGCGGGCCGGCAGCGATGATGGCTCAGCCCGCGCGCTGGCGCCGCCGGTCCTGCAATCCGACCTCGAGCTCGTCGCGAAGCTTCGCCCAGAGCTCCAGCCCGACCCCGGTCAGGTCCGGGAAGAGCACGCTCGCCGTCATCCCCTGAGGCGCGCGTGCCTAGACCTGGACCGGAGCGGTTCGGGGGGCCAGCCCCGGAGCGATGCAGGGCGGGACCGTTCCCAGGCGCGGCGAGGAAAGCGCCCGTGCAGCGTAATCCCAGGTCAACCCGGTCGAGTCCCCGTAATCTGCACCGAGGCGATCTGAACCGGTTGACCAGCAGCACAGGTGCGTGTGTGAAGCACGATTGAGAAATGAGAATGCTTGCCTCGCCGTAATTGCGCGGCATCCGCCGATCTCGTGACACGAATCGAGGGCCCGCGCTTCTCCCCGGAGGATTTCGTCGCGATCCTCGCGTGGACGTGGGTCGCGGTGCCGCCTCCTGCGCGCGAGGCGCTCGCCGCGTCGTGCACGCCGCCGGGGGCGCCGCACACCCTTGCGTCGCTGCTGGGTTTTTACTTCTTCGAGACGATGGCGATGGGACGGCGCCTCCGCATCCCCGTCGAGCCAGCCGCGCTCGCCGCCGACCTCTCCGCGGTCTTCGGCGACCGAGGTCCCGCGCTCGCGGAGCAGCTGCGCGAGAAGAGTGCGAAGCTCGAGGCGCAGCTCCGCGAGAACGTGGACCTCCTGAAGACCCTCGCTGCGGAGTCGAGCGACTTTGCCGTCGATGACACGGACGCGCTCGCGGTGCTCCGCTCCGCGGACGCGATGAGCCCGTACCAGCGGACCTGGGTGCAGGCGATGGCGTGGCGCGTGATGACGGCGCTCGTGCGCCTGCGTGACGGGAATCCGAAGATGGCGGAGGTCCTTGACGACGCGGCGCAGGGGAAGCGTCTGCTCGTGCGGATGCTGGCCGAGCAACCCCCGGTGCTCACCGAGGACGCGTGGGAGGGGATCCTCGCGGAGAGCGAGGCGGAGGCCATCGCGTGGCGGGTCGCGCTCGTCAGCCTGCGCATGGACGAGCTGCACGCATCGCAGGTCTGCCGAGCCTTCCTCGAGAACGCGGAGCTCCGGGCCTACGCGATCGGCATCGGCCGTGACGAGCGGGCGATGCGCGAGCTCGGCGAGCTCGCCGCCAGGGTTCGCGCCGGCGGGGGAAGCGAGACCCGATGACGCCCACCCCCCATGACGCCTTGTTCAAGTGGACGTTCGGCCAGCCGGCGCACGCGGCCGGGGCGCTGAGGCGGGCGCTCCCGGCGGCGTTGGCGGCCCGCATCGACTTCGGATCGCTGGAGCTGCAGCCCGGCAGCTTCATCGACGAAGCGCTCGCGGCGAGCCACAGCGACCTGCTCTTCACCGCCAGGCTGAAACAACCGTCGCTGTCCCTCTACGTGCTGTTCGAGGCTGCTCGCGGCGGCGGGACCGGAGTTCAAGGAGGAGATGGTGACCGTCGCAGATTACCTTCACGAGCAGGGGCGCCTGGCGGGCGAGCGAGAAGGCCGGCTCGAGGGGCAGCGCAGCACGTTGCTGAGGCTGCTCCGGCAGCGCTTCGGCGAGCTGCCAGAGTCGATCGAGGCGCGCATCCGCGCAGCGGATGCCGGGCAGATCGAGGGCTGGACCGATCGCGTGCTCACCGCGCCCACGCTCGACGACGTCCTCAACGAGCGCTGATGCGGCTCGTTCGCGCGTGGTGCCGCGGGCGCAAGGCACCGCGCTGCACGGCCGCGTGCCGGTGCAACGACAAGGGATGCGCGGCGGAAGAATCGGCGGAGGCGGCGGCTGCGGCAGGCGCGGCGGTAGAGAGGGCGAGAACCCTAGTTCCCGAGGGGCGGAAAGCGCTCGTCCAGCCATCCGCGGATCGCCGCGTACGCCGTGGGCGCGTTGATCTGGAGGTTCAGATCGTGCCCCGCGTTGGGCACGACGACGATCTCGAGCTCCGCGGCCGGCGCGTAGGCGGCCGGCTCCAGCGTGGTCCCGCTGAGCAGGGTGCCGCACGGCGCGATCCCGCAGAATACCGTGTCGTGCCGCCCCACGACGGTGAGCACCGGCGCGTCGACCTGGAGGCTCGTGAGCGCGGTGTTGACCAGCGCGAACTCGGCGAGCTCGCCGGACGTGCCGAGCCCCTTGGTCGCTTCGTCCAGGGCGATCACCGCCGGATCCGCGTTCGGGCGGTAATAAAAGAGCGAGCCGCGGGTGCCCGGACGCGTCGTCAAATAGCCGAGGTCGAGGCCGGCGCCCGCGAAGCTCGGGTCGATCGCGGCCGGATGGACGTTCAGGAGCAGCTGCGGCAAGCCCGGGCCGTAGGTGTGCAAGAACCCCGTGACCACCACGCCGTCCACGTCGTGGTACGTCGCGGCCTGCTGGACCGAAATGATGGATCCCAGCGAGTGGCCGACGAGCACCACCCGGCTCCATGCGCGCCCGAGCTCGCCGCTCCGGAGCGCCTCCGCGAGCTGGTGATGGACGTAAGCCTGCGCGGTCGGCGTGACCTGAAGGGAGGGCGGTCGGTCGCTGTCTCCGGTGCCGATGCGGTCGAAGTTCAGCGTGGCGTAGCCCGCCGCGTTGGCGTAGCGCACGAACGAGTAGCGCTCCGGCTGGTACGGGAAATCCCAGTACACGCTCGAGTACGTGGTGCCGTGCACGGTGAGCAGCACCGTGTCCCGCGGGCTGTCCTGCGGCACGCAGAGCTCGGCGGCGACCTCGTAGTCCGCCGGCGCCCCAGGAGCGAGCGCGACCGCGTACCGGAAGCTCGTGCACACCGGCAAGAGGACGGATGCGAGATGTGCCATGTCCATGGCTTCCGAGTACTACATCTCCGGGCGCGCGGGAAGCGGCGCGCGCGCGTTCCCCGTGGCGCCTTCTCGCGAACGTGTACAGCAGGAAATAGCAGAACGCGAGCATCGCCACGGTGAGCACCGTGTACCTGTCGTCGTTCCAGGAGCTCCACCTCCAGATGCCTTGGCTGAGCGCCGCCAGGCCGAGGAGGGGAATCTCGAGGCGCCGCCTCACTCGGGTGAGCGGGGCGCTCAAGAGCATGAACACATAGTAATAGCAGGTGATCTGCGACAGCAGGATGATGAAAATCTGCGCCAGGCACTCCCCCACCCAGAGCGAGCGTACCCGCCGAGCTGCGTAGGCGAAGAGCGCGAAGCTCGCGGCGATGATGCCGTAGGCGACGCTTCGGTGCTTCGCATAACGCTCGCTGCGCATCCGCTTCCACACCTCGAAGGGATCGGCGAGCGTAACGTCCTTCGTGTACTTCATCCTGCCGGACTCGACCCCTGTTCCGAACCTGTGGGCCACGAGGACCCGCAGGCCCATGTGGTTCGTCACCGGGGTCTGGTCGTGCACCTTGAGCGTGTGCTCGTAAAATTGCCGATACGAGTCCTTGCCAGCGACCGCGACGCTCACGGGGATCAGCACGGCCGCGGCCAGGACGCCGCCGATGAGCACCTGCACGTGGGACGGCGCCATGCGCTTGTGCCGGAGGAGGTAGCTCCCCGCGACGGCGAGCCACCCGATGACGGCGATGCCCGGGAAGATGCGGAGCAGGCCCGCGTAGACCATGCTCGCGCCGGCGAGCTTGAAGTACCTCTTGCGCACCAGGCAGGCCGAGAGGACGAGGAAGAAGAGCCAGTCATTCCGGAGGAAGCCGCCGCCCGTCCAGAAGAACGGCGCCGGCGACTGGCACCCCCAGAAGATCACCGCCACCGCGCAGACGCGCCACCCGAAGGCCCAGGCGAGGGCGGCGAACACCCCGACCAGATAGGCGATATCGAAGCTGGCGAGGAGCTGGAGGTAGCCTGTCGTGGCCGGATGAAGCTCGGCCAGGATGCGCCCCATGATCGTCCAGACCGGCGGCGGGTTGTAGCCGTGGTCCTTCGCCATGTCCTCCCAGTAGCCCTTCTCCGAGGCGGTCCGGAAGAACCGCACGTCCGCCTTGAAGGCCTCCCAGCGCTCGGGAGAGAAGCGCGCCTTGCAGGCCTCGGGGTGCTCCAGGAGCGCGCCCACGGGGATCAAGAGGTTATCCACGCCGAGGTTCCGGATCTTCTTGTCCGGCTCGCGCACCTCCGCGCTCATGTCGAGCGTGATGAGCTGACCGGTGCGCTCGTCCGTATGCGTGACGACCCCGAGCGCGTCCTGCGCGATGACCGTGCACTTGTAGAGGTCGTCGTAGGCCATCTCGGGGAAGTACTTGGCCCCGAGGTAGTAATGATAGTGCTCCCATCGGTGGTAGAAGGAGGGGTAGGCGAAGCGAAAGCCGTCGAAGTAGGCGACGACCGCCACGGCCGAGAACGCGAAGGCGGCGCGCTTCTTCCACCGCTCGGCGATCGGCCGGCGCTGCCGTCCGCGACGCGCCTCGTAGAGGAGGGCCAGCGCGGCGGAGGACGCGATCGCCCCCTTCGTGATGTCGAGGGCGAGGGGGTAGTCGGCGGCGTACCGATGGATCAAGGAGAAGAGCGCCGCGGTGCCGGCGAGGACCGCGAGGCACCAGGCGATGAAAGGACGGCGGTCCGGGGCGGGCCCGGCTGCTCTGGCGTGTTCCTGGAGGGGGGTGTTCATCCGAGCTGCGCGTCCGATGTCGCTACCGCGAGCGCGAGGGCTGCTGAACCCGCTGCACCACGCCTGGCTCCGCGGAAGCAAATTGGAGGGCCGCGCCGGCGCGCGTCGAGCCGGTCGGGTGGGTCGGACCGCCCGCCGCGCCCGCCCAGGGACCATCGCCCAGCTCCTTGCTGCAAGCGCCGCAGAGCAGCGCCAGCGCGATGGGCAAGGCGCGGAGGATGTTCGTCCGTGCTCTGGGCGTCTCGTCGAGAGGCGCCGCGTGAAGATTCTCGTTCATGGTTTCTCCGTTCGCGCAGCGACCGACGTGCGCGTCCGTGGAGATAGCGCCGAACTGGACCCGTGGGAGGCACCAGAACCGAAATGCCGATGGGTCCAGAACGTTCACCGTGGCGCTTCGACCTCGCGCTGTGCCTGCGACCTGACGCCTGGGGGGCGTCGCCCGCCGCGCGCTCCCTCGGGGGGACCCCGGCGCGGAGCACCGCACGCCTCGCTTGACAACTTAGGACTCCTAAGTTAGATGAGGGTCATGGGTCGCTCGCTCCCGCTCTTCTTCGAGGAGAACTCGGAGCCGATCGATCGGCGCATCGCGGTAGGGCTTCGAAAGCTGGGGCTCGCGATGAAGCTGCAGGCGTGGGAGCAGGCGAGCCACGAGGGCCTGTCGCCCACGCAGGGGCAAATCCTCGCGACGCTCTCGCTCGAGGGGCCGCTGAGCGGGAGCGAGCTCTCGCAGCGCCTGGGCGTCACCCTGGCGACCATCAGCGAGTCGGTCCGAGCGCTCGTCGACAAGGGCGCTGTCGTCAAGCGCCCCGACCCGCGCCACCCGCGAGCGAGCCTGATCGAGCTCACGCCCCAGGGGCGAGCGCTCGCGGAGAAGGTGACGACATTGCCCGACGCCATCGTGTCCGCGGTGAGCGCGCTCTCGGCGTCGGAGCAGGAGGCGTTCCTGGCTGGGGTCGTGAAGATCATCCGTTCCTTGCAGATCGGCGGGCATATCCCGGTGAGCCGTATGTGCGTGACCTGCAAGTACTTCCGGCCGAACGCTCATCAAGGGGCGCTGCCCCACCACTGTGCTTTCGTCGACGCGCCGATGGCGGGTCGACACTTGAGGATCGATTGCGGTGAACACGAGCTGGCTGAAGAGCAGCAGCGCGAAGACCCGTGGCGGCGCTTCGTTCAGCCTGAATAGAGCGGCGGTCACCCGCTTCGGAGACGGGCCCATCTCGACGCTTTCGGTGCTCAGCGCACTGAAGTGCGCTTCCGCGCCGAAAAGGCCGAGCTGGACCCGTCTCCTGTGCGGGTGACCGCCGCTCTGGAACGCATGTGCCAGAGGCGGGCGAAAACCACTCTAGAGCGGTTTTTGCTCGGGTTTGATGTAGACGTTTTTTTTATCGCGCGGGCGCGTGTTCGTCTCCCGCTGCGTGTCTCTCGTCTCCCGTCTCTCGTCTCTCGTCTCCCGTCTCCCGTCTTCCCTCTCGCGTGCGCGTGCGCGCTAAATCCGGGCAATCGCGCACGCGCACGCGCACGAAGGACGTGCACGGAAGAGGGAAGAGGCAAGACGGGAGACGGGAGACGTGCAGACGTGCAGACGTGCAGACGTGCAGACGTGCAGACGTGCAGACGTGCAGACGTGCAGACGTGCAGACGTGCAGACGTGCAGACGTGCAGACGTGCAGACATGAGACGCGCACGCGCACGCGCCCACGGAAGGAGTAGACGATCATGACCATCCATGGATACACGCTTGGAACAGGCGCCGTCGCGAAGTCCCCGGTCTCGCCAGCCGACTTCGAGGACATGAAGAAGAGCGCCCTCTTCGGGGAAGAGGACGTGAAGTACCTGCGCCTCTCGCACGACATCGTGAAGGATCAGGTCGAGCCGATCCTCGACGTCTGGTACGGCTTCGTCGGCGCGAACCCGCACCTCCTCGCGTCCTTCACCGGCAAGGCCGACGGCAAGCCGCTCGGCGACTACCTCGGCGGGGTCCGCAAGCGCTTCGGCCAGTGGATCCTCGACACGGCCCGCGCGGAGTACGACCAGAAGTGGCTCGACTACCAGCACGAGATCGGCCTCCGCCACCACCGCATCAAGAAGAACAAGACGGACGGGGCGCCGTCGACCGACCTGGTGCCGTTTCGTAACCTCTTCGCGCTCATCTTCCCGGTGACGTTCACCCTGAAGCCGTTCCTCGCCACGAAGGGCCACCCCGCCGAGGACGTCGAGAGGATGCACGCGGCGTGGGTCAAATCCTGCCTGCTGCAGCTGACCCTGTGGAGCTACCCCTACGTGAAGGAGGGTGACTTCTGACCGCTGGCCGCGTTCGTGGCAGGCGCGCGAGGCTGCTGCACGGCGGCCCGTCGCGCCATCCCGCGGCTCGTCGCCACGAATGCCGGGCATGCTCGGAATCCCGGCGTTCTCGAGTCGAGTTCGGCTGCCTGGAGGCGGAAGGCGGCTCTCGCCGCACCCCACCGCTGAATCAGCCCGTCCCCTCGGCTCGGAGCGCGCGGCGCAGGCGGCTCGGAAGAAAGCCGAATGAGCTCCGACCTTTCCAATCTGTTCGTGCCCGCGGCGGTCACTCTCTCGTTCGCCAATGATCGGGAACGCTCGCTCTTTCTGGCATGGTCTCCATGGCATGGTCTCTGCCGCGCGCTGGCCCATGTCCTTCGCCATCCGCTGTCGCGGGCTCACGAAGCGCTACGGCGACGTGCACGCCCTGCGCGGCCTCGATCTCGACGTGCACACAGGCGAGTGCTTCGGGCTCCTCGGACCGAACGGCGCGGGGAAAACCACGATGATCGAGATCCTGGAGGGCCTGCGCGAGCCGACGGCCGGCGACGCCGAGGTGCTCCATCGACGCTGGACGACACATGAGCGCGCGTTGCGTGAGCGGATCGGGATCACGCTGCAGCAGACCTCCTTGCCGGAACGGCTCACCGCCCGCGAGATCCTGTCGCTCTTCCGCTCCTTCTACGCCAAGGGACGCGAGGTGAACGAGCTGATCCGCGCGGTCCAGCTCGAGGACAAGCAGGACGCGCAGTACGAGCAGCTCTCCGGTGGACAGAAGCAGCGCATAGCCGTCGCCTGCGCGCTCGTCGGCAACCCGGAGCTGCTCTTTCTGGACGAGCCGACGACCGGACTCGACCCGCATTCTCGCCGGAATCTCTGGGACCTCGTGCTCGAGTTCCGCGCGCACGGCGGCACCGTGATGCTCACGACACATTACATGGACGAGGCAGAGCGGCTCTGCGACCGCGTGGGCGTCATCGATGGAGGCGTGCTGATGGCGCTCGGGACGCCCAGGGAGCTCATCGCCGCTCTGGGCGGCGAGGTGATGATCGGTTTCGCCGTGGAGCCCAGCGAAGGGGTCGACGTCGCGGCGCTCGGCGCGCTCCCGAGCGCGCGTATGTCGCGCAGGGACGCCGACGGGTTCTCGCTCGCGGTCGAGGCGCCCCACATCGCGCTTCCGGCGCTGCTCGACCTCCTCGCGCGCGTGGGTGCTCGCCTGACCCGCCTCTCGATGCAGCGCGCAACGCTGGACGATGTCTTCGTCCACCTCACCGGCAGGCAGCTTCGTGAGTAGCGTCCAGCGACCCGCGCTCCGGGAGCTCGTGCTCACCCGCCTGCGCTCGTTCTACCGCGAGCCCAGCCAGGTCTTCTGGACGTTCTTCCTCCCGATCCTCGTCGCCACCGTGCTCTGGATCGCCTTCCGGAGCGGCCCACCCCAGCCGGCCGCAGTCGCCGTGGCAGAAGGGCCCGAGGCCGAGCCGCTTCGCGCCGTGCTCGACGCGAGCTCCGAGGTCACCGCGGAGGCGCTCGACGCGGGCGCTGCGCGCGCCGCGCTGCGCGCGGGGAAGGTCGATCTCGTGGTCGTACCCGGCGCGCGGCCGGTCTACGAGTTCGATCCGACCCGACCGGAGAGCCGGCTCGCGCGGATGCTCGCGGACGACGTGCTCCAGCGCGCGGCAGGGCGCGGCGATCCGGTCGAGGCGGTGGAAGTCAAGACGACCGAGCCGGGATCTCGGTACGTCGACTTCTTGGTGCCCGGGATCATCGGTGTCGCTGTGATGTCGAGCGGGCTCTGGGGCGTGGGCTTCGCGGTCGTCGAGCTGCGCACGAAGCGGCTGATGAGACGCTTCCTGGCGACGCCGATGCGCCGCAGCGACTTCCTCCTCTCGTTCCTCCTGTCCCGGGCGTGCTTTCTCGGGCTGGAGATCTCTACGTTGCTCGCGTTCGGAGCGCTGGTGCTCGACGTGCCGATTCGGGGCTCGCTCGCGCTGCTCATGGCGGTGGCAGCGTCGGGAGCGCTCATGTTCGCGGGGCTCGGGCTGCTCCTCGCGTCGCGAGCGCAGAACATGCAGACGGCCGGCGGCATTATCAACCTGGTGAGCGTGCCGATGTACCTCGCCTCGGGGACGTTCTTCTCCTCGTCGCGGTTCCCCGACGCCCTCCAGCCGCTCGTGCGCGCGCTGCCGCTCACACCCCTCAACGACGCGCTGCGCGCGGTGATGCTGGAAGGGGCGGGCGCGTCGGAGGTCCTCCCGCAGATCGCGACGTTGCTCACGTGGGGCGCGGTCTCGCTCGCCGCGTCCGTCAAGCTATTTCGGTGGGAATAGCGCAGCGCAGCGCAGCGCCCGCCCCGGCGCCATTGCATAGAACCGGATCGGGCTCTAGGTAAGCTTGCCTCGAACGCCTGCGGCCGAGAAATCGAGCGCATAGACGAGCGAGCGCCCAGACGAGAACCGAGGAGCCCCGCATGGATTTCAGCCTGCTCTTTTTCTCATCGAACGAAGCAGACTTCGCGGACGACAAATACCGTCTCTTTTTCGAGACCTCGAAGCTGGCGGACGCGCGTGGCTTCAAGGCGATCTGGGCGCCGGAGCGCCACTTCCACGCGTTCGGCGGGCTCTACCCGTGCCCGAGCCTCCTCTGCGGCGCGCTCGCGATGGTGACGCGTCGGATCCGGCTCCGGGCGGGCAGCGTGGTCTTGCCGCTGGACCACCCGGTCCGGGTGGCCGAGCAGTGGTCGGTCGTGGATAACCTCTCGGGTGGCCGGGTGGACGTCGCGTTTGCGACAGGCTGGAATCCGAACGACTTCGTCCTCGCGCCGGAGAGCTACGAGGACCGCGTGGCGCTCCTGTTCTCCCGCATCCTGACGGTCAAGGCGCTCTGGTGTGGTGAGGGCGTCAGCTTCCCGAACGGCAAGGGCGAGATGGCCTCCGTCCGGCTCTACCCGCAGCCGAAGCAGCCGGATCTGCCCGTCTGGATCACGTGCTCGGGCGGCGAGGAGCGGTTCGTCCAGGCGGGCGCGTTCGGCGCCAACGTGCTCACGGCGCTGATCCTCCAGTCGTTGGACGATCTCGCGACGAAGATCGCGGCCTACCGCCGTGCCCGCGCCGAGCACGATCACGACCCGGCCGCAGGCAAGGTGACGCTGATGATGCACACGTTCATCGGCGATCGCGTGGAGGAGGTGCGGCAGGCCGTCCAGCGGCCGTTCATGAGCTATCTCCGGAGCGCCGTCGAGCTCTGGGGCGCTTTCTGGAAGGAACTCCAGGCGCTCCCCCCGGCGGAGCAGGAGGAGGTGATCGTCCTGGCATTCGAGCGCTACTTCCGGACGGCGGCGCTCTTCGGCACACCCGAGACGTGCGCCAGGACGGTCGAGCGGCTCGCCGCGATCGGGGTCGACGAGATCGCGTGCCTCATCGACTTCGGCGTCGATCTCGACGCGACGATGGCGAGCCTGCACCGCCTGAGTGCGTTCAAGGATCGCTTTGCGGGCGCGGCGTGGGCCGCGAGGGGCACGCCCTGAGTCGAGCACGCGGCGCCGCGCCATCATCCCGGCGTGCGCGGCCGGATCAGGCGGCTGCCTGAGTCACGCCGGAGGGCAGCGGGTCAACCGCGAGGAGGCATCGCCTGAGCCGCGACGCGAGGATCCGGACATGAGGCTCTCTGACCATGGTGTGGTGGGTTCCGGGCACCTCGTGGACCTCGACCGGGTGCGGCGAGAGCTCCCTCCAACCCGCGGTCGGATCCAGGAGCGCCGGCTGAGCACCTTCGAGCGCGGGCGGCGCCGGCTGTTCGCTGGCCCGGAACAGCGTGATTCGCTCGGGGTAGAGGCGCGGTGCGTAACGCTCCAGCGCCTGAACGCTGGCCCTGACGAGCCTGGCGATGCGTCTCGCCTCGAGGACGCTGAACCCCGGAGGCAAGAGGCTCTGCCGGACGATGCAGTCCACGAGATAGCCGACCTGGTCGTCCGGCCCGAGCCCTCGGAGGTAGTCGTCCGAGATCGACACCTCGAAACCGCGGGCGAGCTCGACGAGAATGCGCACGTCGTCCTCTGCCGGCTCCGGAGGGGACGCCGCAGGTCCCGACGCTGACGAGTCGAGGATGGCCAGGAGGTCGACCCGCTGCCCGTCTCGCAGGAGTTGATGGGCCATCTCGAAGGCCACGTGCCCTCCCAGCGACCAGCCTCCCAGCAGGTAGGGGCCTTCGGGCTGCACGGCGCGCAGCGCCTCGACGTACTGCGCAGCCATGTCCTCGATCCGGTGGTGGGGTTGCTGGTCGTCCTCGATACCCCTGGCCTGAAAGCCGTAGAACGGGCGGTCCTCCCCCAGGTGGCGGGCGAGGTCGGCGTAGCAAAGGACATTGCCACCTCCCGGGTGGACGCAGAAGAACGGACGCCCCACCCCAGCCGGCTGGATCGTGATCAGCGGTGCCCAGGGGCGCGGGCGCGCCCGCTCACGCAGCCGCTGTGCGAGCGCTTCCACGGTCGACCCCTGGAACAGCGTGGAGAGGGGGAACGCCTGTCCGAACCGCTCGTGGATGCGCGCCATCAGCTGCGCTGCCAGGAGGGAATGCCCCCCGAGCGCGAAGAAGTCGTCGCGAACGCCCACGGGCCGCACGTTGAGGAGCTCCTCCCAGATCCTGACGAGCTCCAGCTCCAGCGTATCGCGTGGCGCGAGGAGGGCGTCGCGCTCGATCTGCGCCGCTCCGGGAGCGGGGAGGGCCCCGCGGTCGAGCTTGCCGTTGGAGGTGAGCGGCATCGCCTCGAGCCACACGAACGCCGCTGGGATCATGTATGTCGGGAGCTCGCCTTGCAGATGGCTGCGCACCTCGGCGGTCGCCTTTGCGGCGCCGCGCGGCACCATGTACGCGACCAGGTGCCTGTCGCCAGGCGCGTCCTCGCGCAGGACGACGGCGGCCTCGTGCACGTCGGGGTGCCGGGTCAGCGCCGCATCGATCTCGCCGAGCTCGATCCGGAAGCCCCGGAGCTTCACTTGGCGATCGACGCGGCCGAGGAACTCGATGCTGCCGTCGGGCCGGTACCGCGCCAGGTCGCCGGTCCTGTAGAGACGCGCCCCCGGCTCGCCCCCGTGAGGATCGGGGAGGAACCGCTGCCTCGTGAGCTCGGGGCGCCTCCAGTACCCCCGGGCCAGGCAGGCGCCGCCAATGTAGAGCTCCCCGGCGACGCCGATCGGCACCGGCTCGAGATGCCTGTCCAGGAGGTGAATCCGCACGTTGTCGATCGGTCGCCCGATGGGCGCCGGGCCGAGCTCCGGGCGCTCGGGCAGGGTGAAGGCCGTGACCACGTGCGCCTCGGTGGGGCCGTAGTGGTTCTGAAGCGAGCAGCCCGGCAGGGCGGCCAGCAGATCGGCGATCGCGCGCGTGACGATGAGCTGCTCGCCTGCCGTCGTGATCTCGCGCAGCGCCCTGGGCGCGCGCCCCTCGCGCGCCGCTGCCTCAGCGACCTGCTGCAGCATGACCGGGGGCAGATACGCCCTCTCCACGGAGAGCTCGTCGAGCCAGTGCAGCAAGCGCGACGGATCGCGGCGATCGTCGTCCCCCAGCAGGACGAGCGCGCCGCCCGAGCTCCACGTGGAGAAGATCTCCTGAAACGAGACGTCGAAGCTCATCGAGGCAAACTGCAGCGTCCTCGCCGCGCCGGGGTGCCCGAAGCTGCGGAGCTGCCAGAAGAGCAGGTTCGCGAGCGGGCGGTGCGGCATCGCGACCCCCTTGGGCTCGCCGGTCGACCCCGACGTGTAGAGCACGTAGGCGAGCTCGTCCGGCGTCGTGATCGGAGCGGGATTGTCCTCCGGTGCCCGCGACCAGCGCTCTCCGTCGGTATCGAGACAGACGATGCTGGCGCCGCTCGGCGGCAGGCGCGGGGCGAGGCTCGCCTGGGTCAGGACCACGGGCGCCGTTGCGTCCTCGAGCATCGCCGCGATGCGCGCTCCAGGGTAGGACGGATCGATGGGCACGTAGGCCCCGCCCGCCTTGAGGACGCCGAGGAGCGCCACCATCGCCGCGGGCGATCGCTCGACGCAGAGCCCGACGAGCGCGCCCGGGCCCACCCCGAGCGACCGGAGATGGTGCGCGAGCCGATTGGCGCGCCGGTTCAGCTCCCGATAGGAGAGCTGCTCTCCTCCGAGCTGCACCGCGAGGGCATCGGGGGTCCTCTCGACCTGTGCCTCGAGCAGCTCGTGGACACAAGGGTCCTGCGGACGCTCGATCTTCGTGTCGTTCCATGCCCAGAGCAGCCGTCGTCGCTCCTCCGGCGTGACGAGCGAGAGCTCTCCGATGCTGCGCTCGGGCTCCTTCACGATCGCTTCCAGCAGCGTTTGAAGGTCGGATATCATACGCGCGATGGTCGCGTCCTCGAAGAGATCCGTGGCGTACTCCACGCTGCCCATGAGGCCCTGGTCTCCCTCCTCGAGCGACAGCAGAAGGTCGAATTTCGCCGTCGTGGTCGCGAGCGGCAGCGGGGAGAGCCTCGCCTCGCCCAGCCTGAGCTCGGGCGACGGCGCGTTCTGCAGCACGAACATCACCTGGAACAGCGGCGAGCGGCCGAGATCCCGCGCCGGCGCGAGCTCCTCGACGAGCTTCTCGAACGGCAGCTCCTGGTGCGCGTACGCCTCCAGCGTGACCTCTCGCACCCGCGCCAGGAGCTCCAAGAAGGTCGGCTCGCCCGACAGGTCGGTGCGCAGCGCCAGCGTGTTGACGAAGAACCCGATCAGCCCCTCGATCTCCACCTGGTTCCGGCCCGCGATCGGCGTGCCCACCACGATGTCCTCCTGCCCTGCGTAGCGTGAGAGGAGCACCTTGAGCGCCGCGAGCAGGATCATGAAGAGCGTCACGTTGTGCCCCCGGCCGAGCGCCCGGAGTGCCGCGCAGAGCTCCGGGCGCAGCGTCACCGGACGCGCCGCCCCGCGGTAGCTCTTCAAGGGCGGCCGCGGCCGATCCGTCGGCAGGGCCAGCAGGGGCGGCGCGCCGCCGAGCTGCCTCCTCCAGTAGGCGAGCTGCGCTTCGAGCACGTCGCCCGAGAGCCACTGCCGCTGCCAGAGGGCGTGATCCGCCACCTGGACGGGAAGCTCGGGCAGCGCGCCGGGCCGCCCCGCCGAGAACGCCTCGTACAGCGAGCACAGCTCCCGCACGAGCACGCCCGTCGACCAGCCGTCAGACACGATGTGGTGCAGCGACACGAGCAACACGTGCGCTCTCTCCGAGCGCCGCAGCAGCGCCGCCCGGAGGAGCGGCCCTTCGGCCAAAGAGAACGGCCGGTCGGCATCTTCCTCGGCGCGCCGCCGCACCTCGGCCTCCTGCTCCGGGACCGGGAGCGCCGTGAGGTCGCAGATCGGTAGCGAGAAGCTGGGCTCACCGGCGATCACCTGGCGCGGCTGGCCGCGCCGGGAGGGGAACGTGGTCCGGAGCGCCTCGTGGCGCCGCACGATTTCGAAGAAGCTTCGCTCCAGCGCCGCGACGTCGAGCGGGCCTTCCAGCCGCACCGCGAAGGGGATGTTGTAGAGCGCGCTGTCCGGCTGCATCTGTTCGAGGAACCAAAGGCGCTGCTGGGCGAACGACAGCGGCAGCTCACTCCCGCGCTCCCTCGGCTCGAGCGGCGGGGGGAGCGGCGCGCCGAGGCGGCGGGCAGCCTCGACCCGCGCGGCGAGGGCCAGGGCCGTGGGCGCTTCGAACAGCGCGCGTACCGGCAGCTCCACCGCGAAGCTGCTGCGGAGACGAGAGATGAGCTGCGTGGCCAGGAGCGAGTGCCCTCCAAGCGCGAAGAAGTCGTCGGAGAGGCTCACCCGGTCGCGGCGCAGCACCTCGGCAAAGAGGCCCGTCATCAGCTCTTCCACCGGTGTGCGCGGCGCGACGAGGCCGCCCTCCTGCTCCGGCCGCAGCAGCTCGGGCGCTGGGAGCGCGTCGCGGTCGACCTTGCCGTTCGGCGTGAGCGGCAGCCGGCCGAGCTCCACGAATGCAGCAGGCATCATGAAGGCCGGCAGCGTCTCCTGCACGTGCGCCCGCAGCGACGGGATGAGCGATTGCGCCTGCCGGGCGCGGAGCGGTTGATTGGCGCGCGGGAGGCCGGATCGGGCGCCGTGGGGTGGATACCCCGAGGTCCAGGGCCGGCGTCCCGCCTCTGGCCCGGCGGGCTCGAAGAGCACGTCGATGTGGTCCGGCGGCCTGGCGCGCGACCAGGTGGCGCGCACCGCGTAGCCGAGCCGCTCGCCGAGCGCGAAGAGCGCCTCCGGACCCACGGCGGCCGTCGCGGCGAGCGCGGCCCGGCGCGAGAGCGCGCCCGCGGTCGCTTCGCCGTCGACGGCGCCGAGCCGGCCGAGGGCCTGGTGATCGGCGTAGACGCGGGCGTTCGGGATCGCGAGGACCTCGGCGCTCTCGGCGCGCGCCTCGACGAGCCACCGCTCGAGCCCCGCGAGATCGCCCCCGACCTCGGTCCACGCCTTCGACGCAGCGATCGGAACCGGCGCACGGGCCTCTCCGACGTGCAGGACGACATCGTAACGATAGCGGAGCATCTCGTCGTCGCCGCGGCCGCGCTTGATCGCGATCTCCGCGTGGGACAGCCCCGGGATCTCAGGGCAGATGTCGTGGAAATACTCGGGGTCGAGGACCAGCTCCGATTCCGCCAGCATCCTCTGGCGGACCCGCTCGCCCAGCGCCGCGAGCGGCAGCTCCGGCGGAGCTCGGTAAAGCTCCACCGAGGCGTGGAACGCATCGAGCAGCGGGAGGCTCCGCACGTCGCCGACGAACACGAAGCCTCCGGGCACGACGGCGCGCACGGCGCCTTGCAGCACGGCCCGGAGATAAGCCTGGTCAGGGAAGTACTGCACCGTCGAGTTGAGGATCACGGCGTCGAACTGCCGGGCCTCCATGCCGTTGAAATCGCTCGCCTCGCGGCGCGCGAGGGCGACGTGGTCGAGGCCGAGCCGCTCGACGGTGGGCCGGAGCAGGTCGAGGGCAGCTCGGGAGAAATCCGTGCCCAGGTAGACGGAGCATCGTGGCGCCACCGCGAAGAGCAAGAGGCCCGTGCCGCAGCCGATCTCCCAGACCCGAGCGGGCGCGAGGGTGAGGATGCGCTGGACGGTGTGATCGCGCCACGCGCGCATGACCTCTCGAGGGATGGGCTCCTGAGTATAGCTGCTGTTCCAGCCCTGGGTGTTGAAGGTCGGGTCGTGATCCGGCGCTGGCCGGCGATAGCTGTCGTCGAACACCGCGTTCCACTCCGAGACCTGCGTCGCACGAGTGACGGAGTCTAGCTCCGCGGGTGGCTGCTCGGGCTCGACGGCCGCGACGTAGGCGACCAGCCGCCTGTCGCCGGGCGCGCTCTCGCGGACCAGAACCGCCGCTTCCCGCACCCCTTCGTGCTGCCGCAGCACCGCCTCGATCTCCTCGAGCTCGATGCGGTAGCCCCGGATCTTCACCTGGTGATCGCGCCGGCCCACGTACTCTAGGAGTCCATCCGGCCGCCACCGGCACAGGTCCCCCGTCCTGTACATCCGAGCGCCCCCTCGCTCCTGGAACGGATCTGGAACGAACCGCTCCGCCGTCAGCTCAGGGCGATGGATGTAGCCGCGCGCCACGCCCGCGCCGCCGATGTAGAGTTCTCCGACGACGCCGATGGGTACAGGCGAGAGACCATCGTCCAGCACATAGGCCCGGGTGTTGGCGATGGGCCGACCGATCGGAACGGCCCCCGTCGCGCTCGCTCCGCCCGCCACCTCGTACGCGCAGCAGCCGACCACCGTCTCCGTGGGTCCGTACTCGTTGATGAGCCGGGTTCGCGGCGCGTGCTGCTGGAAGAAGGAGAGCTGATCCCAGGTCAGCGCTTCGCCGCCGATGACGAGCGCCCCCGTCCGTCCCGCCGCCTCCCCGGCCGGCAGCAGGTGGCCGAGCAGGGTCAGGTGTGCTGGCGTGAGCTTGACGAGGCTCAGACCTTCCTCACGTCGCAATGCCTCGACGAGCGCCTCCTCGGTGTCAGCGACCAGGACGACCCGCCCGCCCGCGAGGAGCGGGGAGAACAGCCCTGTGACGGTGAGATCGAACCCGAGCGACGAGTGGATCAGGGCGCCCCGCCCTTCGGCCACCCGGTATGCGTCGGTACACCAAGCGAGGTAATTGACGAGCCCTCGGTGAGGGATCATCACCCCTTTGGGTGTGCCAGAAGAGCCCGACGTGTAGATCACGTAAGCAAGGCTGTCCGGCCCGGCCCCGCTCACCGGGTTGTCGGTTCGCTCTCCGGCGAGGCTCTCCCCTTCGGCGTCCAGCGAGAGGCGCCGCGCGCCGTGCCTCGGCAGGATGCCAGCCAGCCGCTCCTGGGTGAGCAGCAGCGTGCCCCCGGCGTCCTGCAGCATGAAGGCGAGCCGCTCCGAGGGGTAGCTCGGATCGAGCGGCACATAGGCCCCACCCGCCTTGAGGATGCCCAGGAGCCCCACCACCATCTCGATCGAGCGCTCGACGCAGAGCCCGACGAGCACGTCCGGCCCCACCCCGAGCGACTGGAGACGATGCGCCAGCTGATTGGCGCGCCGGTTCAGCTCCCGGTACGAGAGCACCCGCTGCTCGAACACCACCGCCACGGCGTCGGGGGTCCTCTCCACCTGCTCCTCGATCAGCGCGTGGATGCAGCGGCCGTCGGGGTACTCTGCCGCGGTGTCGTTCCACGCCTCGATCACCTCGTGCCGCTCGTCCGGCGAAAGGAGCGAGAGCTCGGAGATCCGCCGCCCAGGCGCCTCTGCGACGCTCCCGAGCAGCGTACGGAAGTGCCCTGCCATCCGCGCGATGGTCGCGGCGTCGAAGAGATCCGTGGCGTACTCCAGCTCTCCGACCAGGCCGGACTCCGTCTCTTGCAGCGACAACGTGAGGTCGCGCTTCGCCGTCGTCCCCTGGACGTAGAGCGGGAGGAGCTTCACGCCGCCGAGCGACGCCTCCGGCAGCGGCGCGTTCTGCAGGACGAGCATCACCTGGAACAGCGGTGAGCGGCTGAGATCTCGCTCCGGCGCGAGCTCCTCCACGAGCCTCTCGAACGGCAGGTCCTGGTGGGCATACGCTCCGAGCGTGACCTCTCGCACCCGCCCGAGCAGCTCGACGAACGCCGGGTCTCCCGAGAGATCGGTGCGCAGCACCAGGGTGTTGACGAAGAACCCGATCAGCCCTTCGGTCTCCACGTGGGTGCGGCCCGCGATCGGCGCGCCTACCACGATGTCGTCCTGCCCCGCATAACGCGACAGCAGCACCTTGAAGGCCGAGAGCAGCGTCATGAACAGCGTCACCCTGTGCCGCCTGCCGAGGTCCCGGAGCCTCGCGACGAGGGCCGCGGGCAGCTCCAGCCGCAGGGCGGCGCCGCGGTAGGTCTGCATCGCCGGCCGCGGCCGATCCGTGGGTAGCGAAAGAGCGGAAGGCGCTCCAGCCAGCTGCTGCTTCCAGTACGCGAGCTGCGCCTGCAAGAGCTCCCCCGAGAGCCACTGCCGCTGCCACAGGGCATAATCCGCATACTGGATGGGCAGGTCGGGCAGCGGCGAGGGCCGGCCAGCCGAGAACGCCTCGTAGAGCGCCGAGCTCTCCCGCAGGAAAACGCCCATCGACCAGCCGTCCGAGACGATGTGATGCGCGGTGAACAAGAGCACGTGTGCCCTGTCGGACAGCCGCAGCAACGTCGCACGCAAGAGCGGCCCCTTGGCCAGAGAGAGCGGCCTCGCTGCTTCTTCCTCCGCTCGCCGCTGCACCTCCTCGTCCTGGGCCGGTCCGAGCAGCTCCCCGAGGTCGATGACCTGCAGCATCTGAAGGGGAGGCTCGGGGTCGATCACCTGGCGCGCTTTCCCCTCGGCAGCGGGGAACGTGGTCCGGAGCGCCCCATGACGCCGCACGACCTCGAGGAGACTCCGCTCGAGCGCAGGGACGTCGAGCGGCCCCTCCAGACGTACGGCCATCGGGACGTTGTAGAAGGCGTTGTTCGGGACCAGCTGATCCAAAAACCACAGCCGCTGCTGCGCGAACGAGAGCGGCGGGTCCGTCCCGCGCGCCACAGCGCCGAGCGAGGGCCGTGGCGGTGCGTCGCGGCGGCAGGCGTCCTCGACGCGCGCAGAGAGCTCCGCGACGGTGGGCGCCTCGAACAGCGCCCGCAGCGGCAGCTCCACCGCGAAGCTGGATCGGACGCGCGAGAGCAGCTGGGTCGCCAGCAGCGAGTGGCCCCCGAGCGCGAAGAAGTCGTCGAGGGCGCCCACGCGGTCGAGGCGCAGCACCTCGGCGTAGAGGTCCGACACCAGCTCCTCCACCTGCGAACGCGGGGCGATGAAGCCGTCGCCGCGCTCCGACCGCGCAGGAGAGGGAGCTGGGAGGACCTTGCGGTCGATCTTGCCGTTCGACGTCAACGGCAGGGCGTCGAGCACCACGAAGCTCGAAGGCATCATGGGGTCCGGCAACACCTTCTTCAGAAACTGCCGCAGGTCGTCCGCCAGCTTGCTCGGGCTGGACCACGCCGGGACGCGCTCGGCCCCCGGGCCGCCGAGCGTCGCCGCGGGGCCATGGAGAGCCAGGGACGTCCGCCGCGCATAGACGTCATAGAGCCCGGTGTCCGCGAGGATCGGGGTCTGCTCGACGGTGATCTCATAGCCGTGCTCCTCCAGCAGCGCGCTGATCCGGGAGAGCCGGCCATCGATGTCGTGGACCTCGACGACGATCTGTCCGATCTTCTCGAAGTCGTCGTCGTCGATGCCTGCGAGGACGTCGAGCTCGCTCTTCTCGACGTCGATCTTCAGCAGATCGATCCGCTCCACACCGTGCTCGCGGATCACGTCCGACAGGCGCCGCAGCGTGCAGCTGAATTGCTCGGTCGAGAGCCGCTGCGCCACGATCTCCTCGAGCTCCTCCTCGGAGCACGCCTGGCCGAGCGCGCGGCGCTGGTTGCGGAGGAACGCCTTCACGATCCGGCGCGTCTCTTCCGCGTCGGCGAAGCGGCCGGAGATCACGGAGTTGCCGGGGTAGTAGGTGAACACGTCCTGCCGGGCATCGCTGGCCAAACCGTACTCGAACAGCCTCGCGTCGACGCCATGGAGGTCGAGGTTGATGCGGAGCGCTTCGAAGAGCGGTGGAATTGGCTCGAACGCGTAGACCACGGCGCCCTCGCACCGCGCGTGGGCGAAGAGCGAGAACAGTCCGATGTTGGCGCCCACGTCGAAGACGATGGCCCCCGAAGGGAGCGCGATACCGTGCTTCAGGTAGGTGCCGCTGCTGAAGATCTCCTGATAGAGGAACTCGGTCTCGCTGCGGTTCTGGTGCACGATCACCATGCCGTTCGGCAGCTCGTGCGTCGAGCGACCGGACAGCCGCCCTTCCCGCTGGAGCCTGAACAGGCGCAGCAGATGCGCCGCCTGCTCTGGATCCGGCGTGACGTAGGCCACGATGCGCTGATCGCCGGAGACGTCCTCGCGGACCGCAGCCACCGCCTCCTGCACGGCGGGATGCCGTCGCAACGTCGACTCGATCTCGCCGAGCTCGACGCGGTGGCCGCGAACCTTGACCTGATGATCCGCTCGGCCGAGGTACTCGAGCGTCCCGTCGGGCAGCCACCGGCACCTGTCGCCGGTGCGATAGAGGCGCCGGCCCGGTGAAGCGCTGAAGGGGTCGGCGATGAACCTCTCTGCGGTCAGCTCCGGGCGGTTCAGGTAGCCGCGGGCGAGCCCGGGGCCGCCGACGTACAGCTCACCGGCGACGCCGATGGGCAACAGCGCACCGGCCCGGTCCAGCACATACGCCTGGAGGTCGGGCAGAGGACGGCCGATGGGGCTGCCGCCCGCGCCGCCCGCGTCGCGGGGGCTGAGCGGCAGGTAGGTGACATGCACCGTGGTCTCGGTGATGCCGTACATGTTCACGAGCCGCGGGGCCTGCTCGCCGTGGCGCGCGAACCACGGCGCCAGGCTCGACACGTCCAGCGCCTCGCCGCCGAAGATGACGAGCCGCAGCGGCAGCTCCGGCTGCCCGGCATACGCGCCGTCGGCCACGAGGAGCTGGCGAAACGCGGACGGCGTCTGGTTCAAGACCGTCACGCCCTGCTCGCGCAACAGGCCGTGGAAGGCCTCGGGGCAGCGGCTCACCTCAAAGGCCACCACGACCAGGCGCCCGCCATAGAGCAGCGCGCCCCACATCTCCCAGACCGAGAAGTCGAACGCGTACGAGTGGAAGAGCGTCCACACGTCGCGCTCGCCGAAGCCGAACCACGTCTCGGTCGCACGGAACAGGCGGACGACATGGCCGTGCTCCACCAGCGTGCCCTTCGGCTTGCCCGTCGAGCCCGAGGTGTACATGACGTAGGCGAGGTGCTCGCGCCGCGCTCGGCTCGGCGCGTTGTCCTCGCACGCCGCCGGCAGCGTCGCGCCCTCCTCGTCGAGGTACAGCGTCGTCACGGCGTGCTCCGGCAGCCGGCCGGCGAGCGCCGAGTGCGTCAGCAGCACCCCCGGGCGCGCGTCCTCCAGCATGAATCCCAGCCGCTCGGCTGGATGGCTCGGGTCGAGCGGCACGTACGCCCCTCCAGCCTTGAGGATGCTCACGATCCCCACCACCATCTCCACCGACCGCTCCACGCACAGCCCCACCAGCACCTCGGGCCCGACGCCCAGCGACCGGAGCCGGTGCGCGAGCCGGTTGGCTCGCCCGCGTCCTCCAGCATGATTCCCAGCCGCTCGGCTGGATGGCTCGGGTCGAGCGGCACGTACGCCCCTCCAGCCTTGAGGATGCTCACGATCCCCACCACCATCTCCACCGACCGCTCCACGCACAGCCCCACCAGCACCTCGGGCCCGACGCCCAGCGACCGGAGCCGGTGCGCGAGCCGGTTGGCTCGCCGGTTCAGCTCGCGGTAGGAGAGCGTCTGGCCCTCGAACACCACCGCCACCGCCTCCGGCGTCCTCTCCACCTGCGCTTCGAACAGCTCGTGGAGGCACGCCTCCTCCGCGTAGCTCACCCCTGTTCCGTTCCACTCCGACACAAGCTGCCGCCGCTCCGCCGCCGTCAGCAGCCCGAGCTCCCCTATCCGACGCTCCGGCCCTTCCGCGAGCCCTTCCAGCAGCGTCTGCAGGTGCCCCGCCATCCGCGCGATCGTCCCAGCGTCGAAGAGGTCGGCCGCATAGAGGAGCCGCAGCACGAGCTCTGGCCCCGGCGCCACGACGACCGTCAGCGGATAGTTCGTTTGCTCCAGGACGCGCACGTCCTCGACGGGGAGCCAGTGCTCAGCTTGCTCGATCGCAGCGTCCACCGGGTAGTTCTCGACCACGAGGAGCGTTTGAAACAGGGCCTGACCTCGCGGGATCTCACTCCACCCCTGTACGCTGGCGAGGGGGCTGTAGTCGTAGGACAGCTGCTCGGCCTGCTGCTCCTGCAGCTGCTTCAGCCAGGCCCCGAGCGGGGCGTCCTGCGACAGCCGGACACGCCGCGGGAGCGTATTGATGAACAGCCCCACCATCGCGTCCACCCGCTCGGGGCCGGCCGAGCGGCCCGAGACGGTGGCGCCGAACACCACGTCATCCCTGTCGCAATAACGGCTCAACAGGATCGCCCACGCCCCCTCCACCAGCGTGCTCAGCGTCAATGCACCGGCGCGCGCGACCTGGTCGAGCGCCTCCGTCACGGCGGCCGAGAGACGGCGCTCCACCGCCTGGCTCAGGGCCGGGGCCGCCGCGCCGTTTCGCCGGCCGGCGGGCAGCGGCGTCGGCTCATCGAAGCCCGCGAGCGCCTTGCGCCAGAACGCCTCGGCGCGCCCGAGGTCCTGCTGTCCCAACCAGGCGATGTAGTCGCGGTACGGGCGCGGCGATGGGAGGCGGATCGCCTCGCGCCGGCACGCGGCCTCGTAATACGCGAACAGCTCGCCGAACAGGAGCGGCATCGACCAGCCGTCCAGGAGCAGGTGGTGATGGCTGAGCACGAGCTGATAGGCCTCGTCCGTGCGCCGGAGCAGCGCGCATCGCATGAGCGGCGCGCGCGCGAGATCGAAGCCGCGGTCACGATCCTCTGCGAGGAAATTCTCCAACCACGCCTCCAGATCGCCCGACGACATGCCGCGGAGGTCGTGCTCTGCCCAGGGCAGGGTCACGCCCGTACGAACCACCTGAACGGGCTCGTCCAGGCCCTCCCACGCGAAGCTCGTGCGCAAGATCGGGTGCCGCTCCAGCACCTGCTGCCAGGAGGCCCGCAGCGCCTCGACGTCGAGCCCGGACGCGATCCGGAAGGTCAGCTGCTCGACATACACGCCGGACGCCGGATCGCGCAGGGTGTGATAGAGCAGGCCCTGCTGGAGGGGCGACAGCGGATAGATGTCCTCCACGTCACGGCCCCGTCCCGCGAGCGCATCCACCGCCGCCTGCGACAGCCGCGCGAGCGGGTAGTCCGAGGGCGTGCGGCCGCCCGCCTCGGGTGACAGGCAATGCGAGAGCAGCGCGCGCAGCGCCGCCAAGAACCGCTCCGCGAGCCGTTCGATCGTCGGCCGACGATACAGGTTCTCGCTGTATGTCCACCCGACCTCCAGCCGCCCTCCGGCGACCCAGGCTTTGATCTCCAGCCGATAGGTCCGGCGCGCACGCGGGCTCTGAGCCGGGCCGCTCGGCTCCTCAGCCCAGCCGAACAGCGAGGAAGCCGAGACGCCCGCATCGAGCTGCCCGAGGTAGTTGAAGCTCACCTCGGACGGCGCTTGGGCGGCGAGCTCGGCGGCGATGGCCGGATCCGGGTGCAGGTAGCGGAGCAGACCATAGCCGATGCCGTGCTGCGGGATCCGGCGCAGCTGCTCCTTGACCGCCTTCAGGGCCTCTGCTGGCGACGCCGGTGGGAGCGACAGCGCGACGGGGAACAGCGCAGTGAACCAGCCCACCGTGCGCGATAGGACGAGATCGGGGAAGAGCTCCTCACGACCGTGTCCTTCAAGATCGAACCGCAGCACGTGCTCGCGGGTCCACGGCGCGAACGCCTGCCCCAGGGCCGTGAGCAGCACATCGTTGATCTGGGTCCGGTAGACCTCGGGTACGTCCTGCAGCAGGGCGCGGGTCTCGTCGGCCTCGAGCGCCACCACCACCGTCGCCGCAGAAGCTACTGTGTCTTCCCCGCCCTCGATGTCGACGGGCAGCCGGCGCGCCGCGGGCGTGGCCAGCCAGAAGGGCAGCTCCTCGCGGACGGGTCCCGACAGCGCGTGCGCCGCGATCCGCTCGGCCCACCGCTGGAACGACGTGGTCTTGAGGGGCACCCGAGCGGGCTCGCCATGGGCGAGCTGGACATACGCGGTCTCGAGATCTTCGAGCAGGATCCTCCACGATACGCCGTCGACCACGAGATGGTGGATGGCGATCGCGAGCCGGCCCGGACGCCCCGGCCCCAGGTCCATCAGCGCCCCGCTCAGCAGGGGCCCTTCGTCGAGGCGCAAGCGCGTCTGCACCCCGGCGGACGTCGCCTCGACGGCGCGTGCCTGCTGCTCGGCGGGCACCGTCGAGAGATCCACCGTGGTCAGCTCGACCGACCCCGCGAGCCCAGCGTGGGCCTGGCAGATCCCCTCGCCCTCGCGCACGAAGCGCATCCGCAGCGCGTCGTGGTGCGAGACCAAGTGCTGCAGCGCCCGCTCCAGGAGCACGGGGTTCAGCGCCTGACGCACCTCCAGCAGGATCGTTTGATTGAAATGATGCGGTTCAGGCCACGCCTGCTCGAAGAACCACCGCTGGATGGGCGTCAGGACGACGGGGCCCGCCACCGCGCCCTGCTCGGCGAGCGAGCTCGGGGCGAGCGTGGCCACGGCCGAGAGCTCGGCGATCGTCTGGTGCTGAAAGAGCTGCCGGACGGAGACGTAGAGCCCCGCCTGCCGCGCCTTGCTGACGACTTGGATGGCAAGGATGGAGTCTCCTCCCAGCGAGAAGAAGTTGTCGTGAACGCTGACGCGGCTCAGGCCGAGGACCTGGCCGAACGCGCCCGCGAGCACCTGCTCCGCAGGTGTCGACGGCGCCACGAAGGCGTTCTTCTGCTCCGGCCTGGCCCCTCCGGGGGCCGGGAGCGCCCTCTCGTCGATCTTGCCGTTCGGCGAGAGCGGCAGTGCGGCGAGGGGCACGAACGCCGACGGAACCATGTGCTCCGGCAGCCGCTCACCGAGGTGGTCTCTGAGCTCGCTCGCCAGCTGTGATGTGCCCTCTCGCGCGACCACATACGCAACGAGGCGCCTGTCGCCTGGCGTGTCTTCCCTCGCCATCACGACCGCCTGCTGCACCGCCGGGTGCTGCCCGAGCACCGCCTCGATCTCGCCGAGCTCGATGCGGAAGCCGCGGACCTTCACCTGTTGGTCCATCCGGCCGACGTACTCCAGCACGCCGTCGGCCTTGAAGCGGCACCAGTCTCCTGTCCTGTACAGACGGGCACCCGGCTCCTCCTCGAACGGGCGCTCGATGAACCGCTCCGCCGAGAGCTCGGGGCGGCTCAGGTAGCCGCGCGAGAGCCCGAGCCCACCGAGGTACAGCTCGCCAGGCACCCCGATGGGCTGCGGCTGCAGGGCGTCGTTCAGCACGTAGACTCGCACGTTCGCGATCGGCCTGCCGATCGGGATGACGCCTGCCTCGTCGGACGCGACCCGGTGCGTCGTGGCCACCACCGTGCCCTCGGTCGGGCCGTACTCGTTGATCACCTCGAACGGGCTCTCCGGCGACGGGCGCCGCTTCAGGGGTGCTCCTCCTACGCGCAGAGCGCGGAGCTTCGTCCGGCTTGGCCAAGGCTGCTCGAGGAGCATCTCGCCGAGCGGGGTCGGGGCGAAGGCGATGTCGATCTCCTCGTCGCACAGCCATCTCGCCAGCCTCTCGGGCTCACTCCTCACCTCATCAGGCACGATGTGGAGATGCGCGCCTGCCGCGAGGCAGGGCCACACCTCCGATACGGAGGAATCGAACGAGAACGACGCCAGCTGAGCGATCCGGTCCTCCGCGGTGACCTCGAAGCGACGTCGATGCCACGAGGCGAGATTGCACAAGCTGGCATGGGTGACCACGACCCCCTTCGGCTGCCCGGTGGAGCCCGAGGTATAGATGACGTACGCTGGGTGTTCTGGCCCCGTCGTGGCAACAGGATTGCTGTTGTGGTCCGCGGCGCCGTCGACACGGTCCGCCTCGAGCGCGTCGAGGAGCAGGACGGACGGCGCTTGCGCCGGGAGCCGCGACAGCAGGGCTTGCCGGGTGATCAGCACCGGCGCCGCCGCGTCCACCATCATGAACGCGAGCCGTGCCTTCGGATAGGCGGGATCGAGCGGCACATAGGCCCCACCCGCCTTGAGGATGCCGAGCATCCCGAGGACCATCTCGATCGAGCGCTCGATGCAGAGCCCGACGAGCACGCCCGGGCCCACGCCGAGCGATCGGAGGTGATGCGCGAGCCGGTCCGCCCGCCGGTTCAGCTCCTGATACGAGACCTGCTGGCCCTCGAACACCACCGCCACCGCCTCGGGCGCCGCCTCCACCTGCGCCTCGAACAGCTCGTGGATGCAGCGGCCCTTGGGGTACTCTACGTCCGTGCGATTCCACACGCAGAGCAGTTCGTGCCTCTCCTCCGGGGTCAGGAGCGGGAGCGCCCCGAGCCGCCGGTGCGGGTCGGCCACGATGCCTTCGAGCAGCGTCCGGAGGTGCCCCGACATCCGCGCGACGGTCGCTGCGTCGAAGAGGTCCGTGGCATACTCCAGATGCCCCTGGACTCCGGCCTCGGTCTCCTGGAGCGACAATGTGAGATCGAACTTGGCCGTCGCGCTCTCCACCGGCAGCGGGCTCAGCGTCATCTGGCCCAGCGCGAGCTCCGGCAGCGGGGCGTTCTGGAGCACGAACATGACCTGGAAGAGCGGAGAGCGGCGGAGATCCCGTGCGGGGGCGAGCTCCTCCACGAGCTTCTCGAACGGCACGTCCTGGTGGGCGTGCGCCTCGAGGGCGACGTCTCGCACCCGGCCGAGCAGCTCGACGAACGTCGGGTCTCCGGACAGGTCGGTGCGCAGGACGAGCGTGTTGACGAAGAAGCCGATGAGCCCCTCGGTCTGGACCTGGGTGCGGCCCGCGACAGGCGTGCCCACCACGATGTCGTCCTGGCGCGCGTAGCGCGACAGCAGCAGCTGAAAGGCGGAGAGCAAGGTCATGAACAGCGTCGCGCCGTGCCGCCGGCTAAGCGCGCGCAGGGCGGCGCAGAGCTCTGCCGAGAGCGCGACGGGCTGGGCCGCGCCGCGGTAGGTCCTGTCGGCCGGACGCGGGCGATCGGTCGGCAGGTCGAGCAGCGCCGGCGCACCGGTGAGCTGGTGTTTCCAGTAGGCGAGCTGCGCTTGGAGCACCTCGCCCGACAGCCACCTGCGCTGCCAGAGCGCATAGTCGGCGTACTGGATGGGCAGCTCGGGCAGGGGCGAGGGGCGGCCCGCCGACGAGGCCTCGTAGAGCGCCGCCAGCTCCCGCACGAGGACGCCGAGCGACCAGCCGTCGGAGACGATGTGATGCATCGACAGCAGCAGCGCGTGCGCTCGCTCCGTCAGCCGCAGCAGCCTCGCCCGCAGCAGCGGCCCCTCGGCGAGCGAGAACGGCCGCTGCGCCTCGGCCTCTGCCTGCCGCCGCACCTCGGCCTCCTGCTCGCAGGCCGGCAGCGCCCCGAGGTCGAGCACCGGCAGCGAGAAGCAGGGCTGGGGCGCTATCACCTGCCGCGCCTGGCCCCCTTCGACGACGAACGTGGTCCGGAGCGCCTCGTGCCGTCGCACGACCTCCCGCACGCTCCGCTCCAGCGCGTGCACGTCGAGCGGCCCATCGAGGCGCACCGCCATCGGCAGGTTGTAGAGCGGGCTGCCTGGGTGCAGCTGTTCGAGGAACCACAAGCGCTGTTGCGCGAACGACAGCGGCAGAGCGGCCTCGCGACCTGCGTGCTCGATCGCCGGCGGCAGCGGCGTGCCACGCCGGCGGGCAGCTTCGAGCTGCACGGACAGACCAGCCACGCTCGGGGCCTCGAACAGGGCCCGCAGGGGCAACTCCACGGCGAAGCTGGCGCGGATGCGGGATGAAAGCTGCGCCGCCAGCAAAGAATGCCCTCCGAGCTCGAAGAAGTCGTCGAGGGCGCCCACGCGGTCGAGGTGCAGCACCTCGGCGAAGAGGCCCGCCAGGAGCTCCTCGGTGGGCGTGCGCGGGGCGATGAACACCCCCTGCTGCTCCGGTCGCGCGCAGGAGGGCGCCGGGAGAGCGTCCCTGTCGATCTTGCCGTTCGGGCTGAGCGGGATGGCCGCGAGGCGCACGAACGCAGAGGGCACCATGTACTCTGGCACCCTGTTGCGCACCCAGCCCCGCAGCTCGCCCTCCGGCGGCGCTGCGCCCTGTCGTGTGACCACGTAGGCCACAAGCCGCTTGTCCCCCGGCGCATCCTGCCAGGCGAGCACCACGGCCTGCTGTACGTCGGGGTGCTGCTCCAGGGCGGCCTCGATCTCGCCTGGCTCGATCCGATAACCGCGGAGCTTGATCTGATGATCGAGCCGCCCGAGGTACTCCAGCGTGCCGTCTGGCAGCCACCGGCCGACATCGCCCGTCCTGTACAGCCGGGCGCCGGGCTGCTCGACAAACCGGTTCGCGATGAAGCGCTCGGCCGAGAGCTCGGGACGGTTGAGATAGCCCCGCGCCACCCCGGCGCCGCCGACGTACAGCTCACCGGGCACGCCGACGGGCAGCAGCTGCTGGCGCGGGTCCAGCACGTAAACCTGCATGTCGGGGAGCGGGCGCCCAATGGGGCTGCTCGACGCGCCGTCCACATCCGCTTGGCGCAGCGGCCGGTACGTCGCGTGCACGGTCGTCTCGGTGATACCGTACATGTTGACGAGCTGCGGCCGCTCGTCGCCGTGGCGCTTGAACCAGGGGCGCAGGCTCTGCAGATCGATCGCCTCTCCGGCCAAGATGACCGCCCTCAGCCCCAGCTGCTGTGACGCTGGGCTGGACGCGTCGAACTCGACGAGCTGGCGAAAGGCCGAGGGCGTCTGGCACAGCACCGTCACGCGCTCGCGGCGCAGCAGGCGGTGAAGCGCGTCCGGCGCGCGGCTGTCCTCGAACGACACGACCACCAGCCGGCCGCCGTGCAGCAGCGCGCCCCACATCTCCCAGACCGAGACGTCGAAGGCGAAGGAGTGGAACATCGTCCACACGTCGCGCTCGCTGAAGTTGAACCAGCGTTGCGTCGCCCGCAGGAGCCGGACCACGTTGGCATGGGTCACCAGCACCCCCTTGGGTCGCCCGGTCGAGCCGGAGGTGTACATCGCATACGCGAGGTTCTCAGGCGCCGCCCCGCTGCGCGGGCGCTCGTCGCTGGGCGCCCCGCTCTGGTCCCAGCCGCTGTCCAGGACAAGGACCCGAGCGGAGCTGTCCGCAAGGCTGCTGATGAGCCTCTCTTGCGTGAGCACCACCGAGAGCGCGGCGTCAGCCATCATGAACCCGAGGCGGTCCTCCGGGTAGATCGGGTCGAGCGGCACGTACGCTCCGCCGGCCTTGAGGATGCCGAGGATCCCCACCACCATGTCCAGCGACCGCTCGGCGTGCAGCCCCACGCGCGACTCCGGCCCCACGCCCAGCGCGCGGAGGTGATTCGCCAGCTGGTTGGCGCGCCGGTCGAGCGCTCGGTACGTCAGCCCCTGCTCCCCGAGCACCACCGCGACCGCATCCGGCGTCCTCTCCACCTGGGCTTCGAACAGCTCATGAAGGCACGCCTCTTGCGGGAAGCCGACTGACGTGCCATTCCACGCCACGAGGACCTCATGCCGCTCCGCCGCGCTGAGCAGAGGCAACGCTGAGATCCGCTGTTCTGGGTCGGTCGCGATGGCTTCGAGGAGAGCTCGAAAATGACCCAGCATCCGCGCGATGCTCGCGGCCTCGAACAGGTCCGTATTGTACTCCAGCGCTCCCTCGATCCCCTGTGATGTCTCCTCCAGCGCCAAGGTCCAGTCGAACTTCGCCATCGAGCTCTTGAGAGCCATGGCCTCCAGCGTGGCCTCACCCAGGCGGAGCTCCGGCAGCGGGGCGTTCTGGAGCACGAACATGACCTGGAAGAGCGGAGAGCGGCGGAGATCCCGTGCGGGGGCGAGCTCCTCCACGAGCTTCTCGAACGGCACGTCCTGGTGGGCGTGCGCCTCGAGGGCGACGTCTCGCACCCGGCCGAGCAGCTCGACGAACGTCGGGTCTCCGGACAGGTCGGTGCGCAGGACGAGCGTGTTGACGAAGAAGCCGATGAGCCCCTCGGTCTGGACCTGGGTGCGGCCCGCGACAGGCGTGCCCACCACGATGTCGTCCTGGCGCGCGTAGCGCGACAGCAGCAGCTGAAAGGCGGAGAGCAAGGTCATGAACAGCGTCGCGCCGTGCCGCCGGCTAAGCGCGCGCAGGGCGGCGCAGAGCTCTGCCGAGAGCGCGACGGGCTGGGCCGCGCCGCGGTAGGTCCTGTCGGCCGGACGCGGGCGATCGGTCGGCAGGTCGAGCAGCGCCGGCGCACCGGTGAGCTGGTGTTTCCAGTAGGCGAGCTGCGCTTGGAGCACCTCGCCCGACAGCCACCTGCGCTGCCAGAGCGCATAGTCGGCGTACTGGATGGGCAGCTCGGGCAGGGGCGAGGGGCGGCCCGCCGACGAGGCCTCGTAGAGCGCCGCCAGCTCCCGCACGAGGACGCCGAGCGACCAGCCGTCGGAGACGATGTGATGCATCGACAGCAGCAGCGCGTGCGCTCGCTCCGTCAGCCGCAGCAGCCTCGCCCGCAGCAGCGGCCCCTCGGCGAGCGAGAACGGCCGCTGCGCCTCGGCCTCTGCCTGCCGCCGCACCTCGGCCTCCTGCTCGCAGGCCGGCAGCGCCCCGAGGTCGAGCACCGGCAGCGAGAAGCAGGGCTGGGGCGCTATCACCTGCCGCGCCTGGCCCCCTTCGACGACGAACGTGGTCCGGAGCGCCTCGTGCCGTCGCACGACCTCCCGCACGCTCCGCTCCAGCGCGTGCACGTCGAGCGGCCCATCGAGGCGCACCGCCATCGGCAGGTTGTAGAGCGGGCTGCCTGGGTGCAGCTGTTCGAGGAACCACAAGCGCTGTTGCGCGAACGACAGCGGCAGAGCGGCCTCGCGACCTGCGTGCTCGATCGCCGGCGGCAGCGGCGTGCCACGCCGGCGGGCAGCTTCGAGCTGCACGGACAGACCAGCCACGCTCGGGGCCTCGAACAGGGCCCGCAGGGGCAACTCCACGGCGAAGCTGGCGCGGATGCGGGATGAAAGCTGCGCCGCCAGCAGAGAATGCCCTCCGAGCTCGAAGAAGTCGTCGAGGGCGCCCACGCGGTCGAGGTGCAGCACCTCGGCGAAGAGGCCCGCCAGGAGCTCCTCGGTGGGCGTGCGCGGGAGGACGAAGCCGCCGTCTTGCTCCGGCCCGCGCGGGGAGGGGGCCGGAAGGGCCTCGCGGTGAAGCTTGCCGTTCGGGGTGAGCGGCATCACCGGAAGCCACACGAATGCCGCTGGAACCATGTACGCCGGGAGCCTGCTTTGCAGGTAGCTGCGCAGCTCGGCCAGAGCCGGCGGCGCGGCATTGCGCGCGACCAGATAGGCAACCAGACGCCTGTCCCCGGGCGCGTCCTCACGCAAGACGACGGCGACCTCACGCACGTCAGGGTGCCGGTTCAGCACCGCCTCGATTTCACCAAGCTCAATCCGGAAGCCGCGGAGCTTGACCTGACGATCGGTGCGGCCGAGAAACTCGATGCAGCCGTCAGGTCGATAGCGCGCCAGATCACCGGTCCTGTACAGGCGCGCCCCCGGCTCCCCTCCGTGAGGATCGGCGATGAACCGCTGCCCCGTGAGCTCGGGCCGCCTCCAGTACCCCCGGGCCAGGCAGGTGCCGCCGATGAACAGCTCTCCGGCGACCCCGATGGGCACGGGCTCGAGGCGCGCGTCCAGGAGGTGAATCCGGACATTGTCGATCGGCCGCCCGATCGGCGCCGGGCCGAGCTCCGGGGCCTCGGGGAGGAGGAACGCGGTGACCACGTGCGCCTCAGTCGGACCGTAGTGGTTTTGCAGAGAGCAGCCCGAAAGGCCCCGCAGCAGATCCGCGATCGCGCGCGTGACCACGAGCTGCTCGCCCGCGGCGATGATCTCGCGCAGCGCGCTGGGCACGCGCCCCTCGCGCGCGGCTGCGTCCGCCAGCTGCTGGAGCACTACGGGCGGCAGATACGCCCGCTCCACTCCCAGCTCGTCGAGCCTGCGCAGCAGGATCGACGGATCGGCGCGCTCGTCCTCCCGGAGGAGGACGAGCGCGCCGCCCGAGCTCCACGTCGAGAAGATCTCCTGGAATGAGACATCGAAGCTCATCGAGGCGAACTGCAGCGTCCTCGCCCCGCCAGGGCGCACGCGGTTGCGGAGCTGCCACGACAGCAGGTTGATGAGAGGGCGGTGCGGCATCGCCACCCCCTTGGGCTCGCCGGTCGAGCCGGACGTGTAGATCACGTACGCAAGGTCGTCCGGCGTCGTGCTCGGAGCGGGGTTGTGGCACGGCGCGCGGGCGAAGCTGTCTCCGTCGGAGTCGAGACACAGGAGCCTCGCTCCGCCCCGCGGCAGGCGCGGGGCGAGGCTCGCCTGGGTAAGGAGCACGCGCGCCGCTGAGTCTTCGCACATCACCGCGATGCGCTCCTCGGGGTAGGAAGGATCGATGGGCACATAAGCTCCGCCCGCCTTGAGGATGGCCAGGAGCCCCACCGGCATCGAGAGCGACCGCTCGACGCAGAGCCCCACGAGCACGTCCGGCCCAACGCCGAGCGACCGGAGGTGATGCGCCAGCTGATTCGCACGCCGGTTCAGCTCTCGATACGAGAGCTCTTGCTGCTCGAACAGGGCCGCCACCGCGTCGGGCGTTGCCTCCACCTGCGCCTCGAACAGCTCGTGGACGCATCGCTCGTGCGGCCTATCGACCTCGGTGTCGTTCCAGCCCCAGAGCAGCTGATGCCGCTCCTCTCGGGTCAGGAGCGAAAGCTCCGTTGTCCGCCGCTCGGGCGCTTCCACGATGCTCTCCAGCAGCGTCCGGAGATTCGCCATCATTCGCGCGACGGTCGCTGCATCGAAGAGGTCCGTGGCATACTCCGCCGTCCCGGTCATCCCTCCTGCCGTCTCCTCGAGCGACAGCAGGACCACCAGCCGGCCGCCGTGCAGCAGCGCGCCCCACATCTCCCAGACCGAGACGTCGAAGGCGAAGGAGTGGAACATCGTCCACACGTCGCGCTCGCTGAAGTTGAACCAGCGTTGCGTCGCCCGCAGGAGCCGGACCACGTTGGCATGGGTCACCAGCACCCCCTTGGGTCGCCCGGTCGAGCCGGAGGTGTACATCGCATACGCGAGGTTCTCAGGCGCCGCCCCGCTGCGCGGGCGCTCGTCGCTGGGCGCCCCGCTCTGGTCCCAGCCGCTGTCCAGGACAAGGACCCGAGCGGAGCTGTCCGCAAGGCTGCTGATGAGCCTCTCTTGCGTGAGCACCACCGAGAGCGCGGCGTCAGCCATCATGAACCCGAGGCGGTCCTCCGGGTAGATCGGGTCGAGCGGCACGTACGCTCCGCCGGCCTTGAGGATGCCGAGGATCCCCACCACCATGTCCAGCGACCGCTCGGCGTGCAGCCCCACGCGCGACTCCGGCCCCACGCCCAGCGCGCGGAGGTGATTCGCCAGCTGGTTGGCGCGCCGGTCGAGCGCTCGGTACGTCAGCCCCTGCTCCCCGAGCACCACCGCGACCGCATCCGGCGTCCTCTCCACCTGGGCTTCGAACAGCTCATGAAGGCACGCCTCTTGCGGGAAGCCGACTGACGTGCCATTCCACGCCACGAGGACCTCATGCCGCTCCGCCGCGCTGAGCAGAGGCAACGCTGAGATCCGCTGTTCTGGGTCGGTCGCGATGGCTTCGAGGAGAGCTCGAAAATGACCCAGCATCCGCGCGATGCTCGCGGCCTCGAACAGGTCCGTATTGTACTCCAGCGCTCCCTCGATCCCCTGTGATGTCTCCTCCAGCGCCAAGGTCCAGTCGAACTTCGCCATCGAGCTCTTGAGAGCCATGGCCTCCAGCGTGGCCTCACCCAGGCGGAGCTCCGGCAGCGGGGCGTTCTGGAGCACGAACATGACCTGGAAGAGCGGAGAGCGGCGGAGATCCCGTGCGGGGGCGAGCTCCTCCACGAGCTTCTCGAACGGCACGTCCTGGTGGGCGTGCGCCTCGAGGGCGACGTCTCGCACCCGGCCGAGCAGCTCGACGAACGTCGGGTCTCCGGACAGGTCGGTGCGCAGGACGAGCGTGTTGACGAAGAAGCCGATGAGCCCCTCGGTCTGGACCTGGGTGCGGCCCGCGACAGGCGTGCCCACCACGATGTCGTCCTGGCGCGCGTAGCGCGACAGCAGCAGCTGAAAGGCGGAGAGCAAGGTCATGAACAGCGTCGCGCCGTGCCGCCGGCTAAGCGCGCGCAGGGCGGCGCAGAGCTCTGCCGAGAGCGCGACGGGCTGGGCCGCGCCGCGGTAGGTCCTGTCGGCCGGACGCGGGCGATCGGTCGGCAGGTCGAGCAGCGCCGGCGCACCGGTGAGCTGGTGTTTCCAGTAGGCGAGCTGCGCTTGGAGCACCTCGCCCGACAGCCACCTGCGCTGCCAGAGCGCATAGTCGGCGTACTGGATGGGCAGCTCTGGCAGGGGCGAGGGGCGGCCCGTCGACGAGGCCTCGTAGAGCGCCGCCAGCTCCCGCACGAGGACGCCGAGCGACCAGCCGTCGGAGACGATGTGATGCATCGACAACAGCAGCGCATGCGCTCGCTCCGTCAGCCGCAGCAGCCTCGCCCGCAGCAGCGGCCCCTCGGCGAGCGAGAACGGCCGCTGCGCCTCGGCCTCTGCCTGCCGCCGCACCTCGGCCTCCTGCTCGCAGGCCGGCAGCGCCCCGAGGTCGAGCACCGGCAGCGAGAAGCAGGGCTGGGGCGCTATCACCTGCCGCGCCTGGCCCCCTTCGACGACGAACGTGGTCCGGAGCGCCTCGTGCCGTCGCACGACCTCCCGCACGCTCCGCTCCAGCGCCTGCACGTCGAGCGGCCCATCGAGGCGCACCGCCATCGGCAGGTTGTAGAGCGGGCTGCCTGGGTGCAGCTGTTCGAGGAACCACAAGCGCTGTTGCGCGAACGACAGCGGGGCCTCGCCATGGCGCGGCGCCTTGTCGATCGGGGCGAGCGGAGCCGACCTGCCGCCGGACACGCGGCGCTGAACGAGGAAATCGCAGATGGCCTCCTTGAGAGAGCTCAGCTCTCTCCGTAGCTCCGGGGAGAGCAGTCTTTGCGGCGCCCTGATCCGGAGCTGCTCTCCTTCGAGCGAGAACTCTACGCCCAGCGACTCGAGGTAACGAACAAGATTCACCTGACGATCTCCTTCAGAGCGGTATCGGCTCGCTTCGGGGACATGCAGATCTCGTTCCTGGTCTGTCCCGAGGGCGGGTGGCGAGGGTTCAGTTGCCCTGGTGGTGGAGCTCGCTTCTCCCGTCAGGAAACCGAGAATTCGTCGTGGAAACCGGGGCTCAGAGGATAAACTCCTCGACTTTGTGCGCGTCCATGAGCGCCTCGATGACGCACGCGAGCCTCTCCACTGTGCGCGCTTCGAACAATGCGCGGAGCGGGAGCTCGACCCCAGAGCTTGACCGAAGCCGCGCGACGAGCTGAATGGCCGAGAGCGAGTGCCCTCCGAGCTCGAAGAAGTCGTCGAGGGCGCCCACGCGGTCGAGGTGCAGCACCTCGGCGAAGAGGCCCGCCAGGAGCTCCTCGGTGGGCGTGCGCGGGGCGATGAACACCCCCTGCTGCTCCGGTCGCGCGCAGGAGGGCGCCGGGAGAGCCTCCCTGTCGATCTTGCCGTTCGGGCTGAGCGGGATGGCCGCGAGGCGCACGAACGCAGAGGGCACCATGTACTCTGGCACCCTGTTGCGCACCCAGCCCCGCAGCTCGCCCTCCGGCGGCGCTGCGCCCTGTCGTGTGACCACGTAGGCCACGAGCCGCTCGTCCCCCGGCGCATCCTGCCAGGCGAGCACCACGGCCTGCTGTACGTCGGGGTGCTGCTCCAGGGCGGCCTCGATCTCGCCTGGCTCGATCCGGTAACCGTGGAGCTTGATCTGATGATCGAGCCGCCCGAGGTACTCCAGCGTTCCGTCTGGCAGCCACCGGCCGACATCGCCCGTCCTGTACAGCCGCGCGCCGGGCTGCTCGACAAACGGGTTCGCGATGAAGCGCTCGGCCGAGAGCTCGGGACGGTTGAGATAGCCCCGCGCCACCCCGGCGCCGCCGACGTACAGCTCACCGGGCACGCCGACGGGCAGCAGCTGCTGGCGCGGGTCCAGCACGTAAACCTGCATGTCGGGGAGCGGGCGCCCAATGGGGCTGCTCGACGCGCCGTCCACATCCGCTTGGCGCAGCGGCCGGTACGTCGTGTACACCGTCGTCTCGGTGATACCGTACATGTTGACGAGCTGCGGCCGCTCGTCGCCGTGGCGCTTGAACCAGGGGCGCAGGCTCTGCAGATCGATCGCCTCTCCGGCCAAGATGACCGCCCTCAGCCCCAGCTGCTGTGACGCTGGGCTGGACGCGTCGAACTCGACGAGCTGGCGAAAGGCCGAGGGCGTCTGGCACAGCACCGTCACGCGCTCGCGGCGCAGCAGGCGGTGAAGCGCGTCCGGCGCGCGGCTGTCCTCGAACGACACGACCACCAGCCGGCCGCCGTGCAGCAGCGCGCCCCACATCTCCCAGACCGAGACGTCGAAGGCGAAGGAGTGGAACATCGTCCACACGTCGCGCTCGCTGAAGTTGAACCAGCGTTGCGTCGCCCGCAGGAGCCGGACCACGTTGGCATGGGTCACCAGCACCCCCTTGGGTCGCCCGGTCGAGCCGGAGGTGTACATCGCATACGCGAGGTTCTCAGGCGCCGCCCCGCTGCGCGGGCGCTCGTCGCTGGGCGCCCCGCTCTGGTCCCAGCCGCTGTCCAGGACAAGGACCCGAGCGGAGCTGTCCGCAAGGCTGCTGATGAGCCTCTCTTGCGTGAGCACCACCGAGAGCGCGGCGTCAGCCATCATGAACCCGAGGCGGTCCTCCGGGTAGATCGGGTCGAGCGGCACGTACGCTCCGCCGGCCTTGAGGATGCCGAGGATCCCCACCACCATGTCCAGCGACCGCTCGGCGTGCAGCCCCACGCGCGACTCCGGCCCCACGCCCAGCGCGCGGAGGTGATTCGCCAGCTGGTTGGCGCGCCGGTCGAGCGCTCGGTACGTCAGCCCCTGCTCCCCGAACACCACCGCGACCGCATCCGGCGTCCTCTCCACCTGGGCTTCGAACAGCTCATGAAGGCACGCCGGCTCGCAGTAGCTCACGGTGATGTCGTTCCACTCCGAGAGCAGCTGGCACCGCTCCTCTGAAGAGAGCAACGACGCGGCGCCGGGCGGCGCGGAAGGCGCCCGGGCCATGGCTTCGAGCGTCCTCGCATAATATCCGGCGATGGCCTCGATCTGCGCGCTCGAGATGTCGGGCGCGCCGAAGAGCAGCTGGAGCTCCACGTCGGAACGGCCGAGAGAGAGGCTGAAGTGCGCGGTCAGCGCGAGGTTCGTGTGCTCGAAGAAGCGCCCGTCCTTGAAGCGGGCGACGCCCAGCACGTCGAGGCCGTCGTACACATGGAAGTGGGTGAAATTGAATGCGCTCGCGAAGAGGGGCGTGCCGTGGCGCTGCAGGTGGGCGAGCGGATAGCGGCGGTATGGCAGCATGCGCCGCTCGTTCGCGAACACGTCGCGGGCGAGGTCGAGCCACGTCGCGTGACAGACCGCCTGCCGGAACGGCACGGTGTTGAGGAAGAGGCCGAGCGCGCGATCGGCGTCGCGCATCTCCGGCCGCCCGTTGACCACGAGACCGGTCACGACGTCGGGCTGGCCGCAGAGCAGGCTCATCACACGGAGGTGCGCCGCGAGCAGCACGCTCTTGATCGGCACGCCTGCAGCGCTCGCCAGCACCTTCAGCGCCGCCGACGTCTCGGCGGAGATCGGGACGCCTACCACCCGGGGCGCGCTCTCGTCTGCGCCGCCCTGTCCGGCCGAGGCCAGGCGAGGAAGGTACGAGCAGGTCGCGTCGGCGAGGTACAGCTGCCAGTACTGCGCTGCCTCGGCGGAGGCGAGCGTCTCCCGCTCCAGCGCCACGAACTCCCGGAACGCGTGGATTACACCCCCGCGCTGGCGTGCGGCGCCGCCTGCGAGAGCCGCGAACCGGTGAAGGAGCTCCGCCAGGAGCGACGCAGCACTCCACCCGTCGAGGATGCTGTGATGAAAGCTCATCATGAGCTGCTGGTCGCGGTCGCCGCGCCGATAAAGAGAGAAGCGCAAGAGCGGCGCCTCGGACCATAGGAACGGCCGGCGTTTCTCCTCCTCGAACAGCGCGTCGAGCCTCGCTTGCCTCACCTCCTCCGGGAGCGCCCCGAGGTCCTCCACCGAGAGCGGGATCTCTGCCGCCTCATGGACGAGCTGGAGCGGCTGGCTGTAATGAACGAGATCGAACGATGTGCGGAGTACCGGGTGGCGCGCCGAGAGCTCGGCAAGGCTTGCCTTCAGCGTGGAAGGGTCGAGCTCGGCCTCGAGGTGCAGGCTGAAGACATCGTGGTACATCGCCGAAGCCGGGCTGTACTCGCTGTGGTAGATCATCCCCGCTTGAAGCGCGGCGAGCGGATAGGCGTCCTCCACCCCGGCCGGCAGACGGGCCCGATCCTCCGCGGAGATCAGGGCAAAGGGGTCGACCTTGAGGTCGTGCGCGTCGGCGCGCTCTCCTTCCGTTTCCGAGAGCGCGTGCGAGAGCGCTCGGATCGTCGTGTGCTGGAAGAGCTGCTGGACCGAGAGCGGGAGCCCCGCGGTCCGTGCGCGGGTCGAGACCTGCAGGCTCCGGATCGAGTCGCCGCCGATCTCGAAGAAAGGATCGTCGATCCCGACGCGATCGAGCCGCAGCACCTCGCTCCAGATCTCGGCGAGCAGCTCCTCGGCGGGCGTGCGCGGGGCGACATAGACGCGGGTCGTGTCGCGCCGATGGGGGGCCGGCAGCGCCTTGCGGTCGAGCTTGCCATGGATGCTCAGCGGCAGCGCGTCCAGGAGGATGAACGCGGACGGGACCATGTGGGCGGGGAGCTTCTGCACCAGGTGCTCGCGGAGCACGCAAGACGACAGCTCGTGGCCTACATCGCCCCTCGGGACGACGTAGGCCACGAGCTGCCGATCTCCGGGTGTGTCCTCGCGCGCGTCCACGATGGCCTCTCGCACCGCCGGATGCTGACGGAGCGCGCCCTCGATCTCGCCGAGCTCGACGCGGTGGCCGCGAACCTTGACCTGATGATCCGCTCGGCCGAGGTACTCGAGCGTGCCGTCGGGCAGCCACCGGCACCGGTCGCCGGTGCGATAGAGGCGCCCGCCCGGTGAAGCGTTGAAGGGGTCGGCGATGAACCTCTCTGCGGTCAGCTCCGGGCGGTTCAGGTAGCCGCGGGCGAGCCCGGGGCCGCCGACGTACAGCTCACCGGCGACGCCGATGGGCAACAGCGCACCGGCCCGGTCCAGCACATACGCCTGGAGGTCGGGCAGAGGACGGCCGATGGGGCTGCCGCCCGCGCCGCCCGCGTCGCGGGGGCTGAGCGGCAGGTAGGTGACATGCACCGTGGTCTCGGTGATGCCGTACATGTTCACGAGCCGCGGGGCCTGCTCGCCGTGGCGCGCGAACCACGGCGCCAGGCTCGACACGTCCAGCGCCTCGCCGCCGAAGATGACGAGCCGCAGCGGCAGCTCCGGCTGCCCGGCATACGCGCCGTCGGCCACGAGGAGCTGGCGAAACGCGGACGGCGTCTGGTTCAAGACCGTCACGCCCTGCTCGCGCAACAGGCCGTGGAAGGCCTCGGGGCAGCGGCTCACCTCAAAGGCCACCACGACCAGGCGCCCGCCATAGAGCAGCGCGCCCCACATCTCCCAGACCGAGAAGTCGAACGCGTACGAGTGGAAGAGCGTCCACACGTCGCGCTCGCCGAAGCCGAACCACGTCTCGGTCGCACGGAACAGGCGGACGACATGGCCGTGCTCCACCAGCGTGCCCTTCGGCTTGCCCGTCGAGCCCGAGGTGTACATGACGTAGGCGAGGTGCTCGCGCCGCGCTCGGCTCGGCGCGTTGTCCTCGCACGCCGCCGGCAGCGTCGCGCCCTCCTCGTCGAGGTACAGCGTCGTCACGGCGTGCTCCGGCAGCCGGCCGGCGAGCGCCGAGTGCGTCAGCAGCACCCCCGGGCGCGCGTCCTCCAGCATGAAGCCCAGCCGCTCGGCTGGATGGCTCGGGTCGAGCGGCACGTACGCCCCTCCAGCCTTGAGGATGCTCACGATCCCCACCACCATCTCCACCGACCGCTCCACGCACAGCCCCACCAGCACCTCGGGCCCGACGCCCAGCGACCGGAGCCGGTGCGCGAGCCGGTTGGCTCGCCGGTTCAGCTCGCGGTAGGAGAGCGTCTGGCCCTCGAACACCACCGCCACCGCCTCCGGCGTCCTCTCCACCTGCGCTTCGAACAGCTCGTGGAGGCACGCCTCCTCCGCGTAGCTCACCCCTGTTCCGTTCCACTCCGACACAAGCTGCCGCCGCTCCGCCGCCGTCAGCAGCCCGAGCTCCCCTATCCGACGCTCCGGCCCTTCCGCGAGCCCTTCCAGCAGCGTCTGCAGGTGCCCCGCCATCCGCGCGATCGTCCCCGCGTCGAAGAGGTCCGTGGAATACTCCAGCTCTCCCCGGATGACGCCATCCGTCTCCTGGAGCGAGAGCGTGAGATCGAACTTCGCGGTGGTGCTCTCCACCGGCAACAGGCTCAGGCTCACGTCGCCGAGCGACAGCGCCGGCAAGGGCATGTTCTGGAAGACGAACACCACCTGAAACAGCGGCGATCGGCTGAGATCCCGCGCCGATGCGAGCTCCTCCACCAGCCTCTCGAACGGCGCGTCCTGGTGGGCATACGCGTCCAGCGTCACCTCCCGCACCCGGCGGAGCAGCTCGACGAACGTCGGCTCTCCCGACAAGTCGGTGCGCAGCACCAGCGTATTGGCGAACAGGCCGATCAGCCCCTCGGTCTCACGCTGGGTGCGGCCCGCGATGGGCGTGCCGACGACGATGTCGTCCTGCCCCGCGTAGCGCGACAAGAGCACCTTGAACGCCGCGAGCAGGGTCATGAACAGCGTCACCCCCTGCCGCCGGCAGAGGTCCCGGAGCGCCGTGCAGAGGGCGCCTGGCAGCTCGACTGGGAGGGATGCTCCCGCGTACGACTGCACCGCTCGCCGCGCTCGATCCGTGGGCAGCTCCAGCGCGGGCAGCGCCCCGCCGAGCTGCCGCCTCCAGTACGCGAGCTGGGACTCGAGCAAATCGCCCGAGACCCACCGTCGCTGCCAGAGCGCATGATCCGCGGGTTGGATCGGCAGCTCGGGTAGCGGCGACGGCCGGCCGGCCGAGAGCGCGGCGTAGAGCGCGGACAGCTCGGCGAGGAAGACCCCCATCGACCAGCCGTCACAGAGGATGTGGTGCACCGTCCACAAAAGGACGTGCGCTGTGTCGGAGAGCCGCAGCAGCGTCGCCCGGAAGAGAGGCCCCTCGCCGAGGTGGAACGGCCGCGCGGCATCGGCCTGCGCGCGCCTCCGCACCTCGTCTTCCTGAGCTGCCGCCGGCAGCGCGCCGAGGTCGATCACGGGCAGCGCGAAGCGGACCTCGCTGGCGATGACCTGGCGCGCCGCTCCAGCGGCGGCGGGGAACGTGGTCCGGAGCGCCTCGTGGCGCCGCACGATCTCGATGAGGCTCCGCTCGAGCGCGGCCGCGCTGAGCGGCCCCGTGAGGCGCAGGGCCGCCGCGATGTTGTACAGCGGGCTGTCCGGCTTCAGCTGATCCAGGAACCAGAGCCGCTGCTGCGCGAACGACAGCGGCAGCTCGCCTTCGCGCCCGGCGCGCTCCAACGGCGGCGGCGCCGGCGCGCCTTGGCGCCGGGCGGCCTCGATGTACGCGAGGAGCTCGGCCACCGTGGGCCCGTCGAACAGCACCCGGAGCGGCAGCTCCACCCCGAAGGTGGCGCGGATCCGCGAGACCAACTGCGTCGCTGACAGCGAGTGGCCGCCGAGCGCGAAGAAGCTGTCGCGCACCCCGACGCGATCGACGCCCAGCACCTCGGCCCAGAGGCCGGCGAGCAGCTCTTCTGCCGGCGTGCGCGGGGCGACGAAGTCGTCGTCTCGGCCCCGGCGCTGCGGTGCGGCGGCCGGGAGTGCTTCGCGGTCGACCTTGCCGTTCGGGTCGAGCGGCATCGCCGCGAGTCGCTCGAACGCAGCCGGAATCATCACCTCCGGGAGCATCTCCTGCAGATGCGCGCGTAGCTCGGTCGCGGTCGGCTCCGCGCCCCCGCGCGCCACCACGTAGGCCGTCAGGCGCCTGTCCCCGCGCTCGTCCTCGCGCGCCACCACGGCCGCCTCCTGCACCGCGGGATGCAGCTGTAGCGCCGCCTCAATCTCGCCCGGCTCGACGCGGTGGCCGCGGATCTTCACCTGATGATCCTTGCGGCCCAGAAACTCGATCACGCCGTCCGCGCGATGACGACATATATCGCCGGTGAGGTACAGTCGTGCCCCCGGTTCCCCGCTGAACGGGTCCGGGACGAACCTCTCCGCCGTGAGCGCATCCTCTCCGAGGTAGCCCCGCGCCAGCCCGTCGCCCGCCGTGCAGAGCTCCCCGGCGGCGCCGACGGGGACGGGCTGAAGCCTGGCGTCGAGCAGGTACACGCGCGTGTTGTCGATGGGGCGGCCGATCGGGACCGAGGCGCCGACAAGCGCGTGCGCCTCGACAGGCCAGCAGCAGGTGAACGTGGTGTTCTCCGTGGGCCCGTACCCGTTGATCAACCGGCAGCCGGGCAGCCCGGCGAGCGCGCGCCGGACGTGGGGCGCCGACAGCGCGTCGCCGCCGGCCAGGAGGTTCTTGAGCCCGCGCAGGTCGTCGAGGCGCTCCTCGACCATGCGGTGGAACAACGGCGCGGTGAGCCATAACGTCGTCACGCGATGGCGCGAAAGCGTCCGCCCGAGGTCGGCGAGATCGATCGGTCCGTGAGGCGCGATGGCCACGCGCGCGCCGTTCAGGAGGCCGGCCCAGATCTCGAAGGTCGACGCGTCGAACGAGATCGGCGCGAGCTGCAGTAAGACATCGCTCGGGGTGATTCGGATGTAGCTGGTCGCGCACGCGAGCCGCACCACGGCGCGATGCGGGACGCAGACCCCCTTGGGCCGACCGGTCGAGCCAGACGTGTACATCACGTAGGCAAGGCGCTCGCCGCCCTGACCGCCGCCGAGGTTCTCCGCGCTCTCGCGGGGGGTGGCGACCGCGAAGGCGTCCAGGCAAACCACGGTGGCCGAGGACCGCGGCACCGCGCCGGCGAGCGCCGAGTGCGTCAGCAGCACCGGGAGCGCCGCGTCCGACATCATGAACGCCAGCCGCTCCCTGGGATACGTCGGATCGAGAGGGACATAGGCCCCGCCCGCCTTGAGGATGCCGAGGAGACCGACCAGCATCTCCACCGACCGCTCGACGCAGAGACCGACCATCACCTCGGGCCCCACCCCCAGCGTGCGCAGGTGACGCGCGAGCTGGTTCGCGCGGCGGTTCAGCTCCCTGTACGAGAGCTGCTGCTCCCCGTGCTCTGCCGCGATGGCGTCCGGCGTCCTCTCGGCCTGCGCCTCGAAGACCTCGTGAACGGCCAGCCCGCGCGGGTAGGCGGTGCTCGTGTCGTTCCACGCCACGAGCAGCTCGCGCCGCTCTTCCGCGGTCAGGAGCGAGAGCTCGCCGACCCGCCTCCTCGGCGCCTCTGCCGTCGAGCGCGCCAGATCGCCCTCGATCTCTCCGAGGAGGTTGCGGAAGTACGCCGCATAGCGCTCCACTGTCTCCCGCCTCCAGAGCGCCGTGGAGTACTCGAATCGAACGCGGAGCACGCCGCGCGTCTCGACGATGTCCAGGTAGAGATCGAACGGGGCCTCCTCGCTCGGCCTCCTGAGCTCGTTGATCTCCAGCCCGGGGAGCCGGATCCGCCGCTCGTCCGCCCGCTCGTAGGAGAACATGGCGTCGAAGAGCGGGTTGCGGCTCGGATCTCCGCCCGCCTTCATGCGCTGGACGAGGGTCTCGAAGGGGACGTCCTGGTGCTCGTACGCCTCGAGGCAGCGCCGCTTCACCTCGCCGAGGAGCTCGACGAAGGTGGCGTCCTCGGCGATCGAGACCCGCAGCGGCAGCACGTTGGCGAACATCCCGACCGCCTCGTCGAAGCCGCCGCGCTGGCGGGCGTTGTGCGCCGTGCCGATGACGAGATCGCATTGCCCGGTCAAGCGCTGGAGGAGCGCGTGGTACGCCGCGAAGAGCAGCATGTAGAGCGACGTGCCGCGCTCCTGTGCCCGCCGCCGCAGCGGCTGCGCGGGGTGGTCGAGGCAGACCTCGGCGCCCTCGAACCGCCGCACCCGCGGCCTCGGGAAGTCGGTGCAGAGCGCGAGCCTCGGCAGCTCGCCGGACAGGCGCTCTTCCCAGTACCTGAGCTGCGCAGCCCATGCCTCGCTGCGCAGAAACTCTTGCTCCCAGGCCGCGTGCTCGTGGCACTGCCGCGGCGCGGCGCTGAGCGCAGCGCCGCGGTACAGCAAGGCGAACTCCTGCAGCAGGATCGCGTCCGAGAGGCCGTCCACGAGCAGGTGGTGCAGCACGATCGCCAGGATCCGCCGGTTCTCGCCGACCTCGAGCAGCCCTACCCGGAAGAGCGGCGGGCGGGAGAGCGCGAACGGCCGGTTGAGCTGCCGGAGCCATGCGTCGATATCGCTGCCCTGCTCTCGTGTGACGTCGAGCTCGACAGAGGGGTAGACGCATTGAACGAGCTGGCCGCCCTCGCGCAGATCGAACCCGGTGCGCAGGACCTCATGCCGCTGCATCAGCGTCCGGAAGCACGCCACGACACGCGCTTCGTCCAGGGCGCCGACGATCTCCTGGGCGCCGATGACATGATAGGCGCGCTCGCCGGCCTCCGTCTGGCTGAGCACGTAGACCCGTTGCTGGGCAGAGGACATGGGGTAGACCGCGGGACCGGCCGCCGTCGCCGCGCTGTCATGGCCGGGCTGTTCTGGCGGCACGGACGCGGGCGCGGGCGCGAACCCGGCCGCCATCATCTCGTCGATCGACTGCTTCACGGCGGCGACGAGCCGGTGGATGTCCTCCTCGGAGTGGGCCGTGGAGAGGAAGCAGTTTCTGCCTTCCCAGACGTAGATCCCTTTGCAGAGGAGCCGGTAGAAGAGGAGCTCCCAGTCCCCCTTGAGCTGGAAGCGGAACACCGAGCCGAAGTGCACGAGGCGGACCGGGGCGCCCGTGCGCTCGCAGTGGTCGTTGAGCTCTGCCACGAGCTCCGCGGTCCTCCGGGTGAGCCGCTCCTGCAGACCGTCGCCCTCGCGCTCCAGGTGCAGCAGCACCTGGCGCGCCGCCGCCATCGCCGACGGGTGGTGGCAGAACGTCCCCGCGACGAAGGTGTTCCGCACCCGCGGATAGGAATCGTCGCCGAACCGCCACGGACCACCGTCGACCGCATCCATGAAGCGTCGTGTCCCGGCCACGACGCCGATGGGCATCCCGCCGCCGATGACCTTTCCGTAGGTGACGAGGTCGGCGCGAACTCCGAAGTGCGCCTGAGCTCCGCCGCGCCCGATCCGGAACCCGTTGATCATCTCGTCGAAGATGAGGGCCGCGCCCGACTCCGTCGTGATCCGCCGCAGCTCGTGCAAGAAGCTCCGAGGCTGCAAGTCGAGGCGCCGGCTCTGCACCGGCTCTACCAGCACGGCGGCCAGCTCGCCCCCGCACCGACGGATCGCCTCGAGCGCGTCGGGCGCGCCGTAGTCGAGGACCATGACGTCGCTGACCATGGCGGCGGTCGTTCCGGGCGCCATCGGGACCGCGCCCGAGCTCGGGCCGTCGAGGCCGGGCATCGCGAGGACGCCGTCGAAGCTGCCGTGGAACGAGCCTCCGAAGAGCGCCACCTTCGAACGGCCGGTGATGGAGCGCGCCAGGCGGAGCGCCACCATCACCGCTTCCGTCCCTGAATTGTAGAAGGCGACCCGCTCGACGCCGGTCGCCTCGATGATGAGCTTCGCCACCTGGCTCGGCAGCTCCGTCATGGGCCCGATGGGCGCGCCGCGGCGCAGCTCTTCGATGACCGCCGCGACGACGAACGCAGGGGCGTGCCCGAGGAGGTACACGCCGAACCCCATGGTCACGTCGATGTACTCGTTGCCGTCGACGTCCCATATCCTGCTCCCCTCGGCCCGGACCGCATGAATCGGGTAGATCATCTCCTTCCAGGACGACCGGAACCCGGCCACAGCGCGGTTGTTGGCGAGCGCGGTGCGGTGCTCCTCGGTGAGGCGCTTCGAGCCCTGGGTGCGCGCCGTGAGCTCGCGGACAAGCGCCTCCACGAACGCGGTCTTCTTCGCGTCCCTCTCGGGCTCGCGCGCCGTCCGGATCGGGCGGTAGGGGACGAAGGTCGCCGGATCGCCCTCTCGTCGGGGCGCGGTGGCGGCCGGGCGCGGCGCCTGCTCCTCCCGGGTCGGGCGCGGGGCGAGGCGCGCCGGAGCGTCGCCGGACGAAGGCGGCGGGGGCAGCGGACAGGCCGCGCCCGCGGGAGCGCCGACGCCGGCGCCGTCGTGGGCCTGCCGCAGGAGCGCGAGCTGCTCCAGGACGATCCGCTCCACGGCCCCGCTCGCCTCGGGCCCCTGGCGCTGCGGCCGGAGCAGGGCGAGCTGCTCCAGGACGATCCGCTCCACGGCGCTCCCCGCCTCGTCTCCGGTCCTGAGCGTGCTCGGTGCGACCGGTTCCTGCGGCGGGAGGGGTGAGCAGGGCTGCGCGCGGCCCGCGCTGCTGGGCGAGGGCGGCGGGCGCCGATCCTCGACCACCGCGGCCGGCTCGGGCGGCAGCGTCCTGTCGATCAGCGACGCGATGCGCTCCAGGTTCGCGGCCTCTTCGTAGAACGCGCTGAGCGGGATCGTGACCTGGAAACGCTGCTCGATCACCTTCCTGAAGCGGAACAATCCGAGCGAGTCCAGGCCCATCTCGAGCACGCTGCGATCCGCCTGCACCTCCGCGGCGGGCAGCGCGAAGAATCCGGCGAAGAGCTCGCGGATCTCCTCGAGGAGCCTCGCGCCCCGCTCCGGCGCGCCCGGCAGGGTTGCGCCTCCGTCCGGCGCGGGGCACGACGCAGCCTCCGGCAGCTCGGGCGCCGGAGCTGCCCCGTCCACAGCATGGCGCGGCGCGGGCGGCGGCCCGCTCTCGTGCGCCGCCGCGGAGATCCAGAACCGCGACCGGCGGAACGGGTAGGTTGGCGCGTCGACGCGTCGGCGCCGATACGGCAGGTCGAAGCCGTCCCAGTCCACGCGGGCGCCGCTCCTGTACAGATGGCAAAGGCTCTTCACGATCGTCGGCCAGTCGCCTTGCCCGGGGCAGAGCGAAGGCAGCCACGCCGCCCTGGCGTCCGGCGAGCATGCCTCTCCGAGCCCCAGCAGCGTCGGTCGCGGGCCGATCTCGAGGAAGAGCTCGATCCCCTCGGCGTGCAGCGCCGCGATCCCATCGGCGAACCGCACCGGCTCGCGCGCGTGGCGCCTCCAGTACGAGGCGGTCATGAGCTCGCGCGTGACCAGGCCGCCGGTCACGTTGGAGACGAGCGCGACCTGCGGACACGCGAGCGCCGCGCTCGCGGCTGCCTGCTCGAGGTCGGCGAGCATCGGCTCGACGAGGGGCGAATGGAAGGCGTGCGCCACAGGGAGCCGCTTCGTCTCGATTCCTGCCGCGCCCAGCGCCTCGCACGCGGCCCGTACCGCCTCGTCGGCGCCCGAGATCACGACCTGCTCGGGTCCGTTCAACGCCGCGATCGACACGGCGTCGGCCTGGGCCTCGATCGCCGCGGCCACGCGGGTCGAGCTCGCGCGGACGGAGGCCATCGCGCCGCCCTCGGGCAGCGCCTGCATCCGCTGCCCCCGCACGTCCATCAGCCGGAGCCCGTCCTCCACCGAGAACACGCCTGCGACGCAGGCCGCCGCGTACTCGCCCACGCTGTGGCCGAGCACGGCGTCCGGCGTCACGCCCCACGAGCGCCAGAGCTCCGCGAGGGCGTACTCCACCGCGAACAAGGCGGGCTGAGCCCAGGCGGTCTCGTGCAGGAGGCCGGGCTCCCCCTCCTTCGGGTACAGCACCGAGAGGAGCGACCGCTCGCGCAGCGGCCTGAGCAACGCGTCGCAGCGGTCCAGCGCCTCGCGAAAGACCGGCTGGGTCTCGTAGAGCTCCCGGCCCATGCCTGCGTGCTGCGAGCCCTGCCCGGTGAACAGAAAAGCCACCTTCGGCCGCCGCGACGGCTCGCCGTCCTGCAGCTGGGGCGGCGCGGCCGTGGCGAGCACGGCGCCAGCGGCCCTCAGGGCAGCCACCATCTGCTCCGGTGTCTCCGCCGCCGCCGCCCAGCGATGGGCGAAGCCGCTGCGGCCGGTGTTGGCCGTGTAGCAAAGGTCTGCGAGCGACTGCTCCGGATGGCTCACGAGGTGCTCGGCGTAGCGCTCGATCTGCTCCCGCAGCGCCTCGGGAGCCTTGGACGACAGCGCGAGGACGTGCAGCGGGCGCCGGGGCGCGTCCTCCTGCCGCGGCTCGAGATCCGGCGCCGCCTCCAGCACGACGTGGGCGTTGGTCCCGCCGAACCCGAACGAGCTCACGCCGGCGATCCGGCCCGCTCCGTTCGCCGCCCAGGGGACGCTCGCGGTCGCCACCGTCACCGGCAGCGTCTCCCAGGGGACGTGAGGGTTCGGGCTGGTGAAGTGCAACGACCTCGGGATGCGTCGATGCTGGAGCGCGAGCGCCGTCTTGATGAGGGCCGCGACCCCCGCCGCCGCCTCGGTGTGGCCCAGGTTCGTCTTCACCGAGCCGAGGACCACGGGCTCGTTTCCCGCGCGTCCTTCGCCCAGCACCTTCGCCAGCGCCTGCACCTCGATCGGGTCGCCGAGCGGCGTCCCTGTCCCGTGCGCCTCCACGTACCCGACCGCCGCTGGCGGGACGCCTGCCTGCGCGAGGGCTCGCCGGATCACCGCCTCCTGCGAGGGCCCGCTCGGCGCCGTCAGCCCGTTGCTGCGGCCGTCCTGGTTGACGGCCGATCCGCGGATCACGGCCGCGATCGGATCGCCGTCTCGCCTCGCGTCGGAGAGCCGCTTGAGGACCACGACGCCGCACCCCTCGCTGCGCACGAAGCCGTCCGCGTCGGCCGAGAAGGCGCGACAGCGGCCGGTCGGCGACAGCGCCCGCATCTTGCTGAAGCAGATCGCGCCCCTGGGCGTCAGGATCAGGTTGACCCCGCCGGCCAACGCCAGCGAGCACTCGCCGGCGCGCAACGCCTGACACGCCAGGTGAACGGCCACGAGCGACGACGAGCACGCCGTGTTGACCGGCATGTTGGGGCCCTTGAGCCCGAGCCAGTACGAGAGGCGCCCCACGCCGGTGCTGTGTGCGGTCCCCAGGAACACGTGCGGATCGACCGCCTCAGCGCGTCCATCCGCGAACGACGGGTACTCGCTGCTGCATATCCCCATGTAGACGCCGGTGTCGCTGCCCGCGAGCCGCTCCAGCGTCTGCCCCGCGCGCTCCAGCGCCTCCCAGCTCACTTCCAGGAGCAGACGCAGCTGCGGGTCCAGGCTCGCCGCTTCCCACGGCGGGACGTCGAAGAAGCCCGGATCGAACTCGTCCACCGTGGAGAGGAAACCTCCCCAGCGGGAGATCGTCTTGCCCGCCGCGTCGGGGTCGGGGTCGTAGAACGCGTCGATGTCCCAGCGGTCCTTCGGCACCTCCTCGACCGCATCCACCCCCTCGTCCAGCAGCCGCCAGAAGCCCTCCGGATCCCGCACGCCGCCCGGGAAACGACAGCCGATGCCCACGATCGCTATCGGTTCCTCGAGCGCCACGGGCGCGCTCGGCTGCGCCGGCTTCGCGCTCTCGCGGTCGGGCGACAACAGATCGAGCAGGTAGCGCGTCATGGCCTCGACGGTGGGGTGATCGAACGCCAGCGTCGCAGGCAACCGCACCCGCAGCCGCGCTGCGAGCGCGTTGCGCAGCTCCACCGCCATCAGTGAGTCGAGGCCCAGCTCCTTGAACGGGCGCCCGGTGCGCACGTCAGCCGCGGAGCCGAGCGACAGCACCTTCGCCACCTCGGCGCGAACCGCCGCCTCGACCTCCGCCGCCCGCGCCGCCGGCGCGAGCGCGCCGAGCTGCTCGGCCCATCCGCCGGCGGCGCGCGCCTGCGCACGTCCCCCGTGGGGCGCCACGAGCGCTCGCCACAGCGGCGGCACAGGGCCCGAGGAGAGCTCCTGCCGCAGCGCGAGGACGTCGAGCAGCAACGCGCAGAGCTCGGGCTCGGGCCGCGCCAGCGCTTGCCCGAGCAGCGCGAGGGCCTGCTCCGGCGCGAGCCCCCTGATCCCCCGGCGGGCGAGGCGGGCTTGCTTCAGCGGATCCATCTCCGCGGCCATGCCCGTTCCCGACCAGGGGCCCCAGTTCAGGCTGTGCGCCGGCAGCCCCTCGGCGCGCCGTGCGTGCGCCAGCATGTCCAGGAACGCATTGGCGGCGGCGTAGCTGCTCTGCCCAGACGGGCCGAGCAACGACGCGGCCGAGGAGAAGAGCACGAAGAAGGCGAGCGGCACGTGGCGCGTCTGCTCGTGCAGGTTCCACGCCCCGCGCACCTTGGGCGCGAGCGCGGCGGCGAACCGCTCCGCGTCCTGCTGAGACAGCACCCCGTCGTCCAGCACACCCGCTGCGTGGATCACGCCGCGGAGGGGCAGCTCTTCCGGGATCGCGTCGAGCAGCGCCTTCACCTGGGCAGCGTCCGCGACGTCGGCTTGCGCCACCGTCACGCGAGTCCCCGCCGCCCGCAGCGCCTCCACCACGGCGAGGCGATCGCCCTCCGGCGCGCGCCGTCCCGCCAGGACGAGGTGCTGGACGTGGTGCTCCTCCCAGAGCCACCGCGCCACGTGCAGCCCCAGGGCACCGAGCCCGCCGGTGATCAACACGGTGCTGCTGCCAGGGATCGCCGGCGCCGGCGCGACGGGGGCCGGCAAGAGCGCGACCTTGCCGGTGTGCCTGGCCTGCGCCATCCACCGGAACGCGGATTCGGCGTCGGTCATCGCGAACGAGCGCACCGGCAGCGGCCGCAGGTGTCCTGAAGCGAGGCCGCCGGCGATGTCCCGGAGCATCTGCTGGATGTGATCCGGCCCGACGTCGCAGACGTCGACGACCCGGTAGTCGATCCCCGGATAGGCTGCCGTCATGGCTGCCGCCGATCGCACGTCGGTCCTGCCCAGCTCGAGGAAGCGACCGTTCGGCGACAGCAGCGCGGCGCTCGCGTCGACGAACGCTCCGCTCAGGGAGTTGAGCACCACGTCCACCCCTGCGCCCTGCGTCGCAGCGCGGCAGTCGTCGACGAACGCCAGCGTGCGCGAGCTGGCCACGTGGCGCACGCCCATCCCCTGGACCGCCGCCCACTTGGGGGGGCTCGCCGTGGCGAGCACCTCGGCGCCAAGCCACTGCGCGATCTGCACCGCGGCCATCCCGACGCCCCCGGCGGCGGCGTGGATCAGCACCCGCTCGCCGGGCTGGAGCCGGCCCACCTCGCGCAGCGCGTACAGCGCTGTCACGAACGCGACAGGCACGGTCGCCGCCTGCGCTGCCGAGAGCCCTGCCGGCTGCCGGATCGCGAGGCGCGCATCCACGGTGACGAACCGGCTGAGGGCGCCCGGCGCAAGCGCGATCACCGCGTCGCCCGGAGCGAGGTCCTCCACACCCTGGCCCGCGGCGGTGACGGTGCCCGCGCACTCGCTGCCGAGCGGCCCGGCCTCGCCTGGGTACATCCCCAGGGCGCTCAGGACATCGCGGAAGTTGAGCCCCGAGGCGGTCACCTCGATCTCGATCTCGCCCGCCGCCGGCGCCCGGCGATCCGCCGCGACCACGCGCAGCTGTTCCAGCAGACCTCTTTGCGCGATCTCCACCCTGTACGACGCCGCGTCGGGGACCGCGAGCGCCGCCGCGGCAGGCGCTTCGACCAGCCGCGCCGCGAGGCGCTTCCCCGACCGCCATGCCACCTGGTTCTCCTCATCGGCCCGCGTGATCTCGCTCCACAGGGCCTCCACGGCGTCCTCTGCGCCCGGCTCCAGATCCAGGAGCGTGCAGCCGAGATCCGGGTGCTCCTGCATGACCACCCGGCCGAGCCCCCAGAGCGGCGCCAGCTGCGCCGCGACCTGCTCGCCCCGGCGCACCGCCTGCGCGCCTTCGGTCACCCACCACAGGCGCGACGGCACCTTCGCGCCCTGCCGCGCGAGTGCCTGCGCCACGGCGAGCCCCGCGGCCGCGAGCGCTTCGGCGGCGTCGGCAGGCGAGCGTCCTGCCTCCGTCGCGGCCGACGTTCCCCAGAGGCACACGACGCCTTCCAGCGGCTGCGGTCTGGCTTCCGCGGCGGCGGCCACCGCCCGCCCCAGCGCCTCGCCGACGCGCGAGGCCGTGGCGCGGAGCTCTCCACCCCGAAGCGCAGCGTCCTGGTGCAGCGCCAAGGTCGTGCACTGCGCTCCCGCCGAGCGCAGGCGCGCCGCCACCGCGTCGCCGAGGGCCGAGCCCTCCGCCAGCAGGAGCCAGGCGCCCGAGGGCGTCTTGACGTCCGGCGCCGGCGCCGCTTCCCGCCAGGCCACCTGGTACAGCGACGACCGCGGGACCGGGCTCCGCGGTCGCCGCAGCGCGTTCTCGTCGGCGCGCTTGAGCCGGACTCCCCTGACACTGGCCAGCACCCCGCCGCGCTCGTCCAGCACGGTAACGTCGCCCGACAGCACCTCGGCCTCCGGTCCCGGCGCGCTCGTCCCTCGAGCGTAGACCCAGGACGCCGTCGCCCCGGGCTGCCACGCGGTGAACTCTCCGACCTCGACCGGCAGGTACACATGTCCCTTGGCCTGCAGGGGCATCGCGGCGCTCAGCGCCTGCAGCGCCGCGTCGAGGAGCGCCGGAGGCACGCCGCACGCCGTGTCCGCGAGCGCGCTGCCGCTGGCCTCCGCCGGCAGCCCGACGCGGGCGACGGCCTCGCCTTCTCCCTGCCACAGGGCCGTGATCCCCTGGAACGCAGGACCGTAGTCGAGCCCCAGGTCGCGCCACGCCGCGTAGAGCGCCGCGACGTCGACAGCCGCGCTGCAGCGCGCGCGGGCCTCGGCGAGATCCAGCGCCGGCGGCTCCGCGACCGTGGGGAGCGGCTCCACATGCCCCCTCGCGTGGAGGGTCCACGCCTCGCCCGCCGGCGCGGAGGCGGCCTGGCTGTACACCCCCACGGCCGCGCTCCCGGCCGGCACGTCGGACATGACCACCTGCACCCGCAGCTCCCCTGAAGCCGGCAGCACGAGCGGCACGGTCAGCTCGAGCGCCTTCACCCGCGCTCGGCCCGACCCGGGCTGCCTCGTCGCGGCCGCGCGCGCGAGCTCGAGCATCGCCGTCGCCGGTACGACCGGCTCGCCGAAGACGCGGTGATCGTCGAGCGAGGGCCCGAGCACCGCCTCGAACACGGCGCCCGCGCCCGCGACGGGCAGCTGCGCGCCGAGCAGCGGGTGCCCGGTGTCGACCGCGCCGCGCACCGCAGTCGACCCGCGCGCGACCTCGATCCAGAGCCGCTGCCGCTGCCAGGGGTACGTGGGCAGCCGCACGCACCGCCCTCCGTTCGGATACAGCCGCCTCCACTCCACCGGATAACCGCGGGTGTACAGGGCGCCCAGCGACTCGAGGAGGTTGCGCCGCTCCTCTTCTCCCCGGCGCAGCGACGGCAGCGCCGCCCCGGACTGCCCGCCGACATCCAGCCCCTCTTCCAGGGCCGGCAGCAGGATCGGGTGCGGGCTCACCTCCAGAAAGAGCGCGTGACCGTCCGCGATGAGCCGCTGAACGGCCTGAGAGAACCGCACCGGGCGCCGCAGGTTCTCGACCCAGTACTCCGGACCGAACCCCGCGCCCTCGCGCGCCCTGCCGGTCACGGTCGAGTAGACGGGCAGCGTGGCCGCGCTTGGCGCGAGCCCCGACAGCGCGTCGAGCAGCTCACTGCGAAGCGGATCCACCTGCGGGCTGTGCGAAGCGACGTCCACCTTGACCCGCTTGCAGAACACGTTCGCGTGCGAGAGCCGCGCGAGCACCTCGTCGAGCGCGCCGGGGTCTCCCGACAGGACGGAGGACCTCTCGCTGTTGCTGACGGCGACCGACAGCCGATCCTCGTAGCCCGAGAGCGCCTCCTCCGCTCGATCCAGCGACAGACCCACGAGCGCCATGGCGCCCTGGCCGCTGAGCCGGCGGAGCAGTCGGCTCCGCCGGCAGACGATGCGCGCCCCGTCCTCGAGCGAGAGGACGCCGGCGACGTGCGCGGCGGCCACCTCGCCCATGCTGTGGCCCACCACCGCGTCGGGGTGCACTCCCCAGGAGCGCCACAGCGTCGAGAGCGCCACCTCCATCGCGAACAGCGCCGGCTGGACGACGTCGATGCGCTCGAGCCGCGATGCGGACGCGCCGTCGCGGAGCTCCTCGAGCAGCGAAAAGCCGGCCTCGCGCTGGATCGCCTGATCGCACGCGTCCATGGCGGCGCGGAAGACCGGCTCCTCATCGAGCAACGCGCGCCCCATGCCTACCCACTGCGAGCCCTGGCCCGGGTAGACGAACACAAGCCTGGGCCGGGGGCCGGGCTCAGCGCGTCCCTGCGCCAGACAGGCGTGAGCCTCGTCGCGGAGGAACGCGTCGAGCGAGGCGCGCAGCGCCTCCAGGCTGCCCCCGACGAGCGCGAGGCGATGCTCATGATGGCTCCGCCGCACGCTCGCGGTGTAGGCGATATCCCGGATGCTCGCCGTGTCCTCGGCGGGCGCGCGGGCGAGGTGGCTCGCGTAGGCCTGGGCCAGCGCCTTGAGCGCCTCAGGGCTCTTCGCCGACAGCGGCAGGAGCACGGCGGACGCCTCGCCGGCGGTCGCCGCTGCGTATCGGGGCGCTTCCTCCAGCACCACATGAGCGTTGGTCCCGGTGATCCCGAACGAGCTCACCCCGGCGATGCGCGGCGCCCCGCCGGCCTTCCAGGGCAGCTCCTCCACCGGGATGACCAGCGAGGTGGACTCGAGGGAGATCCTCGGATTGAGGGTGTCGAAGTGGAGGTTGCGAGGGATCGTCTCGTGGTTGAGCGCGAGCACGGCCTTGATCAGCCCCGCTGCGCCCGCGGCTGCCTCGAGGTGACCCACGTTCGTCTTCACGGCTCCCAGCGCGCAGGTCGATCCATCCGGTCGAGGCGCGCCCACGACCGCCTTCAGCGCCTCGACCTCGATGGGATCTCCGAGGGAGGTCCCCGTGCCGTGGGTCTCGACGTAGCCCACCTGGGACGGCGAGACGCCGGCGCTCGCGAGCGCGGTCCGGAGCAGCGCCGCCTGTGAGAGCACGTTCGGCGCGGTCAGCCCCGAGGAGCGGCCATCCTGATTGACCGCTGAGCCCCGGATCAACGCCCATACCCGATCCCCGTCGCGCTGCGCATCCGAGAGCCGCTTGAGGACGACGATGCCGCAGCCTTCCGCGCGCACGTACCCGTTGGCCCTCGCGTCGAAGGTCTTGCAGCGGCCGTCCGGCGATATCGCCTGCATCTGCGCCAAGAGCTGCATCCCGGTCGGGATGACGATGACATTGACCCCGCCCGCCAGGGCGAGCGCGCTCTCGCCGTTGCGCAGGCTCTGACAGGCCAGGTGAATGGCCACGAGCGATGAGGAGCAAGCGGTGTCGACGGAGAGGGACGGCCCCTCCAGCCCAAGCACGTAGGACAGGCGCCCCGCCGCCGCGCTGAGCATCGTGCCGGTGAGGGAATAAGCGTCCAGGTGAGAGGGCCCCGCGGAGAACACGTGGTGTTGATACTCCGCGCTCGATACGCCGAGCATCACGCCCGTCCGACTCCCCTTCAGCTGCTCGGGGAGATGACCGGCGTCCTCCAGCGCCTCGTAGGCCACCTCGAGCACGAGCCGTTGCTGCGGGTCCATGCTCGCCGCTTCGCGAGGCGCGATCCCGAAGAACGGCGCGTCCACCCCGTCGATCGCGGACGCGGGGAGGAGCCCGGCCCAGCGCGTCGACGGCTGATCCGGCGGCGTCGCGTCCGCCGGCCACCTGTCCGCGGGGATCTCCCCGATTTCGTCGGCGCCGTCCTTCAATGCCTGCCAGAACGACTCCAGATCGGCCGCGCCGCCGGGGAGCCGGCAACTCATCCCGACGACGGCGATCGGCTCCGTCCTCGCTTGCTCGGCTTCGAGAGCCTTGGATTCGAGCTCCTTGATCCTGACCGCCGCACGCCTCAAACGGACCAGGTAGTCCACATCGACACTGCCCATCCCGCCCCCTCGCTCGCCCTCGATGCCCAGCTCGGTATTGCCTGCGTAGAAGGTGCTCGCTTCTGGTGCACGTAAGTGGTGCTGGCCTTGAGGCCGCGCAAGTGTCGCTTGCCGCGAAACCGGTGAGCCGCCCGCTCGAGGCCGGGCCAGGAGGCGCGAGCGCTCGTGCCCGCATGAGCCTTCCTCTCCGGCGAAAGCTCATCCGCGGTGGTGGTCTCGCTAGCATCAGCGCGGCCGGACTGGCCACGTGATGGGCGCGTTCAACCGGCAGGCTTGTCGTCGAAGAGCGCGAGCAGCTCATCCTCCGAGAGCTTCTCCACCTCCTCCGTGAAGCGGCACGGCGCATCGCCCTCGCCTGCCGGAGCCGCTGCGTCGCTGGTCTCGACGGAGAGCCCCATCTCCTCGATCAGGTGGCGAGCCAGCGACGTCAGGTTAGGGCACATGAACAGCAATGTGGCCGGCAGCTTGATCCCGAGGCTGGCCTCTATCCGATTACGGAGCTCCAGGCTCCTCAGGGAGTCCGCCCCGAGGCTGCTGAACCCGGTGGTCCTGTCCACCTTGGACGCCGGCAGGCACAGCACACGGCACAGCTGCTCGCTCAGGTGCTCCTCCAGGATCGTCACTCGCTCCTCGGGTCGCGCATCCTCCAGCGCCCTCCTCGTGCTGAGCGCTCCCGGGGACCTCGGCGCTCCAGGGTCCTGCTCTTTCAAGAGCTCTGCCCAGAGCGGCGAGCGCGCGGCGACCGGGTAGAACTCCAGCCACTGGCGGACGTTCAGCTCGAAGACCCCGATCTGCGCCGTCGGACGCGCGAGGAGGCGTCCCAGCGCCTCCAACCCTTCTGCCGGCGTGAGGCTCCGCATGCCCCGACTCGCGAGCCGCTCGCCGCGGCTGTCGTCCGCCGCCGCGAGCCCGACCTCGGAGAACGGCCCCCAGTTGATGCTCATCGCCGGCAGGCCAGTCCGGCAGCGGTGGTGCGAGAGCGCGTCGAGGAACGCGTTGGCGGCTGCGTAGTTTGCCTGTCCGGCGGCGCCGAGGAGCGACGCTGCCGACGAGTAGAGCACGAAGAAGTCGAGCGGTATGTCCCGGGTCAGTGCGTGCAAGTTCCACGCGCCGAGCGCCTTGGGCTTCATCACGTTCCGGAAGCTCTCCGTCGACAGGTCCGCGGCTCGTCGATCGTCGAGGACCGCGGCCGCGTGGACGACGCCGCGAAGCGGCGGCAAGCGGCGGCCGAGCTCCCGCATCACGGCGGAGACGTCGTCGTACTGCGACACGTCCGCCTGGATCACCTCCACCTGCGCACCCGCCCCTTCGATCGCGGCGATGACGGCGCGGGCCGCCGCGGAGGCGCCGCGCCGCCCCACGAGCGCCAGGTGGCGGGCGCCCTGCGCGGCCAGCCACTGCGCGAGCGAGAGCCCGAGGCCCCCGAGCCCGCCCGTGATCAGATAGCTGCCGTCCGCCCGGATGCGCGGGCGATCCGCCGGGAGAGCCGGCGCGATCCGCGCCTCCGGATCCCGCATCGTTAGGGCGATCTTGCCGACATGCTTCGCCTGCGCCAGCGTGCTGAAGGCCTGGACCGCCTCCGCGATCGGAAACGAGCGGCAGGGGACGGGCCCGAGCACGCCAGCGTCGAAGAGGCGCACGACCTCCTCGAGGAGCGATGAAACGAGCTCCGGTCGCTGGGTCAGCATCGCCCGTAGATCGACCAGAGAGAACGAGAGGTTCCGGAGGAACGGTCTAAGCCCGAGCTTCCTGTCTTCGTAGTAGTCCCTCTTGCCGATCTCCACGAACCGGCCGTGATCCCGCAGGAGCCCGAAGCTCGCGTCGATGAACTCCCCCGACAGCGAGTTCAGGACCACATCGATCCCTTCGCCGTTCGTGATCCGCCGCACCTCGTCCACGAACTCGAGCGATCGCGAGCTCATCACATGCTGGACGCCGAGCGAGCGCAGAAGATCGCGCTTCTCGTCGTTCCCGGCGGTGGCGAAGATCTCGGCGCCGACGTGCTTCGCCCACGCGATGGCGGCCATTCCGACGCCACCGGCGCCCGCGTGGATCAAGACACGCTCGCCCTCGCGGAGCCTGCCGACGTACGCGAGCGCGTAATAGGCCGTCAGAAAGGCGATGGGGATCGTCGCGGCCTGCTCGCAGCTCAGGCGCTCGGGCCGGCGAGCGACGAACGAGCGTCTCGTCGTCACGAACGAGCTGAAGCTCCAGGGGGCCAGGGCGAACACCTCGCAGCCTACCTCGAGGTCCGTGACCCCCTCGCCCAGCGCGACGACGCGCCCGGCGCACTCGCCCCCGAGACCGGGTGACGCGCCGCTGGCCTCCGCAGCGTCGTCGGGCATGACCCCAAGAGCGAGGAGCACATCGAGGAAGTTCACCCCGGCGGCCTCGACCTCGATCTCCACCTCCCCCTGGCCTGGACGGCGGCGCGCGATCTCCCGCAGGCTGAGCCGCTCCAGCACGCCGGGCTCCTGAATCTCGAGACGGAACGGCCGATCCCTGGCCGGCTCCAGGGCGGGGTGGACCGCGGTCCCGGCCTTGCTCGCGAGCGAGGTGCGCACGAGGCGCGCCGCGAAGCGGCCGTCCGCGCGCAGGGCGATCTGATCCTCGCGATCCCCGAGCTCGATTTCCCGGAGCAGCGATCGCGCCTCTCCTGGCGAGCTCACCGGGCTCAGATCCACGTTGGTGCACGCGAGCTCGGGGTGCTCGAGCGCCAGCGTCCGGCCTAGACCCCAGAGCGGCGCCTGAGACACCGAGGCAGCGCCGCCGTCCGGCCCCACCGCTTGCGCTCCGCGCGTCACCAGGAAGAGCCTCGGCGCATCGCGGTCACCTCGCTGCACGAGCGCCTGCGACAGGAGCAGCGCGCTCAGGCTGCCGAGGCGCAGATCCGCTTCCAGCGACTCGGGCGTCGTGTCCGCCGCCGCCGTCGCATCCAGGCTCCAGAGGTGCACCACGCCTCGACACGGAAGATCTTTGCCGAGCGCATCGCGGAGCAACGCGTGAAACGCGCCCGGATGGGCTGGGTCGATCTCGTAGGATCCGGGCGCGAGGCGAGCATACCGCTGCCCCGCGACCACCTGCACGCAGGGTTCTCCGCGCTCGTGCAGCAGGGAAGCGACGGCCGCCCCCGTACCGCCCCGATCCGTGAAGAGCAGGAGGACGCCCGTCGCAGGTCGCACCTCGGGGGCTCGGGCCAGGGGCTCCTTGCGATGCCACTCGAGCGCGAACAGCGGCGCCTCTCCTCCGGCGGGCGCCGCCTGGGGCAGGGCGCCGCGGGCGAGCCGCTGGGCACGAAGCCCATGGACCTCGGCGACGACCCTCCCGTCGTCCTCGAGCAGGTCCACGTCGCCGGTGAGCTCGCCGTCGTCCGCGGCCGGCCCGGCCGAGGGCCGCGCGTGTACCCACACCTCCTGGCCGGGCCGTCCGTAGACACGCGCGTGGCGCAGGCCCACCGGCACGATGAGCCGACCGTCGACGGGCGCGCGCGCCTCTGCGGACAGCGAGGCGGCCAGCACCTGGAGGCACGCGTCGAGGAAGGCCGGATGCAGCTGGTAAGCGCCGTCCTGCCCCGCCAGCGCGTCCGTAAGACGCACCCGGCCCAGGATCTCGCCCGAGCCGACCCACAGCTCCTGCACGCCCTGAAAACAAGTGCCGTAATCGAGGCCGAGCGCCCTCATGCGCTGGTAGTGCTCGGCGCCGCGCATCGGCCTCGGACACCGCTGCTGAATCCGGTGCGGCGCTTCCTTGGTCGGATGCGCGCCTGCGGCCCCGTCGCTCCAGCGGAGCCGTCCCGCGGCGTGCCGCTGCCAGGGCGCGCCGCGGGCCTCGCGGCTCAGGATCTGGAACGAGGCATGGTCGTGGCGCTCCATGGCGAGGTTCACCTGCACCGTGCGCCCGCCCTTCGGCGGGATGACGAGCATGCGCTCGAACCGCACGTGCTCCAGCGCCGGCGTCCCGGCGCGGCCGGCCCCTGCAGCGGCGGAGAGCGCCATCTCGACATAGGCGGCCCCCGGCAGCACGGCCTCGCCGTGCAGTCGGTGATCTGACAGGTAAGGCAGCGCCCCCGCGCTCAGGGTCTGCTCCCAGGAGCGGGTCTCAGGATGCTCCGATGCCGGCAGGGGCGCGCCGAGGAGCGGGTGGCCCTCGTCCCTCGAGCCAGCGCTCCTGGGGCGCACCGGGGCGCTTCCGCCCGGCGAGCCCCACTCGAACCAGCAACGCTGCTGCTGCCAGGGGTATGTCGGAAGCGCGACGCAGCGCCCGCCCGCGGGGTAAAGGCGCTCCCACGCCACGGGCCGGCCCGCGGCGTACAGCGCGCCCAGCGACCGCAGCAGGCTCCGCCGCTCCTCCTGACCGCGCTGCAGCGAGGCAAGGACGAGACCTTGTTCCGCGCGCGAGGAGAGGCACGCCCGAAGGTGAACGGAGAGGACCGGATGAGGCCCCACCTCCAAGAACACATCATGACCGTCGGCGATCGACGCCTCGACGGCGCGGGCGAACTCGACCGGTGCTCGGATGTTGTCCGCCCAGTGCTGCAGATCGAGCTCTCCGTCGACCCTCGCACCGGTGACCGTGCTGTATATCGGGCGCTCCGGGCGGCGCGGCTCGAGCGCGCCGACGGCGCTCAGGAGCTCCTGCTGGAACGGGGCCATCTGCGGGCTGTGGAAGGCGTAATTGACCCGGAGCATGCGGCAGTGCACCTTCCGCTGCGCGAGGCGCTCCACCACGCGCCGGAGCGCCGCCCCGTCGCCGGACAGCACGACCGAGCCGGGATCGTTGACGGCGGCGACAGACACCTGGTCCTCGACGCCACGGAGCGCGTGCGCCGCCTCCTCCTCCGGCAGCGCGACAGCCGCCATCCTCCCGAGGCCCGTCGCACGCTGCATGATGCGTCCGCGGGAGACCACGAGGCGGACGGCGTCATCCAGGCTCAGGATCCCAGCGAGGTGCGCGGCGGCCACCTCGCCCAGGCTGTGCCCGATCACCGCGTCGGGCGTCACGCCCCACGCGCTCCAGAGCTCTGCCAGCGCCACCTGGAGGGCGAAGAGGGCCGGCTGCGCCACGAAGGTCTCGTCGAGGCGGGAGGCCGCCTCCGTCGCGGCGAGCTCGTCGATCAGAGAGAAGCCACCATGGCGCTGCACGAGCGGCTCGCATCGCTCGAGCACGGCCCGGAAGACCGGCTCCTCAGCGAGCAGCTCTCGGCCCATTCCCGCCCACTGGGAGCCTTGCCCGGCGAGCACGAACACCACCCTGGGCTGCCGGCTCCCGGGCGCCGCCTGCCCCTGCATGACGGAAGCGCGCGGCTCGCCGGAGAGAAAGGCGTCGAGCGACGTGACGAGCTCTTCCCAGCTGCTCCCGAGAAGCGCGAGGCGGTGCTCATGATGGCTGCGCCGTACGCTCGCCGTATACGCCACGTCATGGAGCGTCGCCGGGGCTTCGGAGGTCGCCTGGGCGAGGCAGGCCCGGTAATCCCGGGCCATCGCCGCGAGAGCTTCCGGGCTCTTCGCCGAGATGGGCAGGAGCGCGACGGCGCGCGTCGCCGTGGGCGACGCTGCGGCGCTCCGTGGCGCCTCCTCGAGCACCACGTGGGCGTTGGTCCCGCTGATCCCGAAGGAGCTCACGCCGGCGATCCGCGGCGCTCCGGTGGCCGGCCACGGCACCGCCTCGGCGGCCACCTGCAGCGGGAGCTCCTGCCACGCGACGCGCGGCGACGGCGTGGTGAAGTGCACCATCCGCGGGATGCGCTGGTGCTGGAGCGCGAGCACTGCCTTGATGACTCCGGCTACCCCCGCGGCCGCTTGGGTGTGCCCGATGTTGGATTTCACCGAGCTCACCACCACGGGTCGGTCCGGCGTGCGCCCGGCGCTCAGCGCCCTCCCGAGCGCCAGGAGCTCGATGGGGTCTCCCAGCGGCGTGCCCGTGCCGTGTGCCTCGACGTAACCCACCGCGGACGGCGCCACGGCCGCCTGCGCGAGCGCGCGCCGGATCACCTCCTCCTGCGCCGGGCCGTTCGGCGCGGTGAGCCCGTTGCTGCGCCCATCCTGGTTGACGGCCGAGCCGCGGATCACCGCGAGGACCGGATCTCCGTCGCGCTCGGCGTCGGACAGGCGCTTCAGCACGACGATGCCGCAGCCCTCGCTCCAGGCCACGCCGTCGGCGGATGCGTCGAAGGGCTTGCAGCGGCCGTCCGGCGCGAGGGCGCGCAGGCGGCTGAACTCCACGAAGATGTCGGGGAGCAGCACCAGCGTCGCGCCGCCCGCCAGGGCAAGAGAGCACTCCCGGGCCCGCAGGCTCTGGCAGGCCAGATGGACGGCTACGAGCGACGAGGAGCAAGCCGTGTCCACCGTCATGGCTGGGCCCCTGAGACCCAGGAGGTACGAGATTCGACCTGACGCCACGCTCCCCGCGCATCCGATGCCCACGTACCCGTCGAGTTGCTCGGGCGCGCCCGAGGTCAGCACGCCGTAGTCGCGGTACATGAGCCCCACGAACACCCCGGTGTCGCTGCCCATCAGGCATTGCTGCGGCAGCCCGGCCCGCTCCAGCGCCTCCCAGCTCGTCTCGAGCAGGAGGCGCTGCTGCGGATCCATCCGGGCCGCCTCTCGCGGCGAGATCCTGAAGAATCCCGGGTCGAACTGGTCCACCTCGGAGAGGAAGCCACCCGAGCGGGTGTACATCTTGCCGACCGCGTCGGGGTCGGGATCGTAGTAGGCGTCGATGTCCCAGCGATCCTTCGGGACCTCCCGGATCGCATCCACCCCCTCGTCCAGCAGACGCCAGAAGCTCTCAGGATCCCGCACGCCGCCCGGGAAACGACAGCCGAGGCCCACGATCGCGATCGGCTCGTTGTCCGCGGCGCGCACCGCGGGCGGCGGCGGCGCGGCGCCGGTCGTCGGCTCCGGCAGCGCCTTCTCGAGCAGGTAACGCGCCAGCGCCGCCACCGTCGAGCAGTCGAACACCAGGGCCGCGGGGAGCGGCTGACCGACGCGCGCCGAGAGCGCGTTGCGCAGCTCCACGGCCATCAGCGAGTCGAGGCCCATCTCCTGGAGGGGCCGTTCGGCGCTGATGTCGTCGGGGGATCCAAGGGATAGTACCTTCGCCACCTCGGCGCGCACCGCAGCCTCGATCGCTGCCGGTCGCGCCTCTCTGGGCAGCGAGGCGAGCCGCACCGCGTACGCGCCCGCGTCTGCCGCCCGAGGTCGCGCGGGCGACGGCGCGACCAGCGCTCGCCACAGCGGCGGCACGTCGCTCGCGGCAGCGAACGAGAGCCTCGCTGCCCGCGCGTCGAGCGACAGTAGCCCGAGCTGCGTCTCTCCGCGCGACATCGCGCGCCCGAGGAGCGCGACGGCCTCGGGCGGCGGCAGCGCGCCGATCCCCTGCCGAGCGAGACGCGCCTTGTGGGCCTCCCCCAGCTTCCCGGCCATGCCGCCTCCGGACCACGGCCCCCAGTTCACGCTCTGCGCCGGGAGCCCCTCGGCGCGCCGGAGGTGCGCCAAGGCGTCCATGAACGCGTTGGCCGCCGCATAGCTGCCCTGGCCAGGCGGGCCCAGGAGCGACGCCACCGAGGAGAACAGCACGAAGAAGTCGAGCGGCATGTGCCGGGTCTCGCTGTGCAGGTTCCATGCGCCGCGCACCTTCGGCGAGAGCACCGCCGAGAGGCGCGAGGCGTCCTGGTCGGCGAGCATGCCGTCGTCCAGCACCCCCGCCGCGTGGATGACGATCCTGAGCGGCAAGTGCCGCGGGAGCGAGGCGAGCAGCGAGCGCACCGCGGTCGCGTCGGCGACATCGACCTGGGCCACGGTGACGAGCGCCCCTCTCGCCCGCAGCGCCTCTATCGCCGCCGCGCCCTCGCGGTCCGGGGCGCGGCGGCCGGCGAGCACGAGGTGCCGCACCCGGTGCTCTTCCGCGAGCCAGCGCGCCGTGTAGAGCCCGAGGGCCCCGAGCCCGCCCGTGATCAACGCGGAGCAGTCCGCCATGATCCGCGGCCCCGGCGCCGGCAAGAGCGCGACCTTGCCGGTGTGCCTGGCCTGCGCCATGAGCTGGAAGGCTGCCTCTGCGTCGCTGATCGCGAACGTTCGCACGGGCAGCGGGCGCAGCTTCCCCGACGCGAACCCCTCGAGCAGGAGCTCGAGCATCGCCTGGATCCGCTCTGGCCCCACCTCCCAGAGATCGAAGGCGCAGTAGCGCACCCCGGGGTAGTCCCTGGCGATCACCTCGCTCGATCGGACGTCGGTCTTGCCCATCTCCAGGAAGCGGCCGCCTGGAGAGAGCAGCGACAGGCCCGCGTCGACGTGCTCGCCCGCGAGGGAGTTGAGCACGACATCCATGCCGGCGCCCTGAGTCGCTGCCCGGAACAGTGCCGCGAACTCAGGCGACCTCGAGCTGGCCCTGTGCCGTACCCCCATCGCCTCGATCACCGGCCACTTCGGCGGGCTCGCCGTGGCGAACACCTCGGCCCCGAGCCACGCGGCGATCTGCACCGCCGCCATGCCCACGCCCCCGGCGGCGGCGTGGATCAAGACCCGCTCCCCTGCCTGGAGCTGCCCCAGGTCGTGCAGCGCATGCCAGGCGGTCAGGAACGCGACAGGCACCGTCGCTGCTTGCGCGGGCGTCATCCCCGCCGGCTGCGGGGCGACGAGGCGCGCGTCGGCGGTCACGTACCGCTGGAAGGTGCCCCTGGCGATCGCCATGACACGATCGCCCACCGAGAGGCGATCGACCCCCTGGCCCACCGCCGCGATCACCCCCGCGCACTCGTTGCCCAGCGGTCCGGCTTCGCCGCGGTACACGTTGAGCGCCGCGAGCACGTCGCGGAAGTTCAGCCCGGAGGCGGTCACCTCGATCTCGACCTCGCCCGGCCCGGGCGCCCGGCGCTCCGCTGCGGCCAGGTGCAGCTCGCTCAGGAGGCCTCTTCGCCCGTGCTCCAGCCGATAGGACACCGCCTCGGGGCAAGCGAGCCCGGCCGCCGCGTCCGCCCTCACGAGCCGAGCGACGCGCCGCCTGCCGGCGCGCAGCGCTACCTGCGTCTCTCCGTCGGCGCTCGTGAGCTCCCGCATCAGGGCCGCCGCCATGTCGTCGGTTCGGGCCGACGGATCGAGATCCACCAGCGTGCACCGCAGCTCCGGGTGCTCCTGCATCGCCACCCGCCCGAGCCCCCAGAGCGGCGCCTGCGCCACGTCGGAGACATCGCCGGGCTCCACGGCCTGGGCGCCCCGAGTGACCCACCAGAGCCGAGCCCCCGCCGGCGCCGCGCGCCGGGCCAGGGTCCGCACGAGGTGCAGGCCGGCGACCGCGAGCTCATCCCCGCGCTCCGCGGGCGACCCCGCCAGCGCGGGGGAGGGGGTCTCGTCCCACAGGACCACGACACCCCGGAGCGGCGCGCCTGCCGGCTCGTCGGCGAGCGCTGCATCGAGCGCCTCGGGAAACATCCGGCTCGCCCCCGCCGCGCCGCGGTCGCGCGTCACCTGCCACGGCCCTCGTGCCACGACGGCGCAGATCGCGCCCGAGGATCGCAGGCGCTCCACCAGCGCTTCCCCGACGGCCGAGCCGTCGGTCAGCACGAGCCAGCGCTCCGGCGGCCTCTGTTCGCCCGAGGCCTGCGGCGCCTCCATCCAGCTCAGCCGATACAGCCGCTCCTGGGGCGCCTTGCTGTCCGCCGAGCGCAGCGCCGCGCGATCGGCGTGCTTCAGGCGGATCCCCGATACCTCGGCGATGGGCCGGCCCAGCGCGTCCAGGAGCGCGACGTCGCCCGACATGACCGGGGCGTCGGGCTCCCCTGCTCGATGGACGCGAGCGTGCGCCCACGCGACCGTCGCTCCTGGCTGCCACACGCGAAAGCCGGACACCCCGACGGGCAGGACCGCCAGAGGCGCCGACGCGCACCAGGGATCGAGCGCGGCGAGCAGCGTTTGCAGCGCCGCGTCGAGCAGCGCCGGGTGAACCCCGTAGGCCCCGGCGTCCTCGAGCTCGCGCGCCGGGAGCGTCACCTGCGCGATCGCTTCGCGGTGGCCTCGCCAGAGCGCCGTGATCCCCTGGAATGCCGGTCCGTACGCGAGCCCCGCATCGCCACAGGCCGCGTACATGTCTGCCGCCGGCACGACCGCCTGGCAGCGCGCCTGCACGGCGGCGAGATCCACGGCGGTCCAACACGCCTCCTCGGACCACGGCTGCACGCGCCCTTTGGCGTGAACCGTCCACGCGTGCTCCGGCGCCGCCTCGAGCGTCTGGCTGCACACGGTCACGGTGGTGTCCTGTCCTGCCTCCGCCGACAGCACGACCTGCACGCGCACGCCGCCGGTCTCCGGCAAGAGCAGCGGTGCCTGGAGCAGGAGGTCCTCGATGCTCACCCGCTCATGGCCGAACCGCGACACCGCGGCCGCGCGCGCCATCTCCAGCACGGCCGCCCCTGGCAGCACCACCTCGTCGAAGACGCGATGATCGGCGAGGTACGGCGCCGTCTCCACGCTGAGCGCGGCCTCGAAGGCGGCTCCCACCGTCGCCACCGGCAGCCTCGCCCCGAGGAGAGGGTGTCCTGACGCCGCGCCCCGAGGGGCCGCGTGCGCTGCCGGTCCCGGATCGAGCCAGTAGCGCTTCCGCTGCCACGGATACCGCGGCACCGAGACGACGCGCCCTCCCGACGGATACAGGCGCTCCCAGTCCACCGCGCAGCCGCACACGTACAGTGCTCCGAGCGCTTCGAGGAGGCTCCGCCGCTCCTCCCGCCCGCGCCGCAGCGTGGAAACGGCGCGCCCCTCGACCGCCCGCGCCGCGAGGCACTGCTCCACGTTGCTGGACAGGACCGGGTGAGGTCCGAGCTCCAGGAACACCCGGTATCCGTCATCGATCGCGGCGCCGATCGCGCTCGCGAACCGGACCGGCTCCCGGAGGTTTCTCGCCCAGTAAGCGGCGTCGAGCTCGACGTCCGAGAGCCTGGCGCCCGTGACCGTGCTGTACAGCGGCAGCTTCGGGCCATCCAGCGCCATGGCGCCGAGCGCTTCGCGCAGCTCGCCCGCGAGCGGAGCCATCTGCGGGCTGTGGAACGCATGGCTGCCTGGCAGGTAGCAGCAGCGCACGCCCTGCAGCTTCAGGTTCGCCACCGCCTCTTCGAGCGCCGCGGCGGCGCCTGAGAGCACCACCGCGCCGGGGTCGTTGATGGCCGCGATGCACACCCGCTCTTCGACACCGCGCAGGGCGCGCGCCGCCTCCTCGGCGCCGAGCGCGACGGACGCCATCTTCCCGAGCCCCGCTGCCTGTTGCATGACGCGCCCGCGCGCGCACACGAGGCGGACCGCCTCATCCAGGCCCAGCGCGCCGGCCACGTGCGCCGCCGCGACCTCGCCGAGGCTGTGCCCCACGACCGCGTCGGGCGCGATGCCCCACGACGCCCAGAGCGTCGACAGCCCGGCCTGCAGCGCGAAGATCGCGGGCTGGGCCACGTCGGTCCCGTGCAGGCGCGACCGATCTTCGGGCGCGGCGAGCTCTCGCAGGATCGAAAAGCCCGCGCGCCGGGCCACGAGCGCGTCGATCCTCTCGACTGCGGCGCGAAAGACAGGCTCTCGCGCGAGGAGCTCGCGGCCCATACCCGCCCACTGAGATCCCTGGCCCGAGAAGATGAACACCACCTTGCGCTGTGCCCGGGGCCCCGCCTGGCCGTGCACGAGCCCCGCGCACATTTCCCCTCCTCGCACGAACGTCTCGAGGGATGCGACCAGGCCCTCTGGCGAGCACGCCACCGCCGCGAGGCGGTGATCGTGGTGACTCCGCCGGGCGCCGGCTGTGTAGGCGATATCGCGGATGCTCCGGGCGCCGGACGGCCAAGCTCGGGACAGCAACGATCGGTACGCGTCCGCGTGGGCGGACAGCGCCTCCGGGCTGTGCGCGGACAGCGGCAGCACATACCAGCTCTCAGCGGGCTCGGGTTCCGGAACGGAGCCCGCGGCGGCGTCGCTTGCCGGAGCCGGGTTGTCCGCCATGAGATCGAGCGCGTCCACGCCCGCTCCCGCGGCGGGACAGATCTCGCTCCACCTTACGGGATGGCCCGACGCATAGAGCGCTCCGACAGCGTCGAGCAGCGCGGCGCGCTCGTCATCGTCCCGGCGGAGCGAGGCCAGAACGACGCCGCGCTGTCCGACGTGGTCGAGGCACGACGTGACCGCGTGCTTCAGCAGCGGGTGCGGGCTGAGCTCGACGAAGACGCTGTGTCCCCGCTGAATCAGCGACGCCATCGCGTCGGCGAAGCGCACCGGCTCGGCCAGGTTCCTCGCCCAGTACGAAGCGTCAAACCGCTCGCCCTCCAAGGTCGAGCCGGTCACGCCTGAGCAGATGGGCACGCGCGCCGGGCGTGCCGATACGCGCTGCAGCGCCTCGAGCAGATCCTCACGGAGGGGATCGACCTGCGGGCTATGGGCCGCGACGTCCACGTTCACCTGGCGGCAGAAGACGCCGCGCTGCCCGAGCGTCGCGAAGACCTCAGCCAGCGCCTCTGGCTCTCCGCTCAGGACCGTTGCGTCGGGGCTCGCGTGGATCGCACGGCAGAGGCGCCCTTCGCGTCCGGCCAGCGCCTCGCCGGCCTCGTCCCACGGCAGCGCCACGAGCCCCATGGCTCCCTGGCCCCGGATGCGGCGAATCAGGCGGCCCTGCGTGCAGATGACGAGCATGGCGTCCTCGAGGCTCAGGGCGCCAGCGACATGCGCCGCCGCGACCTCGCCGATGCTGTGTCCGACCACGAGCGCGGGCTCGACGCCCCACGAGCGCCACAGCGCCGCGAGCGCGACCTGGATCGACACGATGGCCGGGCAGCTGACGTCGATCTCATCCATCCGCGCCCGCTCGCTGCCCGCGGTCAGCTCATCGAGCAGGGACCAGCCCACGCACCGACGGATGAGCCGATCGCAATCCCGGAGGACGGCCCGGAACAGCGGCTCGCGCGCGAGCAGCGAGCGCCCCATGCCCAGCCACTGCGAGCCCTGACCCGAGAAGACGAAGACCGGCTTTCCGAGGCGCCCCTGCTCCGCGATGCCCGACGCGATCCCGGGTCCGCCCGCGACGCCGTTCGGCTCCGGTCCTGGTTCGCCATCGACGCAGCGCTGGAGCTTCTGCCCGAGCTCGCGACAGGAGCGCGCCGTGATGGCGAGGCGATGGTCGCCGTCGCTGGAGCGGAGCGCCAGCGCGCGGCAGAGCTCCTGGACCGAGCTGCGCGCCTCTGCCGGGGGCAGGTGCCCGAGGAGCTTCTGCGCGGCTGTCCGCAGCGCGTCCGGCCGCTCTGCGGAGAGCGGCAGGAGCTCTGCCTGCGGCGCGGGCCACTCCTGGAGCACGACGTGACAGTTCGTCCCTCCGAAGCCGAACGCGCTGACCCCCGCCGTCGCGAGCCTGTCCGTGTCTGGCCAGGCGCTGATCGTACGCTGAACCGAGAGGTGGAGCTCGTTGAACGGGATGTACGGGTTCGGCGTCTTGAAGTGCAGGCTGGGCGGCAGCTCTCGATGCTTGATGCAGAGCGCGACCTTGATGAGGCCGGCGATCCCCGAGGCGGCCTCCAGGTGGCCGATGTTCGTCTTGACGGAGCCGACGAGGAGCGGCCGCTCGGCCGGCCTGGCTGCTCCGAAAACGGAGCCCAGCGCCGCTGCTTCGATGGGATCGCCAAGCAATGTCCCCGTGCCGTGGGCCTCCACATAATCGACGGCCGCGGGATCCACACCGGCCTGCCGGAGGGCAGAGCGCAGCACGTCCACCTGGGCGCTTGGGTTCGGCGCGGTCAACCCGCTGCTGGCTCCGTCGTTGTTCACGGCGCTGCCGCGGATCACGCAGACGATGGGATCGCCGTCCGCGAGCGCGCGGGAGAGCGGCTTCAGCAGCACCACGCCTCCGCCCTCGCCACGAACGTACCCGTTCGCGCGCGCGTCGAAGGTGAAGCACCGTCCGTCCGGCGACAAGCCACCGAACTTGGACACTTGCATCGTGCTCTCTGGGACGATATTCAGGTTGACACCGCCGGCCAGCGCGAGCGTCGATTCGCCCCGGCGCAGGCTCTCGCACGCGAGGTGTACGGCCACGAGGGAAGAGGAGCAGGCGGTGTCGAGCGCCAGGCTCGGTCCCTGCAAGCCGAGCACGTAGGATACGCGGTTCGCGACGATGCTGTGATGAAGGCCGGTCACCGTGTGCTGCGCGACGGCCGCGGCGCCGGCCTGCTGCGCCAGCGCAGCATAATCGGTCCAGACCACGCCGAAGAAGACGCCTGTTCGGCTCCCCTTGAGCTCTCCTGCCACGACCCCCGCGTCCTCGAGTGCCTCCCAGGCCAGCTCCAGCATGAGCCGCTGCTGCGGATCCATGTGAACCGCCTCTCGGGGGGATATCCCGAAGAAGAGCGGGTCGAACTGGTCCACGTGGTCGAGGAACCCGCCCCAGCGGGTGTTCATCTTGCCAGGCGCGGCCAGCTCACGATCGAACAGCGCGTCAGCGTTCCACCGGGCGCGGGGGGCCTCGGTGATGGCGTCCACTCCCTCCCGAAGTAGCCGCCAGAATTCCTCGATGTCAGGCGCTCTTGGAAGCCGGCAGGCCATGCCGATGACGGCGATGGGCTCGCGCGCCGAGGGCTGGGCCGCGCTCACGTCCTCGGGCGAAGCCAGCGCGTCTGCGCCTCTGGCGGCCGCCGCACCCGCCAAACCAGCGAGGTGCCGAGACAAGGCGTCAATCGTCGGGTGCTCCCAGATCAGGGTGGGCGGCAGGTCGCGTCCGAGCGCCTGCGACAGGTCGGCGAACAGGTGCATCGCACTGAGCGAATCGAGCCCATAGCGGCTGAACCGCTCGCAGGTATCGACCAATCGCAACGGTATCCGCCCCAGCGCAACCAACCGATCGATGAGCCAAGTCCGGATCTCTTCTTCTGTTCGTACGGCTGCACGCCGAGCGGCTTCGTCCGTCGCTTGACTCATCACCCTGGTCCCTCCGATGAGCAGATTTGATGCGCCAGATAGGCAAGCACAACTCGGTGGCTATCGAGCTCATGTTTGGAGGAGGCCTGTCCTGGGTACTCGGGCATGTGTTCTCCTGGTCGACGAGGTGCTCCCCGTCGTCGAATCAGGATCGATCATGCGGCGATCCGAGCTGCATGTCGCCGGTCCGACGCGCGGCACGAGCGCAAGCGCCGCGGCGCCACTCGTGGATTTACCCTAGTACTGGGATGGTGCCTCGCAAGTGACCTGAGCTTGCGCTGGTCTTCCCAGACGCTCCGGACAGGAAAGCCCAGGCCGCGCCTGATGGTGATGGACCCTGGCGGACCTCCCGAGGACTCGCCGGTCTGGCCGCCGGGCTCTGCCAGCCGGAGCGTGCTCTGTCCGATCGCGGGCATCCTTTTGGGATCGGTTCGTTGCGCCGCTCGTACTACCGCTTCATCCGCGCCCTGGCGTCGTTCTCGCGCGGCTCGGATTCGGCCGAGGCGGTTCGAGACGGCTCCGCGCGGGCGAGGTGCCTGATGCGTTCGATGAACTCGTCGTCACAGGACAGCGGCGCGGGCGGTACCTCCGCCCGGCTGCGCGCGGAGCCGGACGGTCCGCACACGGATGGTTCGCGGGCCGTCCGGGGTGGCCGAAGGCGAGCGGCGGGCGGCGCCTGCTGAGCCGGATCGCCTGGATCCCGAGCCGTATCGACCTGGCACGTCGGCTGCTTGAGAGATGTGACAGCGGGCAGCGGTCGGCCGGCGAGTCCCCATGGCTGCTCGTCGTGCGCGCGCCGCTCCGGGTGTTGACGCTCTCGGTAGACGATGGGTGGAGGCCGCTTTTCGTTCAGGCAGGATGATGGCGCGCTCACGCGCGCGATGGCCATCCACCGTGACGATGGCCATCAGCCAACCTGAGCGAGAGAGCATCAACCAGCTTGATTCTCAACAGCGATGATGGCCATCACGATGGCTAGTTGTCCGCCGTGTGGGCGATCGCGAAGATGAGGTTCCGCTCGAGCCGAATCCCCTGCGGCGTGCGCCGCGCCTCGAGCTCCTTCGCGAGCCGGTCGCGCACCTCGCGCTTCTCGTCGAAGCTCAGGTGGGAGAGGTGGTTGCCGAACGAGCCCGACCCGCTCTGCCGCAAGATCTCGTCGATATCGGCCGCGTGGTCGACGAACGTGCGGATCTCCACCGTGTCCACGATGAACCCCGTGCGCTGGAGCAGCTCCCGGATCTCGTCGACCGTCAGCTTGTGCGGGATCGTCCCCTGCGCCTCTTTCCCGAGGTCCGCCAGCACCTTGCGCTGGATCGGGTCGAGCTGGTGCGGCTTCTCCCGCGATCCGGTGCTGAACCCGATCTTGCCGCCCGGCTTGAGCACGCGCGCCGCCTCGCTCAGCGCGCGCTCCTTCTGGCCCTCGTCCAGCCAGTGAAGGACGCTGTTCAGGTACACCACGTCGAAGCTGTGCGTGGCGAAGGCGGAGAGGTCCTCGGCGCGCCCCACCGCGGTCGCGAGGTTGTCGCGCGTCTTCTGCCGGGCGATGTCCACGCGCAGGGGCAGGGGATCGATCGCCACCACGCTGCCCTCCGAGCCGACGATCTCCGCGACGTACGCCGCGAGGCGGCCCGTCCCCGCGCCGACGTCGAGCACGCGCTGGCCCCGCCGCACGCCCAGCGCCGCGATGAGGAGCTTGCCGTGGTTGAACTGCCGGTGGCTGCCGGTCTCGTAGGCCTGAGCGAGCTCCGGGGTATCGAGCGTGAGACGGATGGTGGTGGTCATGCCGGCGCCCAGGCAGAAGGCGTGCCGGGCCGCCGACACCTGCACGAGATCGAATCGGCTGGCGCCGCTGCCGGCCGGCGCTCCGGGCGCGTGATCGCATCGCCCGCTGCACCCGCGCCTCGCGGGCCCCCGGGGCGAGCCGCTGCTGGAGCAGCACCCGGTGCGTATCCGTTGCTGCTCCAGCAGCACCTCGGCTTGCCAGTTCCGCGGGTCAGAAGTCCCGCCAGGGATTGGGCTCGCGAGCGAAGAGAGATTGAAACGCAAAGGCGCAAAGGCGCAAAGGCGCAAAGACGCAAAAATACATCATTTCTTTTTGCGCCTTTGCGCCTTTGCGCCTTTGCGTTGAACTCTCTCTCCGGATCCCTGGCCGGACTCCTCGCGGATGCGACGGGGCCGCCTCCCGCCATCAGCTTCGAATCTGATCACCGCCGGCGAGGCAGGTGAGGAGCGCGGTCGCGCCGGTGGCACGCCTCGTGCGTGTCGGGCCGCCCCATGGCAGTTTCGTCATCAGCGGTGCGTTTGCAGGCTTCCGTCGAGCAGCTCCGGTCCGGCGGAATGGTGATCCTCGTCGACGACGAGGAGCGCGAGGACGAGGGCGATCTCGTCGTCCTGGCGGAGCACGCGACGCCGGCGGCCATCAACTTCATGGCGACCCACGGCCGGGGGCTCATCTGCCTGGCGCTCACGGAGGCGCAGGTGGACCGCCTCGGGCTGCCGCTCATGGCGACCCGGGCCGGCGCCCGCCGCTCGACCGCGTTCACGGTGAGCATCGAGGCGCGCGAGGGCGTCACGACCGGCATCAGCGCCCGCGACCGGGCGCGCACCGTCGCGGCCGCCATCGCCCGGGACGCGTCGCCGCGCGACCTCGTGTCGCCGGGGCACGTCTTCCCGCTCCGCGCGCGCCGCGACGGGGTGCTCGAGCGCGAGGGCCACACCGAGGGCGCGGTCGACCTGGCGCGGCTCGCCGGCGCGAACCCGGCGGCCGTCATCTGCGAGATCATCAACGACGACGGGACGATGGCGCGCCGGCGGGACCTCGCGCGCTTCGGGGCGCGGCACGGGCTGCCGATCGTCTCCATCGGGGACGTCATCCGCCACCGGGTGCAGCGCGAGGACGTCGCCGCGCGCGTCGGCACCACCCCGTTCCGGCCGGCGGGCCTGAGCGGCGAGTGGCGGGCGCACACCTACCAGCTGCGCCGCGACCGGCAGCTGCTCCTGCTGACGCACGGCGCGCCCGCGCTCTCCGGCGACCGCGCCGTGGTGTTCACCCACCGCGCGGCGCTCGTGTCGGATCTCCTCGGCGACGCCGACCTGTTCGGCGCCCTGCGGGAGATCGAGGCCGCCGGCGCGGGCGCGGTGATCTACAGCCCGGCCTCGGCCGACCCGGGCGCCGAGCACACGGCGGGCCTCGACCTCGCCGTCGCCGCCCGCGAGCTCGTGGAGCTCGGATACCGCCGCGTGACGCTGCTCGACTCGAGGGCGCCCCGGCCCGCCGCGGCGAGGCGCGAGATCGACCTCGAGACCGGCGATCCGCCGGCGCCGGCGGACGGCCACGGCGCGCTGCTGCTGCGGCGCGCGCGGGCGGGCGATGGGGCGCCCATCCTGCAGACCTGAGCGGCTGCCTGGTTCCGCGCGGCAGCCATCGTCAGCGGGCGGAACGCCGGTGCACATCGACCGCCACCCTTGCCACGGCGCGTGATTTCAGTATATACTGAAATCAGTAGGCCATGCCGAAACAAGGCTCACGCCCCGTGAATCCGCGGCCCCGGCTCGAGCGCAGCGATCTCCTCGGTTGGGTCGAGCGCGTGGCGACGTACCTCGCCGCAGACGGGATGCCGCCGATCGCCGGGCGCATCCTCGGGTGGCTGATGATCTGCGACCCTGCAGAGCAATCCGCGGCGGAGATCGCCGACGCGATCGGAGCGAGCCGCGCGTCGCTCACCACGAACCTGCGTGTGCTGGCGGCGATGGGGTTCGTGAGCCGGCGGACCCGGTCCGGGAGCCGGACCGCGTACTACCGCGTCGACGAGGACGCGTGGGAGAAGGTCGTTCGCCGCCAGGTCGCATCGCTGAGATCGCTCGGCGAGATCGTCGATGCAGGTCTCGACCTCGTCGGCCGCGGCAGCGCGCGCGCCGGGCGGATCCGTGCGGCCCACGAGATCTTCTTGTGGATGACCAGAGCGTTCGAGGACGCTCCACCGCTGCCCTCGGGCAAGCGCTGGTCCGAACGGATCGAGTGAGAGGTGCCTATGTCGAACCGAGCCGCAAAGACCGCCTTCGGCCCCATGACGATCATCGTGGCCGACCAGAGGTACAGCCCCGAGCAGAGGCTGGTGCAGGACGACCTGGCCTATCGCTTCCTGCCGGCCGGACTGCGGTTCATGATGGCGCTGGCCCGCTGGCGGCCGCTCGAGAGTGCGCTGATGCAGGCCGCCGAGAAGACGGCGCTCGGGATCCGGGGTAGCATGCTTTGCCGCAAGCGCTACATCGACGACAAGATCCTCGAAGCCCTGCGCGCGGGCAACGAGGCCGTCGTCGTGCTCGGCGCCGGCCTGGACACGCGCGCGTACCGGATGCCGGCGCTGGCGAACGTCCCGGTCTTCGAGGTCGACCTGCCCGAGAACATCGATTACAAGCGGGCAACGCTGCAGAGGGTCCTCGGCGGAGTGCCAGAGTCGGTGCGCCTGGTATCGATCGACTTCGAAACGCACGACCTGGCGGCCGGCCTGGCGGCGCAGGGCTACGACATCGCGCGCAGGACGTTCTTCGTCTGGGAAGGCGTGACGCAGTACCTGACGGAGCGCGGGGTCCGTGAGACGTTTCGCTTCCTCGCCAGGGCCGCTGCGGGCAGCCGGCTGGCGTTCACCTACGTGCGCAGGGACTTCCTCGACGGCGAGAACTTCTATGGAGCCGAGGGCGCATACGAGCGCTTCAAGGTGAAGGAGAAGGTCTGGCGCTTCGGCATGGATCCCGCCACCGTGCCGGCATTTCTGGCTGAGTACGGCTGGACGGAGCTCGAGCAGATGGGCCCGCGGGAGTTCATCGAGCGCTACGTCCAACCAACCGGCCGTGCGCTGCTCGTCTCCGAGATCGAGCGTTCGGTGCACGCGGAGAAGCGCTGATTCGCGTTATCGACGGGGAGTCCAGGGAGCCAGGCCCCTCCGAGCGAAGACCCTGGCGAATTTCTGACGTACGGAGCCGCCGCCTCGGCGCGCGAGAGGACGACCGAGCCTCTCGCGCCGGCTCATAAGGCGGAGTCCCATTTTCTCGGGCTTTGGGGAGATGCACGGCTGGGGTCGTGGGAGGTCGTGCTCGCCGCGCCGGACGCCGTCTCGGGGGTGCCCGGGCGCTACGGAGCGGGCGTGAAGGCGACGGTGAGCGTGTAGGGGCCTCCGCCGATCGGCATGTAGGTGTCGACGATGACGAACAGGGGCTCGCCGCCGGCGACGTCGATCGCGAGCGTCTCGTCATCGCCGCGGCCTCCGTCGTCGGCGCACTCGAGCTCGGAGCCGAAGTCCGCGCAGCCCTCGCGCACGTAGAAGCCCAGGTCGGCGTCGGCGGACAGCGTCAGCGTGAGCGTGCCGTCGCTCGGCGGCGTGAACCTGTGGATCGCCTCCGGCAGGTCCCATCCGATGCAGCTGCCTTCGAACACCGACGCGCCGGCCGTCGTGCTGCCCGTGTTCTCGCCGATGGCGAGCTCGGCGGCGTCCTCGCACAGCACGTCGAGCTCGTAGACGCACGTGGAGGAGCATCCATCGCCGCTCGTGGTGTTGCCGTCGTCGCACTCCTCGATCGCGTCGACGGTCCCGTCGCCGCAGACGATCGGCGTGAACCTGACGTTCAGCGTGTAGGGACCGGCCTCCCGCGGCTCATAGGCGTCGACGACGATCGGCACGGCCTGGCCGTCTCTCACGTAGATCTCGATCCGCTCCTGGTCGGGCAGACCCTCGTAGGGGGAGCTCTCATCGGAGCAGTCGATCTCGGAGAACATGTCCGCGCACGCGCTGCGGGCGTAGACGCTGTGATCGGTCGGCGACTCGAGCTCGATCACGAGCGTGCCCGACTGCCCGGTGGGCGGCGTGAACAGGTGGATCTCTTCCGGTCCGTGGCCCGTGTTGCCGAGGAAGCAGGTCCCTTCCAGGCCGCTCGTGCCCTCCGACGTGTCGCCGTGGATCGTCGTCGAGACGATGGGTGTCGCGCTCGCGCAGGCGGCCTCGGCGATCGGGGCGCAGGTCGCGGCGCAGTCGGTGTCCGCGCAGTCGTAGGACCCGTCCCCGTCGTCGTCCTCGTAGTTCGTGCAGTCCGTCTCGCCGGTGGGCTCGGCGCCGCCGCTGCCGCCTGTGCCTGTGGGCTCGGCGCCGCCGCTGCCGCCAGTGCCTGTGGGCGCGCCGCCGGTGCCGGTGGGCTCGCCGCCGCTGCCGCCGGTGCCTGTGGGCTCGCCGCCGCTGCCGCCGGTGCCAGTTCCGGTGCTCGTGGCGTCGGCGCCGCCGTCACCGCCAGCGCCGCCGGAGCCGCCATTGCCGCCCGCGCCCCCTTGGCCGTCATCGTCTCCGCATCCTGCGGCTGCCGACAGCGCCAGCACGAAAAGACCTGCAACGAGTCGTACGTTCATCCATCTGCTCCAACGCAAGAGAGAGCCGTCATAACGCGGGTGAGCCTGACTCCACGGCGCAGCGTGAGGACATCTTCGGCGCAACCGCTCCGCCTCGATGAACGCGTGGTCAGCGAATTTCTTTGTCTTAACCGGTTGAGTTAACGCTAACATAAGGGTAAACATCCCGGCAACTCGAAGCGCTTCGACGAGGAGGGCCGATGTCGGTTTCTCGTCCCGGAGGAAATTTATGATCGGAAGAGTCAAGGGCGCAGCGCTGCTCGCCGTGCTCGCCGCAGGGGCCCTGACGCTGGCGGCGTGCGGTCGCAGCGACGACGGCGCGTCCGGCGGCAAGGAGCTCCGGGTCTGGCACTACGAGGCTCCCGACAGCGCCATGGGCGTGGCCTGGAGCGAGGCCATCAAGGAGTTCGAGGCCACCCATCCGGGCGTGAAGGTCAAGCTCGAGGAGAAGGGCTTCGAGCAGATCCAGAAGACCGCGCCCATGATCCTGAACTCCAGCAGCGCCCCCGATGTCATGGAGTACAACAAGGGCAACGCGACCGCCGGGCTGCTGTCCAAGCAGGGCCTGCTCCAGGACCTCACCCCCGAGGCCACCAAGCGCGGCTGGGACAAGGTGATCGGCCCGGGCGTGCAGGTCGTCGCCAAGTACGACGACAAGGGCATCATGGGCGGCGACAGGTGGTACGGCGTGCCCAACTACGCCGAGTACACGCTCGTCTACTACAACAAGGACCTGTTCAAGAAGCACGACGTCGCGGTCCCGACCACGTTCGACGAGCTCACCAAGGCGATGGACGCGTTCGTCGCCAAGGGCGTCACCCCGCTGGCCAACGCCGGCGCCGAGTACATGGCGCAGCAGTACGTCTACCAGCTCGCGCTGGACAAGGCCGACACGCCGTGGGTGAGCGCGTTCCAGCGCTACACCGGCAAGACCGACTTCACCGACCCGGCCTGGACGCACGGGGCGACCACGTTCGCCGACTGGGTGACCAAGGGCTACATCGCCAAGAGCTCGGTCAGCACCAAGGCCGAGGACGCCGGCGTGGGCTTCATGAGCGGCAAGTTCCCGATGATGTTCTCCGGGACCTGGTGGTTCGGGCGCGTGGCCAAGGAGGCCAAATTCGACTGGGATACCTTCGTGTGGCCCGGCGCCAGGATGACCCTCGGCTCGGGCGGCAACCTGTGGGTCGTCCCGGCGGGGGCGAAGAACAAGCAGCTGGCCTACGACTTCATCGACATCACGCTGAAGAAGAAGATCCAGAACACCCTCGGCAACGCCGGCGGCGTCCCCGTGGCGGCCGACAGCGCGGCCATCACCGAGCCCAGGGCCAAGAAGCTCATCGACGGCTTCAACACCCTCGCCCAGTCGAGCGGCCTCGCGTACTACCCGGACTGGCCGGTCCCGGGCTTCTACGACCAGTGGGTCTCGCAGACCCAGAAGCTCATGAACGGCGATCCGCCGCAGTCGGTGCTCGGCGGCCTCCAGAAGAGCTACGACAGCGGGCTGCCCAGGTGACGACACGCAGCGCGACAGGGCGTGACGGGCTCGCGTACCTGCCCTACCTGATCCCCGGGCTGCTGCTGTTCACCGGGATCATCGGGGCGCCGTTCCTGATGAACCTCGGGACCAGCTTCACCGAGTGGACCGGCGTCGGCACCCCGACGTGGGTGGGGCTCGACAACTACCGGGAGCTGGCGACGGACGGCGAGTTCTGGGCGTCGTTCCGTCACAATCTCCTCGTCATCGTCGGGATGGCGATCCTCCCGACGATGATCGGGCTCGTGCTGGCGTCCGCCCTGACCGACCTGATCGACCGGCACTTCGGCCCGCGCGCCGCCAGCGTCCTGCGCGCCTGCATCTACCTGCCGCAGGTCCTGCCGATCGTCATCGCGGGCATCGTCTGGAGCTGGCTGCTCGCCCCCGAGAACGGCGCGGTGAACGACCTGTTGACCGCGATCGGGCTCGGCGCGCTCGCGCACGACTGGCTCGGCGATCCCGCCACCGCGCTGTGGAGCGTCATGGGGGTCATGGTCTGGATCCAGATCGGATTCCCGCTCGTGATCTTCATGTCCGGGCTCCAGCGCGTGGACCCCTCGCTGTACGAGGCGGCCGAGATCGACGGGGCCTCGTGGGCGCAGCGCTTCTGGCACGTCACGATCCCGCAGATCAAGCCCGAGATCTTCGTGGTGCTGCTGTGGACGACGATCGCGGCGCTCAAGGCGTTCCCGCACATCTTCGTGCTCACCAGGGGCGGCCCGGGAGGCGCGACGAACGTGCCGTCCTACTACTCCTACGTCCATTTCTTCGAGAAGACCGACGTCGGCTACGGCTCGGCGATCGCCACCGTGCTGACGCTGATCATCCTCGCGCTCACCATCGCCTTCCTGCGGCTGCAGGGCCGTGAGCTGGGGGAAGAGCCGTGACCGCGACGCTGGCCCAGGGCCCGGTGAGCGCGCCCGCGCGGCGCCGGCCGCGGCGGCGCCGCCGGGGCCCGTCGGCCTACGCGGTGCTGGCGGCGCTGAGCGCGCTGGCCGGGATCATGCTGATCCCGTTCGCCGTGGTGGTCTTCAACGCGCTGAAGACGCCGGCGGAGTACACCGCCAACGGCCCGCTCGCCCCGCCGGAGGGACTCCATCTCGAGGGGATCAGGACCTTCTGGGAGCGCGTCGGCTTCGGCCGTGTCCTCTTCAACAGCCTGCTCATCAGCGGCTCGGTGGCCGTGCTCGCGGTCCTCCTGTCGGTGCTGAACGCCTACGCGCTGGGCATCGGCCGGATCAAGCTCCGGATGTCGGTGCTGGTCCTGTTGCTGATGGCCAACACGCTGCCGCAGGAGTCGCTTGTCTACCCGCTGTACACCCTGGCCAACGAGCTCGGGCTCTACGACACCCGGATCAGCGTCGTCATCGTGTTCACCGTCATCCAGAGCGCGTTCGGCACCTACCTGCTGTCGTCGGTGATGTCGGCGTTCCCCCGGCCGCTCCTCGACGCGGCGCGGATCGACGGCGCGAGCCGGTGGCAGATCCTGTGGCGGGTGGTCGTGCCGGTCGTGTGGCCGACGCTGACGGTGATGCTCGTCTTCTTCTTCATCTGGACCTGGAACGAGTTCCTGATCCCCCTCATCTTTCTCATCTCCAACGACAACCAGACGGTCTCGGTCGCGCTCGGCGTGCTGCAGGGGCAGCGGCTGATGGACGCCACCATGTCCAGCGCCGCCGCGCTGCTCGGCCTGCTGCCGACCGTCGTCTTCTTTCTCATCTTCCAGCGCACGTTATCGCGCGGGCTCACCGCAGGAGCGATCAAGGAATGAAGTTCAGCGACGGTTACTGGATGATGCGCAAGGGCGTGCACGCGGCTCACCCGGCGGAGGTCCTCGACATCGACGCCGGGCCGGCGTCGCTCGTCGTGCACGCGCCCGTCCAGCGGATCCGGCACCGCGGCGACCTGCTCAAGGGCCCGGTGGTGACCGTCTCCTGTGCGTCCCCGATGCCGGACGTCATCGGCGTCACCCTCACGCACTTCGCGGGCGAGCGGCCGCGCGGCCCGGCGTTCGCGCTGGCCGCCGACCCGACCGGGGAGGTGACGGTGGACGACGACGCGGCGACGCTGACGTCCGGCGCGCTGTCGGTGCGGGTCGGGCGCCGCGAGGGGTGGAGGCTGGACTTCCTGGCCGGGGGCCGCCGCCTCACCGGCAGCGCGCAGAAGGCGATGGCGATCCTCGACACCGACGACGGCCGCCATTACGTGCGCGAGCAGCTCGACCTCGGCGTGGGCCACTTCGTGTACGGCCTCGGCGAGCGGTTCGGGCCGCTGGTCAAGAACGGGCAGGTCGTGGACATCTGGAACGCCGACGGCGGCACGTCCAGCGAGCAGGCCTACAAGAACGTGCCGTTCTTCCTCACCAACGCGGGTTACGGCGTGTTCGTCGACCACCCCGGGCGCGTGTCGTTCGAGGTGGCCTCCGAGGCGATGGCGCGGACGCAGTTCAGCGTCGAGGGCCAATCGATGCGCTACTTCCTCATCTACGGGCCGACGCCGAGGGAGATCCTGCGCAAGTACACCGCGCTCACCGGGCGGCCCGCGCGGGTGCCGGCGTGGTCGTACGGGCTGTGGCTGTCCACCTCGTTCACCACCGATTACGACGAGGCGACCGTCTCCTCGTTCATCGACGGGATGGCCGAGCGGGACCTGCCGCTCAGCGTGTTCCACTTCGATTGCTTCTGGATGCGCGAGTTCCGGTGGTGCGATTTCGAGTGGGACCCGCGCGTCTTCCCCGACCCGCGCGGGATGCTGCGCCGGCTCAAGAGCCGCGGCCTGCGCATCTGCGTCTGGATCAACCCCTACATCGGGCAGCGCTCGCCGCTGTTCGAGGAGGGCAGGGCGCGCGGCTACCTGCTGCGGCGACCGAACGGCGATGTGTGGCAGTGGGACCTGTGGCAGCCGGGCCTGGCCGTCGTCGACTTCACCAACCCCGAGGCCCGCGCGTGGTACGCCGAGAAGCTCGACGCGCTGCTCGACATGGGCGTGGACTGCTTCAAGACCGACTTCGGCGAGCGCATCCCCACCGACGTCGTCTACCACGACGGGTCCGACCCGGAGCGCGCGCACAACTACTACGCCTACCTCTACAACCAGACGGTGTTCGAGCTCCTGCGCGCGCGGCGCGGCGAGGGTGAGGCGGTCGTGTTCGCCCGCTCGGCCACGGCGGGTGGGCAGCAGTTCCCGGTGCACTGGGGCGGCGACTGCGAGTCGACGTTCGAGGCGATGGGGGAGAGCCTGCGTGGCGGCCTGTCGCTCGGCATGTCGGGCTTCGGCTTCTGGAGCCACGACATCGGCGGGTTCGAGGGCACCCCCGACCCGGCGCTGTTCAAACGATGGATCGCGTTCGGACTGCTGTCGTCGCACAGCCGGCTGCACGGGAGCCGCTCCTACCGGGTGCCCTGGGTGTTCGACGAGGAGTCGGTGGAGGTGCTGCGGCGCTTCAGCCGGCTGAAGATGCGGCTGATGCCCTACCTGGCCGGGGCCGCGCGGCAGGCGTACGGCGAGGGCTTGCCGATGATGCGCGCGATGGTCGTCGAGTTCCCCGACGACCCGGCCTGCACGCATCTGGAGCGGCAGTACATGCTGGGCGACGACCTGCTCGTGGCGCCCGTCTTCTCCGCCGACGGGGAGCTCTCCTATTACGTGCCGCGCGGCGTGTGGACGCACTACCTCACGGGGGAGCGCGTCGAGGGCGGCCGCTGGGTCCGCGAGCGCCACGGGTTCGACAGCGTGCCGCTGCTCGTCCGGCCGGGGGCGGTGATCCCCGAGGGCGCGGTGGAGGACCGCCCCGACTACGACCATGCGCGTGGCGTGACGCTGCGCGTGTACGAGCCGGCGGACGGCGCCCGCGTCACCACGGTGATCCCGGGCGCGGACGGGGACGCGGTCACGACGTTCACCATGTCCCGGCGCGGCCCGGCGGTGCGGGTGGAGGCCGCGGGCGCCCCGAGCGCCTGGAGCGTTCTCCTCGTCAACCGCCGCGTCGTGGGCGTCGAAGGCGGGGAGAGCGCGGAGCACCCGATGGGAGCGCTGGTCAGGGCGGCCGGCGGCGAGCTGGTCATCACGCTGGAAGAGAAGGGCTCAGCCACGGCACGCGGCCCCCAAGGAGACGACCGATGAAGAGATCTCGCTCAATTGCTGCTTTCGTTCCGTTCGCGCTCGCGCTGGCGTTTCACCCCTCGGACGCGAGCGCGGGTGACACGCTGCCGTTCCAGGACCCCGGTCTGCCGATCGAGGTCCGCGTCCACGACCTCCTCGGCCGGCTCACGCTCGACGAGAAGCTCTCGCTCCTGCATCAGTTCCAGCCTGCCATTCCGCGGCTCGGCATTCCGGACTTCAAGGCCGGCACCGAGGGGCTGCATGGAGTGGCCTGGTCGACCGATCGCGACAACGGCGGCGCCGTCGTGACCGCGACCGGCACGGTGTTCCCGCAGGCGATCGGCCTGGCGACGACCTGGAACCCGGAGCTCATCCTGCAGGTCGGCGAGGCTGTCGGCGACGAGGTTCGCGGCTATCACGCGCTCGCCCCGCGCGTCTGGGGCCTGCAGGTATGGGCGCCCGTGGTCAACCTCCTGCGCGACCCGCGCTGGGGGCGCAACGAGGAGGGCTATTCCGAGGACCCGCTCCTCTCCGGCGCGATCGCCACCGCCTACGGGCGCGGCCTCGAGGGGGACGACCCGCTCTACCTGAAGACCGCGCCGGTCATCAAGCACTACCTCGCCAACAACAACGAGATCCGTCGTGACACCACGTCGTCGAACCTGCGCCCGCGCGTGAAGCACGAGTACGACGAGCTGGCCTTCAAGATGCCCATCGCCGCCGACGCCGTGACCGGCGTCATGACTTCTTACAACCTGGTGAACGGCAGGCCCGCCACCGTCAACCCCGATGTCGGCGACGTCGTGCGGAGCTGGACGCAGAAGACGCTCTACAACGTGTCCGACGCCTGGGCCCCCTCCAACTTGACAAGCTCGCAGCGGTACTTCGCCACGAGCGAGGAGGCCTTCGCGGCGACGCTCCTGGCCGGCGTGGACAGCTTCACCGTCGACAACAACGACAGCGCGCCCACCATCGCAATCCTCCGCTCGGCGCTCGCGCAAGGGCTCCTCGCCGAGGAGGACATCGACGCCTCCGTCGAGCACGTCCTCTCCGTCCGCCTCCGGCTCGGCGATTTCGACCCGGAGGGGGGCCCCTTCGCCGGCATCGGGCCCGACGTCATCGACAGCCCGGCGCACCGCCAGCTGGCCCGCCGGGCCGCCGACGAGGCCATGGTGCTGCTCGAGAACAAGCGTCGCCTCCTGCCGCTGGACCCTTCGGCCACGCGGCGGATCGCGGTCGTCGGGCCGCTCGCGGACACGCTCTACACGGACTGGTACTCCGGGGCGCTCCCGTACCGGGTCACGCCCCTGGACGGCATCCGCGAGCGGCTCGGCGGCGCCACGGTCCTCTCCAGCGAGGGCGTGGACCGGATCGTGCTGCGCGACGTCGCGAGCGGCCGTTACGTGACCGCCGGCGCGGACGCCGACGGGGACATCCTCCGCGTCAGCGCGGCCAGCGCGGGTCCCACCGAGGAGTTCGACGTGTTCGACTGGGGGCAGGGCATCGTCACGCTGCGGAGCGCGGCCAACGGCAAGGTGGTCGACCGCTTCAACTTCGGCGCCAACTTCGCGAACCGCGCCGCCCAGCCGTACGACTGGTTCGTCCAGCAGCAGTTCGTCCTCGAGCCGCAGGGCGACGGCACGCACGTCATCCGCTACGCCGGATACGAGAAGGCGTTCGACTGGGCCGGACCCGAGGTCTACCTGACCATCGCCGAGGACGGCGCGCTCGCCCTGACCGCGACCGAGGCGGCCGACGCGGCGCGCTTCGAGGTCGACGTGGTCCGGAGCGGCGTCGACGAGGCCGTGCGCGCGGCGACAGGCGCCGATGCCGCCGTGGTCGTCGTCGGCAGCATGCCGTTCATCAACGGGCGGGAGGATCACGACCGCACGACGATGGATCTGGCCGAGGGGCAGTCCGCCCTTGTACGGGCGGTGCTCGCCGCCAATCCGCGCACCATCGTCGTGCTGGAGACGAGCTATCCGATGACCATCCCGTGGGAGAAGTCGAACGTGCCCGCCATCCTGTGGACCACCCACGCGGGCCAGGAGACCGGCCATGCCATCTCCGACGTCCTCTTCGGCGACCACAACCCTGCCGGCCGGCTGACCCAGACCTGGTACCGCTCGGCGGACGACCTGCCGGACATCCTCGACTACGACATCATCAAGGCCCGGCGGACGTATCTCTACTTCGACGGCGATCCGCTCTATCCGTTCGGGTACGGGCTGTCGTACTCGACCTTCGGGTACGACAACCTCCAGCTGAGCGCCCGGTCGGTCGAGGCCGGCGACACGATCTCGGTGCGCGTCGACGTCACGAACAGGAGCCTGCGGGCCGGCGACGAGGTCGTTCAGCTCTACAGCCGCCAGCCGTCGTCGCGCGATCCGCAGCCCGCCAAGCAGCTGCGGGCGTTCCGGCGGATCCACCTCGCGCCGGGCGAGAAGCGGACGGTCGAGCTCGATTTCGCGGCCTCCGACCTCGCCCACTGGGACGTGACGCGGGGCCGCTGGGTCCTCGAGCAGGCTGGCGTCGAGCTGATGGTCGGCTCGTCCTCGGCGGACATCCGCCGGCGCACGACCGTGCGCGTGCGCGGCGAGCGCATCCCGGCGCGCGACCTCGCCCGCGAGACGCGGGCGGTCGACTTCGACGACTACGCCGGCGTCGAGCTGGTCGACGAGAGCATGGAGTGGGGCGACGCCGTGGGCGCAACCGCGGGCGACTGGCTCCGCTTCTCCGATGTGGAGCTGGGCAGCGGCGCCAGCCACTTCAGCGGCGGGTTCGCCCGCGTTGAGGCGGGCGACGCGTTCGTCGAGATCCGGCTCGACGATCCGGTGCGCGGCAAGCTGGTCGGGACCGCCGTCGTGCCGAGCACGGGGGACGTGTACGCCTACGCCACCGCGAACGCCGAGCTCGACGGCGCCTACGGGCGACGCGACGTCTACCTCGTGTTCCGTGGCGCCGCCCGCCTGTCGACGTTCGCGATCGACTGAGCGCGGTTCGCCGTGGGGAAGTCACAAAACGCGACGATCTAGACGGAGCTGGGCCGGCGGCTTCGGTTGACCCATCGACGGATCGTTGGTCAGATCGTCAGAACCACATGGCGAGAGAGCGCACGCAGCGAGCCGCGACCGTCGGCGTCGCCGAGCACGGCAACGCGGCGGTGCTCGTCACCGTCGCGCGCGGCGGTGAGCTCCTCGATCGCCGGCGCGTCGACCTCACCGATCCCGGTCTGCCGACGCACCCGCATCACCACGAAGGGTCGTGGGCGGTCGGCCGTTACCTCGACAGCCCGTGGGCGCGGCCGATCGCGCTCGCCGACGCCGTGGCGCTCGTCGAGCGCGTGCGCGAGTCCGCCGCGCGCGGCGCGCGCGAGCGCCTCGATGGGTACGACCGCGAGCGCGTGTTTCTCGAAGCGGCGGCGGCGCTCGGCCTCGAGGATGTCGACGGCTTCCTGCACGCGATGGGTCGATCGATCGGGCCGCCGTGGCAAGCGAAGCACAAGCTCGCGGCGGCTGCGGCGCTCGCGGCACAAGCCTCCAGCCCGCGGCCCGTCCGCAAGGTCGACCCGGATGCCCCGTGATCTATCGCCCAGACTTGCGGCGATCGTGGAAGCCCTGCCGTTGAGGCCGGGGCTCCGCGTCCTGGAGATCGGTTGCGGCCCTGGCGTCGCGGCGCGCGCCGTCGCCAGGCGGATCGGCGAGGGGCATGTTCTGGCGATCGACCGCTCGGCCAAGGCGATCGCACAGGCGATGGCGGGATCGGCGGCCGAGCTGGCCTCTGGCCGTTTGAGCTTTCGCCATGTGGCGATCGAGGAGCTCGAGCTGGAGGAGGGGGAGAGGCCTTATGACATTGCGTTCGCAGTTCGGGTTGGCGCGCTCGACGGCCGCCACCCGGAGGCTGGGCATCTCGCCAGGCAGCGGATTCGCAGAGCCTTGCGCGAGGGGGGCCGCCTTTACATCGATGGAGGCGAGCCGCTTCGTGAGGTCTCCCTTTTCGACTAGTACCCCGAACGGCGCATGCGAGCGCGCGTCACCTGTCATCGGCTTGCGACGGGGCGCGGTGCGCGTGACCAACCCGTCCGGCTGAAAACGAGGCGGCGCGGAGGTCGCGACCAACGCCGGCGCTCGTGGCGAGGCCGCGGGGAGGTCGCGACCGATCGCGGAGGATGAATTCGAGCCCGCGACGAGGTCCCGATCAAAAGATTTGAATTTTTTCATACAAATCGATCGGTCGCGACCACTTCGCGGGCTCCCGCGCGAGCGTCGCGGTCGGTCGCGACCTCGCGGGCGGCATCCTCGCGACGTCGCGGGGATCTGCCGCCGCCGGTCGTCCATCCTCATCGGCGCCGGGTAGGGCAGACGCCGGACGGACGCTTCAGCGAGAGATCTCGATTTCATAGCTGGCGAGCTGCTCGATGAACTCCCCCGGGAGCACGAGCGACCACGCGGCCTCGCCGAGGCACCGGCGCACCGCCGCGGCATGCCTCCCCGCGAGCCTGACCGCGGGGACGTCGACCACCTCGTCCACCGTGGTCTCGAGCGTGACACGCGCGCTCCTCGGACCCGCCGGGCAGCCGCCGAACGCCTTTTGCAGCGCGGCGCGGAGGTACGCGCGATGGTCGAACGCGCTCCCGCTCCCCGTCGGGCCGCCGTGGCCAAGGCCGCGCCCGAGCCCCTCGTGGGAGCTGGCCCCTCTTCCCGTGCCGCCTCCCAGGCTCACGGTCCTGGGACGCTTTCCGGGCGCGCTCGCGACGTAGCTCGTCACGGGCGAGACGGCGCCGCCGCGGAAGGCGAGGACCGCCATCTCCCGCTCGGTCAGCGACTCGAGGAGCTCGGAGCCGAACACGAGCGCGGACCAGAGCCGGGCGTGCGCCGGGTCCGGCGCGAACACGCGCCGCACGGGCCGGGCCCAGAGCTCGCCGGTCAGCTCCGCCCGCGCGACCCGGCCGCCGTGCAGGCGAAGCAGCGCCAGGCCGTCGCCCTCGGTCAGCTGCTCGCCGAAGCCGACCTTCGAAAGGCCGGTTCCGGGCAACCGCACGTCCAGGCGGTCGATGCGGAGCGGGCGAACCCACTCCTCGTAAACGCGGCGCATGGCGCCGGCGTCGCCGGGCCTGGCGCTCGCGCGCGCCGTCCAGACGAGCCCCCCGGTCGCGCGCACCGGGGCGGCGACGGGGTGCTCGTTGCGCGTGAGGCCCGGCGCGCCCTCGCCGATGACACCGACGTGCACGAGCGCGCCGCTCTTGAGGATCGCGCCGAGGCGGCGGGGCGTGAGCGCGGAGCGGGTGCGGAGATCGGTGAGCGCGAGGATGCGGCGGGGGAGGCCCGCGGGCGTCGCGGCGAGCAGGGCGTCGGCGCGGGCGAGGGCGTCGTCGAGGCGGCTGCCGTTGCGCCGGGGGAGGACGAGCGTGCCGAGGTCGGCGGCGGCGCGGGCGGCGGGGACGAAGCGGCCGTGGCGCGGGCGGACCTCGCGGTCGAAGGTGAGGACCTCGACGAGGGAGCCGTCGAGATGGGAGAGATAAGCCCGGGCGGCGGCGAGGGCGGCGGCGCCGTCGCGCTCGGGGAGCGAGCGCGAGGCGTCGAGGAGGACGACGACGCGGGCGTCGCGCGGCGGCTCGGAGAGGCGGAGCGGAGCGTCGATGCGGAGCGCGACGAGCTCGCGGCCGCTGCCGAGGGGCGAGGAGGAGAAGGCGCCGTCGAGCGCGAGCGAGGGGCGCGGGGCGAGGGCGAGGTCGGTCTCGTCCTGCGCGAGCCGGAAGGTGGCGCCGGGGGAGATGGGCTTCCCGTCGAGGAACAGGCGATCTCCGGGGCGCGCCGCGGAGACCACGACGGTGGCGGCGAGGGTCTCGGTGCCCACGCGCGGCAAGGTGAGGTGATGGCGGCCCTCGAAGTAGGCCGTGGGCATGCGGAGGGTGTACTCGACGGTCCTGGGCTGGCCGGGCGGGCACGGGGAGGCCTGGAGCGCGAGGAAGCCGTGCGAGCGCCACGAGAGGAGCGCCGCACCCGTGGGAGAGGAGCCCTCGACCCCGGGGAGCTCCATGTATCTTATGGCGGCGGCCTCGGCCTCCATGAGGTCCGCGCGGCGCCAGAACGGTCGTCCGCCCTTGAGCCCGAGCGAGGCGAGCCCGGTCGCGACCGCACCTTGAGGCACGTTGAGCAGGAAGAGCGCCTGATCGCGGCGCGGGCCGCCGTTATGGATGGTGCGCTGGACGACGAGCTCGGCGTGCCCGCGGTCGAGGCGGAGCGCGATGCGGTGCTCCTTCTCGACGAGCGCGTTCGTCTCGGTGCCCTCGACGCTGTCGCGGCCACCGGCCCGGGCGCCCGCGGCGGCGAGCAGCAGCGCGGCGCCGGCGAGGACGGCGCCGGCGAGGCGAGGGGAGGCGGCCGGCGCGGCCGCGGGCGCCGGCCGGACGGCAGGGCGGCGGGAGCGCGGACGGGGGCGGACGGTGGACATGCGAGGGGAGCGACAGTACCTCGCTGCGATGGTTCCCGCGCGGGGGGCGGACAGGGCGTGCGTCGAAAAACGCTCCGCCGCCGGGCCCGGAGCGCCGGAGATGCCGAGCGCACCGCCCCGAGGCTCTGCTCGACGCGTCCGCGCGGTGGGGCCTGTGAAGACCGCAGGGTCTACGGAAACTCGCGCACCTTGACCGCGCGTGTCGTGCCCGGGTAGGCGTCATTGTAGTGCTCCACCCCATAAAGCAGGATCTCGCCGTCTGGATCCACATAGATCCCGGCCCCTGCGTCGAACGCGCAGTAGCGCTTGTTGCCCGTGGCCGAGCTGCTGCACGACATGTGTCGGCTGGCCACCTTGGTGAAGCTGGGCACGAACGTCGTGCCGAGGTTCACACGCCACAGGTCGACCCAGTCCTCGTCATACCATTGGTTCCTGTGCGTGCCGGCGACGAAGAGCTGACCGTCGCACTGGGTCACGAGCTGCAGGCCCTGATAATTCGCGCCGCCAAAGGGCGTCGAGGCGCTCGCCTGAGACACCCAGGTGGAGCTCGAGCTGCCGAAATAGGGCATCGCCGCGTCCGAGGACACGAACACCTCGACGTCGTCCGAGTCGTGGCCGAAGACGAGCGCGAGGTAGCGGCCCGAGGAGAGCAGCGTGAGGCTCGCCGCTCCCGCGTTGACCGTCTGACCGCGCGCTCGCAAGACCAGCGGGCTCCACTGGGGGGTCGAGGGGGTCGACACCCTGGCGACGCGAAAGCCCGCCGTCGCCTGATCGTCGCTCTTCTCGAACGGCACGATGACGTAATCGCCGTTCACCTGAAGGCCGCCCGAGTGGTCGTACGGCATCCCCGAGTCGTCGGGCTGGTAGCGCACGATCGCGTCGCTGCAGGACGGGAGCCGGGAGGGAGAAGCGTTCCGACCCAAGAGCCACGGGTTGTTGCTCAGCGATCCGAGGCGCACGACCTCGAAGCCCGGGCGCGCGCCCCCCTGGACCGAGGTCGTCACCAGGAGATAGTTGTAGTCGCGCGCGAGCCGCTGGATGCCCTGGTGGTGAATGAGCCCGGCGCCCGTCGTGGGCGCGTACGCGCTGCACGCGTCGCTGCCGCTGCGGTAGGCCATGACATAGCTCGGGTCATAGAGCGCGTTGATGCTGCTGGCGGCATCGTTCACGCATCGGTTCGTAGAGGGGTTCGCGTGGTCCGTGTGGGCCCAGCCCCAGTGGGAGCTCAGCCCCTCGGAGGCCACGCCAATGTCGTCGAGCGCTGGCTCGGCTGTGCTCTCCTCCGTCCCACAGGCGACGAGAGACAGTACGCCGGCTGCTGCTGCAGCGAGCTGCCAGATCCTGGATCGGAGACTGCGTTCATCAATCTTCATGGAGTCCTCGGCGAGAGAGATGTACCGGGCATGCAAGCAAGTCGGTTGACGTTCACGCGGTTCGTACGTGTTGCAGCGCTCATGCCAGAATGGCCGCGCGCGGCGTCTGCCAGGGATTTCCACGAGGCGTCGAGCCCGATCACCCCCGGCGAGCCAGCCGGCGGCGCGCCTCCCCCGAGCTCCAGCGCTCCTCGGCGGCGCGCAGCGAGCCGCGCCCGCGCGGATTGAGCAACAACGGCGCAACGCGCTCGCGAATATCCGCCGGCCGTCGCGGCTCGGCCGAGTGCATGGCGCGTGACCGTCTCCGACGGGCGGCGCTACGGATAGCTGACCGTGATCTCGGCGAGGAACGTCCTGCCGTTCTGCCGGCTCGTGGACGAGAGGTAGGTCTCCGCGGCCGGGTAGTCGTACCGCGTGTCCATCGCGTTGTAGAGGCCGAGCACGTAGCGCGCGTGAAAGCGCTGGAGCTCGCCCGACACCGTGAGATCCGCGACGATGGCGCCCCGGGTCTCGCCGCCCGCGCTGCGGGAGATCCGCCGGGGCGCCTCCAGGTTGATCCGCAGCCCGGCGGCGGCGAGCCGCTCCACCACCGGGACGACGCCGCGGAACGAGGCGAGGTGCTCCGGGGCGTTGATGAGGCGCCCTCCGCCCCCTCGCCCCCCTCGCTGGGCGCGCTGATAGCCGTACATCGCCGCGAGCATCCAGCCTTGCCGCCACTCGCGGCGGAGCTCGACGTCGCCCCCCACGACGAACGCATTTCGCTTGCTGTTCGCGTAACGCTGCAGCCCGTCGTGCTCCTCGAGGGAGATCCCGCCCGACAGCAGGCTCGCGTGGACGGCGCCGAGCGCGATCCAGGCGTCGCCGATGCGCTGCGTGTACTCGACCTCGGCGGAATGGAGCGACTCCGGCTCGAGCGTGAGGCCCGCCGCGGGGTCGACGGCCGGCACCTGCGTCTCGCCGTCCTCGTAGTACTGCTCGGAGACGCTCGGCGCGCGGAAGGCGCTCCCGCCCATGATCTTCAGCACGCCTCCGGGCCCGGGCCGGAAGATGACCGCGGCGCGCGGGACGAAGATGGGCCCGAACGTGCTGTAGACGTCCAGGCGCGCGCCCGCCGAGAAGCGCACCCAGGGCGCGGGCGAGCCGTCGAGGATGAGGTAGCCGGCGCCGAAGCCGAACGGCTCGCGCTTCGTGCGGACGCGCCCGTCCGCGAAGACGCCGCGCAGCGTCGCCTCGGGGTGCCCCTGGACCTCGCCGCCCCCGGTGACCCGGAGCCCGGCGAGCGGCGTCCACGCCGCCCGGAGCTCGGCGCCCAGCCAGGTGCCGTGCTGCTGCTCGAAGACCGTCGCCTCGTCGAACCGGTAGACCCCGCGCCAGACGAAGCGGTTCACGTGGCCGCGCGCCATGAGCTGCAGGTCGGGCGCGGGCCGCGGCTCGTAGCGCACCTCGGCCATCATGTGCGCGTCGTCGTAGGTCGTCCCCAGGTCGTTGAGCCGCGTGCCCACGTAGCCGGTCGGGATGCGCTGCTCGCGCGTGTGGTACATCCACTGCGCCGTGAACGGCCCGTACCAGGCGCGCCCGGAGGTGCCGCCGGCCCGGAACGTCTCGGCGCGCTCGGCGATCGGCGCGGGCGGGCCGCCCCGGGGGTCCCGCAGGGCCACCGGCACGTCGAACCCGTCGGAGCGGGCGCCGGTGACGCTCGCCCGCACGCCCGCGTCCCGGCCAGCGTTGACGTGGAACCCGGCGCGCGCGTGGGCCACGCCGTCGTAGTAGGTGCCGGCCGCCACGTGCGCGCCCGTGGGCTCGTCGCGGCCGCGCGGCACGAGGTTGACGATGCCGGAGAGGGCGCCCGTGCCGTAGAGCAGCGAGCCCGGGCCGCGGACGACCTCGATGTGGTCCACGTCGTGGAGGTCGTCGCGCGCGTCCGAGCCCACGAACGAGGCGTTGAGGACGTTGTCGTTCGTCGAGTGCCCGTCGGAGAGGACGAGGAGCCGGTTGCCGTAGTCGAGCGGCTCGCCGAGCCCGCGGATCCCGGCCGAGTAGACAACGTGGTCGTTCGAGAGGTAGACGCCGCGCGTGCCGCGCAGCGCCTCGGCGATGGTCGGGTACCCGAACGCGCGCAGCTCCTGCTGCTCGATGACGCTGATGGAGGCGGGCGCGTCCTCGACCCGCTCGAGGACGCGCGAGGCCGACGACACCTCGCGGATCGGCTCCAGCGTGAGATCGCGCAGCGCCGCCTGCTGGCCGGCCGCGACCTCGATCGTCCGCTCGACGGGCGCGAAGCCGCGCAGGCTGACGCGCACCCGGCGCCGGCCCACGGGGACGCCCTGGATGACGGACGGCGTGAAGCCCATCGGCCGGCCGTCGATCTCGACGAGGGCGTCGGGCTCGCTGGCGCGCACGAGGATCGAGCCCGTGAGCGGGGTGAGCGTCGCCGTGATCGGCACGGTCTCGTGCGCGGCGACGGTCAGCGGCTGCGGCGCCGCCTGGTAGCCGGCGCGCGAGAAATAGAGCACGTGGCGGCCCGGCGGCAGGTCGAGGTCGCAGGGCGCGGCGCAGGCGGGCGGCGCGCCCTCGTTGTCGACGTGGACCGTGGCCTCGCTCGCGCCGCGCACGTCCACCCGGACCGTGCCCACGATGCGGCGGAGCACGAGGAGCACCTCCTTGGTCTGCCCGAGCTTCACCGCGGCGTCCTCGACCGCCACGGGCTCGTAGCCCGCGAGCTCGACGAGGATCCGGTAGCGGCCCTCGGCCAGGGCGAGCCGGCGCGGCGCCGTGCCGCGGGCGCCGAGGTCCTTGCGATCGACGTAGATGGTGGCCCCCGGCGGCGACGTGACGATCTGCAGCACGGCGACGCGCGGCGCGATCCGCTCGAGCGCGGCCTGCGCGTCGGCGACGATCTCCGGGTCGGTCTCGCCCTCGAGCGCGTCGTCGTAGTACCGGTGCGCGTCCGCGAAGCGGCCCAGCTCCTCGTAGGTGAGCGCGATGTTGAAGACGACGTTGCGGTTCGGCACGAGCCGGTTGGACGCGAGGAAATGCTCGAGGGCCGCGCGGAACTGCCCCTTCTTGTAGCTGTCGCGGCCGAGCTCGAAGTGGAGGTCGGCCTCGTCGGCCTGGCCCTCGCCGTCGGCGCGGGCGGCGGGGGCGTGGAGCAGCGCGCCCGCGAGGAGGGGCAGCGCCGCGAGCCAAGACCGGCGAGCGCGCCGACGAGAGCGCGCGCGCGTGCTCGAGGGCGCGCTCGGCATGCCGCTAGTTCCGCCCACCAGGAGCCCGGCCGGGGATCCGGAGGGAGATTTCAACGCAAAGGCGCAAAGGCGCAAAGGCGCAAGAAGAACAAAATTCATGCATTTTTGCGTCTTTGCGCTCTTTGCGTCTTTGCGTTGAATCTCTCTTCGCCCGCGAGGCAGAGCCCTGGCGGGATCGCTGCCCCGCGGTACTAGCGGTGCTCGCGCAGGCGCACCGCCCGCGTCGCCGGCGCGTCGCCGCTGGCCGCCGGCTCGCCGCCGGTCGTGGGCGCCGCCGGCTCCTCGCCGCCGGCCGCTGGCGGCGCGAGCACGGCGCGCGGGCGCGCGGGCCGCGCCGAGCTCGACGGCGCGAGCGCGGCGCCGGCCGCAGCGAAGCCGCACGCGCTTTCGTCCGCGGCCGCCGCAGGGGGCGTGAGGATCGCGGACGGCGGGAGGGGCGAGGCCTCGGGCGCCTCGTCTGCCGCGGGCATCGCCGCCGCCTCGTCCCGCCCCGGCGCGCCCCGCGAGGCCGCTTCGCCGGCGGGCGGCGCGCCCGCGACCTGTGCCGCCCCGCGCCCCAGCCACGCGAGCGCCGCCGCGCCCCCGAGGAGCACGGCGAGCGCCGCCGCCGCGGGCAAGGCCGCGCTGCGCCGGCCGCGGCGGCGTGCGTCCCCTGCGGGATCGCGCTCGTGCCGCTCGGACGGCGCCGCCGTGAGCGCCGGCGGCCCGCCGGGGTGCGACGCCATCGCGGCCGACGTGGCGGCGGGGGAGGCGTCGGGGGGCGGCACGGACGCCGCGGGCGGCACGGACGCCGCGATCGTCGCCGCGGGCGGCACGGACGCCGCGATCGTCACCGCGGGCGGCGCGCCCGCCGCGGGCGGCACGGACGCCGCGACCGTCGCCGCGGGCGGCGGGTCGACCGCGGACGGCTGCGTGGGCGGCGCCGACCCCCGCCCCCGCTCGGCCACGACGCACCACGACCCCGGCGCAGCGCCGCGCGACCCGGTCAGGGTCGGGGCATCCTCGTCGACCACCCTCGGGCGGTCCGGCGGCGGCGGCGCGTCCACGGTCTCGTTCCCCATGGCCCTGCGCAGGATGCGCGCCGCCGTCAGCCGCGCGCGCTCCGACCCCAGCGGCTCGAGCAGCGACACAAGCTCGGCGACCGTCTGCGGGCGGCGCGACGGGTTCTTCTCCAGGCACATCAGGAGGATGCACTCGAGCTCGACCGGGATCTCGGGCCGGTACGCGCGCGGCGGCACGGGCGGGTCTGTGACGATGCTGACGAACAGCGCCGAGACGGCCTCGTTCTCGAACGGCAGCCGCCCGGTCAGGAGCTGGTAGAGCGTCATGCCGAGCGCCCAGATGTCGCTGCGGGCGTCCACGGTCCGGGCGTTGCGGATGTGCTCCGGCGACATGTAGCGGGGAGAGCCGAGCACCACGGAAGAGGCGGTCAGCTTGGCGTTCAGGCCGAGCGCGCCGGCCTCCGACGCCTTCGAGATGCCGAAATCGAGCACCTTGATCAGGGGCGAGCCGTCCGCGCGGCTCGCCAGGAACAGGTTGCCCGGCTTGAGGTCGCGGTGGACGATCCCGAGCGCGTGCGCCTCGGCGAGGGCGTCGCAGGCCTCGATCACGTAGCTCACCGCCTGCTCGACCGGCAGCGGGCCCCGCGTCTCCACGAGCGCCTCCAGATCGATGCCATTCAGGTGCTCCATCACGAAGTAGGGCAGCTCCTCGTCGGTCTGCCCCACATCGATGACGCGCGCGATGTGCTCGCTGGCGATGGCCGCCGCGGCCTGCGCCTCGCGGAAGAAGCGCTCGAGCGCGCCCGGCGTGGCGCGCCCCTCGGGGAGCAGGAACTTCAGCGCGACGCGGTGGCGGAGCGAGACGTGGTGCGCCGAGACGACGAGCCCCATGCCGCCGCGCCCGAGCACGCGCTCCACGCGGTACTTGCCGCCGATGATGTCCCCGACCCGGGGAATCCTGCGCGACGGAGCCGGTTCCACCGCTTCCCAGCCTGCTTGGGCCATCGACCGATGAGTATACACCAGCACCCCCGGGGCCCCGGCAGAATCCTCGCCCTCGACGTCACCCGCGCCGGCCGCGCCGGCGCCGTGTGCGACACGCACGCTTCCAGCCCCACCTGCGGAGTGCGACGCGCTGCGCGCGGGCGCGCGCGCCTCGCCGGCGGCGATCCGGATCTCGGCATGTCCGCGCGGCCAGGAGCGCCGCGCCTGGCTTCGGCTGGAGGAGGGGCGCGGCGCGTTGCTATGCTGTCGGTCGGTCACCCCACGAAGCACCCACGAGTCACCCCACGAGGTCTCATCGTGCACGATTTCACCGTGACAGGCCCGCTCGTCGGCGGGGCGCTCATCGGCCTCAGCGCGTCGCTCCTCCTCTTGTTCAACGGGAGGGTCGCCGGCGTCAGCGGCATCTTCGGCGGGCTCCTCTTCCGCGAGCGGGGCGACACCGCCTGGCGCGCGGCGTTCGTCGCGGGCCTCCTCCTCGGCGGCCTCGCCCTCGCCGCCGCGCATCCCGCCGCCTTTCCGCCGGCGGGCGGCGGCCGCTCGCTCGGCCTCCTGGTCGCCGCGGGGCTGCTCGTCGGCCTCGGCGCGCGGCTCGGCAACGGGTGCACGAGCGGCCATGGCGTCTGCGGCCTCAGCCGCCTGTCGCTCCGCTCTCTCGTCGCCACCATGACGTTCATGGCGACCGCGGCCGTCACCGTGTACGTCAGCCTTCATGGGCTCGGAGCGGCGCGATGAAGCAGATCGCGCTCGCGCTGATCGCCGGCGCGCTGTTCGCCGTCGGGCTCGGCGTCTCCGGCATGACCCAGCCGTCCAAGGTCGTCGGCTTCCTCGACGTCGCCGGCGGCTGGGACCCGAGCCTCGCGTTCGTGATGGCGGGGGCGATCTCGGTGCACTTCCTCGCCTATCGCCTCCTTCGCCGGCAGCAGCGCGCCGCCTCCGAGGGCGCCCCCCGCTTTCCCCTCCTGGCCGATCGCCTGTCCCTGCCGACCCGCACCGGCGTCGACGCGCGCCTGCTCGGCGGCGCCGCGATCTTCGGCGTCGGCTGGGGGCTGGCCGGCTATTGCCCCGGGCCGGCGCTCGTCTCGCTCGCGTCCGGCTCCGGCGCCGTCCTCGCCTTCGTCCTGGCAATGGCGGCCGGGATGGCGATCGCGCATTTCGCCGCCGCGCCGAGGAGGGCGCCGGCGGACACGGCGACGGCGGGCCCCACGGCGCGCGACCCGTGACCCGTCGCGCCCGAGGCCCGACGGCTTGAGCCGCCGCGCGCGGCTCGCGAGGCGGGCGGCGTGGGCGCTGCGCAGCGCCGCGCGCGCCTACCGCGAGCCGGAGGGCGATCACGGCACGATCTCGACGTGACGGTGGTGCGCGCTCCAGGCAATTGCCTTGCGGCGAACGCCCCCGCGATGTAATGCTCCTCTCCCAATGCTTGATGCTGGCCGCGGTCCGCCGCGGGCTGGTGGACGAGCATCATCGGCCTTTACCAACGCTGGGAGAGCGAGCCATGAAGCTTTCATTCGGCCCCTTTCTGGGGGCGACGGTTTCCCTTTGTCTATTATCCGCCTGCGCCGAGCACGTCGACTCGACCGAGCTCGAGGCCGCCGAGGCCGCCGCCGAGACCGACACCGAGGCGGCCCTCGAGGCGGCGAGCGACGAGCAGCCCTTCGAGGTCTGGGCCATCGACCAGTCCGACACGAACGGGCTGACGTACGGCGGCACGCTCTACATTTACGATGGACAGGCGCTCTCGACCGGCCGCGGGGTCACGCCGGCCGTCGCGGAGGTCATCGACCTCGGGGGCGACACCGCGTCGCTGTGCTTCGACCAGACCGGCGCCAACCCGGTCCGGCCGCACATGCTCTTGTTCAACGCCGGGCACACCCACGCGGTGCTGTCCTTCGTGGCGAGCGGCCACGTCGTGATCTTCGATGCCGCGACCCGCGCGCCGGTCGCGTGCCTCCGCGCGTCGCAGGGCGCGGACGGGGCGCGGCAGGCGCACGCCGCGGTGCCGGCGCCGGACGACTCGTACATCCTGGTGGCCAACCAGAACGGCAAGCTGCTCGAGCGCATCTCGACCGATTACGCCACGGGCACCTTCGCGTGGGACACCGCCGCGAAGCTCAACCTGGCCACGTGCGTCGCGCCGAGCGGCGATCCCTGCCAGTTCCCGGGCATCCGGCCCGACAACGCGCCCATTTGCCCGATCATCGACCGAGCGGGCGCCTACGGCTTCATCACATTGCGCGGAGGGGGCCTGTTCGTGGTCGACCCCGCGGCGACGCCGATCCAGATCGTGGGCGAGTACAACGTGGGCGCCGTGCACGGGAACGGGTGCGGCGGGGTCGAGGCCGGCGGCTCGATGTTCATCAACTCCGGCGGGGGGACGGCGGCGAACCTCGATCAGTTCGACGTGTACCGATTCCCGCTCACCGGCTATGCGCCGACGAACCCGGTCAACACCCCGGCGCCCCAGGTGGTGTTCACCGACGGCTCCGCGGACCGCGACGCCCACGGCATGCTGCTGACGAAGCGCGGCCGCACCATCTGGGCGCTGGACCGGGTCCAGGGCGTGGCCGAGGTCTTCAACGTGAACACGAACGCGCACGTGGCCACCGTCGACCTGAAGGGCCCGCTGTCGAGCGATCCTGCGCCGGATCTCATGGACCTGTCGCCGTCGGGCACCCGCATCTTCGTGACCCTGCGCGGCCCGACGCCGCTGAGCGGCGATCCGCACGCGTCGGTGGGCAGCACGCCCGGGGTCGGCGTCGTCCAGGTCACCCGCGGCGGGAAGCGCGGCAAGCTCAAGCGCATCACGCCGATCACCAACATCGACGCTGGCGGCGTGCAGCGGGCCGACCCGCACGCGATCCGGGTGCGCCTGCTCTGAGCGCGCCGCGGCGGGGGAGGCGAGGGGGGCTGCTCGCGCCGAGATGGGCGCGGGCGGCCCCGCGTGGCTTGTTGAGAGCTTCCTGAGTTCAATGAGCTGCGAAGCCCGACCGCTGACACACCGTGCGTCGTCCCTCGTCCCCGTCTTCCGTCTTCCGTGCTCGTCCTTCGTGCGCGTGCGCGATTCCCCGACGGAAGACGCCCGCCACGTTCCTAGGAGGCCTGGATCCATGGGCCGCGTGCAGGTAATCCAGGTAAACCGAGTGGCGTTGATGGGCGCCGCGGCGACGGCGCTGATGCACCTGCCATTCTTGCGCGGATACGGCTACTTCCGCGATGAGCTCTATTATCTGGCCTGCGCTCGGGAGCTCGACTTCGGCTACGTCGACCATCCGCCGCTCTCGATTGCGCTTTTGTGGCTCGTGCGCCGCACGCTGGGCGAATCGGTGGTCGCCCTGCGATGGGTGCCCGCGCTGGCGCATGCGCTCACGGTAGCGATCGCGGCGTGTACGGCGCGCGCGCTGGGGGGCGGGCGCGCGGCGCAGGTGCTCGCGATGCTGGCGACCGCGCTCGCGCCCGTGTACCTCGGGCTCAGCTCATTTTACTCGATGAACGCGCTGGATTTGGCGCTCTGGGGCGCCAGCACGTTGTTCCTCGTGCGCGTGCTTCAAGAGGACGACTCCAAGTCTTGGGTGGCGCTCGGGGCGACGCTCGGGCTGGCGCTGCTCAACAAGCTCGGCGCGCTCTGGTTGATAGCGGGCATGGGCGGCGGTCTCCTGTTGACGCGCCGAGATCTGCTGCGGACACGCGCGCCTTGGCTGACCCTGCTGGGCGCGCTGGCGTGCGGCGCGCCGTACCTGCTATGGCAAATGAAGCACGGCTGGCCCACGGTCGCGTTCTTGCGAGGGGCCACCCAGTCGAAGATGGCGGAGGTGTCCTGGGCTGGCTTCCTGTTCGGGCAAATCGAGATGATGCATCCGCTGGTCGCGCCGATCTGGCTGGCCGGGCTCGGTTATCTCGCGATCGCTTCACGCGGCCGGCTGCGTCCGGTGCCCATCGCGTATCTGGCGATGTTTGCGCTGCTCGCCCTGAGCGGAAAGAGCCGCGCGAGCTACCTGGCTCCGTATTACACGGTGTTGCTCGCGGCGGGCTCGGTCGCCGTCGACGGTCTCCGCCGTCGCTGGGTGAGGCCGCTGGTCATCGTCGTGGTCGCGCTCGGCGGGGTCGCGACGGCGCCCCTGGCGTTGCCGATCTTGCCGGTGCACCGCTATCTGGCGTACGCGAGAGCTCTCGGCGTCGCCCCGGCCACCGAAGAAAAGAAGCACGTGGGAGCGCTCCCGCAGCTGTACGCGGACATGCACGGCTGGGACGCGGTGGTCGCGGCGGTCGCCCGAGCTTACGCCACGCTCGAGCCCGAAGAACGCTCGCAGGCCGGCATCTTCACGGCCAACTACGGCGAGGCCGGCGCCGTCGACCTGCTGGGGCCGAGCCGAGGCTTGCCGCGGGCCATCAGCGGTCACAACAATTATGGACTTTGGGGGCCGCGCGGTGTGCGCGGAGACGTGCTTTTGGCCGTCGTCTCTCCGCGCGATCGAGGGCGGCTCGATGCGCTCTTTGAAGAGGTCACGCCGGTCACTCCATTGAGCTGCGGATTGTGCATGCCTTATGAGGCGGAGTCCTGGGTGTACCGCTGCCGGAAACCCCGCGTGTCCCTGGCGGCCGCTTGGCCGAGCCTGATCCATTACGATTGAGCGGCGTTTTTCTTGTTTTGTGTGAGTGCTTCAAGATGAGGATTCATAGCTGATGGACAAGCAAGTCGACGTCGTGGTCGTAGGCGCCGGCCCGGTCGGGCTCCTGCTCGCGATCGAGCTCGAGCTGGGCGGCGCCGGTGTGATGGTGCTCGAGCGGCTCACCGCGCCGAGCGTCGCCATCAAGGGGACTGCGGTCGGACCGCTCGGCGTGGAGGCGCTCCAGCGCCGGCGCATGGGCCCGGCGCTCGCCGAGGCGGAAGATCGCCACTTCGCGGCCATGGGACCGGCGGGCGTAGCGAGGCGGGCGCAGGCACACAGGTCCAGGGGGCATTTCGCCCTTCTCCCTCTCCGATCAGAAGCAGTGGGCGAGCCCGAACGGCGCATGCTCTGGGTGAACCAGCAGGGCGTGGAGGCGATCCTGGGCGCGCGGGCGGCCGCGCTCGGCATCGAGGTACGGCGCGGGTGCGAGGTCACGGGCTTGGAGCAGCATGACGATGGCGTCGCGCTCCACTGGACTTCCCCGGACGGGCCGGAGCATGCGCGCTGCGCCTGGCTGGTCGGATGTGACGGAGGGGCGTGCTGCGCCGAATCAGCGGCGCAGATGTCCGCGTGACGGCGATGGAGCAGGCGAACCGCTTCACGGACAGCGCTCGTCTGGTCGACACGTACCGCCGGGATCGCGTCCTGCTCGCGGGGGATGCGGCGCACATCCATTCGCCTCTGGGCGGCCAGGGGCTGAGCCTCGGGCTGGTCGACGCGGCCAACCTCGGCTGGAAGCTCGCCGCCGTCATCCGCGGCGACAAGCCGGACAGCCTGCTCGACAGCTACACGTCCGAGCGGCGGCCCGTCGCCGAGGCCGTGCTGGCCAACACGCTCGCCCAGGTCGCGCTCACGCGGCCCGACCCGCAGTCGAGCGCAATGCGGCAGCTCTTCGCGAAGCTGATGGAGATCGACGCCGTGAATGACCATCTCGACGGACTGACGACCGGTCTGGCCACGCGCTACGACCTCGGCGCGGAGCGAGACCTGGTCGGACGCCTCACCGGCGATCGCCCGGTCGGCCGCGCCGCCGCTCGGACCTCGCTGTTCGCGGAGATGGCGGAAGGCGAAGGCATCTTGCTCGACGCGTCGCCTGACGGGCACGCGGCCGCGCTCGCCGCCGGGTTCACGCGGGTGCGCTGCTTACCGGCCGACGCGGGCCCGTCGATGCTGATCCGCCCCGACGGGTGCATCGCTTGGGCCGGCGACGTGGGAGACGTCGAGGGGTTGGTGGACGCGCTCGAGCGCTGGTTCGCGTCCGCCGCTCCCCGGGCCAGGCGGCTTCCAGGAACGGTCATGCTCGGCCGGGCCGTCGTGCTCCGCGCCGTCGCGATCGGGGCAGCGAACGTAGCCGACGACGTCACCACCGGCGGTCAGAATGTCACTGGCCGTCTGCCTGGCTCGGTCGTCGCTGCTGTTGCTTCGCTGCCGCACCCGTCGCAGACCCGCCGTCGCAACGCTCAGCTGAACGCGGCGAGATGGTCCGAGACTGTCGAGGCGTCGCCGGCCAGCAGCTCGAGGCCGATCTGCTCGACGCGACCTGGGAGGAGCTGGTCCAGGTCGGCTTCGCGAACCTGACCATGGAATCGGTCGCCGCACGCGCTCGCACGGGGATCGCGGTCCTGTACCGTCGTTGGGCGAACAAGGACGAGCTGGTGTTCGCCGCCCTCCAGCACCGCCGAGACGCCAACCCGGTCGCGGTCCCCGACACCGGCGCCCTGCGCAGCGACCTGCTCGCCCACCTGACGGCCCTGAGCGACGCCCTTGCCGGCTTCTTCGCCATCGCCGCAGCCGCCGCCTTCTCGGGGTTGCTGGCCGGCACCGGCCTGACCCCCTCGCAGATGCGCGACAAGGTCATGGACACCCGGAAGCCGCGTGTCCGCATCCTCTACCAACGCGCCCACGACCGCGGTGAGGTCAACCTCGAGCGCATTCCCTCCGCCGTGCTCGCCCTGCCGTACGACCTCGTGCGACACGACCTGCTCATGGATCTCAAGCCGCTGAAGCCCGCACGCATCCAGTCCATCGTGGACGAGCTCTTCCTGCCCCTCGTACAGAGCTTTGGAGCGCGCGAAGGCAATGCAGCACGTCGCGTTCGGCGTCGATGACGTACCGGTGGACCGGTCCCGGAGGGCACCCCGTTGGGCCACACCGGAGCGGCCTTCGCCGGCACCCGTGCCCACGGCACGCCGATGCGCCCCCGTAGCGCGCTCGGCGCCGCCCGGACCACGCTCTTTCGACCCAGGACCGAGCCATCACGACGCTCGCGGTCCCACCCTTTCGGTTTACTGCGTTACGCTTCTTCGCGCTGCGCTCCGGCTTCTTCTACCTACGCGCCCGGCCTCTTTTACCTACGCGCCGAACGATACGGTCGCGGCCGGTATGGTGACGCGCCAATTTTGAGCTGTTGCTTCACGACTGAACCGGCGCGCCTCAATCCATTGCTGGTCGGGAGGCCATGAGCTAGGGTCGAGTCCCAGTCGCGCCCTTCGCGCGCGCGGATTTACCGATGACAAGCGCCCGTTGCTCCTCCCTGGTCCTCGCCCTGTTCTCATTCTCGGGTGTTGCTTGTTCGTCGAGCAGCGCCCCTCCGTCGGAAGAACCGGGGGTCGCAGGCGCGGGCGGCCAAGCGCAGGCGGGCGCCGGTGGTAACGCCGCGAGCGCGGGCAGCACCCCGGGCGGTGGCCAGCCCGGCTCCGCGGGCGCGGGCGGAGCGGCCGCAGGCGGCGCCGGCGCCGCGTCGGGTGGCTCCGATCCCGGCGGTGCCAGCGGCGGCGCGGGCGGCAGCGGCGGCAGCGCAGGCGGCGCGACCGAGACGGACGTGGTCAAGAGCGCTGGCTGCGGCAAAGCGAAGACTCTGCAAAACGGCACGATCGACATCTCGTTCGGCGGCGCCTCTCGCAAGTACATCCTTCGCGTGCCGAGCGATTACGACAAGGACAAGCCGTATCGGCTCCTGTTCGCCTTCGCGGAGTCCGGCTCCTCCGCCATGTCGGTGGCGAACCGGAACTACTTCACGATGGCGACGCTCGACACTGGAGCTACCACCATCTTCGTCGCGCCGGACGCCGCGAACGGCGCCGGTTCCTGGAGCAAGTCGGACGTGGAGCTGACGGACGCGATCCTGGAGGAGCTCGAGGGAGATCTCTGCATCGACAAAACTCGGATCTTCGCCACCGGCTTCAGCTTCGGGGGAGCGATGTCGTTGGCTCTCGCCTGCACCCGCGCGGACGTGTTCCGAGGCGTCGCCTTCTTTTCGGGGGCAGATCTCACGGGCTCCTGCACGGCGACGTTGACCAAGCCGATCGCCTACTACGCGTCGCAAGCCAGCGGTGACAGCAGCGGCCCCCCCCAGCCGACCAGCGGTCGCGTCAAACAAGCCGAGTTCGCGAAGGTCAACGGCTGCATGGAGGAGCCGTCGGCGACCACCTTCCCGGCAGCTGGCCAGCCCCACACGTGTACCGAGTACAAGGGCTGCTCCGCAGGTCACCCCACCAAGTACTGCGTGTTCGACGGCCCGCACGGCTGGGAGCCGAAGGACCCCGGGCAATCGACGAGCTGGAACGCCCCCGAGGCGTGGAAATTCATCACGCAATTCTGATTTCGAGTCGAGGGCTGCGTCGGGCGTAACGACGATGGGGAGGCGGTCACCCTCGATGGTCTCGTCGCCGGCGTGACCACTCAAGGTGGCCTTCGCTGTAATGCGTCCGTTGGGCGAGCGAAGCTGCAGTTCTCGATGCGGGGCACCGGATGGGCGACCGTCGTCGCGCCGTGAGATCGCCATGGGGCCGCCCGATCGTCGATTCCGACTGCCGTCGTTTCAGTTGACAACGCCGTAGCCTTCGGCATTACCATCCTCCGGCATGAAGCCGATCACATCTTGGCCGGTCGTGGCCGGGCTCGTCGTCATCGCTCTCGGCTGCAGCGGCGGCAGCGCGGACGCCGGCGGAGCGGGCGGAGCGGGCGGAGCGGGCGGCGGCGCAGGCGGAACGAGCGACGGCGGCGGCACGGACAGCGCTGCCGCGGGCACCGGCGGAACGACCTCTGCGGCCGGCACCGGTGGATCGCTCGCGGGAACGGGCGGTGGCGGGGATGGCGGCGGCGCGGCGGCCGGCGGTAGCGGCGGCGACTCGGGCGCGCAGGGTGGCGCCGGCGGCAGCGCGGGCTCGACCTATCGGCCCTGCCCGACCGACGGTACGGCATGCAAGATCATGCCGTTCGGCGACTCTATCACCGACGGATACAACGGGGACACGCCGGGCGGCTATCGCGTCGAGCTGTTCCGGCTCGCGCACGCGGCGGGCAAGAACATCACGTTCGTCGGTTCTGGATCGAACGGACCGAACACCGTTGGCGGCGTGGCGTTCCCGCACAACCACGAGGGCCACAGCGGCTGGACGATCGCCCCCGCCGGCGGAAGGAGCGGCATCTCGACGCTGGTGTCGACCGTCATGCCGCAATACAAGCCCGACATCGTGCTCTTGATGATTGGAACCAACGACGCAATCGACAATTACGACATGCCCAACGCCCCCAAACGTCTGGGCGCGTTGATTGACAGCATCTACGCGCAGCTCCCCGATGTTCTCATCGTGGTGGCCGCGCCTGTCCCGTCGCGCGGCGATGCGAGCAAGGGCGACGACACCGCGCTCAGCGCGCGCATCAAGACCTACGACGACGCCATTCCGGCGGTGGTGAAGGCCCGCGCGGACGCAGGCCGACACATCATCTCCGTCGACATGTACACGCCCTTCAATCCGAACAAGGCCGCGTTGCTCGAAGATCAGTGGCACCCCAACCTCCAGGGCTACGTGCTGCTGGGCGAGCAGTGGTACGCGGCGTTGCAGCCTCTGCTCTGACGGCGCGGTCGCTCAAGGGAGGCGCGCGGAGCCTGACGCCCGGCGCGGCATGTGCAGGCTCGATGTCCTCGGGTGCCCAACTTGCAAGGGGCGGATGAAGCTCGTCGCCATGGTGACCGAGCCAAGGAACATCGCCCGCTTCCTCTCCGCGCTCGGCGAGCCGACCGATGTTCCAGCACGCTCTCCCAACCGAGGGCGGCCGTACTGGAAGAGCACCGTTCTGCGCCGCAAGGCGCCCGGTGACGCCGCATAGCGTCTCGCGACGCGCCTCCTGGGCCAGACCAACGCCCGGACGGACGCGTGTGCCCACGGCACGCCGATGCGCCCCGTAGCGCGCTCGGCGCCGCCCGGACCACGCTCTTTCGGCCCAGGACCGAGCCATCACGACGCTCGCGGCCCCACCCGTTCGGTTTGCTGCGCTACACTTCTTCGCGCTGCGATCCGGCTTCTTTTACCTACGCGCTTCGCGCTGCGATCCGGCTTCTTTTACCTACGCGCTTCGCGCTGCGATCCGGCTTCTTTTACCTACGCGCTTCGCGCTGCGATCCGGCTTCTTTTACCTACGCGCCTACACTTTTTCGCGCTGCGGTCCGGCTTCTTTTACCTACGCGCCAGCTTGGCGCCCCCCGTCTACGCGCTTCGCGCTGCGATCCGGCTTCTTTTACCTTCGCGCCGCGCTGCGAACCGGCTTCTTTTACCTACGCGCTTACCTACGCGCGGAAGACCTGCCCGATCGCATAAGGCCCGTTCTGTCAATGAGCTCGTACAGTCGGACTGCACGAGTCAGGAACGGCTCCGAGAATCTTGACTTTGCGGAACGCGTTTGCTTGTCCTATCCGCGAGGCTCCCGCCTCCTGGTCTCGTCGAGCAGGAGGCGCACGCGCCCGTCCCCGGGCGACGGAAGGCGCACCGCTTGACGCCGAGCGCTCCCGACGAGCAGGTTTTGGCCGTGCCGGAGAACGAACGAGGAGCCGTGCTGCGCCTGGAGAGCGCGCGCATCGCCAAGACGAGGCGATCGCAGCGGGTGCCGTGGAAGTGGATCACGGTGCTCGTTCCGCTCGCGATCGCGGTGACCGCGCCTGTGCTGGTCGACATCCCCTTGGCTGTGGCCGTGTCCCTTTGCAGCGCGATGCTGGGCGCCAGCGCCGCGATGACGTGGTTCGTCGGTCGAGGCGACGTCGTGTCGACGATGACCGCAGCGCGGGGCGGATCGATCGAGCTCACGGCGACGGAGCTCATCGTCCGCGTGGCGGACGAGGCGGACCAGAGCGAGCGCTTCGCGCGCTCCGCCGTGGCCGGCGGCTGGCTCGAGATCGCGCACGGCTCGGACTACCTGGTCTTGCAGATGCGCTCGGGTGTCGCCGTGCGCGCCGGCCTCGCGGGCCGGGAGGCGGGCGAGCGCATGCTCGACGAGCTCGGCCTCGCCCGCGACCCGCGCGCGATGACCCTCCGGCTCGGCTCGCCGCAGCCCACCGAGCTCGGAGGCGTCGGCCAGCGCGCGGCGGAGACCGTGATCCTCGGCTGCACGGGGCTCGTGACCGCGATCCTCTCGATCGTGGGCCTCTTCGCCCTCTTCATGGGCTCGCCGCGCGCCGTCGTGGTGCTGCTCTTCATGCCGTGCACGTTCCACCTCTACCAGCGTATCCGGCTTCGTTTCCCGAGCGCCCCGACGATTGCGCACATCGGCTCCGAAGGGGTCGAGCTCGTCCGGCGCGGGCGGCGGCGCTGGATCTCGTTCACCGATCTCGAGTCGGTGGCGCGGACCGTGGGCGAGGTGGTCGAGTTCCGACTGCCCGGAGAGCGCCAGGTGGCCGTGACGACCGCGAGCGCCTTCGAAGCCGATGCCTTGGTCGGGCGCGTGCGCGCCGCCCAGGCGTGGTCGACCCGCGGGAGCGCCGCTGCGCGGCTCGGCGAGCTCGACCGGGGCGAGCGAACGCACGACGGGTGGCGAAGCGCCCTCGTGGCGCTCACCGCGAAGGGGGCCGCCAGCTACCGAAAGGTGGCGATTGACGCCGAGACGCTCGCGCAGGTCGTCGAGGATGCAGCGGCTCCGGCCGAGCGACGCGTGGCCGCCGCGTTCGCTCTCGCCTCTGCCAGCGGCGAGGAGGCGCTCCTGCGCCGCGTCCGCATCGCCGCCGAGGCGACGGCCAGCGAGCCGCTCCGGCTCGCGCTGGAGAGGGCGGCCGAAGGCGAGCTCGAGCAGGAGGCGGTCGAGGCTGCGCTCGCGGAGTCGCGCGAGCGGGCCCGCTCGCGCCACACCGCATGACGGTCGGACCGGACGAACCGGCGCGGCTCAGGGGCCTTATCACCCCTCGCGCACCGGGCGCGCTTCGACGCCTTGCCGGTCGAGAGGGTTGGTGACCGGCGGCGTGCTGCCCGTCCCCGGGCCGCCGCCGGAGATCCCGTAGAGCGCCCCTCGCTGCCTCCGCGAGCCCGGGAAATCGGTGTTGAGCTTGCTTGGCACCGATTCAGAGCTTGCGTTCACCCGCGCTGAACGCAAAGTTGCCGCATGGGCGAGACCAGAAAAGACGTTCTTCAGGAATCCAGGCGCAAGGGCATGACCGCAGGGCTCGCGGCGGCGGCGAGGCCTGCGTCAAGAACCTCGCCTGCAAGCTGGACCCACCGCCGAGCACCGGCGACCTCGCGCAAGACTGCGTCGATCGCATCAACCAGTTCCTCACGCAGTGCGCTTGCCTGCCGGCGCTCAAGCGCCGCAAAGACGGCGAAGCCTGCGCCAACGAGATGGCGAAATACGACGCCGATCACAACATGGCTCACGCCGGCATCCGAGCAAAAATCTGTGAGCCCGGCGGCTCGCAAAACTCCTGTCCTGGCTACTCCTCCAACAAGCAAGTCATCGGCCTGTGCATGCAACAGATGTGGGACGAAGGCCCGCCACCCACCGCAGACTGCACCGGCGACTGCTACGAAATGTACGGCCACTTCATCAACATGACCGACGACTCCGTCACCCAAGTCGCCTGCGGCTTCTACACGACGAGCAGCGGCAAAGTCTGGGCCGTCCAAAACTTCACGCGCTGAGAGCGCGGGTGGGCCCCGCGCTCGAGATCGAGGGCGGCGTCCTGCCCCGCGACGGGTTGGTGCCGATCGGCGCCTTCTCCAGGGGCCTGTACTTCATGGCCTCCGACGGCGCGATCCTCGCCGACGAGGCGTGGTGGAGCGCTTCGTCTTCGCGGATTCGTGGCGCATCTTTCTGGAGCGGTTCGCCCTGGAACCATCCTGAGCCGAGCATCGAGCGGAGCGAGGCTGCGCGCTGATCGAGCGCCGGCACCGGCGGCCCAGCCTGTTCCTGCCGCCGCAGACCGTGGAGTGAACGCGGCCCCTTTGACGACGCGGAGGCGGAGGGAGCCCCGTTGGGCCACATCGGAGCCGCCCTGGGCGGGGAGATGGGCGGAAACCATGGGAATCGCTGCCGTTTCCGGCGACTGCTCGGTGTCGACCGGTGTTCCTGGCGGGACTGTTCCGCGGGGGCGAACCGTCGCGATCCGTTGGAGCGTCCGGGATTTGGGGAGAGTGTGAAGGCGGATCGCACCCCCTCGGGAGGCGTGGGCCCAACCCGGGCCCGACCGCCGGACCTCGGGCCCGGGGAGTTCGCGATGGTCGATCCGTCGCCTCGGGCGGCCGTCGTCGCCTCGCTCGCCAGCACCCTGAGCCGCGCCGTCGCCCTCGGGGACGAGGTGGGGGCCCGGGTCGTTCACGAGGCGCTCGGTCGGCTGCTCGGGCTGCCGGTGGCACCGGAGGGGTGAGCAAGCCTGGGCCGAACGTCGAGCCCGCCGCTCGCATCGACTCGCTGCCGGAGCCTTGCCGCTCGCCAGTGCCCGCGGGCTCTCCTGGGATCGCCCGCGCGCTGCGGTTGCGTGCCGAAGCGCCCCGGAGGCTTCCGGAAAGTGATGCCGGCAAGCAACAGGCCTGTGCCGGGAGGCAAGCGCGGCGGCGCGCGCAGGCGACGACCCTCTCGCCGCGATGCTGCATGGCGACGCCATGGCGGAACTGCGGACGCCACGGGGAGCGGTGGGAAAACGAGTGGCGAAGAGGCTCCTGCACGCTGGCACGGAGGCGGCACGCGCACCATGCGCCTCGGCGCCCCAGAGCGCAGATTCAAGCACGAGCCTGACACGGCTCATCCATGGTCCCGATGAGAGGCATGACCATCACCTGCTTGGTGATCGGGAACATCGGCGTAGACAGCTCCGCTAGCCGGCTCTGCTGCACCCGGATGATCTCCTCCTGCAACGCTGCGCGCTCGCGCTCTCGCGTTCTCGCGCGCCGACATATCGAGCGCGAGGCGGGTGCTCGGCGAGCGCCTCCGCCGCCGCGGCAGCGAGCGTCGCGGCCCGCCGCCCCCCGGCCCGCCGCTCCGCCATGGCGCCGCCATGGGCGATAGCCCGGCGGGTTGTCGAAATTCGCGGCGAAAACGCGCCCTCACCGCGTGGCGTGCGGTGTCGGCGCCGTGTGGCCAGCGCGGCTCGCACCACGGGCGTCGTCTAGGAGCGCCGTCGCCCCGAGAAGACGACGCTCTACGAGATGGTGCGCGACAACGTGGAGACGCTGTACGGGGCCATCGACGACGGCGCCATCGCCGTCCGGATGCCCAAGCACGCGAAGAAGGAGCTCGAAGCCTGCCTCGACTTCGGGCTGCTCTGCCGCGGGTTCGCGCGGCTCCGGTGCGAGCGCTGCGAAGAGAGTCGGCTGGTGGCCTTCCGCTGTAAAGGACGCGGTTTCTGCCCGTCGTGTCTGGGCCGACGCATGTGTGCCACGGCGGCGAACCTGATCGAGGATGTCCTGCCCGAGCGATGACGCCGCTCCGAAACGCAAGCGTGGCGGCTATCGGGCGATCGACAAACCGCGCCGAGCTCTTGCGCCGCGCATTTGCGATCGATGTCCTCGAGTGCCCAAGTTGCAAGGGGCGGATGAAGCTCGTCGCCATGGTGACCGAGCCAAGGAACATCGCCCGCTTCCTCTCCGCGCTCGGCGAGCCGACCGATGTTCCAGCACGCTCTCCCAGCGCCGACGCGGCGGCCACCGTACTGGAAAAGCACCCTTCTGCGCCGCAAGGCGCTCGGTGACGCCGCATAGCGTCTCGCGACGCGCCTCCCGGGACAGACCAACGCCCCGACGGACACGTGTGCCCACGGCACGCCGATGCGCCGCGTAGCGCGCTCGGCGCCGCCCGGACCACGCTCTTTCGCCCTAGGCCCGAGCCATCACGACGCTCGCGGTCCCACCCTTTCGGGTTGCTGGCTACACTTCCTCGCGCTGCGCTCCGGCTTGATTTGCCTACGCGCTCTCATATCAAATCGAGCCGGTCCTCTTGCCCTTGCCCTCGCCAACGTCGTGGACGAGTGGAAGGTGCGATGCACGCAATGGCGACGTGCGCGTCTGTATCTTCCGTCGCCCGATGTCGAGGGCATGGCCCGTCACGTCTCGGCCATGGACGCGGCTCCACGGACGGAGAGGACCGCCCGAAAATGCGTCTTCAATATGGCCCGAGAAGCCTGTTTTGCCCCGCACGCCAGCATTTGTTCTGATGAAATCGGCGTCGATCTTTTTGCCTGTTTCCATTGATTCAATTCCAAGCCAGATTATACTCGGGTCCTGGTTCGAGGGGGTCAATAAGCCGGGGCGGTGGACACGGTATCGCAATGCGGCGATCCGGCGCCGGCGCTCCGATCGTCTGGCCAGTCCCGAGGGCATAGCGTGACCGCATTCGTCCGCGCTACGAACCTCGGGCAGCTAACGGTTGCTTTGTCAAGGGAGGATACCATGCAGAATCGTCGCTCGTTGTTCGCTCTCGTCGGCGCGTGCGCCCTGTTCATTAGCATTCCGATTGCCGTCGCGGGCAACGGGCCCGAGCAGCCGCCGCCCCCCGACCCGGTGGAATGCTTCGCGGACCGTGTTTGCGCATGCCGAGAGGAGCCAAACGAGACCATGCAGTCAAGGTGCGTCACTCGGGTGGTCCTCGAGTGTTTCTGCGGCCCTGAGGGGTGCCCCCATCCCTGAGTAGACCGGCGTGTCGGTGATCATCCCGTCCCGCGTAGGATCGGTGAAGACCGCGGTCACGTGATAGCCGGCGCTCACCGTTTACCGCCGGCACCCCCGCCGATCTGGGCCGCGCTCGCCTCCACGGCGTAGACGTAGCGCCCGCCGAAAAGTTGAAGGCCCGAGTGCTGCCACCCTCGGGCCTTCTGGAGCTCCGCCTACCGGAGTCCCTTTCCTTCATCACGAGCCGGGCTCCAGGTCCAGAAAACGGCGGCATGGAGCCCGTTGCCTTCCGCCTACCGCCTCGCGCTCTGCGCCTGCTGCCGCGGCCAGCTTCGCCTCTGCCGTCGCTGCGATCGCGGCCAGCGCCTCTGCCTCGACTGCCGCCCGCTGCGGCGTCGTGAGTCGCTCCGCCGCGCCGGCGCCGCGTACCGGACCCGGCCTCGCGCTCGCCGCCTGCAGGCCGCTCGCCAGGCCCGCTACCGCCACCGGCAGCGGGACAAGTTCTCCGCGCAGAAAGTGACGCATCACATCGTGACGCAAGCCTCGGCCGCGTCGACGTCCCAGGTCGCGCCGGAGATCACCCCCGGCCGAAAGGACGACGATGACGATCCAATCCGAGATGTCGGCCGTTGCTCGCTCTGCGGAGAGCGGCTTCCGCCCTGGTCCGCGCGTGAGCGGCGCGCTGGGCCAGCGCTTCACCGACGCGCTCCCCGCGTCCCTCAAGATCGGCCGTCTCCGCCCCAAGAAGCCGGCGGAGGCATTCCAGCGGCTCCGCACGCTGCCCGGCGAGCAAGCGCAGGTCGACTGGGCGCACTTCGGCAAGCTGGTTATCGGCCGGGCTCGACGCCCGCTCTGGGCCTTCGTCATGGTGCTCAGCTACTCGCGGCGGATCTTCCTGCGCTTCTTCCCCGGCGCGGCGATGCCCTTCTTCGTGCGCGGGCACGTCGAGGCGTTCGCCGACTTCGGCGGCGTCCGGCGCGTGCTGCTCTACGACAACCTCAAGAGCGCGGTCGTGGAGCGCCACGGCGACGCGATCCGGTTCCACCCCACGCTGCTGGCTCTGTGGGCGCATTACCGCTTCGAGCCGCGCCCCGTCGCCCCGTCGCGCGTGGCAACGAGAAGGGCCGCGTCGAGCGCGCCATCCGCTACATCCGCGAGGCCTTCTTCGAGGCCCGGAGCTACGCCGACCTCGGCGATCTCAACCGACAAGCGACCGAGTGGACCACCTCCGTTGCGCTCGATCGGTCGTGGGTCGAGGACCGCGCCCGCACTGTGCGCCAGGCCTTCGACGACGAGCACAGCGTGCTTCTGCGGCACCCCGACACGCCGTTTCCGGCTCACGAGCGCGTCGAGGTCGAGGTTGGAAAGACGCCCTACGCGCGCTTCGATCTCAACGACTACTCCGTCCCCCACGACCGGACGAGCCGCACGCTCGTCGTCCTCGCCGACCTCGATCAGGCGCGCATCGCCGACGGCAACGAGATCGTCGCCACCCACGTCCGCTCGTGGGACCGCGGCCAGGCCGTCGTCCGCGGCCACACGGTCCGCTTCTCGACCGCGAGCGACATGCTCGCCGACCGCGCCGCGCAAGAGTCCTCGGCCGCGCTCGCGCGAAGGCTCCACCGGTACAGGCTCCCCGCGCTTCTCTGCATCGACGAAGTCGGCTACCTCTCCTACGACAGCCGCTACGCCGACCTGCTCTTCGAGGTCGTCACCGGCGTTGCCTTGTTCATGGTGGCTGTGGCCGGTGCGGCGTGCGGTGGCGGCGACAAACTCTTTCAGACCGGCTCGGGTGCCGCGAACAGCTCGGGTGATGGGAGCGGAGGCTCTGGCAACGACTTCGGTTCGGGGGGGCCGGGCGCCCACCAGTATTGCGGGCAGCTCTGCAAAAACGCCAATTGCCAGGCCATCTTCTCGTTCACGCTCGCGCAGGACGAGATCCCCGTGCCCGTCGGCCTGCAGCTCTATCTTCCCGAAGAGTGGGTCAACGATCTCTATCGTCGGAGACGCGTGGGAGTTCCCGATAACGTAATCTTTCGGCCCAAATGGAAGGCCGCGCTCGAAGAGGTCGCGCGCGTCGTCCGTACGTCGCCGGCCGTCATGCACTGGACCAGTGCTTTCCAGGCCGTCCTCGGCAGCATGAATCGACGCGAAGGATCCAGCCTCGAGATGTGATTCATGCCCGTTGCGATGGGCGCGAGCTCCAGGCTAAAAGGGGCAACTTTCGGCAAATTCGTCGCGACCACCTACATCATCAATAATTTCCGCCCGTGTCCAGGTGTCGGGCATCGCTCCATCCCGTATCGCTCTGTTGGGTACCGAGTTTACGTTGCAGGGGAATGGCCCCTGCGCCGTTGCTAGCGGTAAAACCTGCAGGCAAGCCAGATTATCCTTGGTTGCTAGGTTGGCGTGCGAGGACACAATCCCGAAGCTAAGCTCTGTTTCCCGTGTTACGAGATACATGTTCGGTGGGCAGTATTGCCCTGATTGAGCCATTGCTGAACTAAAGAAGGCAACCGAAATCGTCAGAGCGGTCATTGCACCGAAAAGCCCAAGCCGTGTTCTGCGTGACATTGTTCATCGCTCCTTGCTTGCAAACAACCCGCCGCCCCGTCTTTGCTCAGCGCACTTGACACCATTCGTCGTAGGCGTGTGCGAGCGCTAGCGGTCCACTTGCTCATTAAATATCTGCTTGCGCCGCCTCCTCCCGTAGGGGCGGTATCTATTCCCACCCGTAACCGTTCTCCAACAGGCACGCGTAACGCTTTCTAACTGCCCGCCTACGCGACGTCAAGCATCCCACCCCCGCCCACTTGAAAGCCGTCTCCGGCGGCGACGTATTCCATCATGGATGTAGAGCAGCCGCACTCGGAATGGAATAAAAGTCTGCATTCGGATGAGTGGCGCGCATCCTCGCAATATCCCGCGGTCGAATTTTAGTGTGGAGATGGCACTCACCGTCCCAGACATGCATCTTGCGACCGACCACCTTCTCGACGGATGCGCAGCGCGGGCGGGAGCGTGAACATCAGGCGAGATTCCGAGTCGCGCAAGACTTCGAGGATGCGCCTCAACGTGGCCTCTTCGAATCCGGGGCCGACGCGCACGGCGAGGCGGGCGTGGATGACGATCTCCACGGGCTCGCCGGCAGGAGGGAGTGCTCTGCTCCGTGGGCGCGTCACGCGGGGCAATGTGAACGGGCAAAAATGCCGGGGCGTCCTCGGCGAACGTCGCCGGCTCTTCTTGCCGCAGGCTGTGGAGTGAACGCGGCCCCCTCGATGCATGGATGAGTTGCTGATACAGCGTCACTTTTCCAGGAGGGATGCGGATCGCGTAAGGTTCTCTATGTTAACCAGCGCGTGCAGCGTGGCCGTAAGGACCGGTGATGCCGCGGCCCTTACCCGCGGGCGACGCGACGGCGGAGGGCGCCCCGTTGGGCCACACAGGAGCCGCCCTCGGCGGCGAAACAGGCAAAAGTCATGGAAATCGCTGCTGTTTTCGGCGGCCGCGCGTCATCGACCGGTTTCTCTGGCGGGATCTCTGACCCGCGGAGCTAGCCGGATCGCCGGAACAGGTTGAGCAGCCGCCGGAGCAGCCCGGGCTTCTTGGCCGGCGCCTCCGGCGTTGCCGCCTGGTCGCGGCGTACCGACTTGGGCGCGGCGTCGCGGGGCTTGGCCGCGCCGTTGTCGCGGGGCTTCGCCGCGGCGGAAGCCCTGGGCTCCTCGCGGGCGGCCGCCGTGGCATGGTCCGTCGCGCGCTCCGCTGCCGGGCTCGGCGCGGGTTTCGCCGCCTTCTTGCCGGCCCGCGCCTGCACCTTGGCCTTCATCGCCTCCTTGGCGGTGATCGCCGGCTTCTTCTTCTTCGGGAACGCGGGGCTGGGAGGAGGAGGCACCCACGCGGCCTCCCGGCGCGGCTCGGAGGGCGCCGTCGTTTCCGGTGCCGGCGGCGGGGCCGCGGCCGCCTTGTGGGCCTCGGCGCGCTGGGGCTGCCGGGCCGCCTTGCGGGGAGCCTCGGCCTCGGGCCCCTGGCCGGCCGCCGCGCGCTTCGCCGCGGCGGGCTCCGCCTTGCCAGCGCCGCTCGGCGCAGGGTCCGCTGCGGCGGCCGCGCGGCGCTCTCGCTTGGCCGCGCCCGGCGCGGCGCCGGGCGCTGGAGCGCGCGTCTGGACAGCGCCGCCCCGGTCGGCGCCTGACCTTCCGCGGTGGGGCGCCCCCTCCCGCGACGCCTTGGTCCTGTCCGGCGCCCCGCGCTCAGCCGCGCCGCCGTCGCGCGCCCCGCGCTCGCGACCCCCACGCTCGTCCGGTCCACGTTCCCCCGCGCGTGCCGAGCGCCGCGGCGGCGGCTCCTGCGCGGGCGCCGGTGTGCGCGGCCGGCGCATGTCGATGACCCGCGGCGGACGCGTGCGTGCGGGCGCAGCGGCGGCCGGCGCCGTGCCGGCGGACTCTGCGGCGGCCGGCGCGGCGCCGGCGGGCTCTGCAGCGGCGGGCGCCGTCTCCGCGGCCACCGCTGCTGCGGCTGCGACCGCCGCCGCGGATGCCGCCGCGCCATCGGGAGAGGTCTCCCCGCCGCCCTCCGCCGCCCTTCCGGCGGCCTCGCGGGCCTCCTGGTCCGGCGCGCGCTCCGCGACGGGCTCCGCGCTTTCCGGCCGCCCATCCCCGTTTTCCGCTGTGTTTTGCTCGACCATGGGGCTCCTCCATAGCGTTGTCCGGCGCTCCGCGAAACCGGATCCCTCCGCCTCCCTCGCGCCGCAGGGCGCCCTCGACCCGCCCCGCGCCCCCGCGCCCCCGCGCCCCCGGCGATCGTCGCGTTGGTGCTCGCGCCCTCCGCGCGCGCTTGAATCCCCGCACGTGCATCGTCGAGCATGGATGGGCGCCGAGGCGCGCCTGATCGCGCGTCGCGCGCCTCGGCGCGGGCGACGGCGGCGATCCGTTCGCCGCCGAGATCGCCGATCTCCGCCTCGGCGCCGAGGTGCGCGCGCACCTCCTGACGATCGGGTTCTGAGCGCGCGCCGCCCGCGAGGCCGGTCGCATCGCCGCGCGGGCCGCGGCGGCCGCTCGAAGGCGATGCGCGAAGGAGGGCTGCGAGAGGAAGGCGAGGCGGCAGCGACGCCGCCGCCGCGGGCCGGCCCGGCGGCATCGCCCGGGCCGGCCCGATCCGCGCTCGGCTACTCGCCGAGGTAGGGGACGAGGTTGACGGTCTCGCGGTCGAGCTGGTGAATCCCGAAGCGGCCGGCGGCGAAGAGGACCTCTTCACCGTTCGCCACGAACTTCTCGGGCCAGCCCCAGGTCTGGAAGAACGCCTGCGCCTTCGGCGCCTCGGGCTGCTCGAGGGAGATGACCAGCACGCCGCCGGGCACCTCGAACAGCGCGCGCATGTCGGTGGTGTGGCGCAGCGACGCCCACGACGCGAGCCGGACCGTGGAGCGCTGGTCGAACTCGGGGACCGTCGGGTTCTCGTTCTCGTTCTCGTTCTCCGGCGGCGGAGGCGGCTCCTCCTCCGCGGCGAGCGGCGACAGCGTGGTCAGCTTCTGGTTGGGATCCCAGCCGTAGTAGATCCCGTAGGTCGGCTGCCAGATCAGGCTGTGGCTCAGCACCGGCAGCCCGCGGCCGTCGATGGAGATCGCGTTGACCCGGCGGTTCGGGAACTGCTGGTACTCCTGGAGGTACGCGAGCCCCTCGTGCAGCTCGAGCCGCGCGAGCGCCGTCTCGATGAACTGCTGGCCCCACACCTTGTCCCGCGCGTAGATCGACGTGCCCTGGATCGCGAGGATCTCGCCGGGCACGTTGACCCCCGGATCGAGCGCGGGCTGCGCCGGGTTGGACAGGTCGAGGTGCGTGAGGAAGTACTGCGTGTGCGGGCGCGGATCGTCCGGCGCGCCGATCGAGCGCTTGATGTTGAAGTAGAGCTCCCCGTCGTCGTTGAGGACGTTCACGGTCTCGCTGTCGTCCGGCAGCGAGAGCGCGGGCCTCACGGCCGGGCTGTCCGGATCGGACAGGTCGACAACGCTGATCTCGATCTGAGCCCAGGTGCGGCGCGGCACGTATTCGTAGCAGTACGTCGAGGTGACCCCCGGAATGTCGTTCCGGTCGACCTCGATGGGCGTGCAGGTCGTGTCGGCGCCGGCGTGGTCCGTGCACTCGGCGAACCCGCCGTTGCAGTACTCGTCGTTGCCGATCCTGCGGCACAGCCGCTCGCCGGCCGTGTACGTGCAGCCCTCCTGCCCGAAGCAGGTCGGGGTCTGGACGGCGCTCGTCCGGCACGACCAGCCGACCCCGAGGTCCTCGGTGTGGCCGATGACGCGGAGGAAGGCGAGGGCGTCGCGCCCGGCGTGCACGGTCGGGAACGAGCTCCCCCCGCCGTAGTAGCCGCCGATCGCGGGGAGATCGCCCGTGTCGAGCGTGCCCGCCTGGCGCGGCGCGGTCGGATCCGACAGGTCGATCACCTGGATATGGGCCACCTTGCCCACCCAGTTCTCGAACGTGGTGGTCAGCGACACGAGCAGATCGCCCACCTGGTAGAGCTGCGCGTCGATCGGCAGATCGAAGGTGGCTACCGGCTGCTCGAGCTGCGCGACGCCGGTGCTCGGGACGACCTCCGCCTTCAGCTTCCGGCTCTCGTAAGGCATCCAGTAGGTGTCGTACGGCAGCTTCACGCGCACGCGGTGGCTGCCGAACGCGAAGACCTTCTGGTAATCCGGCGCGAGCTCGAGCTGCCCGAGCTTGGTCGGGGCGTCGAGATCGCCCTGCGCGTAGAGGGAGAGGTGCTCGTCGGACACGTTCGCCGTGGCGATGTCCTCGGCGCGGAACGTGCGGCGCACGGGGGTCCCGTGCTCCATCAGGCCGCGGCGGGTCAGCGTCGTGCCCGAGAAGGTGAAGATCTGCACCCCCGAGAACGGGCGCCGGGTGTTGTCCACGACCCTGCTCGCGGAGAACGGGAGCAGCACGAGGCCCGTCTCGGGCTCTCCGGTCGGCGCCACGGCCTCGACGGCGTCGTCGAGCACGGTGAACGCGCGGTGATCCCAGTTGGCCTCCGACCAGCTCCAGCCGTCGGCGGCGCTGTCGACCTCGGCGCGCGCCACGAGGGGATCCGCGCTGGTCAGGTCGGTGATGTCGTAGAGGCTGGCGGCGAGGCGGCGGCCGTTCTCGTCGTTCACGCCGATGCCGATCAGGCGCGTCGCGCCGAGGACGGGGCGGAAGAAGTCGTTCCACCCGGACACGATGAACTCGCTCTCCTCGGTGACGTTCCCGGCCGGATCGATGGAGAAGGCGTGGAACGGATCCTGCCGCCGGTAGGTGACCGCGAACGCCCTGTCGTCCATGAAGATGGCGCCGTAGAGCGACTGCTCGGCGCCGAAGTCCTCGCTGTCGATCGGCGTGATGTCGTCGCGGTCGGCGGCGTTCCACGTCTCGAGGTAGCTGGGCGCCCCGCTCGCCCACCGCGGGCCGGAGAAGACGCGCAGCATGTCGTCGCGGAAGTCCATGTGGAACTGCGAGCGCACGAAGCTCTTCGCGGTGACGCTGCCGCGCTCCACCATGGAGCCGTCGGTGTTCGAGATGTCGATGACCGAGATGGTGCTGGGCTCCTCCGACCAGCTGAAGCGGTTGCGCGCGACGAGGAGCACGTCCGCCTCGGCGTGGATGGCGGTCACGGCGTCGTCGAGCTCGAGCCCGGGGCGCTCGGTCAGCGCGTCGGTGCCGACATCGAAGCTCCTGACCAGGGTCTTGTTGACCCAGTGGAACTGGCCTGGGGCGAACTCCTCGAGCTCCGAGCCGTTCGAGGCGATGTAGAGCGAGGTCTTGCTCGTGCCGCGCGCGAGGCGGCTCGTCATGATGCGGCCCGCGACCGGGTACTGCGAGAGGATCTTGGGCGCGGTGCGGTCGGCGATGTCGATGAACAGGACCGTCCCGCCGGTCCGCCGCTCCACGGTCAGGCCATCGGCCTTGAGCTGGTAGCCGGCCCAGTCGTTGAGGAGCACGGCCGCGCGATCGCCGACGACGTACATCTCGACCGGGGTGCCGGCGACCTGGAGCTGGCCGAGGAACTTCGGGTTCGACGGGTCCTGGATGTTGATGACCTGCAGGCCGCGGTAGGGGTTGAGGTTGAGGAGCTGCCCGCCGCCGAGGACGCGGTAGATGTCGCCTTCCTCGAGCTCTCGGGTCTCTTCCTCCTCCTCTTCTTCCTCTTCCTCCTCCTCCTCTTCTTCCTCTTCCTCGCCGAGGTAGCCTTCGGTGAAGGGATCGTCGGCCGAGACGAACTCGGTGGGCCCCTCGGGGGTCGCGGGCTCTTCCTCTTCGGGCTCCTCCTCTTCGGGCTCCTCCTCTTCGGGAGGATCGGGCTCTTCCTCCTCGGGCGGCGGGTTCTCGTTCTCTTCTTCTTCCGGCGGAATCTGCTCCTGCGGATCGGGCTTGTTGTCGTCGCCCCCGCATCCCTGTCCGTACAGCAAGAGGAGCGCGGCCATCACCCTGGCCTGCGCTGACAGCACGCCTCTGAATCGAGCTCTCTTCGCCACTGCCTACTCCTCCCTAGTACCTCGCGCGAGGTACGGAGCCTGCGCACATCGATGTGTCCTCCACGGCCGAGCCGCGGTCTGGACGTCCCGGTCCGAGGTCGATGGAACCTCGGTTCCCCGGCGGGCGATCGAGGCGCGTCCGGCACGGCGCGGCCTGCGATCCCCCTGGCGTCCGCGGCCGCGCGCTAGCATGAGCCGTGAAGTTGCATTGCACGGAGTATCCACGTTCTGGATGACATCCTCAACGCGGAATGCGGTGACGGGACGGAGGCGAAAGCGGATCTCCCCATGACGCAGGACGGCATCGCTGCAGAGCGGGGCGCGTATGGATGGAATCTGTTTGGAGTGGAGCGCCGGAGTCCTCACACGGGGAGCCGTGTGCCCACACCGAGGTCCGGACGGCGGAGGTTTGCGTCCGCCGCGCAGCGTCGGTGGTACTCGCTCGTGGCCCGGGGGGCGTCCCCAGAGCGGTGCGCTCCGTCCCACCGGTGACGAGCCGCGCCCCCAGCCGACCGGCCTCCTCTGCTCGCGGTGACGAGGACCGTGCCCCTGCCGTGACCGCCTGCTGGCGCCGAGCGCAGCGGAAACGTCCGAGTTTGTCCGCGTAGAGGAGCGCGCGCTTGACGTCGGCGCCGCGCGGTCATCTGCTCTGGCCGTGGCGTTCCTCGATCAGTTGAAGGACTACCTGGAGGGGATCGGGCAGGCGAGACCTGCCTTCGTGCCCGACGTCGCGGCGCACCGGCGGCATCTGCTGTCCGCCCTGGAGGAGCTCGAGCGGAGCGGCAAGCCTGAAATCGATGTACTGTGGCACCAGAGTTACTGGGCGTGGCGTCTCGAGCCCTTCGCTTCGGAGCTGGGCAGATTGCTTCTTGAAGGATTTGCCAAGGGCTTACCGGCCGACGAGATCTCGGCGCTGATCAACGTGTCTTTGAGTCGCACGCTGGGGCTAGACGTGACAGCCGGCTCCGCTGTCAAGGACCGAGAGCTTGATCGACTGCGGAAGCTGGCCGCCCAAGGTGTCGCGGGAAGGAAGGAGCCCGAGTTCGACATCGCCCGGTATGCTCGTGAGATCCGCGCTGTCGCTCGCGCCGGCGATCGCTGGATCTTGACGTCTATCGGCAGGCTACTCATGGATCTTCCCACTCGGGATGCCGTCCGGTGGCTGCTCACCGTCGAGGCTGTGCAGTCGCGAGGACCCAGGGACGAGTGGCGGCTGTCGCGCAGATCTGCCGCAGAGCTCCTGGGGAGCTCGGATGGGATGATCTACGAGGATCAAGACTTGGGCCCGCCTGTTGCGAGCGAGACGCTCCGTCGGCTTTCCAGCCTGGAGATCCTCGCCTACAGCAGCTATGTCGGAGGGGGATTCACCGAGTTTGAGATTCGTCCCGAGGGGCGCCCGCTGCTTGAGGAGATCGCCACCGGCACGAGCACGCCGTTCTCCGTCCTCGCACAGGCCTTGCTCCAGGACGAGACCTCCGCCGTGCTCGGGCAGATCCGCCCCGTCGCGACGCGCATCCAGAGTGAGGGTGCGGCGGCGGCGACCACGCGGCATGCGCGCATGGTCGTCCACGAGGTTCGAAACGCGCTCGTGCCGGTGCGCGGGGCACTCGACGACCTCTATCGCGATGTCGAGCGGAGCGGCGCCGCAGCCGCGATCTTACCCCATCAGGACGCGATCGATGGCGGGATCGACCGGATCTTCCGGTTCCTGAGAGACATGCTGAACGTCGCCGCGCTGGGCGCTGAGCCGGCAGAGCCGTTCGACGTCGCGCCGGCCATCGAGGAGGCCCTCGCCGCGGTGGCGGAAGAGTTCGGCGCGCGCATGTCGTTTCCGAAGAGCGGTCCGCTGCCGCCCGTCGTAGGCCATCGACGTCGCTTCACCCTGGCCATCGTCAACATGCTCCGGAACGCGGCGCAGGCGTCCTCTGGTGCGTCGGCCGAGGTGCGGGTCACGGCGGAGGCAGCCGCCGGGGGGGACGAGCTCTTGATTCTGGTGGACGACAGCGGCCCCGGCGTGCCAAGCGAGCACCGGGAGGCCATCTTCAGGCGAGGGTTCTCGATGCGACCGGGCGGTACCGGGGAAGGGCTGGCGCTCGTGCGCGAGGTGGTGGAGCAGGAGATGCATGGGCACGCGCGCTGCGAGGAGAGCCCCTCGGCGGCGCCCGTTTCAGGCTCCGGATCCCGGTACGACAGAGGGTGGATCAATGAGATCGACGGGAAGAGTTCTCATCATCGACGACGATCCGAGCTTCGTGAGGCTCTACGAGAGCCGTCTCGGAGAGGAAGGATACCTCGTCGAGACGGCGCCCGATGCGGGCGCCGCGCTGGCCAAGCTCGATCAGCCAGGGTGGGACGTCGTCCTGCTCGACCAGAAGCTCCAAGGGCGCGAGGGGCCGGACTCAGGGCTCGATCTCCTTGCCGAGATCGGTCGCCGTGCGCCCTCCGCGAAGACGCTCCTCGTGACGGCTTACGCGACGCCGTCCGCAATCACGCGGGCGTTTCAAGAGGGGGTCTACGACTACCTGCAGAAAGACGAGTTCTTCCGCATTCTCCTGCTCCCAAAGCTCCGTAACGCCATCGAGGCGGTCCGTGCGCGTCAACTTGGCGAACTCACGGACGAGGAGACGGAGGCGACTCTTCGGGAGGCCTGGGCAGCTGTCGAGTCCGAGGCCGATCCGAACCGGAAGGGGAAACTTCTAGAAGATCTGATGCTGCTCCTGGTCAAGACCATCCCGGGCTTCCGTCAGGCCCAGGCCAGGCGTCGCAACGATGTTGAGGAGATTGACGTCCTGATCCGCAACGAGTCCACAGACCCGTTCTGGGCGAACGAGCGGACGTCCTATATCCTGATCGAGTGCAAGAACTGGACGAAGCCCGCCGGTGTCAACGAGCTACGCAGCTTCATGTGGAAGCTAGAGCGACGCTATGGCCGGTGTCGGCTCGGCCTCTTCGTGGCCGTGGGCGGGTTCACGAGCTCGTTCCGCGACGACCTCCGCGGCGAGCGTAAGGACGACCACCTGGTCCTCCTCCTCGACCGTGACGACCTCCGCGCGCTCGTCCTCGCCTCGGATCGCAACGCGTGCCTCAAGACGTTCCACGAGCGGGCCGTCGTCGAGCTCAATGGCCACTGACGACGGGCTGCACCGAGCCGGGTATCTCAACCCGATCGCGGCGAGCTCCTGCTGCCCACCCGTGTGCGCATCCTGAACGACGACAGCGGCTCCCGCCTCGCCTCGTCCGAGGCCGCCGAGCCGCCGGCCCCCGCCGTCGCCTGGCCGCCCGGCCGTGTTGCCGTTGCGCCGCCCAGCCGCCCCGCTGCAAGATGCCCACGCGCACGGCGCCCCGCGCCCCCGGCGCGGCCGTCGAACCGCACCCGACTTCCCTCCTTCGGACCCTAGCCCCCGCGATGACCAGCGAACCGACCTTCATCGAGAACCCCGTCCTCCGGGGCTTTCACCCCGATCCCTCCATCCTCCGGGTGGGCGAGGACTACTACCTGGCCACCTCCACCTTCGAGTGGTTCCCCGGCGTGCGGCTCCACCACAGCCGCGATCTCCGCCACTGGAACCCCATCGGCTATGCGCTGGACCGCCGCTCGCAGCTCGACCTGCTCGGCAACCCACGCTCGGGCGGCGTCTGGGCGCCTTGCCTCACCCACGCCGGCGGCGTGTTCTACCTCGTCTACACCGACGTGAAGTCCTGGGGCGGCTTCGTCGACGCGCACAACTACTACGTCACCGCGAGCCGCATCGAGGGGCCGTGGTCCGAGCCCGTCGCGCTGAACCGCGGCGGCTTCGACCCGTCGCTGTTCCACGACGAGGACGGCCGAGCGTGGCTCGTCAACATGGTGTGGGACCACCGCCCCGGCAACAACCAGTTCCCCGGCATCGTGCTGCAGGAGCTCGATCTCGAGCAGCGCCGCCTCGTCGGCGAGCGCCGCTGGATCTTCACCGGCAGCGGCCGCGGCTGCACCGAGGGGCCGCACCTCTACCGGCGCGGGGACCACTACTACCTCCTCGTCGCCGAGGGCGGCACCAGCTACGAGCACGCCGCCGTCGTGGCGCGCTCCCGCCGCATCGAGGGGCCCTACGAGGTCGACCCGAGCGCCCCGCTCCTGACCTCCGTCCACGACCCGGCCCTCGAGCTGCAGAAGGCCGGGCACGGCTGCCTTGTCGAGACCACCACGGGCGAGTGGTACCTCGCCCACCTGGTCGGGCGGCCGCTCCCGGGCGAGCGCCGCTGCATCCTCGGCCGCGAGACCGCGATCCAGCGGGTGCGCTGGACCGACGACGGCTGGCTCGCGCTCGACGGGGCGCCGCGACCGCCCGCGCCCGCCGTCCGCGTGCCGGCGCCCCGCCTGCCGGACCACCCCTTCGAGGAGCCCCCGGCGCGCGATCACTTCGACCGGGCGGCGCTCGGCGTCGCGTACCAGACGCTGCGCGACGTGCCCGACGAGCGCTGGGTGTCGCTGCGCGAGCGCCCCGGTTACCTGCGCGTCCGCGGCCGCGAGTCGCCGCACTCGCTGCACCGGCAGAGCGTCGTCGGCCGCCGCATCCAGTCGCTCCGCTGCCGCGTCGAGACCTGCCTCGAGTTCGAGCCGGCCTCGTTCCAGCAGATGGCGGGGCTCATGTGCCTGTACGACGACGAGAGCTTCTTCTACGCGCTGCTCGGCCACGACGAGCGCGCCGGGCGCTCGATCGCGCTCCTCGGCAGCGAGCACGGGCGGCTCACCTGGCTCGCGCGCCCGGCCGCCTGCGCCGCCCCGCGCGTCCACCTCCGCTTCGAGCTCTCCGGCAAGGACCTCCAGTTCTCGTCGTCGATCGACGGAGAGCGCTTCGACCCGCTCGGCCCGGTGCTCGACGCGTCGCTCCTGTCCGACGAGCGCACCTCGCGTGGCCTGGGCTTCACCGGCGCCTTCGCGGCGCTGTGCGCCCACGACCTCACCGGCAGCGGCCTCCCCGCCGATTTCGACTACCTCGACTACGCCGAGCTCCCGCAGGAGCCCTGATCCCCTCTCGAGCGGTCTTCGCCCTGCGTTACAGAGCGGCGTTCACCCGCACAGGAGACGGGTCCAGCTCGGCGTTTTCGGCGCGGAAGCCCACTCCGGTGCGCTGAGCACCGAAAACGTCGAGATGGGCCCGTATCCGAAGCGGGTGACCGCCGCTCTAGGCGGCCGCCTCGGCGTCGGGCGCCGGCGCCACGGGCAGGGCCACGAAGAACGTCGCCCCCTTCGAGACCACGCTCTCGACCCAGATGCGCCCCCCGTGCCCCTCGACGATGCGCTGCGCGATGGCGAGCCCGAGGCCCGTCGAGCGCTCTCCGCCGGTGCTGACCGTCCTCGCCCGGCCGAACGGGCGGAACAGCTTGCCGATGTCCTCCGGCGCGATCCCGGGCCCCTCGTCCTGGACCGACAGGAGCACCTCGGCGGCGCCCCCGTCCGCGGTGGGGGCGCCCTCGACCCGGACGCGGATGGTCGTGCCCGGCGGGGAGTAGTGGATCGCGTTGCTGATCAGGTTGTTGAGCACCTGCTCCAGCTTGTGGACGTCCACGTCGACCCGCGGGACGCTCTCGTCGCTCTCGACGACGAGCTTCATGCTCTTCTGCCCGGCCAGCACCATGTTGAGCGCCACGTTCGACGCGACGAGCTGGACGACATCCGTGCTCTTCCGGTCGAGGTTCAGCTTGCCGAGCTCGATCATCGACACGTCGAGCAGGTCGTTGATGAGCGAGAGCATGAACTTGCTCGAGCTCCGGATCATCTGGATGATCTCGACCCCGTCCTCCCGGAGCAGCGACGCTTGCTCCCCGCGGCGGTGGGTCATCAGCATGAAGTCGCTGTAGCCCAGGATGACGCCGAGCGGGTTCCGGAGGTCGTGGGCCGCCATGCCGACGAAGCGGTTCTTCTCCTCGTTCAGCCGGACGAGCTCGGCGTTCTTGGCCGCGAGCTCCTCGTGCATCTGGAGGAGCTGCCGGTTGCTCTCCTCCAGCGTGTCGGCGTACTGCTTGAGCTTGAGCTGGCTCCGCTTGTGCTCGATGGCGTAGCGGATCGTGCGCTCGAGGATCTGCGCGTCGAACCGCCCCTTCACGAGGTAATCCGCCGCGCCCGCGCTCATCGCGGCCATGTCGATCTCCTCGTCGCCGACCCCGGTCAGCATGATGATGGGGATCGCGCAGCCGAAGCGGTTCGCCTCGTGCACGACGTCGAGCCCGGTGCGGGCGTCGAGCCGGTAATCGAGGAGGCAGACGTCGTAGCCGCCGGCGAGCAGCGCCTCGATCGCCTCGTCCGAGGTGCTCAGCCATGTGACGTCGTAGCGGGTCCGGGACACCTCGCGGAGGAGCCTGCGCGTGACGAGGTGATCGACCTCGTCGTCATCGACCACCAGGATCTTGATCTCGCTGTCGTTCATCAGGAGCCTCGACGTCGCCGACCCGTCGGTACACCGGCGATCTCGCCCCGGCGCGCGACGCGCCACGCCGCCCGCGCCGAAAGCCCCGGCGCCGTGGGCATGGTCCCCGTTCCGATCATCATTGCTTGCGCTTCTGCTCGTCCGCGACGCCCACGAGCGCGCGCGCCAGGGTGATGAGCTGCCCCGCGTCGAACGGCTTGACGAGGAACGCCGAGGCGCCGAGGCGCGACAGGCACTGCCAGTCCGCCGCGCCCCCGGTCCCGGTCGCCACGATGATCGGGAAGTCCCCCCGCGGCAGCTTCCGCACCGCCGCGGTGAGGGCGATGCCGTCGAGGCCGGGCATGTCCAGATCGAACACCCCGAGCGACGGGGGGTTCGCCTCGATGGCGGCGAGCGCCGCCGCGCCGTCGGGCGCGGTCTCGATGACGGCGCCGGGCAGCGCCTGCGCGAGGACGCTGACGAGGAAGGTGCGGAACGACGGGCTGTCGTCGGCCACCATGACGCGCGTCGTGCGGGCGTAGGCCGGCATGGCGCTGCGGGCGTCGAGGAGCGCCTCGCGCAGCGCGTCCGCGCTCGCCATGCGCTGGTCGGGCTCCTTGGCCAGCGCCGCGAGCACCGGCGCGTCGAACGACGGCGGCAGGTCCAGGCAGAGCTCGCTCGGCGGGATCGGCGGCTGATAGGCGTGCTGCATCACCAGATCGACGGTGCTCGTGCTCTGGAACGGCAGGCGGCCGGCGAGCAGGTAGTAGGCGACCACCCCGAGCGCGTAGACGTCGATCCGCGGCAGCAGCGCCGGGTCGAGCTGCCGGCCCAGCGCCACCTCGGGCGCCAGGTACGCCGGGGTGCCCGAGAAGGCGAGCTCGACCCGGTCGCCGCGGGGGATGCGCTTCGCGAGGCCGAGATCGGCGACCACGACGCGGAGGGCCTGGCCGACGAGGATGTTGCTCGGCTTGACGTCGCGGTGGGCGATGCCCGAGGCGTGGATCGCCGACACGCCGAGGCAGGCCTGGTCGAGGATGCTCAGCGCCTCGTCGAGCCCGAGCCGGCCGCCCTTGCTGTGGACGTGGGTGTCGAGCGTGACCCCGGGCACGTACTGCATCACGAAGTACGGCGCGTTGACGTACTCCCCGAAGGCGTAGATCTCGACGACGTTCGGGTGGTGGACGCGCGCCATCGCCCGCGCCTCCGCGAGCAGCCGGGCCTGCATCTGCGCGTTGTCGAGCTGCTCCGGCCGGAGCAGCTTGATGGCCACGTCGCGCTGGAGCTGCTCGTCGCGCGCCAGGAGGATGACGCCCATCGCCCCCTCGCCGAGCCGACCCAGAATGCGATAGACCCCTCCCAGTAAAGTACCGTCGGGAGGTACCTGAACGTGGCCTCCGCCCTCGTGCATGCTCGAGCGGGTGGCGGCCAGCGCGAGGTCCTCGTCGCTCAGCGTCGAGCTGTCGCTCTGGCGCTCGACCGGCGGCTCGACCCGCGCGGGGGACCGGTCGCGCACGACGGTGTCGACGCCCGGCAGCGTATCCGCGACGTCGGGCACGAGGGGCGCCGGGGGATCGCCGCCGTTCTCGCTTCCGGAACTGAAGCCAGGCGGGCCGCCCGCCGCATCTGCCATGGAGCGCATGATACGTGCCCTGCTCATGCCTATCAACGAAGAGCGACACGTGCTGCAGCTGCGAAGCGGCGTGCACGCGACTGCCTGTGGACGTGTCGCGGGAGCGTCACGTCCGCCGCCATGGCTGTGCATGCGTCCGCGCGGCGTCAAGCGCGATGTCGAGAGTGTGTCGGAATGCCACGCTGCTCAGCGCGGCTGGCCCCTCGCGCGGAGCGGCGCGCGCCAGCGTGGCTGGGCGCCGCGGAGGAGGAGGAGCGGCGCCCGGCGGGGCGGCCTCGACAGCGGCGCTCGCGGATGCGGACTGAGCGGAGCCCCTGGAAAGGGCCCTGCAGAAGGGGGCGCGGGGGCGGAAGGCGATGTGCTCGCGGAGCCCGGAGCGATCGGCATGGGCGCGCGGGTCGCGACCGCTCATGGCGTCCGCCGGGCGCTCAGGCGGCCCCGATGCCGGCGAGGTAGGCCCGCGCGAGGTGGATGTTGTCGTTCTGCGAAGGGTGGAAGTCGCGGCGCACGTACTCGCGGATACCGCGGAGAAACACGCCCTTCAGCACGGACCTGTGGCTGAGGGGCGGGAGGCGCGCTGTCGTCGACGCCGCGCGCGCGCCGCGCTCGCCGCGGCGGGGGAGCTCCTGGGCGAGCAGCACGAGCAGGGCGGAGAGCCAGAACATCGACAGCGTGATCGTGGCGACCGCGAAGCCGGCGAGGCGCAGGGCGTAGCTCGGGTTGACGATCTTCAGCACGTCGAAGGCGACGGTCTTGTGCTCGATCTCCTCGGCGGCGTGCCAGAGCAGGAGCTCCCGCGCGGTCGGGTGGGCGAGGTCGAGCGTGCCGGCCTGGAGCGCGTCCTCCGCCATGATCGCGGTGTAGTGCTCGAGGGCCGCGGTGACCGAGAGCCGCAGCTCGGGCGAGCTGACGCGCTCGATGCCGTCGTAGGCGACCCGCTCGTAGGCGCGGAGGAAGCGGTCGATCTCGTAGCCCTGCGCGCGGAGCAGGTCGAAGAACCGCTCGTGCGCCTTGGCGTGGTGCCCTTCCTGTCCGAAGAACGCCTTCACCTGGGCGCGCAGCGCCGGGTCCTCGACGCGGTCGGCGTAGCGCGCGACGCTGCGGATGAAGAAGCGCTCGCCCGCCGGGAACAGCAGGTTGACGGCGTTGGCGACGTGGGTCGGCACCATGTGGCCGCCGAGCCAGTGGCGGGTGAGGCCCTGCTCGAACGACACGGGCGGCTTACGCGGCTTGAGGGGGGCATTTTCGGTGACCATCGAGCTCTCCTTCCTCGCCATTGCTCCCAGCAGCGCCGGTCGCGGCGCCGGTGGAGCCCGTGCCGGGCGCGGAGCAGCGCGCCAAGGGCACGGGTGCCGGTCCGTGTCCATAGCAGCTATTGAACTGTAGTCAATAGCGCACGGCGAGGCGAGGGGCCGCGTGGCGGGGATGGAACTGTCCGCCATGCGGGCCCCAACCTCTACGCTCCACGTCGGCGGTCATGGGAGCGGCCGGCGTGTGATGGCCGGCCGCCCCGCTTCACCGAGAGCCCGCTGATGTTTGTGCGCTGGTGTCGCCGGAGCAGCGGAGCCCGGCACGGGGCGGCGCTGGATGCTCAGCCCGGCGATTCGGCTTGGCGCGGCGCGGGAGCAGGCGCGCCGGGCGGCGCGGCGTCCGGCGGCGCCGGCGGGTCTTCTTGCGGCGTGGCGTCCGTGTCGCGGGGCGACGCCCCGCGACCGCCGCGGCCCTTGTAGAGGGACGGCGCGATCGTCTCGACGTCTCCTTCGTTCCAGCGGAGGTAGGCGACGGCGCGGCGGGTTTGGTCGTACGCATTCACGAACAGCGTGAACGCGCGCGCCCTCTTGTCCGCGGCGTCGCTCGGGCCCGGGGCGGCGCCGTGCTCCCTCACGCCGAGGGCGGCGAGGAGCTCCGGCCCGAGCTCGCCGGCGCGCCTGACCTCATCCTCGGTCGCGGCGGTCTTCCCCGCGATCTCGGACCAGCTGCCGCTGAACAGCGCCGAGAGCGCGACGAGGTCGCTCGCCGTGTCCATGTGACCGTTCCCCGCCCGGATGTCCGCGACCGTCTCCGCGTCGACCAGGCCGCGGCGGGCCAGGGCCTCTGCGTCGCCGAGGAGATTCGCGCGCAGCGGTGCCGCCTCCTCGAGGAGCGGCTTCAGCCCGCTCTGCGATCCTCCGCTGGACAGCCACGCGAGGTGCGCATACCAAGCGGCGAGCGCGTAGGTCTCCAGCCGGTCGACCAGACCGGCATCGTGCGTCGGCAATCGCTCGGCGATGAGAGGGCGCAGCGCCAGCAAGCCAGGGAGCACCCCGAGCACCTGAGAGACCGCGCGCGGGATATCGATGTTGATCGGGATGAGCGCGTCCCGCTCCAGCGCGTTCATCTCGGGCGCGGCCTTGTCGAACGCCGCCGCCGCCTGGGGCGGCGCCGCGGGCTTCCTGGGAGCTGGCTTTTTCTTGAGCGGAGCAGAAGGCTTGGTCATGAGGGGAGCACCTCTCGCTGATGTCGGGCGCGGAGAGGCGAAGAGCCCTGTCGTGCTCTCGAGTCCCCGCCCTGGGTTCGATACGACCGGCCGGCGCGCGCCGGGCGGTCCGCCTGGGATAATCACCCCGGTCAGGCCGTCAACGTCGCTGATTTGCTCTTCTGGATCGGGATCGATGCTCCGGAGGCAGCCAGCTGCCTGCCCGGGATCAGGATCGATGTCCCGGAGGCAGCCAGCTGCCTGCCTGGGATCGGAATCGGTGCTCCGGTGGCAGCCAGCTGCCTGCCCGGGATCGGGATCGATGTCCCGGAGGCAGCCAGCTGCCTGCCTGGGATCGGAATCGGTGCTCCGGAGGCAGCCAGCTGCCTGCCCGGGATCAGGATCGATGTCCCGGAGGCAGCCAGCTGCCTTCCCGGAACCGGAGCCGGCGCCCGGGAGGCAGCCAGCTGCCTCCCGAGGACCGTCATCAATGTCGCGGAGGCGGCCAGCTGCCCCCCGAGGACCGATGGCGGCGCGCCGCGCCGGGGACATGACGCCGGGGTGCGCCGGAGAGGGCTGGACCGGACCATCGCGGGCGTCCTCCGTGGCGCCGCGCGCCGGAGGGCGGAGCCGACGCGCGGCGTGAGCACATCGTGAACCGTTCGCGGATAACCAGCACGGACGCGATGTGGCGCCGCGGGAGGGCAGGACCCGCGGCGCCGGGCCGTCGTCCAAGGGCGTCCGACCCGGGACGCGGAGGTCTACGGTGAAGCGGAGGTCACAGAACGATGGCGAGGTGGTCGCCGAGGGGCGCCGCGGCGAGGCGCCTCCGGCGGCGATCGGCCGGACCGGTCCCCCGCTCCTCAAGCCGGGCACCTGGTTCGTGCGCCGCTTCCGCGTCGATCGGCTCCTCGGCCAGGGCGGCATGGGGGCGGTGTACGCCGTCACGGAGAAGGGCCAGAGCTGGGCGCTGAAGCTGGTGCGGTCCGAGTTCCTCGACGACCCGGACCAGCGCCGCCGGCTGCTGCGGGAGGGAGAGGTGCTCGCGCGGATGCGGCACCCGAACGTGGTCCAGGTCCACGAGGTAGGCCTCACCGACAACCTCACCGCCTGGTACCGGATGGAGCTGCTCGACGGCGTGACATTCCGCGAGGAGCTCCGCCGCCGCAGGGCGCTCTCGCTCCCGCTCGCGTGCGCCACCGTCCGCGCCGCCGCGCTCGGCGCCGGCCACCTGCACCTGTTCGGCGGCATCCACCGCGACATCAAGCCGGAGAACCTCTTCATCGTGCGCGGGCCGCGCGACGTGAAGCTCCTCGATTTCGGGCTCGCGCGGCTGAGCGGCGCCCCGGACACGCTGGACGCGCAGACCCACGGCTCCCCGCTCTACATGGCGCCCGAGCAGATCCGCGACGAGGTGCCGACGCCGGCGACGGACGTGTACGCGCTGGGGCTCATCGCCTACGAGGCCATCGCCGGGTTCCACCCGTTCGGCGATGCCCGCGCCGCGGGGCGGGTGGACGCCCTGTTCGCCAAGCACCTCAACGAGGTGCCGCCGCCGCTGACGCGGGTCGGCGTGCCGGAGGAGATCTCGGACGTGATCGCGCGGGCCATCAACAAGGTCCCGCGCGAGCGGCACCGGGACGGGCTGGCGTTCGCCGACGCGTTGTGGGACGCGTTCCTCGCTATGCGCGATGCGCCAAGCACGCGCGACACCAACCCGGGCGAGCCGGAGATCTCGGAGGTCCTGCGGTGGGGCAACGAGCAGGCCGCGGCGACCACGGGGCCCGCGGCGTCCGACCGACCTCGGGCGAGCGTCGAGCGCGCCGCCGTCCCGGCGGCCGCCGCGGCGGGATCGCCGGGAGGAGCAGCGACGCGCCTGCTGCCGCGCGACCCGCAGGCCGGCCGCCAGGCCGGCGGCGAGGCCGATCCCGGGCAGCACGGCACCGGCTGGGGCATGACCGAGCGCCTGCCGGAGCGCCTGCGGGACCCGAGCTGCGTCGCGGCGCTCGCGCAGCGGGCGCCGGACCCGCCGCTGGAGCAGGCCGCGGCGGCGTGGGTGCCCGTGGAGCACACCGTGCCGCTGCCGCGCAGGGCGCCGGTCGCCGGGGACGCCCGCGCGGGCGCGCGGCCGCCTGCCGGCGGCTCCCACGCGAGCACCGCGCGGGCCGCTGCGCCGGCGGGGCCGGTCGCGGCGCGCCCGGCGGCGGCGAGCGCGCGCGGCGCGACCGGAGCGCGGCCGCGGGCGCGGATCACACCGCGCACGCTGGCGATCGGGCTCTCGCTGGGGGTCGTGGTGAGCCTGCTCCTCCTCGACGTGATCCTCCGGCTCCAGAGCGCGCCGGCGGCGCCCTCGCCGGCGCGTGCGATCGACGCGCCGCCGCCGACGCCGGCGTCAGGAGCACCGCTCGCGCGCGCCGCGGGGCCTGCGGCGATCGAGCCGCCCGCCGCGACGGGGACTGTGGAGGGCGCGGGCGCCGCGGCGCCACGCGAGGCGCCCCCCGCCGACGGCGACGCCGGAGCCCGGCAGAGCGAAGGAAGCACCGCCCCGCCGACGGCGCGGCCGCGCCGACTGCCGTACCGACGCCGGTCGCGCCGGTCGCCGGGCCGCCGGCCACCAAGGCGAGGCCGAGGCGGCGGCCGGTCATCCGAGACCCCAAGTTCTATGACGAGTTCCTGGAGTAGCGGCCTGGCCGGGAGCGGCGTCCGACCGGGGACGCCGCGATGCCGGCGGCCCGGCTCGATGTTCATGAGCAATCCCCGAAGGATCGCTGGACAACTGGTAGGAGAGGGCTCGGGACGGCGCGTCCCGGCACCACCCTGGACGGTCACGCGAGAGGTTTACGATGGCCACGAAATTGTGCGAGTTCGATCCCGTGCTGGTGGAGGTGGTGGAGCGCGCGCTGGCGCCGTACCGCGGGAAGCTGTCGCCGGAGCTCATCGAGCACATGCGCGAGGAGGCGCTCGTGCAGATGTCGACGCACCCGTATCCGGCCGCGCTGCTCGGGTCGATCCAGCAGCGGCCGCCGCCCGACGAGAGCCACGAGATCGCGCGGGGCGGCGCGCCCGGCAGCAAGGAGGAAGCCGAGCGCGGCGATCGCCGGGAATCAGGGCGACGCCGCGGGAGGAAGGGATGAGCAGGGACCGCAAGGGTCCTCCCCGGCCGCTGACGCCCGAGCAGCAGGCGCTCGTCGTGGGCGCGATCGACCTCGTCCGGGCCCGGGTGGCGGAGCTCGCGCCGTACGCGCGGCCCGAGGAGCGGGAGGAGCTCATCGCCTGGGGGTACTGGGGGGCGGTGGACGCGGCGTCGCGCTTCTCTCCGGCGAGGGGGACGCGCTTCACGACCTATGCGTATGCGTTCATCGCCGGTGAGATCCTCGACTGCTTGAAGCGGGAGCGGAAGGTCCGCCGGCTGATGCGCGCGGCGAGCTTGGCGGCGCGCACGTTCGTCGCGGAGACCTCCGATCGGTTCGACGTGATCTGGGACGACGAGGCGACGAACACCGGCAAGCTCGCGGACTACGCGATGAAGCTCGTCGCGACCATGGTCCTCGGGATCGTCGAGGCCGGGGACTCCCTCGACGACGTGGCGATCGACGTGGAGGACCGGCGCTGGGCGATCGGCCACGTGCGCGACGTGTACGCCGCGCTGGGCGACGCCGATCGCCGGCTGTATGCCCTGTACTACGTGGACCAGCGGCCGATGCACGAGGTGGCGGCGGAGCTCGGCGTCTCGGTCTCGACGGCGCGGCGCCGCCACGACGCGCTGCTCGACCGCGTGACGGCGGCGCTCGTCGAGCGCGGGGTGACGGCGCTGCCGCCGCGCGGATGAGCGACGAACGAGGGGAAGTGATGCGCATGGACGACCCGAAGCGGCCGGTGGTGAAGCCCGGCGACGATCCCAGGCTCGACTCGCTGATCGAGAAGCTCCGGCACGACGGGCAGGGCGGCGACCCGTTCTATCCCGTCGAGCAGCGCGCGGGTCTCGTGGCGGTGCGCAAGGCGGGCCGCCGCGCGGCGAAGCCGGGGGATCGGGGGGCGGACGGGGCGGAGGGGCAGGGGGGAGCGGCGGCGCCGGCGCGCGCGGCAGCGGGCTCGCCGCGCGCCGGGCTGCGCCAGGCGGCGGTCGTGCTCGCGGTGGTCGCGGTGGCCGCCGGCGCGATCGCGCTCTGGCCGGCGTCGCGCGCGGTGCGTGGCGAGGCGCCGGCGCGCGCCCCGTCGGCGGACGGGGGGGCGGCGCCCGCGCCGCCTGCGTCGGCGGCTCCTGCTCCTGCGCCGGCGCCGCCTGCGTCGGCGGCTCCTGCGCCGGCGCCGCCTGCGGCGCCGGCGCCGCCTGCGTCGGCGGCTCCTGCGCTGGCGCCGGCGCCGCCTGCGTCGGCGGCTCCTGCGCTGGCGCCGGCGCCGCCTGCGTCGGCGGCTCCTGCGCTGGCGCCGGCGCCGCCTGCGTCGGCGGCTCCTGCGCTGGCGCCGGCGCCGCCTGCGTCGGCGGCTCCTGCGCTGGCGCCGGCGCCGCCTGCGTCGGCGGCTCCTGCGCTGGCGCCGGCGCCGCCTGCGTCGGCGGCTCCTGCGCTGGCGCCGGCGCCGCCTGCGTCGGCGGCTCCTGCGCCGGCGCCGCCTGCATCGGTGGCTTCTGCGCCCGCGTCGCCTGCCTCCGCGGGTCGTGCGCCCGCGCCGCCGGCATCGCCCAAGCGAACGGTGGACGCCGCCGCGCCCAGCCCGGGGGGCCATGTCGCGATGCCCCAGGCCGCGCCGGCCGGAGTAAGCTCCGCGCGCGCAGGGGCGCCGCCGCCGGATAGCAGCGCGGTCCCTGGTCCACTGCCACCGGAGGTGTTCTGAGATGAAGGCGAGAGCGAGGAGGGCCCGCGCGGCGGGCTGGCTGGTGCTGGTCGTGGGTGCGCTGGCGGTAGCGCCGACGGCTGCGCGCGCACAGGGAGAGCAGGGTGCGCCGGCGGGCGCGCAGCCAGCGCCGGCGGTCGCGCAGCCGGCGCCCGCGAGCGCCGAGGCGGCGCAGGCCTCCCGCGAGGCGGACGCGGCGTTCGCGCGGGGCAAGGAGCTGTACCGGCTCGGGAAGCTCGACGCGGCGTACGAGCAGTACCGGACGGCGTGGTCGCTGAAGCAGAGCTACGACATCGCGGCGAACCTCGCCAACGCGGAGCTCCAGCGCGGGATGAAGGTCGAGGCGGCGGAGCACCTCGCGTTCTGCCTGCGGAGCTTCCCGGCGACGGGCAATGCGGCGCAGCACGAGCAGGTCCGGGCGCAGTTCCGCGCCGTGCGCAAGGAGGTGGGGTCGATCGTCGTCAAGGCGAACCTGGATGGCGCCGAGGTGTCGTTCAACGGGACCGCGGTGGGGCGCACGCCGTTCCGGCACGAGGTGTTCGTGAAGCCGGGGACGGTCGCGGTGGAGGCGCGGCTCGCGGGGCACGAGCCGGCGCGCCTCACGCTGGAGATCCCCGCTGGCGAGGTGAACACGGCGGATCTCATCCTGCTGCCGCCGCGGGCGGCGGAGCGGCCCGCGCCGCCGGCGCCGGCGCCGCCGCGCGCCGAGGCCCCGGCGCCTGGGCCGCGCGAGGGGGCGGACACGGTCGGGCCGCGGCCGGAGGTGCTGATCGCGGGCGGGGCGGTCGCCGGCGCGGGCGTGATCGCGGGGGTGATCCTGACGGCGCTCGCGGTCGGGCGGGACGGCGACGCGGACGAGCAGCGGGACGCGCTCGTGCGCGAGGGCGGCCCGGCGGCGTGCGCGGTGGACTCGCCGAGGTGCGCGGGGCTGCGCGACGCGCTGGAGGGCGCGGCGGACCTGAAGAACGCCGCGCTGTGGACCTTCGTGGGCGCCGGGGCCGTGGGGCTCGCGACCGGGGCGTACGCGCTCTGGGGCGGCGGCGCGCCGCGCCAGGGCGTGGCGGCGGCGCGCGCCGTGACGGCGGCGCCGGTCGTGACGGCCGGCGGCGGCGCGCTCTTGATCCGGGGGACGTGGTGAAGGGCGAAGCGGGGCGTGAGGAGGAGCGACGCATGCGTCACTGGCGCGGGCTGATGGGCATCACGGCGGTGGCCTTCGGGGCGGCGATGGTGCCCGGCACGGGTTGCGTGTTCGGCGTGGATTACAGCGACTGCGCGGAGTTCCCGGGCGCGGTGTGCGGGGGCGGTACGGGCGGCAGCGGCGGGGAGGAGCCGCCGGACCCGTGCGAGGGGGATCCGCGGGAGGACCCGAGCGTGGTGAGCGAGGCGTGCGGGGTGTTCGCGCAGGCGGGAGCGGAGGAAGGAGGAGAGGGGACGCGGCAGAGGCCGTACGGGTCGCTGCAGGCGGCGATCGAGAAGGCGGCGGCGGAGGGCAAGCGGGTGTACGCGTGCGCGGAGGGGGAGGCGGCGTTCGAGGAGAGCGTGAAGGTCGAGGCGGGGCTCGAGGTGCTCGGGAGCTTCGATTGCGCGGGGTGGGTGCTGGAGGCGGGGAAGAAGAGCGCGATCCGGGGGCCGGCGGATCAGGTGGCGCTGACGCTCGGGGACGGGGCGGAGGGGGCGCGGGTGGAAGGGTTCGCGATCCGGGCGGCGGACGCGAAGCAGGACGGCGGGTCGTCGATCGGGGTGGTGGTGGCGGCGGTGGAGGCGGAGCTCGCGGAGGTGGAGGTGACCGCGGGCAACGGCAAGGACGGGGCGAGAGGGACGACGCCGGAAGAGGCGCCGGTGGCCGGGGCGAGCGCGGAGGCGGGGAGCGCGTCGAACGCGTGCGTGGCGGAGAACGCGGTGCTGGGCGGGGCCGCAGGCGTGACGAGCTGCGAGGACGGCGAGACGGCCGGCGGGCGCGGCGGGCTGGGGGGGAGCGGAGAGACGGACGAGGGCAACGGGCAGGTGGGGGAGGATGGCGGGCCGGTGCCGGAGGAGAATCCGATGCGTAAAGGCCTCGGAGGCGTGGGGGAAACGGCGTCTCAAGATTGCGAGAGAGGAAATGACGGCAAGAGTGGCACCGCTGGCCCTGCCGGCATCGGGGGGACGGGCATGACCCTTGCGCTCACCGGGTTGAGCGGTGGCGACGGCGACCGGGGCAAAACCGGCGGCCGTGGTCAAGGCGGAGGCGGGGGCGGCGGGGCGAAGGCGGGGCTGTTCTGCAAGCTCGGTCCGGACACCATCGACGGCGTGGGAGCCAGCGGCGGAGGCGGCGGAGCCGGGGGCTGCGGCGGGAAGGGAGGCGGCGGCGGGCAGGCGGGCGGCTCGAGCGTGGGGATCGTGAGCCTGGGCAACCGGCTGAAGCTGACCGGGGTGACGATCGCGGTGGGCAAGGGCGGCAACGGAGGGGCCGGCGCGGCGGGGCAAAGCGGCGCCGCTGGCGGCAATGGGGCCGCGGGTGGGACGGCTTCGGGAACGGCACCCAGCAAAGCCGGGTGCGATGGCGGAAAGGGTGGCGCAGGCGGCCCAGGTGGCGCCGGTGGTGGCGGCCGGGGCGGCTATGCCGTAGGGCTTGCGTATGCGGTGACGCCCAGCGAAGCGCCTGCGGTGCAATTCTCTGCGGGCACAGCCGGCACCGGCGGCAACGCCGGCCCTGGAGGCGCGATGGAGAACGCCGGAGCGCCGGGGAGCGAAGGGAGCTGCTGGGACTTCGCGAAGCGGTCGCCGTGTGGAGGCTGAAGCGATGAGGGCTTCCAAGACGAGGACACAGCACGAGGTCCTGCTGTCGATGTTGGCAGATGACGCCGACGTCCAGAGAGCGCTCGTCCAGATGAGAGGCTGGGCGGAGAAGCTGGCTGCCGCCGAGATTGCCGCCGAGCAAGAGGCCGAGGCGGAGGACCACGAGGCGTGGGTGAGGGCGGTGCCGGCGGCGTGGGAGGCCGACAAGCACAGGTCGCTCGGCACGGCGGTCTTGGTGCTGGTGATCCTGTGCGGCGTGGCGCTCGTGGCCCTGCGCCTGCGGTGACGTAGCGACGTAGCGAAGGCCGCGCGCGGCGTGGCCTCACCAATCAGGGAAACGCGCGCCGCGCAGGGCGGCGCGCCATGGCTCGGCTCGTCTTGTCGACGGGCGCGCGAGGAGGACGATCGTGTATCCACAGCTCGCCATCGAGGCGGCGGCGCAGTCGGACGTGGGCCGGCGCCGGAGCCGCAACGAGGACAGCTTCGCGGCGCTGCCGTACCTGGGGCTGTTCATGGTGGCCGATGGGCTCGGGGGCAACGCGGCCGGCGAGGTGGCGTCGCGGATGGCGATCGAGGTGGTCAAGAGCTGCTTCGAGGAAGAGGGCGACCTGGAGGACACGTGGCCGTACGGCGCGGCGAGGCCGCGCGACCGGGACGAGGTGCGGCTGGTGCTGAGCGTGCGTCGCGCGAACCGGGCGATCTACGAGGCGAGCCAGCAGAAGGACGAGATGCGGGGGATGGCGACGACCTTCGCGGGCGTGCTGCTGGGGCCGGGGATGGCGTACATCGCGCACGTGGGCGACTCGCGCGTCTACCGGATGCGCGAAGGGAAGCTGGAGCGGCTGACGCGGGATCACACGCTGCTGGAGGAGCTGCTTCGGGACGGCGACGGCGCGCTGGAGACGCTCGAGGCGCTGAGCGATCGGGCGAGCGCGGTGACGCGGGCGCTCGGGTGCGACGAGAGCGTGGCGATCGAGTCGCGGGTGGAGGCGACGGCGCCGGGGGACGTGTTCCTCGTGTGCTCGGATGGGCTGTGGGGGCCGGTGCCCGAGGAGCGGATCGCGGGCGTGCTCCGGGAGCACGGAGAGCTGAGCCTTGCGGCGAGCTTGCTGGTCGACCTCGCGAACGAGCTCGGCGGACCGGACAACGTGACGTGCGTGCTGGCGCGCTTGGGAGGCGGGTGACGTGCGCGGCGGCGAGGTGCTGCGGCTTTCGCTGTCGCTCGCGAGCGGCGAGGCGCTCCGCGTCGAGCGGGTGGCGATCCGTGAGGGCGTGTCGTCGCTCTTCACGGTGGAGGTGGAGGCGGTGTCGCCGGAGCCGTGCGTCGACCTCGAGGCGATCGCGGGGCAGCCTGCGGCGTTGCGGATCGAGGCCGGCGAAGGCAGTGGACTGCATGGCGAGCGGGTGTGGTCGGGCGTGTGCAGCCACGTGCGGCAGGTGCACGCGCTGGAGGTGCGTGGCGGCGAGCTCGGCGTCTCGACGTACGCACTGACGATCGTGCCGGCGCTGTGGAGGATGGCGCTGCGCACCGACTACCGGATCTACCAGCACCAGTCGGTGCCCGAGATCGGGCGCGCGATGCTCGACGCGTGGGGGCTGGATGCGACGTGGCTCGTCGACGAGAAGGAGCACCCGCGGCTCGGGTACAAGGTGCAGTACGGGGAGACGGACCTCGACTTCTTTCACCGCCTGCTGGAGGAGGCGGGGATCGCGTACGCGCTGTTGGACGATGGAGAGCGCTCGCGGCTGGTGCTGGCCGATGCGCTCCACCAGAGCGCGCCGCGGCGGGATGCGCCGATCGCGTACGTCGACCAGCCGCTCGATGTACGCGCGCACGCCTGGGTAACGCGTGTGGCCGTGGAGCAGCACGCGCGCACCGGCGCGATCGTGCTGCGCGACCACGACTTTCAGCGTCCAGCGTGGGCGCTGCTCGGGCCGGCACGGAGCGCGGGCTGCACCGACGCGCGCACAGAGCGGTACCGGTACCAGCCGGGCGCGAGCATGGTGGAGGGCGGGCGCGACGGCGCCGCGTCACACGACGATCGCCATGCGGCGCGGCTCGCGGCGCGGGCCCTGGAGGCGGAGCTCACGGGGGCGTGCTCGATCTCGTTCCAAACCAACACGCTCGACCTGCGACCCGGCACGGTTTTCGCTGTCGAAGGCCATCCGCGGCCGGAGCTCGACACGCGGCTGGGGCTGCTCGTAACGTCGCTGTGGATCGAGGGAAGCGCCCGGGGCAGCTGGTCGGTGAGCGGCACGGCGGTGCCGGCGTCAGAGCCGTACCGGCCGGCGCGGCGGACGGCGAAGCCAATCGTCCACGGGATGCAGAGCGGCGTGGTGGTCGGCCCGTCCGGCGAGGAGATCCATACGGACACGCACGGCCGGGTGCGGGTGCAATTCCCGTGGGACCGGCTCGGCGGGCACGACGAGCACAGTTCGTGCTGGCTGCGCGTCTGCCAGGGCTGGGCCGGCGCCGGGTACGGGCTCTTCGCGCTGCCGCGCGTGGGGCAGGAGGTGCTGGTCGCCTTTCTGGAAGGCGACCCCGATCAGCCGGTCGTGGTGGGGCGCCTTTCCAACGCGCTCAACCCGGTGCCGCTGAAGCTCCCGGAGGAGCGGACGCAAAGCCTGTGGCGCAGCGCGTCGTCGCCGGGTGGTGTGGGATTCAACGAGCTGCGTTTCGAGGACCGCAAGGGAGCGGAGCTGGTGGCGCTGCGGGCCGAACGTCAGCTGCGCACGGAGGTGGGGCGCGACGAGGCGCTCGTGGTACGGGGGAGCCGCGCGAAGAGTGTCGGAGGGGACGAGAGCGCGCGGACCGAAGGGCGGGCGGTGGCGTATGTGGGCAAAGACGCACACGTCACCGTCGACGGGGAGCTACGGGAACGGGTGGGCGGCACGCGGTCGCTGACGGTGGACGGCGACCGGCACGAACGGGTCGGCGGAGTAGCGGCGCTGGAGGCGGGCGGGACGATCCACCTGAAGGCCGGCGGGGCGATCGTGATCGAGGCGGGCGACGTGACGCTCCGGGGGCCCGGAGGCTTCGTGCGGATCGATGCGAGCGGGGTGTCGATCGACGGCGGCGCTGTGAAGATCCAGCAGGGCGGCGCGCCCGGCGGGGCGCCGGCGGCACGGCCGGCGCTGCCGCTCGTGCCGGCCGGCGCCCTGATGCGAGCGGAGCCTGTACGGCTCCCGCTGCTCGGCTTCGCGGGCGGGTTGCCGCCGATGCAAGCCGGGGGCCTCGGCGGCGGGGGCGGGCCGCTCACGCCCGAGGAGGGGGCGGTGTGCGGCTTCATCTGCCGGTGCATGGAGGAGCGGCTCCGGCAGCAATGCGTGACCAGGCAGATCCGGACGCTGGAGGACGCGTCGGCGCACACGAGCCCGCTCAAGGCCGAGGTGCCCTACGACATGAGCAAGGATCCGCCAGAGCCCATCATGAGCAAGAACGACCCGCGGCGAGCCACGCGGAGCAGCCCGAAGGGGAGCAGGATCCCGGACGTGGTGGTGGTGAAGGACGGCACGAAGCCGCCGACGCAGGACAACATCAAGGAGGTGATCGAGGTCAAGTTTCCTCCAGATAAGCTCAAAGATCTACAACGAGCGGACTATGTGGTGATTGCTGGCAGGGCGCCCTTTGTAGAACTCGGGCCTGAGCGCTGCGGCTGTCCGCCCCAGAACAAGCCGCAGCCGCAGGAGATTACCACGGGTGACGTGGCGGAAGTGGCGGCGCTGTCACTCCTGGTGCTGGCGCTGGTGCTGGATGACGCCGTGCCAGGGGGCCAGGCCGATGACGTGGCCATCCCGCCCGCGGTCGCGCGGATCCTCAGCAAACTCGCGCCGCTCCTCCGCGGTCCAGTGAGTGTTCCATGACGGATGAGGAGAGTATGTCGGAAGAAGTGAAAGAGATGATGGAGGTGCTCGATGAGCACCTGGTGGTCAGGGACAGGGAGGGGCGCCCGGTCCTGCAAGTCGCGCTCTTAGCAACCCTGTACTTCGAGAACGCCTACAAACGGGAGGTGCGCGAGGCGGTGGTCTCGTGCTGCGACGACTACTTCCGTCGTTGTGACCATCGCCTTCGTTGGGCGCTCAACCCGGATACGGAGCTGATGGAGCCATTCGACAACGGAAGAGGTTCGAATCCTCGATCATGGCTCGTGGGGTTGGGCGAAGATGAGGGGTTTTCGCTCATCTATCACGGAGCGGAGTACGACCGAGGCGCGAGCGCTTTCTACGCGAGCGCCTTGGGGTTGCCACGAAGGCCGTTCGTGGAGCTTGGTTTTTTTCGAATGGCATTCCCCCTGCTCTGGTTTGCGGACTCGTCGGAGTCGCTGTCGGAGGTGATGCTCGAGGTGTGCCGCAAGCTGAAGCCGGTGAGCGGGTACGCCGGCATCGGCGTGGTCGAGTCCCCTGATAGTTCGATCAGTAACCTGTATGAGCCTGTCGTGTATGACTGGGCCCAGCGGTTCCCCGGGCTAGAGGTGGATTATCCCATATGTCATCTGAGTTGGCTGCGTAAGGGAAGGGGCGGTGGCGGCGGTATCAAGGGTGTTGACTGGTTGACCGTGCTCGGGGAGCGGTGGATTGTAGAGATGGGAGGAGTCGATAAGATTGAGGCCGATCTGGGTGCGCTAGATAGCCGGTTTGTGATTCGTTGGTTCGAGGGAGGCGTCCTGATCCAGGCCGGGCCACATCCACAGCTTGGCGATGCTACCCGCAACGTCTGGCCGGAGCTGTATGTGAAGTTGTCGAAGTACCTGAGACCGATCCGCATCACGGAGCACCGGCCGTTCCATTACGCTGGCCCGGGGCTCCGCTTCGATCTGGACCGCAGCGAGGCGTGGCTTCGGCGCTTCGACGACCGCTGAGCGTGAAGGAGAGTCCAGATGAGGATCACGATCAAGCAAGGGCCATCTCCCCTCGCCATGACGACGCGAGACAGCAGCGACGGACGCACCCCTCCCAGCCCGCGCGGAGCGCGGGCTATGGGAGGGGCCGGCGGCGCGCAGGCGCGAAGCGCCGAGCACCGACGGGGGGTGGGCATCGCTCTCTTCTTCTGCTGCATTTTCTCTGTGTGGTCCTGCGGTGGCGATGGAGCATCCCCGCGCAGCCCCTGCGGGGAGGAGCCGCCGGATCCTTGCGAGGCGGATCCGCGGGAGGACCCGAGCGTGGTGAGCGAGGCGTGCGGGGTGTTCGCGCGGGCGGGGGCTGAGGAAGGCGGAGAGGGGACGCGGCAGAGGCCGTACGGGTCGTTGCAGGAGGCGATCGAGAAGGCGGCGGCAGAGGGCAAGCGGGTGTACGCGTGCGCGGAGGGGGAGGCAGCGTTCGAGGAGAGCGTGAAGGTCGAGGCGGGGCTCGAGGTGCTCGGGAGCTTCGATTGCGCGGGGTGGGTGCTGGAGGCGGGGAAGAAGAGCGCGATCCGGGGGCCGGCGGATCAGGTGGCGCTGACGCTCGGGGACGGGGCGGAGGGGGCGCGGGTGGAAGGGTTCGCGATCCGGGCGGCGGACGCGAAGCAGGACGGCGGGTCGTCGATCGGGGTGGTGGTGGCCGACGTGGAGGCGGAGCTCGCGGAGGTGGAGGTGACCGCGGGCAACGGGAAGGACGGGGCGAGAGGGACGACGCCGGAAGAGGCGCCGGTGGCCGGGGCGAGCGCGGAGGCCGGGAGCGCGTCGAACGCGTGCGTGGCGGAGAACGCGGCGCTGGGCGGGGCCGCAGGCGTGACGAGCTGCGAGGACGGCGAGACGGCCGGCGGGCGCGGGGGGCTGGGCGGGATCGGGGAGACGGACGAGGGCAACGGGCAGGCGGGGGAGGACGGCGGGCCGGTGCCGGAGGAGAATCCGTTGGGCGATGGCCTGGGCGGCGTAGGACAGACCGATCTGTCGGATCCGAACGGGCGATGCAGACAAGGAAATAATGGGCGAGACGGCACCGCTGGCCCTGCCGGCGTCGGCGGGGCGGGCATGACCCTTGCGCTCACGGGGCTGAGCGGTGGCGACGGCGACCCGGGCAAAACCGGCGGCCGTGGTCAAGGCGGAGGCGGGGGCGGCGGGGCGAAGGCGGGGCTGTTCTGCAAGCTCGGTCCGGACACCATCGACGGCGTGGGAGCCAGCGGCGGAGGCGGCGGAGCCGGGGGCTGCGGCGGGAAGGGAGGCGGCGGCGGGCAGGCGGGCGGCTCGAGCGTGGGGATCGTGAGCCTGGGCAACCGGCTGAAGCTGACCGGGGTGACGATCGCGGTGGGCAAGGGCGGCAACGGAGGGGCCGGCGCGGCGGGGCAAAGCGGCGCCGCTGGCGGCAATGGGGCCGCGGGTGGGACGGCTTCGGGAACGGCACCCAGCAAAGCCGGGTGCGATGGCGGAAAGGGTGGCGCAGGCGGCCCAGGTGGCGCCGGTGGTGGCGGCCGGGGCGGCTATGCCGTAGGGCTTGCGTATGCGGTGACGCCCAGCGAAGCGCCTGCGGTGCAATTCTCTGCGGGCACAGCCGGCACCGGCGGCAACGCCGGCCCTGGAGGTGCGATGGAAAACGCCGGAGCGCCGGGGAGCGAAGGGAGCTGCTGGGATTTCGCGAAGCGGTCGCCGTGTGGAGGCTGAAGCGATGAGGGCTTCCAAGACGATGACACAGCACGAGGTCCTGCTGTCGATGTTGGCAGATGACGCCGACATCCAGAGAGCGATCGTCCAGATGAGGGGCTGGGCGGAGAAGCTGGCTGCCGCCGAGATTGCCGTCGAGCAAGAGGCCGAGGCGGAGGACCACGAGGCGTGGGTGAGGGCGGTGCCGGCGGCGTGGGAGGCCGACAAGCACAGGTCGCTCGGCACGGCGGTCTTGGTGCTGGTGATCCTGTGCGGCGTGGCGCTCGTGGCCCTGCGCCTGCGGTGACGTAGCGACGTAGCGAAGGCCGCGCGCGGCGTGGCCTCACCAATCAGGGAAACGCGCGCCGCGCAGGGCGGCGCGCCATGGCTCGGCTCGTCTTGTCGACGGGCGCGCGAGGAGGACGATCGTGTATCCACAGCTCGCCATCGAGGCGGCGGCGCAGTCGGACGTGGGCCGGCGCCGGAGCCGCAACGAGGACAGCTTCGCGGCGCTGCCGTACCTGGGGCTGTTCATGGTGGCCGATGGGCTCGGGGGCAACGCGGCCGGCGAGGTGGCGTCGCGGGTGGCGATCGAGGTGGTCAAGAGCTGCTTCGAGGAGGGGGACGATCTCGAGGACACGTGGCCCTACGGCGCGGCGAGGCCGCGCGACCGGGACGAGGTGCGGCTCGTGCTGAGCGTGCGGCGGGCCAACCGGGCGATCTACGAGGCGAGCCAGCAGAAGGACGAGATGCGCGGGATGGCGACGACCTTCGCGGGCGTGCTGCTGGGGCCGGGGATGGCGTACATCGCGCACGTGGGCGACTCGCGGGTCTACCGGCTGCGCGAGGGGAAGCTGGAGCGGCTGACGCAGGACCACACGCTGCTGGAGGAGCTGCTCCGGGACGGCGACGGCGCGCTGGAGACGCTCGAGGCGCTGAGCGACCGGGCGAACGCGGTGACGCGGGCGCTGGGGTGCGACGAGAGCGTGGCGATCGAGTCGCGGGTGGAGGCGACGGCGCCGGGGGATGTGTTCCTCGTGTGCTCGGACGGGCTGTGGGGACCAGTGCCGGAAGAGCGGATCGCGGGCGTGCTCCGGGGGCACGGGGAGCTGAGCCTTGCGGCGAGCTTGCTGGTCGACCTCGCGAACGAGCACGGCGGGCCGGACAACGTGACATGCGTGCTGGCGCGGCTGGGAGGCGGGTGACGTGCGCGGCGGCGACATGCGCGGCGGCGAGGTGGGTGCGTTGAACAGCAGGTTCGTTGTTCGCCGTTTTTGCCGCGGGATCCTGATCCAGGCGGGCTCGCGTCCGCAGCTCGGCGACGCGGAACGCAACGTCTGGCCGGAGCTGTACGTCAAGCTGTCGAAGTACCTGAAGCCGATCCGCATCACGAAGCACCGGCCCTTTCAATACGCCGGTCCGGGGCTCCGGTTCGATCTGGAGCGCAGCCAGGCGTGGCTTCGCCGCTTCGATGAACGGTGAGTAGGAAGGAGAGATCGAGATGAGGACCACCGCCAAGCGGTCAACCCGCATGAGCACGACGCGAGAGGCTGGCGACGGACGCACCCCTCCCAGCCCGCGCGGAGCGCGGGCTATGGGAGGGGCCGGCGGCGCGCAGGCGCGAAGCGCCGAGCACCGACGGGGGGTGGGCATCGCTCTTTTCTGCTGCATTCTCTCGGTCCGGTCGTGCGGCGGCGAGGAGGCACGCCCGCACGGCCCCGGCGGGGAGGAGCCGCCGGATCCTCGCGAGACGGATCCGCGGGATACTCACCTCTCCAAGATCGGGACAGGCGCGGGCGCGACAGGCGGGATCAGGGGTTGTAGCGGCGGCCGCTGCGGTAGCTCGCGATGGCGAGCTCCACCGGGCGGAACAACGGCTCGGGCAGCGCGTCGAGCGAGTACCAGCCCCAGCCGGCGATCTTGTGGGGCTCGCGGTCCTCGGGCTCGCCCTCGAACTCCTCCGCAAGGAGCTGGATGTCCACGTAATGCTTCCCGTAGGCGAGGATGTTGCTCAGGCACAGGAACGAGAGCTTCTTGACCACGAGGCCGCTCTCCTCGCGCACCTCGCGGATGGCGCAGGACTCGAACGACTCGCCGACCTCGAGGTGGCCGCCGCACCACGAGTAGCTGCCGTCGCCGTGGCTGCCGCGCCGCCGCGCGAGCAGCACGCGCCCCTCGCGCACCAGCATGACGCCCACGCCCACCAGCGGCCGCTCCGCGGCGCTCCCTCCGACGATCGCCTCTCCCAAGGACACCTCCTCGCACGCGACGCAGGCGCGCGCGGAGCGCGCTCTAGCACGGCGCCACGGCGCCACGGCGCAGCGGCGCAGCGGCGCAGCGGCGCAGCGGCGCCATGCGCCGTGCTAGAGCGCGCGCCGCCCGGCAGACCGACCGCCGCGCCGCCCGCGGCGCGCGGAGCCACCTCGCGGGCGTACGGTACGACCGCCGGGACCGGTTGACTTTTCAGTGAACGCGCGTACCGTGCCAGCTCCAATGGATGTCGCCCTTCCCTGGGAGCTGAACCCCGCCCTGCACGAGAGCCGGCTCGTCCTCCTGGCGCAGACGGCGGTCGATGTCCGCAACAAGGCGTTCAGCGAGGCGAACCGCGAAGAGGGCGATACGAGCTGGGGGATCGGCTGCAAGGCGCACGAGCGGTTCGGTCACGCCCTCTGCAAGCTGGCAGACAGCGGGAAGCACCCGTGGCTGACCGTCCACCGAGACGGCCTGTACCTGATGCCCCATATCGACGGGATCGCGGTGCGCGTGTACCGCGGCCCGGCCGACAAGCCCTCGCAGAGGCACCTCGAGGCGGCGCGCAGCGAGCACGGCCGGCGGGGCGAGCCGCGACAGATGGCCTTCTCGTTCATGGGGCAAGAGACCGAGCCGGACGGCCCTTGGTTCTGGATGATGGCCGTCGAGACGGACGTCGAGGGGAGGGCGCTCCGCGCCGTGTTCTTCCAGGCCAACGAGGCGGGCGGGACCCGAAACGCATGGGAAGCCCCGGTCGAGATGGCGCCCGCCGCGCCGGCGCCAGCGCCCGGAGACAAGCCGGCGCGCCCGGCGAAGCAGCGGCCGGCCCAGGGTCAGCCGGCGAAAGAAGGGCTCCTCGGCCGCGACGGACGGCCGCTGTTCCGGGCGCAGACCGTGCCCCTGCCGCTCGTGTCGCAGCCGAGCTGACGGGCGCGAGCGGGTCAGCGCGGAGGAGGGCTGTCCGAGGGGGAGCCCTCGCCCCGGATGTTCGGCTCGGCGCGCAGCTCGCCCTCCAGGACGGTGACGGCCTGGCCGCCGAGGTCGACGCGCTCGCCGCGCAGGCGCACGCGCACGACGCCGCCGCGCGCCGAGGCCTGATAGGCCAGCATCTCCGCCTTGCCGAGGCGCGCCGCCCAGAACGGCGTCAGGCAGCAATGCGCGGAGCCGGTGACCGGATCCTCGTTGACGCCGGCGGCGGGGGCGAAGAACCGCGAGACGAAATCGAACTCCCGGGAGGAGCTCCGGCTCGTGAGGATGACGCCCCGGGCGGGCAGCGTCGCGAGCAGGCCAACGTCGGGCCGCGCCGCGCGGACCTCGTCCTCCGAGCCGAGGAGGACGAGGTAGTCGGACGCGTTCCTGCCGATGTAGAGCGGCTCCACGCGGAGCGCCTCGTCGAGGCCGGGGAGCGGCTCCGCCTTCTCCTCCCGCTTCGCCGGGAAATCCAGCTCGATCCACCCGCCGTCGCGGCGAGACGCGGTGAGCAGGCCGCTCTGCGTGAAGAAGCGGGCCTGCGCGTCGGGCGCGAGCAGGCCTGTCTCCCAGAGCACATGCGCGCTCGCGAGCGTGGCGTGGCCGCAGAGCGCGACCTCCACCGTCGGCGTGAACCAGCGGAGATCGAAGCCGCCGTCGCCGCGGGCGACCAGAAAGGCCGTCTCGGAGAGGTTCATCTCGCGCGCCACGGCCTGCATCCACGCCGCGGGGCGCGCCTCGGGCAGGACGCAGACCGCCGCCGGGTTGCCGCGGTAGGCCTTGGCCGTGAACGCATCCACCTGCGTGATCCGGAGGCTCATCGCCATCGACTACCGCGGTCGTGCTCCGCAGTCCACGCCGAAGCGGCCGATCCCGGACTCGTATGCTGGAGAACTTCGAGATCCGTAGTGCGCGGACCCGCCGTCACATCGTCACGCCCTCACCACCGGGATTCCCATCGTCCGGCGGAGCGCGTCGAACTCCTCCGTGAAGCGCCCGTTCGGGCCGCGCAGCAGGAGCGGCGGCTCGTCGCGGCACGGCGCCGCGGCCCCGGCGCGGCGCAGGGCGTAGACGGAGAAGAGGGCGGCCTTGCCCGGCTTCGGGACGACGTCGCGCCACGCCTCGAGCGCGAGCCCGGCCGCCGCCGCCGCCGCCTCGACGCGGCCCCGCTGCCGCGCCGCCGCGCACGCCACGAACGGCGCGCCGGGGGCGAGCAGCCGCGCCGCCGCGAGGCAATAGTCCTCCACGCCGCCCCGGTGCTCGAAGCGGCACGGCCCGCACTGGACCCGATAGGACTCGATGCCTGTGCCGACCGGCAAGTAGGGCGGCGTCCCCGTCACGAGGTCCGCGGGCCCGAGGCCGTCGAGCGCCGCCGGATCGCGCAGGTCCCCCCACCGGACCTCGCAGCGGTCGTCGATGCCATTCCATGCGACCGACCGCCGCGCCATCGCCATGCTCACCTCCTGCGCCTCCACGCCCGCGCAGCGCGCGTCCGGGAAGCGCCACGCGGTGAACAGGAGCACCGTGCCGATGCCGCACCCGAGATCCACGACGCGGCGCGGGGGCGCGTGCGCCACCTGCTCGGCCGCGAAGCAGGCGGTCAGGAAGTCGTCGGCCGACCAGCGGTGGCCGTCGAGCCGCTGGAGGATGCGGAAATCGCCGGAGAGGTAGCAGAGGTCCTCGCCGGGGCCGGGCCAGACGTCCGGCCGCTCCGGCGTCACCGGCCGCGGCCCAGGGGCGACCCAGCCGGGCGGCCGGCGCGCGGGCCGCACGACCCCGCCGGTCGGCGCGAGGGAGGGCTGGACGTCAGGGGGAGCGGTCATCGGCCCCATGTACCACGCCCGGCGGCGCCGGGGGCTGGCGCCGTCCTCCGGCGCGGCGTCAAGGGCCCGCGTCGCCCTCCGGGCGGTTGCAGTCCTTCACGAGCGCGGGATCATCGCAGAAGCGACACGGCGTGGTCTCGCAGTCCAGCGCAGGGCACGACGTCGGGCACGGCTCGTCGGGGCGGCAGTCGATGATCTGCCAGGTGATCCAGCTCATGTCGTTCGGGTCGTCCGGGCAATCGCACTTGCGATCGTCGAAGGTGTGCGACGCCATCATGGTGATCGTATGACACTCCCCCTCGGTCATACTGTCGTTCGGGAGGCGGTTGAAGTTGCGGTCCAACGTGGCCGTGACTGGGCGCTGTCCGCCGGCGATGGTCCCCGCCTCGACCGATGCCCGGCCCACGACGCCCCGGTGCGGGTGCGTATCGATGAAGAGCCGCCCATAATCGACGTACAGATTGACCTCCACGGGATCGCCGTTGTCCTCGGACAGCAGCGTCGCGTGGAAGTTCGTGGTCATGTCCACCGGGTCGATGAGCACGGGCGTGTGCGGGGGCGGGAAGACCGCCGTGAGCACCGGCGGCGTCCTCTCGGGGTGATCGTACTCCGGCGGCGAGATCACGAGGCAGCCTGTCGCCGACGCGGCGAGCGCCGCGGCCCCGAGCGAGCGCGCGAGCGCGGCAGCGAAGCGCGGGCGCGCCGCGAGGACGGCAGCGCGGAGCAGGGAAGGGCAGGTCGGAGCGGTCATGGTGGCGCTGGTGAGGGTGGAGCGGTGCAGGGGCCGGAGCTGGACGCTGGAACTCTATCCGCTGCGGCGACGCGCGGGTTGGACATAGCTGTAATCCGACCGCGGCCGCGCCGGGCTGCCAGCCGCGCCGGGCTGCCAGCGGCGCCGGCCTGCAGGCGGGCGAAGCGCAGGCCGCTCAGCCGCGGAGGCCGAGGCTCCGCCCGCGCGGTGAGCGCGCGCGACGGCCGGCGTCGAGCGGCGGCCCGGGTCGGGCGATCACTTGCGCGGGCTCGCCGGCGCGTTCTCCAGGGCGTAGATGACCTTCACCTGCGTGCCGAACTGCACCTCGCCGGGCGCGACGGGGGTGGCGGCGTCCGCGGACATCGCGCCGGCGGCGAGGCGGGGGGCGTACATCGGGCCGCGCGGGCCGGAGTCGACGATCTCGCTGATCGCGACGACGCCGCCGAGCGAGACGCCCTGCAGCTTGGCGAGCGCCTCGGCGCGCGCCCGCGCGTCCGCGATCGCCTTCTCCCTCGCCTGCGCCTCGAGCGGCTCGGTCTTGTCGAGGCCGAACGAGACGCCCCACACGTTGTTCGCGCCGGCGGCCACGACGGCGTCGAGCACCGGCCCGACCTGATCGAGGTTGCGGATGACGACCGTCACCGTGTTGCTCACCTGATAGTAGTACGCCGGAGGCGCCGGCTGGGGCGGCGCCAGATCGGGCGGCGCGGGCGGCTTCGGGGCGGGAGGCGGCGCCGGCTTCGGCCCGCGCCCCGCGGGCGCCGCGGCGGGCGCGGCGGGCGCGGCGGGCGCGGACGCCGCAGGCGCCGCGAGGGGCTGCGGGGGGAGCATCCAGGGCGGCACGTCGGCCTGCCGCATGAGCTGGATGGAGTAGTTGCTGGTCTGGATGTCCTTGTCCGCGAGGCCGAGCTTCCTGAGCGCCGCGAGGATCTCGGCCATGCGCGCGGCGGCCGAGCTCGTCGCCTCCTTCACGGTGGGCGCCAGGACCTCGATGCCCAGCTGGGCGCGGGCGACGTCCGGCTTCGTGTGGACCTCGCCCCGGCCGACGACCGTGATGGTGTGGGACTCCGGATGGACGGCCTGAGGCGGCGTCGCCTGCGCCGCGCAAGCGGCGAGCAGGGGCGCGGTCGACAGCAGGAACCCGGCGAGGCACAGCCGGCGCGACAGAGAGCTCTGGTTCTTCATGGCCGTGCAACGCGCGAGCCCCGCGCCGCCTTACAGGGGGCGCCGGCGGGCCGCGCGGGCGACGCGCGGGCGACGTCGGAGCGGGCCGCATTGCCCCCCTTCGTCAAGTTGTTCCACGGCGCGCCGGGTGCGCTATGGTCGTTCACGTGCTCACAATACCCAGCGATGAAGAGGCCCTCGGAGGACTGCAGGGGGCCACGATCCCCAGCGACCTCTCGCCAAGCATCGGCTACCGGATCGTGTCGCGCGCCGGGGCCGGGACGATGTTCGTCTCGTACTACGCGGTCCGCACCGCGCCCGAGGGCGAGACCCCGGTCGTCGTCAAGATCCTGAGGCCGTCGCTGTTCAGGCAGATGGGGCCGTCGGCGGCCGTCATCGTGAAGAAGGAGGCGGTGTCCCTCGGCCGCCTCAACGAGCAGGTCCCCCCGACGCCCTTCGTGGTCCGGCTCATCGACACCGGCACCTTCGCGGTCCGCCGCGGCACGAAGACGCTCGACCTGCCCTGGATCACGATCGAGTACGTGCACGGCGGCGTGCAGGGCGTGACGCTCCGCCAGCGGGTGCAGGGGACCATCCAGGCCACGGGCCACGCGTTCGATCCGGCGCGCGCGACGCGCGCGATCGAGTGCATCTCGAGCGGGCTGTCGGCGGTGCACGACGTGGGCGTCGTCCACCGGCAGCTCACGCCGGAGAGCATCCTGTGCTGCGGCTCCGGCGACGAGGAGCTGTTCAAGATCAGCGACTTCGGCATGGCGCGGCCGCGCGGCATCCGCGAGACGATCATGGCCGGCGTCGTCAGCAACACCGGGGTCGCGCCGCCGGAGATGCTGTCCGCCGATCCGAGCACGATCGGCCCGTGGACCGACATCTTCAACCTCGCGTCCGTCATCTTCTTCCTGCTCACGGGCGAGCAGTACATCGTCGCCGAGTCGCAGGCGCAGGCGCTCATGGCGGCCATGGCGCGCACGCGCCGGAGCATCCTCGAGACGCGGTGGCTCCACCCCGCGCTGCGCGGCAACGACCAGGCGTGCAAGTCGATCGACTTCGCGCTGCGCTGGGCCTCCGCCGGCGAGGCGCAGGAGCGCCTCCAGGAGGCCGTGGCCGTGGCCGCGATGCTCTCGCCGTACCTCCGCCCCGCCTCGCCGGTCTCCGCGCTGGAGCAGCGGATCGTGGCGAGCGCGGGCGAGCAGCGCACGCGCGCCCACGACGAGATGGCGCCCATGACCATCCCGGCGACGCACGTCAAGGCGCCGGCGCAGCTCAAGGGGGAGCTCGGCCAGACGCTGCTCTCGCCGCGCCAGCCGAAGGCCGCCGCCGCGCCCGCCGCCGCGCCCGCCGCCGTGGATCGCGCCGTCGATCGCCCGAGCCCGGATCGCGCGATCGAGGCCGAGCTCATCAGCGCGCCGCCGCGCCTCAGCCGGGAGGCGCCGCCGCCTCGGCCGTCGTTCATCGTCGAGCGCTGGACGTGGAGCGTGCTCCACCACCCGAGCCTCGACTCGGTCATCCGGAGCGTGGCCTGGGACGGCTACGGCCGGTGCCTCGCGGCGGCGACGGGCGGGCTGCTCTTCTGGAACGGGACGAGCTGGAGCGAGGCGTCGTCCGGCGGGCTCCCGAGCCCGCAGGGCGTGCGCTTCGTGCACCGGATCGGGCCCGGCCGCTGGCTGCTCGGCGGCGACGGCTCGACGCTGGCGGTGTACACGACCGGCGGCGTCACGGGCGTCTTCCAGCTGCCCGGCGAGCCGCAGAGCCACGTCGCGCTGAGCGGCGACCTCGAGGACATGGGCATCCTCGTCTCGACCACGCCGAACGATCCGCGGCCGCTTTTGCACGCGTTCATCGCCAAGCGCTGGCTGCGGCCGATGCCGGCCGAGGGGGTCGCGCTCCTCGCCGCGGTCGCGCGCGTCGAGGACGAGCGGTGGCTGCTCGTCGGCCGGTCGACCGCGGGCGAGGGGCTGGTCGCGCTCTACGCGCCGCTCGACTGGCACATGGAGCGCCTCCCCGCGCCGCCGGCGCGGGCGTTCGTCGCCTGCGCCGGGCGGCCCGATCTCGGCGTGGGCATCGCCGTCGGCGCGGACGGGAGCGTCGTCTGGCGGTACGGGCAGAGCGTCTTCACGGAGCACATCGAGCCGCGCCGCGCCCTGTCGGCCGCGTCGATCGACGCGGAGGGCCGCGCCTGGGCGGGCAGCGCGGGCCGCATCTGGGTGCGGCGCGGCGGCATCCCGCCGATGGCGGGGACGTGGGAGTGCGTCTGGGAGAACGACGCCTGGGTCGGCCCGGTCGTGTCGCTGTTCGTCGACTCGGAGGTCGTCGTCGCCATCACCGCGGACGGCGGTATCATCGAGGGGCGCGTCACCGGCTGACGACCCGCCCGCGCGCCGCGCTCCGCTCCGATGCCAGGCCACCCGCTGAACCCCGAGGCAGGCTCGACCCCGGTCCCCGACGACCCGCGCGAGGTCGCCGCGGCGCTGCGCGCGGGCGAGCTCTCCCTCGGTTATGCGCCGTACTACGGGTTTCGCTACGGCGAGCGGGGGCGGCGCTTTACCGGGAGCGACAGCGCGTTCCTCGTCACGCTCTCGACCCACACGCGCCCGGTCGTGGAGCGCCAGATCCGCTGGCTCGCGGGCCTGCTCTCCAACCGCGGCATGCCGAGCGTGCTCCTGGAGCAGCACCTCCGGGTCCTCCACCGCACGCTCTGCCGCGCGATCCCCCGGCGCGCCGCGTCCTACGAGCGCCTCCTGGAGGCGGCCGAGCTGCTGCGCGAGGTCCGGCGCGCGCACCTGCCCGACGACGTCTGCCGCGCGATCGCCAGGTCGTTCGCGCGCGACGCGGGGCTGCCGCCGACGCGGCTCGCCCTCGGGACCGGGTGGCTGCTCGCCGGGGCGGTCGCGGACGAGCGCTCCGGCATCCGGAGCGCGGTCGCCAGCGTTGCGTCGTGGTTCACCGACCCCGAGCTCTTCCCGCCGGCGTTCGTCGCCGCGGTGCACCGCGCCCTCTCGGAGGCGCGGGCGGCCGCGCGGCCGGGCCCCGCGCCCCGGTGATCACCGCGCCCCGGCGCGGCCGCCGATGAGGCTGATGTCCTTCGCGTCGATCAGGTCCGGCGCGGTCCACCCCTTCTCGTCGTAGTCGGCCATGCACCGGGCCACGAGCTCCTTACAGCGCTCGGTGGCGCCGGCGGCGGCGGCGGTGTGCAAGAGCTCCACCAGGCAGTTCTCCTCGTTGCCGCCGTAGCTCCGCTCGTAGAGCTCGTGCCGCCCGCCGAACTCGGTGCCCACGGCGTCCCACGTCAGCTTCATCAGCTTGGCGCGCTCCAGCGCGGAGCTGCCGTCCGAGCCGCGGGCGATCCGATCGAGGTGCCGGCGGAGCTCGGGGACGTCGAAGTCGATCGCGTGCGACGGCACGTACACGAGGGAGCTGGCCAGGACCTTCTCGAGGATCCCCTTGATCCGCGGGTAGATCGAGGGAGCGAGGGCCCGGTAGGTCATGGCGTACTCCGCGTTGGGCAGCACCGTGCCGTCCTTCCACGGCGTCGGGGCGTGGACCATGGCGTCGGCCAGGCCCGAGAAGACGTTGCGCCAGGCGATGACCTCGCCCACCTCCGCCTGGACGCCGCGAAAGTCCTTGTTGCCCATGACCTCGACGCCCCGGAGCAGGAGCCCGGCGATGAACTCGAGCTTCACCGAGAGGCGGACGCATCCATGAAAGAAGGCGCGGGGGGCGAAGCCCGAGCGCGGCAGGAACTGCTGCGCCCGCTCGATGTCGCGGTAGATGAGGACGTCCTCCCAGGGCACGAGGACGTCCTCGAGCACCAGGATCGCGTCGTTCTCGTCGAAGCGGCTGGAGAGCGGGTAATCGAACGGGCTCCCCATGACGCCGGCCGTCATCGCGTACGAGGGCCGGCAGAGCAGCTTCACCCCGCGGGCGCCCGTCGGCACGATGAAGGCCAGGGCGAGCCCCTCGTCCTGGATGGGCAGCGTCGCGTACTGGCTGATGAACGTGTAGTTGGTGAGGGCAGAGCCCGTCGCCACCACCTTGGCGCCGCTCACGACGATCCCGCGATCGGTCTCCTTCTCGACGTGGACGAAGACGTCGCGCGACTCGTGGGGAGGCAGCCCGCGGTTGATGGGCGGGTTCACGATGGCATGGTTGAAGAACAGGACCTGCTCCTGGGCCTCCCGGTACCAGCGCCGCGCGTTCGCCTCGTAGGGAGCATAGAACTCGGCGTTGGACTCGAGCGTGGCGAGGAAGCTCGACTTGTAGTCTGGGCTACGGCCGAGCCATCCATACGACATGCGCGCCCACGCAGCGATGGCGTCCCGGGCTCCCCGCAGATCGTCCACGCTCCTCGGCGATCGGAAGAACTTGTGTGTGTGCCCACCTGAGCCGGTGTCCGTCGGCGCCGTCAGGACCGGCTGTGTGTCCGGGTCGTGCAAGGCGTCATAGAGTCGGGCCAGGATGCGCGCGACGTTGCGAAACGCCGGGTGCGCGGTCACGTCGCGGACGCGCTCGCCGTAGACCCAGACTTCGCGCTCGTCGCGCAGGCTCGCCAGAAACTCCTCCCCGGTCATCGGCATCCGGGGCTTCGCGAAGGAAGCGCGGCTCATGAGGGTACCTCGTTCCATGGTTGGGCCGCCCCGTACCGTCTCGCCGCGCCGAGCGCTGTCCACCGCGGCGCCTTCGCGCGGCGGCCCGGCGCCCGGCACCGGGGCGGGCTGCTCAAGGGAATACGGCGGATTTCACCACATCCGGCGGCGGCCGTCGACTCGAAGAGGACCGCAAGGAACGCAAGGGATGCAAGGGGAAGAGAAGAATACAATTCTATCTCTATCCCATTGCGTCCCTTGCGCCCTTGCGGTCTCTCCGCTCGCGGCGTGCCGTGCTCTTCCAGCGTGCTCCTCGGCGGAGCCGGCGGGTGCCGGAACTTGTTGAAGTTCGCTGGCTTTCTACCTGCTCGGCGCTCTACGCGGCGCCCGGCGGCGCGCGGTGCCGCGCCACGAGGAGCGTGATGTCGTCGTCCTGGCTCGAGCACCAGCTCTCGACGTCCCTCAGGAGGCGGTCGCGGATGACGTCGACGGGCGCGTCCTGGGAGGCCTCGACGGCGGCGCAGAGCCGCTCCAGCCCGAACTGCTCCTGCTGCGCGTTCCGCGCCTCCGTCACCCCGTCGGTGTAGAGCACGAGGAGGTCGCCGTCCTCGAGGAGGAGCTCGGCGTCCTGGGTCATCGCGTCGACCGACGGCAGGACGCCGATCCACACGCCGGAGCTCGCGACGCACTCGCACCGCCGCGTGCCCGCGCGGCACACGACGAGGTCGTCGTGCGCGCCGGCGAACGTCACCCGCCCGCTGCGCTCGTAGCGGAGCAGGAGCAGGGTCGCGTGCTCGTCGCGCTTCAAGCGATCCCGGATGTTCTCGTGGATCGCCCGGTTGAGCGCCGAGATGAGCTCGCCCGGGCTGGCCGTCGGGTCCCTGCGCGCCATGCACGCGACCATGCTCTGGATCATCAGCATGATGAGGCCCGCCACGAGCCCGTGCCCCGCGACGTCGCCGATGCCGAGCCACCCGCCCTCCGGCGTGGCGATCACGTCGTAGTAGTCGCCGCCGACCTCGGCGGCCGGCCTCATCGCCGCGCAGAGCTCGAGCCCCTCGACGTGCAGCCGCGGCGGGACGAGCGTGGTCTGGATGCGCTCCGCGACGACGCTCTCCTGCCGGACCCGCTCCTGCTCCAGCCGCTCGCGGATCTCCACCTGCCGGACGATCTCGCGGTGCATCATGACCGCCTTCATCGCCGAGCCGATCTGGAGGCGCACGGCGTCGTAGACGACCTCGTTCGCGCCGCCGTTGACGAGCGCGATGCCGAAGTGCTCCGCCTCGCCGAACGTGATCGGCATCGCGATGACGCTCCATCGCTCGGCGGAGCTCAGGAACCCGGGCGGCGCGAGGCTCGAGGACGCGAAGCTCGCGGGCGGCGGCTCCACCTCGCGGCTGTTCTCCATCAGGAAGAGCGACCGCAACGTGGCGCGCTGCGGGTCGTCGTAGAGCGAGACGGCGACGTGCCTGAGGTCGAGCCTGGGCAGCTCCGCGGCGAGCGTGCGGCGGAGCGTGGGCATGCTCAGGCTCGTCGAGAAGCTCATGCCGGTCCAGCTCAGGTCGATCGAGGCGATCTCCAGGCGCAGCCGCTTCTCGCCCTCGGCGCGCACGGAGGCGTGGCCGATCAGGACGCGCGCGGTGTGCCAGAGCCGCTCGAGGTCGTCCTCGGCGACGCCGGGCGCCCGGCGGACGCGCGCGCGGAGCAGCGTGATCGCGCCCTGGAGCTGATCGAGCGCGACGCCCTCGCGCCCCGCCGCGTCGAGCAGGTCCTGGAGCGCCCGCAGGAAGCGGCCCTCCTGCCCGGCGAGCTCCTCCTCGAGCGCCGAGAGCAGCGCGCGGGGCCAGTCCCTCAGCGACGGGGCCGAGGCGGTCGCCGTCCGCTCGAGGGCGCGCGCGAGGTCCTCCCGCTGCTCGGCGATGGAGCGCGGCGCGCGGCGCGACGGCGCCTCGGCGGACGCGCGCGGGAGGGCGGCGTAGTAGCCGCAGCCGCACGACTCGCGCCGCGTGAGCTCGACCGGGAGGAGGCTGCACTCCGGCGCCCGCTCGCCGGCGAGCTGGCGCAGGACCGTCTCGACCGCGAGCGCCCCGAGCTCCTTGATCGGCTGGCGGATGGTCGTCAGGGACGGCCGCGCGACGCGCGACACGGCGACGTCGTCGAACCCGCACACGAGGACGTCGCCGGGGACGCCGATGCCGTGCGCCTTCAGCGTGTCCATCGCGCCGAGGGCCATGTTGTCGTTGCCGGCGATGACCGCGTCGAAGCGGACCCCGCGCGCGAGGAGCTCGCGCATCGCGCGGCGACCGCCGTCGATCAGGAAATCGCCGACCACGAGGAGGCGCTCGTCGTAGGGGAGCGCGCGCGCCTCGAGGGCCCTCCGGTACGCCCCGGTGCGCAGCTTCGCCTCCGCGTTGCTGGGCGGCCCGCTGATGTACGCGACGCGCTGGCGCGCGTGGTCGTCGACCAGGTGCGCGACCGCCACCTCCCCCCCGAGCGCGTTGTCGACGACGACGCTCGGGATGCCCTCCAGCGCGACCCCCACGCTGCAGACGGGCAGGGGCGCGTACGATCGGCAGAACTCGTGCATGCCGTCGGCGCCGAGGGGGTTCGTGAGCGCCGACGACATGATCACCGCCCCGTCGACCGTCTCCGCGCCGACGAGCGAGTAGATGCTGCCCCGGGCGTCCAGGAGGGAGTAGCCCCGGCGGGCGCGCGTCTCCCCGAAGACGATGACGAGGTTGACGTCGTGCGCCTCGGCGGCGCGCTCGACCCCGAAGCGCGCCTCCGACTGGTACTCGCCGCAGAGATAGTCGGTCAGGAGGGCGATCGTGGGCCGCTTCGCCGCCATGCGCCGTCGCTCCCCGCTCACGCCTCGTCGATGGACACGAGGCTCGGGGACATGCGCTGGAGGGCCGCGAGGCTGCGCCGCTGCCACCCGAGCCTCGCGTCCGTGAGGAACTTGATCTCGCACCCGAGCCCCTGCGCGGAGATGCCGCAGATGAAGGCGATGAACGCCTTCAGGCAGCTCGAGTTCAGGAAGTACAAGGCGCGTATGTCGAACTCGACGGTGGTCAGCGAGAGGCGCTTCACCTCGAGCTGGACCTCGTTGCAATAGCTGGCGAGCGGCCCGGCCGCCGCCATGTCGCCCGTCCCCGTGAGCTTGATGCTGAGCCGATCGCCGGCGAGCGTCGGCTCGATGCCGAAGCTCTCGGCGACGACGGGCTCAACCCTTAAGCTGTTCATTGGGCCTCCACCGCTCGAGCGGCGCGTGCGCGATGATCGTGAGCTCGTTGCCCTCGATCTTGTAGTCGACGTCGAGCCCTCCCTCGGCGCGGACGCGCGCGAGGCCCAGGCCGGAGACGCCCTCGACCATCGCTGTCTCCGTGATGAGCTCGTCGTAGTGCTTCAGCGGATCGATGGCGGTCTTCAGATCGAGCAGGCGCTTCTCGACCTCCCGCAGGCGCTCCGGGGACGCCTCGTTGCGCGCGCGGATCTTCATGATGTGCGAGCGCTCGTCCTCCTCCAGCGCGAGCTCGAGGCTGACGCGAGGGCCGGTGGAATATTTGGTGATGTTCTCGGCGAGCTCGTGCGCGGCCATGTAAAACCGCGAGCTCACGTTCGCGTCGTCCAGCACCGCGCCGCAGAAGCTGGACACCAGCCGCAGCACCGCCGTCGCCAGGCGCTCGCTCGGAAAGAAGGTGATGCAGAGGAATAGCGAAGCGCTCTGCGTCGGTTCGGGGGATGACACAATCTGTAATTCTACGCGGCCCTCGCGCGGAATCCAACCGCGACCGACGGGGGTGATGTGCATCGCAGGCCGGCGAGCACCGCGCCCCACGTGGTGCGACGCGGTGCGCTGCGCTGCGCGGCGTCTGGCCGAGACGAGCCGAACCGAGCCGAGCGAGCCGAGTGGCACGCTCGTTGATTCGATCTCGGCGCCCACCGATGGTGAGGTGTGTCCGTGGATCCGGCCGGGCCACCGCGCGCCTCGCGCACAGACGCCGTCACCTGCGGGAGAGATCTCGTCGGGCAACCCCACAAGGAGGTTCTTGCCGTATGAAACGACCCCTCGCGCCCGGGCTGCCCGGGCCATCCGACTGCCGATCTCGCCGCGAGGCGGCGAGATCGCGCGCTCACTCCCTCATGATGCGCGGCGTCCTCGCCGGCGCCGCCGTCGCGACCGTCAATTGTAGCACCGGGCCCGGCGCGGAGCGAGACATCGCGCATGGTACCGGCGGTGTCGACGACGTCGGGGAGGGCGACCTCGGCGATTCGCCTGCTCTCGGTCTCAGTCTCGGCCTCGGCCTCGGCGCGGCGCGCGCGGCGCTCTCGAGCGAAGCCGTGGTGTGCGTCTCGATTCAGCGTGGCCAGCGTGGAGGGCTAGGCACGGTGAGAGATGCGACACTGTGGCAAAACGCTCCGGCGTGGAGCGACTCGGCCTCTCCGAACCTCTCGACGGGAGCCGCCGGGAGCGCCGGCCGCCGCCGGTCCGTCGTGCAGTTCGACCTCTCTCCCGTGCCCACGGGGGCGACGGTCGTCTCTGCCTCGATGATCGTTCATCAGACGTACAAGGTCGATAGCAGCGCGATCGGCGTACACCGCGTCATGATCCCGTGGGAGGAGCGCACCGTCGCGTGGCGGACCTTCGGCGACGGCGGCTTCGAGCGGGAGAGCGCGGCGACGATCGCGGCGGAGGCGGGCGTCGGGCCCCGCGCGGCGGACGTGTCGTCGCTCGTCCAGGCGTGGGTGCTCGGGACCGCGCCGAACCACGGCGTGCTCCTCGACGAGGCGCCGGCGCGCTCCACCAGCCTGAGGAGCAGCGAGATCGACCGCGCGGAGGAGCGCCCCCGGCTCGACGTCTGTTACGTGACCTGCTCGGACGGCGTGATGAACGGCCTCGAGGCGGGCGTCGACTGCGGCGGGCCGCACTGCGCGCCCTGCACGGGCGTGACGACGGGCGCCGCGAGCACCGCCGCGTCGAGCGTCGCGACGTCGAGCTCGACCGGCGGGGCGAGCTCGGCGGGCGAGCCCTGCGCGGATCCGGCCGCGCTCCCGCCGGATCCGGTGCCGCCCGATCGGCTCTCCGAGACCGGGCTCTACGCCGACATCGCGACCCGGTCGCGCGCGGCGAACACGCGCGAGTTCCGCCCTGCCTACGAGCTCTGGTCGGACGGGGCGGCCAAGCGGCGCTTCGTGTACCTGCCGCGCTGCTCGACGATCGACACGAGCGACATGGATCACTGGTCGCTGCCGGTGGGGACGCGCTTCTGGAAGGAGTTCCGCGCCGAGGGCGTGGCCGCGGAGACGCGGCTCATCCACCGGTTCGGGCCGGGGATCGACGACTGGGTGTTCGCCGCCTATGCGTGGGATCCGTCGGGGAGCGACGCGTTCCTTGTCGAGGACGGCGTCGAGGACGCCCGCGGGACCAAGCACGATATCCCGCGGACCGAGGACTGCTGGGAGTGCCACGGCAAGCTCCCGGAGCGCATCCTCGGCTTCAGCGCGCTGCAATTGAGCCATGCGGGGACGGGGGAGACGATCCGGTCGCTGAGCAACGCCGGGTGGCTCACCGTGCCGATGCCGGGAGGGCTCCGCCCGCCGGGCGACGCCACGGCGGCCGCGGCGCTCGGCTATCTCCACGCGAACTGCGGCAATTGCCACAACGACACCGGCGTCGCGACCCTGCGGACTCGCCTGCTCGCGGCGGACACCACGGTGGAGAGCACCGACACGTACACGACGGGCGTGGGCGTGAGGCCCAGCTTCTGGGAGACCGGCGTGGTCCACCGGATCACGGCGGGAGACCCGGAGTCGAGCGCGGTGGTGCGCCGGATGGCGCACCGCGGCTCCAGGGCGCAGATGCCGCCGATCGGATCGGAGGTCGCCGACGCGGCGGGGCTCGCGGCGGTGAGCGCGTGGATCGAGGACGTGCGGCCGCCGGCCGGGGCGGCGAGCGGCGGAAGCAGCGCGAGCGCCAGCAGCGCGAGCGCCAGCAGCGCGAGCGCCAGCAGCGCGAGCGCCAGCAGCGCGAGCGCCAGCAGCGCGAGCGCCAGCAGCGCGAGCGCCAGCAGCGCGAGCGCCAGCAGCGCGGCCAGCGGCAGCGCGAGCGCCAGCAGCGCGAGCGCCAGCAGCGCGAGCGCCAGCAGCGCGAGCGCCAGCAGCGCGAGCGCCAGCAGCGCGGCCAGCGGCAGCGCGAGCGCCAGCGGCGCGGGCGGCGGGAGCGCGGGCGCGGGCGCGAGCAGCGGCAGCGGCGCCGGCGGGAGCGGCGGCGCCGGCCCCGCGTGCGCCGGGGTGCCGCGGCTGAAGCTCACGCAGGTCGCGTCGGGCCTGGAAGCGCCGCTCTTCCTCACGAGCCCGCCGGGCGACACCTCGAGGATGTTCGTCCTCGAAAAGGACGGGGTCGTCCGCCTCATCAAGAACGGTGTCCTCCTGGCCACGCCGTTCCTCGACATCCGGGGCGGGACCTCGTGCCCGCCGTCGCGTCCGGCGAGCGCGCGCCCGCTCGTGTGCACGCCGAGCCCGACCGCGGAAGGCGGGCTGCTCGGGATGGCGTTCCACCCGAGCTACGCGAGCAACGGACGGTTCTGGCTCTTCTACACCGCGGCGCCCAGGGGCAACGTCACGATCGCCGAGTTCCGCCGCTCCGCCACGAACCCCGATGTCGCCGACACCTCGGCCGGGAGCGTGCCTGTCCGGACGCTCCTCGACGCGAAGCACGGCGGCTGGAACCACGCGGGCGGCACGCTCGCGTTCGGGCCCGACGGCTATCTCTACGCGTCGGTCGGCGATTCGGCCGTGACGCCGTACTCGACCTCTCCGGCCAAGGACCTCTCGTCGCCCCTCGGCAAGATCCTGAGGATCGACGTGAATACCGGGCTCGGGCCGTCCGGCAACCTCTCCGGCGCTGGCGTGAACCCGCTCGTGTGGGACTACGGCCTGCGCAATCCGTGGCGCTTCAGCTTCGACCGGCGCACGGGAGACCTCTACATCGCCGACGTGGGGCAGAACGCCTGGGAGGAGCTCAACATCGAGCCGGCCCGCACCGGCCGGCGCAACTACGGTTGGCCGACGATGGAGGGCGACCACTGCGTCGCTTCCGGGTGCTCCCGCGCCGGCGTGGCGCCCGCCGTGGAGCACAGCCACTCGAGCGGTGAGGGCGGCTCGATCACGGGCGGCTACGTCTACCGCGGCTCGGCGATCCCGTGCCTCCAGGGGAGGTACGTTTACGGCGACTACGGGACACACCGCTTCTGGACGCTGCGGTGGGACGGCAGCGCCGTGCGGGATCACATGGAGATCACGGGGGACCTCGCGTCGAGCCTGCCGGCGGCCTCGTTCGGCGAGGACGCCGCCGGCGAGCTGTACGTGGTGATGCTCACCGGGGAGGTGTTCCGCATCGACCCGAGGTGAGCCCGCGGGCTACCCCGCGAGCTGCCCGTACCCCGCCCGGAGCTTCGCGAACCGCGGGCGCCAGGCCCTGCTCTCGGCGAGCAGCGGCGCGATGCGCGCGAGCAGCAGCGCCACGTCCTCGGGCCGGCCGGCGTCGAGCAGGGCCCGCGCGCGCCAGTAGAGCAGCTCGACCCGCTGGTCGGCGCTCAGGCCGCTTCCGACCTCGCCCGAGGGCTCGCCCTCCTCGCGGAACGCCGCCCGCGTGCGCGCGCTCTCCATGCTGTTCCTCGGGTCCTTCACGGCGAGCTGCATCACGCCGAGCAGCGCCTGCGCATAGGGCGGCAGGTCCGCGACCGCGCCCTGCGCCCGGAGCCACCGGAGCTGCCGGCTCGCGTCCGCGTGCTCGTCGCGCATCGCGTGGATCCGCGCGAGCAGGAGCGCGCTGCTGTAGACCGGCCGGTCCTTGAACTGCTCGTCCAGCGAGCGCACCTGCCGCACGAGCGGCAGCGCCTCGTCCTCGCGCCCCCAGAGGTAGAGCTGCTCCGCCAGCTTGATCGTCGCCTCGCGCTCCGCCCAGGCGTTGGCCTCCTCACGGGCGAGCTGGACCGCGCGCCTGAGGTCGGCGATCCCGCGATCCGGCGCGTCGAGCGCCGGCCAGAGCTCCGCGCGCCGGACCAGCGCCGCGCCGAGGTGGACCCGGTCGCCCCGCGCCTCGCAGGCGCGCACGGCCTCGTCGAAGCGCTGCTCCGCCTCGTCGAGGTGGCCGCACCGCACGAGCACGCACGCGAGCAGCGTCAGCCCGATCACGTGCGTGTCGTGGTCGGCCTCGCGCACCCGCTCCACGCCGAGCGTCAGCCGCTCCAGGGCGTCCTCCAGGTTGCCCTTGCGGTACGACGAGCGGCCGGCCGCGACCTCGAAGCGCGCGGCGAGCCCGGCGTCGGCGTGACCCTCGCGGACGTCGAGCAGCGGGATCACCTCCTCGACCCGCGCCGCCGACTCCTCCCAGGCGCCGGCCCAGTCGAGCGCGGTCGCCTCCTCGAGCAGCGCCTCCGCGATCATCCGCGGGTCCTTCATGGTGCGGGCGAGCGCGCCCGCCGAGCGCAGATCGTCGAGCGCCTCGCCGGTGCGCAGGACGCGGTAGCGCACGCGCGCGCGGCCGAGCAGCGCGAGGTACCGCTGGCGCTGGTCGTCGCCGTCGGCCCAGAGGAGCGCGGACGAGTAGTGGCCCTCCGCCACGGCGTTGTTGTGCCGGTCGCGGTGCATGTCGCCGAGGAGCAGGTAGGCGTGCGCCGCGCGGGCGCGCGCGCCCGCGGCCGCGGCGTGCCGCGCGATCGGCTCGAGCAGGTCCGGCGCCCTCGGCTGGCCCTCGGCCAGGCGCTCCCAGACGGCGAGCGCGTGCCGGTGCATCCCCGCGCGCTGCTCCTCGGTGAGCAGCGCGTAGATCGCCTCCTGCAAGAGCGCGCTCCGGAAGGCGTAGCGGGCGCCCCCGCGCGGGGGGCCCTCGCGCGCGGCGTCCTGCGCGCCGCGGGGGACGAGGATCCCCCGCGCGGCGAGCGCGCGCAGGCCGCTCGGGACGTCGATGCCGTCGCCGCGCGCGGCCGCCGCGCCCTCGCCCTCGCCCTCGCCCTCGAGCTCGAGCGCCCGCTGCACGCCCGCGGCCACGTCCTCCGAGAGCTCGAACCCGAGCACGGCGCAGAGCCTCGCGCTCGCGCCGAGCTCCGGCGGGAGCGCCTCGAGCTGCCGCGCCGCGAACCACTGCCACGCGACCGACGGCGGGAGCTTGTCGAGCTCGGCGGTCGCGAGCTGGTAGCTGCTCGACCGCGCGCGCAGCCGCACGAGGCCCGCGCGCTTGATCGCCCGGGTGAGCTCCACGAGGCAGCGGGGGTTGTAGCCGGCCCACGCGCAGAGGCGGCGGAGGGCGGCGCTGGGCGGGTGCTCCGCGGGCCGGAGGAGCTCGGCGCAGAGGAGGAGCCCGGCGGCGTCGTCGAGCGGCGAGAGCGCGACCCGGTCGCGCGCGTGGTCGCGGGCGCTCAGCGCGTGGCGCCGCGCCGCGAGCTCCGGCGCGCCGGCGAGGAGCACCCAGAGCGGGAGATCCGCCTCGCGCCGCGTCGCCAGGTCGAGCGCGTCGAGCGCGGCGCCGTCGGCGAGGTGCGCGTCGTCGACGATCACGACGACGGGGCGCTCCGCCGCCCGGCGGCGCAGCCCCTCGGCGATCGCGCGGATCACGCTGCCGCGGCGCGCCGGCGGCGGTTCTTCCGCGAGGCGCGCGCCGTCGGGCCAGCCGAGGAAGGCGGCCACGGCGGGCCACACGTCGCCGCCGAGCGCCTCGCCGAGCCGCTCGACGCAGAGCGCGCGCGGATCGCGGGGCGCGGCGAGCGCGCCGCCCTCCGCGCCGAGCACCCCGGCGAGCAGGGCGGCCGCGGCCTGGCCGGGCCGGCCCCCGGCGGCGCGCCCGGGGTGCTCCGGCTCGGCGCGCAGCGCGATCACCAGCGCGCCGGGGTGCGCGCGCCGGCTGCTCGCGGCGACCTCCTCGGCGAGCCGCGACTTGCCGAGGCCGCGCTCGCCGACGAGGGCGCAGAGGCCGGGCCCGAGGCCCGCGAGCGCGCGCTCGCGGCTCTCCTCGAGGGCGCTCAGGGGGTCGCTGCGCCCGACGAGCGGCAGCGGCGGCGCGGCGCGCGCGGCGTCGCGGTCGCCCGCGGACAGCGGCGCCTCCTGCGCGAAGAAGTAGCGGCCGTCCTCGCTCGCCGCGGCGACGTCGAAGCCGGGGTGGGCGGTGACGAGCTCGGCGCTGAGCGCGATCCCGCGCCACGGATCCGCGGGGAGCCACGCCTCGGGTCGCTCCACGGCGAGCCCGGTGGCGGCCAGGCCCCCGTCGGCCTCGCGCCGGAGCTTCAGCGGCGCGACGTGGATCGCGAGCGGCGCGCCGACCGACGCGACGATCTCCCGCCCCGCGAGCAGCGCGCGCTCGGCCGCGGCCTCCTTCGGCCCGGGGAAGATCGCGACGAAGCGGTAGCCGCGCTGCCGCGCGAGGTGCCCCTCGTGCCGGGCCACGGCGGCGCGGACCTCGGCCTCGGCGCCGCGGGCCTCCAGGGCGAGCACCACGGTGTCGTGCCGGTCCGCGGAGCTCGCGGCGTCGTCCCTCGCGACCTCCGCGGCGCCGGCGGCGCCCGCCGACGCGAGCGCGGCCCGCAGGCCGGCGGCGTCGCGGGGGCGGAGCGCCCGCTCCTTGGCGAGGCAGGCGAGGACGAGCGCCTCGACGGCCGGGGGGACGGGGGCGGCGGCCGGGGCGAGCTCGCTCGGCCGCGGGGGCCGCCCGCCGAGGTGCCCCTGCGCGACGTGCTCGCGATCGCCGGCGAACGGCGGGCGCAGCGTGAGCAGCTCGAAGAGGAGCGCGCCGAACGCGTAGAGGTCCGCGCGCCCGTCGATCGGCTCGGCCCGGAGCCGCTCGGGCGACGCGTACTCGGGCGCGCCGAGCATGGCGCCCAGCGTGGTCAGCGCGCTGTCCGCCGGGTGGCAGACGACGCCGCGATCGCGCTGCGCGAGGCCGAAGTCGAGGAGCCGCACGCCGCCGCCGGTCTCGAGGAAGACGTGCTCGGGCGCGAGGTCCAGGTGGACCAGGCCGCGCTCGTGCACGACCTGGAGGCAGCTCAGCACGGCGAGCGCGACGTCGAGCGCGGCGCGCAGGTCGAGCGCGGCGGGCAGGCCCTCGAGGCGGGCGGCCAGCGTCTCGCCCTCGAGCCGCTCCATGGCGATGTACGCGCGGCCGTCCTCGAGCACGCCGTTCTGGAGCAGGCGCGGCGAGACCGGGGGGCCGAGCTGCTCGAGCGCCCACGCCTCGCAGCGGAAGCGCTCGCGCGCGAGGAGCGAGTGGGCCCTGCTGACCTTGAGCACGGCGGGCGCGCCGTCCTCCAGCCGGGTCGCGTCCCAGACGATCGAGAACGCGCCCGCCGCGAGCGGCGGGCTGATGAGGAAGCCCGCGAGCGACGGCGGCGTCTCGGCGCCGAGCTCGACGGGCGCGGCGCGGAGCGGCGCCAGGGCGCCGTCCGCTGGGCAGGGGGCGAGGGCTGCGAGTCGGCGATGGCAGGATGGGCAGCGCGGCAAGAAGACCTCGAATGACCTCGGATGGGGCGGCGCGAACCGTGGCCGATATTACCGGGTCTCTGCTCATCACAAGTGAGAAAAGCCGCGTTGCCTGCGCAGCTTTACGCCCCTGGTAAAAGCGCACGTCGCGGGTCGCGGCGACAGCGTGGGCGTCGTGTCGACACCGGGGGACAGGTGCGGCGACGGTCGCAGTGCGCGAAATGCGCGGCGGATCTCGCGATCTCCCGCGGAGCGGCGGGGGTCTGGCAGGGGGCGAGTCTCCGGCGAGCACCTACCCGAGGAGAGGCGGAGTCGCTCGCGCTCGAGGAACGGCCGAGTCCGGTCGCCGGGTGGCGCGGCGGGCCCTACGGCGCCGGGAGCTGTGGTGTATGCTGCCCCGAGCGGTCGGAGGATTGGATGATCCATCGGCAGACAGGCGAGATCGAGCTCGCGTCCGGGCTCCGCATCGGCCCCTCGTACTCGGAAGCGCAGTTTTTGTCGTCGCCGCTCGCGCGGTCGGCCAACGCCCTGAGCCAGGCGCAGCCGCGGAGCGGTTACCGGACGGCGCGCCAGCGCATCGGCTTTCGCACCTTCCGGATCACGCTGCACTTCCTCAGCGGCAAGCTCGCGTCGGTCGAGCTCTTCGAGGTGGGCGCGGAGTCGAAGGCCTTCTGGAACGACTGGTCCGAGAAGGAGGAGGCCGAGCGCAAGGCGAACCACGACGCGTGGCTGGAGTCGATGCTCGGCGCGCCGCCGTACGAGTACCCCTGGGGCAAGGTCACCTCCGAGCACGACCCGCGGGGCGGCTACAGCAGCATCGTCGTGCGCTTCGCCTAGCCGCCCCGGATCCGCGCGAGCGCGCGCTCGAACGGCCCCCTGCGATCCCGGGGGAGCAGGCCGAGCATCTCCCGGCCGAGATCGAGGACCAGGGGCGAGAGCGACCTCGCGATCAGCGGATCGTACCGGGGGTCGACCTCCTCGCCGCGCTCGCGCAGCGTGCGCAGCATCGGGAGCATCACGAGGAGGCACTCCTGCGCGTTCGGGCTGGAGGACCGCCCGATCTCCAGCAGCTGCTCGGCGCGCTCGCGCAGGCACGCCGTCAGCGCGCGGCGCACCGGCTCGACGAGCCGCAGCAACAGCCCAGGACCGCGGTCCGCGAGCAAGGTGGGGAAGGCGAGGGGAGCATAGGCGCCCGAGACGATGTCGAGGCAGAGCCGGAAGATCTGCTCCGGAGAGCGCTGGCCGTGGAGCGCCTCCAGCAGCGCCGCCTCGTCCACCTGCCCGCGGCGGAGCGCCCGGAGCCACTTCCAGGTCGGCCAGTCGCGGGTCGCGCCGGCGACCCGCATCGTCAGCCGCGCGTCGAGCGGCCCCGGCGGCGATAGCCCGAGGAACCGCGCGCCGTCCTGCGGCAGCCATAACCCCCGCCGGGCCAGCATCGAGGACGCTTCCCGCGCGAGCGCCTCGAGCGCCCCCTCGGCGACCAGCAGCTCGAGGGTCGCGCGCTGCGGCGCCGAGAGCTCCTCGGGCAGCACCTCGTCGTGCTCGCGCCCCTCGTAGTGCCGGAACGCGACGTCGAACAGCGCGGTGAGCAGGGCGGCCAGCGACGCGCGGTGCGGCGCGGGCGGCTCGACGGGCTCGCCGCGCACGCGCGGCAAGAGCCGCTGCCCTGCGGCGAGCCGGCGCTCCACGGCCGCGCGCAGGATGCAGAGCGCCTCCGCCGGCCGCGCGTCGCCGAGCCGGCCGAGCACCCGCGCCGCGTACGCGCCGACGTGCCCGTCGCCCCACGGGAAATCCCACCGGGCGAGCGGACCGAGCGCCGCCGCGTCGCCGATCGCCTCGAGCGCCGCGGGCGGCATGTCCTGCGGCGCCACGTGCGCGAGCGCGATGCCGGCGCTCCCGCGCACCAGCGGATCCCGGGAGCGCAGGAGATCCTCGAAGCGCGGCGCGTCGATCGTGGTCCCGAGCCGCCGGCCGATCAGCCCCAGGGCCACGACGGCGCTCGCCCCGTGGGCGCCTTCCCCCGCCGCCTCGACGGCGCGCTCGACGGCCTCGCGGTGCTCGAGGGTCGGCCCGGGGAGGGCGGCGAGCACGCAGGCCGCGCTGGCCCGGAGCCGCGGATCGCCGTGGAGCGCGTGCCGCACGTAGAGCGGGGCCCCGGCGCGCGCGGCCTCGCCGACCGCGTCGGCGAGCGGAGAGCGCTCGCGCGCGGGCGTCCCGAGGTCGCCCTCCGGCGAGAGGAGCTCCCGGACGAGCAGCAGCAGCCGGTCTCGGTCCGGGACCTCGGGAGCCCCCAGCAGCTGGATCACGAACGGGACGACCGCCAGCGCGGCCGGCCATAAGGTCCCCTGGTGCACCAGCCGATCGAGCAGATCGAGCCAGGCGTCCGCGCGCAGCTCGGCGTCCGGAGAGGCCAGGTCGCTCAGGATCTCCGGGATGACGTCGCCGGGCCCGCAGGGCGTCTCGAGGGCTCCCCAGTCGACGGCGTCGAGGCCCTCGAGCTCAACCACATCCGCCTCGCCGCCTCGCCGCCCGCTGCCTGCGGTCGCGCTCGGCGTTGTAATCGTCCCTTCCCAGCATGTTGGAAGGCACCGGATCCGGCCCCAGGTAGAGCGTCACCGGTATGCCCTGGCCGCCCCTGCCCGCCCCGAGGCCGGTGTACTGGATGACCATACCCTGGTTCTCGGGCAGCTGTCTGAAGTTGTCCATCGCATTGACGCAGTTCGCGCAGGAGTGCCACTCGCCGAAGATCCGGATCGTGGAGCCCGAGAGATCCGTGCGCCCGGTGAGCCGCTGGACGAGCATGACCTCGCTGTCCAGGAGCCGGTTCCCGGGGACGTTGGTGACGCGGAACTCCGGGATCTCGGTGCCGTCCGCGAGCGTGATCCTCACGTCGATATCGTGGCTGAGCCCGAACGGATCGACGGACCACGTGGGCGCTCCGCCGAACCCGTACAGGTCGTTGCCGCCGTAGATCCCCAGCGGATCCGGGCTGCACCACCGCGCCACCTCCGGATCGAAGTAGCGGTACCGCGTGTAGCGCAGGCCGGACTCCTCGTCCTTGTACTGCCCGAGCAGGCGGAACGGCGGCTCCACCGTCCGGCCTCGGGCCGCGCGCTCGCTGTCCACGAACGTCTCCCGCAGCTCGCCCCAGGCCGAGTAGGCGCCGGACCACGCCACCCGGCCAGCGGCGTCGATGAGCTCCCTCGGCGTGCCCACGTGGTCGGTGACGTAACAGAACACCTCCCCCTGCTCGGCCTGGAGGAGCGGAAGAAACGTCCCGGGGGCGTGGACGAAGGTCCGTGTCCCGCGCTGGCCGTGGATGTCGGCCGCGAGCATGTCGCCATCCCAGACGAACTCGACGACCTCGCGCAGGTCCGTGCCGTCGTCGAACACCTCCTTGCGGATCCGGCGCCCGAAGGCGTCGTAGGTGAACGCGACCCGGGCGCCCGACGGGAGCCTCACCTCCCGCAGCTGATCGCGGCAGTCCCACACGTAGGCCGTCGTGTCGTCGGGCTGCCCGTCGGCTCCGCTGCGCGCCGAGCGCTTGAGGACGCGGCGGCCCCGCTGATCATGGCTGTACGTCGCGCGCTCCGTGTGGACCAGGCGGTTGCCGGGGGCGATCTGCCAGGGCTCCTGCTCCGCCGGCTCCGCCTGCGGCGCCGGCTCGAAGCGCTCCAGCATCCTCCTCAGGGAGCCAGCGACGTCGTAATCGAAGACCTCGCGCCGGGCGCCCCGCTGTGCGGCGACGAGCTGGCCCATCGCGTCGTGCGCGAACGCGGTCGCGCCCCACCGGCGGTCGTCCAGCCGGTTCACGAGCCCGTTCTCGTCGTAGCGCCAGGATCGCTGGGCCAGCACCGAGGACAGCGCGCCGCCCGGGGGGCCGACGCTGACCGTCCTCTCGATCAGCCTGTCCAGGGCGTCGCGCTCGCTCCGGATCGTCACCTGTCCCGGGGCGTGCCGGGCGACCTCGCGCCCGAGGCGGTCGAGGCGGATGTCGAGCCGATACCCGTCGTGCTGCACGCCCGTCAGGCTGTACGCCGCGTCGTACTCGTACCGGATCGCCTCGCCCGCCCCGTTTGCCTCGGCGAGGAGGTAGAGGTCCGCGTCGTACGCGCACGTCCGGATCAGGATCCCGTCCGGCGTCTCCTCGCGCACGACAAGGCCGTCCTCGTTCCAGTGGAGGATCCGCGGCTCGTCATTGCCGCTCAGCCGCGTGATGCGACGCTCGAGATCGGGCACGATCTCGACCGCGTGGATCCCGCCGTCGCCCCAGGTCCTCCTGCACCAGCCGGTCTCGGGATCGTACTCATAATGGAAGCTCACGCCGTTCTTCAGCGTGGTCTTCACCATCCGGTGGTCCTCGTCGTACGCGTAGCGGTCCGCGTACCCGAGCGCGTCGGTCGCGCTCGCGAGCTCGCCCATGGCCGTATAGCCGTAGTCGACCCATTGCTCGAGGCTGTCGCCTGCCCACACCTCGAGGCGCGCGATGCGGCCGCCGTGGGTCAGCTTGACCCGCACCTCCCGGCCCGCGGTGTCGATCACCCGGCGGAGCCTCGCCCCGCTGTACTCCAGCGCGATGGCGTTGCCGTACGCGTCCTCGATCGATCGCAGGAGCGCCGGCCCCCGGGGCTCCGCCGGCGCGAAGCGCCGGGTCAGGCGGCTTTCGTGATCGTAAACGGCGAAGGCGCCGTCCGGGAGCGCGGTCAGGGTGAGGCGGTCTCCCCGGTGGAAGGCGCGCTCGCCCGGCTTCACCGCCCTGAAATAGACGCCGCGCCCCTCCTGGTCGCGGAGCGTGATCCGGTGCTCGCCGCGCTCGACGCGCTGCTCGAAGCTGTGGGCCCACCCGCCGCGGCCGAGCGACGTCCGCTCGAGGGCCCGCGCCGAGGAGTAATGGCGCTCCCAGGAGAGCTCGATGGCGCCGGGGAGCGAGAGATCCACCCTGGCGTCGACGACGCGCCCCGAGGTCACATCCACCGGATGGCCGGCCTCGGTGCACTTGCTCCGCGGCGGCGCGGAGGCGCCCTGGTCGGCGAGGTCCTTGGCGCCCTTCTCGGCCGCCTCCTGCCCCGCCTCGTCGGCGTTCTTCGTCGCCGCGCGGAGCCCGTCGCCGACGACATCATCGCCCTTCCGGAACAGGGGCCTCACCAGGTCGCCCGCGAACTTCGCGAGGAGCGCGCCGCCGGCCCTCGCCACCACCTCGAAGGCGAGATCCAGGACCAGATCGATCGCCAGCGTCAGCGCCCCTTGCGCGAAATCGCTGAACGTCGGCGTCGTCTGCACCGTCCCCGGGTTCAGCACGAGCGACGTGGGCCACTTGCCGTACTCCCAGCAATCCGCGTTGAGCGACACCGGGCCGCCGATCACGCAACACGTCGCCTTCTCGCCGCAGATCTCGACGGCTCCCCGGGGCAGCCAGCACTTGTGAGAGCCGAAGAGGATGTGGAGCGGCGTCAGGGCGTCGAGCGGATCGGGGATGATCCCGAGGTGAGGCCACAGGAACACCGGCTCATGCTGGTGCGTGACCGACGGGACGCCGTTGAACAGCACCGTCGGGTGCTGCCTGTCCCCCAGCGTGAACGGGTGGAGCAGCGTCAGCTTCCAGAACCACATCGGCGCGGGCGGGAAGATGTGAAAGCCGCTGTGACCCTCGATGCCGACGATGAGCCAGCCGTTGATGTCGTGAAAGTTGTGCGCCATGCCCGACTCCCTCGCGCCGGTGTCGAAATTCAAGCTTTGGTGGAGCTGGTAGGGCCGTCCCACACCACGGTAGAAAAAGCGGCCCGGTGTGGCAAGGTGTGTCCCGCGCGCTGTTCCGCGGCACCTTGGCGAAGCGCGGGTATCCGTCACGGCCCGCTCGACGGGGCGCCCGCCACGACCCTCGTCCGCCTCGTCGCCGCTCTCGGGAGCCGTCGTCCGCGCGCGGCGGCGCGGCGTTCGCGGCGGCGTGTGATCGGCGCAGCCACGCACGGCGGCTCGTGTACGCTGCGCCGCCGTGCGATGTTCCGGGAGCGCCGTGCTCCACCCGCGCCGTCTCGTGGCCGTCGCCGTGCTCGCCGGTGCCCTGGCCGGGTCGGACGCGCGGGCGGAGGTCCAGCCCCTGCGCATCACCTACGAGGCGCACGAGGGCTGTCCCAGCCCCGGGGTGTTCCTGCGCGAGCTGACCGCGCGCACGAGCCGCGCCCGCGCCGCCGCGCCGGACGAAGCGGCGCTCGAGGTGCGCGTGCGCATCACCCGGAGCGCGGGCGCTACCCGCGGCCGGATCACCCTCGGCGCGGGGGAGGGGGCGCGCGTGCGCGAGGTCGGCGGCGCCACGTGCGCGGAGGTCGTCGCGGCCCTGGCGCTCATCACGGCCCTCCGGGTCGACCCTACCGCGTCGCTGGATCCGCAGCCGCCGGCCGCTGAGCCGCGCTCGACCGAGGATCCGGCGCCCGGCGGGGCGGCGACCGCCGGCGGGGCGGCGACTTCCGGCACGACTCGCCTCGGACGGAGTCGCGCGACGAGGCGGCTGGGGAGGTGGCCTACGTCGGCGCGGCCGGGTGCGCGATCGTGTGCACCGCCCTGAGCCGACCGCGCCGGCGCGGCGCGCGCGGCCGGCGCGGCGGAGGCCGCCGTCGGCGAAGCGCCGGGATCATCGAGCCCGCCCCGCGCCGCCGCGCCGCCGCCCGCCGCCCCCCCGGCCTCACCGGCGCAGATCGCGCGCGCCGCGCCCGCGCCGGCCCGCCCGCCGTCACCGGCCGCCGGTGTGTCCGCGGGCTCCCCGCGGCAGCCGCTGCCCGACGAGCGCCGGTGGACGCTCGGCCTCCACGCGAGCGCGGCGTCCGGCGTCACCCCGTTCGCCCTCCTCGGCGGGGGGCCCTTCCTCGAGCTGCGCGCCGATGTGGGCGTCGGCGTCTCGCTTCGCGGCGCGATCGAGCTGGCCGCCACGGGCGCCGTCGACGTCGGGCCGGGCGGCGCCAGCTTCACCCGCGGGATCGGTCGGCTCGACGCCTGCGCGGACCTCTTCCGCCCGGCGCGCTGGCTCGCGCTCGCGCCCTGCGTGGGCGCCGAGGGCGGCTTCCTCCGCGGCGCCGGGCGGGTCGGCGAGGCGATCGCCGAGGCGAAGCAGGCCACGGTGCCCTGGGCCAGCCTCGGGCTCCTCGCGCGGGCGACCGCCTCGCTCGGGGCGCGCGTGCGCGCCGACCTGCAAGGCGGCCCGCAGCTCCCGCTGGTGCGGCGCTCGTTCGTGTTCGAGAGCCCCGCGCAGCTCGTCCACGAGGTGCCCGCGGTCACCTGGACGCTGCACGCCGGCGCCGGCCTGTCGTTTTGATGATCCGGCCGCCCGGATCCGGAGATTGCACGAGGCGTGAGCCGTGGTGAAGCGCTGACCCTGGCGGAGCTCCCCGCCGCCGTCCCACCCGAGAGCCGGGCGGCGGCCGGGCGCCTCGCTGCGCTCGTGACGCAGCGCTCGGCCTTCGTCTGGCGCTCGCTGGTGCGGCTCGGCGTGCCGCGCGCGGACGCGGAGGACGCGGTGCAGCAGGTCTTCCTGGTGGCGGCCCGGAGGCTCGGGGACATCGAAGCGGGCCGGGAGACTGCGTTCCTGTTCAGCACGGCGCTGCGGATCGCGTCGCGCGCGCGGAGGACGCAGCAGCGGCGCCGGGAGGTCCTGGAGGACGAGCCCCACGAGCGCGCCGATCCGGCGCCGGGGCCCGAGGAGATGATGGATCGCGCGCGCGCCCGTGCGACGCTCGACTCCATCCTCGACACGATGCCGCTCGACCTGCGCGCCGTCTTCGTGCTGTTCGAGCTGGAGCAGATGCCGACGGCGGCCATCGCGGCGCTGCTCGAGCTCCCGTCGGGCACGGTCGCGTCCCGGCTTCGCCGCGCGCGCGAGCACTTCCAGGCCGCCGTGAAGCGGCTGGAGGCGCGGGCCCATCACCGAGGAGAATCGCCATGACCGATCCCGAGCGCCTCCTGGACAAGAAGGAGGGTGATCTGCAGACGGCGCTCCTCCGCGCGGCGCTCGACGAGAGCCCGCCGAGCGGCCTGACGAGGCGTACGCTCGCCGCGCTCGGCGTCGCGACGGCCGCGACGCTCGCGGGCAGCGCGGCCGAGGCGGGGGCGAGCGGTGCGGCCGCGAGCTCGGGCGGGGCGGCCGCGGGGAGCGCAGCCACCGGCAGCGCGGCCGCGGGCGGGGCGGGCGGCGCCTGGGGCGGGCGGCCGCGGCCGCGGGCGGGGCGGCCGCGGGCGGGGCGGCCGCGGGGGCCGCGCTGAAGGTGGCGGGCGCGGCCAGCGGAGGCGGGATCTTGAGCGCGCTCGGGATCGGCGCGCTCGCGGGCGTCCTCACGCTCGGGGTCGTGCAATGGACCGGCGTCACGGCGCCGGCGCGGCGCTCGCAGGAGGCGCCCGCCGCGCCGGCGGCACCGGAACACCCGCCCGCCAAGGCGCCGGCAGCGCTCGCGCCGCCCCCGGCCTCCGGCGCGGCAGAGGCGGAGCCACAGCGCGTCGAGGAGGAGCGCGCGGTCGAGGGCCCGCCCCTGTCCGGGCCAGCCGCCCCGGGCTCGGCTGCCCCGGGTCCAGCTGCCCCGGGTCCAGCCGCGTCGGCGAGAGCCGCTCCGGCCGCGAGCAGCCCGCGCGCGCCCGAAAGGAACACGTCGACGCTGGCCTCCGAGCTGGCGTTGCTCGACACCGCGCGGCGCGCGCTGCGGAGCGGCGATCCGGCGGCCGCCCTGGCGCTGCTGGATCGCCACGCGCGCGAGTTCGCCGGCGCGCAGCTCGCCGACGAGGCCGCGGCGATCCGCGTCGAGGCGCTGGCGAGCCAGGGAGATCGCGCGGGCGCGCGAGCGGCGGCGCGGCGCTTCCTCGAAGCGCACCCCGGCAGCCCGCACGCCGATCGCGTCGAGTCGGCCGCCGGCATCGGCGCGCGCGAACAAACCGTGATCCGGCGGAGCGGACCCGGAGATTGACACGGCAGGAGGCTTTGTTATGAGGCTCTTGAATACCGTATCCACACTCTGTTGCTCGTCGGTGCTCTCGCTGCTCGTCGCCGCGTGCGGGATATCTTCTCTCGGCAGCGGCGTAGGAGGCGACGGCGGCAGCGACAGCACCAGCAACTCCGGCGCTGGGAACGGCGCGAGCTCATCGAGCGGCGCTGGCAACGGCTCGAGCTCATCGAGCGGCGCTGGCGCCGAGTGCCGCGGCCCGAGCCCCGCCGGCTGCAGGACCCAGGGCTGCCCCGCGGGGCAGAGCTGCGTCGACGAGGGCTGCACGCCGTCGAGCTGCGGCTGCGACCCGGCGACCGGATCGTGGGCCTGCACCGACGACTGCGGCGGCGGGACGTGCGTGCCCGACGAGACCGAGTGTCGCGGCCCGAGCCCCGCCGGCTGCAAGAGCCAGGGCTTCCCCGCGGGGCAGACCTGCGTCGACGAGGGTTGCACGCCGTCGAGCTGCGGATGCGACCCGGCGACCGGATCGTGGTTCTGCACCGAGGACTGCGGCGGCGGGACGTGCGTGCCCGACGAGACCGAGTGTCGCGGCCCGAACCCCGTCGGCTGCAAGACCCAGGGCTGCCCCGCGGGGCAGACCTGCGTCGACGAGGGTTGCACGCCGTCGAGCTGCGGATGCGACCCGGCGACCGGATCGTGGTTCTGCACCGAGGACTGCGGCGGCGGGACGTGCGTGCCCGACGAGACCGAGTGTCGCGGCCCGAGCCCCGCCGGCTGCAAGAGCCAGGGCTTCCCCGCGGGGCAGACCTGCGTCGACGAGGGCTGCACGCCGTCGAGCTGCGGATGCGACCCGGCGACCGGATCGTGGGCCTGCACCGACGATTGCGGCGGCGGGACGTGCGTGCCCGACGAGACCGAGTGTCGCGGCCCGAACCCCGTCGGCTGCAAGACCCAGGGCTGCCCCGCGGGGCAGACCTGCGTCGACGAGGGTTGCACGCCGTCGAGCTGCGGATGCGACCCGGCGACCGGATCGTGGTTCTGCACCGAGGACTGCGGCGGCGGGACGTGCGTGCCCGACGAGACCGAGTGTCGCGGCCGGAACCCCGTCGGCTGCAAGACCCAGGGCTGCCCCGCGGGGCAGACCTGCGTCGACGAGGGCTGCACGCCGTCGAGCTGCGGATGCGACCCGGCGACCGGATCGTGGGCCTGCACCGACGATTGCGGCGGCGGGACGTGCGTGCCCGACGAGACCGAGTGTCGCAGCCCGAGCCCCGCCGGCTGCAAGAGCCAGGGCTGCCCCGCGGGGCAGACCTGCGTCGACGAGGGCTGCACGCCCTCGGTGTGCGGCTGCGACGCCGCGCGCGGCGTGTGGATCTGCACCGCCGATTGCGGCGGCGGGATCTGCGTGCCCGCTCCCTGAGCGGCTCGGCGCCCCCGAGCGGCCGGGGATCCGCTCCTCGGCAGCGACGCCTGCGCTCCGGCGCTCGGGCCGGGCGCGGGGCGCTGCGGCGCGCGCTGGCAGGGGGCGTTACAGCGCGCGCCGGTAGCGGACCTCCGGCAGGCTGCCCGCGCCGACGCGCGCGCCCCGCCGCGCGCCGTCGCGGGTGAAGCCGGAGAGCTCGTAGAAGCGGCGCGCGCGGGTGTTCCCCTCGAGGACCCAGATCGTCATGGTCCGGTGGCGGCGCCGCGCGAGGTCGGCCTGCGCGGTGTCGAGCAGCGCGGCGCCGAGGCCGCGGCCCCACGCGGCGGGCAGGAGGTAGATCGTGTAGAGCTCGCCCACCGCGCGGGGATCGTCGTCGTCGTCGCGCGTCGGTCCGGCGCTCGCGAAGCCGAGCGCGGCGTCGTCGGCGCAGAGCACCCAGGCCCGCGTGCCGGTCGCGGCGCCGTGGAACAGGATCCGCTGCCAGCTCGCCTCGCGCGCCCGCACGGAGAGGGCGTTGAGGTCGGCCGCCGGAACGAGGCCGAGGTAAGCCGCCCTCCAGGAGTCGACCTCGACGCGCGCGATGGTCGCTGCGTCGATGAGCTGCGCCCGGCGGATGACCGCCCTCGTGATCCGCTCCGACATGGTGCCTCGCGTCCCAGTATGCCTCTCGCCGCGGCGCGCGGCGCCGCCGCCGCGTCGTCCGGAGCGCTCGCCCGAGCCGCGCGCCCCGTCAAGCGGTGCCTGACGCCGCATTCATCCCGCTGCTCCATCCCCCGCCGGCGCCGGTCCCCTAAGGTCCGTTTGTGCGCGGCGACGCAACCGAGCGCTGCAAACGGAGCCGAAGGAGGAAACCATGCTGTGCAAGGAGATCATGAAGAGGGAGATCCAGTGCGTCATCACCTCGGACACGATCCAGACGGCCGCGCGCAAGATGCGCGACGCGAACGTCGGCTTCCTTCCTGTCTGTGACGACGAGGGGAAGGTGCTCGGCACGCTCACGGACCGCGATCTCGCCATCCGGGTGCTGGCCGACAGCCGCCCGCTGAGCACGAAGGCGGGCGACGTCATGACCCGCGCGGTGGTCGCGTGCCGGCCCGACGACGAGGTGCTCCGCGCCGAGCAGCTGATGGGGCAGCACCACAAGTCGCGCGTCCTGTGCACCGACGCGGACGGCCGGCTGGTCGGCATCATCAGCCTGTCGGACATCGCGCAGCGCGAGGACGACAAGAACACGGCGCAGACCGTCCGCCGGGTGACCGAGCGGGAGGCGGCGCGCGGCGCAGGGGCGTCGTAGCGGCGCCGCGGCGCTCGTGAAGGGGGCCGGGGCCGCCTGGTCCTGGGGTGGGACGGAGCGATCCTGCCTCAGCGGTGCTGCGCGATCAGCCCGGGCCGCGCAGCGCTTCGACCAGGGCCTCGACAAGCGCGCGCACCGGCAGCGAGGGTGCCCGCTCGCCGAGCAGCTCGAGCACGTCCTCGTCGTCCTCGCCGCACGAGAGCTGCACGGCCGCGACCACGGCGCCGTCGCGCTCGACCGCCAGGTCGAAGATCCCCTCCTCGTCGCTCACCGGCGCGCCGAGCAGCGCCGACAGCCGGCGGCCGAGGAGCTCGGCCAGCGGCTCGTCGCCGTCGAGGCCTGCTTCGTCGGGCTCGATCCTGGCCTGGAGCGGGCGCGCCGGCCCCCCGCTCACCTCGGCCCCCTGGCGATCGAGCCGGAAACGCAACCCACGCGCCTCGAAGAACCCCGTCGTCACGCGCCCGATCAAGGCACGCCGCGCGCGCCGGGGCAAGCCGGTCCGAGCGCCCGCGTCGGGCTCACAGCACGCTGACGAGCGGCCCGGCGTCGCCGTCGAGCCATTGCTCGGAGATCACGAAGCTCGTCGAGATCCCGAGCTGGCCGCGGTACGCCCACATGCCCGTGAGGATCTCGATCACCCTCCGGTCGCCGCGCCGGACGGGGAAGACCACGGAGACGCCGCTCGCGAGCTCCTCGCCGTTCTTCTGGTCCAGCCGGAACCACGCCTCGCCGGCGCTCGCTCCGAGCGTCCTCACGACGGCCAGCGAGGGCGCCGTGCAGTCGATGCGCAGCCACTCGCGCCGCATCCGCGCCTTGCACGCGGCGCCGCTCTTGTCCCTCGCGAGCCGCACCGGCTCGGCGTCGTCCCACGCCGCCATCGCGGGCCGCGGCGTCCGCTCCGGCGCGGGTGGCGCCTCTTCGAGCGCGCGCAACGTGGGCGCCGCCGCGCCGTCTCCGCCGCCCGGGGCGCCGTCTCCCCCGTCCGGGAGGGCTGCCCCCGTCTCCGCCCGGGGTCCGGCCGCGGCGCCGTCCGGCGCGGCGGCCACGGCGCCGGACGGCGCCGCGGTCGGAGCGCTCTGCGGCTCTGCGGCTTGCGCCGGCGCGAGCGCGCCGAGCAGGACCGTCCCGATCCAAAGGAGCTTCTTCATAACGTCCTCAAGAAGGCGACGAGCGCCGCCTTGTCCTTCTTCGACATGTGGCTTGTGCGGCCCATGCGATCCTCGTTGTTCTCGACGAGCTCTTCGAGCGTCCTCGCGGAGCCGTCGTGGTAATAGGGCGCCGTCCCGGCGACGAAGCGCAGCGATGGCGTCTTGAACACCTGGTCCTTCTTCTCCCTGTAAAACCCCGGCTGGGCGACGAAGCGCGGCATCGGGTAGCCCATCCGGTCGGTGTACGCGGTCTCGGGCACGTGGCAGCGGGAGCACTGGGCCGCCTCGCTCGTGAAGAGCGCGAATCCGTGCTTCTCCTGCGGCGTGAGCGGTCGGTCCTCCCGCGGCGGGGGCGCGAGGCCCTCGCGCAGGAAGCTGGCGAGGTAGGTCGCGCGCAGCCCGAGCGCGCCGTCCTTGGCGGCGCCCATCCCCCATCGATGCAGGCCGAAGCCCTCCAGGATGCGCGCGGCCAGGCTCTCGCTCTGGGCGTTCCAGCCATAAGGGCCCACGGCCGAGACGCGCCCTGCGAGCATGGGTGTCTGTCGCGCCACGCCGCCCGCGAGCCCTTCCATCGGCCGGTTGTCGGCGGATCCGAAGAAGTTGGCGAACTCGCCGCCGCTGACCTCGTGCCACACGTGGCCGTCGTCGCGCCCGTCGGGGTGGCACCCGGCGCACCCGAGCCCGCCGCTCGTGAGCCAGTCGGTCGCGTTGTAGAAGAGCCTCCGACCGACGGCGGCGTCCTCGAGGAGCGGTGGCTCGGCCAGCCGGATGAACGGCACGGGCCCCGGCTCGTAGCGCGCGCCCGCCCTGTGCTCGTCGAGGCGGACGATGGCGAGCGTGTCGGTCGAGCGGCAGTACACCCACGCCACGGACTCGTCCCCGGAGAGGGCGACGCCGCTCGGCGCGCCGCACAAGGTCGCGACGCCGACGTCGCGCGAGAGGGCGTCCACGGACCCCGGCGCCGCGGCGACGGTCGCCGGCGAGTTGCCGAGCCGGTAGGTGGCGAGGGGCCGGAGCGCCGGATCGATCGAGAGCGCGTCGAGCTCCGCCAGGGCGTCGGTGCCCTCGCTGGCGACGAGCAGCGTGCGGGTGCTCTCGCGGACCACGAGGGCGCGCGGCTGGACGAAGGGGGCGAGCTCGGTCTTCGGCGCCTCGAGCTCCGGGTCGCCGGCGATGTCGAGCTCGAAGTCCCGCGCGACCCGGCTCGGGGCGCCCTCGCGGCGGCGGGGCGCGAGGGGCTCGTCGTTGCCCGTCTGCAGGGCGTCGACCGTGGCGGCGCCGAACCACGAGAGCTCGCCGATCGCGCCGAGCGCGTGGCGCGCGACGAACAGGCGGCGGCCGTCCGGGGAGAGCGCTGCCGCGTATCCGAGGGAGGCGGCGCGCGGCTCGTCCGGCGGGGCGCGGTACGGCGACGGGGGGAGCGCGATCGACCGCGCCTTGGGTGGAGAGCGCAGCTCGATCCGGGTGAGGGCCGCGGACGTGAGGTGCGTGACGTACGCGGCCGCGCCGTCCTCGCGGACCACGACGCCGCGGGGCTCGCGCGGGACGTCGAGCGACCACGACGTCGAGGCGGTCGCGAGATCCACGGCGGAGACCTTGGCGGACCAGGCGCTGGTGACGATGGCGGTGCGCTCGTCCGGCGTGATGGCCAGCCCCCAGGCGTCGGCCGGCAGCGGCACGCGCGCGACCTCCACGAGGCCTGCGGTCGGATCCGGCCGCATGACGAGCAGCAGGCCGGGGTCTCGGATCGTGACGAGCACGCGGTCGTCGAGCGCGAGGACCTGCGCGGGGCGCCCTGGCATGGCGATCGCGACGGGCGGGGTGCTCACGTCCACGGGCAGCGGGATGCGGCGGACGACGCCGTGGTCCTCGTCGGCCAGGTAGAGCGCGTCGCCCTGCGGCGCGCGCGCGAGGGCGCCGCCGGCGCGCAGGACCGCGCGGAGCTTCGCGGACGGCGGCGTCGTGGACGGCGCTTGGGGGGGAGACGGCGGCGGCGTCGCGGTCTCCTCGGCTCCGGCATTCCGGTCGTCCTCGTCCGGCGCGGGTTGCCTGGAGGGGGGTGAGCAGGCCGCGGCGAGGAGGGCGGCGGCCAGAAGGAGAGTCGGTGTTCGCGGGTTCATCGGGCGCTCGCAACAACGACACCGCGCGGTGGGGGTATTCCAGGAATTGCCGGGTCCGGGGGCTCCCCGCGGCGCCGTTCGAGCGGCCGCCACCCGCCATGGCGCCGCCACCCGGCCGGCGTCGCGCCTGACCCCGCAAGCCCCTGATTTCAGCCGTCCGAGCGCCTGGTACGTCCTCTGCCATGGGCGCCGCGCATGGGAGACGCCGACATCACCTTGCGCGACCTCGCCCGACGGCGCCCCGAGGACCTGGTGCGCGCCCTCGTCCCCGAGGGCCCCGTCGAGGTCCTCGGTTGGCTCGACAGCCAGGTCACGAACATCGAGCGCCGCCTCGACAAGGCCCTTCGCCTTCGGGTCGGCGGCGAGCCGCGGGTCATCCATGTCGAGTTCTGCTTCGCGCTCCTTGCACGCAACGCGACCGCGGCGGCGCTGCGAGAGGTGGTCGCGGAGATCCACGCGGGCGCGAGGACCGCGGAGGAGCGGGCCGAGCTCTACACGGCGCTCCTGGTGATGGCGACGATCGATCCCTGGCGGCATAATCTGCTGAAGGAGCTCCTCATGATGGTCGAGGACGAGGAAGAGGGGCTGCTCCGGCGCACACCGATCATCGGGGAGATGATCCTCGAGGCCGAGCGTCGAGGAGAGGAGCGCGGCGTGGAGCGCGGGGAGCGTCGAGGGGAGGAGCGCGGCGAGGAGAAGGCGATCGCCGAGCTGCTCGGCCGCCTCTTCGCGCGGCGGATCGGGCGACGACCGACGGCCGAGGAGGAGCGCTCGATCGTCGAGCGAGCCCGCGCGCTCGGTCCGGGCGAGGTCGAGGACGCCTTGCTCGATCTCGAGGCCGAGGCGCTGGTTCGCTGGCTCGCGGAGCCGATCCGCCCCTCGTGAGCTCCGTGGTACCCTGCCGCGCGACGGGCGCTGCGCCGAGCCAGCGCCTCGCTTCTTCCGGGAGACGCCATGCCTGACGCCACGCCGCCCGTTACCCTGCGCGAGATCAACCGCGATAACCTCGGCGCCATCCTCGAGCTCTCCGTGGCCGAGAGCCAGAAGGGCTTCGTCGCGACCAACGCGGTCTCGCTCGCCCAGGCGCATTTCGCGCCCGAGGCCTGGTACCGCGCCATCTACTGTGGCGACGAGCCCGCGGGCTTCGTCATGCTGGAAGACCAGTCGATGGCCTCCCCGCCGCCGGAGAGGCCCGAGATCGGCGTGTGGCGCTTCATGATCGACCAGCGCTTCCAGCGGCGCGGCATCGGCCGAGCGGCGATGCTGCAGGTGATCGAGCACGTGCGGCGCCTGGGGCGCTTCTCGTCGCTGCTGCTGTCCTACGTCCCGGGCCCCGGCAGCCCCGAGGGGTTCTACCGCAGCCTGGGCTTCCGCCCCAACGGTCGCATGGACGGGACGGAGGTGGTCATGGAGCTGCCGCTCGCCGGCGCATCGTCGCCGTAGCGCGCCACCGCGCGCCGCGATTGGCGGCGGCGGCGGCGCGATGATGCGTGCGAGCGACGCGCGGCCTCCGGCTCAGTACGCGAGCACCTCACTGCCGGACGAGAGCTCGCACGCGCCGTCCTCGGGATCGCCGCCCGTGCGGAGGATCTCGGACGGCGCCGGCTCGCGGTGGACGCCGGAGAGCTCGATGTCGACCATGCGCAGGATCGCGCGATCGAGCTTGGTCACGTAGTAGCAGGGGATCGTCGGCTCCTTGTGGGCACCGCCGACCCCGGAGTCGTCCGTCAGGAAGAGGTATCGGCCGCCCGTCAATTGCGCGGCCGAGCGCATGGTGATCTCGGTGAGCTCATCCACGCCGCTCGACGCGACGGGATAGACATGCACGCCGAGGTCCTTGAGGGCTCGTATCCCCTCTGCCATGGCGCCCGCGTTTGTGTCGTGGTGGGGCGCGTCCGCGACCCAGAAGGCGAGGCGCGCGGTGTCGTTGCCGGTGCGCCAGGCGAGATCGGCCGCCTTGGACAGCGCCATGTCGGGCGCCTCGGGGAAATCGCCGCCGCCGCCGGCCGCCTGCGCGGCGAGCTTCGCCTGGAACTCGTCGGGATCGTCGCGGAAGTCGAACCACCGAACGACGTAGTCGTCCTCGGTGTCTTTATAGACGACGAGCGACCAGCGCTGCGCGGCGTTCGGGTACTTGGCGAAGATGGATTCCGAGAGGGCGATGAACTCGGTCTGGAGATACGTGATCTCGTCGCCCATGCTGCCGGTCGTGTCGATGATGAGCGAGACGTCGAGCGTCTCCTTCGGTCCCGGAGGCGTCGCGAAGAGGCTGTTGGCGGCCTGGTGGTCGGCCTCGGTGAAGGGCAAGAAGCCCGGGAGCTGCTGCGCGTAGAGCGTGCTCCGGTACGAGAGGAAGAAGTCGAAGTTGCGGTTGTCGTCCCAGACGCCCGCGGTGAGCGTGCCAGGCTCGACGCCGCCGCCGCCGGTGCCGCCAGCGCCGCCGGTGCCGCCAGCGCCGCCGCCGCCGCCGGTGCCGGGGCCGACGCCAGTGCCGCCGCCGGCGCCGACGCCGACGCCTTCGCCGCTGGAGCCACCGGAGACGTCGCCTCCATCCGAAATACCGCCCGCAGCGGCCGAGCCAGAGGCGCCGCCGACGTCAGCGCCGGCGCCGCTGCCGGGGATCTCGCCGTCGCTGCCTTCGTCCGAGCTCGGGTCGCTCGAGCCCGCGCCGCCCGAGCACGCCGCCAGAGCCAGAAGGCTTCCCACCATGAAAGCGAAGCGGAAACGGATGCGCATGGGGTCTCCTTGGCCGCCGGGGCCTCACGTGCCCACGTCGGACGCGGCCGGGCGTGCCGAACTGCATGCAGCGTGCCGAGTTCGAATCGTGCGATTTCCGGCACTTACACGGCTGTCCGGTGAGCGTCCTGTGCCAGGACGCGCCAGCGCCGGCAACCCGACCCAGGTTGGGGCGACCGACCCAGGTTGGGGCGACCGACCCAGGTTGGGGCGACCGACCCAGGTTGGGGCGACCGACCCAGGTTGGGGCGACCGACCCAGGTTGGGGCGACCGACCCAGGTTGGGGCGACCGACCCAGGTTGGGGCGACCGACCCAGGTTGGGGCGACCGACCCAGGTTGGGGCGACCGACCCAGGTTGGGGCGACCGACCCAGGTTGCGCACGGCGGAGCCCTCCCCCCGGGAAGACGGCTCCGCTCAGGCCCCCCGCAGCGCGGCGATCACCGGCGCGGTGTCGGGCCGCACGCCGCGCCACACGGTGAAGCACTCGGCGCCCTGCTCGACCACCATGCCGAGGCCGTCGGCGGTCTGCCTCACGCCGGCCGCGCGCGCCGCCCGCACGAACGCGGTCGGCTCCTTCTTGTAAGCCATGTCGTAGGCCAGCGAGCCCTCGTCCCACACGCCGTCGGGCAGCGGCGGCACCTCGTCGGTCATCGACGACGCCGATCCGTTGATGACCACGTCGAACCGCCCGACGATATCGGCGAAGCCGCCGCCGGCGAGCCGGACGGCGCCCGCCAGCGCGCCGAGCTCGGCGGCGAGCTCCACCGCCTTGCTGGCGGTGCGGTTGGCGATGAAGATCTCGGCCGGCCGCTCCTCGAAGAGCGGCAGCAAGGTGCCGCGCACCGCGCCGCCCGCGCCGAGCAGCAGCACGCGCGCGCCCGTGAGCGCGCGGCCGAGGTTGTACGTGATGTCGCGCAGGATGCCGACGCCGTCGGTGTTGTCGCCGAGGATGGTGCCGTCGGCCCGGAACGTGAACATGTTGATCGCCCCGGCCGCACGGCCGCGCGGCGTCAGCTCGTCGGCCAGCGCGAAGGCCTCGAGCTTGAAGGGCATGGTGATGTTCATGCCCTTGCCCCCGCTCCTCTGGAACTCGCGCACCGCGGCGGCGAAGCCGTCCAGCTCGCCGAGGATCGCGCCGTACTCCATGTCCTGCCCGCGCTGCTTGGCGAAGGCGGTCTGCAGCGCCGGCGACTTGGCCTGGGCGATCGGGTTCCCGATGATGGCATAGCGGTCGGTCATGGTCGTCTCCACGCCTCAGCAACGCGAGCAACGCGCGGGCCACACGCAACCTCGCCAGCGCGCGCCGCAGATCTACGACAGCGCCGCGCCTCTCGCCAAGCGCGCGGCGGTACCCCTCCGTCCACCGGCGCGCCCTTCGCCGTCACGCGCGCCTGTACACCGCGTCGACCCGAGGTTGACGCCGCGAGCGATCGCCGTCGCGCGAGCGCGCCCCGGCGCGAGCCTCGCCCCGCCGCGCGCCGCGGCGCTCCGCGCATCGCGCGCTCCGTCGCTCGCGGGCCGCGCCGGGCGCTGGTACCCTCGCGCCCCATGCCGAGCCACGGGACCGCGCGCACGCACCACCGCACCTGCAACATCTGCGAGGCGATGTGCGGGATCGACATCGAGGTCGAGGGCGACCGGATCACCTCGATCCGCGGCGACGAGCGCGACCCGTTCAGCCGAGGGTACCTCTGCCCGAAGGCGCTCGCGCTCCAGGACCTCCACGAGGACGCGGATCGCCTCCGGGCCCCGGTCCGGCGCACCGCCTCCGGCTTCCAGCGCATCTCGTGGGACGACGCCCTCGACGAGGTCGCCGGGCGGCTGCGCGAGATCCAGCGGCGCCACGGCAGGGACGCCGTCGCGGTCTACCTCGGCAATCCCAGGACGCACAACTACGCGTCGCTCCTCTACCTCACCCCGTTCCTGGAGGCGTTGCGGACGCGGAGCTGCTTCTCCTCGAACTCGGTCGATCAGCTGCCGCACCACCTCGTCTCCACCCTGCTCTTCGGGCACCAGCTGCTCGTCCCGGTGCCGGACGTCGACCGCACCTCGTTCCTGCTCATCGTCGGGGCCAACCCGGTCGTCTCGAACGGCAGCCTCATGTCGGCGCCCGGCATGCCGCGGCGACTCAAGGCGATCCGCGCGCGCGGCGGCACGATCGTCGTCGTCGACCCGCGGCGCACCGAGACCGCCGAGATCGCCGATCGCCACCACTTCATCCGCCCCGGGACCGACGTCTTCCTGATGCTCGGGCTGCTCTCGACCCTCTTCGCCGAGCGCCTCGTCGCGCCGGGGCGGCTCGGCGATTTCATGAACGGGCTCGCCGACATCGAGCGGCTCGTCCGCGGCTTCACGCCCGAGCGCGTCGCCCCGAGGGTCGGCATCCCCGCGGCGCAGATCCGCGAGCTCGCGCGCGCCTTCGCCGCGGCGCGCCCGGCCGTCTGCTACGGCCGGATCGGCGCCTGCCTCCAGGAGTTCGGCGCGCTCACCACGTGGCTCATCGCGGTGCTCAACCTCGTCACCGGCAACCTCGATCGCCCCGGCGGGGCGATGTTCGCCCGGCCGGCCGTCGACGTCGTCGCGCTCCAGGACCTGCTCGGCCAGCGCGGCGAGCTCGGCCGGAGCCGCACCCGCGTGCGCCAGCTGCCCGCGTTCGCCGGGGAGTACCCTGCCGCCGCGCTCGCCGAGGAGATCCTCACGGAGGGCCCGGGGCAGATCCGCGCGCTCCTCACGATGGCGGGCAACCCGGTGCTGTCGACGCCGAACGGCCGGACGCTGGATCGAGCGCTGGCCGGCCTCGATTTCATGGCCAGCATCGACTTCTACATCAACGAGACGACCCGGCACGCCCACGTGATCCTGCCGCCGACCGGCCCCCTGGAGCGCGATCACTACGACCTCGCGTTTCACGTGTTCGCGGTCCGGAACACCGCCAAGTACGCCCCCGCGCTGTTCGCCCCGGCGGACGACGCGCGCCACGACTGGCAGATCCTCGTCGAGCTCGGGGCGCGCCTCGCCGCGCCCGGGCCCGCGGCGCCGCTCGCCGGCCGCGCGGCGCGCCTCCTGTCGCGCGTGCTCCCGCCGACGCGGCTGCTCGACGCCGCGCTCCGCTTCGGGCCTTACGGCGCCGGCGTGCGCCCGCTGTCGGGCGGCCTCTCGCTGCGCAGGCTCGAGCGCGAGGCGCACGGCGTGGATCTCGGGCCGCTCGTGCCGTGCCTGCCGCAGCGGTTGTTCACGCGGTCCGGGCGCATCGAGCTCGCGCCGGAGGTCCTCGTCGCCGATCTCGAGCGGGCGCGCGCGGCGCTCGACCGCGAGGGGCCCGGCCAAAAGGAGCGCGGGGCGCTCGGCCGCGACGAGCGCGGGGGGCTCGGCCAGGAGGAGCGCGGGGCGGGGGAGGCGGGCGAGCCGGGGCAGCGGGGCGAGGCGGGGTACGACCTCCAGCTCATCGGGAGGCGCCAGCTCCGGAGCAACAACTCGTGGCTGCACAACAGCCGTCGCCTGGTGAAGGGCAGGAACCGGTGCACGCTGCTCATGCACCCGGAGGACGCCGCCCGCCGCGGCATCGCGGCCGGGCAGCGGGTCCGGGTGCGCTCGCGGGTCGGGAGCATCGACCTCGAGGTCGAGCTGACCGACGAGGTGATGCCCGGCGTCGTCAGCGCCCCGCACGGCTGGGGCCACGGCCGCGACGGCGTCCGGCTCGAGACGGCGCGGCGGCACGCCGGCGAGAGCGTCAACGATCTCACGGACGACCGCGCGATCGACGCGCTCTCGGGCACCGCCGCGCTGAACGGCGTCCCGGTGCGCGTCGAGCCGGCCGAGGCGGCGCGGGCCTAGAGCGCCGAACGGGTTGAAACCCCGAGAAAATGAACCACAGAGGCACAGAGGACACAGAGGAAGAGAGAAGAGAGAGCTCAGAATCTTCTCTTCTTCCCTCTGTGCTCTCTGTGCCTCTGTGGTTCGAATCTCTTCATTCTCGGGCATTTCAAGCTGATCGGTCTAGCTTCCCGCCTTCCCGCCTTCATGTTCAATTTTGAGAACTCCCCGCCGCCGGAGCCCGCTCAGTTGCCCGGATCCACGCAAGCGACCGCGCCGGTCCCGTCTTGCCCGCAGGCTTGGTCGAGCAGACTGCAGTCGGTCTTCGTCACCCGGCGCGGCCCCTCGTCGAGCGCCGTGCAGCGCTTGGCGGTACGACCCTCGCAAACGCCGTCGATCTTCGTGTCGCCGCAGGGATCGGACCAGGTGCTCGCCTTCTTCGCGAACGCGAGCACCTCGGGGCCGAGCGTCGCGTAAACGGCCCCGTAATCGCAGGCGAGCTGGTTCGTCGAAATCACGCCGGAGGCCACGCCGTAGACGCGCAGCCTACCGCCCTCGATACGCACGAGCGGGCCACCCGAGTCGCCATGACAAGGCTGCGCGTCGCCTTCGCCGGCGCCCACGAGAGCCTCGTACCCGGCGAGCAGGATCGCCTCGTCGTACTTGCGGAGCAAGCAATCGATATCGCACGCCGCCTCGCCTTCGTTGCCCTCCTCCTCGGTTTCGGCCGAAAGATGGGCGAGGAGCTCGCTGCGGTCGCGCGTCGTGGCCCATTGCTTGAATGCCTCGAAGCTGCCGAATATCAGCTCGAAGACCTTACCTTCCCGCGCGCGCAGGGTCACGCTGCCCGCCTTGCGCGTGCCGAATGTTTTTTTGTTGTCCTGCACGCCATAACCGATGGCCGCGAAGCGCGTGTCGATGTCGGCGTCCGAGAGATCAGCCATCGCGGCCGGCTCGATGTCGGTGATCTCCTCGTCGAGGTGGACGACGCCCACGTCCCGACCGAAGCCCACGGAGCCCCCTTCATGGCCGGGCGCCCGGCCGAGCTCTACGATATCGACCGTACGGTCGGGGTGGGTTCCGTCGAAACCCACGCCGAAATACACGCGGCCCCCCGCGGCCATCTTGCGCGCGGCGTCGACGCAATGTTTCGCGGTGAGGACGGTCGACTTGCCGATCAGGGCGCCGGAGCAAAAGGGGCGGTATTGCACGTCGAGGGCGCCGGTCTCCTCGCTCGCCGCCTCGACGGCGACGCCGAGGCTGCCGATGGCGCCGAGGGCGTCGCTCTTGGCGTCGACGCCGCCGATGATCGCCTGAGAATCGGCGGCGTCGCTCTCGTCGCCGCCCTCCACCGGCGCCGCGCTGCAAGCAGGCAGGAGGCTCGAGGCTGGGAGTCCAGCGAGGAGGAGGCCGAGACGAAGTCTCGAGATGGTAGGCATGAACACTGGATTCCTTTTCGAGAAGATGGTTTGCGCCGCGACGGCGTGCCCGCGCGATGAGCACTCGTCGTGCCAGTCGTCTCCTCGGGCGGCCCGCGGATCTCTCGCCTCGTATTTCCCCGGCGGCCGAGCCTTCGAGCCGACCCTTGCGTGGTCGAGCAACGGACTGCTCGACGGCCATCCGGAGCGCCCCGCGAAGGATCTCTTGCGCACGGCGCTCCGCGCACTCCGGCAGCTCCGCGCCCGCCCCGAGCGCCGCCTCGCCCGCCCGAGCGCGTGCGCCTCGCTGATCGCCTCGCACGTAGAAAGAGATCTCGCCCGCGCGCGCAGCGCTCGGCGCCGCGCCCCCTCGCGTGCGGGAGTCTGGATGGACTGCGATGCTGGGAACGTCAAGCGCGACGACGGCCGCTCGTCCGGCTCGCGAAGCCGCGCTCGGCTCTCCGCTCCCCGGGGCCGACGCCGAGGCGGCTCCGGGGTTGTCGCGCGGGCGCTGCGGATTACGCTCTCACGGCGGACACCGGGACATCGGATCGTGCTGCTCGCGAGCTACAACCACCTGGATCCCGTGATGTCGTCGCTCTTGGTGGATGTCGTCGCGACGGCCGGCCTCCTCGCCCTCGCCGTCCTCGCGCTCCGGCTGTCGCTCCGGCTGCGCCGCGCCACCGCGCTGGCCGACGCCTCGTTCAGGGCCAACGTCGCGCTCGGGCCCGGCGAGGGCGTCGTCCTGGGTACCGTCGAGCGGGAGCAGGGCGCCGACGTCGCCGTGCGCGTCGAGGTCGAGCAGAAGGGGGTCGAGCTCGCGAGCTCCGTCAGCTGGAGGCACGGGGGGGCCGTCAGCTGGAGGCACGCGTGGACCGAGACCGGCCGCAAGGTCCGCGCCCACCCCTTCTACCTCCGCCACGCCTCCGGCGCTCGCGTCCGTGTGGAGCCGGGCGAGGACGTGATGCTCGTCGACGCGCTGGACGGCATGATCCTTGTCGATCGCACGAAGCGCGTCCGCGTGGCCGAGCTCGTGCCCGGCGAGGAGGCCTTCGCGTTCGGCGAGCTCCGGCGCGCGCCGGATCCCGAGGCGCCTCCCCTGGGGTACCGCGAGAGGGCGCAGGGATACGTGCTCGTGCGTCCGCGCAGGCGGCGCATGCTCCTCTCGTCCGAGCCGTTCGGAGAGCAGTTCGCGCGCAAGGCAGCGTTCCGCCTGCGGTGGGCCATCATCGCGGGCGTCGCGTCGCTCGCGTTCAACGCCGCGTTCGCGCCCTTCCACGCGCGCCGCTGGCTGGGGGAGACGGTGGAGGTCCGCGTGACGCAGCTGCGGGAGAGCGATGACGACCGCGGCAGCTTCGACGTCACGATGCTGGGCCCTCACGGTGTCGCCTTCTCGGACGAGGTTCCTATACCGACGTCGACCGGGTCCGCGGGGGCGGGCGACTGTTGGAGGCGCGCTACGTCCCGTCGTGGCCGTCAGCCAGCACGATCGGCCCCGACGTGACGGCCCATTCCTTCGCCTACGTGGCCTTGCCGCTCTTCGGCGTCATCGCGATCGCCTACTTCTTCCGCGCGCACGCCGCGCTACCCTGGTACGAGAAGAAGCTGATCGAGCACGGGAGCGGCCGGCTGGCCGAGAGCGAGTCGACCGCGTGGGGGGACCAGGAGCGCCCGGAAGGGGACCCGCGGGAACCCGCCTCCGGATGATTCATGATCCGGGAGCTTGGGCCCATCGGTCGCGAGCGACCGCCGGGCCCTCGGCGCGCGGTGCCTGTGGCTCGGCTTGTTCGCCGAGCTTTCTGGCGACCGCTCCGCTCCGACCGAGAGTTCCTGGCGGTATTTCCGTGCGGATGCGGGGCGAGCAGAAGAAAAATCAACCATTTCAATCGGTTCCGGCTGCTCTGCTGCCGCGGTAGGCGCCGGTGTGGCCCAACGCGGGCCCAACGCGGCCCCGTCGGCCGCCGCTTCGTCTTCTGCCGCCGAGGCAGCCGGTACGTCGGCCGATGCCGGCGTCTGGCCCGGAGGCGCGGCTCCCAGGAAGCGGCCTTCGCCCGCCGCCCCAGCCTCCGCTCCTTCCGACAGGCGAGCGCCTCCGACCGCTCGGCCCTTGCCGCGCAGCTCGGGGATCGCTTCATTAAGGGGCGCGAAGTCTCCCAGGCCGAGCTCCGCGACCTTACGTGCGGCGCGCTTGTAGTTATGGATCTGGTTGCTCGACCTGTGCCCGGTCCGATCGGAGATCCACGTCTCGGTGCGCCCGTTCGCTAGCTTGATGGTGATGAAGGTCGCGCGAGTGTCGTGCAAGCGAATGTTCAACCTAGATTCCGTGGTCTCGAACAGTTCAGGCCTTTCGATACCGGCGCAACGCAGGTGATCTCGAAAGCTCTTCGCCCCATCACGACCGGGTAAGGGTAGCCCGCTTGGCCTGGAGAAGACACGCTGCTTTGGGGGACACATCGCAAAGTAGACGCGCAGCGCGCGCACGACATCGGGCGAGAGCGCCCAGGCGCGCGGGTCATCGGTCTTGTTCTCGTCAAGAACTACGGCGCCTCGATCGAGATCCAGATCAGACGGCTCCAGCCTGCCAGCCTCGTCTGCACGCATCCCCTCACGGATCAGAAACCCATAATATATCCGATAAGACAGTGGAATATCCACCGCAGCCATGAGGCGCCCATCCTCGTCGGGATAAAGTGAGCTTTTGGCCTTGTTGTTGTCCGCCTTGGGAACCCATCCACGTGGCAAGGGATTGTTGGCGATGATACGCGCCGGATAGGTCGCGAGCGCGAGTATCCGGTGAATAACTTTTGCGATGCCTTGACGCGAAGAAGCCTCAAGATGTCCCGGCGGCATGGAGACTGCGCTATCCGCGTGATCGACCGTGACGCGAGGAAGAGGGACGGGGCCGAGCACTCCCAGAACATGATTCAGCTTATGTCGGTACTGTTCCGGATGTCGAAGTGCTTTCACATGCAGCGGGTACTGCTCGGCAAGCTGGCCAGATAGCACCCGCTCAGCGAACTCGGCGAAGGTGGTGTCCCCGGATGAGCGGGGACGCGCCTCGCCCTTGCACAGGTGGTCAATCGCGAGCCGGACATCGCGGAGCGCGGTCCCCTCGCGCGCGGCGGCCTGCTCCAGCAGCGGCACGCCGATCACGATCTGCCCGGCGGCGAGCAGGCGCCCGGCGAGCTCGGACAGCACCTCCAGCCGTCCGTTGGCTTCTTGCTCAGTCCGGCACGTCGGCAGGCTGAACGTACGTCGCCCGGCATCGCCGAGGCTGAGGCGTGCGGTCCACGTCCTCCCGCGCAGCCGCACGGAGCCGGAGCCGTTGGCGCGCTTCTCTCCTGCTGCGCGGGCTGTCGGCTTCGGACGTTGCGTCGGGCTCGCCAAGTCTCGCGGGCCCGCGTCGGATGCAGCTGCCTCCGCGGGGAGCGAGGGGCGCCCGGCAGAGCGGCTCCGCCGCGTGCGCCGGTCGGTCGATGCGGGAAGGGATGCTGAAGGGATGGCAGGCGAGCGCTTGGCACCCGCCCGCCTCTGCGGTACGTCGGTCATGGATCGGTCTCCGGTGATGCGGGGGTCGATCAAGGGCTCGCCCGGCGTTCGAGCGCCGAGCGGGCCCGCTCTACTTCTGCGGCAACCTACCACGGCTCGCGGCATCGCGAGGAGCGCTCGCTCGGCCAGTGCGCGGACACGGGACTGGTTCGAGGCCGGCGGTGGCGAGGACTGCGGCAACCCGCGTACGCTCCTCGGCCTCTGCATCGCGGCGCGACGCCGGCTCCTCGGCCAGCGCCCGCAAGTAGGCAACGAACGCCTCGCGCGGGACCAGGCGCAGCTTGCCGAGCTTGGTGACCGGCAGCGGGAAGCCCGGCGCGCGGATCGTATCGAGGAAGACGCGTGCCGGGATCCCGGTGACCGACTCGACGTTCTTCTGCGAGAGCATCTCGGGCGGCGGCGCCGTGATCGTGAGCCCGTCCAGCGGGATCGCAAGCGTCGCGGAGGCTGTCGCCGTCGCGGGCTGGTCGGTCACCTTGCGGCCGAACCGTCCGCGGGCAGGTGTCTCGAGGACCTGAGCCTGGACGGCGAGCATGCCGCTGTCCGCCTGACGCAGAGCAAGCTGTGTCGATGCACGCGCGAGCGCTGCTCGTGCCATGCCTTACCTCCATGCGTTGTGGGTTCCTGAGCAACCGTGACCGACGCCGCCGGAGGAGGCCCGAAAAGGTAGTTCTGCGCCAAAGGTAGTTCGACGCGAGATACCCTTGTAGGCTCGTCGGGCAAACCGTTGGCGAGTCGGGGGGTTAGGTGTTCTGGCAAGCGCCTCCGAGGGGCCGAAAAGCGGGGTAAACGAAGGGGTCAATTGGGTAATTCTGAGCGCCCCCTCGGCGCCCCCGCGATCGGCGCGTCGGGCAGACCGTTACCCGCGCGCCCGCATCGAGACGCGCCATGACGAGCAGGATCTCGTCGCGACGCGTCCGCCGCGTCGGTGTAGGACGCCCAACCACCTCAGTACGGAAGATCGTCAACCGGCCGACCCGCGGCGCGCTCTCAACGGTCGTCGGCTCGTCCTCGGCAGCCGTCGCGGTCGTCCCGTCGGCGGCCGACATCCCGCCTGCGGGCGCCGCCTTGACGGCCCGCGGCCGCGGTACTTCCCGCGATGACGTTGGTGACCGGGACCTCGATGGCGAGCGGAAGAGCCTCGTTCGCCTGCGCCTCTTCGAGGGCGACGACGAGATCGGATTTGGATGCGCTCGACAGGCCAGCATCCGTCGGGAGCGAAAGACTACCAGCCATAGACGGCCTCCTTCGGTGATGTCCGGTGTCCGAACATCCGTGGCCGAAGTCTAGCGCGCCCGCGGAGCCCGCTTTTACTTTGTACTCTATGGATGCTGTACTCTACCGTAGAGTACACGTCCGGGGCCGCGTCGGTTTCCCGTGGAGAGTCGCGGTGCTATACTTGGCTCTGCCTATGCCGAGGCGTCGCGACAAAATGTACTCCACAGCGGTTGCCTGGGTACGGTCGGATCCGCGCGTACGGGCGCCGCTCAGCCGCTCCCTCAGGAGCGACGAGCGTCGGATTGCTGCGCTCGGGGACACCTGGGGGGCGCCCTCGATGCGCTCGGCGCGCCGTACTACCTGGTCCGATGGGTCGCCGGCCCTAAGCTGAGGGACGTTGAGGAGCGTGAGCGCCGCTACCGCGCGTGCGAGGCACTCCGGCGCGAGGTGCCGTGGACCCTGGCCGCTTGGCGCGCGCTGACGGCCACCGAGCGACCGATTCGGCCGGCGGCTCCGAGGCACCGGCTGCGGTCGCTGTCGGTTTCTGTCGAGCCGGCACCGCCGGCCTACTCCGATCCCGGAGCGTCCTGAGAGAGCCGCTACGACGTTGATCGAGCAGGCGCGGCTGGCCGCTAGGGACGACGGGACGAGCCGGTCTCCTGCTCAGGGAACCGAAGCGTCTCGGCCTGCGTGCCGTCCTCCCCCGTTATCGTGCCGTGATCGTGATTCCAGCTGATGCCGCCCTTCCCGGCGGACCGAGCTCGCCATCGGCCCAGGGCGCGCGTTCGAAGAATCGGCGAGGAGGCGAGTGCGCCGCCTCTACTCAGGGAAGCGCTGCGTCTCGACGGCGATGCCGTCCTCGCCCGTGATCACCTCGCCAGACCACTCCCAGCTCGTGCCACCTGGGCCCGGCAGCCCCAGCTCGAAGGTGACCCCCTCCAGCGTGAGCTGATCCTCGTCGAGGTGGGCGATGCCGATCGAGTCGCCGCCGCGCCCGGGGCCGCCGTCGCCTCCGGGGCCGCCGCTGCCACCCTGGCAGGACCACATGCCGTCCCCCAAGGCGCCTCCTGGAGCGCCTCGGCCGGCCTTGCCGCCTTCCTCCGGCAGCCCGCCGTCGCCTCCTGGGCCCCCGTTGTCGCTGGTGATGATGCTGTCGCGCACCGTCACCTCGGCGTGGAGCGCCAGGATCGCGATGCTCGGCTGGCCGTTCTCGCCCCCTCGGCCGCCTCGCCCCCCGCAACCGCCCGCGCCTCCGGAGCCGCCGCCGGCACCCCCCTTGGTGGTCACGCCGCACACCGCGAGCCCACCGCGACGCCCGCCGCCCCCGCCACCGCCTTGGCCCGGCATCCCCCGGGCGCCGTCGCCGGCCCCGTCGCCGTGCCATCCGGTCTCATCAATCCGCCCGCGGCCCTTTCCCGCTGCGCCGGCGGCGCCCCACATGCCGCTTTTTCCGGTGGCGCCGCTGTCGCAACCACCGTCTGCCCGGTTGCCACGTCCTCCATCCCCCGCGAGGTTGGGGGTCGGCTCGGGTACGGGCTCGCCGTCCTCCCCATCTCCAGCGCCGTCGGCGAGCCCGTCACCTCCCTTGCCACCTACGCTCGGAATCCCTCCCTCGCAGGAGTTCACCGCCCGAGCCCCACCCACGACCATCGCTGCGGAGCACGCGTCTCCCCCATACTGCCCGTCCGGCCCCGACGCTGCCCGGCCCGGCCATTTCTCCCCATCGCGGCCCCCCCTCCGTAGTCGGCTTCGATCCAGCTTCCGGTGATCTCCACCGCGGCGCCCGACTGAACGATGATCCCGACATGCGTTGAACTGCGGAGGCGCACGTGATCGATGATCGAGACCCCGTCCGCTGCCCCCGTGTCGCCGGCGCGGGCTGGCTCGACGATCAGCGCGATCTGCCCGACCGAGGGGGGATCGACCTTGGCCATGCCCTGCACCGGGAGTGGAGTCTCCTCCAGGCGTTCCCATCCGACGACATCGAAGCCTCCATAGATATCCACCCCGGAGGGCAGCGTGATGGACTCCTCAAAGCCATCGTTCGTGACGAACACGCGACCGCGCCCGGTGCGCGTAAGCTCGATGCCGCGCTGGATGGAACGAACCGGCCTGTCCTTTGTGCCGGGGTTCGCGTCGTCACCGCCGAAAAATGGATGGTTGACGAACACGCCGCAGCCGTTGATCACCTGACCCCTCGCAAGCTGCTCCAGGCAGACGGACTCGGGGATCGGATCGTCTGCGCACGTCGATGGATCGTCGCACGGCGGCGCACCGTTCGGGTCGTCTACCCCCGGTGCGGTTCCGCAGCCGGCCGACGCGAGCGGCAGAGCAAAGACGAGGAGGATCGTATGATTTAGGTTCATGGGCATCCCTCGAGGGCAGCGTGTCGCGAGGCGCGATTCAATGGATCGGCTCGCTTGCCGCAGGGAAGGCATACAGAGCAGCTTGTGGGCCGGTTTTCCCTTTACCCACCTCGTCCTCCGGTCCGGCGTTCCCCGCGGGGCCGCCTGCACCGGCGTCTCCGGGAACAATCGTGGTCCCAGGCCTGATGGCGAAGTTAGGCACCACGTAGGCGATGCCAACGGACGCGCCTCCGAGCCCGCCGCCGGCATCACCGCCGCGGCCGCCGTTGCCCCCGTCGCCGCCCTTGCACGCATCCCACATGCCATCCACAAGAGTTATACCGCCTGGAGCGCCATGATGACCTGCGCCCCCCGGCTGGCCCGTCCCGCCCACCCCACCCTGGCCGCCTTTGCCCGTGAACACGTCCGTATCCGTGACGGTTAGGTCAGTGCCCTCCAGCGCGACGATACCAATGCTCGCGCCGCCATAGCCGCCGCCCCTGCCTCCCTTGCCGCCGCAACCCCCGCTTCCCCCCGAGCCGCCGGCCGCACCACTTTGTAGGCCGCTTGTCGGACACGCAAACATCGGCCCGCGCGACTTGCTGCCGCCGCCGCCACCACCGCCCTGGCCGACGCCGCCCTTCTTCCCGTCCTCACCACGGACACCGATCCATCCATCCTCGCTGAGGAAGCCTGGACCAAACGCGCCATCCGCGCGACCACCATCAGCGCCGTCTGCGCCATCGCCTCCGTCCTCGCATCGCGTGCGGTCCGCGCCGAGCCCCGCGTGGCCGTCGCGCTCCGAATTTCCCCCGAGCGCCGGCTGTCCCGGTGCGCCATCGCCGCCGACGTCGAGCCCGCCGTCACCGCCGTAGCCGCCCGTCGACTCGATGCCGTCGCCGCACACAGTGACCACCGGAAGGGCGCCCACGGTGGCGTCCGCGGTACATGCGTTCGCGCCGTTGATACCTACGACGCCAGCCATCGCCCGGACGCTGAACGCGTCCCCGCCCGGCTCCCCGTCCTTGCCGTCGCCCGCGATGATCTTGCTGTCCGACACGATCGCCCTGGCCCCGGCGCTCAAAATCATCGCGATCGACGACTTGTCATCGGGCGTCGAGGCGTTCGCCGCGACAATTTGCACGCCGGCGATCACCGATGTCGCGTTGTCTCCCGCGAGCGCCGTACCCTCCGCCCCGAGGACCCGCAGCGGGATCCCCCCTGGCGGAGCGATGATCGTCGGGTGATCCGGCCCGCCGAATGATCCCTGATACGACCAGTCCCCGTCGTCACACCGACGCCCGCCCCAGAGGTCGACCCCCGAGGGCAGGGTGATCTCCTCCTCGAGCAAGCCGCCGCACGCAAACACGCGCCCGGTCCGCTTCTCGCCGTCGCCTCGTCCGTGTGCCGCGAGCCCGATCGCGTGTTGCAGGGTCTTCACCGGCGCGTCCTTCGTGCCAGGGCTGCTGTCGTCACCCGACAACGGGCTGACGAACACCCCGCACATGTCGAGCGCCGGAGCCGCAGCGGGGTGTCCCTCGCACGGGTCGGGCGGAGGCTCCGGATCGGGAGGACACTCCAGCCTTTCCCAGCAATCGTCGGAGTAGGAGCTGCATGATGTCAGCATGCTGGCTCCCCACACGCAGACTGCGACAGCAGCGACCGACTTAACCGCACATCGGCGCGACAGCGACCCCATGCCCTTGGCCTCCTGCACGTTCACCACAGCGCCTCGATTTGCGCACCGATTTCGTTCCTCGTGGCCACGGGCGAGACATGGATGCGATCCCGAGCCGGCGAGAATCCTAGGAAGGAGAAGTCCGTGAAGAAGGACGCGGCGGTCACCGCGCCGACGACCCCGCCCGCGATGACCGTGGCTACCCCCGCGCGGCCGGACAGGTTGCGCGCGTCTTGCAGGCGCGCCAGTTCGGCACAGGGCGAGTTCAGCGGAGCCTTCCAGCACGTCGACGAGCTCGAAGACGGCTCGCCCAGAAGCCGGTTACGCCGGGCGGTCAGGTCGTCGTCGAGCCTGCCCGCACGAATCATGAGGATGGTGCCGATCGACATGCCGGCCGTCGCGGCGGCGATCCCTGTGACGCGCAGCGTCCCCGGCCAGGAAGCCCACGGGTCGGGCTCTTTCGCGCGTGCCGTGGGCATAGCGCGCGCGGTCTTCGGCACCGCCGGGGCCTCCTTGGCGCGGCTGACCGCCGGGCCCGGAAGCTTCATCGAGATCTCCTGCTTATCACCCGGCTCGCCGTTGAACGCGTGAAAGCCATCCTCGCGACCCGGCGCCCGGGCCCGCACCATGTGTCGTCCGGGCTCGAGGAACAGCTCGTAGGTCCGCGCGGTCCGACCGATCTTCTGGCCGTCGATAAGGATCTCGGCGTCAGGCGGGTCAACGGAGAGCACGAGCTCAACGACGTAAAACGCGGCCTTCCGCTGGCCGGTCAGGAATCGTTCCTGAAGCTGACTCGGCAGCGCCCAATCCCGCTCAAGACTCCAGGGCAGGTGCTCCGCCGCGTCACGGTACTTACGCAGCTCGAGCTCGCAGAGGCCGAGTTCGCCGGCGATCTCGGCGGGATCGAACGCCCCGCGGTCGACTTCCGCGCGGTCGAGCTTCATGCCGGGCGGCACGTTTGCGGCATCAAGGGCCGCCTTGTAGGCTTCGTAGGCCTGCGTCCGGCTTCCGCGGTCGCGCGCTTTCCGAGCACGGCGAACAAGGTCCTTCACCGTCAACCCGTCGCTTCTCCCCGAGGCCGGAGACCGCTGTTGAGCATCGGCCGAGCTGACCAAGCCCGTTGAAGCGCCAAGCGTAAGCAAAATGAACAACAGGTGCGCACCGCAACGCATGCAACGACGGTGCTTACGCCACGCGCGCGACGTCAACCGGGAAAGAATGCTGGGAAGCAGCGCTTTAGACGAGAATTTTCAGGAGGATGGCGGAATCAAGTCATCCGTCCCGTGTGTCGGCGATCTTCGAGCCGACCCAGATAAAATGTAGCGCCTTGTACTACATTGTCCTGCCAAAGTGATCGCGGCCGTGCATTTTGCTGACCCCGAGGGGGTCGCTCAGACGTGCTACCAGCGTGGGCAACCCGTCGAGCATCTCGAGCAGCTTCGAGCTCTTCCGGCGCCTCGCGAGGCGTCGCGGCGTTCCGGCACGCGACGCCGAGGACGTGGCGCAAGACGCGCTCCTGCGCGGGCTGGAAGCGGACCAGCGGATCGCTCCGGGCGGAGACGCGGCGGCGTACCGCGTCACGATCGCCATCAACCAGGCGCGCGACCATATTCGGACCGCGCGCCGTCGCGGAGAGGTCCTGACATCGTTCGACGAGAGCGAGCTCCGAGCCCAGTGCCCGAATCCAGAGGAGCTGGTACGCGGGAGCCAGCGGAACGCGCTCGCGCGCCGCCTGATCAACCGGGTCGACCCGAAATACCGGCACCTCCTGATCAAGCATGACCTCGAGGAGGTCCCGCTCGCCACGATCGCCGGCGAGCTCGGCCTCACGACGGAGGCGGTGAAGACGCAGCACCGGCGGGCGCTCGAGCAGCTCGCCGAGGAGAAGCGCCGCTATACGGCCGAGCAGCATGCACGGGGACGGGACGCAGAGGCGTGCGTCCCGGTGGCGCTCGGCCTCTACCGTCGCGAGTCGTGGCTGGCCACGCTGCGGCGCCTGGTCTTCAGGATCCTGGCACAGGGCGCTCTCGTCGTCGTGACGGGCGCGCTGATCTCCGGGCTGTCGCACAGCCTGGAACCCTGGCTGTTGCCCGCGGCGGCTCGCGCGCCCGGCTCCGCGCCCGCCGCGCAGGAGGTCACCGCGTCTGCCCGAGAGGGCGGCTCGAGCGCCGCCGCCGAGATCAGTGCGCCGGCCGCGCGCAAGGTGGAGCCGTCCGCGCAGCAAGGCGACGCTAACGCGCTGGCCGCCGTGGATAGGCCCGCTGCGTCGGCCGAGGCTCCCCCCCCGTAGCGAGGTGCCCGGGAGTGTCGTGCGCCGAAGCACGGCGCCCAGGAGCGCCGTGCGCCGCGCCGTCAGCGAGCGCGAGCGGCGGCTGATCCGCGACGCTCGCCGCGCGCTGGACGCCCACACCGCCCTCGACGACCTGGAGGCGCGCCAGCTGCTCGAGATGCACAAGCAGGAGTTCCCGCAAGGGTGGCTCGCCTTGGAGCGCGAAGCGCTGCTCAAGCAGATTCGCTGATTCATCGGCTGTCGCTCGACAGCTATAGGGCGTCCAGGCTTTCTAGGGCAAAGCAGTCCTGCCCGCCCTCCTGCGCAGTCCTGCCCGCCCTCCTGCGCAATCCTGCCCGCCCTCCTGCGCAGCCCCGCCGCGGCCGAGACGCCCGGGCCCGCGACGATCACGACGTTGCCGTTCCGGCAGGTGACCTCGAGATCTCGAGCCTCGGATCGCGCGCCATGCGCGCATTTCAGGCGAGGTCACGCCGAATGCGGCGTGCGGCGTCGAGCGCGCCTTCGAGGTAGCCGGCCGCATAGCTGGCCGTCTCGGCGGCGCCGAAGAACACCTGCCCGCGAGCGTACGGCTGCCGCAACAGGGGGTGCCCTGACCCGATGTGCTCGGGGCGCTCCTCGCGGTCGCGGGCGCTACAGGTGAACCGGTCGGTCGCCCAGTCCTTGTAATGCTGCTCCACACGCGACAGATGCTCGCCGAACACCTGCGCGATCTGCTTGTCGATGAGGAGGGGGAGCTCGGCCGCAAACCGCGCGCGCGCTCCGGCCGGGAGGGCCAGAAACGCGCCCAGCGCGCTGAGCCCATGGAGCGGATCCGACGCGTCGAAGATCTCGCCGAACACCGCCTGACCGTGGGTCACGAAGGCGTTGCCGGACAACCCGTCTTCGCGCCAGCTCGGCTGCCGGTAGGTGAGCACCGCCTTGGCTTGCGCCGCCATCCAGGTGGGCGTCGCCGTCATGGCTTGCCGCAGCGGCGCCGGCAGCTCCGGCGTGAACCGGACGTTCTCGGCGAGCAGGCGCGGAGGGAGCGCGAGCACGACGCGACGGGCTTCCACCGTGAGCCCGCCGTCGCCGCGCGCAAAGCGGAGCAGCACCTTGGCGTCGTCGAGCTCGACCGCCTCGAGCACGTGACCGAGATGCACGCGCTCTCGCGGCACCGCCCCCGCAAGGGCATCGACCAGGCTGCCCATTCCTCCCACGAGCCTTAGCCCGCCCCCGTGCAGGCCCGTGTCGCCCCTGTAACGCTCTGGTGTCTTGTTGGGATGCGACAAGACCATGATCGGTCCGTCGTCGTGCTGCGCGAAGGACGCGAGTTCGAGCTCGTCGACGAGGCGGCTCATGAGCGGCTGGGTGACGGGCCAGAACCAGGTGGGCCCCAGGTCCACCCGCGTTGGGCCGGCAGGAACAGAGAGCACGCGACCCCCGAGCCGATCCCGAGCCTCGAAGAGCTGGTAGTCCGCACCCACCGCGGACAGGCTCCGCGACAACGACAGGCCGCACACTCCACCACCGATGATCGCCGTGTCGAGCATAGCATCTGACCTTTACACGATTCTACAAATCCGTTCAACAGGCCGCGGGGGCGTCGTCCAGCGCAGGGCGGGTGCATCCGCAGCGGATCCTGGGGCCGGTCGAGCGAATGCGGGCCCTCGGCCGGGGGCGAGGGCGTGCGTGAGGCCGGCGTCCGGCAGCGCAGCGCAGCCCCTCCAGGGGACCTGGTGCCGGCGCAGCGGCGCCCCGATTGAGGACGACGCACGGCCTGCCGGGCGACGTCACGTCCAGGCGGGCGCATCGAATGGGTACGTGTCGTTGGAGCGCGACACGTCGTCGTGCCTGCACAACGCAGGGATGTCTCCCGTTCCGTGCCGCAGCGCGACCGCGCTCTGCTGCTCCGGCTCGGCCTCGACTTGGACAACCCCGCCCACGCGGAGCTCTTCGTCGAGGGCGTACGTGCCGCGGACGATGACATCGCGGACCAGGTGCGGTGGGAGCGGGAGCGGGAGCGGCTGGGCTGAGGGCCGCCCGTGTCGTTGGACCAAGCCGCTTCGCGGCGGCTCCAGACTCCAGGAGACCCTGGGAGCCATGGACCTGGCGGCGGCGCTCGAGGCCGCGAGCGAGCGCGATGCTGACGAGGTGCAGGCGCTCGGCGTGATGCTCAAGAAGATGCTGCGGGTCCTGCTCCGTTAAGCGTTCCGGTCACCGAGTCGCCAATTCCTGCCGCCGCTCGGGTCCTTGTCTTCGCTGCGGTTGTCACGGCAGTGATCGCTGCCGCCGCGCGGCTTTTGCCGGTATTCACTGCGAAAAAAAGCGCCCGGCTCAGCGTAGAATGCGTATTCCGACGGACGTGACGGCTCGTTCCGGAGCGACGCGACGGCCCAGTCCGGCGTGACGTGGACCGGAGCGCAGTCAGGTCTTCGTCTCGGTCACCTCCGGAGCCACCGCCTTCTTCTGCCGCATCGACCCGCCGCGGAGCGTCACCAGGCGCGCGTTGTGGACGACGCGGTTGCAGATCGCGTCGGCGATACTCGCCTCTCCGATGGCTTGATGCCAACTCTTCGTCGGGATCTGCGAAGTGGTCACCGTTGACGACCTGTCATATCTATCCTCGAGGACCTCGAGCAGGTCGCGCCTCTCGACGTCGGTCATGGGCGCGAGCAGGAAGTCGTCGAGGACCAGCACGGCGACCTTGGCGAGGCCCGCGAGGGCGTTCGCGTAGGTCCCGTCGGCACGCGCGACCGCGAGCTGCTGGAGCGCCCCCCGGGGCGGCGGCTCGACCAGCGGCGCGCGGTCGAGGCCGTTCCTCAGGATCGCGGTCACGCTCTTGGCGGTGGGGCTGCCGATGCGGAGCGCACGCGCGCACGCAGCGTCGACGCGCTCGCGACCGTACTTGTCCGCGAGCCGGATCACGCCCAGGCACGTCCGGTAGCCCGTCTCCGGGTGGGTGCGGTGGCGCATGACCGCACGCGCGAGCTCGCCGACGTTCGGGCCGATCGTCTCGGCCCATGCCACCACGCGCTCCGGCGGCCACTTGCCGTAGTCGCGATGGGCTCTGGGGCGATGCTCGTCGACGATCACGGCCGACCCCTTCCGGCCGTAGCTGCGCGCGTGCGACGCGACGCGCACGCTGTCATGGAACAGCTCCACGACCGAGGCCGTCGCTCGAATCTCGACGCGCGCACCGACCAGCGTGTACGGCACGCTGTAGAGCCGGTCGTCGTAGCAGACGCAGTAGTCGATGTTGACCTTGGCGTGCTTCCAGTCGGCGAGCTCGTACCGCCGCGCCGGCAGCGGCCGCATCACGGGCTTGTCGATGGTCTCGAACGCCGTGCGCCGGCAGCTGACCGATCGCCTCGTGCACGACCCGGGCTGCCTCCTCATCGCCGAGGGCGACGGCACGGCTTAGGGGGCCGGCGAGCGACGCAACCACGGCGGCCCGAGGCGACGGCTCGACCATCGCGAGCTCTCCGGACCCGAGTCCCCTCGGTTGGGCCAGGGTTGGGGCCATGCCGTCCGAGGGTCTGCGATCGGTCGTCGCTCCCCCCCGAAACCCCGCAAGAAGTGACGGATCGCGACCGTTCGCCACCGCGGCGGAATCCTGGCGGGATCTCCGACGCGCCGCCCTAGCCTGGTGCAGCGCTGGCCGAGCCGCCGATCGCCTCGGCCGTGAGCAGCCGCGTCCGCCGGCCCGAAGCGAGCGTGAGGTGCTGCCCCCAGCTCGTCTGGTGCGGGACCTCCCCGTCCACGATCTCGCTCGTCCGGATCTCGAACCCCGCGGCGCGGTAGGCGGGGCGCAGCGCGTCGTCGAGCCACGCGTCCGAGAGCTCGGGGAGGCCGAGCCGCGCCGCGTAGGGCCGGTCGTCGAAGACGCTCTGGTTGAGCAGCGCGATGAGCTCCCCGCCCGGCCGGACGAGCCGGCGCAGCGCCTCGAGCACGGGCGCCTCGGGGAGCACCAGGGCCGAGAGCAGCGACGCCCAGGGGAAGTTCAGCGTCAGGGTGTGGGCGAGCCCGGCGAGCTCCTCGGGCAGCGCCTGCACCGACGCGACCACGAAGAGCGCGTTCGGCCGGCCGCCGCGGGCGGGCTTGCGGCTGGCGCGCCACGACACCTCGCGCATCCGCTCGCCCGCGGGGTCCACGCCGATGCAGTACGTGTCCGGGTGGGCGCCGGCCGAGCGGTACACGAAGCGCCCGTCGCCCGTGCCGACGTCGATGAGCACGCGCGCGTGACCGGCGAGCTTCGCCTCGAGGTCCGCGCGCGTCCACGTGACGGACGCCTTGCCGAGCTGCACGATCATCGCCGCCTCGAGGACGCCGTCCCGGCCGCCCGCTCAGCGCGGGGCGCCGCCGCTCCCCGCGCGGGCGCTCTGGGGCGCGCTCGCCGCCGCGAGCTCCCGGCAGCCGATCGCCCGCGCGAGGTCGTCGATGGACTCGCGCAGCATCCGCACCAGCATCGGCAGCCGCGGCGCCGCGCCGTCCGGGGCCCGCTGGAGCGCCGCGAGCCGCGCCTCGGCGGCGGCGAGGAGGTCCCGATCGACGCGGTACGACGGGAACAGGTGGGTGAAATACGCGGACGCGAGCTCGTGCGTCCGCGTCTCGAAGACCTGCTGCACCCGCTCGAAGAACCCCTGCACGTACGGCTCGAGCAGCGCGCGCTGGAACGACCAGTTGAAGCCCGACATGGCCGCGCTCGTCAGGTGCAGCGAGCCGTACCCGCCCTCGTGGAAGCGCTCCCACGCCGCGGCCTTCGCCGCCGGATCCGGGCGCGCCGTCTCGGCGCGCAGCGCCGCGCGCTGGCCGCGATCGGACGGGTCGCGCTCGCGCTCGGCCGCGAGCCGCGCGTCCGCGCCGGCCATGCCGCGCGCGATCCACTTCACGGCCACCGTCCAGCGCATCTCCTGGTCGATCTCGAGCCCCTCCACCGCGATCTCGCCGTCCACGAGGCGCGCGGCCAGGGCGAGATCCGGCGCGGCGTAGGCCGCGTTGAGGAGCGCCCGCGCCCACACGATCTGCGCGTCGCCGCGGGGGGCCGCCCGGAGCGCCGCGAGGGCGAGGGCGGTGAACGCGCTCGCCTCGACCTCGCGCATCGGGTCGGGCACGTAGCGCGCGAGGGCCGTCACCGCGTTCGAGAGCACGGGCTCGACGAGCGAGAGGTCGGGCTCGACGGGCAGCTTGTCCCTCACCAGCGCGAGGTACGCGGGGGAGGCGAGCTTCTGGTCGCGCACCATGCTCCAGAGCGACGACCAGAGCAGCTGGCGCAGCAGCGGATCCTCGACGCGGCCCATGTGCTCGCGCACGAACGCGAGCGAGCCCGGGTCGAGCGCGATCTTGGCGAACGTGAGGTCGTTGTGGTTCGGGAACACGAAGAGCGGCGCGCGCTGCCCCCGCGCCGCGGCGACCTCGGTGGCCGCGCCGTCGATCTCGGCGGGCACCGCGTCGACGACGAGCGCGCCGCCCTCCTCGCGCGCGAGCGCCACGTCGATGCGGTGCGGCCGGAGGGTCGGATAGTCCTCGGGGGCCGTCTGCAGCACGCGGAGCCGGCCGATGCGGTCGCCGTCGGGCTCCCACTCGGCGGTCAGCGTGTTGAGCGACGCCTGCTCCAGCCAGACGCGCGACCAGGCGCCGAGGTCGCGGGCGGAGCCCTCCTCGAGCGCGGACAGGAACTCGCGCAGGGTCGCGTTGCCGTACTGGTAGCGCTTGAAGTACCGGCGCATCCCGTCGCGGAAGGCGGGCAGGCCGATCGCCGCGACGAGCTGCTTCATCGCGGCCGCGCCCTTGCCGTAGGTGATGCCGTCGAAGTTCAGGAAGGTGTGCTCGGTGTCGGCGAGCTCCCCGGCGATGGGGTGCGTCGTCACGAGCTGGTCTTGCCGGTAGGCCCAGCTCTTCATGACGTTGAACGCCTTCCACACGGCCGGCTGGAACCGGGTCGCCTGCTCCATGGCGAGGAAGGCCATGTACGTGGCGAAGCTCTCGTTGAGCCAGAGATCGTTCCACCACCGCATGGTCACGAGGTTGCCGAACCACATGTGGGCCATCTCGTGGAGGAAGACCTCCGCGCGCGTGAGGCGCTGGTGGTCGGTCGGCGGGTCGCGGAAGATCATCCGCTCGCTGTGGGTCACGGCGCCGGCGTTCTCCATGGCGCCGGCGTTGAACTCCGGGACGAAGACCTGGTCGTACTTGGTGAAGGGGTACGGGTAGTCGAAGAACTCGGGGTAGAAGTCGAAGCCCTGCTTGGTGATCGTGAAGAGCTCGTCCGGGTCGAGGTGCTTCTCGAGCGATCTGCGGCAGTAGAGCCCGAGCGGGATGCCGCGGTGCTCGTCGCGGACGCCGCTGTAGGGGCCGGCGATCAGCGCGAAGATGTAGGTGCTGAACCGGGTCGTCTCCTCGAACACGCGCGTCGAGCGCCCGAGGCCGGCGCCGATGGTGCGGCGGATGCGGGCGTTGCCGATGACCTCCCAGTCCTCGGGCGCGGTGACGGAGAGCCGGTAGCTCGCCTTGATGTCCGGCTGGTCGAAGCAGGGGAACAGGCGGTGGGCGCTGAACGGCTCGAGGTCCGAGTAGAGGTAGTCCTCGCCGTCCTCCGGGTCGCGGAAGTGGTGGAAGCCGTCGCCGGTGTGGTCGTAGTCGTTCTCGTAGACGACGCGCACGCGCGTCTCCGGGTCGAGCAGCTTCCCCGGGAGGCGGATGCGGCAGTCGGACCACTCGGGCTCGACGGGGACGCCGTTGATCTCGAGCCGCTCGATGCGCCGGCCGCGGAAGTCGATGAAGGTGTCGCCGCTGCCGCGGACGTCGAAGTAGGCGATCGCCTCGCCGCGGTAGCCGCCGTCGCCGCGCGACAGGTCGAGGGAGAGCTCGTAGCGCGCGTTGCCGATGCGCGCGGCGCGCTCCTCGGCCTCCTTCTGGGTGAGCACGTCCCGTCCAGGGCCGCCGGTCTTTTCCGTCATGACGTGCACACCCTAGGACGAACCCCCGGAGGGTGGCCAGCGATCTGGCGCGGTCGCGCGCGCCGCCCTGCCGCGAGGGGCGGGAGGGAGGCCGCCGCCGGGCGGCCGGTGGAGGGGCGAGGGGGCGGACGGCGGGGCGAGGGAGCCGAGGGAGCCGTCCCAGGTTGGGGAGCCAGCCAGCCGACCCAGGTTGGGGAGCCGTCCCGGGTTGGGGAGCAGCCGACCCAGGTTGGGGGAGCCGACCCAGGTTGGGGTACCGACCCAGGTTGGGGTACCGACGCCGCGGGCGGCCTCCGGACGGAGCAGCGCGCTCTGGGTCTGTGCCAGAACGGCGTTGTTCTGTGCCAGGGGAGGGGGGTCCGGCACCGGCACAAACGCAATGCATTGCGACACACCGGGGTCCGGACCCCTCGAGAACGCTCGGCGGAGCAGTTTTTAGTGCAAGATTGTGTCAGAAAACGCGTTCTTCGAGGAACTTCTGCGCCAACGACCCCGCGTCCCCCCTCCTTTCTGTGCCAGAAGGGGGGTCCGGACCCCTTCGGACCGCAATGCAGAGCGCTGGCGGGGGTGCCCGACCCCTCCCGGGACGCAGTGCAGAGCACGCGCGGAGGTGCCGGACTCCCTCCGGGGGCAAGGCCGCGCGAGTGGGGGAGCGCGACGCTTGCTCGGCGCGGACCTGGAACGCCCCGTCGGGCCGAGCCCGAGCGCCTACCAGGCGGGGCGCGTGCCGTGGTGGCGCGTGCGCGGGCTCGCTATGATTCGGACCATGCAGCGCGCGCCGACGTCCTGGGAGATCGACCCCGACGATCCTCGGGCTCCTCCGCAGGAGCTCTGGGATCGCATGACGCCGGAGGAGCGGCAGCGCGTCCTCGACACGCTCCCGTCGGAGTTCGAGGTCTCGGAGGCGAGCCCTCCCGAAGGCGACTTCCACTTCAATCCGAAGGTGGCGGCCCGGGACACGCTGGGCGGGTATTTCCAGCGCATCGGGCGGCGCGTGTACCTCGCGTGCGAGCTGCCGGTCTATTACCCGGCAGAGCGGATGTTCGCGCCGGATCTCATCGCCGTGCTCGACGTGGAGGTGCAGGAGCGGGCCCACTGGTCCGTGAGCGCCGAGGGCAAGGGCGTCGACCTGGCGCTGGAGATCCTCTGGAGCGGGAGGAGCAAGAAGGATCTCGCGGACAACGTCGCCCGCTACGCGTCGCTGGGCATCTCCGAGTACTTCGTCTTCGACCGGCGCCGTCGCCAGCTCCGCGGCTTCCGGCTCGTCCAGAGCAGCGGGCGCTACCAGCCGATCGTCCCGCAGGAGGGGCGGCTCACGAGCGCGGTGCTCGCCCTGGACCTCGGCCTGGACGGCGATCGGCTGCGCTTCTTTCACGGGCAAGATGCGCTGCCGGAGACGCGCGAGCTGCTCGACAGGCTCGGCACGATGGTGGGCGACCTCGAGGCGCGCATCGAGCGGACCGAGCTGCGCCTCGATGAGGAGAGACGGCGGCTCGACGAGGAGCGGCAGCGCGCCGACGAGGCGCAGCAGCAGCTCAACGAGGAGCGCCAGCGCGCCGACGAAGCCGAGCGCAGGCTGGCCGAGGCCCTCGCCGAGCTCACGCGCCTCAAGGGCGAGCGCCGCTGAGCGCCCCGCCCGCGGCGCGCGACCTCCCTGGCCCCACCCGAGCTCGGCTCACCGCCGCGGCGGGCTGCGCCGCCACGCCAGCGCGGCGGCGATCCCCGCGAGCGCGAACGCCGCCTGGAGCAGGTGCACGAGCAGCGAGACCGCGATGGCGGAGCTCGCGGTGAGCCCGAGCAGCGGGGCGGCGAGCGTGAAGGCGCCGTCGGTGGCGCCGATCTGACCCGGGATGAGGTCGCCGGCCGCCGTGCCCGCCGCGCCCACGCCGTACGCGGCGAGCGCGCGCAGGAGGCCGCTCTCGGCGCCGACGGCGGCGAGGAGCACGGCGTACTGCGCCGCCTGGAGCGCGCGGCCCGCGACGCAGGCGGCGAACGGCCACGCCGGGACGGGTGGGCGCTCGCGGACCGCCTCCTGGAAGGCGACGGTGAGCTGGCCCGCGCGGGCGAACCGCCGGGTGAGCCACGCCGAGGCGGCGCGCTGCCGCGCCGCGAAGGCGACGCCGAGGCCGCTCGCGACGAGGAGCGCGGCGTGCGCGAGCACGCCGAGGGCGAACGGGGAGGCGCCGCCGCCGATCCGGAAGAGCGCCGCGGCCGCGAGGAGCGACAGCGGCGCCGCGCAGAGGAGCGCGAGCGACTGGTTCGCCGCGGCGATCGCCGCCGCGCGCGGGGCGCCGACGTAGGGGGAGAGCAGCGCGGCCTTGACCGCCTCGCCCGCGGCCCTGCCGGCCGGCATCAGCGCCATGACGGGGTAGGAGACCGCGTGGATGCGAAGGAGCTCGGCGGTCGGGACGCGCCGCGGGGCGCAGAGCAGGCCGGTCGCGAGCGCCTCGCAGCCGACGCGCGCCGCCTCCAGGGCGACCAGGAACGGCAAGAACGGCGCGGCGCGGATCACCGCGTCGAGCATCTCCGCCGCGCCGACGTGGCGGATGAGCGCGGCCAGGGCGGCCAGGCCGAAGGCCGCGAGCGCCGCGTGGAGCAGCGCCTTCCACCGCGCGCGGCGGGCGGCGGGCCCGTTCAGGGCGGCGGGCGGAGCGGCCGGGACGAGCGCCCCGCCGACCGGCGCGGGCCCGGGATCGCCGCCGGAGCATTCCTCTGCCGCTCGGGCCGGAGGCAAGGGAGCCATGGGGAAGAGGGCTGCGAGGCGTATGCCGGCGCCGTGTGGGCGCGGCGTGCGCACGCGGCGGTGAGCTGCCTCGCGGAGCAGGCACCCTGGGCAGGCAGCGCGCGCGCGGTCGTGACGCGGTGGTGAGCTGCCTCGCGGAGCGCAGGCGCCCCGAGCGAGCAGCGCGCGCACGCGGCGGGCCCGCGTGCGCGCGACCGCTCACGCAGGCGCGAGCGGGGCGTGGAGGCGCGCGCCCGGCACCACGATGCCCCCGCGGTCGCCGGGGGTGAGCGAGCCGAAGCGCTCGCGGAACACCGGCGGCAGCGGCCGCGCCCCGGGCGGAGCGAGCCACAGGCGCAGCAGGTGCCGCTTGCGATCCGGCTCCGGCCAGTCCTCGAACGCCGTGCGGTCGTGCAGCAGCGTGTGGTTGTGCACCAGCTGGATGTCGCCCGGGCGGAGCTCCATGGTCATGTGGAGCGCAGGGTCGTCGGCGAGCGCGTCGAACAGGTCGAGCGCCTCGACCTGACGCGCCGTGAGCGGCGGGACATCGGGAAAGCGGCGCGCCGACTCGATGTACTGTCGCTGGTAGATCGCGGACAGGAGCCCAGCGTGCCAGTTGAGCACGGGGATGCGGAAATACGGCCTCTCGCCCGCCGGCACCTCGCCGCGGCGATCGGTCTCGATCGGCGCGAACAGCGCCTCCGCGAGGTCCGGGCGCGCGCGCCGCATCTCGTTGTACAGCGTGACCGAGCTGACCAGCGCCGAGAGCCCGCCCGCCCGCGCGGTCCGCAGGCAGAGCAGCGCGACGACGTCGCACGAGTCGGTGTGGAACGTCTGCCGCTCGCGCGTCTGGTAGATGCGCACGCTCGGGTCCTGGCTCGACAGGCCGAGGTCCTTGACGTGACCGAGGACGTGCCCGCGCGCGTTCTGCGAGCGCGCGCTCCCGAGGTGGCTGCCGATGCCGAGGAACGCGATCGCGGCCGCGCGCAGGTCGTCGCGGCCGCCGCGGTCGAGCCAGCGGCCGCGCAGCCCGCGGAGCAGGGCGAAGCCGCGGCCGTCGAGCACCTCGGCGAGGACGCGGCGGAGGCGCGCGGCGAGCGTCGGCAGCGGGAAGCCCTCGGCGCGGATCTGCGCCGGATCGGCGCCCGTCTCGCCGAAGCGGCGGACGGCGGCCTCGACCTCCTCGACCTCCGCGGGCGTGAGGTGCTCGATCCAGCCGTCGCCCCGCGCCATCGCGGGGCCGTACCAGGCCGCGGGGCCGGCGATGTGCGCCGGGATCCGAGAGAGGTCGGCGATCGGTAGGGGCTCTTCGGTGCTCATGGGTCGCTACATGCCGAGCGAGGTGCGCGCGGCGGTGGAGGCCCGCGCGCGCAGCGCGGCGTCGGCGCTGAACACGGCGAGCCCGGTCCAGATGCAGGCGAAGCTCACGGCCTGGGTGGCCGTGAACGGCTCGCCGTAGACCAGCACGGCCAGCAGGAACTGGCCGCTGGGCGCGAGGTACTGGAGGAAGCCGAGCGTGGTGAGCGACAGGCGGCGCGCCGCGTTCGTGAACCAGACGAGCGGCAGCGCGGTGATGACGCCGGTGGCGGCGAGGAGGAGGTCGGTGCGGAGATCCACGCGGCCCATGGCGCCGGCGCCCTGGGCGTGGAGGGTGGCCAGGTAAGCCGCGCCGAGCGGGGCGACGAACAGGGTCTCCAGGGTGGAGCCCGGGAGCGCGTTGACGGCGACGACCTTCCGCAGCAGGCCGTAGACACCGAACGTCCCGGCCAGGGCGAGCGCGATCCAGGGCACCGCGCCGGCGCGCACGGCGAGGTGCACGACGCCCGCGGCGGCGAGGCCGAGCGCGAGCCACTGCGCCGGGCGCAGCCGCTCGCGCAGGAAGACCATGCCGAGCAGCACGCTGAGCAGCGGGTTGATGAAGTAGCCGAGGCTCGCGTCGAGCACGCGCCCCACGGCGACGGCGTAGATGAACAGCACCCAGTTCGCCGAGACGAGCGCCCCGGTCGCCGCCATGGCCCCGACGACGCGCCGGTCGCGCAGCGCCGCGCCGAGCGCGCGGAGCTGCCCCGTGGCCAGCGTGAGGACCGCGAACGCGAGCAGGCTCCACACGGTGCGGTGGGCCAGGATCTCGACCGCGCCGACGTGGCGGAGCTGCTTCCAGAAGACGGGGACGACGCCCCAGGCGCTGTAGGCCGCGACGCCGTAGGCGACGCCGAGGGCGGCCTCTCGGCGGCTGTCGCGGGGGTCTTCGGGCGTGGCCATCGGCGATCGCGTCTGCGGAGTGCGGGCTCAGGGCGCGACGCGATGGGCAGCGGGGGACGGCTCGCGTTCGACCACAGCGGCAACATGGCGAAGCTGCCCCCACGTTTCAAGCAGCTTCTGCGAGCCGATTCACCTCTCGCCGTGAGGCCTGACGTCCTGAGAGGGGCGCCCGACGCCGTTCGCCGTCGCGTCGGCTGGCTTGCCGCCGCGCTCGGGGGGCGGGGTCATCCCGATCATTCCTGATCGAGCAACCCTTGGCGCAGGTCCTTGAGCGTCTCCTCGAGGCGCTTGACCTCGTCCTTCGACAGGCTGGAGCCGACATGCACCGGATCGAACACTGCCACGCCGTGACTCTCCGGGGCGCCGCCTGATATGCCCAGCTTCTTGAACATCACGTCGAGCGGCGAGGGATCCTTCTCTTTTTTCTTCTCGAGATTCCACTCGATTTTGATCTTGCTCACACGGTGCTTCGCTGGACCGTGCTGGCCCTCGACCGAAAATGTCACCTTCAGCGGCTCGTAGATGCCCTTGTCAGCTGCCAGCCTGGCGAGGGTCGCGACGTGTGACTCGAAGGGTATCATGTGTGTATTCGCATCCCTGGTGCCCACGACGAGGTTCGTGCTGTCCGTGACGCCGCCCAGGGACGCAGCGCGGACGTGGAGCCACTCCCATCGGGAGCTCTTCCATCCGCTGATGCCCGCCAGCCAGGCGTAACCCGTGGCGTTGGTGTTGCCCATGGCTTTTGCTTGCGTCTCATCTCGTTCCTTCCGGCGGGGCGAGCCGGAGTACTGCGTCTCCTGCGGGCTCTTCACACGCGCGAGGCCTTCCTCCAGGCTCTTGAGCTCGCCCTCGGGTGGGGGCTGCTCGCTGTCCATCGGCTTGCCCCTGACAGTGACGCTTTTGCCGGCGGCAGCATCGCTCGCGCGCTCCTCCCCTGTCTTCTTGAAGACCTTGAACCGCTCGCTGAGCAGGGTACCGCCCAGCGTGGTGCCACGGGTGAAGTCAGTATTCTCGGTGTAACCTTCGGGCGCTGGCTCGCTCCGGTCCTGGATCTTTACGTCTAACTCGGATGCTCGCCCCAGCGCGCTGAAGCCGCCTTCTGTGGTTGAAAATGTTCGTTTGATGTTGCTGAGCAATTGGTTCAGTTTGCGTGTGATTCCGTTCAGCTGCTTGGCGAGCGGCACGCGCGACTTCCTGTTGTTCGCTTCTTCGTACGCTGTTTCCAGCTCTCGGCTTTCCTCTCTCAGCTTGTTTGCATCATCTTCCCACTGGTCTGCTAGATCGATGTCGTCGTCGTCCTCCAGCGTCGGGCGCACTCGTTTCAGGTGCTCGATGATGCTGTCGTAGACCGTGCGTCGAAGGTCGACGCCCTCAGGGGCGGGCCGCGCCCCGGAGCGCCCGGTCGAGCTCTCGGCATCGTCATCGGCGTCGCTCCGCCGTTCCTTCGACTTGGTGCGTTGCACCAGCATCCCGTCGGAGGCGCGCACCCGATGCGCTGGCGACCGGGCGGCCGCGCCGAGGGCCTGCTCGCCGTCGTCGCGTGACGGCTGTCCTCGGCGCGACGCTCGAGCGGCCATCGCGTCCGCTTCCGCCTCCAGCGCCGGCTCGTCGTTGAGCGCCACGCCCTTCATCTGGGCCGTCGCCCGCACCCTTCCTTCCCGCTGCTGCACCACGTGCGCGAGCTCGTGCCCGAGGAGCTCCTGCCCTCGCGCCGTCTGAGGCGTCCAGTGCCCCGGCGCCACATGGACGTCGCTGCCCTGCGTGTACGCCTGCGCCCCCAGCGCCGTCGCGCGCGCCGAGCCCGGGTGGATCCGCACGTCCGAAAAATCGGCGGAAAACGCGCTCTCCATCCTCCGCTGCACCGCCGCCGGCATCCGCTGCCCCGGGGTCGGCGCGGGCACACCTGTCCCGGCCCGTAGCCCCGGTTCGCACAGGTCGTGCACTGCACCGGCGCGGCCGGACGGGAACGCCGCGCGCCGCTGCAGCGCCACCCCCGCGGCCTCCTTCGCCGTCGTCCGCTCCGGCGCGCGGGAAGCCGCCTCCTTGGCGGTCATCCGTCCGCCCGGAGCTCCCGCTCCCCAGCCCTCCAGGACAGCGGAGCCCGCGCTCCTCGCCGGCCCGAGCGCGCCGCCCTCGCCGGACTCGCGGCGTCCTCCACGCGATTCCAGGTTGGGTCCCCTGCGGAGCTCCAAGGCCATGCGAATCCCTCCGTCACGAGCCCATTCAAGAAGCAGACCTCCTGTCCCCTCGCGCCTGGCAGCGCCGGCCCACGCCCGTCGATGCGCCGTGCAACACCCGACGTTGCACATCGCCACGCCACGGCGGCGCGCATCCCGACGTCGCGCGCGTTTCGCGCCTCATCCCCCGGCACGGGTCGTGATGGCTACGCCGCCGAGGGTGAGCTCGCGGACGCGGGCCGGAGGTGAGCTGTGGCCGAGAAGTCGATGGAACGCGCGGGGACCACGAACAGACAAGATTACGCCAAGCTGGCGCGAGAGGCGGAAGAGCGGCTCAACAAGGCAGAGACACAGCGAGAAGAGGCGCAGATGCGAGCAGACACGGACGAGCTGAAGGCGCGGATCGAGCAGCTCGAGGCCGAGATCAACAAGGCGGAGGCCGAGGAGATCAAGCGGCGTCAGGCCGCCGAGAAATCGCTGGAGGACGCCAGGAAGCCCTTCGACGAGGCGAAGAAGAAGTGGGACGCGGCGAAGCGGCCCCGCGAAGAGGCCGAGATCAAGGAGCGCGAGGCGCAGAGCGCCTATCGCATCGCCGCGGCGGAGTTCGAGCGGGTGAACGCGCGGATCCACCGCGAGATGACCGAGGCCGAGCTCGCCAGGGCGAAGGCCGTCGCCGAGGCGAGGAAGGAACAGCAGCGCCTCGCCGAGGAGATCGACGAGCGCGAGTCCAGGGGGTCGGGCCCTCCGGGGAGCTGCGCCCCCCAGCGCTCGCAGCACTGAGCGCGGCCGGCGCAAGGCGGCGCCCGGGCGCGGACCGCGCAGCGCCCGAGGACGCGCGCCCGGCGCCGCGCGCGCAGCTGCCAGCGCGATCGTGCTGGTCGACACCGCATCCACAGGCGCTGCTCTCGCGAGCAGGGCCGCGAGCGAGCGCCTGGCCACCTGGCCGACGCGCGCCGACACCGAAGCTCGGCTCACGCATTCTGTGGGAAGCGCCGGTCTGTCGGCGACAACGCGTCTGTGAAGATCCTCTCTTATCGCCGTTTGGACTTCACAGCTGGCGTCGCTTGCGATTCCAGGTCGAGCGATGTAGATTCGGCGCTCGCGGTCGGTGAGTCGTGGGTCGAAGGGGGAAAGCCACGATGCCCGCTATCAGAGGTGGATCTGCGCGCCCGGACGGCGCGCCCGGGCAGCCCGCGCCTCGCGCTGCCCCGCGAGGAGCGCCGGTGTCGAGCATCCTTGTCGTCATCCCGGGGGAGCTCGGCCGGACCGTGGCGCGCGCGCTGCGCGCGCTGCGCTCGCTCGAGGACGGACTGCCGCCGCTCGACGTCGCCCTGATCGAGCCCGGCGATCTCGCGGCGTCGCCGCCCGCCGCGGACCTCGTCATCGTCGACGGCCCGCTGCCGGCCGGGGCGCAAGGCGCGCTCGGGGAGGGGACGCCGGTGCTGGCGCTCGGCCGCGAGGCGAAGGAGCCGTTCGCCCCCGGGCCGCTGCGCGACGCCGTGCTGGCCGCGGTGGAGCGCGCGGAGTTCGGGGGGATCGTCGCCGTCGATCCGCCCCTGCGCGCGGCGCTGCGGGTGATCGAGATCGCCGCGCCCCGCCGCGCCGGCGTGCTCGTCACCGGTCCGACCGGCGTCGGCAAGGAGCTGCTCGCGCAGCGGCTGCACCGGCGCTCCGGGCGCCCGGGCGCGTTCGTGGCGATCAACTGCGCCGCGCTCACGGACGGCCTCGTCGAGAGCACGCTCTTCGGGCACGTGCGTGGCGCCTTCACCGGCGCGGTGTCGACCGTGCCAGGCGCGTTCGTGGAGGCGCAGCAGGGCACGTTGTTCCTCGACGAGTTCGGCGATCTGGCCCCCGCGATCCAGGCGAAGCTCCTGCGCGCGCTGGAGTACGGCGAGGTGCGGCCCGTGGGCGGCGCGCGAACGACGTCCGTCGACGTGCGGGTCGTGGCGGCCACGAACCGGGACCTGATGCGCGAGGTGGAGCGATCGCGCTTCCGGGCCGATCTCTACTATCGCCTGGCCACGTTCGTGATCGACATCCCGCCGCTGTGCGATCGGCCGCGGGACCTGGCCGCGCTCGCGCGCAAGCTGTCGGCCGAGCACGAGCGCAGCGGCGCCGTGACGCTCTCGGGGGAGGCGGAGCATCTGCTCCTCGCCTACCCGTGGCCGGGGAACGTGCGCGAGCTGCGCAACGTGATCGAGCGGGTGCTGTCGCTGGCCCGCGACGGGGCGGTCGGGGTCGAGGAGCTCCTGCGGCTCGCGCCGGAGCTGTCCGCGGTGCGCCAGCGCGACGCGGCCGGCGGGACGCTGGCCGACGTCGAGCGCCGGCGGATCCTCGAGGTGCTGCGGGACGGGGGAGCGCGCGGGCAGGTGGCCGACGCCCTCGGCATCCACCGCACCACGCTGTGGCGGCGGCTGAAGCGGATGAGCGCGCCCGGCGACAGCGCGCCGCCGCCTTCTGGAGAGCAGGCCCGCGGCGACGGCGCGCCGGACACGCCCCCGCCGCGGAGCCGGCGGCGGCTCACCTGAGGCGCCTGCCGCCGGGCGCGTCGGCGGCGAGGAGCGCGTCGAGGTCGGCGCGCGGGCAGAGCCGATCGAGCTTCGTGTACTCGGCGAGGAGCGCCGCGGCGAGGTGCGTCCGCCGGATCGGCGCGCCCTCGGCCGCGGCCCGGTAGGCCGCGGACAGCGCGGCGTTCCGGATCGCGCCCCCGGGCAGCTCGAACCGGCGGGCGAGCGCCCCGAGGTCCACGCCCGCGTCGACCGGCGCGCGCGGCGGGATCGACAGCCGCCAGATCCGCTCCCGCGCGGCGGCGTCCGGCTCCGGGAGCTCGATGACGTGGTGGAGCCGGCGCGCGAACGCCTCGTCCATGTTGCCCTTCAGGTTGGTGGCGAGGAGCACGACGCCCTCGTGCTCCTCGATGCGCTGGAGGAGGTAGTTGGTCTCCAGGTTGGCGTACCGGTCCGTGGCGGTGCCGACGGTGGTGCGCCGGCCGAACAGGCCGTCCGCCTCGTCGAAGAACAGGACGGCGTGGGCGCGGTCCGCCTCGTCGAACAGGCGCGCGAGGTGCTGCTCCGTCTCGCCGATCCACTTGGAGAGGATCCGGGACGCGTCGATCCGGAAGAGCGGCATGGCGAGCTCGCCGGCGAGCACCTCGGCCGCGAGCGTCTTGCCGGTGCCGGGCCTGCCGAACAGCAGCGCCTTGACGCCCCGCCCGAGCGCGTGGTGCTGCGCGAAGCCCCACGCCTCGTCGACGAGCGCGCGGTGCGCGACGTGGGCCGCGACGGCGCGCAGCGCGTCGAGCGCGGGCGCCGGCAGGACCAGCCGGTCCCAGCCCGGCCGCGCCGGGCGCAGGGCGGCGAGGTCGCGCAGGCGGCTCTGGGTCGCGAGGCGGCACGCCGCCTCGACCCCGAGGGAGCGGGCCTGCGCGGCGGCGCGGTGGATGCGGCCGGGCGTGAAGGCGTAGCGCTCGGCGGCCCGCTGGATCTCGGCGTCCGGCAGCGCGCCGCCCGACGCCGCGCGCCAGAGGGCCGCGCGCTCGGCGGCGGGGGGCGTGCCGAGCTCCAGCAGGGCGAGGGGCCGCGCGCACAGGGGCTCGGGGACCAGGGCGCCCGCGTCGAGGAGCAGGGCGAGGGGCACGTCGCCGGCGGCGGCGAGCTCCTCGGCGGCGGCGTCGCCGAGCGGGCCGCGGACCGCGAGCCGCGCCCCGAGGATGCGCGCCTCGCGGAGCGCGATCGTCAGGAGGGGCGCCGCGCCGCCGGGGCGCGCGGCTGCGTCGCCGGCGCGGATCGCCGCGTCGCCGGCGCGCATCTCGAGCAGGAGCAGGGGGCGCCGCTCGCGCGCGGCGAGCGCGAGCGCGGCCGTCCGGCGGCCCGAGCCGGCGGGGCCGCTGGCGACGAGGGTCGCGTCGGGGGCGACCCCCTCGACGCGCGCGGCGAGGGCGGGCGGCGCCTCGCCGGGCGGCACGAGGGCGCACGCGCCGGCGGGGGTCGCGAGCGGCGACCAGCGCGCGGCGGCGGCGAACGTCGCGACGCGCGGATCGAGCGAGAGCGCGCCGTCGGGCCCGGCGCCGTCGACGTCGACGACGAGGCCGCGGCGGAGGGGGCGCGACGCGTCGAGCGCGAGGGCGACGCCGGTCGGGTCGTTGAGGAGCTCGGCGGCGGCGGCGTGGGTCGGGCGCGTGCGCTGGAGCGCGTCGTGGACGTGGCCGACGAGCGCGCCGACGCGCGGCTCGATCGCCCAGGCGACGAGGAGGCGCAGGAGGTCGCGCTCGGCGCGGCCGAGGCCGAGGCCGCGCTCGACGCGGCCGAGCGGCTCGTCGGGCTGGTCGTCGAGGAGGCGGTCGAGGGCGGCGCGGGCGCGCGCGGCGGCGCCTCCGGGGTCGAGGCCCGCGGGCGGGGGGCACGGCGCGGCGAGCTCCGCGAGCTGGGCGACGGTGCGGGCGACCTCCTCCGCGGGCGCGTAGGGGGCGTCGCTGGCGATGCCGGCGCGGCGGCGGGCGAGGGCCTCCGCGATCGCGTGCGCGGTGAAGCCGACGGCGAGGGCGAGCGCGGGGCGCGCGAGCGGGGGGGTGGGCGCGTCGGGGGACGGCGGCGCGAGGGCGGTGGGGTCGGCGCGGTGCGGGGCAGGGGGCATGGCGGGGGTCTCCTCCTCGGTCCTGCGCTCACTCCTGCTCGCCGAACGCGAAGCGGAGCGGGCCCTCGTCGAGCCATGGGACCTGCGCGATGTCGAAGGACAGTCCAGCGCGCAGGAGCGCCTCGTAGCCCCGCGTGAACGGCAGGCGCACCTCGAGCGCTGCCTCGGTGCGCCGGAGGACGCCGGGGATGGCGATGACGTCCTGGGCGAGGTCCTCGGCGCCTGCAGGGAAGCCCGCGAGCCGGAGGCGCGCCTGCGCGACGGCCGCGCGCGCCCAGGCGGCGCACGCGGCGTCGTGGGTCGACGCGGCGTCGAGAGGCGCGGCGCCATCGAGGGCGGCGCGGGCGAGGGCGGCGCAGCGGTCCGGGGTCCACGAGGCGGCCTCGGCCTCGCGTTCCTCGGGGGCGGGAGCGTCGAGGAGGCCGGCGAGCATCCAGGCGGCCGGGTCGTCGGCCCATTCCTCGCCGAGCTCCGCGGCGAGGATGCGGCGGAGGACCGCGCAAAGGGCGAGGGTGGGCTCCGGCTGGATGGCCTCGACGGCGTGGGCCCACCCGAGGTCGAGCAGCGGGCGGACGAGGAACGCGAGGCCGGCGGCTCGGGAGAAGATCGCCGTCTCCTCGGGCGGGAGGTCCGGAAGCACGAGCGAGACGTCGGGGCGGGCCGCGAACGGCGACGGCGCGAGCGGGTCGGTCGCCGCCGAGACGGGTGCGGCGGCTGCCGACGGGCGCGCTGGCCGAGGCGTCGCGCCTGCGGGAGGGACAGATGGGGGGCCTGAGGCGGGCTGCGAGGGCGTCGGAGCGGCCTGCGAGGGCGTCGGAGCGGCCTGCGAAGGCGTCGAGGCGGCGGCGCCGACGAGCTGCTCGATCGTGGCGAGCGCGTGCCCGCGAAGGGATGGCGCACCGAGCAGGGCTGCGGGCGTGCTGCGGCACAGCTCGGCGAAGGCGAGCACCAGCTTCACGGCCGGTGGAAGATGCGCGGGATCGATGCGTGGCCCCGGCGGGCCGGCATCGGACGTGAGGAGGGCGTTCAGGGCGGGGGCGTCGCTCGCGTCGACCCAGCCGGCCGCGGTCAGATCGCGCAGTGCCCGCGACTCCGCAGCTCGAAGCGCGCCGGCAGCTTGCGGCTGCGCCGCGAGGCGCGGACCCGCCTCGAGCAGCTCCGCGTGAACGCAGGCGAGCAACGCGCGCGCGGTGGGCTCGTCGAGCTGTCCGACCAGCTCGGACAGGCAACGGCGGCGGGCTAGGCGGCCGAGCTCGGCGAGAGGGCGGGCAGCCATGAGCATCGTGCTGCGCCTCGGGTCGTCGGCCGCCACGGCGAGCGTCCGCGGCTCGGTGCGCAGCACCGGCGGCTCGACGCTCCGTGCCGGGGGTGGTTGCGGCGCCACGCGCCTCTCGGGCCTCGCCCTGTCGGCGCGGGAGACGGCCGCGCCCCGAGCGCCCCGCGCAGGAGGGGGCTCCGCCGTGATGGCGCCTCCCGCATCCCTGTCCCGGCGCGCGTCCACCCGATCCTCGTCGACCCCGTGCGCCGCAGGGGGCGACCCGCCCAGCGCGGACTCCGTTGGCGCGGCGCTTCGATCCGGCGGAGCCTGCTGGCGAGGCTCGGCAGGCGCGAGGCGCCCGGCAGGTCCCCCGGCGGCGTCTTCCGCGTCGGGCGCCTCTGGCAGGGCGCCGGGATCGCCCGCGGCATCGATGGCGCCAGGATCCGCGAGATCGATCGCGTCGAGCCCATGGCGCGCGATGACGGCGAGCACGGCAGCGCGCCATGCGCGCGATCGGGCGAGCGCGCCCCGGCCCGTCCGGCTCATCTCGGCCAGGGCGAGCACGAGCTGCACCGGCGCGGCGAGGGCCTCGCCGGCCCACGCGATCGCGCGGAGGGCGCGCGCCCTGGCCGACTCGATCCGCGCCATGGCGGCCTCACGAAGCGACGGGGCGCCCGCGAGCGCGCCGTCGCCGCAGTCGGCGAGCTCCTCGACCACGCGTTCGAGCAGGGACAGGGCCGCTGCGGCACCCGGGGCACGTGAGCCGCGGGGCGAGGGGCGCGCCGCGCCGCCGGTGGGCCGCCCGGCGCCGTCGGCCAGCCCCGCGGCGTCGGCGCCGCCCGCGGCGTCGGCGCCGCCCGTGGCATCGGCATCGGCACCGCCTGCGGCGCCGACGCCCATCGCCAGCGCGAGCGCCTCCGCCAGACAGCCGAGGAGGCGCGCCCGGGCCAGGCGGCCTAGCAGCGCCAGCGGGCGAGGCGCGCGGAGCGCCGCGGCGATGAGCGCGCCGGGGGAGGTGTGCGCGCCCTCCGGCGAAGTCCGCCTGAGCGCGGCCCACCGCGGCTCACGCCCCCCCGCTTCGCTGGGAACCAGGGCCGTGCTCGGCGCCGCCGCGTCGAGCTCCGGCCGGCGATCCCGGCCCTCGAGCGGCGCCGCCGGCCGCCCGAGCAGCGCGGCGACCGCGGCGGCGGGCTGGCCGGCGCGCGCGGCCTGCGCGGCAGCGTGGAGCAGACGCGCGCGGCTCGCGGGGACGCGCGCCGGCACGGGAGGGCGATCGACCGCTTCGCGCGGCGAGGTCGGGTCGCGGGCGCAGAACGCCGCCTGCGCGATCGCGTCCGCCAGCGCGCGGGCGACCGCGTCGGCGGGCGACTCGCCCGCCAGGACGGCGACGCGGAGGTGGATCGACAGGCGCGGGAGGACCATCGCCTCCGGGAGATCGGGCAAGGCGTCGAGCAGGCGCTCCAGCGCCGCGAGCACGGCCCCGACGAACGCATCCGCGGCGGCGACCGGCGCGGGCACGCCGCGGACGTGCAGCCGGAGCCGGGCGATCGCGACCTCGGCCGTCATGTCCGCGCTCCGCAGCCCATCCGGCCGGCGGGGGGCTTCCCTCCGCCGGCCGCTCCGCCGCGGCGACCCTCGTCTTCCGGCGCCATCGCCCCGTTCCCCGTCAGCCGAGGCACACCAGCACGCGGATCTCTCCGCCCCCCTCGACGGCCTCGAGCGCCTTCGCCACCAGCGTGCCGGTCCGCGGCTCCTCGGCGCGCGACAGCGCGCCCTCTTCCTCGCCGATCGTGAGCCAGTCCCCCGGCCGGACCGCGCCCGTGACCCGCGCCCGCGCCGCGCCGGAGACGACCACCCTGGCCCTGGTTCCCTCGGCGCTCGCCACCACCCCGAGCACCCTGGCCTGCTCCTTCCTGCTGGCCGGCCGCACGCCCGTCTCGCCCCACGTCACCGCCCGGCGCGGCAGCGAGGCGGCGTCCCCCTCGGCCTGCAGCTCGCAGGCGAGCCCCTCCTGCGCGACGAGCCCGCCGGTGAAGAAGGCCTGGGCGTGGTGCACCGCCTCGTGGTGGAAGTGCACGCCGCGCACCGGGTCGAGCTCGATCGCGACCGCGAGCTCGCCGCCTTGCGCCGCCCTCCACGCGCGCGGGTGCGCGAGCGCCGCGCCGACCAGGCCGGCGTGCTGCACGCCCGCCGCCGGCTCGGGCGCCGCGCGCGCCGCGGGCTCGGCGCGGGCCCCGGGCTCCGCTGCCGGCGCCGCGCGGTGCGGCGGTCGCGCCGCGGCGCGCACGCTGGCCCGGCCCTCGCCGTCGAAATCCACGTAGCCGAGGCGCACCCGGCCCTGACCGGGGCCGCGCTGCTCCCCGAGCGCCGCGTGCGGCGAGAGGCGCGGCCCCTCGCGGCGACCCGCGGGCTCCGGCGGCCTGGGCTCCGCCTCGAGGTCGATCCGGTGCCCCTCGACGATCCAGCGCTCGGACGGCCGATCGCCGAACACGCCGCGGAGCTCCGCCTCCTCGCGCTCCGCGTACGCGAGGTACACCGCGTAGCTCGCGTCGCGCGCGCTCCGGCCGGGGAGCAGCGCGGAGAGGTCCTCCGGGCTCCGGACCACGATCGCCCGGCCGTCGCCGCCGAAGGCCACCCCGGGCTCGACGCGGACGATCTCGCCCCGCGCCTCGGTGCGCACCACCCCGAGCTCCAGGCCGAACGCGACGCCGAACATGTCGCGGGCGAGCGAGCGCCGCTCGAGCGCCGCGCGGAAGTAGTCCTGATCGGCCGACAGCTGCTCGGCGCCGAGCACCTGCCCGTTCTCGTAGGCGACGCGGATGCGATCGGCCATGGCTCAGCACCCCCCCCGCGACCGCAGCGCCGCCTCGAGCTCGTTCACGCGCCGCCTCAGCGCCTCGAGCTCGTCGCCGCCCGCGCCCGGCGCGCCGCCGCGCCCGCCGTCCCGGCCGACCTCCGGGGCGGCGCACGGCGCGGACGCGGCCGGCGGCGCCTGCTCCAGCTCCGCGCGCGCGTCCGCGGGCGCGCCCCGGAGGAGGCGCTCGAGCATCCACGCGACGAGGTACGTCAGGTCGGCGTTCGACAGCACCGGCCGCCGCAGCGGCCGGACCTCGACGATCGATCGGCCGGCGACCTGCGCGAACCGCACCTCCCCGAGCGCGACGAGCGCCTCGCCGCGGGCCGGCGGGAACGCCACGCCGGCGATCACGTCGAGGATCGCCCCCACCCCGGCGTCGGGCGGGCCGTGCTCCGCCGGCGCCGCGCCGATGCCCGCGATCGCCGCCGCGTTGCGCGGCAGGTTCCAGCGCCGCGCCAGCCAGTCGGCGTACGTCTGCGCCCCGGCCCCGCCCCGCACGCCGACGGGCGGGGTGCAGACGTCGGAAGAGCGTCGTGGCGCCGGGACGGCGCAGCGCCGCAGGCGTCGTGGGGCGCCCCTGCCTCGGGCGCCCGCGCCTCGTGGGCCCGCGCCTCGTGCGCCTCGGCGCACGGGTCGGGGAGGCAGCCGGACACCCAGTATTCGTCGGGCAGGCGGGCGAGCCACACGAACCGCACCCGCTCCTCGACGCGCGCATGGTCGCCGCCCGGCTCCGCGCCCGGCGCGCACCCCGCGCTGTACCTCGGCTGGAGCGCCGCGAGGTGGTCGTCGTAGACCGCCGCCAGCACGAAGGTCTCGTCGTCCGGCGAGCCCGAGGGCTCGGCGCCCGAGGCGCGGCGCGCATCCCCGACGTGCGCGCGCTCCGGCCGGACGAGGCGCGCGGTGCCGCCGTGGACCAGCGCGCGGCCCCGCGCGTCGAGCGCGACCCCGGGGCCGACGCGGACGGCGCACGCGTCGGCGTCGGGCGACAGCGCGTAGCCGCCGTAGACACCCCACCCCGCGGTGACCGTGGCCGCGAGGCGCTGGGCGAGGCGGGCATGGTCGACGATCGCGCGCAGGTCGGCGTCGGTCACGAGCTGCCCTGGAAAGAAGCGGGGCCGCGGGGGCAGGCAGGGCGCGGCCGGGGGGCCCGGGCGACGCGTCGCCTCCTCGGTGCCCGACCGGCACGCGGCGCCGGGGAGCGCGCAGCGCGAGCAACCCTCGCAGCCGCAGCCGCAGGCGCGCCGGGACCAGGGGGAGCGCTCCTCGGCGACCGCGCCGGCGCAGCCGCAGGGGCGGGAGAGCAGCGGCGCGGTCATCGCCCCCTCCGCGCGAGGTGGAGCGCGTGCCGCGCGAGCCCGGCGATCAGCGCCGTGGGCAGGAGCAGGGGGCGGATCGCGCAGTTGTCGACGTCGAGCACCTCGCCGCCGGGCACCACGCGGACGCGGGCCAGACCCGCGCAGCCGTGGCGCTCGCGGCAGCCCCCCGCGGCGTGCGCCGGCGCCTCGTCGAGGATGAAGTCGCAGAGGAGCGTGTCGAGCCGCTCCCGCTCGCACCGGTGCAGGCGGTCGAGGAGCCGGCCCACCGCCCCCGGCTCAGGATCGGGCGGATCCGCGGAGACGTCGATCCGGAACCCGTGCCGCACGCGCGACGGTGCGCACGCCGGCGCGCACCCGCCCTCGGGCGCCCCGAGCGCCTGGATGGGCCGCTCCGGCGCCTCGTCGTAGCAGAGCGACAGGTAGACCTCGACCGGCTCGGGATCGCAGCGCCCCGCGCGCGACGGCGCCCGCGCGTCCTCCCGCCCGAGCCGCTCCCCGCGCCGCGAGAGCGCCCTCGCCGCGGCGTCGCGCAGCGAGACGCGCACGTCCTTCTCCACCCGGATCTCCCGGCCCAGGCAGTCGATCGCGACCCCGCGGCGCACGAGCACCGCCTCGCAGCCCTCGGCCGCGTCGACCCGGAGGCCGGCGGCGGTGCCGCAGCCGTGCAGCTCGGCGAGGTGGCGGCGGGCGTTCCCGAGGTGGAGCTGCTGCTCCTCGGTCATGTCCTGCGCCTCGAGGAGCATGCCGTAGAAGTACCGGTTGCGGGTGACGGCGCTCGGGTGGAACGCGGGCCCGGGAGGCTCGTGTTCGTGCGGGCGAGGCCGGTCGGTAGGGTCGTGCGTGGGCATGCGCTCTCCTTGCGTTGCGTGACTTGCGAGACCTTCGTGGTTCTCGTGACCTGCGTTGCGATCAGAGCTTCGCGTCCGTCCCGAGCCGCGGACCGAGGCCGAGCGCGAGCTCGCCGGACCCGCGCGCGAGCAGCGGGGGGCCAGGCGCCGCGGGCTCCCCGGCGCCCGGCAGGCGGAAGGGCGGACGGCGGCCGAGCGCCGCGTCCAGGCCGAGCCGACCCTGGCCGAGCGCGGCGCGCGCGGCCGCGCCGAGGACGTGCACCCGCGTCCCGGCCGGCGCCTCCCGCTCCGCCGCGCGCCGCACGCGGGCGATCCGCTCGGGCGAGGCGCCCGCGGACGGCGGCAAGTAGACGAGGATCTCGCCGCGCCCCGGCAGCAGCGGCTCCACCGCCGCGCCGTCGCCCCGCTCGAGGCGCGCCGCGCCGAGCATCGGCTCGCGGCCGAGCACGGCCCGCGGCGGGCGGCCGGCGTGGGGCAGCACCGTGGCGCAGCCGAGGGGCAGCGCGCCGCCGAGCAGGAGCGCCGCGCCGCGCTGCCCCGCCTCGACCACGCGGACGCCCGGGCCCGCGTACCACCCGAGCACCTCCTCCAGCGCGGCGCGCGTGCCGCGCCGGCGGTGGACGTGGATCGCCGCCGCGAGCACCGCCCGCTGCTGCGGGACCGGCCACGCGGGGTCGAGCTCCACGCCGAGGCGCTCGGCCAGCCACGGCAGCCAGCCGGGATCGGCCGAGAGCGGCGCGAACAGCCGCCCGAGGCGCGCGATCGACGCGCCGAGATCCACCTCCGCGGCCTCGAACAGCGACAGGAGCCGCGCGGTCAGGTCCCGGCCGGCCGGATCCTCGCTGTAGATCGCGGGCAGGTAGCGCAGGTACGACGCGCGCGGGTGCTCGACGCGGACCCACCGGACGAAGGGCGTCTGCCGCCCGTCGCCGTGGAGCGTCAGCCGCACCCAGGCGCACCGGCCCAGCGCGCCCCGCAGCGCGACCTCGGCCGGCCGCCCCGGCGCGGGCGCGACGAGCTCCGCGGCCGGCGTCCAGCGCGGGTCGTCCTCCGCCGCCTCCGCGGCGATCGGATCCCAGCCCTCGCGCTCGTCGGGCTCGTCGACGGCGAGGACCTCCACCCGCACGCCGGACGCGGCCGACGGCGTCGGATCCACGAGCGCCGTCACCCGGTGCCACTCGGTGTCGGGCAGCCCGGCGTCGAGCGGACCGAGCACCACCCGGCCCTCGCGCGCGTGAAACCCCTCGGCCTCGAGCGTCACCGGGCGCACCGCGCAGCCCGCGCCGAGCCCGAAGAGCGCGCCGCCGCGGTACGCGAGCGCGCTCCACGCGTCGGCGGCGGCGCTCCAGCCCGTGGGCACGGCCTCGCCCCCGCGCACGCGCCACCGCACGACGCGGCCGGAGCGCTGGTCGCCGATGAACAGGAACACCTCGTCCGCGGCCGTCGGAGAGGCCCGATCGAAGGCGATGGCGGGCAGCGCCGGGCGGCCCAGGTCGATCTCGGCGAGCGGCGCGCCGCCGCGGCCGAGCCGGAGCCGCGCGTCGCCGGCCCGGACGACGGCGACGAGGCCGTCGCCCGCGGCGGCGATCGCGTCGCCCTCCGCGCCGCGCACCGCGACGACCTCGACGCCGGCGCTGTTCCCCGCGCGCGCGGGGCCGTCCGCGAGGTCGAGCACGAACACCCTGCTCCGCGCGTCGAGGGCGATGCCGCCGGGCCGGCCCACGGGGATCCGCGCGACCTCGCCCGGCGGGGACAGGCGCACGACCCGCACCTCGCCCTCGTCCTGCAGCGCCAGGAACATCCGCCCCCGGGCGTCGACGGCGATCCCGCCGATCCGGCGCTGCGCGCCGTCCGGCAGCCCCCAGCACGAAGGCGGCGGCTCCGCGCGCCCGGCGACGAGGCACAGGCCCCGCCCGCCCTCCGCCGCGGCGAACGGCGCCCCGGCCGCGTCGAAGGCGAGCCCCCGCGCCTCGGCGCGCCCCGGCCGGACCAGCTGCCCGGGCGGCAGCCCCGCGGGCGGCAGGTGCAGGCCGCGGCGATCGAACACGACCCCCCGGGGGGGCACGCTGCGGGCGAAGCGCCACCCGTTCCAGCCGTCGAGGTGGAAGAAGCGCGCCGCGGCGACGCCGGACGGACGCATGGCCTACCTCCGGTGCTCCGGCGCGCGGACGCGCACCGCGTGCTCGCCCGACGCCGCCACGTCGAGCTCCGATCCCAGGGGGATGTCCTCGCACGGCGGCTGCGGGACGCCGTCGAGCGCCACGGAGAGGCACCGGATCGCGGCGACCCCCGGCGCGCCGTGGACGATCTCGCGCAGCTCGCCCTGCGCGATCGGGGCGCCGAGGGGCCAGCCCGTGCCCTCGTACCCGCCGGTGAGCGGGTCGAGGTAGCGCCGCAGCCCCGCCGCCACCGCCTCGCGGGCCGGCGCCGCGTCCGCCTCGCGCGCCACCTCGATCTCCACCGTGACGTCGACGCGGCGGTAGCGCGGCCCGACCACGAACAGCTCGGTGGTGAGCACGCGGTAGGGCTCGAGCGCGGCCGCGACCCGGTCGAGGAGCTCCTGGGTCGGCGCGGGCGCGGCGTCGTCGCCCGCGCGGGGCGGCACGACCACCAGCGTGAGCGCCCCCGTGACCGGCGCGCGCGGGTACAGCGGGTGGCGGCGGCTCAGCGCGACGGCCCGGGCCACGCCCGCGCGATCCACGGCGAGCGTCTCGAAGTCGGCCGGCGTGACCGCGCGCTCCAGGGCGTGGAGGCGCGCCGGCGCCCGCTCGCGCGCCTCGTCCGCCGGCTCCTCGTCCGCCCCGCCCGAGGCGGGCTCGCGCTGCTCCGGCTCGGGCGCCGCGAGCCCCGGCAGATCCACGCCCGGCGCGAGCCGCAGCCGCGCCCCGTTGCCGGCCGCGCCGCCGCCCGACCGGTAGGTGATGCGCAGGTTGTTCTGCCCGCGCGGCGGGATGAGGCCGTCGATCCCGTCGCCGAACGCGACGCCCGTGCGGTCCTCGAGCGCGCGGAAGACCCGCAGCGGGTGGCCGTCCGGCGCGACGCCGCCGCCGCCCTCCGGTCGGCGCGTCGCCAGGTCGTCCACGAGGTGCCAGGGCTGGAACGCGCGCGCGTCGCCCTCGGCGCCGCCGCCGGTGGGCTCCTCCACCTCGACCTCGGGCGGCCGCTCCGGGTCGAGCAGGATCGGCGGGTTGTGCACGAAGCGGACCTGGTTCGGCGTCCCGTCGCTCCCCGGCTGGAGCAGCTCGCGGACGACCGTGCGCCACTGCCGGACGCGCAGCGCGTTGATCGCGAGCCAGCGGATCCGCCGCGGCGCTGGGGCGCCCGGCGCCGCCGGGACCGCGCGGATCCAGATCCGCGCGCGGCCCTCGAGGTCGCCCACCTCGACGCCGGCCGCGAGCCGGCGGGTCAGCGCGACGCGCACGAGCCCGCTGCGGCGCAGGCCGCGCGTCTCGTCGCCGGCCACCTCGAGCCGCTCCCACGCCCCCGGGCCGACCCGGCCCTCCCACGCGACGCCGCCCTCGAGCAGCTCGGGGCGCCCGCCGCCCCGCGGCGCCGAGGCCGCCGACCCCGGCGACGTCGTGCCGAGGAGGCGCCCGGCCTCCTCCTCGACGCGGACGAACAGGTGCAGCTCCGCCTCCTCGAACCGCCCGGTGATCTCCGGCGCGCGCCCCGGGGCGGCCGCGTCGAGCCCGAGGTAGAGCGCGCGCCCCGCGCCGCCGGCCTCCCCGAACGGCGCATAGGGCGCGTCGCCCCGCCGGTTCGCCTCGGTCGCGTCGGCCGGCGCCGGGCTCATGCCGTCGTCGACGAGCACCGCGCCGAGCGCCGCGCCGATCAGCGACACGTCGGCCTCGGCTTCGAAGCGGACGTCCTCGTCGCCGTCCTGGGCGCCCTCCGCGACGAAGCCCACCTCGTGGGCCGCGCGCGCGACCGGCGGGGCGCCGGGGCGCATCTGCAGGGCCACGATCGCCTCGGCCGAGCGCGCCGGCGCGGGGCCGAGGCCGACGAGGTTGAGGAACGCGGCGTACATCCGCTCGTCGGGCGCCTGGTTCAGCCGGAAGATCGCCGTCTCCATGAGCCAGGCGAAGAGCTGGAGCAGGGTGATGCCCGGGTCGCTCTCGTTGTGGTCGGTCCACTCCGGCAGGTACGCGGGGATCCGGCGGCGGAGCTCGGCGAAGAGCTCCTCGTACGAGCGGTCGTCGAGGTTCTTGAGGGCGAAGGGCATATCAGGGCTCCTCCGGGCCTTCTCGCAGGTAGAGCGGATAGACCATGTTCATCACGGCGTTGACCTCGCGGAGCCGGTACGACAGCGACGCGATGAGCCGCGTCTCCACCTCCGGGTCGGGCTCCACGGCGACGTCCAGCACATCGATGCGCGGCTCCCAGCGGGCGAGCGCGCCCCGGATGGCCGATTGGATGCGCGCCGCGGTCGCCGCGGTGCTCGGCTCGAAGAGCAGCGACGGCACCTCGGCGCCGAACGGCGCGAGCATGACGCGCTCGCCGAGCCTCGTGCCCAGGATGATGCGGATCGCCTCCTCCACGTCTTCTTGCCCGTCGACCATCGCGAACCGCCCCCGCCGATCCAGCCGGATCGGGAAGGCCCAGCCGCGCCCGAGCTCCCTGCGCAGCATCCGCGTCACCTCTCGATCTTCACGATCTGGGAGAGGAGCGACGCGAGCCCGCTTATTTGCCCCGTGAAGGCAACAGCGTTCACCGGCGGCGACGTCGGACCCGCGGCGGATCCGTGGGTGTGCAAGGCGAGCTGATTCAAGAGCTGCGTCAAGAGCCGATTCAGCGCGTTGCCGAGCACCGCGGGCTGCAGCGCGTTCGCGCCCCCGAGGCGGACATCGCCGCTCTCGAGCGTGATCTTCCCGCCCGGCGGCGTGTCGGCCAGGGTGATCCGGTGCCCTCCGGGGGACTGGAGCACGCGCACGTCGATATCCCGTCGCATGGGCGGCGGGTTCCTCTCCGAATAGGTCGATCCGAGGATGAGCGGCAGCTTCGGGTCGCCCTCGATGAAGCCGACGATCACCTCGTCCCCCTCCTCCGGGATCGCCTTGAACCCGTGCGCGCTGCCCCCGACGGCGGCCCTGGCGCCGCCCCTTCGACCCCTGGGGGCGCCGCCATCGGCGCCCCCGGGGGCGCCCTGCTGGTCGGCCCCGGACGCGCCCCCGTAGGGCACCAGCACGCGCGCCCAGCCGCTCTCGATACCGAGCGTCGGATACCGGACCCGCACGCGGCCGAGGTTCTGCGGATCCCGTCGATCGATGACGACGCCGATCATCGTCCCAAACTGCTTGCCGGCCTGCATCACACGTATGCCTTTCTCACGTGGATCGTGGTCTGATAGCCGCCCTCGTCGATCGTGTGGGTCGATTCGGTGATGTAGTACTTGCCGTCGAAGATCTTCCCGAGCCCCGTGAGCTCCACGTTCCTGCCGGCGCGGAGCAGCGGGACGCCGACGGTCTGCGCGGTCCCGGTCACGAACGGATCGCTCGATCGCTCGAGCACGGAGTGCGCCAGCGCCTTCGCGTCGGCCGCGGTGAGCACGCCCTCGGACGTGATGATCTCCCGCTTGTCCCGCCGGAAGAGCTCCCGGACCAGATCGTCCGCCGGCCGCCGGCCGGGAGGCACCTCTTCCGCGTCGAGCCGCCGCTCGGTGACCTCGATGAGCTCACCCGAGTACGGGTGCCACGCGCGCACGGTCACCTCGGAGACCTGCTTGGCGAACGTGAGCGTGGGCGAGAACGACACGAGCGACGTGCCCCACTCGAGCCGCAGCGCCACCGGGTCCTGCCCCTCGCGCGACTGGACGAAGCAGAGCTCGTCGCAGCACGCGTAGACCTCGAAGTTGATGCGCCTGGCGCGCTCGACCAAGAACGCGAGATCATCCATGTTCTGCTGCGGGACGACCCCGTCGGGCGTCGGCAACCGCTCGCCGGTGTCGAGCGTCCTGTCCACCCGCGCCCTCATGCCGTAGCTCGCGGCGATCGCGGTCGCGATGTCGGCGTCGTTGTCCTTCCAGGACACGCTCTTCGGCTGGTTGCGCATCTCGTGCAGCCGATCGAGCCCGCGGACGGTGATGGTGGGGGCGCCCGACGCCGGGAAGCTCGGGTCGAGCGCGGTGATCACCCCCGTGATCATGAGCTCCATCGGGGGCCCGTCCTCATACCCCATCTCGATCTCGACGCGGCTCCCGGGGCGGATCGCGGCGAAATCCTCCGTGTACTTGAAGCCGGGCCGCCGCCGCCCCCCGCCGTCGTCCCAGTTGTTGAGCACGAGCGTGAAGCCGGAGAGCTCCGAGATGCTGTCGGACACCTCGACGCTCAGGAAGTCCGAGCCGGCCGCGTGCAGCTCCCGGCCGTCGATCAGCACCCGGTAGCGCGGCACGTAGAACGAGGTGTCCGGCCACCTCTCCGGCGCGAGCTCGGGGACGGTCGGCGCCCTGCCTCCCGGCCTCGGCCGCGGCTCCCTCCGGCACGCCCGGCCCGGCGCAGGCCGGCCCGGCCGGACAGGCGGCGGGCGACGGTTCGGCGGCGGCACGTCAGCCTCCCCCCGGGCCGGCCGGCCGCGCCGCGGGCGGCTCGATGGGGGGCACCGTGAGGATCCGGCCCGGCGCGAGCCGCGCGGGATCGGCGATGCGGTTGTGCTCCGCGATCGGCCGCCACTGCGTCGGGTCGCCGTAGGCGCGGGCCGCGATCCCCGGCAGCGTGTCGCCCTCGCGCACGAGCACCGTCCGCGTCCGATCGGGCGACCGCCGGCTCATGTCGCCGATCTGCTCCGCGAGCGTCCGGTAGCGCTTCACGCCGAGCGTGACCCGGATCCGGCGCGGCGTGCCGTCCGGATCGAAGAGGACGAACTGCCGGCTCGCCGACGCCACCACCCCCCTCAGGATCTCACCGCCCCACGAGAACGTGCACACCGGCGGCGCGTGCAGCTCCGGGGCGACGCGCGCGAGCTCCATGAGCTGGTCCGCGGGCCTGCGCGCGTCGCGCGGCCCCCGCCCGTCGGTCGTGTCGACGAGCAGCTCCAGCGAGAGATCCTCGCTGTTGCCCCGCACGAACTGGAGGATCGGCGCCTCGAGCCCGGGGACGCCGATCTCGGCGAGCTGGTTCGACTGCGCGATCGTGTACTCCGTCGGGTTGAAGAGCACGTTGATCGGCCGAAACGACGTGTTCGTCGTGATGCGCATCTTCGCGAGGGTCTGCGGGGCCGGCATCACTCCCCCCCGAGGCGGCGCGGGTCGCGCTGGTTGATCTTCCGCTCGCGCGCGAAGCGCTCCGCCGCGAGCCGCCGGATCCGGGCGGCGTCGTCCTCGGCGGTGGGCGTCGCGTGGCCGGGCCGGTGCGGAGCTCCGGCCTCGCTGTCGAGCTCGATGCGCGCGTCGATGTCCCCGATGATGAGCGGCACGGTTCCCCCCTCCCTCGTCGCGCGTCAGCCCGCGCGCAGCCCCTCGTGGGCGATGGTGAGCGACTCCATGGCCACCGCGCTCTGGGTCGCGGACAGCGCGGGCCCCGACCAGCGGACCGGGATCCCGCGCTCGAAGCGCCACGCCTGCGATCTCCTCCCGTCGGCCGAGTACACCCGGATCTCCCCGCCGCGGCGCTGGTAGTTGCCGGCGCCGATCGCCTCGATCCAGGCCCAGAGCTCGCTCGGGACCGGCACGAGGCCCCGGCGCAGGACGAGGTCGGCGGGGCGCAGGCGCGTGGGCAGCTTGTGCACGAAGCGGTTCTGGCCGCCCTCGGCGAACTCGAAGAGCTCGTGCTCCACCTCGAGGCCCGAGCACTCGGCGAAGCCGGCGGCGGCGCGCGCGCCCTCGAGCACGACCCGGTAACGGAACGCGGTGAGCAGCTCAGGCATCGCGGCCTCCAGGCGCCCCGACGTCGTCGAGGATCTCCGTCGCGTCGCGCGAGAGCGCGATGCGGATGGTCAAGAACTCGAGCGGCACGGCCAGCGCCACGTCCACCTCGGCGATGAGCCGCCCCGCCGCGACCGACGCGGGCGGGTTGAGCGCCGCGTCGCAGCGCACCGCGTAGGCCTCGGCCGGCGTCGCGCCCGCGAAGGCGCCCTGCGCGAGGAGCTCGCGCAGCGCCGCGTGGATCGCGACCCGCGCGCGCGCCTGGAGCAGCTCGTCGTTGGGCTCGAACGCGAGCTGCTCGCCCACGACCCGGAGCACGCGCCGGAGGTACGCGAGCACGCGCGCCCCGGGGACGTAGCGGTCGGGGCCGGGGCTCCTCCGCACCGTCCGCTCGCCGAAGACCACGACCCCGCGGCCGGCGATGACCCGGATCGCGGTGACCCCGAGGTCGTTGAGATCGGCCCGGTGGCCCTCGAGGAGCGGCCGCTGGACCGCGATCGCGCCCTCGAGGCGCTCGTCGGCGAAGCGGGCCGCCGGGCCGCCCTGGCGCGTCCTCCGCGCGAGCAGCCCGGCGACGTGCCCCGACGGCGGCACGAGCGCGCTGCGCTGCCCCGGCGCGCGCGGATCGAGGATGCGGATCCACGGGTAGAGCAAGGTCCCGAGCCCGCCGGTGCGCGCCCCCGGCTCGGCCTCGAGGAGCGTGCGCTCGAGCGCCTCGGCCCGGTCGATCGCGTCGAACACCGCCATGCCGGGCTCCGGATCGAGCAGGGCGATGCGCTCGCGGCCGTCGGCGGTGCCGGCCAGCGCGGCCACGAGCGCCCGCTGGAGCGCGCCCACGGCGGCGCCGTAGCCGGGCAGCCCGGAGGCGGGCGCCGACGCGCCGGAGCTGCCGGAGCCGCCGGGGCCCGCGCCTCCGGCGTTGCCTCCGGCGTCGAAAGCGCCCTGGCCGGCCGCCGGCCCGGGCCGCCGCCGCGGCGGGGCAGGGGGCGGGGCGCAGGGAGGGGGCGGCGGCGGCTCGGGCTCGAGCCGCACGTCGGGCCGGTCGTCGGGGCACGCCGGCTCGTCCGGCGCGAGCGGCAGCATCAGCTCGGGCGCGCAGACGATGCTCGGCGCCGGGTGGAGCGCGAGCGCCTCGAACGCCGCGAGGAACGCGGGCGCGTCGACGCCGCCGAGGTCGTCGAGCCCCCCGGAGAGCTCCGCCACGAGCTCGTCGCGCCCTGCGCCGCCCGGCGGCGCCTCGGCCGGGTCCTCCACGAAGGGAAGCTCGTCCGGGGCCGCGAGCTCGCTGCGGACGAGCGCCGACGCCGCGGGGCCCTGGAAGGCGAGCGCCCGCGCGAGCGCCGGCGCGACCGGCCGCCAGGTCGGCGGGACGGCCGGCGTCCACCAGAAGGACAGCGGCCGGCGCACGGCGAGGAAGCGCCAGAGGTAGCGCGGGTGCGACGGCAGGAGCGAGAGGTTCCGGAAGCGCTCGCGCGCGCCCGCGCCCTCGATGGTGACGTCGACCAGGGGATCGAGGCGCTCGACGAGGAGCGGCGGCCGCGGCAGGCGCGCGTCCGGGAGGGTGAGGCCCCGCCCGTACGGCGCCTCGGCGAGCAGGCCCATCGCGGCGCGCCCGCCGACCCCGGTGATGCGGACGAGGTCCCCCGCCTGGAAGCCGCTCGACGGGGGCAGCGGCAGCCCTCCGAGCACGCGGGCGCGCCGCCGCACCGCGAGCGGCGCGCGCAGGGTCACGCCGTTGGCCCAGGCGCCGGGAGACGAGGCCCCGAGGTCGATCCGGCGGCCGGTGGCCGGGTGCGCGGCGGTCGCCGCCCGCATCCGCGGGGAGGCGAGGCGGAACAGCACGCACGGCCCGCCGCCGTTCTGGAAGAAGCCGTGGAGGGCCAGCGGCGAGAGGGCCTGGCGCCCCGGGGCGCCGGGGATCGGGACGAACCCGCCGTACATCGCGCGGTACTCCCCCCAGTCCTCGACGCGGACCGGGACGAGCGCCGGGCCGCGCTCGAAGATCCCGGCGAAGCCGGCGATGTCGGCCCGCAGCGCGAGCGAGAGGTCGGGCGCTCGCGCCGGTCCAACGAACTCGATCCCCGGGGCGCGCATACGTCAACCGGGCTGGATCTCTTCGTAGGCGATCTCGAGCGACTCGACCGCCGTCTCGCTGCGGTTCGCCGCCAGCGTCGGCCCGGACCATTTCACCGGCCACGCCCGCATGAGCTTCCAGGTCGTCACGGGGGCGCTCCCCTTCTCGTCCATGAGCTGGATCGTCACGGACGCCCCGGTGCGGTCGCCGTCGGCGAGGCCCTCGATCACGCGCCTGCGCCAGTTGAAGAGATCGGAGGCCCCCGCCTTGAGCACCCCGCGCCGCAGCACGAGGTTCGGCTTCTTGGAGAGCCCCGGGATCTTCTGCGTCTCGTCGGGCTTCATCTCCCCGCTCCGGTACTCGACGACGTCCTGCTCGGTCTCGAGCCCGCTCACCTCCGAGAACCCTCCGGTGATGGACGCGCCGCCACCCTGGATCTCGACCTTGAAATTGAATGCGTTGTAAGGAGCCCTCGGCATGATCCTGTCCTCTCTTCGCTAGGTCGCGGGTGCGGTGGCGGTGAACTGGCCGATGCGGAAGATCACGAACTCCGCGGGGCGGCTCGGAGAGACGCCGATCTCGCAGACGAGCCGCCCGTTCGCGATGTCCTCGTCCGACATGGTGGAGCGGTCGACCTTCACGTAATAGGCGTCCTCCGCCCGCGCGCCGAGCAGCGCGCCCTCGCGCCACCGGGCGTCGAGGAACGTCTCGACGGTGCGCTTCACCTGGCCCCAGAGGTCGGGCCCGTTCGGCTCGAACACGACCCACTGCGTCCCCCGGTCGATCGATCGCTCGAGGAAGACGAACAGGCGGCGCACGTTGAGGTACTTCCACTGCGGATCGCTCGAGAGCGTGCGCGCGCCCCAGATGCGGATGCCGCGCTCCTGCGCGCGGAAGTCGCGCAGGGCGTCGATGCCCTCGGGGTTCAAGATCTCCTGGTCCCCGTGGGTGACCTGCGCGGCGAGGCCGGTCGCGCCGCGGGCGATCTCGTTGGCCGGCGCCTTGTGCACCCCCCGCTCGGCGTCGTTGCGCGCGTAGACCCCGAGGACGATCCCGCTCGGCGGCGCCAGGATCGTCTCCCCCGTGCGCGGGTCCATGACCTGCACCCAGGGGTAGTAGAGGGCCGCGTAGGACGAGTCGAAGGTGCCGCGGTGCTCGCGGATCCCCGCGATGTCCGCGTCCCTCGGCCCGTCGAGCACGGCGACGCGGTACCTCAGCAGCTCGGCGTGCTGGACGAGCGCGGCCTGGACGTTCGTGCTCGTGACGCCGGGCACGCAGACGACCGCGATCTCCTCCTCCTGGGCGAGCGCGGCGATGCCCGTGGGGTTCTTGCCGGCGGGCTCGCCGACGTAGTCGATGTCCGTCGGGAGCGCGTCCGGCTGGCCGACCGCGATGCCCGGGGCCGGCCCGAGGGGCTCGGCGGCGCCGGTCGCGGTGGTCGGGTGCGACGCCATCGGGGCGGCGGGGTCATACGGCGGCGTCGGGACCTGATCGGACAGCGGCGCGTCGCCGGACGTCGCCGGGGGCGCGAGCATCACGAGCCGCGAGCGCTTCTGGAGCGCCCACCAGGCCGAGCGGGTCGCGTTGAACTCGTCCCGCTGGGCGGGGGTCATCCCGAGCGGCGGCTCCCCCGCTGGATCCATGTACCACCACGAGCCGCGGAATCGCTCGAGCTCGGTGCGCCACGACACGAGGATCTCGACCTCCGCGACCGCCGCCGTGATCCTGGCCCCCGCCGCGGCGGCGAGGCCCTCGGACGGCGCGAGGATCAACGTATCGCCGACGACGCGGCGGACGGTCGCGTACGCCGTCGTCACCGCGCCGCTGGTGCGCGCCGCGCCCCCCTCGTCCCCGGGCTCCGAGGTGATCTCGATGGCGGCGCCCGGGTAGAACGTCGCCGCGGACGCCACCCGGAGCCGGGGGCCGCGCTCGCCCTCCGCCTCGCCTTCGCCGGGCTCGAGCGGCCCCGTCACCGCCACGCGCGGCCCGCTCGCGGGGCGGATCTGGACGCGCACGTCCTCGCCCCACACGCCGGGCTCGCGCGCGTAGAGGATCGTGTCGCTCGGCCCGACCGCCTCCGTCAGCCGGACGAAGGCGCTCTCCACCCGCAGCGGCTGCGCCAGCCTGCCCGCGAGGCGGACGACGCCCGTCCTCGGCTCGACCCCCGCGACCTCGATGCCGGCCTCGCCGCCGGCCCCCCCGGCCGCGTCGGGCAGGACGCGGCTGGTCCCCGCCCGGTACCCGCGCAGCGACGTCACGTAAATCCGCTCGGCGCCGCTCGGCGCGCTGGCGCGGAGGCGGGCGACGGCGCCGGTGCCGAGCCTCAGACGCCGGTGATCGTCGGCGCGCCGCTCCGGCGCCGCGGAGCGCCATCCGAAGCTCCGGACGACGAAGGCGCGTTTGCCGCCGTTGTCGAAGAAATGGCGGATGGCCAGCGGGAGGTAGCCGTGGAGGTAGCCCTGCCCTTCCCGCGGGCGCAGGTAGCTGCCGAAGCGTCGCTCGAACTCGCCGAAGCTCGTGACGAGGATCGGCGGGCCGCCGACGGGGCCGCGCTCCGTCATCCCCACGAGGCCCACGGTGCTCGTGGAGACGCCCTCGATGACGCGCGGGCCGGGCCGCTCTTCAACGTAGACACCAGGCGCGAGATATTCAGGCATGTTGCTCCTTCAGGGCACCACGATGAGCGGCGCCACGTGAGTCCTGTGCGGAATGACGTCCTCGATCTCGACGCGCGCGACGCCCGAGGCGTGCGCGACAGCGAGCGTGACCGCGCTCCGAGACCGCTTCTCCGGGACGTAAACGACGTATCGCCCGCGCGCGTCGACCGGCACCCGGTGGCCCGGCACCGCGGGATCCGGGTCGATGAGCCTGACATGGAGCCCCGCGCCCGGCGCCCCCGAGCTGCGCACGATCGTGCCGAGGAGGAGCGTGTCGTCCGCGGCAAAGGGGTAGTCGGCGCTCCGGTGGAGGCGCACGCAGACTGGCCACGATCCTGGCGATCGCGCGCGCGCGCGGCGGGGCACGTAGCCGGCGGCGCGGATCTCGACCGGATGGATGCCGGCGGGCACGTCGAGCACCACGACGTCGCCGCTCCGGTTGCGGGCGGTGGCGAAGAACCCCGGCTCGGCGTCGGGGCCCGGCCAGGGCCGCGGCGCGCCGCCCGAGGGCGGGAGCGCGCTGCCCGGCCTGGGCACGAGGACCGCGAGCGCCGGGGCGTCCCCGAGCGGCGCGTCCGTCGAGGTATCGCGCACCCGGAAGCCGAGGTACGGCATCACTTGACCTCCACGGCGACGCGCCGCTCGCGCACGAGCGGCTCGCGGGTCGCCCGGCGCGACGCGATAGGCACGCTGCGGGCCCGGTAATAGAGGGCCAGCTTGAAGCGCTTGAACCCGAACGCCGACCAGAGCCTGACCTGCTCCTCGATGGGCAGGTTCACGAGCGCGAGCTCCACCGCCTCGCCGCGCTCCCACGCGGGGCCGAGCTGCGGCGCCGCGATCGTCGGGGCGTCGTTCAGCACGCGCAGGACGTCTCCGAGGAGCTGCTGCTCCTCGTCGGCCGTCGCCGCCCACGCGCAGATCATGTAATCGAGGTCGATCGCCAGGGGCGGTTGCACGATCTCCGCCTGCCCGGCCGGCCGCGCGCGCGTCACGGGCGGCTGGTTCATGAGGTAGGGGTTCTCCTGGAGGTTGAAGAGGAAGATCGTGATCCGCGGCGGCGGAACAGGGTCCGGGAGCAGGTCGAGCGACTCGACGCGGATCTGGCTGGCCGAGATGGGCAGCACGGAGAGCTCCTCCTGGAGCAGCCGCTGCAGCGCCCGGCTCGTCTCGAAGATCGCGTGCGCGTCGGCCATGGGTCGCAGCCCAGTTTCAAGCATCGGGCCAGCCCTCGGGCCGTCGAGGAGCCCTGTTTCGCGTGCCTCCGGGGAGCCGCCGTTGCGCGGTGCAACCGACGTTGCGTTGCGATGACGGCCGCGTCGCGGCGGACCACGCGGGGCGTACTGCAGTTCGTCCGATGCAGAGCGTCGCCGCGCAGGACCCTCGTTACGGGCTCGTCCTTCCCATCATCGCGGGTCGCCCCTCAGCTCCGGCACGAGGACCTCGATCCGGCGGCGGTAGGCCGAGCTCGGGTGCTCCGCGACGAAGCGATCCGCGCGGGCGCGCGCCTCGCCGCCGCGGCCGAGCGCCTTCAAGGCGCCGATCGCGATCACCTCGCGCTCCTGGGAGAGCGCGCCGCCCGGGAAGCGCGCGCGGTGGACGTCGGTGAGCGCGAGCGCCTCGGCGGGGCGCGCGCCGAGCGCGTCCTGCGCGCGCTGCAGCAGGCCGGTCTCCGTCTCGGCGTCGGGCAGCGCCGCCTGCGCCCCGCCCCCCGCCACGTTCGCGTCGGTCGCCGGGGCGGGCGCGCGCGGGGGCGCCGGCGCGCTCGCCGGAGGGCGCGGCGGCTCCGGATCGGGCTCGCGCGCCGGCGGCGCCGCCGGGGGGGCGTCCGCGGCGATGGCCGGCGCTTCCGCGACGGGGGCGGCGGTGGGCGCCGCTTTCGGCGCGGTCGCGACCGCCGCGGCGGGGGGCGGCCCGGGCGGCGGCTGCGAGCGCGACGGCATGAGCCACACGGCCCCGACGAGCACGGCGCCCACGGCCGCGCCGATCGCCAGGCCGGAGAGGACCGTCGGCGGCGCGGCGTCCACGGCTGGAGCGAGCAGTCCTCGTACGTGGCCGCCCGACGGCGCGGCCGGGCCGCCCGACGGCGCGGCCGGGCCGCCCGACGGGCCTGGCCCTCCGAGCGGGAGCCGCGCCGCGAGCCGCGCCAGCCGGACCTCGTCCGGCCCGTCGCGCCGCGCGGCCTCGAGGCCGAGCCGGAGCGCGTCCGGGCTGCCGTCCGCGTCGATCAACCTGCGAAGCTCGTCGCTCATGCGCTGCTCCTCGCGGTCAGCCGCGCGGCCCCGGCCGGCGCCGCGACGAGCACCTGCCGGCGCATCGTCGCCTCGATCTGCGCCCGCGCCGCGCGCAGCCGCGAGTACGCCGTCTGCAGCGGACACCCCGCCGCCTGCGCGATCTCCGCCATCGGCAGCTGCTCGATCTCGTACAGGACGAACACGGCGCGCTTGTCGTCGTCGAGCTGATCGAGCGCCGCGTCGAGCCGATCGAGCGCGCGGCGGCGGTCGAGCGTCTCGTCCTGCGGCGCCGCCATGATCTGCTCGGGGACGGCGCCCGCCACCTCCTCGCGCCTCCGGTGCGGCCGCCGCCGGTACTCCGACGCGAGCCGCAGGCAGATGCCGTAGAGCCATGTGCGCAGCGCCGAGCTGCCATCGAAGGTGTCGAGCTTCCGGTGGACCACGAGGAACACTTCTTGGCAGACGTCCTCGACGTCGGCGTCGCGAACGCCGAGCCTTCGCAGCACGCGCCAGACGTAGGCCGCGTTCTCTTCGAAAATCTGCTGGAGGGTCATCCGGAGGGGCCGAGGCAGGGACGCCCGCGGCCCTCCCTGGATGGCCCGGGGGGCGAGCCTTTATCAAGGAAAGTGAACGTCGAGAAAGACGTCGACCGTCCCCGCCAGCGGGGCCGCCCGGAAGACCTGGCGGTCCCGGTCCTGTGCAGCGATGTGGTAAAAAGTGTCCCGCGCGAGCGGGGTCGCACGGAAGGCACGGAACCGACGCCACGAGAGCCGGTGTGGGCGGAACAAAGCATGTGCCGCGCGGAGGATGTTTGGTAGTATGGCCCACACGATGTCCGGCGACAGAAGCGCATCGACAGCGACGTTGAACACCACGGCATCGATGCGACTTGGCGCGCCGGTCACCGGACCCGTGAGCTCGGGGGCGGGCATCGTGCTGCTCTATGCGCCCAATTACGAGCAGTTTCGCCCGGCGTACAGCCTCTCCGAGTCGGGCTCGGTCCTCGGCCGCGACCCGAGCGCGGACATCTACATACCGACGCGCACCGCGTCGCGCCACCACGCCCGCATCGAGCGGCGCGGGGGCGTGTGGCAGCTCGTCGATCTCGGCGGCCGCAACGGCACGCTGCACAACGGCGAGTTCGTCGCCGAGGCCGTCCTCGCGCACCTCGACGAGATCCGGATCGGCGACGCCATCTTCAAGTTCGTCGAGAGCGACGCCGAGAGCTACGCGCACTACCGCATCGACGGCGCGTATTTCGACGATCCGGACGCGCCGGCGGGGGCTCGGCCGCGCGCCTCGACGAGCCGGATCGTCGGCGGCTACCAGAGCCAGCGCCTCGCCGGGAGCCTGCGCGAGATCGCGCGCAGCGAGCTGTCGGTGCTGATCCTCGGCGAGAGCGGGACCGGAAAGGAGATCTTCGCCGAGCAGCTCCACGACTGGAGCGGCAGGCGCGGGCCGCTCCAGGCCGTCAACTGCGCGGCGATCCCCGCCGCGCTCATCGAGGGGGAGCTCTTCGGACACCAGCGCGGCGCCTTCTCGGGCGCCGACCGCGACCGGCTGGGCATCCTCCGCGCGGCCCACCAGGGCACGCTCCTGCTCGACGAGATCGGGGATATGCCGCTCGAAGCCCAGGCGAAGCTCCTCCGGGTGATCCAGTCGAAGGAGATCACGCCGCTCGGCGCGTCGCAGCCCGAGCAGGTCGACGTGCGGATCGTCGCCGCCACCCACCGCGATCTCGACGCGCTCCAGCAGACGGGCGCCTTCCGCGCCGACCTGTTCGCTCGCCTGAACGAGCTCCGCATCACCCTGCCGCCCTTGCGCGAGCGCAAGGAAGACATCTTCTCGCTGTGCATCGCGCTCGCGAGGCGCCACGGTCGGCCCGAGGCGCGGCCCACCATGGCGTTCATGGCGGGCCTGCTCCACCACGATTTTCCCTACAACGTGCGGGAGCTCGAGGCGATCATCAAGCGCTGGGCCGCGCGGGATCGCGGCGCCGAGCTCGACGTCGAGGACCTCAGCGACGAGATCCGGCGCACGATGCGGGGCTACGGGGCCCGGAGCTCGGCGTCGCAGCCGCCGCCCTCGGACGGGGCCCGCGCCACGCCGATCCCGGAGGACGAGGCGGCGATGCCTGCAGGCGAGGGGGCGTACGCGCCGAGGGCGGCGCTGCCGCCGAGGATCTCCCCGGACGAGAAGGTGCTGCGGGAGCTCCTGGTGCAGCAGCGGGGCAACGTCGCCGCGGTGGCGCGCGAGCTCGGGAGAGATCGCGCGCAGGTGCACCGGTGGATCCGGCGATTCAACATGAACATCGACGACTTCCGCTGATCCGCGCGGCGCGGCGGGCGCCTGCCCAGGGCGCCGCTCGGCTCGAAGCGCCCGAGGAGGAAGAGATTGGAGCCACAGAGAGGCACAGAGGGCACAGGGTGATGGGGTTGTTCCTCTGTGTCCTCTGTGACTCTGTGGTTCATCTTTCTCGGGGGTTCAGCCCGTTCGGTGTCCTAGAAGCATAGTCCTGCGCGCCCGCTCGCGCGCTCTCCGGACGACCGCCGTGCTCGCGCCCGCCTCCGCGCAAGCGCATACGCGCCGCCGAGCCCCGCGCCCGCCGGCCCGATGGTGTGGGCCCTGCGCGCGCCGGCGCGCAGCCACGCGGGCAAGACCGCGGCTCGCGCCCGGCGGGCGAGCGCCCGCCGCCGCGCCGCGAGACCCGCGTGGCACCCGCGTTGCTGGCGCGGAGCGCGGCGCCGGGATCAGCGCCGAGCACAGCGAGGTTGAGAATGCGAAGTATCTACTCTGTGGCAGGGCTATGCGCAGCGATGATGGTCGCGTGCATGGACAACACGACCGACGGAACGGAGCCTGGAGAGACACGGCCGGGGGAGACAGAGCCCGAAAAGATGGGATTCGTCACCGTCCAGTGGGCGATCGAGGACAAGACCGACGCCTCTCAGTGCAAGGCGTACGGCGCGAGCGCGGTCGAGCTGATGCTCATCGACGCGAAGAACAACCAGGTCACCAGGCAGGTGGTCCCGTGCGAGCGGTTCGACACGAGCGTCCAGGTCACCGCCGCTGACTACGTCGGGACGATCACGCTCGTCGACGAGAACGGCAGGCCGGTCAGCGAGCCGCTGCCGGTCGGGCCGTTCGAGGTCTCCGCGACCGAGCAGGCGACGCGCCGGGTCAGCTTCCCCGCCGCCGAGGGGCAGCGGGACAACCAGGGGCAGCGCGGTACGCATCGACAGCGCGACCGGCAACATCGGTAAACGCGGGCGGGGCGCGCCGCCCGCGCGGCCCCCGGAGCGAGCCAGATCGCGGGCCGAGCCGCCGCGGCAGGATCGGGCCGAGCCGCCGCGTCGCCGCCAGGCCAGGGGAGCGCCGGCGAGACGCCCTCGGCGAGACGCCCTCAGAGCGGCGAGGGCGCCGCCCGGTCTCGCCGCGCCCCCGCGGAGAGCTCTCGCCCCTCGACAAGCTTGAGGAGCTTCTCCTTCGTGGTCAGCCCCACGTGGCGCGCCACCTCCTTGCCCCCGGCGAACGCGACGACCGTGGGGAGCCCGCGGATGCCGAAGCGGCGGGCGAGCGCCGGGCTCCGGTCGCCGTTCACCGCCACCACCTTCAGGCGACCTGCGCCCTCCTCCGCCACCTTGTGCAGGATCGGCGCGAGCGCGCGGCACGGCGGGCACCACTCCGCGGTGAACTCGACGAGGACGGGCACCCCGGCCTCCAGCACCTCGGCGTCGAAGTCGAGCTCGTTGATCTCGTGGATGGGATTCGTGGACATTGCGCGAGCCTCCATGCCTTGGAAGGTCTCGACGCGGGCATCCATTACGGCGCGCGCCCGTGTAATGTGGGCGCGGCTCGAGACCTGACCTCCGTAGACCATGGAAGCCATCAAGGACGCGGACGACATCCTGGGTCGCGTGTCGCACCTCGTGCGCGTCGAGCGTGCGGCGCTCGCCGCGCTGGCGCGCGCCGAGGGGGTGACGCCCGAGGATGCGGTCGACTGCGTGCAGGAGGGCCTCTGCACGCTGCTCACCGTCGCGCAGCGCGGCGAGCTCCCGGAGGACGCCGGGGCGTGGGGAGGCGTGCTCGCCGGCATGGTGCGGAACGCCGCGCGCAACCGGCGCCGCCGGCACTTCCGCGCCCGGCCGCACGAGGACCTCGACGCGCACCCGGAGGCCGCCGGGGTCGTCCCGGCGACCGACGAGGCGATCGCGCGCGCGGAGGAGCACGTGCGCCTGCGCGCGTGCGTCGAGGAGCTCTGCGAGATCCAGAAGGCGGTGGTGACCCTGCGCATGCTCGAGGAGCAGCCGGGGGAGGACGTGGCGCGCGCGCTCGGCATCTCGGCCGGCCACGTCGCGGTCCTCCTGCACCGCGCCAAGGCCGCGCTGCGCGCCTGCATGACGGCCCCGCCCTGATCGCGGCCCATCGCGGGCGGCGCGCTCCCGGAGCGCGCGCTCGCCCCCGATCGCGCGCGGCGCCGCGGCGCTCGGGTCTGCTATGTCTCGGGCGAGACGCCATGAGCTCCTCTCCGCCTGCCTTGTTGCGCATCCTCGCGCCCGACGAGCCGCCCGCGTTCGAGGTGGTGAATCCCCAGGGTCGGTCCAGCGCGGTCCTGCTCTGCGATCACGCCTCCAACGCGGTCCCGCGGCGCCTCGCCGAGCTGGGCGCGCAGAAGGAAGCGCTCTGCCAGCACACCGGCTGGGACATCGGCGCGGCGCGCCTCTCGCGGCGCCTGTCCGCCCTCCTCGACGCGGCGCTCGTGCTCTCCGGCTACTCCCGCCTGGTCATCGACTGCAACCGGCCGCTGGGCTCGCCGACCTCCATCCCCGAGATCAGCTGCGGCGTGCCCATCCCCGGCAACGCCATCGACGCCGCGGAGGCCGCGGCGCGCGCGGACGCATGCTTCTGGCCCTACCACCGCGCCATCGACGCGCTCCTCGACGAGCGGCGCGATCGCCGGAAGAGCACGGCGATCCTCAGCGTCCACAGCTTCACCCCGTCGATGCCCGGCCAGGACCGGCCCTGGCACGCCGCGGTCCTCTACGGCCGCGACCGGCGGCTCGCGGCGCCGTTCCTCGAGGCGATGCGCCGCGAGCCCGGGCTCTGCGTCGGCGACAACGAGCCGTACCGCGTGACCGAGGGGGGCGATTACGGCATCCCCGTGCACGGCGAGGCCCGCGGCCTGCCGTGCGTGCTCCTCGAGATCCGCCAGGACGGGCTGCTGAGCGACGACGGCGTGGAGGCCTGGGCGCAGCGCCTCGCCGCGATCTACCGGGAGATCGAGCCCGGGCTCTTCCCCGGGGCCGGCGGCGCGTGACCGGGGCCGCGGCGGCCCCGCCCCCGCGGGGACCGCCGGCCGAGGTCATTGACAATAAAAGTTGTCAAAGCTAAGCCTGACGTGTGGCTGACGTTGACGTCGAGATCCGCCGCGGCCACGGCGGCCATCGAGCTCGTCGAGAGCCGGCTGCCCGCGGAGCTCGGCTCCCGGATCGCGACATTTCGAGAGGAGCCAATATGCCAGTGAAGAAAGACGCGTCCGGCCGCCGGAGCGTCCAAGCGGAGGTCGAGGTCCCCGGCAGCCCCGAGGAGGTGTGGCGAGCCATCGCGACCGGGCCCGGGATCTCGTCGTGGTTCGTGCCGAGCGAGGTGGAGGAGCGCGAGGGCGGCGCCGCCGTGTCTCACTTCGGCCCGGGCAACAGCATGGACTCGGCGTCGAAGATCACGGCCTGGGATCCGCCGCGCCGGTTCGCCGCCGAGAGCCCGGAGGACATGGGGCCGGGGAGCCCCGCCGTCGCCACGGAGTGGATCGTCGAGGCGCGGTCCGGCGGGAGCTGCGTCGTGCGCGTGGTGCACAGCTGGTTCGCGAGCACCGACGACTGGGACAAGCAGTTCGAGGGTCACGAGCACGGCTGGGTCGCCTTCTTCCGCATCCTGCGGCTCTATCTCTCCCATTTCCGCGGAGAGCCCAGCGCGGCCCTCCAGGTGATGGGCGCCGGCCCCGCGCCGCTCGCCGCGACGTGGGACGCGCTGGTCGGTCCGCTCGGGCTCGCGGGCGCCGTCGAGGGCCAGCGGGTGCGCACCTCCGCCGGCGCGCCGCCCCTCGCCGGCGTCGTCGAGCGCGCCGGGCCGAGCGAGCATCCGGAGCTGCTCCTGCGGCTCGACGAGCCTGCGCCCGGCATCGCCCACATCTTCGCGCTCCCCATGGCCGGGCAGATCTTCCTGCCGATCCGCCTCTACCTGTACGGCGACCAGGCCAAAACCGCGGCCGCCCGCGCCGAGCCCTCGTGGCAGGCGTGGATGGCCGAGCGCTTCTCTCCTGGCCAGTGAGCCGGGGAGGCCGCCCGCGCGTCGCGGCGGCCGGGCCGGCCCGTTCCAGGCGTCGCCGAGCGCGCCCCGGCTTCACGAGAGGATGAGCCGCGGAGGCGCCGCGGGCACAGAGGGCCAATCGAAAACTCCGTGGCCTCTGTGCCAGCCGCGCACCGCGCACCGAGCGTCCGAGCGGCAGCCGGCATGGGCCAAAGTCCTATGGACAGCGCTGCGTCGGCTGGAGTACAAGCCCGAGGCCGGCTCGGCGAGCGGCGGCGAGGCGGGCACGTTGCACGAGCGACAGGGGCTCTCATTGGCTGACCCGGAGGACTACCCCGAGCACCGCCTCGGCCTGCAGCGGGACAACGGGTTCCTCGAGGTCCGCTTCGAGCGGCACGATCGCACGCGGCCGGTGCACGTCGAGCACCGCGTGCCGTGCCGCATGGACTTCCCGCGACAGCCGCCGGGCGAGCCGCTGCTCGGGGTGTTCGTCACGACCTCGGGCGGCGTGGCGGGCGGCGACGTCCTCCGTGTCTCCGTCGAGGCGTGCCACGGCGCCACGGCCACCGTGACGAGCCAGGCGGCCGAGAAGGTCTATCCGTCGCTCGGCGCTCCCAGCCGCCTCTCGGTCGAGCTCCGCGTGGAGGGCGGCGCCGCGCTCGAGTGGCTGCCGCAGGAGACGATCCTCTTCGACAACGCGCGGCTCGAGCGGCGCGTCGACCTCGACGTCGCGCCCGGCGGGAGCCTCCTGGCGCTGGATCTCGTCGTCTTCGGCCGGCTGGCGCGGGGCGAGCGCTTCGCGTCCGGCGCGCTGCACGACGTCTGGCGCGTCCGCCGCGGGGGGCGGCTCACGTGGGCCGACGCGCTCTCCCTCTCCGGCGACATCGCCGCGCAGCTCGCGAGCCCGGCGGGCTTCGGGGGCGCCACGGCGGCGGGGCTCGTGCTGCTCGTCGCCGACGACGCGGCGGCGTGGGTCGACGAGGCCCGCGCGCGGCTCTCGCGCGGCTCGTGCCGCGCCGGCGTCACGCTCGTCGGCGGGGCGCTCGTCGCCCGGGCGCTCGGCGCGGAGCCGGCGCACGTGCGGCGCGATCTCACGGACCTGGTCTCGTGGCTCAGGGCGGCGCGCTCGGATCTCCCGGCGCGGATGCCGCGTTTCTGGTCGATCTGAGGAGGAGCCGATGAATCTCACCCCCCGAGAGAAGGACAAACTGCTGATCTCCGTGGCCGCGATGGTCGCGCGCCGTCGGCTGGAGCGCGGCGTCAAGCTCAACTACCCGGAGGCGATCGCGCTGATCTCCGATTTCGTGATGGAGGGCGCCCGCGACGGCGCGACCGTCGAGTCGCTGATGAGCAAGGGCGCGCGCGTGCTCTATACGGATCAGGTGATGGAAGGCGTCGCCGAGATGATCCACGACGTCCAGGTCGAGGCGACGTTCCCCGACGGCACGAAGCTCGTCACGGTGCACAACCCGATCGGCCCGCGGCGCGCGCTCCCCGCGGACCCCCAGGACGAGCCGCAGGCGTGAGGGGAGGAGGTCGCATGATTCCCGGAGAGATCATCACCCCGGCGCAGGGGCTCGACATCCAGCTCAACCAGGGCCGGCCCGCCGTCACGCTGCTCGTCAAGAACACCGGCGACCGGCCGATCCAGGTCGGCAGCCATTACCATTTCTACGAGACCAACGAGGCGCTCGTCTTCGACCGCGAGAAGGCCCGCGGCATGCGGCTCGACATCCCGGCCGGCACCGCGCGGCGCTTCGAGCCGGGGAGCGAGTGCGAGGTGCCGCTGGTGGCCTACGGCGGCGCCCGCGTCGTCATGGGGTTTCAAGGGAAGATCAACGGCGCACTCTAGGAGACCCAGGCGATGCCTTATCCGATCCCGCAATCCAGCTACGCGAGCCTGTACGGACCGACGGTGGGCCACAAGGTGCGGCTCGCCGACACCGACCTCTTCATCGAGGTCGAGGCGGACCTCACCGCGTCCCACGGCTACGGCGAGGAGGTCACGTTCGGCGGCGGCAAGGCCATCCGCGACGGCATGGGCCAGTCGCAGAGGACACGGGCCGAGGGCGCCGTCGACACGGTGATCGTCAACGCGCTCATCCTCGATCACTGGGGCATCGTCAAGGCGGACATCGGCCTCAAGGACGGCCGGATCGCCGCGATCGGCAAGGCCGGCAACCCCGACGTGCAGGACGGCGTGACCATCGTCATCGGCCCCGGCACGGAGGTCATCGCGGGCTCCGGGAAGATCGTCACCGCCGGCGGCATCGACACGCACATCCATTTCATCTGCCCGCAGCTCGTCGAGGAGGCGCTCTCCTCGGGCCTGACCACGATGATCGGCGGGGGCACCGGACCGGCGGCGGGCACGACCGCGACGACCTGTACGCCCGGCCCCTTCCACATCCGGCGCATGCTCCAGGCGGCCGAGGCGCTGCCGATCAACATCGGCCTCTTCGGCAAGGGGAACACCAGCCGGCGCGAAGGGGCCATCGAGCAGATCGAGGCCGGCGCCTGCGGGCTCAAGCTCCACGAGGACTGGGGCAGCACGCCGGCGGCCATCGACAACTGCCTCGCCGTGGCGGACGACTACGACGTTCAGGTGGCGCTCCACTCCGACACGCTGAACGAGGGCGGCTTCGTGCAGGACACGATCCGGGCCTTCAAGGGGCGCACGATCCACTCGTTCCACACCGAGGGGGCCGGCGGCGGCCATGCGCCCGACGTCATCGCGCTGGCCGGGGTGCCCAACGTGCTCCCGGCGTCCACGAACCCGACGCGTCCTTACACGGTGAACACGGTGGCGGAGCACAAGGACATGCTCATGGTCTGCCACCACCTCAACCCGAACATCGAGGAAGACTGCAAGTTCGCCGACAGCCGCATCCGGAAGGAGACGATCGCCGCCGAGGACATCCTGCACGACATGGGGGCCATCTCCATCATGGCGAGCGACAGCCAGGCGATGGGGCGCGTCGGCGAGGTCATCCTGCGGACCTGGCAGACCGCCGACAAGATGAAGCGCCAGCGCGGGAAGCTGCCGGAGGAGACGCGGGACAACGACAATTTCCGCGCCAAGCGGTATGTCGCCAAGTACACCATCAACCCGGCCATCGCCCAGGGCGTCAGCCGGCACATCGGCTCGGTCGAGGTCGGCAAGCTCGCCGATCTCGTGATCTGGTCGCCGGCCTTCTTCGGGGTCAAGCCGGACGTGGTGCTCAAGGGCGGCTCGATCGTCATGGCGCCGATGGGCGACCCCAACGCCGCCATCCCGACGCCGCAGCCCGTGCACTACCGGCCGATGTTCGGGGCCTATGGCCGGAGCGCGATCGAGAGCTCGGTGCTGTTCGTCAGCCAGGCGTCGCTCGCGCGCGGGCTCGCGGCGGCCGCGGGGCTGTCGCGCCCGCTCATCGCGGTGGAGAACACCCGCTCGAAGATCTCGAAGGCGAGCATGATCCACAACAGCGCCACGCCGAACATCGAGGTCGACCCGGAGCACTACACGGTGAAGGCCGACGGCGTGGTCCTCACGTGCGAGCCGGCGGACGTGCTCCCCATGGCCCAGCGCTACTTCCTGTACTGACATGCGACGCGCGATCGAGGTCGTCCCCCGCGGGAGTTACCCTGAGACCGCCGAGGCGTGCGTGACGCTCGCCCACGACGATCGGCATCGCCGGCGGATCCGGCTCACGACCGATCAGGGGTGGGAGTTCCTGCTCGACCTCCCGGAGGCGACCGTGCTCGGCGACGGGGACGGCCTTCGCCTCGACGACGGCGGCTGGATCACGGTTCGCGCGGCGGACGAGGAGCTCGTCGCCGTCACCTGCCGGGAGGCGACGGACCTGGCCCGCGTCGCCTGGCACATCGGCAACCGCCACATCCCGGCGGCCTTCGACGGCGCGCGGATCCTCATCCGCCACGATCACGTCATCGTCGACATGGTCCGGGGGCTCGGCGCCGAGGCGACGCCGCTCCGCGCCCCCTTCACGCCGGAGCGCGGCGCCTACGACCAGAAGGCGCCTCACGGGCATGGGCACTCTCATGCTCACGGGCATGAGCACTCCCATGCTCACGGGCATGAGCACGACCATGACCATGAGCACGCTCACGAGCATGGTCACGCGCGCGAGGATCCTCACGGCCGCGGCCGTGGGCACGGGTGATCGCCGTGGGGGAGGGAGCGCTCTACCGACTGCTCAGCTGGATGTCGCCGGCCTACCCGATCGGCGGCTTCAGCTACAGCCACGGGATCGAACGGGCGGTCGAGGCAGGCGTTCTGGGCACGGCGGAGCAGCTCCGGGCCTGGGTCGCGGCGATCCTCGGCGACGGCTCGGGCCGGGTCGACGCGGCCCTCCTCGCGGCCGCCTACCGCGCGGAGCACGACCGGGAGCTCGACGAGGTGGCCGAGCTCGGGGCGGCGCTCCGGGCCACCCGCGAGCTCGCGCTGGAGAGCGCGCAGCAGGGGGCCGCGTTCCTCGTCATCACGCGCGCCGCCTGGCCGCATCCTCGCCTCGACGCGTTCGCCGAGCGCCACGCGGGCGAGGCGCCGCTCCCCGTCGCGGTCGGGCTCGCCGCGGCCGCGCACGGCGTGCCGCTCGATCCGGCGCTGACAGCGTACCTGCACGCCTTCGGCTCCAGCCTGGTCTCGGCGGGCATCCGGCTGATCCCGCTCGGCCAGACGGACGGCCAGCGCGTCGTGGCGGCGCTCGAGCCGGTCGTCGTCGCCGCCGCCCGGCGCGCCCGCGAGGCGCCGCTCGATCGCATCGGCGCCGCGACCCCCGGGGTCGATCTCGCGTCGATGCAGCACGAAACCCAACACACGAGGTTGTTTCGATCATGACAGCAAGCACTCACGGTCCCCTCCGGGTCGGCATCGGAGGGCCGGTCGGCTCCGGCAAGACGGCGCTCGTCGATCGCCTCTGCAAGCGCATGCGCGACGAGTGGCGCGTCGCCGTCGTCACCAACGACATCTACACGAAGGAGGACGCGGAGTTCTTGACCCGCTCGGGCGCGCTCAGCCCCGAGCGCATCGTCGGCGTCGAGACCGGCGGCTGCCCTCACACCGCGATCCGCGAGGACGCCTCCATCAACCTGGCGGCCGTCCGGGAGATCGCGCAGCGCCTCGCCCCGCTCGATCTCGTGTTCGTCGAGTCCGGCGGGGACAACCTGGCCGCGACCTTCTCGCCGGAGCTCGCCGACCTGACCCTCTATGTGATCGACGTGTCGGCGGGCGACAAGATCCCGCGCAAGGGCGGCCCCGGGATCACCCGGTCGGACCTGCTCATCATCAACAAGATCGACCTCGCGTCCATGGTCGGCGCGAGCCTCGAGGTGATGGACCGGGACGCCCGGAAGATGCGGGGCGACAGGCCGTTCCTCTTCACCAACCTGAAAGAGAACATGGGCGTCGAGGAGATCGCCGCGTTCATCGTCAAGAAGGGCGGCCTCGAGCCCAAGAGCCTCGCGTCCGTTGGCGGCTGAAGGGCGGGCGGCGAGAGACCTTCACGCTGTCGCCGCATGATCCGAGCGGCGCCGCGCGGCGGCGCCGCGCATCGCCGGGTCGTGCTCATCGGCCCGGGCGACACGATGAAGTGCGATGCTCGAGGGCGCGAGCGGCAGCAGCGTGAGGTCACCATGAACACGAGCGATCAGCGACTCATCGAGATGCATCTGCAGCACGGCGAACGCCTGTTGGCCCGATCCGAGGGGGGGACATCGGTCGAGTGCGCGCGGCACCCCGACCTGCCGCACCTGTACACCGTCGACGCAGGCAGGCTGGCCCCCGGGGAGCCGTTCCGGTACGTGGTGCGCCGCGCCGATGGCACCGAGAGGACGGAGCGGTTCTTCGCCCACGCGCTCGACCAGGGCGGGCCGGTGGACGTGTGGGAGGGGATCCGCGCCGTGGACAACGCCTTTTACGCGACCGAGGTCAAGGAGCACTTCGAGCGCCGCGGGTTCGCCGTGGTCCGGGGCGTCGTGTCCGCGGACGTGGTGAGCGCCCTGCGCGCGGTGGTGCATCCCCTCGTCGCCGACGTGTGGGAGAAGGACAGGGCCGCGTACCGGGACAAGATCAACCTGGAAAAGGTGCTGCTCCGCGTCCCCTACCTCCTCCAGGCGCTCGCCGAGAAGCTGGGGCCGCTCCTCGGCCGCCTCCTGGGGGACGAGGTGTTCCTCGAATACGAGCAGGTCATGGTGGTGCGCGCGGGCTCATCGTACGCCACCCGGCGCCACCGGGATGTCGACGGCGGCAAGGCCGGCTTCTCCGAAGCTTCGAAGCGCCACAAGGGCTCCGTGCACCTCTGGATCCCCCTCGTCGATATCGACGAGACGCGGGCGTGCATGTATGTCGATCCGCTCGACGCGCCCGAGCGGTCCCTCGACATGACGATGCAGGCCGGCGACGCCCTGTTCCTGCACAACTACGTATGGCACGGGAGCCGCGCCAACACGTCGGCGGTGGATCGCGTCTCTTGGCTCCTGAACTTCGCGCCCGCGCCGAGCCACGATGAAACCAACCCGAGCGCCGACCTCAACCTCCAGATCTTGCGGGGCGGCGTGCCCACCGATCTCGGCCCTGACGCGTGCTCCCGGCTGGCCGGGGAGAAGCACGCGTTCTTGAACCTCTTCGACGCGTTCTTCACGTACGATCCCTCCCTCCTGCGGATGGTCCACCCGGACAACCGAGGGGTGAGCCGCGAGCGCCTTCCCTTGTGATCGTCGGCGTCCAGGAGGTCCGTCGGACCGGGAGCGGTCCCGTCCGGGCAGCGGGGCCGCCCGGACGCATGATCGCGAGCTGCGGCGGCCGGGCGTCGCGGCCGCGCGGCTCAGGCGTCCTGCACGACGACGCGGTTCATGCGGATCGGGGTCACGGGCCGGTCGCTCCCGTCGGTGGGCGACTTCTCGATCTTGTGCACGACGTCCATGCCCTCGATCACGCGGCCGAACACGGGGTGCTTGGAGGGGCCGGGCGTGAACCAGTCGAGGTAGGCGTTGTGGACCGTGTTGATGAAGAACTGGCACGATCCGCTGTTGGGGGAGCCCGTGTTGGCCATGGAGAGCGTGCCGGGCTCGTTCGAGAGCTTGGCGCTCGCCGGGTGCTCGTCCTTGATGCAGCCGTCGGGCCCGTCGCCCGTGCCCGCCAGACGGCTCTTCGGATCGCGGCTGTGCGGGCAGCCGAACTGGAGCATGAAGCCGTCGATGACGCGGTGGAAGTGCAGCCCGTCGTAAAACCCGCTCTTCGCGAGCTTGAGGAAGTTTCCGGCGGTAACGGGCATCTTGTCGACGTAGAGCTCGATCTTGATGTTGCCCAGGGAGGTCTCGAGGAGCGCGGTGGGGTTGGCCATGGGCGAGAGGGTAGGTGAAAGCGTGGGCGGGCCGCAAGCGCGGGAAGCGCGGCGCTAGCGCCGCGCTACCCGGCCCCGGGGTTGTCCAAGGGCGGCATGCGCTGCTCTGCCGGCTCCGTCCGCGGCGCCTCGGCCGTGGCGCTTTGCTTGTCCGGCCGCCCGACCCTCGGCGAGAGGCTTGGCCGGCGCCGAGGATGGTGAACCATGTCAGGCGCTTGCCGCGCGTGTCGGGCGCTCGCTGGCTCGGCGATGAACGGGCATGCCATCGGCGGCATCCATGAGACCATGCACATGAAACGACTCGAGCTTGTCGCGGCATCTCTCGTCGCTCTCCTCGGCTGCTCCGACGCGGGGGGAGGGAGCTCCGGCGGAGCTGCTCCCGGGACGGCGACCGGCGCGGAGGGCAGCGCAGGCGGCACCGGCGGCGATGGCGGCCTCGGCGGCGCCGGCGGCGATGGCGGCCTCGGCGGCGCCGGCGGCGATGGCGGCCTCGGCGGCGCCGGCGGCGATGGCGGCCTCGGCGGCGCCGGCGGCGATGGCGGCCTCGGCGGCGCCGGCGGCGATGGCGGCCTCGGCGGCGCCGGCGGCGATGGCGGCCTCGGCGGCGCCGGCGGTGATGGCGGCCTCGGCGGCGCCGGCGGTGATGGCGGCCTCGGCGGCGCCGGCGGTGATGGCGGCCTCGGCGGCGCCGGCGGTGATGGCGGCCTCGGCGGCGCCGGCGGCCATGGCGGCCTCGGCGGCGCCGGCGGTGATGGCGGCCTCGGCGGCGCCGGCGGTGATGGCGGCCTCGGCGGCGCCGGCGGTGATGGCGGCCTCGGCGGCGCTGGCGGCCTCGGCGGCGATGGCGGCCTCGGCGGCGCCGGCGGCGATGGCGCCGCCCTGGGCCCGTGCGGCACTGGCCGCCTGGCGCTCGGCTCTCCGAATGCCTTTCTCGATCTCGGTCACAGAAACCTCACCCGGCTCTTCCTCTCCGGAAATCGCGTCCTGGGCTGGGACTACGATCGCTGGATCCTCTGGGATACGGACGCCCGCGCCGCCATCGCCGACGGCCACGCGCCGGGCGGCACCTTCATCGATGATCCGCTGTCAGGAGCCCCGCCGCGCGAGCTGCCGGGGGGCGTGGAGCTCCGCGGAGACATCGTGCTGATCCAGACGGATCCAGAGCACGTCTTCGAGCTGCGCAGCGCCGCCGACGGCTCCCTGCTGGCCTCCGTCACCGCGGAGTACGACGAGGTGGGGCTCGCGACCGACGGGAGCTACGTCTGGACACGCAGGTATTCTGGCAACATCATCACCCTCTGGAGCACCGCGGGGGTCGAGCGCTGGTCCGCGGCGGCGAGCCACCACGGCGCCCTTTACGCGGCGCCGGACGCGCTGCGCATCGCAGTGGGGGGCGACCAGGGCGTCATCGTGCTCCCCGCCGACGGCTCGCCGCTCACCGTCACCCCCGCCTTCTCGGGCACGTTCCACTCCTGGTTCCAGGATGGAGGGCGGTTTCTCACCACCACCGGCACCACGGTGCGCGTGTACTCGAAGGCCGCGACCCAGGAGAGCATCGTCAACCTGCCGTCGACCCGTCATCTCGGCGGGACGCGCGACTACTTCTGGACCTTCGAGGACGACAGACCGGGCTACCCGCTCACGATCTATCGCGTCGGGGGCGGCGTCGTCCCCGCCGCCGAGTACGCCTACGGGAACGACTACACCCTCGTGCCGAACGATCGCGCGATCGGCGTGCTCCGCAGAGAATGGCCGGAGCTCGACGTCATCGATCTCGGCGGCGCCGAGGTGACCCGGAGCGAGCACGACATGCCCATGTTCTACAACGCCAGGATCCACATCGACCAGGACCTGCGCTGGGTGGCCTCGAGCGCGTTCGGCATGATCTCGCTGAAGGGCATCCTCACCGATCCGGAGGACGCGGGGCTGCTCGGCTGCGGCAGGATCACCGCCCTCGGAGGCTCTCCATCGGGGCATGCGGCCGTCGCGACGGCTTCGGGGAAAGTCTTCATCTACGACACGGCCGCGCTCGACGCGGGGCCCTTGGCGGCCGTCCCGTTCCTCACCGAAAAGGTGATGCTCTCGGCGGACGGCAGCCTGCTCGCGGCGCGCGCCTATGGCGCCCGGTCGAGCGTCGTGGACTACTCTCTCCGGCTCTTCTCCCTGCCGGACGGCGAGGAGCGCGCCTCGCTGTCGCGCGACGTGGGGGCGAGGGACTTCTCGATGTCGCTCGACGGCGCCGTGCTCGGTCGCTCCTACTCCTCGAGCACCACCATGTACCAGCGCATCGTGAGCGACTGGTCGGGCGAAACGGTGATCTTCCAGGACACCAGGCGTGCGCCGCCGCCGTTCGTCTCCCCCGACGGCCGTCACTTCGTCGTGACCGATGATGTCTCCGAGAAGGGCTGCGGGTTCACGCAGATCTACGAGGGCAGCGCGCTCGTCAACGCGGTGCGCGGCTGCGCGGTCGGCTGGGTCGACGATACCCGCGTGCTCGTCCAGACCTACGTCCAGAATCGCGACACCTTTCGCTGGAACTACGAGGCATCGACGATCTACGACGAGCTGGGCAACGTCGTCGGCACGCCGTCGCTGCCGCGGCTGCCCGTCCGCACCGAGTACACAACCGACGACTACTACGGGATTCAGCCGGTCTCGGCGACGGTCTTCTACTCGCGCAACGACGGCGTCTTCTACGACATCGAGACGGGGGCGGCGGTCGCGACCTTCGGGGGGGTGCAGAACGCCGTCGCTGGCGCCTTCCTCGTCCATGGGTGCGGCTACAACGTCTGCGCGACGCCTTACTGAGCGGGTCGCCGCGGCGGCGCGCCCCCGGGCTTCCTACGAGGCCTTCGACGACGGGGGGCCATCGTCGGCTACGCCGTCTCAGCGCGGCGGGGGAGCAGGAGAGGGAGACGCGGGGGAGTCACCGAGGCAATACACGCGCACGCCGGGGACCCCGCCCACGATGACGTGACGCGCGTCGGGGGAGAAGCTCACGTTCCCCATGTTCGCCTCGGCGAAGGAGTACAGGCGACGAACAGGCTCATGCTTCTCGATGTCGAAGATCGTGATCGTGCCCGTGTGACCGGGGGTGAGGCCCCAGTTCGCCGCCGCGCTCGCCAGGTAGCGGCCGTCGGGCGAGAGGGCGATCTCGCCGTCGTGGATGTCGATGTCGCCTGCGCCGCCGCTGCTCCGCTCGAGGAACTCCTCGATCAGCTCGCCGGTCTCGACGTCCCAGAAGCGAATGCTGCCCCGCTCGTCGGCGGTGGCGAGGCGTTGATTGTCGGGGAAGAAGGCGAGCGTCCGCACCGGGTGCTCGTGGCCGACGAGCTCGTGGAGCACCTCGCGCGTCGCTGCGTCGTGGACGCGGACGGCGATGCCCGTGTACGTCGTGGGAATGGTGGAGTCGTCGCTCGCGGCAAACCCAGCGACCGCGATGAGCCGCTGATCCGGAGACCAGACCCAGGCTGTTTGATTGCCCTCGAAGCCGGGGAAGGTGGCGACGCGCGCGCCGGTCGCGGCGTCGAATACCCGGAAGATCCCCCTCGTGTTGGCGTCATGGGTGCCGAGCATCAGCGTGCCGTCGGGGGACATCCTCAGGTCTCCCGACCACTCGGGGTCCGAGGACGAGGTCGTGGGCAGGTCCTCGTCGGTCTCATAGGTGACGGTCCGCGTCGGATCGCTCTCCTCGAGGTCGTAGTAGCGACCGACGCCGTCATGGTTGATGAGCAGCTCGCCGGAAGGGTGGAAGGCGACGAGGTGCTGGTTGCCAGGCGGCCTCGGAAAGACGCGCAGGCGGGCGCCCGTCTCGTAGTCCCACGCCTCGGCGGGCTGCCCCGCGCCCGCGAACGCGACGTAGGGTCGTGTCCTGTCCAGGTCGTGGGTCCAGACGAAGCCGTTGGCGAACCGCTCGTAGATGACCTCGCCCGAGCCGGTGTCGTAGACGTGGAGGCTCTGCGACGCGATCGCGAGGCGCGAGCCGTCGGGGGACACGGCGAGCTGGCGCGGCGAGAACGTGGCGGGATACTCCATCTCGACCGCGCCGCCCTCGAGGGCGAGCCGCTCGATGTGGCTCGGGTGGGCGACGTAGACGGCGCCGGTGTCAGGGCCGAGCGCGAGGGCCTGGACGACGTTGCGCGCCCGCACCTCCGCGCGCTCCGGGATACCCTCCTTGGCCTCGAAGACGATCACGTCGTCGTCCTCGGCCCAGGCGAAGCGCGTCCCGTCGGGGGAGAAGGCGCCCACGCGGTCGCCGAAGGTCGTCTCCCCGACGAGCCTCCCGTCCCTGGCGTCGCGGAGCTGGGTGCCGCGGTCCTTGCCAAGAGCGAAGAGGCTGCCGCGCGGCGACGCGATCAGGGGCGCGACAGGGCCTTCGCCGACGTCGACCGACCAGCGCTCCTCCCACGAGGCGGGGTCGAGCGCCTTGACGGTGCCGTCGCCGAACCCAACCAGGATGACGCCGCCCTCCTCGGAGCGGGCGAACGCGGTGATGCCGGCGATCTTCGGGCTCTCGGCGAGGCGCTTGCCGGACGGGGCGTCCCAGATTCGCACGATCTCGTCCTCTCCGAAGCTCGCGGCCACGCGGCCGTCCGACGAGAGCGCGGCGCCGTAGACCGTGCCGCGGTGATCCGCCGCGGTGCGCTCGACGGCCCACGTGCGCGCGTCGATCGCGCTCGTCCCGAGCCTATCGCCGACGAGCAGGCGCTCGCCGTCGCCCGAGAAATCGACGGTCATGGCGGCCGATGGGAGGTCGCGACAGGGGGTGAGATCGAAGCCGCCATCGGGGTCGATTCCGCCGCCGGGGCTGTCGTCGCCGGAGCCCCTCTCGCCCGGGGGAGCGGGGGGCTCGCCGGGCTCGCCGCAGGCCGTGAGGATCGAGAAGAGAAGGATTGAAGATGCGTTGAGAAGCTGTCTCATGGTGAGAGGCAGTGTAGCGACGTCCTCGGTTTGCGGGAAGGCCAGCAGGGGATCGGGCGTGGCATGTCACGGTTCGAGGGCGTGACATGTCACGGTTTGGGGGCGTGACATGTCACGGTTCGAGGGCGTGACATGTCACGGCTTCAGGCGACCATCCCGGTACGAGCGGAGTCCTGTGACGCGGCGGGGACCACGCACCGCGATCTGGAGCCCGAGAACATCGTCAGTGGCGATCGACGTCCCAGCGCAGGTAGGCGGCGGCGCGGCGGACCTGGTAAGCACCTGTTCCGGGAGCGCGACACGTCCGGGGATCCCCCTTCCGAGGCGGGCGCATCTGGGCCCGACCGTTCGAGCCGCCCCGGCGATGGCTGCGCCGCACGGTAGGACCGGGGCGAGCTATACTCCCCTCATGCAACCCGCCGTGCACGCGCGTCGTCTCCGTCACGTTCGCGCGCCGTCCCCGCTCCACTTCCCGGAGGAGGCCCTCGTGCCGGAGACCAAGCGCCACCTCGATCTGAGGACCCTGCTCTACCTCGTGCTCAAGACCTACGCGGATCGAGCGGCGATCGGCTCCGACCAGTTCGTCTACTGGTTGGCGTCGGAGCCGAGCCGGTGCCTGGCGCCGGACGCCTTCGTCCGGCTCGGCACCCCGGACACGCCGTTCGGCTCGTGGAAGACGTGGGAGCGCGGGGCGCCCGAGCTCGCGGTCGAGATCGTGAGCGAGCACGACGCGGATCCGCAGACCTGGGCGGAGAAGCTCGGCAAGTACCACGAGCTCGGCGTGCTGGAGCTCGTCGCGTTCGATCCTGATGCCGCGCCCGGGGAGCGGCTGCGGGTCTGGGATCGCATCGACGGCGATCTGGTCGAGCGGGTCGTCGAGGGGGAGCGCAGCCCGTGCACGGTGCTCGATCTGCACTGGGTCGTCGTCCCGGCTGCGGGGCATCCGGCGGCGCTCCGGCTCGCCCGCACCCCCGACGGTGCAGAGCTCGTCCTCACCCCCGAGGAGGCCGCGCGCGGGCGCGCAGAGGCCGAGCGCGGGCGCGCAGAGGCCGAGCGCCGGCGCGCGGAGGCCGAGCAGGCCGCCCGCGCGTCGGCGGAGCGGCGCATCGCCGAGCTCGAGGCCGAGCTGCGCCGGCGTGGCGGCTGACCGCGCGGACGCGGCGGCGGCCGTGCAGCCCTATGCCTGGCAGCAGAACGTCGACGGATCGGCCGGCAGCAGCTCGCCGACCGGCTCGCCGCCTCCGCTCGAGGAACTCCTCGATCAGCTCGCCGGTCTCGACGTCCCAGAAGCGAATGCTGCCCCGCTCGTCGGCGGTGGCGAGGCGTTGATTGTCGGGGAAGAAGGCGAGCGTCCGCACCGGGTGCTCGTGGCCGACGAGCTCGTGGAGCACCTCGCGCGTCGCTGCGTCGTGGACGCGGACGGCGATGCCCGTGTACGTCGTGGGAATGGTGGAGTCGTCGCTCGCGGCAAACCCAGCGACCGCGATGAGCCGCTGATCCGGAGACCAGACCCAGGCTGTTTGATTGCCCTCGAAGCCGGGGAAGGTGGCGACGCGCGCGCCGGTCGCGGCGTCGAATACCCGGAAGATCCCCCTCGTGTTGGCGTCATGGGTGCCGAGCATCAGCGTGCCGTCGGGGGACATCCTCAGGTCTCCCGACCACTCGGGGTCCGAGGACGAGGTCGTGGGCAGGTCCTCGTCGGTCTCATAGGTGACGGTCCGCGTCGGATCGCTCTCCTCGAGGTCGTAGTAGCGACCGACGCCGTCATGGTTGATGAGCAGCTCGCCGGAAGGGTGGAAGGCGACGAGGTGCTGGTTGCCAGGCGGCCTCGGAAAGACGCGCAGGCGGGCGCCCGTCTCGTAGTCCCACGCCTCGGCGGGCTGCCCCGCGCCCGCGAACGCGACGTAGGGTCGTGTCCTGTCCAGGTCGTGGGTCCAGACGAAGCCGTTGGCGAACCGCTCGTAGATGACCTCGCCCGAGCCGGTGTCGTAGACGTGGAGGCTCTGCGACGCGATCGCGAGGCGCGAGCCGTCGGGGGACACGGCGAGCTGGCGCGGCGAGAACGTGGCGGGATACTCCATCTCGACCGCGCCGCCCTCGAGGGCGAGCCGCTCGATGTGGCTCGGGTGGGCGACGTAGACGGCGCCGGTGTCAGGGCCGAGCGCGAGGGCCTGGACGACGTTGCGCGCCCGCACCTCCGCGCGCTCCGGGATACCCTCCTTGGCCTCGAAGACGATCACGTCGTCGTCCTCGGCCCAGGCGAAGCGCGTCCCGTCGGGGGAGAAGGCGCCCACGCGGTCGCCGAAGGTCGTCTCCCCGACGAGCCTCCCGTCCCTGGCGTCGCGGAGCTGGGTGCCGCGGTCCTTGCCAAGAGCGAAGAGGCTGCCGCGCGGCGACGCGATCAGGGGCGCGACAGGGCCTTCGCCGACGTCGACCGACCAGCGCTCCTCCCACGAGGCGGGGTCGAGCGCCTTGACGGTGCCGTCGCCGAACCCAACCAGGATGACGCCGCCCTCCTCGGAGCGGGCGAACGCGGTGATGCCGGCGATCTTCGGGCTCTCGGCGAGGCGCTTGCCGGACGGGGCGTCCCAGATTCGCACGATCTCGTCCTCTCCGAAGCTCGCGGCCACGCGGCCGTCCGACGAGAGCGCGGCGCCGTAGACCGTGCCGCGGTGATCCGCCGCGGTGCGCTCGACGGCCCACGTGCGCGCGTCGATCGCGCTCGTCCCGAGCCTATCGCCGACGAGCAGGCGCTCGCCGTCGCCCGAGAAATCGACGGTCATGGCGGCCGATGGGAGGTCGCGACAGGGGGTGAGATCGAAGCCGCCATCGGGGTCGATTCCGCCGCCGGGGCTGTCGTCGCCGGAGCCCCTCTCGCCCGGGGGAGCGGGGGGCTCGCCGGGCTCGCCGCAGGCCGTGAGGATCGAGAAGAGAAGGATTGAAGATGCGTTGAGAAGCTGTCTCATGGTGAGAGGCAGTGTAGCGACGTCCTCGGTTTGCGGGAAGGCCAGCAGGGGATCGGGCGTGGCATGTCACGGTTCGAGGGCGTGACATGTCACGGCTTCAGGCGACCATCCCGGTACGAGCGGAGTCCTGTGACGCGGCGGGGACCACGCACCGCGATCTGGAGCCCGAGAACATCGTCAGTGGCGATCGACGTCCCAGCGCAGGTAGGCGGCGGCGCGGCGGACCTGGTAAGCACCTGTTCCGGGAGCGCGACACGTCCGGGGATCCCCCTTGCGACGCGGGCGCATCTGGGCGTGACCGCTCGAGCCGCCCCGGCGATGACTGCTCCGCACGGTCTGGCCGCGGGAGGCTATACTCCCCCCATGCAACCCGCCGCGCACGCGCGTCGTCTCCGTCACGTCCGCGCGCCATCCCCGCTCCACTTCCCGGAAGAGGCCGTCGTGCCGGAGACCAAGCGCCACCTCGATCTGAGGACCCTGCTCTACCTCGTGCTCAAGACCTTCTCGGATCGAGCGGCGATCGGCTCCGACCAGTTCGTCTACTGGTCGGCGTCGGAGCCGAGCCGGTGCCTGGCGCCGGACGCCTTCGTCCGGCTCGGCACCCCGGACACGCCGTTCGGCTCCTGGAAGACGTGGGAGCGCGGTGCCCCGGAGCTCGCGGTCGAGATCGTGAGCGAGCACGACGTGGATCCGCAGATCTGGGCGGAGAAGCTCGGCAAGTACCACGAGCTTGGCGTGCTGGAGCTCGTCGCGTTCGACCCCGAGGCCGCGCCCGGGGAGCGGCTGCGGGTCTGGGATCGCATCGACGGCGATCTGGTCGAGCGGGTCGTCGAGGGGGAGCGCAGCCCGTGCACGGTGCTCGATCTGCACTGGGTCGTCGTCCCGGCCGCGGGGCATCCGGCGGCGCTTCGGCTCGCCCGCACCCCCGACGGTGCGGAGCTCGTCCTCACCCCCGAGGAGGCCGCGCGCGGGCGCGCAGAGGCCGAGCGCGGGCGCGCAGAGGCCGAGCGCCGGCGCGCGGAGGCCGAGCAGGCCGCCCGCGCGTCGGCGGAGCGGCGCATCGCCGAGCTCGAGGCCGAGCTGCGCCGGCGTGGCGGCTGACCGCGCGGACGCGGCGGCGGCCGTGCAGCCCTATGCCTGGCAGCAGAACGTCGACGGATCGGCCGGCAGCAGCTCGCCGACCGGCTCGCCGCCGCTCGGGGCGCAGCCGCCGGGGTCGACGGCCACGAGCTCGGCCGACTTGCTGCCGAGGGCGACCCCGGGCGGCGTGACCCCGCAGAACGACGCCATGGAGCTGACGAGGCTGGATGCGACCTGGTCCGCGCACGCCCCGTCGCTGTAGACCGAGGCCATGATCGTGCACGACGCGCCCTCGGGCGCCCCGCAGCCGCACTCCGAGCAGCCGCGGGTGTCGTCGGCGCCGCCGTAGAAGACGTGGCGATCGAGGTAGGGCTCCTCGCACGTCACGTCGCCCTCGTGGAACACGCAGGTCAGGAAGCCGCCGGGCGGCGGGACCCCGGGCTGCTCCGGCGACGGCATGCAGGTGCTCCGGTCGCCCGGGTACTCGGTGTAGGCGCCGGGCAGGCAGGCGAGCGCGCGGGTCTGCCATGGGTCGAGGCGGGCCGGCGGCGGCGGCTCGTCGACCCGGGGCGTGCACGCGCCGGTCACCGCCACGGCCGGCGCCTCGACCGCGAGCGCCTGCACGCACGGCTGCCCGCCGCAGCCCTGGCCGGCGGGGATCGCGTTCTCGGCGGTGCAGGCGCCGTCCCAGGCCTCGGGCGCCGCGAAGGAGGTCACGACGGCGCCGGAGGCCTCGCCGGCGCACGCCGTCGCCGTGTGCGCGGACCAGCCGAGCGGGAGCTGGCACGAGGCCGTCGCCAGGTCCGGCGGGTCGCACCGGCAGGCCGCGCAGGCGAGCGGCTCCGGCGCCAGGTCGGCGAACCCCTCGTAGCCGACGTTCGGCGCGGCGGCGGGGCAGCCCGGCGCCTGGTCCGGCGGGCCGAACCAGAGCAGCACCGGGCCGAACCAGCCGAGCGGCGCCGGCGGGATGCAATCGCCGGCGCAGGCCTGCTCCTCGCCGCCGCCGGCTCCGCCGCCGCCGCCGGCGTCGCCACCCCCGGCGTCGCCTGCGTCCCCGGCATCTCCGGGGCCCGCCTCGGGCCAGGGGCAGCCCGGGTAGCCGTATTCGCTGGGCTGACAGGGACCGTAAATGGCCGGCGTGTCGCCGCAGCCGAGGACCAGCAGAAAGCACATGGGCAGAGAGGAGAAGATGCGCATGCCAGGCATGCCTATCGGGTGTCCCTGCAACCGTACAATGGGCAGTTGCCTTCAAACGGTCAGTTGTGCTTGCCATTCCCGAGACCCTTCAAAGATTCTCTCCAGATACTCGTGGCAGACTCATTCAATCCCAGATTCCTTCAGTAGGTGGCCGTGACGCCCAACCCGAAGACCGCGCCGAGAGGAGATGACGTCCAGCGGAGCGGCGCTGGCGTCGCGCTGTCGTGCGTCACGCGCGTGAACGCCGCCTCGTTCACCATCCAGATCGCCTCGGCGTAGCCCTGCACGGACCACCTGTCGGAGAGGGGCCACTCGGCACCGAGGCGCGCCCCGAGGCCGAACACGGAATCGCTGCGCGACGTCCTGGTCCACGGGTCCCGAGGGGAGAACCGGACGGCGCCGAGGGTGGCGAATCCGCACCCGAACAGCGGGCCGCCGCGATAGCAAGCCAGCGTGACCGCCGCGAAGCCCGTGGTGCCGACGAGGACGCCTTCCACCCCCTGCGCCAGGGAAACGAGCCCTCGCCCTTCCACGGCGATCGACCAGTCGGACCGGCGGACACCCAAGGACAGCGTCATTCCGGTCGCTGCTCCCGGCGTGATCCCGAGGCCCAGGCTCGCTCCGAGCCCGGCCTCCAGGCGCAGCCGATCCGGCGCAGCCGGCGGTGGCTCTGGCCGCGGCGGCGCCCTGGTCGGCTCGGTCGGCCGGGGCGGATCCGGCGCGGCGCGCCGGGCCTGCGGAGACGGCGTCGAGGGCTCGGGCGGCGTCGAGGGCTCGGGCGGCGAGGACCCGGACGGCGGCGAGGACCCGGACGGCGGCGAGGATCCCGACGGCGGCGACGGCTCCGGCCCCGCATCCGCCTGCTCCGGCGCGCCGAGGAGCTGCGCCGCGATCGCGAGGGCCACGCCGGACAGCAGCTCCTCGCAGCCGCTCCGGGTGCTGAACCCGTAGGCCCACTGGGTTTTCCCATCGCGATCGCGCAGCGCCAGCGAGGCCGTGAGCTCGGGTCCCTCCCGCGCGATGTGGATCGTGAGCGCCCGCGGCGCGTCGTCGTCGAACGGGTCGGCCCCCAGCCTGCGCGTCACCTCCGCGCCCAGGAACGTCTGGTCGGGGCAGCCCTCGGCCCCGGGCCCTCGCTGGACCTCGATCCGCACCGCGGCCCGGGGCGGCTCCGGCGCGGCGCGCGCCTCCGCGGCGCAGAGCAGGCCCATGACGGCCGCGACGGCGGCGCGCGCCGGGCGTCGAGCGCCCCGGCGCGCTCCGGCGGCGCAGCGGAGAGGCCGCCTGCCGAGCTCCTGTCGAGCCCTGGGCCTGCTCATCGCGGCGGCTCCCTTCCTGGCGCGCCCTGCTCCGGTGAGGCGGCGAAGCGTGTCCGGAGCGGCTCCGGCGCGCGCTGCGGCGCGGTGGCTGCGAGGGAGGCGCCGCGCGCGGGCAGCTCGCGCAGCGCCGCCCCGAAGTGGTCCGCCCAGCGCGGCGGCGGCGGTGTCAGGGCGAGCAGCGCGGCCGCCGTCACGGCCGCGCCCGCCGCGGCCCACCCGAGAGCGCGGGCGATCCGGGCCGAGCTGCCTCGCAGGATCGAGGGCGCAGCCAGCGGCGGTGCTGGCGCACGGGGTGTGGATGCCGGCGGTCGCGACGCGGGCAGCGCGGGGGACGGCGGCGCCTGCGCTGGCGATGCCGGCGCCTCCGCGTCGTGCTCCTGCGCCAGGAAGCCCGACGCCAGAGGAAACGGGAGCCAGAAGGCGCGCAGCGCCTGGCGCTGCTCCGGGCGCAGCCGCTCGATGGCGGCGCGGTAGTCCTCGCGGGCGAGGCGAAGCCGGTTGCTGGCGGTGTTGTATTTGAGGCCGAGCTCGCGGGCGATGTCGACGAGCGGCACCTCGTAGGCCTCGTACATGACGAGGAGGACCCGCCGTTCGGGATCGAGCGTGTCGAGCACCTCGGTCGCGAGCTCCAGCCGCTCTTGGTTCGCGAGGTGCTCCTCGCCGCTCGGCGTGGGGTCGACCGCTTGGCGCTGCGACGCCAGGTGCAAGCCGGCCGGCACCTCGCGGCGGCGGTGGGCGCGGTGCAGGTGATGGCTGACCTTGTGCAATGCGATCCCGATCACCCATCGGGCTTCAGGGCTGCGCCGCTGGCGCTGGCCCTGCATGCGTGGCGGGCCGGCGGCGGAGGGCGCCTCGCGATGCGTCGGGGTCCAGTCGGGGTGGAAACGGTCGAGGCTCTTGTACGCCGCGAGCAGGACCTCCTGCTGCAGGTCATCGACGTCGGCCTCGGCGACCCCCAGGAGTCGCAGCAACCGGGGGAGAAGCTCCGTCGCGGCAGCGTGAATGGAGTTCCAGATGTCGTCGCGGGATCTGCTCATACATAGAATTGCGGGGAGCTTTCCCGGTCCGTTTGTGGAAACGCACCGCCGGCGCACGGGCCGGGGACGCCCTTGCTCGCAGCTGGGCGATCGTCATGGACCGGTCGAGCGGCCCTCCGGGAACCGGAAACGGTCTGGGCGGGCGAGCTGAGCTTGGCGCCGGCGTCGGAAGCGGTCTGGGGAGGGTCTAGCCCACGGCCGGCGCGCCGTTGGGCGCGGCGCTGGGAGCCGGCGGGGTCGCCGTGCCGGACGGCGCGGCACCGGGGGCCAGCGGCGCGGCCGTGCCGGCCGGCGTGACGGGGGCTGGCGTGCCGGGCGGCGCCGCCGGCCCAGCCGGCGCCTCGTCCGGCGGCGCGGTCTCGGTGTCCGTGGACGGCGTCGCGCGGCCCGCGCGCCCCTTGTAGAGCGACGGGGCGATCACGTCGGCGTCCTCCTCGTCCCAGCGCAGGTAGGCGACGGCGCGGCGGACCTGGTCGTAGGCATGGACGAGCAGCGCGAAGGCGCGGGCCCGCTTGTCCGCGGCCTCGGTCGGCCCGGGTCCCTTGCCGTGCTCCCTGATTCCGAGGGCGGCGAGCAGCTGCGGCCCGACCTCCCCGGCGAGCTTCACCTCCTCCTCGGTCGCCGCCGTCCTGCCGGCGATCTCGGACCAGCTCGCGCTGAAGAGCGCCGAGAGCGCCACGAGGTCGTTCGCCGTGTCGATGTGCCCTTGCCCCGCGCGGATGTCCGCGACCGCCTCTGCGTCGAGCAGGCCGCGTCGGGCGAGCGCCTCGGCGTCGCCGAGCAGGTTCTCGCGCAGCGGCGCCGCCTCGGCGAGCAGCGGCTTCACCGCGCTCTCGGCATCTCCGCTGGACAGCCACAGGAGGTGCGCATACCAGGCGGCGAGCGCGTAGGTCTCGAGCCGGTCGAGCCGCGCGAGCTCGAACGTCGGCAGGTGCTCCGCGATGTGGGCGCGCAGCGCGCGGAGGCCGGGCAGCACGCCGAGCACCTGGGAGACCACGCGGGGCACGTCGAGGTTCATCGCGATGAGCCGGTCCGGGCTCAGGGCCTCGATCTCGGGGAGCGCCTTGTCGAAGGCCGCCGCCGCCTGGGGCGGGGCCGAGGGCTTCTTGGGAGCGGGCTTTTTCTTGACCGAAGAAGATTTCGCCATGAGGGGATCACCTCTCGCTTGTCTCCATCGCCGAGCCGTGGAGGACAGCAAAGGACACACGCCCTCTACCCCCCGCGATGGATGTCGTTGTGAGCGCCCGGCGCGCGCCGGACGTTCCGGGCAGGCATAACGACGCGTCTCCATGCGTCAACGCGCCTGGCAAGATCCTGACGACAGGCCGCCCGAGCTCGTGAGCTTGCGCGTGGGCAGCGCGGCTGCCCTGCCAGGAGCGGTTCCGGTCCCGGAGGACAAGCTCAGCGAATCTGTTCAGACCGGTTCCGGTGGGTCGGTGGCAGCGCGGCAGCCCTGCCCAGACCGTGTCCGGTGGGTCGAGGGCAGCGCGGCAGCCCTTCCCGGACCGCTTCCGGTGGGTCGAGGGCAGCGCGGCAGCCCTTCCCGGACCGCTTCCGGTGGGTCGAGGGCAGCGCGGCAGGCCTTCCCGGACCGCTTCCGGTGGGTCGAGGGCAGCGCGGCAGGCCTTCCCGGACCGCTTCCGGTGGGTCGAGGGCAGCGCGGCAGGCCTTCCCGGACCGCTTCCGGTGGGTCGAGGGCAGCGCGGCAGGCCTTCCCGGACCGCTTCCGGTGGGTCGAGGGCAGCGCGGCAGGCCTTCCCGGACCGCTTCCGGTGGGTCGAGGGCAGCGCGGCAGGCCTTCCCGGACCGCTTCCGGTGGGTCGAGGGCAGCGCGGCAGGCCTTCCCGGACCGCTTCCGGTGGGTCGAGGGCAGCGCGGCAGGCCTTCCCGGACCGCTTCCGGTGGGTCGAGGGCAGCGCGGCAGGCCTTCCCGGACCGCTTCCGGTGGGTCGAGGGCAGCGCGGCAGGTAGTGAGGGATTTTGGCCGAAAGTGGGGGAGTTTGGCCCCGGGCCTTCGCGGAAGGGCTAGGATCGGCTTGAAGTAGTGCGGGACGCGACGCCTGGCAGCGTCCGTCCCGCGTGGCCGAAACCTCCTACACCGAGGTCCCGACATGCTCACGTTAGTCCAGCCGTCCGTGGACGGCCAAGGCCGAGGTGCGCCCTCTGGGCGACGACCCCGTTCCACCGCGCTCACCGATGCCGAGGCGATGCGCCTCCGAGCCGCCCTCAGAAACCTGAAGGGGCTGTACGGCACGTGGGATTGCCTCTCCGCTGTGATGGGCGTCCCGAAGACGACGATCACGAACTTCGTGTACGGCACGAACCGCTCGACCCATGGGTTGGCCCTGCGCGCCGCCAAGGCCGCGGGGACCACCATCGATCAGCTCCTTGGTGGTCTCGCTCCGGCCGACCGCTGCCCACATTGTGGGGCACCTCGGGAGGTGACGCGATGAGCACCTCCGAACCGATCGAGACGACGCTCGCGGACATCCCCGCTGCGACGGAAGGGGCGCTGCTCGAGATGATCCTCGGCGTCCATGGAGTCGCCGAGCGGATCCTCGTCATGAACGGGCTTGTGGGGATCGCTCGGATGTCTCCGGTCGCTCTCGCTGAGCGCGCTGGTCTCGGGCTCACCGAAGCAACTCGGCTCGCTTCAGCCCTCGAGCTTGCACGTCGTCTTGAGAAGGCGCGCGCCAAGCGGCCGAAGCGGCTCCGTTCGCCGAAGGACATCGCGATGTTCTTCGGCCCGCAACTCGGCGGGCTCGTACACGAAGAGGTTTGGATCGCCGCCCTCGACGCTCACTGCGGCGTCCGAGGGACGCGCATGATCTCCCGTGGCGGGTTGGGCGGGGCGTACGTTCCGCCTGTGGATGTTCTCCGCGGGGCGCTGGAACTCGGCGCGTTCTCGTTCGTGCTGTGCCACAATCATCCGAGTGGAGATCCGAAGCCCACGGAGGAGGACGTCGAGCTGACGCGAGAGATCGAGCACCGGGCGCACTTGATCGGGGTCGAGCTGGTCGATCACGTGATCGTCACCCCGTCCGGGAAGTACGCCTCCGTGTTCAAGAGCTCGTGACCCCCGAGCGCCATCACTCGGCCTTCTCGGCGCTCCACTTCCCGTAGTCGTCCTTCTTCAACCGGAACGCCAAGGGCTTGGTCGTGAACTCCGTCGGGGCGGGCGGACACAAGCTGTTCTTGTCGGCCCCGCACCTCGGGAACTGCGCCATGCACGTTCCCGTGATGGTCGCCTTCACCGGCGCGTAGCCCTCCTTCTCCTGGCCGCGCTCGACGACCTCGACCTTCTTCACCTCCGTGATCGGCGCGTTCATAACGCCGCACGGGCTGGTGCCGCCCGTCAGGTCCGCGAAGCCCCGGCTCTCCTTCGCCGCCTTCGTCACGGCTCCGGTCACGTCGGCATCCGAAGGGCCTCCTCCCCTCCCGCACGCGGCCACCATGACGAACACCCCCAAGACCTGACCCCTCAGCCTCATGTAGTCCTCCGTAGGGAGAAATCGTATATGAGGGTTTTTCCGGGGATGCAACGGGGTCGAGACCGGGCGGGTGGAAGATCCCGATCAGGTCATCGAGGCCGTGGGGCGACGGATCGGGGAGCTGCGCGCGCGGGCCGGGCAGACTCAGGCTGAGGTCGCCGAGGCGCTCGGGACGACCGTCTCGAATTTCCAGCGGATCGAGGCTGGTGAGCAGAACCTCACGCTCAGGACCATGGCGAGGATCGCGAACGTGATCGGCGTGACGGTCGCGGAGTTCTTCACCAAGCCCGAGTTGCCGGAGAGGAAGCGCGGGCGTCCGAGGAAGCAGCCGCCAGGATGACCTGCCGAAGCGGCGCCTTTACTTCGTCTTCGGCTTCCGACCGCGCCGGGGCGCCGCTGCGTCGATCTCCCTGAGCGGCTTCTCCAGCGGCTGCTCTTCCCCGGTCTCGACGAGATCCCGAACGCTGACCCCGAGCTTGTCCGCGAGCACGAACAGCGTCCTCAGGCTCGGGTTGCCCTGTCCGCGCTCGAGCTCGACGAGGACGCGGAAGCTGACCACGTCGGCCGCCTGCACCTGGGTCATCCCGGCTCGATGGCGCGCCTTCTGGATGTTGCCTCCGACGAGCCGGAGGAAGCGGTCGAACTCTTCCTCCAGCGTGGGCGGATCCTTGTCCTCGGTCGTCATGGCTCTGGATTCGGGCGCGCAGATCGGATAGTAGAGCCAGTACCGCTGGATCCGCTAGCGGCGCCTCCAGACGGGGAAAAGAAAAAAGGCAGCCGAAAGGCTGCCCTCCCTCCGCGTCGACTCGGCTTGGACCGTGACAACGCTCGGCGAGATTGACCTCTCGCCCATCCCTGGCGGGGGACGATCTGGTACTACACCGGCTCGTTCACGGGAGAGAGGTCGATCCTTGCTGCGCGTCCACTCCGAGGAGACGCGAAAATGGATCGAGGCAGTAGTTTCTGGTTGACTTTCGTGCCCGCGTGTGATCCGGACGTTGCTTCTGCGACGTCGCCCACGCCGGTCTCCCCGACCCCGCTCGTCTGCCGAACCATCGGCGGGCCGGGGCTCCCCACCCGGCGCGAGGCGTGGTGGCGGAAGGGTCGGCAGCCACGCTCGCGGAGGTGACGTAGTTCCGCGAGCGGAGGCTAGGTCGTATTTTGTCCTAGCCTCCACTCGCGCTCCTAGATCCTTCAAAACAAACCCTTATAGTGGTCAGTAATTAGACCATGCCGAACATCCTTCCGACGGAGACTCGTCTGCGTGTCCTCGCGGCCCTTGTGGATGGAAATTCCGAGCGCGCGACTGAGCGTCTCACGGGCGCGAGCCTGAAGACGATCAGGAAGTTCGCGCTCCGGCTTGGAGAGGGCGCTCAGCACCTCCATAATCGGCTTGTCCGAGATCTCACGTGCTCGTCTGTTCAATTCGATGAGGTTTGGTCCTACATCGCGAAGAAGCAGGCGCGCGTGACACCCAATGATCCTCCCGACATTGGCGAAGCCTACACGTACGTGGCGTTGGACACGACGAGTCGTCTTGCAATCACCTGGCACGTGGGGCGACGAGATGAGGCGAACACGAGGATCTTCATGGAGGATCTTCGTTCTCGCTTTGCCGCGATGCCAAGCATGCTAACGAGCGACGGCTTCGCTCCCTATGTCCCGGCAGTCGCCGAGAGCTTCGGACTCTCGGTGAACTATGGCCAGACCGTCAAGAACTACAGATCCAGGCGGCGGCGCGATGATGATCACCGATACGAACCCCCACGGAATCCCTTCATCACGAAGAGGACGATCTGTGGATCGCCTGATCTAGATCGAGCGAGCACCTCTTATGTCGAGAGAAACAACGGCACCATGAGGCACCATATCGGCCGAATGAGACGGCTGTGTCTCGCGTTCTCGAAAAAGATCGAGAACCACCGCGCGGCCGTGGCACTCAACTACGCTCACTACAACTTCTGCCACGTGGTGAAGACGCTCAGGGTGACGCCCGCTATGCAGGCGGGGATCACGGATCACATCTGGAGCTTGGAGGAGTTCATGGAGGCGGCGCTCGCGGCGGCTCCGACCCCCAGGCCGGAGCCTCAGCCGCTCCAGCATCCGCGACCGGAGGGGCCGGCGCGGGAGCTGCCCAACGGGCGGGGGTTCCTACGGCTCGTGTAAGTTTTCGTTGCGCTGTGTGGTATCATCCGGCCCATGGTAGGCCGGAGGCCAAGGAAAACAGTAGCGCAGAGGCAGGCAGAGCAGCGAGCGGAGGAACGCTTGCGCAAAGTCCACCAAGGCTACCTCTACTGCGTTGTATGGACGGTGGACGGCAAGCCGTTCGGACCACATTATATGCGCACGCTTGAGGAGGCCATCAATAAGCGTGACGAGATCATGAAGAGACACGACAAGCCGATCCCAGACGATTTTTACGGTCGCCGAGCCTATCTAGTTCAATTTGGCGTATCCGTAGAGCACTTTGAAGGAGGGCAGTGGACCACTGTAAAAGATTCACTTCGCGAAGGTATATGGGGTGTCGATTACGTCGATTGACATCGGAGCCTCGGCCGACGCCACCCTGCGCCCAGCATCGTAGGAGCTGGCCAGAGCCACAAGGGGCCATGCGCATGGCGATGGCCGGGCGGTTGCTCGCATCGGGCTCGTGGACCTCTGGAGCGACCGCGAAGAGTGTCGGACCAGCTATCGTTTTTCCTGTGAGGGCGCTGAGGCACAGGACGGGTTGACCACCTGTTCAGTTGGTGCTAAGGTGGGTCTGGGTGAGAGCTCTTTTGGAGGCGGGTTCGCAGCAGAGGTAGGTATGACAGCGGAGTTGGACGCCAAAATCACGCAGTGTCGCGAAGCCCTCGAGCAGCAGCGGGGACGTGCTGAGGCAGCTCTTGAACGATTCTTCGATGCGCTCACGGTTCTATTGCGGGCGTGGATTCCGGAACAAGTCCGTTTGGTGGTGAAGCGAAATCACGAGACCACCACGAAACTCGGATCCGAGAGGATCACGATCCTCAAGACGGAGCTTGAGAAGCTCGTTACAGACATCCCGAAACTGGTTCGGTCGTCCTGGCTGGGTGGTAAGGGGCTGTGGGCACACCGGGTCGACTTTGCGCCCACCCATACTAATACCATCCACTACCGCATCTATTCGTCACCGCCACCGTCGGGGCCATACCAGTTGCAGGAACCACTGAAGAAGATTCGCGAACACATGGGTGCGTTCATGGCGAAGCACGGGTATTCGCAGCGGACTCATTGGGGTAGCTATGACTTCGGATTCTTTGAATGGAGCGACACGCTGAACGAGCCACTGAACCGTTACGCGGACGAATACGAGGCATTCGTCAAGGCCAGTCAGGCTCTTCAGGCAGCGATCAGGGCAAAGGGCGAGCACGAGGCCAACTCGATCTGGGAGAAATCCTAGGAAGACGATGACGCGAACGGAGAAGGATAAAGAGCGCCTGATGCCGTTATCGTCTGACTCATCGAGATTATCCCCGAGGATCTCCTTGTTGGCTGTGGTGTAGGTTATAGTCCCTCGGATCCTTGACTGCCTCGAAGTCTGTGTCCTTGAGGTAGTGGCACCAGATCCTGCGATTTGGAATCGAGATCCTGCTGGCATACCCAGTGGGAGGCTGCCAAGTTGCAACTGCGACTTCGACCGCAGTGCGCGCGACCACGGTTTCGATGGCAGGCTTCAGATCGGTATCCGCCGAGAAGATTACGCCCACATCAAAACGCCTGTCCAGCGCGGCAACGACAAAGTCGATCGCGAGTTGAACGTCAATGCCCTTTTCGGTCGGCTTCTCAGTCGGATAGTTCTGCGGGTACCTTAGCGGCCTGGTGAATACCTCGACACGCTGGAGCGCTCTCCATGCCGCCACCTGGCGCGAGCACGCGGCGTTTCCCTTCGGATCCTTCGCGCCGTCCGGAAGACCTCGATAAATCCGGACAAACTCCAAGCTGGAATCCGGTGTTTTTGTGGAGAGCAGATTCCCGACTTTCAGCGGATCGATCTGCCCTACCGAATGAGAATCGCCTGGGAGCGCAAAGGCACTACGCGCCCTGCGATAGACGTTCTGGTAGTCGATGAAGATGCCGAGACGCCTAGGCATAAACGAAACAAAAAACCCCGCCAATTCGTCCGCCAAGGGGCGAACGAAGGGCGGGGATGAGTGACCTAACTTTGGTTCGCCCCTTGGCGAGCGTCAAGGAAAATGATTGGGCGGCCCCCGCCTGGGGACGCAGCCGCGTTCGGTCGGTGCGGCCAGAATTGGGAAGAAGTGCGCCCTTTCGGGGTGGCACTGGATCATGACCGTCGGCTGGCGCGGGTAGGCCGAGAGCGCTGACGCCTGCTCCACGATCTCCACCTCGACCCCGTCCCCCACCTCGTCGAACACGAGGAACGGCGTGTGGACCAGCCTCGCGTCGAGGAGGCCCGGCTGCTTAAAGTCCGCAAGGTCCGTCCGGTCCGTAAGCTTGACCTTTCTGTCCCACTTTATGCCACATGTCCGCGTGTCGCTGGTAGACCGAGCAGGCGACCAAGGGGAGCACGATCTCGACGGCGCGCCGTGACCCCCGGACCGCCTGAGAAGCCCGGCGACCCGGTGTAGAGTGAGGGATTTTGCCCGAGCTCAAACTGAGGGAGTTTCGGGGCAGAGTGGGGGATGTACCTCACTACCGCGCGGCAGCCCCTCCCGGACCGAGTCCGGTGCGCGGAAGGCAGCGCGGCAGCCCTTCCCGGACCGCTTCCGGTGCCTCGAGGGCACCGCCGCGGTACTGGCGATCAGCCGCTCGATCGTCGAGGCGCACGGCTGTCGGCGTGGACGAGGGCGCGCGCCCCGCTGGGTGACCCCGGCGCGCCGCGCCCGGCGCCGGGGCTGCGTGGAGCCCCCGGGGATGCGCTGAGGCAGCTTGTCTCATCCGTGGCTGCCTGCCGCGGGGGCGCCCCCTCCAGCTGCGGAGCGACCGCGCGGCGGCGGCCCGGGCGCTGCTGTAAGCGTCTGTATCTCCCGGGTATTTCTGCCCGCGCTCGCGGCGGCACCGTTCGTGTAACGGCCCCCCTCACGCGCCGGGCTCGGCCTCCGTGCTGGCCCCGTTCCGCGCAACCGATGGGAGGTATCCATGACACAGTCGATCAATCCGAGGTGGTGGGATGAGCACAAGACGTCCGGCTGGGAGCGCGTGAAGGAAGCGCTGCGCCGCGACTGGGAGCAGACCAAGGCGGACTTCACGAACAACAAGGGGCAGGAGCTCAACCAGGACGTGGACGACACGGTGAAGCAGGCGCTCGGCAAGCAGCCGATCCCGCCGCGGTACGTGCCGAACAGCGACTGGGACGACGTCGAGCCGGGGCTGCGCTACGGCTGGGGCGCGGCCAGCCAGTACACCGAGCATCGCGACTGGGACGACCGGGTCGAGAGCAAGCTCCGGGAGGAGTGGAACGACCTCAAGAGCGGGCGCACGTGGGACGAGGCCAAGAGCGCCGTCCGGCGCGGGTGGGATTCGGCGCGCCGCAAGGCGTCCTGAGCGGCACGCCGGCAGCGGGCCCGGCGGGCGGCGCGCAGCTGGGCCCGCCGTCCACCTGGCCGGTGCGCCGGCGGCCGCTATCTCCGCCCGCGAGCCGCTATCTCCGCCCGCGAGCCGCTATCTCCGCCCGCGAGCCGCTATCTCCGCCCGCGAGCCGCTATCTCCGCCCGCGAGCCGCTATCTCCGCCCGCGAGCCGCTATCTCCGCCCGCGAGCCGCTATCTCCGCCCGCGAGCCGCTATCTCCGCCCGCGAGCCGCTATCTCCGCCCGCGAGCCGCTATCTCCGCCCGCGAGCGGAGAGCAGCGTCCGCAGCGCGTCGTGCAGGCGGCGGTGCGTCGTGATGTCGCCCCACGCGACGCCCTCCCGCGCGAGCTCCCGGGCGACCTCGGGGCCGATGCCGGCGAGCACGCAGGCGCTGCCAAGGAGCCTCACCGCCGCCGCCACGCGCAAGAAGAGCGTGAGCGCGTTCGCCTCCATCCGGTCGAGCCCGGTGACGTCGATGACCACCGCGCGCGCCCTGGTGGCGTTCACGGCGGCGAGGAGCCGCTCCATCAGGTGCCCGCAACGCTCCTCGTCCATGGATCCGATCACGGGGACGCAGAGGATCCGGCTCCATACCTCGAGGATGGGGACGGACAGGGCGCGCATCGCGGCGCGCTGGTGCTCGATGAGCGTGAGCTTCTCCTGGATCTCCCGCTCGTGGGCGAGCTCGCGCGCCCGGGCGAGCTCCTCTTCGGCGCGGGCGCGCGCGAGCGCCTGCGCGGCCGCGGGCAGGAGGCGACGGACGAGGCTGACATGGCGCCCGTCGAAGTAGGCGCGCGCGGGATGGGTGAGCACGAGGAGCGCCCGCGCTGGCCCGGCCTGAAGGGGTGCGTGGAGCGCGGAGCCGCACCGCTCCAGGACGGACGCCGGCTGGCGCTGCCACTCGGCGAGCTGGGCGAGGTCGAAGCTGGCCACCGGCCGGCCCGCGAGGGCGCGATCGAACGCGGGCCCGCGCCGCCACGCGGTGGACGACAGGCGCGGATCGGTGGAGGCGACGACGCGGCCGTCAGCGCCTTCGAAGTCGATCACGAGCCCGGCGGCGGCCCCGGCGGTCCGCGCGGTCGCCTCGACGATGCGCGCCAGCGTCTCCGCGAAGGTTCCCGGCTCGGTGAAGCGCAGGAGCGCCTCCGCCAGCCCCTCGGCCTCCAGGCGGAGCGCCCGCTCTTCCTCGCGCGCGCGTTGCAGCTCGGCGATGGTCTCTCGGGCAGCCTCGTCCTCCATCACATCTCACTGCCCGAGCAGGACGACGGCGATGGAGAGGTTCGCGTGCTGGTTCCTGCCCCGCGTGAAGCACCCTTGTTCACCGAAGGTGAACCTGCCCAGGAAGGGTGTCGCTCCGAGCGACGCGACCACCCCCTCGACCACGCGGTCGAGCTCGTCGCGCACGGCGAGCATGCACCCCGCGCAGAAGATCACGAGCGCGCCCTGCGCGCGGAACGGGCGCGGCGCAGACGCCAGCGCGGCGTCGACCACGGAGCGGATTCGGCCGATCAGGCTCTCCCGCGATCCGCTCATGAGCACGAGCTCGTCTCCCTCGTGGATGTTCGCGCTGAACGTCATGGAGTCGTCCGCCTCCACGGTGCTCGGATGAATGAGCAGGAACTGGGGGATCTTGCCGATCCAGCCCGAGGGCCGCCCGAGCGGGTGCAGCGCGGTCTGCTCCAGGATGGAGCCGCCGCCCAGCTGCGCGGAGATCAGGCCGCCGGTCCATCGGTTGTAGACCTCGGCGGCCGGGAGCCCGTCGATCTCGGGCAGGCGCCTGCCCGCGGCGCGGGTCACGCGGCAGCGGTGCTCGGTGGGGGCGTAGCCGCTGCTGAATGCATAGGAGACCTCCCCCGACGGGTAGAGGGCGGAGAGCAGCACCGATCCCTTGCAGGCGCGCCCGCGCTCCAGCTGCGATTGCTGCCCGTCGAGGGAGTCTGCTGCAGAGGAGCCGCCGAACACAGGCACGTTGGGGCCGACCACGTCCGCGACGCCGAGCAGGATGTCCTCCTCCGCGCCGGTCTGCGCGGTGAGCCAGAACAGGGCCGGGAGCTCGCCGGCTCGCCCGGCGTCCTCGATGGCGCGGCGCGCGGCGCGCGCGCCCGCTTCCCGCGGCGCGCCGCCGATCGGCTCGGCGGCGACTCCATAGGCACCTTGCGCGTCGGCGACCCCGAGCAGGGCGAGGCCGGGACCGGACATGCCGTGGACGCCGGCAGACGTCATGACGGACAGGCATGAGCTCGAGCCGTGGACGCGAACCGACGCCGGGAGCGCGGCGGTGGCGCGCGCGAGCTCGTCCACGTCATAACGCTCCGTGTAGCTCAGGAAGATGTGGTCGGGGGCTGCGCCGAGGCGCGCGCGGAGCGCGGACATGGCCTCGTCGAACGCCGTGCCCGCCGTCGCCGCGGTGGACGCCGAGGTCGCTATCTTCATCTGCCCTGTCCTCCCTGGTTCACGGTCCGACCCGCCGAGACCGGCGCGCTCGCCGGAAATGCGGAGTCGTCCTCGGTCGTGGTCCTGCCATCTCTCTCCCGCGTCTCGCTCTCCCGCTGGCGAGGAGGGGGGCGGTCATCAGGTACCTATACACGAACGCGCGCCGTCCCTTGCCGCGATTCGGCTGCGTCCCGGGCGCTGGCCAGGTCGGGCCGCTCGCCGCCGAACCGACCCGGGTTGATCGCGACGCTGCAGCGCTGGCTGCTGCGAGCGATGAGCGCCCGCTCGCTCGATGAGGTCCTCGCCGGATAGGGGAAGCGGCAGGCTCGCCCTGCACGGGCGACGCTACCGCGCGAGCCCTTCCTCACCGCAGAGCGCGTCGTACCAGCGCGCGTAGCTCGTGGACGCGACCAAGCGTCGGTTCTCGTCGGGCGCGCCGTCGCTCCACCACGGCGGTCCCCGCTCGCCGAGCGCGATCTTCGCCTCGTTCACGCGACGGCGGGCCGCGCGCAGCGCCCCCGCGTCGCCCGCGCGCAGCGCGCGTCCGACCTCGCGCCGCGCCGCCATGAGCTCGGAGACGAGGCGCCTCCGCGCGTCCTCCGGCAGCGCGGGGTTGGCCCGACGCCACAGGCGCCCGCGCACGATCAGGTAGCGGCCGTCGGGCGTGACGAGCGGCCCCTGCGAGGCGCCTCCGGCGCGCGGCGAGGCGGTGGCGGGGCGCTGCGCGCCGGTCGTGCGCGGGCTCATGCCGCGCCCGCAAGCAAGTCCCGGGCACGCCGCGAGCGGGGGCTGGCACGGCCTTCGCCTGTCCTCGCCCATCCGATGGGTGCAAAGGAGAACGGATGATGAAGGTTCTGGTGACCGGCGGCACAGGGGTGGTGGGCCCGGAGGTGGTGCGGCGGCTCCTGCGGAGAGGGCACGGCGTCCGGCTCCTGTCGCGTCACGCGAGCGACGATCGCAAGCCGTTCGAGGGCGACGTCGAGGCGTTCGACGGCGACATCGGCGACGCCGCGTCGATCCGCGGCGCCGCCGAGGGGTGCGACGCGGTGATTCACCTGGCGGCGACCGTCGCCGAGCGGCCGCCGGAGGTCACGTTCGAGCGCGTGAACGTCGAGGGCACACGCAACATCGTCGCCGAGGCCGAGCGAGCGCGCGTCCAGCGCTTCGTCTACGTCTCGTCGCTCGGCGCCGATCGCGGCGAGTCGGGTTACCATCGCTCGAAGAAGGCGGGCGAGGAGATCGCCCGCACCTTCTCGCGCGCGTGGATCATCCTCCGCCCCGGCAACGTCTTCGGGCCGGGCGACGAGCAGATCTCGCTCCTGCTCAAGATGATGCGCACGCTGCCGGTCGTGCCGCTCGTCGGCAAGGGCGACGATCCGTTCCAGCCGATCTGGTGCGAGGACTGCGGCGAGGCCCTCGCCATCGCGGCCGAGCGCGCCGACCTGGCGGGGCGCGAGCTCGACCTGGCGGGCCCGGAGCTGACCTCGATGAACCAGGTGCTCGACCGCTTCGAGGCCATGACCGACCGGCACCCGACCCGGATCCCGCTGCCGGCGTGGATCGAGTCGACGGGGGCGAAGCTCGCGGCCAAGTTCGGCATCGAGACGCCGGTCAACGCCGACCAGATCACGATGGTGACCGAGGGGAACGTCATCCCCGAGGGCCGCGAGAACGCCCTCGACGTGCTCGGCGTGAAGGCGACCCCCCTCGACGAGAGCCTGGCCAAGCTCGGCGATTCGCTCCCGGAGCGGCTCCCGTCCGAGGGGCTCGGCCCGATGCACCGCAAGATCTACCGCGCAGCGATCCGCGGCGCGCGCCTCGACGCCGAGGGGCTCATCGCGCTCGTGCGCGACGAGCTCCCGGAGCTGACGCCGCGCAAGACGGTCGTCGTCGGCGCGGAGCCCGAGAGCCCGACGCGCATCGCGCCGGGCGCGACGCTCACGATGGCCCTGCCGCTGCGCGGGCACGTCCAGGTGCGCGTCGAGGAGGTCTCGCCCCGCGCGATCACCCTCGCCACCCTCGAGGGCCACCCGCTGGCCGGCGCCGTGCGCTTCCTGGCCGAGCCCGCGCCCGGCGGCGACGGGTCGGTGCGCTTCGAGGTGCAGACGTGGAACCGCGCGTCGACGCTCGCCGACCTCCTGGTCATGGAGACGCTCGGCGGGGCGATCCAGACGTACACGTGGACCTCGCTCGTCGAGACCGTCATCGAGCGCAGCGGCGGCCGCGCCGAGGAGGGCGTGGAGGTGATCCGCGACGACCCCGACGAGCGCGAGGGCGAGGCGTTCGAGCGCTGGCTGGAGGAGCTCATCCACCGCCGCGTCCGGCGCGACGACGCCCCCGCGCCCGCGATGGCCGCGGGCTGAGCGCTGAGGGCGGAACGCGGAGAGCGGAAGGCGGAAGGCGGAAGGCGGAAAGCGGAAAGCGGAAAGCGGAAAGCGGAAAGCGGAAACGAGACGCGATCGACGCGGCCGGGGCCTGGGTGTGGGCTGGCCCGCGCCCGCCCCGAAGCGCTCCGCAGGAAAGCGGCGCCGCGCGGTGTCGCTTCGTGCCTCGATCGGGCGCGGACCGAGGCAGCTCGCCACGCCTCGCGCTTATCGTCCGCGGCGCGGCGGGCTTAGAGTGGACGCTCGCCCTCGCGTCTGCCTCGCCGGGCCCGATCCGCCGCACGTGACCTCGCCGTGGCCTGTCCAAGTCGTCGCGCTGAACGCCGTCTCGTGCGGCTCGGTGCTGTGGCAGGCCGGGAGCGCGCAGCGGGTCACGGTCATCGTGAAGGCCACGCTGGCCCTCGCGCACGATCGCCTCGCCTGGCCCATCGCGCCGCTTCCGATCGTGCGCGAGGACCGTCACGGGCCCTCGGGCTCGCTCGAGGCGGCGAGCGAGGTCGCGCCGTACCTGCCGAGCGTGGGGGTGGTGCTGACCGGCCACGCTTGCGCGCCGGGCGGGCAGCCGGTCGCGGCGATGATCGCCCGGCTGGCGATCTACCGCGGGGAGGCGCGCCTGCTCGACAAGCGGATCAAGATCGTCGGCGATCGCGCGCCCGTCCCGCCGTGGAGATCGCAGCCGTTCCAGCGGATGCCGCTCGTCTACGAGCGCGCCTTCGGCGGGCCCGGGGTGCCCGACAACCCCGTGGGGGTCGGGGCCGCGTCCAGCGCCGCGCCGGCGCTGCCGAACCTGCTCGACCCCGTCCAGCCCACGCGGCCGGCCGGGATGGGGCCGATCTCGCCGCGGTGGCCCGCGCGGCAGCGGCTGCTCGGCGGCGCGGAGCCGCGGGGGGGCGAGCCGCAGCAGGCCGGGCCGGCGGCGGGCTTCGACTGGCGTTACTTTCACGCGGCGCCGCCCGATCAGCAGCTGCCGTTCCTGCACGGGGACGAGTGGCTCGTGCTCGACGGGCTGCACCCCGAGCTGCCGCGGGTGCAGACGCAGCTCCCCGCGGCGCGGGCGCTGGCGCGCCGCTATCCGGCGGGCGGGGGCGGGCAGGGGCAGCCCGTCGATCTGGCCGCCGATACGCTCGTCATCGATGTGGATCGCCAGATCTGCTCCATCGTGTGGCGCGGCAGCTTCGCGCTCGAGCGCGCCGAGGAGCGGGCGTCGCTCCGGGTGTGCGCCGGCCTCGAGATGCCGGGCCATCCGCTCTCGTGGCCCAGCCTGGAGCAGGCCGCGCCTTCGCCGCACCGCCGATCGAGCGCGCCGGAAGATCTCGGCACGACGCTCCCCGTCGGCGGCGCGTCGAGGTCGAGCGCGCCGGGCGATCTCGGCACGACGCTCCCCGTCGGCGGCGCGTCGAGGTCGAGCGCGCCGGTGCTGCCGTTCTCGCCCGCGAGCGCGGCAGCCCAGGCGCAGGCCTGGCCCGCCGCGAGCGCCGCGCGGGAGTCGCGGCCGTCGCGGTGGTCGGGCGGCACCCTCATGGACGAGGAGACGCGGATGCAGGACCCGGAGGAGCTGGCGATGCAGCTGCAGGCGCCGCTCGCGCCGTTCGCGCTGGCGCCGCCCGGGTCGCCCGCGCAGCCGGCCGCGCCCATCCCGGGAGCGCCGTGGGCTCCCCCGGAGCCAGCGCTGCAGCCCAGGCCCGCCGCGCTGCTCCGGCCGATCGACGAGAGCGCGACCGTGCTCGCCGACCTCGAGCCGCCGGACGAGCAGGAGCTCGTGCCGGAGACCGAGGACGCGCCTGCGCCGCTGCGGCCATCGGCGGCTGGGTCCGCCGGGAGCACGCCGGCCGGCGAGGGCGCTCCGCCGGCAGCGGTGGCGCCGGCGGCGGCGGTGGGCGGTGCCTCGAGCCGCCGAGCCGCCGGCGGCTGGCGTCGTGGCGCCCTCGGACCTCGCGGGCGCCGCCGGCGCGGCACCTGCCGCGGGCGCCGCTGCCGTGGACCCCGCGGACGAACGCCTGCGGGCCGAGGTGATCGCGCGGCTGCGGGCCGGCGAGCTGCTCGGAGGGATCGAGCTCGCACACGCGGACCTGAGCGGGCTCGACCTGAGCGGCGCCTCGCTGTCCGCGCTCGATCTCCAGGGCGCGAGCCTGCGCGGGAGCAAGCTCGCCGGGGCGCGCCTCGCCGACGCGAAGCTCGCCGGCGCGGATCTCGGCGGGGCAGACCTCTCGGGCGCGGATCTGACCCGCGCTGACCTGTCGCGCGCCGTGCTGGAGGGCGCGCGGCTCGACGGCGCCACGCTGCACGAGGCGATCCTCGCCTTGGCCCGCGGCGCGGGGGCGAGCCTCGCGGCCGTGACCGGCGCGCGGGCGAGCTTCGCGCGGGGGGTCTGGGACAGCGCCTCGTTCGAGGGCGCGGACCTGCTCGCCCCCAACCTCTCCGGCGCCTCGCTCGGGGCAGCTCGGTTCACGGGCGCGTCGCTCCTGGAAGCCCGCCTCGACGACGCGCGCGGCGACGGCGCCGCGTTCGACCGGGCCAGGCTGGGGAACGCGCGCGCGCCGAGCGCGGAGCTCACGGGGTGCTCGTTCCAGGATGCGGTCGCGCCCGGATCGGTCTGGCAGGGCGCAAAGCTCGACGGTTCACGCTTCGCGGGCGCCGACCTGACCGGCGCCGACCTGTCGCGCACGAGCTGCGCGTCGTCGGTCTTCGCGGGCGCCGACCTGACGGGCGCCAACCTGCAGCGCGCGCAGGGGAACGGCGCCGATCTCGAGGGCGCCCGCCTGACCGGCGCGGATCTGCGGCAGGCGCGGCTCGCGGAGGCGCGCTTCGACGGCGCGTCGCTCGGTCGGGTGATCGCCCACCGCGCCGATCTCGGCGGCTGCCGCCTCGTGCGCGCCGATCTCTCGGGCGCGAACCTGCGCGCCAGCCGGATGCGCGGGGCCGACCTCTCCTTCGCCCGGCTCGACGGGGCGGACCTGCGCGACGCGGAGCTCGACGGGGCGAACGTCTACGGGGCTTCGCGGCAAGGCGCGAAGCTGAGCAAGCGCGACGAGGCGCGGCTGATCGAGGTCCCGCCCCGGTCGGGGGAGCCCGGCGGCGGGGCCGCGGGGAGCTGACGCTCCACCGGGAGCCGACGCCCCTTGGGCGGCCGGAGCCCCGCGGTCAGCCGACGCTCTCGCGGCGGGCAGCGACGCTCTCGCCGCCGACAGCCTGCGCTGCGCTCTCGCCGCGGGCCGGCGCGTGCTACGCGTCAGGTGCCCCGCGCGGCGCTCGCGCCTGCCGCGGGGAGGAGCGAGCCGCCGTGTCCCACCCCCTCGTCGTCAACGATGCGCTGACCGCCCCGGCCGCGCTCCTCAGCTGGAGCGCCGTGCGCGCGTCGGGGCCCGGCGGCCAGAACGTCAACAAGGTCGCCTCCAAGGTCGAGCTGCGCTTCGACTTCGCCGCATGGCCGGAGCTCGACGAGGGCGCCAAGGCGCGGCTGCGCGCGCTGGCGCGCGGCCGTCTCGACGCCGAAGGGCGGCTGCTCGTCGTGAGCCAGTTGACGCGCGATCAGCAGCGCAACCTGGACGACGCGCGCGAGAAGCTGCGCGCGCTGATCCTGCGCGCGCTCGAGGTGCCGGCGCTGCGGAGGCCGACGCGGCCGACGCGGGCGTCGAAGGCGCGGCGGCTCGACGATAAGCGGCGCACGAGCGAGAAGAAGCTCGTGCGCCGCGGCGGGGGCGCCGACTGACGGCCGACCCTCAGCGCTTGCGCCTGGAGCCCGCGACGACCTCGGCCGCCGTCGCCGCCGTGGCCGCGCGCTTGAGCCATCGACGCAGCTTGCTCGGGTCGTCGCAGCCGGCGATCGTGCGCGCCACCTTGGCCGGCACGGCGACCCCGCGCGCCTGGAGCACCGTGGTGATGGCCTCCTGCGCCATCCGGATCTCGCCGAGCAGCGCGCCGCGCGCCTCTCCGCGCGCCTCGCCGAGCGCCACGCCGCGCGCCTCGCCGAGCGTCACGCCGGATCTCGCCGAGCAGCGCGCCGCGCGCCTCTCCGCGCGCCTCGCCGAGCGCCACGCCGCGCGCCTCCCCGCGCGCCTCGCCCTCTGCGAGCGCCGCCTCGAGCGCGGGCACGCGCTTCTGGAGCAGCGCGCGGGCCACGGCGTCGTCCGAGGACGCGGCGTCGAGCAACGCCTGGAGCGGCAGCGGGCGCACGAGGCACGGGTCCTCGATGACCGCATCCTTCGGGAGCGTCCGCCAGCCATCGGTCTCGCGCGACCATTCGAGCACCCGATGCTGCTTCACCAGGATGCAGAACACCCGCCGCACGCCTCGATCGATCAGCCGGCGCGCCTTGCTGGTCGGTACGGCGAGGGCCTGCTTGTCGCTGACCTCGAAGGCCAGCTCCTCCAGCCGCCGGTGGCCCCCCCGGTCGGGCTTCTGCGCGAAGACGCTGGCGTCGGGCGCGTAATCGCTGCCCTCGTCGGCCCGGGTGAGCATGTCGACGGCGCCCCGGTAGCCCGGGGCGACGTGGGCGCCGAGGACATAGGTCAGATCGAAATGCTGCGTCGCATGCGGCGTGTCGGCCGGGGCGGCGAAGATCTCGGCGCCGTCGAGGTACTCCACCCGCGTCTCGGGCGGGGCCAGCCGGTCATCGACGTGCGGGCGCGCCCTGCTGGACGAGGGCGCCTTCAGCGTGCGACCGGACGCGTCTGCACCGGGAGCCAAGAGGACGTGGTCGTGCCTGCTGCGCATGCGCTCCAGCATAGCCCAGCCGGCGCCCGGCAGGGCTCGCAATGCCCGCGGCGCGGGAGGCGGGCGCGGATCAGGCGTTCGCCCTCAGACAGCCCAGCTCGTAAAGCCCCATCCACCCGACCTCCGGATCCGTGCAGGCGCCCTCCCTGAGCTGCGCGACGAAATCCTCGATCGGCTTCTCGATCACGTCGATGAACTCGGTCTCGTCGAGCGCCTGCGCCCCCGCGCGCACGCACTCCACGGCCAGGAAGGCGTGGCGCTCGATGGTCGAGTAGGCGCACTCCAGCGGGCGTCCGAGCGGCAGGAGCCGTCCGGCGACATACCCCGTCTCCTCGAGCAGCTCGCGCGCGGCGGCGTCCTCCGGGGCCTCGCCCGGCTCGACGCCGCCGCCGGGGAGCTCGTCGAGGATCCGATCGGGGCCAGGCCTGTACTGGCGCGCCAGGATCACCCGCCCCTCGCGGGAGATGGCGAGGACGCAGACGACCCGCCCCTCCTTCTTGAGCGAGAACGTGCGGATCTGCCCGTCCGGGAGCTCGAAGGTGACGTCCTCGATCCTCCGCCACGGCGAGTGCTGGGTCACGCGCCGCTCCAACGCTCTCCACCGCACGACCGCCATCGGAAACCACCTCGGAGCCCCGCGCGCGCCGGCGCCGCCGCGAGGCGATGAGGGCCGCGGGACGGGCACGGCTACCAGGCGTCACCGCGGACAGCAAGGGGAAGGGGAGACCCGGAAACGGCAAGGGAGGTGGAGACCCGGAAAAGCGAGTGGAGGGGGAGAGCTTCCGCGCGCCGGCCTCGCCCCCGCGCGTCGCGCGCGCCGTCGTGATGGCGGGCGCAAGATCGGATACGACAGGGAGCGAGCGCCATGGGCCCCACCGGCTGCATCAAGGCCATCCGACTCTGCGTCCTCACCGCGTCGCGCGCCGGCGTCGACCCGCGCGAGGCCCTCGCGGCCGCCGGCGTCGCCCCCGCCCTGCTCGAGGATCCCACCGCCCGCGTCCCCCACGACACCGTCGTCCGCGCGTGGACCCGCGTCCCCGAGCTCGCGCGCGACCCGGCGTTCGGCCTGCACGCGGCCGAGCTGCTCGTCGGCCAGCTGTTCGACGTCGTCGATTTCGTCACCGACCAGTGCGCCACCGTGCGCGAGGCGATCGGCTGCATGCTGCGCTACCAGCGCCTGATCCACGACGCCTTGGACGTGCGGCTCACCGTGGAGGGCGCGCGGGCCCGCGTCTCGCAGCGCTTCTCGTCGGCCGTCGCGCCGCCGCAGCTCTCGAGCTTCATCGTGGGCCTGTGGGTCCTGCGCGCCCGCGCCCTCACCGGCCTCTCCTTCACGCCGCACCGGATCACGCTCGCCCATCCCGCCCCGGCGGAGCGCGGCGAGTACGACCGCCTCCTCGCCGCGCCGCTCGCCTTCGACGCGGACGAGAACGCGATCCTCTTCGACGCCGCGTTCCTCGACGCCCCCACGCTGCGGTCGGACCCGGCGCTCGGCGCGGTCCTCCGCCGGCACGCCGACGAGCTGCTCGCCCGCTTGCCGGCCGAGCCGGGCGTGCGCGGCGCCCTCGAGCGCCACCTCCTCGAGGCGCTCGGGCGCGGCGTCCCCGACGTCGGCGCCGCCGCGCGCGCGCTCGGCATGAGCGCGCGGACGCTGCAGCGGAGGCTCGGCGACGAGGGCGAGAGCTACAAGAGCGTCCTCGACGAGGCGCGCCGCAAGCTCGCGATCGCCCACATGCGCGAGCGGGGCCGCACCGTCTCCGAGGTCGCGTTCCTGCTGGGCTTCTCCGAGGTGAGCGCCTTCTCGCGCGCGTTCCGCCGCTGGACCGGGCACAGCCCCGCCGCCTACCGCCGCTCCGCCTGACGGCGCGGAGGCGGGCTCGGTCAGTCGAACTCGGTCACCGAGTCCCTCCGCTGGGACACGCGCAGATAGGTGAGCGGCGAGTGGTCGGCCAGCGAGAAGCGCAGCTTGATCCAGTGGAGGAAAGGCAGCTGCTCGATGACGAAGGCCGCGACCCCGAGCGCGAGGCCCAAGGTGGCGGACCAGGTCTGGTTCACCTTCCCGGCGTGCTCGCCCCAGCCGGACCCGTTGGCGCGCAGCTCCTGGCCGAAATGCGAGAACGACCCCGCCGAGATCGGCGGGAGCGACGGCACCACGTCCACCCCGTAGACATGACGGAACAGCTTGTCCCCGAAGCACCGGCCGAGCTTGTCGGCGAACACCTTGTTGCCGACCATCGGCTGCCCGAAGGTGTAGACGCCGCGCAGGCACCCCTGCAGCGCCTGGAGGTCTTCCACCGCGTCTTCCGGAGCCTCGTTGGCCATGAAGAGCTGCGACGCGGCGAGGACCGCCAGCGCGCCGCCCAGGCTGTGGCCGGTGATGTAGAGCGCCCTCAGCTCGGGCTTCTCCGCGCGCATCGGCCCGGCCTCGCGCGCGCGCAGATGTCCAGCGGCCGCGTGGGGCGCCAGCGCCGCCGACGGCGCGGACGAGGTGCTCTCGTCACACCCGGGCGTCGCGGCGGCGTCCTCCGGCCGTCCTCTGCCGGCGCTCTCCGGAGCGACCTTGTCCAGCAGCCGCTCCTTGGCGTCCTGCACGATGAGCTTCTTGACCGCGCGCACCTCCTCGAGGACCTTGTCGAGCCGCGCCTCGTCGACGCTGCGCACGAGCCCGTCGAGCGTCACCGAGCGGACGGCGGTCCTCTCGATCTCCCGCGAGAGCTCGTCGTCGATGCGGCGCCCGTGGAGGGCGCCCCTCAGCATCACCAGGAGGGGCGACCACACGGCCCGGGCGGCCCGGTAGAAGCCGCCATGCACCGTCCCCGCCGCGTGGAACGGCTCCGGCTTCACGGCCGCGTCGGTCAGCCAGGTGATCACGTTCCTCAGCCTCGTCCCGCGGAAGCAGAGGATCGCCAGCTGCTTGCACGGGCTCTGGACCAGGTATGCGCTCGTGTCGACGAAGAGCTCCTCGTTGGTGAGCGAGACCTCGACGCACGTCGCCCCCTGGAGGCCCCGGCGGCCCATGATCCTGGTGAAGGTGTCGATATCCGAGTACGCCCACGCCGACGCGGTGGCGAGGAGCTGCGCCGCCCGGCTGTCGTACTCCCCCGGCCTGCTCTTGAGCAGGTGCTCGACGATCCCGCGGGCGCTCGGGGCCTCCCGACCGCCGAGCATCGTCGGCTCTCCGGCGCTGCCCCGGCTCGCCGTGACGACCCGGGGTCGTCGAGGGACCGGGAACGGCACATCGCTGCTGTCCGCGCGGTCGGCGCTCGCCGTCTCTGCGCGTCCAAGCTCGCGATCGATCTCGGGATTATCACGGTTCGTACAAGCGACCTGAAACCTCATGGCCACCCCCCCTCATCTCTCCTGTCGATTGCCGGCCGTCGCGGCGAAGGCGCACGTCGCCATCCGCTTGCGCGATCGAGGCCCTCTGTCGATCCGCGCTCCGCGATCTGCGAGGCACGAGCGCGGCCCAGCAGCGGCGGAGAAGCGACGCCCACCGTACCACGGCCGCCCCGCGCGCGGTGAGTCGCAATCTGGCTACGGCGCGTCCACGCCGCGAGGCTGCCAGGGCGGGCGCATACTCCCAGGACAGAACAACGGGACCGCGCCGTGGAGAGAGACCCTGAAGGCGCCGCTGCCCGCGAGCCGCCCTGGCGGCGCGCCCGGTCAACACATTGGCGCCGCCGGTCAAGGACGGGGCGCGCGCTCGTCCTCATCCTCTCCGGCATGACCTACCTCATTCCGAGCCAAGAGCAGGCGCACGCGGGTCTGCGTGCCATCAAGGGCGTCCTCACCTCGGCCGGTCCCCTCGACGGGCCGCGGCGCGACGCGATCGCCGCGGTGCAGCGGCACCTCCTCCACACGGCGCACGACATCGACGCGCTCGCCCCGATCGCGCCCGAGGAGCTCGCGGCCGCCGTCCGCGAGCCCGCGCTCCGCGAGCAGCTCGTGAGCGGCCTCGTCGCGATGACCCTGTGCGGCGAGCGCATCGACGAGCGCGAGCTGCTCGAGGTCGAGCGCTTCGCCGCGGCGCTCGGGGCGCGCCCGCCCGCGGTCCGCCAGCTCCAGCGCCTCCACGAGCGGCGGCTGCTCCTCCTGCGCATCGACATCAGCCGCAACGCGCTGCTCGGCAAGAGCGTGCGGCGCATGCTCGACGAGGGCGGCGTATCCGGGCTCGCCAAGAACCTCGCGAGCTTCGCCGGCCTCCTGGAGAACGAGCCCGTGGCCGCGCGCTACCGCGCCCTCGAGGGGTACCCGGAGGGCACCCTCGGCAAGGCGCTCTTCACCTTCTATCGAGAGAACGGCTTCTCCTTTCCCGGCGAGAAGCGCGGCGTGCCCGAGGGCGTGCTCACCCACGATCTCAGCCACATCCTCGCCGGCTACGGCACCGACCTCCGCAGCGAGGCGCTGACGATCGCCCTCCAGGCGGGGTATCGCCGCGAGAACCCGTTCGGCATCCTCGTGTTCCTGCTGGTCCAGCTCCAGCAAGGGATCCAGGTCACGGTGCTCGCGCCGTCGCAGCAGGGGATGCTGGCGGCGCCGGGGCTCGCCGACGATCTCGTGCGCTCGTTCGTTCGAGGCACGAAGATGAACATCGACCTGATGGACGACTGGGATTTCTGGTCGGTCATGGACGTGGACGTCGAGGAGCTGCGCCGCCGTTACGGCGTCCTTCCCTGGGCGGCCGCGGCCTGACGCGGCTCACGCGCCGAAGCCGCCGGCGGCCGTCTTCGAGAACGACGCGCCGCCCTGGCTGGCGCGCACCGCCGACTGCGAGAACAGCGCGAACGCCTTGCGGATGTCGGCCGCGTCGCTCTTCGGCGTCAGGATCCAGCGGTCCTCGATCCCCATGTCGCGGAAGACGGCGCGGAAGTCGGTGTTCTTGTCGTCGATGCCGATCGCCGCCACGATGTGGGCCTCGGCGCGGCGCATGTCGCGGACGAGCGCGCACACGTCCTTGGCCTTGGCCCACGTCGACCCCGCGTCGGCGCCGTCCGAGATGATCAGCGTCACCGTGCGCGCCGGGACGCCGCTCAGCGCGAACTCCTGCGCCTTCGCGATCACCGTTCCCAGGAGCACCACCGCCTGGTCGTAGAGCGGCGTGCCGAGCTCGGGGTCGTAGTTCTTCGTGTCCATCTTCACCGCCTGGGCGATCGGGCAATACGGATACAGCACGGTCCCGTTCAGGTAGCGGTTGTGCGCAAGGATGGAGTCGCGCTGCTTGGAGTCGGCGAGGGCGCTCACCACCAGGTTGTGCCCGTCCCGCACCGCCCGGGCGTTGCCGGCGAACTTGATGGATCCCGAGTCGTCGGGCATCACGGTGACCAGCACCACCTCCGACGACGCCACGTCGTCCACCTGCACGCCGAAGCCGGCCTGGATCTGGGCGCCCAGGTCCGTGATGTGCAGCGCCTGCATCGCCTCGGGCGAGAGCGCGCCCTCGTCCCGCGCGGCCTCGAACAGCTGCTCGATGTCGAGCGAGCCGCCGCCGTTCATCGTCTTACCGTCGTCTCTGCTCATGTTCATCGCCTCTCTCCTCTTCTTCGCTTCACCGGGCAGCCAGCGCCGCGCTAGACGAGCCAGCGCGCGATCGGGTCGGTGCTCTTCACGAGGTTCATCCCGGCGGCGGCGAACCGGCTCAGCGCCTTGTCCGCCTCGGCCGTGAAGTCGGCGACGAACCCCCCCTTGCCGTCGGGCACCGTGACCGGCGACATGCAGTCCGTCATCACGTAGATCTTCTTCGCGAGCGCGCGATCGGTGAGCGCGATCTCGGTCAGGATGTCCTCGATCGAGCTGCGCACGCAGTGGCTCGCCGCCTGGCCGGCGATGAGCACCGCGTCCGCGTGGAGCAGCGTCTTCAAAAAGAGCGTGCTCCGCTGCGCCAGCGGCTGGCCGTCGTGGCGCGTCAGGACCTCGGGCTGCATCACCGAGTAGTTCTCGGTGAGCGGGTTGCCGCCCTTGACCTCCACCCACGACTGCACCCCGCGCGCGAACGCGTGGAACATCCGCGCCTCGTGCACGACGCCCGCGAGCGCGTGGCCGTCGCTGCCGAGGATGCAGTGCGGCGGCCACAGGTACAGCTTGTATTTGCCCGCCTTCTCGAGCTCCTCGCAGTAGTACCGGACCTGCTTCATCAGCCACGGATAGCTCCCGCCGCAGAGCCACCTCGCCACGGCCGGGTTCGGCCGCACCTCCCCCGCGTCGATCTGCGCCGTCGTGATCTCGCGGTGCGCCGAGAGCGGCCGGTCCTCGCGATCCACCCAGAAGGACGGGAAGAAGATCTGGTACGCGAAATGGGTGTCCATCGTGACCGTGACGTTCGTGATGGACGCGAGGTTCTTGTAGATGAACTCGGCGATGCGGCGGCTGTCGTCGACCGCGCCCGTGCCGCTCCTGCCGGCGACGTAGAGCGACCCCTGCGGAAAGCAGAAGTCCTTCTGCACGTCGATGAGCAGGAGGTGCACGTTCCGCGCGTCCGCGGCCGACGGCTTGACGCCGTGCGCCTTCCGCCACGCGGCGGCGGCGCCGTGGAGCGCCGTCTCGTCGGGGTGGTAACCCCACCGCTCGGCGTTCCTCGGATCGTAGAAGGCGGGCAGCGGGAGCTCTGTCGTCGTCATGGTCTCTCTCTCCTCTCGTGCGGCCCGCGGAGGCGGGCCGATCAGGTCAGCGTTGGATTCACGCAATACGAAGCAAGGTGATCGCCTGCGCGTCGACGACGAACAGGCCCTCTGGCCCGACGAGCAGCCGGGAAGCCTGGGTGACGAACGGCTCGGTGCCGGGGAACTGCCGCGTCTCCACGAGCGCTCCCCCTCGGACCTCGACGCGGACGACGCCGCCGTCGGTCGCCGAGAGCAGGAACCCGGACGCCGCGCACTTGCCCGTGAGCGCCCCGAGCCACGAGCCGCCGCCCCCCTCGCCGTCGGCGACCGCCTCGACGGCGCCGTCCTCGCCCACGACGACGCACCGGTGCACCGTCCGGCCGGCCTGCTCGGCCGCGAGGAAGAGCCACGCGCGCCCGCGGCCGGCGCGCGGCGCCGCCCCGTCGAACACGCAGGTGGCCGAGGTGAGCTTGCCGCCGGGGAAAGGCAGCTTGACCGTGTCCTTGAGGCCCGGCCGCTCGGCGTCGAAGACGAACGCGATCGAGACGTTCCCGGCCCGATAGAAGCCGAGCCCGAAGCGGGGACCGACCCAGAACACCGTTTGCCCGGCGAGGACATCGCCCATCGCGACGGCGCCCGCCTCGCCCGACAGCGCGGCGGCGCCCGGCCTGCCGCTGCGCAGGAGCTTCCCGCCGCGCGTCCAGTAGCGGGCGCGCTCGTTGACGCCGAAGGCGGGGCTCGTCCCCAGGCAATCCACCGGGATCCGCTCGGGCGCCGCCCCCGGCGAGAGCACCACGAGCTCGCCGCCGCGGCCGATCAGCGTCGCCCGCCCTTGCACCGCGAACCGCATCGCGGGGTGGGGCGCGCCGGACAGGACGACCGACCCGTCCTCGCGCAGGAATCGCCCGCCCTCGTGCACGAGATAGGCGAGCCCGCCCGGCCCGGCGGACGCGGCGAGGATCACCCCGCGCGTGCTCAGGAGCCGCGTCGCGAGCACCTCGCCGTGGACCACGGTCGACGCCTTGACGGCCGCCGGCGCCGCGCCCGCGCAGGTCGGGCAGGCAGGGCGCGCGTGCTCGACGCCGCACGACGCGCACCGCGTCCACGCGAGGTCCTCGAGCAGCCGGCGCGGGAAGACGCCGCGCTGATCCTTGACGAAGACGCGGTACAGCGCGTCGAGGAGATCGTCGGGCAGCACGCGGTAGGGGATCGCCGGCTTCGGATACCGCACCTCGCGGTCGAACACGGTGATGCGGCGGAGCGGCCTCGCGCACTCGGGCACGCGCGCCGACGCGGACCGAGGCCGGAAGACGCCGCCATAGGGCCCCACGCAGAGCAGGCTCTGCATGACCATCACGGCGAACGCGTACCAGTCGGAGTCCTGCGAATAAGGCCTCCCCAGCGCCGGCCGGGGCAGGGAAGGGTCGCAGAGCAGCGGATCGACGAAGCGCTCGGTGAACACCTGGCACAGGAACGGGCCGAACTGGAAGCTGTCGGCGTCGATGACGAACGCCTCGCCGCCCGCGACGAGGACGTTGAGATCGTTGAAGTCGCCGATCACCACGCCCCGGCCGTGGATCGCCTCCACGGTCCGGTGGAGCCCCGCGAGCACCTCGGAGACCGCGGCCGACGAGAGCCCGCCGTGGCGCATCGACGGCTCGCCGTACCGCAGGAGCGGCTCGGCGCCGCGCACGAGGCGCATGGCGTAGCCCACGATGCGCTTCTTCGATTTGTCGGTCGCGAGCTCGGCGGGCGCGATCACCTGGGCGGGCAGCGCGCCGGGAAAGGCGCGCAGCTTGTCCTGGTGGCGCTCGATGCGGTCCTGCGCGGCGCGCTGCTCGGCGTCCTGTCCGGCGTAATCCGGGTGATCGGGCGTCTTCCAGACCTTGAGCGCGCGGCCGTCGCCGAGGTCGAACACGTCCGCCTCTCCGCCCTTGCCGATCGAGGCCCGAGGGTCGAGCCGAACCCGCTTTGCTCCGAGATAAACGTCCACCTTCGCCTCCTCCGGGCGCACCAAGAGCCTCGTTATCCACTCCGCGACCCCCGCGATCTCGCGCGGGGCCGCGGGTCAATCGCGCGCGCTCTGCGCCCTCCGCACGACGACGAGCGTCGTGTCGTCGCGCAGCAGCCCGCCCTCGCGCTCCATCCGCTCTTCCTTCCACACCGGCCGCGTCACCGCGCGGTTGATGAGCGCGAGCCGCCGCCGCACCGCGTCCGGGTTGGCGAACATGCGATCGTCCTCCCAGAACCTGGAGAGCGGGCCGACCGCGCCGCCGCCGCCCGGCATCTGCCGGGACGACGACTCCAGGAGATCGAGCGCGCCGTCGGTGCCGAGCAGGGCGGTCCGGAGGGCGCTCGACGGAAATACGCGGTGCACGACGAAGCGCGGCGCCTCGCCGCCCGGCGGGCGATCGAGCAGGCCGTACGCGAGGTACGGGGGCTCGTTCCGCGGGAAAGGGCCGAGCCGCAGGAGCTCGTCGCCGAGGGCGATCAGGCCGTCGCCGAGGGAGAACGCGCACGCCCTGTCCCCGGAGACGGCGAGGCCGACCACGGTGAAGAGGAGGTAGGTCGATGCGACCTCGGCGAGGCTCCCGCCCATGCCCACTGCCATCGTCCTGAGCGGCGCGAGCGTCCCGCGCCGCACCTCTTCCCACGTCTCCGGCGACTCGATATCTCCACCCCGCCGGAGCGCGCCGAGCACCTGCTCGGTCACGAGCCGCGCCCCGAGCGCCGCGCCCACCTCGCTGCGCGCGCCGCTGCCGCAGCCGTCGCAGACCACCGCGGCCAGACAGCCGCCCTCGGCCCGGAAGGCATAGGCATCCTGGTTGGGCCGCCCCACCGCGAGGTGATCGGTCCCCGTCACCGTGCCCCCGGCGATCTCGAACGGCGAGCCTCGGGCGATGACCGCCGAGGATGCGGCTTCGCAAGACATGGAAATACCTTCTGCGCCCGGCGCGGGGGCGCGGCGGCCGGATGTCGGGCCGAACATAGCGGCCCAGCAGACCGCGAGACGCGCGGCGCTCCCGGCGTCAGAGCTCCACCATCGACGCCGGTCGTGGGGGCTCGAACGCGGCGAGCATCCGACTGTTCGTGTTCAGTACACACTAAGCTTAGTGTTCGATGCACACCATGTCAACCCCCTCGGGCGGAATGTGCGGGGCGCATCCCTTGGTCGCCGCGTGCTGGCGAGGTCGTGGCATGCGGGCCCGTGCGCTCCGGTCGAAGGCGGCGACCTGTGGCGACCTACGCGAGCTACCGCGCCCGCATGACGCCGATCCTCTCGTCCTACGGCGGCGCCTTCGGCCACGATTTCATCGTGGCGCGCGTGCTGAAGGGGGACGCGCGCATCAACCGCGTCTTCACGCTCCTGCTCCCCGACCGCGCGACGCGGGAGCGGTTCTTCGCGGACGCGCAGTACCTCGCGGCGCGCGCCGAGCTCTCCGAGCCATCGGTCGCGACGGCGCTCGTCCTCGGCGAGATCGAAGCGACGGTGGCGTGAGCGGCCCCGTCCGCCGCGACGGCGACGGCGACGGCGCTGCGCGGCCGGCGATCGACATACCGGATGCGCGCGAACCGGCGCGATCCGCCGGCTCCTCCGTGCTCGATTCCTCCACGAAACGGTCAGTCGACAATCGTGTTCGCGCCGTTCAGGAGCGGTACGCCGAAGTTCGGCGTTCCGTCTGCGTTCCATTCGAGCCGCTGGACGCGCGTGTGACGGTTCGGGTCGTAGAGCGGGTCCCCCGTGATCTTCTGGTAGTTCCGCGCGTGGTACACGAGCACGTCGATCGATCCATCCGCCGAGATCGTGAACGAGTTGTGGCCCGGGCCATACAGCCCGTTTGCGCTGACGAACACCGGGGTCTCGTTCTTCGTCCACGATCTGGCGCTCAGCAGGTCGTCCGTCGCGCTCGCCGTGAGCAGGCCGAGGCAGTAGCGGTCGTCCGTCGCGCTCGCTGAGTAGCTGATGAAGACCCGCCCGTTCCGCTCGAGCACGGCAGCACCTTCGTTGACCGCGAACCCCGCAGTCTCCCAGGCGTGCTCGGGTCTGGCGATCCGCACGTTGGGGCTGGCCAGCGTCCACGGGTTCACCATGGCCGCGATGAACAAGCTGCTGTTGTCGCCCCCGACGCTGGGGTCCTCCTGCGCCCACACGAGATACCGCTTGCCGTCGTGCTCGAACGTCGTCGCGTCGAGCGCGAAGGTGTCCGAGTCCGTCACGATCTGCCCTCGCTCGATCCACGTGCCATCCATCGGGTCGGCCGATGAGCTCTCGAGCGCATACATGCGAATGGCCCAGATGTCGGTCGAGCTCCCGGCGGCGAAGTAGACGTACCACTTGCCGTCGATGAAATGTAGCTCGGGCGCCCAGATGTGCGCCGCCATCGGGCCGGTCGCGTGCTTCGTCCAGACGACCTTCGGGGTCGCGTTGGCCAGGCCTCGTATCGTGGTCGCGCGCCTGATCTCGATGCGATCGTACGTCGGCACGCTCGCGGTGAAGTAGTAGTAGCCGTCCGTATGCCGCGTGATGTGGGGATCAGCGCGCTGCGAGATCAAATGGCCGAGCGGCTCGAGCGCGAACGACGCCTCCGAGCTCTCGATCGCCGTGCCGTCGAGCACGTGCGCATAGATCTGGTAGTTCAAGTGCCGGAGATAACGTGTCGCATCCGAGTACCACTGCAGCGAGACCATCGTCGGATCCCCGTTCAGCGCGGGCACGATCCGGAACGTCGCGTCCCTCCGGAACGTGGTGGTATCCGTGAACATGTCGATCCACAGGAGGTGGCTCCTCTCTTCGAGCGGGGTCAGCCAGAGCCCGCTGGCCCGGTTGGACGCCTCATTCTGCGGCGGGTACCGGGTCGAATTCGCGCTGTCGACGTGCAGGTAGCGACCGCCGAAATTCACGGGCTCGAACGACACCAGCGTCGGATCATCCGGGTTCGCCAGGCCGGGCACCACTCTCCACTGGAAGTCGGCAGGAAGCTGGTTGTTCGCCCTGTCGTCGAGGTTGGTGATCATCGCATGATAATAGGAGTGCGCAACGTGGAGCGGGGTGTCCCCCATGCGCGTCGCGCGGATGTGGTAACCCCCTCCGACGTCGTCGTCGAGATTCGAGAGCTCGACATCCGCGGGGGCGGCGAGGGCCGCGTACTCAGGGTCCTCGCTGGCCGGTGAGTCGAAGACGACGCGTACGGGCTGAGCCCCGTCGGCCTGCCAGTCATCGACGCTGCTCACGGTCACGGTCTGCGCCGCGTTCCAGTTCGCCTCCGTGAACGTCAGGTCCGTATGGCTCAGCGTCGCCTCGGTCGTGTCGCTGACGCCGAGGGCGATCGTCACGGGCGCGCTCGGCTGCGATGCGAGGAGCACGGTGAATGTCACGGGCGCGCCGCGCTCGGCGAGGGGCCCCGACGGGTCGCTGACGACGATCGCCGCCGTCCCTGGGCCGTCGTCGTCCGTGTTCGTGATGTCAGCCGACTCCGCGACGAGGCCGTCCCACGCTGGGTCTACAGAGACGGAGGGCCCGAAGCGGACGCGGAAGATCTGATCCCCGTCGTCCTCCGCGTCGTCCACGCCCGTGACCGTGATCTCTCGAGGGACGCTCCAATCCTCCGCCGTGAAGGAGACGGTCGTCGGTGAGACGGAGCCTTCGGTCGCATCCGAGCTCGCGACCGGCACCGTGATAGGCCCGCTCGGCGCGGCGTCGAGCGCCACGCTCACGGTCACCCGCCCGCCGGACTCCGAGGTGCTGAGCGCTGCGCCCGCCGTCATGATTCGCAATGAGTTGCTCGGCGATCCGGTCGACGCGTCCGGCGCGTGGTTCGAGGGCCGATCCGAGCACCCGACCACCACGAGCAGTGTGGAGAAGGCGCAAGCTGCCGCCGTGAGCGCAGCGCGCGGCGCAGAGAGGGAAGTGAGCTCTGAGTGGGGAGATCTCGGTGCGTACATGATGTAGGTGCTGCGGATTCGGTAGCATGCTCAGTAATGGGCGATGATCGCGTCGAGCTCCGCCTGCGTGACGCGGACCGCGTTCGCGTGGCGCACGCCGGACGGAAAGCGGTACTGCTCGCTCGGGAGCTCCGTCCAAGAGCCCGGATCCGCGTCGAGATCCGTCGTGCTCCAGCACCCGAACACACCGCCGTTCAGGTAGTAGTCGGCGAACAGGTACCATCGATTCTGCCGCGGATCCTTGATGACGAACGGTCCCTCCGTCGCTCGTCTCCTGCTCTGGGTCGACCCGCGCGTGATGTAGTCGGGGCTCCATCGCGTGAACGTCGCCGGATCGAGCGCGAGCGTCGAGGAGCGCGCGATCTGGATGTCCTTGCCCGATCCGGTGAGCGCGCTCCCGCTGCTGTCCGTCTCGTCCTTGAAGAAGAGGTAGTTGCGGTCATTCCATTGCGTGATCGTCGCGTCGATGACGCTGTAGCCCGGATCGAAGAGCACGTCGGGTGTCGGGTTGACGATGGTGACGAAGTCCTCGGTGTAGCTGACGTAGATGCGGTTCGCGCCCGTGGCGTCGTTTCCGGACCAGATGATCGCATAGAGCTTGCGATCGGGGTCGTAGTAAGCCTCCGGGGCCCAGGCGTGCATCGGGGTGGCGCTGGGGCCCTGAAGGTTCGTGAGCGTGATCAATCGGGGACTCGTGAAGGTGATGAGATCTGTCGAGTCCGCCACGAAGATCTTGGAGCTCGGGTTGTTCCAGTAGTTCGAGTCGTTGTTCGAGAGCGTCCAGTCCGTGGCGATATAGACGTACGTTCCATCGTTCTTGCGGAACAGGAACGGATCTCGGATGTGATTCGTGCCCATCCCGGTGAGCTGGTACGCAGGCCGTCCATCGGCGACGGCCGACCAGTGAAGCCCGTCGGTGCTGTAGGCGAGATGCAGCGAATCGCTCGGCACGTCCTGGTGCGGCCCGAAGTAGCTCAGCACCCAGGCGCCCGGGGAGCAGCTGGTTGCGTTCATCGTGGCCGAGTGCTCGCCGTTCGTACACTCGAGGCAGCTGCGGTCCGTGGTGCTGCTCCCCTCCGTGCCGACGAGCTCCCCTGGCACGCAGTCGGTCCACGCGACGCATGTCGTTGCGGGATCGGCGTCGTCGTCCCAGGTGCCGTCCGCGCAATCGATGAGCGCGGCGGTCCCGCCTGCGCAGTACGTGCCCGGCGGGCAGGCGTCACACTGCGCGGGCGTGGTGCTCGTCCCCGGCGCTGTCTGCCTCGTCCCCGGCGCGCACGACGCGTGCATCCTGCAGCTCGGCGCGTTCATCGAGTCGCTGAAGGTGCCCTCCGGGCACGCCGTGCACCGCCGGTCCGCCGTAGGCGAGCCCTCGGCGCTCACGAACGTACCTGCGGTGCAGCCTGTCCATGCGACGCAGCTCGTCGCGCTTTCCCCATCGTGATCCCAGGTGCCCTCGGAGCACGCGGGGGGCGCGGCGTCGGGTCCTGCGTCTCCGCCGGTCGTCGTCACCGGGTCGCTGCACCCGGAAGTCCATAAGAGCGCCACCAAGAATCGTGCTCTCGAGCTGCTTCCCGAACGTGCCATCTCGCTCCTCGGTTTCGTGCGTCGTTGCCGCGCCGATGAACCCCAGCGTGAGGTGCGCCGGCGCTCAAGCGGGCGGGGCGTTCACATCCTGGTCCACCGCCGGCTCGGCCGGCCGTTGCAGGACCAGATGATCCGCGGTGCGTCGTTCGCCGTGGCCGCGAGGTTGCCGTCGACGCAGTCGTTGGCCGCCACGCTCGGTCTTCCGCCGCATGCCTGCTCATGTCTGAACCTGACCGCGATCGTCTCGGGACCTCACGGGCTTTCGTGCCACGATGTCGGACCGCGGAGAGACCACCCCTGTTGCGCGACGCAGTGAATCACGCACCTTTGTCCGCGATGACCGAGCGAGCGGAGTTGTGCCGGGATCGAGCCAGAGGACGAGCGCCCTGCGCGCGCGACGGCCCGCCCTCGACGAAGCTAAAGCGTCGTTCGCGAGGAATTGTGAGCGCTCACAACGGCGGCGTCAACCGAAAATGGCCCGGCGACGCGCTGGCGCGGGACGCCGCGGCATGAGCGTGATGACGCTCAAGTGGTCTCGGCTCGCGCTTCCGGTGAGCGCTGAGCGGCTACAGCGGTGAAGACCAGCGCTCGCCGGGATCCGCGCCCCGACGATCGCTCGCCGCGGCACCCGGCATCGGCCGGCGGACCTCCTGGGCGCCGTCCGCTCGGCCTCAGATCTCGAAGCTGAACCCGTCCTTCTCCAGCCGCTCGTACTTCCGCCGGTCGAACCTGTAGAGCCGCGCCGCCCGGTGGGCGACGTCCTGCTCGACCTCGTCGAGCTCCACGAGCAGCCCCGTGCCGAGGACCTTCTTGCGGAAATTGCGCTTGTCGAGCGGGCGCTCGAGGATCTTCTCGTAGAGCCGCTGGAGCTGCGACAGCGTGAACTTCGGCGGCAACAGCTCGAACCCGATCGGCCGATACCGCGCCTTGCCCTTCAGCCGCTCCAGCGCGGTCGAGAAGATCTCCTCGTGATCGAAGGCGAGCGCCGGCGTGTCGTCCACCGAGAACCACGCGGCCTCGCGGGCGTCGGTCGCCGCCTTCACCCGGTGATCCCCGAGCTTGACCAGCGCGTAGTACGCCACCGACACGACGCGCTCGCGCGGGTCGCGCCCGAGCGCGCCGAAGGTGTAGAGCTGCTCCAGGTACACCCCCGAGAGCCCCGTCTCCTCGGCGAGCTCCCGCCGCGCGGCGTCGTCCAGCGGCTCGTCGACGCGCACGAAGCCGCCGGGGAGCGCCCACCGGCCGCGGAACGGCTCGAGCTCGCGCCGGATGAGGAGGACCTTCAGATCCTCCTCATCGAGGCCGAACACGACGCAATCCACCGTCAATGCCGGCCGTGGGTGCTCGTATGCGACGGACATCCGGACCTCCGTGTGACCTGGACACGAAGCTTAGTGTGCTTCGGACACCATGTCAACCCGCGCCGCGCCGCGCCCGGCCCCGCGGGCGCGGCGCGGCGCGGCGGCACGGCGACTGCAGGCCTCGATAGCATCACCGGGACATCGCGTCTGCGAGGGCCAGGCGGGCTCAGCAAGCGGTGCGATGTTTCCCCCGGTGGGTTCACGAAACTTGCCGTCCGCCGTCGACAAACGCTCGACGGCCAGCGCGCGCGCGGGGTAAAAAACTGTCATGACGGGGGACGAGGCGTCGGCCGCGGCGCGTGCGGAGATCCAGAACGAGCCCGAGGCGGAGATCGGAGAGGCGGAGCTGCTCCTCCGGGCCGTGCTCGAGAATCTCCCGGTCGCCGTGTGCAGGTACGATCGCGAGGGGATCTTCAGGTTCCACGACGGCAAGGGGCTGGAGCTCTCCGGCGGTGTGCGGCCGGGAGAGCACCTCGGCAAGAGCGTCTACGAGCTCTATGCGGGGTCGCCGGAGGGGGTGGAGGCCATACGGCAGGCGATCGAGGGGAAGGGGTCGCACCTCGTCACCAAGGCGCACGGCCTCACCTGGGAGACATGGTACGTCCCCGTGCGCCACGGCGGGGAGCCCGGCGCGGTCAGCATCACCATGGACGCCACCGCGGCGAGGCAGCGAGAGCAGGAGCTCCGGAACAAGCTCGAGCTGATCGAAAAGCAGCAGAGGGTCATCCGCGATCTCGCGACGCCGATCATCGAGGTCTGGGACAAGGTGCTGACCCTGCCCATGGTGGGCGTGGTGGACAGCCTGCGGATCGCCGAGGTGATGGACAACCTGCTCACGGCGATCGTGAACAAGGACGCCCGTTACGCGATCCTCGACCTCACGGGCGTCGACGCGGTCGACACGCGGACGGCCGGGTACATCATCGAGATGATCAAGGCGATCCGGCTGCTGGGCGCGGAGGGGATCGTCACCGGGATCCGGTCGAACGTGGCCCAGACGATGATCGCGCTCGGGCTCGACCTGTCCGGCGTCACGACCGTCGGCAACCTCCGCGCCGGCCTCAAGCTCTGCATGCGGCGCATGGCCGCGGCGGGCGACGCGGGCGCCGCCGGCTGCGTCCCGGTGAAATAGCCGCCTTCGCGGGCGCCCGCGAGGCGCGACGCGGGCGCGCCTCGCGCTCGGCCGCGGCGATCAGCGGTGGATCACGACGCGCGTCGACGGGTCTTTGCGCGTGACCTGGACCGCGTACCACCCCTCCGGCACGGGGGGCTCGGTCCAGTGGAACAGCCATTTGGCGTCGACCGGCGAGAGGTTCACGCAACCGCCGCTCTGCCCGTCGCCCCAGTTGTTGTGCCAGTACGCCGCGTGGAGGAGGTACTTGCTGAAGAAGTGCTGGCTCCACGGCACCTCCGCCTCGATCCAGTCGTCCTCGTCGACGTGAGGGGTGATGAGCGTCTTCGTCACCCACTTGCGGTTGATGCGGTACTGGCCGAGCGGGGTCGTGGAGGGCGGCACGAACGGCTCGGCCAGCTCCGCCCGCTCCGGCTCCTCCGCCCCGTTGCGCCCGGCCGAGATGAGCGTGGCGAAGACGGGCCGGTCGTCCTCGTAGGCGATGAGCCAGCCTTCGAGCGCGGCGATCTCGATCCACGTGTTCCTCGGCCCCTCGACCGGCGCCGCGGGCGCCGCGCCGCCGAGCTGGATGCGGCGCCCCCACGGGTTCTTCGCCTTCCGCGGCTTGATCACCACCGCATCTCGCTCGAGCACCCAGTGCCCGTCGTCGCGGGTCTCGAGGTACGTCAGCTTGCCGACCCGCCGCGATTTGCCCGTCAGCCCGACCCGGTCGAGGCGCTCCCACACGGCGTCCGTCTTCGCGAGCTGGTTCTCCTCGGTGAGGCGGTACTTGGGGCGCGGCTTGCGGCGAAAGAACGCGATCGGGAGTCGCTCGTCGGCGCCGAGGTGGACCCCCTCGAAGGTGGCGGGCTCATACGGCTTCACCTTGTCCTTCGGCACGAACGTCAGATCGGAGGCCCAGAGCCACGTCGCCCCGCCGGCCTCGACCTCCTTGGTCCATGCGACCGACGAGCGCGGGCGGACCTGCATGTGCCGCAGGTCGTGCATCCCCGCGGGCCACGCGGGCGCGTCGATGCCCTCGACGTTCAAGAGGCGCTTGAGACCGAGCGACTCGCCGTAGCGGTACGGCAGGGGCTGGTCGACGAGCGGGGCGTGCGCGCTCAGCGTCTTCAGCAGGGGATCGGCCGCGTCGAGGGTGGCGCGCTCGCCGTCGACGCAGACGTACCCGCGGGGCTCCACGGCGTAGAACGCCGGGCAATCGCCGGCGGCCCGGACGGGCTCGGGGCTCTTCAGGCGGACCGAGCCGCCGATCGAGAGATAGCCGATCCACTGGGCCTTCGGCCTCGGCGCGGACCGGATCCACACCTCGCGGGTCCTCGCGTACACGCGGGAGGGAACCTCCGGCGCCGGTTCGACCGCGGCGAGCGGGGCCGCGGCGGCGGGCGCCTTCGGCGGCTCGGGGGTGACGATCGGCCCGGCGGCGCCCGGAGCGGCTGCCGGGCGCTCGCTGGAGGGCTCCGCGACCGCGACGCCCGCGCGCCCGGCCGGGTCGGCCTCCGAGCCGGCGTCGTGCCGCGATGGCGTGCAAGCGAGGCAGAGCACGCCGACGGCGGCGAACCACGAGCGGCCGGACATAGGCGCGCCACCCTAGCACGCCGAGCCTGCCCGGCGGAATGATCTGCCAAGCGCGGCGCCGGGGGCGGGTACGGCCGCGGCGGCCGGCGCGCGCATCGGCCCGGTCGTGTCCGGTCGCCGCGATATTGATCGCGCGGGTGTCACGCTCGGCCCCGCTCGCGCCTAGAGCCGAGGAAGGCCGGTGAGGACCGCCGGCCAGAGAAGACAAGGAGACCTCCCATGCGTCGTTGGCTCAAGGTGACCCTGTTCGCGGCCGTCCTCGGCATCCCGGCGATGGCCTATGCTGGGACGCAGCTCGCCGGCGGCTGTCCGTGCGCGGATTGCCCGTGCCCGGACTGCCCCTGCGGCTGAGGACCCAGCCTCTTGGAACCGCGCGCGCGATCGCTGCTCAACGCCTCGATGAGGCGCCTCGCCGACGGCGATCGCGCGGCGTTCGACCCTGTCTATGCCGCCCTCTGGCCGGCGATCAGCGCGTTCTGCCGCCGCATGCTCGCGGGCGACGCGGACGCGGAGGACGCGGCGCAGCAGGCGCTCCTCAAGGTGTTCGACCGCGCCAGCTCGTTCGATCCCGAGGCGGACGCGCTCACCTGGGCGCTCGCCATCGCGGCGTGGGAGTGCCGCACGGCGCGGCGGCGGCGGACCCGATCGCGGGAGGCGCCGGACGAGCACCTCCCGTCGCTCGCGGCCGACGCGCCCACGCCGGAGGACGCGGCGATCGCCCGGGATCTGGACGACGCGGCGCGCGAGGTGCTCGGCGCGCTGGGCGAGGCGGATCGCGAGACGCTGAGGGCGACGCTGCTGGAGGGCGATCGCGATCCAACGGTCTCGGGCGCGGCGTTCCGCAAGCGCCGCGAGCGCGCATTTTCCCGCCTCCGGGAGGCGTGGAGGAGGATCTATGGAACCTGAGGCGCTCGCCGGCCTGAAGGAGAGGGCCTATCGAGCCTACGAGCGCGGGCGGGCGCGACGGGCGGCCTGGGCGGCGGCCCCGACGCTCGCCGTGGCGCTCGTCGCCGCGCTGATGAGCGACCGCCCGCTCACCACCGCGATCATCGGCGCGGCGCTCTACGTCGCCGCGGCGCTGCTCTCGTGGCGGGGGCGCGAGCTCGGGCGGGGCGTGCTCCCGGGCGTCGCGGCGGGGCTCGTGCCCTTCGCGGCGGCGCACGCCGCGCGCGTCTACGGTCACCTCTGCACGCCGGAGGGGTGCGTCTCCATCTGCGTCCCGGCCTGCCTGGCGGGCGGGGTCGCCGCCGGCGTGCTGCTCTCGCGCGCGCTCCGCCGGTCGGACCGGCTCGGGGCCTCCTGGGCCTCGGCGTGCGGCGTCGCCGCGCTGACGGGCGCCCTCGGCTGCGCCTGCGTCGGCTTCGGCGGCGTGGTCGCCCTCGCGGCGGGGCTGCTCACCGGCACGGCGCCGCTCGCGCTCCGCCCCGCGCGCGGCGGCGCGTGACGGGGTGAAGCGGGGCGCGGGCGATCAGCGGGTCGCCCCGGCGCGTCGCTTCGACCACACGTCGAAGGCCACCGCGGCGAGCAGCACCAGGCCCTTGACCAGCATCACCCGCTCGGACGGGGCGCCGATCAGCGACATGCCGTTGTTGATCACGCCCATGATCAGACCGCCGGTGATCGCGCCGGCCACCTTGCCGACGCCGCCCTGCACGGCGGCGCCTCCGATGAAGGCCGCGGCGATCGCGTCCAGCTCGAAGTTGATCCCCGCGGTCGGGCCCGCCTGGTTCAGCCGGCCGGCGAAGATGATCCCCGCGACCGCGGCGAGCACGCCCATGTTCACGAAGATCCAGAAGGTGACCCAACTGACCTTGATCCCGGACAGCATCGCGGCGTGCACGTTGCCGCCCACCGCGTAGATGTGGCGGCCGAAGATCGTCCGGTTGGTCATCAGCGTGTAGCCCAGCGCAAGGGCGGTCAGCAGGATCAGCACCCACGGCAGGTTCTTGAACCGGGCCAGCTGCACGAGGACGAACAGCACCACGGCCGACGCGGCGGCGAGCTTCGCGACGAGCACCGGCAGCGCATCCACTTGCTGCTTGTAGCGGAGCCGGGCGGCCCGGGCGCGCCACTGGGTGGCCACGATGCCGGCGACGCTGGCCACCCCGACGAGCAGCGTGACCACGTCGGCCCCGCCGAGCGCCCCGAGGCGAACGTTGCCCAGGTACCCCTCGGTGAAGCCGTTGGCCAGCGTGCGCACCTCGTCCGGGAACGGGCCGATGCCCTGGTTGCCCAGGATCGTGAGGGTCACGGCGCGGAACAGGAGCATGCCGGCGAGCGTCACGATGAACGCCGGGATGCGGAAGTAGGCGACCCAGAAGCCCTGCCAGGCGCCGATCAGGGCGCCCACGACGACGGTGATGCCGGCCGCCAGCGGCCAGGGCACGTGGTTCTCGACCATCAGCACGGCCGCGACCGCGCCGGTCGCCGCCACGACCGACCCGGCCGACAGGTCGACGTGGCCGGCGATGATGATCAAGATCATCCCGATGGCCAGAATCAGGATGTACGAGTTCTGGACCATGATGTTCGAGATGTTCTGGGGCGCCAGCAGCTGACCGCCGGTCAGGCCCGTGAACAGCGCGACGATCAGCGCGAAGGCGACGTAGATGCCGCTCTGCCGCAGGTTGATCGAGAACCGGTGGCTCAGCGGCCGCTCGGGAGGTGACTGCATGTCGGCGGGCAGGGCCTTGCTGGTGGGGGCCGTGCTGCCGGTGGGCGCGACGCTGGCCATCTCGCCGCTACTCCTTTGCCTTGGTCATGTATTGCATCAGCCGTTCCGGGGTGGCGTCGGCGCGGGCGAGCTGACCGGTGATCCGTCCGGCCGACATGGCGTAGATCCGGTCGCAGATGCCGAGCAGCTCGGGCAGCTCCGACGAGATGACCAGGATCGCCTTGCCCTGGTCGGCGAGCGCGTTGATGAACGTGTAGATCTCGTATTTGGCGCCGACGTCGATGCCGCGGGTGGGCTCGTCCAGGATCAGCACGTCGGGGTCCGCGAACATCCACTTGGCCAGGACGACCTTCTGCTGGTTGCCGCCGCTCAGCGTGCCTGTGACCGTGAGCACGCTGGGGGCCTTGATGTTCAGCCGCTTGCGGTAGTCGTCGGCGACGCGGTACTCCTCGTTGTCGTCGACCCAGCCGAGCTCGGCGAGCCTCCGCAGGGCGGCCGCCGAGACGTTGCGCTTGATGTCCTCGATCAGGTTCAGGCCATAGGCCTTCCGGTCCTCGGTCGCGTACGCGATGCCCTGGTCGATCGCGTCGCTCACCGTGCGCAGGCGGATCTCGCGGCCGTCCTTGAACATCCGCCCGCCGGCGCGGATGCCGTAGCTGCCCCCGAACACGCTCATCGCCAGCTCGGTGCGGCCCGCGCCCATCAGGCCGGCCAGCCCGACGATCTCGCCGGCGCGCAGCGTGAGGTTCGCGCCCGACACCACCACCCGCCCGTGCCGGATCGGGTCGTGCACGGTCCAGTCCTCGATCCGCAGCACCTCGGGGCCGATCTTGGGCTCGTGCGGCGGGAAGCGGTGCTCCAGATCCCGGCCGACCATGCCGGCGATGATCCGGTCCTCGGTCACCCGACCGCTCTTCATGTCCAGCGTCTCGACCGTCCGCCCGTCACGCAGGATCGTCGTCGAATCGGCGATGGCCTCGATCTCGTTCAGCTTGTGGGAGATGATCACGCAGGTGATGCCGTCGTCGCGCAGCCCCCGGATCAGGTCGAGCAGATGCGCGGAGTCGTCGTCGTTGAGGGCGGCGGTCGGCTCGTCGAGGATGAGCAGCCGGACCCGCTTCGACAGCGCCTTGGCGATCTCGACCAGCTGCTGCTTGCCCACGCCGATGTCCATCACGGGCGTCACCGGGTTCTCCGGCAGCCCGACCCGGGCGAGGAGGGCTTCGGCCTCTGCGTTTGTGCGGTTCCAGTCGATCAGCCCGCGGTGGACCCGCTCGTTGCCGAGGAAGATGTTCTCGGCGATGGACAGGTGGGGGCTCAGCGCGAACTCCTGGTGAATGATCACGATGCCGCGCTTCTCGCTGTCCCGCACGCCGGAGAACTTGCAGAGCTCGCCGCTGAAGTAGATCTCACCCGCGTACGAGCCGTGCGGGTAGACGCCCGAGAGCACCTTCATCAGGGTGGACTTGCCGGCGCCGTTCTCGCCGCAGATCGCGTGGATCTCGCCGCGGCGCACCGACAGGCTGACGTCCTGCAACGCCTTGACACCCGGGAACGTCTTGGTGATTCCGTGCATCTCGAGGATCGCGTCGTCGGCCATCCCGGTCTGCCTCCTTGAGGGGGTCGCGCGCGCGAGCCGGGCGGCGCCGGCCCGGCCGGCGGTCTCGGGCGGCGCGCCGGCCGGCGTCGCGCGGCGCGATCGCCGCCGGCCGGCCCCGCGCGGCCGGCGCTGCGGCGCGGCTACTTGAGCTCGTCCTCCTTGTAGTAGCCGCTGTCGATCAGCACCTTCTTGTAGTTGCTCTTGTACACGATGACCGGCTCGAGCAGGTACGACGGCACGACCTTCTTGCCGTTGTCGTAATCCTTTGTGTTGTTCACCTCGGGCTTGCCGGCCTTGAGCACGGCGTCGGCCATCTTCACGGTGACCTCCGCCAGCTGGCGAGTGTCCTTGAAGATGGTGGCGAACTGCTCGCCGGCGATGATCGACTTGACCGACGCCTTCTCGGCGTCCTGCCCGGTGACGATCGGGTACTTCTGGCCGCCGGCGCCGTAGCCGTTGCTCTTCAGCGCCGACAGGATGCCGATGGACAGCCCGTCGTAGGGCGACAGCACGCCGTCGACCTTCGCGCCGCCGGTGTACGTCGCGGTGAGCAGATCCTCCATGCGCTTCTGCGCGGTCGCCGGGTCCCACCGGAGGATGGCCACGGTCTTGAAGTCCTTCTGACCGCTCTTGACGACGAGCGTGCCCTTGTCGATGTAGGGCTTGAGCGTGTCCATGGCCCCGTTGAAGAAGAAGGTCGCGTTGTTGTCGTCGGGCGAGCCGGCGAACAGCTCGATGTTGAACGGACCCTGGGCGGCGCCGTCGGAGCCGTCCTCCTTCTTCAACCCGAGGCCCACGAGGAGCGAAGTGGCCTGCTGCACGCCCACCTTGTAGTTGTCGAAGGTGGCGTAGTAGTCGACGTTCGGCGAGTTGCGGATGAGCCGGTCGTACGCGATGACCGGGATCTTCTTGTCCGCCGCCTGCTGCAGCTGCGTGGTGATCGCCGTGCCGTCGATGGAGGCGACGATGAGCAGCTTGGCATCCTTGGTGATCTGGGTCTCGATCTGGTTGACCTGAGTCGGGATGTCGTTCTCCGCGTACTGCAGGTGGACCTGATAGCCCAGCTTCTCCAGCGCCGCCTTGACGTTGTTGCCGTCGGAGATCCACCGCTCCGACGATTTGGTCGGCATGCTGACGCCGACGAGGGCGCTCGCCTTGGAGCCGGACCCACCCTTGTCGGCCGTCTTCTCGCTGGAGTCGCAGGCGCCCATGCCCGCGGCCAGGGCCATGGCCACCGCGGCGGCGGCAAACCTCGCAAGCTTCATCGTCGCTCCTGCTGCAAACGGTGCAGATCCGAGCCGGTCGAACCGGCCAGTGAGGTAAGGAACTCGGCCCATGGCCCGCGTCACGCCGGACATCGCGCGAGCTTCCGCGTCGGTCAGGCATCATCCCGTCACGACCGTGGCGAAGCAAAGATGCCCTTGAGGACCGCATTGTGAGCGTTCACATTTTGCTTGTCAATTCCAAACGGCCGGTTGCCGGGAGCTGCGCTGGCGGAGAGGCTGCGGTTAGGCTCGGCGCATGCCGGAAGCCGCCCGCAAGCGCCTCGCGCTGGCCCTCCTCATCGTCGCCGTCGTTCCCGTCGGCCTGGCCGCACGGTTCCACGGCGGTCCGGTCTGGCTGCGCAACAGCGCCGGCGCCGTGCTCTATGAGGTCGTGTGGATCGCCGCGGCGCAGCTCGTGTGGATCTCCGCCCGCACCCACCGGCTCGCGCTCGCGGTGCTCGCCGCGACGTGCGCGATCGAGCTGCTCCAGCTGAGCGAGCTGCCGTGGCTCTGGGCCGCGCGCAGCACCACCCCGGGGCGGCTCCTGCTCGGCGCGAACGGCGGGTTCGATCCCGCCGACTTCGCGCTGTACGCCGTCGGCTGCGCCCTCGGCCTCGCGCTCTGCCGGCCGCTCCGGGCCGCTGCGTGACGCGCCGCCGCGCCGCGCCCGCGCGCCGGTTGCGCGGTGCGCCGGCCGGGGCCAGGCTGGCGAGCGCGAGTTCCAGGAGCAAGGAGGCGACGTCCATGACCGAGGCTCACCACACCGGCGGCTGTCTGTGCGGCGCGATCCGCTACCGCGCCCGCGGCGCGCCGGCGAGCGTCAACGTTTGCTACTGCAGCCAGTGCCGGCGCCAGACCGGCGCGCCGATGCCGTCGTTCGCCACCTATCCCGACGAGCAGTTCGAGCTGCTCTCCGGCGCCCCCGCGACCTACCGGTCGTCCAGCTTCGCCGTCCGCCAGTTCTGCGCGACCTGCGGCTCATCGCTCTTCTGGCGCCGCGACGGGGCGCGGGAGCTCGACATCTTCCTCGGCACGATGGACCGGCCGGGCGACCTTCCGCCGCCGTCGTTCCAGCTCTGGACCGTGCACCGCGTGCCCTGGCTGCCCGCCATCCCCGGGGCCACCGACTACCGCGGCGCCAAGACCACCACCTAGATCGGCGCGCCCATCAGCGCGCCAGTCCCGGTAGGAGGACGCCGGCGCTTCCCGCCGGCGCGCCCGGCGCACCTCGCGGCCGCGCGCCCCTCAGGCCCCCTCGGCGGCCTGGCCTCCGTCGGCGGCGCTCTTCGCCTCCTCCTCGGCGATCTTCGCGCGAACCTCGTCCATGTCGAGCGAGCGCACCTTCTCGATCACCTGATCGAGCGCCGACGCGGGCAGGGAGCCCGCCTCCGCGAACAGGAGGACCTTCTCGCGGAAGATGAACAGCGTCGGGATCGAGCGGATGCCGAACGCCTGGGCCAGCTCCTGCTGCTCGTCGGTGTTGATCTTCCCGAACACGATGTCCGCGTGCTTCTCGGACGCCTTCTCGAAGACGGGACCGAAGACCCGGCAGGGGCCGCACCAGGGCGCCCACCAGTCGATGAGGACGATGTCGTTCGACTCGACCGTCTGCTCGAAGTTCGCCGCGCTGAGCTCTTGGATACTCATCCGCGGAGCATAGCCCCGAAACCCGCCGGTGTCGCTCAACGGCCGGCCCTTGACCCCCGCGCCTCTGCTTCCGCGCCGAGCTCTGCCCGCCGCCGTCTCCCGCGGACTCCGTTCCTGCTGACTCCGCTGCTCCGCCCCGCTCAGGGCGCATTGCAGACCATGATCTGCTCGATCGCCTCGACGAGGAGCTGCTCGACCCGGTCGGGCCCGACGTCCGCGGCGCGGGCGAACCGCTCCAGATCGAACGGCGTGGGGTTGACCTCGAGGTAGGCGAGGATCTGGAGCGGGTAGCCGGTCCAGCGGATGACGCAGAAGCCGACCACGTTGCGGCTCGCCTTGGCCTCGCGCAGGCCGAGGGCGAGCTCGATGCTCGGCGTGTCGTGCCCCTCGTCGATCACGAGGCGCGGCGCGTGGCCCGCCTTGCTCAGCTCGGCCGCGAACTCCTCCATCTGGGGGCGGAGCACCCGCTCGCGCAAGTTATCGAATTCTCTCAGAAAATCGGCCTCCGCCGGCGCGCGCGCCTCCTCGATGCGGCGCGCGTAGCGGACCGCGAGGCGCTCGATACGAAGCCGGTTGTGCTCTTTCATAAGCTGCCTAGAGCGACAGAAGGGTTGAAACTGCCTGAAAAGCGCAGAGCTTCGAATCGCCAAGACGCCAAGAGGAGAAAATCCTATCTTGGCGTCTTGGCGTCTTGGCGTCTTGGCGTCTTGCCGGTTCATTTCTCGTTCGAGCGACGTGATCGGTGCTCTACGGGGCGAGGACGAGCACTTTGACCTGGCTCGGGACGATGCTGAGCCCCGGCGCGTTGACGGAGTTCTGCATCGTGATGCTCGTCATGCGTGTGACGGGCGCGCCGCCGATGAGCACCGTGAACGCCGCGGTGACGTGGCGCGAGGGGCCCATCACCGTGTGCGAGACGACGCCCGTCTCCAGGCCGGCGTTGTCGCCGTTCGTCAGCGGCACCTGCGTCATCATGTTGTGCGCAGGCGCGCACGTGAGCAGCACGTTGTAGACCGCCGGTACCCCCATCGGCTGCGCCGCCAGGTTGGGATAAGGCACCGGCAGGTGCGCCGGAGGCGTCAGGCACACGTCCGGCCCCCCGAGGGCCATGCCTCCCATCTGCGAATTCGCGAACATCGGTGCCTCCTGTCAGCCGAGGTGGATCTGCCCACCGTCAATCTTGGTGAGCTCGCCGCTGGAGACGAGCGTCGCCTCCGCCTTGATGTTCACCGCCGCCTTGGCCTTGACCTCATAGTACTGCGTCCGCACCTGCTCCGACTCGGCGATGAAGCGGTACGCCCGGTCGAGGCGCTGCACCCAGCGGTCCGCGACCGACTCGACCGACCGCGCGACCGTCTTCACCCGGCGCACCTGCGCGACGAGCTGCTCGCCGACGTAGGTCAGCGCCCCGAGGGCGAGCGAGCCCTCGTCGGCGGCGACCCGCACCTTGCCCGCGGCCACGGCCGCCTCGGCCGGCGTGACGATGCTCACGCCCTCCGCCGCGGTGACCGTGAACCGCCCGCCCGGGGTGCTCACCTGCAGATCCCCCTCGGCCACGAGGCGCGTCGGCGCCTCGCGCTCGCGGTCGAGCACGGCGAGCACGTGGCACCCCCCGTCGTGCAGCGCGACGAGGACGCGATCGCCGAGCTCCGGCTCGACGAGGCAGCTCACCGCGCGCTTCGCCGCGTAGTCGCCCGACCCGACGCGCACCTGGAAGGTCCGGCCCATCGCCCCGATGACCGCGCCGACCTCCTGGGTCGCGAGGGTCTCCATCCGTTGTCTCGCCAGATTGTCTCGCATCGTCTGTCTCCCGCTGTCGATAAAGGAGGATCCCCTCACGGCGTCCAGCGCTCGGCTTCCAGGAGCTCCTGGTCGTCGCCGAGCGCCGCGGCTCGGCTCGTGAAGACCGCGCCCGCGTCCCGCGCCTGGTGGAAGCGAGCGCGAAAGAGCTTCGCGTGCGAAAAATCGGCCTTCTCGACGCTCGCGTGCGAGAAGTCCGCGTAGGTGAGATCCGCGCCGCGGAGGCTCGCCAGCGGGCACTTCGCCCGCTGAAAGATGGCCTGGTAGAGGTCGGCGTCGCCGAGGTTCGCCGCCTCGAGATCGGCCTCCATGAAGATCGCCTGGCGCGCCCGGAGCGCCGCGGCCGACGCGCCCGCGAGCCGCGCGCCGAAGAAGATGGCCCGTTCGGCGCTCGCGCCGTCGAGCTTCGCCGCCGTGAGATCTGCGCCCTTGAAATTCGCCTGGATCAGCGTGGCGCTCCGCAGGTCGCACCCGGCGAGATCGGCGTCCGTGAGCTGCGCCATCGTCAGGTTCATGCCCGAGAGGTCCTGCCCGCGCAGGCGCGCCCCGGCGAGCACCGTCATGTGCATCGAGGCGCCGCGCAGCCGCGCCGTGGACAGGTCGGCGTTGAGCAGGCACGCCTGATGGAGCCTCGCCTCCTCGAGCACGATCCCTGCCACCTCGGTGTCCACGAACGCGAAGCGGTCGAGGTTCGCCGCGCGGAAGCTCGCCCGGTCGGCGCGCCCCTTCACCATGTTCCCGAGCGTCAGCCCGGCGCCGTCGAACGAGGCGCCCGACGCGTCGCACTCCACGAAGTCGGCGGACTGGAGATCGGCGCGGGCAAACGAGGCGCCGAGCAGCGCGCACCGGGTCCATGCGCTGTGGCGCGCCCTGGCGCCGGCGAGGTCGACGCCGGCGAGGTCGCACGCGCTGAGCACCGACTCTTCCAGGTTGGCCTCCGCGAGCGCCGCGCCCCGGAACGAGACCTTCTCGAAGAGGACCCCCGACAGGTCCAGCCCGGAGAGGTCGAGCCCGGCGAGGCTCTCCTCGATGATCGGCTCGCCTGCCTCGACCCTCTCGGTCAATTCGTCGCGGTTCATCCGTCCTGCCTCGTGAAGAGCACGCGCTTGATGTGGGCGTCGGCGAAGGTCGTCCGCTCGTCCCCCTTGGCCTGGAGGAGGTTCGCGGCGAAGAGGTTCGTCCGCGTGAGGTTCGCCCCGGCGAGCTTGGCCTTCTGCAGCATGGCGTCCATGAGGTTGGCGCTCGAGAGGTCCGCGTCGGTCAGATCGGCCCGGATGAACCGCGCTCCCTTGCCGCGGAGCGACGCGAGGCGCGCGCCGCGCAGGTTCGCCTCGCTGAAATCCGCCTCGTCGGCTGCGGCGCCCTCGAAGCTGGCGCCCGCGAGGTCGGCGCCGCGCAGGTGCGCCGCGGCGAGCTCGGCCCCCGAGAAGTCCGCGCCCGGCAGCGCGGAGGCGGGCACGAGCCGCAGGTTCGCCGCGCGGGCCCGCCGGAAAGACGCGCCTTCCACGCGCATCTGCACGAAGGTCGCCTGCTCGAGCAGCGCGTCGCTGAAATCGATCGTCCGGCCCGTGCACTGGAAGAAGGTCGCCTTCCGGAGCTTCGCGCCCGCGAAGCGCGCCTCCGAGAGATCGACCCGGAAAAAGAGCACGTCGTCCGCGCTCGCGCCGCGGAGATCCGCGCCCGAGAGGGCCGTCTCGTAGAGATCTGCGCCCTCGAGGTCGGCGTTTGACAGGAGCGCCCCCGCGAGCCGGGCCTTGTGGAGGTTGGCCCTGGACAGCCTGGCGCCCTCGAAGATCGCGCCGGCCAGCTCGGCCTCGCCGAGGTTCGCCTCGACGAGCCGGGCGCCGGTCAGCACCGCGCGCTCGAGCCGCGCGCGCGCGAGCACCGCGCCCGACAGCTCGGCCCCCGCGAGATCGCACGCCGTGAGATCGGCGCCCTCCAGCAGCGCCTCGCGGAGGTCCGCGCCCGCGAGGCGCAGGCCCCGCAGATCGGCGCCGGTCAGATCGCGCCGCGCCAGCGACGCGCCCTCGGCGAGGGCGCGCTCGACGTCCGCGCGGAGGGCGGACTGGGCCGCCTCGCCCCGCGGCGCGGCGGGCGCGAGCAGGTGGGCGGAGGCGCGGTACGACGTGAGCAGCGCCGCCTCGGTGCGGTGCAGGCCGTCGAGGAAGGCCGGATCCGCGAGCTTCGCCTCGAGGTCCTCCATCGGAACGCCCCCCACGCGGCCCGCCTCCGCGAGCTCGCGGAGGCGCGCGATCTCCTCCGCTGCGCGGAACGTCGGCGGGCCGCCCCCTTCGCGCCGGCCCTTCTCGACCATCGCGTCGAAGTCGATGCCCTGGTCGGCGCACGCCCTCCGCGCCTGCTCCTCGGCCGAGAGCCTCTCCGCCTCCGCCTCGTTCGCGAGCGCGCTCGCCTCGGCCTCCATGCGCTCCACGAACTCGGCCATCTCGTCGAGCCCGGGCGGCTCCGGGGCGGCTGGCAGCTCCGCCGGCAGCGCCTCGTCCGGCTCCTGGCCGAGCAACACCGCCGCCGCGCGCGCTCGATCGAGCTCGCGCTGCGCGCGCGCGCGCGATCGCCGCTCCATGTGCCCGCGCCGCGCGAGCAGCTCGTCCATGTCGCTCAGGCGGTCGTCCGGGAAGGAGACGGCCGGCGCGCCCGGATCGGCCTGCGGCAGCAGATCCTTGTCGCGCAGGGAGTGGACATGGCCCCTCTCCTTGTCGAGCCGCCGCGCGAGCACCTCGCGGTAGTGCTCGACCGGCCTCGGGGCGTCGGCGCGATCGAGGGCGATGAGGAGCACGGCCAGGTCCGCCGCGTCGTCTTCGGCGACGTCGATCACGCCACGGAAGATCGCGACGCCCCGCTCCACGTTGGGGAGGAGGATCACGGTCTCCAGGCGCGTCGCGACCTCCTCCAGGGGCGCGTCCCCGCGCGCCGCGGCGTCCCCTTCGCGCTGGATGAAGCAGCGCGCGCGGACGCTGGGCACCCTGGCCTGGAGGCGCGCCTTCGTGGGGTGCATGTTCTCCAGCACGAGGGGCTCTCCCCCCTCGAAATAGCCGGGCAGCCGCTGATCTTCGGGGGCCACCTGGAAGTACTCGGGATCGAGGTCCCGCGCGAAGCCGGGGAACTCCTGCTCGACCCATTTCGGTCCGTAGGTCCCCATCTTGGCCATGCGCCCGGCGAGCGTCGGGTCGAGCGCCCCGAAGCACGCGGGCGGCGGCCGATCGCCGGGCGATGCCACGAGGTGCTGCGGGTGCTCGAGGCGCGGGAGCAGGTGCACCCGGGCCCCGTCTTCGTCGACGGGAGCGAGCCCCATGCCCTTCGGGTTGGGCGGGTAGTCGGGCCCGCCGAAGGCGTTCTCCCAGGCGAGGTCCATCTCGGTGATGGGCTCGGGCTCGGTCGGGCCGCCGCGCTGCCAGCGCCGCTTGCCGATGACATAGAGGCTCTTGTCGACGAGGGGGGCTTCGTCGCGACCCACCTGGAGCCGCGCCGAGAACGCCGGCTGCGGCCTCCCGCCGGGGGCGTACGCCCGGCCGAAGACGAGGACCTCGCCCCGCGGCTTGGGCAACCCCTCGTCGAGGATCGCGTCCTTGCCCAGCGCCCTGGCGACCTGCTGCCACATCCCGACCTCGGGCAACGCCACCTCCGGCGCCTCGAGGGGGAAGTACATGATCAGGCCCACGCTGAGGTGGTGCGCGCGCCGGATCGTGACGACGCGCTGGTTGAGAGAGAGGCGAATGGGCCGCACGACGCGCGTCACGGTCGGCCTCCATCCAGGATCGCGAGGCCGGCGAGGCCGGTGAGGCTCGCGTCGCGCAGGCGCGATCCCCGCAGGTCGGCGCCGTCCGCCGAGGCCCCGTCGAGGCGCGCGCCTTCCAGGTCGATCCCGCGGAGGCGCGCCCCATCGAGCGCCGCCTCGGAGAGGTCGGCGCCGCGAAGCGTGGACGCCGGATCCACCCGGAGCGCGCGCGCCCGGGCCTTGCGGAAGCTGGCGCGCTCGGCGCGGACGCCGGTGAGCGTGGCGCCCTCGAGCAGCGACTCGGCGAAGTCCGCCCCCGCCGCCTCGCACCGGAAGAAGACCGCTCCTTCGAGGTTCGCGCGCGTGAGGCGCGCCCCGGTGAGGTCGACGTGCGGGAAGAGCAAAGCGTCCGCGCGGGCGCCGTCGAGATCGGCGCCCCGCGCGATCGCGCCGAAGAGATCGGCGCCGCGCAGATCGGCGCCGGACAGGCGCGCCCCCTCGAGCCACGCTCGCTGGAGCACCGCGCCCCGGAGATCGGCGCCGCTCAGCACCGCGCCGCTGGCCTGGGCCCCCGCGAGCCGCGCTCCACGCAGGCTGGCGTTCGGGAGCCGGGCGCCCTCCAGCCGGGCGCGGGTGAGATCGGCCCCGGCGAGGTTCGCCCCGGAGAGATCACAGCCGGACAGGTTCGCGCCCTCGAGCGAAGCCTCGCTCAGGTCGACCCCCGACAGGACCAAGCCGCGCAGGTCGGCGTCCTGGAGCTCCCGGCGGGCGAGCGACTCGCCAGCAGCGGCGGCCCGCTCCACCGCGGCGCGCAGGGACGGCTCGGCCCGCGGCGCGCGCGCCTCCAGCACCTCCGCGGGGACGAGCCGCTCCGTCAGGGCGGGCGCGGCCGAGAGGGCCGCCTGCGCGCGGCGCCCCCTGGCCACGCTCTCTGGATCTGCCGGCGCCTCGGTCGCCCGGTGCGCCGCCGCGAGCGCCGCGCCTGCGGCGATCTCGCGCCGGAGGGCGCCGCCGGCGCCGGCCGCGGGCGCGCCGCCGCCCCGGCGCGAGGGCCCGTTCTGCGCAGGGATCGCGGCCTGCTGCAGCGCCCGGACGGCGTCCGCGAGCGCCGCGCGGGGATCGGCCGGCCCCTCGGACAGGGCCCGCTGGAGCGTCGCTTCCAGCGCCACGTCGGCGCCGCGCAGCGCCTCCCGCGCCCCTGCCAGGTCGGGCATCGCTCCCACCGACGGGCCGTCCCCGGCGCCGGATCGCTTCCTCATCATGTCGCGTGTCGCTCCCTGCTCCGCCTCGGCGCCCGTCACGCCCGTCAGATGACGGTAAATCCGGATTTTTGCAGCGACAGCGCCCGCGAACGGATGGATGTGGGCAGGGACTCGATGGTGATGTTCCGCTTGATGAGCCGCGCGTTCTCCATCACGAGCTCTGCCCCCGCCTTGGCCGTCACCGTGGTGCCGTACTTCATGTCGAGCGTCACGCCCGCGTTCGTCGATACCTTGGTTCCGAGGGTGTTCTCGTTCGAGCCCGCCGCGTTCACCGTCAGCTTGAAGCCGAGCGTCGTCTCCATGTTCCACGCCGCCTTCAGCTCGAACGCCCCGCCGAGGGACATGTTGACGTTCGCGGTGGCCTTCATGTCGAAGACGAAGCCGGCCGCGACCGAGATGAACATGCCGAGCTTGGTGTCGACCGTCGAGCCGACGGTCTGCGAGACGACGGAGCCCTTCGTCGTCGTCTTGAAATTACCGTGCTTCTCGTCGTTCGTGTTCCCGTGGACGACGCTCTTGAAATTGCCCTGCTTGGTCTCCTCGGTGTTGGAGTAGTTCACCGTCTTCACGTTGCCGATCGTGTAGGTCGTGCTGTCGCCGTACGTCGCCGTGGTCACCGTTCCGCCGGTCCAGACCAGGAACTCGCCCATGCGCAGGATGGTGTGGTTGCCCTTGATCAGATCGGTCTTGTCTCCCAGGATGGCCTTGCCCTCGCCGGCGCTCTCCCAGGTCACCTTCTGCGCCGCGTAGAACTCCATGCCCCCCGCGTTCGCCTTGGCCATGTAGTTGCCGGCCTCGATGTCCATCGTGACGTGGTCGCGGACGTTGACCGACCAGTTGCCGCCGCCCTGCTTGCCGACGTTCACGTCGAAGTTGCTCCCGGAGTCCCACACGCTGTTGGCGTCGGTCTTGGCGATGAGCTCGTGGCTGTCGTTGGGGGCGCCCATGCGCAGGTACGTGTTCGAGTACGGCGTCGAGAGCGTGATGCGCTGCGCGCCGGCCTGGTCCTCCAGCTCGAGGCGGTTCCTGCCGCCGGTCTGGATGACGTTCTTCGTGTGGTTGCCGCTCGTGACCGGGCTCGGCGTGAGCACGTTGGGCACCACGCCGGAGATCACCGGCCGATCCGGGTCGCCGCCGAGGAAGCTCAGCACGACCTCGGTCCCCCGGCGCAGCGGGAAGTGGAACCCTTCGACGCCGCCGCCGTGCGGCTGCATCATGCGCACGTACGTCGAGCCGCTGCCGTCGCGCGGGCTCGCCTCGTCGAACTTGAACTTGACGAGGTAGCGCCCGTGGTCGTCGATCTGCGCGTACTCGCTCGCCGCGGAGCCGTCGACCGTGCCGTTCTCGTAACCGTAGATGCGCGGCCACGGCGTCCGCGACTCCGCCCGGAACTGCGTCGACGCCGGGATGGCCGCGACCTCGACGAAATAGACCTCCTCGTGCGTGAGCCCGGTGAGCTCCTCGAAGTCGCTGTGCCCCGCGGACTGGTTGCCGTGGTGGCGCAGCTCGACCGCGAGGTACTTCGTGTTGAACCGCGCGCGCGGGTGGTCCTCGAGCTCGAACGTGTACCCCGAGCGCAGGTGGAGCCGCGAGCCGGTGGCCTGATAGACCGCCTCGCGGGCGAGGTACTCCTCCGCGCGCAGCTGGGCAAGCCGCTTGCCGGCGTCGGCGCTGAAGAAGCGCTCGCCATAGAGGCTGATCTCGCCGGTGCCGTACTGGGACACCGGGGCCGCGCCCGAGAGCGGGAACTGCGGCCGCACATAGTCGTAGTCCTTGAGCTTCACCCGCGACGGCAGCGCCCCGTGCTGGCAGGAGAAGGTGCGGAACGAGGCCGAGGCGCTCCGGTCCTCGCCGGTCTGCGGGTGGTAGCGGACCGGCGCGCTGAGCGCCCCTGCGGGATAGCTCTTGTCGTCGCACAGGACGAGCTTCTCGCCGTCCTCGGTGTGCTCGAAATAGTAAAAGATGCCTTCCCGCTCCATCCAGCGCGACACGAAGTCGAAGTCGCTCTCGCGGTACTGGCAGATGTGCTCCTCGGTCTCGTGGCTGCCGAGGTTGAGCTCGACGTCGCTCCCCGTGATGCCGTTCTCCTCGAGGACGAGCTTGATCACCTCGGGCACGGTCTTCTTCGTGAAGATGCGGCTGTGCTTCGACAGGGTGAGCCCCCAGAGCCGCGGCACGAGCACCGCCCGCAGGAGCGCGCGGCCGCCGAACTCGTGCACGAGGTCGACGCCGGCGAGCACGCCGGTGAACACGTAGGGCGGATTCGCATCGTCCTGGCGGTCGATCGAGAGCCGGGCCTTGGCCCCGACCATTTCGGCGAAGTCCGTGTCGTCCTCGCCCTCGCTCGGGATCGACAGGAAGATCTCGAACCGATAGGGGCGCGAGATCGCCTCCACGCCGCGAAAGCCGACGACGCGCGTCGGGCCTTGCAGGATGCTCGAGGAGAACGTGATGAGGTCGCTCATGGTCGTGTCTCTTCCAGGGTGCGAGGAGGTGAATGCTCCGCCTTCGTTCCCGAGGGAGCGCGTTCTATGGAGCTAGACGTAAAGGAGTCCGCGCGTCAATCTTGTGAAGAAACGTTAATGTCGTCTCCCTCCGGCGGTATTTCGACGATGGACCGCAGGATCGCGCCGCTCGACTTCGCGTTTGCGAGCTTGACTCCATAGAGGTTGGCGCCCGCGAGGTCCGCTTCGCGCAGGTCGGCGCCATCGACGTTGGCGCGGGGGAGGCTCGCCTCCTTGAGCTTCGCCGCGCGGAGGATGGCGCCGGCGAGGCTCGCGTTCGCGAAGCTCGATCGGGAGAGCTCCGCCTTGGTCGCGTTGACGTCGGCGAGGCTGGCCCCGTCGAAGACGGCGTCGGTGAGGCGCGCCTGCCGCAGGTCGGCGCCGTCCAGCGACGCGCCGTCGAAGCGCGCGCGCGCGCCTCTCGTCGAGGTGAGGTCAGCGCTCCTGAGGATCGCCGAGGAGAGCTGCGCGCGGTCGAGCGTGGCGCGGGAGAGATCGGCGCGGGTGAGGTCGGCGGCGGTGAGGCGCGCGTCGGTGAGGTCGGCGCCGCTCAGGTTCGCCCTGGCGAGGCGCGCCGAGGTGAAGTTGCACCGGGCGAGCGTCGCGCCGGCGAGGTTGACGCGCTCGAGGGAGGCGCCGCTCCAGTCGATGCCCTCGAGCTCGGCGCCCGCGAGCTCCAGGTCGTAGAGCGGCTGGCCGCTCTTGAGGCGGGCGAGCACCGCCGCGCGCATGCCGCGCGCCTCTGGCTCGGGCGGGGGCGGCTCGGGCGAGGGCGGCTCGGCGGGGGAGGCGTCCGAAGGAGAGGGGGCCGAGGGGGCGTCAGGGGGCGCGATGTCGGCGGGAGCCGCTTCGCCCGGCGCGGTGGCGATGGCGGGTGCGGGCGTCTCGGCCGCGGGCGCCGCGGCGTCCGGAGAGCGTGTCTCGTCCGCTGCGGGGCCGGTTTCGTGGACCGGCGCGGGCCACGGCTGCGCTTGCGAAGGCGGCGGGGCGATGACGGGGTGCGTCTCGTCGAGCCCGGCGAGCGGCGGCTGCACCCGGGGCGGCGGCGCGGGCGGCGCGGCGTGGGGCCCCGAAGCGGCGAAGGGCATCGCGAACGGCACGGAGCCCGGGGCAGGCTCGGGGCGCGGCGGCGGCTCGGGCGCGGGCGCGAAGGGCAGGGGAGGCGGCGGCTGCAGCGGCGCCACCTGCTGCGTGACGGCGCTCCAGTGCGGCTCCTGCCGCTGCGAGAAGGGCAGCGGGGCCAGCGCATGCAGGTGCGTCACCTGCTGCGTGACGGCGCTCCAGTGCCCCGCCGGCAGCTCCGCCCCCCGCGCGGCCAGCGCACCCCCCGGATCCACGATCGCGACAGGCGCGAGCCGCAGATCGATGCCCGCCGCCGGGCCGCGCGCGCCGGCCGCGGGCCTGCCCTCGCCGTCGGGCGCCGGCCGCCGCTCGGCCCCCGTCCCGTCCCCGGCGAGGGCGGGCGCCGGACACGCCGGCCCGGCCGCCGGGGGCCACGGGCGCGACGAGGCGGGCTCCGCCGCGGCCGAAGGCCAGGCGAGGGGCCGGCCGGGCATCGCGACGCCTGCGACCACCCGCATCCGGGCCGGCAGGTCGCCCGGCAGGAGGGCGACGTTCCCTCGCCAGATCAGGGAGCAGAGCAGGCGATCCGCATCGATGGTCAGCGTGTCGGCGACGAGCTCGATCGGCTGCCCCGGGTCGTCGCCGCCCGGCCCGGTCCGATGCAGCCGCGCGAGCGCGCGCGCCGACGGCAGCCTGGACCGGATCCACGGCGCGCGGGGGTGCAGCCCCTGGAGGAAGATCCACTCGTCGCCGCGGAGGCGCTCGATCTGCTGGTCCGCGGGGGCGGCGTGGAAGTAGCGAAAGTCGAAGCTCCCATCGAGGTCCGGCGCCAGGGGATCGGGCGCCTCGCCGCGCGAGAGGAGCGCTCTCCTCGGCGCCCAGTGCCCCGCGATGGGCCCGAAGCCCGCGGGCCGCGTCGGGTCGGCCGGATCGAAGATGCTCGGCAGCGCGGCCCCTGGGGGTACGCCCACGGGGTTCGCGTCGAGGTGCGGGCCGCCGTAGGCGCGCTCGTACACGAGCGGCACGAGGCTGAAGGGGCGCGGGCTCGGCGCATGTGGCGTGAATTCGCCGTAGACGTGGAGCTCCTTGTTGAGGACCCAGCGATCGTCGCGGAAGAGCGCGACCCGCACCGAGAGCGCCGTCGCGGTCGTCCCCGCGGGCGCGGCCGCGTGTCCGCGCACGAGGACCCCGGCGCCCGGCAGGTAGGGCGCTGTCTCACACGCCTCCTCCAGGCTGCCGCGCCCCTCTCGCAGCTGGTCGGAGCGGACCAGCGGCGCCGGGGCGGCGAGCTCCGCGTGCCGGTCGTGGACGAGGGCGAACGTGGCTTTGACGATGACGGTGAGCCGCTCTGCGCCCTGCATGCGCCACAGCACGGCCCCGCAGGAGGCCGGCGTCAGGGCGACGATCGGGAGGGGCCAGGGCGATTGCACGGCGTGATCTCGGCTGGCCCGCGCGCCTTCACCGCCGCGGAGGGCTCTCGAACTGACGACGGTACGCGGCGCGTCTCTCGGACGCAAGCGCGGGAGTCCGCGGTGAGGACAGCGCGTGTCGAGCGCTCGCGCTCACGGGACCATGGCGCTGTGAAGATCGGCGGAGCCGCTGAATTTGTGGTGCATGGTAGGCAGCTCCCTGCGGGCTCGCCGGCGCGTCGCAGGCCGCGCGGCGGGCATCCATGGTTTGCTGGATCGCTTTATGTGTTTTGCTGGGCTGAAAACTTCGAGCTCGTGGGGGAGAGTTCAACGCAAAGGAGCAAAGGCGCAAAGGCGCAAAAAGGAAAGATAAAAGGGCGTGAGAGGGGGGCTCTTTCTCGCCTCTATGTCCTCTGTGCCCTCTGTGGCTCCCTCTCTCTCTTTCAACCGCGAACGAGCCCGGGCGATGCGGCACGACATCGAACATTGCTGCGGGGTAGGGTAGCCGGGACGTCGCGGTCCTTCAGCCGCGCGCCCGGAGGCGGGAGCGGCGCGCCGTCGCGGCGCCGGCGCTCGACACGGGCCGCGCGCCCTGCGATCGTCGGCGGCGATGGACAGGACCGAGCGCCTCTTCGCGCTCATGGACGCGCTCCGGCGCCACCGGCGTCCGGTCACCGCGGCGCAGCTCGCGGAGGAGCAGGGCGTCTCGGTGCGCACGATTTACCGCGACGTACAGACGCTGATCCGGCTCGGCGCGCCGATCGACGGCGAGGCGGGCGTCGGCTACGTGCTGCGGCCCGGGTTCTTCCTGCCGCCGCTGATGTTCACCGCGGAGGAGCTCGAGGCGCTCGTGCTCGGCGCGCGCTGGGTCGGCGCGCAGGCCGACGAGGGCCTCGCGGGCGCCGCGGAGAACGCGGTGGCCAAGATCGCGGCGGCCTCGCCGGACGACCTCCGCGGCCGCATCGACGACACGGGGCTCTGGCCCGTCGTCCTCCACGGGCCCGGCGACGCGCCGCAGCCCGTGCTCGGCCTCGTGCGCCAGGCGATGCGCAAGGAGCGCGCGCTCGCGATGCGCTACCAGAGCGAGTCCGGGAGCACCACCGAGCGCGACGTCTGGCCGGTGCAGATCGCGTACTACGACGGCAAGCAGATCGTCGCCGCGTGGTGCTGCCTGCGCGCGTCGTTCCGGCACTTCCGCGCCGACCGCATCGAGCGCGTCGCGCTCACCGCGCAGCCCTACGGCAAGCCGCGCCGGACGCTGACGAAGGAGTGGCGTCAGGCCTGGGAGCGCGAGGGCAGCGCCCCGGCGTGAGGCCGGCGCGGCGCGATCGCGCCCCGCGCGCTGCTGCCACGGTCTGTCAGGAGGGATGGCGCAGGCTCTCGGGTGCGCGCCGCCGTCGAGGCACTCGCGGCGAGCCGGACGCCGCTCGCCCGCTTCGGGCACGGGATCCCGGCTTCGAGACCCCGCGCTCGACGCGCACGACGCGCACCACCATCGACAGGCCGCCGGAACCCCGGTGGCGTTTCCAGAGGTACAGGAAAAATATGAAGATCCTCGTCACAGGCGCGACCGGAACCGTCGGCCGCGAGATCGTGCAGCAGCTCGCCGAGGGCGGTCACCACGTCCGCGCCTTGAGCCGCAATCCGGGCAGGGCGAAGCTCCCCGCCGGCGTCGAGGCGGTGGCCGGCGATCTGACCGCGCCCGAGACGTTCGCGGCGGCCCTTTCGGGCGTCGAGGCGCTCCACCTCATCAACTTCGGCGGCGACGATTGCGCGCCGCTGCAGACCGGGGAGCAGATCGTCGCGCTCGCCAGGCAGGCCGGGGTGCGGCGGATCACGGTGCTGCTCGGCGGCTCGCCCACCCCGCTCGACGCGGCGGTCGCCGCCGGCGGCATCGACGGGACGTTCCTTCAGCCGGTGGAGTTCATGGCCAATCACCTCGAATGGGCGGCCTCGATCCGCAGCGAGGGGGTGGTGCGCGAGCCGTTCTGCGACCGGCTGAGCGCGGTGGTCCACGAGGCCGACATCGCCGCGGTCGCGGTCGCGGCGCTGACCCAGGAGGGCCACGCGGGCAAGACATACACCCTCACCGGGCCGGAGGTGCTCAGCGTGCGCCAGAAGATCGAGGCGCTCGCCGCCGCCGCCGGGCGCGAGATCCGGCTCGTCGAGCTGACCGAGCAGCAGGCGCGCGAGCGGTGGGCGGCGGCGGGATTCCCGCCCGAGGCCATCGAGTTCTTCGTGGAAATCTACGGAAATACGCCGGAAATCGGCTACACCGTCGACCCGACCGTCGAGCGGGTGACCGGGCGGCCGGCCCGCACGTTCGCGCAATGGGCGAGGGAGCACGCCGCGGCGTTCGCCGCGTAGGGCGCGAGGGCGCGGCGCCTACCCGGGCGGCGCGCCGTCCTGCTCGTCCAGCCACGCGCGGGCGAGCGCGAGCGTGCGGGCGTTCTCGGGCACGTTGGCCAGGAAGCTCGCCCGCCACGCGGCGTTCGCGATCTTCGCCGCGCGCTCCAGCAGCCGGTCGCGGGCGATCGCGATCGCGCGGCGAGCCTCCCCGTGCGCGCCGCACGCCGCGAGGGCCTCCGCGCGCACCAGGTAGATCTGCGACTCGCCCTCCTCGAGGTGGCCCTGCGAGGCGATGATGGGGGCGGCGAGCTCTGCGGCCCTGTCCGCCGCCTCGCGCGCCCCTTCGGCGCGCCCCGCGGCGAGCAGCACCCCCGCGAGCGTGCCCAGGGCGCACGGCATGAGCGGCGGACACTCGGCGAGCAGCTCGCAGCCGCGGCGCGCCTCCGCCTCGGCGCGGGCGAGATCCCCCGCCAGGCGGGACGCCTCCGCGAGGTAGACGTAGGTGCCGCCCTCCATGCGCCGGTCGCCCGACGCCACGAACGAGCGCAGCGAGTCGTCCAGCAGAGCGCGCCCCTCGTCGAGAGCGCCGAGGTGGACGAGCGTGCGGCCGAGGTTCTCCTTCACGAAGGCCGCCATGTGCGGCATGCCGAGCCGCTCCGTGTCGGCAAGCGAGGCGCGGAGCAGGTGCACGGCCTCGGCGTACGCGCCGATCTCGTTGCAGAAATGACCGGCGTTGCCGCGCGCGATGCAGGCGTTGCGCATGTCGCCCGCCGCCTCGTAGCAGCTCACCGTCGCTTCCCCGAGCTCACGCGCGGTGCCGACGTCCCCGGCCACGATCGCGAGGTGCGTGCGCAGCCGCAGGACCGGCGCGGCCACGGTCGGGTCGTGCCGGAAGCGCTCGAAGGTCGCGTCGATCCGGCGGCAGAGCGCCTCGGTCTCGTCGCTCTGGCCCATCATATAGTGCAGGGCCAGCGCCGCCTGCGCCATGGAGATGAGCACGGGCCCGGTCACCGTCTCCTCCGACCACCGCGCGCACAACTGCCTGGCGAGCGCGATGACCGCCGCGGCGCGCCCCGCCATCTGGAAGGTCCAGAGCGCCACCCCCGTCGCGCGGCTCCACCACGCGCTCCCCTCGGGCAGCGCCCGCATCGCCGCCGTCGCGTGCTGCTCGGCCGCCGCGCTCTCGCCCCGGAAGCGGCACGCCTCCGCCCGGATCGTCTCGAGCTCGCCGAGCGCCTCGCCGGCCGCGCCGCACGCGACCGCGCGCTCGGCGCGCTGGAGCGCCGCCGCGTAGTCGTTCCCCCCGAGCGCCTGTTCGGCCGCCCGCCGGTAGCACCCGATCGCGCGCTCCAGATCGCCGCCGCGCTCGAAGTGCGTGGCCAGGACCATCGCGTCGGTCTCGCCGGCCTGGGCGAGCCACGCGCCCGCGAGGCGGTGGCCGAGCCGCCGGTCCTCGTCGGTCAGCATCTCGTAGGCAGCCTCGCGCACGAGCGCGTGCCGGAAGGCGAACTCCACCTCGCCATGGAACGTCGACTCGTGCAGGCGGGAGATGAGCTCGCTGCGCGCGAGCTCCGCCAGGCAGTCGTCGAGGAGCGCCTCGTCCGCCTCGGGGCCGAGCAGCGCGCGCGCCGCGCCGCGCCAGAACGCGCCCCCGAACACGCTGCCCGCGCGCAGCGCCCGCCGCGCGTCCGGCGCCAGCCCCTCCAGGCGCGACTGCGTCATCGCGAGCACCGTCTCCGGGACGCCGCCGACGTGGCCGTCCGCCGCGGCGCGCACGAGCTCCTCGAGGAAGAACGCGTTGCCGCCCGAGCGGTCGACGATGCGGGCGACGTCCTCGGCGTCGAGCCCCCCGAGCGCCTCGCTGACGAGCTTTTCGCACGTCTTCCGCGGCAGCGCCGTGAGCCGCAGATCCGTCAGCGCCCGCTTGCTCCACAGGGCCGGAAAGGCCTCGCGCACCTCGGGGCGCGCGAGCGCCAGGACCATGAGCCGCTCGCCCTCGAGGAGCCGGAGCGCCGCGTCGACGTACTCGACCGTGGGCCGGTCGCCCCAGTGCAGGTCCTCCAGCACGAGCAGCAGCGGCCGCGCGCGGCACTCGGCGCGCACGAGCTCCACCCACGCCGCCTGCATCTGGTCGCCCATGAGCTTGGCGTCCTGCCGCGCCGACCGGAGCAGCACGCTGTCGTCCGCCGGAAAGGGCGTGCCCGCCATCTCGCCCAGGAACTCGGCGACCTGCCGCCGCAGCGGCTCGGCGACGGTCAGCGCGACGCGCGCGGCGAGCTTCTGCCGCCGCGCGTCGAGCGGCTCGCCGTCGAGCAGCCGCGCGGCGCGCCGCACGACCTGGCCGAGCATGCCGAACGGCGCGCCCTCCCGCATCGGGTCGCCGCGCGCGATCCACAGCTCGAACGGCTCGCCGCGGGCGGCGAGGCGCCGCATCAGCTCGTGGCGCAGGCGCGACTTGCCCACCCCGGCCTCGGCCGTGACCAGCACCGCGCGGGCCTCGGACTCGGCCACGCACTCGTCGAACGTCGCCTGGAGGAGGAGCAGCTCGCGCTCGCGCCCGGCGCACCGCGTCGGCTTGCCGAGCAGCTTGCGCGCCTCGTCCGCGGGCTCGCGCTCGCCGACGAGCGCGAGCCCCGCGCCGTCGAGGGACACGTCGAAGCGCTCGCCGAGGAGATCCGCGGTCATCCGGTCGAGGAGGACGGGGGCCGCGCCGGCCGAGCTCGCCGCGAGCAGCGCGCTGGCGCGGTCGATGACCTGCCCCATCGGCTGCGTCTTCTCGAGCTCGTCCCAGCCGGTCGTGAGCGCCACGCGCGCGTGCGGCAGGAGGTCGCGGAGGGCGAGGGCGCAGCGCGCGGCGTTCACGGCGAGATCCGTCGGCGAGCCCGAGCCGGCGAGGACGGTCGCGAGGGAGCCGTCCCCGAGCAGCTCGAGCTGCGCGCCGTGCCGGGCGGCGACCTGCCGGAGCGCCTGCGACGTGTTGAAGAGCGTGCTGAGCAGCGGGGAGTCGCTGAGCGAGGCGGTGAGCTCGCAGGAGTCGGCGCTCGCGGGGAGCTGGCCGCCGCCGGGCGCCTCGGACGCGAGGATGACGCTGACGAGGCGCCGCTCGCGGCGCGTCAGGCCGGCGACCGAGGCGGGCGTGATCGAGGACGACTCGGCGACGAGCTCGGCGAGCGCGCGCAGCTCGTCGACGGCGGCCCGCGCGGCGGGGCGATCGCCCGGCCGCTTGGCGAGCAGCCGCGTCGCGAAGGCGTCGAGCTCCCGCGGCAGGCCGGCCACGAGCGCGCTCGGGCGCGGGGCCTCCTCGAAGACCACCCTGGCCAGCAGGGCGAGCGGGTGCGGCGCGGCGAAGGGCGGCCGGCCGGTCAAGCAGGCGAACAGGACGCACCCGAGCGAGTAGATGTCCGCGCGGGCGTCGACCTCGCAATCGCCGATGATCTGCTCGGGCGCCATGAACGACGGCGTGCCCACCGTCGCCCCGGTGCGCGTCAGCGACGACGTCGCGTCCTCGAGGCGCGCGAGGCCGAAGTCGACGATCGTCGCCCGCTCGATCTCGCCGCCCGGGAGGAAGATGTTCTGGGGCTTGATGTCGCGGTGGACGATGCCCTGCGCGTGCGCGAACGCGAGCCCGTCGGCCACCCGGAGAAGGAGCCTGAGCGCGGCGGTCGGCTCCAGCCGGCCCCGGGAGATCCGCGCCCCGAGGTCTTCCCCCTCGAGCCACTCCATCACGAGGTAGAGCTCGCCGTCCGGCGTCGTCCCGTGGGCGACGTACCGGACGATGCTCGGGTGCGACAGGGCGGCGAGCGCGCGCGCCTCGCGGGCGAACCGGCTGCGCTTCTCCTCGGTCGGCTCCCGCAGCACCTTGATCGCCACCGGCGCGCCGCTCTCGACGTCGCGCGCGCGGTAGACGGTCCCGAGGCCGCCCTTGCCGGCCTGCCGCTCGATCGTGTAGCGCGCCCCCAAGCGCTCCCCCGGTATCATGCGCGCTCGAGTATCTCACGGAACGAGGGCGTGTCGGCCAGCGGCGTTCGGCGTTCGACGGCCGCGCGCCCGAGCGGCCGATCCTCGCCGGGGCCGCGGCGAGGCCTGATCGGCGGCCATCCGCGCTCCTAGGTTCAGTGAAATCGTGTCGCGCCGCCGTTGCGCGCGCCTCGCGAGGGGGGCGCGCGGCCCACGTCCCGCGGCCGAGCGGGCGCTGTGCTACAACGTAAGCAACGCCTGCGTGAAGGAGCGTGCGCCATGGGGAACGCGTGTGTTCAAGCCCTCGCCGATGCGATGGACCTCGGTTCGCTGCTGCAGGAGGTCCGCGATCGACATGGAGAGTTCGAGCTCCTGGCGCACTGGACGCAGGGCGAGTTCCACCACGACGTGGTCCTTCGGATCCATCGCTTCGCGCCGCTGCCGGGTCCGGTGCTCGTCGTGAGCACGAACTGCAACGGCGGGGTCAAGGAGGTGCTGTGCTTCGGCGAGGTCCCGGACCGCTATGCCCTCTGGCACCATCGCTGCCCCGAGGTCCCGGAGTTCTCCGGCGCGCTGCCGCCCATCGCCGCGCAGGCCCGGACGTCGCATTACTTCGACCCGTGCGAGCTGCTCGCGGTCGACGCGCGCAGCGAGCTGCGCGCCGAGTTCCGCGAGCGCGACGTGGGGGGCGGCTGGCGCCCGCGGTGCGGATAGCTGGCGGGCGCGGCCGCTCAGCGGCGCTCCGCGTCAGCGCCCGCCGCGGGCTGCCCCGCCGCGCGGGCCGTGCGGAAGGCCGCGTCGAGCCGCCGCGCCTCGCGCGCCGCCTCGCTGGCCGTCATCCCGCGGGCCCCCGCGGCCGCGGCGATCGCCTTGCGGAACCGCGCCCCGGCGCGGCGGTACTCGAGCGTGACGAGCGTCAAGCAGAGCGCGACGAGCAGGACGTCGCGCGGGTTCGGCGCGGGCAGCGACCAGGCGAGCCACCCGGTGGCGAGGGCGAGCAGCGCGCCGCACAGCTCCCAGGATTCCGAGCGCTCAGCGCCTTGCGCCTCCGCTGCGGCGGTCAGCGCGCGCGCGACCGAGGGTGGCGGCTCGGCATCCTTGTCGGCGGGCGCACACCCCGTTGCGTTAGGAACGACCGACCCGCCGCCGGTCAGGAGGGGCGTCGAGGACACCACGACAGCGTTCGTTGCCGCACCGCGATGCATTGAGCTCATACCAACACCCTCCTCGCTTTGCCGTCCGGCCCTGCATACCGTCCGCGCTTGCATATCGCGCGCCGTCGGCTAAATACGCGAGCCCACGTCGTTCTTACGGCTGAGGCCGCATCGCGTGCGCATCTGTCGCGCCGGGCACGCAATCGATGCGCGTTCGTCGAATCTCGGCGGCGCCGAGGCGCACCGAAGGCGCAGAGGTGGGTGCGCCTGGCTGCGCCCTCTCCGCGGCGCGCGCGCGGCGGAGAGGGCCGCGCGGCCCGGGGGCGCAAGGGCTCAGGGGTAGACGTAGGGCGCGTCGAGCCCGAGGGGGAGCCCGAGCTGCCAGTAGGCGAGGAGGAACAGGCTCCACGCGACGAGGAACGTCATGGAGTAGGGCAGCATCAGCGCCATGAGCGTGCCGATCCCGGTGCCTTTCACGTATTTCTGGCAGTAGACCACCACCAAGGGGAAATACACCATGAGCGGCGTGATGATGTTGGTGGTCGAGTCGCCGACGCGGTAAGCCGCCTGCGTGAGCTCCGGCGAGATGCCGAGCGACATGAGCATGGGCACGAAGATCGGCGCGAGCAGCGCCCATTTCGCCGACGCGGAGCCGATGAAGAGGTTCACCGTCGCGGTGAGGGCGATGATGCCCACGATGGTCACGGTGCTCGGGAGGGCCATGGCCTGCAGCGCCGCAGCGCCCTTGAGCGCCACGAGCGCGCCGAGGTTCGACTTGTTGAACAGGTAGATGAACTGCGCGGCGAAGAAGGCCATGACGAGGTAATAGGCCATCGTGCCCATCGTCTTGCTCATCCCGCCGATCACGTCGCGGTGGCTCGTGAACGTGCCGGCCGCGTAGCCGTAGACGATCCCGGGGATCAAGAAGAACAGGAAGATGAGCGGCACGATCGCGTTCATGAGCGGCGCCGTGCTGATCGTCAGTTGACCGCCCGGCGCGCGCAGGGGCGACGACGCGGGCGCGCTCGCGGCCACGAGCAGGGCGACGCACAGCGCCATCGCCGCGAGCCCCGCCCAGAGCGCGCGCGCTTCGCGCGGCGTGAGGTCCGCCCCGCGAGGCTCCTGCTCCGGCGCGGCGTCGACGGGCGTGCGGGCGATGCGCGGCTCGATCACACGGTCGGTGATGAACCAGCCGAGCCCGACGATCAGCAGGCATGAGGCGCTGCAGAAGAACCAGTTGCAGAGCGGGTTGACGGTGCGCTTCGGATCGAGGATCCCGGCGCCGGCCTGGGTCAGGCCTTGCAGCAGCGGGTCGAGGCTGGAAGGGATGAAGTTGGCGCTGAAGCCCCCGGAGACCCCCGCGAACGCGGCGGAGATGCCCGCGAGCGGATGCCGGCCCGCGGCTTGGAAGATGACCGCGCCGAGCGGGATGACGAGCACATAGCCCGCGTCGGCCGCCGTGTGGCTGACGATGGCCACGAGGATCAGCATCGGCGTGAGCAGCGCCCGCGGCGTCACCGCGAGGAGCTTCTTCAGGCCGGCGTTGATGAACCCCGAGTGCTCGGCGATCCCGACGCCGAGCAAGGCCACGAGCACCACGCCGAGCGGATGGAAGCCCGTGAAGGTTGGGACCATGCTCGCGAGGAACTCGGTGACGGCCTTGCCCGAGAGCTGGCTCTGGATGACGAGCGGCTGCTTCGTCCTCGGGTCGATCTCGCTGAACTGGAGCGGCGCGAGCGCCGCAGACAGGACCACGACCACGGCGGCGAGCACGACGAAGAGCAGGGCCGGGTCGGGGAGCTTGTTGCCCGCCCTCTCGAGCGCGTCGAGGGCGCGGCTCGCCCGTCCCGTCCTCGCCTCGGGCGGGACCGGGGGGAGCTCGGGTTGCTTGCTGGACATGCGCGCATGGTAAGGCGATTCACGCGGCACGTCGCTAGTTTCGTAGCGGACGGCCCGAAACCGTCGCAGTCAAACGAGATCGAGCGCGCGCGGGGAGCGAGGCAGCCCGACTCCACACCTCATTCCGTCGTCTCTTCACACAGGGCTGCTCAACAGGGCAGGTGGAACTCAAGCGTTCGGCTGCTGTACGATGGCCCAGAGGGGCTCATTACATGCTGATTCTTCAGGACTACACTGCCACGGAAAAGATCTACGAGGGCATCACGTCCGTTCTTTACCGTGGTCACCGCAACGCGGATCGGCTGCCTGTCGCGGTGAAGCTCCTCAAGAGCGAGTACCCGGATCCGCGAGAGCTCGCCAAGATACGGCACGAGCACGCGCTCATGCGGGACCTCCGTGTCCCGGGCATCCCCGTGGTGATCGAGGTGGGGAAGCACGGGAACGGCCTCGCGCTGATCATGGAGGACAGCGGCGGGCGGTCGCTGAGCGACATGATGCGGTCGCAGCGGCTCAGCCTCGCGTCGGCGCTGCGGATCGCGGCGTCGGTCGCCGACATCATCGACTCGGTCCACCAGCGCCACGTCATTCACAAGGACATCAAGCCGCACAACATCCTCGTCGACCCCGAGACGATGCAGGTCAAGCTGATCGACTTCGGCATCGCCACGCGGCTGTCGCGCGAGAGCCAGGCCGCGCTGGCGCCGGAGGCGCTGGAGGGGACGCTCGCGTACATGTCGCCCGAGCAGACCGGGCGGATGAACCGCGTCGTCGATCACCGCAGCGATCTCTACTCGCTCGGCGTCACCCTCTACGAGATGCTCACCGGCGTGCTCCCGTTCCAGGCGAACGACGCGATGGAGCTCGTGCACCACCATATCGCGAGGAGGCCGGCGCCGCCGGCGGAGGTGAGCCCGCAGCTCCCCCAGATCGTCTCCGAACTCGTGATGAAGCTCCTCGCCAAGACCGCCGAGGCGCGCTACCAGAGCGGCGCCGGGCTCAAGGCCGATCTCGAAGAGTGCCTGAGCCAGCTGGAGGCGACCGGCGAGATCCAGCCGTTCGCGCTCGGGCGCTCCGACCGCGTCGGCGAGCTCCGGATCGTCCAGAAGCTCTACGGTCGAGAAGAGCAGACGGCGACGCTCCTCGCGGCGTTCGACCGCGCGAGCCGGGGCGCGGTCGAGCTCCTCCTGGTCTCGGGCGAGGCGGGCGTGGGCAAATCCGCGCTGGTGCAGGAGCTCCACAAGACGATCGCGCACCGCCGCGCGTACTTCATCGAAGGCGCGTTCGAGCAGATCGGCCGCAGCACCCCGTATGCCTCCGTGGCGAGCGCGCTCCGGAGCCTCGTCCGGAGCCTCCTGGCCGAGCGCACGAGCGCCCTCGAGCTCTGGAAGGCGAGGCTGCTCGAGGCGCTCGGCCCGAACGGCCAGGTGCTCCTCGACCTCGTCCCCGAGCTCGCGCTCGTCATCGGCCCGCAGCCGGCCGTGGCCGAGCTCGGACCTACCGAGTCCCAGAACCGGTTCAACCTGGTGTTCCAGAACTTCCTCCGCGTGTTCGCGACGCGGGAGCACCCGGTCGTGCTCGCGCTCGAGGACCTCCAGTGGGCGGACGCGGCCTCGCTCAAGCTCCTCCACGCGCTGATGACCGGGCCGGGCACCGCGCATCTCCTGGTCGTCGGCACGACCCGGGAGGGCGAGATCGCCGCGGCCCACCCGCTGCGCCTGTTGGTCGACGCGCTGCGGAGCGCGAGCGTCGCCGTCCACGCGATCGCCGTCGAGCCGCTCCCGCGGCCCGCCGTCGCCCAGCTCGTCGCCGAGGCGCTGGACTGCGCGGCGGAGCAGGCGGCGCCGCTCTCGGAGGTCGTCTTCGACAAGACCCGCGGCAACCCGTTCTTCGTGGGCCAGTTCCTGAGGTCGCTCCGCCAGGAGGATCTCCTGCGCTTCGACGCGCGCTCCCGCTCCTGGACATGGGATCTCGCCCCGATCCAGGCGATGCAGATGACGGACAACGTGGTGGCGCTCATGGCGGGCAAGCTCCAGAGGCTCGCGCCGGACACCCAGCGCGCCCTGATGCTCGCGGCGTGCCTCGGCCACGAGTTCGAGCTGGAGGTGCTCTCGGCGATCTGCGATCGATCGCGCCGGGACACGGCCGGCGATCTCTGGGAGGCCCTGCGGGACGGGCTCATCCAGCCCACGGGCACCGAGTACCGCTTCGTCCACGCCTCTTCGCGCGGCGACGCGGCGGACGACGTGCCCTCGACCAGGTTCAACGTGTCCTACCGGTTCTTGCACGATCGCGTCCAGCAGGCCGCGTACTCGCTGCTCGACGACGAGCGCCGGAAGGCGGCGCACCTCCGGATCGGCAGGCTGCTCCTCTCGAACGCCGGCGCGAGCCCGCGCGACGACGCCCTGTTCGCCGTGGTCCACCAGATGAACCTCGCCGCCGACCTGATCTCCGATCCGGGCGAGCGCGCGGAGCTCGCCAGGCTGAACCTGGCCGCCGGGAGGAGGGCGAAGGCGGCGAACGCCCACCAGGCGGCCGCCGGCTACCTCGCGGCCGGGGCGTCGCTGCTCGGCGAAGAGGCGTGGGCCCGCGACGGCGAGCTGATGTTCGCGCTCACCGTGACGCTCGCCGAGTGCGAGTACATGTGCGGTCACTTCGATCGCGCCGAGTCGCTCTTCGATCTCCTGCTGTCCCGCGCGAGCTCCACCCTGGAGCGAGCGCAGGTCCACGACCTGCGGATCGTCCTCTACCTCACCCTGTTCAAGGTCGCGGACTGCATCAGCGTCGGGCGCGCGGGCCTCGCGCTGTTCGGGATCGAGCTGCCTCGCTCCGAGGAGCAGGTCCAGGCGGCGCTCGACGCGGAGCTCGCGGAGGTGCCCGTCAACCTGGGGGGCCGGCGGATCGAGGACCTGGCCTTCGCCCCGGCGCTCCGGGACCGAGAGGCGCTGATCGTCCTGAGGCTCCTGACGAACCTCTCCTCGCCGGCGTACCTCACCGACGCGCGGCTCGCGGCGCTGGTCACGGCGAAGCAGGTCAACCTCTCGCTCCGGCACGGGCACTCGGAGGTGTCCGCGTTCGGCTTCGTGCTGTACGGCCTCTACATGGCGGTGCTGCGCGATCGGTACGACGAGGCGCGGCGGTTCGGGCGGCTCGGCATCGAGCTCAACCGGAGGTTCGACAACGTCGAGCTGGCCTGCAAGATCCACTTCACGTTCGGCGTCTACGCGCATTTCTTCTCCCCGCTGCGCGAGACGGTCGAGCACCTCCGGAGCGCGTTCGAGGCAGGGATGGTGTCCGCGGACTTCGCCTACCTCTCGTACACGTGCAACGCGATCGTCATGGCCCGCCTCGGCCTCGGCGACGAGCTCGCGTCGGTCAGGAAGGAGATCGACCGATTCCTGGGCCTGATGGAGCGGACCAAGAACGCCCTGTCGACGGCCTTCCTCTCCATCGCGAGGCAGATGGTCGCCTGCCTCGAGGGGCGCACCGACGGCGGGGCGTCGCTCAGCGACGACGAGCTCGACGAGGCCGAGCTCGTGGCGACGCTCGGCGCGCCGAGCGCGATGTTCACGGCCTTCTGGTATCACGTGGTCAAGCTGGAGCTCCTGTTCCTGGACGAGGAGCACGCCGCCGCGCTCTCGGAGGCGCTCGCGGCCGAGCGGGCCCTCGCGAGCAGCATGGGGTATGTCTCCACGACCGAGCTGTCGTTCTATCTCTGCTTGACGCTGCTCGCCCTGGGCGAGGCCGCCCCGGAGGGGCCGGCGCGGGGCGCGGCGATGCTCGAGGAGCATCACGCGCGGCTCGGGCGCTGGGCGGAGAGCTGCCCGGAGAACTACCGGCACAAGCACCTCCTGGTCGCCGCCGAGCGCTCCCGTGCGTCCGGCGACGAGCTCGGGGCGATGGCGCGCTATGAAGAGGCGATCGAGGCCGCGCAAGAGAGCGGGTTCGTCCGGGACGAGGCGCTCGCGAGCGAGCTTTGCGCGAAGTTCCACCTCGCGAAGGGCAGGCGCAAGACGGCGCGGTTCTACCTGGCGAGCGCGTGTTACGGGTATGTCCGCTGGGGGGCCACGGCCAAGGCGCAGGCCCTCGTGGACAGGTATCCAGCGCTCGCCCTCCAGCCCGCGGTCGGCTCGGGCCGCGCGGACGCGCCGGTGTCCTTCACGGCGTCGAGCTCCTCGACCGCCAATACCGGGCGCAAAGGGGTGCTCGACGTGACGGCGATGATCCGCGCGGCGCAGGTGATCGCCGGCGAGGTCGAGCTCGACAACGTGCTGGAGCAGCTGATGCGGATCGCCGTGGAGAACGCGGGGGCGCAGCGGGGCGCGCTCGTCCTCGATCGCGGCGAGCGGCTCGTGGTCGAGGCGCTCGCGACCGTCGATCCCGACGCGGTCCGCACGGGCATGACGACGCCCGTCGAGGACAGCGCCGAGATCGCCGCCTCGGTCGTGCAGTACGTCGCCCGGACCCGGGAGCCGGTCGTCCTGGGCGACGCGACCGAGGACGCGCGCTTCGCGGCCGACCCGTACATCGCCGCGAGCCGCCCGCGGTCGGTCCTCTGCATGTCGATGATCCACCGGGGCCGGCTCACGGGCGTGCTTTACCTGGAGAACAACGCCGTCAGCAACGCCTTCACGGCGGCGCGGATCGAGCTCCTCGGGCTGCTCCTGTCGCAGGCGGCCATCGCCGTGGAGAACGCGCTGCTCTACGCGCACTTGCAGCACCGCACCGAGGAGCTGCGCGTGGCCGGCGAGCGGCTGGAGCTCGAGCTCGCCGAGCGCGCGCGCTCCGAGCAGACCCGGGCGTCGCTCCAGGAGGAGATCATCCGGGTCCAGAACGACAGGCTGGCCGAGCTGTCCACGCCGCTCATCCCGATCACCGATCGCATCATGGTCATGCCGCTCATCGGGACGATGGACGCGGCGCGCGCCCAGCAGGTGCTGCACACGGCGCTGCAAGGGGTCGACGCGAACAGCACGCAGGTCGTGATCATCGACATCACCGGCGTCAAATCGATCGACACCGGCGTCGCTGCCTCGCTCATCCGCACGGCGAACGCCCTCCGGCTGCTCGGCGCGCAGGCGGTGATCACGGGCGTTCGCGGCGACGTCGCGCAGACGCTGGTCGCGCTGGACATCGATTTCGGGGCGATCGTGACCAAGGGGACCTTGCAGAGCGGGATCGCTTACGCGCTGGAGCAGAGCAGGAGGACTCGCCGTCTGTCCTGAGGGACCGACCAGGACACGACGTCGCACCCCGCCATCGACAATCGCCCTCCCGCAGGCGCGAAGTCGCTCATTCTCTCTTGTTGCGGCGCATCTCGTACTTATATGGATGAGGCATGTTGTCGAGCGAACACACTCGACGCGACGCGGAGCTCCGCGCGATCCGCCGCCGGCAGCCGTACGCGATCGACGTCGACGGACTTCGGATCTGGGTCGCAGAAGACGTCTTTCCTCCCGACCTGGGCTACTCGCCGCGCCGGCTCGCGGCCGTCCTCGGGCGGTACACGCCTCGTCGCGCCCTCGATATGGGCTGCGGCTCGGGGTACCTCGCCCTGGTGCTGAGCAAGAACGGAGCCAGAGAGGTCTGGGCGGTGGACAAGCATCCGCCGGCCATCGCGTGCACGAGAGCGAACGTGGCGAGGAACCCGCCGCTCCGGGTCCGCGCGGTGGAGAGCGATCTGTTTTCGTCGATCGATCCTTCCACGACGTTCGATCTCATCGTGTTCAATCAGCCCTTCTATCCGAGCACGGCGCCGCGAGGCGTGTTCGGCATGAGGCGTGACGGCGGCCGCGCCATCATCGAGAGGTTCTTGATCCAGGCGAGGGGCTTCGTCGCGCGCGATTCCGTCATTCTCATGCCCTTCTCGCAGATGGCGGGAGCCGAGAACGACCCGGGCGCGATCGCGGCGCGGCTCGGGTACACGTCCCGGATCGTGCGCCGCGACGACGACGGGCCTCACGCGCACGTCATCCACGAGATCCGAGCGCGGGGCCGCGCGTCCTGACGCCGGCAGGAGGGGCCATGATCCGGTTCGACGTCAGCCGCTATCCTCTCTGCGGTGCGCCGGAGGCGATGCCCGCGCTCCCCCGCCGGCCGCATCGGCTGACCCACCAGGCGTGGGCCCTCGCGTCGCGCCGGTTCGTCCGCAACGACATCCCGCCGATCCTCGACCGGCTGGAGGGCTGCACGAGGATCCTGGATATCGGCGGGGGAACCGGGGTGGTCGTGCGGCGCATCGCGGAGGCGCTCGGCGGGTGCACGACCGTCGAGCCCGACGCGGCGAGCGCGTCCGCGATCGGGGAGGGGCGAGCGGGCCACAGGATCCGCGTGCTGCGCGGCAAGGCCGAGCGCCTGCCGATCGAGGAGGACTCGTTCGATGGAGTGGTATCGACCTGGGTGCTTCACTACGTCGATGATGTCGTGAGGGCCGTGGAGGAGATGATCCGGGTGTGCGACAAGCGCGGGTCGAGGATCGTGATCGTGCAGGGGGCCCCCGACAACGAGATGATCGGCCTGCTGAACAGGAACTGCTGCGCCGCGGCGGGCGACGCGGCCGATCATCAGGGGTACCTGCTCGCGACGGCCGCGGAGGTGCTCTTCGGCCGCGGCTTCAGGAGCATCGAGATGACGAGGGTCAACGTCGAGCTCCGCTGCGAGGAGGCCGATCTCGAGGAGAGGATAGCGAGCGCCGCGGAGGTCCTTCAGCGGTTCTGGTACGACCGGCACCCGGCGGCGGAGCTCATGAAGAGGCGGCTCGCAGGCGAGCTGCGGGCCCATTTCGCGAGGAAGCCGAGCGCGATCGGCAACGATGGCGTCCTTTTGGTCGCGCGCCGGTGAGGTGGCCCGCCGGGGCCGGCCGGCGCGCGACGCGGAGATGGCAGATGATGAGCGGTTCAGCATCCGTGGGACGGTTCGCGCACGCGAACGCGGCGCGCATGATCGATTACTGGCTCGGCGGCATTCACTACCTGCCGGTCGACGTCGAGGCGGCGAAGGAATACGAGGCCGCGTACGGCGACTTCCGCGGCATCTTCCGCGTCCTGCGCGCGTACATCGGGCGCGCCGCGAGGGCGATCCGCGCGGAGGGGATCGATCAGCTCCTCGTCTTCGGCGCCGGGCTGCCGACCTCCGGGAACGTCCACGAGGCCGTGCCGGACGCGCGGGTGCTCTACACCGACGTGGATCCCATCAACATCGCGATGGGGCAGCGGATCCTGGCCGGCCTGCCGAACGTCGGGTATGCCTACTGCGACGCTTCGGACCTGACCACGCTGGACCGAGCGTCGGTCGAGCGCGTGCTCGGGCCGATCCGGCGGCTCGGGATCGTGTTCGTCGGGGTCGCCGCCTTCATCGCCGACGACGAGCTGGCGGCGACGTTCGCGTCGCTCCACGACCTGGCGCCGGCCGGCAGCTTGATGGCGCTCGATTTCGACAGCGAGATGTGCCGCCGGTACCCGCGGATCGTCGCGCTGCTCGAGGCGCCGGGGCTCCGGTTCCACATGCGCGCCCCGGAGGCCATCCGCCCGCTGCTCGGCCCGTGGCGGCTGACGAGCGAGGGGATCACCCCCGTCGGCGCCTGGCGCAATCACGGAGAGGACGCCGATTATCCGCCGTTCATGTACGGGTGCATGGCGCGCCGTTCGGGCGACGAGGAGGGCTGATCCCGGGCCGACCGCCCGCGGGGGACCGAGCTCGTCGGAAGGCGCCCGCGCCGGCGCCGGCCGCCCTCAGGCCGCCTTGCGCGCCTCGTCGGCCTCGAGCTCGCGGACGATCGGCAGGACCTTCTTCCCGAACTGCTCCACCTCCTCGAGGTAATGCAGGAACCCGCCCAGCACCAGATCGACCCCGGCCGCCTGATAGGCCACGATCCGCCGCGCGATCTGCTCGGGGGTGCCGATGAGGCCCGTGCGGAAGCCGTCGTTGTGATTACATTCCTCCAGGCGTGCCCGCGAGGGCTCACTCTCCACCGGCCTCGAAGAGCTCGAGCGGCAAGCCGACGAGGGATTTGCCGATCCACTCGCGCGCGATGTTGTTGGACGGCCCCATGCCGATCGCGGCGCGCGCGTCGCGGAAGGCGCGCTCGAGCGGCCCGCGGCGGTAGCCGTAGCCGCCGCTCACGTCGAGCGCGAGGCGCGCCACCTTGTTGGCCACCTCGGCGGCGTGGACCTTGAACTCGGTGAGCGGCATGAGCAGCTCGCCCTGCGGCCTGCCCGCCGCCTGGAGCTCGTCGAGCTGCTCGGCGAGCGCCGCCTGCCAGGGGCGGAGGCTCTCGACGAGGACCTTCGCCTCCCCGAGCTGCTGGCGGAGGACCTGGTAGTCGGCGAGCCGGCGATCGAAGTCGCGGTGCACCGTGCCGAGCGCGTACTGGGTCACGGTCGCGAGCGCGCCGCGGGCGACGCCGTGCCACGCGGCGCCGAGCCCGATGAGGTACACCGGCGAGACGCCGTGATAGATGATGTCCTTGCCCTGGCCCTCCGCGCCGAGCCGATCGCGGCGCGGCACGGGCACGTTGCTCTAGCGGATCGGCCCGCTGTGGTTGCCGTGCACCCCGAGGGCGTCCCAGCGGCCCGCCTCGATGCCGGGCCGCTTCCCGTCGACGATGAAGAAGGTGATGTCGGTCGGCCCCTTCGCGCCCGGCGTGCGCGTCTGGAGGACGTAATAGTCGGCCTTCCCCGCGCTGGTCGTGAACGACTTCTCTGCGGAGATCAGGTAATCGTCCCCGTCGCGCGCCGCCTCGCTGAAGTTGAACCACCAGTGGCCGGATCGCTGCATCATCTCGTCTCGCCATGTCTCTCTCCTCATGACGGCGCACGCGCGCCGATCGCTCTTGCCAGGGTCCGGTCCGGCGAGCTCCCGTCACGGCGCCGCCCCGCGGCGCGCGCGCCGCGCCTCGACGTCGCCGTCCCGGGAGGGCTCGCTGCCCGGATCGGTCGTGTCGCGCTCCCTTACGAGTAGAAGCTCGGCTCCGGGATCGCGCCGTTCAGCGCATAGGCGCCGAGCTCGCGCGACTTGTAATCGACCGGGTCGTGCAGCGTGTGCGTGCGCAGGTTCCGCCAGAACCGATCCATCCCGGCGCTGGCGGCCGTCGCGTTCGCCCCCATCACCTCGAACATGCCGTTCGTGATCTCGAGCCCCGCGCGCGAGGTCGCCACCTTCGCCGCGGCGACGGCGATCGCGCACCCGCCGCGCTGCTCGGGGCTCAGCCGATCTCCCTGCTCCCACGCCGCCTGGAACGCCGCCCCGGCGCGATCGGCGAGCAGCCGCGCGCCCTCGAGGGCGAGCCACAGGTCGCCGTACCGGAGGAGGACATACGGGTCCTCGGTCGCGGGCGTGCCCTTGGCGGCGATCCACGGGCGCCGCGGCGTGCCCGCGTAGCGCCGCGCCTCCTCGAAGGCCCCTTCGGCGATGCCGAGATACACGTTCACCAGCACGAGCTGGGCGAGGCACGGGCGCAGCGAGGCGAACGGCGAGCCGAGCGGCCCCGGCGTGGTGAGCAGCTCGTCCGCCCGCACCTCGACGTCGTCGAGCTCGACGGTGCCGCTGTCGGTCTGCCGCTGTCCCATGTTGTCCCAGTCGTCGAGCACCCGGATCCCCGGCCGACAGGTGGGAATGGCGGCGACCACGAGCTTGGATGTCGCGTCGTCGAGCGCCGACACGATGAGCATGTCCGAGTCGCTCGCCCCGGAGCAGAAGCTCTTCGCGCCGCGCACGGCGAGGCCGTCGCCGCGGCGCACGAGGCGCGCGCGCGCGTCGAGCGGGTTCAGCGCGTTTCCCCAGAACCAGCGCTCCGCGACGGTCGCGGCCTGGAGCCGGCTCGCCTGGTCCGCGCTCCCGAAGAGCCGCAGCGTCGCGAGCATCAGGTGATGAAAGCCGAACACATGGGCGACGGCGCTGTCGGCGCGCGCGATGCGCCGGACCGCCTCGAGCACGACGGGCCAGGGCGCCCCCCAGCCGCCCAGGGACGCAGGCACCGAGAGCGACAAGAGCCCGCTCCGCCGCAGCCGATCGCGCTCCTCCTTGGGCGTCCCGCCCCGCTTGTCCCGCGCCACGGCCGTCGCGGCGAAGGCGCGCGCGAGATCGTCGGCGACGTCGAGCGCGCTGCCCGGCGCCGGAGGCGACTGTCCATTGCTTGCGTGAGCCACTTCGCCTTGCATGCCTCGGCCTCGGTGGACATGCGATGTCGCGACGTCGCGCGCCATTGGCACATCACTGGCTAAAGTCGGAAATTGCCTTACAAATAGGCACGACCCGTGCCATCGATCTGCCCGCGCGGACTCGGTCGTTGCGCCATGAAGCCTGTCCGGCGTTGCTGCCAGAGCAGCAGTCGCTGCGCGCGCGCTGCTGCTCCAGCAGCAACTGCTGCTCCAGCGGCAGCGCCGCGGCGCGGACAGGCGCCCTCGGACGGCGGCCGGCGCTCGCGCGGAAGCCCATCGCCTCGCGTCTGCGGCGCGAAACGTGCTTCCGGGCCGCAGGCCCGGTGATCCACGGGCGAGGAGCCCACGATTTCATGAACATCTTCTGGTTTCTCCCGACGCACGGCGATGGCCGCTATCTCGGCACCGCCGACGGGGCGCGCCCCGTCTCGCTCGCCTACCTTCGCCAGATCGCGCAGGCCGCCGACGACCTCGGCTATTACGGCGTGCTGCTCCCCACCGGGCGGTCTTGCGAGGACGCGTGGGCGATCGCGTCGGCGATGATCCCGCTCACGCAGCGGCTGCGGTTCCTCGTCGCGCTGCGGCCGGGCATCGTCTCACCCACGTGGGCTGCCCGCATGGCGTCCACGGTCGACCGGCTCTCCGACGGTCGCCTGATCCTCAACGTGGTGACCGGCGGCGATCCCGCGGAGGCCGAGGGCGACGGCGTCTTCCTCGGCCACGACGAGCGGTATGCCGTGACCGACGAGTTTCTCACCATCTGGCGCCGCGTCATGGCCGGCGAGACGGTCGACTTCGAGGGCAAGCACCTGCGCGTCAAGGGGGCGAAGCTCCTGGTTCCGCCGATCCAGGCGCCGCACCCGCCGCTCTACATCGGCGGATCGTCGCCCGCGGGGCACGCGCTGGCCGCGCGCCACCACGACGTCTACCTGACCTGGGGCGAGCCCCCGGCGGCCGTGGCCGAGAAGATCGCGGACGTGCGCCGGCGCGCGGCCGCGGAGGGGCGCGAGGTGCGCTTCGGGATCCGCCTGCACGTCATCGTGCGCGAGACGGCCGAGGCCGCGTGGGCCGCGGCGAACGACCTCATCCGGCACCTCGACGACCGCGCCATCGCCGCGGCGCAGCAGGCGTTTGCGCGCTTCGACTCCGAGGGCCAGCGGCGCATGGCGGCGCTGCACAACGGGCGGCGCGAGGCGCTCGAGATCAGCCCGAACCTCTGGGCCGGGGTCGGGCTCGTGCGCGGCGGCGCCGGCACAGCGCTCGTGGGCGACCCGGAGACGGTCGCGCTCCGCATGCGCGAGTACGCCGAGCTCGGGATCGACACGTTCATCCTGTCGGGCTATCCGCACCTCGAGGAGGCCTATCGCGTCGCCGAGCTGCTCTTCCCGCGGCTCTCCGTCGCGCGGAAGGGGCCTGACGTCCGCACCAACCTCACGGGGCCGTTCGGCGAGGTGATCGCCAACGACATCCTCCCCCAGCGGTCGCAGAGCTGAGCGGGCCAGAGCGCCGCGTCGCGCGCGCCGCCGGGCGGCTCCGCGCGGGGCGCGGTCAGGGCTCGGGGGCCAGGAGCTCTCGCACCGCCGCGCGCGCCTCCCCGGCCCTCGACAGCGAGGCTGGGGACTCCGACGTGGGGGGCGCCGCGAGCTCGCCGGATTGCAGCAGGCGCGCGCGCACGAGGTCGCGGCTGACGCCGAGCCGGTTCGCCGTGTGCCCCAGGTTGCGCTCGCAGCGCCGGTACGCGGCGCGGATCACGATCTCCTCGACGCGCTCGTGCACGTTGGGAACGTCGCCCTCGAACAGGGCGGTGATGGCGCCCTCGAGCGTGGCCATCCACGCGTCGACGCCGCTCGACGCGCCGGGGAGCGCGGGCGGAGGCGCCTTGGGGGGGAGGCTCGCGAGCCGCAGATCGCTGCCTGTCACGCGGCCGGCGCGGCAGACGAGGAGCGCCTTTTGAATGACGTGCTCCAGCTCGCGGATGTTGCCTGGCCACGGGTGCGCGAGCAGCCGTTCCATCGCCGACGACGCGAGCACGCACGGCGCGGGGCCGAGGCGGCGCCCGTACATCGCGAGGAAATGCCGGGCGAGCGGGAGGATGTCGCCCGGCCGCTCGCGCAGGGCCGGCACCGCGATCGCCGCGCCGGAGAGCCGGGAGAGCAGGTCCTCACGGAACCTGTCGACGGCGACCATGTCCTCGAGCGGGACGCTCGTGGCGGCGATGACGCGGACGTCGGCGGGCGCCGGCTGCCGCGCGCCGAGCCGGACGACCTCGCGATCCTGCAGCAAGCGCAGCAGCCTGTCCTGCGCGCCGAGCGGGAGATACCCGATCTCGTCGAGGTAGAGCGTGCCGCCCTCGGCGGCCTCGACCAGGCTGCGCTTCGGGGCGGGGCCTCTCGCGCCGCTGCCCTGCTCGACGCGCTCGACGCGCTCGACGCCGAAAATCGCTCGACGACGCGCTCGACGCGCTCGACGCGCTCGACGCGCTCGACGCGCTCGACGCGCTCGACGCCGAAAATCGCGCTCTCCGCGAGCGCGGGCGACAGCGCCGCGCAGCTCACGGCGATGAAGGGCCGGCTGCGGCGCGCGCCGAGCTCGTGCACGTAGCGCGCGAGGATCTCCTTTCCCGTCCCGGTCTCGCCGGCGAAGAGGACGGCCGCGTCGCCCGCGGCCGCCTGCTTCACGCGCTGGAGCAGCTGGTGCGACCGGCGATCCTCGAAGGCGAGCGCCGTGGCGCGCTCGGTCGGGGCCGTGGTCGATTCCGGGGTGGGGAGGGTGAGCAAGCGCATGGTCTACCTCGAAGCACCGGGAGTTGTTGGCTGGTGTCTTGCGCTTCCGTGGGATCGAGCGATCGAACCGGAGGGCGCCGCGCGCCGCCCTCCTCCCCGGCCGGACCTCAGGCGGTCACGTCGCGCGCCGGGAGCGGGAGGCCCTCGCGGAGCACGCTGTCGATGAAGGGCCTCACGACCTCTTCCAGCTTGCCTCCGAGCTCGTCATCGATCTCGAGCGCCCCGTCCTCGCCGAGCCGGAGCGCCTTGTCGAGGAGGAAGAGCCCGGCGAGCACGTGCCGAGCGCCGAGCGACTGGAGGACCGGGCGGAGCCCGTAATCGATGGCGAGCACGTGCGCGAGCGTCCCCCCCGTGGCGAGCGGCAGCACGGCCTTCCCCGCGAGCCCGAACTGCGGCAGCAGGTCGAGGAACGCCTTGAGCGCGCCCGTGTACGAGGCCTTGTAGATGGGCGTCGCGATGACGACCCCGGCCGCCTCCGCGACGATCCGCACCGCGTCCGCGACGGCGGGCGAATCGACGCGGCCGAAGAGGACGTCCTCGGCGGGGAGATCGCGGACGTTGACGGTGGTGACGCGAAACCCCTCGCGCCCGAGCCGCGCCGCGATCCGGGCGGCCAGCGCGGCCGTCTTCGAACGGGCGGAAACACTTCCAGTGATGATGGCAATGCCTGACATGAGCGCGTCATAACAAAGCCCATGGCTCTTGTCTACTATAACGGATGATTTGTCCGTCTTGGCGGACTGTGCCCGACGGATAGCTGCTGCGGCCCTCCCGCGCGTGAGCCTGCGGAAACGGTGGCTGTCATGGCGTTCCCTGGCGCCTACATGCACCTGCACGGCGCCCCATCGGTCCTTGGCACCGCTGCTGCCCCGGCCTGCCATGCCGTTCCGGTCGTCGCTCATGCCACCTGATCCCTGGATGGGTGCGACCGCGGTCGTCCTTCATCCGATCGGCAGGGAGCACGGATTTTCCCGGCCCTGTTCCCCGGGAAACGAAATCCCACGCGAAGTTTCCTGGGTGAGCGATCGCCCCGCCGCGCGGCCGTGCGCGGGCGCGCGCGGGCCACAAACGAAAAAAGGAAGAGGACGCCGGTCGGGGGGGAGAGCACCGGCGCCTCTTCCTGAGCGAGCGCTCGCCTTCGCGAGCGCTCGCCCCCGCTAATTCTCGAACCGGACGTTATCGAGGTAGTACGGCCCCGAGTCGCTGGTCACGTTGAAGTTGAACTGCAGCTTCACATCGGTGGGCCGCGGCGTTGCGCTCAGCGCGTTCTTTGTCGCCGTCGCCAGCGAGGCGAACTGGATCCTCTGGAACGACCCCCGCGTGATCGGCGTGAGCGGCACGTTCCCGGCCCACTGGTTGTTGATGCCGGCCGACGGGATCGAGATCAGCACCTCGACGTTCCCGACCCAGCTCGGGTTCGGCTGCGCGGGGGACACGAAGAGGTCGACCGTGATCTTGTTGCCGATCGTGAGGCCCGCGGTGCTGAAATTCGGGCTGACGACCGCGTGGAACGAGCCCGGCGTCAGGACCTCGAGCGAGGAGATACCCTCCACGACCCGGCCCGTGTGCACCGAGAGCTGGGCCTGCGTCGACGTCCACACGCCGGGCTTCTCGAACCCGAGGATCGGGTGGTTGAGGAGGAAGTCCTCCATCACCTGCTGGCGGAACGGCAGGAACACGTCGGTGAGCATCTTCGAGATGCGGAAGCGCTGCCGGGTCGTCGTCTCGTCGACCGCCTCGGTCTGCTCGGAGGTGTGGGTGAATCCCAGCGTCCGGAGAGGATTGCTGGGCAGCCCGACGTCGAGGGGGCTCTCGGGATCGTCGAAATCGGGCACGGGCTGGCCGTTCTCGTCCAGCTTGGTCTTGAAGAACTCGTTGTCGACGTTCACCGGCTCATGGCACCCGGCGCACGCGAGGGACTGCGCGCGGCCCACGAGCTGCTCCGGCGTCAAGCTGCTCCCCATCGCGGTGAGCTCCGCCTGGATGCCGTTCCTGAAGGCCGTCGGCGCGGTGGTGAGCTTGTTCAGGTAGTTGTTGTGGAGCGGGATCATCAGGCTCTCGCCGGCCTCGTACTCGCTGGGCACGGCCGCCCCGTAGGCGAAGCGGTTGATGTCGTCCGTCGCCGCGAGCCTCTCCACGACGCTCGGGAAGAACGTGCCCTGGAAGCCGGTGACGCGCGGATCGCCCGAAGCGTTCGTGAAGAGCTTCCCGGCCGGGTTGTCCGTGACGAACGAGGGGGCGATGAGCAACCAGCCGCCGGTGGGGCCGGCGTGCGCGATCTCGAACTGCCGGAGCGACCAGGAGGTCAGCGGGAGGCCGTTCGGCCTCACGAACTCGTTGGTGCGGATCTGGCCTCCCTCGGGGCCGTAGTGATCGATGTGGATGACGGGCTCGAACCCGCTCAGGCCATCGAAGTAGAAGTCGTGCAGCTCCGCCGCCCTGGTCGCCGGGCTCTTCGCGGGATCCGACTGGTTCAGCCAGAAGTCGACGACCGCCTGGCACCCGAGCCGGCCCTGGCTCGGGTTCGGGTTGGGGAGCCGGGCCTCGAAGATGATGAAGTTGCGGTTCAGGCCGTTGGTGATGCCCGACCTCTTCGCGAACACAACGCGGTACTCGCCGCAGTGGGCGCCGTCCGGCGGCGCGAGGTCGAAGCGGTTCGCCAGGGTCGTGGCCATGTAGGCGCTGTCGCTCTCGGGGTCGGCGAACGGATCGCTGTCGATGTCGTCCGCGGTCCGGGGGCAGAAGATGGGCCAGTCGTTGATGGAGCCGGTCTGGTTCTTCTCCTCGGGCGGGAAGGGGGGCAAGCCGGGCGGAGGGTCGTCGACGGGCTCGAGATCTCCCGCGTTCGGCGGCTCGTCATCGCAGTTCGGACCGATGTTGTTCGGATCGCTCGCGCCCGGCCTCTGGTTGTTCATGAGCTGCCGGAACACCGTGAGCGGCGTCGCGGTGACGGAGGCGCCCGCCTGGTCGATGAGCTGCTGCAGCACGTCCTCCAGCGTGAACGCGCTCACGACGTCGGTCTCGGTGACGATGAGCGACTTGCGCGGATCGATGTCGAACGGCAGCGCGAGCTCCAGGGCAGCCTCGGCGACGTCGCCCTCCAAGACCTCCGCCGGCGCGCCGTCCGCCGGCCCGGCGTCCGAGCACGCGACGGGCAAGAGCGCGAGCGAGACCAGCGCGGCGCGCCGCGCCCTCCGAAACGCCCCGGCGGGGGCACAACCAGCATGAGAGTGCACCGGACTGCTCGAGCTCGACGACTTAAGGAACATGAAACCTCCTGAGAACGACGACGACAAACGACGGAGCCCGCGCCCTGGCGCGCGCTCGCGGGTGATGGATGAACGTGCGGACAGAGCCCGACGATCGCGGGCGAGCGCGCGCGTCGGCCTGCGAAGACACGAGTCGAGCGCGCGCCCGAGCGGGACACGACGCGCATGGACAGCGTCGTGCCTACGGCTCTGCGATGAGGCGAAGAGACGCCGTCATCTCCCGGAGCGGCTGCCCGTGAACGCGGGCTGAACAATAGTGGTATTTACGTCTCGAGCAAGCCATATCCGATGTCGTGTTCGTGACATGCCAGGCGCCGCGCGCGCGGCGCCTTTCGGCCGTCGATGAACACCCGGAGATCATCGTCGCTGGCGTCGACGAGGTGATCGCCGTTCATGTGCTCGAACGTCGTAGGGATCTCGTACGTGAGCGTAGTCGCGCGCGACCCTCGCTGCCCGGGCCGCGGTCGTCGATAGGGAAGAGCTCCCTGTCCAGGAAGATGCCTGTCCCGCGAACGCTCACGTTCATGGGGCGGTGTACGGATCTCGCCGCCATGGCCGTCGTCGGCGGGGTTCAGCTCCCCGACCGATGACGGCGGCGTCGGTCGTGCACGCGGCGGGCGGGAGCGCGGAGGCCGCCCGGAGGACGACGGCCTCCGCCGGTGGGCCCACCGGTGCGCCGGGCCCGGCGCACCGGCCCGACCTCGTCGACGATCGCCACATGCCCCGTGAATGCTGCCGAGCTCGCTGGCCCTTCACGAAATCGTGAGGGGCGCGTCGCCCTTCAGCCCGTCACGGCGCCGCGGCCTCTCGGGCCGTCAGGCCGTCACGGCGTCGCGCTGACGATCCGGCGCACCGGCTCGGCGAAGGAGCTCGACGGGTAGCGCGCCACGAACGCCGCCGCGCGCGCCCGCGCCTCGTCGGCGCGCCCGAGGCGCATCAGCGCGCGGATCGCGATGAACTCCCGCTCCTCCGCGAGCCGTCCCCTGGGGAAATCGGCCTCGTGCCGGGCCAGCGCGGCGAGGGCGGCCGCCGGGTCCTGCGCGAGCGCTGCCCGCGACTGGTCGACGAGGTTCGACTCCCGGACCAGGTCGTCGTTGTCCACCGCGGCGATCGCGTCGGGCGCCGGCGCGGCCGGCCGGGCGTTCCGCGGCGCCTCCCGGCGGGCGACGGGCGCGGGCGCCGGCTCCGCCGCGGGCGCGGGCGCCGGCTCGGGCGCGGGCGGCGGCGCGGCGGCGGGCAGGCCGCCCCGCGCGCTCGAGAACAGCTGCTCCAGCGGCAGGTCCGTGAGCGGCGCGACCGACCCGGCGGCGCTCCGGCCGTCGTCGAGGGCGGCGTAGAGCCCGGCCCCGCCGGCGCCGAGGCCCACCGCGAGGAAGATCCCCTTGATCCACATCGGCACCGTCGCCCCGGCGCCCGCGCTCGTCGCGAGCGGCGCCACCCGGGCCGCGGTGCGCGCCAGCTCGGCGGAGGTCATCGGGCGCGGGCGCGAGCCGGCGAGGAGGAGCTCGCGCGCTCCCAGCGGGGCGCCGCCACCTTCCTGCTTCCATCGCTTCGGATCGCTCATTGGACCCCCCTGCGCGCGCGCTCGGCCTCGCTCTTCTTCAACAGCGTCGCGAACTCTTTCCGTGCTGCGTGGAGGCGCGAGTATACGGTGCCGACGGGGACGCCCACCAGGCTCGCGATCTCGTTGCAGGGCATCTCTTCGATCTCGAACATGACGAACACGGCTCTTCGGTCGAGATCCATGGCCTCGAGGATGCCATCGAGCCGCAATCTCGCTTGATGTTGGGAGGTGATCTCTTCGGGGCCGCGCGCGGAGTCCGGCACGTCGTCCACCACCTCGCCGAGGCGCTCCCGCCGCGTGTGCGCGCGGCGGCGGTGCGACGCGGCGACGCGGCGGCAGATGGCGAAGAGCCAGGTCGTGATGGGGCAGGCCCAGTCGAAGGACGGGAGCCGCCGCTGGACGACGATGAAGACGTCCTGGAAGGCATCTTCCAGGTCCGGATGCTGGATGCCGAACCGCTGCAGGGTGGCCCAGACGAATCCGCCGTGCTCGGCGTGTAGGGCGACGAGGCTCCGCGGCGACTGCTTGGCGTCGCCCAGGACCTCTGCTTGTAACGCTTGCTCCACGGTCTGGTGGATGCCGCCAGCCGTGGGATCCTTCATCAAAAGGTGACCCCGACCCCCGCGAACGCGGCGCCGCCGACGGCCGGCTGCTCGAAGCCCGCCGGCTGCCCGTCCTGCAGCTGGAAACTGTACCGTGTCATCGGAACGAAGAGGTCGATCCCGGTCTCGAGCCGGAGCGGCCCGACGATGCGGACGCCGAGCCGGGTGCCGGCCCCGAGGCTGAGCCAGGCGCGCGAGCCGACGTCGGTCGGCAGGATCGTCGGGGTGATCTGCTCGTCCCCGTAGATGACGGCGTAGATGGCGCCCGCCACCACGCGGCCGCAGAGCCCGAAGGCGAGCGATCGGCTCCGGACCGCCTCCAGGCACCCGCCGAGCCAGCCCGCGGTGAGGCCGAAGGCGAACGTCCGCTGGGTCGCGTGCTGCTCCGGGAGCCAGAGCGCCCCGGTCTCGAGGGTCCACCGCGGCAGGACCGCCCACTCGCCCGAGAGGGCGACGCCGGCGCCGGGCGAGGGGACGAGGCCCACCGACGCGAACCCGCGCCAGGCGACCGAGAGCCCGACGGGCGGCGGATCTTCGGCCGGCGGCGGCGCGGCCCGGGTCTCGGCCGGCCAGGGGAACGGCGGCTCCGGCGATCGCGTGGCCGACGGCGGGCTCGGCGGCCGCACGGCGGCCGGCGGGGGCGGAGGAGGCGGAGGGGGCGGAGGGGGCGGCGCCGGCGCGGCGGCCGGCGGCGGGGGGGCCTCGGCCGGGGCGGAGAGGGCGGCCTCGGGATCGGTGGTGAGCATGATGTGCACCGCCGCCGCGGCCACGATGCCGTCGCAACTCTGGCCGTGGTCGGAGAACTCGCGGACGGTCGGCGGGGCGCCGTCGCACAGCTGGGTCCGGATCGTGGCCGACCAGGCGCCGGGCTGCCCCTGCACCACGGCCTCGATCGAGGCGACCTTGCCCGTGGTGACGAGATCGCGCCCGAGCCGCCGCGAGATCTCGGCGCGGAACTGGGCCGCGCTGGGGCACTGCGCCTCCGCGCCCGCGAGGCGCACCCACGACACGTCGGCGGCGCCGCGGTCGCACTCCTCCGCCCGCGCCCCGGCCGGGGCGAGCGCGATGCAGGCGCCGAGGACCGACATCAGCGTACGTACGGCCGGATCGCTCACCGCCGCCCTCTTCGCGCCGGTGGACCGGGCTCGCGGCGGGGGAGGGGGCGACTTCGTGTGGTGCGGCGCGTCATGACGGAGAGAATGTTAGCTCAGTCGCCAAATTGTAGGGGGCCTGTGTACACGCGGGTGGATCACAAGTCACACGGGATTTACGGCCGCCGATGCTGGTTCGCTTCCATCGCGTGTACACGAGGAGACCCGGATGGGGAAGGCTCGCGGGCGGCGCGCCGACGCTGGCGAGGCGGCGAATGCCCCGGCGTTCCGCGCGGCTCGGCGCCGCGGGCGGGAGCACGATTCGCGCTCATCGGGCGGCGATCTCGCCGCCGCGGGCGTTCCTCCGATGGTGCGATGTCCGGTAGGATGAGCACCGACGATGCCGACGCCGGGACCGCGACGATGCGGAAGTCCGGCGCGCGCGCACCCCCCATGCCCTCCCGCCCGACCACCATCGGCGTCCTCACGCCCTTCCTCGACGGCTTCTACTTCAGCGCCATCCTCAAAGGCGTCCACCAGGCGGCGCAGCAGCGCGGCCACCGCGTCGTGGTGATATGCGGCACCCCCGACTTCATCCAGGCTCCCTCGCTCGCCCGGGACCAGGTCGATGGGTGGATCGTCGTGCTCGCCACCGACGGCATCGAGCGGCTCGCGGCGGCGCGCGTCCCGCTCGTCACGATCAGCACCTGCGCCCCCGAGGCGGGCTGCCCGACCGTGATGCCGGACAACCGCAAGGGCATGCGCGCCGCGGTGCGCCACCTCGTCGAGCACGGGCACCGGCGCATCGCCTACGTCGGCTTCATGGACCAGGACGACATCCGCGAGCGCTTCGAGAGCTACAAGGAGACGCTCGCCGAGAGCGGGATCCCCTTCGACCCCGGGCTCGTCTTCGAGGCCGAGAACAACTGGCAATCCGGCGGCGCCAAGGCCGCAGAGGCCATCCTCGCGCGCCGGGGCGAATTCACCGCCGCGGTCGTCGCCACGGACAAGAACGCGCTCGGCATGATGTCCGTCCTCCAGGCCGCGGGGTGCCGCATCCCCGACGATCTCGCGATCGTCGGCTTCGACGACATCACCGAGGCCCAGTGGTCCACCCCGCCCCTGACCACCGTGCGCCAGCGGTTCGACGGCCTCGGGAAGATCGCGTGCGATCTCGTGCTGGCGCAGCTCGCCGGCGAGGCCGTCCCGCCCGGGCCCGTGCTCGCGCCGACCTCGCTCGTCCCGCGGCGGACCTGCGGGTGCAACCTGCTCCAGGGCTTCCTCCACCGGCGGGGCGGCGCGCCCGACGAGGTCGCCGGCGGCGTCCTCGCCCGGCAGATGGTCGAGCTGCTCATCGGCCATCCGCTCCCGTCCGATACGCCCCCCGCCGCCGTGTGGCCCGGCGTCGCCACGGTGATCGAGGGGCACCTCGCGGCGCTCGAGGGCACGAGCCCCCCTCCGTCGGACGCGATCGACGAGGCCTGCCAGCAGGCCGTCCGCCTCACGCCCGATGTGGAGAGCCTGATGGGGATCGCCCGCCTCCTCGGCCGGCACCGCCGCCCGCGCGCGGGGTGGACCGCCGAAGCTGCGGAGTCGGCCGAGGCGCGCGTCGAGGAGTTCCTGGAGCGACTGCGCCTCTCCCTCACCCTGGCCCGGATCGACGCCGAGCGGCGGTTCGTCGAGGAGCTCGGCGTGGTCGTGCGGTCCGATCACGAGGTGAGCCTCGCGCTGCTCGGCGGCACCCAGGAAGAGTCCCGCTCGCTCTCCTGGCTCGACTCGACGACCGCCGTCTGGGGGTGCCTCGGGCTCTGGGAAGACCCGATGACCCGCGAGCGCCTCGTCGTCACCGGCGCGTACAGCCGCGATGGCACCCCGACTCCCGCCCTCGGCGGCGTCTACGCGCGAGAGGCCTTCCCGCCCGCCGAGCTGCTGCCGCCCTCGACCGCCGGCGGCCCGTTCATGGTGACCCTCCAGCCGATTCGCACGCTCCACCGCGACTGGGGGGTCCTCGCGATCGTCGGCCCGGGCTCGATCGAGAGCGCCGGCGACGAGGGCACCGTCGCGATCTGGGGCGCGCTCCTCAGCGCGGCCCTCGAGCGCGACGCGCTGATGCAGTCGCTCTCGGAGCAGCACGCGAGCCTGGAGGAGGCCTATCTGCGCGAGCGCGCGCTCTCGGCGGCCGTGCGCGAGCTCGGCTGCCCGCTCATCCCGCTCCTGCCCGGCGTGCTGCTCGTCCCGCTCATCGGCGAGCTCGACACCGGCCGCGCCCGGGAGGTGCTCGAGCGCGTGGTCGAGGGCGTGAACCTGCACCGGGCGCGCTGCGTGCTGCTCGACATCACCGGCGTCCCGCGCCTCGACGCCCCGGGCGCCCACGCGCTGGAGCAGATCCACCGCGCGGCTGCCCTGCTCGGCGCCCGTGTCATCCTGGTCGGCGTGCGCCCGGAGATCGCGATGAGCCTGGTCGCTCTCGATATCGATCTCGGCGATCTGTCCAAGCATCAGTCGCTGTCGTCCGCGCTCGAGGACCTCGCGCCGGAGGGGCTCCGCGCGCTCCGCACGAGACGTAACGGCGAGGCGCCGCCGCGCGCCGCGCGGCCGGATCCGTGCCGTCGCCGAGGATCGGAGTGACCCTCCGCGGCCCGCGCTGAGCGCGCGCGCAGCGCTGTGGACTCCCACGCTCGCTCGGCGTGGACACACCTGGACATAAGCACGTCGTGAACGTGCATGTCGGCTACCAGCGTGATTGTCGAGCACGAGAGACGTCGAGCGAGAAATCATACGAGGAACGCAAGCAGAGCCCAGAGCCCAGAGCCACGAGCCACGCGAGGAACCGTACGAAGACCGTACGAGCGACCGACTCTCCTTCTCGCGCGCTGGACATCGCATCGGCAGCCGGGCAATACTTCTTTCATGCGCGTCGGCGACGTCGTCGGGCAGCGGTTCGAGCTCCTCACGCGCGCTGGCTCCGGCGGCATGGGGGAGGTGTTCCGGGCCCTCGATCGGGCGACCGGCGAGACGGTCGCCCTCAAGGTGGTGCTCGGCGAGGGCGCGCACGAGGCGCGGTTCGAGCGGGAGGCAAGGCTCCTGTCGGAGCTCTCCCACCCGGGCATCGTGCGGCACGTGGCCCACGGCAGGGCCTCGTCGGGCAGGTCCTATCTCGCCATGGAGTGGCTCGAAGGCGAGGATCTCGCGCGGCGCCTCCTGCGCGGCCGGCTCAGCATCGAAGAGACGCTGACGCTCGGGGTGAAGGCCGGCGAGGCGCTCGCGGCCGCGCACGCCCACGACGTCGTCCACCGCGATCTCAAGCCGAGCAACCTGTTCCTCGTCGACGGGCAGATCGACGAGGTGAAGATCCTCGACTTCGGGATCGCGCGCCGGCTCGACGCGACGCCGATGACCCTGACGGGGGTCGCCCTCGGGACGCCGGCCTACATGGCCCCGGAGCAGGCGCGCGTCGGGTACAACGCGCTCACGCCCCGCGCCGACGTGTTCGCCCTCGGCTGCGTGCTCTTCGAGTGCCTCACGGGCAGCCCCGTGTTCGTCGGCGAGAACATCCCCGCGATCCTCGCGAAGATCCTGTTCGGCGAGGTCCCCGCGGTCCGCTCGCTCCGCCCCGAGGTCCCCCCGCAGCTCGACGCGGTGATCCACCTGATGCTCGCGAAGGAGCCGGACGAGCGCCTCAGCGACGGGGCGACCGTCGCCGTGATCCTGAACACCCTGCGGTCCGCCGGCTGCGGGCCTCCGCGCGGCGCCGCGTCGGAGCGCTCCGAGGCGCTCACCTCGAGCGAGCTGCGGCTCTTGTCCGTGCTGCTCGTGGGGAGGGAGCCCGCGCCGGTCGAGGCCGACACCGCGCCGCTCGACCAGACGCTGCAGGTGACCGTGGACGCGCAGCTGCGGCAGGTCGTGCAGGCGCACGGCGGGCACATGGAGGCGCTCGCCGACGGCTCGGCGGTGATCGCCATCGTCGCGAGCCGGGACGCGACCGATCAGGCGGCGCACGCGGCGCGCTGCGCGCTGGCGCTGCGGAAGCTGGCCCCGACCCGGCCGATGGCGCTCTCCACGGGCCGCGCGCACATGGCGCGGCAGCTGCCGATGGGGGAGGCGATCGATCGGGCCGCGCGGCTGCTCGGCGCCGGCGAGGCGCGGCGGGCGGTCCAGCGGCAGCCCGACACGCGCGCGCCGCCGATCGCGATCGACGACGTGACGGCCCGGCTCCTCGGCGCGCGGTTCGAGGTGTCCGGCGAGGGCGAGCGGCGGGAGCTCCACGGCGAGCGCGACCTCGCGGGCGGCGCGCAGACGCTGCTCGGCAAGGCGAGCGCGTGCGTCGGCCGGGATCGCGAGCTGCTCACGCTGCAGACCGTCTTCGCCGAGTGCGTCGAGATGCCGGTCGCCCGCGCCGTGCTCGTGACGGCGCCCCCCGGCGTCGGCAAGTCCCGGATCGCCCACGAGTTCACGCGCGCGCTGCGCGCCGAGGGCGGCCCGGTCGAGATCTGGACCGGCTGCGGCGACGCGCTGCGCGTGGGCTCGGCGTTCGGCCTGCTCGGGCAGGCGATCCGCGGCGCGTGCGGCATCCACGGCGGCGAGGCGGCCGCCGCCCGCCAGCAGAAGATCGTCGCGCGGGTCGCGCGGCACGTCCCCGGCCCCGACCGCGAGCGCGTGGCCGTGTTCCTCGGGGAGATCGCCGGCGTCCCGTTCCCGGGCGCCGAGAGCGCGCTCCTGCGCGCGGCCCGCGACGACGCGGAGACCATGAGCAAGCAGATGCGCCGCGCGTGGGAGGACTTCCTCGCCGCCGAGACGTCGGCGCGCCCCGTCCTGCTCGTGCTCGAGGACCTGCACTGGGGCGATCTGCCGACCGTGCGCTTCGTCGACGCGGTGCTCGGCGCGCTCGGCGAGCAGCCGTTCATGGTGCTCGGGCTGGCGCGCCCCGAGGTCCACGACCTGTTCCCGTCGCTCTGGAGCGGGCGCGCGCTCAGCGTGATCCACCTCGCGAAGCTGCCGAAGAAGGCGTGCGAGCGCCTGGTGCGCCAAGCGCTCGGCGAGGAGCTGGACGCGGCGACGGTGGCGCGCCTCGTCTCGCACGCGGACGGCCACGCGTTCTACCTGGAGGAGCTGATCCGGGCCGTGGCCGAGGGCAAGGGCGACGTGCTGCCGGAGACGGTGCTGGCGATGGTCCAGGCGCGGCTCGCCGCGCTCGACGGCGAGGCGCGCAAGGTGCTGCGCGCGGCGAGCGTCTTCGGCGACGTCTTCTGGCGGGGCGGCGTCGAGGCGCTGCTCGGGAGCGCGGAGCCGTGGGCCGCTCCGCACGACGTGCTCTCGGAGCTCTGCGACGGGGAGGTGCTCGTCCGCCGCAAGGAGAGCCGGTTTCCCGGGGACGAGGAGTTCATGTTCCGGCACGCGCTCCTGCGGGAGGGGGCCTACGAGATGCTCACGGACACCGATCGCGTCCTCGGGCACCGGCTCGCCGCGGCGTTCCTGGAGCAGAACGGCGCGAGCGATCCGACGATGCTCGCCGAGCACTACGAGCGGGGGCTCGACCTCTTGCGCGCGGGGAGCTTCTACCTGCGCGCGGCCGAGCAGGCGCTGCGGGGGAGCGACGCGGACGCGGCGATCGCGCGCGCCCGGCGCGGGCTCGAGTGCGGCGTGCCGGACGCGGTGCAGCTGAGCCTCCTCGGCGTGCTCTCGGAGGTGCACGCGTGGCGCAGCGAGTGGGACTACGCGCTGCTCTACCTCGAGCAGGCGCAGCGCTTCCTGACGCCCGGGAGCATGCCGTGGGTGCGGACGGTGCCGGCGAAGATCACCGCGGACATCCACCTCGGGCGGATGGACGAGTTCACGGCGACGGTGCGGGCGCTGCAGGCGGTGGAGCTCGCGCCGGAGGCGACGGGGGTGGCGGCGTTCGCGCTCGGGGTGGGGAGCTACTACGCGGCCCAGCTGGGCGAGTTCCGGCTCGCCGAGGCGCTGACGCGGCGGGTGCGCGAGGTGGCGGAGCCGGTCGCCGATCGCGAGCCGGTGGCGCGCGGGTGGCTGCAGATCGCGCTGGCGTTCCACGAGGCGTGGCGGGACGGGGATCTGTGGGCGGGGCTGTGCCAGGCCGAGGCGGCGCGCGCGAGCTTCGTGCAGGCGGGCTACTGGCGCGGGTCGATCGTGTCGCAGGTGGCGATCGGGATGAACGCCCGGCTGCTCGGCGATCTCCAGCGGGCGGAGCGCGAGCTGCTCGAGACGATGTCCGCGGGCGAGGAGCTCGGCCCGGTGTCGTGGCTGCGGACGTTCCTGCGCATCGAGATGCTGATCGATCGCGGCGCGCTCGACGGGGCGCGGGACGAGACGGGGGCGATGCTCGGGATGGGGCTGGAGCGGCGCAACCCGCTGCAGCAGGGGTTCGCGCGCTGGGCGCTCGCGAGCCTGCTCCGCCGCGAGGGCGATCTCGAGGCGGCGGAGCGCGAGGCGCTGACCGCGATCGATCTGCTCGCGTTCCTGCCGCTGGAGCAGGCGGGCGCGCGGGCGCTGCTCTCCTCGATCCGGCTCGCCGCGGGCCGCGTCGAGGACGCGCTCGCCACGGCGACGGAGGTGGTGTCGGCGCACGATCGCTGGGGCGCGCCCGGCTACAAGGGCACGTTCGCCCGCCTCGTCCACGCGGAGGCGCTCCACGCGGCGGGCGAGCGGGAGGCCGCGTGCGCGGTGATCGCCGGCGTGGGCGAGCGGCTGCGCGCGCGGGCAGAGCGGCTGCCCGCGGCGCACCGCCGGAGCTTCCTCGGGGAGATCCCCGAGAACGCGCGCGTGCTCGAGCTGTCGCGGCAGTGGCTGCGCGCCGCGAGCTGAGGCGGCGTCGGCGCCCCGGAGCGAAGGGCGGGGGACAAAGCGGCGAAGGCCGCCCGGCTCTCGCCAGGCGGCCCTCGCGGGCGCGCTTCCGCTGCGCTGGATCAGGCGCCTTCGCGCGCCAGGACCGGCGACGGGGCGGGCGCGGAGGAGGTCGGGGGGATCGACTCGACCGCGTGCGCGCTGCCCTCGCCGAGCGCGTAGGCCTCCTCGCCGTGGAGGATGCCGTCGAGGCCCTCGTCTTCCGTCTCGGCATCGACCCGGAAGCCCATCACCGCGTTGATGCCCTTCACGAGCACGAAGGTGACCAGCGCCGCGTAGCCGGCCGCGACCGCGGCGGCGATCACCTGCTCGGTGAGCAGCGCCGAATTGCCCTTGATGAGGCCGTCCTGGCCGGCCGAGTTCCACACCTTGGAGGCGAACACGCCGGTGAGGAGGGCGCCGAGCAGGCCGCCCACGCCGTGGATGCCGAACGCGTCCAGGCTGTCGTCATAGCCCAGCTTGCCCTTCAGCATCACCGCGCCGTAGCACACCGCGCCCGCCGCGAGCCCGATCGCGACGGACGCCATCGGCCCGACGAAGCCCGCGGCCGGCGTGATGGCGACGAGGCCCGCCACGAGGCCCGACGCCACGCCGAGGAGCGACGGCTTGCCGAAGCGCACGGCCTCGATGAGCGCCCAGGCGAGCGCGCCGATGGCGGCCGCGATGTGCGTGTTCACGAACGCGACGCTCGCGAGCCCGTTCGCGGCGAGCGAGGAGCCGCCGTTGAAGCCGAACCAGCCGAACCACAGCAGGCCGGCGCCGAGCAGCGTCATGGTGAGGTTGTGCGGCACGATCTTGCGCGTCGGGTACCCCTTGCGCTTGCCGATCACGATCGCCATCACGAGCGCGCTCGCGCCCGAGGCGAGGTGCACCACGGTGCCGCCGGCGAAGTCGAGCGCGCCGCGCGCGAGGAGCCAGCCGCCCGGGTTCCAGACCCAGTGACAGATGGGGCTGTAGACCGCGAGCGACCAGAGGAGCGTGAACACCACGTACGACGAGAACTTGATGCGCTCGGCATAGGCGCCCGAGATCAGCGCCGGCGTGATGATGGCGAACATCATCTGGAACGCCATGAACAGGAGGTGAGGCACGGTCGTCCCGGCGCGCGGCTCGGTGCCGACGCCGTTCAGGAACGCGTAATCGAGGCCGCCAATCAACCCGCCCTTGGATTCGGCGAACGCCATCGAGTACCCGATGGTCACCCACGCCAGGGTCACGATACCCATGGCGAAGAAACTGTGCATGAATGTGCTGAGCGTGTTCTTGGTTCGGACCATGCCCCCGTAAAACAGGGCCAGCGCTGGCGTCATCAGCAGGACCATTGCCGACGAGACCAGGAGCCAGGTGGTGTCCGAGGCGTTGATTTCGTTCACTGGTGGCCTCCTCGACGGCGAAGGTAAGAGGGGGCAGTTTTCCGGAATGTTTCGCCGGCATGTACTTCACGACCTCGTGAATCATGCCACCACGACGCAGCGAGTCAGGCCGCGTGGGCTCCCTGACCGCGGGCGAGCGGGGCGGACCGGCGTTTCCAGCGGGTCGATGGATTTGCAGTGCGGCCACCTGCCGGTGGGGTCACCGCCACTCGGGGTAGAGGGCCTTCCCGGTCTCGAGGAGGCTCTTCATGCTCGAGAGGATGGCGGGCCAGCCGTTGCTGATGGCGGGGAGCACCTTGCTGTTCTCCGCGAACTGGTCGTGGGTGAGGGTGAGCTTCACGTGCGCGCCGAGCTGGGCGAGCTCGAAGGTGACGCGCGACGGGCGTTCTCCGAGCACGTTGCCGAAGGTATAGGCGAGGAGCTTCGGCGGCTCGGCCTTGAGGACCTCGCCTTCCCAGTCGAACGAGCCGTCTTCCTTGATGTGCTTCACGGCGGACCCGGGCTTCCACTCGGACTGGATGGTCCTGCCGCCCCAGTATTGCCGGGTGAACTCGCCGGTGGTCAGCGCCTCCCACACCTTGTCCAGGGTCGAGGCGATGTACGTGACGTAGACGAACTCGGGCTTACTCATCGTTGCTCTCTCCCTCCAGCGCGCGCTTGAGCGCGTCGAGCGCCCGCACGCGCTGGCGCTCGTATTTGCCTATCCATCGCTCGTAGATCTCGCCGATCGGCGCCGGGTTCAGGTAGTGGAGCTTCTCCCGCCCTTGCCAGACGACGGCGACGAGGTTCGCGTCCTCGAGCACGGCCAGGTGCTTGCTGACCGCCTGGCGTGTCATGTCCAGCCCTCCGCAGAGCTGCCCCAGCGTCTGCCCGTTCTCGGCGTGCAGCCGATCGAGCAGCTTCCTGCGGCTCCGATCCGCGAGCGCCTTGAAGACCTTGTCCATCGAGCCGCTCACCGGCCCGATCATGCAACCAATCTGTTGCATGTCAATATGCAACCAACCGGTTGCCTGTCAAGCAAGTCCGCGATCGCCCTGCGCGACGGCCGAGGGTCTGTGCTCTCGAGGGGTCGGATCTCCGCCCCCTCTGCACATCGGTAGGCCCGAGGGGGGTGAGCTCGCGGGGGCGCGGGGTGGGGGATGGGCCGATGTTTGAGCCTGAGCCATGGGTTAGCCGGCGAAGCCGGCTGGCCCATGGCTCAGGCGAGTTCGGCGGGGCCCCCACCCCGCGCCCCCGCGAGCTCACCCCCCTCGGGCCGGGCGTTTCAGCTCACCCGCGCCCGCTCGCCTCGATGCTCACCCGCACCCGCTCGAGCGCCCCCCGCACCTCGGGATCCCGGTCCATCGCCGCCGGCGGCGCCGGCAGCCGCAGCGACCAGTTCTCCGGCCCCACGGTCCCCGGCGTGTTGACCCGATCCCGCGTCGCGAGCACGTCCTGCACGAGCAGCAGCACGAGCTCGCTCTTCGACCCGTGGATCAGGTCGAGCAGCGCCCGGTGCGTCTCCTTCGTGAACTCCCGCCCGAACTCGTGCCGCCGCGGCGCGAGCTGCGGCAGATCGAGCACCCCCGCGCGCTCCCGGTCGTCCCGCGACTCCCACCACGCCACCACCGAGTCGGTGTCGTGCGTCCCGAAGCACGCGACCGAGAGCGGCGGGTATTCCGCCGGATTGCGGAACACCACGTCGTCCTTCTCCCAGATCAGCACCTTGTACCCCGGCACCCCGAGCGCCGTCAGCGACGCCCGCACCCACGGCGGCACCGCGCCGAGATCCTCGGCCACGAGCTGCGCCCCGGTCTCCGCCGCCCCCTCGATCATCGCCCGCACCACGCGCTCGCCGTGCTCGCGCTGCTCCGGCTCCTCCGCCGGATCGAACGTCGCCCTGGGCCGCTCGCCCCCCTGCCCCTGGCTCTTGCGCTCCGGGAAGATGTACGTCCGGTAGAAGCCGACCAGGTGATCGATCCGGAACCGGTCGCAGAGCAGCCCCGTGTAGCGGCAGCGCCGCCTCAGCCACGCGAAGCCGTTCTCGCGCATCCGGGCCCAGTAGTACGGCGGGAGCCCCCAGTTCTGCCCCTCCGTGTCGAACTGATCGGGCGGGGCGCCGACCGACATGTCGTGCCGGAACTCGTCCTGGTGCGCCCACACGTCGGCGCTGTCGCGCGACACCATGAACGGGAGGTCGCCCATGATCTCGACCCCCTTCTCCCGGAGATCCGCGCGCGCCGCCTCCCACTGCGCGTGCGCGAGCCACTGGACGTACTCGTAGTAGAGGATGTCCCGCGCGCGCTCCTGCCGCAGCCTGTCGAGCGCCTCCGGCCTCCGCTCGCGGATCTCCGCGGGCCAGTCCCACCACGCGACGCCGCCGAAGCCGTCCTTGAACGCGCGGAACTGCGCGTAGTCGGGCAGCCAGTCCGACTGCCGCTTCACGAACTCGGCCAGCTCGGCCGCGCGCGGCGTCTGCTTCGCGTGGTGCTCCCGCTCGAACCGGTCGAAGGCGAAGCGCAGCGCCCGCCCCTTCACGCGGCGCACGAGATCGTAGTCGACGCGCGCGCTCTGCTTCGCGCGATCGAGCGCCGCCGCGTCGTCGCCGAGCGCCTCGCCGTGGAGCTCCGGCGGGAGCTCGGGCACGGCCGAGAGCGAGATGTACATCGGGTCGATGCCGAACGCGGAGAGCGCCATGTACGGCGACGTCTCGCCGCCCGACACCTCGCCGAGCGGCAGGAGCTGCACGAGGCGGAGCCCCGCGCCGCGCATCCACGCGGCGAACTCGGGGAGATCTCCGATCTCGCCGATGCCCCACGAGCGATCGCTGCGGAGCGAGAAGAGCGGCACCGTCACGCCGGAGATGCGACGGCGCGCGCCGGAAGGAGGAGGCGAGCTCTGGGACGAGCCCTGGGACTGGTTTTCGGCAGAGGGAGAAGACATGGGCGTTTTTCGCTTGGCTCCAGGCGTTCGGGGCGGAGTCTATCCCGGCTCGCGCGCTTGGCGATGCTCCATCTGTTCGTCGGGCCGCCCCGGCGCTGCCGCGTCATGGCCCTGCTTGCGCGCGTCGGCGCAGGACCGGGCAGGCGCGGAGGCGGCGCCCGACCCGGCGACGGGCGGCGCCCGATCCCGGCGGGCGATCCGGGCGCCGGGGGCGAAAAATCGAGCCGGCCGCGCTTGTGTCTCGACAGCGGCGCCGATTTCGCGAATAGGGCGACTCCACAGGTTTTTCCGATGACCAGACGCATATGGCCCGGCACGCCGACCCCCCTCGGCGCCGTCTATGACGGCGAGGGGGTCAACTTCACGCTGTTCTCTCAGTCCGCAACGAAGGTCGAGCTCTGCCTCTTCGAGGCCGTGGACGACGTCGTGGAGCGCGAGCGCATCGAGCTCCCGGAGCGAACGGCCCACGTCTTCCACGGGTACGTGCCGGGGCTCAAGCCCGGCCAGCTCTACGGCTACCGGGTGCACGGGCCGTACGATCCGCGCTCCGGGCACCGCTTCAACCCGGCGAAGCTCCTCGTCGATCCGTACGCGTACGCGCTCTCCAGCGAGCCGAACTGGAAGGCGCCGCTCTTCGCCTACGACCGCGGCGGGCCGCCCGAGCGCGGCGACGGCGGCGGCGCCGGCCGGCCCAAGGAGGCGGGGCGCGACGGCGCGGCGGCCGAGAAGGGCGAGGGCGGCCGCGCGGGCAAGTCGGGCGAGCGCCAGCCGCGCGTGAAGCAGGGCGCGTCGACGCCGCCGCCGCCGCCGACCGCGCTCGACGACCTCGAGATCTGCCACCGCGACAGCGCCTGGGGCGCGCCGAAGTCCGTGGTCGTCGACCACCGCTTCGCGTGGGACGGCGACCGGCCGCCGGCGACCCGCTGGCAGGACACGATCATCTACGAGGTGCACGTCAAGGGGTTCACCCAGCGGCACCCCGGCGTCCCCGCGCACCTGCGCGGCAGCTACGCGGGGCTGGCCTCCGAGGCGGCGATCGCCCACTTCAAGAAGCTCGGCGTCACCGCGCTCGAGCTGCTCCCCGTGCACGAGATGGCGAGCGAGCGCGAGATCTGGGAGCGCGGGCACATCAACTACTGGGGCTACAACACGCTCTCGTACTTCGCGCCCGCGGGCCGCTACGCGTCGAGCGGGCGGCTCGGCCAGCAGGTGGCCGAGTTCAAGGCGATGGTGAAGGCGCTCCACGCCGCCGGCATCGAGGTGATCCTCGACGTCGTCTACAACCACACCGCCGAGGGCAACCACCTCGGCCCGACGCTCTCCCTGAAGGGGGTCGACAACTGGGCCTACTACCGGCTCGTGCCGCACAACCCGCGCTACTACATGGACTTCACGGGCTGCGGGAACACGGTGAACACGCGCCATTACCAGACGCTGAAGCTGGTGATGGACAGCCTGCGGTACTGGGTGACCGAGATGCACGTCGACGGCTTCCGCTTCGACCTCGCGTCGGCCCTGGCCCGCGGCCACCACGACTTCGACCGCCTGAGCTCGTTCTTCGACATCATCCACCAGGACCCGGTCCTCTCGCGGGTCAAGCTCATCGCCGAGCCGTGGGACGTGGGCGAGGGCGGGTATCAGGTCGCCAACTTCCCCGTCCTCTGGACGGAGTGGAACGATCGCTACCGCGACTCGGTCCGCCGCTTCTGGAAGGGGGATCTGCTCGCGGCCGACCTCGGCTACCGGCTCACCGGGTCGAGCGACCTGTACGCGTCGAGCGGGCGGCGGCCGTACGCGAGCGTGAACTTCGTGACGGCGCACGACGGCTTCACGCTGAACGATCTCGTCTCGTACAACGAGAAGCACAACGAGGCGAACGGCGAGGGGAACCGGGACGGCACGAACAACAACCACAGCTACAACCACGGGGTCGAGGGCCCCTCGAACGACCCGGCGGTCGTCGAGCTGCGCGAGCGCCAGAAGCGCAACCTCCTCGCGACGCTGCTCCTCTCGCAGGGGGTGCCGATGATCAACGCCGGCGACGAGATCGGCAAGACGCAGCTCGGCAACAACAACGCCTACTGCCAGGACAACGAGCTCTCGTGGCACGACTGGGATCTCGACGAGCGGCGGCGGCAGCTCTTCGAGTTCACCTGCCGGCTCATCGCCCTCCGGCGCAGCCAGCCGGTGCTGCGCCGGCGGACGTTCTTCTCGGGCGGCTACGTGCACGGGAGCGGGCTCAAGGACATCGTGTGGTTCCGCCCCGACGGCGGCGAGATGACGCCGGAGGACTGGACCCACCCGAACGCGCGGGCGATCGGCTACCTGCTCGGCGGCGACGCCCTCTGGTCGTGCGGCCCGCGCGGCGAGCCGATCACGGGCGACACGCTGCTCGTGCTCATCAACGCGAACCACTCGCCGCTGGAGTTCGTGCTGCCCGCGATCGAGTTCGGCGAGCGGTGGGAGGTGCTCATCGACACCCGCACCGCCGCGGAGCCGGCGCGCACGGTGCCGGCGAGGGCAGGGGGCGAGCGCTACCTGCTCGTCGACAGGTCCGTCGCGGTGCTGCGGCTCCTGGAGCGCAAGGAGAAGAAGAAGGTCAAGCGCGTGAAGGCGCGGACGTAGCCGACGCGCCACGACGCCCCTGCGCCTCGCGCGGCCGGTGATCCGGCCGCCGGGGTGACCTCCGACGACCGGGCGCCGCGCCGCCCGCGCCGGCCCGCGAGCACGCCTACCCATCACGTGGACTCCGTCGTCTGCATCCAGCGATGCGGGCCAGCCTGAAGGCAGGCACCGCGAACGCGATGCGGTGCATGGCATCCCTCGCGGCGCGAAGGCGTGCCGCTCTGCGCAAATGTTAACGTTAACAGTAAATATCGGCTTCCGATGTAGTTGGATCGATCGCGGTTGACATCCCACATGTTAACGTTAACATGAGCCATACAACGTGGCGCCGCGCGTGACTGCGCGCCCGTCGTGTCCGCCGCGACTGCGGCAGGGACCGCCGGCCTCGAGGTTTCGCAGGCTGGCCATCCATCATTACTTACGCCTACAGAAGAGGATGGGGATGCGTTCGAAGACGATACGAATGCGCTGGCTCGGCTTTCCTTCGTTCGCCGCCCTGCTCGCGGCGTGCTCCGGCGGCGCCGACCTCGGCCCGACGCCGGAGGGAGACGGCGGCAGCACCGCCGATACCACCTCTGTGGCGACGGGCACTGGCGGCGGGGCGCCGATGGCCACGGTGGGAGCCACGAGCAGCAGCTCCACGAGCAGCAGCTCCACGAGCGGCGGCGCCACGAGCGGCTCGGGCGGAGACGCCACGACCGGCACCGGCGGCGGCCCGGTCGGCGTCGAGCCGGACGCGATCACCGCCCCGGAAGGCACGATCCCGAACACGCCGATGCCGGCGAACAAGGTCAACCTGCCGCGGGACAAGTGGCGAGATGGCCTGGTGTCGCCGACGCTCGAGGCGGGCCACCACCAGAACCAGCCGATCGTCGTCAACGGCTACGTTCAAGGCGCCGGCAACGCCGAGATCGTCTTCTACGACATCGCCGATCCGGCCAATCCGAAGATGCTCTCGCGCAAGCAGAGCCCTGGCTTCGATCCCAGGGGAGGGCCCAAGGGCGTCGGCGAGGCCGAGTCGCATCAGACCTCGCTCGGCCGTTATGGCGACAAGTTCTACCAGGTCACCACCTCGGGCACCGGCGTCGACATCTGGGACGTCACCGACGCCCGCGCGCCTCGTCACGTGAGGCTCGTCAAGCTCGACGGCATCAACTACGGGGACTTCACCGACTCCGTCTGGGGCATGTACTGGCAGGGCAGCGTCATCTACGTCGGCGGCACCAACACGGGCCTGCACATCCTCGACGCCGCGGATCCCGAGGACGTGAAGTTCGTCAAGAAGATCCCGATCTCGCAGTTCGGCGGCGTGAGCGCCGGTCCGCTGTGGGCCGTGGGCAATACGCTCGTCATCACGACACCCAAGGACAACGGCGGCATCGCGACGATGGACATCAGCGATCCGATGAACCCGGTCGCGCTCGACTTCATCACCCCGAGCAAGAGCTACATCTGCGGCCTGTACGGCAAGCACATCTACGTGCAGTCGCCGCTGCGCGTGTGGGACGTGCTGACCGACCCCACCGACATCGGCTCGGCCAATTCGCCCATCGCCACGCTGCCCGACTCGGCGTTCAGGGCCAAGGGCTACCCCGCCGGGTCCGAGTACATGAGCTTCTCCGACGGCACCATGTTCCTCGGTCACCTGCGGCCGGACGCCGGGGTCTCCAAGATCGACGTGCGCGACATCCACAAGATGTCGATCCAGAGCCGCGTCTGGGGCCGGCTCGAGTTCACGAACGGCGACGACCAGTTCTCGATCCCGGTCGGCAGCCTGCTGGTGCTGGCCGACGACGAGCTGCCCTACCGCGGCATGGTCATCGCCGCGCACTCCACCGAGCCGGACACCACGCCTCCGGCGGTCGACACGGTGCTGCCGAAGAACGGGGCGACGGGGCTGTCCAGGAAGTCGCGCATCGGCCTCAGCCTGACCGACAACGTCGAGATCGCCACGGTCCACCACGGCAGCTTCATCGTGCGGCCGGTCGGCGGACAGCAGGTGAAGGGCAAGTTCGGCCTGTACATGGGCATCGTCAACTTCGACCCGGACGAGGACCTGATGCCGAACACGACCTACGAGATCGTCCTGCCGAAGGACGGCATGAAGGATCTCGTGGGCAACGGCATCGCGGCCGAGTTCAAGTCGACGTTCACGACCGGTCCCTGAGCCATGCGCTCGCTCCCGAAGCTCCTCGGCCTGCTCGGAGGCATCTGCGCGGCGGCGGCCTGGCCGACCGAGGCGCTGGCCATCACGGCCAGCGTCGCCGACCGCGCGTCCTCGGTCGCCGGCGCGGCCGTCACGTTCGACCTGACGATCGGCGACGCGGTCGGCCCCGTGCAGGTGCGCTGGGACATGGGAGACGAGACACGCACCGAGTTCACGGTCGACGACGTGCAGCAGGTGCACACCTACGCCGCTCCCGGCCACTACCCGGTGCTGGCGACGGTCAAAGACGATGTCGGGTTCACCAGCGTCTCGTTCGTGCACACGGTGCATCGGCCGCTCGTCACGGGCAGCGCGGCGGGCTCGACCGACCTCGTGTACGACCCGCAAAACGCGAAGGTCTACACGGCCAATTACGAGAACGACAGCGTGAGCGTGCTCGACGCGAGCGCGCTGACCAAGGTCGCGGAGGTGCCGGTGGCGCGCGGCCCGGTCGGGCTCGCGCTCACCGCGCAAGGCAAGCTGTGGGCGCTGCACCGCGACGCGCACTCGGTCTCCATCATCGATACCGCGTCGCTCTCGGTGGAGCGCGAGATCGCGCTGCCGTACGCGTCGCAGCCGATGGGGCTCGCGATCAGCCCGACCGGGGACGCCGCGTACGTGACGCTGATGGCGGTCGGAAAGGTGCTGAAGCTGGACGTGGCGAGCGGCGCCGTCGTGGCCGAGCTCTTGCTCGGCGGTACGCCGCGGGGCGTCTCGGTGTCGCACGACGGCTCGCAGATCTACGTCACGCGCTTCATCTCCGAGGACACCCACGGCGAGGTGGCGCGCATCGACGCGGCGACCTTCCAGGTGAGCACGCGCTTCGCGCTCGCCGCGGACACCACGACGGAGGACACCGATCAACAAGGGCGTGGCCTGCCGAACTACCTGTTCTCGGTGGGGCTCTCGCCCGACGGCTCGTTCGCGTGGGTGCCGGGCAAGAAGGACAACATCTTTCGTGGTCCATTCCGCGATGGGCTCGACCTCACCGACGACAACACGGTGCGGCCGCTCGTGGCGCTGCTGAACCTCGCGGAGGGCTCCGAGGACGTCGCGCGGCGCATCGATCTCGACGATCGCAACCTGCCGAACCAGGTCGTGTTCACGCCGCTCGGCGACTACGCGTTCATCAGCGTCGCCGGCTCGGCCCTGGTGGAGGTCCGCGACGCCTACACGGGCGAGTTCGTGACCGCGCTGAAAGAGACGGGCTTCGCGCCGCGCGGCCTGGCGCTGACCGAGACCGACAAGCTGTTCGTGCACGCGTCGCTCAGCCGCGCGGTGACGGTCTACGACGTCGCCGACATCGTGAGCTCGCACGACCTCATCACCAAGAAGCTGGTCGAGATCCCGACCGTCGCCGTGGAGAAGCTCGACCCGCAGGTCTTGCGCGGCAAGCAGCTGTTCTTCAACTCGGCCGATATCCGCATGAGCGACCAGGGCTACATCAGCTGCGCGTCGTGTCACTTCGACGGCGCGGAGGACGGGCGAGTCTGGGACTTCGGCAGCGCGGGGGAGGGGCTCCGCAACACCGTCTCGCTGCTGGGGCGGCGCGGCACGGGCCACGGCAACGTCAACTGGAGCGGAAGCTTCGACGAAATCCAGGACTCGGACGACAACATCCGCCACCTGTTCGGCGGGAAGGGGTTCCTGACCGCCGAGCAGCTCGCCGTGGGGACGGTCGGCGCGCCGCGCGGAGACAAGAAGGCCGGCCTGAGCCCCGAGCTCGACGCGCTGGCGGCGTTCCTCGGCTCGCTCGACACGTACCGGCCGAGCCCCTTTCGCGACCCCGACGGCTCGCTCACGGAAGACGGCGTCGCGGGGCGCGCCATCTTCAAGCGCCTGGGCTGCGACTTCTGCCACACGGGGCCCGACGGGACCGACAGCGCGCGCGGCAAGCTGCACGACGTGGGCACCGTGAAGCCGTCCTCCGGGATGCGCGCCGGTGAGCCGCTGCTCGGCATCGACACGCCGACGCTGAACGGCGTGTGGGAGACCGCGCCGTACTTGCACGACGGCTCCGCGCCGACGCTGCGCGACGTCCTCGTGACGGTCAACCCCGACGATCGCCACGCCTTCATCAGCGGGCTCAGCGAAGCCGAGCTCGGGCAGCTCATCGCCTACGTGCTGCAGCTGGACGGCACCGTCGACGCGGGGCCGAGCGACGGCGAGGCGCCGAGCGCGGCGCCGAGCGAGGCCGGTGGCTTCTTGGGCCTGGGCTGCAGCGCGACGGGCGGGCCTGCCGAGCGCCGCGCGCCGCTCCTGGCCTTCGCGCTCATTGCCGGTTGGATGACGTTCGGCGCCCGCCGCAGGAGGCCGTCATGAAGTACCTTCCGAGCCTGTGCCTGGCTTCGCTGCTGCTGTCGGGCTGCGTCGTCGGCGAGATCGGCGAGGAGCTCGCCACCGACCAGGCGACGATCGACTGGGACACGCTGCCGCCCGTGAGCGCTCCCGACCCGGAGCTGTGGAGCCTGCCCACCCGCGAGGCGCAGTACCGCGCGTTCTGCGCCACGCCGCGCGGCGACAGCTTCTTCCGGGCGGTGTGCGCCGCGCCGCGGCCGAACATCACTGACTTCGCCAGCTTGCTCCGGGTCGCGAAGCTCGACGAACATCGCGCCTTCGCGCTCACCGGCAACTCCACCTCGCTCGTGAAGCGGGCCGTCTCGGCCGTCAATCCGCGCATCATCATCTTTCCGCGCGTGTCCGAGATGCGCGAAAAGCCGGCAGAGATGACCGCGCTCGGCTTCGTCCGCGGCGAGCCCTTCGTCGAGATCGCGAGCCGCGATCTCTCGACCGGCGACTACAACTTCTACCTGTTCACGTTCGAGCGGCAGTGTGACTACGACGGCGGCTGCGATCTCGCGAGCCTGCTCACCGAGGAGGTAGAGCACGGCTGGACCGCGTTCAGCATTTACAGCGAGGAGGACGTCGAGAATACGTCGTTCGACTGTCGATCGTGCCACCAGCCCGACGGCCACGGCACGAGGAAGATCTTGCGCATGCAGGAGCTGGAGTTCCCCTGGATGCACTGGTTCCCGCAGCGGTTCGTGCAGCGCACCGAGTCCGATCGGGTGCTCACCTCGCAGTTCGCGGAAGCCCACGCGCACGACGCGCAGTACGGCGGCATCCCCATCGCGACCATCCAGAATGCCATCGACGAGGGCAGCGGCGCGCACCTCGAGGCGCTGCTCGTCGCCGAGGGCCAGTCGGCGCAGCCGAACGCGTTCGACCCGCGCATCGAGGCCGAGATCAAGGCCGGCCCGTCGAGCCCGACCTGGGAGGCGCAGTTCGCCGTGTCGCTGGCGGGGGACTCGATCTCGGTGCCTTACCCGCTCGTGGACGTGACGGAGCCCGCGCTCCGCGCGGAGCGGACCCGGTCCTACCTCGACGTGGTGACGGGGGCGGCCCCGCGACAATCCCTGCTCGATTCGCGCGACCTCTTCTCCGCGGACGCGAAGGTGAAGCTGGGCCTGGTGCCGCCGCCGGGGGCGAGCGGGCGCGCCGTGCTCACGCAGCTCTGCTCGCGCTGCCACGATGGTCGCGTGGACCCGGCGCTGAGCCGCGCCAGGTTCAACGTGAAGAACCTGGACGGCATGTCGCGGGAGACGAAGGACGCGGCCATCCTTCGCTTGCAGGAGCCGGCGACCTCGCCGCTGCGCATGCCGCCCTGGCGCGCCGCCGACCCTCTGCCGCCCGCGGAGCTCGCCGCGGCCATCGAAGAGCTGCGCAAGTAGCGCTGTCGACCGTCGGCCGACGAAGCGCTACGCCGTCAGCGACTCCGCCTGCGCCGCGGCCACCCACTCGGCGAGGCCCGGGTGCCGCCACATCGTCTCGGCGTACTCCGCCGCGGCGCCCGTGAGCGGGACCGCGTACGTGCGGAGCCGCGTGACCACCGGGGCGAACATGGCGTCGGCGATCGTGAAATGCCCGAACAGGTACTCTCCCTTGTCGCGGTGCGCCGCCCGGCACTCGTTCCAGATCGACGTCACGCGGCTGATGTCGGCGTCCGCCGCCGCGTCGTGCGCGATCGGGGCGATCTCCCGGCGAAGATCCATGGACATGGCGCTCCTCAGCGCCGCGAACCCGGAGTGCATCTCGCTCGACACCGACCGGGCCAGCGCGCGCGCAGCGCGATCGGCCGGCCAGAGCCGCGCCTCGGGGAAGAGCTCGGCGACGTACTCGCAGATCGCGAGGGAGTCCCAGAGGACGAGATCGCCGTGCCGCAGCGCCGGGACGCGCCCCGACGGCGAGCGCCGGAGGAGCGCCTCGCGCGAGCCCGGCTGATACAGCGCGATGACCTCCTCCGAGAACGGCGCGCCCGTGTGCTTCAGCGCGAGCCAGGCGCGGAGCGACCATGTCGAGTACGTCTTCGTACCAAGATACAGGACCAGCGGTTCCATGACACCTCCCGTCGGCTCGCCGCCCCGCGACGAACGCGGCGGGTTCTATCTCATGCGCTGGCGCGCGTCTCGTCCGAACGCGCCGCCGGCGCCTCGCCCACGAGCTGACCGAAGTCCATCTTGATCACGCGATCCGCCAGTCCGAAATACTTCTCATCGTGGCTGATGACGATGATCGTCTTGCCGCTCGACCGGAGCTCCGCCAGGATCTGGCGGTAAAAGACGTCCTTGAACACGGGATCCTGGTCCGCCGCCCACTCGTCGAACAGGTAGATCGGCCGGTCCTCCAGGTACGCCGTGAGCAGCGCGAGGCGCTTTCTCTGCCCCTGCGACAGCGACGTCGTCGAGAGCGCGCCCCCCTCGACAGACACCTTGTGATCGAGCTGCAGGCGAGAGAGATACCCCCGCGCACGCCGGGTGAGCTCCGGAGAGTCGAGCCCGATCAGGCGCTCGAACAGGTGGAAATCGAAGAACACCACCGAGAAGAGCTGCCGGTAGGCCTGCCGGTTCTCGTCCGTGATCGCCTCGCCGTCGAGCCGGATCTCGCCCGCCTCGGGCGTGTACAGGCCGGTGATCAGCTTCGCCAGGGTCGTCTTGCCGCTGCCGTTGCCGCCGACGAGGAAGATCAGCTCGCCGCGCCGCACGGTGAGGTGGATGGGGCCCAGCGTGAAGCTGTCGTCCTTGCCCTCGGACCGGTAGGCGTGGGTGACCCCGGCGAGCTCCAGCCGCTTCCACTTCTCGGGGAGCGGGGCCGGCGCCTCGGCCTCGCCCGCGTCGACCGCGAGGCCCGCGCCGAGGTCCTCGACCTTCTGCACGGCGATGCCCGCGCGGCTCAGGGCCGGGAGCGAGCCGATGAGGACCTGCATCGGCGTCATCAGGTAGAGGAGGATGATCGCATAGCCGACGAGCGTCTCCGCGCTCGCCACCTGGAAGAGCGGCAGGACGAAGAGCGTCACGCCGATGATGGCGAACACCATCCCCTGGCCCCACCCGTTCGCGGCGGTGAGCGCGACCATGCCGCGCAGGTTGCTCGCGTGGACCGCCCCCGCCTCCTCGTCGAGCGACGTCGCGAGGAACGCCTCGCGGCGCCGCGCGTGGAGCTTCAGCTCCTTCACGCCGCGCGTGAGCGCGCGGAACGTCTTCATCAGCTCGTCGGTCGCCTCGCGCGCGCGGCGGAAGTGGCGAGTCGCCCGGCTCATCGGGAGCTGGTACCCGACGACGCCGAGGACGATGAGCGCGACCACCGAGGCCAGCATCACCGGCGACAGCCACCCCAGGTAGAGGAGGCCGCCGACGACGATGACCAGGTTGATGCAGATGATCGGGATGTGCTGCAGCGTGGCGGTGATCACCGGGACATCGTCCGTGAGCACCGTGAGCATCCGCGGCGGGCCGATCTCCTCGAGCTGGCGGAGCGGGGCGCCGAGGATCTTGCGGCAGATCTTCACCCGGAGATCGAAGAGCGCGCCCTGGCTGAGGCGCGTGAGCAGGATCTCCGAGTGGTACCGGGCGAACGGGAGCAAGAGGCAGACGGCGGCGAAGCCCCACATCACCGCGCCGCGCTCGCCCTGGAGCGCCTGGTTGATCAGCACGAGCAGCGCCGTGTTGCAGGCGCCGCAGAGCACCCCCGCGATGACCGCGAGGACGAGGATCCGCCGGGAGTAGCCGGCGATGAAGGAGATGAGCTTCATGGACGATCGGGGGTGGCGGGGCGCTCTCCCCGCGCCGGCGCGGCGTCGCGCGCGCGGGCGGCGGCGACGAGGATCTGCCCGAGCGAGATGCCGCCGTCGTTCGGCGGGACCAGCCGGTGGCAGTGCGGCGCGAGCCCGTCCCGCGAGAGGCGCCGGAGCGCGTTGATCACGACGAACTCGTTCATGAAGACACCGCCGCTCATGACCACGCGGCGCACGTCGTACCGCTGGGCCAGGCGCAAGCACACGTTAGCGATCACATCCACCACCGTCGAGTGGAACCGGCGGCTGAGGTGCGCGGGCGTGGCGCCAGGCTCCTCGATGGCGCGCAAAAGATCGCGCACGAGCGGCCGGTAGTCGACAACGAGCCGGCCGTCCCGCTCCTCGATCCCGTAGTCGAGCGGGGGCGCGGTGCCGAAGTCCCGCTCGAGCAGCGCCTCCAGCTCGATGGCGGCCTGCGCCTCGTACTCGACCTCGTGGCAGACGCGGAGCAGCGACGAGACGCCGTCGAACAGCCGGCCCATGCTCGTCGTCGCCGTCGCGTTCAGCCGCCGCTGCGCCATCTTCACGAAGACGTCGCGGCGCTCCTCCGGGATGTCCGCGAGCGCCGGGACGCGGACCCCGCCGAGCTCGTCCCCGAACGTCTCCACGAGCAGCGAGATGGCGACGCGGATGGGCTCCTTGACCGCCTTGTCGCCGCCGAGGAGGTACATAGGCCGGAGGTGCCCGGCGCGCACGAAATCGCGGTAGTCGCCGACCAGGAACTCGCCGCCCCAGATCGTGTTGTCGAGGCCGTAGCCCGAGCCGTCGAAGATGACGCCGATCACCCGCTCGTTCAGCCCGTTCTCCGCCATGCACGCCGCCATGTGGGCGTGGTGGTGCTGCACCGTCGTGATCTGCATACCGCTCCGGTCCTTCGCCGCGCGGGTGGAGCGGAACGCCGGGTGCATGTCGCAGGCGACCGTGTCCGCCTGCACGGACAGGAGCCGCTGGACGTGCGACGAGCAGTCGACGTGGGCGCCGAACGTCGAGTCGTTCTTCAGGTCGCCGATGTGCTGGCTGATGAAGACCTGGTTGTCCTTGCCGACGGCGACGGTGGTCTTGAGCTCGCCGCCGAGGGCGACGACGGCGCCGACGCCCTGGGACAGGTGGATCGGGTACGGGGCATAGCCGCGCGAGCGCCGGATGAAGGAGAGGAGCGGGCCGTCGAGGCCCTCCGCCTCGGTGAGCCGGACGACCGAGTCGTCGACGCGGGTGCGGATGTCGCGGTCGTGCAGGACGAAGTAGTCCGCGATGTCGCGCAGCTGCGCGAGCGCCGTGTCGTTGTCGAACGCGATCGGGTGTCCGGACAGGTTGCCGCTCGTCATGACGAGGACGTCGAGCGCCGGGTCCTCGAGCAGGAGGTAGTGCAGCGGCGTCGAGGGGAGCATGACGCCGAAGCTCGGGTTCCTGGGGGCGACCGCGTCGGGGAGGGAGCCGGGCCGCCGGCGCAGGAGCACGATCGGGCGCTGCCGGCTCTCGAGCAGCGCCCGCTCGGGCGGGCTGAGCGCGACATAGCGGCTCGCCGCCTCGCAGTCGGCCACCATGATCGCGAACGGCTTGGCGTCGCGGCGCTTGCGCCGTCGCAGCTCCCGCACGGCCGCCTCGTTGCGGGCGTCCGCGACGAGGTGGAAGCCGCCGAGGCTCTTGACCGCGAAGAGCGCGCCCTCGCGCAGCCGGGCGATCGCGAAGCGGACCGGATCCTCGGCGGCGATCGGGGCGCCGAGCCGATCGGTGAGCGTGAGCCGGGGGCCGCACGCGGGGCACGCGTTCGGCTGGGCGTGGTAGCGCCGATCCTCGATGTCCTCGTACTCCCGCGCGCAGGCGGGGCACATCGGGAAGCTGCGCATCGTGGTCTGCGACCGGTCGTACGGCATCTCGCAGATGATCGAGTAGCGCGGCCCGCAGTGGGTGCAGTTGATGAACGGGTAGCGATGCCGGCGGTCCGCCGGGTCGCGCAGCTCCCGCAGGCAGTCGGCGCACACGTCCGAGTCGGGCGGGATGAGCGTGTCCGTGTAGCGCAGATCGACGCTGCCCTTGATGTGGAAGTCGTCGTACCGCGGGGCGGGCTCGGCCACCGCCTCCTCGCGGACGGCCGTGATCCGGGCGAGCGGCGGCGGCGACTCGACGAGGGCGCGCAGGAACGACTGGATCTCGGCGTCGCCGGCCTGCAGCTCGAGCAGCACGCCCTGAGAGTCGTTGAGGACCCAGCCGCGCGCGCCGACGGCGCGCGCGAGCCGGTGCACGAACGGCCGGAAGCCGACGCCCTGGACGATGCCCGAGACCCGGAAGCGGCGGGTCACGAGCGCCGGCTGCGGCTCAGCAGAGTCGCGGGAGTTCGGCTCCATAGAGCTCCTCGAGCAGGGTTTGGGTGCCATCGGGCTCGATCATCGAGACGGCCGGCGCCGGGGCGCTCTTGACCTCTCCGATGACCGCCGCGTTGCGGCCGTACGGGTGCGCGCGGAGGATCCCGAGCACGTCGCCCGCCTTGTCCGCCTCCACGAAGAGGCAGAGGCACCCCTCGTTGGCGAGGTGGATGAGGTTGATGCCGAGCATGTCCGCGGCCATGACGGCCTCCGGCAGCACGGGCAGCGCCGCGCGCGCGAACGAGAGCTCCGCGCCCGAGGCGCGGGCGAACTCGTGCAGGACGGCGCACAGGCCGCCGCGGGTCACGTCGCGGATCGCCGTGACGGCGCCCTGGGGCACGCCCCGGAGGACGGCGTCGATGAGCCCGTTCAGCGGCGCGCAGTCGCTCTGCACCCGCTTCTCGAAGCCGAGCCCCTCGCGCACCGAGAGCAGGTGGATCGAGTGGTTGCCGAGCTGCCCGCTCACGATGATCTTGTTGCCGGGCCGCACGGCGCGGCTCACGAGCGGCGGGCGCTCGAAGACGCCGACGCCGGTCGTGTTCATGAAGAGCCGGTCGGCCTCGCCCTTGCCGACGACCTTCGTGTCGCCGGCGACGATCTTCACGCCCGCCTCCCTCGCCGCGTCGCGCGCCGACTCGAGGGCGCGGATCAGCGAGGCGATGGGGAAGCCGGCCTCGATGATGAGGCCCAGGGTCAGGTAAAGCGGCCTCGCGCCGCTGACCGCGAGATCGTTGACCGTGCCGCAGACGGCGACCTTGCCGATATCGCCGTTGCCGAAGAACAGCGGCGTGACCACGAACGAGTCCGTGGTCATGGCGATCCGGCCCGCGGGCACGTCGAGGATCGCGCTGTCCTCCATCGCGCCGATGTACGTGTCGCCGAGCGTCGCGGCGATCCGCTCGACGAGCTCCCGGCTCAGGCGGGCGCCGGTCCCGTGGTCGAGGACGACCTCTTCGTTCTCTCTCGCGTGTTCTTTGGTCATGTGAGGCTCCAGCGTTGATTCCCGAGATGTGCGGTGAGGGGGTGCGTAAACGTGCATAGAGCGCGTAAAGCGCGCAGAAGCGTGTAAAAGCGACGAGGCCGCCCGCCCCCCGGCCCCGTCGCGCGCCGTCAGCCGAGCAGCTCTTCCCGGCTCGGCAGGTCGTCGCTCTGGCGCAGGCGCTTGATGATCTCCGCGCCGGGCGCGATCGCGGCGCAGTACGACGCCATCCACTCGAGGGAGCGCTTCTTGTCCTCCTCCTTGAGCGAGAACACGCAGTCCTCGGGGACCCAGACCTTGTACCCGCGGAAGAACGCGTCCGCCGCCGTGGTCTGCACGCAGATCTGGGTCTGGATGCCCGTGACGAGCACCGTCTTGACGCCGAGCTCCTTGAGCTTGTCGTCGAGGGGCGTCTCGTAGAAGCCGCTGTCACGGCCCTTGACCATCACGAGGTCGGACGGATGGACGAAGTCCTTGATCAGCTCGGCGTTCGGCGTCCCCTTGATCGCGGGGATCTCCTTGCCGCGGAAGCGCCGCTGGATCTGCGGGTCGTTCGGATCGTTGATGAGCTGGAGGTGGACGACGACGTGCCCCAGGGCGCGGATGGCGCCGAGGAACATGTTGAATTGCGGCGCCACCCGGGAGAGGAGCTCGCGACCTCCAGGCATCTTGTCGATGAACTCGTACTGGAGGTCGTTGGTGAGCACGGCGATGTTGGGCATGATGGTCCTCTTGGATTCGGTTGATGGATTCGAGACGAGTCGGTCAAAGGTCCTTGCCGGACGCGCGCGGGTCAGCGCGGTGAGGCGCGGCGGCGCGCGCGCCGATCACCCCGGCGGCCCGGCGGCGCCGTCGCTCGACGCGCCGGCGTCGGCCTCGAGCAGCGCCGCGCGGATGCGCTCGGCGAGCGCGCCGACGTGGGGCTTGCGGAGCAGCGTGTAGTGATCGCCGGCCGCGACGTGGCTCCTCAGGCCGGGGGCCCACCTGGCCCAGGCGGGGCGCGGGTCGCGGCGCGGTGAGGCCTCGGCGCGGAAGAGCTCCACCCGGGCCGACACCCCGCCGGGGGCGTAGCGCGCGAGCAGCGCCGCGTTCCGCTGGAACACGTCGAGCAGCGCCTCGAGCTCGGCGAGCGTGGTGCCGCGGGGCAGGGCGCCGAGCTCCTGCGCGCGCTCGAGCAGCCACGCGGCGTGGGGCGCGCCGCCGCCCAGCTCGGCGAGCGCCGCGGCGGCCGACGCGCCCGAGATCCCCGCGAGATCCGCGGCGAGCTGCGCGATCGGCGGGAGCTCGTCGCCGGGCTCGTCGAACGGCGGCAGGTACGCGTCGAGGAGGACCACGGCGGCCACGCTGCGCCCGGCGCGCTCGAGGACGCGGGCCATCTCGAAGGCCACGACGCCGCCCATCGACCAGCCGCCGAGGAGGTACGGCCCCTCGGGCTGGACGCGGCGGAGCTCCTCGCAGTACGCCTCGGCCATCTCGCCGACGCTGCCGAGCGGCCGCGGGGGGGTCTCCAGCCCGTACGCCTGGATGCCGTAGAAGGGGCGCTCGTCCCCGAGCGCGGCCGCGAGGTCGGCGTAGCAGAGGACGTTGCCGCCCACGGGGTGCACGAAGAAGAGCGGCGGGCGCGCGCCCCGCGTGTGGAGCGGGACCACGACCGAGGCGCGGCCCCCCGGCGCGCCGCCCCCGTCGCGCAGGAGCGCCGCGAGGCCCTCGACCGTCGGCGCGCGGAAGAGGCTGGTGAGCGGCAGATCGCGGCCGAAGCGGCCGCGGATCTCGGTCATGAGCCGCACGGCGAGCAGCGAGTGCCCGCCGAGCGAGAAGAAGTCGTCGGTCACGCCGACGCCGGGCGCGCCGAGGAGCTCCTCGAACAGCGCGCAGAGCTCGAGCTCGAGCCGGGTCCGCGGCGGGACGCGCGCGCCCTCCGCGAGCGCCGCGAGCGCCGCGGGCGCGGACGCGGCGAGCGCCCGGCGATCGATCTTGCCGCTCGGCGTCTGCGGCCAGCGCTCGATCGGCACGAGCGCCGGCGGGACCATGTAGTCGGGCAGCCGAGCGGCGAGGAAGCGGCGCAGCGCGTCGGCGTCGGCGCGCCCGCCGCGCGGGATGAAGAACCCCGCGAGCCGCACGTCGCCGGGCGCGTGCTCCCGGGTGACCACCGCCGCCTCGGCCACGTCCGGGTGGGACGCGAGCACGGCCTCGATCTCGCCGAGCTCGATCCGGAAGCCGCGGATCTTGACCTGCTCGTCGAGCCGGCCGAGGAAGTCGATCTCGCCGTTCGGCAGCCACCGCACGAGGTCGCCGGTGCGGTAGAGCCGCGCGCCCTCGGCCTCGGGGAACGCCGCGCGCACGAAGCGGGCGGCGGTCAGGTCGTCGCGGTTCAGGTAGCCGCGCGCGAGGCCGACGCCGCCGATGTGGAGCTCGCCGGGGATGCCGACGGGCGCCGGCTGGCCGCGGCCGTCGAGCACGTAGACCTGCGTGTTCGGCAGCGGGCGGCCGATCGTGGGCCGCGCGACGTCGGCGGTGTACTCGGCCGACGTCGCGAGCACCGTGGCCTCGGTGGGGCCGTAGCCGTTGAGGAACCGCCGGCCCCGCGCCCACCGCCGCGGCAGCTCCACCGGGCACACCTCGCCCGCGACGCACAGGACGCGCAGGTCGGGGAGCGTGTCGAAGCCGACCGCCATGAGCGCCGAGGGCGTGAGCATCGCGATGTGGATGCGCTCCTGGCGCAGGAGATCGATGAGCCCGGGCCCGGGCATGAGCGCCTCGGCGCGCGCGAGGCAGACGACGCCGCCGGCGGAGAGCGGCACGAAGATCTCCATCACGGAGACGTCGAAGCTGAGCCGGGTGAACTGGAGGACGCGCGTCCCCGGCTCGACGCCGAGCTGCTTGCGCTGCGCCTCGGCGAAGGCGGAGAGCGAGCGGTGCTCGACGAGCACGCCCTTCGGGCGCCCCGTCGAGCCGGAGGTGTAGATGACGTAGGCGAGGTCCTCGGGGAGCGCGCCGGCGTCGGGATCGTCGGCCCGCTCGTGCGGGAAGGCGGGCTCGCTCTCGCCGATCCGCACGACCGGCGGCAGCGCCGCGGGGAGCGCCTCGAGGAGCTCCGGCTGGGCGATGAGCAGCGCGGGGCGCGCGTCCTCGATCATGAAGGCGAGCCGATCGCGCGGGTAGGTCGGGTCGAGCGGCACGTACGCGCCGCCGGCCTTCAGCACCGCGAGGAGCGCCACGATCATGTTGGGCGAGCGCGGCATGCACACGCCGACCAGCGCGCCGCGCCGGACGCCGCGGGCGCGGAGGTGGTGCGCGAGCTGGTTGGCCCGGCGGTTCAGCTCGCCGTAGCTCACCGCCGCGCCCTCGAAGAGGAGCGCGGTCCGCTCGGGGGCCGCGCCGGCCTGCGCCTCGAACAGGCGGTGCGCGCACGCGGGCTGAGGGGCGGGCTGCGCCGAGCCGCCGTCGCTGAACGTCCGCGCGACGAGGTCGCGCTCCTCGCGCCCGAGCAGCGGCAGGTCGCCGACGCGCAGCTCGGGCCGCGCGGCGCTCGCCGCGAGCAGGGTCTCGAGGTGGCCTCGCCAGCGCTCGATCGTGGACCGGTCGAACAGCTCGGTGCTGAACTCGATCCCGCCGGAGATGCCCTGGTCGCCCTCCTCCAGCGCGAGCAGGAGGTCGAACTTCGCGGTCGCGGTGTCGACCGCGAACGGCGAGGCCTCGAGCTCCCCGAGCGCGCGCGGCCGCTCCGGGGCGCTCTGGAACGCGAAGGCGGCCTGGAAGAGCGGCGTGCGGCCGAGGTCGCGCTTCACCTGCAGGGCGTCCACCACCTGCTCGAACGGGATGTCCTGGTGCCCCTGGGCCTCGAGCGTCACCTGCCGGACCCGACGCACGAGCTCGGCGAAGGTGGGGTTGTCGTCGACGCGCACGCGCAGGACGAGCATGTTCACGAAGAAGCCGATGAGCGGCTCCATCTCGACCTGCGTGCGGCCGCCGGTCGGCGCGCCGACGGCCACGCCGGCGCGGCCCGTGTACCGGTGCAGGAGGGCGACGAAGCCGGCGAGGAGCAGCATGAACATCGTCGCCCCCTCGCGCCGGCCGAGCGCGCGGAGCTCCTCGACGAGCGGCGCGGGCAGGCTCACGGGGACGGTGTCGCCGCGGTGGGAGAGGGCGCTGCCGCGGGGCCGATCGGTGGGGAGCTCCAGCGGCTCGATGTCGGCCAGCGCCCGCTTCCAGTACTCGATCTGCCCGCGCCACGCGCCGGCCTGGGCGCGCTGCCAGATCGCGACGTCGGCATACTGCATGGGGAGCGGCGGCAGATCCGGCGCGCGGCCCGCGCGCGCCGCCTCGTAGAAGGCGGACAGGTCGCGGAACAGGACGGGGATCGAGCCGCCGTCGCAGGCGATGTGGTGCGCGGTGACGAGGAGGACGTGCTCCTCGTCGGCGAGGCGGATCAGCGCCGCGCGGATCGGCGGGCCCGAGGCGAGATCGAACGGCCGGCGCGCCTCCTCCTCCGCCGCGCGCCGCGCGGCCCGATCGCGATCCTGCGGGGGTACGCGGGACAGGTCGACGTGCTGCAGCTCGATCCGCGCCTCGGGGAGCACGACCTGGAGCGGCTGGCCGCCGCGCACCTCGAACCGGGTGCGCAGCACCTCGTGCCGCGCGACGAGCTGCTCGAGGCTCCGCTCGAGCGCGGCGCGATCGAGCGGGCCGCGGAGCAGGACCCCGATCGGCATGTTGTAGACCGCCGTGCCCGGCTGGAGCTCCTCGACGAACCAGAGGCGCTGCTGGGCGTGGGAGAGCGGCGCGTCCGCGCCCCGGTGCGCCGGGCAGAGCGGCCGGGGCGCGCAGCGGCGCCCGCCCTGCTTCGCCCGGTCGATGCGCTCGGCGAGGGCGGCGATGGTGGGCGCGTCGAAGGCGGCGCGCAGCGGCAGGTCGACGCCGAAGAGGCGCCGCGCGCGCGCGACGACCTGGACCGCGAGGAGGGAGTGCCCGCCGAGCGCGAAGAAGTCGTCGGTCGTCCCGATGCCGTCGCGGCCCAGGACCTCGCCCCACACGCCGGCGAGGGCCTGCTCGGTCGGCGTCGCCGGCGCGCGCTGCGCCGGGGCCGCGGGGCCGGGCCGGCTGGGCGCCGGGAGCGCCTTGCGGTCGACCTTGCCGTTGGCGTTGAGCGGCCAGGCGTCGAGCTCGACGAAGGCCGACGGGACGAACGGCTCCGGGAGCCGCTCGGCGACGAACGCCCGCAGCGCCTCCGCGTCGATCGGCCGCCGGGCGAGGACGTAGGCGACGAGCCAGCGGCCGGAGGGGCCGTCGTCCCGCGCGAGCACGAGCGCCTCGCGGATGTCCGGGTGCGCGGCGAGCGCGGCCTCGGTCTCCGCCGGCTCGATGCGGAAGCCGCGGATCTTCACCTGGTGATCCAGACGGCCGAGGTATTCGAGCTCGCCGCTCGCGAGCCAGCGCGCGCGGTCGCCGGTGCGGTACATGCGCGCGCCGCGGGCCTCGTCGAGCGGGCAGGGGACGAACCGCTCGGCCGTGAGCTCGTCGCGCCCGAGGTAGCCGCGCGCGACGCCGGCGCCGGCGATGTAGATCTCCCCGGCTACGCCGACGGGCATCGGCTGCCTCCGAGCGTCGAGCACGTAGACCTGGGTGTGGTCGATCGGCCGGCCGATCGTCGGGCGCGCCTCGGCGGTCACGGTCGCGCCGGTCGAGTACGTGGTGGTCTCGCTGGGGCCGTAGAGGTTGAGGAGCCGCTCGACGTGCGGCAGCGCGAGCACGTCGCGCGCGAGCGAGGCGCGGAGCGGCTCGCCGGCGAGGCACACGGTCCGCACGGACGCGGGGATGCCGGAGGCCGCGAGGAGCGCCGCCGCCGCGGACGGCACCGTGTTGAGGAGCGTGACCTCGCGGCCGTGCTGGAGCGCGGGCAGCTCGAGCGCGCTGTCGGCGAGGACGACCTTGCCGCCCCAGCAGAGCGGCACGATGAGCTCGAAGACCGAGAGGTCGAAGCACGTGGACGTGGACGCGAGCACGCCGGCGAGCTCCTCGTCCGAGAACGCCCGCCGCGCCCACCACGCGAGCGCGACGGCCTGGCGGTGCTCGATCACGACGGCCTTGGGCCGGCCGGTCGAGCCGGAGGTGTAGATGAGGTACGCCGCCTGCTCCGGCCGCCCGGCGTCGAGCGGGGCGCCGGCCTCGTCCCCTGCGCCGGCGGCGATCTTGTCGAGCAGCAGGACCTCGGACGACCCCGCCGGCACGAGCCCCGAGAGCGCGCGCTCGGTGACGAGCAGGTGCGCCGCCGCGTCCTCGAGGATGACCTGGAGCCGCTGGCTCGGGTAGCCCGGGTCGAGCGGCACGTGGACGCCGCCGGCCTTGAAGATGGCCCAGAGGGCGACGACCATGTCGAGCGTCCGCCGCACGCACAGGCCCACGCGGACCTCGGGCCGCACGCCGAGCGCGCGCAGGCGCCGCGCGAGCGCGTCGGCGCGGCGGCGGAGCTCGCCGTACGTGAGCTCGCCGTCGTCGGAGACCACGGCCACGGCGTCGGGCGACCGCGCGGCCTGCGCGTCGAAGAGCTCGTGCAGGCACGCGGCGGGCGGCGGCGGCGCGTTCGTCGCGTTCCACGCGACCAGCACCTCGCGCCGCTCGGCCGGCGTGAGCAGCGGGAGCTCGCCCACGCGCGCCGACGGCGCCGCCGCGGCGGCGCGCAGGATCGTCTCGTAATGCCCCGCGAGCCGCGCGATGGTCGCGGGGTCGAACAGGTCGAGATCGAACTCGAAGGCGCCCTCGATGACGTCGCCGGACTCGGTGAGGAAGAGCGTCAGGTCGAACCGCGCTTGCTCGACGTCGAGCTCGACCGGCGACACCTCGACGCCCGGCAAGGAGAGCGCGGGCGGGGGCACGTTCTGGAGCGCGAACATCACCTGGAACAGCGGGTTCCGGCTGAGATCCCGCGCGACGGCGAGCGCGTCGACGACGAGCTCGAAGGGGAGATCCTGGTGGGCGTACGCCTCGAGCGCGTCCGCCTTCACGCGGCCGACGAGCTCCTCGAAGCTCGGGTCGCCGTCGAGCCGCGCGCGCAGGACGAGCGTGTTGACGAACAGCCCGATGAGCGGCTCGATCTCGGCTCGCCCGCGGCCCGCCACCGGCGTGCCGACGCAGAAGTCCTCCTGGCCGCTGTAGCGGTGGAGCAGCGCCTCGAAGCCGGCGAGGAGCGTCATGAACAGCGTGGCCCCGAGCTCCTGGCTCCGGCGCCGGAGCGCGGCGGTGAGGTCGCGCGGCAGCTCGAACCTGTGCGTGCGCCCGCGGGACGAGCGCGCCGCGGGGCGGGGGCGGTCCGTGGGCAGCTCCAGCGGCGGCGCGCCGTCGAGCCGGCGGCGCCAGACCTCCCGCTCGGCCTGGAGCAGCTCCTGGGTGAGCTCCTGCCGCTGCCAGGCGGCGTAGTCGGCGTACTGGATCGGCAGCGGGCGGAGCCGCGGCTCCTCCTTGCGCGCGAACGCCTCGTAGGCCGCGGTGAGCTCGCCCGCGAGCACGCCGAGCGACCACCCGTCCGAGGCGATGTGGTGGAGCGTGACGAGCAGCACGTGGTCGTCGGGCGCGAGCCGGAAGAGCGCCGCGCGCAGGAGCGGCCCCTGCGAGAGATCGAACGGCCTCGCGGCCTGCTCCGACGCGAGGCGCCGCGCGGACGCCTCGCGCTCGGGCGCGGGGAGCCCCGAGAGGTCGACGAGGGGGAGGGGCCACGCCTCCGGCGCGCCGTGGAAGCGCTGGACCGGGCGGCCGTCGACGGCGTGCAGCGTCGCGCGCAGGACCTCGTGCCGCCGGACCACCTCCGCGAGGGCGCGGCCGAGCGCCTGCGGGTCGAGCGCGCCGCGCAGGCGGAGCGCCGCGGGCACGTTGTACGTGGCGCTCTCCGGCTCGAGCTGATCGAGGAACCAGAGCCGCTGCTGCGCGAACGAGAGCGCCACCTCGCCCTCGCGCGGCGCCGGCGAGAGCGGCCGGGGCGCAGGGCGCGCGCCCCCCCGGGCCTGCCGCTCGACGAGCGCGGCGAGCCGGGCGACGGTCGGCGCCTCGAAGATCCACCGGACGGCGACGTCGACGCCGAGCATGTCGCGCAGGCGGGCCGCCGCGCGGGTGGCCGAGAGCGAGTGCCCGCCGATCGCGAAGAAGTCGTCGTGCGCGCCGACGCGCTCGACCCCGAGGACGGCGCGCCACACCTCGGCGATCGCCTGTTCGAGGCCGGTGCGCGGCGCCGTCCGCGCCGCGAGCTCCCCCGCGGCGCCCCACGCGGGCGCGGGCAGCGCCTTGCGGTCGACCTTGCCGTTCGCGCTCAGCGGGAGCGCGTCGAGCGGGACGATCGCCGCCGGGATCATGTACGCCGGCAGGCGCGACGAGAGCTGCTCCTTGAGGGCGCCCGGATCGAACGACGGGGCCTCCGGGACCACGTACGCGACGAGCCGCGGATCCCCCGGCGCGTCCTCGCGGGCGACCACGACGACATCGCGGATCCCCGCGCACCGCGCGATCGCCGCCTCGATCTCGCCGAGCTCGATGCGGAAGCCGCGGAGCTTGATCTGGTGGTCGATCCGCCCGAGGAACACGAGCTCGCCGCCCGGCAGGCGCCGCACCAGGTCGCCGGTCCGGTAGAGGCGCGCGCCCGCGCCGGGCGCGAACGGATCCGGCAGGAACGCCGCCGCGGTGCGCTCGGGGTCGTGGAGGTAGCCCCGGCAGACGCCGTCTCCGCCGACGTACAGCTCGCCGGCGACGCCGAGCGGCACGGGCCGCCGCCGCCGATCGAGCACGTAGAGCTGCGTGTTCTGGATCGGGAGGCCGATCGGCACGTACGCCGCGTCCTCGGGCGGGGGCTCGACGAGGACGTGCTGGGCCACGTCGTCCGAGCACTCGGTCGGGCCGTAGGCGTTCATCAGCGGGATCCGCGGGAAGAGCGCGAGCCACCGCCGCGCGAGATCGGGCGGGAGCGCCTCGCCGGTGAGGACGAGCCACCGCAGGCCGTCGAGGCGCGGCCGGAAGCTCGGGCGCGACTCCAGCTCGTCGAGCGCCCCGCGCAGGAGCGACGGCACGATCTCCAGGACGGTGATGCCGAGGTCGCCCACGGCCTCGAGGAGCCGCGCCGGGTCGGTCGCGATCTCGTCGGGCACGAGCCGGCACGTCCCGCCCGCGAGCAGGGCGCAGAGCAGCTGCCACACCGAGATGTCGAAGCTGACCGGCGCGGTCTGCGCGACGACGTCCGACGGCCCGAGCCCGAGGGAGCGCACCTTCGCGAAGAGGTGGTTCAGCATCCCCCGGTGCTCGACCATCGCGCCCTTGGGCGCGCCGGTCGATCCCGACGTGAAGATGACGTAGGCGAGGTGCTCCGGCCGCGCGCGGGCAGGCGCGGCGCCGGGCGCGGCCGCGCCTTCGGCGAGCAGCTCGCCCGCCGAGAGCGCCTCCGGCGCGGCGGCGCACGCGGCGACGATCTCGTCCCGCAGCGCGCCCGGGATCGCGTCGCCCACGAGGAGGGGAGGGCCGCCCGCGCGCGTGAGGATGTCGGCGTTGCGCCGCGCCGGGTGCGCCGGGTCGAGCGGCACGTACGCGCCCGCCGCCTTGAAGGCCCCGAGCGCGAGCACCAGGAAATCGAGGTCGCGCCGCGTCAGCAGGGCGACAAGGCGATCCGGGCCGATGCCCCGCGCCGTGAGCGCGCGCGCCACCTGATCGGAGAGGCGGTCGAGCTCCGCGTAGGAGAGCCGGAGGTCGCCGCAGGCGGCGGCGACCCGGTCGGGCGTCCGGGCGGTCTGCTGCCGGAAGAGGTCGTGGAAGCAGACGCCTTCCGGGACGGGCGCCGCGGTGTCGTTGCAGCCCGCGATCAGGTACCGCTCCTCGTCCGGCGGGAGCAGCGCGAGCTCGTCGATCGGCCGGTCCGGATCCTCGGCGGCCGAGCGGAGGAGCACCTCCAGGTGGCCGGCCATGCGCTCGATCTCGTCGCGCGCGAAGCGGTCCTCGCGGTACTCGAGCGCGGCCGCGAGCTCGCCGCGCTCGCCATCGAAGCGGGCCACGCTGAGCCCCAGGTCGAACTTCGCGGTGCCCTCCACGGCCCCGTCCGGCGACCAGAGCACGGGCCGCCACAGCGCCCCCTCGGCGCCCGCGGGCGGCTCCGCGACGCTCTCCAGCACGAAGCTCGCCTGGACCAGCGCGTCCCGCTCGCCCGGGCGCCCGGCGCCGGCGGCGCGCGCGACCTCGTCGAACGGCAGCTCGGCGTGCTCCATCGCCTCGGCCATGGTCCGGCGCACGCGGCGGACGAGCTCGCGGTACGTCGGCCTGCCGGAGAGATCGACGCGCAGGACGACCGTGTTCGCGAAGAAGCCGACGATCTCCTGGTGCTCCGGGCGGCTCCGGTTGGCGACGACGACGCCGATCCCGAGGTCCTCCTGCCCGGTCGTGCGGTGGAGCAGCGCCGCGTACACGGCGGCGAGGGCGACGAAGAGCGTCGCGTTCTCCGCCCGCGCGGCGGCGAGCGCCGCCTCGACGCGCGGCGCGGGCAGCGAGAACCGGACCGTCCCGCCGGCGAAGGGCGACGCCGCCGGGCGCCGTCGCTCCGCGCCGAGGTCGAGCCGCGGCAGCCCCTCGAGCTTCGCCTTCCAGTACGCCCGCTCCGCGTCCATGCGCGCGAGCGCGGCCCGCTGCGCGCGCGCGTAGCCGTCGTACCCGGGGGCCGGCCCCGGCGCCGCTCCGGCGCGGCCGGCCGCGCGCGGGGTGTACTCCGCCGCGAGGTCGCGCACGAGCACCTCGATCGATCGGCCGTCGGTCACGAGGTGGTGCTGCGCGAAGAGGAGCACGTGGTGGCGCTCGCCGAGCGAGACCAGGCACACCCGCAGCAGCGGCCCCTCCTCGAGCGCGAACGGCCGCTGCCCCCACGCGGCGGCCAGCGCGCGCAGGCGCTCCTCGCGCTCCTCGGCCCCCGGCGCCTCGACGCGCGCGCGGGCGAGGGGCACCGCCGCCTCCGGGAGCACGATCTGCCGCGGCTCCCCGGCGATCTCGCGGAACACCGTGCGCAGCGCCGGGTGCCGGCGGACCACGGCCGCGAGGCTCTCCTCGAGCTTCGCCTCGTCGAGCGCGCCGACGATCCGCGCGCCGAACACCACGTGATAGAGCGGGCTCTCCGGCGCGAACTTGCAGAAGAACCAGAGGCGGAGCTGGTGGGACGAGAGCTCGACCGGCTCCCCCGCCGCCGCGGGCGGCGCGGCGGGCGCCTCTGTCCGCGCCGGCGCCTCGAGCGCCCCCGCGAGCGCCGCCGCGAGCTCCTCGACCGTGGCCGCCTGCCAGAGCAGCTGCGCCGGCACCGGGACGCCGAGCAGCTCCTCGAAGCGCGCCTGCAGCTCGATGCTCGCCAGCGAGTCGAGCCCGAGCGCCATGAGCTTCGAGGTCGGCGCGATGCTCCCGGCGTCCACGCGGGCGAGCCGGGCGAGCTCCTCGCGCGCCGCCTCGACGAGCAGGGCCGCCCTCCCCGCGGCGGGCACCGCGCGCAGCGCGAGCCGCAGCATCCGCGCCGGATCGGCCGCTGGCCGCGCGGGCTCCGCCGCCGCGCCGGCCGGCGCCGCCGGGGACAGCGACGTGACGAGCGCCTCGAGCGTCCCGTCGCGGAACCCCTGGGCGCACGCGTGCCGCTGGATCTTGCCGCTCGACGTCTTCGGGATCGTGCGCGGCCGGAGCAGCAGCACCGCGTGCGGCTGCACGTCGTGCTCCCTGGCGACCGCGGAGCGCACCGCCTCGACCGCGTCCGGCGGCGGCTCGCCCCCGCCGCGCGCGTCGATCTCGGCCGCGATCCCGAGCCGCTCTTCCCCGCCGACCTCGATCGAGAACGCCGCGCAGCAGCCGGGGCGAACGCGCGGGTGCGCCGCCTCCACCGTGCGCTCGATGTCGTCGGGGTACAGGTTCCGCCCGCGGATGACGATGAGGTCCTTGATGCGCCCGGTGACGAACAGCTCTCCGCCCGCGAGGAAGCCGAGATCCCCGGTCCGCAGGTACGGCGTCGCGCCGTCGCCCGCGAGGCGCGCGCCGAACGTGCGCGCCGTCTCCTCGGCGCGGCCCCAGTACCCGCCGGCGACGCTCGGGCCGGCGACCCAGATCTCGCCGATCTGCCCGTCCGCGAGGCGCTCGCCGCCCTCCGGCGACACGACGGCCACGCGCGCCCGGGGCGCCCCCGACGACACGAGCCGCCGCGCGCCCGCGCCCGCGCCCGCTGACGCCGGGTCCACCTCGAGCGAGACCCCGCGCGCGAGCGCGCCCGCGTCGACGCTCACGCACGCGGGCGGCGCGGCGCGGAGGCCCCCGGAGACGAACAGCGTCGCCTCGGCGAGCCCGTAGCACGGGTAGAACGCCTCCCTGCGGAAGCCGCACGGGGCGAACGTGGCCGCGAACCGGTCCAGGGTCTCGGCGCGGATCGGCTCCGCGCCGTTGAACGCCACCGTCCAGGAGCGGAGGTCGAGCGCCGCCAGATCCTCGGGCGTCGCCTTGCGCGCGCAGAGGTCGTAGGCGAAGTTCGGCCCGCCGCTCGTCGTGGCGCGGAAGCGCGAGATCGCCTTGAGCCACCGCATCGGCCGCTCCAGGAACGCGAGCGGCGACATCAGCGTGCACGGGAAGCCGACGAAGATCGGCTGCAGCACCTTGCCGATCAGCCCCATGTCGTGGAAGAGCGGCAGCCACCCGACGCCCGACGAGCCCGCGTCGTGCTCGAACCCGGCGAGGATGGCGCGCTCGTTGGCCATCACGTTCGCGTGGCTCACCATCACGCCCTTGGGGTGCCCGGTGGAGCCGGACGTGTACTGGAGGAACGCGAGCGTCTCCCCGGAGATCGCCGGCGGCCGCCACGCCGAGGCCGCGCCGGGCTCGATCGCGTCGGTGGCGATCCAGCGGAGCTCGGCGAGCTCCGGCGCCTGCTGCCCGAGGGCCTCCGCCATGGAGGCGATCATCGCGGTCGAGAGGACGAACCTCGCGCCCGCGTCGCGGGCGATCGCGCGGAGCCGCGGCAGGGTGCGATCCATCTGCGCGGGGTTCGGCGGGTACGTGGGGACGGCGATGACGCCGGCGTAGACGCAGCCCATGAACGCCGCGATGAAGTCGAGCCCGGGCGCGTAGAGGAGCAGCGCGCGCTCTCCGGCGCCCCCGGCCGCCTGGAGCGACGCGGCGATGCCCATCGCGCGGACGTGGAGATCGCGGTACGTCCACGCCTCGGCGCCGCCGTCCACGTCTCCGGTCGTCAGGAACCGGAAGACCAGGGCATCGCCCTGGGTCTCGGCGCGCAGCCGAAGGAGATCAACCAGGGTCGCGCAGCGATCCAGATCACCCACCAAAACAACGCTCATCGAAAAGCTCCCGCGCTCTCTCGCCCTCTGCGAAGCCCGCCCGGCGTCAGCGCGTCATGTCGAAGAAGTCGTCGATCCACGCCACGTCGCCCGCGGCCTCGGCGCGCGCGTAGGCCCACCGCGCCACCGCGAGATCGAGGATCCCCATCCCGAACGGCGAGAACACGAGCGGCCTCGTCCGCTCTGCCGCGCACCGCCCGAGGAGCACCTCGGCGATCGTCCCCGTGACGAAGTCCCGCCGTCCGGACTCCTGCTCTGCCAGGTGGAGCGAGGTGCCGGCGCTCAGCACGTGCTCCACGCTGTCGACAACGTTGAACGAGGAGAGGACGATGCTCGGTGCCAGGTCGCGCAGCGACAGGTGCAGCACGACCGGGTTGTGGGAGAACCAGCCCGCGTCGTGGACGTGCGGCGTCGCCGCCGAGGTCGTGAAGACGAGCAGATCGCTCCGACGCACCACGGTCTCCAGGTCCTTCGCGACGCGGATCTCGCGGCGATCTCCCGGGTCGAAGGCGGCCGCGCGGAACCGCTCGGGCTCGGCGGGGTTCGTGTCGAACAGGAGCACCTCGGGGATCTCCCAGCCGAGGCGCGACAGGAACGAGACCACGTACCGGGCGATGAGCCCCGTCCCCACGATGCCGAGCGCGCGCGCGCGCCGCCCCCCGGACAGCGCCGCCGCCGCGGAGACCGCGGACGCCGCGGTGCGCGCCGCCGAGATGATCGAGCCCTCGAGGCACGCGAACGGATACCCGTTGTCCGCGCGGTTCAGGACGATCACCGCCGACGCCCGGGGGATGCCCTGCCGGACGTTCGCCGGATAGCTGGCGATCCACTTGATCCCCGACACGGGCTCTCCGCCGCCGAGGTGGGCCGGGAGCGCGATGATCCGCGCGTCCGGCCGGTCGGGGAAGCGGAGGAAATAGCTGTTCGGACAGACCACCTCACCGCGGTGGCCGGCGAGGTACGCGCCCTCGACCGCCGCGACGCACTCCTCGGGGCTCTCCTCGATGAGGCGACGGATGACATTGCCAGAGACCACACCAAAGCGCATCGATCATCCCTCGGCGTATCGCGACGCCCACGCAGGGTTGTAGACGGTGTCGAGATAAGGCACGCCGCGGTCCGCGCAGAGGAACAGGACCCTCGGCCTCGTGAGGCCGGTCGCCCGGCCGAAATAGCGCTGGATCGCCGCGTAGACCGTCCCCGTCGAGCCGCCGACGAGCAGCCGGTGGCGGTCGAGCATCGTCCGGCACGCGGCGATCGACTCCACCTCTGGGACGATCACGACGTCGTCGATCAGCGCCTCTCGCAGGAGGTCGGGCACGACCCCCGCGCCGATCCCCGGGATGCGGCGCGGCCGCGGCGGGCCGCCGAAGATCACCGACCCCTCGGCGTCCACCGCGACGATCTTCACCCCGCGGAAGTGCTCCTTCAGGCGCCGCGACAGCCCGGCGACCGTCCCCGCCGAGCTCACGGCGACGAACACGAAATCGAGCTCCGTGAACGCCTCGCAGATCTCCCGGCCCGTCGTGTGGAAATGGGCCATCATCCCATCGGGGTTCTTGTACTGGTTGGGCCAGTAGGCCTTCGGGAGCGAGGCGCAGAGCGACTGCACGCGGGCGAGCCTCGTCTTGAGGAAGCCCCCCGTGTCGTCCCGCTCCTCGACCTTCACGACCCGCGCGCAGAGCGAGCGGAGCACGTGCTCGTTCACCGCGGAGATGTGGGGATCGATCACGGGGATGTAGTCGAGCCCGAGGAGCTGCGCGTACGCGGCGAGCGCGATGGCGAAGTTGCCGGACGACGACTCCACCACCGTCGTCAGCGGGTCGATCTCGCCGCGCTCGATCGCCGACTTCAGGATCCAGAGCGCGGGGCGGTCCTTGATGCTCCCGACCGCGCTGCAGTACTCGAGCTTGACGAAGAGCTCGAGGCGCTCGTGGTCGAGCCGCACGACCGGCGTCTCGCGGAGCATGCTGACGAGCGTGGCCGCCCGCGAGAGGAGTTGTTCTTGATGAAGCATGCAGGCTTTACCACCCTCAAGGCGCTGGACAGGCACCCACGAACTAGGCCTCTCTCGGTCGCAGCGACACGAGCCGCTGCGACCAGAGCCCCTCGATCTCCAGGACCGCCTTCTGCATGCGCGCGGGCTCGCCGGCGCCGGCCTCCGCGAGCAGCTCGCCGATCGAGCGCGCGCCGTCCGCGCGCATCAGCGCCTCGCCCACGTCGGGCGACACGCTCGCCCGCGCGCCCGCGTCGTACGTGTTCCGCAGCTCGAAGACCGACGCCGCGCGATCCATCGCGACGAACCTGCGGATCTGGTCCACGCGGACGTGCCTCGGGATCTCGAGCGCGAGCGTCGCGAGGTCCTCCCACGTCCACGGCCGCTTCTCGACGAAGTAGCCGCCGATCGCGAGGTAATGGAGCCCGGTCGTCAAGAAGCTCGTCACCACGTCGTGCGCGGAGTCGACGATCGGCTCCACGTTGTTGTTGAACGAGGTGTTGAGCAGCACCGGCACGCCGGTCCGGTCCTTGAACGCCTTGAGGAGGCCGTAAAACCGCGGGTTCGACCGCTGCGACACCGTCTGGACGCGGGCCGTGCCGTCCACGTGCGTCGTCGCCCCGAGGACGCTCCGCTTGTCCTCCCGGACCTTGAGCACGAAGATCATGAAGGGGAACTCGCCCTCTCCGGGCGGGAGCTCGAAGAACTCGCGCGCGTCCTCCGCGAGCACGGCGGGCGCGAACGGGCGGTAGGCCTCGCGCTTCTTGACCATCGCGTTCACGAGGTCCTTGTTCGCGGCCGGCCGCGGGTCGGCCAGGATGCTGCGGTGTCCGAGCGCCCGGGGCCCGAACTCGGACCCGCCCTGCGCCCAGCCCACCGCGGCCCCGCCGGCGATGACGTCGGCGACGCGCCCCGGCAGATCCGCGGCGCGCTCGCTCCGGACGAAGCGGGACCAGCCGGCGAGCTCGCGGCCGATCTCCGCGTCTCCGCCGACGTCGCTGCCCCAGAACACGTGCTCGAGCCGCCGCCGCGACGTGAGGGCCCCCGCGGCGAGGTTCGTGTACAGCGCGGCCCCGAGCGCGCAGCCCGCGTCGTGCGCCGCCGGCTGCACGAAGACGCGCTCGAACAGGCCCGAATACAGGATCTTCCCGTTCATCGTGCAGTTGTGCGCGACGCCTCCGGCCAGGCAGAGCCGCGCCTTGCCCGTCGCCTCGCGCTGGTGGCGGAGCACGTGCAGCGCGATCGCCTCCAGCGCCTCCTGGAGCGACGCCGCGACGTCGCGGTGCTGCTGCGTGAAGGGGCCGCCCTTCTGGCGCACCTCGATCACCTGCGCGAGCGCGCCCACGCGGTCGCGGTACACCTCGTAATCGCCGCCCGGCAAGAGCGTGTAGAGCGCGCTCATCTGCGCGCGGTACCTCGCGGGATCGCCGTACGGCGCGAGGCCCATCACCTTGTACTCGTCGAACACGCCGTAGCCGAGGAGGTTGATGACCGCGACGTAGAAGTTCCCGAGCGACTTCGACTCCGGCATCGTCGACAGGACGTCGATCCGGTCGCCCGAGCCCACGGCCACGAGCCCGGACAGGAAGTCTCCCGATCCGTCGATCGCCACGATCAGGCTGTCGTCGAAGCCCGACAGGAGGTAGGTGCTCGCCGCGTGCGCCTGGTGGTGCGGGACGAAGACGATCTTGTCCCGGTCGATCGGGCGCCCGAAGCCCTGGCCGAGCTTCGCCGCGAGCAGCGTGCGCGCGTCGATGCGCGGCAGCGCGCCGCCGGTCAGGAGGCGCACCCGTGCGAGGAGCGCGTTGCAGTACTCCTCGCTCGCGTAGAACGCGATCCGGTCCACCCGGTCGATGTCGACGCCGCGCCGGGCCAGGCAGAAGCGGATCGACTCCATCGGGAACTTGTTGGAGTGCTTGATGCGGTTGAGCCGCTCCTCCTCGATCCCCGCGACGACCTCTCCACCCTCCACCAGCACGGCCGCGCCGTCGTGCGTGAAGCTCTGCGGGATGTCGTACATCTCCTCGTGGGCGAAGCTCAGCCCGCCAGAGAGCCCCAGCGTCAGCATGTTTCCTCCTTGCCGCTCGCGTTCATCGCGCCATCGAGCCACGGCGACGACGCCGCGCCGTCGAACTCGCCCTCTCCGAGCGCGCGCCGCCCGTGGGCGCGCTCGATGACGGCGTTCACCTCCGGTCCGAGCGGGCCGAAGACGACCTCCTTGCTCAGCCGCTCGAGGACGCTGTCCCCGGCGTACGCGCGCGCGCCGACGACGCCGCGCGCCGCCGCGACGATCTCCTCGGCGCACCTCGTCCCGACGTACTTCGCCGCCCCGGCGAGCTCGTAGAGCCCCGGGAGCCGCTCGGCGCGGTCCCGCGCGCCGCGGACGGCGCCCATCGCCTCGCCCGCCTCGCGGACCGCCGCGCACGCGGCGCGGTAGCGGATCACGAGGCGCCCGACGTCGACGACCATGCCGTCCAGCTCGGCGAGCGGCGCGCCCTCCCGGGCGCGGACCGTGCGGAGGAACCGGCGCGACTCCTCGATCGCCCGGGCCGCGGCGCCGAGGTAGAGCGATGGAATCAGCGCCTGGTGCCAGACCATCTCGAACAGGAGGAGCTGAATCACCTCCGGCGCCTGGCCGCCGAGCAGGAAATCCTCCTCTGGCACGAAGAGGTCGTGGAAGACGATCCGGCGCGTATCGGAGTCGATCATCGCGTCCGGGAACAGGTAAGGGCCGATCTCCACCGCCGCGTTGCCGCGCGGCCGCGTCATCAGGACCGCGGGGAAGCCCTCCTCGAGCGCGGTCGTGAAGATGAGGAGATCCCCCTCGGTCGCGAGCGACGTGTACGACGCGGCGCCGCTCACCACGTATCCGCCGTCGACCTTCCGGGCCCGCGTCCCCACCGCGCCCACGCGGTCTCCGTGCACCCGCGAGTTCGTGTTGGCGACGAGCCGGCGCTCCTCGACGATCTCGGCGAGCAGCGCGCGGCGCCGCGCGTCGAGCCGCTCGTCGTCGCCGATGGGGAAGGTGGCTATCGCGGAGCTCACGTAAAAGTGGTTCTCCACCGCGAGCGCGACCGCCGGGGAGACGCCCCCGAGCCGGTGCAGCACGTGCGCGCACGCGCGGAACAGGCCCGCCGCGTCCCCCTCGTAGACGAGCCCCAAAAACGGCAGATCCGTCGACCGGAACACCCGGTAGAAGGCCGGGAGATCCCTGTCGGCGAGCGCCTTCTTCAGCGCGTCCTCCGCGAGCTCCGTTTGCCGCGCGAGGTCGATCCGCGGGCGCGCCCGGCGCCCGGCGCCCATGATCATGTCATTCGAGCTCACCGCTCTTCTCCTTGCATCCGTGCTGTTTCAACCCCGCGATCCCGGCCGGCCGGCGCGCGCTCACGCGCGCTCGGCCGGCGCGAGCCGGATGAGCCGCTCCGTCCAGAGGGCCCAGAGCTCGCCCGCGACCTCGGCCCCCGCGCCGCCTTGCAGCGCCGCGACGGGTCGGCTCCCGTCGGCCTTCGCCAGCACGTCGTACGCAGATCGCGAGATCTTGCGGCGGATCCCGCGGTCGTAGCTCGTCCGCAGCTCCCACGCGTCGCCCGGGCGCGCGCCGTCGTGCCACCCGCGCGTGCGGACCAGCTGGGTCGAGCGCGGGAGCGACACGGCCATGCCGAGCCTGTCCTCGACCGACGCGCTCTTCTTGCGGACGAGCACGTCGTCCACGAAGGCGGCCTCGAGGCCGCTCGTGAGCAGCAGCGCGACGACGTCGTCGACGGTCTCGGCCGGCGGCTCCGCGCCGTCGTCGAGCGACGTCACGAGCAGCGCGCCGACCCCGGAGCGCTCCTTGAACGCGCCGAGCAGCGCGAACAGCCGGGGATCCGCCGCCTCGAGGACCACCCGCGCGCGGACCGTGCCGCCCTCGTGCAGCGCCGCGGCGAGCGCCGCCTGGCGCTCGCGCCGGACGCGGAGGGCGAAGCTCTTCCACGAGAGCTGCTCCGCCGGGCACGGCAGCATCAGGCACTCGGCCGCGTCCTCGGCGAGCATCGCGACCGAGATCGGCCGGTGCGGCGCGCGCCGCTTCATCGCGTTCAGCGCCGCCCGCCGCCGCTCGTCCCGCGGATCCGCGACGATCACGCGGCGCCCGAGCGCCACGAGCCCCATCTCCGAGCGGCCGTTCGCCCAGCCGAGGGCGGCGCCGCCCTCGATGAGCGCGGCGGCCTCGCGGGCCGGCGCGGCGCTGCGCTCGGCCGTCACGAAGGCGCCCCAGCGGCGCAGCGCGGGGAGCGCCGCGTCGGCGGTGCCGAGGTCCGTCCCCCAGGCCACGTGATCGAGCGGGGCGCGGCGCGGCGGCGCGTCGGCCGCGTAGAGCGCGGCCCCGAGGGCGCAGCCGGCGTCGTGCGCGGCGGGCTGGACGAACACCTCGTCGAACAGGCCGCTCGCGAGGACACGGGAGTTGACGGCGCAGATCTGCGCGCCCCCTCCGGCCAGGCACAGCTGCCGGACGCCGCTCGCGGTCCGGTGGTGGCGCAGCACGTGGAGCACGATCTCGGAGATCGCCTCTTCGAGCGCGGCGATCACGTCCTTGTGCGCCTGCTCGACCGGCTCGCCGCGCAGCCTGCCCGGCGCCTTCGAGACCACGGCGGCGAGGCGCTGAAACGCGAGGTCGTAGTCGCCGTCCGGCAGCAGCCTGTACACCTCGCGCATGGCGGCGCGGTGCACGGCCGGGTCGCCGTGCGGGGCGAGCTCCATCGCCTCGGCCTCCTCGAAGGGGCTGTACCCGAGCGCTCGGATCGTGCGGTGGCACAGCTCGCCGAGCGATTTCTGCGGCGAGAAGGCCGCGAGCTCCGTGAGGCACGACCGGGAGCCGCGGGCCCGTGTCCCGGTGAAGACCCCGCCCTCGTTGTCGATGACGTAGACGAGCGACCGCTCGAAGCCCGACATCGCCGCCGCGCTCACCGCGTGCGTCAGCCGGTGCGGCACGAAGACGATCCGCTCCGGATCGATCGCGCACTTCATCTCTCGCTGGATGGCCGCCTGGAGCAGGCCGCGCGCGTCGGGGACGCCGGCGAGCTCGGGGAACGCCGCGCGCAGGCGCCCGACGAGGAAATTGGCCGTCTCCTCGCTCGAGTAATACGCGATCCGGTCCACGTCCTGGAGGGCGACGCCCCGCTGCCGCAGGCAGGCCCGCAGCGCGTCGAACGGGAACTTGTTCGTCCGGCGGACGCGGTTCAGCCGCTCTTCCTCGACCGCGGCCACCACCTGCCCGTCCTCGACCAGCACGGCCGCCGCGTCGTACGTGAAGTATTGCGGCGCGTCGTAACGGCAGTCGTAGACGGGATCCAAGCCTCCGGCGAGGCCCAGAGTCAGCATGCGCTCCTCCATCCTTCGGTTGGGACGTTCGCCGTCCTGTTCGTCGGTTTCGTCTTGTTCGTCCCTACGGCAAACGCTGTACCAGCGAGCCGTGCGGACATTCCGGCGGATGGCATCGGGCGGGCGCGATCGTTTTGTTAGAACTCTTTAAGAAGCCGGAGAAACGTGGAGCGATAGGGGGCGAGCGAGGCGCGGATCTTCTCCGAGGTGCGCTCGAGGCTGTCGGCGCTCTGGAGGTCCTTCGGCTTGATGCCGAGCTTTGCCAGGCGGCTGTAAACGTACGGTAACGAGCGGTTCATCCTCCGCGACAGCTCGCGCGCGCTCCTCGTCTCCCTCGCGCACTTCAAGAACAGGAGATCGTCGAGCTTCTCGATCTCTTGCGGTTGAAGCTGCGGGGCCGCGGCGGCGTCGTCCGCGAGCTCGCCCTGCTGGGCCAGGAGGTCGAGCGCGCACGCGGCCCGCCAGTTCTCCTCGACGGTCCGCTCCGGGTCTCGCACGAGGAAATACCGCTCGACGGCGTTGCGGAGCTCTCGGACATTGCCCCTGTAAACACCGCTGCTCGCGAGCTCGCCCAGGGCGCTCACCTCGCGCGCGGAGGCGGCCGCGCGGTAGCGCTCGCTCATCTCCACGGCGAGCACCCGCGTGAGGACGCGCAGATCGTCCCTGCTCGGCGGCGGCACGACGATCGTGAACACGCTGAGCCGGAAGAACAGGTCGGACCGGAACGTCGTGTCGAGCCCGGCGGCGAGATCGCGGTTCGTGGCCGCGAGGATGCGGACGTCCACGCTCTTCTCCTCGCAGCCGCCCACGGGCCAGAACGAGCCGTCCGCGAGGAAGCGGAGGAGCTTCGCCTGCGCCTCCGTCGGCAGCTCGCCGATCTCGTCGAGGAACAGGCTGCCCCCGGAGGCGAGCTCCACGACGCCGCGCTTCGAGGCCGTCGCCCCCGTGTAGGCGCCGCGCACGTGGCCGAACAGCTCGCTCTCGAAGAGCGTCTGCGTCAGCGCAGCGCAGTTGACCGTGATGAGCCGGTGCTTCGAGCGCCTGCTGTGCTGGTGGATGTCGCGCGCGAGGATGTCCTTCCCCGCTCCGGTCGGCCCGACGATGAGGACCGAGCAGTCCGCGGACGCGGCCTGCTTCGCGTACTGAAGGGCCCTGCGCCGTGCGTCTGAGTGCGCGACGAATCTCCAAGAGCTGGTCATCAATGCATCTCCTGATTCTGTAGGACGAGCGCTGCTTGTCTGGCGCCGCCCGCACGGGCGGGGCCATTGCAAACATATCGCAGCTCGCCTAGCGCCTTCGGCCTCTCACCGAGCGAGGGGGCGCGGCCGGGCACCGATACAGGAAACTTCTCGACACGGATGGCGCGGGCGACGGCGGCGGGGCGCCGAGCGGCGCGTCATCGCATCTGGGAGGAATCTGGGAGGACGGGAGAGCGGAGGCGAGGCCCCGCGCGCGGCGCCGGGAGGACCTCCCGCGGCGCCGTGGCGGCGGAGGGCTCAGGGCGCGGCGGAGGCCGTCAGGCGGTCGACCACGGCGCGGTTCGAGTCGTCCGTGTGCCGGCAGTTGTCGCAGCGGCCGCAGTCGGGCGCGCCCTCTCCGGCCGCGGCCTCGCCGGGCTCCTCGAAATAGGCCTTCAGGGCCGCCATCCGGCACGACGGGCTCTCGGCGTAGCGCATCACCGCCTCGAGCCGCTCGCGGTCGCCCGCGCGCCGCTCTTCATAGGCCTTGAGGAACGCGTCGAGCTCCGCCTCGTCGGCGAAGTCGCGCAGCCGGCGCACGCCGCGGCTCCGGTCGACGATGCCGGCGGCCTCGAGCAGCGCCACCACGACCTTCACCTTGCGCTCGGGCAGGTCCGCGACCTCCGCCAGCGCCTTCACCGGCACCCCCGCCCGCCGCTTGCCCTCGGCCCGCTGCGCCTCGAGGCGGCCCAGGGTCTCGTAGACTCGGTAGCTCTCGTCGGGGCGCGGGTACTTGCCCCCGAGGAAGAACGCCTGGATGCGCCGGTCCTCCACGCGGTACAGCAGGACGCCGCGCGCCGGGCGGCCGTCGCGCCCGGCGCGCCCGGCCTCCTGATAATAGCTCTCCAGCGAGTCGGGGAAGTGGTAGTGGACGACGTAGCGGATATCGGGCTTGTCGATGCCGAGGCCGAACGCCTTCGTGGCGACGATGAGGCGGTACTCGTCGCCCATGAACCGCTGCTGGGTCTCCTCCCGCTCCCTCGGGCGCATCTGCCCGTGGTAGCGGCCCACCGAGATCCCTTGATCCGCGAGCCACCGGTGGAGATCGTTCGCGGTCCGGACCGTCGCCGTGTACGCGATCCCGACGCCGCGCTCCTCCTCGAGCACGCGCAGGAGCCGCTCGCGCTTCTTCTCCTCGTTCGGCGTGCGGATCACCTCGAGCGACAGCTGCGGGCGGTCGATGCCGGTGTTCACGACCGCCGCCGCCCGCATGCCGAGCTGCTCCACGATGTCGCTCGCCACCTCGGGCGTCGCCGTCGCCGTGAGGGCCAGCACCGGCGGCCGCCCGAGCGCGGCGATCGCGTCGCGGAGCCCGAGGTACGCAGGCCGGAAGTCGTGGCCCCACTGCGAGACGCAGTGCGCCTCGTCGACCACGAAGAGCGACACGCCCGAGCGCCGGAGCAGGTCGATGTACTCCGGGTTCTCGAGCCGCTCCGGCGTCACGTAGACGAGCGGGAGATCGCCGCTCTGGATCCCCTGGGCCGCCTCCCGCTCCTCGGCCGTGGTCAGCGTGGAGTTGAGCTTTGCAGCAGGGATGTCCGCCTGCGCCAGCTTCTCCTGCTGATCCTGCATCAGCGAGATGAGCGGCGAGACGACCACGGCCGGGCGCGGCAGCAGGAGCGCCGGCAGCTGATAGCAGAGCGATTTGCCCGCCCCCGTCGGCAGGAGCCCCAGGGCGTCTCGCCCGGCGAGCGCCGCCTCGATGAGCTCACGCTGGCCCGGCCGGAAGGTCTTCACGCCGAACCGCTCGCGCGCCATGTGCCGGATCTCTTGCCAGCTCGGCGCGCCACGCCGTTGTTCCATTCGCGCGAGCATGGCGCGCTCGCGCGGAGCGCGCCATGCTCGCGCGCCTTCGATTGCCTCTCGGCGCGGGGGTGGCCAGTGAGGGCGTCCATTGGGGCAAAACGTCACTGAGACGAAAAGCCACACATCCGCTGGAGCGCTCCGCGCCGGCACACCGGAATGACGACCTGTCATGACACGAGGAGCGGACGCGAATCGAGCTCGAGGACGGCCGCGCCGTCCGACGGCGCGCCAGAGGGTGGTGCTTTGGGCTCAGCGCAGGTCCGGGCGGTCACGGTCGCGCTCTGCTGCCATTCCCTAGTTGCCTCAGGTTATTCCTTCATCGCGATCCGGAGCCGCGGGAGCGCGCGGCGACCCTGACAGATCGCACCCTGCACGAAGCCTTGTTCGAAGTAGATTCTGCGCCGGAGGCACACGACGAATGACGGAAGCGTCGGACGATCAGAAGATGAGCAGCCAGGCGGACGGCGCGGCGCGAGAGGCGGCGCGGCTCGTCGAGGCGGCGTGCGACGGCGTGGCGCCGCGGCTGCCGCGCGCCACGTACCGCGTGCAGCTCAACAAGGACTTCACCTTCGAGCAGGCGCGGCGCGTGGTCGCCTACCTCGACGCGCTCGGCGTCAGCGATCTCTACTCGTCGCCCTTCTTCAAGGCGCGCCCGGAGAGCCTGCACGGCTACGACCTCGTCGATCACAACGCCCTGAACCCCGCGATCGGCGGCCGCGACGACCTCGACCGGCTCACGGGCGAGCTCGCGGCGCACGGCATGGGCCTCCTGCTCGACTTCGTGCCCAACCACATGGGCGTCGGCACCTCCGACAACGCCTGGTGGAACGACGTCCTCGAGAACGGCCCGAGCTCGCTCTACGCGCCGTTCTTCGACATCGACTGGGCGCCGCTCAAGACGGAGCTCAAGCAGAAGGTGCTGCTCCCCGTGCTCGGCGACCACTACGGGCGCGTGCTCGAGCGCGGCGAGCTCAAGATCGAGTTCGAGAACGGCGCGTTCGTCCTCCGGTACTTCGATCACGTCTTCCCGGTGAACCCGCGGACGTACGCGATGGTCATCGGGCCGCTCGTGCCCGGCCTGACCGCCGCGCTCGGCGAGGAGCACGACGCGCTCCTCGAGCTCCAGAGCATCCTGACCGGGCTCCGCAACCTGCCGCCGCGGACGGAGACGCAGCGGGCCAAGGTGATCGAGCGGCGGCGCGAGAAGGAGGTCCTCAAGCGGCGGCTCGCGACGCTCGTCGCGGACTCGCCCGACGTCGCGGCGGCGGTGGCGGAGGGCGTCGAGCGCATCAACGGCAAGGCGGACGATCCGCGGAGCTTCGACCCGCTCGAGGCGCTGCTCGAGGAGCAGGCCTACCGGCTGAGCTTCTGGCGCACCGCCGCCGAGGAGATCAACTACCGCCGGTTCTTCGACATCAACGAGCTCGCGGCGATCAAGATGGAGCACCGGCCGGTCTTCTCCGAGGCGCACAGGCTCGTCTTCGAGCTCTGCGAGCGCGGCCAGGTCACCGGCCTGCGCATCGATCACCCCGACGGCCTCTGGGACCCGATCGGCTACTTCGAGGACCTGCAGCGGGGCTACCTGGTCGAGCGCTGCCGCCGCCGCTTCCTCGCCGACGCCGCGGGCGAGCCGGAGCCGCGGAGCCTCGATGACGCGCGCCGGAGGCCGCCCGCCGCCCGCCCGATCCGCGCGGCCCTCGAGGAGCGCGTGGGCGCCGGGGCGGCGCACGGCGCGCAAGGCTCGTCGATCGAGCGGCCGGTGTACGTCGTCGTCGAGAAGATCCTCGCCCGCGGCGAGACGCTGCCCGAGGCGTGGCCGATCCACGGGACGAGCGGCTACGACTTCACCGCGGCGGTGGGCGAGCTCTTCGTCGACTCATCGAGCGAGGCGTCGATGACCGCGATCTACGAGCGGTTCATCGGCGATCAGCTGGAGTTCGACACGCTCGTCTACGAGAAGAAGAAGGTGATCCTGCGGACGGCGCTGGCGAGCGAGCTCAACGTGCTCACGCACGCGCTGAACCGGCTCACCGAGCGCGACCGCCGCTTCCGCGACTTCACCCTGGGCTCGCTCAACGACGCCCTGCGCGAGGTGATCGCGTGCTTCCCGGTTTACCGCACGTACGTCAACGAGCGGACGCCGACGATCTCGGACCACGACCGGGTCGCGATCGGCCGCGCGATCGCCCTCGCGCGCCGGCGCAACCCGACGATGGAGGCGACGATCTTCACGTTCCTGCGCTCGGTCCTGATGCTCGACCCGGACCTGTCGCGCGACGGCGACCGGCGCCCCTTCTGCGAGTTCGTGATGAAGTTCCAGCAGCTCACCGGGCCGGTGATGGCCAAGGGGCTCGAGGACACGTCGTTCTACATCTACAACCGGCTCGTGTCGCTCAACGAGGTCGGCGGCGAGCCCGAGCGCTACGGCGCGAGCGTGCTCGCGTTCCACCGCGCCAACGTCCAGCGGCAGAAGACGTGGCCGTACTCGATGCTCGCGACGTCGACGCACGACACGAAGCGGAGCGAGGACGTGCGCGCGCGGATCAGCGTGCTCTCGGAGATCCCGTCCGACTGGGAGGAGGCGCTCCAGCGCGCCGCCTCCGCGGCGGCGCCGCTCAAGGCCGAGATCGAGGGCCGCCTCGCGCCGGACAGCAACGAGGAGTACCTCTTCTACCAGACGCTCCTCGGGAGCCTGCCGATCGAGCCGCTCCTCGGCGCCTCCAGCGGCCCGCGGGCGCCCGAGGGCGACGCGCTCTCGGCCTACACGGATCGCCTCGTGGACTACATGCGCAAAGCCACGAAGGAGGCGAAGGTCAACACGTCCTGGATCGACGCGCAGCCCGAGTACGACGCCGCCGTCGAGGCGTTCGTGCGCAAGGCGATCGCGTCCGCGGACGTGCTGGGCGCGCTCCTGCCGCTCGCGCGCGTGGTCGCCTACCACGGCATGTGGGGCTCGCTCTCGCAGACGCTCCTGAAGCTCACGTCGCCGGGCGTGCCGGACATCTACCAGGGCAACGAGGTGTGGGACTTCAGCCTGGTCGACCCCGACAACCGCCGCGCGGTCGACTACGCGTCGCGCGAGGAGGCGCTCGCGGAGATCCGCGCGCGGTGGAACGGCGGCGACCTCACGCTCGCGCGCGAGCTCTGCGCCGAGGCGCGCGACGGCCGCATCAAGCTCTTCGTCACGCACGTGGCGCTCGAGCTGCGCCGGCGGCACCCGGCGCTCTTCGGGGCCGACGGGGCCTACGCCCCGCGCGCCGTGATCGGCGAGCGCGAGACGCACGTCGTCGCCTTCGCGCGCCGCGACCCGAAGGACGGGCGCTCGGCCGTCGTGATCGCGCCCCGGTTCAGCGCGCGGCTGCTCGGCGGCGCCTCTGCCCCGCCGACGGGGAAGGTGTGGGCGGGGACCTTCGTCGACGTGGAGCCCGGCATCTACACGGATCTCTTCACCGGCGCCGAGATCGAGGCGTCGCCTTCCGCTTCCTTGCCGCGCGATGCCGTCGCGACGTCCGAGCCGAAGGACGGCGCGGCGCTCCCGCTCGACCGCGTGCTCTCCGATTTTCCCGTCGCCCTGCTCGTGCGGGCGACCCAGCGAGGTCAGTGACATGAAGGCGATTCGCACGATGGGCGCATGGCTCGAGGGCGGCGCGGTCCGCTTCCGGGTCTGGGCGCCCGACCACGATCGGATCGAGATCGTCACCTACGGCAAGGACGGCGAGGAGATCACGGGCGCGCTGCCCGCGACGCCCACCGGCGGCGGCTACTTCGAGGCGACGGCGCCGGGCCTCGGGGCGGGCGCGCTCTACAAGGTGCGCATCGACGGGGAGGGGCCGTTCCCGGACCCCTACTCCCGCGCGCAGCCGTTCGGCGTGCACGGCCCGTCGGCGGTCGACGACCCCCCGTTCGCGTGGACCGACGCGGGGTGGAAGGGCGTCGCGCTCGAGGAGCTCGTCCTCTACGAGGTGCACGTCGGCACGGCGACGCCGGAGGGCACGTTCGACGCGCTCATCGGGCGGCTCGCCGACCTGCGGGAGCTCGGGATCACCGCCATCGAGCTCATGCCGGTCGCCAGCTTCCCGGGCGAGCGCGGGTGGGGGTACGACGGGGTCGATCTCTTCGCCCCGGCCGCGGCCTACGGCGGCCCGGAGGGCCTCCGCCGCCTCGTCGACGCGGCCCACGCCGCGGGGCTCGGGGTGGTCCTCGACTGCGTCTACAACCACTTCGGCCCCGACGGGAACTACCTCCGCGCCTACGCGAAGCGCTACTTCACCGATCGCCACAAGACGCCCTGGGGCGACGCGGTGAACTACGACGGCGAGGGCGCCGAGCAGGTGCGCGCGCTCGCCATCGCGAACGCCGAGATGTGGATCCGCGACTTCCACATCGACGGCCTCCGCCTCGACGCGACGCACGCGATCCTGGACGACACCGAGCCCCACATCCTCCGGGAGATCGCCGAGCGCGCGCGGGCGGCCGGCGAGGGGCGGCGCGTCGTGGTGATCGCCGAGGACAGCACCAACGACACGCGCCTCGTGACGCCCGTCGAGCAGGGCGGCTACGGCCTCGACGGCGTGTGGGCCGACGACTTCCACCACGAGCTCCGCGCGCTCTTCGCCGGGGATCGCGACGGCTACTTCGAGGACCACCGGGGCACGGCCGAGGACATCGCCGCGACGATCCGCAAGGGGTGGCTCTACGAGGGGCAGGTCTCGAAGCACTCGGGCAAGCCGCGCGGGACGCCCGCCGCGCCGGTGCCGCCGCCGCGGTTCGTGCACTGCATCCAGAACCACGATCAGATCGGCAACCGCGCGGTCGGCGACCGGCTCGGGGACAAGGTGAGCCCGGCGGCCTTCCGGACGATGTCGGCGCTGCTCCTGCTCACGCCGTACACGCCGCTCCTGTTCATGGGCCAGGAGTGGAACGCGCGGACGCCGTTCCAGTACTTCACCGATCACAACGACGAGCTCGGCCGGCTCGTCACCGAGGGCCGGCGGCGCGAGTTCCAGTACTTCACGTCGTTCGGCGGCGCCGAGGTGCCGGATCCGCAGGATCCGCGCACGTTCCAGCGCTCGAAGCTCGACTGGACCGAGCGGCAGCGGCCGGAGCACGCCGGCGTGCTCGCCTGGTACCGCGAGCTGCTCGGCCTGCGCGCGTCGCACCCCGCGCTGCGGAGCCGCGCGCGCGACGCGTTCTCGGCCGAGGCGCTCTCCCCGGACGCGGTCCGGATCGAGCGCCGGGGCGGCGAGAACGCCGTGGTCGCGCTCGTCGCGCTCCGCGGCGCGCTCGCCCTGGACCTCGGCCGCCCGGAGGCGCGGGTGCTCGCGTTCAGCGAGGAGCCGCGGTTCGGCGGCGCGGCGCAGCGGGCGCCGCTCGAGCGCGGCCGGGCGGCGTTCGAGGGCCCGGCGGTCCTGATCGTCGAGGTGCCGCTCCGGTGACCCCAGGACGTCGATCGCGTCGATCGACCGAGAGATGAACTGCCAAGGACGCCAAGAACGCCAAGAAGAGAACGAGATCTTGGCGTCCTTGGCGCCGTGGCGGTTCCAAGTTCTGCTCTTTCGAGCGGTTTCGACGCGTTTGTCGTCCTAGATTCGGGCGCGATGCTGAAGCCCGTCACGTTCACGCCCATCGGCGTGGTGCGCACCCCGTTCCCCGACCGCGTGAGCGCGCCGCGGCAGCCGCACGCCGCGGCCGGGGCGGAGGGCACGATCGAGCTCGTGCCCGGCCGCGGCCTGGAGCACGCGCTCTGCGACATCGAGGGGTGGGACTACCTCTGGGTGGTCTTCTGGTTCCACCTCAACGAGGGCTGGCGCCCGAAGGTCCTGCCGCCGCGGAGCGCCGGCAAGCGGCGCGGCGTGCTGTCGACGCGCTCGCCGCACCGCCCGAACCCGATCGGCCTCAGCGTGGTCAAGCTCCTCGGCGTGGACGGCCTCACCTTGCGCGTGAGCGGCGTGGACATGATCGACGGCACCCCGGTGCTCGATCTGAAGCCGTACGTGCCGTACGCCGACGCCTACCCGCACGCGCGCACCGGCTGGGTCGCGCCGCTCGCGCCAGGCGAGGCGCCGGCGGATCCGGAGCCGGGCTTCGAGGTGGTCTGGAGCGAGCGCGCGGCCGAGCAGGCCGCCTGGCTCGACGCGACGCACGGGGTCGCGCTGCGGGAGCGGGTGGACCGCGCGCTCGCGCTCGGCCCGCAGCCGCACCCTTACCGGAGGATCCGCGCCGACGGGGACGCGATGCGGCTCGCCGTGACCTCGTGGCGGGTGCGGTTCAGGGCCGAGGGGCGGCGGATCGAGGTGCTGTCCGTGGCGACCGGCTACCGCGAGAAGGAGCTCTGGAGCGGAGACGCGCCCGAGCTCGCCGCGCACCGGCAGTTCGTGGAGCGGTTCGGACGCGGCTAGCGCCGCGGGTGCGCATCAGAAGTCCCGCCAGGGATCTGCCTCGCGACGAAGAGAGAGTTCAGCGCAAAGACGCCAAAGGCGCAAAGACGCAAAAATACATCATATTTGTTCTTTTTGCGCCTTTGCGCCTTTGCGCCTTTGCGTTGGACTCTCTCCGCATGGCATGCCGGGAACTCCGCATCAGCGGTGCGTCTCCGGCCCTTGCGGAACGAGCTGAGCGCAGACAAAGCGTCCACGGCGTTTCGCCGGCAACGTCCGGTGGAATCGCGCGACGCGAATCGAATGAGTGTGATCTCCACGAAGCAGGGGCGCGGGGCTGAGCCGCGGGGACCCGGGCCGCGGGGGGCCGAGCCGCGCGGGATGGATCCGCACTTCCGTCTGCTCGCCGAGAGCATACCGCAGCTGGTCTGGGTCGCCGGCAGCGACGGCTCGTGCGATTACGTCAACGGCCGCTTTCGCGAGTACGCCGGCTCGGCCGCGGACCAGGTGACGCGCCTCGGTCTGTCCGCCGTCATCCATCCGGAGGACGCGGTGCGCTGCACCGCGGCGTGGCGGGCGGCCGTCGAGCGGGGCGCGGCCCTCGAGCTGGAGTTCCGCGTGCGGCGGCATGACGGCGCCTACCGCTGGTTCCGCGGTCGAGCCGAGCCCGTCCTCGAGGACGCGGGCGGCCGGGCGTGCCGCTGGCTCGGCACGGCGGCCGACATCGACGAGCGGGCGCGAGGAGAGGGCGCGCCGCGCGGGCAGAGCGAGGCCGATCTGCATCCCGGGGCGACCCTCCTGGCTCAGGCCGGCGAGGAGCGCCTGCGCGAGAGCGAGGAGCGACTGCGGCTGGCCCTCGAGGGCGGCCAGCTCGGCGTCTGGGAGCTGGATGTGCCGAGCGGGGGCCTCTTCTGGTCGGAAAAGGCGTTCGAGTTCGCGGGCATCGACGCGGCGCAGTTCGGCGGCACCCTCGACGATTTCGCGCGGTTCCTGCACCCCGACGACCGGGACGCGGTCTGGGCGCGCCTCGACAGCGCGCTGCGCGGCGAGGCGGACTGCTCCGCCGAGTTCCGCATCCTCCATGCCGACGGGCGCGTGCGCTGGGTGCACAGCCGCGCGCTGGTGCAGCGGGATCGCGATGCGCGCCCGCGGCGGGTCGTGGGCGTGGTCGGGGACATCACCCCCCGGAAGCTCTCGGAGCTGGCCCTCCGGGAGAGCGAGGAGCGCTTCCGCAACATGGCCGATCAATCGCCCGTGATGATCTGGATCACGGACGCCGATGGCCGCGCCACGTACGGCAACCGGTGGTGGACCGAGTTCACGGATCAGGGCGCGGCGACCTGCCTCGGCTTCGGCTGGCTCGACGTGATCCACCCCGAGGATCGCCAGGCCACGATGGAGGTCTTCCGGCGGGCCGAGGCGCGGCGCGAGCCCTTCCGGCTGGATTACCGCCTGCGCCGGTACGACGGCGAGTACCGCTGGTGCATCGCGTCGGGCTCGCCGCGGCTCGGCCCGGACGGCGAGTTCCTCGGCTACGTCGGCTCGGTCATCGACATCACCGAGCGCAAGCAGGCCGAGCTCCTGCTCCAGGAGAGCGAGGAGCGATTCCGTCGCGCCGTGATGGCGATCCCGTTCCCCGTCATGATTCACGCCGACGACGGCCAGGTCGTCAGCGTCAACCCCGCGTGGACCGACATCACCGGCTACGCCAGCGCGGAGATCCCCACCATCGAGGCGTGGATCGACCGGGCGCATCCGGCGCAGAAGGACGCCGTCCACGCCAGGATCAAGGCCCTGTACGCGCTGGAGGGCGTCTCCACCGGCGAGCTCGAGGCTGCGGTCACCACGGCGCACGGCGAGCAGCGCACGTGGCTCTTCCGCGGGGCGCCGCTGGGCAAGGACGCGGCGGGCAGGCGGCTCGTCATCAGCATCGCCCACGACATCACCGAGAGGAAGCAGGTCGACGACCTGGTCCGGAAGAGCGAGGCGAAGTTCCGGACGCTCGCCGACGCCATGCCGCAGATCGCCTGGACGGCGCGCCCGGACGGCAGCGTCGATTACTACAACCGCAGGTGGTACGAGATCTGCGGCCTGAGCGAGGGCGAGGTGACCGGCGACAGCTGGGTCTCCTTCGTGCACCCGGACGATCGCCCGATGTGCACGGACAGCTGGCGCCGCTCGGTCCTGTCCGGCGAGCCGTACGACGTCGAATACCGCTTCTGGGTCCTCGCTGCCCGCGAGCACCGCTGGTACCTGAGCCGCGCGGTGCCCGTGCACGGGCCGTCGGGCGAGATCGTGAAGTGGTATGGCACCTGCACGGACATCCACGATCGGAAGTGCGCCGAGGCCACGCTGAGGGAAGCGGACCAGCGCAAGAACGAGTTCCTGGCGATGCTCGCCCACGAGCTGCGCAACCCGCTCGGGCCCCTGCGCAACGCCGCCGAGCTCCTGCGGCGGTCCGGGCCCCAGCAGCCGTCGACGGCGTGGGCGTGCGGCGTGCTCGAGCGGCAGGTCTCGCACATGGCCCGGCTGGTGGACGATCTCCTCGACGTCTCGCGCGTGGCGCGCGGCCGGATCGAGCTGCGCAAGCAGCGCTGCGACCTCGCGCAGCTGCTCCGGCAGACCGCCGAGGACTACCGCAGCACGCTGGAGGCGAGCGGCCTCGCGCTCGCGCTGGAGATCCCGGACGAGCCGCTGTGGGTCCACGGCGACCGGACCCGCCTGTCGCAGGCCATCGGCAACGTGCTGCACAACGCGAGCAAGTTTACCCAGGCCGGCGGGCGGGTGACGGTCGCCCTGTCGGCGGCGCCGGAGAGCTCGGCCGCGATCCGCGTCCGCGACACGGGCATCGGTATGGAGGCGGCGATGCTGGCGCGCGCGTTCGAGCCGTTCAGCCAGGCCGACTGCAGCCTGGACCGCAGCCGGGGCGGGCTCGGGCTGGGCCTCGCGCTGGTCAAGGGGCTCGTCGAGCTGCACGGCGGCGCGGTCTCGGCCGAGAGCGCGGGCATCGGCCGCGGGACGGAGGTGGTCCTCCGCCTGCCGCTCTCGCGCGAGGTCGCGCCGTCGGCCGAGAGCGCCGCGCCGGGCTCGGACCTCGCGGCGCGATCGCTGCGCATCCTGATCATCGAGGACAACGTGGACGCCGCGGAGACCTTGCAAGCGCTGCTCGCCATGGAGGGGCACCGGGTCGAGGTGGCCCTGACCGGGCCCGCGGGCGTCGACGCGGCCCGCGCGTTCCTGCCCGAGGTCGTCCTGTGCGACATCGGCCTGCCCGGCGGGATGGATGGGTACGGCGTGGCGCGCGCCCTGAAGGGGAGCCCGGGCACCTCCCCCTCGCTCATGATCGCGCTGACCGGCTATGGCCGGGAGGAAGATCGACGCCGGGCCCAGGAGGCCGGCTTCGCCATGCACCTCGTCAAGCCGATCGAGCCGAGCGCGCTGGAGACCGTCCTCGCCTCGATCGCGGCGCGGGGGTGAGCGGAGGCGGGAGCGGGCCGCCTCGACGATCGATCACCAGGCCGTCCACCCGCCGTCCACGGCCATCGCGTGCCCGTTGATGTACGTCGCGCGGTCGGAGAGGAGGAACGCGGCCGCCTCGGCCACCTCCTCGGGCGCGCCCAGGCGATCCATCGGCTCCAGGGCGAGCAGGGCCTTCTCGTCGACCAGGTTGTTCTTGATCGCGCTGTCGTACATCGGCGTCCGGATGGGCCCCGGGCACACCGAGTTCACGCGGATGCCGCGCTTCGCATATTCGAGCGCGGTGGTCTTGGTCAGCCCGACCAGGCCGTGCTTGGAGGCCACGTAGGCCGGGAGCGACCCGACGCCGGCCAGGCCCGCGACAGACGCGTTGTTCACGATGGCGCCGCCTCCCTGCTTCAGCATCTGGGCGAGCTCGTATTTCATGCAGAGGAACGCGCCCTTGAGGTTCACGGCGAGGGTGCGGTCCCAGTTCTCCTCGGTGCAGTCGGCCGTGGCCGCGATGGTGCCGTCGATGCCGGCGTTGTTGAAGGCCGCGTCGAGGCGGCCGTGGCGCTCGACCGCGCGCGCCACGATCGCCTCGGCGTCGTTCGCCCGCGTCACGTCGGCCCGGACGAAGACGGCGTCGCCGCCGCGCTCCTGGATCCTCCGCGCCGTCGCCTCGCCGTGATCCTCGTCGATGTCGGCGAGGACGAGCCGCGCTCCGTGACCCGCGAACACGAACGCGGACGCTTGTCCGATCCCCGAGCTCGCGCCCGTGATGGCGATGATCTTGTCCTCAAGAAAGCGTGTAGTCATGGGGCCCTCCTTAGTCCGCACGCTAACCCTGCGCCCAGACCGCAACAAGCCGACCACCTCGGCGCCGCCGCGCCGGCCCGGCCGAGCGATGTGGCCCGCCCGCACACCGGCGCTGGCTCGACCTTTGAAGAGGCCCAGAGCCCAGCGCGGAGGATCATGGGGCGTTCGGGGACGGGCTGGATCGGTCTCGCCGGCGCGGGGAGGAGCCGCGGCGGCGGCAGCGCGCGGCGGCTCCGCCGCTCGCCTGGGCGCGATCTGCACGGGCGCGCCGGGATCGCGCGGCTGCGCGCGGAGGTGGCCGGCCTCTTCGGCGACGGTGCGCGCGCCGCGCGCATCGAGCGCGACCTCGCCGCGGTCCCCGGCGTCGCGTCCGCGCGGGCGAGCGCGAGGACCGGGCGGGTGCTCGTGCGCGTGCGGGAGGACGCGGCCCACCTGGCCGCCGTCGTGCTCGCCGCCCACGCCGTCCCCGGCGCCCCGCCGCCGCCGTCCGCGCGACGCGCCGCGCTGGCCCTGGCCGAGGGCGTGGGCGCGCTCGTCCGCGGCGCGTGCCGCCGCCTGCGCCGCGAGGGCGCGGCCGAGCGCGAGCGCGCGCCGGCCGCGCGGGGCGAGCGCGCGCCGGCCGCGCGGGGCGATGGCGAGGGCGCCGCCGCCGTCGACCGGGCCCACGCGGAGGACGCGAGCGCGGTCGCCCGCGCGCTCGGCGTCGACCCGGCCGCGGGGCTCGGCGCCGCCGAGGCGCTGCGCCGCCTCCGCCAGGTCGGCCCCAACGAGCTCGCGGGCGTCGCGACCCGCTCGTCGCTCGAGATCCTCGCCGAGCAGCTCTTCACCGTGCCCACCGCGCTGCTCCTCGGCGCGGCGGGCCTGTCGCTCGCGCTCGGCGATACGGTCGACGCGGGCGCCGTCCTCCTCGTCGTCGGCGCGAACGCGGCGATCGGCACGTACACCGAGTCGCGCGCCGAGGAGCTCCTGCACGCCTGGGGCGCGCTCCGGGTCGGGTGGGCGCGCGCCGTGCGCGACGGGCGCGAGCAGCGGCTCGCCGCGTCGGAGATCGTGCCGGGCGACGTGCTCGCGCTCCGCGCGGGCGAGCCGGTCGTCGCGGACGCGCGCGTCGTCGCGGCGCGCGACCTCGCCGTCGACGAGAGCACGCTGACCGGCGAGAGCGAGCCCGTCGAGAAGGGCGCCGCGAAGATCGACGCCGGCGCGCCGCTCGCCGAGCGCCGCGGCATGGTGTACGCGGGCACCACGGTCGCCTCGGGCGAGGGCGCGGCGGTGGTCGTCGCGACGGGCGGGCGGACCGCGCTCGGGGACATCCAGCGCGCGCTCTCCCGCGAGGGCGAGCGCACCCCGCCGATCGAGCGGGAGCTCGCCTGGATCGGCCGGCGCCTCGCGGCCTTCGCGCTCGCGAGCTCGTCGGCGGTGGTGGCCGTCGGCCTCGCGCGGCGGCGGCCGCTCCGCGAGCTCGCGCGGAGCGCCGTCGCCCTCGGCGTCGCCGCCATCCCCGAGGGGTTCCCTGCCGTGGGCACCACCGCGCTCGCGCTGGCGAGCCGCCGCCTGCGCGGCCGCGGCATCGTCATCCGCCGCCTCGCCGCGGCCGAGACGCTCGGCGCGGTGAGCGTCGTCTGCGCCGACAAGACCGGCACGCTCACCGAGAACCGCATGCGGGTCGCGGAGATCTTCCTCCCCGGCGAGGGCGTCCTGCGGGTCGCCCGCGCCGCGCGCGGCGAGCGCGGCGGCGATCGCGACGGCGCAGCGCCGCGGCGCGAGATCGCGCTCCTCGGCGAGGACGGGCGCGAGGTCGCCGCGAGCGCCCCGCGCGTGCACGCGCTCGCGCGCATCGCCGCGCTCAACGCCGACGTCGAGCTGAGCGACGTCGGCAAGGTCGTCCAGGGCAGCGGCACGGAGCGCGCGCTCGTCGAGTTCGCGCTCGCGGCCGGCTACCCCGTGTCGGCGCGGCGCCTCGCGGCGCGGCGCGTGAGCGAGGAGCGCCGCTCGGCCGAGCGCGCGTTCATGGTGACGGTCCACGATCACCCGGAGCTCGGGCACATCGAGCTCGTCAAGGGCGCGCCCGAGCAGGTGGTCGCGCGCTGCGACGCCCCGCGCGGCGCGGGCCGCGACGAGGTGCTCCGGCAGAACGACGCGATGGCCTCGCGCGGCCTGCGCGTGCTCGCCCTCGCGTGGCGGCGGGACGGCCGGCCGGACGACGACGCCCCGCTCGAGCTCGCCGGCCTCGTCGGGCTCCGCGACCCGGCGCGCGAAGGCGCGCGGGAGGCGCTCGCGACCCTCTCCGGCGCGGGCATCCGCACCCTGATGCTCACGGGCGATCAGGAGCGGACCGCGCGCGCGATCGGCGCCGAGCTCGGCATCCCCGCCGACGCCGTGCACAGCCGGGTCACGCCCGAGGCCAAGCTCGACATCGTGCGGGCGCTCCAGCAGCGCGGCGCGATCGTCGCCATGACGGGCGACGGCGTGAACGACGGCCCCGCGCTCAAGGCCGCGGACGTCGGCGTGGCCATGGGCAAGCGCGGCACGGACATCGCGCGGGCGGTGGCCGACGTGGTCCTCGCCGAGGACGACCTGCCGAGCCTCGCCGAGGCGGTCCGCGAGGGCCGCCGGCTGCACGACAACGTCCGCCGCGCGATCGCGTACTTCGTCGCCACGAACGCGAGCGAGGTGCTCGCGATGCTGGCCGGCGCCCTGGTCGGCGCCTCGCCGCTCACGCCGCTACAGCTCCTCTGGATCAACCTGCTCACCGACATCGCGCCCGCGCTCGCGCTCGCGCTGGAGCCGGCCGAGCCCGGCGTCATGCGGCGCCCCCCGCGCGATCCGGCCGCGCCGCTGCTCGGCGGCCGCGACCTCCGCGCGCTGGGGCTCGACGCGGCCACGATGTCCGGGGCCTCGCTCGCGGCGTACGCGATCGGCGGCCGCGCGACCGCGGGGTCGAGGGCGTTCACCGCGCTCGTGACCGCGCAGCTGCTCCACATCCTCGCCTGCCGCGCCGGCGCCCCGGAGGGCGCTCCGGGCCCGCGCGCGCGCCGGGACAACCCGCACGTCGCGCGCGCGCTCGCCGCGACCGCCGCGCTCCAGGCGCTCGCGCTCGGCTCGCGCTCGCTCGGCCGCCTGCTCGGGGCGCCGCGCCTCGCCGCCGGCGAGCTCGCGCTCGCGCTGACCGCGGGCGCGCTGCCCTCGCTGGTCCGCGGGTCTCCGGCGCGCGCCGCGGGCGCCGGCCGCGAGATCGCGATCGTCCGCCCGGTCGACTCCGTCGAGCGCATCGACGACGGTGCGCGCGGCGCGCGCGCCGCCGCTTCGCGAAAGGGGGATACGGCATCATGAGGTTTCATCCACCGTCGTTCGCCCTCGGGGTCGGCAGCGCCGTCCTCCTGATGGGCAAGAAGCAGCACCTCCGGCCGGTGGTCGTCGAGATCGCGGCGCTCGGGCTCCACCTGGGCCGGCTGGGCTTCGCCTTGGTCGAGCGCCAGCGGGAGCACGCCGAGGATCTCTGGGCCGAGATCGCGGATCGCGCGCGGCGCAAGGCCGGGGGCGCGGAGCGGGGCGCGCGCGCCGCGCGGCGGAGCAACGGCGCCTCCGACCTCCACGGGGAGCCGTCGTCATGAGGCTGCCGCCGGTGCTCGTCGCCCACGTGCTGGAGCGGCGCGTCCGCCTGCGCGCCCCGGCGCTGGCCGGCCACCGTCGCGCGTGCGAGCGGGTCGCGGAGCAGCTCGCGGCCGATCCCGGCTGCGAGGCCGTGACGGTCCGACCGGTCACGGGCTCGGTGATCGTCGAGCGCCTCAAGGGCGGCCTCGACGCCGAGCGGCTGCGCGCCCGGCTCGCCGAGCTGGTCGGCGAGGCGCGCGACGACGACGGCCGCCTGATCGTCGCCCCGCGGCCCGAGGGCCACCCTGGCCCGACGCGCGTCGCGCGCGCCGTCGCGCACGCCGTCGCCGGGATCAACGCGGACGTGCGCGAGGCGATGGATTACCGCGCGGATCTCGGCACGCTCCTGCCGGTCTTCTTCGCGGCGGCCGGGATCGCCGAGGTCGGCGCGACACGCCGGCTGCCTGTGCCGGCCTGGTTCAACCTGCTCTGGTGGTCGCTCCGGTGGTTCGTGACGTTCAACCCCGCGGCGGTGGCGGAGGAGCTGCGCGCCGCCGCCGGCGGGGCACCGTCCCCGCCGGCCGACGCGGCCGACGGGAACGGCGGCGCGGGCCCGCCCGGTCGCGCGCTGTAGGGCGCGGGATCGCCGCGTGGCGCGGGCCATCGCGCGGCCGTGCGGCTCGCGCCGAGCAGGTGGATGCCGCCCATGACGATGAGCCGGGGGCCGGCGAGCCCTCGAGTCCAGCGCGGGTCGATGCGCGCGTTGACCGCCTCGGCGAGCGCGACGGCGATCGGCGTGCTCGGCAGCAGGGCGGCGGACGCGCCGATGAACACCGATAGGCGGTTCAGGCGCTCATGGCTGGACCGGCTCCACGCCGCGCACAGGGGCAAGCACGGAGAGAGGCAGCGAGAGCATTCCACCGGAGAGCGTATGTTTCTCGTAACGCACCTCGCGCGGACACCTTTTTGCGGCGTGAGCGTGCCGGCGCGCTGTCGTGCTCGTTGCGCTTCCCGTCGACCGCGACGTAAAGCGGCGACGCTTCACAACAGTTCGGGATTCGATTGAACCTTGGTAGCGGCGCGCGTACCTTGTTGTCCCAGATCGTAAGCCCCAGAAGCAGAGGGGAACACGTTGATGGCGAGACCGCGATTTTCTACCTGGCTTGGCCTGTTTGTTGCATCACTTGCCATATCTCCTGGCTGCAGCTGCGGCGGTGACGAGCTGACGGTGACCGGGCCCGGGTCGGGCGGCGGGGGGTTCGGGGGTGCTGGCGGCGCGGGGGCTGGCCCTTCGGTGGCGTCGAATGGTGGGGGCGGGGAGGGGGGCAAGGCTGAGGTCGCGGACCGGGGCGTCGCTGCGAGCGATGTGGTCAGCGCGGGCGAGGTCGTGAGGAGCCCGAGCTACCGCATGGTCTTCACGCTCGGTCAGCCGACGCAGAATCAGGGAAAGACGGCCTCGCCGAGCTACCGCATGCAGGGCGGGCTGGTCGGGGCGAATGGGAGCTTGCCATGAACGGGATGGGACGGCGTGTCCTCGCGATTTGTGTCCTCCTCGCCGCCTCGGTCGGCCTCGTGCGCGGCGCGTCTGCCGCTGTGCCGACGCAGATCACGCACCAGGGCCGGCTCTTCACGGCGAACGGAGAGCCGGTCAACGACGCGCTCCAGGTGACGTTCGCGGTGTACGCCGCCGAGGCGCCGGAGGAGGGCGAGGCGCCGCTCTGGAGCGAGACGATCTCGATCTCGTTCGACGACGGATATTTCTCCACGGTGCTCGACTTCACGGAGGAGCAGGCCGCGAAGGTCTTCAACGGCTCGGTCCGTTACCTCGGAATCACGGTCGCGAACGATCCGGAGATGGAGCCTCGCGCGGCGATCGGGAGCGTTCCGTACGCGATGGTCGCGAACAACGCAGTTGGTGAGATCACGCCGAAGCTGGTGAAGATCGGCGACAAGGTCGTCATCGACGAGAACGGCAACTGGGTCGGCAATCCGAGCGGGGTCGCCGGGCCGCCGGGTCCTCCTGGGCCCGAGGGGCCTAAGGGCCTGCCTGGCGAGATGGGCCCTGAGGGGCCCCAGGGGCCTTCTGGGCCCGAGGGGGCTCAGGGGCCTCAGGGTCTGCCTGGCGAGAGGGGTCCTGAGGGGCCCCAGGGTCCTCCTGGGCCACCGGGTCCCGAGGGTCTCCAGGGGCCGGTCGGTCCGTCAGGGGTGCTCGCGACGATCGCGATTGCGGGCAACATTGCCCCCACGTTTCCTGGCTACAGCCCCGAATACGTCTTCGTCGGTCCTCCGGGGTCGGTGAGCATCACCGGGAGGAAGCGCGTGACGGGATCGGCCTCTGCGGCCCTTGGCCTAGGGCCGTCCAGCGCTCCGCTCCTCGCCATGGTCGGCCTCTGTTACCAGCCGGTCGACGAGGCGGGCGTCGGGGGCGATCTCGTCAACTTCTTCGGAAACGCCTATGCGAGCCACTATTTCACGCCGACGCGCGCCACCTACGCTGTCTCTGGCACGACCTCGTTGACAGAGGGCGACTGGAATGTCGGCATGTGCCTCCGCAATGAGGGGGGCAGCACGATCCTTGGAGCGAGCTCGACGACCGCCGGCAGCCTGGTGAACGGCTGGTTCATCGTCACGAACGACTGAGGGCGAGCCCTCGCGCTCGAATCCGCACGAGCGATGAGCTCGCTCAACGCAGCTGGCTCGCGTAGCTCTGGAGGGAGCGATGGCTCAGGCGAGCTCGGCGGGGCGCCCGCGCGCCCCCTCCGAGGGCGCGCGGGCCTGCACGTCAGCGCAGCGCCACCGGGCTCCGCGCGATGTACTCGTCGTAGGCGAGCGTCCGCAGGTCCCCGATCCGCTTCGCGTGCATCGCCTCGATGACCGCCCGCGCGAGCTGGAGATCGGTGATGAGCGGGATGTTCGCGTCGACCGCCCGCCGCCGGATCAGGTACCCGTCCGGACGCCCGAGCTGGTCGTACTCGCGGGGGATGTTGATCACGAGATCCACCTTCCCCTGCTCGATCGCGCTCATCGCCGTCTCCCCCTCGTCCGGCTGCTTCGCGAGGCTCGTGCACTCGAGCCCCAGCGCCCGGAGCGCCTCGGCCGTGCCCGGGGTCGCGTAGATGGGCAGCTTCAGGTGCTCGGCGATGATGCGCGCCTCGTCCGCGAACCAGTACTTGTCCTCGAGCGGCCCGAGCGACAGGAGGACGCCCTTCTTCGGGAACCGGAACCCGGTCGCGAGCAGCGCGTGCAGCAGCGCTTCATGCACGTCGTCCCCGAAGCAGCCGACCTCGCCGGTGCTCGCCATCTCCACGCCGAGCATCGGGTCGGCCCCCACGAGGCGCGAGAACGAGAACATCGGCGCCTTCACGCCGACGTAATCGAGATCGAGCCCGCGGTTCTCGACCGGCTGCGACACGCCGAGCATCCGGCGCATCGCCTCCCGGACGAAGTTGTTCCCCGTCACCTTGGACACGAACGGGAAGCTCCGCGACGCGCGCAGGTTGCACTCGATGACCTTCACCGTGTTGTGCTTGGCCAAGAACTGCATGTTGAACGGCCCGGTGATCGAGAGCGACCGCGCCACCTGCTGGGCGATCTGCTTGATCCTGCGGATCGTCGCGATGTAGAGCGACTGCGGGGGCAAGACGAGCGTCGCGTCGCCGCTGTGGACGCCGGCGTTCTCGACGTGCTCGCTGATCGCCCAGAGGACGATCTCCCCCCGGTCGGCGACCGCGTCGATCTCCACCTCGCGGGCGTGGGTCTCGAACTTCGAGACGACCACGGGGTAGGCCGGGGACACCGCCTTGGCCCGGGCGAGGATGCGATCGAGCTCGTTGGGCTCGTGCGCCACGCTCATGGCCGCGCCGCTCAGCACGTAGCTCGGCCGCACGAGGACCGGGAAGCCGCCGAGCTTGTTCACGATCTCGCCCGCCTGGGCCGCGTCGACGACGTGCGCCCAGCGCGGCTGATCGATCTCCAGCCGGTCGAGCAGATCGCTGAACTTCTTCCGGTCCTCGGCCGTGTCGATGCTCCCCGGGCTCGTGCCGAGGATGCGCGCCCCGGCCTGGTGCAGCCGGAGCGCCAGGTTGTTCGGGACCTGCCCGCCCATGCTGACCACGATGCCGTACGGCTGCTCCCGCTCGTAGATGTCGAGCACCGTCTCGAGGCTGATCTCGTCGAAGACCAGCTTGTCGCACGTGTCGTAATCGGTGCTGACCGTCTCCGGGTTGTAGTTCAGCATCATGGTCTCGTAGCCGAGCTCCGAGGCCGCGCGGATCGCGTTGACGCAGCACCAGTCGAACTCGACGCTCGATCCGATGCGGTAGGCGCCGGACCCGAGCACCATGATCTTCTTCCGCCAGGACGGCGCGACGTCCGTGGCCGACGCGTGGTAGCTCGAATAGAGGTAGTTCGTCTCGGCGGGGAACTCGGCCGCGAGCGTGTCGATCTGCGCGAGGTGCGGCACGATCCCGTGCCGCTTCCTGAGCTCCCGGAGCGAGCCCCGCGGCGCGCCCGTCAGCGTGCCGATCATCCGGTCGCTGAAGCCGAGCTGCTTGGCCTCCCGGAGCGTCTCCTCGTCGAGCGCGGGCTCCTGCGCCGCCGCGGGCTTGTCGGCCTGCGCCGGGACGGGCACCCGGAGCGTCTTGAGGTCCCGGTGCATCCGAACGATCGGCTCGATCTGGTGCAGGAACCACCGGTCGATCTTGGTGAGATCGTGGATCTCGTCGATCGACATCCCCTCCTGCAGCGCGCGGGCGACGGCGAAGATCCGGAGCGGCGTGGCGTTCTTCAGCTCGTCGGGCAGGTCCTTGAAGGTGAACGCGTCGGGGTCGAGCCCCTTCACCCCGATGTCGAGCATCCGGAGCGCCTTCTGGATGACCTCGGGGAACGTCCTGCCGATGGCCATGACCTCGCCGACGCTCTTCATCTCGCTGCCGATCCGCATCGAGGCGCCGCGGAACTTGCCGAGGTCCCAGCGCGGGACCTTGCAGACGAGGTAGTCGAGCGCCGGCTCGAAGAACGCGGTCGTCCTGCGGGTGATCGCGTTGGCGATCTCGGGCATCGTGTAGCCGACGGCGATCTTCGCCGCGACGTACGCGAGCGGGTAGCCCGTCGCCTTGCTGGCGAGCGCGCTCGACCGGGAGAGGCGCGCGTTCACCTCGATGACCCGGTAATCGACCCTGTTCGGGTCGAGCGCGTACTGGATGTTGCACTCGCCCACGATGCCGAGGTGGCGGATCGTCTTCAGCGCGACCGAGCGGAGGAGCTGGTACTCCTCGTCGTTCAGCGTCTGCGACGGGGCGACGACGATCGACTCCCCGGTATGGATCCCCATCGGATCGAGGTTCTCCATGTTGCAGACGGTGATGCAGTTGTCGCGGCCGTCGCGGACGACCTCGTACTCGATCTCCTTCCAGCCGCGGAGGCACTCCTCGACGAGCACCTGGGGCACGCCGCCGGCGAAGCCGCGCCGCACGGCGTCGTCGAGGTCGCGCTCGCTCTCGACGATGCCGCTGCCCTTGCCGCCGAGCGCGTAGCCGCCGCGGAGCATCACGGGGAACCCGATCTCGCGCGCCGCGGCCATGGCCTCGGCCGGCGTGCGGCAGGCGCGGCTCCGGGCCGTCTTCACGCCGATCTCGTCGAGGCGGTCGATGAAGAGCCGCCGGTCCTCGGTGTCGCGGATGGCCTTGATCGGCGTGCCGAGCACGCGCACGCCGTACTTGTCGAGGATCCCGGCGTCGTGGAGCTCGAGCCCACAGTTGAGCGCGGTCTGCCCGCCGAAGGAGAGGGCGATCGCGTCGACCTCCTCCTTGACGATGATCCGCTCGACGAACTCCGGGGTGACCGCGCAGAGGTGGATGCGGTCGGCGAGCCCCTCGCTCGTCTGGATGGTGGCGATGTTGGGGTTCACGAGGACGGTGGCGATCCCCTCTTCCTTGAGGGCCTTGATCGCCTGCGACCCCGAGTAGTCGAACTCGCCGGCCTGACCGATCTGGAGCGCGCCGGAGCCGAGCACGAGCACGCGCCGGGGTTTCTTGGGGAGATAGGCGCCGTACATGGCTCAGCTCCTTCCTGCGGTGGAGGTGGGGCGGGGATCCGCGCTGGCGGTCCCTGCGGCTTTGAGTCGCGAATCGGCGGACCCCTTCATCGCGCCGCAGAGGCGCAGGAAGTCGTCGAAGAGGTAGCCGGCGTCCTCGGGCCCGGGCGTCGCCTCGGGGTGGAACTGGACGCTGAAGAACGGGCGCAGCCGCGAGCGGATGCCCTCGTTCGTGCCGTCGTTGATGTTGACGAACCAGGGCTCCCACTCGGCGGGGAGCGACTCGTGCTTCACCGCGTAGCCGTGGTTCTGGCTCGTGACGTAGCAGCGGCGGCTCAGGAGGTCCTGCACCGGCTGGTTCACGCCGCGGTGGCCGTACGGCAGCTTGTAGGTGTCGCCGCCGGCGGCGAGCGCGAGGATCTGGTTGCCGAGACAGATGCCGAAGATCGGCTTCGTGTACGTCCCGAGCAGGCCGCGCACCGCGGCGATCAGCTGGCCGAGGTCCTTCGGGTCGCCGGGGCCGTTGCCGATCAGGACGCCGTCGGCGGCCTCGGCGAGCTCGGCGATGGGCGCGTGGAAGGGCGCGCGGACGACGGTGACCCCGCGCCGGAGGAGCGAGCGGACGATGTTGTCCTTCGCGCCCGCGTCGATGAGGAGCACCTTCAGGGGGCCGCCCTCGTACGTGATCGGCTCGCGGGGCGACACGAGGCGGAACACGTCCTCGCGCATGTCCACGGCCTCGGCCGAGCGCTTCACCCGATCCAGGTCCATCTCGGCCGGGAACAGCCAGCCCTTCATGGTGCCGACCTCCCGGAGCCGCCGCGTCAGCGTGCGCGTGTCGATCCCGGTGATCGCCGGGATGCCCTCGCTCGCGAGCCAGGCGCCGAGCGAGCGGACCGCGGCGTGGTGGCTGTAGCGCTCGATGTAGTTCTGGACGACGAGCCCCTGCACCTGGATGCGGTCGGCCTCGTAGGGCCCGTCGACGCTGCCTGCCTGCCGCGGCGCGGGCACGCCGTAGCTGCCCACGAGCGGGTACGTGATCGTCAGGATCTGGCCTCTGTACGAGGGATCCGTGAGCGTCTCGACGTACCCCGTCATGCCGGTGTTGAAGACGACCTCGCCGCTCACCGCGCGCGGGGCGCCGAAGCACCGGCCCGTCATGGTCGTGCCGTCTTCGAGTACGAGCTTCATCCGATTCGCATCCATCCTCTTTGACCGCCTGGGCCGCCGCGGCGCGGACCCTTACGCAGGAGGGGCCGCGGGCGCGTGCTGCGCCGTAGGCCCGTGGGGTACCCGGTCCGCGCGCGTGTTGCGCGGCGGGCCGGCATCATGATCGAGGCTGGGCGTCCAAGCACCTCCGGTCGCTGGAGCCGCCTGCTCCGGCATTCCGTCGAGGTGGGCATCGCGCCCGCCGTCCCGTTCTTCCACATGCCGGGGACGCCCATTTGCCGTCCCCTCGCTCCACGTCAACCAGGAACTTTCGCCTGAGATTTCCCGGCCGCTTCCCGCGTGCTTTTGGCGGGCCGCCGGGCTGTGCAGCGCGGCTATGGGGTCTGCGCGCGCTCGACGTAGGCCTGCTCCAGGACGAGCACGTCCATCTTCGTCCGGACGAAGCAGTCGAGCGCCTCCTTGGGGGTGCAAACGACCGGCTCGCTCGCGTTGAACGAGGTGTTCAGGAGGACCGGGGTGCCGGTCAGCCGGCCGAACTCGAGGAGGAGCGCGTGGTAGCGCGGGTTGTCCTTGGCGGTGACCGTCTGGGGGCGGCCCGTGCCGTCGACGTGGGTCACGGCGGGGATCTCGTCGCGGCGCTCCGGCTTGACCTTGTAGACCATGACCATGAACGGGTCCGGCGAGGTCTGCTCGAAGTAGTCGCCGACGCGCTCGAGCGGGAGCGCCGGCGCGAACGGGCGGAACATCTCGCGGCGCTTGATCCGCTCGTTCATGAGGTCCTTCACGTCCGGCCGCCGCGGGTCGCAGAGGATGCTGCGGTTGCCGAGCGCGCGGGGGCCGTACTCCATCCGCCCCTGGAACCAGCCGACCACCTTGCCCTCGCTGATCGCCCTGGCGACGCGGGGGATCAGGTCCTCGTCGGGGAGCGTCTCGAACGCGACCTGCTCCTTCCGGAGCAGCTCGTCGATCGCCTCCTGCGAGAACGCGGGGCCGAAGTAGCTGTGGGTCTGGTGGAAGGCGCGCGGGTTGCCGAGCTTGTGGTGGTGGACGTAGAGCGCCGCCCCGAGCGCCGTGCCCGCGTCGCCGGCCGCGGGCTGGATGAAGACGTCCTCGAACAGCCCCTTCGGCCGGATCTTCCCTGCGGCCACGCTGTTGTACGCGCAGCCGCCCGCGAGGGCGAGGCGCGGCGAGCCGGTGAGGTGCTTCGCGGTCGCGAGCAGCTCGAAGTAGACCTCCTCGAACGCCGCCTGCGTCGAGGCGGCGACCGCCTTGAAGCGGTCCTCCATCCCGCTCTTCGGGCTGCGCGCGGGGCCGAGCAGCTCGACGAGGCGCTCGGCGTGGATGGTGCCGTAGCGGGGCTCGCCCTCCCACGTCATGGAGATGCCCTTCGTGTGGTGCTGGAAGTACTCGAGCCCGAGCTCGAACGCCCCGTCCTTGACGCGCACCACCTGGCGGAGCTTGTCGAGCAGCTCCGGCTGGCCGTAGGCCGACAGCCCCATGACCTTGTACTCGTCGCCGAACTTGGGGAAGCCGAGGTACTGCGTCATGGCCGAGTAGAACAGCCCGAGCGAGTGGGGGAAGGCGACGCGCCGGAGGATCTCCAGCTTGTTGCCGCGGCCGCGCGCCCACATCGTGCTCACGAAGTCGCCGAAGCCGTCGATCGAGACGACCGCCGCCTCGTCGAAGCCCGAGGGGAAGAACGCGGAGGCGAGGTGCGCGCGGTGGTGCTCGACGTTGTGCGACTCGGCGCGGATGCGCTTCGGGTCGACGCCGAGCGCGGCGCCGAGGTGCACCTTCGGGGCGCTCGCGCCGAGCGCGCCCTTGAGGAGCCCCGCCGGCGAGCGCCGCGTCAGCGTGTAGAGGAGCTTGTCGCCGAGGTGCGCCCGCGTGTCGCGCCCGATCGCGATGTGATCGATGTCCTCGACGCGCGCGCCGGCGGCGCCGAGGCAGTACTCGACCGCGAGCCGCGGGAAGCCAGCGCAGTGCTTGATCCTGCTGAACCGCTCCTCCTCCGCCGCGGCGACGAGCTGTCCGTCGACGAGCAGCGCGGCCGACGCGTCGCCGTGGTAGGCGTTGATCCCGAGGATGAGCATGTTTCGGCCATCTTCCGGCGCCCCCGCGCGAGGGTCAAGGCGCGCCCGGCGCTCGGCAAAGCCGGCCGCCGCTCGCAAGGCTCGGCAGCCCGCGCGCCATGCGAAGGCGCGTTCGCAGGAGGGCGCGCGGTCAGATCTCGGCGAGGCGGATGGCCTCGAGGCGATCGCCCTCGTCGATGCGCTCCCGATCGGCCGCCACGAGGACGAGCGCCTCGGCCTCGGCGAAGCTCGTGACCGCGCCCGAGGCCTGGTTCGAGGCGATGCGCGCGACGAGCTCGCCGCTCGAGATCTCGAGGCGCGCGCGGAGGAACTCGGCGCGCCCGGTCTGGCGCCGCAGCGCGCCGGCCGCGCGGACGATTACGCGCGGCGGCAGCGGCGCGGCGTCTCCCTGGAGCGCGCGCAGGAGCGGCACGCCGAAGAGGACGAACGTGAGCGAGGCGGAGGCCGGGTTGCCCGGCAGCCCGATCACGTGCACGGCGCCGCCGCGCGAGAGCTCGGCGCGCCCCACGGCGAGCGGCTTGCCCGGCTTGATGGCGACGCGCCAGAAGTCGAGCGTCACGCCCGCGGCCTCGAGGGCGGGGCGGACCACGTCGTGGTCGCCGACGCTCACGCCCCCGACGGTCACCACGAGATCCGAGCCGCGCAGCGCCGTGGATACGGCCTCGGCGGCGCGGGCCGCGTCGTCGGGGACGAACGGCGCGACGCGGACCGCGGCGCCCGCGGCGCGCGCGGTCGCGGCGATGAAGTAGCTGTTGGACTCCGCCACGGTGCCGGCGGGGCCGGGCGAGCCGGGCCCGCGCAGCTCGTCGCCGGAGCACAGCACCGTGACCACCGGGCGGCGCGCGACGAGGACGCTCGGCCGATCGAGCGCCGCCGCGAGCGCCACCTTGCCCGGCGTGAGGCGCGCGCCCCTCCGCAGCGCGACGGCGCCCTCCGCGAGATCCGCGCCCCGGCGCCGCACCCAGGCGCCGGCGCGCGGCGCCTCTCGCAGGGTGATCTCGTCGCCGCTCCGCGCCGCGTCCTCCTGCGGCACGATCGCGTCGGAGCCGGGCGGCAGCCGCGCGCCGGTGAAGATCCGGCACGCGGTGCCCGGCGTGAGCGTCGGCAGCGGGCGGCCGGCCGCGCTCTCGCCGCGCACGGGCAGCGTCCAGGGCCCGCTGCCCGCGAGCTCGGCCGAGGCGACCGCGTAGCCGTCCATCGCGCTGTAATCGAACGCGGGCATCGCGTCGGCTGCGGCGATGTCCTCGGCGAGCACGCGCCCGGCCGCGTCGTCGAGCGACACCCGCTCCGGGCCGACCGGGACCGCGGCCGAGAGCAGCCGCGCGAGCGCTTCTTCGAAGGGGATCATCCGCGCTGCTCCTCGTCGCGCGCGCCGTCCTTCGCCGGCTGCGCGTGCCGGTGGTGGTGGCCGCCCTTGCCGGACGCGAGCGCTACCGCGTGCGCGAGCACGGGGCCGATGAGCCGCGTGACGGCGAGCTCCACCGCCTTCGGGCTGCCGGGCAGCGCGATCACCACGAGCCCGCGCACGACGCCCGCGGCGGCGCGCGAGAGGATCGCGTTCGGCCCGATGGCGTCCCAGCTCAGCCGCCGGAACGCCTCGCCGAAGCCGTCGAGCGTCTTCTCGAAGAGCGGCGCGAGCGCCTCGACGGTCCTGTCGCGCGGCGCGATCCCGGTCCCGCCCGTCGTGACGATCGCGTCGGCGGAGCCCGCGCCTGCGATCTGCCCGATCGCCGCGCGCAGGAGCTCGGGCTCCTCGCGCACGACGGCGTGTGACGTCACGGTGAAGCCGGCGCTCTTGAGGAGCTCGCCGAGGAGATGTCCGCCCTCGTCGTCCTCGAGGGTGCGGGTGTCACTGAGCGTCAGCGTGGCGACGCGCACGGGGGAGCGGCTCATGCGGCAGATCTACGCCTCTCGCCGGCGAATGGCGACCTCTTGGTGACGCCGGCGCGATCGTCGCGGGGCCTCCTCGCGAACGTCGCGGCCGCCCGGGCGCGGGCGGCGCTCGGGCCTCGTGCCTGCACGCGCCGCGCCTCCAGTCGGCCCGCGCCGCGCCTCCTGTCCGCCCGCGCCGCGCGGAGGGCGCGCCGCCGGCCGCCGTCCATCGGCCCTGAAGGCCGCGGGCGCGCGCGTCGTCGCCCGGCACTATCGTGATGTCGTTGACGTCGGATGGCTTTCGCATCGCCGCTGCGCTAGGGGAGCGGCGTGTCCGGCCCTCTGATCCCTTACATCGAGCTCCCCGAGATCCCGCTCTCGTTCCTGGAGCACATCCCGCTCGTGGGCCAGCTGATCGATCCGGCGAAGCCGCCCTCGATCAAGCCGTTCGGCACGCTGGTGGCGCTCGGCGTCTACATCGGCGCCGTGGTCGCCACGCGGCACGCGCGCGAGCGGAAGCTGGACGAGAAGAAGATGAGCGAGTTCATCTTCTGGGTCGTGGCGGCCGGCTTCATCGGCGGGCACGTCTTCGACGCGATCTTCTACCACCCGCAGCGCGTCGCCCGCGACCCGCTTTACCTCTTCGCGCTCTGGGACGGCCTGTCGAGCTTCGGCGGCTTCACCGGCGCGCTGATCGGCGCCGCCTCGTGGCGCTTTTACCGCCGCGAGAGGATCCTGCCCTACTGCGAGGTGGTCAACAGCGCGTTTCCGCTCGCGTGGGTCTTCGGGCGCGCCGGCTGTGCGTCGGTCCACGATCATCCGGGCCGCCTCTCCGACGCGTGGTTTGCGGTCCAGTACCCGCTCGGGAACGGCGTCGTCGGCCGGTTCGATCTCGGCCTCTACGAGTGCGTGCTCACGATCCCGTTCGCGATCGCGTTCGCGGTGCTCTGGCGCCGGAACCCTCATCGCCCGCTCGGGTTCTATACCGGGGTCATGTGCACCGCGTATGCGCCGGTGCGGTTCGGCCTCGACTTCCTGCGCGAGCGGGAGGGGACGCTCGTCGGCGGCGATCCGCGCTACGGCGGCCTCACCCCCGCGCAGTGGGCCTGCTTCGGTCTGCTCGCGCTGGGCCTCTATTTCCTGCGCATGGCGGCGCGCGGCGAGCCGTCGAGCGCCGGGGTGGGCCCGCTCGACGGCGCCCCGCGCGTCGCGGACGACGATGCGTCCGACGACGACGAAGACGACGACGAGGGCGATGAAGCCGAGGAGCCCCGCCCCTCCCGAGCTCGGGCGGGCCGGTAATCCTCCGGGCCGGCGCGGCGCCCGCGTGGATCCCCGGGATTTCCGGGGGCGTGCGCACCGCCCTCGGGTCGTGTCGGACAGAACCGCGCCGCGCGACGCCCTCGCGATCCGGCGGTCGCCGGGCCCGGCGGTCTCCCGGGCGCTGCGCTTCCTGACCCCGGTCCGGCGCCGCCTGCCTCGGCCGGCGCCGCCTGCCTCGGACAGAGCGCGGGCGGCGCCGCCTTCCAGGTCCGCCGGCGCTGCGCCTTTCGCGTCGGGGGGTCAGGACGGCTCCGTACGGGCTTCTTTTGGCTCGCTCGCCCGTGGCGGGTCCCTTGACGCGCCTGGGGCGCTAGATATCGTGGGGTGGAGTTTGCACCAGAGGGTCGGCCCGCCGACCTTCGCTCGATTGAGCTCGGTTGCCCCTTCCGCCGAAAGGGGGGGTCGATCGAGGCGCGCTCGCGAAAGGCTCCGCATCATCGACATCGATCACGGAGCGAGTGGACCAAATAAGAGGGAACGCAGGGGCCAACCCCAGGTTTTTCTACAATGGCTGAAGATTCGCGTAAGTTGTTCGTGGCGGGCTTGCCCGACTCCATCACCGAAGACGTTTTGCGGCAGCTCTTCGAGGCCACCGGCGGCAACGTCGTCGAGGTCAGTCTTCCGAAAGATCGCGCGACAGGTCGTCCGCGCGGGTTCGGCTTCGTCACGCTCTCGACGACCGGCGAAGCCAACGCCGCGCGCGAGTCGCTCGACGGGTCCTTTCAGGGCGGCAAGTCCATCTCGGTCCGCCCCTTCCAGGCCGAGCCGCCGCGCCGCGAGGGGCGCCCGATGGGCGGCCCCGGCGTCGGTCCCGGTGGTGGCCCAGGCGGTGGTGGCGGCGGCATGGGCGGCGGCCCGGCCGCGGCGCCCGATCGGACCCTCTACGTCGGCAATCTCCCCTATGACGCGAGCGTCGAGGAGGTCGAGGGGCTGATCGGCGCGACGGGCGCGGGGCCGGTGGTGCGGGTCCACCTGCCCATGGATCCCGACGGCCGCAAGCGCGGGTTCGGCTTCGTGACGATGGCCAGCGCCGAGGCGGCGCGCGCTGCGATCGATGCGCTGCGCGGCGTGGACGTCCGCGGCCGGCGGCTCGTCGTCAACCTCGCTCACCCGAAGGGCGAGCGGCCCGCGCGCGAGGAGCGCCCCGGCGGCTTCGGCGGCGGCGGCGGCGGCTTCGGCGGCGGCGGTGGCGGCTTCGTGGCGCCGGCGGCGGCGGCGGCCGTCGCGCGAACAACAAGAACTGGGATCGCGGCCGCACTGGGGACGACTGGGACGACGAATGAGCTCTCCCGGTTGACATCTGCACCGTTTCCCGTAGGGTAGGCGCCCTCCAGACGGGCGGTCGGGCGTCGCTGACCCCGCTCACGCCCCCCTGGTACCCTGCCGGTTGCGGTGTCAGCGCTCCCGTGCTGCCCGTGCCTAGGTTCAACCAGGGCCGCCTGTGACACAGGTCGGCCCTGTCTTCGGAGACCTCCGATGCGCGACATCATCAAGCTGACGTGCGGCAACTGCGGCCGCGCGAACTACCACACGACGAAGAACAAGCGGACGATGACGGACAAGTTCGTCATCAAGAAGTTCTGCCCGACCGAGCGCAAGCACACCGAGCACAAAGAAGGCAAGATCTCGAAGGGCTAGGCCAGGCTGCACGCTGCGCAGCTGGCCGTTGCCGCCGGGGCCCGCGCATGCGGGCCTCGGGTCAGGCTCTGCGCCCTCGCGGTGCGAGGCTTAACCTTGTTCATTGTTAGGGCGAAGCGATGATCTTCGACTGGCTCTACGGCCTGTTCTCGAACGATCTCGCGATCGACCTCGGCACCGCCACCACCCTCATCTACGTGAAGGGCAAGGGGATCGTGTCCTGCGAGCCCTCGGTGGTCGCCGTCCAGCGCGATGCTCGCGGCGGCAAGAAGGTGCTCGCCGTCGGCCGCGAGGCGAAGGAGATGCTCGGGCGCACCCCAGGCAACATCCAGGCGGTGAGGCCGCTGCGCGACGGCGTCATCGCCGACTTCGAGATCACCGAGGCGATGCTCCGGTATTTCATCGCGCGCGCGCACAACCGCCGCACGCTGGTCAAGCCGCGCATCATCATCTGCGTCCCGTTCGGCATCACCGAGGTCGAGAAGCGCGCGGTGAAGGAGAGCGCCGAGGGCGCCGGCGCCCGCGAGGTCTTCCTGATCGAGGAGCCGATGGCGGCTGCGATCGGCGCCGGGCTGCCGATCACCGAGCCGAGCGGCAACATGGTCGTCGACATCGGCGGCGGCACGACCGAGGTCGCCGTCATCTCCCTCGCCGGCATCGTCTACTCGCAGAGCGTGCGCGTCGGCGGCGACAAGATGGACGAGTCGATCATGGCCTACATGAAGCGCAAGTACAACATGGCCATCGGCGAGCAGACCGCGGAGCGCATCAAGATCACGATCGGCAACGCGTACCCGCTCGAGCAGCAGCTCACGATGGAGGTCAAGGGGCGCGACATGGTCGCGGGCATCCCCAAGACGGTCGTCGTCAACTCCGACGAGATCCGCGACTCGCTGAGCGAGCCGACGAACGCCATCGTGGACGCCGTGCTCATCGCGCTGGAGCGCACGCCGCCCGAGCTCGCGGCCGACATCGTCGACAAGGGCATCGTGCTCACCGGCGGCGGCTCGCTCCTCAAGAACCTCGACGTGCTCCTCCGCGAGGAGACGGGGTTGCCCGTGATGGTGTGCGACGACCCGATCAGCGCCGTGGTGCTCGGCAGCGGCAAGGCGCTGGATCACCTCGAGCTCTTGAAAGAGGTCACGATCAGCTGAAGGTTGGTCTCACGCCCCGCCCGTGAGCTTGCCGGCGGGGCTCTGTTGCGGCGCGCGCCCCGAGGCGGCGCGCGCCGCGCGCGGCGACGACAGGGGTGGCCTCGCGGGGCGCCCCGTACTACCTGGGTTCGGGAGCCACGGTGAACCTGAAACGCTACCGCGACTTCGTGATCGTGCTGCTGGCGCTCGCGGTGCCGTTCTGGTTCCTGCGCGCTAGCATGCGCGACCCCAAGCAGAACACCGGGGCCGACCGGATCATCATCAGCATCGCGGCGCCGATCCAGTACGCGGCCGCGACCCTGGCGCGCGGCATCTCGAACCTCTGGGGCGACTACATCTACCTGGTCGACGTCAAGGAGGACAACGCCAGGCAGGCCTCGCAGATCGCCCGCCTCCGCGAGCGGGTGCGGAAGCTCGAGGCGCTCGAGGAGGAGAACCGGCGCCTGCGCCGGTTGCTCGATCTGCGCCAGAGCCTCCGCACGGACGTGGTGAGCGCCCAGGTCGTCGGCAAGAGCACCAACGACTTCTTCCGCGTGGTGCGGGTCACGCTCGATCGCGAGGCGCGGGACATCGGCTCCAACCTGCCGGTCCTCTCGGCCGACGGCGTGGTCGGCACGACGCTGAAGAGCGCCGGCGACACCGTCGACGTGCGGCTCGTCGTCGACGGGGGCAGCGGCGTCGACGTGGTCGTCGAGCGCACCGGCGCGCGCGGCTTCGTCCGCGGCACGGGCGACGAGAGCAAGTACTCCTGCAGCGTGGAGTACGTGCAGCGCACCGACGAGATCGAGGTCGGCGACCTCCTCGTGACGAGCGGCGTCGGCCGGCGCTTCCCGAAGGGGATCCCGGTCGGGACCGTCACGCAGGTGATCCGCCGCGATTTCGGCATCTACCAGCAGGTCTACGTCGCCCCGGCCGTCGATTTCTCCCGGCTGGAGGAGGTGCTCATCGTGACGACGACGCCTCCGGAGGAGGCGCCGCCGCAGGCGCAGCGGAGGTGAAGCGATGAGAAACTCCGCGTTCCTGGCGATGGGGGCCGCCCTGCTGATCGTTCAGTCGAACCTCTTCCGGCTCATCGGCAAGCTGAACATCCCGGGCTCCACGCCGAGCCTGCTCCTGCCGCTCGTCGTGTTCATGGGGGTGCACGAGTACTCGATCGCGCGCGGCGCGGCGCTCGCGTTCCTGCTCGGCTACCTGCTCGATCTCTTCACCGGCGCGCCCGTCGGCCTGTTCACCTTCATCACCGTGGCGACCTTCGTCGTGTCGCGGGCGGCCGGCGTGCGGCTCGCCGCGCAGACGCTGCTCACGAAGATCGCGCTGGCCTTCGTCTTCGGGCTCGTCGAGGGGGTGCTCATCGTGATCCTCACCGCCATCTTCGGGGGCGACGCGGCGCGCCCCCGCGCGCTCGCCTTGCTCGTCGCGCCGCACGCGGTCTCGACCGCGCTCTTCGCGCCGTTCGTCTTCCGGCTGGCCGAGCGCGTCCACCAGGCGACGATCAACGTCCCGCGGCCGGGGGAGAGCCCGCGGTGAGCCTCCTCGTCCAGCGCTCCGACGTGAGCGAGTTCCGCCGGCGCTTCCGGTGGATCGCGCTCGGCATGGTCGTCGGCTTCATGGTGCTCGTCGGGCGCCTCTTCTACCTCCAGATCCTCGAGGCCGACGAGAACATGGCGATCGCCCGCGAGAACATCGTGCGGCGGGTGACGCTCGCGACCACGCGCGGCATCATCCGCGACAAGAACGGCAAGGTGCTCGCGGCGAGCCGGCCCTCGTACAACGTGTACGTCGTCCCGCGGCGCCTCGACATGGAGACGACCTGGCCGAAGCTCGTCGAGTACCTCGGCGTCGGCATCGAGGAGCGGGCGCGGCTCGAGGCGCTCATCACCTCGATCCGCGCCGACGACGGCCCGCGCAAGAACCAGCAGATCCTGCTGAAGGAGGACATCTCGCGCGACGCCGTGGCGACGCTGGCCACGCACGACGCCGAGCTGCCGGGGGTCGACGTGGTGCCGGTCCCGGTGCGCTACTACCCCTACGAGGAGGTCGGCTCGCACGTGCTCGGCTACATGGCCGAGGTGGACGCCGAGCGGCTCGCGTCGCTCCGGAGCGTCGGCTACATCGAGGGCGACCGCATCGGCGTCACCGGGATCGAGCGCGCCTGGGAGAGCTACCTCCGCGGCACGCGCGGCTGGGAGAAGGTGCTCGTCGACGCCAAGGGGCGGCGCCGGACGGGCGGCGACGGGATCATCGAGGAGCCGCGGCGGGTCGACCCGATCCCCGGGCGCGACCTCCGGCTGACGCTCGACGCCGACATCCAGAAGGCGATCGACAAGGCGATGCGCGGGGAGCTCGCCGGCGGCGTCGCGGTCGTCGACGTGCGCACCGGGAGGATCCTCGGGCTCTACTCGAAGCCCGGCTACAACCCGAACGCGCTCTCGGGCGGCTCGGGCAAGCAGGTCATCCGCGACGCCTTCCGGCGGCTCTACTCGGATCCGCTGAAGCCCGCCCTCGACAAGACGCTCTCCGGCGCGTACCCGCCCGGCTCCACCTTCAAGCCGTTCACCGCGCTGGCGGCGCTCGAGAAGGGGCTCATCGATCCCCGGCAGTCCACGCGGTGCCGGGGCGCGCTGACCTTCGGCAAGCGCACCTTCCGGTGCACGCACGTGCACGGGCCGGTCGCGATGCAGAAGGCGATCGCCGAGTCGTGCAACGTCTACTTCTACAAGCTCGCGGCGGAGTACGGCGTCGGCATGGACGTCATCGCCGAGATGGGCCAGCGCTACGGGCTCGGCGCGCGGACGGGGCTCGGCATCAACGCCGAGGCGGGCGGCAGGATGCCGACCCGGGCGTGGATGACGCTCCGGAACAAGGGCCAGTTCCGCCTCGGCTTCGGCCTGAACGCGGCGATCGGCCAGGGCGCGACGACGGTCACCGTGCTCCAGCTCGCGCTCGCGTACGCGGCGCTCGCGAACGGCGGCACGCTCTACCAGCCGCAGATCGTGCGGGCCGTCGAGACGAGCGCCGGCACGGTCGTGCAGGAGTTCACGCCGCGCGTGCGCCGCCAGATCGACATCCGGCCGGAGAACCTCACCCTCGTGCACCGGGCGATGGTCGCCGGCGTCAACGAGGAGGGCGGCACGGCCTTCAAGGCGCGCGTCGCCGGCGTCGAGATGGCGGGCAAGACCGGGACCGCGCAGGTCTCGCACCGGCTCACGCGCGGCGTCGAGGCCGAGCGGGTCTGGTATTTCAACCGCGAGCACGCCTGGTTCGCCGGCTACGCGCCGGCGCGCGCGCCCGAGGTGGCCGTGGTCGTGCTGGTCGAGCACGGCGGCACGGGCGGCAAGCACGCGGCGCCGGTCGCCTTCGAGGTCGTCCGCGCGTACCAGGAGCTCGCGAAGGAGCGGCGCGGCGGCCCGAACGAGGGCCCACGCGCGGGCAAGAGCAGCGCGGGCCGCGCGCCCGCCGCGTCGGGGCGCACGCCATGATCCGGGGCGACTCTCTCTCCGCTCGCGATCGCGACCACTTCGACTGGCCGCTCTTCATCGCCGCGGTCTCCATCGCGGTGCTGGGCGTCGTCAACCTCTACAGCGCCACGAGCGTCTACTCCGGGGCGCGCGCGGAGCTCTACATCAGCCAGGTCTACTGGCTGTTCATGGGCGGCATCATCGGCGGCGTCCTGATCGCGATCGACTACCGGCACCTGGAGCGCCTCGGCTACGTGCTCTACACGTTCGGCGTCTTCTCGCTGGCGCTCGTCTTCGTGCTCGCGCGCGACGTGCGTGGCTCCGCGCGGTGGATCGAGTTCGGCGCGTTCCGCTTCCAGCCCAGCGAGTTCATGAAGGTGTTCCTGGTCATCGCGCTGGCGAAGTTCCTGCACGACGACCCGCGCAACGAGGGCCGCACCCTGCGCGATCTGGCGATCCCGGCGGCGCTGACCGCCGTCCCGGCGCTGCTCGTGCTGAAGCAGCCCGATCTCGGGACGGCGACCATCCTCGTGTTCGTCTTCCTGACGATCGCGGCGGTCACGCGCGTGCGGTGGAGGAGCGCCGCGCTGTTCGTCGTGTCCATCCTCGTGGCGGTGCCGATCGTCTGGGAGTACGTGCTGCTCGACTACCAGCGCGCGCGCGTCCTCGTGTTCCTCCACCCCGAGGAGGACCTCCTGCACCGCGGCTGGCACGCCCACCACTCGCGGGTCGCGATCGGCAACGGCGGGCTGTTCGGCAACGGGTACCTCCGGGGCACCCAGAACCAGTTCCTCTTCCTGCCGGATCAGTTCACCGACTTCCCGTTCCCGGTCTTCGCCGAGGAGTGGGGGTTCGTCGGGTGCGTGGTGCTCGTGTGCCTCTACGCGTTCCTGGTCGTGTGGGGGATCCGCATCGCGTCGATGGCAAAGGATCGGTTCGGCGCGGTGCTCGGCGTCGGCTGCGCGGCGATCATCTTCTGGCACGCGGTGATCAACCTGGGCATGACGTCGGGCGTGCTGCCGGTCGTCGGCGTCACGCTGCCCCTGTTCTCGTACGGCGGCTCGAGCGTGACCACGGTGATGGTCGCGATCGCGCTGCTCATGAGCGTGTCGATGCGCCGCTACTCCGGCGTCGCGTCGCTCGATCGACTGTGACGGCGCTGTGACGGCGGCGGGGCCGCCCGCGCGCCGCTGCCGCGTCAGATCGCGCTCTCCGCGAGCCGCGCCTCGATCACGAACGCGAACGCCTTGAGCGCGTCGCGCTCGGTGACCTCGCCGCCGGTCTGCGCCCTCCGCACCGCGGCGCGGAAGCCGAGGTAGCGGCGCCCGTCCAGGCCGAGCAGCGCCGGCACCGCCGCCGGGTCGCGGGGCGCGTCGGTCGCGCCCGCGAGCTCCGCCGCCTTGGCGACGATCCCCGCGACGAGCGCGCCGCAGCGCTGGAGCGCCACGGCGTACCGCTCGGCGGCGATCGCCGCCTCGATCTCCGCGACCGCCTCGCGCTCGGCGGTCGGCCACAGCGCGACGAACGAGAGGCCCGGCTGGGCGAGGTGCCTCGTCGCCGCGGACGGCCCGTCCGCGCGGGCCGTCGCGGGGGCCTCCGCCGACGCCGCGAGCCTCCGGGCGGCGAGCCGCAGCGACGAGGGGATCCCGCGGCTCACCGGATCCCTGACGCCGGCGCTGCGCGGCGCGGCGCCGGCGCTCGGCGGGGCGGTCGCGCCGGGCGCGCCCTCGCCCTCGCTCGGGTCGCCGATCGTCGAGTTCGGGGGCATCGTCGACCACGGCCTGCTGGGCGGAGCGAGCCGCGAGATCACCGCGTCGAGCGGCGCCGACGGCGGCGGCGACGCGTCGCGCAGGGCGGTGACGAGCCCGCCCTCGATCGCGTCGAACCCGCCGAGCCCGCTCCCCATCGCGTCGGGCAGGCGGCTCTCGAAGGCGCGCAGCACCGTGGCGCTGATCTCCTCGAGCCCCTCGTAGAGCCCGAGCCCCGTCTTCGCCGAGGTGGCCAGCGAGGCGGCGCGGAACGGGTTCAACATCGCGTCGAGCTCCTCCAGGGGGAGGAGGTCCGGCAGATCGCGCTTGTTGTGCTGGAAGACGAGCGGGACGTGCTGCAGCTCCCGCCCCTGCTCGGCCAGGTTCTCGCGCAGGTTCTCGAGGCTCTCGACGTTCGCGTCGGCGCGGACGGCCTGCGAGTCGCTGACGAACACGATGCCGTCGGCGCCCGTGAGCACCAGCTTCCGGGTCGCGTTGAAGTAGACCTGCCCGGGCACCGTGAAGAGCTGGAGCCGCACGTTCATCCCGCGCAGCTGCGGGAGCCGGACCGGCAGGAAGTCGAAGTAGAGCGTCCGGTCGACCGGCGTCGCGAGCGAGACGAGCTTGCCGCGGTACTCGGGCTTCGCCGTGGCGTGCAGGTACTCCAGGGTGGTCGTCTTGCCGCCCAGGCCGGGCCCGTAATAGACGATCTTGAAGACCAGCTCGCGCGACAGTGGGTTCACCGACGCCATGGGCGGCGGCGACGATACACGAAAAGGGGATCGGGGGCGCCGCGGCGTGCGCGGGCGCGCGTCAGGGCGGCCCTGGCCGGGTCCCGGCTGGCCGGCCGGCGCGGCCCCGCGTCATCGGACCCCGACGAGCGGCTCGAGCTTGTCCTTCTGGCCGATGTGCAGCATGAGCGCGACCTGGCCCCGCTGCGCCTGGAAGTAGTCGAGCCGCAGCCGGTGCGTCCCCTCGGCGAGCCGCGCCTCGCCGTCCGCGGTCTTCGCGCTGTGGACCCCGTCGTTGGCGAGCACGCGCTTGTCGTCGATGTAGAGGATGGCGCCGTCGTCCGAGGTGAGCCGGAGCTGGTACACCCCCTCCTCGGGCACCTTGAACTCGCCCTCGAACCGGATCGCGAACCACTCGTTCTGCGCGAGCGCGCCCGGGAAGCCGCCGGAGAAGTCCTGCGACTTCACCTCGAACTTGTCGGTGTACAGCACCGCGAACGGGACGAGCCCGTCGAAGCTCGGGAGCTTCTGGCTGTTCTCGGGGATCACGTACGCGAGCCCCCGGAAGGCGCCGCCCTCGCCGTTGCCGAACGCGATCGGGGCGGTGATGCGCGGGGCGCCCTGCGTGGGCAGGCGCCACTTCGCGGTCTTGCGGCGCGCCGGCTCCGGATCGGGCTTGGCCGGCTTGCGCGACCGGGAGGCCGTCTTGGCGGGGGGAGGGGGGGGCGGCGGCGACGTCTCTGCCGGCTTGCTGCCGCTCTGGATGGTGACATGGCAGCCGCAGAGGAGGGACGCGGCGAGCACGCACGAGGCGATGCGCGATGAGGTTCGGACCATGACGTCTCCTGAGAGGGAACGGACGGTCGCGCCCGCCCCCACGTGAATGCGACGATGGCGCTTAGACGTTCGGGCAGGGCGCGGCAATCAGCGTCACGCCTCGTCAGGGGCGCCCGGCGCGGGCGACCCCGCCGGCCGCGGCCGCGGGGCCCGGAGCGCTCCCCGCGGCGGCGCCCCCGGGCGCGTCGCGCTCCTCGCGCCCTGGCGCCTCGAGCCGCGAGAGCCCGTCGATCGACGCCGCGGCACGCCAGAGCGGCGAGCGCTGGGCGAGCCCGAGCGCGGCGAGGCAGGCGAGCACGCCGGCGAGGGCGCCGGCGTTCATCACGCCCTCGAGCCTCCGCCGCGCCGGGCCCGCGTAGCTCAGCCCGAGCAGCGCGCCGCTGACCAGGCCCCCGATGTGCGCCGCGTTGTTGATGCGGATGCCCGTGTTCGACGCGTTCACGACGAAGCCGAAGAGGACGATGTAGAACACGGCCTGGAGCGCGAGGTCCTTCCAGCGCGGGTCGCGGCGGCGGAGCAGCCAGCCGAGCAGGAGGCCCATCACGCCGAACACCGCGCCGCTCGCGCCCGCCGTGCACATGACCTCGGGCTGCACGAAGACGTTCCAGGCTGCGCTCGCGGCGAAGCCGACCAGGCCCGTGAGCACGTAGGCGATCGCGAACCGCGCCGAGCCGACGGCGGGCTCCGCGGCGCGGGCGAGCATGACGAGCGTCATCATGTTCATGCCGAAGTGGAGGACGCCCATGTGGACGAACACCGCGGAGAGCAGGCGGAACGGCTCGAACGGGGCGCCGGGCTCGATGAGGAGCGCGCCGAAGCGGAGATAGTTCGACTTGTCCCACGCCGAGAGCAGGCCGAGATCCCGGGAATGCGCGGCGACGAGCTGCCCGACGAACACGAACGACGTGAGCGCGCCGAGGATCTTGGTCGCCAGAAGGCCCCGCCCGTCGAGGAGCCCCCGCGCCGGCGGGGCGTGGACGGCGGGCGCGAGCAGCGGCGCGCCGCAGCGGATGCAGCGGCTGAAGTCGCTCCCGTTGAGGGCGCCGCAGCGCGCGCAGTGGAGCGAGCGCCGCCGCTCGCCGGACGGCCCCGCCGTCACAGGCCGGTCCCGACCCGCCGCCCGACCCGGAGGCGTGCGCGAGACCTGAACGTTGTATCGAGGGTCACGAGGGCTCCTTTCACGGCGGACGCTCCGCGCCGAGGCCGGCGCGGTCGGGCGCGCCGCGCCGAGGCCGGCACAATGTGGAGTCTTCGGGCCGTAAGGTCCACGGCTTTGGGCCGTTGTCGAGGTGTGAATGCGGCACCCCTCCCGCGCTCGGCCCCCGCCGCCGCGTGGCGCCTGCGCGGCGGCGCGGGGCGCCGGCCCGGCGGCGCGCCCGCGCTCCTCCTCGGCCGGGGGGCGCGCCGTCCCGCCGCGGGCGCAAGGTGGACACCGGTGCGGATCGCTCCACGTCCGGGTATCGTCGCCCTCGTGACCGCGGCGGCAGCAGCGAGGCCCGATCTCGAGGCAGAGCGCCTGCAGTGCGAGCGCGCGGCGCAGGGCGATCGCGCCGCGCTCGGCCAGCTGCTCCGCAAGTACGGTCCCTCGCTCTACCGCGCGGTGCTGCTGCCCCGCCTCGGCTCCGACGCGGCCGCGCAGGACGCTCTGGCCGAGACGTACGCGCGCGTGGTCGAGCGGTTCTCCCAGTTCCAGTGGCAGAGCTGCGGCATCTACCCGTGGCTCCGCGTGATCGCGCTGCGCATCGCGCTCGACATGCTCCGAGCGCGCCGCCGCGAGGCGCTCTTCGAGCCGGAGGATCTGCAGCGCGAGATCGACGCCGCCGAGACGGATCTCACCGCCCGCGGCGAGGTCGAGCTCTGCGAGAAGCGCGACCTCGCCGACGCGCGGGCGCGGGTCGAGGACGCGCTCGGGCGCCTCAACCCGCGCTACGCCGAGGCGATCCGGCTCCGGGTGCTCGAGGAGCGGCCCCGCGACGAGGTGGCCCTCGCGCTCGGCGTCAGCGTGGCGACGTTCGACGTCGTCCTGCACCGCGCCATGACCGCGCTGAAGAAGGCGCTCGCCGCGGGGGTTGCCGCGCCGCGCGCGGAGCTTAAGGAAGGGGCGCGATGAAGCCGCGGCTGCCCTCGGGTCCGCGCCCCCCGCCGACCGGAGACGGGCCCGCCGAGCGCCGCGGCGGCCCGGATCGCGGCCGTCGGCTCGCGCTCGTCGCGCCCGAGGCGGAGCCGCTCGCGCCCGCGTCCGAGGACGAGCTGCGCGCCGCGCGCGATCTCGCGGAGGCGCTCGATCGCGGCGAGGTCCCGCTCGCGGCGGCCCTCCGGGCCGCGGCCCGGCCCGTCGGGCTCGACCGGGCGGACCACGAGGCGCTGCTCGCGCGCGCGCTCGGCGACGAGGGCGCGCCGCCGACCAAGGCCGAGCTGCGCGCCGCCGAGCGCCTGCGCAAGGCGCTCGATCCCGCGCGCCTGCGCGAGGCGCTCGATCCAGGCGCGGCCGGCGGCGCCGGCATCGAGCGCGGCGGCAGCTCCGGCGAGCTCGCCTCGCCCGGCGCGCGCGACGAGCTCGCGGAGCTCGCCGTCGCGCTCCGGGCCGCGTGGCGCCCGGCGCCCCTCGCGGAGCTCCGGAACCGCGCGCTCGTCGAGGGGGCCCTCCGCGCCGCGCCCGCGCCTCGCGCCCGGCGCATCGCGCCGGTCACGATGGCGGCGCTCTCGACCCTCGCCGCGGCGGCCGCCGCCGCGGCGCTGATCTTCGGCCAGCTCCGGGAAGAGCGCGCCTCGGTCGCGCGCGCGCCCGGGGCGGCGGCCGCGCCGGTCGAGGCGGCGGCGCCTCGGCTCCCGCTCATCGAGGCGCGATCGACCGCCGCGCTCTTCGATCCGGCCGCGCCGTTCCCGAGGGAGGGCGGCCAGACCGAGCGGATCGATCGCATCGCCGCCGCGCGCGCGTCGGATCTGCGGCAGAACCGCTATGCGGCGTGGGGGGTGCGCTGATGCGGAGCGCGCGCCTCGCCGCCGCCTGCCTGGGGCTCCTCACGGCGGCGCACCTCGGGTGCGCCCGAGAGGACGAGCGGGCGCGCGCCGGCGCGGCCCCGGGCGATCCGGCGTGCGCGTGCGCCCCGGCGCAGATCGTCGATCCCACGCTCCTCGCCTTTCTCTCCAGGGCGCGCGCGGCGCACCACGCCGCCGACGTGTCGCTCGGCGCGGGCGATCGCGCCGCCGCGATCCGCGCCCTCGAGGGGATCATCGCCGCGCCGAGGCCGCCCGGCGCGCCGCCGGAGGTCGCCGAGGTGACCGCGGACACCTACGCCCGGCTGGCGGAGCTCCGGAGCGAGGCCGGCGATTTCGACGCCGCGGCGCGCGACGTCGACGCGGGCCTCAAGCTGGCGCCGGCGCCCTCTCATTACGAGGGCCACCTCTACGAGGTCGCGGGCGTGGTCGAGGAGCGCCGCGCGAAGGCGCTCGACGAGAAGGGGGAGCGCGAGGCGGCGGCGCAGGCCCGCGCGCGTGCGGTCGGCCTGCTGGAGCGGGCGATCTCGATCCAGGATCACGTTATCACCGAGGCCCTGAAGGGCGCCCAGGAAAACCCGCGCTGAAGCGCGCGACCGCCGTGGTCTCCAATTGCGACGGGCGAGCGTTCCTCGTTAGACTCGGCCGGAGGGGGCCGCTGCCCGACGCGATGACGCTCCGTGTACCAAGGCCGAAACCCGGGTACGATGTCAAATCGCTCCCGCTGAAACCCGCGGACGCGTTCCTCCTGTCGCGGATCGACGGCGTCCTGACCGATCGGGATCTGTCCCTCATCACGGGCATGTCGCACGGCGACACCGTCGATGCGCTGCGCCGCCTGCGCGATTTCGGCGCGATCCTCCTGGACGGCGAGTCGGGCCCGCCTCCGCAGCGGGGCGCGGCCGACGGCGCGCGCCGCGGGGTGGACACGGAGCGGCCGATGGCGTCTGGCGGCGAGCCGTTCCCGCTCGGTCGCGACGCGCTCCAGCAGGTGGACTCCCCGCCGCTCTACGATCCTGCAGAGCTCGACGAGCCGGTCGAGCTCGCCCCGGACCGGAAGCGGCGGATCCTCGACCTCTACTATCGGCTCGAGGATCTCAGCCATTACGCGCTGCTCGGCGTCCCGGATCAGGCGGACAAGAAGCAGATCAAGAGCGCCTACTACCAGCTCGCGCCGGAGTTCCACCCGGACACCTACTTCCGGAAGCAGCTCGGCTCGTACAAGCAGAAGATCGAGGCCATCTTCACGCGCATCACGCTGGCGCACGACGCGCTGACGTCGAAGCAGCGGCGCGCCGAGTACGACGCGTACCTCGAGCAGACCCACAAGAACCGGGCGATGGCGGCGCTGATCGAGCAGACGCCCCGCGACATCGCCACGATCACCACCGCCGTCGACGCCTCGGTGCGCGCCGCGTTCGCCGAGCCGCGCGACCTGGTCGGATCGCCCGGGCGTTACTCCTCCGAGCGCACCCCCGCGGAGCACGCCCCCGCCGCGGCGTTCGCCCGGGCAGCGGCGCCGACGCGGCCGTCCCCCGAGGCGATCGCGCCGGACCGCGCGGGCGCGCCGGCGCGGAGCGCGGCGGCGATCGCGCCGGACCCCGGGGGCGCGCCGGCGCGGAGCGCGGCGGCGACCACGCCCGTCGCGCCCGCGCCCAGCGCGAAGGATCGGCGCGAGATGTTCGCGCGCAAGCTCACCGGAGGCCTGCGGCGCGGTCCGGCGGGCGCGCCCGCTGCGGCCTCTGCGGCGGTGGCCACGGCGCCCGCCGCGGGGGCGGTGTCGAGGCCCCCGGGCGGCGTCCGCTCGCCCGAGTCGATGCGGGCCGTCGATGCGCTCAAGGCGCGCTACGATTCCGCCCGGAACGAGGCCGTCCGCAGCCAGATCGCGCGGTACTCCGAGGCGGCCCGCTCTGCGCTCGAGCGGAACGATTACGCGAGCGCGGCCAACGCGTACCGGATCGCCGCGTCGCTCGCGCCAGAGGACCCCGCGCTCCAGAAGGCGTCGGCCGACGTCCAGCGCCTCGCGGCGGTGGCGCTGGCGGACGGTTACCTCAAGCAGGCCCAGTACGAGGCACAGAACGGGCGCTGGGTCGAGGCGGCGCTGAGCTACGCGAAGGTGTGCGACGGTCGCCCCGACGACGCCAGCGCGCACGAGCGGGTCGCCTATGCGACGCTCCAGGCCGGGGAGAACACGCGGCGGGCGGTGGAGTTCGCGCGGCGGGCGGTGGAGCTCGTGCCCTCCTCGGTGGAGTACCGGCTGACGCTCGCGCTCTCGTACGCGGCCGCGGGGCTCGCGAAGAGCGCGAACGGCGAGTTCGACCGAGCCGCCGAGCTCGCGGGGACCGACGCCAGGCTGCGCGGCCTCATCGCCCAGACGCGCGACCAGGCCAAGAGGTACGGGAAGCAAGTCTAGCGCCGCCGGGCGCAGCCGGGCCGGCGGCGCCTTCCGGAGCGGGCCGCGCACGATTGGCCCGCTCGGCTCCGCGAAACGGTCTAGCATCGTGACCTCGGCGGCCGTTCGGGCCGAAGATCACAAGCCGAAGATCACAAGAGGAGCAGCGGCATCGATGGAGCGTGTCATCGGCATTGACCTTGGCACCACGAACTCGTGCGTTGCCATCGTCGAGGAGGGCGTCCCGACCGTCATCCCGAATCGAGGTGGGTACAAGACGACGCCGTCCATGGTCGCGATCACCGAGGCCGGCAAGCGGCTCTGCGGGCACATCGCGAAGCGGCAGGCGATCACCAACGCCGAGAACACGGTCTACGCCGCGAAGCGGCTGATCGGCCGGAAGTGGTCGTCCCCGCAGGTGAAGAACGCGATCCTGACAGCCTCGTACAAGATCGTGGAGGGCCCGCACGGCGACGTCCGCATCCAGCTGCGCGACAAGACGTACTCGGTCCCCGAGATCAGCGCGATGGTCCTCCAGGAGATGAAGCTGTTCGCCGAGGACTACCTCAACGAGCCGGTCTCGAAGGCGGTGATCACCGTCCCCGCCTACTTCAACGACAACCAGCGGCAGGCGACGAAGGACGCGGGTCAGATCGCGGGGCTCGACGTCATCCGCATCGTCAACGAGCCGACGGCGGCGGCGCTCGCGTACGGCTTCGGCAAGAACGTCGAGAAGACGATCGCCGTCTTCGACCTCGGCGGCGGCACGTTCGACATCTCCGTGCTCGAGATCGGCGCGGGCGGGGTCTTCAAGGTCATCGCCACCGCGGGCGACACGTTCCTCGGCGGCGAGGATTTCGACGCGCGGGTCATCGACTGGCTGGTGCAGGGCTTCAAGGAGCAGCACGACGTCGACCTGCGGCAGGACAGGATGGCGCTCCAGCGGCTCAAGGACGCGGCCGAGAAGGCGAAGTGCGAGCTGTCCAGCGTGCTCGAGACCGAGATCAACCTGCCGTTCATCATCTCGAGCGCGCGGAACGAGGCGCTCCACCTCCAGCGCACGCTCTCGCGGGCCACGCTCCAGGACCTGTGCGAGGACCTCGTCGAGCGGTGCATCGAGATCTGCAGCCAGACGCTCGAGGACGCGCGGCTCGATCGCGACGAGATCGAGGACGTCGTGCTTGTCGGCGGCATGACGCGCATGCCGCGGGTGCAGGAGGCCGTGCGCGACTTCTTCGAGCGCGAGCCGTGCAAGGGGGTGCACCCCGACGAGGTAGTCGCGCTCGGCGCGGCGGTGCAGGGCGCCGCCCTCGTGGACGAGACGAAGCAGATGATCCTGCTCGACGTCACGCCGCACGCGCTCGGCATCATGACCTTCGGGTCGAACTTCGAGGAGCTCATCCCGCAGAACACGACCGTCCCCACGAGCCGGTCGAAGATCTTCACGACGAGCCGCGACAACCAGACCGCGGTGAAGATCCTGGTCATGCAGGGCGAGCACCAGAAGGCGACGGACAACGAGCTGCTCGGCGAGTTCATCCTCACGGGCCTGCGCCGCGCCCCGAAGGGCCAGGTCGAGATCGAGGTGACGTTCGAGATCAACAGCGACGGCATCGTCTCCGTGAGCGCGAAGGATCTCGAGACCGGCCAGCAGCAGTCGATCCAGGTCACCGCGTCGAGCGGCCTCACGAAGGAGGAGGTCGGCGAGATGATGGAGGCCGCGAAGGAGTACCTCGTCGATCGCCGCGCGAGCGACCAGTTCGAGGGCGTCCGGCAGGAGGCCGAGAAGCTCATCGCCGAGATCGAGCGGATGTTCCCGCAGGTCGAGCAGATCGTGGCGTCCAGCGACTTCGGCCGCGACGCCATCGGCAAGGCGCGCGGGATCGTCGACCGCTCGCGCCAGGCCATCGGCCGGCGCGACGCGGCCGCGGTCAAAGAGCAGATGGAGGCGCTCTCGCGCACCCACCGGATGTTCAAGGGTGTCGTAGCCAGGCCACAGGGGTGAACGGTGGCCGCGATGAGGGATGACGATGCGGTCGGTGCCGCCTGACTCCAAGACCCTGGACTCCTCCTGGGGGCACGATGAGGTGGACGAGCTCGAGGACACCCAGCCGGTCGCCTCGGAGGAGATCCTCGCGCTCACCGCGCTCGCGCGCGGGGAGCCGGGCTCGTCCCGCCTGGGGGCGACGCCGCCCTCCGGCTCGCCCCTGCCGCCGGACTCCGAGGGCAAGATCACGCTTCCGCCGCCGATCCCCGTCAGCGAGTACGTGGCAAAGATGATGACCCGCCGCTCTCATTCGAGCTCCGAGATCACCGCCCAGCGGCCGCGCCCGCCCGAGCCCCCTCCGGAGGAGTACCCGCCGGTGCCGCCGCGCAGGACGATCCCCTGGGAGCCGCCGCCCGGCAGCAGCTTCTCGGGCAGGCACGGCCCGCCCAGCCTGGAGGCCGGGCGGCTCGGGCTGGAGTGCGACGAGCCCGGGGTCCCGTCGCGGCCCGGCGGCCGGATGGGCTTCGGGTCGCTCGAGGGTGACCACGAGCTCGGGCCGGACCTCGACGACGACCTCGTGCGCGAGCCGAGCCCGCCGTACCCGCACAGCTTCGGCGAGATCGACGTCTTCGGCGGCCCTCCGGTCGACGCGCGCGACGTCTACCTCCCCCCGAGCGCGCGGGGCCGCGGGTACGGCGCGGACGAGGGCGGCCCGCTCGGCATCGATTTCCGGCTCGATCTCGGCTTCGAGGAGCCGATCCCCGCCGCGGACGAGCAGCCGGTCACGCCGCCGCCCGGCACGCTCCGCTACGGCCTGATCGTGGAGGACGACGAGCCCGCCTTCCGCGGCGGGACGGGCGCGCTCGCCGGCTCCACCTCGTACCGGGTCTCCGGCGACGCGCAGGGCGGGGCGCGCCCGCCCCGCCGGACCGAGACCGATCGCGCGCCGGCGGTGATCGCGCGGATGGACAAGGGGGTCCATTCCCGGGCGACCGAGCCCCAGATGAGCGCCCCGGGGCCGCGGGAGCAGATGCAGCACCGCTTCGATCAGGGCGACTTCGGCGGCGCGCTCGTCCTCGCGGAGGGGCTGCTCGAGGAGAACCCGAAGGACTGGATGGCGCGGCAGTACGCCGACAGCTGCGTCGAGACGCTGCGCCAGATGTACCAGTCGCGCCTGGGCGACGGCTCGCGCGTGCTCCGCCTCGCGGTGCCGCCGGACCAGCTCCGCTCGCTGAACCTCGATCACCGCGCTGGCTTCTTGCTGTCGTGCATCGACGGGTACAGCTCGATCGACGAGATCCTCGACGTGTCGGGCATGCAGACGCTCGAGGCCTTGCGGCTCCTGTACGAGCTCGTGCAGGAGGGGATCGTCTGCGGCGTGTAGGCGCCGGCATCGCCTGAGGTCCCTACCGCGCCGGCCGCCGCGCCCGCCGACCGCCGCGCCCGCCGACGCGCCTTTCCGCGATGACGCTGGCTCGCTAGGGTGCACCGGTGCGCACGGCTCTCCAGGCCGCCGTCGGTCTCCTCCTCGCGCTGCTCGCCGGCCGCGCGGGCGCGTCCCTGCTCGCGGCGATCGCGCTCGGCGCTCCGGCGCAGACACCGCCGCCCACCGCCGCCGCAGGCGCAGCGGATGCCCCCGCGGCCGGCCACGCGGGCGCCGCGGACGCCGACCGCGCGACGCCGCCGCCGGTGCCGGCGCCTCCTGCCGACGTCGAGCTCCCGCCGCGCGCCGATCCGATCGCGAGCTACACGCTGCGCGCGACCCTCGATCCGGCGCAGCACACGATGCGCGGCGAGGGCACGCTGGTCTGGCGGAACGCATCGCGCGAGCCGCAGCGCGAGCTGTTCGTCCACCTCTACCTGAACGGCTTCAAGGACCAGCGCACCGTGTTCCTGAGGTCGGCCATCGGGGGCTTTCGAGGCAACGAAATCCTCAGCGATTACGGGCATATCCAGGTGACGAAGTTCGTGGTCCGCGAGATGGACGGCGCGGACGTCTGGCCCCAGGGGAACCCCACGACGCCCGGCGATCCCGACGACGAGACCGACATCCGCGTGGCGCTGCCGCGGCCCGTCGCTCCGGGCGACGCGATCACGATCGATCTCGCCTGGGACGCGCGCCTGCCGTCGCTCGCGCTCAGGACGGGCCACTACGGGAGCTTTCACATGGTGGGGCAGTGGTTCCCGAAGATCGCGCGCCTCGAGCCCGACGGGACCTGGGCGCACTTCGCCTTCCACCGGCTCTCGGAGTTCTACGCCGACTTCGGGGCCTACGACGTGACCGTCGACGTCCCGGAGGGGTTCACGGTCGGCGCCACCGGCCGGCTCGTCGAGGAGCAGCGGCGGGACGGGCGCGCGATCCGGAGGTTCGTGCAGGAGGACGTGCACGACTTCGCCTTCGCCGCGTGGGACCGCTTCCGCGAGGTGCGCGCGACGACCGACGAGGGCGTCGCCATCCGGTGCCTCTTCCCCGAGGGGAGCGAGCGCGAGGCGTCGCTCGAGCTCGACCTGGCCCGGTTCGGCCTCGCGCACCTCGGCGCGGCGTTCGGCCGCTACCCGTACGGCACGCTCACGATCGTGCACCCGCCGGAGGGCGCCGAGGAGGCCGGCGGGATGGAGTACCCGACGCTCATCACGACCGGCGGCAGCTGGCTCTGGCCCGCGGCGGGCGTGCGCTTCGTCGAGGCGGTCACGATCCACGAGCTCGCGCACCAGTGGTTCTACGGCCTCGTCGCCACGAACGAGCACCGCTACCCGTTCCTCGACGAGGGCCTCACCACCTACGCCGAGGTCGACGCGCTCCGCGCGCGCTACGGCGACGGCTCGGCGGCGCGGCTGCCGGGGCTCGAGATCGACCTCCGGACGCAGTACCGCGCCGACGCGCTCGCGTCGGGCCAGAGCGGCGCCGTCGCGCAGCCGGCGACGAGCTTCGTCGACGGGGCGGACTACGCCGGGCTCGTGTACGGGCGGCCCGCGATCCTCCTCGCGACCCTCGCCGGCGTGTACGGCGAGGACCTCGTCCGACGGGCGGTGGGCCGCTACGCGCGCGAGAACCGGTTCCGTCACCCCGGCCCCGAGGCGCTGCTCGACGCCGTGCGGCGGGAGGTGGGCGACCCGGCGGCCGACGCGCTCCGCGCCGGGCTCTTCGACCGCGCGTGGGTCGACTACGCGGTCGCGACGTTCCACTCGTGGCCCGTCGACGCCGCGGAGCCCGCTCCGGGCGAGGGCGGCCACGAGGGCGCGGCCTACCGCGGTCACGCCGTGGTGCGGCGCCGCGGCCCGCTCGCGCTCCCCGTCGACGTCGCCCTGCACGGCGCGGACGGCGTCGTGCAGCGCGTCCTCTGGCAGGCGCACGAGACCACCGCCAAGATCCCCTACGCCGGCGCCTCGCCGCTCGTCGCCGTGGTGCTCGACCCCGATCGCCGGGTGCTGCTCGACGAGGACCTCGCGAACAACGCGCTCCGGGTGGACCCGGACCTCCTCGCGCCGGGCGTGCTCGCGCGCGCGAGCTTCGCCGTGGGGCTCGCGCTCACGCTCCTCGGGCCATGAGTGAGCCGGCGGAGGAGGGCGAGACGGTTCCGGGCGGGGAGGCGGCCGCAGGCGCCGATCCGCCGCCCGCCCGGCCCGCCGCGCGGCGCCCCGCCGCGCACGAGCGGCTCGGCGCGGTCGGGCTCTACTTCGGCTACCGGGCGCTCGCCTCGCTGGTCGTCGCCGCGCCGCTGTCCGTCTTCGCGGCCCAGGTGGTCGGCGACCACCCGCGCGGCGACGCGATCCTGTTCGATCCCGGAGGGCTCATGCTCGGCGAGCTCGTGCGCCTCGGGGCGCGCGCCGCCGCGGCCCTCGCCGCGCAGCTCGGCGCGGGCGCCCTGCTCGCGGCCGCGCTCGGGCTGGTCCCGCTCGCGGTGCTCCTGGCCGCGCTGAGCCAGGCGGGGCCGCTCTCCGCGCAGGCCGTGGGCGGCCGCGCCGCGCGCGCCCTCGGGCCGCTCGCGCTGCTCTGGGGCGTCGCGCTCGCGGCGCAGGTCACGGCCGCCGCGCTCGTCCTGCTCCCCGGGACGAAGCTCTGCGCCGCGCTCCTCTCCGTGCCGCGCAACCGCGACCTCGCGGCGGCGGCCGTCGCCGCGGTCGCGCTGGCGCACGCCGCGGGGATCGGCCTGCTCCACGACCTCGCGCGGGCCGCCCTCGTCGCCGAGCAGCGGGGGTTCTACACCGCCGTCGCCCGGGGCCTCGACGCGCTGCGCGCCGCGCCGCTCGCCGCCGTCTGGGCCTGCGCTTCCCGGGGCGCGCTCGCCGCCGTGGCGCTGGCCGGCGGGGCGTGGGGCGTGCACCTCGCCGGCGCCGGCACCGGCCCGCGCGTCGCCGCCGCGTTCGCCGCGCAGCTCGCGGCGCTCGCGGCGGCCGCGTACCTGCGCGCCTCCTGGCTCGCGGCCGCCCTCCGGCTGGTCGATCGCTCCGCGCCCGCGCAGGAGCTCGCGCCGCGCTCGGCGGCGGAAGAGACCGAGGGGTGAGCGCGCCGGCTGCGCCAGCAGATACCAGCTGCCAGCGCGCTCCCTCGGCCTCCGACGACCCGCGCGCAGGAAGAGGGGGAGGCCCAAAGAATTCCTTGACATACGCCCACATCCGCGTAACGTAGCCCGCCCGTGACCGACGCCTCGGCGTAAGCGCGGGGCCCGCAGCAAGCCCAGGTAGCTCAGTTGGTAGAGCAGAGGATTGAAAATCCTCGTGTGGGCGGTTCGATTCCGTCCCTGGGCACTACCCCTTCTTTCTTGTCTCGGCGAGCAGGCGCTCGCTGCCCCGTCCTCGCGCCCCCGCGTGTGCCTCCGCGCCGCCCGGCGTCGATGTCGTCGTGGACACCTGAGCGACTCGGCCTCTCGTCCAGAGCGATCAGGCGGTCTCAACGGCTGGCGCGCCGCGCACACGCCACGCAACGCGCGGCGGACGGTTCTGGAGTGCTTTCGCGGGTTTGGCCACATCAGGTGACAGTGGAACTTGGTTCCTGTGCGGTAGCGATCCTGGTAAGGTGACGGGGGGACCACTCGTTGCAACCTGAACACTCCGGAGGCGCCCTAGGGAACGGCGCCTCCTCATGGAGGCTCCCTCATGGCCGATCGTCGTGTCGACTCCTCGCGAAAGAGCTCTCCGGAAACGGCCTCCGCTTCCGACTCGGCGCCGCGGAGCCGGCCGTCCGCGCCAAGTAGCGACCCCAGCGCGACCGCTCGGAAGAAGAAGATCCTCGTCGTCGACGACTCGCTGACTTCGCTGCTGTCACAGCAGCTGACGCTCGGTGAGGACGACTACGACATCGTCATCGCGCGCAACGGCAAGGAGGCCATCGCGAAGGCCGTGGCGGAGCGCCCCGACCTCATCCTGATGGACGTCGTGATGCCCGCGATGGACGGCTTCCAGGCCTGCAGGTGGCTTCGCGCGTTCGACGCGACGAAGACCGTGCCGATCATCATGATGACGACGAGGAGCGATCAGACGAGCATCAAGATCGGCTTCGCCAACGGATGCACCGACTACCTCATCAAGCCTTTTGACAGCGATATGCTGCTCATGAAGGTCCGCACCCACCTCGGCGAATAGCCCCTCTCGCGCCCCCGGCGCGCGGCCAGGCGCTCCGGCGATCCTCACTCTCCGAGAGGACCTCCACAGCAGACCTCTTGTCCGCTGGAGCTCTACAGACAGCATCGTAGTCGACGCGAGGGCGCATCGACGGTCGCTCGAGCGACGCGCAGGGCGCATCCCGCTGGGGGGCGCGCCCGGCAGCACGATCGACCTCCGGTCGAGAGAGACGTGTCGTGGCGGGCTGAAGCGGCTACGCGGGCCGCGGTTCGCGCGCGCGACCCCCGCGCTCGATCACTCGAACTGGGCGTAAACCGCGAGGGACACGAGCGGCCCGGCGCACTCACCGAGGTTCTCCAGCGGCCGGCTGCATCCGGAGATATCGACGTCATGTCCGTCGCACACGAACGCGTCGTCGATGCAGGAGATCGCCTCGTCGAACTGGTCCTCGCAGCCTTCGTACTCGGAAGTCCGCTCGGCGTCCTCGAGGGCATCGATACACTCCACCTCGTCTCTCTCGCTGCACGCTCCAGTGCAATCGCACTTGTCTTCGCACAGACCCGAGGGAGAGGTTCCACAGCCCGCGAGCATGGCGAGCGCGAGGGCGACCGTGAACGAGAGGGCGAGCTTCAAGGGCGGTTTCCTCCAACCTGGCCGCGCGGCGCGCGAGCTACGATGACGCCGCCCCTCTTATCGCGTTCGCGGAGGAGGTACAAGCCGGACGTGGTTGCGCGCGGGCGCGCCAGGGAGCGGGCGAGCCCGCAGGAGCATGTCAGTTCCGCGGGGCGCCCTCGGTCTGCGCCGGCCAGAGACGGCGGAAACCGACGCCGACGATGACCCCGTCGTCGCGCTGCACCAGCCCGCCGAAGCGGCATTTCTCGACCAGCATGCCTTCGGCCAGATCGCCGCCGTCCTGAAACCGGATGCGCTCACCCTCGCTCAGGGCGGCAAAGACGCGCGCGTCCGCAGCGACGGCGACGAGCGACTCCGGGGAAGGGGCGCGCAACGGCGCGAGGTCCGATGGACGGGCCCGGCGAACCAGCCCCCGGTGGACCACGGAACGCCCAGGATGGGCGCCTGTGATTGTGTCCCGAACGGACACGGTTGCCTCGGGAGCGTCGATCCACACATCGACCACGGCGCCGCGCCGGAAGAGGACCACCCCCGGCAGCGCCTTGCCCGCGGCGGTGGTCAGCAGGACCAGCTCGCCCACGCCGGGCTCGCTCGACGCGCGCCCGCCGAGGCGCTCGCGCACCGCGTCGACCGTGGGCTTCGCGGCGGCGGACGCGGCGCGCTCGGGCCGGCCCAGAGAAATCAGCGGGAGCGACAGCTTGCGCGTCATCGGACCCGGCCATTCTACGCGAACCGACGCGCGCTCGCCCGGCCGCGGGGCCGGAATCCGCGCCCGACGACGCCGCCCGCACGGGGCAGCGCCCGCGCCGCGGCTAAAGGCCGATGGCACCGCGGTACATCCAGCCCGTCTTGCCCCGGTGCTCGACCTTGTACCAGTCGTTCTGCCGGCCAATGAGCTTGACGCGCGTGCCGCGCACGAGGCGCATGACCACATCGCCTTCCTTGGGCGCCCCGCGGACGAGCGCGGTATCCCAGCTCACCGTGGCCAGGCCGCTCACGGCGGTCTCGCTCGTGGTCGTGCCGGCGGCCTGCTCCTGCTCCTCGCCGCCGGCCTCCGCCTTCGCCGCCTCCGCGGCCGCGCCGGGCGGGTGGAACGTGGCGGTGTACACGAGGGAGTAGCGGCGGTACTTGTGCGGGACCTCCTCGAGCGAGACGTTCGAGAACTCGCGCGCGGCGCACTGGAGAATGCCGCTGATCGTCGAGGCGGGCAGGCTCGTCTTCTTCCCCTTGACGACCTGGACCTCCTTTTTCTCGAAGTTCAGCTCGAAGCCGATCGGGAGCTTGCCGTCGACGCCGAGCGCCGCCGGACACTGGGCGAGCTCCTTCAGCCGGGGCAGCGCGATCGGGTCGAACTGGAGCTCTCCGCAGTCCTCGATCTTCTTGCTCTTCTTGTCGGAGCAGCGCGTGATCCTGCCGGGGCCGACCACGACCTGCTGCTGGTTCTTCGCAGGCTCCGGCGGCTTGGCCTCGGCCTCCGCGGTCCCGGGCGGGGCCGCCGCGGGAGGGGGCGCCGCCGCCGCCGCGGTCTCGGCCGTCGGCTTGAGGTCGCCGGGGACGCTCGGGCCGATGCGGACCCCGGCGAGCCTGGGCCAGGCGACGCCCACGACGAACCCCACGAGCGCGATCACCCCGACCCGCGACCAGACCGGCTGCTCGTCGCCGGGACGGGGGATGTCGACCGTCAGCGGGCGCTGCCGCTTCGCCATGTCCGCCTTCGCCATGTCCACCACGTCGCCTAGCACAGCTGGGTCGCCAGAACGAAATAGTACGAAACGGTCCGCGCCGCCGCGCAGGGCCGCTCAGTCGGCGCCCGCGACGCCCGCCGCCTCGAGCAGCGGCCTCACCCGGGACTGCGCGATGGCGTAGACCACGCTCACGCCGTCGCGACGGGCATAGAAGACGTTCGTGCCGCGGAAAGCGTCGCCCGCGCCGATCGCGATCGTGAACGACCCCTCGGACGAGCTCGGCGCGCCTGCGCCCGCCGGCGCGGGCTGCGGCCGGGCCAGCTCGATGGCGACCCGGAGCCGCGGCGGGCTCAGGCCGTGGTGCCGCTCCGGCGAGCCCAGGGCCACGGCGCCCTCGGCGCGCAGATCGGCGAGCGCGTCCCGGACGCGCGCGGCGGTCGCGGCGGCGCTCGCCGGATCGGCCGCCCCCGCGACGGTGAAGCCGTGCGGAGAGCCCTCGAGCACGACCGGCTTGCCGTCCCGCGGGCTCAGCGTCACCCGCGCGACGTCCTCGGGCGCGACGAGGAAGACGTCGCGGCGGAAACACGGCGGCGCCGCCGCCGGCGCGCGCGAACGAGCCCGCCCCGGCGTGCGCGCCGAGCTCCACCCGCGCCGCGCGCGACGCCGCGCCGGACGCGCCCCCGCCCTCCGCGGCGGTGAGCTCGGCCTCGACGACGAGCCGGGGCGCGGCGAGCCCGTAGCCCTGGGCAGCGTCCGCGGCGACCCAGCGCTCGGCCTTGAGGCCGGCGAGCTGCGCGGCGAGCTCGTCCGCGAGCCCGCCGTCGGCCGAAAGGCCCGCGCCGGTCGGCTCGACGAGCTGCCACGCGCCCTCGCCCGTCCGGCGGAGCCGCTGGACCAGGCCGGGGCGCTCGATCCGCAGCGCGCTGACCTGATCCGGCGCGAAATCGAACACCTCCATGGAGCGCAGCGACACCTCGGAGGGGAGGAGCGCGCCGGCGGCCGCGGCCGGGAGCTCGGCGATCGCGCCGTCCTCGAGCCGCCGGACGCGCACGACGCCGGCCTGTTCGGCGCCGATCTCGAGCGTCTCGATCCGCTCCTGCGGCTCGCCCTCGCCGGCCGCGGCGGGCGTCGACACGACGCGGAGGGTGGCCCGCGGCGGATCCAGGCCGAGCGCCTTCGGGTCGCTCGCCGCGGGGAGGAGGCGCGCCGCGCGCACGTCGAGGATCGCCTGCACGAGGGCGCGGCCCGTCTCGGTCGGGACGGGGCGGTCCTCCGGGGCGCGCAGGTGCCACTCGCTGCCGGCGCGCGCGAGCTCCAGCGAGCGCGCGCCGGGCTCGCCGGCCGAGAGCTTCACCTCGGCGACCTCGTCGAGCGGCGCGGCGACGAGGGCGAGGTCGACGAAGCGCGACGCCTCCTCGGTGAGCGGCTCGAGCACGCTCGCGGGCACGCAGGCGGCCGCGCGCGTGGGCTCGCGCCGCACCGCGACGACGTGGTCGGGCCTGTCGGGGCAGGCGCCGCCGACGTCGATCACGCCGAGCTTCGCCGAGGGATCGCTCGGCAGGAGCGTCACCGTGACCCGGGGGCCGCCGGAGGCCGCGGCCCGCTCGGCCTCCTCGTCGGAGAGGAACGCCTCGGCCTGCATGCGGCCGAGCGCCGAGAGCACGAGGTCGAGCGCCGGCGCGCTGACCCGGACGCCGCTGCCCTCGGGCGAGCCGTCGGCGAAGTGGAAGCCGGCGCCGCGGCCGCCGCCCCACGGGGCCCGCGAGAACCGGCGCGCGCCGCCCGCGCCCTCGAGCGTGAGCCCCGAGAGCTCGGACGGGGGGTAGGGGACGAAGCTCCGGGTGCGGAAGCGATCCGGCGGCACGTCGAGGGCGGCGGCGAGCTGCTTCGTGATGACGAAGACGCCGCGGCCGGCGACCTCGGCGTAGACCGCGCCGGGCGGCGTCGGGGCGCCGCCGCCGAGCAGCAGGCGCTCGCGGCGCGGGCCCATCGCGAGCGCGATGGTGAGCCGGGGCGCGCTGAGGCCGAGGGCGGCGCGGTCGCTCGCCTCCGCGGAGACGCGGCGCTCCGCCGTCGCGAACTCGAGCGTGCCGAGGAGCTGATCGACCGTGGGCTCGTCGGCGGGGTAGCGCTGGCCGTCGATCTCGACGCTCCACGGGCGCTGGCCGGCGTCGTCGACGTCGCCGCGGGTGAGCCGCGCGGTCTGCTGCGCGGCGGGCGGCGCGCCGGGCGGCGCTACCGTCACGGTGAGCTCGGTGATCTCGTCGGGGCGCCACGCCTCGAACAGGTGCTTCTTGCGGCGCTCGGCCTCGTCGGTGGACACCGCGCCCCGGTCGAGCACGAAGAGCGCGACGGCCGCCGCGGCGGCGAGCGCGACGAGGATCAGCGTCGTCGCGTGCCGGCGGAGGCGCCGCATCACGGCGCCCCTTCGCGCTCGGCCCCGCCCCGCGCGCCGCGCCCGGCCGGGGACCCGGGGCCGCGCCTGTCGTCGGGGGCGCCGGGGCGGCGCTCGGAGCCGCGCCGCGAGAGGTGCACGGCGAGGCCCAGGAGCGCCGCGGCGAGCGGCATGTAGACGACGACGTAGCGGAAGACGCCGGCGAGCGCGTCCTCGCTGAGCCGGAGGCCCGCGGTGACCGCGGGCTTGTCGGGGATGTCGAGCATGGGCGGGCTCGCGGCGAGCCAGGAGAGCGCGCTCTCGACGAACACGGCCGTGCCGCGGAGCTCGGGGCTCTGCCAGTTCGCGGCGTAGAGCGCGCTGGGCGAGCTGACCACCACGACGCGCGGCCCGTGCGCGGCGCTGGAGCCCGCGGGCTTCGGCAGCTCCGCGGCGTAGGCGACCGTGAGCGGCCCCGGGTGATCGCCGTCGCGCGGCTTCGGCTCGGACGGGTCCCGGGCCCAGCCGAAGAAGTCGACCATGCCGAAGGCCCTGTCGCTCGTGACGAGCAGCGGCGCCGGGGCCACGGGCCCGCTCGCCGCGGGCGCGAGCGAGCTGGCCACCGTGATCACCGGGCCGAGCCCCTGGTCGGCCGCCTTGACGAGCCCCTCGGTGATCGGGTGCGGCCTCACGACGGGCGAGAAGGTCTCGCCGAAGCCCTGCGTCGAGCGGAGCTTCGGGTCGAGCTCGAACACGAAGTCGGACCTGAGCTCCACGCCCGCGACGGCGAGCAGGCCCGCGAGCCCGAGGTCGACGTACCGCTGATCGCTCTCGTCCGGCACCGGGCCGATCGCGAGGAGCGCGCTGCCGCCCTTCTCGATGAACGCGCGGTAGCGGGCCACGTCGCCGGGGGGCACCGGCTGGGTCGGCTCGGCGAGGACGAGCACGCGGCAGCGGCCGAGATCGGCCTCGGGCGCCGGCGCCTCCGGCGCGGCGCCAGGCTCCTCGTCGTCGCCGTGGTCGTGGCCGCCGCGGCCGCCGCCGAGCTCCACGACCTCGTAGTTGTTCTTGTTGAGCCGGTCCTTGAGCGCCGCGAGCCCGCCGGCGCCGCCGACCTCGATCGACTTCTCGCCGTGGCCGCTCGCGAAGCAGACCCGCGGCCGCTCGCTGCGGAGGACGCTGCGGATGGCGCCGGTCAGCGCCTGCTCGAGCCGCGGGCGGGCCCGCAGGTCGCCCTCGTCCTCGACCTCGACGAGGTCGCTCGCGGTGAGGAAATGGGGCCGGTCCCCGCGCGCGACGATGATCGCCGCGTCGGTGACGATCCGCCCGTCCTCGGTCTTGCCCGCGACGACCCCGTAGCGCTGCTGCACGGCGAGGAACTCCGCCGGGCGCCGGTCGGGGTCGGTCACCGCGACCTCGAGCCGCGTCGTCTCGGCCCGGTACGCGTCGAGCAGGTGCCGCACCGAGAGCGTCAGCGGGTCGGCCTCGGAGAGCAGGACGTAGACGCGGATCGGCTCCTCGAGCGCGCGCAGCGTCGAGACGGTGGCGTCGCTCAGCGTGTACAGGCCGCCCTGCGTCCAGTCCCAGCGCTTGTAGTGGCGGGCGACGAGCAGGTTGACGAGCACCGCGAGCACCATCGCCGCGATGATCCCGACGCTCGTCGAGAGCTTCTCGCCGAGCGAGGTGCCCGGAGGGACCCGCGAAGGCGGGGTCCCGACCTGCGTCGACGGAGGAACGGGATCGGGCCGCTCGTCGCCCATCAGCCCCACCTCCACGCGTCCACCGCGCGCACGGTCACGAACAGCGGCAGCGCGACCACCGTCGCGTCGAACACGAGCCGGCGCAGGTCGACGATCCCGCGAGAAAAATCGTTCATCTGCGTCCAGACCGAGACGTAGGAGCAGAGGTCGTGCGCCGGGCCGTCCGGGAAGATGAACTCCCCGATGCCGAGGATGAACAGGCCCATCACCGCCATCGTGCTGAGCACCGCGGCCATGAGCTGGCTCTTCGTGAGCGCGCTCGTCATCGTCCCGATCGCGAGGTAGCCGGCGCCGACCGCCACGACGGCGAGGTAGCTCGACCCCACGACCCGCCAGTCGAGCTCGCCCGTCCTGGCGATGAGCACCACGTAGAGCAGCGTCGGCGCCCACATCGCGACGTACGTCACGAGCGCCGCGGCGTACTTCGCCAGCACGACGCCCGCGGAGCCCACCGGCGCCGTGAGGAGCGCCTCGATCGTGCCGCTCCGGCGCTCCTCCGCGAAGAGGCGCATCGTGAGCAGCGGGCACACGAAGAGCAGCGGCAGGTAGATCAGGATCGTCTGGCCGAAGAAGACCTGCACGGGCCCCGTGTCGGCGGAGAGCTCCGCCTCGCCCGCGAACTGGGTCGCGATCAGGAAGAAGTGCACGCCCTGCACGAGCAGGAACGTGGTGATCAGCACCCACGCGAGCGGCGTCACGAAGAGCGAGAAGAGCTCCCGCTTGAAGATCGGCCAGAAGCCCCTCACCGCCGCTCCTTCACCGCGCCGCGCCGCGCCGCGCTCGCCTTTTTCCCGGCCGCTCGTCCGGCGGGCGCGCCGGCGTCGCCCGCCGCGGCCGCGCCCGGCTCGCCGGCGCCGCCCTGCGCGTCATCGGCGGCGGTCAGCTCGGAGAAGACCTGCTCCAGGGATGGCGCGTGGGGCACGAGCTCGCGCACGCCGAGGCCCGCGCCGACGAGCGCGCTCACGAGGCGCTCGGTCGCCTCGCCCGGGTCGGCGCCGGCGTCGAACTCGACCGTGAGCCGCGCCGCGTCGCCGGCCGCCTCCGCCTCGGCCGAGCGCACCCCCACCGCGCCGCGCGCCGCCGCGAGCGCCGCGTCCGCCGCGCCGCGCACCGCGACGCGCACGCCGGACGCGCGGCGCATCGCGCGGATCTCCTCGATCGAGCCCTCCGCGACCAGCCTGCCGCGGGCGATCACGATCGCGCGCGTGCACGTCGCCTCGACCTCGGAGAGGATGTGCGTCGAGAGGAGCACCGTGCGGTCGCGGCCGAGCCTCCGGACGAGCGCGCGCACCTCGCGGATCTGGTTCGGATCGAGGCCCGCCGTCGGCTCGTCCAGGATGAGCAGCGGCGGATCGCCGACGAGCGCGTCCGCGAGGCCGACGCGCTGGCGGTAGCCCTTCGAGAGGTGGCCGATCATGACGCTCGCGACGTCCTCGACGCGCGCGTCGCGCAGGGCGCGCGCGACCGCCTCGCGGCGCGCGCGCCGCGGCACGAGCTTCAGCTCGGCGCGGAACGCGAGGTACTCCGAGACGCGCATCTCCGGGTAGAGCGGCGACGTCTCGGGCATGTACCCGAGCGACGCCCGCGCGCGCATCGGCTCCTCGGCGAGGTCGTGGCCGGCGACCCGCACCCGGCCGGAGGTCGCGCCGAGGAACCCCGCGAGGATGCGCAGGGTCGTGCTCTTGCCCGCCCCGTTCGGCCCGAGGAACCCGACGATCTCGCCCTGGCTCACCCGGAAAGAGAGGTCGCTCACCGCCAGGTGGGCGCCGTAGGACTTGGAGAGGTGCTCGACCTCGATCATCGGGACATCGGGGCGCAGGGGGTCAGGGCGGCCGGCGCGGCGCGCGCGGGCGGGCCGGGCGATCGGCGCGGAACGCTTAGCGCACCGGGCGGGGCAGGGGAAGCGCGCGCCGGCTCCGGCGCGCCTCCGGCGGCGCGGGACGCCGGCGAGTAGCCAGAGCCGCGCGTCTCTGGTAACCCTCCGCCGTCGCGCCCGGCGGCCCGGGCGCTCACGCCACGGGCCCCTCTGCAAGGCGACGCACCCGGTGCGCCGAGCGCCGCGGCCCCCTCACACCCACCGCTTCACGATGGATCAGACGCTCCTCCGGTCGTACTTCTCGACCATCTACGAGTTCCCCACGGCGGCGGGGACGCTGCGCGTCTCGCTCGACGGCGAGATCGTCCAGGATCAGGCCGGGCTCCCCGAGCTCCTGACCCGCAAGTTCGCCGTGCTCACCGCCTACAACCCGCGCTCGATGCTCATCCCCCGCCGGGTCAACGATCAGCGCCACCACGTCCTCCGCGATCTCTTGATCCTCGGGTGCTACCGGGTCGAGCCGTGCGTCGGATCCGAGGCGGAGCCGGAGGGCATCTGGCGCGAGCCGGCCTGGCTCGTCCACGGCATGGACCGCGACGAGGCGATCGCCTTCGGCCGCGTCTTCCGGCAGAACACGATCGTGTTCGCGCAAGGCGGCCGGCCGGAGCTCATCATCACGGATCCCACAGCCGACGACATCGGCCGAACTTTCCAGGGCAACTGGCGGGTTCGAGCGTGACCCGGGCGGCGCCCGGGGCCGCGGGACGCCGATTCCATGTTGAAACATACCCGCAAAATGTGGGTTCATGCCGTGGCGTTTAGGGATGGGCGGACCGGCCTCGCTCACCACATGAGGAGACACAGCAGAATGCGCACCCAGGTCACCCTCGCAGCGCTCGTCGCCGCGCTCGGGCTCGTCGCCGGCGCTGGCGGCTGCGGCCAGAACAAGGTCTCGGAGTGCAACGCGCTCATCGAGGTCATCAACAAGGGCGTCCAGAGCATCGAGAAGGGCACCAAGACCGGCGCCGATCAGGGCGGGTCGAGCGAGCTGAAGGCGATGGCCGATGCGATGGACAAGGTGGCGGCCGACGCGGCGCAGGTGAAGCTGACCACCCCGGAGCTGCAGAAGTTCTCGGGCGAGTACCAGGCGATGGCGAAGGACGTCGCCAAGGCGGCGCGCGATCTCGCGACCGCGGCGGACGCGAACGACGCCGAGAAGAGCAACACCGCCCAGGCCGCGATCGAGAAGGCGATCAAGCAGGAAGACCCGCTGGTCGACAACATCAACAAGTTCTGTCAGGCGCCCTGACGGGCCCTCTGCCCGGAAGGGCGCTCGCGCCGACGAGGGCGCGCCCTCGTCGCCGCGATGCGGCCGGCGAGGCCTGCGATCAGGGGACGAAGCGGTAGCCGACGCCGCGCACGGTCAGGATGTGGCGCGGCGCGGTCGCGTTGTCCTCCAGCTTGTTGCGGAGCTGGAGGATGAAGTTGTCGATGGTGCGCGGGGTGCCGTGGTGCGTCGGGCCCCACACCTTGGCCTGGATCTGCTCCCTGGACAGCACGCGGCCGCCGGCCTCGGCGAGGCAGAGCAGGACGTCGAACTCGGTCGCCGTGAGCTCGATCAGCGCCTCGCCGCGGCGGACCTCGCGCGTCGCCGCGTTGATCACGATGTCGCCGGCGCGCAGCTGCGCCCCGTCCGCGCGCGCGATCGCGTCGCGCCGGAGCACCGCCTTCACGCGGGCGAGCAGCTCGGCCAGGCTGAACGGCTTCGTGATGTAGTCCTCGGCGCCGAGCTCGAGCCCCATCACCTTGTCCATCTCGGCGCCGCGCGCGGACAGCATGATCACGGGCAGGGTGCGCCGCTCGTTCCGGAGGATGCGCAGCAGCTCGAAGCCGTTCAGGCGCGGGAGCATCACGTCGATGATGATGAGGTCGATCCCGCCCGCGCGGGCGAGCGCGAGCCCGCGCTCGCCGTCCTCGGCCACCTCGACGCGGTAGCCCTCGGCGGTGAGGTTCATCTCGAGACCCATAGCGATGCTGGGATCGTCCTCGACGAGCAGGACGGTCCGGGCCGGTGCTTGAGGGTTCCGGGTCATGCTGAGCACGTCCTCTAGCATGTTCATGTTCGGACCGGAGGCGGCCGCGCCTACGGCGACGCGTCCGCCCTGACGCCGTGATCCGACGCCTCGGGGGGCGCCTTGGCGCCCGCCGGCCGCCGCGCCGCGGCGGTCGCCCTGGGCGAGCCCCGGAGCGGGAGCACGAGCGTGAAGGTGCTGCCCTTCCCGGGCTCGCTGTCGACGAGGATCCGGCCCCCGTGCGCCCGGATGACGTGCTTGACGATCGACAGCCCGAGCCCCGAGCCTTCCTGCTGCCGGGCCAGGAGGTCGTCGACCCGGTAGAACTTCTCGAAGATCCGCTTGTGCTCCGTGCGGGCGATGCCCTTGCCGTTGTCGCGGACGGTGATCAGCGCCGACCGGCTGCTGCCATGGGCGGAGACGCTGATCTTCCTCGGCTGACCGCCGTACTTGTAGGCGTTCGAGAGCAGGTTCACGATCGCGTCGACGAGCGCGCTGCGATCGCAGACCACGGGCGGGAGGCTCGCGTCGACGGAGACGTCGAGCTCGACGCTGCGCTTCTCGCGGGTCGGCTCGAAGGCGTGGATCGCCTCGTGGATGACCGCCCCGAGGTCCTGCTCCGAGAGCTCGTAGACGCGCCGGCCGCTCTCCATCCGCCCCCAGTCGAGCAGCCGGTCGATGAGCTGCTGGAGCCGGGCGCTCTCCTTGGTGAGGGCGTCGATGCAGCGATCCTCGCTGTGCGTGTCGCCGCGCCGGAGCTTGAGCGTCTCGGTGAACATCCGGATCGACGTGAGCGGCGTGCGCAGCTCGTGCGAGACCTTGGACACGAAATCGGCCTGGAGCTCGGACAGGTTGCGCTCGCGCCGGAGGAAGACCCAGACGAGGATGACCCCGGTCGCGAGCGTCCCGCAGAACGTGAGGACCAGGATCCCCACGATGAGGTTGTACTGGGCCTCTCCGAGCACGAGGAGGAGGAAGCCGACGCCCGACAGGAGCACGCCGGGGACGATGACCAGGTAGACGAGGAGCTGGATGATCCGCCGGTAGCCGAGCGTGGTGAGGTCGCGCCGCGGGGTCCGCATGCCGGGAGCTTAGTGGGGCGGCGCCGCGGCCGCGAGCGGCCTACGCTTCGATGCGCTCGAGCACGAGCGCGGGCGCCTCGGCGGGCGCCGGGCCGAGCTGGAAGGCGGCGCGGACGCGATCGGCCGCGGCGCGGGCGTCGTCGGCCCGGCGGGCGTGGATGCGGGCGAGGGGCGCCCCGCGGTCCACGCGATCGCCGCGGGCGGCGGCGAGCTCGATGCCCACGGCGGGGTCCACGCGCTGGTCGGCGCGCGTCCGCCCGGCGCCGAGCGCGACCGCGGAGAGCCCGATCTCCAGCGGATCGACGGCGACGACGTACCCCTCGCCCTCGGCCGCGACGTCGACGACGACCGGGGCGCCGGGCAGCCGGCCGGGGTCGTTCACCACGGCCGGATCGCCCTTCTGCGCCGCGATCATCCGGGCGAGGACCTCGGCCGCGGCGCCGCTCGAGATGGCGGCCTCGAGCTTCGGCCGCGCCTCGGCCGCGCTCGCCGCGGCGCCGCCGGCGATCAGCATCTCCTCCCCGAGGGCGAGCGTGCACGCGACGAGGTCGCCCGGCCCGCGGCCGTGCAGCACCTCGATCGCCTCGCGGGTCTCGATGGCGTTGCCGACGGCGCGCCCGAGCGGGGCGCTCATGTCGGTGAGCAGCGCGGAGACGCGCTTTCCGGCCGCGGTCCCGACGCGCACGAGCGCGGTCCCGAGCGCGCGGGCGTCGTCCAGGGTCTTCATGAACGCGCCCCGCCCGACCTTGACGTCGAGCACGAGCGCGTCGATGCCCTCGGCGAGCTTCTTCGAGAGGATGCTCGCGACGATGAGCGGGATCGACTCGACCGTGGCCGTCACGTCGCGCAGCGCGTAGATGCGCTTGTCCGCCGGCGCGATCCGCGCGGTCTGCCCGATCATGCACGTCCCGACGTCGCGGACGACGCGCGCGAAGGTCGCGGCGTCGAGCGCCACGTCGAACCCCGGGATGGCCTCGAGCTTGTCGAGCGTGCCGCCGGTGTGGCCGAGGCCGCGGCCGGACACCATCGGCACGGGGACGCCGCAGGCGGCGACGAGGGGGGCGAGGCAGATCGAGACCTTGTCGCCGACGCCGCCGGTGGAGTGCTTGTCGACCTTCCGTCCGGGCACGTCGGACAGGTCGAGGACGTCGCCCGAGTGGAGCATCGCGCGGGTGAGCGCGACGGTCTCCGCGTCGTCCATGCCGCGGAAGAAGACGGCCATGAGCAGCGCGCTCATCTGGTAGTCGGCGAGCTCGCCGTCGCCGTGGGCGCGGACGATCCGCGCGATCTCGTCCTCGGACAGCCGCCCGCCGTCGCGCTTCCTCGCGACGAGCTCGACAAGGGTCTGCATCGCCCTGGAGCTTAGCCGCGTTCGACCCTATTTGTCCCCGGCGCGCGCATCCCTATGGTCGCCGGGAGCGCGCGGGCCGCCGCCGCGGGAGAGCGGACGCGGCGCCGGTCGCGGTCGCACCGGAGAAGGGAGCGGTACGGGGCCTCATGGACAGCCTCCTCTACGCACGGGCCCAGATGGGCCTCTCGCTGGCATTTCACATGATCTTCGCGGCCGCCGGGGTGGCGCTGCCGCTGATCATGGTCATCGCGGACGCGCTCTGGCACCGGACGGGCGATCCCGACTACCTCGAGTTCTCGAAGCGCATGGCGAAGGGGACGGCGATCCTGTTCGCGGTGGGCGCCGTCTCGGGGACGGTGCTCTCGTTCGAGCTCGGGCTCCTGTGGCCGAGCTTCATGGGGACGTTCGGCGAGGTGATCGGGCTCCCGTTCTCGCTGGAGGGGTTCGCCTTCTTCACGGAGGCGATCTTCCTCGGCATCTACCTCTACGGCCGGGGCAAGCTCCCGCCGAAGCTGCACCTGCTCTCGGGCGCGCTGGTGGCGCTGAGCGGCGCGCTCTCGGCGTTCTTCGTGATCCTGGTGAACGCGTGCATGAACGACCCCGCCGGGTTCACGATGGTGGGGGGCCGCCCGACCGACATCGACCCGGTGGCGGCGATGTTCAGCCCGCCGTGGAAGCACGAGACGCTGCACGGCATCCTCGCGTGCTATCAGGCGACGGCGTTCGTGATGACGGGGATCCACGCGCTCGTGCTCCTGCGGCACCCGAAGAGCCCGCTGTTCCGCAAGGCGTTCGCGGTGACGCTCGCGATCGCCGGGGTGACGGCGCTGGCGCAGCCGTTCGTCGGCCATTTCGCGGCGGTCGAGGTCGGCGAGGGCCAGCCCGCCAAGCTCGCGGCGATGGAGGCGCACTTCGAGACCTCGGCCCGCGCGCCGCTGCTCGTCGGCGGCCTGCCCGACGTGGAGCGGGGCGAGGTCGACTACGCGCTCGAGATCCCGGGGGGCCTGTCGATGCTCCTGCACGCCGATCCCGACGCGGTGGTGCCGGGGCTCGACGCGGTCCCGCGCGACGAGTGGCCGCCGGTGACGGCGACGCACCTGTCGTTCCAGGTGATGGTGGGCGCGGGCTCCGCGATGGCGCTGCTCGCGCTGGTCGCGGCGGCGCTCGCGTGGCGCCGCCGGGGGATCCCGGATCAGCGCCCGTTCCTCTGGGCGGCGGTCCTCGCGAGCCCGCTCGGCATCGTGGCGATGGAGGCCGGCTGGCTGGTGACGGAGTTCGGCCGCCAGCCGTGGATCGTGCGGGGCGCGATGCGCACGCGCGACGCGGTGACCCCGTTCCCGCACCTCGAGGCGCCCTTCTGGACGTTCACGGCGCTCTACGTCTTCCTCGGCGTCGTGGTGACCTACTTGCTCGTCCGCCAGCTCCGCGCGGCGCCGCTGGCCGTGACGGGCGACGGTGAGCCGCGCGGGGGCGGGGGGGCGGGCGGCGGCGGGCCGCGCGGGGGCGGGGCGGCGGGCGGCGGCGGGCCGCGCGTGCTTAGGGGAGGCGCGGCCCATGGTCGTTGAGTGGCTCCTCGGCGGGGTGATGGTGGCGGCGCTCGTGCTGTACGCGCTGCTCGGCGGTGCGGATTTCGGCGGCGGCGTCTGGGATCTGCTCGCCTCCGGCCCGCGCAAGCAGGAGCAGCGCGCGCTCATCGAGCGGGTCATGGGCCCGATCTGGGAGGCCAACCACGTGTGGCTCATCCTTGTCGTGGTGCTGCTCTTCACCGCGTTTCCCCCGGCGTTCGCGGCCATCTCGGTCGCGCTGCACGTCCCCCTCACGCTGTTCCTCGTCGGCGTCGTGTTCCGCGGCTCGGCGTTCAGCTTCCGCAGCTACGACTCGCGGCGCGATCACCGGCAGAAGCGCTGGGGGCTGCTCTTCTCGCTGGCGAGCGTGATCGCGCCGGTGCTGCTCGGCATGATCGTCGGCGCGGTGGCGTCGGGGCGGATCCGGGTGGCGTCCGGGGTGGTGACGAGCGGCTTCTTCGCGCCGTGGCTCTCGCTGTTCCCGTTCATGGTCGGGCTGTTCGCGCTCTCGCTCTTCGGGTTCCTCGCGGCGGTCTACCTGACCAACGAGGCGACGGAGCCCGCGCTCGTGGACGATTTCCGTCTCCGCGCGCTCGTCTCGGGCTGCGTGGTCGCGGCGCTCGCGCTCGCGTGCTTTGGGGCCTCGTTCGAGGGCGCCCCGCTCATCCGAGAGGGGCTGACGGATCATCCGATCACGTGGCCGCTGCACGTCACGACGGGCATTGCGGCCACGGCGGCGTTCTTCGGGCTGTGGACGCGCCGCTTCCGTCTGGCGCGCTTCGCGGCCGCGGCGCAGGTCACGCTGATCCTGCTGGGCTGGGCTGCCTCGCAGTACCCGTACCTGGTGGTGCCGGACGTGACGCTCGCGGGGGCGGCGGCGAACCCGAGGACATTACGATTGCTTGTCTGGGTCCTCGGCGTCGGATTCGTGCTGCTGTTCCCCTCGCTGTACGTGCTCTTCCGCGTCTTCGGCAGCGGCCGGGCGGGGGCTGCGTCGGACAGCGATGACGCTCATTGAGCGGGAGTAGGGGCGAGGTACGCGGAAGTCGCGGGAGTCGAATTGGCTGGACCACCTCGTCCCACCCACGGATGAGGCGAGAGAGGCGAGAGGTGGGAGGTCGGTGAGCGGAACAGGGCCTCTCTGTCCGTCCTGGCGCTAGAGGGCGGTGGTGCGAGGTCAGGCGCGCATTGCATTCCTGAAAGCCAGAGCCCTCTCTCATGAGGCCGCTGAAAAATCGCCTGCGCTTTCGCGGGCCTCCCCAGGGCGTGCGAACCGTGTTAGGCTCGCAGTCGCGAAGTTTTTCAGGATGCTTGTGGGGGAAGGAGCCCTGTGGAGATGGCGAACATAGCTAGATACCGTCGACACGCGATTGTGGGTTTTTTTGCAGCGACAGCCGGTGTGACGGGCTCGTTCGCCGGGTGCTCTGACTCGTACGAAATAGAGCTCACCGGCAGCGGCTCGGGGCCCGGCGGGGCGGGCGGCGGCGGCACCGGCGGCCAGGGGGGGGAGGCGGGGAGCACGGGGAGCTTCGGCGAGGGGGGGCGGTGCGAGCCGACGTGCTCCAACGATCTGAAGCGGGTCATCAGCTGCAACGGAGTGACGCTGGACACGTGCGATCCAGAAGAGGGGTGCGTCAACGCGGAGTGTGTGCCGGGCCCGTGCAGGGCGGCGGAGGAGTCGAAGAGCTCGTACGGGTGCGACTTCTGGGCGCTGAAGACGGTGCAGCGAACGCAGGCAGAAGGCGCCTGCTTTGCGGCGTTCGTTGCGAATACATGGGAAAAGGAAGTGCACATCTCGGTGGAACGAGATGGCACAGTCTTGCCGGTCGAAAAATTCGCCTTCGTCCCGAGGGGGCAGGGGTCGAATGTAACATACGAGCCGTATGTTGAGAGTGAAGGCCTTGCTGCCGGCGAGGTCGCCGTGCTGTTCCTGTCACGCAGCAGGACGGGTGGGCTGATCAGGTGCCCGAAAGATCCCGCGGTCCAAGATGAGACCGGCATCCCGAAGAACACCGCGGATACCGAGTTTACTGGGCGTGGCTCGGCGTTTCATATAACCACTGATTACCCCGTGGTTGCATACCAGATTGTCCCCTACGGTGGGGGGTTGACGAGTTATACGTCGGCGACTTTGTTGCTGCCCACCAGCTCATGGGACACGAACTACGTCGCTGTGAATGCCTATCCTGTGTCCGAGCTGACTCCGAGTGGTCTGCCCGCTTTGGAGATAGTTGCTCGTGAGGACGATACCAATGTGACGATACTCCCCAACGCGGATATAGAAGGCGCAGGGCCAACCAATGCCCCCATCGTCGCTCCGGCCAGCAAGGGGATGCCAGTAACGTACACCCTGAAGAAGGGCGAATTCCTTCAGATTGGTCAGCGCGCTGAGCTCACCGGCAGCCCAATTTTGTCGGACAAACCCATCGGGGTGTTCGGTGCTTCTTCGTGCATGAACGTTCCGCTGGACGTCGCGGACTGTGACTCTGCACACCAGCAGATTGCGCCTGTGCGAGCCACGGGAAACGAGTACGTGGCGGTGCGCTATGAGGGGCGCACGGGTGGTGACGGGCAAACGGGTGACGAGGAAGCTCCCCCGTGGCGTCTCGTGGGCATGGTCGACAATACAGAATTGCGCTGGGAGCCTTCCAAGCCCGATGGCGCTCCTGATACGCTGGAGCTCGGGGAGGTTCGTGAGTTTAGGGCGGCCGGTCCATTTGTGGTGCGTAGCCAGGGTGGGCAAAATCCATTCTATTTCGGTGGGTACATGACGGGGGGCGAGAATTACTCAGAACAGGGTGATCCGGAGTGGGTCAACGTGATCCCTCCTTCTCAGTTCTTGAATTACTATGTCTTGTTCACCGATCCGACGTATCCTCAGACGAGTCTGAACGTCGTGCGAACCCCGTCCCAGCTCGATGGGAGCTTTGCTGATGTGACTTTGGATTGCTTGGGGACGATTACGGGATGGAAGCGGATTGGGGAATATGAGTACACGCGCGTCCAGCTTGTGAGCGGAGATTTTGAGGGAAATGGGGATTGTGTCAACGGTCGTCACGTGATGTCGAGCGAGTTGCCGTTCGGTGTGACGGTCTGGGGATGGGGGACGACCAATGTTACTCGCTTGGTCTCCTACGCATACCCGGCTGGTGCTGGTTTTCAGCCGATCAACCAGGTTACAATCCCCCCTGTGCCACGTTGAATACAACGTGCTCTTGGCGCGTTCTGGTTATGTTTTCATTGAGACATAACCGCATGGCCATCTAGCCGCAGAGCTCGCTCACTCCGTTCTTGAGCGTTCAGTTCAGCCTCCCCTGCAAGCGAGTGCGCCCAGAGTGATCGTGGGCGAGAAGTTGGCGAGCGTCAGATCCCACCTCGATGCTGAGATCCTCGCGCGGCGTCATGACGTGGAGCAATCGCTTGACACCGATGTGTTTGCCATGATTTGGTCGATATCATGGGAATGCGTTGGTCGACGGTGGTCTTCGGGGCTGAAGTGGGATGGATCGCCTGCATCGGATTGCTCGTTGGCTGCGGCAAGATCCTCGGCCTCAATGAGTTCGTCGACGCTCCCGGTGGTACAGTGGCCAGCAGCAGTGGGGTGACGACCTCCGGCGGTGGGAGCGGCTTGGGAGAGCCTCCGACAGTGCCCGTCCTGCGGCTCCCGAGGAATGATGCCTATCTCGGTGCTCAGCGGAAAACCGGCTCGAATCGCCCCAGGTTCGTGTGGGAGGCGTCGACGTCGCCTTCCGGCGCTTCCATCGAGTATGAGCTGCAGTACAGCGCCAGTCCTGATTTTATCGATGCAGTCTCTTCCACTACCGAGTTTACCGAGTACCAGCCGGACGAGGACCTGGCGATAGCATTGCTTCCTCCCGTCGGGCGACGTTACTACTGGCGCGTACGCGCCTGCGCACAGGGGGCCTGCTCGGAGTTTTCGCGAGCGTGGTGGGTGAATGTAGGTCGGACGAAATGCGATTACAATGCTGATGGCTATGACGATGTTGCAATCAGTGCTTACGGTCGTAGTCCTACCAGCAGCGCCATTTACTTCTATTTCGGGATCCCCGGCGCGCGATTTGGTTCGGAAGATGACGGGATCGTTTTTAGTCCTTTCGGGGCCAATGATGGCTTCGGAATCTCCTTGTCATGTGCAGGCGACGTCGATGGTGACGGCTATGCCGATGTACTGGTTGGTGCGCCTTATAGAGACACTGCGTTCGTGTACCGTGGCAGCAGCAGTAACCGATTTGGTTCGGATTATGTGAGAATCGATGGTAATTCGGTAGAGGGGATGCTCGGGCCATATATGGCTTCTGCTGGTGATGTAAATGGCGACGGGTTCGCTGATGTCATCGTTGGAACATCCGAGCGCTCTGTATTGATCGCATCTCTGTATCTTGGAGGTCCGGACGATCTCGACGCACCGATCAATCTCGAGCTTGGCGAACCCGTAGAGGACCTAGGAAACGCGATCTCATTCGTGTCATCGGCTGGCGACACAAACGGGGACGGGTTTTCCGATGTGGTCGTGGTGTTTCATACGGTTGATCGCGATATTGTGCGCCTCTATCACGGAAACCCGGGCCGAGGGTTCGATTCTGCGCCGGCGATAGAGCTCGTGGACCCTTCTGGTCACACCAAATTTGTTAGTTCGTTTGACGCCGCCGGCGACATCAACGGTGACGGTTTTGGCGATGTCATTATCGGTGCGCGAGAGAGTAATCGTGCGTATATTTATCTTGGCGGATCGCGGGGGTTGGAGCCGACTCCTAGTTTGACTCTCGTGGGAAATGAGTCGTTTGGCGCGACGGTTGCTGCGGTGGGTGATGTTAATGGTGATGGATTCGATGATGTTGCGGTTGCCGACCGATCTCCGAAAGTGCTTCTATATTTGGGCGACGGGGAGTTGGGCGTGGAGGAGCCGAGCGCTGCAATCTACGGGGATGCTGTTGAAGATAGAACGGGGCAGCGCCTGGGAACGCCCGGGGACGTAAATGGGGATGGATACTCGGACTTTTTTGTTGCTGCGACAGAGGAAAATGTTGTCCATTTTTATTACGGTCGATCTGTGGTTATGAGCCCTCTGACAGAGGATGTTTCGATAGCACAGCCCTCAGGTGATAGAGAATTCGGCTTCGCCGTGGCGCACCGGTGACGTCGACATGTGCGCCGCGCTCGCCGCCTCGGCCCGGCGACGGGGCGATGACTTGTGTGCCGTGTCCATAATACTGGGTCTCTGACCATGGCTCGAAGTTGGTCAGTATCAACACCAGGTCGCAGCGCATTGCCCCCAGCCGCGATGGAATCAGGTCCGCCGCGTCTTCGATGTGGAGCGGACCGCGACGCGCCGTCTCGCCAGCCTCGACATGCGCCTGACGCTATGCGCCCCCCGCCGGGACGAAAGCTCGCGCAGGCCGCCGCCACCTGCCTGCCCCGCCCCCCATCCCCACGCCCCCGCCCGCGCGCGCCCCGGACACAGCCGCCCCGGCCCTCCCGGGGGGGCTCCTCGCACCTCCTGGTTCGACCCAGGAGACATCCTCCCCCGGGCCGAGTAATCTCCCGCCCGGACGCCGGCCCGCATGCGGCGGAACGCCCGCGTCAACCTCGTTTTTCGAGCGTTGCTTGGAGGACAGCTCACCGTGATGGATCGACGAAACCTGCCGGGCGGTAAGCCGCGACGCCCGTCGCGCCTTCGCTGCGCACTGACCGCAGCCGCCCTGGCCGCACCGGCCCTCGTCGCGCTTGCGCCCTCCGCCGCGCGCGCGCAGGACCGGACCTTCTACCTCGATCGCCTCAGGATGGCCGGCGCCCCCGACGACGGGATCGGGGTCTGGCGCCCCCACATGGGTGAAAAGACGCGCCTCTTCGGGCAGCTCGGGCTCGGCGTCTCGGTCCACCCGCTCCGCAACGACAACTACGTCGACAACCTCGCCGTCGAGGAGCAGCTCGAAGGCGAGGGGCCCGTCACCTCGCAGCTCATCACGTACCTGAGCGCCGGCGTCGAGATCCTCGGCCGCGGCGCCCTCCAGGCCTCGTTCCCGATCGTCGTGTTCCAGGACGGCAACCAGACCTGCCACCCCGACCGGACCCTCGGCCTGGACCAGTGCGTCAACCTGAAGACCGCCACGCCGATGGACCTCCGGCTCGACGCACGCCTCGTCGCGCTCGAGCTCGACGAGCGGCGCTTCCGTCTGGGACTCACGGCCGCCGTCTTCGTGCCCGTCGGCAACGTCTACTCCTTCGGCGGCGACCGGACCGTGAGCAGCGCGTTCGGCCTCGGCGCCGAATACGACTTCAAGGATTTCTTCGTCACCCTCAACACCGGCGTCGCGATCCGGCCGCCCGTACGGCTCCACGAGCTCCGCGTCGGCACCGAGCTCACGTACGGCGTCGGCGGCTACGTCCCGCTGGTCGACGACACGATCCGCGTCGGGGCCGAGATCTTCGGCTCGTTCGGCCTCCGCGAGGAGACGCTCGGCGAGCTCGACGCTTCCCCCATCGAGTGGCAGCTGAACGGCCGGATGGCCCTCACCAAGGACAAGGCGCTCTACGCGGGCGCCGGCGTGGGCACCCGGATGAGCGGCGGCTACGCCCCGGATTTCCGGGGGGTCGCCGTCGTCGGCTACTCGTTCAGCATCGCCGACTCGGGCACCCGGTCGCCCGGCTTCAACTACGTCATCGAGCAGGAGAAGGACACCGACGGCGACGGCTACCCCGACGTCATCGACCTCTGCCCGCAGGATCCCGAGGACGGCAAGCAGCCGAAGCCGGCCGACGGCTGCCCGGACATGCCCGATCGCGACGGCGACGGCATCCCGGACGTCGTCGACAAGTGCCCCGACGATCCCGAGGACAAGGACGGCATCGACGACCGCGACGGCTGCCCCGAGGAGGACGCGGACCAGGACGGCATCCCCGACGCCGAGGACAAGTGCCCGAAGAAGCGGGGCAGGTCGTCGTCGACGAGCCCGAGAAGAACGGCTGCCCGTACTACATCCGCAGGATCACCGGCTCCGCCGAGATCGAGATCATGAAGCAGGTCGAGTTCGAGTTCGACAGCTCCAGGATCCTCCCGCAGAGCTATCCGATCCTCGACGAGGTCGTGCGGCTGCTCAAGGCGAACCCGGAGATCAAGCTGCTCAGCATCGAAGGGCACACCGACAACCAGGGCACGATCGACTACAACGATCGGCTCGCGCACAACCGGGCGATCGCGGTCAGGGTCTACCTGGTCAACAAGGGCATCCAGGGGGAGCGGCTCACCTCCGTGGGCTACGGCTCCCGCCGGCCGCTCGTGGCCAACGACACGCCGGAAGGCCGGCAGCGCAACCGGCGCGTCGAGTTCCACATCAAGTCGCAGTCGATCGAAGGCCGGTAAGCTCCCGCCCGGGGCGGCCGGACGGATCGACGCCGAGATCCGCCGGCGCCGGCGCGCGCGTGCCTCGCCACGTACGCGCCGGCGCCCTTCCGTGATCCGGACGAGCCTCGCCGGCCGCGCGTTCGCGCGTCGGGCGCTGCGCTCGCGCGACGGCCGCGCTCGCGGGCCGGCCGCGCTCGCGGGCCGGCTGCGCTCGCGGGCCGGCTGCGCTCGCGGGCCGGCTGCGCTCGCGCGACGGCTGCGCTCGCGCGACGGCTGCGCTCGCGCGACGGCTGCGCTCGCGCGACGGCCGCGCTCGCGCGACGGCCGCGCTCGCGCGACGGCCGCGCTCGCGCGATGAGCGCAGCCCGCCGCGGCGCTCAGTCGTCGTGATGCCCGAGCGCCGGGCGGCGATGGTCGCACTTGCCGGGGATCGGGAAGCCGCAGACCTGCTCTTCGAGCAGGCAATCCTGCTCCGCCGGGCACTGCTCCGGATCGAGGACCGCCGGATCGCACGGGCGAGAGCAGAAGTCGGGCCTCGGCAGCGGAGCGTCGTAGCGCCCGTTGCCGTCGACATCGATGTAGATCGGGTTGGTCACCGCATAAGGCGGGACCGGCGACCAGTCGGGCACCGTCGGCGTGGGCGCGAACAGGGCGCTAATCGCGGGGATCCTCCCGAACCCGTCGCTCGCCAGCCGCGAGAGCTGGATCTCGCCGAAGGGGACGTCGAGGGAGACAGGGCTCATGAGGTTCCTGTCCTCGAGGCCCATGGCGATGATCACCACCCAGGAGTCGCGCTCCGGCACCGTGAAGGTGACCTTGCCGCGCACGTCCACCAGCGCGCTCGGCGGCATCTCCGGCTCCAGCAGGCGGATCATCCTGCCGTTCAGGTAGATCTCCACCCGATCGACGCCGAACCAGCTCGCCGTCTGGACATCGAAGAGGAGCTCGAGCGGCTCCCCGGCGCTCGCCCCCGCCACCTCGCCGTAGGTCCTGCCGCCGATCGTCGCCCGGACGAAGGGGCCGTACGTCGTGAAGGCGTGCGCGCCCCGCAGGCTCTCGACCGCGGCCGGCGTCGCGAGCGCCGCCGGGGAGTCGGTCGCGCTGCGGAAATAGGTCCGCGGGAAGCCCGGCTCCTTCGAGGCGTCGTGGCTGTCGCTGCTGGCGATCTGCGCCGGCAAGAACCCCCGCTCGAGGTAGCGGAAGTAGTCGTCCACCTGGCCCGCACGGAACGTGCAGGGCTCGTCGCGCGCCTCCGCGGCGACCGGCGCGTCGCCGAGCGCGGCGGGCCCGCAGAGCTCCTGGCTGTCGGGGCTCGCGCCGGCGAAGCCCCAGTTCTTCTCCTGCTCGTCCGGCGTTCGCGCGAGGATCCGCTTCATGAGCGCCCACGCGAGCTCGGTGCGCGCGCGGCGCTTGCAGTCGGCGACCGCCACCGCGACCGCGGCGTCCGAGGGCGAGCCGGAGGCGCCGCCCGCCGCCGGCGCCGACCCGCCGGGGGCCGCGCAGGGCGCGCGCAGCCAGCCCGCCGCCTCGGGGCACGCCGCCTCGATCTCGCCTGCGCCCCGGGCGGCGTTCAGCCGCGCGAGGCAGCGATTCCAGTCGACGACCTCGGCCACGCTCGGCGTGCGCACCAGATCGAACCGCTTGCCGTTGATGAGCTCCATCGCGTCGAACGCGCAGCTCGCCGTCCGGAACACCGGGTTGTTCTCCTCGAGGAACGTCGGCGTCCGGTCCATCGTGTAGGTGTCGACGCCGAGCTGCTCGATGTAGCCGAAGAAGCCGTCGCGCGGGTGGGCGACGATCGTCAGCGGCTCCACGGTGCCGTCGCCCGAGGCGCGGATGGCGTCGAGGATCGTCCCGCCGGGCTCGCACGTCCAGTCGTGCGCGCCGTGGGTCGGGACGTCGAGCTCGTCGTACTTGAGCGGGAAGCCGATGAAATGCCCCTGCTCCAGCGTCGTGATCTCCGCCCCGATCGCGGTGGCGAGGTGGGGCGCGAGCTCGAGCGCGCGCGCGGTCGGCTGGTAGTCCGTCTCGACGTCGTGGTCGGTCGACACCGCGAGCTCCACGCCCTCGGCCGCCACCGTGGCGACCCGCCGCGGCAGCGGCATGCCGCTGTCGAAGCTCGGCCTGGAGTGGAGGTGCATGTCGGCCGACATCCACCCGCTCGTGTCGACCTCGCGCACGAGCGTGGCGTCGAGCTGGAACGCCCGCCCCGGCGCGAGCGTCACGTCGCGCTCCACGTAGATCCCGTACTCGATGCCTCGCGACACCGTGATCTGGTATCGCCCCGGCTCGATCTCGACCTCTCCTTCGCCCGTGGCCGTGACCTCGATGGCGCGGTTGCCGTTCCCGAGCCGGCCGTCGCCGAGGTAGACCCTGCGCCGGCCGTCGCCCGGGAGCCGCCGCCCCGCGTCGTCGAGCGAGATGAAGGCGAGCTTGGCCGGCATCCGCTGGCCGGCCTCGTCCGCGACGCGGTAGCGCACCGTCGCCGGCGTGGGCAGGCGCGGCGACACCGCGACCTGCTCTCCGGCCCGGAGGCGCACCCGGACCGGCGCCGACGTCGCCGTCCCCGCCGCGTTCCGCGCGACGAGCACGTAGCTGCCGGGCGGCAGGGCGCCGCGGAAATCGCCGTCCTCGGACGGATCGAGGCCGACATCCGCGTCGATCTCGTTGATGAGGCCCACGTCGCCGCGCGCCTCCCGGTTCGCCGCCACGAGCTCGTCGAGCGAGCCGAAGGGCCGCGACGGGTCCGGGTCGGAGAAGACGAACACCCGCGCGTTCGGCGCGGCCTCCAGCGTGCTCTCCCACAGCACGTGGCCGTGGACGGTGCCCGTCTCGGTCCCGCGCAGCCGGTGCATCACGTCGGTCACGCTCGCGATGTCGCCGTCGCCCACGGCGAGGTAGCGCTCGTAGCTGAACGCGCGGTGGGCGTCGCACGCCGCGTCGTCCCCCTCGCTGTACAGGCACGATCGGCTGGCGGACACGAACGCCGTCGCCGCGCTCGCGAAGAGGGGCACGTTGACCACGGACGGCGCCGCGCCCTCCTGCGCCCTCGTGAAGTAGCCGTAGCTGACGTCCCCGCCCGCCGCGGCCACGAAATCGAACGTGAGCGGCTCCGAGAACGAGTTCCGCCCGGCGTTCCAGGCGTCCTGGACCGCCGTGTCCTCGTCGAAGCCGGCGCCGGGCGCGAAGACGTCGTTCTGGTTGCCGAAGAACACGAAGTCTCCGGCGACGATGCCGGCGCGGCGCGCCGCCTCCTCCTGCGCCTGGTCCGCGGGATCCCCGAGGACGCCGCCGAGCACCGAGACGGGGGCCGTGGCGTTGTCGAGCGGCAGGACGTCGCTGCACGCGCAGGTCAGGCAGCCGCCCGGGTCCTGCTGGTACCCGTCCGGGCACGGCTCGCAGCTCCTCGGGGCCTCGCAGCCGGGCGGCGGCCTGTCGTCGAGCAGGAGCACCGTGCGCACCGTCACGAACCGATCGCCCGGGTGAAGGAGGTAGTCTGTCCGGAAGCGGATCCTGGAGCGGACGTTGGGGAAGAAGAGGCCGAGCAGGTCCTCCTGCGCCCGGAGCAGGCCTATCGCCTCGAACAGGAACTCCCCGTCTCCCTCGACGCGGATCCCGGCCTCGGCGCCGTCCGAGCCGTCGGCGAGCACCGAGACGTCGGTCGCCGTCGGGTCGGGCACGATCAGGTTGGCGAGCGAGAACATCTCCGCGAACCGATCGCGCCCCTGTCCGCCCTCCTCGCCGATCCGGCCGCGGCGGCGGTCGACGTCGACGATGGCGCCGCCGAAGATCCCCGGCCCGGGGGAGTCTCGCCCGCCGAGGATGGCCACGCGGATCTGGTCGTTCTCGAGCAGGAAGTCGCCGACGTCCGCCATCGCCACCGGGCCGCCGACGAGCTCGGCCCGGTGCTCGATCTGCTTTGCGCGGAGCAGCCGGTCGCCCCCGCAGCTCGGCAGCGCGGGGGCGGCGAGCGCGGCGGCGGCGAGCGGGAGGAGCGCGACCCTCGTGAACCAGCGGTGTGTTCGCCGCACAGCGATCTCTCCTACAGCGAGAGCTGGAGTTGCAGGATGACGGCGTCGTTCGCCAGCGAGAGCCCGCCGAGCTCTTCACGATGCGTGTAATCGATCTGCGCTTTCAGCAGATCGTCGTACGCGTGGTAGCTCACGCCGCCCGTGAGCGCGAGGTTGTCCCCCTCGTCGTCGACATCGATGTTGGGGTCGATCCACTCGACCCGGCCCGAGACGCCGAGCTGCCGGGCGACGAGCATGTAGCCTGCCTCGAAGACGAGCGCGAGCGACGACACCGACGTGACCTGCGAGATCGGCTGGGTGGGCACCGATTTGGGGCTCGCCCCGGTCCAGAGCACCTCGCCGAGCGCGTGCAGCCCCGCGGCGTGCAGCAGGACGTCGGCGCTCGCGCCGTAGAGCGTGCGGGCGCCTCCGTTGCTGAAGAAGCCGTCGGCGCCGACCCCGAGGCGCAAGGGCGAGTGGGCGACGTCCTGGAGGGTGCGGCCGAGCGGGCCTCGCGGCTCGGTGGCGAGCCTGCCGGCGAAGGCGATCCCCTCGAAGCGGTTGCCGAGGGGGGCGAGGCTCTCGGAGTGGCCTGCGTAGAACCGATCGGCGCGCTGGAAGGCGTTGTAGACGCCCGCGTGGTAGCTGAAGGCGCGGTCCTGGAAGTGCCCCTCGGCCTGGATCCCGACCTGCGTGAACGGCGCCATCGCGCGGACGGCGAGCGGCCGTTCGGTGAGCGCCCCGTCGCCGGCGCCGAGCATCGCCGAGCGCGAGAAGGGCACGGTCCGCGCGCCCGCGTACACCTCGAGCGCGCGCTCCGCCGTGACGCCGGCCCACGCCTCGTGGATGCGCGCCGTCCCCTCGTCGCCCCCGGCGAGCTCCGTCGAGACGGCGAACCGGACGAGCCCCGCGACGTCGCCGCGCAGCCCGACGCGGGCGCGGCGCAGCCGGAAGCCGGGCTGCTCGGCGCTGTCCCCGGCCTGGCTCAGCGCGTCGTCGCCCACGTAGGGCGCGGCCTGCAGCGCGAGCAGCGCGATCGGCGCGACCTCCAGCGGCCCGAGCGCGGCGCGCATCCGCTCCCGGAAGCCCGGCGAGAGGAGGTCGCCGCGCGCGGGCGCCGGCGAGCCCTGCGCCTGCGCCTCCCGCGGCGGCGGCTGGCTCACCGGCGCGGTAGGGCGGGCGGCGGGCGGCGCGGCGCGCTCCGGCTCACCGGCCGGCTCTCCGCTCGGCGCCTGCGCCTCGGTCGGCGCCGGGGCGGCGGGCGCCTCGGCCGCGGGCGCCTCGGCCGCGGGCTCCTGCGCGCGCGACGAGGAGAGGGCGAGCAGGACGGCGGCGCCGCCTGCGACGCAAGCAAGGTGCCTCATGGCTTCAGGTCTCCTGGAGGGCTGCGTGGAGCGCCCCGTGCCGCTCCGGATGGCCGGTGGGTGTCATCGCGTGCCGTGTCTGCCTGCGAGGTGGCCGGGAAACTAGAGGAAGACACGCGGCGCTGCAATCGGCGCCGCCTCCTGTGCTAAGGCTCGCAGCCCCTCGCGGGCCTTGCCGCACCTCGCGCCGCGCGCAGGGAAGGGGAGGGCCACCGTTCTCATGGAAATGCCCGGTTCGAGCCCGCCCGACAGCGCCCTCACGCCGGCCGCGGCGCCGCCCCGGCGCGACGCCGCGGCCGAGCCCCCCGCGTCGCGGCGGTGGCCTGGCTGGGCGAGCGATCGCGCCTTCGTCGCGACCTTCGCGCTCCTCGCCGTCGCGGCGATCGTGCCGATATGGCGCGTGCGGTTCCTGCCGCTGCTCGACCTGCCGAACCACCTCGCGGCCGTTCATATCTGGCACCACTTCGACGAGCCGTGGACTCGCTACCGGGACTTCTACGAGCTCAGCCTCCGTCCGGCCCCGTACGGCGCCTATCACATCCTGACGCACCTCCTCGCGTACGCCGTCGACCTCGAGGTCGCGAACCGGATCGTCCTCTCCGGGTACGTGCTCGGGATCCCCGCGGCGGCGCTCGGCTGGGCGCACCGGACGCGGCGCAGCCCCTGGCTCTCGCTGCTCACCTTCCCGCTGGCGTTCAGCCTCTCGTGGGCGTGCGGCTTCCTGCCGTTCCTCGTCGGCATCGCGCTGCTGCTCGCCGGCGTCGTCGCGCTCGACGCAACCCTCGAGCGGCCGAGCCCCGGGCGCGCCGCCGCCGTCGCGCTGCTCAGCGTCGGTTGCGGCCTCAGCCATCCGCTCATCCTCTTTGGCTATTACGTCTGCGTCGCCGCGCTGATGCTCTGCTATCTGCCCCGGTGGTCTCGCATCGCCCGCGCGCTGCCGCTCTTCGCGCCCGCCGCCGCGCTCCTCGCCTGGCAGCTCGTCGCCTTCGAGAGCCCCATGGTCGACCTGCGGAGCGGCCCGCGGTTCCAGGGCGCCTGGGTGCCCTGGCACGAGATGCTCCGCTCGTTCCCCGAGTACACGCTCGACTCGGTGTCGGGCGAGCTCGACACCCGGCTCTTCTGGGTGCTGCTCGCGGCGGCGTCGCTGCTCGCGCTCTGGAGCTTGGCCCGGCGCTTCGGCCTGCTCCTCCCCGCAGGGGACGCAGCCACGCCTGCCGGCTCGCCTCTCGGCCGGCTGCACCACCACCGCTCCCTCGTCCTCTGCGCCGCGATGGTGGCCTGTTACTTCCTCGTGCCGCTGCACCTGGCGCGCCCGTTCGACTGGTGGTTCGTGAGCGGGCGCTTCTCGCCGCTCATCTGCTTCTTCGGATTCCTGGCCATCCAGGCGCCGCTCCGTGGCCGCGCTCGCCTGCTGATGGCCCCTGCCGCGGCGGTCGCGCTCGTGCTGCCGCTCCACCTCTCGGAGAAATACGCGAGCTTCGACGAGCGGATCGAGCCGTTTGCCCGCCTTGTGGCGCGCGTCCCGCCGGGCGCCGAGGTCCTCTTCGTGTCGCTGCCCCCGCGGACCGACGAGGCCTTGATCATCGAGGGCACGAACCACTTCTCCTCGTGGGTGCAGGTCATGCGCGGGGGCTTCAGCGCGGATGGCTGGCACAACGTGGGTTTCCCCTTCAAGCTGAAGCGCCGGCTCCCCGCGCCGCCGTCGAACCGCGGTGAGTGGTTCAAGCCGGATGTCCACGGCGTCGCGTACGACTATGTGATCCTCCGCAACGAGCGGCCGGAGAGGCCGGTATTCACCGCGGCGCACACCTCGTTTCGCCGGATCGAGCGCGACGGCGCCTTCACGCTGTACGAGCGCACGCGCTGATCGCCGTCTCGGTCGCACCTCCGGCGAGCTCGGCCGATCGCGCCGCGCGCGTCATCGCCCGTCGAGGCGCGCCGCCGATCTCCGCGGATCCGCCGTCGTCCGCGGCGCCGGCGGGGTATCCTGCGATCCTTGCGGTCGGGCGCGCCTCGGGGCGCCGCCTCCGCGGAGGGGAGCAGCTCGCCGATGTCGACAAGAACCCGCGCTGTCCGTCGCCGCCCGCTGGCCTGGACCGGAGGGCTCGTCGCCCTGGCGGGGCTCGCGCTCGCGTCCGCGGCGGCGCCGTCCTGCGCCGCCGGCGCCGGATCTCCCGGCGTTCCCCTGGGCGGCGGAGGGGAGGGCGGGGCCGATTGCCCGACCGACTGCTCCGCGGATCCGGCCGCTCCGCTCTGCGACCCGGCGACGGGCAGCTGCGTCGCGTGCCTCCCCGGCCCGGACGCGTGTCCGGCCGGCCAGGTGTGCGATCCAGAGGCGAAGCGCTGCGTGGCCGGATGTGAATCCGAGTCCGACTGCCCTGCTCCGCTCCACTGCGATCCCGCCGAGCACACCTGTGTTGCCTGTGTCACGGACGGCGACTGCCCTCCTGGCACGCTGTGCACCGGAGAGGGCGAGTGCGCTCAGGGCTGCTCGCCGGCGCGCCCGTGCGACGGCGGCGCCTCGTGCTGCGACGGGCTCTGCCGGGATCTCCAGACCGACGCGCTGAGCTGCGGCCTGTGCGGTCGGGCGTGTCCGGATCTGGCGCACGGCGAGAGCGCCTGCGTCGCGGGCGGCTGCGTGCTCAGCGCCTGCGACGGCGGCTTCCTCGACTGCAACGAGGACCCGGCGGACGGGTGCGAGCACGACGAGGGGGCGCGCGGGCCCTGCTCGTGCACGCCGGGCGAGACGAGGGCGTGTTACCAGGGGATGCCGGGCACCGAGGGCGCCGGTCCCTGCGCCCCCGGGGTCTCCACGTGCAGGCCGAGCGGCCTCGGTTGGGGGCCGTGCCTCGATCAGGTGCTGCCGGAGCTCGACGCGTGCGCCGACGGCATCGACAACGACTGCGACGGCACGGTCGACAACCCGCCCGATGAGGACGGCGACGGGTGGACGATCTGCGAGGGCGATTGCTGCGACTCCTCGCTGGACGCGTGCGGCCCCCCGTCGCTCATGAACCCTGGCGCCTTCGAGGTGGCGGACAACGGGCTCGACGACGACTGCGACGGCGCGGTCGATAACGCCTCGCCTTGCGACGAGGGGCTCGCGAGCGACTCGGCGACCGCGCTCGACTACGCGAAGGCGATGGATCTCTGCGCCACCACGACGACGTCGCGGCGCACGTGGGGCGTCCTCTCGGCGAGCTTCCGCCGCGCCGACGGCGCCGGCGCGCCCGTGGCGGCCCAGCGGTCGATCCGCCGGGGCTTCGGCTCCGGCATCCTGCCGCTCCGGGGCGCGCGGCTCGCGGTGCTCTCGACGGGCGTGGCCGCGGCCCAGGCGTCGCCGAACAACACGCGGCCGAGCTTCGCCCCGTTCCAGGGCGGCCAGGACATGGGGACGTCGAGCGGCATGCCCGCGGACTGGCTCGAGGCGAACGGCGAGCGCCTCCCGAACACGCCCGGCTGTCCGGAGCCGCTGGGCGGCACGACGGCCCACGATCCCGTGATGTTGCGGCTGCGCGTGCGCGTGCCGACGAACGCGAGCTCGTTCAGCGTCTCGACGTTCTTCCTCTCGTCCGAATACCCGGAGTGGGTGTGCAGCCGGTTCAACGACTTCTTCCTCGCGCTCCTCGACTCCACGTTCGAGCCCTTCCCGGGCGAGGCGGAGAACCCCGACGACAAGAACCTCGCGTTCTACGATCCCCCGCCCGCCGGCGGCTCGGTCTACCCGCTGGGCGTGAACCTCGCATTCGGCGATACGGGGCTCTTCACCCAGTGCGTCAACGGGCCGACCGGGTGCGGCGGCGGCGCCAAGGCCGGCTCGACGACCACCTGCACGGGCGTCGGTCAGCTCCTCGGGACGGGGTTCGACATCACGAGGCCGCCCGCGCAGATCGAGGGCGAACCTGGCTGGTGCGGCACGAGCGAGCGCGCCGGCGGCGGGACCGGCTGGCTGATCATGAACGGCAACGTCGTCCCCGGAGAGATCATAGAGCTTAGATTTGTAATTTGGGACACCAATGATCCCTGGAACGACTCCGTCGCCCTCCTCGACAACTTCCGGTGGTCGGCGTTTGCCGCGACGCCGGGGACGCGCGACTGAGGGGATCGAGCGCGATCTGACCGGCGGAGGGGGCCATGTCGTCGGATGTCGCCCCTGGAGGCGGCACCGCGCGTCGGGCCCTCGGGTGGCGGCGTCCGGGGGGCGCGCGAACGCAGCGGACGGACGGCGACCCGTTTACACTGTGCGTCGAGCCGGGGACCGCGGCACGCATCCCTCGGTCGCGCTCGATGGAGCGCTTCTGTTCATCACCAAGGAGACTGCATGAGGAGAACGATCACCCCGCTCGCGCTGTTGCTCGCGAGCCTGTCCTTCGCCACGCTCGGCTGCGACAGCAAGGGGAACGACGCGACGACCCCGGGGGCGGTGGCCGAGGGCAAGCCGACCGAGAGCGCGGCCCCGGCGGCGACGACGGCCGCGCCGGCCGCGACGCCGGCCGCGGGGCCGCGCCGGCGGAGCCGGCTGCGGCGGTGGCCGCGCCGGCGGAGACGGCCGCAGCGGACGCGAAGGCGGAGACGGCCGCGGCGGCCGCGAAGGCGACCGCGGCGGCGTCGGCCGCTGCAGCCGCTGCGCCGGCGGCGACCGGCGCTGCCCAGGCGGGCGAGAAGAAGTTCGAGTGCGGCTCGAAGGGCCAGAAGCTCTGCCCGATGCAGGCCTGGATGAAGAGCACGATGGCCTCGGCGACCTCGAGCGGCGACGGCGAGAAGATCGCGGCGGCGCTCCAGTACGTGGCCGGCAAGCCGCCGCCGGGCATGGGCAGCTGGGGGGCGATCTCCAAGGCCGGCGCCGCCAAGGCGAAGGCCGGCGACATCGACGGCGCGAAGGCGAGCTGCAAGCAGTGCCACGACCTCTACAAGGAGCAGTACAAGAAGACGATGCGCGATCGTCCCTGGTGAGCCGCCCGCGGCGCCTGGCGGGGGCGCCCCCGTGCGCCGGCGCCGCTGCGTCTCTGCGGCTCACGTGTAGATAAATTAGGGTAACTAACAGATTTGCGGGTGCGCGGCGCCCGCGCGCCCCCCCCGGCGCCGCGGCCGGAGCCCGGCGTGCGGCGCGCGATGCGCGTGTCCTCGTGCGCCCGCGCCGCCCGCAGCCAGAGCGCAGCCGCCCCAGCCGCAGCCGCAGCCGCAGCCGACGCGCGGCGCGCGTGTCCTCGTGCGCCCGCGCGGCGGTCGCCGTCCGGCCGGCGGAGCGCGGGACAAACATCTTGGATGGGAAGGGGTGATGCGATAGAGCGCTGAGCTGATGGCGCGCGCTGCTCGCACAGGCCCTGGGGGTGCCCCCGCGCCGGCCACCTCGCCCGGTCGCGCGCGGGGGGCCGCCGGCTCGAGCGGGGCCGGGAGCGCGCCCCGCGGGCGCGTCGGACAGGCCGCCGACCCGTTCTCCAGCAGCGCGCTGCCGCCCTCGAAGCCGCGCGCGGGCGTGACGCCGCGGCTCACGGGGGACGCGGCGCCCGGTGTCAGGCCGAGCACGGCGGCCCCGCCCCGCCGAGCGTGCGCCCCTCCGCCGAGCGTGCGCCCTCCGCCGAGCGTACGCCCTCCAGCGGCCCCGGCGCGGACGGACGCGCCCCCTCCTGCGGCCGCCTCGAAGAGGCCCCCTGCGCCGGAGGACGACGACGACGAGGACGACGAGGACGACGCCAAGGGCGGCCCGCGGCGCGGCCGGCCGCGCGGCCCGTTCACGCAGCACCGGCGGCTCGACTCGCTGCGCAGCCTGCTGCAGAAGCACCCTGCCGGCCTGACGATCTACGACCTCGCGCGCGAGCTCAACGTCACGCCGCGCTCGCTTCGGCGCTACCTCGTCGAGGTCAAGCGCGAGCTCGATCTCGTGTCGGTCGCCACGCGCCCCGGCGGCCCTCGCCTCTGGCGCCTCTCGCCGAGCGAGGCGCCCCGGCGCGTCGAGGTGCGGCGGACGCAGGCGTACGCCCTGCTCGCCGCTCGCCGCCTCTTCGAGCCGATGCGCGGCTCGACGCTCTTCGAGGAGATCGACCTCGCCGCGCAGCGGCTGCTCGGCGTCGCGCGCAGGCCAGGGCGCGGCCCGAACGCTGGCGTCGCCGACGCGCGGCTGGAGGAGCGCTTCCTCTACCTCCCGTTCGCCCCGAAGGACTACGCCGCGCGGACCGAGGAGCTCGACGACCTGTTCCAGTCCGTCGCCGACTTGCGCCCGCTCCGGTGTCGTTACCGCCGCTCGCGGGACGGGCGCGAGGAGCGGGTGCTCATCCATCCGTACGCGCTCGTCCTCTACAAGGACGCGATCTACTGCGTGGGCCTCCACGTGAGCCGCGGCGAGGTGCGCACGTTCTTGCTCGATCGCATGCGCGACACGGAGTGCGCGGTCACCGAGCGCTTCGAGCTGCCCCCCGATTTCTCCATCGACGACTACTTCCAGGGCCAGTTCGGCATCTGGCGCGGCGGTGAGCCCCGGCGCGTCGTGATCGACTTCGACGAGCGCGTGACCGAGTTCGTGCGGACGCGCAAGGTGCACCCCTCCCAGGAGATCACGCAGCTGCCCGGCGGCGGCGTGCGGCTCACGATGCACATCGGCGACATGACCGAGCTCGCGACGTGGGTGCTCGGCTTCGGCGAGACCGCGCGCGTGGTCGAGCCGCCCGACCTCGTGGACCGCGTGAAGCGCGAGCTCGCCGGCGCGCTCGCCCGCTACGCGGAGCCGCCGCCGGCCGAGGGCTCGGGGCAGGCCGAGGGCCCGTAGGGCCTCTCGGGCGCGCCTGCCGCCGCGAGCTCACGCGCGGGCGTTCGCCCGCCGCTGTGAGCTCGCGCGCGGGCCGCCTCAGCGCGACGCGCGGAGCGCCTCGTCGATCATCTTCTGGTGCTCCGCCGGGTCCGCCCAGCGGGCGCGCCCCTCGGGCGGGAGCTGATCGATCGGATCGAAGTACGTGTACCGCTGCCCCGGCTTGACGCTCGGCGCTTCGAACACCGAGATGCCGGTCGTGCGGTCGTAGTGCTCGAACGAGTGCGCGTCGCGCTTGCCGCCGCCGCCGGGCGCGTCGACGACGAACGTCGGCGTGTTGAACCCGGCGGTCGAGCCGCGCACGTGCTTCTCGATCATGAGCCCGGTCGCGAGCGTGGTCCGAAGGTCCTCCACGCCGCGGACGAGATCGTGGATGTAGACGTAGTAGGGGTGCACGTGCAGGTGCCCCAGGCGCTTCACGAGCAGCTTCATCGTCTCGGGCGTATCGTTCACCCCGCGCTGCAGCACCGACTGGTTCCTCACCGTGATTCCGCGCTCGAACAGCTTGTTCATCGCGTCGCGGGTGACGCCGGTGATCTCGTTCGGGTGGTTGAAGTGCGTGTGGATCACGACCTCCTTGTGCAGCCTCCGCCCGAGCTCCACCGTGCGCGTCACCGCGTCGATCCACTCGTCGTCGGTGAGGATCTTCTGCGGCATCACGGCCGGGCCCTTCGTGGCGAGGCGGATGCGCTGGATGTTCGGCATCCCGAGGAGCGCCTCGCCGATCGCGCTGATCTGCTCCGGCCGCAGGTTGTACGCGTCGCCGCCGGAGACGACGATGTCCTCCAGCTCCGGGCGCGACGCGATGTACGCGTACGCGCGCTTCCACCGCTCCTCGTCGACCTTGAAGTGGGTCTTCTCGACCTCCTCCGTGTCGATGCCGACCGCGTAGCTGCGCGTGCAGAAGCGGCAGTACACGGGGCAGGTGTCGAGCGGGAGGAACAGCGCCTTGTCGGCGTACCGGTGCGTCAGCCCGGGCACCGGCGCGTCGGCGCGCTCGTGCAGCGAGTCGAGCCCGAGCTTCGGGTGATCCGGCAGGAAGCGCGAGGCCAGCGGGATGAACTGCGTCCGGAGCGGATCGCCGTACGGATCGCTCCAGTCGATCAGCGAGAGCATGTACGGCGAGACGCGGACGCTCATGGGCGCGTGCGCGAAGCCCTCGGTCGCGTCCCGGATGAAGTCGTCCGACACCATCCCGCGCAGCGTGTCGAGCAGCTTGTCCGGGCGGGTGATCGACTTCTTCGCCTGCCACCGGTGATCCATGAACTGCTCGTCGGTCACGTCGGCGTACGCCGGGATCCTCCGGAAGTCGGGCACCTCGAGCAGCTTCGCGTGCTGGAGCGACGCCGGATCCACCGGCTGCTTGAGGGGCGCGATGTCGGGGCTTCGCTTGGTGAGTTCGATGAGGCTCGAGGTGGTCGTCATGTCGTGGACCCTTGCCCGCGCGGAGCAAAGAGAGCGTGATGGATGGCCGCCTGCCCGCACCTGCGCTTCCCGGGGCCTGCCCGGGGGCGGCTGCGGCAGCCGTTCCTGGGATCGTAGCATCGCGGTACCCCCGTCGGGGGCGGTGTGCGCTACGCCGTGCGGTCGAGCGCGCCTCCGGCTGGCGAGCGGCGGGGGGGGGGGGCGGGGAGCCGATCAGGGCTCGATGGAGGCCACCGTGGTGTCCCGGGTGGTGCGGTAGCGCGCGTAGTAGGTCCGCACGCGCGTCACGTAAGCCTGGGTCTCCTCGTAGGGCGGGATGCCGCCGTACCGCATCACCGCCCCTTCGCCGGCGTTGTACCCGGCGATGGTGAGATCGAGATCTCCGTTGAAGAGGTTGGCCAGGATGCGCAGGTACCGCGTTCCTCCGAAGATGTTCTCCCGCGCGTCGAACGGGTCGCGCACCTGCATGCGGAGGGCGGTCTCGGGCATCAGCTGCATCAGCCCCTGGGCGCCGACGGGCGAGACCGCGCGCGGATCGTAGTCGCTCTCGCACTTGATGACGGCGCGGACGAGCTCCTCGGGGATCTGGTAGAGCGTCGCGGCCTGACGGATCCACGTGTCGTAGCGGCTGAAGCGCTCGAGGGATTTGTCGCTCGGGGCGACCGGGGCCACGCCTGGACGCGCCCCGGGGCGGCGCCCGTCGCCCTTGATGTACACCTTGAACCGCGCGTCGCCGGCGGCGCGGTTCGAGAAGTGCACCGTTCCATCCGCGTCGGTGTACGTGAAGATATCGGCGAGCGCGCTGCCCGGGTGCAGCGCGAGGGCGGCGAGCCCGAGCGCGGCGACGAGGGCCCGAAGGGGCACGCGAACGGAGGAGCCGGAGGTCGACTGGACGGGCATTTCTCGGCTCAGCATAGGTTGGGATCGCCTGCTCGCGCAAACCGCACCGTGGCGGCGGAAAGGACGTCGTGGAAAGGACGTCGTGGAAAGGACGTCGTGGAAAGGAACGTCGTGGAACGCCACGACGAACGCCGCGGCGGGCGGCGCCATTCCGAGGACGGCCGCGCGAGGCCGTCCACCGCGGGGGCGTCCGCGCGGAAGCTCGCCCTGGTGAGCACGTCCCGGGCGCTGTACTAAGGCGGGCGCCATGGAGATCGGCTGGCGACACGTGCTCGCGGGGGTTGCGGCCCTCTTCATCCTGTTCCTCGTCATCAAGATGCGCCCTGCCCGGCGGCGCCGGGACGCGCTGAGCGCCGAGGTCCAGGCCGCGCGGGAGCGCGCGCGGCGCGCCTCGAGCCCGCGCGAGCGGGCCGAGGCGCTGTGCGACGCGGGCGTGCAGGCGATGCGCGGCGGCCGCCGCGTCACGGCCGCCGTGGGCTTCTTCGTGCGCGCGATGCGGGCCGACCCCGCCTCCGCCCGCGTCATCGAGCTCGCGAGCGGCGCGCTGGCGAGGCGCAGGCCCCGGCTCCTGGAGACGATCCTCTGGCGGCGGCTCGCGGTGCTCCCCTGGGAAGGCGAGCACCGCGACGCGGCGCGCGCGGCCGCCGTCGGGCTGGAGGCGCTGTACCGGCGCGAGATCCGGGACCGGAGCCGCGCCGAGATCATGCGCAAGCTGACCCGGACGCTCGGCTGAGCCGCCGCGCGAGGGCCGGCGGCGCCGGCCTCGCCGGCGTCACATCCCCCAGAACGATCGCGGCAGCGCGCCGCGGTTCGACAGCGCGACGAGGTCCATGAGCAGCGCGATCGTGACGTGGACCAGGAAGCCCGAGTAGATGCTCTTCGTGCGCATCGCCAGCGAGCCGAGCGCGATCCCGGCGACCACGGCGCCGGCCGCCTCCAGGTACGGCTTGCCGAAATGGATCATGCAGTAGGGGACGACCATCGCGAAGATCGCGCCGGAGCCCAGGGTGTGGCGCAGGCCGGCGAGCCAGAAGCCGCGGAAGAAGATCTCCAGCGCGAAGAACTGGGCGAAGTACATCGCCTCCCAGGCGATGAGGTCGAACCAGGAGCGGGAGGACTGCTTGTAGAAGGGGTAGTAGCTCCCGAAGTCGGGCGCGCTCGCGACGATGAACACCGCCGGGACCACGACGGCGAGGCAGAGCAGGTAAATCCACGCGTGCTGCGCGAGCCCCCGGACGCGCAGCCCCATGTCGAGCAGGCTGTCCCTGGGGAAGCAGAGCTTCCACGCGACCATGGGGATGGCCACGTAGCCGAAGACGCGGGTGAACGACCACCACACGTAGCTGTAGAGCTCGTCGTAGCGGCGGAGCGAGATCGGCACGATCACCCCGGCCGGCGAGAGCGTCTGGGCGAGCTCGAGCTCGCGCAGCCACGGCCGGATGTGCTCGTCGTAGACCGCCCGGCCGCCGTAGTACTGCTGCAGCATGAGCACGACCGCGGTGATCGTGAACAGGACCGCGGGGCGGCGGTCATAGCCCCCGGCGGCGAGGGTGCGCCGCTGGTGCTCGTGGGCCTCGACGTCGAGCTCCCGCCAGGTGCGCCGGAAGAAGAGCCAGAGGACGGGCGCGAGCGCGATGAACGCGGCGACCGGGAACAGCGCCTTCAGCAGGGTGCTCGCCAGCGCCGACGAAGGCTCGGCGAGGCGGGCGCTCGCGTCCGAGGGCGGCCGGAGCGGCCGGAGCCGGTCGACGTGCGCCACGAGCCAGCTCCCCAGGTTGAGCATCGGCGCGCCCTGTACCATGATCCGCGGCCCAGCACAGCGCCGACGCGCGGGCTCCGCCGCGTTCGCGCCCTCTGCCGCCGGCACGGTCCCTCCGCCGCCGGCGCGGTCCCTTCCCTCCGCCGCCGGCGCTCTGCCGCCGGCACGGTCCCTCCGCCGCCGGCGCGGTCCCTCCGCGGCGCGCCCTTGCGGTGACCCCGGCTGCTCTGCTAGATCGCGCTCCCTCTTCAATGCCGCGCGAGTCATCTCGCGCATTTCCGGCGCAGGCCCCGCCTGCCCGTGGGAGTCTCAGAATGGCCAGCAAAAATCCGCTTGCGATCGTGAAGGAGCGCTTCGGCGACAAGGCGAAGCTCGTCGAGGCCCTGAAAGGGCTCGCGAACGAGGACCTCTGGCTCGGGCGCGTCAGCACGGATCGGGGCGGTTCCAAGGGGCTGGAGCACGTGTCGAACGCCAAGCTCCTCCGCCTGCACGCGACGTTCAGCACGGTGAAGGAGAAGTTCGGGACGCGCGCGAAGCTCATCGACGAGACGCTGGCGGTCCTGAACCGGTCGAAGGACCAGGGCTACAGGAAGCGCCTCGAGGCGTACCCGGTGCCGCGCCTCTACGACCTCTACCAGTCGGCCTCGAAGCGGGCGAAGGCCGCCTCGGCCACCCCCAAGGCTCAGGCCTGAGCCGCCCGCTCGTCGAGCGCGCCGTCCATGCCGGACCGGACCGGGCTGCCCGCCCTTGAAGGTCCGGCGTTCCTATCGTAATTGAGCCGCGTCGCCAGCGCGCGGCGTCCAGCCGTCCAGCGTCGGACCGACGATCTGACGTCCCCTGATGAGCCTGAAGCCCCCCGTGGGCCCTCCCAGAAAGGTGGGTGTCGCCCGCCGCGAGCCCCGCCAAGGAGAACGACTGTGAGCAGCGCGCACGAGACCGAGACCGGCGTCTGGACGACGGAAGACGCCAAGTCGCTCTACATGATCGACCGCTGGGGTCGCGGCTATTTCGACGTGAGCCCGGACGGCAACCTCACCGTCGCCCCGCTCCAGGAGCGCGGCAGCAAGATCGCGATCCGCGACGTCGTGGACGCGGCGCTCGAGCAGGGGCTCCGCACGCCGCTCCTGATCCGCTTTCAGGACCTGCTCCACCACCGGGTGCGGGCGCTCAACGAGGCGTTCAACAAGGCGATCGCCGAGAGCAAGTTCCGCGGGACGTACCGCGGCGTGTTCCCGATCAAGGTGAACCAGCTCCGGGAGGTCGTGGAGGAGATCCTCGACGCGGGCAAGACCTACCATTACGGCGTCGAGGTCGGCTCCAAGCCCGAGGTCTTCGCGGGCCTGTCGGTCCACCACGACCCCGAGTCGCTGATCGTCTGCAACGGCTACAAGGACGAGAACTTCATCCGGACGGCGCTGATCGGGCGCAAGCTCGGCAAGAAGGTGATCCTCATCGCGGAGAAGCTCTCCGAGGTGCGGATGATCACCCGCGTCGCCAAGGACATGAACGTCGAGCCGATGATCGGCCTCCGGGTGCGGCTGCTCACCGAGGGCGCGGGCAAGTGGAAGACGTCCGGCGGCGAGAACGCGAAGTTCGGGCTCTCCACCGCCGAGATCCTCGCGGCGATCCGGATCATGGACGAGGCCGGGATGAGCGCCTCGTTCAAGCTCCTCCATTTCCACATCGGCTCGCAGGTGCCGGACATCCTGATCATCAAGCGCGCCGTGCGCGAGGCGACGCGCTACTACGCGAAGCTCCGCAAGATGGGGCAGCGCATCGAGTACATCGACGTCGGCGGCGGCCTCGCCATCGACTACGACGGCTCGCGCTCGACCTTCCACTCCTCGATGAACTACTCGGTCGAGGAGTACGCGCGCGACATCGTGCACAACATCGCGGACATCTGTGACGAGGAGCGGGTGCCTCACCCGAACATCGTCTCGGAGTCCGGCCGCGCGATCGTCGCGCACCACTCGGTGCTGGTCGTCCAGGCGTTCGGCTCGATCGAGAAGACGCCGATGTCGCCGATCGACATCCAGACCGAGGAGCACAAGCTCATCCAGAACCTCCTCTACATCAAGGACAACCTCTCCGGGCCGAACCTCGGCGAGTCGTGGCACGACCTGCTCCAGATCAAGGAGGAGGCGCAGAAGATGTTCGAGCTCGGCCTGCTCAACCTCGACGTGAAGGCCCGGGTCGAGATCCTCTTCTGGGAGATCGCCGAGGCGATGGAGAAGATCGCGTCGGAGCTCGACCCCGAGGAGGTGCCGGACGATCTCGGCGAGCTCCGCAAGCAGCTCGCCGACCAGTACATCTGCAACTTCTCGGTGTTCCAGTCGCTGCTCGATCACTGGGCGCTCGGCGCGCTCTTCCCGATCGTGCCGATCCACCGGCTGAACGAGCGCCCCGCGGCGGACAGCACGCTCGTCGACATCACCTGCGACTCCGACGGCAAGGTGAGCAAGTTCATCGATCTCAACGACGTGAAGGACACGCTCCCGCTGCACCCGATCGTGGGCGATCAGCCGTACTACGTCGGCATCTTCCTGACCGGCGCGTACCAGGACATCATGGGCGACATCCACAACCTCTTCGGCCGGGTCAACGAGGTGCACGTCTTCCTCGATGAGGACGAGGAGAGCGGGTACTACATCGAGGAGACGATCGCCGGGAACAAGATCCACGAGGTCCTGGCGCTGACCCAGTACGACAACCGCGATCTCGTCGGGAAGGTGAAGGCCCAGGTGGACGGCGCGATCAAGCAGGACCTGCTCAAGCCGACCGAGGGCATGCGGCTGCTCGCCGACTACGAGCGCGGGCTCAAGGATCAGACGTACCTGAGCCTCTGAGCGGCGCCGTGCTCTCCGAGACCACGGCGCCCGCGGGCCCGGCGTCGCTTTCGAGGCGCCGGCCCGGGTGGGCGCGCCAGGCGATGCTCGTCGCGCGGAAGGATCTCGCGATCGAGCTCGCCACCGGCGAGATCGTCACGACGAGCGGGTTCTTCGCGGTGCTCGTCGCCGTGATCGCGTCGCTCGCGTTCTACGCCGGGCAGGACGCGGCCGAGCGGGTCGCGCCCGGCGTGATCTGGGTGAGCGTGGCGTTCGCGTCGGTGCTCGCGCTGAGCCGCACGTGGCAGCGGGAGCGCGAGGACGGCGCGCTCTCGGGCCTGCTCGTCCTGCCGATCGCGAGGAGCGCCCTGTTCGCCGGCAAGGCGCTCGGGCTCTGCGTCTTCGTGATCGCGGTCGAGGCGATCATCATCCCGGCCGCGGCGCTCCTCTTCGCGGTGGATCTCGCGAAGACGGGCGCGGGGCTCGCGCTCTTCTGCCTCGCGGCGACGCCGGGCATCGCCGCGAGCGGGACCCTCTTCGGGGCCATGACCGTGCGCACGCGCGCCCGCGATCTCGTGCTCGCGAGCGTCCTCTTCCCGCTGCTCGCGCCCACCCTGCTCGCCGCGGTCGCGGGGACGCGGGAGCTCTTCGGCGGCGCGACGCTCGGCGAGCTCACCGACTACGTGGCGCTCATGGCCGTGTTCGACGTCGTGTTCATCGCAGGCGGGATCGGCCTCTTCGATCTGATCATCGAGGGCTGATCCGCCGCGCGCGGCGCGCCGCGCGCCGGCGATCGCAGGCTCACGCGGCCGCGCCGCGGGCCGCGACCACGTCGTCGGCGAGGAGCGCCGCCGCCCGCGCGAGGCCGTCGAGATCGAGCGCGGCGCCGGTGCACTCGCCGATCGCCCACACGCCGTCGCCGGCCCGGCCGCGCGCGTCGACCCGCACGGCGTACCCCGCGCGCGGGTCGACCTCGACGCGCGCGCCCGCCTGCGCGGCGACCTCGAACGAGGGCGCGGCCGGCGCGTCGACGGCGACCGCCACCACCTTGAGATCGCGCGTCGGGCTGCCTTGGGCGAAGGGCGCGCCGCGCACGGTCACGCTCTTCACCTGCGAGATCCCGTTCACCGCGGCGAGCGCGGCGAGCGGGATCCGCGCCGCGATCCGGTCGCCGAGGGCGCTCGCGAGCTCGTCGGCCCAGAAGCCCTCGCCCGCGAGCGCGACGGGCCCGGTCGGCTCGACGCCGCAGGCGAGCAGCCGGCAGAGCGCGCGCGCCGAGAAGACCCCGGGCAGATCGTTGTTCGGGAACGCCGCGACGCCGTCGTGCGCCCCGGTGGCGAAGACGAGCGCGGGCGCCTCGATCACGGTGGCGCCCGCGTCGCCGGCGACCAGGAGCTCGCCGAGGTAGACGCCTGCGGCCACGTGCCGGCAGAGCACGCGCACCCCGTCGAGCGGGTGCCGCGCGAGGAGCTCCGCCGCCCGGCGCGGCGCCCCGGCGAGCGACCCGGCGGGGGCGAGGCCGTCGTCGATCAGCGCGACGCGCTGGCCGCGCGCCGCGAGCGCCGAGGCCGCCGAGACGCCGGCGGGCCCGGCGCCGATCACCGCCGCGTCCAGCTCGAGCCGCGCGGCGGGCTCCGGCGGGAGCGGCGCGCTCGGCAGCCGGCCGAGCCCCGCCAGCTTGCGCGCGATCGACTGCATGACCCCGGACAGCCCGGGGACTCCTGCCATCAGGTGGTGGTGGTCGATCCCCTGCGGGAAGAACCAGTCGGTCACCCGGAGCAGATCCGCCTCCCGCGAGCCGACCACGTTCTGCACCTCGATGCGCTCGCCGCCGGCGGCCGGCCGCAGGCAGGTCATCACGTTCGGCACCCCGTCGACCCGCGCCAGGCAGCCGTCGCAGCCGCCGCGCAGGCAGGTCGGCGCGCGCGGGCGGTGCAGCTTCGGGCTCCGCGCGAGCGTCACGCGCCCGGAGGCGAGCAGCGCGACGGCCAGAGGCTCTCCCCGCTCCGCCGGGACGTCCGCTCCGTCGAGGGTGATGGTGACCGGATCCCGGAGCGCGCGACCTCGCCGAAACATGGGCGGACGCTAGCAGACGCGCGCCGGGCGCGCGCCCCGCGGGCCAGGGAAAACGCGGGAACGAAGCGGCAAGCGAGCGGCAAGCAAACGGCGAGCAAACGGCAGGGAAGCGGCACGGAAGCGGTAGGGAAGCGGCACGGAAAGCGCGCGCCGTCGCTGGCGCGAGCGCGCGGCGCGGAGAAGGTGCCCCCCGCTTCGCGCGCTGATCTATGCTGTGGCCGATGCGCCTCGGCGTCCTCGGCCCTGCACAGGGTGATCTGCCCGCGCTCGCTCGCGGCGCGCAGCACCTGCTCGACGAAGGCCACGCCGAGCGGGTCATCTACGTCGCCGAGGACGACGCGCTCGACCGGGTCGTCGAGGGCTGGGCGCAGAGCCTGGTCGGCGTGAACCCGACCGAGGGCGCCCTGTTCGATCGGGCCGCGCGCTGCGCCGCCGCGACGCCGGAGCAGATCGACGCGTTCGTGGCGTCCGAGCGGGCGCGGCTGCGCCTCAAGGTGCTGATGAGCCTCCCGCCGGGCCAGCGCACGATCGAGATCCTGGACGGGCGCGTCGCGCTGTTCGTGTTCGACAAGGCGGCGCTCGACGAGGAGGACATCGTCGCGGCGTCGCTCCTCGTCTTCGGCAAGAGCTCCGAGCCGCTCATCAAGAAGGTCGGCCCGCGGACGTTCTTCTCTCCTGGGCCGATCGGCTCCGAGGGCGGCCGGGCGCTCCTCGACGACGGGCAGGGCGGGGTGCGGATCGAGGTGATCAACGCGAGCGGCGCGGTGACCGCGCGCGAGATCGTCGGCCCGCCCGCGGCCGGCCCCAAGCTGAGGGTTCAAGGTGGCTCGCACGGCTGAGGGCGCCGCGGGCGCGGCGGGCGGGCGCGCGCGCGGGTCAGCGTCAGAAGCGCGCCGCGTCGCGATCTTCGGCGGCAGCTTCAACCCGCCCCACGTGGCGCACGTGCTCGCGGCGACCTACGCGATCTCCGTCGCGCCGATCGACGAGGTGCTCGTCGTCCCCGTCTACCGCCACCCCTTCTCCAAGGAGCTCGCGCCGTTCGAGCATCGCCTGGCCATGTGCCAGCTCGCGCTCGGCTGGCTCCCGAGCGTGTCGGTCTCGGCGGTAGAGCGCGATCTCGGCGGCGAGAGCCTCACGCTGCGCACGCTGGAGCACCTCGCCGCGGCGCACCCCGGCTGGGCGATGCGCCTGCTCGTCGGCGCCGACGTGCTCACGGATCTCCCGCGCTGGCACCGCTTCGATCGCATCGAGCAGCTCGCCCCTCCGATCGTCCTCGGCCGCTCCGGCTTCGCCGCGACCGCCGCGGAGCGCCTGGACGCGGCCGCGGACCCGCGCCCGCTCCTGCGCCCCGCGGACGTGCTCCTCCCGCAGATCTCGAGCAGCGAGATCCGCAGGGCGTTCGCCGCGGGCGATCTGGAGGCGGTCCGCCAGCGCGTGCCGCGCGCCGTGCTCGACTACGCGCTCGCGCACGGCCTATACGGGAGCGGCGCATGAACGAGATGGACAGCACGCGCCCGTCGCCGATGCACCGGGACGACAGCGCCCTCCCGGAGGTGTTCATCTACGGCGCCGGCAAGGTGGGCCGCGGGCTCGCGCGCGCGAGCCGCGACGCGGGGCTGTCGGTCACGCTGCGGCCCGCGCGGGACGGGCTGCCGACGGAGCGCATCGAGGCGGACCTCGTGATCCTCGCCGTGCGCGATGGGGCCATCGCGCCCGCGGCCGAGGCGATGCGCGACCTCGGGCTCGTCGGCCACCGGGACGTCGCGGTGGTGCACTGCGCCGGCGCGCTCGGCCCGGAGGCGCTCGCCGCGGTGCGGGGCCGCCGCGTCTCGGTCGCGCAGATGCACCCGATGATCTCGTTCGCCTCGCCCGCGTTCGTGCCCTTCCTCGAGCGCGGCCACCTCCACATCGACGGCGATCCCGCCGCCGTGCGCGCCGCGCGCGCGCTCGGCGTGCGCCTCGGGATGACGCCGCGCACGTTCTCCGACCTCGACCGCGTCGCCTACCACGCCGCCGCGGGCCTCGTGGCCAACGGCGCCGCGGCGCTCGCCGCCGCCGGGGTCGACCTGCTCGAGCGCGCCGGCATCGAGCGAAAGACCGCCGCCGAGATGCTCGGCCCGCTGCTCCGCACGGTCGCCGACAACGTCGAGGTGCTCGGCGTACCCGAGGCGCTCACGGGGCCGGTCCGGCGCGGCGACGCGCCCGGCGTCGCGCGGCACCTCGAGACGCTCCGCCGGCTCGCGCCGCACCTCGTTCCGTTCTACATCGCCGCCGCGGCCACGCAGCTCCCGCTGGCCCGCGCCCTGGGCGAAGCACCTCCGGACGCGTTCGACGCGATCCAACAGGTCCTGGACGGAACCCGGTAGTCGCACTGAAATTTTCTATTGGTGCGGCAAATACTTATTGATGCTCGACGGCAGGATCCGTTGATGCGTGCTCCAGCCGAGAGGTACGCTTCCATTGCCTTGGGATCTGTCGCCGCAGCCTGCGTTCCTTCTGCCACCACGAGCGATGCCGGGGGTTTCCGGGCGCTCGATGAGCGCGTCCGTGAAGCCGCGTCGCGTGGGGTGCTCCACGTCCATGGACAGCGGCCGATCCTGGATGCGGTTTGCTCCCACCTCGCGCGTCGCGCTCGAGGCGTGGGGCGCTCGCTGATCTCGGCCGCGCACGCCGCGGGTCGGGATCCCTGGCGCGATCTCGCGCTGCGCTGCGGCGTCGCCTCGGCGGATCCGGTCGCGGTCGCGCAGGGCATCAGCGCCGCCGCGGAGGGCGCGATCCTCCTCGTCTCCGAGGGGGAGCCCACGAGCTGGGGGAGCCTCGTGCTGGAGGAGGTCTCCCGCCTCATCGCGGAAGGCTCGAGCTCCGCGCTGGTCATCGTGTGCAGCGACGCGGCGAGGCGGCCGTGGACGAGCGCGATCGCGATCGACGGCGTCGCGTCGCCCGACGACCTGCACCGGCTCTGGGAGGCGTTCGCGGCGGAGGCGGAGCGCCGGGTCGTCGCGAAGCTCGACCGGCTGGACGCGCTCGAGGGCTGGTGCTCCGCCGTGCTCGCCGCGCCGGCCGAGCCGCGCCCCCTGCCGCAGCCGCCGAGCCTCGAGGCCAGGCGGCTGCTCGATCGGCTCGCGCTGAGCCAGCGGCCCTGGCCGTCCGCGCAGCTCGGCCGGCTCGCGCCTCGGCGCGCGGAGCCGGGGCCCGGGGCCGCCGCGTGCCCCCTCGCCGGCGACGAGCTCGCGGGCCTCGGGCTGATCGAGGCCGACGAGCGCGGGTGGGTGGCGGCGCGGCGCGCGGCCGCCGAGCCGGCCGGGGCCGATCCCGAGGACGTGCTCGCGGTCGCGGAGGCGCTCGAGGAGCAGCCGTCCGACCCGTGGAGCCTCTCGCGCGCGAGCGAGCTCTTCGCCTCGCTGGGCCGGGCCGACCGCGCCGAGGCGGCGGCGACGCTCGCCATCTCCTCGGTCGGCGAGCCGTCGGCGCGCGCCGATTTCTGGCAGCGCTGGGCGCGATCGATGCGCGCGCTCTCCGGCTCCCCGCCCGGCGAGCGGCTGCTCCGGGCTGCGGAGCTCGCGCTCCGGCTCGGCGACGTCGAGTTCGCGCTCGACTTCTCCTCGGCGGCCCTGCGGGAGGGGGAGTCGTTCGCGGCGCTGCTCGTGCACGGCCGCGCGACGAGCGCGCGCGGCGACCTGACGACCGCCGCGATGGTGCTGTCGCGCGCGGCGGGCGTGGACTTCGGCGCAGCCGCTCGAGGCGCTGGTCCGCATCCTCACCCGCCGCAAGTCGATCAAGAACCTCGGCAAGCTGCTCGACGCGCTCACGCCCGCCGCGGCCACGCCCGAGGAGCGGGCGCGCGGCGCCGTGGAGGTGGCGGAGCTCTGCTGCAAGACGGGCGACCTCGCGGCGGCCAAGGCGCACGCGGAGGAGGGGCTCGCCGGCGCGGGTGAGATCGCGACGCGCCTCCAGGCGCGCAACATCCTCGGCAAGCTGCTCCTCACGCAGCAGGCCTGGTCCGAGGCGGAGCGGCACTTCGCGGCCGACGCGTGGGAGGCGGCGCGCGCCGGCGAGCACGTGAGCGAGCTGCGCGCCCGGCTGAACCGCGCCATCGCGCAGCTCTCCAGCGGCCGGCTCGACGAGGCGCGCGCGATGCTCTCGGCGGTGCTCGACGACGGCGAGCGGCGCGGCGAGCGCGCCGCGACCGGCTACGCGCTCACGAACCTCGCGGTCATCGCCCACCTGAAGCACGAGTACCCGGAGGCCTTGCGCCTCTTCGAGCGCGCGATCGGCATCTTCCGCAAGATCGGCGACAAGGTCGCGCTCGTGAACCTCATCGCGAACCTCGCGGAGCTCCGGCTCCAGCTCGGGCTCCTCGACGAGTCCGAGCAGGCGCTCGCGTTCGCGCGCAAGGTCGCCGGCCCGGGCATCCCCGGCGTGTGGATCACGCACGTGGCCTACGTCGCGGCGCAGATCCACCTCGAGCGCGGCCGCACCCAGGAGGCCGGGGACGAGCTCCGCGCCGCCTTCGCGTACGGCGCCGGCCCGAAGCTCGGCGAGTGCTACGCCGTGGCCGCGCGCATCGCGCTCGACGACGGCGACCTCCTGCTCGCCGCGCAGATGATCAAGGCGGCGCGCGCCGAGGCGAGGTCCGATCGGCACCTCGCCGAGGTCGCGCTCCTCGAGGCGCTCCGCGCGCGCGCCGCCGGCGAGCCGTTCGGGCAGCTCGCCGCCGAGGCGCTCGCGCTCTCGCGGAAGGACCACGGCCGCGAGCGCGCCCTGGAGGCGCACGTGCTGCTCCACCACGCCTCGGCGTCCGGGGATCGGCCGCCGCGCGCGCCCGACGACGACGCCGCGGCCGCGCGGTCGCACCTCGAGGCGGCGATCCACCTCCGCGATCGCATCACCGCGTCGCTGCCTCCCGACATCGCGCGCAGGTTCCTCGCGCGCCGGCTCTTCGCGGCGCTCGGTCGGCTCGAGGCGTCGGCGCGCGTCGCCGCCGAGGCGGAGCCGAGGGGCTGCGAGCTGTGCGGATCGAGCGCGTGCGCCGGGTGCGCGCGGATCGCCGCGCGCGCGCACCGGCCGTCCACCGTGGTGCCCGCGATCAAGCGGCTGGTGGGGACGGCGCCGGCGCTGCTCAGCCTCCTCCACCAGGTCGAGAAGGTCGGCGCGAGCGACGCGACCGTGCTGATCCACGGGGAGAGCGGCACGGGGAAGGAGCTCGTCGCCGAGGCGATCCACGAGGCGAGCGGGCGGGGCGGACCGCTGATCAAGGTGAACTGCGCCGCCCTGGTCGAGACGCTGCTGCTCTCGGAGCTGTTCGGGCACGAGAAGGGGGCGTTCACCGGGGCGGCGGCGCGCCGTCGCGGGCGGTTCGAGCTCGCCGAGGGGGGGACGCTCTTCCTCGACGAGATCGGCGACATCTCGCCGCGCACGCAGGTCGCGCTGCTCCGCGTCCTCCAGGACAGGACCTTCGAGCGGGTCGGGGGTGTCACCCCGCTGCGCGCCAACGTCCGGATCCTCTGCGCCACCCACCGCGATCTGCGCGCGATGGTCGCGCGCGGCGAGTTCCGGGAAGATCTCTACTATCGCCTCCGGCAGGTCGTCCTGGAGGTCCCGGCGCTCCGCCAGCGGCCGCGCGACGTGCCGGTGATCGCCGCCGCGATCCTGGAGAGGATCGCCGCCGAGCGCGGCACGGCGCCGAAGCGCCTCTCCGGCAGGGCCATCTCGGCCCTCTCGCGGCACGCCTGGCCGGGCAACGTGCGCGAGCTCGAGAACGCCTTGCGCGCCGCGGCGATCTTCGCGGACGGCGAGGTGATCGATCTCGAGGACTTCACGGCGAACGTCGAGGGGCTGCGGGACCTCGAGGCCCTGGAACCGGCGAGCGCTCCGATGACACCGAGGGCTGGCATGCTGCCTGCTATCCATGCCGTCGAGCCGTCGAACGGCCCTCGCTCCTCCGCGCCCGAGCGGGCGGAGCCTGAGTCTCACCCCCGGTCGGCGCCCGTGGCCCCGTCGGCGTCCGTGGCCCCGTCGTCGCCCGTCGATCGTACGCCGCTGGAGCTCGCGTACGCGCATGTCCGAGGAGGGGTCAGCCTGAGCGACATGAAGCGCGAGATCGAGCGCGAGTGCATCGCCCGGGCGCTCGACGAAAGTCGCGGGAATATCACGCGCGCCGCGGTGCTCTTGGGTATGAAGAGACCACGTCTTTCGCAGCTTGTGAAACAGTATGGCTTTGGCGGGACGTCGGAGGATTGAAGTGATGCGACCTTGCAGGAGGGGTTGGCTGTCCGGGGGCCTCGCGCTTGCGCTGTCGGTCCCTGCGCTGCTCACGGGGTGCGCGTTCGCGCCCGGGGAGCGCGACGAGCAGGCAGACGACGCGTGGAGCGAGCTCGAGCCGACGAGCTCCGACGAGGCGCTCGTCTCGGACACAGGCGGCGAGGACGTCGAGCGCGACGTCGCCGCCTCCGCCGCCGACCGCGCGGAGCTGCCGCGGCTCCGGCTGCGCGAGACCTCGCCTCCGGCCGGCGGCGACGAGGGGTCGAGGGCGCGGACGTACGTGCGATCGCGGGACACGCAGATGCCGGAGCCGCTCCCCTGGCACCCTAAGGGCAGCAGCGACGGTGACGGGACGCGCTGAGCCGCAGGCCACCGCCGGGCCTGTGCGGCCGCGCCCGGCGCCCTAGTCCACGAGCGCCCCGGCTCGTTTTGGGGTTGCCGCGCGGCTCGCTGCGGTAGCCTTCGCGCGTGGCGCCGCTCGGGATCGATCTCCGCACACGGACGACCCTGGTCTGCGGGGCCCTGGCCCTCGCCATCGCGGCCTCGACGCTGCTCCGGGGCCGCGTCCGGCGCGTGCACCTCTTCTTCGCCGCCTTCGCGGCGGACGTCGGGCTCTGGTACCTCTCCCAGTCGCTCTTCGGCTTCTTCCAGGCCTCCATCTGGGAGCGCTTCACGGCGATCCTCGCCGTGCTGCTCCCGCAGTTCGCGCTGCACCTCTTCGAGGCGATGATCCCCCACGACGGGGATCGCCGCTCGCGCCTGCTGCGGTTCGCGGGGGTGCTCGCCATCCCGCTGTTCGTCCTCGTGCTGGTGAGCCGGGAGCCGGGCTCGTGGCTCGACTGGCTCACGCGCGGCTGCATCTTCCTCTACGTCTTCGCGCTGCTCACCGCGGGGCTGTACACGCTCGGCCAGCGCGGCAAGCAGAGCTCCTCGCGCGCGACGCAGCGGCGCGTGCGGTTCCTCGTGGTGATCGGCGCGCTCGCCGCGCTCGCCAGCGTCGCCGACTTCGCCTGGTTCCTCGGCGCGGAGCCGCCGCCCGTCGGCGCGGCGCTCTCGATCGTGTTCCTGTTCGTGCTCGCCCAGGCCCTGCGGCACGAGCGCCTCCTCGACGCCTACGAGATGCTCGCGCGCCTGCTCGTCGCCACGGCGGTCGCGTTCCTCATCGCGCTGATCTTCTATCTCCTGCTCACGTTCATCGGCGGCTTCAACACGATGTACCTGAACGCCGTGCTCGCCGCGATCGTGATCCTGGTGCTCTTCGATCCGCTGCGGGAGCGCGTCGAGGAGCAGCTCCAGCGCCTCTTCTTGCGGGAGCGGTTCGACCTCGATCGCTCGCTCGCGGACGCCCGGCGGCGCCTCGTGCACACGCTCGAGGTGGACGAGATGGGCGCGATCGTGATGAGCGCGCTCGAGCAGTCGCGCCGGGTCACCGCGGCGGCGCTCTACCTGCGCGATCAGGACGGGACCGGCTTCGATCGGCTCGCGTCGCTCGGGCCGCGCGTCCCCGAGCGGATCGAGGTGGCGACGGCGCGGGCGCTGCTCGATCGCCTCGATCGCGGGCCGCTCGCGATGGAGGAGCTCGAGCGCGAGGCGCGCGAGCGGCGGGCGCGCCGGAGCCGCAGCGACGCGGACGACGACGGCAACTTCGCGAGGCGGACGGAGGTGCGGCCGCAGGTCCCCGAGGACGCGGTGCTCGCGGCGGCCGAGGTGCTCGGCAGCCTCTGCTCGGGCGTGGTGCTGTGCGCGCGGGACGAGCAGGGCGAGCCGATCGGGCTGCTCGTCGTGGCGGATACGCGCGTGCGCGACGCGTTCTCGCCCGAGGAGCTCACCCTGCTCGAGACGCTCGCCGCGCAGATCGGCGTCGTCCTGGAGAACTCGCGCCTCTACGCGCAGATGAAGGAGCGAGACCGGCTCGCGCTCCTCGGCCAGATGGCGGCCGGCCTCGCGCACGAGATCCGGAACCCGCTCGGCGCGATCAAGGGGGCGGCGCAGCTGCTCGCCGATCCCGTGCCGGAGGCGCAGCTCGATCCAGCGTCGCGCGAGTTCATCGGGATCATCCTCGAGGAGGTCGATCGGCTCGACCGCGTCGTGGGCTCGGTGCTCGATCTCGCGCGGCCGGCGCAGGGCTCGGTCGTCCCGACCGACGTGAACGCGATCGTGCGCCGCACGCTGCAGGTGCTCTCGATCGAGCGCAGGAACGACCAGCTCGAGGTCGAGGTCACGCTCGACCCCGATCTCCCCCGGGTCGCCATCGATCCCGAGCAGCTGCGGCAGGTGCTGATGAACCTGTTCCGCAACGCGGTCCAGGCCATGAAAGGCCGGGGCAAGGTGGTGATCTCCACGCGCGTCCGCTTCGGCCGCGGCACGCGGCCGGGCTCCGGCTCGGACGAGCCGTTCGTCGAGCTCAACGTCACCGACAACGGCCCGGGGATCTCGCAGAAGGTGCTCGCGAACATCTTCCTGCCGTTCTTCACCACGAAGGACAAGGGGACGGGGCTCGGGCTGTCGATCAGCCAGCGCATCGCGCAGAGCGCCGGCGGTCGCATCGAGGTCCGCTCGTACGAAGGGAAGGGGAGCACCTTCGCCGTGATCCTCCCGGCCGCCGTCGACAAGCTGGGCGCTGCGGCGGCCGAGCCGGCGGCGTCACCGGCGGCGCTCTCGGCGGCCGAGCCGGCGGCTCAGGATCGGCCCGGCTGAAGCCTTCGCCCCCCGGCATCGCTGCGGCGCGCCCGCCGAGCGCCGCGGCGGCGCGCGCGCTCAGCCGTAGCGCGACGCCATGAGCGCCGCGAGCGCGGGGCGCTCGCGCACGAGCGCGAGCGTGTGGTCGGCGTGTCCGTGCGCGTAGCCGTTGCCGATGTAGAGGTCCACGTCCTTGCCGATCCCCTCGGCCCCGAGGGCGGCGGCGGTGAAGCTCGTGCTCATCGCGAAGAAGTACGCCTTGCCGCGGTCGCGCGTGGCGACGATCGCGCTGAGCTCCACCCCGGGGACGTTCACGCACGAGAGCGTGAGGTCGGCGCCCGCGCCGCCCGTGAGCGGCAGCACGGCGTCGCGCACCGCGATGGGATCGCGCGCGTCGGCGACCGCGACGTGGTCGCAGAGCCCGAGCGCGCGCAGGTCGGCGGCGAACTCGGCCGATGTCTCGACCCCGATCACGCGGCCGCCGGGGCCGACGCGCCGCCGCGCCTCGGCCGCGCAGAGGAGGCCCGACTTCCCGCCCGCGCCGAGCACCGCCACGGTGTCGCCCGGGCCGGCGAGGCGCGCCACCTGGGGCGCCGCGCCCGCGACGTCGAGCAGCGCGAGGGCGAGCCGCTCGGGCATGTCGGTCGGCATCCGCGCGAGCGGCGCCGACGCGAAGACGATCGCGGTGCCCTCGACGTCGAGCTGCGCGGACGCGGGGCGCACGGCGACGATCCGGCGGAGCGAGAGCGGCGTCAGCGACAGCGAGGCGAGCGTCGCGACGCGATCGCCGACGGCGACGCCGCGGTGCTCCGCCAGCGAGCCGACCCGGCGCACGACGCCGAGCAGCATGCCGCCCGAGCCGGTGACCGGGTTGTGCTGCTTGCCCCGGCGCGCGACGGTCTCGAGGACGAGCCGCGCCACGCCGTCCGGGCTGCCGAAGGAGGCCTCCTCCATCTGGCGGAAGCTCGCGGCGTCGATGTTCAGCGTCTGCACCTCGACGACGATCTCGGTCTCGAAGCTGCGCGAGGCGTCAGCGTCCAGCCGCGCTGCGGGCTGCGGCAGGGCCCCCGGTGGATCGAGCACGCGGTGCGTGCCCAGCGGATCGCCTGCGGCGAGGGTGCGTTGCGTCGCTTCGGAGCTCACGCCGAGGCCGTTCAACATGCCGAGCCCGAAAGCAAGGGCAATGAGCCGAGCCGCGGCGGTCTGCATCGCTGAGGCGGCCCGGCGCGCCGCCCGGAAGGGCCCGGAGCCGGCTGCCCGGCCGGCGCCGATCGGCGTTTTCCCCGCGGATTGGACGCACTTGCGCCGCCTGGAGGGCGGCGTCAGGGAACGGCGAGAGGAAGGGGGTCGGGGACGGGAACGAGGGGTGAGGGCAGGGCGCGGCGCGCTGCGTCAGGACGAACGAGCCAACTCATTTGAAAGAACCGCCCGGATCTCTTGACCACCTTTGCTCAGTGAAACTAGACTTTGCCCCCTGCTGGCGCTCGCGTAGCGCTCGAAGGTTTTTACTCCCTGCGATGGATAACCACGCTCCCAAGGTGTCGGCAACGCGGCAACTGGCGTTGCGCTTCATCTCCGGGAAGTACCAAGGCGGCGAATTCCCCCTCGGGGAGCAGCAGGAGATCGTCGTGGGTCGCTCCAGCGACCTCGACATGGTCCTCGTCGAGGACATGGTCTCCCGGCGCCACGCCCGGATTGCCTGTACCGAACAGCAGATCGTGATCGAGGATCTCGGCTCGACGAACGGCACGTTCGTCAACGGCGAGAAGATCAAGAAGACGACCCTGAAGGAGGGCGACCGGGTGCTCATCGGCACCAGCATCCTCAAGGTCGTCTCCACCGATCCGAGCGCGCCCCCGGCGCGCCGCCGGATGGACGAACCCTCGCTCAGGAGCGGTCAGACCCGGTCGATGTCCGGGTCGATCGACGAGATCCCGCTCCCCGATCTGCTTCAGCTCTTCGGCACATCGAAGAAGAGCGGAGTCCTCGTCGTCCGTTCCGACGACGACGTCGGCAAGATCTACCTGCGCAAGGGCATCGTGACCTTTGCGACGATCAACGATCTGACCGACGTCCCGCCGCTCAAGAGCGTCTACCGGATCCTCACGTGGGCCGGCGGGACGTTCGACCTGGAGCCGGCCGAGGAGCGGGTCATGACCGGCGAGATCAGCGCGACGGTGCAGGAGCTCCTCATGGAGGGGCTCCGGCAGATCGACGAGCTGAACAACATCCGCCACCAGCTCCCGGACCTGTCGGCGCGCCTGGTCATCCCCCAGCCGCTCAAGCCGTCGCTCCGCGATCTCTCGCCCGTCGATCTGGACGTCCTCCAGGTCGTCTACAACCACGGGCACCTCGCGATGGTCCTCAACAAGAGCCCCGCGACGGATCTGGAGACCGCGCAGTCCGTGCTGAAGATGATCAACGCGGGCTACCTCCGCGTCGAGTGAGCCGGCCCCACGCGCGAGGCGCCGTCGGGCCGCGTGACGCGGCTCGAGCGCTCGGCGTGCGCGCACCCTACCCGGGTTGACAGCGGGCGAGCGCGCTCGCCCGCTGCCGCGGGAACGGGCGCGCGGACAGGCGCAGGCCGAGGCGCGCTCGATGCGCGTCGCGTCCCGGCGCCGCGCCCCCGAGGGCGCGGCGCGCGGGGCGGCGGCGCGGGGCGTCAGGACTGCGACGCGCCGCGCTTCGCTGCCGGATCGGCCGCCGTGCTCGAGAGGCGGAGCGACACGGCGCGGGCGTGCGCCTGCAGGCCCTCCGCCAGCGCCAGCTTCTCGATGATCGGGCCCTGCGCCCGCAGCGCCGCGCCGGAGTACCGGATGAGGCTCGCGCGCGTCACGAAGTCGTAGACGCCGAGCGGCGCCCCGAAGCGGGCCGAGCCCCCGGTCGGGAGCACGTGCGACGGCCCCGCGAGGTAGTCGCCCGCGGCCACCGGGGTGAGGCTGCCGAGGAGCGCGGCGCCGAGCGTGCCGATCTCCGAGAACAGCCCCTCGGCGTCGGCGACGTGGAACCCGACGTGCTCGACCGCGAGCTGATCGGCGACCTCGGCGAGGCGAGCGCGCGAGCCGACGACGAGCGCGGCGGCGTGCGTCGAGAGCGACGCCTGCACGATGGCGCGCCGCGTGAGCTCGGGGAGCGCGGCGTCGAGCTCGCGCGCGACCGCCTCCGCCAGCTTGGCCGAGGTCGTCGCGAGGAGCGCGTAGGACGCCTCGTCGTGCTCGGCCTGCGAGAGCAGATCGGCCGCGACGAGCCGCGGATCCGCGGCGTCGTCGGCGAGCACCAGGATCTCGCTCGGCCCGGTGATGCCGTCGATCGACACGTCGCCGAAGACGAGCTTCTTCGCGCAGGCGACGTAGGCGTTGCCGGGCCCCACGATCTTGTCGACCGGCGCGAGCTCCGGGAGCCCGTAGGCCAGGGCCGCGATCGCCTGCGCTCCACCCGAGTCGAGCAGGGTCGTCACGCCGGAGAGGTGCGCCGCGGCGAGCGTGACGTCGTCGGCCGACGGGCTCGCGAGGACGATGTCGCGCACGCCGGCGACGCGGGCGGGAATGGCGGACATCAGCACGCTCGACGGGTAGCGGGCCTTGCCGCCCGGCGCGTAGACGCCGACCCGGCGCAGGGGGCGCACGCGCATGCCGAGGAGGACGCCCTCGTCCTCGTAGCTGAAGCCGGCCTGCAGCGGGGGGCCGCTCGCCGCCGCCTCGGCGGGCCCGAGGTCGCCCGCGTCGCGCTGCCGCTCGTGGTAGCGCGCGATCCTCGCGGCCGCGGTCTCGAGCGAGGCGCGGACCTCCTGCGGGAGCCGCGCGAGCGCCTCGGCCCCGCCGAAGCCGCCCTCCGCCTCGGGGCCCGCGTGGCGGACGAGCGCCTTCGACGTCCTCCGCTCGAACTTCTCGATGTAGCCGAGGACGGCGGACGTACCCCCGCGGCGCACGTTGTCGATGATCTCGGTCACCGCCGGCGTGACGTTCGCGAGATCGCCCGTGCCGCGGGTGCGCAGGGCAGACAGGGTGGACTCGAACTCAGGCGAACCTTCGATGTAGATGGGCAGCATGGCTTGATGGTGGACCGCCGCGGCGGGATCTCCGCGCGGACGGCGACACCCCGTACCACACCCGTTGTCGATGATCTCGGTCACCGCCGGCGTGACGTTCGCGAGATCGCCCGTGCCGCGGGTGCGCAGGGCAGACAGGGTGGACTCGAACTCAGGCGAACCTTCGATGTAGATGGGCAGCATGGCTTGATGGTGGACCGCCGCGGCGGGATCTCCGCGCGGACGGCGACACCCCGTCCCCCCCCCCCCCGGCCGCCGGTACGTCGGCCGCGCACGGCGGGCCGTGCCTGCGCGGCCGCGCGCCGCGTCCGCGGCGCGGCGCGCCGGGCGCGCGTCGCCCCGCGAGTTTGCCGGCCCGAGCGGATCGAGTAGGGTCGCCCCATGCGGTCCGGCTCGTTCGGCCTCGCCCCCGCCGCGCTCTCGATCGCGCTGCTCGCGCTCGCGCCTCTGGTCCTCGTCGGGTGCCCGGAGAACTCCTGCTTCCTCAAGATCTGCCAGGGCAGCAGCTGCCGCTGCTCGATCTCGTCGTGCAGCGACGGGGCCGGCTTCGACACCAAGCAGAACCGCTGCCGCTGCCTCAAGGGCTACCTCTCGATCGCGGGCCAGTGCCTCACGCCGCAAGCGGCGAACGCCTTCTGCGGCGTGGGGCGCCACTACGAGGCCGGCGGGTGCGCCCCCGACCGCTGCCGGCCGGGCGACGAGATCGACCAGAGCACGGGCCTCTGCGTGTCGCGCGAGCAGGTGGCGACCAACGCCGGGGTCGCCATCGGCGCCGGGCAGAAGCTCGGATGCCCGCCCGGCCAGCAGCTCATCGTCGACGGCCCGACCGCCGCGTGCGTCCCGCTCTCGCAGACCTGCGCGCGCGACGAGGTCTGGACCGGCCAGGCCTGCGCCAAGGTGGGGCAGTGCCCGACGGGCGCGATCTGGGATCCCGCGCTCGCCCAGTGCGTCCAGTACGCGCAGGGCTCGGGCGACAGCGGGCTCACGGTCAACGTCGGGCAGTGGGCGGCGGCGAACTACGGCCCGAACGGCGGTATGGGCACGAGCGGCTTCTGCGGATCGTTCGCGAAGAAGCCGCACAGCTTCGGGATCGTCGAGGGGGCCTCGGCCTACGTTCGCATCACGGTGATGATGTCCTTCCCGGACAGCGAGATCGCCCGCGGCGTCGTGCAGGCCGTGACGGTGTTCGACGCGAGCGGGAACCCGGTTCCGCCGCGCGGCGCCGCGGAGGTCGACGCGGCGGCGCGCAACGTCTTCAACACGCTCGTCCTCGGGGGCGGGCGGTCGAGCGCGCCGACGTCGTCCACCACCGTCCGGTGCGCGGTCATCCACGCCGGGATCCACGCGGGGAAGCCGCAGCCAGTACCGGCGGTCGGCGGGCTCTGAGCGGGGCTCACATCCTCGACAGCGTGCTCACGACGAGCGTGGCGGGGAGGGCGCTGAGGCCGCGGCAGCTCACGACCTTGTTGCGCTCGATCACGAAGTTGCTCGTGGTCGGCTCGATCTTCGCGAACTCGACGCTCAGGCGCGCGCCGTCGAAGCTCGCGCGCAGGGGGCGGCCCTCCGCGTCGCTGCGGACGTCCTGGCAGGTGCCGCGCGAGCGGGCCGGGTCGAACTGGCGCGACTCGGGCGCGATGAAGCGGAGCCGGTCCTCCACGGCGAACACGCCGCTCTCGCCGGGGATCTCGCGCAGCGAGAAGCGGGCCTCGCCCTCCTCGTAGTCCTGCGGGGCGAACTGCTCCGGGCGGCGGACCCGGAACTCGAGCGCCTCGCCGGCCAGCACCGCCTCGAGCTCGCGCCCGTTGCCGACCCACAGGCCCGTCAGGCCGGCGAGCGGCGACGTGTGCGTCGGCTCCACGCTCGCGTCCGGGGCTGCGGCGCTGCTCGCGCTGGCCGCCGGGCGCGATTGCGCCGCGGCGCCCCTCCGGCGGACGTCGCGCGGCCTGTCGAGCACGCCCAGCGCGAGCAGCGCGGCAGCCCCGCCGAACATCACGAGCGCCCCGGCGCCGATCGCGAGCCACGAGCCGCGCGCGCTCGCCGGGCGGCGCGGCGCTGGCGAGCCGGCCGGCGCCGCGCCGCCCGGCGAGCGCGCCGCGTCGCGGACCTCATCGACCGTCGTGGCGGCGGGCGGCGGCGGGCGGCTCGACGCGCCGAGCGGCGCCGAGGTCGCGGGCGCCGGAGGGCGGGCGATCGCGTCCAGCGCCGCGAGCATCTCCTCGCAGCTGGCGAAGCGATCCGCCCTGTCCTTCGCGCACGCCTTCTGGAGGAACGCGTCGAGCTCCGGAGGGACGTCGTGGCGCACGGCGCTGACCCTGGGGAGCGGCGCCTCCGCGTGCTGCCGCATGATCTCGATGTCGCTCTCGGCGTCGAACGGCACCCGCCCGACCAGCATCTCGTAGAGCACGACGCCGAGCGCGTAGATGTCCACCCGCTTGTCGAGATCGCGGCGCCCGAGGACCTGCTCCGGCGACATGTAATAGAGCGAGCCGATGATCCCCTTGGTCATCCCGCGCCCCGCGAGCGCGTCCGCCTCGGCCTTCGCGATGCCGAAGTCGGTCACCTTCGCGACGCCGTCCTTGCCGCGGAGGAGCACGTTGGCCGGCTTGAGATCGCGGTGGATCACCCCCTCGCGGTGCGCGGCGGCGATGCCGGCGGCGATCTGCCGGAAGATCGCGAGCGCCTCGGGCAGCGGCATCGGCCGGCGCTCGTCGGCGTACCTGGCGAGCGCCTGCTCGAGGCTCTCGCCGTCGATGTACTGCATGACGAGCCAGAGATCGTCCCGCTCCGCGACCACCGCCTTCAGGTGGACGACGTTCGGATGATCGATCTGCGCGAGCGCGCGGCCCTCGGCGAGCGTCCGCGCGCGCACGTCGGGCCGATGCCCGAGCTCCTGCCGCACCGCCTTCAGGACGACGTGCAGGCCGGTGTGGACGTCCCGGGCGAGGTAGACGACCCCCATGCCGCCCTCGCCGAGCACCCGCTCGACCACGTACTTCTGATCGACGAGCGTCCCCGCCGGCAGGTGACCCCCCGGCGAGCGCCGCGGGAGCGAGCCCGCCAGCGGCGCCGGGATGACGTGCGGCGCCGCCGCGGGCCCGTGCGCGCCGCCGGCCACGAAGGCCGGCGCGCTGACCCGGTGCGACGGATCCTCGGGCAGCAGCGCCTCGAGCAGCGGCTTCCCGGGGACGGTCGCCCGCGGGCCGGGCGGAGGGGCCGAAGAAGGGGCGGCGACGGCGTCCTTCGCGGCGATCGGCGCGCCGCACGCCACACAGAACCGCGCAGAGCCCGGGGCCTCTGCGTTGCAAACCGGGCACCTGGCCATGGCACGGTCAGCTCGACCCACGGCGGCCGCGAGCGGCGCGCCGCGGGCGCTGCGTCACGTCCAGTGGCCCGCGCGGAGGGCCGCGGAGTCGATCGTCTTGATCTTCGGCGCCAGCGCCTCGCGGAAGATGGCCTCGTCGTCGTCGTCGAGGCCGCTCTCGCCGAAGCCGGACGCGACCTCCATCGAGGTCGCGAGGATGCGAAGGAACTGCTGGAAGCTCGACGCGCAGAGCTCCGGCTTGAGCGAGTCGGTCCCCGTCATGCAGGTGAACACGGGACAGTCTCCCTCGGCGTCGAGCTTCGAGATGTCGAGGAAGTACGGGTCTCCCAGGAGGGCGCTGCGCGCGATGAGGATCCAGCTCTTGCGCCAGCCTGGGAGGGAGCTGTCGCCGCCGTTCGCTTGCTGCTCGGCCGCGAGCTTCTCGGAGGGGATGAGGCGTACGCGCTCGACCGGCGTCACCGTCTCGACGTCGAGCGGGTCGGCCTCCTGCAGGAAAGCGCGGTACCTGGCGGGCACCCGCAGCGTCCTGCGCAGCTCTTCCACCACCGCTGGAGCCGCCTTTCCGAACCTCGCGGGGATGCCTCTTCGGGCAAAGGCATCCTTGAGCGCCGTAACCGACTCGGCAAGGTCGCTATCCACCGAACATCCCTTCCTTTGCAAGTCCACCGGACAGCCCGCTGGGCGGGCGCCCTCATCGCTTCGAAACCGCTTCGCTCCCGGGGAGAGCACCGGCGCGCACCCGGAGGAATACCCCGCGTCGGGCCAGGTAGTGTAACAGAAAAACGATGGTCGACGTTGCGTACGCTGAGAGCCGATTCCGGCCCCCCGAAATTGCGCACCGCTACGGTCCGGGCGTGCACCTCCTCGACGACCCGCTCGCGTGGACTCTGCTGGCCCGCGCCTGCTCCCCGGAGACCGGTCAGCCCGACGTGGGGCGCCTCGTCGGCTTCCTCTACCAGACCCTGGCGCGCGCCGTCCTCGCCGCCGAGCTGGAGCGCACCCGCGTCGACGTCCCGACCCGGATGATCTCGTCCCACCCGGAGGCCGTCTATCGCGGCACCGCGCTGTCCCGCGCGACAAAGGTCGTCACCGTGGGCATCGCCCGCGCCGGGACGATGCCCTCCCAGGTCGTCTACGAGCTCATGAACGAGGTCCTCGACCCGGCGCTGGTGCGGCAGGATCACCTGTTCATGAGCCGGCAGACGAACGAGCACGGCGAGGTGATCGGCGCCACCTGGCACGACGCCAAGATCGGGCGCGACGTCGGGGGGCGCCACGTGCTCTTCCCCGATCCGATGGGCGCCACCGGCTCGTCGATGGTCAGCGCCATGACGTACTACAAGACCGCCCTCGAGGGGCGGCCGGCCAAGTGCATCGCGATGCACCTCATCGTGACGCCCGAGTACATCCGCCGCGTCACCGAGGCCCACCCGGACGCGATCATCTACGCGCTCCGGCTCGATCGCGGGCTCTCGCCGGCGCGCGTCCTCAAGACCGAGCCGGGCACGCACTGGGACGAGGAGCGCGGCCTGAACGCGATCCAGTACATCGTGCCGGGCGCCGGCGGCGTCGGTGAGATCCTCAACAACGCCTGGGTGTGAGCGAGCGGTCAGCGGCCGCGCTTCGAGCGGCGGTTGTGGCCGGCGGCGAGCGCGCGGTAGTCGATGGCCGCGTGCGGCCGGCTCACCGCGGGGCGCAGGTCGCTGCAGAGCCGCGTGAGCTCCGCGATCATCGCGCCGAGGTCGCTCGCGCCCGCGGCCCTGCGCTGGGCGAGCTCGCCGTAGGCGGCCTCGAGCGACGCGATGCCCTTGCCCGAGACGTGCCCGCGGCGGGACAGGTCGACGTAGCTCCGCGCGAGCGCGACGCTGTCGAAGTTGTGCGCGACGACCAGGTCCTGCGCGACGCGGAGCACGGCGTGCGCGGCGATCCGGCCGTCCTCGTGGAGCACGAAGGCCGCCTGCAGGTAGTTGTAGAAGGGGACGACCCGGTCGCCGAAGATCCGGAAATCCGAGGGAGATGACTGCCGATCGAGGTGGATCAGGATGCGCTCGACGACGGGGCCCTTCTCGACGTAGCTCGCGAACCGGAGCGCGTCGAGGATGGTGTCGTCGTAGGCGTGGCCGAGCCGCATCACCTCGCCGAGCTCCAGCGGGGTGACCCGCCCCTCGCAGACGTCGGCGTACAGCGAGTAGACGAACGCGTCGGCCTCGGCGTCGTCGCCGAGGAGCACCTCGCGGATCAGCGCGCCGCTCGCGTCGCGCTGGCTCGGGAGCTCGCAGCGCCGCTGGAGCAGCGCGGGCAGCTTGTAGCCGAGCTGGCCGCGCAGCGCGCGGAAGCGCAGCCGGAGGATGTTCTGCAGGTTGGGCTTCAGCGTGAGCGACGCCCACCGCGCGCCGTCGAGCCGCAGCTTCTGCTCGATGCGGGAGCGGAGCTGCTCCGGGCTGCCCGAGAGGATGTGCGTCTCGACGCCCGCGCGGCCGAGCTCGCGCAGGAGCGACCCGGCGCCCGGCACGGTGCGCTTCTGGTCGGGCCGCTCGATCGCGGTCCGCACGAGATCGCGCAGCGTGTCGAAGTCCGTCCTGAGGTAGGTCTTGTCGAGGTCCCACCGCGCGACGAACGGCGCGCGCACCGCAGGCGCCGCTGCGTTCGCCGGAGTTCGGGGCCCTTGCGCTCGCTCCTCGCCGCTCACCATCTCTCGCTCAGCGCGCCATCCACTCGCGCCGCATCTTGTCGAGCGACTGCACCACGTCGCTGTCGGCGCTCTGCCGGGCGAGGTCCATCGCCTCACGGAGGTACATCGACGCCTCGCTGGTGCGCTCGCGCTGGTGCGCCACGTGCGCGAGCGCGCCCAGGACGAGCGCGCGGTCGGGGCCGCCGGGGCCGGCGAGGTCGAGCGCCTCGCGCAGCACGCCGTCGGCGTCGGTGAGATCGCCGGCGCGCGCGAGCGCCTCGCCGAGCTTGCGGCTGAAGATGAGGACGGCGCGCACCGGATCGTCGAGCTCGCCGCGGAAGATCTCGCGCCGCGCCAGGTCGAGGCCGCGGCGCAGCGCGAGCACGCTGCCGGCCGTGTCCCCGCGCGCGGCCGACCGATCCGCCGCCTGCTCGAGCAGCATCAGCGCGACGAACGCGTTCTGCGCGTGGTAGGCGTGGATCGCCTGCACCTCGAGCGGCAGCGCGAGCGGATCGCCCGCGCTGTCGAACGTCGCCTTGGCGTGCAGGTCGCGCCGGACGCCGGCCGGGATCGTCGCGAGCGTCACGTCGCGGAGCAGCGGGTGCGCGGTGCGGATGCCGCTCGAGTGCTCCTCGATCATCCCCGCCGCCGCGAGCTTGTTGAGCAGCTCGTCGAAGGCGCGGATGTCCGGCAAGAGGCGCTGCAGCGTGGCCCGGTCCGCCGCGTCCCCGATGACCGCGAGCGCCTGCAGCGTGCGGCGCGCGTCCTGCGGCAGCCGCTCGATGCGCGCGGCGACGAGGTCCGCCATGCGCGCGGGCGGATCGCTGCCGCCCTCGAGGGTGTAGCGGACCAGCTGGTCGATGTAGAGCGGCGGCACCGTCGCGGCGTCGCCGCCGAGGCCGGCCGGGGTCGCCGCGCTCGGCGGCAGGCCCAGCGCGACGTGATCGGCGGTGGCGCCGTCCGAGGGATCGCGCCGCGGCGACGGCCGCGCCCCGCCCGTGCTCTGCGGCGTCTTGCGGGCGGCGCGGTGATCGAGGCTCACGCTGCTCCGGAGGAGCGAGAGCGCGATGTCCTTCGGCAGGCCGCCGAGCGCGCGCACGGCCCCGCCCCACCCCGGCTCGAAGCCGGGCGTGTGGCTCGCGACGATGAGCAGCGCCGCGAGCGGCGGCTCCGCGATCACGTCGGCGAACGCGTTCCGGCTCGCGCCGTCGACGGCGTGCAGGTCGTCGATCGCGAGCAGGACCCGGTGCGGGAAGGCGGACTGCTGCGCGCGCGAGAGCGCCCAGCGCAGCGCCTCCGCGGCGATGAAGCGCCGATCGTCGGGCGACAGGCCGCCCGCGGCCGGCTTGTTCCAGGCGTGCCTGCGCACGTCGGCCGCGCGGTCGCCCTTGCCGAAGATCTCGAGCAGCCCGCGCCGCGCCTCCGGCGTCGCGCCGTTCCAGTTCGACGCGTTGCCGCCGTCGTGCGGGAGCTCGGCGAGCCCGGCGATCGCCCAGCGGAGCGCGTAGTAGCCGACCTCGGCGCCCCACGGGTCCGGGCCGGTCTGGATCACGATGTCGCCCCGGCTCGCGGCGACGTCGAGGAACTCGCGGAGGAGCCGGGTCTTGCCGACGCCGTGCTCGCCGACGATGCGCGCGGCGACGACCGAGCCCTCGACCTCGGCGAGGCAGGCGTCGAGCCACGCGAGATCCTCCTCGCGCGCCGCGAACGGCAGCGGGAGCGGGGGGGCCGACGTCGCGCGATCGCGCCGCGCGGCCTGGGGCGCCGCGCCCGGCGCGGCGCGCGGCGCCGGAGCGGGCGCGTGCGCCTGCGCGATCCTGGCGCCGCACTCGCCGCAGAACTTCTGGCCGCGCGGCACGATGGCGCGGCACGAGGCGCAGATGACGGTCGCCTCGGCGAACGAGAAGCGGCCGGAGGGCGTGTCGAACGTGCCGACCGCGCCGCGCAGCGCGGCCGAGAACTCGTCGGCGGTCTGGTAGCGCCGCGCCGCGTCCTTCTCGAGCGCCCGCAGGGTGACCTCGACGAGCGGCTCGGGGATCTCGCGCTCCGGCGCGACCAGGGCGGGGTCGGGCGGCGGCAAGGAGAGGTGCATCAGCACGACCTGCGTCGGCGACTCGGCCTCGAAGGGGAGCCGGCCGGTGAGCAGCTGGAACAGGATGACGCCGCACGCGTACAGGTCGCTCCGCGCGTCGATCGGATCGCCGCGCCCCTGCTCGGGGGCCATGTAGTCCGGGGTCCCGCAGACGATGCCGGGGCTCGTGATGTTCGTCGTCGCGACCTCCGCCTTCATCTTCGCGAGGCCGAAGTCGACGACCTTCACGAAGTCGCCGCCCGAGCGCATCGGCTCGAGCACGATGTTCTCGGGCTTGAGATCGCGGTGGATGATGCCGAGGTGGTGCGCCTCGGCGAGCGCCGCGAGCACCTGGCAGAGGATGTCGACGATGCGGCGGAAGGGGAGCGGGCCGTCCTCGTAGACGACGCGGGCGAGGTCGCGCCCGCGCAGGAACTCCATGACGAGGTAGAGCTGCCCGCCGTTCTTGCCGAAGTCGATGACCCCGACCGAGTTCGGGTGGTTCAGGCGGCTCGCGGCGCGCGCCTCGGTGATGAACCGGACCGACGCGCTCTCGTCCCCGAGGAGGTGGGGGTGGATGATCTTGACGGCCACGGTGCGCCCCAGGGCCTTCTGCTCGGCCCTGTACACGCGGCCCATGCCGCCCACGCCGACGAGCTCCAGGATCACGTAGTTGCCCGGGAGCGTCGTCCCGATCAGCGGGTCGTCGGAGGTCCGGTTGAACTCCGAGATGGGGAAACCGCACACCGGGCAGAATTTGTGCGCCTGCTCGCACGGATTCGCGCATTGCGGGCAGACCACTGTGGACACGCGCGGGACCTTACCACGTTCGGGATAGCGATTGGAGTCGAGGTCTCCCTCGGCCCCCGGGGCCTCGGCCGGAGGGGGGCGGGGGGGGCTCGTCCTGCCGTCTGTTAGGTCCTGGATCCCACTTGGGGTAACCTCGGGCGCGATGGTTACGCCTCGCCTACGTCTCGGTCAGCTCCTGGTCGACGCGCGGATGATCACCCAGGACGCCCTCGAGAGGACCCTGGAGCTGCAGCGCACGGACGGCCGGCGGTTGGGGACGCTCCTCGTCGAGCAAGGTCTCATCAACGAAACCCAGCTGACGCAGATCCTATCGCACCAGCTCGCTGTTCCCTGGGTGTCGCTGCTGCACATCGAGTTCTCGCGGCAGCTGCTCAACCTCGTCCCGCACGACGTGGCCGAGCGTTACTGCCTCGTGCCGATCTACGTCCGCCACGTTCGCAACCAGGGCGAGACGCTCTACGTCGCGATGGACGATCCGACGAACGAGGACGGCATGAAGGAGTGCATGGCGTTCTCGGGCTTGCCGGTGCGCGCGATGATCGCGCCGCCGAGCGACATCCGGAACGCGATCCGGGTCTATTACGGGGCGCGCGCTCGCTCCGCGCCGCCGCCGGCGCCCGCGCAGCGGGCCCAGGCGACCGAGCCGCAGTCGCGGGCGCGCCCGGTCGATCCGCCGCCGTCCTCCGAGCTCGGCGCGCCGGAGACCGCCAGGCACTCGGAGGAGGTCTCGTCGACGCCGGAGCCGTTGCTGCTGACGAGGCCCGCGCTCCGCTCCGGGGCGAGGCTGGTCGACGACGCGGTGCCGGCGATCGAGACCTCCGAGGTCGACGCCAGCGACATGGGCGTCATCGACGACGAGCTCGCCTGGGAGGCGCCTCGCCCCGCGGCGCGGCCGGCGGAGCGGGAGGCGCGCGGGCGGCCGGAGGAGCGGCAGATCCGCGGCCGTCCTGACGAGCAGCGCTCGCGTCCGACGCTGAAGGTCGCGCCGTCGCCCGAGCTGCTCGCGGCGGCGCAGGCCGCGCAATCCGCGCAGCCGGCGCAGGCCGCGCAGCCGGCGCAGGCCGCGCCGTCGGAGCGCCGGAAGACGCTGCGCCCGAGCTCGGCGCCGGGGCCGCTGACGCCGCCCGCCAGCGAAGCGGCGCCCAGCACGGAGGCGCCGCCCACGTCGAGCACGCCGGCCGCCGCGCTCCTCGGCGCCGTGCTCGGGCGCGCCAGCGCCGCGCGCGCCGCCGCGGAGACCGCCGCGCGCAGCGCTCCAGAGAGCGCCGCGCGCACCGCCGCGGAGAGCGCCCCGGACTACGGCGACGAGCCCCCGAGCGAGCGCGAGGTGCGCAACATCCCCGCGCCGCAAGGCCGCGGTCGCCGGCGGATGGTGTCGCTCACGCTCCTCGACGGGACGACGATCACGCTCCCCGCGCGCGGGACCAAGGCCCAGCAGCGGCAGCAGCCGGCCCCGGCGGCGCGGGCGGCTGCCCAGTCCGAGCCGCCGCCCGCGCCCGCCGCGGACGATCCGGGCCTCACGGCGCGCGATCTCGTCTCCGCGCTCCGCGCCGTCTCGCACGGCGCCGACGCGAGCGAGATCCTCGGCAACAACGTGCGCTGGGAGGCGATGTTCGCCGCGCTCCTGTCGCTGTTGCTGAAGAAGCACCTCATCGCCGACTGGGAGTTCGTGGACGAGCTGAAGAAGATCTGACGTCAGCCCGCCTCGCGCGCCGCGCCGGCGCGGACCAGCGCGTCGATCTCCCCGTCCGAGAAGCCCGCGTCGCGCAGCACGGCGCGCGTGTGCTCCCCGGCGCGAGGCGCCGGCGCGAACGCGGCGCCCGCCGGCGTGACGGGCGTCCTGAGCTGCGGGACAGGGCCGCGCGGCGAGGCGATCTCGAACAGGAGATCGCGCGACGCGAGGTGGGGATCGGACGGGGCGCTCCGCGGATCGAGCACCGGCTCGAGGCAGCAGTCGCGCTCGGCGGCGAGCGCCTCCCACTCCGCGCGCGTCCTCTGCCGGAAGACCGCGGCGAGCTCGCGCTTGAGCCCGGCCTGGTGCGGTCCGGGGACGAGCGCGCTCGGATCGGGCTCGATCCCCGCGCCCTCGCAGAACGCGCGCCAGAACTTCGGCTCCAGCGCGGCGAGCGCCATCGCGTGACCGTCCTTCGAGAGGTAGGTGTTGTACGGCGCGAGCCCCCCGGTGAGCGGCGCGTCGCCCGCCGCGCGCGCGCTCTCCGCGGCGTCCTGCCCGCGGAGCGCCGGGTCGCCGCCCGCGAGCGCCGCGGCGAGCGTGGGGAGGGCGAAGCCGAGCACGCCGTCGGTCATGGCGATGTCCAGCACCGCGCCCCGCCCGGTCCGGTCCCGCTCGCGCAGCGCCGCGAGGATGGCGATCGCGCACCACATCCCGCCGCTCACGTCGGCGACCTGGAAGCCCGGCACCTGCGGCGGGCCCTCGGCGGGCCCCTGGGCGCCGAGGACGCCCGCCCGCGCGACGTAGTTCAGATCGTGCCCCGCGCGCGCCGACAGGCTGCCCGTCTGGCCGTAGCCGGTCAGCGCGCAGACGATGAGCCGCGGGTTGTCCGCGCGGAGCGCCGCGTGGCCGAGCCCGAGCCGCTCGAGCACGCCCGGGCGGAACTGATCGAAGAGCACGTCGTACGTCGCGGCGAGCCGGCGGAAGGCGTCGCGCCCCTCGGGCTTCTTCAGATCGAGCTGGGCGCTGCGCTTGCCGCGGTTCAAGAGCTGGAACGCCGCGGATTCACCGGCGATCTGCGGCGGGAGCTCGCGCAGCAGGTCGCCGCCGGCGACGCCCTCGACCTTGTCCACCGTCGCGCCGAGATCCGCCAGGACCAGGGTCGCGAAGGGGCCCGGCAGGAGCCTCGAGAGATCGAGGACGCGCGTATCGGTGAGCGGGCGCATGGAGGCCTCCCTGTCGTGGCGCGAGAGGGGTCGAGGATCGAGCGGGAAGAGAAGGGACGCCGGCCGCGCGCGCGGCGTGAAGCGGGCTCCGAGAGATCAGAGAGGTGATCGCAGGGCTGCGATCCGAGAGAGGCTCGTCGCCGGCGCCGGGGAGTCGGGGCGCCTCCGGCGCCGGGATCAGCCGGCGCTGAGCTGGAAGAGCTTCGGGAGCTTCATCGCGAGCATCTGGTTGCCCGCGACCTTCAGCTTGCCCGCGAAGTAGAGCTGCATCGAGTTGGCCTGCGGGTTCTCGTACAGCTTCTGGAAGTCCTCGCTCGTGAGCGAGATCGTGACGTCCGCGCCGCCCGGGTTGCCCGAAGCGAGCTTCGGCCCGGTGTCGGACAGGTCGATCAGCCACTCGCCGCCGCCCTCGCCGGTCACGTTGATCTGGTACTTCCCGCCGATCTGCTTGGCCGCGTCGGAATGCTTCGCCAGGGCAGCAGGGAGCTCTTCGTTGAACAGTCTCTGGATATCGACGGCCATGGATCGCCTCCGGATCTCGTAGGGGACGTGGTGACGTGAACGTCTCGGTACCGTGCGCGGTTTACCCGTGCCCGCACGCGCGCGTCAAGCGAAGGCCGACGCTCTGGCGCGCTCGCATCGGGACGTTGGGACGCGGCACGCACGCCGTGTCCATCGCGCCGTACGCGCCGTCAGGGCGCGCCTGGCGCCGCCCTCATGCGCGCGCGCGGTGCGTCTGCGCGGCGGGCCGGGGCGCTTTGTCCAGCGCGGAGCGGATCGGGACCATCAGCAGGCGATCGATGGCGACGCGCTGTTCGGGGGGCGGGGGGCTCTCCGGGGCGCCCTGCATGAGCCGGAGATCGCGGAGCGCGCCGCGATCGAGCGGGCCGGGCGACGCGCCCAGCCCGTCGAGCGACGGCGTCATGGCAGGGAGCAAGCAGACGAGGAAGATCTCGCTCGTGCCCTGGCGCACCCACGTCCCCTGGTACACCGCGACCGCTTGGCCGAGCGCCTCCTGGAAGACGAACGCGCGCCACTCGAGCGGCGCGGTCAGATCGAAGACGCGGCCGCCGGCGCGGAGCTCCCGGCTGTCGAGGCTGAGCGTCGCGCCGCGCGCGTCGGTCAGGAGGAAGCGATCGAGGCACCCGGGCGAGCGCTCCGTGAGCTCGTCGAGGAGCGCGGCGAGCACCGCGGGGCCGAGCGAGATCGGCTCGCCGTCCGGGCCGATCGCCTCGAGCCCGACCTCGTCGGAGCCCACGACGGACGCGCGGTCGAGCAGCGCGGCGAAGGCGCGGCGCGCGGGGCCGTCGAAGCTGGCCCCGACGGAGGACATCCCGGCGCTGGAGGTGAGCAGGGCGACGATGCGATCGCGGCGCGGCGTCGCGAGGAGCGTCACGCCGAACCGCTCGCGGGTCGTGAGCAGCACGTGCTCCCCGGCGCCGCCCTTGCCGCGGAGGAGCAGCCGGTCGCCGTCGAGGCTCAGCCCGCGCCGGCTCGCCGGCGCCGCCGGCAGGAGGTGCCGCCGCCCCCGCGCGAGCAGCGCCCCCGCCGCCGCGACGAGCGCGACCGGCAAGAGCGCGCGGACCGTCACGCTGCGCGCGGTCGCGACCAGCACGAGCGCGGCCACGAGGAGCGGGATCGACCAGAGCCGTCGAGCGCCTGCGCCCCGCGCCGGCGAGAGCTCGGGAGCGGTGGCGTCGAACCACCGCGGCTCGGGGGGAGGCGTCACGGCCTCATCGCTTGCTGGCTGGCCCGCGAGCGGAGCGGACGGCCAGCCTGTGGCAGGCGGAGGCTCTTGCGCGCGGGCCTCGATCGGTGGGAGCGTGGCGACGGACCCAAGAGGGTCCTTCTGGCCCTTCGCCTCGCGTCCCATCGCACCTCCACCCCAGCCGAAAGTTCGGCGTAGAATAGCATCGAGCGGGGCCGGAGCGAGAGAGACTTTGGTGCGACGCGCCGCGTAGGCGGCGCGCCGGCCGGAGGCACCGCCTCGGAGCGGCGCCGGGAAGGCGCCGCGGGCTGCGCGCCGCAGGCTGCGCTCCGGTCGCAGGGCCCCGGCGCCGCCTGACGGCCGGGAGGCATCGCAGGGCTCCCGCGCGGGCTTCGCCTGAACGTGATGGGCGACCCGCCGCGAGCGTCGCGGTGAGGCAATCGAGGGCCGCTGGGCGAGCAGGCGGGGGCTCGGCCTGCAGCCCCGACGGCGAGCGCGGCGACGAGCGAGGCCTCGTCCTCACGGTACGGCGGTGGTCGCCGCAGCGCTCCGCGGCGGTCGCCGCAGCGCTCCGCGGGGGCTCGTCGGCGGAGCCCGCGTCGCCGGCGAGCGGCCTGGAACTCAGGGCGCGAGAGGAGATCCCGTCAAAGGCGAGGCTCATCCGGATGCCCGCGACGGCGTGCTCGGCAGCAGCCGGCCGTACGCGCGGGATGACGCCGCGCGATCCAGGCGCCGGTCGTCCACTCGGCGGCGGGGTGCTCCACCTGGAGCCGCGCGTTCTTCGTCGCGGCCCGACGCGGGATCAGGCCCGCGAGAGTCTTTCCCCAGGCCGAGCAAAAGGGTAGGTCTGCCCTGTGCAGCGCCGCGATATCCCGCCCGAGCTCTCGTTTGCGGCCCCTCCCGCCGCCGAGCCTCGCGAGCTCACGAGCCCGCCGACCTCGCGCCGGCAGCGGGGCGCCGAGCCGGAGGTGGTCTCGGTCGCGGAGCTGGATCGCCGGCTGAAGCGGATCCTCGAGGGCTCGACGGCCGACGTGCGCGTCGAGGGCGAGATCTCGGGCCTGCGCGTCGTGGGCAGCGGCCACGCCTACTTCACGCTCAAGGACGAGAGCGAGGAGGCGGCGATCGACTGCGTGATGTACCGGACCGCCGCGCCGCGCGCGCGCAAGCTGCTCGCCGACGGCGCCCGCGTCGTGCTCACGGGCCGCGCGACGGTCTACGTGCCGCGCGGCCGGCTCCAGTTCTGCGCGGACGACGCGCGCCTCGCCGGCCGCGGCGCGCTCCTCGAGGCGCTCTTCCGCCTCAAGGAGAAGCTCGCCGCCGAGGGGCTCTTCGCGCCGGAGCGCAAGCGCAAGCTGCCGGTCGATCCGCAGATCATCGGCGTCGTCACGAGCGGCGACGGGGCGGCGATCCACGACATCGTGACCGTCGCGTTCCGCCGCGGCGGCGCCCGGCTGATCCTCGCGCGCACGCCGGTGCAGGGCGCCGGCGCGGGGCAGCGGATCGTCCGCGCGATCGCGCTGCTCGAGGAGTTCCCGGGCATCGAGGTGATCATCGTGGGGCGCGGGGGCGGCTCCGCCGACGACCTCAGCGCGTTCAACGAGGAGATCGTCGTCCGGAAGGTGGCGGCCGCGCGCGTGCCGATCGTGAGCGCGGTCGGGCACGAGATCGACGTCGCGCTGACCGACCTCGCCGCCGACGCGCGCGCCGCCACCCCGTCGCAGGCGGCGGAGATGCTCGTCGCGGACGCGGCCGCGCGCCGCGCGGCGCTGGAGCACCTCGAGGCCCGCATGCGCCGCGCGATCGCCCACCGGCTCAGGGCCGCGCGGGCCGACGTCGACCGGCAGCGCGCCCGCCTCGGCTCGCCCGCGCAGATCCTGGCCGAGCCGCAGCAGCGGATCGACGACGCCGTCGCGAGGCTCCGGCGCCGGATGGAGCGGATCCTCGTGGAGGACCGCGCCGGGCTCCAGCGCCTCGAGCGCAGGCTCGCCGCGCGCCACCCGCGCGCGGTGCTCGCCGGCGCGCGCGGCGCGCTCAGGCCGCTGTCGGTGCGCCTCTCCGCCGCCGCGCGCCGCCACGTCGCCCTGCTCCGGGAGGGCTTCGCGAGCGACGTCGCCCGGCTCGAGGCGATGTCGCCGCTCCGCGTGCTCGCGCGCGGCTACGCCATCGCGACCGACCCGTCGGGCCGCGCGGTCCGCGATCACCGCGAGGTCGCGCCGGGCGATCCCATCACGGTGCGCGTGCACCACGGCGCGCTGCTCGCGCGGGTCGTGGCCACCGCGGGGCCGGACGAGCCGCTCGTCGAGCGCGGCGCGCCCCCAGCGCCCGCGGCGCCCGCGCCGGCCGAGGCCGCGGCGCCCGCGCCGGCCGAGGCGGCGGCGCCCGCCCCGCCCGCGCGCCAGAGCGGCGGGTCGCGCGCCCCGGCGGCCGGCCGCGCGCCGAGGCGCAGGGCGCAGCCCGGCGCGCCCGCGTGCGAGCAGCTCGGGCTCGGCTTCGCGGCCGACGAGCGCGCCCCGGCCTTCGGCCGCGCGGGCGTCTCGGGCCAGGTCTCGGCGGGGCAGGGCGGAGCGGAGGCCGGCCCGGAGGAGAGGCGTCATGTCGAACCCTGAGCGGCGAATGTTCGGTCTGGTCGGGCACCCGGTGGGCCACTCGGTCTCGCCGGCCATGCACTCGGCCGCGTTTCGGGCCCACCAGCTGCCCCACATCTACAGCGCGTTCGACGTGCCCACCGGCGCGGAGCTCGCGCGCTTCGTCAGCGACATCCGGAGCGGCCTCATCGCGGGCGCGAACGTCACCATCCCGCACAAGCGCGCGATCATGTCGATGGTCGACGACGTGGACTCGAGCGCGGCCGACGTCGGCGTCGCGAACGTCCTCTGCGCGGCCGAGCCGCGGCGCGTGACCGCGCACAACACCGACGTGATCGCGCTCCGCGACGAGCTCGACCTCCTCCTGCGATCCGCCCCGCCCCGGGGCGACGATCCGGCGGGGCGGGGCGGCGCGCTCTCGAGCCCGCGCCAGCGCGCGCTGATCATCGGGGCGGGCGGCGCGGCGTTCGCGGCGATCGCCGCCTGCAAGATGCTCGGCTATCACCTCATCAGCGTGACGACCCGGTCGTGGACGAGCACCGAGGAGATGCTGGAGTCGCCCGCGGGGCAGCGCGCGTCCGAGCTCGGCGCGCTCACGGCGCCCTGGCCGATCCCGACCGAGCGGTCGATCAGCAGCAAGTCCTCGGTGGCGCTGCGGCTCAACTGGAGCGAGTTCGCCGTCGCCGCCGACCTGATCATCCAGGCCACGAGCGCCGGCATGCTCGGGGGGCCGCCGGGCGAGGAGGTCACCCGCATCATCCCGTGGGACTCGCTCTCGCCGAGCGCCTGCCTCTACGACGTCGTCTACAACCCGCCGGTGACGCCGTTCCTCCGCATGGCGCGCGAGCGAGGGCTCCGCGCGTCCGACGGGCTCGGCATGCTGGTCGGCCAGGCGGCGCAGTCCTTCACGCTCTGGACCGGCCTCCCGGCGCCGGTCGAGGTGATGCGCGCCGCCGCCGAGGACTCGCTCAGGAAGGCCACCGGCGGTCGATGAGCTCTGACGGATCCCGGAGGTACGCTCCGCCTCACGAAGCCTTCGCGTCCGCGCCCGCGGCCTCGCGCGCCCAGGGCGCCGCGCTGGAGCACGCGTCTCCCTGGCCCCACGTCGAGGTGCGCGGCCAGCTCTCGATCGCGCGCAAGGAGTGGCTGCACACGAACGGGGCGGGCGCCTTCGCGAGCTCGACGATCGCCGGCATGCACACGCGCCGCTACCACGGGCTGCTCGTCGCGGCGCTCGACCCGCCGCGGCGCCGGCACGTGATGCTCTCGCACGTCGACGCCAGCGTCCGCCCGATCCGGCAGCAGGGCGCCCCGACCGAGCGCCGGGCGGCGTGGCCGCGGTGGGACCTCGCCAAGCACCAGTTCCCGGGCATCGACCCGGAGAACGGCTCGTTCTACCTCGAGCGCTTCGATCAGGATCCGCTCCCGCGCTGGGCGTACGCCCTCCCGGGCGGCGAGCTCGAGGTGACGCTCGGCCTCGTGCGCGGCGAGAACGCCGCCGTCCTGCGCTACGCCTGGAGCGGGGCGGATCCGGTGATGCTGACGCTGCGCCCGCTCCTCGCCGCGCGCCACATGCACCAGCTGCTCCGCGAGAACGGCGGCATCTCCCAGAAGGTCGAGCTGCGCGCCGGCGCCGCGCGCGGCGAGGCCGGCTCGGGGCGACCGAGCCCCTCGATCGGCGAGGTCCGGGTGCAGCCGAACCGCGCGCTGCCGCGGATCTGCTTCCGCTACCAGGGCACGTTCGTCGGCTCGCAGGACTGGTGGCGCCGCTTCGAGTACCTCGGCGAGCAGGATCGCGGCCTCGATTTCCTCGAGGACCTCTGGACGCCGGGCCACTTCGAGACGGTGATCGGCCCCGAGCCCGTGCACCTGCTCGTGGCGGTCGGCGCGCTGCCCGAGGACGAGCCGGAGAACCTGCTCGCCGCGGCGAGCGCGGCGATCCGCGCCGAGGACCCGGGGCCCCGGCGGCCGCTCCTGGAGCGGCGGCTCTGCATCGCCGCCGAGGCGTTCCGCGCCGACGCGGCCGCGCGGCCCGGCGTCATCGCGGGCTACCCGTGGTTCGAGGTGTGGGGCCGCGACGCGCTCATCTCCCTGCCCGGCCTCTACCTCGTGCCGCGCAAGACCGAGGGGGCGATCCGCGTCCTCCGCGCCATCATCGACTCCATGCAGGACGGCCTCGTGCCGAACCGGCTGCCCGACGCGGGCGAGCCCCCGGATTTCCACGCGGCGGACGCCACCCTCTGGCTGTTCGAGGCGGCCCGCCTGCTCGCCGACGCGATCGGCGACGCGCACCCGTTCGTCACGGGCGAGCTGCTCGCCGCGCTTCGTGACGCCTTCGATGCCGCCCTGCGCGGGACCCGCAACGGCATCCACGTCACGGCCGACGGCCTCTTCGCCGCGGGCCGCCGCGGCGAGGGCGCGATCGACGGGCTCACGTGGATGGACGCGCGCGTCGCGGGCCGCGCGGTCACCCCGCGCGCGGGCTGCCCGGTCGAGCTCACGGCGCTGTGGGCGAAGGGCTCGGAGACGCTCGCGCGCCTCGCGCGGGCCGCCGGCGACGATCGCCTCGCGGAGCGCGCGGAGGCGGCCGCGAGCGCGGCGCGCCGGGGCTTCGCCGCCCGCTTCTGGTGCGAGGAGACCAGCTACCCGTACGACGTCGTCTCGGAGGACGCGGAGGGGGAGGGCGCGTTCCGCGACGCGTCGATCCGCCCCAACGCGGTGATCGCCGTGGCCGTGGATCCCGCCTGCTTCACGCCGGAGCAGGCCTCGGCGCTGCTCGAGCGGGCCCGCCTGGAGCTCGTGACCCCCGCCGGCGTGCGGACGCTCTCGCCCGCCGATCCGGCCTACGTGCCCCGGTACCAGGGGGGCCCCGAGGCGCGGGACACCGCCTATCACCAGGGCACGGTCTGGCCGTTTCTGCTCGGGTTCTACGCGCGCGCCGCCCGGCACTTCTCCACGCTCGGGGAGCACGTCATCCCGCTGCTCCACAGGCTGGTGACGTCGGCGGCCGCGAACGAGATCGCGCTCGGCCAGGTGCCCGAGGTCGCGTCCGGCGAGGCGCCGCACCACCCCGGCGGCAGCTTCGCTCAGGCGTTCAGCGTGGCGGAGCTCCTGCGCGTGATCGCCTGGGACCTGCCCGCTCAGGACGGGGGCGCGCCGCGCTGAACGCCCGGCCCCCCGCCGCCCTCAGCTCTCTCGCTCGAGCGCCGACTCCTCGCGGATCGCCTTGCCGCCCTGCGCGGTGAAGCGCAGCAGCTTGCCCGGATCCTCGGCCTCCATCGCGAAGGCCTCGATCTCCTCGAACAGCGCCTCGATCTTGCGCGGACCGCACGTGGGCAAGAAGCCGCGGAGCACCCGCGGGTCGTAGAACCGGAAGTACTGCTGCTTGCCCGTGCCGCTCTCGACCAGGAGGAACCGGCGGAGGTGCTTCCGCACGTCGCCGAACGGGCGGTTGCTCGTCAGGAAGACGCCCCAGCTGTCGCCCCAGCCGCAGTCGACGAGCGCGTCGAGCAGGGTCGACCCCGGCGGGAGGTGCACGAGCGTGGGGCCGACGTCCGCGAGGATCTCGCCCTGGAAGCCGGTGTAGAGCGAGGCGGTCTGCTCGCCCGCCTCGCCGAGGAGCAGCCGGATGCGCGGATCGCGGGCGGCGTCGACCACCGCGAAGAGCGGCGAGCGCTCCTGCCGCAGCCGCGCCCGCGCCGACGCGGTGAACGGCGAGCCCGTCGCGGGGATCCCGGTCCTCCGCGCCCGCCGCGAGGACGGGACGGGCTCGGTCCGCGCCCGCCGCGAGGGCGGGGCCGGCTCGGTCGGCGCATAGCGGCGGCTCGGCTCGTGGCGCACCACCGTGAAGAGGGTCGCCCCCGCGCGGATCTCGTCGCCGTCCCGGAGCGACACCTCGCGCGCGCGCTCGCGGTTGACCTGCGTGCCGTTGCGGCTCCCCAGGTCGCGGAGCAGGTAGCTGCCGTCGATCTGCTCCACCGAGAAATGCAGGGCAGAGAGCTCGCCGTCGCTCGAGATGGAGAGATCCGATTCGGGCGCGCGGCCGACGAGCAGCGGACGGTCGCCAGGGATGTGCGCGGTCTGTCCGGCCAGGGGGCCCGAGATGACCCGGAGGACGAATCCGGCTTCCTGGTCTTCGCTCATGGTCGTCTCCATCGCACAAGGCGCCGATGAGGCCGGCGAGTAAGCCTAGAACACCGATCGGCGGGAAATCCACACGAAGCCGGGAGCCGCGAGAGGGGCCGTCGGACGACTGCCAGCCTTTCCAGGCTGCCCGCAACTCCTGACTGTCTGCGCGGATCCCACGTCCGGATCCGCTGTTTGCCGCCCGAGACAGCGAACGTGGGGAACCGTGGTTCGAGCGGCCAGGTCGATCGCCCGAGCCTCGTCGTCGAGGCCCGCAGCGGTGGTCGTCGCGCGCGCGCCGATCGCCTCGAGGGGATGTGGCAGAGGCTGGTCGCGGCGGCGCCGGTCATGTTCGCCATGTTCGCCCTGCGGGGAGCATCGTGGATGGATGGTGGCGGCGGTCATCGACCTCAAGCCCGCCGCGCGGGGAGGGCGCCGAGCTCGCGGGCGCGTCAGCCATGGCGGCTGCGCAGCGGCTCGAGGCGGAGCCAGCGCGCGACGAACGCGCGGTCCTCGGGGGCGAGCACGCCGGTGACCCACGCGGCCACGAGGTAGAGCCCCGCGTAGAGGGGGGCGCCGAGCGCGAGGCAGAGCGCGGGGCGCTCGTCGACCGCGCCCGTGACGAGGAACGCGGTGAGCGGCGCCGCGGCGACGAGCGCGGTGGCCGCGACGCGCCCGTAGTGGCGCCACGGGAAGACGCCGCGCAGGCCGACCCCGGAGAGGCGCGCGATGGTCGCGACCATGACGACGATCCCGAGCGCCTGGGTCAGGACGGCCGAGAGCGGCGCGCCGACCATGCCGAGCGTGGGGAGGAGGACCAGGTTCGCCGCGGTGTTGAACACCATGGACAGCACCTGGATCCGCAGGATCATCGACGTCTTGCCGAACGCCATCAGCACGATGGCGTACGCCGTCACGCGCAGCGGCAGGAGCGCGGAGTAGATGCGGAACGGGACCGCGGCGCCGGCGTAGGCGTCGCCGTAGACGGTGCGCATGAGCGGCTCGGCGAACAGGAGGAGGAACGCCGCCACCGGGAGCATGATCAGGGTCGTCTTGCGGATCCCCGAGTGCCACAGCGCGATCGCGGCCCGCGCGCCCTGCGCGGGCGTCGGCCCGCCCTCGAAGCGGGCGACGAGGTCCGGGAGCATCGTGGAGGCGACGGAGTAGGCGAGGACGCCGACGAGCGGGAGCTCCTGCGAGCCGACGGCGAACTCGGCGTAGAGGCCCGCGCTGAAGAAGAGACCGATGACGAACTTGTCGAGCTTCTGGTTGAAGAGGCCGGCGAAGCGGGTCACCGAGAGCGGGAGCGCGTAGGCGAGCTGGGCCCGGACGCCGCCGGGGAAAGGGGCCGCCGCGACGTCCCCGAACAGCCGCGCGTAGAGCCGGTACGAGAGCCCGAGCCGGAGCGCCTGCGCCGCGCACTGGGCGGCCAGGATCCAGGCCACCGAGCACCCGAGCGCGGCGGGGACGATCGCGCCCGCAGCGGTCGAGAGCGTGACGATCAGCGCGACGCCCGCCGACTTGCGGTGGTTGTTCGTGGCGATGAAGAGCGGGCCGAAGACGCTCGCGGGGTAGGCGATCACGCTCATCAGGCCGATGAGCAGGAGGAGCGGCGCCGCGCCCTCGCGGACGTCGAGGAAGACGCCGGGGACGAGGGCGAAGGCCGCGAAGGCGAGCGCGGAGAGGGCCCCGAGGCCGAGCAGGAGCAGCAGGCTCTGCCGCACCAGCCCCTTGAGCTCGGGGCGGGTCACCTTGGGCGCGAAATAGAGGAACGACTCCGGCAGGTAGAGCTGCGCGAGATCGCGCCCCGTCATGAACAGCATCGTCGCGAAGGCGAGCGCGCCGTACTCGGACTTGCCGAGCAGCCGCACCACGACGACGCCCTGCACGAGCACGATGAGCGTGTTCACGAACTGCCCGCCGACGATCATCCCGATCCGGTCGGCGAGCGACGCGCCCTGCGCCTCGGCGGGGGGCGGCGCGTCGTCGGCCACCCGCGCGGCCCCCGCGGCCTCGGGCGCACGCGGGGGCGCGCTCGGCTCGACCGGGGTGGGCTGCTCGTCCCGCATGGCGGCTCGGTAGCACATGCGCGGGCGGAGCGGCCTCCCGCGGCGGGCGCGCGGGGCCCAGCTCGGCCGTGATATAGGCGCGGCGATGAGGCGCGCGCTCCTCGTGAGCTACTACTTTCCCCCGCGGTTCAGCGTCGGCGGTAAGCGCGCGTACCGCTTCGCGAAATTTCTGCCGGAGCACGGCTGGGCGACGACCGTGCTCACGGCGAAGCCGCCTCGCGGCGAGCGGCTGGATCCGTCGTTCGCGGAGGCCGACCTGCCCGCGTGCGACGTGCGCCGCGACTACCTCACGGACGCCGAGCTCGCGCGCATGCCGCGCCGCGCGCTCGGCTCCGACGGCACCGTGGAGGCGCCGACCGAGGCGCCGCTGCCGGTCGCGCGCCGGAGGGGGCTCGCGCGCGTCGCCGCCGAGCTCCGCTACGTCCGGGTGATCGGCCCGGACGCGGGCCTCATCCCGGCCCTCGCGGCCCGCATCGCGCGCCTCGCCCGCGAGGCCTCTGCCGAGGTGATCTTCGCGAGCGGGGCGCCCTGGGAGACGGTGCTCGCGGGGCTGCTCGCCGGCAGGGCCGTCGGCCGGCCGGTCGTCGTCGACTTCCGCGATCCGTGGTCGTTCGGTCCGGTGATGGCGACGCGGCCCGCGTGGGTCCGCGCCGCGGTGGCGCTCGTCGAGCGGGCCGCGGTGGGCGCGGCCGCGGCGCTCACGGTGACGTCCGAGATGACCCGCGACGCGTACGCCGCGCGGGGCATCGCGCGCCGCGTCGCGTCGATCCGGACCGGCTTCGATCCGGACGCGGCGGTCGCGCCGCGGCGCGACGGGGCGGTGACGCTCGTGCACTTCGGCAACTGCTACAGCGAGCGCACGCTCGCGCCGTTCGTCCGCGCGCTCGCGGCCGTCGCGCGCCGGCGGTCGCTCGGCCCGGGCGCGATCCGGCTGCTCAACCTGGGGCGCGTCGCGGGGAGCGATCTCCGCCTCGCCGAGGAGCTCGGCGTGTCGCGGCTCTTCGAGCACCGCGCGGTCCTGCCGTACGCCGAGGGGCTCGGCCTCGTCGCGGGCGCCGACCTCGCGCTGCTCACCGGCTTCGGCGACGAGCCGTACCTCCTGCCCGGCAAGCTCTACGACTACCTCCTCGCGCGCGCGCCGGTGCTCGCGGTCTCGCCGTCCCCCGAGGTCGCGCGCATCCTCGAGGCGACGCGCCTCGGCTGGACGCACGCGGCCGGCGACGCCGCGGCGATCGAGCGCCGCATCGAGGACGCCGTCGACGCGCGCGCGGCCGGGCGGCCGCTCGTCGAGCCCGACGGCGCGGCGCTCGCCGGGCTGAGCGCGCGCGCAGCGGCGGGCGCGCTCGCGCGCCTCTTCGAGGAGGTCGCGGCGCGCGGCGCGGGTTGACGCCGCGCGCGGCGCGGGCGCGGCGCCGTCCGTCCTCGCGTTGCCCCCGCGCGCGGCGTCGACCCGCGCCGACCTTTCTCGAGCGGCGCCCGCTCGACGTCCTTGCCTGCGCGGCGGCCGCCGTGGCATGCGAGCCGCGATGCCTGACCATCTTCCCAAGGATCGAGCGGGGCTCCCCGAGGGCGAGCGCGCCCTCCAGGAGGCGTGGCGCGCGAAGTACGCGCCCGAGGTGAAGGAGCTCATCGTGCGACGCGAGGTCCCGTCGCCGAAGCTCACGCTGATCATCATCTCGTACAAGGCGAAGGACTACCTCATCGAGTGCCTCCAGCACGCGCGCGGCCAGACGGCGGCGCTCGACGTGCCGTACGAGATCCTGCTCGCCGACAGCGGCGGCATCGAGCACCTCAGGCCGCGCTCCGCGCCGCTCGTCGACGTCGAGCTCCGCCTGACCGACGGCATCCCGCTGAACGCCGCGCGCAACGCGGCCATCGCCTGGGCGCGCGGCGAGTACGTCGCCTTCATCGACGACGACGGCCTGATCGCGCCGACGTTCGTCGAGGTCGTCTGCCGCGTCTTCCAGGACGCGCGCATCGCGGCGATGCGCGGCCGGATCATCCCCAAGGAGCACCCCTACTTCTGCACGCTCGCGGGGCACTACGACCGCGGCGACGACGTGATCGACGACGTCCTCGCGACCGAGGGGCACATGGCGATCCGGCGCGGCGTCTACCTCGAGACCGGGGGCTTTCCGGATCAGTTCTACGGCGCCGAGGGGGTCTACCTCGTCTACCGCATCGCCAAGGCGTTCCCCGACATGCGGGTCGTCTACGTGCCGGATCTCCTGATGCGGCACGACTACTTCGACAGCTGGGAGAACTTCATCTGGAAGACGCGCAAGTACCGGCGCATCCGGCGCGAGGTCGGCGGCATGGAGCCGGATCCCGAGTTCCTGCGCTACCTCGACGACTACCTCGCGCGGCGGAAGCCGCAGCGCCCGCTCACGGCAGAGCAGACGGTGGCGCTCGGGCTGCTCAAGGCGGTGCGCTGGGGGGTCCTGCGCCTGCCGGGGTGGGCGGTGGGGCAGCCATGACGGCGCAGGCCGGCGCCGCGCCGGCAGGAGAGGGAGGCGGGCCGATGGGCGAGGACGGCGGTTTCGAGCGGGATCTCGAGGCGATCAGCAGGCACTACACCGAGCGCTTCCTGCCCGCGAACCCCTGGGCGAGCCTGCTCAACGCCCACCCGTACCTCGTCGCGCGGCAGCGGCAGCGCCGCGTGCGCGAGGCGCTCGTCGAGTGCGGCGTGCGCTCGCCCGAGGCCCTGCGCGGGATGTCGGTGCTCGACGTGGGCTGCGGGTCGGGCTCCAACCTGGCGTGGCTGGTCGAGCTCGGCGCGGATCCGTCGCGCCTCACCGGCATCGACCTCGTCTCCCAGCGGACCGAGCTCGCGCGCTCGCGCTTCGCCGGCATCCGCTTCGTCGCGGGCGACTTCCTGCAGGCCGACGTCGGCGGCCCGTTCGACATGGTGATGATGTTCGCCGTCCTGTCGTCGGTCACGAACGCGGAGCTCAAGCGCGGGCTCATGGACAAGGCGCTCCGCCTGCTCCGGCCGGGCGGCATCTTCTTCTTCTACGACGTCGTCTCGCGGCGCCCCATCCCCGGCACCGCCGCGTATCAGCGCCTGACGTTCGCGGAGCTGGAGGGGTACTTCGCCCCGCGCCCGCTGCGCGTCTTCCGCAGGGACATCCTCCGCCGCGAGGTCGCCGACCGGCTCGTCCAGCGCTTCGGGGTGACCGTGGCCGAGCTCGTCCAGGCCACGGGGCTGCTCAACATCGACGGAACCTTCGCCTACGCGCGCGGCTAGCCCCGGGAACCAAGAGCTCCGACCCGGAGCGGACGCGGGAAAACGCGGCTTCCGGAGCGGGGCAAAATTCCCCACCGGGGTGAAAAGGTGCTGCGCGACGCCAGGTTGAAGCTGGTCGCGATGCTGAACAGCCCGGCGCTGCGCTGGCATGGGACGTGCCGACAACGCCGCAATCACGTGCGAACCACGTGACATGAGGCTGCCATAGCCGGTGAGCGCGGCGCGCACAGCGCGTCTGCACACCGCAGGAGATGACTCCATGTCCCAACGCGTCCTCCCCCCCTCGGCCGCGATCGCCTGGCACAACCTGTCTGCCGGCGATGCGCTCTCCAAGATCGAGAGCGCCGAGGCGGGCCTCGCAGACGGCGAGGCCGCCCGGCGGCTCGAGGAGGTCGGGCCCAACGTGATCCAGCGCGCCAAGGGCGACAGCGCGCTCAAGCTGCTCTTCCGTCAGATCAACGACCCGCTCATCTACGTGCTGCTCGCGTCGGCGGCCCTCGCGATGGCGATGGGCGAGGCGATCGACGGCGCGGTCGTGCTGGCCGTCGTCGTGCTCAACACGGCCATCGGCTTCGTGCAGGAGCTCCGCGCGGGCAAGGCGATCGAGGCGCTCGTCGACATGGTGCCGCAGACGGCCACGGTCGTGCGCGGCGGCCAGCGGAGCGTGATCCCCGCGGCGAACGTGGTCCCCGGCGACGTGGTGGTGCTCGAGGCCGGCGACAAGGTCCCCGCCGACGCGCGGCTGCTCTCGGTGAAGAACCTCCACGTGGACGAGTCGGCGCTCACCGGCGAGTCGGTCCCTTCCGACAAGCACATCGCGGTCGTCCCCGAGGACGCCGGCGTCGGCGACCGCAAGAACCTCGCCTTCGGCGGGACGCTCGTGACGAGCGGCACGGGCACCGCCGTCGTCATCTCCACCGGCGCCGCGACCGAGCTCGGTCGCATCTCGTCGATGCTCCACGAGGCGACCGAGATCGAGACGCCGCTCACGCGCTCGATGGCCAAGGTGGGCCGCGTGCTGACGATCGCGATCGTGGCGGTCGCGCTGCTCATCGTCGGGGTCGCGCTGCTCCGGGGCTACCCGCCGGTCGACGCGATGCTCGCCGGCATCTCGCTGGCGGTCGCCGCGATCCCGGAGGGGCTGCCCGCGATCATCACCATCTCGCTCGCCATCGGCGTGCAGCGGATGGCGCGGCGCCGGGCGGTGATCCGGAAGCTGCCCGCGGTCGAGACGCTGGGCAGCACGGGCGTCATCTGCTCCGACAAGACCGGGACGCTGACCCGCAACGAGATGACGGTCCGCGCCCTGTGGACGCCGGCCGCCGGAGCGTCCGGCGAGGCGCTCGAGGTGACCGGCGTCGGCTACGCCCCGGCCGGCGAGCTCCGCCGCGGCGGCGCGTCGGCCGGCGAGGTGCCCGAGGCGGCGCGCGCGCTGCTCCGCGCGGGGCTGCTCTGCAACGACGCGCGCATGACGCGCGACGGCGAGGCGTGCGGCATCGAGGGCGATCCGACCGAGGGCGCGCTCGTGGTCGCGGCGCAGAAGCTCGGCGTGGACGTCGACGGGACGCGGCGGGAGTACCGCCGCATCGACGCCGTGCCCTTCTCGTCCGAGCGGCAGCTCATGGCGACGCTCCACGAGGCGCCCGGCGGAGAGCGGGTGATCTTCATGAAGGGGGCGCCCGAGGCGGTGCTCGGCTGCGCCGCGATCGGCGAGGCGGAGCGGGCCCAGGCGATGGCGCAGGTCGAGCGGATGGCGGCGCAGGGCATGCGGGTGCTCGCGGTCGCGTCGCGGCCCGCGGAGCGCGGCGCCGCGTCGCTCGACGAGGCGCACCTCGCGGAGGGGTTCACGCTCCTCGGCCTCGAGGGGATGATCGACCCGCCGCGCCCGGAGGCGATCGACGCGATCAAGGCGTGCCATGAGGCCGGGATCACGGTGAAGATGATCACGGGCGACCACCTGGCGACCGCGCGGGCGATCGGCCAGCAGCTCGGGCTCGTGAGCGAGGGCGGGCGGGCGATGAACGGCACGGAGCTCGCGCGGCTGTCGGACGACGAGCTGCGCGCGGCGGCGGCGTCGACGAACGTGTTCGCGCGCGTGGCGCCGGAGCACAAGCTCCGCCTGGTGAGGGCGCTGCAGGCCCAGGGGAAGGTCGTCGCCATGACGGGCGACGGCGTGAACGACGCGCCGGCGCTGAAGCAGGCGAACATCGGCGTGGCGATGGGGATCACGGGGACGGCGGTGTCGAAGGAGTCCGCCGACGTCGTGCTGACGGACGACAACTTCGCGAGCATCCGGGCGGCGGTCGAGGAGGGGCGCCGCGTCTACGACAACCTGGTCAAGGCGCTCGCGTTCGTGCTGCCGACGAACCTGGGCGAGGCGCTGATCCTGCTCGTGGCGGTGATGACGTTCCCGATCGTCGGGGGCGCGCCGCTCATGCCGATCACGGCCGTCCAGATCCTCTGGGTCAACCTGGTGGCCACGGTGGCGCTGTCCCTGCCGCTCGCGTTCGAGGCGATGGAGAAGGACGTCATGAGCCGCCCGCCCCGCGATCCGAGCGAGCCGATCCTGAGCCGGTTCGTCCTCGTGCGCACGGCGATCGTCGCGGTGCTCATGACGGCGGGCGCGATCGGCCTGTTCTTCTACGAGTACACCACCGAGGTGCGCGGCGGGGTCGTCTCGGACGTCGCCTACCGCGAGGCGCAGACGGCGGCGGTCACGACGGTGGTGCTGTTCCAGATCTTCTACGTGCTCAACTGCCGGTCGCTGCGCGACTCGATGCTGAAGATCGGGCTCTTCACGAACCCCTGGATCTACGTCGGGGTCGGCGCGCTCCTCGCGCTGCAGCTCTGCTTCGTCTACGCGCCGTTCATGCACACCCTGTTCGGCTCGGCGCCGCTCTCGCTCGACGCGTGGGTCAAGTCGACGCTGGTGGCGATGTCGATCCTGCCCGTGATGACCGCGGAGCGGTGGTGGCGCACCCGAAGGGCGCGGCTGTCGGCGGCGGAGCGCGAGCGGAAGACGCCCGCGTCCGAGGTCGGCGGCGTGGCGAGCGCGGTGGCGAACCACGGCGCCGTGGCGAACCGCGGCGCCTAGGGCCGGAGGCGCCGGCTGCGCGAGGCGCGGCCGGCGCCGCTGCGCCGCGCGCGTCGCGGCGCGGTCATCACGGCTGCGCGCGCGAGGGCCTGGGGGGCCGCTCGCTCACTCGATGGGGAACGCGGTCCAGCCCTCGAAGTCCGGACAGGTCTCGCCGCAGGCGCCGATGAAGATCGCGGTGGCGTCGAAGAACGGGTCGTCCTTCGGCGGCTGCGCGGCTCCCTGCAGCCCCGGCGAGCCCGGATCGAGCGAGAGGTCGAGGGCGAGCCACCAGCGCGACCGGATGCCGAGATCCGACGAGGGCACCCGCTGGTTCGACCGATCGGGATCCGCGGACATGATCCACGCCTCCTCGTCGTAGTCGTACTCCTCGGGATCGGCGCTCACGTCGGCGAAATCGGTCTCGTTGGCCAGGATCGAATGGGTCATGTCGAGCGCGCCCGACCCGATGTTCGCGGCGGTCTCCGGATCGACGACCTTGATGCCCACGTTGCTGAAATCGGCCACGAGCACGTTGTGCAGCTGTCCGCGCGTTCCGCGCTCGAGCTCGACGCCGGCTCCATCGGAGCTGGCGTCGGGGTTGCCGAGGAGGGTGACGTTGTACAGCGTGGGGCTCGACGCGAGCGCCGGATCAAGCCCCGGCTCTTCGCCCCTGTCGTCCGCCTCGATGCCGCTGCCGTGAAAGTCGATTGCCGTCCTGAGCCCGGCGAGGAACTGCCCCTTGCCGCGCCAGCCGCTGTCCCAGTCGAAGCTGTCGTCGTTCCCGCCGACCACGAGGATGTGCTTCATCTCCGCGGTGCCGCCGAGCACGTAGACGCCGTCGTCCATGACGTTGACCATCTGGACGTGATGAATGGACGTGCGGCGCCCGACCCCAATGAGCTCGATCCCGGCGCTGGGCTCGCCCTCGCGGACGTCCTCGCCGGCGAACTCGATGCGCAGATAGCTCAGCTGGCCGCTGTCGTCGTCGTCGTCCTCTCCTCCGCAGAGCAGGCCGAGGGAGCGGGGCGACGAGTCGGACATCGCCCTGCCCTCCGGCGCGTTGATGCGGGCCTTGCCGCAGAGCACGAGGCCGCCCCAGTCGCCGGGGCTCCGCGGCGAGCGCGAGCTCGTGAGCACGATCGGCGCCTCGCGGGTGCCGTTCGCCACGATCCGCGCGCCGGGCTTGACGGCGAGGAGGCTGCCCGCGTCGGCGACGACGGTCGTGCCCGGCTCGATGGTGAGGGTCGCGCCGGCCTCCACCACGACGGGCGCGCGCAGCCGGGGAGGACGGCTGGGCGTCCAGGTGGTGTCCGACGCGATGGGGCCCTCGACCTCGAGCTCGCCCTGGCCGCCAGTGCCGCCGTCGCCGGTGCCGCCGTGGCCGCCGGTGCTCCCATCGCTGGAGGGCCGAGGTTGTCCAGGCCGGATGCCGAAGACGACGTCGCACCCCGCAGCGCCGAGGAGGGCCGCGGCCATCGCGAGCACGCGCACCGGGCCGGCAGGGCGCATCAGAACCGCCCTCCGAGCGAGAGGCCGGTCGGGCCCAGGCCGACGTGGACCGCCGGGCGCCCCGCGGCGCTCGCCGCCGGCGACGGGGTGGTGAGCCAGAGGACCCCGCCCGCTGCCACCGCGGCCGCGCCCACGAGGAAGACGACGGTGCCGGCCCGGGCCAGATCGATGGCGTCGCCGCGGATCTCGACCCCTTCGTCGTCGCAGGTGTCGCCGTCGCAGTACGGCGCCGCCTCCTCGAAGCGCGCGCGTGCCGCGAACCCCAGGCCGACCGACGCCCCGATGCCGACCACGCCGGCGCCGGCCGCGATGACCGCGGCGAGCCGCTGCGCGGGCATGCCGGCCGCCTCGCGGGGCGCGGGGCGCGCGGGCGGCGCTGCTGGCTGCGCCGCGGACGCGCCCGCAGGCGCGGCGGGCCGCGCGCCCGGCGGCGGCGGTGCGGCCGCGAGGGGCGGTACGGTGACGGTCGCGGTCCCGCCGGCCGGGTCGACCGCCGCCGTGGTCGACCACGGGAGCCTGCCTGGCGCGCTCGCCTCGACCGTGTAGGCGCCCGGATCGACCGGCATCGCGGTCCCCCAGAGCACCGGGGCGAGCTCCTGGCCGTCGCGCCGCACGGACAGCCCCGGCGCGGCGCTGCCCGCGGGGACCTCGACGAGCAGCCGCGCGAGGCGCGCCTCGAGCGCCGCGGCGCCCTCGCGGGCCTGCTGCTCGCGATCGGCCTGACCCTGGCGGCGGGCCGCGTCGGCCGCCTCGCGGTAGGTGGCCCATGCGCTCGCGGTCTTGCCGAGCCGCTCGTAACAGGCGGCGAGGTACAGCAGCGTGCCCACGCCGGCGTCGAGCCGCTGGCTCTCGGCGAGCCGCGGGCACGCCTGCTCGTAATCGCCCTGCCTCATCAGCGCGATCGCCTGCTCGAAGAGGACCTCTGCCGCCGCCGCGTCGCCGCCCGCCTGCGCGCGCGACGGCCGGGGGGCGGCTGCGAGCGCGGCCGCGAGCGCGAGCGCGGCGGAGCCCCGCCTCGCCGCGCGGCGTCGGCTCATTTGCGGCCGCCGTAGTTGGGGACGCCGTCGCCCGCCGGCGCGCCGGCCGCAGAGGCGGCGGTGGACGCGGACGCGCCCGGCAGGGGCGCGGCGGGGCGCGGCGCGGCGGCGGCGGATGCGGCGGGGCGCGCGTCGGGAGGGGAAGCGCCAGCGCGGGCCGGGGCGCTGCGGGCCGGCGGGGCGGCAGCGGGGCCCGGCGCGGCCGCGAGGGCGGCTGGAGCGGGCGCGATCGACGTCGCGGGCGCTGGGGCGGGCGACGCCGTCGCGGTGTCGTCCAGCGGCGGGCGCGGGTCGGGCGCAGGCTGCGCGCGAACCGGCTCGGGGCCGGAGCGCGCCTCGATCGGCTCGGGCGCAGCCTGCGCTGGAGGCGGCGAGGGCCCGGCCGCGGCCGTGTCCGCGGTCTCCGCGGCCGGCCGCTGTCGCGCCCAGAGCAGCGCCGCCACGGCCAACCCCGCGATCGCGGAGGCGGCGCCGGCCCGCTGCAACCCGCGCGGGGGCGCTCGCCCTTCCGGCGGGCGCCGGCTGTCCGACCACGGTTCGGCGGTCTGCGTCATGGTCGGCGCGGACGCGCCCTTCGTCCCGGGCGCGGCAGCGAGCTCGGCCTCGCCGGGCCGCTCGGCGGGCTGACCCGGGTCCTCCGCTCCCGGGCCCGCCGCGGCCGAGCGCCGCTGGCTGGAGTCGGCCGGCGGCGCGGCCGCGGCGCAGACGAAGGGGCTCGCCGGCAGGGTGGAGGACACCGGCAGGGCGGACGCCGCCGGCAGCGTCGTGGCCAACCCGAACCCCGCGGCGGGGGCGAGGTCGACCGCCGGCGGTCGCCCGTCCGGCAGCGCCGGGCGCGAGCCGCGCTCGCTCGCGGCGAGCGTCGCCTGGGCGCGGTCGACCAGCGGCCGGCACCGCGCCGGGGCGAACGGCGCGAGCGCGACCGCGAGCGCCGCGACGTCCTGCCACCGGTCGTCCGGGTTGCGCTCCAGGCACCGCATCACCGCCCGGCTCAGCGCCTCGGGCAGCTCGCCGCGCAGGGACGACAGCGGCGCGGGGCGCTCCTGCATCACGCAGAGGATCAGCTCCCCGAACGTCTCGGCCTCGAACGGCAGCTTGCCGGACAGCGCCTGGTACAGCGCCACGCCGAGCGACCAGAGATCGCTGCGCGTGTCCACGCCGCGGGACGAGCGCATCTGCTCGGGCGACATGTAGAGCGGCGAGCCCACGAGGGCGTTCTGGCTCGTCAGGCTCTCCGCGCCCATCGCCTCCGCCGGCCCGAGGTGCTTGGCGATGCCGAAGTCGAGCACCTTGACGAGCGGGCTGCCGTCGGCGCGCCGCGTGACGAAGAGGTTCCCCGGCTTGATGTCCCGGTGCACGATCCCGCGCGCGTGCGCCTCGGACAGCGCCTCGCAGATCTGCACGCCGATCTCGCACGCCTCCTCGATCGGCAGCCGCCCCTCCGCGCGGAGCCGGGCCGCGAGATCGGCGCCCTCCAGGAGATCCATCACGAGGTACGGCAGGCCCCCGTCGAGCGTGTCGACGTCGAGCACCCGGGCCACGTGCTCGCTCCGCAGGCTGCTCGCCGCGCGCGCCTCCCGCAGGAAGCGCTGCACGCTCCCGTCGCGCTTCGCCGCGTCGGGGAGCACGAGCTTGAGCGCGACACGCTGGTTGAGGACGAGGTGGTGCGCCTCGAGGACGGCGCCCATGCCGCCCGCGCCGATCACCCGCACGACACGGTACTTCCCCTTGAGGACGTCGCCTGTCTGGAGCGGGAGATCATCTGGCATGCTCATGGCGCTGCCTTGGTCGGCGACGGGCTCGGCACGGCCAGGCTATCGGCGCGGCGGCGAGGGCGCAAGGCGCGCAGGGCGCGGGAGGCGTGCGAGACGTGCGAGGCGACGCGGAGGGACGCGGAGGGACGCGGAGCGATCTCGGCGCGCGCTGCCTCCCTCCCGGCTCCCTCAAAACGCTGGTGCCGGGCCGCATACCGCGGCATGCTCCTCGGTCGACATGATCTACCTCGTCGCCGCGACGCGCCCGAACTTCATGAAGCTCGCCCCCATCTGCCGCGCCCTCAAGGCGCGCGGCCTCCCGATGCGGCTGCTCCACACAGGCCAGCACTTCGACACGACGATGAGCGACGTGTTCTTCCGGGATCTCGGCCTGCCGACGCCGGATCACACGCTCAAGGCGGGCGGCGGCTCGCACGCCCAGCAGACGGCCGCGGTCCTCGTCGGCGCCGAGGCCGACCTGATCGAGCACCGGCCCAAGGTGGTTGTCGTGGTCGGCGACGTCACGAGCACCCTCGCCGCCGCGCTCGCGGCGTCGAAGCTCGGCATCCCGGTCGTCCACGTGGAGTCCGGCCTCCGCTCGCGCGACTGGACCATGCCGGAGGAGATCAACCGAGTCCTCACCGATCAGCTCTCCGATCTCCTGCTCACGCCCTCTCACGACGCCCATCCCAACCTGCTCGCCGAGGGCATCGCCCCGGAGCGGATCCGGTTCGTCGGCAACGTGATGATCGACTCGGTCCACTACGCGCTGAAGCGGCAGACCGACGCGCTCTCGCGCTTCGGCCTCCAGCCGAAGAAGTACGCCATCGCGACGCTCCACCGCCCCGCCAACGTCGACAGCGCCGAGCGGCTGGCGGAGACGCTCGACGCGCTCACCGCGATCGCCGAGCGCCTGCCGACCGTGTTCCCCGTCCACCCGCGCACGGTCGCGCGCGCCGAGTCGTTCGGGCTGTCGTCGCGCCTCCGGGAGACGAAGGGGCTCCGGATCATGGAGCCGCTCGGGTACGATGATTTCGTGACCGTGATGGGCAATGCGCTGCTCGTCGCCACCGACTCCGGCGGCATCCAGGAGGAGACGACCGCGCTCGGCATCCCGTGCCTCACGATGCGCCAGGGCACCGAGCGGCCGATCACCGTGACGCAGGGCACCAACACGGTCGTCGGGCTCGACGCCGCGCTCATCGCGCGCGAGGTCGACGCCATCCTCGACGGCCGCGGCAAGCGAGGCACGGTGCCCGAGGGGTGGGACGGCAAGACGGGCGAGCGCATCGCCGACGCGCTCGAGGCCTTCCTCGCAGGCGACCCGCCGCCGAAGACCGCCGGCCCGCGCGCCTGAGCCGACGCCCCGTCCGCAGCGCTCGCGGCCGTTCCGAGCGGCCCGCCGCGCCCCCCGGCCGCGCCTCTCCACTCCACACATAGGCCCCCTGGGAGCGCGCCGCTGGAACTGCCGCGCTCGCCACACCCGACCCAACGTCGTTTGCTGTGGCTGACGTGGGAGGCGCGCCGCCTCAACGGCCGCGCTCCCCACAACACCCGACCAAACGGCGTTTGCTGTGGCCCATCTCCCAGGGATCTGCCTGTTCAGCGAGCAAGGCTCCGGTTATAGGTGTATCGTGGTAAGGAATTTCCGAGCTGGGGTCGATAGGGCATCTCGGGGGCGGGGACGACGGGGGTTCACCCTCGTCGAAGTGATGCTCGTGGGCGGGCTCGTGGCGCTCCTGGCCGCGCTCGCCACCCAGGGGGTGTCGAAATATCTGGTGCTCGCCACGTCGGCCGAGGCCAAGCAGACGATCGGCGGCATCGCCAGGGCGGTCGTCGCGTCGGCCGACCGCCTCCAGGCGAGGTCGGACGGCGCCGCGGCCCAGCCGCTGTGCCGCGATGCGGTCACGGTGCCCAACGCGTTTTATCGCGTGCAGGGCGTCAAATACCAGCCCGACCCCCGCCCGGGCGTGGACTACAACACCGGGAGCCCGACGGCGGGCTGGCTGTGCCTCGGATTCGAGGTCAGCCACCCTCAGTCGTACCAGTATCGATATCGACTCGGCGGCTCTCCCATGCCCGTGTCGGTCAATCACTTTCCGGAGGACGTGCCGCTGGACAGGCGGTGGGCCGCTTACGCGCGAGGCGATCTCGACGCGGACGGCACACACGCGTGGTTCGCGCTGGACGGCTACATGAAGGACGGGCAGGTGGTGTTCGCGAGCGCGGTCGGCTCCATCGACCCGGACGAGTAGGCGGCGCGCCCGTGGATACCTCAGCGTTGCACAGGCTGTTCGGCGCCCTCTCGGCGCGCCGCGGCGGTGAGAGCACCGCGATCGAGCTCCCCGGCGCGGATCTCGCGGCCGCGCACCTGCCCTGCGCCGATCTCCAGGGCGCGAACCTCGCCGGCTCGCGCCTCGACGGGGCCAAGCTCCCCGGCGCGAACCTCGCGGGGGCGCGGCTGGACACGGCGTCGCTCGTGAACGCCGATCTCACCGGCGCCGACCTGCGCTGGGCCGATCTCTCGGGGGCGCTGCTCGGCGGGGCGCTGCTCACGGCCGCGGATCTGCGCGGGGCCAAGCTCCCGCGCTCGTTCTCGTCGGCGAGCTCGCTCGCGGGCGCGCGCGTCGATTCGGCGGCGTGCGCGCGCTCCGGCCTCGACGAGGAGGCCATCCTGGCGCTCGCGAGCGCGGGCGCGTCGTTCGACGACGTCGCCTCGTTCGCGTCGCCGCTGCGCGAGGCGCTCGTGAGCGCGGACGCGGCCCCGGCGAGCGTCGAGCGGAGCCGCCGCACCGCGCCGCCGGACTCGCGGCGGCTGGGGGCGGCGCCGGACTCGCAGCGGCTGGGGGCGGCGCCGTCGTCGCAACGGATGTCGGCGGCGCCCGAATCGCAGCGGTTGGGGACGACGCCGGACTCGCAGCGGCTGGCCGCGGCACCGTCCTCGCAACGGATGTCGGCGGCGCCCGAATCGCAGCGGCTGACCGGTTCGCCGGACGCGCGCCGGCCCGGCGCGGCCGCCGGGGCCCGCCGAGCGCGTCGAGGTAGGCGACCACGCGCCGCGCCTGCTCGAAGGTGAAGTCCTTGTTGAGCTGCACGCGGTACGTGGCGCGCGGCAGCCGCGGCGCCACGCCGTCGCACGCCGCCTCGACGAGCCGGCCGGGGCCTCGCGCCGCGCCGTCGAGCCGGCCGAGCCGCCGCCGGCCCGGCGCGCCGCCGTGGCCGCCGGCTCACGCCCGGCGCTGGATGGGCGCCTGCTCGCGCGGTCGCACGAGCTCCGCCTCGCGCTCGCCGGCGGCGCGCTGCTCCTCGCCCTGGCGGCCGCGGTCGCGCTGGCGAAGGTCCCGCCGCCCGGGCTCCTGTGGGCGGCGCACGCCGGCGGCGCGCTGGGCGCGGCGCTGCTGACCTTCGCGCTGCCACCCTTCGGCGCCGAGCGCGGCGCCGCGCGCGCCCTCGGCGCCCGCCTCGTGCTGGCCGCGCTCGCCGCGACGCTCGTCCACGGCCTGGATCCGTCGCGCCTCGCCGTGTTCCGGCTGCGCGCCACGCTCTCCTCGGGCGACGCCGCGCACCGGGCCGCGGCCGTGCGCCTGCTCGCGCGGAGCGGCCACCGCAGCTTCGACGGGCTGGATCTGTCAGGGCTCGATCTCTCCCGCGCGGATCTCACGCAGGCGAGCTTCCGGAATGCGCGCCTCGCGGGGGCGGACCTCTCGGGCGCCGCCCTGATCGAGTCGACCTTCGAGGGCGCCGATCTGAGCGCCGCGAACCTCCGGGGCGCCGACCTCTCCGGGACGGACGCCGAGCAGGCGCGCGGGTGGGAGCTCGCCGAGTGCGATCCGGGGACGGAGCTGCCCGGCGAGGGCACGTGCCTGCTCGGCCACCCCGTCCGCGGGCCGCAGCCGGCCGAGGACGCCACCGCGCGCTCCGCGCACGAGGACGCGCGGCCGGCAGGGGCGCTGTAGCGAAGGGCTGGGGGGTCGCGGTGCGGAGTGGCCGGCGCGCCCGTGGCGTTGCGCCGCGCGGCGGTGCCGGACGCCTGGCCAGGTACCCGGCGATGCTTGGTCAGGTACCCGGCGATGCCTGGCCAGGTGCCCGGCGATGCCTGGCCAGGTACCGGGCGATGCCTGGCCAGGTACCGGGCGATGCCTGGCCAGGTACCGGGCGATGCCTGGCCAGGTACCGGGCGATGCCTGGCCAGGTACCGGGCGATGCCTGGCCAGGTACCGGGCGATGCCTGGCCAGGTACCTGGCGATGCCTGGCCAGGTGGGTATGAGCGGAGCCCTGATGACGTTTCGGACCGGCGACCGCGGTGACACTTCCTTGAGCTACTAGCCATGTGAGTTCCGACCGCCAGAAATCCGTCCAGGGATCCGGAGGGAGATTTTAACGCAAAGGCGCAAAGGCGCAAAGACGCAAAAAGGATTTGTAGTTTTGCGCCTTTGCGCCTTTGCATTTGTTTCTCTATCGCTCGCGCGGCAGATCCCTGGCGGGAGTTCTGATCCGCGGTGCTAGTAGCGGGATCGGCGATCTGTACTGGTATAAAGGAGGTAGGCCCACGTGGGCATGTTCTTATCAGTGTTCAAATGGATATAACTGTACTATCATCAATCCGATCGGAACCTGGCTCTGTCGATGCTCGTTCGAGAAATAGGGGACGGACGAATGACGCGTGAACGGCAAGTGGCGCAGGCGCTCTCCGAGGGGCTTAACTGCCTCCATGCGATCGTGGAATCGCTCGATGTCGGCGCACCGTCGTCCGAGCTCCCGAGGGACGAGTGGTCAGGGGCTCTGCGCGCGATGGGAGATGCCTTCGATGCGATCCGGTCAAGAGAGGTAACGACGACGCTGATCGTGCAGCAGGCCGACTGTGACCTCGTCCGTGGGTTGGGCGCCTTGGTGCAGGCGTGGACGACCGCGCGCCAGCCGCCCCAGGAGCTGCGGGCGATGGCCGAGTCTATTGTGATGATCTTCGATCGTCGCCGCGCCGAAGCTGCACCTGATACGCAGGGATAGCGGGCGGCTGCCAATATTGGAATAGATCTCGGGGCAGACTCCGGCGCGGAGCAGAAGCAGAAGCGGCTCGCGACCTCCGGCTGTGTCGGCGCGGCGTCGCTGTCGCCGAGCGCGATCCCTGCCGGCGCGCTGCGCGCTGGACCTCTCCGCGCCGCCGGCCGTCAGCCCGGACGCCGCGCCGCCGCGCGGGCGGCGCGCGCCGCCGCGGCGTCGTCGACCGCGAGCGCCTCCTCGGCCACGGCGGCGAGCTCCGCGAACGAGGCCCCGGCCAGCGCGTCCTCCACCGCGTCGAAGGCGGAGGCGCACATGCTGAGCCGCGTAATCCCGAGGCCGACCAGGAGCGGCGCGACGCCGGGATCGCCGGCGGCCTCGCCGCACACCGAGACGGGCCGCCCCACGGCGTGCCCCGCCTCCACCACCGCGCGCACGAGCCGCAGCACCGCCGGGTGCGCCGGATCCGAGAGCGCGTGCAGCCGCGGGTGACCGCGCTCGGCCGCCAGCGTGTGCTGCGTCAGATCGTTGGTGCCGATGCTGAAGAAATCGGCCTGCCGCGCGAGGCGCTCGGCCATCAGCGCCGCCGACGGCACCTCGACCATGATCCCCGTGGCCACCGGCCAGAGGTGCGGCAGGCCCGCGGCCGCGAGCGCCTCGTGCGCGCGCTCGAGCGCGGCGCGCACCGCGACCACCTCCGCGGCGGTCGAGACCATCGGGATCAGCACGCGGACGTCGTGGCCGCGCCCGGCGACGAGGATCGCGCGGAGCTGCGCCTCGAGCATCGCCGGCCGCGCCAGGGAGAGGCGGACGCCGCGGACGCCCAGGCTGGGGTTCGTCTCGGCGTCGAGCTCGAGGTAGGGCAGCGCCTTGTCGCCGCCCGCGTCGAGCGTGCGGACCACGATCGGCGCGCCCGCGAACGCCGCGAAGATCTCCGCGAGCAGCCCCGCCTGCTCGGCCTCGCCCGGCTCGTCCACGCGGCCCAGGAACAGCATCTCGGTGCGCAGCAGCCCGACGCCGAGCGCGCCGGCCTCGCGCGCGGCCCGCGCGTCCGCGGGCCCGGCCACGTTCGCCCACAGCTCGACCTCGCGCCCGCAGGCGAGGCGCAGGCGGCCGTCGCGGGCGCCCGGCGGGCGCCGCGACGCGCGGAGGGCCGCCCGCCGCCGCTCGATCTCGGCCGCGGTCTCGGGATCGGGGTCGAGCCACACCTCGCCGGTCGCGCCGTCCAGGCCCGCGCGCGCGCCGCCGGCGTCGGGCACCAGCGCCGCGGCCCCCGCCACCGCGGGGATGCCGGCGGCGCGCAGCAGGATGGCGGCGTGCGACGTCGGGCCGCCGCGCCGGTCGATGACCCCGAGCACGCGCGCCGCGTCGAGCCGCGCGGCCTCCGACGGCGTGAGATCGTCGACCACGACGACGGCCGGCGGCCCTTCGGGCAGCGTGGCCGCGGCGCCGCCGAGCAGGGCGCGCACCACCGCGTCGCCCACGTCGTGGACGTCCGCCTCGCGCGCCCGCAGGTACGGGTCGTCGAGCTGCCGGTAGATCGCGGCCGCGGCCTCGATGGCCAGGCGGAAGGCCCAGGCGGCGTTGCAGCGCTCCCGATCGATGCGCGACAGGGCCTCGTCGACGAGGGCCGGGTCGCAGAGCAGCGCCTGGTGCGCCTCGAGGATGTCGCTGCCGCGGAGCGCGTTCCCGAGGTCCTGCGCCGCGATCTCGAGCGCCCGCCGCAGCCGCGCGGCCTCGGCCGCGGGGTCGTCGACCGTGGTCTCGGGGACGTCCGGGAGCACGCGCACGAGCCGCACGAGCGGCCCGAGCGCGACGCCCGGCGCGACCGGGGTGGCGAGGCCCGACGTGGCGGGCGCCGCCGCCGCGCCCGCCGGCGCCTCGCGCTGCACGAGCGCGGCGAGCGCCGCGACCGCCTCGGCCGCCTGCCGGCCGGTCGCGCGCACGCGCAGCACGTCGCCGCGGCGCGCCCCGAGCGAGGCGAGCGCGATGAGGCTCGAGGTCGCCACCGGCCCGCGGCCGGCGGTCACGTTCTCCAGGGTGATCGCCGCGTCGAACGTCGCCGCGCGCGCGATGAGCTGCGCGGCCGGGCGCGCGTGCAGGCCGCTCGGATCGGCGATCGCGACCTCGACCGCCATGGCCGGCGCGCCCGCGCCCGCCGCAGGCGTCGCTGCGTCCGCCGCGGGGCGCTCGCTCTCGCCGAGCTGCGCGGCCTTCGGCTCGAGCGCCCGCCGCGCCTCCGCGGCCACCTGATCGAGCGTGCCGCCCGCCGCCGCCCGCACGGCGGCGGCGACCGCGCCCTCCACGATCGGCCCACCGGTGAGGCGCGTGCGCGCGCCGAGCTCCGGATCCACGAGCTCGAGCGCCGTCTCCGCGCTCAGGATCGCGCTGCCGAGGTCCATCAGCACGACGGCGCCGGCCGGCCCGCAGACGCGCTCGATCGCCGCGGCGATGGCGGTCGCGTCGGTGCCGAGCTCGGCGCCGCCGTCGCCCGCGCCCGCCGCGCACGCGATGGCGACCGACTCGCCGGTCATCTGGCGGGCCAGCGCCTCGGTGGCCTCGGCGAGCGCGCGGCTGTGCGAGACCAGGACGAGCCCGACGCGGCCCGCCGCCCCGCTCATGCGCCTGCCGTCGCGGCCAGGCTCCGCAGCAAGAGCCAGCACGACGTGGCGCCGGGGTCCTGGTGCCCAGCGCTGCGCTCTCCGAGGTAGCTCGCACGGCCCTTGCGGGCGATGAGCGGCACGGTCGCCTCCACCCCGGCCCGCGCCGCGTCGGCGGCGCGGCCGAGCGCGTCGCGGAGCGCGGCGCCGTCCGCGGCCCCGGGCGCGCTCAGCGCGGCCTTGAGCGCGTCGACGGCGGGGACGAGCGCGTCGACCATCGTCTTGTCGCCGGGCGACGCCTTGCCCCGGCGCCTCACGCCCTCGAGGCCCGCCTCGAGGCAGCCCGCCAGGGCCGGAAGGTCGAGCGCCGCGGCGCCGGCCACGCGCTGGCCCGCGTCGCGGAAGAGCGTGCCGTACAGCGGCCCGCTCGCCCCGCCGACGGTCGACAGCAGCGTCATCCCCACCTCCCTGAGGAGCGCGCCGACGTCCCCGCGATCGAGGCGGCCGAGCCGGTCGCGCACCGCCGCGAAGCCGCGCGCCATGTTGACCCCGTGATCGCTGTCGCCGATCGCCGCGTCGAGCTCGGTCAGGAACCCCTTCTCGCGCTCCAGGACCTCGGCCGCGCTCTCGAGCCACGCCGCGATGTGCTCGCCGCTCAGCGTCTGCATCGCTCAGGCCCCCCAGCGGAGCGCCGGCGTGTGCACCGGGGCGTCCCAGAAGCGGATCATCTCGTCGTCGAGCTTGAGGACGGTCGCCGACACGCCGGCCATCTCGAGCGACGTGATGTACGACCCGACGAGGCTGCGCGCGACCGTGAGGCCGCGCTCGCGCGCGATCGCGTGGGCCTTGCGGTAGACGACGTAGAGCTCGACGAGCGGCGTCCCGCCCATGCCGTTGACGAACAGGAGCACGTCGTCGCCCGGCTTGAACGGCAGGTCGTCGAGGATCGGCTGCATCAGGAGCTCGGCCACGCGATCCGCCGGCTCCAGCTGGGCTCGACGCCGGCCTGGCTCGCCGTGGATGCCGATGCCGACCTCCATCTCGCCCGGGCCGAGCTCGAACGACGGCTTGCCGGCGTGGGGCACGGTGCAGGCGGAGAGCGCGACCCCCATGCTGCGGCCGTGCGCGTTGACCCGCCGGCACAGCGCCGCCACCTCGCCGAGCGGCAGGCCGGCCTCGGCGGCGCCGCCGCAGATCTTCTCGGCGAGGACGGTCGTCCCGACGCCGCGCCGCCCCGCCGTGTAGAGGCTGTCCTCGACCGCCACGTCGTCGTTCACGATTACGCCCTCGACCGCGATCCCCGCCTCGCCGGCGAGCTCGGCGGCCATCTCGAAGTTCATGACGTCGCCGGTGTAGTTCTTGATGATGTGGAGCACGCCGGCCCCGCCGTCGACGGCCCGCGTCGCCTCGAAGATCTGGTCGGGCGTCGGGCTCGTGAACACGGCGCCGGGGCAGGCGGCGTCGAGCATGCCGCGCCCGACGAACCCCGCGTGCAGCGGCTCGTGCCCGCTGCCGCCGCCGGAGAGGAGCGCGACCTTACCCCTGGCCTTCGCCTCCGCCCGCGTGACGAAGAGCGGCGCGGCGTTCACCCGGAGGAGCTCGCCGTGGGCCAGCGCCATGCCCTCGAGCGCCTCGCCGACCAGATCGTCCGGCGCATTGATGAGCTTCTTCATCCTGCCTCCGCTCCGTCGTCGTCCGTGTGTCGTCCGTTTACGTTGCGTCCGCTTACGTCCGCTCTCCGCGCGCAGGATATCCCCATGGCGTCGCCCGCCGCGAGAGGAGATCTTTCCGCCGCGCTGCCCTACGCTTCGGGCGCCATGGACCGACTCGCTTCCACGCTCCGCCCGCCGGGCCGCCCGGCGGGCTTCCAGCGCTGGAGAGATCTGCTCTTCCTCCACTGGGAGACGCCGGCTTCTGCGCTCCGCGCCGTCGTGCCGCCGGCGCTCGAGCTCGACACGTTCGAGGGCAGGGCCTACGTCGGCGTCGTCGCCTTCACCATGCGCGACGTCACGCCGTGGTGGTCGCCGAGCGTCCCGGGGATCTCGAACTTCCACGAGCTCAACGTCCGCACCTACGTGCACCGGGAGGGGCGCGATCCGGGCGTGTGGTTCTTCAGCCTGGACGCGGCCAAGGCCCTCGCGGTCCTCGTGGCCCGCGCCGGCTGGCACCTGCCGTATCACCGCGCCTCGATGGCGCTCGAGCCGCGGGGCGGCGAGGTCCACTACCGCAGCGAGCGGCGCTGGCCCGGCCCCGTGCCCGCGCGCTTCGAGGCGCGCTACCGCGTCGGCGCGCCGATCGACGGGGGCGTCGCGGCGCCGGGGACGTTCGAGCATTTCCTGGCCGAGCGGTACCTGCTGTTCGCGTCGAGCCGGGGCGCGCTCCAGGTCGGGCAGGTGCACCACGCGCCCTATCCGCTCCATCGCGCCGAGGTGAGCCACGTCGAGGAGAGCGTCGTGGCCGCGGCCGGCTTGCCCGCCCCCCAGGGGGCCCCGCACGTGCTCTTCAGCCCGGGCGTGGACGTCGACGTCTACGCCCTGAGGCCCGCCGCGCCGCGCGCGTGAAGCGGTCGCGCGCCCGGCGGCGCGGCCTCCGGCTCGCGCGCCGGCGCGTCAGCGCCCCTGCAGCCAGTGGATGACCTGGGACTCGAGGCCCGGCGCGGCCCCGAACCCGAGGCTCAGCGTCTGCGGGAAGCCCACGTGCCCGCCGAACCGGAGCCACTGGACGTCGAGCAGCGGCGAGCGCGGGTAGGCCTCGAGCGCCGGCCGCACCGTGTCGAGCGGCACCATCGGGTCGGCCTCCGTGGCGACGATCAGCGACGGAACGGCGAGGTCGCGGAGGCGCGGGGCGGCGCTCTCGCTCGAGTAATACGCCTCCGGGCTCGGATAACCGAACCGCGGCGTCATGATGCGCCGGTCCCATTCGCGGATCGTGCGGATCGCGAGCGCCTCCCGGACGGGCAGGGGCATGGCGCGGCGGGACGCCACGGCGGCGTACATCTCCTTCAGCGCCGACAGCACGTGCCAGCGGTACACCCAGCGCTCCGGCTGATCGATCGCCGCGACGGACTGCTCGAGATCGAGCGGCGGGCAGACCGCGGCCACGGCGCGGACCCGCGGGTCGAGCGCGCCGGACGCGGCATAGCGGAGCGCGATGTGCCCGCCGAGCGAATAGCCGATGACGAGCACGCGCTCGTACCGGTCGAGCTCGGGGGAGGCGATGGCGGCGTGCAGATCGGAGAACAGGCCAGCGTGGTAGAGATCGGCGCCGTCGCCGCCGGCGCCGCGCAGGTTGACGCGCAGGCACGAGAGCCCGGCGCGCTCGGCCTGCGCGGCGGCCTCGACCACGTAGTGGCTCTCCAGCGTGCCGCCGAGGCCGTGGACCGCGACGAGGATCGACGTCGCGCCCTCGCGGTGGCGGACCCGGCCGAGCAGCCGGACGGGCCCGGCCGGCGACTCGTCGACGTTCACCGAGAACGGGGAGGAAGGGGGGAGCGGCGGCGCGCGGAGCTGATGCTTGAGCCAGGGGGCGATCGTCCAGAAGTGGCCGTGGAGGAGGATGCGCCGCATCGACGCGCTCCTACCACGGCCAGCGCGCTCGTTCTATTTGGCGCCTCGGCTCACGGGCACGTGACCTCGGAGGCGCCGCTGCACGAGTCCGCGCACTCGTCGCAGTAGGCGCACTGGACGGCCGCGTTATAGATCGCGGCGCTCTCCGGATCGCGGGTGACACAGGCTTCCTTGCAGTCGGTGTCCGGTCCGCACGTGACATAGCAGTCGATGAAGTTGATGCACGCGTCGCGCTCGCTGCAGGCCGCGAGCTCGTCGCGGCAGTTGCCGTCGAACGCGCACCGGACGCACCCCGAGCTGCCGTCCCCGCACACGCCCGCGTCGTCGCAGACCGGCGGCGGGACGGCGTGCCGGACGGTGAGCCTGAACGCGCCGTCGTCGGCGTCGCGCGACCCGTCCACCACGACCACGACCGTCTGGCCCGCGGCGAGCGTCACGGTGACCTCCGACTGCTCGACCAGCGTGTCGTCGTTGCACGCGAGCTGCGTCCCCCGGCACGTGGCGTCGTGCACGTGGACCATGGTGTCGAACGCGGAGCCGTACGTATCGAAGACGTAGTCGCCGGCGACCTGCGCCGTGAACGAGTACCCCGCGTCGGCGGCGTTAGCGGCGTTGCGGCAGGCCTCCGTCGCGGTCGGCCGCACGCTGCTGGGCCGGCCGACGGTGCTGCCGGTGATCGTCTGCGGCACGAAGCCGGTGAACGCGCCCGCCGGGCAGGTCGGCTCGCTCGCCCGCGTGATCTGCAGCTCGAACGTGCCCGCCTCGCCGTCCGCGCCGTCGACCACGATGTAGACGGTCTGGCCGGTGGCCAGGTCGGCCGTGAGGGGCGCGCTCGGGTCGGCGCTGCAGCCGATCTCGGCGCAGCCCGTGGCGTCGAGCAGGGCGAGGACGACGTTGTACCCGGATCTGCTGGCGTCGAACGAGTAGACGCCCGCGGTCGCCGCGGTGAACGCGTAGATGTGCTCGCTCGAGCTCGCGGACACGCACGTCGGGGCGTATGCGTTCGGCAAGCCGACCGTCGTGCCGCTCGCGGTCTGCGGCACGGCGTTGCCGAGGTCCTGGTTCGGGCCCACCGTGCACGCGCACATGCCGGACTGGCAGACCTGCGAGTCGCTGCACTCGGTCCCGCAGCCGCCGCAGTTCGCGGCGTCGGTCTGGACGTCGACGCAGGCCTCGCCGCACGCCGTGAGCCCGGAGCCGCAGCCGTCCCTGCACTCGCCCGCCACGCACGTCTGCTCGTCGCTGCACTCGGTCCCGCAGCTGCCGCAGTGCGACTCGTTGTTGGAGAGGTTGACGCAGGCGCCGCCGCAGTCGGCGAGCCCGCTCGAGCACCCTTCCTCCTGGCAGGCGCCGTCCTCGCAGGCCTGCCCCTCCTCGCACGCGGCGCCGCACGCGCCGCAGTTCGCCGGGTCGGACGCGGTGTCGACGCACGCGCCGTCGCACTCGGTGCGCCCCCCGGCGCAGTCGCCGCCCTGACAGTCGCCGCCCTGGCAGGTCTGCCCCTCCTCGCAGGCTTTGTTACAGCTGCCGCAGTGCGCCTCGTCGGTGTCGACGTCGACGCAGCGGTCGCCGCACAGCGTCTGCCCGGACTCGCACACGGCCACGCAAGCGCCCGCGCTGCAGACCTGCCCGCTCGCGCACGTCGTGCCGCACGCGCCGCAGTGGCTGGAGTTCGAGCTCGTGTCGACGCAGACGCCGTCGCATTGCGTCTCGGGAGCGACGCACACGTTCGTTGTAGGACCGCCATCCGAGCACGACGCCACGGAGGCGAGCACCGCCGCGGCGAGCCAGAGCAGGGTGTACGTCGGCGCAAGCCTGAAGCGCGATTTGACCTTTTCCATGAGCCTTCCCTCGGCAGAGATGCCGGCGACGGGGGTCGTAACGAAGAGCTACCGGGGAGGATACGCCGATGGCCTTCCGGGCTGTCAATGCTTGCAGGCCGATCTCGCGCGCGGATCGCGCCGGCGCGCGCCGCGTCGGCGCGGCTGCGGCCTGGAGGCCTGCGTCAGGGCGTCAGGTCGTCAGGTCGTCAGGGCGTCACGTCCGTCACGTCCATTGCGTGCGCGGCGCCGCCGGCGACGGGGCGCCGCCGAGCCGCGAGGCCGGCAGGAACTGCAGGAGCGCGAGCGCCTCGGCGATGTCCTCTTGGCTGATGAGGCCCAGGTACCTTTCACCGTCGTACACCGCGGCCACAGGGGCGCTCTTCTCGGACATGAGCCGCATCACGTCGTCGAGCGAGCGGTCGGCGTCCACGCGGGGGACGTCGCGCCGCATGATCCCGGCGACGTACGCGCCGCCCGCGCCCTCGGCGAGCGCGCGGACCACGTCGCCCCGCGTCAAGGCGCCGATCGGCTGCCCGTCGAGCAGGACCGCGAAGTCGGTCTGGTAGGTCGTGAGGATGTGCTCGGCGGCGTCGCTCACGCGATCGCAGGGCGACAGCGCGATGGCGCGCCGGTTGTAGGCGCGGCCGACGGGGACGACGCCGAGGATCGACCGCGCGCGCTCCGTGGTCCGCTCCTGCGTCGCGCCGAGGAACACGAGCACCGAGATGAAGGCGAGCACGAGGTGGCCCGAGAGCACGGCGAGGGCGAACAGGCCCACCGCGATGACCTGCCCGATCGCGGCCGCCGCGGAGGTCGCGCGCGCGGGGCCGATCGCCATCGAGAGGCCGGCCCGGAGCACGCGCCCGCCGTCGAGGGGCAGCGCCGGGATCATGTTGAAGACGGCGAGCGCCACGTTGGCGCCGAGGAGCCAGAGCAGCGCCGTGGTCAGCGACGGGCTCGCCCCCGCCCCGAGCGAGGGGAGCTCCGCGAGCAAGCCGAGCGCGCCGGTCACGACCAGGAGGACGGCGGCGAGGACCACGTTCACGGCGGGGCCGGCGAGCGCGATGAGCAGCTCGTGGAGCGGCTTCTGCGGGCGGCCCGCGAACATCGCGACGCCGCCGATGGGCAGGAGCAGGATCTCGCGCACGGTGAGCCCGAAGCGCCTGGCCACCAGGCTGTGACCGAGCTCATGCAGGGCCACGCAGGCGAAGAGCGCCAGCATCAGCGCGGCGCCGAACAGCGCCCCCCGGGCGCCGTGGCCGCTCCACTGGAGCGCTCCGAGGGCCACGATGAGCCCGAAGGTCGCGTGCACGTTGACGTCGATACCGGCGATCCTGGCGACCCTGAATGACCATTTCATGGTGTCTGGCTCCTGCTGGATGCGCGCGAGCGGCGCGTCACGGCGCTGGAGAAGCCGACGACCCCGCGCGCCCGGCGGTGCGGCCGGGTGGCCTGGTCATGAGATCTCTCGATGCCTGCTCGACGATCCTCGGGGCTTGCAAAGCAATGCGCGTACCGGGTTTCACGGCGGCGGTAGGCCGGGCGGGCGGCGCGCTGCCGCGGCGCCTCGCCGCAGCGGGGCATTTCGCACCGGGCATTCGAGGCGGAGTGTTTGCGCGGGAACAGGGGGGAGGGCGCGCCCGGCCGAGGCGGGCGAGGAGCGGCGGCGCCGGCGGCGGGCGCCGCGGCGCGGGAAGGAGGGGGGCGAGGGCGACGCGCGGATTGCCCGGGCGCGGGAGGCGGTCTAGGACGGCGCAGCCGCGAGCGAGGGCCCTGCCATGACGCAAACCGCTTCGAGCACCGACCGATTCCCCCCGCAGATCAAATACATCATCGGAAACGAGGGGTGCGAGCGCTTCAGCTTCTACGGCATGAAGAACATCCTGACGTTCTTCCTGATCAACTACATGCTGATCCACGAGCACGTGGCCAAGGCCAACTACCACCTGTTCGTGAGCGCCTGCTATTTCTTCCCGCTCCTCGGCGGCTTCCTGTCCGATCGCTTCTTCGGGAAGTACCGGACGATCCTCTGGCTCTCGCTCCTCTACTGCGCGGGGCACGCCTGCCTCGCGATCTTCGAGCGCAGCCCGACCGGCTTCTACGCCGGGCTCGCGCTCATCGCCCTCGGCTCGGGCGGGATCAAGCCGTGTGTCTCGGCGCACGTCGGCGACCAGTTCTCCGAGGAGAACAAGCACCTCGTCAAGCACGTGTTCGCGCTCTTCTACTGGATCATCAACTTCGGATCGTTCTTCGCATCGGCCCTGATCCCGAAGACGCTCGAGTGGTTCGGGCCGAGGGTGGCGTTCGGGATCCCCGGCGCGCTCATGCTGATCGCGACGGTCGTGTTCTGGATGGGGCGCGACAAGTACGTGCACGTGCCGCCGACCGGCAGGAACCCGCACTCCTTCCTTCGCGTCCTCTGGGATGCCGTCCGGGGCGGGCGCGGCGCGCGCGGCGCCACCGAGGGCGGGCACTTCCTCGACGCGGCGCGCGGGAGGCACCCGGCGGGCGCCGTCGAGGGCGCCAAGGCCGTCTTGCGGGTGATGACGATCTTCGCCCCGATCCCGGTGTTCTGGGCGCTGTTCGACCAGAAGGGGTCGACCTGGATCGTCCAGGCGACCCGCATGGACCTCGAGGTGCTCGGCCACAAGCTCGCCCCATCGCAGCTCATGGCGCTGAACCCGCTCATGGTGATGCTGATCATCCCCTTCAACACGATGATCCTCTATCCGGCCCTCGAGCGGCGCGGGGTCCGCCTGACGGCGCTCGGCCGCATGACGGCGGGCATGGCGATCGCCGGGCTCTCGTTCGTCGCGGTCGCCGCCATCGAGCTCGCGATGGGCTCGGGCGGCCGCCTCAGCGTGCTCTGGCAGGCCGGGCCCTACCTGCTCATCACGCTCGCCGAGGTGCTGGTGTCCACCACCGGCCTCGAGTTCGCCTATTCCCAGGCGCCGCGCGAGATGAAGAGCACCATCATGAGCTTCTGGAACCTCACGGTGACGGTCGGCAACCTGATCACCGCCGGCGTCGCGGCGCTCAACGTGTTCTCGGGCGCGATGCAGTACCTCTTCTTCGCGGCGCTCATCCTGCTCGCCGCGCTCGTCTTCGGCCTGCTCGCGCGGCGGTACGTGGTGGTCGACCACTTCCAGCCGAGGCCCGCCGGCGCGCCGCCCGTCCCGGCGGCGTGACGCGCTGGGCCCGCGCCGCGCGCGCTCAGCCCGCGTCGCGCTGCTCCTCGTCCTGGGCCCGCGCCGCGCGCGCTGGGCCCGCGCCGCGCGCGCTGGGCCCGCGCCGCGCGCGCTCAGCCCGCGTCGCGTTGCTCCTCGTCCTCGCGCTCGGCCGGCTCCGGTGGGACGCGCACCCGCACGGTGCGGATCTGCCGGGGGCTCGCGTCGACGATGTGGAGCTCCGCCCCGGCCGGGGTCCTGAGGACGTCGCCGGGCGCGGGGATGCGCCGGGCGAGCCCCATGCACAGGCCCGCGACCGTGGACCAGCGCGCGTCGTCCGGCAGCTCGATCTCGAGCTGCCGGCTGAGCTCGTGGACCGGCATGTCGCCGGGCACGAGCGCCGACCCGTCCGGCTCGCGGCGGACCCCCTCGGTGGGGGGCGCGTGCGCCTCGTTCTCGGCGAAGATCTCGCCGACGAGCTCCTCGACGAGGTCCTCCATCGTGACGATGCCGATCATGCCGCCCTGCTCGTCCACGACGATGGCGAGCTGGAGCCGCCGCCGCTTCATCTCGGCGAGGAGGTCGACGGCCGGCATCGACGCGACCACGAAGTAGGCCGGGCGCAGGACGCTCTCCAGCGAGAACGGCCCGTCGCCCCAGAGGAGCGCGAGCACCTCCGGCGTCGTGACGTAGCCGATCACGTTGTCGTTCGACCCCTCGTAGACCGGCATCCGCGTGTGGCCGTGCTCCAGCACGGCGCGCTGGACCTCCGAGGCGGTCGCCTCGCGCGGGATCGCCACGACGCGGACGCGCGGGAGCATCACCTGGAGCGCGGTGAGCCCGGCGAAATCCAGGGCGCGGGAGGCGATCTCGCCCGCGCGCCGGTCGACCGAGCCCGCCTCGGCGGCGTCGTCGACGATCTGCTGGATCTCCTCGGGCGAGATGCGCGCCTCGACGAAGTTCGTGCGGTCGCCGAAGAGCCTCAGCACCAGGTTCGAGCTCGCCGTGAGCAGCCAGACGAGCGGGCGGGCGAGCGAGGCCAGGCCGCGGAGCGGCGGGCCGACGAGCAGCGCGTACCGCTCGGAGGAGCGGAGCGCGAGCGACTTCGGGACGAGCTCGCCGAGGACGAGCGAGAGGAACGAGACGAGCGCGACCACCGCGGCGAGCGCGAGCTCGTCGGCGGCGTCCCCGATCCACGGCACGGCGCGGAGCAAGGGCGCGAGGTCCTGCGCCAGGGTCGACCCGCCGAAGGCGCTCGCGGTGGCGCCGACGATGGTGATGCCGATCTGCACGGTGGCGAGGAAGCGCTCCGGGTTGCCCCGCAGGCGCTTCACCGCGCGCGCCCGGCGGCTCCCCGACTGAATGAGCTGGTCGAGCCGCGTCTTGCGGACCGTGACGACCGCGATCTCGGCGCCCGCGAAGATGCCGTTCACGAGCACGAGCGCCAGGATGATGAGAATCTCCGATAAAATGATGGTCTCCTCCGAGGCGCTCCGGGGACATAGCGCGTCACCCCTGGCGCGGCAGCGACGCGGAGCATGCACGGACAAGGCCGGCGAGCGATCGTCGCCGCCCGCGCTGCGATCCGCGGTTGCGTCTGCGGTGGAATTTTCTGGAAGGTCTGCGTGCCGGGGTCGGCGGGCTGGGCGGCGGGGTCCAGGCCGCGCTGGGCGGCGGGGTCAGGCCGCCTTGCTGGCCCGCCGGTCGCGCACGGCCTGGGCGAGGAGCTCGAGGACCGGCACCGTGTCGTTCCAGCCGAGGCAGGCGTCGGTGATGCTCTGGCCGTAGATGGGGAGCTTGCCCGGCGTGAGGTCCTGCCGGCCGCCCACGAGGTGGCTCTCGATCATGACGCCGAGGATGTCGCGCGAGCCGGAGCGCAGCTGGTCGGCCAGGCTCTCGGCCACGATCCGCTGGCGCGCCGGGTCCTTCTGGCTGTTGCCGTGGCTGCAGTCGACCATCAGGCGGCGCGGCAGGCCCGCCTTGGTCAGGCGGTCGGCCGCCTCGCGGACGTGCTCGGCCGCGTAGTTGGGCCCGCGCTGCGAGCCGCGCAGGATCACGTGGCAGGCCGAGTTGCCGCGCGTCGCCACGATCGCCGAGATGCCCTGCTTGGTGACGGACAGGAAATGGTGCGCCTCGCGGGCGGCCCGCACGGCGTCGACCGCGATCTGCACGTCGCCCTCGGTGCTGTTCTTGAAGCCGACGGGGCAGGAGAGCCCCGAGGCGAGCTCGCGGTGGATCTGGCTCTCGGTCGTGCGCGCGCCGATCGCGCCCCAGGAGATGAAATCGGCGATGAACTGCGGCGAGATCGTGTCCAGAAACTCGGTCGCGCTCGCGAGGCCGAGCTCGGCGATGTCGCGGAGCAGCCCGCGGGCGACGCGGAGCCCCTTGTTGATCGAGAAGCTCCCGTCGAGGTCGGGGTCGTTGATCAGCCCCTTCCAGCCGACCGTGGTGCGCGGCTTCTCGAAGTACACGCGCATGATCACGAGCAGGTCGTCGCTCAGCCGGTCGCGCGCCTCCCGGAGCCGCGCCGCGTACTCCAGCGCGGCCTTGGGGTCGTGGATGGAGCAGGGGCCCACGACCACGATGATCCGGTCGTCGTCGCCCGAGACCACGCGCTCGGCGGCCCGGCGCGTGAACGCCACCGTCTCGGAGGCGGCGGAGCTGACGGGGATCTCTTCGATAAGGATCGCGGGGGGGATCAAGGGCCTGAGCCCTGCAATGCGAAGGTCGTCGGTCGAGTAGTACATCGTGAGGGTGCCAGCATAGCGCGTCGCAGCGCGCTGCGATATGCCCCGACTGCCCGTGCGTAAAACGAAGGCATTTTTTCTTCCGGATCGCCTTCCGGTCCGTTCCGATCGGTTCGGGGCGGCGCCGGCCGGGGCTAGCCAGGTTCGGCCAGGTTCGGCCAGGTTTGAACAATTCCGATCGGCCTGAAGATTTGTCTCGCTGGTGCTCGCGCGCCGTTGAGGCGTAGGCGTCCGGAACGCTCGGTCGCGGGACGGCGCGGGGGCTCGCGCGGGCGCACCTCTGGGCGCGCCGGCGGTCTCCACGGCTCACGCGCCCGCGGGCGCGTGAGCCTGCCCGGCGCCGGATCTGCGGGCGAGCGGGGCGCTGCTCGGGGGCGTGCGGCAGGGCGCGGCCGGCCGCTTCGCGCTCGCGCGGGCGGCGCGCGCCGCGGGCGGCGCTCGTCGAACGGCCTTCGCGGGCCGCGGCGTGGGCTGCCGTTCGCCCGCGGCCTTCGCGGGCCGCGGCGCGGGCTGCCGCTCGCTCGCGGCCTTCGCGGGCCGCGGCGCGGGCTGCCGTTCGCCCGCGGCTTCCGTCCGCCCCGGCGCGGGCTGCCCGGCGTGGACCCCCGCGGTTCGCGGGGGCCGTGTTCGCTTGCGCTCGGCGCAGGGCTCCTCGATCAGCGCGCGCAGCGAGGCGATCGCGCGGGTGCGCCACTTGTACGCGGTCGACAGCGGGATCCCGTGCTGCTCGGCGATCGTCGCCATCGGCAGGCCCTCGATGTCGTGCTCGATGAGGATCCGCTGCTCCTCGGTCTGCAGCGACCCGAGCCGCGACAGGATGAGCGAGCGCGTCTGCTCCGCGTCGATCTGCTCCTCGGCGTTCGGGCGCTCGTCGGCGACGCGCCGCGGGGCCTGCCCCGACGAGAGCTCCTCGCGCCGGTGGTGCGCCCGATCGCGGTAGTGCGCGGCCACGTGGACCGTGATCCGGTTGAGCCACCGCTCGGGCCGCGCGCGGAGCGGATCGTAGGTGGGGAAGCTCTGGTATCCGGCGAGGAAGACATCCTGAAGGATGTCGCTCCGGTCGCGGCGTGGGACCCCGAGCCGCTTCAGCCAGTTCCACACGGAGTCGTAGGTCTTCCCCCGAAAGAGCCGGACAAAGGCGCGCTGTCTATCCAGCGGCATCGATGGAGCGAGCGTGCGGTGCGGTTGTCCCATGCTCCCTTAGTTAGGAGGACCCGATCTCCCATCTCACAAAAAAGCCATGGCCCCTCAAAAATGATCTTCTGTGCGCGCGCGATCCCCCGACGACCCACCCCAAAGCGCCACGGACGTGAGCGGTGCTCTCCCGCTTCGGATACGGGCCCACCTCGGCGTTTTCGGTGCTCGGCGTACAGGAGTACGCCTGTGCGCCGAAAACGCCGATCTGGGCCCGTCTCCTGTGCGGGAGAGCACCGCTCGGCGGCGGGGGGGCCGGAGAGGGGGGCCGGAGAGGGGGGCCGGAGAGGGGGGCCGGAGAGGGGGGCCGGAGAGGGGGGCCGGAGAGGGGGGCCGGAGAGGGGGGCGAGAGGGGCCTGGGCGGCGTGATGCGGAGGATGGGAATCGCCGAGGGGACGGGGGGATTCAGAGATTTCCCTCCTTGGCGCCTTGGTGGTTCAATTCATGCTCGCCTGACCAACGTCGTGGAGCGCAGAGGGGAGGGGAGCGGCTGTGGCGCGGGCGCGGAGCACGCGGAGCGCTGCGTTCCTCTCGGCCGTGAGGCGGCCCGCCGGGAAGCGCCGCCGGTGCTCGGCGAGACGGCTGTTCGCCTCCGCGTAGCGGCCCTTCGAGAGCGCCGTGATCGCGCCGTCGATGAGGGCGCGCTCGGCGGCGATCTCCTCGTCGTTCGACGCGGCGGCGCGCCGGCCGGCGGGCGCGGCGGCGCCGGCGGCCGGACGGAGCGCGGCCTTCCGGGCGGGGAGCGCCGCGCCGACCGCTGGCGAGATCCCGGCGGCAGCGCCCGGGGCGACCGCGCTTCCGCGATCCCGCGAGCGCCGCGGCAGCGGCGTGCGGCGGCGCGGCGCCCGCGGGCGACGGCGGCGCTGCAGCCTGCGCCTCTGGCGCCGCGACGGCGGCCAGGGGCGACGACGCAGCCTGTGGCGCCGCGGGCGTGGGGGCCTGCGCCTCTGCGACGACGACGGCGGCCACGGCCGGCGCGGTCGAGGCGCGCGCATCGGCGGCGACCAGCGACGCGTCCGCGCGCAGCGCGCCGATCGCGATCGCGATCGCCGCGGCGGCGGCGGCCAGCGGGGCCGCGGCGGTCACGACGGCGTGGAGCGCGGCGGAGCGCGAGGCCGAGGCGCCGGCGAGCCGCCGCGGCGAGAGCGCGCGGCCGACCCGCGCGAGCAGCGAGCGCCCGACCTCGCGATCGGCGCGCGCCTCCTGGACGAGCGCGCCGGCGCTGAAGGGGATGAACGCGAGCGCGCGGCCGCGCTGCCGCGCCTGCCAGCGGCGCATCGCCGCCTCGATGTCGACCCACGCGAGCCGGTGCCGGCTCCACGCGGTGCTCAGGGGGATCGAGAGCTGCTGCGCGATCTCGGCCATGTCGATCTCCTCGATCTCGTGGGCGACGAACACGCAGCGGCGCTCCATCGGCAGCTCCGCGAGCAGCTGGTCGAGCACGCCGCGCCGGTCCCGCGCGATGACGCGCTGCTCGGAGTCGGGCGTGGCGTCGGGCAGCTCCGCGAGATCGTCGAGCGACCGGAGCCGCTCGCGACGGCGGTGGGCCCGCCGGAAATGGTTCGACGCCTGGTGGGTCGCGATCCCCATGAGCCACGACCGCACGCTGCCCCGGCTCGCATCGAACCGCGGCAGCGCGCGGTAGGCGCCGGCGAGCACCTCCTGGGCGACGTCCTCGATGTCCTGCGCGCGCACCCCGAGGCGGGCGAGGTAGCGGGCGATGAACGAGAAGTGCTCGCCGGCGATGGCCGCCATGAAGGCGTGGGAAGGCTCCACGGACGTGCTCTTGCGTGACGGTGACCCCATGTCTTTTCCCCCCTGGAGCGCGGCGACGTCGGCGCCGCGAAGCTGGTCAATGCGGCGCCCACGCCCCCCGAGCCACGGGAGCGCGCCGCGCGGGCGCCTCGCGCCGCGGATGCAGATGGAAATCCACCCGGAAACCGACGAGCCCACCGGACGCGGGCGGGGCCCAGAGGACACCCGACGGCCCCTCGATGCGGAACTCCGTGAGACGGAGCACGAGATCGCCATAGAGCTGCACGCTGATCCGATCCGAGAACGGCATCTCGACGCCGGCGCGCGGCCCCGTGGCGAGCCAGAGCGACGGCGTATCGACGAGCTCGATGTTGGAGCCGGATGTCTCGACGACCCCGATCGACACGAAGGCGCAGGCGAAGAGGCGACGGATCTGGGAGCACGGGATCGCGCTCGCCGCCGCCAGCCAGGTCGTGACGAGGCCGCTTCTGTCGATCTGGACCGCGGCCGGCCACTGAAAGTGGCCTTCCAGGCCGAGCGAGAAGGACGGATAGCGGAGCGCGACGTGGAGCGCCGTCCCGGCGGTCGTGTCCGGCAGTATCCCGAACACCGCGGCGCCGGCGAGGCCGACGCTGATCCCGGGCCCCGAGGGCCGCGCCGGCGCTCCGGCCGCGGCCTCGACCGGGGGCGCGGGCGCGGGGAGCGGGGCGGGCGCGGGCTGCACGCGGAGGCTCGGATCGAGCGCCACGCGGAGCGAGAGCGCCATGTTCATGACGAGCTCCCTGCAGTCGTCGTTGTAGGCGACCAGGTGCCGCGACCACGTGATGGATCCCTCGGCGTCGTGGAGCTCCATCGCGGCGTGCACCTCCCGGCCCGGCCCGCGGAACACGAGCGCTTTGGCCTGCAAAGCCGCCTCGGGCGCCACCGGGTCGTAGCCGAGCTGCCTGGCCAGCTCCTCGCGCAGGAGCCCCTCGTCCGGACAGCGCTCGGTCCCGGGCGCGCGCCGGTACTCGAGCTGCACCGCGGCGCGAGGCGGCGCGGCGGCGGCGCGCCAGGGCGTCAGCAGGGCCGCGGCCGCCGCGGCGAGCCACGCCGGCGTCCGGCGCCATGGTCGCCCCGGCGTCGCCGCGCCGGCTCCGGTGTTTCTTGCTGAAGGTGCTGACATGGTGCTCATCGCGGCGTGGTGACCGCTCGTTCAGGCCAGGGTTCGACGACGAATGCGCTCCGTCGAGGAGCGGCCAAGGGGATCCGCTAGAAGGCGTCCACCGGGAGCGCGAGCCCCAGGCCGACCACCCCGGAGAGCGGCGGAACCCGCCATACCTCTTTGCCGTTCACCCAGAGCGATGGGCGGCTGTGGTTCGTGTGCAGCTCGACGAACCCGCGCAACGACAGCTGATCGGAGAACCGCCAGTCGCCGGCCGCCCGCAGGCCGATCGAGCTGATCCAGGCCTTGCGCGCCTGGATGGCGACGCCGGGATCGCTCGTGATCTGCAGCTCGCCGGCGTCGAAGACGGCGCACACCGACAGGACCCCGCGATGGCCGCAGATGTCGAGCGTCGGCATCGCCAGGCTCGCGTGGACCAGGACGCCGTCCTCGAAGGTGTCCGCCAGCGAGGTGAGCATGCGCGCCTCGACGGCGATCGACAAGCTGGGCCAGCGGAACGTCGTGGCGAACGCGGCCCCCCCGGCGAGCGCGGGCAGGAGGCCCGTCGCGAGCAGCGGCGACGCGGACAGCTCGCCGCGCAACATGTCGTCTCCCTGCTGCATCTCCCGTTGCGCCTCATCCGTCTCCCGTCGCGATTCAGACCGAGGCGTATCCGCGTGCACCGGGGCCGTTGCCGTGACGACAGCGACCATGACGGCGCAACCGGCGCGTGACATCGGCGTCCCGACTAGGGTGGGATCTGTGCCGCATCGCGCGGAGGGAACGCCCCGACCCGAAGCCCCCCGCTGCCTCCCATCCGGCCGCTACACCCCGACATTTGCCCCCTCCTCAAACGTCTCCGGCGCCCGTGGAACAGTGCACCTCTGCCGCGTGGCGGAGGCGGGCTCGACGTCGCCGCTCCCACGTCGTGATCCTGTAGATACCGACTTTGGAGCGCACGTAAAGGCTTTTGTGCGCGCGCCCGATCGCCTGCAACGCATTGTGTTTTTGTTTTTGAATTTCTCCCTATCGAGAGATTTTTGTCGGGCCGATCGACCCTGCACTGAGGATCTCCATCTCCGCGACATCGGGTCTGGTTGCGCCCGACCCTGGTTCAGGGAGAGCCCGCATCGCGCCCCGGGCGGTGCCGGGGCCGCCGCTTCGGGGAGGGCGCGCCGCCGTCACTCGTTCTCGCCCGGACGCTCGTCCGGGCGCGTCTGGCAGCAAAACGTGGTCGCACCGGTGAGGGTGATCCCGCCTCGCAGCTCTCCGCCGCTCGGCTCGCAGCGGCCGGGGTCGTTGACGTGCCAGACCGCCTTCATGCTCTTGGGCTTCATCCCGGGCACCGGCGTGAGGCATGCCGGGTCCATGCCCGACGTCGTGCCGGTGGTGAGCAGCTCGCTGCATGCCTCGTCCCGGAAGGAGAGGAGCGTCAGAGAGCACGCGCCGCCCGTGGGGGGGCCGCACTCGCAACGCGAGCAGTGGCGATCGTCCACCATGCCGTCGTAGAGGACGACATCCTCCGGGTAGTCCGGCGGGCAGGTCGCCTCGCCGACCCCGAGGTGCATGATGCACTGCGAGAACGCGTGCTCCAGCGGCCGATCAGGGACCGGAACGCACCTCTTCGGAGCCATGCAGGTATCTTCCGGGAGGATGCCAGAGCAGGCTTTCCCGGAGCGATACCACCGCGAGACGATGCGCGGCACCGGGGGGGGCTCGACGCTGGGCTTGCACGGCGTCATCTCGGGCACGCCGAGCAGGAGCGCCTTGCGATCGCTCGCCAGCGCCTCGCTGGGCACCACGCAGGTGCCGCCCTGGATGTTCCGGGCGTCGTGCCGCGAGAGCTCGACGCCATCGCACCGCAGCGACGCGGCCGTCCTCAGGCCGTCGGGCAGGGCGCACGTTGGCTCGCTGCACCGGCACGGGTCGCACGCGAAGGGGAAGTCAGGGGTCTCGTACCCCACGTACACCGTGCTCGGGGCGCTGTCAGGGCACTGCGGCTCATCCGTCGTCCTGCCCACCCAGAGCAACGCAGGGCCGTCGAAGCCCTCTGGAACCGGGTTGACACACTGGCCCGCGCACGTGCCGCATGCCTCGATGCACGCGTCGGGGTCGAGCTCCGTTTTGCAGTGCTCAGCGCACGTATGGTACGTCCCATCGCCGAGCATCTCGCAGCCTCCGAGGCACGCGGCGAACAGCAGCGCAAGCGCGAGATCGGTCCTCTTCATGAGACCTCCTTTCGGGTAGAGCTCGCAGCCCCCGGCTTACTACAAATCCGGAGGACCCCGTCGAAAACGAGCCGCGCAATGCGAGGAATGTCGCTGCTGGACCCATTGCGGATCGAGTGAGCGAATTCTAACCGTTTGTGAAGGTGGGCAGTTTTTGTCCGCGTGCGGGATGGACTGGCACCGGCACCTGCGCAGCGACGCACTTTGTGAAATGAAGACTCCCCACCTCCGGTAAGCTCTCCGCGGCGGCGCGCAACCTCGCACAACCGCGCGCATCCACGCGCAACCACGTCGTTCGCCGTCCGCGCGCGAGCCGCCTCACCTTCCGGTTCCCAGGCGGAGAGCCGCGCACCCTCTGGTCGTCTTGCGCCCGAGCGCGGCCGCCGAAAGCCCTCGCGGAGCGCGCGCTTGCTGCGTTAGGCTCTGCGTCCTGATGAGTGGGGATCCACCCGATACCGAGCCTGCGCTGCGTCCGACGGCGACCCATCCTCAGGAAGACATCGGCGGCCGGGGGGCGGCGTGCGGCGCGCCGGTCCCGTCCGCGACCGTCGAGCTCTCGTCCGGGCGACGTTACGAGATGGAGGCGGCCGCGGCGGGCGATCGGCTGATCGTCCGCGGGAAGGACGGCGAGATCGTCCTGCAGATGGAGATCACCGACGCCGGTCCGGTGCTGTCGTTCGCGGCGCCCGACGGCGAGCGCCCCGGCGCGCGGCGGGGCCCGCGGAGGGGAGAGTCGTCCGTGCCCCCGCGGCGCGCGGCCTCGCCGCCGCTGTCCGCGATCGTCCCCCTGTCGAGCGGAAAGGGCCAACCCGGGGAGGGCGAGGCCGAGGAGCCCGTCGAGGTGCCGCGGGCCATGCCGCTGCCCTCGATCAAGCCGCCGCCCGAGACCGAGCTGGTGGAGCTCGACGGCGGCAACGCGCGATCGGGGGTGACCCTCCGGCGCCCGCCCGGCGAGGCCAGCGCGGGCAGCGCCCCGACGGCGCCGTCGGGCGCCGCGGCCCCCGACCCGGCCGCCGGGCAGGACCCTCCCGGCAAGCGAGGCGCGCTGCCCTCGCTCAGCCTGCAGCAGTACGCGGCCCTCTGCGCCGAGTCGTCGGTCGGGGTGGCCTCGTCGTTCGATCGGGCGCTGCTGCGCCACGGCATCGCGGACCGGGACCTGTGGAAGGCGATCGATCGCAGCTGGCAGGACCGGCTCGAGCGCGAGCCGATCCTCACGCTGCGCTGGATGGAGCTCACGACGCGCTACCGCGAGCACCTGACGCGCCGGTAGAGCCCGCCGGGTCAAGCCGCGCGCCGCGCGAATTCCTGCTACAGGAGCGCCCCGCGCTCGCCGGGCAAGCTCCTGGAACCTGGAAGACGGGGCGGAGGAAAAAGGCACCTGAGCCTCTTCCCGTCCTCTCCGTCTTCCTGTGAACATTCTCAAGAAGTGGCGCCGGTCCCCGGAGAGCGCGCGAGCGCGCGCCTCGTCAGGGCAGGTGGTCGGCGCCTGGAGTCGCTGTGCAGGGTCTTCTCGAAGCCATCCGAAAAGCCTGTCTTCCGGGCCTCTGGTCCCAGGGCGTGAAGCTCGCCCGCGAGGGCGCCGCCTTCGGCCGGGAGGACCGCGGCGATGCCGTCGTGGTCCGCGTCAAGGCCGTCGGCCAGCCGGTCGCGCCCACCGTCACCCTCTACCCCGCGGACGCCGAGTGGACGTGCGACTGCGGCGGCAAGGTCGACCCCTGCGCCCACGCCGTGGCGGCGGCGATCGCGCTCTCGCAGCCGGCGGCGCAGGGGCAGCCGGCCGCGCAGGGCCAGCCGGCGCCGGGGCAGCCGGCCGCGCAGGGCCAGCCGGCGCCGGGGCAGCCGGCCGCGCAGGGCGGCGCCGCCGCCGTGGCGGCCCCGGCGGCGCGGCGCCCCGCCGCCGGGGCGGCCCCGGCGGCGCGGCTGCGCTACCGGCTCCGGCGCAAGGGCCTCGTGCTCGCGCTCGAGCGGATGGTCGTCCACACGAGCGGCGCCGAGGAGCCGCTCCGGATCTCGCTCGCCAGCCTCGCCGGGCGCGGCGCCAGGGCGCCGGCGGGGGCCGAGCGGCCCGGACCGAGGCTGCCCGAGCTCTACCCGACGCACGAGGACCTCGCGATCGATCGGCTCGTGGGCACCAAGCAGCACGGCTACTTCCCCTCGGATCGCCAGCCCGAGCTCTTCGCCGCGCTGGCCGGCGTCGCCGACGTGGAGCTCGACCGCGCGCCCATCCGCGTCTCCAGCGAGGCGATCGGCCCCCGCGCGGCGGTGCGCGATCAGGACGACGGCGTCGCGCTCGTCGTGGAGCGCGACCCGCGCGTCGACGAGGTGATCGCGTCGGGCGTGGTCCGGTGCGGCGGCACGCTGCACCTGCTGCGGGAGACGGACCTCACGGGCCCGAAGCTCGAGCGGCTGCCGCTCCGGCGGATCTTCTCGCGGGGCGACCTCGGCAAGCTCGTGACCCAGGTCCTGCCCGAGCTGACCAAGCGCGTCCCGGTCACCGTCCAGAGCCAGCGCCTCCCCCGCGCGGGCGGCGCGTCCAAGCCGCGGATCCTGCTCGAGCTCAGCCAGAAGGATCACACGCTCTCGGTCGTGCCCACCCTCGTGTACGGCGATCCGCCCGAGGCGCGCATCGAGGGCGGCCGGCTCGTGCACCTGTCCGGCCCCGTGCCCGTCCGCGACGAGGCCGCGGAGCGCGAGCTGCTCATCCGGCTGCGCGACGAGCTGCACCTCATCCCCGGCCGCCGGGTCGACTTCGACGGCGCCGAGGCGATCCGCTTCGCCTCGCGCCTCGAGGCGTGGGACGCCCGCGCCTTCGCCGACGCGCGCGGCGAGCTCTTCGGCAAGGCCGAGCTCGTGCCGCGCTTCGTCATCGACGACCGCGCCTTCGACGTCGAGTTCGAGCTCTCGAGCGGCCGCGAGGACGGGGCGGGCGAGGGCGCCGGCGCGCCGCCGAAGCGCGCGGACGCCGCGGCCGTGATCCGGGCGTGGCAGGACGGCCTGCCGCTCGTGCCGCTCCTCGGCGGCGGGTGGGCGCCGCTGCCCGCGGCGTGGCTCGATAAGTACGGCGCGCGCGTCGCCGACCTGCTCGCGGCGCGGCGCGACGACAAGGAGGTGCCGCCCGCGGCGCTCCCGGCGCTGGCCGCCCTGTGCGACGAGATCGAGTACCCGCGCCCGTCCGGCTTCGACAAGCTCATGCCGCTGCTCGACGGCTTCGCGTCGCTCCCGGAGGCGCCGCTGCCGGTCGACCTGACGGCGACGCTGCGCCCGTACCAGCGCCGCGGCGTCGACTGGCTGTCGTTCCTGCGCGACGCCGGGCTGGGGGCGGTGCTCGCCGACGACATGGGGCTCGGCAAGACGCTGCAGACGCTCTGCGCGGTGCGGGGCCGGACGCTCGTCGTGTGCCCGCGCAGCGTCGTCCACAACTGGGCCGACGAGATCCGGCGGTTCCGCCCCGGCCTCAGGTTCGCGGTCTACCACGGCGCGCGGCGCGCGCTCGATCCCGCGGCCGACGTCACGCTGACGACCTACGCCGTGCTCCGCAACGACGTCGAGCTGCTCGCGGCGCAGGCGTGGGACATCGTGGTGCTGGACGAGGCGCAGGCGATCAAGAACCCCGACAGCCAGGCGGCGCGCGCGGCGTTCGCGCTGCGCGCCGAGCTGCGCGTGGCGCTGAGCGGCACGCCGGTCGAGAACCGGCTCGACGAGCTCTGGAGCCTGCTCCACTTCACGAACCGCGGCCTGCTCGGCGGGCGCAGCGCCTTCCAGGAGCGCTACGGTCGGCCGATCGCCGAGGGCGCGGCCGGCGTGGCGGCGGAGCTGCGGCAGAAGATCCGCCCCTTCGTGCTGCGGCGGCTGAAGCGCGAGGTGGCGCCCGAGCTGCCGCCGCGCTCGGAGATGGTGCTCTACTGCGAGCTCGAGGAGGCCGAGCGCGAGCTCTACGAGGCGGTGCGCGCGACCACGCGCAAGGACGTCGTGGAGCGGCTCGCGCAGGGGGCGAGCGTCATGGCGGCGCTGGAGGCGCTGCTCCGCCTGCGCCAGGCCGCGTGCCACCCGGCGCTGATCCCGGGGTCGGGCGCCGGCCCCGCGGAGGCGGGCGCGGCGCCCGCGGCGCGGGCCGCGCCCTCGTCCAAGGTGATGCGGCTGCTCGCGGCGCTGGAGGAGTGCGTGGCGGACGGCCACAAGGCGCTCGTCTTCTCGCAGTGGACCTCGCTGCTCGACCTCGTCGAGCCGCACCTCACCGAGGCGGGGATCCCGTGGAGCCGCCTCGACGGGGCGACGCGCGACCGCGCCGGCGTGGTCAACGCGTTCCAGTCGCCGGGCGGCCCGCCGGTGATGCTCATCTCGCTCAAGGCGGGCGGCACCGGCCTGAACCTGACCGCGGCGGACCACGTCTTCCTGCTCGATCCCTGGTGGAACCCGGCGGTCGAGGATCAGGCGGCGGACCGGGCCCACCGCATCGGGCAGCACCGCCCGGTGCTGGTCCACCGGCTCGTCGCGAAGGACACGGTGGAGGAGGGGATCCTCGCGCTGCAGGAGCGGAAGCGCGCGATCGCGGGCGCCGCGCTGGGCGAGGCGGACCGGGCGGTCGCGCTGACCCGGGAGGACCTGCTCGCGCTGCTGGGGTAGCGCGCGGCGAGATCGGGATCTGGGCGGCGCGGCGGGCGCGCCTAGGACACCGAACGGGTCGAAACCCCGAGAAAATGAACCACAGAGGGCACAGAGGACACAGAGGAAGAGAGAAGAGAGAGCTCAGAATCTTTTCTTCATCCCTCTGTGCCCTCTGTGCCTCTGTGGTTCCAATCTCTTCATTTTCGGGCGCGCTCTAGGCAGCGCCGCGCCGGCTTGCGGGGGTTGGGCCGTCATGGGATGAGCGGGCATGCCGCGAAGCGCCATCCTCCCCCTCGCCGCGCTGCTCACCTCGCTCGCTGCGTGCACCATCAACAGCCCGCGAGAGCCGGCGCCCGAGCCGCCGTCGCCGGCCTCGTCGCCCGCGGAGCGGCCGACCCCGGCGGCTCCGACCACGCCCGCGCCTGCGACGCAGGAGCCGACCGCGCAGGAGCCCACGGCGCAGGCGCAGCCCACGACGGCGCCGACCGCGGGTCCTGGGCCCGGCGACGACGCGCTGCTCGGCACGTGGAGGTCCGCGGCGTGCGGCTCCCGCAAATACGAGCGCGTGCTCTCCTTCGCGAAGGGCGGCAGCTTCACCGCGGAGGATCGCGTCTCGCCCTGTCCGCCGAAGGCGGCGTGCATCTGGTCGGGCATCATCCAGCGCCAGGGGGCGTTCAAGCGCTCGGGCGACAGCCTCTCGCTCTCGGTCGCCGAGGCCTCGAAGGGGCCGGGCGGCCAGCCGTTCCCGACCACGTTCGCCGTCGACACCGCGACCGGCGCTCCCGTCGAGACCGGCGACGGCGGCAAGCCCTGCCCGTACAAGCGCTGAATCCGCCGCGCGCGCGCGCGCGCCGTCGACGCCGTCGACGCCGCGAGCCGCCGCGAGCCGCCGCGAGCCGCCGTGGCCGCTCGGCCGCCGCCGGTTCGCGCCTGCGCGCCTGCGTGCTATGCACCGCCGCTTCGATGAGCTCCGAGAGCGACGCCGCCGGCGCATGCCGCCCGTTCACCGCCGCCGATCTCGACGCCTGCCTGCGGGTGCTCGAGACCCTGGTCGACGATCGCGCGCAGCTCGCCTCGATCGGCGTCGAGGATCGCCGTCGGCTCCTCCTCGCCGCCGGCCGCGTCTCGCGCCCCGAGCGCGCCGAGCAGCGAGAGCTCGCCAGGGCGTTCCGCAAGGGCGATCGGCGCGCTCGGAGGTCCGCCGACACCGCGCTCCTCGACGCGGTCGGCATCCGCGCCGCCCGCCGCGAGCCCGTGTTCCGCACGCCGGACGCCCCCGCGCTGGCCGCGCCCGCCGCCTCCGCCGCGCCTGCCGTCCCCGCGCTGGCGCCCCCGCTCGCGCCGGCGCCGCCCCCCGCGGAGGAGCCCGCGCCGCCCCCCGTCGAGGAGGCCGCGCCGCCGGGCGAGCGCGGCGGGCCGGAGCTCGCGAAGCCGCGCAAGTGCTACGTCTGCAAGGCCGAGTTCCGCAAGGTGCACTTCTTCTACGACTCGATGTGCGGCCCCTGCGGCGACTTCAACTACCGCAAGCGCAGCCAGACCGCGCCGCTCGACGGCCGGGTCGCGCTGGTCACCGGCGCCCGCGTCAAGATCGGCTATCAGGCGGCGATCATGCTGCTCCGCGCCGGCGCGCGGGTGATCGTCACGACCCGCTTCCCGCACGACGCCGCCCGCCGCTACTCGTCCGAGCGCGACTTCGACGTCTGGGGCTCTCGGCTCGAGATCTACGGCCTCGATCTCCGCCACACGCCGAGCGTCGAGCGCTTCACGCGGCACCTCCTCCACACGCGCGACCGGCTGGATTTCATCATCAACAACGCCTGTCAGACCGTGCGGCGCCCGCCGGGCTTCTACGAGCACCTCATCGAGGGCGAGACCGCACAGGTCCACGCCCTCCCGGAGGTCGCTCGGCCGCTGCTCCAGGCCTACGACGGCCTCCGCGCGCGCGGCGAGCTCCCCCTCGTCGCCGGCGGCGACCCCGCCGCCGGCCTCCGTGAGCCGGCGCTGCTCTCCCAGATCCCCGCCCCGGGCGACGCGCCCCTCGACGACGTGCTCTTCCCCAGAGGGCGTTACGACGCGGACCTCCAGCAGGTCGACCTCCGGACCATGAACAGCTGGCGGCTGACCCTCGCCGAGGTCCCGACCGTCGAGCTGCTCGAGGTCCAGCTCGTGAATTCGGTCGCCCCGTTCGTGCTGAACTCCCGGCTGAAGCCGCTCATGCTGCGACAGCCGACGTTCGACAGGCACATCGTCAACGTCTCGGCGATGGAGGGGCAGTTCTACCGCCGCTACAAGACGGACAGGCACCCTCACACCAACATGGCCAAGGCCGCGCTCAACATGATGACGCGCACCTCCGCGCCCGACTACGCGAAGGACGGCATCTTCATGAACAGCGTCGACACCGGGTGGGTGACGGACGAGGACCCCGCGGCGCTCGCCGCCCGCAAGCTCGAGGAGCACGGCTTCCACCCGCCGCTCGACATCGTCGACGGCGCCGCCCGCATCTGCGACCCCATCTTCTCCGGGCTCCTGAGCGGCCAGCACGTCTACGGCCAGTTCCTCAAAGACTACATGCCGACCGACTGGTAGGCGCCGCCGCGCGCGGACGCGCCCGGAATCCAGCAAGCTCGGCAGCGGCTGCCGATGGGACGGAGCTTTCCCCGCGCGACGGACTGCCCCGTGCGCTCACGGGGTACCCACCTCCACCGGCCGCGCCGTCGCCGGTGCGTCAGGGCGAGCTCTGCTTTGACGCTCCGCATCCTTGTTGTTGACAGCCGAGGCGGCCCGCTGATAAGCGATCACTTAACACTTACCAGGAGGGAGCGCTCCCATGGAGATCCTGATCCACAACCCGCTGAGCCGCTTCCTCATCCAGGCGTTCCTGATCATCGCCTGCGCGCGGCTCGTGGGCATGGTCGCCCGCAGGCTGGAGCAGCCGATGGTCATCGCCGAGGTCACGGCGGGCATCCTGCTCGGCCCGTCGCTGTTCGGCTGGCTCTTTCCCGACGCGTCGGCGGCGCTGTTCGCCCAGGAGTCGCTGCCGCTCCTGAAGCTGGTGAGCGAGGTCGGCCTCATCGTCTTCATGTTCCTCATCGGGCTGGAGCTCGATCCGAAGCTCCTGCGCGGGCGCGGCCACGCCTCGGTCATCATCAGCCACACCAGCATCATCGTGCCGTTCGCGCTGGGCGGCCTCCTCGCGCTGTACCTGTACCCCCGGCTCTCCCAGAGCTCCGTGCCGTTCATGTCGTTCACGCTGTTCATGGGCGTGGCCATGAGCATCACGGCGTTCCCGGTGCTCGCGCGCATCCTCACCGAGCGGCGCCTGCTGGGCACGAAGGTCGGCGCCCTCACGATCACGTGCGCCGCCGTCGACGACGTCACCGCCTGGTGCATCCTCGCGTTCGTCGTCTCGATCGCGCGCGCCACCGGGCTCGTGGGCGCCGTCTGGACCACCGTCTTCGCCGTCGTCTACATCGCCGGCATGATGTTCGTGGTCCGCCCCTTCCTGGCCCGGCTCGGCGAGCGCGGCTCCAGCAAGGAAGGGCTCTCGCAGGACCTCGTCGCCGTCACGCTCCTCCTGCTCATCGTCTCGAGCTGGACGACCGAGATGATCGGCATCCACCCGCTGTTCGGGGCCTTCATGCTCGGCGCGATCATGCCGAAGGGCACCGGCTTCGCGCACAGCCTGGCCGAGAAGCTCGAGGACTTCGCCGTCGTCTTCCTGCTCCCGCTCTTCTTCGCCTACAGCGGCCTGCGCACGCACATCGGCCTGCTCAACTCGGCCGACGGCTGGATCATGTGCGGCCTCATCATCGTGGTCGCCTGCGCCGGCAAGTTCGGCGGCAGCGCCGTGGCCGCCCGCCTCACCGGCCAGCGCTGGCGGGAGGCCAGCGCGCTCGGCATCCTCATGAACACCCGCGGCCTGATGGAGCTCATCGTCCTGAACCTCGGGCTCGATCTCGGCATCATCTCGCCCACGCTGTTCACGATGATGGTGCTCATGGCGCTGGTCACCACCTTCATGACCACCCCGCTCCTGCGCTGGATCTACCCGCCGGAGGAGCTCGCGAAGGAGCTCGCCGACGTGCCCGAGCGCACGCCCCTGCCCGCCGCGGCGGACGTGTTCACCGTGCTCATGTGCGTCTCCTACGAGCGCTCCGGCCCCGGCATGGTGACGCTCGCGAGCGCGCTCGCCGGCCACGGCCCCGAGGCGAGGCGCCTCTACGCCCTGCGCCTCATCCCGCCGACCGACCGCGGCTCGTTCTACCTCGACCAGGGGCCCGAGCGGCAGGGGGCGGCCGCGCTCGCGCCGCTCCTCGCGCGGGCCAAGGAGCTCGGCGCCGAGGTCCGGCCGCTCTCCTTCGTGTCGCCCAAGCCGAGCCACGACATCTGCAACGTCGCCGACGTGAAGCAGGCCGACCTCGTGCTGGTCGGCTGGCACAAGCCGCTGCTCAGCCAGACCGTGCTCGGCGGCACCGTCTACGAGGTCATGCGCGGCGCCCGCACCGACGTCGGCGTGCTCATCGATCGCGGGCTCACCGCGGTCCGCAAGCTGCTCGTGCCGTTCCACGGCACGGCGCACGACAAGGCGGCGCTCGCGCTCGCCCGCAGGCTCGCCCAGCAGGTCGGCGCCGACGTCACCATCCTCCACGTGGTCAAGCCGAAGCGCAGGTCCACCGACGCGCTCGGCGCGCAGGACGCGGTCGACGAGGTGTTCGAGGGCGAGGAGGGCGGCGCGCTGCGCAAGTCCAAGGTGGTGCTCAAGGTGGTCGAGCACGACTCCCCCGCGGACGCGGCCCTCGAGGAGTCGAAGCGCGGCTACGACCTCGTCCTCGTCGGCGTCGGGGCCGAGTGGGGCCTCGCGCAGCGCCGCTTCGGCATCCGCGCCGAGGACGTCATCCAGGGGTGCCCGACCTCGCTGCTCGTCGTGCGCAGCTACGAGCCCGCCGCCGCCCGCGCCCCGGCCCCGGCGCCCTCCGCGCCGATCCTCTCGGCCGCCCTCGCGGCCGAGCCCGATCGCTCCTGAGCGCCATGCCGGCCTTCTCCGACGCCGAGAGCGCCTCGAGGGCGCGGGCGCTCGCCGAGTTCGGGGCTGCGCTGCGGCTCCTCCGCGTCGAGGCGGGCCTCAGCCTGCGCGCCCTCGCGCACCGCATCGGCGTCTCCAGCGCCTACCTGAGCCGCGTCGAGCACGGGCACGACGCCATCCCCACGCCCGACCGGCTCACCGCGATCGCGAGCGTGCTCGAGCTGCCGCCGGCGGTGCTCCTCGAGCTCGGCCGCCAGGTCGAGCCGCTCGTCTCGCGCTACCTCGAGCGCGTCCCGGCGGCGAACGCGCTCTTCCTCGAGCTCGCGCGGCGCAACCTGAGCGGCCCGCAGCTCGCGCGGATCAAGGCGTTCGTCGACGCCGAGTTCCCGGTGAGCGCCCCGTTCGGCGTCTCGCCCGCGCGGCGGCTCAGCGGGCTGCTCACGCCCGAGCGCATCGTGCTGCACCTCTCGTGCGCGCACATCGAGGACGTCATCGACGTCGCGGCGTCCCGGCTCGCGCCCCCCGGCGGCGCGCTGGCCGCGAGCGCGCTCGCCCAGGAGATCCTGCGGCGCGAGCGCGAGTCGCCCACCGTGCTCGGCAACGGGGTCGCGGTCCCGCACGCGATCGTCGCCGGCGCCTGCCCCGCGGCCGTGATCGCGACGCTGGCCGAGCCGCTCGTGGTGCCGACCCCGGGCGGCGCCCCGCTCCGGCTGATCGTCGTCCTCGTCTGCGGCGAGGGCGGCCGCGCGCACCTCGAGCTGCTCGCCCAGGTCGCCCGGCTCGCCAGCCACAACGCCGCCGACGCGCTGTGCGCCGCGCGCGGCCCCGAGCAGCTCATCGAGCAGCTCTCGCAGATCGAGGCCGGCTGCGGGTGACGCCGGTGGCCTTGCGGCGTCCCGCGGCGTCCCGCGGCGTCACGCCCTGAGGCCCGCCGTCACTTCACGCGGACGAGGCGCTGCACGACCGACGAGCCGCCGCGCGCGTCGCGCAGGACCGCGGTGATCGTGGCGATGCCCGGCTCGGACGGCGGGATCCACGTCACGGCGTGATCGTCGAGGTACCCCTCGGCCGCGTCGCTCACGAGCTTGATGCCCCCGTCGAGGTCGCCCATGTCGGCGAAGTAGTTGATCCAGACGATCTCCTTCAGCGCCTTCTGCTTCGCGTCGGGGTCGTCCTCCGCCACCTCGGGCGGGATGATCGCGTCGATCGCGTGGGTGGTGCAGGCGGTGAACGGATCCTCCGCGCTGCACCCCGTGTCGCGCCGCTCATCGCGGTCGATGGGGCAGCGATCCACCGTCGGGATCGCGGCGAAGTCCTCCGACATCTCGTCGCCGTCGAAGGTGAGCCCCCGCATCTCCGGGTTCTCGTTCGCGCGGCTGTCCTCGAAGACGTAGACCTGCGTGTAGCCGGGCACGAAGCTGTCCGGGCCGAGCCTCCGCCCGTCGGCGTCGAAGCAGGCCACGGGGAAGGTCCCGGCGCGCCCGGTGCCCTGGTCCTCCACCGCGCGGAGCTGCCCGGTGCAGGCGACGAAGAAGACGTAGGCGCTCCCGAACCGCGGGCCCCCCGTGGCGGGCGCCTCGCGGCCGTCGAGGATCGTGTCGCTGATGGTGATCGTGTACGTGTCGCTGAAGATGCCGATGGGCACGCCGTTGAGCTCGGGCAGCGGGGCGTTCGGGTTGGTCTCAAGCTGTTCTGCCCACGCAGCGATCTCCGGGGCGAGCTCTGCGAGCTGCGGATAGCAGCCGTAGTAGTCGTCCCCGACCGGGTTCTCGCACCCGCCGAACCAGTAGACCGAGACCGGCCGCGACCCCTCCTCGGGGCCGCCGAGGCCGTCCTGGTAGTGGATCTTGAAGGTGACCTGAGCGCCGGGGTAGGCGTACGAAGAGCTCGCGTCCGGGTGCGCTTCGGTCGGGGCGACGTCGGCGACCACGGCGAAGACGCGGAGCCCGTTCACGAGGCTCGGCGGATCGAAGCCCGCGACGCACCCGGAGGAGATCGCCGGCGCGGCGAGCGCGCTCAGCGCGAGCGTCCCGAGCACCGCGCGCCGCCACCTGCGCGCTCGACCCGCGAAGGCGTTCTTTGACGTGCCACACGTGCCGCCCGCGCCGCCCGCGCCGCTCATCGCCCGCGTCGATCGCATCTCAGAACTCTCCTCGCAGCCCGAAGCTCGGCAAGATGGGCAGCCCCGTGACGTACTGGCGGGCGGTGTAGTTGTAGTTGTACTGAATCGCCTCGCTGTTCGCGTTGTTGTAGACGTTCTGCACGTCGAGGTAGGCCGAGAGCTGCCAGCGCTTGAACTTCCACGACTTGTCGAGGCGCAGGTCCAGCTGGTGGAACGGCGGGAGCCGCTCGCTGCTCGGGCCGGAGAACGGGATCGGCGTATAGGTCCCGGTGGGCGCGTAGAAGAGCGCGTTGGTGCGGTACGCGTCGCAGCTCTGCGCGTTGACGTTGCACACGTTGGGCGTGACCAGGTTGCCGGAGACCAGGCGGAACCGCGCGCCGAACTCCCAGCCGTCGCCGAGGCGGTAGCTGCCCAGCACCGTCAGGATGTGCGTCTGATCGAACGAGACGAGCCGCTCCGGCTCGCCGAGCCCGGGCACCCGCGTGCTGCGCGACAGCGTGTACGCGGCCCAGCCGAAGAAGCGATCGTCGGGCTTGTACTTGAGCAGGAACTCGCCCCCGATGACCCTGCCGGACCCGGCGTTCTGGTAGTCGAGCTGGATCGATCCGGGGCGGTTCACGCCGACGACGAGCGCGTCGAGCTGCTTGTAGAACCCCTCGGCCGACGCCTCGATGTGCCGGGTGATCTCCTGCTCGACGCCGGCCGCGTAGTGCAGCGCCCGGGTCGACTTCAGGCCCGGGTTGCCGAGCGGCGGGATCACCTCCTGGAACTGCGGCGGCTGGTGGAACACGCCGACGCCGCCCTTCACCGTCGTCCGCGGGAACCCCTGGACCACGTCGACGCGCCCGTTCACGCGCGGGCTCACGGTGAGCTGCTCGTTCAGGTCCTGGTAGTCGACGCGCAGGCCCGGGACGATCTTCGCCTGGGGGCTCGGGGCGAGCTCGAGCTCGACGTAGCCCGCGGGGTAGAAGAAGCTGCCGTCGCGCGAGACCTCCTGGAGGGAGCGCGTCGAGAACGGCTGGTTCGGCGGCTCGCCGGGGCGGTTCGGCGCGGGGGCGCGGAGGTTCACCGCGTAGAGGCCGGCGAAGACGTCGACCCCCGCGTTGAGGACCGCGCCCTTGGACAGCCGCCGCGCGACCTCGAGGCGGCCGGAGAGCGTCTTGAGATCGAGCTGGAAGTAGATCGGCCCGACCCCGAAATCGGCGTCGTCGCGCGCGATCGCGAGCACGGCGTCGAGCCGGTCGCGATCGGTGAGCTCGTGATCGTAGCGGAGCTGCAGGCGCTGAAACGCGGTGTGCAGCCCGACGTTGCCCGAGAGGGCCGGCTCGTTGGGCGCCGGGTCGCTGAGGAGCAGCTCGAGGGCGTCGTCCGAGCCGAAGAAGGTGAGGCGGAGGCGCGACGAGGGCGTCGGCTCGGTCTCGAGGAGGGCCTGGTAGTCGTAGTAGACGGGCGCCTGCGTCACCCCCGCGCCCGCGGCCTCGAGCACCGGGCCGAACGACTCGCCGATGTAGCTCCGCCGGCCCGCCACCATGAAGCGCGTGTTCTTGAGGAACGGCACGGGCCCCTCGAGCAGGACGCGCGCGTCGATGAGGTCCATCTGCGCGAGGCCGTGGAGCTCGCCGTCCTCCTTCGGCGAGCGCAGGGCGACGTCGACGATGCCGCCCTGCACGCGGCCGTACTTCGCGCTGAAGTTGCCGGGGTAGAAGTCGATCTTCTCCAGCATCTCGGTCGGCACGACCGAGGAGAGGCCGCCGAAGTGGTAGATGAGCGGCACCTGCGTGCCGTCGACGAAGGTCTGCGTGTCCTGCGGGCCCGAGCCGCGCACGATCAGCAGGCCGGCGAGGGTGGGCGGGCGCGCCACGCCCGGCAGGTTCTGGAGCGAGCGCAGCGCGTCGCCGTTCGTGCCGGGGATGCGGTTGATCTCGCGCTGCTCCAGCGTGCGCTTCGTGACCTCGCGCGGCGGCCTGTCGCCGCGGACGGTGACCTCGAGGCCCTCGCCGCGGGGCAGGAGGCGGTACTTCACCTCGAGCTGCTCGCCCGCGGCGATGTCCTCCTCGACCGAGAGCGGCTCGAAGCCGGGCGCGGCGACGGTGACCTGGTAGCGCCCGGGCGGCAGATCGACGAATACGAAGCCGCCGCCCTCGTCGGTCGTGCGCTCCGGCGGCGCGGCGCCGCGAGCGTCGACCGCGGCGCCCGCGCCGGCGATGCGCGCGACCGACACGGTGGCGCCGGCGAGCGGGACGTCGCCGCCGCTGGCGAGCACGGTGCCGCGGAGGTTCTCGGCCGGCTTGTCCTGCTCGCCGGCGGCCGGCGGCGGCGCGGCCGTCTTCAGGGTGAACGAGTAGCGGTACAGGATGCGCGCCGCGGCGGGCGCGCCGTCGGCGCGGCGGGCGGGCTCGAACTCGAGCTTCTGCGCCGCGGCGACCGCCGCCTCGTCGAACCCGTGCCCCGCGCTCTCGACGACGACCGCCTGCTTCACGCGCCCGTCGCGATCGATGTCGAGCTGCAGGGTCACCGACCCTTCGAGCCCCTGCTTCTCGGCCTCGGGCGGGTACGCCGGGGGCGTGTAGTTGAGCGCCCTCGGCGGCGTCGCCCGCCCCGCCGGCGCGGCCGTGGGCGCGGCCGGCGTGACGATCGCGCCGCCTTCGCCGCGGGGCACGCTCGTCGGGCCCTCGGGCGCCTGCGGCTCGCCCTGGCCCTGCTGGCCTTGCTCCTGCTGCTGCTGCGCGCGCGCCGCGGCCGGCGAGAGCGCGGCGAGCGCGAGCGAGAGCAGCGCCGCGGCGCGCGGCCCTCGCGGGCGCGCGCCCGGGAGCGGGCCATCGACATCGGTGCGGGCGGGTGCCGGCTCCTTCTTCGTCACGAGGTCACACCGGGTCGCGCCGCTTGAGCACCGCGCAGAGCGTGACGAGGATGATGACGGTCATCCCGGCGAGGACCGCGAAGGGGATCCACGTCTGATCGTACGTGGTGAAGCCCCACGCGCCCGCGTAGTTGTCGGCGGCCATCTGCGCGATGGAGCACTTGAACTTGCCGCCCTCGATGAAGTCCGCGGCGCTCGTGTCGGTGCGGTGCAGATCGATCACCCAGGCCGGGTCCTCCGCGACGGCGAGCCGCTCCGGCGCGATCGCGCCCTCGAAGCCCCAGCGCGCCGGGATGATGTACATGAGCGGCCGGAGGTGCGGCACGGTCGTCATCGGCACCATGAGCCCGCCGAGGACGACCTGCGGGATGAGCGCGATCGGCGTGAGCGCCATGGCCGCCTCGGACGAGGCGACCACCGTCGAGAGCAGGAGCCCCATCGCGACGGCGCTGAGCGAGGTCGCGGTCAGCGCGGCGAGCTGCATGGCGAACGCCTGCACGCCGCCGTGGAAGCCGAGGGCGAAGAACACGATCGCGAGCAGGATCGTGCACTGGACGAGGCAGAACCCGGCGAGCAGCAGGTACTTGGAGAGCACGTAGTTGACGAGCCCCAGGTTGACCATGCGCTCGCGGAGGTAGATGGCCCGCTCGCTGACGATCTCGCGCGCCGCGTTCGAGGTCCCGAACCAGACCGCGGCGACGACGAGGAAGAAGATCGCCGCGGTGTGATCGGTGGTGACCTCCATCCCCTTGAGGATGTCGGTGCTCTGATCCGCGCCGCCGGCGCGTCGGCCGAGCTCCTGGAGGGCGCCGAGGCACCACGCCGGGATCGCCTTCTCCTGCCCGCCGAACACGATCGCGAGCAGGATGCCGATGATCGGGGCCTGGAGGAGCATGATCAGGGTGCCGCCGATGTCGCGCTTCTTCACCTTGAAGTAGCGCGACAGGAGCAGGCCGAGCTGCCCCTTGGTCGTGGCGCGGCCGGCCGGGATGCCGCGCTGCCCCTGCCCGGTGCCGATCTCCCGCCGACCGGAGTACATCCGCCGGTACGTCGGGTTCCCGTCGCTGAAGAACTCCTTGCGCCACTCGAGGGCCGCGAGCCGCCTCGCCTCGCCGCGCGACGCGTTCGGGTCCCGCGCGCGGAGCTGATCGAAGATGGGGCGCTCGCGGAGGGCGAGCATCTCGAACATGTCGCGCGGGTTGTCGACGTCGTTGGGCTGGCCGTGCCGCTCCTTCCAGCTGCCGAAGAAGCGGTACGCGTCGGGCCGGGTCGGCCCGAAGAACATCGGGATGCCGCCGTAGCCGAGGATGAGCGCGTGGCTGAACTTCTCGAACTCGTCCTTCGCCGGCTGGTGGATCGTCATGATGATCGTCTTGCCGGTGGCCTTGGTGAGGTCGTGCAGCAGGCTGATCAGCGCGGTCGTGTCGTCGGCGGCGAGGCCCGAGGTCGGCTCGTCGAGGAAGAGGATGACGGGGTCGGTGACGAGCTCGAGCGCGATGTTGACGCGCTTGCGCTGCCCGCCCGAGAGGATCTTGTTCTCGGGCTTGCCGATCTGGAGGTTCTTGACGCCCTCCAGGCCGAGGTCCTTGATGGTCTGCTCGACGCGCGCGTCGATCTCGGCCTCGCTGTAGTCGGGCGGGAGTCGGAACTTCGCGCTGTAGCGGACGGCCTCGAAGACGGTGAGCTCCGGGTGGACGAGGTCGTCCTGCGGCACGTAGCCGATGGAGCCGCGGAGCGTGTCGTAGATGTTGTAGAGGTCCTCGCCGTTGATGCGGACGACGCCGCTCGTCGGCGGCAGGTAGCCGTTCAGGGTGAGCAGGAGCGTCGTCTTGCCGGCGCCCGACGGCCCCATGAGCGCGATCATGTCGCCCGGCAGCGCCTTGAACGACACGTTGTCGAGGAGCGTCTTCTGCTCCTGGGGGTTGTCCCGGTCGGGGACCTGGAGGGCGAGGCTCCACGCCTCGATCTCGTAGAGCGGGCGCCCTGCCCACCGGTCGGCGGCGTACTCTTCCTGGACGACCTCGACCGCGCCCGCGCCCCCCATCTCGATCTGGAGGGGCATCGGCCCGATGTAGATCTTCTCGCCGCTCTGGACGGCGATCTTCTGGCCGGGCGCGATGCGGTTGCCGCGGACGTAGGTGCCGTTGGCGCTGCCGCGATCCTCGACGTAGAGCTGCCCGTTGATCGCGTGGAGGAGGGCGTGGTGGCTCGACACCTGGGGGTGGGCGAGCACGATGTCGTTGTCGGGGGTGCGGCCGATCTGCTTGACGTTCGGCCCGCCGCCGGAGAAGTCGAGCTGGCCGAGGACCGTCTTGTTCTTCCTGCCGGGCGCGCCCGCGGCGGGCCCGGACGACGCCGCGGGCGCGGGCGGCGGCGCGTAGCCGGAGGCGGCGGGCTGCGGCGGCGGCGCGTAGCCGGAGGCGGCGGGCTGCGGCGGCGGCGCGTAGCCGGAGGCGGCGGGCTGCGGCAGGGCGCTCGCGCCGGGCGCGGCGGGCAGCGACGACTGCCGGGCCGCCTGGGCGAGCTGCACGAGCAGGCTGACCTGGACCGGGACGGGCCCGAAGGCGACGGCGCCCTGCGGATCGATGGGCGTCGGCGCGCCGGGGGCGATGCGCTGCGCGCCCACGTAGGTGCCGCTCGTCGAGTTGTGGTCGATGACCATCATGCGATCGAGCGTGACGGTGGCGTGCTGGCTCGAGACGCTCGGGTGCTGGAGCACCAGGGAGGCGCGCGTGGGGTCTCGCCCGATCACGACCTGGCCGGGCGCGGGCGCGAGCTGGCCGGGCGACGCCATCATCAGCGTGATCGCCGGGTGATTGAGCGGGACCGGCGCCTGCGCGACGACGAACTGGGTGCGGAAGTCGAACGGGACCTGCTCGCCGGGCGCGAGGGGCCGCCCGTTGGCCGACGCGGGCCCTTGGCCGCAGAGGAAGAGCAGCTTGCCGCCGCCCTGGTGGACGATGCGCGCGTGCTCGGGCAGGACGCCGGGAGCGACGAGCACCACATCGCAGGTGGGGGCGCTGCCGATCGTGATGCTTTGTTTACCTAGCCCCGGGATCATGCGGGCCGCGTTTCACCACAGGCGGTTGGGGAGGGCAAGGAAAGAGGCGCGTGCTGCGGCTGTCGCTCGCCGCGACGCTGCTCGCGGCCGGGTGCGTGAGGGGGAGCGCGTGGCTTTCGTCGCGCGGTGTGGGGCGTGTGGAGCGGCGGGAGGCCTTCGTCGCTGGGCGAACAGGGCTTCAGCGCGGCGCGTGGTGGCGGCCGGGAGCCGTGCGGCTCAGCGCATCAGAGGTCGAGGAGCATGAAGCCGGCGCGGGCTTCCTCGAGGGAGAGCGTACGGGTCGACGGGGGCTCGTCTTCCAGGTCCGCGGGCGCGCCCTCCATGTCGTGTCCGACCTCGAGCTCTTGATCTCCAGGCATGGAGGAACCTCCGGAGAGCTAGGCTAATCCGGAATCCCGTCCTTCTTCAATTGCATTCCGCGGCCCCATCGCGCCGCAGCGTTCGTCCGCGCGTCCGTTCACGCTGCGGCGGTTGCGTCGGTTGCGGCCGTTGCGTCGACGCGCGGTTGCGTCGTCGCGCCGCTCGGCTCAATCCGCGGTGAGCTTCCAGAGCAGGAGGGCGATCAGCGCGACGACCACGACCGAGATCGAGGCGATGACGGCGATGTAGACGCCGCGCGAGACGCGCACGGTGCTCGGGATACCCGAGGCCGTCGACGAGGACACGGGCCCGGAGAAGCTCGGCGCTGGCACGGCGCGCGGCGCGGTCGCGGCGTAGCCAGGCGCGTGCGGCGAACCGGGGGCGAGGTGCGGCGCGGCGGCGGCAGGGGGACCTCCCGGCGCCGCGCCATGGTGCCCCGCGAAGGCCACCGAAGGAGGAGGAGCGTCCGGGTCGCTCGGATGAGGCTGCGGGCCGAAGGCGGCGCCCGGGTGGGGCGGGGCGCCCGGGTGAGGCGGCGGGCCGAAGGCGGCGCCCGGGTGGGGCGGGGCGCCGAAGGAACCCGGGTGAGGCGGCGGGCCGAAGGCGGCGCCCGGGTGGGGCGGGGCGCCCGGGTGAGGCGGCGGGCCGAACGCGGCGCCGGGGTGAGGCGGGGCGCCGAAGGAACCCGGGTGAGGCGGCGGGCCGAAGGCGGCGCCCGGGTGGGGCGGGGCGCCGAAGGAACCCGGGTGAGGCGGCGGGCCGAAGGCGGCGCCCGGGTGGGGCGGGGCGCCGAAGGAACCCGGGTGAGGCGGCGGGCCGAAGGCGGCGCCGGGGTGAGGTGAAGCGCCGAAGGAGCCCGGGTGAGGTGGCGCGCCATGGGCCATCGGGGGCGGCGCGGGCGCCGCGGGAGCGCTCAGGGGGAGGGGAGACAGCACGGCGGGCGCGTCCGGCGCGATCGCGTGAGGCATGGGCGCAGGGCTCCCTGGCACCGTCGCAGGGCGCGCCAGGCCGGCGTCCATCGCCGTCGGGCTCACCGTCGGCGTGCTGTCGATGGTCGGGCGCAGCGCCTGCGCGCTGCTCGCGGCTGCTGGCGCCACGGCGGGGACGTTGTCCGTGGCGGTCGGGCTCACCGCCGGAGCGCCGGTGGTGAGCGTTTGCGCCACGGCAGGGACGTTGTCGGCGGCCGTCGGACGCACCGCCGGGGCCCCGGTGGTGAGCGTCGGCGCCACGGCGGGCGCGCTGCTCGCGGCTGCTGGCGCCGCGGCAGCGGCGTTGTCGGTCACGGTCGAGACCAGGGCAGGGACATTGTCGGTCGCCGTCGGGACCAGCGCGTGCACGTTGTCGGTCGCCGTCGGGACCAGGGCAGGAGCGACATTGTCGTTGGCCGTGGGGGCCAAGGCGGGCCCTTCGCCGGTGGTCCTCGGCGCCGGGGCGGGCGCACCGGTGTTGCCCGTCGGGACCACGGTCGTCGCGTCGCTGGGCGACACGGCGCCTCCAGCCGGCGCGCTCCCGGCCGCCGAGGCGCCCGCCGCCGCCGCGCCGTGCCCGCGGGCGAGCGGCGCATCCGCAGCGCCCTTCTCTGCGCCCGCCGCCCCGCCGGGCCGGGTCATCGCGACGGTCTCCTGCGGGCCCGACGCGCGCGTGAGATCGACGCCGTCGCCGGCGCCGTCTGCCCCCGGCGGCCCGTGCGCGATCGTCAGCGAGCGGCTGCCCGTCTCGAGCACCCGGACCATCTGGACGGTGATGTTGTCGTGACCGCCGCGATGGTTCGCGAGCTGCACGAGCATCTTGCAGGCGTGATCGACCGAGCCCGACGCGAGCGCCTGCCGCGTGCACCCGAGGATATCCGCGCCGAGCACGAGATCGGTGAGGCCGTCGCTCGCCTGGATCAGCACGTCGCCCGGATACAGCTCCATCGGCTCGGGTCGAACCTCGACCTCCACCTCCGGCTTCATCCCGAGGGCGCGCGTGATCTTGTTCGCGTCGGGGTGCCCGATCGCCTGGGCCTCCGTGATCATGCCCGCGTCGATCATCCCCTGCACCATCGAGTGGTCGCGCGTGAGGGGGTAGATCTGGTGGCTCCGGATCACGTACGCGCGGCTGTCGCCGACGTGCGCGACGTCGACGCCGCTGTCGTGGAGGACCATCGCGACGACGGTCGAGCCCGGGCGGACGCGGTTCTCCGCCGGCCCGCCCAGCTGATAGACGCGGCGCCCCGCCTCCTCGATCGCGGCCTTGAGCGCCGCCCTAGGATCCACCGCGGCCGGCGTCTGCTCGATCACCTCGAAGATGGTCTTGATGGCGGTGCGGCTCGCCTCGCTGCCCCCGTAATGCCCGCCCATGCCGTCGCACAGGACGCAGAGGTAACCGAACTTGGTCTCGGCGTAGCCGCACGCGTCCTCGTTGACCTGCTTGTTCGGATCCCGGCCCGCATCGCTGGCCTGGGCGAACTCGATCTTGAGGTGCGGGGAGGACTCGGTCGGGGGCATCATGGGGGGGCGTCGCTTGGGGCGTGAGGCCGGGCCCCGGACACGCTACTCCAAACGGACGCTGAACTCGACGGGGCCGAACCGCAACGACGCGCCGGGGGGCACGGGCGTCCACACGCCCGCGGCGACGCGCTGGCCGTTCACGTACGTCCCGTTGTTGGAGCCCTCGTCCCGCACGAACAGCTGACCGGCCTCGAGCTTCACGCTCGCGTGGGTGCCGGACACGCGCGGCTCCGAGAGCGCGATCATGCACGAGGCGCCGTCGCGCCCCGCGCGCACCTCGACGCCCGGGTGCACCGTGAAGATGCCCGCCGGCCCCGAGAGCGTCGCGCGGCTGGCGCCGCCCGGCGGAGGCGCCATCATCGGCCCGCCGCCGTAGCCGAAGTCGCCCGGAGGAGGCGGCGCGGGCGCGTACGGCGGAGGCGACCCGCCGCCCGCCACGATGGGCCTCGGGGGCGCCGCCGCCGCCGTCCCGCCGCGCCGGCGGCCGCCGCCGCCGCGGAAGATCGAGACGAGCAGCAGCACGATGACGACGCCGCCGAAGGTCACGCCCGCGATCAAGAGGTACGGCAGCGGCGCCTCCTTCGCCTTCAGCGTGAGGATCTTGTCGGCCGTGACCGCGCTCGTCCGCCGCGCGTGGTTGTCGTAGACGATGAGGCGCGCCGTCATCTGGTCGCCCTTGCCGACGAGGAACTTGTCCGTGTCCGGCAGCTCGAACTCGACGACGCTGTCGCCGGCCGAGATCGCCTTGCCGCGCATCCCGCCGTCGATCAGCGTCCGCTGGGCCTTCCTCGCGTCCTCGATGCTCCCGCCCTGCAGCGACTGCGGCGCGGCCTGGTTCTTCGGGATCATGTAGAGCTCGGCCCGCTGCGCGTTGCCGCCCCAGCAGAAGTTGCCGAAGATCTTGATCGTGCCGCCGGGGTAGAGCGGCGTCTTCTTCGCGGCGCGATCGGTCGCGTCGCGGTCGATGTCGAGCGGCCACGCGGTGGGGTCGATGCCGACGGGGACGTTCTGGAACGTGGCGTCGCCCGCGATCGGCGGATCGGTGTTGACGAAGGCGAGCTTGAACGTCTGCGTGATGCTCGGCGCGACGCACGAGACCCGCCACTTCACGATGTGCATCTTGTTGAAGCGGGTGCGGATCGCGTTGACGATGTTGGCCGCGCGCCGCTGCTGGCCGTCGCGCACCACGCTGAAGAAGCCGCCGATCTCGGTGTTCGCCATCCCCTCCATGAACTCGCGGGCGTTCGCCGTGAACTCCTCGACGAGCCGGCTCGGGAACCAGATCGAGATGACGGGCACCGGCGTCTTCGGCAGGACGTCGTTGTTCTCGGGGAACCGCCCCTTCGTGAGGTAGTCCCGGAGCAGGTTCGACGCCGCCGCGGTCGAGCTCGGGTCGGCGCCGGCCGAGCCGTTCGACAGGACGACCATCGCCTGGTGCATCGGCACCGAGACCCCCTGGCCGGCGTTGCCGAGCTCCTTGAACGCGTCGGTCGCGGCGTTCTTGATGATCGTGAAGAGCGGGCGCGTGCGGCCCTGCGTCGGGTAGGTGCGCGTCACGCCGGCGATGGCCTGCGCCGCCGCCTGCTTGTTGCCTACCCACTTCGAGTCCTCGACGACGCCGCGATCGTTGAAGAAGATCACGTCGACGATGTCGTTCGGCTGCATCGCGTTGACGAACGCGCTCGCGACCGCCTTCGCCTCGTCGAAGCGGGTGCCCATGCTCGACGCGGCGTCGATCAGGATGAGCCACGCCGTCCCGACGCCCGGCTGCCCGGCGCTGTCTCCCCACCGCGCCTTCGACTCGAACTTCGCCGGCAGGTCCGTGCCGTCGACCGTGACGGAGAAGATCGCGTTCTTGTCCGGGAAGTCGAACGACGAGTAGAGCGCCGACGGCTGCTCGATCGCGTCGGCGACGCAGTCGAGGTTCGCGTCGCCCGTGAGCGCGGCGCAGTTGCGGGTGATGTCGCTGAGGCGCTTGTTCTGCACGACCTCGAGCACGGTCGTGAGCACGGGCGAGCCGTCCACGGTGCTCGCGCGCGGGTCGATGCGGAGCAGGTGCGCCTCGGGCGCGGCCTCGGCGCGGGGCTGTCCGCCGAGGAGCGCGAGGACGGCTGCGGCGAGCGCGAGCAGCGGAGCGCAGCGGCGGGCCTTGCCCCGGTGCCGTTCGCGGCGGGCGGAGGCGCTCATGGAGTGGATCGGGCGAGTCGCGTCATGAGAGGGAGTCATGCGTGGGGATCTCCAGCGAGCGCGAGGGAGCAGAGGAGCGCTCCCCGCGCGAGCGGGGCGGCCGCCGCGCGCTGGCGGCGGCTATCCGGTTGGTTTTCACGCAGCCTGGCCGGGGCGCCAGGTGCCGGTCGAACGTCGCGGGGGAAGGGGGCCAGGCTCGGCAACGCCTCTCCTCGTGCGATGGGCCGGTCAGGCCCGCGCGGCCACGCTGAACACGATGACGCTGAACCCGCCGAAGCGGATCTTGTCGCCATCGCGCAGCTCGCGTCGGCCCTGGAAGCCGATCGCCTCCTCGTTGTGGAACGTCCCGTTGGTGGAGCCGAGGTCGGCGAGGACGATCCGGCCGCCGTCGACCTCGATCGCCGCGTGGTGGGTCGAGGTCGTCCCGTGGGCGATCTCGATGTCGACCTTCTGCCCGGTCTCGGCGCGGCCGACCGAGTTCTTGCCTTGCCAGAGCGGCCAGAACCTGCCGAGCGGGTCGTCCTGGAAGCTCACGAGGAAGCCCGCGAGGGTGCGCCGCTCCTGGCCCCGCGGCGGCGCCGGCGTCGGCGGGCGCACGGCCGGCGGGGCGGACATGTACGGCGGCGGCGGCGCGGGCAGCGGCATGTTCTGCTGGGCCGGCGGCGGCTCGCCGTAACCGCCCATGCCGCCCCCCTGCTGCATGGGCGGCGGCGCGGACGGCCCCGGCTGGTTGGGCGCGTACGCCGTCTGGTTGAAGGCGTCGCCGCTCATCTGGATCCCGTCGAGGGCGATCGGGTGGCCGCCCTCCATGCAGAACGAGCCGCCTGCCGGGATCGCGTGCCCCTGCACGCAGCGCGCGCCCTGCTGCTGCGGCGGAGGACCGAAGCCGGGCCGCGGGACCGGCGGGACGGGGTAGCCGCCCTGCGGCTGCTCCGGGAAGCTCGGGGCCGGGCCGAAGCCGCCGCTGCCGCCCGGGGCGCCGAAGATCGGCGGCTCCGGCGGGAACGGCGGCGGCTTCAGCGGCAGCGGAGGAGGCGGCTGGGGAGCGCCGTAGCCGCCGGGCGGCGACCCGAAGGGCGGCGGGGGACCGAAGCCCGACGCGCCGCCCTCGGGCGGCGGCGGGAAGCCGGGCGGCGAGCCCGGCGGTGCCCCGAAGGGCGCCGGCGGCGGTGGACCAAAGCCGCCGCTCGGCGAGCCGAAGTTGGGAGGAGGCTCGGGGGGCGAGCCGAAGCCCGGGGCAGGAAACGGCGGAGGAGGAGGCGGCGGCGGCGGAGGCGGCGCCCCGAACGCTCCGGGCCCGGACGGGGCGAGCGGCGAGGCGCACACGGCGCAGAATTTATCGGCGGGGGTCGCGGGCGCACCGCAACGCGGACAGAGCATGGTGATCCTTCTCGGGTTTCGCGGCGGCGCTCTCCGCCGCGGCGCGAGCATACCGTGGGCGCTCGGCCGAGGATCAAGAAGAAGTATGCGGGAATCCTTGCCGGAGACCGGCAATGCGGCTCGCGCACGCCTGCTCGCATCGCCGTTCGGCGCGCGCCGCCTGCGGCGCTGCGCCATGAACGCCAGCGCGCTCCAAGCCAGGGGGCGGGCTGCTCCCTGGCCTTCTGCTCTGCGGGAACGTGCGATGTGCGGCCGGGACGCCGGCCGGCGCGGATCAATCCTTCGCGTCGCGGACGCGGGCGGCCTTGCCGGCGAGGTTGCGCAGGTAGAAGAGCCGCGAGCGGCGGACCACGCCGCGCGAGACGATCTCGACCTTGTCGATGCGGGGGCTGTGGAGGAGGAAGATGCGCTCGACACCGACCGTGAAGCTCACCTTGCGCACGGTGAAGGTGCTCCGGACCCCGGCGCGGTGGCGCTTCAGCACCACGCCCTGGAACACCTGGATGCGCTCCTTCTCGCCCTCGACGATCCGGTAATGGACGCGCACCGTATCGCCGACGCGGAAATCCGGGATCCCCTCGCGGAACAGGGGAGCTTCGATCTTCGCGAGGATGTTCGAGGTCTGCATGGTCGGTCAATCCTTCAAGGGGTCGGGGATCCGTCTTCGCGGTCCCGTGCTCAAGGGGGCAGGGCCGCCGCAGTTCGTGGACTGTCTCCGGCGGAGCGGGGACCGCGCGCGCGGCCCGGTGCTTCACGCCATGACACAGATGCTTGCCCGGTTGCGGTTCCGGGAGCATGGGGCGCGAGCGCGGCCCGCGCACCTCCCCGGGGGGTACCGGAGAGGTGCGGCATTATGCATGCGGGCGATCCTGTGTCAACGCCGGTCGCGGCGCACGTGCGCGCTCTCGCGAGCGCTCGGGCTCAGTGGTGGCTCAACGCCGGACGGGGATGATCTGGACGCGGCGGGCCTCTCCCTCGCCGTCGCTCTTCGTGACGACGCCGGGGAACTTCGCCAGGGCCAGGTGGACGACGCGGCGGTCCTGCGGGTTCATCGGCTCGAAGGTGATGATCTTGCCCTCCTCGACCGCCTGCTTGCCCAGCCGGCGGGCCATGGAGGAGAGCGTGTCCTCGCGGCGCTGCCGGTAGCCCTCGGCGTCGATGATCACGTGGCGCCGCTTCTTGCCCGGCCGGTTGATCACGCGGTTGGCGAGGAACTGCAGCGCCGCGAGCGTCTGCCCCTTCTTGCCGATCACGCGACCGGCGTCCTTCCCCTCGATCTCGAGGCGGATCTCCTCGGGCGGATCCTCCTCCTCGTTCTCGAGGAGATCGACGGTGCAGTCCATGCCCATCGCCGCGAGCACATCGATGACGAAGTCGAGCGCGATGTCGGCGCGACCGTCCTCCTCGAACTCGGCCGCGTCTCCAGCGCCCTGCGCCTCTGCGTCGACATCGACGTCCGCCGCGTCGATTCCCCTTTCGGCAGCTTCACTATCCACGGACACGTGCTTTTCCCTTTCCGAGAGCAGGCGCCGACTTGTCGTCGCCCTGAGTCTTCTTCATCGCGGATTGGGGCTCCGCGTTCGCGATCTCTCGCACCTCGATGCCGCCGGCCCGCTCGTCCCTCGCCTTCAGGTACCGCTCGACGAGCACCTGCTGGCCGATGCCGAGCCAAGTGTTGGTCAACATGTAAACGCCGAGGCCGGCCGGGAGGAAGAGCATCATCGCGGTGAAGATGCCGGGCATGAGGTACAGCATCATCTTCTGCTGCGCAGGGTCGCCCTGCGGGGGCATGAGCTTCTGCTGGATGAAGCTCGAGGCGCCCAGGACGATGGGGATGATGAAGTACTTCCCCGGGGCCGACAGGTCCGGGATCACGGGGCCGAACGGCGTGTGGTAGAGCTCCACCGCCGTCTGGAGCGCGGTGTAGAGGGCGAACCACACCGGCATCTGGAGCAGCATCGGGAAGCAGCCGATGACGGGGTTGGCGACCTTGTTCTTGCGCCAGAGCTCCTGCATCGCGAGGCCGCGCTGGGTGGCGTCGTCCTTGTACTTCGCGTTGAGCTCATCCATCTCCGGCTTGAGCTTGCGCATCGCCGCGGCGCTCTTGATCTGCTGGATGCTCAGCGGGAAGAGCAGGAGCCGGACGGTGATGGTGAGCAGGACGATCGCCCAGCCCCAGCTGCCCACGGCGCGGTAGAGGACGTAGAGGTACGAGACGAGGAGCTTCGCGATCGGCGAGAACCAGCCGAGGTTGATGACCTCGCTGGTCCCGTTGCCCACGGCGCCGAGCAGGTCGCGCTCCTTCGGGCCGGTGAAGGAGAGGGCCTTGTAGGTGACCGCGCCGCCGGGCGCGAGCTCGTGCTCGGGGAAGGCGAGCCGCGCGCGGTAGACGTGCCCGTGGCCCGGGTCCTTGGCCTTCTGCTGGAACTTCGACGTGTCCCAGATCTCCTCGATCTGGGTCTCGGCCACCGGCTTCCCGGGCCCCTCGAGCGGGATCGCGATCTTGCTGAAGTAGCTGCTCGAGACCGCGACGAAGCGCGCGTTGCCCGGCGTGCGGCGCCAGCGCTCGGCCGTGAACTCCTTGTCCTTGAAGTCGCCGGGCTCGAAGGCGTCGGGGTGCTGGCGCTCGGTCGTCTGGTCGGTCGCGGCGACCGTCTCGGTGATCCACTCGGAGATCAGGCCGAGGTGGCCCTCGGTCTCCTTCTGGGTCCGCCAGGCGGTCTGCTCGACGGCGAACCGGTGCTTGCGCGGCTCCTGGGCGAGGTTCTCGACCGTCACCTGCAGCGACAGCTCGTACGGGCGCCCGGTGGCGGCGACGACCTTGGTGAGCCTCGTCGCGTCGTCGCTGTAGGTGAACGTGCAGCTCTTGCCGTCCTGCGCCGCGAGCTTCCAGTCGAGGTCGTCGAACGGCACCTGCTGCGCGTTGCCGCCCGGCAGGCGCAGATCCGTCCGGAGGGGCATCCGCGACTCGAGCGAGGTCGTGACCAGGTCCATCGGCCTGCGCTCGCCGTTGCCCGTCGTGTACTTCGGGTCGGTCATCCAGAGGTGCCGGACCGACCCGCCCCGCGTGGAGAGCTCGGCCTTGAACCGATCTCCGTCGATGACGCACGCCTCCGCGGGGGCGCGCTCCGCGGGGGCCGTGCTGTCGTTGACGTCGAGCGGCTGGAGCTGTTCCGCGCTCTCACCGAAGAGGAGCGGCTTGCCGAACTGGATGAACAGGATGATGGCGAGGCCGAGGAACAGCCATTTGGCGATATTGCTGCGTTCCATGAAGTCCTTCGTCGATCCCAGGATCTCGAGCCCGCGCCCTTCGCTGCCGGCGTCTCGTGACACCTCACGAGGCTGCCCAGGGTCGCTCCGGACGGGCTTCGCCCCGCGGGGTGTCGGGCGCCGTGCCGCCGGGGCCGTGACGATGGTCGAGCGGGATTAGTCCATGAGAGTGACCCGGCCGCTGGAGCCCGCTCGCCGAGGGGGCGAGGCGTGCGAGGCGAGCTCCGTGCCAGTAGACGAACAGCGTGCCGTATCCCGCGGGTCAGCGTCCCGTGGCGTCGGCGCCCGAGCCGCCGCGCCACGGCGAAGACGAGGTGGTGGCGGAGGGTCGAACCCGCCCGGATGAAACGGGTGACACCTACACAGTCGCTTGAGCGAAAGCAAGCTCCCCCGAAGCGCCCCGTGACCCACGATGCACGCGGCGGCGTAGCGCGAGCACGAGGGCTCGAACCGGCAGACCGGGCCCATCAACGCCACGATGACCTTGGAGAGCGTCATCTGGTAGGCGCGGATCAGCGCGAGGAGGAGCTTCGCCAGCATGCGGTGACCCGTGGATGAGCGGGGAGCTTGGGGCCCGGCGCACCACGGCGCAAGGTGAGCTACGTCATCGGCCGGTCGGATCCTCTGCGCCGCGCTCGTCCGTGGCCGTGGCCGGGGCCGCGCCGCGCCCGGCGGCGGGAGGCGCGCCGCGCGCAGTGGTGGGGGGCGCGGGAGGCGCGCCGGCGAGCGCTTCCCGTGCCTTGCGCCGGAGCACCGGGACCACGCTGCGCAGCTCCGCGAGCACGTCGTCGAGGCCGAGCGCGCCGGCGCCGGTGCGCAGGATCACCACGATGTCGACACGCTCCGGGAAGAGCTCCGGGAATCTCCGGAACGCCTCCCTGAGCAGGCGCTTCGCTCGGTTGCGGGCCACGGCGCCGCCGACCTTGCGCGAGGCGACGAGGCCCAGCCGAGGCGCCCCCGGTACGGGCTCGGGGGCGAGCGGCGCGCAGCGGGATCCCGCCCCGCGCGCCGCCGCGTCGTTCGGGGCCGCGACGAGGATCAGCAGGTGTCGGGTGGTGACGCGCTGACCGCCGTTCTGGATGCGAACGAAATCGGCCCGCTTGCGGATGCGGCGCCCGCGCGGGAACGACGAGGAGGAGGACGCCGACGAGCGCGGGCGCGCTGGCGCCATCACGCTCGTGTTACTTCTTGTAGATGGTGGGCGCGAGCCGGGCGCGGCCCTTGCGGCGGCGGTTGTTGATGACCTTGCGACCGCCGGCGGTCGCCATACGCGCACGGAAGCCGTGGGTCCGGGCGCGGCGAGTGTTATGGGGCTGGTAAGTGCGCTTCATGGCTGGTCGTCCCTTGGCGTTCTGGACCGCGAACGGCGGCGACCTGGCCGCACGTCAAGCGGGCGCGCAAGAAAGCACGACGTTCGGCCCAGGTCAACACCAGACGACGCGGCGTTGCCTCGGTTCGCCGTTCTCTCTCACCTTTCTAGGTACCTGGGTTAGCGTGTAGCCTCCGATCGACCGCGACGGCCGTTCTCAAGGGGTCACAGGAGGGAATTTGACGCGCACCGGTGGACATGTGGGGGAGAAGCAGCACGTGACTGCGCGGGGCGTCACGCGACGCGCGCTGGGCGCTGCTGCGGCGGGAGCCCTGTTCCTGAGCGCGCTCCCCGCGAGCGCGCAGACCAGGACGTTCTACCTGGACCGGCTCATCATGGCCGGCGCTCCCGAGGATTCGATCGCGCTCTGGCGGCCGCAGGTGGCGCCGGACACGCGCTTCTTCGGTCAGTTCGGGCTCGGCTTCGGCCTCAATCCCTTCCGGGTCGAGAACATGCTGGACGACGAGCACGCCGCGGAGCGGTTCAGCCGGGACTACGGCGCGCCGGTGTCCTCGCAGCTCATCGGGTACCTCAACGGGGGCGTCGAGTTCCTCGACCGCTTCAGCGTCCAGGTGGGGCTGCCGTTCATCGCCTTCCAGACGAGCAACCAGACGAACGACTCGACCATCGCCGGCGCGCAGGACGCGGCGAGCCCGTCGGCCGCCGCGATCATGGACATGCGGCTCGACGCGCGGGCGATCCTGTACCGGTCCGACGATCGCTTCTTCAAGCTCGGCGTCAACGCGGCGGCGTGGGTGCCGACGGGCCACAGGTTCTCGTTCGCCGGCGACAAGAGCGCGAGCGGGCTGATCGGGCTCTCGGGCGAGATCGACCTCAAGAGCATGTTCTTCGTGCTGAACACCGGGGTGCACTTCCGGCCGTACGCCTCGCTCAACGACTTCGACGTGTCGCACGAGTGGCGGTGGGGCATCGGCGGCTTCGTCCCGCTGCGGAACGGGACCCTGCGGCTCGGCGCGCAGCTCTTCGGATCGACCGGGCTCGGTCGGGGCACGACGTTCGACGGGGACAACACCCCGCTCGAGTGGATGGCGGAGGGGCGGCTCGCCCTCGACCCGCGGAAGAAGGCGTGGCTCGGGGTCGGCGGCGGAACGCGGCTCACCGGCGGCTACGCGCCCGATTTCCGGGTGACCGGGGTCATCGGCTATGCGTTCGGCATCTCGGACGTCGAGCCCATGTCGCCCGGCAAGCGCTTCCAGGCGCCCCCGCCGCGCGCCGCGGACACGGACAAGGACGGCTACCCGGACGACATCGACCTCTGCCCGACCGATCCCGAGGACAACAAGCCGCCGAACCCCAGCGACGGCTGCCCGGCGCTGCCCGATCGCGACGGCGACGGCATCCCCGACGTCAGCGACAAGTGCCCGGACGAGGCCGAGGATTTCGACAAGATCAACGACGCCGACGGCTGCCCGGAGGACGACGCCGACGAGGACAAGATCCCGGACGCGAAGGACGCCTGCCCCAAGGAGCCGGGCGAGCCGAGCCCGGAGCCGACGAAGAACGGCTGCCCGCAGTTCATCCGCCGCATCACGGGCTCGAGCGAGATCCAGATCCTGAAGCAGGTGCAGTTCGCGACCGGCAGCGCGCGGATCCTGCCGAACAGCTACGGCATCCTCGACGAGGTCGTCCGGCTGCTCAAGGTGAACCCCGAGATCACGCTCGTCGCGATCGAGGGCCACACGGACAACCGCGGGTCCGATCAGCTCAACGAGCGGCTCTCGAACGACCGCGCGCACTCGGTGAGGACCTACCTGATCGAGCGCGGCGGCATCGACCCGGCGCGGCTCACGGCCGCGGGCTTCGGGCCGCGGCGGCCGATCGAGACCAACGACACCGAGGCCGGGCGCCAGAAGAACCGGCGCGTCGAGTTCCACATCCGGGAGAGCAACACCGGCGGCAACAAGGCTTCCGGCGGCGGCAACAGTGGCGGCACGGTTACGCCCTAGGTCCGAGATCCGGGCGGCGCGCGCGGGCGTCCTGCTGTGTGCAGTCCTCGCGTCCGCGTGCGGCCCGGAGCAGGGCACGCCCTATCGCTGCAGCTGCACCTTCGTCACCGACTTCGACGCCGACGCGAAGCTGGATGTGGAGGTCTGCTCGAAGGCCGAGGCCCGCGCCGAGGGCGTCGGGCGCGGCTGCGCGCAGACCCACGCGCCGGGCCCGGTGTCCGGATGCTCCTGCTCGAGCGTCCCGGCGCGCGGGCCGTGCGAGCTCAGCGCGTGCCGCGTCACCCCAGCAGCGCCTTGAGCTCGGCCGGCGTCGTCACCGGCGCCGAGCACGTCCGCCCGCGGCAGACGTAGGCGACGGCCGAGCCCGGGCGCGCCGGCTTGCCCTCGGCGACGACCTGCGCCGCCGCGGCGGTCTCCGGCCGCGCCGGATCCACGAGCACGACCGCCCGGTTCGGCAGGTAGGCCCTGAACGCCTCGCGCGCGAGCTCGCCCGCCGCGGTCGAGCCCGCCTCGCCGACCACGACGACCGTCACGCTGCCGCGCGCGAGGCGATCGAGCACGCACACGGTCTGGCTGAGCCCGAAGGGGTTCTCGATGGCGGCCGGGGCGAGGGCCTCGAGCTGCCGCTCTGCCGGCGGGAGGTAGCGCTCGTCGGCGATCTCGGCGAGCCGCAGGCAGAGGAGCGCCGCCATCGAGGTGGCCGACGGCGCGGCCTGGTCGTAGATGTCCTGCGTGCGCGCGATGAGCGCGTCGCCGTCGTCCGGCGTGAAGAAGAACCCGCGCGCGGCGTCGTCCCAGTGGTGCGCGACCATCGCGTCGGCGATCGCGCGCGCGACGCCGACGTAGCGCGGGTCGGAGGTGGCCTCGTAGAGATCGAGGGCCGCGTTCCCGAGGTACGCCTGGTCGTCCAGGAAGCCCGGCCGCACGTCGGCCGCGCCGTCGCCGCCCGTTGCCTTCGCGCCCGCGGGCGCGCCGTCCTTGAGGTACCGGCCGACGCGGCCGCCGCGCACGAGCTTCTGCTCGAGCGCCGCGAAGGCGCGCGCGGCGGCCTCGACCCAGGCGGGCTCATCCAGGGCGCGGCCCGCGTCGGCGAGCGCCCCGATGAGCAGCCCGTTCCAGCTCGCGAGCACCTTGTCGTCGCGCGCCGGCCGGGGCCTCGCCTCGCGCGCGGCGAGCATCTTGACCCTGGCGCGCGCGAGCGCCTCGCGGCACCGATCGAGGTGCGCAGCGGAGCCCCCGCCGGCGCCCGCGTCGAGGATCGCCGCGGCCTGCTCGAGCGTGCGGTGTTGCGAGAGCACCGTCGCGGCGGTGTCCTCGAAGTTGCCCTCCTCGGTGACGCCGAAGACGAGGCGGGCCACGTCGTACGCGAGCGGATCGTCGCCGACGGCCGCGCGCAGCTCGTCGAGCGTCCACACGAAGAACTTGCCCTCGCTCCCCTCGGAGTCGGCGTCCTGCGACGCGTAGAACCCGCCCTCCGGGTCGCGCATCTCGGCGAGCAGGTAGCCCACGATCTCGCGCGCCGTCTCCGCGTAGATCGGCTTCTTGAACGCGCGGAAGCCGTCGGCGTACAGGCGCAGGAGGAGCGCGTTGTCGTAGAGCATCTTCTCGAAGTGGGGCACGAGCCAGCGCTCGTCCGTCGAGTAGCGGTGGAAGCCGCCGCGCAGGTGATCCCAGATGCCGCCGTCGCGCATCCGGTCCAGCGTGAGCTCGACGCTCTCCGCCGCGACGCGATCGCCCTCCAGCACGCCGCGGCGGAGCAGCACGTCGAGCGACATCGTGTTCGGGAACTTCGGACGCGTGCCGATGCCGCCGTGGCGGTTGTCGAAGCGCGCGAGCAGCTGCCGCGACGCGCGCCGGAGCAGGTCGGACGAGGCGAGCTCGACGGCGCTCGCCGCGTCCGCGGCGCTCGCCGGCTCCGCGGCGCTCGCCGGCTCCGCGGCGCTCGCCGGCTCCGCGGCGCTCGCCGGCTCCGCGGCGCTCGCCGGCTCCGCGGCGCTCGCCGGCTCCGCGGCGCTCGCCGGCTCCGCGGCGCTCGCCGGCTCCGCGGCGCTCGCCGGCTCCGCGGCGCTCGCCGGCTCCGCGGCGCTCGCCGGCTCCGCGGCGCTCGCCGGCGCGCGCTGCACGCGCTCGATCGCCTGGGTGATCTCCTTTGCCTGCAGCTCGACGTCGCCGCGCCGATTCCTGTAGGCGTCGGCGACCGCGTCGAGGACCTTCGGGAAGCCGGGCATGCCGTGCTTGTCCCTCGGCGGGAAGTACGTGCCCGCGAAGAAGGGCCGCTGGTCGGGGGTGAGGAACACGGTCAGCGGCCAGCCGCCGCTCCGGCCCATGAGCTGCACGACGAGCTGGTAGATGTGATCGAGGTCGGGCCGCTCTTCCCGGTCGACCTTGATGTTCACGAAGAGCTCGTTCATGCGCCGGGCGATCGCCTCGTCCTCGAACGACTCGCGCTCCATCACGTGGCACCAGTGACAGGCGGCGTAGCCGATGGACAGGAGGATCGGCTTGTCCTCGCGCCGCGCGAGCTCGAGCGCCTCGGCGCCCCACGGGTACCACGCGACCGGGTTGTGCGCGTGCTGCAGGAGGTACGGCGAGGACTCGCTCGCGAGCCGGTTCGTCGGGGATGCCATGACGCCCACCTAGCGCCGGGCGAGGGGGGCCGCCAGCCGGGCGGCGGGCGGCGGCGGGCGAGGCCGTGCCGGGCTACGCCCGCTCCAGCACGAGCGCGCAGTTGTGCCCGCCGAAGCCCGCCGAGCACTTCACCGCGTGACGCAGGTCGACCGAGCGGCGCTCGCGCACGATGTCGAGGGAGCACTCCGGATCGAGCTCATCCACGTTGATCGACGGGTGCAGCAGCTGATCGCGCAGCGAGCACACGACCGCGATCGTCTCCACGGCGCCGGCGCCGCCGAGCAGGTGCCCGATCATCGACTTTGTCGCCGAGATCGGGATGCGCGGGAGGCGCTCGCCGAAGATGCGCCGCAGGGCGAGCACCTCGGCGGCGTCGCCCTGCGGCGTCGAGGTCGCGTGCGGGTTGATGTACCCGATCGCCTGCGGCGCGACGCCCGCCCTGGCGAGGGCGCGCTCCAGCGAGAGCGCGAGCCCGAGCCCCTCCGAGTGCGGCCGCGTGAGGTGCTCGGCGTCCGTGGTCATCCCGAAGCCGGCCACGACGGCGAGCGGCCTCGCGCCGCGCGCCCGCGCGTGCTGCTCCTCCTCGAGCACGAGCGCCCCAGCGCCCTCGCCCATCACGAAGCCCTGGCGCCGCCGGTCGAACGGGCGGCTCGCGCGCGTCGGGTCGCCGTCGACCGCCTTGGCGAGCGCCTTCGCGTTGCCGAACCCCGCGACGGTGTTGAGCCGCGTCGCGGCCTCGGCGCCCCCCGCGACCATCACGTCGGCCTCCCCCGCCTCGATCAGCAGGGCCGAGGTCGCGATCGAGTGCGTGCCCGTCGCGCACGCGCTCGCGAGGTTGTACGACGGCCCCATGAGCCCGTAGCGCATGGCGATGAGCGCCGCCGCGCCGTTCGGCATGACGCCCGGGATGAAGTAAGGCGACACGGCCCTCGGGCCGCGCGCCGCGCTCCTCGAGATCTGCTCCTCGAAGATCTCGACGGAGCCCATCCCGGTCGACATCAGGCACCCGACGCGGGTCCTGTCGAGGCCGCCGTCGCGCGTCGGCGCCGCGCCCGCCGCGCCCGCCGCGCCCGGCGCCGCGCCCTCCGCCGCCTCGTCGTCCGCGGCGGGGGCGCGTTGGAGCGGCGCGATGCCCGCCTCGCGCAGCGCCTCCACCGCGGCCGCGAGGCTCAGGTGGGTCACCCGGCCGTAGATGTCCGCCTCCTTGGGCGACAGGTACTTCCCGACGTCGAACCCCTTCACGCTGGCGGCGATGTCGCTGCGGAGCTTGTCGACGGGGAAATCGCGGATGTAGTCGACGCCGGATCGGCCGGCGAGGAGGTTCTGCCAGGTGGTCGCGACGTCGTTGCCCAGCGGGCAGACGGCGCCGATCCCGGTCACGACGACGCGCCTTCGCATGGGACTGCTCGTGCTCGCTTCAGGGAAGGGGGAAGGGGTTCAGGGAGGGGCGGGCGCGCTCAGGCGGACAGCGCCTGCGGGGCGGCGTCGTTCAGGTTGGGGGCGATCGCGAGGCCCTCGATCGACGTGTCGCGGCGGCGCTCTCCGCCGCGGCGCAGATCGAGCGCGGCGCGCTGGGCCGCGAGCATCTCGTGCCGGCCCACCCCGAGGTACTTGAGGATCGGCATGTAGACCTTCTGGATGAACACGTTCCGATCGACGCCCGCCTCGCGCATCTTCAGGATGCGCGAGTCGTAGTCGGGGACGATCCCGACGCCCGGCATCTCGAAGTTCGCGAACACGTGCGCCATGTCGGCGAGCGTGCCCTGCCGGTCCTCCTCGAGCAGCACCTTGATGACGCTCTGGTAGAAGCGGCAGTGGGCGATCTCGTCGCGGGCGATGTAGTCGTAGATCGCCCGCAGGCACTCGTCGCCCTCCGTCGCCGCCCGCTCCCGGTGCTTCACGTAGATGACGAACGTCGCCATCTCCTGCACGCAGCCGTAGAACGTCATCTGCCGCGGCGTGTGGAACGGGAGGTCCCACTTCTTCGCGAAGATCTGGTGCTGCAGGTCGGTGAGCTGCTCCTCGGTGCGCTTGCCGGACCTGAGGAGGTACTGCATCAGCGTGAGCGAGTGCTTCGACTCCTCGTAGGCCCAGTTCGCCTGGAACCACGCCTGGCCGAAGTAGCTGCGCACGAGGTTGATGCCGTTCGACACGTAGTCGGGCAGGTACATCTCGACCGAGCAGAACGTCTCCGCGCAGAGCGCGAGCTCCTCGCTCGCCTCCTTGTTCACGCGGTCCCAGGGGATGTCCTCGAAGACGTTCCAGCGGCGCTCGCGCTCCGCCTTCTCGAAGAACGACATGTACTCCTGGAAGATCTTCTCCTCGAGCCGGCTCATGCGCCCGCCTCCAGCCGCTCCCCCACCTTCTTGCAGAGGTCGCCCACGGTGATGAGCTCGACCAGATCCTCGTCCGGAATCATGATCCCGAGCTCGGTCTCCATCTCTCCGACGATCTGCATCATCGAGAGCGAGTCGATGCCGAGCTCCGTGATCACCGACGCCGCGGTGACGTTGGGGAACTCGCGCTTGTCCACGCGGGCGGCAACCGTCTTGAACATCTCGAGCAGATTGGTCTTGTCCGTCATGGTTCAGTCGATCCTGCGAAGCTCGTATTGAGCGAGGGAGCTGTAGTGCTTGTCGAACGCGTTCACGCACGTCGACAGGTAACGATCGTAGTCGTCGAAGACCTTGTCCCCCCACGTCGACCGGATGGTCTTCTCGTTCAGCCTGAGCCGGCGGAGCCACTCCGCGGTGGTGCGCTGGTAGTGCTCGCGCCGCGTGTTCACCTGCATCACCTCCCAGTAGGGGTTCGCCGCCTGGATGATGTCCTCGAGCCGCGGGTTCAAGCCGCCGGGGAAGATCTCCTTGGTGACGAAGTAGATGTCCTCCAGCTCCTTCCTCGTGCCGGCCGGGAGCCCGCCCCAGGGCGTCATCCGCGGCGTCCGGTTGCGGAGGATCGTCTGGAGGCCGAACCAGGCGCCCTTGTCCGTGAGCTCCCAGGCCTTCTTGAAGTACGCCCGGTAGATGTCGATCGCCTTGCCCTGGCGCGCCTCCTCCGGCGAGCACAGGTGGTCGATCATGCAGATCGAGATCAGGCTGTCGAACCGCTCGGGCGTGGTGAAGGTCCGGAAATCGCCGCCGATCACCTCGACGCCGGGGATCTTGCGGGCGTTCACCTCCGCGGCCTGCGCGGTGGACAGGGTGACGCCGACCGCGCGCTTCACGCCGCGCGCCGTGGCCACGTACTCGAGCGCCGCGCCCCACCCGCAGCCGATGTCGAGGACCTTCTTCTCCGGCCCCACCTTGGCGAAGTCCGAGAGGATCCGGAGCTTGTTCAGCTGCGCGGCCTCGAGCGACTGCTCGGGGGACTCGTAGACGGCGCAGGTGTAGTTCATGCGCTCGTCGAGCCACAGCCTGAAGAACTCGTTCGAGACGTCGTAGCTGACCTCGACCTCGGCCTTACTGGATCCCATCGATGACTCCTTCGACACGTGCCGGGGCGCCGCCCGCGCGGCCCCCTTCGGTTCGCGCCGCCGCTCCGCTCGCGCGGACCGCGTCGGCTTGGGGGGAGGGCGTGACGCCCTCGTCAACGTCCGAGGCGACCTCGAGCTCGCCGGCCTCGAAGCGCCGCTTCATCTCGCGGCGCCGCACCTTGCCGCTCGACGTCTTGGCCAGCGTCCCCCGCTTGATGAGCGCGACCTCGGACAGCTGGACGCCGAGCTGAGCGCGCACCGCCTGGAGGATCGCCTGCGCCACGCCGGCCACGCCGCGCTTGACCTCGGCGACGACGACCGCCCGCTCGGCCCCCGACGCCGTGAGGCACGAGAACGCGACGCAGTGGCCCTCGCGCACCCCCTCCACGGAGGAGGCGACGCGCTCGATGTCCTGGGGGAAGTAGTTCTTGCCGCCGAGGATGATGAGATCCTTCGAGCGGCCGCAGAGGTACACCTCGCCGGCGACGGTATAGCCGAGATCGCCTGTCCGCAGCCAGCCCCCTCCGAACGCGGCCTTCGTCGCGTCCGGCTCGTTGAAGTACCCGGCGGCGACGCTCGGGCCGCGCACCCAGATCTCGCCCACCTCGCGCTCGCCGAGCGGCGCGCCGTCGGGCCCCGCGATGATGAGCTGGTGGCAGGGGAGGGGGCGGCCGCAGGAGACGAGCTCCATCGACGCGCCGCCGTTCGCGGGCCGCGCCTTGCCGGACTGCATCGCCTTCGCGTCCACCCGGTCGGTGGTGAGCCGGGCCGCGAGGTCGCTGAAGGTGATCGCCAGCGTGGCCTCGGCCATGCCGTACGACGGCAGGATGCTCTCCGGGCGGAGCCCATGCTTGCCGAAGCGATCGAGGAACGCGCGGAGCACGTCGGCCTGGATCGGCTCGGCCCCGCACCCGAGCGCGCGCAGGCAGGAGAGATCCCACTGGCCCGCCTGCGCCTCGGTGACGGCGCGCGTCGCCAGGGCGAAGGCGAAGTTCGGGGCGAACGTGATCGTGCCGCGGAACCTGTGGATCGCGTCGAGCCAGAGCGAGGGGCGGCGGATGAACGCCGTCGTCGGCAGGAACAGCACCGGCACGAGCGCGTAGAGCGGCGCGATGACGAAGCCGATGAGCCCCATGTCGTGGTAGAGCGGCAGCCAGCTGACCCCGCGATCTTCCGGGGTGGAGCGCAGCCCGTCGAACATGATCGCGTGGCTGTTCACCGTCAGGTTGCGGTGGGTCACCATCACGCCCTTGGGCCGCGAGGTGCTCCCCGACGTGAACTGCAGGAACGCGAGGTCGTCGAGGGACACCCGCCACGGCTCCGCCGCGTCCGACGCGTCGAACCCCTCGGGCTCGCGCAGATCGCGCTCCAGGACGACGCGCAGGGCGGCCGGGCCGTCGCCGCTCGCGGCGAGGTGGGCGTCGATCATCTCCTTGAGCGGCTCGTTCGTGACGAGCACGCGCGCGCCGGAGGCGGCGAGGATGTGCTGCACCGTCTCGCTGTATGCCTCGAGCTTGGCCAGCGACTGCGGCGGATACATCGGGACCGCGACGATGCCGGCCGTGAGCGCGCCCACGAAGGTCAGGACGAACTCGTCGGCCTCGGCCAGGATCAGGGCGACGCGGTCGCCCTTCTTGAGCCCGAGCTTGCGCAGCGCGTGGGCCCTGCGCCGCGCCTCGAGCCAGAGCTCGGCGTAGCTGACCGACCGCTCCTCTCCCGAGCTGCGCATGAACGTGATCGCTCGGTCGGCGTGCACCGAATTTTGCTGGAGAACTTCGACGAACGTTCGCATGGCTCTCTGCTGACTCAGACCGGTCGGACGTAGGTGTCCGTCCGACAAGGACACCCGGGGCTTGAGTGAGCGCAGCCATAAGCGAAATCCGGGCCAGGGCAAACAGAAAACAATGGAATCCTGGTTTGGGCCTGATTCCGCGATGCGAGCTCATGAATCCGTCTGATCGTGGCGTCCCGGGTGACGAAAATCCGTGCGCAGAGTGCGTCGAATATTCGTCACATCGGCCCCGGTGTGCGAACCGGGGTTCGCGCGGCGCGGGCGGCCGCGCCTCGGCGCACAAAAAACGAAGAGGCGCCGGTCGCCCGGCGCCTCCCGATCTCCCGCGCGATGTCGCCGGCTACTCGCCGTTGTCCATGCCCGGCATGCCCGGCATGCCCATGTGGCCCGCGGCCTCGTCTTCATGGGGGTTCGCGGGCTTCTCGTCCTTCTTCTCGCTCTTCTCGAACCTCTTCTGGTCCGCGAGGGCCCAGTCGGCCGACCACGACGACAGCACGTAGATCGTGCCGTCGCCGCCTTCCTTGACGGCGTAGCGGCTCTGGCCCTTCGCGGTCTTGCCCACCTTGATGGTGTGGTCGCCCGCGTTGTCCTTGAGCTTGATCGTGACGATGCCGCCGTTCGTGGTCGCCGCGTCGAGCCCGGTGTCGGCGTCCGACTTGCCGTCGCCGAAGTCCTCCGCGCCGAGGCCCTTGAAGGCCCGGAGCAGGTCCTTCACCTTCGCCTCGTCGAACTTCTCCCACTTCGCGGAGGCCGCGCCGATCTTGCCGCCCTTGTCGCGGGGCGCGAACGTGCCGGCCCACTTGTCGCCGTTCTTCGAGAAGCTGAACAGGCCGTTCTTGTTCTCGACCGAGACCTGGACCACGTTCTCGTCCTCGAACTTGAGGATCGAGTTCTCGCGCCAGTTCTTCGGCTCGCGCGTGTAGAGGTAGCTCGAGTAGCCGCCCGCGACGTAGACGCCGTCCTTGCCTTCGACGCGCGACATCTGCCCGCGCGACCCGCTCTTGCCGAAGTACATGTCGAGCGCCTTCTCGTCGCCCTTGTACGCGACCACGTGGACGGCCTTCTCGTCGGTGAGCTCGTACTGGCCGTAGGTGCCGCTCGTCCTGTCGATCACCTCCTTCAGCTTGAGCTCCTTCAGGTTGTCGAGCAGGCTCCGCACGTTCGCCGCGTTCGCCTTGGCGTTCACGGGCTTCGTGACCTCCCACGTGTCGCCCTTCTTCTCGAGCGTCACGTCGGACTTGTCGGCGTTCTTGATCGAGATCTTCGTGATCTTCTCGACGTCGTCCTTCGCGACCCCGACGCTCGGCAGGTCCGCCGTCGCGGCGGTCGCCGAGTGGGCGGCGAGCTGGTCCTTCTGCCGCTTCTGCGTGAGGAACACGCCGACGCCGAGGAGCGCGAGGAGGACGAGGGCGACGTAGATTTTATGCTCGGTCTTCATGGCTCTTTCACCCACCATGGCTCTGCCTCAGTCGAGCGTGATGTTCTCGCGGGCGCTCTCGCGCCGCCGCCACCGGACGATGCCGAACGCCGCGAAGAGGACCGCCGGCAGGAGCGTGAGCGTCCACTGCACGCGCTGCTGCACGGTCTTGCGCTCCGCCCGGTACTCCTCGGCCTTCTTGGCCAGCGCGGCCTCGTCGTCCGTGGCCTCCTGCTTCGGCTTCTCGATGTCCGCGTAGGTCAGGTTGGTCTCGCCGAACATCTTCGCGGTCGCCGCGAGCAGCGTGCTGTCGCCCGCCATCCAGTCGAGGGTGTTCTTGAACGCCAGGATGGTGGCGGTCAGGTACTTCTGCGCGTAGGGCTGCGAGAGCATCAGGAGGTCCTCGTCGCCGCCCATCCCGCCCATCATCGCCATCTGCGGCGGCATGGGGGGCGGGTTGCCCGCGCGGGCGAACGGGTTCGCGAGGAACTGCGACGACGAGAGCACGAGGATCCGGCTCGGGGTCGCGCTCTCCGCGGGCGCGGTGATCCCGAGCCCCTCCTGGCCGCCGAAGGCGCTCTTGAGCTTGCCCTCGATGGTCACGCCGATCGCGCGCTGCGCGTACTCGCCCTTCGGCTTCCAGTCGGCCGAGAACTTCATGTCGACGGCCTCGGACGTGTCGACCGTGGTCTTCGGGGTGGAGCGCGCGACGACCTTCATCGTCGCCTCGGGCTGCTTCTCCGGGTGCGGCACGAGGGTCGACGGGAAGGGGAAGGCGAGCTCGGGGAGGCGGAAGAAGCCGGGGAACGACGAGTCGAGGATCTGCTCGTTCTCGTCGAAGCGGCTGTCCTCCTGGAGCTGGAGGATGCCCGGCGCGCGGAACCACATGAGCTGGCCCGACTGCGACTGGACGGGGATGGCCATCGAGCGGCTCCAGTCGAGGATCGCCTCCTTCTTCATCTCGACGCCGTAGCCGTCGAGCAGCTTCTCGAGGCCCCAGGTGTTGAGCGTCGCCTTCATCGACGGGTCGGACGCCTTGAGGTTCACCGCGCCGGCGAACACCGCGAGCGACTTGTCGCCGAGCATCAGGAACTGGTCGATGCGGCGCAGCTCCTTCTCGGTGAACTCCTTGCCCGGCTGCGTGATGACGAGGCCGGAGAGCTCCTTGTTGATCTCGGCGTCGCCGCCCTTCAGGTCGACGTCCTCGAACTTGTAGAACGGGAAGTGGTGCTCGAGCAGCGCCCGCATCGACGGGCCGCCCCGGCCGCCCTGCGAGGCGACGAGGTTCGGGTCGGTGAGCTTGATCTCGTCCTTGCCGGTCACGACGCCGATCTTCGTGTCGATGCCGTCCGCCTTGTCGCGGATCTCCCGGATGGTGTTCGTGATCCAGAACTCGAGGCCCTGCCCCTGATCGGGCGAGAGCATCGGGATCGCCTCCTTCTCGCTGCCGTACTTGAAGGCGATGCCCATGAACCCGCGGGTGATCGTCGCCTGGTCCTGGCCGGTCTCGCTCCCCTCGCCGAACGCGGCCTCCTGCAGGCCCGCCTCCTTGGCGGCGGCGCGCTGCTCGTCCGTCTTCGGCTCGATGATCGCGTAGTGGAGCTTGCCGTTCGAGGCCTGCTCGTACTCGTTCATCAGGTCGGTGAGGTCCTGGATGAACGCCTCGTGCTTCGGGAGCCCCCGGGTGACGTAGACGTCGATCTGGAGATCCTGCTTGAGCCCCTCGCGGACGAGGTGGGCCGAGCCCTTCGAGAGGGTGAACCTCTCGGTCTTCGTCATGTCGAAGCGCTTGTAAACGCCGTGCGAGATGACGTTGGCCACCACGAGGATGGCGGCGACGATGGCCAGATAGACGCCTGTCTGCGTCGCGGCTTTGGCTTTGCGTTCCATGGTAATCCTTACGCCCACTTCCTGCGCTCGAGCGCCCTGAACGCGGCCATGAGGCAGCCCGCGGTGATCGAGAGGAAGAAGACGATGTCTCGGGTGGACACCATCCCGCGCGCGAACGGCGTGAGGCGGGTGTCGAAGCTGATGAAGGAGAGGACGTCGCGGAAGAGCGACGGGGCGTAGTCGGCGAGGTTGTCCACGCCGTGCAGGAACCCGAGCAGCAGGAAGGTGATGAAGAAGGCGATCACCTGGCTCTCGGTCAGCGACGAGATGAGGAGGCCGATCGAGACCGCCGCCGCGCTGTACAGCACGAGCCCGATGTAGCCCGCGACCACCGGCCCGGTGTCGAGCGCGCCGAGGTGCCAGGGCCACGAGAACATCAGGATCGGGTAGAGGATGGTCGAGAAGACCAGCACGAGGACGAGCCCCCACGCCCCGAGGAACTTGCCGAGGACGACCTCGTGGTCCTGCACGGGCAGGGTGATCAGCATCTCGAGCGTGCCGCTCCGCTTCTCCTCGGCGAGGAGCCGCATCGTGATGACGGGGATGATGAGGAAGGAGAGCCCGATCGGCGCCCACGAGAACAGCTGCACGAGCGAGGCGCGGTCCGCCTGCCAGAAGCCGCCGTTCATGAAGAAGAAGGTGACGCCCAGCGCGATCAGCCCGAAGCAGATCACGACATAGGCCAGGGGGGAATCGAAGTTGGAGCGGAACTCCCGCTTCGCGATGGTCAGGGTGGTGCTCATACCGTTCAGCCCTTCTTCTTGGCCGGCGCTTCGTCGTCCGCGCCTTCGTCCTCGTCGCCGGCGCTCTTCGCCTCGTCGCCGGCGCTGTCCTCGTCTTCGTCCTCGTCGTCCTCGTCCTCGTCGTCCGCGGCGCTCGCCTCGTCCTCGTCGTCGAGGTCGTCGGTGATCAGCCGGCGGCCGCGGTCCTTGCGCTCGTCGCCGCGCGTGAGCGCCTTGAACACGTCCTCGAGGCTCTGCGAGTCGCGGCGCATCTCGAGGAGGAGCCAGCCCTTCTGCACGATGAGCTGGAAGAGCTCGGGCCGGATGTCGCCGCCGAGCGCGCCGAGGAGCTGGAAGCTGTGGGCGCTGTCGTCGGTCGGCAGCTCGGTGACGCTGGTGACGCCGGGCAGCCCGGCGAGCGCCTCCTGGACCTCCTGGGCGGTCGGGGGCTTGCGCGCGCCCGACCGGTAGCCGTCGCCGCCCTCGAAGACCTTCTTCTCGTGGACGGTGACGACGTAGCGGACCTTGCCGCTCTTCGCGCGGATGTCGTCGAGGGGGCCGTCGGCGACGACGCGCCCCTTCGAGACGATGATGGCGCGGGCACAGGCGGCCTCGACCTCGGAGAGGTTGTGGGTGGACAGGAGGATCGTCCGCTCTTTGCCGATCTCCTTGATGTAACGGATGACCTCCGCCTTCTCGTTCGGGTCGAGGTCGCTCGTCGGCTCGTCGAGGATGAGGATCGGCGGGTCGTGGACGAGCGCCTGGCCGAGGCCGACGCGCTGGCGATAGCCGTGGGAGAGGGTGCCGATGTCCTTGCCGAGCACCTGGGCGAGGCCGCACACCTCGACGATCCCCTTCATCCGCTTCTTGAAGACGGACTGGTCGAGCCCGCGCATGTCCGCGACGAACGACAGGTACTCCCAGACGTTCATCTCGCCGTAGAGCGGGGCGCGCTGGGGCAGGTACCCGAGCTTGCGCCGGACATCGAGCGGCTCGTCGAAGACGTCGTATCCGTGCACCCGCGCCGTCCCGGCCGACGCCGAGATGAAGCAGGTGAGGATGCGCATCGTCGTCGACTTGCCGGCCCCGTTTGGTCCGAGGAAGCCGACGACCTCGCCGCGATGGACCTCGAAGCTCACCTTGTCGAGCGCGCGCAGCGACCCATAGCGCTTGGTCAGCGAGCTCGCCTCGATCATCACATCGCTAGCCAAAATGACCTCCTTACGATGGTTCCTTGAGAAGCGGAGCGCCCTGCTCCGCGGTTCGCCTTTGGCGATCCCCCGCCCCTCACCGGCGACGTCGCCGTCGGGGCCCCCTGGATCGCCCATTACCCAGGCGAAGGGGGCGCCATCGTAGCGACGGGGGGATCTGTGTCAACAGCGCCGACCCGAAGCGGCTGAGCCGGGGGTTTATTCCCGTCGGTCGGGCCCGCGCCGGGCGTGGTTGTCCGGGGTATCCACGGTTGACGTGGGTGGGCGGGACGGCGGCGCTTCTCCGACATGTCCTGGTCGTGCCGTGTTCGTTTGCTTCACGGCTTTGCTTCACGGCCCTGTCAAATTTCCTCTTGACCCGGGCGTCCATGTTGGACTAGTTGGCCACACCTCGCGTGAGCCTCATCGTCCAGAAGTTCGGCGGCACGTCCGTCGGGTCCATCGAGCGCATCCAGCGGGCGGCCGCCCGGGCGCTCGCCACACAGCAGGCTGGTCATGACGTCGTGGTCATCGTGAGCGCGATGGCCGGCGAGACGAACCGGCTGCTCAAGCTGGCGTCGGACATCGCGCCGGTCCCCGACGCGCGGGAGATGGACGCGCTCGCGGCGACGGGCGAGCAGGTCTCGGCGGCGCTGATGGCGATCGCGATCCAGGCGCAGGGCGGCAAGGCGCGGAGCTTCCTCGGCCACCAGCTGAAGATCCTGACGGACAGCGCGTACACGAAGGCGCGGATCAAGGCGATCGACGCCCAGCGGCTGCACGAGGCGCTGGCGGGGGGGAAGATCGCGGTGGTCGCCGGCTTCCAGGGCGTGGACGACGCGGGCAACATCACGACGCTCGGGCGCGGCGGCAGCGACACGAGCGCGGTGGCGATCGCGGCGGCGGTGGGCGCCGAGTGCGAGATCTACACGGACGTCGACGGCGTTTACACGACGGACCCGAACATCTGCAAGACGGCGCGGAAGATCGAGCGGATCAGCTACGAAGAGATGCTGGAGCTCGCCTCGCTGGGCGCGAAGGTCCTTCAGATACGGAGCGTGGAGGTTGCGATGAAGTATGGTGTCCCGGTGCACGTGCGGTCGTCGTTCTCGGACGTGCCGGGCACGTGGGTCGTCGGCGAGGAGCAGTCGCTCGAGAGCGTGACAGTGACGGGCGTGGCCCTCGACCGCAACGAGGCGCGGGTGATGCTGGTCGGCGTCGACGACAAGCCGGGCGTCGTGGCGCAGATCTTCGGCGCGCTGGCCGAGGAGAACATCAGCGTCGACATGATCATCCAGAACGCGCCGAGCTACGGGCTGGAGGCGCGCGGCGCGGCCGGCGAGGTGAAGGCCGACGTGACCTTCACGGTCGGCAAGGCCGATCTCCCGCGGGCCAAGCAGGTGATGGAGAAGATCGCCGGCGGCGTGGGCGCGGTGGGCATCCGCTACGAGGAGGACATCGTGAAGGTGTCGATCGTCGGCCTCGGGATGCGCACGCACGCCGGCGTGGCGGCGCGGATGTTCCAGCTGCTCGCGGCCGAGGGGATCAACATCCAGGCGATCTCCACGAGCGAGATCAAGATCTCGTGCCTGGTCTCGACGAAGTACGCTGAACTCGCCGTCCGCGCGCTGCACGACGGCTTCGGGCTCGGCGCAAAAGCGTAACGAAACCTGTGCTACGGTCGTAATGCGCTCGTTGTGAGCGGCTCACCGACGTGGTCGGTGCGGCTGCTCGCAGCGCGTTGCGTTATGGCGTCGCGATCGCTCCGCGGGGGGCGCACGGCGTTGCTTTTGCCGTCGTGGAGGTTCGCATGCGTAGCAGGGATGTCGGGCTGCTGGGGCTGGGCGCGCTCTGCGCCGTGGCGCTGCTCGGGGGCGCCGGCGGGTGTCAGCCGGAGGGGAACAGCAGCCTGCCGACGGGTCCTGGCGGGCCGGGAGGGACGACCGGCGCGGGCGGCAGCGGGGCAGGGGCGAGCGCGGGCGAGGGCGGCAGCGGGGGCGAGGCGGGGGCGGCCACGACGGGGAGCGCCGGTGGGGGCGGGGGAGGGACGGAGGATCCGCCGGCGCGGGTGGTGACGATCGAGGACATCACCATGGGCACGGTCAGCTCGGGGATCGTGGAGGTGAAGGGCGTCGTCGCGATGAGCCCGAAGTTTCTGGTGTCCCAGAGCGGCACGGGCCGCTGTACCTGGGGCGTCTATCTTTCGGCGCCGGGACTGACCGAGACCGAGGCCTACTCAGGAATCCTTGCCGTCGACCGTGGGAATGACGCCACCAGTGGAACAAGTGGAGAGTTGTACTGCGCGAAGCTCGGCGAACAGCCTGGGGGAGGCGAAATCCCGGACGATGTGGTGCCCGGTGACGTCTTCGATATCGTCGGAGAGACATCGTACTTCCTGTTGGACTTCTGTGGTGTGGATAAGTGCGGTGACCTCGATTGCGATGACCAGGAGGGCGCATGTTATGCCGACAAAGCGATGTGTGCCGACGGCGAGCACCCATGCTGGGAAGATTGTAGCGACGATCCACTGCCATACGCGGAGAGCCGATCTCCTCAGCGACAGCTCGCCTATATCTCCAAGATGACGAAGGTCGGCGAGGCACCCGTACCCAAACCGCACTTGCTGAGCAGCGAGGAGGCCGCCTCGCTGAGCGCGTCTGCCGATGCACCCTTCCATGACCGATGGGGCGGCGTAAAGGTACGAGTTGATAATATCGCAGCTATACCTTGGTCGCAGGGGAATGTTGTTAACTTTGGTAACATCCAGATGGATCTGGACCAGGATACAGGCTCGGCGACACTCCAGATCGGGAACAACATCTACTATCGAGGTTATGCTCCAGCGGACGATTCCTGTCACAAGGGGCCGACGTTCTCGGATGTGACGACTACATGGGAGCATGTCGATGGATTCAGCACGCTCGACGGGTGCATCTGGACGCTGCAAGCCGCCGATCCGTGTGCCGACTTCGCTCCACCGAGTGAGTTGTGCGGTGCCCGGACGAATTGCCTCTAGCTCGGAGTTGGGTCGAGCCTGGCGCACGCTCCTACTTCGGTAGTTCGCTGCGGCGTAATCTCACCTTATCCTCACGCCGCGCAGTCGCTCCATTGTTCATGGCGCGAATTTTCCCAAAAAAACGTCTGTTCCTCCGCCGTTCGGTAGATCTCCCACTCCCGCGTTCACGGCGCCCTTGACGGCGGCCGTGCAGAGCACCTCTGCGGATGACGACGTCGCGACGGCGAGCCCGAACTGGTCCTGATCATCTCCGAACGCCTTGCTCCAGATGTGGCTTCCGTCTTCGTCAAGCTTGACGAGCGGGAAGTCGAACCCTCCGCCACTCGAGAGAGGTCCTCCACCGAAGTTCACGGCTCCTGTCGTGCTGCCCGTAAACAGGATTTTATTCAACTTGTCGACCGCAATGGCCGATCCTCGTTGATCCCCAGAAGCACCGAACGACCTGCTCCAGAGGTGAGCTCCAGCGCTGCTGAATTTTGCTACGAATATATCCTCACCCCCTGCGGATGTGAGCGCGTCGTCCGAGGAGCCAAAGCTTATATCTCCGGAGTAGGTACCGATGACGGCTACATTCCCAAATGAATCAGATTTAATTCCGGTTCCGTGTTGATCCCATCTGCCACCATAACGATTCCCCCATACGTATCCTCCTTCGGAGTCGAATTTTGCAATAAAGACGTCGCTCCCTCCTGCGCTTGTGAGCGTGGTAACGCTGAATCGCTCGGTCCCTACGAAGCTGCCCGTGATCAAGATATTGCCAAATGGGTCGAACGCTACTCCACCGGTTGTGCGGTGTCCGGCGGCCTCTTGGCCACCGACTTCGCTCTCCATGAACTTCTTGGTCCAGCCGAGTGACCCGTCATGACGGTACTTCGCTAGCCAAAGCTGGCTTGTGAATCCGGATTCGCAAGGAGTGCATATTCCTTTGCCTAGGACTGCAATGTCCCCTGATGTGTTTGCTGCTACCTTGGCAGATTCTGTTGAGTCGCCATTGTCGATGCTCGCACCCCAGGTAGGCTCGCCGTCTGGAGTGAATTTGACGAGGAATATGCTTCGATTGCCGCCAGGTCTTATGACGGTGCCGCCGAAGTCGAGAGGTGAATCGATCTCGCCGGTGATGATGATGCTACCCGACCCATCGGCCGCAATGCCCTGGATGTCCACGTATCCACTGTCGCCGAACTGTTTGCTCCAGAGCGACTTGCCGGTGGGATCGAACTTGGCCAGGTAGACGTCGGTCCCGTTTGCTGATATCGGTCTTTCTGCGTCGAACGCCAATGTTCCTCGGAAGGACCCGGCAATGATAATATTCCCGTCCCGATCGATCGTGAGCTCTGTGGCGGTCTGATCGCTTATGTCTCCGAATGTGTTCGCCCACAAGATGCAGTCACTTCCATCGCAGTCCTCGTCCCGTGTGTCCGCGCACGTCTCGGGCGCAGGCATGACCTGCCCCTGGCACTCCTCACTGGCCTCGCCGTCATCGCTGCATGCCGCCTCTCCGTCCTGGCAGATGCCGATTCCCCTCGTCTCAGCGGGGCCCTCGTAGCAGCTAACAGCTTCGCCAGGCTCGCAGGTTGCGTTGTCACCTCCGGCCCCGGTGGACTCCGAGACAGGAGCGTCTCTGAACTCGTCCAACCCCAGCAGCAGCCCGCATCCGGCTGCGCTCCCAGCAAGGGCGGTTACCAGAAGCTGGGAACAGTGCCGAAGAAGTCGACCTCTCATGACCACCACTCCTACGAACGACATGAATGCGCTCGACGATACGCCGCGGTCCCGTCGCATCCTGTAGCAACCCCTCACGGCGCCAGCATCAGCACCTTCACCTGGCTCGGAACGACGCGCATCCCGGGGCAGTTCGTGCTGTTCTGGAGCGACATGCTCGTCAGCCGGCTCGCGGGCATCCCGCGGATCAGCACCGAGAACGCCCCGGTCAGGTGCCGGCTCGGCCCCATCACCGTGCCCGACGCCACCCCCATCGCGACCCCGGCGTTGTCCCCGTTCGTCAGCGGGATCGTCGTCGCCAGGTTGTGCGCCGGCGCGGCCATGAACAGCACGTTGTAGACCGCCGGCACCCCCATCGGCCCGGCGGCGATGTTCGGGTAAGGCACGGGCACAGGCGCGGGCGTGGGCGTCAAGCACACGTCCGGCAGCCCCAGATCGACGCCCATCATCTGTGAATTCGCAAACATCGCTTCTCAACCCCCGTTCTGCTCAGCCGAGGTGGATCTGCGCGCCGTCGAGCTTGACCAGCTCCTCGGCCGTGACGAGCGTGTTCTCGCCGCGCAGGCTCATGTTCTTCTTCGCCACGTAGTCGACGCGCTCCGCCCGGAGCTGCTCGAACTCCTCGACGAAGCGATACACCCGCTTCAGCCGCTGCGTCACCCGCTCCACCGACGCGTCGAACGCCGCCGCCTTCACCTTCGCCTTCTCGATCTCGGCCTGCACGGCCGTCCCGAGGTACGACAGGCTCTCGACGAGGACGCTGCCGAGGCGCGCGTTGACCTTCAGCTCGCCGGCCACCACCCCCACCGCCTTGCCGGACGCGAGCGTCACGCCTTCGGCGGCGCCGACCACGAACCGCCCTCGGGGCAGCTTCACGTGCAGGTCCCCCTCGAGCACCACGCTGACGTCGCTGCTCTCCCGCTCCAGCACGGCCAGGATGTAGGCGCGGCGCTCCGGCAGCACCGAGACGAGGACCTCGTCCCCGGCCACGGGCTCCACCATGCAGCTCACCGCGCGGCGCGCCTCGATCTCGGCGGCGCCAGCGGCCACCACGAACGCCGTGCCCGCGGCGCGCACCACGCGCCCCACCGCCTGGTAGGCGGCCTCCGGCTCGACCGTCTCGATCCTCTCGAGCTTCCTCGCAACGTTGCTTCGCATCACGCCTCCCGCGCCGGCTCAGCCGGCCTTGCCTCGACGCTCGTCCTGCCAGGTCTCCGCCTCAGCGAGCGGCTCGTCGTCGCCCAGCGCGAGCGCGCGGCCGGTGAACACGGCCCCCTCGTCCCGCGTCCGGTGAAAGCGCGCCCGGAAGAGCGTGGCCCCCGTGAAATCCGCCCCCCGCACGTCGGCATGGGAGAAGTCGGCGTACGTGAGCTCCGCGCCCGGGAACCGGGCGCGCTCGCAGCGCGCGCGGTGCCAGATGCTCTGCTCGAGGCCGGCCCTGGAGAGATCGGCGCCTCCGAGCTCGGCGTCGACGAAGATCGCCTGCTTGAGCGACGCGCCGCGGAGGCTCGCGCCGCGCAGATCGGCCTCGACGAAGATCGCGTTCTCCGCTCTGGCGTCGTCGAGCCGGGCCCCGGTGAGCTTCGCGCCCTTGAAGCCGCACTGCGCGAGGATCGCGCCGGTCAGGTTCGCCCCGGTGAGATCCGCCTCGGTGAACTGGCAGAGGGTGAGGTCGAGCCCCGCGAGGTCCATGCCCGCGAACCGGCCGCCGATGAAGACCGCGCTCCGGCAGCGCGCCCCGGCCAGCGCGACCGTCGTCATGTCCGCCCTGACGAGGTGCGTGAACTCCAGCCGAGCGCCCGAGAGATCCACGTGCGCCACGTCCGCGTCGACGAGCACCGTGCGATCCAGGCTCGCGCGCGCGAGCCTCGCGCCGTGGAAGCTCGACTGCGCGAACGCCGCGATGATCAGATCCGCCTCGGAGAGGTCGGCCGACGACAGATCGGACGCGGCGACCTGCGCCGCCGCCCAGCGGGTGCGGACCAGCGTGGCCCGCGCGAGCACGCACCGGTGCATCGCCACATGGTGCAGGTCGGCGCCGGTCAGCTCCGCCCCGCTGAGGTCGCACGCGGTGAGGATCGACTCCTTGAACGAGGCCCCGGCGAGGCGCGCTCCCTTGAAGCTCACCTGCTCGAAGAGCCCGCCCGAGAGGTCGGCGCCGCTCAGGTCCTCGCCGTCGAGGCAGGCGCCCGCGATCGTCTCGCCGCCCTGGATCGCCGCGATGAGCTCAGCCCTGTCCATGCTGCCTCCGCGGCACGAACCGCACCTCCCGGACGTTCGCCTCCTCGAAGCGCGTCCGGTCGTCGCCGAGCACCTTCGCGAGATCGGCCCGGAAGAGGTTGGCCCCGGTGAAATCGGCTCCCGCGAGCCTCGCCTTCTGGAGGACGCCCAGCATCAGATCGGCGTTCGTCAGATCGGCGTCCGACAGCTCGGCGCGGATGAACCGCGCCTCGCGCGCCGCGATCCACGCCATCCTCGCGCCGCGCAGGTCGCACTCGCTGAGATCGCTGCCGTTCATCCGCGCTTCGGTGAAATCGGCGCCGGGGAGGCTCGTCCCCCGGAGGTTCGCGCCGGTCAGCGTGGCGCCGTGAAAGTCGGCGCCGTCGAAGGCGCACTCCTTGACCATGCGCAGGTTCTCCGCGACGGCGCCCCGGAACACGGCGCCGCGGCCCTCCGACGAGAAGAAGGCCGTCGAGATCAGCCGGGCGCCCGAGAGATCGACGCCGCCGAGCTTGCACTCGATGAACGTGGACCGCGAGAGATCCGCGCCCGCGAGCTTCGACCCCGCGAGGTCGACCCGGAGCAGCGTGAGCAGCTGCGCGAGCGCGTCGGAGAAGTCGTTGTCGCGCAGCGTGGCCTCGGAGAGGTCGGCGAGGGTGAGCTCCGCGCCGCGAAACGAGGCCCCCGTGAGATCCGCCCGGTAGAGCACGGCGCCGGAGAGGTCCGCGCCGGAGAGGTCCGCGCCCCGGAGCGTCGCCAGCCCCAGGTTCGCGTCCTCGAGCCGCGCGCCGCGGAGCGCGGCCCGGCAGAGGTCGGCGTGCGCGAGGACCGCCCGCTCCAGATCGGCGCCCTCCAGGTCGGCGCCCGCGAGGCTCGCGCCCTCGAGCAGCGCGCCGGTGAGGATCGCGCCGCGGAGGTCGAGGCCGGAGAGGTCGGCGCCGGTCAGATCGCGGCCGGCGAGCGAGCGCCCCGCGCGGTGCGCCTCGACCACCTCGTCGCGGACGCGCCGCGCGGCCTCGCCCGCGAGCCGGCCGGCCGCGGGGCCGAGGTGCGCGGTCTGCCGGTACCCCTCCAGCACCTGCGCTTCCATCTCGGCGAGCTTCCGATCGAGGTCGGGGTCGGCGAGCGTCTCCTCGAGCGCGGCGTTCGGGTAGCCGGCGTTCGCGAGCAGCGTCGCGAGATCCTCCAGCCGCTCGCGCTCGGCCTTCGCCGAGAACTTCGGCGGGCCGGCGGCCTGCTTCATCGCGTCCGCCTGCAGCGCGTCGTAGTCCATCCCGGCCGCGGCGTAGGCCGCGCGCGCCTCGGCTTCAGCGCTCGCCCGGCGGCTCTCCGCCTCGGCCCGCTCCCGCTCCGCGCGGGCCTCCAGCGCCTCGACGAACGGCCCCAGGTCCTCGATGTCGGGGATGGCCTCCTCGACGGGCGGCTCCTCGGGCTGGTCCAGGCCGAATTGCGCCGGGTCGAGCCCGAGCTCCACGACGGTGGCGCGCGCCGCTCGGCGGTTCGCCTCCGCCCGGCGCCGCGCGCCGTCCCGGAGGTTCTTCCGGAGGAGATCGTCGCTCTCCAGCAGCCGCTCGACGTCGGACCTGTCGCGCGGCGGCCGCGCGCCCGAGGGCAGCGGCGGCAGGAGATCGCCGTCGCGCAGCGCGGCGAGGTGCCCCGCCTCGGGGTCGAGCCGCTGCCGCAGCACCTCGCGGTAGTGCTCCACGGCCCTGGGCTCGCCGAGCGCCTCCGCGCCGATCACGATCTGCAGCACGTCGGCCGCGTCGTCCTCGTCGATGAGCGCGAGCCCGCGGAACAGGAGCACCCCGCGCTCGGCGTGCGGGAAGAGGTGCACGGTCTCGAGGTGCGTCGCGATCTCGCTGAACGTCTCCGCCGCTCCGCTCTTGCGGTTGATGAACGCCCGCGCCGCGATCCCCGGCAGCGCCGCCTCGAGCACCGGCCTCTCCGGGTGCATGTTCTCCAGCACCATCGGCTCGTCCCCCCGGAAGAACCCCTGGATCTGCTGGTCCTCCGGCGCGGCGTTGAACACGCCGAGATCGGTGTCCTCGGCGAAGCCGGGGAACCGCTCCTTGAGCCACTTCTGGTCGTACGTGCCGATCTTGGCGAAGCGCTGCGGCCACGTGAGATCGATCGGGCCGAAGCCCGCGGGCGCGGGGCGATCGCTCGGCGAGGTGATCAGATGCCTCGGCAGCTCGATGTTCGGGAGCGGGTGGATCTCTCCCGCCTCGGTCTCGATCCGCTGGAGACCCTTGCCCACGGGGTTGGGCGCGAACCCCGGGCCGCCGAAGGCGCGCTCCCAGACGATCGGCATCTCGGTGAACGGCTCCGGCTCGGTGGGCACGCCGCGCCGAAAGGTCCGGTCGCCGATGACGTAGAGCGCCTTGTCCACCGCGCCGAGCCGCGCCCTCACCGCGCAGGCCTGCGCTGGACGCTCTCGCGGGTAAGCCCGCCCGGAGATCAAGAGCTCTCCTCTCGGCTTGGGCATGCCCATGTCGAGCACGGCGTCCCTGCCGAGCTCGGCCGCGGCGAACTTCCAGAGATCGATCTCGGACAAGAGGGCCGATTCGGGGCCGAACGAGAAGAAGGCCAGGATGGTGACCGACAGATAGCAGTCGCTTCCATCCTCGAAGACCCTGTGGAGGAGGCCGAGCTTCTGGGGCTTGATCGTCTTCATGGGGAGAGAGGCGCGCCGCGGGACGGCAGGCCCACGGCCCCGCGCCGAGGGGTGCGAGGCCGTGGAGCCGGGTCGCCGCGTGCTGCGCCGCGGCGGCACTGTCTCCGAGCCGTCCGCGTCCGTCAATGCAGCGGCCGGAATCCCGCCGCACCTGTCCGGCGCGCGCCGCTACGCCTGCGCCATCGCGGCGGCGAAGCGCAGGAGCCCCTCGCCCCAGCCGCCGAGGATGTACGTGCGATCGTAGAACTCGGGCACCAGCGTGTCCTGGTAGCCGGCGACCTGCACCAGGAACACGCGCACGTCGCGGTGCACGGCCGCGCGGTACGCCGCGACGAGCTTGGCCACGTCGATGTAGTGCCCGTTCCAGGCGAAGCCCGCGTAGTCCTTCGGGCGCGACCCGTAGAGGCCGCCGTGGCCGGCCTGCATGTCGCTCAGCACGAACACCGCGTCCCAGCGCTGCCGCTCGCGGATCGCGCGATCCCAGAACAGCCACACGCCGTTCTCGGTCGCCATGCCGATCGTGCGGGCGATCTGCTCCGCGCGGTCGAGCTGCGAGAACACGCTCTCCTGCTTGCGCACCGCGAAGCTCTCGAGCCGATCGCCGAACACGCCGAGGTGCCCGTCGTCGGCGCGCATCCCGGCCACGACCCCCGTGAGGTTCGCGATCGTGGAGACGCGCATGGTCCCGAGGCTGCTCGTGGTCGTGCCCTGCGCGGAGCCGCTGTTGTCGCAGAGCACCATCACCCGGCCGGGGAAGCGCGGCACCTCGCCGAGCGCGCGGTGCAGGCACTGCTCCACCGCGTCCAGCACGGCGCCCGGCGCGCGGCCCTTCACCGCCTGGTAGGCGCTGTAGTACCGGAAGGGCAGCTGCTTGCCCTCCGCGGCCGTCGCCACGAGCTTCGGCAGGAACGCCTCGGCCGGCACGCCCGCCTCGATGAGGTTGCGCAGGTTGCGCAAGAGGGCCATGTGGCCCATGGCCGGCAGCGCCTTGCGCCACGCGCACCGGTTCGAGCCGCGGGCCGAGACGATCGCCTCCCAGGTGCGGCCGGTCGCGCGGAGCGCGCCCTTCGCGAGGCGGTCGACGCTCGGGCTCTTCGGGTGCACGAGGTTCACGACGTCCACGGTCTTGCTCCCCTTGCCCTCGAGCCGGTACTTCGCGAGGGCGTGATCGTCGAAGCGCTGGAGGGCGTCGCGCAGCGCGCGCTTCAGCGCGTTCGGCACCGGCTTGCCGAAGCGGTAGAGCTGGTACGCGAGGGCGACCGCCGGCTCGTCCGCGCGCTTCAGGATGCGCGGCGCGAAGCGGCGCACGAGGCCCGTTCCGCGCACCGCGGCGGCGTTCGCCGCCCGCACCAGGATGACCTGCGGCGTCGTGCGGAGGTGCTCCTCCTCGCGCAGCCGCGCCGCCTCGGCGAGCGTCGCCTCCGGGTCGGCCGCGAGCGCCTCGTCGATGGCCTTCTCGATCAGCGCCGCGGGCGAGAGCGCGCGCCACTCGGCCGGATCCACGGCGCCGAGCGTCTCGCGCAGGCGCTTCACGTCGGCGTCGGAGAGGCGGGCGCGGCCCGGGGCCTTCTTCTTGGTCTTCGCCGGGCGCGGGTCCGCCGGATCGCGGTGGTAGTACATCGGCTCGCCGAAGAAGCACGAGGAGGCCGCGAGGCGGAGGCGCTTCAGCGGATCGGCGATGTCGTAGGAGCGCCCGCCCATCCAGTTCAGGTGCGAGGCGACGTCGTGCTTGGCCTTACGCTTGAGATGCTGAAAGAACGCCATGGTGACACCTCCTCCCTCGGCGCACGCGCGACGAGGGGTCGAGAGAGCGGGCGCAGCGCGGAGGACGGTGGTCACGGGGGTTGTCGTGTCGAAACGAAGGAGCCGTGACGCTCACTGCCGCGCTGCGCCCTTGTGCCAGAGGCGGGATTCGAACCCGCGACCTCGTCCTTAGGAGGGAAGTAACCCCGGATCTCACTGCCGGCGCTCATCGCGCCGGAGAACACCGTCCGGAGTTGTGTTCGCGCTCTACCGCTGAGCTACTCTGGCGTGGACGCTGAGGGGTTATTGCAGGGAGGATGCCAGGCGGCCTCGGGCGGGGTTTTCCGGGGGGAGCCGCGTGGAGCGAGCGCGGGGCTCGGGGGCGGCCTATCCTGGAGGATAAAACCGTAGACCTTGGGATAGATGGGGGAGCGCCGCGGCGGGCGCGGGGGCGCGCCGCGGCCGGCGGAGCTCCCGCCGCCCGGCCGGCGCTGAGCGATGGGGGCTGTGGGGCGGGCGCGCCGGGGCGCACGGCCGGGGACGGGGCCGGCGCGGCACCGGCCGGATGGCCGGAAGGGGTCCGGGGGGTGGCGACCGTGGCGGGCGCTCGTGACGAGCGCGCGCGGAGGTCGCGACCAATCGCTCCGCATGATTTCGACGGAACGGATAGGTCCCGACCAATCGCTCAGCATAATTTTGAAGGAACGGACAGGTCGCGACCAATCGCTCCGCATGATTTCAACGGAACGGACAGGTCGCGATGTGGGCTGGGCCCACGAAACGAGGGGGCGGATTGGTTGCGGCCTCCGCAGGGGCTCCCAGACGAGGGGGTGAGGTCGGGGTCGTCGTGGTCGAGCCTGCGGGGTGCGCCGCCGAGCCGCGTTGCGCGCTGCCGCTTCGTGTACAGTTCACGCAACGCGCCCGAGCGCGCCGTCGACCCAGGACAGGATGAGCACCGCGACCGTCGAGTTTGCCGGCATCGAGCTCCTCAGCCCGTGCCCCCACTGCAGCGCGCCGATGGCGGTCAACACGCTGACCGAGCGGTGCCGCTGCTCGAGCTGCCTCATGGAGTCGGCGCTGCCGCCGTCGGTCTGGGACGAGGCGCTGCGCGGCGTCGAGAAGGACGTGGTGCAGTTCGCGCCCGGGTACCTGCGGCACGGTCCGGAGTGGGGCGAGGGGGGGCCGCCGCCGGGGCCGCACGTGGAGTGGCAGCGCGGCCACGACGCGCCGCCGTGCCCGCGCTGCCAGCGGCCGATGCGCCTCGCGCCGCAGGGGGGCTGCGTCTGCGCCGCGTGCGGCGCGGGGCGCGCGATCCTGCCGAAGCCGCCGTGGCTGCCGCCGGACAGCCCGGTGCGCGGGTTCGTGAGCGACGAGCCGGCGGTGCATGAAGAGCGGCCGCTGGAGCCCGTGCAGGTCGCGTGCACCCGGTGCGGCGCGCCGCTCGTGGCGGACGGGTCGAGCCGGATCGTGCCGTGCGGCTACTGCTCCGCGCGGGTGGCGTTGCCCGACGCGGTGTGGGCTGCGCTGCACCCGCCGCGGGTGAAAAGGCGGTGGTGGCTCGTCGTGTACGTGGCGGACGATCCGCGGCGGGGGCCGGCCGATACGAAGAGCTTCACCAGGCTAGCCGAGCGGGCCTTGGAGGTAGCGATGATCCTCGCTCTCCTCGTCCCCATAGCCGGTATCATCTTTGCGTATGAGAGGCACTTAGAGCCCGCGCGGGTGGTTCTTGGTAGCTTGCTCTGCGTCTTCAGTGTTCCATTGGCCATGTGGCTTCACGGTCGATGGCTCCACAGCCGTATTTGCCGCCCGGAGCACGAAGTGGTCGGTCGGATAGCTGTCGACCTGGGCGACCCGTCCGCCGTCGAGGTGCTCCTTACGCCGCCGGGCCAGCCTGCGGTGATATTGACGCGCCTGATTCTTAAATACTCCAATGAGCGCAGGAGGCGGTTGGTCGAGCTCGGCGGCGAAAATGGCAAAGTACGTGCTTGGATGATCCCGGAGAAACCGAAGAAGTCGCACGTCGAGCTCGTGCCCTCAGTGCTGGAGTAACGCCGCCGGACGTGCCGTGTCGACCTGCCATGATTGGAAGTGGTTGGTACCGCGGGGAAGGCTGCCGAGGTTCGCCATGTGACGGGTTCCCGTGTGGCTTCTGTCGCAAGCAGAAGCCTTCTGGCGAGTGGTACGGTATGCGCGATGCGATTACACGAACGTGACGATGCCGGCGATCAAGGTGCTCAAGCCGGACTGCCTGATGCTGCTCATGCTCTTGCCGAGCTCGGTCGGCGTATTCTGCATCCTGTAGGCGGCTCTGTCGATCTTCAGGACGCACATGTCGTTTTTGACCATGCCGACGTTGGTGCTGAAGCCGTAGAATTTGCTTTCCAATATGACGAATTTCTTTTCGGCGCTGATGACCGATGCCTTGCGGATCGTTCTCTCATCCCAGGCGGCTTGCAACGTCTCCACGAAGCCTTTCGTTTCCTTGTGGCTCCCCGCGTTGGTCACCTTGAACTCCGGCGCGTCGATCACGAAGCTCGGCGCCTTGATGGTGCCGCCCCCGCCGAGCGTCCACTTGAGCCCCTTCGCCTCCCAGTCGAGCGCGCCGACCCGCCACTCCACGGCCCCGCCCTCCAGCTTCATCGTCCCGAACTTGTCCTTGTGCAGCCCCTCGACCGTCGTCTCGAGGCTCTCGAAGTCCTCGTCCACGGCGCCGGCCTTCGTGTGCTTCCTGCCCGCCATCTCGGTGTCCTGGCTGGCGTAGCGCTCGACCACGTCCTTCGCGGTCGTCTCCTGCTTCCCGCCGATGGTCGTCTTCAGGGAGGTGTCGTAGTCCTCCTCGACCGCGCCCTCGACGTGGTCGCCCCGCTTGCCCCCGACGTGGACCTCCTGGTCGCCGCCCACGTCCACCGCCTGCTGCGCGCCGACCGTGACGACGTTGTCGCGGTGGGCGTGGAGCTCGAGCAGCTCCTCGCCCCTCTTGTCCTCCATCATGATCTGGTTGAACCCCTCGCCCCCGGGCGACGTCTTGCTCTTCCAGATCGAGCGCGTCTTCTCCGCCGGCAGCTTCAGCGGCGAGGCGCTCCACGCGTTGTGCAGGCGGCCGACGACGACGGGCTCGTCCGGGTCGCCGTCGAGGTACGCGATGATGACCTCCTCGTTCACGCGCGGCAGCATGACCATGCCGTAGTCGAGCCCCGCCCAGCCCTGCGAGACGCGGACGAAGCGGGTCGGGTTGCCCTCGTGCAGATCGCGGCGATCCCACCGGAACTCGACCTTGACGCGGCCGTGCTCGTCGACGTCGATCTCGTCCACGCCGGCCTTGTTGCCGACCACGAACGCGGTCTGCGTGCCGAAGATGCGCGGCTTGGGCCGGCGCGCAGGGCGCCACGGGTCGCCCGCGGGCACGCAGACGAGCGCGTGCCGCCGCACCGGGGGCCCGTCGGCCCCCTCCGTCACCGTGCAGCGCGACCGGATCACGAGCAGCTGGCCGTTGACGTCGGCGCGCGGGTGCTCCTCGACCGTGAAGCGGCCGCCGGCGCCGAGCGCGAAGCTCGTGTGGCACTCGAGGACGCGCCGCTCCGACCGGGCCTCTTCCAGAGCCCGCCGGGCGAGCGCCTCGCCGTGCTTCTCGGTGGCGGCGGTGAACCTGTTCGTCGCGAACTCGTACCGCTCGAGCGTCGCCTCGCGGACGAAGGCCCTCTGCGACGCCTCGGCCCGCTGCTCGAGGACGTACTCCGGCTTCTTGAAGTCGTAGTCGCGCACCGTGACCATCGACGTCTCGATCGACGAGGTGATCGCGATGAACGAGACCGTCGGGCCCGCCGCGCTCATGCCGGCGCCCGCCGGCGGCACGAACGGCACGCGGGGCGCGCCGCCGTCGGTGAAGGCCGTGTCCTCGGTGAGCACCCAGTCGCTGCTCCCGGACCCGTGATCGAAATACGAGATGAGGCCCTCTTCCGCGAGGGCGCGGAACATGAAGTCGAAGTCGGTCTCCCCGTACTGGACGCGGTACTCGCGCGCCGGCCGGTCCGGCGAGGCGATGCGCGATCGCGGCGCCGGGATCCGGCCGCCGTACGCCCCCGCCACGACCTTGCAGACGTCGTCCGCCGTGAGGTCCTGGAAGATGCGGTGGTCCGCGCCCCGCGTGGCGAGCCACAGCGGCGGCACGACGGCGAGCTCGTAGCGCGACACGCCGGTGGGCTCCGCCGAGAGCTGCCGCACCCGCCGCACGATGCCGTGAACCCTCTTGAGGAGGGGCTCGCCGTCGAGCTCGACGACGATCTCCTCGCCTACCACGCTGGAGAGATCGACCTCCGGATCGGTGCTCACCACGTCGAGGGTCAGCTCGAAGAGCTCGTTGAGCGCGTCCCTGTAATCGAGCTGGTGGACCTCGAAGCCGGTGACTCCGGAGCGGGGGAACGTCAGGCGCACGTCGATGGCCATGGTCGGGTCTCCTCGGGGGCGCGCCGCCGGGCGCGGCGGTCATTTCGGCTCGTTCGGGCTCTCCCCGGCGGGAGAAGAGCGGGACCGGTGCTGCCAGTAAAGCTCTTGCCAGCGCTGGTAGGCCGCCCGGTCGCGCGCCAGGCGATCGCGCCAGAAGCCGTCCACCGCGAGGCGCGCCTCGGGCTCCCGGAGCCCGTACTGCGCGAAGAGGGCCTCGGCGCTGGCGGGGGCGACGGCGAGGTCGGCGCAGAGGGCGGCGTACTGCTCGAGGGGCAGCGCCGGCCCCGGCGGTGCGCCCGCGGGCGCAGCCGGCGCGGCGCGCGCGCTGGACGAGAACGGCAACGCCGCGCCCGCGGGCGCTCCGGACGTCGGCTGCGTTCCGGTCAAGCTGGTGAAGTGGCGCATGCCCCTGGGCACCTCGGCCGCGGCTGCGCCGAGGCGCGCGGGCTCCGGCGGCGCAGGGAGGCCGAACGGCAGCACGGGCGCGGAGGACGCGGCGTCGGAGGTGGGCTGCGTCGACCGGAGATCGGTGAACTTGCGCATGCCCGGCGGGACCAGCGACGCCGGGTCGGCCGGCGCCGGCGGGGCGCGGGGCGGCTCGGCGGCGGTCGGCGCTGCGCGCAGGAAGCTGGGCACCGCCGGCGCGCGGCGCGGGGCAGGGTCGCCGGTCGGTCTGGGCGCGGGGGGCTCGCTCGGCCCGGCCGGCGGAGACGTCGCCCGGCGAGCCGCGCCGGCTCCCTCCACGCGTGCGCCCGCCGGCTCCGGGGGCAGCGCGAGAGATCGGGGGCGAGACGCGTTGGGCGATGGGATCATCAGCAGGCGCTTGAGTTGCTTCGTGATCATCGCTGTCCCGCCGCTCCGATGCGCTCCAGGCCGGCTTGCCGTCGTGGATGTCCACGACAGGTACCACGGTGCCGGCGTCGTCGCGGACCACGAAATCCCCTCCCGCCCCTCGCGCGGCTCAGGTAGAGAGCTCTGGCTGGGCCCGCCCGTTGCGCCGTGGAGCTGCCCCCCATGTCCGATTCCTACATCTACCAGCGCGATATCGAGGCATACGGCCGCTTCACCGCGTCGCAGATCCGGAAGCTCGTCGTGCCGGTCGATGCGGGCTTCCAGCAGGCCCTGCGCGCCGTCGCGGCGCGGCTCGACGCCGCGACCGAGGCCTCGCGCAAGGCGATGGTGGCGGCGACCGCGGCCGCGGCCGCGGCCCCGGCGTCCAGCGCCGCGAGGAGACGCGAGGCGGCCGCGGTCGCGAGGGGGCGCGACCTGCTGCGCCGCCTCGTCGAGCGCGCCGCGTCTCGGCCAGGCGGGGTCGCGCTCGCCCGCGACCTCCTCCAGGGCCAGAGCCTCGCCACGGTGCTCCGCGGCCGCCCCGCGAAGCTCGCCGAGGCGCTGGCGCACGCGGCGGAGGTGCTCGAGCGGCGCAAGCGTCCGCTGCCCGAGCGCGAGGCGTGGGTGGCCGAGCTGGAGCGCGCCCGGGACGCCCTCGATCCGTTCCTCCGGAGCGTGCGCAAGGCCCGGCTCGCCCGCCGCACGATGACCCCCGAGGCGAAGGCCGCGCGCGCCGAGTGGCTCACCGTCTACGGTGCGGCGAAGCTCCTCGTGAAGTGCGTGCTCCGGCTCCACGGCAAGGTGTCCCTGATGCCGCAGGTCTTCGACGATCTGGCCGGCGCAGGCCGTGCCCCCGGCGAGCCGGTGAGCCCGGCGCAGCGTCCGGCCACCCGCGCCGCATGACGCCTCCTGTCCTCTCCAGGGACTGACCGCATCCGACCCGCAGGCCCCGGCGCCGCGCGGCCGAGGCGAGCGCGCTCGCCGCCCGGCGCGGCGAGCGCCGATGTCGAGCCGGCAGGAAGACGGGCCCTACCGCGCCGCGAGGTGCGTCCGGAAGAACCGCACCAGGTGCCCGTACTGGAGCACCTGGTTGTCCCGCTTCTGCACCCCGTGCCCCTCGTCGGCGAACAGGATGAGCTCCGACGGGATCTTCTTCGCCTCCAGCGCCTGCTGGATCTGCACCGACTCGCCCGCAGGCACGCGCGGATCGGTCACCCCCTGCATGATCAGCAGAGGTGCCTTCACCCGATCGAGGTGCGTGATCGGCGACAGCTTGAGCAGCGCCTCCCGGTCCTTCTCGGGATCCCCGTACTCGGAGATCCGGAGGACGCGCCGGTAAGGCGCGGTGTTCTGGAGGAACGTCACCAGGTTGCTCATGCCGACGACGGCCGCGCCCGCGTCGTAAGCGCCGGCGAACATCGTCATGCCGATCAGCGCGGCATAGCCGCCGTAGCTGCCGCCGAAGACGCCGACCCTCGGCGGCCGGCCCTCGTGACCGAAGCTCGCCCTGACGAACCTCGCGGCGTCCTCGATGTCCGTGATGACGTCGAGCCGCTTCGCGCCGTCGTCCGCGTGCAGCCACGTCTTGCCGTAACCGTCGCTCCCCCGGACGTTCGGCTCGACGAACACGAACCCCGCGTCCACGAAGATCTGCGCGCGCGCGTTGAACCCCGCCCTGGTCTGGCTCTCCGGGCCGCCATGGAAATGGACGATGACCGGACACGGCCGCTCGCACCGGGCAGGGCGCCGCACGAACATCGGGATCTGCGCCCCGTCGCGCGCCGGATAGGACTCCAGCGTGACCGCCGCGAACGCGTCCGGCGGCATCTCGGGCATGCTCGGGGTGTGCCACTGCGTCAGCTTGCCGGTGGTCCAGTCGAGGACGTAGCTCGCCGCCGGCGCCCTCGAGGTCTCCAGGAGCAGCGTCGTGAACCGGCCGTCCGGCGTCGTCGCGACCGGCACCACGTGATCCGCCGCCGGCAGCGCGGGCAGCTTGACCTCGCGGTACGACCTCGCGTCGAGCGCGCGGAGCCGCGTGTAGCCCCGCTCGTTCACCGTGTAGAGCACCCGCCTCCGCGCCCGATCGATGGAGAAGGCGCTGACGTCGAACGGGATCTCCGGCGTGATCGGCGTGAGCTTCCCCGCCTTCCAGCTGTAGAGCCGGCGGTGCTCCCCGAGGCGCGGCGTGAGGACGAGGACCTCGCCGGGCGCCGCGCCGTACATGGCCCTGTAGTCCTCGCGCTCGCCCTGCCCGAAGAGGGGAGTGAGCGCCCCGGCCGCCGGATCGGCCTTTGCGGCGCCCGGCGCCCACTCGTAGAGCTCGCTCATGTTGGAGCCGACGTCCCTGGCGAGCAGCAGGCGGCCTCCCGCCGCGGCGTCCACGGCGCGCCAGATGCCCTCGCGATCGAACACGAGCTCGCGCTGCTTCGACGCGATGTCATACCGGTAGATGGCATACGCGTCCTTCTTGATGTCGTTGGCCCGGTAATAGACGGTTCGCCCGTCGTCGGAGACGAGCTGCAGCTGCGTCTGCACGCCGGGCTTGTGCTGGATGGCGAGGAGCGGCCCGCCCTTCGCGTCCTGGAGATAGAGCCCGGGGTTCTCCTCGCCCTTGCGATCGCGCGAGAGGACGAGGTGCGCGCCGCCCGGCGTGACGTCCACCACCACCGCCGGATCCTCGCCGCCCGTCAGCTGCAGCGGGAAGCGCTGCGGCCCGTCGAGCCGGAAGACCTGCCTGGTCCCCGTGATCGTCCAGGTGAAGTAGAGCGCCTTGCCGTCCGGCCCGAGGAAGCCGCCCCCGGGCGCGCGCACGTCGAGCAGCGCCTGGATCCGGCGCGACACGTCGTCCGGGAGCGGAGGCGGGGCGTAACGCGCCAGGGTCTCCGGAGAAACGCTCGCCGCGCCGTGCCCCTCGTACCCCGGCCGCGCCGGCGCGGGCGCAGGCCGCGGCGCCTCGGCGGGGGCCGACGGCGAAGGCGCAGCGGGCGCGGCCGGCCGGGGCGCGGCCGGCGCAGGCGCCGTCGGGGCGGGCGCGCACGCGGCGGAGAGGGCCAACAAGCCGAGCCAGGAGCGCAGCGCGCCGTCGTGGCGCGGGCGCCGCGTCGAGCAGGACGACATGCGGCGCATTTCGCCGGAGCGGCCGCGCCCCGGCAAGGTCAAAGGCCGCGGCGACCGGCCCGGATCGCCGGAGCGGCGGCGCCCCGGCGGGGCCCGAGGCCGCGGCGGCGACCGGGGCGGCTCAGTCGGGCTCGCCCGGGAGCCTCAGGCGGCCGAGGGCCGCCTCCGCCGCCGCGAGCTCCGCCGCGAGCTTCCGCAGCAGCTCGGCTTCCTCCCCCTGGAGCGAGATGTTCGGGACGAGCGCGTTCAGGGCTCGGCGGTTGTACGCGAGCCCGAGCGGCGAGCCCTTCTCGAGGTTCATCGCCATGGACTCGGCCAGGAGCGAGAGCGCCTCCCGGTGCAGCCCCTTCGCCGAGAGCACCTCCGCGAGCGCGGCCGTCGAGCGGGCCAGGCCGATGAGATCGCCGAGCGCCTCCTCGGCCTCGATCGCCGCGGTCAGGCGCTGCGTCGCGCGATCGAGCCGGCCCTTGCGGAGCTCCAGCCGGCCGATCGTCTCCCACACCCGGGCGAGCTCCCGGGTGTCCCCGAGCTGCTTGTAGGTGCGCTCGGCGGCGAGCGCGTGATCGATCCCCATCGACAGGGCGTCGGACTCGCGCCCGGGCCGGGCGGGGACGTGGAGCGGGATCCGCGCGAAGAGGTGATCCGTCTCGGCCAGCTCGACGCGCGCCACCGGATCGACCCGGGCCCGCTCCTCGAAGACGCGGCGCGACTCGGTGAGGAGGTGCGTCGCCCGGACGGGATCGCCCATGCGCACGTAGACCGCCGCCTGATCGTTGAGCAGCCGGGCCGAGCCGAGCGCGTCCCCGGCGTCGAGCAGCAGGCGGCTCGCCGTCGTGAGCTCCTCGAGCGCGCGCTCCAGCGAGCGCATGTCGCCGACGTCGTAGCAGACGCTCGCGATGAGCGCGGCGACCTCGGCGTGCAGCTCCGGCGGGTCGCCCTGCGCGAGGAGCGCCCGCGCGGCGTCGAGCACCTCGAGCGCGCCCGCGAGCGTGAACGCCGGATCCGGGCCGGCCGCCTGCCATTGCACCCGGGCGATGCCCGCGAGCGCGCCGATGCGGAGCCGCCGGCGCGCGGGGCTGGCCGGCAGGCCGTCGAGCAGCGCGAGCGCCTTCTGCCCGTAGCTCAGCGCCTGGGGATACGCGCCCATGGCGGCCGCCTCCGCCGCGGCCGCGCGGTAACGCCGCGCCGCCTCCTCGAGCTCGCCGGCCTCGGTCAGGTGGGCTGCCGCGCGCGCGTCGTGGGGCCGGCGTCCGGCGCTGGCCGCGGGCGCGGGCGGGGCGCTCGGCGCCTCGGCGGGGTCGGGCTCCGGCGGGGCCGGGTGCACGGACACGCCGAGCGGCGCCGCGCCGCGCAGGGATTCGGCCGCCGCGCGCGCCGGGTCGACGCGCGCTCCTCCGACGGCGTCGGCCGCCGGAGGCCGGAAGGACGGGCGGGATCCGCCGGTCGACGAGCGCTCGGACAGCGCGGCGGGGACGCGCAGCGCGCCCCCGCGGAGCGAGCGGATCGGCTCGTCCGCCGGGGCGCCGGCGCCGCCGGGCGCGAGATCGCGGGGGACCCGCACCGGCCCCGGGATGGGCGCGTCCAGCGAGTCGGGCGGGGCGTCGAACCGGACGGACTCGGGCGGCTCGGAGAGGCGGCGGCTCTCCGGGGTGCGGTGGAACAGCTCGGCGTAAGGCCACGGCGGGTTGCCCGGCCCGGCGGGCGCGATCGGCGTGGACCTGTCCTGGCCGCCACGGGGCGGGGCGCGGCGCGCGCCGCTCATGGACGGGCCGCCGGCATAGGCCGCGGCCGGCGGCGGTCGCAGCGTCTCCGCCGCGCGAGGTACCCCGCCGCGCGCCGCCGGGAGCGCGGCGTCGGCGCCCTTGTCCCGGTCGTCGGCGGCCGCCGCGCCGCTGCCCTCGGGGCCCTGCAACGCGGCGGCGGGCGCGCCCGGCGATGCGGCGGTCGGCGGGGGCATCGCGGCGCTCGTGCGCGGGGTCGCGACGGCCGGGATCGACGTGGACGACGGGGTGGTCGCGAGCGGCGCCGCCGCGCCGGGCCTCGCCAGCCCGGCGGCCCGCGCGGCGGCGTCGTCGCCGCGCGGCGCGCTCACGCCCGCGCCGCTGGCGAGGTGCCGCTCGACGGCCGGCGCCAGGGCGGCCGCGTGCTGGGTCGGCGGCGCCGCGGCGTGCGCCGGCGGCGCGGGGGTGGGTGCGGGCGGCGCGGGAGGCGCCGCGGCGAGGCCCGTCGCGGGGTCGGGCGCGGCTGCGCGCGGGTCGGGCGCCGCGGCGCGCGGCTCGTGCGCGGCGGGAGCGTCCGGCGCGACCGGCTCGTCGCTGAGGAGCGTCGCGAGCCGCCGGTGCCACAGCCGCGCGAGCGACGGGAGGATCGACCCGCGGAGCGCCTCGACGGTCGCCGGCGGGAGATGGAACCGCCCCTCGCCGCGGTCCTCGACCGGAACGCCCGCGTCGGCGGCGCGCTGCAGCGCCTCGAGCACGTCGACCGCGTCCACGCGGAGGAGCGCGGCGACGAGCTCGCTCTCGAACCCCGAGCCGACGATCGCGCCGGCCCGGAGCACCCGGAGCACCTCGCCGGGCAGCTCGCGCAGCGCGATCTGCGCCGGCGGCGGGGGCGCGCTCACGCTCGTCAGCGTGGTCGTCGCCTCCGGCGGCCGGAGGATCGCGTCGGCGCCGAGGGCGGCGCGCACCGCGTTGAGCAGATCGCCGGCGGGGCCGGCGGGCGCGTGCAGGCGGAAGGACAGGACGAGCGCGACCCGGAGCGCCTCGGGGCGGGACATCACCCGCCGCAGCACGTCGAGCGAGGCGTGATCGGCGAGCTCCACCGCGTCGAAGACGATGGCCCACCTGCGATCGGTCTGCTGCGCGAGGCGGTTCGCGGTCTCGATGAACTCGACGTCGACCATCCGCTCGTGCACGTCGCCGAGGAGCCGGCGCCGGAGCCCCGAGACGACGCGGATCCGCGCCTGATCGAGCAGCGGGGGCGCCCCGCCGACGAGCCGCTCGACCTTGGTCCGCACCTCGTGCAGCGGCCCCAGCGTCACCTCCGGCACGTCGCAGCGCACGCGCAGGACGCGCAGCCCGAGGTGGGACGGAGGCTCGCCGGGGACGATGTCGAGCAAGGCCGTGTGCCTGCCCTCAGAGACGCGCTGCCAAAGCTGTTCCACGGTCCGCTCCTTCCGTATGCTCGCTCGGAGGCCTCGCGCGACTGCGCCCGCTCTTTGTAGACGCTTCCAGCGCCTCACGTCATGGGAATGGCAGCGTTTTCGCGGGGACCTCGCGGCGAGCGCGCCCGGTCGCGTCGTCGCGTCGTCGCGCGCGAGGGCGGGGCGCGGCGCGCGCCCGGGTCACGGCCGCCGGACGAACCTGTAGATCCCGCCGTCCTGCGAGAGCACGTAGAGCTCGCCGCGCGCGTCCTCCCCGAAGGACGTCACGCGCGAGAGGGCGCCGTCGGGATCGAGGATCGGCTTCCAGTCGGTCGGCTCCGTCGCGCGCCCGTCCTTCCAGCGGAAGCTGCGGAGGATCGCGGTGCAGTAGTCCGCGTAGAAATAGAGCCCGTCGAGCTCCGGCAGCTCCGCGCCGCGGTAGACGAAGCCGCCCGTGATCGAGCAGCCGTCGTTGTGGGGGTACTCCAGGACCGGCGGCGTCAGCCCTTCGCGGCTGCAGGGGAGGTCGTGGAGGCAGTGCCCGTCCCCCTCGACCACGTTCCACCCGAAATTGTGGCCCGCGAGCCGGTCGACCGGCGCGACGTGGACCTCCTCGTAGCGGTCCTGGCCGACGTCGGCGATGTACAGGTCGCCGGTCTTGCGGTCGAAGCTGTAGCGCCACGGGTTCCTGAGCCCGATCTGCACGATCTCCGGCGCGGGCCGCTCCTGCCCGTGGCCGTTCACGTCGAGCGCCAGCATCTTGCCGAGCAGCGAGCGCCGGTTCTGCCCGTGGCCGTGGGGATCGTCGCGCTTGCCGCCGTCGCCGGTGCCGACATAGAGCCTGCCGTCCGGCCCGAAGGCGAGGTGGCCGCCGTTGTGGTTCGAGTACGGCTGCGCGACGTGGAGCAGCTCGCGCGCCGTCGCCGGATCCGCGCGCTCGGGGTCGCCCTGCGCCGCGCGGTACTCGACGACGCGGGTGTCGCCGCGCCGATCGGTGTAGTTGATGAAGAAGCGCCCGTTCTCGGCGTAGCGCGGGTGGAACGCGAGCCCGAGGAGGCCTTGCTCTTCCCCGGTCGAGACGAGCGCGGAGACGTCGAGGAACGGCGCGCCCTGGGCGCGGCCGCCCGCGAGGACGCGGATCCGCCCGGGTTTCTCGACGACGAAGAGGCGCTCGCGGGCGTCGCCCGGCGCGAAGGTGAGCGCGACGGGCTGGTCGAGCCCGCGGGCGAACACGGAGAGCGTCACGGCGCGGGCGGCGTCCGCGGCCGGCGGCGGCGGCGGCGCGGGCGAGCCGCACGTGCAGCCGGGAGCGAGCGCCGCCGCGACGGCGGCGGCCGCGATGGGGCTGCGGCCTAGTAGCCCCAGAGGAACTCCGCGCGGGCGAACGCCGTGAAGTAGCTCCCCGGACCGTCGCCCGCGCCGGGGAGGAGCAGCGTGTACTTGCCGGCGAAGCCCGCGGCGAACTGGCGGTTGAAGGCGTAGTCGATGCCGAACGGGACCGAGACCCCGAACTGCCCTCGGTGGCAGCTCGGCCGACCATACGAGCCGCACGGGGCGAGGCGCACGCTGTCGTAGGCGCCGGTCATGAGGCCGATGTACGGCACCCACTGCAGGATATCGATGACGTAGGTGGCGCCGGCCGACGCGCCGAGGAACATGAGATCGCCCCCCGGGTGCGACGCGGTGTCGAGCTCGACGATCGCGTTGAAGGCGTCCGTGAGCCCGTAGGCGACGTGCAGGCCGCCGCCGAGCCCCGGGTACGTCCCGCCGTCCGCGAGGAGCGCGTACCCGACGCTGGCGCCGGCGTGCCATTGCCGTTCGAAGGCGTCGGCCCGCGAGGGGGCGAGGAGCGCGGCGAGGGCGAGCGCGGCGGCGGCGGTCAGCGGGGCGGCTGGGGAGCGTCTCATGGTCGGTGGCGGCGAGCAGCCCAGGGCGCCCCCGCGCCGAACCACGGAGCGAGGGCGACGGCGGCGCGCGCCGGGCGCTCGAGGGGCGCGCGCGGCGCGAGGCTAGCACGCGCGCCGCGGGACATGCTCAGCGGAGCTGCTCGCGGCGGGGGGAGGCGCGGGACGCGCCCGCGTCGTCCTCCTCGAACTCCTCGGCGTAGATCCGCGCCGCGGGGTCGGCCGCGCCGTGGCCCGGATCGATGCGGAGCGAGGGTTGGGGGAAGCGGACGCCGGCCGCCCCCGAGACGCCGGGGAAGGTGTAGAGGATCTCGCCGCGATCGCCGATCTCGACGCCCACGTCGTCGGGGCGCTCCTTGGCGAGCTCGGTGAGCAGGGCGTCGGCCTCCGGGGCCGGCAGGTCGAGCGCGACGCCGACCTCCTGCGCGGTGAGCGGGCGGCGGCGGTGCGACGCGAGGGAGAAGATCGCTTGGACCTGCGCGTCGCGGGAGGCCTTCACCCCGGACCGGGAGAGCTTCCGCCCGCTGACGAGGAGGAGCAGGCCGAGCGTCAGGGCGATGAACCCGATCGGCAAGCCGATCGCGAGGCCGGCGATCGAGCCCGGGAACAGCGCGGCGGCGCCCAGCCCGAGGAGCAGCGCCAGCGCGGTGCCCCCGATGAGGACCAGCCAGCCGAGCACGCCCGCGACGGCCCCGCCGACCCTGGACGGCTTCCCCGCCAGGCTGACCGACTTGCCCGCGAAGGGCAGGCGCTCCCGGCCGCACGCGGTGCAGTACGCCGCGAGCCCGCGGTGGATGACCGGCGCGTTCTTTCCGCAATGAGGACACATGACGACTCTCTCCGCGAGCAGCTCTTCGCGAGCCAGGCTGTAGCGTAGGAACCGAGCCCCCCCACCGCCAGATGTACGATGATGTGCTCTCCAGGTTTTTCGGGGGCATGCCACGGAACGCCGGCGCGGTGGGGTCCGTCCCGGTGCGACGTGCCCGGCGCGCGCGGGCGCGCGGGCGTCAGAGGCCGAGGTAGCGCGCGATCTCGGCGCGGGCCGGGTCGGAGGCCACGGCGCGCAGGGCCTCGTACCGGCGTTGCCACGCGGCCGCGCTGCCGTCGTCTCCGCGCCACCGCGCCGCTTCGGCCCGGGCGAAGGCGACGTGTCGGAGCGAGAAGCGGGGGGCGTCGAGCGCGAGGAAGGCGTCGAGCCACACCTCGGCGTCCCCTTCGCCCTCGCCGAGCAGCTGCGCCGCGAGCGCGGCGTACGGGACGAGCGCGGGCGGCGCGTCGCCCCGGCGGCGGAGGGCGGCGTAGCGGAGCGCGCGGCGCGTGGCCGGCGGCGCGTCGCGCGCGGCGCTCCAGGCCGCGAGCGCGCGCGCGAATGCCGGCTGGTCGCCGCGCGCCCAGGGCGCGTCGAGGCGCGCGAAGCCGACCCAGGGCCACGCGGCCGAGAGGTCCGCCGGCAGCAGCGCGGGCGGGCCGCCCTGCCGGAGCGGCGAGCCGCCCTCGGAGGGGGCGAGGGCGAGCCGGGTCCACCGCGCGCGCGCCTCGAGCAGCGCGAGCCCCGGCGGCGCGTCGCCGGCGCCCGCCGCGCGCGCGGCCGCGGCGGCCTCGTCGGCGAGCACCGCCGCGCGCGCGGCGTCGAGCCGGCGCCCCAGCGAGGCGAGGAGCTCGGCGCGCTGCAGGTGCACGGCCGCGCGGAGGGCCGGCGGCGCCGCGGCGAGATCGACGCGCTCGATGAGGTCGAGCGCGCGCGCGCGATCGCCCGCGAGGGTCCACGCGCTCGATCGCGCGAGCGCGCGGGCCGCTTCCGGCGCGAGCTCCGGGGCGAGCGCGCCGAGGCGGTCCAGGGCGTCGATCGCGCGGGCCGCGTCGCCCTCGAGGGCGAGCTCGCGCGCGGCCTTCAGCGCGAGGGCTCCCGCGGCGGCGCGCAGGGCGTCGCCGTCGGACGGCGACAGCTCGGGGGCGGCGGCCAGCTCGGCGGCGCGCGCCGCTGCGCGCGCGCGCAGCGAGCCGGCGACCACGGGCCTCGCGAGCCCGCGCTCCGGCAGCCAGTCGAGCGCGCGCAGCGAGCCCGCGCTCCGCGAGAGCGCCGCGCCGGCAGCCGCGCGGGCCGGGGCAGCGCCGGCTCCGGCGCCGACCACGACGGCGTCCGCGCCGGCCGTCTCGGTCCCGTCGCCCTCCGGCCGCGCGAGCGCGGCGGCCTCGACGGCGTCGAGCGCGCCGTCCTCCGCCAGCGCCACGGCGAGCAGATCGCCGCGGGCGTCCGGATCGAGCGCGTCGGCGGAGACGAGCAGGTCCCGGATCGCGCGCGCGGCGCGCCCCTTCGCGTCGGCGGCGTCCTCGCGGGCGGCGGCGAGGCGCGCGCTGCGCGAGCCGCGCCTCCACGGCGTCGGCCACGCCGGCCTCGGGGGCCTCCGGCATCGGCGGCGGCTCCACGCCGGCCCGGGCAGCGCAGGCGACGAGGACGGCGCGGACCTCGCCCCAGTCGCGCGCCATGCCCGCGTGGCGCTTCGAGGCCCGGTCGTCCTGGATCAGCGTCAGGAGCTCGGCGCCGCGCTTCGCGTCCGCGCTCGCGCCGAGGCAGAGGATCGCGGCGACCGTCGTGCGCAGATCCTCGTCGCGGGGGTCCATCCCCGCGTAGCCGTTCGCGATCGCGATCGCGCGCGGCAGGTCGCCCTCGGCGAGCGCCGCGCGGAGGGTCTGCACGCGCACGTGCCAGTCGGGCCAGCGATCCGGCTGCCCGAGGAGCGCGCGGCGGTCGCCGAGCCGCGCCGCCTCGCGCGCGAGGCTCGGCGCGCCGCGCGAGGGCCCCAGCTCGTCGAACGTGATGCGCCTGGAGCCGGCGGCGACCGTGGCCTCGGCCGTCGCCACCGCCTCGGTCGCCCTGGCGAGCGCCGCGCCGTCCGGCCGGCCGACGGCGGCGTCGACGTACTCGGCGACCGCGGCGCGCACGCCGAGCTCCTCGGCCAGCGCGCTCGCCGCGCCGTAGGTCCACGGCAGCCGCGACGGCAGCGCGAACCAGCGGATCTCGGGCCGGCAGTCGGGGAGCGCGGGGCCGCGCGGCGCCTCGATCGACGCGAGGCACGCCGCGGCGCTGCGCCTGCCGGCGAAGACCACCGCGACGGGCGCGAGGAGCACGAACACGAAGAGCGCCACGGCCGCCGTGGCGAGCACCAGGACGAGGGCGCGCTGCCAGCGCGGCCGCGCGGCCGCGGCGCCGCGGTGCAGGAGGGAGCCGTCGCCCTCGCGGGGCCGTGTCGTGGGCTGCGCGCGCACGGGACCGCTATTAGCCCACGGCACGGCCGAGCGACACTGCCTCGGCGGCGCGGCCCGCCGCGTCGGGCCGGCGCGCGGCGCTACGGAGCGCTGCGGCTCTCGCCGGCCGCGGCCTCCGGGGCGAGCAGCGCCCCGGCGAGATCGGCGACCGCCGACAGATCCTCGACGCGGTCGACCTCGAGCTCGAGTCCGCGGGCGAGCTGCGGCGCGCTGGCGAGGGCGACCTCGGCGACGGTGAGCGTCCTCCCGGTGAGCTGGTGGAGCGACGTCACGCCGTGCTCGCGGATGCCGCAGGGCACGATCAGCTCGAACGCCCTGAGGTCCACCGCGATGTTGAGCGCGAAGCCGTGCATCGTGAGCCAGCGCGAGAGGCGCACGCCGATCGCGCCGAGCTTGGCGAGCTCGCCCGCCCACGCGGAGCCGCCCCACTGCTCCGGGGCCGCGCGATCGACCCAGACGCCGATCATCCCGTCGACCACGCCGGCCTCGACGTAGTGCTCGCGCGCGAGCAGGATCATCACCTCCGCGAGCGACCGCACGTACCTGCGCACGTCGCACCGGTCCGGCCGGAGATCGAGCAGCGGGTAGCACACGAGCTGGCCGGGGCCGTGGTAGGTGACGTCGCCCCCGCGGCCCGTCGCGACGAGGTCGATGTCGCGCTCGCTCAGCGCGCCGGAGTCGAGCAGCACGTTCTCCGGGTTCGCCCGCGGGCCGAGCGTGATGACGGGGTCGTGCTCCAGGAGCAGGATCGTGTCGCCGATGCGCCCCTCGGCGCGCGCCTCGACGAGCTGCTTCTGCAGATCGTGGATCGGGGCGTAGCGGCGCCGGCCGATCCACACGGCGCGCGCGCGCCGCGGCTTCGGCGGCCCGAGCTCGGCGCCCTGGTCCCGCGGGGGCTCTAGGAGATCGCGGAGCGAGGTGGTCGGCATGGTCTACTCCGGGACCTTTTCGCCGCGCGCGCGCCGCTCGTCGCGGTAGGCCTCGATGTGCGTCGTGAAGCTCGCCGCGACCTCGGGGTCGAACTGCGAGCCCGAGCACCGCTCGATCTCGGCCACCGCGACCTCGTGCGGGAGCGCCCGGCGGTACGAGCGGTCGCTCGTCATCGCGTCGTACGTGTCGGCCACCGAGATGATGCGCGCGATGATCGGGATCTCGTTGCCCCGCATCCGGAGCGGGTAGCCGCGCCCGTCCCAGCGCTCGTGGTGCAGGTGCACGCCGGGGATGAGCGGGTGCAGGAACTTGATCGGATCGAGGATGTCGCGCCCGTAGACGGGGTGCCGCTTGAACACCTCGTACTCGTCGTTCGTGAGCTTGCCCGGCTTGTTCAGGTTGAGCACGCACCCGATCTTGCCGATGTCGTGCATGAGCGCGCTCTGCCGGACGATCTCGATCTCGTGCGGGCCGAGGCCGAGCTGCTGCGCGAGCATCACCGCGTAGACGGCGACCCGATCCGAGTGGCCCGCGGTGTAGCGGTCCATCTTGTCGATCGCCTTGGCGAGCCCCTCGATCGTCTGCTGGAACGTCGCCTGGAGGTCCTGGTAGAGGCGCGCGTTCTCGATCGCCGCCGCGGCGCGCGAGCCGATGATGCTGAGCAGCTTGCGCTGCCCCTCGTCGAAGCGCTTCGTCCGCGTGAACGACGCGACGGCGACGAAGCCCATCAGCCGCTTCTGGATGCGGAGCGGCACCGCGACCAGCGACTGGAGCGGCAGCGACGGCTCCGCCGCGAAGAACCTGAGCCCCTTCATGCCCTGCTCGAGGAGCAGCGCCTCGGGGCGGAAATGATCGAGCACGAGCGCCGGATCGAGCCGGCCGAGATCGGCCTCCGGCGGGAGCGACGGGCCGCGGAGGTGCTGCCGCTCGAAGAAGCTCCCCTCGCCGTCGTCGAGCCAGGTCGAGATGAGATCGCCGCGCACCTCGTGCAGGCAGCTGTCCGCGACGGTCTCGAGCACCTGGTCGAGCGAGAGGCTCGCCGCGATCGCCTCGCTCACCTTGTAGAGCGACACCGCCTCGCGCAGCCGGATGTTCTCGGCGGCCATCCGCTGCTTCTCGATGCCGCGCTGGACGACGTGCACCACCTCGTCCAGCTTGAACGGCTTGAGCACGTAGTCGTAGGCGCCGCGCTTCATGGCGTCGATCGCGGTCTCGACGGTGCCGAAGCCCGTCATGATGACCGTGAGCGCGTTCGGCGCCGTCTTGCCGATCTCGTCCAGCAGCGCGATGCCGCCCATCCGCGGCATCTTGAGGTCGCTGATCACGAGGTCGTAATGACCCTTCGTGAGCTCGCTCAGCGCGCTGGTGCCGTCCTCCGCAGTGCGGACGTAGTAGCCTTCCATGCCGAGGAAGTCGGCCAGCATGTCGCGGATCACCTTCTCGTCGTCCACGACGAGGATGCGAGGGCGGTCTTCTGGAAACGTGGACATGCGGCCGTCAAGCCTACCAGATCCGCTCGCAGCCCATCGGTCCAAGGTGGGCGGGTCGGGCACACGGACGGACCCGCGCCCCGCGAGGACCGGTCTACCTGAGGCGCTGAGGTAAGGCGGACGGCGCCTCGGGTTCGGGTAGGGGAGCGACGCGGCCGCCGACCGCGAGCGAGGTGATCGCGACGGGAGCGCCGCGGCCGCCGACCGCGGCGGCCGACCGGCTGCGCGCGCGGGAGCGGCGGCGCGGGCCGCTCAGTCCTCGTCGCCGGTCGAGATGATGGGGTGCCGGATGGTCCGGGGCGACTCGTCCAGATCCGGGACGCGGATCGAGATGGGCCCGGGGCTGCGGATGGAGGGGGGCGGCGCGGACTCGGAGTCCTCGGTGCGCAGCGGGATCATCCTGCTGCTCGGAGCGGGCTCGTCCGTGGCCGTCGTCAGCACCGCGACGGCCCGCTGCTCGCCGAGGGCGTGCTTCTGCTCGAGGAAGCGCAGGACCGACGGGCCGGTCGAGCGCTCGAGCGCCGAGCGCAGGTCGCCGGGCAGCGTCGACTCGATGATCATCTTCACGCCGGTGCGGGGGTGCTCGATCTCGATGCGCACGAGGTGCACGAACGAGCGGTCGAGCCCGTGCTTCTCCTCGAAGTAGCGGTTCGTGGGCACGTGGCCGTAGCGCTCGTCGCCGAGGATCGGGTGGCCGATCGCGGCGAGGTGCCGCCGGATCTGGTGCGTGCGCCCGCCGTCCGGGATGACGCGGAGGATCGAGTGGCCCGAGGCGACGGCGAGGCGGCGGTACCGCGTGCGCGCGGTGTACGTGCGCGTCCCCTCGCGGAGGTCGCGGGTGATCGCGCCCTTGCCCGGGGTCACGCCCTTGGCCGCGGCCAGGTAGATGAGGCGCCCCGTCTTCGTGAGCGCCTCGCCCCAGCGCGCCGCTGCCTCCTCGTTTCGCGCGAGCATGACCAGGCCGCTCGTGCCCGGATCCAGCGCGTGCACGACGACGGGCGTCGTGGTGTTGCCCGGGATGCGGGCGCAGCGGGCGAGCAGCGAGCCGAGGTACTCCGGCTGCGGGGCCACCGGCTCGTGCGGGCCCTTCTCGACGACCAGCACGCCGTCGTCGTCGTAGATCACCTTCGGCGCCGGCGGGGGCGTCCTGCGGAGGGCGGCGATCGTCTCGATCTCCTCCGTGAGCGGGATCATGTCGAGCGGCGTGAGCTCCGTCGACGAGTACCCGAGGCGGCAGAAGTGATCGAGGTCGCGCGCGAGCGTGTCGGGATCGCACGAGACGTAGACGAGCAGCGGCGCGCCGAGGCGCGCGATCGCCTCGCGCGCGGTCGGGGAGACGCCGCGGCGCGGCGGGTTCACCACGATGCCGTCGAACTTCTCCGAGCCGTTGACGAGGGAGCTCACGATCTCCGAGACGTCGCCGGTGCGCACCTCCACGCGCTGGCTCAGCCCCTGGGCCTCGGCCGCCGCGCGGGCGTTCGCCGCCGCGGGCGCGAAGGACTCGACCATCAGGACGCGGTTGCCGCCCTGCGCCAGGGCGAGCGAGATCGCGCCCGAGCCGCCGTACAGATCGAGGATGCGCGGCGGCTCCTTGCGCCGGGAGGCCGGGCCCATCGGGGCCTCGCCCTCGATCACGGGCCCGTCGTTCTCGAGCGACGCGATCTCGCGGAGCAGGAGGGCGTGCACGCGCGCGGCCTGCGAGCGGTGCGCCTGCACGAACGAGCCGAACGCGGCGACGTGATAGGTCTGCCCGATCCGGTCCTCCGCGTGCGAGACGCCGTCGAGCACGATCGTCTCGGGGCCGAGGATCTGCGGCGCCTCCGCGTCGTGGAAGTTCGCCGCGACGCCGATGACGCGGGGGAGCATCGGGCGGATGGCGCGGCCTGCCTCGCGCAGCTCGTCGCGCGTGCACGCGCGCTCGCGCTGGAGGACGAACGTGATCAGCACGAACGCCGGGTTGTCCTCGGTCGCGCCCATCTCCGCGTAGAGCGGCGTGCCGGGCGCGAGGTGGACCTCGCGCAGGTCGAGGGCGCGGAGCACGCCGCCGCGCGCCGGATCGTACGGCAAGAGCAGCGGCCGGACCTCCGGCGGCGGGGACGCGATCAGCTCGCGCAGCCGCGAGGTCACCGCCGCGAGGGCCGGGGCGAGGACCCGGCAGCCCGGGATGTCGACGACCTCGTGATGCCCTGTGCGGCCGTACAGCCCGATCGCGCCGGAGGACGCGACGATGAGCTTCGCTCGGCCGCGGTAGCCGGTGATCGGATCAGCCGGGATGACCGGGCTCGTCTGGAGCAGCTCGAGCGACGGGTAGTGCGCGGCCGCGGACACGACCCTCGCGCGCTTCGTGCTGAGCTGCTCTGCGTAATCGCCCGCGATGAGCGGACAGCCCGCGCACTCGACCGAGTGCACGCACTCGATCAACGTGTTCGGGATCTCGCCTGCCTTCAATGTGCGCCGCACGGGCCCGGACAAAACGCCGCCGCCCGATCCCTCTGCGCCGGTGCTCTCGCCCAGCCCGTGCGGTTCTTCGATACCTGCGCCGGAAGCCATTCCGGGGGAGCTTACAGGGGCTCTCGGCCAGCGTCGAAGGTGTAAAGAGAAGTCCGTCGAGCTTTTCGTCTGCAGCGCTTCGACGTTCCGGGCGCGCTTCCGGGGGCGCTCGGGATCCCCGAAAAGCCGCGTGTCTCCCCGGCGGCCTTCGCGAGCGCCCGGACGGCGGGCCGTCCAGGCCGCGTTCGCTCCGTCGAGGCGGCCCGAGCCGAGGTAAGGAGCGGCGCGAGGCGCCGCCACATTGGCGCCCGCGCTGCTCCTTAACCTCGGGCCGCCGTGCCGTTCGCGACATCCGTAGGCGCAAATGGCGCGTCCGTCCCGCGCGCGCCGTGGATGAGGTGGTAGACTGAGCGCCTCTTGCGTCTTCCGATCGCTTCTCTCTTCGGCGTCGTGGCTGTGCTGTTCGCCCATGCGGCGCTCGCCGCGCCGGGCGACAAGGAGGCGAACCAGGGCATCAACGCGGCCCGGGGTGGGTTCTGCAAGCGGGCGATCCCGCTCCTCGAGTCCGCCGAGGGCCAGCGGCACCGCCCGAGCTCTGCGGTGCCGCTCGCCGACTGCTACGCGAAGCAGGGCGAGCTGCTGAAGGCGAGCGAGATCTATCACACGGTCGCGAGCGAGAAGAAGGAGCCCGGCTACACCGGCCGGGATGTCGTGGCCATCACATCGGCCAAGAAGAAGGCGGCGCAGCTCGACGCGCGCATCCCGACGCTCGTCGTCACGCCGGCGGAGCCCTACGCGGGGCTCGTCGTCGAGATCAACGGCGAGGCGATCGGCGACCCATCGACGCCGCAGCGCTTCGATCCGGGCAAGCCGCTCTCGGTCGTCGCCAGGGCCGAGGGGTACGAGGAGCTCTCGCAGAAGATCACGCTGAAGGAGAAGCAGCGGCGCGAGCTCAAGCTGCGACTCAAGCCGAAGCCCGGCGCGGCGAAGCCGGCGGAGAAGCCTGCGGCGGCGAAGCCGCCGGAGAAGAAGCCGGCGGAGAAGCCTGCGGCGGCGAAGCCGCCGGAGAAGAAGCCGGCGGAGAAGCCTGCGGCGGCGAAGCCGCCGGAGAAGAAGCCGGTGGCGAAGAAGCCGGCGGAGAAGAAGCCGCAGAAGTCGGTGGCGAAGAAGCCGGCGGAGAAGAAGCCGACGAAGCCCGTGGCGAAGAAGCCGCCGGAGAAGCCGGCGGAAGACGAGCCGCGCGTCGCGGCCGGGCCCGACGAGAAGGCGAAGCCGCAGGTCGAGATGCCCGAGCCCACGCCGCCGGACGAGATGCCCGCGCCCACGCCGCCGGCCCGGCGCAAGCAGCGGAACGTGTGGCTCGGCGCCGGCTTCCGGGGCTTCTTCGTCCCCCAGGTCATGTTCGAGCTCTTCGGAGAGGGCGGGCGGCACGCCTTCTTCCCCGGCGGAGACGTCTCGCTGTCCACGCGGCTCGGGCGGTTCGATCTCGTCTTCTCGGTCGCCTACGCGCGCTTCCGGTTGCAGGAGACGCCCTTCTTGCCGAACGGGCACCCCGACACCGACTACGAGATCATCGAGAGCGACCTCCAGGCGCTCCAGGCGGACGCCCGCCTGGTCTGGAACATTCCGCTCGATCGCGACGAGCGGTTCGCCTTCCGCGTCGGGGCTGGCCTCGGCGTGGGCTGGATGTTCATGGGCGAGCTCTACCGGACCCAGGCGTACCCCGGGGACGCCGTCCCCGGCGACCAGAGCACCTTCGTGCCGGGGGATCCGTACCGCTACAAGAAGTGCCGGGGGCCGAACAATCCGGAGGGGAGCTTCCGGTACTGCAACCAGCTCGACTACGACGCGGATCACTACCCCGGCTACGCCGAGCCGAGCTGGTTCACCCGCCCCAAGGGAAAGCCCCAGGGCCTGAAGCCGGTCGTCTATCCGTGGCTGCTCTTCCCCGAGCTCGGCCTCTCGTTCCGGCCGTGGGACCGCGTCGCCTTCGATCTGCGGGTCGGCGCCTCCGTGACGGGTCCGCTCGGCGCGCTCGGCATCCGCTTCGCGTTGTGAGCGGCGGGGCTCAGCGCTCGAGCTTCACGTCGCGGCGGAGCTTCCGGGAGACCACGGCTTCGAGCGTGCTCCAGAGCTCCTCGCCGGTCCGCTGCGCCACCCAGCGGCCTTCGGGCTGCAGGTAGTCGAAGTGCCACGCCACCCGCTCGGCGGCCATCCAGATCTGCCGCGCCGCGCGGTGGCTGTTGACGACGTACTTGACGCCGTCCTCGAACTCCAGCGTGAGGATGCCGCTCTGCAGGTCGGCCTCCACGCCGTCGGGGATCTCGTTGATCGCCCGATCCAGCGCGCGCAGCGACCGATCGGCCACGGCGTCGAACTCTCGCTCCGACAGGGGCTCTCCGCTCATGCCGCTCGGCTTACAACGGCGCGCGCCGCGGCGGTATGGGGAAGCGCCGGGGGCCGCTCACTCCCAGGGCACCGTGTAGAGCTTCACGTTGCTCATCGCCTTCATCGCCTCGACGACGCCCTCCTTGACCCCGGTGCCGCTGTCCTTGATGCCCCCGAACGGCGACAGCTCGGAGCGGTACCCCGGCACCTCGCGCACGTTGACCGTGCCGCAGCGCAGCTCGCGGACGAGCCGGTGGACGTGCCTCATGTCGTTCGTGCAGACGCCGGCGGAGAGGCCGTAGCTCGTCCCGTTCGCCACCGCGATCGCCTCGTCGATGTCCCTCACCCGGAGGATCGGCGCGTGCGGGCCGAAGGTCTCCTGCTGCACGGACGGGGCGTCGCGCGGCACGCGATCCATCACGGTGGGGCCGTACAGCGCCCCGCGGCGCTCGTTCCCGAACAACAGCGTGGCGCCCCGCGCGAGCGTGTCCGCCGCGGCCGCCTCGAGCTGCCGCGCCGCGGCCTCGGAGATCACCGTCCCCATGTCCGTCGCGGGGTCGCGCGGATCGCCGACCTTGACCTGCGCCGACGCGGCGGCGAGGCGCGCGGCGAACTCGTCCGCGACGCGCTCGCTCACGATGAGCCGCTTCACCGCCGTGCAGCGCTGCCCCGAGTTCTTGTAGCAGCCGTAGACGGCGAGCCGCGCCGCCTCGTCCAGATCCGCGTCGTCGAGCACGATCAGCGGATCGTTGCCGCCGAGCTCGAGCGCCGCGCGCCGGTAGCCGAGCATGCCGGCGATGCGCTTGCCGATCTCGACCCCGCCGGTGAAGCTCACGAGCTCCACCGCGGGGTGGGTCACGAGCGCCCGCCCGATCTCGGCCGGGTCGCCGGTCACGACGCTGAGCATGCCGGGCGGCAGCCCCGACTCGTGCAGCACGGCCGCGAGGTAGACGGCGGAGAGCGGCGTTTTTTCCGACGGCTTGAGCACCATCGCGCTGCCGCTCGCGATGCTCGGCGCGACCTTGTGGGCGACCTGGTTCAGCGGGTGGTTGAACGGCGTGATCGCCGTCACGAGGCGCAGCGGCTCGCGCAGCGTGTAGCCGCGGCGGGGCTTGCCGTTCGCCGAGATGTCGAACGCGAGGCACTGGCCGTCGTCCCGGAGCGCCTCGTACGCGGCGAACCGGAGCACGTCGAGCGCGCGCCGCACCTCGTACGCCGTGTCCTTGAGGCACAGCCCGCTCTCCCACGTGATGAGCCGCGCGACCGCGTCCGCCTGCGCCTCGATGAGCGCCGCGGCGCGGAGCAGGATCTGGCTGCGCTCGTGGCGCGAGAGCCGCGGCGGGCCGGACGCCGCGGTCTCGATCGCCCGCGTCACCTCCTGCTCGTCGAGCCTCGGCACGCTGCCGATCTCCTCGCCCGTGAACGGGTAGCGCACGAGGATGCGCTCGTCCCGGCTCACCGGCCTGCCCCCGATCAGGCACGGAAAATGGAACCCCGGTCGTTCGATGGAGAGCGTCGAGCCCATCCTGTCCCCCCTTCAGGCGCTCGATCGATGGCGCTAGGCCGTGGCGATCGAGAGTCGGTTCAGCAAGAGATCGAAGACGTCCGCGTTCGACAGCGCGCACGGCCGGCCGCTCGCCGCGTCCGCGTCCGCGCCGAGCAGCCTCGCGCGCTCCTCGGGCCGGAGCGGGTGGCTCGCGAGGATCGGCACGTCGGCCTCGTGCAGGCCGCCGTGGGACCTGAGCCCGCGCTGCACCGCGGAGAGGTCGTGGTAGGCCGCGCTCTTGCCGAGCACCGTGCTCCGATCGCCGAGGACCACGAGGTCGCCGATCCGGTCCGGCGGCAGCGCGAAGCGCCGCGCGGCCTCGTCGCGGCGCAGGACGAGCTCCACGCCCGGGAGGCGCGCGAGGACCTCCGCGGCGCGCGGCTGCGCCGAGGCGCCGGCGTACACGGTGGCGTACGACCCGAGCGCGCCGTGGTGCACGACGTACGGGTCGGTGATCGGCAGGAGCACCCGGAAGCCCGAGAGGCCGGCCTCGCGGAGCGCGTCCTCGAGGTAGCGCACGTTGGGCGAGCCATCCGGCGCGGTCTTGTCGTTCATGCCGTGATCCGCGGTGATGCCGCAGACGAACCCGGCGTCGAGGTACGCGCCGAAGAGCGCGTCGAAGCGGGCGTAGAACCGATCCGACATCGGCCCGCGCGGCGGCTCCTTGTGCTGCACGTAGTCGGTCAGCGACACGTAGAGCAGCGTGGCCGAGACCCGCTCGTGCAGCGCGAGGCCCATCTCCATCGCGTAGTGCGAGATGTCCCAGTCGTAGATCGACGGGTTCTCGCGGCCGACGGCGGCGGTGATCGACGCGATCGCGTGCTCCGGGAGCGCCTGTTCGTGCGCCTTCTCGGCCGACAGCGAGATCGGGCGCGGCCCCCCCTCGCGGCAGGCGCCGAGCAACGCGCGGAGCTTGTCCTTGGCCGTGATGCAGAGGGTCCGGACGCCCGTCTGCTCCATCTTCTCGAAGAGCGTCGGGACGCGCAGAAACCGCGGGTCGTTCATCGGCACCTCCTCCCCCGAGGCGGCGTCGAAGTAGTAGTTGCCCGAGATGCCGTGCACGCGCGCCGGCTGGCCGGTCACGATGGACACGTTGTTCGGGTTCGTGAAGCTCGGGATCTGGCCGCGGCCGCGCACGTACAGGCCGCCTCGGGCGAGCGTGGCCGCGAGCCGAGGCATCAGCCCGTCCGCGAGCGCCTGGTCGAGGTACTCGGGCGCGCAGCCGTCGACGCAGAACACCACGGTCTTGCGCGCGGGCAGCGCGTAGCGCCGATCGCACAGATCGATCATGCCGAACGCTGACACGCAGCGCGCGGGCCGAGAAGGGCGGCGGCCGCGGTGGCGCCGGGGCCGCTCCGCCTCGAACGGCGGGCGCGGCGCGCGCCGCGGCGACGGGTCAGTAGCCCGGCCAGGGGTCGGCCGGCTTCGGAGGCGCCGGGGCCGGCCGCTTGAAGCACATCACGCCGGCGTCGAGCGCCACGAGCTCCCAGCCGCTCTCCCCGCGCGCCTTGGCGACGGCGCGGGCTTCCTCGACGCCGTGCGCCTGCTCGCAGTCCTGCTCCCACCGCGGCGCGGGGGCGCTCGGCGCGACCCCCTGGGCGCGCACCCGCCCCGCCGCGAGCGCGCAGGCCGCGCCCAGCACCAGACCGCCCAGCACGAGCACGACCCGCTTCTCCATGATGCCAGGAACATGGTGGTCCGCTGCGGGCAGCACCGTCAAGCGACGCACCGGGGACGTTCGGCACGCCCGGCAGGATTCGAACCTGCGACCCGCGGCTTAGAAGGCCGCTGCTCTATCCAGCTGAGCTACGGGCGCGTGGACGACAAGCGCGTCATTCGTACTGCATCGCGGCCCCGGAATCGAGCGTCACGAGCGACGCGGGCGTGCGCGCGCGGGCGCGGCACGCCGCGCGGCGCCGGTTCAGCCCGACGCGGCCATCCGCCGGACCTGCTCGCCGGTCCGGCCGTAGCGCCGCTGCCGCCGGGCGTAGGTCGCGAGCGCCTCGTCGAAGGTCGCCTCGGTGAAATCGGGCCAGAGCGTGTCGGTGAAGAACAGCTCCGCGTACGCGGCCTCGAAGAGCAGGAAGTCGCTGAGGCGCTTCTCGCCGCCCGTGCGGATGATGAGATCCGGATCCGGCATCGCGCTGGTCGTCAGGAAGTTCCGGAGCGATTTCTCGTTGATCTCCTCCGGGATGACGAGCCCGGCGCGCGCGCGGACCGCGAGCGCGCGCATCGCGTTCGCCATGTCCCGGCGGCCGCCGTAGCTCAGCGCGAGCGCCAGGGTCATCTCGGTGCCGCCCGAGGTGTCCTCCACGAGCTTCTCCATCGCGCGCCGCGTCGGGGTCGGGATGTCCTCGAGGTCGCCGACGATCTGCACCGCGATGCCGCGCCGGATCAGCTCGTCGTGCTCCCCCTCGGCAAACTCCTGGCAGATGCGCATCAGCGCGTCGATCTCGTCCTTGGGCCGCGACCAGTTCGCGACGCTGAACGCGTAGAGCGTGAGGTACGGGATGCCGCGATCGCGGCAGGAGCGCACCGAGAGGCGCACGGCCTGCGCGCCGTGCCGGTGCCCCTGCATCCGCGGGAGACCCCGCGCCGCTGCCCAGCGGCCATTGCCATCGAGGATGATCGCGACGTGCTTGGGGAGAGTGCTGGACGTCATGGTTTTCCTGGTGGGGACGACGACCCACTTTGCGCCGACCTTCGGCGCGCTAGGGGGGCAGACGGTGATGCGATTATGGAGGTTCTGTGGAGGATGCCGCGGATGAGCTCAAGGGCCGCTGCCCGTGGACCTTAGCGCGCGCCCGGCGGAGCGCTCCGCCGGGCGGCCGGCCGCGTCTTCGCGCCACCGATCGGGCGCGCTGTCAAACCGGAGAAACCTCCCGGAAACCAAAATGCTCCCGGGGGTGGCCCCGCGGTGGATTGCGGGGAAATGGAGCGGGGGAGCTCGTGGTTTCCAAGCGGCTCAGGCCCCCGGCAGCGACAGCTTGAACTCGACCTCGGGCGGCCCGCGGTGGGTGCACTCGGCCGAGCCGCTGTGGGCCTCGGCGATCGCCTTGACGATCGCGAGGCCGAGGCCGGTGCCGCCCCGGTCGGCGCGGGTCGTCACGAACCGGCGGAACAGGCGGCCGGCGACGTGCCGCCCGATCTCGCCGCGGTTGCGGATCGCGATCGCGACCTGTCCGCCCAGGCGGGACACGGCGATGTGGATGGGCGCCGCGGCGTCGCCGTGCGTGCGCGCGTTGTCGAGCAGGTTGTCGAGCGCGCGCGACAGCCAGAGCTCGTCGCCGCGCACGGCCGCCGAGCTCGGCGCGTCGAGCTCGACGCGGCTGCCGCGCTCGCGCGCCCGCGCCGCGGCGGCCTGCGCGATCGCGACGAGGTCGACGACCGCGGCGTGCTCCACGCCGCGCGCCTCGAGGCGCGCGAGCGACAGGAGCTCCCCGAGGAGCGCCTCGATCCGGGTGATCGCCTCGCGGATGCGGGCCACGAAGCGCGCGGCCTCCTCGGGGTCGTCGAGCGCGCCCTCGGAGAGCACCTCGGCGCTGGCGCGGATCGCGGCGACCGGGTTCTTGAGCTCGTGCGACAGGTCCGCGGCGAACGTCTCGACGAAGGGGCGGCCCTCGAGCTGGCGCCGCATCGAGTCGATGGCGCGCGTCAGCCGCTGGACCTCGCGGCCCTGGGCCGGCGGCGGCGCCGCGCGCACCTCCCCCTCGCTCACGCGCACGGCGAACTCGGTGAGCGCCTCGATCGGCGTCGCGATGGCGCGGCCGATCAGGAAGGACGAGAGCGCCGCCGCGGCGCCGAGCACCGTGCTGATCACGAGGATCGGCGGGGCGAAGTCGGCGACCATCCGCTGCACGACGATGGTCGGCTTCACGACCTGCACGCTCCCGACGCGCCGGCCGCGGACCTCGATGGGCGCGGTCACGAAGACCGTCCCGGGCTCGCCCGGCGAGGCGCCGCGGGCCCGGAGCACGCGCCCCTCCGGGTCGAGCAGCGCGATGTTCTGGGCCGTCGGGCCCTCGCCGTCGAGCGCGCGCACGGCCGCGAGGTCGACGCCGCGGACCTCCATCTCCATCGCGGCGACGGCGGCGAACGCGGCCGCCTCGTCGCGCGCGCTGCCCTCGGCGAGCAGCGTCGCGCGCGCCTCGATGCGATCGATGACGAGCAGCCCGAGCCCGAACGCGAACGCGCCGACGATGCCGCCGAGCGCGATGAAGATCTGCATCCGGATGCTCATCCCGGCCGTCCGGGCGCGGACGAGGCGGGAGGCGAACAGCGCGACGAGCAGGATGATCGAGACGGCCGCCGCCGCGGTGACGACGAGGCGCACCATGGGCTAGGCGCCGCCTTCCGGGGGGCTCGGCTTGTCGGTGACGCGGTAGCCGACGCCGCGCACCGTCTCGATGAGGTCGGCGTCGCCCCCGGCCTCGACGACCTTCTTCCGGAGCCCCTTCACGTGCGAGTCGATGGTCCGGTCGGTGATCGCGAACCCGTCGCCCCAGACGCGGTCGATGAGCTGCGCGCGCGTGAACACCCTGCCCGGCGCGGCGAGCATGCAGGCGAGCAGGTCGAACTCGACGCGGGTGAGGTCGACCTTCTGGCCGTTGACGTGCGCCCTCCGCGTGGCCTCGTCGACCATGAGCGGCAGCGGCGCGGGGGCGGCGTCGGGCGCCTGCGGCCGCGCGGCGCGGCGCAGGACGGCCCGCACCCGCGCGACGATCTCCCGCGGCGAGAACGGCTTGGTCACGTAGTCGTCGGCGCCGGTCTCGAGCGCGGCGACGCGGTCGGCCTCGCCGTCGCGGCTCGACAGGACGATGATCGCCGCGCGCGCCCCGCTCCGCCGCACCTGGCCGATGAGATCGAAGCCGCTGCCGTCGGGGAGCATCAGGTCGAGGATGATGAGGTCCGCCTTGTCGATCTCCCGCTCGGCGGCCGCGAGCGTGGTGGCGACCGTGGCGACGAACCCGTCGCGGCGCAGGAAATAGGCGATCGACTCGGCGATGGCCGGCTCATCCTCGACGACCAGGACCTTGGCCATGATCGGGGAGCCTAGACCGGCGCGGCGGACGCGTCGACAGGGCTGGCTGGATCAGCGCGGCGTTCGGGCGAGCTCAGTCGCCGTCGGTGTCGACCTCCGCCTCGCCCGCCTCTTGCGCGGGCAGCGGCAGCCCGAGCTCGTTCAGGAACGCGCGCTCGATCTGCGCCAGGTGCGCGGCGCGGGCTTCGACGAAGCCGCTTCGATCGCTGCGCTTGAGCGCCTCGAACGCCTCGAGAGGGATCCCGTGGCTCGCGAGCACGCGGTCGCGGACGCCATCCGGGATGGCGAGGAGCTGCGCGCGCGCTGGTTTGCCGGGGACGATGGGCAGGAGGACGCGGTTCGCCGGGTTCGAGGCCAGCGCGCCGGAGCCTGCAGGGAACACGTGCCGGAAGGCGAGGGAGATCTTCTCCTGCTCCCAGAGCAGCCGGCGCGCGTCGAGTGGTTCGCCGGTCGTGTCGAGCGGCGAGAGGCGGCAGAAGAGCGTCGTGAGGAGCAGCGTCCGGACGCGCGCGCTGTTCAGAACGAAGCGCTGAGGGTAGGGACGCGTGGGGCCGGAGAACCACTCGCCCACCAGCGTCGAGAGATCGCCGCGCGCGAGCAGCCGCATCTCGTCGAGCGCGTCGTTGATCTGCGTCGTGTTGGCGCCGGCGAACCAGCCCGAGAACGACGTCGCCCAGAACCATCGTCGGAGAAGCCACTTGTCGTCGACATCCGGCTCGGGCTTTCGGTGGAAGAACTCGCCGAGGAGGACCATCTGGTTGGCGTAGGGCAGGAGCTTGTCGCCGGGGACGCCGACCTCCTCGAGGAGGAAGTGCGCAGCGCGGAGCAGGCCGGCTTCGGCGGCCTCGACGGTGGCGGGAAGCGCATCGTGGAGCGTCTTGGCGAGGTGGGCCCAGTCGGTGCTGTGCACGTCCGCCGACGCAGCCGCGACGATGGCGCGGAAGATGGCGCTGCGTGCCAACCCCTCGAAGTGATACCCGGCGAGCTGCTCCTGTATCCGGTCGATGCGGTCCGCGAGGTGGAAGGCGTCTTCGCCCTCACGGTAGGTCAGCGCCGCGAACATCTGATCGGGCGTCATCGACTGCCCCTTGGTGTTGAGCCGCGAGAAGATGTCCACGGCCTGCTCCAGCGTCCCGCCCTGGATTCGGGTGACCGCGAGCTTGTACGACTTGATCTTCTGCGCGATGCCCTCCGCTTCGGCGACGAGCGCGTCCGCTTCCTGCGGGAGCTTTTCCACAACGGCGCGCGACACCTGGAGGAAATCCATGGTCCGCAGCATCGCCCGGAGCGGGAATAGGTGGGCGGCGGGCTCCTTGTTCGGGACGTGGACGAACTCGTGGGTGCGCAGGTCGTAAAAGATCCACCAGCGCCAGTTGTGGAGCTGGGCGTCCCGAGGGAAGTCGAGCGGCAGCCTGAGCGCACCGAAGAGCGTCGAGAGCCGCTGCTGGCCGTCGAGCACGTAGGTCACCGGGCTCGTCTCCGGTCTCCGCAGATCGAGCGGGCCGAAACGGTCGAGGCTCTGCACGGGCTCGGTCGTATCCCACAGCAGCAGGTTGCCGATCGGGTAACCACGCCGGATGCTGTCGAAGACCGCGAGCATGTCCTCCGGCCGCCAGACGAACGGGCGCTGGAACCGCGGGATCCTGAGCTTCCCGGCCGTGATCTCGCCGAACAGGTCCTCCAGCAGGGCGACCTCGGGCTTGACGATGGGCGGCGGGGGCTCGTTCGGTGTGACCATGGGCTGCGCCGGAAAGCTCAGACGAGGGCCTCTATGATGTCAAGGAGCCGGGAGATCTCGCCGGGGTTGGTCGCGCAGCGCTCCTCGACGGCCGCTGCGGTGATCTCGGAGCGTGTCGTCAAGAACAGACGCCACGCGTGGTCGCCAAATCCGCCGCAGAGCTTGCGGAGAACGTCCTGGGCGAGCCCATCGAAGAGCCCCTTGTGCTCCGGGGGCACGGAGACGTCGCCCTCCCGTGTCTTCGGCCGCTTGAAGCCTTCCTTCATGTTGTAGTGATCCCGCTGGGCGTCGTTCAGGGCGTCGAAGAACGCCTCGAACACGTCCCGCTTCCCCTGGTGTTTCAGCGACCCCTTCGGCAAGTAGCTCTCGATCGAGCGCTTGTGCAGGACGTGGCCCGGCACCCCGTGGTGCGCGCAGCAGGCGTGCAACGCCTTGATGGCTTCCGTGTCGTTGTGCCCGGGATGCATGCGATCGCTGTCGCAGAGCACGAAGATCCGACACGGGCCGGGGACGTTGCCGATGAGCTCGTTGACGCGCTTCTCGAGCTCGCCGAACCCGCCAGCGTGGACGACATCGACCCAGCCGCGCGCGATGGCTGTCTCCAGCTCGCTTCGTCCGAAGGCCCGGACCATCGCCTTGAGGAAGGCGCCGTCGCTCTCGCGGTTCTCGACGACGACGTAAGCCGGGGCTTCGAGGCAGCGCCTTGCCTCGTCCGGAGCGAGGTCAGCGCCGACGACGATCACGAGCGTGTGCGCCCGGCGGTTCGGGGAAGCGTAGAGCGCCTCGGTGTAGGACTTCCGCATGATCTCGAGCGTGCGCCGCGCCTCGCGGCTGCCAGCATCGCCCGCGATCCAGCGGCTCGCCTCAATGGCGTCGGGATCGTCGATTTCCCAGACGTGGCGCCCTTCGACGAAGGCATCGATGATCCGCGCCAGCGCGCGCCACGCGGTGTCGTCTTCGCGCTCGAGCACATCCTGCGAGAAGCGGACCCTCACGCGTGCTCCCGCTGGGCGGCGCGGATCGCCTTCGCCTCCTCGAAGTCCTCCGAGAACACGCCGCGGGGCCAGTCGGATACGTCTCCCGTCGGCAGGATCTCGATCCGCTTTAGCTCGCTGCCGCCTTGAGGGGCGTCGTCGACCCAGTAAAGGCTGACTCGCTCCGGATCGAGCTGCTTCTCGGCGATGCGCCGCCGTACGCGCAGCACGAAGTTCTCCGAGTGCGTCTCGATGATGAACCGCGCGCCTTGCTGCTTCGCCGCCTCGATGTACAGGTCGGCGAGGTCCCCGTGCGCGCCGGGATGCAGGTGCAGCTCGGGTTGCTCGACGATCTCGATGCCGCCGGTCTTGCCGGTGACCACCTCGAACTGGCGCTGGACGACGAGGGGCAGGACCTGGCTCAGGCCGGTTCCAACGTCGGCGATGTTCACCTCGATGGCCGGGTTCGTGGGGTTTCGCAGGACGACCGAGAACGAGTCACCTTGCCGGGCGATGCTGAGGGGCCAGCCGCCGAGGTGCCTCTGGTACCATTCGCTCACGCGCTGCAGTACTTCGCCGCGCCGCCGTAGGTAGTCGGCTGCGAGCAGCGCGGGCGCGTTGGCCCCGCGGCGCCCGACGCTCTCGGGGTTGCCGCCCGGGAAGCGGTAGAGGCGCTGCGGGGCCTCGCGGAACGGGCCGAGGTAGCCGACGCGCGCGAGCACCGTACTCACGAGCATGGTGAACTCCGCGAAGACCATTGCGGATGGGGTCATGCCCATGCGGTCGAGATGCGCGAAAATTGTTGGGTCCGGCAGTAACCCGCGAAAGGCGACATTGACCTCTCGCGTGGCGCCATCGAGCTGAAGCCGGTAAGGAGCCGGATCTTCGAGCGGGTTCGTCCCGATCCAGGTGAGCTTCAGCGGCGGGGCGCCAGTCACGCGCAGCTCGAACGCGGAGACCACCTGCAGCATGTACTCGCTCACGTGCTGGATCTTGGCCCACACCTCCACGCGTCTTTCTGTGTCGTCTTCGAAGGCGGCGCCGAGCCCGATGGCGCCGTGCGGGGTGCGGTTGTGGATCAGGTCGAGGAACGACGCGCCGAAGTCGACGCCGTCGACCTCGAGCTCGACCGGGGACTCGGCCCTGCCGGACAGCGCGCGCGAGAGGAGCAGCGGCAGGCGGGCCGCGGCGCTCTTGCCGGCGCTGTTGCGGCCGATGAGCAGCGTGAGCGGACGCAGCTCGAGCGACGCCGGGCGATGGAATGCCTTGTAATTCTCGAAGCGCAGCTCGACGAGCTCCATGCAGCCTCCCCCGCGCAGCAGCGGCGCGTGCGTGGTGCTCCAGGTGCTCGAGCCGCACGCGTGCCGCCGGGGCGCGGTGGCCGGTATAGCGCGCGGTCGCGGGGCTGATCCAGCCTCCATGGCGGGCAGGCGCCAGCGCGGCGTGGCGTCGGAACGTCCGCGAATCAGGCGTAGCGCGCGCGTTGGAGGGCATCCTGCCGCTGCATCCGAGCCTCCACGTTCCGGGGCCACCGCTGCGAGGGCGCGTCCCCAACGCTCCCGGGATACGGGTTACTGCCGCTCCGCTCGCGCTATCTGGCGGCGTGGGCCCGGTCCCCGTCGGAGATGGCCCTGCACCCCGGTCGCTGGGGGTTCGACTCCCGTCGGAGGTGGCCGTGGGCCAGGCAGCCGGGGGGTTGGACCCCCGTCGGAGGTGGCCGTGAGCCAGGCAGCCGGGGGATTGGACCCCCGTCGGAGGTGGCCGTGAGCCAGGCAGCCGGGGGATTGGACCCCCGTCGGAGGTGGCCGTGAGCCAGGCAGCCGGGGGATTGGACCCCCGTCGGAGGTGGCCGTGAGCCAGGCAGCCGGGGGATTGGACCCCCGTCGGAGGTGGCCGTGAGCCAGGCAGCCGGGGGATTGGACCCCCGTCGGAGGTGGCTACGAGCCAGGCAGCCGGGGGGTTCGACCCCCGTCGGAGGTGGCCTTGGGCCAGGCAGCTGGGGGGGTCGACCCCCATCGGAGGTGGCCGTGCATCCGATCGCGTCGGGGTCGACCGCGGTCGAGGAGATGACCGCCTCGTTTGCGCCTGATTCGACCCGCAGCGGAGACCAGCTCCAGCGTGCCGTCGGAGCTCTCTCGGTCGAGGAGAGCCGCCCTCCTTGTTCCTTCTTACAGCACGGCCGCGTTCACGAGCTCGCGCACGATGCCGAGCAGCCGGTCGTAGTGCTCCGGGACGGGCCGCAGGCCGGCGCAGTGCACCACGAGCCCGCCGGGGCGGAGCTCGAGGTGACCCTGGAAGCCGCGGCGAGCGAGGCGCTTGCGCAGGCGCGGGTGGAACGCGGCGGCGGCCTCGCGCGGCGAGGCGGCGAAGGTCGTCACGTGGGCGTCCCAGAGCGCGTCGCCGAGGACGACCCGGGGCGGCGGGGCGCTCTCGATGAAGGCGACGCGGGTCAGGAAGTGCTCGCCGACGCGCATCGCGGCGCGGCGCTGGAGCGCCGGGTGCGCCGCGAAGCCGAGCAGCGTGCGCTCGAGCGGCTCGGCGTCGCCGTCCGCGTACCACGGCTCGGCGATGACCGCGTGCCCGGGGTTCGCCGTCCACGTGCACGAGGAGAGGTAGGCGGAGGGGGGCGCGATCGTGTCGTACGGCTCCCAGCGGCGGAACCAGGCCTCGTCGGGGCGCGCGGTGAAGGCGAGGCCCCGCCGGGCAGCCCACGCTGCGATGAGCTCGGAGCCGAACGAAGGCGGCATGGCCTGCGAGGTTAATCCCCGCGACGGCGCCCCGGAAGCCTCCGCCGCCACGCCGCGGCGAGCGCGCCGGCGCCGAGCGCCATCCAGGACGCCGCGCCCGCGGCGCCGCCGCGCCCGGGCAGGTCGCAGGAGCACCGGCCGTAGAGGCCCACCGTCGTCGTGGTCGTTCCGTCGTCGTTGCCGTCGTCGTCCACGGGGCCTCCGGGTCCTCCCTGGCCTGCGGTCACGGACGCGCCTCCGGCGTTGCCGTCCGGTCCGCCGCTGCCGCCCACGCCCCCCGCGCCGCCGTCGTCGGCGCAGCGCGTGACGTGGAGGGGGCGCGTGCGCGTGCAGTCCGTCGGCGAAGCGCAGCGCGGCTCGGAGAGCGCGGCCGGCGCGCCGCCGGCGCCGATCTCGCCGAGGGCCGGGTAGGCGACCTCGGTCTTTTCCCAGCGCCCGCCGGTGTGCTCCATCCGGCCGAACACCCGCTCCTGGTACGGGGCGGCGCCGCCGATCGCCGGATCGTAGACGCCGCGCCCCGCGTCGTAGTTGGGGTTGTTCGGATTGTTGACGTACGACAGCCCGTTGTACGCCCACACGGCGCTGTACCAGTGCTCGACGATCGCCGGCTGCCGGTCGCCGACGCAGCGCGTGGCCTTCCACTTCATCGCGAGGATGTGCGTGCCCGTGGCCGCGTTGTACGTCGGGTCCGCGGCCACGCGGCGCGGATCGAAATCCGGGCTGTCGCCGCCGCGCATGCCGCTCGTGATCTGCGAGGCGCCGTAGCCGCAGTCGAACGAGATGATCGTCCGCGAGCTCGCCCCCGCCTGGTCCATCGGCCGGTCCGGCGCGCAGAACTGCTGCCACCCCGACTCCTGCATGGCGATCGCCTTCAGCAGCTCGCACGGGAACGTCGCGTCGACCTGCCGCGGCGCCTCGGGCTTCTCGCAGCCCTGGCCGAGATCGATGGTCTCCGGGCCGGCGTCCCCCCAGGCCGCGGGGCCCTGCGAGACGAGATCGAAGATGGCGTTCCACTCCGCGACCGACGGGTTGATCCCGGGCACGGCCTCGATCGCGCACCCGCGATCGTTGTAGGCGCTCGACGCGGTGAAGCAGGGGCAGTACGCCGCGCGGGCGGCGGGCGCCACCAGCGCGGCCGCGGAGATCGCCGCCGGGACCAGGAGAAGGCGGCTCCTCACGGCTCCTCCTTCGCGGTGGTGAAGCCGGCGACGGCGATGCGCGCGCCGGACGGCGCGGGGATCGCGAAGGCCTCGCCGCTCTCCGCGTGGATCGCGAAGGGGACGGCGAACGCGGAGGGGTTCGTGTGCAGCGCGGCGACCCACGCCCCGTCCGGCGAGACGGCCTGGATGGCGTCGACGCCGGCGCCGAGCGGGCCGCGGACCTCGGCGCTGGCGCCGACCACGCGGAGCCCGGCGGCGCGATCGGGCGTGTACGCGAGCCCGCCGCCCGGCCAGGCGTGCGGGGCGAGGCCGCTGTTCGCGCTCACCTCGAGCCGGGCGCGCTTGCCGCGGGCGAGGTCGAGGCGATCGATGACCCACAGGCCGGGATCGGTCTCGTGCCGCTCCTGGAACACGAGCGCGCCCGTGGTCGCGTCGACCGAGAAATCGCGCGCGAACGGCGGGATCGACGGGGCGAGCACGCGCGTCGCGCCCGAGTCGGGGTTCACGAGGACGAGGTCGGCCGACCCCGGGGAGACGCGGTAGACGACGAGCTCGCCGTTCCACGCGCCGGCGAGGAAGGCGAGGTAGCCCGTGTGCCGGTGCGCGGTGCGCGTCGCGCCGGTGGCGAGGTCGACCTCGTCGATCGTGAGCGCGTCGACCCGGAGCCGCGCGAGGTCGCCGTCCATCGGCGGCTCCGGGCCGGCGACGCCGCGCGAGACGAAGACGCGCCCGTCGGCGGTGACGAGCGGGCGGCTCGCGTGCACCACGCCGTCGCAGAGCGCGACCGGCTCGGCGTGCGGCTCGACGCGGAAGAGGGTCGCGTTGAACGAGCGATCGCGCGACGGGCGCGTATCGGCGGTCGCGACGACGATAGGCGTCCGCGGCACGACGCGGGCGCGGACGACCGCGTCGCCGAGGTGCTGGAGCGTGGCGAGCGCGGGGCCGGCCTGGGCGCCCCCGACGGCGGCGATGTGGAGCGTGGTCCGGGTCGCCCCCGGCGACGTCGCGAGGATCGCGACCCGGGCGGCGGCGCTCGCGGCGGGCGCCGCGGCGGCCGCGGGCACGAGGAGGTGGCCGATCCGCGCGAGCGCGGGCGCGGGGGACTCGCCGCGGGCGAGCACCGCGGCTCCCGCGACCGACAGCGCGGCGAGCAGCGCGCCCGGAAGCGCGACTCTGTTCAGAGAGGACCGTGTGAGGAGCAAGCGAGCGGAGGAGCTGAGACGCACGGTGGAAGAGTAGACGATGGGCCCGCGAGCGCTCGCCCGCGGGCGGTCCGGCGCTCCCCGCGGCGGCGCGCCTCCGCGGGCCAGGGCCGCGGATCGCGCCCCTCGTGGCGCGCCGGCGCCGGCTCGGAGGCCGGCGGCGCGCCGGGAAATCTGCTCAGAAGCGGCCCGACACGCCGACCCCGGCCGCGCCCGGACCGGCGACCGGGGTCAGCCGGATCCCCGCGGAGGGCGCAGGCGAGCTGGCGGCCGGCCGGGGCTGGTTGAACCCGAGCTCCCAGATGAGGCCTCCCGCGACGCCGGCGGCGCCCAGCCCGAGGAGCACGCCGCCGACGGTCGCGTGGGTGCGGCCCTGGTTGCCCAGTTCGGCCACGTCCGGCTCGCAGTCGACGCGCGACGGACAGCTGTCCTCGGCGGCGCCGATGTCCGAGAAGCCGCTCGAGGTCAGGATCCCGCCGACCAGCAGCGTGACCACGCCGGCGCCGGTCGCGACCCACGGCGCATACCCGTACGGGGGCTGCGGCGGCGGAGGCGGCTCCGCGGAGAGGCTCGGGGTCGCCGAGGCGGTGGGGAGCGTCGGCGGCGGCACGGGCGCGGACGCCGACTCGCTGGCGGTCGGGGTTGGCGCCGGCCGGATGGAGTTCCTGAGGTTCTGGATCTTGTCTTGGATCGTCTGCGCGTCGGTCGCGTCCGGCATGCGGGCCAGGTACGTCTCCAGCGCGGTGACCGCCTCGGCGCGGTCGCCCTTCTTCTCGTACGCGTTGGCGATGTTGATGAGCACGGCGTGCGCCGCGCAGTCGAGCCGGTAAGCGTCCTTCCAGTACTGGATGGCGCGGTCGTAGTCGGCCCGCTCGTAGAACTGCGTGGCGGCCTTGTGCGCGCCCTTGGCGCCTTCCAGGTCAGCGGGCGTCGCCGTGCGGTTGCACTCGGGGTACTCGATGGCCGGATCTCCTGCTACGGCCAACCCCGCGGCGAGGAACATCCCCGCGCCGAGACCGACCAGCCAAGTCCGAAGCACACGCATCCGAGCCGCCCTCCACGAGAAGTGGGCGCAGCATACTGATCCGTTTCGCCGGCAGCGAGAAAAAGGCATCACGGCGGACTTCGGGGCAATGCGCTCGGCCCGTCGACCGCGGGGCGGGCGGCCGAGCGAGGCGGCGGGCCGGATCCGGCGCCCGCCGGCGCGACCACCGCCGCGGCTTGATCGTCGACGACGACCGACGACGACCGACGACGACCGACCCGGAGCGCCAGGGATCGGTCACGGCGCTTGCCCGGTTGCCGGTTCTGCTAGTCTCGCCCGGTGATGCTCCCCGAAAAGAAGCAGATCCTCGTCGTCGATGACGAGGCGAACCTCCGGCGGGTCCTCAGCGCCCAGCTCGGCCGGGATGGCTACGAGGTCCACACCGCCGAAGACGGCGAGGAGGGCCTCGCGTTCCTCAAGGAGCACCATATCGACCTGGTCATCACCGATCTCCGGATGCCCAAGGTCGACGGGATGGACCTGCTCCGGGCCGCGCTCCGCGACGACCCCTCGCGCCCCGTCGTGCTCCTCACGGCGCACGGGACGGTCGACAACGCCGTCGAGGCGCTCAAGACGGGCGCGTTCGACTACATCACGAAGCCGTTCGATCAGAACGAGGTGCGCGTCGTCGTGAAGAAGGCCCTCCGCACCCGCGATCTCGCGAGCGCGGACGCCACGCGCGACGTCTCCCCGGCGCCGCTCCGTGGCGGCTCGGACCGCTTCGGCATCATCGGCGAGAGCCCGCCCATCCAGGAGCTCTACGCGATCCTCGAGCGGGTCGCCGACACGCCGACCACGGTGCTCATCAGCGGCGAGAGCGGCACCGGGAAGGAGCTCGTCGCGCGGGCGCTGCACGAGAACTCCAGCCGGCGCGACCGGCCGTTCATCAAGGTCAACTGCGCGGCCATCCCGAAGGATCTCATGGAGTCGGAGCTCTTCGGCTACGAGCGCGGCGCCTTCACGGGCGCGGTCGCCTCCAAGCCGGGGCGCTTCGAGCTCGCCTCCGGCGGGACGCTCTTCCTCGACGAGATCGGCGAGATCCCGACCGAGATGCAGGTGAAGCTCCTGCGCGTCCTGCAGGAGAGCGAGTTCGAGCGGGTCGGGGGCATCAAGACCATCCACGTCGACGTCCGGCTCGTCGCCGCCACGAACCGCGATCTCAAGCGGGAGATCGCGGCGGGCACGTTCCGGGAAGACCTCTTCTACCGGCTCAACGTCGTCCCGATCGCGCTCCCCGCGCTGCGCGATCGGAGGAGCGACATCCCCCACCTCTGCGCCCACTTCGTCGCGAAGTTCAACGCGCGCCTCAAGAAGAGCATCGAGGGCATCGAGCCCGAGGCGCTCGAGAGCCTGTCGTCGCACGCGTGGCCGGGGAACATCCGCGAGCTCGAGAACGTCGTCGAGCGCGCGCTGCTCTTCGCCGACGGCGCGCGCATCCGGCTCGACGATCTGCCGGAGGAGATCCGCAGCGGGGCCACGTCGACGCCCGGCGCGTCGCTGCCGCCCGCGGCCGCGGACACCGCCCTCGCGCCGTCGACGCCCGACGGCCTGAAGGAGCAGGTCAAGGCGGCGATGAGCAAGCTGGAGCGCGACCTCATCGAGCGCGCCCTGAAGCAGACGCACGGCAACGTCACCCACGCCGCGCGGCTCCTCAAGATCTCTCGCAAGGGGCTCCAGCTCAAGATGAAGGAGCTGAACCTCCGCGAGCGCGACCCCGAGTGAGACCGTGGGCCCCGGCGAGCAGCGCTCCGTCCGCGCGCTGAGGGGGGAGGCCCTCGCGGCCGCCGCGTCGCTCGCCGTCCTGCTCGCGGCCTCCGCCGGCTGCGAGCGCGGCGGCGCCTCGCCGGGCACGGACGCCGACCTCGACGCCGCGCCGCCCTGGGACGTGGGCCAGGCCGAGCCGGAGCCGCGCCCCGGCATGGCGTGGATCCCGAAGGGCGTGCTCATCGCCGGCACGCCGCCGGACCGGCTGCCGCGCATCGCCGACGAGGAGATGGCGGGCGCGCAGGTCGTGATGCACGGCTTCTACATCGACGTCTTCTCGTACCCCAACGAGGTCGGCGCGATCCCGACCACGAACGTCACGCAGGACGAGGCGCGCGCGCTCTGCGAGGCGCAGGGCAAGCGCCTCTGCACGGAGCTCGAGATCGAGCGGGCCTGCAAGGGGCCTGCGAACACCACGTACGAGTACGGCGACGCGTACAAGGCCGCGGTGTGCGCGACCGGGCAGAGCCGGGTGCTGACGCCGAACGGCGTGAACGCCGGGTGCGTGAGCGCGTTCGGGGTGCACGATCTCCACGGCGGCGTGTGGACCTGGACCTCGAGCCAGTGGCAGCGGGACACCAGCAAGCCGGGGCTCGTGACGCTGCGCGGGGGCAACGGGCCCTCGGGCGAGCTCGTGGGGCGCTGCGCCCACGGGCGCGGCGTCAAGCCGGACACACGCCGCCCCGAGGTCGGCGTGCGCTGCTGCGCCGGGGAGGTGAACAGCTTCGAGGTGGTGCTCGAGGTGACGCGCGATCGCCCGCTCCGGCTGGAGCCGCTCGTCGACCCGCGCGCGGCGGCGCAGCTCGCCGAGCTCGCGCCGGAGGAGGCGCGCGCCGCGGCCCAGGCCGGATCGCCCGAAGCCGCGTTCAAGGTCGAGCGCATGTGGACCTGGCACCCCCGGGGCAACGAGGAGCTCGTGCTCGGCGGCGGCTGCGCGCGCCCCGGCGCGAAGGAGGAGGCGCGCGGCCGCGGCAAGCGCGCGAAGCGGGCGCGGCCGGGCGACAAGGCGACGTGCGGGCTCCTCGTCGCGCGGATGCGCCTGAGCACGCCCGCGCTGCTCGCGTTCGTCTCGACGGACCTCTGGGAGCCCACGCTCGGGGAGACCGACTCCCCGCGCGAGCTCCTGCTCTACGGCGGCGACGCGCTGGGCGTCTTCCGCCGCCGGATCACCTACGAGTGGGGGAAGATCGGCGTCGCCGACAAGGAGCGCAAGCGCAGGCACAAGGGCCGTCGCGGGCTCTCGTTCGACTAGGCGACGACCGGGCAGGGGGCGCGTCCGCGCGGCGCGGCGCTTCGGTCACAGCGGGGGTGGCGCTTTCGCGCGGCGGCGATCACATTCCAGCGGCGCGCCGGCCCGTGGCACATTGGCCTTGCGCCCGCGCGCCCGGAAGGGCAGCGCTAGCAGCGCGCCGCCGCTCTGCCTGCGCGTCCGCCTGCACGCTCCCTCGGCACGCCCCTTCGATGACCCGCCCGCACGACCCCGAACCGCGAGACGCGTCGAGCATGCGTCCGGACGATCCCGGGCGGCGGCGCGCGGCCGCGCGGAGGGCGCTGCGCGCCGCGGTCGCGCTGGGGTGCGCGCGGCTGCGCAGCGCGCGCGGCGGGCAGCTCGGCCTCGCCATGGCGGCGCTGATCTCGCTCGGGTACGGCGCCACGGCGCTCGTGCTCCGGCTCGACGACGGGACGACGTCGCTCGAGGGGCTGCTCGGGTCCGCGGCGCGCGGGCTCGCGTGGGCCGCCGCCGGCCCCATCGCCCTCGCCGCGGCGCACGACCGGCCCGCGTCCGACCGCCGCGACGGCATCGAGGCGCTCGCCGCGTCGCGGGGGATCTCGCGGGCCTCGCTGCACGGCGCGCGCAGCCTCGCCGCGATGCTGGAGATCGCGCGCGTCGTCGCGCTCCCGCTGGCCGCGCTCTCCGCGCTCGCGGCGCTCCTCTCCGGCTCGGTGCTGCTCGCGCTCCAGCACCTCGCCTTCGGCGCCGCGCTCGCCCTGTTCGGCGCCGTCTCCGGCGTGACGCTCGGCGGGCTCGCCGCGGCGAGCGGCCGCATCGCCGGCGCGCGCGGGCGCGCCCTGTTCCTCTCGCTGACCTTCGTCCCCTGGGCCCTCGCCGACCTCGCCGGCGACGCGCGGTGGTCGATCCCGGGCGCGCTCGGCGCGTTCCTCTCCTTCGCGGTCCGCTCGGCCGGGAGCCCCGCCGGATGATCCCGGGCGCGCCCATCGCGGCGCTCGAGGGCGTGCGCGCGCGCGACAGCGCCGGCGAGGCGGGTCGCCCCCGCGGGAGTCTGTTCGGCGCGGCGGCGGCGCTCGGCCCGGGCGTGCACGCCGTCCTCGGCGCGCCGGAGGACGGGACGCTGGCGCTCGCCGAGGTGCTCGCGGGGCGCGCCGCGCCCCTCGCCGGCCGCGTCCTCGTGGGGGGGCGCGAGCCGTACCGGAGCGCGGCGACGCGGGCGCGGATCGGCGTCCTCTCCATCGCCCCGGAGCTGCCCGACGGCGCGTCGGTGGCGTCCTGCATGGCGGTGGCGCTCCGCGCCCGCGGCGCGCCCGCGAGCAGCGCCGCCGCGCTGCTCGACGCGCTCGGCGTCGCGCCGCTCCTCGCCCGCCGCAGGGCCTCGCTCAGCTTCGCCGAGGCCCGGGTGATCGAGCTTTCGCTCGCCCTGGGGGTGCCGCAGCCGCTCCTGCTCTGCCTCGTCGAGCCGTTCGCCGACCTCGCCGTGCCGTCGCCCGCGCCGGTCCGAGAGCGCCTGTGCGCGCTCGCGGCGGGCGGCGCCTGCGTCGTGCTCATCACGTCCTCGGCGGTGGACGCGCGCGCCCTCGCCGATCGGATCCACGTGCTCGATCGCGGCGTCATCGCCCGGACCGAGCCCGGCGACGGCGAGCGGCTCGCCGTCGCCCCGAGCCCGGCCGCGCCCGGCGCCGCGGGGCCCGAGCTCGAGCTCCACGTGCTCGTCCACGAGCGCGCGCCCGGCGCGCCCGGCGCTCGCGCGCTCGCCGCCGCGCTCGCGCGCTCCCCCGCGGTGCGCGCCGGCGCGTGGGAGCCGGGGCCGGCCGAGGCGTCGTCGACGCTGCGGATCCGGGTTGCGGACCGGGATGCGGCGGCGCTCGCGCTCGTGGATGCGGCCGCGCAGGAGGACGTCGCGCTGATCGCGATCTCGTCCCCGGCGCCGTCGCTGCACGACGTGCGGGCTGCGACCGCGCTGCACCTCGCCGCCGTTCGCCCGCGCCGGCCGTTCGGCGCGCCCGCGGGGGACGGCGCGGCGCCCCTGCCCGGCGCGTCGCCCCAGGCCGGCGCGCCGCCCCAGGGCCCCGTCGCCGTGGCGGCGTTCGACGCGCCGGCGGCCGACGGCTCGCCGCACGCCACGGAGACAGGACGCCAGCATGGTGGGTGAGAGCGCCCCGATCGACGCAGCGCCGCCGGCTCCCCCCGCCGAGGGGAGCGCCGAGCGGGGGACGCCCGCGCGGGTGGGCGTCCGGCTCGGCATGGAGATGGCCCTGAGCCGCCTACGCGCGCGGCGCCCGCTGCTGGCGCTCGGCCTCGGCGTGGCGCTCGCGGTCGCGGCGGCCGTGATCGAGGTCGCGTTCGGGTCGTCCGGCGCCGTCGACCGGGCGCTGGTCGCCACGTTTCGCCTGGTCACACCGCTCACGATCTTCGCCCTCGCCGCTGACGCCGCGGATCGGACCGCCTTGCGCGACGCGGCCTGGCCGGCGGCCCGCTTCGGCGCGTCCTCCCACCACGTCGCGCTCGGCATCGCCCTGGCCACGGCCCTCGCCGCCGCCGGTGTGGGCGCGTTGCTCGCCGTCGTCGTCGTCGCGACCGCCCGGGGACCCGGCGCTGCGCCGTTTGTCCAAGACATGCTCATCAGTGGGTGGATCGGCGCGCTCGCCGGCGCCGCCTACGCCGGCTGGTTCTCGCTCGGCGCGACCTTCCACCGGCGCGGTCTCGGCCGCTTCGTGCCGCTCGCGGCCGATTTCCTCTTCGGAGGCTCGGCCGGTGTGGTCGGCGCGCTGATGCCGCGGGGCAACGCCGTGAACCTCCTCGGCGGTCCCGCGCCGCTCGGGCTCGGGCAGCCGGCGAGCGCCGGCTTGCTCGCGCTGAGCGCCGTTCTCCTCGCGCTCGCCGCGGCGGCGCGCTGTAGGGAGTAGCGTCGCGCGCCGCGTCGGTGGAGGCGCTCGCTCCGGCTACCGCGGCCGGCCGACCGCCGCGACCGGCCGCTCGACCGCCGTGCCGAGGCGCGGAGCTGCCGGCCACGCGAGGGGGATGGTTTCATCCGCCCGTTCACGTACTCTTCGAGGGATGACTCACGACGACGACGAGGCCACCAAGGCGGTCAACACGCCTCGCTCGGTCCTGCTCGTCGGCTCGGCGGAGGCGCTCGCGGCGCGCTGCAGGGGGATGTGCCTGCGGGCCCGCGTCATGCTCATCGTCGAGAGCGACCTCGCGGCGCTGACGAACACGGCCGTGGAGCGGAAGCCGCTCGCGCTCCTGTTCCCCGACGACATCTACGCCTTCGACAGCGCGGAGTTCGACGCGCTGGCGCGCGACATCCAGGCCGCGGTGGTGACCCTGGAGCCCGGCGTCACGGACGAGGTCATCGAGGCGCGGCTCTCGGAGGCGCTGCTCCGCGCCGAGCTCCTCCGCCAGCCCGAGCCGTCCTCGAGCCGGTACGTGCTGGTCCCTGACGGACCGCGCCGCTCCAAGCGCCGCTGAGCGCGGCGTCCTCCTTCCTGAAAGCGTCCCGAGGATCCCCGTCCCGTGAACGAGCTGCACCTCGATCCTGCCGCCTCCCGCCTGACGATCCGCACCCGCGCCGCCGGGATGCTCGCGCGCCTCGCGCACGACCTCGAGATCGCCGCGCCAGCGCTCCGCGGCCGGGCGCGGCTCGATGGCGACGCATGGACGGCCGAGCTCGAGGTCCGCGTCGCCGACCTCCGCGTCGCGGGGGTCCTGCGCGGCGACCGGCTCGACCCGGGCGCGCTCTCGGAAGGGGATCGACGCGACATCGAGCGCCGCATCCAGGGCGAGGTGCTCGGGGGCACCGACGTCGTGGAGGTCCGCGCCTCGGGGGCTGCGCGCGATCGCGCCGACGTGCGCGTGCAGGTCGCCTCGGGGAGCGCCGCGCTGGCGGCGCGCCTGTCCTCGCGCGAGCTCGGCGAGGGGCGCATCGGGGTGACGGGGGGCTGTCAGCTCTCGCTGGCTGCGCTCGGCGCGCGCGAGGTCAAGGGGCCGCTCGGCGCCTTCAAGGTGCGGGACGAGCTCGAGGTCCTCTTCGACCTCACTCTGCGGCCGGCGGGCTAGGCGGCTCGGCGGGGAGCTCCGGGGCGGCCTCGCCGCGCGAGCACGCCCCGTGGACCTGGTAGGGCTTGCCGGCGATGCGCTTCGCGAGCGAGGCCCCGCGCCAGGCGACGTAGGCCTTGTTGAACTCGAGCACCTGATCGGCGGCGAAGTAGGGGTTCTTCGTCTTGCCCAGCGTGACGAGCGTGAGCACCTGCTCCGCCACGCTGACGGGGCAGCCCTCGAGCCGGATGACGCTCTCGTTCCGCGCCTTCGCGAGCTTGGTCGTCACCTTCACCATCTTCGCCAGCACGTCGTCGTGCTTCGCGGTGTAGGGGTCGCGCGCGCTCCGCTCGCGGTACAGGCTGTCGATGCTGATCAGCTGATCGCCGATCTTGCCCTTGTACGTCGCGCAATCGCCGATGAAGACCACCTTCTCGCCCGGCTTGGCGTCGATGGGGCCCTCGTAAGCGCCGAACACCACGTGCATCCGCGGCATCTTCGCGTCGCACTCCTTGTCGTACTCGCGCAGGATCTCGATCGCCTCCTCGATGGCGCCTGGACAGCCGCCCCAGCAGTAGTCGGTGTGCTCGGGCTCGGGCGGCGTGCCCGCGTAGGCGGTGATGTTGGTGCCCTCGAAGTACTTCTCGACGCGGACGAGGCCCACCTTGAACCCCTTGGCCTTCTGCTTCGCCTCCTCGAGCGTCACGTCGCCGGTGATCTCGATCTCGCCGAGGTCCATCGGGCCGAAGCCGCGCTCGGAGGCCAGGCGGATGTGCTCGACGCTCCTCGGATCGACGCCGATGATCTGGCAGCAGACCGAATCGAAGGCGACCTGGTTGTTCCCCATGATGATGAGGCCGAGGTCGAACGGCGTCGGCGTGAGCATCCGGCCCTCGCCGGCGGTGATGGCGTCGATCGCGATGAACTGCGGCTGCACGATGTACTGGAGGTCGGCGACCTTCTCGTTCAGCCGGTGGTCGTGATCGATGAGCCGGTGCCGGTCGTCCTGGATCCCGATGTAGTTCTTCATCGAGAAGGTCACGGTGGTCCAGGGGTGCGACTTGAACTTGGGGCAGTTCACGAAGAAGTCGGCCTTCGCGACGGGCTCCGGCGTGAACAGGTAGTCGCGCAGCCGGCCCTCGTGCGTGAGCCGGATCTCGACCTGCTGCTCTTCCTCGAAGTGGTAGTGCTTGACCCCGGTCCGCCGGAACATCGGGTAATAACCGGCGCCCTCGTAGGTCATGCGGGTCGGGAGCGTGATGCCGCACCGCTCGCCGACGGCGAGCTCGGTCACGCGCTCATCGTCGCGATCCCTGAGCGCGCCGATCACCCCCTCGATGAACTCGGGCCGCGTATAGGCGTGCGGGAAGTGCGCGCCGGACGCGACGACGTTCGGCTTGATGAGCGTCCGGCCGCGGGGGCGCAGCGAGAGCTCCTCGAGGCCGCTGCGCACGATGCTGCGGATCTTCTCCACATCATACGTCGAGCAGCGCCGCAGAATTACACGAGGGCGCGACGCGATTTTCATAGATCACCAGCGTAAGTGTCGCCGTGAGTCACCGCAACACTTGCTGCCGGACGGGCCGCAGCGGGGTCCCGATCGGCCCGGACGCTCGCCGTGGTGCAGCGCGGCCAGCTCCGCCGCCGCGCGGCGCGGATCAGTCCGGACGCTCGCTGCCGACGAGCTGCGCGAGCTCGGCGCGGACCTCACGCGTCGCGTCGATGAGCCGGCCCTCGAGCTCGTAGATGCGTTCGGCCGGCGCCTGCTCGGTGGGCTCGTGGTGGGCGCGCAGGCGGCATCGGGCCACCTTCAGCCGGATCGCCGTCCCCGTCGACCGGAGCGCGCCCTCGACGCGCGCTCCGGGGGCCGACGATGCGGTCGAGCGGAGCCGCACGCGGTCGCCGTCGATCTCGACGAGCTCCGCCTCGCCACCCCTCGACCAGGTGAGATGCCAGCTCATTCCGGCCTCCGGGGGTTCGGTCGAGCCTCGCCGCGCGCCGCGCGGGGCGCGGAGCTGCGCCCGCGGTCGCCGCCGCCGCGGGCCCGCGCGATCGCCGCGCGGGCCTCGCGCGCGGCGTCCTTCTCCTTCAGGCTCTCGCGCTTGTCGACGGTCTTCTTCCCCTTCGCGAGGGCGATCTCGGCCTTCACGCGGCCGTTCTTGAAGTAGAGGCGGGTCGCGATCACGGTCATGCCCTCGCGCTCCACGCCCTTGCGGATCGCCTCGATCTCGGCCTCGTGGAGCAGCAGCTTGCGCGGACGCTTCGCCTCGTGCCCGAAGGCGGCCCCGGGCATCACGGGGATGTTGACGCCCTTCAGGAACACCTCGCCGTTCTCGATGGCGCACCAGCTGTCCGTCAGCTCGGCGGCGCCCTCGCGGAGCATCTTCACCTCGCTGCCGAGCAGCACCAACCCCGCCTCGAACCGATCGTCGAGGGTGTAGTCGAACGTCGCGCGCTTGTTGCGCACGATGAGCTTCTCCCCCTCTCGTTCCTTCTCTTTGCCAGCGCGGCTCACGCGGCCGCATAGCGCGCGCGCCGCCGTCTGTCCACCGCCTCTCCGCGCATCGCGTCGTGGCCGGCGTGCCGGGGCGGCGGCTCGCGCCGGCGCGCCGGGGCGGCGCGGCCCTGTGTGGGGGTGGTGTGGGGGTGGTGCGGTGGCGTGGGGGGCCCTGCGGCGCCGCGCCGTCGCTTCTGTGCCGCGCGGCCGCGGCGCGGTCGCTTGACGCCGAGCGCCGCTGCTCGTCCAATGGATGCATCGAGCGCGACGTGCTGTCGGGCCGGAGGACGGAGTGAATCGCGGACGGGGCTTTTCCGCCTGGCTCGGAGCGATGGTGGCGATCTCTGCGGTGGCCCCCGCGTGCAGCTGCAGCTGCGCCGCCGATTCGATGGTCGACGTGCCGTACGCCGCGAGCGGCGTCGGGGGCGACGGCGGTCAGGGCGCGAGCTCGGGCAGCGGCGCGCAGGGCGGCGGCGGGCACGGCGGCGAGGGGCAGGGCGGGAACGCGCCCGCCGAGACGGGCGTGGAGGCGACCGAGACGGTGACCGCCGGCGAGGTCGCGAGGAGCTCCCGCTACCGGATGGTGTTCACGCTCGGCCAGCCGACGCAGAACCAGGGGACGTCGGCCTCGCCCAAGGTGCGGATGCAGGGTGGGCTCCTCGGAGCCAACGGGAGCTTGCCATGACGAGGATGTGGCGATGAGGACATCGAGGATCGCGCGGCGCATGACGGCCTCCGCCCTGGCGGCGGGCGCTCTCGCGAGCGCAGGGACCGCGGCCGCGGCGGTGCCGGCGACGATCACCCACCAGGGCCGGCTCTTCGACGATCGCGACGCGCCGATCGACGAGACGCTCGACGTCGTCTTCGCCCTCTACGACGCTCGCGACGCGTCGATCCCCATCTGGAGCGAGGTCCACGCGATCACGTTCGAGGACGGCTTCTTCTCGGTGCGCCTCGGCTCGATCACGCCGTTCCAGGGCGCGATCTTCGACGGCGCCGAGCGGTACCTCGGCATCACGGTGGGCGACGACGTCGAGCTGAAGCCGCGCGCGACGGTCGCGAGCGTGCCGTACGCGCTCCTCGCCGGGAACGTGAACGGCGACATCACGCCGACCTCGGTCACGGTGAACACCGCGAACGGCAGCACGGTGGTGATCGACGGGAGCGGGGTCGCCGTGAACGGCGGCCAGGTGATCAACGAGGACGGGGAGTGGGTCGGCTCGCCGGCGGGGCTCGAAGGGCCGGAAGGGCCGCAAGGGCCGCCGGGCCCCACCGGGCCGACCGGCGCGACGGGCCCGGAAGGGCCGGCGGGGCCGACGGGCGCAACGGGGCCAGCTGGCCCCACGGGGCCGGAAGGCTCGGTCGGCCCCAGAGGCCCGGAAGGCCCGGTCGGGCCTGCGGGGGCGGCGGGCCCGATCGGGCCGGAGGGCCCGGTCGGCCCCATGGGACCGCAGGGGCCGATCGGCCCGATCGGTCCGATGGGCCCTCAAGGTCCGATAGGTCCGATCGGCCCGGAGGGGCCGATCGGTCCGACGGGCCCTGAAGGTCCTGTGGGTCCGGTCGGTCCCGAGGGCCCCGTCGGGCCTCAGGGGCCCCGCGGTTTCACAGGCCCCACTGGGCCGACAGGGCCCCAGGGGGTCGTGCTCTCGATGTCGGTCAGCGGCGTCGGCCCGCACCCCACGCTCCCGGTGGGAGTGGCCGTCGACTTCTTCGGCCCGACGGCCTCGGTGGTGGTCTCGTCGGAGAGCCAGTCGATCTACGCGACCGCGCATCGGTACCTGGGATCGGGCACCTCGCCGGCGAACAGCCTCAGCCTGTTCATGTGCTACCAGCGGGATCGTTCCGAGCCGAACGGTCCCACCGTGCTCGACGAGGTGCAGACGGTCGGCCTGGGGATGACGGGAGGCCGGGTCCCCGCAGGCACGCGTGTGCCCTTCGGGATCAGCGCGGTCATCACCGGCCTCAGCCCGGGCAAGTACAACATCGGGATGTGCGGTCATACCCTCAGCCCGAACTGGAACAACAACGACTACGGCTATCTCTCGCTCCTCCTCGTCAACGGCGGCTAGCCGCTGGGTCCGCCACAGCTAGCTGCCGAGTCCAGCGCGCTCAGCCGCTGAGTCCGTCGGTCGCGGCGGACGCACCGGGCAGACGGGGCGGCTCGGGGCGCGCGCTCCCACCGCGCGCCTCGACGTGAACGCGAGAATCCCGCGCCGAACAGCGCAATGCCACGCGGCCCGTGCTCGGCGCGCCGTCACGTACGATCGTCCGCGACGATGGGCGGAAAGGGGGCTAAACACTCGCGGTTTCACGCGGGCCTGTCCACCCCGGACGCCACCCCCGCGGGCCCACCCTTCCGCGCCTCCTATGCAATCCATCTGTCTCCGCGGCGCCCGCACGCACAACCTCCAGGGCATCGACCTCGACTTCCGGCCCGGCGAGCTCGTGGCCATCGCCGGCGTGTCCGGCGCCGGCAAGTCCTCGCTCGCGCTCGACACGCTCTACTCCGAAGGGCAGCGCCGGTTCGTCGAGAGCTTCAGCCCGTACGCTCGCCAGTTCCTCGAGCGGCTCGAGCGGCCGCCGATCGACGCGCTCGAGCCCGTGGCGGCCGGCGTCGCCGTCGACCGCCGCGCGCCGGTCAAGAGCTCGCGGTCGACCGTCGCCACGATGGCCGATCTCGAGCCGTACTTCTGCGCGCTCTTCGCGCGCGAGGCGGTGCCCGTCTGTCCGTCCTGCGAGGCGCCGGCCGCGCGGACCGACCCGGTAAAGGCGGCCGAGCTCGCCGCGAGCCAGCATGAGGGCGCGACCGCGCTCGTCACGTATCCGGTCGCCGTCGCGGGGACCGAGCGGTTCCTCGACGTGCGCGAGTCGCTGCTCGCCGCCGGCTACCGGCGCCTGCTCGTCCGCGGCGAGGCGCGCGACCTCGACAGCGTGGCGCCCTCCGAGGCGATGAGCGGCACCGACAAGGTCGAGGTCATCGTCGATCGCGTCCGCGTCGCCCCGCGGGAGCGCCGGCGCCTCGGCGCCGCCATCGAGGAGGCGTGGAAGGGCGGGGGAGGCGACGCGTCGCTCCACCTGCAGCGCAAGGCCGAGGAGCCGGGCGGCAACGGGGCGGGGTCGACGCGGCTCCGGCTCGTGCGCGGGCTCGCCTGCCCCTCGTGCGCGCGCGCCTTCGATCCGCCGCGCCCCGGGCTCTTCTCGTACCAGTCGCCGACCGGCGCGTGCCCCTCGTGCCGCGGCTTCGGCCGCACCCTCGGCATCGACTACGACAAGGTGATCCCGGACCCGTCGAAATCGATCGCGGGCGGCGCGATCCGCCCCTGGAACGGCCGCTCCACCACCTGGGAGCGGAAGGTGCTCCGCGCGTTCTGCGAGCGGAACGGGATCCGCACCGATCGGCCGTGGCGTGACCTCTCCGAGGCGCAGCGCGCGCTCGTGCTCGAGGGCGAGGGCACGTGGAGCCAGGGCAAGTACCCCGGCGTGAAGGCCTGGTTCCGCTGGCTCGAGACGCGCACCTACAAGATGCACGTCCGCGTGCTGCTCGCGCGCTACCGCACCTACGACGTGTGCGGCGCGTGCCATGGCAAGCGGCTCTCGCCCGAGTCGCTCCTTTACCGCGTCGGCGGCCTCGATCTCGCCGCGTGGCACGAGCTCGAGCTCCGCGAGGCGCGCGCGCGGCTCGAGGCCGAGCGCCCCCAGACGGGCCAGGGGGAGATGGCGCGCCGCGAGCTCATCGCGCGGCTCGGCTACCTCGAGCGCGTCGGGCTCGGCTACCTCTCGCTCTCCCGCCAGGCGCGCACGCTCTCGGGCGGCGAGGCGCAGCGCGTCGCGCTCACCGCGGCGCTCGGCACGTCGCTGACGGGCGCGCTCTTCGTGCTCGACGAGCCGACCGTCGGTCTGCATCCGACGGACATCCCGCCGCTCATCGCGGCCATGCGCGAGCTCGCCGACCGCGGCAACGCCGTGCTCGTCATCGAGCACGAGCCCCTCGTCATCCGGGCGAGCGATCGCGTCGTCGAGCTCGGCCCCGGCGCGGGCAAGCAGGGCGGTCGCGTCACCTTCGACGGGTCCCCCGAGGGGCTCGCCGCGCAGAGGTCGCTGCCCGCGGCGCCCGCGGAGCGAAGGTCGCCGAGCGGCAAGATCGCGATCCACGGCGCTCGCGAGAACAACCTGCGCGACGTCTCCGTCGACGTCCCGCTCGGCGTCGTGGTGGCGATCACGGGGCCGAGCGGCTCAGGCAAGAGCACGCTGGTGAACGACGTGCTCTACCGGCACATCGCGAGGGCCCGCGGCTACAAGGACGTCGAGGCGCCGGGCCTGTACCGGCGCATCGAGGGCACGGCCGACATCCGCACCGTCACGCTCGTCGATCAGGCGCCGCTCGGGCGCACCTCGCGGGGCAACCCCGCGACCTACACCGGCGCGTGGAACCGCATCCGCGCGCTCTTCGCCGAGCGGCCCGAGGCGGCGGCGCGGGATCTCGGGCCCGGCCACTTCTCGTTCAACGTCGCGCTCGGGCGCTGCGAGGCGTGCGCCGGCGAGGGGAGCGAGACGATCGAGATGCAGTTCTTGGCCGACGTGTCGCTGACCTGCCCGACCTGCAAGGGCAAGCGCTTCCGCGACGAGGTGCTCGAGGTGAAGCTCGGCGGCCGCTCGGTCGCCGACGTGCTCGATCTCTCGATCGACGAGGCGTTCGCGGCCTTCGAGCGGGAGCCCGCGGTCCGGCGGGCGCTCGCGCCGCTCAAGCAGCTCGGCCTCGGCTACCTCACGCTCGGCCAGCCGCTCTCGACGCTCTCCGGCGGCGAGGCGCAGCGGCTCAAGATCGCGCGCGCGCTCGGCGAGCCCTGCGCGGGCGCGCTCTTCCTCCTCGACGAGCCGAGCGCCGGCCTGCACCCGGAGGAGGTGAAGCACCTCAACGCTTCGCTCTCGGTGCTCGTGGCCGAGGGCGCCTCCGTGATCGTGGTCGACCACGACCTCGACGTCATCGCGGCGGCCGACTGGGTCATCGATCTCGGGCCGGGCGCGGGCAGCGAGGGCGGGAGCGTGGTCGCGGAGGGGACGCCCGAGGCGGTGGCCAGGACGGCGACGCGGACCGGCGGCGCGCTGGCCGAGTGGTTCGCGCTGCGGGGCGACGGCGCGGCGCCGAGGCCGCGCCGCGGCGCCAAGGCCGCGGCGCCCGCCGCCGCCCCGAAATCCGGCAAGCGCAACGGCAACGCCGCGGCGCGCCCGTCGCTCGATCGGCGGCGCATCGAGGTGGAGGGCGCCCGCGAGCACAACCTCGCCGAGGTCTCGACGGTGATCCCGCACGGCGAGCTCGTCGTCGTGACCGGCCCGAGCGGCTCCGGCAAGAGCACGCTCGCGTTCGACGTGGTCTTCGCCGAGGGCCAGCGGCGCTTCCTCGAGACCTTGACCCCCTACGCGCGCCAGTTCCTCCCCACGCTGCCGCGGCCGGACGTCGATCGCGTCACCGGCGTACCCCCGTCGATCGCGCTCGAGCAGCGCACCACGCGCTCCGGCGCCAACTCCACCGTCGCGACCGTGACCGAGATCGCGCACTACCTGCGGCTGCTCTACGCCAAGGTCGGCGAGGCGCGCTGCCCGGACTGCGACGTGCCGATCGCGGCGCGCTCGCCGGACGAGGTCTATCGTTCGCTGCTCGCGACGCGCGGCGCGCGGACGCTGCTCGCCCCCGCGGTCGTGGCGCGCAAGGGGACGTACCTCGACGTCTTCACCGCGGCCGCCCGCGCCGGCATCACCCGCGCGCTCGCCGACGGCGAGCCGTGCGCGACCGACAGCCCTCCCCGCCTCGACAAGCGCCGCGAGCACTCGATCGACCTCGTGATCTACGAGGGGCGCATGGACGCCCTCGATCGCGCGCTCTTCGATCGCGCCCTCGCGTTCGGTCGGGGCGCGGTGAAGCTCGCCGGCGGCCGCGGCGGCGAGCAGCTGCTCTCCACGACGCGCACCTGCCCGCGCTGCGGCGTCGGCGTCCCGGAGCTCGATCCCCGCTGGTTCTCGTTCAACACGAAGCAGGGCCGCTGCGAGGCGTGCGAGGGGACCGGCGCCTCGGACTTCGACGACGACGCGCTCGCGACGCCCGATCCGTGCGAGGCGTGCGGCGGCTCGCGCCTCGCGCCGATCCCCCGGGCCGTCCGGCTCGCCGGCGAGCGTTACCACCAGGCGTCGGGCCGGTCGGTGGCGGCGGCCGCCGCCTGGGCGAGGGGCCTGCGCTTCACGGGCGATCGCGCGCTGATCGCCGAGGCGCCGCACAAGGAGCTCTGCCGCCGGCTCGACTTCGTCTGCGAGGTGGGCCTCGGCTACCTCACGCTCGATCGGCGCGCGTCGACCCTCTCGGGCGGCGAGATGCAGCGCCTGCGGCTCGCGGCGCAGCTCGGCAGCGGCCTCACCGGGGCGCTGTACGTCCTCGACGAGCCGACCATCGGCCTCCACCCGCGCGACACCGATCGGCTGCTCTCCAACCTGCGGCGGCTCGCCAGCATGGGGAGCACCGTGCTCATGGTGGAGCACGACGCCGACACGATCCGCGCCGCGGACCACCTGATCGATCTCGGCCCCTCGGGCGGCCGGAAGGGCGGCAGGATCGTCGCGGCGGGCCCGTCGCGCGAGGTGCTCGCGAACCCCGACTCGCCGACCGCGCGCGCGCTCGCCGGCGAGGACGCCCTGCTCAGCGCGCGCCCGGCGCGCCCGCCGGCGCGCGAGCACATCGAGCTCCTCGGCGCCCGCGCGCACAACCTCCAGGGCGATGCGCTCCGGCTCCCCGCGGGCCGGATGACGGTGGTCGCCGGCGTGTCCGGCTCCGGGAAGAGCACGCTCATCCAGAAGGTGCTCTACCCCGCCGCGCGCCGCGCGTTGAAGCTCGAGGCGCCCGAGCCGGGCCCGCACAAGGCGCTGCGGCTGCCGAAGAGCATCCTGCGCGCGGTGGCCGTCGACCAGTCGCCCATCGGCCGGACGCCGCGCTCGATCCCGGCGACGTTCCTGGGCGTCTGGGACGAGGTTCGCAAGCTCTACGCCGCCTGTCCCGACGCGCAGGTGCGCGGCTACGGCCCCGCGCGGTTCTCCTTCAACACGGCCTCGGGCGGGCAGTGCCCCGCGTGCGAGGGGCAGGGCGTCATCGCGCACGAGATGTCGTTCTTGCCCGACGTGACCACGCCGTGCGAGGCGTGCGGCGGCGCGCGCTTCGAGCCGGCGACGCTCGACGTGCGCTACCTCGGCCTGTCCGTCGGCGAGGTCCTCGATCTCACCGCCGAGGAGGCGGTCGAGGTCTTCGCGGCGCACCCGAGGATCCGCGCGCCGCTCTCGACCATGTGCGATCTCGGCGTGGGCTACCTCCACATCGGCCAGGGCTCGCACACGCTCTCGGGCGGCGAGGCCCAGCGGCTCAAGCTCGCGGCGGAGCTGACGGCCGGCGCGCGGCCCAAGCCGACGCTCTACGTCCTCGACGAGCCCACGACCGGCCTGCACCTGGCGGACGTGACGCGCCTCGTCCGCGTGCTCGATCGCCTGGTCGAGCGCGGCGACACGCTGGTGATCATCGAGCACCACCCGGCGGTCATCGCCTGCGCGGATCACGTGGTCGAGCTGGGCCCGGAGGGCGGCGCCGGCGGGGGGCGCATCGTCGCCGAGGGCACCCCGCGCGAGCTTTCGCGTCAGCCGACGGCGACGGGCGAGGTGCTGAAGAGGATCTTCGCGAAGGCGACGTGAGCGGGCGCGCCGGCTCGCCCCGGCGCGCCGCCTCGCGGGTCGCGGCTCAGCCGCCCGAGCGCTTCGCGTATTGGTACGCGGTGTAGGCGGAGATCAGGTGGCAGATCCAGCCGAGCCATCCGCCCGTGCCGATCCACAGGCCGGGGGTGACGATCAGCCAGAAGATGCAGCGCAGAAACGCGCCGTTGTAGAGCTGCCCAACGCCCGGAATGAGGAAAGACAGAACAGCGGCGATCCCGGATTTGCTCATGAGGTCGGAAGCTGATCACCCTGACCGCCTTGTCAAGCGGACTCGAGCGAAAGCTTCGGACTGCGCCCGCGGCGGCGCGTCAGGCCGCGGAGATCCGCTCAATTCCTGCCGGGCAGGATGATCTTCTTCCGGCCCGTCGAGGATGCGGACGGGGTGGTCGTCGGGGTCGTCGCGCTGGGCGTCGTCGGGATCGTCGGCTGAGCGGTCGTCGACGGGATCGTCGGCGTGGTGGTCGGGTTCGCCGGCTTGGGCTGTGGTTTCGGCGACGGTTTCGGGGCCGCCGCGGGGACTGGAACCGGCTCCGGCGGGGGTGGCTCGGGCGTCGTGGTTGCGGCCGGCGGCGGAGGCGCCGGATCGCTGGCGACGGACGCCGGCGCCGGCGGCGTGTCGACCGACGGCAGCGCCGTCGCGCCGTCGGACGAGCTTCCGCTGCGCATCACGAAGAAGGCGGTCGTGAGGCCCCCGATGACCACGAAGGCGCCGATCCCGATCAGCGCGTGCGTCGGGCCGGAGCTCTTCGGGCGAGGCCGGGCGGGGATCGGCGCCGCGTACGGCCCGCCGCTGCCCGGCAGCGCCGGAGCGCCGCCGCCGTGAAACCCCGGCGCGCCGGCGGCCCCGCTCGGAGCCCCGAACGGCGAGCCGCCGTACGGGCTCGCGGGAGGCGGGAGCGGCTGCCCGTAGGCGCCCCCTGGTCCTGGAGGGCCGCCGTAGTTCGCGGTTGCGCCGGGCCCGTACGGGCCCGGCGCGCCTGCCGGCGGCGCGCCGTACGCGCCTGCCGGGGATCCGTAAGGGGCTGGCGCGCCGGGCGGGGGCGCGCTGTTGCCTCCGCCCTCGACGAGGGTCCGCGGGACGGCTCCGCCCGCGGCCCCTGGATCGTGCGGCGCGGTGCCGGGCGGCACGGGGAAGGCGCCCTGAGGCGAGTTGAGCCCTGCGAGCGGAGGCTCGCCGGGCACGGTCTTGCCAGGGCCGTACATGCCGCTCGGGGGCGCAGGCCATCCGGGCGGCGGACCGCTATTCTGATTGCTCATCGAGATCGCATCCTACCGCCTGCGCCGGGCGAGTCAGTTGTTCGGTACGATGATCACGCGCCGTGGCGGCTTGCTGGACGGCGTGGTGGGCGGCGTCGTCGGCGCCGGGGTCGTCGTGTTCGGGGTGGGCTGGGGGTTGTTGGTCGGCGGCTGCGCGCCGGGCGGCGCGGGGAACGGGAACGGGAACGTCGACGGGATGACGATCGGCGGAAGGTTGGGGAGGATCGCCGTCCCGCTGGGGCGCGTCGTCGGCGCGGGCTGCGTCCCGGTCGCGCTCGGCGTCGCCGGCGGCTTCGAGGTGGAGGTCGACGTCGGCCGGGGCTGAGGCTGGGGCTGGGGCTTGGCGACCACCGGCGGCGGTTCGACCGGGGGCGGCGTCACGACGGGGGGCGCCGTCGTCGCGGGGGTGCTCGGCTCCGAGGGCACCGTCGCGGTCGGCTGGAACGTCGGTAGGGCCGGCGCCACGTCGGCCTGCTCCCTCCGACCGAGCTCGCTGGCGATGTACACGCCGCCCACGACGGCCCCGGTGATCCCCGTGGCGAGCAGCAGGATGGTGAACAGCGAGGTCCCGCGCCGCGCGGGCTGCTTCGCCCCGTGCGCCGAGGCGGCGTGCGAGGTCCTGGGCAGCGGATCCATCGGCGCCGTCCCAGGGATGTACCCCTGCGCGCCGCCCGCGTAGGCGCCACCGTAGCCCGGCGCCGGAGCGCCGTTGAACGCGCCGGCCGAGCTCCGGTCCATGAAGGGCGCGTTGCCGACCGCGGTCCCGCCTGGGCGAGGCGACACATCGAACGGCCCGGGCTCGTAGCTCGTCGCCGGCACCCCGGGCACCCCTTGCGGGGGCATGTAGGGCGCGGCGCTCACGGTCGCCGGCTGGCCGACCGGGGGATAGCCGCCCTGAGCGAAGTACGGGCCCGAGGACGGCTCTGGCCTGGGCGTGAACCCTGGCGCTCCCGGCGTCGACGCCGACGGACCTCGGGCATCCGAGGCGAATCCGCCCAGGGGCGTCGAGGGCCCGAGCGCGCCCGGGGGGCCGCTCGCAGCGTGCTGTGCACCGCCGTCCTCGGGCGGGATCGTCTTGGGGACGGAGCTCGTGCGACCATCGCCCATCGCGTTGGCCGCGGGCGCAGGCGCGGAGGCCGCGAGCATCGCGGGCGCGGCGAGGGCTGCGGGCAGGGCGGGCCCGGACGACCGCGCCACGCTGACCTCGGACGGCGAGGGGGTGAGCGCCGAGGGGGCGCGGGCGGCGCGAGCGAACGGCTCGAGGGCGCCGCGGAGCTCGGCGGTGGTCGCGAACCGATCGGCCGGCGAGGCTGCCATCGCGCGGTGGACGGCGGCGCAGAGGCCCGGCGCGAGCTCCGGCGCCAGGTCCGAGAGCCGCGAGATCTGGCCCGACAGGTAGGCGCCCGCGATCTGCTGGGGCTCGTCGCCGCCGACCGGCCGGCGGCCGGCCAGCATCTCGAAGATGATGACGCCCAGCGAGAAGATGTCCGCGCGCGCGTCGACGGAGTCCGCCGAGTAGGCCTGCTCGGGCGCCATGTACTCGGGGGTGCCCATGATCACGCCCGGCCGCGTGAGCCCGCGATCGAGCTCCCCCGTGACCTTCAGCTTGGCGATGCCGAAGTCGAGCAGCTTGATGAGCGGCTCTCCCTTGGCCGTCCTCGTGATGATGACGTTGTCCGGCTTGAGGTCCCGGTGGACCACGCCCGCGCGATGGGCGGCCTCGACGCCCTCGAGCATCTGCATCGCGTACTCGAGGGCGTCGGCGTAGGCGAGCCGGATGCCGGCCCGGTAGAGCTCCTCGTACAGGGTCTGGAGCGTCTTCCCCTCCAGGTACTCCATCACGATGAAGGCCAGGCCGCCGGCGGTCTGGTCGACGTCGACCACGCGGACCACGTGCGCGCTCTGGATCTGCGCGGAGACGCGCGCCTCTTGCAGGAAGCGCTGCACCAGGCCGGAGCGGCGGGACAGCTCGGGGTGGAGAAACTTGAGGGCGACCGTCGTCCCCAGCACCTCGTGGCGGGCTTCGTAGACGCTCCCCATGCCGCCGTCGCCGATGAGGCGCACGAGTCGGTACTTGTTGTGGATGACCTGGCCTGCCTGCGGACGCATCGATCTCCGTTGAGGGCGCTGGAGTTGCTCGGAGAGTCTCACAGGCTGGTAGACGAACGTCAGCCCCATTTGTGCGACACAGCGTCGCGAAGGTCGCGAACCGCACCGCTTCTCGGCGCCGCGCGCCCCATTCGCGCCGCCGGGCTCACGTCCCGGGCAGCCGCGCCGCCGAGCTCGCACGCCCTGGCACGACTCTTGATAACGCGTTGCGTCGCCCGTCTCGGGTAGGTGCGACGTCGCTGATGCGCGCGTGCGGGAACGAGTATACCTGGGGGCGCCGCCGGGGTTGCGGCGCTTGAGGAGATGCCTGTGCTGGCTGCGCCGTTGCTCGATGCCCTGCTCGATCGCGCTCTGGAAGAAGATCTCGCGGGAGGCGATCTCACCACCGAGGCCTGTGTCGAGGCTTCCGCGCGCGCGACCGCGAAGGCGGTGGCGCGCAAGCCGCTCGTCGTTTGCGGTGGGGACGTGTTTCTCCGCGTCTTTCAGCGCCTGGATCCGCAGGTCGAGGGCGAGGTGCTGATCGCGGACGGCACCTCGGTCGACACCGGCGCCGTGCTCTGGACGGTGCGCGGCCTCGCGCGCACGCTCCTCAGCGCGGAGCGCACCGCGCTCAACTTCGCGCAGCGGATGAGCGGCGTCGCCTCCGAGGCGCGCCGCTACGCCGCGGCGATCCCGCAGGGGTCCGGCGTGCGCATCACCGACACCCGCAAGACGACGCCCGGCCTGCGCGCGTTGGAGCGCTACGCGGTGCGCGTCGGAGGCGCGCACAACCACCGCGACAGCCTCGGGAGCGCGGTGCTCATCAAGGACAACCACATCGTCGCGGCGGGCGGCATCGCCACCGCCATCGGCCGCGCCCGAGCGCGCGCCCCGCACACGACGAAGATCGAGGTCGAGGTCGCCTCGCTCCGCGAGCTCGACGAGGCGCTCTCTGCCGGCGCGGACATCATCATGCTCGACAACTTCACGCTGGCCGACGTCAAGACGGCGTCCGCGCGCGTCCGGTCGGCGCAGCACGGCCGGCCTCTCCTCGAGGTCTCCGGCGGGATCACGCTGGAGCGCATCCCCGAGCTCGCCGCGGCGGGCATCGACATCATCAGCGTCGGGGCGCTGACGCACTCGGCCCGCTCGGCCGACATCGCGCTGGATCTCTCGCTGTGAGGCGGCTCGACGCGGCGGCCATCGAGCGCGAGCTCGCGCTCCTCGGCGCGCCGATCGGGAGGCCGCTCGCCGTTGCGTGGGAGACGGCGTCGACGAACGACGACGCCCGGAGCGCGGCCGCCGCCGGGGCGCCGCACGGGGCGGCGTTCCTCGCCGACGCGCAGACCCAGGGGCGCGGGCGCGGCGGGCGCGCCTGGCACTCTCCGCCCGGGGAGAACCTGTACCTGTCGGTCGTGCTGCGCCCCGGCCTGCCGGCGAGCAGCGTGGCCCCCATCGCCCTCGCCATGGGCCTCGCCGTGGCGTCGGTCGTCGATCGACAGCTCGCACGGCTCGCGCCCCGTTCGCGCCGGGGCGACGACGCCGCCGCCGAGGTGCGGCTCAAATGGCCGAACGATGTGCTCGCCGGGGGCCGCAAGCTGGCGGGGATCCTGGTCGAGGCCCAGCTGCGCGGCGAATCGGTGAGCAGCGTGATCGTCGGCGTCGGGCTGAACGTCCACGCGTCGAGCTTCCCGCCGGAGCTCTCCGGCCGTGCCACGTCGCTCGCGATGCTCGGGATCGACGACGTCCCGCGCGAGCTCCTCGCGGCGGAGCTGCTCCAGGCGATCGGCGACGCCGCGGCGAGGTTCGAGGCGGGAAGGCTCGCGCCCTTCGCGGAGGATCTCGCCCGGATGGACTGGCTGCGCGGCCGCCGCGTCGAGGTCGCCGGCGTGGCCGGCGTCGCGGCGGGGATCGACCCGGAGGGGCACCTGCTGATCCGCGGAGGGGACGGCGTCCTCCGCGCGGTGGCAGCGGGCGAGGTCAGCGTCATCACCGGCTGAGCGCCTCGCGCCGCTTGCGTTGCGCGGTCGGCGCGACCAAAGCTTGCGGCCCCATCGCGGGTCGCTGGCGGCGCGGAGCCGCCGAGGCCGGCCCGGGCTCCTCGGAGGCGTCGCTTCCTTGAAAGAAGACACCCTCGTCGTCCACGAAATCTACGCCAGCGTGCAGGGCGAATCGACGTTCGCCGGGCTGCCGTGCACCTTCGTCCGGCTCACCGGGTGCAACCTGCGCTGCGCCTGGTGCGACACGTCGCAGGCCTTCTACGGCGGCAAGCGCCTCCGCCGCAGCGACGTCCTCGAGCGCGCGCTCGCCCTCCGCACGCCGCTCGTCGAGCTCACGGGCGGGGAGCCCCTCCTCCAGCCCGGGTCGCTCCCGCTCCTCAAGGAGCTCTGCGACGCGGGCCGCACGGTCCTCGTCGAGACCAGCGGCGAGGCCGACGTGTCGCGGGTCGACCCGCGCGTGCACAAGATCATGGATCTGAAGGCGCCCGGCTCCGGGGAATCCCACCGGAACCGCTGGTCGAACCTCGGCCATCTCACGCCGCGCGACGAGATCAAGTTCGTGCTCGCCGATCGGGCGGACTACGAATGGATGCGGGACACCGTCCGCGAGCGCCGCCTCGACGCGCGCGGCGTGACGCTGCTCGCCTCGTGCGTCTGGGGCAAGCTCGCGCCGAGAGATCTCGTCCAGTGGGTGCTCGACGACGGCCTACGCGTCCGCGTGCAGGTGCAGCTCCACAAGGTGATCTGGGGCGCCGAGGCGCAGGGGGTCTGACCCGCGGGGCCGCCCCCTCCACGCTCGGCTCGTAACGGGAAGGGGCAGCGGCGTCCTCTCGCGGCGTCAGCGCTCGCCGCGCTGGAACTGCTCGAAGTCGTCGACGTCGCGGGGCGAGCCGAGGACGAGCGGCACGCGCTCGTGGAGCGACTTCGGCACCAGATCGAGGATGCGATCGGAGCCCGTGCTCGCCTTGCCGCCGGCGGCCTCGAAGATGAAGGCGAACGGGTTCGCCTCGTAGAGCAGCCGCAGCTTGCCCTGGCCGCCTCGATCGGCGGGGTAGGCGAAGATGCCGCCCTTGAGCAGCGTCCGGTGCGCATCCGCCACCAGCGATCCCACGTACCGGGCGCCGTAGGGCCGCCCCTCGTGCTTGTTCTCCTCCTTGATCCACGTGTTCCAGCGGCGCACGTCCTCAGGCCACCGCGCGCTGTGGCCCTCGTTGATCGAGTAGGTCGAGCCGCGCTCCGGAATCCGGATGTTCTCGTGGGAAAGGAAAAATTCGCCGACAGTTGGATCGTAGGTGAACCCGTGCACGCCGCCGAGGCCGGTGGTGATGACGAGCAGCGTCGACGACCCGTAGAGCACGTAGCCGGCCGCGACCAGATCGCGGCCGGGGCGCAGGAAATCCGAGGGGTCGGCGCCCATCTTGGCGTCGCTCTTGCGGAGAACGCCGAAGATCGTGCCGATCGAGATGTTCACGTCGATGTTCGACGATCCGTCGAGCGGGTCCACGACGACGATGTACTTGGCGCGCGGATCCGTCGAGAGGAGCTTCATTTCGCCGAGCTCCTCGCTCACCACGGCGGCGCAGTGCCCGCGCCGTCCGAGCACGCTGAGCAGCGTCTCGTTGGCGACCTCGTCGAGCTTCTGCACGATCTCGCCCTGCACGTTCGTCTGGCCGGTGTACCCGAGGACGTTGGCGAGGCCGGCGCGCCGGACCTTCGACGTCACGAGCTTCGCCGCCAGGCCGAACTGGTTCAGCAGGGAGGTGAACGCCCCCGTCGCCGCGGGGAATCCGAGCATTCCCTCGAGGATGTACGTCTCGAGCGTGATCCCGATGCGCGACTGCGCCTCGGGCGGCTTCCAGCTCAGATTCCGTTGGTCCGATGAGAGCGACATGATCCCTCCGCGTGGTGGCAAGGACGTCGCCGCCCCGCCACGTGCTCGCGCTCGAGGCCTCTGCTGCTGATGGCTCCCGCAGAGCCGACCGGCGCGGCTACGAGAATTGCGTATCCGACGGCTCCGTACAACATCCTCCAAGCGCCGATCCACCGGGGTGTTCGGCTCGATACGTCCGTCTCGGGTCCTCGGACGATGCCAGGGTTTCCTCGCTCGCTGGCGTCGACCCGGGCGGCTGGGCAGGACGGCTCGGGCTCACGCCCAGGTGGGCTGCGCGTTCTGGCGGCAACCCCTCCACGGAGTGATTCATGGCGCTCACCTCCCGCGTAGAGCAGATCCTCTCTTGGTACGCCTCGGAGAACCCCGGCACGCTGACGAACCTCGTCCGGCTGCTCAACCACGGCGCGCTCGCGGGCACCGGCAAGATGGTGATCCTGCCCGTGGACCAAGGCTTCGAGCACGGCCCCGTGCGATCGTTCGCTCCGAACCCCGAGGCCTACGATCCCGACTACCACTTTCAGCTCGCGATCGACGCTGGGTGCAACGCGTATGCGGCGCCGCTCGGGTCGCTGCAGGCGGGCGCGGCCAGGTTCGCGGGGCAGGTGCCGCTGATCTTGAAGCTCAACAACAGCGACACGCTGGCGAAAGTGGAGCAACCCCTGTCCGCGGTGACCGGATCGGTCGACGACGCGCTCCGCCTCGGCTGCGTCGGCGTCGGCTACACCATCTACCCCGGGTCCGGCGCGAGAAACCGGATGTACGAGGACCTCCGCGAGATCGCCCTGGAGGCCAGGCGCAAGGGCCTGGTCGTCATCGTCTGGAGCTACCCGCGCGGCGCCGGGCTGTCGAAGCAGGGCGAGACGGCCGTCGACGTCTGCGCCTACGCGGCGACCATCGCGGCTCAGCTCGGCGGGCACATCATCAAGGTCAAGCCGCCGACGGCTCATATCGAGCAGGAGGAGGCGAGAAAGATGTACGAAAAATTCGGCATCCCCATCCAGACGCTCGCCGAGCGGGTCCGCCACGTCGTGCAGGCGACCTTCAACGGCAGGCGCGTGGTGATCTTCTCGGGCGGCGAGTCCAAGGCGACGGACGCCGTACTGGAGGAGGTGCGCGAGATGGCCGCGGGCGGCTCCTTCGGCTCGATCATGGGGCGCAACGCGTTCCAGCGCCCGCGCGCCGAGGCGCTGGAGCTCCTCGCCGACGTCATCCACATCTACAGGTCGGGGCGCTGAAGCCCATCGATCCGGCGCTCGGGGCGGGACGCTCGGACCGCCGTCCCCGTGAGCGTCGCCGCACGAGGCACCCCGGCGGAGGCGCCGCGGGGCCGCCACAGAGGCGCCGCGGCGCCCCGTCGTTGCCGGCCGCCGAGCGGCGCCGCGCCTCCGCCGCGCCTGGGAGCGCGCCTCCGCCGCGCCCGGGAGCGCGCTTCCGGCGCCCGGGAGGCGTGCTCCCCCGCGCCTCGGGCCGACCGCCTGCGGCATCGTCCACGTCGACGGGGTTAGCCCTTCGTGATTAGATGCCGCGCTGGATACACCCCCCCGTCCGGGCTCAGGAGACCGCATGCCGATCAAAGTGAACCTCGCCTCGTCAGACCCGCTGAGCCTCGCCGTCGACGTCCTCGTCATCGGCGTGCCTGAAGGCGCTTCGACGGGTGAGGGCGTGCTCGCGAGGCTCGTGGAGGCGCTTGGCGAGTCCGTGGCCCACCAGGTCAAGCGTGACGACTTCACGGGGAAGAAGGATCAGAGCGTCGATTTCACGACGCGCGGTGCGCTGAAGCCTGGCCGCGTGCTGCTGCTCGGGCTCGGGGCCGGCAAGCTCGCCGACGTCGATGTCCGGCTGCTCGCGGCGAAGGGGGCGCGCTTCGCCAACGGCGTGCGCGCCGAGAGCGTCGCGGTCGTGGTGCCGTCCGGCGTCGAGCGCGCGGAGCGGTCTGCCGCCGAGGGCCTCGTGCTCGGGTCCTACCGGTTCACCCGCTACTTCACGGGCGATCGCGTGCCCAAGTTCGGGCTCGCGCGCGGCACCGTGGTGGTCGAGGGCAAGGCGGGCAAGGCGGCGCGCGACGCCGTCGCGCTCGGCCAGCAGGTCGGCGAGGCGATCTGCGTCGCGCGCGACCTCGTCAACGAGCCGCCGAACGAGATGTATCCGGAGGCGCTCGCGCGCGTCGCCGCGGAGGTCGGCAAGCAGCACGGCCTCAAGGTGACGGTGTTCGACAAGGCCGCGCTGAACAAGCGGGGCATGAAGCTCATCATGGCGGTGGGGCAGGGGAGCGCGCGGGACCCTCGGCTGGTCCACATGATCTACGCGCCTCCCGGCAAGCCGAAGGGGAAGCTGGTCTTCGTGGGCAAGGGGCTGACGTTCGACAGCGGCGGCCTCTGCATCAAGCCCGCTCCGGGCATGGAAGAGATGAAGGGCGACATGGGCGGCGCCGCGAACGTGATCGCGCTCATGGCCGCCGTCGCGGCCGCCAAGCCGAGCGTCGAGGTCCACGGCATCGTCGGCGCGGCCGAGAACATGCCCGACGGCGCGGCCTACCGGCCGGGCGATATCTTCGGTTCCCTCGACGGCAAGACGGTGGAGATCATCAACACCGACGCCGAGGGGCGCCTCGTCCTCGCCGACTGCCTCGCCTATGCGCGCGCGCTCAAGCCGGACCTCATCGTCGACAACGCGACCCTCACGGGCGCCTGCGTCGTGGCCCTCGGGCCCACGGTGTCGGGCTTCTTCTCGAACCGCGAGGATCTCGCGGATCGCCTGCGGGGCGCCGCGAAGGCGGCGGGCGAGTCGATGTGGCAGCTCCCGCTGGTCGATGAGCTCCGCGACGGCCTGAAGAGCGACTGGGCCGACATCAAGCACACGGCCGACCGCTGGGGTGGGGCGATCACCGCGGCCCTGTTCCTGCGCGAGTTCGTGGGGGACGTCCCCTGGGCCCACGTGGACATCGCCGGCCCGTCCATGGCGAGCAAGCCCTACGGCATCTTCTCCAAGGGCGGGACGGGTCACGGCGTGCTTACCTTCCTCCGCCTCATCGAAGGCTTCACCGGCTGAACCGTGCAACTCCGCCGTAAGCTCGCGCGCGCCATGGGCCGCGCCATCACCGACTTCGACATGATCGCCGACGGCGATCGGATCCTCTGCGCCGTCTCGGGGGGCAAGGACAGCTACGCGCTGCACGCGCTCCTCATCGACCTCGCGCGCCGCGCGCCGGTCCGGTTCAGCGTGATCGCGGTCAACATCGACCAGGGACACCCTGGCTATCCCGGGCACCTCCTGTCCGACTACATGGCCGCGGGTGGCCACGAGTTCCGGATGATCTCCGAGGACACCTACTCGATCGTCACCGAGAAGATCCCCGAGAACAAGACGTACTGCTCGCTGTGCTCCCGCCTGCGGCGAGGCATCCTCTACCGCGTCGCGCGCGAGCTCGGGTGCTCGAAGATCGCCCTCGGCCACCACCGCGACGACGCCGTGACGACGCTGCTCTTGAACCTGATCTTCGCCGGCCAGCTGAAATCCATGCCGCCGAAGCTCATCTCCGACGACGGCGACAACGTCGTGATCCGCCCGCTGATCTACTGCGCCGAGGCCGAGCTCGCCGCGTTCGCCGCGGAGGAGCGCTTCCCCATCATCCCCTGCGATCTGTGCGGGTCGCAGGAGAACCTCCAGCGCAAGGCGGTGAGCCGGCTGCTCGCGGAGCTCGACGAGCGCCACCCCGGGACCCGGCAGAACATGCTCGCCGCCCTCGGCAACGTGCGCCCGAGCCACCTCTTCGACACGGGCCTCTGGAAGCGCCTCGGGCTCGAGGTCGCCCGGGAAGAGGGGAGCGCGAGCAGCCAGGCAGGCGCCGACGCGCCGGCGCCGGAGGTGTTGCCCGTGGGCCACTTGCTCAGAAACCTGGCCTAGCGGCTCGCGCATGAGCACGGAGGCTCCCGGCGCGATCTCGATCGGCGCTCCGCGCGAGGCGGAGGCGAGCGCGTCTGCGCCCGACGAGCGCGGCGGAACGCCGGCGCGCAGGGGCGATGGACCGTCCGCCGCGGATGGCCCCGAGACGGCGCAGCCCGGAGCGGCGCGCCTGGGCCTCGGGGAGGGGCGCGCCCCGCAGGCGCTGCTGGCGGCGGTCGTCGCCTGGATGATCACGGTCGCTCCTGCCGGGTTTGGCCGCGGTGCGCCCGTGTCCGCCAGCGTTGCCGCCACGCTCGCCTTCCTGTGCGGCATCGCCGCGCCGCTGCTCGCCGCCTCCCACCGCCGGGCGGCGCGGCACCTCGGCATCTCTGCCTTCCTGGCGCTCGTCACGCTGACGTGGCTGCTCGCCGCACCCTCCCTTCAGCCGTCCCGCCTCGACCCGGTCCGGGCGGCCATCGGCGGGATCGCCTGGGGCCTCTTCGCGCTCTCCTGGCGCGACCGCTGGGAGGCGCGACGCCAGCCGGAGCCGGACCCGGACGTCCCCCTCCTGCAGCCTCGGGCCCATCTGCCGCCGCTCGCCGCCGTGATCGTCGCGTTCGGCGCGCTGGTGAGCCTCGCCATCCTCGTGCTCGCGTGGCGGGTCCGGGACCCGGATCGCGCCCTCCTGGCCCAGGCCGTCGCCGTGGCCTGCGCCGTCGCCCTGATCACCGCGGCCTCCGGCGTCGCGGTCGCCCGCGGCCGCCGATACACGGCCGGCGCGCGGCGGCTCACCCACCGCGCCGTCCGGCAGCTGCTGGTCTTGATCGTCTTCGCCGTCCTGGGGGCGGTCGTGATGATGCTGCGCTGAGCAGCGGCCCGGCCGCCGCTCACCGAGGGCAGCGTCCCCGCATCTCCGCCGGTTCCACGTCAAATCGCGTTACACTCACGCGCGTGTCCCGTGCTGTCGATGTCTTCGCGATTCTGCTCCTCGTCGCCGCCGCGTTCTCCTTCGCCTTCGGGGTCCATGCGCTCGGCGATCGCCAGGATTTCAAGGCCATCTACCTCCTGGTGATCGGCGGGCTCTCGCTCAAGGCGTCCACGGAGATCCTTCGCCCCCGTGGGGGCAGCGCGTGAGCCCTGGGCGCCGAGGGATCGCGGCCGTCGCGTGCCTGTGCGCGTGCGCGGCCTGGGCTGCCTCGTCGACGTCCGCGCGGGGGGCGGCGCCGCTTCCGGCCGACGTGGCGGCGCGCGTGGGCGCGCTCGACATCTCCGTCGCGTCGGTGGCTCGCATCGCGGCAGCGCAGCACATCTCGCCGGCGCAGGCCCGGGACGCGGCGGTCCGCGACGCGCTCCTCGCCGCCGCTGCGCGCGACCGCGGCCTCGAGCGCGATGCGGGCGTGCAGCGCGACATCAGCGCGGTGCTCGCCCGTCGCCTGCTCCACCGACTGAAAGACGAGGCGGAGAGCGCCGGCCCCGTGACGGACGACGAGCTGCGCGCGGCGACCGAACGGCACTGGCTCGACCTCGATCGACCCGAGGGATACCGCACCGTGCACGCCGTCGTGAGGCTCTCAGCGGACGCCGGCGAGGGCACCCGTGACAAGGCGCGGGCGCTCGCCGACGCGATCCGGGCGGCGGTGCTGTCCTCGCGCGAGGTCGCCCGGGGCTCCGAGCCGCCGCCGGCCGCGGGGCCGCGGCAACCTCCCGGCGATCCGGCCGCCGACGCGTTCATCCGCGCCGCGAAGGGCGTGCCCGCGGATGGCCTCGAGGTCGTCGCGGAGGCGCTCCCGCCGGTGACGGCCGCGGGCCGCGTGCTCAGCCCAGCGCCGCAGCATTTCGACGTCGAGTTCTCGCGTGCGGCGGCGGCGCTGAACGCGCGCGGAGACCTCAGCGCGCCGGTCGCGTCGTCGTTCGGCGTGCACGTCATCATGCTCCTCGAACGCATCCCGGCGCAGGTGGTACCTGTCGAGGAGCGACGCGGTCTGGTGCGCGACGAGGTCGTGACCGAGCGCGCGCGCGCCGCCCAGGCCAAGCTCCTCGAGGTGCTGCGGCGCGAGCCGAGGATCGTCGGCGGCGTCGACGCGCTGCTCGAGCTCGTTCGGATCGAGCCATGACGACCTCGCGCAACGGAGCTCGTAAGCGGAGCCAGTGCGGGCTGCCACGCGACCAGGCGCCCTCCTCGTTCACCTCGATCCTCGAGGATCTCCTGTGCGCGATTCCGGGCGCGCATGCCGCCGCGCTCGTGGATTTCGAGGGGGAGACCATCGACTATGCGGGCCGGCTCGATCCCTTCGACGTGAAGGTCACGGCGGCCCACTGGCAGATCGTGCTGGCCGAGGCCGCCGGCTCGCCCCTCGGCGCGCCGCGCCAGATCACGGTGCGCGCCCACCGCCGGAGCTACATCGTTCGGCAGCTGCAACCGGGTTACGCCTTGGTCCTCGTGCTGCACCCGCGGGCAGCGTTCGCGGCGTCCCATCGCGCGCTGCAGGAGGCCGAAGCGCGGCTCTGCGCCGAGGCAGGCTGGGCAACGTCGCGGACCACGCGCTGGTACTGCGTCGACGTCGAGACCGAGGCTTCGGATCGGGGCCGCCCTGCCCGCCTCCGCGGCGCCGGCGGCTGGCAGCCGATCGAGGTGATGGGCTCGATGGTGGGCCTCGGGCCGCGCGAGAAGGGGTTCAGGATCCGGCTGCCGAGCGGCGCAGAGATGCTGCTCGTCCGCGAGCGCATGGGGCGCTGGTTCGCGGACGAGCACCCGGAAACGTGAGGGATGGGAGCGGGTAGGCGAGTGAACGAGCGGAGCTGCCCGCCCAGGTGGTGAAATCCCTTAAAAGCGCGGCGGGTTCGATCCGAACGAGCGGGGCGGAAAAATGCTGTTGACCGTTCCCATTCGCTGAGTATCCTCCGCCCTCCCTGGTTGCCCGGACGCCAACGCGGCGGGCCGG